>NZ_CP157624.1:0-4800000 GCF_048305075.1 Variovorax sp. 160MFSha2.1
ATGTCGACTGACGGCATCGGCGAAAGCCTCTGGCAGGCCTGCGTCGACCAGCTCGCGCAGGAGCTGTCCGAGCAGCAGTTCAACACCTGGATCAAACCCCTGACGGCACAGGTCGCCGACGACCTGTCGCGCATGACGGTGTTCGTGGCCAACCGGTTCAAGCTCGACTGGATCCGTGCCCAGTACGCCGGCAAGATCGCCGCCATGGCGGAAAAGATGTACGGCCAGCCGGTTGCCATCGAGTTAGCGCTTGCTCCTCGCGAAATCCCCGTGCGTGCTGCACCCGTGGCCGTCATGACCGAGACGGACGTGCCGCGCGACGTGGCGGGCCCGGGCGAGGAGCCGGCCGCCGCCGGCTTCAAGAACCGCCTGAATTCCGGCCTCACCTTCGACACCCTGGTCGAGGGCACGGCCAACCGCATGGCGCGCGCCGCGGCGATGCACGTGGCCGGCATGCCGGGTCACCTGTACAACCCTCTTTTCATCTATGGCGGCGTCGGCCTGGGCAAGACCCACCTGATGCATGCTGTGGGTAACCGGCTGCTGGCCGACAAGCCGGACTCCAAAGTTCTCTACATCCACGCCGAGCAATTTGTGTCGGATGTGGTCAAGGCCTATCAGCGCAAGACCTTCGATGAGTTCAAGGAGCGCTACCACTCGCTCGACCTGCTGCTGATCGACGATGTGCAGTTCTTCGCCAACAAGGACCGGACGCAGGAAGAATTCTTCAATGCGTTCGAGGCACTGCTGGCCAAGAAGTCGCACATCGTGATGACCAGCGATACCTATCCGAAGGGCCTGGCGGACATCCACGAGCGCCTGGTTTCGCGCTTCGATTCCGGCCTCACGGTCGCCATCGAGCCGCCCGAGCTCGAGATGCGCGTGGCCATCCTGATCAACAAGGCGCGCGCCGAATCGGCCGAAATGCCGGAAGAAGTCGCCTTCTTCGTCGCCAAGAACGTGCGCTCCAACGTGCGCGAGCTCGAGGGCGCGCTGCGCAAGATCCTCGCCTACTCGCGCTTCAACCAGAAGGAGATCTCGATCGCCCTGGCGCGCGAGGCGCTGCGCGACCTGCTGTCGATCCAGAACCGGCAGATCTCCGTCGAGAATATCCAGAAGACGGTGGCCGACTACTACAAGATCAAGGTCGCCGACATGTACAGCAAGAAACGCCCGGCCAGCATCGCGCGGCCGCGGCAGATCGCGATGTACCTGGCCAAGGAGCTCACTCAGAAGAGCCTGCCGGAAATCGGCGAGCTGTTCGGCGGGCGCGATCACACGACGGTGCTGCACGCGGTGCGCAAGATCTCGGGCGAGCGCCAGCAGCTCACCGAGCTCAACCAGCAGCTCCACGTGCTCGAGCAGACCCTCAAGGGCTGACCGGAAAGAAATCGGATGTCGTCCAGGAAGCTCCCCGCGACAGCGGAGAATGGCGCCCTGCAAGCTGATTCAAAGAGATAGGAAGAGGAAGAAGACATGATCGTTTTGAAGGCAACCCAGGACAAGGTCCTCGCCGCGCTGCAGTCGGTGGCGGGCATCGTGGAGCGGCGTCACACCTTGCCGATCCTGGCGAACGTGCTGATCCGCAAGACCGGCGGCCAGCTGCAGCTGACCACCAGCGACCTCGAGATCCAGATCCGCACCACCGCCGAGCTCGGCGGCGATGAAGGCAACTTCACCACCACCATCGGCGCGCGCAAGCTGATCGACATCCTGCGCACCATGCCGGCCGACCAGACCGTGAGCCTCGAATCGAGCGCCAGCAAGCTCGTGCTCAAGGGCGGCAAGAGCCGCTTCACGCTGCAGTCGCTGCCGGCGGAAGACTTCCCGCTGGTGCAGGAAGCCGCCAACTTCGGCCCCGTGTTCAGCGTGCCGCAGAAGACGCTCAAGGACCTGCTCTCGCAGGTTTCGTTCGCGATGGCCGTGCACGACATCCGCTACTACCTCAACGGCATCCTCTTCGTGGCCGAGGGCAAGCAGCTGAGCCTGGTCGCCACCGACGGCCACCGCCTGGCCTTCTCGTCCGCCACGCTCGACGTGGAAGTGCCGCGCCAGGAAGTGATCCTGCCGCGCAAGACCGTGCTCGAAATGCAGCGCCTGCTGTCCGACGCCGAAGGCGCCATCGAGATGCAGTTCGCGAACAACCAGGCCAAGTTCAGCTTCGGCGGCATGGAGTTCGTCACCAAGCTGGTCGAGGGCAAGTTCCCCGACTACAACCGCGTCATCCCGAAGAACCACAAGAACACCGTCACGCTCGGCCGCGCGCCGCTGCTGGCCAGCCTGCAGCGCACCGCCATCCTGACCAGCGAGAAGTTCAAGGGCGTGCGCCTGAACATCGAGCCGGGCACGCTGCGCATCGCATCGAACAACGCCGAGCAGGAAGAGGCCCAGGACGAGCTCGACATCGACTACGGCGGCGACACCATCGAGATCGGCTTCAACGTGACCTACCTGATCGACGCGCTGTCGAACATGGACCAGGACATGGTCAAGATCGACCTGGCCGACTCCAACAGTTCGGCGCTGCTGACCATTCCCGAGAACGCATCCTTCAAATACGTCGTGATGCCGATGCGCATCTAGCAGACAGAAACCACGGCGCCTTGCGCACACGACCCGCGGCCTTCCGCGGGTTTGCGCTTTCAAGAGGCGGCGAATTGAGCTTTTGAGAGCCCGAAAAATCACGCGCGAATGCCGTGAGAGACTGAGGAATATCCGAATGAGTGCTGAAGAAAACAAGCCCGACGTGCCGCACACCGAGCCCGTCTACATCCCCGAGATCGAAACCGTGGCCGCCGACACCAGCTATGGCGAAGGCTCGATCACGATCCTCGAAGGGCTTGAGGCCGTGCGCAAGCGCCCCGGCATGTACATCGGCGACACCTCGGACGGCACCGGGCTGCACCACCTCGTCTTCGAGGTGGTCGACAACTCCATCGACGAGGCGCTGGCCGGCCACTGCGACGACATCGTCGTGACCATCCACACCGACAACTCGATCTCCGTCACCGACAACGGCCGCGGCATTCCCACCGGCGTGAAGATGGACGACAAGCACGAGCCCAAGCGCTCGGCCGCCGAGATCGCGCTGACCGAGCTGCACGCGGGCGGCAAGTTCAACCAGAACAGCTACAAGGTCTCCGGCGGCCTGCACGGCGTGGGCGTGAGCTGCGTGAACGCGCTGAGCACCATGCTGCGCCTGGTGGTGCGCCGCGAGGGCAAGATCCACGAGCTCGAATTCAGCCGCGGCTTCGTGCAGAACCGCCTGCTGGAGACGGTGAACGGCGTCGAGGTCTCGCCCATGAAGATCATCGGCGACACCGACAAGCGCGGCACCGAAGTTCACTTCCTGCCCGACACCGAGATCTTCAAGGAGAACTCGGACTTCCACTACGAGATCCTCAGCAAGCGCCTGCGCGAACTGAGCTTCCTGAACAACGGCGTGCGCATCCGCCTGAAGGACGAGCGCACCGGCAAGGAAGACGACTTCTCCGGCGCCGGCGGCGTGCGCGGCTTCGTCGAGTTCATCAACAAGGGCAAGACCGTCCTGCACCCGAACTCGTTCTACGCCGAGGGCGAGCGCCCGGCCGACACCTACGGCGGCATCCCCGGCACGCACATCGGCGTCGAAGTGGCGATGCAGTGGAACAGCGGCTACAACGAGCAGGTGCTGTGCTTCACCAACAACATCCCGCAGCGCGACGGCGGCACCCACCTCACGGGCCTGCGAGCGGCGATGACGCGCGTCATCAACAAGTACATCGAGGAGAACGAGCTGGCCAAGAAGGCCAAGGTCGAAGTCACCGGCGACGACATGCGCGAAGGCCTTTGCTGCGTGCTGAGCGTGAAGGTGCCCGAGCCCAAGTTCTCGAGCCAGACCAAGGACAAGCTGGTGTCCAGCGAAGTGCGCGCGCCGGTGGAAGACATCGTCGGCCGCCTGCTGACAGACTACCTCCTGGAACGCCCGAACGACGCCAAGATCATCTGCGGCAAGATCATCGAGGCCGCCAAGGCCCGCGAGGCCGCGCGCAAGGCCCGCGAAATGACGCGCCGCAAGGGCGTGCTCGACGGCATGGGCCTGCCCGGCAAGCTGGCCGACTGCCAGGAGAAGGACCCGGCGCTGTGCGAGGTCTACCTGGTGGAGGGCGACTCCGCCGGCGGCTCCGCCAAGCAGGGCCGCGACCGGAAGTTCCAGGCCATCCTGCCGCTACGCGGCAAGATCCTGAACGTCGAGAAGGCGCGCTACGAGAAGCTGCTGACCAGCAACGAAATTCTCACCATGATCACCGCGCTGGGCACCGGCATCGGCCGCGCCGGCGCGAGCACGCCGGGCGGCGGCGCCGATGACTTCAACGTCGCCAAGCTGCGCTATCACCGCATCATCATCATGACCGACGCCGACGTCGACGGCGCCCACATCCGCACGCTGCTGCTGACCTTCTTCTATCGGCAGATGCCGGAGCTGGTGGAGCGCGGCCACATCTATATCGCGCAGCCGCCGCTTTACAAAGTGAAGGTCGGCAAGGAAGAGCAGTACCTGAAGGACGGCCCCGCGCTCGACGCCTTCCTGCTGAAGGTGGCGCTGAAGGACGCGCGCATCGAGACCGGCGGTGCCAGCTCGACCACGCTCAGCGGCGACACCCTGGCCGAACTGGCGCGCAAGCACCAGGTGGCCGAGGCCGTCATCGCGCGCCTGCGCAACTTCATGGACGCCGAAGCGCTGCGCGCCATCGCCGACGGCGTGGCGCTCGACCTCGACACCACGCCCGCCGCCGAGGCCTCGGCCGTCGCGCTGCAGGCCAAGCTGCGCGAGCTCAACACGACCGGCGTGCCGGCCGAGGTGAGCAGCGAGTTCGACGCCCGCACCGACAAGCCCCTGCTGCGCATCAGCCGCCGCCACCACGGCAACGTCAAGAGCAGCGTGCTCACCCAGGACTTCGTGCACGGCGCCGACTACGCCGCGCTCGCCGAAGCCGCCAACACCTTCCGCGGCCTGCTGAGCCCCGAGGGCGCGGTGGTCAAGCGCGGCGAGGGCGACCGTACCAAGGAAGAAAAGGTCGACGACTTCCGCCAGGCCATGAAGTGGCTCATCGGCGAAGCCGAACGCGCCACCTCGCGCCAGCGCTACAAGGGCCTGGGCGAGATGAACCCAGAGCAGCTGTGGGAAACCACCATGGACCCGAACGTGCGCCGCCTGCTGAAGGTGCAGATCGACGACGCGATCGAGGCCGACCGCGTGTTCACGATGCTGATGGGCGACGAGGTGGAGCCGCGCCGGGAGTTCATCGAGCAGAACGCGCTGCGGGCGGCGAACATCGACGTCTGATTATTCTTCTTCCCGGCCCTGGGGCCGCGCTCCATCGGAGCGCCCGGCCTTGTATCTTTAAGCCTCGGACCGGCTCGGGTAGCCCGAGCGGCCTCCGGGCCATTTGTTGAAGCCCGCCTCTGAGCACTGGGCGCCCGAGCCGGACCGTCCTTCTCTGCAGCCCGAACGGTTGTAGGAACTTGAAGTTCGTATAGACAAGGATGGGAGTGAGAGGACGTGTCCGACTCTGTTTTTATCGGTATTGATGTCTCCAGCCAGACCCTGGAGATCGCCAGCAGCGATCAGGGCAAGACTTGGCAGCTCGCCAATGACGTGGCTGGCATCGAGCAACTGGTCAACCAGGCATCGGCTTTGGCGCCCGCGCTGGTTGTGCTGGAGGCCACGGGCGGCTACGAGTTCGAAGCGGCCTGCGCGTTGCAAGCCGCGGGCTTGGCGGTGGCGGTGGTCAACCCGCGCACCGCGCGCGACTTCGCCCGCTCGATGGGCGCGCTGGCCAAGACCGATGCGCTGGATGCGCGCATGCTGGCGGCCTTCGCCCGCGTGCTGCACCAACACCCCGAGCGCGAGCGCTTCGTCAAGCCGCTGGCTGATGCCGAGTTGCAGCAACTGCAGGCCTTGGTGCTGCGTCGGCGCCAGTTGGTGCAGATGCTGACCTCCGAGCGGCAGCGCCTGCGCCTGGCGCACGCGGCGGCGCGCCCGAGCATCGAGCGAGTCATTGAATTCTTGAAGCAGGAACTCGGCGACAGCGAAGCCGAGGTGGCTGCGCATGTGCAGCGCCATCACGCCCGATTGGCCCAGGCGCTGGCCAGCGTGCCGGGCATCGGCGCTGCCAGCGTTGCAGTGCTGCTGGCCGAACTCCCCGAACTCGGCAAGCTCGACCGGCGCCGCATCGCTGCGCTGGTGGGCGTTGCGCCCTTGAACCGCGACTCCGGCCAGATGCGTGGTCAGCGCTGCATTTGGGGTGGGCGCGCCGATGTGCGGCGAACCCTGTACATGGCCACGCTGACGGCGGTGCGACATAACCCGGCGCTTAAGGCCTGCTATGAGCGCCTGCTGGCGGCAGGAAAGCGCAAGAAGGTCGCTCTCGTGGCCTGCATGCGCAAGCTGCTGACCATGCTCAATGCCATCGCCAAACACGGCACCACATGGGATCCGACGATGCATATCGCTTGACTGACAAGACGGTTGCTCAGTGCTGCAGGATCTTCGAAAGAAACTGCCGCGCCCGATCCGACCGCCCCGCGGGGTTGCCGAAGAACTCTTCCTTCGCGCAGTCTTCGACGATGCGGCCGCGGTCCATGAAGATCACGCGGTTCGCGACCTTGCGGGCGAAGCCCATCTCATGGGTGACGCACATCATGGTCATGCCTTCGCGGGCGAGTTCGACCATCACGTCGAGCACCTCGTTGACCATCTCGGGATCGAGCGCGGAGGTGGGCTCGTCGAAGAGCATGGCGACGGGGTTCATCGCCAGCGCGCGGGCGATGGCCACGCGCTGCTGCTGGCCGCCGGAGAGCTGGCTCGGAAACTTGTGCGCGTGGGCGCGCATGCCCACGCGCTGCAGCAGCGCCATTGACGCCGTGCGGGCTTCCGAGGCCGAGCGCTTGAGCACCTTGACTTGCGCGATGGAGAGGTTGCCCTCGATCGAGAGGTGCGGAAACAGCTCGAAGTGCTGGAACACCATGCCCACGCGGGCGCGCAGCTTGTTGAGGTCGGTCTTCGGGTCGCCCACCGACACGCCGTCGATGGTGATGCGGCCGCGCTGGAAGGGCTCCAGCGCGTTGACGCACTTGATGAGGGTGGACTTGCCTGAGCCCGAAGGCCCGCAGACCACCACGACCTCGCCCTTGCGGACCTGGGTGGTGCAGTCGGTCAGCACCTGGAAGGCGCCGTAGCTCTTGTCGACGTGGCTGATTTCGATCATGTCGTGTCTCGGTGAGATGAAATTCAGCGCGCGAGCAGCCGGTGCAGGGTGTTGGCGACCACGCGCGTGGCCTTGCGCAGTTCGTCCAGCGGCACGCGCTCGTCGGCGCGGTGGCCGTTGGCTTCGAGCAGCGACTCGGGGCCGGCGCCGTACATCACGGTGGGAATGCCGGCCTCGCTGTAGAGGCGCGCGTCGGTGTACAGCGGCACGCCGATCGGCGTGACCGGCTTGCCCATGACTTCGCTGGCCTCGCGGCACACGAGCGCGGCGAACTCGTCGGCGCCGGGTGCGGGCGCGAAGGGGCGGGCCAGCAGGATCTGGCGGATCTCCACCGAGATGCCGGGCAGCGGCCGGCAGGCCGACTCGATCACCTCGCGCAGCTCGGCCTCGACGGCTTCGGGCGACTCCTCGGGCACGATGCGCCGGTCGATGCGCAGGCTCAGCACGTCGGACACCACGTTGGTGTTGATGCCGCCGTCGATGAGGCCCACGACCATCGTGGGATGGGTGATGCCCGGCGTGCGCGATGGGCGGCCGGCGAGGCTGTCTCGATATCGATAGAGCGCGGGCAGCAGGGTGGCCGCGGCTTCGATCGCGTCGTGGCCGGTGTCGGGTCGGGCGGCATGCGCCGAGGTGCCGCGCACGATGACCTCGAGGTGCAGGCAGCCGTTGTGCGCCACGACGACGTGGTGCGAGAACGCGGCGGAGAGCACGAAGTCGGGCTTGCTCAGGCCCTTGGAGAGGATCCAGCCGGGTCCCGTCATGCCGCCGGTTTCCTCGTCGTAGGTCAGGTGCAGCTCGACGCTGCCGGCCAGCGACGTACCCGAGGCCGCGAGATGCTTGAGCGCGCGCATCGCGAAGGCGTAGGTGGTGAAGTCCGACTTCGACACGGCGGCGCCGCGCCCGTAGAGCCAGCCGTCGCGTACCTCGCCGCCGTAGGGGTCGACGCTCCAGCCTGCGCCGGGCGGCACCACGTCGCCATGCGCGTTCAGCGCCACCACCGGGCCGTCGCCGAAGCGTTCGCGCACGATCAGGTTGGTCACGCTGCGCATGCCGTGCTCGGCGGCGAACTCGGCCGGCACTTCGTGGCGCTCGACCGTGAAGCCCATGGCCTCGAGCAGCCGGGCGGTGAGCTCGGCGTGCGGGGCGCAATCGCCGGGCGGGTTGTCGGAGGGACAGCGCACGAGCTCGGCGAGGGTGCGGACCTGCTCGTCGAAGTGCGCGTCGATGTAGTCGCGCAGCGTGTCGCGCGCAGAAGCTTTTTCGGTCATGGCGGTCAGAGGAAGCGGTCGATGAGAAAGGGGCTGATGTCGATGTCGGTGCGGCCGCGCACGATGAGGTCGGTGACCAGCCGCGCGGTGACGGGGGCGAGCGTGTAGCCGTTGGAGGTCACGGCGTTGTAGAAGCCGGGGCGGCCGGGCACTTCGCCGAGGATGGGTGCGCCGTCGATGTTCACGTTCATGCCGGCCCAGCAGCGCACCATGTGCAGCCCGCGCACGGCCGGCAGCACGTGGCCGGCCACCCAGAGATTGCCTTCGATGCTCTCGCGCTCGGCGCGGTTCAGGCGCATGCCTTCGTTGAAGGCGGCCGTCCAGCCGCCACCGACGATGAGGCCGCCGCTGGCGGCCTGCTTCAGGCTCAGGTGCCGGTCGGCATGCGCAACGAGGTGGTTGACCAGCGGCGGCGCGGGCTCGGTCACGATCATCTGCAGCGGCGCGCCCTTGACGGGGATGTCGATGTCCAGCATGCGGCCGACCGCGCTCGACCACGCGCCGCTCGCATTCACGACGCGTCCTGCGTGGATGCTGCCGCGCGAGGTGCGCACGATGAAGCCGGCGCCTTCGCCGGGCAGCGCCTCGATGGACTGCACGTCGCAACCGCGCAGCATGCGCGCACCCTGCTGCTGCGCGCGCCGCACGACGGCGTAGGTGGCGCGCAGCGGGTTGATCTTGCCTTCCATGGGGCAGAGCTCGGCGCCCAGCAGCTGCCCGGAGAGCGCGGGCGAGAGTCGCCGCAGCTCGGCGCCGTCGATCACCTGCGCGTCGATGCCGTGGCTGCGCTCCAGCGCGGCCTTGGCTTCGAGAAAACGCATGCCGGCTTCGCTGTCGGCCACCATGAGGCCGCCGGTGATCTTGATCTCGAGGTCCTCCCCGCAGTCGGCCTCGATCTCCTGCCACAGGCGCACCGACATCGGCCCGAGCGGCAGCGTGGCCGCGGCCGGGCCACCGCCTTCCTGCGCCTTGGCACCGAAGTCGAACGAAAGAAGCTGCACGTGGAGGCTGCCGGCGTTGGCGCCGGAGGCCTGGAGGTTGATGTCGTCGCGGTCGACCACCGTCACGTCCTGGCCGGCCTTCGAGAGGTAGTAGCCCAGGCAGGAACCGAGCACGCCGGCGCCGATCACCAGCACGTCGGTGCGCAGCGTGCCATCGAAGGGCGCCTGTTCCACCGGCCTCGCGAGGTTGGGCGTGATGGCGGGCTTGTGGCCGCCCCATTCGGGTTTCTCGAAACCGAGCGCGCCGGCCGGCACCGGCTTGGCGGGCGGACGCGGGGCGAAGTACTGCTCGACCTGCGGCGGCCGGCCGGTCATCTCGGTGAGCAGGCGGCCGGCGGTGACGCCGCAGTAACGCGCCTGGCAGCGGCCCATGCCGAGACGGGTGTTGCGCTTGAGCGCGGCCAGCGTGTCGCTGCCGGCGCGGATCTGTTCGCGTACGGAGCCGAAGGTGATTTCCTCGCAACGGCACAGCAGCGTTTCGTCGGGCACCGCCGCGAGGGTGACGGGCGGCGGCGCGTAGATCGACCACAGCGCCTGCTGGAAGCATTCGGCGCGGTGCAGTTTTTCAGCGGCCTCGTCGGGCTCGGGGGCCTGCAGGCCGAGGTTGCGCGCGACCGCGGCGCCCGCCAGCGTGCCGCGCGCCAACGCGACACGGGAGCCGCCGAGGTCGGCGCCGTCGCCCACCACGTACACGCCGGGCAGGCTGGTGGCGCCGTCTTCCTGGGTGACGGTTGCCAGGTAGCCGAGATGGCGGGACGCGAGGCGGTGTTCGCAGCCCAGCATGCGCGCGAGTTCGGTGGAGGGGATGAAGCCGTAGCCGAGGCAGAGCGTGTCGGCTTCGAGGCGGCGTTCCGTCGCGGGCATGGCCTGGCCCTGGGCGTCGATCTGCGCGACCTGCACAGCGTGCAAGCCGGTGGAGCCTTCGGCGGAGACGACGGCGTGCTCCCACAGCACGGGCACCTTGTGCGCGCGCAGCTTGCGCAGGTAGCGCCAGCCGTCGAGCAGCAGGTCGGCGGCCGTGCGCGCCGCGGTCAGCAGATGGCGCCATTGCTTCGGCGACGGGCGCGGGGCTGATTCCAATACCGCGACGACCTCGGCGCCGCCGGCGAGCAGCTCGGCGGCGAGCTGCAGGTTCAGCGGGCCGTTGCCGGCGATCACCACGCGGCGGCCGGGCGCCACACGGTAGGCGCGCGCGAGCGTCTGGCCGGCGCCGGTGGTCATCACGCCGGGGAGGGTCCAGCCGGGGAAAGGCACGGGGCGCTCGTAGGCGCCGGGGGCGATGACGAGTTGCCGGCAGCTGATCACGCAAGCGCGACCGTCGATGAGCGCGGCGACTTCGTGTGCAGAGAAGGCCGCCCAGACCTGCGCGCCCTGGACGATGGCAACGCCGGCAGCGCGGACATCGTTTTCCAGCGCGAGGCCCTGCGCGAACTGGCGGTCCGCAGGGGAGGGCGCCGCATGCGAAGGCGCGAGCGGCTTGTAGAACTGGCCGCCGGGCTGCGGGCGCTCGTCGAGCACCAGCACATCGGCACCAGCGCGACGCGCTGCGAGCGCGGCCGAAAGGCCAGCGGGACCCGCGCCGACGACAAGCACGTCGACCTGCCGGCGCTCGGGTTCGGCGCCGGGCTGAGGGATGAGCGGCTGCAGCGGATCGTCGTGCGTGCCGGCGGGCTGGGTCGAACGCACCTGCTGGCCGTCGGCCACTTTGGTCAGGCAGGCGCGCTGGCTGGCCTGGCCGTCGACGGTGACGAGGCAGTCGAAGCACGCGCCCATGCCGCAATAGAGACCCCGGCGCTCGCCGCCGCGGGTATGGCGCATCGCCTTGATGCCGCCAGCCGCTAGCGCGGCAGCGATGGTCTCGCCCTCCAGGCCCTCGACGGGCTGGCCGTCGTACCAGAAGCGCACGGGGCGCCCGGCCGGGGTGATGGAAGGGTGGGTCAGTCTGGCGCTCATGGGCAGTGCGAAGGAAGAACGTCAACTTACGATTGACGCGTCGAATTGTATACGTATACTCAACGTATACATATACCGAATTGCCCGAATTTTTCCCAAGGACTGCCCATGACAGCGTTCCGCGGCACCTATACGGTGCTCATCACCCCCATGACCGCCGACGGCAAGCACGTGGACGTGCCTGCGCTGAAGAAGCTGGTCGACTGGCAAATCGAGGAAGGCATCCACGGGCTGATTCCCCTAGGGAGCACCGGTGAGTTCCTCTCGCTGACTCCCGACGAGCGCCAGCTGGTGATCGAAACCTGCGTGAGCACCGCTGCAAAACGCGTGCCGGTGTTGATCGGCACCGGCGCGGAGTGGACCGACGAGTGCGTGCGGCTGAGCCGCGAGGCCGAGAGCATGGGCGCCGACGGCGTCATGATCATTCCGCCCTTCTACAGCACGCCCACCGAAGACGAGCTGTTCGAGCACTACCGCAAGGTAGGCGAGGCGATCGGCATTCCGATCATGGTCTACAACAACCCGGCCACCGCCAACGTCGACCTCAAGCCCGAGCTGGTGGCGCGCCTCTCGCGCATCGACAACTGCAAGTACATCAAGGAGTCGACGCTCGAGGTCACCCGCGTGCGCGACATCATCGAGCTGTGCGGCGACCGCATGACGGTGTTCGCGGGCATCCTGGGCTACGAGTCGTTCTGGCTCGGCGCACAGGGCTGGGTGGCCGTGTGCTCCAACCTCATCCCGAAGATGTCGGCGCGCCTGTTCGAGCTGGTGGCCGACGAGCGCGACATGCCCGCCGCGCTCGAGCTCTACAAGAAGATGCTGCCGATCGTGCGCTGGGTCGGCGGCCACCGCTACGTCGCGGCCTCCAAGGACGGCCTGTCGATGATGGGCCTGCCAGTCGGCAAGCCCCGCGCCCCGCGCCTGCCGCTGCCCGATGCCGATGCGGCCGACCTGCGCCGCGAGCTCGCGCGCCTCGAACTGCTCGATTCGATCCGCGCCTGAAGCAGCCGGCACCTCATTTCCGTTCCCGTTTCCCACCTCGTCGCCTCGATCCCTCCTCAAGGACCACACCATGAAACTGCTTCCCGCCCTCGCGTCGGCAACGGCACTCCTCTTCTCCTTCGCTGGCGCCGCGAACGCGCAGCAGGCCTGCAAGTCGCCCGTGCCCGATTCGGCCCTCGTCAAGAAGGGCACGCTGACCATGTCGGTCAACCCGACGCTGCCGCCGATGCAGTTCGTCGACCAGTCCGGCGCGCTCAAGGGCATGCGCGTGGAGCTGGGCGAGCAGATCGCCAAGCGCCTGTGCCTCACGCCCGAATACGTGCGCATCGAGTTCTCGGCCATGATCCCCGGCCTGCAGGCCGGCCGCTGGGACGTGATCAACACCGGCATCTTCTTCACCGACGAGCGCGCCAAGCTGATGCAGATGCTCGTCTACGAAGACCAGGCCATCAGCATCAGCGCCGCCAAGGGCAACCCGCTGAAGATCGCCAAGCCGGAAGACCTCTCGGGCAAGAGCATCGGCGTGGAGATCGGCGGCTTCGAGGAGCGCAAGGCGCGCGAGCTCGACAAGCAGCTCACCGACAAGGGCATGAAGGGCATGACCATCCGCACCTTCGAGAACTTCGCGATGGCCTTCCAGGCGCTGCGCGCGGGGCAGGTGGAGGTGGCGCTGTCCATCGACTCGACCGGGGCCGAATACCAGAAGCGCGGCGACTTCGAGCGCGTGCTCAACGGCCTGTTCCCCACGCCGGTGGCGCTGGCCGCGCGCAACAAGGAGCTGGCCGCCGCGATGGCCAAGGTCATGAACGACATGAAGGCCGACGGCAGCTTCCAGAAGCTGTTCGACCAGTACGGCGTCAAGGCCGCCGACGGCGCCGTGACGGTCAAGGGCCCGGCGAGCTGAGGGCGCGCCGCCGTCCGCATCGCCATAGAGCAAGCAAGCGAAGGAAACTTCCATGGGACAAGGCTGGAGCTGGTCGGGCTTCTTCGACTACCTGTTCAATCCGTACATCCTCAGCGGCGCGGTGACCACGCTGTGGCTCACGCTCGCGGCGATCGCGGGCGGGCTGGTGGTGGGCTGCGCGCTGGCCCTGGCCCGCCTGTCCAGCCACCGCTGGCTGTCGGCGCCGGCGCACTTCTACATCTGGGTGTTCCGCGGCACGCCGCTGCTGGTGCAGCTCATCATCATCTTCACCGGGCTGCCGCAGCTGGGGCTGAAGCTATCCGTGATCGAGTCGGCGCTGCTGGGGCTGATCCTCAACGAGGCGGCCTACCTTGCGGAGATCGTGCGCGGCGGCATCCAGTCGATTCCCGCCGGGCAGACCAACGCCGCGCGCGCCGTCGGCTTCAGCAGCGCGCAGACCATGCGCTACATCGTGCTGCCGCAGGCCATGCGCCTGATCGTGCCCACGCTGGGCAACAGCATCAACGGACTGCTCAAGACCACGTCGATCACCTCGGTGATCTCGATGGAGGAGCTGCTGCGCCGCACGCAAGTGCTGATCCAGGAGAAGTTCATGGTGCTGGAGCTCTTCATAGTTGCCGCCATCTACTACCTGCTCATGACCACCGCCTGGGACTTCATCCAGCGCCGCATCGAGCGCCACTACGGCCGCGCCTACGGCAGTGCCGCCGATGCGCCGGTCGTGCCCGCGGAGCCCGCGCTCGAGCAGCGCTAGAAGGAACCCGAGCCCATGAACACCTACGACCTGATCCTGCGCAACGCGGACATCGCCACCGCCGGCGACCGCTACACCGCCGACATCGGCGTGCGCGACGGACGCATCTGCGCCATCGCGCAGGGGCTCGACGCCAGCGCCGCGCGCGAGATCGACGCTCGCGGCCGGCTGGTCACTCCCGGCGGCGTCGACGGCCACTGCCACTTCGACCAGCCCACCAGCGACGGCTCGCGCTTCGCCGACGATTTCCTCTCCGGCACCCGCTCGGCGGCATGCGGCGGCACCACCACCGTGCTGCCCTTCGCCGCGCAGCAGAAGGGCCGCAGCGTGCAGGAGGCGGTGGACGACTACCACCGCCGCGCCGAGGGCAAGGCGGTGATCGACTACGCCTTCCACCTCATCGTGGCCGACGCCACGCGCGACGTGACGCAGCGCGAGCTGCCCGCCTTGATCGAGAAGGGCTATACCTCCTTCAAGATCTACATGACCTACGACGACCTGAAGCTGGACGACCGCCAGATCATCGAGGTGCTGGCCACCGCGCGCCGCCACGGCGCGATGACGATGATCCACGCCGAGAACAGCGACTGCATCGCCTGGCTCACCGAGCAGTTGCTCGACGCGGGCCTCACCGCGCCGCGCTACCACTCCAGCTCGCGGCCGATGGCGGTGGAGCGCGAGGCCACGCACCGCGCCATCGCGCTGGCGGAACTGGTCGACACGCCGATCCTGATCGTCCACGTCTCGGGCCGCGAGGCGGTCGAGCAGATCCACTGGGCGCGCGGGCGCGGGCTGCCCATTCACGCCGAGACCTGCCCGCAGTACCTGTTCCTGAGCGCCGAGGACCTGGGCATCGACCCCGACGACCCGATGCACGGCGCGCGCTGCATCTGCAGCCCGCCGCCGCGCGACAAGGCGAACCAGCAGTTCATCTGGAACGGGCTGTCGAGCGGGCTCTTCACCATCTTCTCGTCCGATCACGCGCCCTTCAACATGAACGGCAGCGACGGCAAGCGCGTGGCCGGCGACAACGCCTCCTTCGACCGCATCCCCAACGGCATTCCCGGCGTGGAAACCCGCCTGCCGCTGCTCATGAGCGAAGGCGTGCTCAAGGGGCGCATCGACATCCACCGCTTCGTCGAACTCACCGCCACCAACCCGGCGCGCCTTTACGGCCTGTACCCGCGCAAGGGCACCATCGCCGTGGGCAGCGACGCCGACTTCGTGGTGTGGGACATGTTCCCCGAAGGCCAGGAGAAGCTGCTCGCCAACGACATGCTCCACCACGACGCCGACTACACGCCCTACGAGGGCATGCGCCTGCGCGCCTGGCCGGGCCTCACCGTCTCGCGCGGGCGCATCGTGTGGCAAGACGGCGTGTTCCAGGCCGAGCCCGGCTCCGGCCAGTTCCTGCCGTGCCTGCGTCCTCGTGCGCCCAACGACGGCAATCCGCTGGACAAGTGGCTCTGAAAGAATGGCTCTGAGCGCGCCTGGCCGCCCCTGCTAAGCTCACCCGCCCTCGTGGCTTTCGCCCATCCCCGCATGCCCAGCCTTCCCAGCCCCACGCAGCCCGCCACCATCACGATCGCTCCGCTGGAGGTGCGCTCCGCCAGCCTGGCCGAACAGGCCTACGAACGGCTGCGCACCCTGATCCTCGATCGGCAGATCTCGGCCGGCAGCCCGCTGCAGGAAGCGCGGCTGGCGGAAGACCTGCGCATCTCGCGCACGCCCATGCGCGAAGCGCTGGTGAGGCTGGCGGGCGAGGGGCTGCTGGTGCGGCGCGACGCGCGCTCCTACGCCGTGCGTGCGCTCGGCACCAAGGAGTACTTCGATTGCATGCGCGCGCGCGAGGTCATCGAGTGCGAGGCCATCGCGCTGGCGGTGGGCAAGATCACCGACGCCGAGATCGACGCGCTCGAAGCCGACATCGCCACGCTGGGCGGCGGCGAGCACAGCGAAACCGAGCACTGGCACTTCGACGACCGCTTCCACCTGCTGATCGCCAAGGCCAGCGGCAACGTCGTGTTCCCCCGGCTGGTGGAGGAGCTTCGCGTCAACGCACGGCTCTTCCGCCTGCACAGCCCGCTGCACAGGCATTCGGAGAACCACGACGAGCACGGCGAGATCATCGGCGCCCTGCGCGCGCGCGACGCCGAACGCGCGCGCGTGGCCATGCGCGACCACCTGCGCAGCCTGCAGGAAGACGTCAAGCGCGCGCTGATCGAGTAGCCGGATAGCGGCGGGCGCGCGCAGCTTCGTCGATCAATCGCCCTCGAGCTGCGTCTCCAGCTTCTTCGCGACGCCGCTGTAGTGCCGCGCCGAGGCCGCGTTCTTCTGTCCGGCATAGTGCGCGCTGACAGCGCGCGCCGCGCGTAGCGCCGTCTCGAAGCCGTCGTGCCGCTCCTGCCATTCGGTGTCGCGCGTGCCGATGTCGCCCCGCACGAACCTGCCCACCTGGAAACCGCCATCGAGGTCGACGGTGCCGATCACCGGAACGCCTTCGCGCAGTTCGCCGTAGAACGCGTGGCCCGCGGTGGTGCCGACGCGCGTGCGGAGCATGCCGAGGCCGGCGGCCTTGCCGCCGGGGCAGGCGCCAATCCAGTAGGTCGGTGCCGTGCCCAGCGAGGAGGGCGCCACGAAGCGGCATCCCGTAGCGGGGTCCTGCGACCACTTCATGCCGCCGCCGCTTTCCTGCCCGACCGCCAGCATCGGTGCCGATGAGAGGACCAGCGCCACGAGCATGGCGGCACCCGGTCCGGTGCCTGGATAACTCTTCTTCTTGCGCGAAATGCGGCATTCCAGTTGCATGACATCGTTCCTGTAGAAGCCCGTTGGCCGACCCGCCTGCGGTATGTGGCGGCCCCGAACAGCCGGGGATTCTCCTATGGCTGCGGGCGTCCGGCACCTCTTCCGGCCGCGCAAGGTGTCGGCCCCCGGAATTCGGGCCGGTCCATTTAAAAACTGCCAACGAATTCATTAATAAAAAGGCCTCGGGCATTGCCGGAGGCCTTTTTCTTTTTCCCCTACCCGCAGTGCGGCAATCCCTTTGCCGTGGTTGCCTGCCTGATTTTTTCGAGCGCCCGATTCAAAAACTCCCAACGCTTTCTTTTTTCTACAAATGAATTTCTAAACAGAATTACTACGCCGGCCCGGCCGATTTCCGGGCCCGATCCGCCAACCTGTCCTGCACCTGAACACCTCAGGGGAGACAAGGTGTTGCACTTCGGATTTGACTCTCCGTGCCCTTTAGGGTCTGCGCCACAGCCTTTCCGGATCGTCCGATGCCATTCGCATTGCCCCGTTCGCCTGCAAACGGAACAGATTTTCGTAATTCCAAATACGCTTCAATTCCGAAGTTCTCGTGCTTTTACGTCAACAAATTTAACTGATGCGTCATTTGTGCGAGCACCCCAATTACAGTGCTGCAGCGCGGAATAATCGTGCAACGCCCGCGGCCCGGCCGCGCAAATATTCATCCCGCCACCCGAAGTACCTGCGCTTTTTTATTAATTGACAGAGCGCGGACCCTGGAGAGCGCACGTTATGCAGGAAGTGACCGTGGAAGCCGCTGCGACTCCAACCCGTGACAACCCGGCCAGGCCGCCGCCCCTGCAACAACAGGAGCAGCAACAGGCCCGGGGCACCCGCTCCACTTTCGCCCTGCTGTGGCTCAGCGAGACCGCCTTCGACCTCGGCACCACGCTGGTCAGCTTCGCGGTGGGCGTCTGGATCTTCTCGCGCACCGGCTCCGCGCAGGACTACTCCTTCTCGGTGCTCGCCGCCGCGCTCGCGGCGATGCTGGCCACGCCCTTCGCCGGTGTGCTGGCCGACCGGCACGACCGGCGCCGGGTGGTGCTGTGCTGCGACCTCGCCGCCGTCGCCGGCACCTTCGCGATCGTGCTGGCGCTGACCTCGGGCCGGCTCGGCATCGGCGCGCTCTACGCCTATGCCGCGGTCGCGGCCGCCGTCGGCGCGCTGCGGCGGCCGTCGATCCGGGTGGCCGTCAGCCGTTTCGTGCCCAAGGACCGCTTCGCCCAGGTCGGCGGGCTGACCGGCATCTCCCGCGCGCTGGTGCAGGTCGGCGCGCCCGCCACGGCCGGCTTCCTGATGGCGCACGCGGGCGGCCTGCAGGGCGTGATGGCGACGCAGCTGTGCCTGCTGTTGGCCGCCGCCGCGCTGGTGTTCGCCGCGCTGACCCGCGCCGGCGCGGACGTACGCGGTGGCGCGGACGTACGCAGTGGCGATGTGCCCGCGCAAGGCGGCGCGCTTTGGCGCGGCGCGGGCGCCAGCCTTTCCGGCGCGCTCGCCTACCTGCGCGAGCAGCCACTGATGCGCGCGCTGCTCGGCTACGGCGCGCTGGTGCAGTGCCTCATGGTGCTGGCCACGGCCATGGTGACGCCGATGGTGCTGTCCACGCACTCCAGCGGCGTGCTGGGCCTGGTGATGTCCGTCGGCATCGTCGGCGGCCTGCTCGGCTCGATCCTGGTCGCCACCGCGCGGCTGCGGCACGGGCTGATGCGATGGGTGCTGGCCTGCGACGCGCTGCAGTGCGCGGCGGTGCTGGCCGCCGGCTGCGCGACCACGCCGGCGCTGTGGTGCGCCGCGGCCTTCGTCTGCCTGTTCTGCGGCAGCACCTCGGTCGCGTGCTCGCATGCGCTGTGGATGCGCAAGGCGCCCCTCGGCCGGCAGGGCAGCGTCTTCGCGCTGATCGCCGCGTCCAACATGCTCGTGATGTGCGCCGTGCTGCTGGCCGGCGGCTGGCTCGCCGACGCGGTGCTCGAGCCCGCGCTACGCCCCGGCGGCGCGCTCGACGGCACGCCGGTGGGCAGCCTCTTCGGCACGGGGCCGGGCCGCGGCATCGGCTTCCTGTTCTTCGCGAGCGGCGCGGCCGGCCTCGCGCTGACCGTTCTCGCGCTCTTCCACCCGCGCCTGCGCCGGCTGGAAACGCTGGTCCCGGACGGCGGCCAATCGTGAGCGGCCCGCACGTGCACCCCCTGAGTTCGCCCCAGCAGGCCGTCTGGCTCGAGCAGTCGCTGGCGCCCGATGTGCCCTGCCACAACATCGGCGTGACGGCCAGCCTCGACGGGCCCACCGATGTCGACCGGCTGGAAGCGGCGATCCGCGCCGTCGTCTCGCGCCACCAGGCGCTGCGCACCGTGCTCGAGCGCGGCGGCAACAACGGCGACAACAACGGCGAAGCCATGCAGCGCTTCGCCGCGCCCGACGACGATGCCGCCGGCGCGCCGCTGCAGCGCTTCGATTTCACCGGCGAAGCCGACCCTGAGGCGAGCGCATGGGCACACCTGCGCGCCGCCTTCCTCGCCCCCTTCGCGCTCTACGGCCAGCGGCTGTGGCGCATGCAGTGGCTGCAGGTCGCGCCCCGGCGCGGCTACTGGCTGGTGTGCTTCCACCATCTCGTCGCGGACGGGTGGTCGGTCTCGCTGATCGGCAATGCCGTCGCCGATGCATACAACCGGCTCGGGCGCGGCGAGGCAGCGCTCGGGGAAGAAGAAAAAGACGAAGGCGGCGACTATGCCGGCTTCATCCGCCTCGATGCCGAGTACCGGGCCTCCCCGCGCTACGCCCGCGACCGCGCCTTCTGGCTGCAGCGCCACGCACGCCTGGCCGCGCCGCTGTTCGAAGACGCCCCCGCGCGGCGCAGCCAGGCGGCCCGCCGCAAGGTGGAGCAGGCCGTCTGGCACCTGGACCGCGCCGACCACGACCGCCTGACCGAAGTGGCTGCCGCGCAGGGCGCGTCGAGCACGCACTTCCTCGCCGCGCTGCTGGCGGTGTACTTCGCGTGCCTTCATCAGGAACGCGAAGCTGGCGACGAAGTCGTGATCGGCATGCCGGTGCACAACCGCACCAGCGTCGCGCACAGGCGCATGCCCGGCATGTTCTCGGGCGCGATCCCGGTCGGCATCGCGGTCGATCCGCGGCAGAGCTTCGCGCAGACCCTGCGCGGCGTCGCGGCCGAACTGAAGCAGTGCTACCGCCACCAGCGCTATCCCCTGGCCGAGCTGCACCGCGAACTGCTGGCCGGCACGGGCGAGCGCCGCGGCCTGTTCGACATCTCCCTGTCGATCGAAAGCTTCCAGGGCGACCTGAGGCTCGAAGGCATCCGCAGCACGGTGTTCCCGCTGCACAACGGCCACGAGCGCCAGCCGCTCGCGGTCTACGTGCGCGACTACGAGCCCGGGCGCCCGGTGCACGTCGAGTTCAACCACGACCCGGCGCTGTTCTCCGCGCCGCAGATGGCCATGCACCTGCGGCGACTGCAGGCGCTGATGCGCGCCGCAACCGATGCGCCGCATACACCCGTGCGCGACCTGCCGCTGATGGACGAAGCCGAGCGCGACCTGGTCGTGCACGGCTTCAACCGGCCGCTGCTCGACACCGGCGCCCCTTCGCTGATCCACGCGCTGTTCGAGCAGCAGGCCGCGCGCGACCCGGACGCCATCGCCGTGCAGTTCGAAGACCAGCGGCTGAGCTACGGCGAACTCGACCGGCGCGCCAACCAGCTGGCCCACCACCTGCGCGGGCTGGGCGTGGGCCCCGACGCGCTCGTCGCGATCTGCCTGGAGCGCGGGCCCGGCATGGCGATCGCGATCCTCGCCACGCTCAAGGCCGGTGGCGCCTACGTCCCGCTGGATCCGGCGCAGCCCGACGAACGCCTGGCGCACATGCTGCGCGACAGCACACCGGTGGCGCTGATCGGCGACCGCGCCTCGCTCGATCGCCTGCCCTCGCTGCCTGCGCTGCCCTCGTGCCAACGGCTGCGCCTCGACCAGCCATGGGAAGAAGCACCGTGGTGCGACGCACCCATCGGCAATCCGCAAATCGAGGGCCTCGCGCCCTCGCACCTGGCCTACGTGATCTACACCTCCGGCTCCACCGGCCTGCCCAAGGGCGTGATGGTCGAGCACGCGCAGGTCGGCCGACTCTTCGCCGCGACGCGCGGCTGGTTCGGCTTCGGCCGCGACGACGTGTGGACGCTCTTCCACTCCTTCGCCTTCGACTTCTCGGTGTGGGAGCTGTGGGGCGCGCTGCTCCACGGCGGCCGGCTGGTGATCGTGCCGCACGCGGTCAGCCGCGCGCCGGCGGAGTTCCACCGCCTGGTGTGCGAGCAGGGCGTGACCGTGCTCAACCAGACGCCGAGCGCATTCCGCCAGTTCGCCGCCGCATGCCGGTCTGCCCCGAAGGAGCTGCCGGCGCATGCGCTTCGCCACGTGATCCTCGGCGGCGAGGCTCTGGAAACCGCCACGCTCGCACCCTGGTACGCGCTGGCGCACAACCGGCGCGCGCAGCTGGTCAACATGTACGGCATCACCGAGACCACCGTGCACGTCAGCTGCCGGGTGCTCGGCCCCGACGATGCCCATCGCGCCGGCGCGAGCCCGATCGGCACGCGCATTCCCGACCTGAGCCTGTACGTGCTCGATGCGCAGGGCCGGCCGCTGCCGGTGGGCTGCGCGGGCGAGATCTGCGTCGGCGGCGCCGGCGTGGCCCGCGGCTATCTGCGCCGGCCCGAGCTGGACGCGCAGCGCTTCGTGCCCGATCCGTTCGGCGGCGTGCCGGGCGCGCGCATGTACCGCAGCGGCGACATGGGCCGCCTGCTCGCCGACGGCAGCCTGGAGTACCTCGGACGCAACGACCAGCAGCTCAAGATCCGCGGCTTCCGCATCGAGCCCGGCGAAATCGAGGCCCGGCTGTTGCGGCTCGACGGCGTGGCCGACGCGGTGGCGATCGCGCGGGAGGACCAGCCGGGCGATACGCGCCTCGTCGCGTACCTCGTGTTCGCCGACGCAGATGCCGAGGCCAGGGCGGCCTTCGATCCCGCCGCCGCGCGCATCGCCTTGGGCAGGCACCTGCCCGACTACATGATCCCGGCCGCGTACGTGCCGCTGGATGCCCTGCCGCTGACCCCCAACGGCAAGCTCGACCGCAAGGCGCTGCCCCCGCCGGAGCCTCGCGCATGGCACGGGCAGCGCGAGCATGAGCCGCCGCAGGGTGCCACCGAGCAGGCAATGGCAAGGCTGTGGTCCGAAGTGCTCGGCATCGAGCGGGTGGGGCGCGGCGACAACTTCTTCGAGCTCGGCGGGCATTCCATCCTCGCGGTGCGGCTGGTCGAGCGCATGCAGCGCGAAGGGATGGAGGCCGATATCCGCCAGCTCTTCACCGAGCCGACACTGGGCGCGCTCGCAGCCCGCGTGGCGGCGCAGGACAAGGCCGCGGCACCTGCACCTGTGCCGCCGAATGCGATCCCCGCGCAATGCGGGCGCATCACGCCGCGGATGCTTCCGCTCGCGGGCCTGACGCAGGCGCAGATCGACCTGATCGCCGCCGCCGTGCCGGGCGGCATGCGCAACATCCAGGACATCTACCCGCTCGCGCCGCTGCAGGAAGGCATCCTCTTCCACCACCTGCTGCAGGGCGAAAGCAGGGGCGAGGGCGACGCCTATGTGCTGCCCGCACTGCTGCGCTTCGACGATCGCGCGCGGCTCGACCGGTTCGTGGCCGCGCTGCGGCAGGTCATCGCCCGCCACGACATCCTGCGCACCGCCGTGCAGTGGGAAGGGCTGGACACGCCCGTGCAGGTCGTCTGGCGCAGCGCCGGCCTTGCGCTGCGGGAGCACCGCTTCGACCCGGCCGATGGCGACGTACAGGCGCAACTGCAGGCCCGTGCCGATGCGCGCACGGTGCGCCTGGACCTGCGCCGCGCGCCGATGCTGCAGGCCCATGCGGCCTTCGACCCCGTTTCGCAATGCTGGCTGCTGCAGCTACTGCATCACCACCTGACGCTGGACCACACCACCACCGAGCTGATCCTGCACGAGGTGGTGGCGCTGCTGCAGGGGCGCGGAGACAGCCTGCCCGCGCCCGTACCGTTCCGGGATTTCGTGGCCCGCTCGCGCCAGGGCATGAGCGAGGCGGAGCACGAAGCCTTCTTCGGCACGATGCTCGGCGACGTGGACGAGCCGACGGCGCCATTCGGCCTTCTCGACGTGCAGGGCGATGGCTCACAGGTCGAGCAGGCGAGGGCGACGCTGCCCCCGGCCTTGTCGCTGCGGCTGCGCGCCCTCGCCATGCGCCACGGCGTGAGCACGGCCAGCATCTTCCATCTGGCCTGGGCGCGTGTGCTGGCTTCATGCAGCGGGCGTGACGACGTGGTCTTCGGCACGGTGCTGTTCGGCCGCATGCAGGGCGGCCCGGGGATCGAACGCGCGATGGGCATGTTCATCAACACGCTGCCGGTGCGCATCGCGCTGGGCGGGCGCGGAACGCTGCAGGGGCTGCATGAGACCCATGCGGCGTTGAGCGCGCTGCTGCGCCACGAGCATGCATCGCTCACGCTGGCGCAACGCTGCAGCGGCCTTGGGCCGGGCGTGCCGGTCTTCCCGGCGCTGCTCAACTACCGGCACAGCCGAAGCGAGAGTTTCTCCGCGGAGGGCGGGATCGCGATCGCCGATGGCATGCACTACCTCGGCGGACGCGACCTCACCAACTATCCGTTCAGCCTGTACGTCGACGACCTTGGAGAAGGTTTCGTGCTCAGCGCCGAGATTCACGACTCGGTGCCCGCGCGGCGCGTGTGCGGGTTCGTGGTGCGGGCATTGCAGGCTGTTGCCGAGGCGCTGGAAGAGGAGCCCGGCCGAGCGCTGATGGCGCTCGAAGTCTTGCCGGCGGAAGAGCTTCAGCGCGTGTTGCACGGCTTCAACGATACGCATGGTGCGTACGGCACGGCGGCGCTGGCGCACGAGGCCTTCGAGCAGCAGGCGGCGCAGCACCCGGAACGCATCGCGCTCGAACTCGATGGCGCCCAGCTGAGCTATCGCGCGCTCAACGAGCAGGCCAACCGGCTTGCACGGCATCTTCATGGGCTCGGAGTCGGGCCGGACACCCGTGTCGCGATCCGTGCCGGGCGCAGTTTCGCGATGGTGATCGCGATCCTGGCCACGCTCAAGGCCGGCGGTGCCTGCGTGCCGCTGGATCCGGCATATCCACGCGAGCGCCTGGGCCACATGCTGCGCGACAGCGGGGCGGCGGTCGTCCTGGGGCAGATGGAAGGGCTCACGCCCGACGTGGCGTCGGTGCCGCTCGATGAAGCGGCCTGGGCCGGAGCATCTGCCGACAACCTTCGCGTCGAAGGCCTCGCGCCATCGCACCTGGCTTACGTGATCTACACCTCCGGCTCCACCGGCGAGCCCAAGGGCGTGGCGATGCCGCATCGCGGGCTCGTCAATCTGCTCGCATGGCAGCGGGAGCAATTGCCCGAACCCGCGCGCACCCTGCAGTTCGCGGCGCTCGGCTTCGATGTCGCCTTCCAGGAGATCTTCTCGACGCTGGCCAGCGGCGGCACGCTGGTGCTGCTGCGCGAGGGCTTGCGCCAGGACCTGCCAGCCTTGGCCGAATGGCTCGCCGAAGAATCGGTCGAACGGCTGTTCCTGCCTTGCATCGCGCTGCAGAACCTGTGCGAGCTGTGGTCGCAGCGCGGTGCGCTGCTGCCGATGCTGCGGGACGTGATCACGGCAGGCGAGCAATTGCGCATCACGCCCGCGATCCGGCTCATGTTCGGCAAGCATCCGCAGGCCCGGCTGCACAACCACTACGGCCCGACCGAGACGCACGTGGTCAGCACGCACACGCTGGGCGGCGCGCCCGGGCAATGGGAAGACCTGCCGCCGATCGGGAAGCCCGTCGGCAACAGCCGCATCTACGTGCTGGATGCGCAGCGCAATCCGGCTCCCGAGGGAGTCGTGGGCGAGCTGTATCTGGGCGGCGAACAGGTCGCCCGGGGATATCTCTCGCAGCCCGATCTCACCGAAGCACGCTTCCTGCCCGATCCGTTCGGCGGCCCGGGCGCACGCATGTACCGAAGCGGCGACCTCGGCCGCTGGCGCGCCGACGGCAGCATCGAGTATCTGGGGCGCAACGACCATCAGGTGAAGCTGCGCGGCTACCGCGTCGAATTGGGCGAGATCGAAGCGCAGCTCGCCCGCATCGAAGGCGTACGCGAAGCTGCAGTGATCGCCCGCGAAGACCAGCCGGGCGACAAGCGATTGGTCGCCTACCTCGTCCTCGCCGGTGCCCTCGATCCATCCGCACTGCGCGCCGCCTTGCGCGAACGCCTGCCGGACTACATGGTCCCCTCGGCCTTCGTCGCACTCGACGCGCTGCCGCTGACCCCCAACGGCAAGCTCGACCGCAAGGCACTGCCCGCACCCGGGGCCCATGGCCACGGCACCTCCGCGCCACCCCAGGGCGAAGTCGAACAGGCCCTCGCGGGCATCTGGTCCCGGCTCCTCGGCATCCGCCAGATCGGCCGCAACGACGACTTCTTCGAGCTCGGCGGCCATTCCCTGCTCGCCATCCGGTTGCTCGAACAGCTGCGCCGGCGCGGCTGGTCCACCGACATCCGGTCGCTCTTCACGCACCCGAGGCTGCATGCATTCGCCTCCACGATCCGGCGCGACGAAGAGACTGCATCGGTGCCGCCCAACCTGATCCCGCCGGGCTGCGAAGCCATCGAGCCCGCGATGCTGACGCTCGCCAGGCTCGACGCCGCCGATATCGCGCGAATCGTGCAGGCCACGCCGGGCGGCGCGGCCAACATCCAGGACATCTATCCGCTCGCGCCGCTGCAGCAGGGCATCCTGTTCCACCACCTGCTGCAGCGCGAAAGCAAGGGCGAGGGCGACGCCTACGTGCTGCCGACGCTGCTCGAGTTCGACAGCAGGCCGCGCATGGACAGCTTCGCCGCGGCGCTCTCCCAGGTGATCGGGCGCCACGACATCCTGCGCACCGCGATCCACTGGGAGGGCCTGGCCGAGCCCGTGCAGGTGGTGTGGCGAAACGCCGGATTCGCGCCCGCGACATTGACGCTGGCACCGGGCGAGAGCCCCGCGCAGCAGCGCCTGCGCGAGCATCCGCGCGTGCGGGGCCTACGCATCGACGTGCGGCGCGCGCCCATGCTGCAGGGCTTCGCGGCCCGTGACGACGCGAGCGGGCGCTGGCTGCTGCAGCTGTCCTATCACCACCTCGTGATGGACCACACCGCGCTGGAGCTGCTGGTGGAGGAGATCGCGGCCATCGAGCGCGGCGACGCGGGCAGCCTGCCCGCGCCGGTGCCGTTCCGGGACTTCGTGGCCCGCTCGCGCCAGGGCACGAGCGAGGCGGAGCACGCGGCCTTCTTCGGCGCGATGCTCGGCGACGTGGACGAGCCGACGGCTGCGTTCGGCCTGCTCGATGTGCAGGGCGATGGCTCGCGCATCGGGCAGGCGAAGTCGATGCTGCCTGCGGCGTTGTCGTCGCAGCTGCGCGCCCTCGCCATGCGGCATGGCGTGAGCACGGCGAGCCTTTTCCATCTGGCCTGGGCCCGCGTACTGGCCTCGTGCAGCGGACGCGAGGACGTGGTGTTCGGCACGGTGCTGTTCGGCCGCATGCAGGGCGGCCCGGGCATCGAACGCGCGATGGGCATGTTCATCAACACGCTGCCGGTGCGCATCGCACTGGGCGGGCGCGGAACGCTGCAAGGGCTGCATGAGACCCATGCGGCGTTGAGCGCGCTGCTGCGCCACGAGCACGCCTCGCTGGTGCAAGCGCAGCGCTGCAGCGCGATGCCCACGCATGTGCCCCTGTTCTCTGCGCTGCTCAACTACAGGCACGGCCAGTTCGCGCGCGCCGAGGTGCTCGACGGCGTGCGCCTGCTCGACGTGCGCGACCGCACCAACTACCCCTTCGGCCTGCATGTGGACGACGACGGCAGCGGCTTCGGGCTGACGGTGCAGGTCGATGCCTCGGTGGGCGCGGAACGCGTTGCCGGGTTCGTGCGGCAGGCGCTGCAATCTGTTTCGCGGGCTCTGGAAGAAGAGCCGGGGCGGCCGCTGATGACGCTCGATGTGCTGCCTGAGCAGGAACGTCGGCGTGTGCTCCATGGTTTCAACGACACGCATCGCGCGCACGACCCGACAGCCCTGGTCCACGAAGCCTTCGAACGGCAGGTGGCGGTGCACCCCGAGCGCATCGCGCTCGAACTCGATGGCGCGCAGCTGAGCTATCGCGCGCTCGGTGAGCAGGCCAACCGGCTTGCCCGGCATCTGCGCGGCCTCGGCGTCGGGCCCGATACCCGCGTCGCCATCTGCGCCGGGCGCGGCTTCGCGATGGTGGTGGCGATCCTGGCCACGCTCAAGGCCGGCGGCGCGTGCGTGCCGCTGGACCCTGCGTATCCGCGGGAGCGGTTGGTCCGCATGCTGCGCGACAGCGCGGCGACTGTCGTGCTGGGCCAGCAAGCCCTGATCGAACGGCTTGCGCCGGACGTGGCAACGGTCCCGCTCGATGAAGCAGGCGCGGCCTGGGCCGAAGCCTGCGCCGACGACCTGCAAGTCGAAGGGCTCGCCGCATCGCACCTGGCCTATGTGATCTACACCTCCGGCTCCACGGGCGAACCCAAGGGCGTGGCGATGCCGCATCGCGGGCTGGCCAACCTGCTGGAGTGGCAACGGGAGCAGCTGCCCGAGCCCGCGCGCACCCTGCAGTTCGCGGCGCCCGGCTTCGATGTCGCCTTCCAGGAGATCTTCTCGACACTGGCCTGTGGCGGCACGCTGGTGCTGCTGCGCGAAGGGCTGCGTCAGGATCTTCCGGCGTTGGCCGAGTGGTTGGCGCGGGAGTCCGTCGAGCGCCTGTTCCTGCCCTACATCGCGCTGCAGAACCTCTGCGAACTGTGGTCGCGGCGCGTCGAGCCATTGCCGATGCTGCGCGATGTGATCACTGCCGGCGAGCAGTTGCGCATCACGCCGGCGATCCGCCGGATGTTCGCGCGGCATCCGCAGGCAAGGCTGCACAACCACTACGGCCCGACCGAGACCCACGTGGTCAGCACGCACACGCTGAGCGGCCTCCCCGAAAAGTGGAAAGACCTGCCGCCGATCGGAAAGCCCGTCGGCAACAGCCGCATCCATGTGCTCGACGCGCAACGCAATCCGGTGCCGGTGGGTGTCGCCGGCGAGCTGTACCTGGGCGGCGCACAGGTGGCGCGCGGCTACCTGTCGCAGCCCGAACTGAGCGCCGACCGATTCGTGCCCGACCCGTTCAGCCGCGGCGGCGCGCGCATGTACCGAAGCGGCGACCTCGGCCGCTGGCGCGCCGACGGCAGCATCGAGTACCTGGGGCGCAACGACCATCAGGTGAAGCTGCGCGGCTACCGCGTCGAGCCCGGTGAGATCGAAGCGCAGCTGGCGAGGCTCGACGGCGTCAGGGAAGCAGCGGTGATCGCGCAAGAAGACCAGCCGGGCGAAAAACGGCTGGTCGCGTATCTCGTCCTCACCGAGGCCGCAGATCCGGGCGCATTGCGCACCGCCTTGCGCGACCGCCTGCCGGACTACATGGTCCCCTCGGCCTTCGTCGCACTCGACGCGCTGCCGCTGACCCCCAATGGCAAGCTCGACCGCAAGGCGCTGCCCGCACCCGGGGCCCATGGCCACGGCACCTCCTCGCCACCACAGGGCGAAGTCGAACAGGCCCTCGCCGGCATCTGGTCCCAGCTCCTCGGCATCCGCCAGATCGGCCGCGACGACGACTTCTTCGAGCTCGGCGGCCATTCCCTGCTGGCCATCAGGCTCATCTCGCAGATCCGCGAGCGCCTCGGCGCGGAACTTCCGCTTGCCACGCTCTTCGCCCGCCCACGCCTTGCCGCGCTCGCCGAGGCCATCTCCGAGGCCATCTCCGAGGCCATCTCCGAGGCAGGTCCGGGCGCACCGGACGCGATCACGCCCGCCGACCGCAGCCGGCCGCTGCCCCTGTCCCCGGCACAGCAGCGCCTTTGGTTCATCTCCGGTGTCGATGCCAAGGCCAGCGTCGCGTATCACATCACCGGCGCCCTGCGCCTGCGCGGCGCGCTCGACGGCACGGCCCTGCGTGCCGCGCTGGACCACGTCGTCGCCCGGCACGAGGCCCTGCGCACGCGCTTCGTCGAAGCGGATGGGCAGCCATGGCAGCACATCGACCCGCCGCGCGGCTTCGAGCTGCGCGAGCAAGGCGTCAGCGCCGCCGACGCCGCGGACCCCGCGCACATCGAGGCGCTGTGCCGCGAAGCCGCCGCCGTGCCCTTCGACCTCGCGGCCGGCCCGCCGATCCGTGGCCGACTGCTGCGCGTCGCGGCGCAGGACCACGTGCTCGTGGTCTCGATGCACCACATCGTCTCCGACGGCTGGTCGCTGGGCGTGCTGATGCGCGAGTTCGCCGCCGCCTACAGCGCGCTGCGCGAGGGGCGCGAGCCTCGCCTGCCGGCGCTGGCCGTCCAGTACGCCGACCATGCGGCGTGGCTGCACCGCCACCTGCAGGGCCCCGCCGCACAGGCCCGGCTGCGGGAGTGGGCCGGGCATCTGCAAGGCGCACCGGCGCTGGTCGAGCTGCCGCACGACCGCCCGAGGCCCGCGCTGCAGGACTATCGCGGCGCGAGCATCGAGGTCGGCGTCGATGCCGAAACCACGCGGGCCCTGCGAGCGCTCGCCCGGCGGCACGGCGCGACGCTGTACATGGTCGTGCTCGCGGCCTGGGCCGCGGTGGTGGCGCGCTACGGCGGCCAGCGGCAGGTGGTGATCGGCAGTTCGCATGCCGGCCGCGGCCGCGCCGAGGTCGAGCCGCTGATCGGCTGCTTCATCAGCACGCAGGCGATGAAGATCGCGCTGGACGGCAACCCGAGCGTGGCCGGCCTGCTCGCGCAGGTGCGCGAGACCGCGCTGCAGGCGCAGGCCCGGCAGGACGTGCCCTTCGAGCGCCTGGTCGAGACGCTGAACCCGCCGCGTTCCATGGCCCACCACCCGGTGTTCCAGCTGATGCTGGCCTGGCACAACACGCCGCCGATCGCGCTGGAGCTCGCGGGCCTCGCCGTCGAGCGGGTCGAGAGCCTGCCGGGCAGCGCGCAGTTCGACATGGCGCTGGACCTGCAGGAAGCCCAGGAAGAGGGCGGCCGCATCGTCGGCAAGCTCAACTACGCCACGGCGCTTTTCGACGAGGCCACGGTCCGCCGTCACTGGCAGGCGCTGGTGGCGATGCTGCGCGGCATGGCGCAGAGCGACGAAGGCCTGCCGGTCGAGCGCATCGCGCTGCTCGACGACACGGAACGCGACCACCTGCTGCACGTCTTCGCCCAGGGCGCATCCGCAGTTCCCGCGCACCCGTTCGCGCACGCGGCGTTCGAACGGCAGGCCGCGCTGCGGCCGCAGGCGGTCGCGCTGGAGCACGATGGCGAACGCCTCGGCTATGCCGAGCTCGACCAGCGGGCCAACCGGCTCGCACACCACCTGCGCGGCCTGGGCGCCGGGGCCGGCGAGCGGGTCGCGCTGTGTCTCGAACGCGGGTTCGACCTTGTCGTCGCTGTGCTGGGCACGCTCAAGGCCGGGGCCGCGTATGTGCCGCTCGATCCCTCCCACCCCGACCAGCGGCTGGCCTGGCAACTGGAAGATTGCGCGCCGGCCGTGCTGCTGACGCACTCCGCGCTGAGCCCGCGCCTGCATCCGCCGCCGCGCTGCACGACGATCGCGCTCGACAGGCACGAGCCGCTGGCGAACGAGCCCGCGCACCCGCCCGATGCAGGCGGCCTGCCCGGCGACGGCTCGCACCTGGCCTACGTGATCTACACCTCCGGCTCCACCGGCACGCCCAAGGGCGTGATGGTCGAGCACCGGCAGCTCTCCCACCAGGTCGCGGCGCTGCAGGCGCTCTACGGCTTCGGTGCGCAGGACAGGGTGCTGCAGTTCTCCGGCCTGAGCTTCGACGTGGCGGGAGAGGAGATCTTCGGCGCGCTCAGCCATGGCGCGACGCTGGTGCTGCGCACCGACGAATGGCTCGCCGAGCCCGCGCGCTGGTGTGCGCTGTGCGGCGAGCACCGGCTCAGCGTGGCCAATCTGCCGACGCTGTTCTGGCAGCGGCTCGCTCTGTCGCCCGAAGCGGTGTTTCCGCCGTCGCTGCGCCAGATCGTGATCGGTGGCGACACGGTCGGCGCGGCCGCGCTAGACGCGTGGTGGCGGCGCGGGGGGCATCGCCCGGCGCTGGCCAATGCCTACGGGCCGACGGAAACCACCATCAACGCCACCGTCGCGCGCTGCCGTGCCGGAGATTCGCCGCTGGACATCGGCCGGCCGGTCGCCAATGCGCGGGTCTATCTGCTCGACGCGCATCGCGAGCCGGTGCCGGTCGGCGCCATCGGCGAAATCTGGATCGGCGGCGCGGGCGTGGCGCGCGGCTACCTGCATCGCCCCGAGCTGACGGCGCAGCGCTTCGCGGCCGATCCGTTCGTGAAGGCGCCCGCCGATGCATCGCGGCCGCGCATGTACCGCAGCGGCGACCTCGGCCGCTGGCGCGCCGACGGTTCCATCGAATTCCTGGGCCGCGACGACCGGCAGCTGAAGATCCGCGGCTTTCGCATCGAGCCGGGCGAGATCGAAGCCGAGCTGATGCGCCTGGGCGGCATCCGCGAAGCGGCGGTGATCGCCAGCGAAGGGCCGGACGAAGACAGGCGCCTGCTGGCCTACGTGGTGGCCGCCGACCCGACCAGCCCGCCGCCCGAACCGGCGCAACTGCGCGCACGCCTGGCCGGGCGCCTGCCCGAGCACATGCTGCCGGCCGCCTTCGTGCCGCTCGATGCATTGCCGCTCAACGCCAACGGCAAGCTCGACCGCGCCGCGCTGCCCGCGCCGGACGACGAAGCCCATGCGCGGCGCGGCTACCGGGCGCCCGAGGGCGAGCACGAACGGGCGCTGGCACAGACATGGGAATCGCTGCTCGGCATCGAGCGCGTCGGCCGCGACGACGGCTTCTTCGAGCTGGGCGGCCATTCGCTGCTGGCCGTGCGCATGATCTCGCAGCTGCGCCAGCGCTTCGGCGTCGAGCTGGCGCTGACGACGGTGTTCGCGCGGCCCCGGCTGGCGCAGCTCGCGCAGGAGATAGCACGCGAGGCGCCCGGCGCGGCAGATCCGATCGTCGCGGCGGATCGGGCAACGCTGGATCGCGGCACGTGGCCGCTGTCGCACTCGCAGCAGCGCCTTTGGTACGTGACGCGCATCGACGCACAGGCCGGCGCGGCCTACCACCTGCCCGCCGCCCTGCGCCTGCGCGGTGCGCTCGACCGCGTCGCGCTGCAGCGCGCGCTCGAGCGGATCGTCGCGCGGCACGAGTCGCTGCGCGCGCGCTTCGTCATGGTCGACGGCCAGCCGCGCCAGCGCATCGAGGCGGCGCAGGGCGTCGCGCTGGAGCTGCAGGAAATCGACGGCCTCTTCAGCGGACCCGGCGGACCCGACGAGCTCGGCCGCAGCACCCTGCGCGCGCTGTGCCAGGCCGAGGCCGCCGCTCCCTTCGACCTGGAGCGCGAGCCGCCGCTGCGCGTGCGCCTGCTGCGCCTCGCGGCCGACGAGCATGTGCTGCTGCTCACGATGCACCACATCGTGTGCGACGGCTGGTCGCTGGCGGTGCTGGCGCACGAGTTCTCTGCGCTGTACGCGGCCTTCGGCCGCGGCGAGCCCGACCCGCTGCCGGCGCTGCCGGTGCAGTACGGCGACTACGTCGCGTGGCAGCGGCGGCGCCTGCAGGGCGAGGGCGCGCAGGCGCGGCTGGGCTACTGGGTGGAGCGGCTGCGCGACGCGCCGCCGCTGATCGGCCTGGCCACCGACAGGCCTCGCCCGCCACAGCAGGACTATCGCGGCGCCAGCATCGAAGTCGGCATCGACGAGGCGTTGACGCGCGAACTCGGCGCGCTGGCGCGGCGCCATGGCGTCACCGTCTACATGGTGGTGCTCGGGGCATGGGCGGCGGTGCTCGCGCGCCTGAGCGGCCAGACGCGCGTGGTGCTCGGCAGCGCCGTCGCCGGGCGCGACCGGGCCGAGCTCGAGCCGCTGATCGGCTTCTTCGTCAACGCGCAGGCTCTGCGCTTCGACATCGGCGAGGGCCTGGACGCCGAAGGCCTCCTGAAGCAGGCGCGGCAGGTGGCGCTCGAAGCGCAGCAGCACCGCGACGTGCCTTTCGAGCAGGTGGTGGAAGCGCTGAACCCGCCGCGCTCCAGCGCCTTCAACCCGGTCTACCAGGTCCGGCTGGCATGGCAGAACACGCCGCCGGCCCGGCTGGAGCTGGAAGGACTTGCCTTCGACAACCTCGCCAGCCACGCGGGCAGCGCGCAGTTCGATCTCTCGCTGGACCTGGAGCCGGCCGGCGAGCGCATCGCGGGCCAGTTCAACTACGCCACCGCCCTCTACGACGAGGCCACGGTGCGGCGCCACTGGCACGCACTGGTGGCAATGCTGCGCGGCATGGCGGCCGATGCCGCCGCGCCGGTGGACCGCATCGCGCTGATGGCGCCACGCGAGCGCGAGCTGGTGCTGCGCGGCTTCAACGACGGCGGCGAGGCCGGCGGGGGCAATGGCCTGCTGCACCGCCTTTTCGAGGCGCAGGCCGCAAGACGGCCGGGGACGCTGGCACTGGCCTGCGAGGGCGAATCGCTGGACTACGCGGGGCTCAACGCCCGCGCCAACCGCATCGCGCATCACCTGCGCGGCCTGGGCCTGCGCCCCGACGACCGCGTCGCGCTGTGCCTGGAACGCAGCGTGGACCTCGGCGTGGCGCTCATGGCCACGCTCAAGGCCGGCGGCGCCTGCGTGCCGCTGGACCCGGTTCACCCCGACGACCGCCTCGCCCATATGCTGGGCGACAGCGCCCCGGTGGCGGTGCTGACGCAGGCCCGCCTGCTGGAGCGCCTCGCGGTGCCCGAAGGATGCGCGGTGCTGGTGCTGGACGGCGATTCGCCGCCGCCATGGGCCGGTGCGCCCTCGCACGACCCCGACCCCGAAGCCGTGGGGCTGACCCCCGCGCACCTGGCCTACGTGATCTACACCTCGGGCTCGACCGGCGTGCCCAAGGGCGTGATGGTCGAACACCGCAACGTGCTGAACTTCCTGCGCGGAATGGAGCGGCGCATCCATGGCCCGGCGCCGGACTGCAGCCGCGTGGCCTGGAACTCCTCCTTCGGCTTCGACATGGCGGTGAAGGCATGGGGCCAGCTCGCCTTCGGCCGCAGCGTGTTCCTGCTGCCGGAGCGCACACGCCTCGATGCGCAAGCGCTGCTCGACTTCCTGGAGCGCCATGCCATCGAGGCGATGGAGTGCACGCCCTCGCACCTGCGCATGCTGCGCGCGGCCGGCTTTCCGCAGCGGCGCGGCACCTCGCTTCGAAAGCTGCTGCTGGGCGGCGAGGCGCTCGACGCCGACACCTGGCAGGGCCTCGCGGAGAGCGGCACGGAGCTCCGGTTCCACAACATGTACGGCCCGACCGAATGCAGCGTGGACGCCACCTGCGGCCCCGTCGCGGGCGCGGTGCCGAACATCGGCCGGCCGATGCCGGGGGCGCGTATCTACCTGCTCGACGCGCATGGCGAGCCGGTGCCCATCGGCGTTGCCGGCGAGATCCACATCGGCGGCGCCGGCGTCGCGCGGGGCTACCTGGGGCAGCCTTCGCTCACCGCCGGGCGCTTCCTGCCCGATCCCTTCGCGGCCGAAGCCGGCGCGCGCATGTACAGGACCGGCGACCTCGGCCGCTGGCGCGCCGACGGCAGCATCGAGTACCTGGGCCGCAACGACCATCAGGTGAAGATCCGCGGCTACCGCATCGAGCTGGGCGAGATCGAGGCCAGGCTCGCGCGGCTGGAAGGCGTGCGCGAGGCCATCGTGGTGGCCGATGGCAGCCAGCCCGGCGAGCCCCGCCTGGTCGCCTACCTGCTCGCGCAGCAGGGCGCGGCGCCGGAGCCTTCCACGCTGCGCGCGCAGCTCGGCGCGCAGCTGCCCGACTACATGCTGCCCGCCGCGTGCGTGGTGCTCGCGGCCTGGCCGCTCAACGCCAACGGCAAGCTCGACCGCATGGCGCTGCCGCCACCCGGCGACAGCGGCCTCGCCCGCCGCACCTACGCCGCGCCGCGGACCGACATCGAGGCCCGGCTGGCCGCCCTCTGGGGCGAACTGCTCGGCGTGGCGCAGGTCGGCCGTCACGACAACTTCTTCGAGCTCGGCGGGCATTCGGCGCTCGCGATACAGCTGATCCACGCCATGGGCGAGCAGCAGCTGCAGGTCGACGTGCAGATGGTGTTCAACGCGGCGACGCTGGCCGAGCTCGCGGCGGCCACCGTGCAGCTGGAGGAGATCGTCCTGTGAGCAACTTCGACGCGACGCCCTTGCAGCTGCTCGAGGCGCTGGCCTCGCGCGGCCTCGCGCTGCGGCTGGACGGCGAGCGGCTCGCGCTGCAGGGCGATGCGCAGCTGCTGGCCGACCCGGCGTTGGTGCGGGCACTGCGCGAGCGCAAGGCCGAGCTGATCGCGCTGCTGCGCGAGGGCCAGGGTGCCGATGCGCTGCCGGCGCTGGAGCAGGACGCCATCGACCGCCTCGCGGCGAAGGTGCCCGGCGGCCGGCGCAACGTGCAGGACATCTATCCGCTCGCGCCGCTGCAGGAGGGCATCCTGTTCCATCACCGCCTTCATCGCGAGAGCGAGGATGGAGGCGACGCCTACGTGATGCCGACCCTGCTGCGCTTCGACAGCCGCGAACGGCTGGAGGGCTTCGTGCAGGCGCTGCGCGAGGTGATCGCGCGCCACGACATCCTGCGCACCAGCGTGCACTGGCAGGAGCTGGAACAGCCGGTGCAGGTTGTGCAGCGCGAGGCAGACCTGGAGATCGCGATGCTGGCCGCCGCGCCCGCAGAAGAAGCACTGCAGCGGCTGCGCGCGCTGGCCGACCCACGCAGCTGCCGCCTCGACGTGCGCCGCGCGCCGATGCTGCGCGGCCATGCCATCGGGGAAGAGGGCAGCGGGCGCTGGCTGCTGCAGCTGCTGCACCACCACCTGATCCTCGACCACACGGCCTCGCAGCTGCTGGTGCACGAGGTCATGCTGATCCTGCAGGGCCGGCGCGATGAATTGCCAGTACCGGTGCCGTTCCGGCGCTTCGTGGCGCAGGCGCGCCGCGGCGGGTCGGAAGCGGGGCATGAAGCCTATTTCCGCCGCGTGCTGGGCGACGTGGAGCAGGCCGCCGTGCCCTTCGGGCTGGACGAGGTGCGCGGCGACGGCAGCGGCGTGCTGCAGTCGCGCGGCGAACTGGAGCCCGGGCTGGCGCGGCGCCTGCGCGAACAGGCGCGGCTGCACGGGGTGGGCGCGGCCAGCGTGTTCCACCTGGCCTGGGCGCTGGTGCTGGCGCGCTGCTGCGGCGCAAGCCGCGACGTGGTCTTCGGCACGGTGCTCTTCGGCCGGCTGCAGGCGGGCGCCGAGGCGACGCGCGCGATGGGCATGTTCCTCAACACGCTGCCGCTGCGCGTGCGCATCGACGACGGCGCCGAAACGGCGCTGCGCCGCGTGCACGCCGATCTCGCGCAGCTGATGCGCCACGAACACGCCTCGCTGAGCCTGGCGCGGCGCTGCAGCGGGCTGCCGGCCGAGGCGCCGCTCTTCACCAGCCTGCTCAACTACCGCCACAGCCATCGCGAAGGTAGCGCGGGTGCCGCGAGCATGGCGGGCATCGAATCGCTGGGCGGGCACGACCGCACCAACTATCCCTTCGTGCTGCACGTGGACGACCATGGCGACGGCTTCGGCATCACCGCCGAGATCGACCGCCGCATCGATGCTCGGCGCATCCGCGGCTTCGTCGAGCAGGCCCTGCGTTCGCTCGCAGATGCGCTGGAGGCCGAGCCCGGTCGGCCGCTTCATCGCATCGAGGTGCTGCCGGAAAGCGAGCGCCTGCGGGTGCTGAGCGGCTTCAATGCCACCGCCGCCGACTATCCGCGCGGCCTGCTCCTGCACCAGCTCTTCGAGCGCCAGGCCGCGCAACGCCCCGACGCGACCGCCGTGGTGTTCGAAGGCCGCAGCCTCAGCTATGCCGGCCTCGACGCGCATGCGAACCGGCTGGCGCGGCGGCTGCGCGCGCTCGGCGTGGCGCCCGACGCGCGCGTGGGCATCTTCATGCAGCGCAGCGAGATGCTGGTGGTGGCGCTGCTCGCGGTGCTGAAGGCCGGCGGCGCGTACCTGCCGCTCGACCCCTCGCATCCGCCGCAGCGGCTGCGGGAAATGATCGACGAGGCCGGCCCGGTGGCGGTGCTGGCCGACGCCGGGCTCGCGGCGGACCTGCCGACGATGGTGCCTACGCTCGCGCTGGATCGCTGCGCCCTCACGGATGCGCCCGCCGAACCGGACGAACGCGGCCCCGAAGTCCGCGAAAGCCACCTGGCCTATGTGATCTACACCTCCGGCTCCACCGGCCGCCCCAAGGGCGTGATGAACGAGCACCGGGGCATCGTCAACCGCCTGCACTGGATGCAGCAGGCCTACGCGCTGGCACCCGACGACGTGGTGCTGCAGAAGACGCCGCTGGGCTTCGACGTGTCGGTGTGGGAGTTCTTCTGGCCGCTGATGGCGGGCGCGCAGCTGGTGCTGGCGCGCCCCGACGGGCACAAGGACCCCGCCTATCTGTGCGAACTGATCCGCGAGAGCGGGGTGACGACGCTGCACTTCGTGCCTTCGATGCTGCGGCTTTTCCTGGCGCGGCTCGACGGCGATGCCGATGGCGCCGCCGCCTGCGCCGGCCTGCGGCGTGTGGTCTGCAGCGGCGAGGCCCTTTCCGCCGGCCTGGCGCGCCGCTGCCGCGAGCGCCTGCCGCATGCGCGCCTGCACAACCTGTACGGGCCGACCGAAGCGGCGGTGGACGTGAGCGCCTGGACCTGCGGCGATGGCGATGGCGATGGCGATGGCGATGGCGACGGCGTGCCCATCGGCAGGCCGGTCGCCAACACCCGGCTCTACCTGCTCGACGGCGCGCTGCGCCCGGTGCCGGCCGGCGTCGCGGGCGAGCTCTACATCGGCGGCGTGCAGGTGGCGCGCGGCTACCTGGGCCGGCCGGAGCTGACGGCGCAGCGCTTCATCGCCGACCCCTTCGGCGGGAACGGCCGGCTCTACCGCACCGGCGACCTCGGCCGCTGGCGCGCCGACGGCGCCATCGAGTACCTGGGCCGCACCGACTTCCAGGTCAAGCTGCGCGGGCAGCGCATCGAGCCGGGCGAGATCGAGGCGCGGCTGCGCGCCGTCGATGGCATCGCCGATGCCGTGGTGCTGGCGCGCGAGGACCGTTTCGGCACGCCGGCGCTGGTGGCCTACGTGGTGCCGGGCTCGTCCGGCGACGCGCCGGAGCCCGCCCGGTTGCGCGGCCGGCTCGCCGAGCACCTGCCCGAACACATGCTGCCCGCCGCCTACGTGCGCCTCGCCGCGCTGCCGCTGGGCGCCAACGGCAAGCTGGACCGCAAGGCGTTGCCCGCGCCCGGCGACGAGGCCTTCGGCCGCCGCGACTTCGAGCCGCCGCAGGGCGAGGTCGAGGAAGCGCTGGCGTCGATCTGGTCGCGGCTGCTCGGGGTGGAGCGCATCGGCCGCCACGACAGCTTCTTCGCGCTCGGCGGGCATTCGCTGCTGGCGGTGCAGATGCTGGAGCAGTTGCGCGGACGCGGCTGGGATATCGACGTGCGCGCGGTCTTCGACCGGCCGGGGCTGGCCGCGATGGCTGCGGCCGTGCGCACCGCGCCGGGCGCGCACGTGGTGCAGGTGCCGCACAACGCCATTCCGGCGCATTTCGCCCACCACGAGCCCGAAGCGCAAGCCGGGTGTGACACCGAATCGGAAACCGAGGAGTTCAGACTGTGAATCTGGAAGCAGCGAACACGCAATCCATGGACGCGCCGGCGCTGATCGGCCTGCTCGAGCAGCGCCGGGTCCTGGCGCGCATCGAGCAGGGCGAGCTGGTGCTCAAGGCGCCGCGCGGCGTGCTGACGCCGGGCGTGATGGCCTCGCTGAAACTGCACAAGCAGGCGCTGCTGAGCTGGGCTGCCGCGAAGGGCGACGCCGTTGCGCGGGAACAGCAGCCGCACGAGCCCCGCACCACACCCCGCATCACGCCCCGCATCACGCCCCTCATGCTGCCGCTGGTGCGGCTGGAGCAGGCGCAGATCGACCGCATCGTGGCCGCCACGCCGGGCGGCGCGGGCAACGTGCAGGACATCTATCCGCTCGCGCCGCTGCAGGAGGGCATCCTGTTCCATCACCTGCTGCAGCAGCAGGGCGACGCCTACCTGACCCGGCTGCTGATGGCCTTCGACAGCCGCGAGCTGCTGGACGGCTTCGTCGCCGCGATGGACGAAACCATCGCGCGCCACGACGTGCTGCGCACCGCGGTGCAATGGGATGGCTTGCCCGAGCCGGTGCAGGTGGTGTGGCGGCGTGCCCGGCTGGAAATCGAAATGCTGGAAGCCGGTGACGGCGGCAGCGAGAGCGATGTGCAGGCGCGGCTGCAGGCCCATGCCGACCCGGCGCGCTGCCGCCTCGACGTGCGGCGCGCGCCGATGATGCGCGGCTTCGCGGCGTTCGACGCACCTCGCGGACGCTGGCTGCTGCAGATGCTGCATCACCACCTCGCGATGGACCACGTCACGCTGGAGCTGCTGGCGCAGGAAGTCGGCCTGGTGATGCAGGGCCGCCGCGCGGAACTGCCGCCGCCCGTGCCTTTCCGAAACTTCGTCGCGCAGGCGCGGCTGGGCGCACGCGAGGCGGAGCACGAGCAGTTCTTCCGCGCGATGCTGGGCGACGTGGAGCAGCCGACCGCGCCCTTCGACCTGCTCGACGTGCAGGGCAACGGCAGCGACGCGGTGCAGGCGAGGCTTCGGCTGGAACCCGCGCTGTGCGCGGACCTGCGCCGCGTGGCGCGGGCGCGCGGCACCAGCGCAGCCAGCGTGTTCCACCTGGCCTGGGCGCAGCTGCTCGCGCGATGCAGCGGCAACGGCGGCGGCGACGTGGTGTTCGGCACCGTGCTGCTGGGCCGCCTGCAGGGCGGCGCGGGTGCCGACCGCGCCATGGGCATGTTCATCAACACGCTGCCGCTGCGCGTGCGGCTGGAGGGGCGCGGCGCGGGCGAGGCGCTGGACGAAACTGCCGCGGCTCTTGCCGAACTGCTGCGCCACGAGCACGCATCGCTGACGCTCGCGCAGCGCTGCAGCGGCCTGCCCGCGAACACGCCGCTGTTCTCGGCGCTGCTGAACTACCGCCACAGCCGCGAACAAGCGGCGCAAGGCGAGCAGGGCATCGCCGGCATCCATCACCTGGAAAGCCGCGACCGCACCAACTACCCCTTCGTGCTGCACGTGGACGACCATGGCGAGGGCTTTTCCATCACCGCCGAGATCGTCGAGCGCGTGGACGCCGCGCGCATCGCCGGCTGGATGCGCGAAACCCTCGGCAACCTGGTGCGCGCGCTCGACCGGGCACCCGACACGCCGATGCACCGCATCGAGACCCTGCCGCCGGCCGAGCTCGAACAGGTGCTGCGCGGCTTCAACGGCACACGCCGCGACCACGCTGCCGAAGGCGAACTGGTGCACGCGCTGTTCGAGCGCCGGGCCGACGGCGATCCGTCCACACCGGCGCTGGAATCCGCCGCCGGGCGGCTGACCTATGGCGAGCTCGAAGCGCGGGCGAACCAGCTGGCCCGGCATCTGCGCACGCTGGGCGTGGTGCCCGACCAGCGCGTGGCGATCTGCCTGGACGGCGGCGCGGCGGCGGCGGCGATCGCCATCGTGGCCACGCTCAAGGCCGGCGGCGCCTACGTGCCGCTGGACCCCACGCTGCCCGACGGGCGCCTGGCGCACATGCTCGCCGACTGCGCGCCGCGCGTGCTGCTCACGCAGCAGCGGCTGTTGCACCGCCTCGCCGCTGCGCCGGCCTGCGAACGCGTGCTGCTCGACGACATCGCCGGGGCGCCATGGGCGCAGGCCGCCGCGCCGCGTCCCGACGCGCATGCGATGGGCCTGCGCGGCGACCACCTGGCGTATGTGATCTACACCTCCGGCTCCACCGGCGTGCCCAAGGGCGTGGCGATGCCGCACCGTGCGCTGGCCAACCTGCTGGCCTGGCAGCGCGAGCAGCTGCCGGACGCGGCGCGCACCCTGCAGTTCGCGGCGCCGGGCTTCGACGTCGCGTTCCAGGAAATCTTCTCGACGCTGGCCACGGGCGGCACGCTGGTGCCGGTGCCCGAGGAGCTGCGCCGCGACCTGCCCGCGCTGGCCGGCTGGCTGGCCGGGCAGGGGATCGAGCGGCTCTTTTTGCCCTGCATCGCGCTCCATGCGCTGGGCGAGCTGTGGTCGCAGCAGGGGGAAGCGCTGCCGCCGGCGCTGCGCGACCTGATCGTCGCGGGCGAGCAGCTGCGCATCACGCCGGCGATACGGCGGCTGTTCGACGGCGGCGGCGCGGCGCGGCTGCACAACCACTACGGCCCGACCGAGAGCCACGTGGTCACGACCCACACGCTGGCGGGCCCGGCCCGGGACTGGGACGACCTGCCGCCCATCGGCACGCCGGTCGACAACTGCCGGCTGTACCTGCTCGACGCGCTGGGCCGGCCGGTGCCGCGCGGCGTGGCAGGCGAAATCCACATCGCCGGCGCGCAGGTGGCGCGCGGCTACCTGAACCAGCCCGCGCCTGGCGCCGAGCGCTTCCTGCGCGATCCGTTCCCGGACGCCGAAGGCGCGCGCATGTACCGCAGCGGCGACCTGGGCCGCTGGCGCGAGGACGGCACGATCGAATACCTCGGGCGCAACGACTTCCAGCTCAAGATCCGCGGCCACCGCGTCGAGCCGGGCGAGATCGAGGCGCGCCTGGGCGAGCTGCCCGGCGTGCGCGAGGCGGCCGTGGTCGCGCGCGAGGATGTGCCCGGCGAGAAACGCCTGGTCGCCTACATCGTCGTCGCGGACGGCGCGCCGACCGAAGACCCCCTCGATCCCATCGACCCCGCCGAACTGCGCCGGCAACTTGCCGCGCGCCTGCCCGAGCACATGCTGCCCGGCGCCTTCGTGCCACTCGCCGCCCTGCCGCTCACTCCCAACGGCAAGCTCGACCGCAAGGCGCTGCCGGCGCCGGAGAGCCTGGCCTTCGCCCACCGCAGCTACGAGGCGACGACGGGCGAGATCGAGGACACCCTGGCGCGCATCTGGTGCGAGCTGCTCGGCATGGAGCGCGTGGGGCGTGACGACGACTTCTTCGAGCTCGGCGGCCATTCGCTGCTCGCCGTGCGGCTGGTCTCGCAGCTGCGCGAGCGGCTCGGGGTGGAGCTGCCGCTGCCGGTGCTCTTCACCCACCCGCGGCTCGCCGACCTGGCGCGGGAGGTGGCCGAGGCAAGCCAGAACACGCTGGGCGCGATCGCGCGCGCCGACCGCTCGGCGCCGCTGCCGATGTCCTTCGCGCAGCAGCGGCTGTGGTTCATCGCGCGGGTCGATCCCGAGGCCAGCAAGGCCTATCACGTGCCCGACGCGGTGCGGCTGCGCGGCCCGCTGGACAGGGCGGCGCTGCAGGCCGCCTTCGACCGCATCGTCGAGCGCCACGAGGTGCTGCGCACCCGCTTCGTGGGCATGGCGGGCGAGGCGCGGCAGGTCATCGACGCGCCGCGCGGCTTCGCGCTTCTGCATGAAGACCGGCGCGGCATCGACGACGAGGCGCTGGAACGCATCGTGCGAGAGGAGGCGCTGCGGCCCTTCGACCTGGCGCTGGGCCCGCTGATCCGCGGCCGGCTGCTCGCGCTCGGCCCCGACGACCATGCGCTGCTGGTGACCATGCACCACATAGTGTCCGACGGCTGGTCTGGCGGGGTGCTGGCGAAGGAGTTCTCGGCCCTGTACGGCGCCTTCCGTGAAGGCCGCCCCGATCCGCTGCCGCCGCTGGCCATCCAGTACGCCGATTTCGGCATGTGGCAGCGCCAGTGGTTGCAGGGGCCGCTGCTGCAACAGCAGCTGCAGCAATGGGTGCGGCAGCTGCGCGGCGCGCCGGCGTTGCTCGACCTGCCGACCGACCGGCCGCGCCCGCCGGTGCAGGACTACCGCGGCGCCAACATCGCGGTCGAGCTCGACGCGGCGCTCGGCCAGGGCCTGCGCGCGCTGGGCCAGCGCCACGGCACCACGCTCTACATGACGCTGCTCGCGGCATGGGCTGTGGTGCTGGGCAGGCTCGCCGGGCAGGAGCAGGTGGTGATCGGCAGTTCGCACGCCGGGCGCAACCGGGTGGAGGTGGAACCGCTGATCGGCTTCTTCGTCAACACGCAGGCGCTGAAGATCGACATCTCGGGCGGCCCGAGCGTGGGCGCGCTGCTGGGGCAGGCGCGGCAGACGGCGGTGCAGGCGCAGAGCCTGCAGGACGTGCCCTTCGAGCGGCTGGTGGAGGCGCTGAACCCGCCGCGCTCGCTGGCCCATCACCCGGTGTTCCAGGTGATGCTGTCGTGGCACAACACGCCCGGGGCCGCGCTCGACCTGCCCGGCCTGCAGGCGCAGAGCCTGGGCGGCGGCGCCGACAGCGCGCAGTTCGAGCTGTCGCTGGAGCTGCGCGAGAACGGCGAAGGCATCGCCGGCCAGCTCAACTACGCCAGCGCGCTGTTCGACGAGGCCACGGTGTGGCGCCACTGGCGCTGCCTGGAGGCGGTGCTGCGCGCCATGGTCGCCGACGACGGCCAGCCGGTCGACCGCATCGACCTGCTGGATGCCGACGAGCGCGCGGCGATCGTGGAAGGCTTCAACGAAAGCCATGCCGCGGCGGCCGAACCGGTGCTGGTGCATGCGCTCATCGAGCAGCAGGCGGCGCGCCAGCCCGACGCGCAGGCGATCGAATACGCGGGCGAAAGCCTGGGTTATGGCGAGCTCAACGCGCGCGCCAACCGGCTCGCCCACCATCTGCGCGCGCTCGGCGTGAAGCCCGACGACCGCGTGGCGATCTGCGCCGAACGCAGCCCCGAACTGGTGGTGGCGATGCTGGCCACGCTCAAGGCCGGCGGCGCGTACGTGCCGCTCGACCCGGTGCATCCGGACGAGCGCCTCGCGCAGATGCTGGAAGACAGCGGCGCGGCCGTGCTGCTGACGCAGCGGCGCCTCGACGCACGGCTGCAGGCGCCGCAACGATGCGCGCGCGTGCTGCTCGATGCCGAACTGCCCAAGTGGGCCTCGGCGCCGTCCGCCAACCCGGACCCGGCCGCAGTCGGCCTCACGCCCTCGCACCTGGCCTATGTGATCTACACCTCCGGCTCGACCGGCGAGCCCAAGGGCGTGATGGTGGAGCACCGCAACGTGGCCTTCTTCCTGCGGGCGATGGAGGCCTGCGCGCACGGCACGGCGCCCGATTGCCGGCGCGTGGCGTGGAACTCCTCCTTCGGTTTCGACATGGCGGTGAAGGCATGGGGCCAGCTGGCTTTCGGCCGCAGCGTGTTCCTGCTGCCCGAAACGGACCGGCTCGGCGCGCACGAGCTGCTCGGCTTTCTCGAAACCCATCGCATCGAGGCGATGGAGTGCACGCCCTCGCACCTGCGGCTGCTGCAGGGCGCGGGCCTCCTGCAAGGCCGCGCACCGAGTCTGCGAAAGCTGCTGCTCGGCGGCGAGGCGATCGACGCGGCCACCTGGGGCACGCTGGCCGCGGTCGAAGGGCGGCTTTTCTTCAACATGTACGGGCCCACCGAGTGCAGCGTGGACGCGAGCTGCGGCGTGATCGACGGGCGCCGCCCGCACATCGGGCAGGTGATGCCGGGCGCGCGCATCTACGTGCTCGACGCGGCGGGGCAGCCGGTGCCGGTGGGCGTGGCCGGAGAGATCCACATCGGCGGCGCCGGTGTCGCGCGCGGCTACCTGGGCCGGCCCGAGCTCACGGCCCAGCGATTCCTGCGCGACCCCTTCGTTGCCGAAGATGCGCCGGCGCGCATGTACCGCACCGGCGACCTCGGCCGCTGGCGCGATGACGGCACGCTCGAATACCTGGGCCGCAACGACCAGCAGATCAAGCTGCGCGGCTTCCGCATCGAGCCCGGCGAGATCGAGGCGCGGCTGACCCGGCTGCCGGGCGTGCGCGATGCGGCGGTGGTCGCGCGCGAGGACGTTCCCGGCGACAGGCGGCTTGTCGCGTATGTGGTGGCCGGTGCGGAAGCGCCCGATCCGGCACTGCTGCGCGCGGGCCTCGCCGCGCAGCTGCCCGAATACATGCTGCCCTCGGCCTTCGTGACGCTCGACGCGCTGCCGCTCACGCCCAACGGCAAACTCGACCGCAAGGCGCTGCCCGCGCCCGACGCGCAGGGCCTGGCGCTGGGCCGCTACGAGCCGCCGCAGGGCGAGGCGGAGCGCGCCATCGCCGCGCTGTGGTCGGAGTTGCTCGGCATCGAGCGCATCGGCCGCCACGACAACTTCTTCGACCTGGGCGGCTATTCGCTGATGGTGTTCCAGGTCATCGAGGGGCTGAAGCGCAAGGGCTACGAGGTGGCGCTGCAGGACGTGCTGCTGGCGCAGCAGCTCAGCGCGCTGGCGGCGCTGATCGGCCAGCCGCGCGAGGGCGTGGCGGACGGGAACGCGGGTGCGAACGCGCAGTGGGTGACCATCCGCAAGGGCGGCGGCACACGGCGCGCGCTGGTGTTCGTGCACGAACCCAGCGGCGAGGTGCTGTCGTACGAGCGGCTGGCGCGGCATGTCGATCCGGAGATCGGCCTCTACGGCATTCGCGCCGACCGCGCGGCGGTGCATGGCGAAAGCCGCTACGAGGACCTGGCCGCCGGCTACGCGCGCCTGATCCGCGAGGCGTTGCCGCAGGGGCCCTACCGGCTCGCGGGCTGGTCGGCCGGCGGCGTGCTGGCCTTCGAGGTCGCACGGCAGCTGATCGCGGCGGGCGGGCAGGTCGAGTTTCTCGGCCTCATCGACAGCTGGCACCGTGGCGAGGGCGAGCGCGGTGTGTCCGAGCTGGGTGAGCAGGACCGCAAGCTGCTGCTGGTGGCCTTCGCCGAGTACTACGGACGCAAGCTGGAGGCGAGCGAGATCGAGCGCATCCTCGCCGCCGACGGGCTGCCCGCCGCGATCGCGCTGGCGCGCGCCGAGGGGTGGCTGAAGAAGGACATGAGCCCGGCGGAGTTCGACGCGCGCGCGGGGCTGTGGTTCGATCTGCGCGCGGCGGCGCACCGCTATCACGCGCGGCCGCTGGAGGTCGATGCGCACCTGTTCTCGGCACTCCCCGGGGACGCTGGCGATCCGGCCAACGGCTGGAGCGCGGTGCTGGGCAACCGGCTGCAGGTGCATCACGTCGGCGGCGACCACTGGAGCATCATGATGGACGCCGGGCATGCGGCGCGCGTCGGCGGGGCGATCGATTCGCTCCTCGCGCGGCTCGATGGCGCTCAGGCGAAGCCGGCCATGGCCAGCCGCCAGCCGGCGCCCGGCGCGGTGGTGACCATCAGGAGCGGCAGCGGCGCACAGGCACGCAAGGTGTTCTGCCTGCCGGGTGCAGGGGCCAACGCGACCACCTTCCTCGACTTCGCGTCGCGCAGCCCGGGCGACGCAAGCTTCATCGGCCTGGAGGCGCCCGCGCTGCTGGGTCGCGAGGGCGAGCCGCCGACGCTGCAGGAGGCGGCGCGGCGGCATGTGGATGCGATACGCGCGCTGCAACCGCAGGGGCCCTATCACCTGATCGGCCATTCCTTCGGCGGCTGGGTGGCGCTGGAGGCGGCGCGGCAACTCGCCGGAGCCGGTGCGACGGTCGCGCCGGTGGTGCTGGTCGACACCGATGCGCCGCGCGCCGAAGGCTTCGGCGACCGCGCCCACGCGCTGCGCGAGTACCTGGCGCTGATCCGGCTGCAGGGCGGAAAGGAGCACGGGCTCGACGCCGGCACGCTGGCCGCGCTGCCGGCCGGCGAGCAGACGGCATCGGTCTTCGAGGCCATGCGGCGCGCCCGCCTGCTGCCGCCCAGCGCGCGGCGCGCGGACTTCGCGCCGGTGCTGGAGATGTTCTGCCGCCAGTGCGCGATCGGCTACCGACCCGAGGGCGAGTTCACCGGCCTGGCGTTGCTGCTGCGCGCGGTTTCAGGCGACGGGACGGAGGCCGTCGGCCTCGATGCCTGGCGCCGCCACGAGCCCCGGCTGCGCAGCTTCGATGTGCCCGGCAGCGATCACCTGTCGATCCTTCGGCCGCCGCACGTCGATCGCGTGATCGGCATCGTCGGGCGCCATTGGTACCTGGGGCAGCGGCCATGAGCGGGGTGGCGATGACCGCAACGGACCCGGGCGAGGGCGAGGGTGAGGACTTCGGCGACGGTTTTCCGCATCGCATCCACGCCGATGCGGAACTGGCCGGCGGCAGCGCGGCCGACGCGCAAGGCTGGTTCCGCGAGGCGATGCCGCGGCTGGAGCCGGTGCTGCTGCGCGCCGGCGCGCTGCTGTTTCGCGGCTTTCCGCTGCGCGAGGCGGCGGACTTCCGGCGCGCGGTCGCGGCGATGGCGCCGCTGCAGCTGCGCGACTACGCGGGCGGCACCTCGCCGCGCAGCAAGGTGGACGAGGGCGTCTACACCTCGACCGAGTACCCGAGGCAGCTGGAGATCCCGCTGCACAACGAGATGTCGTACAGCCTGCGCTGGCCGGGGCGCCTGTATTTCTTCTGCGCGACCGCGCCGCAGGCGGGCGGCGAGACGCCGCTGGCCGACTCGCGGCGCGTGCTGCAGGCGATGCCGGCTTCCATCGTCGAGGAGTTCGAGCGCCGCGGGCTGATGTACGTGCGCAACCTCGCGCCGGCGCACGCGCCCTACAACGCCTGGAGCAAGGCCTTCGAGACCGCCGACCGCGGGCAGGTCGAGGCGCATTGCCGCGAGATGGACATCGGCTGCGAATGGCAGCCCGGCGGCGGCCTGCGCATCCACGAGCGGCGGCCGGCCACGCGCGTGCATCCGCTGAGCGGCGAGCGCGTCTGGTTCAACCAGGCGCACCTGTTCCACGCCTCCAACACGCCGATGGGCGCCAGGGTCGATGCGCGCATCGAGGCCGGGCTGCCGATGGCGGCGTACTACGGCGACGGCGGGCGCATCGACAACGACACGCTGGCCGGCGTGCGCGAGGTGCTGCGCGCGCAGCGCCGCAGCTTCGCCTGGCGCCAGGGCGACCTGCTGGTGGTGGACAACCTCCTCGCCGCGCACGGGCGGCTGCCCTTCGAGGGGCCGCGCCGCATCCTGGTGGCCATGGCCTGACGAGATCGACGAACCCAAGGTGTGAAACAACCCATGCAGATCACTTCCCCTTCCCACGAGCCGCTCGCGCCCTGGATCCGTCGGCACCGCGAGCGCATCGACGAGGCCCTGTGGAGCGACGGCCACGTGCTGTTCCGAGGCTTCGACGTCGGCGGCCTCGCCGGCTTCGAGGACTGCGCGGGCTCGGCCTGCGACGCGCTCTACCGCCACTACGGCGACCTGCCGCTGGCCAGCGCGGGCGACAACGTCTATTTCGCCACGCCGTATCCGAAGCACCTGGAGATCCGCTTCCACAACGAGGCCTCGCACACGCGCAGCTGGCCTTCGCGCCAGCTGTTCTTCTGCCTGGAGCCGGCCTCCGAGGGCGGCGAGTGGACGCTCTCGGACGGGCGCCAGGTGATCGAGCGGCTGCCGGCGCAGATGCTCGAGCGCTTCCGCGAGCTGGGCCTGATGTACCGGCGCCGCTTCATCCGCGGGCTGGACACTTCCTGGCAGCAGTTCTTCAAGGTCGAAAGCCTGGGCGAGCTGCGCGAGAAGATCGGCGCCAGCGGGCACGGGATCGACGCGATCTCCGAGAACGACCTCACCGTGTCGTACCGCACCCATGCGGTGCTGCGGATTCCCGAGCGCGACACCGAGGCGTGGTTCAACCAGATCCTGCTGCACCACCCCGACGCGCTGCCGGCCGAGGTCGATGCGATGCTGGGCAGGCACTTCCGCCGCGACCAGTTTCCGCGCACCGTGTTCTTCGGCGACGGCAGCCCCATTCCGGCCGAATGGGTGCGCACCATCGACCGGGTGCTGGTGGAGTGCTCGGTCCGCATACCCACCGAGGCCCACGACGTGCTGCTGGTCAACAACCTGCTGATGGCACACGGGCGGCTGCCCTACAGCGGCAACCGCCAGGTGCGCGTGGCGCTGGGCGACATGCGCGAGGTGGCCGCGTGATCCGCCGCCAGCACGTCGCCGCCGACTTCTTCCCGGAGGCCGAGGCGATGCGCGCGGCCTACGACGAGAAGGTGGGCAACGCCTACCGGCAGGCCATCGAGTGGCAGTACTTCTGCGACCCGCGCATGTACACCTACCTGCGCACGGCGCCGCAGCAGGTGTTTGCGCAGCCGCTGTGGCGGCGCTTCGACCGGCACCTGCGGCAGTGGTGCATGGAGCACGCCGGCCTGGTGCCGACGGGCGAGCCCAACCTGCACCTGATGGTCAATGGCTGCACGCTGGGCCTGCACAGCGACTTCCAGAACGGCACGCTGGGCTTCGTCTACTCGCTCACGCGGTGGGAGTCGCGCAAGTTCGCCGGCGGCGAGACGCTGCTGATGCGCGACGGCGTGCCCAGCTACAGGAAGCACCACGTGCAGGGCGAGGTGCTGTACGAACTGGTGCCGGCGCGGTTCAACCAGCTGCTGCTGTTCGACGACCGCATCGTCCACGGCACGCCGATCATCCAGGGCAGCATGGACCCGCTGGAAGGGCGCATCGCGCTGGTGGGGCACCTGCGCGCCGCCTCGCCGGTGGTGACCGCGGGGCCGCTGGACGAGGCGGCCGCGCGCGAGGTGATCGCCGGATTCCATCGCTCGCTCGCGCAGCCGCTGAAACCGTTCAAGGAAGTACAGGGCGTGACGAGCCTGCGCCTCGCGGTGGCGGCGGACGGCCGGGTGGAGTCGGTGGAGGTACTGACCGACAACTTCGTCACCGCGCAAAGCGGCTACGAGGCGGACGACGATGTCGCGGCGGCGCGCGCGCTGGTGCTCGACGCGGCGGCGAAGCTGCGCTTTCCGGGCGCGGGCGGGCCGTCGAAGCTCATCGCGCCGGTGCTGCTGCCGCTGCCGGATTTGCGGCCGGTGGAGATCGTCGTTGCGCATGCCGGTCAGGCGGCGGTGCTGCGCGAGGCGCTCAAGGCGCAGCTGAAGGAGGGCGAGGCGCTGGGCTTCCGGGTCGAGGTGCAGGGCGACAGCTTCGCGGTGCGCGAGCCGCTGGCGGGCACGATCCGCATCGAGAGCCATCGCATCGTCGCCTTCTTCGACGCGCCGATGTGGGTGCCCTCGCAGCGCGAGCATTTCCAGGCCGCGCTGGCCGAGAAGCTGGGCATGCTGGCCAGGTACGCGGGCTGAGGGAGCCCAGGCCGTGTCGGTGCTCGATGGCGCGATCGTGCTGGTCGCGGTCGGTCTTGCGTTGGCCGCCGCGGCGACGAGGCGGGTGGGCGCGCGCGTGGTCTCCGGCGTGTCGGCGATGCTTCTGGCCGCCTGTGCCTTCCAGCTCTGGCGCGAGGGCTTCTACTGGCAGTTCCTTCCCGTCTATTCGTTGCTGGCGGGACTGCTGGCGCTGGGCTGGAGGCGCGGCCGGCCAGCACCATCACCACTGCCGCCGCGCGCGCTCGCCTGGCTCGGCCGTGGCGGCGTGGCGGGTCTGGCCCTGGCGGCGCTGCTGGCGTGGAGCTTCCTGCCTGTGCCGGAGCTGCCCGCGCCGCACGGCCCTTACGCGGTCGGAACCCAGGTGTTCCGCTGGGTCGACAGCGAGCGCGCCGAGGACGCGACCGCCGGCCCGGACGACCGGCGCAGCGTGGTGGTGCAGGCCTGGTATCCGGCGGCAGCCGGGGAGGGCGCCGCGGGGCCGTCGCGCTACATCGACGGCCTCGAAAGGCTGCCGGACTTCGTCTCGCTGATACCCGGACTGGTGATGCGGCGCTACGACCGCATCGACACCCACGCGCGCCTCGACGCGCCGGTGGCGGCGCAGCGGGAGCGCTGGCCGGTGGTGCTGTTCTCGCCGGGGTACGGTGCCTCGCGCGCTTTCTATTCCGGCCTTCTTGCCGACCTGGCCAGCCGCGGCTTCGTGGTGCTCGCGCTGGACCATTCCTACGAGGCGCCGGTGGTGGAGCTGGCCGACGGCCGGCTCGCGACGCCGGTCGTGCGCTTCCTGCCCGACGACCCCGACCGCCTGCGCTACATGGGCGCCAGGCAGGCTGTGCGGGCGGCGGACCTTCGCTTCGTGGCCGGCCGCGTCGGTGAGCCCGGGGCCTTCGGCCCGCGCCTGTCGCAGCGGCTCGATCCGCGGCGCATCGCGGCGATCGGCCATTCCTTCGGTGGCGCCAGCGCGGTGGAGGCGGCGATGGAGGACGCGCGCATCCGTGCCGTCGCCAACATCGACGGCACGCTGTACGGCCACGCGGCCACCGGCGCGCTGCCGGTGCCCTTCCTCCTGCTGGAGAGCGACCACCGCGAGACGCGGCATTCGCGGCACTACCTGGACGGCAATCTCGCCCTGGTGCGGCATGCGCGGGCAGGCGGCTACCGCTACCAGATCGCCGAGGCGAACCACTATGGCTTCACCGACGTGCCGCTGTATCTTTCGGCGCCGGCGCGCCTCGCTGCCGCAGTGCTGATCGGCGGGTCGCGCGGCCCCGCGCGGACGCAGGCGGCCGCCAACGACGTGCTGGCTGCTTTTCTGGCGGGGCTGTCGATGGATGCGCCCGGCGATGGCGTCGCCGCCGCGGCGGCGCGGCATGCCGGGGTGAGCGGGGGACCGGTGGGCATGCGTGCCGGCGGCCCCTGAATGTCACTTCACGTCGGTGCCGTGGCCCGTGGCGTTGCGGGGACAGCCGAGGTTGAACTGCTTCTCGAGCGTGTGCTGCAGCTGCCGAGTCAGCTTCGAGATGCCGCCGGTGCCGCTGGCGGCGCGGCCGATCAGCGCGCCACCCGCCGCGCCCGCCGCGAGGCGCGCCACGAGCGAGCGGCTGCGGCCCGCGGCGAGCAGCAGCAGCACGCCCACGCCCAGCACCACCAGGTGCTCGCCGGGGTAGTCCTCGCGCTGCGCGTCCACTCGCCTGAATTCGTTGATCGTCGATTCCCAAGACATGGCTGAAAGCTCCTTCGTTGCGGTTTGCAGCCGTCGTTCTTAGCCCGCCCGAACGTGCACCGCTGTAGGCGTTCGCCATGCACTGTTGCCGAACGCACTCCCGGATGCGCTCGATGGAGCGGATCAGGGTTTCCGCGAGGTTTGTGAGCAGAAGTAGCGCGGGGCCACGTCACACGGCCGTCATCAGCTATGAAAACAATAGCATTCAGTTCCGATCCGCAGATCGTTCCTCGTAAACGCTATATCTAGCCCGACTCTTGCTAAGCAAAATCCCCGACGGATTTCACGTCACGCAAGTTCGAGGACCACACAGCAATGAACCCTAAGCGTCTCCGCCGGCCCCTGGCCGCGCTGGTATTGGGCGGCACAGCAGCATTCCTCGGGGCCGTGAGCATGGCCCATGCGTTCACCAACCCGCCCATCCAGGTGGCGCAGGGCATCGAATACATGTGCGGCGGCGCCGCCAGGGACGAGGCCGCGTTCATGGAAATGGTCTCGCCGCGCTGGGCCGCGACCATCGAGCTGGGCATCAGCGACGGCAAGGGCGCGCTGAAACCCGGCTTCCCGGCCAAGGCCGCGGTGGAAATCCACCAGAAATACACCGGCCAGACGGTGATGAGCGTGGAATCGCAAAGCCCCTACATGCTCGCGCGCCTGAATCCGGGCGCCTACGACGTGAACGTGACGCTCGGCGGCCTGACGCTGACGCAGACGCTGGTGGTGATCGCTGGCGTGCCGGCGCGCGCTTCCTTCGTGTGGCCGTCGAACTTCGACATGGCCTCGGTGATGCCGCCGCAGACGCAGACGCTCGCGCAGTCGTCCGCCACGGCGCGCTGAGCCAGCGAGCGCCCGCCCGCCGCCGCGGGCATCCACAGGTCAGACTTTCCTAAGCCGCGCACAGCACAGTGGCGGCGTGGCTTATCGCCACGACGACCAAGGAAAGAAAGGACTCTGACCATGACCCCCCGTTTTCCATCCTCGCTGCGCGCAATGCGGCCGCTGGCGGCCGCGATGTTCTGCGGCGCCGTCCTGCTCGGCGCCGTGACGTCGGCCCAGGCCACGGTGAACCCGCCTATCTACATGTCGCACGGCGTCGAATACATGAGCGGCGGCATCGGCAGCGACGAGGCCCAGCTGATGGAGACGGTGTCGCCGCGCTGGCCCGCCACCTTCGAATTCGCGATCAAGGACCACAAGGGCGCGGACTTCGCGGCCAACGTGCACGTGACAGTGCGCGACGGCAGCGGCACCGCGCTGCTCGACAACGTGGTGTCGGGCGGCCCCTTCATGGTGGCGCGGCTGGACCCGGGCAACTACACGGTCGAGGCGCGCATCGGCAGCCAGGTGCTCAAGCAGGAGCTGCGCGTGCCGCAGGGCGCGCCGGCCAAGGCGACCTTCGTCTGGCCGGCCGGCACCGACATGGCCTCGGCCGGCACGCGCACGGTGCAGTAGCGCCACGCAAGTGAGCGCCGGCCTGCATCCGGCTGGCGCACAATCCGGGGTTGGGCCATGCCACAAGGCTTGCTATCCGGGCGCCGTACGCTATAGAAAAAATAGCGACCGATGCGCCTCGCGGTGTCTTGAATGCGCGGCATGCGCCTTGCAGATGGCCTGTCCCGGGCCGCGCCCGACCCCTTTGCCCCGATGCCGATCCGTCCCCTGAGCGCACTGACCGCGCTGTTGCACGTCTATATCGCGCTGCGCCTGCTGCCCGCGCTCGCCGTGCTCACGCCCGCGTGGCCGCTGGCGCTGGTCGCGCTGGCGGTGTCGGCGGCGACGATTCCCCTGCCTTTCGTGTCGCGCCGCGGCACCCGCGAACGCTCCGGAAACGGCAGCGTGCTCAAGTGGACCGGCCTGATCAGCATGGGCTGGTTCTCCTCGATGTTCGTGCTGACGCTGGTGCGCGACGCCGGCCTGCTGCTGGCCTGGCTCGCGGGCGCCGTCGGCGGCGTGCAGGTGCAATGGGCCACGCTGCTGCCGTGGAGCGCGCTGGCGGTGCTGGCGATGGCCACGGCCACCTCGGCCGTCGGCTTCCTGAACGCGCGCCGCACGGCCGGCGTGAAGCGGGTGGAGGTGCCGATCCGCGGCCTGCCGCAGGCGCTGGAGGGCTTCAGCATCGCGCAGCTCAGCGACATCCACGTGGGGCCGACGATCCGCAACAGCTACATCCAGCGCATCGTCGACGCGGTGAACCGCCTGGGCGCGGACGCCATCGCGATCACCGGCGACCTGGTCGACGGCAGCGTGCCCGAGCTGCGCGAGCACATCGCGCCGCTGGCCGGGCTGCGCGCGAGGCACGGCACCTTCGTGGTCACGGGCAACCACGAGTACTACGCGGGCGCGCATGCCTGGATCGACGAGCTGCGCCGGCTGGGCCTGAAGGTGCTGCTCAACGAGCACGTGGTGCTGCAGACGCGCAACGTGCGCGGCGCGCAGACCGATGAAGAGCTCTTCGAAAGCGCGCTGGTGCTGGCCGGCGTGACCGACTTCACCGCCGGACATTTCGACGCGGCGCACGCCAGCGACCCGCACTTGGCGCTGCACGACGCGCCGCCGCTGGTGCACACGCGCGTGCTGCTGGCGCACCAGCCGCGCAGTGCGCCGCTGGCGGCTGCGGCCGGCTACCAGCTGCAGCTGTCGGGCCACACGCACGGCGGCCAGTTCTTTCCGTGGAATCTTTTCGTGCCGATGCAGCAGCCCTTCACGGCCGGCCTGCACCGCCTGCACGACATGTGGGTCTACGTGAGCCGGGGCACCGGCTACTGGGGCCCGCCCAAGCGCTTCGGCGCGCCTTCGGAGATCACGCTGCTGACGCTGGTGCCGGCGAAGGCCTGAAGTTCAGGATTCTTCGAGCCCCGACAGCCGGCGCGCGTTCGACGTGGCGGCGGCGTGGATGGGCGTGAGGCCCTGGCGCGCGATGCGCGCCGCGATCTCGGGCAGCTCGCCCGCCGCATCGACCGTGTCCGCCGCCGATTGCACGAAGGCGTCGCCGTGCGCGGCCGCCTGCGCGGGCGTGACGCTGCCCGCGAGCGAGAAGAAGGCCGTCGTGCTCCGCAGCCATTGCTGCAGCACCCGGTTGGCCAGAGAGAAGTGGCTGCTGTGCCACTGCCGGGCCATCGCGAAGCCCGACTCGCTCGCGGCATCGAGCTTTTCCTGTCCCATGAGCTGGAACTCGGCAAGGTCGTCCGCGCTGGGCGCGAGCCCCGCACGGGCCATGCGCTCGGTGCGCATGCCGATCACGAGGCCGGAGGACAGCAGCATCTCGTGGGTCTTGAGCGCCAGGTCGAACCACTGCTGCATGAGCGGGCCCTGGAGGCGGACAACTGGACTTGAAGAAGAAGAAGACGACATGTTGGACGGGCCGTGAAAGAGGCCGAGGGCACTATAGGCGTGGGCCGGCGGAAGCGGTTGGTGCACAAGAACAACAGTTCTGCATTTTTGTTGATCGAGTCCTACTTTCCGATGTGGAAATTACGTGCCGGGCAGGTGCGAACAGCGGCGGAGATTGAAGATGGCCTCTCGATTCCATCCAGTGCATTCGCCCGCCACATCATGAGATTTCACACCTGCCTGCCTGCCGTCGCAACCGCTCTGGTCGCGGGTCTTCTCGGTCTGGCAGGTACCTGCGCCCACGCCTTCGAGGACAAGGAGCGCGGCTTCTACGTCGAAGGCGGCCGTGCGCCGCACGGGGAGAGAGGCGCCACCAATTCGGCCACGGTGGGCATGACCATCCCGTGGTCGCCGCGGCAGCCGGTGCAGGAGGGCGCGCTCACCACCTACTGGGACCTGTTCCTGAGCAACTGGCATGCACCGGCGCTGGGCAACGGTCCGCACGACTACGCGCAGATCGGTGCGATCTACACCTGGCGCTACCGCTTCGACCACGGCGGCTCGCCCTGGTTTGCCGAAGGCGGCGTCGGCGGCAGCGTGATGGACCACGTCTACAGGACGCCCGACCGCAGCTTCAGCACCGCCTTCCAGTTCACCGAGGTGATCGGCATCGGGCGCAGCTTCGGAGAACACGGCGCGCACGAACTGACGCTGCGGCTGCAGCACTTCTCCAACGGCGGCATCAAGAAGCCCAACCCGGGCGAGAATTTCGTGCGGCTGCGCTACACGTATCACTTCTAGCTAGCGCCCGCCACGCAGCGCGGGCGCGCGCAGCCGCCGGGCCCGCGCCTCGGTGAGCAGGTAGCCCAGCGCGGCCACCGCCAGAGGCAGCAGGTAGTAGAGCCCCCTGTACGCCAGCAGCGCGCCGAGCAGCTGCGCCTGCGGTACCTCGTGCGAGAGCAGCGCGACGAACACCGCCTCCAGCACGCCGAGTCCCGCCGGCACGTGCGTGAGGACGCCGGCCACCGCCGCCACGAGCAGCACCGCGAGCACCTGCGCATAGGCCACCTGCCCCTGCAGCAGGAACCAGATCACGCCGCCGATCAGCGACCAGTTGGCGCACGACATCGCGAGCTGCAGCAGCGCCATGCCGAACCCCGGCACCTTGAGCCCGAACCCGCGCACGCGCCACACGTGCCCGCGCGCCAGGGCGCACATCACCAGGTAGGCCAGCGCAACCACCAGCAGCGTCGCGCCGAGGACGCGCAGGCCCTCGCTGCCGATCTTCCATTCGGGCGGCAGCGTCATTGGCCAGAAGCAGAAGGCGGCGCCGGCCACCACGAGGTAGCCCAGCCAGTTGGTCAGCATGCTGAAGCCGAGCACGCGCGTGATGGTGTCGTTGGAAAGCCCCAGCCGCGAATAGAGCCGGTAGCGGAAGGCCACGCCGCCCACCAGCGAGCCGAGGTTGAGGTTGAAGGCGTAGCTGATGAAGGTCACGCCCATCACCGTGCCCGTGCCCAAGCGGTGTCGCGTGATGTGCCGGCCCAGCAGGTCGTAGGTGCTGTAGAGGGCGAAGCTGCAGGCCGCCAGGGCGCCCCCCGCGAGCAGGGAAACCGCGGGCAGCGCGCGGATCGCGTCGAGCACGTCCTCCCAGTCGATGACGAGCGCCTGCCGCACCAGCAGCCACGCGATCAGCGCGAAGAAGCCCCACACCGCGGCGCGGCGGGCCCAGGGCCACCAGCTGTGGCGCGAAAGGGCCAGGGTGCTCATCGGAAGGCGCTCCTGTTGCGGTTCGGGCGGTCCGGGCCGTTCAGGCCGCTTCCGTCTGCGTGGCGCCGCCCGTCGGGTTGCTGCGCCCGGTGTCGCGCCGGCTCGCGAGGTCGGTGGCTTCGGCCGGCGTCAGGCGCGGCACGTGGCGCGGCAGTCGTCCCAGCAGGGCCGGGTACCAGCGCAGGATGTGGAACACGAAGAAGCTGCGCACCAGCCGCCAGCCGCTCCATTCGCTGGCGAGGTCGGCCGCCTGCACCTGCTTGCAGCTGTGCTGCATCAACCTCTCCATTCGCTCGGCCAGCACGTTGTTGAAGGCCTCGTCGCGCACGACCACGTTGGCCTCGAGGTTGAGCGAGAGGCTCAGCGGATCGAGATTGCTGGAGCCCACGGTGCTCCACCTGCCGTCCATGAGCGCGACCTTGCCGTGCAGCGGGCGGTCGCAGTACTCGTAGATGCGCACGCCCGCGTGCAGCAGATGGTGGTAGAGCATGCTGGCCGCGGTCTTCACGATCGGCATGTCGGGCTCGCCCTGCAGGATGAGCCGCACGTCCACGCCGCGCCGCGCCGCGCGCCGCAGCTCCTTGATGAGCCGGTAGCCCGGGAAGAAATACGCGTTGGCGATCACGATGCGCTCGCGCGCGGCGCGGATCGCCGCGCGGTACTGCCGCTCGATGTCGTTGGTGTGGCGCCGGTTGTCGCGCGTGACGAACATCGCGTCGGCCGTGCCGGCGGACTGCGCATGCCTCGCATCGGGCAGCTGGCGCAGCCTGCGGCGGAACCAGCCCGCGCCCTTGCCTCCGAGAGCGATCGCGCGCAGCACGAACTGGTGGATCTCGCCCACGATCGGGCCTTCGAGCTCCACCGCGTAGTCCTGCTTGGCCATCGGGCCGTAGTCGAGCAGGTGGTCGGCCGAGTAGTTGATGCCGCCGACGAATGCGCGCTCGCCGTCGATCACCACGATCTTGCGGTGCATGCGGCGGAACACGTTGAGCCGCTGGCCCATGAAGCGGCGGCCCGGGTCGAACACACGCACCTTCACGCCGGCCGAGGTCAGGCCCTCGATGAATTCGCGCGAGAGATCGGGCGAGCCGAAGCCGTCGATCATCAGGTCGACCTTCACGCCGCGCAGCGCCGCCTCGCGCATGGCGGCATGCAGCTGCAGGCCGACCTTGTCCTCGAACAGGATGAAGGTCTCGACGATGGCCTCGCGCCGCGCCCGGCGGATGGCTTCGAACACGCGCGGGAAGAACTCCTCGCCGTTCTCCAGCAGGCCGATGCGGTTGCCGGCGATCCAGTGGTTGTCGTTGACGTTGTTGTCGCTCATGGCGGCGTGCTCACAGGTCGATGTCCGCCACCAGCGGCGCGTGGTCCGAAAGATGCGACCACGGCCTGCGTGGCAGCACCACCGGCGCATGCGCGCCGGCGTTGCGCACGTAGATGCGGTCCAGCGAGAGCACCGGGAAGCGCGCCGGAAAGGTCCGGGCCGCCCGGCCGGTGGCGTGCACGAACACCTCGCGCAGCGAGGCGCCCTTTTCGAGGATGTCGTGCGCACGGCCGCGCCAGTCGTTGAAGTCTCCCGCCACGATCAGCGGCGCCTCGGCGGGCACCTCGTCGCGCACGATGTGGCACAGCAACTCCAGCTGCTGCTGCCGGTGCGCCTCGGCCAGGCCGAGGTGGGTGCAGATCACGTGCACGTCGACCACGCGGCCCGGCAGCCGCAGCACGCAGTGCAGCAGGCCGCGCTTCTCGGGGCCGCTGACCGACACGTCGTGATTGCGGAAATGCACGATGGGGAATTTGGAAAGCACCGCATTGCCGTGGTGCCCCTTCGGATACACCGCGTTGCGGCCGTAGGCGAACTGCGGCCACATGGTGTCGGCCAGGAACTCGTAGTGCGGCGCCTCGGGCCAGTTGCTCACCCGGCGCGAATGGCGCGAGTGCGTGCCCAGCACCTCCTGCAGGAACACCACGTCCGCGCCCACGGTGCGCACGGCGTCGCGCAACTCGGGAAGGATGAACCTGCGGTTGAGCGCGGTGAAGCCCTTGTGGGTGTTCACCGTCATGACCTTGAGCGAAGTCGGCGTGACCTGCGCTGCCGGCTGGCCATTGGCGACATCGGCCGCGTCGGCGGCATCGGGCATGGTGGCGTCGGGAATGATGGGCGTGGAGGACATCGTCATGCACGTTGTACGTGGCCGCGCCCGTGCTGACTGTAGGAACGCGCCAACTTCTTCCCGCCGCCATCCCGCCGCCGCCTTCGTGCCCGGACGGCCGGCTCCTACAGGCACGCCTGCCGCACCCCCACACGGGCGGAATTTCGAGGCTTCTACGGTGAATTCACGGTTCGGAAAAAGGCAGCCCGCCTTTCAAGGAACAAGCCACAAGGAGTACCCCATGAGACACAAGACAGCTTTCCACGCCACCGTTCTCGCCGCGCTGCTGGGCGCGGCGGGCATCGCGATGGCGCAGACCACGTCCATTCCCGCCCAGCCCGATCCCTCGGTCGGCGGCGAAGCCAGCACCATGACGCCGGCCGGCGTCGCCAATCCGCCGCAGCGGCCCGACAACTCGATGCCGCTGTCGCGTGAATCGGTGAAGGCAGAGGCCCGCGCGCACAACCGCAACAACGCCAACAACCCGGTGCCCAAGGGCGAGGTGACCACCACGGTCAACAGCCAGCCCAACGCCATGCCGCCGCCCACCGGCGAGATGTCGCGCGCCGAAGTGAGCCAGACCGGGCGCAAGGTGAAGCCGCAGTTCGGCCAGAAGGGCGAGCGCCCCGACGTGGTGACGAACCCCACGGACAAGACGGGTACGCCGAAGTAGGCACAAGGGCCCATTGAGCCCATGAGCCCATGAGCCCATGAGGCAAAAAGCCCGCAGCGCTTTTCGCGTTGCGGGCTTTTTTGTTGCTGCCTCCGGGCAGCGATCGATCAGCTCTTGGCGGGAGCCGGCGGCGCGCCGCGATGGCCGCCGTCATGGCCACGGTGACCGCGCGGGCCGCCGAAGTGGGCGGTCTCGGCGTCGAAGGTCTTCTGCTGGTCGGGAGACAGCGTGGCGTAGAAGGTCTTCGTGGCCTCGGCGCGCTTGGCGAACATCGCGCTGCGCTCGGCCTGGCGGGCCTGCATGCGTTCCAGGCGCTCCGGCGTGGTCAGCTTGGCGAACTCGGCGCGGTCCATGTGCGGACGCGGACCGGCGGGCGGCTGCGTCGCGCTGGTGAAGGTGCTCCATGCGCCTTCCTGGGCCGAGGTGAGCTTGAGCTTTTCCTTCAGGGCGGCGAGACGCTTGGCGCGGTGTTCCTTCATGCGCTCCATGCGCTGGGCCGGATCCATGCGCTTGTGCTGCGCCTTGGGCGCGGCGGCGTTGTCGGCCTGGGCCACCGCGGCGGTGGGCGCGGCTGCGGAGGGAACGGCAGCCGGCGCTTGAGCGAAGGCGCCCGAGGAGGCGAGGGCGGCCGAACCGAGCAGGCTGGCCCAGACGATGCGTTGGCGAAGAGAAATCATGAGAAGTGCTTCCTTTCGAAGAAGCCCGCCGCCGATGGGCAGCAGGTGAGAGGAAGTGTGGAAGAGCTCTGTATCGCATCCGTTAGCCCGGCGTGAGCTTGCGTAAAGAATGATGAACAGGGCCCGTGGAAGCCGCCTCCTGCGTGATTTATCGACTCTTTTCCTCCTACTTGGGCCGGGGCCGCTTCAGTCCGCGGTCGGGAGGCTGCAGCCGGCCCGCGCGCAGTTCGGCGACCGCCTTGCCCATGGAGCGGGCCGCCTGGCGCACTTCCTCCTGCACGTCGGCATCGGCGTCGAGCGCCTCATGGCTGGTGGCGTAGGGCTCGTAATAGCCGATGTAGCGGTCCAGCCACGATTGCGTGCCGGCCTCGATGAGGCCCATCCAGTCGAGCCAGTCGCAGAGATTGCGGCGCACGCTCTCCACGCCGGCCACGTCGCCGTGCACCACCACGCCGTAGGCGCGGCCGTCGAGGTGCCTGGGATAGCCCCAGCCCTCCAGCTCCAGCGCCTTGGCCTCATCGGGCTTCTTGCCGTGGGTGCTGGTGGGGTCTGGGTTGCCTCCGTCCGCGCACACCAGGCGGTCGATCATGAGCTTCAGCGGGCTCGCGGCCTGGTACCAGTGCGTGGGCGTGAGCAGGATCACGCCATGCGCGGACACCCAGCGCTCGTAGATCTCGTTCATCCAGTCGCCGGTCTGGCGCAGCGAGTGGTTCGGATAGCAGCTGCAGGGCCAGTGGCACAAGGGCATGGCGGTGGAGACGCAGCCCTTGCACGGGTGGATCTGCCGGCCGTATTCGGAAGTCAGCAGGCTCAGGTCGAGCAGGTCGGTCTCGATGCCGCTGCCGTCCAGCACCTCGCGCGCGATCTGCGCCAGCCGCCAGGTCTTGGAAACCTCGCCGGGGCAGGTACCGTCGTTGCGCGGCGAGCCGATCACCAGCAGCACTCGTGACGCCGTCTGCGGCTGGCTCCAGGCCGCCTGCGCGGCGTCGATGCGCGCCTTGGCCTCGAGCCAGTCGACCGAAAGTTCGTACTCGGGGTCCGCATAGCCGGGCCCGGCCTTGCGGGTGACGGGCGACTTGCGGCCTTCCTCGTAGGCCTCCCAGGCGATGAGTTCGATGCGCCGCAGCGAATCGGCCTCGGCGCGGAAGGCCGGGTCTTGAAAGGGCTGCATGAAACGTTCATGGAACTCGGCGCGCTGCAGCGTCTTCGGCGCCTGTCCTTTCCGGATCGTGGGAGGCATGTCGCAATCTAGGCTGCCCGCGCGGCAACCGGAGCCCGTGCCCGATGCCGTCTTCCGGTAGGCGGGCGACTACAGCAGCCTCAGCCCAGCTTCCCGTTCTGGAAGTCGTGCACCGCCTGCCGGATCTGCTCGGGCGTGTTCATCACGAAGGGGCCGTACTGCGCGATGGGTTCGTTGAGCGGCCTGCCGGCTATGAGCAGCGCGCGCGCCGGGCTGTGGTTGGTCGCGCCGGCGCGCAGCACCACGCCGTCGCTGCCCGGGTCGTTGGCGAGGATGGCCATGCGCCGCGTCGGGATCTCGCTGCCCGCGATCCACAGCGATTCGCGGAACACGTAGACCAGGGCGTTGTGGTCCTGCGGCAGCGGCTGCGCGAATTCGGCGTTTGGCGGCAGCTCGATGTCCAGGTAGAGCGGCTCGGTGTGCTCGCGCCGCACGGCGCCTTCGATGCCGTGGCTCGCGCCCGCGATCACGCGCACGCGCGCGCCGCCGGTGGTGGTGAATTCGGGAATCTCCGCGCTCTGGATGTCGCGATACCAGGGCTCGCGCATCTTGTCTTTCGCGGGCAGGTTCAGCCAGAGCTGGAAGCCTTCCATCAGCCCTTCTTCCTGCTCGGGCAGTTCGCTGTGCACGAGGCCGCGGCCGGCGGTCATCCACTGCACGCCGCCGTTTTCCAGCAGTCCTTCGTGGCCCGCGCTGTCGCGGTGGCGCATGCGCCCGGCGATCATGTACGTGACGGTCTCGAAGCCGCGGTGCGGATGGTTGGGAAAGCCGCCGATGTAGTCGCCCGGGTTGTCGCTGCCGAAGGCGTCGAGCATGAGATACGGGTCGAGCCGCTTCTGCAGGGGCTGCTGCAGCACGCGGGTGAGCTTCACGCCGTCGCCATCGCTGGTGGAAACACCGGCCACGATGTGGTCGATGCCGCGCGGCGTGGCGACGGGATCGGTGGGGTGATTGGCGTGGGGGTTGGCGTTCGTCATGCGTCCATGGTGGCACTAACGCCCGCGCCGCGCCACCCGCGCGCTGTCAGCCGACGGCTCGTGCGGCCTGCAGCTTCAGGGCCATTGCTGGCGCTGCCAGTAGCTGTATTTCCACTGCGTCCCGAAGCCGGCGCGGCGGTACAGCGACAGCGCCGCCTGGTTGTTCGCATCGACCTGCAGGAACACGCGCTCGAAGCCCCGTTCCGACGCGGCCTGCGCCAGCCCGGCCAGCACGCGCCCCGCGAGGCCCCGGCCGCGCTGCGCCTGGTCGGTGCGCATGCCGTGCACGCTGGCCCAGCCGTGGCCGAAGGCCATCGCGCCGGCGGCCACGGTGCGGCCGCCCTCGCGCACGCTGGCGTAGAGCGTGCCCTTGGCGCGCGAGAGCATGCGCACGCGATGGGCGCCGTCCACGGGGTCGAAGCCCTCGCCGAGGAACAGGGCCGACCAGGCGTTGTCGGGCGCGCGGTCGACGTCGGCCAATGCGCCGCCCGGCGCGGCCACCTGCCGCATGCGCTGCACCGAGCCGATCTGCACGCAGGTGGGGCTGTCGGCCATGTAGTGCCTGCGCTCCAGCTCGGCGCGCAGGCTGTCGAAGCAGGATGCGTCGGCAAGCCGCAGCGCGGGCGCGGCCTTGCGGCTGTCGTAGCGGTCCTCGATGCGGTCGAGCGTGGCGGCCTCGACCGCGCCGCGATGCAGCGGCACGGCCGACTTGGCGCGCTTGACGGTGCCGCTGGCGAAAGGCAGCAGCCAGCCGTCGATTTCCTCGGTCAGGTCGGGCGACACCGCCGTGATGGTGGCGCGTTCGATGGCTTCGATATCGGTGGCGCCCAGCACGGCTGTGTTCGTCATTGCGTTGCGGCCTCCGGCGCCATGAATTTCGCCGCGGCCACGCTCTTGAGCAGGGCCTCGCGCTGGTTGCGGCTGATTCCGCGGATGCCTTCGGCGATCCATTTGACGCGGTCGGCGTCGATCTGGCCGTCGCGGCGCCATTGCTCGAGCACGGCCTGCGGCTTGTGCAGCATGGCTGCGAGCCACACGGCCTGTGCCGGCTCCAGCGTGCGCGCGCTGCGCTTGAAGTAGCGCCTGGCCGCAGCCTCGGCGCCGCAGAGATTGCCGCCCCAGGGCGCGTTATCCAGGTACAGCTGCAGGATGCGGGCCTTGCCCAGCGTCTGCTCCATCTCGACCGCGTAGAGCAGTTCGCGCAGCTTGCGCTCGGCCGTGCGGTCGCTGCCCGTCACCAGCAGCTTGGCGAGCTGTTGCGTGAGCGTGCTGCCGCCGCGCCGTGTCTGGCCGGGCTTCTGGTTGTTGTCGATGGAGGCGAGGATTTCCGTCAGGTCGTAGCCGCCGTGGGTGAAGAAGCGCTGGTCTTCGGCAGCGATGACGGCGCGCGCCAGCCAGCTGTCGTTGGCCAGCTTCGCCGAGGGGCCACAGCTGGTGCGCGCGCCCAGCATGGCCTCGGTGCCCAGCCCTTCCACGGTGAACTGGCTGATGGCCGGCTGCACCGCGAAGGTGGCTTCGGGCAGCACGAGCTGGCCGCGCAGCGCCAGCGTGCCGCCGATGCGCGCGCGCTGCAGCTCCGGCAGGGCGGGCACCAGCACCGCGTACCAGCGGGCGATGGGCGCGTCCTGCACGCTGGCGTTGAGGTGGATGTTCTTCGGCATGAGCCTGCCGTCCCAGTGGCCTTGGAGCTGGCTCGCGTCGTTGCTCTGCGGCGTGGCCTCGAAGGTGCCGTTGAGCGTGTTGCCGTCGCGCTTCACCGTGGCGACCAGGCGATCGACGCGGATCGGCTGGGTGCCCAGCGCCGGCACCTCGGCGCTGCAGGGCGCGCACTGCATTTCCAGCAGTTCGCCGGCCGGCTTCCAGGCGAAGCGCACGGTGCCGAATCGGGTGCCGAACGAGCGGCCGTCGAGATACGGCGCGAACCATGTCGAGGTGGCCACGCGCACCGCCGTCGGCACGCCGATCTCGAAATTCAGCGGCCCCGCCTTCACCGTGGTGCTCCATTCGCCGGCAGCCGGCGCGAGCGCCAGCTTGACTATCAAAAAGATAGCTACACAGGCCGTAATGACCAGGGCCAGCAGGCCATAGAGCACGAATCGCAGGGTCTTCTTCACAGGCAGGTTTCTCAGATCGGTCTCGCTACGGTGACAGCTTGCCACGGCCCATGCGATTGGCCGCTGGCTGCTGCCCAGTACCAGCTTGAAGTGTCAGTGAAAGCCGTGCCCCGGGCGTCGACGATGCGCTCGCAGACGCGGATTTTTTGCGCTCCGTGCCGTTGAGCAACAAAACAGCGCCACATGCGCTCGCGCGCGTCGCGTTCCAGGCGCGCCTGCTCGATGCGGTAGCCCAGTGCGCGGTAGCAGTCGGCGGCCGGATGCAGCATGCGCGTGGGCTGGCTGACCTCGCGCATCACCAGCGTCTGGGTGCCGTCGGTCATGCGGCCGATGGCGCCGGGGAAGCGGTCCGCGAAACGCTGCTCCACGTCGCTGAGCGCCAGCGGGCGCAGCGCGGCGCCGTCCCATTCGCTGGGCCATTCGTGCGACGCGACGGCGGGTGCCATCGGTTCCGCCGGCGTGCGCAGGGCCGCCATGGCCGACCACAGCATGCACAGCAGCATCGCGAACGCGAAAGCGGTCTTGTGGCCGATGCGGTTGATGAAATGGTTTGCGAACCAGCGCTCAAAGAACGGTGTCGACATGGCGGCCTCCGTGGGTGGTGATCAGGCCCGGAATGGGCAGTTCGGCGGCTTCGGGCTCGGCGCGTGCGGGCACCATCAGCCGGGCGATGGAGCCGCAGACCACCGCCAGCACCACGAGGCCCAGCGTGTTGTGCGCCCACGGGGCGAGCGGATGGCCGGCGCCCTCGAAGGCGATCAGCACGCTATTGCGCACGATGTTCCCGGCAAGCACCAGCAGGCCGACCATCGGCAGCCGCGCCATGAAGTCCCGGCCGCTGCGCGAAGCCCACAGCGCGACCGCGCAGGCCGTGAAGTAGCCCAGCCACACCATCTGCACGCCCGAGCAGGGCGCATCGACGATCACGAGGCGGCCGTCGACCGCCAGGCTCGCGCCTTCGCGCGCCACGTCGAAGCCCGGCGACAGCAGCCAGCGGCTGACCTCGGCCGTCACCACGCGCAGCGGATAGCCCGCATAGAACTGCAGCGAGGAGAGCAACGGCAGCGCGAGCACCGCGAGGCCGGCCACCGGCAGTGCCGCTACCTTGCGCGGCAGGAAGGCCAGCAGCCCGCAGGCCAGCGCCAGCACAGCGATCAGCCCGGCCGCGAGCGGTGGCAACGCGGGCATGAAGCCGAGCCCCGTGCGCATCAGCGTCGCGAGCACGGTGCCCGCGCCGGCCAGCGCGAGCCAGCCCAGCCGGGGCGACGCGCGCAACTCGCGCCGGCGGCTCCAGGCCAGCGCTGCGAGCGCGACCAGCGCCAGCAGGCCCAGCGGATCGTCGGAGCCGTCGCGCATGCGCTGCGCCATCCAGACCCAGGTGGGCATCAGCGCGATGAACTGCAGGCCGATCCAGCCGGCAGCCGGCGTGCGGTCGATGTGGATGCCCCAGTCCACGATGCGCGGATGGCGGTGGGCAAGCATTGCCAGAGACATTCTTTTCTTTCTTACGGATGGATCAGGCAGTGAAGCGGCGCGCGTCGTTGCGGCGCGCGCGGCGGCGCAGCATGGCGAGCATCGACAGCACCACGACGATGGCGCCCAGCGATTCGGGCTCGGGCGTGCTCGGCACCTCGGCGCCGAGCGCCAGCTCGCTCACGCCTTGCGGCAGGGGCAGCGGCTGGTTCACGTCCACGCTGTCCTGCGGTGCGACGTTGCGCACCACCTTGTCGACGGCGATGAAGCTCGTGTATTGGGTGAGCAGGCTGTACCTCAGGCCCAGCTCGGTGATGCGGTCCTTCAGGGCCGTGCCGCCTTCCAGCGTCTCCTGGTCGCTCAGGCTCTGGATGCGGTGGCGCGCCCACAGCGTGCGCAGCGCGGCCGTGTCCTGGCGGGTGCTGCCGTCGATGCGCACTTGCTGGCGGTAGGGGCCGCTGGCGCCCTGGCCTTCGATGATCACGCGGCCTTTTGCCTCGCCGCGCCACTTGCCGAACACGATCACCGGTCGTTCGCCGAGCACGTCGGGCAGCGCCTGCGGCTCCACGTCGTACACATCGAGGCCGCCGAAGGTGGCCTTCACGTTCGTGAGCACCGGCGACTCGACCATGCGGCGGAAGCGCGCGGCCTGCTCGGGGGCCTGGACCGGGTCGGTGATGATGAAGGGCTCGCCCATGCCGGCGCGCGCAATGCCTTCCATCAGGCTGCGGTTGACCGAGGAGCCGATGCCGAAGGCGAACACGTTGGCTTTCGACAGGTTGTTGCGCACCAGCTCGAAGGCCTCGCGCTCGACCGTCACGTAGCCGTCGGTCACCACTACCACGGTGCGCGACACGTTCTCTTCCTTGGGTTCTGCATACACGCGCTTGAGCGCCGGAATGAGCTCGGTGCTTCCGCTGCCGCTGTAGTTCTTGATGGTGGCCAGCGCCTGCTCGATGTTGGCGCGCGTGGCCGGCACCGACTTGGGCGACAGCATCTTGTTGCTACCCGAAAAGAGCAGCACGTTGAAGGTATCGCTCGGACGCAGGCCGCCGATCAGGCGTTCGAGCACCGTCTTCGCGGTGTCGAGCGGAAAGCCGTGCATCGAGCCCGAGATGTCGACCACGAAGATGTAGTCGCGCGGCGAGATCGCGCTGGCGGCCACGGCCTTGGGCGGCTCGACCATGGCGAGGAAGAAGTTCTCGGCGTTCTCCCCCTGGCCCTTGTAGAGCATCAGGCCCGATTCGATCTTCTCGCCCGCGAGGCGGTAGTCGAGCACGAAGTCGCGGTTGTCGGCGGGACGGCCGTCGGCGGCGAGCGCGATGTCGGCGTGCTGGTCCTCGTCGCTCTTCTTCACGTCGATGGTGTGCGTGGCCGAGCGGATCTCCTTGATGCCCATCGGCGTGTCGATGGTGGCCTTGAGCCTGAAGCTGGTGCCGGCGGCGGTGCCCGCGGGCAGCGTGGGCTGCGCGACCCACTTGGCCTGCGCGTTCTCCGATTGCGGCGAGTTGTAGCGCGGGCCGACCACGGTCGGGAACACGAACTGGTAGTTGCCCGACTGCGGCACCAGCAGCTCGGTGTAACGCAGCTCCACCTTCACGTCGTCGCCCGGCAGGATGTTGGCGACGTTCATCTGGAACACGTTGGGCAGGTGCTGCTCGAGCAGCGCGGCAGTCTTGCCTTCCTTCTTGGCCGTGTCGTACTCGATCTGCGCCTGCTGCTTCTCGCGGATCTGCGCGGTGATGAGCCGGTCGGCCAGCCGTACGTTGAGGCCGCTTACCGCGGCCTTGGTCGAGCCGGGGAACACGTACTTCGCCTCGATGGCGCGCTGGCCTTCGTTGCGGTAGGTCTGCGTGACCGTCACATCGGCGATCACGCCCGAGATCTTCACCGAGACCTCAGTGCCCTTGAGCGGCAGGCGGTCGACCGAAGGATCGTCGCTCTTCACGAAGAAATAGGGGCTCTCGGTCTTCAGGCGCGGACCGGCGGGCGCTTCCTGAGCGTGCGCCGGGCGCACGCCCATGGCGATGAAGCCCGCGGTCGCCAGGCTCACGGTGGCGAGCCAGAGCCAGCGGCCGGGACGTGGGGTGGTTTGGGCATCCATGGCGGGGGTCCTTGTCCGTGCGAACTTGCACGGCCGCAACTTTCTCCAGCGCGCGAGAAGCCAGTTGGAAGGCGTCTTGAAGTCGCCGACAGCCCGCATCCGCTGTGTGAAGTCTGTGTGAAGCGAGGCGGCCCGGGCCCTTCACACGGCCTTCGGGTCGCGCGGCGAGCATCGCGGCCACCGCTACAGACGAGGAGAGAAAAAATGCTTCAGTTGCTCAGGGTCGTGATGAGTTCCATGCTGGCCAAGGTCGCCGGCCTGCTGTTCCTGCTGCTGCTGCTGTGCATTCCGCTGGGAGAGATCGATTCGATCAACCGCGCACGCGGCGAGAGCCAGCGAGAGGCGGCCAGCGAACTCGCCGCCACCTACGCCGGGCGCCAGACCATGGTCGGCCCGCTGCTGCTGGTGCCCTACGTGGAGCGCTGGATGGAGCCGCTGCGCAACGCGCAGGGCAAGGTGATCGGCCAGGAACCGCGCAGCAAGGAAATGGCCCACGTGGTGTTCCCCGACAAGCTGCACATCGAGGGCACGATGGCGCCGCAGGAACGCTATCGCGGCATCTTCAGGATTCCCTTCTACACGCTCGACGCCACGCTCAGCGGCGGCTTTGCCGCCTTCGACCCGAAGGCCGTGTCGCACAGCGAGACCGACTCGAAGATCGAATTCAAGGCCCCGCTCATCGCCTTCAACGTGAGCGACCTGCGCGGCCTCGATGGCTCGCCGACCATGACCATGGGCAGCGAAGCCCTGCGCTTCAGGCAGCGCGTGCCCGGCCTGGATGACGATGCCTGGTTCGCCAACGGCATCCATGCCCCCGTCACCGGCGCCGCGCTCGCCGCGTGGCAGGCCGGCACGCCGATTCCCTTCGAGATGAAGCTGGGCCTGGTCGGACAGGACACGCTCGCCATCGCACCCATCGCCGAAGAAACGACCGCGCACCTGAGCTCGCCCTGGGCACACCCCAGCTTCGGCGGCCGCTTTCTCGCGGCCCAGCGCAGCGTGACGCCGCAGGGCTTCGATGCCCACTGGCGCGTTTCCTCGCTCGTGACCTCGGCGCGCGAACAGGTTCGCGCAGGCCTCTCGGGCCGGGGCGGCGCAGTGGATGTGGCCAGCAGCGCCGACGTGGCAGCGACGGCTGCCCCCGCTGTCCCGGCACGTCGCAACCTGGGCCCTTTGCAGACCTTCGACGTATCGCTCGCTCAGCCCATCAACGTCTATTCGATGAGCACGCGCGCGGGCAAGTACGGCGTGCTCTTCATCGGCCTGGTGCTGATGGCCGCCTTCATGTTCGAGTTGTTCCGCAAGCTGCGCCTGCATCCGATCCAGTACGGCCTGGTGGGCCTGTCGATCGCGCTCTTCTTCCTGCTGCTGCTGGCGCTGTCCGAGAAGTTCGCCTTCTGGATGGCGTACGCGAGCGCCGCCTCGGCAAGCGTCGCGCTGCTGGCCGTGTACTTCAGCGCGGTGCTCGGCGGCTGGCAGCGCGGCCTCTCGTTCGGCGCGTTCGTGGCGCTGCTGTACGGCGCGCTCTACGGCCTGCTGGCTTCGGAAAGCAATGCGCTGCTGCTGGGCGCGCTGCTGATCTTCGGCATGCTGGCCACCTTGATGCTCGTGACGCGCAAGGTCGACTGGTACGCGCTCTCGCGCCGCAGCGAAGCCGCGCCCGTGGCTGTGCCCGAGGCGCAGACGGCCGCATGAGGCTGCTGCGGGTCATCGCTGGTGCATCGGGCTGGCTGGCGCTGGCCGTGCTGTGGTTCTGGGCCTGGCACCTGAAGGACCCGCACCTGCGCTTCATGCGTGCCTGGGAACTGCCGCTGCTGCTGGCTTTTCTTCTTGCGGGCATCGCGCTCGCATGGCGCTACGCACGAGGCAGGCTGCGGCCCGTGGCACTGGGACTGGCATTCGCAGCCCTGCTCACGGCGCTGTGCAACGAAGCGATGTCGCGCCAGCATCGCGCCGAGGTGAATGCGATGGAGGGCCCGCTCGCGCAGGCGGTGGGCGCGCATTTCATCGTCGGCTATGACGACGCGAAGGAGTTGCGCGAACTGGCACGCAAGGGGCTGATCGGCGGCATCTTCGTCACCGGCCGCAATGTCAGGGGCCGCACGGCCGAAGAACTGCGCGACGAGATCGCGGGCCTGCAGGCGCTGCGCCGTTCGGCCGGCCTGCCGCCGCTGATCGTCGCAACCGACCAGGAAGGCGGCGCTGTCTCCCGCCTGTCCCCATTGATCGAACGCCAGCCCGCGCTCGCCTCGCTTCTCGATGCCGATCTGCCAGAAGACGAACTCGCCCAGAGCGCCCATGCCTACGGCGCGCAACAGGGCAGGGCGCTCGCCGATCTGGGCGTCACGCTCAACTTCAGCCCGGTGGTGGACCTGCGCACCGGCCGTGCGCCGGGCCGCTGGGACTTCCACACCCGCATCGACGAACGCGCCATCTCGGCCGACCCGGCGGTCACCGCGCAGGTGGCGCTCGCTTACGAACTGGGCCTCGAGTCGGCAGGCGTACGAGGCACGCTCAAGCACTTTCCCGGCCTGGCCGGCGTGACCGAGGACACCCACCATTTCGCCGCCGAACTGCGCACGCCGGTCGCCCGGCTCGCGGCGCACGACTGGAAGCCGTTTCAAGACGTATCGAAACATTCGGATGCGGCCATCATGCTGGGCCATGTCATCCTTGAGGAACTCGACGCCGCTTATCCGGTCTCTTTCTCGCGCAAAATCGTACAGCGGGTGATCCGAGGCGAACGGGGCTACCAGGGCCTGCTCGTCACCGACGATCTCACGATGGCCGCGGCCTACAACCGCGGTCTTTGCGACGCCACCGTCCGTGCCCTCGACGCCGGGGTGGATCTTCTTCTTATCGCCTTCGACCACGACAAGTACTTCGACGCGATGCATTGCGCGCAGCGTGCTGCGCGGCAAGGCACGTTCGAGCTCCGGAAGCCGGAACGCGCAGGCGCGCCGCGGCTCCAACCCTTTCGCTAGCCAAACAGGCATTTCCCATGTTCAAACGCACAAACTCCAAGGCTCCCGGCGACGACGGCGCGGCGCCGCGCGATTCCCGCCTCGACTGGAAGCGCATCGCCGGCTGGGGCGCCATCGGTGTCGGCTCCGGCGCGCTGGTGGTGCTGGTCGCGGCCATCGTCGCCGTGGTGACCATCTACCCGAAGCTGCCCGATGTCTCGGAGCTTTCCGACTACCGCCCCAAGCTGCCGCTGCGCGTGTATTCGACCGAAGGCCAGCTGATCGGCGAGTTCGGTGAAGAGCGGCGCAACCTCACGCCCTTCGCCAACATCCCGAAGGTGATGAAGGACGCGGTGCTGGCCGTGGAGGACGCCCGCTTCTACGACCACGGCGGCGTCGACTACAAGGGCTTCGTGCGCGCGGCCGTGGCCAGCCTGAAGGGCGGACGCAAGCAGGGCGCCTCGACCATCACGATGCAGGTGGCGCGCAACGTGTACCTGAGCTCCGAGCGGACCATGAGCCGCAAGACCTACGAAATCCTGCTGGCGATGCGGCTGGAGCAGCAGCTCACGAAGGACCAGATCCTCGAGATCTACCTGAACCAGATCTACCTCGGCAACCGCGCCTACGGTTTCGCCGCCGCGGCCGAGACCTACTTCGGCAAGCCCTTGCAGAACATCACCATCGCCGAGGCCGCGATGCTCGCCGGCCTGCCGAAGGCGCCCGGCGCCAACAACCCGGTGGCCAACCCGCGACGCGCGCGTGCGCGCCAGCTGTACGTGATCGACCGCATGCAGGAGACCGGCTTCATCACCGCCGAGCAGGCGGCCGCCGCGAAGAAGGAAGAGCTGCACCTGCGCGATGCGGCCGACCCCAACCGCCTGCATGCCGAATACGTCGCCGAGACGGTGCGCCAGATGATGTACGCGCAGTACGGCGACAGCATCTACACCAGCGGCATGAAGGTCTACACCTCGATCGTGGCGGCCGACCAGGCTGCGGCCTACAGGTCGCTGCGCAAGGGCATCATGGACTACGAACGCCGCCAGCCCTACCGCGGGCCCGAGAAGTTCGTCGACCTGCCGAGCGAGCAGAAGGAAATCGACGAAGCGGTGGACGACGCGCTGGCCGAGCACCCCGACAACGGCGACGTGATCGCGGCCGTGGTGCTCGATGCGAGCACGAAGGAAATCAGCGCGGTGCGCGCAAACGGCGAGACCATCCAGATCACGGGCGATGGTTTGAAACCCGCGCAGTCGGGCCTTGCCGCGAAGGCGCCGCCCAACATCAAGATCCGTCGCGGCGCGGTCATCCGCGTGGCGAAGACGCCGAAGAACACCTGGGAAATCACCCAGCTGCCCGAGGTGGAGGGCGCCTTCATCGGCATGGATCCGCGCAGCGGCGCCATCAAGGCGCTGGTGGGCGGCTTCGACTACGGCAAGAACAAGTTCAACCACGTGACACAGGCCTGGCGCCAGCCGGGTTCGAGCTTCAAGCCCTTCATCTATTCGGCCGCGCTCGAGAAGGGCTTCACGCCCGCCACCGTGGTGAACGACGCGCCGCTGTACTTCGACGCCAGCGCCAACGGCGGCCAGGCCTGGGAACCCAAGAACTTCGAGGGCACCTACGAAGGTCCGATGCCGCTGCGCAACGCGCTGATGAAGTCGAAGAACCTCGTCACGCTGCGCGTGCTGCAGTCCATCGGCACTCCCTATGCGCAGGACTGGGTCACCAGGTTCGGCTTCGACAAGGACAAGCAGCCCGCCAACCTGCCGATGGGCCTAGGCGCAGGCTCGGTCACGCCGATGCAGATGGCGGTGGGCTACTCGGTGTTCGCCAACGGCGGCTACCGCGTCAATCCCTACCTCGTCACGCGCGTCACCGACCTGCGCGACAAGGTCATCATGGAGACCGAGCCGCCAGTGCTCGACGAATCGCGCCGCGCCATCCCGCAGCGCAACGCCTTCATCATGGACTCGCTGCTGCAGAGCGTGGTGCGAAACGGCACCGGCTTCAAGGCCTACCAGGCACTCAAGCGCGACGACCTCTACGGCAAGACCGGCACCACCAACGATTCCTTCGACACCTGGTTCGCCGGCTTCCAGCCGACGATGGTCGGCATCGCATGGGTCGGCTACGACACGCCGCGCCAGCTCGGCGTGCGCGGCGAGACCGGCGGCAGCCTTAGCCTGCCGATCTGGACCGGCTACATGCAGACCGCGCTGCAGGGCGTGCCCGTGACTCACCCGGCCCAGCCCGAGGGCGTGGTGAGCATCGACGGCGAGTGGTACTTCGACGATTTCACGCCGGGCCACAACGTGGCGAGCCTGGGCCTGGAGAGCAGCGACACGCTGCCGCCGCCGGTCGAGCAACTCACCGGCGCGCCCGTCGGTGCGCCGCCCCCGCCGGAGGAACGCAACCGGATCCTCGATTTCTTCCGGTAGCCGCACTTCTTCGAGAAACCGGAAGCGAAGGCGGGTTCGCGGTGCCTACACTCGGTACCGCTTCCCGCCTTTTCCTTTTTCTCCTTCTTCCGCATCCATGGAAATCCTCACCCTGGTGGCGCTCGTCGCCGCCGGCTTCTACATCCTCAAGTCCAGGGAACAACGCCTGCGCATCGCCCTGCTGGCGAGCCACCTCGGCCGCTACCAGATCGAAAAGCTGATGGAGAGCCTCACATCCGGCTACATGCGCTGCCTCGGCGAGGACGACGCCGAGCGCCGCCGCCAGATCTGGCAGATCCTGGACAGCACAGAGGAAAAACTCTCCGGCCAGATCGATGGCTTCGCAGCCGAGTTCTCGCGCATGCCCGAACCCGTCACCCGCGTAAGCAAGCTGCCCGTGGCCATTCCGCTCTTCACCCAGTTCTTTCCGTCGGCGGCCTTCGACATGCGCCAGGCGTTGCTCATCCACGCACGCGGCATCGCCGGCGTGATGCGCAACGAAGCAGGCCGCACACCCAAGTCCAAGGCCTACATGATGTCGGCCGAACTGTTCCTGCTGCAGCACACCTGCCACTGGTATTGCCGATCGAAGACGGTGGCGTCGGCGCGCATGATCGGGCAGCACCAGACGCAGTACCTGCAGGCACTGCGTGCGGTGAGCCCGCAGACGCGCGAAGCCTATTGCGCGCTGATCGGGCGCTGAGCTTCCTGCAATGCAGTCCACCGGTCTCGATCACCATCGGGTTCACGCGGGACAGGGCGATTTCGTCTGCCAAGGCGAAGTTCTGTACGCACCGGTCAAGTCGCTCTGGTTCTCGGGCATGGCCGCCGCCGCACTGGTTGGCGGTTTTTTCTTTTTCCGGTGGGATGCATTCGCGCTTTTCGTCGTCAGCACCGCGTTCGTGCTGTTGTTCGGCCACTCGCTGGGCAGCCATCGCCAGCTGATTCATCACAGCTTCCAATGCCCCCGATGGCTGCGCTGCACGTTGATCTATTGCGGCGTGCTGGTCGGCCTTGCGGGCCCGCTGGGAATTCTTCGCCAGCACGAGTTGCGCGACTACGCGCAACGTCTGTCGGTCTGTCACGACTACCTGAGGCACGGCCGCGGTTTCTGGACGGATGCCTGGTGGCAGCTTCACTGCGAGCTTCATCTCTCGCATCCGCCCGACATCCGGATCGAGCCTCTCGTCGCGAACGACCGCTTGCTGCACTGGCTCGAAAGAACCTGGATGCTGCAGCAACTGCCTGTCGCCTTGCTCTTTTATCTCTGGGGCGGATGGGCTTTCGTCTTCTGGGGCGTATGCGCACGCGTCACTGCCGGCGTGCTGGGCCATTGGCTGATCGGCTGGTTCGCGCACAACCAGGGCGAGATGAATTACGAGGTGCGCGGTGCCGCCGTACAGGGACGCAACATCCCATGGACTTCGCTGTTGACCATGGGCGAGAGCTGGCACAACAACCACCATGCCTATCCAGGCTCGGCCCGGCTGGGACTCGCGCCCGGCGAATGGGATCCGGGCTGGTGGATGCTCAGGTTGTTCGAGCGCTGCGGCATGGCATGGGATCTGCGCCAGCCGGATTCGCTGCCGCCGCGCCCCGAGCTTGTCGAAATCCGCTCAGTGATGCGATGACGACAACGGCAACGTCAGCGTAGCCACCGCCCCGCCGCGCGATGCGTTGCCCAGGTCGATGCGGCCGTGGTGCAAGGCCGCGATCTCCTTGACGAAGGCAAGGCCCAGCCCGGTGCTCTTCTTCTGGCTGTGCGGCCTGGCGAGCGAATAGAACTTCTCGAAGACTTTTTCCTGCGCGTAATCCGGAATGCCGGGGCCATGGTCGCGCACGCTCACGCGGGCCAGCTTGGAAGTGGTTTCGAGGGTGAGCAGCACCTCGCTGTCCAGCGGCGAGAAGTCGATGGCGTTGTCGAGCAGGTTGCTGATGGCGCGGCGCAGCAGGAAGGGGTCGCCCTCGGTGCGGGCTTCGTTGCGGATGTTCACGAGCAGCCTGATGTTGCGCTTCGCGGCCGCAGGCTGCGCGCTCGCGGCGATGTCTTCGATCAGCGCGGCGAGCGACACCGGCTCCGTGCGGTCGAGCGCGCGCCGCGTCTCCAGCGCGGTAAGTTCCATCATGCGGTCGACGATTTCCTGGATGCGTTGGGTCTCGCGCTCGATGTTCTTCAGGAACCGTTCGCGCTCGGCGTGCGGCATCGACGGTTCCTGCAGCAGCTCGGCCGCGCCGCGAATGGCGGAGAGCGGGCTCTTCACTTCGTGCGTGAAGGTCTGGACGTAGTCGGCCACGTAGTTGCGGCCGGTGAGCGCGTCGCGCATTTCGCTGAAACCTGTGCGCACGCCGTCGATAGCGCGCCTCACCATGCGTGAAAGGCTCAGGCTGCGCTGGGCGCGCACCCAGGTCCAGTAGTCACGGATCAGGCCGAAGGGCCGCACCAGCCAGACCGAGACGATCAAGGTGAGCAGCAGCAGCGCGAGCGCCGAACCCACGCCGACCCAGATGGTGCGCCCGCGCGCGTCTTCCACGAACTGGCCGAAGCTTTGCACCGGCTTGCCGACGCTGACCATGCCGACGATCTCGTTGTTCCAGCGGATCGGCGCGCCCACGTACATGACCGAGGTGCGCGGATCGCCGTCGACGTCGCGCGACGTGCGCGCGCCGTACAGGCCGGCGAGCGTGCGGCTCACGTCGCTCCACTTCGAATAGTCGGCGCCGAGATGCCTGCCGAGCGAGTCGAACATGACGCGGCCGTTGCGGTCGGTGACGTACACGCGCAGCTCGACGCGGCTCTTGTGCAGGTTGTAGATCTGCGCCGAGAACTCGCGCGCGTAGACGGTGCGGAACAAAGGCTCCAGCCGCGCGGTGTTGATGGCGCCGGCGATCACGTCCTGCTCGACCAGGCTGGCCACGAGCTGCGAGGTTTCTACCAGCGATTCCTCGGCGGATTCGCGATAGCGGGGATCGATATCGGAGACGACGCGATAGAGAAGGAAGGCGATGCCCGCCGTGTAGATCAGCAGGATCCCGATGAAGATGCGCGTGCGCCGTGTCACGACGCCTTGGCGGGCAGTTCTTCGTTCAGCGCGTAGCCGGTGCCGCGCAGCGTGCGGATCGGCTCCACTTCCGGCGCGATCGCCTTGAGCTTGGCGCGCAGGGTCTTGATGTGGGCATCGACGGTTCGGTCGAAGCTGTCGCTGGAGTCGTCCCAGACGAGTTCGAGCATTTCATCGCGCGTGAAGACGCGGCCGGGGCGCTGCACCAGGAGTCTCAGCAGGCCGTATTCATAGCGCGAGAGTTCGAGCAGCCGGCCGTAGTAGCGAATCTGCATGCGCTCGGTATCCAGTGCGAAGGGCGATACGGGGGCCTGGGAGCCCGCAGGAGCGCCGTTCGCGGAAGTTTGATGCCCCCCCACGTGATTCGTGCCCGCGGCGCCTTGGGGGGCGCCTGAGCCGCTCCTGGCACTGCGCCGCAGGATGGTCCGCACGCGCGCGACCAGCTCCCTTGGAGAAAAGGGCTTGGCGATGTAGTCGTCGGCGCCCAGTTCGAGGCCCACCACGCGGTCTATTTCGTCGCTGCGGGCCGTAAGGAACACCATGGGCACCTCCGGTCCTCCCATGGACTGGTTGAGCGCCTGCAGGCGCTTGAAGAGCTCGAAACCGTTGAGGTCGGGCAGTCCGATGTCCAGGATGGCCAGCGCCGGTGGTTCCTGCGCGAACTGGGCGATCGCTTCCTCGGCCGTGGCGCACCAGACAGGGATGAATCCGTCGCTTTTCAGGACGTATTGCAGCGTGTCGGCGATGCCCGACTCGTCTTCGGCGATCAGGATCCGGGGTTTGAAGCTCATCCACGGATGTTACCGAGGGGAGGACCGGCCGGGAGGGCCGGTTCGCCCCCAGCTTCCGGGACCGGCGCGGCCATTCGCGGCGTTTTTTTCGGGCGCGGCTTTTCCTCTTCTTGTCTTCTTGTTTTTCTTATTCAAATTAGTAGTAGTAGATAAGGGTCGCCCCCCTCTGTGGACATGCCCTTTTTTTCGTTATGCGACAAGCACTTGTCATGCCGCTGTCACTGTGCGCAGCCGCGCTTCCGGTTTGTACGCGCGACATGGACAACATTGGGTAACCCTTCGGGCCTGTGGATAAACCATGCCTTGTTCAAGAAATGTCCCCAGACTTGTCCTTTGACGGCACTTCAGAAATCTGCGAAAGACGGTTTTCGCCCGGAGAAATTCATTGCTGAAAATTTGGGCAAACCGTAGATTTCCATTTGAAATCAATAACTTGCAAGACCCCTACACAGAAGTGCCGACGTTATCCACAGAGTTGCCCAAGGTTTGTGGGGAGAACGCCCGACGGAACCTTCGGACCGCAGCCACGACCCCACCGGATCATTGAAATTGCGGAAATATCGAACATGACACCTTCTGAAACAAAGTCGATCGTTACCCTGAGCCTGCTGGCCGCCTTCGTGGACGGCGAGAAGCACGAGCGCGAGCGCGCCGAGATCAAGCGCATCGCGGAAGGCCTGTCGCAGGCCGACGGGCTGAACCTGCCGACGCTCTACCAGGACGTGCTGATGAAGCGGGTGTCGCTGGCGTCGGTGGCGGGCGAGCTCAAGAGTCCGGAAGCGAGGCAGCTCGCCTACGAAATGGCGGTGTGCGTCTGCGACGCGGACGGCACGCAGTCGGAGGCGGAGCGGATGTTCCTGGCGGACGTGCGCACCTCGCTGGGCCTGGACGCCTCGGCGGCCGCGTTCTCGCAGCAGGCGGAAGAAATCGCCGCGGTGCCGGTGGCCGCCACTGCGGCGGCCGCATCGGTGCCTGCAGCGCCGAAGAGTCCCGACACGGCGGAGCTGGACAAGTCCATCCTCAACGCCTCCATCCTCAACGGCGCGCTCGAGCTGCTGCCCGAGACGCTATCGACCATGGCGATCATTCCGCTGCAGATGAAGCTGGTCTACCGCATCGGCCAGGCCTACGGCTACCAGCTGGACAGCGGACACATCAAGGATTTCCTCGCGACCGTCGGGGTTGGCCTTACCTCGCAGTACCTGGAGCAGGCCGGGCGCAAGCTGCTCGGCGGCTTGCTCGGCAAGGTCGGCGGCGGCCTGCTGCGCGGCCTCGGCAACCAGGCTGTGAGCTCGGGGATGAGCTTCGCGTCGACCTACGCGCTGGGGCACGTGGCAAAACGCTATTACGCTGGCGGTCGCACGCTCTCGGCGCAGATGCTGAAGGACGCGTTCTCGGGCGTGGTGAAGGAAGGGCAGAGCCTGCAGACGCAGTACCTGCCGGCGATCCAGGAAAAGGCCCGCACGCTGGATGCGGGCAAGGTCTTGTCCTTGGTGCGCGGCGCTTGAAGGACTTATTCCAGGAACATCGTGGAACCGGCTTCGCCGGGCCACAGGTGTTGCCCCCGGCGAGGGGGTAGGCGAAGCGACACGAAGTGCGCGAAGCCTGGGGGAGTACCTAGTTCGCCAGGTCGTCGAGGATCGGGCATTCGGGGCGCGCGTCCCCGTGGCAGCAGTGCACCAGGTGCGCCAGCGTGCTGCGCATGGACTGCATGTCGGCGATGCGCTGCTCCAGTTCGCCAAGGTGCTTCTCGGCGATGCGCTTCACGCTCGAGCTGGCGCGGCGCCGGTTGTTCCACAGCCCGACCAATTCGGCGATTTCCTCCATCGAGAAGCCGAGGTCGCGCGAGCGCTTGATGAAGCGCAGCGTGTGGATGTCGGCCTCGCCGTACTGGCGATAGCCGCTTTCGGTGCGCGCCACCGCCGGCAGCAGGCCCAGGCTCTCGTAGTGGCGGACCATGCGGGCCGACACGCCCGAGCGCTGCGCGGCTTCGCCGATGGAAACCTGGCTCATCGTCATTGAACCGCGTACCCCGCGTTCTCGATCGCGGCCACGATGTCCTTGCGCGGCTGCTCGCTCAGCACGTCGACATGGCCCGTTTCCAGATCGACCGTGACCTGCGCTTCGGGATCCACCGTTTGCACCGCGTTCTGCACTGCGTTCGCGCAGTGGCCGCAGCTCATGCCCGTGACCTGGAATTTCTGGCTCATCGTGTTGCTCCTTGAAAGTAGCTGGTAAAGAGAAGTGGCCGGCCTGACGACCGGGGAACCCGCAGTTTGAACCCTCTCACGATGTCAATGTTCAGCGCAGGGGCTCTGAATTTTTCCGCTTGACCTTGACATGGTGTGAGGCTTTAGCCTCGGCACATGGAAAAACTTCAGCTCCAGCAAACCCCCGGTACCGCCACGCTCGACCTGTCCGTCGGCGGGATGACCTGCGCCTCCTGCGTCATGCGCGTCGAGCGTGCCTTGAAGAACGTGCCCGGCGTGCAGGACGTGAGCGTGAATCTCGCGACCGAATCGGCCCGCGTGGTGACGTCCGGCGACGATGACATGGATGTCCGGCTGCGCCGCGCCGTGCGCGCCGCCGGTTACGAGCCTCGGGCGGCGAGCGAGGCCGCGGACGAAGCAACGCTGTCGCCCTGGGCCGGCTTCGCCCCGGTCGCCATCGGCCTTGCGCTGTCGATTCCGCTGATGGCGCCGATGCTGGGCGACCTCATCGGGCTCGACTGGATGCTGCCGCCGTGGGTGCAACTGCTGCTCGCGACGCCGGTGCAGTTCTGGCTGGGCGCGCGCTTCTATCGCGCGGGCTGGCATGCAGTGAAGGCGCGCACCGGCAACATGGATCTGCTGGTCGCACTTGGCACCAGCGCGGCCTTCGGGCTTTCGCTATGGCTCTGGTGGCGTGCGACCACCGGCGAGCATGCGGGCCACGGCATGGTGCCGCACCTGTACTTCGAGGCTTCGGCGGTGGTGATCACGCTGGTTCTGCTCGGCAAGTGGCTGGAGGCGCGCGCCAAGCGCCAGGCCACGTCCGCGATCCGCGCGCTGCAGCAATTGCGGCCCGAGGTGGCGCACCTGCTCGACGCACGCGGCAAGGAAAGCGACGTGCCGCTGGCCGAGGTGATGGTGGGCGACCGTCTCGCGGTGCGTCCCGGCGAGCGCGTACCGGCCGACGCGAAGGTGGTCGAAGGACATTCCGAGGTTGACGAATCGATGCTCACCGGCGAGCCGCTGCCTGTGGCCAAGGGCCCGGGCGATGCGCTGACCGGTGGCGCGGTGAACGGCGACGGCCGCATGGTCGTCGAGGTGAGCGCGGTCGGCTCCGAGAGCGTGCTGGCGCGCATCATCCGCCTGGTCGAGGACGCGCAGGCCGCGAAGGCGCCCATCCAGCGGCTGGTGGACAAGGTCGCCGCCGTGTTCGTGCCGGTTGTGCTGCTGATCGCGCTGGCCACCTTCGCGGGCTGGATGCTGGCGGGCGCCGGCATCGAGACCGCGCTGATCCATGCGGTGGCGGTGCTCGTCATCGCCTGTCCATGTGCGCTGGGCCTTGCAACGCCCGTGGCTGTGATGGCGGGCACCGGCGTGGCGGCTCGGCATGGCGTTCTGATCAAGGATGCGCGTGCCCTGGAGATCGCCCACCGCGTCGATACCGTCGCCTTCGACAAGACCGGCACGCTGACCATCGGCCGTCCGGTGCTCACCGCGCTGGTGCCAGTGGCCGGCGCCTCGGCCTCGCAAGACCAGTTGCTGGCCACCGCCGCCAGCCTGCAAGGCGGCAGCGAGCATCCGCTGGCCAAGGCCGTGCTGTCGGCCGCCGCGCAGCGCAACCTGCAGGTGCCAGCGCTGGGTGCGATGCAGGCTTCGCCGGGCCGTGGCGTGCGCGGTGAAGTCGAGGGCGTCCAATGGGCCATCGCCAGCCTGCGCTGGTGCCGTGAGCTCGATGCGATGCCAAATGCCGAAGAAGTGGAGCGCCTGCAATCGCAAGGCGCGACGGTTTCCGCGCTGCTGCGCTTCGACGAAGCCGGTGCCGCGCAGGTGCAGGCCCTGCTCGCCTTCGCCGACGAGCCCAAGCCACAGGCCGCCGAAGCCATCCGCACGCTGCGTGCACGTGGTCTGCGCGTGGTGATGATCTCGGGCGACAACCTGCGCGCGGCGCAGGCCATGGCTGCACGGCTGGGCATCGCGGCCGAGGATGTGCGCGCCGATGTGCTGCCTGCAGACAAGGCCGCGCAGGTCGCCGCGCTCAGGAGCAACGGACATGTCGTCGCGATGGTCGGCGATGGCGCCAACGATGCACCTGCACTGGCAGCGGCCGATGTCGGCATCGCGATGGCGCCTTCGGGCGGCGGCACCGACGTGGCGATGGAAGCAGCCGGCATCACGCTCATGCGTGGCGATCTCGCGCTGGTCGCGCAGGCCTTCGAGCTTTCGGGCCGCACGGTGGCGAAGATCAGGCAGAACCTGTTCTGGGCCTTCGCCTACAACGTCGCCGGCATTCCGCTCGCCGCCTTCGGCCTGCTGAGCCCGGTGGTGGCCGGCGCGGCGATGGCGCTGTCGAGCGTGAGCGTGATGGCGAATGCGCTGCTGCTGCGGCGCTGGAAGCCCTGAGCCTGCCGCTCAGTCGAGCAGCAGCGCCATGATGTGGTCGTCGATGGCCTGCGCATCCGTGGCGCGCTTGTAGAACCTGCGCAGCGTGCCTTCGCGTTCGAAGCCGAGCTTTTCGTAGAAGCGCAGCGCCGGTGCGTTGTCGCTTTCCACGATGAGCTCGATGCGCCTGACGCCGTCCGCTTTCAGCCGCTCGATCGCATCCGTGACCATCGCCAGCGCGATGCCCTGGCCATGCAGTGCGGGGTTTACAGCCAGCGTGCCGAGGCTGGCCACATGCCGCACACGGCCCGGGTAGCGCGAGGCGCGGTAGAAGCCGGCGATGCGGCCGTCGCGTTCGTAGACGAAGAAGTCGCCACCATCGAGCAGCTGCCGGTAGATCGGCTTGAAGTCTTCCAGCGGCATCGGGTCGTAGCCCAGGTAGGGCACGACCTTCTCGTGCATGTAGAGGGCGAAGACGGTGTCGATGTCTTCGGAAGTGGCCAGCCTGCGCATGATGGGTGCCCCGCAACGGTGAAGGCGCCGAGCATAGCGGGCGGCGTATGCGTGGCGGTCAGCCGAAGAGCAGTACCGCCGAGATGGCGAGAAGCGCTGCCTGCGCGCACCAGGCCCATCGCAGACGCAGCCGCGAATCGAGCACTGCGCCGATGGACCAGAAGCCGCCGACCGAGAGTGCAAGAAGCGTCAGCCCGGTGTGGAAGGCGAGATCGTCCGCGCGCCAGAGAAAGGCCAGCGTCACGCCGACCCAGCATGCGAAGTGGAGGGCGGCCGACGCGACCTGTGGACGCGTGAGCACGGGGGCGTGGATGTGCATGGCTTTTTCCAGCGAGAACGCGGGTTCCGGAAAGCGCGCAGCCACGTCGGCCGGCCGCCAGCCCGGCGGCTTGAACCACACGGCGATCTTGTCTCGCCAGCGCTTCGTGTGCCAGGCATCGCGCAGCAGCGGCATGTAGGGACCGAGGATCGCGCGCATCGGGTCGAAGCTCGTGAGCGCCTTGCGCGTGCCGTAGACGCACCGTTCGGTCTCTTCGGCGAAGGTGCCGAACATGCGGTCCCACACCACGAGCATGCCGCCGTAGTTGCGGTCGATGTACTGGTCGTTCACCGCGTGATGCACGCGGTGGTTCGACGGAGAGGAGAACACGCGGTCGAACCAGCCCAGCTTGCCGATGTGCTCTGTGTGAATCCAGAACTGGTAGACCAGCACGATCAGCCCCGCGAGCCCGAACTGCTCCGGCGGCACGCCGATCACCGCCATCGGCAGGTAGAAGGCCCAGCCGAGGAATGCCACCGTGCTTTCCTGCCGCAGCGCGGTGGAGAAGTTGAAGTGCTGGCTCTGGTGGTGCACCGAGTGCGCGGCCCAGAACACGGCCGACTCGTGTCCCGCGCGGTGCAGCCAGTAGTCGAAGAAGTCGAACAGCAGCACCGCAGCGATCCAGCCCATGGCGCTGTCCCAGAAGGCGGACTGCGTCCAGATCGCGACCAGCGGATAGATCAGTGCGTAGAGGCCGATCTGGAAGAGCTGCGTGCACACCGAGAGCGCCTGGCTCAGCAGTCCCTGGCTGAGGCTGCCGATGGTGTCGCCGAAGCGGTAGGTGTTGCGCCGCTTCAGCCAGCCCCATGCGAACTCGCACGCCATGAGCAGCGCGAACACCGGCACGACGAAAACAACCAGCCGGTGCACCGCGCGATTTTTCAGGAAGCGTTCAGTGAATCTTCAGCGATCGGACGCGCGGCCGGCCACGATGACGGCGTTGGTGCCGCCAAAAGCGAAGGAATTGGACAGTGCGTAACGCATGCCCTTGGCCTCGCGAGCCTCGCCTTGCACGAAGTCGAGATCGAAGGCGGCGTCGGGCGTCTGCAGATTGGCGATGGGCGGCAGCGCTTCGCGTGCCAGCGCGCGCAGCGTCGCGACGAGCTCGATCGCGCCGCCGCCGCCGAGCACGTGGCCGTGGATCGCCTTGGTCGCGCTCACCGGCACGGTGTTGCCGAACACTTCGCGGATCGACGCGGCCTCGGCTGCATCGCCGGCCGAGGTGGCCGTACCGTGCGCGTTGATGTGGCCGATCTCGGAAGGCTCGATGCCCGCGTCGCGCAGCGCGGCGCGCATCACGCGCACCTGGCCCGCGGTGTCGGGGTTGGTGATGTGCGTGCCGTCGCAGTTGGTGGCGTAGCCGGCGAGAACGAAGGGCGCGGCTCCGGCGCCGCGGGCGGCGGCGTGCGCTTCGGATTCGAGCACCAGCGCGGCGGCGCCCTCGCCGATGGCGAAGCCCGCGCGGTCGCCCGAGAAAGGGCGGCAGGCGGTCGAAGGCGCATCCGCCGGCGGCGGCGCCATCACGCGCATGGCGTGCCAGCTGGCCATCACGCCGGGCGTGAGCATGGCGTCGTGGCCGCCGACGACGGCGACGTCGATCCAGCCGCCGCGGATGGCGCGCATCGCCTCGCCGATGGCCACGGCCGAGGAGGCGCAGGCACAGGCATAGGCGATGGCCGAGCCGCGCGCGCCGAAGTGCAGGGCGAGCTCGGCCACGGCGGCGTTGGGCATCACGGTGAGCACGGTGGTCGGGCGCATGCGGCGCTGTTCGCCGTAGAGCGTGCTGGTGGTGTTGTCGAAGGTGCCGGCGCCCGCGAGGCCGCTGCCCCAGAAGATGCCGAGACGGTCGCGGTCGATGCTGTCGAGGTCGATCTTCGCTTCGCCGGCGGCGTCCTGCGCGGCGGCCAGTGCCATGGCGGTGCCGCGGTCCAGTGGCAGGCGGGAGGTGCTGCGTACGCCGTTCGAGTCGAAGTCGCAGGCCGCGACGGCCAGCGTCATCGGGTCCATGCCCTTGATCTCCAGCGTCTGCGCGCGCACGGCAGAGCGCCCCGCGAACAGGGCCTCGTCGAAGGCCTCCACGGTGCGGCCGATGGGCGTGACGAAGCCGATGCCGCTCACACGCACGGGTGCGGATGCGGCGCGCGCGGCGGAGGCCGCGAGCACGGAGTGAGCGGCGCCGCTGCTCATGCGGTTGCTTCGGCGGGCTGGGCCGCAACAGCGCCGGCGCTCTCCGCGTCGATCACTTCGCACAGGCGCTGCAGCGTGATGCCGGCTTCGCGCGGGTCGAGACGCTCTTCGGGAATGCGCAGGTGGAAAGCGTCCTCGACGGCGAAGACGAACTCCATCAGCGCGAGCGAGTCGAGGCCGAGGTCGGTCAGCGCGGTGGCGGGCGAGATGGCTGCGGGGTCGACGCGGAAGTCGGTCTGCAGGATTGCCGCGATGCTGTTGAAGGTGGGCGAGGAGAGATCGGAAGAAGACATGGAAATGCTTTCCTTTCGGACGTGGTCGAAGTTGTCAGGCGTACAGCGGATGCTCGGGCATCGTGCCATGCGCCACCGCGTCGACGAATGACACTGTTTCGCTCACGACCTGTTGACGATCGTTGTCGATGGTGATCATGTGGTAGCTGTTGGCGACCACGACGGCACGGAACGCGCGGCAGCGCAGGCCGCGCGCGAGGATGCCCAGGTTGGCCACGCTGGCCACCTCGTCCTGCTGGGCGTGCAGCGCCAGCACGTTGCCGCACTGCACGCCGTGCAGGTTGCGGCGCACATGGCGGATGAGCCTGTCGTGCTCGCGCAGGTGGCCCACGCCGATGACCGAGCTGCCTGCGCGCGAGATCTTGCGGTGGCGCAGCTCGCGCTCGATCCAGGCGCGCACGCGCTCGTTCTTCACGCCATAGGGCGGGCGTTCGCGGTATTGCCAGAGCCTGCCCAGCGGCGTGTAGAAGGCCAGCGGCAGCAGGAACTGCGTGCGCGGAATGGCCCAGCCGTCGAAGCGCAGCGTGGTCGACATGAGCACCAGCGCATCGACTTCGCTGCCGCAGCGGATGGCCGCGCCCAGTGCCAGCGAGGAGCCCGCCGAGATGCCGACCAGCATCACGCGGTCGTGCCGCTCGCGCAGCGACTTCACCTGTGCCTGGATCGCGTCGAGCCAGCGTTCGTACGGCGCCGCGCGCTGCATCGGCGCGCTGGCGTCGAACGAGTAACCCTCGATTGACAGCGGATGGACTGGATAGCCCCGGCTGCGCAGTGCGGACTGCACGGTCAGCAACTCGTCAGGCGTGCTGCATAAACCATGCAGCAGGACCACGGCGGTGCGTTGCACCTCCGGGGGAACCAGGCTCAGCAGATCGGAGGGTTCGCGCGCACTCATCGTGTGGCGCAGGCCATGAAAGTGGCCCGTGATTCATCGTGCTGTCGTATGCTCATGTTGCGTTTATCGCTTGGAGCGACTGACCGGCCGCTGACCCGTCGTTCGCAAGGCAGATTACCCCCAACCATTCAAAGACCATGCGAATTCTGCTTGTCGAAGACGACACCGTTCTGCGCGATGTGATGGTGCGCAGCCTTGCCGATGCAGGCCACCGTGTCGACGTTTCCACCAACGTGGAAGACGCCGATCACCTGTGGCGCGTGCAGCCCTTCGATGCGGTGCTGCTCGACCTCAACCTGCCCGCCACCGCGAGCCCGACCAGCGGCCTCGCGAGCGGCCTCACCGCGCTTCGGCAGGCACGCGCGCGCGGCGACCGCACGCCCGTGCTCGTGCTCACGGCGCGAGGGCGTACCGAGGAACGCATCGCCGGCCTCGACGCGGGTGCCGACGACTACCTCGGCAAGCCCTTCGACCTGGCAGAGGTCGAAGCGCGCCTTCGTGCACTGGTGCGCCGTGCCAAGGGCACGGAAGACATCGTGCTGCTGGGCCAGCTCAAGCTCGACCGCAAGGCGCGGCGCTTCTCCACCGCGAGCGGGCCGCTCGACCTGCCCGCGCGCGAGTTCGAGGTGCTCTGGGAGCTCATGAGCCCGCCGGGCCGTACGGTGAGCAAGCGTGCGCTGTCCGACAAGCTGTCCAGCTTCGATGAGTCGCTCGGCGACAACGCGCTCGAGGCCTTCATCTCGCGCCTGCGCAAGAAGCTGCAGGGCACGGGCGCGAGCATCCGCACGCTGCGCGGCATCGGCTACCTGCTCGAAGCCGAGGTGTGATCGACGCCGGTCCGCGCGTGAACGGGCAGCAGCAACAGACCATCGCCGAATCGCAGCCGGCTGCGGTGCGCGCGCCTTCGCTCACGCAGCGCGTGCTGCGCAACGTGCTGGTGCCGCTGGCGCTCACGTGGATGGTGGGTGCGGTCATCGCGCTGGTCATCGCCAACTACTTCTCCGAACAGGCCTTCGACCGAGGCATGCTCGACGACGCCTATGCGCTGTCGGCCAACGTGCAGGCGGGCGAGCGCGGCATCGAGCTGATGCTCACGCCGCGCGAAGTGGCCACCGTGCTCTTCGACCAAGTCGACAAGGTGTACTTCGCGGTGCAGCGGCTCGACGGCTCGCTGATCTCCGGCCAGGCGGGCCTGCAGGCGCCGCTGCCGGTGGACGGCTCGCGCTACCGCTTCTCCGACGTGAACTACGAGGGCAGCACGCTGCGCGCGGTGGTGCTCGAGCATGACGCCGAGCCCGACATCAGCATGCCCTATCGCGTGATCATTGCGCAGACCACGCTGAGCCGCGCCGCGCTCGTGCGGCAGCTGTTGGGCTATGCGCTCGCGCCGCAGATCGTGCTGCTGATACTGCTCGCGATATGGCTCTGGTACGGCATCCGCAGCGACCTGCGGCCGCTGGGCGACCTGCAGCGCGCGCTCGACCGGCGCGACGTGCGCGACCTCTCTCCGGTGGCGGTGGCGCAGACTTCGCGCGAGATCCAGCGCCTGGGCAATGCGGTCAACTCGCTGTTCGAGCGCCTGGGCAACAGCGTGCAGGCGCAGCGCGAGTTCGTCGGCAACGTGGCGCATGAGCTGCGCACGCCGCTGGCGGGCATCCGCGCACTGGCCGAATACGGGCTGGCGCAGCAGGACACCCATGTGTGGCGCGAGCAGCTCGAGCGCGTGTCGGAGCGGCAGGCGCGCGCCAGCCACCTCATCGACCAGTTGCTGGCGCTCGCATTGGCCGAGGAGGCCCGCACCGAGCTCAAGCGCGTGCCTGTGCGGCTCGACGTGCTGGCCGAGCAGACGGTGCTTCGGCACCTGGGGCGTGCCGATGCGCGCGGCGTCGACCTGGGCGCGCGCGGTCTCGACGACGTCGTGGTGGTGCAGGCCAACGAGGCGCTGGTCGAGGGCATCCTCGACAACCTGATCGACAACGCGCTGCGCTATGGAGGCCGCACCATCACCGTAGAGCTCGCGGGCCACACGCTGAGCGTGATCGACGACGGGCCCGGCATTCCGCTCGAAGCCCAGCGCGCCTTGATGCAGCGGTGGGCGCAAGGCCCTGCAGGAGAGAAGCTGGGGCAGGGTTCCGGGCTGGGCCTGTCGATCGTCTCGCGCTATGCGGAGCTGCTGGGGGCCGAGCTGCGGCTCGAAGCAGCGGAGCCCACGGGCCTGCGGGTGAGCGTGGCGTTCGGTGAAGTCGCCTGAGCGCTCAGGCGAGCGGCGTGCCCTGGTGGAAGGCCATGCGCCAGCGGCCCGCGCGCCGCTTCCATAGCGAGCTGCGCAGGGAGTGGGCCGCCGGGCGCTGTGGAATGACTTCCCGGCGCGCGCGGTAGGTGACCAGCGCCACATCGGGGGCCATGCGCAGCACGCGGAAGTCCGAGATCGTGCGTTCGGAGAAGGCTTCGTCGCGCAGCGCCTCGATGATGGCGGCGCGCGTCCATACAGTGCCCGAGACGCCGAGTTCGTGGAAGTCGTCATCGAGCAGTTCTTCCAGCCGTGCAGCGCTCGCACGCACCTCGCGCAGATGCAGCGCGCCTTCGAGCTCCAGCAGCAGCGCTTCGAGTTCCTTGCCCGGCGCGGCCTCGTAGAGTTCGAGCGGCAGCCCATCGGGATCGGCGAAGAAGGTGAAGCGCCGGCCGGTGTATTCGTCGATGCGCAAGGGCTCCACCGCAATGCCCTGCGCCGCGAGTTCGTCGGCGGCGGCTTGCACATCGTGCACTTCGAAGGACAGGTGCCGCAGTCCCTGTGCCTCGGGCCGGGTAGGCCGCGCGGGCGCGCCGGGGAAGGAGAAGAGCTCGATCTGCGAGCCGTCGGGCAGGGCGAGATCGAGCTTGTACGAATCGCGCGCGGCGCGGTAGTTCTCGGCCACCACGTGCAGGCCCAGCACCTCGGTGTAGAAGCGCTTCGACACCGCGTAGTCGGCGCAGATGATGGCGACGTGATGAATGCGTTCCAGCTGCATCGCAGAAGATCTCACTTCAACGGCTTGCGCATGAACACGCGGGTGCGCTGCGCGAGCGCGAGGCGCTTGTATTCGACGTAGCCGATGCGCTCGTAGAGCGCGCGGTTCTCGGTCATCTTCTCGTTGGTGAAGAGATGGATGGAGTCATGGCCCTGCCGCAGCGCCTCCTGTTCCGCCAGTTCGAGCAACGCGCGGCCCACGCCCGTGCCCTGCTGCGCGGGGCGCACCGCGATCACGTCGATAAGGAAGCCCTCTTCGGTGATGTCGAGCACCAGCGCTGCGACGATGCGCTTCTCCTGTTGCGCCACCCAGACCTGCGCGTTCGCGATCGCCGCGCCATAGTCCTTCGTCATCGGAATGGGCGTGAGGCCGAGGCGCGGAATGTAGTGGCGAAAGGCTTCCACGGCGCATTCGGTGATGGCCGTGGCATCAGCAACATCGGCACGCCGCAGTGTCCAGGGCGTGGTGCTCATGCGTCGAACTCCACCTCGCCTTCGATCTCCACCGGAATGTTGAAAGGCAGCTCCGCCATGCCCACCGCGCTGCGCGAATGCGCTCCGATGTCGGGGCCGAAGACTTCGAGGATGAGATCGGAGAAGCCGTTGATGACGGCCGGCTGTTTGTCGAAGCCCGGTGCGCAGGCGACCATGCCGAACACGCGCGTCCATGCGGTGATGCGGTCCAGGTCGCCGAGGGCGCGCTGCAGGCTGCCCAGCATCGCGAGCGCGGTGAGCCGAGCGGCGGTGTAGCCCTGTTCGACGCTCAGCTCGCGGCCCAGCTTGCCCAGCGGCGCAGCGATGGTGCCGTCGGCATTGAGCGGGCCATGGCCCGAGATCAGTGCGCGCCGGCCGACGATGCGCACGAACCGGAATGGCAGCACGACGCCGGGAGGCGGCGTGACTGCGGGTGGCAATACGAGGCCTGAATCGGCCAGTCGTTGCGCGATGCGGGCCATGGCATTTCTCCTTCCTTGCTGGCGGCGGACGAACGGGTCCGCCGCATCTTGCCATGGCCGCTTCCGGCTTCAGGCCAGCGCCGGATAGTCCGTGTAGCCCTTGGCGCCGCCGCCGTACATGGTGGCCTTGTCGAGCGGATTCAGCGGCGCGTTCTCGCGCAGGCGGCGCACGAGGTCGGGGTTGGAGATGAAGGGCTTTCCGAAGGCCACGAGGTCGTCGCCTTCCTTCAACGCTTCCTCGGCCAGCGGCTTGTCGTAGCCGTTGTTGACCATCCATGCGCCCTTGCCGCCGGCTTCGCGGTACGCGGCCTTGAGGGCCTCGTAGTCGAAGGGGCGGTCCTCGATCTCGCGCGGGCCGCCGGTGGCGCCTTCGATGATGTGGATGTAGGCCAGGCCGAGCGTGGCGAGCTGCTTCACCACGTAGTTGAAGAGCGGCTGCGGGTCGCTGTCGTGCGCGTCGTTGGCGGGCGTGACGGGCGACAGGCGGATGCCGGTCTTGCCGCCGCCGACGGCGTCGACCACGGCGCGCGTGACCTCGAGCAGCAGGCGGGCGCGGTTCTCGATGCTGCCGCCGTAGTCGTCGGTGCGCTTGTTGCTGCCGTCCTTCAGGAACTGGTCGAGCAGGTAGCCGTTGGCGCCGTGGACTTCCACGCCGTCGAAGCCTGCGGTTTCCACGGCGCTGCGGGCGGCAACCGCGTAGGAGTGGACGATGCCCGGCAGTTCGCCGGCGTCCAGCGCGCGCGGCTCGGAGGTGTCGACGAAGGTGGGCACGCCGTCCTTGATGAGCACGGTCTTGGTCTTGGCGGTGATGGCCGAGGGGGCGACGGGCTTTCCGCCACCGGGTTGCAGTTCGTTGTGCGAGACGCGGCCCACGTGCCACAGCTGCACCACGATCTTGCCGCCCTTGGCGTGCACGGCTTCGGTCACGCGCTTCCAGCTGTCGAGCTGCTCGGTGCCGTAGAGGCCGGGCACGTCGGAGTAGCCCTGGCCCTGGTGGCTGATGGCGGTGGCTTCGGTGATGAGCAGGCCCGCACTGGCGCGCTGCGCATAGTAGGTGGCGGCGATGTCGGGCGGAATGGCGTTCGGCGAGCGGTTGCGCGTGAGCGGCGCCATGACGATGCGGTTGGCGAGCTTCAGGTCGCCGGCCTGTACGGGGTCGAAAAGGGTGGACATCGTGCGATCGAAAGCAGAGTTGATACGGGGCGCAAGGCTAAGCGCGCCGCCTCAACCCTGCTGTCGCACGGTTGACGGATTGGTGCTAGGCGAGCAGCGCCAGCAGTGCCGGGCTCACGCGCACCGGCATGGCCAGCAGGATCTGGCCCATGCCCTTGCCGAGCGGATCGTTGCGCAGCGAGGCCATGCCGCCGCCGCCCAGCGCCTGCTCGCAGACGAAGTTGAAGGCGTCGATGCCGGGCACCTCGTAGCGCGTGACGCGGCCCTTGACCAGGTGCGCGAGCCATTCGGCCACGCGCGCTTCGGTGAGCTGCTCGCGCAGCAGCGGCAGCAGGGCAGGGTGACGTGCGATGACGCCGATGTTCGAGGTGTCGCCCTTGTCGCCGCTGCGGGCCCAGGCCAGGCGCAGCAGCGGTACTTCGATGCTGTCGGCATCGGAAGCCGTGATCTCCGTCTTGATGGCTCTGGCAGGCGAAGAGGTGGGCTTGGCCACCTCGGCTGGCGACGGGACTTGGGGGCGGGGAACATCGATGCGCTTTCCATCGATGACCACCGATGCCTCGACCAGTGATTTGTCGAGCAGGAACGCGTACTGACGGATCGATGGGGAAACCGAGGCGCGTCCGCCACCCGCGCCGGTAGTGCCCGGGGCCCACGATGTACCGGCCGGAGCGACCTCACGCACGAACAGTTCCAGAGCTTCTTTGCGCGGGTGCGTCACCGCAAGCCGCAGCACCGCTTCGCGCGTCTGCGATGCGCGCGCGTGCGGTCCGTAGCAGGACTCCGCGCCCAGCACTTCGAGCTGCGTGCCGCTGTAGGGGCCGAAGCCGTACTGCGAGAAGAGCGCGCCGGTGCGCGCGAGGATAGCTTCGCCCGTTCGCTTCGCCTTCGCCACAGCGTCGAAGCCCACGATGGTGAGCTGCGCCGCCGTCTTGAAGCCGTCAACGTAGGTGGCGCTGACCTTGTAGCTCGCAGTCGGTGCATGGCCGCGAGCGCCGTGCACGCGCACGCGGTGCTCACCGGCCTGCTCGATGCGCACCTGCGTGAAGTCGGCCACCACGTCGGGCAGCAGGTAGGCGGCGGGGTCGCCGATCTCGTAGAGCATCTGCTCGCCCACCACCGCGGGCGTGACCTTGCCGCCGGTGCCCGCGGGCTTGGTGACTATGAAGCTGCCGTCGGCGCTGCATTCGACGATGGGGTAGCCGATGTCGGGCCAGTCGGGCACGGTGTCCCAGTCGGTGTGCAGGCCACCCGTGGCCTGGCAGCCGCATTCGATGATGTGGCCCGCGAGGCTGCCCGCGGCGAGCAGGTCGAGATCGTCCTGCTGCCACTCGAATTCATGCATGAGCACGCCGAGCGTGACGGCCGAGTCGACACAGCGGCCGGTGATGACGACCTGCGCGCCCGCATCGAGCGCGGCCCTTATGGGCTGCGCGCCGAGGTAGGCGTTGGCGGTGAGCACGCGCTCGGGCAGCGCGGCGCCGTTCTGAAGTTCGCGCACCGGCGGTTGCGACTTGCGCAGCCCGGGCAGCAGCGGCGACACGTCGTCGCCGCTCACTACGGCGATCTTCAGTGCGATGCCCTGTTCGGCCGCGAGCGCGGCCAATGCATCGGCGCAGCCTTGCGGGTTGACGCCGCCCGCGTTGCTCACCACGCGGATGCCCTGTTCCACGACGTCTTTCAGCACGGCCTTCATCGCCACCGAGACGAAGTCGGTGGCGTAGCCGAGCTCCGGCTTCTTGAGCCGCGCGCCCGCGAGGATCGACATGGTGAGTTCGGCGAGGTAGTCGAACACGAGGTAGTCGATCCGGCCGCTGGCCACGAGCTGCGGCGCGCCCACGCTGCTGTCGCCCCAGAAGCCCGAGGCGCCGCCGATGCGGACGATGCGTTCGTCGATGTTGCCGCTGCCGCTCATCGTCCGCTCCACTGCGGCTTGCGCTTCTCGCGGAAGGCGAGCTGTCCTTCGGCCGCGTCCTCGGTGAGCGCGAACAGGCCGATCTGGCTTTCGGTGAAGGCCATCGATTCCTCGAAGGCCATGGCCTCGATCTTCTTCATGGTGTAGAGGCCGCGGCGGATGGCTGCGGGCGACTTGTCGAGCATGCGGCCGAGCAGCCAGTCGACGCTCTCGTCGACGTCGTCGCTCACGCGGTTGACGAGATTCAGTTCCAGCGCCTGTGCCGCGTCTATGGGCTCGCCGGTGATGCACATCTCGGCCAGCACGCGGCGCGGCAGCAGGCCGCCGAGCACGCTGAGCACCTGCGCGGGAAAGAGGCCGACCTTCACTTCGGGCAAGCCGAACACCGCGTGGCTGCTGGCCACCGCCATGTCGCACATCGCCATGAGGCCCATGCCGCCCGCCATGCAGGCGCCGTTGACGCGCGCGATCAGCGGCACGGTCGACTGCCGGGCCTGGCGGAAGAGGTTGGCGAAGCCCTGGTAGGGCGCGGCGTAGTCGAACTTGAAGGAGGTGCCGCTCTGCAGGTCGGCGCCCGCGCAGAAGGCACGTGTGCCCGCGCCGGTGATGACTACCGCGCGCACCGCGCTGTCGTTGTTGGCACGTGCGATGGCATCGCCCAGGCCGGCGAGTACGGCGCCGCTGATGGCGTTGCGGCGCTCCTCGCGCTCGATGGTGAGCCACATGACGGGCCCGCGCATCTCTTCGCGCAGTTCGGCGGGTGGAGGGGTTTCGGTCATGGCGAGATTCCTTCTTCGGTCTTCCGGGAGTTCTTTTCTCTCTTGCCCGTAGCGTCGCCCGAAAAAAAAGCCGCATCGTGCGGCTTGTGGCTGAAGCGGTTCGGGTTTTCCCTGAAGGGGTTCCGATCCGCTTGCTGCTTCTGAACGCTTTTGCGTGCTTCGGCTTACTTCAGAAGACCTTCGGCCTTCATCGCTTCCTGCACGGCGGGGCGGGCACCCACGCGGGCATGCCAGGCCAGCAGGTTGGGGAAGTCGGAGATGTCCACGCCCGTGGGCTTGGTCCAGTTGGTCACGGTGAACAGGTAGCCGTCGGCCACGCTGAAGTGATCGCCCATCAGGTATTCCTTGCTGGCGAGTTCGCCGTCGAGCCACTGGAAGCGCGACTTGAGCTTGTCCTTGAAGATGGTCTTGGCTTCCTCGGGCATGTTCGGGTTGAACAGCGGGCTGAAGCCCTTGTGCACTTCGGTGCCGATGAAGGTCAGCCATTCCTGCAGGCGGTAGCGCTGCATGGTGCCGGCGGCCGGCGCCAAGTTCTTGGTGGGGGCGAGGTCGGCGATGTACTGGAGGATGGCCGGGCCTTCGCGCAGGCGGGTGCCGTCGTCGAGTTCGAGCATCGGCACGTAGCCCAGCGGGTTGATGCCGTAGTAGTCGGTGCCGTCCTGGAGCTTGTGGCTCTTGGTGCTGGCCAGCACGGGTTCGGCGGCGATGCCCGCTTCATGCAGCGCGATGTGGGGGGACAGCGAGCAGGCGCCGGGCGAGTAGTACAGCTTCATTCGAGAACTCCAGTGAATGTCGAGGTTGGTTGGATTCTTTGGGTAAACCGCAGCGGATGCTAGCGGGTTTGGAGGCGTCGCGTTTTTGTCCTACGGCCGCACGCGCGGCGCGACTATCGGGCTGGAGGACGGCGCTTCCTAAGCTGCGCTCCATGGCAGGCAGGGCCTGCTGCAAGGAGAAACGCATGTTGAAGTACGCCATCATTTTTGCAGTCATCTCGCTCGTGGCCGCGCTGCTCGGCTTCGGCGGCATCGCGGCGGGTGCGGCCGGCATCGCCAAGTTCCTGTTCGGCCTGTTCCTGGTGCTGGCGCTGCTGTTCGTGGTGCTGGCGGTCCTGGGCGTGGGCGCGGTGAAAAAAGCGATCGACTGATGCACCTCTCGCACATCGAGGCGCAGCTCGACTACGAAGTTGCCGCCCCGGCGCACATGCTGCTGAACATCGAAGCAGCGCGCTCGGGCATGCAGAGCGTGGTCGGGGAGGAACTGGTCGTGGAGCCGCCGACGCCTTTGCGGCTTTTCTGCGACGAGGGAAGCGGCAACCGCTTCGTCCGTTTCGATGCGAAGCCGGGGCCGCTGAAGATCGCCTACAAGGCCAGCGTGAGGCGCGCTCACGTGGTGGTGCCGAACGACCTGGCCGAGATGCCGGTGACCGAGGTGCCCAACGAGGTGCTGCACTACATGATGCCGACGCGCTACTGCGAGTCGGACCTGATGTCGCGCTGTGCCCAGCAGCTCTTCGGCGACCTGCCGCCCGGCATCGGCCGGGTGCAGGCCATCGTCGACTGGATCCACGACAGCATCACCTACGAGCCGGGCAGCAGCGACTCGACCACTACCGCGCGCGAGGTGTTCGTGGAACGCGCGGGGGTGTGCCGCGACTTCGCGCACCTGGGCATCACCTTCTGCCGCGCGCTGAACATTCCGGCGCGGTTGGTGGTCGGCTACGTGTGGTTCGACGAGCCTCCGCAGGATTTCCATGCTGTGTTCGAGGCGTGGCTGGGCGGGCGCTGGGTGCTGTTCGATCCGACCCGCATGGCGCCGGTCGACCGGCTGGTGCGCGTGGGTACGGGGCGCGACGCGAAGGACGTGGCCTTCTGCACGATCTTCGGCGACGTGCGGATGACCGGGAAGAAGCTCGTCGTGCGCGAGCTGCAGGACGAGAGCCTGCAGCCGTCGATGCCGCCTTCGCCCACCGGCGAGGTGATGGGCATCGAGAAGCCGGTGCCTTTGGGACAGGTCGACGAAGCCGCGGCCTGACGGATTCATTTGCTATAAAAAATATAGCAAACTATCAAGCGACGGCCTTGGAAGCAGCCCTTAGGCGTCGCTCTCCAAGCTTATCCACACAAGGGACGCAAGAGGGTCGCGCCGATTAAAATTGGTGCCCCTTTTTGCGCCGCGCACGCGTCAGTTGTGCGCTCCCCATTTTCAAATGCTGTACCCCGAAGAATTCGACGTGATCGTCGTCGGCGGTGGCCATGCCGGCACCGAAGCCGCGCTCGCCGCTGCACGCATGGGCGCCAAGACGCTGCTGCTCTCCCACAACATCGAGACGCTGGGGCAGATGAGCTGCAACCCGTCGATCGGCGGCATCGGCAAGGGCCACCTGGTGAAGGAGGTGGACGCGCTCGGCGGTGCGATGGCGATCGCGACCGACGAGGCCGGCATCCAGTTCCGCATCCTCAATTCGAGCAAGGGCCCGGCCGTGCGCGCGACCCGCGCCCAGGCGGACCGTGTCCTGTACAAGGCGGCCATTCGCCGCAGGCTGGAGAACCAGCCGAACCTGAGCCTGTTCCAGCAGGCGGTCGACGACCTGATGGTGGAGGGCGATCGCGTGGTCGGCGCCGTCACGCAGGTCGGCATCGCTTTCCGTGCGCGGACCGTGGTGCTGACTGCGGGCACTTTCCTCGACGGGCGCATCCACGTCGGCCTCGACAACTACCAGGCCGGCCGCGCGGGCGATCCGCCGGCGGTCAGCCTTTCTGCGCGGCTCAAGGAACTGAAGCTGCCGCAAGGCCGGCTCAAGACCGGCACGCCGCCGCGGCTCGACGGGCGCAGCATCGATTTCTCCAAATGCACCGAGCAGCCGGGTGACGGCATGCCCGGTGGGGCAGGGCCGATGCCGGTCTTCAGCTTCATGGGGCGCGCCGACATGCACCCGCAGCAGATGCCCTGCTGGATCACCCATACCAATGCGCGCACGCACGAGATCATCCGTTCGGGCTTCGACCGCAGCCCGATGTTCACCGGCAAGATCGATGGCGTGGGGCCGCGCTACTGCCCGAGCGTGGAGGACAAGATCAACCGCTTCGCCGACAAGGAAAGCCACCAGATCTTCCTCGAGCCCGAAGGGCTGACGACCAACGAGTACTACCCGAACGGGATCTCGACCAGCCTGCCCTTCGACATCCAGTACCAACTGGTGCGCTCGATGCCCGGGCTGGAGAACGCACACATCCTGCGGCCTGGCTATGCCATCGAATACGACTACTTCGATCCGCGCGAGCTCAAGAGCAGTTTCGAGACACGCTCGGTCAAGGGACTGTTCTTTGCCGGGCAGATCAACGGCACGACCGGCTACGAAGAGGCGGCGGCTCAGGGTCTGTTCGCCGGCATCAACGCCGCGCTGCAATGCCGCGGCGAAGACGCTTGGCTGCCGCGCCGCGACGAAGCCTATCTGGGCGTGCTTGTTGATGACCTCATCACCAAGGGAGTGACCGAGCCATACCGCATGTTCACCAGCCGCGCCGAGTTCCGGCTGCAGCTGCGCGAGGACAACGCCGATATGCGCCTGACGGAAATCGGACGAAAGCTGGGCCTGGTGGACGACGAACGCTGGGACGCCTTCAGCCGAAAGCGCGATGCTGTTTCACGTGAAACAGAGCGCCTCAAGTCGATCTGGGTGAACCCGCGCAACCTGCCGGCTTCGGAATCGGAGCGGGTGCTGGGCAAGGCCATCGATCACGAATACAACCTGGCTGACTTGTTGCGTCGGCCCGATGTGAGCTACGAAACGCTGATGACGCTCGATGGCGGCAAGTACAGCGCCCAGGCTCCGCTGAGCGAGACCGAGATCGAGCAGATCGAGATCTCGGCCAAGTACTCCGGATACATCGAGCGCCAGCATGACGAAGTGGAGCGCGCGGCGCACTTCGAGAACCTGAAGCTCCCGGCCGATTTCGACTACAGCCAGGTCAAGGCGCTGAGCTTCGAGGTGCGACAGAAGCTCAACAAGCACCGGCCGGAAACGCTGGGACTGGCTTCGCGCATCTCCGGTGTGACGCCGGCCGCCATTTCCCTGCTGATGATCCATCTGCGAAAGGGCGGCCATAAGGCCTTTGCCCGCGACGCTGCAACGGAAGCTGCCGCCGAATGACGGCGCCGATCGACACGCTGCGCGCAGGCGCAGCCGACATGGGCGTGGCGCTGTCCGATTCCCAAGCCGAGCGGCTGCTGGCCTACGGCACGCTGATGCTCAAGTGGAACAAAGTCTATAACCTCACGGCACTGCGCGATCCGGCCAGCGTGCTGACGCACCACCTGCTCGACAGTCTCGCGGCGGTCGCGCCGCTGCGGCGCGAATGGGCAGGGAAGGGGAAGCTGCTGGATGTAGGTTCCGGTGGCGGCTTGCCTGGGGTGGTGATCGCGATCATGCGACCCGATCTTGAAGTGAGTTGCCTTGATGCGGTGGCCAAGAAGGCTGCCTTTGTCCAGCAGGTCGCAGCTGAACTGGAACTGCGGAACCTTCGCGGGCTGCATGCCCGGGTCGAATCGCTGGTCGGCAGCTATGAAATCATCAGCTCCCGCGCCTTCGCATCGCTGCCCGATTTCTTCAACGGCTCGATGAATCTGCTCGCACCCGGCGGTGTTTGGCTCGCCATGAAGGGCAAGGTACCGACCGACGAACTCGCTGTATTGCCCAAGGGCGTGTCTGTGTTTCACGTGGAACAACTGGCGGTTCCGGGCTTGGATGCCGAGCGCTGCATCGTCTGGGCACGCAAGGCTCCTGCCGAAATCGGCGCCTGATTCACGAAAAGAGGGGGCGACACCGGTAAAAGCCGGTGTCCGAACGATCTTCGCGGCAGTGTGCTCGCTTAGACTCGATGCCTCCCTCTGGTCTCCTTCCCGGCTCGCTTTTTCGAGGCAAACCCATGTTCGGCATCGCTGACTACGGCGCATTCGTCGCCGCCATCATCCTGTTCCTCTTGATTCCCGGTCCGGGCAATCTGGCGCTGATCACCTCGACCAGCAAGGGCGGCATCCGTGGCGGTCTCGCCGCGACGGCCGGAGTGATCGTCGGCGACCAGTTCCTCCTCTGGGCAGCAGTGGCCGGCGTGTCGGCCGTCATGGCTGCCTACCCGGCTGCGTTCAAGGCAGTGCAATGGCTGGGCGCAGCCTATCTGGCCTGGATGGGCATCAAGATGCTGATGGCGAAGCCCGGCTCGGCCCCGATCCTCAACATCAAGCCCAGCCACTTCATGCGCCAGGCATTCACGATCACGCTGCTGAATCCGAAGGCGATCGTGTTCTACATGGCCTTCTTCCCGCTGTTCGTGGACCCGGCCCGGCACCAGGGCGTGATCACTTTCGGCGCGATGGCCGTGACCATTGCCGCGCTGACCTTCCTGTACGGCCTGACCTCGACGCTGCTCACGCACTTCTTGGCCGAGCGCATCCGCGCGAATCCCCGCATTTCCACCACGCTCGAAAAGCTTGCCGGCAGCTTCCTGATCGCCTTCGGCGTCAAGCTCGCAATCTCGCGCTGATCGATCGACCCCCCGGTACTCACATGGCCAAGATTTTCTGCATCGCCAACCAGAAGGGCGGCGTCGGCAAGACCACCACCACCGTCAATCTCGCCGCCGGTCTGGCAAAGGTAGGCCAGCGCGTGCTGATGATCGACCTCGACCCGCAGGGCAATGCCACCATGGGTTCGGGCATCGACAAGCGCGAGCTGGAGTTGACGGTGTACGACGTGCTGCTCGAATCGGCCTCGGTGGCCGAGGCGCGGGTCAAGGCCGACAAGCTGGTGGAAGGCGGTTGCGGCTACGACGTGCTGGGCGCCAACCGCGAGCTGGCGGGTGCCGAAGTCGAAATGGTCGCCCTCGACCGCCGCGAGAAGCGCCTGCGTACCGCGCTGGCGGCAGTCGGTGCCGAGTACGACTTCGTGCTGATCGACTGCCCGCCCAGCCTGAGCCTGCTGACGCTGAACGGCCTGTGCGCTGCCCACGGCGTGATCGTGCCGATGCAGTGCGAGTACTTCGCGCTCGAAGGGCTGACCGACCTGGTCAACACCATCAAGCAGGTGCACGCCAACCTCAACAAGAACCTGCAGATCATCGGCCTGCTGCGCGTGATGTTCGATCCGCGCATCACGCTGCAGCAGCAGGTGAGCGAGCAGCTCAAGTCCCACTTCGGCGACAAGGTGTTCGACACGGTCATCCCGCGCAACGTGCGGCTGGCCGAGGCGCCAAGCTACGGGCTGCCCGGCGTGGTGTTCGACCCGGCCGCGCGCGGCAGCCAGGCCTTCATCGCCTTCGCGCAGGAGTTGGTCGACAAGATGCCGCCCGCGAGCGCCTTTGCCTCCGGCGCGGTGGCTCCGCCGATCGCACCGGTTGCGCGGATTACGCCGGACCTGCCGATTCCCGACGACGTCATGGCGCCGGCCGCCGCGCCGGCTACCGACTCGACAAGTGAGAACAATGCCTGACGGCCGCATGCGACCCGCAGGATGCTATCAAATCCGTAGCAAATGACAGAGCCTCGCATCCTGCTGCTGCCCGGTTGGCAGAACAGCGGCCCCGGCCATTGGCAGACCCGCTGGGAATCGGTCCATGGCGATCACCGCGTCGAGCAGCACGAGTGGATGCGCCCGCTGCGCGGCGACTGGTCCGCGCGGCTCGAAGAAGAAGTGCTGGCATCGCCCGGCCAGGTGGTCTTCGCGGCGCACAGCCTGGGCTGCATCCTCGTTGCCGCCTGGGCCGCGCATTCGCGCAACACGCACAAGGTGCGCGGCGCGCTGCTGGTCGCGCCCGGAGACGTGGAGAGCGACAACCTGCGCCAGCAGATTCCCGGCTGGGCGCCCATCGTGCGCAAGCCGTTGCCGTTCCCGGCGGTGCTGATCGCCGCCAACGACGACCCTTACTGCGAAGCTTCGCGCTCCCGCCAGCTTGCCGCCGACTGGGGCGTGCGCTTCGTCGATGCCGGCGCGGGCGGTCATCTGAATGCCGAATCGGGCCTGGGCGACTGGCCCGAGGGCCGGAAACTCCTGAACGAAATCTCGAAAGAAAAGAACTGATGGCGACCAAGAAACCCAAGGGACTGGGCCGCGGCCTCGAAGCGCTGCTGGGCCCGACGGCCGCCCCATCCGCCGACAACACAAGCGGCGGCAGTGGCAGCGTCAACGATGCGGAGGAGGGCGGCGCGCAACGCAACCCGAGCACGCTGATGCTCGACCAGATGGTCGCCGGCGTCTACCAGCCGCGCACGCGCATGGACGAGGGCGCGCTCTACGAGCTGGCCGAGAGCATCAAGGTGCAGGGCATCATGCAGCCGATCCTGGTGCGCCGGCTCGATCCCGACTCGGCGGCGGCCAAGAACGCCGAGTACGAAATCATCGCGGGCGAGCGGCGCTTCCGTGCCGCGAAGCTCGCCGGCCTCGACAGCGTGCCGGTGCTGGTGCGCGACGTGCCCAACGAGGCCGCTGCGGCGATGTCGCTCATCGAGAACATCCAGCGCGAGGATCTCAATCCGCTCGAAGAGGCCCAAGGTTTGCAACGCCTGGTGACCGAGTTTGGGCTCACTCACGAGCAGGCCGCGCAAGCCGTGGGCCGCTCGCGCAGTGCGGCCAGCAACCTGCTGCGCCTGCTGAACCTGGCCGAGCCCGCGCAGCAGATGCTGATGGCCGGCGACATCGACATGGGCCACGCCCGCGCGTTGCTGTCGCTCGACCGCGGCACCCAGATCACGGCCGCCAACCAGATCGCGGCCAAGAAGATGTCGGTGCGCGAGGCCGAGTCGCTGGTGAAGAAGCTCGCGGCCGAGTTCACGCTCACGCCTTCGCGCCGCAGCAATGATGGCGAGAAGTCGCGCGACCTGCTGCGCGTGGAAGAAGAACTGGCCGACCTGCTCACGGCCGAGGTCGAGGTCCGCATCAAGAAGCGCACCAAGCGCGGCGGCCGCGTCGAGGAAAGCGGCGAGCTCGCGATCCACTTCGGCTCCATCGAGGCGCTCAACGGACTGATCGAACGCATCCGCCGAACGGCCTAGTGTTGTGAATCAGGGCTCCGGCATTCGTTTGATTGATTCCTGCAATCCTTTGCGCGTATCCTCGACCGCTGGTTTTTCCAACCCCAGTTCTCTGAACAAACAGAGGGAGTAGTCCACCATGCAGCTCACCAGGTTTCCGCTCGCGGCCATCGCCGCCGGCGCACTTCTTCTCACCGGTTGCGCCACGACCGACATGCAAATGGGCAGCCAGTCGGCCAAGACCATGGCCACCGGCAGCGCGGCGGGTGGCGCCACCGACAACGCCAGCAGCCAGCTCGAGCGCTGCGAATCGCCGCTCGGCACCGTCTCCCTGATCGAGAACCAGAACGCGGGCTGGTACACCATCCTCACCGGCGAATACCGCCTGCCTCCCACTGCCAACCTGCTGCGCCTGCTGGTGCAGCAATCGAACTGCTTCATCGTGGTCGAACGCGGCGCTGCAGGCATGAATGCCATGACGCGCGAACGCGCGCTGATGCAGTCGGGCGAAATGCGCGGCGGCAGCAACTTCGGCCGCGGCCAGATGGTCGCTTCCGATTACGGCCTGTCGCCCGAAATCGTGTTCAGCAACAGCGATGCTGGCGGCGTCGGCGGCGCGCTCGGCGGCCTGGTGGGTGGCGGCCGTGGCCGTGCGCTCGCTGCCCTGGGCGGCAGCATGCAGACCAAGGAAGCCAGCGCGATGTTGACCCTGATCGACAACCGCTCGGGCGTGCAGGTTGCCGCTTCCGAAGGCAGCGCCTCCAAGACCGACTTCGGCGCCTTCGGTGCACTCGCTGGCCGCAGCGCGGGCGGCGGCCTCGGTGGCTACACCAACACCGCCCAGGGCAAGGTGATCGCCGCGGCTTTCATGGACGCCTTCAACCAGATGGTCCGCTCGCTGCGCAACTACAAGGCGCAGACGGTGCGTGGCCAGGGCCTCGGCGGCGGCGGCCGCCTGGGCGTGGACGGTGGTGCGGCTCCCTCGCAGACCTACGTGCCGGCAGAGAAGGCACCAGCCCGTCGCCGCAGCAACTGATCGATCGATCGGTCATCGCACAACAAAAAGCCCGGCGGCTCGCAAGAGCCCCGGGCTTTTTCGTTGAGTGCTGAGCGGAATCAGAGGCTGAAGATCTTCCCCGGATTCATGATGTTCTTCGGGTCGAGCGCGCGCTTGATCGTGCGCATCATGTCGATGGCGCCCGTGCCCGCCTCGTTCACCAGGAACTCCATCTTGTGCAGCCCCACACCGTGCTCGCCGGTGCAGGTGCCTTCGAGCGCCAGCGCGCGGCTCACCAGCGCGTGGTTCAGCTCTTCGGCCTTCACGCGCTCCTCGGGGATGTTCGGGTCGAGCAGGTAGCCGAAGTGGAAGTTGCCGTCGCCCACGTGGCCGACGAGGAAGTAGGGGATGCCGCTGGCATCGGCCTCGGCCACCGAGTCGAGCAGGCAGTCGGCCAGGCGCGAGATCGGCACGCAGGTGTCGGTCGAGATCACGCGGCAGCCGGGACGCGACTGCACCGCCGCGAAGTAACTGTTGTGCCGCGCCGTCCACAGGCGCGTGCGCTCTTCCGGCGTGCTCGCCCATTCGAAGGCATTGCCGCCATGGCCGCTCGCGATTTCCTGCACCGTCTCGGCCTGCTCCTTCACGCCGGCGGGCGAGCCGTGGAACTCCATCAGCAGCATCGGTTCCTCGCGCAGGTTGAGCTTGGCGTAGGCGTTCACCATGCGCACCGTGTTCACGTCGATCAGCTCCACGCGCGCGATCGGCACGCCGAGCTGGATGGTTTCGATGGTGGTGCGCACGGCGGCCTCGATGCTCGGGAACGAGCAGATCGCCGCGGACACCGCCTCGGGCAGCGGGTAGATGCGCAGCGTGATCTCGGTGACCACGCCCAGCGTGCCTTCGCTGCCCACCATGAGGCGCGTGAGGTCGTAGCCAGCCGACGACTTCTTCGCGCGCGTGCCCGTGCGGATGACGTCGCCCGCGGCCGTCACCACCTCGAGCGCCAGCACGTTCTCGCGCATCGTGCCGTAGCGCACCGCGTTCGTGCCGCTGGCGCGCGTGGCCGTCATGCCGCCGATGGAGGCATCGGCGCCCGGGTCGATGGGGAAGAAAAGGCCCGTGCTCTTGATCTCTTCATTGAGCTGCTTGCGCGTGACGCCGGGCTGCACCGTCACCGTGAGGTCGTCGGCATTCACCGACAGCACCTTGTTCATGCGCGAGACGTCGATGCTGATGCCGCCCTGCACCGCCAGCAGGTGGCCTTCGAGCGAGGAGCCCACGCCGAAGGGGATGACCGGCACGCTGTGCTCGCTCGCGAGCTTCACCGCGTCTGCAACATCCTGCGTGCTCTCGGCGAACACCACGGCGGAGGGGGGCGGCGCGTCGAAGGAAGACTCGTCGCGCCCGTGCTGCGTGCGCACCGCCATCGCCGTGGAACAGTTGGCGCCGAAGCGTGCCTTCAGCGCCTCGATCAGGCTGTCGGGCACGTCGCGCAGATGAAGCTCCGGCATCAGGTGCGAGGTTTGGGTCGGGGCGTTCATCGGCTGTCTCCTGGCGGGGTGGGGGTGATCGGCCATTCTACGGAGCGAGCACCATAATGCGCTTCGGAAAAACATGAACCCCACCACACTCAGCGCCCTTGCGGCCTTCCCCTCGCAGCTGGAGGCCCACTACGCGGCCATTCCCTTCGCCTTCAGGCACTGGACGCCGCCTTCATGGGAAGGCGTGCCCAGCGAGGCCTTCACCGCCATCGAGCAGCTCTGCCATGTGCGCGACATCGAGATCGAGGGCTACCACGTGCGCTTCCGGCGCACGCTGGCCGAAACCCATCCGACGCTCGCATCCATCGACAGCGAGCCGCTGGCCATCGAGCGCAACTACGGAGCGGCCGATGCGGCGCAGGTGCTGGCCGATTTCCGCATGGCGCGCGCGCAGACGATGGAGATCATCTCCAGCCTGAGCGACGCACAGCTCGCGCGCACGGCAGTGTTCGAAGGCTACGGGCCGCTCACGATGCGCAGCCTTATCCACTACCTCTGCAGCCATGACCAGCAGCACCTCGCCGGTCTGCAATGGCTGGCGGGCAAGATCGACGCGTCGACCGTCGCGCAGTAAGAAAGAAGCAGGAGCGCCCATGGGCAACCGACTTTCCCAGATCGCCACCCGTACCGGCGACGACGGCACTACCGGCCTCGGCGACAACACGCGCGTGTCGAAGGACAACCTGCGCGTGCACGCGATGGGAGACGTGGACGAACTCAACTCGAACATCGGCGTGCTGCTGTGCGAGCCCATGCCCGAGCCCGTGCGCGAGCTGCTGGTCGATGTGCAGCACCAGCTCTTCAACCTTGGCGGAGAGCTGTCGATGCCGGGCTTCACGCTGCTGAAGTCCGATGCCCTGCTGCAACTGGACAACGCACTTGCCGAACACAACGCGGCGCTGCCGCGCCTGGCCGAATTCATCCTTCCCGCCGGCACACGCGCGGCCTCGCTCGCGCATGTGTGCCGCACGGTGGCGCGCAGGGCCGAGCGTGCCGTGGTGGCGCTGGGCGCCGCCGAGCAGCTCAACGACGCGCTGCGCCAATACCTCAACCGGCTCAGCGACCTGCTCTTCGTGCTCGCGCGCGTGCTCAACCGCATGGACGGCGGCGACGACGTCTACTGGAAGAGCGAGCGCATGGCGCGTGCTGCCGCTGTGGCAGCGGAAGACACAAACACCAAGGAGGCTCCATGAAACTTTCCTTCTCTCTCCACGCGCCGCTTGCCGTGGCGATGTCCGCCATGCTGTGCCTGCCCGGTCTCGCGCAGGCCCAGAGCGCCGACAACCCGCCGAAGGCGCAGCGCGCCCATACGCTCAAGTCGCCCTCGCGCGGCGGCAAGGTTGTGGGCAGCGTGCAGCGCGGCACCAACGCCGCCGGCCGCGGCATCGACCGCGCCGACGCGGCTACGCGGCGCGGCGTCAACAGCGTGTCGGAAAAGGCCAGCCGGCCCGTGCGCCGGGTGGGCGAGGCCTTCGGGCGCAAGCTCTCGCCAGGATCGAGCGGACGCGCTGCACCGCCGTCCGTGGGCCCGCAAGGCAGCGCGCCCTGATCCTTGGAGCCGCTACTCGGCGTGATCGATGAGCGCAGCGCTCATGCGACCGGCATGAGCAGAGCGTCCTATGCGAATGGCGCCGGGTGCTACCCGGTGTCATTCGCACGCATCCCGGAACATCTCTCCAAGGAACACATGGCACGAAATGTAGAGATCAAGGCCCGCATCGACAGCATTGACCGGGTCGCAGCCATCGCCGCGACACTGGCCGACAAGGGCCCCATCGAGATCGCGCAGGACGACACCTTCTTCCGCTGCACCGACGGCGCCGACCGCCTCAAGCTGCGCACCTTCGCGCCCGACCGCGCGGAGTTGATCTTCTATCGCCGCACCAACAGCAGCGGTCCGAAGGAATCTTTCTACCTGATCACGCCCTGCGCCACGCCCGACGTGCTGCGCGAATCGCTCACGCTCGCCTGGGGCCAGGCGGGCCGGGTGCGCAAGCAGCGCCGGCTGTTCCTCGCGGGCCGCACGCGCATCCACCTCGATCGTGTGGAAGGGCTCGGCGAATTCCTCGAGCTCGAAGTGGTGTTGGAGGAGGGCGAGTCGGCCGAGGCCGGCATCGCCGAGGCGCATGCACTCATGGCGCAACTGGGCGTGCGCACCGATCAGCTGGTGCAGGGCGCCTACGTCGACCTGCTCAACGCCAGCCAGCGGACTTGAGCTGATCCGCCAGGAGCTGCGCGACCTTCTCGTAGCCTCGCGCATTCGCGTGGATGCGGTCGGAGCGCAGCGACGAATCCGAGAGCACGCTCGAATACACGTTCGCGACCAGCAGCGCCTGCTGCGCCTTCGCCACCTCTTCGTAGAACGGCGCATCGCTGAGCGACCCCACCGCCGCGCGCATCGCGTCGGGCGAGGGCGTCGCCAGTACGGCCACGTAGGGCGTGTGCGCGCGCGCCTGGGTGACGAGCTCCACGAGGTTGTCGCGCGTGGATGCGGCCGACACGCCACGCAGCATGTCGTTGCCGCCGATGCCGATCAGGATCGCGTCGTAGCTCGCGCCGCCCAGCAGACCTGGCAGGCGCTGCAGCGCGCCCGCCGAGGTGTCGCCGTTGACGCCCGCGTTCTCGACCTGCCAGCCAGTGAGCTCGCCCAGCTTCACCGGCCATGACGCCTCGGGCGGCGCGCCGTAGCCGAAGGTCAGGCTGTCGCCCAGGGCCAGCACGTGGGCTCCGGACTTTAGCGCCGCCGTCGAGGGCTTGCGCCTGCCGCATGCCGCCAGGAGGCTCGCAGCGGATACGCCCGCCAGCAGATGGAGAAGGTGTCGTCGCTTCATGTGGCGCGCAGCTTAAACGCGCCCGAAGCCGCGCGAGCGCTTGTCCCTTTGCTCGGAAAGCGCATAAGCCTCCCCGTTTTTGTTCGTTCCCCGGCGTGGAGCGCGGGCGAAGAATGACTGGCTCCCCGCACCTCTCCCATCCATCACCGGACCCGAACGACACCATGCCGCTGCTCTTGAACCGCCACCGCTTCCTGCGTCATGTGACCGCACTCTCCATGGCCCTGCTGGCCGCGCCTTTTGCCGCATTGGCCGCACCCGCCACCGGCGAGCCGGTGTGGTTCGGCGCGAGCGGGCCCGTCACCGGACAGAACGCGCAGTACGGCGCGCAGTGGAAGGCCGGCTTCGACCTCGCGCTGGAGCACATCAACGCGCAGGGCGGCATCCACGGCCGTCCGCTGGCCTACAACTTCGAAGACAGCCAGAGCGACCCGCGCCAGTCGGTGGCCATCGCGCAGAAGCTGGTGAACGACAAGCGCGTGCTCATCGAGCTCGGCGACTTCTCCAGCCCGGCCTCGATGGCCGCCTCGCCCATCTACCAGCGCGCGGGCCTGGTGCAGCTGGGCTTCACCAACTCGCACCCCGACTTCACCAAGGGCGGCGACTACATCTGGAGCCCCTCCATCAGCCAAGCCGACGCGCAGCCACTGCTGGCCGAGCTCGCGGTGAAGACGCTGGGCTTCAAGCGCATCGCCGTGCTGTATCTGAACACCGACTGGGGCCGCACCAGCAAGGACGTGCTCGTGAAGGCCGCGCAGGAGCGCGGCGCGCAGGTCGCCATCGCCGAGGGCTACCAGCCCGACGAAAAAGACTTCCGCTCGACCCTGGTGCGCGTGCGCGACGCCAACCCCGACGGGCTGGTGCTCATCTCCTACTACCCCGACGGCGCGCTCATCGCGGGCCAGGTGCGCAGCGTGGGGCTGAAGCAGCCCATCGCCGCGGTGGGCTCGGTGTATTCGCCCAAGTTCATCGAGCTCGGCGGCGCGGCGGTGAACGGCATCTACACCAACACCGCCTTCTATCCCGACGAGCCGCGCGCCGAGGTGCAGGACTTCGTGAAGAGCTTCCGCGCCAAGTACGGCAAGGAGCCCGACGCCTTCAACGCCTACGCCTACGACGCGGTGGTGTACGCCGCCGCCGCGCTGCGCCAGGCAGGCCCCGGTGCCGACCGCAAGGCCGTGCGCGACGCCTTCTACAAGATCAAGGACGTGCCCAGCGTGATCTTCGGCAAGGCCAGCTTCGATGCGCAGACGCGGCGGATCATCGGCGTGAAGAGCGTCAACCTCGTCGTGAAGGACGGCAAGTGGGCGCAGCTGGACGAGAGGGCGGCGCTCGCCGCTTCCAAGTGAGCCGTCTTCCGCGTTGTTCCCTCTCCCGCTTGCGGGAGAGGGCCAGGGTGAGGGCAGGGGCCTTCGCAAAACAGCAGTCCCTCGCATCGGCCGCTGCACCCTCACCCCAACCCTCTCCCGCACGCGGGAGAGGGAGTAAAGCCGGCATGCCATGAGCTTCACTTCGTTCTTCGACTACACCGTCAACGGCCTGATCATCGGCAACATCTATGCGCTGCTGGCGGTGGGGCTCGCGCTGATCTTCGGCGTCTCGCACCTCATCAACTTCGCGCACGGCTCGGTGTACACGGTGGGGGCGTACATCGGCTGGGCGTCGATCACGTACCTGCACACGCCGCTGCCCGTGACCATCGCGCTGGTGGTGATCGGCTCGGCCGCGCTCGGCATGCTGATCGAGCGCGTGGGCCTGCGGCCGCTACAGGGCGCTGCGCGCATCGCGCCGCTGCTGGCCACCATCGGCATCAGCTTCGTGCTCGACATCCTGGTGCAGCTGGTGTTCAGCCCCGACCCGCGCTCGCTTCCCACGCAGCTGCCCGACTGGCGCCTGCAGATCGGCACCGGCACCATCGGCGCGCTCGACATCCTCATTGCCGGCATCGGCCTCGCGAGCGCGGCCGTGCTGTTCGGCTTCCTGCGTTTCACGAAACTCGGCTGGGCCGTGCGCGCCACCGCGCAGGATCGCGACGCGGCTCAGCAGATGGGCGTGGACGTGGACCGCGTGAACCAGACAGTGTTCGCCATCGCCGCCGCGCTGGGCGGGCTATCGGGCCTGCTGGTGGGCATGTACTACAACAACATCAGCCCGGCGATGAGCTTCCAGGCCACGCTCAAGGGCGTGGTGGCCACCGTGGTCGGCGGGGTGGGCAACGTGCCCGGCGCCATCGCGGGCAGTTTGCTGCTGGGGCTGATCGAGAGCTACGGCGTGGCGATCCTCGGTACGCCGTACCGCAATCTCTTCGCCTTCGCGCTGCTGCTTGTGATCCTGCTGTGGAAGCCCAACGGGCTATTCGGACGCAAGCGCGCGTTGCCGCCCGAGCCGCTCACGGGCACCTTCATCGCGCCGAGCAAGCCGTGGCATGTGCCGCGCAGCCTGCTGCTCGCGCTGTTCGCAGGGGCGGTGGCGCTACCGCTGTTCGACCCGTCTCCGTACCTGCTGCAGACGCTCACCAACGCGTGGCTCTACGGCGCGCTCGCGCTGAGCCTCACGCTGGTGGCCGGCACCATCGGGCAGATCTCGCTGGGCCACGCGGGGCTGCTGGCCATCGGTGCGTATGCGTCGTCGCTGCTGGTGCTCGACCTGCGCCTGCCGGTGGGAACGGGCATCGTGCTCGCGGGCCTTCTCACTTCGCTGATCGGCACGGCGCTGATCTTCCCGGCCTTCAGGCTGCGCGGCCACTACGTGTCGATCGCCACGCTGGGCATCGGCGAGATCGTGGCGCTCACCATCCTCAACTGGGAAAGCCTCACGCACGGGCCCATCGGCGTGTCGGGCATTCCACCGCTGTCGCTCTTCGGGCGCGATGCGTCGTCGAACGAGGCGCTCTACTGGGCTTCGTTCGGCGCGATGGTGCTGCTCGGGCTGCTGCAGTGGCGCCTGCTGCGCTCGCACCTGGGCCGCACCTTCCGCGCGGTGCGCGAGGACGAGGTGGCCGCGCGCGCCTACGGCGTGAGCCCCGACCGCTACAAGGCGCTGGCCTTCGGCTTCGGCGGCTTCGCAGCCGGGGTGAGCGGCGCCTTCACCGCGCACATGTACTCGTACATCAACCACGAGACCTTCGGCTCGCAGATCTCGATCCTGGCGCTGACGATGGTGATCCTCGGCGGACTCGGGAACATCAGCGGCGCGCTGCTGGGCGCGGTGGCGCTCGTGAGCCTGCCGGAGCTGTTCCGCGTGACGGCGGAGTACCGGATGCTGATCTACGGCGTCGCACTGCTTCTCCTGATCCGATTCCGCCCGCAGGGTTTGCTGGGCACTGTCTGAAGGAACACACCACCATGAGCCACCTCAACGACTACCTCGCCGAGAAGCGTGCCGCCGTGCTGGCGCGCAATGCCGCCATCGAAACCGGCACAGCGCGGCCCGTGCAACTCAAAGCAAGCGTGAAAGCCGAAGGCCGCAGCGGCGTGCGCCGGCTGCGCATCCGCGAACATCAGGTCATCAGCGACAGCCCACCGGACTTCGCCGGCTACGACCTCGGGCCCAGCTCGCCCGAGCTGCAGCTGGGCGTGCTGGGCACCTGCGTCACGCACATCTTCCTGATCCAGGCGGCCGAGCGGCAGGTTCCGCTCGAGAGCCTCGAGGTGGAGGTGACGGGCATCATCGATCCGCGCGGCGGCAAGCCGGGCCACGAGAAGACGCCCATCTGGCCGCACGAGATCGGCTACACGGTGCACATCGACTCGCCCGCGAGCCGCGAGGAGATCGATGCGCTTTTCGAGGCGGTGGAGCGCAACTGCCCCATCCTCAACCTGCTGCGCAATCCGCAGACCATCCGCGCCGAGGTGAAGCACTTCGACTCGAAGGCTCGGGCGGGGGAGAAAACGGTCGATGCCGTCGCTGCTTGAGATACGCGGCCTCGTGCGCCGCTTCGGCGGGCTCACGGCCGTCAACGCGGTCGACCTGCACGTGGGCGAGGGCGAGCTGCTGAGCGTGATCGGGCCGAACGGCGCGGGCAAGACCACGCTGTTCAACCTCGTGACCGGCCTCGACCGGCCCGACGAAGGGTTGGTGCTGTTCGACGGGAACGACATCACCGGCCTGCCTGCGCAGCAGCTCGCGCAACGCGGGCTCGCGCGCACCTTCCAGCATGGGCGCGTGTTCGCGAATCTCTCGGTGCTCGACAACGTGCTGGTCGGCGCGCACACGCGGCTGCGCGCCGTGAAACCGCGCCTGGGCGGTGTGCCCGGGCTGGGCGCCATCGCCGAGCTGGCACTCGCGCTGGTGCAGCCCGGCGCGGTGCGCCGCGAGGAAGAGGCGCTGCGCGAGGAGGCGCGAGAGATCATCGCGCTCTTCGGCCAGCGCCTTGCCCCGCGCATCGACCACCCGGCCTACAGCCTCTCGTATGCCAACCGCCGCCGCGTGGAGATCGCGCGTGCACTTGCACTCAGGCCGCGCCTGCTGCTGCTGGACGAGCCCACCGCCGGCATGAACGAGAGCGAGACCGCGGAAATGCTGGAGATCATCCGCGGCCTGAAGGCGCGCGGCCAGGCCATCCTGCTGATCGAGCACAAGCTCGACCTGGTGATGCAGCTGTCGGACCGCGTGGCCGTGCTCGACGATGGCCGCAAGATCGCCGAGGGGCTGCCGGACGAGGTGCGCAACGACCCGGCGGTGATCGAGGCGTATCTCGGCCATCGCCATGTGGGCTCGGTGGAAGCACCGAACGAAGAAGAGGCGGTGCCCGCATGATCGCCACAGTCGCCCGCACCGGCCTCGCGCCTTCGCCCTTCTGGGGAGAGGGGCGGGATGAGGAGCAGCCCGAACGCAGCGCGGCACCTGCCTTCCATGAGCCGCAGCAGGAGCAAGCGCTGCTCCAGCTGCGCAAGATCAACAGCTTCTACGGCCCCGTGCAGGCGCACTTCGATCTCGACATCGAAGTGCGCAAGGGCCGGATCGTCAGCCTGCTCGGCGGCAACGCGAGCGGCAAGTCGACCACGATGAAGATCGTGCTGGGCCTGCTCAAGCCGCGCTCGGGCGAGGTGCTCTTCAACGGCGAATCGACGCTGGGCCTGAGCACGCCGCAGATCGTGCGCAAGGGCATAGGCTCGGTGCCCGAGGCGCGCCGCCTGTTCCCCGCGATGACGGTGCGCGAGAACCTGCTGATGGGCGCCTATGCGCGCAGCGACCGCAAGGCCGTGGCGGAAGACTTGGAGCGCATGCTGGAGCTGTTCCCGCGCGTGGCCGAGCGCATCGAGTTCCAGGCCGGCACGCTCTCGGGCGGCGAGCAGCAGATGGTGGCGATGGCGCGCGCGCTCATGGGCCGGCCGCAGCTCATCTGCATGGACGAGCCGACCATGGGCCTGTCGCCGCTGTACGTCGACAAGGTGCTGGAGCTCATCGCGCGCATCAACGCGCAGGGCGTGTCGGTGTTCATGGTCGAGCAGAACGCGAGCCTCGCGCTGCAGATCGCGCACCACGGCTACGTGCTGCAGACCGGGCGCATCGTGCTGTCGGGTCCGGCGCGCGAGCTGCTGGCCGACACGCGCATCCGCGACGCCTACCTCGGCGGCGGCGGCGCGGCGCGCACCGCATCCTGAACCCGGAAATCCACGGAGAACGCATTCATGGCACTCAGGCTCGACCACATCGTCATCGCGGTCCACGACCTCGAACGCACCATCGCCGACTACGGCGCGCTCGGATTCCACGTGCTGCGCGGCGGCGAGCATCCGGGCCGCGCCACGCACAACGCGCTGGTGGTGTTCGGCGACGGCAGCTACTTCGAGCTGATCGCGTGGCGCGAGCCTTCGCCCGGCGAGCGCTGGTGGCAGCTGCTGCACAAGCACGGCGAAGGCATCGTCGACTTCGCATTGCTGCCGCGCGACACCGCCGCCACCGTGGACGATGCGAAGGCGCGGGGGCTCGTGCTCGAAGGTCCGCTCGACGGCGGCCGCGTGCGGCCCGACGGCGAACGCCTGCGCTGGCAGACCGCGCGCCCGCTTTCTGCCGACCTGCCTTTCCTGTGCGGCGACCTCACGCCGCGCGCCTTGCGAGTGCCTGAAGGCGAGGTGCGCGTGCACGCCAACGGCGCCCTTGGCGTCGCGAGCCTGGCGGTGGCGGTCGCCGACCTCGATGCCACGCTGGCGCGCTACCGCGCCCTGCTCGCCAGCAGCATCGCCGCCGATGCCGACACTCACGTCGGCGAACCCGTGGCCGTGCCCGGCAGCAACGTGCGCATGGCCGTCATCGCGCTGGGACGCAGCGTGCTGGTGCTCTCCTCGCCGAGAGAGAACGGCGGCGGCGGGGGCAGGCTCGGCCAGCGCCTCGCGGCGCGCGGCGAAGGTCCCTATGCGCTCGTGCTGCACACCGACAGGCCGCAGTCCACGGGCAGCTTCGACCTGGCGAAGGCGCACGGCGCGTTGATCGAACTCGACCTGCCGCCGGTGGACCGCGATGCGAGGCGCGGCAGCGGCTCGCGCGTGCACCAGGCCCACAACACGGTCGGCGGCTGAGTCTTCGCTCCACCAGCCAGGGCTGAGCGCCGGCCCGTTGGCCGCCGCGTTCTGGCTCTAGTGCGAGTCGAGGTGCGTCTTGCGCAACTCGGCCTGCATCTTCTTCTGCAAGGCGGCGCCGCCCTTTTCGAGGGCCACGGAAGGCGCTGCACTTTCCTCGGTCACCGGCCGGTACTTGCGGCCCCAGATGCCGATCTGCGTGACCACCGGCAGCAGGTCGATGCCCGTCGGCGTGAGGCTGTAGACGGCCTTCTGCTTGTGGCTGGGGTCGTCGGCCTTCGAGAGCACGCCGTACTCGACCAGCTTGTTCAGCCGCTCCGCGAGGATGTTGGAGGAGATGCCTTCTTCCGACTGCAGGAACTCGCGGAAGTGCCGCTTGCCCGCGAACATCATGTCGCGAACGATCAGCAGGCTCCACCGGTCGCCAAAGACTTCGAGCGCGAGGTTGATCGGACATGCCGACTTTTCGCTGGAGGCCATGGTCTCTCCGATCTCTTTCAAAAACTGCTTGCATTTTTGCATCAGTCACCGAATACTGCAACTGATTGCATTTAACAAGCAGTTATTCCAGACCCAACCGAATGGAGAGACAAGATGCCAACGACTCGAAAGACAAGCACGTACGCGGTGGTCGGAGCGACGAGCGACGTGGGAAAAGCAGTAGTCCGGGGCCTGCAGGCCGCGGGTCATCATGTACGGCCGGTCTCGCGCAGCGCGGGCGTTTCGCTGGATGACGCCGCTGCGCTGAGGCAGGTGTTCGCCGGCGTGGACGGCGCGTTTCTCATGGTCCCGTTCGACCTGCAGGCGGCGGACCTGCATGCCCGCGAGCGCGAGATCGGCGCCAACCTGGCGCGGGCGGTGAAGGAAGCCTCGGTGCGCCGCGTGGTGCTGCTGAGTGGCCTCAGCGCGCATCTGCGCAAGGGCAGTTCGCTGGGCGCCGCGCTGCTGGAGCAGGGCCTCGACGAACTGCACATTCCCGAACTGGTCCATCTGCGCGCTGGCTTCTTCATGGAGAACTTCCGAAAGGGCCTCGACTTCGCATCGCAGGCTGGCACCGGCTTCTTCGGCACGCTGTTTCGCGGCGACCGTCCGATGCCGATGGTCTCCGCCGCAGACGTCGGCGATCGCGCGGTGCGGCTGCTGACCGACGAAGCCGCCACCCTCACGCGCGTGCACGAACTGCACGGCGGTGGCGACTACACGATGGCGCAAGCCACCGCCATCCTCGGCGCAGCCATCGGCAAGCCCAAGGTGCAGTACGTGCAGGTGCCTCACCAGGACGCACTGGCGAGCATGCTCGGCGCCGGCATGTCGCCGAGCTTTGCCGAAGCGGTGCTCGAAACCGCGCGCAGCTTCAACGAACAGGAAGGATGGGCTCTGGAAGCCCGTTCGCCACGCAACACGTCGTCCACCACGCTGGAGCAATGGGCGAAGGCCATACTGCCCGAAGGAGAACGCGCATGACCAGAAAGCTCATCCTGCAAATGCAGATGTCGGTCGACGGCTATGTGTCGCCGGCCAATGGCAGCCTCGACTGGCAACTCTGGGGCTGGGGCGATCGCTGGGGTTGGGACGACAGGCTGAAGCGCGACTTCAACGCCGTCTTCGAAGGCATCGACACCATCCTGCTGAGCCGGCTCATCGTGCAGGAGGGCTACCTCGATCACTGGGGCCGTGCCGCGAAGAGATTTCCCGCGGATCCGCACTACGCCTTCGCGCAGAAGATCGTCGAGGCGCGCAAGGTCGTGCTCACCGACAAGCTCGAGTCTTCGCGGTGGGAGCGCACCGTCATCGCAAGGGGCGGCATGGCGGAAGAAGTGAACGCGCTGAAGCGCGAACAGGGCAAGGACATCATCACCATCGGTGGCGTGGGCTTCGCGTCGGCGCTCGTGGCGACGGGGCTGGTCGACGAGTTCCAGTTCTTCGTGAACCCCACGGCCGTGGGCGCGGGGCGCTCGGTGTTCCACGACCCCCACAAGGGCCACAAGCTGCGGCTGCTGGGCTCGACGGCCTACGAGAGCGGCATGGTGGTCAACCGCTACGTGCCAGTCACATGAAGGACAAGGCGCCGCGCGGATACCAGCGCTTACCTGATTTCACCTGACCGCGACCTGAAGCGGCCGAATCGGATACACGCGCGGCACACAATGAACTTGTCATCAACGCATGAAGGAGTTCCGGATGAAGACCAACTCGAAGATCATGGCCGTGGGCGCCGCGGCACTCGCGATGTGCATGGCCGCAGGGAGTGCCTTTGCGCAGGATCGGCGCTTCGACAACAACGGCCGTCCCGGCGATGGCCGCTATGAGCAGCGCGACCGCAATTTCGATCGGCGCGGCCCGCACGGCGACCACTACCGCGGCAACCAGGACTTCCGCGATGGCCGCCAGTTCGACCGCCGCGGCTTCCCGCAACCGCATACGGAATGGCGTCGTGGCGGCCGCGTGCCGCCGGAGTACCGTGGCCGCAACTACGTGGTGCAGGACTGGCGCGCCTACAGGCTGCAGCAGCCGCCCCGCGGCTATCAGTGGGTGGGCGTGGGCGGCGACTTCGTGCTCGCGGCCATCGCCACGGGCGTGATCGCGAACATCATCGCCGGCCAGTAAGCGGAACCGGCACGTGTCGCAAGGCCGCCGCAAGCAACTGCGGCGGCTTTTTCGTTTGCGCGGAGAAGGAAGGCCCTCAGGCCAATGCCGCGGGTATCGACTGGGCGCAGACGTTGCGCCCCGTGATGGTCAGGCGCAGGCCGCCGCCGTGCCACTCGAGCCAGTTGAGGCTCACGTACGCGTCGATGTCGGCGTCGTCGATGCGGTCGGCCTGTCGGCTCTGCAGCAGTTCAACCGTGGCGGGCAGGTTCCGTCTCAAGCGTTCTCGCCGCTCCGCTGCATCGGCCGCCCTCTGGGAGGCCTTTGTTTGCTGTTGCTGCTGCTGCGAGGTCGACGATGCCATTGCTGATCCATTTCCAGGAAGCCAAGGAATTAACCCGAATGTACGCCGCCTGTGTGAAGCTTCAGACTTCTTTTTTAACCATTCTGTCGTCCCCAGTACACAACCGCTTCCAGCTTCTGGACAAAGCCTAGATTTCGTAGTGGGAGGCCTTCTCCTGGTCTCCCAGAGCCCCTTCGACGACCGCGCGTGTCAGCGTGGGCGCGAAAGATTCGATGAAAGCGTAGACATATTTGCGCAGGTAAGTGCCGCGTCGCACGGCCAGCTTGGTGAGGTTGATGCCGAAGAGCCGCCCTGCGTCGATCGCGCGCAGCTGCGTGTCGCGCTCGGCCTCGTAGGCCACGCCGGCCACGATGCCGATGCCCAGGCCCAGCTGCACGTAGGTCTTGATCACGTCGGCGTCCATCGCGGCCAGCACGATGTTGGGCTGCAGTCCGCGCTGCTCGAAGGCCTCGTCGATGCGCGAGCGGCCGGTGAAGCCCGTGTCGTAGGTGATGAGCGGGTAGCGCGCGAGCGCCTCCAGCGTGAGCGGCGCGTCGAGCAGCGGATGCCCCGGCGGCACTATTACCGAGTGCGTCCAGCGGTAGCAGGGCAGGGCGACCAGCTGCGGATAGTCGCCCAGCGCCTCTGTGGCGATGCCCACGTCGGCCTCGCCGTCCAGCAGCATCTGCGCGATCTGCTTGGGCGAGCCCTGGTGCAGGTGCAGCTTCACGTTCGGGAACTGCGCGCGGAATTCCTGCACGGCCACCGGCATCGCGTAGCGCGCCTGCGAGTGCGTGGCCGCCACCGAGAGCAGGCCGCTTTGCTGCGCGACGAACTCCTGGCCCGCGTGCTTGAGGTTGCTGCTCTCCATCAGCATGCGCTCGATGATCGGCAGCACGTGCCCGCCAGGTTCGGTGAGCCCCGTGAGCCGCTTGCCGGCGCGCACGAAGAGTTCTATGCCGAGCTCTTCCTCGAGCTCGCGGATCTGCCGGCTCACGCCGGGCTGGGAGGTGTGTAGTGTGTGGGCGACTTCGGTCAGGTTGAAGCCGCAACGAACGGCCTCGCGTACCGAGCGCAGTTGTTGGAAGTTCATCTGGCGCGGAGGAGTCATCGAAGCCCCGGGCTGGGGCCGACCGGCGATTCTCGGCAGAAGCGCTTATTCGGGGAACGATGCGTTTGTTGGTTTCACATGAGCAAAACATCTTTAAGGCGCTCCAGCAGCGGCCTTCTCCAGGCACTTGTGATTTCGCACGGCTGTGCTAAAGTTCGCCGCATGGACGCCAAGACCCAGAAAAGCGAACTCACCCGCGCCGCCATCGTCGGCGCGGCAATGAACCTCGCGCTGGCAGAAGGCCTGGAAGCGATCACGCTGCAGGCCGTGGCCAGCAGGCTGGGCCTGTCCAAGAGCGGCGTGTTCTCGCGCGTGGGTTCGCGCGAGGCGCTGCAGAAGGCCGTCATCGAGGAGTACGGCCGCGGCTTCCTGGCCGATGTGTTCGTGCCCGCCATGCAGAAGCCCAAGGGCCTGGCCCGGCTCAACGATATCGTGTCGCGCTGGATCGCCCGCACGCGCGATGTCGAGATGCACACCGGCTGCCTCTACATGGCCGGCGCCTTCGAGTTCGACGACCGCGAGGGCGAGCTGCGCGACGTGCTGCTCGGCGAAATCACCCGCTGGCGCGCCGCGCTGCGCCGCACCGTGCTGCAGGCCATCGAGACGGGCGAGCTCAAGGCAGATACCGATCCGGCGCAGCTCGTGAGCGAGCTCAACGGCGTGACCATGACCCAGCTGCACGACGCGCGCTTCCTGCGCGACCCGCAGGCCGCCGACCGCGCCACCCAGACCTGGCAGCGGCTTCTTTCCAGCTACCTCGCCTGAGCGAGGCCCCTTCAAGAAACAGGCGGATTCCCTGCGTTCGATTTGCCAAAATTTCGCACAGCCGTGCGATAAAACAGGAGAAGCACCATGCTGATCATTGCCCTCTTTCTAGCCGCCTACGCGGCCGTCCTTGGCATCAAGGGCCTTCGCGACACCCTGCGCAGCCTGCCGCGCAGCAACCGCGACTGGGTCTGGTACTGAAGCCCGGAAGGACCACCGACCCATGACGAGCACTTCCCCTCCGGCAGCCGGCCACGCCGCGCAGTCCAACTACTACCGGCCCAGCCGCACGATGCGCGCGCTGCGCTTCGGCCTCACCACCTCGCAGCGCTTCTGGCCGGCGCTGGCGGTGCGCGCAGCCTACCGCGTCTTCGGCACGCCGCTGCCGCCCAAATGGCTCTATCGCGGGCAGGGCCCCGGTGCCGAATGGCGGCGCGAGGACTGGTCCTTCGAAGAGGCCAGCGTCGGCATCTACCACCTCGCCGCGCAGGACTCGGGCGCCGAGTCGGCGCCGGTGGTGCTGCTTGTGCATGGCTGGGGCGGCCATGCGGGCCAGATGCTGCCGCTCGCGCAGGCCGTGGCCGCCGCAGGGCTGCGGCCCGTGCTGCTCGAGCTGCCGGCCCATGGCCGCAGCGCCGGCACGATGAGCAATTCGCCGCAGTTCGCGCGCGCCATCGCCTACGTCGCGGCCCGGCTGGCGGCCGATGGCCATGCATTGCGCGCCGCCGTCGCGCATTCGCTGGGCGCCAACGGGCTGGCCCTGGCTGCCGCACGCGGGCTACCGGCCGAGCGCCTCGTGCTGCTCGCTCCGCCCGCTTCGCCGCGCGAATACACGCGCTACTTCGCCCACACCTTCGGGCTGAGCGAAGCCACGCGCCTCGCGATGCAGCGGCGCTTCGAATCGCGCGAGGGCGTGCTGATGCCGCAGCTCGAACCGGCGGCGGTGGGCCCGCGCATCGCGCAGCCCACGCTGATCGTTCATGACCGCGACGACCGCGTGAACCGCTTCGCCGACGCGCAGGCGTATCGCGATGCGATCCGCGGTGCGCAGCTCGTCGCCACGCAGGGATGGGGACATCGCCGCATCCTCAAGGAAGTCGAGGTGCTGGCGCAGGTGGCGCGCTTCGTGGCGCAGCGCTGAACGCGGGCCCGGCGCTGCGCTTCAGGTCCTTCGCGCTCAGCGCGCCGGCGTCGGAGCCGGGTCGGGCAGCTCGATCTTGATGTCGAGCACTTCGAGGTTGTCCTGGGTCTCCAGGTTGACCTTGATGTCGTCCGCGTTGATGGACACGTACTTGGAAATCACCGCCACCAGCTCGCGCTGGAGTTCGGGCAGGTAGTCGGGCCGCTTCTTGCCGCTGAGGCTCGAGCGCTCGTGGGCGAGGATGATCTGCAGCCGCTCTTTCGCGACGCTGGCAGTCTTCTTCTTTTCGCCCAGCAGGAACGAGAGGAAGGACATGGGCTACTTGCTCCCGAAGATTCGCTTGAAGAAGCCCGGCTTCTCCGCCTCGACGAAGCGCATCGGCCGGTCCTCGCCGAGGAAGCGGGCCACCACGTCGGTGTAGGCCTGGGCCACGTCGGTTTCCTTGTCGTGGATCGCCGGCACGCCCTGGTTGGAGGCGTGCAGCACGCTCTCCGACTCGGGGATCACGCCGATCAGCTTGATGCGCAGGATGTCCTGGATGTCCTCCAGCGAGAGCATCTGGCCGCCCGCCACCCGGTTGGGGTTGTAGCGGGTGATCAGCAGGTGCTCCTTGATGGGCTCGCCGCCTTCCTTGGCGCGCTTGGTCTTGCTGCTGAGCATGCCCAGGATGCGGTCGGAGTCGCGCACCGAGGACACCTCGGGGTTGGTCACCACCAGCGCCTCGTCGGCGAAGTGCATGGCCATCATGGCGCCGGTCTCGATGCCCGCGGGCGAGTCGCAGACGATGTATTCGAAGTCCATCGCGGCGAGGTCGGCCAGCACCTTCTCGACGCCTTCCTGCGTGAGCGCTTCCTTGTCGCGCGTCTGCGAGGCGGCCAGCACGAACAGGTTGTCGCACTGCTTGTCCTTGATGAGCGCCTGGCTCAGGTTGGCCTCGCCCTGGATGACGTTGATCAGGTCGTACACCACTCGGCGTTCGCAGCCCATGATCAGGTCGAGGTTGCGCAGGCCCACGTCGAAGTCGATCACCGCCGTCTTCTTGCCCGCGAGCGCGAGGCCCGACGCGAAGCTGGCGCTCGTCGTCGTCTTGCCGACGCCGCCCTTGCCCGAAGTCACCACCACAATTTTGGCCATGGCCATTCCTTCTTGTTTCGATTCAGTTGTTGCTTGTCAGGGTCGCCGCATTCCGTGATCGGGTTCGTCCGCTCAGGGAATGGGATCGATCGAGATTTTCTTGCCGTCCAGGCGCACCTGGGCCGGCTTGCCCAGCACCGTGTCGGGCAGCGGCACCTCGTTGGTCCGGTAGATGCCGGCCACGGCCACCAGCTGGGCCTCCATGCAGGTCGAGAAGATCCGCGCCTCGGTGTTGCCGCGCGCGCCGGCAATGGCCTTGCCGCGCAGCGGCGCGTACACGTGCACGTTGCCGTCGGCGATGACTTCCGCGCCGAAACTCACGATGGCGGTCACCACCACGTCGCCGCCGCGGGCGTAGACCTGCTGGCCCGAGCGCAGCGGCTTGTCGATCAGCAGCGTGCCGTTGGCCGGCACCGGCACCTCGCGCACGATCTGCGGGGCCTCGGAGGCCGGGGGCTCGGCCGGCGGGGCCGGGGCGCGGGGCGCCGGGGCCGCGGGCATGGCCGCCACCGAGAGGCCGGCCGCGCGCGCTGCGGCGTGCTGGGTGTCGTTGCCGCCTCGCACCGCGATGGGCTGCGTCTGGTGGCGCGCCAGCAGGCCGCGCAGGGCGGCGAAGTCGATGTCGCCGTCGTCCTGCGACTCCTGCAGCAGCGAGAGGTCGATCACCACCGGCTCCTGCTCGAAGAAGTCGGGCGAATCCGCCAGCTGGGCGTCGAGCGCCTCGGCCAGCACGTCCAGGTCGGACGTCTTGAGGATCACTGCGATCAGCGGCAGCGTGGCGCTCTTGAATTCGAAAACCGCCTTGGTGCGCGCGGCGGAGACATCGGCCATTGGGAAAACGTCGGTGCGAAAAGCGTTGGAGTCTAACGGGCGCGGGCCAAAGGCCGGTGAAGGGCCCCCGCCTCAGGCCCTCCGGCAAACACTTCTTTCATGAGGTTACCAAGCTAACCCCCAGGCTTCGCGGCACTTCGTGTCGCTTCGCCAACCCCCTTGCAGGGGGCGATACCGGTGGCCCGGCAAAGCCGGTTCCACGGTATCCCTGGAAGGGCTCGCTCGCAGTTCAATTCCTGGAGCGGCCCAGCAGCGCGTAAAGAATGATCGCGCCGAAGGTCGCGCAGCCGATGCCGCCCAGGGCGAAATCGCCGAACTTCAGCGTGAAGTCGCCCGTGCCGATGATCAGCGTGATGGCCGCCACGATCAGGTTCCTGTTCTGCGAGAAGTCGACCTTGTTGTCGACCCAGATCTTGGCGCCCGCGATGGCGATCAGGCCGAACACCACGATGCTCACGCCGCCCATCACCGGCAGCGGAATGGCCTGGATCAGCGCTCCGAACTTGGGGCTGAATCCCAGCACCAGCGCGATGACGGCGGCCACCACGAACACGGCGGTGGAATAGATGCGCGTGGCCGCCATCACGCCGATGTTCTCGGCGTAGGTGGTCACGCCGGTGCCGCCGGCGGCGCCGCTCACCACGGTGGCGATGCCGTCGCCGATGAAGGCGCGGCCCATGTACGGGTCGAGGTTGCGGCCGGTCATGGCCGTCACCGCCTTCAGGTGGCCGAGGTTCTCCGCCACCAGGATGATCGCCACCGGCGCGATCAGCAGCATCGCGTTGGCCGTGAACACCGGCGCGGTGAAGGTCGGCAGGCCGAACCAGGCCGCGTTGGCGATGCCGCTCAGGTTCACCGGCTTGCCCATGCCCATGCCATTGGTCAGCGCGGCGTAGACCAGCGTGGCGAGGATCAGCCCCACCAGGATCAGCAGGCGCTGCAGCATGCCGCGGGTGAACACCGCCACCAGGCCCACGCAGAGGAAGGTCACGGCCTGCATCCAGGCGTCGAAGTTGCCTGCCGCCATGTTCTTGACGGGCACGCCCGCCAGGTTGAGCCCGATCACGGCCACCACCGCGCCCGTGACGACGGGCGGCATGAAGCGCTCGATCCAGCCCGTGCCGATGGCCTGCACGATGGCCCCGATCAGGATGTACACCACCCCGCAGGCCACGATGCCCCCCAGCGCCACCGCGATGTTGGCGTTGGGCCCCTTGCCCGCGTAGCCGCTGGCGGCGATCACCACGCCGATGAAAGCGAAGCTCGAGCCCAGGTAGCTGGGCACCTTGCCGCCGGTGACGAAGTAGAAGATGAGCGTGCCGATGCCGCTCATCAGGATCGCGATGTTGGGGTTGAAGCCCATAAGGATCGGCGCCAGCACCGTGGCGCCGAACATCGCGATGACGTGCTGCACGCCCATCGCGCCGGTCTGCAGCCAGGGCAGCCGCTCGTCGGGCGCGATTACCGCGCCGTTGGCCAGCGCGGACGCGGGCCGTTCAGTCCAGTTGAACATTCTTCTATCTCCTCTTGTTGGATGTAGTGCTCGGTGGCCGGGACGTCCCGGCTTTCCCGGGGCGTGATTGTGGGTGATGAACCCCGCCCTGAACACCGGCATGCACCCTGCCGCAGGAGAAAGAAAGCCGCCGCCTTCAGCGCGCCTGCAGCACCGCCATCGTGATGCGCGATACGCAGGTCAGCTCGCCCGCCTCGTTGGTCAGGTCGATCTGCCAGACCTGCGTGGTGCGCCCCCGGTGCACCGGCCGCGCCGTGCCGATCACCCAGCCGCTGGTCACCGAGCGGATGTGGTTGGCGTTGATGTCCAGGCCCACGGCGCGGTCGCCCTCGGGGGCCGAGTAGTGGGCGCCGCAGGAGCCCAGCGTCTCGGCCAGCACCACCGACACGCCGCCGTGCAGGATGCCGTAGGGCTGGCGGGTGCGCTCGTCCACGGGGCAGCGGGCGCGGATGAAGTCGTCGCCCACCTCCAGGAACTCGATGCCCAGCGCGGAGACGACGGTGCCCACGTGGTTGCTCGTCAGGGTCTCGACGGAGACCTCTTTCTTCCAGATACGCATTCAGTGCCTCTTTCTTTCTTCCTGCCTGTAACAGTGGCCAAAACTATAGCGATGGCGGCTGACAAACCGAGTCGCCTTTGCGTGCTACCTTGCGCCGATGAAGCTCCCCCTGCGCCGCTGGCTCCTCGGCATCGCCGTTGCATTGCTGCTGGGCGCGGGCGCGCTGGTGTGGGTGGTGAGCGCGCGCCTGCCCACCGACGACGAGGTGGCCGCGAAGATCGCCGAGGCCTTCGAGAAGCGCTTCGGCGTGGCCCTGAAGGTGGGTGGCGCCCATTGGGCGCTGGTGCCGGTACCCGTGCTCGTGCTGTCCGACATCGCCACCGACCAGCCCCGTCCCATCACCCTGCGCCGCGTGAGCGTGCAGCTGCAGCTCGCGCCGCTGCTGCAGCGCGTCATCGCGGTGGACGAGATCGAGGTCGACGGCCTGGTGTTGCCGCGCGCCTCGGTGCGTGCCTTCCGGGGCAAGGGGCCCAAGCCGCGGGAGAGCGGGGAGGGCGTCATCGCGTTGCCGGCGCCATGGACGCTCGCGCCCGTCCCCGTGGAACAGCTGCGCTGGCGCGACGTGAGCTGGATCGACAGGCGCGACATCTCCCTGGCCTACGACGGCGACATCCGCTTCGACCCCGGCTGGCGCCCGCGTCAGGCCCGCATCGAGCGCGCCGGCACCCCTTCGCCCGTGCGCCTGCGGCTGGACCGCCAGGCCGGGCAGGACCGCTGGCGCACCCGCATCGACGTGGGCGGCGGCACCTGGAACGGCGTCTCCCGCCTCGAGACGCAGCCCGACGGCAAGCTCCAGCTCTCGGCCGACCTGGAGCCGCGCCAGATCGACATCGAGAGCCTGGTGCAGGCCTTCGGCCGCCGCACCTCGGTGGCCGGCAAGTTCTCGGGCACCACCACGCTCGCGGCCGAGGCGGCGAGCGCCGAGGATCTCGGCGCGCTCATCCGCAGCCTGCACACCCGCACCACCTTCTCGGTCCAACCGGCCACGCTCACCAGGCTGGACGTGGCCAAGGCCGTCACCACCGCAGGCATCAGCCGAGGAGGCACCACCGCGCTGGACGAACTCACCGGCACCCTCGACACCCAGGGCACCGAGGACGGCGTGGTGATGCAGTACAGCAACCTCAAGGCCCGCTCGGGCGTGCTCACCGCCAGCGGCAACCTGAAGCTCTTCAACCGCAAGCTCGACGGCGAGATCGCGGTCGACCTCGTCGACGGCGTGGTCGGCGTGCCGCTGAAGGTGGGCGGCAGCATGAGCGACCCCGAGCTCTCGCTGACCGGCGCCGCGCTCACCGGCGCGGCCATCGGCAGCGCGGTGCTGCCGGGCGTGGGCACGGCCATCGGGGCGCGCGTGGGGCAGCAGGTGGAGAAGCTGTTCGGGGGCGACAAGCCGAAGCCGGCCCAGAAGAAGACCCAGCCGAAGCCGCGCTGAGCTGCCTTGGGCCTGCTTTGATATCTTCCGGCTGCCGGCCGGTGCCGGTCCATGCAGACATACAGAACCACACAGGGAGCCTGAGCCATGAATCCGTTCCTTCGCCTGATCCCCGCCATCGGTGCCTTCGCGCTGGTGGCCGCCGTCCCTTGTGCCACCGCGCAGCAGCAGAAACAGCAGGAGTGGACACAGCTCATGACCACGGCCCGCAAGAAGGTTTCGCTGAAGATCCCGTCGATCCGCCCCCACGGCGAATTCGTCGAGGCCTGGACCCGCTACGACTACTTCGAGCTCCAGAACGACGTGGGCAAGCAGCCCTTCCGCGCGTCCAACTACCTGGGCGACTACGACTGCAAGGGCCGCCGCGAGAAGATGCGCCGTGTCGTCAGCTACAACGGGCCGCTCGAGGTGCACGACCTCGACATCGGCCGCCACACCCAGTGGTCGCCCGTCGGCAAGCCCGAGACGGTGAGCGGCGCGGTGTTCGAGGCGGTCTGCGCGAAGGTGCGCTGACAGCCTCTTTCTCCGATCAGCCGAAGGCCTTCACCACCGCAGGCACCGTCAGCACCGCCGTGTAGTAGCCCATGAACTGCACGCCGGTGTTGAAGCCGATGGCGCGCGACAGCAGCCCGCCCAGCAGCCCCATCGTCAGGATCACCAGCAGCCCGAGCAACTGGCCTTCCCACACGCTGATCACCACGATCAGCCCCACGAAGGTCGCGATGATCGCCTCGTGGCTGACCTTGCGTGAGACGAAGAGCGCCGCGCGGCGCGCGAAGTTCATCGTGAACGGATAGGCCACCAGCGCCGCCAGCACCACCGCCAGCATCCCGTAGCCCAGGAACTCCCAGTGGCTCAGCAGGTTGTGCAGGTTGTGGGTCTGGCCGCTGGCCGCGTCGATGGTGAAGACCGGCGGCGCGTTGAAGAGCGGCGCGGCCGGCCCCGCGGCCACCGGGCTCAGCGGCAGGCCGATGGCGATCAGCGGAATCAGCGCCTCGGCGATGTAGGTGGCCTCGGTCACGCCGTTGCGCGCGGCCAGCGTGGTCGTGAGCCGGTGGTAGGCGTGCTTCACGCGCGAGCCCACCAGCTCGCCGAGCACCACCGTCATCGCGACGGGGCTGAACACAAAGGTGGCGCTGGAGACGGCCGCCGTCGCGAAGGTCCACTTCACCTGCCCGCGGTCGAGCACCTTGAACGGGTTCGGGAAGTAGCCCGACCAGCCCTTCACGTCGGGCGCCAGCGAGAAGGTGCGGACCTTGTCGCGCTTCATGCGCGCACGCGCGGCCGGCGAGATCACCGAAAACAGGTCGGCCACCAGCGGCCCGATGGCGATGCCCAGGAAGTAGCTGATGCTGAGCTTCACGCCGTACTTGCCCGTGAGCGCCTGCAGCGCCACGATCACCACCACGAAGGGCACCAGCGTCGCCACCGAGGCCCAGCGCCCGCTCGAGAAATACGCGATGGCCACGGCCGCCACCACGAAGATCCACGGCGCCGCCTTGGTGATGGCCGCGCCGTAGGGCGCCAGCAGCACCGCGAACAGCACGGCCAGCGGCACCGCGATGAAGGCCGCGATGATCGCGCCCGACACCATCTTGCGCAGCGCGATGTGCGGCACGCCGAGGTTGCGCAGCACGTTGGCGTCCTGCAGCAGCGGCGTGGCCATGGTGTCGCCCGGGATGCCCAGCAGCGCCGTGGGCACCGCGTGCGTCATGTGCTTGGCCACGGCCGCGGCCAGGAAGAAAGTGAAGACGCCCTCGGGCGGCACGCCCAGCAGCACCACCAGCAGCGTCAGCGGCGCGAGCGTGGTGGTCTCGTCGGTGCCCGAGACGAGGCCGATGGCGGCGAACACCACGGCGCCGACAAGGCCCATGCCGGTGGCGACGAGGATCTGGTCGAGCAGCGATGCGTCGATCATGGCGCGCCGCCTTCCTGCCGCGCGGCGCGCGGCCGGTACGAGGCGAACAGGTCGTGGATCTCGAGCTCCTTCATCTCGCGCACCACTGCAGGGGGCAGGTCGGCCACCGAGCCCAGGTCGCCGTGCTCGCCGGCCAGTTCGGCCAGTACTTCCTCGCGCCAGCGCGGATCGGCGCTCGTGCCCTCGATCACCTCGCGCTTGGGCGTGAAGAGCCAGGCGCAGATCAGGCCCGACAGCACGCAGCCGCCCAGGCCCGCGAGCATGGCGTAGGCCCGTGCCAGCTCGGGCGTGCCCACCGTGCTCGCGAGCACGCGGTTGGCCACCAGGAAGCCTGCGAGGCTCACGACGAGGCCGATGGCAATCGACCACGCGAGGTGGCCCAGGTCGGCGGTGTCGCCCCATATCTCAACCAGCCGCCATCTCGCGCGGCCTGCACTGTCCGTCTTCATGCTGTTGTCTCCGTCGTTGTTGTGGATGCGGGCCGTGCCCGCAATGCCTTTCTGCCTGCCTACTTCTTGTTGTTCTTCTCGCGCAGCGCTTCGAGCAGCGCCACCGCGCGGTCGGTGCGCACGTCGTGCTCGGCCGCCATCTGCTTCGCGACGGCGTCGATCTCCTCGCCGGCGGCACCGGCCACCAGCGCGATGTTGCGTGCGTGCAGTGCCATGTGGCCGCGCTGGATGCCTTCGGTGGCCAGCGCGCGCAGGGCGCCCAGGTTCTGCGCAAGGCCCACCGCAGCGGCCACTTCGCCGAGCTCCTGTGCCGACTGCACGCCGAGGACCTTCAGCGCCAGCCGCGCCAGCGGATGCGTCTTGGTAGCGCCGCCCACCAGCCCCACCGGCATCGGCAGCTCGATGGTGCCGACCAGCGCGCCGGTGTTGTCCTTCTCCCAGGTGGTGAGCGAGGTGTAGCGGCCATGGCGGCAGGCGTACGCGTGTGCGCCGGCTTCGACCGCGCGCCAGTCGTTGCCGGTGGCGACGATCACCGGGTCGATGCCGTTCATGATTCCCTTGTTGTGCGTGGCCGCTCGGTAGGGGTCGACGGCCGCGAAGGTGTAGGCGTCGATCACGCCTTCCACCACTTCCTCGCCGCTGCGCTCGCGCGTGGCGAGCACGGCCGGTGCGAGCCGCACGCGGGCGCGCGCCAGCCGCAGGTCCGCGAGGTTCGACAGGATGCGCAGCCGCACCGTGCCGCCGGTGAGCTCCTCGACCAGCGGCGACACCGCCTCGGCCATGGTGTTGACCGTGTTCGCGCCCATCGCGTCGCGCACGTCGACGATCAGGTGCATCACCACCATCGCGCCGCGTGGCGTGCTTTCGAACACGTGCACCTCGATGTCGCGGCAGCCGCCGCCCAGGCCGATCAGCACCTTGTCGCGGCTGTTCGCCACCTCCAGGATGCGCTCGCGCGCCCGCAGCAGTGCGAGCCGTGCCCCCTGCGGATCGCCGATGCCCACCACCTGCACCTGCGCGCGCATCAGCGGTCCGGTGCTCGATGCCTCGAATCCGCCGGCTTCGCGCGCCAGCTTGGCCATGAACGAGGCCGCGGCCACCACCGAGGGTTCTTCCACCACCATCGGCACCAGGTACTCGCGGCCGTTCACCACGAAGTTGCCGGCCACGCCCAGCGGCAGTTCGAAGGTGCCGATGACGTTCTCGATCATGCCGTTGGCGCGGTCCATGCCCAAGGCGTCGGGCCGGGCGAGCAGGGCGGTCTCGTCGGCGGTGAGCGAGGCGATGCCCGCGATGTGTTCGAGGCGCTGCGCGGGTGTCAGTGCGCGGAAGTTGGGAAGGCGGGAGTCGGCGACCATCGTTGCGTGTCTCTTCTGAATGCGAGTTCGGGAGCAGGCAATTTAGGTCGGCTGTACCGCCGCCGGAAGGCACAGTTTGGCGGGACAGTGGAGACAGTGGGTGGCCGTTCGCGCCCGCTGTGTCACAGTCGCAGGCCATGACCACCATCGCCGATTCGCTCGCCAACGCCATCGAACGCCAGATCGCGAGCGGCGCCTACAAGGCCGGCGACAAGCTCCCCTCGCTGCGCGAACTGGCGCAGCTGCACGGCTATGCGAAGAACACCGTGGTCGCCGCCTTCGAGCTGCTGGTGTCGCGCGGGCTGGTCGAGCCCAGGCGCGGCTCGGGCTACTTCGTGTGCGCGCGGCCCTCGGCCCCCGGGCCCGCGGAGGAAGACGCCGGCAGCCTCGGCCGCGCGATGGACATCGTGTGGCTCATGCGCGAGCAGCTCAAGACCGAGCCCGACGCGATCGCCGTGGGCGACGGCTTTCCGCCGGTCGAGTGGCTGGCCGACGTGCGGCTCGACAAGTACCACCCCAAGGTCGTGCGCACGGGGCTCGGTGCGCTCTTTCGCTACGGCAGCCGCTTCGGCTACGCGCCGCTGCGCGATCACCTCGTGCGCAAGCTGGCCGACTTCGGCATCGGCGCCGAACCGCGGCAGATCGTGCTCACGCACGGCGCCAACGAGGCCATGGACATCGTCATCCGCTATTTCGTGCCGCCCGGCGGCAAGGTGCTGGTGGACGACCCCGGCTACTACCCGCTGTTCGGCAAGCTCAAGCTCGCGGGCGCGCAGGTGCTGGGCGTGCCGCGCCTGGCCGACGGGCCCGACCTGGAAGCGCTGGAGCGCCTGCTCGTTGCCGAGCGGCCGCGCCTCTTCTTCACCCAGTCGATCGCGCACAACCCCACCGGCTCCGACATCTCGCCCGCCAAGGCATTCCGAGTGCTCCAGCTCGCGCAGAAGCACGACCTGCTGATCGTCGAGAACGATCCGCTGGCCGACTTCAAGCCCACGGCGCTGCCCCGGCTGGCCGCGCTCGACCAGCTGGAACGCACGATCTACATCGGCAGCTTCTCCAAGTCGTTCTCGGCCGCGCTGCGCGTGGGCTTCATCGCATGCGGCGCCGATCTCGCGAGCGATCTCGCCGACCTGAAGGCGCTGATCCACGTGAGCAGTTCGGAGTACGCCGAGCGCACTGTCGACGTCATCCTCAGCGAGGGCCACTACCAGCGGCACCTGAACCGGCTGCAGACGCGGCTGGGCGAGGCCACGCGCAACGCCATCAAGCTGCTGGAGTCGGTCGACGCCGAAGTGTTCGCGCGCAGCCCGCAGTCGCTCTACGTGTGGGCCGCGCTGCCCGGCGTGGCCGACTCGCTGGCCTTCGCCAAGGAGCTGCTGCCGCGCAAGATCGTGATGGCGCCGGGGCGTATCTTCGCCGTCGACTCGACGCAGGTGTCGCGCTGGTCGCGCTTCAACGTCGGCGCCATGGCGGACCCGCGCTTCGCGAAGGCGCTGCGGACCACGCTGCGCCGCATCGGCCAGGGGTAGGCCGGGTTTTCAGCTTCCGAACTCGCCGTGGCGCCCGGCGCCGCCAGCAAAGCGCGCGGCGCCGGCCTGGCCCTCGGCGAAGACCACCGGCACGCCCAGCGCACCTTCGCGGCGCAGGGCCTCGGCCAGCGGCATGTCCCATTGCTCGTAGGCGGAGCGCCGGTCGGCCAGCATGCACCGCTGCGGAAAGGCGGCGATCTCGCGAGCCAGCTGCTGCGCGGCGGCCAGCGCGCCGCCGGGCGGCACCATGCGGTTGACCAGGCCCATCGCGAGCGCCTCGGGCGCGCCCACTGGACGGCCCGAGAGGATCATGTCGAGCGCTCGCCCCATGCCCACGATGCGCGGCAGCCGCACCGTGCCGCCGTCGATCAGCGGCACGCCCCAGCGGCGGCAGAACACGCCGAACACCGCGTCCTCGTCGGCCACGCGCAGGTCGGCCAGCAGCGCGAGCTCGAGGCCGCCGGCCACCGCGAAGCCGTTCACCGCCGCGATCAGCGGCTTCGACAGCGCCATGCGCGTGGGCCCCATCGGGCCGCTGCCGCCGCCTTCGGGGTCGAGCTCGTTGCGGCGGGCGGGGTCGCCCACGGCGGAGAGGTCGGCGCCCGCGCAGAAATTGCCGCCTGCGCCGGTGAGCACCGCGACGCGCAGGGCCTCTTCGGCCTCGAACCGGCCGAAGGCCTCTCGCAGTTCGGCCGCCACCAGGCCGTCGACCGCGTTGCGCTTGTCGGGCCGGTTCAGGGTGATGGTGCAGACGGCGCCGTCTGTGTCGCAGCTCACGTATTGCATGGCCATGCGCGCATCCTTCCGGGCAAAATTACATGCTCGATCGCTCACGATGATCGTAGGAAATATTTCTCTCTCCTGCAAACATGGACAAAGTATGTAATGTGCCGGTCGCCGTCCCCAGCGCGCCCGACCTGATCCTCGACCTTCTGGTGGCCGACGGCGGCACGCTGAGCGCGCAGGCGCTGTGCCGTGCGGGCGCGCTCATGGGCATCGGCGAGTCGACCCTGCGCGTGGGCCTGACGCGGCTCGCGGCCGAGGGCAAGATCGCGCGCGGCGAGCGCGGCAGCTACATGCTCGACCGCAAGGGCGCGGCGCTGTCGCGAACCGTCGATGCCTGGCGCAACCGGCAGGCGCAGACCGTCGCATGGCGCGGCGACTGGCTGGCGGTGCACGACGCCGGCGTGCCGCGCGCCGACAAGACCGCGTGGCGCCATCACGCGCTCGCACTGTCGCTGCGCGGTTTCGCCGCGCTGCACCCGGGCCTGCACATCCGGCCCGACAACCTCTCGGGCGGCCTCGCGGCCGAGCGCAAGCACCTGGCGGCACTGGGGCTGTCCTCCGACGCGCTGGTGTTCCGCATCGCCGACCTCGACGAGGCGGCGCAGGCGGCCGCGCGCAAGCTGTGGAATGTGCGCGCCATGGAGGCCGACTACCGCCGCCTGCAGGCGGGCGTGGAACGCAGCGAGAAGCGGCTCGCCACCCAGAAGCTCGAAACCGCGACGCGCGAGTCGCTGCTGCTGGGCCGTGCCGTGATCGCGCACATCATCCGCGACCCGCTGCTGCCGGCCGAACTCATGTCGACCGCGCCGCGCACCGCGCTGCTCGCCGCCACCCGGCGCTACCAGGACAAGGCGCTGGTGCTGTGGCGCAAGTGGCTGGCGCAGCCGTAGCGTTCTCGTTCAGTGCAGGGTGGCGAGTTCGTCGAACTGCACCACGCCTTCCTTCATGACGAGCGGAATGCGCTCGCCCTGGCCCAGCAGGCAGCCGATGTCGCGCAGCGGGTTGCCGTCCACCACCAGCAGGTCGGCCAGTGCGCCGGGCACCAGCCGGCCCAGGCGGTCGCTCATGCCCAGAATCTCGGCGCCCACCGTGGTCGCGCTGGCGATGGCCTCGGCCGGCGACAGCACCTCGGCGCGCAGGCGAAACTCGTCGCTCTGCAGCCGCTGCGATTCGCCCAGCAGGTCGGAGCCGTAGCCCATCTTCACGCCTGCCGCCTTGTAGATTTCCAGCGAGCGCAGGCCGGCCTCGCGCACGCTCGCCACCTTCGCCACGCTTTCGGCCGGCAGGCCCAGGCTCTCGCCCTCGGTGGCCAGCGCGTCGTAGGTGACGAGCGTGGGCACCACGTAGGCGCCCAGCTGCGCCATGAGCGTGGCGGTGGGCGCGTCGACGAGGTTGCCGTGCTCGATGGTGCGCACGCCGCAGCGCACGGCACGCGCGATGGCGGCTGCCGTGTAGGCGTGCGCCATCACGTAGGTGTCGCGCCCCTGTGTCTCGGCCACGATGGCGCGGATCTCGTCCTCGCTGTAGCCGAAGGCACCCACCGGGTCGGTGGGCGAGGCCACGCCGCCGGAGGCCATGATCTTGATCTGGTCCGCGCCCATCTGAAGCTCCTCGCGCACCGCCTTGCGCACCGCGTCCACGCCGTCGGCCACGCGCGCCAGCGCGCCTACGCGCACGCAGGTGGCGCACACGCCGTCGCCGTTGCCCATGTAGTCGGAGCGCGCGCGCATATCGCCGTGGCCACCGGTCTGGCTCAATGCGCGGCCCGAGACGAAGAGGCGCGGGCCCTGCGCCAGCCCGGAATCCACCGCCTGCTTGAAGGCGAAGCCCGCGCCGCCCGCGTCGCGCACCGTGGTGAAGCCGCGTCGCAGCATGCCGCGCAAGATCGGCACGCTGCGCAGCGTCACCAGCACGTTGGGCATGTGCACCTGCCGCGCGAGGTTGAGCTCCACCGCGATCACGTGCACGTGCAGGTCGATGAGGCCCGGCATCACGGTCTTGCCCCTCACGTCGATGGCGCGGGCCGAGGGGCTGTGGATGGGCTTGTCGGAAACCTCGCGCACCACGCCGTCCTCCACGAGGATGTGGTGGTCTTCCAGCAGCTCGGCGCGCTGCGGATCGAGCAGGTTGGCGTTCTGGAACAGTACGGCGTTCGTCATGATGAAGGGTCTCCTGTGAAGGCATTCAGTCGGCGGCGGCCATCAGGGCCGGCACTGCGAGCTGCGCGAACACGCGCGCGGTCTCGACGTGCTGCGTGCCGTACCAGTTCTCCTGGTGCAGCAGGTTCAGCGTGCCCAGCGTCTCGCCGCGCCAGCGCAGCGGAATGTTCAGCACGCTGCGGCAGCCCAGCGACTCGATGAGCGCGTGGTCGAAGAACACGTCGCGTATGTCGTCGGCTGTGCGTCCGATGTAGGGCTGGCCTTGGTGCATCACCTGCTGCATCCAGGGCGAATCGGTGATCGGCTTGCGCCCGCCCACCGGGTAGGCATCGCGCATGTTGGTGTAGATGCGCTCCGACTCGCGCGCCGCGCGGTGATGGACCAGGATGGTGAAGAGCCGGTGGCCCACGGTGGCGGCCAGCGCCTTGTCGATGGCGTCGAAGGTGGCCTGCGGCTGCTGCGTGTCGGCGTGCGCGCGTGCCACGGCCGAGAGCGATTCGTCGATGAGGTGGTTGTTCGTGTTCGGTTGCATGGGTGTCTGGTCGATGTCTCTCAGGAAAGCTCCGCGGCTGCGATGTCTTCCAGCGAGCGGCCGCGCGTGGGAATGCCCATGAATGTGACGGCCGCCGCGCCGAGCAGAAGCACGGCGGTCGTCATGCCGAACACGCCCGCGAAACCCAGCGACGGGTAGATGAAGCCCACCAGGATCGGCGCTGTGATGCCGCCGATGCGCCCGATGGCCGAGGCCAGGCCGGAGCCGGTGGCGCGCACCTGCGTCGGGAACACCTCCGGCGTGTAGGCATAGACGCCCGCATAGGTGCCGTTCATGAAGAAGGAAAGCAGCACGCCGGCCGCCATGATCTGCGTGTCGCTGTGCGTGAAGGCCAGGCCCAGTGCCGCGATGCCACCCAGCAGCATGTAGCCCACGATGGTGGCCTGCCGGCCGATCTTCTCGTTGAGCCATGCGGCCGAGAAGTAGCCCGGGATCTGCGCAAGGTACATCACCAGCGAATAGCCGAAGCTCTTGGTGATGGTCATGCCGTTCTGTATCAGCAGGCTCGGGATCCAGGTGAAGAAGGAGTAGTAGCTGAAGGTGATCGACAGCCACATCAGCCACGTCATGACGCTGATGCGCATCAGCTTGCGCGAGACCAGCGTGGCGTAGTTCTTCAGCAGGCCGCCGCGGCTGTTGCTGGGCGGCGGCGCGGCCACGTCTTCCTCGTTGAGCGCGGGCAGCGCGAGGCCTCGGCGAACGGTGTCGGATTCCATCGCGTCCACGATCGCACCGGCCTCCGCCTGCCGCCCCTGGCTTTCGAGCCAGCGCGGCGACTCAGGCAGCGCGCGGCGCCACCACAGAAGCAGCAGCACCGGCATCGCGGTGATGAAGATCACGATGCGCCAACCTTGTGCATGCGCCGGCACGATGAAGTAGCCCAGCAGCGCGGCGGCCACGAAGCCGAAGGAGAAGAAGCCCGCGAGTGCGCCGGTGAAGGTGCCCCGGTAGCGGCGCGCCACGAATTCCGAGAGGTAGGGTGCGATGATCGCGCTCTCGGCGCCGGCGCCGAAGCCGGCCACGATGCGCAGGCCGAGGAACAGCGTCCAGCTGTCGACCATGCCGCTGAAGAGCGAGGCCACGCAGTAGATGGCAAGGGCCGACATCATCACCCTGCGCCGCCCGAACAGGTCGCCGCAGGTGCCGGCCGCGAGCGCGCCGAAGAAGAAGCCGATGAAGTTCGCGCTGGCCAGCACGCCGATCTGCACGCTGCTGAGCCCCCATTCGGTGCGCAGCACCGGCAGCACGAAGGCGATCACGGCCGCGTCCATCGCGTCGAAGGTGTAGCCCAACCCTCCCATGAAGAGCAGGCGCCGATGGAAACCGGAGAACGGCAGGCGCTCGATGCGGGCCGACAGCATGGTCATGTGAATCCCTCGACTTCGGTGGTGCGGAGAAGCGGCAGATCGTAGGATCGCTGGGATATCACGACAAATTTATATGCGTGATTGTGTTTATTGACCTCGTGAATGAATGGACGAAGAGGAAGTGCGATGAACTACCGCAATGCCGACCTCAACCTGCTGAAGGTGTTCGAGGCCCTCATGACCGAGGGCAACGTCACGCGCGCGGCCAGCAAGCTGTCGCTGACGCAGCCCGCGGTGAGCAATGCGCTGCGCCGGCTGCGCGACACCTTCGACGATCCGCTCTTCGTGCGCAGCGGCGCGGGCGTCAACCCGACGCGGCGCGCCATCGACCTGTGGGAGCCGCTGTCGATGGCGCTGCATGCGATCCGCGCGACGATGGACGTCGAGCAGTTCGACGCGCTGCGCAGCACGGCGAGCGTGAGCATCGCGATGTCCGACTACGTGTCGTCCATCGTGGTGCCGCGGCTGGCGCAACGGCTCGGCAAGGTCGCGCCGTCGATGCAGGTCCATGCCATTCCCAACACGCTGGTCGACTTCGGCCCGGTGCTGGCCGACAACAAGGCCGACTTCGCGATCAGCGTCTACAACGAGGAAGTGCGGCGGCCGGCGTTCCTCAAGTCACGGGCGCTGTGGTCGCCGGACTTCGTCTGCATCATGCGTGCCGGCCATCCGCTGGCGCGGGCCGAGAGAATTCCGCTGAAGAAATTCCTTGCCGCACGCCACGTGGACGTGAGCCTGGTCGGCAAGACCACGCCGACCTACGACCTGTTCCTGCGCAGCCGCGGATTGCAGCGCAACCTGGTCGCGACGGTCAACCACTACGGCGCGGCATACGAGGTGGTGCGCCGCTCCGACCTGATCGCGGTGCTGCCCTGGTCCGAGAAGTTCGAGCCCCCGCGCCTGACGGGCCTGCGCAAGATGCCCGTGCCGCTGGAGGCGCCGCCGCGCATCATCGAACTCTTCTGGCATCAGCGCCACGAGACCTCGGGGCTGCACCGGTGGCTCAAGAACACGCTGCTGGAGCTGTTCGAGCAGGCCTGAGCGCCCGAGGGGAAGGAAGCGTCAGCCTTCCAGCCGCACCACCAGCGCATCGCTCGGCGTGCGCGCATGCAGCCGCTGCACCTCAGCGGCGCGGCGCGTCAGCACCGCGCGCTGGTTGATGTAGCCCTTGTCGGTGATCTCGCCCGCGTCGAGGCTCGGCGGCTCGGCGAGCACCAGCGCGCAGGCGGGGCACTGCGAGGAGCCCGCGCCCTCGTCGCGCAGCGCGCGCAGCACGCCGGCGATGCGTTCGCCCATGGCCTGCGGCGCGAGCGCGGCGCCCTGGGGGCTCGCGAACACCAGCATGCCGATCTCGTCGCGGTCGTGGCCGGTGAGCACGATGTCCTGCACGTGCGGCGCGAGCATCGACACCAGCTTCACGCGCAGCGTGCCCACCGACACCCAGGTGCCGGTGGAAAGCTTGAAGTCCTCCGCCACGCGGCCGTTGAAGATCACGCCCTGCGCGGGCTGCGACGGGTCGGCCAGGAAGCCGGCGTCGCCGATGCGGTAGTAGCCCTCTTCGTCGAAGGCCTGCGCGGTTTCGCGCGGGGCATCGCGATAGCCGGGGAACACCGAAACGCCCTTGACGCGCATCTCCAGCTTCTCGCCGTTGGGCACGAACTTCAGCTCCAGCCCCGGCAGCGGCGCGCCGATGCAGCCGGCGCCATCGAGCTTCCAGTGCGCGGAGGTAATGGCGGGCGATGTCTCCGTCGCGCCCCAGGAGGTGGTGAGCCACAGCGGCCGCGTGGGCCGTACGCGCGCGGCCACCGCCTCGAGCCGCTTCCAGGTGGAGGGCGCGAGCGCCGCCGCCGCATAGAAGGCCAGGCGCAGGCGCGAGAGCACGTCGGCGGCCAGCGCCTCGTCGGCCTCCAGGAAGGGCAGCAGCATGTCGAAGCCGCGCGGCACGTTGAACAGCAGCGTGGGCTTCACCTCGCGCAGGTTGCGCACCGTCTTCTCGATCAGCCCCGGCGCAGGCCGGCCCTCGTCGATGTAGAGCGCGCCGCCGTGGCACAGCACCATGTGCAGGTTGTGGTTGGCGCCGAAGGTGTGGCTCCAGGGCAGCCAGTCGACCAGCACCGGCTTCTCTTGCGCGAGGAAGCGCCAGGTCTGCGCGATCATCTGCTGGTTGGCGCACAGCATGCGGTGCGTGTTGATGACCACCTTGGGCTTGCCGGTGGAGCCGGAGGTCAGCAGGTACTTGGCGTGCGTGTCGGGCAGCACGCTCGCGAAGGCTTCCATGACGGCGGGCGTTTCCTTCGCCGCGAGCAGGCTGTCGAAGGCGACGGCGCCCGGGTGCGCGTCGGCATTGCGGCTGAACACCGCGACGGCCTCCACGCCGCTGCCCGCGAGCGAGCCGCCGTACACCTTCGCGTCGGAGGCGTAGATCAGCGCGGGCTTCAGCGCCTGCAGCATGCCGTGCAACCGCGAGGTGTCCTTCGCCATGCGCGAATACGCACTCGAAAGCGAGCAGGCGGCGCGCCCGATGTGCATGGCCGCGAGCATCAGCACCACGTGGTCGATGGCGTTGTCTGAAAGAATCACCACCGGCTGGCCTGCCGGCAGCTTCATGTCGAGCAGTGCCTGCGCCACCGAGCCCACGGCCTGGCGCAGCGCGCGGTAGTCCAGCTTGCGCCAGCCTTCGCCGCTCTCGTCGCGCTCCGCGAAGGCCAGCGCGTCGGGCGTCTCGCGCGCCCAGCGCTCCAGCCATTCGCCGATGCAGCGCGCATAGGGCTTCAGCGCCATCGGCGAACGCAGCGCGAAGGAGCCGTCGTCGAAGTCGATGCGCACCGTGCGGGGCGGGGCGATCAGGTTTTCATCGAGGAGGAAGTCGGTCATTTCAGTCGAGTCTGCCGGTGTCGGATTTGGCGCGAATCAGGTTTAACAGCAGGATGTCGCGCGTGGCTTCGAGGTCGGCTGTCCGGCGTTGGCCCAGTTCTTCGGCCACGCCTTGTGCGACTTTTTGCTCCAACTCCGCCGTCATCGACGGCGCTCCCAGGTCTTTCCACCAGTCCTCGATCGGCCCGCCCAGGTGCGCGAGCACATGCTCGATGCCGCCCGCGCCGCCCGACAGGTGCAGGTTCATGAACGGCCCCATCACCGCCCAGCGCAGGCCGGGCCCGTGCGCGATGGCCGCGTCGATGTCGGCCACGCTCGCCACGCCCTGGTCGACGAGGTGGAAGGCTTCGCGCCACAGTGCCGCCTGCAGCCGGTTCGCGATGTGGCCTTTCACCTCGCGCTTCACGTGGATCGGCCGCTTGCCAATGGCCGCGTAGAACGCCATCGTGCGTTCGATGACCTCGGCCGAGGTCTGCTCGCCGCCGATCACTTCCACCAGCGGAATCAGGTGCGGCGGGTTGAACGGATGCCCCAGCACCACGCGCTGCGGATGCACGCAGCCCGACTGCACGCCGCTGATCGCAAGGCCCGACGAGCTCGACGCGAGGATGGTCTCCGGCGGCGCGGCCGCGTCCATGCGGCGGAACAGGTCGATCTTGAAGTCCATGCGCTCGGGGCCGTTCTCCTGAACGAAGTCGGCCACCGAGACAGCGTCTTCCAGGCTGTCGTGGAAGCGCAGGCGGTCGATGCTCGCGCCGGGCGCGAGACCGAAGCGCTCCAGCGTGGGCCAGTGCCGTGCCACGGCTTCGCGCAGCCTTTCCTCCGCGCCGGGCGACGGGTCGGTCGCGTTCACGTCGAGGCCGTGCGCGAGGAAATGCGCGGCCCAGCTCGCGCCGATCACGCCGGTGCCTACCACCGCCACGCGTTGGATTTCCGGGGATGTGCTCATGTCGATTTCCACCGCGCGCAGCGGCTCTCCGCCTTCGTGGTCCATGCGGCCTCGCCGCGGATCGGCTCGACCACCTTGTAGTAGTCCCAGGGTTCCTTCGATTCGGCCGGCGTCTTCACCTGCATCAGGTGCATGTCGTGCACCATCAGCCCGTCGTCGCGCAGCCAGCCGCCCTTGACGAACATGTCATTGAACTTCGTCTTGCGCAACTGCGCCATCACCTTGTCGGCGTCGTCGCTGCCCGCGGCCTTCACCGCCTGCAGGTACTGCAGCGCGGCCGAGTAGTCGCCGGCATGGAAGGAGGAGGGCATGCGCTTGTGCCTGTCGAAGAAGCGGCGCGCCCATTCGCGCGACTCGGGGCTCTGGTTCCAGTACCAGCTGTCGGTGAGGTACATGCCCTGCGATGCCTTCAGGCCCAGCGCGTGCACGTCGTTGATGGTGATGATCATGCCGGCCAGCTTCATGTTCTTGCCGACGCCGAACTCCGCCGCCGACTTGATGGCGTTGACCGTGTCGCCGCCCGCGTTGGCCAGTGCCAGCACCTGCGCCTTGGAGCCCTGCGCCTGCAGCATGAACGACGAGAAGTCGCTCGCGCCCAGCGGATGCTTGACCGAGCCCGCCACCGTGCCGCCCGCGGCCTGCACCGTCTTGGTTGCGTCGGCCTGCAGCGCTGCGCCGAAGGCGTAGTCGGCCGTCACGAAGTACCAGCTCTTGCCGCCGGCCTTGACCACCGCGCTCGCGGTGCCGCGCGCCATGGCCACCGTGTCGTAGGCGTAGTGCACCGTATAGGGCGAGCAGTATTCGTTGGTGAGGCCCGAGGCGCCCGAGCCCACCACGAAGTACGGTTTTTTCTTGTCGGCCGCCACGCCCGCCATGGCGATGGCCGCGCCCGAGTTGACGCCGGCGACCAGCATGTCGACCTTCTGCACGTCGAACCATTCGCGCGCCTTGGCGGCGGCGATGTCGGGCTTGTTCTGGTGGTCGGCCGTGACCAGCTCGATCTTCTTGCCGCCGATGGCACCGCCCATGTCGGCGATCGCCATGCGGATGGCCTCGGCACCGGCCGGGCCGTCGTAGTCGCGGTAGATGCCCGACATGTCGCTGATGAAGCCGATGCGGACCACATCGTCGGACACCTGCGCCGAGGCGCCCGTTGCGGCGAATGCCGCACCGAGCGCGACGGCCAGGGCGGTGCGGGAAAGCTTGCTCATGTATTCGTCTCCGTTCGTCTTTTCCTGCTGCGTGCCGCTGTCAGCCCAATGCGAACTCGGGCCTCGGCGTGCCCACCCGCGGCAGGCCCATCATCTGCCGCGCCTCGGCGGGCGTCGCCACTTCCATGTCGAGTTCGCGGATCACGCGCACGATGCGCTCGGTGAGCTGCACGTTGGTGGCCAGCTCGCCCTGGCGGAAGTAGAGGTTGTCTTCCAGGCCCACGCGCGCATGGCCGCCCAGCAGCAGCGCCGCCACGTTGGCCTCCAGCTGCGAGGGGCCGATGCCGCTCACGCAGAAGATGCTGCCCTTGGGCAGGGTGTCGACCATCATCTGCAGGAAGCGCGGCGAATACGGCATCGCGTTCTGGAAGTTGCGGTGCACGTTCATCACCAGGTTGATGAAGTAGGGTTCGTCGTCGTGGCCCTCGCCGATCAGCGTGGTCGTGTCCTGCAGGATGTGCGTGGGGCTGAACACTTCCCACTCGGGCTTGATGCCGCGCGCCTTCATGCCGGCGGCCAGCTCGCGGCCGCGGGTGATGGGCGTGTCCATCAGGATCTGCTTGCCCTCGAAGCTCAGGTTGAGCGTGGTGGCGTCCAGCGTGCACATCTCGGCGCCGGCGTCCATGCCCTTGATGCGCTCTTCCCACGCGATCTCCCAGCGGTCGCCGGCCAGCGGTTTCACCATGTCGCCATGCACGCCGCCGCCGGTGGAGTTGTTGATGACGATGTCGCAGCCGCCCGCGCGGATGCGGCTGTTGATGTCGCGGTACACGTTGGCGTCGCAGGTGGCGCCGTCGTCCGGGCGGCGCGCGTGGATCGCGACCACGCTCGCGCCGGCGTTCCAGCAGCGCAGCACGTCGGCCGCGATCTCGGCGGGCTGGGTGGGGAGGTTGGGGTTCTGCGACTTGTGCGCCATGCCGCCGGTGGGGGCGATGGTCACGATCACTTTGCGCTTCGACATGGTCGGGGCTCCTGGTGTCTTTCAAGGGGGCCGCGCTATTATTTTTGGGTGCGCAGGCACACTCAGTCATCGCGACGACATTTGGGCTCAGGGTTTACGCACCCGGCCTTCAGGAGCTTTCATTCCATGCCCACGACGAAGCCGGCCCCCAGAGCGGCATCGCTGACGATCCCGCAACTGCTGCAAGGTTCGGCCTGGTTCCCCCTGCTCGACGTGAGCGCTGGCGAGCGCGTGCTCGACGAGATGCGCGAGGTGGAGGTGGCGGCGGGCGCCGCGCTGTGCCGGCGCGGCGACACGCCGATGCATTGGTACGGCACCCTCGAGGGGCTGCTCAAGTGGTCGATCACCTCCAGCGATGGCCGCTCCGTGACCTTCGGCGGGCTCTCGGTGGGCAGCTGGTTCGGCGAAGGCACGCTGTTGCGCGCGCTCCCGCGCTCGGCCGACATCATCGCCCTGCGGCCGAGCAGGGTGGCGGCGCTGCCGCTGGAAACCTTCGAGTGGCTGCACCGCACGCAGCGCGGCTTCGATCACTTCCTTCTGCAGCAGATCAACGAGCGGCTGCACTGGTTCATGGGCAACTACGCGGCGCATCGCCTGCTCGATGCCGACAGCCAGGTGGCGCGCGCGCTGGCGGGGCTCTTCCATCCCTGGCTGCACCCGGGCAGCGAGCCGCATCTTCAGACCTCGCAGGAGGAGATCGCGAACCTTTCGGGCGTGTCACGCCAGCGGTGCAATGCGGCGTTGAACCGGCTGAAGGAGGCCGGGTTCCTGCGCATCGAGTACGGCGGCATCACCGTGATCGACCTGGAAGGGCTGCGGCGGTTCATCAGCGAGTGAGCGGACTCGCTCCCTCTCCCGCTTGCGGGAGAGGGGACAACACCAAGTCAGCGCACGTGGTGCGACGCGGCCCGCTCGTACACGGGCGTGTCGATCCCTTCCATCCGCGCCTTCAGCTGCAGCGCCAGGAACTGCGAGTAGTGCCGCGACTGGTGCAGGTTGCCGCCGTGGAACCACAGGTTGTCCACCTGCGTGGGCTTCCACATGTTGCGCAGCTCGCCTTCCCACGGCCCCGGGTCCTTCGGCGTGTCGGAGCCCAGGCCCCAGCACTTGCCGACCTTGTCGGCGATCTCCGGCGAGATCAGGTCGGCCAGCCAGCCGTTCATCGAGCCGTAGCCGGTGGCGTACACCAGCAGGTCTGCCGGCAGCTCGGTGCCATCGGTGAGCGTCACCGAGCGCTCGTTCACCCGCTCGATGTTCACGCCGCTCTTCAGGTGGATGCTGCCGTTGGCCACCAGCTCCGAGGCGCCCACGTCGATGTAGTAGCCCGAACCGCGGCGCAGGTACTTCATGAAGAGCCCTGATCCGTCGGCGCCGAAGTCGAGCATGAAGCCTGCCTTTTCGAGCCGCGCGTACAGGTCGGCGTCGCGCTTCTTCATCTCCTCGTACACCGGGATGTGGAAGGTGTGCATGATCCTGTAGGGCACCGACGCGAAGATCAGGTCGGCCTTGTGGTGGTCGATGCCGTTCTTCATCGCCTGCTCCGAATAGAGCCCGCCCAGCGCCAATTCCATCAGCGACTGGGAGGGCGCGATGTGCGTCGACGAGCGCTGGATCATCGTCACGTCGGCGCCGTGCTCCCACAGGGCGGCGCAGATGTCGTGCGCCGAGTTGTTGGAGCCCAGCACCACGCACTTCTTGCCGGCATAGGCCTCGGGCCCGGGGTGCTGGCTGGAGTGGTGCTGGTCGCCCTTGAAGTTCTCCGCGCCAGCCACCTTCGGCACATTCGGGTAGCCCGACACGCCCAGCGCGAAAACCAGTTGCCTCGGCCGCAGCACCACCGGCTTGCCCTCGCGCTCGACCGTCACCTCCCAGCGCTGCGCGGCTTCGTCGAAGCGTGCCTTCTTCGCGGTGGTGGAGCTCCAGTAGTTGAGCTCCATGATCTTGGTGTACATCTCCAGCCAGTCGCCGATCTTGTCCTTGGGCGCGAACACCGGCCAGTCGTCGGGGAAGGGCATGTAGGGCAGGTGGTCGTACCAGACCGGGTCGTGCAGGCACAGCGACTTGTAGCGCTTGCGCCAGGAGTCGCCGGCCTTCGCGTTGCGCTCCACGATGATGGTCGGCACGCCCAGCCGCCGCAGCCGCGCGCCGAGCGCGATGCCGCCCTGGCCGCCGCCGATGATCACCACCTCGGGCTGCTCGGTGTAGCCCAGCGACGCTTCTTCGTCGCGGCGCTTCTCCAGCCAGTTCTTGCGGCCCTTGTGCACGCCGTGCTCCGCGCCCTTGATGCGGTTGTCGCCCGTCTTCTCCTCGAAGCCCTTCAGCTCCGTCATGGTGGTGAGCAGCGTCCAGGCCTTGCCGTTGCGCAGCCGCAGATGGCCGCGTCCGCGCGCCACGCGCGTCTCGAAGGTGAACCACGCATCGACCACGCCATCGGCCTCGGTCGCCTCGCCCTCCACCGCGAAGGCCGTGGGCTGCACGTCGGCCAGCCGCGCCTGCAGCATCGCGCGGATGGCATCGGGGCCTTCCTGCGTGCGGATGTTCCAGGTGAAGGCGACTAGGTCGCGCCAGAAGCTGTCGGCCTCGAACAGCGAGACGGCCGCGTCGATGTCGTTGCGCGCGAGCGCGGCGGCGAAGTCGGCGAGCCATTGGGCCGCGGCCCGGGTAGGGGCGGTGGTGGGGTCTGTCATTGCGTGTCTCCGTTGCGTCGTTGATGGATGCGCGGCGCCTTGGGGCGGCGCGGCATGCGTTGCGCAGCTTTCGTGCCGCGCGCGGGGCGACGATGGATCAATGACTTGCGCGGGGTTTTGTCGCAGCGCAAGCGTTTGTCGCACGCCGCATGCGACGAAGCCGAGACAACTGTCGCAGCGCGTCTCAGTCGTCCGCCAACGGCCGGCTGCGCGGCGGCGCGATGCCGTGGCGCTTCATGTGCCGGTACACCGTGGCACGGCTCAGGCCAAGTTCGTCGGCCGCGCGTGCCACGTGCCATCGGTGGCGCCTGAGCAGTTCGACGAGCTCGGTGGCGGCGATGCCATCTGGGTCGTCGGCCGAAGAAGCGGCGACACAGGCCACGTTGGCCGGGGTGACGTGGCCCGATCGTGCGGGCAGCTGTAGCTGGAGGTCTTCCACGCCGACCCGGCCGTCGCTGCACAGCGCCAACGCCAGCCTCAACACATTGCGCAGCTCCCGCAGATTCCCCGGCCAGTCATGCGCCAGCAGTTTCTGCATCGCCTCTTCCGACAGCCGTGCCGGTGAAGACATCGCCGCGGCTTCCTCGTTGAACATGCCCTCGATCAGGTAGCGCATGTCGCCGCGCTCGCGCAGCGGCGGCAGCTTCAGCACCGCGCCGCACAGGCGGTAGTAGAGGTCCTCGCGAAAGCGACCCGAGGCCACGAGCCCGGGCAGGTGGCGGTGCGTGGCCGCGACCACCGCGATGTCCACGCGCTGCGGCGACTCTGCGCCCAGCGGCAGCACCTCGCCCTCGGATAGCACGCGCAGCAACCGCGTCTGCAGCGCCATCGGCATGTCGCCGATCTCGTCGAGGAACAGCGTGCCCCGGTCGGCCTGCGCGATCAGGCCCTTCATGCCCTTGGCGCGGCCGCCGGTGAAGCTGCCGGGCGTGTAGCCGAACAGCTCGCTCTCGATCAGCGAATCGGGAATGGCCGCGCAGTTCACCGCCACGAAGGGCATCGCCGCGCGGCCGCTGGCGCCGTGCAGCGCGCGCGCCAGCACTTCCTTGCCGCTGCCGGTCTCGCCCTCGACCAGCACGTGGATGCCGCGGTCCACCAGCCGGCGTGCCTGCGCGAGCAGCTTCTGCATCTGCGGATCGTCGCCCGCGATGCGTTCCAGCGGCGGCAGGCGGTCGTTCGGGCGTGCGGCGGGCGCCGCAGGAGCGCTGCCCGAAGGCCTGCGCACGCGCGGCGCCAGCAGCGATGCGTGGTACTCGCCGCCGCCCGGCAGCAGCACCGTGTGCGCGAAGGGCATGGCCGACGCGCCGCCGTTGCCGATGCGCCAGATCGCGTCCATCGGCATGTGCAGCCATTCGGAGATCGCGCCACCCAGCGCACGCCCCGCAAAGGCCTGCCGCGCGCCGCCGTTCGCGCCCACCACCGTGCCGCCTTCGTCGAAGGCCAGCATCACCTCGCCCGCCACGTCGACCAGCCCGAAGGCGCTGCCCAGCCGCAGGATCCAGTGGCCCCGGAAGCTGCGCAGGAAGTCGGCGTCCTCGATCATCCGCGCGTAGATGGCCACCAGGTGCCGCACGAGATGCTGGCTTTCCCTGGCTTCTGGCGAGCGCAGGGCAGACACGTCGAGGATGGCCGTGAGCTTGCCGCTGTGGTCGAACAGCGGCGCGGTGGTGCAGGTGAGCGCGATGTGCGTGGCGTCGAAGTGCTCGGTCTGGTGGCAGGTCATCGGCTGGCGCTCGACCAGGCAGGTGCCCACGCCGCAGGTGCCCGCGTGCGCCTCGTTCCAGTCGGCGCCGAGGTAGAGGCCGGCCTTGCGCAGCTGGTCGTCCCACGCGGGGTTGCCGATGTAGTCGACCGTGATGCCTTCCGCGTCGGTCAGCAGCACCATGTAGCCCAGGTCGGCCACGCGGCGGTAGATGTCTTCCATGCCCGAGCGCGCGGCGCGCAGGAAATGCTCCAGCTGCTGCTGGTGCGCGCGCACTTCCTGCGCCGGCAGGATGCGCGCGGGGCTCGGCCTCGACGGATCGAGCCCGTGGTCGCGCACGCAGCGCGCCCACGACTTGTGGACCAGGCTCGCCGCCGGATCGGCCAGCGCCGCGCCGGTGGTGATGGAGTAGACGTTGTCGATGTGACGCGATTGCAGGGACGTCATGCGCAGCCTCGCGGATGGGTGGGCACGGCCACGCCGGGCCGTGCAGCCGACCATCATTCGGCTGTCGCGCTGTCGCAGCACAGAGGTGAAACCCGGTGAAGTCCGAAGATCGCCTTCGTGCTTTGCAACAGAGTGTGCCGCCGGTTCGCTCAGCGGCAGGCGAAGCTCTCGGCCTTGCTCACGTCGCCGCCGAGGTAGGCGATCTTCTTCGGGTAGGTGCACAGCGGCCGCGCGAGCGACCTGTCGGCGTTCTGCATCACCATGCTGTCGGGCGCGATGCCTTTCTCGACCCAGTCGGTCAGCGCCGTGAACAGCTGGTTCTGCGCCGGCAGCGGCGGGTTGGCCGTGGGGCTGGTGCCGGCGAGGCCGTTGACAGAGCCCACGCCCGCGCAGTGGCCCATCGCCGGGATCTCCACGTAGCGGTAGAACTTCTGCAGTGCATCGATGCCGCCCATCGCCTTTGCCGCGCGCTCGTAGTAGTTGGCGGTACCCGAGCTCGGAATCAGCTGGTCGGCCAACCCGTGGTACGTCAGCAGCTTGGCGCCGCGGTCGCGGAAGCGCGCGAGGTCGGGGTTGTCGGCGTTGATGTTCGCGAAGGCCGTCTGCAGCGCCTTGCCGCGGTCGCTCGCGTTGGCGAGCTGGGCGTAAGACAGGCCCTTCCACTTGTCCGCGCCGTTGCCCGTGGCGTTGATGAAGTCCGGCGTTGCGATCGTCGGGTCCTGCAGGTTCAGCGCCACCTGGTGCGCGGCGATGTGGAAGGGCATGGGCACGCCGGCCACCGAGTCGGCCAGCGAGAAGCCTGGCGCGCCGGGGCTGTTGAGCGCGGTGCCGCGCGTGAGGCCGTACCAGAGCTGGTTCGATGCCAGCGTGGCGCCGTAGCCGATGTCGCTGGCGGGCGCGGGCGCGCTGCCGTCGCGTGTCTGGCCGTACCAGATCTTGTTGACGGCCTGCGCCTGCGCGGTGCTCAGGCATGCGGCGGTGGCGTTGGTGCCGCCGCTGGCGGTGCAAAGCACGGTCTTGTCCTGAGCGGGGTCGTACTTGCAGGCGGCGGGGTCGCTGATGAAGCCGTCGTGCTGGCCCGTGAGCGCGCTGTCGCAGGCGCTCACCGCCGACGAGGACACCAGCGAAAGCTGGTCGGCCGTGAGCGGCGTGCCGCCAAGGTCGCGCTGCATCACCACCTGCGGATACAGCTCGGCGGTGATGAAGCTGGTCCAGTTGATCGCGCTGTTGCCGGCCAGGATGCCGTCGAAGTCGTCGGGGTTCACCTGCGCCTGCATGTGGCCCTGGCGGCCGCCGGTGGAGCAGCCATCCCAGTAGGCGTACTTCGCGTCGCGCTGGTAGAAGCCGGCGGCGAGTGCCTTGGCCTTGACGGCCATCTGGTGAATGCCGCGGCTCGCGAAGTCGGTCCACAGCGTGGTATTGACGGTGCCGTCGGGGTTCATCGCGAAAGAGCCGTCCACCGAAGGCAGCGGGGCCTTCGATGCATGCCCGGCGTCGGTCACAGCGCTCACCGAGCCTTCGCCCGCCGCGATGGCGGCTGCATTCGCCCCACCGATCTGCGTCTTCGCGCTGATGCCCGCGTCGCCGACGAAGCCGCCGCCGCCGAGCACGCGGATGCGGCTGTTCCACGAGGCCTGCGAAGGCAGCCACACCTCGATGCCGATGCCCGGCGAGGTCGATGGCGCATCGGCCGGGCCCGCATGGCCGGGTCCCACGTTGAGCTTGACCATGCACACGTCGCTGGCCGCCACCGTGCCCGAGGCCTTGCCGTCGAGGTTCAGGTCGTCGCCTTTCCTGAACTGTTTCACCACCGTCACGGTGGTGTCGGCGTCGGGCTTGAACGCGGTCTTCAGGCTTTCATCGCAGGCCAGGGCCAGCGGCGCGCCAGCGGGTGGAGCCGTGGCTGGCGCGGGAACGAGAGGCAGCACGGCAGGGCCTGAGGAGCTGCTGCCGCCGCAGGCCGTGAGCACGGCTGCCGCGGCGAGGCTCAGGCAGAGGACGGCGGAAATGGGGATTGGCGGGGTGGGCAATGGCTTGGGCATCTTCTCGTCTCCTGTTGTGTAGAGACATGAATTTGCCCGCGCCCCCCGCCGCGGTATATCGACATGCGATCACCGCTTGCAGGATTCCTTCACCCTCCACCGGGACTTACCCGCGCCGCGCGCGCGCCGGCGTGGTGCCGACCAGCTGGCGGAACACCTGCGTGAAATGCGCCTGGCTCGAAAAGCCCACGGCCTGCGCGATCTCCGCGAGCGACTGGTTGCCGCGCAGCAGCGACAGCGCGTGGCGCACGCGCTGCTCCATCACGTAGCGGTACGGCGTCGCGCCGGTGCTGGCGCGGAAGAGCCGCGTGAAATGCACCGCGCTCAGGTGCAGCTCGGCCGCGAGTTCGTCGATGCCGAAGTCCTCGGACAGATGCTGCATGACCCAGTCGTACACCCTGCGCAGGTCGTTCTGCGAGAGCCGTCCGCGCGGGCGCCGGGTGTTGCCCGTGGCGCCGTAGCGGTTGCGCAGGTAGCTCGCGAGCGCCATCGACAGGCCCTGCGCATGCAGGCGGCCCGAGCTGCAGCCGCGCTCCACCTCGTCGCGCATGGCGATGACCAGGGCCGACAGCGTCGCGTCGGTGGTCGACAGTTGCGTCTGCAGGTGCAGCTCGCCGTCGCCCTCGGGCATGAGGCTGCGCAGTGCCTCGGGGCGGATCTCCAGCACGATGGTCTCGGCGAGCTCGCCGGTCCAGGTTGCGCGCTCGACCTCGTAGCCCTGCTCGAAGATGAAGATCCCGCCGGCGTTCGACTCGAAGGGATGCTGGCGCCGCCCCCGCGTCATCGCGCCTTTCACATGGCCGCGCACGCACAGGCCGATCAGCGGATGCGGGTTGTAGCAGGCGGGGTTCTCGCCATCGCCGGACATTGCGCGCACCTCCAGCGCGAAGCCCTGCCACGCGGTGGCCTGCGCGTTCATCAGCATCCTGCCGTCGAAGGGCAGGGGCTTGCCCGATGTGTCGAGGAGGCTGATCTCGCGCGTCATCGCGTGGCCTACACGCCCAGCAGTTCCTCCAGCGCGTGCGGCTCGGCCAGCAGGTCGGCCGAGGCACCGTGCCGCACGATCTGTCCCTTCTCCATCACTACCGCGAGGTCGGTGTGCGCGAGCACCTTGCGGTAGTCGCGGTCGACGATCAGCGTGGCGATGCCGGTGGCGCGGATCTCGCCGATCACGCGCCAGATCTCGGCCACGATCAGCGGCGCAAGGCCTTCGGTGGCCTCGTCGAGGATCAAGAGGCGCGGGTTGGTCATGAGCGCGCGGCCGATGGAGAGCATCTGCTGCTCGCCGCCCGACAGCTGCTGGCCGCCGTTCGACAGGCGCTCCGCCAGGCGCGGGAAGGTGGCCATCACGCGGTCGAAGGTCCATTCGCGCCGGCCGTCGATGCCCGCGCGCTCGCTCATCACGAGGTTCTCGCGCACCGAGAGGTTCGGGAAGATGCCGCGCCCCTCGGGCACGTAGCCGATGCCCAGGCGCGCCATCTTCTCGGGCGGCAAGCCGGTGACGGTGCGGCCGTCGACCTGCACTTCGCCCGACGCGGGGCGCACGTAGCCCATCATGGTGCGGATCAGCGTGGTCTTGCCCATGCCGTTGCGCCCGAGCAGGCCGACCGAGGTGGCCGCGGGAATGCCGGCATGCACGCCGCGCAGGATGTGGCTGTTGCCGTAGTAGGTGTTGAGGTCGCGCACGAGCAGCATGTCAGTGGTCTCCGAGATAGGCCGTGCGCACTTCCGGGTTCTCGCGGATCTCGGTCGGGTTGCCCGTGGCGATGACCGCCCCGTTCACCATCACCGTGATGCGGTCGGCGATGCGGAACACGGCGTCCATGTCGTGCTCCACCAGCAGGATCGCGTGCGTGGCCTTCAGCCGCGCGAGCAGCGTGAGCATGCGGTCGGTTTCCTCGGCGCCCATGCCGGCGAGGGGTTCGTCGAGCAGCAGCACGCGCGGGTTGGTGGCCAGGCACATCGCCACTTCGAGCTGGCGCTGCGCACCGTGGCTCATGGTGCCGGCAATGCGCTGCGCCTCGTGCGTGAGGCCGGCGGCCTCCAGCGCCGCGTCGGCCGAAGCGCTGCTGGTGGCGCAGCCGCGCGACGACTCCCAGAAGGCCCAGGGCTTCGGCGTGGCGGCCTGCGCGGCGAGCCGGCAGTTCTCGTGCACGCTGAACTCCGGGAAGATGGTGGTGCGCTGGTAGCTGCGGCCCACGCCGTCGCGCGCGCGCTTCCATTGCGCGCGGCCGGTGATGTCCGTGCCGTCGAGCGTGATGCGGCCCTCGCTCGCCTCGATCTCGCCCGAGAGCATGTTGATGAGCGTGGACTTGCCGGCGCCGTTGGTGCCGATCACGGCATGCACCTCGCCCACGTGCAGGTCGAGCGTGACGCCGTTGACGGCCGTGAGGCCGCCGAAGCGGCGCGTGAGCTTCTCGACGGAGAGCAGTGCGTTGGTGGTCGTCGTCATGCGGCCCCCTTAGGCGAGAGACGCTGCACCAGGCCGATCAGGCCCTTGGGCAGCAGCGCCACGAACACGATGATCGTGAGCCCCAGCGTCAGCTGCCAGTGGTCGGCCAGCGGGCCCATCACCGCGTGCGTGGAGAAGATTTCCTTCAGCAGCGTGAACGCCACGGCACCGATCACCGCGCCGCGCAGGTGACCGAGACCGCCGAGGATCACCATCAGCAGCACCTCGCCCGAGTTGTGCCAGGCCATCAGCTCGGGGTTGACCACGCCGTCGCGCGAGGCCAGCAGGAAGCCCGCGAGCCCGGCCAGCGCACCCGCCAGCACGAAGGCCGCGAGCTTGTAGCCGTACACAGCGAAGCCGGCGGCGCGCATGCGCTGCTCGTTCACGCGGATGCCCGCCAGCGCCGCGCCGAAGCGCGAGCGCCGGATGAGCGCCAGCAGGGCGTAGGTGAACACCAGCGAGGCCAGCACCACGTAGAACAGCACCGTGCGGTTCTCCATGTCGAGCGCGCCGATGGCAGGCCGCACGTACATGTAGATGCCGTCGCTGCCGCCGCCCACTTTGGTGTCGTGGAACACGAAGAAGGCCATCTGCGCGAAGGCCAGCGTCACCATGATGAAGTACACGCCGCGCGTGCGCAGGCTTAAAGCGCCGACGAAGAGCGCATAGAGCGCCGCAACGCCCATGGCGGCCGGCAGCAGCAGCGCGAAGTTGCCGCCCTCGTTGCCCGAGGCCAGCACCGTCACGTACGCGCCGATGCCATAGAACGCCGCGTGGCCCAGGCTCACGAGGCCGGTCATGCCCACCAGCAGCTCCAGGCTCAGCGCGAAGATCGACAGGATCATCACCTTCACGATGAAGTCCGATGCGTAGTTGCCCATGAACGGGCCGGCGATGCCGACGGCGACCGCGCAGGCCACGGGCAGCAGGAAGGCGCTTCTCTTCATGGCTGTCATGGCCGCCTCCCCATCAGCCCCTCGGGCTTCCAGATCAGCACGATGGCCATCAGCAGGTAGATGCCGATGCCGCTCAAGTCGGCGAAGAACACCTTGCCGAAGGTGTCGACGAAGCCCACCAGCAGCGAGGCCACCAGCGCGCCGGTGATGGAGCCGATGCCGCCGATCACCACCAGCACGAAGCAGATGATGAGCACGCTTGCGCCCATGTTCGGATACACCGAGGACATCGGCGCGGCGATCATGCCGGCCAGCGCGGCGAGCGCCACGCCCGCGGCGAACACGATGCGGTAGAGCCGCTTCACGTCGATGCCCAGGCCGCGCACCATGTCGCGGTTGCTCGCGCCGGCGCGGATCATCATGCCCAGGCGCGTGCGGTTCACCACCCAGTACAGGCCCACGGCCAGCACGATGCAGGCGGCCGACGCGAAGAGCCGGTACCACGGATAGCTCATGACGCTGCCCAGCGCGAAGCTGCCGTCGAGCCACGCGGGCACCTTCACGCCATGCACGTCGTTGCCCACGAGGATGGAGCGCAGCTCCTCGAACACCAGGATCAGGCCGTAGGTCATGAGCACCTGCTGCAGGTGGTCACGCTGGTAGAGGTAGCTGAAGAAGGCCCATTCGAGCAGGTAGCCGAACACGGCCGCCAGCACCACGCCGGCCACCAGCATCAGCAGGAACTGGTCGCCGAACAGTGGCGCGAGCGAGAACGCCATGTAGGCGCCGATCATGTAGAAGCTCCCGTGGGCGAGGTTGATGACGCCCATGATCCCGAAGATCAGCGTCAGCCCCGAGGCCACGAGGAAGAGAAGCAGTCCGTACTGAACCGAGTTCAGGCACTGGACCAGGAAGGTTCCGAAATCCACGAGGGGGTTCTCTCTGGGCGGGATCGTTGTTCAATAGGCGTGCGTTGCGCGGGACACCGCGGAACCGGCTTTGCCGGGCCGCAGGTGTCGCCCCCTGCAAGGGGGTTGGCGCAGCACACGAAGTGCGCGAAGCCTGGGGTGCTTACATCCTGCAGCCGCGGGCCGGATCGGCGAGGCCCTTGATGGCCGTGCTCACCAGCTTGTTCTCCTTGCCCTCCACCTTGCGCAGGTAGATGTCCTGCACCGGGTTGTGCGACTTGCTCACGGTGAACGCGCCGCGCGGGCTGTCGATCTTGGCCTTCTCGACGGCGGCCGCGAACTCGGCCTTCTTCGAGATGTCGCCCTTGGTGGCGTTCAGGCCCACGCCCAGCATCTGGGCGGCGTCGTAGCCCTGCACGGCGTACACGTCGGGCTGCAGCTTGAACGACTTGGCATACGCCACGCGGAAGGCGTTGTCGCGAGCGGTGTTCAGGCCGTCGGCGTAGTGCAGCGTGGTCAGCATGCCCTGGGCCGAGTCGCCCTGCGCGTCGAGCGTGCCGTCGGTCAGGAAGCCGGGGCCGTACAGCGGGATGGTCTTGTTCAGGCCGGCGGCCTGGTAGTCCTTGACGAACTTCACCGCGCCGCCGCCCGCGAAGAAGGCGTACACCGCATCGGGCTTGGCGGCCGCGATCTCGGTCAGCAGCGCCTGGAACTCCACGTTGGGGAAGGGCAGGGTGAGCTGCTTGTCGACCTTGCCGCCGTTCTTCTCGAAGCCTTCCTTGAAGCCGTTGACCGACTCGTCGCCCGCGGCGTACTTCCAGGTGATGGTCATCGCCTTCTTCTTGCCCTGCTGCTTGGCCGCCACCTCGCCCATGGCGTAGGCCGGCTGCCAGTTGCTGAACGAGCTGCGGAAGATGTTGGGCGCGCACATCGGGCCCGTCACTGCGTCGGCGCCGGCATTGGGCACGATCAGCACGGTGCCGCTTTCCTTGGCGGCCTTGGCCATGGCCATGGCCACGCCGGAGTGCACGGTGCCGACGATCACGTCGACGTTGTCGCGCTTGATGAGCTTGTTGACGTTGTCGGTGGCCTTGGCCGGGTCGGACTCGTCGTCGACCTTGAAGTATTCGATCTCGCGGCCGGCGAGCTTGCCGCCCTGCTCGTCGACGTACAGCTTGAAGCCGTTCTCGATGGCCACGCCCAGGGCGGTGTAGGTGCCGCTGTAGGGCAGCATCAGGCCGACCTTGAGCTTGCCCGTGCCCTGGGCGCCGGCGGCCGCCGCCAGCGAGGCGAGGGCGATGGCCGTGAAGGCGAGGCGGGCGGTGCTGCGAATGGTCATGGTGTCTCTCTCCGATTTCTGGTGATGAAGGAAGTGGCCGCGACGATGACACGATCCGGCTGATCGCGATGCGGGGAATGCCCGCATTGAGGGATTTCCAGCAGCTCGCATCCATCCACGCGCGCGGCGATGCCGCGGATCTGCGCGAGGGTGCCGTACTCGTCGTCGATGCCCTGCACGGCGAGCACGGGGCAGCGGATGGTGTCGAGTTCGCTCTCGATGTTCCAGTCGCGGAATGGCGGGTGCAGCCAGATGCGGTTCCAGCCCCAGAAGGCGGAGTCGGCGCTGTCGTGGTAGCGGCCCAGCTTCTGCGGCAGGTCGGTGCCGAGATAGGCGGTGCGCGCGTTCTCGATGTTCGCCACCGTCACGTCCTCCACGAAGATGTGCGGCGCCAGCACCACGAGGCCGGCCACCTTGTCGGGAAAGCGCGAGGCATGCAGCAGCGAGATCGAGCCGCCGTCGCTGTGGCCGAAGAGCCAGGGTTTCTGGTCGCCGAGGCCGAGCGCGGCGAAGAGGGCGGGCAGCACCTCGTGCGCCTGGCGGTGCATGAAGTCGACGTCCCAGATCTCGTCGTCCGCGCGCGGCGTGGAGCGGCCGTAGCCGGGGCGCGAGAACACGAGGCCGCGCACGCCGGCGGCTTCGCACAGCCGCGCGGGAAAGTCTTTCCACATCGCGACCGAGCCCAGGCCCTCGTGCAGGAACACGACGAGCGGCGCAGCGGTGCGCTCGGGCGCGATCCACTGGCATTCGATGCGCACCTCGCGGTTGCGCCAGGTGATGGTGGCGAAGTCGGTGCTCATGGTTGCTGCGCCTTCCCCTTTTGGGGAAAGGTCGGGATGGGGGCAGGCTGCGCCTGCAAAGGCCGTGCCTGCATCACGCCTGCTTTTCCTTTTCGCGTAGCCGGAAGCGCTGGATCTTCCCCGTCGCCGTCTTGGGCAGCTCGCCCACGAATTCGAGAAAACGCGGGTACTTGTAGGGCGCCAGGCGTTCCTTGACGAAGGCCTTGAGCTCGTCCTCGGTGGCCGCGCTCCCGTCCTTCAGCACCACGAAGGCCTTGGTCTTGGTCAGGCCGTCGGCGTCTTCCTTGCCGATCACCGCCGCCTCGAGCACGGCCGGGTGCTGCATCAGCGTGGCCTCGACCTCGAAGGGCGAGACGTAGATGCCGCTGACCTTGAGCATGTCGTCGCTGCGCCCGGCGTAGGTGAAATAGCCGTCAGCGTCGCGGGTGTACTTGTCGCCGCTCTTGGTCCAGCCGCCCTGGAAGGTCTCGCGCGACTTCTCGCGGTTGGCCCAGTACATCAGCGCCGAACTCGGGCCGCGGATGTAGAGGTCGCCTACCTCGCCGTCGGGCACGGGGCGGCCGTCCTCGCCGCGCAGCTCGACCTCGTAGCCTTCCACCGGCCGGCCGGTGGTGCCGTAGCGCACGTCGCCGGGGCGGTTGGAGATGAAGATGTGCAGCATCTCGGTCGAGCCGATGCCGTCGATGATCTCGCAGCCGAAGTGCTGCTTGAAGCGCTGCGCGATCTCGCCCGGCAGCGCCTCGCCGGCCGAGGAGCACATGCGCAGCGCCACCGCCTCGCGCGCGGGCAGCCTGGGCGAGGCGAGCATGCCGGCGAAGCCCGTGGGTGCGCCGAAGAACACGGTCGGCTTGTGTTCCACCCAGCGGCGGAAGGTGGCGTCGGGCGTGGGGCGCTCGGCCATCAGCACCACGGTGGCGCCCACCGAGAGCGGAAAGGTCAGCGCATTGCCCAGGCCGTAGGCGAAGTACATCTTGGCGGCCGAGAAGCAGACGTCGTCCTCGGTGAGGCCGAGCACCGGCTTGCCGTAGAGCTCGGCCGTCCACCACAGGTTGGCGTGCGTGTGGACCGTGCCCTTCGGCTTGCCGGTGGAGCCGGAGGAATACAGCCAGAAGCCCGGGTCGTCCGAAGCCGTGGTCACCGGCGCCGCGAGCGGTTCGACGGCGGCGAGCGCGGCGTCGAATTCCTGCGCGCCTTCGGGCAGCGCGCCGGCGGGCTGCGACACGAAGAGCGCGCGCACCTCGTGCCCGCCGCGCGACATCGCCTCCTGCAGCGTAGGCAGCAGCGCGCCCGACACCAGCACCGCCTGCGCGCGGCTGTGGTCGAGCATGTAGGCGTAGTCGTCGGGCGTGAGCAGGGTGTTGACCGCCACCGGCACCGCGCCGGCATAGAGGCTGCCGAGGAAGCTCACGGGCCAGTCGTTGCCGTCGAGCATGAGCAGCAGCACGCGCTCTTCGCGCCGGATGCCGGCGGCCTGCAGCGCGGCGGCCAGGCGGCGCGAGCGCTCCTCGAGCTGGCCGTAGCTCAGCGTGCCGCGGTCGTCGATGTAGGCGGGGCGCGCGGCGCGTTCGCGGTTGAGGTCGAACAGGTGTCCGGCGAAGTTGAATCGTGGGGGCGGGGTCATGGTCTTGTCTCCTTCGGCCGTGTTCTTTTCTAGAGGCCGAGCGCGGCGATCACGCCGGGGCTCGCCTGCACCGCGGCGCGGCGGTGATAGAAGTCGAGCGCGCGCAGTCCGCCCAGCTCGGCGCCGCCGCCCGCGCGGCCGGGGCCGCCGTGCAGCGACATCGGCATCACGTTGCCGTGGCCGGTGTGGGCCTGCGCCACTTCGGGGCTGACGACGTGCACGCGGCCGTGGCTAGGGGCCACCGCGAGCGCGGCCTGCGCCAGTGCCGCGTCGTCGCTTCCATATATGGAGGTGACGAGCGAGCCCTGGCCGCGATGCGCCAGTGCGATGCCGTGCGCGAGGTCGCGGTAGGGCAGCAGCGTGGCGACGGGGCCGAACACTTCCACGTCGTGCACCTGCTGCGCTGCGTCGGCGTCGCGCGCGCCCAGCAGCACGGGGCCGATGCAGGCGGCAATGGCCGGGTCGGCGTCGACCAGGGGCTTGTCGCGGCCGTCGTGCAGCACGGTGGCCTGCGCGGACAGCGCAGCCAGTCCTTCACGCACCGAATCCAGCTGCGCGCGGCTCACCAGCGAACCCATGCGCACGCTCTCGTTGCGCGGATTGCCGACGGTGATGCCCGCGAGCCTGGCGCCGATGGCCTCGGCCGCCGCGTCATACAGCTCCGATGGCACCAGGATGCGGCGGATGGCGGTGCACTTCTGGCCCGACTTCACCGTCATCTCGCGCACCACTTCGCGCACGAGCAGGTTGAAGGCGTCGCTGCCGGGCGCGGCGCCGGGCAGCAGCAGGGCGCTGTTGAGGCTGTCGGCCTCGATGTTCACGCGCACCGAGCGCTGGGCCACGGCCGGGTGCGAGCGGATCACCGCCGCCGTTTCAGCCGAGCCGGTGAAGGAGGCCACGTCGAAGGGCTGCAGCGCATCCATCAGGCCGGCCGAGCTGCCGCACACGATGGAAAGCGCGCCGGCCGGCAGCACGCCCGCGTCGACCACGTCCTTCACCATGCGCTGCGTGAGCCAGGCGGTGGCCGTGGCGGGCTTCACGATCACCGGCACGCCGGAGAGCAGCGCGGGCGCCGCCTTCTCCCACAGGCCCCACGAGGGGAAGTTGAAGGCGTTGATGAAGAGCGCCACGCCCTGCGTCGGCACCTGCACGTGCTGCGACTGGAACACCGGCTCCTTGCCGAGCTTGACCGCGTCGCCGTCGCGCAGCGCGCGCACGTCGCCGAGCGCATCGCCCCACTTGGCGTACTGGCCGAGCGTGAAGATCGCGCCGTCGATGTCCACGGCCGAGTCGTTCTTCACCGTGCCGGAGTTGGCGGTGGCGATCTCGTAATACGCGTCGCGGTTGGCCTGCAGCACCTTCACCACGGCCGCAAGCAGCCCCGCGCGCTGGCGGTAGGTGAGGGCGCGCAGCGCGCTGCCGCCCTGTTCGCGTGCGAAGGCGAAGGCGGCCGGCAGGTCCAGGCCGGTGGCATCGACGCGCGCGAGCTCGGTGCCCAGCACCGGGTCGAACAGGGGCGTGCCGGCGCCCGAACCGCTTTGCCAGCGGCCGGAGACGTAGTTGGGAAGAAGCTCGGTCATTGGGTGAACTTGATCTGCCCTTCAGGCAGGAGATACAGGACAAGCGCGCGGCCCTGGGCCACGGTCGGGCGATGCGCGGTGCCGGGGCCGTAGACGCACCAGCCCGCGGGCCGTCCGTCGAAGGTGGCGGCGGCGCCGTCGAGCGGCATGATCAGGTCGATCTCGCCGTTGGGATGGGTGTGGTGCGGGCCGGCGATGTCCTGCATGTCGACCACGTCGACCGAGAAGCGGTGCAGCGCGTCTTCGGCCTTGAAGACGCGGCCGTACCTGATGCCGCCGCCTTCGCGCTCGCAGAGCCAGCCTTCGGCGACGCCGCCGATACAGGCCTGGCGCAGCCGCTCGAAGCTGGCGCTGCCGGCGCCGTGGTGGGCGTTGAGCCACCGGTCGAGCTCGCCGTCGAGCGGTTTGCCGGCGATTTCGGCGGTCAGGCCGGCGATCAGCTGGTGAAATGCTTCCTTGCCGGTGGCGGGAGTGCTGCTGCTGTCGGACATCGTGGGGCCTCGAACTTTGGAACTACCTTGCAGGATCACTGAGTGTGCAGTATCTTGCGTGTGGCCGAACAATAAGCATCGAGACAATGAGTGTCAAGCAATATAGTGCATCTATGGTGTTTACCCTGAGCGCGCACAATCCCGGCGAAGAACGAGGAATTGCATGAACGAGCATGTAGACGCGGCGCTGGCCGCCGCGCCTGAAAGCGGCAACGGCGCGCCGGGCCAGGCCGTCGCCGGGGAGGCGAAGAATCCGCTGCTGTCGGCGCTGGGCGACCGCGTGCGCAACCTGCGCGCGCAGCGCGGGCTCACGCGCAAGGCGGTGGCTGTCGCGGCCGACGTGTCGGAGCGCCATCTGGCCAATCTCGAATACGGCATCGGCAATGCATCGATCCTGGTGCTGCAACAGGTGGCTGGCGCGCTGCACTGCTCGCTGGCCGAGCTCGTGGGCGACGTGACCACCAGCTCGCCAGAGTGGCTGCTCATCCGCGAACTGCTGGAGAACCGCAGCGAGGCCGACCTGCGCCGCGTGCGCGTGGCCATCGGCGAGCTGCTGGGCACCGCCTCGGTCGACCCGGCGCGGCACCGGCGCATCGCGCTCGTGGGCCTGCGCGGCGCGGGCAAGTCGACGCTGGGGCAGATGCTGGCGGAAGACCTGGAAATCCCGTTCATCGAGCTCAGCCGCGAGATCGAAAAGCTCGCCGGCTGCAGCGTGCGCGAGATCCACGACCTGTACGGCACCAACGCCTACCGCCGCTACGAGCGCCGCGCGCTCGAAGAAGCGGTGCAGATCTACAGCGAGGTGGTGATCGCCACGCCCGGCGGCATCGTCTCCGACCCGGCCACCTTCAACGAGCTGCTCGCGCACTGCACCACCGTGTGGCTGCAGGCCGCGCCCGAGGAGCACATGGGCCGCGTGGCCGCGCAGGGCGACACCCGCCCGATGGCCGCCAGCAAGGAAGCGATGGAAGACCTGCGCCGCATCCTGAACGGCCGCGCCGCCTTCTATTCGAAGGCCGACCTGTCGGTGGACACCAGCGGCAAGACGCTCCCGCAGAGCTTCCAGGCCCTGCGTGCGGCCGTCCGCCAGTCCATGGGACTGGTCTAGGCGCCTTCCGGACTCCTGAAATCTGAAAAAAAGTGCAGCAGGCATTGACTTGCCTGTGTGCATGCAGCATGATGCATGTCATCGGAGCAAGAAAGTGCATTATCTTTCCTGTTCACGGTTTCCGAACACTGCCCCACAGGAGACTTCCGCATGACCGACACCATCACGCTCCAGGCGCCCCAGCGCGTCGACTACCGCACCGAACCCGGCCAGTACCGCCACTGGTCGCTGAGTTTCGACGGCGCCATCGCGCGCCTCGTGCTCGACATCGCGGAAGACGGCGGCATCCGCCCCGGCTACAAGCTCAAGCTCAACAGCTACGACCTGGGCGTGGACGTGGAGCTGAACGACGCCCTCAACCGCGTGCGCTTCGAGCACCCCGAGGTGCGCAGCGTGATCGTCACCAGCGGCAAGGACCGCATCTTCTGCTCCGGCGCCAACATCTTCATGCTGGGCGTTTCCAGCCACGCCTGGAAGGTGAACTTCTGCAAGTTCACCAACGAGACGCGCAATGGCATCGAGGACTCGTCGAAGCACTCGGGCCTGAAGTTCCTGGCGGCCGTCAACGGCGCCTGCGCGGGTGGCGGCTACGAGCTGGCGCTGGCCTGCGACGAGATCCTGCTGGTGGACGACCGCTCTTCCGCCGTCTCGCTGCCCGAAGTGCCGCTGCTGGGCGTGCTGCCCGGCACCGGCGGCCTGACCCGCGTGACCGACAAGCGCCACGTGCGCCATGACCTCGCCGACATCTTCTGCACCAGCGTCGAAGGCGTGCGCGGCCAGCGCGCGGTCGACTGGCGCCTGGTCGACGCCGTCGCCAAGCCCGCGCAGTTCGCCGCCGCCGTGCAGGAGCGCGCTTCGCAGCTCGCCGCCGGCAGCGACCGCCCGGCCAACGGCAAGGGCGTGGCGCTGACCCGCCTGGAGCGCACCGACAGCGCCGACGGCATCTCGTACGCGAACGTCGACGTGCGGATCGACCGCAGCAAGCGCACCGCCACCATCACAGTGAAGGCGCCCACCGGCGCGCAGCCGTCGGACATCGCCGCCATCGAGGCAGCCGGCGCCGCATGGTGGCCGCTCGCGATGTGCCGCGAACTCGACGACGCCATCCTGAACCTGCGCACCAACGAGCTCGACATCGGCACCTGGCTGCTCAAGACCGAGGGCGACGCTGCCGCCGTGCTCGCGTCGGACGCCGTGATGCTCGCCAACAAGGACCACTGGCTGGTGCGCGAGACCATCGGCGCGCTGCGCCGAACGCTGGCGCGCCTGGACGTGTCCTCGCGCAGCCTCTTTGCGCTGATCGAAGCCGGCTCCTGCTTCGCCGGCACGCTGGCCGAACTGGCCTTCGCGGCCGACCGCGCCTACATGCTCGCGCTGCCCGACGACGCCGATCGCGCGCCCAGGCTCACGCTCGACGAATTCAACTTCGGCTTCTTCCCGATGGTGAACGACCAGAGCCGCCTGCAGCGCCGCTTCTATGAAGAAGCCGCGCCGCTGGAAGCCGCTCGCGCCGCCGCCGGCAAGGCGCTCGATGCCGACGAGGCGCTGAAGCTGGGCCTGGTGACCGCCGCTCCCGACGACATCGACTGGGACGACGAAATCCGCATCGCCATCGAGGAACGCGCCGCGATGTCGCCCGACTCCCTGACCGGCCTGGAAGCCAACCTGCGCTTCGCGAGCAAGGAGAACATGGTCACCCGCATCTTCGGCCGCCTCTCGGCCTGGCAGAACTGGATCTTCAACCGCCCCAACGCCGTGGGCGAGAAGGGTGCGCTGAAGGTCTACGGCACCGGCCAGAAAGCCGGCTTCGATTTGAACCGGGTCTGAGGCAAATACAGGACCACAGGAAGAGACAAGAACAGCCGAACGCAGAAGGAAGACAAAAGCTACGCAGAAGCCGCAGAAGAAGAATCACGAGAACCTTCCCTGGTTTTTCTTCTGCGGCTTCTGCGAAACCTTCGCGACTTCTGCGTTCGGTCCCGAGTTTGTGTGTATTCGGAAGGAACCCCCCATGAGCACGATCAACTACAGCGAGAAGATCCCCAACAACGTCAACCTCGGCGAAGACCGCACGCTGCAGCGTGCGCTCGAAGGCTGGCAGCCGAACTTCATCAACTGGTGGGACGACGTGGGCCCCGAGGGCTCCACCAACCACGAGGTGTACCTGCGCACGGCGGTGAGCGTCGATCCGCAGGGCTGGGCGCAGTTCGGCCACGTGAAGATGCGCGACTACCGCTGGGGCATCTTCCTGAACCCGGGCGACGCCAACCGCGAGATCCACTTCGGCGACCACAAGGGCGAGAAGGCCTGGCAGGACGTGCCCGGCGAGCACCGCGCCAACCTGCGCCGCATCATCGTGACGCAGGGCGACACCGAGCCCGCGTCGGTGGAGCAGCAGCGCCACCTGGGCCTCACCGCGCCCAGCATGTACGACCTGCGCAACCTGTTCCAGATCAACGTGGAAGAGGGCCGCCACCTGTGGGCCATGGTCTACCTGCTGCACAAGCACTTCGGCCGCGATGGCCGCGAGGAAGCCGAGGCGCTGCTGCAGCGCACCTCGGGCGACGAGAACAACCCGCGCATCCTGGGCGCCTTCAACGAGCGCACGCCCGACTGGCTCGCGTTCTTCATGTTCACGTACTTCACCGACCGCGACGGCAAGTTCCAGCTGTCGGCGCTGGCCGAGAGCGCCTTCGATCCGCTGGCGCGCACCACGAAGTTCATGCTGACCGAGGAAGCGCACCACATGTTCGTGGGCGAGAGCGGCGTGTCGCGCGTCATCGCGCGCACCGCGCAGGTCATGAACGAACTCAAGACCGACGACCCGCAGAAGGTGCGCGCCGCCGGCGCCATCGACCTGGGCACCATCCAGCGCTACCTGAACTTCCACTACAGCGTGACCATCGACCTGTTCGGTGCCGACCAGTCGAGCAACGCCGCCATCTTCTACAGCTCGGGCCTGAAGGGCCGCTACGAAGAAGGCAAGCGCACCGACGACCACGTGCTCAAGGGCCAGACCTACAAGGTGCTCGAGGTGAAGGACGGCCAGCTCGTCGAGAAGGAAGTGCCGATGCTCAACGCGCTCAACGAAGTGCTGCGCGACGACTTCATCAAGGACTCGGTGGCCGGCGTGGGCCGCTGGAACAAGGTGCTGGAAAAAGCCGGCATCCCGACTCGCCTGGTGGTGCCGCACAAGGCCTTCAACCGCCAGATCGGCGCGCTCGCCGGCATCAAGATGTCGCCGGAAGGCCGCGTGGTGAACGACGTGGAATGGGCCGCCAAGCGCGACGAGTGGTTGCCCAGTGCCGAAGACTTCGCTTTCGTGGCATCGTTGATGGGCCGCGTGGTGGAGCCGGGCAAGTTCGCCGGCTGGATCTCGCCGCCGGTGATGGGCATCAACCGCCAGCCGGTGGATTTCGAGTACGTGCGGTTCGGTTGATCTGCAATTGGGGTATGACTCCCTCTCTCCTCGGGGAGAGGGCGGGGGTGAGGGTGGCAGCGTCCCCACGACAAGCTGCTGCCCCCTCACCCTGACCCTCTCCCCAAGGGGAGAGGGAAAGGAGAAAGAACATGGACATGGCCGTCGAAGCCGGAGTCATCAAGCAGCACCTGATCGACCCCGAGATCTGCATCCGCTGCAACACCTGCGAGGCCACCTGCCCGGTCAACGCGATCACGCACGACGACAACAACTACGTCGTGCGCGCCGACGTCTGCAATGGCTGCATGGCCTGCATCTCGCCGTGCCCCACGGGCTCGATCGACAACTGGCGCACCATGCCGCTGGTGCGCGCGTACTCCATCGAGGAGCAGTTCACGTGGGAATCGCTGCCCGCCGAGCTCTCGCCCGAGGAGCTCGAAGCGGCCGGCGTGTCGGCCGAGGCCGCCGGCGGCGCCGAGGCTGCCGTGCCCGCGCAGACCCAGGCGCAGGCCCAGGCAGCGGTCGAGTCGCTGGAGCCGGCCTTCAACTCCGCGCAGTACGGCGCCACCGTGCCGCCCTGGTCGGCCGCGCACGCCTACACCAACCTCTTTCCGCCGAAGACACCGACCACCGCCACCGTGGTGGGCAACTACAACTGCACCGAGGCTGGCTTCGACAGCGAGACTCATCACATCGTGCTCGACTTCGGTGTGGTGCCGTTCCCGGTACTCGAGGGCCAGTCGATCGGCATCGTGCCGCCCGGCACCGACGCCATGGGCAAGCGCCACCATGCGCGCCAATACTCGGTGGCCAGCCCGCGCAACGGCGAGCGGCCCGGCTACAACAACGTCTCGCTCACCGTGAAACGCGTCACCGAAGACCACGACGGCACGCCCGTGCGCGGCGTGTGCTCCAACTACGTGTGCGACCTGAAGGTGGGCGACACGGTGCAGGTGGTGGGGCCCTTCGGCTCCTCGTTCCTGATGCCGAACCATCCGAAGTCGCACATCGTGATGATCTGCACCGGCACCGGCAGCGCCCCGATGCGCGCCATGACCGAGTGGCGCCGCCGGCTGCGCAAGAGCGGCAAGTTCGAAGGCGGCAAGCTGATGCTGTTCTTCGGCGCGCGCACGCAGCAGGAGCTGCCGTACTTCGGCCCGCTGCAGTCGCTGCCCAAGGACTTCATCGACATCAACCTCGCGTTCTCGCGCACGCCGGGGCAACCCAAGCGCTACGTGCAGGACCTGATGCGCGAGCGCGCCGCCGACCTGGCCGCGCTGCTGAAGGACGGGGCCAGCCACTTCTACGTGTGCGGCCTGAAAAGCATGGAAGAGGGCGTGGTGCTCGCGCTGCGCGACGTGGCGAAGGAAGCCGGACTCGACTGGGACACGGTGGGCGCGGCGCTCAAGCGCGAAGGCCGCCTGCATCTCGAGACCTACTGAGCCGCGGCGGATGAAGTTCGCCGACTTCCACGCGGGCCAGGTCATCGAGGCCGGGCCCTATGTGCTCACAGAGGCCGAGCTTCTGCAGTTCGCGCGGGCCTACGACCCGCAGTGGTTCCATGTCGATGCGCAAGCCGCTGCGGAAAGTCCCTTCGGCGGGCTCATCGCGAGCGGGTGGCATACCTGCTCCATCGCCATGAAGCTGGTGGTGCAGGCCGCGCTCGCCGGTTCGGAATCCTTCGCGTCGCCAGGGCTGGAGCATGTGCGCTGGCCCAACCCCGTTCGGCCGGGCGACGCGCTGAGGCTGGTAGCCGACGTGATCGAAGTGCGCCGCTCCGAGAAGCGGCCGTCGCTCGGCATCCTGCGATGGCGCTGGCGGCTCTTCAACCAGCGCGAGCTGATGGTGCTCGATGCGGAGGTCACGAGCCTGTTCAAGCTCAAGCCGGCCGACTGAACGACGCAACGTGAAAAGGCCCGCGGTGCCTGGGCACCGCGGGCCTTTGTCATCGGGTGGCTGCCGTCGTTATTTCTTGACGTCGACTGCGCCCGACCCATGGGCCTTCGCGCCCACGGCAGGCGCCTTCACGGCGCTTCCGGCCGAGCCCACGGCGCCTGTCGCGCCGCCGAGCGTGTTGCCCACGGTGTTGGTCACGCCGCCCACGGCATTCGTTGCTCCGCCCACCGCGCCGGTAGCGCCGCCCAGCACGCCGCCGACGGCATTGCCGGCCGTGCCCGTGGCGCCGCTCACTGCGCCGCCGGCATTGGTGTTCGCGCCGGCACCGGCGTTGGCGCCGGTTGCCGCACCCGCACCGCCGCGTGTGCCTGCGGTGGAGCCCGAGGCATTCACGTCGGCATTGACCCCTACGCCCACCCCGACGCCTTGCGCCTGGGCGACGCCGCCGATGGCCAGCATGCCTGCGAGCAGGGTGCCGAGGACGATGCGCTTGTGTTGATGCTGTTGCTTCATGGGTGACTATTCCTTTCGTTGCATGGTCACGGTTTCATGGACCGATCGGGTTCGATCGATCCGGGTGCAACCATGGCTGTGCCGCGATCTGTCGCCATGTGCGCCGCTTTCGCCCGCTCGCGTGGGAATCGGCCGTCGGCGAAATCGGGGGCTCGTGCGTTAGGCCCCCGGATCGACGTTCGGCCCATCAAGGCAACAGATGCTTACAGAAGAAAGCCGTTGTCTTCGTGTTCACATCCGGCAACACGTTCTGGCGGTCGAAGCCCGGTGGGTCGTCGAGCATGTCGCCGATCAGCCCGCTCAGTCCCGGCGGGGGTGGCGAGAGCAGCGCGCCGTGGCCGCCGGTGGGCATGTCGGCGATCAGCTCGCAGCGCGGCAGGCAGGCCGCGAGCACGCGGTCGCTGTGAAAGCGCGGGATCAGCCAGCGGTCCTGCCCGGCGATGATGAGGCCCAGCGGCACGCGCGGATCGGCCAGCGAGGCCATGTCGAAATCGGCCGAGGAAGGCACGCCCGCCACGATGGCCGCGATTCGTGGATCGGTGTGCTCGCGCGGCGCGACGTCGTCGCCGAAGCGGTGGCGTATGACGAAGAGCGCCGCCCATTTCCTGATGCCGTCCAGCGGGCCACCGGTCAGCCGCGTGATGAGGCCGACGCAGGACTGGAAGTCGTCCACCAGGTTCGCCTCGCAATGCCGCGCGAAGGCGGCCGGCGACCAGCGCCCGCCGGCCAGGCTCAGGGCCGTGTGGCCGCCCGCCGACATGCCGTACATCCCGACCTTGTCGAGCCGCAGCATCGGCGCGAAGCGCGGGTCGCGTGCCACCGCGTCGATGGCGCGCGAAACCTCGGCTGGGCGCATCGTCCAGCTGTCGGGGCCGGGGTCACTGTCGTCCTTGTAGTTGTCGGCCTTGTGCTCGGGCATGGCGACCACGAAGCCGGCCTCGACCAGGCTGCGCGCGATGTCCGCATGCACCCACGGCGCGCCGCCCGAGCCGTGCGAGACGATCACCAGCCGGCCATTGCCGGGCACTGGCGCGCCTTGCACGGCCAAGTCGAGCGTGAAGCGGGCGCGCTGGGTCGGTCGGGCTGCGTCGGCCGAGGGATAGAACACCGTGACCGGGCCGTCGCCGGGCGCGGCGTCGAGCAGGGTGATCGGGGCGGGTGTCATGGCAGGGGGAAGTGCAGCCGGGCCGATTCTCGCCGCCCGGGGCGATGCAAGACCCTTTCGCCCGTCATGGCAAACACACGCAACTCATAATGTTGCATGAAACGCGACAGCAAGCTCTCCGCCGTCCTCCACGTGCTGCTGCACATGGCCGAGATGAAGACGCCCGTCACCTCCGAGTCGCTCGCGGTTGCGATGCAGACCAACCCGGTGGTCGTGCGCCGACTCATGGCCGGCCTGCGGCAGGCGGGGTTCGTGAGTTCGGCCAAGGGGCATGGCGGCGGGTGGGTGCTGTCGTGCACCTTGTCGGCGGTGACGCTGGGCGACGTCCACAACGCGGTGGGCGCGCCCGCGCTGCTGGCCATGGGCAATCGCACCGAGAGCCCGGGGTGCATCGTCGAGCAGGCGGTGAACGCGGCGCTCGACGGCGTCTGCGACGAGGCCGAGGCGCTGCTGCTCAGGCGCTTCAACAGCATCACGCTGGCCGATCTTTCCAGGGACTTCCATCGCCGCATGACAGGCGGCGGCTTCACATTGAAGGACATCGAACATGCATCATGACGCTCTGATCGTGGGCGGCAGCTTTGCCGGCCTTTCCGCTGCGATGCAGCTTGCACGGGCGCGGCGCAAGGTCTGCGTCGTCGACACCGGCGCGCCGCGCAACCGCTTCGCGGCCGCGTCGCACGGCTTCTTCGGGCAGGACGGCGTGCCGCCCCTGAAGATGATTGCGGATGCGCGCGAGAAGCTGCTTGCGTATCCCAGCGTCGAGTTCGTCGAGGCGGCCGTGGTGGATGCGGGTGCCGAGGAGGCAGGTGGATTCACCGTATCGCTGAGCAACGGCGAGCGCCGCTCGGCCGGCAAGCTGCTGCTGGCCTATGGCGTGCAGGACGGCCTGCCGGAGATTTCCGGCATCGGCGAACGCTGGGGCTCGAGCGTGCTGCACTGTCCCTATTGCCACGGCTACGAGTTCAGCGAGCGCCAGCTGGGCGTGCTCTATCACCACGGCGCGCAGCCGCCGGACCATGCGCTGCTGATCGCCGAATGGGGCCCGACCACGCTCTTCCTGAATGGCGGCGAAGGGCCCGATGCCGAGGCGCGCGCGAAGCTGCAGGCGCGTGGCGTGATCATCGAACCCGGGCGCATCGCCGGCCTTGAAGGCGAGGGGCAAGAATTGACCGGTGTGCGCATCGGTGACGGCAGGCTGGTGCCCATCGAGGCGCTCTACGTGGCGCCGCGCACGCGGCCCGCGAGTCCGCTGGCCGAGCGGCTGGGCTGCGCCTTCGACGACGGCCCGCTCGGCAAGGTGCTGCGCGTCGACGCGATGAAGATGACGACCGTGTCCGGCGTCTACGGCGCGGGCGATCTGGCGATGATGTTCTCCAACGCCACGATGGCATCGGCGGACGGGCTGATGGCGGGCGTGTCGATGCACCGCTCGATGGTGTTCGACGCCTGAAATCACTCCGGCAAGGGAAAAAGGGGAAAAAAGAACTTTTTTCCGGGACCCAGGCAAATCTGTCAAAGATCGCTATATAATCTGAGGCTCACGCGGGAATAGCTCAGTTGGTAGAGCGCAACCTTGCCAAGGTTGAGGTCGAGAGTTCGAGACTCTTTTCCCGCTCCAGATCGCAGAAAAGGCCACCTCATCAGGTGGCCTTTTTCATTTGCGCTTCGGCTCAGCGGTCCGAGTGCTTCAGCAGGTAGCTGTTCGAGATCGCCTTGAACGACAACTCGCCGTCCAGCCGCTTGAACACCAGTCCCTCGCGCGAAGTGCCCGGATTCAGCGAGGGCCCTTCGGCATACGCCAGCACCTCGGCGATCGATCCGCCGAAGCGGTCGAGCGCGGTCACTTCGAGCAGTGGCACGGTGCGTACGGTGGCGCCCAGCGCGCGCAGCGAATCGACGATGGCGCCGCGCTCTTCCATTCCGCAGTAGCTGCCGCGATCGATGTCGAACACATCGAAGACGTGGAACTGCTGGCCGCGCAGCTTTTCCGGGTTGCCCTGGATGCCCTCGCCGATGATTTCGCCCTGGAGCGCCACGTTGCGGCTCAGCGCCGCAAGAGCTTCCAGCAGGCGGTCTTCCCGCGCCACGCGCCAAAGGCTGTTGCCCGGGGTTTCACGCAGCTGCCAGTTGCGCCCGCAGACGCCGACTGCTCCCGCGTTGTGGAACACGGTCATGCTCGATCCGTCGAGCTTGACCGTGACCTCGAACGCATGTCCGTCGTTCGCCGCCAGCACCTCCGGGAGGTTCTGGATGCGCTCCTGGTCGGTCTTGGCGATGAAGGCCGGGAACGCGCCCTCCACCTCGCCCGACAGGCAGGCCGGGATCACCGGCTCCCACTTGTCGATGCAGAGCAACTCGGCCCAGTCGTGCTGGCGCAGCGCCGGGTCGGCCAGCGCGAGCGCGTCGATTTCCGAGAACTGCGACAGTGGCAGGATCAGCCCTTGCGAGATCTGGCCGCGCAGCTTCAGCGTGCGAAGCCGCACGCCGCGCTGTTCGTTCCAGGTGATCGCGGCCTTCTCCAGAAAGGCGAAGCGCGAGTCGTCGAGCGGCAGGAACGAGTCGATCTCGAAGAAGACGCAGCGGTCGCCGACGGCGAACTCGCCCTTCTTGATGACGACGGTCCAGCCTTCGACGATGGCGCATTCGATTGCGTCAGCCCCGGGGATGGGGCGGACGGCATCGACGACGCGGACGGTGACGAGTTTGCGCATGGTTGTTTTCTCCCTGTGGTTTGCTGCTTGATGGTGACGAAAAAGAAAGAGGCCCGGAACCATTCGGTGTCCGGGCCTCTTGTTGAAAAGAGTTGAAGGGGAGTGTGCGCTGCTATGCGCTGCCTCCGCCCGGAAAGGCGCGACGATCCGTATGCTGCGTGCCGCCCTGCTCGGGACGGATGCTGCTTGTGACGGCAATGATGGCTGGTGTGTTCACAAAGATGTTTCCGGGTGCTTGTAGTGGCTGTGCCAGTTTCTCCATGCGAACCTGCATGGTTGGATTCGCAAGGGAGTCGGACTGTAAATAGTGTTTACGGCGGCGTCAACCCCTCGCCGCCAACACCATCCCCCGGCTCTCCCCGAACCCGATGCGCGCATGCCCCGGCTTCTCGCACCAGCCGCGCAGCAGCACCGCGTCGCCGTCTTCCAGGAAGCCGCGCTGTTCGCCGTTGGCCAGCTTCACCGGGCTTTGCCCAGCGCGCGTCAACTCGATGATCGCGCCGGCTTCGCCCTCACCGGGACCGGAGATCGTGCCGCTGCCGAACAGGTCGCCGGGGTTCAGGCTGCAGCCGCCCATGGTGTGGTGCGCCACCATCTGGGCGACGGTCCAGTACTGATGCCTGAAGCTGGTGGAGGACAGGCGCGAGGGCCCGGTCTTCTCCCTGCGTGCCTTTTCGCTTTCGAGCAACACCTCCAGCCGGATGTCGAGCGCGCCGCTCTCGCGGTTCGTCGCGTGCTCCAGGTAGGCCAGCGGCTGGGGCTCGTTCGACGGGCGGGTCCATGCCTGGCGGTAGGGCGCGAGCGCTTCCATGGTCACGATCCACGGCGAAATGGTGGTGGCGAAGTTCTTTGCGAGGAAGGGCCCGAGCGGCGCCATTTCCCAGAACTGGATGTCGCGCGCCGACCAGTCATTGAGCAGGCAGATGCCGAAGATGTGTTCGTCCGCGTGTTCGAGCGCAATCGCGTCGCCCTGTGCGTTGCCCTTGCCGATCCACACGCCGAGTTCCAGCTCGTAGTCGAGCCGAGCGCATGCCTGATAGGTGGGCGCTTTCGCGCCGGGCGCCATCGCCTGCCCCATCGGCCGATGGAAGCGCTGGCCGCTCACGCCGATGGTCGACACGCGCCCGTGGTACGCGATCGGAATCCATCGGAAGTTGGGCGTCACATCGCCGTCCGGGTTCATCAGGCGGCTGATGTTCAGCGCGTGGTCGATCGAGGTGTAGAAGTCGGTGTAGTCGCCGATGCGCGCGGGCACGGTGTATTCGGCTTCGGCCTGCGGCACGAGGCATTCGCGCACGGCCTGCACCGCGGCGATGGGCGCGTCGTTCTTCAGCAGATCGAAGAGCGCGTGGCGCAGCGCCTTCCATGCGGCGTTGCCGAGCGCGAAGAAGTCGTTGAGCGCCGGCAGTGCGGCCGCCTTCGCAGCGTCGAGCGCGAGGCCGTCGAGCTGCTGCTTGGTGACGAGCGCGGCCAGGTCCAGCACCTGGTCGCCGATCGCGACGCCGCCGCGAAATGCCTCGGTGGCGCCTGCGCGGCGGAACACCGCATGCGGCAGGTTCTGGATCGGAAAGTCGCTGTCCGTCGCGTTGGCCGATTCGACCCAGCTGCGCGCGTGAACGTCGTGCGTGTGGTTGAGTGCAATGCTCATGAGCCGTGCCTCATGCCGACGCCATCAGCGCGTCGTCGAAGATGGCGACCGCGCGCGTCCATCCGGCCGAAGCGCCGCGGATCTTGTGTGGAAAGCAGCTGATGTAGAAGCCCGTGGGCGGCAGCGCCTCCAGGTTGTGCAGCTTCTCGATGTGGCAGTAGCCGATGTCGCGGCCGGCCTTGTGGCCTTCCCAGATCAGCGAGGCGTCCTGCGTCTCGCCGTACTTCTTCGCGGTGTGCACGAAGGGTGCGTCCCAGCTCCATGCGTCGGTGCCCGTGAGGCGAACGCCGCGCTCCAGCAGGTACATCGTCGCCTCGTAGCCCATGCCGGCGCCGGCCGACACGTAGTCGGGGTGGCCGTAGCGCGAGCCCGCGCGGGTGTTGACCACCACGATCTCCAGCGGGCTCAGCGTGTGGCCGATGCGCTTGAGCTCGGCCTCGACGTCGGCGGCCGTCACTACATAGCCGTCGGCGAAGTGGCGGAAGTCGAGCTTCACGCCGGGCTGGAAGCACCACTCGAGCGGCACGTCGTGGATCGCGATGGCGGGCTTCTTCTCGCCCAGCGCCTTGTCCATGGTCGAGTGGAAGTGATAGGGCGCGTCGAGGTGCGTGCCGTTGTGCGTCGACAGCTGCACCAGCTCCACGGCCCAGCCTTCGCCGTCGGGCAGGTCTTCCTTTTTCAGGCCGGGAAAGAAGGGCTCGATCTGCTCGTAGGTCTGCTCGTGCGTGAAGTACTGGATCTTCGGCGCGAAGGCCGGTGGGTCGGAGAGCACATCGTTCTCGAGAAAGATCGAGAGGTCGACGAATTTGCGTGGCATGGGAACTCCTTGTGGGGTGTACGTGTTGGAAGAAGACGAAGGAATCAGGGGCGCTGCCAGCGCAGCAGGCGCTGTTCCGCGAAGGCCAGCAGCGCATTGCTCACGAAGCCGATGAGGCCGAGCAGCACGATGCCGGCGAACAGGTCGCTTGCACGGAAGGCGCGCGCGGCCAGCAGGATGGCCTGGCCCAGGCCGCTTTGCGAGGCGATCATCTCGCCCACCACCGCGACGATCAGCGCGATGGTCAGCGCCAGCCGCATGCCGGCCAGGATGTCGGGCATCGCGTTGGGAAGGCCCATCTTCCAGATGTACGCCGCGCGCGACATCTGCAGGCAGCGCGCCACTTCCGCGAGGCGCGGCTCCACGGCCGCGAAGCCGTGCACCGTGGCCAGCAGCACCGGCCACATCGCGCCGAAAGCCACCACGAAGAGCACCATGCCGGGGTTCAGCCCGAAGATGGAGATGGCCAGCGGCAGCAGCGCGGAGGCGGGCAGGGGGCGGATGAACTCGAGCGTCGGCTGCACCCATGCGCGCACCTGGGGCGACACGCCGATAGCCGCGCCCAGCAGCACGCCGAAGAGCGAGGCGAGCAGCCAGCCTTCGATCATCCGGCCCACCGTGGCGTGCGTGAAGCCGAGCAGCTCGCCGCCGCTATCGCCGCTTCCCGAGAGATTCAGTCCTTCGAGCAGGCTCGCGAAGGTGGCCTGCGGCGTCGGCAGGAACACGCGGCTCACCCAGCCGGCATTGCTCGCGACCCACCATAGCGCGACCAGCGCCAGCAGCACGCCCAGTGAGCCGAACCTGTACAGGCCGATGCGGTTGTCGTTCATGACGGCACCCCCATGCGCCGCGACACCGCGCGCTGCAGCATCAGCATGCCTGCGTTGACCGCGAAGCCCACGACGCCGATCCAGCCCAGCCAGGCGAGCATCAGCGCGGGGTCGAAGCTCTGCTGCGCGATCATCATCGCGTAGCCCATGCCGTTGGGGTTGGCCGCGATCTCCACCGTCACGGCCACCACCAGCGCCACCGCCACGCCGAGGCGCAATGCGACGAACAGGCGCGGCACGATGGCCGGCAGCACGATCTTGAACGCGCGCTCGCGCGCCGAAAGCCCCAGCACGCGGCTGACCTCGAGCAGCCGCGGCTCGACCTGCTGCACCGCCGCCTGCACCAGCACCAGCAGCGGCCAGAAGGTGGCGAAGGCGACGATGGCCAGTTCCATGCGCACGCCGAAGCCGAAGCCCAGCATCGCGAGCGGAATCAGCGCGACGGATGGCACGGGCCGCAGCACTTCGATGGAGACGGAGCCCAACTGCGCTGCGCGGCGCGAGAGCCCGAGCACCACCCCCAATGCGATGCCGAGCACGGCGCCCAGCAGCAGCCCGAGCGCGGCAGTGCCCAGCGTGAAGCCGGTGGCGGTCCAGAGCGAGCCGTCCATGGCCGCACCCACGAAAGCCTTTGCCGCTGCGCTGGGCGGCGCGAGCGCGTCGCTGCCCAGAGCGGCCGCGCGCCGCGCGTACCACTCGAAGGCGCCGATCAGCACGACGGGAAACACCCACGGCCGCAGCCAGCGGTAGAAGCGGCCGTCAGTCATGGCCCTGCTCGATGAAGGCGAAGAGTTCGCGGCGCAGGTGCAGGTACTCCGGATGCTCCTTGGTCGAGAGCTGGTCGCGCGGGCGCGGGATCTTCACGTCGATCATCCGCGCGAGGCTGGGCCGGCCCGGCCCTGGGTTGGCCTGCAGCGCGATCACTCGGTCGCCGAGGTAGATGGCCTCTTCGAGATCGTGCGTGACGAAGAGGACGGTGAGCCCGTCCTCGCGCACCAGCCGCGCGAGCTCGTCCTGCAGGCTCTGGCGGGTGAGCGCGTCCAGCGCGCCGAAGGGCTCGTCCATCATCATCAGCTCGGGCTTCTGCGCGAGGCAGCGGGCGATCTGCGCGCGCTGCTGCATGCCGCCCGACAGCTGCACCGGGAACTTGTGCGCGTGCTTCGCGAGGCCGACCTTGCCGAGCACGTCGGCGATGCGCGGTGCGCGCTCGGCCGCGGGCACACCGGCCGCCTCGAGTGCGAGGCTCACGTTGCCCTCCACCGTGCGCCAGGGCAGCAGGGCGCGTCCGTAGTCCTGGAACACGAAGGCCACTTCGCGCGAGGGCTCGGTCATCTTCACGCCGTTGCGCCGCACCTCGCCTGCGCTGGCCGTGACGAGCCCGCTGGCCGCGCGCAGCAGCGTGGTCTTGCCGCAGCCGCTGGGGCCGACGATGCAGACGAACTCGCCGCGCGCCACGTCGAACGAGGTGGGCGAAAGAATCTCGCGCCCGCCGAGGCGGATGGTCACGCCGTCGAATCGCAGGAAGGGCACGGCCTGCGCCGCGGTGCCGGCCGGTGCGTGAAAGGCGCCCGCCTGCAATGCGGCACGCGCGGTGACTTGAGCGGGCGCTGCGATCACTTCGCCACCAGCTTCGCCACGTCGATGTTCGTCTTGAGCATCTCCTGCTCCTTCATCAGCCCTGTCCAGTAGGACAGTTGTTTGTCGGTCACCACGGGGCCGGGCGGCGAGACCTGCACCTTGGCGAGCACGTCGGCCGGCAGCTTGATGTACTTGCCGATGGATGCGCGCACCTTGGCGTCGTTCTTCGGCTGCTGCATGAACGCGGCGGCTTCCACCAGCGCCTCGCGGAAGGCGCGCGCCGCCGCCGGATTCTTCGCCACCCACTCGCGCTTGGCGGCGTGCACGATGGTCTGGTTGTTCTCCGGCAGGAAGGTCGAGTAGTACGAGGCCACGTAGCCCGCGCCGCTCTCGGTGATGCGGCTCATGAACGGGTCGGCCGACACCACCGCGTCGACCGAGCCGCCGCGCAGCAGGTCGGCATGCTGCGGGAACGCGGCTTCGACGAAGTTGACCTTGCGGTAGTCCACGCCGCTGTCCTTCAGCCATGCGCGGAAGGTCACGTGCAGGAAGGCGCCCAGGCCCGGCACGCCGATCTTCTTGCCCACGCAGTCCTGCGCGCTCTTGATGCCCGAGCCCGCACGCGCCACCAGCCCGAAGCCGGTGATGGTCTTCGAGGTGAGGCCGCCGCCGGCCACCAGCACCAGGTCGAGCCCGCCGTCCACCGCCTGCAGGAACACCGAGGGCGTGGGGCCGCCGATCTGCAGCGAATCGGACTGCAGCGCGGCCGGAATCGTCGAGTTCAGCGGGATGAACTTGAGCTCCACGTCGAGGCCGCGCTTCTTGAAGTAGCCCTCCTCGGCGGCCACGAACACCGATGCGAAGTCGGTCACGGCCGTGTAGCCGAACACGATCTTCGTGGTGGACTGCGCGCGCGAAGGCAGCGCCGCGGCAGCCGACGCCGCGGCGAGCGCCGACAGCAGGGTGCGTCGTTTCATCATGTCTTCTGTCTCCTGGGAGTGGTTTTCTTGCGTGGGGTCTTGGGCCGCGGCAGGGCAGCGCGCAGGCCGCCGACGATGAAGCTCACCAGCATCGGTGCCACGGCCGGGTCGGCGCGCGTGTTCTCGCCGCGTGAGAGCCGTTCGATGCGGCTGTCGTTCAGGTGGTGCAGCAGCGAGCCCAGCGCGAACTGGTAGCCCCAGGCGGCCTGGCTGCGCGTGGCGTGCGGCATCGCGAGATGCAGCGCGTCGATGTAGGCCTCGGCCAGCGGATCGAAGTAGGCACGCAGCACGCGGTCGGCTTCCTCGGTGGCGTGATAGAGCTCGCGCGCCACCAGCAGCGCGTAGTACTCGCCCTCGGCGCTCGCGCGCAGCGCCAGCACAGGCGCGGTGAAGGCGTCGATGATGCGCGGCAGCGTGCGCGCGTCGTCGGGGTCGATGTCGACCGCGGCCAGGCCGGCCAGCCGCGCCTCGATGGAATGGCCCCAGTGCTCGAAGATCGCGTGGAAGAGCTCGTGCTTCTGCCCGTAGTAGTAGCCCACCAGCGCCAGCGGCACGCCGGCCTCCTCGGCGATCTGGCGGATCGTCACCACGTGGTAGCCGTGCTGCGAAAAAAGCTTCTCCGCCGCCAGCAGGATCGCCTGCTTGCGGTCGGGCCGCGCAGTCTCGATGGCGACTGCGGCCGCGGCCTGTGCCGGGGCGCGCGAGACCTGGCGCTTTGCGGTGGGTGTGCGGGTACTCATCGGGGTCGTATTGAACGCTTGTACAAAAACATTGAACACGCGTACAAACCCTGAGGTCAACCCTCATTGAGCACGGTCGTTCGCGGCGCTACGCTCGTGCAATGCCCGCTCCCAACATCCCCCAGATCCGCCTCTACCAGGACTGGCTGCGCGAAACGCGCGGCCTCGCATTCGACAGCTACGACGCCCTGTGGCGCTGGTCCGTCACCGAGCTCGATGCCTTCTGGCAGAGCATCTGGGACTACGCCCGCATCGAGTCGCCCACGCCGCACACGGCGGTGCTCGCCGAATCGCGCATGCCCGGCGCGCGCTGGTTCCCCGGTGCACAGGTCAACTACGCGCGCGAGGTGCTGCGCCACGTCGACGCAGCCCATGCGGCAGGCATGCCCGCCATCGTGAGCGACAACGAACTGGGCCAGGTGCGCGAGATGTCGTGGCCCGAGATGCGCCGCCAGGTCGCATCGGTGGCGCTCACGCTGAAGTCGCTGGGCGTGAAGCGCGGCGACCGCGTCGCGGCCTACATGCCCAATGTGCCCGAGACCATGGTCGCCTTTCTCGCATGCTCCAGCATCGGCGCGATCTGGAGCGTGTGCGCGCCCGACATGGGCACGGCCGCGGTGGCCGACCGCTTCAGGCAGATCGAGCCTAAGGTGCTGATCGCCGTCGATGGCGTGCACTACGGCGGCAAGCCGCTGGACCGCAGCGCGGTGCTTCGGGAGCTGCGCGGGCAGCTGCCCAGCGTGCAGAAGCTGCTGCTCGTGAAGTCGCCCTATGCCGCGAGCTCGGTGCCGCACGACGTCGAATGGACGCAGGCCATCGCGCGCGACGACGCCGAGGTCGCCGCCTTCGAGCCCGAATGGCTGCCCTTCGACCACCCGATCTGGATCGTCTATTCGAGCGGCACCACCGGCCTGCCCAAGCCCATCGTGCACGGGCAGGGCGGCATCATCCTCACCATGCACGCCTGCGGGCTGCACAACGACGTGGGCGCGAGCTACGGCGCCAACAACTTCGGCGAGCGCTACCACTGGTTCAGCTCCACCGGCTGGGTGATGTGGAACTCGCAGCTCTCGGGCATGGCCTTCGGCGCCACCATCTGCATCTACGACGGCAACCCGGCGGGCAGCAAGGAGAAGCCCGACTGGGGCGTGCTGTGGCGCTTCGTGGCGCGCCACAAGGTCACCTTCTTCGGCGCGGGCGCGGCCTACTTCACCAACTGCATGAAGGCCGGGCTCGTCGCGAAGGAGTGCGGCGATCTCTCGCGCGTGCGCGCGCTAGGCAGCACCGGCTCGCCGCTGCCCGAGGAGGTGCAGCGCTGGGGCTCGAGGCAGATCCTCGAAGCGGGTTCGAAGGAGGTGTGGTGGTGCAACATCTCGGGCGGTACCGATTTCTGCGGCGCCTTCGTCGGCGGCAACCGCGACCTGCCCGAGGTGCCCGGACAGATGCAGTGCCGCGAGCTCGGCCATGCGGTCGAGGCCTGGAACGAACAGGGCCAGCCCGTCATCGGCGAAGTGGGCGAGCTCGTCTGCACCAAGGCCATTCCGTCGATGCCGCTGTACTTCTGGGGCGACGAGGGTAACGCGCGCTACCTGTCGAGCTACTTCGACACCTACCCGGGCGTCTGGCGCCACGGCGACTGGATAAAGATCGGCACCGACGGCGGCTGCATCATCTACGGCCGCAGCGACGCCACCATCAACCGCCAGGGCCTGCGCATGGGCACCAGCGAGATCTACAGCGCCGTCGAGGGCCTGCCCGAAGTGCTCGACTCGATGGTGGTCGACCTCGAATACCTGGGCCGCGACAGCTACATGCCCCTCTTCGTGGTGCTGCGCCCCGGCGTGTCGCTCGACGACGCCATGCGCGCGAAGATCAACAACGCCATCAAGACATCGCTGTCGCCCCGCTTCGTGCCCAACGACATCTTCCAGGTGGCCGAGATACCGCGCACGCTCTCGGGCAAGAAGCAGGAGCTGCCGATCAAGAAGCTGCTGCTGGGCCAGCCTATAGAAAAGGTTGTCAACCGTGAAGCAATGGCGAACCCCGGCAGCCTCGACTGGTACGTGGCCTTTGCCGCGCAGCGTGCCTCCGCATAATGGGCGGATGAAAAGACGCACCAGCCTCCTCATGTTCTCCGCCATCGCGGGCGCCTCGCTGCTGAGCGCCTGCGCAGTGCCTTCTTCTCCGGCAGCGGGCGGTACCGCGCAGCTGCGCGTGACCGGTACCGTCACCTACCGCGAACGCATCGCGCTCGACCCCGCGGCCGACATCGTGGTGCAGCTGCTCGACGTGTCGCTCATGGACGCGCCCTCGAAAGTTCTCGCCGAGCAGCGCATCAAGGCCAACGGCAGGCAGGTGCCTTTCGCCTACGAGCTGAAGGTGGATGCCGCGCGCATCGAGCCGCGCATGCGCTACGCGGTATCGGCGCGCATCACGCGCGGCGACCAGCTCCTCTTCATCAACGACACGCAGTACCCGGTGCTCACCCAGGGCGGTGCCACCAGCGCCGATCTCGTGCTGGTGCGCGTCACCCAGGCTCCCCGCTAGGACATCACCAGCTCATAGAGCACCATGCGCGTCTGCCGGCCGCGCAGTTCCACCTGTTCCTCGATGCGCCGCGCATGCAGCCGGCCGTCGAGGCCGGCAAAAGTGGTTTCCGAGATCAGCGCCAGCGTGCCCAGCTGCTTGTTGATGCCCTCGATGCGGCTCGCCACGTTGATCGCATCGCCGAACGCGGTGTACGAGAGCCGGTCGTTCGAGCCCAGCACCCCCGCGATCACCGTGCCCGTGTGAATGCCCACGCGCGTGCGGAACTCGGGCAGGCCCTGCTCGGCCCACTTGCGGTTGAGCTCGTCCATCTCCACGTGCAGTTCCAGCGTGGCCAGGCAGGCCTTGTACTCCGCGTCCTTGAGATCGGAGGGCGCGCCCCACAGCACCATGATGCCGTCGCCGATGAACTTGTCGATCACGCCGCCGTGCCGCGAGAAAACGCCGGTCGCGAGGTTGAAGTATTCGGTGAGCATGCCCACCAGAACGTCGGTGTCCAGCGACTCCGAGATCGAGGTGAAGCCCTCCACGTCGGTGAACATCACCGTCACGCGGCGCGGCGAACCCGAAGGAGCGAGCGCGTGGCCTTCGTCGATGAGCTGGTTGATCACGTCCACCGGCACGAACTTGCTGAAGGCCTTGAGGCTGCGCGCCGAATCGTCCAGCGCCTGGTCCAGGTGCTGTATCTCGAGCACGCGGCTCGGTTCGCGCGGCAGGTTGTCGAGCTCCAGCAGGCCGATGCGGCGCGCGATGTGCGAGAGGTTTTCCACCGGCGCGGTCACCAGCTTCGAGAGCTTCAGCGACATGAACAGCGCGATCACCAGGAAGGCCGTCGCCAGCCCCAGGCCCCAGAGCACGGCACGGCGCAAGTCGCCCAGCAGCACGTCTTCGGGCACCCAGCTCACCAGCTGCCAGCCGGTGCTCGGTATGAGCGAGGTCTGCACCAGGTAGCGGCGGCCTTCGTAGGTGAAGGAGAACGCCGTGTCGCTGCCGCTGCCCGCGGTGCCGGCAGTGAGCATGTGGGCGTGCAGCGCGCCCAGCACGCCGCTGGGCGGCTCCAGCTTGTGAAGCACGCCGGGCATGTCGCTGCGCGCGAGCACCCGGAAGTCGGCGCTCAGCAGCGCGCTGTCGCCGTAGCCGTCGCTGTTGAACTGGCGCACGAATTCCGAGAGCCGGCCGAGCGAAACGTCGCCCGCCACCACCAGCTTCTGCGCACCGCCCGGGTAGCTGCGCTGGCTGGGCAGCGCGTATGTCACGCCGAGCTCCTGCGCGGCGGCGAACACATAGGGCTGCGTCCAGACCGGACCGCCCGCCTTCGAGGCCTGCAGGTACCAGCTGCGCCTGGTCGGGTCGTAGTCGCTGCGGAATGCGCCCAGGCGCTGGGTGGCGTAGCGCTGCTGCACGTTGGCCTCGGCGCCCAGCGGCAGCTTGTACTGCCAGGTCTCGGTGGTGAAGCCTTCGTCGAGCTCGATGTGGCGCATGGCCGGCACCGGGTAGCGCAGGGCCATCAGCATCTGGCCCCTCTCGTTGCTCACGTAGATGCTGTCGAGCTCGGGCGACTGCTGCAGCAGTGTCCAGAGCAGCTCCGCCGTCTTCTCCGATTGCTCGCCCGCTGGGCGCAGGCTGGGCGCGGAGCCCACTGCGTTGATGACCGATTCCGCCTTCTGCAGGAAGGCCAGCACCTTGTCCTCGGTGCGGTCGTGGTTCGACTTGTGCGCCGACACGCCGATGCGCGACACCAGCCTCTGCGAGCCCCAGTAGCCCAGCGACACCAGCAGCAGCGACTGCGCCAGCGCCACCGCGCTCACGATGGTGCCCACGTCCACCCGGAAGCGGCGCGAGCGCCCGGGAGGTGCGACGAGCGCCGGCGTGGGGGGCGACGCTCCCGTGACAGATTTGACCGGCGGCTTTCCAGCCGCTTCCGGGTTTCCGGACGAGTTCTTGTTCATACAGCTCCCTGACAACCACTCGACGCCGCAAGGCCGAAGCCGCGGGCCGGCTTCCGTCAGGCCCGCGGCGCCGATCGTTGGTGTCGGGGTCCGTGGCTGCGCGGAAGCGGGCGTGATTTTCGCTCGACTTCGGCTTGCCGTGCGGTATTGCACGGCGCGGCGGTGGCTCGAGCCTGTCTAGACCAGTCCGGGGAAGCTGCTGAAAAAAGAGGCGGCTCGTCCGTCAGCGCGCGTCGTGGAAGATGATGCCCAGCGTATGCCGGCGCCCCGAGCGTACGCGGCTCACACCGTGGCGCATCGTCACGCGATAGCTGCCGCGCGTGCCGGCCACCGGCCGCTGGTTGACCGCGAAGATCACCGCCTCGCCCCGCGAGAGCGACACCACCTCGGCGCGCGACTGCATGCGCGGGCGCTGTTCGGTCAGCACGAACTCGCCGCCGGCGAAATCGCTGCCGGGCTCGCTCAGCAGCACCGTGAGCTGCAACGGGAATTGCAGGTCGCCGTACAGGTCCTGGTGCAGGCAGTTGTAGTCGCCCTCGCCGTAGCGCAGCAGCAGCGGGGTGGGGCGCTCCTGGCCGGCGGCGTGGCAGCGCGCCAGGTACGCGGCGTGTTCCGCCGGATAGTCGGCCGGCTGGCCCATTGCCGCCGCCCACGCGTTGGCCAGCGGCGCGAGGCGCTCGTACAGCGCGGCGCGCCACGCCGCCAGCTTCGGCGGCAGCGGATAGGCGAAGTACTGGTACTCGCCCTGGCCGAAGCCGTGGCGCTGCATCACCACGCGGCTGCGGAAATGACGGGGCCGGTCGTACATGGCCACGAGCGCGGCGCATTCCGTCGGGGTGAAAAGCGGTGTGCCGGTGGTGGCGCAGCCGCGGGCGGCGATGTCGGCTTCGATGCGGGGCCAGTCGAGGGCTTCGACCAGGGAGGCTGGGGTTGCTGCTGTCATGCGTGCAGTGTCCCGTCTTCGGCACCGAGCGGCTGGCCGTTTCCGGACGCGGCTTTCCGCACCGGTTCGCATCGCGGGCTTTGGAGGGCCAAGCGGAGGCTGTCCGGGGTTTTGAGCGATCATCCCCTCATGGCAAGAGAAAAAACCACCTCGCGCGAAGGCTCCACGGGGCAGCTGGTGCAGGGCCGGCCGGTGGCCGTGCTGGGGCGCGGCATGGCGCTGGTCAAGGTCGGCAAGGCGCCGCGTCCGCAGGTGCGGCCCGAGGACAACACCACGGCGCTGATGAAGAAGGCGGCCCGTGCGCTGGGCAAGCCCGGCATCGACAGGTCGGTGGTCTTCCGCGGACCCAACGCGGCCAAGGTGTACGCCTACTCGGCCTATCCGCCGGACCCGAGCAAGATCGTGCGCGAAGCGGCCGACGGCACCAAGGTCATCGGCCGCATGGTCGACGGCAGGTTCCGCGCGAGCAAGGCGTGAGCATCAGCCGCCCGCCGAAGCTCGAGAAACTGCTGGAGCAGACGCAGGGCCCGCGTCCCGTGGCCTTCGTGCTGGCCGGCCACAACGGCTCCGGCAAATCCACCCTCTGGTATTCGCGCCTGGCGCCCTCGCTGCGCCTGCCGCTGGTCAATGCCGACCGGATGATGATGTCCATCCTGCCCGACGCAGACCCCGCCACCGGACACATCCCCGCCTGGGCCCAGCGCCTGCGCGACGACGACGAGCGCTGGCAGATCCTTTCGCAGAAGGGTGTGCGCGCCTTCAAGAGCCTGGTGATGGACCAGCGCATGCCCTTCGCCTTCGAGACCGTCTTCTCGCACTGGAAGCCGCTGCCCGGCGGCGGCCACGAGTCGAAGGCCGACGACATCCGCGCGATGCAGGAAGCCGGCTACTTCGTCGTGCTGCTCTTCGTGGGGCTGGTGTCGGTGGACATGTCGGTCTTCCGCGTGAGCACGCGCAGGCAGCAGGGCGGCCACGACGTGGACCGCAGGAAGCTCATCGAGCGCTTTCCCCGCACGCAGGCGGCGGTCGGCCACGCGGCGCAGATCGCGAACATGACGCTCATGTTCGACAACAGCCGCTCGGAAAAGGACGCCTTCTCGCTGGTGCGCGCGCAGGCGAAGAAGTCGGTGCTGTTCGACGCGCGCGACCCGCAGTTCGACGTCGACCCGCAGTTGCGCGCCGTCTGCGACCCGTGGCTGGAGAAGGTCACGGGGCCGTTCAGGCCGCCGCGCGCTTCGCCGCCGAAGAAGAACAGCGCGGCATCGGCAGCGCCGGCGACCACATCGACAACCTGACCGGAGATCTTTGTGAGCACCTCGAATCCATCCCCCGATCAAGCCGGCGACTGGCAACTTCCCTGGACCGGCGGCTGCCGCTGCGGCCGAGTGCGCCTGCGCATCAGCGCGCCGCCGCTGCTGTCGATGGCTTGCCACTGCACCGGCTGCCAGACCATGAGCGCGAGCGCCTTCTCGCTCTCCATCGCCATTCCCACGCAGGGCTTCGAGGTGGTGTCGGGCGAGCCCGTCATCGGCGGGCTGCACGGCGCCGATTCGCATCACTACTTCTGCCCGCACTGCAAGAGCTGGATGTTCACGCGCGCCGAAGGCCTCGACCAGTTCGTCAACCTCCGGCCGTCGATGCTCGACAGCCACGCATGGGTCGAGCCCTTCGTCGAGACCTGGACCGACGAGAAGCTGCCCTGGGCGAATACGCCCGCGAAGCACAGCTTCGGCGCCCTGCCCGAGATGGACGCCTTCCCGGCGCTCATCGAAGCCTATGCCCGGGAAGGCTCCCGGCCCCCGAAGCGCTGACGGAAGGACTGGCGCCATGACGCCCCAGGCCGTTCTCGACCACTACGATCAGGGCCTGCTGTGGCCCGCCGATCGCCCGCTCCCGATCGCCGCCGACATGGACGCCGCCTACCAGCAGGCGCTGGCCCTGCGCGCGCTTCGCGCCGCTCGCGGCGAACGCGCAGTGGGCTACAAGATCGGCTTCACCAACCGCACGATCTGGCCCCGCTACGAGGTCTACGCGCCCATCTGGGGCACCGTGTGGAACACCACGCTCACGCGCAGCAGCGGCGGCACCGGCGAAGTGAGCCTCGACAGGCTGTGCCAGCCGCGCCTCGAACCGGAGATCGTGTTCGGCATGGCCGCCACCCCGCCGCGCGACGCCACGCTGGAAGACCTCTTCGGCTGCATCGCGTGGCTCGCGCCGGGTTTCGAGATCGTGCAGTCGCACCTGCCCGGCTGGAAATTCAGCGCCGCTGGCACCGTGGCCGACGGCGGCCTGCATGCGCGCCTGCTGATCGGGCGCGAAACGCCCGTCGGCCACTTCGCCACCAGCGCCCATGCGCTCGACGAACTGCTCGGCCGCACGCGCGTGAGGCTCCGTCGCGGCGATGAACTCGTCGAGGAAGGCAAGGGTGCCAACGTGCTCGACGGCCCGCTGCATGCCTTGCACCACTTCAACCATGAGCTGCAGCGCTGCGCCGGCGCACCGGCCTTGATGCCCGGCGACGTGGTCACCACCGGCACATGGACTGACGCCTGGCCGCTGGAGCCCGGCCAGTCGTGGCGCGCCGAATTCGACGCGCCCTTCGATTCGCTCGGGATCACGCTGCGCTAGCGGCGGCCCGCGCCTGCTCCAGCAGCCACTCGCTGAAGAACCTCAACAACGGCCGCTGGTCGGCCCGTTCGGGCGTCACGAGGTAGTAGTTGCGCTCGCCCGAGAGCGGCCGCGCGCAGGCCACCACCAGTTCGCCGCGCGCGAGCTCGTCGGCCACCAGCATGGTCGGCATCAGCGCCACGCCGAGCCCGTGCGACGCGGCAGCGGCGAGGATGGAGAACAGCTCGTAGCGCGGGCCGCCGCGTGCGTTGGGCGCGTCGATCTGCTGCGCGTCGAACCACTGGCGCCAGCCGTCGGGACGCGTGCTCTGCTGCAGCAGCGGCATCCTGGCGATGGCGGCGGGCGTCACGGCCTTGCCGCGCGGAAGAAGGGCGGGGCTGCACACCGGCACCACGTCCTCGTGCATCAGCAGCAGCGCGCGCGTGCCGGCCCAGTTCTCGACTTGCGCGGGCGTGCCGGCGTAGAGCGCGGCGTCGAACTCCGCGTCGGCGAAGAGAAAGGGGCGGGTGCGCGTCTCGATGTGCACCACCACGTCGGGCTGCAGCGCCGCGAAGCCCTTCAGGCGCGGCATCAGCCAGCGGGTGGCGAAGGTGGGCACGGCCGCCAGCGAGAGCGAGCCGCCCTCGCCCTGGTGCGCCATGGCGTCGAGCGTGTCGCGCTCCATCGCTTCGAGCCGTTTGCTGATCTGCCGCGCATAGGCCGCGCCGCTGGCCGTGAGCGCCACGCCGTGCCGCGTGCGGCGGAACAGCGCCACGCCCAGGAAGGCCTCGAGCGTGCCGATCTGGCGCGACACCGCGCTCTGCGTGAGGGCCAGCTCCTGCGCGGCGCGGGTGTAGCTCTCGTGGCGCGCGGCGGCGTCGAAGCACACCAGGGTCTGCAGGGGCGGGATCTTGCGGCGCATGTATGCCTCGGCTGTATGTATGGATCCGATGGCTCGTCAATGGAGAAGCCGCTCGAACATCTTGCAAGACATTCTACGAACGCATATCTGGGTGCGGAATCATCGTTTGCGTCATGGCCCCCGCGTGGCTAGCATCGGCCGATCCCCCCTCGTTTTTCTTTCTTCCCCCCTTTTCCGGAGACAGCCACATGGCCGCCAAAGCGCAATTCCACTGGGACGACCCCCTTCTTCTCGACCAGCAGCTGACCGACGAAGAACGCATGATCCGCGACGCGGCCAATGCCTACTGCCAGGAGCGCCTCGCGCCCCGCGTGCTCGAAGGCTTCCGCACCGGCGAGACCGACCCCGCCATCTTTCGCGAAATGGGCGCCCTCGGCCTGCTGGGCCCGACCATCCCCGAGCAGTACGGCGGCCCCGGCCTCAACTACGTGGCCTACGGCCTGATCGCCCGCGAAGTCGAGCGCGTCGACTCGGGCTACCGCTCGATGGCCAGCGTGCAGAGCTCGCTGGTGATGGTGCCGATCTTCGAGTTCGGCTCCGAGGGCCAGAAGCAGAAGTTCCTGCCCAAGCTCGCCACCGGCGAATGGATCGGCTGCTTCGGCCTGACCGAACCCGACCACGGCTCCGACCCCGGCAGCATGGCCACGCGCGCCAAGAAGGTGCCGGGCGGCTACTCGCTCACCGGCTCGAAGATGTGGATCAGCAATTCGCCCATCGCCGACGTGTTCGTGGTGTGGGCCAAGGAAGTCAGCGAGAGCGGCGCCGTCGGCCCGATCCGCGGTTTCGTGCTCGAGAAGGGCATGAAGGGCCTGAGCGCTCCTGCCATTCACGGCAAGGTCGGCCTGCGCGCCAGCATCACCGGCGAGATCGTGATGGACGGCGTGTTCTGCCCCGAAGAGAACGCCTTCCCCGAAGTGCAGGGCCTGAAGGGCCCCTTCACCTGCCTCAACAGCGCCCGATACGGCATCTCGTGGGGCGCGCTCGGCGCCGCCGAAGACTGCTGGCACCGCGCCCGCCAGTACACGCTGGACCGCAAGCAGTTCGGCCGCCCGCTGGCCGCCAACCAGCTCATCCAGAAGAAGCTGGCCGACATGCAGACCGAGATCACGCTGGGCCTGCAGGGCAGCCTGCGCCTGGGCCGCATGAAGGACGAAGGCATCGCCGCGGTGGAAATCACCTCGATCATGAAGCGCAACAACTGCGGCAAGTCGCTCGACATCGCCCGCATGGCGCGCGACATGATGGGCGGCAACGGCATCAGCGACGAATTCGGCGTGGCCCGCCACCTGGTGAACCTGGAAGTGGTCAACACCTACGAAGGCACGCACGACATCCACGCGCTGATCCTGGGCCGCGCGATCACGGGCATCGCGGCGTTCTCGAACTGAAAGCGGACAGCCGAACGCAGAAGAAATACAAAAGGCACGCAGAAGTCGCAGAAGGAAACCTAAGCAAATTCCTGGGTTTTACTTTTGCGACCTTTGCGTGACCTTCGCGACTTCTGCGTTCTGTCCCCGTATTCCTTCTCGATAGACCCATGACCCCTCAAGCAGCCCTGGACGGCATCAAAGTCCTCGACCTCTCCCGCGTGCTCGCCGGCCCGTGGTGCACGCAGATCCTCGCGGACCTGGGCGCCGACGTCGTCAAGATCGAGCGCCCCGGCGTCGGCGACGACACGCGCACCTGGGGCCCGCCCTTCATCAAGGACGCGGACGGCAACGACACCGACCAGGCCAGCTACTTCACCGCCTGCAACCGCAACAAGCGCTCCGTCACGGTCGACATGGCCACGCCCGACGGGCAGGCGCTGCTCAGGCAGATGGCGGCGCAGGCCGACATCGTGGTGGAGAACTTCAAGACCGGCGGCCTGAAGCAGTACGGCCTCGACCACGAGAGCCTGCGCGCGGCCAACCCGCGCCTCATCTACTGCAGCGTGACCGGCTTCGGCCACGACGGCCCGTACGCCGAGCGCGCGGGCTACGACCTGATGATCCAGGCCATGACCGGCATGATGAGCATCACCGGCCGTCCCGACGACGTGCCTGGCGGCGGCCCGCTGCGCGTGGGCGTGGCGCTGACCGACCTGTTCACCGGCGTCTACGCCAGCACCGCCATCCTCGCGGCGCTGCAGGTGCGCGAGCGCACCGGCGAAGGCCAGCACATCGACATGGCGCTGCTCGACGTGGGCATGGCCATCCTCGCCAACCAGGCCAGCGCCTTCCTCAATACCGGCAAGGCGCCCGGACGCCAGGGCAACACGCACCCCAGCCTCGCGCCGTACCAGGACTTTCCGACGCAGGACGGCGCGATGCTGCTGGCCATCGGCAACAACGGCCAGTTCGCGCGCTTCTGCGAGGCCGGCGGCCACCCCGAGTGGGCGACCGACGCGCGCTTCGCCACCAACACCCTGCGCGTGAAGCACCGCGGCGTGCTCATTCCGATGATGGAAGAGCTCACCCGCACCCGCACCACCGCAGCGTGGGTCACGCTGCTCGAAGACAAGGCCGTGCCCTGCGGCCCGATCAACGACATCGCGCAGGCCTTCGACGACGCGCAGGTCAAGGCGCGCGGCCTCGCGGTCACGCTGCCGCGCGATGCGGGTGACGGCATCGCCAGCATCACCGGCGTGGCGAGCCCGCTGCGCCTGTCGGCCACGCCGCCCGTGCTTCGCCACGCGCCCCCGGCGCTGGGCCAGCACACGCAGGAGGTGCTGGCGGAAATGGGCATCGACGCCGCCCGCTTCGAGGCGCTGCGTTCGGCCGGCGTGGTCTGACGAAGAGGCAAGCGGCATGACGAACCCGATGCGCCAGCCGCCGTTCTCGGTGCTGCGCATCGACCACGTCGTGCTGCGCGTGAAGGACGCCGAACGCGCCATCGCCTTCTACTGCGGCGTGCTGGGCTGCACCGTCGAGAAGCGCCGCGACGACCTGGGGCTCGTGCACCTGCGCGCGGGCGCCAGCCTGATCGACCTCGTCACGCCCGACGGCCCGCTGGGCAGGCAGGGCGGGGCGCTCGCCGGTACCGAGGGCCGCAACGTCGATCACTTCTGCCTGCGCATCGAGCCTTTCGACGAAGCCGCCATCCGCGCGTTGATGGCGGCGAATGGCGTGACGGTGTACGGCGATGTACAGAACAACTTCGGCGCCGAGGGCAACGGCCCCTCGATCTACATCGCCGACCCCGACGGCAACAGCGTCGAGCTCAAGGGCCCCGCGGCGGCCTGAGCGTCCCTCTCTTTCTTCTTTCTCCGCCGATTTGTACGCCACTGTGTCTGCCCGACGCAGTGAACACACGCGCATGCAAATCGGCAGGTGGTTCGACATATCGCGGATACAGCCCGTCGATGTAATTCCTGCATCGCTTCAGATGCACGTCACACGAGGCGATGGGGCCCGAGACGAGGCCTCATTCCGAACCACCTTCCATCCAAAGGAACCACCATGACCGACAAGCAAGTCCTCTACACCGGCAAGACCCACACCACCGGCGGCCGCCTCGGCGCATCGCGCAGCAGCGACGGCCATCTGGACATCCAGCTGTCGCCCCCCGGCGGCAATGGCACCGGCACCAATCCCGAGCAGCTGTTCGCCGCCGGCTGGTCGGCCTGCTTCATCGGCGCCATGGGCAAGGCCGCGGGCACGCTGAAGGTCAAGCTGCCGGCCGACCTGTCGGTGGATGCCGAGGTCGACCTGGTCCTGCAGGAAGGCCAGTATTTCCTGCAGGCCCGACTGAACGTGAGCCTGCCCGGCCTCGACCGCGAGACTGCTCGCGCCGTGGTCGATACCGCGCACCAGACCTGCCCGTACTCCAAGCTCACGCGCGGCAACATCGAAGTGGAGTTGAATCTGGTCTGACAGGCGCGGGGCCGTCAGCCGGATCAAAGACGCGGGCTCGTTCAGCCCGCGCGCCCGACGGTCGCCACGCCGAACACGATCACGCCCAGCGCCAGGTTCACCGTCACCAGCTTGCGCACCGTGTTCAGCCGCGCGGCAGCCATCGGCCAGGCGCTTTCATCCACCGCGCGGCGCATCGCCCTGAACACCGAGGCGCGGATGTAGGTGTAGATGGCGGCCATCACGATCGCGATGCTCATCATGGCCTCGATGCGCCAGTGCAGGCCGCGGAAGCCGCCGCCAGCCAGGATCATCGCCACGCCGGTCGCGAAGAGCAGCGTGACCGATGCGTCCACCCCCACGAAGAAGCGCCTGAGCGCCGCGGCCATCATGCGCAGGCGCTGCGGCGGTTGTTCGAGCGCGGCGACGGCCGAAGGGCGCACCGCGAAGTGCATGGTGGCCATGCCGCCGACCCAGAAGGCGGCGCACAGCAGGTGGATGAAGAGGGCGGTGACGTAGAGCATGTTGGGCCCGATCAGAACACCGAAGGGCCCCGGCGCGCAACGAAGCCCTTCATCGTCATCCGGAGGGCTTGGTTTCCGCGAAACGCCGCATGTCCACCACCACCTGCCGCAGCAACTCCGATGCGGCCGGCGAGAGCATGCGCCCGTGTCGCGACACGATGTGCGAGCGGCCCTGCGACAGCAGCGGGTTCTTCATCGGCAGTTCCACCAGTTCGGGGTTGCTCGCGTTGGGCGTGAGCGAGATGCGCGTGCCCAGCGCATAGCCCAGCCCCGCCGACACGAAGTGCCCGAGCGCGCTGAAGGAGGTGGTGGTCAGGAGCGAGGCCAGGCGAACGCCCTCGCTGATCTCGGCGGCCTCGATGTGCTGGCGCACGCCGAAATTGCGGTGCAGCGTGGCGCCTGGGTAGGGCTGCAGGTCGGCGAGCGTCAGAGGGCGGTCGAGCTGCGCGAGCGGGTGCGAGCGCAGCACCATTGCCTGGATCGGCTGCGGGTGGGAATGGTGCGAAGTCAGCCGCTCGTCCTTCGGCGGCTGGAACAGCAGGCCGACGTGGGCGCGCTCCTCCACCACCCGCTGCACGATCTCGTCGGTGCTGGCCACGTCGAGATCGATCGTGATCTTCGGGTGCGAGATCATGAAGTCGCGCAGGCTGTGGCGCATGAGCCAGTCCACGTAGCCCTCGCCGGCCACGATGTCGATGTGGCCGCGCTCGATCTTGCGGATGCTGTCGAGCTGCGCCATCAGGTGCTGCTTCTGGCTGTGCTGGCGCCGCACGTAGCCGGCCAGCATCTGGCCCGCGTCGGTGGGCACCACGCCGCGCCCGTGGCGCTCCAGCAGCGGCAGGCCGCACTCCTGCTCCAGGATGCCGATGGCGCGGCTGACGGCCGAGGGGTCCATGTCGAGCACCTCGGCGGCGCCGCGCACGGAGCCGCTGTCCAGCACCTGCATGAAGTAGCGCACGCGGCGCGTGTCGAGCCTGTCGTCCATGGCCTTCGTCTCCGGAGTGTTGCATTCAATGCAACGAATATCCCGATTCGCGGCCATTGATGCAAGGGGCCGGCGATCCGAAACTTCCCGGCAGCCCGCAGCCGCCGCTGCGCCACACGATGCCCCAACCGATGACATCCGCTGCTTCCACCCCAACTTCGCTCGCTCCCGGCGCCTCTTCGTCGGCTTCCGGAAAACTCCGGCTCGCGCTCGTCACCCTGGCCGTCGTGGCCGCGGCCGAGCTCATCGGCCCGGTGCAGTTCAGCGTCGGCCCGGGCAAGGTGGCGCTGCTGCCGATGCTGTGGGCGCTGCTGATCGCGGCCGCGTGGGGCATCGCGCATCGCCGCGTGCCGGGTGCGGTGCGGGTGGCGACGGCCGAGCAGTCCTTCGCGGGCGGCCTGTTGAACGCGGGCCTGCTGCTCTTCGTGGTGAAGCTGGGCCTCACGGTCGGCGCCGCGCTGCCGCAGGTGAAGCAGGCTGGCTGGGCGCTGCTGTTCCAGGAGTTCGGCCATGCGCTGGGCACGCTGGCGCTGGGCCTGCCGCTGGCGCTGCTGCTGGGCATCAAGCGCGAGGCGGTGGGCGCCACCTTCTCTGTGGGCCGCGAGGGCAACCTCGTGATCATCGGCGAGAAGTACGGCATGGCCTCGCCAGAAGGCCGCGGCGTGCTGGCCGAGTACATCACCGGCACGGTGCTGGGTGCGCTCTTCATCGCGGTGCTGGCGGGCTTCATCGCCAGCCTGCACATCTTCGATCCGCGCTCGCTGGCCATGGGCGCCGGCGTGGGCTCGGGCAGCCTGATGGCGGCGGCGCTGGGCGCCATCGCCGCGCAGCAGCCGGCGGAGATGCTGCCGCAGCTCACGGCCATCGCCGCCGCGTCGAACCTGCTGACGACGGTGGTGGGCTTCTACTTCACGCTGTTCCTGTCGCTGCCGCTGTGCTCGTGGCTCTACGGCAAGCTGGAGCCGGTGCTGGGCCGCTTCTCGAAGCGCGGCGCGCAGGACGCGGGCACGGGCGCCGTGTCGCAGGTCAGCGTCGGCCACGGAGGCGCATTGCCGCTGCGCGACACGCTCATCGCCTGGGCGGTGGTCAGCGGCGGCGTGCTCATCGGCAATTCGCTGACCTACAAGGTGCCGGTGCTGGTGTCGCTCGAAGGCCTGGCGGCGGTGGCGTCGATCGCGCTGATCGTCGAGGGCATCAAGCGCCTGGTGCCGCGCCTGCCGATGGTGCTGGTGCTGTCGGTGGTGGCCACGGTGGCCGGCATTCCGGGGCTGTTCCCGTTCTCCGACGCGCTGATCGCGATCACCGCCAAGCTCAACTTCCTGGCCTTCACCACCCCCGTGCTCGCGCTGGCCGGCTTCTCGGTCGCGAAGGACCTGCCGGTGTTCCGCCAGCTGGGCTGGCGCATCGTGGTGGTGTCGCTCACCGCCACCGCGGGCACCTTCCTCGGCGCCACGGTGATCGCCGAATTCTTCCACTGACAACCAATCCATCCCACGACAGGACCCGCAAACCATGTACCGCGACCCCGAAATCGCCGAAGACACCCGCGCCCGCATGCTGGCCTGGCGCCGCGACATCCACGCCAACCCCGAGACCGCCTTCGAGGAGCACCGCACTGCCAACGTCGTCGCCAACGCGCTGATGCTGATGGGCCTGCCGGTGCACCGCGGCCTGGCCGGCACCGGCGTGGTGGGCACGCTGAAGAACGGCGAGGGCCCGAGCATCGCGCTGCGCGCCGACCTCGACGCGCTCAACATGCAGGAGCTGGGCACCCAGCCGCACGCCTCGAAGTGCGCCGGCAAGATGCACGCTTGCGGCCACGACGGCCACACGGCCATGCTGTTGGGCGCGGCCGAGCATCTCTCGCGCCACAGGCCCTTCAAGGGCACGGTGCACTTCGTGTTCCAGCCCGCCGAGGAGAACGAGGGCGGCGGCCGCGTGATGGTGGACGAGGGCCTGTTCGAGCAGTTCCCGGCCGACGCCGTCTACGGCATGCACAACTTCCCCAGCCTGCCGCGCGGCCAGTTCGCGATCCGCAAGGGCACGATGACGGCCTTTCTCGACACCTTCGAGATCGTCGTCACCGGCAAGGGCAGCCACGGCGCCATGCCCGAGACCGGCATCGACTCGGTGGTGGTCTCGGCCCAGCTGGTGAACGCGCTGCAGACCATCGTGAGCCGCCGCACCGGCGCGACCGACTCGGCTGTGGTGAGCGTCACGCAGATCCATGGCGGCGACACCTGGAACGTGATCCCCGAGACCGTCGTGCTGCGCGGCACCGTGCGCACGCTGGACCCGGCCATTCAGGACAAGACCCAGGCCGCCATGCAGCAGATCTGCGACGGCGTGGCCGCCACGCACGGAGCGAAGGTGGCGCTGGACTACCGTCGCGGCTACCCCGGCGTGGTCAACACGCCCGCCGAGACCGACGCCGCCATCGCCGCGGCCGCCAGCCTGGTCGAGCGCGCGCAGGTGCACACCGACATCCCGCCCGCCATGGGCTCGGAAGACTTCGCCTTCATGCTGCAGAAGCGCCCGGGCGCCTACATCGGCATCGGCGCGGGCGAGGGCCCGAACGACCCGAACGTGCACAACCCGTACTACGACTTCAACGACAACATCCTGCCGCTGGGCGCCGCCTACTGGGTGGCACTGGTCAAACAGCAGCTTCCTGCATCGAGAGATGAGAGCATGATGCGCTGATGCTCTCCGCCTTCGACATCTTCAAGATCGGCATCGGCCCATCCAGCTCGCACACCGTGGGGCCGATGCGCGCCGCGCTCATGTTCGCGCGCTCGCTCGAAGCGCGCGGCCTGCTCGCGCAGGTGGCGCGGCTGCGCGTTGACCTTTTCGGCTCGCTCGGCGCCACCGGCCACGGCCACGCGACCGACCAGGGCGTGATCCTCGGCCTCTTCGGCGACGCGCCCGACACGGTACGGCCCGAGACCGTTCAGCCCCGGCTGGAGGCGCTGCGCCGCACCGGCCGCCTCGACCTGCTGGGCACCACGCCCATCGCCTTCGACCGCGTGCGCGATATCGCCTTCAGGGGTGAGGAATCGCTGGCCGAGCATCCCAACGCGATGCGCTTCACCGCCTTCGCGGCCGATGGCGGCACGCTGGCCGAGGGCACCTACTTCTCGGTCGGCGGCGGCTTCGTCGTCGAGGGCGGGCAGGCGGTTGCACAGACGGCGGCTGCGGCGTCGGCCGTGCCGCATCCCTTCGCCACCGGCGACGAGCTCATGGCGCAGTGCCGAGAACATGGCCTTTCCGTGGCCGCTCTCGTCATGCGCAACGAATGCGCGTGGCGTCCGGAAGCCGAAGTGCGCGCGGGGCTGCTGCGCGTCTGGCAGGTGATGCAGCAGTGCGTGCAGCGCGGATTCGGCATCGACAACCCGCTGGCCGCGCAGGCGCTTCCCGGCCCGCTGCGCATGCGCCGCCGCGCGCCCGAGCTGCACCGCGAGCTGCTCGCGCAGGCCGGCGCGGCCGATCCGCTCGCGGCCATGGACTGGGTCAACGCCTTCGCGATGGCGGTGAACGAGGAGAACGCCGCCGGCGGCCGCGTGGTCACCGCGCCCACCAATGGCGCGGCCGGCGTGGTGCCCGCGGTGATGCACTACTACCAGCGCTTCGTGCCGCAGGCGAGCGACGAAGGCATCGTCGACTTCCTGCTCACCGCCGCGGCCATCGGCATGCTCTACAAGACGAATGCCTCCATCTCGGGCGCCGAGGTCGGCTGCCAGGGCGAGGTGGGCGTGGCCTGCTCGATGGCGGCCGGCGCGCTCGCCGCTGTGCTCGGCGCCACGCCGGCGCAGGTCGAGAACGCGGCCGAGATCGGCATGGAGCACAACCTCGGCCTCACCTGCGACCCGGTCGGCGGCATGGTGCAGATACCGTGCGTGGAGCGCAACGCGATGGGCGCGGTCAAGGCCATCAATGCGGCGCGAATGGCGCTGCGCGGCGACGGCAGCCACTACGTGTCGCTCGATGCCGTGATCCGCACCATGAAGCAGACTGGCGAGGACATGAAGGCCACCTACAAGGAAACCTCGCTGGGCGGACTGGCCGTGAACGTCGTGGAGTGCTGAGGGCGCGAGGCTGCGTCAGAATGGCCGGCCCACCGTCTTGAACATTCAAAGCCGAGGCCCCATGACCCGCACCATCGCCGAAAAACGCGCCGATTTCCGCGCGCTCCATCAACAAGGCTGCTTCGTCATTCCGAACCCGTGGGACACGGGCAGCGCGCGTTATCTCGAAGGCCTGGGCTTCAAGGCGCTGGCCACCACCAGCTCCGGCTTCGCCTGGTCGCAGGGGCAGGCGGACGGCGCGATGTCGCGCGAGCACATCCTCGCGCACCTGCGCGAACTGGTGGAAGCCACCGACCTGCCGGTGAACGCCGACTTCGAGAACGGCTTCGCCGCCGATGCGCAGGGCGTGGCCGAAAGCGTGAGCCTGGCCATCGAGATGGGCGTGGCGGGCCTGTCCATCGAGGATTCGACGGGCAACGCTGACGATCCGCTCTTTCCGCTCGATGTGGCGGTGGAGCGCCTGCGCGCCGCGCGCAAGGCCATCGATGCCTCGGGCGCCGACGTGCTGCTGGTCGGCCGCGCCGAGAATTTCTTCGCCGGCCGCCCCGACCTGGACGATGCCGTCGCGCGCATCAAGGCGTATGCCAATGCGGGCGCCGACTGCCTCTACGCCCCGGGCATCAAGACGCGCGAGCAGATCGCCGCCGTGGTCGCCGCCGCGGGAGGCAAGCCGGTCAACCTGCTGGTGGGCGCGCCCAGCGAACTCACGTTGAAGGACATCGCCGAACTCGGCGTGCGCCGCGTCAGCGTGGGCGGCGGGCTGGCGCGCGCGGCGTGGGGCGGCTTCATCCGGGCCGCGCGCACGCTGGCCGACGGGCGCTTCGACGGCTTCGCCGATGCCGCGCCGGGTGCCGAGCTCAACGCCTTCTTCAAACCCTTCGCAGACTGAGGCCGTGGAGGCGCTGCTCGCCGAGGTCCGCGCCTGCCGTGCGTGCGCGGTGCACCTGCCGCTGGGCCCCAGGCCGGTGGTGCAGGCCAGCGCGAGCGCGAGGCTGCTCATCGTCGGCCAGGCGCCCAGCCTCACGGTGCACCAGACCGGCGTACCGTGGAACGACCGCAGCGGCGACCAGCTGCGCCGCTGGCTCGGCATCGAGCGCGAGGTGTTCTACGACGCCGCGCGCGTGGCGATCGTGCCGATGGGCTACTGCTACCCCGGCCGAGGAAAGAGCGGCGACCTGCCGCCGCGCAGGGAATGCGCCGAGTTGTGGCACGAGAAGCTGTTCGCGCAGATGAAGCAGGTGGAGCTGACGCTGCTCATCGGCCAGTACGCGCAGCGCCATTTCCTCGGCAGGAAGGCGCACGCGGGCGTCACCGAGACCGTGCAGGCCTTCGCCGACTACGCGCCGCGCTTCGTTCCGCTGCCGCATCCGTCGCCGCGCAACACGGGCTGGCTCAAGCACCATCCGTGGTTCGAGAGCGACGTGCTGCCGGTGCTGCGCGAGCGCGTGCGGCACGCGCTCGGGCTCTGAGTGGGTTTCAGGGCGCCAAGGCGACCGAAGCACCCGTGGCGTTGAAGGGCCGCGCCGCATACACGATGCGCCCGCCCACCACCGTCATCAGCGATGTTGTCTTGCCTATGCGCTCCAGCGGCACGCTGAAGAAGTCCTGGTCGAGCACGGCGAAGTCGGCGAGCTTGCCCACCTCCAGCGTGCCGCGTCTGCCCTCGTCGAAGCTGAACCACGCGCTGCCCTGCGTGTACAGGCGCAGCGCCTGCTCGCGCGTGGGCGTCTCGTCGGCGCCGCGCATGGCCTTGCCGCTCACCGTCTTGCCGTCGAGCATCCACTGCAGCGCAACGAAGGGGTTGTACGAGGCCACGCGGTGCGCGTCGGTGCCAGCGCCGATGTTCACGCCTGCGCGCAGCGCGGTGCCTATGGGCGGCATGCGCCGAGCCGCGTCGCCGCGCACGGCGAGCGCGCGGTCGCCCTGGAAGTACATCGCGTCCTGCATGGTCCAGCCGATGCCCAGCGCCTTCATGCGCGCGAGCGTCTCAGGCGAGGCGTCGTCCAGGTGGGCGATGGACCAGCGCAGGTCCTTGATCGGCACTTCGGCGTTCAGCTTCTCGTACAGCCCCAGCAGGTGGTCGACCGAGCCGTTCTCCTGCCAGTGGATGGTGACGGCCATCTTCTTCGTGGCGGCCCACTTGACGAGTTCGTAGAACTTCGCCTTCGCGGCCTCGTCGGGGAAGTTGTTGTTGTACATGGCGAGCGTCACGCGTTCGCCCAATCCGTTGAACTTGAGCATGTCGTCGCCGAAGCCCATCGGCAGCATCTGCGTGAGGTCGCGGAACTCCTGCAGCTCCGCGCCGGGCTTCTGCGCGAACACGCTGTAGGCCACGCGCAGCGTCAGCGCCTTCTCGCGCCACAGCTGGAAGAGCGCCGCGTACTGCGAGGGCGCGATGCTGAAGCCGCCCGGGTCCACCAGGCCGGTGATGCCCAGGCGGTTGAGCTCGGTGAAGAAGGCGCGCGTGCCGGCCACGTTGTCGTCGTAGGTGGGCTTGGGCAGCTTGTCGAAGAGAGCCGAGATGCCGACGATGTCGCCGCTCATCCAGCCTGGCGCGCCGTCGGCCACGGGCTTCATGCCGGCGGGCAGCGTGCCGGGTGCGACGCCCAGCGCTTCGAGCGCCTTGGGCGTCATCACCACCGCCTCGTAGAAGAGCTGCACGTACACCGGGTTGTTCGGCGCCGCTTCCTGCAGCTCGGCCAGCGTGGGGCGGCGGCGCTCGGCGAACTGCTGCTCGGTCCAGCCGCCGGCCACGATCAGCCAGCCGCCCGGGCGCGCGTTGGCCGCTGCGGTGCGGATGCGCGCCATCGCCTCGGCGATGGTGCCGGCGCCGATCCAGTTGACCTCGGTGGAGTAGCTCAGCGCGGCGCGCACCGCGTGCATATGGGAGTCGATCAGGCCGGGAACGACGGTGCGTCCGCCTGCGTCGACAGTGCGTGTCGCGGGGCTCGTGAAAGCGCCCATCTGCGCGGCGCTGCCGACGGCCACGATGCGGCCGTCGCGCACAGCGATTGCCTGGGCCATGGTGCCGGCGGCGTCGAGCGTGGCGATCTTCGCGTTGGTGACGACGAGGTCGGCCGGTTGAGCCTGCGCGGCAAAGCTCAGGGCGAAGAGGCTGGTAAGCAGCAGCGTCCGGCCAGGGACACCGCGGAACCGGCTTTGCCGGGCCGCAGGTGCCGCCCCCGGAGAGGGGGTTGGCGAAGCGACACGAAGTGCGCGAAGGCTGGGGGTGAGTTTCATCAGTCCACCTTGATGCTGGCGGCCTTCACGACCTGCTGGGCCTTCGCCGTCTCTTCGACGATGAACTTGTTGAACTGAGCCGAAGGCATGGTGAACGGCTCGGCGCCCAGTTTCTCCAGCCGCTCCTTCAGCTCGGGCGACACCATGATCTTCGCGACCTCGGCCTGCAGCCGGTCGACCACCGGCTGCGGCGTCTTCGCGGGCGCGAACAGGCCGACCCAGAACAGGTACTCCGAGCCCGGTACGCCGGCCTCCACCGTGGTGGGCGCGCTGGGCAGCGCGGAAGAGCGCTTGCCGGTGCCTACGGCCAGCGCCTGCAGCTTGCCGGTCTGTATCAGCGGCAGGGCAGACACCATGGGCGCGAAGAACCAGTCGACGCGCCCGGCCATCACCTCGGTCATCGCCTCGGGCGTGCCGCGGAAGGGAACATGCTGGGCGTCGACGCCGGCCGCGAGCCGGAACACCTCGGCGTTCATGTGCGTGGCCGATCCGTTGCCGGCCGAGCCGTAGTTGAAGCCGCCGGGCTTGGCCTTCGCCTTGGCCACCAGGTCCTTCACGTTGGCGAAGTGCGAGGGCGCGGTCACCAGCACGTTGGGCAGGCTGGCCATCGGCGTGATGCCGGTGAAGTCCTTGAGGGTGTCGTACGACAGGCCCTTGTAGATCCACGGGTTCACGAGGTGGCCGGCCGAGTGCACCAGCAGCGTGTAGCCGTCGGCCGGCGACTTGGCGACGATGGCCGCGCCCAGCGTGCCGCCCGCCCCTGGCTTGTTGTCCACGATCACGCTGGTGCCCAGCGCCGGCCCGAGCTTTTCGGCCACCAGGCGCGCGACGATGTCGGTGCCGCTGCCGGCCGTGAAGGGCACGACCAGCCGCACCGCCTGCGTGCCGGGCCACGGCCCCTGCGCGTGGGCGCCGGTGAGCGCGCAGGCCGCGAGGGCCGCCGCCGCGGCGAGCGTCTGCCGCCGGCTCCAGTTGAAAGTCTTCTTCATGCGTCTTGTCTCCGTTGATCTATTTGGTTGAGCGATGAATGACCGGGAAAGAGAGGAAGACAGCCGCTAGGCGGGCGGTGCGTTCGGCATCACCAGCGCCACCAGCACCGGCCGGTTGCCGCGGTTTTCCAGCTGGCGCTTCTCGCCGGGCGCGAAGCGGCAGCTGTCGTAGGGGCCGAGCACTTCTTCCTGGCGGGCGCCGTCGATCTCGCCGATCACGTGCAGCTGTCCTTCGAGCACGAGGTAGAGCTTTTCCATCGGCGAGCCGTCGAGGCCGGTGCGCCCGCCGGGCAGGATCTGGCTCATGCCCATCCACATCTGCGTGGAAGGGCCGGCCTCCTTGCCCTGAAGGCGCAGGCAGCGCATGTCGAAATGGTTGGGCGCCTCGTAGTGCGGCGCCTCGGCGAAGCGGGTGACGTGCATGGATGTGCTCCGGAAAGGGTTCAGGGCCGCAGCACGACGCGGTCGGTGCTGCCCGAGAGCACCAGCCGGTAGGCCTCGTGCGCCTCGTCGAGCGTGAAGTGGCGCGCCACCGGAAAGGGCTTGAGCGTGCCGCGCTCGAAGCCCTCGCGCATCGCGTCGAGCTGCGCGGTGCTGGCGACGCAGTCCATCGCCAGCGAGTCGATGCCCACGTAGGTGTGCATGCCGCGGTAGAACGCGAAGATGTCGAAGGGCACGGCGCGGTCGTGCGTGGCGATGAAGATCTGCGTCGCACCCTTGGCCATGGCCTTGTTGGCGGCCTCGAAGTAGGCGCTGCCCACGGTGTTGTAGACGATGTGCGCGCCGCGCCCGTCGGTGAGCTCGCGCACCCGCGTGCCCACGTCGGCGTGGTGGCGCGCGTCGATCGTGTCCACCGGCCCGCTCGCGAAACCCTCGAAAGGCCCGGCGCGGCGCTGCACCGCGATCACGCGCGCGCCGGCCTGCGAGGCGAGCTGCACCGCCGCCTGTCCGACCTTGCCATTGGCACCGAGCACCAGCACCGTCTGGCCGGCCTGCGGCATACCGCTGCGGCGGAAGCCCTCGTAGGCGGTGACGAAGGGCACGCCCACCGCGCCGGCCTCGTCCATCGAGATGCCGCGCGGCTTGGCGCGCAGCGCCTGCTCGGGCAGCACCAGGTAGCGCGCATGGGAGCCGTCGCGGGTGATGCCAACGTCGCCGCCGGAACCGTAGACCTCGCGGCCGATCCATTCGGAAGGCCCGCTGACGACGGTGCCCGCGAAGTCGCGGCCGGGGGTTCTGGGCCACACGGCCTGCGGCATGATGCCCAGCGTCGCTTTCACGTCGCTGGGGTTCACCGCGGCGGCGGCGATGTGCACCACGGCGTGGCCGGGTGGCGGCACAGGTTCGGGTTGCGGCGCGGCTTCGAGCCTCAGCGCGTCGAGGTCGGCGGCCTTCTCGTTCACGCGAAGTGCGTGTGGGCTGTGCATGGCTGCGGTGCTCATCGTTCAGCTCCTCGCATCGGGCAGGCCCAGCATCGCGCGTGCCTCGCGCGGGTTGGCGACTTCGCCGCCCAGGCTCACGAGGATGTCGCGCGCCTTCGCCACGAGCTGGGCGTTGCTCTCGGCGAGCACGCCCTTCTCCAGGTAGATGTTGTCCTCCATGCCCACGCGCACATGGCCGCCCAGCAGCCAGGCCTGCGCGACGATCGGAAACTCCATGCGGCCGATGCCGAAGGCGCTCCAGAAGGCGCCGCGCGGCAGCATGTTGCGTGCGTAAAGCAGCGTCTCGGGCGTGGGCGCGAAGCCGTACTTCACGCCGAGAACGAAGGTCCACATGGCGGGCCCCTCGAGCGTGCCGTCGGCGATCAGGTCGAGCGCGAGGTTGATGTCGCCCGAGTCGAAGATCTCCAGCTCGGGCTTCACGCCCGCCTCGCGCATCACCTTCGCCATGCGCCGCACGTTCTTCGGCGTGTTGATGACCACGTCGGGGCCGGAGTTCATGGTGTTCAGGTCGAGCGAGCACACGTCGGGTTTGATGAGCGCGATGTGCTCCACGCGCTTCTCGGGCGGCAGCAGCGTCGTGCCGGGCGCCGCGATCTTCGGGTCGTCCTCGCTCGGAATGAAGCGCCCGCCGGGGCCGGTCGTGAGGTTCACGATCAGCTCGCGGTTGCCGCGGCGGATGCGGTCGACCACCTCGCGGTACAGATCGACCTCCATCGAGGGCCTGCCGGTCTCGGGGTTGCGCACGTGGATGTGCACTTGGCTCGCGCCGGCCTCGGCCGCGGCCAGGCATTCGTCGGCGATCTGCACCGGTGTGATCGGCAGGTGCGGCGTCTGCTCCGGCTTCACGAGGTTGCCCGTGACGGCGCAGGTGATGAGGGTCTTGGCGGTGCTCACAGGTGGCGCCCTCCATCGACCACGATGCGCGTGCCGGTCACGAAGCGCATGGTGGTGGCCAGCGCCTCGACCGTGGCGGCCACATCCTCCGGCTGGCCGATGCGGCCCAGCGGCGTGGTGCTGGCCATCTTGCTCGCGAACTCCGCGCCGCGCCCGGGCACGAAGGCCGATTCCACCGCACCCGGCGACACCGACACCACGCGCACCGCGGGTGCCAGCGCCTTGGCCAGCGCATCGCCCACCACGTCGAGCCCGGCCTTGGCGGCCACATAGGCGAGGTTGCTGCCCACGCCCGTGAAGCCCGCGATGGACGAGATGTTGGCCACTAGGCCGTCGCCGCTCGCCTTCAACAGCGGCGCGAAGGCGCGGATGGTGGCGAACACGCCGCGGAAGTTGGAACGCACGATGTCGTCGATCAGCTCGTCGGTCAGCGCGTCGAGGTCGCCGGCCGGCACCGGCTTCGTGTGGCCCGCGCTGTTGACCAGGATGTCGCAGCGCCCGAGCGTGGCCTTCACCTCGGCAGCGGCGGCCACGAGGCTGGGCGTGTCGACGATGTCGGCGCGGATCGCCGCATGGCGCTGGCCTTCGGCCGAGGGCAGGGTGGCCGCGCGGGCCGCGGCATCGTCTCCCTTGCGGTGCAGCAGCACGCAGGTGGCGCCCAGCGCGGCAAGGCGCCTGGCGGTGGCATAGCCGATGGCGCCGAGGCCGCCGGTGATGACGGCGACCTTGCCGTCGAGTCTGGAGACTGGGTCGAAGCTCATGTCGGTGTGGGAAGTGGAGTCAGGGAATGGGTGGACGGGGGAACTTCATCTCGCCGGGTTCGAGTTCGAAGTCGTGGTGCAGCGAGGCGCTCTTTCCGTCGGGTGCGAGCGCGAAGCGGCCGATGAGCCGGCGCGTCACGCCGAAGGTCGGGTCGCTCTCGAGGTTCTCGTCGTCGTCGGCGAACACCTGCGTGATGAGCACCTTGTGGCCCGGCTTGCTCACCATGAAGTGCAAATGCGCGGGCCGGTTCGGGTGGCGCTTCTGCGCGCGCAGCAGCACGCCGCAGGGGCCGTCGGTCGGCACCGGGTAGCCGGCCGGGCGCACGCTGCGGAAGTGGAAGCGGCCCTCGGCATCGGTGGCAAAGCGCCCGCGCAGGTTCATGTTCTCCTGCGACGGGTCCTGGTTCTCGTAGAGGCCCACGGGCGAGGCCTGCCACACGTCGACCGTGGCGCCTTCCACCGGCCGGCCCTGGTGGTCGCGCACCGTGCCTGTCACTTCGAGCGGAGTGCCCGGCGTGCCCGAGCGCGCGATGCTCTCGCCCTGGGCGCAGGCCGGCGCGTTCGCGCGCCAGAAGGGCCCGAGCAGCGCGGCCGGCGACTCGCCTTGCGGGTCCTGGTTGTTCTGCAGCGCGACCACGGTCGACACGCCCAGGATGTCCGCCGCCAGCACCACCTCGTTCTTGGTTTCGCCGGTGGCCTGACCGATGGCGACGATGAATTCGAGCGCCTGCTCGAACTCCTCTTCCGTCAGCTTCACCTCCTGCACCAGCGCGTGCAGGTGGCGGGTGACCGCTTCCATCACGGTGCGCAGCCTGGGGTCGGGCGTGTGTCTCATGGCGTCGAGCACATGGTCCAGCACCGAGTGGGGGGAGGTGGCGATGTTCATGGTAAGTCTTTGCAATCGTTTGCACGATATTAGTCCAAATCGCCGAAAAGTAAAATGGAGGGAATCCGGGCTTCAGGAATGAGGGAAAGCCACCCGAAGCCATGCAGCCCGGCGACAATCGTTTGCATCAATGAGCGCCAATCAACCTTCCACACCAGCCACAGTGACCATCCGCGACGTCGCCCGCGCCGCCGGCGTGCACGTGTCCACCGTCTCGCGCGCGCTCAGCCCGGAGAAGCGCTCGCTGATCAGCGAGGAGGTGCTGCGCGTGGTCGAGGAGGCCGCGCAGCGCCTGGGCTACCGGCCCAACCGCGCGGCCTCGGCGCTGCGCACGGGGCGCACCCACACCATCGGCGTGCTGGTGCCCGACATCACCAACGCGGTGTTCCCGCCGATCCTGCAGGGCATCGAGGCCAGCGCCGCCGCGCGCGGCTACTTCGTGTTCGTCACCAACGTGGTCGACCATGCGCTCGCGCGGCCGGTGCTGGAGCGCATGCTGGCGCAGCGCGTCGACGGCGTGGTCATGGCCACCGCCACGCGCGACGATCCGCTGGTCGACTTCGTCACCAGGGCCGGCATGACGGCCGTGCTGGTCAACCGCGCCGACGAAACCGGGCGCCTGCCGGCCGTGGTGAGCGACGACCGGCTCGCGATGAAGCTCGCGGTCGACCATCTCGTGGGCCTGGGCCACAAGCGCATCGCGCACCTCGCGGGCCCGCAGACCATTCCCACCGGCGTGGGCCGCCGCCTCGGCGTGGAGCAGGCATTGCGCGACCACCGCATGAAGCCCTTCCGGGTGGTGGAATGCGCGAGCTACAGCCGCGAAGCCGGCGCCGCAGCGATGAAGCAGATGCTCGAGGCGGGTGCCGCGCCGCAGGCGGTGGTGTGCTGCAACGACCTGGTTGCGCTGGGCGCCTACGACGCGCTGCGCGAGGCGGGCCTGCGCGTGCCGCAGGACATTTCAGTCACCGGCCACAACGACATGCCCCTGGTCGACATGGTCGACCCGCCGCTGACCACCATCCGGCTGCCGCACCGCGAGCTGGGCTGGCGCGCGGCCGAGATGCTGTTCGAGGAGATCGACGGCCATTCGATGTCGGCCTCGACGGTGGTGCTGCGCCCCGAGCTGGTGGTGCGCCAGTCGACCGCCGCGCCGGCAGGCACGCGCTGAGCCTTCGCCGCTGCTGCCGCTACCACCACCAGCGGGCGATGTCGTCGCTCAGGCCCATGTAGAGCAGCACCAGCGTGACCAGCACGACGATGCACTTGTTGCGCAGCGACATCTTCGGCTTCGGCGCGAAGACCGCGGCACCGCCCAGAAAGTGCACGCCGCAGTGCGGGCACTGCCGCACCTTGCCGTAGATGAGCTCCCCGCACCGGGCACAGGGCACGTCGTCGGGGCCAGGCTCCGGCGGCGGCGTGCCGGCGTCGCGCTGCCCGTCCCGCTGGCGCTGCTGCTGCAGCCGCGCGCGGCGTTCGCGGTGCGCGGCCAGGTCGATGGGGTCGTTGGGCTTGTCGGACATGCTCTGGTGAGAACGTATCTGGCTAGCGTGCCACACCTGCGCGCGACGTGGGTTTCCTGCGCGCGGCGGGCCGGCGCGGCGGCTTCGCCTCCAGCACCAGCTCGGCCGGCAGCTGGTCGTTCCACGATTCGGTGAAGTAGGCGCGGTCGCTGGGCACCAGCTGGGGCAGCACCTCGCGCAGCAGCGCCAGCGACTGCTCGGCCGCTTTCAGCTCGCCCGCATGCGCCGCGTACCAGGCGTGCTCGAAGAGCAGGCTGCAGTGCTGCAGGCCCGGGTAGCGGCGGCGTCCGGCCTGGTGGTCGGCCAGCCGCGCCTGCGCCACCTGCACCCAGCGCGCGGGCCAGTTGGCCGCGTCGAAGGCGTCGGCGAGCGGGCCGGCCAGCTTCGAGATGGCGGCCGGGTCCAGCGGCTTCTGCGCGCGGAATTGCGCGAGCGTGGGCTGCCGCTCCGGCCGGCAGTGGCCGCGCGCGATGCGCATCAGGTAGATCGCGTTCCATGCCGAGCGGCCCTGGCCGTCGGTGTGGCCGCAGAGCCATTCGCTGAAGGCGATCCATTGCACCGCGCGGCGGGTGGTGTCGGCGTTGCCGTCGTGCGCCAGCGCGGGCAGGTCGGCCAGGCCCACGCGGTCGAAGAGCCACGCGGCCATGCCCATGTTGGCGGCCACGTGCTGCGCGGCGTCGAAAGAGTGCGATTCGAAGGCGGCCGCCAGCGCCTCGCCGAAGCGCTGCAGCGATTCCTCGGCCAGCGCGGCGGCGGCGGGCTTGTCGTCGGCCGCGAGCGCCAGCGCGCGCGAGCGGCAGGCCAGCGCCCACAGGTTGCACCACTCGAAGCGCACGTCGGGATGGTGGCGCAGCACCAGGGCGCGCACCGCGTCTTCGGCCATGCCGCTCAGCAGCGACTGCGCCAGCGGCAGGTCGCGCGCGGTGTAGGCGCACCATGCGGAAACGATGCACTCCATCGCGCCCAGGTAGTCGTTGCCCGCCACGTGGTGCGCGAGCCGCTGCTTCTTGAGCGCCTGCAGCCGGCGCCGTGCCTGCTCGTTGTCGCCGAGGCGGCGCCACAACATGGCCTCGTTGAGCGTGACCAGCGCGCGCTGGAAGTCGGTGGCCGCCAGCGTGCCGGCGAGGCGGATCGATTCGAGGGCGTTGCCCCCTGCGTTCTCGCCGGCCTTCTCGCCTGCGACAGGCGCCATCAGCCGCCCCTGCCGCGCCGCCTGCTGCGAGGCGACGAGCTGCTTCCAGAACGCCGCGTCCTGCAGATGCACCGCGTCGGGCGGCGGCGAGCCAGCGGCCTGGCGCGCGGCGCGCGAGCGCAGGCCGAGGAAGGACGCCACTTCTGCCGCGGCGGCCGCGCGGCCTTCCACCAGCACGCGTACGCGCTTCGCCTCGGCGGCGGGCAGCCAGAAGGGGCCCTGGCTGCGCCGTTCGGCATTCAGGAAGCGGGGCTCGCGCTGCGTGTCCTCGCCCCAGCCGGCGTCGATGCCCCAGGCCTTGAAGTCGCGGAACGCGCGGCTCACCACCATGCGCAGGGTGCTGGCGTCGGAGACCTCGCCGCGCAGGTCGGCCAGCCGCACGACATCGGCGCCGGCCTCGTGGGCATGCTGCATGCGTACCAGCAGCCACAGCGACTGGAAGGCCGCGCGCCGGCCGTTCACCGACTGCGGCGAGGTGAGTTCGATGGAAACCTGGTTGGCGTGTGGGGCTGGCTTGGGCACGCCCCGATTTGAACCTCAAAACGGGGCGCTACCTGAAGATGACGCCGCAGAAGAAGGCTCGGCCCCGCCTTCAGTACCGGTGCTCGTCCAGCAGCCCCGGCACTTCGCTGCGTCCGATGCCCAGGTCGCGCAGATCGTGCTCGCTCATGCCGGCGAGGTGCCGCGAATCGGCGCGGGCGCGGCGGCGATTCACCACGCGGCGGCGCCAGCCGCGCAGGGCATGGATCAGGCGTTGATGAAAGGACGTTGGCTTAGGCGCATTCACGATGGGCTCCTTGGTTGGTGCGCTCATCTTCTCGCCGGGCGTGATATTGTGGAAGTTGAGAATTCTGAGCCTGGCAATCAGGCTTCCTGATACCGGCACAGCCCATGCGACAGCTCAACCTCGATCAACTGCGCACCCTCATCGCCATCGTCGACCTCGGCACCTTCTCTGCGGCCGCCCAGGCGCTGCACCTTGCCCAGCCCACGGTGAGCCTGCACATCAGCGAACTTGAATCGCGCCTGGGCGCGGCGCTGGTGGTGCGCGGCAACCGTCGCATCACGCCGACAGCGGCCGGCTCGGCGCTGGTCGAGCGCGGGCGAAAGCTGCTGCGCGACACCGACGACGCGGTAGAGGCGGTCAAGCGGCAGGCCGAGGGGCGGGTGGGCCGCGTGCGTCTCGGTACTTCCACCGGTGTCCTGGTCGACCTGCTGCCGCAGGTGCTGGAGGCGCTGGGCGCGGAGCACTCGGGCATCGACGTGGAGGTGAGCATCCGCGGCTCCTTCGAGGCCATGGAGCGGCTGGCCGCGGGCACGCTCGACATCGGCCTGGTCGCCATTCCGCAGCCGCCGCTGCGCGGCATCGTCGTCACGCCCTGGTGCGAGCAGCCCATGATGGCCTTCGTGCCGCGCCGCTGGAAGGCGCCGAAGCGCGTCACGCCGGCCTGGCTGGCGGCGCAGCCGCTGATCTTCAACGAGGCGACCACGCACATGTACCGCCTCACCATGGAGTGGTTCGCCGCTGCCGGCTTCGCGCCGCGCGCACGCATCGAGCTCAACTACGACGCCGCCATGCGCAGCCTGGTGGCCGCCGGCTATGGCGCCGCACTGCTGCCGCTGCAGCAGTCCACCGATACCTTGCCGAGCAACGACCGCATGCAGATCCTGCCGGTGAGCCCGAAGCTCACGCGCCGCGTGGGCATCGCGCACCGCCAGCATGCGCTGCTCGACGGCGCGACGCTGAGCGTGCTCGAGGTGCTGAAGACCTTCAGCCAGGCATGAGCACCTTCAGCGCGACTGCGCCGGATCGTTCGGAATCCCCCCGATCGGGCATTCGGGCGTGCCCGCCGTGCTGCGGGTGAGCGACTCCATCATCTCGCGCGTGCCCTCGGGGTCGTTGATCCACTTCGTGTAGAACTCGTAGGGGCAGGCCGCCAGCCCCTTGTCGCCGTCGCCGGAGTTGATGGTGCCGGTGTAGCCGCGGTGCAGCAGCTTGAACAGGTGGTTCTGCGACTGGCCGTTGCGCCGCGCGTCGCGGATCAGGCCCATCGACAGCTCGGCGTAGTTGATGCCCATCTCCTCCTCGCCGCATTCGCCCAGCGTGCGGCCGTCGAAGCCGATGAGCGCCGAATGGCCGAAGTACGAGTAGACGCCGTCGAAGCCGGCCGCGTTGGCCACCGCCACGTAGGTGTTGTTCATGAAGGCCATGGCCTTGGACACCAGGATCTGCTGCTCCTTGGCCGGGTACATGTAGCCCTGGCAGCGGATGATGAGTTCGGCGCCGCGCATCGCGCAGTCGCGCCAGATCTCGGGGTAGTTGCCGTCGTCGCAGATGATCAGGCTGATCTTCATGCCCTTGGGGCCTTCGCTCACGTAGGTGCGGTCACCCGGATACCAGCCCTCGATGGGCACCCACGGCATGATCTTGCGGTACTTCTGGACGATCTCGCCCTTGTTGTCCATGAGGATCAGCGTGTTGTAGGGCGCCTTGTTCGGGTGCTCCTCGTGGCGCTCGCCGGTCAGCGAGAACACGCCCCACACGTTCGCGCGGCGGCAGGCGTCGGCGAAGATGGCCGTCTCCTCGCCGGGCACCGTGCCGGCCGTGTCGTACATCTCCTTGGCGTCGTACATGATCCCATGCGTGGAGTACTCGGGGAAGACCACCAGGTCCATGCCCGGCAGGCCCTTCTTCATGCCGACCAGCATCTCGCCGATCCTGCGCGCGTTGTCCAGCACCTCGGCCTTGGTGTGCAGGCGGGGCATCTTGTAGTTGACGACCGCGACGCCCACGCAATCGTTGCTGCTCGAAATATCACCGTGTCTCATGACGCTGCTCCTGATGGATGGTTGATGAAGGAAGAAAACAGGAAGGCCCGGATCGGCGTTCAACCGATCCGGGCCTTCCGGTGGAGCAATGGGTGCGTGTCGTCGGAGCCGATTGTTCTCAACTCATCGCGAGCTGCACATACGTCATTTCGCTGATTGCGGCGGCAACGCGCTCAGCGCGGGCGCGCGTAGCCCGACTCGATCCACGCGCTCGCGCTGCTCGCCGTGAGCCTGAACGCGGGCGACACGCCCACGCTGGCGAGTTCACTGTCGTCTGCGTCGTCATGGGCCGTGAGCGTGGCCGTTGGGTTGTCCTCGTCGGGCACGATGCAAAGCGCCACGCGCACGCGCCGGTCGTCGCGCGCGGTGACGGTCACGCTCTTGTTGAGCGTGGCGTGCAGCTGCTGCTCGTGGCGGCGGATGACTTCGGCGGCGGTCTTCACCAGCGTGGAGAAGGCGGGCGCGTCGAGCGGCTTCGGGTTCTTCTTGTCGCGGCCCATGGTCCAGGGGCCGACGAGGGCGGGCTCGGGGTCGCCGTGGCGGGTCATCTCGACGGCCCAGCCGTCGTCTTCCTCGTTCTTGATGATGCGGGCGGTCCAGCGGTCGTCGCGCCAGAGGCGGTCTTCCTGCAGGGGGAGGGTGTCGGAGTCTGTGGTCGTATCGGTCATTCGGATGCTTGCTGTCTGGCGCGTGGCATTTTCGCCTCCGTTGCGCAGCCGCCGACGTATTGCACCAGCCCCTCGACCAGCGCGTCGAAGGCCACGCGGCAGCGCGGGCTGTTGCGCAGGTCTTCGTGCATCGTGACCCAGGTGTCCAGCTTCAGCGAGAAGGCGCGCGGCATCAGCCGCACCAGCGCGGGGTCGCGCTTCGCGAGGCCCACCTGGCAGACGCCGATGCCCGCGCCCGCGCGGATCAGCGCGAGCTGGGCGAGGTCGCTGTCGGCGCGCAGCGAGAAGGTGTCACGCGTGAAGTTCCTGATCGACTTTCCCGCCGCGCGCACGAAGGCCGGCGGCTGGTCGTAGCCGATGACGGTGTGCGCCGGCAGGTCGTCGAGGTTGCGCGGCGTGCCGTGGCGCGCGATGTAGTCGCGATGCGCGTGAAAGCCCAGCTCGATGTTGCCGATGCGGCGCGCGACCAGCTGCTCCTGCCGGGGCCGCACCATGCGCACCGCGATGTCGGCCTCGCGCCTGAGCAGGTCCTGCACGCGGTTGGTCGACACCAGCTCGACCTTCAGCGCCGGATGCGCCTCGCGCAGCTGCGTGATGATGGGCGGCAGCACCTCCGTGCCCACCACCTCGCTGGCCGATACGCGTACCACGCCGCGCACGCCTTCGCCCTGGCTGGTGGCGGCGCGCTCCATCGAGGCCGCGATGCTCTCCATGGCCTCCGCGTGCGTACGCAGTGCCAGCGCGACCTCGGTGGGCAGCAGGCCGGTCTGCGAGCGTGTGAAGAGCACTACACCCAGCGCCTCTTCGAGCGCGGCCACGTGGCGGCCCGCCGTGGGTTGGGTGATGCCGAGCGCGCGCGCCGCGCCCGACAGGGAGCCCTCGCGCAGCACGCCGAGGAAGGAGCGGTAAAGCTCCCAGCCGATGTTCCAGGTCATGCATAAATGTATGGCTGATGGCTCATGTTCGGCAATTCCAATGCAACCCCGTCGAAACCAGAATTCTTCCATCGACAACTGTTCTGGAGCATTTCATGGCACACGAAACGGCACGCAACGACAAGGTTCTGGTTCTCGGCGCAACGGGCGGCATCGGCGGCGAGGTGGCCCGCCAGCTGCGCGATGCGGGCTGGGATGTGCGGGCGCTCAAGCGCGGCGCAACAGAGGGAAAGAGCGACGGAATCACCTGGCTGGCGGGCGACGCGATGGACGAGCAGTCGGTGCGCCGCGCCGCGAAGGGCTGCTCGGTCATCGTGCATGCGGTCAACCCGCCGGGCTATCGCGGCTGGTCGGAGCTGGTGCTGCCGATGCTCGACAGCACCATCGCCGCAGCCAAGGCCGAGGGCGCGACCATCGTGCTGCCGGGCACGGTCTACAACTTCGGTCCCGACGCCTTTCCACTGCTGGCGGAGGATTCGCCGCAGCATCCGCTCACCAGCAAGGGCGCGATCCGCGTCGAACTGGAGCGGCGCCTCGAGGAGGCCAGCCGGCAGGGCGCGCGCGTGCTGATCGTGCGCGCCGGCGATTTCTTCGGGCCGAAGGCCGGCAACAACTGGTTCTCGCAGGGGCTGGTGAAGGCGGGGCAGCCCGTGCGGGCCGTGAGCCAGCCCGGCAGCCCCGGTGTAGGCCACCAGTGGTCGTACCTGCCGGACGTGGCGCGCACCATGGTCGAGCTGCTCGCGCGGCGCGACAGGCTGGAGCCCTTCGCGCGCTTCCACATGGCAGGCCACTGGGATTCGGACGGCACGCGCATGAGCGAGGCCATCCGCAAGGTGGTGGCGCGGCGCACCGGCGCGAAGGTCCGCGTGTCGGCCTTTCCGTGGTGGCTGCTGGCGCTGGCCTCGCCCTTCGTCGTGACCTTCCGCGAACTGCGCGAGATGCGCTACCTGTGGCGCACGCCCGTGGCGATGGACAACGCGAAGCTGGTGGCCTTTCTCGGCCGCGAGCCGCATACGCCGCTCGAAGAGGCCGTGGAGACGGCGCTGGACGGCATGGGCTGCCTGGCCGCAGCGCCGGTGGCTGCCGCCGCCTGAGGCAGGTTCAGAAAACCGACAGACCCGTGCGCGCCACGAACATTTCGAGCGCCTTCATGCCCAGCAGCGAATTGCCGGTGGCGTCGAGCGCGGGCGACCACACGCACAGCGTGAGCCTGTCGGGCACCACCGCGACGATGCCGCCGCCCACGCCGCTCTTGCAGGGCAGGCCGATGGAGAAGGCCACGTCGCCCGCCGCGTCGTAGGTGCCGCAGGTGAGCATCAGCGCGTTGATGCGGCGCGTCTGCCGCTCGCCCGTGACCTCGGGCTCGCCGTCGATGGGGTGCGCCCCGTCGCGGCACAGGAAGGCGGCGGCGCGCGCGAGCTGGCGGCAGCTCATGCGCAGCGCGCATTGGTGGAAGTAGGTGTCCAGCACGGTCTCGACGTCGTTGTCGATCTTGCCGAAGCTCTTCATGAAGTTGGCCAGCGCGATGTTGCGAAAGCCCGTGTCGGCCTCCGATTGCGCCACTTCGTCGTCGAAGGCGATGGGCTCGCCGCACAGGCTGCGCATGAGCGCAAGGATGTCGGCCTTGGCGCTGCCGCCGCTGGCTTTGGCCTGGCTCACCAGCCGGTCGGCCACCGCGATGGCGCCGGCATTGATGAAGGGATTGCGCGGCTTGCCCTGTTCGTTTTCCAGCTGCACCAGCGAGTTGAACGGGTTGCCCGAGGGCTCGCGGCCGATGCGCTCCCACAGCGCGTCGCCCATGCGCTGCATGGCGAGCGTGAGCGTGAAGAGCTTGGAAACGCTCTGGATGGAGAAGGGCGTCTCGAAGTCGCCCGCGCCGGCTTCCTCGCCCTCGCAGGTGCGCAGCGCGATGCCGAACTGCCGGGCATCGACGCGCGCGAGCGCCGGAATGTAGCTGGCGACCTTGCCGCCCTGGCCGAGCTGCGGGCGCAGCGTGGCGACGATCTCGTCGAGGACGGGCTGGAATCGGGTGATGTTGCTGCTCATGCGCTGCGTTGTACCGCAGGCCGCCGGTTCACCAGCACGATGCCCAGCGCCACGCCGATGAGCGCCACGATCAGTTGCGCGGTGAGCGGCTCCTTCAGCAGCGCCACGCCGAACACCAGCGCGAAGAGCGGCGTGAGAAAGGTGAAGGACGACATCTGCGTGGCGGGGTAGTGCCGCAGCAACCACATCCATGCGAGATAGCTGGCGAAGGCGCCGACCACCGTCTGCAGCCCGATGGAGGTCCAGGCCCAGGCCGAGTACGAGAAGCTCCAGTGCTCGCCGAGCACCAGCGACAGCACCGGGCACATCGCCGCGGTGACCGCCACCTGGTAGAACAGCGTCTTCTCGGCGCTGGCCGTGGCCAGGCGCGTGGTGCGCAGCGTGAGCGTGGTCAGGCCCCAGAGCATGCCGGCCGCCAGCGCCATGCCGTCGCCGATGAGCTGCGACGAGCTCATGTGGGCGAAGCCCTCGCTGAAGGCCAGCACCACGCCCGAGAACGCGATGAAGAGCCCCAGCCACTGGAAGCCGCGCAGCCGCTCGGCCGGCACCCAGCGTGGCAGCAGCAGCGAGACCCAGAACGGCGCGGTGTAGAGGAACACCGTGAGCCGCGATGCGCTGGTGTGCTGCAGCCCCAGGTAGATGCCGGCGAACTCGCCCGCGAACAGCATGCCCGCCAGAAGCCCGGGCCACAGCGTGCCGTCGCGCTCGAAGAGCGGCACGCGCCGCCACACGCACCACAGCCACAGCAGCACAGTGGCGCCGACCATGCGGATCGAGGCCTGCCACATCGGCGGCACCTCCGCCACGGTGGTCTTGATGAGGATCTGCTGCAGGCCCCAGAAGGCACAGCAGGCGATGAGCAGGCCGATGGCGAGGCCGTCGAGGTGGGTCTTGCGCTGGATCATTCGGATCGGGTCGTTCGCGGCGAGGAGCCGCCGGATTCATCCGATGATCGTATCGCGGCGGCGTGTTCGGCGTGCGCGCGAGGCTTCCCGGCCCCTATCCCGGCGGGGCCACCGGATAGGGCGGCTTGCCCCGCGTGCCCGTCATCAGGTCGGGCACCACGGTTTCCACGTCGGCCACCGCGCGCGCGGCGCGCTCCAGCTTCCTGGCGAGCGCCGCGTCCGGCACGCAGCCCTGCAGGTACACCCAGCGGCGCTGGATGATGACCCAGACGCTGCTTTTCTTCACCCCCGGCACGGCCAGCAGCGCGGCGCGCACCTTGGGCGCGAGCGGCTTGTCGTAGCGGTAGGCGTTGCTGTCGGCGCACTTGCCGGCCAGCCAGCAGGTGGTGCCGCGCTCCAGCCTCGAATGGGTCTGCAGGCGACGCTCTTGCGCCGTGTAGAACGGGCCCTCGGGCACGGCGCAGGCCGGCAGGCCCGAGGAGAGCTGGAAGAACGGGTCGTCGAACCAGTTCTGCTTGACCGGCCCGTTCGCTTCCTGCGCCGTGCCGGCCTGCGCGGCGAGCAGCAGGACAAGCAGGAGCGCAGGACGATGAGTCACAAGGGATGCTCCGTGTAGAAGCGACCGCCGTGGAAGAGCAGCGGCGATGCGCCCGCGTCGTGCGAGCAGCGCTCCACCTCGCCGACGAAGATCACGTGGTCGCCTTCGTCGTAGCGGCTGCGGTTGAAGCACTCGAAGCTGGCCGCCGCGCCCACGAGCACCGGCGCGCCGCCCAGGCCTTCGGTGAAGGCCACGTCGGCCCAGCGGTCGATGTTCTTGGTGGCGAAGCGCTCGGCCAGCGCCTTCTGGTTGGCCGCGAGGATGTTCACCGTGTAGTGCGAGCCGGCGCTGAGCGCGGGCATCGAGCCGGCCGCGCGCGACAGGCTCCACAGCACCAGCGGCGGCGTCAGCGACACCGAGTTGAAGGAGTTGGCCGTGAGGCCGACCAGCGTGCCGTTCGCCGCGCGCGCGGTCACGACGGTGACGCCGGTGGCGAACATGCCGAGGGCTTCACGGAACTCGTCGGACGAAAAGGAGGGCGGCTGGGCCCGGCGGGGAGTGGTCACTGAAAAAAGACGCAAAGGCTTGAAGGCGGAGGGCCATTTTGGCTCAGTGCCCGCCGGCCTGCCCGAGCGGGTCCATCAACTCGTCGACCAGCCGGGTATAGACGGCGGCCGCCGGCGAAGGCGTGCGCGCCGCCAGCGTGACGAGGCTGTAGTGCGTCTGCATGCGCTCCAGGCCCGCCACCGGCAGGGGAACAAGGGTGTCGGTGTCGTGGCCCGGCACGGGGGCGACCGGCGCGAGGATCACCGCGTCGGCGGTGAGCGCCAGGTGCCGCAGCGTGCCGGCGTCGTCGCAGGTTACGTTGAACACGCCGCGGTCGCCGCGCGGCGCCACCCGGTCGAACTGCGCCGCGACCTCCGCCGGCAGGCGCGGGCCGGCGACGGGGTAGGCCATGAGCTTGTCGAGCGGCACGGGCCGGGGCTTGAGCTTCAGCAGCGGGTGCTTCGGCCGCACGAAGAAAGACACCGGCAGGTTGGGCAGCCGCGAGAGCTTCAGCCCGGGCTGAAGCTTCGTCAGGTCTCGCGTGTCGGCGACGAACAGATCGAGCTCGCGGCGGTGCAGGCGCTCGCAGAGGGTGGCGGTATCGGCCACTTCCATGCGCATCTGCAGCTGCGGGTGGCGCTGCGTCATGAGCGACAGCGCCGCGCGGCCCAGCGTCCCGGCGGCGAAGGGGCCGAAGCCGACCGCGAGGCTGCCGATGGCAAGGCCTTCGAGCTGCAACACGTCACGCGCGATCTGCTGCGCGTCGGCCAGCAGCTCGCGGGCGCGCGCCAGCACCAGTTCGCCGGCCTGGGTGAAGCGCACGCTGCCGTAGGCGCGGTCGACCAGGCGCGCCTGCAGGTTCTCTTCGAGGTTCTCGATGCTGCGCGAAAGCGCCGGCTGCGAGAGATGCACCGCCTGGGCCGCGCGGCCGAAGCTGCCCTGGTCGGCGAGGGCGACGAGATGCTGGAGCTGGCGCAGCTGCATTTTGCGTTTTGCTTCAAAAGGAAGCGCATATTTTGCATTTGCCAATGGTTCTGGCGCTTCGCATCATTGCCGGATGAAATCTTCCTCGCCCGCTCCTTCTTCCTTCTCCGTTGCGCTCGTCGCCCTTGCATGCGCGCTGGGCGCGCCGTCGGCCTCCTTTGCGCAGACCGCGCCCAAGGCGCCCGAGCCCTCCACGCTGCAGGCCAACGCCGAGATGGCGAAGACGCTGCCCTTTGCCAACCGGCAGGACTTCGAGGACGCGATGCACGGCTTCGTCGGCACCATGCCCGACGCGCTGGTGCCGGGCTCCGGCGCTCGCCCGGTGTGGAACATGAAGCCCTACGACTTCCTCAAGACCGACGCGCCGGCCGATACGGTCAACCCCAGCCTCTGGCGGCAGGCCCAGCTCAATGCGATACATGGCCTTTTCAAGGTGACGGAGCGCGTCTACCAGGTGCGCGGCTTCGATATCGCGAACATGACGATCGTCGAAGGCGACAGCTCCCTGATCGTCATCGATCCGCTCCTGGCCGCCGAGACCGCGCGCGCCGCGCTGGAGCTCTACTACCAGCACCGCCCGCGCAAGCCGGTGGGCACGGTGATCTACACGCACGGCCATGCCGACCACTTCGGCGGCGTGAAGGGCGTGATCGACGAGGCCGACGTGAAGGCCGGCAAGGTACAGGTGCTGGCACCCTCGGGCTTCATGGAAACGGCGGTGGCCGAGAACATCCTCGCGGGCAACGCGATGAGCCGGCGCTCGCAGTACCAGTTCGGCACGCTGCTGCCGCCGGGCGTGCGCGGGCAGGTCGACACCGGCCTGGGCAAGGCGCTGGCGCGCGGCACCATGTCGCTGATCGCGCCCACGTCCACCATCGACAAGCCCACGGAGGAGCGCACCATCGATGGCGTGCAGTTCGTCTTCAGGCTGGTGCCGGGCTCCGAGGCGCCGTCGGAAATGCTCATGTACCTGCCGCAGTTCCGCGTGCTCAACATGGCGGAGGACGTGACGCACAACATGCACAACCTCTACACCATCCGCGGCGCGGAGGTGCGCGACGGCAACCTGTGGTCGAAGTACATCGACGAGGCGCGCGTGGCCTTCGGCGGCAAGGCCGAGGTGCTGATCGCCCAGCACCACTGGCCCACCTTCGGGCAGGACCGCATCGTCGACCTGCTGAAGAAGCAGCGCGACATGTACAAGTTCATCAACGACCAGTCGCTGCGCCTGCTCAACCAGGGCTACACCGCGGCCGACATCGCCGAGACGCTGCGCATGCCCGCGAGCCTGGAACAGGAATGGTCCGCGCGCGGCTACTACGGCACGCTGCGGCACAACGCCAAGGCCGTCTACCAGAAGTACCTGGGCTGGTACGACGCCAACCCCGCCAACCTGAACCCGCTGCCGCCGGTGGCCTATGCGAAGAAGACCGTCGAGTACATGGGCGGTGCCGACGCGGTGCTGGCGCGCGCCCGCGAAGATTTCAGGAAGGGCGAGTTCCGCTGGGTGGCCAGCGCGATGAGCCAGGTGGTGTACGCCGACCCCGCCAACCGCGCGGCCCGCGAACTGGGCGCCGACGCCCTGGAGCAGATGGGCTACCAGTCGGAGGCCGGCACCTGGCGCAGCGCCTATCTGGTGGGCGCGATGGAGCTGCGCAACGGCGTGCCGAAGATCGCTGCCGGCAACAGCGCCAACGCTGATTCGCTCAAGGCCGTGAGCAACGACCTGTTCTTCGACTTCCTCGGCGTGCGGCTGAACGCGGCCAGGGCCGAGGGCAGGAAGATGGCCATCAACTGGAACTTCACCGATTCGAACCAGCAGTTCGTGCTGACGCTGGAGAACTCCGCGCTCACGCACATCGCGGGCCGCCAGCCGGATGCCGACGCCACCGTGACGCTGAGCCGCGCCACGCTCGACGCGATCACACTGAAGGAAACCAGCTTCCCGGCGGCGGTGCTCGCGGGCAAGGTGAAGATCGACGGCGACCGCACGAAGCTGGCGGAGCTGATGTCGATGCTCGACACCTTCGAGCCGATGTTCCCGGTCGTCGAGCCCCGCGCTCAGCCGAAGAACCAATAGCAGACAGCGATGGCGGCCACCACGCCCGCCAGCTCGGCCAGCAGCGCGCACGACACCGCATGCCGCGTGCGCTGGATGCCCACCGCGCCGAAGTACACCGCAAGCACGTAGAAGGTGGTCTCGGTGCTGCCCTGGATGGTGGCGGCCACCAGCGCGGGGAAGCTGTCGACGCCGTGGCTCTTCATGGTCTCGATCAGCATCGCGCGCGCCGCGCTGCCCGAGAAGGGCTTGACCAGCGCGGTGGGCATGGCGTCGACGAAACGCGCGTCGAGCCCCGCCGCGGTCACCAGCCAGCGCAGGCCGCCGAGCGCGAAGTCGAGCGCGCCCGACGCGCGCAGCACGCCGATGGCGCACAGCATCGCCACCAGGTAGGGCAACAGGTTCTTCGCGATGTCGAAGCCTTCCTTCGCGCCCTCGATGAAGCATTCGTACACCTTGATGCGGCGGATGGCGCCCGCCAGCAGGAACACGACGATCACGCCGAACAGCGTCAGATTGCCCAGCAGCGACGACAGCGAGGCGATGGCCGTCGCCGACAGCGTGCCCAGCAGGGCCATGAATCCGCCCAGCAGCAGCGCGCCCGGCACCAGGTAGGCCAGCACCACCGGGTCCCACAGCCGCAGGCGCTGCGCCACCGCCACCGACAGCAGCCCGACCAGCGTGGAGGCGCTGGTGGCCAGCAGGATAGGCAGGAACACCAGCGTCGGGTCGCCCGCGCCCTGCTGCGCGCGGTACATGAAGATGGTGACCGGCAGCAGCGTCAGCGACGAGGCGTTGAGCACCAAAAAGAGGATCTGCGCGTTGGTGGCCGTCACCGGGTCGGGGTTCAGCCGCTGCAGCTCGCGCATCGCCTTCAGGCCGATGGGCGTGGCGGCGTTGTCCAGCCCCAGCGCGTTGGCCGCGAAGTTCATCGTGATCAGCCCGAGCGCCGGATGCCCCGCCGGCACGCCCGGCATGAGCCGCCGGAAGAGCGGCCCCAGCAGCCGCGCGAGCCAGCCCACCAGCCCCGCCGCCTCGGCGATGCGCAGGAAGCCCAGCCACAGCGTGAGCGTGCCGAACAGCAACACCATCACCTCGACCGCCAGCCGCGCCATCGCGAACAGGCTTTCGACCAGCGCCGCGAACACGGTCGGATCGCCCCCCACCAGCCAGCGCACCAGCGCCGCCAATGCCGCCACCCCGAAGAAACCCAGCCACAAGCCGTTGAGCACGCTTCTTTTCCTTTTGTTTCGCTTCGATGATAGGGCCGCCATCCGGGGCCGCCGCGAGCTACAGTTCGGCCCATGCGCGCCTCCATCGTCCGCCGATTCGCCGCTCTCGCACTGGGCGCCGCCGCCCTGTGGCTGGCGGGTTGCGCGAGCCTGCCGCCGCCGCAGCCGCGCCCGGTGGTCACGGCCTTCACAGACGTGTCGCAGACCGAGCTCGGGCAGCTGGCGGCCAAGGGCACGCCTGGCGGGTCGACCTCGCTCTCGGGCTTCAGGCTGCTGCCGGAGGCCGCCTTCGCCTTCGATGCGCGCATCTCGCTCGCGCGGCATGCCGAGAAGTCGCTCGACGTGCAGTACTACCTGATCCAGAAGGACGACGTCGGCCTGCTGTTCCTCAAGGAGCTGCGCGAGGCCGCGGCGCGCGGCGTGCGCGTGCGGCTGCTGGTGGACGACCTCTACACGGGCGGCGAGGACGAGGTGTTCAGCACGCTGTCGGCCTTCCCGAACATCGAGGTGCGGCTGTTCAACCCGCTGCCGTCGCGCGCGAGTTCGCTGGCCACGCGGCTGCTGTTCTCGCTGACCGATTTCGGCCGCATCAACCACCGCATGCACAACAAGCTTCTGGTGGCCGACAACAGCTTCGCGGTCTCGGGCGGCCGCAACATCGCCAACGAATACTTCATGCGCAGCACGGCCGCGAACTTCATCGACATGGACGTGCTGTCCAGCGGCCCGGTGGTGCGCCAGATGTCCGAGGGCTTCGACCGATACTGGAACAGCGAGCACGTGCGCCCCATCGAGCAGATCGCGCCGCTGCGCATGCCCGTTGCGCAGGCGCAGAAGCGCTTCGACGAGATCGCGCGCACCGCGGTGCCCGACGTGGCCATGCACCAGCGCGACGTGCTCGACAAGTCGCCGGTGGGGCAGCAGCTCATTGCCGGCAACGTCGAGCGCTACTGGGCACCGTCGACGCTGTTCGTGGACGACCCCGAGAAGATCACGCGCAAGGCCGAGGCCGCCTACGAGGGCAGCGTGACCGAGGGGGCGCTGAGCGTCATCAATTCGGCCAGGCGCGAGGTGAAGATCGGCTCGCCGTACTTCATCCCGGGTGCGCGCGGCATGGCGATGATGAAGAAGGCCATCGAGCGCGGCGGGCGCATCACGGTGGTGACGAACTCGCTGGGCGCCACCGACGAGCCCCTGGCCTATGCGGGCTACGAGCGCTACCGCGCCGACATGCTGAAGATCGGCGTCACCATCTACGAGATCGCGCCCACGCTCACCGGCAAGTCGGGGCGTTTCGGCGACTTCGGCAAGTCGATCAGCCGGCTGCACGCCAAGCTGGCGATCGTCGACGACGAGCGCTTCTTCATCGGCTCGATGAATCTCGACCACCGCTCGGCCGCGGTCAACACCGAGATGGGGCTGGTCATCGACAGCCCCGAGCTGGTGAAGGACTACGACAGGCTCATGAGCGGCGAGCGCGTGAACCTCGGCTACCGGCTGCGGCTCGCGCCCAACGGCCGGCGCGTGCAGTGGCTGGAGTACGACGACGCCGGCGGCGACATCGTCCACGAGGACGAGCCCGGCGAATTCCTCTGGCTGCGCTTCAAGAACTGGCTGCTGCTGCCGATCGTGGGCGAAGAGCTGCTGTAGCGGTTCCTTCGTCGATGCGCGCCCGCGGCGCGCCTGCAGCGATGTAATACGGCTTGCACACTGGCCCTCTAGATTGCGGCGTCCCACGACACAACAACCAGAGGGATTCCCAGATGCGCACCACACTCACCGCGGCCCCCGCGCCGCGCGCCATGCGCGACCTGCGCTGGCTGGCCGGCCTAGCCTGCACCGCCATCCTGCTGCAGGGCTGCAACGGCGGCGGCAACAACCAGTCGATCGTCCTGGGGCCACCGGCGGCCCCGGCACCCGCTCCGGCCCCAGCGCCGGCTCCCGCCCCGCAACCCGACGCCGCCTCGGCCGACGCCAACCTGCAGGCCACCTGGGTGGAGATCGGCGACAACAACGCGGCCATCGCGCGCGCCATCACCAGCTACGCCGCACCGTCGGCCGACACGACGGCCGACGCCAACGCCGTGTGCCCGCAGATCACGATCGACGGCAAGGTCACGCGCATGACCCTGCGCGTGGGCGCCGGCACCATGGCGCTGCGCCCCACGGCCAGCGACCCGGCCGATTCGAAGCCTTCCGCCTTTCCCGTCTCGGCCTGCGAGACCACGCTCCCGGCCGACGCGAAGCAGGCCGCCATCGGCAGCCGCACGCTGCCGATGCCCAAGGCCGAACCGCAACGTGTTCTGGTGCTGGCCGACACCGGCTGCCGCCTGAAGAAGGCCGACAAGGCCTACCAGCCCTGCAACGACAGCACCGTGTGGCCCTTCGCGCCGCTCGCGGCTACCGGCGCGGGCTTCAACCCCGACCTGGTGCTGCACATCGGCGACTACCACTACCGCGAGAACGCCTGCCCCGACGACATCGCCGGCTGCAAGGACAGCCCCTGGGGCTATGGCTGGGACACCTGGCAAGCCGACTTCTTCAAGCCGGCCGCGCCGCTGCTGGCCAAGGCGCCGTGGATCGTGGTGCGCGGCAACCACGAGGAATGCGCGCGCGGCGGCCAGGGCTGGATCCGCTTCCTCGATCCGCGCCCGTACTCCGACAAGCGCTCGTGCAACGACCCGGCCAACGACAGCACCGGCAACTATTCCGAGCCATACGCGGTGCAGCTGGGCACCGGCTCGCAGATCATCGTGTTCGACTCGGCCAAGGCCGGCAAGGCGGCGCTGGCGACGAACGATCCGCAGTTCATCGCCTACCAGAAGCAGTTCCAGACCGTCGCGACGCTGGCCGCCAAGCCTGGCATCACGACCACGATGTTCACCAACCACCACCCGATCCTGGCCTTCGCGCCGGTCGCGGGCCAGACCCCGGCGCCGGGCAACCTCGCGCTGCAGTCGGTGATGAGCAACCTCAACCCCAAGGCCTACTACCCGAGCGGCGTGCACGTCGCGCTGCACGGCCATGTGCACGACTTCCAGGCGCTGAACTTCGCCACCGACCATCCCGCGACGCTGGTGTCGGGCAACGGCGGCGACAACCTCGACGTGGCGCTGCCCGATCCGCTGGCTCCCGGCACCACGCCCGCGCCGGACGTGACGGTCGACCGCATCACGCACCATGCCAGCTTCGGCTTCATGCTGATGGAGCGCAAGGCCTCGCCCGGCGTGGGCTGGACCTTCAAGGCCTACACCGTGGCCGGCAAGCTGCTCGCCACCTGCGTGCAGACCGGGCGCACGCTGGCTTGCGACAAGACGGGCTTCCTGACGCCGTGACGATGCGTGCCGCGCTGGCGATGGCGGCCGCCTGCCTGGGCTGGCCGGGCGTGGCTGCCGCCGCCACCACCGTGGAGATCAACCCGGGCGGCCCGCCGAGCGTGGTCGTCGAACGCATCGGCTCCACGCCGAAGGTCTCAGCGCGCATCGATCCCACCGAGGCCACCTTCAGGCCCGACCCGGCGCTGGCCGCGCTGGGCAAGCGCATCTTCTTCGACACGCGGCTGTCGCAGCCTCAGGGCACCTCCTGCGCGAGCTGCCACGATCCGCTGCGCGCCTTCACCTCGACGCTGAACGCGCCTTCGCTGGCCGGCCCGCGCACGCCGCAGGGCAGCCGGCCGGGGCGCTTCAGCGCGCGCACGGCGCCGTCGCTGCTGTACGCGCGCTACGTGCCGCGGCGCCACTTCTACCAGGACGACGACGCGCCTTTCGCCTCGCCGTTCGGCGGCCTCTTCGCCGACGGCCGCGCCGATACGCTGGCCGAACAGGCGCGCGGCCCGCTGTTCGACCCCGACGAGATGAACAACGCCTCGCCGCAGAGCCTGCTGCGCAAGCTGCGCGGCACCGACCTGGCTCCCGCGATGTCGCTGGCCTTCGGGCCGCGCGTGCTGCGCGACCCGGAGCAAGCCGTGAAGGGCATCGGCCAGGCTTTGCAGGCCTACCTGCAGAGCGACGAAATGGCGCCCTTCAGCTCGCGCTTCGACGACTACCTGCGCAAGCGCACGCCGCTGAGCCCGCAGGAGATGCGCGGCCTCGCGCTGTTCAAGAACCCCGACAAGGGCAACTGCATGTCGTGCCACACGCTGTCGGACACGGCGAGCCGGCCCGAGCGTTCGCTCTTCACCGACTTCGGCTACGACGCCATCGCCGTGCCGCGCAACCTCTCGCTGCCGGCCAACCGCGATCCGCGCCGCTTCGACAACGGCCTGTGCCGCACCGCGGCGCAGCTGCGCTGGCCGGAGCCGAACCAGTGGTGCGGCTACTTCCGCACGCCGGGGCTGCGCAACGTAGCGGTGCGCCAGAGCTTCATGCACAACGGCGTGTTCACCACGCTGCGCGACGCGGTCGCGTTCTACGCCACGCGCTCCACCGACCCTGCGAAGTGGTACCACGGCAGGCCGACCTTCGACGACGTGCCCGCCGCCTGCCGGGGCAACATCAACGTCAACTCCACGCCGATGAACCGTCGCCCCGGCACCACGCCCGCGCTGACCGACGAGGAGATCGACGAGATCAGCGCCTTCCTCGGCACCCTGACCGACGCACGCTATGTGGCGGCCATGCCGAAGCCGGCCATGAAGTAGCAGCCAAGGTCATCTCCGGCGCGGCAAGGTGCGTTACATTCCTCGCAAGAGTGTGAACTTTTGTCACAGACGCATTCATTTCCGGAGACTTCGACCATGACCGTTCCCGTGCCGCGCGAGTCGATTGCGCCGCTTTCCAACAGCCGTCGGCGTGCGCTGACCGGGCTGGCCGCCGCCACTGCCGCCGCCGGCCTCGGCTTTCCGGCGCTCGCGCAGAACCGGCCGCTGCGCGTGGGAACGACCTTCGACAACAGCAGCGTCGAGAAGGCCAACGGCCAGGGCCTGTACCAGGGCTCCAGCGCCTTCTTCAATGCGCTGAACAAGGCTGGCGGCATCAACGGCTCCAAGGTCGAGCTCGTGATGGCCGACGACACCTTCAAGCCCGACGTGGCCAAGGCCAACGCGCTGGCGTTCGAAAAGGACAGCTCCGTGCTCGCGCTGGTACACCCCCTGGGCACGCGCCAGACGGCCGAGGTGATGGATGCGGTGCCCGGCATGGCCGTGGTGGGCCCCATCACCGGCACGATCTCGCTGCGCAAGAAGAATTCGCCCAACACTTTCTGGGTCCGCGCCAACTACGACCAGGAAGTCGAGAAGCTGGTGAGCACCGCCGCCGTGCTGGGCCAGAGCCGCATCGGCCTCGTGCATTCGAACGATCCGCTGGGGCAGTCGGTGCTGGCCGCCTTCAAGGCCGCGCTGGCGAAGGCGAAGCTGGAGCCGGCGGTGATCGCGACCACGCCCAACACGACCAGCATGGAAGTGGGCCCCGCCGCCGAAGCCATCGCCAAGGCCAAGCCTCAGGTGGTGGTGGTCGGTCTGGCCGGCACGGCGCCGGTGTTCCTGAAGGCGCTGCGCGAGGCGGGCAACAGCAGCTCGGCCTACGGCCTCTCCATCACGGCCAGCGCGCTGTCGGCCATGGGCGACCTGGCCAAGGGCCTGGGCTTCGTGATCGTGGTGCCCTCGCCGTACTCGACCAAGTTCGAGATCGTGCGCCGCTACCAGGCCGACATGGTGGCCAACGGCGTCAAGGACTTCTCGCTCACCAGCCTGGAGGGCTACCTGAACGCGGCGGTGCTCGCAGAGGGCATGCGCCGCGCGGGCGGCTCGCTCACCCGCGCATCGGTGATGTCGGGGCTCGCGAGCATCGAGAACTTCGACTTGGGCGGCGTGAAGATCAACTACGGGCGCACCAACCGCGAAGGCGGCCAGTTCGTGGACGTGGCCGTCATCGGCAGCCGCGGCCAGATGCTCAGCTAGGCCGCCGGGCGCGAAAGCGGGAACGGACAGCCGAACGCAGAAGGAATACAAAAACTACGCAGAAGTCGCAGAAGAAATCGAAAACTTTTTTGGTTTTCCTTTTGCGACCTTCGCGAAACCTTCGCGCCCTCTGCGTCCGGCTGCCCGCTCCCGAATTTCAGACCCCGACCCCGAGCAGCCCCTCGAGCAGCGACGCGTCCTCCGCCAGCTCCGCACTGAGCCCCGCGTGCACCACGGTGCCACGCTCCAGCACGATCGCCTTGTGCGTCATCTGCAGCGCGAGCACCGGGTGCTGCTCCACCACGATCGACGCGAGCCCCTCCGACTCGCACAGCCGGCGGATCGCCGTCGCCAGTTCCTCCACGATGATCGGCGCGAGGCCCTCCATGGGCTCGTCGAGCAGCAGCAGCTTCGGGTTGGTCATGAGCGCGCGGCCGATGGCGAGCATCTGCTGCTCGCCGCCCGAGAGCTGGTTGCCGTAGTTGCCGCGACGCTCGCGCAGGCGCGGGAAGAAGTCGTAGACGCGCTTGAGGTTCCAGCCGCCGAGCCGCGAGATGACGGTGAGGTTCTCTTCGACCGTGAGCGAGGGGAACACCTCGCGCTCCTGCGGCACCCAGCCCAGCCCCGCGCGCACGCGCTGGTGCGAGGGCCAGCGCACGATGTCCGTGCCCTGCCAGCGGATCGCGCCCTGCATCACGCGGGTGTTGCCCATCAGCGTCTCGAGCAGCGTGGTCTTGCCCACGCCGTTGCGCCCGAGGATGGCGAGGCTCTCGCCCTGCTGCAGGGAGAAATCGAGCCGGTCGAGCACCACGGCGTTGCCATAGCCGGCGGTGACGTTGTCGAAGGCGAGTGCTTCAGGCATGGGTGTGTGGGTGGTGATGGAGGTGCGAGCTGCCCAGGTAGACCTCGCGCACGCGCGGATCGGCGCCGATGTCCGAAGGCGTGCCCTCGGTGAGGATGCGTCCGCCCACCAGCACCGAGATGCGGCGGGCGAAGCGGAAGACCAGCTTCATGTCGTGCTCGATGAAGAGCACGCTGATGTCCGCGGGCAGCGCCGCGATGGCTTCGAACAGCTCGCCGCTCTCGTCCTGCGGCACGCCGGCGGCGGGTTCGTCGAGCAGCAGGATGCGGGGTTTGGCCGCCAGCGCGAGCGCGATCTCGAGCAGCCGCTGCTTGCCGTAGGCCAGCTCGGCCACGGGCACGTCGGCGAGGCCGTCGAGCTTCAGCGTGCGAAGCAGCGCATGCGCCTCGTCGAACACCGCGGTGCAGCCCTTCAGCGGCCGCCACCAGGTGGCGCCCAGCCCTTCGCGCTCGCTGATCGCCAGCACCACCGACAGCAGCGGCGTGAGGCTGGGAAAGAGCGTGTTGATCTGGAAGGTGCGCGCCAGGCCCATTCGGGCGCGCTTGTCGCCGGGCAGCCGCGTGATGTCGGTCCCGCCCATGTGGATGCTGCCGCTGGTGGGCTTGAGCACGCCGGTCAGCAGGTTGATGAGCGTGGTCTTGCCGGCGCCGTTGGGGCCGATCAGCGCCTGCCGCGCGCCGGGTTCGAGCGAGAGGTTCACGTCGGCCACGGCCTGGAAGGCGCCGAAGCGCACGCCGAGGTCCTGCGTGCGCAGGGTGTGCGTGGTGTTCGTCATCGCGCCTTCCCCGTGCGAACGAAGCGCGAGAGCGCGCCCATGATGCCGCCGCGCCCCAGCATGACCGCCGCGATCAGGAAGATGCCGAGCCAGAACATCCAGTACTGCGGGTTCATGTCGGCGAACCAGTCGTGCACCAGCATGTAGACGATGGCGCCGATCATTCCGCCGTACAGCCGCCCCGTGCCGCCGAGCACCAGGATGATGAGCACCTCGGCCGAGCGGTTGAAGCCGATCGATTCGATGCCGACGAACTGCGTGGTCTGCGCCAGCAGCGCGCCCGCCACGCCCGCCACCGCCGCCGAGAAGGCGTAGGCCATGCGCAGCCGCGCCTCCACCGGCGAACCGATGGCCGTCATGCGCTTGCGGCTGTCGTGGATGCCGCGCAGCGCCAGCCCGAAGGGCGAGCGCAGCACCAGCCGCACCAGCAGGAACATCGCGAGCACCACGCCGAAGGCGTAGCCGAACGCGGTCTTGCCGTAGAGGTCGAATTCGAAGAGGCCGAGCACCGGCGCGATGACCACGCCCTGCAGCCCGTCGGTGCCGCCGGTGATGCCCGAGAGCCGGTTGGCCAGTTCGTAGAGCAGCACGCACACGCCGATGGTGATCATCAGCCGCGTGAGGTCGGCGCCGCGCACCACCAGGTAGCTCAGCGCATAGCCCAGTGCGCCGCACACCGCGAGTGCGAACACGAGGCCGCTGAAGGGCTCGCTCCAGCCGTACTTGGCGAGCAGGCCGGCCGCGTAGGCGCCCGCGCCGAAGAAGGCCGCGTGGCCCACGGTGAGGATGCCCGCGTAGCCCAGCGCCATGTCGAGCGACACCGCGAACAGGCCGAAGATGAGCACCTGGCTCATCAGCGTGAGCTTGTCGGGCAGCAGGAAGAAGCTCGACGCCAGCGCGAGCCAGAAGGCGGCCTCGGCGATGCGCAGCTGCGCGGGAGAGAGGTTCAGGGCTTTCATGCGAGCCCCTTCTTCGCGACGATGCCGTTCGGGCGTACCAGCAGCATGGCGATCATGAAGACGTAGATGAGAAATGCGCCGGCTTCCGGCAGGTAGTACTTGCCCGCCACGTCGACGATGCCGACCAGCAGCGCCGCGATGAAAGGCCCCGTGACGGTGCCCGCGCCACCCACGCAGACCACCATCAGGAAATAGACGAGGTACTTCAGCGGGAACGAAGGCTCCAGCCCCAGCATCCCCAGGCTCAGCGCGCCGCCCAGGCCCGCGAGGCCGCAGCCCAGCGAGAAGGTCAGGAAGAAGAGCCGCTGCACATGGATGCCGGTGCCGCCGGCCACGCGCTGGTTGTCGACCGCCGCGCGCACCATCGCGCCGTAGCGCGTCTTGCCCAGGCCCAGCAGCAGCGCGGCCAGCACCAGCACGCCGCAGACGATCAGGAAGAGCCGGTAGCGGCCCACTTCCAGGCCCGCCAGCGACACCTGCCCGTCGAGCGCCGGCGGCAGCGTGAAGGGCTGCATCGTCGGACCGAAGAAGTAGGTGAAGGCCGCGATGGACACGAACACCACGCCGATCGACAGCAGCACCTGGTCCAGCGGGTGCGCGCGGTACAGGCGCCGGTAGAACACGAACTCCAGCAGGGCGCCCAGCACGGCTGCCACCACGAAGGCGGCCGCCAGCGAGAGGCCGAAGCCGAGCCCGAAGCGGTTCATCAGCACGGCGGCCGCGTAGCCGCCCACCATCGCGAAGCTGCCGTGCGCGAGGTTGACGAAATTCATGAGTCCCATCGTGATGGACAGGCCCACGCCGATGAGGAAGAGGAGCATGCCGTAGGCCACTCCGTCGAAGATCACGATGCCCATGAAATTCCCGCTTGCTGACTCGCTGGCTGAACGATGGATACGACGAGGAATGCCTACTTGGCGGCCGCGCCTTCCTTCGCCGGGTCCTTCACGCGCTCGAACTTGTCGAACTCGACGTTCACCAGCTGGCCGTTCACGCGCTCGGTCTTGCGGATGTAGACGGTCTGCACGATGTCGCGCGTGGCCGGGTCGATCTCCACCGGGCCGCGCGGGCTCTCGAAGCTCAGGCCCTTGAGCGCGTCCATGAACTTGTCGCCGGCGGTGTCGCCCTTGGTCCTGGCCAGCGCGAGGTCGATGGCGGCCATGGCGTCGTAGGCGGTCACGGCGAAGTAGCTCGGGCGCAGCTTGGCGCCGTTGTCGGCGGCGAAGTCCTTCACGAACTTCTGGTTCTTCGGCGAGGGGTGAGCGAAGGAGTAGTGGTGGCTGGTGACCAGGCCCAGCGCCACGTCGCCGGTGGCGTCGAGGTAGCTGTCGTCGGTGGCTTCGCCGGTGGCGTAGAGCTTGATGCCGGCCTGCTCCATGCCGCGCTCCTTCCACACCTTCAGGAAGGCCGGCGGCATCACGCCCGAGGGGAAGAAGAAGAACACGGCCTGGGGCTTGGCGTCCTTGATGCGCTGCACGTACGCCGAGAAGTCGGGGTTGTTCATCGGCGTGCGCACTTCGCCCGACACCTTGCCGCCGCCGGCCGTGAAGGTCTTCTTGAAGGCGGTCTCGGCGTCGACGCCCGAGGCGTAGTCGGCGACCACGGTGTAGGCGTCCTTGATGCCTTCCTTGAGCATGTAGCGCGCCATCGGGTCCGTCACCTGCTGCACGGTGAACGACAGCCGCGCTACGTACGGCGAGCTGGTGGTGATGGCCGAGGAGGCCGCGTTCATCACGATGGTCGGGATCTTCGCCTGCGTGGCGATGGCGCCCACGGCGTAGGCGTTGGGGCTGAAGTCCAGGCCGGTGAGCACGCTCACCTTGTCGCGCACGATGAGCTCCTGCGCGATGCGCTTGGCGGCGTCGGGCGCGGGGCCGGCGGTGTCCTTCTTGATGATCTCGACCGTGCGGCCGCCCACCTTGCCGCCGTGCTCCTTCAGGTAGAGCGCGATGCCGGCGTCGAACTGGCGGCCGTAGTCGGCGTACGGGCCCGAGTAGGTGGCGATGAGGCCGATGCGCAGCGGCTCGCCGGCGGCCTGCGCGGTCGCTCCCAGCAGGCCGAAGCCGGCCAGCAGCAGGGTCGAGAGGATGGTTCTCTTGGTCATCGTCGTCATGGGAAAACGCCTTTCAGGTGGAGTGGATGCGCCCCTTCGGGCGCCGCTGTCATGTAACCGATGTGCAAACAAAGCGGGCGATGATGCCCGAGGCAGGCGTCAGACCTGCGTATCGGGCACGCGCACCGTGAGGCCATCGAAGGCCGCGGTGATGCCGAGCTGGCAGCTCAGGCGCGAGCCGGGCCGGCGCTCGGACGCCACGGCATCGAGCAGCGCGCTCTCCATGTCGTCGGGTGGCGGCAGCAGGTCGATGAAGGCGTCGTCCACGTAGACGTGGCAGGTGGCGCAGGAGCAGCAGCCGCCGCACTCGGCGTCGATGCCGCGCACGTTGCCGCGGATGGCGGTCTCCATCACGCTGGCGCCGACCTTGGCGTCGACCGAACGCGTGGTGCCGTCCTTGAGGATGTAGTGGATCGTGGGCATGGGTTCTAGAACATGTCGAAGTACTCGCGGTGTTCCCACTCGCTGACTTCGAGGTTGAAACGGGCGATCTCCGCTTCCTTGATGTGGCAGAGGTAGTCGACGAAGGGCTTGCCCATCTGAGCGTTGAGCATCTCGTCCTGGCGCAGGCAGGCGAGGGCGTCGCTCAACGAGCGGGGCAGCTGCTCCGCCGGCGTTTCGTACGGCGCATCGGCAGAGGGGCCGGGGTCGATCCTGTTGCGGATGCCGTCCAGGCCCGAGAACAGCTGCGACGCCAGGTACAGGTACGGATTGGCCGTCGGCTCGCCCACGCGGTTCTCGATGCGCGTGGCCGCCTGGCCCGGGCCGCCGAGCACGCGCAGCATCGCGCCGCGGTTGTCCTTGGCCCAGATCGCGCGGTCGGGCGCGAGCGAGAAGGGGCGGTAGCGGCGGTAGCCGTTGATGGTGGGGCTTGCGAGCGCCGCGGCGCCGCAGGCGTGCGCCTTGAGGCCGCCGAGGTAGTGCATGCCGGTCTCGCTCAGCGGCTGGCCGCTCGAAGCCTCCGGCATGAAGGCGTTGACGCCGTCGCTCCTGCGGCGCAGCGACTGGTGCAGGTGCCAGCCGCTGGACATCACGTTCGGGATCTTCGGCCGGCACATGAAGGTGGCGTGCAGCCCGTGGCGCTGGCAGACCTGCTTGATGGCGCTGCGCAGCAGCACCATGGTGTCGGCGGGCATGACGCCGGCGGTGGGGCCGAAGGTGAGCTCGAACTGGCTGGGGCCGAATTCGATCTCGAGCGAGCGCAGCGGCAGGCCGAGCGCCATGAGCTGCGAGCGCAGCAGCTCCATCAGCCCGTCGACGCGGTCGTAGCGCAGCTCGGTGAGGTACTGGTGGCCGTGCGACAGCAGCGACACGCGCGGCGGCTCGCCGGGCTGGCCCGAATCGGCCAGGCCCATGCGGGCGTCGTCGAGCCTGAAGACGTGGAACTCGACTTCCAGGCCGGCGATGAAGTCCAGCCCCAGCTCGTCGAGCTGGCGCACCGCGCGCTGCAGGATCTGCCGCGTGGCGAAGGGGCAGGGCTTGCCGTCGGCCATGTAGGCGTCGCACATCACCCAGCCGGTGCGCGGCGACCACGGCAGGACCTTGAAGGTGGCCGGGTCGGCCACGATGGTGAAGTCGGCGCCGCCCTGCAGGCCCTCCATGGCGAAGCCGCCGCCCTGGGTGAACACCGGGAACACGGTCTTGTGGGATGTGTCCTTGGCCAGCAGGGTGGAGGTGAGGTTGACGCCCTCCCAGAGGGCCGAGCGCGCCTCGGCCGCGACCAGCGTCTTGCCGCGCAGGATGCCGTGCTGGTCGGGCCAGGCGAAGCGCACGAGGTCGACTTCGCCGCCGTCGATGCGGCGCACCAGTTCCCTGGCCTGCGCGTGCTGGTCTTCGCTCCAGAGGCCGAAGCGGTCGACGAATGTGTGGCTCGTCATGGCGTGTGCTCAGGCTGCGGCCAGGCGTGCGGAGGCCCAGTCCGACTTCAGTCGCCGCGCGCGGTCGGCGTCCTGCCAGTAGGCCTCGGTGGCGGCCTCGTCGGCGACGTTGCGGCCGATGCCGTCGATGGACGGCGGGCCGGTCATGGCGCTGGCCTGCGCGGCGTCGATGACCATCGGCGCGCCTTCGCCGGCCAGCGTGGCCTCGATCGCCTTCACCAGCACGCGGCGGTAGGCAATGATCCCCTTGTCGGTGCTGCCCAGGTGCTCGCGCGTGCGGTCTTGAATAGGGCCCTGCGACTCCACCGCCCACTGGTCGTGCACGTTGATGTCGTCGCCCATGCCGGTGTAGGTCTCAGTGAGCTGCTCTTCGATGCTGTAGCCGTAGTTGTTGCGCTTGTTCTTGCGCGAGGTGTAGTCGGGCAGCTCGTAGAGCTTCAGGCGCTGCTCGCGCATCTGCTGCTTGTCGACCGGGCCGGTGAAGCTTGTGAAGATGGCGTACCAGTAGCAGTGTGTGTCGTCCACCGGCACGTGCCACTGCGAGATGGTCATCTCGGAGCTCATCGGGATCACGAAGGCCTGCGGGAACACCAGGTTGGTCACGCGCACGTGGGTGGTGTCTTCCGACAGCTTGCGCAGCGCCTTCAGGCGGAAGCCGTAGTCGGTGGGCTCGACGCTGATGTCGGGCCGGTCGTATTCGCGCAGCACCTTGGTGATGGGCATGTCGGAGTCGGCCGAGGCGCCGCGGAACTGCTTGCCGTAGCTTTCGGAGGTGTCCTCGTCCTCGAAGAAACGGTGCAGGTACGAGGCATGCGCCGGGTCGATGCCCACCTCGAGCGCCTGCAGCCAGTTGCACTCGAACAGGCCCTTGAACGCGAAGGTGTGGCTGTCGGGCGCGACGAAGCAGTCGAACTCGGGAAAGGCGGGGGGCTCGCCCTCGCCGATGTAGGCGAAGACCACGCCGCTCTTCTCGACCACCGGATAGGCCGACTGCTTGATGCGGCTGCACAGCTTGCTGGTGGCGGGCTCGGCCGGGGTCTCGAGGCAATTGCCCCTGGCGTCGAACAGCCAGCCGTGGAAGGCGCAGCGGATGCCGCCGTTCTCGAGCCGGCCGAAGGCGAGGTCGGCGCCGCGGTGCGGGCAGTCGCGGTCGAGCATGCCGAGCTGGCCGCTCTCGTCGCGGAAAAGGACGAAGTCCTGCCCCATGAGCTTCACCGGCTTGACCGGGCGCGGGCCCGCCAGTTCGTCGGCCAGGGCCACCGGCTGCCAGTAGCGGCGCAGCAGCTTGCCGGCGGGCGCGCCGGGTCCGACGCGGGTGATGAAATCGTTCTGCTCTGCGCTGATCATCGTGCGGGCTCCATCGTGGGGACTGTGGAAAGAGGCTTGCAGCCATTGCATGCAACTGTATGCATTGTCTTGGTGATCCTCGATCCGGGTCAAACTTTCATCTGCCAAATTGCCCCGATATGGGGCCTGCAAACGCCAAAATCAGGGTAAACGCTGAGCGTATCGTCGGTTTTTGACACTTCTTGTGAAGAGATGCATGCAACAACCGAGCCAGAGTAAATACGCTGCGTGCAATGTGGTGCCCGTCTCCTAGAATCCGCCCATGGACTCCCAACAATCCCGCGTGCTCGTGCAATTGCGCGACATGATCCTCAAGGGCGAATTCGGGCCCGGAGAGCGGCTGGCCGAGATCCCGCTGGCCGAGAAGCTCGAAGCCTCGCGCACCCCGGTGCGGCTGGCGCTGGCCAGCCTGGAGCACGAAGGGCTGATCGAGCAGTCGCCCAGCGGCGGCTACCAGATGCGCCGCTTCACCTCGCAGGAGGTGGCCGACGCCATTCGCGTACGCGGCGTGATCGAAGGCTTCGCCGCGCGCCTGCTTGCCGAGGACGGCGCCTCGCGCCAGCTGCTGCGCGACCTGAAGGAATGCCTGGAAGACGGCGACCGCGCCGTGAACAAGCCCAGCATGGAGATCGACGACTACGCGGCCTACGTCGAGATGAACGACCGCTTCCACAAGCTGATCATCGAAGGCTGCGGCAACCTCGCGCTCAAGCGCGTGATGGACATGCTCGGCGGCCAGCCCTTCGCCGCCCCGAGCGCGATGCTGCCGATGCAGTCGTCGATGGAAGAGGGCCAGCAGTGGATGCGCCAGGCTCACCGCACGCACCATGCGATGGTGCAGGCCATCGAGCGCGGCCAGGGTTCGCGCGCGCAGGCGCTGGGCGAGGAGCATGTCGAGATCGCGCGCATGAACCTCGACTACGCGCTGGAGCGGCCCGAGCTCGCGGCCGAGCTGATGCCGGGCATCAAGCTGGTGGCGAAGGGCCGCGGCGGCGCCTGAACCTCCGACGCTGGCGGTGCGGCAGCTCAGCTGCTGAGCGCACGCCTCGGCGTTACCACCGCCTCCACCGCCGCGCCCACTGCCAGCAGGCGGTGATCGGTGTTGCCGATGCTGGCCACCATCAGCCCCACCGGCGCGGTGCCCGCGTCATGGCAGGGCACCGAGAGCGCGCAGCCGTCGAACAGGTTCACCACCGCGGGGTTGCGCAGCATGCGGCCGTTGATCCGGTAGTAGGTGTCATCGTCCTTCAGCACCTCGGCGATCGGCGGCGCGATGTCGGGCGTGGTGGGCATCAGCATTGCGTCGTAGCTCGCGGCCACGGTGTTGATCGAGCGGATGAACTGCCGGCGCAGCGCCTGCAGCTGCAGGTAGTCGGGCGCGGTGATGGTCTCGCCGGTCCTGATGCGGGCCAGCACGCGCGGGTCGTACTTGGTGGCGGCGGTCTTGATGAGCTCGCGGTGCCAGGTGAAGGCTTCGGCGGCGGTGATCATCCCGCGCGGGTTGATGGTCGGCGCCTTCGCGAACTCGGCCATCGGCAGCTCGGTGATCGTCGCGCCCGCGGCGGAGAGCTTGGCCAGCGCCGAGGCGAAGGCCGCAGCCACGGGCGGCGAGAGTTCGTCGAGGAAGAAGGTCCTGGGCACCGCGAAGCGCAGGCCGCGCATCGGCAGCACGCGCAGCGGGCGCGGCAGCTCGGCGGCGAGCACGGAATCGAGCAGGGCGCAGTCTTCCACCGTCCACGCCATCGGACCGGCCGAATCGAAGGAGGTCGACAGCGGCAGCACGCCGTCCAGCGGAACGCGCCGCTGCGTCGGCTTGAAGCCCACCAGGCCGTTGAGGGCGGCCGGAATGCGCAGCGAGCCGCCGGTGTCGGTGCCGATCGCGCCGGCGGCCATGCCGTCGGTCAGCGAGATCGCGCCGCCCGAGGTCGAGCCGCCGGGAATGCGGCCGGTCGCGCGGTCGTAGGCGTTCTTCGGCGTGCCGTAGTGCGGGTTGATGCCCAGGCCGGTGTAGGCGAACTCGACCGTGTTGGAACGCCCGATGACGATCGCGCCCGCGCGCCGCAGCCGCTCGACCGCGATGGCGTCGCGCGCGGCCGGCGGCTGGCCGGCCAGCACCACCGAGCCGCCGAGCGTGGTGACGCCGGCCTCGTCGAACAGGTCCTTCAGCGAGATGGGGATGCCGGCGATGGGCGAGGCGGCGGGGCGGCCGCCCTTGCGTTCGGCGTCGAGCCGCGCGGCGGCGGCGCGTGCCGAATCGGCATGCACGCGGATGAAGGTGCGAGCGCCCTCGCCGGCGGGGTTCTGGATGGCGGCCAGTGCTTCTTCCACGAGCTGGCTGCTGCTGAGGCTTCCGGCGGCGAGGCGGCGCGACATCTCGGCGATCGAGAGCTGCCCCATGGCCCTGCCTCCGGTCGCCTCGGCCGGCTTCTGGGCGAAAGCCCGCGGCCAGAAGGAGGACAGCCCGGCGGTCGCGGCTGCGCCGGCGGCCTGCTGCAGGAAGTGGCGACGTCGTTGTTGTTGCTGCTGCGTCATGGCACGCTCCCCCATCCGGTCGGATGGAATCGGGCCAGTCTACACAGCCATGGCGGCGAACGCGTTGCCGGCCGTTACCGCTGCTGGTGCCGGGCGCCGGGCACTTCGATCAGCAGCTGGGGCTTGTAGCCTTCCTGTTCGCCGTTGCGCGCGTAGCCCAGGGGGTTGGCAACCACGCGGCAGCCGTTCTTCACGTAGTCGGACGGGCAGTGCAGGTGGCCGTGCAGCCAGAGCTGTGCATGGGGCAGCAACTCGTCGAGCGCGTTGCAAAAACCTGCGGTGCCGGGTGTCAATCCGTAGCGCGGATCGCCGCTCTCGAGGCTGGGCGCGAAGTGGGTGATGGCGACCGTGGTCCCGTCGAATGGCTCGGCCAGCGCCTGCTTGAGCCAGTCCTGGCAGGCCAGCCCCTGGTCGCGCAGCTGCGCGGCGAGGAACAGCTCGCCGTTACGCATGGTGGCTGCTTTTTCAAGATAGAAATCGGCCGCGCGCATGGCCTTGCCGCGCTTCTTGAGTGCTTCGGCGAGGCTGTCTGTCGGCTCGGCGAGCGCGTCGAAATCGGCCCAGAGCGTGGTGCCGACGAAGCGGACGCCTTCGATTACCCGGGTTTCGCGCTCCAGCCAGATGATGTTGAGCTCGTCGCAGAGGGCGCGCAGGCGCTGGTGGGTCTCGTCGAAGTCGACGTTGTCGTATTCATGGTTGCCCGGCACGTAGATCACCGGCACCGGCCAGCCCTTGCGGGGGGAGAAGCGGCCCAGGCCGAAGTCGGTGTCGGTCAGGCGGGAGCCCTGCTGGTAGGAGCCGATGTCGCCCGCCAGGATCAGCATGTCGGCGCCGGGCAGGGGCTCGGCTCGGAAGCGGGGATGGGACTCCAGGTGCAGGTCGGACAGCAGTTGCAGCTTCATGGTCGAGCCAGTCTAGGTGAATTGCCCCATGCGTGACACGCATAAGGTTTGGCTTGATATTTTAGGGTTAACCCTTATTCTTGGAGCATCAACCACTCCAGCGCAGCCACGAGCCGCGCACCATCATGTTCAGCCTCATCGCCCAAGTGGCCCGTTTCTTCCGTTCTTCCAGCGCCAATGCCCCGGCCAGCCACGCCGCCGCACTGATGGAAAGCGCCGACATGCGCGCCGGCCGCGGAGCCCATCACGCCCAGGAGCTGCGTGCCGCAGCCAGCGCCTGGCTCAGCGTCGTCCGCTGATCCACATATAGATAGCGCAACAGGTCAGTCGGGCACCTTTTGTCCGAGGACCGAGCCGGCGAAAGCCGCGGCTGCCGAGCGCAACAGCGCATTTCGCAGCCATTCGTGAGAATGCCCGTGCTGGGCGCGCCGATGCCAGATCGCGTCCACGTGTACTGGCGGCTGGTCGAAGGGCAGGTCACGCAGTACCAGCTGGTCGTCGATGCCGGTCACGGTCACGAAGTGGCGGGGCAGCACGGTCAGCAGATCCGAATTGGCGACCACCCTGCCTGCGGTGAAGAACTGGTTCACCGTCACCACGATGCGCCGCTCGCGGCCCATGGCGCCCAGCGTCTGGTCGATGAAGCCGTAGGGCCGGCCCGAGAAACTCACCAGCAGGTGGCGGGCGGCACAGTAGTCGTCCAGCGTGAGGGGCGCATCCGCCAGCGGATGGCCCCGCCGCATCACGCATACATATTGGCCCAGGTAGAGCCGCTGGGTCTCGAACGGAACCCCCACCCCCGACTGCCCCCGCGCCGCGAGGCTCGCGATCACCGCCGGGAAGTAGCCGACCGCCATGTCGACCTCTTCCTGTTCCAGCATGCGGCGCGGATCGCGCGTGGTCAGCGGCAGCACGCGCAGGGAAATGGCCGGAGCTTCCTTTTCGGCGATCTGGACCAGGCCCGGGATGAGCTCCGCCGCGGTGGCATCGGCCATCGCCAAGAGGAATGTCGTGTCGGCCGTGCCGGCATCGAATTCGCCGGGGGCCAGCGTGTGCTGCAACTGGCGCAGGGCGTCCCGCACGGTCGGCCAGAGGGCGAGCGCACGAGGGGTGGGCTCGACGCCTGCGCCGGAGCGGCGCACCAGCTCGTCGCCCAGGACTTCGCGCAGGCGTCGCAGCGCATTGCTTACCGCCGGCTGCGTGATCGACAGGTTGCGAGCGGCTCGCGTGAGGTTGCGTTCGGCCATCACCTCGTCGAAGACGCGGAGCAGGTTGAGGTCGAGCGTGCGAAAGTTGACGTCCATCAGTCTTGTGAATGATAAACATCAGAAAGATAAAGTGGATAAACACTGGGGTAATCCCTAATATCACCCCATCGGCCTTGTTCGCCACCACTGATTACCAATGTCCCAGGAGGGATGCATCATGACCAGCTTCGTTCACGTTGACCAACCTACCGTCCACCCCGGCGTCCGTCGCGCCGAAGTTCTGTTCGGCCAGATCCAGGCCGCACGCGCAGGCGCCAATGGCGCCCGCCCGCTGATCGCCCTGTTGATCGTCGCCATCGCGGCGGCCGTCCTTGTGGTGACCGAGTCGCTCGTTTCCAACTGGAACGACGGCGGCCTGCTTGCTGCCTGGACGGTGTTCTGCATTGCAGCCATCGCCTTGTTCGCGCTGTTCGCCGGCTCGGTCCGCCAGAGCAGCCTCGCCGCCGCGTGGCGCGCAGCTGCCGAACGCCGTGCCGCAGCGCGTGCCGACGCCCGCTTCCTCGCCACCGCTCAAAGCGACCCGCGCGTGATGCAGGAACTGCAGGCCGCCATGTGGCGCCAGCAATCGGAAGGCACCGTGCCCGCAGCCGAAGCCGCCAAGATCGATGCACTGGCCCGCATGAGCGCCCGCTCGCAGGAAGTGCGCATGCCCACGCTGTACGAAGCGATGCGCCGCATGAACAGTTCGCGCTACTACTAAGCAGCAGCGATTCGCCAATAAAGAAAGCCGCCTTCGGGCGGCTTTCTTTATTTATGAGGGGGAGGCGCACAGCCGCTGCGCAAAAAGTGCGAAGGAGTAGACAGAGTCTCAAAATCTGTCATATACTCGTGGGCTTCGCTGCTGAATGCCTCCTGGTGTTCGGGTCTGGCAGGTTCTTAGGGGCTGGTTGGACGGGGTGAAGAAAAGTCTTCGAAAAAGTTGACGCGGTTTGAAAAAACAGTGCATAATCGAAGGCTTCGCTGAAACGAACTGCTTCAGCGACTTGCGATGAGAGTTGCGGGTTGCGAGAGAAGTTGGCGGATGCGAAAAGCCAAAATAGTTTGGTTGATTTGAAAAAATCGTGCTAGACTGCAAGGCTCCGCTGAAATGACTTCGGCGGCTGACAATGAAAGTTGTGAGCTGCGAATAACGAAGAAATGGAAAGCGAAAAAAGTTTGGCGATTCTTTAAAAATCGTGCTAGACTACAAGGCTTCGCTGATCGCAGCAAGCAAACGAAGTAAACGACAAGTTGCTTCGGTGATCGTTAAAAAATTACAGCCGATAAGCGTGGGCGTTTGAAGGTAATTGCACAAGTTCTTCGGAACAAGTCGCAAGACTTAAAACGCTCATGAGAATAGAAGTGAAGTTCACTTCAATTCCGTTTTTGTGAGTTTTGCTCCATCGCGAGATGGGGCGCAAAAATCAAGATCGAACTATAGAGTTTGATCCTGGCTCAGATTGAACGCTGGCGGCATGCCTTACACATGCAAGTCGAACGGCAGCGCGGGAGCAATCCTGGCGGCGAGTGGCGAACGGGTGAGTAATACATCGGAACGTGCCCAATCGTGGGGGATAACGCAGCGAAAGCTGTGCTAATACCGCATACGATCTACGGATGAAAGCAGGGGATCGCAAGACCTTGCGCGAATGGAGCGGCCGATGGCAGATTAGGTAGTTGGTGAGGTAAAGGCTCACCAAGCCTTCGATCTGTAGCTGGTCTGAGAGGACGACCAGCCACACTGGGACTGAGACACGGCCCAGACTCCTACGGGAGGCAGCAGTGGGGAATTTTGGACAATGGGCGCAAGCCTGATCCAGCCATGCCGCGTGCAGGATGAAGGCCTTCGGGTTGTAAACTGCTTTTGTACGGAACGAAACGGCTCTTTCTAATAAAGAGGGCTAATGACGGTACCGTAAGAATAAGCACCGGCTAACTACGTGCCAGCAGCCGCGGTAATACGTAGGGTGCAAGCGTTAATCGGAATTACTGGGCGTAAAGCGTGCGCAGGCGGTGATGTAAGACAGTTGTGAAATCCCCGGGCTCAACCTGGGAACTGCATCTGTGACTGCATTGCTGGAGTACGGCAGAGGGGGATGGAATTCCGCGTGTAGCAGTGAAATGCGTAGATATGCGGAGGAACACCGATGGCGAAGGCAATCCCCTGGGCCTGTACTGACGCTCATGCACGAAAGCGTGGGGAGCAAACAGGATTAGATACCCTGGTAGTCCACGCCCTAAACGATGTCAACTGGTTGTTGGGTCTTCACTGACTCAGTAACGAAGCTAACGCGTGAAGTTGACCGCCTGGGGAGTACGGCCGCAAGGTTGAAACTCAAAGGAATTGACGGGGACCCGCACAAGCGGTGGATGATGTGGTTTAATTCGATGCAACGCGAAAAACCTTACCCACCTTTGACATGTACGGAATTTGCCAGAGATGGCTTAGTGCTCGAAAGAGAGCCGTAACACAGGTGCTGCATGGCTGTCGTCAGCTCGTGTCGTGAGATGTTGGGTTAAGTCCCGCAACGAGCGCAACCCTTGTCATTAGTTGCTACATTCAGTTGGGCACTCTAATGAGACTGCCGGTGACAAACCGGAGGAAGGTGGGGATGACGTCAAGTCCTCATGGCCCTTATAGGTGGGGCTACACACGTCATACAATGGCTGGTACAAAGGGTTGCCAACCCGCGAGGGGGAGCTAATCCCATAAAACCAGTCGTAGTCCGGATCGCAGTCTGCAACTCGACTGCGTGAAGTCGGAATCGCTAGTAATCGTGGATCAGAATGTCACGGTGAATACGTTCCCGGGTCTTGTACACACCGCCCGTCACACCATGGGAGCGGGTTCTGCCAGAAGTAGTTAGCTTAACCGTAAGGAGGGCGATTACCACGGCAGGGTTCGTGACTGGGGTGAAGTCGTAACAAGGTAGCCGTATCGGAAGGTGCGGCTGGATCACCTCCTTTCTGGAAACAGGCAATTTAATTTAAACGCCCACACTTATCGGTTGTTGGAAGAAGTCGAGATCGTCAAGGTCATCGATATGGGTCTGTAGCTCAGCTGGTTAGAGCACCGTCTTGATAAGGCGGGGGTCGTTGGTTCGAGCCCAACTAGACCCACCAAATCTTCTGATATCTCGTGTGAGAGTTGAGGGGGATTAGCTCAGCTGGGAGAGCACCTGCTTTGCAAGCAGGGGGTCGTCGGTTCGATCCCGTCATCCTCCACCAACAACTCGATGCTTACTCAACACCAAAGCGGCTTCCTGCGAAAGCATGAGGCTTCTTTGTTGTTGATCAGGATCTCTTGATCAATCGGCTGTTCTTTAAAAATTCATAGAGTCGAATCAGCGCTGCTGATGGAAACCGCACATTCGTAAAGGTTTAGTGCGGACCGTGCCATCAGCGGCAAGAATTTTTGATTGCGTCAAAAGAAACTTCAATTTCGAATCAAATCGATTTTTGAAGACGGCATAACGCGTCAGGTGAAAGACCTGGCAATTCCTTGATTGACTTTGGTTTCCGTGAGGAAACGTCAAAGTTATAGGGTCAAGTGAATAAGAGCACGTGGTGGATGCCTTGGCAATGATAGGCGACGAAGGACGTGATAGCCTGCGATAAGCTTCGGGGAGCTGGCAAATTAGCTTTGATCCGGAGATTTCCGAATGGGGAAACCCACCGAAAGGTATCGTTATCTGAATACATAGGGTAACGAGGCGAACCGGGTGAACTGAAACATCTCAGTAGCTCGAGGAAAAGACATCAACCGAGATTCCGAAAGTAGTGGCGAGCGAAATCGGAGAAGCCTGTTAGTGATAGCACAAGACATAACGGAACAGCTTGGAAAGGCTGGCCATAGCGGGTGATAGCCCCGTACGTGAAATGACCTGTGTGGTACTGAGCTAACGACAAGTAGGGCGGGACACGAGAAATCCTGTCTGAATATGGGGGGACCATCCTCCAAGGCTAAATACTCATCATTGACCGATAGTGAACTAGTACCGTGAGGGAAAGGCGAAAAGAACCCCGGGAGGGGAGTGAAATAGATCCTGAAACCGCGTGCTTACAAAAAGTAGGAGCCCGCAAGGGTGACTGCGTACCTTTTGTATAATGGGTCAGCGACTTACATTCAGTGGCAAGGTTAACCGAATAGGGAAGCCGTAGAGAAATCGAGTCCGAATAGGGCGATCAGTCGCTGGGTGTAGACCCGAAACCAAGTGATCTATCCATGGCCAGGATGAAGGTGCCGTAACAGGTACTGGAGGTCCGAACCGACTAGTGTTGCAAAACTAGCGGATGAGCTGTGGATAGGGGTGAAAGGCTAAACAAACTTGGAAATAGCTGGTTCTCTCCGAAAACTATTTAGGTAGTGCCTCAAGTATTACCTTCGGGGGTAGAGCACTGTTTTGGCTAGGGGGTCATGGCGACTTACCAAACCAAGGCAAACTCCGAATACCGAAGAGTACAGCTTGGGAGACAGAGCACCGGGTGCTAACGTCCGGACTCAAGAGGGAAACAACCCAGACCGCCAGCTAAGGTCCCTAAAATTGGCTAAGTGGGAAACGAAGTGGGAAGGCTAAAACAGTCAGGATGTTGGCTTAGAAGCAGCCATCATTTAAAGAAAGCGTAATAGCTCACTGATCGAGTCGTCCTGCGCGGAAGATGTAACGGGGCTAAGCCAGTTACCGAAGCTGCGGATTTGCAATTTATTGCAAGTGGTAGGAGAGCGTTCTGTAAGCCTGTGAAGGTGCGTTGTAAAGCGTGCTGGAGGTATCAGAAGTGCGAATGCTGACATGAGTAGCGTTAAAGGGGGTGAAAAGCCCCCTCGCCGTAAGCGCAAGGTTTTCTACGCAACGTTCATCGGCGTAGAGTGAGTCGGCCCCTAAGGCGAGGCAGAGATGCGTAGCTGATGGGAAACAGGTCAATATTCCTGTACCGATGTGTAGTGCGATGTGGGGACGGATCTTAATAGGTCATCCGGGTGTTGGATATCCCGGTTTAGTTGGATGTAGGCGTGCATTAGGCAAATCCGGTGCACATATACCGAGGCCAACGATCGAGCCAGCTTGCTGGTGAAGTGATTGAACGAGGTTCCAGGAAAAGCCACTAAGCTTCAGCTACACACGACCGTACCGCAAACCGACACTGGTGCGCGAGATGAGTATTCTAAGGCGCTTGAGAGAACTCAGGAGAAGGAACTCGGCAAATTGACACCGTAACTTCGGAAGAAGGTGTGCCCTATTAGTGTGAAGTGAACAACGGAGCATGAACGGGTTGCAAAAAATCGGTGGCTGCGACTGTTTATTAAAAACACAGCACTCTGCAAACACGAAAGTGGACGTATAGGGTGTGACGCCTGCCCGGTGCTGGAAGATTAAATGATGGGGTGCAAGCTCTTGATTGAAGTCCCAGTAAACGGCGGCCGTAACTATAACGGTCCTAAGGTAGCGAAATTCCTTGTCGGGTAAGTTCCGACCTGCACGAATGGCGTAACGATGGCCACACTGTCTCCTCCTGAGACTCAGCGAAGTTGAAATGTTTGTGATGATGCAATCTCCCCGCGGAAAGACGGAAAGACCCCATGAACCTTTACTGTAGCTTTGTATTGGACTTTGAACAGATCTGTGTAGGATAGGTGGGAGGCTTTGAAGCAGGGTCGCTAGATCTTGTGGAGCCAACGTTGAAATACCACCCTGGTGTGTTTGAGGTTCTAACCTAGGTCCATTATCTGGATCGGGGACAGTGCATGGTAGGCAGTTTGACTGGGGCGGTCTCCTCCCAAAGCGTAACGGAGGAGTTCGAAGGTACGCTAGTTACGGTCGGACATCGTGACGATAGTGCAATGGCATAAGCGTGCTTAACTGCGAGACTGACAAGTCGAGCAGATGCGAAAGCAGGACATAGTGATCCGGTGGTTCTGTATGGAAGGGCCATCGCTCAACGGATAAAAGGTACTCTGGGGATAACAGGCTGATACCGCCCAAGAGTTCATATCGACGGCGGTGTTTGGCACCTCGATGTCGGCTCATCTCATCCTGGGGCTGTAGCCGGTCCCAAGGGTATGGCTGTTCGCCATTTAAAGAGGTACGTGAGCTGGGTTTAAAACGTCGTGAGACAGTTTGGTCCCTATCTTCCGTGGGCGCTGCAGATTTGAGGAAGCCTGCTCCTAGTACGAGAGGACCGGAGTGGACACACCTCTGGTGTATCGGTTGTCACGCCAGTGGCATTGCCGAGTAGCTAAGTGTGGAAGAGATAACCGCTGAAAGCATCTAAGCGGGAAACTCGTTTCAAGATGAGATCTGCCGGGGCCTTGAGCCCCCTGAAGAGTCGTTCAAGACCAGGACGTTGATAGGTCAGGTGTGGAAGCGCAGTAATGCGTTAAGCTAACTGATACTAATTGCTCGTGCGGCTTGACCCTATAACTTTGATCAGTCAGATCAAGGTGTTATGCCAAGTTGACGCATTCAAAACAATTCGCCAAAAGCTGATTCCAAACTCTATGAATTCGTCTGATTGATCGCGTGATCAACCAGACAACCCTTTATGCCTGATGACCATAGCGAGTTGGTCCCACTCCTTCCCATCCCGAACAGGACAGTGAAACGACTCAGCGCCGATGATAGTGCGGGTTCCCGTGTGAAAGTAGGTCATCGTCAGGCTCTTACAGCCCCAAAAACCCCCGGTCCATCGCGATCGGGGGTTTTTGCTTTGCGCGAGACAAAGACAAATCAATAGACAAGAAAAGCAGAGCCTGCGAAGAGATGGAAATAGCGCTGGGCAGCAAAAACCAAGACAGAGCCCAGAAGAGCCACAAGCGCAGGAGCGCTCCCAGCTACCGGTTGCACAGATCCGTTTGACTCGCTTCAGCTGCGCCCATAGCAACTAATTCCGCAAAGGTTGGGATCTGCAAGTCTGAGTCTCTTAATTGCGAGTTGAGCGACAACAAAAAAAGCCCGATGGCATCCCATCGGGCTTTTTGCTTTTAAAGCAGTCTGCTATCAGGCAGCCAGGCGCTGTTCAATCGCAGCCTTCGTCTCCGGCAGCTCCTTCGGCAGATGATGCTCAAGCTGTTTGAACAGTTCCGCATGCAGCTTCAACTCAGCCTGCCAAGCAGCCTTGTCGATGCTCGTCACGGTAGCGAACTGCTCGGCACTGAAGTTCAAGCCAGTCCAATTCAGATCCTCATACCGCGGGCTCACACCAGTGATGTGATCCACGCCTTCTGTCTTGTTACCTTCGACACGATCGATCATCCACTTCAGCACGCGCATGTTCTCGCCATAGCCTGGCCAGACGAACTTGCCATCGGCGCCCTTGCGGAACCAGTTGGTCGTGTAGATCTTCGGCAGCTTGGCGCCAGCAGCTTCCAGCTTCTTGCCCAGATTGAGCCAATGCTGGAAGTAGTCGCTCATGTTGTAGCCCATGAACGGCAGCATAGCGAACGGGTCGCGGCGCACCACGCCTTGCTGGCCAGCCGCTGCTGCAGTGGTTTCCGAACCCATGGTCGCAGCCATGTAGACGCCTTCGACCCAGTTGCGAGCCTCGGTCACCAGCGGCACGGTGGTCGAGCGGCGGCCACCGAAAATGAACGCGTCGATCGCCACACCCTTCGGATCGTCCCAGGCATCGTCGAGCGCCGGATTGTTCGTCGCAGCCACCGTGAATCGCGAATTCGGATGCGCAGCCTTGGCGCCTGTTTCCTTCGCAATCTGCGGCGTCCAGTCTTTGCCCTGCCAGTCAGTCAGGTGCTCAGGCAGCGTCTTGGTGTCCTGCTCCATGCCCTCCCACCACACGTCGCCGTCGTCGGTCAGCGCCACGTTCGTGAAGATCACGTCGTGGTGCAAGCTGTCCATGCAGTTCGGATTGGTCAGCATGTTGGTGCCGGGCGCGACACCGAAGTAACCCGCTTCGGGGTTGATGGCGTACAGGCGACTGTCCTTGCCAGGCTTGATCCAGGCGATGTCGTCGCCGATGGTCGTGACCTTCCAGCCTTCGAAGCCCGCCGGCGGCACCAGCATCGAGAAGTTGGTCTTGCCGCAGGCGCTGGGGAAAGCCGCCGCCACGTGGTACTTCTTGCCTTCAGGGCTCGTCACACCCAGGATGAGCATGTGCTCGGCCAGCCAGCCTTCGTCGCGGCCCATGTTGGATGCGATGCGCAGCGCGAAGCACTTCTTACCCAGCAGCGCGTTGCCGCCGTAGCCCGAGCCATAGCTCCAGATCTCGCGCGTCTCGGGATAGTGGACGATGTACTTGGTCTTGTTGCACGGCCAGACCACGTCTTTCTGACCGGCCTCGAGCGGCGCGCCCACGGTGTGCACGCAGGGCACGAACTCGCCGTCGGCGCCCAGCACGTCGTAAACGGCCTTGCCCATGCGGGTCATGATGCGCATGTTGACCGCCACGTAGGGCGAGTCGGAAAGCTCGATGCCGATGTGCGCGATCGGCGAACCCAGAGGGCCCATGCTGAATGGCACGACGTACATCGTTCGGCCCTTCATGCAGCCGTCGAACAGCGGCTGCAGGGTCGCGCGCATCTCGGCGGGAGCCATCCAGTTGTTGGTGGGGCCGGCGTTTTCCTTCTGCTCGGAGCAGATGTAGGTGCGGTCTTCCACGCGCGCGACGTCGCTCGGGTCGGACACCGCGAGGAAGGAATTGGGCCGCTTGGCGGGGTTGAGCTTCTTGAAGGTGCCGGCGTCGACCAGTTGCTGGCACAGGCGGTCGTACTCTTCCTTGCTTCCGTCGCACCAGTGGATGGCTTCGGGTTTGCACAGCGCGGCCATGTCGGCCACCCAGGCAATCAGTTTCGCGTTCTTGACGTATGAGGGCGCCTGAATGGTGAGGCCCTTCATCGTGGGTGCGTTCATCGGAAAATCTCCTAAGTTGAAAAATCGTCTTTCCGAACGGGACGCCGCGCCAGCTCAGGCACGGAGGTCCGTTTGAGAAAACGTTTCGCTTCGGGAGATTGCGTCAGCGCGGGCCGCACCGCCCGCGGACAAAGGCGCTAACGCCTGTCAGCGTCAGGCCATGTAGACGGCGATGGATGCCAGCAGCAGCATCAGCACGCCGCCAGCCAGCGGAAGCACCAGCGGCATCAGGTGAACGACCGACTCGACAGCGTCATGTTCGACGGCCGCGCTGTGGCTCGGCTCGACGGGAGTGGGATTGGACATCGGGAAATTCCTCGAATACGCAATTGACAAACTGATGGCATTTTACCGGCGGGCCGTCCGGAGCCGTTCTAGGGGGATGCGAGCCCCCAAACAGCGCCCTGCGGGCTTGATCTTGCAGCTCAATGCTGCTCTTCGGCCTCGAAGCCGGCGTCCTTCAGCGCGGACAGCACGCTGGCCAGGTGGGCCCGTCCACGGGTCTGCAGGACCAGCTCGACATCGACGTTCTGCGCCGCCAGCATGGTGAAGGCGCGTTGGTGATGAACCTCGTCGACGTTAGCGCCCGCTTCGGCCACAGTGGCCGTGATGTGGGCCAGCGAGCCCGGCACGTCGCGTGCGCTCACCCGTATGCGCGCCAGCCGCCCCGCCCGAACCATGCCGCGCTCGATGATGGCCGCCAGCAGCAGCGGATCGATGTTGCCACCCGACAGCACCAGGCCCACGCGCTTGCCCCGGAAGCGCTCGGGGTGCCGTATCAGCGCCGCCAGCCCGGCGGCACCCGCACCCTCGACCAGGGTCTTTTCAATCTCCAGCAGCATCAGCACGCCCTGTTCGATGTCGCCTTCATCCACCAGCAGCAGGTCGTCGACCTTGCTCGAGATGATCTGCTGCGTCAGCACACCGGGTGTACCGACCGCGATGCCTTCGGCGATGGTGCTCGAGCCCTGCGCATGGTGGGTACCCTTGACGGCGTTGACCATCGCCGGAAAGCGCGTGGTCTGCACGCCGACGATCTCGATGTCCGGCTTGCGTTCGCGCGCGGCCACTGCCATGCCCGCGATCAGCCCGCCGCCACCGACCGACACCACCAGCGCGTCGAGATCGGGAACGGCGTCGAGCATCTCCAGCGCCACGGTGCCCTGGCCGGCGATGATCGCCTCGTCGTCGTAGGGATGCACGAAGGTCAGCCCCTCGCGCTGCGCAAGCTCGAAAGCATGGGTGCGCGCCGCTTCCAGCGTGTCGCCGTGCAGCACCACCTCGGCGCCGAAGCCGCGCGTGCGTTCGATCTTCACGCCTGGGGTGAACCGCGGCATCACGATCAGCGCCCGCAGGCCGAGGCGTTGCGCGTGATAGGCCACACCCTGCGCATGGTTGCCGGCAGACATGGCGATCACTCCGCGTGTACCGTTCTCGGAAAGATCCACCAGCTTGTTGCATGCCCCCCGCTCCTTGAACGAGGATGTGAACTGCAGGTTCTCGAATTTCAGGAACACCTGAGCGCCGACGATTTCCGAAAGGGTGCGCGACTCTACGCAAGGCGTGTTGAGCACCTGCCCCTGGAGCCGCGCCGCGGCGCGTTCGATTTCCTGGATTCCGACCATGGCGCGCATTGTGGCTGGAATCGCACCCATCAGGGTTTTTCCCGTTTCACGGTCTTCCCGAAGCCAAAAGTCTGCGTTATGGTCTCTCCGAAATTGTCCTCGTTGGAGGTTGCCTGATGGTCAAGCGTGCGGGTGTCGATGTCGTGGCTGCTGCGGTACGCGGGCAGGCATTGCCGTCGCCCGGACTCAAGGAGGCACCGGTGCTCGAGCTCATGTGCTCGCACTTCGTGCTCACGCTCGCAGCCAAGCAGGGGCCGCGCTTCAACGTGCGGCGCGATATCAACGGGCTGCTCTCGCTCACCGGGCGGCATCTCGTGTGGCCTGCCGCGGTACTGCAGCGGCTGCGCGAATTCCTCGGTCGACGCTGTGCCGGCAACGAAGCCTGGAAGGGCGTCGAAGACTTCGACGGTCGCACGCTGCTGGAGCGTCACGGCGTGTGGCGGGGGCCGTACGAGGAAGGCACGCTCTTCTTCTATCTCGACGAATACGCGAAGGACCAGCCCAAGGACCTGCTTTCGGTGCTGGCCGTCACGCGCGACTGGCTCACGCACGCGCTGCGCAAGCAATCGACGCTGGTCGAGAAGAACATCGACGCGCTCGCGGGCCTGCTGCAGCTCAACAAGGCCGAGCGTGCGCTGCTGCTGTACGGCACGCTCGCGCGCTACCAGCGCGACCTGCGCTCGCTGCTGGTCGAGTTCAAGGTCAACAACGCGCCCGAGGCCTATGCCGCCATCGCCGACATCGCCGGCGTGAACGCGAGCGACGTGGGCGAGGCACTGCGCGCCGGTTCGCGGCTCGAGCGCATCGGGCTCGTCGAGAACCTCATCTCCGAGCACAACATCACCGACCTCGCCGACCTCATGAAGGTCAGCGAGAAGCTGCCGCCGGTGCTCATGCGCGAGTACCGCGACCACAACGAGCTGATGGCCGTGTTCACGCGTCCCTCGGCCAAGAGCGCGCTCACGCCGCAGGACTTCTCCTTCGTGCAGGAAGACGCGCAGATGCTCGTCACGCTGCTGCGTGCCGCCGTCGCGCGCAAGGAGCCGGGCGTCAATGTGTTGCTCTACGGCCCGCCAGGCACCGGAAAGACCGAGCTCGCGAAGGTCGTGGCGCAGGCCGCCGGGCTCGAGCTCTTCGAAGTCGAGTACGCGGACCGCGACGGCAACTCGCTCAGCGGCCGCGACCGCTACCGCTCTCTGCAGATCGCGCAGGTGTTCCTCAAGGGCAGCGCACAGGCGGCGCTGCTGTTCGACGAGGTCGAGGACGTGTTCCCGCCCATCAGCACCGAGGCCGCGCAGTTCATGGCACGCGCCGAGCAGATTCCCGCGCCCACCAGCGGCAGCGTGAGCGGCAAGGCCTGGGTCAACCAGATCCTGGAGGCCAACCCGGTGCCCACGCTGTGGGTCACCAACCGCATCGAGCAGATCGACCCGGCCTTCCGCCGGCGCTTCGCCTATCACCTCGAGCTCAAGTCGCCGCCGCCCGGCGCGCGCGAGCAGCTCGTGAAGAAGACGCTCGAAGGCGTGGTCGTGTCCGAAGCCTTCACCGCCAAGCTCGCGGAGCGCAAGGGCCTCACGCCCGCGCAGATCCGTACGGCGGTGCGCTTCGCCGGACTGGCTGGCGCCGAAGGCGCCTCGATGGAAGCGCTCATCGAACGCCAGTTGCGCAATGCCGACCTCGCCCTCGGCACCGCCGATGCCGCGCGCGGTGAACGCCGCAGCGTCACCACCTACGACCTCGACATGCTCAACGTCGAGACCCGCTTCGAGATCCCGCGCATCGTCGAGGCGCTGAAGGCGCGTGGCCACGGCACGCTGTGCTTCTACGGCGCGCCGGGCACCGGCAAGACGGCGCTGGCCGAGCACATCGCCCGCTCGATCGGCCGCCCGCTCATCGTGAAGCAGGCCAGCGACCTCATGAGCAAGTACGTCGGCGAAACCGAGCAGAACATGGCCGCCATGTTCCGCGAGGCCGAGACCGAGAAGGCGGTGCTGCTGCTCGACGAGGCCGACAGCTTCCTGCAGGACCGGCGCGGTGCGCAGCGCACCTACGAGGTCACCGAGGTCAACGAGATGCTGCAGGGCATGGAGCGCTTCAACGGCGTCTTCGTCTGCACCACCAACCTGCTCGACCGGCTCGACCAGGCGGCGCTGCGGCGCTTCACCTTCAAGATCAAGTTCATGCCGCTCACCGCGGCGCAGCGCGAGCGCATGTTCGTCACCGAGGCGCTCGCGGGCGACGCCGAGCTCATGACGGCTGCCATGCGTTCGCGCCTCGCAGCGCTGGGGCAGTTGTGCCCGGGCGATTTCGCGGCGGTGAAAAGGCAGACCGATATCCTGGCCACGGAGTTCTCCGCTAGCGAGTTCCTGGACCAGCTCGAAGCCGAGCACCGCATCAAGCCCGAAGTGCGCGAATCGCGCGGCATGGGCTTCGTGCAGTAGCTCAGGCTCCAGCGGCAAGCCGAAGGCGCGGGCGGCCGTCGCCGCGCAGAACGAAAACATCCGCCCGCCATCGCGGGCACGAGGAGGAGCGCATGGTGGGATCTCGCAAGGTCGACGACGCGCGGCGGCTGCCGCTTCCAGGTGCATGGGCTGCCGCCGGCGCGGCGCTCGCTGCCGCGTTCCTTCTGGCGGGCTGCGGTGGCGGTGGAGGAGGCGGCGGCGGCGGCGGTGGCTTGCCGATCGGCCTGATCCCCGGCGCCACGACACCACCGGCAACAACTCCCCCGAGCAGCGGCGACGGCATCGTCGCCTCGGCCACTGTCGCGGGACTGTGCGCATCGCCGCGCAGCGGCATCAACCCGGACACCAATGCGGCCTATCCCGACCGCGGCGGCACGCTCGACAATGAAAAAAGCTGGGTGCGCGGCTGGATCGACGAAACCTACCTCTGGTACGGCGAAGTGCCCACCACCCTCAAGGCCGCCGACTACGCCACGCCCATCACCTGGTTCAACGTGCTCAAGACGACGGCCACCACGCCCTCGGGCCGCGCCAAGGACCGCTTCCACTTCACCTACGACACCGAGGCGTATCGCCAGCTCACGCAGGGCGGCGTCTCCGCCGGCTACGGCATGGAGACGGCCGCGATACGCAGCTCGCCGCCGCGTGACATCCGCATCGCCTTCGTCGAGCCGAACTCGCCCGCCACCAATGCTGGCCTGCTGCGCGGCGCGAAGATCCTCACCATCGACGGCATCAACGTCGTCAGCAGCACCGGCACGGCCAACGTCAACGCGATCAACGGGGCGCTTTCGCCCAAGGCCATCGGCGAATCGCACACCTTCACCTTCGAGGTGAACGGCGTCGCGCAGTCGCCGGTGCAACTGACGGCCGCGAAGATCACCAGCACGCCGGTGCAGAACGTGCAGGTCATCGACACCGGCAGCGGCCGCGTGGGCTATCTGCTGTTCAACGACCACATCACCACGTCCGAGACGCAGCTCATCAATGCGGTGAACACCTTCAAGCAGGGCGCCGGCATCCAGGACCTGGTGCTCGACATGCGCTACAACGGCGGCGGCCAGTTGCTCATCGCCAGCCGGCTGGCCTACATGATCGCGTCGCCGTCGGTGACAGCCGGCAAGACCTTCGAGCAACTGGTCTTCAACGACAAGAACCCGTTCCACCTCACGGTCGCGCAGACGCTCACGCCCTTCACGGCCACCAGCCGCAGCGGCCAGGCGCTGCCCACGCTGGGCCTCTCGCGCGTGACCGTGCTCACCGGTCCCGACACCTGCTCGGCGAGCGAGTCGGTCGTCAACAGCCTGCGTGGCGTGGGTGTCACCGTCAACCTCGTCGGCGGCACCACCTGCGGCAAGCCCTATGGCTTCTATCCGCAGGACAACTGCGGCACCACCTACTTCGCGATCCAGTTCAAGGGGGTGAACCAGAAGGGCGAGGGCGACTACGGCGACGGCATGGCGCCCAATGCCGGCTGTGTCGTGGCCGACGACTTCAATCACCAGCTCGGCGACAAGGCCGAGGCGCGGCTCGCTGCCGCGCTCGCGCTGCGCAGCTCGGGCTCCTGTCCCGTCTCCGCCAAGACGACCGTGCAGGGCCTGGAGAAGGCGACCGAGCCTGAAGCGGAGCAGCCCTATCTGCGAGGCCGCTCGCCGCTGCGCGAGAACCGCCTGGTCGGCGTGCCCGATCCGGCCTGAGACACCGCGCCGCCCGAGCAGTTCTGAGCGCTGCCAGGGCCTCCTTCGGCTCGCGGAAAACCCCTAGCGCTGGCGCTTGCCACCCCCGTCGCTCGCGCCGTAGAGTGGGTGAAACGTTTGCGCAAAGCTTTGCGCAAACGTTTGTATCTCGGAGCGGCAGGACTTGGCCGGCTTGAGAACCAACTTCCTAGTACCAGGAGAGACACGATGCGCAAATGGATCGGGGCGATGTTGATCGCCGTCATCACGACGTTGGCGGGCTGCGGAGGCGGCGGGAACGGAGGCTCGGGCATCGGCCTCGGTCCGGGCTGGGGCGCTGGGGGCGGTGGTGGATCGGGCGGCGGCAGCGCCGGTCCGCAGAAGATCATCATCGACAGCGACTACAACACCATGAGCGACGATGGCCAGCTCGGCGTGATGGCCGCGCAGCTGCAGGCCGAGGGCAAGGTGCGGGTCATGGGCATCAGCGTGGTCTCGGGCAACCAGTGGCTCAAGCAGGGCGTGGCCGACGCGCTGATGTCGGTGGAGCGCCTGGGCGTGGGCGACCGCATCGGCATCTACTCGGGCGCGAACTACGCGCTGAACCACACCTTTGCCGACGTCGAGGCCGAGATGGCCGCCGGTGCCGGCGGCGATGGCTACCTCGGCGCCTGGGGCGGCCCCGAGCCCAGGACCGATGCCGACCTCAAGCCCTCGCCCGACGGCTTCGCGAAGCACACGGTGCTGCAGCGCAAGACGGCTGTCGACTTCATCGTCGACACCGTGAAGGCCAACCCCGGCGAGATCACCATCCTGGCCATCGGCCCGCTCACCAACATCGCGCTCGCGGTGAAGCAGAACCCCGAGATCGTCCCGCTCATCAAGAAGATCATCTACATGGGCGGCGCCATCGACGTGCCCGGCAACACCACCAAGGCGGCCGAGTTCAACTGGTGGTTCGACCCCGACGCGGCGCAGTTCGTGGTGCGGCTGCCGATCCCGCAGGTCGTGGTGCCGCTGGACGTGACCGACACCGTGTTCCTCACCAAGCCCATCTACGACCGCATTGCGCACCCGGCCAAGCCCACGGCCGTGACCGACGTGTTCCAGAAGCTCAACGGCTACGGCTTCGACGGCAAGAACGGCTTCGAGACCAACCCGAACTACACGCAGAACATCTGGGACACGCTCACGCTGGCCTACCTGATCGACCCGAGCTACGCCACGCAGACGGTGGACCGCTACGTCGACGTCATCGCCAAGCCGGGCGCGGCGGACAACGGCCGCTCCATCGGCTATTCCTCGCAGCCCGCGGGGCCGATGCTGCAGAAGATGACGGTGGTGAAGAAGTTCGACAACGCGCGCTTCTTCGAGCTCTACGTCGACCTGCTCACGCGGCCCGTGCCCGTGGTGTTGCCCTTGACGTCGAACTGAGCGGCGTCATAAGCCGCGCTTATCCAAACGCAACCGGGAGACCCGTTCCCGGCAGGCGCCGTCCTTCGGATACTCGCCCACGTCCGCTTCTCCGCGGACGCACAACGATTCCGACAGAGACGCCGCCGCCGTGCCTTCCCCCATCACCGCCATCGACAGCCACGCCCACGTGTTCGCGCGTGGCCTGCCCCTGGCGGCGACGCGCCGGCACGCGCCTGACTACGAGGCGACGCTGGCCGAGTACCTCTCGCTGCTCGATGCGCACGGCGTCTCGCACGGGGTGCTGGTGCAGCCCAGCTTCCTCGGCACCGACAACGGCTTCCTGATCGACGCGCTGCGCGCGGCCCCCGCCCGCCTGCGCGGCGTCGCGGTGGTCGATCCGCTGGTGGACGACGCCACGCTGCAGGCCATGGCCGAAGCCGGCGTCGTCGGCATCCGCCTCAATATCGTGGGCATGCCGCTGCCCGATCTCGCCCGGCCCGATTGGCAACGGCTCTTCACCCGCGTGAATGCGCTGGGCTGGCATGTGGAGCTGCATCGCGAGTCGCGCGACCTCGCGCTGGCCGCGCAGCCTGTGCTCGATGCCGGATGCGCGTTGGTCGTCGACCATTTCGGCCGGCCCGCATCGGCGCCCGCCGACGATGAAGGCTTCGCCTGGCTGCTCGGCGCCGCGGACTGCGGGCGCATCTGGGTCAAGCTCTCGGCCGCCTACCGCAACTGGCCCGCGTCCACCGATGCCTGCGCGCATGACGCCGCGCAGGCGCTGCTGAAAGCCTTCGGCCCCGAGCGGCTGATGTGGGGCAGCGACTGGCCCCACACCCAGCACCGCGAGATCGCCGACTACACAACCGCCCACGCGACGCTCGCCGGCTGGGTGCCCGACGCCGCCGTGCGCCGACGCATCCTGGTCGACACGCCGGCGCTGCTTTTCAAGTTCAAGACAGGAGACATCAGAGATGACCAATGAAATCACCCGCGCGCGGCTCTTGCGCGCCGTTCCGCTCGCGCTCGCCGGCGCAGCCCTGCTGATGGGCAGCCTGGGTGCGCATGCCCAGGCGTGGCCGTCCAAGCCCGTGCGGCTGGTCGTGAGCTATCCGCCGGGCGGTACGGTCGACGCGGTGGCGCGCATCGTGGCGCCCAGGCTCTCGGCGAAGCTGGGCCAGCCGGTGGTGATCGACAACCGCGGCGGCGCGGGTGGCGCCATCGGCGGCGACCTCGTGGCCAAGAGCGCGCCCGACGGCTACACCGTGCTGCTCGACGCCTCCAACCATGCGCAGAACCCGGCGCTGCGCAAGATGCCCTTTGACACGCTGCGCGAACTGGCGCCGGTGTCGCTGCTGGTGAAGGTGCCCAACGTGCTGGTGGTGAACCCGTCGGCGCCGTTCAAGAGCGTTGCCGACCTGATCGCCCAGGCCAAGGCGAAGCCGGGCGGCATCAACTACGCGTCTTCGGGCAACGGCTCGGCGCAGCACCTCGCGGGCGAACTGTTCGCATCGATGGCGGGCGTGCAGATGACGCACGTGGCCTACAAGGGCGGCGGCCCGGCGCTCACCGACGTGATGTCGGGGCATGTGCCGGTGTTCTTCGCCAGCCTGGCTTCGAGCATGCCCTTCATCAAGGACGGCAAGCTGCGCCCGCTGGCCGTGACCGGCAAGGCGCATGCGCCCGCGCTGCCGCAGCTGCCCACCGTGGCCGAGGCCGGACTGCCCGGCTACGAGGTCTACGAATGGAACGCGGTGTTCGTGCCGGCCGGCACGCCCGCGCCGTTGGCGGAGCGCCTGTCGAAGGAATTCGCCGCCGCGCTCAAGGACCCGGAAGTGCGCAGCCGGCTCGAAGCGCTGGGCGCCGAGGTGATCGGCTCCAGCCCCGCCGAGCTCGACAGCTTTCGCCGCGCCGAGATCGCCAAGTGGACCAAGCTCGCGAAGGACAACAAGATCCAGCTCGATTGAGGCCGCAGCCTCAGCCGCGCAGCATGGCCGCGAACGCGTCGGCGAAGGTGGGCCGAGAGCGCGCCAGCCACAGCGCCGAAAGCTCGAAGGCCGGCAGCCCCGCGCCGTCGCGCACCTCGGCGTAGCGCACGCCTTCGTGCCGCAGCGCGCGCACCGAGCGCGGCAGCAGCGACCAGCCCAGCCCGGCCGCCACGCAGGCCAGCACCGTCAGCGTGCGATTGGCGTCCTGCACCACCCGCGTCTCGTGGCCGGCGCGGCGCAGCGCGCCCAGCAGCTGTGCGCGCAGGGCGGGAATCTGCTGCTCCGGGAACCACACCAGGCCGTGCCGCGCGACATCGGCGAGCGACACGCAGCCGTCCGCATCCAAGGGCCACGCGGCGGGCAGCGCGGCGATCAGCGGCTCCTCGCCCAGCCGCAGCTCGTGCACCCGCGCCGTGACCGACACCGGCGGATGCAGCAGCGCGATGTCGATGCGCCCGCCTTCCAGCGCCGCCACCTGCTCGGCGTTGCTCATCTCGCGCAGCACCACGTCGAGCTGCGGATGCTCGGCGCGCAGCCGGCGCAGCGCGTTCGGCAGCACCTCGTACACCGCATGCGTGACGAAGCCGATCGTGAGCCGTCCCGCGCGGCCCGCGCCCATCGCGCGGGCACGCTCGGTGGCCGCATCGCCATAGGCCAGGCTGGCGCGCAGGTCGTCGATGACGGCCCGGCCCGCATCGGTGAGCAGGGCGCCGCGGCGCGTGCGCGTGAAGAGCGGCGTGCCGAGCTCCTTCTCGAGCCGGTTCAGCGTCTGCGTGAGCGCCGGCTGCGCCAGGCCCAGCCGCTCGGCCGCCTTGGTGAGGCTGCCCGCCTCGGCGATCGCGACGACGCAGCGCATCTGGCGGGTGTCCACGGCGGCGCCCCTGTTCTCTTCTTTCAGGCCGTCAGAAGGCTTCGCAGACGCGCAGCACCTCGCTGCCGTAGGCCTCGAGCTTCTTGGTGCCGATGCCGCTGATGCCCTGCAGGTCCTCCAGCGAGGCGGGCGCGCGCTCGGCGATGGCCGCCAGCGTGGCGTCGTGGAAGATCACGTAGGCCGGCAGGTTGTGCTCCTTCGCCACCTCGGCGCGCCAGGCCTTGAGCGCGTCGAAGCGCTTGCGGCCCGTCTCGTCGAGCTTGGCGGCGGCCGGCGGCGGCGCGCCCTTGGCGGCCTTCTCGCGCCGGGGCTTGCGCTCGGCGGGCGACGACACCGATTCGCGCAGCGTCACCGGCGTCTCGCCCCTGAGCACGGCGCGCGAGCCCTCGGTGAGCTTCAGCGTGTTGAAGGCCTCCGCGTCCACCGCCAGCGCGCCGGTGGCGATCAGCTGGCGCAGCACGCCGCGCAGCGCCACCTCGCTGAACTCCGCGCCGATGCCGAAGGTGCTGATGCGCTCGTGGCCGAACTGCTTGACCTTCTCGGTCGTCTTGCCGCGCAGGATGTCCATGATGTGCCCGGCGCCGAAGCTGATGCCGCTCAACTGCTGCACGCGGTAGATGGTGCTCAGCAGCTTGCGCGCGGCATCGGTGCCGTCCCACACCTGCGGCGGGTTCAGGCAGTTGTCGCAGTTGCCGCAGGGCGTGCTCTTCTCGCCGAAGTAGCCCAAGAGGCGCACGCGCCGGCAGTCGCTCGCCTCGGCCAGCGAGAGCAGGGCGTCGAGCTTGCCACGCATCACCTGCTTGAATTCCTCGCCGGCGGGGCTCTCGTCGATCATGCGGCGCTGGTTGACCACGTCCTGCAGGCCGTAGGCCATCCAGGCGTCGGCTGGGCCGCCGTCACGGCCTGCGCGGCCGGTTTCCTGGTAGTAGCCCTCGATGTTCTTGGGCATGTCGAGGTGGCCGACGAAGCGCACGTCGGGCTTGTCGATGCCCATGCCGAAGGCGATGGTGGCGACCATCACGATGCCTTCCTCGCGCAGGAAGCGGTCCTGGTGCTGCTGGCGCACCGCGGCGTCGAGGCCCGCGTGGTAGGGCAGGGCGTTGATGCCCGCGTCGCGCAGTTGCACCGCCACGTCTTCCACCCGCTTGCGCGACTGGCAATAGACCACGCCCGCGTCGCCCTCGTGCTCGCGCTCGATGAAGCGCAGCAGCTGCGTGGTGGCGTCCTTCTTCTCGACGATGGTGTAGCGGATGTTCGGCCGGTCGAAGCTGGAGACGAACTGGCGCGCGTCCTCCAGCTGCAGCCGCTCGACGATGTCGGCCCGCGTGAGCGCGTCGGCCGTGGCGGTGAGCGCGATGCGCGGCACGCCCGCGTAGCGCTCGTGCAGCACGGTGAGCGCGCGGTACTCGGGGCGGAAGTCGTGGCCCCACTGGCTCACGCAATGCGCCTCGTCGATGGCGAAGAGCGACAGCTTGCCGCGCTCCTTCAGCGAATCGAGTTGCGACAGGAAGCGCGGCGTGTTCACGCGCTCGGGCGCCGCGTACAGCAGCGTGATCTCGCCGCGCAGCATGCGGCGCTCGACATCCTGCGTCTCTTCCCAGTCGAGCGTGGAGTTGAGGAAGGCCGCGCTCACGCCGGCCTCGTGCAGCGCGCCCACCTGGTCGTGCATCAGCGCGATCAGCGGCGACACCACGATCGCCACGCCCTTGCCCGCGCGCTGCCGGGCGATCGCCGGGATCTGGTAGCACAGCGACTTGCCGCCGCCCGTGGGCATCAGCACCAGCGCGTCGCCGCCGGCCACCACGTGGTCGACGATGTCCTGCTGGGCCCCCCGGAACTGCGCATAGCCGAAGACCTCGTGGAGGATGTCGGAGGGGGCGCTGCTGCCGGAGATGTCGATGGGTTGGGGGGCGAGAGAGGACACGGGCGGCGGGCGGGGGGAGGTCGGAAGGGAGGGGAAAGAGGGCGGCCGTCGATTGTCCCCCAGCGCCACAGATATGACTGTGGCACGAGGTTTGCAATGGTTGCTGCCGTCCTGCGTCCCTCCTGTCTAGACAGCAAAAAGGTGCATTTCCCAAGCAAATGCACCAGAAATGGTCTTTCGGGTTATCCTGTATATACAAGTTGGGGCGCCTGGCAACAATGCGAGGCGTGCGTTACCCGGCCATCGGGCTCGCCGCCGAGCCTTTTTCCCTCAAAGAACAGACCCAGGAGTACCCATGGTCAAGACGGTAGTTGTGAAGTTCGCCTCGCTGGTTGCAGCGGGCGCATGTGCGGCAGGCATGGCCGGAACGGCCGCCGCCCAGGATCTGACGAAGATCTCGCTCGGCATGTCCGGCTGGACCGGCTTCGCGCCGCTCTCGCTGGCGGACAAGGCCGGCATCTTCAAGAAGAACGGCCTGGACGTCGAGCTCAAGATGATCCCGCAGAAGGACCGCCACCTCGCGCTGGCCTCCGGCGCCATCCAGTGCGCGGCCACCACGGTCGAGACGCACGTGGCCTGGAACGCCAACGGCGTGCCGATCGTGCAGATCTTCCAGATGGACAAGTCCTACGGCGCCGACGGCCTCGCGGTGCGCGGCGACGTCAGCAAGTTCTCCGACCTCAAGGGCAAGACCATCGGCGTCGACGCCCCCGGCACCGCGCCCTACTTCGGCCTGGCCTGGATGCTCAGCAAGAACGGCATGTCGCTGAAGGACGTGAAGACCACCACGCTGTCGCCGCAGGCCTCGGCCCAGGCCTTCGTGGCCGGCCAGAACGACGCCGCCATGACCTACGAGCCGTATCTCTCGACCGTGCGCGCCAACCCAGCCGCCGGCAAGATCCTGGCCACCACGCTCGACTACCCGATGGTGATGGACACCGTCGGCTGCGCGCCCACTTGGCTCAAGGCCAACGCCAAGGCCGCCGCCGCGCTCACCAAGTCGTACTTCGACGCGCTGGACATGATCAAGGCCGAGCCCGAGAAGTCGAACGAACTGATGGGCTCCGCCGTGAAGCAGAGCGGCGAGCAGTTCGCCAAGTCGTCGGCCTTCCTGCGCTGGCAGGACAAGGCGGCCAACCAGAAGTTCTTCGCGGGCGAACTCACCAGCTTCATGAAGGAAGCCACGCCGATCCTTCTGGAAGCCGGCGTGATCCGCAAGGCGCCGGAAGATCTCTCGGCCACCTTCGATGCAAGCTTCGTCAAGTAAGGCCTGTCAGATGTCGCAGATGCCGTCCGCCATGGTGGCCGCAGCGCCAGCCTCGAGGCCCGCAGCGGTGCCTGTCGTCGCGCCCGCGCGCCGCCGCGCGCTCGCGCCACTGGAGCCCATCGGCACGCGCGCCCGCGTGCTGCTGGGGCTCGCCTTCTTCGTCGTCTTCGTGCTCGTGTGGGCCATCGCCACGCTCGGCGGCTTCGTGCCGCCGACCTTCCTCGCGAGTCCGCCGACCATGGTCAAGGAAGGCTGGCTGCTCTTCACCGAGTACGGCTTCATCGGCGACATCGGCATGACCGTGTGGCGCGTGTTCGGCGGCTTCCTGCTGGCGGCCGTGTTCGCCGTGCCGCTGGGCATCGCCATGGGCACATGGAAGGCCGTGGAAGCCTTCTTCGAGCCCTTCGTGTCCTTCTGCCGCTACCTGCCGGCCTCGGCCTTCATTCCGCTGCTCATCCTGTGGGCGGGCCTGGGCGAGATGCAGAAGCTGCTGGTGATCTTCATCGGCTCCTTCTTCCAGATCGTGCTGATGGTGGCCGTCACCGTGGGCGGCGCGCGGCGCGACCTCGTGGAGGCCGCCTACACGCTGGGCGCCAACAGCCGCGGCATCGTGGCGCGCGTGCTCATTCCGGGCGCGGCGCCGGGCATCGCCGAGACGCTGCGCCTCGTGCTCGGCTGGGCATGGACCTACGTGATCGTGGCGGAGCTGATCGGCTCCTCCTCGGGCATCGGCCACATGATCACCGACAGCCAGGCGCTGCTGAACACCGGCCAGATCATCTTCGGGATCATCGTGATCGGCGTCATCGGCCTTTTGTCCGACTTCGCCTTCAAGGCAATCAACCGCCGTCTCTTCGCGTGGGCAGCACTGTGATGTCGCAGAACCAACTTTCCATCCAGGGCGTCTCGCGCGTCTTCACCGGCGCCAAGGGCCAGCGCACGCAGGCGCTGCAGCCGATCGACTTCGAGGTGAAGGAGAACGACTTCGTCACCATCCTCGGCCCCTCGGGCTGCGGCAAGTCGACGCTGCTGCGCATCGTGGCGGGGCTCGACTTCCCGACCACCGGGCAGGTGCTGCTCGACGGCCAGCGCATCGAAGGCCCGGGCGCCGACCGCGGCGTGGTGTTCCAGAGCTACACGCTCTTTCCGTGGCTCACGGTGGCGCAGAACATCCGCTTCGGCCTGCGCGAGCGCGGCATGAGCGAGGCCGACCAGAAGGAGCGCAGCGAATTCTTCATCGCCAAGGTCGGCCTGCGCGGCTTCGAGAACCACTTCCCGAAGCAGCTCTCCGGCGGCATGCAGCAGCGCACGGCCATCGCGCGCGCGCTGGCCAACGACCCCAAGATGCTGCTGCTGGACGAACCCTTCGGCGCGCTCGACAACCAGACTCGCGTGCTCATGCAGGAGCTGCTGCTGGGCATCTGGGAGTCGGCGCAGAAGACGGTGCTGTTCGTCACGCACGACATCGACGAAGCGATCTTCATGGCCAACCGCGTGGCGGTGTTCAGCGCGCGGCCCGGGCGCATCAAGACCGAGATCGCGGTCGACTTCCCGCACCCACGCAGCTACACCATCAAGACCTCGCCGGAGTTCATGGAGATCAAGGCGCGCCTGACAGAAGAAATCCGCGCCGAATCGATGGCCGCGGCGGAGCATTGACGAAGACACGATGAAACGCGACCTGCCGACCCTCGCGCTCTACGCGCAAGTCATGGATCACATCTCCCGCAAGATCCAGGACGGGACGTGGCCGCCCGGCCACCGCCTGCCGTCGGAGCACGAACTGGTCGCGCAGTTCGGCATGGCGCGCATGACGGTGAACCGCGCGCTGCGCGAGCTGGTGGAGCAGGGCCGCATCGTGCGCGTGGCGGGCGTCGGCAGCTTCGTGGCGGAGAACAAGCCGCAGTCCACGCTGCTGCAGATCGCCAACATCGCCAGCGAGATCCGCCAGCGCGGGCACGACTACCGCTGCGAGATGATCGCCGTCGAGCGCCTCGCCGCCTCGCCCGACGTGGCCGCATGGCTCGACAAGCGCGCCGGCGACTCGGTGTTCCACAGCGTGTGCCTGCACCTGGAGAACGGCACGCCGGTGCAGCTGGAGGAGCGCTTCGTCAACCCGCAGGTGGTGCCCGACTACCTCGAGCAGGACTTCTCGGCGACGCCGCCCAGCGAGTACCTGGTGCGCAACGTGCCCTTCGACCAGATCGAGCACGTGGTCGACGCAGTGCTGCCCAACGCCGAGCAGGCCGAGCGCCTCGCGATGACGCCCACTGACCCCTGCCTGCTGCTCACGCGCCGCACCTGGTCGCGCAACGTCCCCGTGACCTGGGTGCGCTGCCTGCACCCCGGTTCGCGCTACAGCCTGGGAAGCCGTTTCAAGGCCGACGGCAACCCCAGCTTCGGCTGAAGCAATGAACTCTCCCCCAGTCTTCGCGCACTTCGTGTCGCTTCGCCAACCCCCTCGCCGGGGGCAACACCTGCGGCCCGGCAAAGCCGGTTCCGCGGTGTTCCGCGAAGGGCCGTAGGTCTTTTTTAACGTCGTCATCGGCTTCGATTTCACTCGCAACTACTTGTATAGACAGGTTCACATGACAAGCAAACATACCGCCAACCCAGAAGCCTCCCTGATCCTCACGCCCGGCAAGGTCGACCTCGCCACGCTGCGTCGCATCCAGGCCGGCGGCGTGCGCCTGTCGCTCGATGCGTCGGTGCGCGAGGGCATGCAGCGCGCCGAGGCCGCCGTGCGCCATATCGTCGAGAACGACCAGGTGGTCTACGGCATCAACACCGGCTTCGGCAAGCTCGCGAGCACGCGCATCGGCAACGACCACCTGGCCGAGCTGCAGCGCAACCTGGTGCTCTCGCACAGCGTGGGCACGGGCGAGCCGCTGGCCGCGCCTGTCGTGCGCATGATCCTCGCGACCAAGGCGGTGAGCCTGGCGCGCGGTCACTCGGGCGTGCGGCCCGCGCTGGCCGACGCGCTGCTGGCGCTGTTCAATGCGGGCGTGATGCCGCGCATCCCGGCCAAGGGCTCGGTCGGCGCCTCGGGCGACCTCGCGCCGCTCGCGCACCTGGCCTGCGTGCTGATCGGCGAGGGCGAGGCCACGCTGGCCGACGGCACCGTGGTCAGCGGCGCCGAGGCGATGAAGCACATCGGCCTCGAACCCTTCGTGCTCGGCCCGAAGGAAGGCCTGGCGCTGCTCAACGGCACGCAGGTATCGACCGCGCTCGCGCTGGCCGGCCTCTTCGGCGCGGAAGACGTATTCGCCGCCGCGCTGATGTCGGGCGCACTGTCGCTCGAAGCCATCCAGGGCTCCATCAAGCCCTTCGACGCGCGAATCCACGCCGCGCGCGGCCAGCCGGGCCAGATCGCCGTGGCGGGCGCGGTGCGCACGCTGCTCGAAGGCAGCGAAATCGTTCCCTCGCACGCGGACTGCGGTCGCGTGCAGGATCCGTATTCCGTGCGCTGCATCCCGCAGGTGATGGGCGCCTGCCTCGACAACCTCGCGCACGCCGCGCGCGTGCTGGTCATCGAAGCCAATGCCGCGTCGGACAACCCGCTGGTCTTCACGGACACGGGCGAGGTCATCTCGGGCGGCAACTTCCACGCCGAGCCCGTCGCCTTCGCGGCCGACATCGTGGCGCTGGCCGTGAGCGAAGTCGGCGCGATCTCCGAGCGCCGCCTCGCGCTGCTGCTGGACAGCGGCCTGTCGGGCCTGCCGCCTTTCCTGGTGCGCGACGGCGGCCTGAACTCCGGCTTCATGATCGCGCAGGTCACGGCCGCGGCACTTGCGTCGGAGAACAAGTCGCTCGCGCACCCCGCCAGCGTCGACAGCCTGCCGACCTCCGCCAACCAGGAAGACCACGTGTCGATGGCCACCTTCGCGGGCCGCCGCCTGGCCGACATGGTCGACAACACGGCTGTTGTCGTCGGCATCGAAGCGATGGCCGCCGCGCAGGGCATCGAACTCAAACGCAAGCTCAAGAGCTCGCCGCTGGTCGAAGCCGAATTCGCCGCCATCCGCCGCAAGGTCGCCTTCCTCGAGACCGACCGCTATCTCGCCCCCGACATCGAAGCCATGCGCCAGTGGGCGCTGAAGGCCGAGCTGCCGGCCGCGCTGCTCGACATCCTGCCCAGCCACTCGTAAAACACACCCCGATTAGGAGAACCACGCCATGAACGCTCCCGACAAATTTGCCCTGAACACTGCCACCGACCCGCGCCACGACCCGACGCGCGTGATCCGCGCCCCGCGCGGCAGCGAGCTCAACTGCAAGAGCTGGCTCACCGAGGCTCCCTTCCGCATGCTGCAGAACAACCTCGACGCCGAGGTGGCAGAGCGCCCGCAGGACCTGGTGGTGTACGGCGGCATCGGCCGCGCCGCGCGCGACTGGGCCTGCTTCGACCAGATCCTCGCCTCGCTGAAGGAGCTGAACGACGACGAGACGCTGCTCGTCCAGTCGGGCAAGCCCGTCGGCGTCTTCAAGACGCACGAGAACGCGCCGCGCGTGCTGCTGGCCAATTCGAACCTCGTGCCGAAGTGGGCCAACTGGGAGCACTTCAACGAACTCGACCGCAAGGGCCTCTTCATGTACGGCCAGATGACGGCCGGCAGCTGGATCTACATCGGCAGCCAGGGCATCGTGCAGGGCACCTTCGAGACCTTCGTGGAGGCCGGCCGCCAGCACTACAACAACAGCCTCGCGGGCAAGTGGATCCTCACGGCCGGCCTGGGCGGCATGGGCGGCGCGCAGCCTCTGGCGGCCACGCTGGCCGGCGCTGTGTCGCTCAACATCGAGTGCCAGCAGTCGAGCATCGACTTCCGCCTGCGCACCCGCTACGTCGACAAGCAGGCGCGCGACATCGACCACGCCTTCGAACTCATCAAGCAGCATTGCGATGCGAAGGAAGCCGTGTCGATCGCGCTGCTGGGCAACGCGGCCGAAATCCTGCCCGAGCTGGTGAAGCGTGCGAAGGCCGGCGGCCTGAAGCCCGACCTCGTGACCGACCAGACCTCCGCGCACGACCTGATCAACGGCTATCTGCCGGCCGGCTGGACCGTGCCGCAATGGCAGGCTGCGATGAAAGACCCGGCTCAGCACGAAGCGCTGAAGAAGGCCGCCGCGAAGTCGTGCGCCGTGCACGTGCAGGCCATGCTCGACTTCCAGGCCATGGGCATTCCCACGGTCGACTACGGCAACAACATCCGCCAGGTGGCCTTCGACGAAGGCGTGAAGAACGCCTTCGACTTCCCCGGCTTCGTGCCGGCCTACATCCGTCCGCTCTTCTGCGAGGGCAAGGGCCCGTTCCGCTGGGTGGCACTCTCGGGCGACCCGGAAGACATCTACAAGACCGACGCCAAGATCAAGGAGCTGTTCCCCGAGAACAAGCACACGCACCGCTGGCTCGACATGGCGCGCGAGCGCATCGCCTTCCAGGGCCTGCCGGCGCGCATCTGCTGGCTGGGCCTGGGCGAGCGCCACATCGCGGGCCTGGCCTTCAACGAGATGGTGAAGAACGGCGAGCTGAAGGCGCCCATCGTCATCGGCCGCGATCACCTCGACACCGGCTCGGTCGCCAGCCCCAACCGCGAGACCGAAGCGATGAAGGACGGCACCGACGCGGTGAGCGACTGGCCGCTGCTCAACGCGCTGCTCAACACCGCAGGCGGCGCCACCTGGGTCAGCCTGCACCACGGCGGCGGCGTAGGCATGGGCTATTCGCAGCACTCGGGCGTGGTGATCGTTTGCGACGGTACCGACGCGGCCGCCAGGCGCATCGAGCGCGTGCTCTTCAACGACCCGGCCACGGGCGTGATGCGCCATGCCGACGCGGGCTACGACATTGCCGTCGCCACCGCGAAGAAGCAGGGCCTTAAGCTGCCGATGGTGAAGTGAGGGCGGGCGCCGCCGCGAAGAACGGCGGCACCTTAAGCCGAAGGTAGAAAGAAAAAGCAGGCCCATTCCCACTCGATGGGAATACGGGCTTGGAAGTGGGAACGGCGGGCAAGATACTGCACGCCGGTTCCATTCATCCGATCGACCGCATGACGACCCCGACCGACGCCCCCGCCAACGACCGCGCGCTCTTCGTGCTGTCGGTGCTGGCGCAGAGCAAGGCGTCGATGACGGCGGCCGAGCTGGTGCGGGCCACGGGTCTCTCGCAAAGCACGCTGTACCGGCAGATCGCCACCTTGCGTCGCTGGGGCTTCGTGATGGAGTCCGATGGCCGCTACTCGCCGGGCCCGGTCAGCGTGCAGCTGGCCACCGGCTTCGACGGCAACTCCGACCTCGTGATCGCCGCGCGCGCCGACATGCGCCTGCTGGCGCAGCAAAGCCACGAGAGCGTGGCGCTGGTCACGGCGGTGAACGACCGCGTCGTGTGCCTGGAGATGATCGACAGCGAACAGTCGCTGCGCTGCTCCTTCGACCGCGGCCGCAGCGTGCCCGCGCGCGACGGCGCCAGCGCCAAGTGCCTGCTGGCCCACATGCCGATCGACCAGCGCGACGCCCTGCTCGACGGCCTCGGCGAAAGCCCCGAGCGCCGCGCCGAGCGCGCCGCCGAACTCGACGCCATCCGCGAGGCCGGCCATGCCGTGACTCACGGCGAGGTCGACGCCGGCGTGTGGGGCGCGAGCGCGCCGGTGCTGGCCCCGGGCCGCCGCCTGCGCGGCGCGATCACGCTGATGGCACCGCTCACGCGCGTCGAGGGCATGGAAGCTGCATTGCTGCACATGACCGTCGTCACGGCGGCGCGCATCTCGCGGGCGCTGCAGTAGCCACGCCAGCTCTTCTTTCTTTTCTTTCCCTCTCACCTCCACTCACACCACGAAAGCCCATCGCCATGAACACCCGCCGTTCCATCGTCGCCGCCGCACTCTCCGGCCTTGCCATCTTCGGTTTCGCGGGTGCCGCGCATGCGCAGGGCGAGCCGCTGCGCGTGGCCACCGACGCCACCTTCCCGCCGATGGAATTCGTGGAGAACGGCAAGCGCACCGGCTTCGACGTGGAGCTGGTCGAGGCCGTCGGCAAGACGCTGGGCCGCAAGATCGAATGGATCGACATCGACTTCAAGGGCCTCGTGCCGGGCCTGATCTCCAAGCGCTTCGACATGGCAGTCTCTGGCATCTACATCACCGACGAGCGCAAGAAGGTGGTCGACTTCACCGTGCCCTATTACGCGGGCGGCCTCGTGGTGATGGTGAAGGACGGCAACACGGCCATCAAGACGCCGGCCGACATCAACGGCAAGAAGGTCAGCGTGCAGGTGGGCACCAAGTCGGTGAGCTACACGAAGGAGAAATTCCCGCAGGTGCAGCTGATGGAAGTCGAGAAGAACCAGGAGATGTTCAACCTCGTCGACATCGGCCGCGCCGACGCCGCCGTGACGGGCAAGCCCGCCGCCTACCAGTACGTGCGCACGCGCGGCGGCCTGAAGGTGCTGCCCGAGCAGATCACCACCGAGGAATACGGCATGGCCATCCGCAAGGACACGCCCGAGCTGACCAAGGCGGTGAACGGTGCCATCGAGAAGCTGAAAGCGGACGGCACCTACGACCAGATCGTCAAGAAGTGGTTCAGCACGGCCGCCAAGTAAGCCCGCCATGGATCTCGATTTCTCGCCCGTCTGGGAAGGCTGGCACGACCTGCTGCGCGGCGCGCTGGTCACGGTGGAAATCACCGCCTGCGCGCTGGCGCTGGGCTGCGTGCTGGGCCTGCTGGTCGGCATCGGCCGGCTGAACCCAAAGCGGCGCTGGCTCTACGGCATCTGCACGGCCTACGTGGCGGCCATCCGTGGCACACCGCTGCTGGTGCAGCTGTTCATCCTGTTCTTCGGCCTGCCGCACTTCGGCATCCTGCTGCCGGCCTTCGTGTGCGGCGTGCTGGGGCTCGGCGTGTATTCGGGCGCCTACGTGTCGGAGATCGTGCGCGGCGCGATCCAGTCGATCGACAAGGGCCAGACCATGGCGGCGCAGTCGCTGGGCATGACGCCCGGCCTCGCGATGCGCCACATCGTGCTGCCGCAGGCGGTGGTGCGCATGATCCCGCCGCTGGGCAACGAGTTCATCGCGCTCATCAAGAACTCGGCGCTGGTGTCGCTGCTGACCATCCACGACGTGATGCACGAGGGGCAGAAGATCATCAGCGTGTCGTACCGCTCGCTGGAGGTGTACCTGGCCATCGCGGTCGTGTACTTCGTGCTCACCGGCACGATGACGCTGGTGCTGCGGCATTTCGAACAGCGACTGCGCCAGGGCGGGATGGTGCGATGACCGGCGTGCTTCGTCGCTTCTCGCGCACCTCCCTGCCCGCCACGCCGTGGAAGAACGGCGGCGGCACCACGCAGGAGATCGCCAGCTGGCCGCAGGGCGCGGGGCTCGACAGCTTCGGCTGGCGCGTGAGCATCGCCACCATCGCGGCGTCGGGGCCGTTCTCGGTATTCGCGGGCGTGGACCGCAGCATCACGCTGCTCGAGGGCGACGGCGTGCGGCTCTTCACGCACGAAGGGCGCATCGAACACCGGCTCGACACCGCACTGCAGCCATTCGCTTTCAGCGGCGACGAGGCCATCGACTGCACGCTGCTCGGCGGCGCCTCGAACGACTTCAACGTGATGACGCGGCGCGGCCAGTGGCGCGCCGAAGTCCGCTTGCTGGACGGCGCCACGGCCATCGAGCCCGCGCCGCATGGCGTGCTGCTGGCGCTGCGCGGTGCCTGGCGCCTGGACGACGAAGCCTGCGGCGAGGGCGAAGGCCTGCAGTGGGCCGATGCCGCGCGTGGCTGGCAGGCGCTGCCCGAGGGTGCCGGCGCGCGGCTGCTCGCGGTGCGCATCCTGCCGACGCAACAACAGGAGTGACGATGAAATCCGTCAACGAACTTCCCTCCGCCGACGGCCTCTGGAGCGGCATCCGCTTCGCCGCCGATGCGAATGTCGAAGGCGCCATCGTGGTGGAGCAGGGCGCGATCCGCTGGGTCGGCGCCCGAAGCGCGCTGCCGGCTGAATTCGCCGCCCTCGCGCCGCACGACGGCGGTGGCGCGCTCGTCACGCCGGGGCTGGTCGATTGCCACACGCACCTCGTCTACGGCGGCCAGCGCGCCAACGAATTCGCGATGCGCCTGGCGGGCGCCACGTACGAAGAAGTGGCGAAGGCCGGCGGCGGCATCGTCTCGTCGGTGCGCGCCACGCGCGAGGCCGACGAGGACACGCTCTTCGCGCAGGCCGCCGCGCGGCTCGAACAACTGCTGGCCGACGGCGTGTGCGCCATCGAGATCAAGTCGGGCTACGGCCTCTCGCTGGAGCACGAGCGCAAGCAGCTGCGCGTGGCGCGGCGCCTGGGCGAGGCGTACGGCGTGACGGTGCGCACCACTTTTCTCGGCGCGCATGCGCTGCCGCCCGAGTACGCGGGCCGCAGCGGTGAGTACATCGATCTCGTCTGCCGCGAGATGCTGCCCGCGCTCGCGGCCGAAGGCCTGGTCGACGCGGTGGACGTGTTCTGCGAGCGCATCGCCTTCTCGCTCGCCGAGACCGAGCAGGTCTTCAGGGCCGCGAAGGCGCTGGGCCTGCCGGTGAAGCTGCATGCGGAGCAGCTCTCTGACATGGGCGGCGCCGCATTAGCCGCGAGCTACGGCGCGCTCTCGTGCGACCACATCGAGCACCTGTCGGCCGAGGGCATCGCGGCGATGCGCAGATCCGGCACCGTGGCCGTGCTGCTGCCGGGCGCCTACTACACGCTGCGCGACACGCACCTGCCGCCCATCGCCGCGCTGCGCGCCGCGGGCGTGCCGATGGCGGTGTCGACCGACCACAACCCCGGCACCTCGCCCGCGCTGAGCCTGCTGCTGATGGTGAACATGGCCTGCACGCTGTTCCGCCTCACGGTGCCCGAGGCGCTCGACGGCGTCACCGTGCACGCCGCGCGCGCGCTGGGCCTGCAGGACACGCACGGCGCCATAGCGCCCGGCATGCCCGCCAACTTCGTGCTGTGGAACGTGCGCGAGGCGGCCGAGCTCGCCTACTGGTTCGGACAGCAGCCCGTGCGCACGGTGGTGCGGCAAGGGCGCATTGCCATTGGAGCCAACGCATGACGACAAACACCCTTTTCGCTGCCGACGCGCTGCTGCCCGAAGGCTGGGCCCGCAACGTGCTGCTGGCGTGGGACGACGCGGGCCGGCTCACGCAGGTGCAGGCCGGCGCGCAGCGCCCCGCCGGCACCGAGGCCGCGCGCGGCCCCGTGATCCCCGGCATGCCCAACCTGCATTCGCACGCCTTCCAGCGCGCCTTCGCGGGCCTCACCGAGCACCGCGCCGAGCAGCACGACAGCTTCTGGAGCTGGCGCACGCTGATGTACCGCTTTGCCGCGCGCCTGGGCCCGCAGCACATGGAAGCCATCGCGACCTGGCTCTATGCCGAGATGCTCGAAGCGGGCTACACCGGTGTGTGCGAGTTCCAGTACGTGCACCACGACGTGGACGGCCGCCCCTATGCCGACGACGCCACGCTGAGCCTCGCGCTGCTGCGCGCGGCGAAGAAGGTGGGCATCGGCTTCACGCTGCTGCCGGTGCTCTACCAGACCGGCGGCTTCGGCGAGCAGCCGCCCACCGAAGGACAGCGCCGCTTCGTGCGCTCCACCGAATCGATGCTGCGCCTGCTCGAAACGCTCAAGCCGCAGTGCGATGCGCAGGGCGCGCGCCTGGGCCTGGCGCCGCACTCGTTGCGCGCCGTTCCGCCGGAAGGCCTGCGCGATGCCATCGCGGGGCTCGAAGCCATCGACCGCACCACACCCATCCACATCCACATTGCCGAGCAGACCAAGGAAGTGGACGACTGCGTCGCCTGGAGCGGCCTGCGCCCGGTCGAATGGCTGCTCGACCACGCCCCGGTGGACGAGCGCTGGTGCCTGGTGCACGCCACGCACATGAACGACGCCGAATACGAATACGCGGCCCGCAGCGGCGCGGTGGCGGGTCTGTGCCCGACCACCGAGGCGAACCTCGGCGACGGCATCTTCGACTTCGCCAAGTGGCGCAGCCACGGCGGCGCCTGGGGCGTGGGCTCCGACAGCCACGCCAGCGTGAACGCGGCCGAGGAACTGCTGATGCTCGAATACAGCCAGCGCCTGGCCCGGCGCCAGCGCAACGTCGGCGCCAGCGCGGCGCAGCCGCATGTGGCCAGCGCGCTGACGCTGGAGGCGGTGCAGGGCGGGGCGCGGGCCTCGGGCCGCGCCACGGCCGGCCTCGCGGCGGGGCAGCAGGCCGACTTCGCGGTGCTCGATGCCTCGCACATCGCGCTGCAGGGACTGCCCGCGCCCGATATGCTTTCCGCCCACGTCTTCGCGAGCCATCGCACCTCGGCCATCGAGGGCGTCTGGGTCGCGGGCCGGCCGCGCGTCTCGGCCGGGCGCCACGCGCTGCACGACGAAGCCGCCACCGCCTTCGTGGCCGCGCGCACCCAACTGCTACAGGATTGATCGACCCCACCATGGCCTTCACCACCGCCGAACCTCCTTTCCGCTTCCGCCAGGGCACGCGCCCGTTGCTGATCTCGATGCCGCACGTCGGCACCCACGTGCCGCCCGCGCTGGCCGCGCGCCTCACCGACGAGGCGCGCCAGGTGCCCGACACCGACTGGCACCTCGAGCGCCTCTACGACTTCGCCGACGAGCTGGGCGCCTCGGTGCTGGTGGCGACGCATTCGCGCTACGTGATCGACCTGAACCGTCCGCCGGACGGCGCGAGCCTCTACCCCGGCCAGAGCGTGACGGGCCTGTGCCCGGTCGACACCTTCGACGACACGCCGCTGTACGCCGACGCCGCCGACGTGCCGGGCGATGCCGAAGTCGCCGAGCGCCGCGAAGCCATCTGGCAGCCCTACCACGCCAAGCTCGCCGAGGAGCTCGCCCGCATCCGCGCGCAGCACGGCGTGGCCGCGCTGTGGGACGCGCACTCGATCCGCTCGGTGCTGCCGCGCTTCTTCGACGGCAAGCTGCCCGACCTGAACCTGGGCACCGGCAAGGGCATCAGCTGCGACCCGTCGCTCGCGCAGACGCTGCTTGGCATCGCAGAAAGCGCCACCGGCTACACCGGCGTGCTCAACGGCCGCTTCACCGGCGGCTACATCACGCGCAACTACGGCAACCCCGCGCAGAACGTGCACGCGGTGCAGCTGGAGATGACGCAGTCGAGCTACATGCAGGAGAAGCTGCCCTTCGACTACCTGCCCGAGGTGGCGGCGGGCGTGCAGCCGCACGTGCGGCGGATGATCGAGGCGGTGCTGGCCTTCGTGGAAGGCCGCGCAAAGGGCTGACCGCGGGCAGGGGCAGGGGCCCTTCCTACAATCGGGGGTCTATGAAGCCCGTCACCTACACCCGCGGCCAGGCCCTGCCCGGCATCCTCGCCAAGCGCATCGCCATCCTCGACGGCGCCATGGGCACGATGATCCAGCGCTTCAAGCTGACGGAAGAGCAATACCGCGGCGAGCGCTTCAAGGACTTCGAGCGCGACGTGAAGGGCAACAACGAGCTGCTCTCGCTCACGCGGCCCGACGTGATCCGCGACATCCACGAGGGCTACCTCGCGGCGGGCGCCGACCTCATCGAGACCAACACCTTCGGCGCGACCACCATCGCGCAGGAGGACTACAAGATGGCGCACCTGGCGCGCGAGATGAATCTCGAATCGGCCAAGCTCGCGCGCGCGGCCTGCGACAAGTTCAGCACGCCCGACAAGCCGCGCTTCGTGGCCGGCGCCCTCGGCCCGACGCCCAAGACCGCAAGCATCAGCCCCGACGTGAACGACCCGGGCGCGCGCAACGTCAATTTCGAGGAACTGCGCGCGGCCTACTACGAGCAGACAGAGGCGCTGGTCGAGGGCGGCGCCGACGTGATCCTGGTCGAGACCATCTTCGACACGCTCAACGCCAAGGCCGCGCTGTTCGCGGTCGACGAGTATTTCCATAACAGCGGGCAGCGCCTGCCGCTCATCATCAGCGGCACGGTGACCGACGCGTCGGGCCGCATCCTCAGCGGCCAGACCGTCACCGCCTTCTGGCACAGCGTGCGCCATTCGCAGCCGCTGGCCATCGGCCTGAACTGCGCGCTGGGCGCGGCGCTGATGCGCCCCTACATCCAGGAACTGGCGCGCGTGGCCGGCGACACCTTCATCAGCTGCTACCCGAACGCCGGCCTGCCCAACCCGATGAGCGACACCGGCTTCGACGAGACGCCCGAGGTCACCTCGCGCCTGCTGCACGAGTTCGCCTCCGAGGGCCTGGTGAACATCGTGGGCGGCTGCTGCGGCACCACGCCGGACCACATCGCGGCGATCGGCAAGGCCGTCGCGCCGATGGCCGGCCGGGTGCTGGGCACCAACAACGCCGGCTTCTACAAAGAGGCAGCTTGAGCGCTCCGGTCGCGTCCGCGGCCGATTGACGGGCCCCAGCCCCCGGGCCTACGCTGGGGCGCAAGGAGCCTTGCCATGAACTCATCACTCACCTGGCGCTGGGCCGCCGTCGGCGCGCTGGCCCTGGTGCTGCCGCTCGCCGCGCAGGCGCAGCAGGCCTTCACGCGCGGCGCGGTCAACCTGCGCGCGGGGCCTTCGGGCGACTATCCGCTGGTGGCGCGGCTCGGGCCAGGCCAGCCGCTCGAAGTGGTGGGCTGCACCAGCGGCTACGGCTGGTGCGACGTGGTGCTGCCCGACGGCGGGCGCGGCTGGATCTGGGCGCGCAACCTCGATTACGCCTACCAGGAGCAGCGCGTGCCGCTGGCCACGTACGGCGCGCTGATCGGCGTGCCGATCATCGGCTTCGCCATCGGCAGCTACTGGGCCGACTACTACCGCGACAGGCCCTGGTACGGCGACCGGCGCTGGTGGGGCGGCCGGCCGCCTCCGCCCGTGGCGGGCTGGCGTCCGCCGCCGCCGGTACGGCCCGGATGGCAACCGCATCCGTGGCAGCCGGGGCCGGGGTTCCGGCCACCCGCGCCGGGCTTCAGGCCACCGCCCGCGCCGGGCATCCGTCCGCCGGTGGACCCGGGAATCAGGCCGCCACGGCCGCAGCCGGGGTTCCGGCCAGGGCCGCCGCCGGGCAAGCCGCATCCGCATCCCGGAGGAGGCGGTGGGCATCGTGGGGGAGGCCGTGGCGGTGACCATGGCGGAGGTCACGGCGGCGGGCACCGGCACTGAGGGCCGGTGCCTCAGTCTTCCGCGACGCGCACCACGCGCTTGCCGAAGTTGCGGCCCTGAAGCAGGCCGATGAACGCATCCGGCGCGTTCTCCAGGCCGTCGATGCGGTCCTCGCGCAGCGTGATCTTGCCGGCCTCGACCCACTCGTCCATCTCGCGCCGGAACGCATCGAAGCGCTCGCCGTAGTGGTCGAGGATGACGAAGCCCTGCATGCGGATGCGCTTCTGCAGCAGCGCCGCCGTCAGCAGCGGCAGCCGGTTCGGGCCCGTGGGCAGCGTCTCGCTGTTGTAGTCGGCGATGTGCCCGCACACCGGCACGCGCGCGCCGATGTTGAGCAGCGGCAGCACCGCGTCGAACACCTCACCTCCGACGTTCTCGAAGTAGACGTCGATGCCCTCGGGGCAGGCGGCCGCGAGGCGCGATGCGAACGCCGGGTCGTGGCGGTCGATGCAGGCGTCGAAGCCCAGCACCTCGACTGCGTGGCGGCATTTGTCCGCGCCGCCCGCGATGCCGACCACGCGCGCGCCCTTGAGCCTGGCGATCTGCCCGACCACCGAGCCGACGGCGCCGGTCGCGGCCGCCACCACCACCGTCTCGCCCGGCTTGGGCTGGCCGATGTCGAGCAGGCCGACGTGGGCGGTGAAGGCCGGCATGCCCAGCCCACCGAGTGCCAGCGAGGGCTGGGCCATGTCGCCGAGCGGCATCAGGTCCTGGCCGTCGGACAGCGCGTAGTCCTGCCAGCCGGTGTTGCCGAGCACGAGATCGCCCGGGCGGAACTGCGGATTCCGGGACTCGACGACGCGGTTGACCGTGCCGCCCGGCATCGGCTCGCCCACTTGCACCGAGGCGGGCGCATAGAGCGGCGGCACCTCGTCCATCAACTGGCGCATGTACGGATCGAGCGACAGGTGCAGCGTGCGCAGCAGCACCTGGCCCTCGCCGGGCACGGGGACGGCGGCTTCCTCCAGCCGGAAGTTCTCCGGCGTCGGCAGGCCGCGCGGCCGGGCGGCGAGGACGATGCGGCGGTTGACGGTATCGACGGCGTTGCTGTTCTGGGACATGGGGCGTGGCTCCTTGATTAATAGACCAGTCGTCTAGTGCGTGGGCAAAAAAAAGCGGGAGCGCGTTCGCCTCCCGCCGGGTGATTTCCTTCAGTGGTCCGAAGACAGGCCCAGCTGCTGCCGGGTGTCGCGCATCGCCGCGTCCAGCGACGAGCGGTCGCGCGTGATCTTGGCCAGCAGGCTGGCGCCGAGCCAGCGCTGGTAGAGCGCGACGGCGACGCCCTGGGCGTCCTGCCCTTGCGGCATCGCCTTGATCGAGCCGTCGGCCTGGCCGGCTTCGATGCAGCCGGCGAGCCGGTCGGTGATGGCGCGGGTGCCGCGCGCCAGCGCCGCGCGCATGCTCTCGGACAGGTCGCAGACCTCGGCGCCAAGCTTGACGACGAGGCAGCGGCTCTGCGCCTCCTCGCCGGTCTGGGAGTCGAGCCAGTCGTCGAAGTAGGCGATCAGGCGCTGGGCGGCGGTGCCGGACCCCTCGGTCAGCAGGGCGTCGGTGCGCCCGAGGTACTCGCTGAAGTAGGCCTCCAGAACCGCCTCGCCGAAGACTTCCTTGGAGCCGAAGTAGTGATAGAACGAGCCTTTCGGCACCTTCGCCGCCGCCAGCACCTCGGCCAGCCCGACGCCGGTGAAGCCCTTTCGCAGCAGCAGCGGATGGGCCACGTCGAGGATGTGCTGGCGGACGTCGGTGATGGGTGCGGCTGCGGCGTTCATGGGCCGCACTCTAGCGGCAATTAGACCAGTCGTCTAGTCTTGCGAGCCAATGGTGTCGCCGCTGACTTTGGGACTGCATTCGCCCGCCGCAGCCCGTCCCTTGGCGATCAGATTCACAAAATGCTGGGCTCCCAGGCCGAGTGGGCGCTCACGTGACCACACCACGTCCACCCACAGGTCGAGCCCGTTGCTGAGGTTCTCGAACGGAATCTCGACCAGCGCGCCCGCCGCCACATGGGGCCGCGCGAAGTTGCGCGGCAGCCAGCCCCAGCCCAGCCCGGCGGTGATCAGGCTCAGCGCGGCCAGCGCGTTGTCGGAGCGCCAGACGTGGCGCGCGAACACGAAGCGCGGGTCGCTGGTGGCGAGGTCGCGCCCGGCCACGACGATCTGGCGGGTGTTGGTCAGGTGGTCCTCGCGCAGCCGGCCGCCGTTGGCGGCGAGCACGGGATGGTCGGGCGCCATCACCGCCACCATGAGCTCGCTGCCGACTTCCTGGAAGCCTTCGCGCCCGTCGAGGCTGGGTCGCTCGAAGACCAGTGCCAACTGCGCCCGCCCGCTGTGCAGCAGCGCCAGCGCGTCGGCCTGTGGGGCGGCCAGCACCTCCACCTGCAGCAGCGGATGCTCCCGCGCCAGTTCCGACAGCGGGCCGGTCCACGGTGCGGCCAGCAGTTCGGGCGCGATGGCCAGCGTGAGCCGGTCTTCCAGTCCCTGCGTGAGCGCCAGCGCTTGAACCTGAAGCTGCTTCAGCTGGGCCGCCAGCAGCCGCGCCTGCGGCTCCAGCGAGCGCGCTGCGGCCGTGGGCTGGGGCTCGCGGCCGCTGCGGTCGAACAGCTGCAGGTCGAGCTCGGCCTCGAGGTTGGCGACAGCCATGCTCACCGCCGACGGCACCCGGCGCAGCGCCCGCGCGGCGGCAGAGAAGGAGCCGTGGTCAATCACGGCCAGGAAGACTTCGACGTTGTCGCTGGAAAAGGCCATGGCGCCGATCTTTCAATAAAACTGAAACAAGTTAACTTTTTATATCAGCCCGGGACAAATAAAGTCCAGTCATCGCATCAACGAACACAGAGAGAAAGCCATGCAAGGGATTCAGCGTCGCATCGTCTACATCAGCCTCTACGAAGGCATCGCCATCGTGGCCGCCAGCGCGGGCCTGGCTCTGATGACGGATGCCGGCCTGGGCCATTCGGGCGCGATGGCGGTGGCGGCCTCGGTCATCGCGGTGATCTGGAACCTGGTCTTCAACTCGCTCTTCGAGCGCTGGGAGTCGCGCCAGGTCGTGCGCGGACGCAGCCTGCGCCGCCGCATCGCGCACGCCATCGGCTTCGAGGGAGGCCTGATCGCCTTCCTGGTGCCGATGTTCGCCTGGGGCCTGGGCGTCACGCTCTGGCAGGCGCTGGTGATGGACCTGGGGCTGGTGGTGTTCTTCCTGGTCTACACCTTCGTCTTCAACTGGGCCTTCGATCGCGTGTTCGGTCTGCCGGCCTCGGCCGCGGCGAAGGTGCCGGTGGCGGCCTGAGGGCCGCCCGGGAAGAGAGGATCAAGGCGGCGTGGCCGCCTTTTTCTTTTGCTCGGCCACCCGCATCTCGAGCGCGGCCTGCAGCCGCAGCGCCTCCTGCGGCGTGAAGAGTTCCGCCTGCAGCTGTGCCCGCGTGGCCTCGTCGGCCGCGGCGTAGCGCGACAGGCGGCTCTGCCAGTCCTGCTCCTGCCGGTCGAGCGTCGCGAGACGCTGCGCCGCCTCGTAGCCGTACTGCTTCGAGCGCTCCTCGAAACGCTCCTGCGGACTGGCGCCGCGTGCTTCCAGTGCGGCGGTCTGCTCGCCTACGGCCAGTTGCGCAACGGAGGCCGTGCGGTCGGCGCGCTGCTCGGGCGTGAGCCAGGTTTCCTCGGTCTTCGCGAGCGCCTGGCGTTTCTGCTCGGGTGTGAGGCTGGCGTTGCGCTCGATCTCCAGCTTCTCGACGCTGAAGCGGTCGAACTTCTCGTCGGCGCCGAACAGGCCCTCGACTTCCTCGGGCGCGAAGTAGCGCGAGCGGATGCCGGCGCGCGCATCGAGGATCCGGCGCAGCCCGGCCGGGTCGCCGATGTTGGCTGCCGGCAGCGCCTCCAGCGCGTTGCGGTAGTCGATGTAGCGCTCCAGCAGGCCGAGCGCGCGCATGCGCCATTCGGGCGGCAGGTACCTGTCGATCCTGGCGCGCATCTCGGCCATCAGGCCTTCCTTGTCGCGCGCCTGGCTGCCGTCGAGCATCTGCTCGAAGATGCGCAGCAGGGCGGGCGTCAGCAGCGGATCGGGGGCGTGGGGGCTTGCGTCTGGCGCGGATCTGGAGACATCGGGAAGGTCCGACGAGGTGGCCGGCAGGGCTGCCGATACGACCGCGGGAGCCGGAGCCTCCTCGCCGCCGGCCAGCCACCACGCGGTGCCCGCGGCCAGCACCGCCGCGGCCGCCGCGAGCGGCAGCATGAGCTTGCGGGGCATCGTCTCCTCAGAGGCCGAGTTGCTTCAGTCTCGCCGCCTGGTTCACGTACAGCGTCACCGGGCTCACCGAGAAAAGGTCGCGCAGGCCGAGCATCTGGTTGATCTCGTCCAGGTGGTTCTGCCTGTAGCTGCCGATGTAGGTGCCCAGGTGCGAGCTGCAGGCCGATGCGAGCCCGTCGTTGGGCTCGCCGTGCACCACGCTCGTCAGCGACAGCGCGTAGTCGGAGGCGTCGAACACGTTGGTCAGCGGCTGGGTGCCCGACCAGGAGAAGTAGCGCACCCCGTTGACCAGCTCGGTGCCGTTGCCGCAGGCGGTGGTGGGCACGCCGTCGGGGAACTTGGCGTTGAACTTCGCCGAGCCGGCGGTGTTGAGCGAATCCAGCGCACCCAGCCCGTTCTGCGGTGTGTTGTTGCCCGAGAGAATGCCGATGAGGCTGGAGAACGCGTTGACCACGCTCACCACCACGGCGCGGCTGATGCTGCCGTCCGGCAGCGTGTTGCCGAGCACGTCGGCCACCTTGCTGCCCTTGTGCGGGCTGCCCACGGTGGTGACGGAGGCCACCAGCTGCGGCGCCACGCCCGAGACGTAGCGCGCCGTGGGGCCACCGTGCGAATGGCCGATCAGGTTGACCTTGCTCGCGCCGGTCAGCGCCAGGACGTCCTTGACCTGCTTGAGCAGCTGCTCGCCGCGCACCTCGCTGCTGTTGGTGGCCGCCACCTCGGCGACGAAGACCTTGGCGCCCTGCGCGCGCAGTTCGCCCGGAATGCCGTACCAGTAGTCGATGCCGGCGATGGTGTCGAAACCCAGCATGCCGTGCACCAGCACGATCGGATAGGCCGTCTGCGCGCTGGTGTTGGCCGCTTGTGCCGTCTGCGCCAGGGGCGCGAGCGCCAGCATGCCGCACACCAGCAGCGCGCCGGCCGTCCGCCGGGCCGCGCCGCCCTGTTTGCTGCCCGTCGCCTCGGTCCTCGAAGCCGCATTCCTCTTCATTCGAATCATCGGAACTCCCTGTGTCGGTTGGTAGGGTGGGGGCACGCAAAAAACGAACGAGCGTGCACTTTTCATTCTGCGAAACCGACCGGGCCGGATCGATCCGGACTTTCCCTTTCATGATTCGGACTTACTCCTGCAGCCCCTGCGGCGTATGGGAGGGCGATAGACTCCCCCAACCCGCGCACGAATAACCGCTTTTGCCTCCGAGTCCAACCATGTCTTCCCCAATGCCGCCTCCCATGAAGCTTTCAGGCCTGGAGCCGGTCTCCATCGGCGAAGGCACGCTGTTCGTCAACATCGGCGAGCGCACCAACGTCACGGGCTCCAAGGCCTTCGCGCGCATGATCCTCAACGGCCAGTTCGAAGAAGCGCTGGCGGTGGCACGCCAGCAGGTCGAGAACGGTGCGCAGGTGATCGACGTGAACATGGACGAGGCCATGCTCGACAGCAAGGCCGCGATGGTGCGCTTTCTCAACCTCATCGCCAGCGAGCCCGACATCGCGCGCGTGCCGGTGATGGTCGACAGCTCGAAGTGGGAGGTCATCGAGGCGGGCCTGCGCTGCATCCAGGGCAAGGGCATCGTCAACTCGATCTCCATGAAGGAGGGCGTCGACAAGTTCAAGCACGAGGCCAAGCTGGTGAAGCGCTACGGCGCCGCCGCCGTGGTGATGGCCTTCGACGAGAAGGGCCAGGCCGACACCTACGCGCGCAAGATCGAGATCTGCGAGCGCGCCTACCGCATCCTGGTGGACGAGGTGGGCTTCCCGCCCGAGGACATCATCTTCGACCCGAACATCTTTGCCATCGCCACCGGCATCGAGGAGCATGACAACTACGCGGTCGACTTCATCGAGGCCACGCGCTGGATCAAGCAGAACCTGCCGGGCGCGAAGGTGTCGGGCGGCGTGTCGAACGTGAGCTTCAGCTTCCGCGGCAACGATCCGGTGCGCGAGGCGATCCACACCGTGTTCCTGTACCACGCGATCAAGGCGGGCATGGACATGGGCATCGTCAATGCCGGCATGGTCGGCGTGTACGACGAAGTCGAGCCGAATCTGCGCGAGCGCGTGGAGGACGTGGTGCTCAACCGCCGCCCCGACGCCGGCGAGCGCCTGGTCGAGATCGCCGAGAGCGCCAAGGGCGCGGCCAAGGACGACAGCAAGAAGCTCGAATGGCGCGGCACGCCCGAGCAGCCCGTGCCGGTGGCGCAGCGCCTGTCGCACGCTCTGGTGCACGGCATCACCGAGTTCATCACCGAAGACACCGAAGAGGCCTACCGCGCGATCCTCGCGAGGGGCGGCCGTCCGCTGCACGTGATCGAAGGTCCGCTGATGGACGGCATGAACGTGGTCGGCGACCTGTTCGGGCAGGGCAAGATGTTCCTGCCGCAGGTGGTGAAGTCGGCCCGCGTGATGAAGCAGGCCGTGGCGCACCTCATTCCCTACATCGAGGAAGAGAAGCGCCAGGACGAGGCGGCCGGGCGCGACGTGCGCTCCAAGGGCAAGATCATCATCGCCACCGTGAAGGGCGACGTGCACGACATCGGCAAGAACATCGTCACCGTCGTGCTCCAGTGCAACAACTTCGAAGTGGTGAACATGGGCGTGATGGTCCCGTGCCACGAGATCCTCGCGAAGGCGAAGGTCGAGGGCGCGGACATCGTGGGCCTGTCGGGCCTCATCACGCCGAGCCTCGAAGAAATGCAGTACGTGGCCGGCGAGATGCAGAAGGACGACCACTTCCGTATCCGCAAGATTCCGCTGCTGATCGGCGGCGCCACCACCAGCCGCGTGCACACGGCCGTGAAGATCGCGCCGCACTACGAGGGGCCGGTGGTCTACGTGCCCGACGCCTCGCGCAGCGTGAGCGTGGCGCAGAGCCTGCTGAGCGACCAGGCGGCCGCGTACATCGAGGAGATCAACGCCGACTACGTCAAGGTGCGCGAGCAGCACGCCAACAAGAAGCAGGTGCCGCTGTGGCCGCTGGCCAAGGCGCGCGCCAACAAGACGCCCGTCGATTTCGCCAGCTACCTGCCGCCGGTGCCGAAGTTCATCGGCCGGCGCGTGTTCAGGAACTTCGACCTCACCGAACTCGCGAAGTACATCGACTGGGGCCCGTTCTTCCAGACCTGGGACCTGGCGGGCCCGTTCCCGGCCATCCTGAAGGACGAGATCGTCGGCACCGAGGCCGTGCGCGTGTATGCCGACGGCCAGCGCATGCTCAAGCGCCTCATCGAAGGCCGCTGGCTCAGCGCGAGCGGCGTGGTGGGCTTCTGGCCCGCCAACACCGTGAACGACGACGACATCGAGCTCTACACCGACGAATCGCGCAGCGAGGTGGCGCTCACCTGGTACGGCATGCGCCAGCAGACCGAGAAGCACGAGATCGACGGCGTGATGCGCCCGAGCCGCTGCCTGGCCGACTTCGTCGCGCCCAGGGACAGCGGCGTGAAGGACTACGTCGGCATGTTCGCCGTGACCGCCGGCCTGGGCGTGGAGAAGAAGGAGAAGTACTTCGTCGACGACCTCGACGACTACTCCGCCATCATGCTCAAGGCCCTTGCCGACCGGCTGGCCGAAGCCTTCGCCGAGGCGCTGCACCATCGCGTGCGCACCGACCTGTGGGGCTACGCGAGCGACGAGAGCCTGAGCAACGACGACATGATCGCGGAGAAGTACCGCGGCATCCGCCCCGCGCCCGGCTACCCGGCCTGCCCCGACCACAGCGTGAAGAAGCCCATGTTCGACCTTCTGAACTGCGCGGACATTGGCATGAGCCTGACGGAAAGCCTCGCTATGATGCCCGCCGCCAGCGTGAGCGGGTTCTACCTGAGCCACCCCGATTCGACGTACTTCAACGTCGGCAAGATCGGACACGACCAGTTACAGGACCAGGCCGCGCGGCGCAAGGAAAGCGAAGCCGACCTCGAACGCCTGCTCGCGCCCAACCTTTGAACCTGCCGGCCGGCGCGGCCGTCCGGCACCGGGAGTCGTTATTCAGAAGCTGATGTTTGCAGCCGCGCACTACGCGGCCCTGGCGGTTTTCGTGACGGGCTGCTGGGGCTATGGACGCGCGCTGCTGGGCCGCCTCGCGCCTCCCCCGCGCCGCGACGCGGGGCTCGAAGCCGCCATGGCCGTGGCCCTGGGCGTGGGAATCTTCATCTGCGCCTTCCAGGCCCTGGCCATCTTCGGAGCCTTCAGGCCCGGCGCGACCGCGGCGATCGTCGCCGTCGGCGTGGCAGCCGCGGCGCTCCAGTTGCCCTCATGGCTGCGCGAGCGGCGCACGCTGTTGCTCGCGAACCCGCCCGCGGCGCCCTGGAGCTACGTCGAGCGCGTCGCGGCGATCGCGCTGGCGCTGGTCGTGCTGCCCGCGCTGGCCGCCCCGCTCGCGCCGCCCATTGCCTTCGACGAGCTGATGTACCACCTGCCCTATGCGCAGCAGGTCGCCGAGCAAGGCTCGCTGGGCATCCACGACTGGCTGCGCTACCCCTGGTTCCCGTACAACTACAACCTGCTGTATGCCGGTGCGCTGCAGCTGGGCGACGACGTGCTGCCGCACTTCCTGAACGGCCTGGCCGGAGCGCTGTCGGTGGTCATGGTCTACCGCCTGGGCATGCTGCATGCCGGCCGGCTCACCGCGTGCATCGGCGCGGCCATCTGGCTGGGGCTCGGCGACTACTCCAACGCGCTGATCGACATGGGCGTGGCGCTCTTCGTGCTCTCGGCCTGCGTGGCGCTGTGGTGGTGGCGCGAGTCCGAGGTCGGCAAGCCTGTGCACGGTGGCATCCGCTGGCTCGGCCTGGCAGCCTTCTGCCTGGGCGTGGCCGCGGGCTCGAAGTACCAGGCGCTGGTCTTCCTGCCGCTGGTGGCGCCCTTCGTCTTCCGCCACGAGCGCAGCCTCAAGGCCTGGGCGCTGATGTTCGCCTGCTTCCTGATTCCCTGCGTGTACTGGTACGCACGCAATGCCATCATGACCGGCGACCCCTTCAACCCCATCGGCGCGCGCGTGTTCGGCTTCACCGAATGGACGCCGGCCGACTACGTGCAGCAGGTGGCCGACGTGCGCGTGCATGCCGAGCTGCCCAACGCGCTGCTGTGGTCGGTGTTCTTCGCGCCGTTCAGCCCGCTGTGGAAGCGCTCCGCGGCGGTGCGCGCGGCCGGCTGGTTCTGCCTGTACTCGGTGGTCGTCTGGGTCGCGACCTCGCGCTATCCGCGCTACCTGACGGCCTCGTTCCCGCTGCTGGCGGCCATCGCGGCCGTCGGCTGGCAGGTGGTGTTCGGCTGGATCGCCGCGGGCTTTCGCCGCTTGGCCGGGGGCAAGGGTGCGGCAGCCGACGTTCCGCCCGCCGCCGTCACCGCGCGTACCCCGGCCCGCGTGGGCGACTGGGCGATCGTGCTGCTGCTGGCGGTGCTGGCCGCGGTTTCCGTGCGCCAGACGGCTGCCAAGGTCGCGCTGGTCGCCACCACGCCGGAGGCCCGTGAAGCCGTGCTGCGCAAGCACGTGCCGGGCTACGCGGCCATGGACTACCTGCGGCGCAACGCCAAGGGTCGCGTCTATCAGATCGCGCTGAACGAGGCGATCTACTACGGCCCCAACCCCATCTGGGGCGACACCCTCGGGCCCTGGCGCTACACCGACTTCGGGCGCCTGTCGGGCGGCGATCTCGCGCGCAAGCTCTCGGGCATGGGCTTCGTTGCCATCGTGCTGCCCGATTCGGTGGTGCCGGTCTTCACCGCGCGCATCGACTTCGACAAGTACTTCGCCGTGGAATACCAGAAGGACGGCAGCCGGGTCTACCGTATCCTTCCCGTCGCACCATGAACGACGCGGCAGACATCTCCAGCAGTACCCGGCAAGGCCTCGGAGGCAGCGGCCTGCGCGTCGCCGTGATCATCCCCTGCTACAACGAGGCGCTGGCCATCGAACAGGTGGTTCGGGGCTTTCGCGCCGCGCTGCCGGAAGCCGACATCCACGTCTTCGACAACAACTCCAGCGACGACACGGCCGCCGTGGCGCGCGCGGCCGGCGCCACCGTCACCCACGTGGCCCTGCGAGGCAAGGGCAACGTGGTGCGGCGCATGTTCGCCGACGTCGACGCCGACGTGTACGTGATGACCGACGGCGACGCCACCTACGACGCGGGCGCCGCGCCGCGCCTCGTCGAACGTCTGGTGAACGACAACCTCGACATGGTGGTCGGCAGCCGCGTGGACGACGGCCAGGACGTGCACACCTACCGCGCGGGCCACCGCTTCGGCAACCGCATGCTCACGGGCGCGGTGGCGCAGCTCTTCGGCGGCGGGCTCACCGACATGCTCTCGGGCTATCGCGTGTTCTCGCGGCGCTATGCCAAGTCGTTCCCGGCGCTGTCGCGGGGCTTCGAGACGGAGACCGAGCTCACCGTGCACGCGCTCGAACTGCGCATGCCCTATGCGGAGGAAGCCACCGCCTACAGCACGCGTCCCGAAGGCTCGGTGAGCAAGCTCTCGACCTACCGCGACGGCTGGCGCATCCTCAAGACCATCTGCAAGCTGTTCGTGAGCGAACGGCCACTGCAGTTCTTTTCGATCATCGGCGCGCTGCTGGCGCTGATGTCGGTCGCGCTGGTCGTGCCGGTCTTCATGACCTACGTGCAGACCGGGCTGGTGCCCCGCTTGCCCACCGCGGTGCTGGCCACCGGGGCGATGCTGGCGGCGATGCTGTCCTTCGTGTGCGGCGTCATCATGCAAGCCATCACCTTGGGCCGACGTGAGGCCAAGCGGCTGAGCTACCTCGCGATTCCGAGCGTGCGCGAACGGGTGTCGCGCGGCTTGGCGGCCGGCCCACGATGAAGATAGGCCGCGAGTTCCTCGTCTTCGCCGCCGTCGGCGTGATCGGGCTCGTGGTCGACGTGGTGGTGCTGTACCTGCTGGCGCCGCTGCTGGGCTGGTACGCGGCGCGCGTGGTGTCGTTCCTCGCGGCGGCGACCACCACCTGGGCCTTCAACCGCCGCTACACCTTCGCGGCCAGCGCGGCGGCCGGCCGTTCCATCTGGCGCGAATACCTGGGCTATCTCGCGACCATGACCGCGGGCGCGGTGCTCAACTACGGTGCCTACGTGCTCACGCTGCACTGGGTGGAAGGCCGCTGGGCCGCGGCGCTCGGCGTGGCGCTGGGCAGCCTCGCGGGCATGAGCGCCAACTTCCTGTCGGCGCGTTATCTCGTCTTCCGGTCTCACCGCAACGGCTGAGGCCGGCGGTGCGGCGCGCTCAGTGCGCGCCCGAGACGACGACCGGAATCTCCGTCGCAGGCGGCGTGTTGCGGCTGCGGCCGCAGCGCACGATGCCGTCGATCATCACCATGCCCACGCCCGGGATGTCGCCCAGCTGCACGCTCTCGAGCAGGCCCGGCGCGGGCGAATGTTGCGCGCGGTCCATGAAGACGAAGTCGGCGGCACGGCCCACCTCGACGAGGCCGCAGTTGAGCTTGCGGATCTTCGCGGTGTTGCCTGTCGCGAAGCAGAACACCAGCTCGGCCGGTATGTTCGCGATGGACGACAGCATCGCCACCATGCGCAGGATGCCCAGCGGCTGGACGCCCGAGCCTGCCGGGCCGTCGGTGCCGAGGATCACGCGGTGCGGGCACTTGAGCTCCAGCGCGGCCTTCGCCGCCGCGATGGCGACCTTCTCGTTGCCGTTGTGCACGATCTCGATGGCGCGCGAGCTCTTCTCGCAGAGCTCGCACACGTGCGCCTCGGGCAGCGAGGTGTGGCCGCCGTTGATGTGGCCGATGACGTCGGCGTCGGCCTCGAGCACCACGTCCTTGTCGATCAGCCCCGAGCCGGGAATGGACGGGCCCCCCGTGTGGATCGTGCTCTGGATGCCGTACTTGCGCGCCCAGGCCACCATCTCCTTGGCCTCGTAGCCGGCCTTGACCGAGCCCAGGCCCACTTCGCCGAGCAGGCCCACGCCGGCCTCGGCGAGTTCCTTGAAGTCGCTCTCGACCATGCCCTTCTCGATGACGGGCGCGCCTGCCAGCACCTTCACGCCGCCGGGGCGGAAGTTGTCGAAGGCGCGCTGCGCGGTGATGGCCAGGGCCTTCAGGCCGACGATGTCCTTGGGACGGCCGGGCAGGTGCACCTCTCCGGCGGAAATCATGGTGGTCACGCCGCCGTGCATGGTGGAGTCGATCCAGCCGAGCTGGCCCTGGCGCGGGGTCCAGTCGCCGAACACCGGGTGCACGTGGCTGTCGATCAGGCCGGGGGCCACGCAGGTCTTCTTCGCGTCGATGACGGTGACGGCGCCTTCGAGGTCGCAGTCCTTTTCCTTGCCGATCGCGACGATCAGGCCGTCGTTCACGACGATGGTGTCGGCATCGAGGATGGGCTTGTCGATGTCGCCCGAGAGCAGCAGCCCGATGTTCCTTATGACGACCTTGCCCGACTTGCCGCCGGCTGCGATTTCTGCCATTTCGTGTTTTCCTCGTGGGGTGGGGTGTTGTCTTGCACTTCGTCCGCGCGCACGGTGCGCAGCACGGTCTCGATCACGAAGTCTTCCCAGTGCGCGATCGCCTCGGGCGACTCCAGCGGCTCGCCGAGGAAGGCGGTGAGCGTGTGCCGGTTGGAGGTGTAGAAGTAGCCGGTGGAGGCAATCAGCAGGTAGATGTCGCGCGCCACCAGGTCCTTGCGGAACAGGCCCTGCGCGGCGCCGCTCGCCAGGATCTCCTCGATGATCGCCACCGCGCGCGACGAGTATTCGCGTGCGCGCAGCGACTTCGAAATGTGCCGGCCCTTGTGCAGGTTCTCGGTGTTCAGCAGCGTGACGAACTCGGGATTCTTGCGGTAATAGCCCAGCACGAAGCGGATGACTTCGGTGAGCGCGTCCACCGGCCGCGAGGCGTCGAGCGCGATGGCGGCCTCGGCGTCGTCCATGCGCTGGTAGATGCCTTCGAGCACCGCGATGAAGAGGCCTTCCTTGCTGCCGAAGTAGTAGTAGATCATCCGGTCGTACGACTTCGCGGCCTTGGAAATCTTCTCCACGCTGCCGCCGTCGTAGCCGTACCTGGCGAAGACCTTGGTCGCGGCCTTCAGGATGCTGTCGCGCGTGGCCTGGGCAGCCGCCTCGCGCACGCCCGTGCGGCGCTGCGGCTTGGTGACTGCCTTGCGTTCCATCAGCGGCCGGAATGAAGGGCGAGGCGGTCGCCGCCGGGCCGCCCCAAGGCGGACCGCGCCTCCCCCATGGGGGGTGGAGTTACACGAGCGCAGCGAGTGAAAAGCCGGGGGGCTTTCATTTCTCTGCGAAGGCGCGCTCGACGACGTAGTCGCCGGGGGTCGACGTGTTGCCTTCCTTGAAGCCGCGAGCCTCCAGGATGTGCTTCAGGTCGACCAGCAGGCCGGGGCTGCCGCACAGCATGACGCGGTCTTCCTCGACGTTCAGCGGCGGCAGGCCGAGGTCGTCGGTGAGCTTGTTGCTCTCGATCAGGTCGGTGATGCGGCCCTGGTTGCGGAACTCCTCGCGCGTGACCGTGGGGTAATACAGCAGCTGCTTCTCGATCATCTCGCCCAGGAACTCGTGCTTGGGCAAGTGGTCGGTCACGAGGTCGTGGTAGGCCAGTTCGTCGACCTGGCGCACGCCGTGCACCAGGATGACCTGCTCGAACTTCTCGTAGGTGTCCGGGTCGCGGATGATGCTCATGAACGGTGCGAGGCCGGTGCCGGTGCCGAAGAGGTACAGGCGCTTGGCAGGCAGCGTGTAGTCGATCAGCAGCGTGCCGGTGGGCTTGCGGCCCACGATGATGGTGTCGCCCACCTGGATGTGCTGCAGGCGCGAGGTCAGCGGGCCGTCTTCCACCTTGATGCTCAGGAACTCGAGATGCTCCTCGTAGTTCGGGCTCACGATGCTGTACGCGCGCAGCAGGGGCTTGTTGTTGACCTTCAGGCCGATCATCGTGAAATGACCGTTGGAGAAGCGAAGCGCCGGGTCGCGCGTGGTGGTGAAGGTGAACAGGCGATCGGTCCAGTGGTGGACGCTCAGGACGCGTTCTTCGCTGAATGCACTCATACGGAACTCAAGAGTTGGTTGGTAACAGGGGAGGTTGGCTGAGCCTGCGTGCACGCCTTTGGGGCGCAAGCCGCCGGCCGGCTCCGAACCCTCCATTGTCGTTGGTCGGAGAAACCCCGATGAACACCGCGAGAAAACACCATTGCAAGCATCGGGCCCGTTTGCTACATTGACCTTTGATGTAGTGAATGCAACATGAAAGTGTAGGGAATGCTACACAAACGGAAGTCGATGCACAAGCGGGCGGACGGCACGTTTGTTGCAAACCCCGGCAGCCTGGATTTGCCTTTCGCTCACCACCGAACGCCCACGAGATCGCCCCGATGACAGAACACACCAAGACAGATGGCCTCCCCGGCATGGACATGCCCGTGGTGGCCGAAGCCGGCAGCAGCGCCTTCGGCAAGGCGCCGCTGCGCAACGAGCGCATGAGCACGGCCAAGGTCGAGTGCAACGCCTGCCCGGTGCTCTGCCAGATCTCCGACGGCCGCACCGGCGCCTGCGACCGCTACGCCAACAAGGAGGGCGTGCTGGTGCGCGTCGATCCCGTGGTGCTGCTGCGCCGCACGGTCGAGAGCGAGAAGCCCGCGCTGGTGCCCTTCAACCGGCCCGGCGCCGAAGAGGCCCCCGCCAGCCCCGACTGGAACGGCGACCTGCTGCACGCCGACGAAGTCTTCGTCACCGGCGTGGGCTCCTCCACCACCTATCCCGACTACAAGCCCGCCCCCTTCATCGTGGCCTCCAAGGCCCAGGGCGTGGACATGGTCACCGTCGTCACCGAAGGCATCTTCAGCTACTGCAGCTTCAAGGTGAAGATCGACACCGACCGCTTCCTCGGCCCCGAGCAGGCCAACGTGCGCTACCGCGGCGAGGTCGTGGGCCACGTGACCACGGCCGAATACGGCTCGCAGATGCTCTCGCTCGGCGGCGTGCACCACCTCACCGGCGGCAGCAAGAAGGAAGGCCGCATGACGGCCGAGCTGATGCAGCTGCTGGGCAACAAGAAGGCGGTGGAGTGCACCATCGACGGCGGCTCCACCCTCGTCATCCAGGCCGGCAAGGCGCCCATCGTCAACGGCGTGGAAGAGCAGCGCATGCGCGTGGGCTGCGGCTCGGCCGCGGTCGGCATCTTCGCGCGCCAGTTTGCCGGCGTGGCCGACGAGGTGGTCGTGGTCGACGACCACATCACCGGCGTGCTCACCGAGCACCAGGCCGGACGCTGCCTCGACATGGCGCCCTCGGGCATCCAGATGCTGGGGCGCAAGTCCACGCCGGGGCGCTACTTCCAGGTGGCGAACCCGGGCAACGGCTGGGGCGGCACCGACATCGCCGATCCGCTCGCGATCATCGAGGGCTGGGAAGAGGGCGTCGCCCGCCCCGGCCTGCGCCTGCTCATGACATCGACCACCGGCGAGCACGCGCAGTGGTACGTGCTCGACGACGCGCTCAAGCCCGTCGAGCAGCCGATGCCGCCCGAAGTGAAGCGCATCGTCGACCGCATCGGCGAGAACTGCGAACCGTCGCTTTGCACGGTGCTGTTCCTCGGCGGTGCGGGCGGCAGCCTGCGCGCGGGCGTCACCGAGAACCCTGTGCTGCTCACGCGCGCCATCAAGCGCGCGCTGGTCAACGTCACCTGCGGCGGCGCGCCGGCCTATGTGTGGCCCGGCGGCGGCATCACGGTGATGGCCGACGTCATGCGCATGCCCGACAACAGCTTCGGCACCGTGCCCACGCCGGCCATCGTCGCGCCCATCGAATTCAGCATGCGGCGCGACGACTACGAGGCGCTCGGCGGCCACGTCGAACACATCTTCCCGCTCGAGCAGGCGCTCGCTCGCGGTGCATGGCAGGAAGACGGCGCACCGCTCGCGCGCCAATGGCTCGCGGTGGACGACGCCAACCCGTGGCCCCTGGGCCACGCCCCGATGCTGGGCTGATCATGTCCGCCCAACGCACAGCGCTCGACAAGAGCCGCTGGCATTTCAACCACGGCCCGATCGATATCGTGGCCGAGGCGCATGGCGACCCGTACGCCGTGGCCGCCGCGCACGACGCGGCGTGGGCGCGCTTCGTCCACGTGCTCGACGAGCTCGTGCGTGAGCTGCCGCTGCTGCGCCTGCCCGTCGTGGACAAGATGCGCCCGCGCAACGTGGTGGCACGCCGCATGTGGGATGCCTGCGCCGCTTTTTCGCCGATGTTCATCACACCGATGGCGGCGGTGGCCGGCTCGGTTGCGCAGGAACTCATCGCGTTCTACGAGCGCCCCGGCGTGGAGCGCGCGTGGATCAACAACGGCGGCGACATCGCGCTGCATCTTGCGCCGGGGCAGTCCGCGCGCGTGGGCGTGTTCGCCGACATCGCGCGCTTCGACCTGCGCGGCCATCTGGCCGGCGAAGGCGGCGTCCTTACCACCGACGGCCAGTTCGAGCTGCGCGCCGACCAGCCCGTGCGCGGCGTCGCCACCAGCGGCTGGCGCGGGCGCAGTTTCTCGCTGGGTATCGCCGACAGCGTGACGGTGCTGGCCGCCACCGCAGCGCAGGCCGATGCCGCCGCGACAGTGATCGCCAACGCCGTCGACGTGGACGACGAGGCCATCGCGCGCCGCCCGGCGAGCGAGTGCAAGGACGACAGCGACCTCGGCGACACCCTCGTCACCGTCGACGTGCCCGCGCTGGCCCCCGCGCAGGTGCGCAGCGCACTCGATACGGGCGCGATATGCGCCAAGGTCCTGCAAAAAGGAGGGCTCGTATGGGCCGCTCTACTCGTTTGCCAGGGGCAGTGGAGACTTGTCGAACCCTTATGCTCGAAGGCGCTCGATGCAGAGTCGCCGAAATCCGTTGGTTCAGTATTTGCTTAACGAAAAGCAAGGTTCTTTTTCATGATCGAAATCCGCCGCGTCTTCACCCAGGTCGAGCACATCCACCACGAGTTCGGACCGCGCGCCGACACCCCGCTGGTGCGTGGTGCCATCGGCGCGGTGCTGACCAATCCGTTCGCGGGCCGCTACGAGCCCGACATCCTGCCGATGATGGCGCTGCTCGACCCGGTGGGCGTCGACATGGCGCACCGGCTGCATGCCGCCATGGACGTGCCGCTCGAGCAGATCGCCACCTACGGCAAGGGCGCCATCGTCGGCGCCGATGGCGAACTGGAGCATGGCGCGCTGTGGCACGTGCCCGGCGGCTACGCGATGCGCGAACTGCTCGGCTGGAAGGGCAGCCGCGCCGCCTACACCGCTGGCAAGGCCGAGGAAAAAACCGGCCAGCCCGGCAACGCGCTCTCGATCGTGCCTTCGACCAAGAAGGTCGGCCCGCCCGGCGCCGCGCTCGACGTGCCGCTGACCAACATCAACGCCAGCTACGTGCGCGGCCAGTTCGACGCCATCGAGGTGCGCGTGCCCGGCGCGCCTGCGGCCGACGAGATCGTCTTCATCCTCGCGATGAGCACCGGCTACCGCATCCATGCCCGCGTGGGCGGGCTGCTCGCGAAAGACATCAGCAAGTGGGACGGCCTGCGCTGACCCGCGAAGACCCGCACAGAGACAAGACAAGGAACACACAGAACATGACCGCCAACATCCGCAAGCTCGTCGTCCAGGTCGATGAAACCCGCAAGGAAATGGGCAAGGACATCACGCCGCCCACGCGCCGCGCCGTCGCCATCGCCGTCATCGAGAACCCTTACGCGGGCCGCTACAGCGAGAACCTCGACGAGCTCATCGCCATCGGCGAGGAACTCGGCGCGCTGCTGGGCCAGAAGGCCGTGAAGGCGCTGGGCATCGAGCCCGGCCAGGCGCAGAGCTACGGCAAGGCCGCCATCGTCGGCGAGCGCGGCGAGCTCGAGCATGCCGCCGCCATCCTGCATCCCAAGCTGGGCGCGCCGCTGCGCGTTGCAGTGGAGAAGGGCGCCGCGCTCGTGCCCTCGGCCAAGAAGCAGGGCACGCTGGGCACCGCCATCGACGTGCCGCTGGGCCACAAGGACGCCGCCTTCGTGCGCAGCCACTTCGACGCGGTGGAAGCCCGCGTGAGCGACGCGCCGCGCGCCAACGAGATCGTGGTGGCCGTGGCCGTCACCGACAGCGGCCGTCCGCTGCCGCGCATCGGCGGCCTGCAGGTTTCTGAAATCAAGGGCGAAGACGGCCTGCGCTGAAAACAGACGCACCGCACAGCCCCCGCGTCCGCACAACTCGAATTCTTTCTGCCTTAACCCCTAGGAGCTTCTCGATGAATCCATTGCGCCATGTTTTCTGCGCCGCTTCCGTCGTCACGCTGGCTTCGGCCCTCGTTCCCGCGCACGCGCAGGGCGTGATCAAGATCGGCGAAATCAACAGCTACAAGGCGCAGCCCGCCTTCCTCGAGCCCTACAAGAAGGGCATGGAGCTCGCGGTCGACGAGATCAACGCCAAGGGCGGCATCAACGGCAAGAAGATCGAGCTCATCAGTCGTGACGACAACGCCAACCCCGGCGACGCCGTGCGCGTGGCCGAGGAGCTCATCTCGCGCGAGAAGATCGACGTGCTGGCCGGCGCCTTCCTGTCGAACACCGGCCTGGCGCTGACCGACTTCGCCAAGCAGAAGAAGTTCTTCTATCTCGCCGCCGAGCCGCTCACCGACAAGATCGTCTGGAGCAACGGCAACAAGTACACCTACCGCCTGCGTCCCTCGACCTACATGCAGGTCGCGATGCTGGTGCCCGAGGCCGCCAAGCTCAAGAAGAAGCGCTGGGCGCTCGTGTACCCCAACTACGAATACGGCCAGTCGTCGGTCGCCACCTTCAAGACGCTGCTGAAGGCCGCGCAGCCCGACGTCGAGTTCGTCGCCGAGCAGGCGCCGCCGCTGGGCAAGGTCGACTCGGGCAGCGTGGTGCAGGCCCTGGCCGATGCCAAGCCCGACGCCATCTTCAACGTGCTCTTCGGTGCCGACCTCTCCAAGTTCGTGCGCGAAGGCAACACGCGCGGCCTCTTCAAGGACCGCGAGGTGGTGAGCGTGCTGACAGGCGAGCCCGAGTACCTCGACCCACTGAAGGACGAGGCGCCCAACGGCTGGATCGTCACCGGCTACCCGTGGAGCGGCGTGAAGACGCCCGAGCACAAGGCCTTCCTCGATGCCTACCAGGCCAAGTTCAAGGACTATCCGCGCCTGGGCTCGGTGGTCGGCTACAGCGCCATCCACTCGATTGCGGCCGGCATCAAGAAGGCCGGCGGCACCGACACCGAGAAGCTCGTGGCCGCCTTCAAGGGCCTGCAGGTCGACACGCCTTTCGGCAAGATCAGCTACCGCGCGCAGGACAACCAGTCCACCATGGGCGCCTATGTCGGCAAGACCAAGAACGACGGCGGCAAGGGTGTGATGGTCGACTACGTCTACCTCGATGGCGCGAAGTTCCAGCCGAGCGACGAAGAAGTGAAAAAGATGCGCCCTGCGGACTGACCGCACGGCACCTCCACCGCATTCGCTGCCTTTTCGCATTAGGGCGCGGATGCGGACGTCTCCAGTTTCCTCAGGGTCCTTATGAGCTTCTCTGGCTTCGTTGTTCAGTTGCTCAACGGGTTGGCCGGCGCGTCCTCGCTCTTCTTCGTGGCGGCCGGTCTCTCGTTGATCTTCGGCGTGACGCGCATCGTCAACTTCGCCCATGGTTCGTTCTTCATGGTGGGCATCTATCTCGCGTACACGCTCGTCGACAAGCTGGGCTCGAGCCTGGGCTTCTGGCCTGCGCTGCTGATCGCCGCGCTGGCGGTCGGCGTGCTCGGTGCGCTGATCGAGGTGCTGCTGCTGCGCCGCATCTACAAGGCGCCGGAGCTGTTCCAACTGCTGGCCACGTTCGCGCTGGTGCTCGTCATCAAGGATGCGGTGCTGTGGCTCTGGGGCCCCGACGAACTGCTCGGTCCGCGCGCGCCCGGCCTCAAGGGCTCGGTCGAGATCCTCGGGCGGCAGTTTCCTTCCTATGACCTGTTCCTGATCGTCATCGGCCCGGTGGTGCTGGGCCTCGTGTGGCTGCTGCTCACCCGCACGCGCTTCGGCACGCTGGTGCGCGCCGCCACGCAGGACCGCGAGATGGTCAGTGCGCTGGGCGTCAACCAGGCCTGGCTCTTCACGGCAGTGTTCGCGCTCGGCGCGTTGCTCGCGGGCCTCGGCGGCGCGCTGCAGTTGCCGCGCGAACCCGCCACGCTGGAGATGGACCTGAACACCATCGGCGCCGCCTTCGTGGTCGTGGTGGTGGGTGGCATGGGCTCGCTGCCCGGCGCCTACATGGCCGCGCTGCTCATCGCCGAGATCAAGGCGGTGTGCATCTGGCTCGGCGTGGTGCAGATCTTCGGCATTGACGTCTCGTTCTCCAAGCTCACGCTGATGGTCGATTTCCTCGTGATGGCCATCGTGCTGGTGTGGCGCCCCTGGGGCCTGTTCGGCCGTCCGCAGGCACCCAGCCGCTACGTGGGCATGCAGGAAGAGCCGCTGCGCCGCCCGGGCAGGGCCTATGTGGTGGCGGCCGCAGTCTTCGCGCTGGTGCTGGCGGTGCTGCCGTTCCTGACGGTGAACTCGCCCTACACCACGGTGCTGATGATCGACCTGATGATCGCGGCCCTCTTCGCCACCAGCCTGCACTTCATCATGGGGCCGGCCGGCATGCATTCCTTCGGCCATGCGGCGTACTTCGGCCTCGGCGCCTACGGTGCGGCGCTGCTGGTGCGCGCGCTGCACCTGCCGATGGAACTCGCGCTGATCGTCGCGCCGCTGGTGGCGGCGCTCGGCGCCTTCGTCTACGGCTGGTTCGCGGTGCGGCTTTCGGGTGTGTACCTGGCGATGCTCACGCTCGCCTTCGCGCAGATCACCTGGGCCATCACCTACCAGTGGGACAGCTTCACCGGCGGCAGCAACGGCCTGACCGGCGTGTGGCCTTCCGAGTGGCTTTCCGACAAGCAGGCCTACTACTGGCTCACACTGGTGCTCGTGGGCCTCGGCGTGTGGTGGCTGCGGCGCGTGCTGTTCTCGCCCTTCGGCTACGCGATGCGCGCGGGTCGCGACTCGGTGCTGCGCGCCGACGCCATCGGCATCGACGTCAAGCGCATGCAGTGGGTGGCGTTCATCATCGCGGGCACCGTGGCGGGCCTGGCGGGTGCGCTCTTCGCCTTCTCCAAGGGCAGCATCTCACCGGAGACGCTGTCGGTGGGCAAGTCGGTCGACGGCCTCGTGATGGTGCTGCTCGGCGGCATCCAGACGCTCGCGGGCCCGGTGGTCGGTGCCGTCACCTTCACCTGGCTGCACGACACCGTGGCGCGCAACACAGACTACTGGCGCGCAATGCTCGGCGCCATCATCCTGATCCTGGTGCTGCTGTTCCCGCAGGGCATCGCGGGCTCCATCAAGCAGCTTGCGGACCGCTGGCGCGCGCCGAAGGAAGGTGAAGCCGAAAAGACCGGAGCCAAGGCCAAGCTCGAGGAGGTGAAGGCATGAGCAACACGCTCCTCAAGGTCGAGAACCTCGGCAAGTCCTTCGGCGGCGTGAAGGCCGTGGACGGCATCAGCTTCGAGCTGCCGCCCGGCGAGCTGCTCGCGCTCATCGGGCCCAACGGCGCCGGCAAGTCGACCACCTTCAACATGGTCAACGGCCAGTTGAAGGCCGACCAGGGCTCCATCACGCTCGATGGCCAGGAACTCGTGGGCCGCAAGCCGCGCGAGATCTGGCGCATGGGCGTGGGCCGCACCTTCCAGATCGCCGAGACCTTCGCCTCGCTCACCGTGGTCGAGAACGTGCAGATGGCGCTGCTGTCGCACGACCGCAAGCTCTTTTCCACATGGCGCCGTGCCGCCGACCACAAGCGCGAGGAGGCTCTGGCGCTGCTCGACCAGGTCGGCATGAAGTCGCAGGCCGACCGGCCCTGCAGTGTGCTGGCCTACGGCGACGTGAAGCGCGTCGAGCTCGCCATCGCAATGGCCAACTCGCCCAAGCTGCTGCTGATGGACGAGCCCACCGCCGGCATGGCGCCCAAGGAGCGCAACTCGCTCATGGCGCTGACCAAGGAACTCGTCATCCAGCGCGGCATGGCCGTGCTCTTCACCGAGCACAGCATGGACGTGGTGTTCGCGTACGCCGACCGCATGATCGTGCTGGCGCGCGGGCGCCTCATCGCCCAGGGCAAGCCGCTCGAGATCCGCGACCATCCCAAGGTGCAGGAGGTGTACTTCGGCACCGGCAAGACATTCGAGAAGAAGATCGCCGAGAAGGCCGCAGCCATTGGAGAAGCAGTATGAGCACGCATGAACCTCTCCTGCAGGCCAAGGCACTGTGCGCCTGGTACGGCGCCGCGCAGATCCTCTACGACGTCGATCTCGAAGTGCGTCGCGGCGAAGTGGTCGCGCTCATGGGCCGCAACGGCGCGGGCAAGTCGACCACGCTCAAGGCGCTGATCGGCATGCTCACCAAGCGCCGCGGCGCGGTGCGCTTCCTGGGTCACGACATCTCGAAGAGCGAGCCGCATCATGCGGCGCGCCTGGGCCTGGGCTTCGTGCCCGAAGACCGGCGCGTGTTCACCGATCTCACGGTGATGGAGAACCTCGAGGTCGGCCGGCAGGCCGCGCGCCGCTGGGCCGACGGCAGCGACGCGCCGCTGTGGACGCCCGAGCGCCTGTTCAAGCTCTTCCCCAACCTCGGCGAGATGCCCAACCGCCCGGGCGGGCGCATGAGCGGCGGCGAGCAGCAGATGCTGACCGTGGCGCGCACGCTGATGGGCAACCCGTATCTCGTGCTGCTCGACGAGCCTTCCGAAGGCGTGGCGCCGGTGATCGTCGAGCAGATGGCCAACATGATCCTGGAGCTCAAGGCGCAGGGCGTGAGCATCCTGCTGTCGGAGCAGAACATGCACTTCGCCGAGCTGGTGTCCGACCGCGCCTATGTGCTCGAGAAGGGGCAGATCCGCTATCACGCCACCATGGCCGAGCTTGCGGCCAACGACGAAGTCCGCCGCGCTTACCTGAGTGTCTAGCATGAAGCACACCCCCAGTCTTCGCGCACTTCGTGTCGCTTCGCCAACCCCCTTGCAGGGGGCAACACCGACGGCCCGGCAAAGCTGGTTCCGTGGTGTTCCTGGAAAGTTTCTCTTGTCCTGATTCAAGTTCCCCTTCCAGTCCTACCAGGAGTCCACGCCATGCATCGCAGAACCCTCGTGAAATCCGCCGCCGGCCTCGGGCTGGCCAGCGGCCTCGGCAGTCTCGGCTTCAACGCCTTCGCGGCCGGCAAGATCAAGCCCGGCGCCAAGGCGGCGCTGATCGTGGTCGACGTGCAGAACTGCTTTCTCGACGGCGGCACGCTCGCGGTGAAGGGCGGCAACGAAGTCATCCCGGTGATCAACGCGCTCGCGCCGGCGTTCGAGAACATCGTGGTCACGCAGGACTGGCACACGGCGGGCCACGCATCTTTCGCCAGCACCTACAGCGGCAAGAAGCCCTTCGAGACCACCAAGCTCAGCTACGGCACGCAGGTGCTGTGGCCCGACCACTGCGTGCAGGGCACCGACGACGCCGCGCTCGGCAAGGACCTGAAGGTGCCCACCGCGCAGCTGGTCATCCGCAAGGGCTTCCACAAGGACATGGACAGCTACTCGGCCTTCGAGGAGGCCGACCACAAGACGGCCACGGGCCTCGCCGGCTACCTGAAGGCGCGCGGCATCAAGACCGTGTTCGTCACCGGCCTGGCCACCGACTTCTGCGTGGCCTGGACCGCGATGGACGCGCGCAAGGCCGGCTTCGAGGCCTACGTGATCGAGGACGCCACGCGCGGCATCGACCTCAACGGCTCGCTGGCGGCGGCCTGGAAGCAGATGACGGCCAAGGGCGTCAAGCGCATCCAGTCGGCCGACATCCAGACCGCCTGAGCGCGCCGCCGTGAAGAAGAACGAAAAGAACGGGCAACACACGGATCCACGACGCATGAAACTTTCCATCACAAGGCGCGCCATGGTCGCGGGCGGCGCCGCCCTGGCCTTCGGTCCCGGCCTGTTGCGCACGGCGCGCGCGGACAACAGTGTGAGCGACACCACCATCCGCATCGGCCAGTCGGCCGTGTTCAGCGGACCGGCGAAGGACTTCGGCATCGACTACCGCGCGGGCATCAAGCTGTACTTCGACCGCGTCAACAAGTCGGGCGGCGTGAACGGCCGCAAGATCGAGCTCATCACCTACGACGATGCCTACGATCCCGCGAAGACGGCCGTCAACACCGCCAAGCTGATCGACGAGGACAAGGTGTTCGCGCTCACCGGCTACGTGGCCACCGGCAACCTCGCGGCGGCGATGCCGCTGGCGGAGAAGGCCGGCGTGCCGATGTTCGCGCCGCTGGTGGGCACCACGTCGTTCCGCACCAAGGTCAACCGCTACCTGTTCCACGTGCGCGCGGGCTACGACCTGGAGCTGCGCAAGATCATCAGCCACCTCTCGACCATCGGCATCCAGTCGATCGCGGTGGTCTACCAGGACAGCGCCTTCGGCAAGTCGAACCTCGCCACCTGCGAGGAGCTGGCGGCCGACTACAAGGTGAAGGTGCTCAAGACCTTCCCGCTGGCCATAACAGCTGAAGACGCCAGGCAGGTCGTCACCGGCCTGGCCGACGCGAAGCCGGGCGCGGTCGTGATGATCATGGCCGGGCGCATGGTCGAAGTGTTCATGCGCGACTACCGCGCCAACGCCGTGGGCGCACCGCTGTACACGCTCTCCGTCGGCATCACCGACGCGGCCGGCTCGGCCAAGCGGCTCGAAGGCAAGCTCGCGGGCCTGGTCACGGCCAGCATCGTGCCGCCGCCGCAGGCGCTGCGGGTGCCGATCGTGGCCGACTACCAGCGCGACCGCGCCGAGTTCGGCGAGAAGATCGACAGCTACACCGCGTTGGAAGGCTACATCGTCGCGCGCGTGATGGTCGAGGGCCTGCGCCGCGCCGGCAAGGCGCCCACGCGCGACAGCTTCATCGCCGGCCTCGAGAGCATCGGCAGCACGCGCTTCGGCGACTTCCCCATCGAGTACAGCGCGAAGAACCACAACGGCTCGACCTTCGTCGATCTGGAGATATACGCCCGTGACGGCCAGTTGCGGCGCTGAGCCGCTGCGCCTGCTGGTCAACGGCCGGGCGCAATCGATAGCAGGAGTTCCGCGCGAGGCGACGCTGCTGCACCTCCTGCGCAACGACCTGGGGCTGAACGGTCCCAAGTACGGCTGCGGGCTGGGGCAGTGCGGCGCATGCACCGTGCACGTCGATGGCGTGGCCGCGCGCTCGTGCGTGATTCCGGCGCACGGCGTGGCGGGGCGCGCCATCACCACGCTCGAAGGACTGGGTTCGCGCGGCAGCTGGCATCCGGTGCAGGCCGCCTTCGAGGATGCGCAGGCCGCGCAGTGCGGCTACTGCCTCAACGGCATGGTGATGCAGGCGGCTGCGCTGCTGGCGCGCGACCCGCAGGCCAGCGAGGCGCGCATCCGCGGCGAGCTTTCGGGCAACCTGTGCCGCTGCGGCACGCACATCGAGATTCTTGATGCGGTGCAGCGCGCGGCGGTGCGCATGCGCGAGCAACCCGCCACATGACGCGCCGCGCCGATCTTCCGCGCACGCGCGCCGAATTCCTCGCCTCAGACGGCGTGCTGCTGGTGGTACGCGAGACGCCGGCCGCGCCGGTGCCCGCCAAGGGACAGCCGGCCTTCGTTGCCGGCAACCCCGTCGAGGGCGACGAGATTCTTCTTGCGGTATGGGACGACGGCAGCGCCTCGGCGCTCAACGGGCACGTCGACCTGGGCACCGGCATACAGACCGCACTGGGCCAGATCGTGGCCGAGGAACTCGACCTCGGCATGCCCTGCGTGCGCGTGATGCTCGGCGACACCGCGCGCGCGCCCAACCAGGGCGCGACCATCGCCAGCGCGTCGATCCAGATTCATGCGCAGCCCTTGCGGCTGGCGGCGGCACAGGCGCGTGCATGGCTGCTGGCGCGTGCTGCCGAGCGCTTGGGCGTGGCCGCGGATGCGCTGCAGATGCGCAATGGCGTGGTGCGCGTCGCCGAGCTGCCCGACCGGCACGTCAGCTATGCCGAACTCGTCGCCGGCCAGCGCACCGTGCTGCGGCTCGATCCGCAGGCGAAGCCCAAGGACCCGGCCGACTACCGCGTGGTCGGCACGCGGCAGGCGCGCGTCGACATCCCGGCCAAGCTCGCGGGAGAGCTCGTGTTCGTGCACGACATGCGGGTGCCTGGCATGCTGCACGGCCGTGTGGTGCGCCCGCCGTATGCCGGCGCGGACCACGGCGAGTTCATCGGCAACACGCTGGAGTCGGTCGACGAATCGTCGATCGCGCACATTCCCGGCATTCGCGCGGTGGTCGTCATCCGCGACTTCGTCGGCATCGTGGCCGAGCGCGAGGAACACGCCGAGCAGGCCCTTCGCGAGCTGCGCGTGAAGTGGAAGCCGTGGCCCGGCATGCCCGACCTGGGCGACCTCGCCCAGGCCCTGCGCGACAACCCCTCGACGCAGCGTCTGCTGGTCGACGAAGGCGACGTGGACGGCGCCATCGCATCGGCCGCGAAGCCCATGCGCCGCACCTACGTGTGGCCCTACCAGATGCATGCCTCCATCGGCCCCTCGTGCGCGCTGGCCGACTGGCAGCCCGCCGACGGCAGCGGCATGCAACTGCGCTGCTGGACCGGCTCGCAGAACCCGCACGTGCTGCGCGCCGATCTCGCGAAGCTCATGGGCGTGGACGACGTGCAGGTCGACGTGGTCCGCATGGAGGCGGCGGGCTGCTACGGCCGCAACGGCGCCGACGACGTGGCCGCCGATGCCGCGCTGCTCGCGCGCGCCGTCGGCGCGCCGGTGCGAGTGCAGCTCACGCGCGAGCAGGAACACGCGTGGGAGCCCAAGGGCGCGGCGCAGCTCATGGAGATCGACGGCGGCCTCATGCCCGACGGCAACGTCGCCGCCTACGATTTCGAAACCTCGTATCCCTCGAACGGCGCGCCCACGCTGGCGTTGCTGCTCACGCGCACCATCGAGCCGGTGGCGCAGGCCTTCGAGATGGGCGACCGCACCGCCCGCCCGCCCTACAGCTACGACAACCTGCGCGTGAAGGTTAACGACATGGCGCCGATCGTGCGCGCCTCGTGGCTGCGCGGCGTGTCGGCGCTGCCGAGTTCGTTCGCGCACGAGTCCTACATCGACGAACTGGCGACGGCGGCGGGTGTCGATCCGGTGCAGTTCAGGCTGCGGTACCTGGAAGACCCGCGCGCCGTCGAGCTCGTGCAGGCCACCGCGCAGAAGGCCGGCTGGCGCATGCGCACCGGGCCGCAGGAGAACGCCGACGGCGGGCTCGGCGAGGGCGGCGACATCCTCTTCGGCCAGGGCTTTGCGTACGCACGCTACATCCACAGCAAGTGGCCGGGCTTCGGCGCGGCGTGGGCCGCGTGGGTGGCCGACGTCGAGGTCAACCGCAAGACGGGCGAGGTGCATGTGCGCCGCGTGGTGGTTGGGCACGACGCGGGGTTGCTGGTAAACCCGGCGGGCGTCGAGCACCAGGTACACGGCAACGTGATCCAGACCACGAGCCGCGCGCTGAAGGAGCGCGTGGAATTCGCGCCGCAGCAACAGCAGCAGGATGCGGCGACGGGTGCGCAGCTGCCTGGCGTCCTGCCTTCCGGCGTGGTCGCCAGCCGCGAGTGGGGCGGCTACCCGATCATCAACTTCCGCGAAGTGCCGGTGATCGAGGTGATGCACATGCCGCGGCCCGGCGAGCCTTCGCTGGGCGCGGGCGAGTCGTCGTCGGTGCCGGGCACTGCGGCGATCGCGAACGCGATCTTCGATGCGACGGGCGTGCGCTTCAGGGTGCCGCCGTTCACGCCGGAGACGGTGCTCGCGGAATTGAACAAGGGCTTGCTGCCTCCGGCTCCTCCGGGAGATGGCGGGGGAGGCGAGCTGCGTGGGAATGGTGATGCCGTCGTGCCCCCATCCGGGCCTTCCCCCGGTGCCGGAAGGAGCAATGCGGTCTGGCCTCGGCGCAAGGGGCTGCGGGCCACTGGTGCTGCATTGGTTGTCGGTGGCATCGGCGTCATCGCCGGCCTGCTCGGCTGGCGATCGGCCATCGCGCCGGTGTCGCTCACCGCGCCGGTCTACAGCCAGGCCACCATCGAGCGTGGCTGGGTGCTCGCCTCGGTCGGCGATTGCGCCGTGTGCCACACGGCACCCGGCGGCATGGCCAACGCGGGGGGGCGCGCCATGGACACACCCTTCGGCACGCTCTACACCACGAACCTCACGCCGGATGCCGAGACGGGCCTGGGCCGCTGGTCCTTCAGCGCTTTCCAGCGTGCGATGCGCGAGGGCGTCTCGCGCGACGGGCACTATCTGTATCCCGCATTCCCCTACACCGCTTTCGCGAAGACCAGCGACGACGATCTGCAGGCGCTGTATGCGTACTTCATGTCGCTGCCCGCCGTGCGGGCGGAAACGCCGAAGTCCGAGCTCAAGTTTCCATTCAGCATTCGCCCGCTGATGGCCGGCTGGAACGCGCTCTTCCATGACCCGGCGCCGATGCAGCCCGTGGCCACGCAGAGCGCGGAGTGGAATCGTGGTGCCTATCTGGTCAACGGCCTGGGGCATTGCGGCGCCTGTCATACCCCGCGCAATGCGCTGGGCGCGGAGCAGGGCGGCAGTGCCTTCCTGTCGGGCGCGATGGTCGATGGCTGGGAGGCGCCGGCGCTCACGCAGCTGGCATCGAAGTCGGCGGTGCCGTGGGATGCCGACGAGTTGTATCGCTACCTGCGCAACGGCCACACGCAGCGGCACGGCGTCGCGGGCGGGCCGATGGCCGAGGTTGTGCGCGAGCTCGCGCAGGTGCCGGACGAGGACATTCGCGCGATGGCCACGTATCTGGGCTCGTTCAACCCCGCGCCGGCCGCGGATCCTGCCGCTGTCGCGCAACAGGTTGTGGGCAACGCGGCGCGCACGCAGGGGCGACTGCTGGGCCCCGCACAGCGCATGTTCGACAGTGCCTGCGCCTCTTGCCACCACGACGGCAACGGGCCCACGCTGCTCGGCGTCAACACGCCGCTCGCGCTCAACAGCAACCTCACGAGCGCGCGGCCCGACAACCTGCTGCGCACCATCCTCGACGGCGTGCGCGAGCCGGCGAGCCGCGACATCGGCTTCATGCCCGGCTTCCGCGATGTGCTCGACGACCGGCAGATCGCCGAGCTTGCCGGCTACATGCGCGCACGCTTCGCGCCGCAGGAGCCCGCGTGGACCGACCTGCCTGCCGAGGTGGCGCGCGTGCGCGCGACGCCGGGGCACTGAGGCCGTAGACAAGGAGTGCCGAGCCGGCCGAGCGGGCTGTTTTCTGCGTGCGCCGCTACGATGCAACGTAGCAGCCACATTCATCACGGAGACACCACGCCATGCCGCTCGATCTTTCCACTTCTTCCAGCCTGCCCCGCGACGCCGGACGCGCCACGCTCATCGGCCGTCTCTGGCATCCGGGCGTGGGCCCCGTGCTGGTCGCAGTTCACGAAGGTGGCCTGCACGACCTGTCGAAGCTCGCTCCCACCATGAGCGATCTGCTCGAAGGCAACACACCACCTGCGGAAGCGGTTCGCGCCGCACTCAGGAGCGCGCCGCGCATTGCCGCGCTCGACGAAGCCCTTGCCAACAGCGACGAGGCCGCGCGCGACACGGGCAAGCCCTGGCTGCTCGCGCCATGCGACCTGCAGGCCATCAAGGCGAGCGGCGTCACATTTGTTGCGAGCCTGCTCGAGCGCGTGATCGAGGAGCAGGCGCGCGGCGATGCATCGAAGGCGGAAGCCACGCGAGCGGCCATCGGCAGCGTGCTCGGCGACAACCTCGCGGACATCGTTCCCGGCTCGCCCGAGGCGATGAAGGTCAAGCAAGTGCTGATAGCGCAGGGCGCCTGGTCGCAGTATCTGGAGGTCGGCATCGGGCCCGACGCGGAGATCTTTACCAAGGCGCCCGTACTTTCAGCCGTCGGTACCGGCGCCGATGTCGGCATTCATCCGGGCTCCGCATGGAACAACCCGGAGCCCGAGGTCGTGCTCGCGGTGAACAGCCGCGGCGAAACATTGGGCGCGGCGCTGGGCAACGATGTGAACCTTCGCGACTTCGAAGGCCGAAGCGCGCTGCTGCTGGGCAAGGCGAAGGACAACAACGCGTCGTGCGCGATCGGCCCGTTCATTCGCCTGTTCGATGAACACTTCGGTATTGCTGACGTGAGGCGCATCACCGTCGAGCTGGAAGTGACGGGGCCCGAAGGCTTCACCCTGGAGGGCTCGAGTTCGCTGTCGAAGATCAGCCGCGACCCGCTCGACCTCGTGGCGCAGACGATAGGAGCCAATCACGCTTATCCGGACGGCTTCATGTTGTTTCTCGGAACGATGTTCGCACCGACACAAGATCGTCACGGGCCTGGGCAAGGATTCACACACGTCGTGGGGGACCGCGTGCGCATTGCCGCACCGGAACTCGGTGCCTTGGTGAATCGCGTGATGCATTCGGACAAGGCGCCGATGTGGACTTTTGGTATCAGTGCGTTGATGCGCAATCTAGCTGCGCGCGGTTTGCTCTGATTGGCATGTAGGCGTTCTGTATGAGTTTCAAAAAGGGGTGTACTCCTTAGTAATTCATACGAGTCGTGTTGCAATCTGTTGCTGTTGACCGCATCACTTGTTCCCCTCAAGATTGCTGCTGTTAAGAAACGTTTGAACGAGGGGAGTAGAGGTTGGCGCAGAGCGAGATCGATCTATTGCAGGAGCCCGTCGAGGGCCCGCTACCTTGCGGTGAAGACCTGGAATACGACCCCGATTTCATGGCGTTGCACCAGGCGACGGCGGGCAAGCGCGAACAGCAGTTCGGCTCGACCATCATCCCCGCCGAGCCGCCCGATTGGGCCCGTGTGGAACGCATCGCGAAGCAGTTGTGCTCGCGTACGCGAGACCTGCGCGTGCTGGTGCCTCTCACGCTGGCCTGGACCGAGAGCCGAGGCTTGCCCGGGTATGTAGAAGGTCTGCAACTCGTCGACGTCGTGCTTCAGAGATTCTGGGACGACGTGCATCCACGCGTCGTCGACGACGGCTTCGAAGACCCGCTGCCGCGCATGAATGCGCTGGCCGCATTGGCCGAAGCCGAAGGACTGGGACGCAGCGTGCGCGATGCGCGGCTGCTCGACGAAGGCGCAGGCGCGTCGATGAGCCTGCGCCAGGTCGAGGCCTTGCTCGATTCGAGCAAGACCGATCATCAGATCGATTACCCCGGCGGTATCGGCCGGTTGAAGGACGCGGTGCGGCGAGCGCAGGACAAGGCGGCGCCACCTGTGGTGGCATTGCGCGCGGCGCTGGAGTTGCTGCAGCGAATTCGCGAGACCTGCGAGCGCGCGCTGGGACAGAGCTGGGCGCCCGATTTCTCGCGGCTCGAGCGTTCGTTGCGCACCGTTGCCCAACTGTTGCCGGAGCAGGCGCATGTCGAGGCGACAGTGGCCGGCGAAACCCACGCCGAAGCCGTTGCGCAAGAGGGCGGTGCGGCCGGGACCGTGGCGAATGGTGCTGTTGGCGGTACTGCTGCAAATGTCGGTACCGGCCTACGTCAGGTATTTATTAAGGATATTGAAATATCGAGCCGTGAAGATGTGCAGGTGCTGCTCGAGAAGGCTTGCCAGTTCATGGAACGCACGGAGCCCAGCCATCCTGCGCCCATGCTCATACGCAGGGCGCAGCGGCTGCTGGATCTCAACTTCTTCCAGATCATCGAAGAGCTCGTGCCAGAGGGATTGCAAAAGATAGAGAGCCTTGCAGGACGTCCGTTGAACGGGGGCAGCGCGGAGTAACAGGCGGAGGCCGTCGCGGGCCCCGCGAGCCGAGAGGCCGGCCGGGGGTCGTACCCACACGCATTACAGATTCAAGAGGAAGCTTATGGCAGACAACCGTGTCAGAAACAGTGGTCAGAAGTTCATTGCGCGCAACCGCGCGCCGCGTGTGCAGATCGAGTACGACGTCGAGATCTACGGCAGCGAGCGCAAGATCCAGCTGCCCTTCGTGATGGGCGTGATCGCCGATCTCGCGGGCAAGCAGATCGACCCGATGCCCGACCTCGCCGAACGAGAGTTCATGGCGGTGGACATCGACAACTTCGACGAGCGCATGAAGGCCATCAAGCCGCGCGTTGCCTTCCAGGTGCCCAACACGCTCACCGGCGACGGCCAGATGAACGTCGACATCACCTTCGACAGCATGGACGACTTCTCGCCCGCGCGCATCGCCCGCCAGGTCGGCGCGCTGCAGCAGCTGCTCGAGGCGCGCACCGAACTGTCGAACCTGTTGTCGTACATGGACGGCAAGAACGGCGCCGAACAGCTGATCGCGCAGGCGCTGCAGAACCCGGCACTGCTGAAGTCGTTGGCATCGGCCCCGAACCCCGCCGTTGCAAAGGCAGTGGAAGCCGCGAACGAAAAGGCCGGCACGCCCGGCACGTCTTCCGAATAAGCGCGAGCAGCAGCAAGGACCGCCATCATCATGAGCACCGCCCCCAAACAGACCACCGCGCGCGCACCGGCTTCCGTCGAGACGCTGGAGCCGAACGAGTTCTCGAACCTGCTGCAGCGCGAGTTCAAGCCCAAGACCGACCAGGCCCGCGAGGCGGTGGAAAACGCCGTCAAGACGCTGGCCGTGCAGGCGCTGGAAAGCACCGTCACGGTCTCCAACGATGCGTACCGCACCGTTCAGGCCATCATCACCGAGATCGACCGCAAGCTCTCGGAGCAGATCAACCAGATCCTGCACCACGAGGAGTTCCAGCAGCTCGAAGGCGCATGGCGCGGCCTGCACTATCTGGTGAACAACACCGAGACCGACGAGCAGCTGAAGATCCGCGTGATGTGCGCATCCAAGCGTGAAGTCGCTCGCTCGCTCAAGCGCCACAAGGGCATCGGCTGGGACCAGAGTCCGCTCTTCAAGAAGATCTATGAAGCCGAGTACGGCCAGTTCGGCGGCGAGCCCTTCGGCGCACTGATCGGCGACTTCCACTTCGACCACAGCCCGCCCGACGTCGAGATGCTCGGCGAAATGGCCAAGATCGCCGCGGCCGCGCACTGCCCCTTCATCGCCGGCGCTTCGCCCACCGTGATGCAGATGGATTCGTGGCAGGAGCTTTCGAACCCGCGCGACCTGACCAAGATCTTCCAGAACACCGAACACACCGCATGGCGCTCGCTGCGCGACTCGGAAGACGCGCGCTACATCGGCCTGGCCATGCCGCGCTTCCTGGCTCGCCTGCCGTATGGTGCGCGCACCAACCCGGTCGACGAGTTCGAGTTCGAGGAAGAGACCGACTCGGCAGCCCACAACCGCTACACCTGGGCCAACTCGGCCTATGCGATGGGCGTGAACATCAACCGCTCGTTCAAGCAGTACGGCTGGTGCACGTCGATCCGTGGCGTGGAATCGGGCGGCGCTGTCGAGAACCTGCCCACGCACACTTTCCCGACCGACGACGGTGGCGTGGACATGAAGTGCCCGACCGAGATCGCCATCAGCGACCGCCGCGAGGCCGAGCTCGCCAAGAACGGCTTCATGCCGCTGGTGCACCGCAAGAACTCCGACTTTGCGGCCTTCATCGGCGCGCAGTCGCTGCAGCTGCCGGCCGAGTACTACGACGCCGACGCCACGGCCAACGCGAACCTCGCGGCACGCCTGCCGTACCTGTTCGCCTGCTGCCGCTTCGCGCACTACCTGAAGTGCATCGTGCGGGACAAGATCGGTTCGTTCCGCGAGCGCGAGGACATGGAGCGCTGGCTCAACGACTGGATCATGAACTACGTCGACGGCAGCCCCGGCACCTCGTCGCAGGACACGAAGGCAATGAAGCCGCTGGCGGCGGCGGAAGTCCAGGTGGAAGCCATCGAGGACAACCCCGGCTACTACGCCGCCAAGTTTTTTCTCCGGCCGCACTATCAGCTCGAAGGGCTGACGGTGTCGTTGCGGCTGGTTTCGAAGCTGCCATCCAACAAGAAGGACAGCAGCTAATTCAACGGCGTCCCGGAATCGGGCGCAAATAACTCTGGGGGTTTAAATCATGGCAGTAGACATGTTCATGCGCGTTGAAGGCGCAAACGGCGAATCGAAGGACTCGAACCACAAGGAGTGGACGGACATCAAGTCGTTTGCGTGGGGAGCAACGCAGCCTGGCAACATGGTCAGCGGCGGTGGCGGTGGCGTTGGCAAGGCCAGCTTCAACGACCTGCAGGTTCTGGCGCGCATCGACAAGGCGGCGCCTTCGGTGATGAAGAACTGCGCGAGCGGCAAGCACCTGGGCAAGGTGGAAGTGTCGGTGTGCAAGGCCGGTGGTTCGCAGATCGAGTACACGCGCGTCACGCTCGAAGAAGTGCTGGTGACCTCGGTGCAGTACACCGCCGAACAGGGCTCGGACGCCGTGTTCGTGCAGTACGCCTTCCAAGCCGCCAAGGTGAAGCAGCAGTACTGGGAACAGACCGACAAGGGCGGCAAGGGCGCCGAGACGGTCCTGGCCTGGAACATCAAGGAAAACAAGGAGTCCTGATCTCCTTTTCCCGATGCGCGGCCGGCCTTTCGGGCCGGCCGCGACGTTTTTCCCGACGGCCTCCACGGCCGTCCTTCGCACGGCGGCCTTCTCAACGTTCGCGCCGCGTGCCAGCAAGTCAGCGAGGAAGCTTCATGGGCGATGGGTTTGCAGTACTGGGCGAGCGCTCAGTGGCCGAGCACACCGAATGGGTACAGCGGCAGATCCGCTCCAATCCCCAGAATGCAGGCTTGCGTCTTGCCTTGTGCCACTTTCTCGCATTGCGTGGAGAGTGGCAGCGGGCCGAGGACCAGCTCAAGCTCGCCACCAAGCTGGATCCCACTTTCACGCCCGCCAGCGTCACCTGCTCGATGGCGCTTTCGGGCGAACGCCACCGCAGCGAGTTCTGGTCGGGCGGACGTGCTCCGGCCATCGTCGGCGGCAATGCCGAATGGGTCGAGCAGTTGATCGCCGCCGCAGCCCTGCCAGCGGATCGTGCCGAGGAAGCCGCAGCCCTGCGCGAAAGCGCGCGGCAGGCCGCGCCCGCACTGCATGGCAGGCTCACCAGCGTCGACCGTTCCGATTCGCGTGCCGTGCAGGCGCTTGATGGCGAGCCGGTGCAGCACAGCGATTTCGAATGGCTCTGCGACGGCGACGTGCGCATCGGTACCGTGTTCGAGTTGCTCACGCCCTCGGGCTACGCATGGCTGCCGCTGACGGAAGTGCGCCGCGTCAAGTTTTCCCGGCCGCAGCACCTCGTCGACCTGCTGTGGGCTCCCACCGAATTCGAACTGCACGACGGCCGCGCGCTCAACGGCCTGGTGCCGGTGCGCTATCCGGGCCAGCTCGAGGGCCTCGACGACGAGGCCGCGCTGGGCCGCCGCACCGACTGGCTGCCGCTGGCCGGCGAAGAGCAGTACGCAGGCCTGGGCCAGCGCACGCTGATCAGCGAGGCCGGCGACCATTCGCTGCTCGACCTGCGCCTCATCGAGTTCTCGCGCGAGGGCAGCGCCGGATGAGCGGAATGATGGACACCGACGGCGACCAGCAGGAAAGCGTCGCGCGCGACCGCCTGCAGCCGGTGCTGCTCGACCGCCTCACCGACAAGGCGCCGCAGACCCGACAGGAGCGCGCGGGGGCCTTCCTCATGAGCGGCAGGCTGCTGCGCGATTCGGTGCTGCGCGACCTGCAGTGGCTGCTCAACACGACCAACTTCGGCGCCGAGCACAACATCAACACCATGCCGCGCGCGCGCCGCTCGGTGCTGAACTTCGGCGTTCGCGGCTGGGCCGGCGGGCGCATGTCCGAAGTCGACTTCGCCGATGTCGAGGCCGCCATCCGCGCGGCCATCATCGACTTCGAACCGCGCATCATGAAAGACAGCATCGACGTGCGCTGCGTGACCGATGCGACCGACCTCGAGCACCACAACCTGCTCGCGCTGGAGATCCGCGGCACCTTGTGGTCGGTGCCGTATCCCATCGAATTCATCCTGCGTTCCGAACTCGATCTCGAAAGCGGGCACATGGTCCTTCGGCCTACCGGAGGCCTCTGATGGATGCCCGGCTGCTGGATTACTACAACCGCGAGCTCACCTACATGCACGAGCTCGGGGCCGAGTTCGCGCAGCGCTACCCGAAGATCGCGGGCCGCCTCGGCATGCGAGGCATCGAGGTCAGCGACCCGTACGTGGAGCGGCTGCTCGAAGGCTTCAGCTTCCTCACCGCGCGCATCCAGCTCAAGATGGACGCCGAGTTCCCGCGCTTCTCGCAGCGGCTGCTCGAAGTGGTGTACCCCAACTTCCTCGCACCGCTGCCCGCCATGGCCGTGGTGCAGATCGACGGCAACCTCAACGAAGGCTCGCTGAAGGCGGGCTACGAACTGCCGCGCCACACCATCCTGCGCGGCCGGATGATCAAGGGCGAGCAGACGGCCTGCGAGTTCCGCACCGGCCATGCCGTCACGCTGTGGCCCATCCGCATCGCCGAGGCCGGCATCGGCCCGGTGCCGGCGGAGATCGCGCATGCGATGCCCATGGTCGCCCGGCAGGCGAAGAGCGCCATCACCATCAAGCTCGAAGCAGTGGGCGGCGCGCGCTTTGCCGACATGCCGCTGGACCGGCTCGAATTCTTCCTCTCGGGCGCGGAGCTGCATGCGCTACGCATGCTCGAACTCGCGACGCACCACAGCGTCGGCGTGGTGTGCCGCAGCGGGCCCGGCACCACGGCGCGCATCGTGCCGCTGGGTGACGATGCCATCAGGCACGAGGGCTTCGAGCCCGACCAGGCGCTGCTGCCCTATGACGCGCGTTCGTTCCAGGGCTACCGCCTGCTGCACGAGTACTTCGCCTTCCCCGACCGCTACCTGTTCTTCAGCGTGAACAAGCTGCGTGCGGCGGTCGCGGCCATGGGCGGCACGACGATGGAAATCGTGATCCTGCTCGACCGCGCGGATGCCGACCTCGAACGCCTGGTCGACGCCAAGCATTTCTCGCTGTTCTGCACGCCCATCATCAACCTCGTGCCGCGCCGCAGCGACCGCATTCCGGTGGGGCCGGGCCAGCACGAGCACCATGCGGTGATCGACCGCACGCGTCCGCGCGACTTCGAGATCTTCACGGTAGAGCGCGTCACCGGCCACATGGCCAACGGCTCGGAGGAGCGCGAATTCCGGCCCTTCCTCGGCTCCTTCGCGGCCGACGATGGCGACTTCGGCGCCTACTTCTCGCTGCGCCGCGAACCGCGCCTCGTGTCGGACCGCGCGCGCGCGCAGGGTACGCGCACCAGCTACACCGGCAGCGAGGTCTATGTGTCGCTCGTCGACCAGCACGACGCGCCGTTCCCGCACAGCCTGCGCCACATCACGCTCGACGCGCTGTGCACCAACCGCGACCTGCCGCTGCTGCTGCCGACCGGGCTCGAATCCGACTTCACGCTGCGCGTGTCCGCGCCCGTTCGCTCCATCCGCATCCTGCGCGGGCCTTCGCGGCCCTACCCGGCGCTGGCCGAGGGCGCGCTCACCTGGCGCCTCATCAGCCACCTGGGCCTCAATTACCTGAGCCTCACAGACGTCGACCCCACGCAGGGCGCGGCCGCGCTGCGCGAGATGCTCGACCTGTACGGCAACCTCGCCGACCCCTCGGTGCGCCGCCAGATCCAGGGCGTGCGCTCGATGGCGCTGGCGCCGGTGTTCCGCCGCCTGCCCGAGCCCGGCCCGATCGTGTTCGGCCGTGGCGTGGAGATCGCGCTCAAGATCGACGAGGTCGCGTTCTCGGGCGCGAGCCCGTATCTCTTCGGCGCGGTGCTGGAGCAGTTTTTCAGCCGCCACGTGTCGCTCAACGCGTTCACCGAATTCGCGCTGGCCAGCCTGCAGCGCGGCGAAATCGCGCGCTGGACCCCGCGCGTGGGACGCCGCCCCGCCGTATGAGCGAAACGGGCTTCACCGACGCGGTGCAGCAGCACCAGGAGCAGCAGGAAGCCGCTTCGGCCGGACATGCGCAGGGCATGGTGCCGGACGCGGCAGAGATCGCCGTCGATCACGAGGTCCTCCAAGCGTCCGCGCAAGGAGCAGGCCTGCCCCCCGCGCGCGGGATCGCGCAGGCCGACCCGGAGCTCTGGGCCAGGCTGCTCGAGCAGCCCTTCGAGCACGACCTTTTCATGCTGCTGCGCCGCCTGGACGCGCAGGACGACCATCCGCTGCTGGGCCGTGCGCCACGCCCGCTCGACGAGCCGCTGCGCCTCGGGCAGGAGCCCTCGATGGCCTTCGCGCCATCGAACGTCTCGGGCGTCGAGGCCGACGGCGACGGGCCGCCGCGCATCTCGATCTACGGCTTCGGCCTGTTCGGCCCCAACGGCCCGCTGCCGCTGCACCTGACAGAGTACGCGCGCGAGCGCAAGCGGCACCACGCCGACAACACCATCAGCGCGTTCGCCGACCTGTTCCACCACAGGCTCATCCTGCTGTTCTATCGGGCCTGGGCCGACGCCCAGTCGGTCAACAGCCTGGACCGCACCGATGGCCACCGCTTCGTCGACTACGTCGCGAGCCTCATGAACATGGGCCAGCCCGGCCTCAAGGAGCGCGACCGCATCGCCGACCATGCGCGCACCTTCATGGCGGGCCACCTCGTTCGCCAGACGCGCAACCCCGAAGGGCTGATCCAGATCATGCGGCTCTACTTCGACGCGCCGGTGCGCATCGACGAGTTCGTGAGCGACTGGGTGATGATCGACGAGCGCCAGGTCAGCCGCATCGGCACGCTCGGGCGCAACCACCGGCTCGGAGGCGGCGCCACCATCGGCCTCGCGGTGCGCGACGCGCAGAGCAAGTTCCGCGTCGAACTCGGGCCGCTCTCGCAGGAGCAGTACCGCGAGTTCCTGCCGGGCAGCAAGCGCCTGCAGCAGGTGGTCGACTGGGTGCGCCAGTACGTCGGCATCGAGTTCGCGTGGGAGCTGCGGCTCGTGCTCAAGAAGCAGGACGCGCACGGCATGCGGCTCAACAGCAACCAGCGGCTGGGCTGGGGCAGCTGGCTGGGCACGCGCATGTCCGACACCGACGCTGGCGACATGCTGTTCCAGCCCGAAGCATTGTTTTCCCGTTCCGCATCGGCGGCTCCTACCGATGCATTCCTTACCCGCTCTTCCGCAACTTCGCGCGAGACGCCGACGACATGACCACATCACGGTCTTTTCGGGAAACACCGTGGAACCGGCTCTGCCGGGCCACCGGTGTTGCCCGCTGCAAGGGGGTTGGCGTAGCGACACGAAGTGCGCGAAGACTGGGGGTTAGCTTTAATCCATGACCGACATCCGCCGCGTCTCTCTGTTCTCGAAGCTCAATCCGATGCTCTACAAGGCATTGGAGACCGCCACCGCCTTTGCCAAGCTGCGCGGCAACGCCTACGTCGAGCTGGTGCACTGGTTGCACCAGATCATGCAGCAGCAGGACAGCGACATGCTGCGCATCATCAGGCGCGCGGGGCTCAACCTCGACGCGGTCGAGCAGGACCTGGTGCGCGCCCTCGACCGGCTGCCGCACGGCGCCACCTCGATCAGCGACATCTCCGAGCACGTCGACAACGCCGTGGAGCGCGCGTGGGTCTATGCGAGCCTGCGCTTCGAGGCCACCTCGATCCGCGGCGCCTACCTGCTCGCGGGCATCATCAAGACGCCGGGGCTGCGGCAGGTGCTCTCGGGCATCTCGCGCGAGTTCGACAAGATCGTGCCCGACGTGCTGGTGGCTCAACTGGCCTCGTGGACCGAAGGCTCGCCCGAAGACGACTTCGATGCCGCTGCGGCCAGCGCAGCAGGCGGCGCGCCGGCCGCGGCGCACCACCAGGGCGACGGCCCCGCAGCCGGTGGTTCCGCGCTCGCCAAGTACGCGAGCGACCTCACTGCCAAGGCGCGCGCGGGCGAGCTCGATCCGGTCTACGGCCGCGACGACGAGATCCGCCAGATCATCGACATCCTGATGCGCCGCCGCCAGAACAACCCGCTGCTCACCGGCGAGGCCGGCGTCGGCAAGACGGCGGTGGTCGAAGGCCTGGCCTCGCGCCTCGCCGCGGGCGACGTGCCGCCCTCGCTGAAGGACGTGTCGCTGTGGGTGCTCGACCCCACGCTGCTGCAGGCCGGCGCGGGCGTGAAGGGCGAGTTCGAACAGCGGCTACGCCAGGTGATCGACGAAGTCGAGAAGAGTCCGAAGCCCATCGTGCTCTTCGTCGACGAGGTGCACACGCTGGTGGGCGCGGGCGGCCAGGCCGGCACCGGCGACGCGGCCAACCTGCTCAAGCCCGCGCTCGCACGCGGGCGGCTGCGCACCATCGGCGCGACCACCTGGTCTGAATACAAGAAGTACATCGAGAAAGATCCGGCGCTCACGCGGCGCTTCCAGACCATCCAGGTGCACGAGCCCACCGAGCCCAAGGCGGTGCTGATGCTGCGCGGCATCTCTGCCGAGCTCGAGAAGCATCACGGCGTGCTCATCCTCGACGCCGCGCTCGAGGCGGCCGTGAGCCTGTCGCACCGCTACATTCCCGCGCGCCAGCTGCCCGACAAGGCCGTGAGCCTGCTCGATACCGCATGCGCGCGCGTGGCGCTGAGCCAGCATGCCCTGCCCGCCGCCATCGAAGACCTGCAGCGCCGCATCGAGGTGCTGGGCATCGAGTCGGGCATCGCGGGGCGCGAGGCCGCCATCGGCGTGGGCGAGCACCAGCGCGTGGAAGACATCGCGGCGCAGGTCGAGCAGGCGAAGGCCGAGCTCGAGGTGCTGGAGAAGCGGCGCGTGGAAGAAAGCGCGCTGGTCGAGCGCATCGTCGCGCTGCGCAAGCAGCTCTCGCCGGCGGCAGTGCCGCAAGCTCAGGCCGAGGCATCGGACGCGGAAGGCGCCGAGGATGTCGAAGCCGCGGCCAATGCCGACGTGGACCCCGATACGCCTCCCGCCGAACCCCAGCGCACGCCCGACGAAATTCGCGCCGAACTCAACGAAGCGCAGGACAGGCTTTCGCAGCTGCAGGGCGAGTCGCCGCTCATCCTCGCCGCCGTCGATGCGCAGGCTGTCGCCACCGTGGTGGCCGACTGGACTGGCATTCCCATCGGCCGCATGGTGCGCGACGACGCGCAATCGGTGCTCAAGCTCGGCGAGATTCTCTCGGCGCGCGTGGTCGCGCAGCCCGATGCGCTGGAAACCATCTCGCGCCGCATCCGCACCGCGCGCGCGCGGCTGGACAACCCCAACAAGCCCGTCGGCGTGTTCCTGCTGTGCGGCCCCTCGGGCGTCGGCAAGACCGAGACGGCGCTGGCGCTCTCCGAAGCGCTGTACGGGGGCGAGCAGAACCTCGTCACCATCAACATGAGCGAGTTCCAGGAGTCGCACACCGTCTCCACGCTGAAGGGCGCGCCGCCCGGCTACGTGGGCTATGGCGAAGGCGGCGTGCTTACCGAAGCCGTGCGCCGCAGGCCCTACAGCGTGGTGCTGCTCGACGAGATCGAGAAGGCGCACACCGACGTGCACGAGATCTTCTTCCAGGTCTTCGACAAGGGCTGGATGGAAGACGGCGAAGGCCGCCACATCGACTTCCGCAACACCGTGATCATCATGACCTCGAACGTCGGCACCGACCTGGTCATGCAGCTGTGCGAAGACCCGACCCTGCGCCCCGACCCCGAGCCGCTGGCCGCCGCGCTGCGCGAGCCGCTGCTCAAGGTGTTCGCGCCCGCGCTGCTGGGCCGCCTCGTTGTAGTGCCTTATTACCCGTTGCACGCAGAGGCGTTGCATCGCATCATCCGCCTCCAGCTCGATCGCATCGCGACGCGCCTGCAGGCGAACCACGGCATCGCACTGGCCTACGACGACAGCGCCGTTGAGCTCGTCGCACGCCGCTGCACCGCCATCGAATCGGGCGGCCGGATGATCGACGCGATCCTCACGCACACCATCCTTCCGCGCCTGAGCGAGGAAGTCATCGGCGCCACCGTCAGTGCGCGCAAGCTGAGCGGCGTGCAGCTCAGCGCCGCGGACGACGACTTCCGCTACGAATTTTCCGAAGCGTAAAAAATAGAAGGAGACAACCCCCATGGCCAGAGTCGTTCGAGCCCACACGCCACTGGACGAGAGCCAGCTGCTGTTCCGCTCGATGCGGGGCACGGAGGGTTTGTCGCAGCTTTTCGAGTTCGAGGTCGACCTGCTGAGTCCGAGCGCGTCGCTGGATCTGAAGGCAATGCTCGGCAAGCCGCTCGTGCTCGAGATCCAGACGGCGGTGGCCGGTTCGCCGCGCTTTCTCAATGGCCAGGTGGTGCGCTTCGCCGCGGTGGGGCGCGAAGGCGGCACCTCGCGTCACACGGTCTACCGCGCCACCGTGCGCCCGTGGCTCTGGTACCTGACGCGGTCGAGCGACAACAAGATCTTCCAGGGCAAGTCGGTGGTCGAAGTCATCGAGGAGGTACTCTCCGACTACGGCTTCGCCTACGAGAACAAGCTCTGCGAGAACTACCGGCAGTGGGAGTACTGTGTGCAGTACAACGAGAGCGACTTCGCCTTCGTGAGCCGGCTCATGGAACTCGAGGGCATCTACTACTACTTCAAGCACGACAGGAACCAGCACACGCTGGTGCTTGCCGACGACCTGAGCGCGCACCAGCCGATGCCTGGGTACGAGACCATCGATTACTTCGCGGCCGACCGCGACATCGACGAGGACCTGGAGGTCATCCGCGAATGGCAGCCGAGCGAGGAGATCCGCTCGGGCAGCTACACCGTGAACGACTTCAACTTCACCACGCCCAAGGGCGACCTGTCGAACGTGCGGGCCCTGCCGAGGCAGCACGATCACGCCGACCACGAGATCTACGAATGGCTGGGCGACTATCCGTCGCCCGGCGACGGCGAGCACTACGCGCGAGTGCGGCTTGAAGAAGTGCAGGCCCTGGCGCAGCGCAGCGCCGGCCATGCCACCGTGCGCGGCATGGCCCCCGGCTACAGCTTCAAGATGCGCAATTCGCCGCGCGGTGAGGACAACCGGGAACACCTGATCGTTGCCGTCTCCTATGCCTTGCGCGAAGGCGGCTACGCAACCGGCGCCGAATCGGGCGGGTACGACTTCAACTTCGTGGTGCAGCCCACCACGCTGCCGTTCAGGGCGCCACGCCAGACGCCGCTGCCACGCACTGGCGGGCCGCAGACCGCAACGGTGGTGGGGCCCGAGGGAGAAGAGATCTGGACGGACGAGTACGGTCGAGTGAAGGTGCAGTTCCACTGGGACCGCTACGGGCAGCGCAACGAGAACAGCTCGCGCTTCGTGCGGGTGTCGCACATCTGGGCGGGGGAGCGTTTCGGGGGCGTGTTCACGCCGCGCATCGGCCAGGAGGTGGTGGTGGACTTCATCGGGGGGCGGGTCGACCGGCCGGTGATCGTGGGGCGCGTGTACAACGCCGACCAGATGCCGCCGTTCTCGCTGCCAGGCGAGGCGACGAAGAGCGGTGTGGTGACGCGCTCGAGCAAGGGCGGTTCGCCGGCGAACGCGAATGCGCTGGTGTTCGAGGACGCGATGGGCGCCGAGCAGGTGCTGCTGCATGCCGAGCGCAACCTGGACACCGAGGTGGAGGCGGACGAGACGCACACCACGGGCGCGACGCGCACCACGCTGATCAAGGGCCATGAGTCGGCGACCTACGAGTCGGGCGAGGAGCGGCACATCACCGCGGGTGCGGTGGAGACCATCGACGGCGGCGAGGAGCGCACGGTGACGGGGGGTGCGACGGAGACGGTGAGCGATGGCGAGAAGCGCACCATCACCGGCGGCGCGACGGAGATCATCACGGGCGGCGAGACCCGCACGGTGAACGACGGCATCGTCGAGACCGTCAACGGCAGCGTGCTGCTGACGGTGAACGGCAGCACGATCCGGCTCGTGAGCGGTTCGGACATCCGCATCGTGGGCGGCGGGCGCATCGAGATCGTCAATGCCGTCGACACCAAGATCGTGCTCGGTCCCGATACCACGGTGGTCACCGGGCCCAAGATCGTGGACGCCCCCACGATCGTGCACAACTCGACCAACTACACGCTCAACACGAGCAACTACACGCTGAACGCCAACGTGATCGTCTACAACGTGCCGGACCACACGGTGAACACGGATGACCACTTCCACTGGCGAGAGACCAACTATCACGCGTCGTGGGTCAAGAAGTCCCAGTTCACGGCGCAGGCCTACGACTTCTACGCCGTCAAGGTGATGCTGTCGGTGGGGACCTTCACTTCGATCAACGGGCTCTTCGTCAACATGGCGGTGGTCAACTCCAACGAGAACATCTGGCAGAAGAAGATCGCGTTCGCGGACCTGAAGATCGTGGGCAAGCACCTGTCGAAAGGCGCCCTGCGCCTGGCCTACGGGGCATTCTGGGTCCGCACGAACTGAGGCGCGGGGCGCTCTAAGAAGAATCCGCCGGCAGCTTCCGGCGCAAGGGCAGGGCAGGGCAGAAAGAGGACAAGGAGACATTCATGGCCAGAGTCGTACGCGCGCATACCCCCCTGGGGGACGATCAGCTGCTGTTCCGCTCGATGCGGGGCACCGAGGGGTTGTCGCAGCTGTACGAGTTCGAGGTGGATCTTCTGAGCCGGAATCCCACGGTCGACCTCAGGTCGATGCTGGGAAAGCCGTTGACGCTCGAGATCCTCACCGCCGGGCAGGAGCCGCGGTTCCTGGACGGCCATGTGGTGCAGTTCTCCGCGATCGGCCGCGAGGGCGACACCGAGCGCCATACCATCTACCGGGCGTCGGTGCGGCCGTGGCTGTGGTATCTCACGCGTTCGAGCGACTGCAAGATCTTCCAGGACAGGACGGTGGTGGAGATCCTCGAGGAGGTGCTCGGCGGCTACGGCTTTCCGGTCGAGAACAAGCTGTGCGGCAGCTACCGCCAGTGGGAGTACTGCGCGCAGTACAACGAGAGCGACTTCGCCTTCGTGAGCCGGCTCATGGAGCTCGAGGGCATCTACTACTACTTCAGGCACGAGAACGGCCGGCACACGCTGGTGCTCGCCGACGACCTGAGCGCGCACGAGCCGCTGCCCGACTACGACTGCATCGACCATTTCGCCACCGACCGCGACATCACCGAAGACATGGAAGTGATCCGCGAGTGGCAGCCCGCCGAGGACCTGCGAAGCGGCCGCTACGTGGTGGACGACTACAACTTCACCACGCCCAAGGGCGACCTCATCAATGTGCGCAGCCAGCCTGGCGACTACGATAACGCCGACCACGAGATGTACGAATGGCTCGGCGACTACCCGTCCGCCGGCGACGGCGAGCACTATGCGCGCATGCGCCTGGAAGAGGCGCAATCGCTGGCAGTGCGGAGCGCGGGCCGCTCCACGGTGCGCGGCATGGCGCCGGGCGGCAGGTTCACGCTGCGCAACGCCCCGCGCGGCGACGACAACCAGGACTACCTGGTCGTGGCCGTGTCGTACGCGCTGCGCGAAGGCGGCTATGCGAGCGGCGCGCAGCAGGGCAACTACGACTTCGACTTCGTCGTGCAGCCGGCGGACAAGCCCTTTCGCGCGCCACGCCAGACGCCGCTGCCGCGCATGGCCGGGCCGCAGACCGCAACGGTGGTGGGGCCCGAGGGAGAAGAGATCTGGACGGACGAGTACGGTCGAGTGAAGGTGCAGTTCCACTGGGACCGCTACGGGCAGCGCAACGAGAACAGCTCGCGCTTCGTGCGGGTGTCGCACATCTGGGCGGGGGAGCGTTTCGGGGGCGTGTTCACGCCGCGCATCGGCCAGGAGGTGGTGGTGGACTTCATCGGGGGGCGGGTCGACCGGCCGGTGATCGTGGGGCGCGTGTACAACGCCGACCAGATGCCGCCGTTCTCGCTGCCAGGCGAGGCGACGAAGAGCGGTGTGGTGACGCGCTCGAGCAAGGGCGGTTCGCCGGCGAACGCGAATGCGCTGGTGTTCGAGGACGCGATGGGCGCCGAGCAGGTGCTGCTGCATGCCGAGCGCAACCTGGACACCGAGGTGGAGGCGGACGAGACGCACACCACGGGCGCGACGCGCACCACGCTGATCAAGGGCCATGAGTCGGCGACCTACGAGTCGGGCGAGGAGCGGCACATCACCGCGGGTGCGGTGGAGACCATCGACGGCGGCGAGGAGCGCACGGTGGCGGGGGGTGCGACGGAGACGGTGAGCGATGGCGAGAAGCGCACCATCACCGGCGGCGCGACGGAGATCATCACGGGCGGCGAGACCCGCACGGTGAACGACGGCATCGTCGAGACCGTCAACGGCGACGTGCTGCTGGTGGTCAACGGCACGGCCGTGCGGCTGGTCACGGGTGCGGACATCCGCATCACGGGCAGCGGGCGGCTGGAGATCATCAATGCCCTCGACGGCAAGCTAGTGATAGGGCCGCACCTGACGACGGTGACCGGCACCAAGACCGTGTCCGCGCCGACGATGACCTACAACGCCACCAACTACATCATCAACACCACCAACTACACGTTGAATGCGAACGTGTCGGTGTTCAACACGCCGAGCCAGACCAGCAATGCGGCGGACCAGTCGTGGCTCTACAAGCTGTGGAACGGCATCACCTACAAGCGCTTCCGGCTCTTCCTGCGGGCGACCGACGTCTATGGCGCGAAGGTGCAGCTCTCGGCGGCCAACACCATGCTCAACGTCGTGTTCGCGAACTGGTCCCTCCAGTTCATCATCGACGCGCCGATCGCGATGAAGACCCTCACGAAGGAGCGCCACATCTTCGGGCTGAAGATCGCACAGCCGTCGGGCATCAAGTTCACCCTCAACAAGGCCACGAACCGGAAGTGAAGAGCCGATCCGCCGAAGCCGCAGGAAAGGAAAGCCGCCATGGACAGAATCGTCCGCGCCCATACCCCGCTGGGTGACGACCAGCTGCTGTTTCGCTCGATGCGAGGCAGCGAGGGACTGTCGCAGCTCTTCGAGTTCGAGGTCGAGTTGCTGAGCGCCAACGCCTCGATCGATGCGAAGTCCCTGCTGGGCAAGCCGCTCGCGCTCGAGATACGGACCGCGGGCGCCCCGCGCTTCCTGCACGGCCATGTCGCACGCTTCACCGTGGTGGGGCGCGAGGGCGGAAGGACTCGCCACACCATCTACCGCGCGACGGTGCGTCCGTGGCTCTGGTATCTCACCCGGGCGAGCAACAGCCGCGTGTTCCAGGGCAAGAGCGCGGTGCAGATCATTGCAGAGGTGCTGGACGCCTACGGCTTCGTGTTCGAGAACCGGCTCTGCGGCGACTACCGCGCCTGGGACTACTGCGCGCAGTTCAACGAGACCGACTTCGCGTTCGTCAGCCGGTTGATGGAGCTCGAAGGCATCTACTACTACTTCAAGCACGAGAGGAACCAGCACACGCTGGTGATGGCCGACGACATCTCCGGCCATGACGAGTTGCCCGACTACGGCTGCATCGACTTCTTCGCGGCCGACCGTCCGATCGGGGACGACCTCGAGGTCGTCGATGCCTGGCAGCCCAGCGCCGAGCTGCGCACCGGCAGCTATGCGGTGGGCGACTTCAACTTCACCATGCCCAGGGCCGACATGTTCAGCGTGCGGAAGTTGCCGATCGGCGCGAGCCAGGATGGCCACGACATGTACGAGTGGATGGGCGATTACGCAGCGCCGGGCCAGGGCGAGCACTACGCGCGCGTGCGGCTCGAGGAGGCGCAGGCGCTGTCGGAGCGCAGCGACGGCCATGCCACCGTGCGCGGCATGGCGCCCGGCTGGCGCTTCACGATGCGCGGCGCGCCGCGCGATGCCGACAACTGCGAATACCTGCTGGTGTCGGTGGCGTACGACCTTCGCGAGGCCGGCTATGCGAGCGACGAGGGCCGGGGGCGCTACAGCTTCGGATTCGTGGCGCAGCCCGCGGCACTGCCTTTCCGTGCGCCGCGCGGCACGCCGATGCCCCTGGCCACCGGGCCGCAGACCGCCACCGTGGTCGGCCCGGCCGGACAGGAAATCTGGACCGACGAGTACGGCCGCGTGAAGCTGCAGTTCCGCTGGGACCGCCAGGGGCAGTCCAACCAGGACAGCTCTGCCTGGGTGCGCGTGTCGCAGGCTTGGGCCGGGGACGGCTTCGGCACGGTGCACGTGCCGCGCGTGGGCCAGGAGGTGGTGGTCGACTTCATCGGCGGGCGCGTGGACCGGCCCATCGTGATCGGGCGTGTCTACAACACCGATTGCATGCCGCCCTTCGACCTGCCAGCGGAAGCCACCAAGAGCGGCATCGTGTCGCGCTCGACCCCCGGCGGCACACCCGCGGACGCCAACGCCATCGTGTTCGAGGACAGGATGGGCGCCGAGCAGGTGCTGCTGCATGCGCAGCGCAACCTCGACACCGAGGTCGAGGCCGACGAGACCCACACCACCGGCGGCACGCGCACCACGCTGATCAAGGGTCACGAGTCTTCCACCTTCGAGTCCGGCGAGGAGCGCCACATCACGCAGGGCGCAGTGGAGACCATCGATGGCGGAGAGACGCGCACCGTGACCGGCGGCGCGATCGAAAGCGTATCGGACGGCGAGAAGCGCACCATCACCGGCGGCGCCACCGAGATCATCAGCGGCGGCGAGCGGCGCACGGTCACCGGCGGCATCGATGAGACCGTCAACGGCGACGTGATCGTCACCGTCAATGGCGCGGTGCTGCGCCTCGTGACCGGTGCCGACATCCGCATCACGTGCGCGGGCCGCGTGGAGATCATCAATGCCATCGACGGCAAGCTGGTGCTCGGTCCCGACAACACGGTGGTCACCGGCCCCAAGACGGTTACCGCTCCCGACATCACCTACAACAGCACGACGTCCGAGATCAACGTGACGAACTTCAAGCTCAACGCGACCGTGAGCGTCTACAACACGCCCACCCAGATCATGAAGGGCGACACCGACAACTGGTGGCAGCGCATGCTGATGGAGGGCACCAAGCGCCAGGCGCTCGCCTATGCCTGGAGCTTCGACCGGTATGGCAACAAGATGCAGTTCTCGGGCATCAACTGGCTGATCCAGAGCCTGTTCGTGAACATCTCCGGGGTCAACTGGCTGGAGGCCAAGTACAGGCCCAAGCTCAAGGCGCTGAAGAGGAAGAAGAGCGTCGTCACCGCCAACGCCGGCGGAACCGAATCGACCAGCACCGGGCTGGAGAACAACACATGAGGCGCGCGCCCCCCGGCTGCGCAATGCCCCGGATCGAAAGGATGCTCGCATGCAGTGGGCCGACATCCTCGGCATGAGCGTCGGGGACCTCGTGGCGCTGGCCGCCGTCGTGCTGGCCGTGCTGCTCATCGGCGGCAGCGTGGTCACCAGCGCGCGCTTTCGCGGCGAGGAGAAGCTGTGGGAGCAGCTGCGCGCCCATGGGCGGCGCACCGAGGCCGAGATCCTCGGCATCGCGCGCCCGCCCGACCGCCTCATCATGCGCGGGCGTCATGCGGCCGACATGGCCGCCGCGGAGCTGCGGCTGACGTTCAGCGACGCCGCCGGCCAGCGCCGCGACGCCAGCGTGCGCACCTTCATCGACACCGAGCTGATCGCCAACTTCACTGCGGGGCGCAAGGTCCACGTGGTCCATTCCGACGACGAGCCGCCTCAGGTGGCGATCGACCGAGATCGCACGCAACTCGAGATACCCAGTACCGACTGATGAAGATCATCAAGCCGCTGCGCGTCAGCATGCTCACCCGCCCCTTTCCGAAGGACCAGCGCCACTGGCTTTCGATGACCGCGATCGCCATGGCGGACGGCCTCGCCGCCGACGCGCGCCTGGTGCCTGAGCCCGAGATCTGGAAGACCCTCGCCGCGGAGCTCGGCAACGACTTCGCCTTCGATGCGGGCATGCCCAAGGCCGGACCCGAATTCCTCGTCACGGGCAACGCCTACACGCACCACCAGCAGGACAAGACCCAGTGCGCAGTCTCGGTGCAGCTGCAGGGCCGGCGCAAGACGCTGCACGTATCGGGCGACCGGTTCTGGCTCGACGGCCGGGCCACCGTGCCGCAGCCCTTCGATGCGATGCCCATCGACTGGCGCCATGCCTTCGGCGGACCCGGGCATGCGGAAAACCCCGTCGGCATCGGCCTGCACGACGAGGTCGTCAACGGGCTTCGCACGCGGCGCCTGCCGAACATCGAACTGCCTGCACAGCGCCTGAACCGGCCCGACGAGGTCCGCGCGCCCGCGGGCTTCGGTGCCCTGGACGAAACCCGTCCCTCGAGGGCGGCGCGCCTCGGGCGCAACTACGACGAGCATTGGAAGCAGCACCTGTTTCCCGGCTATGCCTCCGACATGGATTGGCGCTACTTCAACGTCGCGCCCGAAGACCAGTGGCTCACCCCGGCGGAAGGCGGCCTCGAGGGCGCCGCGTTCGAGATCGTCAACATGCACCCGGTGCATCCCGTGCTGTCGGGACGCCTGCCCGACTGGCGCGTGCGCGGCTTCGTGGTCCGCGGCGCGCATCATCCGCGCCCGTTGGACGGCGCGGCGCTGGAGGACTTTCCGCTCGCCTTGAGCACGGCCTGGTTCTTTCCGCACCTGGAACGCGTGGCCCTGATCTTTCACGGCGTGACGCCGATCGCCGAGGACGACGCGGCCGACATCAGCCATGCGATGGTTGCGCTCGAGGAGGGCGTCGAGGCGCCGCTTCCGCTCGAAGGCTACCGGGAGACGCTGGTCACGCGCTGCGAGTCGGAAGACCGCGCGCTCTACTTCATGCGCGACGAGCAGCTGATGCCGGAGCGCATCATCGGCCCGTGGCCGGATCTCGACGCGGCGATGCCGCCGCCGAGTCCGCTCAAGCGCAACATGCAGGCACGCGCGCAGCAGCTGAGTGCCGAGTTGGACGCGAAGGCCCGCGCGGCCGGCGTGGACACTTCCGAATACGAGAAGGCCGTGCCCGCCGACCCAGCCTTGCCGACGCTGCACGAGCTGCCCGCCTTCATCGCGAAGATGCGCCAGTCGATCGCCGACCAGCGCCGCAAGCTCGACGAGGCCCGCGAGGAAATCGACCGTGCGGCAAAGGCCAATGCTCCCGAGTCGCGCAAGGCCGGCTTCGACACATCCACGTTCGTCGCCGAGGCCGCCTCGACGAAGCCCAAGGGCCCGCCACGCTTCGACATGTGGCCGCGCGTCGAGCGAATGGCGAGCGACAACCATGCGGGCGGTGCGACCCCGATGACGGCCGAAGCCAGGGCCCAGATGAAGCGGATGATCGAGGGGGCGGACGAGAAGCTGCTCGCGAACTACCGGCGCACGGCCCAATACCAGGACGCCGCCGACCCCATGCCCTCGGAAGCGGCGCGACGGGTGCGCGAGCAGGTCGCCTCCATCCTTGCGGGCTCGCGCGATTTTTCGGGCATGGACCTGACAGGTGCCGATCTCTCCGGCATGGACCTGCGCGGCACGCGCTGGCACGAGACCCTGCTCGAAACCGCGGACTTCACCGGCAGCTGCCTCGACGACGCCGACATGTCGCAGGCGCTGCTCGTGCGTGCCAGGTTCGTGCGCACCTCGCTGCAGGGCGCGAACTTCGCCAAGGCCAACATGGCGCTTGTGCATGCCGAATCGGCCGACTTCAGCCGGTCCCGCTTCGACGGGACCACGCTCGACCAGCTCCATGCGAGCGGCTGCGATTTTGCGGAAGCGGCCATGGACAACCTGGTGCTGAGCCAGGCGCGCATCGAGGGCTGCAGCTTCGAGGATGCCAGGCTCTCGGCCGTCGATTTCGACGACGGCACCGAACTGCGGGTGGTGCGCTTCGACCGCGCGCGCCTGTACAAGGCATCGTGGATCGAATGCGCGGTACAGGAGCTGAGCTTCATCGGCGCACAGCTCGAGACCTGCGACTGGACCGACACCCGCTGCGATGGCGGCATCGACTTCTCGGCAGCGCGGATCGACAGCACCTGCTTCGTGGGCGAGGCGGTGCTGCGGCATGCCTGCTTCCGCGATGCTTCGCTGGTCGACTGCAGCCTGCGCGACGCGCGGCTCGACGAAGCCGACTTCACGCAGGCGAAGCTGGACAACAGCGACTTCTCGAACGCATCGATGCGCGGCGCCGTGCTGCACCGTGCGGACGCCATGAACTGCATGTTCGTTCGTACCGACCTCACCGCGGCTTCGCTGGTGGACATCAACCTCATTGCCGCGAACCTCGACAAGGCCGTGCTGGTTTCGGCCGACTTCCTTCGGGCCAACCTGTTCCAGGCCGACCTCGGGCAGTGCCTGATCGACGATACGACCCGCTTCGACGAGGCCTACACCGAGCAGGTCAAGACGGTGCCACGGCGCAAGCCCGAAGAGAAGACCGCATGACACCCACGCGATTGCAGGCCATGGTCAAGGGCGGACAGGAGATCAGGGAGCGGTCGCTGCGCGGCCTCGACCTGCGCGGGCTCGACCTCTCCGGCGGATTGTTCGCGCACAGCGACTTCACCGGCGTCGAACTGGAGGGCGCCAATCTGGAGGGGAGCGTGTTCGACGAATGCCGGTTCGAGGGCGCCGCCCTCGGCTCCTCCAACTTGGCCGACTGCGTCTTCAATGCCTGCGAGGCGGCGGACGCCGGGCTGGACGATGCCGTGCTCCGGGACGTGACCTTCCATCGCTGCGACCTGTCGGGCGCGAGCATGCAGCGCGTGGATGCCGGCGTTGCCAGCTTCGATCACTGCGCGCTCGATGGCGCGTCCTTGCGCGGTGCCGTGTCGGAATCGCTGATCTTCTACGGCTGCACGCTCGAGCGAACCGATTTCACGGGCACTGCGCTGCCGAAGGCGACCTTCTACCAGGCCGACCTGCGCACCGCTGTGTTCGCCGGCTGCGACTTCGACAAGGCCATCTTCACGGAGTGCGACCTGTCGGGGCAGGTGCTGCGCGGGCTGCGCTTCGAGTCATGCCAGTTCACCGACGCCGATCTTCGGCACTGCGACTTCGAAGGCGCATCGCTCGCGCGCTGCAACTTCAAAGGTGCCCTGATGGAAGGCGCCAACCTGCGGCGCGTCCAGGCGCAGCAGTGCCTCTTTCCGTTCGTGCAGTTCGCGGGCGCGGCCTGCACGGCCGGCGTCTTCACGCAGAGCATCTGGATCGACGCAAAGCTGGAGAAGGCCGATTTCTCCTCGGCCGACCTGGAGCAATGCATCTTCCACCGCGCGCGCTGCGGCGAGGCCCGCTTCACGCAGGCCCGGCTCACGTATGCGGATTTCTCCTACGCGGACCTGCACGACGCCGACTTCCACGGTGCTACGCTGATGCGCACCAAGGTGCACCGTGCGCTGCTCGAAGGCACGCGCATTCCCGACCCGGGCGGCCTGCTGGCGAATGAGCCCGAACTCTTCGCGGCCGAGGAGTTTTCCGCGCGCCGCCGCTTCGAACCATTGACGACGACGAAACGAGGTTCCTCATGACAGTCGCTTCGCTGAGAACAACACACAGGCCCGCCGCGGCCGTCGAGGGCCCGCCGCCTGCGGCTGCGGCGGGCGGGGTGGTCAACGCGCTGGGCGTGGTCGCCTCGGTGCTGCCGGGCGGCATCTACGGCGTCGAGAGCGACGGCCGGGTGCTGCGCTGCCTGCGCGCTGCCAGCTGCCTGCTGCGTCCGGAGATCGGCGACATGGTGCTGGTCAGCGGGCCCGACGAACGCCGCCTTTATCTCACCGCGGTGGCCGAGCAGGCCCAGCCCGGCGTGGCGCGCGTCGAAGTCGAGGGCGACCTGATGCTCGCCTCGGCCCGTGGGGCGGTCAGCATGGAAAGCGCCACGCAGCTGAGCCTGCGGGCAGGCCATGGCACCACATTGAGCGGGCCGCAGCTCGAGATCGACGCGGACGAGGCGCGCTGCCGCATCGGCCGGCTCGACTACAGCGGCGAGGAAGCACGGGCGACCGTGTTCAGCATGCGCGTGATCGGGCGTGTCTACGAGGTCGTGGTGGACCGCCTGGTGCAGCTAAGCAAGAGCGCCTTCCGCATGACCGAAGGCATCGACCAGGTGCAGGCCGGCCAGATCGACTACCGCGCCAGCGAGATGACCCGGCTGCACGGCAAGAACACCGTGATCACGGCGCGCGATCTCGTCAAGGCAGATGCCAAGCAGATCCACATGGGCTGACCGCATTCCGGAAAGCCGCAAAGAACCCGCAAAGGAGAATCCGCATGTTTGCCAACTGCCAGCTCATGGGCATCGACATCGCATTTCCCGATGTCTGCAAATCGCCCATGGTTCCCATTCCGTGGCCGAACTTCGCGCTGGGATGCACCGCCATTCCGAAGGCCTGGAACATCCTCTATCTGTGCACGCCCGCGCACAACCTCGCGACCACAACCCCGCTGACCAACGGCGACAACGCCGGCGTGGGCCTGGGCGTCGTGGTGCCGCGCGTGATGTCGGAGTCGCGGCACACCATCGGCGCGTTCACGCTGCGCATCAAGGGTTCGCCGCAGACACGCGTGACCAGCCTCACGCGCCAGAACGGCGGCAACGCCTTCGGCATGCGCATCGTGCCGAGCCAGCCCAAGATCCTCGTGCTGGCGGCCTGAGGCGAGAGGCTCAGCCGTTGCGCGGCGACGCTGCGCCCGCCAGCGTCACCTGCTGCGGAAACCCCACCCACACCGCCAGCGCCGAGTAGTTGTCCTGCGAGTCATCGGCCTTGGCTTCCGCCGCGCGGCGGATCAGTGCCAGCCATTCCTCCGCGCTGTCGGCCAGCTGCAGCGAGCGCTCCATCACCTGCTGCGAGATCAGCTGCCAAAGCCCGTCGGTGCAAAGCAGGAATGCATCACCATCGGCCAGCCGCTGCGGCGCGGTGATGGTCGCCTCGGCCGTTGCTCGCGCACCGAGCGCGCGGTACAGCAGATTGGTTTTCACCAGCCGCTCGCCGCCGTTCTGATGGCTCGCGGCCGCATCGCCCGAGCGCTCCGACAGGCTGTGGTCCTCCGTGCGCTGCATCAGCGCGCCGCGACGGAACCAGTAGAGGCGGCTGTCGCCCACGTGCGCCCAGCAGGCCTGGTTGGTGATGCGGTCGACGAACAGCGACACGAAGGTCGCGCTCATGCGGCTCTGCTCGGTCAGCTCGCGCTGCTTGGCAAGGATGGCGTCGTTCGCCGCCTTCACGCAGCGCTGGATGTTGTCGGCCGCCAGCGAGGGCGCAGCGACGAAGGTGTCTAGTGCGGTGTCGACCGCGATGCGCGAGGCCAGCTCGCCGCCCGCGTTGCCGCCGACACCGTCGCTCACCACGAAGCAGCCGTTGCGTTCGTCGAGGTGGTAGCCGATGGCGTCCTGGTTGCCGCTGCGCTCGCCGACGCAGGAGAACTGCGAGGTCGAGATCGGCACGGCGAACGAGGAGGAGGACGAGGAAGAGCGTGTGGCTTCAAGCACGGCGCATCTCCTTCAGCCGTTCCATCTCCTTGTCGTAGGCCTGCTGGAAGGCCCGGCCGAACACGGCCTGGAAGTCGTCCTCGACGGCCGCCGTGGTCTCGGTGTGCAGCTGCTGCAGCTCGCGCCACAGGCGCGCTTCGCGGCCGCCAGGCAGCAGCTTCTCGCCGAGGCTGCCGTCGTGAGGGGTGTCGCGGCTGAGAGCGGCGGGGTCGAAGCGCTTGAGCAGCGTGAGCAGCGCGGCGCGCATGCCCGCGACCATGCCGAGCTGGTGCGACTGCAGGTCGCCGAGCGCGTCGTGCACGGCGGCCTCGGGCGGCAGGAAGCCGGGCATGCGCGCACCGAACATCTGCATCAGCACGGCGCGGCCATTGGGCAGGATCTTGAAGGGGTTGTTCTCCTCGTCCACGATCATCGTGATCTCGGCGCGCACTTCGCGCTTGAGCATGGCGCGCGAAGACAGCAGTTCGATGGTGCCGTCGGTGAAGGCACGCATGATGCGGCCGAGCCGCTGCATGGCTTCGATGTCGAGCGGCTGCTGGCCGGCGACTTCCGGAACGCCGGCGCCCTCGAGGAAAGCCCTGAAGAGGGCTTCCGATGACGACGATGGAAGCGCTGCTGTCCCGGGCTGCGGCGTGCTTGCTGGCGAGGGTGCTGACGTCGCCGCTTCGGGTGCCGGGACAGGTTCTGCCACCGGCGGCGGCTCCGTAAAGAGGGGCGGCTCGGGTCTTGTCTCCTGCATCACGGGCGCAGGCGGTGGCGCGGGAGGAGAGGGCGGCGGAGGTGGTGGGGGCGGAACCGGCGCGGGCGGAGGCGGGGGTGGAGGCGAGGGAGGCGGGGGCGTTGCTTCCACTCGCGGCGGCTCGACGACAGATGCCGGCGCAGGTGCCGGCATCGCCACCGGATTCGGCGGACGGAACTGCGCCGCCACTTCGCGCGCATGGTTCGAATGGCTGTAGCCCGGTGTGGCCGGCCTGTTGTTGTGCAGCAGGTCGACCGCCGGGTGCGTGTCGCCCGGCAGCAGCGGATCGGTATGGGGCAGTGCCGTGGGGCGCGGGTCGGAGAGCGGCGAATGCGCGCTCTCGTCGGACGCGAAGAAGGACAGTGGATCGACGCCGCGCTTGAGCGCAACGTCAGACATGTCCCTGGTCGCGTCGGGATTCAGCTCGGCGAGCGGGTCGACCGGATTGCGGCGTGCCTGCGACGGCAGCTCGAAGGGCTCGTGCGCCATCGGGTCGGGCATCGGCGCGGGCGTTGTGTCGACACGGCGCGGTGCGTTGGCGAGGATGGCGTCCCAGTCGGCCGCGGAGGGCATCTGCGACGAACTGGCGTTCGTGCCCGGGCTCTGCGTGGGCGGAGTCGATGGCGAAAGCGTCGCCCAGGGATCGGGCTGAGGCGCGGGTGCGGGCGCAGGCGGCTGCTGGTATTGCTGCTGCAGCGGTGGAACAAAAGCCGGGCTGGGTGGCGACGGTGCGAAAGCAGCAGGTGGCGGCGGCGCCGGCACCGCCTGGCGCGGCGGCGATGGCATTGCCACCGTGGGCTGCGTGTCTCCGATGGGCAGGGCCCCTTCGCCGAACAGGTCGGAGAAGACGTCGGATGCGCCGGAAGACGGAAGCAGCGCGTCGATGGGGCCTGCTGCCGATATCGGTGGCGCGGCCATCGGCGGCGGTGGCATGTACTGAGCCGGCGCCGCTGCCGGTGGCGGGGGAAAGGGCGGGGGTGGTGGTGCAACAGGGCGTGCGGCATGCTGAGCGCTCGAGGCCTCCAGCACATAGCTGCCGATCGTCACCCGGTCGCCATCGGCCACGCGCGATTCCTGCTCGTGCGCGAGCGGGCGTCCGTTCACGCTGATGGGCAGCACCGCGCTCATGTTGCGCAGCACCGCGGCGCCATCGTCGTCGAAGCGCACGGTGGCCTGCAGGCGCGAGATCTGGCGCTGCTCGTCAGGCAGCACAAGATTGTTGTCGGGGCTGCGTCCGATCGTTCCTCCGGGCGCGGCGAGCAATGCCGAGGGGCCCGTGGCCACCGGCCTGCCTGCGTGTTCGATCACTGTCCAACGCATGGCTTCTCCGTGTTGGTCTTCTCGCGCCGCAGTGCCGGTGCGGCCGCGATGTTCTTCATCAACGCTTCATTCGCTTGGCGGCCTCGAACGCGGGGCCCCACACCGGATGCTTGCGCTCCGCCACGTTGAGCTCGAAGGTCGGGAACGCATCGAGGATCTTGCGGAACTGCAGCCGGCATTCGGGGATCTGGTTGGCCACGCAGTAGCTGAAGGCCTCCAGCTTCATCGCATCGAGGCGCGTGGCCGGCTCCGCGGCTTCGAACACCGAGACGCCGCCGCTCTTGAGCGTGCTGAGTGCCTTGGCATAGTCCCCTTCGTCATACGCCTGTTGCGCCTTCTCGAGCGTGGTGCGCGCCACTTGCTGGCTCAGTCGTTCGGGTTGGGGCGCGGGCTCCGGCGGCGGTGTGGTCGTGCAACCGGCGACCGCAAGAAGAGCTAACGCCAGAGCAGGCAGACATGACTTCAATCTTCTCTCCTACCTTGCAAAGGGCAATGAAAAGGCAATGCTTGAGATAGTGTGCCGCTCAGTCGCGACATGCACGCCATGCGCCATCGTAAGGGCGCATGACTTCGATAATATAAGCCGCGAACCCTCGGGAGATTTCAATGCATCGACGAAGCTTGCTACAAGGCGCACTCGCAACCACACCGTTGTTTGCGGGCCTCATCAGCGGATGCGCATCGACGGCCAAGTCAATGCCCACGCCCTACGCCGTCACCATCAGGATCGACGACGGCGTCAATCCGGACGGACGAGGACAGGCCGCTCCCATCCTGGTGAAAGTCTTCGAATTGAAATCTTCCGGTAACTTCGAGACAGCAGACTACTTCGCATTACAAGACCGTGACAGGGAAACGCTGAGCACGGAACTGGTCAACGCCGACCAGGCGATCATGCGCAGCGGCGAAGAGCGGGTATTCAAGCGCGAGGCCGGTCTGGACTCGCGCGCCATAGGCATCATCGCCGGTTATCGCAAGCTGGAGGCCGCTCGCTGGCGCATCGTGCTGCCGCTGAAGGAGCCCAAGCAAACCAACCTGTACAAGGTGTGGCAGTTCTCGCCGAGCGAGCAGGCCGTGCATGTCGCTGTGCGCAAGACAGGCATAGAGCTGCTACCAAGTCGTTAACTTTGGACCGAAGGTATTGATTCGCTAGTACCAAAGTGCGAGAAATTCATAAGCGAAATGCGGTGCAAAACGTAAGACTCGACGTGTAGCATCGAGAGCAAAACAAGTGGACCGGGAGGCCGCTCTCCAGCGCATCTCCCGCTCCGGCGTGAGCACTCCCCAGGAGGACTTTTTGGTGACAGTTCGCAATCGGGGCGCCGCAAAGAACGGCGCTCATCCGCAGGCATTGGCGAATCGCGTTGTGTGGTCCGAGGGCATGTACCTGCGCCCGCAGCACTTCCAGCAAATGGAACGCTATGTCGAGCAGTACGTGACCCGGCGCACCGCGGGCCTGCAAGGCGCCTACTGGGGCTGGCTGCACCTGGACATCGATCGCGACGCCTACGCGCTGGGCCGCGTGTCGCTGCTCGGCGGCGCGGGCGTGATGCCCGACGGCACGCCCTTCTCGTTCGGCGCCGAAGACGCGCCGCTTCCTTATGAAGTGCCCAGCGATCTCACCGACGAACTCATCGTTCTCGCGCTGCCCTTGCGCAGGCCCGGCAGCGAGGAAGTCATCTTTTCGGAAGACGAAGGCTCCGCCGCGCGCTTCGGCGTGATCGAACGCGAGGTGAACGACGGCAATGCCGTCGCCTTGGGCCCGGCCGTGCTGCAGCTCGCGTCACCACGCCTACGCCTTGCGCGTGCGTCTTCCCTCACCGCCGAATGGCAGGCCATCGGCGCGGTCCGCGTGATCGAGCGCCGCACCGACCACAAGCTGGTGGTCGACGCCAACTACATCCCGCCGGTGCTCGACGCCTCCGCGCACGCCATGCTGCGCAGCATGATCGCGGAGCTGCACGGCCTGCTCACGCAGCGCTCGGAGGCACTGGCCTCGCGCCTCTCGCAACCCGGCCGCGGCGGCGTGAGCGAAGTCTCCGATTTCCTTCTGCTCGAGCTGGTCAATCGCTATCTCGCGCTCACCTGGCATGCGCAGCAGGCCGTGCAGGTGCACCCCGAAGAACTTTTCGTCGACTGGCTCAAGCTGGCCTGCCACCTGGCCACGCACACGTCGCCCACGCGCCGTCCGGTGCTGTGGCCGATCTACGACCACGACAACCTCAACGAATGCATACGCCCGCTGCTCGAAGAGCTCCGGCGTTCGCTCTCCGCCGTGCTCGAGCAGAGCGCGATCGCCATCGAACTCGAGGAGCGCAGCCACGGCGTGCGCGTGGGCCGCATGCCCGACCCGGTGCTGGTGCGCAACGCCGGCTTCGTGCTCGCGGTGCATGCCGACCTGCCGGCCGACGCGATCCAGCAGCGCTTCCCCACGCAGGTGAAGATCGGCTCGGTCGAGCGCATCCGCGACCTCGTGCAGCTGCAGCTGCCGGGCGTGGTGGTGCGTCCGCTGCCGGTGGCACCGCGGCAGATTCCGTACAACGCGGGCTACCACTATTTCGAACTCGACAAGAGCGGCGACATGTGGCGCCAGCTCGAGAAATCGGGCGGCGTCGCGATGCACCTGGCCGGTGACTTTCCCGGTCTGGCCATGGAGTTCTGGGCCATCCGTCCGTGAGGGACTCTATGAACGGTGTCAACGACATGGCCGTCGGCCCGGGGGGCTTCGTGCCCCCGAACCCGGGTGGCGGCAACGCCGATGCGGGCGGCATGCCCGCCGCGCAGCGCGGACTCGGTGCGCAACCCGACTCCTTCACCGCATGGCATGACGCGCGGCGCCCGCATGCGGGCGACACGGCGCTCGCGGGCAACAACCCGCTGGTGGCTGCGGCCAACCCGCTGCTCGACCTGATCCCGCAGATCCGCGCCACCGGCCACCATCCCGCGCCCTCGCAGCTGCGCGAGCACCTCGTCGACGAGGTGCGCCGCTTCGAGACGCGCGCGCAGCAGGCGGGCATCTCGCCCGAGGTGATCATCGGCGCGCGTTATTGCCTGTGCACCGCGGTCGACGAGGCCGCGGCGCTCACGCCGTGGGGCGGCAGCATCTGGTCGTCGCAGAGCCTGCTGGTGATGTTCCACAACGAGACCTGGGGCGGCGAGAAGTTCTTCCAGCTTCTGTCGCGCCTGGTGCAGAACCCGCAGCAGCACCTGCACCTGATCGAGCTCATCTACTTCTGCTTGGCCATGGGCTTCGAGGGGCGCTTTCGCGTCATCGACAACGGCCGCTCGCAGCTCGAGACGCTCAAGCAGCGGCTGCTGCAGATCATCCGGCAGACGCGCGGCGAGATCCCGGTGCCGCTGTCGCCGCACTGGCAGGACGGCAGCGCCCCGGTGCGCCGTTCGCGCAACTGGCTGCCCGTGTGGGCCGTGGGCGCGGTCGCAGCGGTGCTGCTGATGGGCGTGTTCGCCTTCCTCACCTTCAATCTCGCGGGCCACTCCGACGGTGCGTTCGCGGCCGTCAATGCGGTGCGCCTGCCGCAGGCCGAGCGTGCCGTCGTCATGCCGGCGCCGGTGCCGCGCCTGCAGCGCTTCCTCGAGCCTGAAATTCGCGAAGGACTGCTCACCGTGCGCGACGAGGCGGATCGCAGTGTCGTGGTGCTGCGCGGCGACGGCCTCTTCGCCTCGGGTTCCGACCGCGTGCTCGACCGCTACGCGCCGGTGCTCGCGCGCGTGGCCGACGCGCTCAATTCCGTGGAAGGCAATGTGCTGGTCAGCGGCTTCAGCGACGACCAGCCGATCCGCAGCGTGCGCTTCCCCTCCAACTGGCAACTCTCGCAGGCCCGCGCCGACGCGGTGAAGAAGATGATTGCAGCGCGCATTGCGCGGCCCGAGCGCCTGCGCGCCGAAGGCCGCGGTGACGCCGACCCGCTGGTGCCCAACGACTCGCCCGCCAACCGCGCCCGCAACCGCCGCGTCGAGGTGACGCTGCTGGTGGCGCCGGTGGCTCCTGTGCCGCTCGTTGCCCCCGCGCCCGTACCTGCCCCCGCACCGCGCTCCGGAGGCACCCGCTGATGCTGCGCGCCATCTTCCGTTTTCTCATCAGCCGCGACCTGTGGGTCTTCCTGGGCCTGGTCGCGCTCGCCTTCCTGATCTGGGTCATCGGCCCGGCCATCGCGGTCGGCCGCTACCGTCCGCTCGAGGACGAGATCGTGCGCATCGTGGTCATCGTGCTGATGTTCACGATCTGGCTCGTGCGCGTCATCTACCGCAAGTGGCGCGAGCGCCGGCTCAACGCGCAGCTGCTCAACCAGCTGCGCACGCCCTCCAAGAGCGAGAAGGAGGCCAAGCCCGAGGACGCGCCCGAGATCAAGGAGCTGCAAAGCGGCTTCACCGACGCCACCAACATCCTGAAGAACATGCGCTTCGGCGCGGATGCCGACGGCAAGCCCGCGAGCCGCTTCTCGCTGTTCGACCGGCAGTACCTGTACCAGTTGCCCTGGTACATCTTCATCGGCGCGCCGGGCTCGGGCAAGACCACCGCGCTGGTCAACTCCGACCTCGACTTCCCCCTGGCCGACCAGCTCGGCAAGGCGGCGGTGCGTGGCATCGGCGGCACGCGCAACTGCGACTGGTGGTTCACCAACGAGGCGGTGCTGATCGACACGGCCGGGCGCTACACCACGCACGAGAGCAACCGCGAGACCGACGAGGGCGAGTGGAAGGGCTTCATCGAGCTGCTGAAGAAGTTCAGGCCGCGCCAGCCGATCAACGGTGCGATCCTCACCATCAGCATCGCCGACCTGCCGCTGGCCGACGACGCACAGCGCGCGCGCCACGCGATGGCGCTGCGCAAGCGGTTGCTGGAGCTGCGCAACGACCTTGGCATCGATTTCCCGGTGTACGTGCTGGTCACCAAGACCGACCTGCTGGCCGGCTTCAACGAGTACTTCGGCTCGCTGGGCCGCGCGGAGCGCCAGCAGGTGTGGGGCTTCACCTTCCCGATCCAGGGCAACCCGGCGAAGGCCGGCAAGGGCAACAAGGGCGCGGCGCCCGTGGGCGGCGACCTGCGCGAGCGCTTCCACCAGGAATACAAGCTGCTGCACCAGCGCCTGGACGAGCGACTGCCCGAGCTGCTGGCGGCCGAGTCCGACCCGATGCGCCGTGCGCAGGCCTACCTGCTGCCGCAGCAGTTCGCGAGCTTCGAGGACATCCTCGGCACCTTCCTGGCCGACGTGTTCAACCCGTCGAAGTTCGAGGCCGCGTCGATGCTGCGCGGCGTGTACTTCACCAGCGGCACGCAGGAGGGCACGGCCTTCGACCGCGTGATGGGCGCCATCAAGCGCTACCTGCAGGTCAACGCGCCGCCGGCGCCGCCGCCGGGCCCGGGCAAGAGCTACTTCCTGAAGGAGCTGCTGCAGCAGGTGATCTTCCGCGACGCGGGCGTGGCGGGCACCAACCTGCGCTGGTACCGGCGCAAGCGGGCCATCGACATCGCGGGCTACAGCGTGATCGGCGTGCTGCTGGTGCTGCTGCTGGGAGCCTGCGTGAACAGCTGGCGCAACAACAAGGAGTACGTGGCCGAGGTCGACACCAACGCCAAGGCCTTCAACAAGGCCGCCGCGCGCGGCGAGCTGCCCACGGTGGTCGACACCAGCGGCGACATCGCCAGCTCGCTGCTCATCCTCGACAGGCTGCGCGACCTGCCGAAGTCCAGCCACTTCGACATCGGCGATCCGCCGACCTCCTACCGCTTCGGCCTGTACCAGGGCGAGAAGCTGCAGGCGGCGACCGACGGCGTCTACCAGCGCGCGCTCGAGACCGTGCTGCTGCCGCAGGCCGCGCAGCGCGTGGAGCAGTCGCTGCGCGAGGCCGCGAAGAACGACGCCGAATACAGCTACGAGGCGCTCAAGGCCTACCTCATGCTGTACGACGCCGAGCGCTACGACGCCGACTTCCTGCAGGCCTGGCTGCTCACCGACGTGGACCGCAAGATCGGCGCCTCGCTCACGCGCGAGCAGCGCGCCAACCTGGAGTCGCACCTGAAGGCGCTGTTCTCGGGCCGCGTGGTGACCTCGCCCTTCGCGAAGGACGACAGGCTCATCACGCAGACGCGCGAGCGCCTGGCCGGCGTGCCGCTGGCGCAGCGCTCGTATGCGCGGCTGCGCCGCATCCTGCTGCAGACCAGCCAGCCCAATGCCTTCACCATCGCCGAGGCGGGCGGCGCCGAGTCGGCGCTGGTCATCCGCCGCGCGAGCGGCAAGCCGCTGACCGACGGCATCCCGACGCTCTTCACCTACCGCGGCTACTGGGACATCTTCGACAAGCGCATGGCCGAGACCGCGCTGTCGCTCGAGCAGGAAGACCGCTGGGTGCTGCAGATCCGCGCGCCCGGCATCGCCGACATCACCTCGCGCGAGCTGCTGCTGCGCGAGGTGCGCCGGCTCTACCTCACCGACTACATCAAGGTGTGGGACGACTACCTCGTCGACATCCGCCTGGCCGACAGCCGCTCGCTGCTGCAGAGCATCCAGATGACGCGCGTGCTCTCGACCGCCGAGTCGCCGATGTCGCGCATCATCCGCGGCGCCGCGCGCGAGACCGACCTCCTGCGCAGCCACGACGAGGCCGCGCGCAGCCTGCTCGACCAGGCGCAGAACCGCGTGCAGAGCACGCGCGAGCGCATCGAGCAGCTCATCGGCCAGCCTGACGGCAGCCAGCGCCGCAACACGCGCGTGGACCGCCCCGAGTCGCTGGTGGACAACCACTTCGAGCCGCTGCGCCGCATGGTCACCGCGCCCAAGCAGGGCGGGCAGGCGCCCATCGACGCGACGGCCGCACTCATCAACGAGCTCTACAACTTCCTCACCGCCACCGACACGGCGCTGCGCAGCGGCAACATCCCGCCGACCAGCGACGCGGTCACCAAGGTGCAGGCAGAGGCGGGGCGCCTGCCGGTGCCCTTCCAGGGCATGCTGAACGACCTCTCGGCCACCGCCTCTTCGAAGGCGGCTGCGGTCACGCGGCAGAACATCGGGCAGAGCGCGGCGGCCAGCATCGGCTCGTTCTGCAATCAGGCGATCGCGGGGCGCTATCCGTTCACGCGCGGCTCCAGCCGCGACGTGGCTTCGGGCGACTTCGCGCAGCTGTTCGCGCCGGGCGGGATGATGGACGACTTCTTCCAGAAGAACCTCATCACGCAGGTCGACACCTCGGTCAACCCCTGGACTTTCAAGCGCGGCGTGGACGGCAGTGCCACCGGGCGCTCGGCGTACCTCGATTCGTTCCAGAAGGCGCAGGCGATCCGCGACGTGTTCTTCTCGGGCATGGCGGGCGGGCGCACGCCCTCGTTCACCATCGACATCCGGCCCGAGGACATGGACGCGGCGCTCACGCAGTTCACGCTCGACGTCGACGGCCAGACGGTTCGCTACGCCCACGGCCCGCAGGCGCCCAGCACCGTCAAGTGGCCGGGCCCGCGCAACAGCAACCAAGTGCGCCTGCAGGTGACCACCGCCAACGGCACGCCGGCCGGCGGCATCGTGACCGAAGGGCCGTGGGCGCTGCACCGGCTCTTCGACAAGGCTTCCATCTCGGCGGGCAGCTCGCCCGAATCCTTCAACGCCAGCTTCGACCTGCAAGGCAAGAAGGTGGTGCTCGCGGTCACCGCCAACAGCGTCTACAACCCGCTGCGCCTGCCGCAGATGAACAGCTTCTCGTGCCCCGGGAAATCATGAACACCCCCAGGCTTCGCGCACTTCGTGTCGCTTCTCCAACCCCCTTGCAGGGGGCAACACCTGCGGCCCGGCAAAGCCGGTTCCGCGGTGTTCCTGGCATATGCCGCGATGTTGTTTCGAGGCATATGCAATGAACAGCAGCATTCCTCCACAGGCCTGGGTGCCGGTCGACGAGCAGATCGGCTGGTACGGCAAGCTGCCCTCCGCCGGCGACTTCCTCTATCGCCGCATGCCGCGCGAGTTGCAGGCCTGGTGGGACCGCTGGATGCAGAACGGCCTGGGCAGCTTCAAGCGCTGGCCCGACGCGATGACGCGCCACTACGCGGTGGCGCCGGTGTGGAACTTCGCGATTCCCGCCACGCAGGGCGTCGACGCGGTGCAGTTCGGCTGCATCGCACCCAGCTGCGACCGGGTGGGCCGCTACTACCCCGTGTGCATCACCCTGCAGGTGGCCGCGCGCAACTACCGCCCCTCGGTGCTCGAAGGTTCGGCCGAGTGGTACTGGCAGTGCGGCAGCGCGATGCTGCAGGCCATCCGCCACGGCGTGGCACCCGACCAGTTCGACAGCCAGGTGCTGGCGGCCGGCCGCGCGGGCTTCCAGACGGCCAGCGGCGGTTCGGACGACATCCTTTCGATCCTCGGGCCTACGGCCGGTGGCGCCAGCGCCCAGCAGCGCCTGGGCTGGCCAGAGCTTCCACTGTGCTTCGACCCTTTCGGCAGCACCAGCTACTGGTGGACCAACCAGGCCGACGGGTCTCCGTTGCGCACCGCGGCCCATGGCGGCGGGCTCAACACGCCGCTGTTTTCCAAGTTGTTTTCGCAGGGACATGTGCCATGGGCATGAACAAGAAGAGCCATATCGGCCGGCAGGCCCGGAGGGGCCAAGAGGGTCATGGGGGCCGTGAGGATCATGTGGGCGGCCGTCCCGCAGGAGGAAAAGAAGCATGACGACCATGCACGGCATCGGAAGCCCGGCGGCCGACGCGCAGGACGAGCGCCCGCATCCCCTGGGCGCCAACCACCGCCTCGACGAGTTCGAGCTGCTCGAGGTGATCGGCGAGGGCGGCTTCGGCATCGTCTACCGCGCCTACGACCACTCCCTGCAGCGCGAGGTCGCCATCAAGGAATACATGCCCGCGATGCTCGCGCGCCGCGTGGGTGACAACAGCGTGCACGTGCGCTCCGAGCGGCTCACGGCCACCTTCCAGGCGGGCCTGCGCAGCTTCATCAACGAGGCGCGCACGCTCGCGCAGTTCAGCCACCCGGCGCTGGTGCGGGTACACCGCTTCTGGGAGGCGAACTCCACCGCCTACATGGCGATCCAGCTCTACAAGGGCCGCACGCTGCGCCGCCTGGCGGAAGACGAGCCCGGCAAGGTCACCGAGCCCTGGCTGCTGGGCATGCTGGGGCCGCTGCTGGGTGCGCTGGAGACGCTGCACCGCAGCCAGTGCTTCCACCGCGACATCGCGCCCGACAACATCTTCATCCAGCAGGACGACCTGCCGGTGCTGCTCGACTTCGGCGCGGCGCGCAAGTCCATCGCCGATCTCGTCGACGAGGTGGCGGTGATGGTGAAGTCGGGCTACTCGCCCATCGAGCAGTACGCCGACGACAACACCCTGCTGCAGGGCGCATGGACCGACCTGTACGCGCTGGGCGCTGTGCTGTACCGCGCGGTCACCGGCCATCCGCCGCCTTCGGCCGTGGTGCGCAGCGTGCAGGATGCCTACGTGCCGCTGTCGTCCATGGGCCGCGACGACCTGAGCCCGGCCTTCTGCGCCGCCATCGACCACACGCTGGCCGTGCACAGCAAGGACCGCACGCAGACCGTGGCCGCCTTCGCCGCCGAGCTCGGGCTGGTGAAGCTGGGCGACATCTACGTGAGCGGCATGGGCGTGCCGGCGGTGATCATTCCCGCCGCGCCCGTTTCGGCCACGCCGCCGCCTCCGCAGCTCACGCCGCAGCAGTTCTCGCCGGTGTCGGCGCCGGCGCCGCTGGAACCGATGTCGATGCCCATGCCGGTGGCCGCCCCCGAACCGGTGCGCGCTCCCGCGCCGGCGCCCGTACCGCGCGCGGCGCAGGACGAGCGCGACAGCCGCGCCAAGGCCCGCAAGGCCGTGGCTGCCGCGCCCGCGCAGAAACAGAAGCTCAAGCGCCCGCCCTGGGGCATGGTCGGCGTGCTGCTGATCGCGCTCGTCGCCGTGGGCGCGTGGATCGGCCTGCGCCTCACTTCGGGCATGCAGCCGCAGGAGCCCAAGACCGCGATGGTGCCGGTGCCGCCGCCCAGCGATCCGATGTCGACCAGCGCAGCGCCGCCGGCAGCGATGCCGCCTGCGGCCACGACCGGTACCGCCACGCCGCCCGCCACCGACGGCGTGCCGCCGGCCGTGGCCGGCGGTGCCGCGGCGCAGCCCCCGGCCGCGGCGGCCAGCGCGCCCGCAGCATCCACCGGGCCCCTGGCGCCGCTCGAGAACGTTCCGGTCACCACGCCCGGGACTGCGCCGGCGACGCCCGCAACACCGGCCACGCCGCCCGAATCCGCATTGGCCACCGCCGAAGCCGAGGACTGGAACCTCGCGCAGAGCGAGAACACGCGCGAAGGCTACGAGGCCTACCTGCGCCGCTACCGCCGCGGCCTGCACGCCCGGGAGGCGCGCAACGCCATTGCCGAGATCAACCGCGTCTCGCCGCCTTCGGTGCCCGTTGCCCCCGGCACACAGCCGCCCGGAACCACGGTCGCCGGCGCCACGCCCGGCACGCCTGGCGCCACCGCCACTCCGCCCGCGGCGGCGCCCGGCATGGGCCGCGTGCTGTTCAACGTGCGGCCTTGGGGCCAGGTGTTCGTCGACGGCGCCGATCGTGGCGTCAGTCCGCCGCTGAAGTCGCTGTCGCTGCGCCCCGGCATCTACAACATCGAAGTGCGCAACGGCGACCTCGAGGTGTACCGGCAGCGCGTGACGGTGCAGGACAGCAAGTCGGCGCCCGTGGTGAGCCACGAGTTCAAGTAGCCGGATCCTGCGGCCCTGCCGGCTCCGGGCCGCAACCCGCCTCGGGTTAGGTGCGCAATGCGGGAGCGCGCTCTTGCATATCTCGCTTTAGGCGGCCCCGCGCAACGCCCTTCGATACTGCACCGCCTCCGCCAGGTGCCCGACCTGCACGGCCTGCGACCCGGCCAGGTCCGCGATCGTGCGCGCCACCTTCAGCGCCCGGTGCGTGCTGCGCGCCGACCAGCCGAGCTTGGCGGCCGCGTTGAACATGAACGCGCGCGCCGCGTCGTCGAGTGCCGCATGACGGTCGATGGCCGCGCCTTGCAGCGACTGGTTGGCATGGCCCTGGCGCTGCATCGCGCGCTCGCGCGCGGCGACCACGCGTTCGCGGATGCTGTCGGTCGATTCGCCTGCGGGCGCCTCGAGCAGCAGCTGCGCGGACACCGGAGGCACTTCGATGTGCAGGTCGATCCGGTCGAGCAGCGGGCCGCTGAGCTTGCCTTGGTAGCGCGAGACTTGCTCGTGCGTGCAGCGGCAGGGCCTGGATGACGAGCCGAGATAGCCGCAGGGACACGGGTTCATCGCGGCGACGAGCTGGAAGCGCGCCGGGAATTCGGCGCGCCGCGCGGCGCGGGCGATGGTGATGGTGCCGGTCTCCAGCGGCTCGCGCAGCGCTTCGAGGGCGGATCTGGCGAACTCGGGAAATTCGTCGAGAAAAAGGACTCCATGGTGCGCGCGGGAGATTTCACCGGGCCGTGGCGGTGAGCCCCCGCCGACCAGTGCCACCGCGCTCGCCGTATGGTGCGGCGAGCATGTCGGCCGCACCCGCCACCGCTCGGTCGCGAAGCGCCCACCCAGGCTGGCCACGGCCGCGCTCTCCAGTGCCTCGTCGATGTGCATCGACGGCAGCAGCCCCGCGAAGCGCTGGGCGAGCATCGACTTGCCCGAGCCCGGCTCGCCCACCATCAGCAGGCTGTGGCCGCCCGCCGCGGCGATTTCGAGCACGCGCTTGACGCCCGTGTGTCCCTTCACTTCCGCAAGATCGGCGTAGCGGGGCGGGTTCGTGTCGGGCGCGGCCCGGATGCGCGCCCAGCCGTCGTCCGTGGTGTCGGGCAACTGTGAAGCCTCGTCGTCGGTGGCCACGAACTGGCGCACCACGTCCAGCAGATGCCTGGCGCCGTACACCTCGCCGCCTGGTACCAGCGCCGCCTCCTGCGCACTTTCCAGGGGCAGCACCAGCCGCGTAGCGACGCCGCGCGTGTGCAGCGCGAGCGCCATGGCCAGCGCGCCGCGCACGGGCCGCAGCTCGCCCGAAAGCGAGAGCTCGCCGGCGAACTCGTGGCCGGCGAGCTTCGCGTTGTCTATCTGGCCGCTGGCCGCGAGGATGCCCAGCGCGATGGGCAGATCGAAGCGTCCGGAGTCCTTCGGCAGGTCGGCCGGCGCGAGGTTGACCGTGATGCGCTTGTTGTTGGGGAACTCCAGCCCCGCGTTCTGCAGCGCCGAGCGCACGCGCTCTCGCGCCTCCTTGACCTCGGTTTCGACCAGGCCGACCAGCGTGAAGCTGGGCAGGCCGTTCGCCAGATGCACCTCAACCGTGACACTGGCCGCTTCAAGACCCAGCAAGGCGCGGCTTTGCACCAAAGACAGTCCCATTTCTCTCCCTCTCCCCAAGATGGTGCGCGTTTTTTGAGCATTCCCGCGGTGGTGCGGCGCACCGTGCATCTGCAACCACTCGCAACAGCTGTTGTAACGATTTGGCTCTCAACAGCGCCGCGGACACCGCTGCAAGGGGCGGCATTCGTGCACTTTGGCACGCTCCCTGCTTTGAGCCTTCCGGTCCAACCACACACTTGCGAGGAGTTCCCTGATGACGCACCGTACCGCCGCCCAGGCGCTGATCGTTCTGGCCACCGCATTGACCGCGTCCGGCGCGGCCCTGGCGCAGACTGCAACGACCGACGCCGCAGCAGCGCCTGCGGCAGCTCCCGCCCCGAATCTGACCGGCAACGTGTCCATCACCACGAACTACAAGTTCCGTGGCCAGGACCAGGACATGATCGGCAAGAACGACTACGCCAAGACCAAGGGCTTCAAGCCCGCGATCCAGGGCGGCCTCGACTACGCCTTCGGCGACAGCGGCTTCTACGTGGGCAACTGGAACTCGAGCGTCAACTGGCTCAAGGGCAACAGCATCGAGATGGACGTGTACGGCGGCTACAAGTTCAAGGCCGGCCCGCTGGACATGGACGTCGGTGCGCTCACCTACATCTACCCGGGCAACTCCTCGGGCAACACCACCGAGCTGTACGTCGGCGCCACCTACGCGAACGACAGCTTCGGCTCCTTCACCGCCAAGTACTCGCACACCGTGTCGAAGGATTACTTCGGCTACGCCGGCAACAAGGCCGGCTCGGGCCTGAAGGGCACGAACACGGGCTACCTGAACCTGTCGTACAGCAAGGAGATCGTGCCCAAGGTCACGCTGAAGGCCGCGGTGGGCTTCACCAACATGTCCAGCGACATCCGCAGCCTGGGCTACAAGAGCTACGTCGACTACAACATCGGCGCGAGCTACGACTTCGGCAACGGCCTGTCGCTGACGGGCTCGGTGCAGGGCGCCAACAAGAAGAACTCGTACCTCGCGGTGAGCAACCCGGGCGTCGACTACGGCTTCGGCACCTTCGGCACGACCTACTACTCGCCGAATAAGGCGCGCTTCATCCTCACGCTGACGAAGACGCTGTAATCCATACAACAACGAGGTGCGGCCCAAGCTGCCGCGCCATTTCATTTCCATCCGAAGGAGAAAACTCATGAAGCTGGTCACAGCCATCATCAAACCGTTCAAGCTCGACGAAGTGCGCGAGGCGCTGTCGGCCATCGGCGTGCAGGGGATCACCGTCACCGAGGTGAAGGGCTTCGGCCGCCAGAAGGGCCACACGGAGCTCTACCGCGGCGCCGAATACGTGGTCGACTTCCTGCCCAAGGTCAAGATCGAAGCGGCCGTCTCCGACGACCTCGTCGATCGCGTGATCGAGGCGGTGGAAGGCGCTGCGCGCACCGGCAAGATCGGCGACGGCAAGATCTTCGTCTACAACCTCGAACAGGTCGTTCGCATCCGCACCGGCGAAACGGGCCGCGAAGCCCTCTGATCGAGTCCTGGCCCGAAAGAACAACGACTATGAAAAAACTGCTTGTCTCTCTTGCGCTCGGCTTGAGCGTGCTGGCCGCCGGTACCACCGGCTTCGCGCAGACTCCCGCCGCGGCCACGGCCGAGGCCCCGGCCGCGTCGGCACCCGCTGCCGCCGCGCCCGCCCCGGCTGCGGCGCCCGCAGCTGCAGCCGCCGCCGATGCAGCTCCCGCTGCGCCCGCCGCGGCTCCCGCTCCGAAGATCGACTCCGGCGACACCGCCTGGATGCTGACTTCGACCCTTCTCGTGATCCTGATGACCATCCCCGGCCTCGCGCTGTTCTATGGCGGCCTGGGCCGCTCGAAGAACATGCTGTCGGTGCTGATGCAGGTCTTCGTGATCTTCTCGCTGATCAGCATCCTGTGGGCCGTCTACGGCTACAGCCTGGCCTTCTCGGGTGACGGCAACTTCTTCGGAGGGTTCGACAAGATCTTCATGAAGGGCATCACGCAGGAGACCTTCGGCGCGCTGACCACGATTCCCGAATACGTGTTCGTCGCCTTCCAGGGCACCTTCGCGGCCATCACCGTGGCGCTGATCGTCGGCGCCTTCGCCGAACGCGCCAAGTTCTCGGCCGTGCTGCTGTTCTCGGTGCTGTGGTTCACCTTCAGCTACGTGCCGATCGCCCACATCGTGTGGGGCGGCGGCCTGCTGGGCAAGGACGGCGCGCTCGACTTCGCCGGCGGCACCGTGGTGCACATCAACGCCGGTGTGGCCGGCCTGGTCGGTGCCTACATGGTCGGCAAGCGCGTGGGCTACGGCAAGGAAGCCTTCACGCCTCACTCGCTCACGCTCACCATGGTCGGCGCATCGCTGCTGTGGGTCGGCTGGTTCGGCTTCAACGCCGGCTCGGCCGGTGCTGCCAACGCCGTCGCCGGCCTGGCCTTCGTGAACACGGTGCTCGCCACCGCCGCCGCGGCCCTGTCGTGGATCCTGGGCGAGAGCCTGCACAAGGGCAAGGCCTCGATGCTGGGTGCGGCATCCGGTGCCGTCGCCGGCCTGGTGGCCGTCACGCCCGCCGCCGGTTTCGTCGGCCCGATGGGTTCGATCGTGCTGGGCCTGCTGGCCGGCCTGGTCTGCCTGTGGGGCGTGGGTGGCCTGAAGCGCATGCTCGGTGCCGACGATGCGTTCGACGTGTTCGGCGTGCACGGCGTGGGCGGTATCCTGGGTGCCATCCTGACCGGCGTGTTCGCTGCCAAGGGCCTGGGCGGCACCGGCGGCGCGACGCCCGACACCTTCGCGATGGGCGCACAGGTCTGGATCCAGATCAAGAGCGTGCTGCTCACCGTCGTGTGGTCCGGCATCGTGGCCTTCATCGCCTACAAGATCGCCGACCTGACCCTCGGCCTGCGTGTGTCGGAAGAAGAAGAGCGCGAAGGCCTCGACATCTCCTCGCACGGCGAGACCGCATACAACCGCTGATCCGCTCTGGCGGGCTCGCCTGCGGGCAGCCCGCCATTGCATGAATGACCACCATCTACAACAAGAAGAATTCCGCGTAACGAGTTTTTCAAGCGAGGTCTCCTTTGGATGTTCAGCCCGCCAGCGCTCACGCGCCAGCGGGCATTTTTTTGTCCGGAGCCCCGGTGGCCGGGAGCACAATCTCGCCACCATGTGGACCTCCATCGAAGACAGCCTCTGCGAGCTCGGCGAATCGCCGTTCTGGCATCCCGAAGAACGATCACTCTACTGGCTCGACATTCCCGGCCGCGCCGTGCTGCGAACACGCGGCGAGATCGGATCGCCCGATGCGAAGGTCGAGCGCTGGCCCCTGCCCACCGAGCCCGGCTGCATGGCGCCCGCGCGCAGCGGCGGCCTGGTGATCGCGCTGCGCAACGGCATCTACCGCGCGCGCGAATGGGGTGGCGAACTGGCCGCGATGGCGCGCGTTGAGCACGACGTGCGCACCATGCGCTTCAACGACGGCAAGTGCGACCCGCTGGGCCGCTTCTGGGGCGGTTCGCTCAACGAGGCGAAGGACCGCGCCAACGCCGCGCTCTACTGCTTCGACGCGCGCCCCGGCACCGGCGTCTCGCCCACGCTCACGCAGATGGCCAATGAGTCCACCACCGCTAACGGCCTGGCCTTCTCGCCCGATGCGCGCACCCTCTACTGGGCCGACACGGCCGCGCACGTGGTCTGCGCATGGGACTGGGACGCCGAAGCCAACTCGCTCTCGCGCGCGCGCGTGTTCCACCAGTTCGACGCCAAGCCCGAGGGTTGGAGCGCCGATGCACCGCTGGGCTACCAGGGCCGCCCCGACGGCGCCACGGTCGACGCGCAGGGCCACTACTGGGTGGCCATGTTCGAGGGCGCGCAGCTGCTGCGCTTCGCGCCGACGGGCGAGATCGTGGCTTCGGTGCCCGTGCCGGTGCAATGCCCGACCATGCCCTGCTTCGGCGGCGACGACCTGAAGACGCTGTTCGTCACCAGCGGCCGCAAGGGCCGGCCCGCAGGCGAGATCGCGCAGCGGCCGGCATCGGGCACGGTGATCTCGATGCGCGTCGACACGCCCGGCCTTCCGGTCAACTTCTTCGAAGACTGAAGAGAAGCCGGAGACCCGGGCGCGCATGGCCCTGCAGCACATCCCGCCGATCCAGTGCCTGCTGACCTTCGAGGCCGTGGCGCGGCTGCGGCATGCGGGCCGCGCGGCCGACGAGCTGTGCGTGACGCCCAGCGCCGTGAGCCACCGCATCCGGCAGCTCGAATCGCACGTCGGCTTCAAGCTCTTCGGGCGCGGCGACTTCAGCCTCACGGCCGACGGCGCGGCCTACCTCGCGAACGTGCGCACGGGGCTCGCCGCGCTGCAGGCGACGCCTCTGGGCGGCAGTGCCGCGCAGCGCGCCACGCGGCTGCGTATCGCGGTCACGCCCACCTTCAGCCGGCAATTCCTCATGCCGAGGCTGGAGCTGTTCCGCAACATCTACCCCGACATCGAACTGGTGCTGCAGGTGTCGATCCCGCTGCTCGACGTGACGGCCGAGCAGGCCGACCTCGAGGTGCGTTACGGCCCCGGCGGCTATGCCGACTGCGAACACCGGCTGCTGATCGGCGAGCAGGTGGTGCCCGCCTGCAGCCCGAGCTACCTCAACGAGTTCGGTCCCTTCACGGGTTTTCGCAGCGCGGCCGAGATCGCCGCCGCGCGGCTCATCCGCAGCCCGCTCGAGCCCTGGGGCACCTGGTTCGCGAGCTGCGGCATCGACCAGCCCGAACCCGCCATCGGCTCGCAGTTCAACGACCTGGGGCTGATGTACGACGCGGCCGCCAGCGGCTTCGGCGTGGCGCTGGTGCGGCAGAAGCTGGGCGCGGAGTGGTTCGAATCGGGGCGGCTGGTGGCGCTGTCCGACCAGGCCGTGACTTCGCCGCACCGGCACTACATCTGCTGGCAGACCGGCACGCTCGAGCGCTGGGAATGCGCGGCTTTTGCAGACTGGCTGGAACAGAGCCTGCGCTGAACCGGGCGGCCCGGCGCGAAGTTCTTTCAAGCAGCCGGCAAAAATCCATCAACCCGGGGCTGCCGCAATGCCCGTAGAGTGCGGTACACCCGAGACATCCGCGAACAGAAGAAAAGAGGCCGCCGCATGAACGCGCCGCTGACCCCCACGCAACACGATTCGCTACAGAAAACGCAGCGCCAGGCGCAGATCGTTCGCGCGCTGCAGCCGCACCTGCCGGCCCACGCGCTGATCTGGCACGACGAGGACACCACCCCCTACGAGTGCGACGGCCTCACCGCCTACCGCGCCCGCCCGCTGGTTGTGGCCCTGCCCGAGACCGAGGCGCAGGTCGCCGCCGTGCTCAAGGCCTGCCATCAACTCGGCGTGCCGGTGGTCGCGCGCGGCGCGGGCACCGGGCTCTCGGGCGGCGCGATGCCGCACACCATGGGCGTGACGCTGTCGCTCGCCAGGTTCAACCGCATCCTGAAGATCGATCCGGTGAGCCGCACGGCCGTGGTGCAGTGCGGCGTGCGCAACCTCGCCATCAGCGAGGCGGCCGCGCCCTTCAACCTCTACTACGCGCCCGATCCGTCGAGCCAGATCGCCTGCACCATCGGCGGCAACGTGGCCGAGAACTCGGGTGGCGTGCACTGCCTCAAGTACGGGCTCACGCTGCACAACGTGATGCGCGTGCGCGGCTTCACGGCCGAGGGCGAACCGGTGGAGTTCGGCGGCGAGGCGCTCGATGCGCCGGGGCTCGACCTGCTCGCGCTGGTCATCGGCAGCGAAGGCATGCTGGCCGTGACCACCGAGGTCACCGTCAAGCTGGTGCCCAAGCCGCAGCTCGCGCGCTGCATCATGGCCAGCTTCGACGACGTGCGGAAAGCCGGCGACGCGGTGGCCGCGGTGATCGCGGCCGGCATCATCCCGGCCGGGCTTGAGATGATGGACAAGCCCATGACCGCCGCGGTCGAAGACTTCGTGCGCGCGGGCTACGACCTCGACGCCGCCGCCATCCTGCTGTGCGAATCCGACGGCACGCCCGAGGAGGTGGAGGAAGAGATCGGCCGCATGACCGCCGTGCTGCGCGCCTCGGGCGCTACCGCCATCGCCTGCAGCAACAGCGAGGAGGAGCGCATGCGGTTCTGGAGCGGGCGCAAGAACGCCTTTCCCGCCTCGGGCCGCATCAGCCCCGACTACATGTGCCTGGACTCCACCATCCCGCGCAAGCGCCTGGCCGACATCCTGCTGGCCATCCAGGAGATGGAGAAGAAGTACGACCTGCGCTGCTGCAACGTCTTCCACGCGGGCGACGGCAACCTGCATCCGCTGGTGCTGTTCGACGCCAACGACCCCGACGAACTGCACCGCTGCGAACTCTTCGGCGCCGACATCCTCGAGACCAGCGTCGCGATGGGCGGCACCGTCTCGGGCGAGCACGGCGTGGGCGTAGAGAAGCTCAACAGCATGTGCGTGCAGTTCACCGCCGCAGAGAACGAGCAGATGTTCGGCGTGAAGCGCGCCTTCGACCCCGAGGGCATGCTGAACCCCGGCAAGGTGATACCGACGCTGCAGCGCTGCGCCGAGTACGGCAAGCAGGTGGTGCGCGGCGGCAGGCTGCCGCATTCCGATCTGCCGAGGTTCTGAGGATGGCGATGGACAACAACGACAACGCCCTCCGCCAGACCGTCGAGCGCATCCGCACCGCTGCAGCCGACGCTACCCCGCTGTGCATCCGGGGAGGCGGCACCAAGGATTTCTACGGCGAGGCGCCGCAGGGCGAGTTGCTCGACATGCGCCCGCTCGCCGGTATCACGAGCTACGAGCCGAGCGAGCTGGTCGTCACCGTGCGCGCGGGCACGCCGCTGGCCGAGCTCGAATCGGCGCTCGCCGAGAAGGGCCAGTGCCTGCCTTTCGAGCCGCCGTGCTTCGCAAGCGGCGGCACGGTGGGCGGCACCGTCGGCGGCATGGTCGCCGCGGGCCTCAGCGGTCCGGCGCGCGCCAGCGTCGGCTCGGTGCGCGACTACGTGCTCGGCGCCACGCTGGTCAACGGCCGCGGCGAGCTGCTGAGCTTCGGCGGCCAGGTGATGAAGAACGTCGCGGGCTACGACGTCTCGCGCGTGCTCGCCGGCTCGCTCGGCACGCTGGGCGTGATCGCGGAGGTCAGCCTCAAGGTGCTGCCGGTGCCGCCCGCCGAGGCCACGCTCGAATTCGCCTGCAGCCAGGCCGATGCGCTGCGGCTGCTCAACGAGTGGGGCGGCCGGCCGCTGCCGCTGAACGCGAGCTGCTGGTTCGAATATGCCGGTGCTGGCGCGCTCTACCTGCGGCTGCGCGGTGCGGTCGCCGCCGTCGAAGCCGCGTGCGAACACCTGGGCGGCGAGCGCAAGGACAACGCGCGCGCCGCCGCCGACTGGCAATCGCTGCGCGACCAGCAGCTGCCCTGGTTCGGCACCGGCGAGGGCTCCGACGCGCTCTGGCGCGTGTCGGTGCCGCAGACCGCGCCCGTGCTCTCCATCGACGGTGCCGCGCCGCTGATCGAATGGCACGGCGGCCAGCGCTGGTACAAGGCACCGCCCTCGCAGGCTGCGCGCATCCGCGAGATCGCGCGCGCGGCGGGCGGCCACGCCACGCTGTTCCGGCTGCCGGGTTCGGGCATGCACGAAGGGGTGCCGCGCTTCGATGCGCTGAGCGCGCCGGTCGAGCGCACCCAGCGCGCGCTGATGCGCGAGTTCGATCCGCATGGCATCTTCAATCGCGGCCGCCTGCTGAACGCCAACTGAGAACAAGAACGCAAGACATGCAAACCGAGCTCGCTCCCGAATTCAAAGGCACCGACGAAGGCCGCGAGGCCGAGGCCATCCTGCGCAAGTGCGTGCACTGCGGCTTCTGCACCGCCACCTGCCCGACCTACCAGCTGCTCGGCGACGAGCTCGACGGCCCGCGCGGGCGCATCTACCTCATCAAGCAGGTGCTCGAAGGCAAGGAGCCCACGCGCAGCACCCAGCTGCACCTGGACCGCTGCCTCACCTGCCGCAACTGCGAGAGCACCTGCCCGAGCGGCGTGCAGTACGGGCACCTGGTCGACATCGGCCGAAAAATCGTCGACGAGAAGGTGCCGCGCCCCGCGATGGAATCGGCCCAGCGCTGGGTGCTGAAGGAAGGCCTGCCGTCTCCTCTCTTCGGCCCTGCGATGAAGCTGGGCCAGTCGGTGCGCGGCCTGCTGCCCGAGGCGCTGAAGGCCAAGGTGCCCGCGAAGCAGGAAGCCGGCGCATGGCCCACCGCCACGCATGCGCGCAAGGTGCTGATGCTCGCGGGCTGCGTGCAGCCGTCGATGATGCCCAACATCAACAGCGCCACCGCGCGCGTGCTCGACGCGGCCGGTATCCAGGCCGTGATCGCGCCCGAGGCCGGCTGCTGCGGTGCGGTGAAGTTCCACCTGAACGACCAGGAGGGCGGCAAGGCGCAGATGCGCGCCAACATCGACGCGTGGTGGCCCTACGTGGAGCGCAACGAGGTCGAGGCCATTGTCATGAATGCATCCGGCTGCGGCGTCACCGTGCGCGAGTACGGCCACATCCTGCAGCACGACACGGCCTATGCGCTGAAGGCCGCGCGCATCAGCGAGCTCACGCGTGACCTCAGCGAGCTGCTGCCCGACCTCGTGCCCGCGCTCAAGGCCCGCGTGAAGGCGCCAGAGGGCGTGGTGGCATACCACCCGCCGTGCACGCTGCAGCATGGCCAGAAGTTGCGCGGCGGCGTCGAGACGCACCTGCGCGCGCTGGGCTTCGACATGCGCGTGGCGATGAACGAATCGCACCTGTGCTGCGGCTCGGCCGGCACGTACTCGGTGCTGCAGCCCGAGCTGGCCTATCCGCTGCGCGACCGCAAGCTGGGCCACCTGAAGCAGCTGCGCCCGGTGGTGATCGCCTCGGCCAACATCGGCTGCATCACGCACCTGCAAAGCGGCAGCGACGACACGCCGGTACGGCATTGGGTCGAGCTGCTGGACGCTGCACTGCGGCAAAAGGCCTGAACGCAGGCGCCATCGGACAAGCAGGAGGGGGTTGGTCCGACTCGCGCGGGGCCGGTTCGGGGCGCATCATGGCCGCATCGAACCTGCAAGGAGCCAGTGCCATGCCTCGTGTTCTCGCACCTTCCATTCCTTACATTCCGTCCATTCCCGCCTCGCTGCGGGTCGTGCTGCTGGCCTGCGCCTGCGCGGCCGGCGCCACGGCCGCGCAGGCCCAGGGCGCCATGCCGTCCTGGCAGGGCGCGGGCCCGGCGCGCTACGTGTGCGGCGGCATCGGCTCCGACGAATCGACGGCCATGCGCGCCGCGATGAAGGAACATCCGCTCGCGCTGCTGTTCGCTCGCGCCGATGGCGCTTATCTGGCGAACGTCGACGTGACGATCAAGGGCGGCGACGCCGGCAATGCCGCCGCGCTGGCGTTTCGCGCGAGCGGCCCGGTCTGCCTGGTCGACGTGCCGAACGGACGCTACGTGATCGACGTCGCGGCGCCCGGCGGCGCCACCAAGAGCCAGGCCGTGACGGTGGGCGGCGGCCCGAAGACGGCCGATTTCAGGTTCTGAACAGGCCGGAGATCGAAGGCGCTCAGGCGGCGGCCAGCGCCGCCTCGACGTCGCGTTCGAGCGAGGCCGGCGTGTCCAGCGGCGCGTAGCGCTTGAGCACCGTGCCGTCGCGGCCGATGAGGAACTTCGTGAAGTTCCACTTGATGGCCGTGCTGCCCAGCAGGCCCGGCTTTTCCTTCGTGAGCCACTGGTAGAGCGGCGCGGCGTTGCTGCCGTTGACGTCGATCTTCTCCATCATCGGAAAGCTCACGCCGTAGTTCGTGGTGCAGAAGGCGCCGATCTCCTCGTTGGTGCCCGGGTCCTGCCCGCCGAACTGGTTCGAGGGAAAGCCCAGCACGGTGAGGCCCTTGCCGGCGTACTTCTCGTGCAGCGCCTCCAGCCCCGCGAACTGCGGCGTGAAGCCGCACTTGCTGGCGGTGTTGACGATCAGCAGCACCTTGCCCTTGAAGGTGGAGAGCTTGACCGGCTTGCCGTCGATCAGGTTGGCTTCGAAGTCGTAGACGCTGGTCATGCTGTGTCCTCGTCAGGAAGGAGAAGAAGAGGCGCGATCATCGCGCCGTGCGGTCGTTCGCGCAAACGCCGCCCAGACGGCGCCCAGAACGATCAGTGCACCGCCCACGAGGATGCGCGGGTCCATCTCGGCTGCGCCCAGCGCCACCGAAGACACGCTTGCGAACAGCACCTCCGACAGCATGATCACCGAGGTCGCGGAGGCCGTGAGCCGTGCCGCGCCGTACTGCAGGCACACGTTGGCGAAGACGAAGGCCGTGCCCAGCAGCGCGGCCCAGCCGAGCCAGCCCGGCGAGGCGTGCAGCGGCGAATCGAACACGCCCAGCGCGGTACCGATCAGCGCCGCGACGCCGGCCACGAAGGTGCAGCCGCAGAACATCGCCAGCGCGCGCGATTCGCCCGGCGCCTCGCGCAGGTGGCGCAGCGCGATGTTGGTGACGGCGAAGCCGAAGCCCGCTGCCACGCCCAGCCAGTCGGGCAGGCTCGAAGGCACGGGCCAGTCGGTGCCGGGCGCCTTCAGCACCACCGCCACGCCGGTGAGCGCGAGCGCCACGCGCGCCAACGCGCCGCCGGTGGGCCGTTCGCCGAGCAGCAGCCAGGCCAGCAGCACGCTCCACAGCGGCATCAGGTAGAACAGCAGCACAACGCGCACCACATCGCCCTGCGTCACAGCCCAGTTGAAGCCCACGTTGGTGAAGCCGGCCGCCAGGCCCAGCACCAACAGCATCGGAAAGGCCGCGAAGCCCTTCCACGCATGCCGGCGCAGCATGCCCATCAGCACGGCGATGGCCAGGTAGATCAGGCAGGTGGTCCACAGCGGATGCAGCCCGTGGCCCGCGATCTGGCGGAAGGGGAACCAGGAGACGCCCCAGACGAAGGCGTTCAGCAGCAGGGCGAGTGCGGGCATTGGGGCGCGAATTCTTCAAGGGACACCGAGGAACCGGCTTTGCCGGGCCTCCGGTGTCGCCCCCGGCGAGGGGGTGGCGTAGCGACACGAAGTGCGCGAAGCCGGGGAAGTCAGTGGTGTTTGTCGCTACGGGCAATAGCCAGCAGGTGCTCCACTTCCTCGGGATATTTCTTGAGGTTGTTCTCGTGCCAGCGCTTGATGATCCACATGCAGCCGGCCACCACGAGGCCGAAGGCGCTGATGGCACCGTAGGCCGAGAGGCCGAGGCCCGTGCACACGCTGTAGAAGCCGCCCAGCAGAAGGATGCAGGCCTGCTCGTTGAAGTTCTGCACCGCGATGGAGCGGCCCGCGCCCATCAGGTTGTGGCCGCGGTGCTGCAGCAGCGCGTTCATCGGCACCACCAGGAAGCCGCCCAGGCCGCCCAGCAGGATGAGGAAGGGCACCGCCAGCCACACGTTGCCGATGAAGTTCATGCAGATCACCATCAGGCCCATCGCGATGCCCATGGGGATCACGCGAGTGGCCATGTCCAGGCGCATGCGCATCGAGGCGACGATGGCGCCCACGGCGGTGCCGATGGTCACCACGCCCGTCAGCGCCGAGGCCTGCGTGGTGTTGTAGCCCAGCGCCAGCGAGGCCCATGCCAGCACGATGTACTTGAGGTTGCCGCCCGCGCCCCAGAAGAGGGTGGTGGTGGCCAGCGAGATCTGGCCGAGGCGATCGCGCCACAGGCGCGCGTTGCAGTGCCAGAAGTCGGGCAGCAGAGCCGCGACATTGCGCAGCAGGCCTTGTTCGGGGTTGGCGCGCAGCGGGCGCATCTCGACGCCGGTGTGCGGGATGCGCGTGTTGAACCAGGCCGCCAGCATGTAGACGAAGATCAGCACCGCGAGGGCTGCTTCGGCCGGCGTGTCGATGCCGGTGTCGATGAGCGGGAGGTCGAAGGCCAGCAGCTTGCTGGAGACCGCATGCCCCACCAGCGCGCCGCCGAGCACGATGCCCAGCAGGATCGACGCGATGGTCAGGCCTTCGATCCAGCCGTTGGCCTTGACCAGTTGCGAGGCCGGCAGCAGTTCGGTGAGGATGCCGTACTTGGCCGGCGAGTAGGCCGCGGCGCCCAGGCCGACGATCGAATAGGAAAGCAGCGGGTGCGAGCCGAAGAGCATCATCACGCAGCCCAGCACCTTGATGGCATTGCTGATGAACATCACCTTGCCCTTGGGCAGGGCGTCGGCGAAGGCGCCCACCAGCGGGGCGAGCACCACATAGAAGACGGCGAAGATGGGCACCAGCGCCGCGCGTTGCCATTCGGGCGCGCCCGAACTGCGCATGAGGTCGACCGCAACAACGAAAAGCGCTTGGTCGGCCAGCGACGAAAAGAACTGGGCCGACATGATCGTGTAGAAACCGCGCTTCATCGATGGGCTGGCTGGCCAGAGGAATAGGTCTGCTGGCGGTAGTGAAAAAGTGTCGCGTAGAGGGCGAATGGGCGGTTATAGCACGGGGGTGCGACGCGCAATCCCGCATCCCCACCGTGTTCGACCCCATTCCCGAAGATGCTAAAACGTGGTCTGCATTGTCCCCGAGCTCCCATCGAGCCTTCTCCGGAAACCCTTCATGCCGCGCCCGATCCTCGCCACCGTCCACACCGAAGCCCTGCGCCACAACCTCGAGCGGGCGCGCCGCTCGGCCCTCGAAGCCCGCGTCTGGGCCGTCGTCAAGGCCAACGCCTACGGCCATGGCATCGAGCGGGTCTATGAGGGTTTGCGAGGCGCCGATGGCTTCGCGATGCTCGACCTGGCAGAGGCCGAGCGCGTGCGCGCCCTCGGCTGGCGCGGCCCGGTGCTGCTGCTGGAGGGCGTTTTCGAGGCCCGCGACCTGGAGCTGTGCTCGCGCCTCGATCTCTGGCACACCGTGCACTGCGACGAGCAGATCGACATGCTCGCCGCCCACAAGACCCTCAAGCCGCAACGCGTGTTCCTGAAGATGAACTCGGGCATGAACCGCCTGGGCTTCACCCCCGAGCGCTTCGGCTCCGCCTGGACCCGCCTCAACGCGCTCACCCAGGTCGACGAGATTTCGCTCATGACCCATTTCAGCGACGCCGACGGCGAACGCGGCATCGCCCACCAGTTGGAGGCCTTCGAGCGCGCCACCCGCGACCTGCCGGGCGAGCGCTCCATCGCCAACAGCGCGGCCACGCTGCGCCATGCCGACCTCACGCGCGGCGACTGGGTGCGCCCCGGCGTCATGCTGTACGGCGGCGCGCCCGACTTTCCCCAGCACGACGCAGCGCACTGGCAGCTGCAGTCCACCATGACGCTGTCGACCCAGCTCCTGTCGGTGCAGACGCTGCAGGCAGGAGACACTGTCGGCTATGGCTCCAACTTCACCGCCGAGGGCCCCATGACCATCGGCGTGGCGGCGGTCGGCTATGCCGACGGCTACCCGCGCCACTGCGGCACCGGCACGCCGGTGCTGGTGAACGGCGTGCGCACCCGCATGGTCGGGCGCGTGAGCATGGACATGATCACCGTCGACCTCACCGGCGTGCCCGACGCGAAGTTCGGCAGCGAGGTCACGCTGTGGGGCAGGTCGGCGAAGACCGGCGCCGTGCTGCCCATCGACGAGGTCGCCAGGGCCGGCGGCACCATCGGCTACGAGCTGATGTGCGCGGTGGCGCAGCGCGTGCCGTTCGCAGACATGGCGGACGCTGCCTGACACGCTGAAGCCGTGAAGATCCTTTCCAACTGGCGCTCCGTGCGTCTTTGGGAAACGCAGGTCGAGCGCGAGCTCCACCGCAAGTACAGCCTGCGCACGCACGGCATCTTCATCGGCAGCTTCACGCTGCTGCTCATGTGGGGCGTGTCGGCGCTGCAGATGCACCTGCTGCACGTCGATTCGCTCGCGGTGCGCTACTTCCTCACGCTGGGCGTGGGGTACCTGGGCTACCTGGTGGTGCTGCGCTGGTGGGCGAAGCGGCTGGTCGAGGAACGCGGGCTCGATCTCAACGTCGATGCGCCCGACTTCGAGTTCGGCGGCGGACGAGGCGGCAGCGGCTCGCATGGCCACACGGGCATCGGCGAAGCCCCGGGCGACGGTGGCGGCGGCAGCGGCAGCGGCCTCTCGGACATCGCCAGCGGCGCGCTCGACGTGGCCGGCGGCGCCGACGAGGGCGCGGTCGTCGTCATCCCGGTGATCGCCATCTTCCTGATCTGCGCCGCCATCCTGTTCGGCGCGGGCTCGCTGGTGTTGCTGTATTTCAGCTGGGACGCGCTGCTGGCAGTGGCCATCGAAATCGCCTTCTCCTACGTCTCGGCCCGCGCCGCGGTGCGCGTGGCGCGCGAGGGCTGGCTCATGGCCGCCGTGCGGCTCACCTGGAAGCCGCTGCTTGGCGCGGTGATCTGCGCGGTGGCGCTGGGCGCGCTGCTCGACCACTTCATGCCGCAGGTCAACTCCCTGCCAGAGGCGGTGCGCGTCCTGCTGAAGAAGCACTGAGCGCGCCCATCAGGTGATCGACCAGCGCCTTGCACCTGGGCGCCATGGAGCGGTTGTTGGGTGGGTGGAGGACGTGTGCGCGGGCGCCCGGTCGTTGGCGCAGTACGAGGTCGTGCGGCTCGAAGGCGCTGAGCACAAGCTGCACGACCGGCTCCAGCCCCGTCCGCGGGACCATGAGCGTGTGCTCGATGCCGTGCTGTGGACGCTGGCCCCCGTGGGTCGGAGACAATCCGCGCCGGGAGGAATTTCATTCACATGATCTCGAAGAAACAGGGAGCGCGCGCCGCATGGCGCGCATGCGGCATCGCGCTGGCGGTCGCCGCCATATCGGCGCATGCCGAATCCGATGCAGCGGCGGCGGACCCGCAGCGATCGCAAGCCACGGAGGCCGTCGCAGATGCGCCCATCGTGCCGGCCGCACCGATGGAACCGGCCGCACCCGCACCCACACCGGCCGCCGCCGCGCCGCCGGCACCCCAGACCCGCGTGCGCTTCGCCCGCGGCAACTACAAGCCCGGCATCGAACAGCTTCGGGTGGTCCGTCGCGAGAACACGATGAACAACGTCGCGGGGCAGGTGGCGCTGAACATCGCGCTGTCGGTCATCGCGGGCGGCGTGAGCGTCGGTGCGCAGGGCTTCTCGAAGGACGACCTCGGCGGCGCCACGCTGGAGGCGCTCAAGGACGACCCGCTGGGCGTCAACCCCGCCATCGGCGAGCTGAGCGATGCGCTCAGCAAGGTCGCCACCGGCATCTACCGCAAGCGTGCCGAGGCCGCCTACGCCACGGCCCTGACCGACGGCTCCACGCCCGAGGAGATCGAGGAGGCGCGCAAGGTGCAGGCGGTGGCGGACACGCCGCTGCTTCCGGGCGCCTGGCACCTGGTCTACGAGAACCTGACGGGCTCGGACGAGCTGTTCCGCCTGAAGTTCGGTGCCGAGCTCGGCCGCGCGGGCTTCATGCGTCCGCCGGCCTCGTGCTTCTATCAGTCGGAGCCGGTCGCGTGGAGTGAATGGCAGGCCGACAACTGGCAGCGGCTGCGTGAGGAGCGCGCCAAGGCCGTGACCCGCTGCACCGAGACGCTTTCGGCCACGCCCGAGAAGTTCTGGTAAACGCGTCCTAGGCCGCGCGGAACGCCGGCATGGCCGCGGGCCGCCGGTTCAGCCCCAGCGCCAGCAGCTCGTCGTCGGCGCACAGGATCGCGAAGGCCCGGTGCTTCTCCCCGAAGCTCATCACGGGCCCCGCGTGGTGCAGCGCACGGTGGTTGAAGGCCACCACGTCGCCCGGGTCGACCTCGTAGCCCACGATGTCGAAGGCGCCGCGGTTGGATTCGATGTCGGGCAGCTCGGGCGCGAACGCTTCGTCGTCCGTGGGACCGATCCAGCCGCCGCGGCGGTAGCCGGTCTTCCACAGGTGGGAGCCGCGCACCACTTCCGGCGCGGTCTCGCGCGGCATGTGGTCCACGGGCATCCACAGGTGGACGATGCGGTGGCTGTCGGCCAGGCCGCAGGACATGTCCTGGTGCCAGGGTGTTGCCGTCGCGGCGCTCACGTCCTTGTCGAAGAGCAGCTGGTCGCAGATCCAGCGCAGCCGTCGGGTCACGGTGAGCTGGCCGGCGATCTCGCTGGCACCCGATTCGGACACCACGCGCTGCAGCAGGCCGTCGCGGCGCTGCTCAATGCCGTCGCGCGCCAGCTCTATCCACCCGGGCGAGACGATCCCGCGCAGGCACACGACGCCGTCCCGCAGGAACCGGAGGCGCTCGTCGAAGCTCACGCCGCGAAGCAGTGGGTTGCTCATCAGGATCTCCTCGTCCGGCGCCGGCCCTTCGGGCATCAGGCGCGTTGCTCCCCTTTGTTCCCATCCACCCCGCTCGCCCGCACCAGGAAGAGCAGCCAGCCGACCATCAGCGCGGCCATGCAGGCGAAGCCCCAGGTCATGGCGTGGATGGTCTGGATGTAGGAGACGGGCCGTCCGGCAGCGAGCATCGCGGCGGCGAACACCACGGCGCCGACCACCGAGCACAGCAGCAGGGCGCCGGGTTTCGAAGCAGCCCTGAAGCCGGTGCGCAGGCACATGGTCAGGCCGAAGATCGCGGGCGCGTAGAAAAAGGGCGAGAAGTCCATGTCCCTGTAGTTCGCGCCGAAGGCCAGCACGACGAGGTGCGGCCCCAGCAGGCCCAGCGCCACGCCCACGGCCTCGGCGACCAGGAAGCCGAGCAGCACGAAGCCAGTGAAGTCGCGAAAGGACTTCTTTCTCTGCGCTGCGTCCGCCGACTTCCAGCTGGCCGCCAGCTGCGGCAGCAGGTAGTAGCCCAGCGCCGACAGCACGTACTGCATCGGCAGCAGGAAGGTGATGTAGATCTTGAGCAGGCCGCCCTGCTCGGCATCGGCCGAGGAGCCCAGCAGCAGGATGGCGCCGCCGGTCATGATCCAGCTCATGAACTGCGAGAGGCTGGCCTTCCAGCCGTAGGCCATCGATTCGCGCGTCGTCAGGCCCCGGTCGTCCTTCGCGGCCGGCAGCGGAAGAACCGTGTGGCGCGTGTTCGCAAGCACCAGATAGAGAAAGGGAAGCTGCAGCACGGAAACCAGCAGCAGGGCTTCCTTCCAGCTCGCGGGCCGTTCGGCGTTCAGTACGACGACATAGCCGATCGCGATCAGCGCGCCCGAAACGCAGAGCACGCCATAGCGCCACCCTGCGAGCAGCAGGCTGCGCGAGATCCAGAAGATCTCGTAGCCCACGATCAGCGCCACGCCCACCCACTGCAACTGCCCCGGGAACGCGGCGATCTGCCACGCGAGGAAGCCCAGCAGCGAGAACAGCACAACCAGCGCCCACGTCAGCCACGCCGTGGAGCGGTCGGCGTAGTAGCGCCGGATGAGCAGGGGCTCGTGCACCATGGCCATGTGCAGGATGTACTGGAAGCTGATCACCGCGAGGAACGCGGAGGCCACGCCGAAGTCGGCGGGCGAGAGCACGCGCGCCAGCGCGAAGCTGAGCAGCAGCTGGCTCGCGCTGTAGATGCACTGGTCGGCAACGGCATAGATGGGACCGCCGAGGCGTTTCCTGAGTCCTGACAGTCGCTGCTTCATCCACCTAGCCCGAGATGGAAAGCAGGACCGGACTGGAGGTCGCCTTCACGGTGAAGCCCTCGCCCGAACGGCTGCCGCAGCTGCCTTCGCGCATCTGCGGGAAGAAGTCGACGCGGGTGCACTTCGCGCCGGCGCCCGCGGGCACCGACACGCTCTGCTGCGCACCCTGCGTCCAGACCACGTGCAGCATCGATTCGCCACGGCGCAGCACCAGCCGGCTCGCGCCGCGCGCGTCGTCGTAGGACACCTTCTGCGAGTGCCGCGCGATCTTCAGGAACTCGGTGAGCGCCGAGTAGGCCTCCTTCTTCTCGCCCGCCTTCGACTTGATGCCGAAGTTGTCTTCCTTCGAGAAGTACGACTGGCCGCGGTCGCGCCACGAATAGAGGTTCAGCAGCTTGATGCCGGCCGCGGCGTTGATCAGGTACTCCCTGAAGATCAGCGACGCCTGCGCGCCCTGGTTGCGCACGGGCATGTACGAGGCGTAACCCCATTCGGAGGCGACGATGCCGGTCTTGTTCAGCTGGCGGCGGTCGAGCTGCGCGCGCAGCTTCTGGTAGTCGGCCAGCGCGGTCTCGGGCACGGAGCGGTAGGGGTGGATGGAGATGTCCGTCAGGCAGTCGCTGCGCGCGGCCGAGACGAAGGCATCTTCCAGCTCCGAGGGCACCTTCCCCGCACTGCCGCCGACGAAGGGCAGCTTCGCGAAGCCGAAGCCGACGATGATGTCCGGGCGGATCTGCTGCTGCGCGAGCTTCTCGCACAGCGCCGACGAGGCGGCGCCGAAGTCCGGCACCAGGGCGGGCTGCAGGAAGGTCTTGTTGTCGGGCTCGTTCCACACTTCCCAGACCGCGACGTCGGCCGAGTGCGCCTTGATGAACCCGGCCGCGAAGTCGGCGAAGCGGCTCTCCTTGCTGGCGGTGTCGCCGCCCCCGCCGCTGCGCATGTCGCCGGGCTCGTGGCCCCAGATCTCCTTGCCGCCGAAGAGCGTCACGATGGCGTTGAGCTTCGCCTTGCGCACACGCTGGATCAGCTTCGGATAGTCGGTCATCGCGGGGTTCACGCTCTTGATCGGCGGACGCACGCCGAAGCGCACGAACTCGAAGCCGGCGGCGCGGATCTCGTGCAGGTCCTCGTCGGTGATGGTCGCGGGGTCGATCTGCACGCTCAGCGAAACCGGGTATTCGGAGCTCAGGGTGCCGATGCCTCGCGCGTGGGCCGGGCCGATCGGCGCTGCGGCGAAGAGCAGGGCGCCCAGCAGGCTGGTGATGGTCTTCTTCATGGCAGTACCGACTCCTTGTACAGATCGACGATGGCGGTGTTCATGCGCTGCGAAGTGAACTTCTCCTCGAAGATCCTTCGCCCGGTCCGGCCCATCTGGCGCAGGGTCTCGACGGGCATGCGGTCGATCTCGCGCAGCATCTGGTCGATGTGCTCCAGCTCGAAGAGCCGGCCGCTGCGATCGTTCTCGACGATGTCCACGAGGCCGCCGACGGCGGACGCGAAGACGGCCTTGCTCCTGGCCATGGCCTCGACCGCGACGAGGCCGAAGCCCTCCCAGCGCGAGGGCACGACGATGGCGTCGCAGGACTGGTAGACCGCGTCCAGCGCGTCCTTCTCGAGCCACCCCTTGAACTCGACCCGCTCGGGCTGCGCGAGCTGCAGGTCCTTGCGCACCGCGTCGCCGACCACGATCAGCCTGAAGTCGGGCCGCACGCGGGCGTAGGCGTCGAGCAGCAGGTCGATGCCCTTCTGGCGGTCGAGCCGGCCGACGAACAGGATGGTCCGCGGCGCGGGCTTGCCGGCGTCCGCGGGCGGCGGCTCGAAAGCGGGGGCTGGCGCCGGGTTCACCGAATCGATGCCGTTGGGAATGCAGGTGCAGCGCCTGATGCCCGATTCGGCCGCGATCCGCACCTCGTGGCGGCTGATGCAGATGATGGCGTCGCTGCGCGAGGACAGCAGCCGCTCGATCCAGCGGTAGGCCGACTTCTTGTAGCGCGAGGCTGCCTGGTCGAAGGCCCAGCCGTGCGAGCAGTAGACGATCTTCACCTCGCGCGGTATCTGGCCCAGCAGCGCCATCGAGCGCACGATGCCGCCGGCGATCGAGCTGTGCAGGTGCAGCACCGAGGGCCGCTCCGACTCGATGATCTTCTTCACCCGCTTCGCATAGCCCACCAGCGAGAGCGGGCTGCGTGCGGTGGGCACCACGTGCGCGTTCTCGGGGCCCAGCCAGTCGACCTGCCCGGGCAGGATGAACTTCACCTGGCTGATCTCCGGCGAGTTGCGCTGGAAGTTCGAGACGATCCGGAGATAGGTCTCCAGCCCGCCCTTGAGCGTTTCCGCGACGTGCAGGACTTTCATGGCTTTCTCGCTCCTCGCTGCTCAGATCAGTGCGTGGGTGCCGGCGATGACTTCGGACTGGAGCTCGCCCAGCCGGTGCGGGTCGTTGCGCTCGCGAAGCAGGTTCAGCACGCTGGCCTTCAGCTCGTCATGGCGCGGCGAGAGGCCGAACAGGAACTCGGTGCGGTTCGTGAGCCGGAAGAAGGACTCGACCTTCTTGTCCCAGTTCATGCCGATGGACGGGATGCTCAGGCTGTAGGCGACGATGTTCGCGTGCAGCCGGTGCGCCGCTATGCAGGAGCAGGCGCTGATCAGCGCGACCAGATCGTCGGGGCGCTTCGGCACGGCGAAGGAGAAGTCGTCCGCGGCGGCGGTGCGCTCGGAGATCTCGGCGAGCACCCGGTTGTCTTCCGCCGCGCCGTTCGTGAAGTACAGCACCCGCGCGCCCTCGGCCCGCAATGCCTGCGCGAGGCCCGAGAAGAATTCGGCCGAACCGCCGGCTCGCTTGCCCCCGTATTCGGAATTCATCACCAGCGCGTCGAGGCTGCTGACGCAGATGCCCACGTCCCACTTCTTCTCGGGGGAGAGTTCTTCCGAGAAGGCGCTCGCGCAGACCAGCGCCGGATCGGGCACCACGTTGATGCGGCTGCGCGGAATGCGGAAGAAGGCGTGCAGGTTGTTTGCCGAATCCACGTCGCGCGTCGCGTAGAAGACCGGCGCGGCGTTCTGGAGGAACTTGCCGACGAGCCACTGTCCCCAGTAAGACCATTTGCCGGTAACGCCGACCGACACCACGGCCACTCTCTTTCCGCGCAGCAGCCGGCCCAGGAAGAAGAGTTTCGACGGGAAATTCAGTGCCACGTCGCAGAAGAGCTGCCCGCCGCCGATCAGCACCAGGTCGGCATCGGCCACCGCCGCCTGCCATTGCCTGCGCCAGCTCAGCAGGTAGTTCTTCAGGCAGTAGGCGAAAACGATTGCCGAACGCAGCAGCGAAGGCAGCTTCTGGAAGACGCCGAAGGCGCCGCCGCCGCGCAGGTTGGATTCGTCGAAGGCCACGCGCCCGGCGATGTCGAGGAACTCGACCTTCGCGTCGGGATACTTCATGGCCGCGATATGGGCCAGCGAGGCCGCGATGACCCCGTCGCCGAGGTTGTCGCTGAACGGCACCGCGCAGATCAGGATCTTTTTCATCTTTGAATACCCGGAATAAGCCTTTTATTTCCCGCGACCTTGATGGCGATCAGATAGAGCATCACGGAGGTCAGATGCCGGGTGAAACTGCCGAGGTCCGGTTCGAAAATCAATTGAACGAGGATGTGCGCGACGAAAAGACTTCCGAAGAAGCGTGGCTCGAATTGCGTCGGATCGCGCTTCGACCATCGCCGCGCCTTGTAGAGGATGATCAGCATCGCCGCGATCATCAATTGCATGAATGCGTCGCTAGGTGTCTGGAAATAGAGAACGGGCGTGATCAGCACCGTCGCGGCGTACACGTAATTCACCAGAAATCCCGGGCCGGTGGCGGGCGAGGCGATATTGGTGAAGGCCGTGCGGTTGTCGCTGCCGATCTGCTCCGCATAGGCATTGGAGGTGTCGCGCGGCGACTGCAGCGTCTGCAGGATATTGGAGGGTGCCGCCATGATCGCGCCGGCAGCCAGGATTGCCGCCAGGAAATGGTATTTGAGCGGCCGCTGCCAGAGATAATGAACGGCGAAGAATGCGCCGACGATCAGCAAATAATAATTCCGGACGAAAACTCCGTAGATTGCGTAGAGGCCGAGAAATGCGCCGACGGTGAGGAATCTGGAGGTGCGGAAATAGATCGTCGTCACCGTGATGCACATGGTCATGATGAGCACCACCGTCTCCTTCGACGGTGCGAACATGTTCAGCATGATGCAAGGCGCGATCAGCAGCAGCCTGGAGAAGAAATCGCCGGCCCGGCGGATATTGCGTGTCGCGAAGAAAAGAAATATCGCGCTGCTGATGCAGGTGAAAACGTCGAGATTGTCCGACCCGATGATGCTGAAAAGCGCGGCCGTGACGGCGAACGAATTGTCCATTTCGTCCGTTCCGCCATAATTCAGGATCTCGAGGATCTTCGCCGAGTCCACGCTCCATTTCTCGGGGAGCATTTCCCGGAAATACGCATAGATGATCACGTAGACGAACACGATCAGCACCCCGGCAACGGAGTACTGGTTGAAGCGGCGCGTGCCCCTTCTTCCTGTCGTTGTCGTCGCGGGTGCCCGTGCCGGCGCCGCCGGAGCGGGAATGGCGTGGCTCATCGGCATGTGGATTCCGATCCGATCAATTCCAAAGCGAAAGAAGTTCTGTCCGGCCCTGTGGCGTGGACTTCGTGAAAGGCGTACTCCGGCCGGCGCGGCCGGAGCCGGTCACCCGGGACCGGCGGTGGAATTCACCGCGACCCGTGACCGGCGGCAACCACCCAGATGGTTCTGAAGAAGATGTCCACGTCCTTCCCGACGGAAAGGGTTTCGACATACCTCACGTCGAGCGCGACGCGCGCGTTGTAGGTCAGCTGGTTGCGCCCGCTGACCTGCCAGAGGCCGGTGATGCCGGGCCGCACGGCGCAGTAGTGCGACCAGCTGTGGCCGTAGAGCTCCTTCTGCTCCAGCATGCAGGGGCGAGGGCCGATCAGGCTCATGTCGCCCACCAGCACGTTCCAGAATTGCGGCAATTCGTCGAGGCTGGTCTTGCGGATGAATTTGCCGAAACGGGTGATGCGCGGATCGTCGTCCAGTTTCTGGTATTCGTCCCATTGGCGGCGCGCGTCGGGATTGTTCTTCAGGTGCTCTTCCAGCACCTGCGCCGAATTGGCGATCATCGAGCGGAATTTGTAGAAGCGGAATACGCGCCCGTTCTTCCCGTACCGCGGCTGGTAATAGAGCACCGGTGCTCCCGAACTCGCGAAGACGCACAGTCCGAGCAATACGAAAAGCCAGCCGAATGCGATGAAGAAAAAAAGAGCGGCGCCGATGTCCACCGATCTTTTCGCGACCTTCAGCAATGGGGAATGGTTGATTCCGGATTGCGATCCGCCGCGGGACATTTCGGCACCTGCGTCGGCAAGGTCCCAGCCCTGCGGTACGAGCGATTCTTCGGGATGGAGATTTCCCATGGGATTTTTCCATCCGGGTTTGAAGCGCGACAAGATTTCCCGTCGAAATGCTTTCATTTTTGACGCACCTTTCCTCATGCGGGCAATTGCCCGCAGATCCTCGGTTATGGCCCTGTGTTTTTGGCCGACACTACCCGCACAAATGCCTCTTTAGCGTCTGCGATGCAGAAACTATTGCGCGGCCAAATGACTCGATGAAGGCAGTACCAATGAATTAAAGATCATTTGTAGTGCCTTTTTATGCTGAATACTATTTGAGTATTTAATCGATGCGGGAGGTTGGAGGCCCACCGCATGATTTTGAATTTAACTCCAATTCAGGCGGTCTAAGTGGAATCCCTGTTGGTATTGTATGTGTATTGCAACTGCTTGTAAGCGCCATATTTGTAACCCCCGCTTCCAGCGTGGCGGCGGCTTAAATCAATAGCATTCAGAATTACGCCATTTACCGTTCTGCCCGCATGGGCGAGCCTTCTGACAGTTTCATTCAATTCGCCGAGCTGGGTTTTCTCGGCGCGCGCCACCAGCAGCAGGGTGCTCGCCAGCGGCGCCACCGAGGCGGTGTCGGCGGCCACCAGCACCGGGGCGGTGTCGATGACGACCAGGTCGTACAGCGGCGAGAGCTGTTCCAGCACCTGAACGAAGGACTCGCTGGTGAGCAGCTCCGCCGGATTCGGCGGCAGCACCCCCGTCGTCATGATGTCCAGGTTGGGCAGCACGCCAGGGCGGATGGCCTGCTTGAAGTCCAGCGTGCCGGCGATCAGCTCCGACAGGCCGGATGAGCGCGGAATCGAGAAGAACTGGCTGACCCGGCCCTTGCGCAGGTCGGCGTCGATCAGCAGCACCCGCTTGCCGGTGGCCGCGGTGATCGCCGCGAAGTTGACCGAGACGAAGGTCTTGCCAACGCCGGGTGTCGCGCCCGAGATGAGCAGCCGGTTGTTGGTCGCCTCCAGCATCGCGAACTGCAGCGCGGTGCGCAGGCTGCGCAGGCTTTCCACCGCCGGGTCTTCCGGCTGCAGGTGCGCCAGCACGTGCTTGCCGGCCACCTTGTTCTCGATGTTCCTGTCGATGGTGCGCTGCGCGGCGCTCAGCGGAACGCTGCTGTAGACGTTGAGGCCGGTATGGCTCTCGATCTCGGCCGGATTGCGGATGCCGCCGAAGAAGGAACTCCGCGCGACCGCCGCGCCGAAGCCGGCGGCCAGCCCGAGGATCGCCGCCAGCGCGATCACCAGCGGCCGCTTCGGCCACACCGGCTCTTCCGGAACGATGGCCTCGTCGAGCAGGCGCACGTTGCCGACCTTGCCTTCCTTGGCCAGCCGCATCTGCAGCGAGCTGTTGAGCAGCGACACGTAGAGGTCGGTGTTGACCTTGATGTCGCGCTGCATGCGCACCGTGTTCTGCTGCAGCTCGGGCATCTTGCGGATGCGCGCGTCGACTGTAGCGAGCGCGCTCTTCCATGCGGCGACCTGCGCGTCGAGCGTCTGCACGTTGGGGTGCTCGTTCGTGAAGCGCGACGTGAGCTCGCGCCGCTTCTGCTCGGCCTCCAGCAGCTTGGACTGCAGGTCGACCGTCTGCGTCAGCGCGTTCTTCGCCTCGTCGTCGAGGCTGACGGTGCCGTTCTGGTTGCGGTAGCGGTTGTAGATGTCTTCCGACTGCTCCAGCTGCTTCTTGAACTGCGGCAGCGCGCCGTCGAGGAAGCCCAGCGTCTTCTCGGCCTCGGCGGCCTTGCGCTCCATGTTCTGGCGCACGTAGAGCCGGCCGATCTCGTTGAGCAGTTGCGTGAGCTTCTCGGGGTCGGGGTTCTTCCAGCTCACGTCGAGCACGCCCGACTGCTTGCCCTTCTCGACGACCTTGAGCGCGTCCTGCAGCGCCAGCAGCGTGAGCTGGCTGGACGAGCGCACGAGCACGAACTGCGCGCCGGGCCTGGCCTCGATGCTGGTGACCATCAGGCTCAGGCTGCCGTTGGGAACGCCCGGCACCTTGGCCTCGAGCAGCGTGCCGACGCGGCCCTTCATCGGCGTGTCGATGTCGGGGTTGCTCAGCTCGTATTGGCCGTCGGTGCCCAGGGTCAGCGTGAACTGCTTGTCCTCGAAGTCGGCGGGCACGTCGAACCTGGGCACGAGGATCTTCTCGGTGCCCGTCACGTAGCCGGACAGGCCCATGAAGCCGGGGTCGGACAGCTCGGTGGCGCGGCGTGCGAGCCAGCTCCCCACGAAGGGCGCGTAGCGCGGCCGCGCGCTGATGTAGAGCTTGGTGTTCTCCACCGCCTTGCCGAGGATGGCGCGCGAGCGCAGGATCTCGATTTCGCCCGCGGCCGGCGTCTTCACGCTCAGCAGGGAGGAGGCTGCGTCGCCCAGGAAGCTTCCGGCTGAGTTGCCGGTGTCTTCCACCTGCACGGCGACGTTGCCTTCGTAGACCGGCTTGCCGAGAAAGGCGTACGCCGTGCCCAGCAGCACGGCGACGAGCGCGATGGCCGCGACCAGCCAGCGGTTGTCGATCAGGATGTCCAGGTACTCGGCCAGGTTGATGCCATCGCCATCCTCTTCCATGGCTTGCAGCGGCAGCGCGGCTTGCTGGGGTGCGTTCATGTCGGTTGCTGCTCGGGTTTCGTGATTTTCAGAATGCGGTCGATCCACGCGCGCGCGCCGGCATCGATCAGCGCCAGGGCGTGCTCGAACGCGGCCTCGTCCTTCCCGTAAGGGTCGGGCACGTCGTGCCCCTCGAACTCGGCGATGCGGAACACCTTGCCGCGCACGAAGGGGTAGGTCGACTCGAGGTAGCGGCGCTGGTCGCGGTCCATCACCAGGATCAGGTCGGCCTGCCGGCACAGCAGCTGGCTCACCTGCTGCGCGACGTGGTCCGAGATGTCGACGCCGCGCTCATGCATGAGCTTGCGCGCGGTGGCGTCCGCAGGCCGGCCGACGAGCGCGCCGGTGCCCGCGGAGAACACGCGCAGCCCCGGCAGTCCTGCTGCGAGCAGGCCTTCGGCCATGGGGCTTCGGCAGATGTTGCCGATGCAGACGGTCAGCACGGATCTCATCGGTGGTTCATGTAGACCTGGTCGGTGTTGTAGAGCGCCTGCGTCGCCGGCAGGATCAGGCTGGCCACGCGGTTCCAGGTGACCAGCGGCACGGAGTCGATGTAGACCACGTCGCGCGGCTGCAGCGGAAAGCGGTCGGCCAGCGCGAGCGCGGCTGGGTTCTTCGCGTTGAGATGGAAGATGGCCGGCGTGCTCCTGGCACTGCCGGCGTCATTGCTGCCGCCGCCGGTGTTGCGCACGACGTAGATCTGCCCCGTGTTGGCGGTGCCCAGGTTCGCGCCGCCGGCTTCGCCCAGCGCCTCGCTGAGGCTGAGCCTGCCGTTGTGCATGGTCAGCGCGGAAGGCTTGAGCACTTCGCCCGTCACGAACACCTTGCTCTCGTCGCGGTTGCGCACCTGCACCACGTCGCCGCTGTGCAAGGGGATGCGGCTGGCGCCGACGCCGATGTCCTGCAGCTTCGGCAGGTCGATGAGCGTGGTCTTGTCGCCGCGCGTGAGCGTGATGAACGAGCGGTCGCCGGCGGCCGTGATGCCGCCCGCGCGGTTGAGTGCCTCGGCCAGCGTCATCGGCACGTCGGTGAAGATCTGCAGCCCCGGCGAATTCACCTCGCCTTCGACGAAGGCGCGGCGGCTCCTGAAGGACTGGATGCGCACCGTCACCTGCGGGTCCTTGATGTACCTGGCGATCTGCCTGGCGATGAGGTCGGAGGCCTCGATCTCGGTCAGGCCCTGCATCTTCACGCGCCCGATGTACGGGAAGCTGATCTGCCCCGAGGCGTCGACGATGAAGCCGGGCGCCACGCTGATGCCGGTGGGATCCACCTGCTGGGAGATCACCGCACCGGCGTGGGGCAGCAGTTCCGGATGGTCGTAGACGACGACGCCCACTACGTCGCCGGGCCCGATCGTGTAGACCGGCGCCTCGCCGAACAGCGCCTTCACGTCCGGCGGCACCGCCGTCGGCCGCGCGTCGGCCATCGCCCGGATGAGGCCAGGCGAGATCGGCACCAGCCCCCCTTCGGCCGGCATGCCGTCGGCCGACAGGGCCGGCGCCGGACTCTGGTCGGGCTCGTAGGCCGCCACCGAGCCGAAGCCCGGCGCGCAGCCCTGAAGCGCCAACGCCCCGGCGAGGGCGGCACTCCAACCCGTCAGGTACAGGTAGCGTGACAAATGGAACTCCATTGCGAACTTGGTTATTTCAATAACTGCGATTGCCCATGCAAAGCCCGAGCCTGATTTGCATCGATTGCGCCGGTTAATTCTTTTTATTGAGGAAGAGTTAATCCGGGCATCGGCGATTTATCGGCGAGCCAGCGAGAGCGCGAATTGTCGCTGCCTTCGCAAGGCGACTTTTTGGTGGAGTAGACGCAAATGACGTGTCTATTCGTGCGTCGACCACGCCATGCACAGGGTTATGCGGAGGCGAGTTGCCCGCAGCCCTGTTTTCACTGGGGAAAGGGGGTGCGGAATGCCTGTTTTTCAGGCACTCCGGAAAGCCGAAACTTGCGACCTATTTATTACCCCGGACAGCCGGGAGATTGTGGTTTTCGCTCCACAAAGTCAGGTTCCATAGGGTTTTTGATATTGCGTTCAATTTTGTAAAAAAATGTGTCCCAGTAGGAGATGGCTGACAAGCCGTGGGGCGGTAGCATCAATGTGCCTGCCGGAGGCAACAAACTACTTCGAAACGGCGTCGCGGCCGTACATAACTCGGAGGCAGGCGCGGAAGTACGTTTTTCTGATTAATCCTGAAATCGGGCGCCCTGCGCCGGGGCTTCGGGCACCAAGTACGTGCAATGCCGTTCCATCGGGCCCGGAATAATTTCAGGCTAATTGGGCGCGTATTCCGTGCAGGTTCCGATTTGCTCAGAGACAGGCAAGACTTTCGTATTGCCCTGCAATTTCAGGAATTCCGGGTGACGGAGAATGTTTCATATTTCGATCATTGAAACCGGCCCGGATTGCCGCAAAGATCGGAATAAATCAGAAAAAAGAGTTCATGGGCGGCCGGGCAGGGCCGCACAAAGGTGCGAATCAGGGAGAAATATTGTGCCGAGCGTCGGCGAATTGAATGCGAATGTTTCTGTGCCGCCGGTGCGGCGGGCAGGCCCGTTGCAGGCCCGCGCTCATTCTTCGCGGTCGTCGCCCGGGTGGCCGAGTTGCTTCTTGGCGGAGCGCACGCCCCGCACCACCAGATAGAGAGCGCCGCCGGCAACCACCACGAAGCCAGCCACCGCGAGGCCGCCCATGCCGAAGGCCCACCACCAGAACAGGCCGCTGATGGGCAGCAGCACCAGCGCCACCAGCAGCTCGATGAAGATCAAACGCATCCGTCTCCCCTTGTTCTCGGACATGCAGGCAGCCTTGGTGGTGTGTAATAAATCGCTACGTGCATTTTGAGTGGCGAGAGGATAGCCCAAGAAGAAAAGCGGGGGTACAGGGTTTGCGGCCCCCGCAACCCCACCCCGTCTCTTCTTCAGTCTGCGGGCCGAACCTGTGCGCGGCCTGACTCTGGCCGGCGGACCGGCTCGGTACTCAGTACAGCCCGAGCTTGCGCGTGCGCAGCCGCGCCAGGCCCAGCAGCGCATCGGTGAAGGGCGTGGCCACCGCCGTCAGTTCGCCCAGTTCGCGCACCACCGTGACCAGCGCGTCCAGTTCCACCGAGCGCCCGGCCTCCACGTCCTGCAGCATGGAAGTCTTGAACGCGCCCAGCTTCTTCGTGATCTCGTGCCGGTCTTCGGGGCTCTGCGTGATCTCGATCCCGATGCGCCGGCCGATTTCCTTGGCTTCCAGCATCACCGCCGAGATGAAGCCGCGCACGTAGTCGTCGCCCATGATCAGGTCGGTGGTGCAGCCGGTGAGCGCGCTGATCGGGTTCACCGTCATGTTGCCCCACAGCTTGAACCACACGTCCTTCTGGATCTGCGGCGACAGCGTGGTGTCGATGCCGGTGCTCTTCAGCAGCGCCAGCAGTTTCTGCACGCGCGGCGTGGCCTCGCCCGAAGGCTCGCCGATGATCAGCCCGTTGCCGAAGTGGTGCCGCACCACGCCCGGCCCGTCGAGCGAGCAGCTCGCATGCACCACGCAGCCGATCACGTTGCGCGACGGGATCGCGCGCGCGATGGCCCCGTCGGGGTCCACGGCGGCGAGCCGGTGGCCGGTGATCTCGCCGCCGAAGCCGCCTTTCAGGAACCACCACGGCACGCCGTTCATCGCCACCAGCACGACGGTGTCGGCGCCGATCAGCGGTCCGATGCGCTCGGCCACGCCGGCCAGCGCGGGCGCCTTCACGGCGATGACCACCAGGTCCTGCACGCCGAGCGCCTCGGGGTCGGCCACCGCGTTGACCGGCACGCGCGTGCGCACCTCCCCACCCGCGCTGCCGCGCATCAGCGAGAGGCCGTCGCGCTGCAGTGCTTCCAGGGTGGCGCCGCGCGCCACCACGTTCAGCCGTTCGCCCGCCTGCGCGAGGCCGACGCCGATCCATCCGCCGATCGCGCCGGCGCCGTAGATGCAGATCTTCATGAGCTAAGCCGTTCCGGTTCAGTTGCGGTAGGAGGGATCGATGCGGTCCACCTGCCGCACCAGCGCGTTGAACACGTCCTGCCCCGCGCCGTGCTCGGGGCTGAACTGCAGCGCGTCGCGCGTGCAGCGCCGGGCGATCTCTTCGCTCACCGGAATGGCCTGGCCCATGGAGAAGGTGGCCATCTGGATCTCGCAGGCGCGCTGCAGCGTCCACAAAATCGCGAAGGTCTGCGGCAGCGTCTGTCCCCAGGCCAGCAGGCCGTGGTTGCGCAGGATCACCGCGTTGCGCTCGCCGATGCTCTTGAGCAGGCGCGGGCCCTCGTCGGCATGGATCGTGATGCCCTCGAAGTCGTGGTACGCCACCATGTCGTGCAACTGCGCCGTATAGAAATTGGTCTGCTGCAGGCCGCCCTGCAGGCAGGCCACGGCCACGCCGGCCGTGGTGTGCGTGTGCATCACGCAGTGCGCGCCCTCCAGCCCGTCGTGGATCGCGGCATGCACCGTGAAGCCGGCCGGGTTCACCGGGTACGACGAACCGTCGAGCACCTTGCCCTGCAGGTCGATCTTCACCAGGTTGCTGGCCGTGACCTCGCTGTAGTGCAGGCCGAAGGGGTTGATGAGGAACTGCTTCTCGCCGCCAGTCACGCTGTCGGGCAGCCGCACCGTGATGTGGTTGTAGATCATCTCCGTCCAGCCCAGCATCGCGAACACGCGATAGCAGGCCGCGAGCTCCTCGCGCGCGGCGCGCTCGTCGGGGTGGATCGAGGGATGGACCAGCGCAGACGTGGAAGACGGCGCGGTGGTGGCGATTGCGTTCATGGCAGTTCCTTCTATCTAGATGCTTGCCCACCGCGCCGGCCGGCGCCCTTCGCGGGAAACACCGCGGAACCGGCTTTGCCGGGCCGCCGGTGTTGCCCCTTCAGGGGGATTCGGCTACACGAAGCGGGCAAGAAACGGGGTGGTCCTATCCCTCCGCCGTGAAGCCGACTTCCTTGACGATCGGCGCCCACTTGGCGGTGTCCTTCTTCAGCAGTTCCGTCAGCTCGGCCGGCGTGGAGGACATCGCTTCCAGGCCGAAGGTGCCGAGGCCGTCGATCACGTCCTTCTGCGCGAGCGCGTTCTTCATCGCGGTGTTCAGCTTCGCCACCAGCTCGGGCGAGGCCTTGGCCGGCAGGAAGAAGGCGAACCACTCGCTGTGCGCCATGTCCTTCAGGCCCTGTTCGCCGAAGGTGGGCACTTCGGGCGCGAAGCGGCTGCGCTTGGCGCCCGACACGCCCAGGATGCGCACCTTGCCCGTGGGCAGGTGCTGCGTGATGTCGCCGATCGGGCCCGAAACGGCCGAGATGTTGCCGCCCAGCAGGTCGAGCATGGCCGGCTGCGTGCCGCGGTAGGCCGCGTGCTTGAGCTCGACGCCGCCTTTCTTGCCCAGCAGCGCGCCGATGAAGTGGGGCGTGGAGCCGGCGGCCGGCGAGCCGTAGTTGGCGCCCGCCGGGTTGGCCTTGGCCCAGGCCAGGAACTCGGGCACGCTCTTCACGCTGGCCGGCACCGCCGGGCCCACCGCGAAGCCGAAGTCGAAGATGCAGGCCAGGCTCACCGGCGTGATGTCGACCATCGGGTCGTACGGCAGCTTCTTGTAGATGTGGGGGTAGATCGTGAGGATCGAGGTCGGCGTCTGCAGGATGGTGCTGCCGTCGGCCGGCTTGCCCTTCACGTAGCCCACGGCGATCTGGCCGCCGGCGCCGGTGCGGTTCTCCACCACCACCGTCTTCGCGTAGTCGCCGCCGAGCTTGGTCGCCAGGCGCCGGCAGGTGGTGTCGGAAGTGCCGCCGGCCGCGAAGCCGGTGACGATGGTGGCGGTCTCGATGCTCGTCGTCGCCTGCGCGAAGACGTTCTGGCCGATGCTTGCCAGCAAGGCGGATGCGCTGGTGGTCTGCAGGATCTGGCGGCGCGTGAAGCTCATGGTGTCTCTCTCCGGACGGTGGTTGTGGAGGGTTCGATCAAGACTCGTCGCGCAGCCAGGTGACCGCGCCCGAGTGGGTCACGGCGCCCTGGTGGGCAGGGCGCACGGTGAGCGCATATTTTTCCAGCAGGCCGCCGCGCGCGACCCCCGCGTTTACCTCACGTCCGGCAAGCCGCGACGCGATTTCCCCGGCCGTCAGGTCGACCGTGATGGAGCGCGCTTCCGCCCGTGCGTCGATGGACACCATGTCGCCGTCGCGCAGCGCCGCGATCGGGCCGCCGTCCGCCGCCTCGGGGCCCGCGTAGCCGATGCACAGGCCGCGCGTGGCGCCCGAGAAGCGCCCGTCGGTCAGCAGCGCCACCTTGTCGCCCATGCCCTGGCCGTAGAGCAGGGCGGTGATGCCCAGCATCTCGCGCATGCCGGGGCTGCCCTTGGGTCCCTCGTTGCGGATCACGATCACGTCGCCTGCCTCGTAGCGGCGGTTCTGCACGGCCGTCTGCGCTTCTTCCTCGGAGTTGAAGACGCGCGCCGGGCCGCGATGCACCAGCGTCTTCAGCCCCGCGGTCTTCAGCAGCGCGCCGTCGGGGCACAGGTTGCCCTTGAGCACAGCCAGCCCGCCGTCGCGCGTGATCGGGTTGCCGGCCTCGCGCACCACGCGGCCGTCGGGTGCGAGCGCGCCGGCCAGCTCCTCGGCCATCGTGCGGCCGGTGAAGGTGAGGGCGTCGCCGTGCAGGAAACCCTGCTCCAGCAGCGTGCGCAGGATCACGCCCGCACCGCCGATGTAGAACACGTCGCGCGCCAGGTACTTGCCGCCCGGGCGCAGGTCGGCGATGAGCGGCGTGCGCGCGAAGATCTCGGCCACGTCGTCGAGATGGAACCTGATGCCCGCCTCGTGCGCGATGGCCGGCAGGTGCAGCGCGGCATTCGTCGAGCCGCCCGTGGCCGAGACCACGGCGCAGGCGTTCTCCAGCGCCTTGCGCGTGACGATGTCGCGCGGCAGCGGCCCGTCGCCCATGACCGCCTTCATCAGCGTCTTCGCGGCACGGCGCATCAGCGGCGCGCGTTCGCTGAACACCGCCGGCACCATGCTCGATCCGATCGGCGCCAGGCCCAGCGCCTCCGACACCATGCCCATGGTGTTGGCCGTGAATTGCCCGGCGCACGCACCGGCGGTGGGCAGGCAGGCGCGGCTCATCGCGTCGAGCTCGTCGTGCGTGGCGGTGCCGGCCAGCACCTTGCCGATGGTCTCGTAGGTGTCGACCACGTTCAGGTCCTGCCCGTCGGGGCCCGGCATCTGGCCCGGCAGCGCCGAGCCGCCGTGCACGAACACGCTGGGCACGTTGCAGCGGACCATGCCCATCATCAGCCCCGGCAGGTTCTTGTCGCAGGCGCCGATGGCGAAGATGCCGTCCCACTGGTGGCCGCGCGTGGAGGCTTCCACGCTGTCGGCGATGAGCTCGCGCGAGATCAGCGAGAAGCGCATGCCCGAGTGCGCCATCGTCAGCCCGTCGCTGATCGACACCACCGGGCACTCGTGGGGCGTGCCGCCGCCGGCGTAGATGCCGGTCTTGGCGTGCTGCGCCTGCTCGCGCAGGTTGAGGTTGCACGGGCTCATCTCGCCGCCCGTGTGGAACACGCCGACGTGCGGTCGCGCGATGTCCTCGTCGTCCTGGCCCAGCGCGTGCAGGAAGCTGCGGGTGGTCGCGCGGATCGTGCCCTCGCGGATGGTGGCGGAGCGGAAGCGCTTGCTGTTCGGGTCGGTCGGCGTGGTCATCGGCTGGCGTGGGGCTGGCTGGGTTTCAGGAGGAGGTCAGAACATGCCGTTCTTGTTCGCGGCGGTCTCTGGCACCGGCTGCACCACGTCCCAGTGCTCGACGATCTTCCCGTTCTCGAGCTTGAAGATGTCGACGATGGCGCTGCCGCGCGTGCCCGGCTCGCGGATCGCGTTGACGTGCAGGATCACGTAGTCGCCGTCGACGAAGCTGCGCTTGATTTCACTGCGCGAATTCGGGAACTTCTCGCGCAGGAAGGCGATGAACTTGCGAAAGCCCTCGGGGCCGTCGGCCGCCGTCGGGTTGTGCTGCACGTAGCGGTTGCCCACGTACTGCAGCGCCGCGTCGGCGTCCTTCTGGTTCAGGCCCTTCTCGTAGAAGGCGAGCACCGCACGGCGGTTGGCCTCCTGCTGGGCGGTGGCGTCCTGCCTGCCGGAGCCCATGGGCGCGCAGGCGGCGAGGAACAGGGTGGCTGCCGCGGCCAGGGCCGCGAGGGTGGTGCGTTGCATGGCGAGTGCTCCCGGGTGAAGAAGATCAATAACCGTTGGGTGTGGCCGCGCCCGGCGCTGCCTTGTACTTCGCCAGCAGCTGCTTCGCTGCCGCCGCCAGCACGACCGTGTCCACGCCCACCGCCACGAACAGTGCGCCGGCCGCGAGCCACTTGCGCGCCTGTTCCTCGGTGGTCGAGAGGATGCCCGGCGCCTTGCCGGCCTTGCGGATGCGCTCGATGGCGTCGGCGATCACCGCCTGCACCTCGGGATGGTTGGGCTGGCCCACGAAGCCCATCGAGGCCGACAGATCGGCCGGGCCGATGAACACGCCGTCCACGCCGGGCGTGGCCGCTATGGCGTCGAGGTTCTTCATCGCCTCCACCGTCTCGGCCTGCACCAGCAGGCAGGTCTGCGCGTTGGCTTCGTGCAGGTAGTTGGGGTAGGCCTGCCAGCGCGAGGCACGCGCCAGCGCGCTGCCCATGCCGCGGATGCCTTCGGGCGGATAGCGCATGCCCTGCACCAGGCGCGCGGCCTGCTCGGCAGTGTCGACCATCGGCACCAGCAGCGTCTGCGCGCCGATGTCCAGGTACTGCTTGATCAGCGTGGTGTCGCCCACCGGGATGCGCACGATGGGGTGCGAACGGTCGGCCTCGGCCTGCGCCGACCATGCGCTGGAAATGCCCTGCAATTGCGCGAGCACCGAGCGCACGTCGTTGGGCGCGTGCTCGCCGTCGACCAGCAGCCAGTCGTAGCCGGTGCCGGCCAGGATCTCGGCCGCGTAGCCGTCGGCCAGCCCGACCCACAGGCCGATCTGGGGCTTGCCGGCCGCGAGGGCCTGCTTGAAGGTGTTGATGGGTGTGTGCATGGCGGTTTTCTTTCAGGCAAGGCGAAACGAGATGGAGCCTAGCGGGCCGTAGTCGGCGTGGAAGGTGTCGCCGGGCACGGCCGTCGTGGGCCGCGTGAACGAGCCGCCCAGCACCACCTCGCCGGCCTCCAGGCACTCGTCCCATGGCGCGAGCTTGTTCGCGAGCCAGGCCACGCCGGTGGCCGGGTGGTTGAGCACGGCGGCGGCCACGCCCGATTCCTCGATCACGCCGTTCTTGAACAGCAGCGCGCTCACCCAGCGCAGGTCCACCGCGTCGGGCTTCACGGGGCGCCCGCCCATGACGATGCCGGCGTTGGCCGCGTTGTCGGAGATGGTGTCGAACACCTTGCGCGGCGCCTTCGTGTGGCGGTCGAACTGCTCGATGCGCGCGTCGATGATCTCGATGGCGGGCACCACGTAGTCGGTGGCGGCGAGCACGTCGAACATGGTCACGTTCGGGCCCTGCAGCTTCCTGCCGAGGATGAAGGCCAGCTCGACCTCGATGCGCGGCGCGATGAAGCGGTTGAACGGGATGTCGCCGCCCTGCTCGAAGAACATGTCGTCCAGCAGCGTGCCGTAGTCGGGCTCGTCGATCTGGCTGGACTGCTGCATGGCGCGCGAGGTGAGGCCGATCTTGTGGCCCTTGACGGTGCGGCCCTCGGCGATCTTGGTCTTGACCCACTCGCGCGAGATGGCGTAGCCGTCCTCGACGGTCATCTCGGGAAAGCGCTTGGAGAAGTGCTCGACCTGCACGCGCGACTTCTCGCTTTCGTGCAGCTCGGCGGCCAGTTGGGCGATGGTGGCTTGGGAGAGCATGTGGGTCCGTTTTTCTCTTGTCGTCGTTCAGCTCTTGTTGAACAGCGGATGCAGGTTGCTGTGCTTGCCGTCGTACACCTGCCCGGGGCTTTCGTCGATCTGCAGGGTGATGCCGATGTGGCGCTTGTCGAAGATCGGCGCGAAGTGCGCGCGCACGGCCGCCAGCAGGTCGTCGCCGGCCCTCTTCTTCACGGCCTCCGAGCGCCCCGCGGCCATGCGCAGGTTGAGGTACACGAAGGCGTAGTCGGCCTCGCCGTCGGCCACCGCGTAGTGCGCGGCGGGGTAGGCCAGCACGCGCGTGCCGCCGGTGGGGTACACCGGCTTGTCCGCTTCGTCGCGCTGCGCGAGCATGGTGTCGGCCAGCGAGCGGCACAGGGCCTGCATGTCGGTCTCTGCCTCGATGTTCGGCGTGTAGAGGATCACCAGGTGCGGCATCGTCTTTGCTCTTTCATTCGACGGACATCACGGCGGCCGTGCAGGTCACCGCGAAGATCGGGATCGCTTTCATGTGGAAGATCTCGCCCTTGCCGCGCGCGGCCGCTGCCACGCTGATGAAGGTGCGGATCTCGAAGCCGCCCTGGCCCGCCTCGCGGTAGGTGGCCTCGTCGCCGTAGTCGTCCTGCGAGAGCAGGGCGTCGCGGTCGTTGGCGCACCAGCGGCGCATGAACTCGGCGTCCCACTCGGCGTTGACCTTGCCCGAATCGGGCGTGGCCGGCCAGTGCGAGATGCCGCCCGTGCCCACCAGCGCTATGCGCTCGGGCACCTTGTCGCAGGCGCGGCGCAAGGCCTCGCCGAAGGCCCAGGCGCGGTGCAGCGGCGTGAGCGGCGGGCCCTGGCAGTTGATGTTCACGGGGATGACCTTGGTGTCGAACTTCGGCGTGAGGAAATTGAGCGGCACCATGATGCCGTGGTCGAACTTCCATTCCTCCGCGTAGGCCACGTCCACCGTCTGCATCACTTCGCGGATCAGCCGCTGCGAGAGCGCGGCGTCGCCGGGAATACGGTGCTTCCCGATGCCCAGCCACTTGGGATCCTCGATGGGGCCTTCGTAGCTGTCGGCCATGCCGATCGCATAGGCCGGCATGTTGTTCATGAAGAAGTTCGCGAAGTGCTCGGCGGCGATCACGATCACCGCGTCGGGCTTGGTCGCGCGCATCGCCTCGCCGAAACGATGGAACTGCGCGTGGAACTCGTCCTTCACGGCCGGGTCGGCCAGGTGCGCGCGGCCGGTGATGCCGGGGGCGTGGCTGCACACGCCTGCGAATACGAGACTCATACGCCCGCCACCTTTTCGTCTGTGCCTGTCGTCATTGCGTAGATGCCGGCGCGCACGGGACCATACTTGCGCACGCCCTCGCGCATGGCTTCGAGGTAGTCGGCCCACGGAATGCCCAGCAGCGGCGCGAAGTGCATCAGCAGTTGCCCGTTGCAGCCGAGCACGTAGAGCTTGCCGATGTCGCCGGCGTCGATGGCCTCGCGTTCCTCCTCGGTGAAGTCGTAGGCGCCCAGCAGCGCCGCGCGCGTTTCGCCGCCTTCGGCATAGCGGCGCTGCACCTCGGGCTCGCGGTTGAGCGCGAAGAGGAATTTCTGCATCGCATAGAGGCTCATGGTTCAGCCCTCGATCTGGATGTTGGCCTTGCGGATCACCTCGGCGTACTTCGCGATCTCGCTCTGGATGAAGGCCGCGAAGCGCTCGGGCGTGCCCGACAGCGACGCGATGCCTCCCTTCTGGAAGGCCTCGGTCACCGCAGGGCTCGCGAGCGCGCGGTTCACCTCGGCGTTCATGCGCTGCACGATGGCGTCGGGCGTACCGGCGGGCGCCAGCAGGCCGTTCCACGAATTGGACTCGATGGGAACGCCCTGTTCGGCCAGTGTGGGTATGGCAGGGGCGTACTGCGAACGCTGCGCGGTCGCCATGCCCAGCGCCACCAGCTTGCCGCTCTGGATGTGGCCTCTGAACTCGGGCCAGTTGCCGAACATCATCGTCACCTGCCCGCCGAGCAGGTCGGTGAGCGCCGGACCCTGGCCCTTGTAGGGCACGTGCACGATGTCCAGCCCCATCTGCAGCCTGAGCATTTCGCCCGAGAGATGCGCCGAGGTGCCGTTGCCGAAGGAGGCGAAGCTCAGCGTGCCCGGCTTGGCCTTGGCGGCGTTGCGCAGGTCGGCCAGCGTCTTCAGGCCGCTGCCCGGATGCGTGGCGAGCACGTGCTCCGACATGCCCATGAGCGCGACGGGGCGCAGGTCCTTCTGCGTGTCGTAGGGCAGCTTGCGGATCAGCGTCTGGTTGGCCGTGAAGCTGTTGGCCACGCAGACGAAGGTGTAGCCGTCGGGCGCTGCCTTGGCAGCGGCATCGACGCCGATCACCGTGCCCGCGCCGGGCTTGTTGTCGACGATCACCGGCTGGCCCAGCGTCTTCGACAGCTCCGTCCCGACGAGGCGCGCGACGAAGTCGGTGGTGCCGCCGGGCGTGAAGGGCACGATCACGCGGATCGGCTTGGCGGGCCAGCTGCCCTGCGCGCGTGCGAGCGAAGGCAGGGCCACCAGGGCGGCGGCGCCTTGCAGCAGCGCGCGGCGGCTCGCGTTCACGCCACGCCCCAGTGCGGAATGTGGTGCGAGCCCAGCGACACCGCCACGTTCTTCGGCTCGCAGAACACTTCGTAGCTCCAGGTGCCGCCTTCGCGGCCGGTGCCCGAGGCCTTGGTGCCGCCGAATGGCTGGCGCAGGTCGCGCACGTTCTGGCTGTTGACGAAGCACATGCCGGCCTCTACTGCGGCGGCCACGCGGTGCGCCTTGCCGATGTTCTCGGTCCACACGTAGCTGGAGAGGCCGTACTGGATGTCGTTGGCCAGTTCGATGGCGTGGGCCTCGTCCCTGAACGGAATGAGGCAGGCGACGGGGCCGAAGATCTCGTCCTGCGCGATCTTCATGCGGTTGTCCACGTCGGCGAACACGGTGGGCGCCACGTAGTTGCCCTTCTTCACGCGCTCGGGCAGGTTCGAGGGCGCTTCCAGCCCGCCGCACAGCAGCGTCGCGCCTTCCTTCGGGCCCAGCTCGATGTAGCTGCGCACCTTGGCCAGGTGGGCCTGCGAGATCATCGGGCCGACGATGGTCTTCTCGTCCAGCGGGTCGCCCACGGTGATGCGCTTCGCGCGCTCGGCGAACTTGGCGGCGAAGTCGGCGTAGATCGACTGCTGCACCAGGATGCGCGAGCCTGCGGTGCAGCGCTCGCCGTTGTTGCTGAAGATCATGAACACGGCCGCGTCGAGCGCGCGGTCGAGGTCGGCGTCCTCGAAGATCACGAAGGGGCTCTTGCCGCCGAGCTCCATGCTGAACTTCTTGAGGCCCGCGCTCTTCACGATGCGGTTGCCGGTGGCGGTGGAGCCGGTGAACGAAATGGCGCGCACGTCGGGGTGCGCCACCAGCGGCTCGCCGGCTTCCTTGCCGTAGCCGTGAACCAGGTTCAGCACGCCCGGCGGAATGCCGGCTTCCAGCGCCAGTTCGCCCAGGCGCGCAGCCGTCAGCGGCGAGAGCTCGCTCATCTTCAGCACGGCGGTGTTGCCGAAGGCCAGGCAGGGCGCGACTTTCCAGGTGGCCGTCATGAATGGCACGTTCCACGGGCTGATGAGCGCGCACACGCCCACCGGATGGAACAGCGTGTAGTTCAGGTGCGTGGGCGTGGGGTAGGTGTGGCCGTCGACGCGCGTGCACATCTCGGCGAAGTAGTAGAAGTTGTCGGCCGCGCGCGGCACCAATTGCTTGCCGGTCTGGGCGATGACCTGGCCGCAGTCGTTGGTCTCGGTCTGCGCGATCTCGGGCACGTTCTTCGCGATCAGGTCGCCGAGCTTGCGGATGAGCTTGGCGCGCTCGGGCGCGGGCATGCCGGCCCACTTGGGAAAGGCCTCCTTCGCGGCGGCCACGGCTGCGTTGACTTCGGCCTCGCCGCCCGAGGCGACTTCGGCCAGCACTTCCTGCGTGGCGGGGTTGACGGTCTCGAAGTAGTCCGAGCCCTTGACGGACTTGCCGCCGATGAGATGGTCGATCTGTTGCATGGAAAAAAGTCCAAAAGGGTCCGGTTCACTCAGTCCAGTTTGATGTCGCGCGCCTTGATGAGCGCGTGCCATTTCTTGCGCTCCGAATCGGCGTAGCGCGTCATTTCGGTAGCGTCGGCGGGGCGTGCTTCCCAGCCGGCGTCGTAGAGCTTCTGCTTCACGCTGGCGTCGGCCATGGCCTTCTGCAGCTCGCTGCCCAGCTTCGCCTGCACTTCCTTCGGCGTGGCCGCGGGCGTCACGAGGCCCTGCCATGTGTAGGCCTCGACGTTGGCGAAGCCGAGCTCCTTGGCCGTGGGAACGTTGGGCAGCTGCGGCACACGCTCGCCCGACATGGCCAGCAGCGGGATCACCTTGCCGGCCTTGACCGCGCTCACGCCGCTGGGCAGGTCGAGCATCATCAGCGCGACCTGGCCGCCCATCAGGTCCTGCAGCGCGGGGGCGCCGCCCTTGTAGGGCACGTGCAGCATCGACACGCCGGCTTCGCGCTGGAACAGTTCGTAGGCGAGGTGGTGCGGGCTGCCGGTGCCCGGCGTCGCGATGCTGTACTTGCCCGGAGATGCCTTCAGCGCGGCCAGCAACGCCTTCGCGTCGGCGATGCCAGCATTGGGCGCGGCGGTGATGATGAGCGGCGAGCGGCCCATCATGCCGACGAGGGCGAAGTCTTTCTCGGCGTCGTAGGGCAGCTTCCTGTAGAGCGCGGGGTTGTAGACCAGCACGCCGTTGTCGGCGGAGAACACGGTGTAGCCGTCGCCCGGCGAGCGGGCCACGTTCTCCGACGCGATGATCGCGCCCGCGCCGGGGCGGTTGTCCACCAGCACCGGCTGGCCCATCTGCTGCGAGACCTGCGCGCCCACGGTGCGCGCGAGGAAGTCGGTGCCGCCGCCGGCCGGGTAGCCGACCACCCAGCGCACGGGCTTGGCGGGGTAGGCGTTCTGCGCGAGGGCTGCGGCCGAGACGGCCAGCGCCAGGGCGGCCGCGGTGAACTGGAGGAGCTTTCTGCCGGTGATCATGTCGTGTCGTCTCCGCTGATCTGGTTTTGGATATGGCAAGGAAAAGGTGCGCTGCGACGGCGCGCCGGCTCAGGCCGCCGCGATGGTGTTGACCAGCGCGCCGATGCCTTCGATCTCGGTGACGACCACGTCGCCCGGCTTGCAGTCGACCACGCCGTCGGGCGTGCCGGTGAGGATCAGGTCGCCCGGCGAGAGCGTCATGAAGCGGCTGAAGTACTCGATGAGGAAGGGCGCGTCGAAGATCATGTCGCGCGTGTTGCCTTCCTGCGTGACGGTGCCGTTCACCGTGGTGCGCAGCGCGAGCGCCATCGGGTCGGCGATGTCGGCGGCGTCGACGAACCACGGGCCCAGCGGCGTGCAGGTGTCGCGGTTCTTCACGCGCAGGTTGGGGCGGTACCAGTTCTCCAGGTAGTCGCGGATGGCGTAGTCGTTGGCCACGGTGTAGCCGCCGATGAAGTCGTAGGCGTCGTCGCGCTTCACGTTCCTCGCGGTCTTGCCGACCACGATGGCGAGCTCGCACTCGTAGTGCATGAACTGCACGCTGGCCGGGCGTCGCGTGTGCTGGCGATGGCCGATGAGCGCGCTCTGGCCCTTGACGAACACCAGCGGCTCCTCGGGCGCCTTGAATTCGAGTTCCTTGGCGTGGTCGGCGTAGTTGAGGCCCAGCGCGAGGATGGTGCGCGGGCGCGCAGTCGGTGCAAGCGGCGGCAGCCACACGAGCTGCTCCTGCGGCACGACGCGGCCGTCGTCCAGCCGCACGGCCGCGTCGGGCCGGCCGTCGAATTCGTGGCTCGTGCCGGTGTGCTCGCGGCCTTCGAAGATGACGCGTGCGTGCTTCATGCCGTGGCTTCCTTCACCAGCGTGTTGCTCAGGGTCTCGAAGCCCGGCGCGGAGATGTCGATGCGGTCGCCCGCGCGGGCCAGCGGACGGCCGGCGCCGCAGCCGAGCATCAGCACGTCGCCGTGCGCGAGCGTCATGAATTCGCCGACGTCGGCGAGCAGCTGCCGCGCGGGGCGCACGAGCTGCGAGAAGTCGAGCGACTGCCTGAGCTCGCCGTTGATGCGCACCTCGGCGCGGAAATTCGCGGGGTCGGCCACTTCCTGCGCGTCGCGCAGCACGGGGCCGATGCCGAGGAAGCCGTCGACGCACTTGAACTTGACCGGCGGGCGGAAGAAGCTCGCGTGGGGAATCGACAGGTCGTTCATCAGCACGAAGCCTTCGACGTCGCCCTCGGCGCCGATCACCATGCCGATGCTTGCGCCGACTTCGACCTCGGGTACACCGGCCGGCACCGTGATGGCGCTGCCGTGCGGGCTCCATGTGTTGGCCGTCTTCACGTAGAGCACGGGCGCCTTCGGCGGTGCCTTGTAGGGCGGCTGCGTCATCTGCGGCGCGAGCGCCTCCACCTCCGCGCGGAAGTTGAGCAGGGTGCCGTACACCGTGCCCGTGGGCAGGAAATGGGGAGTGCTGCTCATGGCGAGGGTTGCTCCAGTGCGATGAGTTCGTCGAGCAGCCCGTAGAGCTGCGCGAGCTTGGCCTTGCCGAGGGACTGTTCCATCCAGTCGTAGTGGGCCTCGATGCTGCTGCCCAGCCGCTTCACCAGCTTCATGCCGTGCGGCGTGGCCTCGACCACGGTGCGGCGCTGGTCGGCCAGATCGCGCGCGCGGGTGATGAGGTTGTCGCGCTCCATGCGCGCGAGCACGCCGGTGAGGCTGGGCCCGAGGATGAAGGCCTCGCGCGCCACGCGGCCGGTGTCGACCGCGCCGTGCTCGCCCAGCACGCGCAGCACGCGCCATTGCTGGTCGGACAGCGCGTGCTCCCGCAGACTGGGCCGCGTGTGGGCCATCACGGCCTCGCGTGCCTGCAGCAGCAGGCGCGGCAGGTTGCGATGAGTGAATGTGGTGCTCAAGGCTTGTCTCTTCCGAAATTACTTAACATGTTAAATGAATCGTCGCGGCTTTCCTAGCCGATTGCCAGGTCGATTCGCAAACCTAGGGTATGCACGGATACGCCGTGCGGTGCGCTTCAGCGCGCGGCGGGTGCTTCACGGCGGCGCCGGTCGGCCTTGGGCAGGTCGGCTGCGGCAGCCACCATCGCCTCGCCGCGCGCATGCAGGCGCTGCAGCATGTCGTCGAGCAGCGCCACTTCGTCGGTCTTCAGCGCACCCAGCAGCTCGGTGTTGATCGCGCAGACCAGCGGATAAAGCTCCGCATGCAGCTTCGTGCCTCGCGCGGTCAGTCGCAGGAGCACATGGCGCCGGTCGCCCGCGGGCTGCTCGCGCGAGACCAGTTCCTTCTCGACCAGCGAGCTGACGGCGCGCGACGTACGCGCCCGGTCGAGCTGCGCGTGCTCCGCCAGTTGTGACGAGCCTAGCGCCCCATGCCCCGCGAGCGTGGCGATGAGCCGCCATTCACGCCGCGTGATGCCGAAGCGCCCCTCGCACAGCCGGATGACCATGCTGCCCGCGACCGACAGCAGCCGGCTGGTGCGGTAGAGCAGCAGGTCGTCGAGCGTGCGGGGCTGCGCTTGCATCGGCATAGGGTTTGCCCGGGCAATGATTGATTAGATGAACCAATTGTCGGCGCTCTACAGTGGCCGCGACCCATCGCGCTGCGCAGACAGCAAGCAACGGAGACAAGACAGATGACGACAGACCCGCAGTTCCTGCATCTTCACAGGCGCCGCCGCATGCTGGCCGCGCTCGGCGGCATGGCCCTCGCGCCGCTGGCGACGGCCGTGCGGGCGCAGCCGGCAATCGCGCCGGGAACCCCCATCCGCGTGCTGATCGGCGTGCCCGCCGGCGGCACGCAGGACGTGCTCACCCGCGCCATCGCGCAGGAAGTGCGCGAGTCGCTCGGCCCGCTCATCGTGGACAACCGCTCCGGCGCCGCCGGGCGCATCGCGGTCGACGTGGTGAAGACCGCCGCGCCCGACGGCCACACGCTGCTGCTGGGCACCGCGAGCATGATGACCATGTTCCCGAGCGCCTACAGGAACCTGACCTACGACCCGGTCAAGGATTTCCAGCCGATCATCAACGCGGCCCGCTTCGAGCTCGCGCTGGTGGTGCACAAGGACGTGCCGGCCAACACGGTCGCCGAATTCATCGCCTGGGCCAAAAAGCAGCCCGGCGGCGTGAGCTTCGCGTCGTATGGCGCGGGCACGCCCTCGCACTTTCTCGGCGAGATGCTCAACCGATCGGCGGGGCTGTCGATGGTGCACGTGCCCTATCGCGGCTCCACGCCGGCGCGCCAGGACGTGATGGGCGGCATCGTTCCCGCCTACTTCGACACCGTCGGCGGCGCGTTGCAACTGCTGCCCACCGGCCGCGTGAAGGTCATCGCCACCAGCGGCGAGAAGCGCTCGCCGCTGATGCCCAACCTGCCCACTTTCGTGGAGAGCGGCCTGAAGGACGTGGTGGCGACCGCCTGGTTCGCCTACTACGCGCCGCTGAAGACGCCCAAGCCTGTGGTCGACCAGCTGCGCGCCGAGTTCACGCGCGCGGTGAATTCCCGCGAGGTGCGCCAGCAGCTGCTGCAGAACGGCATGTACCCGGTCGGCGACGGCCCCGAGGCGCTGCTGAAGACCATGCGCGAGGACACCGCGAGATGGGCGGCGATCATGAAGGCGGTGAACTTCCAGGCCAACGACTGAAGAAGCAGCATCGCCCGGCCACCTAAACTCGAAGGATGGCCAAGGACAAATCACTTTTCGTCTGCAGCGAATGCGGCGGCACCAGCCCGAAGTGGCTGGGCAAATGCCCCAGCTGCGGCGCATGGAACACGCTCGTCGAGCAGGTCGCGGGCGCCGGCAGCGGGCCCGCCAACAACCGCTTCGGCACCCAGTTCGCGTCGCTCGCGGGCGCATCGGAGCTCGCGACGCTCTCCGAGATCGAGGCGACCGACGTCGCGCGCACGCCCACCGGCATCGACGAGCTCGACCGCGTGCTGGGCGGCGGCATCGTCTCCGGCGGCGTCACGCTGATCGGCGGCGACCCGGGCATCGGCAAGTCGACGCTGCTGCTGCAGGCGGTCGACGCGCTGCAGCACGCCGGGCAGAACGCGCTCTACGTCACCGGCGAGGAAAGCGGCTCGCAGGTGGCGCTGCGCTCCAGGCGGCTGGGCCTGGAGCACTCGCAGGTGCAGGTGCTGGCGGAGATCCAGCTCGAGAAGATCATCGCCACGCTCGACGCCACGCGCCCGGCCATCGCGGTGATCGACTCGATCCAGACCATCTACTCCGACCAGCTCACCTCGGCCCCTGGGTCGGTGGCGCAGGTGCGCGAATGCGCGGCGCACCTCACGCGCTTCGCCAAGACCAGCGGCACGGCGGTGGTGCTGGTGGGCCACGTCACCAAGGAAGGCGCGCTCGCCGGTCCCCGCGTGCTGGAGCATATGGTCGACACGGTGCTGTACTTCGAGGGCGACACGCATTCGAGCTTCCGCCTCGTGCGCGCCATCAAGAACCGCTTCGGCGCGGTCAACGAGATCGGCGTGTTCGCCATGACCGAGCGCGGCCTGAAGGGCGTGACCAATCCGAGCGCGATCTTCCTGAGCCAGCATGCCGAGCCCGTGCCCGGCAGCGTGGTGCTCGTCACGCTCGAAGGCACGCGGCCGATGCTGGTGGAAATCCAGGCGCTGGTCGACAACGGCGGGCCGAGCCCGCGCCGCCTCTCGGTGGGCCTGGACCGAGATCGCCTCGCGATGCTGCTGGCGGTGCTGCACCGCCACGCCGGCGTGGCATGCATGGACCAGGACGTGTTCGTGAACGCGGTGGGCGGCGTGCGCATCAGCGAGCCCGCGGCCGACCTGGCCGTGATGCTGGCCATCACCTCCAGCCTGCGCGGCAAGCCCATGCCCAAGGGCTTCATCGCCTTCGGCGAAGTGGGCCTGGCCGGGGAGGTGCGCCCCGCGCCGCGCGGGCAGGAGCGCCTGCGCGAGGCCGCCAAGCTGGGCTTCAGCGTGGCGGTGGTGCCGAAGGCGAACGCGCCCAAGAAGGGCGCGAAGGAAATCGAAGGGCTGACGATCCACGCGGTGGACCGCATCGAGGAGGCGATGGACGTCGTCCGCCGCCTCGACTGAAACCGGGAAAAAATGACCCGGCGCGCACGCTGTCGCGCCGGGCCTACCCTCCCTATCCCCCGATGTGCATCGTGAACGCCGGTCCGCTGTTGAGCACGCATTGGCCGCTGCCCAGCGTGGCCGAGTTCATCGAATACTGGCAACTCAGGTTGCCGCCGCGGCTGCCCGTGGCGTTCGCCACGCCGTTGGCACGCGAGCCGGCGACCCGGGTTGCCTCTCCCTGAAATTGTTCGCCGCCGATCTGTGCGTTGAAGTGGCCGCGGCCGTTCATGTCGTTGGTCACCGTGCCGGAGACGACGCCGTAGCGCGAGGCCTCGGCATTCGACGGGTACAGCCGCGCGTTGAAGGTCTGTGCGACCGGGCCCGGCGCGACGGCGTAAGCCTGCGAAGGCGGCGCCGAGGGAGCGGGTTGCCCGAGCGGCACGACGTAGCAGCCGCTGAGCGCGGCGGCCGTGAGCGTGGCGGCGAGGGTGAGACGAACGAATGTGACGGAGCGCGGAATGGTCATACGCTTTTCGGTGGCCCGGGCGGATGCCCGTGCGGCGAAATGTGCCGCCTCTCGCCGCCGCCGTACGTGCCTTTCGCTGCGAGTACCGCCTTGCGCGCCCGGCGGTAGCCACGGCCGCTACCGCGATCGCTGCGGATGGGCCGGCACAATCACGCCCCTACCAACCGTTCGCCGAATGAAGCCGATGCCGTTCCCGATTGCCGCCGTCATGGTCCATGTCGCTGACGTGGAGGCGGCGCTGCACTGGTACGAAGCGGCATTCGGGGGCGAGGCCGTTCGCGTCCGCATCGGGACGCCGGTGTTCGAATGCCTGTCGGTGCAAGGGGTCCTGCTCGAGATCGTGCCGAGCGACGGGAAGGTCGGTTCGGGCGCTTCGGGCTCGGTCGTGTACTGGAGCGTCGACCGCTTCGATGCCGCGCTGCGCCGCTTCGAATCGGCCGGTGCTGTGCTGTACCGGGGGCCGCTACGGCTGGACGACGCGCAGGGCGTGCAGTACATGTGCCAGGTGCGCGACCCCTGGGGCAACTGCATCGGCCTGCGCGGCCCGGCCTGAGGTCTTTGCCGGCCGCGATGTGCCGGGCGGCGACAATGCGCGCCATGAATTTCAAGAACTTTCTGCTGCCCGTGGGCGCCATCGTCGTCATGGCGCTGGCCTGGCGCGCTGGCGGGTGGGGCGGTGTCGCCCTGGCCGGTGGCGCGATCGTGATGTTCCTGCTGCTGCACTTCAACCGCGCCATGCAGGTGCTCAAGCGCGCGGCCGAGCGGCCGGTGGGCTACGTGGCCAGCGCGGTGATGCTCAACGCCAAGCTCAAGCCGGGCGTGACGCTGATGCATGTGATCGCGATGACGCGCGCCCTCGGCGAACTGCGCTCGCCCAAGGACGAGCAGCCCGAGCACTACCGCTGGACCGACGGCGGCGGCTCGTATGTCGATACCGTGTTCAACGGCGGCAAGCTGCAGAGCTGGACGATGACGCGGCCCGAGACGCCGGCCGACGAAGACAGCGCAGCCTAGGACGCACTCCCCTTGCGCCGGGGCTGCCGCCACGGCGGATTGGCTTTCGCCTGGTGGCGCGCCTCCTTCGCGAATTCGGCGCATGCATGCGTCATCAGGTCGGCCGAGCGGTAGACCAGGAACACGTCGAAGTCCGGCAGTTCGTCGGTGATCGGCAGCTTCTCCAGCAGATGGGGCTGCAGCCGCAACGGCCCCGCGCCGTGGAACACGAAGTCCGACCACATGCTGATCAGGTCGGTCTGCGTGGCCAGCTGCAGGCCCAGCAGGTTCGAGGCGCTGTGCACCATGCGCCTGGGCATCTCCAGCCCGTGCATGTTCATCATGCTCACCAGCGGGCTGCCCGCGTCGTCGATGGGGTCGAGCACGAGCCAGTCGGCGTCCACCAGCGGCTGCAGCCTGCGCACGCGCCTAAGCGGATGGCCGGCGCGCACCGACAGGTGCATGGCCACCGAGAACAGCGGCTCCCACTGGAATGCGTTGGTTCCCGGCCCGTTGCAGGTGGAGACCATCCCCAGGTCGAGCCGGCCTTCGCGCAGGCCCTCGAAGATCTGCTGCGGCCGCAGCTCGAAGCCGCGCAGCGCCACGTTGGGAAAGCGCCTGCGGAAAGACGCCATCGCATCGGGAAGCGGCCCGCTCGATGCCACGGCGGTGAAGCCGATGTTGAGCTGCGCCTCGTCGTGCCCGCGTATCGCCTCGATGTCTTCCAGCGCGTGCCGCAGCTCCTGCTCGACCACGCTCGCGCGCTTGACCAGCGCCGTGCCGTAGGCCGTGAGGCTCACGCCGCGCGTGGAGCGCGACATCAGCGTCACGCCGAGTTCGCGCTCCAGCTCCGAGATGGTCTTCGACAGCGCGGGCTGGGTGGTGTGCAGGCTGCGCGAGGCCTCGTGGATGCTGCCGTGCTGCGCCACGGCCAGCAGTACGCGCAACTGTTGCAGCTTCATCGTGGTGCGCCGCTCCCGGAAAGAGGCCTCTTGGGGGTTGTCCCGATGGCCTCCGGCGCCTGTTTATGACGGGGATGCCGTTTGGTTATCAGCATGAAAATTTGTGATTCTTCGCCGCAGCGCTTTGCCTGAATACTCCGCCGCGAACGGGCCCGCAGTCGATGCACGCCCCCTCGCAACCTGTACGTGGAGTGACATTAGATGAGCGAAGCCGCATTGCCCGCAAGCCCGATCGGGGCCTCTTCACCGGCTGCCGTGGTGCAGCATGGCAAGGGAAAGAAGCAGAGCCAGTTCCGCCTGATCGCCGCCTGCTCGCTGGGCAATGCGCTGGAGATGTACGACTTCACCGTCTACAGCTTCTTCGCGCTGCTGATCGGCAAGCTCTTCTTTCCTTCCGACAGCCCCTACGGCTCGCTGCTGCTGGCGGTGGCCACCTTCGGCATCGGCTTCGTGATGCGTCCGCTGGGCGGTGTGATCATCGGCAACTATGCCGACCGCAAGGGCCGCAAGGCGGCGATGACGCTGACCATCGGCCTCATGGTGCTGGGCACGCTGTGCATCGCCTTCGCGCCCACCTATGCGTCGGCTGGCGTCTTCGGCTCGCTGATGATCGTGCTGGGCCGGCTGCTGCAGGGCTTCTCGCTCGGCGGCGAGGTGGGGGCCGCCACGTCGATGCTGATGGAAGCGGGCGGCGTGAAGGGCCGGGGCTTTCGCGTGAGCTGGCAGCTCGCGAGCCAGGGCGTTTCGGCATTGCTGGGCGCGCTCACCGGCGCCGCGCTGTATGCCGCGTTGCCGCAAGCCTCGCTGGAGAGCTGGGGCTGGCGCCTGCCGTTCCTGCTCGGGCTGCTGATCGCGCCGGTCGGGCTCTACATCCGCGCGCACCTGGAAGAGACACACGTCGCCGAGAACCACGAGTCCAGTCCCATCGGCCGACTGCTGCGTGAGCACGGCGGGCTGGTGCTCAAGGGCATCCTGGCCACCACCGCCGGCACGGCCACGATGTACCTCGTGGTGTTCTTCATGCCCACCTACATGATCCGCGTGCTGCACATGCCGCCGTCGCTGTCGCTGCTGTCGGGATGCGTCACGGGCATCACGCTGTTCGTGGTGTCGCTGGTCGCGGGGCGGCTCGCGGACCGCTTGCCTAACCGCAAGCCGCTGGTGATCGGCTCGCTGCTCTTCAGCGTGATCGCGGTGTACCCGGTGTTCTGGCTCATCGGCCAGTACCCGAGCGTGCCGCTGGTGCTGGCGCTGTCTGCGCTGCTCACCGCGAGCGTGAACATCGGCACCACGCCCATGTTCCTGATGCTGCTGGAGATGCTGCCGGCCGGCGTGCGCGCCAGCGGCATCTCGGTGATCTACAGCGTGGGCGTGACGGTGTTCGGCGGCTCCTCGCAGTTCATCGTGACCTGGCTGCTTGCGAAGACCGGCAACCCGATGTCGCCCGCGTTCTACATGATGGTCTGCGGCGTGCTGAGCCTTGGTGCGCTGCTGAGCCTGCGCGAGCGCAAGGCGGCCTGAACTCCGTCGACGACGACAACAAGGAACAAGGAAGAAGCTCCCCGAATGACCCGCCAACTCAGCCCCCAGACCACCAAGCTCCTGTCGCGCCTGCTGCCGCAGGCCGACGTCGACACCCAGGCCTTCGTCGACATCCGCCGGCAGATCCACGCCAACCCCGAGCTCGGCTTCGAGGTGAACGCCACCAGCGAACTCGTCGCCAACCTGCTGCGCAGCTGGGGCTACGAGGTGCACACCGGCATCGGCCGCACTGGCATCGTGGCGCAGCTCAGGCTCGGCAACGGCACGCGCCGACTGGGCATCCGCGCCGACATGGACGCGCTGCCCATCACCGAGGCCACCGGCCTGCCGTACGCGAGCCGCAACGCCGGGCGCATGCACGCCTGCGGGCACGACGGCCACACGGCCATCCTGCTGGCGGCCGCCAAGGCGCTGGCGAAGGCGCGCGACTTTGACGGCACGCTGAACCTGATCTTCCAGCCCGATGAAGAGAACCTCTGCGGCGCGCGCGCCATGATCGAGGACGGCCTGTTCGAGCGCTTCCCCTGCGATGCGGTGTACGCGCTGCACAACGCGCCGGGCGTGCCGGTGGGCACGATGATGGCGATCGAAGGCCCGGTCACGCTGTCGTCCGACGTGGCCGACGTCACCATCAAGGGCGTGGGCGGGCACGGCGCCATGCCGCACCGCGCGCGCGATCCGGTCGCGGCAGCCGCGGCGGTGGTGACGGCCCTGCAGACGGTGGTGGCGCGCAACGTGGCGCCGGACGACACGGCGGTGGTGTCGGTGGGCTTCATCCGCGGCGGCGCCACGCACAACGTGATTCCGCAGTCGGTGTCGCTGGGCCTGAACGTACGCGCGGCACGGCCCGAGACGCGCGCGCTGGTCGAGCAGCGCATCCGCGAGATCGTGAGCCTCACCGCGCAGGCGCACGGCGTGGAAGCCGAGATCGACTACCGCCAGCTCGTGCCCCCGGTGGTCAACACCGCCGTCGAGACCGAGCTTGCGGCGAAAGTGTGCGCCGAGCTGGTGGGCGAGGAGAACGTCGTCAGGCAGGCGCCCAAGGGTTTCTCGGGCAGCGAGGACTTCGCCTGGATGCTCTCCGAACTGCCGGGCTGCTACCTGCTGCTGGGCAACGGCGAGGGCGAATTCGGCGGCTGCATGGTCCACAACCCCGGCTACGACTTCAACGACGAAGTGCTGCCGCTTGGGGCCGCCTGTTGGGTGCGGCTGGCGCAGACCTATCTGGTGGCCTGATCGCAAGCTGTTGGAATGCGGGAGTGGGCAGCCGGACGCAGAGGACGCGAAGGTTTCGCAAAGGTCGCGAAAGGAAAACCAGAAATTTTTTCCTTGGTTTCTTTTGCGACCTTTGCGTAGTTTTTGTATTTCTTCTGCGTTCGGTTGTCCGTGTTCCTGACGGCCTCAGAACGGCGCGTCTTCCGTTTCGGCCCCTGCCGTAGCCTCGGACTGGGTGGCAACAGGCTTGGGCGCTTCGTCCTGCGGCGCTGCGGAAAAGGCCGCTTCGCCGCCCAGCGCGTCGAGCAGTGCCGGCACCAGCTGGCCCAGCTCGCCGGTGGCGATGGCCACGTCGGCGTCGAAGTTGTCTTCCTTCTTGCCGCCCGCCGCGCCATCGCCCGTGCCTTCGAGGAAGGCGATCTTGCGGATCAGCAGGCCGTGAGTGAGCTCGAAGGACACACGGTCGTCCCAGGTCAGCGCGAGGCGGGTGGGGCGCTTGCCGTCGGTGATGTGCTGCTTGACCTCGTCGATGTCCAGCGGATGCTTGGCGTAGCGCACCACGGCCTTGGAGTCGTCGCTGGCCTTGAGCTCGCACTCGCGGTCGATGGTGAAGCCGGCCGGCGGCTCCTGCGTGAGCAGCCAGTTGGCCATGGCGGCGGCGGGCTCGACCTGGGTGTTGATGAGGGCCACCGCGAAGCCGTCGAGCGACTTCACGAGGCTGGTGACCACTTCGTCGGCGCGAGAGGCGTTGCCGGTGTTGATCACCAGGCGGTTCTCGGCCTTGTCGATCCACACCGTCACGCGCGCGCTGCGGGTGAAGGCCATGGGCAGCAGCTCGAGGGTGATGTCTTCCTTGAGCTCCTTCTTTTCCTTCTTGCCGGGCTTGCGGCCGGTGGTGGCCTCGATGTGGGCGCAGCGCTCGTCGACCTTGCGGCGAACCACCGAGCCGGGCACCTGCTTGCTTTCGATCATGTATTCGACCAGCCACTGGCCGTCGATGGACTCCACCAGCGGGCCGTTGGCCTCGCCGCGCGGCTCGATCCAGCCGGCGGACTTTTCCTGCGAGGGGCCGCAGGGCTCGAAGCGCTGCCTGCCCAGGCCTTCTTCCGCCTCGGCCAGTGTCTGGGACCAGGCGGGTTCGATGCGATAGACGATGACGTTCTTGAATACGGACACGGAAACCCTTTTTCCAACGGTTTGGACAGCCGGCCATTGTCGGGCAGGCCGTTCGGCCCGGCGCCGTAAAATCGCAAGCTTTTGCGACTTCCCTTCCTGTCGCACCCCCACACCGATCCCAAAGGAATCAGGAAATGAGCTCGATCCCCCCCTCGCTGGACGACCGTGACGGCAAGATCTGGATGGACGGCGAACTCGTGGACTGGCGCGACGCCAAGATCCACGTGCTGAGCCACACGCTGCACTACGGCTGCGGCGCCTTCGAGGGCGTGCGCGCCTACAAGACGGCCGACGGCAGCACCGCCATCTTCCGCCTGGCCGAGCACACCGAGCGCCTGTTCAACAGCGCCAAGATCCTGCGCATGAAGATCCCCTTCACCCAGGAGCAGCTCAACGAGGCCCAGAAGCAGGTGGTGCGCGAGAACAAGCTCGAGAGCTGCTACCTGCGCCCCCTCATCTGGATCGGCTCCGAGAAGCTGGGCGTGAGCCCCAAGGGCAACAAGGTGCACGCCATGGTCGCGGCCTGGTCCTGGGGCGCCTACCTGGGCGAAGAGGGCATGAAGCGCGGCATCCGCGTGAAGACCTCGAGCTACACCCGCCACCACGTCAACATCACGATGACGCAGGCCAAGACGGTGAGCAACTACACCAACTCGATCCTGGCCAACATGGAAGCGCTGGACGACGGCTACGACGAGGCACTGCTGCTCGACGCGAGCGGCTTCGTGTCCGAAGGCGCGGGCGAGAACATCTTCGTGGTCAAGGGCGGCGTGGTCTACACGCCCGACCTGTCGGCCGGCGCGCTCAACGGCATCACCCGCAACACCATCCTGCACGTGTGCAAGGACCTGGGCCTGGAACTGGTGCAAAAGCGCATCACGCGCGACGAGGTCTACGTCGCCGACGAAGCCTTCTTCACCGGCACGGCCGCCGAAGTCACGCCGATCCGCGAGCTCGACCGCATCGAGATCGGCAACCGCGGCGACGGCGGCGCGCGCGGCCCGATCACCGAGAAGATCCAGGCGGCCTTCTTCGACATCGTGAACGGCAAGAATCCCAAGTACGCCCACTGGCTCACGAAAGTCTGAGCAGAAGAAGAGAACGAGAGAACGACCCCATGTCCACCAATGCAGTAGTCGAACTCCTGGCCAAGGAGCTCAATCATCAGGGCGGCGTGTTCTGCCCCAGCCCCAAGGCCGACATGAAGCTCTGGAACAGCCACCCGAAGGTGTACCTCGACGTGGCGCGCACCGGCGAGGCCAAGTGCCCGTATTGCGGCACGGTGTACCGGCTGAAGGCCGGTGAGGCGGTGTCGGCGCGGCACTGAGCCACGGCTGAACCACCCGGCCCCGGCCGCCAGGTGCCTCTTCAGGCAGCCGGGCGGGCGGGGTCTTTTTCCAGGCTCTCCAGGCCTTTCAGGCGCGAGGACAGCAGTCCGCGCCACGGATTCGGGTCGTTCTTCTCCTGCGCGAGCCGCAGGTAGACCATCGCGATGAACAGCAGCGCCAGGCCGATCTGCGCGTCGCGCATGGCCGAGTTCACGCTCGAGGCGATCAGCGCGATCAGCGTGGCCGCCAGCGCGTAGCGGCCCGCGATGTCGGGCCTCTTCCATGCCTGCCAGACGGCGGCGACCATGATGAAGAGCAGGCTCAGCAGCGCGGGCAGGCCGCCCTGGGCGCCGACCCAGAGGAAGTCGTTGTGGGGCATGTTCGAGTCGGCCAGCAGCGCCGGGCCGCGCTTGTGCCACTGGTCGGTCCAGCCGCCGATGCCCCAGCCGGTGAACGGGCGGTCGGCGATCATGAGGCCGGTGTCGCGGTACATGTAGTAGCGGATGGCCCAGCTGCCCTTGAAGACCGCGCCGGCCTGCGCCTCCTCGAGTTCCTGCACGCCCACTTCCACCTTGTGCTGCAGCTGCGGCAGCTGGTAGAGCCCGGCGCCCATCACCACGGCACCCAGCACCAGTGCGCCCACCAGCATCTTCAGGTGGCTGCGCCACTGGTGGATGCACACCACCGGGACAACCAGCAGCAGCGCGAGCACCGAGGTGCGCGAGGTCAGCGGCAGCGCCACCACCAGGCCCAGCCCGAGCATCAGCACGAAGGCGGGAACGGCGCGCAGCGGCTTGTGGGCGGCGATCTGCGCGATGCCCCACACGGCGGCGGTGGAAGCCACCACGCTGAACAGCAGCGCGTTGCTGATCGACTTGTTGCCCACTTCCATCACCACCGCGCGCAGCGGCGACCAGATGTTGAAGCCGCCGACCGCGTAGAAGACGATGACCAGCACGATGTTGAGCGCCGCCACCAGCAGGAAGCCGCGCAGCGCCCAGATGGCCTCCTCGCGCGTGAGCGCCATCGCCATGAGCATCGTGAGGCCGATGCGGATGCCGTGGAAGAGGTTGGAGCCGGTCTCGGGATAGTGCTGCCCGATGGCCAGCACGATGAAGGTCCAGGCGAAGTAGGCCATCACCGGCCACCACAGCGGGTTGGCGCGCAGCCGCGCATAGCGCTCGCCCAGGCCGCCGGCCACCAGCATGGCGAGCAGCAGCACGATGGCCGAAAGATAGGTGACGCCGACCGGCATGAACACCACCAGCCCCCAGAACATGGCCGCGGGCCGAACGATGTGCGATCTCTGCATAGGGGCGGGATTTTAGGTTGGCGTCCTCGGGCCAACCTGACCACGACCCTGCGCAGGCGGGGTGGTGGGCGGTGTGCTCAGTGGCTGCGTGCGGCGGCCGGCAGGCGGATCACGAAGCTCGCGCCGCCGCCGGGGCGGTCCTCGCAGCGCACGGTGCCGCCGTGCCGCTCGGCGATCGACTTCACCAGCGCCAGCCCCAGGCCCACGCCGCCGTTGCGCTCGCTGGCGCCGGGCAGGCGGTAGAAGGGCTCGAAGATGCGCTCGCGCAGGGCGGGCGGCACGCCCGGGCCCCGGTCGTTCACACGCACGGTGGCGTAGCCGTTGGCGCTGCCCAGCTCCACCGCGATCTCGCCGGCGCCGTAGCGGCGCGCGTTCTCCAGCAGGTTGCGGATGGCGCGGCGCAGCAGGCGCGACACGCCTGGCACGGTGAGAGTGGCGTTGTCGGTGCCGTCGGCCAGGTCGAGCTCGGCATTCACCTGCGAGCATTCCTCGGCTGCGAGCCCGGTCAGGTCGACCGGCTCGATGGTGCCCATGTCGGCCTCGCTGGCGTCGAGCCGGCTTGCCAGCAGGATCTCGTCGATGAGCTGGTCGAGCTCGCCGATGTTGCGCGAGATTTCCTCGCGCGCCGACTGGCTCGGGTGCTCGCCCATCAGCTCCAGGCCCATGCGGATGCGGGTGAGCGGCGAGCGCAGCTCGTGCGATGCGTTGGCCAGCAGCGACTTGTGCGAGCGCACCAGCTGCTCGATGCGTTCGGCCGACGCGTTGAATCGTTTGGATAGATCAGCCACTTCGTCCTGCCCTTCTTCTGTCACGCGCACCGAGAGATCGCCCTCGCCCCACCGCTGCACGCCGCGCTGCAGCGATTCCAGCCGCTGCGTGATGCGCCGCACGATCGGGTACACACCCAGCGCCACCGCCACGCCCACCAGCGCGATCATCCAGCCCAGCCCGAAGGGCGTGCGCCACGGCGCGAAACCGCCGGTGCCGGTGGGCCGCTCGCGCGGCGCCACGCGCAGCGTGATGGCCTTGCCGTCGCTGAGCGTCACGTCGAACTCCAGGCCCTGGCCCGGCACGCGCAGCGCGGTGCCCGCGCCTATCGGCTTGTCCTGTGCGTCCAGCACCACCACGTTGCGCGGCACCGGCGCCAGCCGTTCGCGCTCGGCCTCGGCGGCCTCGCGCACGATCCAGTTGGCCATCAGCGTGAGGATGACGACCCCGCCCACCACCGCGAGCCAGATGCGGACGTAGAGGTGGCGCGAATAGAGACTGCGCAGCATCGGCGGTCAGCCTAGTCTTGCTGCTTGGCGAAGACGTACCCGACGCCGCGCACCGTGAGGATTCGCTTCGGGTTCTTCGCATCGACCTCGATGGCGGCGCGGATGCGGCCCATGTGCACGTCGATGGAGCGGTCGAAGGCTTCGAGCTCGCGGCCGCGCACGGCCTCCATGATCTGGTCGCGCGTGAGCACGCGGCCCGCGCGCTCGGCCATCGCCGTCAGCAGGTCGAACTGGTAGGAGGTGAGGTCGGCCACCGCGCCGCCCACCGACACGGTGCGCGCGTTGCGGTCGATTTCCAGTGTGCCGAAGCGCATCACCGACGAGGCCTCGGCCTCGGTGGCGCTCTCGGCGCGGCGGCGCAGCACGGCGCGGATGCGCGCGAGCAGCTCGCGCGGCTCGAAGGGCTTGGGCAGGTAGTCGTCGGCGCCGATCTCCAGGCCGATGATGCGGTCCATCGGGTCGCCCTTGGCCGTGAGCATCAGCACCGACACCTTCGACAGCGGACCGGGCAGCGCGCGGATGCGGCGGCAGACTTCGAGGCCATCGGTGTCGGGCAGCATCAGGTCGAGGATCACCAGGTCGGGCGCGTGCTGCTGCAGCTGCTCGAGCCCGGCGGCGCCGTCGCCGGCATGGTTGAACGCGAAGCCCGACTGCGTCAGGTATTCGCCCACCATCTGCGCCAGGCGGGCGTCGTCTTCGATCATCAGGAGTTGGGGGGTGCTCATGCGCTTCATGGTCGTCCACCGGGAGCAAGAGGGCTTGAACGCTCCGTAAAGTTGGGTAAACCTCGGCAACCCCTGTCAACCGGCCATGCTGCGAAAAGCATAGCGCCGGTTGCAGTGGCCGTGGGCTCAGCCCCGTGCGAACGGCCGCAACTGCAGCCGCAGCGACAGGGTGGCGGAAAGCGGCAGGTCGACCGGCGAGCCCACGCCGCCGACATTGCCGTCATCCAGATGTGCCAGCGCTTCGAAGAGGCCCAGCGACTGGGCCATGGGGTTGATCTCGGCCAGCGACTTCGCGGCTTCGGAGCGCGGCGGCGTGGCTGCCACAGCCTTGCCGTCTTCGCTGACGAGCGACCAGTCGAGCGCCGCCACGGTGCGCTCGCCGGGTTCGCTTGCGATCACCAGCGCCACCGCAAGCAGGCCGCGGCTGTCGGTGACGGAAGTCAGCGCGCCGAGGGTGGGGGTGTCGTAGCCCACCAGCAGCACGGGCTCCTGGTCGCAGGCGGACTGCACGGCCGCCTCCAGCAGGCCCGAGCCGAAGCTGTGCTCGTAGGCCGAGACCGCGTTGCTTGCCGCCATGCAGCCGGTGCCGATGGTCCAGTAGCCCACGGCCGCGTTGTGCACCGAGTTGTGGAACTTGGTGGGCGACAGCCCTTTCGGGTCGCTCGCGAGCGTGCTGCACATGTAGTCGTTGATCGACAGGTCGCCGTGCGCCGACGTGAACACGCAGGGCACGTCAGCCGCGTTGCGGCCCGAGCCGGCAAGGGCGGCAGCGGCCACTTCGAGCGCCAGCGCCACGGTGTCGGGCGCGCGGCGGCGCTCGGCAGGGGCCAGCACCTGCGGCGAGGGCCGCTTGGCGGGCGGATCGGCCAGCGCGCCTTCGCCGCGGAAGGCGGCACGGGCGGCGTCCCAGCCGGGCAGCGTGGGAGTCCAGAAGGCGGGGCCTTCGATGTAGAGGGTGGGGGGCTTGGAAGCGGCCTGGTTCATGTCGTTCATGCCGCCTTGCCGAAAACGAGGGAGCAGTTGTTGCCGCCGAAGCCGAAGGAGTTGCTCAGCGCATAGCGCACTTCGCCGCGCGCGGGCTCCAGCCGGATCTGCGGGCCGAAGCCCTCGTCCAGCGTGTGCGTGTTGACCGTGCCCGGCATCAGGCCGCGCTCGATCGCCAGCAGGCTGATGACCGCCTCGACGATGCCCGCCGCGCCCAGCGTGTGGCCCATGAAGCCCTTGGTCGAACTGGCATGCGTGCGTGCCGGGAAGCGGCGCGCCACCAGCGCGCCCTCGACCTCGTCGTTCTTCTGGCTCGCGGTGCCGTGCATGTTGATGTAGTCGATCGCCTCGGGTGCGAGCCCGGCGCGCGCCAGCGCCTCGTCGAGCGCGCGCTCGGCGCCCAGGCCCTCGGGGTGGGGCGTCGACATGTGGTGCGCGTCACTGGCTTCGCCGTAGCCCAGCAGGTGCAGCGGCGCGGCATCGGCACCGGTCTGCACGCGCTCGACCAGCGCGAAACCCGCGGCCTCGCCCAGGCTGATGCCCTTGCGCGCGGCGTCGAAGGGCCGGCACGGCTCGCTCGATACAAGTTCGAGCGAGTTGAAGCCGAACAGCACGCTGCCGCACAGCGTGTCGGCCCCGCCGACCACGGCCGCGTCGGCCAGGCCCAGGCGAATGAGCCGCTCGGCCGAGGCGAACACCTTCGCGCTGGACGAGCAGGCGGTGGAAATCGTTTCGCTGGGTCCGCTGATGCCCAGCAGCTGCTGCGCGAACATGGCCAGCGAATGCGGTGTGTGCACCTCGGGGCGGCGCTGTCCGGGCGGGAACATGCCCTGCGCGTCGAGCTGCGTGTAGGCCAGCTCGGTCTCGCCGATGCTCGCGGTGGAGGTGCCCAGCACCAGCGCGATGCGCGATGCGCCGTATTTCTCGCGCGCCGCGGCAACGGCATCGATGAAGCCGTCGGCCTGCAGGCCCATCCAGGCCAGCCGGTTGTTGCGGCAGTCCCACTGCGCGAGCGATTCGGGGAGCCGGACCTCCTCGACGCCTTCGACGCGGCCGATCCAGGTGGGCAGCGGCGCGTCGCCGAAATCGTTGGCGCGCAGCCCGCTGCGCGACTGCGCGAGCGCGTCGGCCAGCGCTTCCTTGCCGACACCGACGGCGCTGGTGGCCGTGTAGGCACTTATCTGAAGAGGAGAAATTCGGGACGGCACGATCTTGTAGGTGTTGGGCTGTCGGTCAGGCGGACGATGGACGCCGGCAGGAAGCGAAGCGCGCGGCGGGAAAAGAAAATTGAAAGAAACGAATGTATACCGGCACAGCCTACCAGTTGCGCGGCCCGCGCACCGTCGGCCGTTTCCTATAAGGCCCAGGCCCTATTGACGGCCCTGTGGGCTTGTGGTCGCCGTCAGCCGCGAGGCCAGCGCCACCAGCAACAGCACCGGCGCGCCCAGCAGGGCGGTGCCGACGAAGAAGCTGCTGTAGCCGTAGGCGTCGACGAAGGCACCCGAGTAGCCGGCCAGGAACTTCGGCAGCAGCAGCATCAGCGAGCTGAAAAGGGCGTACTGCGTGGCCGAGTAGCTGATGTTGGTGAGGCTCGACAGGTAGGCGATGAACGCCGCCGAGGCGATGCCGCCGGCCAGGTTGTCGGCCGAGACCACCGCGATCAGCGCAGTCAGGTCGTGCCCGCGCGTGGCCAGCCAGGCGAAGAGCAGGTTGCTGGCGGCGCTGAGCACGGCGCCGAGCATCAGCACGCGCATCACGCCCAGGCGCATCGACAGCACGCCGCCGACGAAGGCGCCCGCCAGCGTCATGATCACGCCGTAGATCTTGCTGACCGAGGCCACCTGGTCCTTGGTGAAGCCCATGTCCACGTAGAACGGGTTGGCCATGATGCCCATCACCACGTCGCTGATGCGGTAGATGGCGATCAGCGAGAGGATCAGCACCGCCTGCCATTTGTAGCGGCGTATGAAATCGGCGAAGGGCTCGATCAGCACGTTGCGCAGCCATTCGGCGGCGGTCCGGGCCTTGGGCATGGCGCCCGGCACCGGCTCGGGCGAAAGCAGCACCGTGACCACGCCGATGGCCATCGATGCCGCCATGACCAGGTAGGCCGTCTTCCAGGCGCCGTTCTGATAGGCCGCCGCGCCCGTGGCCGCTGCAGCGGGCGCCACTTCGGCCCAGGCCGCGACCCACAGCACGCCGGCGCCGGCCCAGATCATCGCGAGCCGGTAGCCTGTCTGGTAGGCGGCGGCCAGCGCGGCCTGCTTGCGTGCCTCGGCCGATTCGATGCGGAAGGCGTCGAGCGCGATGTCCTGCGTGGCCGAGCCGAAGGCCACCAGCAGCGCGCACCACACCAGCGGTGTGAGCCCGTGGCGCGGATCGTTGACCGCCATGCCCGCCAGCCCGGCGATGACCATGCACTGCGCCAGCAGCAGCCAGCCGCGGCGGCGTCCCAGCAAGGTGGTGAGCGGCGGCAGCGGCAGCCGGTCGACCAGCGGCGCCCAGACCCACTTGAAGCCGTAGGCCAGCCCGACCCAGCTCAAATAGCCGATGGTGGTGCGGTCGATGCCCGCTTCGCGCAAGCGGAAGCTCAGCGTGCCCAGCACCAGCAGCAGCGGCAGCCCGGCCGAGAAGCCCAGCGCCAGCATGCGCAGGGTGGCGGGCTCCAGGTAGACCTTCAGCGCGTCGCGCCAGGGCGGTGAGGTGGGCGTGGGGGTTTCTGCGGGCGAGGCGGACATGTGCCCTGGATTGTCCATGAGCGACGGCCCGGGTTCCCGGGCTTCTTGTCTTCATTTGTTCCTATCATCCCGCTCCTATGTGCACACGATGCGATCGCCCCTTCACCGACTTTCCCGCCCCCTCCGCAGCTTCCGCGTGGCATCCGCGGCGAGCCTTCCTGCTCGCGGCGGCCGGCGCGGTTCTCGCGAAGCCGGCCCTGGCGCAGGTCGACGTGGGCAAGGCCTCGGTGGCCCGGAACATCGTGCCGGTCGAGCAGATCGAGACGGCCGGCGTGCAGCAGTACGGCCAGCTGCTCGAGCAGGCACGCGCCAAGGGGGCGCTCGCGGGCGAGAGCAATCCGCAGCTGCAGCGCCTGCGGGCCATCGCCAGGCGGCTCATTCCGTTCGCGATGCCGTGGAATTCGCGCGCCCGAGACTGGAAGTGGGAGGTCAACCTGATCGGCAGCAAGCAGATCAACGCGTTCTGCATGCCCGGCGGCAAGATCGCCTTCTTCACCGGCATCCTCGACCAGCTCAAGCTCACCGACGACGAGGTCGCGATGGTGATGGGCCACGAGATGGCCCACGCCCTGCGCGAGCATGCACGCGCCCGCCTGGCCAAGAGCGCGGGCACGGGCGCCGCGCTCTCCATCGGTGCGCAGCTGCTCGGCTGGGGGCAGGTAGGCGACCTGGCCGCGCGCGCCGGCACGCAGCTCATCACGCTCAAGTTCAGCCGCAGCGACGAGACAGAGGCCGATCTCGTCGGGCTCGAACTGGCGGCGCGGGCGGGCTATGACCCGAAGGCGTCGGTCTCGCTGTGGCAGAAGATGGCCACGGCGTCCAGGAATCAGGGCGGCCTGAGCTTCCTCTCGACGCACCCGAGCGGTCCGGACCGCATCTCGAAGCTCGAAGCGAACCTGCCGAAGGTCGAGAAGCTCTACCGCGACGCAAGGAAGAGCTGACTTGCATGACTCCCTCTCCCCCGTGGGGAGAGGGCGGGGGTGAGGGCTACGGCCTCTAGATAAGAGTCGCGCTTCATCTTCCGCACCTGCCCTCACCCCAACCCTCTCCCCCAGGGGAGAGGGAGCCAAGCCCGGGGGAGGGAGCCCAAAGCCCGAGGGGAGCGGGCCAATCCCCGCACGATTCCGATCTGCGCCACGGTGCGCTTGCGCTGGCATGCCGCTTGCATCTCAACTTGTACACATGTTTGGATGCCTGAAGATGGTGCACGAAGAAAACCCGAAAAGCGGAACGCCAGAAGCGGCCTGGATCGCCAGGTTCGCCTCGCCTGTGGCACACACGCACGCCGCCGTGGCGCTGGATTTCGCCTTGCCGCTCGCGGGCCTGCGCTTCGCTGTCAAGGACAACATCGACGTGGCCGGCGTGCCCACCACCGCCGCCTGCCCGGCCTTCGAGCGCCTGCCCGAGGTGCACGCGACCGTGGTGCAGCGCCTGCTCGAAGCCGGTGCATTGCTGGCCGGCAAGACCAATCTCGACCAGTTCGCCTGTGGCCTGAACGGCACCCGCTCTCCTTATGGCGAGGTGCCCAACGCTTTCGACGCGCGCTATGTATCGGGCGGCTCCAGTTCGGGCTCGGCCTGTGTGGTGGCCATCGGCGAGGCCGACTTCGCCCTGGGCACCGACACCGCCGGCTCCGGCCGCGTGCCGGCCGGGCTCAACAACATCGTCGGCCTGAAGCCTTCGCGCGGCCTGCTGAGCGCCTTCGGCGTGGTGCCCGCCGCGCAGAGCGCCGACTGCGTCTCCATCTTCGCGCGCACCGTCGCCACCGCGGTCGACGTGCTGCTCGCAGCCGCCGGCCACGACGCGCGCGATCCGTACTCCCGCGAGATCGACTTGCGCCGCGAGCCGCTGCCCGCGCGCTTCCGCTTCGGCGTGCCCGACCGGCTGAGCTTCTTCGGCGACGCCGCCGCCGAGCAGGCCTTCGGCGATGCGGTCGCGCGGCTGCTCGCCATGGGCGGCACGCCCGTCACCATCGCCTACGCGCCGCTCGCGGAAGCGGCCGCCATGCTCTACGAAAGCGCACTCGTCGCCGAGCGCTACGCCGCGGTGCGCGAGTTCTTCGACGCGCATGCCGACGACGTCGTCGAGCCCGTGCGCGGCATCCTCGCGAGCGGACAGGGCTACAGCGCGGCCGACGTGTTCGACGCACAGACCAGGCTGCGCGCCATCGCGCAGAAGGTCGAGCCGATGTGGCGCGACATCGACCTGCTGCTCGTGCCCACCGCGCCCACGCACTACACCCGCGAGCAGATGCGCGCCGATCCGGTCGCGCTCAACCGCAACCTCGGCGCCTACACCAACTTCGTCAACCTGCTCGACTACGCCGCGCTCTCGGTGCCCAGCAGCTTGCGCGCGGACGGCCTGCCTTTCGGCATCACGCTGATCGGCCCCTGCGGCAGCGATCTCGCACTCGCCGAACTGGGCCAGCGCTTCCACCACGCCACCGGCCTTGCGCAGGGCGCGACAGGCGAGCCTCTGCCGCCGCCGCGTGCGATTCCGGGGCTCGCGGCGGCGGGTGCCGGCACCTTGCCGATCGCCGTCGTCGGTGCGCATCTCTCGGGCATGCCGCTCAACAGCCAACTGACCGAGCGCGGCGCGACCCTGGTGAGCTCCACCACCACCTCGCCCGCCTACAGGCTGCACGCGCTGCCGGGCACCGTGCCGCCCAAGCCCGGGCTGCGTCGCGTGGCCGAAGGCGAGGAGGGCGCAGCCATCGCGCTCGAAGTGTGGGCCGTGCCGCTCGCGCAGGTCGGCAGCTTCCTCGCGCTGATCCCGCCACCGCTGGGCCTCGGCAGCGTGGAGCTGGCCGACGGCAGCTGGGTGAAGGGCTTCATCTGCGAAGGCCACGCGCTGGACGGCGCGCAGGACGTGAGCCATCACGGCGGCTGGCGCGCATACGTCGCGAGCCGCGCCACCCCGAGTTCCAACTGATCAGAGGAGTTCCGATGAGCATCCAACAACACCCTCCCGCCGCACGCCGGCGACGCCAGCTGCTGCAGGCCGGCGCCGCGGGCATGGCAGTGCTGGCCGCGCCCGCCATCGTGCGCGCGCAGGGCGCGGCTGCGAAGCTGCGCATCGGCTTCTGGCCGGTGGCTGCCGGCCTGCCGTTCTTCGCGGCGGTCGACAAGGGCTACTTCAAGGAGGCCGGCCTGGACGTGGAGCCGCTGAAGTTCGCCGGCGCGCAGCAGGTGATGGAAGGCATGCTCGCGGGCCGCTGCGACGGCAGCGCCAACGGCACGGGCTCCGCCAATCTCGCGATCGGCGAGATCGCGCAGCCCGGGCTGTTCAAGATCTTCTGCACCAACCCGAGCAACGCGAAGTACGTGCTCGACGAATTCATCGTCGCCAAGGACAGCCCCGTCAAGTCGGTGGCCGAGCTGGCCGGCAAGAAGGTCGCATCGGGCCCCGGCATCCAGAACGTCACGCTGTGCAAGACCATGCTGGAGCGCGCGGGCGCCAAGGGCGCGACCGTGAGCGAGCTGCCCATCGGCCAGCACGTGGCTGCGCTGGTCGCGGGCCAGGTCGACGCCTGCTACACGCTGGAGCCCACCGGCACCGTGGGCCGCATGAACGGCACCACGCGCGTCGTCGAGGCCGGCGTGGTGGCCAGGTACATCCTCGGCGACCCGATGGCGCCGTGGCACGGCGGCGCGGCCAGCCTCACCAGCGACTTCATCAGGAAGAACCCCGAGGTCGCGAAGAAGTACATAGCCGCCTACGCACGCGGCGTGGAGCTGGTGCGCAGCAAGCCCGACGAGGCACGCCAGTTCATGAAGGGCTACACCGCCATCGAAGGCAAGCTCACCGCCGAGGTGCCGCTCGCGTCGTACATGCTCTACAACGAGTTCAAGCCCAGCGACGTCGCGTACTTCCAGAAGTTCTACGACCTGTTCACCGAGAAAGGCATCTTCGAGAAGAAGGTCGCGGTGGACACGCTGCTCTACAAGGCCTGAAGACCATGGCCGAAGCAAGCTCGACCACGGCCGCGCCGTGGACCCCGCCGGCCAGCGCGGCCACCGCCGCGCCGAAGCTGCCGCTGCGCGACCGCCTGCTGCCCTTCATCGGACCGGTGGTGCTGTTCATCGTGTGGGACCTGGCGGTGCGGCTGGGCTTCATCAAGCCGATCCTGCTGCCCACGCCGGCCGACACCGTCGCGGCGCTCATCACAGGCCTGGCCGGCGGCCCGCTGCTCACCGACTTCGCCATGACCGTTTGGCGCACCGTGCAGGCCTTCGTCATCGCGGCGGCCATCGGCGTGCCGCTGGGGGTGCTGCTGGGCAGCAACGAGCGCGCCTACCGCAGCGTGGAGTTCCTGATCGACTTCTTCCGCTCCACGCCGTCGTCCGCGCTCATCCCGCTGTTTCTGCTGATCTTCGGCGTGAGCGACGTCAACAAGGTGGCCATCGCCGCCTTCGGCGCGCTGCTCATCGTGGTGTTCAACAGCGCCTACGGCGTGATGAACGCGCGCAAGCAGCGCGTGATGGCGGCGCGCGTCATGGGCGCATCGCGCTGGCAGATCTTCAAGGACGTGCTGGTGTGGGAAAGCCTGCAGCCCAGTTTCGTGGGCCTGCGTTCGGCGGTGTCGATGGCGCTGGTGATCGTCATCGTGGCCGAGATGTTCATCGGCTCCGACACGGGGCTCGGCCACCGGATCATCGACGCGCAGCAGGTGCTCAACGTGAAGAGCATGTACGCGGCGATTCTTTCGGCGGGTGCGCTGGGCTATGCGCTGAACGTCCTCTTCCTGGTCGCCGAACGCCGCATCGTGCACTGGAGCGGAAGATGAAAGTCACGCAGGACATCGTCGTCAACGGCCCGGTGTACGCCGACGTTCCGAAGCCGGTCTTCAAACCCGGCCCGGCAGGCACGCACATCACCATCCGAGGGCTCACCAAGTACTTCGCGGGCTGGCCGCTGTACGAGAACTTCGACCTCGACATCCCGAAGCACGCGATCGTCTCGGTGTTCGGCCCCAACGGCTGCGGCAAGTCCACGCTGATCAACATGATCGCGGGGCTGATCCCCGTCGACTCGGGCGAGATCCTGTTCGACGGCAAGCAGCGCAAGGACACCAAGATCGGCTACGTGTTCCAGAACTACCGCGAGGCGATGTTCCCGTGGATGCGGACCATCGACAACATCGCCTATCCGCTGAAGCTCGAAGGGCGCAGCAAGGCCGAGGTCGACCGGCGCATGGAAGAGCTGGTGGCCTCCTTCGACGTGAAGTTCGACCTCGCGCGCTACCCGTACGAACTCTCGGGCGGCCAGCAGCAGACGGCGTCGATCATGCGCGCGCTCGCGCCCAACCCGGAGGTGCTGTTTCTCGACGAGCCCTTCTCCGCGCTCGACTTCGAGATGACGCTCTTCATCCGCGAGAAGCTGCAGGAGGTGTTCATGCAGACCGGCACCACGATGCTGCTGGTGTCGCACGACCTCGAGGAGGCGGTGTACCTCGCCGACGAGGTGCTGCTCCTGACCAAGCGGCCCACACGGGTCGCGGAGATCCTGCGCTACGGCGATGCGCGCCCCCGCACGGTGGAGACGCTCAGCACCGGGAGTTTCGTCGCCATGAAGAAGCTCAGCCTCGACATCTTCCAGCGCGAAGTCCGCCGCTAGGCATCGACCCGAGGAACCGTCCATGACACCCACGCAGATCGAGAGCTACGTCGACGCCGCCGCGGCGGCGCTCGCGTTGCCCCTGTCGCCCGCGCACCGCCCCGGCGTGCTGCGTTACTTCGCGCTCGCGGCCGAGTTCGCCGCGCTGTTGGAGTCGGTACCGCTGGCCATGTCGGCCGAGCCGGCGGTGCATTTCGCTCCGGTGGCGCCCGAGGAGAAGGACGCATGAGCGCCGCGGACCTGCTCTTGCGCGACGCGACCGCCATGGCCGAAGCGGTGCGCGCGGGCGCCACGAGCGCCACCGCGCTGGTGCAGGCCAGCCTCGAGCGCGTGGAAGCCACCGACGGCCGGGTCAACGCGTTCACTGCAGTGCTGGGGGAACGTGCGTTGCGCCGCGCGGCGCAGGTCGATGCCTCGCTGGCTTCGGCGAACGGCGCGCGCACCCGCGAACTGCCGCTGCTCGGCGTGCCGTTCGCGGTGAAGAACCTGTTCGACATCGCCGGCCTGCCCACGCTCGCGGGCTCGAAGATCGAGCGCCAGACCGCGCCCGCGCGCGCCGACGCCGCGCTGGTGCGAAGGCTGGAGCGTGCGGGCGCCGTGCTGGTGGGCGCGCTCAACATGGACGAGTACGCCTACGGCTTCACCACCGAGAACAGCCATGAAGGCCCCACGCGCAACCCGCACGACCTCCGGCGCATCGCGGGCGGCTCGTCGGGCGGCTCGGGTGCCGCGGTGGCCGCGGGGCAGGTGCCGCTCGCGCTGGGCTCCGACACCAACGGATCGATCCGCGTGCCCGCGTCGCTGTGCGGCGTGTTCGGCCTCAAGCCCACGTTCGGGCGGCTGCCGCGCACCGGGAGCTTCCCGTTCGTATCCAGCCTGGACCACCTCGGCCCCTTCGCCCGTTCGGCGCGCGACCTGGCGCTGGTCTACGACGCGCTGCAGGGCCCAGAAGACGCTGGCCACCCGCACGACCCCGGCTGCGCGCAGCGGGCCGTCGAACCTGTGTCGGGCGTCCTGGCGCAGGGTGCGCGCGGCCTGCGCATCGGCGTGCTCGGCGGCTACTTCCACCAGCGCGCCGGCGCCCAGGCGCTGGCCGCCGTCGATCTGGTCGCCGATGCGCTGGGCTCGGGCGTCTCGCGGGCCAGTGTGGAACTGCCGCTGGTCGAGGCCGGGCGGGCCGCCGCCTTCCTCATCACCAACGCCGAAGGCGCCGCGCTGCACCTGGATGACCTGCGCCGCCGCGCGCAAGACTTCGAGCCGCTGTCGCGCGACCGCTTCCTGGCCGGAGCGCTGCTGCCGGCCGCCTGGGTGGCGCGCGCGCAGCGCGTGCGCCGTGTGTATGCCGAGGCGGTGGCGCGCCTGTTCGCGCGCTACGACATCCTGCTGGCCCCGGCCACGCCCAGCGCGGCCACGCCCGTCGGCGCGGAAAGCTTCGAGGTCAACGGCCAGGTGCTGCCGGTGCGGCCCAACATGGGCCTGCTGACCCAGCCCTTCTCGTGCATCGGCCTGCCGGTGTGCGCCGTGCCGGTTTGGGGCACGCACGCCAACCAGCCGAACCAGCCCGACCTGCCGGTCGGCGTGCAGGTGATCGCCGCGCCGTGGCGCGAAGACCTCGTGCTGCGCGTGGCCGCGGCACTCGAAGCCGCGGGCGTGGCGCATGCGCCGGTCGCCGCACTCAGTTCGGAGGAAACACCCGCATGAACGCAAGCGACATCAACCTGCCCGACGTGCTGTCCGAAGTGCAGGCCGCCTTCGCCCGCTACGAGGACGCGCTGGTGAACAACAAGGTCGAGGTGCTCGACGAGCTGTTCTGGAACAGCCCGACCACGCTGCGCTATGGCGCCACCGAAAACCTCTACGGCTACGACGAGATCCGGGCCTTTCGCGCATCGCGCCCTTCACAGGGCCTTGCGCGCGAACTGCTCGTGACCGTCATCACCACCTACGGGCGCGACTTCGCCACCGCGAACTGCGAGTTCCGCCGCGAAGGCGCCGAGCGAAGCGGCCGCCAGAGCCAGACCTGGATGCGCACGCCCGAGGGCTGGCGCGTGGTCTCGGCGCACGTCAGCCTGCTCGGCTGAGCGCCCAGGCACTTCTTTTTCCTTCAGTCCTTCAACCTGTTTTCCAGCAACGGAGTACGTCATGACCAGCCAATTCAATCGCCGCGATTCCCTCAAGACCCTGGCCGCGCTCGGCGCGGCGGGCGGCCTCGGAAGCTGGAGCGCGCTTGCCGCCGCCCAGGCCAAGCCCAAGCCGCTCACCGTCGGCGTGATCTACGTCGGCGCGCGCGACGACTACGGCTACAACCAGGCGCACGCCATGGCCGCCGCCGAGATCAAGAAGCTGCCCGGCGTGAAGGTGGTGGAGGAAGAGAACGTGCCCGAGACGGCGGCCGTGCAGAAGACCATGACCGGCATGATCTCGCAGGACGGCGCGGGCCTGCTCTTTCCCACCTCGTTCGGCTACTTCGATCCGCACATCCTCGCGGTCGCGCCCAAGAACCCCGACGTGCGCTTCTCGCACTGCGGCGGCCTCTGGACCGAGGGCAAGCACCCCAAGAACGTCGGCAGCTTCTTCGGCTACATCGACGAGTGCCAGTACCTCAACGGCGTGATCGCCGCGCACATGACGAAGAGCAACAAGATCGCCTTCGTCGCCGCCAAGCCCATTCCGCAGGTGCTGCGCAACATCAACGCCTTCACGCTCGGCGCGCGCTCGGTCAAGCCGAACATCACCTGCAGCGTGATCTTCACGGGCGACTGGTCGATGGCGGTGAAGGAGGCCGAAGCCACCAACAGCCTCGCCGACCAGGGCTGCGACGTGTTCACCATGCACGTGGACGGCCCCAAGGTGGTGGTCGAGACGGCCGCCAAGCGCGGCAAGATGGTCTGCGGCTACCACGCCAGCCAGGCCAAACTCGCGCCCAATGCGTACCTCACCGGCGCCGAGTGGAACTGGCTCACCGCCTACAAGACCGCCATCGAGGCCGCGCAGGCCGGCAAGCCGCACCCCAACTTCCTGCGCGGTGGCCTGAAGGAAGGCTACGTGAAGATGTCGGCCTACGGCCCCATGGTGCCGGACGCCGCGAAGAAGCACGCCGACGAGATCAAGGCGAAGATGATCGCGGGCAGCTTCGACATCTTCAAGGACGGCATCAAGGACAACAAGGGCGCCGTGGTGGTGCCGGCGGGCAAGGTCCTGAAGCAGACCGACCTGGAGCTCGAGAAGATGAACTACCTCGTCGAAGGCGTCGTGGGCTCGGTCTGACCCGCACTGCATGACCGACATGCGCAGCGCGCTCTTCAAGGAACTGGCCCTGCCGGTGTTCGCCATCGCGGCGGCGCTGCTGCTGTTCGGGCTGGTGGTGGCCTTCGCCGGTATCGACGCGGTGGAGGTGTGGGCCACGCTGTTCAAGGGCGCGTTCGGCGACTGGTTCTCGTGGCAGAACACGCTGCAGCGCGCGGCGCCGCTGATGCTCACCGCGCTGTGCGTGGCACTGCCCGCGCGCGCGGGTCTCATCGTGATCGGCGGCGAGGGCGCGCTGGTGCTGGGCGGGTTGGCCTGCGCGGCGCTGGCGCATGCGGTGCCGCTGCCGGGCAACGTCGTCGGCACCGTGGCCGTGTGCATTGCCGGTGCGCTCGCGGGCGCGTTGTGGATCGTGCTCGCGGGCTGGCTGCGCCAGTATCGAGGCATCAACGAGACCATCAGCAGCCTGCTGCTGGCCTACATCGCCATCGGCATCTTCAAGCACCTGGTCGAAGGGCCGCTGCGCGATCCGGCCAGCCTCAACAAGCCCTCGACCTACGCGCTGGGTGACGGGCTGCTGATCGGCGGCATCGGCGGTTCCGACGTGCACTGGGGGCTGGTGGTCGGCATCGTGGCCTGCCTCGGGCTCGGCTGGTGGCTGCGCGCCACGGCCTCGGGTTTCTCGGTGCGGGTGGTGGGCGGCAATCCGCGCACCGCGCAGCTCGTCGGCTTGCCAGCCACGCGGCTCATTCTTTCGGCCTGCGGGCTCGGTGGCGCATGCGCGGGGCTCGCGGGCGCCATCGAGGTGGCGGCGGTGCACACCAACGCGAACGCATCGCTGATCGCGGGCTACGGCTACGCGGGCATCCTGGTGTCGTTCATCGCGCGGCACAACCCGGTGGCCATCGTGCCGGTGGCGATCCTGTTCGGCGGCTTCGGCGCGGCGGGCAGCCTGCTGCAACGGCGGCTGGGCCTGCCCGATGCATCGGTGCTGGTGCTGCAGGGCATCGCCTTCGTGCTGATCCTCGCGAGCGAAGGCCTGCGCACGGTCGACTGGAAGAAGTTCGGCGACCGCATGCTTCCGGAAGCAAGGAGCTACACATGACGGCCGACCAATGGATCGCGCTGGTCGCCGGCATCGTCGGCGGCGCATTGCGCGTGGGCGCGCCCTTTCTTTTCGTGAGCCTGGGCGAGTGCCTGACCGAGAAGTCGGGCCGCATCAACCTCGGCCTCGAAGGCGTGCTGGTGCTGTCGGCCATGGCGGCCTTCGGCGGTGCCTACCTCACCGACTCGGCCTGGCTGGGCGTGCTGATCGGGGCGGCGGCCGGCGCCGCGCTCGCGCTGCTGCACGGGTTGCTGTGCTCGCTCGACCGCGTGAACGACGTGGCGACCGGCATCGCGCTGATGCTGCTGGGCACGGGGCTCGCGTTCTACCTGGGCAAGCCGCTGATCCAGCCGCAGGCGCCGCAGATCCCGGCGATCCCGCTGGGCTTCTGGAGCGACAACCCTGTCGTGCGCTCGGCCCTGCAGCTCAACGCGCTGGTGCCCGTCGGCGTGGCGCTCGCGGTGCTGCTGTGGTGGGGCTTCGCGCGCACGCGCGCCGGGCTGCTGGTGCGCATGGCGGGCGACTCGGCGCAGGCCACGCGCGCGCTCGGCTATTCGGTCTCGGGGCTGCGCATCGCGGCCACCACGGCGGGCGGCTTCATCGCCGGGCTGGGCGGCGCGTCGCTCACGCTCTTCTATCCGGGCAGCTGGAACGAAGGCATCTCCAGCGGCCAGGGCCTGATCGCGGTGGCGCTGGTGATCTTCGCGCGCTGGAGCCCGCTGCGCTGCGTGGGCGCGGCGCTGCTCTTCGGCGGCGCTGGCGCCATCGGCCCGGCGCTGCAGTCCATCGGCATCGGCTGGGGCTACCACCTCTTCAACACCGTGCCTTACGTGCTCACGCTGGTGATCCTGGTGTTCACCTGCAGGCCGGGAAGCGCCGCCGCAGGCAGCCCCGGCGAACTCTCATCGACAAGGAACTGAACGCCATGACGACAACGACAACAAAGACCGTCGCCGCCGAGCCCTACGTCTGGCCCTACAACGCGAACATGCGCCCCGACAACACGGCGCTCGTCGTCATCGACATGCAGACCGACTTCTGCGGCAAGGGCGGCTACGTGGACGTGATGGGCTACGACCTCTCCCTGGTGCAGGCGCCCATCCAGCCGATCGCGCGCACGCTGGCGGCGCTGCGGCCGCTGGGCTATCACATCATCCACACGCGCGAGGGCCACCGGCCCGATCTCGGCGACCTGCCGGCCAACAAGCGCTGGCGCTCGCGGCAGATCGGCGCGAACGGCGTGGGCATCGGCGACGACGGGCCGTGCGGGCGCATCCTGGTGCGCGGCGAGCCGGGCTGGGAAATCATTCCCGAGCTGGCGCCGCTGCCGGGCGAGGTGATCATCGACAAGCCCGGCAAGGGCTCGTTCTACGCGACCGACCTCGAACTGATTTTGCGTACGCGCGGCATCGAGAACATCATCCTCGCGGGCATCACCACCGACGTGTGCGTGCACACCACGATGCGCGACGCCAACGACCGCGGCTTCGAATGCCTGCTGCTGTCTGACTGCACGGCGGCCACCGACTACGGCAACCACCTCGCCGCGCTGAAGATGATCACCATGCAGGGCGGCGTGTTCGGCGCGCACGCCACCTCGCAGGCGCTGCTGGCGGCGCTCGGCTGACCGCCATGGGCGCCGCGTCTTCTTCCTCTCACGCCATCGGCGGCCTGCCGGCGGGCAGCGGCGCGCTCGCGCTCGACACCTACGAGCTCACCAAGCGCTTCGGCGACTTCACCGCGATGGACCGCGTGACGATGCGCGTCGAGCCCGGCACGGTGCATGCGCTGCTCGGCGAGAACGGCGCGGGCAAGAGCACGCTGGTGAAATGCGTGGCGGGTTTCCAGCGCGCGGAGGAGGGCAGCATCCTCATCGACGGGCGCGAGCAGGACATCGCTAACCCCATCGTGGCGCGCGCGCTGGGCATCGGCATGGTCTACCAGCACTTCACGCTTGCGCCGGGCATGACGGTGGCCGAGAACCTGCTGCTGGCCGGTGGAAAGACGCCCGCCATCATCGACTGGAAGCGCAAGCGCGCGGAGCTGGAGGCCTTCCTGGCGACCACGCCGTTCAGCCTCGACCTCGACGCGCGGCCTGCCGAACTTGCGGCGGGCGAGAAGCAGAAGCTCGAACTGCTCAAGCAGCTCTACCTGAAGCCGCGCCTGCTGATCCTCGACGAGCCGACCTCGGTGCTCACGCCGCAGGAGGCCGACGAGGTGCTGGGCCACGTGCGCGAGTTCGCGCGCAGCGGGCTGTGCACGGTGCTGATCATCACGCACAAGTTCCGCGAGGTGATGGCGTACGCCGACAGCGTGACGGTGCTCAGGCGCGGCAAGGCGGTGCACCATTGCCGCGTGGCCGACACCAGCCCGGCGCAACTGGCGCAGGCCATGATGGGGGGCGAACAGGTGGCTGCCTCGCCTGCGGCGCAGGCTTGCGTTGCAAGAACGCCCGTGCCCGCCGGCGCGCCGGTCGCGCTGGAGGTCCAAGGACTGAAGGCGCAGGGCGATCGCGGCACGCTGGCGCTGCACGAGCTGAGCCTGTCGGTGCGTGGGGGGGAGATCCTCGGCGTGGCCGGCGTCTCGGGCAACGGGCAGTGCGAGCTGGTCGAAGCGCTGGTGGGGCAGCGCCCGCGCCTTGCGGGCAAGGTCACGGTGATGGGGCAACCTTACGCGGCACGCCGCGCCGAGAACCACGAGCTCAAGGTGCGCAGCCTGCCGGAGGAGCCGTTGCGCAATGCATGCGTCGGCGACCTGAGCGTCGCGGAGAACATGGCGCTGCGCGACTTCGACCAGCCGCCGCTGTCGCGAGCCGGCGTGCTGAGCTTTCCGTACTGGCGCAGCAGGGCGCGCGAGTGGATCGCCGAATACGGCGTGAAGACCCGGGGCGAGGGCGCGCCGATCCGCAGCCTCTCGGGTGGCAATGTGCAGCGTGCGGTGCTGGCGCGCGAACTGGCGGGCGACATCAATGTGCTGATCGCGGCGAATCCGGTGTTCGGGCTGGACTTTGCCGCGGTCGCGGAGATCCATTCGCGCATCGTGCAGGTGCGGGAGAAGGGCGGGGCTGTGCTGCTCATCAGCGAGGACCTCGACGAGTTGCTCGAGCTGGCGGACCGCATCGTCGTGATGAGCGAGGGGCGGATCGTGTTCGAGACATCGGCTGCTGGAGCGCAGCGGCATGTGATCGGGGCGCATATGGGCGGTGGGCATCACGAAGGTGCGGCCTAGCCGCTGGCCCGATCCGGAACATTCTTGAGAACCAGCATGCACATCGACAAAGCCAACCCCTTTCCCTATGAGTTCCACGTTTCACGCACGGCGCTCGTGCTGATCGACATGCAGCGCGACTTCATCGAGCCCGGTGGTTTCGGCGAAACGCTTGGCAACGACGTGTCCCTGCTCGAAGCCATCGTTCCCGCGACGAAGGCCGTGCTGCACGCATGGCGGCAGGCGGGCGGGCTTGTCGTGCACACGCGCGAGGCCCACAAGGCCGATCTTTCCGATTGCCCGCCGGCCAAGCGCAATCGCGGCAACCCCACGCTGCGCATCGGCGACGAAGGGCCGATGGGCCGCATCCTCGTGGCGGGGGAGCCGGGCAACCAGATCGTCGAGGCGCTCGCACCCGTCGACGGCGAGATCGTGATCGACAAGCCGGGCAAGGGCGCGTTCTACGCCACCGGCCTGCACGAGCTGCTGCAGGCGCGCGGCATCACGCATCTGCTGTTCGGCGGCGTCACCACCGAGGTCTGCGTGCAGACCAGTATGCGCGAAGCCAACGACCGGGGCTACGACTGCCTGCTGCTGGAGGACTGCACCGAGAGCTACTTTCCCGCGTTCAAGGCGGCCACGCTCGACATGGTGCGCGCGCAGGGCGGCATCGTCGGCTGGACGGCGCCGGGCACGGCGTTGCTTTCCGCGCTGAAGAGCCTTCGATGAAGCCGGCGCCTGCGACTAACATTCCAGCCGTGTCCACAGCCCGATCCAGCCCAGAAACTCCCGTTGCCGCTCCCGACGCGGCGGTCTTCCGCACACGGGCCGACGAGGTCTACGCGCAGCTCAAGCGCGACGTGGCCGATTTCATCCTGGTGCCGGGCGACCGCTTCACCGAGAGCGAGATCAGCGACCGGCTCGGCGTGTCGCGCACGCCGGTGCGGCAGGCGCTGTTCAGGCTGCAGCAGGAGGGGTTCGTCGAGGTTCTGTTTCGCAGCGGATGGCGCGTGCTGCCCTTCGACTTCGACCAGTTCGAGCAGCTCTACGACCTGCGCATGGTGCTGGAGACCACCGCCGTGCACCGCCTGTGCGAGACCGACCGCCACATCGACCGCCGCCTGCTGGAGATGCTGGCCGACATCTGGCTGGTGCCCGCGGCGCAGCGCAGCACCGACATGGCGCAGGTCGCGCAGTGGGACGAAGCCTTCCACTGCTCGCTGGTGGCCGCCGCCGGCAATGCCGAGATGGCGCGCGTGCACGGCGACGTGACCGATCGCATCCGCATCATCCGTCGCCTCGACTTCACCAAGCAGCCGCGCATCGACGCCACCTACGACGAGCACGCCAAGATATTGAAGGCGGTGCGCGCGAACCGCGGCGACCAGGCCGCGATGCTGCTGCGCGCGCACATCGAGACCAGCCAGGCAGAGGTGCGCAAGATCACGCTGCACCAGGTGCATCTGGCGCGGCATGCGGGGAAGGTGGCGCCGCGCTGAGCCGGGTCTGGCTCAATCCGCGGTGATATTGCCGCGCTTCACCACCGTGGCCCAGCGGTCCGCATCCTTCTTCAGCAGCGTGCCGAACTCCGCCGGCGTCGAGCTCGCCGGCACCATGCCCTGCGACTCGAACGACTTCGCCACGTCGGGCTGCTTCAGCACCGCCGCGATCTCCTTGTTCAGCCGCGCCACCACGTCCGCGGGCGTGCCCTTGGGCGCGAGCACGCCGTACCACATGTCGACGTTGTCGGCGGTCACGCCGGCCTCGGCGAGGGTGGGCACGTCGGGCAACTGCGGCAGGCGCTTGCCGCTGCCGGTGGCGATGGCCTTGAGCTTGCCGGCCTGGATGTGCTGCAGCGCCACGTGCACCGGCAGGAACATGTAGTCGATGCGCCCGCCCAGCAGGTCGGTCACCGCCCCGGCCGTGCCCTTGTACGGCACGTGCAGCAGATCGGTGCCGGTGCCTTGCATGAGCAGCGCCATCGACAGGTGGTGCGGCGTGCCCACGCCCGGGGTGGCGTAGGTCAGCTTGCCGGGCTCGGCCTTGGCCGCGCTCACCATCTGCTGTACCGACGACACCTTCTGCACGTTCGGGTTGGTCACCAGCAGCAGCGTGCCCCACGAGGTGAGCGACACGGGCGTGAAGTCGGCCACCGGGTCGTAGCTCAGCGAGCGATACAGGCTGCGGTTCATCACCAGCGTGTTGACCTGCACCAGCAGCGTGTAGCCGTCGGGCTTGGCGCGCGCCACGCGCTCGCTGCCGATGTTGCCGCTGGCGCCGGCCACGTTCTCCACGATCACCGGCTGGCCCAGCTTCGCGGGCAGGCGTGCCGAGAGCTGGCGGGCGATCAGATCGATGCCGGTGCCGGGGGTGTAGGGCACCACCAGAGTGATGGCCTGGTCGGGCCAGGCGAATGCGGTGGTAGCGGTGCCTGCCATGACGAGCAGGGCGGCGAGGGTCTTCTTGATCAGCGATCGCATGGTCTTTTCAGTCTCCGTGTTCTTCCGGGGTTGCCTGTCGGGTTCAAAGGTAGGAAGCGCGCGCCTTCAGGGCGGCAGGGTCGTAGCCCGCCACGCGCTTGTAGTTGTCCGAGATGGCCTGCAGCTCGGCAACGGGCACGACCTGCTCGATGCTCTCGAAGCGCTTTCCGCCCGAGCGCTCGAACACTTCGCGCAGGATGGCGTCGGGCGGATTGCTGCGGTTGGTCAGCACCACGTCGGTGGTGGCCCTGACGCGCACGCGGTCGTAGTCTTCGAGCGCGGCCGCTCCGACGCCCATCTTCTTCAGAGCACCCGCGAGGTAGCGCGCATCGATGATGGCCTGCCCCGCGCCGTTGGAGCCGCGCGGAACCATCGGGTGCGCGGCGTCGCCCAGCAGCGTGAGGCGGCCGTGCGTCCAGCGCGGCAGCGGGTCCTGGTCGACCATCGGATATTCGAGGATGGTGTCGGAGGCGAGGATCAGCGCGGGCACGTCGAGCCAGTCGAAATGCCAGTCGGCGAAGGCCGGCAGGAAGTCTTCGAGCCGGCCCGCGCGGCTCCAGTCGCGCATGGCGGGCTGCGGCGCGTGGATCTCGGCGACCCAGTTCACCAGCTGGCGGCCCTCGGCGTCGATGTTGTCGCGGATCGGGTAGATCACCATCTTGCCGACCGACAGCCAGCCCGCGCGCACCATGCTGCCGCCGGAGAGGAAAGGCTTCCAGCGCGCGGTGCCCCGCCACATGTTGATGCCCGAGTAGCGCGGCGCGCCTTCGTCCGGATAGAGCTGCTTGCGCAGCGCCGAGTGGATGCCGTCGCAGCCCACGGCGACTGCGCCGCGCACAGGCGGCGCATCGGCGAAATGCACGGTGACGCCGTCCGCGTCCTGCTCCACGTGCGTGCAGCGGCGGCCGCACACCACGCTGTCGGGGCCGAGGCGCTTGAGCGTCTCTTCGTACAGCACCGTCTGCAGGTCGCCGCGGTGGATGGAGAACTGGGGCCAGTCGTAGCCCGCATGCCGGCCCGCCGCCTCGCGGAACACCAGCTGGCCGTGCTCGGTGAAGAACACGGCCTCCTTCGTGCGCACGCCCACCTTGTCGAGGGCCTCCAGCAGCCCGAGTTCGGTGAGTTCGCGCACCGCGTGCGGAAGCAGGTTGATGCCCACGCCCAGCGGCTTGAGTTCGGGCACGGCTTCGTACACGCGACAGGGAATGCCAGCCTGGTGCAGGCTCAGCGCGAGGGTGAGGCCGCCGATGCCGGCGCCCAGGATGATGACTTCGTTGCTCATGATGATCGGTCGTTGCGACGCGTTGCTTTGTCTCGGCCCGCATTAGGAACGCAGACGGATCATTTGGGAAATTTAGATGTGATATGGATTTATCATGAATTCATATGAATCTATCGACCCGCCAGCTGCGCGCTTTCCTCCAGGTGGCGCGCGTGGGCAACTTCACCCGCGCAGCAGAGCAGGCGCACATCACGCAGGCCGGGCTCAGCATCCTGATCCGCGAGATGGAAAAGCAGCTGGGCTGCCGGCTCTTCGACCGCACCACGCGCGTGGTGAGCCTCACGCCCGCGGGCCGGCGCCTGCTGCCGGTGGTCGAGCGCATGGTGACCGACCTCGACGACGTGGCCGCCGAGCTGGGCGCCGAGGGCGACGCGGCACGCCAGACGCTGCGCATCGCGGCCACGCCGCTGGTGTCGTCGAACCTTCTGCCGCAGGTGTTCGCCAGCTTCCGCGCCGCGCATCCGCAGGTGAGCCTGCGCCTCTTCGACGCCGACCTGCGCGACGTGGAGGCGATGGTGGCCGCCGGCGAGGCCGATGTGGGCCTGGGCTTCTTCTTCAAGGCCGCGCCGGGGCTGTCGCGCGAGCCGGTGGGGCGCTTTCACCTGATGCGCGTGGAGGCCGGAGAGCCGCAGGCCACAGGCACCGCGCCCTGGTCGGCATTGCGCGGCGCCGAGCTCGTCGGCCTGCCGCCGGGCAACCCGATCCAGAAGGTGATCGACCAGCATCTCGCCGCCATCGGCCGCGCCGATGCGCAGCGCACCGCATTCAACTTCTTCGGCACGCTGATCTCGATGGTGGAGGCCGGCTTCGGCACCGCCGTGATGCCGACCTTCGCGCTCGCCGCCTGCCGCCGCCACCGCGTGCGCACCGACGTGCTGACCAAGCCGAAGGTGGGGCTCGACTTCTACCGCATCACCAAGCGCGGGGCGTACGAGACGGAGGCCATGCAGGCCTTCGTCGCCACGCTGGAGAAGGCGCTGCCGGAGCTGTCGCGCTGAAGCTCAGACCATCGCGTTGTCGGCGCCGGGAATCTCGTGTGCCTTGATCTGGCGCCGCGTGAGCTTGTAGAGCGTGGACGACAGGAAGCCGTCCTGGTGACAGGTCTTCGTCACGTTCCGGACGTATTCGCTTTCGGGGGCGACGGCCTGCGCGCCCATGATCCATCGCACGCTTTCGCGGTAGTCGTAGAGCTTCTTGTCGTCGCTGTCAGCCAGCAGCACCGACATCGTGGCCATGGCGGTGGCATCGCCTTGCTGTGCGTGTTCGCGTACCAGCTCGAGGTATTCATGGCGCGCGGGAACGTCCTCCAGCGCGCCGATGAACATCAGCATGCTTTCGAGGCCCTCGGAGTGCCCCAGTTCGTGTGCCTGGCGAGCGGCTTCCACGGCCTGCCGCAGGAGACGTGAACGCTCGGCCGGTTCCTGGGTGGCCTGGCCGAGGTTGTAGCTGGCGTAACCCAGCTTGTATGCACCCATGTTGCCGCCGCCTTCGGCCGTCTGGCCGTAATAGCGAATGGCCTTGCCCAGGTCGGGCGCGACGTGCACGCCTTCCTCGTGGAACAGGCCGAGCAGGTAGTCGCAGGAATCGCCGCCCGCGGCCAGGCCCATGGTCGCCAGTTCGAATGCATCCGCTTCGCGATTGCCCCTGCGGAACGCGTAGGACACCTTGTTCCATGCGAGCGAGCCGGGGGCGTGCCGGCGCGCGGCCTCGAGCCAGGCTTCTGCGGCCGCCGCGTTCGGAACAAAGCCCAGCAGGCCCTTCAGGCTGCAGTACCCGTGGAGGATCATCGCGGCAGTGCATTCCCCGGCATTGGCGCTGCGCACGATGGCCTGGCCCAGCCACGACGGATCCTGCGGCTCGAGCTGGAACGACAAGAACACAGCCCGGACCATCGCGTCGTCGTCTTCGATGGGCCAGTGCGCCTCCGCTTCCTTGAGGAAGGCGAGAGCCTGCGGCTGATCACCGCGTCCGTAGTGGGCGCTGGAAATCCAGTACAGGGTCTCCCAGCGGTGATAGGGGTACAGGGCCTCTTCGGCGCGCTTGCGGGTGGCTTCGATCCACTGGCGAACGTCTTCGGGATCGTCGTCCTCGTCCACCTCGTTCCCCAGATGGTCGTCGCGCCAGATCTCATGGCGCAGCCGGTCTTTCTCGACCTCGTCCAGGTGCGCGCAAGTAGGCGAAGCGATGAAGGCCCGCACCCGGTCGTGGCTGCCGCCCCAGCGCGGCTGCATGAACCAGATGCATTGGCGCAGGAAGAAGAACAGGCGCGGATGCAGATGGATCGTGGCGTGCATCCAGTACTGCCTGCCGCTCAGCAGCTTCTTGCCTTGCATCGGTGGTGGCAGGGACTCGGGTACGGTCTGAGGACAGGCAATGCGTTCGTCGGCGCGGATGCCGGAGCGCGCGAGCATGGCCAGCAATTCGTCGCGCGCGTCGGCAGGCATGCCTTCGAGCGCCAGGTCGTGCGCCAGCTCGCCGGCCGGGCCGCGGCCGCTGCGCACCAGTTCCGACAGCCATGCGGGCTCCTCGAAGGCGGCCACGCTCTGCATCAGCAGGGCGGGCGCGCTCCACAGCGTGGGGCTTCGCTCCAGCGCCCGAATGGCGCAGACCGCCGCGTGCGTGCAGCAGGCGTGGGCGCAGGTCCATCCCAGCTCGGTCACCGTGTTCGACCAGCCGGAGCCCCGGTACTCGTAGGCCCAGTGGAACCAGTAGTGCGCCTCGCACAGCCATGCGTGCGCCGACTCCGGTCGGGCCGCCTGCCAGGCGCGCAGAAGCGCCAGTCCTTCGGAGCCCGAATCGATGCAGTCCTTCAGGTCGGCGGGCAGTGCGGCGTGGTACCGCTCTTCGCTGGTGCGATCGTGAAAGCTCGCGGCGAGCGCCTCATCGAAGAGCTGGTCGAGCGTGTCGTAGTCGCCTGCGCGCAGCAGCGCACTGGCGTCGCAGACTTTCCACGGCGAAGGAATCGGAGCGATCGTGGTCATGGCGTGAGTTGCAAAAAAGGAAACGGAGACGCCAGCACTCGTCAGGCGGGCCGAGGCTGGGGGTCGAAGATGCGATAGCGCTTCCAGGGCAGTGCGAGCCAGCTGCCTTCGGCGTTGCGAAGGTGTTCGTGCACTTCCATCATGGCGCGTGTCGAGGCGGGGCCGTCCTGGTTGCTCATGCGCAGCCAGTGCTCGCGCGCCCGGGCGTAGGCCAGGCCGAAGTCTTCCCAGCTCTCGAAGCTGTCCTGCGCGCGCTGCGCGTTGAGAAAGAGCACCAGCCAGGCGCGTGCCTCCGGCACCCAGCCGAGGTGGGCGATGCAACGCACCAGGAAGGCCGTGCGCGCGCAGTCGAACGCCAGCGCGTCGCGTACGCGGCCTTGTGCCGCGAGCTGTTCGTAGAAGCCGTCGTGCGAGCGCCCCAGGCCCCCGACCCAGCCGTCGAGCGCTTCCTGCATGCGTGCGCCGATGGCCGGAGCGGGGAGGTCGGCGGCGATGTTCATTTCGCGCAGCACCTGGCGCCCGAGCTGCTCGCGCCTGTCCGCGGGAAGGTCGAGCGCCAGCGTGTCGCCGTTGCATGGAAGGCCGTTGCGAATCGACAGAATGTCACAGAGCGCAAGAGCCCAGCGGCGGCGATTGGGCGGCGCGGCTTCGGCCCTGGCGCGGAGGGCTCGCAGCGCGGGATCGTCCCTGGCGGGCAAGGCCGTGTTGCTGCCGTCCTGACCGTCGCCTTCGCGCACCACGCCCCACAAGACGGCAGCCGTGCGCAGCGCGATGAAGAGCACCACCAGGCCGGCGAGCCACGCGAGCGCCGTCAGCATGCGGCGCCTTTGCGGACGAGATCGAGCGGAATGCCCTCGATCTCGCAGGCCCCCGCGGGCATCTCCCGCAGTGCGGCCGGCAGCGCGTCGTGCGGCAGCGTGAGGCGCGCGGCTGCAGCCACTCCCGGGTCGATCTGCCGAAGCCGCGCCAGTTCGCCTGGCGCAATGCGCAGCAACAGCCATTGCAGCACGGCCGGCGGTTGCTCGAAGTGCTCGGCCAGGTGGAAGTTGGCGCTCATCACGCTGAGCAGATAGTTGGCGTCGCCCACCTCGGTGACGAACTTCCATCGGCCGGCGGATGTGTCTTGCGCGGTCGCCTCGGGTTCGAACACCAGGCCCATGCCTTCGCAGTCGGGATGCCGTTCGCCCCGTGGCGCGACGGTGCGCAGGAACTGCAGCACGTCGTCCGCGTACTTGCGGATCGGGTGGCGGTTCTGCTTGCCCTTGATCTGGTCCACGCGCAGGCCGTCCGGATGCACGGCGAGGCTGATGGTCACGTGCGGCATGTTGCCCGCGCTGCGCAGCGTGAACAGGCGCAGCCGGCCGTCCTGCGCCGCCTGCGCGTACTGCTCTCCGTAGCCGCCGCTGAGCTTCTTGAGGCTCGCGAACTGGCCCAGGCAGTGCTGCATGTGGTAGGACTCGTACGCCATTTCCTCGCGCAGCGCGGCGTGCCGGCCGTCGAATTCGAAGATCACGCCGTTGGGCGTGCGCAGTACTTCGCGCAGGGCCAGGCCGCTGCTGGGGACCCAGCCCTTGCTGCGGCGCGACTGCATGCGCTGGTGCTCCTGCTCCCACATCGTCAGCGCCATGAAGCAGTTGATGCGTTGCAGCTTCTGTTCGAGCCGCGTGCCACGCCGCGAACGCAGGAACTCGACCAGCACGCGCTCGCGTTCGATCAGCAGGAGATGCTCGGGGTCGAGATACCAGCAGTCCTTGCCGGCCCCGGCAGCGGAAGGCCGCAGGAGCCTGGCCAGCCACTCCGGCACCGGATCGCCGGTGCCGGTCACGGCCTGATAGTCGGCAATCGATCGCAGCGGCACCACATGCTCGAAGCTGCCGATCGCCCAGCGGAAGAAATGGTTGCGCAGCCACGCCTGCATGTCGGGCTCGTCGCCCCGTTCGGTGCTGCGCCGGGTGATCGCTGCCTTGACCTCGGGCGCGTTGACCACGTCGCGTGGCAGATAGGCGTTGGCTGGCGAAGGATTGGTGGCGGGTGCTGGCAGCGGCATCGGACCCGGATGATGACCTACAGCTTGAAGTCGTAGTCCACCGTGATCGGCGCATGGTCCGAAAACTTCACGGTTTTGTAGATTTGCTCGGTGCGCGCCAGCGCCGCGATCTTCGGCGTGGCCAAGTGGTAGTCCAGCCGCCATCCCACGTTGTTCGCATAGGCCTGCCCGCGGTTGCTCCACCATGTGTAGGCCTCGGCCGTGGTGTCGGGCTTGAGCATGCGGTAGACGTCCACCAGGCCCGCGCCCTCGGCGCCGGCATCGAGCAGCTTCGTCATCCAGGCGCGCTCCTCGGGCAGGAAGCCGCTGTTCTTCTGGTTGCCGCGCCAGTTCTTCAGGTCGATCTCCTTATGGGCGATGTTGATGTCGCCGCACAGCACGAACTCGCGCTCCTTCTTCAGGGCCACCAGGTGCGGGAAGAAGCCCTTGAGGAAACGGAACTTGGCTTCCTGGCGCTCCTCGCCCGAGCTGCCGCTCGGGAAGTAGCAGCTGATCACGGAGAACTTGCGTTTGGGCGTGTCGAAGCGCAGTTCGAGGTAGCGGCCCTCGGCGTCGAATTCGGCGTCGCCCCAGCCCACCACGACCTGGCTCGGAGCGTGCTTGGTGTAGACCGCGGTGCCGGCGTATCCCTTCTTCTCGGCGAAGTGGAAATGGCCCTTGAGGCCGGCCATTTCCTCGAACCGGCCCTCGATGTCGCTGGCCTGGACGCGGATCTCCTGCATGCAAATACAATCCGGCGCAAGTTCGGCCACCCAGTCGGCCACGCCTTTGGTTGCGGCCGAACGCAGGCCATTGAGATTGAGACTGGTCAGTTTGAACACAAGGAATTTCCGATGGCTGTAGATGGTGAGAAAAGCAAAAGCAGCGCGATCGCCCAGGATTTCGTCCAGTTCGCCCTGGACGCCGGCGTACTGCGCTTCGGGGAGTTCAAGACCAAGGCCGGTCGGATGAGCCCCTACTTCTTCAACTCGGGGCTCTTCGACGACGGCGGCAAGATCGCCCGGCTCGCCGGATTCTATGCAGACCGCCTGATCGAGAGCGGCCTCGAGTTCGACATGATCTTCGGCCCCGCCTACAAGGGCATTCCGCTGGGCGCCACGGTGGCGGCCGAGCTTGCCCGCCGGGGCCGCAACTATCCCTTTGCCTACAACCGCAAGGAAGCCAAGGCGCATGGCGAAGGCGGCAACCTCGTGGGCGCGCCGCTCAAAGGACGCGTGCTGATCGTCGACGACGTGATGTCCGCCGGCACCGCGGTGCGCGAATCCATCGCCGCCATCGAGGCTGCGGGCGCCACGCCGCATGCCGTGGCCATCGCGCTCGACCGGCAGGAGAAGGCCACCGAGAACGGCGTCGACGTGGACCACAGCGCCGTGCAGTACGTGCGCAGCCAGCTCGGCCTGTCGGTGATCGCCATCGCCACGCTGGACGACCTGCTGAGTTATCTCTCCGGCGACGCCGCGGCCGACCTGGGTGCTCACCGCGAGCGCGTGCTGGCCTACCGCGCGCGCTACGGCGCCAGCTGAAGACGCAGGGCCGCCGAATGCACCATCCTCATCCCGCACGCGACGCTCACGGTTCACCGGCCCGCCTGCTGGCGGCGGCATCATTTCTTCTAATGGCTTCCTCGTTTTGCGGCGCGCTGCAGGCGCAACCGCAGAAAGTGGAAGGCGCCTCTCCCGGCATCTACACCTGCACCGACGCCCGTGGCCGCACCTTGACGGCCGACCGGCCCATCGCCGAGTGCAGCGACCGCGAGCAGCGGGAGCTCAATCCGAGCGGCTCGACCCGCCGCAAGCTGGAACCCACCTACACCGCGCGCGAACTGCAGGAGCGCGAAGACCGCGCCCGCGAGGCCGCCATCGTGGCGGCGCGCCAGACCGACGAGCGGCGCCGCGAGCGGGCGCTGCTGGTGCGCTACCCCAACAGCGCCACGCACGACCGTGAACGCGCCGAGGCGCTGTCGCAGATCGATGCCGTGTCGGAGGCGGCGAAGAAACGCATCTCCGAGCTCAGTGAAGACCGCAAGAAGATCGACGAGGAGATGGAGTTCTACAAGCAGGACCCCACAAAGGCCCCGGCCGCGCTGCGCCGCAGGATCGACGAGAACACGAAGAGCGTGGCGGTGCAGAACCGCTTCATCGCGGAGCAGGAAGACGAGAAGAAGCGGGTGAATGCGCGCTTCGACGAGGAGCGCATTCGCTTGAAGGCGCTGTGGACTCCGCAGAACGGCGGAAATCCCAGGTAACCCGCCAGGCTGCGCGCACTTCGTGTCGCTTCGCCAACCCCCTGCGGGGGACAACACCTGCGGCCCGGCAAAGCCGGTTCCGCGGTGTTCCCCGAAAAGACTTAGCTGAGCTTGGCCTTCAGCAACTCGGTGACCTGCGCCGGGTTGGCCTTGCCGCCGCTGGCCTTCATGACCTGACCCACGAGGGCGTTGAGGGCCTTTTCCTTGCCGCCGCGGTATTCCTCGACGTTCTTCGCGTTCTTCGCGATCACCTCGTCGAGGATCTTGTCGAGGGCGCCGGCGTCGTTCATCGGCTTGAGGTCTTTCGCCTCGATGATCGCGTCGACGTCGCTGCCTTCGCCGGTCCACAGGGCCTCGAACACCTGGCGCGCAGCGTTGTTGGGCAAGGTGCCGTCGGCGATGCGCTTGACCAGCTGCGCGAGTTGCTGCGCCTTCACCGGCGCGGCCTCGATGCCGATCTCGGCGGCGTTCAGGCGGCGTGCCATCTCGCCGGTGATCCAGTTGCTCGCGAGCTTGGGCGTGGCGCCCGCCTTCACGGCTTCGTCGAAATAGCCGGCGAGCGCGGCGCTCTGCGTGAGCTGCGCTGCGTCGTATTCCGAAAGGCCATGGTCGCGCACATAGCGCTCGGCCATTGCGCGCGGCAGCTCGGGCATCTCGGCCTTCACGCGCTCGATCCAGTCGGCGGCGATGACCAGCGGGGGCAGGTCGGGGTCGGGGAAGTAGCGGTAGTCGGCCGAGTCTTCCTTGGCGCGCATGGCGCGCGTCTCGCCGGTGTCGGGGTCGAAGAGCACCGTGGCCTGCTCGATGGCGCGGCCGTCCTCGATTTCGTCGATCTGCCAGCGGATCTCGTAGTCGATCGCCTGCTGCATGAACTTGAAGCTGTTCAGGTTCTTGATCTCGCGGCGCGTGCCGAGCTTCTCGCCGGGGCGGCGCACCGACACGTTGGCGTCGCAGCGGAAGCTGCCTTCCTGCATGTTGCCGTCGCAGATGCCGATCCAGGTGACGATCTTGTGCAGTTCCTTCGCATAGGCCACGGCCTCGGCGGTCGAGCGCATGTCGGGCTCGGTCACGATCTCCAGCAGCGGCGTGCCGGCGCGGTTCAGGTCGATGCCGCTCTGGCCGATGAAGTCCTCGTGAAGCGACTTGCCGGCGTCTTCCTCGAGGTGGGCGCGCACCAGGCGCACCGTCTTCTGCTCTTCGCCGACGAAGAACGTCACAGCGCCGCCCTGCACCACGGGAATCTCGAACTGGCTGATCTGGTAGCCCTTGGGCAGGTCGGGATAGAAGTAGTTCTTGCGCGCGAACACGCTGCGCGGCGCGATGTGCGAGCCCAGCGCCAGGCCGAGCTTGATGGCGCGTTCGACGGCGCCTTTGTTCATCACGGGCAGCGTGCCGGGCAGCGCCAGGTCGACCGCGCAAGCCTGCGTGTTGGGCTCGGCGCCGAAGGCTGTGGAGGCGCGGCTGAAGATCTTGCTCGCGGTGGAGAGCTGCGCGTGCGTCTCGAAGCCGATGATGACTTCATAGCCGCGCACCAGCGGGCCGGTCGGGCGGCCCTGTTGTTGTGCTTCGAAGGTGTTCACTGTCTCGTTCATTTCAGAAGCCCTCCGGCGTGCGGGCGTGCCAGTCGGTGGCCTGCTGGAAGCGGTGGGCCGCGTTCAGCAGCTTCGCTTCGCCGAAGTAGTTGCCGATCAGCTGCAGGCCCACGGGCATGCCGCCGTCGAAGCCCGCGGGCACGCTCATGCCGGGCAGGCCGGCCAGCGATGCGGGCAGCGTGAAGATGTCGGCGAGGTAGTCGGCCACGGGGTCGTCGCCGTGCTCGCCGATCTTCCAGGCGGTGGTGGGCGCGGCGGGGCCGGCGATCACGTCGCACTGCTTGAAGGCCTGCTGGAAGTCGTCGGCGATCATGCGGCGCACTTTTTGCGCCTGCAGGTAGTAGGCGTCGTAGTAGCCGTGCGAGAGCACGTAGGTGCCGATCATGATGCGGCGCTTCACTTCGTCGCCGAAGCCTTCGGCGCGGGTGCGTTCGTACATCTGCGTGAGCGCGCTCTTCCTGCTCGCGGGGTCGATGAAGTCCTTGGCGCGGTGGCCGAACTTCACGCCGTCGAAGCGGCTCAGGTTGCTCGAGGCCTCGGCCGCGGCAAGGATGTAGTACACGGGAATCGACAGCTCGGTGCGCGGCAGCGTGACCTCGACGCGCTTCGCGCCGAGCTTCTCGTACTGCGCGAGCGCCGCGTCGATGGCCGCGCGCACGCCGGGCGCCACACCCTCGCCGAAGAACTCCTTCGGCACGCCGATGCGCAGGCCTTCGAGCGAGTCGTTCAGCGAGCGGCCGAAGTTCTCGGCGGGCTTGTCGAGCGAGGTGGAGTCGCGGTCGAGGTCGGGGCCGCAGAAGGCCGACAGCAGCAGGGCGCAGTCTTCGGCCGAGCGGGCCATCGGGCCGGCCTGGTCGAGGCTCGATGCGAAGGCCACCATGCCGTAGCGCGAGGAGCGGCCGTAGGTGGGCTTGATGCCGGTGATGCCGCAGAAGGAGGCGGGCTGGCGGATCGAGCCGCCGGTGTCGGTGCCGGTGGCCGCGGGGGCCAGCCGTGCAGCCACCGCAGCCGCGCTGGCGCCGGAGGAGCCGCCCGGAATGCGCTCGGTGTTCCAGGGGTTGCGCACCGGCACGGCCTTGTCGTGGCCCACGGCGGGCACGGCGACGTTCTCGTTGGCCGAGCCCATGGCGAACTCGTCGCAGCTCAGCTTGCCCAGCGTGACCGCGCCGGCCTCGGCCAGGCGGCGAACCACGGTGGCGTCGAAGGGCGAGCGGTAGCCCGCGAGCATCTTCGAGCCGGCGGTGGTGGCGAAGTCGGTGGTGACGAAGATGTCCTTGTGCGCAATGGGCACGCCGGCCAGCGCCGGGGCGTCGCCCTTGGCGATGAGCGCGTCGGCGGCGCGCGCCTGGGCCAGCGTGACTTCCTCGTTCACGTCGACGAAGGTGCCCAGCGACTGGTGCGCCTTCATGCGGCCTAGGAAGGCCTGCGAGGCCTCGACGGCCGAAACCTTGCGTTCGGCCAGCGCCTTCGCCAGTTCGACAACGCTCAATTGGTGCAATTCACCGCTGCTGCTCATCATTCGATTACCTTGGGCACGAGGAAAAGGCCGGCTTCGACGGCCGGGGCGCTCTTCTGGTTGGCTTCGCGGTTATTGGGTTCGCTCACCACGTCGTCGCGCAGGCGCAGCGTGATGTCTTCGAGGGCGGCCACCGGATGGGCCAGCGGTTCGACGCCGGTGGTGTCGACGGAACGCATACGTTCGACTAAGTCGAAAAAGCCGTTGATCTGGCTGAGCATGCGCTCGCTTTCATCGGGAGCCAGCTGCAGCCTCGCCAGCGAGGCGATGCGCGCAATATCGGAAGCGGAGAGAGACATAGGTCGGAACGGCCCAAAAAAGCGGAGGTATTCGCACGCGGGAGCCGGTGCTAATACGGGAATCAGAGGGGATTCGGGTATTATCCCGCCTTTGCCGCAACCCCCGCGAACGCGCCGGCTTTTGCGCCAAAAACGATCAATTCACCCCGTCAAACGACCCAAAAAATAGAGCGACGACCTGCCGATGCGCAGGCCGTGCTCAGAGGATTCCGCACATGTTTGGAGCTTTCCGTCGGTACTTCTCCACCGACCTTGCGATCGACCTCGGCACCGCCAACACCCTGATATTCGCCCGCAACAAGGGCATCGTGCTCGATGAGCCCTCGGTCGTCGCCATCCGCCACGAAGGCGGTCCGCATGGCAAGAAGGTGATCCAGGCCGTCGGCCGCGAAGCCAAGGCGATGCTGGGCAAGGTGCCCGGCAACATCGAGGCGATCCGCCCGATGAAGGACGGCGTGATCGCCGACTTCGTGATCACCGAGCAGATGATCAAGCAGTTCATCAAGATGGTGCACCCGCGCACGCTGCTCACGCCGAGCCCGCGCATCATCATCTGCGTGCCCTGCGGCTCCACCCAGGTCGAGCGCCGCGCCATCAAGGACGCGGCCGAGGCGGCAGGCGCCACCTCCGTCTACCTGATCGAAGAGCCCATGGCCGCGGCCATCGGCGCCGGCCTGCCCGTCAGCGAAGCCTCGGGCTCGATGGTGGTGGACATCGGCGGCGGCACCACCGAGGTGGGCGTGATCTCGCTGGGCGGCATGGTCTACAAGGGCTCGGTCCGCGTGGGCGGCGACCGCTTCGACGAAGCCATCATCAACTACATCCGCCGCAACTACGGCATGCTGATCGGCGAGCCGACGGCCGAAGTCATCAAGAAGAACATCGGCTCGGCCTTCCCGGGCTCCGAAGTCAAGGAAATGGAAGTCAAGGGCCGCAACCTTTCCGAAGGCGTGCCGCGCAGCTTCACCATCAGCAGCAACGAAGTGCTGGAAGCCCTGACCGATCCGCTGAACAACATCGTCTCGGCCGTGAAGAACGCGCTGGAGCAGACGCCGCCCGAGCTGGGCGCCGACATCGCCGAGCGCGGCATGATGCTGACCGGCGGCGGCGCGCTGCTGCGCGACCTCGACCGCCTGCTGGCCGAGGAAACCGGCCTGCCGGTGCTGGTGGCCGAAGATCCGCTGACCTGCGTGGTGCGAGGCTGCGGCATCGCTCTCGAGCGCATGGACCGCCTGGGCAGCATCTTCACGAGCGAGTAAGGGGCGAAAGCCATCATCGGCCGGCCTCTGCTTGCGCAGGCCGGCTTTTTGTTATTTGATTCCGCACCACCGCCGAGTCTGAATTCATGCCCCTGGGCACGCTCGATCGCACAGCGCCACCCCTGTTCAACCAGGGCCAGTCGGCACTCAGCAAGCTGATCTTCTTCGGCGCGCTCTCCCTGTTCCTCATGGTGGCCGATGCGCGCTTCCACATCGTGCAGCCGATCCGGGCCGCCGTCGGGGCCGTGCTCTATCCGGTGCAGTGGGTGGCGCTGAAGCCGGTGCAGGCGGTGCTCGGCGGCGGGCGCTATTTCGAAGACCTGCAGACCGCACAGCGCAACGAGGAAGACGCCCGCAAGGCGCTGATGGCGCAGGCCGAGCGCGCGGCCCAGGCCGACACGCTGGCGCAGGACAACGCCCGCCTGCGCGAACTGCTCGAACTGCGCCAGACCACCACCACGCCGGGCCGCGCCGCCGAGGTGCTCTACGACGCTGCAGACCCCTACACCCGCAAGATCGTCATCGACCAGGGCATGGCCCAGGGCGTGCAGCCTGGCTCGCCGGTGATCGACGCGCGCGGCGTGCTCGGGCAGGTCACGCAGGTGCTGCCCTTCACGAGCGAGGTCACGCTGGTGATCGACCGCGACCTTTCCATTCCCGTGCAGAACACCCGCACCGGCGTGCGCAGCGTGGCCTTCGGCGACGCTTCGGCGCACGGCGGCGGGCTGGAGCTGCGCTTCATGGCCGCCAACGCCGACCTGCAGGAGGGCGACCTGCTTTCCACCAGCGGCGTCGACGGCATCTACCCCGCCGGCCTGCCGGTGGCGAAGATCGAGCGCATCGAGCGGCGTGCCGACTCCGCCTTCGCCCGCATCTACTGCCTGCCGCTGGCCCACGTCACGGCCGCGCGCTACGTGCTGGTGCTCGAACCCACCGGCACGCCCGCGGCGCCGCCGCCCCCGGCACCCGCAGCCACCCAGCGCAAGCGCCCCGAGGGCAAGCCCGGCGCCGGCAAGAACGAGAAGAAACCGGGAGCGCGCCCATGATCAAGCGTCCAGGCCAGCAGCAGCTCCTGCTGCCCGTCAGCCCGGTCTTCATGTGGAGCAGCCTCGTGGTGGCGCTGCTCATCAACATGATCCCGATCGGCCGCGCCGTCTGGATGCCCGACCTGCTGGCGCTCGTCATCGTTTTCTGGGGCGTACACCAGCCCGCGCGCGTGGGTATCGGCGCGGCCTTCGTGTTCGGCCTGTGCATGGACGTGCACCAGTCGTCGATGCTGGGGCAGCACGCGCTCTCCTACACCACGCTGGGCTTCTTCGCGATCACCATCCACCGGCGGCTGTTGTGGTATCCGGTGGCCTCGCAGGCGCTGCAGGTGCTGCCGCTCTTTGCGCTCTCGCAGCTGATCGAGGTGGTCACGCGGATGATCGGCGGCGGCGTGTTCCCGGGCTGGACGGTGCTGGCTTCGCCGGCCATCGAGGCGGCGCTGTGGCCGCTGGCGACCGCGCTGTTGCTGGCCCCCCAGCGCAGAACGCCGGAACCGGACGAGAACCGCCCCCTCTAAGCCCAGCCCCTCCCGCATTTGCCTTCGCACCTGCGCGCGCCTAAGCTCCCATCGCCATGACCGAAATCCGCAACGTCGCCGCCGATCTTGCGCGCTTCAAGCGCCGCGTGATCGTCATCGGCCTGGCGGTGCTCTTCGCGTTCGGGCTGCTGTGCGCGCGGCTGGTCTACCTGCAGGTCACGCGCCACGAAGACCTGGCCGAGCAGGCCGAGAGCAACCGCACGGCGGTGGTGCCGGTGGTGCCGAACCGGGGGCTCATCCTCGACCGCAACGGCATCGTGCTGGCCTCCAACTACTCGGCCTACACGCTGGAGATCACGCCCTCGAAGGTGGGCGACGTGGAGGAGACCATCGACAGCCTCACGCAGGTGCTGGAAGTCTCGCCGCGCGACCGCCGCCGCTTCAAGCGCCTGCGCGAAGACTCGCGCAGCTTCGACTCCATTCCCATCCGCACCCGCCTGAGCGACGAGGAAGTCGCCCGCTTCGCCGCCCAGCGCTACCGCTTCCCGGGCGTGGAGATCAAGGCGCGCCTCTTCCGCAACTATCCGCAGGGCGAGTTGGCCTCGCACGTGCTCGGCTACATCGGCCGCATCAACCAGCGCGAGAAGACCGCGATGGAGGACTGGGACGAGGAAGACCAGGCCAACTACAAGGGCACCGACTACATCGGCAAGCTGGGCATCGAGCAGAGCTACGAGAAGACGCTGCACGGCCAGACCGGCGTGGAGCAGATGGAGACCTCCGCCGGCGGCCGCGCTGTGCGCCGGCTGGCCAGCCACCCGGCCACGCCGGGCAACACGGTGATGCTGTCGCTCGACATCAAGCTGCAGAAGCTGGTGGAGGACATGTACGGCGAGCGCCGCGGTGCGCTGGTGGCTATCGACCCGAAGACCGGCGAGATCCTCGCCTTCGTGAGCAAGCCCACCTTCGACCCCAACCTCTTCGTCGAGGGCATCGACAACGAGAGCTGGGCGGCGCTCACCGAATCCATCGACAAGCCGCTCTTGAACCGCGCCCTGCGCGGCACCTACCCGCCGGGCTCCACCTACAAGCCCTTCATGGCGCTGGCGGCGCTGCAGACCGGCAAGCGCGGCCCCAGCGTGGTGGTGAACGACCCCGGCTACTTCAACTTCGGCGGCCACCGCTTCGGCAGCCCCGAGGGCAACCTCGGCGGCGTCGACATGCGCCGATCGATCCAGCTGTCGAGCAATATCTACTACTACTCGCTGGCCAACGAGATGGGCGTGGACATGATCCACGACTTCATGAAGCCGCTGGGCTTCGGCCAGATCACCGGCATCGACCTCGGCGGCGAGGTGCGCGGCGTGCTGCCCAGCACCGAGTGGAAGCGCAACACCTACAAGCGCCCCGAGCAGAAGAAGTGGTATGCGGGCGAGACCATCTCGCTGGGCATCGGCCAGGGCTACAACAACTTCACCATGCTGCAGCTGGCGCAGGCCACCGCCACCATCGCCAACGGCGGCCTCAAGCACAAGCCTCACCTCGCGCTGGCCACGCGCGACACCGTCAGCGGCAACGTGGTGCCACTGCCGCAGCCCGCGGCGGAGAACCTTGGCTTCGCAGCCGCCAACATCGCGGTGATCCGCGAGGGCCTGACCAGCGTGGTCACCAGCGGCACCGCGCGCGGCGTGTTCGCGGGCGCCAGCTACCAGGCGGCCGGCAAGACGGGTACGGCGCAGGCGGTGTCGATGGGCCAGAACACCAAGTACAACGCGCGCGCGCTCGAGGAGCACCAGCGCGACCACGCCCTCTTCATGGCCTACGCGCCGGTGAACGACCCGAAGATCGCCGTGGCGGTGATCGTCGAGAACGCCGGTTGGGGCGCAGGCGCTGCCGCCCCCATCGCTCGCCGGGTCTTCGACTACTGGCTCGCGGACCAGTACCCGAGCGAAGCCGACATGGCCGCCATCAAGATCGGCAAGGCGACCGCGCCGATCGGCAAGCCGCGCGTGGCGAGCGAAGTGGCCTGGCCGGCCGCTTCGGCCACGCCCGCCACCGCGCCCTGATTCCGGCATTGCTCCCTCTCCCCTTGGGGAGAGGGTTGGGGTGAGGGCATCGGCGGCGGATTCGATGCGGCGCTTCATTGGAGGCACCTTGCCCTCACCCTGGCCCTCTCCCCGAGGGGAGAGGGAAGAAGACTCTCAGACCACCGTTCCGCTGACCTCGCCCAGCCCGATCCGCACCGCGCCGGCGCGCTCGCAATACCCGCGGATCACCAGCGTGTCGCCGTCTTCCAGGAACGTCCGCTTCTCGCCGTTGGGCAGCGTGATCGGCTGCTTGCCGCCCTGCGTCAGCTCGATCAGCGAGCCGGCTTCGTCGGGCTTCGGGCCCGAGAGGGTGCCCGAGCCCAGCATGTCGCCCGGCTGCAGGTTGCAGCCGTTGACCGTGTGGTGCGCGACGAGCTGCGCTGCCGTCCAGTAGGCCGCCTCGGTGGTGTTGCCGCGCGTCAGGCGCACGGGCGCCACGCCCTCGGCGCGCATCTTCGCGGTCTGCAGCAGCACTTCGAGCGTGATGTCGAGCGCGCCGCTCTCACAGTTGGAGGCCGAGTCGAGGTACGGCAGCGGCTGCGGGTCGCCGGCGGGGCGCTCGAACTTCGATCGGAAGGGCGCCAGCGCTTCCATCGTCACGAGCCAGGGCGACAGCGTGCTGGCGAAGTTCTTCGACAGGAAGGGGCCCAGCGGCTGGTATTCCCAGGCCTGCAGGTCGCGCGCCGACCAGTCGTTGAGCAGCGTCACGCCGAACAGGTGCTCCTCGGCGTCGGCGATGGCGATGGGTTCGCCCTGCGCGTTGCCGCGGCCGATGAAGAAGCCCAGCTCCAGCTCGTAGTCCAGCCGCTTCGACGGCCCGAATGTCGGCTCGGCCGCGTCGGGCGCCTTGGTCTGGCCCTGCGGGCGCTTGAAGACCTGGCCGCTCACGCCGATGGACGAGGCGCGGCCGTGGTAGCCGATGGGCACCCACTTGTAGTTGGGCATCAGCGGCTGGTCGGGGCGGAACAGCTTGCCGATGGTGGTGGCGTGGTGAATGCCCGTGTAGAAGTCGGTGTAGTCGCCGATGCGGCAGGGCACGGTCATCTCGGCCTGGGCCTGCGGCAGCAGCGCCTTCGACCAGGCGGCCTGCTTGTCGCTGCCTTCGGCCAGGCCGGCCGAGATGGCGGCGCGCAGCGCCTGGCGTTCCTTCGTGCCGGCGTTCATCAGCCCGTTCATGTCGTCGGTGTCGACCAGGCCCGTGGCGCGCAGGTCCAGCACCTGGTCGCCGATGGCGACGCCGATGCGGAAGGCCTCGCTGCTGCCGGCGGTGCGGAAGCGGCCGAAGGGCAGGTTCTGGATCGGGAAGTCGGTGCCGGCCTCGTTGGCCGATGCGACCCAGCTGCGCAGCTTCGGGTCATGGGTGGCGTTCAGTGCGGTCATGGATGTCTTTCTGTACTTGATCTGTCTGTGTTCAGTCTGCGGTCATTCCGGCCTTCTTCGCCACATCGCCCAGGCGCTGGTATTCGGTCTCGGTCAGCGTGGTGAGCTCCTGCGGCGTGGAGCCGCGCGGCGAGAAGCCGGCTTGCGCCAGCTTGGCCTTCACATCGGGCATCGCGAGCGCTTCCACGAAGGCCTCGTTCAGCGCCTTCACCACCGGCGCCGGCAGCTTCGCCGGTCCGTACACGCCGAACCACGGCTCCAGCGCGTAGCCCTTCAGGCCCGCCTCGGCCATGGTCGGCACATCGGGCAGCGAGGGCGAGCGCGCCGGGCCGGCCACCGCCAGCGCGCGCAGCTTGCCGGCCTGGATGTGCGGCAGCGAGGCCGGCAGGTTGTCGAACATCACGCCGATGTTGTTGCCCAGCATGTCGGTGATGGCCGGGCCGCTGCCCTTGTAGGCGACGTGGACGAGCTCGGTGCCGGTCATCTGCGCGAACATCACGCCCGCCAGGTTCATCGAGGTGCCGGCGCCCGCGGTGGCGTAGGGCAGGCCGGGGTTCTTCTTCGCGGCGGCGATCAGCTCGGGCACCGACTTCACGGCCGAGGCCGCCGGCACTTCGAGCACGATGGTCGAGGTGCCAAGCAGGCTGATGGCGGTGAAGTCCTTGCGCGGATCGAAGGCCATCGACTTGTAGATGTGCGGGTTCAACGCATTGGTGGAGATCGCGCCGAAGCCGATGGTGTAGCCGTCGGGCGCGGCCTTGGCCACCGCGTCCATGCCGATGTTGCCGCCAGCGCCGCCGCGGTTGTCGATCAGCACCGGCTGGCCCAGCTTCTCCGACACCTTCTGGCCCACTGTGCGCGCCACCAGGTCGGTGGTGCCGCCCGGCGTGTAGGGCACGATGAAGCGGATGGGCTTGGAGGGGTAGTCGGCCGCTTGGGCGAGGAAAGGCACGGCGAGCAGAGCCACGGCCATCGCGCGGCGTGTGAGAGTGAACACGGTCTTCATGCCTTGAACTGGTCTTTCAAGCCTGCCCAGCAGTCGGCGTAGTCGGTATCGAGCGCCGGACTCTTCAGCGCGAAGTTCGTCGGAATGAAGCGATAGCGGCTCTCGAACATGAAGGCCAGCGTGTTGTCCAGCTTGTGCGGCTTGAGGTCGGCGTGGGTGGCCTTGTCGAAGGCTTCCTCGTCGGGGCCGTGCGGCACCATGCAGTTGTGCAGGCTCGCGCCGCCGGGCTTGAAGCCGCCGGGCTTGGCGTCGTACTCGCCCAGCACCAGGCCCATGAACTCGCTCATCAGGTTGCGGTGGAACCACGGCGGACGGAAGGTGTTCTCCATCACCATCCAGCGCGGCGGGAAGATCACGAAGTCGCAGTTGGCCGTGCCGGGCGTGTCGCTGGGCGAGGTCAGCACGGTGAAGATCGACGGATCGGGATGGTCGAAGCTGATCGAGCCGATCACCATGAAGTGCGCCGTGTCGTACTTCACCGGCGACAGGTTGCCGTGCCAGGCCACCACGTTGAAGGGCGACTGCTTCATCGGCGCCTGCCAGAAGCGGCCGCCGAACTTCTTGACGATCTCGTAGCCGCCTTCTTCCGTCTCGAAGGCCGCCACCGGTGCCTGGAAGTCGCGCGCGTTGGCCAGGCCGTTCGAGCCGATCGGGCCCAGCTCCGGCAGGCGGAAGTGCGCGCCGTAGTTCTCGCAGACGTAGCCGCGCGAGAGGCCGTCGGGCAAGGCGACCTTGAAGGCCATGCCGCGCGGCAGCACCGCGATCTCGCCGGGCTTCACGTCGAGCACGCCCAGCTCGGTCGTGATGACGAGGCGGCCCTGCTGCGGCACCACCAGCATCTCGCCGTCGGCGTTGACGAAGGCGCGGCGCTCCATCGAGCGGCCCGCGAGGTACATCAGCGAGCCGATGCCGACCTGCGACTCGGCATCGCCGTTGGCCGCGATGGTGCGCATGCCGTCGATGAAGTCGGCCTTGGCCGCCGCTTCGTCCAGCGGCTGCGGATGCCAGCGCAGCGGCTCGGGCGGCAGCGCGACCTCGCGGTCGGCGCCGGTGGTCCACAGCGGCTGCGCATAGGGCTGGTAGCGGCCCGACACCACCGAGGGCTGGCGGCGATACAGCCAGGTGCGGCGGTTCTCGTGGCGCGGTGCGGTGAAGGCGGTGCCGGAGAGCAGCTCGGTGTAGAGGTCGAGAGGTCCGCGCTGCGGATTGTTGCGGCCCTGCGGCAGCGCGCCGGGCACGGCCTCGGAGGCGTATTCGTTGCCGAAGCCGCTCTGGTAGCGGCGCTCGGTGGAAGAGGTTGCGGCGGTCATGTGGTCCTCATGGATTGACTTGAATGGGGGTGGAAGGCGGGGTCGGGACGCGGGGGACGCGAAAGTTTCGCGAAGAGCGCGAAAGAGACAAGGAAAGAAATTTTGAAATTCTTTTCTGCGTCCTTCGCGAAACCTTCGCGTCCTCTGCGTTCGGCTGTCCGCATCCGAGTGCCTACTTCGCAGCCGCGAGCGCTTCGCGCAGCACGGCGAGCGAGCCGATGTGGTTGGCCAGCACCAGCACGAGGCGCGCGTTGTACGCGTTGCTCTCGTCGGTGCTCAGGCCCTGGTGCGCGTCGATCAGCGCTTCATAGAAATCGTCGGGCGCCTCGAGGTGCGCTTCGGTGATCAGCTTGGGGGTGGATGCGGTCATGGGTTCGTTCCCTCAGTGTTTGCCGAGCGCACGATCGACGGCGTTGCGCACCTGCGCCGCCGACGGGGCGCGCCAGCGCGCGCACACGTGCTGGTCGGGGCGCAGCAGGTACACGGTGCCGGGGCGGGCGTCGTAGCGCTGCGCGGCGAGCTCGCTGCCGCGGGCGCCGTCGTCCATGCGCACCACGTGCAGCGGCCGGTCGCAGGCCCTCAGCGCGGCCAGGCTGCGCTCGGCCGCCTCGCCCTGGCCGAATACCAGCGCGGTGAACTGCGCGACATGGCATTCGCGCAGCAGCCAGCCGGTGCTGCCGTCGGCATGCACCACGGGCGCGTCGGCCGCGGCGGCGCCGGGCACCATCGCGCCCGTAAAGGCGTCGGCGTCGGGCGTGTTCAGCGGCGAGTCGCGCAGCACCGAGGGCACCGACAGCCGGCCGCTGTTGACCAGCGTGCGCGCGAAGGCGTGGCGCTTCGTCAGCTCCAGCACCGCGTCGCGGAAGAGGCGGCTCACCTCGCTCTTGGGCGTGATGAAGTCGGTGGCGCGGGTGGAGTTGCGGATGTTCTCGTCGGCGGCGTACTCGCGCTCGCTGGCGTAGCTGTCGAGCAGCGCATCGGGCGCGTTGCCCTGCACCACGGCGGCGAGCTTCCAGGCGAGGTTGTCGGCGTCCTGCACGCCCGAGTTGGCACCGCGCGCGCCGAAGGGCGACACGCCGTGGGCCGAGTCGCCCGCGAACAGCACGCGGCCGTGGCGGAAGCGCTCCATGCGCTGGCAGGCGAAGGTGTAGACGCTGGCCCAGCCGATGCGGAACTGCACGCCCTCGAAGCCGATGCTGTCGAGCAGCGCGCGCACGCGCGGCGTGATGCTCTCGGGCTTGCGCTCTTCCACCGGGTCGGCGTCCCAGCCGAGCTGGAAGTCCACGCGCCACATGCCGTCGGCCTGCTTGTGCAGCAGCACGCTCTGGCCGGGGTGGAACGAGGGGTCGAACCAGAAGCGGCGCTCGGTCGGCAGGTCGGCGTCCATCGTGATGTCGGCGATCAGGAAGCGGTCGCGGAACACGCGGCCCTTGGCCTCCAGGCCCAGCATCTGGCGCGTGCTGGAGCGCGAGCCGTCGCAGGCGGCCACGTAGTCGGCCTGCAGCCGGTAGCTGCCCTCGGGCGTTTCCACCGTCAGCACCGCGCCGTCGTCGCTTTGCTCGATGCCGGTGACCTTGTTGTTCCAGCGCAGGTCGACCAGCGGCAGCGCCGCCGCGCGCTCGACGAGGTAGCCCTCGACGTAGTACTGCTGCAGGTTGATGAAGGCCGGGCGCTCGTGGCCGGGTTCGGGCAGCAGGTCGAAGCGGTAGACCTGCTCGTCGTGGAAGAACACCTTGCCCACGTTCCACGACACGCCCTTGTCGACCATGCGGTCGCCGCAGCCCAGGCGGTCGAATACTTCCAGCGTGCGCTTGGCGAAGCAGATCGCGCGGGAGCCGCTCGAGAGGGTGTTGTCGTTGTCGAGCAGCACCACGGGCACCTGCCGCAGCGCGAGGTCGATGGCCAGCGTCAGCCCGACCGGGCCGGCGCCGATCACCACCACCGGGTGGCGCGCCGGGGCGGCCGCGTCCTGGTCGGCGTGGCGTTTGTAGTCGAAGCGCAGGCTCTGGTAGTCGATCACGTCTTGTCTCCGTGTCTTTGTCTTGGTCTTTCTCCTTCCCCTTCCGGGGGAGGGTTGGGGTGGGGGTAAGCGGCCATCGATGCAGCGCGGCGTTCAAGGCCGTCAGCCCCCACCCCAACCCGCCCCCGGAAGGGGAGGGAGCAATGCGGGATCAGCCTTCGAGGGCCTTCCACATCTCGACATCGCGCTCGGCCGTCCAGATGCGCGGGTCGGCATGGCCCGAGGCCTCGTCGTAGGCGCGGCTCACGTCGAAGGGCATGCAGTGGTCGAAGATCACCCACTGGCTGTACTTGGGCTTGAGCTTCTCGTAGGTCTCCTTGTAGACCGCGTTCAGGTCGCGCCCGGCCTTCACGCCTGCCTGCACGCTGGCGTACACGTCGGAGATGAAGTCGCGCGTGCCGGTGAGGCCCTCGGCCACCGCCTCGGGGGTGGTCAGCGCGGCGCCGCGGCCGGGCACCAGGGCCACGGGCTTGAGGGCGGCGATGTTGTCCAGCGTCTGCGGCCAGTCCTTGAAGTAGGCGTCGCCCGCGTACGGCGTGGCGCCGAACTCGACCAGGTCGCCCGACAGCAGCGTGCGCTCCTGCGGCAGCCAGACGACGGTGTCGCCCTTGGTGTGGCCGCGCCCGAGCTGGATCAGCTGCACCTCGAGCTTGCCCAGCCACAGGGTCATCTTGCCGGTGAAGGTCATGGTGGGCCAGGTCAGGCCCGGCGGCACGGTCTCGACGTTCTGGAACAGGCGCGGGAAGCGGCCGATCTCGCTGGCCTTGTCCTGCTCGCCGCGCTCGACGATCAGGTCGCGCGTGTCCTGGCTGGCCAGGATGTGCTCGGCACCGTAGCCGGCCGCGCCCAGCACGCGCACTGCGTGGTAGTGGGTGAGCACCACGTACTTGATGGGCTTGTCGGTCACCTCGCGGATGCGGCGCACCACGTCGGCCGCCATGGCGGGGGTGGCCTGGGTGTCGGCCACCAGCACGCAGTCGTCGCCGATCACGATGCCGGTGTTGGGATCGCCCTCGGCGGTGTAGGCCCAGGCATGTTCCGAGATCTGGCTGAAGGTGACCTTCTTCTCTTCCATGTCGGCCTGGCTGGCGAATTTCTTGGCTTGGCTCATCGGGGTGTCTCCGTCGGTGGGGTGGAATTTGAAATTCGTCTAAGTCGAACGAATTTGCAGTTAACGAATGACTGCAGTGTAAGCCGGCGATCAGTTAATGTCTAATCCCTTCTTCATGAACGAACGACCAGAAGGCGAGGCCGGCCATGGCAGCCAGTGACAGCGACCGCGCCCAGCGCGGCATCCAGAGCATCGAAGTCGGCGGCCAGCTGCTGCGCGCGCTGGTGCATCACGGCCGCCCCATGGCGCTGAAGGACCTGGCGCGCGAGGCCGACATGACGGCGGCCAAGGCGCACCCGTACATGGTCAGCTTCGGGCGGCTGGGCCTCATCGAGCAGGACCGCGCCAGCGGCCACTATCTGCTCGGCCCGCTCGCCTTGCAACTGGGCCTCATCAGCCTGCAGCAGGCCGACCCGGTGCACATCGCCACGCCGCTGATCGGCCAGCTCGCGCAGCAGATCGGCCACACCGTGGCGCTGGCCGTGTGGGGCGCGCGCGGCGCGACCATCGTGCGCACGGCCGAGTCGCCCTCGCCGGTGCACGTGAACATGCGGCACGGCACGGTGTTCTCGCTGACCAACACGGCCTCGGGGCGGGTGTTCGCGGCTTATCTCGACGAGGACGCGGTGCGCAGCCTGCTCGAGGAAGAACGCCAGCGCCAGAAGCAGCGCAAGGGCGGCGAGCCCACGCCCCCGGCCGGCATGCCGCCGGTGCAGCCGCTGCCCTCCTGGGGCGACTTCGAGCGCCAGCTGAAAGAAGTGCGCGACCACGGCCTCAGCCGTTCCGATGGCGAGGTCATCGAGGGCGTGAGCGCCATGGCCGCGCCCGTCTTCGACCACACTGGCGCCATCGTGCTGGCCGTCACCGCCATCGGCCCGGCCGGCATTTTCGACACCGCGTGGGACGGCGAGATTTCCCGTGCGCTCAAGGCCTGCGCCGATACCGTGTCGCAGCGCCTGGGCGCCGCAGCCGCCGCGCCAGCTCCCCCCAGAACAGAGAGATGACGACGCCAGTCACACCGGATATTTCTTCTTCCTTTTCCTCCCCTGTTCACGCGGCCACCGAACTGCTGGCCAACGCCCGCCGCATCGTCGTTTTCTCGGGCGCGGGCCTGTCGCGCGCCTCCGGCATTCCCACCTACCGCGATGCCGACGGCCTCTGGAAGAGCCAGAACGCCCTGCAGTTCTCCCACGCCGAAGACCTGGCGCGCGACCCGTCGGGCTTCACGAAGTTCTGGGGGCAGCGCCAATCGGTGATCGAGTCGGCCCAGCCCAACCCGGGCCACACCGCGCTCGCGCTGCTGCAGCGGCTGCGCCCCGCCACGCGGCTGGTGACGCAGAACGTCGACGGCCTGCTCACGCTGGCCGGCGGGCAGGACGTGCTGGAGCTGCACGGCTCGCTGCGCCGCTGGCGCTGCGACCGCTGCGGCAACCGAAGCGGCCCCTGGCCTTTCCACCGCTGCCTGCGCTGCGGCTCGCACGCGCGGCCCGACGTGGTGATGTTCGGCGAGATGCTGAATGCCGGCGTGCTGCTCGACGCGCAAGTGGCGGCTCAGGAGTGCGACCTGTTCATGGTCGTGGGCAGCACCACCATCGTTTATCCGGCGGCCGAGCTGCCGCAGACCGCCCTCGCGAACGGCGCGCGGCTCATCACGCTGAACCTGGAGCCGCTGCCGCACCTGGACGACGCGGCGGCCGTGGTGCTGCGCGGTCTTTCCGAAGACCTGCTGCCGCAGTTGCTGGCGGGTGTGCCGGGCTCCAGAAGCTGAGGGCGCTCAGCCCTTCCGGCCCCCCAGCAGCACCAGCGCCCCGCCCACCACGATCACGGCCACGCCGGCCCACACGGGCAGGTTGACCGTTTCCTTCTCCTTCACCGAGAACTCCAGCGGCCCGAGCTTGGCCTGGTGGGTTTCCTTGGTGAAGCTGAAGCTGCCCAGGGCCAGCACGGCGATGCCGGCCACGATCAGCAGGATGCCGACGATGCGTGTTGCGTTCATGAGGCGAGGCTCCTTCCTTTCCGTGTGGTGCCGCAGATTACTGCCGCGGCTGTTGCTGCTGCAACTGGTCCACCCACTGCACGACCTCGGCCACGGCCGCGTCGCTGGCCGCGATCAGCGCCTTCACGCCGCCGGGCGCGTCCGCGCTGGGCGCGGGGCGGCGCACGGTGAACAGGCGCTGGCCCAGCACCCGGTCGCCGCCGGTCGTGGTGCGGACCAGCGTGGCGCGCAGGCGCACCAGGCCCACGCTGGCGCTCGCCGACTCGAAGTAGTGGCTGAACTCGTCCAGCGAGATGCGCAGCGTGTCCGGCGCCTCGCCACGGCCGCGCGAGATGGTGGCCGCCTCTTCGGGGCCGAGCACCATGCGGCGCTCCGAGAGCGTGTCGCGCAGCCGCTGGCGCAGCAGCTGCGAGGGCGGCAGGCTCCAGCGCGACTGGCCGTAGGGCCGCAGCTCGTTGGCGTCGGCGTAGCCCAGGCGGTAGAGGATCTGCGTGCCTTCAAGGCGGGTGTTGCTCTCGAACTCGGCCAGCGAGAGCGTCGGGAGGCTGGCCGGCGCGGCGGCCGGGGCCGGCATCGCCGGGCCGGGGCCGAAGTCGTAGAGCGTGGCGCGCGCGGGCTTGTCGGGCAGCGCGCCGCAGCCCGCGGCCAGCAGCAGGGCGCAGCCGAGCGCGAGGGCGGCGGGGGTCTTGCGAATGGCGTTCATGGTCGGTGATCCTCCCTCGGTCGGGAATCAGGGCCGTGTCGCGGCCGGCGCCTGGAAGCCCGGCTCGCCCGGGCCCGCGGCCGCGCCGCCGTTGCCGAACAGCAGCGATTGCGGGTTGTCGTTGATGCTGTCCGCCGCGCGGCCCAGCCGGCGCACCGCGTGCGAGGTGTCGTCGGCCACGCGGTTCACGCGCGGCAGCGTGGCGGCGTTGAACGAATCGACCGCCTGCGCCAGCGCCTTGGTGCCGTCGCTCAGCCGCTCGACCGGACCGTCGGGCGCGTTCAGGCGGCCCACGGTGGTGTTGAAGTTGTTGGCCACGCGCGAGACGTCGCCGGCGGCCTTCTTCACGGAGGCCATGGTGTCGGGCAGCTTCGTCAGCGCCGGATTCAGGCCGGTCTTCACGGTGTTGTCGAGCGTCTTGAGCAGCGTGTTGGCGCTGGCCGAAGCGGCCGCGATGTTCTCCAGCGCGTCGGCCGCGCGCTTCTGGTTGGGGTCGCTCAGCAGCTGGTTGGCGCGTTTGGTCACTTCCTCGACCTGGTTGATGATGGCCTCGCCGCGGTCCTGCAGCTGCGCCAGCATCGAGGGCTTGAGCGGGATGCGCGGCGGGTCGTCGTTGTTGGGCTTGAGCGCGACGGTCGATTCGCCCTTGTCGTCCAGCGCGATGAAGGCCAGGCCGGTCACGCCCTGGTAGCTCAGCGTGGCGAAGCTGGAGGTGGTGAGCGGCACGCGCTCGTCGACCGTGATGCGCACCCGCACGTTGCCCTTGACCTTGGGGTCGAAGTCGATCGACGCCACCTTGCCCACCGCGATGCCGCGGTAGCGCACCATGGCCTGCGGCTGCAGGCCGCTGACCGCGTCGCGCGTGGAGAGCTCGTAGATGTTGCGCACGGTGTTGTCGCGCGTGAACCAGACCACCAGCGCGACGAGCGCGGCGATCAGTCCGAGCACGAAGGCGCCGGCGGCGAGTGCGTGGGCCTTGTTTTCCATGGTGGCTACCTACCTTTCAGCGGCCCGCTCGGGGGCCGGCTTGTCATGCAGCGCTTCGAGGGCGCGCTGGCCGCGCCCGCCGAGAAAGTATTCGTGGATGAAGGGATGCGGATACGCGATGACCTCGCGCGCCGCGCCGGTGACGATCACCTTCTGGTCGGCCAGCACCGCGATGCGGGTGCTCAGGTCGAACAGCGTGTCCAGGTCGTGCGTGACCATCACCACCGTGAGGCCCAGTTCGCGGTGCAGCCCGCGCAGCAGGTCGCAGAAGCTGTCGGACGCCTCGGGGTCGAGGCCCGCCGTGGGTTCGTCCAGCAAGAGCAGCGGCGGGTCCATGATGAGCGCGCGCGCCAGCGCCACGCGCTTGATCATGCCGCCCGACAGATCGGCCGGGCTCTTGTTGGCATGCTGCGGGCCCAGGCCCACCATCTGCAGCTTCACCAGCGCCGCGTGGCGGATGAGCTCGTCGGGCAGCAGCTTCAGCTCGCGCAGCGGAAAGGCGATGTTCTCCAACACGCTGAAGGCCGAGAACAGCGCGCCGTGCTGGAACAGCATGCCCACGTTGGCCGCGCCCGAGGCGCTGAGCTCGCCGGGCTCCTGGCCCAGCACCTCCACGTGGCCGCGCGTGGGCTTCTCCAGCCCGAGAATCTGGCGCAGCAGCACCGTCTTGCCCGTGCCCGAGCCGCCGACCAGCGAGAGCACCTCGCCGCGGTCGATGTGCAGCTGCAGGTCGCGGTGCACCACCTGCTCGCCGTCGGCGCTCTGGAACACGGTCCACAGCCCGCGGATGTCCACCACGGTGGCGTCGGTGTCGGGGCGCACGGGCATGCTCATGGTTTCACGCCCTCATGCCCGGAAGCCGATACCTTTGAAGAGCACGGCGAAGAGGGCGTCGACCAGGATCACCGCAGTGATCGACGTGACCACCGACGAGGTCGTGCCGCGCCCGAGGCTCTCGGTGTTCGGCTTCACCTTCATGCCGAAGTGGCAGCCGATCAGCGCGATCAGGATGCCGAATACCGCCGACTTGGCCATGGCCAGCCACAGGTTCGAGATCGGCACCGCGCGCGGCAGGGCCGAGAGGAAATAGGCCGGCGAAATGTCGAGGGCAGCGTCGGCCGCGAGCATGCCGCCCGCGAGCGCGGCCATCGAAGTCCAAAGGCTGATCAGCGGCATTGCGATGGCCAGCGCCAGCACGCGAGGCATCACCAGGCGAAAGCCGTGCGGGATGCCCATCACGCGCATCGCGTCGAGCTCCTCGGTCACGCGCATCACGCCGATCTGCGCCGTGATGGCCGAGCCCGAGCGGCCGGCGATCAGCACGGCGGCCAGCACCGGCCCCAGTTCGCGGATCAGCGAGAGCCCGAGGATGTTCACCACGAAGGTCTCGGCGCCGTACTGGCGCAGCTGCTGCGAGATCAGGTAGGCCAGCACCACGCCGATCAGCAGGCCGACCAGCGCCGTGATGTGCAGCGCCGTCGCGCCGAACTGATACAGGTGCCCGGAGAAATCGCGCCACGGTCCGCGGTGCGGCGCGCGTGCCAGCCGGCACAGGTCGAGCGCGAGCTGGCCGATCAGCGCGGTGAAGTCGCGCACCACGTACATCACGCGCGGCCCGTTGTGCGAGAACGCGCGGATGCGGTCGTTCAGCGTGGGCGAGGGCTCGTCGGGCGTCGCGACGGTGTACTGCGCCACCTGGTCGAGCACGGCCTTGTGCTGCGGCGACAACTCGATGGTGGCGGGCCACTCATGGCGCCAGTGCTCCCACAGCAGCTGCGCGCCGATGTGGTCGAGTTGCTCGATGGGCCGCAGGTCCCAGGCACGGTCGTCGGCCGGCGGGGCCGCCTTCAGGCTCTGGTCCAGCGCCTGCCATGCCGGCTTGGACGACATCGCCAGCGTGGTCCAGCGGCCGCTGGCCACCGTCCATTGGCGGCCCTCCTGCTCACGTTGCCCGACGCGGGGCCACGCGCTGTCGGCGGCGGAGGCGTCGGCAGGCGATGGAGCGGGAGACATGGCTGGATGAGAAATAAGTGAGGCGGGTGAGGGGGAAAGTTAACAAAACCCGTGCCGGGTGCGCGCATCGTAACCGCGTGCATCCGCGGTCAAGGTGCGCCAGACCCTTCGTTCGCGTAGGGCACCACGCCGTTTCTTCATGATTTCCTCAGGGCGCGAAGCCATCGGAGAGCGCCTCGCGCAGCCAGCCCACGAAGGCCGTCACCGCCTGCGGCACGTGCGTGGCGTAGGGGCGTATTGCATACAGGCGCTCGCCAAAGGCGCCCACCGAGCGCCATTGCGGCAGCACCTGCTGCAGCTTGCCCGACTGCAGCGCCGCCTGCGCGCTGAAGTCGGGCACCAGCGCGATGCCCAGGCCGCTCAGGGCCGCGTCGCGCAGCGCCTCGCTGTTGTTGGCGACCAGCGGCCCCGACACCGGCACCGTGATGCGAGGCGCCGAAGACTTGGTCTCGAAGTGCCAGGTCGGCGTTTCCTGGGCGCGGGGGTAGTGCAGGCAGTCGTGGCCGGCCAGCGCCTGGGGCTCGCGCGGCGTGCCGCGGCGGCGCAGGTAGGCGCGGCTGGCCACCAGCACCGAACGGGTTTCGCACAGCGTCCAGGCCACGTGCGTGTCGGGCGGCGCGGCCGTATGGCGGATCGCGAGGTCGAAGCCCTCCATCGCGAGCGAGCTGAGCCGGTCCGACAGGTCGAGTTCGATGCGCACCTCGGGTTGCGCGCGCAGGAACTCGGCCAGCCTGGGCACCAGCTGCTGGCGCGCGAAAGCCACCGGCGCCGTCACCCGCACCAGCCCGCGCGGCACGCCCGCGAGGTCGCGCACGCCGGCGAAGCTGTGGGCGATCTGCTCGAAGGGGCCGCGCATGTCTTCCACCAGCCGCTGGCCGGCCTCGGTGAGCCGCACGCTGCGCGTGGTGCGCTGCACCAACGGCGCGCCGGCCGCGCGTTCGAGCTCGGCGATGCGCTGGCTCATGGCCGCCTTGCTCACGCCCAGGCGCAGCGCGGCGGCGGTGAAGCTGCCCTGCTGCGCCAGCACCGTGAGCCAGTGCAGGTGCGTCCAGAGCGACTCGATATTTTGGGGTTTCATGCCTGCATTGTTCGCCAATGCGAACAATAAGTTCAAGCATCGTGACTAGGCGGGGAACAACGCGCTGCCTAAACTGGCCGCACTCCTCCTCCCGACACCGCCTCCATCAGGGTTCTCCCCATGCCTACTTCCATCGACCACTTCATCGCCGGCAAGCCCGCCGCCAACACCTCCGGCCGCACGCAGGACGTGACCAACCCCGCCACCGGCGCCGTCACCGGCAAGGTCGGCCTGGCCAATGCGGACCAGGTCTCGGCCGCCGTCGCAGCCGCGCAGGCCGCCTTCCCGGCCTGGGCCGACACGCCGCCGATCCGCCGCGCGCGCGTGATGTTCAAGTTCCTGCAGCTGCTCAACGAGCACAAGGACGAGCTGGCCCACATGATCACCGCCGAGCACGGCAAGGTCTTCACCGACGCGCAGGGCGAAGTCAGCCGCGGCATCGACATCGTCGAGTTCGCCTGCGGCATCCCGCAGCTGCTCAAGGGCGACTACACCGACCAGGTCAGCACCGGCATCGACAACTGGACGCTGCGCCAGCCCCTGGGCGTGGTCGCCGGCATCACGCCCTTCAACTTCCCGGTGATGGTGCCGATGTGGATGTTCCCGGTGGCCATCGCCGCGGGCAACACCTTCATCCTCAAGCCCAGCCCGACCGACCCGACGCCCTCGCTGCGCATCGCCGAGCTGCTGAAGGAAGCCGGCCTGCCCGACGGCGTGTTCAACGTGGTGCAGGGCGACAAGGCCGCGGTCGACGCGCTGCTGGAGCACCCCGACGTCAAGGCCATCAGCTTCGTCGGCTCCACGCCCATCGCCAACTACATCTACGAGACCGGCGCCCGCCACGGCAAGCGCGTGCAGGCCCTGGGTGGCGCGAAGAACCACATGGTGGTGATGCCCGATGCCGACATCGACCAGACCGTGGACGCGCTGATCGGCGCCGGCTACGGCTCGGCCGGCGAGCGCTGCATGGCCATCAGCGTGGCGGTGCTGGTGGGCGACGTGGCCGACAAGATCATTCCCAAGCTCATCGAGCGCACGAAGACGCTGCAGGTGTTGAACGGCGAAAACCTCGCGGCCGAGATGGGCCCGATCGTGACCCGTGCCGCGCACGAGCGCATCACCGGCTACATCGACCTGGGGGAGAAGGAAGGCGCGAAGCTGCTGGTGGACGGCCGCAAGTTCGACGGCAATACCGCCGGCGAAGGCTGCGGCGACGGTTTCTGGATGGGCGGCACGCTCTTCGACAACGTCACGCCCGAGATGCGCATCTACAAGGAAGAGATCTTCGGCCCCGTGCTGAGCTGCGTGCGCGTGGCCAACTTCAAGGACGCGATCGACCTGGTCAACGCGCACGAGTTCGGCAACGGCGTGAGCTGCTTCACCCGCGACGGCAACGTGGCGCGCGAATTCAGCCGCCGCATCCAGGTGGGCATGGTCGGCATCAACGTGCCGATCCCGGTGCCGATGGCCTGGCACGGCTTCGGTGGCTGGAAGCGATCGCTGTTCGGCGACATGCACGCCTACGGCGAAGAGGGCGTGCGCTTCTACACGAAGCAGAAGTCGGTGATGCAGCGCTGGCCGGAGAGCATCGGCAAGGGTGCCGAGTTCGTCATGCCCACGGCAAAGTAGGCCCACCCCCGACTCTCGCGCACTTCGTGTCGCTCGCATCCCCCCTCGAGGGGGCGCTCCCGGCGGCCCGGCGGAGCCGGTTCCGCGGGAGCACTGGTACTGACAGATACTGGCATCGGCGTGGTGCGGCGCCCTGACCAAACAAGAACGAAGCAGAAGGAGACAACCAATTGAGCGAGACCACCTTCGACTATGTCGTCATCGGCGCCGGCACCGCCGGCTCGCTCATGGCGAACCGCCTGAGCGCCGACAGGAACCGGCGCGTGCTGCTCATCGAGGCGGGCCGCAAGGACGACTACCACTGGATCCACATTCCGGTCGGCTACCTGTACTGCATCGGCAACCCCCGCACCGACTGGCTCTACAGCACCGAGCCCGACGCGGGCCTCAACGGCCGGGTGCTGCGCTATCCGCGCGGCAAGACGCTGGGCGGCTGCTCCAGCATCAACGGCATGATCTACATGCGCGGCCAGTCGCGCGACTACGAGCACTGGGCCGACCTCACCGGCGACGAGGGCTGGCGCTGGCAGAACGTGCTGCCGGCCTTCAAAAAGCACGAAGACCACTACCTGGGCGCCGACGAGATGCACGGCGCGGGCGGCGAGTGGCGCGTCGAGAAGCAGCGGCTGCGCTGGGACATCCTCGACGCATTCGCCGAAGCGGCGGTGCAGGCCGGCGTGCCGCACTCCACCGACTTCAACCGGGGCAACAACGAGGGCGTGGGCTACTTCCAGGTCAACCAGAAGAACGGCTGGCGCTGGAACACCGCCAAGGCCTTCCTGCGTCCGACTTGCTACGGCAGGCCCAACTTCGAGCTCTGGACCGGCGGGCAGGTCTCGCGCCTGCTCTTCGAGACGCAGCCCGACGGCACGCGCCGCTGCACCGGCGCCGAGGTGTGGAACGGCACCGAGAAGGTCACGGTGCGCGCCACGCGCGAAGTGGTGCTGAGCGCCGGCGCCATCGGCTCGCCGCAGATCCTGCAGCTCTCGGGCGTGGGGCCCTCCGAACTGCTGAGGCAGCACGGCATCGACGTGGTGGTCGACGCGCCCGGCGTCGGCGCCAACCTGCAGGACCACCTGCAGATCCGCGCGGTCTACAAGATTTCCGGCGCGCCCACGCTCAACGTGATGGCCTCGTCGATGATCGGCAAGGCGAAGATCGGCCTCGAATACGTGCTCAAGCGCAGCGGCCCGATGAGCATGGCGCCCTCGCAGCTTGGCGCCTTCACGCGCAGCTCGCCAGACCGCGAATGGCCCAACCTGCAGTACCACGTGCAGCCGCTGTCGCTCGATGCCTTCGGCGATCCGCTGCACAGCTTCCCGGCCTTCACCGCGAGCGTGTGCAACCTCAACCCGACGAGCCGGGGCTCGGTGCGCATCCGCAGCAACTGCTTCGAGGACGCGCCGGCCATCGCGCCCAACTACCTGAGCACCGACGAGGACCGCAAGGTGGCGGCCGAGTCGCTGCGCGTCACGCGCCGCATCGCGCAGCAGCCCGCGCTCGCCAAGTACAAGCCCGAGGAATGGAAGCCCGGCGTGCAATACCAGACCGACGAGGACCTGGCGCGCCTGGCAGGCGACATCGCCACCACCATCTTCCATCCGGTGGGCACCACCAGGATGGGGGCGGACAACGACCCCGCGGCGGTACTCGATTCGCGCCTGCGCGTGCGCGGCGTGCAGGGCCTGCGCGTGGTGGATGCGGGCGCGATGCCCACCATCACCAGCGGCAACACCAATAGCCCGACGCTCATGATGGCCGAGAAGGCCGCGGGCTGGATCGTCGAGGACAACCGCTGATCGGCTTCAGCGGCGCGGGGCGGCAGTGCGGCGCTTGGGCGGCTCATTGCCCGCCATGCGCGCCTTCGCGCCTTCCAGCATGAGGTCGACGCCGATCTCGAACAGCGCGTCGGGCCCGGCCCGGCGGTAGTTGGCGAAAGCCTCGGCCAGCAGCGGGCGCGAGGCTGCGGCCGCGTCGAGCGCCTGCTGCTGCTCGGCCGCGTCGGGCGGCGTCGCCTGCTGCTCCAGCACGCAGCCCACGGTGTAGCGGCCCAGGGCGATCAGCAGCGTCATCGCCTGCGGCGCGGGCAGGCCCAGGCGGACCACGGAAGCGAGTTGCGCCTCGACCATGTCGAGGTCGGCCGGATCGGGCTCCGAGCCCGCATGCAGCCGCGCACCGTCGCGACGCGCCAGCAGCGCGCGGCGGAAGCTGCGCGCGTTCTCGCGCAAAAAAGCGTCCCAGGTCTCGCCGGGCTGCGGCAGCTTGCGCTCGTGAACGCGGCGCAGGATCTCGCCGTTCATCGCGTCGAGCAGCGCGCGCTTGTTCCTGAAGTGCCAGTACAGCGCCGGCTGCTGCACGCCCAGTCGCTCGGCCAGGAGCCGCGTGCTGAGCTTGTCCATTCCAACCTCGTCGAGCAGCGTGAGCGCCGTCTCGAGGATCACTTCGCGGTCCAGTTTCATTCTTCCGATGTGCGTGCGTGCCGATGTCGACCGGGGAGCGTACTTCACAGCCCGGAATTTATCGCTGATAATTCCTTATCAATGATAAATTCAAGCACCCTCCCAACCTCTTTCGCGAGCGGCCGCCATGCGCATGCCGTGATCCTCGCGATCGTCACGCTCGACGCGATCGGCATCAGCCTGGTCATGCCGATCGTGCCCAGCCTGCTGCGCGAGGTCGGCCATACCGGTGACCTCGGCTGGCGCTTCGGCGCATTCCTCTCGCTCTACGCGTTGATGCAGTTCCTCTGCGCGCCGGTGCTCGGCGCGCTCAGCGACCGCTTCGGGCGCCGCCCGGTGCTGCTGGTCTCGGTGGCGGGCGCCGCCGTCGACGCGCTCTTCATGGCCTTCGCGCCGTCGCTGTGGATGCTGTTCGTGGGCCGCGCGATCGCCGGCATGACCGGGGCCAACATGGCGGTGGCCTCGGCCGCCATCGCCGACCTCACGCCCGAGAACCAGCGCGCGCGCTGGTTCGGCCGCATGGGCGCCTGCTTCGGCATCGGCTTCATCGCGGGGCCGGCGCTCGGCGGCGTGCTCGGCGACCACGGCGTGCGGCTGCCCTTCATTGCCGCCGCCGTGCTCAACGGCCTGACCTTCCTCGCGGCCCTGCTGCTGTTGCGCGAGTCGCGCCCGCCGACGCTCACCTCCCAGCCCTTCGACCGCAGCGTGCTGCACCCGCTCGCACCGCTGCGCTGGGCGAAGAGCTTTCCCGCGCTGCTGCCCATCCTCGGCGTGTTCACCGTGCTGATGCTGGTGGGCGAGGTCGCGGGCACGACCTGGGTGCTCTACGGCGAGGACAAGTTCGCGTGGAACGGCACCATGGTCGGCGTCTCGCTCGCGGTCTTCGGGCTGATCCAGGCGCTGATGCAGGGCTTCGTGGCGGGGCCGCTGGTCGAGCGCTGGGGCGAGCGCGCGGCCATCGCCATCGGCACCGCAGCCGACTGCACCGCGTATGCGCTGCTGGCCTTCGCCACGCAGGGCTGGATGGCACTCGCGCTGCTGCCGCTCTTGTGCACGGGCGGCATCGGCGCGCCCGCGCTGCAGTCGATGCTCTCGGCCCGCGTGGGCGAGGCCGAACAAGGGCGGCTGCAGGGCGTGCTCGCGAGCCTGTCGAGCCTGGCCTCGGTGTTCGGACCGCTGCTCATCAGCCAGCTCTACTTCGCCTTCCGCCTGCGCTTTCCGGGCATCGCGTGGCTGGCGGGCGCGGTGGTCTACCTGCTGTGCATGCCCGTGCTGCTGCGCAGAGCTCCCAGGCCATAGCTGTGGCCTGACTTCGGCCTGATGCCAGAAACACCGAGGAACCGGCTTCGCCGGGCCTCCGGTGTTGCCCCCGGTAGGGGGTTGGCGCAGCGACACGAAGTGCGCGCAGCCTGGGGGCGAGCCCTATTTCTCGATGGTCTTGTTCCAGCGCGCGTTCCACGCCGGGCGGTTCGCGTTGATGCTTTCCCAGTCGATGGTCACCGCGGTCTTCATCCACTTGTTGATGTCCGCCACCTGCGCCACGCCGTCACCCACCACCGGCGCCTTCGGGTTGGTGGGAATCTGTGCGCCGTACTGCAGCACGTTGGCCTGCGCCAGCGGGCTCAGCAGGAACTCGGCGAGCTTCTGCGACAGCTCGGGCTCGGTGTTGTTGGCGATCACGCACTGGCCCACCATGAGCACCACCGCGCCTTCCTTGGGCGGTGCGTACTCCACCGGAATGCCCTTGCTCTTCATCGCGGCCACGGCCGTGGGCGTGAGCGGGAAGATCGCGGCCTCGCCGGTCTGCACCATCTCCGAGAGCTTGGCCGAGCTCGGGATGTACTCCAGCACGTTCGGCCCGATGGTGGTGGGCCAGGCCTTGAAGCCCGGCTCCACGTTCTTGTCGTTGCCGCCCTGGATGCGGTTGAACATCAGGAAGCCGTGCAGCCCGAAGGAGGACGACGACACCGACTGGAACACCACCTTGCCCTTGTACTTCGGGTCGGCCAGGTCCATCCACGAAGTGGGCGGCGCCCAGCCCTTCTCCTTGAACATCTTCGCGTTGTAGGCCAGGCCCGTCATGCCCAGGCTCACGCCGCTGGCCATGTCGTCCTTGAAGCGCGCGGCCGGGTAGATCTCGCCGAGCGACTGGCTGGGCTTCTGCTTCTGGCACAGGCCCATGCCGATGGCGCGCACCATCACGCCGTCGTCGAGGAACATCACGTGCATCTGCGGCTTGTCCTTGTTGGCCTGCGCCTTGGCGAGGATGTCGGACGAGGTGCCCGGCACCACCACCACCTTCGCGCCGTAGGCCTTCTCGAAGGCCGGGAAGACGTACTGCGTGTACGCCTTCTCCATCGTGCCGCCGTTCATGCCGATGTAGAGGGTCTTGGTCTGCGCACCGGCGATGCCGGCGGCCGCGAGCAGCGCGGCCAGCAGCGGAAGGGTTCTGATCGAGGACTTCTGGGACATGGCGATGCTCTCCATTCAGGTTCAGGTGGGGGATGCGGTGAGTGATTCGTCGGCGCCGTCGAAGCGCTCGATGGCGAAGGCGTCGATGGGCGTCTCGGTGCGGCCGTCGCGCGCGAGTTCGGCCAGCACCTCGCCGGCGGCAGGGCCGATCTGGAAGCCCGCGCCCGCGAAGCCGAAGCCGTGGAACAGGCCGGGCGTGGTGCGGCTGGGCCCGAGCACCGGTTCGCGGTCGGGCAGGTAGCCCTCGGTGCCGCCCCAGGTGCGGATGATGTGCGCGTGGCGCAGCACCGGCAGCAACTCGATGGCCTGCACCGCCAGCGCGGCGATGCCCTCGCGCTCGGCGCGCGAGCGTTCGGCATCGAGCGTGATGCCCGTGCCGCCGCCGAGCACCACGTTGCCGCGCTCGACCTGCCGGCAGTAGATGCCGCCGCCTTCCACGCCCAGGCTCCATTTCATGAAATGCGGCACCGGCTCGGTCACCGCCATCAGCGGGCTGCGTGCATACATCGGCGGCGTCTCGCCGAACTGGCTGGCGATGGCGCCGGCCCAGGCGCCCGCGCAGTTCAGCAGCACCGGCGCCTGAACTTCGAGCGCATTGCCGCTGCGCACCATGAACATCGCGCCGTCGTGCGCGACCTCGTCGACCTTGTGGCGCTCGAAGACCTGCGCTCCGGCGCGCCGCGCCGCGAGCGCGAAGGCCGGCGACACCAGGCGCGGATTGGCCTGCCCGTCTTCCGCGCAGAGCGAGCCGCCCACCGCACGCGCGCCGAGCCACGGGCATTGCTCGCGCAGTCGCGCGCCGGAGATCAGCTCCAGGCCCAGGTCGAAATCGCTGCTCAGCGCGCGGTAGCGCTCGAGCGAGGCCATGTCGGATTCGCTGCGCGCGATCTTGAAGTGGCCCGAGCGGATGTATTCGCCGTCGGTGCCCAGCAGCCCGGCAAGACCGCCCCAGATGCGGTGTGCACGCTGCGCCAGCGGCAATTGGCTCACCGGCCGGCCCTGGCGGCGTACGCCGCCGTAGTTCACGCCGCTGGAACGTGAGCCGCAGAGGTCGCGCTCTAGCAGCACCACGCCGACGCCCATGCGGCGCAGCGCCAGCGCGGCGGAAGAGCCGACGATGCCGCCGCCGACGATGGCGACGTCGGTGCGAAGCTTCCTGATCGAACTCATGCGCCGCTCCCTTCGGCCGGCACGAGCCGGATCGGGATCGGCTTGATCGGCGCCTGCCCGCGCAGCCGGCCTACCTGCTGCAGCGGCTGCCGCGTCGCGTGCGCGAGGATCTCGGCCGCGGCCGTGCCGCACATGCGCCCCTGGCAGCGGCCCATGCCGACGCGCGACAGGGCCTTCAGGCGATTCATCTCGTCGGCGCCGGTGTTGGCGATGGTCTGGCGCAACGTGCCGGCGGTGACGTTCTCGCAGCGGCAGATGACGAGGTCGTCGGCCGCGTTCTCCGCCCAGTCCTGCGGCACGGGAAAGGCGCGCTCCAGGCCCTGGCGGAAGCCGGCGAGCTTTTCGAGCTTGCGTTCGAGCTCCGACGCACGCGCGGTGTCGATGGCGATGCCGGCATCCTGCAGCAGCGCCAGCGCCGCGCGCTCGCCAGCCCACTCGGCCGCATCCGCGCCCATGATGCCGGCGCCGTCGCCCGCGAGGTACACGCCCGGCACGCTGGAGCGTCCCGCCGCGTCGCGCACCGGCAGGTGCGCGCGGTGCAGCGGCGCGTAGTCGAAGCGGCAGCCGAGCAGGTCGGCGAGTTGCGTCTCCGAGCGCAGCGCGTAGCCGAAGCCGATCGCATCGCATTCGATCGTGCGCTCGTTCCCGCCGTCGAGCCAGGCCACGCCGGTGACGCGGCCCTGCGCCTCGTCGCCGAGCACGCGCAGCGGACGCACGCCGCCATGCAGCGCAACGCCGTGCGCGCGCAGCCAGCCCACGTAATACATGCCCTTCGCGAGCACGGCCGGCTGCGCCAGCATCGCTGGCGCAGCGGCGATCTGGTCGGCCAGGCGCGCCGTGTCGAGCACCGCTGCCACGTCGACGCCGGCCTTCGCATATTGGTAAGCCACCAGGTAGAGCAGCGGCCCGGTGCCCATGAACACCACGCGCCGCCCGATGGCGCAGCCCTGGAACTTGAGCGCCACCTGCGCGCCGCCCAGCGTGTAGACGCCCGGCAGCGTCCAGCCTGGTAGCGGCAGCACGCGGTCGGTGGCGCCGGTCGCGACGATCAGGTGACTGTAGGCCACGCGGCGGTTGCTGCGCGTGGGGTTGTGCATCACGTCGAGCGCCTGGTCCTGCGCGTTCCACGCGAGGCTGTCGGCATGGTGTTCGATGCGGCCCTGCAGCGCCTCGAAGGCGTTGTGCACAGCGTCGGCGCGCTTCGACTCGAAGCCGTAGAGCGTCTGCTTGTCGCGCGCCGTCAGGCCGGGAGGAGGACGGCGGTAGATCTGGCCGCCGGCGCGCGAGGCCTCATCGATCACCACCGGCTTCAGGCCGTGCGCCACGAGCGTTTGCGCGGCGCGCACGCCGGCCGGACCTGCGCCGACGATCACCGGGCGGACTTCGCCTGTCGCTGCCGGTGTTGCTGTCGCGCTCATGCGCCGTCCTTTCCCGTGACCAGCGCCATGCCCGGCGCGATGAAGGTCGAGCAGGCGCGAACGCGCTCGCCTTCGCCGGTGGAGATCCAGCAGTCCTGGCAGGCGCCCATCATGCAGAAGCCCGCGCGCGGCAGGCCGCTGAACTCGTTGCGGCGCAATTGGCCGCACTGGGTGAGCACGGCGGTCAGCACGGTGTCGCCGGCCAATGCGCTCGCGGATTCGCCGTCGAGCGTGAACGGCACCGTCGCGCGGCCGGTCTTCTCGGCCACGCGGTGGAGCAGGGCGTGTGTTTTCATGGTCATCTATCTGCGCCCCACCAGCACGCGGTCGAGCCCGTAGACGCGATCGAGCAGCACCATCGCGAAGGCCGTCACCGCCACCATCAGCGCCGACACGGCGGCCATCAGCGGGTCGATGGATTCGGTCGCGTACATGTACATGCGCACCGGCAGCGTCACCGTGCTCGGCGAGGTGACGAAGATGGACATCGTCACTTCGTCGAAGCTGTTGATGAACGACAGCATCCAGCCGCCGGTCACGCCCGGCAGGATCATCGGCAGCGTGATGCGGCGGAACACGGTGGCCTGGCTCGCACCCAGCGAGAGCGCGGCCTGCTCGGCGCTGCGGTCGAAGCCCACCAGCGCCGCCACCACCAGTCGCAGCGTGTAGGGCGTGACGATGAGCGCATGCGCCAGCACCAGCCAGCCGAAGCTGCCAGCGCCGCCCACCAGCGAGAACAGGCGCAGCAGCGCCACGCCAAGCACCAGGTGCGGCACGATCAGCGGCGAGAGGAACAGGCCGTTGAGGAAGTCGCGCCCCGCAAACTCGTAGCGCGTGATCGCCATGCCGGCCGGCACCGCGAGCAGCGTCGCGATGGTGGCCGAGCTCAGCGCGAGCCACAGGCTGTTCCAGAACGACTGCATGAAGTCGGGGTGCGCGAACACCGCCTCGAACCAGCGCAGCGAGAAATGCGTGGTGGGGATCGTCAGCGTGTTCTCGGGCGTGAACGCCACCACGCACACCACCACCAGCGGTGCCAGCATGAAGACGATGACGAGCGCGTTGAACGCGAGGGCGATGGGGCCGTTTCTGCTCATCGGTTCACCCCAGCGCTTTCTTGTAGCGGCCTTCGACGAGGCGGTTGTAGCTCAGCATCACCGCGAGATTGGCGACGAGAAGCACCAGCGCCACCGCCGCGCCCAGCGGCCAGTTGAGTTCGCTCAGGTACTCGTCGTAGACGATGGTCGCGACCATCTTCAGCCGGCGTCCGCCCAGGAGCCCCGGGATGGCGAAGGAACTCGCCGCCAGCCCGAACACGATCAGGCTGCCCGAGAGAATGCCCGGCATCACCTGCGGCAGCACGATGCGACGCAATGTGGTGAAGGGCGTGGCGTTGAGCGAGAGGGCGGCGTTCTCCACGCCGGGGTCGAGCTTCTGCAGCGAGGTCCACACCGGGATCACCATGAAGGGCAGCATCACGTGCACCAGCGCGATGACCACTGCCGCGCTGGTGTAGAGGATCTTCACCGGCCCGATGCCCAGCAGCTGCAGCAGCGCGTTCACCGCGCCCTCGGGGCCCAGCAGCATGCTCCAGCCGAAGGCCCGCACCACCACCGAGACCAGCAGCGGCGCAAGCACCACCAGCAGCAGCGCCGAGCGCCACGGGTTGCGCATGCGGCTGAGCACATAGGCTTCGGGCGCGCCGATCAGCACGCAGATCAGCGTGACCAGCGCCGAGACCCAGAAGGTGCGCCAGAAGATGCCGAGGTAGTAGGAGTCGGAGAACACCAGCGCGTAGTGCGCGAGCGTGAACTCGCCCGACTTCGGCCCCGTGGCCGGGTCGTAGACGTTGAACGACAGCACTGCGGTGAGCCCGAGCGGCACCACCAGCAGCACCGTGAACAGCAGCAGCGCGGGGCCGGAGAGCCACCATGCGGTGGCCTTGCTTTTCGATGCGCTGCTCATGCCGCGACAACCCTTTCATCGGCCGGCAGAAGCCGCATGCAATGCGCCGGCCAGTCGATGCCCGTACGGCTGCCTTCGGCGAGGGCCTCGCGCCCGTCGTTGGGGCTCAGCACCATGAGCTCGCCCACCGAAGTCGCCACGCGGTAGAGCCACTGGCTGCCGAGGAAGAAGCGCTCCAGCACCTCGCCGTCGATGCGGCCGCCGCCCGGCGGCACCAGCTGCAGCTTCTCGGGCCGCACGCTCAGCAGCGCTGCGGCGTCGACACTGAAGCCGGTGTCGTCCACGTCCAGCGAGAGCGCGCCCACCTCCACGCAGGTGCGCCCGGGGCCGCTGCCCGACACGCGGCAATCCAGCAGGTTGGCCTTGCCCACGAAGGTGGAGATGAAGCGCGTGCCCGGATGCTCGTACACGCGCTGCGGATGGTCGATCTGCGTGGCGCGCCCGCCCTCCATCACCACCACGCGGTCGCTGATCGACATGGCCTCGCTCTGGTCGTGCGTGACCATCACCGTGGTGGTGCCGACCTTGCGCTGGATCTGGCGCAGCTCGAACTGCATCTCCTCGCGCAGCTTGGCGTCGAGGTTCGACAGCGGCTCGTCCAGCAGCAGCACCGGCGGCTCGATCACCAGCGCGCGCGCCAGCGCCACCCGCTGCCGCTGGCCGCCCGAAAGCTCGCGCGGGTAGCGCGCGGCGTGCTGCTCGAGGTGCACCAGCGCCAGCGCCTGCTTCACCCGTTCGGTGCGCTCGGCCTTCGGCATCCTGCGCATCTCCAGGCCGAAGCTCACGTTGTCGGCCACCGTCATGTGCGGGAAGAGGGCGTAGGTCTGGAACACGATGCCCAGCCCGCGCGTGTTGGCCTTGGCGTGCGTGATGTCCTTGCCCGCGAGCTCGATGCGGCCGCTGCTCACCGCCTCGAAGCCCGCGATCATCTGGAGCGTGGTCGTCTTGCCGCAGCCCGAAGGACCGAGCAGCGAGACGAACTCGCCCTTTTCCACCGAGAGATTCATGTCCGTCACCGCACGGGTGGCGCCATAGAACTTGGTCACGTCGGTGAGCCGCAGGAATGACATGGAACGGGCCTTTCTTCGGGGGCGAAAAGATGGCTTCAGGCACCTTGCTTCGACTTGGTGCGGGCCATGGACAGCTTGCTGTCCTTAATTCACTCTATTGCAACGATTGAGCCAGATCGCATCGGGTATTCCATTAATCAGAATCTTTCTTCGATTTATTCCGTTCAATGGAATATCATGGCTTCGATTAATGAATCGAATTCCGCAGGAGGAAGGTATGGATAGCTCTTCGGCGAACACCCCGGCCGGCACAGGGGCGAACGCGGCGGCCAGCGGCGGCGTGCCGCGCGTCTTTTCGGTGATCCGCGCGCTCGGCGCGGTGCAGGCCGAGGGCGGGCGCGTAACGCAGATCGCGCGCTCGGTCGGCCTCACCCAGGCCACCACGCACCGCCTGCTGCAGTCGCTCATCGCCGAAGGCATGGTCGAGCAGGACGAGCGCAGCAAGCTCTACCGCCTGAGCATCGATTTCTTCGCGCTGGCCGCCAGCGCGGGCAACCCCGGCGACCTGCGCTCCATCTGCCGGCCCGTGCTGCTGCGGCTGTGCGCTAGCCTCGGCGACAGCATCTTCCTGCTGGCGCGCAGCGGCTTCGACGCCGTGTGCCTCGACAGGAGCGAAGGGCCCTTTCCCATCCGCTCCTTCACCGGCGACATCGGCGGGCGCATCGCGCTGGGCGTGGGGCAGGGCGCGCTCGCGATCCTGGCCTTCCTGCCCGAGGCCGAGCGCGAGGAAGTCATCCGCTTCAATCTCTCTCGCGTGCGCGAGTACGGCGTGTACGACGAGGTCTACCTGCGCACCGAGATCGAGCGCGTGCGGCAGCAGGGCTACGCGGGGCGCAACACCGGCCTGCTCGAAGGCATGGCCGGCGTGGCCGTGCCCATCCTCGACCGCGAAGGCCGCGCGGTGGCCGCGCTGAGCGTGGGCACCATCGCCGACCGGCTCAACGCCGACCGCATGCCGACGGTGGTGGAGCTGCTGAAACGCGAGGCGGCGGCGATCGGGCCGAGGATCAACCCCTTCGATGCGACGCTGAGGCGGCCGGCGCAGAGCCTGGCGAGTTCGCCGGCGGGGCAGAAGATTCCGTTGCCGGAGGCCTCCGGGCCGGGCTGAGCAGGGAGCCGACCATGAACAACCCCTCGATCCTCTACCCCGTCTTCGCCCTCGCGGCCCTCACCGGCATGGTGCTGCTGCTCATTCCCTTCACGCGCGTGCGCGCCGTTCTGCGCCGCGAAGTCCGGGCGGCCGATTTCAGGCTGGGCGAGTCGGCGGCGGTGCCGGATGCGGTGCGCATTCCCAACCGCAACTACATGAACCTGCTGGAGCTGCCGGTGCTGTTCTACGTGGTGTGCCTGGTCTTCTACGTGGCGGCGCAGCCGACGCCCGCGGCCGTGTGGCTGGCCTGGGCCTACGTGGGGCTGCGGGCGCTGCATAGCGCGGTGCACCTGACCTACAACCACGTGCTGCACCGGTTGTACGTGTTCGCGGCGAGCAATGCGGTGCTGGTGGCGCTGTGGGTCCTGGCGGCGGCCCGGTTGGTGCGCTAGACGCACATCAAAAGGCCGGGATCCTTCCTGAAACGCATCAGGTCCTTCCATATTTTCATTAGGCAATCGCGCGGGATTCGCTGATATTGGCCGGATCAGGCCTCTCGCCGCCTTCCCGTTTTCCCTTCACCTGTCCCCCGGAGCGTGCTCATGTCCGAAGCCCAGACCTCTCTTCCCGTCGCCACCGAAGTCGAACAGCTGCTGCAGCGCCTGGGCGTGCCCCGCGCGGCCCACACCGGCGGCGAGCTGACGGTGCGTTCGCCCGTCAGCGGCGAAGTGGTGGCGCAGGTGCCGCAGACCTCGCCGGCCGAAGCGACGGCGGTGATCGGCCGCGCGCACGAGGCCTTCAAGGCCTGGCGCAACGTGCCGGTGCCGCGCCGCGGCGAGCTGGTGCGGCTGTTGGGCGAGGAACTGCGTGCCGCCAAGGCCGACCTGGGCCGCCTCGTGACGCTGGAGGCCGGCAAGATCCCGTCCGAGGGCGCGGGCGAGGTGCAGGAGATGATCGACATCTGCGACTTCGCGGTCGGCCTCTCGCGCCAGATCTACGGCCTCACGCTGGCCACCGAGCGCGCGGAGCACCGGATGATGGAAACCTGGCATCCGCTGGGCGTGTGCGGCGTGATCTCGGCCTTCAACTTCCCGGTGGCGGTGTGGTCGTGGAACGCGGCGCTGGCGCTGGTGTGCGGCGACCCGGTGGTGTGGAAGCCTTCCGAAAAGACGCCGCTGACCGCGCTGGCCGTGCACGCCATCGCGCAGCGCGCCATCGCACGCTTCGGCGACGCGCCCGAGGGCCTGCTGGGCCTGCTGCTGGGCCAGCGCGACATCGGCGAGCTGCTGGTGGACGACCACCGCGTGCCCGTTCTCTCGGCCACCGGCTCGACCGCCATGGGCCGGCAGGTGGGGCCGAAGCTGGCCGCGCGCTTCGCCCGCGCCATTCTCGAACTCGGCGGCAACAACGCCGCCATCGTCACGCCCTCGGCCGACCTCGGCCTCGCGCTGCGCGGCATCGCCTTCGCGGCCATGGGCACGGCCGGCCAGCGCTGCACCACGCTGCGGCGCCTCTTCGTGCACGAGAGCGTGTACGAACAGCTGGTGCCCAAGCTCGCCAAGGTCTACGGCAGCGTGCAGGTGGGCGATCCGCGCGAGGCCGGCACGCTGGTCGGTCCGCTGATCGACCGCGCGGCCTTCGACGGCATGCAGAAGGCGCTCTCCGAAAGCCGCGAGATCGGCGCCACCGTGCACGGCGGCCAGCGCGTGGAGGGCATCGGCACGAGCGACGCCTACTACGTGCGCCCCGCGCTGGTGGAGTTGACGTCGCACGAGGGCCCGGTGCTGCGCGAGACCTTCGCGCCCATCCTTTATGTAGTGCGCTACAGCTCGCTCGACGAGGCCATCGAGCAGCACAACGCGGTGGGCGCGGGCCTGTCGTCGTCGATCTTCACGCTGAACATGCGCGAGGCCGAGCGCTTCATGTCGAGCTCGGGCTCGGACTGCGGCATCGCCAACGTCAACATCGGCCCGAGCGGCGCCGAGATCGGCGGTGCCTTCGGCGGCGAGAAGGAAACCGGCGGCGGACGCGAAGCCGGCTCCGACAGCTGGAAGGCGTACATGCGCCGCGCCACCAACACCATCAACTACTCCACGGCACTGCCCCTCGCTCAGGGCGTGACCTTCGACATCGGGGACTGAGTCCCTCCCCCCAGGCTTCGCGCACTTCGTGTCGCTACGCCAACCCCCTCACCGGGGGCGACATCGGCGGCCCGGCAAAGCCGGTTCCGCGATGTCCCGCGAAAGGGCCGTGCGAGGTCGGGACGGCCTTCGCCTCCCCGTCAAAAACAACCATCAGGAGACAGAGCACATGAACATCGCCTTCAAGACCATTGCCGCGGCCGCGCTGCTGGCGCTTTCGTTCGGCGCCGCCGCCCAGACCGCCGCCGGCGGCACGCTCGACAAGATCAGGTCCAGCGGCAAGGTGGTGCTCGGCGTGCGCGAGGCTTCGCCGCCCATGGCCTACATGCTGGGCGCGGGCGAGAAGTACGTGGGCTATCACGTCGAGCTGTGCGAGCGCGTGCTGAAGGACATCGCGCCGCAGGCCAGGCTCGAATACATGGCCGTGACCGCGCAGAACACCATCCCGCTGGTGCAGAACGGCACGCTGGACATCGGCTGCGGCCCCACCACCAACAACATGGCGCGCCAGCAGCTGGTGGCTTTCGCGCTCACCACCTACGTGAGCGAGGTGCGCATGGCCACCAGGGTCGACTCGGGCATCACCAGCCTCGACCAGCTCGCGGGCCGCAACGTGTCGGCCTCCAGCGGCACCACCGCGGTGCAGCTTCTTCGCAAGCGCGAGCGCGCGCAGAACGTCTCTTACAACACCTTGCTCGGCAAGGACCACCTGGAGAGCTTCCTGCTGATGGAGGCGGGCCGCGCCGATGCCTTCGTGCTCGACGACAACCTGCTGGCCGGGATCATCGCGAACTCGAAGAACCCCTCGGCCTACCGCATCGTGGGCGAGCCGCTGGGCTCGGAGCCGATCGCGCTGCTGTTCCGCAAGGACGACCCGGCCTTCAAGTCGGCGGTGGACGACTCGCTGCGCCGCATGATGAAGAGCGGCGAGCTCGAGAAGATCTACGGCAAGTGGTTCGTCGCAGCCATTCCGCCGAAGAACACCAGCCTGAACCTGCCGATGAGCGCGACGCTGAAGCAGCTCATCGCCGAGCCCAACGACAAGCCGCTGGAGGCCTACGCCAAGTGACCGCAGACACAGTCGCCCCCGTCGTCTTTTCTCCTGCGCAGCGCGTGCGCGCCATTGGCGTCTCGGAGATCCTGCGCATCACCGACCACGCCAACGCGCTCAAGCGCGCGGGGCGCCCGGTGATCGTTCTGGGTGCGGGCGAGCCCGACTTCGACACGCCGCAGAACGTGCGCGACGCTGCCGTGCGCGCCATCGGCCGGGGCGACACGCGCTATACGGTGCTCGACGGCAGCCCGGCGATGAAGGCGGCGGTGCAGCTGAAATTCAGGCGCGACAACGCGCTCGACTTCGCGCTCGACGAGATCAGCGTGAGCGCGGGCGCCAAGCAGGTGATCTTCAACGCGCTGATGGCCAGCCTGGACCCGGGCGACGAGGTGATCCTGCCCGCGCCGTACTGGACCTCGTACGCCGACATCGTGCAGGTCTGCGGCGGCGTGCCCGTGCCGGTGGCCTGTACCGAAGCGAACGGCTTCAGGCTCGACGCGGCGCAGCTGGAGGCGGCCATCACGCCGCGCACGCGCTGGCTCTTCCTGAATTCGCCCTCGAACCCGAGCGGCGCGGCCTACAGCGCTGCGCAGCTCAAGCCGCTGTGCGAGGTGCTGCTGCGCCATCCGCAGGTCTGGGTGCTGGCGGACGACATCTACGAGCACATCCTCTACGACGGTCTGGCCTTCGCCACGCCGGCGGCGGTGGAGCCGCGCCTGCGCGAGCGCACGCTGACGGTGAACGGCGTGTCCAAGGCCTATGCGATGACCGGCTGGCGCGTGGGCTACGGCGCGGGGCCGCGCGCGCTGATTGCAGCGATGGCGGTGGTGCAGAGCCAGACCACCTCCTGCCCCTCGTCCATCAGCCAGGCGGCCGCCATCGAGGCGCTGACCGGGCCGCAGGACATCGTGGCCGAGCGCTGCGCCGACTTCCAGGCGCGGCGCGACTTCGTGGTCGCCGCGCTGAACCGCGCGCCAGGCCTGCACTGCCGCGTGCCCGAAGGCGCGTTCTACACATTCGCGAGCTGCGCCGGCGTGCTCGGCAGGCGCACGCGCGGCGGCGCGCTGCTGCACAGCGACAGCGACTTCTGCCGCTACCTGCTGCAGGACTTCGAGGTGGCGGTGGTGCCGGGCAGCGTGTTCGGGCTGGCGCCGTATTTCCGCATCTCGTACGCGACCTCGATGGCGCAGCTGCAGGAGGCCTGCGAGCGCATCGCCGCCGCCTGCGCCGCGCTCGAGTGAGCGACCCATCGGCCTTTTTCATTTCATCGGAAACCCCATGACCACACCCCGCACCGGCGGCCAGATCCTGGTCGACCAACTCGTCACCCACGGCGTCGAGCAGCTCTTCTGCGTGCCCGGCGAGAGCTTTCTCGCCGTGCTCGACGCGCTGCACGACGCCTCCATCGACGTGACCGTGTGCCGCCAGGAAGGCGGCGCGACGATGATGGCCGAGGCCCAGGGCAAGCTCACCGGCAGGCCGGGCGTGTGCTTCGTCACGCGCGGGCCGGGCGCCACCAATGCGTCGGCCGGGGTGCACATCGCGCACCAGGATTCGACGCCGCTGCTGCTCTTCGTCGGCCAGGTCGCGCGCGAAGCGCTGGGGCGCGAGGCCTTCCAGGAGCTGGACTACGGCGCGGTGTTCGGCACCATGGCCAAGTGGGTGGTGCAGATCGACGACCCGGCGCGCGTGCCCGAGCTGGTCTCGCGCGCCTTCCATGTCGCCACCTCGGGCCGACCCGGCCCGGTGGTGATCGCGCTGCCGGAAGACATGCTGACCGAGGCCGCGACGGTGGCCGACGCGAAGCCGTACGCCGTTACCGAAACCCACCCCGGCGCGGCGCAGCTCGCCGAGCTGCAGCAGCGGCTGTCGCAGGCGCAGCGGCCGGTGGTCGTCTTGGGCGGCAGCCGCTGGTCGGAGAAGGCGTCGCGCCAGTTCGCGGATTTCGCCGCGGCCTTCTCGCTGCCCGTGTACTGCTCGTTCCGCCGCCAGATGCTGATGTCGGCCGAGCATCCCTGCTACGCGGGCGACCTCGGGCTGGGCGTCAATCCGAAGATGCTGGAGCGCATTCGCAACGCCGATCTCATCCTGCTGGCCGGCGGGCGCCTGTCGGAGGTGCCGTCGCAGGGCTATGAGCTGCTGTCCATCCCGCAGCCGAAGCAGGCGCTGGTGCACGTGCATGCCGACGCCGACGAGCTGGGCAAGCTGTATCGCCCGGCGCTGGGCATCCATGCCACGCCGCAGGCATTCGCCGAAGCCGTTTCCACGCTGCGCCCCGCGCAGGTTCCGGCCTGGGCGGCGGAAACGAAGACCGCTCGCCAAGACTTCCTGCGCTGGAGCGACCCGTCGCCGATCCGCATTCCGGGCGCGCTGCAGATGGGCGAGGTCATGCAGCACCTGCGCGAGGTGCTGCCGGCCGACACCATCTTCTGCAACGGCGCGGGCAACTTCGCCACCTGGGTGCACCGCTTCTGGCCGTTCCGCGCGTACGCGAGCCAGCTCGCTCCCACCAGCGGCTCCATGGGCTACGGCCTGCCGGCCGGCGTCGGCGCCAAGCGCCTGTGGCCGCAGCGCGAGGTGGTGGTGTTCGCGGGCGACGGCGACTTCATGATGCACGGCCAGGAATTCGCCACCGCCGTGCAGTACGGCCTGCCGATCATCGTGGTGCTGCTGGACAACGCCATGTACGGCACCATCCGCATGCACCAGGAAAAGCACTACCCCGGCCGCATCAGCGCCACGCAGCTGAAGAACCCGGACTTCCGTGGTTACGCGGAGGTGTTCGGCGGGCACGGCGAGCGCGTCGAGAGCACCGAAGAGTTCGGCCCCGCGCTGGCCCGTGCGCGCGCCAGCGGCAAGCCGGCGATCCTGCACTGCCTGCTGGACCCGGAGGCCATCACGCCGGGCAGCACGCTGCAGTCGATTCGCAAGGCTGCGCTGGAGGGCTGAGCAAGCCTCAGCGCAGGCCGCCTACGTACCGCGGTGGGGGCGTGGGCGGCTGGCCGTCGGGCTGGCGCGCCGCCAGGCGCGCGGCGCGTGCCAGCGGTTCCATCGCCTGCTCCAGGCGGGTGGCGAGCAGGTAGAGCTCCTCGTCCTTGGTGTCGGCGGCGTGCGCGCGCGTCATGCGCACGATCTCGGCGGCGTACTCGGCATTGGTCGCCATCCATTCGGTGTCGGTCACGCGGCCGTGCTTTCGCCGCAGCGCCACGTGGAGGCGGGCGGCGAGGGCGATGCGTTCGCTTTCTGACATGGATGGGGACATGGCTTGTTTCCTCCGGCGGTGGGTCAACTGCTCCCGAGATGTTCCCTGTGCTGTGCAAGATCGAGGCCCAGCTGCTCGCTGTCGGCATCGACGCGCAGGCCGACGATGACGTGCACCAGGAACAGCACCACGGCCGTGCCCGTCGCACTGAAGATGGCCACGCTGCCGACCGCGATCGCCTGCGTCAGCACGTCGCCGGTGGCGCCCGAGATGCGTGCGTCGGCGAACACGCCCGTCAGCAGCGCACCCACGATGCCGCCGATGCCGTGCACGCCGAACACGTCGAGCGAGTCGTCCGCCCCCAGCAGGTGCTTCAGGCCGGTGGCGCCCCAATAGCAGGCCAGCCCCGCGATGGCGCCGATGGCCAGCGCGGCCGGCGGCGTGACGAAGCCGGCCGCCGGCGTGATGGCCACCAGCCCGGCCACGAGGCCCGAGCACAGGCCCAGCAGCGAGGGGCTGCGCCGCACGATCCATTCGCCGAGCATCCAGCTCATGGCGCCGGCAGCCGCCGCGATGTGCGTGACCAGCATCGCCAGCCCCGCGCGCCCGTCGGCCGCCACCGCCGAGCCGGCATTGAAGCCGAACCAGCCCACCCACAGCAGGCCGGCGCCGGTCATGGTGAAAGCCAGGTTGTAGGGCTCGAAGGCCTCGCGGCCGTAGCCCTTGCGCGAGCCGAGGGCGTAGGCGCACACGAGCCCGGCGATGCCGGCGTTGACGTGCACCACCGAGCCGCCCGCGAAGTCGAGCGCGCCCATCTGCGCGAGCCAGCCGCCCGGCTCCCACACCCAGTGCGCGACGGGTGCGTAGACCAGCACGCTCCACAGCAGCGCGAACCAAAGGATCGCCGAGAAGCGCATGCGCTCGACGAAGGCGCCGAGCACCAGCGCCGTGGTGATGATCGCGAAGGTCAGCTGGAACATCGCGTAGACCGACTCGGGCACGTTGGGCGCCACGTGGCTCACCGCGAGCTGGCCGGCCTCCTTCAGGTAGTCGAAGCCCGAGAACCAGAAGCGCCCGGAGCCGCCGAGCCAGGGCCAGCCCTCGGTGAAAGCCAGCGAATAGCCCACCGCGAACCAGGTCAGCGAGACCGTCGAGGCGATCGCCACCACCGCGGCCATGGTGGCCAGCACGTTCTTGCGGCGCACCATGCCCGCGTAGAAGAGAGCGATGCCGGGCAGCGTCATCAGCAGCACCAGCGCGGTCGAGGTCATCATCCATGCGGTGTCTGCCGCGTTGATGGAGGCTTGCGGTGCCAGGGCCATGGTCGCTTTCTTCTTCATGTGGTGGACTCAGGCGCCCCGTGCACAAGTCGTGCCACGTCGTTAACTATCAGAAACACTTTGGTTTGCAAATCGGGCTTCCCGCGTAAGGCAAAGCGGGTAATTCCCTATGCACTGAGGCGGTGCGTGCCCCTAAAGTCTGCGCACTCGCGAACGGGCCCTGCTCGTGTGCCGAGGGTCCGAGGAGACAAACCCCCAAGCAACAATAAAAATTCTTCAAAGGCTCCGTACGAGATGCCTGTCCAAGCTTGAAAGGCGCCGCTGGTCGGCGCCTTTTTTATTTGTGCGGGGCTTGGGCATCGGCCATTCCAGCTACTTTTTCGATAGCACCGGGGTGAGACAATCCGGGCCCTATGGAAATGCTGGTGGTCACGGGCGCCTCTGCGCTCGCGGGTTTTGTCGATTCGATCGTGGGCGGAGGCGGCCTGATCCTGGTGCCTGCGCTGTTCGCCGTGTTCCCGGGCGCACCGCCCGCGACCCTGCTGGGCACCAACAAGAGCGCGTCCATCTGGGGCACGGCCGCCGCCGCGGCCCAGTTCAGCCAGCGGGTGCAGATGCGCTGGGGCGCGCTGTGGCCGGCCGCGCTGCTCGGCTTTGCCGGCTCGATGCTGGGCGCCTGGGGCGTCACCATGTTTCCGGGCGACTTCCTGCGCAAGGCGCTGCCGCTCATCCTGCTGGGCGTGCTGCTGTACACGCTGGCGCGCAAGGACATGGGCCGCATGCACGCGCCGCGCTTCTCGGGCAGGGCGGAGACGCTGGCGGCCTGCACCATCGGCCTGTCGATCGGGCTGTACGACGGCTTCTTCGGGCCGGGTGCGGGCAGCTTCCTGGTGTTCCTCTTCGTGCGCTGGATGGGCTACGACTTCCTCAACGCCTCGGCTTCGGCCAAGATCATCAACACGCTGACCAACGCCGCCGCGCTGATTTTGCTGGCGGCCAAGGGCCACGTCTGGTGGCACTACGGGCTGGTGATGGCTGTGGCCAACGTGGCCGGCAGCGTGCTGGGCACGCGGGTTGCACTGAAGCACGGCGCGGGCTTCGTGCGGGTGGTGTTCATCGTGGTGGTGAGCGCGCTGATACTGAAGACCGCCTACGACGCATTCCTGAAATAGCGCAACACGAAAGTCGCCCGATGTCCTCTCCCCAAGATCCCGTCGAGCGGCCCGTTCCCGTCAGCTTCTGGCAGGCCTTCGGCTACTGGCTCAAGCTGGGCTTCATCAGCTTCGGCGGGCCGGCCGGGCAGATCGCGCTGATGCACCAGGAGCTGGTGGAGCGCAGGCGCTGGATCTCGGAGAAGCGATTCCTCCACGCCCTCAACTACTGCATGCTGCTGCCCGGCCCCGAGGCCCAGCAGCTCGCCACCTACATCGGCTGGCTCATGCATCGCACCTGGGGCGGCATCGCGGCGGGGGCGCTGTTCGTGCTGCCCTCGCTCTTCATCCTGATCGCGCTGTCGTGGGTCTACATGGCCTACGGGCAGGTGCCGGCGGTGGCGGGGCTGCTGTACGGCGTGAAGCCTGCCGTGACGGCCATCGTGCTGTTCGCGGCCTGGCGCATCGGCTCGCGGGTGCTGAAGAACGCATGGCTGTGGGCGATCGCGGCGGCGGCCTTCGCGGCGATCTTCGCGCTGAGCGTGCCCTTTCCGCTGATCGTGCTGGCGGCCGCAGCCATCGGCTATTTCGGCAGCCGGGTGGCGCCGGAGCGCTTCGCGCCCGGCGGCGGGCATGGCGCGGCGGTGGCTTCCGCCGGCCCGGCGCTCATCGACGACGACACCCCCACGCCCGCGCACGCGCGCTTCGGCTGGGGCCGCTTCTGGCGCGTGCTGGGCGTGTTCCTCGCGCTGTGGCTGGGCGCCATGGGCGCGCTCACGGCGCTGTACGGCTGGCACGGCACGCTCACGCAGATGGGCTGGTTCTTCACCAAGGCCGCGCTGCTGACCTTCGGCGGCGCCTATGCGGTGCTGCCCTACGTGTTCCAGGGCGCCGTCGACCACTACGGCTGGCTCGGCGCCACGCAGATGATCGACGGCCTCGCGCTGGGCGAGACCACGCCGGGGCCGCTGATCATGGTGGTGTCCTTCGTGGGCTTCGTCGGCGGCTGGAACCAGGCGCTGTTCGGCACCGGTTCGCTTTTCACTGCGGGCGCGGTGGCGGCGACGGTGGTGAGCTTCTTCACCTTCCTGCCGTCGTTCCTCTTCATCCTGCTGGGCGGTCCCTTCATCGAGTCGACGCACGGCAACCTGAAGCTCACCGCGCCGCTCACGGCCATCACGGCAGCGGTGGTGGGCGTGATCGTCAACCTGGCGGTGTTCTTCGCCTGGCACGTGCTGTGGCCGAAGGGAGCCGGGGGAGGCTTCGACGCGGCATCGGCGGCGATCGGGCTGATCGCCGCCGTGGCGCTGTTCCGCTTCAAGGCCGGTGTGATCCCGGTGGTGCTCGCCTCGGCCCTGCTGGGGCTCGCGTGGCAGCTGTTGCTGCTGCCTTTGCTCGTGCGCTGAGGCTCAATCCTCTACAAACGCCTCTTCGCGCTTGGCCTTGATGGCCGGGAGAAGCACGATGCCCAGCAGCAGGACAGCAGCGATCAGGAGCCCCGCCGACAGCGGCCGCGTGACGAATACGCTCCACGCCCCGCGCGACAGCAGCAGCGCCCGGCGCAGGTTCTCTTCCATCATCGGCCCCAGGATGAAGCCCAGCAGCAGCGGCGCGGGCTCGGTGCGCAGCTTGATGAAGAGGTAGCCGATGAAGCCGAAGGCCGCCACCATCCACACGTCGAAGGTGTTGTTGTTGGTCGAGTACACGCCGATCGCGCAGAACAGCACGATGGCCGGGAACAGGAACTTGTAGGGCACCGTCAGCAGCTTGATCCACATGCCGATCAGCGGCAGGTTCAGGATGATCAGCATCGCGTTGCCGATCCACATGGAGGCGATCAGGCCCCAGAAGAGCTCCGGGTTGCTGGTCATCACCTGCGGTCCCGGCTGGATGTTGTGGATGGTCATCGCGCCCACCATCAGCGCCATCACCGCGTTGGGCGGAATGCCAAGCGTCAGCAGCGGGATGAAGGAGGTCTGCGCGCCGGCGTTGTTGGCCGACTCCGGCGATGCCACGCCGCGGATGTTGCCCTTGCCGAAGGCCACTTCGCCGGGGCGCATGCGGATCTTTTTCTCCAGCGCGTAGGAGGCGAAGGAGGCCAGCAGCGCGCCACCGCCCGGCAGGATGCCCAGGGCCGAGCCGAGGGCCGTGCCGCGCAGCACCGCGGGCAGCATGCGCTTGAAGTCGTCCTTGGTGGGCCACAGGCCCTTGACCTTGTGCGTGAACACCTCGCGCTCGTCGTCGGGCTGCGAGAGGTTGCCGATGATCTCGCCGTAGCCGAACACGCCCATGGCGATGACCACGAAGCCGATGCCGTCGGTGAGCTCCGGAATGTCGAAGCTGTAGCGCGCCACGCCCGAGTTGACGTCGGTGCCCACGATGCCCAGCAGCAGGCCCAGCACGATCATCGCCACCGCCTTCAGCAGCGAGCCCGAAGCCAGCACCACCGCGCCGATCAGGCCCAGCACCATCAGCGAGAAGTACTCGGCAGGGCCGAACTTGAAGGCCAGTTCGGTCAGAGGCGGCGCGAAGGCGGCCAGGATCAGCGTGCCCACGCAGCCCGCGAAGAACGAGCCCAGGCCGGCGGCGGCGAGTGCCGGGCCCGCGCGGCCCTGCCTTGCCATCTGGTAGCCGTCGATGCAGGTGACCACCGACGAGGACTCTCCCGGCAGGTTCACCAGGATGGCGGTGGTGGAGCCCCCGTACTGGGCGCCGTAGTAGATGCCGGCCAGCATGATCAGCGCCGACACGGGCGGCAGCGCATAGGTGGCCGGCAGCAGCATCGCGATGGTCGCGACGGGGCCGATGCCCGGGAGCACGCCGATCAGCGTGCCCAGGATGCAGCCGATCAGGCAGTACAGCAGGTTGGTGAAAGTGAACGCGACGCCGAAGCCGGTCGCGAGGTTGTTGAAGAGTTCCATGGCGGTGTGCTCCTCAACCTGCGATGAAGGTGGGCCAGACCTGGATCTGCAGCTTCAGCGCCCAGATGAACGCCACGTAGCTGCCGGCCGCCAGGATGGTCGCGAGGATCAGCACGTCGCGCAGCCTGAAGTGCTCGCCCGCCATGCTGGAGATGATGGTGAGCGCGTAGATCGCGATGATCATGCCCATGGCCGGCAGCCCGATGCTGGGCAGGCCGCCCAGCAGCACGCCGAAGGCGAGGTTGGCGCCGAGCACGAAGGCCAGCGGCTTCCAGGCCCACTTGCCGATCGGGTCGCCGTCGGTGGTCTCGACCACCATCGCCTGGAACATGATGATCGCGCCCAGCACCGCCAGCAGGATGCCCAGCATGAGCGGGAAGTAGCCCGGCCCCATGCGCGCGCCGTCGCCGATGGTGTAGGTGGTTGCGCCGATGGCGAAGGCGCCTCCCACGGTGGTGAACATGACTCCCGAAAAGAAGTCCGCCTGGCTCTTTATCCGCATGTCTCGCTCCTCTTGTATTGGGGAAACGAGGGTCGATCTGCGCGCCTGACCGTTGGCTGACCGGTGCGGTACGAACAAATGCGTACCGCATGGCAAGGGTTCTCCCCGGGGCCGGGGTGTCCCGGAAACGAAAAAAGCTCCCGGAGGAGCTTTTTCATTCAGAGGCCCGAGGGCCCTGGAGGGGGTTCGACTCAGTAGCCGCCGCGGCCGCCGCCGCCGTAGCCGCCACCGCCGCCACCGTAGCCGCCGCCACCGCTGCGGTCGCCACCGTAGCCACCGCGGTCGCCGCCGTAGCCACCGCCACCGCTGCGGCCGCCGCCGCCGTAGCCGCCACCACCACCGCCGTAGCCGCCGCCACCGCTACGGGGGGGACGGGCTTCCATCGGACGGGCTTCGTTCACCGTCAGGGCGCGGCCCTGCAGGGGTTGGCCGTTCATGGCTTCGATGGCTGCGAGCGCTTCGGCATCCGTGCCCATTTCGACGAAGCCGAAGCCCTTCGAACGGCCGGTGTCACGTTCCATCATGACCTTGGCACTGACGATCGAGCCGAATTCGCCGAAGGCTTGTTCGAGATCGTTGTCGCGGATCGAGTAGGCGAGGTTGCCCACGTAAAGTTTCTTGCCCATTGAGGGACTCCTGATTCAAACCAACAAAAAAACAAAAAAGCGATGGAGTCCCAGAATCACAACAAACAAGAACTGCGCTGTGGCGCGAAACTGACCGATCACCAAATTACGTGCACGGGAGCCGCAATGCGACTCACTGACACGTAGCGGGCATTATCCAGCCCGATTTCGAAAAAGATGTGGCGAAATCGCGCCTTATCGGGAAACTCCCCGTTCCGGAGGGCGGTTTCGCAACGGTTTCAGCAGCCCGGAAAGCCCGTTGTGGTCTATTTCATGCATCAGGGCGAGCAGCCGGCCGATTTCTCCCGAGGGAAAACCCTCGCGTGCGAACCAACCCAGGTAGTTGCCGGGCAGGTCCGCAATCAGCGTGCCCTTGTGCTTGCCGAAGGGCATTTCGAGCGTTACCAGCCGTTGCAGGTCTTCGGGGTTCATGGAGCGCTCAGCCTCCCGCGCGCTTGACCGTATGGCCCAGCTTCACCAGCGCTGCGATCACCGTTTCGCGGTGGTCGCCCTGTATCTCGATGGTGCCGTCCTTCACCGTGCCGCCCGTGCCGCAGGCCGTCTTGAGCTGCTTGCTCAGCGCCAGCAGGGCCGCCGCGTCGAGCGCCATGCCCTTCACTACCGTCACGCCCTTGCCTTTGTGGCCCTTTGTCTCGTGCGACACGCGCACAATGCCGTCGGTGGCCGGCGTGCCGCGCGCCTTTTCCAGTTCCTTGCAGCGGCAACGGGCCACGGGCTCGCCGCAGCCGGGACACATGCGTCCGCCCCCGTCGGTGGAATACACCAGGGTGCTGCCGCCGGACTGGCCGGTGCGCTGCTGTTTCATCGTCGACATCCGATACGCCTCTTTCTGCTTTCGATCTTTCTCTCTCTTCGCCCGCCGCGCTCATACACATGCCATTCGACTCACTGGGCCTGGCCCCCGCGCTCGTGCAGGCCGCCGCCCGAAGCGGCTTTTCCACGCCGACGCCCATCCAGGCCGCGGCCATTCCCGCCATTCTGCAAGGCCGCGACCTGCGGGGCTCGGCACAGACCGGCTCCGGCAAGACCGCCGCATTCTCCCTGCCCCTGCTGCAGCGCCTGACCGAGCAGCGTGAGGGCCCGCGCCGCGTTCGCGCGCTCGTGCTGGTGCCCACGCGCGAACTCGCGGGCCAGGTCGGCGACACCATGCACGACCTGGCGCAGCACCTGCCCGAGCGCCTGAAGATAGTCACCGCCTTCGGCGGCGTGTCGATCAACCCGCAGATGATGAGCCTGCGCGGCGGCGCCGACATCGTCGTCGCCACCCCCGGGCGGCTGCTGGACCTGGCGGAGCACAACGCGCTCAGGCTGGACGCGGTCGCCATGCTCGTGCTCGACGAGGCCGATCGCCTTTTCGACCTGGGTTTCGCCGAGGAACTCGGACGCATCCTCGAACTGCTGCCGAAGCGGCGCCAGAACCTGTTCTTCTCCGCCACCTTCCCGCCGGCCATCCAGGCGCTGGCCGACGGCATGCTGCGCGACCCCGCCATCGTCGACGTGCAGGGCGAGCCGGGCACCGCGCCCGACATCGTGCAGCGCGTGATCGAGGTCGACGCGAGCCGTCGCACCCAGCTGCTGCGCCACCTGCTCGAGCAGCACGAGAACGAGTGGGACCGCGTGCTGGTCTTCGTCGCCACCCAGCACGCGGCGCAGACCGTGGCCGAGAAGCTCTACCGCAACGGCATCTACGCCGTGCCCTTCCATGGCGACATCGCGCAGGGCACCCGCAGCAACATCCTCTCGCAGTTCAAGCAGAGCCGGTGGGACGTGGTGATCGCCACCGACCTCGCCGCGCGCGGCATCGACATCGCGCAGCTGCCCGTGGTCGTCAACTACGACCTGCCGCGCTCGCCGACCGACTACATCCACCGCATCGGCAGGACCGGGCGCGCGGGAGAGCGCGGCCTGGCGATCAGCTTCGTGAGCGCGGCCACCGAGGCCCATTTCCGACTGATCGAGAAACGCAACGGCCTGCGGCTGCCGCGCGAGCGCGTCGAGGGCTTCGAGCCGACGGAAACCGCGCCGCCGGTGGTGGACGCCTCGGGCACGGGGGGGATCAAGGGGAAGAGGCCGAGCAAAAAGGACAAGCTGCGGGCGGCTGCTGCGCTTGCTGCCGCGCGGGGAGACGCCCCCGAGGCGAACGACTGACCGCGGCCGATCAGCCCACCGCGTAATCCACCTGATGCCGCGCGATCCGCAGATCGCCCAGCTCTTCACGCACGCGCAGGTGCGCCGGATGCGTGGCATAGCCGTCGAGCGAAGCCTGGCTGTCGAACTCGCTGTAGAGCACCACGTCGCAGGCGTAGCCCACGCGGCTCGAATCGACGCCGACCTCGATGTGCAGCAGGCCGGGTATCTGCCCGCGCAGCGATTCGAACTTGCGCTTGAGCAGCTGCGTGGCCCGCGCCTTTTCTTCGGGCGTGTCTGCGCGCAGGTCCCACATCACGATGTGCTTCAGCATGGCGCTCGCGTGCCCGTGGCGGGCTCGCCGAAAGAAAGATGGGGAATGAGGGTCACACGGGCTCCTGCTGCCTGGCTTGGCGCGACCGATGGTAAGCACGGCATCGCGCCCGGCGAGCCGCGCCTGTGAAGAACAGTTTTCCGCTTTCCCCGCTTCTTCCTTCTGTTGCCTCTACAGCCAGCCCAGCTGCTTCGCCGCCAGCTCCTTCATGACTTCCTCGGCCCCGCCGCCGATCATCATCACCTTCACTTCGCGGTAGATGCGCTCGCTCACGGTGCCGCGCATGAAGCCCATGCCGCCGAGGATCTGCACCGCCTGGTCGGCGCAGAACTGCATGGCCTGCGTCGCGTGGTTCTTCAGCATGCATATCTGCGCCACCCATTCGGGGGCGTTGTGGCGGCCTGCGGCTTCCAGCGCATCGCCTTGCGCCGACACCGCTTCGATCCACGCCTCGGTGGAGGCGATGCGCATCTGCATGTCGACGAGCTTGTGGCGCACCGCCTGGTGCCCGATGAGCGGAGCGCCGAAGGCCTTTCGCTCGCGCGCCCAGGCCAGCGCCTCGTCGAGGCAGGCCTGCGAGAAGCCCAGCGCGCCCGCGGCGAGGCCGATGCGCTCGCCGTTGAAGTTGCCCATGATCATGCGGAAACCTTCGCCTTCATTGCCGAGCAGGTAGCGCGCGGGCACGCGCACGTTGTCGAAGTGCAGGGTGGCGGTGTCGGAGCACAGCCAGCCCATTTTCGACAGCCGCGTGCGCGTGAGGCCGACCGCGTCGCCCGGCACCAGCAGCATCGAGATGCCGCCCGCACCGCGGCCTTCGCCGGTGCGCACGGCCACGGTGATCCAGTCGGCGCGCATGCCCGAGGTGATGAAGGTCTTCTCGCCGTTGACCACGTAGTGATCTCCGTCGCGCCTTGCCGTGGTGCGCAGCGCCGCCACGTCGGAGCCGCCGCCGGGCTCGGTGATGGCGAGCGCCGCGATCTTCTCGCCGCGCAGCACCAGCGGCACGACCTCGCGGCGCACCGCGTCGCTGGCATGCAGCACCACGGGCGGCAGGCCGATGTTGTGCGAGAACAGGCTGGCGAGCACGCCGCCGCTCTTGCCATGGCGCGCGAGCGCGACCCATGCCGGCAGCTTGAGCGAATACGAGGCCGGCGTGCCGCCGAGTTCTTCGGGATAGCCCAGGCCCAGCAGGCCCAGTTCGGCGGCGCGTGCATAGAGTGCGCGCGGAAACTCGCCCGCGTCGTCCCAGGCCCGCACGTTCGGCGCGATCTCGCTTTCGGCGAAGCGCCGCACCGTGTCGGCGAGCGCGGCGCGGTCGGCTTGCAGCTCGGCGTCCATGCGACCGGCTTCCTGCTAGCCGCGCGGCGGGCGCTTGGCGATGCCCATGGTCTTGGCGAGGATGCCCAGCATCACCTCGTCGGCGCCGCCGCCGATGGAGCCCAGCCGGCCGTCGCGGTACAGGCGCGAGACGCGGTTCTCCAGCGTGAATCCCATGCCGCCCCAGAACTGCAGGCAGGTGTCGGCCACCTGGCGTGTGAGGCGGCCGGTCTTGAGCTTGGCCATCGAGGCGAGCTCGAGCACGTCCTCGCCCTTCACGTGCAGGTCGCAGGCGCGGTAGGTGAGCGCGCGCAGCGCCTCCACCTCGGTCTTGAGCTCGGCGAGCTTGAACTGCACCCACTGCTGGTCGGCCAGCGTGGAGCCGAACATCTGGCGCTGCTGCGCCCACTCGATGGTCTGGGCGATGCAGTCTTCCATGGGCTCCAGCGAGCTCGCGGCAGCCCACAGGCGCTCTTCCTGGAACTGCTGCATCTGGTAGACGAAGCCCTGGCCCTCCTCGCCGATGCGGTAGCGCTGCGGCACGCGCACGTTGTCGAAGTAGATGAGGCCGGTGTCGCTCGAATTCATGCCGATCTTGCGCAGCTTCTTCGCCTTCTCGATGCCGGGGCTGTCCATCGGCACCATCACGAGCGACTTGTTTCGGTGCACGGGCCCGTCGCCGGTGTTGACCAGCATGCACATCCAGTCGGCCTGAAGGCTGTTGGTGATCCACATCTTCTGGCCGCTGATGAGGTAGTCGCCGCCGTCCTTGCGCGCATGGCTCTTCAGGCCGGCCACGTCGCTGCCCGCGCCGGGCTCGCTCACGCCGATGCAGCCGACCATGTCGCCCGCGATGGCCGGCGCCAGGAACTCGCGGCGCAGCTCGTCGCTGCCGAAGCGCGCGAGCGCGGGCGTGCACATGTCGGTCTGCACGCCGATGGCCATCGGCACGCCGCCGCAGGAGATGTGGCCCAGCGCCTCGGCCATGGCCATCGCGTACGAATAGTCCAGGCCCGCGCCGCCAAAGGCCTCTGGCTTGTTCAGGCCCAGCATGCCGAGGTTGCCGAGCTTCTTGAAGACCTCGTGCGCGGGGAAGATCTCGGCCTCTTCCCACTCGTCCACGTGCGGGTTGATCTCGTCGTCGATGAAGCGGCGCAGGGTCTTCTGGATCTCGAGGTGTTCGTGGCTGTACTGCATGAAATGGTCTCCGGTCGGTCGTTCTCTACTCGTCCTGGAACACGCGCGGCGCCTGGGCCAGGTGGAAGCCGTCGAATGGCTTCACCGCCGCACGCTGCTGCGCCTGCGCATCAGGAATAGCCATCGGCCAGCCCATGCGCACCTGCGGGCGCGCGCCGTCCACGCGCAGCACGCTGCCGCTGACGAAGCTCGCGGCGGGACAAAGCAGGAAGACGATGGCGGCGGAGGTCTCGGCCTCGTTGCCAAAGCGGCCCGCAGGCACGGTCTTGCGCATGGCGCGCAGCATGTCGCCGGCCTCGGGCGGGTAGTGGTCCATGCCGCTGGAGGCGATGTAGCCCGGCGCCACCGCGTTCACGCGCACGCCGCTCGCGGCCCATTCGAGCGCGGCCGTCTCGGTGAAGCTCACCATGCCCGCGCGCGCCGCGCCACTGTGTCCCATGTTGGGCATGGAGCCCCAGATGTCGGCCACGATGTTGACGATGGCGCCGCCGTTGGCCTGCATGCTCTGCAGGTAGCACTCGCGCGCGACCAGGAAGCCGCCCGTGAGGTTGGTGTGGATCACCGCCTCCCAGCCCTTGGCCGAGATCGCATGCAGCGGCGTGATGTACTGGCCGCCCGCGTTGTTGACCAGCCCGTCGATGCGGCCGTGCGCGGCGACGACGGCGGCGATGGCCGAGCGCACCGCGTCCTCGTTGCGGATGTCGAAGGCCTGCGTAGAGGCCTTGCCGCCGGCGGCCTCGATCTCGGCGCGCACCGCGTCGAGCTTCTCGGGCTTGCGGCCGACCAGCACCACCTGCGCGCCCAGCGCGGCGAGCTCGTGCGCGGTGCAGCGGCCGATGCCGGAGCCGCCGCCTGTGACGACGATGACCTGCCCGTCGAACAGGCCGGGGGCGAAGACGGAGCGGTAGTGGGAGGAGGGAGCGTTCATGTGAATGGTTTTCGCAAAGACGTGGGCTGGTTCCCGTCACGCATCGGCGACCTGCGCGACCACATGCCGCGCCGCCACCTGCGCGCCCACCGCGACATGCAGGGCGACCTTGCCCGCGCGCGGCGCGCAGTGCACGTGCTCCATCTTCATCGCCTCCAGCGTGACCAGCGGCTGGCCCGCGGCGACGGCCTCGCCCTCGGCCACCAGCAGCGCGATCACGCGGCCGTTCATGGAGGCGCGCAGCAGGCCGTCGCCGCCATCGGCGCCGGCTCGGGTGGCCGGCACGTGAGTGAGGTCGTCGAGGCGGTGAGCCTTTCCATCGAAGTGGAAGAACACGCGGCCGTCATGCCGCGTGACGAAGGCTTTTGCCGAAAGCCCGCTGCACGAGAAGCGCAGGCTGCCGTCGCCGGGCATGTCGAGCAGCGAGAGCTGCACCGGCGCCTGGCCGTCCAGCGCGATGTCGAAGCGGCCGGCGCCGCGCGGCGTCACCCGGGCGGCGTGCACCGTGCCGTCGAGCTCGAAGCGCAGGGCGTTGGGCAGCGTGTGCGCCAGCGGCGAAGGCCAGCCGCGTTCGTCGAGCTGCAGCAGCAGTGCGGCGAGCAGCGCGGCGCGGGTCTGACTTGCTTCGTCGGCGGCGAGCAGCGCGTCGATGTGGTCGGCCACGAAGGCGGTCGTCGCCTCGCCGCTTGCGAACACCGCATGCGACAGCGTGCGCTCCAGCAGCTGCTGGTTGGTCGGTATGCCGAGTGCGATGGTGTCCTGCAGGCCGGCCAGGAGCCGCTGCCTCGCGTCCTCCCGCGTGCCGCCGTGGGCGACCAGCTTGGCGATCATCGAGTCGTAGAAGGGCGGTACCTCGGCGCCGTCGCGCAGGGCGTGCTCGGTGCGCAGCGCGGCGCTGGGGCGCCATGCGGCCAGCGTGCCGCTCTGCGGCATGAAGCCCTGCTGCGGATCTTCGGCGCACAGGCGCACCTCGATCGCGTGGCCGGAGAAGCGCACGTCCTGCTGCGCGATCGGCAGCGGCTCTCCGGCCGCGACGCGCAACTGCAGCTCGACCAGGTCGAGGCCCGTCACCGCTTCCGTCACCGGGTGCTCGACCTGCAGGCGCGTGTTCATTTCCATGAACCAGTAGCGGCCCTCGGCATCGAGCAGGAATTCGAGCGTGCCCGCGCCTTCGTAGGCGATGGCCTTCGCCGCGGCGACGGCGGTAGCGCCCATGCGTTCGCGCAGCGCTTGCGAGACGGCGGGCGAGGGCGCTTCCTCCACCACCTTCTGGTGCCTGCGCTGCACCGAGCAGTCGCGTTCGCCGAGGTGGATGGCGTTGCCGTGCCGGTCCGCGAACACCTGCACCTCGACATGGCGCGGCGCGACGATTGCGCGCTCCAGGATCACGGTGGCGTCGCCGAATGCATTGAGCGCTTCCGACTGCGCGCTGCGCAGCTGCTCGGCGAAATTCGCGGCCGAGGTGACGAGCCGCATGCCGCGCCCGCCGCCGCCGGCGGTGGCCTTGATCATCACCGGCCAGCCGATGCGCGCGGCTTCGGCGGCCAGCGTCTTCTCGCTCTGGTCCTCGCCCTGGTAGCCCGGAATGCAGGGCACGCCCGCCGCCTGCATCAGCCGCTTGGCGCCGGCCTTGTCGCCCATCGCGCGAATGGCTTCGGGCGAGGGGCCGATGAAGACCAGGCCGGCATCGCGGCAGGCCTGCGCGAAGGCCGCGTTCTCGGCGAGGAAGCCGTAGCCGGGGTGCACCGCGTCGGCGCCGCTGGTGCGCGCGGCCTCGACGATCGCGGCGATGTTCAGGTAGCTCTGCGTGGGCAGCGGCTCGCCGATGTGCACCGCCTCGTCGGCGAAGCGCACGTGCTCCGAACCGGCGTCGGCGCTGGAGTACACGGCCACGGTGCGAAAGCCCATGGCACGGGCGGTGCGCATCACGCGCACGGCGATCTCGCCGCGGTTGGCGACGAGGATCTTGCGGAATCCGGTGGTGGTGTTGCTTTTGCTCATGGCCGTGCCACCCCGAACTGCATGGGCTGGGGCGCGCGGGCATCGGCGTCGCGGCACACCGAGAGAACCTCGGCCAGCACGGCGCGCGTGTCACGCGGGTCGATCACGCCGTCGTCCAGCAGCAGCGCGCTGGTGGTGAACACGCTCATCTGCCGGTCGAAGCGCTCGATGACCTGCTGCTGCATCGCGTCGATCTTCGCCTGGTCGACCGCGCCCTTTCGTGCCATGCCGGCCTCCATCACGATGGCCATGGTCTTCGCCGCCTGCTCGCCGCCCATCACGGCGGTGCGTGCGTTGGGCCAGCTGAAGCAGAAGCGCGGCGCGAAGCCCCGGCCGCACATGCCGTAGTTGCCCGCGCCATACGAGGCGCCGCACAGCAGCGTGACCTGCGGCACGGTGGCGTTCGACACCGCCTGGATCATCTTCGCGCCGTGCTTGATGATGCCGGCCTCCTCGTGCGCGCGGCCCACCATGTAGCCGGTGATGTTCTGCAGGTAGACGATGGGCGTGCGCGACTGGCAGCAGGCCTGGATGAAGTGCGTGGCCTTGGTGGCGCCGTCGGAGTCGATGGGGCCGTTGTTGGTGATGATGCCCACCGCATGCCCTTCGAGCCGGATGTGGCCGCAGACGGTGGCGCTGCCGTAGTGCTCGCTGAACTCCAGGAACTCGGAGCCGTCGGCGATGCGCGCGATGACCTCGCGCATGTCCACCGGGCGTCGGCCGTCGCTGGGCATGATGCCCAGCAGCTCCTCGGCGTCGTAGCGCGGGAGCGCGAAGCTGCGCGGCGCCTCGTCGCGAGCCCAGTCGATGCCGCCGAGGATCGTGCGGGCGATGCGGATGGCGTCGCGGTCGTCCTCCGCGAGGTAGTCGCCCAGGCCCGAGATGTGGGTGTGCATCACGGCGCCGCCCAGTTCCTCTTCCGTGGCGATCTCGCCGGTGGCGGCCTTCAGCAGCGGCGGCCCCGCGAGGAAGGCGCGCGTGCGGTCGCGCACCATCACGATGTAGTCGGAAAGCCCGGTCTGGTAGGCGCCGCCCGCGGTCGAGGAGCCGTGCGTCACTGTCACCACCGGCAGCCCCGCGGCCGACAGCCGCGCGAGATTGCGGAAGATGTTGCCGCCGCGCACGAAGTCCTGCACGCGGTACTGCATGAGGTTGGCGCCCGCGCTTTCCACCAGCTGCACGTAGGGCAGCCTGTTCTCCAGCGCGATCTCCTGCACGCGCAGCTGCTTGTCCAGGCCCATGGGCTGCAGCGCGCCGGCGTCGATGCCGGAGTCGGAGGCGTTGACCATGCAGCGCACGCCCGCAACGTAGCCGATGCCGGAGATCAGGCCGCCGCCGGGCACGCTCTTCGAGAGGTCTGGGTTGTCCTGCCCGAGCCCGGCCAGCGAGGCCAGCGGCAGGAAGGGCGCGCCGGTGTCCAGCAGCAGCGCGATGCGCTCGCGCGGCAGCAGCTGTCCGCGCCTGGCGAAACGCTCGGCCGATGCGCCGGAGGCCGCGACGGCGCGGGCCTCGTGCTCGCGCACCTGGCCGAGCAGCGCCAGCATGCTGGCCCGGTTGGCCTGGAAGGTGTCGCCGGCCGTTTGCAGCCGGGATTCGATGACTGGCATGTGAGAGTCCGTGCAGATCGTTTTTTTCGCTCTGCGCGGACTCTAGGATGCGGGCGCCGCGCCCGCTTGCGCTTACTAGCTGGCGCGCACCCGGCGGCCGGCGACCGGCGCGTCGAGGCTGCTGCCGGTGACCACCCAGTAGATGAAGATCAGCACCGCGCCGGCCGTGCCGAACACCGTGAGGCCCATGTAGCTGCCGCCGATGGCCAGCGCGTCGACCGGCGCGGCGGCGGTGCAGACCATGCTGGCCGCGCTCATGCCCACGTAGTGCATGGTGCAGACCGCCACGCCCATCACTGCGGCGGCCGCGACCTTGTGCGTGAACTTGCGCAGGTTGAAGGCCAGCCACAGGGCCGCCGCGGCGGCGGTGACGGCGATGAGCACCGACAGGCCCACCGTCGTCAGGTCGAAATTCATCGAGGCGCGCATGTTCATCGCGAACATGCCCATGTAGTGCATCACGCACACGCCGATGCCCGCCAGCAGGCTGCCACCGAGCCAGCCCGAGCGGCTGAACTTGCGCCGCCCGCCGGCCATGTACAGCGCGATGCCCGAAATCAGGATGGCCGCCACCAGCGACACCACCGTGAGCGGCATGTTGTACGAAATGGCTATCGGCAGCCGGTACGCCAGCATGCCGATGAAGTGCATCGACCAGATGCCGATGCCGCCCAGCGCCACCGCCGCGCAGGTCACGACGGCGAGATTGGGTTTGCCGTCCGCGCCGACCATCCGCCCGGCGCAGATCAGGGCCACCAGCGAGCCCGCGAAGGAAATGAGGAAGGAGAGCGCCACCATGCCCAGGGAGTACTCGGGCGACAGGATCTGGCCTACGACGAGCGGAGTCATGCGATGTCCCTTTCAGGTCAAAAGAGCGCCTCGCGGACCCCCCGCCGCCGGATGCGGACGGGACGCCACAAGACGTCCCGCGCAGTCTGTAATGTTTGTTTGTAAAAGTAAACTGAAATTTACACTTATTGTTACCCTACCTTACGGGGCGAATCCGATAGATCGCATTGTTGCGGTCGGCCGCCATGTAGATCGAGCCGTCGCGGCCCACCGCGACGCCCGTCACCACGTAGGGCGGAGGCAGCCCGGGCCCGGGCGCGAGGCCGATCGGCAGGTTCTCGGCGACGGTACGGCGGCTGCCGTCGGGCGCGATTTCGACCAGCCGGCGCGCCGCGCTCTCGGCCACGATGAAGCTGCCCCAGGGCGTCTGCGCCAGGCCCTCGGGCAGGGCCAGCCCCTCGGCCACCGCGCGCAGCGGAGCGCTGGCGTCCAGCGGAATGCGCAGCAGCCGGCCGGCCGCCTCGGTCACGTAGAGCGCACCGTCCTGGCCGACGATCATCTGCACCGGGCCGTTCAGGCCGCTGGCGAGCACTGACTTCTGCGCGAACTTCGGCCCGCTCGCGCGTGTGATGCTGCCGGTGGCGATCTCGGCGTAGATCACGCTGCCGTCCGGCATGGGAATGGCGTCGAACGGCGCCTTCAGCCCGTGGATGGTCTCGACCGTCTTCAGCGTCTGCCGGTCGACCAGCTGCACCGTGCCGGTGAACCATGAGCTCAGCGCGAAGAGCTTCGGCGACAGGCCGACGGCGAAGGGGTAGTCCAGCTCCGGGTCGCGCTGCATGCGGAAGATGTCGCGCACCTCGCCGGTGCGCACGTCGACCTGGCGGAAGCCGAAGACGTCGGCCACCCAGAGGTCGTTGCCGTCGATCTTCATGCCGGCCGGCGCCGCCACCTTGCCGCTGGTGAGCGTGCGCAGCTCGCCGGTGGCGGGGTTGAAGGCCTGCACCTCGTTGTTCGCCATGTTCGAGACATAGATCGTCCCGTCGGGAGCGATCGCCAGGTTGTCGAGCGAGGGCCGCAGCTGCTTCGCGACCGTCTTGCGGCCGGTGGCCAGCTCCACCCGCACCAGCTCGCCGCTGCGCGCGTCGACCACCCAGAGGTTGCCCTTGCCGTCGAGGTTGGCGGCGGCCGGAATCTTGAAGCCGTCGGCGATCACGGTCATGCTGCCGTTGGCCGGATCGATCTTCACCACCTGGCCCTTGAACCACAGCGGCCCGTAGAGCATGCCGTCGGGCCCCACTTCGAAGCCGTTGAAGCCGCCCATGTCCTTCCTGATGAGCCGCGGCGGCTTCTGGCCCTCACGGTCGATCTCCCACAGCGCGTCGCCCAGGAACACCTGCGAGGCGTAGAGCCTGCCGTTGCGGCGGTCGAAGTCCAGCGAGTTGAGGCCGGGAAGGTCCTTGGCCAGCACGCGCATCGGCGCGCCGTCGCTCTCGCGGTAGCGCAGCATGCCCATGAGGTAGTTGGTCCAGGCCAGCTCGCCCTTCGGGCCCACGGCGATGTCGTCGGCCTGGCCTTCGGGCGCGTCGATGAACACCCTGGCCGCGCCGGTGCTGCGGTCGACCTCCCACATCGTGTTGCCGAGCACAGAGCCCGCCAGCAGCCGGCCCTTGGCGTCGACGGCCAGACCATGCACCCCGGCGAAGGCCGAGGGCGCGACCAGCGCCTCGGGCGCAGCCCACGAGGCGGGCCGCGTGGTCGGGGCGGACTGCGTGGGCGAGGGTGGGGCGGAGGCCGGTGGGGAGAGGCTGCTGCAGGCGCCCAGCAGGGCGAGGGTGGCGGTCAGCGCGATGGCGCCGAGGCTGCTTCGACGTGGCATGGTTGGCGTCTCCTCTTGTTGATGCGCGCAGCAGTCTAGGAGCGCGGCGGGGCCGCGGAGTCCCCACGGGGACAGGATGCGGACTTTCGTCCGCTGTGGATTACCCGCGGCCTTCAGCTGCGGTTCAGCCGCAACTCAGCCGCGCAGCAGCTGCGTCGCCGTGTGGATCAGCAGCCCGACCAGCCCGCCCACCAGCGTGCCGTTGATGCGGATGAACTGCAGGTCGCGCCCGATGTGGCGCTCGAGCTCCGCCGTCATCTCCTGCGCGTTCCACTCGCCCACGCGCTCCTCGATGTAGCGGCGGATGTCCTCGCGGTAGCGCTCGATGGCCAGCGGCGCGGCGGCCTCGATCTGCTCGTTGATCCAGCGGCGGATGGCCTCGTCGCCCTGCAGCCGCGTGCCCAGCGCGCCGGCCATCGACGCGATGCGCCGGCGGATGCTCGAGTCGTTGCGGCCCAGGTCGTCGTGCAGCCACGCGAGCATCTCGCCCCACAGCCCGTGCAGGTAGTCGCCCAGGGCGGGGTGCGCAACCAGCTCCGCGCGGATCTGTTCGCCGCGTTGCTGGAACTCGGGGTCGAGCTTCAGGCGCACCACGAAGTCGTCGACGAAGTGGTCGAAGCGCCTGCGCATCGGATGCTCGGGCTCGGCCGCGAGCTCGCCGATGGTGCGCGCCACGGCAGCGACGATCTTGCGCGTGGCCAGCTTGGCCGCCACCTGGTCGAGGCCCACGTAGCGCAGCGTCCTGATCTCGCGCGCGATCGCCTCGGTGATGTGCGCCTGCACCTCCTCGCCTTCGAGCAGGCCGGCCACCTGCTGCAGCACGTCGTCGAGCAGTGCCTGGTGGCGCCCGCCGGCCGTGAGCGCGTCGAGCGCCTGGCCCGTGAGGCGCGAGAGGTCGATCTTCTGCAGCCCGGCCGCGGCGGCGCGGCCCATGAAGTCGCGCACGCGCTCGTCGTCGAAGGCCGAGAGCCCGTAGCGCGTGGCGGCCACGCCCCATTCGCCGAGCTTCTCGCCGCTGGCGGGGCGCGCCAGCCAGTCGGCGATGCGCCCGGCCGCGTCGAACTGCCGCAGCTTGCCGAGCACCTGGGCGGTGCTCAGGAAGTTGTCGCAGACGAATCCCGCGAGCTTGGCGCCGATGCGGTCCTTGTTGCTCGGGATGATGGCGGTGTGCGGAATCGGCAGGCCCAGCGGATGGCGGAACAGCGCCACCACCGCGAACCAGTCGGCGATGGCGCCCACCATCGCCGCCTCGGCGAAGGCCGCCACGTAGCCCCAGGCCGGGTGCTGCGCATGCAGCACGCTCGCCACCGCATAGAGCAGTGCGGCGCCGCACAGCAGGCCGAGCGCGACGCGCTTCATGCGCCGCGACGCGTCGATGCTGGCGGCGCTCTCAGCCAATGCTCGGCGTGGATGCCAGGCGCTCCATGAACAGCTCGCAGCGCGCGAGCTGCTCGAGGCTCACGTACTCGTCGGGCTGGTGCGCCTGCTCGATGCTGCCGGGTCCGCACACCACGGTGGGGATGCCGGCGTTCTTGAAAAGACCCGCTTCGGTGCCGAAGGCCACCAGCGTGGTGCGCTCCTCGCTCGCCAGGCGTTGGGCCAGCAGCGTGATGGGGTCGTTGGCGGAGCCCAGGAAGCTCGGGATCTCGCAGATGGTCTCGAAGCTGAAGCCCGCGTCGGGCGCCACCTTCTTCATCGCGGGTTCGAGGCTGCCCGCGTAGGCGACCACCTCGGCCTGCATCTTCCCGGCGTCGGCGGTGGGAAGGTCGCGGAATTCATAGCGGAACTCGGCGTCGCGCGGCACCACGTTGTCGGCGATGCCGCCGTGGAACTGTCCCACGCTCGCGGTGCTGAAGGGCACGTCGAAGCCCTCGTAGCGCGGCTCGCTGCGCTCGAAGCCCTCGGCCATGTCGCGCACCTTGCCGATCACGCGCGCGGCCATCTCGATGGCGTTGACCGACTTCGGCGTGAGGGAGGAGTGCGCCTCCTTGCCGCGCACGCAGCACTTGTAGCGGTACACGCCCTTGTGCGCGATGGCGGGCACCATGCTGGTGGGTTCGCCCACGATGCAGGCCAGGGGCTTGATGCCGGCGTCGCGCATGTCGGCGATGAGCTCCTTCACGCCGAAGCAGCCGATCTCCTCCTCGTAGCTGAAGGCGAAGTGCACCGCGAAGGGAGAGTCGCTCTCCAGGAAGCGCTTCGCGTTCGACAGCGCAATGGCGATGAAGCTCTTCATGTCGGCCGAGCCGCGCCCGTAGAGGCGCTCGTTTTGCACCACGGCCGAGAGCGGATCGACGCTCCAGTCCTGCCCGTCCCAGGGCACCGTGTCGGTGTGGCCCGAGACGATCACCCCGGCCGGCTTGCCCTCGCCCAGCGTGGCGAAGAGGTTCGCCTTGGTGCGTTCGGCGTTGTAGGTGATGCGGCTCTTCACGCCCAGCGCCGCGAGGTGGCTCTGGGCGAAGTCGATCAGTTCGAGGTTGCTGTTGGCGCTGATGGTGTTCATGCGCACCAGCGTCTGGGCCATCAGCAGGCTTTGGGGGGAAAGCGTATGGGGCATGCAACACATTCTCCCGGAAGTCGGCGCCGCGCGTGCATGGATGTCGAAGCTGTCACGCGAAACGGGTACCCTGCGCCTCTTCATTCCGGACGGAGAAACCTCGACCATGCGCACCTCTCTTCAGATCGCCCTGACCGCCACCGCAGCCCTCGCACTGGCCGCCTGCAGCAGCACCGGACCTTCCGGCGGCAGCAGCAAGCTGCTCACGCTGGACGGCAACCCGCCGCTGGTCATCGCCCATCGTGGTGCATCGGGCTATCTGCCGGAGGAAACCCTCGAAGCCTACGCCCGCGCCATCGAGCTCGGCGCCGACGTGATCGAGATGGACCTGATCTCCACCAAGGACGGCGTGCTCATCGCCCGCCACGACCCCAATCTCGCCATCAGCACCGACGTGGCCAGGCACCCCCGCTTCGCCTCGCGCAAGAAGACCATCAAGGTCGACGGCGAAACCCAGACCGGCTGGTTCAGCAACGACTTCACGCTGGCCGAGATCAAGACCCTGGGCGCCATCTCCACCGACGCCGAGCGTCCGCAGGAATTCAACGGCAAGTACAAGGTGCCGACCTTCCAGGAGATCATCGACTTCGCCAAGGCCAAGTCGAAGGAAACCGGCCGCACCATCGCCATCTACCCCGAGACCAAGAACCCGACCTACTTCCGCGACCTGGGCCTGCCGATGGAGGACAAGGTCATCGCCGCCATCAACGCGGCCGGCTGGAACAGCAAGACCGCGCCCATCTACGTGCAGTCCTTCGAGCCGGGCAGCCTCAAGTACATGAAGAGCAAGGGCCTGAATACGAAGCTCATCCAGCTCATCGACGGCGACAGCGTCGACCTGAAGACCGGCGCCGTGACCTTCGCCGTGCCCAGCGACCGCCCCTACGACTGGACCAAGGCCGGCGACAAGCGCAACTTCGATGCCATGGTCACGCCCGCGGGCCTGGCAGAGATCAAGAAGTACGCCGACGGCATCGGCCCCTGGAAGCGCTACATCGTGAGCATCAAGGGCACCATCGGTGCCGATGGCAAGCCGGTGGACGTCAACAAGGACGGCAAGATCAACGACGCCGACGCCACCTCCATGGCGCCCACCTCGCTGATCGCCGACGCGCACAAGGCGGGCCTGTTCGTGCACCCCTTCACCTTCCGCAACGAGTCGCGCCGCCTGGCCTCCGACTACAACAAGGACGGCAAGAACGAATACGGCGTGTACTACAAGCTCGGCGTGGACGGCGTGTTCACCGACTTCACCGACACGGCGCTGGCCGCGCGCGCCGACTACCTCAAGAGCATCGGCCGCTGATCGACCCGGGTTATCGTCCGCGCATGACCACCGACGACACCTCCTCGCCCGACCTGTCCCCGCGCGACCTCGAACTGCTTCGCATGGCCATCCGGCTTTCGGACGAATCGAAGGCGCGCGGGCGCCATCCCTTCGCCGCGCTGGTGGCGAACGAGCGCGGCGAGGTCGTCGTCACTGCGGGCAACAACTCGATGCCGCCCGAGGGCGACCCCACGCAGCACGCCGAGCTGGTGGCCGCCGCGCAGGCCGCGCGGCTGCTCACCCCAGAAGAACTCGCGCGCTGCACGCTCTTCACCAGCGCCGAGCCCTGCTGCATGTGCGCGGGCGCGATCTACTGGACCAACATCGGGCGCGTGGTGTACGCGCTTTCCGAACACGCGCTGCTCGGCCTGACGGGCGACCATCCCGAGAACCCGACCTTTTCGCTTCCCTGCCGCGAAGTCTTCGCGCGCGGGCAGCGGCGCGTCGAGGTGGTGGGGCCGCTGCTCGAGCAGGAAGCCGCGGCGCCGCACGTGGGCTTCTGGACCGGCGCGCACTGAGGAACTGAGAAAAGGCCCCGGCAACCGGCCGGGGCTGCGTGTTTCCCGAGGTGCCCCGAAACGCCAGAGTGGATAGACTGGCGTTTTGAGACGACACCCCATGAAACTCATCGACTCGCTCGTCACGCAGGCGGCAGGCATTGCCGCCATCCGACGTGACCTTCACGCCCATCCTGAACTCTGCTTCGAAGAAGTCCGCACCGCCGACGTGGTGGCAGGCAAGCTCACCGAATGGGGCATTCCCATCCACCGCGGCCTGGGCACCACCGGCGTGGTGGGCATCGTCAAGAACGGCACCAGCAACCGCGCGGTCGGCCTGCGCGCCGACATGGACGCACTGCCCGTCACCGAGCTCAACACCTTCGCCCACGCCAGCAAGCACCACGGCAAGATGCACGCCTGCGGCCACGACGGCCACACGGCCATGCTGCTCGCGGCCGCGCAGCACCTGGCGAAGCACCGCAACTTCGACGGCACCGTCTACCTGATCTTCCAGCCCGCTGAAGAAGGCGGCGGCGGTGCCCGCGAGATGATCAAGGAAGGGCTCTTCGAGAAATTCCCGATGGATGCCGTCTTCGGCATGCACAACTGGCCCGGCATGAAGGCCGGCCAGTTCGCGGTGAGCCCCGGCCCGGTGATGGCCTCGGGCAACAAGTTCTTCATCAACGTAGTGGGCAAGGGCGGCCACGCGGCGCTGCCGCAGACCGGCATCGATCCGGTGCCGATCGCCTGCGAGATCGTGCAGGCCTTCCAGACCATCCTCACGCGCAAGATGAAGCCGACCGATTCGGCCGTGATCTCCGTCACCACCATCCACGCCGGCGAAGCCAACAACGTGATTCCCGACAACTGCGAGCTGTCGGGCACGGTGCGCACCTTCTCCATCGAGGTGCTCGACATGATCGAGAAGCGCATGAAGCAGATCAGCGACCACATCTGCGCGGCGCACGACGCGACTTGCGAATTCCGCTTCGAGCGCTACTACCCGCCCACCATCAACACCGAGGCCGAGGCCGACTTCGCGCGCCGCGTCATGGGCGACGTGGTCGGCCCCGAGAACGTGCTGAAGCAGGAAGCCGCCATGACGTCGGAAGACTTCGCCTTCATGCTGCAGGCCAAGCCCGGCGCCTACGCCTTCATCGGCAACGGCGACGGCTCGCACCGCGACGTGCACCACGGCGAAGGCCCCTGCACGCTGCACAACGCGAGCTACGACTTCAACGACGATCTGATCCCGCTGGGAGCCACCTGCTGGGTGCAGATCGCGGAGCAGTTCCTCAAGCCCGGCGGCAGCGCCGCCTGACCGCCTTGCCGGTCGCCTGATTCACCGAGAGAGGTCCAGCGCCACATGATCGGAATCGCCGAAGCCTTTTCGCCGCGCTACGCACAGGCGCGCCAGAAATTCCTGCAGGGCTGCGTGAGCGCCGGCCTCACGGTCGAGCCGCATGCGCACCCGCTCAAGGGGCGCGAGGGCGAGGAGCTCTCGATGGACGTGGCGCTCGACGGCGCGCCCGATGCGCCGAACCTGCTGATCGTCAGCAGCGCATGCCACGGCGTCGAGGGCCATTGCGGCAGCGGCGTGCAGGTGTTCGCGCTGCACGACGCCGAGTGGCGCGAGAAGGCGAAGGCGCAGGGAGTGGCGGTGCTGTACGTGCATGCGCTCAACCCGCACGGCTTTTCGCACGGCCGGCGAGTGACGCACGAGAACGTCGACCTGAACCGCAACTTCATCGACTTCTCGAAGCCGGTGCCGGTCAACGAGCCCTACGCCAAGCTGCACGAGCTGCTGCTGCCCGACACCTGGCCGCCCACGCCCGAGAACCAGGCCGCCGTCGGCAAGTGGATCGAGAAGCACGGCGCCACCGCCTACCAGGCGGCCGTGACCAGCGGGCAGTACCAGTTCGACGACGGCCTGTTCTACGGCGGCAAGGCGCCGACCTGGAGCAACAAGACCATCCGCGAGGTGCTGCGCCGCCATGCGGGCCAGGCGAAGCGCATCGCGTGGATCGACCTGCACACCGGGCTGGGCCCGAACGGCCTGGGCGAACGCATCTTCGCCTGCCGCGACGACAAGGCCGCCTACGAGCGGGCCAACGCATGGTGGGGCACGCCCGCGGCGCCCGTCACCTCCATCTACGACGGTTCATCCACCTCGGCACTGCTGCGCGGGCTGATGTGGGATTCGGTGTACCAGGAGTGCCCGCAGGCCGAGTACACCGGCATCGCGCTCGAATACGGCACGCTGCCCATCCTCGAAGTGACCGGCGCCCTGCGCGCCGACCACTGGCTGCACAAGCACCCGGAGGCGCCGGCCGAACTGGCGGACGGCATCCGTGCGCGCATGGTGGAGGCGTTCTACACGGACACCGACGCATGGCGCGGGCAGATCGTCAGCCAGGCGCGCCAGGCGATGTTCCAAGCCGTCGACGGCTTGACGAGCTGACGCCGCGGCCGGAGAACCTCAGGTCCTGACGCGGCCGTCGCCCGTCAGCATCGAGAGCTCGACGAACTTCGAGCCGACGTGGTTCTTTGCCGAGAACGACACCTCGAAGCCGCCGAACTGCTGGCGGTCGATGCTTTCCAGGCCCGTGATCAGGCTATCGCGCGTGGGCTTGCCCGGCGCCTTGCGCAGGCCTTCGACCAGCACCTTCGCGGCCAGGTAGCCCTCCAGGCTCGAGAAGTTGACGCTCGCGCCGTTGACCTTGCGCGCCGCCTCGGCGAACTCGCGGGCCAGCGCGTTGGCCTGGTTGTAGGGCGAGGGCACCACCTGCGTGATCATCACGCCGGCGCCGTCCTTGCCCAGCTCGTCCGCCAGCGCCTGCGTGCCCACGAAGGACATGTTGAAGAAGGTGCCGCCATAGCCTGCCTTGCGCGCTTCGCGGATGAAGGCCGCGCAGGCCTTGTACGCGCCCACCTGCACCACGGCGTCGGGCCGCGCCGCGACGATGGCCTTCACCGCCTGCGCCACGTCGGCCGAGTTGCGCTCCACGGTGGCCAGCGCGACCGGCTTGAGCTGCTGCTCGCCGAGCGCCAGCGTCACGCCGTCGAGCCCGGCCTTGCCGTAGGCGTCGTTCTGGTAGAAGACCGCGATCTTCTTCAGGCCCAGGTGGGTGAGCTGCTTCACCATCAGCGCCGTCTCGTCGTTGTACGAGGCGCGCAGGTGGAACACGTTCTTCTGGAAGGGCTCGCGCAGCGACATCGCGCCGGTGAAGGGGGCCACGAAGGGCACCTTGTCCTTCACCGCCAGCGGCAGCGCGGCCAGGCTGGTCGGGGTGCCGATGTAGCCGAAGAGCGCGAAGACGTCTTCCTCGATCAGCTTCTGGGTGTTGGCCGCGCAGCGGTCGGGCTCGTAGCCGTCGTCCAGGTTCTTGATGACCACGTTGCGGCGGCCCGGCTGGGCGTTGTACTGGTCGAGGAACAGCTTGGCGCCCTGGTGGAACTGGATGCCCAGCTGCGCCGCCGGGCCGGTGAATGCCGCCGACTGGCCCAGCACCAGCGGCGTGTCCTGCGCCCGGGCGAGGCCGAAGCCGCCCAGCGTGGCTGCCGCGCCCGCGGCCAGAGAAAAACGACGTCGATTCAACAACATGATGAAAACCCACTCCAGCGCTCTGAATCGCGCACAAATTAGACTTGCCCGATGGCCCACGCACCGGATACCTCGCTCGAAGAAGCGCCCTCCCAGCCCGCAACGACCACCGTGCTGGGCGCATGCCCGCACGACTGCCCGGACACCTGCGCGCTGGTCACCACCGTCAGGGACGGCGTTGCCGTGAAGCTGCAGGGCAACCCCGCCCATTCGCACACGGGTGGGGTGCTGTGCACCAAGGTGTCGCGCTACATCGAGCGCAACGACCATGCGGAACGGCTGGTTCAGCCCCTGAAGCGGGTGGGCCCCAAGGGAAGCGGCCAGTTCGAGCCGGTGAGCTGGGACGCCGCCCTGGACGACATCGCCGCGAATCTTCGAGTATTACAGGGAAAACCCGAAGCTATTGTCCCCTATAGCTATGCGGGCACCATGGGCCTGGTCCAGGGCGAGTCGATGGACCGGCGCTTTTTCCACAAGCTGGGAGCCAGCCTGCTGGATCGCACGATCTGTTCCATGGCCGGCGGCGAGGCCATGCTCTACACGCTGGGCGGCAAGGTCGGCATGCGCATCGAGTTCTTCGCCGAGGCGAAGCTGATCCTGATCTGGGGCAGCAATTCCATCGCCAGCAACCTGCATTTCTGGCGCCACGCCCAGGCCGCCAAGCGCGCCGGCGCGCGGCTGGTGTGCATCGACCCGCGCAAGACCGAGACCGCCGACAAGTGCGACGAGCACATCGCGCTGCTGCCCGGCACCGACGCCGCGCTGGCGCTGGCCCTGATGCACGAGCTGATCGTGCACGACTGGCTCGACCACGACTACATCGCGAAGCACACGCTGGGCTGGGAGCAACTGCGCGAGCGCGCGCTGCAATGGCCGCCGTCGCGCGCGGCGCAGGTCTGCGGCATCCCCGAAGAGCAGATCGCCTCTCTCGCCAAGGCCTACGGCACCACCAAGCCGGCCGCCATCCGCTTGAACTACGGCATGCAGCGCGTGCGCGGCGGCGGCAACGCGGCGCGCGCCGTCGCCTGCCTGCCGGCGCTGGTGGGCGCCTGGCGCGACCGCGCGGGCGGCCTGCTGCTGAGCAGTTCGGGCCACTACCCGGTGGATCGCGCAGCGCTGCAGCGCCCCGACCTGCTGGCCGGGCGCAAGCCGCGCACCATCAACATGAGCACCATCGGCGACGCGCTGCTCGACGCCGCCAACCCGGTGAAGGCCGTCGTGGTCTACAACAGCAACCCGGTGGCGGTGGCGCCCGAGTCGGCCAAGGTGGCAGCGGGCTTCGCGCGCGAAGACCTGTTCACCGTGGTGCTGGAGCAGTTCCGCACCGACACCGCCGACTACGCCGACTACCTGCTGCCCGCCACCACGCAGCTGGAGCACTGGGACATCCACTGCAGCTACGGCCACACCGACGTGCTGCTGAACCGCCCGGCCGTGGCGCCGCGCGGCGAGGCCCGCAGCAACGCCTGGGTGTTCCGCGAGCTGGCGCGGCGCATGGGCTTCGACGAGCCCTGCTTCTCCGACTCCGACGAGACGCTGTGCCGCACCGCCTTCGCCGAGCGCAACATCGATTTCTCCGAGCTGATGGCACAGGGCTTCAGCAGCCTGAGGCTGCCCGAGGCGCCCTTCGCAGAAGGCGGCTTCCCCACGCCCTCGGGCCGCTGCGAATTCTTCAGCGACCGCCTGCAGGCCATGGGCATGGACGGCCTGCCCGAGCACGTGCCCAACTGGGAGCCCGCCGGCAGCTCGACCGAATTCCCGTTGGCCATGATCTCGCCGCCGGCGCGCAACTTCCTCAACTCGACCTTCGTCAACGTGACGAGCCTGCGCGCCATCGAGGTCGAACCGCTGCTCGAGATCCACGAGGCCGACGCCGCGGCGCGCGGCATCGAGGACGGCGCCACGGTGCGCGTGTTCAACAAGCGCGGCGAGCACCGCTGCCGCGCCGAGGTCTCGCGCCGCGCGCGGCAGGGCGTGGTGCACGGCATGGGCATCTGGTGGCGCAAGCTCGGCATGGACGGCACCAACGTCAACGAGCTCACCAGCCAGCGCCTGACCGACATCGGCCGCGGGCCGACCTTCTACGACTGCCTGGTCGAAGTCGAGAAAGTGTGAGGCGCTTTCGCTTTCTTCCGGGCCTTCCGGCCCTCGCGCTGGCCGGCTCGCTGCTTCTGCTCACCGGCTGCGCCGACCTCGGCTACTACTGGCAGTCCGCCAGCGGCCACATCGGCATCATGCGCGCCGCCAAGCCGGTGCCCGAATGGCTGGCCGATCCGTCGGTGTCGTCGGCGCTGAAGGCCAAGCTCGAACTCACGCAGCGCATCCGCCGCTTCGCCTCGGCCGAACTCGGGCTGCCCGACAACGCCAGCTACAAGTCGTACGCCGACCTGCATCGCGCCGCGGCCGTCTGGAACGTGGTGGCGGCGCCGCACTACTCGCTCACGCTCAAGAGCTGGTGCTTTCCCGTGGCGGGCTGCGTGGGCTACCGCGGCTACTACAGCGAGGAAGCGGCCAAGGCCGAGGCCGAGGAGCAGAAGAAGCAGGACCTGGAAGTGGCCGTTTACCCGGTGCCCGCGTACTCCACGCTGGGCTGGATGAACTGGGCCGGCGGCGATCCGCTGCTGTCGACCTTCATCGGCTACCCAGAGGGCGAGCTCGCGCGCATCGTGTTCCACGAGCTCGCGCACCAGGTGCTCTACGTGGCGGGCGACACGGTCTTCAACGAGTCCTATGCCACCGCGGTCGAGCGCATCGGCGGCGCGATGTGGCTGCAGCGCGAGGCCGGCGATGCGGCGCGGCGCGAGTACGCGCAGTTCGACGCGCAGCGCCAGGAGTTCCGCGCGCTGGCGCTCGACACCCGCCGCGCGCTGACGAAGGTGTACGAGTCGCCCGAAGCCAAGGCCAAGGACTGGACGAAGGTGGAAGCCATGAAGCAGGCCGCCATGGCCGACTTCCGCGAGCGCTATGCGAAGCTCAAGGCCGGCTGGACCGGCCCGCGCCAGAACGCCTACGACGCCTGGGTGGCGCGCGCCAACAACGCGGCCTTCGGCGCGCAGGGAGCGTACGACGATCTCGTGCCCAGCTTCGAGAAACTCTTCGAGCACGAAGGCCGCGACTGGCCGCGCTTCTATGCCGAGGTGCGGCGCATCGCGAAGCTGCCGACCTCCGAGGAACGCCGCGTCGCCCTGCAGGCAGCGACGGGTATCCTCCAGACCCAGACCACACCTGAACACGACAAGACCGGAGATCGCGGTGCCTGACATCCACATCGAACGCAACCACACACTGGGCATCGCACGCGCGCGCGTCGTCGCGCGCAAGTGGATCCAGCAGGCCGAGCAGGAGTTCGGCCTCGAATGCGTCTACACGCAGGGCGAGGGCTGCGACACCGCCACCTTCACGCGCGCCGGCATCGACGGCACCGTCGAAGTCACCGACACCACCTTCAAGCTCGACGCGACGCTGGGCTTCCTTTTCAGCAGCTTCAGCGAAATGATCGAGGCCAAGATCACGCGCAACCTCGACGCGATGCTCGATGCGCCGCGAGGCGGCGGCACGCGTCTCGCCTGAGCGCGCCGAAGTTCAGACGATGGTGTAGCCGCCGTCCACCGGCAGCGCCGCGCCGCTCACCATCGAAGCGCCATCGCCCAGCAGGAAGAGGACGGGCGCCACCACTTCCTCCACCTGCGCGAAGCGGCCCAGCGGAATGTTCTTCAATGCGGCAGCGCTCTTGGCCGGATCGGACCAGGCCTGCTCGGCCATCGGCGTGAGCGTGACGGTCGGGTTCACGCTGTTCACCCGGATGCCGTGCGGCCCGAACTCCAGGCACAGCGAGCGGGTGATGGCGTCCATCGCGGCCTTCGAGGCGCAATAGCAAAGATGCGCGTCGAGTGCCACCAGCGCGGCCTGGCTCGACACGTTGACGATGCTGCCGCGCACGCCGGCCGCGATCATGGCCTTGCCGCAGCGCGAGGCCACCAATGCCGCCGCGCGCGCGTTGACGGCCATCACCGCGTCGAAGCTGTCGGCCTGCATCTCGGCGGCCGATTCGAGCAGCGCGATGCCAGCGCAATTCACCACCAGGTCGAAGGCGGGCAGAGGTGCGAGCGCGCGTTCCAGCGCGGGCGCGTCGGCCACGTCGAGCACCAGCGGCGTGCAGCCGGCTTCGGTGTGCAGCGCCGCCAGTGCCGCGGCATTGCGCCCGATGGCCGTGACCTGCGCGCCCGCCCGTGCGAGCCGCGCCGCCACCGCGCGGCCGATGCCGCTGCTCGCGCCGGTCACGAGGGCGCGGCGCCCGGAGAAATCGAAGGAAGTGGTCATTTCAGCCGCTGCATCGCATCGCGCAGCGCGGGGTAAAGCGATTTGTAGATTTCGAAGCGCTCGCGGTACACGGCCTGTGCGCGGGGCTCGGGCCGCGCCCGCTCCACCAGCGTGACCCAGCCGCGCTCGGCGGTGGCCGCATCGACCAGCCCGGCGCCGAGCGCCGCGAGCATGGCCGCGCCCAGCGCCGCTTCCACTTCCTGCTCGATGGTGAACACCGGATAGCCCGTGATGTCCGCCACGATCTGCATCCAGAGGTCGGAGTGCGCCGCGCCGCCGACCACGATCAGCCGGTCGTCCAGCGGCTGGCCGCTCTGGCGCCCGGCCTCGATGTTGTGCTGCAGCGCGAAGCTCACGCCCTCGAGCACCGCGCGGTAAAGATGCGCGCGGCTGTGCGCGAGCGAAAGCCCGATGAAGGCGCCCTTGGCCTGCGCGTCCCAGATCGGGCTGCGTTCGCCCATCAGGTAGGGCAGGAACACCAGGCCCTCGGCGCCGGGCGGCACCTCGACCGCCTTGCGTTCGATCAGCGCGTGCGCGTCCTCGCCGGTGCGCGCGGCTTCCGCGATCTCGGCCTGGCAGAAGGCCTCGCGGAACCAGGTGACGGCGGCGCCCGCCGTGATCGCGCCGCCGAACACGTAGCTGCGGTCCGCGCCGCGGTACACGTGCGGCATGGTGATGAGCCGGTGCCGCGCATCCACGGTGGGGCTCACGAAGCCCCAGCACATGCTGGTGCCGATCATCGCGACGTGGTCGCCGCTGCCGGTGACGCCCGCGCAGAAGGTGGCCACCGCCGCGTCGACGCCGCCCGCCATCAGCGGCATGCCCTCGGCAAGGCCCAGCTTCGCGGCCCATTCGGCGCCCAGCCTGCCGACCGCGTCGCTCGACTCGACCAGGCGCGGCGGCATCATGCGCGACGGAATGCCGAGCATCTCCATCGCCTCTTGCGACCACTGCCGGCGCGCCGCGTCGTACACGCCGCCGATGTTGCCGGCCGAGCTGTGGTCGACGGCGAGTTCGCCGGTGAGTCGCCAGTTGACGTAGCTGTTGGGTGGCAGGAAGTGACGCGCCTTCGCCCACACCTCGGGCAGGTGCTCGCGCACCCACAGGATCTTGGTGAAGCCGTAGTAGCTGTCCACGCCGTTGCCGGTGATGGCCTGCAGCCGCGCCACGTCGACATTCGCGTTCACCGCGTCGACCTCGGCGGTGGCGCGGCGGTCCATCCAGATCAGGCAGGGGTGCAGCGGGCGCATGGCCTCGTCGACCGGAATGCCCGCGCCGCCATAGAGGCTGCTCACGCACATCGCCGCGATGTCGGACGGCGCGACGTCGCTGCCCGCCACGCAGGCGCGCACGCTCTCGCACACCGCGTCGAACCAGACCTCGCAGTCCTGCTGCGCCCACAACGGTTTCGGCGTCTCGGGCTGGTAGGCCACGCTGTGCTGCGAATGCACCTTGCCGTCGATGCCGACCAGCAGGCACTTGGTGCTTTGCGTGCCGATGTCGACGCCGATCACGTATTTCATGTTGTCCTCTGGCTTGGTTGTCTCTCAGGATCGGGGCTGCGGCTTCAGCAGCACCTTGATGGAATCCAGCGAGTTTGCCAGCGCGAAGGCGCGCTCCCATTCGGTCAGCGGAAAGTCGTGCGTGACGATGCCTTGCGAGGTGACCAGCCCGCGCGCCAGCAGGTCGATGGCCACGGGATAGCAGTACGGCCCCAGGTGCGCGCCGCGCACGTCCAGCTCCTTGCGGTCGCCGATGATCGACCAGTCGGCGCTGGTCTCGGAGCCGAACACGCTGAACTCCACGAAGCGGCCGAGCTTGCGGATCATCTCCAGTCCCTGCGTCACGCCGATGGGCGCGCCGGTGGTCTCGATGTACACGTCGCAGCCGTAGCCTTCGGTCAGGCCCTTGACGATGGCGTCGGCGTTCTCCGTCTTCGGGTTGATGACCACGTCGGCGCCATATTGCTTCGCGAGTGCGAGGCGCTCTGGTACGAGGTCGATCACGATCAGCTTCTTCGGCGTCTTCAGCGCCGCCACCTGCACCATCATCAGGCCCAGCGGGCCGGCGCCCGCGATCACCACCACGTCGTCGAGCTGGATGTCGCCGCGGTTCACCGTGTGGATCGCGCACGAGAGCGGCTCGATGATGGCCGCGTCCTCCAGCGAGATGCCATCGGGAATCCTGTGCACGCGCGAGGTCGGTGGCAGCCGCATGTAGTCGGCCATGCCGCCGTCGGCCACGATGCGCTGGAAGCCGAAGATGTTGTGCACCTCGCACATCCAGTACTTGCCCGAGGTGCAGAAGCGGCACTTGCCGCAGGGCACGATCTGCTCGGCGATCACGCGGTCGCCTTTCTCCACGCCGAAGTGCGCCGCCGCGCCTTCGCCCAGCGCCTCGACGTAGCCGAAGAACTCATGGCCCGGAATGACGGGCGCCTTCACCCACGAGGGCTGGCCGTCGCCGCCCCAGAACATCTTCGCGCCCGAGTGGCACTTGCAGTCGGAAGCGCAGATGCCGCAGGCGGCGATGGAGATCAGCAGCTCGTTGGCGCCGATGACCGGCATGGCTACGGTCTCCAGCCGGTAGTCCTTGGGGCCGTGGCACACCACGGCCTGCATGGAGGCGAGCTGGGAGATGGCGCCCGAGGTGCCGGGCTGGAGTTTCTGATAGCTCATGGTTCTTTCTGTTCGAAGGGTTGCAGTTCTTTCGCGGAACACCGCGGAACCGGCTTTGCCGGGCCGCTGGTGTTGCCCCCGGTAGGGGGTTGGCGTAGCGACACGAAGTGCGCGAAGCCTGGGGGCGAGCTCATCGTTTGGCTTCTCGGCTGATGAAGATGGCGAGCAGCACGATGCCGCCCTTGATGATCAGCTGCAGGTACGGCGACACGCCGATCATGTTCAGCCCGTTGTTCAGCACGCCCAGCAGCAGCGCGCCGACCAGCGTGCCCACGATGGCGCCGCGTCCGCCGGCGATGGAGGTGCCGCCCATCACCACCGCCGCGATGGCGTCGAGCTCGAAGCCCACGCCCACGCCGGGCTGTCCGCTGGTCACGCGCGAGGCCTGCACGATGCCGGCCACCGCGGCGGTGAAGCCGCTGAGCGCATACACCAGCAGCTTGTAGCGCGACACCCGCACGCCGGAGAGCCGCGTGGCCTCCTCGTTGCCGCCGATGGCGTACACGTAGCGGCCGAAGGGCGCCATGTTCAGCAGCACGTAGGCCGCGAGATAGGTTGCCAGCATGATGAGGATCGGCACCTTGATGCCGGCCAGCACGCCGCCGCCGAGAAAGGCGAAGGATTCGGGCAGCCCGTCGATGGGATAGCCGCCGGTGTAGATCAGCGCGATGCCGCGCGCGATGCCCATGGTGGCCAGCGTCACGATGATGGGCGGCATGCGCAGGTAGGCCACGCAGTAGCCGTTGAACAGGCCGATCACCACGCCCACGCCAAGGCCGAGAGGCACCGCCAGCATCGGCGGCAGGCCGAACTGCACCATCAGCCCAGAGGCCAGCGTGCCCGACAGCGCCACCACCGCGCCCACCGAGAGATCGATGCCGCCGGTGAGGATCGCGGCCGTCATGCCCACCGCGATGATCGCGTTGATGGACGACTGCAGCGCGATGTTCTGCAGGTTGCTCCACGAGAGGAAGTTGTCGGTCGCGACGATCATGAAGACCGAGATCGCGACCAGCCCCACCAGCGGCAGGAAGGCCGTGGAGCGGCGCAGCTGGGTGAAGAGGCCGCCCGCGGGAACCGGAGGCACGGGGTGATGGCTGGCGGTGGCGTTCATTGCAGGCCCCCTTTGGTTGCGTGGCGCATGATGTCGCCGGAGTTGATGGAGTCGCCCTCGAGCGTGGCGACGATGGAGCCGCCGGAGAACACCGCGACGCGGTCGCACATGCCGACGATCTCGGGCAGCTCGCTGGAAATCATCACGATCGACTTGCCCTGCCTGGTGAGCTCGCGCATGAGCCCGTAGATCTCGGCCTTGGCGCCCACGTCGATGCCGCGCGTGGGCTCGTCGAAGATCAGCACTTCGCAGTCGTGGCCCAGCCAGCGCGCGATTACCACCTTCTGCTGGTTGCCGCCCGAGAGCGTGGCCACGCGCGTCTCGATGCCGGGCGCCTTCACGCCCACGCGGCGCGACAGCTCGTTCGCCGAGCGCTCCTCCGAGGCCCTGCCGACCAGCCCCGCGCGGCGGTGCCTGCCCAGGTTGTTCAGCGAGATGTTGAAGCGGATCGTGAAGTCGGTGATGAGCCCCTCGACCTTGCGGCTCTCGGGCAGCAGGCCGATGCCGTTCTCCAGCGCCTGCGTCGGGTCGTTGAGCCGCACCGGCACGCCGTTGCGCAGCACCGTCTTGCGATAGGCGCGGTCGGCGCCCATCATGCCCAGCGCCAGCTCGGTGCGGCCCGATCCGACGAGCCCGGCGAAGCCCAGGATCTCGCCCTCGTGCAGCTCGAAGGCGTTGACCGGCCCGCCCCTGGCGAGCTGGATGTGCGGCACCTCCAGCACCTTGCGCCCGCGCGGCGCGGGCTGCGGCTTCGGCGGGAAGCTGTGCTCGATGCGGCGGCCCACCATCATCTCGACCAGGGCGTCCACGTTCGTCTCGCCCACTTCGGCATGGCCCGCGTTGGCGCCGTCGCGCAGTACGCTGATGCGGTCGCACACCTCGAAGATCTCGTCGAGGTGGTGCGAGATGAAGATCATCGCCACGCCCCTGGCGCGCAGCTCCCGCATGATCTTGAACAGGTGCCCGGCCTCGTTCGGCGTGAGCGTGGCGGTCGGCTCGTCGAGCACCAGCAGGCGCGCCTTCAGCGACAGCGCCTTGCCGATCTCCACGAACTGCTGCTGCGCCACCGAGAGCCGGCAGATCGGCGCGTCGAGGTCGATCTGCACGCCCAGTTCGTCGAAGAGCTCGCGCGCCGAGCGCTTCATCGCCGCCTTGTCCATCAGCCCGAAGCGGTTCCTGAAGTAGCGGCCCAGGAAGATGTTCTCCACCGCGTTGAGATACGGGATGAGGCTGAACTCCTGGAAGATGATGCCGATGCCCGCCGCGATCGCGTCGTTGTAGCCTGCGAACCTGCACTCGCCGCCGTCGATGAGGATGCGCCCCTCGTCGGCCTGGTGGATGCCGCCGAGGATCTTCATCAGCGTCGACTTGCCCGCGCCGTTCTCGCCGAGCAGCGCGTGCACCTCGCCCTTGCGGATCGAGAGGTCGATGCCCGAGAGCGCCTTCACGCCGGGAAAGCTCTTCGAGACGCCTTCGAGCCGGAGGATTTCGGCGGTGTCGTTCATGGCAGCCGTGCGTGCGTCGTTGTTCGCGCCAGGGCTCACCAGCTGAAGGTCTTCGCGCCTTCGGCGTCGATCAGCTTCACGTCGACCGGCACGGCGGCCGGCACGTTGGCGCCCCACTTCTTCGCGAGCGCGATGCCGATGGCCAGGCGGATCTGGTCGCGCGGGTACTGCGCGGTGGTCGCGATGAACTTCGAGCCCGGCTTCTGCATCGCCTTGATGGCCTCGGGCGCGCCGTCCACGCTGGCGAGCTTCACGTCCTTGCCGCTGGCCTCGATGGCCGCGAGCGCGCCCATGGAGCCGCCGTCGTTCACGCTGAAGATGCCCTTCAGGTCCTTGTTGGCCTGCAGGATGTTCTCGGTCACGGTGAGCGCGGTGGCGCGCTCCTGCTTGCCGTTCTGCGTGCTCACCACCTTGATGCCGGGATACTTGGCAAGCGCCTCGCGGCAGCCTTTCACGCGCTCCAGGATCGGCACCACCGGAATGCCGTCGAGGATGGCCACGTCGCCCTTCTCGCCGATGTTCTTCGCGAGGTAGTCGCAGGCCAGGCGGCCGGCGTCGGTGTTCTTCGAGCCCACGAAGGAATCGACCGGGCCCTGCGCGTTGGCGTCCACCGCCACCACCACCACGTTCGCCTTCTTGGCCGAGCGCACGGCCGACTGCACGCCGGTGGAGTCGGTGGGGTTCAGCAGCAGGATGTCGACCTTCTTCTGGATCATGTCCTCCACGTCGCCGATCTGCTTGGCCACGTCGTGCCGCGCGTCGGTGGTGACCACCGTTGCGCCGATGCTGGCGGCGGCTTCCTCCAGAGCCTGCTTCATGGTCACGAAGTAGGGGTTGTTGAGCTCCTGGAAGGTCATGCCGATGCGCAGCGGCTGCTTCGCAGACTGGGCCTGCGCGGCCGAAGTGCCGCAGACCAGCGCGGCGATGCATGCGGTGAGGGCGGTGGCTTTGAGAAGTTTCGTCATGGTGGCTGTCTCCTTGAGGTTGTCTCGCTGTTTGGAAAAACGCTGGCAAAGGGCCGCCCCGCGCGGCGCCTTCTTGCGCCGCGCCGGAAACGACGCGGGGGAACTCGGTGGGGCAGTACGCCCTGTGGCGCTACGGCGGGCTGGTGGCACGCGAGGCGGCTGCCTGCATGCGGTGGAACTTGCGGAACTTGGTCGGCGGCATGCGCTTGTGCAGCAGGAACTGCCGGTTGAAGTTCGACACGTTGTTGAAGCCCACGTCCATGCAGACGTCGAGCACGGGCTTCTCGCTGTTGGTGAGCAGCTCGCAGGCGCGGCTGATGCGCAGCCGGTTCACGTAGCGCACGAAGGACTGGCCCGTGTGCTTGCGGAAGGAGCGCGAGAACGCGCTGGGGCTCTGGCCCACCAGCTCGGCCAGCATCGGCTCGCGCAGCTCGTCGCCCAGGTTGGCGGCGATGTGCGCCAGCACGTTGTTGATGGCGTGCGACATGAAGGCCTTCGGGTCGGGCTTGAAGGCCGGGCTCGCGAGGCGCTGGCGGTCCTGGCCGTCGGCCAGCAGCTCGAGCAGCGACAGCAGCAGGATCACCCGGCGCAGGCCGCGTGCCTCCAGCAGCGATTCCATGATCGGCTTGGCCGCGGCGGCGGTCTCGGCCGAGAACAGCAGGCCCGAGCCCGACTCGGCCAGCAGCGGCGCGACGCGCTCGAACTCGGGGAAGGCCGCGGCCATGCCCTGCGCCAGCGCGGCCGGGAACTGGATCACGATGCCGCGCCGCTCCACGCTCTGGCCGGCGGGCACGTCGCTGATCCAGTTGTGCGGCAGGTCGGGGCCCATCAGCACCAGGTTGCCCGGCTCGAAGTGGCCGACGTGGTCGCCCACGAAATACACGCCCTCGGTCTCGACGATCAACTGGATCTCGTACTCGGGATGGAAGTGCCAGCGCACGGTGCGGTACGGGTAGCCGTGGGCCCAGCAGGTGAACGATTCGTCACCTCGGACTTCGACGATTTCCAGGTCGGGTTGCATGGGGCGGACTGTACGAATCGCTCCTGATGCCAACAACCAGAGATAGCGCCCTGAATTGATACTTTCTTGACCTTGGGAAGGCCGACGAAGGCCGCCCTGCCGGCCCTCATTGCGCCGCAGCAAGGGCCTTTCTCCCCGGGGAGCGGGCCGGGCGGGGGCAGTCATTGCTGCACTGCGGAACCGGCGGGACTTGCGGTGTCAAGAATTCATAGGTGTTTTCCCGCCCCGGCGGGGTGGCTGCGGCGGCGCGGCACACTCGGGCGCATGACGACGACCGCTTCAACCAACACCGCATCCGCTTCGCAGGCCGGCCCGCTGGCCGGCCTCAAGGTCATCGAGCTCGGGCAGCTCATCGCCGGGCCTTTCGCCGCGCGCACGCTGGCCGACTTCGGCGCCGAGGTCATCAAGATCGAGCCGCCTGGCGCGGGCGATCCGCTGCGCACCTGGCGGCTGCTGAAGGACGGCACTTCCGTCTGGTGGCAGGTGCAGTCGCGCAACAAGCGTTCGCTGGCGCTGGACCTGCGCGAGGCCGAGGCGCAGGCCATCGTGCGGCAGCTCGCGGCCGAGGCCGACGTGCTGATCGAGAACTTCCGCCCCGGCGCGATGGAAGGCTGGGGCCTGGGCCCCGACGAACTGCTGGCCGCGAACCCCGCGCTGGTGATGCTGCGCATCAGCGGCTACGGCCAGACCGGGCCGTACCGCGACCGCCCCGGCTTCGGCGTGGTGGCCGAGGCCATGGGAGGGCTGCGCCACCTTACGGGCGAGCCAGGCCGGGTGCCGGTGCGCGTGGGCGTCTCGATCGGCGACACGCTGGCCTCGCTGCACGGCGTGATAGGCGTGCTGATGGCGATGCAGCACCGGCACGCGACGGTGAGCGCGGAATTCCCGAAAGGGCGCGGGCAGGTGGTCGACGTGGCGCTGTACGAGGCGGTCTTCAATTGCATGGAAAGCCTGCTGCCCGAGTACGGCGCCTTCGGCGCGGTTCGCGAGGCGGCCGGCAGCGCCTTGCCCGGCATCGCGCCGACCAACGCCTACCGCTGCGCGGACGGCGGCTACGCCATCGTCGCGGGCAACGGCGACAGCATCTTCCGCCGCCTCATGGAATGCATCGGCCGGCCCGACCTGGCCGCCGACCCGGCGCTGGCCGGCAACACCGGCCGCGTCGCGCAGGTGGAAATGCTGGACGCCGCCATCGGCGACTGGGCCGCGCAGCGCACCGTGGCCGAGGTGCTGGCCGCGCTCGACGCGGCGCACGTGCCGGGCGGACGCATCTACACCATCGCCGACATCGCTGCCGATCCGCACTACGCCGCGCGCGGCATGCTGCAGCAGGTGCGTATGTCCGACGGCAGCGATCTCCCGGTGCCGGGCTTCGTGCCCAAGCTGTCGCTCACGCCGGCCAGCCACCGGCACAACGCGCCCGCGCTGGGGGCGGACACCGATGCGGTGCTGAAGGAAATCGGGCTGAGCGCCGGGCAGATCGCGGCGCTGCACGAGCGGGGCATCGTGGGCTAGGGGCGATTCACGGGGCGGAACCGCCGTCGTGCGATAAAGCGGCAAAGGAGAGAGTCCATGGCTGCAGCAGCGAACGAGCGACGGGAAGTTCCGAAGCGCAACAACAGCAACGGCACCGGCAACCTTCCGCCCGCGAAGAGCGAGCTTTCGGAGTCGGACGAAAGGAAGCTGGAGCGCCTGCTGCAGGAGCTTCGCCTGCGCCGCATGGCGCTGGAACCCAAGTTCTCCGACGACGTCATCGTCTGGCCGCCCCGCAGTGCGGAGGCCGGCGGCGCGGAGCTGGCGACGCTGAGCGCGATCAACCTCGGCAACGCGGCGGATGTGATCGGCGAGGGCGTGCGCGGGCGCGGCGCGCCGAGGATGAAGCTGCTCAAGCAGGTCGAGGGCGTGTCGGTGATGCGCGCCAATTCGTCGGCCCTGCTGGCCATGCGCCGCAACACGCCGGGGCTGCGGATCGCGCCGGCTGCCTGGGCGTATCTCCAGTACATCCGCCCGTTGGGCGACGAGCTGGAAGCGAGCGCGATCCAGGTCGCCGCGGGCACCAAGGTCAAGCGCTTCGAGGTGCGCTTTGCCGATCCTCAGGGCAAGCCGGTGGCGGGCGTGCGGGTGAAGGCGCTCGTGGATTGGGACGGCGCACACGTGCCGGCGGTGACCGACAGCGACGGCATCGCGAGCCTGGGGATTCCGGTGCTCTATCCGCGCGTGGAAATGATCCTGGTCGAGCCGGAGCACACGCACTGGTCGGTGTTCGTGAAGGGCTTCGAGCGGGTCGATGCGCCGAAGCGGCTGAATGTGCTGGCCGCGCCGCTGGCGCCCGACAGTTTTCAGCTACTGGCGAACTACGCACCCTACGATGCGCAGGCGGGCGAGGGCGTGACGGTGGGCGTGATCGACAGCGGCGTCGGGCCTCATGCGGCCATTGCCGTGGCGGGCGGCGGCTGTTTCGTCACCGGCGAGAACCCGGCGGACTTCCTCGACAACGGCATCGGGCACGGCACCCACGTCGCCGGCATCATCGCGGGCCGGATGGCGGAAGGCACCGGCATCTACGGCCTCGCGCCGGCCTGCCGGCTGATGGCCTACCGCGTCTGCCCGAAGAGCGGCGAGCGCGGGCGCGCCAAGTCGACCGACATCGCCAGCGCGCTGGACCGGGCGATCGCCGACGGCTGCCACATCGTCAACATCAGCATGGGCAGCCTGGAGGCGATGCCGGAGATCCCCGACATCCTCGAGAAGGCGCGCAACGCCGGCGTGGTGGTGTTCGCCGCCACCGGCAACGACGGCCAGCCGCTTCTGCGCTACCCCGCCCGCTACAGCCATACGCTGGCCGTGGGTGCGCTGGGGCGCGACGGAACTTTCCCGGCGGACTGCCCCGAGAGCTTCCAGGAAAGCGAGATCCGCCGCCGCAAGGAATTCGTCGCCGAGTTCTCGAACTACGGGCTTTCCACCGATTTCATCGGCCCCGGCGTGGCGGTGCTGTCGGCTTTTCCGGGCGACCGCTACGCCATGATGTCCGGAACTTCGATGGCCACGCCGTACTCCTCGGGGATGGCAGCCCGTTTGTTGTCAGGGGATAAGAAGCTGCTTAACATGCCCGGAGGCCCTGAAAAGGCCGACGCCATCGTCAGGATGTTGTCCAAGGCAGCGAAAAAGGTGGGGTGGCCGGCCGAGTACGAAGGTTTTGGAGTTCTGAAGTGACCAGCATCGTGTTGACCTACACAGGCAGCCCGCGCAAGAAATTGTCGGCGGAAGCACGGCTGCGCCGCTGCGTGCCCGGCGTGGTGCTCACGGCCAAGACCAGCACGCTGATGGAAGCCCAGGTCGACGAGGAGCAGCTCGCCGCGCTCGAGCAGAACCCGGAATGGGCCGTCTCCCAGCCCACCTTCGCGGAAATCCGCAAGCCTGTCTTCAACCTGAAAAACGCCAGGGCCAAGCTCGCGAAGTAGTCGCGCAGCGCGCAGCAAGCAATTACCGGGGCCGCAGATGGCCCCGGCGCTTTTCTGGAGGGAGCTTTTCCATGTCCGATGCAGACATCCAGGTCGTGAGCAGTTCGTGGGCCGGCATCCAGCGCGTCGCCGCGACGCCGAAGCCGCCGGAGTTCTTCAAGGGCCGACAGGGCTATTCGGCCGGTTTCCTGGGGCAGGACGCGCACGTGGCGCTGCCGTCCATCGGCGAGCCCGTCTCCATGGACGACATCGCGAAGCTCGAGGACGGCTCCTTCGAGCTCAAGTACCAGCACTTCAGCACGGTGCAGTGCATCTCGCGGCGCGTGCCGCTCTATTCGGCCTGCAACATCGACGGCTCGAAGTCGAAGAACGTTCCGCGCCACGACACCTGGAACTACGACGGCCGCATCAGGAAGCAATACCAGATGCTGCGCGAGGCCTACGGCCCCGGACAGGAAGGCAAGTTCTCGCGCGGCCACATGACGCGCAGGCAGGACCCGAACTGGGGCCCGCTGGCGACGGCGCAGAGGGCCAACATCGACACCTTCTTCGCCACCAACGCCTGCCCCCAGTGGCAGCCCTTCAACGACGGGCTGTGGGGCGACCTGGAGGACTACGTCCTCGGCAACGCGCAGGGCGACGACAAGCGCATCAGCGTCTTCACCGGCCCGATCCTGCGGCCGGACGACGCGGAGAGATTCGGCATTCGAATCCCCCGTGACTTCTGGAAGGTGGTCGCCTTCATCAGCGAGGCGACCGGCGAACTCAGCGCCATCGCCTACCTGATGAGCCAGGGCACCTATCTCGATTCGGGCGTGGCGCGCGACCTGGAAGACTTCGGCACCTCGCAGCGCCCGCTGGCCTTCATCGAGGCCGAAACCGGGCTGCGCTTCGGGAGCCTGGAAGGCCGCGACGTGCTCGACGGCGCGGACCTCGCCTTCGTGCAGCCCATCCGGCGCTTCGCCGATACGAAGCTGCCGGGCTGAGCCGGCCGCGCGATCAGCTGCGCAGCGATTCGATCAGGTCGATGTATTTCTGCTTGGCCTCGTCGGCGCTCAGGCCCTTCTGGGCCGTCCACGCATCCCACTTGGCGCGGGCGACGATGTCGCTGAAGCTGGGCTTCTTGGCGGTGTTGTCGCCTTCGGTGGCCTGCTTGAACAGGGCATAGATCTTCAGCAGCGTCGGGTTGTCGGGGCGCTCGGCGAGCAGCTTGGAGTTGGCCTGGGCGGCTTCGAACAGGGCGTTGAGGTCGGACATGTCGGTCTGGGGGATGTGAAGCGGAAAACCCGCATCTTAATCCTGCGGTACACGGTCGTACCGGTCCTGGTCAGTCCCGCAGTCCGGCCCGCGCCAGCTCCACGTCCAGCCGCTCCCGCGCATCGGCCGGTTTCAGCGCGGCCGCCTTCTCGTAGAGCCGCGTCGCCTCGCCCATGCGCGATTCGCCGTGCAGCATCAGCTGCGCGCGGGCGTACTCCATCATTCCGGCGGCCGAATGGGGGTGCAGTTCCAGGCCGCGCTCGAACAGCTCGACGGAGGTTTCTGAGCGCACGCCGTAGGTCATGCGCCCGACCAGCGCGCCGACCTTGTCGATCACCTCGGCGTGGAAGGAGGCCAGTGCGAGGTGTGCGTCCGCGTGCCGGGGCTGCAGCTCGATCACGCGTTCCAGCGCGCCCTTGAGCTTGCTGCCCAGGCCCTGCGCCAGCGCACGCGCCACGCTGATGCCCTGGCTGTAGCGGCCCAGCGCGTACGACTGCCAGTAGAGCGCCTGGCAGTTCTCGGGCTCGGCGTCGACCTGCGCACCGGCGCGCTCAATCACCTGGCGGAACATCGCGAGCCGCACCGATTCGCGCGGCTCCAGGTAGTTGGCGTAGATCGCGGTCGCCTGGTTGGCCAGCGCCATGCCTTCGGCGCCCTGCAGCAGGCCGATGGCGGCGGCGCGCTCGAACTCGCCGCTGTGGTACAGCGCCCAGCCCTCGGCCAGCGCCGAACCCTCGGCCGGCACCGGCAGTTCGTGTCCGGCATGCAGGCGCGCCCAGTGGGGCAGCACGCTGCGCGCGTCGTAGCGGGGAGAGTCGGCCCAGGGCAGGGGAGTCCAGGGTTCGGTGCCGGCATTGGCGTTGGCCGCGCCGGCGGACATCAGCGAAAGCGGTTTGAAATCGTGGTGGGGCATGTTCTAGACCGCCATATCGACAGGGGAAGCCGCGGCGCCGGTCCCGTTGTTGCCAGGGTCTTCGCCGTTGTAGGCATTGCCGAGCGCCAGCAGATGCTGCCGCTGTTCGCGCCCGAGGTAGGGCGCTAGCAGGTGCAGGGAGTGCAGGCCGCCGCGCATCAGCGCGCCTTGCGCATGCGCGGGCTCCAGTGCCTCGCGCGGATTGCGCACGTACTCGTAGCTCAGCCAGTAGGTCAGCACCACCACCATGCTCTGCGCGAGCGTGTCGACCTCGTGCACGTCGATCTCCAGGTGGCCGGCGCGGCTCAGGCCGGCAATGAGCTGGCGGATGGCGCGGACCTTGTTCTTCAGCACCAGCTGGAACTGGGTTTCCAGCCGCCGGTTCTTGCTGAGCAGGTCGTTGAGGTCGCGGTAGAGAAAGCGGTAGCGCCAGATCAGCTCGAACAGGCTGTGCATGAAGAACCAGGCGTCCTCCACGTCGTGCACGCCTTCGCTGGCGTGCAGCAGCTCGTCGAGCTCGGTTTCGTAGGCCTCGTAGAGCTTGTTGATCAGCTCTTCCTTGGCCGGGTAGTGGTAGTAGAGATTGCCCGGGCTGATGTTGAGCTCGCTCGCCACCAGTGTGGTCGAGACGTTCGGCTCCCCGAAGCGGTTGAACAGGTCCAATGCGGCTTCGAGGATGCGTTGCGCGGTGCGGCGTGGCGCCTTCTTTGCCATGTCGTGCCCCCGATGTCTCGTTCGTCTCTCTTGGGGACACTCTAGCGTATGTGCACCGCACCATGAAGGCACGGGCCATGTTTTGCCGCACCGGCTTTCTTGTGCAGTGCCGCAATCGCGGCCGCCCGGCGCGGCGGCCTGCGCGGGGTCAGCCGGCCTTGCTGCGGCGCAAGGTTTTCTTGGCGGCGGGCGCGGCCGCCTTGCGGGCCGCGGTCTTGCGCGCGGCGGTGGCGGTAGCGGTGCCCTGCTGCGCCTTTTTCAGCTGGGCTTCGAGCGCCTCGACGCGCGCCTGCAGCGCGGCCATGTCGGCGGCGCTGGGCGCGCCCAGCTTCTCCATCGCGCGCGCCACGCGCTCCTCGAAGATGTTCTCCAGCTTGCCCCACTGGCCGGCGGCCTTGGTGCCGAACTCGCTGGCGAAGCCCGCCATGCGCTGCTGTGCCTGGGCCAGGGTCTCCTCGGCGGCCTGCTGGGTCTTCTTCTGCATGCCGGCGCCGTCGCGCACCAGCGCCTCGAAGGCCTTGCTGCCTTCCTGCTGCATCTTGGCGAAGGCACCGAGGCCGGCAAGCCAGATCTGCTGGGCGGAATCCTTGATGCGGTCGGCGGCCTTGCCGTTGCTGTCGTCGTCCTGGGTAGCCATGCGATTCGTTCCTTTTCCTTTGCCTGCAAACAATCGCCTGACTCTAGCCGCCCGGCGGCCTCTTCATTAGAGCTTCGCGTCTATGGGGTGAAGCTCCCCGGCAGAGGCTCAGGCCGAGGTGCCGGCCGCGCGGCTCGCGTCCAGGTGGGCCTTGGCGCGCTCGGCCAGCGCCATTTCGCCGGGGGTGCCGGGCACGTAGGGTACGACGGGCAGCGGACGGCCGTGCGAATCGACCGAGACGAACACGATCAGGCATTCGGTGGTCTTCTCCATCGAGCCGCCCTTCATGTCGCCGCTGCGCACCTCGACCGAGATGTTCATGCTGGTATTGCCGGTGTAGGCGAGGCGGGCCTCCACCTCGACGAGGTCGCCGATCATGATCGGCCGGTGGAAGCGGATGCTGCCGATGAAGGCGGTGACGCAGTAGCGCTTGGCCCAGCTCGTCGCGCAGGCGTAGCCTGCCTCGTCGATCCACTTCATGACGGTGCCGCCGTGGACCTTGCCGCCGAAGTTGACGGTGCTGGGTTCGGCGAGAAAACGCAGGGTGATCGAGGACATGGGAGGCCGCCTTTGGTGAATGTGGCTGTGACTATGGAGTGGGGAGCCGCGATTATGCGAGCGGGCGCCCGCTTGCGGACGCCGCCGGTCGTCCCGGCGCGCACGCTCAGCTGCCGCTGAACAGCTGCGCCAGCGTGCGCCTCAGCCAGGCATTGCCCGGGTCGGCATGGAAGCGCTCGTGCCAGTGCTGCTTCACCGCGTAGTCCGACAGCGCGAAGGGCGGCTCCAGCAGCTTCACCGGCTCCTGCGTGGCCAGCACCTTGCCGAGGATGCGCGGCACCACCACCAGCAGCTCGGTCTGCGCCACGATGCGCGCCACGCTCAGGAAGCTCGACAGCCGCACCACCACGTTGCGCTTCAGGCCCAGCCGCGCGAGCGTGGTGTCGACGATGGCGTGCCCCGTGCCCGAGGTCGATACCACCGCATGCGCCTCGGCCTCGAAGCGCCTGCGCGTGAGCTTCGTGCCGATGCGCGGGTGGTTCCTCGCCGCCAGGCAGACGAAGTTCTGCATGAAGAGCGTCTGCTGGTAGAAGCCCGCGTCCAGCTGCGGCATGAAGCCCACGGCGAGGTCGACCTCGCCGTCCTGCAGCCGGCGGCCGCTGATGGTGGAGATGATCTCCGTCTCGATGTGCACCCCCGGCGCCGCTTGCCTCAGGTGGTCAAGCAGGCCGGGCAGCAGCACCACCTCGCTGATGTCGGTCATGCAGATGCGGAAGCGCCGCTGCGCCTGCGCCGGGTCGAAGCTGCTGCGGTTGCCTTGCGCCTGCGCGATCTGCGCCAGCGCCTCGCGCAGGTTCGGGTAGATGCGCTCGGCGTGCGGCGTGGGCTGCATGCCCTGCGCGGTGCGGGTGAAAAGGCGGTCGTCGAAGTGCGCGCGCAGCTTGTTCAGCGCGGTGCTGGCGGCGGCCTGCGCCATGCCCAGGCGCTCGGCCGCCTTCGACACGTTGCCGGTCTTGTAGACCTCGTCGAACACGGCGAGCCATTCGAGATCGAGCTTCGACATGCGGGCCTCCTGCTTACGGCGAAAGGCACCATTATCGAAATTTCGAATTCCGTGTATTGGTTGCCGGTCTTGAGGAAATAGTGGTGCGGGCCAACAATGCCCGCCAACGGAGACAACCGCCCCATGAAACCCGCCCCCTCGAACGCGGCCGAACGCCGCGACTACTACGACCGCATCCGCCCGCTGCATCTCACGCCGCTGTGGGAGTCGCTGCACGCGCTGGTGCCGCGCGAGCCGCAGACGCCGTGCGTGCCCGCCCTGTGGCGCTACGACGAGATCCGCCCGCTGCTGATGGAGTCGGCCGACCTCATCACCGCCGAGGAGGCCGTGCGCCGCGTGCTGGTGCTGGAGAACCCGGCGCTGCCCGGCAACTCGTCGATCACGCAGTCGCTCTACGCCGGGCTGCAGCTCATCATGCCGGGCGAGGTCGCGCCCTCGCACCGCCACGTGCAGTCGGCGCTGCGCTTCATCGTCGACGGCAAGGGCGCCTACACCACGGTGGGCGGCGAGCGCACCACCATGTACCCGGGCGACTTCATCATCACGCCCTCGTGGGCCTGGCACGACCATGGCAACGAGGGCATCGGCGGCAGCGTGGAGCCGGTGGTGTGGCTCGACGGCCTCGACATCCCGATGCTGCGCTTCTTCGACGCCGGCTTCGCCGAGAACGACGACTCCAAGGTGCAGCATGTCTCGCGTCCCGAGGGCAACAGCCTCGCGCGCTTCGGCCACAACATGGTGCCGGTGCGGCACGACCACGCCTCGGCCACCTCGCCGATCTTCAACTACCCCTATGCGCGCAGCCGCGAGGCGCTGGCCCAGCTGCAGAAGCAGGAAGCGCCCGATGCCTGGCTGGGCCACAAGCTGCGCTACATCAACCCGCTGACCGGCGGCTCGCCGATGCCGACCATCGCCACCAACCTGCAGCTGCTGCCCAAGGGCTTCGCCGGCAAGGCGCATCGCGCGACCGACGGCGCCGTCTACAGCGTGGTCGAGGGCCACGGCACGGCCGAGATCGCCGGCCAGCGCTTCGTGTTCGGCCCGCGCGACACCTTCGTGGTGCCCTCGTGGGCGACGCTGAAGCTGTCGTCGCCGGCCGAAGACGCCGTGCTTTTCAGCTTCTCCGACCGCCCCGTGCAGCAGGCCATGGGCATCCTGCGCGAAGCCTTCCTCGAAGACGCCTGAAGCCACAGGCGATCGTCCCGTTTTCCGTCTGACCAAGTGCCGCCCCGAGCGGCAGGAGCTTCCCATGTCCTTCGCCTTCACGCCTCCTTCCATCGTCGGCCTGCCCATCTTGGGTTCCGACCAGCAGTTCCCCGTGCGCCGCGTCTACTGCGTGGGCCGCAACTACGCCGCCCATGCGCGCGAGATGGGCTTCGACCCCGACCGCGAGCCGCCTTTCTTCTTCTGCAAGCCCAACGACGACGCCTCGGTGGTGCCGGTGGCCGACGGCAAGGGCGTCTCCATTCCCTACCCGCCGCTCACCAGCAACTACCACTACGAGGCCGAGCTGGTGGTCGCCATCGGCAAGGGCGGCGCCAACATTCCGGTCGAGGAGGCCGCCAGCCACATCCACAGCTACGCCGTGGGCCTGGACATGACCCGCCGCGACCTGCAGATGAAGATGCGCGAGCAGGGCCGTCCGTGGGAGATCGGCAAGGCCTTCGACTTCTCCGCGCCCATCGCGCCGCTGCGCACGCTGGCCGACGTGGGCGAGATCAACGCCGGCGCCATCGTGCTGGAAGTCGACGGCGAAGTGCGCCAGAAGAGCGACATCACGCACCTGATCTGGTCGGTGAACGAAGTCATCGCCAACCTCTCGACGCTCTTCACGCTGCAGCCCGGCGACCTGATCTTCACCGGCACGCCCGAGGGCGTGGGCGCGGTGAAGCCGGGCCAGACCATCAAGGTGAGCATCGAGCGACTGCCGTCGTTGACGGTGCACATCGAGTAAGTTTTTCCCGACCGCACAGGCCGCGCCATGACCCTTTCGAAGAACCCCCCCACAGTGCTGCTGGTCGGCGGCGGCATCGGCGGCATGGCCGCCGCGCTGGCGCTCGCGCGGCTGGGTGTTTCCATCGACCTGCTCGAGCAGAGCGCCACCATCGGCGAGATCGGCGCCGGCCTGCAACTCGGCCCCAATGCCTTCGCGGCGCTCGACGCGCTGGGCGTGGGCGAGGCGGTGCGCCGGGGCTCGGTGTTCACCGACCGGCTCGTGATGATGGACGCGGTCGACTGCGGCGAAGTGGCCTCGGTGCCGGTAGGCGAGGCCTTCCGCGCGCGCTTCAGAAATCCTTATGCGGTGAGCCACCGCGCCGACCTGCATGGCGCGATCCACGAGGCGGTGAAGCAGCATCCGCTGATCCGCTTCCACACCTCGGCGCAGGTCGAGTCCATCGACCTGGGCGGCCAGGGAGTCACCGCCGTCACCCGCGACGGCCGCAGCTTCAAGGCCGACGCCATCGTCGGCTGCGACGGCGTGAAGTCGGTGGTGCGCGGCAGGCTCATCGGCGACGCGCCGCGCGTCTCGGGCCACGTGGTGTACCGCGCCGTGGTGCCGGCGGCCGACATGCCCGCCGACCTGCGCTGGAACGCGCCCGTGGTCTGGGCCGGCCCCGACTGCCACCTGGTGCACTACCCGCTGCGCCATGGCGAGCAATACAACCTGGTCGTCACCTTCCACAGCCGCGAGAAGGAAGAGTGGGGCGTGACCGACGGCAGCAAGGAAGAAGTGCTCTCGTACTTCGAGGGCGTGCACGCGCGCCCGCGCCAACTGCTCGACCGGCCGACCTCGTGGCGCCGCTGGAGCACCGCCGACCGCGACCCGGTCGAGCGCTGGAGCGAAGGCTCCGCCACGCTGCTGGGCGACGCCGCGCATCCCATGATGCAGTACCTCGCGCAGGGCGCGTGCATGGCGCTGGAAGACGCCGTGACGCTCGGCGAGGCAGTGAAGGCCTGCGGCTTCGACATGCCTGCCGCCTTCAAGCTCTACGAGGCGGCGCGCGTAGCCCGCACCGCGCGCGTGGTGCTGTCGGTGCGCGAGATGGGGCGGCTCTATCACGCCAAGGGCGTGGAGCGCCTGGTGCGCAACAGCCTGTGGCCGGGCCGCACGCCCGAGCGCTTCTACGATGCGGTCGAGTGGCTCTACGCCTGGCGGCCCGAGCGCTGCCTGGACGATGCGCCCGAGGCGCTGCGGCCTTCGCCCGTGATCCGGGCCGAGGGCGCCGCCGTGCTTTCGCCGCTCTGAGGTCCGTTTCTTTCATCATTCATAACCATCGAGGCCGAAGGCCCAGGAGACAAAGACATGAATTTTTCGCGCGCCCTGCTCGCAGGCGTCCTCGCCCTCACGGCCGCTTCAGGCGTGCTGGCCCAGTCCGGCGACTACCCGAGCAAGCCCGTGACCCTGGTCACGCCCTTCGCCGCCGGCAGCGGCCCCGACGCGGTGCTGCGCCTCGTCTCCGACAAGCTCTCGCGCCTGTGGAACCAGCGCGTGGTCATCGACAACCGGCCCGGCGGCGGCGGCTTCATCGCCATCGACCAGGCCCGCCGCGCCGCGCCCGACGGCTACACGCTGCTGCAGCTCGACAGCGAGCACGTCGCCGCGCTGCCGCACCTGTACAAGTCGCGCAACTTCGTGACGCTGCAGCATTTCGATCCGGTGGCATCGCTCTTCCGCACGCCCTTCTTCGTGGCGGTGGGTACCGACTCGAAATGGAAGAACATGAGCGACCTGATCGCCGCCGCCAAGGCCAACCCCGACGGCATCGTCTACGGCTCGTGGGGCGTGGGCAGCCCGGGCCACCTGGGCGCGCAGCAGCTGGAGGCGCTCACCGGCATCCGCATGCGCCACGCGCCGTACCGCGAGGTGTCGCAGCTCTACTCGAACGTGGGCACCGGCGAGGTGCCGTGGGCCTTCGCGAGCATCCCGTCGAGCCAGGGCATCTACAAGGCCGGCAAACTGCGCTACATCGCGGTGGCGGCCAGCAAGCGCATTCCGCAGATGCCCGACGTGCCGACGATGGCCGAGGCGGGCGGCCCGGCCTCGCTGGAGGTCAATTCATTCGTGTCGCTGCTCGCGCCCAAGGGCGTGCCGGCGGCCATCAAGGCGAAGATCAATGCCGACGTGGCCAAGGTCATCGCCGATCCCGAGATCCGCGCCCGCTTCGACACCTTCGCCTTCGAGCCGCTGGCCTGGTCGCCCGAGGAAATCGAGCGCAATGCCGAGGCCAAGTCGAAGGTGTACGGCGAGCTGGTGCGCAGGGGCAACATCAGCCTCGAATAGCGAGGGTGCGCCAGGCCCCGGCCTTGCCCGGTGTCTTGCTCGGCAGTTAAGCTGGCCCTCTTTGGTTTTTTGACGACTTTTTCACACTTTTTCTCCATGCACGCCACCAAGAGAGCCCTTCTGATCGCCTGCGGCCTGGCCGCCGCCGCCATGCTGCCCCTGAGCGCCAACGCAGACAACGCCGCCTGGCCGACCAAGCCGATCCGCCTGCTCGTGGGCTTCCCGGGCGGCTCCACGCCCGACATCGCCGCGCGCACCATCGCCGAGCCGCTGTCGAAGGCGCTGGGCCAGCCGATCGTGGTCGACAACAAGGCCGGCGCCTCGGGCAACATCGCGGCCGACCAGGTGGCCAAGGCCACCGACGACCACACGCTGGGCATCGTCATCAACGGCAACCTCACGTCGTCGAAGATGCTGTACCCCAAGCTGCCCTACGACCCGGTCAAGGACTTCACGTACCTGTCGCTGATCGCGACCGCGCCGCTGGTGCTGGTGGCGCAGAACAACCTGCCCTCGGGCGCGGCCTTCTTCGACGAAGGCCGCAAGGCCGGCGACAAGTGGAACTACGGCTCGGTGGGCATCGGCTCCGTCGGCCACCTGGGCATGGAACTGCTCAAGACCCGCGTGCCCGGCTTCAAGCCGGAGCACGTGCCCTACCAGGGCAACCCGCAGGTCATCACCGCGATGCTGGGCGACCAGGTGCAGATGGGCCTGATCCCGCCGGGCGTGGCCATGCCGCAGATCAAGGCCGGCAAGCTCAAGGCCATCGGCCTGACCGGCGGGCGCAGCGCGCTGGTGCCCGAGATCCCGCCGCTCGCCGACGCCGGCGTGAAGGATTTCAACCTCGAGGTTTGGGTGGCGCTGCTGGGCCCGTCCAACCTGTCGAAGGTGGCGCAGGCGCGCATCAGCCGCGAACTCGAGACCGTGATGAAGAACCCCGACGTGCGCCGCAAGCTCTTCGAGCAGGGCTGGCAGGCCGTGGGCACCTCGCCGGACGGCATGCGCACGCGCGTCAATGAAGAGGCCGCGATCATGACCAAGATCATCTCGGCCCGCGGCATCAAGTTGCAATAACCACCCCCCAAGGCTGCGCGCACTTCGTGTCGCGCGCGCCAACCCCCTTGCAGGGGCAACACCGACGGACCGGCAAAGCCGGATCCGCGGTGTTTCCCGAACAGACATCCATGGACCTATTTGAATGACTTCCACATTGCATGAACCGGCGCGCGCGCTGCCGGTGTTCGGCGAGTACGACGTGGTGGTGGTCGGCGGCGGCCCCGCCGGCATCGCGGCCGCCGTGAGCGCCGCGCGCCACGGTGCGAACACGCTGCTGGTGGAACGCTACGGCTTCCTCGGCGGCATGGGCACGGCCGGCGGCGTCACCAACTTCGCGGGCCTGTACGGCAAGCGCAAGGGCGAGATGACGCAGCTGGTGCGCGGCGTGGTCGACGAGCTCATCGAGCGCATTGCCGCGCTCAACGGCATGAACCAGCCGCAGAACGGCATGGGCGGGCGCATCTGCGTGCGCTCGTACGACACCTCGGCCTACAAGCTCGCCGCCGACCAACTGCTGGGCGACGCGGGCGTGAAGCTGCTGTTCCACGCGCTGGCGGCGGCCGTGGTGCTCGACGGCAAGCGCATCGCGGCGCTGGTGGTCGAGACCAAGTCGGGCCGCCAGGCGATCCGCGCCAACGCCTTCATCGACGCCAGCGGCGACGCGGACGTGGCCGCCTTCGCGGGCGTGCCCTTCGAAGTGGGCGACGGCCACGGCAGCGGGCTCTTTCCGACCACCATGTTCCGCATCGGCCAGGTGGATGCGCCGGCCGCACTGGAGGCGGTGGGCGAGTTCAAGGCCATCAACGACTTCATGGCGCGCGCCGAGCAGCAGAAGCCGGGCGTCTACAGGTTCCCGCGCGAGGGTGCGATCCTGCGGCCCAACAAGGACCCGCGCGAGTGGCGCGCCAACGTCACGCAGATCCGCAACTCGCAGGGCCGCGCGATGAACGGCGTCGACGCGCGCGAGTTGACCGAGGGCGAGCTCGAGGGCCGCCGCCAGATCACCGAGTACTTCAGGTTCCTGAAGGCCGAGGTGCCGGGCTTCGCCCAGTCGGCCATCGTGGAGATCGCGCCGCAGGTCGGCATCCGCGAGACGCGGCGCATCCAGGGGCTCTACGCGCTCGGGCGCGAGGACATCCTGGGCTCGGCGAAGTTCGACGACAACATCGGCCTGAACGCCTGGCCGATGGAGATGCATGCCGACGGCCGCATCGAATGGGCCTTCCCGCGCGACGAGGACAATGCCTACAACCACCTGCCCTGGCGCATGCTGGTGCCGCAGACGCTCGACAACCTGCTGGTGGCAGGCCGCTGCGCGTCGATGACGCACGAGGGCCAGTCGGCCGCGCGCGCCAGCGGCGGCTGCTTCGTCATGGGGCAGGCCGCGGGCACGGCGGCGGCGTCGGTGGGCGCAGGCAGCTTCGCGGCGGTCGACATCCCGGCGCTGCAGAAAAAGCTGGCGGCCGACGGCGTCGACCTCGACCGCTGAAGGCCCGCGGCGTGCGGGATGGCGCTAGAGTCCGGGGCTTGATGAACTCGAACCTCGGACCCAACGTGCATTTCCCTTCGCTGTCGACACCCGCGCGTCGCACCCTCCTGGCGCTGTCCTGCGCCGCCATCGGCCTCTCGCTGGCCGGCTGCGCCAGTACCCCCGAAGGCGAACCCGTCCACGGCAAGGACCGGCTGCTGAGCTTCCTGGCCGCCAAGGATGGCCGCAAGGTCGCCATCGTCGGCGAGAACTACCACTACGTGTTCGACGGCGATCCCTCCGTGGCTGCGCTGCTGCGCTGGGACGGGCGCACCAAGGTCACGCCCGCGCTGCTCGGCGAGTTCAGGGTGGCGCGCAACCAGAGCTTCGAGGGCCAGTACGTGCTGGTGGCCTTCGACGCCGACCTGACACCCGAGGATCGCACCTTCCTCATCCAGACCGGCTTCGCGAAGACCGAGGTGAAGTACGGCGACCGTACGGGCCCCGCGCTGCGCTACTTCGGCACCGTCTACGGCAAGCGCTACGAGGCGGTGCCGCTGAAGTCGGGCGACAAGGTCGATTTCTCCAGGCGCCAGTACCTGAACTACGTCGAGCAGGAAACGCTCAGCGCTCCTTTCAGCAAGGCCGCGCCCTCGCCGCTGGTGTATGCCGACGACGGCTCGATGCTGCTGGGCGGCGTGCCGGTGCGCGTCGTGCAGGGCGGTACGGACTACAGCTGCCGTGCGGGCTTCATGGGCATGTGCTTCTACAAGTAGAAGAAGAGGGAGAAGAGGGGGCCTGCTGACAGGCCCGCGACAGCCGGCGGGCGCGGGCTTTGCTATGGTCGAGGGTCGCTTTCCGACCGCTTTTCCCCTCCGATGACCACCGATCCCGCCACCGCCTCCCGCCTCGTCAACGAACTCGTCGCGCTCATGCAACTCGAGCCCCTGGGCGGCGACCGCTTCCGTGCCCAGAGCGAGGACATCGGCACGCCGGCCGTGTTCGGCGGCCAGGTGCTGGGCCAGTCGCTGATGGCCGCGAGCCTCACGGTGGGGGCCGAGCGCCCGGTGCATTCGATGCACGCCTACTTCCTGCTGCCGGGCGAGCATGCGCCCATCGAGTACAGCGTCGACCGCGTGCGCGACGGCCGCAGCTTCACCACCCGCCACGTGGTAGCGCGCCAGCAGGAGCGCATCATCTTCGAGATGTCGGCCTCCTTCCAGACCGTGGACGAAGGCGTCGAGCACCAGTTCGACATGCCCGAGGTGGATGGCCCCGACGGGCTCATCAGCGAGCTCGACCAGCGCATCGCGCTCGGCGACCGCCTGCCCGAGCCCTGGCGCACCAAGGCGATCCAGCCGCACGGCATCGAATACCGCCGCGTCGACCCCGAGGACCTGATCGCGCCGCAGGTGCGCCCGACCTCGGCGCAGAGCGCCATCTGGATGCGCGCCATCGCGCCGCTGCCCGACGACCCGATGGTGCACCGCGCGCTGCTGGCCTACGCCTCCGACCACGGACTGCTGCGTGCCGCCATGCTGCCGCACGGCCTGAGCTTCATGAGCGGGCAGGTGCGCCCCGCGAGCCTCGACCACGCGATGTGGTTCCACCGCGATTTCCGCATGGACGACTGGCTGCTGTACGTGCTCGACTCGCCCAGCGCGGGCGGCGCGCGCGGCCTGTGCCGTGGCAGCCTCTACGCGCGCGACGGGCGGCTCGTGGCCTCGGCTGCGCAGGAAGGCATGCTGCGCATCAGAAAGCCGGCGGCTCGCGCATAGTGCGTTCTGGCGATTCAGCTGAAACAAGGCCTCCACCATGAAAATCTTCTTCTCCCCCGCTTCCCCCTTCGTGCGCAAGTGCATGGTCGTGGCGCACGAGCTCGGCGTTGCCGACCGCATCGAGAAGCTGCCCAGCGCGGCCGGCCCGGTGAAGCGCGACGCCACCATCATCCCGAAGAACCCGCTGGGCCAGGTGCCCACCTTCATCACCGACGATGGCCAGGTGCTGTTCGACAGCCGCGTGATCTGCGAGTACCTCGATGCCATGCAGTCGGGCAAGCTCTTCCCGTCCGGCGGCAAGGAGCGCTGGGCCCGTCTCACCGAACTGGCGCTGGCCGACGGCATGACCGGAGCCGCGCTGCTCGCGCGCTACGAGAACGTGCTGCGCCCCGAGGAACTGCGCTGGTCCGACTGGACGGACGGCCAGCTCGCCAAGGTGCGCACCGGCCTCGAATGGCTGGAAACAGCCACGCCGTCCTTCGGCGACCGCGTGGACATCGGCACCATCGCCTTCGGTTGCGCGCTGGGCTACATGGACTTCCGCTTTCCCTCGGTGGACTGGCGCGCCGAAGCACCGAACAGCGCGAAGTGGTTCAAGGCTTTCAACCAGCGGGCTTCCATGCAGGCGACCCTGCCCACTGCCTGAGTCTTTTTTCGTTCGGCGTGCGATCACGCCGACGGCGGACATTCGCGCAGGGGGTAGCCGGCGGCCTGTGCACGCACCCCGGACATGGCCGCAAGTCTCCACTTGGCAGGAGATCCGAATCCTTGGCTAAATGCGAGCTCTCGCATGAACCAAGGAATCCCGAATGTCTTCTGAAGACCAGAAAAAAGTAGCCATCGTCACCGCCGGCGGCAGCGGCATGGGTGCCGCCGCGGCACGCAAGCTCGCGGAGGACGGCTTCCGCGTGGCCATCCTCTCGTCGTCGGGCAAGGGGGAGGCGCTCGCGGCGGAGCTCGGCGGCATCGGCGTGACGGGCTCGAACCAGTCGAACGACGACCTGAAACGCCTCGTCGACGAGGTGGTGGCCCAGTGGGGCCGTGTCGACGTGCTGGTCAACAGCGCCGGCCACGGTCCGCGCGCGCCCATCCTCGACATCACCGACGAAGACTGGCACCGCGGCATGGACGTGTACCTGCTGAGCGCGGTGCGTCCGGCGCGGCTGGTCGCGCCGCTGATGGTGCAGCAAGGCGGTGGCGCCATCATCAACATCTCCACCTTCGCGGCCTTCGAGCCCGATCCGGTGTTCCCCACATCGGGCGTGTTCCGTGCCGGGCTCGCGGCCTTCACCAAGCTCTTCGCCGACACCTACGCGGCGAAGAACGTGCGCATGAACAACGTGCTGCCCGGCTTCATCGACAGCCTGCCCGAGAAGGCCGAGTTCCGCTCGCGCATTCCGATGGGCCGCTACGGCAAGAGCAGCGAGATCGCAGCCGTCATCGGCTTCCTCGCGTCGGAAGGCGCGGGTTACATCACCGGACAGAACCTGCGCGTGGATGGTGGCATCACGCGGTCGGTGTGAGGCCTGCATGAAGACCCCGGCGCAGGCGCTGGAGAATTCGCGCCGCACAGTCCAGTCCTACGACGCGCATGCCCGCGAGTACAACGCGATCGTGGCCGGGCATCCGCTGCAGCCCGAAATCGCGGATTCGATGCGGCGGATGATGGAGTACGTGCCCGCGGGCGGCAGCGTGCTCGAGGTCGGTTCCGGTCCGGGGCGCGACGCCGACTTCGTCGAGTCCCTGGGCGGCGTGGTCCGGCGCACCGACGCGGCGCAGGCATTTCTCGATCTGCAGGCGCAGCGAGGCAAGAAGGGCGAGCTGCTCGACGTCGTGACCGATGCGCTGGGCGGGCCCTACGACGCCGTCCTCGCGATGTGCGTGCTGATCCATGTCGATCGCGCGCAGATCGCCGCGGTGCTGCGAAAGATCTTCGACGCGCTCCGGCCCGGCGGCGTCTTCCTGGTGTCAATGCGCGTCGGCGAAGGCGAGAAGAACGGCGACTACCACACGGTGTGCTGGGAGAAGGACCGGTTCGCCGCGGAGCTCGTGGCGGCCGGCCTGCACCCCTGCTGGGAGATGGAGCGCATCGGCCGCAACGACGAGGCGTGGGTCTACTTCCTCGCACGCCGCCCGCAGCAGCCCTGAACCGGCGAGCGCGTCGTCTCGTTCCCGCTCAGCCGAAGGGATTGGCCGTCGCGAACCACAGGCCGATGCCGGTGGCGATGATGAACGCCCCGTCGGTCACGCCCGCCACCAGGAAGAACTTGGTCTGAAGCGTGTCGACCAGCTCGGGCTGGCGCGCCGTGCTCTCCAGGAACTTCTGCCCGACCAGTCCGATGCCGAGGCAGGAGCCGAGGGCGGCGACGCCGATCAGCAGGGCCACTGCGAGGGGAAGGATGTTGAAGCCGGTCATGGTGTTTTCTCCTGGTTGGTTGGTGAATCGAGGCACTGATCGCTTCCTCGATGGACGTACTTTCCCAGAGCGGCTGCGCACGGTCCATGACGTGTGAGGTCATGGAGCAGCTGCCGAGGCACAAACAAAAAAGCCGCCCGTGAGAACGGGCGGCTCCTTCGCAAAACACCGCGGAACCGGCTTCGCCGGGCCGCAGGTGTTGCCCCCTGCAAGGGGGTTGGCGCAGCGACACGAAGTGCGCGAAGCCTGGGGGTCTGCCTAGTTACTGCAGCTGTGTCCAGTTCTGGTTGTTGCCGCCGTTGCAGGTCCAGGTGATCAGCGCCGTGTCCTGCGCGGTCGCATTGTTCGGCACGTCCAGGCACGAACCCGAGGCCCGGTTGCGCAGGGCCGCGCCGACCAGGCTCCACTGCGTCGTGTCGCCAGCCGTGCAGGCCAGTTGAACCACGGGCGCATTGGTCGTCGCGGTGCCGCTCTGCGCGAGGCACAGGCCGCTGTGCTCCGCCTTGAACTGCACGAAGCCGCCGCCGAGCTGCGTCACGGTGAAGCGCTCGTTGCCGGCGTTGCCGCACGGCCACTGCACCACCGTCGTGCCGCTCGTGGTCGCCGCGCCCTTGACGTTCACGCACAGGTTGCTGTGGTTGGAGCGGATGCGCGTGACCACGGGCGTCGGGTCGTTGTCGAGCGAGCGCACGTACTCGCGCAGCGCCACCACGTCGTTGGCCGGCAGGCTGGAGGCGTTGCCGTGGCCGCCGGTGAGAACGTCCTGCAGCGTGGCCGCCTGGCCGTTGTGGAAGAACGCGGTGGTGTTCCACGTGCCCAGCAGGGTCGGCGTGTCGAAGCCCACGCCCGCCAGCGGCTGGTTCATGCCCTTGCCCGAGGAGGCCTGGATCGTGCCCACGTCGTGCCGCACGCCGTCGCGGAAGGTGGCGCCGGTGTGGCAGGTCGCGCACTGGGCCGTGTTGAACACGGTCTGGCCGCGCGCCGCGTCCACGCTGAGGCTGCCGTCCGCCGCACGCGCCGGGCTGCGCATGTACTTGGTCAGCGAGGTCAGGTAGGCCGCCAGGTCGTCGAGCTGCGCGCTCTTGCCGGCCTTGGGCGCGCCCAGCGGGTCGGAAGTGGCCGCGAAGTCCGCGTTGGTCAGGAAGCCGGTGCCGCCGAACTCGTTGCGGATGTCGTTCTCGAAATCCTGCACCTCGTCGAAGTTGGCCGTCCAGTGCAGCTTGCCGTGGCCCAGGCCGCGCCGGCCCTGCAGGCTGATGGTGCGGCGCAGGCCTTCGCCGCGCTGGGTGAAGTCCCACACCATGCCGTCGTCGCCGCCGTCCGCATGGCAGCTCGCGCAGGAGATGTAGTTGTCCTTGCTCATGCGGCGATCCGACGCGTTGTAGAACACCTGCTTGCCGCGCAGCGCGGCCGGCGACATGGGCTCCGCCGCCACCGTCGACACGGTCTGAAGGAAGGTCGGCACGTTGGTCTCCGACGACAGCACCGTCGCCACGTCGTGCACCGTCACCGAGCGCGCCAGGAAGTTGTTGACGAACAGGCGCTTGCGCACCGTGTCGAGGTACAGGCCGTGCGGCGCGCTGCTGGCGTTGATCTCGCCGCGCACCGCGCGGCTGTACGGATCGACGATGGCGACGCGGTTGCCTTCCATCTGCGCGACGAACAGGTAGTCGCCCGAGGGAGAGAAGAGCGCCGCGCGTGCCGGCGCCCGGTCGTCGAAGTCGATCTGCTCGCCGAACTCTTCCGCCGCCGTCTGCAGGTTGACCTGCGACAGGATGGAGCGCACCGTCTGGTCGTGCACCAGGTTGTTGCCGTCGCGGAATTTGCCGCGCACGATGTTGTCCTTCTTCGAGGGCAGCACGGCGCGCGCGCCGTCGGGCGAGATCACCACCTGGCTCAGGTAGTTGGCCACGCCACGCGCGCGGTTCTCGGTGTCGATGGTTGTGGTGTCGACCGGCAGCGCGATGGTGCTCATGGCGCTCATGCTCTGCAGGTTCACCTTGTGCAGCTGGCCGCCCGTCATCTTCGACTTGAAGCGCGTGACGTAGGCCACCTGCGAGCCCGACTCGACCGCGATGCCGCGCAGCGCGCCGTCGAGCGCGACCGCGCCGGTGGTGGTGCCGTTGCTCGGGTTGAAGCTCATCAGCACCGACTTGCTCTCCATCGTCAGCAGGCCCTTCGTGCCGTCGGGCGTGAAGGCCACGCCGTAGGGGCCGCTGCCGTAGGCCAGCGGCACGGTGGCCGAGAGGCTGCCGTCGGCGGCGTTGAGCACCACCAGCTTGTCCTCGCCCTGCACCGCGACCCAGATGCGCCCGTCGGGGCCGACGGCCAGCGTCTTCGGTTCGTCGCCCACGCGCACTTCCCAGCGCTTGACCAGGCTCTGCGAGTCGACGGCGGCGACCGTGCCGCTGTCGGGGTTGACCGAGTACACCGAGTTCGCGTCGCCCGCGATGTTGGTGGTGTGCGTGGGCGCCTTCGCCGTCACCGGCATGATCACCGTGAGGTTGTAGGTGTAGAAGGTCTCGCGGCCGTTGGCGTCCTTCACCGTCAGCGTCACGGTGAAGTGGCCGGGGCGCGTGTAGGTGTAGGTGTAGTTCGGCTGGTTCGAGTAGGCGGTCTGCGTGCCGTCGCCGAAGTTCCAGCGGTACTGCGCGCCGCTGCTGCCCAGCGTGGCCGGGTTGAACACCAGCTGGCCGTTGACCAGCTTGGGCCCGCCGCCGATGCCGGGGTCGCCGATGATGGCCTGGCTGCGCAGCGTGCTCACGTCGGTGTCGCTGAGCACGCGGCCGTAGACGCGCACTTCCGCCAGCGTGCCCTTGAAGAGCGCCGCGTTGCCCTGGATCTGGCCCAGCAGCGCGAACTTGTTCGACAGGCCCTTGTTGCCTGTGGGGCCGGTGGATGTGGTCTTGGCTCCGTCGACGTACACGGCCTGCGCCCCGGAGGCTGCGTCGCGCGTCATCACGACGTGGTGCCAGGTGCCGTCGTTCACCGCCGCCGTGGAGGTGGTGCCGCCGTCGTTGCCCACCGAGAGCTTGATGCGCCCGCCGTTGTCGAGCCAACCCCAGAACACGTCGTCGGTGCCGGAGGCCTGGTCGCGGCCGAAGATGCCGGGCGCCGTCCAGGAGTTGCCGCCGCCGGTCTGCGTGGTCTTCATGTAGAAGCTCACCGAGGCGCTGCCGCCGAGCACGGTGGCCACGGTGTCGCTCTTGAGCGTCACGCCGGCGGTGCGGTTCGCGAAGTTCAGGCCGATGCTCTCGAAGGCGTCGCCGGTGGCGGGCGTGCCGTTGTTGGCGCCGATCTGGTCGGAGAGGTTGCCCGCCAGCGTCCAGTAGTGCATCAGGCCGATCTCGGCGGCGTTGCCGGTGTGGAACACCGACTTGTAGTCCGCGCCGATGGCGTTGCCCGCATAGTCCTTCACGCCGTTGGCCGGCAGGAACACTTCATAGCTGGTGCCCGGCTGCAGCGGCTGCGCGGGGTGGAAGTTGATGATGCCCAGCTGCACGCTGTAGGTGCCCGCCAGCGTGTTGCCGCCCACCGGGCGCACGATGAAGGTGTTGGAGTTCACGCTCTCGGGCAGGATGCTGTCGCTCATGCCCAGGCCGATGCGCGAGGTCAGCGCCTGCTGCTTGGCGTTGTTGGCGGGCGAGACCTGCCGCACCTCCGGCTTGGTGGTGTCGGGGTCGACCTGGTGCACGACGAAGCCGCTGCCCGAGCCGTGGTCGTTGCCCACGAAGATCAGGTTGCCGAAGGCCGCGACCTGCCCGTTGTCGGAGTGCGAGAAATTCGGGTCGTCCTCGCGCAGGATGCTGCCGCGGCCCACCTCGACGTGGTTCAACGGATTGCTCACGTCGACCTTGTGGATGTAGGTCTGCGCGCCCTGGATGACGTAGTTGTCCTGCGTGGCGCAGTAGAGCTGCTCGTCGATGACGAGGCGGTTGTCCTCGGCCACGAAGTTGGAGCGGTCGCTCAGGTCGTAGCTGTACATCTTCGCCCCGCCGCCGCGCGCCGAGGCATGCAGCGTCTTGCCATCGAAGCAGGTGGCGTAGTAGTTGGGGTTGGAGCCCACGGTGTCCAGCACCTTGGGGTTCAGCGGGTCGGATATGTCGAGGCTGGAGAAGCCCGCGGTGTTGTCCATCGAGGTCAGCACCATGTGGTTGCCCATCGTGAAGATCGGGCCGATGCGAAAGCCGCCGAGTTCCCCGGTGGGCACCGGGTTCGGCTTGCCCGCGCCGCGGTTCGCCACCACGGCGTTCGCGGGGTCGGTGGCATCGACGATGAAGATGCCGCGGCCGGCCGAGGCCACGTACAGGTAGGGTGCCTGCCACCAGAGCTGCCAGGCCACGTTCTCGTAGTCGCCGCCGTTGACGCCGGGCAGCGCGAGCTTCTTGACCTGCTTGATGTCGTTGACGTCGGTGAAGTCCCAGAACTCCACGCCGTTGATGCTGGGCAGCACCACGTACGTCTTGCCGCCGATCTTCGCGGTGCCGAAGGAGTGGGTCTCGCGGAACTCCTGCGTGCGGCCTTCGGGCTCGTAGATCTTCTTCACGAGCTTGATCTGCCGCGGGTTCGAGATGTCGTACAGCAGGAAGCCGCCCGGGCCGAGGCCGCTGTCCGGCGCGAAGGAGGTCAGGAAGTAGCCGTTGACCATGATGCCGGCGTTCATGCCGTAGTCCTTGCGGCCCGGGTAGGTGGCGGGCACCTCGCGCGACTCATAGGCGCTGCTGTGCGCGGGGTCGAGCGGGTGCGCGGCGCTGGTGATCATCGAGACCGGCTTGAACAGCTCGGCCGATGTGTAGGTGAGATTGCCCAGGCCCGGCCCCTGCAGCGGCAGCGGGTCGGCCACGGCTTCGGCCACTGCCGTCGCCATGTTGTTCAGGGTCGTCATCGGACTGACCCCGGTGATTGCCGCGTGCGTCAACAGCGTGACGAACGGCAGCAGGAACGCCATCAAGTAATACCGGATTTTCATCGTCGCCTCCAGGTTGTTTGAAGTCCGCAGGGGAACCGTTTTCTTCTCGGCCAACTAACTCCGTGTTGCTCTTGTCGCTTTGTCTCTTCCTTACCCGCCTGCGGGGGCGCGATGAAAAACGCGCGCGCAGGACGCACCCCGGCGGGCGACGCATCCGTCGCCCGCCGTGAGCTCTCTTCCTTCTTTTTTCTTCCTCCTAAAGAGGGCGCGTCTTCGTCATGTCATTTCGCGCCACCCGATTCGTAGATGTCCCATGCCTCCTTGGCGCTGGCGCCCCGGTGGATCATGGCCATCAGCGCATCCACCACCGCCGACGGATTGCCGTGCTGGTAGACGTTGCGCCCGTACACCATGCCGACGGCGCCTTCGTCCATCAGCACGCGCGAGCGCGCGAACACCTGCTGCAGGTCCTCGCGCCCGCCGCCGCGCACGAGCACGGGGCAGCGCGCGGCCTGCACCACGCGGTGGAAGTCCCTGGGGTCGGTGGTGGGGTCTGCCTTGACGATGTCGGCGCCCATGTCGCGCGCCAGGCGTACCAGCGTGACGATCTTCTCTGCGTCGCCGTCCACCGAGTAGCGGCTGCCGGCGGAGGGCGCCTGCATCACCAGCGGCTCGATCATCAGCGGCATGCCGTAGCGGTCGCAGTCGGCGCGCACGCGGGCGATGTTCTGCACGCACTGGCGGAACAGGTCGGGTTCGTCGGGCAGCATGAAGAGGTTGACCACCACGCAGGCGGCGTCCTGCTGCACCGCCGGCAGCACCGGGTCGTGCTCGTTCTGCAGCACCGCCCACATCACGCGGTGGCGCGTGGCGTTGTAGGGGTTGCCCATGTCGATGCGCATCACGAGGGCAGGCTTGTCGCGGCCCGGGCGGTCCTGCAGCAGGTCGGACTGGCCGTAGTTGAGCTGGATCGCGTCGGGGCCGGCGGCCAGCAGACGCTCCATCACCGAGGGCATGTCTTCCAGCCCGTCGAGGAAGCTGGGCTCGTTGCACACGCCATGGTCGAGCGCGATGTCCAGGCAGCGCCCGTTGTTGAGCAGCCGGTTCAGGCGTGCGGTCTTGTCCTTCGACATACGAAAAGAGTCCTTGCTTGTTGGTGTGTGACAGAAAAGAGGGAGGAGGGCTCAGCCGAGCGAGCCCAGGTGCCTGCTCGCTGCGCTGTCGATCAGCTGCAGCGCAGCGTCGTGCAGGCGCACCGAGCCGGCGCCTGCGTTCTCGATGGCCTGCTTGCTGGCGCGCGCGCCGCACAGCGCGACCGACACGCTGCCGCGCGCCAGCGTCCACGCGATCATGAGCTGGCCGAAGGAGCATTCGAGCTGCCTGCGCAGCGGCTCCAGTTCCTCGAAGAAGGCCGCGAGCTTCGCGCGGTTCTGCGCGCTGAAGCGCGGGTTGGTGGCGCGCTGGTCGTCGCCGGTGAACTTGCGCTCCGGGTCGATGGGGCCGGCGAGCAGGCCCAGCGCGAGCGAGGAGTAGCCCAGCACCGCCACGTCGTGCTCGTTGCACAGCGGCACCAGCGTCTGCTCGATCTCGCGGTCGATCAGGCTGTAGCGCTCCTGCGCCGCGTCGACGGGGCCGTAGCGAAGGTATTCGGCCAGCGTCTCGGGGCTCACGTTGCTCACGCCGATGGCGCGGATCTTTCCCTGCTTCTTGAGCTCGAGCAGCGCGTCCATGGTCTCGGCCACGGGCGTCGTGGCGTCCTGCCAGTGCGTGATGTAGAGGTCGATGTAGTCGGTCTGCAGGCGCTTCAGGCTCTCTTCGGCCTCATGGATGATCGACTCGCGCCCGAGGTAGCGGTACACCGGGTGGCCGTCTTCTTCGAAGAAGTGCGTTCCCTTCTGGGTGTGCCACACCAGTCCGCACTTGGTGGCGATCACCGCCTCGTGGCGGCGGCCCTTGAGCGCGGTGCCGACGATGGTCTCGGAGCGGCCCAGGCCGTAGGCCGGCGCGGTGTCGATCAGGTTCACGCCCGCGTCCAGCGAGGCCTGGATGGCGAGCACGGCGGCCGCGTTGTCGCCGCCGCCCCACATCCATCCACCCATGGCCCAGGTGCCCAGGCCGATGGCCGAGCATTCGATGCCCGAGGGGCCGAGAACGGTCTTCTTCATGTCCGATGCGTTGATGGTGCTGCTGTTGCTCATCGCTTGGTCTTTCTCGTGTTCATGAGGTGGTCGATGGTCACGGCCGCGAGCAGGATCAGGCCCTTGATCACGTCCTGCCAGTAGGGCGACACGTCAAGCAGGATCAGCGAGCTGGTCACCACCGACAGCAGCGCCAGGCCCAGCACCGCGCCGAGCACCGTGCCCGAGCCGCCCTTGAGGCTGGCGCCGCCGATCACCGCGGCGGCGATCACGTTGAGCTCCATGCCCACGCCGAAGGTGGGCGTGGCGGCGCCGAAGCGCGCGGTGTAGATCACGCCCGCGAGCCCGGCCGATGCTGCGCACAGCACCGTGACCCAGAACTTGACGCGGCCCACGCGGATGCCGGAGTAGAGCGCCGCCTTCTCGTTGCTGCCGGTGTAGAACACCCGGCGCAGCAGCGAGGAGCGGCGCAGCACGAAGTCGCTCACCACCACGATCGCCAGGAAGATCAGGATCACCGCCGGCACGCCGAACAGCGTGCCCTGGCCGATGAACTTGAACTCGGCCGGCAGCGAGAACAGCGACTGCGGCGTGCCCTGCGTGAGCGCCAGGCACAGGCCGCGCACGATCACCATGAAGGCCAGCGAGGCGATGAAGTGGTTCAGGCCGATGCGCGTGACGCAGCCGCCGATCATCGCGCCGATCATGGCGCTGGCCGCGATGGCGATGAGCCCCGCCGTCCACGGATCGAAGCCCATCAGGAAGAGCTTGCCGGTGACCACCATCGCGAAGCACACCACCGAGCCCACCGAGAGGTCGATGCCGCCCACGATCAGCAGGATGGTCATGCCCACCACCACGATGCCCTCGATGGAGAACGACAGCAGCATCGCGCGCACGTTGTCCCAGGTGAGGAAGTAGGGCGACGCGAAGCTCATGCCCACGCACAGCGCCGCGATGATGATCAACAGGCCCAGCTCGCGCATGCTGGCGAGCTTGCTGGCGGGTTTCACGGGGCCTCCCTTTCCTCCTCCCTCGGTCGTCTGTCGTGGCGCAAGGCCGGCGGCTCCCGCGTCCAGTTGTGCTGGGTAGTTCATGCTGTCGTTTCCTCTTCGCAAAGTCCCGAGGCCAGCCGCAGCAGGGCCTCTTCCGTCATGTCCTTGTCTTGCACCTCGCCGGCGAGCCGGCCGTCGCGGATCACCAGTGCGCGGTCGCACAGCCCGATGATCTCGGGCAGCTCCGAGGAGATCACGATCACGCCCACGCCCTGGCTGGCCAGGTCGCGCAGGATGTGGTGGATCTCCGACTTGGCGCCCACGTCCACGCCGCGCGTGGGCTCGTCCATCAGCAGCACCGAGGGATTGGTGGCCAGCAGCTTGGCGATGGCCACCTTCTGCTGGTTGCCGCCGGAGAGGCTGGCCACGTCGATGTCCACGCCGTCCGACTTGAGCTTGAGCCTCGCGCCAAGGCTCACCGCCAGCTTGTGCTCGGCCGCGCGCTGCAGCAGGCCGAAGCGCGAGCTGACGCGCGCGAGCGCCATCGAGGCGATGTTCTGCGCGATGGGCAGATCGAGGTACACGCCCGCCGCCTTGCGGTCCTCGCTGAGGTAGGCGATGCCTTCGCGCAGCGCGTCGCTGTACTTGCGGATGGCGAGCGGCCTGCCGCGCAGCCGCACGCTGCCGCCGCGCGCCGTGCGCAGGCCGCAGATGGTCTCGGCGAGCTCGCTGCGGCCGGCGCCCATGAGGCCCGCGATGCCGAGGATCTCGCCGCGCTTCAGCCTGAACGACACGCCGTGCACGCGTTCGCCGTCGGCGATGTCGGTCACCTCGAGCACGTGCTCGCCCGATGCGGGTTCTTCCTGCTTGGGCGGGTAGTAGTTGCCCAGGTCGCGCCCGACCATGCGGCGCACCAGGCCGTCGGCGTCGAGCTCGGCCAGCGGGCCCGTGTGTACGTTGCGGCCGTCGCGCAGCACCGTGACGCTGTCGCAGTTCGCGAAGATCTCCGCCATGCGGTGGCTGATGTAGATGATGCCGATGCCCTGCGCCTTGAGGTCGTGCAGCACCCTGAAGAGCGCGGCCGATTCGTTGTCGGTGAGCGCGGCCGTGGGCTCGTCGAGGATCAGCACCTTGCAGTCGAGCGTGAGCGCCTTCGCGATCTCGATGAGCTGCTGCGTGGAGATGCTCAGGTCCTTCACCAGCGCGGCGGGATCGACGTCCTGCCCCAGGCGCTCAAGCACCCTGGCGGCGCGTTCGTTGAGGTTCGCGTAGTTCATCCACGCGCTCCTGCCGGCGTTGATCTCCGGCATGAAGATGTTCTCGGCCACCGTGGCGTCGCCGCACAGGGCGATCTCCTGGTGGACCAGGCCGATGCCCAGGCGCATCGCATGCGCGGGGCCGTCGATGACCACCGCCTGGCCGTCCAGCGAGATGGTGCCTTCGTCCGGCTGGTGGATGCCGTCGATGATGTTCATCAGCGTGGACTTGCCCGCGCCGTTCTCGCCGCAAAGGGCGTGGATCTCGCCGCGGCGCAGCGAGAAGTCCACGCCCGCGAGCGCGCGCGAAGCGCCGAAGCGCTTGCTGATGCCGCGCAGTTCGAGCAATGCGCCCACTGCGTTCACTCGCCGATTCCCTTGGTGCCGCGGCGGGCGAGGTACTTGTCCCAGTAGAAGTCGTCTGCGTTGGCCTTGCTGACCACCGACAGCCCGTTGTCCAGGAAGGGCACGGCCATCGGGTTGGTGCCGTTGCGCTTGGCGTCGTTCATCGGGTCGATGAGGCCGGGGTTCTTGGCCAGGAACAGCATCATCATGCCCATGTAGCCCTGCATGCCCTGGTTGGGGTTGATGGCGCCGAACACGTCGCCCGACTTGATCATGTCGAGGATCTTGGCGTTCACGTCGCAGCACATCACCTTGATGTTCTTCTTGGTCTCCACCTTGGCCTGCGCCGCGCCCAGGGCCGAGTTGGCCTCGGGCATGAAGAGGGCGCCCAGGTTCGGGTTGGCCTGCGCGAGGCTCAGCACCGCCTGGTAGGCCTTGTTCGGGTCCTGGTTGCTGGCTGCGCGTCCCACCAGCTTCATGCCGGGGTGCTTGGCCTTCATGCGGTTGACGAAGGCGGCGATGCGGCGGTCGTGGTTGTCCTGGCCCGGGTTCTCCAGCACCGCGTATTCGCCCTTGCCGCCCAGCGATGCAGCGATGGCGTCGGCCGCCTGGTTGCCCTCGCGGTCGTTGTCGGAGGTGACGAACGAGGTGCGCTTGGAGTTGGGCGAGTCGGCCGCGAAGGTGACGACGGGGATGCCCATCGCCGCGGCGCGGTTGATCGGCTCGATGAACGGGTCGGGGTTCATCGGGTGCAGCAGGATGCCCGCGGGCTTGCGCGCCAGTTCCTGCTCGAAGGACGCCAGCTGCTTGTTCACGTCGTACTCGGGCGTGCCGGTGTAGCGCGTCTTCACGCCCAGCGTGCGGCCGAGCTGCTTCATCATTTCGTAGACCGGAAACCAGTACTCGACCCCCGACACCATCACGTTCATCACGTAGACGTCGCTGGGGTTGCCGCGCAGGCCGCCGCCGGCCGCGGGGGCAGCCGCCTGCTGCTGCGCGAACGCGCTCGCGCCGGCCAGGCCGATGCCGGCTGCGGCGGCGGACTTCAGGAAATTACGCCTCATTCTTTGTCTCCTCACGTTGGGTGCACAGCTTGTGGATGCCGCTTTTCAGGGCAGCTCTCGGAACCTTGTTGTCACATCAGTTGTTATGACAGGCTAGAATGTACGCGCTGGCCATTTGAAGGGATAACTAGGGGAAACGCTACTGGCAGGCCGCTTTTATTCAGCCGAAGCTGTTATGACATGAAGCCAAACATACTGATCGGCATCGACATGGGGTCGAGCAGCCTGAAAGCCCTGGCCCTGGAAGCCGGGAGTGGCCGCAGCGTCGCCCTGTCACGAATGCCATTGCCGCACGACCGGCTGCCCGGAGGGGGATGCGAAGTGGGAGCCTCGGCGATCCGCGCCGCGCTGACCCACGTCCTGCGCGACGTCGCCCATCAACTCGGAGACCGCGTGTCGGAGGTCCGCGCCATCGGCTGCACCGGCCACGGCGCGGGGCTCTACGCGCTCGATGCACGCAACGAGCTCGTGGGCGGACGCGCCATCGCCTCCACCGACCAGCGCGCCGACGCGCGCGCCCGCTCGCTCGCTCTGAGCCACGGCCCGGCGCTCTTCGCCGACGTGGGCTGCCAGCCCTGGCCCGGCCAGCCCACCGTGATCGCGGCCGAGCTGCTGGGCACCGACGCCGTGCAGCGCGGCGCGGTGCGCCGGCTGCTGTTCGCGAAGGACTACCTCGGCTTCCTGCTGACCGGCGAGATCTCCACCGATGCCAGCGATGCGAGCACGGCCGGGCTGGTGTCGATCGCGACGGGCACGTGGTCGCAGGCGGCCTTCGATGCTTCAGGCATCGCCGATCTCGGCCCGCGCGTCTTCGGGCCGCTGGTGCCCAGCGGCGAACTCCTCGGCAGGCTGCGGCCTTCCGAAGCCGCGCTGTGCGGCCTGCCAGCGGGCATTCCGGTGGCGATGGGCGCCATCGACCTGCTTGCATCGATGACCGCGATCTGCGCCGAAGGGCGTTCGCGCGCGGTGTCGGTCTTCGGCACTTGGTGCGTCAACGCCGTCATCGGGCCGGTGATCGAGCCCAAGCCCGCGGTGGCCGCCGTCGTGAATTTCGGCCGCGAGGACAAGCGGCTCTACATGGAGAACAGCCCCTCGTCGATGGCCAACATCGCGTGGCTGGCCGGCGTGCTCGGCCTGCCCGATGCGCGTGCGGTGGTCGACCTCGCGATGTCGGTGCCGCTCGGCGCGGGCGGCCTGCACTTCCTGCCTTTCGTGAATGGCGGCGGTGGGGTCACGGCGGGCTTTGTCGGCCTCAAGAGCCATCACACGCGCGGCGACATGGCGCGCGCGGTGGTCGATGCGGTCGCGGCGCTGCATGCGCGCCACATCGCGCGGCTCGCGGCCTGCGGGCTGCCGGTGTCCGCGTGCACCGTGCTCGGCGGCGGCGCGAGCGACTCGCGCCTCGTGCGTTTGCTCGCAGGCCTGCTCGGCCACCCGGTCGAGCGCTGCGCCGACGACGAAACCGGCGCGCGCGGCGCCGCCATCCATGCCGCCATGTCGCAAGGCATCGACCGTGCGGAGCAGGGCAGCGCCTTGCTCGCGCCCTGCGACACCGTCGAACCCGACGCCGCCCTGGCGCGCGCCCACGCCGACTTCAGCGCCGGCTTCAACGAACTGATCGACACCATGTCTCCTGTGTTTTCCCATCTGGCGGGCGGCGTGACGGCCGCCGCCGACAGCACCGCAGCGCGCAGCGCGGAGGTTTCCCGATGAGCGCGTGGCAACTGCCCTTCGTGCGCCCTGCATCGCTCGCGGACCGTCATTTCTCCACCGTCATCATCGGTGCCGGCATCAACGGCGTGGGCGTGTTCCGCGACCTGTGCCTGCAGCGCGTGGACTGCCTCATCGTCGACAAGGGCGACTTCAGCGCGGGCGCCAGCAGCGCGCCCTCGCGCATGATCCACGGCGGCCTGCGCTACCTGGAGAACGGCAGCTTCTCGCTGGTGGCCGAGGCCACGCGCGAGCGCAACCTGCTGCTGCGCAACGCGCCGCACCTGGTGCAGCCGCTGAAGACGGTGGTGCCGCTGTCGAGCTTCTTCGGCGGCCTCATGAGCAGCGCGCTCAAGTTCTTCGGCCGCACGCCGCCGCAGCGCACGCGCGGCCTGCTGGCGGTGGCCGCGGGCCTGCGCCTGTACGACCTGCTGGGCCGCCGACAGCGCGTGATGCCCAATCACCGCATCAGCCGCGTGCCGCCGGGCGACCGCAGCCTGTTCCGCTCCGCGGTGCGCTGGACGGCCACTTTCTTCGACGCATGGATCAGCCATCCCGAATGGCTCATCCTCGAACTCATCGGCGACGCCTGCCGCGACCAGCCGCGCTCGGCCGCGGCCAACTACTGCCGCGTGATGGGCTGCGCGGGCAACATCATCACGCTGCGCGACGAGATCACCGGCGCGCTGGTGCGCGTGACGGCCGACACCGTGGTGAACGCCAGCGGCGCGTGGCTGGACCGCAGCACGGCAGTGCTCGGCGGCGGCGGCCCGCGCGTGATGGGCACCAAGGGCTCGCACCTCGTGCTCGACCATCCCGCGCTGCGCGATGCGCTGCAAGGCCGCATGGCCTACTTCGAAGCGGTGGACGGGCGCGTGTGCATCGTCTATCCCTTTCTCGACCGCGTGCTCGTGGGCTCCACCGACATCCCGGTGGACGACCCCGACAGGATCGAGACCGAGCCCGAGGAGGTCGACTACCTGCTCGAAGTGCTGGCCGAGGTGTTCCCCAACCTGCGCTTCGGACGTGGCGACGTGGTCTACACCTACGTCGGCGTGCGGCCCCTTGCGCGCTCCGACGCCGACAAGCCGGGGCAGATCTCGCGCGACCATTCGGTGGTGCTCGATCCGCCCAGCGCCACGCGCGACATTCCAGTGGTCGGCCTGGTCGGCGGCAAGTGGACGACCTTCCGCGCGCTCGCGGAAGAGGCGGTCAATGAAGTGCTGAAGCAACTTGGCCGTCCCCGCACAGCCTCGACCGACATGCTGCCCATCGGCGGCGGCGCCGAGCTGCCGGTGGATGCGCAGGCCGTCGAGCGTTTTCTCGATCGCCTGGTCGCCGCCTCGGGCATGAGCCGCACGCGCGCGCAGGTGCTGCTGAAGCGCTACGGATCGAAGGCCCTGCCGCTGGCGCAGCGCCTCGCCGCATCGGGCGACATGCCGCTGCGCCACGCGCCGGGCTATTCGGTGGCCGAGCTTTCGTACCTCTGCCTCGAGACCGGCGTGGTGCATCTCGACGACCTCGTGATCCGCCGCACGCTGCTGGCCATCCGCGGGCTGGTCACCGATGCCGCACTCGCCGAGATCGCAGGCATCGCGGCCGATGCGCTGGGCTGGGACGCCGCGCAGCAGCACGCGGAGCTGCAGGCCTGTGCCACCGCCCTGCGCGAACGCCACGGCGTGCGGCTTTCGCCGGTGGCCGCGGATGCACCCGCATCTTTCGATGCATCATTGATGACTCCTCAGGCCCTGGGCCAAGCTTCGACGTGAACTCTCCGACCGAAATTTCGACCGTGCTCGACCGCGACTCCGAGTCCCCGCTGTGGGCCCAGTTCCGCGACGCGCTTCGCATGCAGATCCTGCAGGGCGTGCTGCCCATCGGCGCTAAGCTGCCGTCCGAGGCCGAGCTGGGCGAGCAGTTCGGCATCTCGCGCATCGTGGTGCGCGAGGCGCTGGCCGACCTGGTGCGCAACAACCTCATCTACAAGATCAAGGGCCGCGGCGCCTTCGTGTCGGCGCGCGAGCGCGACGAAGACTTCGTTTCCACCGTGCTCGGCTTCTCCGACGAGATGGAGCGCAAGGGCCGCTCGGTGCGCACGCAGATCCTCACGCAGGAGCTGCGCGCGCCCACCGAGCAGGAAGCCGCCTCGCTCGGCCTGACCGACGACACGCAGGTGGTGGCGCTCAAGCGCCTGCGCAGCGTCGACGGCGAACTGCGCCTGCTGGTCGAAACCGTGGTGCCCGCCGACCTCGCGCCCGGCCTGCACCGCACGCGCCTGGACGACCGCTCGCTCTACGACGTGCTACGCCGCCAGTACGGGCTGCGCCTGGTGCGCGCCGAACGCTGGATCGACGCCGTGCTGCCCGATGCCGATACCTGCGAGCTGCTCAACCTGCCGCAGCCGGAGCCGCTGCTGCGCATCGAGTCGATCGCCTACGGCGCCAACGGCAGGCCGCTGGAGCACTACCGGGCGTTGCACCGCTGCAAGACCAGCCGCCTGCACGTGCAGACGACGACCTGAAAAAAGAAGGCGCGCTCAGGCCTTCGCCGCGCTGCGCGAGGGCCAGAGCACCGAGGCGATGGCGACCACCATCAGCGCGACCGCCACCCAGTCCTGCCAGTGCACGACCTCGCCCAGCCACACCGCGCCGCTGAACACGCCGAGCACCGGAATGAACATCACGCTCAGCGTCGAAGCGATGGGTGGCAGGCCGCGCGCGAGGTAGAACCATGCGGCGTGCGCGAAGCCGAAGATGAGCACCGCGTTGTAGCCGATGGAAGCCCACGTCACGTCGTTGGGCCAGTAGAGCTGGTCGCGCTCGAAGAGCAGCGACAGCACCGTCATCACCACCGCCGTCATCGCCGTCATCCAGAAGGAAAGCGTGAGCGTAGGCAGGCCGATGCGCGTGTGGCGCAGAAGCTGCGTGCCCAGCGCCCATGTGGCTGCGGCCACCAGTGCCAGGGCCACGTAGCCGGGCCGGCCCGAGAGGTTCGTGAGCTCGTGCCACAGCAGCAGCCCCACGCCGATCGCGCAGGCACCCACGCCCAACCATGCGCGCCGCGTGAGCGCCGCAGAGAAGAGCAGCGCACCGATGACGGCGGAAAACACCGGCATCGTGTAGCCCAGGATCGCCGCGCGCCCGCCCGAGAGCGCTTTCACCGCGAGGATGATGCAGGCGTGCCAGACGAACATGTTGGTGGCGCCCAGCCACACCAGCTCGGGCCATGCGCTGCGAGGCACGCGGAACGGCACCTTGAGCCACACCAGCGCGACGGCCAGCACCGGCAGCCCGAGCCAGATCGAGATCGCGCGGAAGCCCAGCGGCGGATAGTCGGCCACGCCGAGCTTCATCACCGGCCAGTTGAAACCCCAGGCGAGGGTCAGGAGAACGAGGATGACGAACTGGCGCGGGGTGAAGGAGGGCATGGGCCGCGATTGTGGCGCGGCCCGGCCATTCGTGCAGGGAGCGGCCTGGCTACAGCAGCCGCTTCAGATACCGCCCCGTATGGCTCGCCTCGTTCGCCGCGATCTCCTCCGGCGTGCCCTGGCCCACCACCGTGCCGCCGCCGGCGCCGCCTTCGGGGCCCATGTCGATGAGCCAGTCGGCGGTCTTGATGACGTCGAGGTTGTGCTCGATGACGACGATGGTGTTGCCCGCGTCGCGCAGCTGGTGGAGCACCTTCAGCAGCAGCTCGATGTCGGCGAAGTGCAGGCCGGTGGTCGGCTCGTCGAGGATGTAGAGGGTGCGGCCGGTGTCGCGCTTGCTGAGTTCCAGCGCCAGCTTCACGCGCTGAGCCTCGCCGCCCGAGAGCGTGGTGGCCGACTGGCCCAGCTTGATGTAGCTCAGGCCCACGTCGAGCAGGGTGCGCAGCTTGCGCTCGATGGTGGGCACGGCCTTCAGGAAGTCGTGCGCGGCCTCGACCGTCATCTCCAGGATCTGCGCGATGTTCTTGCCCTTGTAGAGCACCTCCAGCGTCTCGCGGTTGTAGCGCTGGCCGTGGCAGACCTCGCAGGGCACGTACACGTCGGGCAGGAAGTGCATCTCGACCTTGACCACGCCGTCGCCCTGGCAGGCTTCGCAGCGCCCGCCCGCCACGTTGAAGCTGAAGCGGCCCGGGCCGTAGCCGCGCTCGCGCGCGGTGTTGGTCTCGGCCATGAGCTCGCGGATGGGCGTGAACAGGCCGGTGTAGGTGGCCGGGTTGCTGCGCGGCGTGCGGCCGATGGGGCTCTGGTCGACGTTGATGACCTTGTCGAAGTACTCGATGCCTTCCACCGACTCGTGCGCCGCCGGTTCTTCGTGCGCGCGGTAGAGCGTGCGCGCCACCGACGTGTAGAGCGTGTCGTTCACCAGCGTGGACTTGCCCGAGCCCGACACGCCCGTCACGCAGGTCAGCAGGCCGACGGGGAAGGCGACGCTCACGTTCTTCAGGTTGTTGCCCGTGGCGCCGACCACGCGGATTTCCTGCAGGTCGGTCTGCGTGGCGAGATGCGCGGCCTCGCGCGCGGCGCGGCGCTCGGCGGCGGGGCTCGGCGGAAAGCGAGGGGGCTTCTTGCCTTCATGAAAGGCGGGCTGCTTCGTCGACGGCAGCCATGCGGTCCGATGCTTCGGCACCTCGATCCTGCGTGCGCCCGAGAGGTACTGGCCGGTGAGCGAGTCGGGGTTGGACGAGACCTCGGCGTACGTGCCCTGCGCCATCACGCGCCCGCCGTGCACGCCGGCGCCGGGGCCCATGTCGATCACGTGGTCGGCGGCGTGGATCATGTCCTCGTCATGCTCGACCACGATCACGCTGTTGCCGATGTCGCGCAGGTGTTTCAGCGTGCCGATCAGGCGGTCGTTGTCGCGCTGGTGCAGGCCGATGCTGGGCTCGTCGAGCACGTACATCACGCCCGTGAGGCCCGAGCCGATCTGCGACGCGAGCCGGATGCGCTGCGCCTCGCCGCCCGACAGCGTCTCGGCGCTGCGGTCGAGGCTCAGGTAGTTCAGGCCCACGTCGTTGAGGAACTTCAGGCGCAGGCCGATCTCGCGCACCACCTTGTCGGCGATCTCTGCTCTGGCGCCGCGCAGCTTGAGCTTCTGGAACCAGTCGAGGGAGTCGCGCAGCGTGAGGCGGCTGAGCTCGAAGATCGCCATGCGCGGGCGCTCGGCGCCGTTTTCCGCGCCGCTCTCGTCGACCAGGAAAACGTTGCGCGCCTCGGGGCGAAGGCGCGAGCCGCCGCAGTCGGGGCAGGGCTGCATGTTGCGGAAGCGGGCGAGGTCCTCGCGCACCATCACCGAGTCGGTCTCGCGGTAGCGCCGCGTCATGTTCGGGATGATCCCTTCGAAGGGATGCTTCTTCGTGAGCTTCTTGCCCGCGAAGTTGCCCGACTCCATGGTGTAGTTGAACTTGATCTCTTCCGCCGCCGAGCCGTGCAGCAGCACCTGCTGCACCGAGGCCGGCAGCGATTCGAAGGGCGCGTCGACGTCGAACTTGTAGTGCCTGGCGACGCTCTCGATCATGCTGAAGTAGTAGCCGTTGCGGCGGTCCCAGCCCTTGATGGCGCCGCTGGCCAGCGACAGCGAGGGAAACGCCACCACGCGCGCCGGATCGAACACCTCGCGGCTGCCCAGGCCGTCGCAGGTCGGGCACGCGCCCACGGGCGAGTTGAACGAGAACAGGCGCGGCTCCAGCTCCGACAGCGAGTAGTGGCAGATCGGGCAGGCGAACTTGGCGTTGAACAGGTGCTCCCTGTCGGGCGCTCCCTCGGCGCCCAACTCCAGCGCGATGGCGCGGCTCTCGGCCAGCCGCAGCGCGGCCTCGAAGCTCTCGGCCAGGCGCTGCTGCATGTCGGGGCGCGCGCGAAGGCGGTCGATGACGACGTCGATGTCGTGCTTCTCGGTCTTCTTGAGCTTGGGCAGGTCGTTGTATTCGTAGATCTGCCCGTCGACGCGGAAGCGCACGTAACCGGAGGCCTGCATCTCGGCGAAGAGCTCGACGAACTCGCCCTTCTTCTCGCGCGCCACGGGCGCCAGGATCATCAGGCGCGGCTCGTCGGGAATCGCCAGCACTGCGTCGACCATCTGCGACACGGTCTGCGCCTGCAAGGGCAGGTGATGGTCGGGGCAGTAGGGCGTGCCGGCGCGCGCGTACAGCAGGCGCAGGTAGTCGTGGATCTCGGTCACCGTGCCCACGGTGGAGCGCGGGTTGTGGCTGGTGGCCTTCTGCTCGATGCTGATCGCGGGCGAGAGGCCCTCGATCACGTCGACGTCTGGCTTGTCCATGAGCTGCAGGAACTGCCGCGCATAGGCCGACAGGCTCTCGACGTAGCGCCGCTGCCCTTCGGCATAGAGCGTGTCGAAGGCCAGGCTCGACTTGCCCGAGCCCGACAGGCCGGTGATGACCACCAGCTTGTTGCGCGGGATGTCGAGATCGACGTTCTTCAGGTTGTGCGTGCGCGCACCCCGGATGCTGATGCGCTGCTGCGCCAGCACCGCGCCGAGGTAGGTGTTTCGTTCGAGTTCAGCGTCGCGAGCGCTTTCCGCGTCGGCTGCGGTGTGGGCTGTGGCTTTTGAATTCAAGGGAGGCGATCGTCCGAGGGCAACCGGACATGATAGACCGCCGACGATTTCATGGCGAGCCGGAGGGAACCGGCGGTTCGGACTTCGGGGTTTCTGCCGGCGGCGGGTGCACCGCTTCGGTGCCGGTGGAGGTGCTGATCGCACGGCTCACCATGTGCTCGGCCAGCGTGTCGTACAGCGGCCGGCTGATCATGCGCGAGACCAGGCTGGCCAGCATCGCGGCGGCCATCAGGCTCAGCACCATCGAGTGGCCGTCGACCATTTCCATCACGATGATGAAGGCGGTCAGCGGCGCCTGTGTCACCGCCGCCAGGAAGCCGGCCATGCCCATGGCGATGAGCGCCGGCCCCTGCTCGCTGGCGGCCAGCCGCGCCACCGCATCGCCGATGCCCGCGCCGATGGACAGCGAGGGCGCGAAGATCCCGCCCGGCACGCCGCACCACGCCGTGAGCCAGGTGGCGACGAACTTGAGCACGGTGTACAGCGGCGTCAGCTCGTCGTGGCCCTGCAGCATCTGCTTGACTGCCTCCGAGCCCGCGCCGAAGGTGACGCCGCCCGTGACCAGCCCGATGACGGCCACAGCCAGCCCGCCGACCGCCGCGAAGCGCACCGGAAAGCGCGCCCGCCAGCGATTGAAGCGCCCGGCCGTGCCGGTGAGCGAGGCGATCAGCAGCCGCGCGAAGAGGCCGCCCGCGGCGCCGCTGAGCAGCGTGACCAGCAGGCCTGGCCCGAGCACGTCCCAGCCCAGCCGCGGCACGCGGATCATGCCGAAATAGCTGACGTTGCCGAAGGCGGACACAGCTACCAGGCCTGCCAGCACGATGGCCGTGATGATCAGCCCGCTGGAGCGCGCCTCCAGCCGGCCCGACAACTCCTCGATGGCGAACACCACGCCCGCCAGCGGCGCATTGAAGGCCGCCGCGATGCCGGCCGCGCCGCCGGCCACCAGCAGCGCGCGCCCGTCGATGGACGTGTTGGGCGACAGCCAGCGCCGCGCATGCTGCATCACGCCCGCCGCCACCTGCACCGAAGGCCCCTCGCGGCCGATCGACAGGCCGGCTGCGAAGCCCGCCACGCCCAGCCCGATCTTGGCGACCGTCAACCGCAGCGAGGCGAACACGAAGCGCCGCTCCCCGGGCAGGGCCGGGTGGAGCGCGGCCTTGATCTGGGGAATGCCGGAGCCTCCAGCTCCGGGGAAGAAACGCAGGGTGAACCAGACGATGCCGGCCGTGAGCATCGGCGTGGTCAGCAGCACCGCCCAGGGCCAGGCGCGGTAGAAGCGGTGGAACTGGCCGAAGACCCAGTCGCTGGCCAGCGTGAAGCCCACCACGAAGAGGCCCGCCGCGATGGCGTAGCCCAGCACGATGGCGCGGTCGAGCCAGACGCGGCCGCTGGACAGCTCGGCGCGCAGATGCTCGAAAAAGTCAGGTTCCCGGTTCATCGCAAGCGCCCATTCTGGCACCGGGGGAGAAAGAGAGCGGTCGCCTTGGGGCACAATCGAGGGTTCTTCTCAACCTTCTCCTCCATCTACTTATCAGGGGCAGTGCATATGGCATCGGTCAATAAAGTCATCGTCGTCGGCAATCTGGGGCGCGACCCCGAGATGCGTACATTCCCGAGCGGCGACCAGGTCGCGAACGTCACAGTGGCCACCACCGATCGCTGGAAGGACAAGCAAAGCGGCGAAATGCGCGAAGCCACCGAGTGGCACCGCATCGTCTTCAACGGCCGCCTGGCCGAAATCGCCGGCCAGTACCTGCGCAAGGGCTCGCAGGTGTATGTCGAAGGCAGCCTGCGCACGCGCAAGTGGACCGACAAGGACGGCATCGAAAAGTACACCACCGAAATCCGCGCCGACCAGATGCAGATGCTCGGCAGCCGCCAGGGCCAGGGCGGCCCGTCGGGTCCCAGCGATGACGACGGCGGCTACGGCGGTGGCGGCGGCTACTCGCAAGGCGGCGGTGGTGGTGGCGGCTACGCCCCGCGCGCACCCGCGGCCGCACCGCGCGCTCCGGCGCCGGCTCCGCGCCAGGCACCGGCCAAGTCGTCGTCGGGCTTCGATGACATGGACGACGACATTCCGTTCTGAATCCGGACAGTTTTTGCAAATAGAGAGCCGCTTTCCCTTTGGGGAAAGCGGCTCTTTCTATTTCGGAGTCCGGCGGGTGCCGTCGTGCATTGGCTCGCGTGAAGTTCGCGCGAGGTGCGCGTGGAAGTGCGCCTACCCCGCCGTTCGTCCTTTTCCGTCTCGGCGCCAGCCAGGCGCTCGCTAAGGTTGCCGCTCCAATGAACAGGAGACCCCTATGAAAAGCATCATCCTCTGGCTGTGCGGCGTACCGATCGGCGTGATCATCCTGCTGAAGGTTTTCGGCGTCTTCTGATTGCAGCCCCGCCCGGCGGCAGGCCGGGTTGCCGGCCATCTTGCTGGTGTCGTCCTTCTCCTGGGGATCACGCTGCCGGTCTGCCCAGCGTCGCCAGCCTCTTCCTCGCCGCCTGCAGCAGCCCGCCACGTTCCACGGGCAGCGCCGCCTTGGTATCCCCCAGCGCGATGATCTCGTGCACCGTGGCCGCGGCGAGCTTCGACGCCAGCGGATCGCGCGGCGGCATGCCGTTGAGCCGCGTGAGCGGAACGACGTGCACCTTCAGATGCCTGCCCATGGATTTCGACAGTTTCTGGCAGGCCGCCGCCATGGCGGCTTCGTCGGGCACCAGCTGGCCGTGCGCGACCAGCAGTTCCAAGGTGCCCTGCTCGTCTTCGCCCAGCACGAAGGCGCGCACGACGGAGTCCTTGAACTTGGACCGCAGCATGGAGCGGATCGGCTCCGCCGCGGCGAAGGAGCGCAGCGCGATGCTGCGCAGCTGGTCGTGGAAGACGAAGGAGCGGTCGATCCGGATGGTCTCGGGCTGCTCGGCCTTCGCTGCCTGGCGCTTCACGATGCCGCTGCTGACCAGGTGCCCGACGGTGGCCGTGGCTTCGGGTTCCGCCAGCCTGGCGCGCCGCGCGAGTTCGGCGGTCGGGAACTGCTCGTCGGCTGGTGCCGCGTACAAGACCGTGAGCAGCTTCTGTACTTCGGGAGAAAAAAGAAAATCCGCGGCGCTCATCCTTGCCTTGTTGCTGCTGACACGAAGCCCGCATTATCCGAGCCGCACTCCACCGCAGCCTGCGCGCCTGCGCATGACGACGACCGCGCCCGCCCGTGTTCGCGCAGGCCGCGCAGGTTCACCTCCATGCCCGTGCTCTGCTGCTGCTCGTGCAGCCATTGCACGACGCGCTCGGCGCGCCTCACGCCGATGCCCCGCACCGGATACCACCAGGTCACGCCTGCATCGTTGATGCGTTGCGCCAGTTGCTCCAGCGTGCCGAAGCCGGCCTGCGCGAGCCTTTCGGACAGCAGCGGGTCGAACCACGCGGCGACGCTGTCGTGCGCCTGGGGCGCGTCTGCGCGAGATTGAAGAAGAAGGGTGTCCATGGTGTCTCCAGGCGCGAAACGGGAAGAGCGGCGGCCCGCGATGATTCCGCGCGTGTTGTGGATCGGATCGGCTGTGCTTTGCATGGGGCATGCCAGTGCGTCTGCGCGTTGATCCACAAGAGATTTCCCGATCCGTCGATCGGATGGTGTCGTCGATTCAGACAAATGGCGTGTCTGATTTTCAAACATGTGTCTGATGACCGATCAGGGTTTGCCAGGCCCGCAAGTCCATCGCCGGAGCCGCTGCGGCGCCGCGAGGCATAGTAGCCAGCATGGACCTGCGCACACTCCGCTATTTCATCGCCGTGCTCGAAGCCGGCAGCCTCTCTCGCGCGGCCGGGGCGCTGTACGTGGCGCAGCCGGCGCTCACGGCGCAGATCAAGAAGCTGGAAAGCGAGCTCGGCGTGCAGCTCTTCGAACGCTCGCATGCCGGCGTCACGCCCACCTCGGCCGGGCTGCGCCTGTATGACGACGCCCGCCGCCTGCTGAGCGATGCCGAGGCCATGCGCGAGCGCATCCAGCGCCTGCCGCAGGGGCCAGAAGGCTCGGTCACGCTGGCCATTCCGTTCCTGCTCGCCTCGCTGCTGATGGGGCCGGTGCTGGCCGCGCTCAAGGAGTCGCACCCGCGCGTGCGCGTCTTCGTGCTCGACGGCCTGAGCCTGACGGTGTGCAAGGCCGTGCTCGAGCGCCGCGCCGACGTGGGCATCCTGGTCGATACGCCGCCTCTCGAAGGCTTGCGCTGCAGGCCGATGGCGCAGGAGGGCATGTACTTCTGCGGACGCGATACCGATGGCCGCGTCGCCCGGCTGCTGCGCGCGGCGCCCGCGGGCCGCCGGCGCTCCGCGACGAAGCCGGATGCCGGTGCGCCCGCCTATCCGCTGATTGACCTCGCCGACGCCGCCGCTCAACCGCTGGTGCTGCAGTCGCGCCGATTCGCGATACGGCAGGCAGTGGAGGGTGCGGCGAGCGCCCGCGGCATGCCGCTGAACATCGTCCACGAGCACGATTCCGCGCGTGTGATCCGCTCGCTCTACCTCAGCGGCGCCGGCTTCACCTTCGTGCCGGCCTGTGCTCTCAACGACAGCCCGGCGCCGCGCGAAGGCTGGCTGGTCGCGCGCGTGGTGAACCCGGAGCTTTCGCGCGCATACACGCTGGTCACCGCCGAGCGGCCGCTCGATGCCGTCACGCAGGTGGTGGTGGATGCGCTGACCTCCGAGGCACGGAGCCTGATCAGGCAGCGCAAGTGGATGGCCGAGTGGATGATGCGCGGCTGAGCTCACGCCGAGGCACAACGGGCCATCAATTCCGTTGATGGCCGCGGATCAGCAAACAGTATTTCTCCTGCGGCGCCGCTTCTGGAACAGTGCCGTGAACCGCAAAGGGCGGCACCCAGGAGACAAGCATCAATCCCCCATCCATTCCCCCAAGGCGCGTGGTCGCCAACGTCGGCGCACTCGTGGCGCGCAGCGCGCGTGCCAACGGCCGGCGCATCGCGGTGACGAGCCCCGCGCGCACGCTCAGCTACGCCGAACTGGAACAGCGCAGCAACCGCCTCGCCAACGCGCTGCTGGGCCTCGGCCTCGCGCGCGGCGACCGCGTGGGCATCTACCTGGCCAACTGCGCCGAGATCGTCGAGATCGAGATCGCCTGCTACAAGGCCGGTCTGGTGAAGGCGCCGTTCAACTCGCGCCTGTCACCGAGCGAGGTGGGCGAGATCGCGGCCAACAGCGAGGCCGCGATCATCGTCACCACCAGCGAGCGCGCCGAGAGCTTCCGGGCGCACATCCGCGGCGAGATGCCCCGCCTGCTGCTGCTGGACGGCGATGCCGCGACGAACTACGAGGCCGCGCTCGCTCGCGCCAGCGATGTCTTCGCGCCGGTGGATGTGCATGCCGACGAGCTCGCGGTGCTGCACTACACCTCGGGCTCATCGGGCGTGCTGAAGGCCGCGATGCAGACCTTCGGCAACCGGCTCGCGCAACTGCGCAAGTTCCTGATCCGCTCCGAGGGCATGCACGAAGGGCACATCCTCGGCCTGGTGGGGCCGGTCACGCACGCCTCGGGCATGCAGATCGTGCCGGCGCTGTGCAGCGGCGTGACGATCCGCCTGTTCTCGGGCTTCGAGCCGGCGCGCTTCATCGCAGACATGCGCGCCGACCGCGTGACGCACACCTTCATGGTGCCGACCATGATCAACATGCTGCTGGGCGAGCTCGAGGGCCAATACCGCCCGCTGCCCGACCTGCAGCGCCTGGGCTACGGCGCCGCGCCGATGGCGCCGGCGCGCATCCTCAAGGCCATGGACGTGTTCGGCCCCGTGCTGTCGCAAGGCTACGGCGCGGGCGAGACCACCTCTGGCGTGTGCGCGCTGACCACGCATGACCACCTTCATGCCCGCGCCGCGCGGCCCGAGCGCCTGGCCTCGTGCGGGCGCCCATTGCTCGAATGCGACGTGCGCATCCTCGACGACGAGGGCCAGCCGGTGGCCACCGGCGAGATCGGCGAGATCGTGGTCGGCGGCGAGGACATCTTCGCCGGCTACTGGCGCGCGCCCGAGCTCACGGCCGAGGTGCTGAAGAACGGCCGCTACCACACGGGCGACCTCGCGCGCATGGACGAGGAGGGCTACGTCTACATCGTCGACCGCAAGAAGGACATGGTCATCAGCGGCGGCTTCAACGTCTATCCCTCCGAGGTAGAGGCGGTGCTGTTCCAGCACGAAGCGGTGCAGGAAGCCTGCGTGTTCGCCATTCCCGACGACAAGTGGGGCGAGTCGGTGGCGGCGCACGTGGTGCTCAAGCCCGGCCGCGCGGCGGAGGGCACGGCCATCGACGCTTTCTGCGGCGAGCGGCTGGCGGGCTTCAAGCGCCCGCGCCGCATCGAGTTCGTGGCCTCGCTGCCGAAGAACCCCAACGGCAAGGTGATGCGCAAGGCGGTGCAGGCGCCGTACTGGGCAGGCCAGGAGAGGATGGTGAACTGAGATGGATGCAATGACGACACCCGCCATCAACAACATGGCACCGATCTTCGCGGGGCCCTTCGAGGGCTCGGAGCGCGCCGCCGAAGTCATCGGCCGCGTGCAGGCCTTCCTGAACGGCGAGCTGGCCGACCTGGCGCGCGAGCACGACATCGACAGCGAGCGCGGCGCGCCCCGTGAGCTGCTGCAGCGCGTGTGGAAGCGCTCGCGCGAGCTGGGCTTCTACGGCATGACGCTGCCCGAAAAAATGGGTGGCATGGGCCTCTCGGTGCTCGACCACGCGCTCATCAAGGAGGCGATCTACGCCACCGGCTCGCCCTTCGCGCCGCATGTGTTCGGCGAGCTGAGCGGCCCGCCGCGTGTGGGCGCGCTGGCACGCTTCGCGACGCCGTGGCAGATGCGGAACTTCATCGTGCCGGTGGCCGAGGCCGACAAGGCCATCTGCTTCGCGCTGACGGAAGAACAGGCCGGCTCCGACGCCGGCGCGGTGCAGACGCACGCGGTGCTCGACGGCGACGAGTACATCGTCAACGGCCGCAAGCGCTTCATCTCGGGCGCGCCCTTCGTCGATTTCGCGGTGCTGGTCGCCTCCACCGCCACCGACCCCGCGCAGCGCGAGGTGTCGGCCTTCTTCGTCGACCTGAAGGCGCCCGGCGTGCGCGTGGAGTCGGGCTACAAGACCATGGCCGGCCAGTCGGGCACCGGCAACATCGTGTTCGAGAACGCGCGCGTGCCGGCCGCCAACCTGATCGGCGAGCAGGGCCGGGGCCTGGCGCTGGCGCTGGGCCGCATCACCGTCAACCGGCTGCTGCATTGCCCGGCGATGGTCGGGCTGGCCCAGGTGGCGCTGCGCGACGCGCGCGACTACGCGCTGCAGCGCAAGCAGTTCGGCCGCGCCATCGGCCAGTTCCAGGCCATCCAGCACATGCTGGCCGACATGGCGACCGAACTCGCGGCGGCGCGCGCGCTGATGATCAACACCGCCCGCCAGATCGACGCAGGCTCGGACGCACGCGCCGAGGCCTCCATGGCCAAGCTGTTCTGCTCCGAGACCGCCTTCCGCGTGGCCGACCGCGCGGTGCAGATCCACGGCGGCGAAGGCATCGTGCAGGGCCGGCGCGTGGAGTTCCTCTTCCGCGTGCTGCGCATGTACCGCGTGCTCACCGGCACCAGCGAGATCCAGCGCAACACCATCGCCAAGGAGCTGCTGGCGTCCGAGGCGGGTTGAGAACGCCTTGCGCGTTCCGAAGAGGAAGCAGACAAAGAGACAAGCGACAGGAGACAAGACAATGACCGATCCGCATCGCCGCAAGCTGCTTGGGCACGCCCTGGCCGCCATGCTGCTGCCCCTGGGCACGGGCCTCGCGCGGGCCGAAGAGGCCTACCCCAGCCGTCCCATCAAGTGGGTGCTGCCCTACCTGGCCGGCACCGGCCCCGACATCACCGCGCGCATCTTCGCCGAGGCGGTGGCGCCGGTCATCGGCCAGCCGGTGGTGATCGAGAACAAGGCCGGCGCGGCCGGCAACATCGGCGCGCGCATCGTCGCCAAGTCTCCGGCGGACGGCTACACCTGGATCTACTCGGCCGCGCCCATGGCCGCCAACATGCGCATGTACCGCAACCCGGGCTACGACGCGCTGAAGGACTTCCGCCACGTGATGCGGCTGGCCAGCTCCGACGTGGTGCTGGTCGTGAACGCCAGCTCCGACGTCCGCAGCCTGGCCGACCTCGTGGCCAGGGCCAAGGCGCAACCCGGGCAGCTGGCCTATGCCTCGGGCGGCGTGGGCACGCCTTCGCACCTGGGCGTGGAGATGCTGCTCTCGGCCGAGAACGTCACCGCGCTGCATGCGCCCTACAAGGGCGCCTCCGAGCTGGTCAACGCGGTGCTCGGCGACCAGGTCGCGTTCGGCATGCCGATCTTCAGCGTTGCCTATCCGCAGATCGTGGCCGGCAAGCTGCGTCCGCTGGCGGTGGCGGGAGCGAAGCGCAACCCCGTGCTGCCGCAGGTGCCCACGCTGGCCGAGCTGGGCGTGAAGGGGGCCGAGCTCACCTCGTGGGGCGGCATCTCGGTGCCGGCTGGCACGCCCGACGCCATCGTGCAGCGCATCCGCACCGCCTTCGAAAAGGCGCTGGCGCAGCCCAGGGTGGTCGCGGCGCTGCAGGAGCAGGGCGGCAGGGTCGACATGCAGGACGGTTCGGCCTACACCACGGGCTTCACCAAGGAGATGGTATTCACCGAGGCCATGATGAAGAAGGTGGGGCTGGAGCCGCTCTGAGCCTGCCGGGCGCGGCCATGACTTTGGGCACTTACGGTGCCCCACGGGTCGCAAATAGCATCCGGGGGATGACAGAGACCGACAGGCCCGCATCCCCGGCCGAGGAGACCCGGCGACAGCGAGACCCCGCGCGGCCGCGCGCCATCCTGGTCGTGGACGATCACGACCTCGTGCGCATGGGCGTGTGCGCGCTGCTGGAGGCCAACGTGTCGGCCACGCCCATCGAGGTGCTCGAGGCCGGCAACCTGGCCGAGGCCATGGCGGTCTTCGAGGACAACCAGGAAGCGATCGAACTGGTGCTGCTCGACCTGGCGCTGCCCGACACGCAGGGCCTGAGCGGGCTCATGGAATTCCGATCGCGCTATCCCGAGGCGCGCATCGTGGTGCTCTCGGGCACCGGCAACACGACGCTCGCGCAAGACACGCTCGCGCAGGGAGCGATGACGCTGGGCGCCTTCGCGTACCTGCCGAAGTCGGCCACGCTGCGCGAAGTCGTGAGCTTCATCCGCGCCTGCGGCCTGCTGGGCGGCGACGCGGTGAACTACCAGCCTCCCGCCATGCCCGCGCCGTCCGATGCCGTGGCGCCTTCGTCCAGCAACGCCCGGCACAAGCTCACGAAGCGGCAGCTCCAGGTGCTCAACTGGTTGCTGGAGGGAAAGAGCAACCACGAGATCGCCTTGCTGGCCGAGATCAGCGAAGGCACGGTCAAGAACTATGTCGCGGGCATCCTGCTGCAGTTCGGCATGCGCTCGCGCGCGCAGTTGATCAGCAGCCTGCGCTGAGCCGGGCCCTGCCGCGGCAGGCAACGGGGCGCGATGAAGGCCTCGAAGGGAGACAAGGGAAATGAAGAAGAACGATCCGGCCCCGGGGCGCTTGCCCGTCGACGCCACGCTCGAGTTGCGCGTGCTGCGCGAGCACGTCGCCTCGCTGTACGCGGGCCACACCACGGCCATCGTCGCGCACATGGGCTTCGCCATCGGCATCGGGTGCTTCGGCTACTTCTTCGTCGATCCGGCCTTCAGGCTGCTGATCGTGGCGCTGATCACCGCGATCGTGCTGGTGGACCTGTACGCCATCGTCACGCCGCGCTGGACGCCGCAGGTGCCGCTGTCGGAAACGCCCGCGTGGGCGAAGAAGTACACCCGCATCGTCACAGCGGTCAGCACCGTGACTGCGCCCAGCAGCCTCTTCCTCGTGAGCATCCAGGACTCGATGCTGACCACTTTCGTCACGGTGGTCATCATGGGCAGCTGGACCCGCGCGGTGCAGGCGCGCTGGCCGCTGCGCACCGCGATGTTCGGCTACGGCATTCCGATGATGAGCGGGCTCATCATCTCGCTGGCCTGGTATGGCGGCGCGCTCAACTGGTTCCTGGCCGGCTTCGCCTTCGTCAACCTCGTGCTGACGCTGAGCGAGGGCGTCAAGCAGAACAAGCGGCTGACGGCCACGCTGATCCTGCAGTTCGAGAACGAGGCGCTCGCCGCGCAGCTGCGCGAGCAGATCGCCGCCACCGAGCGCGCCAGCGCCGAGAAGACCCACTTCCTCGCCGCCGCCAGCCACGACCTGCGCCAGCCCATGCATGCCATCGCGCTGTTCGGCGCCGCTTTGGGCAACACGCTGCGCCACCGGCCCGAGGAGCGAAACGTCGAGCGGCTGATGCGCGCGGTGAACGCGCTCGGCGCATCGCTGGACACCATGCTCGACATCTCCCGGCTCGACGCCGGCGTGGTGCAGCCCGTGCCGATCGCGCTGGGGCTCGACGAGCTGCTGCTGCCGCTGCACAACACCTTTTCCGTGCAGGCCGAGCGCAAGCGGCTGCAGCTGCGCGTGCGCGCCAGCGGCCTGTGGGTGCGCAGCGACCCGCAGCTGCTGTACCGCATGCTCTCCAACCTCGTGGACAACGCGCTGAAGTACACGCGCCAGGGCGGCGTGACCGTGATGGCGCGCAGGCGCGGCGAGCAGGTGTGGATCGAGGTGCGCGACACCGGCATCGGCATCGCCCCCGAGCAGGCGGAGCGCATCTTCGAGGAGTTCTACCAGGTGAACAACCCGGGGCGCGACCGCTCGCGCGGCCTGGGCATCGGGCTGTCGATCGTGCGGCGCCTCGGCCGCCTGCTCGGCCACGGGGTCGAGCTGCGCTCGCGCCCCGGGCGCGGCACGCGCTTCCGTCTCGTGCTGCCGCTGGCCGAACCCTCGGAGGCATCGCAGGACAGCCTGCCGCTGCAGGAATTCGAATCGCCGGTTCGCCACTTCTTCCAGGTGCCGGAACTCGGCGGGCGCGTACTGCTGATCGACGACGAGGAGGACATCCGCGAGGCGATGACCGAGCTCATGCGCGCCTACGGCATCGACGTCGTGGCGGTGGCCGACGAGGCCGAGGCAGTGGAAGTCCTTGCGCAGCCCGACGCGGACCTGAATCCGGTCGCATTGCTGATGTGCGACTACCGCCTGGGCGACGGTGCCGAGGGCCTGCAGGTGGGACTGCGGCTGCGCGAGCGCTTCAGGCTCGATGCGCCGATGCTGCTCATCACCGGCGAGACCGCGCCCGAGCGCCTGCAGCGCGTGCGCGAGTGGGGCGTGCCGGTGCTGTTCAAGCCGGTCAGCGCGGCCACGCTGATGCAGGCCATCATCGAGCTCGTGCATATGGATGCGCGCATGGAGGACGCCTGAACCCGCCACGCGTCCGGCGAACCGGCTGGCACTGACATTCCTGGGCGCGCCGCTTGCGGGAGTGACAGCGAATGTCACGCCACTGCATGCATTTGCGACGCAATGCAAGGCCATTGCATTCACCGCTGCGCGCAATGGCACGCCGCGCGGCGGCGCAGGCGCGCGGGCATGCCGATTGCTGAATCGACTCCTTACAGGTTTCTGCAAGGATGCACGCGTTGGACGACGACAAGAACGGCTTCTCCCTGGATCGCCGCGTTTTCTTTCTGGGCACGGCAAGTGCCCTGACCCTCGGGACCACGGCTTGCGGAGGAGGGGGAGGCAGCTTCTTCTTTCCGGCAGCGGGCACCGGCACGCAGGGCTCCACCGCTGCCACCACCGGGCAGCCGCAGACGACGGTCACGGCCGCCGACGCGGTCGACACGACAACAGCACCAGCAACGACAGACCCGGTCACGCAGACACGAAAGTTCGTACATCCCGGCCTGCTGCACACCGAGGCCGACTTCGAGCGCATGCGCCAGAAGGTCGCGGCGCAGGCACAGCCCTGGCTCGACGGCTGGAAAGCGCTGACCTCCAGCGGCCGCTCGCAGCTCGGCGCCACGCCGCGGCCGCTGGCCACGGTGATTCGCGGCGGAGACGGCCAGAACTTCGCGCAGATGTACATCGACATCGCGCGCGCCTACCAGCTCGCATTGCGCTGGAAGGTCTCGCAGGACAAGCGCTATGCCGACCTCGCGGTCGTCTTCCTGAATGCATGGTCGTCCACGCTGACGCTGGTCACCGGCAACTCCGACCGCTTCCTCGCCGCCGGCATCTACGGCTACCAGTTCGCGAACGCGGGCGAGATCATGCGCAGCTACGAGGGCTGGGCCGCGAGCGATTTCGCGCGCTTCCAGAACATGATGCTCACGCTGTTCTACCCGCTCAACCACAGCTTCCTGATCAACCACAACGGCTCCGAAATCACCAACTACTGGGCCAACTGGGACCTGTGCAACATCGCGTCGATGCTGGCCATCGGCGTGCTGTGCGACCGTACCGACATCTACGACGAGGCGATGGGCTACTTCAAGGCCGGCCAGGGCAATGGCGCGGGCCTGCAGGCGGTCTACCAGGTGCATCCGGGCTACCTCGGCCAGTGGCAGGAAAGCGGCCGCGACCAGGGCCACTGCACGCTGGGCATCGGCCTGGCGGCCGCGTTCCACGAGATGGCGTGGAACCAGGGCGACGACACCTACGGCTACGAGAACAACCGCTTCCTCGCGGGCGCCGAGTACGTCGCCAGGTCGAACCTCGTCGACAGCAGCACCGGCACCTTCTACACCGTGCCCTTCTTCACCAACGTCAACAGGCAGGGCACGCAGTCGGTGCTGGCGACCGGGGGGCAGGGGCACCGGCGCCCCGTCTGGGAGAGCGTCTACAACCACTACGCGAACCGCCTGGGCGTCGCCGCGCCCTACACCTCGCTGCAGGCGATACAGATGCGCCCCGAGTCCGACGGCGGCAACGGCGACCAGCTGGGCTTCGGCACGCTGACCTTCACGCGCGATCCGTTCGCGGCGCCGGGCAAGCCGAGCGGGCTCACGGCGCACGTGCGCGGCACGCAGGTGGTGCTGTCGTGGTGGGGCTGCCCCGATGCGCAGAGCTACACCGTCAGGCGAGCGAGCACCTCGGGCGGGCCCTACAGCGACATCGCATCGGGCATCACCGACACGCTGACCTTCACCGACGCCGGTGTCGCGGCCGACGATGTCTGGTACTACGTGGTCGTCGCGGTCGGCGCATCAGGCGAGAGCGCCGCCTCCAACGAAGAGCGCGCGGCGATCAGGGCCGAGCTGCTGCTGCAGCTGAAGTTCGACGAATCCGCGGGCACGCAGGCTGCCGACGCCACCGGGCGGTTCGCGGCCGGCGAACTGCAGGGCGACGCGACCTGGACCGCCGGACGCAAGGGTAACGCCGTCGCCCTTGGCGGCACCAACGGCTGCGTGGCGCTGCCTGCCGGCGCGGCGAAGAACATCGCCGACTTCAGCATCGCGGCCTGGCTCTACATCGACACGCTCGCGACTTGGTCGCGCGTCTTCGACTTCGGCTCCGGCACTCGCCGCTACATGATGCTGACGGTGCGCAACGGCAGCGGCGTGCCGCGCTTCTCCATCACCACCGAGCACGGCTACAACGAACAGGTGATCGACGGCTCGGCGGCGATGCCCATCGGCCGGTGGGTGCATGTGGCGGTGACCGTGTCGGACACGCTGGGCACCCTGTACGTGGACGGCGTCGAGGCCGGCTCCAACGCGCAGATGAGCCTCGCGCCCGCCGACCTCGGCGCTACCACGCAGAACTGGCTGGGCCGCTCGCAGTATCCGAGCGATGCGTTCCTGAAGGGCCGCATCGACGACTTCCGCATCTACGGCGGTGCGCTGGGCAGCGCGGAGGTGGCGGCGCTGGCGCTGTAGGCCGCGCGCCTTCGGTTGCCTGGCCTCAGCTGCTTTGCCGGGCCATCAGCTCGAAGCCCAGGTCCACCGTTCGCTCGGCCACGGTCTCCCCGCGCATCAGCGCCAGCAGCATCGCGGCCGCGCGTTCGCCGATCTCGCGGCGCGGCGTGCGCACGGTGGTCAGCGGCGGCAGCATCTGGTCGCTGCCGCCCAGATCGTTGAAGCCGGCGATCGCCACGCGCCGCGGCACCTCGACGCCGTTGCGCAGCGCGGCCAGCAGCGCGCCCTGGGCGAGGTCGTCGTTGCAATAGAAGATGGCGTCCACGTCGGGGTGGCGCGCGAGCAGGTCCTCGAACTGGCGGCCGCCCAGCGCCATGGAAGTCGGCCCCGGCACCAGCAGTTCGAGCGCGGGGTCGTGGCAGCCCGCCGCGCGCAGCGCCTCGCGATAGCCTTCCAGGCGCATCATCACGCGCGGATCGAGCTGGCCGGCGGCATAGGCGATGCGCCGGCGGCCGCCTTGCAGCAGGTGCTGCACGATGGCGCGCCCCGCGTCGCGCTGCGAGAAGCCCACGCTGTGCACGCCCGCGTCGGCCGAGGTTTCCATCAGGTACACGCAGGGCGCGTTGCTGCGCTCCAGCATCTGCACGGCCGCGTCGCTCCGGTCGAAGCCCGTCAGCAGCACGCCGGCCGGGCGCTGCGAGAGGTAGCTGCGCAGCAGCGCCTCTTCCTGCCTCGGGTCGTAGTGCGTCACGCCGATGAGCGACTGGAAACCGTGCGGCGACAGCGCGTCCTGCACCGCCTCGAGCAGCTCCACGAAGAGCTGGTTTGTCAGCGAGGGGATCAGCACCGCCACGTGGGAGCTGCGCGCCGAGGCCAGCGCGCGCGCTGCCACATTGGGCACGTAGCCGAGCTGGTCGACCGCCGCCTGCACGCGGGCCTGCAGCTCGGGCGCCACGTTGCGCGCGCCGCGCAGCGCCCGCGACACGGTGATCGGGCTCACCCCGCAGGCGCGCGCCACGTCGTCGAGGGTGACGTGGCTGGAAGAGCGGGAGCGCGGGCGGTCGGGGGTGTCGGCCATGGTCGGGCGTGTCTCAGGGTTAATACCAATCCGGATTTGGATAGCGCTGTCCTAGGATAGCGCTATCCCAGCCCCTGGCCGATTCGGAAAAACCCGAGCGCCCACCAGAGCGGGCTTTTTTTGAATCGTGCAGGATAGCGCTGTCCCGAAGCTGTCCAGCCCACCGGGCCGCCGCCTTGCCTTGTTTTCGCAAAGGCCCGGATCCAGGAGACAACCCATGTTCGGAATGAGCCAAGAGATCTTCCTGCTCGTCGACGCCCTGGTGGCGATCCTCGGGCTGATCCTTCTGATCACGCGCTGGCGCGTGCACCCCTTCATCGCGCTGACGCTGGCCGCGGGCTTCCTGGGCCTGACCTCGGGCATGCCGGTGGACAAGGTGATGAAGTCCTTCCAGGACGGCTTCGGCGGCGTGCTGGGCTTCGTGGGCATCGTGCTCGGCCTGGGCACCATGCTCGGCAAGATGATGGCGGAGTCGGGCGGCGCCGACCGCATCGCGCGCACGCTGATCGACGCCTTCGGCCGCGAGCGCGTGCACTGGGCGATGATGTTCGCGGCGTTCCTGGTGGGCATCCCGCTGTTCTTCGAGATCGGCTTCGTGCTGCTGATCCCGCTGGTGTTCATCGTGGCGCGGCGCACCGGCGTGTCGCTCATCCGCATCGGCATCCCGCTGCTGGCGGGCCTGTCGGTGGTGCACGGCCTGGTGCCGCCGCATCCGGGGCCGCTGCTGGCCATCGGCGTGTTCAACGCCGACATCGGCAAGACCATCTTCTACGGCCTGATCGTCGGGCTGCCCACCGCGATGATCGCGGGCCCGATCTTCGGCAAGTTCATCTCGAAGTACGTGCCGGGCGAGGCCTCGCCCGAGCTCATGGAACAGCTGGCGCGCGAACCCGAGGCGCGCGAGCTGCCCGGCTTCGGCATCACGCTCGTCACCGTGCTGCTGCCGGTGGCGCTGATGCTGCTGAAGACCTTCGCCGACGTGGCGCTCGACGAGAAGAACATCGTGCGCCAGTGGATGGACTTCATCGGCCACCCGATCACCGCGCTGCTGGCAGCTCTGCTGCTGTCGCTCTACACCTTCGGCGTCGCGCGCGGCTTCACCTCGAAGCAGATCATGAAGTTCGTCGACGACAGCCTCGCGCCGACCGCGGCCATCGTGCTGATCATCGGCGCGGGCGGCGGCTTCAAGCAGATGCTGGTGGCCAGCGGCGTGGGCAACGCGATCGGACAGATGGCGCTGCATGCGCAGGTCTCGCCGATCCTGCTGGCCTGGCTGGTGGCGGGGCTGATCCGCATCGCCACAGGTTCGGCCACGGTGGCGACCATCACCGGCGCGGGCATCGTCGCGCCGCTGGCGACCATGGTGCCGGGCGTCAACCGCGAACTGCTGGTGCTGGCCACCGGCGCGGGCTCGCTGATTCTTTCGCACGTCAACGACGCGGGCTTCTGGCTGGTGAAGCAATACTTCAACATGAGCGTGGCCGAGACCTTCAAGACCTGGACCGTGATGGAAACGCTGATCTCGGTCGTGGCCATCGTCTTCATCATGCTGCTGAACATGGTCGTCTGAGGAGAAAAGCATGGGTCGCATCGTCATCGGCGTCGACATCGGAACCACCAGCACGAAGGCCGTGGCCTTCACGCCCGCCGGGCGCGTGCTGGCGCACGACGCGACCGAATACCCGCTGCTGCAGCCCGAGGCTGGCGCCGCCGAGCAGGACCCGCAGCAGATCTTCCAGGCCGTGCTCTCGGCCATCGCCAACTGCGTGAAGCAGGCCAAGGCTTCGCCTGCCGACGTGCTCGCCGTGTCCTTCAGCGCGGCGATGCACAGCCTGATTCTGGTCGACGACGCGGGCGTGCCGCTCACGAACAGCATCACCTGGGCCGACCACCGCGCCTCGGCCTGGGCCACGCGCATCCGCGACGAGTGGGATGGCCTCGCGATCTATCGCCGTACGGGCACGCCGATCCATCCGATGTCGCCGCTGGCCAAGCTGGTGTGGCTGCGCCACGAGCGCGCCGAACTCTTCTCGCGCGCCGCGCGCTTTGTCGGCATCAAGGAGTACGTGTTCTTCCGGCTCTTCGGCCAGTGGCAGGTCGACCATTCGATCGCCTCCGCCACCGGCCTCTTCGACATCGAACGGCTCGAGTGGGACGAGGCAGCGCTCGCGCTCGCCGGTGTGCACGCCGAACAGCTTTCGCGCCCGGTGCCGACCACCTGGCACGTCGAGGGCCTCGCGAGCGACGTGGCGAAGCAGCTGGGGCTGGCGCGCGACACGCCCTTCGTCATCGGCGCGAACGACGGCGTGCTCTCCAACCTGGGCGTGAACGCGGTGGCTCCCGGCGAGGTGGCAGTGACCATCGGCACCAGCGGCGCGATGCGCACCGTGGTCGACCACCCGATGACCGACCCCGAGGGCCGCACCTTCTGCTATGCGCTCGCCGAGCGGCGCTGGGTGGTGGGCGGGCCGGTGAACAACGGCGGCATCATCCTGCGCTGGGTGCGCGACGAGTTCGCCTCGGCCGAGGCCGAGACCGCCAAGCGCCTGGGCATCGACACCTACGAGGTGCTCACGCGCATCGCCGAGCGCGTTTCGGCCGGCTCCGAAGGACTGGTGTTCCACCCCTTCCTCACCGGCGAGCGAGCGCCCTACTGGAACGCCGACCTGCGCGGCTCCTTCTTCGGGCTGGGCATCCACCACCGCAAGGAGCACATGATCCGCGCGGTGCTCGAGGGCGTGATCTTCAACCTGCACAGCATCCTGCCGGCGGTGGAATCCATCGCCGGGCGCAGTGCACGCATCAAGGCCACCGGCGGCTTCGCGCGCTCGGGCATGTGGCGCCAGATGATGGCCGACGTGTTCGACCGCGAGGTGGTCGTGCCCGAGAGCTTCGAGAGCTCCTGCCTCGGCGCCGCGGTGCTCGGGCTCTACGCGCTGGGCCATGTCGATTCGCTCGACGCGGTCGCGGGCATGGTCGGCGCCACCCATCGCCACACGCCCAACGCCAAGAACGCCGCGCTCTACCGGCAGCTGCTGCCGGTGTACCACTCGCTGCCGCGCAAGCTCGGCGAGGAATACCGGCTGCTCGCCGCGTTCCAGCAGCAGACGGCGGTGCCACCGCCGCAGCGGCGAAGCTGACGGCCTGCCGGTCGTCGTTGTCCATCGGAGATTTGCTGAAGGAAAACCGGTCTTGCTGAACACGATGACACCCGCTTCCGTTCCACACGCGCATCCGCATCCGCACGCGAAAGCCGCGCGACCCCTGTCGCCGGCACGGCGGCATGGCGCGCGCGGCATCGAGGCGGCCGCATGGCGCAAGGCGGCGTCCCCCGCGCCGGTTCGCGCTGGCGAAACGGGCGACATCTGCGCCACGGTCCGGTGCGAGCCGGCCTCCGGGCCCGCGGCCCACGCGAGCGCAACGCGCTGCATGCACGACCACGAGCTGCACCTGATCGGCGCCGCGCCGGCACGCCTGCGCATCGGAAGCGGCGGGGACGAAGAGGTCCACAGCTTCGCACCCGGCACCGTCGTGCTGCTCGGGCCCCGGCTGCCGCGCAGCCTCGCGTTCGAGCATCGCGCGCTGCCGGGCAGCGGCTCCACGGATGGATTGGTGCTGCGCTTCGGCGACGAGCCGCTCAAGCGCGGCATGGCGCTCTTCCCGGAACTCGCCGACGCCGGGCCGCTGCTGGCCCGGGCGCGGCTGGGCGTGCGGTTCGTCGGCCTGGAAGCGGGCACCATCGCGCGTCTGCGCCGCGTGGAGGCGTCGAGCGGGCTCGCGCGCTTTGCCGAATTCGCCGCGCTGCTGAACGAACTCGCGCAGTGGCGCGACTACCGCGTGCTCTCCGGCGTCGCCCTGGCCGGCGAAGGCCTGGGCGAGGACGCCCGCACGCTGCGCATGTGCAAGGCGATCGACCACATCCGCGACAACTACGCCGAAGACCTCTCGCTTGCCGATGTTGGCGCGATCGTGGGCATGCGCGAGAACGCCTTCTCGCGCAGCTTCCGCCGCACCACCGGGCAGACCTTCACCGACTTCGTGATCGGCCTGCGCGTGGCCAGGGCCTGCCGGCTGCTGGCAACGACGCGCCAGCACGTGAGCAGCATCTGCTACGAGGTTGGTTTCAACAACGTCTCGAACTTCAACCGGCACTTCCGGCGGATCGAGGGAATGACGCCGGGCGAGTTTCGCGCCCGCCATCCGGGAACCGCCGGCTGAAGCGCGCGGGTGGCAGCACGAAGCGCGACGCCCGGCTTCAGCCGGCGTGGTCCTGGTACTGCGGCAGGTCGTCCGTGATCGTGAACCATGGTGCCTTCGAACCCACGAAGATGTGCGCGTCCGGCCGGATCGCGGGCGCGTCGACCAGCGTGCCCAGCGTGACGTGCACGTACTGCCCGTCGCGCACCACCGAGCACAGCAGCGAGCCGCATTTCGCGCAGTGCAGGTCGCCCGCGTCCGGCTTGCCGTAGACCGTGATGCCGTCTTCGCCCTGCGTGATCGCGAACTTGCTTCGCTCGATGCCCGCGAAGGGCTTGAAGGCCGAGCCGGTCGCGCGGCGGCAGTCGGCGCAGTGGCAGTTGAGCGAATAGGTGAACTCGTCCGCCACCGCGTAGTGGACGGCGCCGCACAGGCACCTGCCGGAAAGCACGCGCGGCATGGGGCTCAGCCCGCCAGCCCCACGTACACGTTCTGCACGTCGTCGTTCGCGTCGATGGCAGCGAGGAAGGTTTCGACTTCCTCCAGCGCCTCGGCGCTCAGGCTCGCCGGATCCACGGGGTTCTTCGGCTTGTAGCCCAGCTTGGCCGACAGCACGGTGAAGCCTTGCGCGGGCAGGGCGCGGCTCACGAGGTCGAGGTCGGTGGGGTCGGTGAGGAAGACGGCGGGGTGGTCCTCGCCGGCCGGTTCGAAGTCCTGCGCGCCGGCTTCGATGGCGGCCACTTCGGGGTCGGCGTCGGGGCGGGCGGGCTCGGCCTCGATCATGCCGACGTGGTCGAAGTCCCAGGACACCGAGCCCGAGGTGCCGAGCTGGCCCTTGCGGAAGAGCACGCGCATCTCGGGCGCTGTGCGGTTCACGTTGTCGGTGAGGCATTCGACCATCACCGCCACGCGGTGCGGCGCGAAGCCTTCGTAGATCACGTGCTCGTAGTTGACCGATTCACCCGTCAGGCCCGCGCCCTTCTTGATGGCGCGGTCGAGCGTTTCCTTGGGCATCGAGGCCTTGCGGGCCTGCTCCACCGCCAGCCGCAGGCGCGAGTTGGAGGCGGGATCGGCTCCGTTGCGCGCGGCCACCACGATTTCCTTGACGAGCTTGCCGAACAGCCGGCCCTTGGCGTTGGCGGCGATGTCCTTGTGCTTGGCTTTCCACTGGGCGCCCATGTCGTTTCCTTGAATGAATATGTATTGCTTGCGGCCTTGTCTGGCTCTTTTGAAGAAAGAAGGGCTCGATGACCGGGAGGGGCGACTACTGTAGCCTTCTTCCCATGACCGCTCCACAGGACACCTCGTACGTCACGCCGTTCGAAGCAGGCAACGGCAACCAGACCGCCACCTGGGCCGAATGCATCGCCTTCTACGAGCGGCTGGCCAGTGATTTCCCCGGCGTGCTGCGCTGGGGCGAGATAGGCACCTCGGACACCGGCGCCCCGATCCATGCGGGCGTGGTCACCGCCGACGGCGTGTTCGACCGCGAAACGCTCAAGCGCCAGGGCCGCCCGGTGTTCTTCAACAACAACGGCATCCACCCCGGCGAGCCCGAGGGCATCGACACCTGCATGGCGCTGGTGCGCGACTTCTGCACGCAGCCCGGCAGGCTGGCGGCACTGGGCGACACGGTGTTCCTCTTCATCCCGGTCTACAACGTGGACGGCTGCATCGACCGGCAGAACACTTCGCGCGTCAACCAGCTCGGGCCCGAGTCGTTCGGCTTCCGCGGCAACGGCCGGCACCTGGACCTGAACCGCGACTTCATCAAGTGCGACAGCCTCGCCGCGCAGGTGTTCAACCGCTTCTTCACCGCCTGGGACCCGGACGTGATGGTCGACACCCACACATCCAACGGCGCGGACTACAGCTACACCATGACGCTGATCCCGACCCAGCCCGACAAGCTCGGCGGCGGGCTCGGCGCCTTCCTGCGCGAGAACATGCTGCCCGCGGTCTACGCCGGCATGGAGCGGCGCGGCTGGCCCACCTGCCCGTACATGAACCTGCTGGCCGAGACGCCCGACGACGGCATCGAGGACTTCCTCGACACGCCGCGCTTTTCCACCGGCTATGCCGCGTTGCACCACACCATCGGCTTCATGCCGGAGACCCACATGCTCAAGCCCTTCGCCGACCGCGTGGCCTCGATGCGGGCGCTGGTGGAGACGGTGCTCGACTTCAGCATCGCGAATGCGGCGCGCATCCAGGAGCTGCGCCGCGAGGCAAAGGCTGAAGCCGCACGGCAGGCGCGCTGGCCCCTGACCTGGCGCAACGACCGCAGCCGGCCCGCGAGCCTGCGCTTCAAGGGCTACAGCGCGGTCCGCGCGCCCAGCCTGCTGGGCAGCTACGAGCGCCTGGCCTACGACCGCAGCCGGCCGTGGGAGAAGGACATCGTGCATTTCGACCGCTGCGTCGAGGAAGCGACGGCCGCCGCGCCGAAGGCCTATCTCGTGCCCCAGGCATGGCGCGAGGCGATCGAGCGGCTGGCGTGGAACGGCGTCGAGTTGCAGCGGCTCGAGGAAGACCGGCTCTTCGACGCGGCGCGCGTCTACCGCATCCGCGACGTGACCTCGCGCCCCGGTGCCTACGAAGGCCACATGTTCCACGACGAGGTGGTGCTGACCGAAGGCACCGAGCCCTTCCAGGCGCGCGCGGGCGACGTCCTCGTTTCGCTGGACCAGCCGCGTGCCCGCTACGCGGTCGAGACGCTGGAGCCGCTCGCGCACGACAGCTTCTTCCGCTGGGGCTTCTTCAACAGCGTTCTGGAGAAGAAGGAGAACTTCTCGGCCTACGTCTTCGAGGACACGGCGCTGCGCATGCTGGAGGAAGAAGCCGGGCTCAGGCAGCGCTTCGAGCAATGGAAAGCGGAGCACCCCGCTCTGCTGTCCGACCCGAAGGCGGTGCTGGGCTTCATCTTCACGCACGGGCGGCGCCATGCGGAGGCGGGGTGGCGGCGCTATCCGGTCGTCGCGCTGATGCGATAGCAGGCCCTAGTCCGCTGGCCGGAACCCCGGCAGCGCATGCATGCGCCGCCGCAGCGCCTCGACGAAGGCCGTGACCCGCGCCGGCCGGTACAGCCCCGGCGGCAGCGCGACGTGCACGCCGATGGGCTCCAGCCACCAGTTGGGCAGCACGCGCTTCAGGCGGCCGGCCTGCATGTCCTCGTGGCACATCCATGGCGCCGCCGCGCCGATGCCGGCGCTGTTGAGGATCGCGCGGTAGCTCGCGAGCAGGCTGTCGGTGCGGATGGGCGTATCGAGCGCCACGATGCGTGAGCGGCCCCTGCGGTCGATGAGCCGCACGTTGCCCGTCACGTACGGGATCAGGCCCACGCACGGCACCTGCGGCAGCCGTGCCAGCGTGACGGGGCCTGTGCGCTCGAGCAGCTCGGGCGTGGCGATCAGCACCCGCTCCATGCGGCCCACGGTGCGGCATACGAGGCCCGGGTCGCGCACCTCGCCCACGCACACCCAGCATTCGGCGCCCGAGGCCGCCAGGTCGACCACGCGGTCGGTCAGCGTGAGCTCCACGCGCAGCTGCGGATGCGCGGCGCGCAGGTCGGTCACCGCGTCGGTGAGGAAGCCCGTGCCGTAGCCGGAGGGGCCGATCACGCGCAGCGTGCCCTCGGGCCGGCTCTGGCCGCCGCGCAGCCGCTGCGACAGGCCCGACCAGCGGTCGGTCAGGTCGTGTGCCTCGGCCAGCAGCGAGCGGCCTTCGTCGGTGAGCGAGAAATTGGCCGTGTTGCGGATCGCCAGCTTGCAGCCCAGCAGCCGCTCCAGCTCCAGCAGGCGGCGGCTCACAGTGGGCTGCGTGGTGTCGAGCAATCGCGCCGCCTTGCTGAGCGATCCGCTCTCGCCGATGCGGATGAAGGTCTGGAGCAGGTCGAGCCGGTCGTGGGCGTTCTTCATGCGCCAGACGTATAGCACTTCATCGGGCCATACGTCTACCCGCAAAGGCCTGTCATGCCTATCGTCCGGGGCTGCGAACGAATGGATTACCCACCGATGAGTGCCTCGACCGAAGACAACACCCCCCGTACCGTGGGCGACACGCCCAAGGGCGGTTCCGTGCTCGGCTTCTATGCCGCCAAGGGTTCCCCCCGGCCGCCGCGCATCGCGCGCGGCGAGGGCGTTTACCTGTGGGACGAGGGCGGGCACCGCTTTCTGGATGCAACGGCCGGCGCGGTGGTCGCCAACATCGGCCACGGCAATCCGCGCGTGCTGGCCGCCATGCAGGAGCAGGCGGCGCGCGTCACCTTCGCCTATCCGCGCTTCTTCGAGAGCGAGCAGAGCATCGAGCTGGCCGACCGCGTCTGCGCGCTGGCGGGCGAGGGCTTCGACCGCGCCTTCTTCGTCTCGGGCGGTTCCGAGGCCAACGAGTCGGCGATCAAGCTGGCGCGGCAGTACGCGGTGGTCACGGGCCAGCCCAAGCGCGCCAAGGTCATCTCGCGCAATCCGAGCTACCACGGCTCCACGCTGGGCGCGCTGGCGGTGACGGGCGATGCGCACACGCAGTCGATCTACGGGCCGATGGTGCGCGAGATGCCGAAGGTGAGCGCGCCGCTGTCCTACCGCGTGCCCGCGGGCCACACCGCCGAGAGCCATGCGCTGGCCTGCGCCGACGAGCTGGAGACCACCATCGTGCGCGAGGGCGCCGACACGGTGCTGGCCTTCATCATGGAGCCCATCGGCGGGCTCTCGACCGGCGCGGCGGTGGCGCCAGCCGCGTACTTCGAGCGCGTGCGTTCCATCTGCGACCGGCACGGCGTGCTGCTGATCTACGACGAGATCATGAGCGGCGCGGGCCGCACCGGCGCCTTTCTCGCGGCGCACCACTGGGCCGGCGCGCGGCCCGACCTCGTCACGCTGGCCAAGGGGCTGGCCGCGGGCTACACGCCGCTGGGCGCGCTGCTGGCGCCCGAGCGCATCGTCGATGCGGTGGCGGGCAGCGGCGGCTTCGTGCACGGCCACACCTACTTCACCAACCCGCTGTCGTGCGCGGTGGCGAACGCGGTGCTCGGCGAGGTGATCGAGCAAGACCTCGTGAGCCGTGCACGCGACATGGGCGAGCTGCTGATGGCGCGACTGCGCGAGGTGGCGGAGCGCTCGCCCATCGTGGGCGACGTTCGCGGCAAGGGGCTCTTCACCGCCATCGAGATCGTGGCCGACAAGGCGACCAAGCGGCAGCTGCCGGCAAGCTTCAACGCGCCGGCGCGGCTCACCGAGCACGGCCTGAAGCACGGCATCGCGCTGTACAACCGGCGCGCCAACCTGGGCGCCTTCGGCGACTTCCAGATGATCACGCCGCCGCTGACCATCACGCCCGCCGAGATCGACGAACTCGCGGAGCTGCTCGAACGCTCGCTGCGCGGACTGGCCGACGAGATCGCGGCCAAGGGCCTGGCCACCGCGGCATGACGATGCAGCAGCAGAAAGCCCTTCCGCCCCACCGCAGCCTGCAGGTGCCCGGCGTGCACGGCTACACCGACCGCAAGAGCGTGGCCGCCGGCGAGGTGGTGCGCTTCCACATCAGCAGCGACGTGCCCTACACGCTCTCGGTATGCCGGCTGGGCCCCGACACCGAGGGCCGCACCGCCGACACGGTGCTGCACAGCTTCGAGCCTTCCGCGCCGCGCGTGCATCCGATCCACCCCGGCTCCTACGTGCGGGTCGAGCGCGGCCTCGACCAGCCGCTGCGCGCGTTCACGCTGGAGTGCTGGGTGCAGGTGTGGAGCGTGGGTTCGCGCCAGAGCGTGGTCGGGCAGTTCGACCTGCCGGGCGCCTGCGGCTACGGGCTCTTCGTCGACGAGGACGGACGCGCGGTGTTCTATCTGGGCGATGGCGCGGCGTTCCGGACCGAGGGTCAGCTCTCGGGCGGCACGCTGCAGCCGAGGCGCTGGCACCACATCGTCGCGACGTGGGACGGCAGCGAGACGGTGCTGTGGCTCGACGGCGAGGCGGTCGCGCGCGGCCGCTTCGACGGCCCGCTGCAGCCGGGTCGTGCGCCGCTGCGCCTGGGAAGCAGCGGCATCGACGGCCTGGCGGACGCGTTCCTCGAAGGCGACATCGCCATGCCCGCGATCTACTCGCAGGCGCTGCGGCCCGAAGAGGTGCGTGCGCGTTTCGCGGACCGGGGCCTGCACACGCCGCGTGGGCGCTCGGTGCTCGCCTGCTGGCCGCTCCGCGAGGAGCGCGGCGACGTGGTGGCCGATGCCAGCGGCCACCAGCGCACCGGCCGCATCGTCAACCTCGGCACCTGGATGATCGTCGGCCCGGCTTTCGAGCCGAGTCGCGTGAACGAGTTTTCCGACGAGGGCTACGACCCGCTCGCCGACCCCACGCGCGGCCACGGCCTGCGGCTGGCGAGCGACGATCTCTACGACTGCCGCTGGCCCGAGAGCCATGCCTTCCGCATGCCGGCGGATGCGAAGTCCGGCGTGTACGTGGGCCGCGTGCGCTTCCTGCTCGACGGCCGGAGCGCCGAGTACGACATCGCCTTCATCGTGCGCCGCGCCGCGAATCGTGCTCCCGCGCCGGTGCTGGTGCTGTGCGCCACCAACAGCTGGCTGGCCTACGCGGCCACACCCTTCGCGAAGAACGCTGCGAGCGACCCGGTGTGGCCGCGCCGCTCGGCGGGCCTGGAGAACAGCCACCCCGAGGCGCCGGCCTTCTGCAGCTACACCTACCACCGCGGCGGCCAGCCCACCTACCAGGTCGGCCTGCGCATGCCCTGGCCCAACGCCAGCCCCAATGCGCTGTACGACCCGGCCGATGCCGGCTTCAGCCAGTGGACCCGGCTGGAGCGCCGGCTGCACGTGTGGCTCGATCGCTGCGGCTACGACTACGACGTGGTGGGCGACCTAGACCTGCACCGCGACCCAGGCCTGCTGAAGGCCTACAAGACGGTCTTCATCAACGGCCACAGCGAATACTGGTCGCTGCCGGCGTGCGACGGGCTCGACGACTACCTGTCGAACGGCGGTACCGGCATCGTGCTGTCGGGCAACACCATGTACCTGCGCGTGAGCTACGACGAGGAATGCACGGTGATGGAGCAGCGCAAGGTGCGCGGCCCCGGCGACGAGGACGGCGCGGAGTCGGTCGAGCTGCGCCCGCCCGCCGGCCCCTACGGCGAGCAGTACCACTCGCAGGACTGGGCGCGCGGCGGCCAGTTCAGGCAGGCCGGGCGTTCGTGCGCCGAGCTCATCGGGCTGGAATCGGCGGGCTGGGCCTTTGCCGACGGCGACGACTTCGGCGTGTACCACGCGACGCGGCCGGAGCACTTCCTGTTCACGCAGCCGCATCCGCTGGGCCTTGCCGAAGGCGCCACCTTCGGCCACGCGCCGGGCGGTGGCTTGCCGCGCGCCATCGGCCATGAATGGGACCTGAGCGTCGCGACGCTGAACCGCATGACGCGCGTGCTGCCCACCGGGGAGAGCCTGCCCGAGCCGCAGCGAGGCATCCAGGTCATCGCCGAGGGGCGGAGGCAGCGCCCCGGGCGCCTCGATGCCTACCTCGACTACTACTCGCAGCCGACCGATTCGCTTGGCGGGCTCTCGGCCGAGATGATCTATTGGGAGCGCCCGCAAGGCGGCCGCGTGTTCAACGCAGGCGCCGTCGGCGCGAGCTGGGTGCTCGGCGCCGACCCCTCGTTCGAAGGGCTGCTGCGCAACGTGCTGCACCACTTCGGCGTCCGGCCCTCGACAGGCGCGGACCTTGCAGTTCAACCATCCCTGGAGCACGCAGCATCATGAGCACTATCGCCCCACGCACCGCCGACCTCTCGGAACCCGCCGCGCCGGCCTCCCGGCAGAGCACGCTGAGGGTCATCACCGCCATCTCCATCGGCAATGCGCTGGAGTGGTTCGAGATCGTGATCTACGGCTTTCTGGCCGTCACCATCTCCAAGCTCTTCTTCCCGGCCGAGAACGACACCGTGTCGCTGCTCATCACGCTGGGCACGTTCGGCGTGACCTTCGTGATGCGGCCTGTCGGCTCGCTGGTGCTGGGCGCGTACGCCGACGCCAGGGGGCGCAAGAACGCGCTGACGCTGTCGATGGCGCTGATGCTGTGCGGCACGCTGCTGATCGCGGTGGCGCCCACCTTCGCGCAGATCGGGCTGTGGGCGCCGGGCCTGGTGATCCTCGCGCGGCTGCTGCAGGGCTTCGCGGCGGGCGGCGAGTTCGGCAGCGCCACCGCGCTGCTGGCGGAGCAGGATCCGCGCCGCCGCGGCTTCTTCTCGAGCTGGCAGTTCGCGAGTCAGGGCGTCACCACCTTCCTGGCTGCCGGCTTCGGCATGGGGCTCAACGCGCTGCTCACGCCCGAGCAGCTGCTGTCGTGGGGCTGGCGCATTCCGTTCTTCTTCGGGCTGCTGATCGGGCCGGCGGGGCTGTACATCCGCCGCCATCTCGACGAGGGCATGGAGTTCAAGCGCGCCGCGCAGGAAGCCGCGCCGGTGCGCGCCACGCTGGTGGACCAGCGCGGCCGCACGCTGGCGGCGATGGGGCTCATCATCCTCGCGACCATCGTGGCCTACACGGGGCTCTTCATGCCCACCTTCGCGGTGCGGCAGCTGGGCCTGCCGCCTTCGATGGCCTTCGCGGGCACATTCTGGTTCGGCGTGCTGCAGTTCGCGCTGGTGCCGCTGTTCGGCAGCATGTCGGACCGCGTCGGGCGCATTCCCGTGATGCGCGCCGCGGCGCTGGTCATGCTGGTGATGATCGTGCCGCTCTTCTACCTGCTGGTGAACCATCCTTCGGTGCCGGCGCTGATGCTGGCGCTCACGGCGATGGGCGTGGTGGCCTCTGCCTACTGGGGGCCGATCTCGGCGGCGATGTCGGAGCTGTTCCCGGCGGCCACGCGCGGCACGGGGCTGTCGGTGAGCTACAGCTTCGGTGTGGCGATCTTCGGCGGCTTCGCGCCCTTCATCAGCGCCTGGCTCATCACCGCCACGGGCAGCAAGATCGCGCCGGCGTTCTACGTGGGCTTCGGCGTGGTGGTGAGCCTGATCGCGCTGCGGGCGGCGCGCGGCTACGGCGTGAAGTGAAATGAAATAGCAGTTTTTTCCAAGCCGGCGCGCCGCGCCGTTCCTAAGCTGCGGTCATTCCTCAACTTGCCGAACGGATGACCATGCGAGCCAGCGACGCGCAGCAAAAGACAGAAACATTCCACCGACTCCACGAGGGCCCCGCGCCGCTGGTGCTGGTCAACGCATGGGACGCCGCGAGCGCCCGCATCGTCGAGCGCGCCGGGGCCGGCGCCATCGGCACTACCAGCGCGGGCATGGCCTGGTCGCTGGGCTATGCCGACGGCGAGCGCATGCCGGTCGATGAACTGCTCGCGGCCTGCGCGCGCATCTGCCGCGTGGCGGGTGTGCCGGTGAGCGTGGACATCGAAAGCGGCTTCGGCGACAGCGCGCAGGCGGTGCGCGAAGTTGTGGCCGAACTGATCGGCATGGGCGCGGCCGGCATCAACATCGAGGACGGCACCCGGCCCGGCACGCGCGAGCTGGCATCGCCCGAGGTGCTGCGCGAGCGCATCGCGGCCATCCGCGGGCTGGATGCGCGCTTCTTCATCAACGCGCGCACCGACGTGTACTTCGTGCCATGGGACGACCCGGTGGCTCGCTTCGAGGAGGCGCTGCGCCGCGCGAAGCTCTACGCGGCGGCGGGCGCGGACGGCATCTTCGTGCCGGGCATGTCCGACCCCGACGAGATCGCGCGGCTGGCCGGCGCGCTGGAACTGCCGCTCAACGTGTACGCGGGCTATGCGGGGGCGCCATCGGCCGATGCCTTCGCGAAGGCCGGCGCGCGGCGCATCAGCCTGGGCTGCGGGCCGCTGCAGTCGGCGCTGGGGCTGGTGAACCGCATCGCTGCCGAGGCCTTCGGGCAGGGCCGCTTCGGCAAGATGGGCGAGGGGATGCTGTCAGTGGGCGAGCTCAACGCGCTCTTTCCGGCCACGGCCTGAGCCTCGCCCGAACCTCGTGCCGGCCAGGCGGGTTCGGGTACAGTGGGCGCCCCTTGCCGCAGCCCAGCCCGTCAGAAACCGTCTCTTCGCACAGCATCCGCCTCGATGCGGTGACGCTGGTGCGCGGCAGCCACCGCGTGTTCGAGGGGCTGACGCTCGACCTGCAGGAGATGCGCATCGGCCTCGTCGGCGACAACGGCGCGGGCAAGAGCAGCCTGTTCCGCCTCATCAGCGGGCTCGACCAGCCCGAGCAGGGGCGCGTGGTGGTGCATGGCTGCGACACGCAGGCCGACCGCGGCCAGCTCGCGAAGCACGTGGGGCTGATGTTCCAGAACCCCGACGACCAGATCATCTTCCCGACCGTGGCCGAGGAACTGGCCTTCAGCCTCACCGCGCGCGGCGAGACGCGGCAGGCGGCGCGCCAGCAGGCGCGCGACTTCCTCGCGCGGCGCGGGCTCGAAGCCTGGGCCGGGCGCGCGGTGAGCGAGCTGAGCCAGGGCCAGCGCCAGCAGGTATGCCTGCTGGCCCTGCAGATCAGCGAGCCGGCCACGCTGCTGCTCGACGAGCCCTTCGCCAGCCTCGACCTGCTGAGCCAGACGCGGCTCGCCGCTCAGCTGCAGGAGAGCGATCACCAGATCCTCGTGTCCACGCACCTGCTGGAGCATGTGTACGACTTCGAGCGCGTGCTGTGGCTCGAGCAGGGCAGGGTGCGCGCCGACGGGCGGGGCCGCGAGATCTGCGAAGCCTATGCCGAAGACGTGCGCGAGCGCGCGACGGCCGAGCGGGGGCGCCATGCGTAGCCTCTATTCGGAACAGCCGACGTGGCTGCATGCGATTGCGGCGTGGGTGAAGCTCGCGATGCTGTCGATGTGCGGCACTCTGCTGGTGCTGGTCGAGCGGCCTGTCTATCTGGCGGTGGCCTGCGCGGTGGTGCTGCTGGGGTTCGCGTCGCTCGGCCGGCCGGCGTGGCGGCGCATACGCATGCTGCTCGGCGTGGCCATCGCGGGCGGGCTGATCGTCGGCTTCCACTGGGCAATGGGCACCACGCTGCTCGGCGTGGCGAGTGCGCTGCGGCTGGCCAGCGCGGCCACGCTCGCGCTCATGCTCACGCTCACCACGCGCTTCGAGGACCTGCTGGCGGTGCTCGAAGCCGTGCTCCATCCGCTGCAGCGCCTGGGCGTGCCCACGGAGCGCATCGCGCTCGGCCTTGGCCTGATGCTGCGCTTCGCCGAAAATTTCTATGTGCAGTGGCAGCGCCTGGACGACGCCTACCGTGCGCGCTCGGGCCATGGCGGCGGGCTGCGGCTGCTGGCGCCGCTGACCATCCGCACGTTGCAGACGGCCGAGCGCGTGGCCGATGCGTTGGCCGCACGGCTCGGGCGCTGAGCCATTTTTTCTTTTTTTTCTTCTCGATTGCCATCGCCATGACCACCACTTCAGGCTCCCTCGCTTCCTCCCGTTCGCTGGCGTACATCGCGCTCTTCGCGGCGCTGATGGCGGTATTCGGCCTGATCCCCAAGATCGACCTGCCTTTCGGCGTGCCGATCACGCTGCAGTCGCTGGGTGTGATGCTCGCCGGTTGCCTGCTCGGGCCTCGCCGGGGCTTCCTGGCCATCGCGCTGTTCCTGCTGGCGGTGGCGCTGGGGCTGCCACTCTTGCCCGGCGGCCGTGGCGGCTTGAGCGTGTTCGTGGCGCCGGCCGGCGGCTTCCTGTTCGGCTGGATGTTCGGCGCCTTCGCCTGCGGCCTGCTGATGCGCCTGGCCGTGCGCCGCATCGGCGGCGCGACGGGCCTTCCGCTGCTGGCGGCTGCCTTCCTCTCGGCGCTGGTCGGCGGGATCGGCGTGGTCTACGCCTTCGGCATCGTCGGGCTCTCGTTGATCGCGCACATGTCGCTGTCGCAGGCTGCGCTGGCCATGCTGGTGTTCATTCCGGGCGACCTCATCAAGTGCGGCATCTGCGCGATGCTCGTGCAGACGGTGATGCGCGGCATGCCGGGCTGGCGGCTGGACCGCGACTGAATGGCCTCGTTCAGCCCAGGCGGCTGAAGACCGTGTCCGAGAGGTAGTCCTTGCGCGGGCCGTGTACCACGTGGCGGATGCCGAAGGAGCCGTCGGGCAGGAAGCGGTAGCTGCTGTCGTAGGTGTCGGGCGTGCACAGGTGCGTGGCCGATCCGGCGAGCAGATCGCCGTCGCGCACGATGGCGATGGCGTGGAACAGGCGCGGCGGCGTTTCGGCGAAGTGCACGACGAAGCCGTTCGGCGCACGCTCGAAGACGTATTCGCGGTGCCCGTCGAACTCCTTGCCGTCGGCCAGGCGGATGCGGCCTTCCTCGCGGTACTTCAGCATGTCGGCCGTTTGGAGCGGCGTGAAGGAGGCGACGCCGCTCATCGTGGCCTGGCCCTCGATGTTGCGCCGCAGGCTCCATTCGCCCGCGAGCCGGTCGAACACGGTCCCGGGGCTGCCCCAGGGGGACGAAATCGGTGAAAGGGCGGGGGCCGGGTCGCTCATGCGGGGACTCTACGACAGGCGGTGATCTGCGTTCCTGGCGATCGATTGTTTCCGTGGCGTGAACACCGCGGTTCCATTGTCTAAGGGTTTTTACTTAGATAACGGCGCACAATTCTTCCCATGGACCAGCCCTTCAGCTGATCCAGACCAAGAACCAGAACCGAACCAATTGAAGGACCCATCCAAATGACCGCCTCGAAGCTCCTCTCCGCCGTTTCTCTCGCCCTGCTGGCCGCCGCCGGCGTTGCCCACGCCGAAACCTATGAAGGCGTGCACCAGCTGACCTCGGCCGCCAGCCGCGCCGATGTCGCCGGCCAGGCCGTGGTTGCCGCGCACAGCGCCAACCCGTACGCCACCGGTGCCAACGCCGGCCCTGCCCAGGCGATCGTCTCGACGGCCAGCCGTTCCGCCGTTCGCGCCGAAGCCGTGGCTGCCGCTCGCAGCGGTGATCCGTACGCCGAAGGCGCTTCGTCCGGCGTGGCCCCGATCGTGGCCAGCTCGGTGGACCGCGCCGCAGTTCGCGCCGCAGCCCGCGCTGCCGCTCACGGCGACGCACTGCCGCTGTAATCCGCTGCAGAGCTGAAGACAGACAGAAGGCCGGGCCATGCGGAATGCATGGCCCGGCCTTTTTTCGTCTGTGTTCAGGATCAGCGCGCGGGCAGCCGCCGCAGTGCGGCGGTAAGGATGGGCGCGCCGGTGTCGTCAGCCGCGTCGCGCAGTTCGACCGACCACTGCGGGGCGTCGAGCCCGGGGTCTGCGCGCAGTTCGCACTCGTAGAGCAGCCGGCCGTCACGCGTTTCCTCGCGCGAGGCGATGGCCTCGCAGCAGCATTCGCCAACAGCATCGAGCGTGCGGTGCAGCATCAGTCGCATGGCGATGCGCTGCGGCGCCACCGTGCGCTCGCCTTCCTGCGCAGCGGGTACCGTTGCGCGCAGGCGCAGCTCCAGCGGCTCGCCGACGCGCAAGCCTTCCCCGCGCTCCAGCGACATGTTCTCCAGCGCCACCCGCACCCGGCGGCGCTCGCGCAGCCTCGCGGCGACGGCCGTCACGGCCAGCACCGAGAAGACGCCGAAGAACGGCAGCCCCACCAGCATCCAGAGCCAATGCCAGCCGCCTGCCAGCGACCAGCGCATCGCCTGCAGGCCGAACACCGCCATGAAGACCAGCACCGCCAGCGCGACCAGCCACGCGAGCCAGTCGGCGGCCGGCTTCGACGCGCGCTCCGTGGCCTGCGCCATGGCGGAGGTCCACGCGGTGGGCGACTGTGCGTCGAACGGCGGGGCTGGAAAGGAGGGCTGGGGCATGAAGAGCCGACGAGCATAGCCAGTCGCCCAGCGCAGGCCATCCGGCCGGGCAGCCTTCGCCTAAAGGCGCATTGCCTTGCCCCGAGGCATCCTTCATGATGGTGCGGTGCGAAAGGGTGGCCCAGGACATCATGCTTTCGCATTACTGCGCCATGGTGGTGCGCCCGGGTGAAAATACCAGCACGCTTCCGCCAGGAAAAAAGAAAGCATGACCCGTTGCCGCCGAGGCGGCAGCACAACACGCATGGCACTTACTCTCGACCCAGAAGACACGCGCGGACGCATCCACGACCTGGTGTGGAGCGGCTTTCATCCCGATGCCGATGTCGAGTGGATGATCACCGACGAGTACCTCGATCCCGACGAGATCACCTACGAGGACCGCGCCTGGGTCAAGGCCGAGGCCGCGAGCGCATGCGCCGCCAAGCGCGCCGCCGAGGCCGGCTGGCCCGAACAGACCGAATACGACCGGCTCGAAGCCGTGTTCGAGCAACTGCGCAGCGAGAAGATCATCGCGCTGCACCGCGCGGGCAACACGCTCGCCGACGGCCACGACGACGTGCGCGAGCAATGGCGTGCCGCGGGCCGCATGGAATCCGGCATCCGCGGCTGCTGCTTCTATCACGCACAGGATCTCGAACGGGCGGTGCGCACCGGCCGCCTCCACCTGGCCTTCAGCGGCGGGATGATTCCCGAGATCGAGCAGCGCGAAGCCAACACCATGGCCGTGGGCCGCCGCATCGTCGAGCTGCTGCGCGCGGCCGGCTTCGGCGTGCAGTGGAGCGGCAGCATCGAGGAGCGCATCGAAGCCGACCTCGGCCAATGGCGCAAGCGAGGCCCCTCCGCGTGAGCGTGCAGGCCTGGCAGCCGCCGCGCCGCATCGACGCGATCGATTTCTGGCTGCGCTCGCGGCTGCTGGCCACGGCCCACGCGCTGCGCGAGACGCTGCGGCCATCGGCCCGCCGGTGGACCGCCGGCACAAGCCACGCACTGGCCGACGCGCCCGTGCTCGCCCAATACCGCACGCCCCTGTGGACCGACGGCCGCGCGGACGAATTCCCCCTCGTGGCCGGCAAGGTGCAGAACCTGCGCGTGGCGCGTGGCGCCTTCGATGCCGTCGAGGTCCCGGCCGGTGAGGTGCTGAGCTTCTGGCGCCAGCTGGGCAGGCCGGGCGCATGGCGCGGCTTCGTGCAGGGCCGCGAGCTGCGCGGCGGCTGCGTGGTGCCGACGCTGGCTGGCGGGCTGTGCCAGCTGTCGAATGCGCTCGCCACCGTGGCGTCGCGCGCGGGCTTCGAGCTGGTGGAGCGGCACGGGCACACGGCGCGCATCGAGCAGGCCGGCGAGCCGGGCTCGGATGCCGTCGACGCGACCGTGTTCTGGAACTACATCGATCTCAAGGTGCGCGCCAGGCATGCATGGCGGCTCGAAGTGGAGCTGACCGGGGCGGAGCTGGTGCTGCGCATCCGCAGCCGTGGTGCATCTTCTGCGCCATTTGTGCCCGTCACCATGCGCCGCTCGAACGAAGAAACCGCAGCCGCATTGCCGGTGGCGCGCGGCTGCCTCAGCTGCGACCAGACCGCCTGCTTCCGCCATCGTCCGCAGGTCGATGTGGGGCCGCAGGGGCTCACCGTCGCGCTGCTCGACGCATGGACGCCGGAGTTCGCGCGCTACCTGCGCGAAGAGCATCCACGCGCGCAGCGCATGCAGCCGGTGCCGATGCGGCTCGCCTTCTGGCGCCGCAGCGCGACGGGCTGGCATCGCGAGCCGGCGGCCGCGGCTTCACAAGCACCGTGGGCCACGAGCCTGCGCCGTGCGCTGTGGCTGCGGCTGTGGGCGCGGCAGGCGGGGCGGCGGCAGGCCAGCCTGATCGACGGCCAGCGCTGGCTCGCGCAGGCCTTCGCGGCTCGGCTGAAGCCGCAGCACACGCAGCTGGTGGTCGAGCAGTCGCTGCTGCCGCACCTGCAGCGCCTTGGTGCGCTCGATGGCCGGAGCGTCGTCGTGTTGGCCAGTGCGCTGCCGATGGCGGAGATCGAGCGGCGGCTGGACGAGGCCTCCCGGCGCTGGCCCGACGACGCCACCTTGCGCGACTTCCGTGTCGATCCTTCGCTGGTGCGTGCGGAGTCGATGGCGCTGGCCCGCGCTTCGGTCATCGTCACGCCGCATGCCGAAGTTGCACGGCAATTGGCGGCGCTGGCTCCGCTGGCGGTGCTGCGGAAGCTGGAATGGGCGCTGCCTCGGGCCAAGGCCGTTGCCCGCACGAATTCAGACCTTCCGCTCGTCGTCTTCGCCGCGAGCGCGCTGGCACGCAAGGGCGCGCGCGAACTCGCCGCGGCGCTGCAAGGCTGGCCGTGCCGCCTGCGTGTGCTGGGCTCGGCCTCGGACGATGCGCGGCTCTGGCAGGGCATCGGCCACGTCGAGCACATGAACTGGCAGGGCGACTGGCTGGCCGGCGCCGATGTGGTGGTGCTGCCCGCGCATGTGGAGCACGCACCGCGCGCGCTGCTGCGGGCCGTGGCGGCGGGCGTGCCGGTCGTCGCATCGACGGCCTGCGGCCTTGGCGCTCCGAGCGGCGTGCGCGAGATCGCGCCCGGCGACGTGGAGGCGCTTCGCACCGCGCTGCGTGCGGCCTGCGCTTCCTGAACGAAGAGGAACACGGGTGGCATCGACAGAACAGGCTCGCGCGGCGCTGGCTCCGCACGGCGCGCTGGCGCCGCAGCTCGCCGCCGACCACTGGCACGGCGAGATCCCGCTGCCCGAAGCCATCGCGGCCTTCTACGAGCAGGTCGGCCCGCTGGGCAACTGGGTCAACGAGCGCGTGGGCCACGCGGGCCTCACCGTATCCACCGCGGGCAACCCGTTCAGCATTCCTCCGTTGGCGCGCCTGTGGTCGCAGCAAGCCGGCTACCGCTGGCATGGCATCACCGGCGAACGCCTCGCTTCATGGCCCGACCACTGGCTGGTGGTGGCCGACCAGGGCGCCGATCCTTTCATCTTCGACCTGCGCAGCGGCGCGATACAGTTCGCCCGGCATGGCGCGGGCGCGTGGGAAGACGACGGGCCGCTCTTCGCAGACATCTTCGAGATGGCCGCGTGCCTCGGCACCATCGGCCAGGTGTGGGACGAGGCGGGCGACGACATCTTCATGGACGACTTCTCGGTCAACCCGGTGCACCGCGCGCGCCTGATCGAGCGGCTCGCGCCGCTGGTCGGCGCAGGCCGGGCCGACGATCTCGCGGACCTCTTCGACTGGTAGAGAGCCGCGAGGACCGCGGCAAAAGAAAAAACGGGAGCAGCATTTCAGACATGACCATCGATCTCCAGACGCTCAAGTGCGGCGAGTGCGGCAGCAGCGTGCTCAAGCGCACGGGCCTCAACGAATACACCTGCGAGCACTGCGGCTCCGTCACGCTGGTGGAAGACAACGTCTCCGACCGGCTGGAGCGCGTGCTCAACCAGGTGAAGAACGAGGCCGGCCGCCGGCTCGCGGCCGAGGAGGCGCGCAGGCAGGCGCTCATGATGCGCAAGGTCGGCATCGGTGTGGGCATTGCGGTGGGCGCGGTGCTGCTCTTCAGCCTGGTGGGCGTGTTCCTCGGCAGCCGCAATGCCGACACGCGCGCTGCATCGGGCTCGCAGCGTGTGGTGGCTGCGGTCGACCGCACCATTCCCGTCGACGGACTCAAGCTCGACGAGCCGCGCCAGGTGCTCGTGGGCAGCGGCAGCTCTGCCAGCCCCAAGCTGCTGGTAGTGGCGCGCAACGAAACCGGCAAGCCGCTGTCGCGCGCCGGCATCCGCGCCGTGTACTTCGACGGCGAGAGCAAGCTCGACGAGCGCAGCGAGATGCTGCCCGTGGCTGTGCTGGAGCCCGGCGAGAGCGCCCCAGCGCTGATCGACATGCCCAGCGGCAAGAACGTGACGCGCCAGGAGCTGCGCGTGCAGAAGCTGGCCGAGCCCTACAGCGCGGTGAAGGGGCCGCGCATGGCGTTCTCGCGCGTGCGGCTGGTGCAGCAGGGCGATCGGGTGCGGCTGGTGGGCCGCATCGTCAACGACCGCAAGGACGCCACCGTGCTCGGCGGCTTCGAGGTGCTGGCCACGCTGTACGACGACGCGGGGCAGGTGATCGGCTTCGGCCACGGCTATGGGCAGGCCAACGAGATCCAGCCCGGCGCGCGCACCTCGGTGGACGTGAGCATCGCGCGCTTCGGCCGCGCGGCGGCCATCGCGGCGTGGGACTACCGCATCGGCTACAGCACCGTCGAGGCCTCGGGCGGGCGCACGCCGGTGCTCAATGCCGACCGCGTGATCCGCACCGCGGGCGGCCCGGAAAGCTTCAACCCCGAACTGCGCCTGGGCACCGACGACCTGCTGGCCGACGACAGCGAGCGCTTCGACGACAAGCTGCTCGAGCTGCTGCCGCTGGTGGACGGGCGCAACAACATCCAGCAGCGGCTCTTCCTGGGCGAACTGGTCAACCGCAGCACCGATGCCGTGGTGCTCGCGCCGGGCGGCGTGATCTCGCGCTTCAGCGGCAGCAAGGCGCACGGCACGACCACGATCTCGGGGCTGGCCTACCTGTATCCCGGGGAGCGCTTTCCCATCTACCTGGAGCCGCAGGACATGGAGCGCATCACCGACACACGCATCGAATGGAAGCCGATGCGCCGCGCGGCGCTGCCCGGCCCGCGCAAGCCGCTGGAGGTGAAGGTGACGGGCACCAAGGCCGAAATCGGCAGCGTGCTGCTCAACTTCAGCCAGCGCTTTTCATACAAGTACGTGGTGGTCAGCGGCAGCGTGAAGAACCCGGGCACGGGCATCGTCGGCAAGGTACGGCTGTGGGTGAGCCTGCGCGACCGCAACGGGCAGCTCACGGGCTTCAAGCTGGTGGACAACCTGCCGGCCATCGCGCCGGGCGAGAGCGTGCCCTTCCAGGCGAGCGTGGAGCAGAACGGCCGCGACTTCGCGAGCGTGACCACGCTATACCAAACCGAATAGCCCCTGGGGCGACGGAATTGGGCGGTTCGCGCCATGATCGCGCCCATGATTCCGTTCTCCATCCTCGACCTTTCCCCGATCACCGAGGGCAGCGACGCCGCGCAGTCGTTCCGCAACTCGCTCTCGCTGGCGCAGCATGGCGAGAAACTGGGCTACACGCGCTACTGGCTGGCCGAGCACCACGGCATGCCGGGCATCGCGAGCGCGGCCACCGCCGTGCTGCTGGCCTACGTGGGGGCGGGCACTTCCTCCATCCGCATCGGCGCCGGCGGCGTGATGCTGCCGAACCACTCGCCGCTGGTGATCGCCGAGCAGTTCGGCACGCTGGAATCGCTCTACCCGGGGCGTGTCGACCTCGGCCTGGGGCGCGCGCCGGGTTCCGACCAGCGCACCGCGAGGGCCCTGCGGCGCAACCTGGAGTCGGACGCCGACCAGTTCCCGCAGGACGTGATCGAGCTGATGGACTTCATGTCGAAGAATCCGCAGCAGCCGGTGCGCGCCGTGCCCGGCGCGGGGCTGGAGGTGCCGGTGTGGATCCTGGGCTCCAGCACCTTCGGCGCGCAGCTCGCGGCGCACCTGGGGCTGCCCTATGCCTTCGCCTCCCACTTCGCGCCGCAGCAGATCATGCAGGCCATCCAGATCTACCGCGAGACCTTCAGGCCATCTGCCCAGCTGCAGAAGCCGTACGTGATGCTGGGCTTCAACGTGTTCGCGGCCGACACCGACGAAGAGGCCGAGTTCCGCGCCACCTCATGGCAGCAGGCCTTCGTGAACCTGCGCAGCGGCCGTCCGGGGCGCCTGCCGCCGCCGGTGGAGGGCTACCGCCAGAAGGTCGGGCCGGCGGAGAACGCGCTGCTCGACTCGGTGCTGTCGTGCTCGGCAGTCGGCTCGGTCGAGACGGTGAAGAAGGGCGTGGAAGCCTTCGTCGCACGCACCGGCGCCGACGAGCTCATGATCACCTCGCAGGTGTTCGACCACGCGGCCCGGCTGCGCTCCTATGAACTGCTCGCCGAGGCTTTCGGCCAGCAGAAGAAGTAGCCCTAGCCTGGCTCACACCGCCCGCTTGCGGGCTTCCTCGTCGACGAGGTCCTTCTTCGAGAGCTTGCCCACGGGCGTCTTGGGCAACTCTGCGCGGATCTCCAGCGCGCCGATCATCTCGTGCTTGCCGAGGCGGTCCTTCAGGAAGGCTTTCAGCGCGTCGAGCGTCAGTTCGGGTGCGCCATCCTTCAGCTTCACGAAGGCCTTGGGCGACTGGCCGCGGTACTCGTCGGGGATGCCGATCACGCAGACCTCGGCCACCGAAGGGTGCTCGTACACCGCCTCTTCCAGCACGCGCGGATAGACGTTGTAGCCGCCGCACAGCAGCATGTCCTTGGTGCGGTCGACGATGTAGAGGTAGCCGTCGGAATCCATCTTCGCGACGTCGCCGCTGCGGAAGTAGCCGTCGGCCGTCATCGAATCGGCCGTCGCCTTGGGGTTGTTCCAGTATCCCTTCATCACGTTGGGGCCCTTGATGCAGAGCTCGCCCGCTTCGCCGAAGGCGGTGACGTCCTTCGCCGGATCGTCCAGGCTCACGAGCTTGATGCGCACCCGCGGCAGCGGCATGCCGCACGAGCCCGCCTTGCGCACGCCGCGCGCGGGCGTGAAGGTGCCTACGGGCGAGGTCTCGGTCATGCCCCAGCCTTCGTTGAGATGGCAGCCGGTGAGCTCGAAGAAGCGCTGCTCCACCTCCACCGGCAGCGGCGCGCCGCCCGAGCCGCAGAACTTGAGCGAGCGCAGGTCCATCTCCTTGGCCTTGGGGTGCGAGAGGATGGCGGTGTACATCGTCGGCACGCCGGGGAACACGCTGATCTTGCTGGCGGCGAGCTCGTTCATCACCGCGTCGACGTCGAAGCGCGTGTGCAGCACCAGCGCCGCGCCGAGGCGCACGCCGAGCAGCATCGCTGCGCTGAGCGCGAAGATGTGGAAGAGCGGCAGCACCACCAGGAAGCGCTCCTTGCCTTCCTCCAGGATCGGCGGTTCGCCCCGGGTCGATTCGTAATACTGGGCCGAGGCCGACGTGAGGTTGGCGTGCGTGAGCATCGCGCCCTTGGGCAGGCCGGTGGTGCCGCCGGTGTATTGCAGCACCACGATCTCTTCGGCGAGGTCGCCTAGCGGATAGGTCTTGTGCGTGCCTTCGCTCTTGAGCAGGTCGGTGAAGCGCACATGGCGGTCGTCGACGGGCACGGGGGCGATCTGCCCGGCGCCCTGCAGCTGGGCCTGCACCTTGTCGCCCATGGCGCCGTAGTCGCCGAGGCTGCCGACCACCAGCTTCTTCAGGCGCGAGTTGTCGAGCAGGCGCGCCATCTGCGGGTAGAGGTTGACGAGGTCGAGCGTGACGAGGATGTCGGTGCGGCTGTCCTCGATCTTGTGGGCCAGCACGCGCTCGGCGTCCAGCGGCGAGTAATTGACCACCGTGCCGCCGGCCTTGAGCACCGCGAAGAAGGCGATCGGGTAGTGCGGCGTATTCGGCAGGTAGAGGCCGACATGCACGCCGGGCTTCACGCCCAGGTCCTGCAGGCCCTTGGCTGCGCGTTCGACGGCGGCGCCAAGCTCGCGATAAGTGATGGCCTGGCCCATGAATTCGACAGCAGACCGCTCGGGCCAGCGCTCCACGGCTTCGTCGAGCATCTGCTGCACCGGCTTCACGGGCAGTTCGGCGTCCCAGCGCATGCCTTCGGGGTAGGCGCGTGTCCAGGGGAGGGTATCGCCGGCATTGGCGGCGGTGGAAGGTGTGGCCATGCGTCTTGTCTCCGCTTGCGGTTGTCTCGTGAATGGCGTGGCGGGTCTTGCTGCCGCCTTCGTCCGGAATCACTTTAGCGCCGGCCCTCCCGTCGATGGCCTTCGGGCTGACAAACCGGCGACACGGGTTTTCCCGATTTCCCACACGCCGGAAGCCCCTTGCGCGGGGCTGGGACAATAGGGGGCTTATGGCAAAGCATCGGATCGTTGTGGGACTGAGCGGCGGAGTGGACTCCGCGGTGACGGCGCACCTGCTCAAGCAGCAGGGGCACGAGGTGGTCGGCATCTTCATGAAGAACTGGGAAGACGACGACGACAGCGAGTACTGCTCGTCGAACATCGACTTCGTGGACGCCGCCAGCGTGGCCGACGTGCTGGGCATCGAGATCGAGCACGTCAACTTCGCGGCCGACTACAAGGACCGCGTGTTCGCCGAGTTCCTGCGCGAGTACAAGGCCGGCCGCACGCCCAACCCCGACGTGCTGTGCAACGCCGAGATCAAGTTCAAGGCCTTCCTCGACCACGCCATGCGCCTGGGCGCCGAGAAGATCGCCACCGGCCACTACGCCCGCGTGCGGCTGAACGAGGCCACCGGCAGGCACGAGCTGCTCAAGGGGCTCGATCCGGCGAAGGACCAGAGCTACTTCCTGCACCGCCTGAACCAGGCGCAGCTGTCGAAGACGCTGTTCCCGGTCGGCGAGCTGCACAAGACCGAGGTGCGCCGCATCGCCGAGGAAATCGGCCTGCCCAACGCGAAGAAGAAGGACTCGACCGGCATCTGCTTCATCGGCGAGCGGCCGTTCCGCGAATTCCTGAACCGCTACATCTCCAAGGAGCCGGGCCCCATCAAGGACGACCGCGGCCGCAAGCTGGGCGAGCACCAGGGGTTGAGCTTCTACACGCTGGGCCAGCGGCAGGGCCTGGGCATCGGCGGCGTGAAGGAAAAGGGCGCGCAGCGCGGCTCGGGCGACCATTCGCCATGGTTCGTGGCGCGCAAGGACGTCGAGAAGAACACGCTGTGGGTGGTGCAGGGGCACGACCATCCCTGGCTGTTGTCGTCGGAGCTGAAGGCGGACGACGCGAGCTGGATTTCCGGCGAGGCGCCGGTGCCGGGCGCTTACGGTTCCAAGGCGCGCTATCGGCAGGCCGATGCGGCTTGCGAGATGGAGGCGGTGGAGGGCGGCGTGAATCCGGCCGCCTTCGGACTGCGCTTCGGCGACGCGCAGTGGGCGGTGACGCCGGGGCAGTCGGCCGTGCTCTATGACGGTGAACGCTGCCTTGGCGGCGGCGTCATCGTCTGACGAAGCTTTTCAACTCAGGGCACTGATCGCACCGATTCGTCGACGTGGATCAGGTCGAGCGGGTATCGCTTGCCGGCCAGATGGTCTTCCACGCACTGCAGCAGCAACGGGCTGCGGTGCCGCGCGACGCTCGCGCGGATCTCGTCGGCCGTCATCCAGACGGTGCGAACGATGCCTTTGTCGAGCGGGCGGCCTTCCTCGAACCTGCCAAGCGTGCCCATGAAAGCAAAGCGCATGTAGGTGATGTCTTCGCCGCCCTCCGCGAGCGGACGGGAACGTGCCATGTAGATGCCGATGAGCGCAGTTGGCATGAAATGATGGGCAGTTTCTTCCAGGGTCTCGCGGGCGCAGCCTTCGGCGGGTGATTCGCCGGGGTCGAGATGGCCTGCCGGCGTGTTGAGGCGCAGGCCGTCGGGAGTCTGCTCCTCGACCAGCAGGAAGCGCCCGTCGCGCTCGATCACCGCGGCGACGGTGACATTGGGCTTCCAGCGTGGAGTTGGCATCGTTTGGCCTTTTATTTCAATACATAGCCGCTGAAACGCCAGACGCGGTCCTGGTCCAGGTGGAAACTGACGAGTTCCCGGACGGTCCTGTCAGGCTTGCCCGTGAAGCGGGTTTCATATTCGATGCTGATGTACTGGCCAGCAATGCCGGCATCAGCGTCGGCGACGACCTGTCGGTTGACCGCGACCCAGGTGCGCATCTGGGGCGCGCCGATGAGCGCCCGGCTTCGGCTGACCTGGCTGGTGAAGTCGGCGCGCGTCACGCGATTGCGGGTCGCTGGCGTGGCGCCGTCCCAGAGTTCGGCGGCGCGGCCCTGGTCGATCATCTGGATCGCCATCAGGCCGCCGCGCACCATGTCGCTTGCTTCGACCTCTTCCGCGGTGGCGGGCCCCAGCCAGCTCCAGAGCAATGCGGCGGCGAGCAGCAGCCGGATCATCGGATTCATTCGTCTCGTTCCTTGGTGCGGCGCGCGCAGGGCGCAGGCCGTTGGAGAGACTACTGTAGCTCGCCCGGAATTCCGGGCTCAGCGCGCGCCGACCACTCCAGGCAGCGCGTCGGCCTCGATGGTTTCGAGCCGGTAGCCCAGCCCGTAGATGGCCAGCAGCAGGAAGCCGTTGGCTGGGCGCAGGTCGAGCTTGGTCCGCAGGCGGGAGATGTGGGTGTCGAGCGAGCGCGACAACGCCTCGATGCCCAGACCCCAGACGGCCTCGTGCAGATGCTCGCGCGAAAGCAGGCGGCCGAGGTTCTGGAACAGGAAGAGTGCGAGCTCGTATTCCCGATTCTTCAGTTCGACCTGTACGCCACGCACCTTGAGCACGCGCGAAGGTGGATAGAAGTGGTAGGGGCCGAAGATCAGCTCGTTTTCGTGCTGGGCCGGGTAGGAGCGGCGCAGCAGCGCATTGACGCGGGCTTCGAGCTCGCCGGCGCGGGCGGGCTTGGCCATGAAGTCGTCGGCGCCGGCATTGAGGCCCTCGACCATGTCGGCCTCGCCGGGCTTGTCGGAGACGAAAAGAATGGGAAGGCGGCTGTTGAGATCCCGGCGGATGGTCGCCACCACCTCCGAGCCCTTCATGTCGGGAAGATTCCAGCCGAGTATCAGCAGGTCGAAGGTCTGGCGGCGCATGGCCTGCAGCAGCGCCCTTCCTTCCGTGTACGGGTGGCACTCGTGTTCGAGTGCAGTCATGGTTCGATTGATCTGCTTGATCTGATCAACACCGTCGTCGAGTACCGCGATTCGCATTCGAGCCCCTTTTTTCCTCCCTTCGTCAGCTTCCGTGAACTGGCGATTGATGAGGGGGAAGTGTATCTATCTGCGACTAAGGTAAAGTTTTTGGAATTGCAACTAATGCACGCAATTCGCCGATTTCTGAGGGCTTGTTAACGAAGTTGAATGCAGTTGGATACAAATGGGGATTTCGGTCGGCGAACCTTTTCCGGTTCCCGTCCATGCCGTCGCCGTAGCAAACCACATGGAATGTAAATCAAAGGTATTCATTCCTTTGCCGCTCATCTCTATCGAATACCCGAATTCGCTATCAATTGAATAGCTGAAGTTATAGTATCCATAAGCTCCTCAACGCTTTGGGATGAAAACGACAGAGCGCTCCGGCGACAGCGATCGGCTGTAATCTTGCTGTAAGCTGCCGGCACATTCCCCCTGTGCCCCTTGCTCTGAGGAGATCTCTATGCTGATAGGCGTGCCCGCCGAGACACTGGCAGGCGAAACCCGCGTGGCTGTTACACCTGAGACGGTGAAGAAACTGGTGGCCTCCGGGCATACCGTAAGGGTGCAGTCGGGAGCGGGCGTGGCCGCCAGCGCCACCGATGCGGCCTACCAGGCCGCAGGCGCGGAGATCGCCGACCAGGCAGGCGCCTTCTCCGCCGACATGGTCCTGAAGGTGCGCACGCCCACCGAGGCCGAGACCGCGCTGCTGAAGCCCGGCGCCGTCGTGATCGGCATGCTCAACCCCTTCGACGCGGCCGGCCTGCAGCGCCTGGCCGCCGCCGGCGTCACCGGCTTCGCGCTCGAGGCCGCCCCCCGCACCACCCGTGCCCAGAGCATGGACGTGCTCTCCTCGCAGGCCAACATCGCCGGCTACAAGGCCGTGATGATCGCGGCCGACAAGTACCAGCGCTTCTTCCCCATGCTCATGACGGCAGCCGGCACGGTGAAGGCCGCGCGCGTCGTCATCCTCGGCGTGGGCGTGGCGGGCCTGCAGGCCATCGCCACCGCCAAGCGCCTGGGCGCCGTCATCGAGGCGTCCGACGTGCGCCCCAGCGTCAAGGAGCAGATCGAGTCGCTGGGCGGCAAGTTCATCGACGTGCCCTACGAGACCCAGGAAGAAAAGGACGCGGCCGAAGGCGTCGGCGGCTACGCGCGGCCAATGCCCGCGAGCTGGCTCAGCCGACAGCAGGCCGAGGTCGCCAAGCGCGTGGCGCTGGCCGACGTGGTCATCAGCACCGCGCTCATTCCGGGGCGCGCCGCGCCGACCCTCATCACCGAGGACATGGTCAAGTCCATGAAGCCGGGCTCCGTCATCGTCGACATCGCCGCCGGTAAAGGCCCGGATGGGGTGGGCGGCAACTGCCCGCTGTCGGAGGCCGACAAGACCGTCGTGAAGCACGGCGTGACCATCGTCGGGGAAACGAACCTCGCCGCGCTGGTGGCGGCCGACGCCTCGGCGCTGTATGCGCGCAACGTGCTCGACTTCCTCAAGCTCATCGTCACCAAGGAGGGCGCGCTGAAGATCGACCTCGAGGACGACATCGTCGCCGCCTGCCGCGTCACGCACGACGGCCAGGTCACGAAGAAGTAACGCAACAAGCAACGCCCGTCGAGGAGAAGAACATGGACATCGTCTCTCACACAGTCATCAACCTGATCATCTTCGTGCTGGCCATCTACGTGGGCTACCACGTCGTGTGGACCGTCACGCCCGCGCTGCACACGCCGCTGATGGCCGTGACCAACGCCATCTCGGCCATCGTGATCGTGGGCGCCATGTTGGCGGCCGCGCTCACCGACACGCCCCTGGGCAAGACCATGGGCGTGCTGGCCGTGGCGCTGGCCGCGGTGAACGTCTTCGGCGGCTTCCTCGTCACGAGGCGCATGCTGGAAATGTTCAAGAAGAAGGACAAGAAGGCCGCACCGAAGGCTGAAGAGGGAGCTGCCAAGTGAGCATGAACCTCGTCACGCTGCTGTACCTCGTCGCCAGCATCTGCTTCATCCAGGCCCTGAAGGGCCTGAGCCATCCCACCACCTCCATCCGCGGCAACATCTTCGGCATGACCGGCATGGCCATCGCCGTGCTGACCACCGGGGCGCTGATCTACAAGCTCGCCAGCGGCAACCTCGCCGGCCTGGGCTACGTGCTGGTCGCGCTGGTCGTCGGCGGCGGCCTGGGCGCCTACATGGCCAACAAGGTCGAGATGACCAAGATGCCCGAGCTGGTCGCTTTCATGCACAGCATGATCGGCCTGGCGGCGGTGTTCATCGCGGTGGCCGCCGTGGCCGAGCCGCACGCCTTCGGCATCGCGCTCAAGGGCGATCCGATCCCGAGCGGCAACCGGCTGGAGCTCTTCCTGGGAGCGGCCATCGGCGCCATCACCTTCAGCGGCTCGGTCATCGCCTTCGGCAAGCTTTCGGGCAAGTACAAGTTCCGCCTGTTCCAGGGCGCGCCCGTGCAGTTCTCGGGCCAGCACATGCTCAATCTCGTGCTGGGCCTGGCGACCATCGGCCTGGGGCTGGTGTTCGTCTTCACCGAAAGCTGGCCGGCCTTCTTCGCGATGCTGGCGCTGGCCTTCGTGATGGGCGTGCTCATCATCATCCCCATCGGCGGCGCCGACATGCCGGTGGTGGTGTCGATGCTCAACAGCTACTCCGGCTGGGCGGCCGCGGGCATCGGCTTCAGCCTGAACAACGCGATGCTGATCGTGGCCGGTTCGCTGGTGGGCTCCTCGGGTGCGATCCTGAGCTACATCATGTGCAAGGCCATGAACCGCTCGTTCTTCAACGTGATCCTGGGCGGCTTCGGCGGCGACGCGGCCGCGGCCACGGGCGGCGCGAAGGAGCAGCGTCCGGTGAAGAGCGGCAGCGCCGACGACGCGGCCTTCGTGCTCGGCAACGCCGAGACGGTGGTGATCGTGCCCGGCTACGGCCTCGCCGTGGCCCGCGCCCAGCACGCGGTGAAGGAGCTCGCGCAGAAGCTGGTGGAGAAGGGCATCACCGTGAAGTACGCCATCCACCCGGTGGCAGGCCGCATGCCCGGCCACATGAACGTGCTGCTGGCCGAGGCCGAGGTGCCCTACGACCAGGTGTTCGAGATGGAGGACATCAACGGCGAGTTCGGCCAGGCCGACGTGGCGATCATCCTGGGCGCCAACGACGTGGTGAACCCGGCCGCGCACACCAAGGGCAGCCCGATCTACGGCATGCCGATCCTGGAGGCCTACAAGGCCAAGACCGTCATCGTGAACAAGCGCTCCATGGCCGCGGGTTATGCCGGCCTGGACAACGAGCTCTTCTACATGGACAAGACGATGATGGTCTTTGGCGATGCTAAAAAAGTAGTGGAAGATATGGGCAAGGCCATCGAATAGGCCGAAGGTCCCCGTCCGCGCAGCGGACGAGTTCTTCGCGGCGCCATCAAGTGCGCCGTTTTCGTTTTCAACAGTCCGACTCCCGGAGGAGACAAATCCAATGACCGATCGTCCCTGGCTCAGCAGCTATCCGCAGGGCGTGCCCGCCGATATCGATGCTTCGCAGTACCCCTCGCTGGTCGCGCTCATGGAGGAGAGCTTCAAGAAGTACGCCGACCGCACGGCCTACAGCTTCATGGGCAAGGACATCAGCTATGGCGAGACCGACAGGCAGAGCAAGTCGTTCGCGGGCTACCTGCAGAGCCTGGGCCTCGCCAAGGGCGACCGCGTGGCGGTGATGATGCCCAACTGCCCGCAGTACCCCATTGCGGTCGCGGGCATCCTGCGCGCCGGCCTCATCCTGGTCAACGTCAATCCGCTGTACACGCCGCGCGAGCTGGAGCACCAGCTCAAGGATTCGGGCGCGAAGGCCATCGTCATCATGGAGAACTTCGGCACCACGCTGCAGCAATGCATCGCGAGCACGCCGGTCAAGCACATCGTGCTGGCTTCCATGGGCGACCGCCTCGGCTTCCTCAAGGGCGCGCTCGTCAACTACGTGGTGCGCAACGTCAAGAAGATGGTGCCCACCTTCAGCCTGCCGGGCGCGGTGCGCTTCAACGACGCGCTCGACAAGGGCGCGAGCGCTTCGCTCAAGCCCGTGGCCATCGGACCCGACGACGTGGCGGTGCTGCAGTACACCGGCGGCACCACCGGCGTGTCGAAGGGCGCGGTGCTCCTGCACCGCAACGTGATCGCCAACGTGCTGCAGTCCGAGGCGTGGAACGAGCCGGTCATGAACAAGGTGCCGGCCAACGAGCAGCCCACGGGCGTGTGCGCGCTGCCGCTGTATCACATCTTCGCGTTCACGGTCGGCATGATGCTGAGCATGCGCACGGGCGGCAAGCTGATCCTGATCCCGAATCCGCGCGACATTCCCGGCGTGCTGAAGGAGCTGTCGAAGCACACGATCCACAGCTTCCCGGCCGTCAACACGCTGTTCAACGGGCTGGCGAACCACCCCGACTTCAACACCGTCAACTGGAAGAACCTGAAGGTGTCGGTGGGCGGCGGCATGGCGGTGCAGGCCGCGGTGGCGAAGCTCTGGCTCGAAAAAACCGGCTGCCCGATCTGCGAGGGCTACGGCCTTTCCGAGACCTCGCCCTCGGCCACCTGCAACCCGACCAACAGCACGGCCTACACCGGCACCATCGGCCTGCCGCTGCCGAGCACCTGGCTCAGGCTGCTCGACGACGACGGCAACGAGGTGCCCGTCGGCGAGCGCGGCGAGATCGCCATCAAGGGCCCGCAGGTGATGGCCGGCTATTGGCAGCGCCCCGACGAGACCGCGAAGGTCATGACGGCCGACGGCTACTTCAAGAGCGGCGACATCGGCGTGGTCGACGAGCGCGGCTACTTCAAGGTGGTCGACCGCAAGAAGGACATGATCCTGGTGTCGGGTTTCAACGTGTACCCGAACGAGGTCGAGGATGTGGTCGCACTCATTCCGGGCGTGCTCGAGTGCGCCGCGGTCGGCGTGCCCGACGACAAGACGGGCGAGGCCGTGAAGCTCGTGATCGTCAAGAAAGACCCTTCGCTCACGGAGGCGCAGGTGCGCGAGTACTGCAGAGCAAACCTTACGGGTTACAAGCAGCCGCGCATCGTAGAGTTTCGTACCGACATGCCGAAGACGCCGGTCGGCAAGATCCTTCGCCGCGAGCTGCGCGACACCAAAAAGTAAGTGCGCGAGCACGCGCTGGAGTAAGGGTTCGGCCCGGGTGGGGCAGAGGCATCGATCTTGCATATTCGCGGGTCGATGCTCAGGTTTGTCTTTACCCGTTTGAGTCTGTTGGTGCCGACCTTCTTCGGCATGACATTGCTCGCCTTCTTCCTCATCCGGCTGGTGCCGGGCGACCCCATTGAAACCATGGCCGGCGAGCGCGGAATCGACCCCGCGCGCCATGCCGAACTGCGCACCGCCTACGGCTTCGACAAGCCGGTGATCGTGCAGTACGGCATCTACATCGCCCGCGTGCTGCACGGCGATCTCGGCAAGTCGCTCATCACGCAGGACACGGTGATGAGCGAGTTCCTCTCGCTCTTCCCGGCCACGGTCGAGCTCGCGGTGTGCGCCATTCTTTTCGCGCTGCTGCTCGGGCTGCCGGCGGGCATCCTCGCGGCGGTGCGGCGCAACTCCATCTTCGACCACGGCGTGATGGCCACCTCGCTCACCGGCTACTCGATGCCGATCTTCTGGTGGGGGCTGCTGCTGATCCTGTTCTTCTCGGTGCAGCTCGGATGGACGCCCGTATCGGGCCGCATCGCGGTGCAGTACTACGTCGAGCCCGACACCGGCTTCCTGCTCGTCGACGCGCTGCGCGCCGGCGAGACCGACGCCTTCTGGTCGGCGCTGCACCACCTCGTGCTGCCGGCCGTGGTGCTCGGCACTGTGCCGCTCGCGGTCATCGCGCGCATGACGCGCTCGGCCATGCTCGAGGTGCTGGGCGAGGACTACATCCGCACCGCGCGCGCCAAGGGGCTTTCGCGCTTTCGCGTGGTGGGGCTGCATGCGCTGCGCAACGCGCTCATTCCGGTGGTGACGGTCATCGGGCTGCAGGTGGGCGTGCTGTTCACGGGCGCGATCCTCACCGAGACCATCTTCTCCTGGCCCGGCGTCGGCAAGTGGCTCATCGAGGCCATCGGCCGGCGCGACTATCCGGTGCTGCAGGGTGGCATGTTGCTGCTCGGCGGCATCGTGATGCTGGTCAACCTTCTCGTAGACGTGGCGTACGGCGTCATCAACCCACGCATCAGGCGCTGAGCTTCCCCATGGCGACAACCACGCAGATCACCGTTTCCGACGGTGCGGGCAAGAGCACCGCACCCCCCGGCCCCTGGCGCGAATTCTGGACGGCCTTCTCGGCCAACCGCGGCGCGGTCATCGGGCTCGCCACCATCGTCGTGCTGCTGCTGGTCGCGCTGTTCGCGCCGTGGATCGCGCCGCACGCACCGAACGAGACCAACAGCGCCGTCTTCCTGCAGCCGCCGGCGTGGCAGAAGGGCGGCTCCATGAGCTACCTGCTGGGCACCGACGCCATCGGCCGCGACATTCTTTCGCGGCTCATGTACGGCGCGCGGCTGTCGCTTTCGATCGGCGTCGCGGTGGTGGCGCTGTCGGTGGTCGCTGGCGTGGTGCTCGGGCTCATCGCGGGCTTCTTCCGCGGCGTGCTCGAGATCGCGATCATGCGGCTGATGGACATCGTGCTCACGCTGCCCAGCCTGCTGCTGGCCATCGTGATCGTCGCGATCCTCGGGCCGGGGCTCGTCAATGCGATGCTCGCGGTGGCCATCGTGGTGCTGCCGCACTACGTGCGCATCACGCGCGCCGCCGTCATCGCCGAGGTCTCGCGCGACTACGTCACCGCCGCGCGCGTGAGCGGCGCCGGCACGCTGCGGCTGATGTTCCGCGAGGTGCTGCCCAACTGCGCCGCGCCGCTGATCGTGCAGGCTTCGCTCGGCATTTCCACCGCCATCCTCGACGCGGCGGCGCTCGGCTTCCTGGGCCTCGGGGCGCAGCCGCCGTCGCCCGAGTGGGGAACCATGCTGGCCGACGCGCGCGAGTTCGTGCTGCGTGCGTGGTGGGTCGTCACCTTCCCGGGAATGGCGATCCTCGCGGCCGTGCTCGCATTCAATCTCCTGGGCGACGGGCTGCGCGATGCGCTCGACCCGAAGCTCAAGCGCTGAAGCAAAGGAAGGAAGAAAAGATGCCTTTGCTTGACATCAAGGACCTGCACGTCGAGTTTCCGACTCAAGGCGGCGTGCTTCATGCAGTAGACGGCGTGAGCCTCAGCCTCGAAGAGGGCGAGGTGCTCGGCATCGTCGGCGAATCGGGCTCGGGCAAGAGCGTCACGATGATGGCGCTGATGGGGCTCGTCGGCTTTCCAGGCCGGGTGCGTGCGGAGCACATGCGCTTCGCCGGCAAGGACCTGTTCGGCATTTCCGACAAGGCGCGCCGTGCGCTGGTCGGCAAGGAAGTCGCGATGATCTTCCAGGAGCCGACCACCAGCCTCAACCCTTGCTTCACCATCGGCTTCCAGCTGATGGAAACGCTGCGGCTGCACCTGAAGCTCGACAAGCGCGAAGCGAAGAGGCGCGCGACCGAACTGCTCGAGCAGGTGGGCATTCCGGCCGCGTCCTCGCGCCTGGGGAGCTTTCCGCACCAACTCTCGGGCGGCATGAACCAGCGCGTGATGATCGCGATGGCCATCGCCTGCAATCCGCGCCTGCTGATCGCCGACGAGCCGACCACCGCGCTCGACGTGACCATCCAGGCGCAGATCCTCGACCTGCTGCGCGACCTGCAGAAGGAGCGCGGCATGGCGCTGGTGCTCATCACGCACAACATGGGCGTGGTCAGCGAGATGGCGCAGCGCATCGCCGTGATGTACGCGGGCCAGGTGATGGAGCACCAGCGCGTCGACCGCCTCTTCGCACAGCCGCAGCACCCCTACACCGAGGCGCTGCTCGCGGCACTGCCCGAACGCGCCGCGCCCGAGGGGCGCCTCGCCACCATCAGCGGAGTGGTGCCCGGCGTGCACGACCGGCCCGCCGGCTGCCTGTTCGCGCCGCGCTGCGGCTACGTCACCGAGCGCGCCTGCCAGGTGCGGCCGGCGCTGCGCGAGTCGCACGGCGCCGAGGTGTGCTGCCACTTTCCGCTCGGCGATCCGGGGCGAGGAGAGGCCATCGCGGGCGATCCGCCGAAGCAGCGGGTCGTGGAGGTCGAGGCATGAGCGAGGCATCGACTGAAGTGGTGGTCGAGGCCAAGAACCTCCAGCGCACCTACGACATCCGCCGCGGGCTGTTCCGCGCGCCTTCGCACTTGCGCGCCGTGGGCGACATCTCCTTCCGGATCGAGCGCGGCCGCACGCTGGCCGTGGTCGGCGAATCGGGCTGCGGCAAGTCGACGCTGGCGCGCATGGTCGCGCTGATCGAGAAGCCGACGGCGGGCCAGCTCACGCTGGTCGGCGCCGACGCGGTGAGCCCGCCGCCCGAGCGCAGGCGCGAACTGCGCCAGGCCGTGCAGCTGGTGTTCCAGAACCCCTACGGCTCGCTCAATCCGCGCAAGAAGATCGCGACGGTGCTCGAAGACCCGCTGGCCATCAACACCACCCTGGGCAAACAGGAGCGCGCCGCGAAAGCGCGCGACATGCTGGCGCGCGTGGGACTGCGGCCCGAGTACGCCAACCGTTATCCGCACATGTTCTCCGGCGGCCAGCGCCAGCGCATTGCGATCGCGCGCGCGTTGATGCTGAGCCCGCGGCTGCTGGTGGCCGACGAGCCGGTGTCGGCGCTCGACGTGTCGATCCAGGCGCAGGTGCTGAACCTTCTGGCCGACCTTCAGGCCGAGCTGGGCCTGGCGTATCTCTTCATCTCGCATGACCTCGGCGTGGTGCGGCACATCGCGCACGAGGTGCTGGTGATGTACCTCGGCCATGCGGTGGAGCAGGGGCCGAAGTCGCGCATCTTCGCGCGGCCGCTGCATCCGTACACGCAGGCGCTGCTGGCATCCACGCCGGGGCTCAGCAGCCAGCGCATCGTGCTCAAGGGCGAGCTGCCGTCGCCGCTGAATCCGCCTTCTGGCTGCGTGTTCAGCACGCGCTGCCCGCATGTGGAGCAGCGCTGCCGCGAAGAGCGCCCGCTGCTGCGCATGCTCGACGAGCGGCAGGTGGCCTGTCACTTCTCCGAGAAGTTCCTGGAAGGCGCGCCGCTCGTGCGCGCCGATGTTCCCTCCGCCGCCTCCATCGCGATGGCGACGAATCCCTAGCGTTCCTTCGGTTCCTGTTTCCGTTCCCGTTCTCGCAGTTCTTTCAACCGTGTATCAAGGAGTCCAAATGAAGACCCAGCCCACCGTTTCGCGCCGCTCACGAAGCCTGGCGCTCCTGGCACCTGCAGCGCTCGCAGCCCTTACCCTGGCCTGCGGCGCGGTGTCCGCCAAGACGCTGGTGTATTGCTCGGAAGGCAGCCCGGAGAATTTCTATCCGGGCATGAACACCACCGGTACCTCTTTCGACGTGACCACGCAGGTCTACAACACGATCGTCGAGTTCGAGCGCGGCGGCACCAAGGTCGTGCCCGGCCTTGCCGAGAAATGGGAGATCTCCCCCGACGGTACCGTCTACACCTTCCACCTGCGCAAGGGCGTGAAGTGGCACACCACGAGCAAGAGCTTCAAGCCCACGCGCGACTTCAACGCCGACGACTTCATCTTCATGATCGAGCGCCAGTGGAAGGAGAGCGACCCCTTCTTCAAGGTCACGAGCCAGAACCACTCCTACTTCAACGACATGGGCATGCCCAAGCTGCTGAAGTCGGTGGACCGCATCGACGACTACACCGTGAAGATCACGCTCAACCAGGCCGAGGCACCGTTCCTCGCGAACCTGGCGATGCAGTACGCGGGCATCCAGTCAAAGGAATACGCCATCGCGATGCTCAAGGCCGGAACGCCCGAGAAGGTCGACCAGGACCCGATCGGCACCGGCCCCTTCTACCTCGTGCAGTACCAGAAGGACGCGATCATCCGCTTCAAGGCCTTCCCGCAGTACTGGGGCGGCAAGGCGAAGATCGACGACCTCGTGTTCGCGATCACGCCTGACGCCTCGGTGCGCTGGGCCAAGCTGCAGAAGGGTGAATGCCATGTGATGCCCTACCCGAACCCGGCCGACCTCGACGCGATCCGCAAGGACCCGAACGTGCAGCTGCTGGAGCAGCCGGGCCTGAACGTGGGATACCTCTCGTACAACACGACGAAGAAGCCTTTCGACGACGTGCGCGTGCGCAAGGCCATCAACATGGCGATCAACAAGAAGGCCATCATCGACGGCGTGTATCTGTCGACCGGCGTGGCCGCGAAGAACCCGATCCCGCCGACCATGTGGTCCTACAACGATGCGGTGAAGGACGATCCGTACGACCCCGAGGCCGCCAAGAAGCTGCTGGCGCAGGCCGGCTTCCCCGACGGCTTCTCCACCGACCTGTGGGCCATGCCGGTGCAGCGCCCGTACAACCCGAACGCCAAGCGCATCGCCGAGCTGATGCAGGCCGACCTCGCCAAGATCAACGTCAAGGCCGAGATCAAGAGCTTCGAGTGGGGCGAGTACCGCAAGCGCCTGCAGGCCGGCGAGCACCAGATGGGCATGCTGGGCTGGACCGGCGACAACGGCGACCCGGACAACTTCCTCTACACGCTGCTGGGCTGCGCCTCGGCGAAGTCGGCCAGCGGCAGCAACATCTCGAAGTTCTGCTACCAGCCGTACGAAGACCTGGTGGTGAAGGCCAAGAGCGCGACCAAGCAGGCCGACCGCGACGCGCTCTACAAGAAGGCGCAGCTGATCTTCAAGGAGCAGGCGCCGTGGTTCACCATCGCGCACGCGGTGCAGCTGAAGCCGGTGCGCAAGGAAGTCGTCGACTTCAAGCTGAGCCCGTTCGGCCGCCACACCTTCTACGGTGTGGACATCAAGTGAACGAGTAAACCCCCAGGCTCCGCGCACTTCGTGTCGCGCGCGCCTTCCCCCTTGCAGGGGGCAACACCTGCGGCCCGGCAAAGCCGGTTCCGCGGTGTTCCTGGAAAGAGAAATACTGTGAGTTCCCTGTCGCGTCCGCCTGTTGCCATCGTCGCTGCGATGCACGAGGAACTGGGCGCGCTGCTCGCGCTGATGCCCGACGAGCAGCGCGTGCGCGTCGCGGGCCGCGACTTCTGGGCGGGCCATCTGCATGGCCGGCCGGTGGTCGCGGTGCTGTCGCGCATCGGCAAGGTCGCGGCGGCGATCACGGCCACGGTGCTGCTGGAGCGCTTTGGCGTGCGGGCCATCGTGTTCACCGGCGTCGCGGGCGGGCTGGCGCCGGGCGTGAACGTCGGCGACGTGGTGGTCGCGACGCAGCTGCTGCAGCACGACCTCGATGCCTCGCCGATCTTTCCGAAGTACGAAGTGCCGCTGATGGGGCTGTCACGCTTCGCGGCCGATGCAGCCATCGGCGATGCGCTGGCTGCGGTTGCGCGGGAGACGCTGCGCGATCCGGTGGCGCTGGTGGGGCAGGAGGCCGTCGACGAGTTCGGCTTGCGTTCGCCGAAGGTGCATCGCGGCCTGCTGGTGAGCGGCGACAGGTTCGTCTCGACCACCGCTGAGAGCGAGGCGCTGCAGCGCGCCTTGCCCGACGCACTCGCGGTCGAGATGGAAGGCGCCCCGGTGGCGCAGGTGTGTCACGACTACGGCGTGCCTTTTGCGGCGATGCGCACGATTTCCGACCGGGCCGACGATACCGCGCACGGCGACTTCTCGCGCTTCGTCGCCGCGGTGGCGAGCCGCTACAGCCTCGCGCTGGTCGACGCGTGGCTGGCTTCGCTGCCGGCCGAGATCGGCTGAATTCAGCCGAGCGAGGGCGTGCGGCGGCGCGGGATGTCGCGCAGCAGCGGCGGGATCGACAGCGCCAGCAGCAGCGCCGCCAGCGGCACCACGCAGACGAAGCCCACGTACTTGAAGCCCAGCGCGCCCGCCGCGCCGCCGAGCACGAACATGCCGACCAGCCCGCCGGCGCGGCGCATGCGGCTGCGGTCGTGGCGTACGGGCAGGGCGTGCGCCGGCGCCGATTTCGAGCGGCGGTTCCAGTAGAGCATCTTGCCGATCTCGATGCCCATGTCGGTGATGTTGCCGGTCATGTGGGTGGTGCGGATGCTGCCGCCCGAGGTCTTGGAGGCCACCGCGTTCTGCAGGCCCATGATGAAGGACAGCAGCAGCACGGTGAGCGGCACCGCGAAGGGCGTGGCCCAGGTCAGCGTGATGGCGCCCATGAGCCCGAAGGGAAACATCAGCGCCGCCTCCAGCATCAGCGGCAGTGCGTACACGCCGTGCATGCGGTGCTGGCGGGCCCAGTTGACGAGCACCGCGCACACGGCTGCGCCGGTCAGGAAGGCCAGGATCGCGCCCAGTGCGTTCAAGAGCAGCTTGACGTTGCCCAGCACCATGCCGTCGGCCAGCTGCGAGGCGAAGCCGGTCATGTGCGAGGTGTACATGTGCAGCACGAGAAAGCCGCCCGCGTTGATGGCGCCGGCATTGAAGGCCAGCAGGAGGCCCAGCGCGGTGTTGGTCGACGGCGCGCGGTGGCGGTTGGTAAGAAAGCGAAGTCTGCGCAAGATGGCTCTCCGGTCGGCGCTTGGGGCCGGAGCCACTCTAGCACCGGGCCGCCCGGGGAGGCTCTGCTACTTGAGCCAGCCGCGCCGGCGGAAGTACCACATCGGCACCAGCGCGCTCGCCGCCATGAGCACGATGGCGTAGGGATAGCCCATGGCCCAGTCGAGCTCGGGCATGAACTTGAAGTTCATGCCGTAGATACTGGCGATCAGCGTCGGCGGCAGCAGCGCCACGCTGGCCACCGAGAAGATCTTGATGGTCTTGTTCTGGTTGATGTTGATGAAACCGACGGTCGCATCCATCAGGAAGTTGATCTTGTCGAAGAGGAAGGCCGTGTGGTTGTCCAGCGACTCGATGTCGCGCAGGATCTGGCGGGCCTCCTCGAACTGCTCGGCGTTGAGCATCTTGCTGCGCATCATGAAGCTGACGGCGCGGCGCGTGTCCATCACGTTGCGGCGGATGCGCCCGTTCAGGTCTTCCTGCCGCGCGATGGCGCCGAGCACCTCGCCGGCCAGCTCGTCGCTGACGTTGCCCGACAGAACCTTCTTGCTCGCGGCCTCGAGCTCGTCGTAGATGTTCTCCAGCGAGTCGGCCGAGTATTCGGCGTCGGCGTCGAAGAGCTTGAGCATCACTTCCTTGGCGTCCTCGATCAGCCCCGGTGCGCGCCTCGCGCGCATGCGCAGCAGGCGGAACACGGGCACGTCCTCGTCGTGGATCGAGAACAGCACGCCGCGGCTGCGCAGGTCGGTGTTGTGCTGGTTGAGGATGAAGGCCACGCGCACGGCGCGGGGGGCTTCGTCGTCGTCGATCAGGAAGTCGGAGCGGATGTGCAGCTCGCCGTTGTCTTCCTCGTAGAAGCGCGCCGATTCCTCGATGTCCTCGTCCATCGCGTCTTCGGGGATGGACAGGCCGTAGTACTGCTTGATCCAGCGCTTCTCTTCGAGCGTGGGCGACTCGAGGTCGACCCAGATCGGCTGGAATCTGGAGAGCTCTTCGAGGGCCTCGATTTCTTCCTGGACTAGGCGGCCGTTGGCGAGCGTGAAGATGTTGAGCATGGGGCTCACTCCCGGGAATGACTGACTGGACGGTGGGCGAGGGGGAGGGGCGCTTTCAATTCCCCGGCCCGACGTGCGCAGGAAGCGCGAAAAAAGCGTCAGCGAAAGGGAGTTGAAAGCTGCCGAGACGGGGCGGTTTCCATTGGAAAAATCTCCGGTTGCAGCGTGGCGCGATTATGTCACCGGCCACATGTCGGCGAGGTGGCTGGACTGGACGGGCATACAGTAAAGTCACGGTCCATGCAGAGCACTGCGCTTCCCGTTTTTTCCGCCGCGCCGAAGACCCAGGCCGAACGCCTGGCGCAGGCGCTGGCCTCGCTCAACGAGGCGCAGCGCGCGGCGGTGGAGCACGGTGTGGCCGCGGCCACCGCCGGCCCGGACGAACGGCCGCTGCTCGTCATCGCCGGGGCTGGTTCGGGCAAGACCAGCACGCTGGCGCACCGCGTCGCGACCCTCATCGCCGGCGGCGTCGATCCGCAGCGCCTGCTGCTGCTGACCTTCTCGCGCCGCGCCGCGCAGGAAATGGAGCGCCGCGCCGGCCGCGTGCTGGCGCAGGTGCTGGGGCTGAAGTCGGAGGCGCCGCCCGCGCTGCCGTGGGCCGGCACCTTCCACGGCATCGGCGCGCGGCTGCTGCGCGAGTACGCGCCGCAGATCGGGCTCGACGAGAATTTCACCATCCACGACCGCGGCGACGCCGAAGACCTGATGGGGCTGGTGCGCCACGAGCTCGGGCTTTCTTCCACCGTCAACCGCTTCCCGCGCAAGGGCACCTGCCTGTCGATCTACTCGCGCTGCGTGAACACCCGCGCGCCGCTGGCCGACGTGCTCAAGGAAGCCTTTCCCTGGTGCGGCGAATGGGAGGCCGAGCTGAAGAAGCTGTTCGGCGCTTATGTCGAGGCCAAGCAGCGGCAGAACGTGCTCGACTACGACGACCTGCTGCTCTACTGGGCCGAGATGGCGGCCGAGCCCGCGCTGGCCGCGCACATCGGCGCGCGCTTCGACCATGTGCTGGTCGACGAGTACCAGGACACCAACCTGCTGCAGGCGTCGATCCTGCTGGCGCTCAAGCCCGACGGGCGCGGCGTGACGGTGGTGGGGGACGACGCGCAGTCGATCTATTCCTTCCGCGGCGCAACGGTACGCAACATCCTCGACTTTCCCTCGCAGTTCACGCAGCCTGCGCGCGTGGTCACGCTGGAGCGCAACTACCGCTCGACGCAGCCGATCCTCGACGTGTCTAACCGCGTCATCGCGCAGGCCGCCGAGCGGCACGCCAAGACGCTGTGGACCGACAAGCCTTCGGCCGGCAAGCCGCTGCTCGTGCTCGTGCCCGACGAGGCGGGGCAGGCGCGCTGGGTGGCCGACAAGGTGCTGGCGCATCGCGAGGGCGGGCTGGCGCTGAAGTCGCAGGCGGTGCTGTTCCGCACCTCGTCGCACAGCGCCGCGCTCGAACTCGAGCTGGCGCGGCGCAACATCCCGTTCGTGAAGTTCGGCGGGCTCAAGTTTCTGGAGGCCTCGCATGTGAAGGACCTGCTCGCGGTGCTGCGCTTCGCGCAGAACCCACGCGGGCGCATGGCGGGCTTTCGCGTGACGCAGCTCATCCCCGGTATCGGGCCCGCCACGAGCGCGCGCCTGCTCGATGCGATGGAGCAGGCGGCCGACCCGGCCCAGGCGGTGCGCGAGTTCGTGCCGCCTTCCGCTGCGCGCGCGCAATGGGCCGACTTCGCGAAGGCCTACGAGGCGCTGCGGGAGCCTGCGCTGAAGTGGCCGGCCGACGTCGAGCTGGCGATGGACTGGTATCTGCCGCATCTGGAGCGCCTGTACGAAGACACCTCCGGCGTGCGGCGCGCCGACGTGGAGCAGCTCGCGCGGCTCGCGGCCGGGTACGCCTCGCGCGAACGCTTCCTCACCGAACTCACGCTCGATCCGCCCGAAGCCACCAGCGACCGACCGGGGCCGCCGCTGCTGGACGAGGACTACCTGATCCTCTCGACCATCCATTCGGCCAAGGGGCAGGAATGGAATTCGGTTCACGTGCTCAATGTGGTCGACGGCTGCCTGCCGGCCGATGTCGCGCAGAGCGCGCAAGAACTGGAGGAGGAGCGGCGCCTGCTCTATGTGGCGATGACACGGGCGCGCGACCACCTGCACCTGCTGGTGCCGCAGCGCTTCCATGTCACGCAGCAGGCGGCGCGCGGCGACCGGCACCTGTATGCCAACCGCACACGCTTCATCGCCGATGCCGACCTGGAAGGCTTCGAGCAGCAGACCTGGCCGCCCCCGCCGGAGCGTCCGCCGGCGGTGCCGCCGCCCAGCTCGGTGATCGATCTGCGCAACAGGATGCGGGCCGCCTGGCGCTGAGCCGGAGACGGCATGGACAGGCCCTTGTGCCGGCATGGTCACCGGCGGGCCGGCATTGAAACACTTGTTTCCAAATCGCGGTATCGCCAGCCCCGCGCGTGCCCGCAGCTATCGATTCGCTAGCGTGTGAAAAGCTGCTCACGAAGCTGCAAAACCCCGGGCAACTCAGGTATTGCAATACCGTGACAGCTTGGGCATAGTGAATCGACCTTCCCCTCTTTCTCACCTCTTCCCACCTCCCTCTTTTCTTTCTCAAGACCCCCAGAGAGAACTCCCGTTTCGTTTCGCCGGCCAAACCGCATCCTGCGGCGCGGTCATTTCCCCCAACCGTCAATTCCAGGAGGTCATTCATGAATTTGACGATCAGCGGTCATCACCTCGACGTCACACCTGCCTTGCGCACCTACGTCACGAGCAAGCTGGACCGGGTCATCCGACATTTCGACCAGGTGGTCGATGTGAAGGTGATCCTCACGGTGGAAAAGCAGAAGGAAAAGGAACGCCGCCAAAGGGCGGAATGCAACATCCACGTCAAGGGCAATGACATGTTCGCGGAGTCGAGCCACGCTGATCTCTACGCTGCGGTCGATGAGCTGGTCGACAAGCTCGACCGCCAGGTGGTGCGCCACAAGGACCGCCTGCAGGACCACCATCACGCGGCGCCCAAGCGCGTGATGTAAGTAGCCCCCGGGGCTCGCATATCAAGGCCGCCTTCGGGCGGCTTTTTGTTTTCCGACTGTCACGGTCGGGCTTTTGGCAGTCGCCCAGAGGAGAGCGAGAGGCCTCTGGGCAACATGTAGACAGAAAGTAAATAGGGGGACTGGGGGTTTTTACCAAGCGGGTGCATAATCGCCCCCGCTCTGCACCCACCATGAATCGACTCGCGTCCATCCTGCCGCCCGCTCAAGTGCTTGTGAGCGTTGACGCTACCAGCAAGAAGCGTGCTTTCGAAGAAGCCGGCCTGCTGTTCGAAAGCCTTCACGGTCTGGGCCGTGCCCTCATCACCGACAGCCTCTTCGCGCGCGAGCGCCTCGGCTCCACCGGGCTGGGCCATGGCGTCGCCATTCCGCATGGCCGCATCAAGGGCCTCAAGTCGCCGATGGCCGCTGTGTTCCAGCTGGCCAATCCGATCGGCTTCGACGCCCCCGACGAGCAACCCGTCGCACTGCTGATCTTCCTGCTGGTTCCCGAAGCGGCCACGCAGAAGCACCTCGAAATCCTCTCCGAAATCGCCGAACTGCTGAGCGACGCCAGCCTGCGCGAACAGATCAAGTCCAGCACGGACGCCACGGCCCTGCACGACCTGATCGCCGGCTGGCAATCGACGCAAGTCGCCTGAGCGCATGCGTTGGCGCGCGCGGCTGCTGATAAGCTGCGCGGCTTCTTCTTCCCTCATTCCAACGCAAAGCCGGCGCCCGCGCGCCGTCTCCTGAACGCATGAAGCCGACCGTCATCAGCGCCGATGCCATGTTCGAGGAGTTCCGTGGCTCGCTCCGCTGGGAATGGCTGGCGGGGCTGGGGGCATCGGAGCGTCAGTTCGATGCGGAGGTCATCAGCCGCGCGCAGTCGGCGGCGGACCTCGTCGGCTACCTCAACTACATCCACCCGTACCGCGTGCAGATCCTCGGCGCCCGCGAGGTCGCCTACCTGACGCGCGGCAGCGAGGAAGACTGCGCCCGGCGCATCGCCCGCATCGTCACGCTGGAGCCGCCGATGCTGGTGCTGGCCGACGGCCAGGCCGCGCCCGACGAGCTGCTGTCGATCTGCGAGCGCGCCCAGCTGCCGCTCTTTGCCACGCGCGAGTCGTCGGCCTTCGTGATCGACCTGCTGCGCGCCTACCTGTCCAAGCACTTCGCCGAGCGCACCTCGATGCATGGCGTGTTCATGGACATCCTGGGCATGGGAGTGATGATCACGGGCGAGTCGGGTCTGGGCAAGAGCGAACTGGGGCTGGAACTGATCTCGCGCGGAAACGGCCTGGTGGCCGACGACGCGGTCGACCTCTACCGCATCAACCAGAACACCATCGAGGGCCGCTGTCCCGACCTGCTGCTGAACCTGCTCGAAGTGCGCGGCATCGGCCTGCTGGACATCCGCGCCATCTTCGGCGAGACGGCGGTGCGCCGGAAGATGCGGCTCAAGCTGATCGTGCACCTGGTGCGGCGCGACAGCTTCGAGCGCGACTACGAGCGCATGCCCTCGGCGCCGCTCACGCAGGACGTGCTGGGCATTCCAGTGCGCAAGGTCATCATCCAGGTGGTGGCTGGGCGCAACATCGCCGTGCTGGTGGAGGCCGCGGTGCGCAATTCGATCCTGCAGCTGCGCGGCATCGACACGTACGCCGATTTCGTGGCGCGGCACCACAAGGCGATGGAGAACTCCCGCGACGGCGATTGATTGATCGCAGAGTGCGGCCGCCGCCGGGCCGCCTCAAGGCGGGCCGCGCCTCCCCCTCGGGGGGGAGTTACACGCAGCGAAGCGATGTGAGAAGCCGGGGGGTCAACGCTTCTTCGCGCAGTCTCCGCACAAGCCGTAGAGCGACATGGCGTGGTCCTGCAGGATCCAGCCCTTGTCCTTGGCAATCATCTGCTGGCGGCGCTCGATCTCGGCGTCGTAGAACTCCTCGACCTTGCCGCAGGAGGTGCAGATCAGGTGGTCGTGGTGGGTGCCTTCGTTCAACTCGTAGACGGCCTTGCCGCTTTCGAAGTGGCTGCGTTCCAGGATGCCGGCCTGCTCGAACTGGGTGAGCACCCGGTAGACCGTGGCCAGACCGATGTCGGAGTGCTCGTTGAGCAGCACGCGGAACACGTCTTCCGCCGTCATGTGCCGCTGGGCGCCGGTCTGGAAGATCTCCAGGATCTTCAGGCGCGGCAGGGTGGCCTTGAGGCCGGTATTCTTGAGTTCGTCGATGTTGGCCATGTTGGTTCCTGCGCCCCTGGCGGGGCCGCGGCGAAAGGCCCCGAAAAGGCCAGCCGCTACAATGGCCGATCATATCGCTACCCCCTTTTCCTCCCATGCCTGCCATCTTCCAACGCCGGCCCTGGCTGCTGGCTGCCGCCGTCGCGGCAACGCTCGCCCTCGGTGCCTGCAGCGGTTTCACCGAGCGCACGCGTGGTGCGCTGGCCGCCGTAACTCCCTACAAAGTCGAGGTGGTCCAGGGCAATTTCGTGTCGAAGGAACAGGTTGCGGCGCTCAAGCCGGGCATGTCCCGCCAGCAGGTGCGTGAAATCCTCGGAACCTCGCTGCTGAACGACGTCTTCCATTCCAACCGCTGGGACTACGTCTTCACCATCCGCCGCCAGGGCGTCGACCCGCAGGAACGCCACCTCACGGTGTTCTTCAACGGCGAGTTGCTCGACCGCTTCGAGGGCGACGAGATGCCCAGCGAGGAAGAATTCGTCGCCACGCTCGACACCCGCAAGAAATCCGGCAAGGTGCCCACGCTCGAGGCCTCGGAAGACGAGCTCAAGAAATACGCGCCCAAGGACGGCGACAAAAAGGCCGATGCCGACAAGGCCTCGCCGTCGGCCTCCCTGCCGCCGCTGCCGGCCGCCTACCCCCCGCTCGAAGCCGCGCGCTGAGCGCTCGCTGGAGCATCGGCGGCAACGGGGAGGCCGCCGAGCCGAGAGGCCAGGCGGCCGTCCTTTTCGTGTCGATCCATGTTCCCGGCCGTTCCTGACCGCCTCGGGCCGTTTCGAAAACCTCGAAGACTGACTGAATCCGCGTGACCGAATCCACCTCCACCTCCACTTCCTCCGCCAATTCCGCCTCCGCGCCGCGCCGCGTTGCCATCGCCGGGGCTTCGGGCCGCATGGGCCACATGCTGATCGAGGCCGTGCGCAATGCGCCCGACCTGCGCCTGGCCGGCGCCCTCGACATCGTCGGCAGCCCGGCCCTGGGCTCCGATGCCGGCGCCTTCCTGGGTTTCGACAGCGGCGTGTCCATCGTGTCCGACCTGCGCGCAGGCCTGAAGGACGCGCAGGTGCTCATCGACTTCACCCGGCCCGAGGGCACGCTGGCGCACCTCGCGGTCTGCCGCGAGCTGGGCGTGCAGGCCGTGATCGGCACCACCGGCTTCAGCGACGCGCAGAAGGCCGAGATCGCCGAGATCGCCAAGGACATCGCGATCATGATGGCGCCCAACATGAGCGTGGGCGTCAACGTCACCTTCAAGCTGCTCGAAATGGCGGCCAAGGCCATGGCGACCGGCTACGACATCGAGATCATCGAGGCGCACCACCGCCACAAGGTCGATGCACCCTCGGGCACCGCGCTCAAGATGGGCGAGGTCATCGCCGACGCGCTGGGCCGCGACCTCAAGGACTGCGCCGTCTACGCCCGCGAAGGCATCACCGGCGAGCGCGACCCGTCCACCATCGGCTTCTCGGCCATCCGCGGCGGCGACATCGTGGGCGACCACACCGTGCTGTTCGCCGGCACTGGCGAGCGCATCGAGATCACCCACAAGTCGTCCAGCCGCGTCACCTACGCCCAGGGCAGCCTGCGCGCGGTGCGCTTCCTGGCCGGGCAGCGCGCGGGCCTGTTCGACATGTACGACGTGCTCGGCCTTCGCTGACCGAGCGACGAAGAAGGACCGCCGATGAGCGTGCTCGAACTGCTGGCCCACGGTGACGGTGTCAGCCGTTCGGTGGCCGCGCTGCTGCTCGCGATGTCGATCGCGAGCTGGGTCATCATCCTCTGGAAGGCATGGCTGCTGCGCGGCGGCACGCGCGACGTGCTGCGCAGCATCGCGGCGTTCTGGCAGTCGTCCACGCTGGCCGATGCCGAGCAGAAGCTCAGGGCCTTCGACCGGGCGACGCTCGTGTCGCCCGCTGTCTCGGCCATCCGCAGCGTGGGCGCGGGCGAGCCGGCCGGCACGCTGGGCGCCACGGTCGACCGCAACCAGCGCCTCACGCGCGTGCTGCGCGACGCCCTGCATGGCGCCCTGCGGCGGCTGCAGGCGGGGCAGATCCTGCTGGCCACCGTTGGCGCCACCGCGCCCTTCGTCGGGCTGCTGGGCACGGTCTGGGGCATCTACGGCGCGCTGACGGGCATCGCCGGCCAGACCGGCGGCTTCACCATCGACAAGGTGGCCGGCCCGGTCGGCGAGGCGCTCATCATGACGGCCTTCGGCCTGGCGGTGGCCATTCCGGCCGTGCTGGCCTACAACGTCTTCGGCCGCGTCATCGGCCGCATCGAAGCCGAGCTCGAAGGCTTCGCGCACGACCTGCTGGGCAGCTTCGGCGCCTCGCCGGCATCCGCCGCGCCGCCGCCCGCGCGGCCGATGCCGGTCTAGCCACATACCGAGAGGCACAACACCGCCATGGCCTTCGGTCGCACATCACTGGGCAGCGCTGCCGGCGGCGGCGGGCGCGCCATGGGTGGCGGGGCGCAGCGGCCGCTGTCCGACATCAACGTCACGCCGCTGGTCGACGTGATGCTGGTGCTGCTGGTGATCTTCATCATCACAGCGCCGCTGATGGCCAGCTCGATCAAGCTCGACCTGCCGCAGACCGACGCCGGCCAGCCCAACGACGCGCCGAAGTTCGTGAGCCTTTCGGTCGACGCCTCGGGCAAGGTCTTCCTCAACGACAAGGCCGTGACCGACGAGGAACTGGCGCAGCAGCTCGAAAAGGCTGCCGCGGACAGCAAGGACACCGAGGTGCAGCTGCGTGCCGACCAGACCGTGCCCTACGGCAAGGTGGTCGCGCTCATGGGCATCGCGAACAAGGCGGGGCTGAGCCGCATCGGCTTCGTGACCGAGGCCGAGCCGGCGAAGAAGCCCGGCAGCTAGCCCCTGTAGCCGGGCCGGGTCAGCCCAGCACCACTGGCTTGGTGTGCCAGATCTCGTGCGCATACTGCGCGATCGTGCGATCCGACGAGAACACCCCCATCCCCGCCACGTTGAGGATCGCCATCCGCGTCCACGCGTCCGAGTCGCGATACAGCGCGTCGACTTCCGCCTGCTTCGCCACGTAGCTCGCGTAGTCGGCCAGCAGCAGGTAGTGGTCGCCCCAGTTCACCAATGCGTCGTAGATGCCCTGGTAGCGCGAGGGCTCGCCCGGCGAGAAGGCGCCGTCGCGGATCGCGTCTAGCACGCGCTTGAGTTCGGCATTGCCTTCGTAGATCTCGCGCGGCTGGTAGCCCCGGGCACGGATGTCGGCCACCTCGGGCGTGGTGTTGCCGAAGATGAAGATGTTCTCGGGCCCCACGCTCTCGCGCATCTCGACGTTCGCGCCGTCCAGCGTGCCGATGGTGAGCGCGCCGTTGAGCGCGAACTTCATGTTGCCGGTGCCCGAGGCTTCCGTGCCCGCCGTGGAGATCTGCTCCGACAGGTCGGCCGCCGGCATGATGATCTCCGCCAGGCTCACGCTGTAGTTCGGCAGGAACACCACCTTCAGCAGCTTGCCCACGCGCGCGTCGGCGTTGATGGTGGCCGCCACGTCGTTGATGAGCCGGATCACCAGCTTGGCCATCGCGTACGCCGACGCCGCCTTGCCCGCGAACACCACCACGCGCGGCATCATGTCCAGCGGCGTGCCAGCGGCCTGTGCGTCGAGGATGCGGTGGTAGCGCGTCACCACGTGCAGCACGTTGAGCAGTTGCCGCTTGTATTCGTGGATGCGCTTGACCTGCACGTCGAACATCGCGTCGGTGTCGATGTCGATCTTCAGGTGCTGCTCCACCCAGTTGGCCAGCCGCAGCTTGTTCTCGCGCTTGGCATGGCGGAAGGCGCGCACGAAGGCCGGCTGCGCGGCCATGGGCCTGAGCGCCTCCAGCTGCGAGAGGTCGCGCCGCCAGCCCTTGCCGATGCGCTGGTCGAGCAGCGCCGCCAGCGGCGGGTTGGCCTGCGCCAGCCAGCGCCGAGGAGTGACGCCGTTGGTCTTGTTGTTGAAGCGCTCGGGAAAGATCTTCGCGAAGTCCGAGAAGATCGACTGCTTCATCAGCTCCGAGTGCAGCCCCGACACGCCGTTGACCGAGTGGCTCGCGAGCACCGCCACGTAGGCCATGCGCACGCGGCGCTCGCCGGTCTCGTCGACCAGCGAGAGGCGGCGCATCAGCTCCACGTCGTTGCCCACCTTCTGCGTCACCGTGGCGAGGAACTTCGCGTTGATGTCGTAGATGATCTGCAGGTGCCGCGGCAGGATGCGCCCGAGCATTTCCACCGGCCAGGTCTCCAGCGCCTCGTGCATCAGCGTGTGGTTGGTGTAGCTGAACACCTTCTGCGTGTGCGCCCAGGCCACGTCCCATGAGAGCCCGTGCTCGTCGAGCAGCAGGCGCATGAGCTCGGGCACCGCCAGCACCGGGTGCGTGTCGTTCAGGTGGATGCTGACCTTCTCGGAGAGCTGGTCGAATGTCTTGTGGTTGCGCAGGTAGCGGCGCAGCAGATCCTGCACGCTCGCACTGCAGAAGAAGTACTCCTGGTGCAACCGCAGCTCGCGGCCGGAGGGCGTGGAGTCGTCGGGGTAGAGCACGCGCGAGACGTTCTCCGAGTGGTTCTTGCTCTCCACCGCCTGCATGTAGTTGCCGCGGTTGAAGGCCGAGAGGTCGATCTCCTCGGTGGCGCGCGCCGACCACAGCCGCAGCGTGTTGGTGGCCTGCGTGCCGTAGCCCGGGATGATGGTGTCGTAGGCCACGGCGAGCACGTCGTGTGTGTCGACCCAGTCGGCCGCGCCGCTGGGCACACCGGCTCCCTCGCGCTTCTGCACATGGCCGCCGAAGCGCACGCGGTAGTTCACCTCGGGCCGCTGGAACTCCCATGGGTTGCCGCGCGTGAGCCAGTAGTCGGGCGTCTCCACCTGCTGGCCGTCGACGATGCGCTGGCGGAACATGCCGTACTCGTAGCGGATGCCGTAGCCCATGCCCGGTACGCCCAGCGTGGCCATCGAGTCGAGAAAGCAGGCCGCCAGCCGGCCCAGGCCGCCGTTGCCCAGCGCCGCGTCGGGCTCGCGCTCGGACAGCGCCGCCATGTCCACGCCGAAGTCGGCCAGCGCCTCGCGCACCGTGTCGTAGAGGTCCACCGCCAGCAGCGCGTTGGTGAAGGTGCGCCCGATCAGGAACTCCATCGACAGGTAATAAACGCGCTTCAGGTCCTGCGCGTAGTTGGCACGCGTGGTCATCATCCAGCGCTCGACCAGCTGGTCGCGCACGGCCTGCGAGGTGGCGTTGAGCCAGTCGTCCTGGCTGGCGGCGACAGGGTCCTTGCCGACCGCGTAGATCAGCTTGTTGGCCACGGCGCGCTTGAAGGCCGCGACGTCGCGGTCGGGGTGGTCGTATGCGAAGTCCTTGATCGTCATGGGGCGCTCCCGGAAGAGGGTTGTCTATTTCAGGCTTTGCCGGTACACGTCGATGTACTGCGCGGCCGCGGTAGCCCAGTCGGCCGGCCGGCGCATGGCGTTGCCGCGCACGCGGCGCCAGTCGGGCGCGCGCTCGTAGAGCGCGAAGGCGCGGCGCAGCGCGCGTTCGTAGTCGGCGGCCTCGAAGCGGTCGAACACGAAGCCGGTGGCCTCGCCGCTGGCCAGGTCTTCCAGCGAGCTGTCGACCACCGTGTCGGCCAGCCCGCCGACGCGGCGCACCAGCGGCAGGCTGCCGTACTTGAGGCCGTACATCTGGGTGAGGCCGCAGGGCTCGAAGAGCGAGGGCACCAGCGTCACGTCGCCGGCGCCGAAGAGCTGGTGGGCCAGCGTCTCGTTGTAGCCGATGGTCACGGCCACCGACTGCGGCGCGGCCGCCGCGCGCTGGCGGAAGGCTTCCTCCAGCCAGGCTTCGCCGCTGCCCAGCAGCGCGAGCTGGCCGCCCTGGGCGAGCAGCGCGTCGAGCCCGCCGAGCACCAGGTGCAGGCCCTTCTGCTCGGTGAGGCGGCTCACGACGATGAAGAGCGGCGCATCCGGCCGTTCGGCCAGCCCCAGCTGGTGCTGCAGCACCGACTTGCAGCGCGCCTTGCCCGCCATGTGGCGGCCTTCGGGCGTGTGATAGCCCTGCACCAGCGCACTGTCGCCGGCCGGGTTCCAGACCTGGTCGTCGACCGCGTTGAGGATGCCGCTCAGCACCGCGCTGCGCTGGCGCAAGAGGCCGTCGAGCCCGCAGCCCTGCTCGGGCGTCTGGATCTCCAGCGCGTAAGTGGGGCTGACGGTGGTGAGCCGGTCGGCGAAGCACAGGCCGCCCTTCATGAACGAGACCTGTCCGTGGTACTCGAGGCCGTTCATCTGGAACGCGGCGCCCGGCAGGCTCAGATCCGTGAAGTGCCAGGGCGCGAAGATGCCCTGGTAGGCCAGGTTGTGCACGGTGAAGACGCTGCCCACGTGCGGGGCGCCGGACTGCCGCGCGAAATGCAGGTAGGCAGGCGCGAGCGCGGCATGCCAGTCGTGCGCGTGCACCACCTCGGGCTGCCATGCCGGGTCCAGCCCCTGCGCCAGCCGCGCCGCGGCCCAGCCAAGCAAGGCGAAGCGGCGGTGGTTGTCGCCGTAGGGCTGGCGCGAGCTGTCTTCGTAGGGGTTGCCGGGCCGGTCGTACAGCGCCGGCGCGTCGATCACGTAGGCCGGGATGCCCGGCGCACCCTCGATGTCGATGTGTCCCAGCCGCAACCCGAAGCGCTCGCCCCATGGTGCGTCGAAGCCGGCCACGGGCGCGAGGTCGCGCACGCCGGCCACGATGGCCGGAAAACCCGGCAGCAGCACGCGCGCGTCCTGCCCGGCCGCCATGAGCGCCAGGGGAAGTGCGCCGGCGATGTCCGCCAGTCCGCCGGTCTTGAGGAGGGGAAAGAGTTCTGCGCTGACCTGGAGGATTCGCATCGTGGGGTGGATCAGGCCGGGGTCAGCCGTTTCAGCATCTCGCGGGTGACGAGCACGACGCCGTTCTCGGTGCGCTCGAAGCGCGCGGCGTCCGCCTCGGCATCTTCGCCGATCACCATGTCCTCGGGGATGACGCAGGCGCGGTCGATCACCACGCGGTTCAGCCGCGCGCCGCGGCCGACTTCCACGTCGGGCAGCAGCACGGCCTCGTTGATCTCGCAGAAGGAATGCACGCGCACGCCCGAGAACAGCACCGAGCTGCTTACCTTGGAGCCCGAGACGATGCAGCCGCCCGAGACGATGGTGTTGACCGTCATGCCGTGGTGGCCGTTGCGGTCGAGCACGAACTTGGCCGGGGGCAGTTGCCGCTGGTAGGTCCAGATGGGCCAGTCCGTGTCATAGATGTCGAGTTCCGGGGTGATGGAGGCCAGGTCGAGGTTGGCTGCCCAGAATGCATCAATCGTGCCCACGTCGCGCCAGTAGGTCTTGGCCTCCGGCCCGCGCGAGGCCCGCGTGACGCACGACATGCCGAACGGGTGGGCCAGCGCCCGGCCCTGGGCCACGGCGCGGGGAATGATGTCCTTGCCGAAGTCGTGACTCGAATCCGGGTTGGCGTTGTCTTCCTCGAGCAGCTGGTAGAGGTACTCGGAGTCGAACACGTAGATGCCCATGCTCGCCAGCGCCGTGTCGGGCTTGCCGGGCATGGCGGGCGGGTCGGCGGGCTTCTCGAGGAAGTCGGTGATCTGGCGGCCGTCGTCCACTGCCATCACGCCGAAGGCCGTGGCCTCCATGCGCGGCACCTCGATGCAGCCGACCGTGCAGCCCAGGCCGTGCTCGGCATGGTCCTTCACCATCAGCGAGTAGTCCATCTTGTAGATGTGGTCGCCGGCCAGCACCACCACGTAGTCGTGCTTGGTCGAACGGGTCTGGATGATGTCCAGGTTCTGGAACACCGCGTCGGCCGTGCCGCGGTACCAGTGCTCGTCGCCCATGCGCTGCTGGGCGGGCAGCACGTCGACCATCTCGTTGAGTTCCGCGCGCAGGAAGCTCCAGCCGCGCTGCAGGTGGCGCATGAGCGAGTGCGACTTGTACTGCGTGACCACCGCCATGCGCCGGATGCCGGAGTTCAGGCAGTTCGACAGCGCGAAATCGATGATGCGGAACTTGCCGCCGAAGTACACGGCCGGCTTGGCGCGCCGGTCGGTCAGCTGCTTGAGGCGGGAGCCGCGTCCGCCGGCCAGCACCAGGGCGATGGTGCGGCGTACCAGTTGATGGGCCTGCAGCTCGTGCTGCGGCAGCTGCGCTTGCGGTGTGGGGTTGTCCATCCTGAGTCTCCGTCTTGTTGGTCGTTCGCCTGGCTGGAATACGCCGTCAGAGTTTCTGCATCGAGACTAGCACCGCGCCGGGCGGCTGGCTTCTACGTTCTTGCAATCCCGATGCTCGAAAACGGCACTTGTGCAGTGCCTTCCAGCGCCCGAGGGCCGTCGCCTGTGTCGGCCTCCGGATCGGTGCTCAGGCAGAGGAGCCACGCGCCCGGCGGCAGCGTGAACGACACGGCCTGCGCTCCCGCGTTCACCATCACCAGCCATGAACTGCTCCCGTCGCCTTCCTTTGCCGTTGTCCCATGCCCAAAGTGGATTGCAAGGGCCGTGCCCGTGTCGTTCCAGTCGGCGGGCGTCATCGGCTCGCCGTCGGGGCGCAGCCAGCGGATGCCGGGGGACGACGAGTCGCCGGGCACTGGTTCGGCCGGCCACCAGCGCGTGCTGCGCAGTGCAGGGGCCTCGCGGCGCAGCGCGGCGAGGCGCGCGATGAAGGCGCCCAGGCGCGCCGCGTCGCTTCCGGGGGCGGAGGTGCCGATCCATGCAAGCCAGGTGGTGTCGTTGTCCTGGCAGTAGGCGTTGTTGTTGCCCTGCTGGCTATGGCCGAGCTCGTCGCCGGCCAGCAGCATCGGCGTGCCCTGGGACAGCATCAGCGTGGCGAGCAGCGCGCGCTGCAGCCGGGTGCGCAGGGCCAGCACGGCAGGGTCGTCGCTCGGCCCTTCCGCGCCGCAGTTGTTGCTGAGGTTGTGGCCGTGGCCATCGCGGTTGTTCTCGCCGTTGGCGAGGTTGTGGCGCTCGTCGTAGCTCACCAGGTCGCGCAGCGTGAAGCCGTCGTGCGCGGTGATGAAGTTGACGCTCGCCGTCGGCGCCCGGCCCCGGTGTGCGAACTCGGTGCTGGAGGCCGCGAAGCGATGGGCGAAATCGCCAAGGCCGGCCTTGTCGTCGTGGCCCTGCCTCAGCCAGAAGCCGCGCTGCGTGTCGCGATAGCGGTCGTTCCATTCGAGCCAGCCGGGCGGGAACTCGCCGAGACGGTAGCCGCCGGGGCCGATGTCCCAGGGCTCGGCGATGAGCAGCGTGCGCGAGAGCACCGGGTCCTGCGCGATCGCGGCGAAGAAGGGCGCGCGTGGGTCGAAGCCGCGCTGCGCGTCGGCGCGCCCGAGCACCGGCGCCAGATCGAAGCGGAACCCGTCGACGCCCATCTCGCAGGCCCAGAAGCGCAGGCTGTCCATCACCAGCTGCAACACGCGCGGCTCGCCGAGGTTCAGGCAGTTGCCGGTGCCGGCCCAGTTCTCGTAGAGCGAGCGGTCGTCGGTGCGCAGGTGGTAGTAGAGCGCGTTGTCGATGCCGCGCATCGACAGCGTCGGGCCGAGCTCGTCGCTCTCGGCGCTGTGGTTGTAGACCACGTCGATCACCAGCTCCATGCCGCGCGCGTGGATCGCGTCGGCCATCGCGCGGAACTCGCTGGCGGGCGTGGTGGCGGGGCGGCCGCTCCAGTAGCGGGCCTCCGGAGCGAACCAGCCGATGGTGTTGTAGCCCCAGTAGTTGCTCAGGCCCATGCGCAGCAGGCGGGGCTCGTCGGCACGGTGCTGCACGGGCATGAGGCTCAGGGTGGTGACGCCCAGGCGCTGGAGGTGGTCGAGCACGGCGGGCTCGGCGAGGCCGGCGTAGGTGCCGCGCAGCGGTGCGGGGACCGCGGGGTTGAGCTTGGTCTGGCCCTTGACGTGGAGTTCGTAGAGGACGCGGTCGCCTGGTGCGATGCGGGCGTGGCCTGCTGTTGCTGCCGGGGCCAGAGGGGTTGCTACCCGGGCCTTGAGTGCGACTGCTGCGTTGTCTCGAGGGTCTCTTTTTTCCGGGTTCGCGGGGTCGTGGCCGAGGAAGAGGTCGCTGCCGTCGTAGGTGCCTGTGATTTCGCGGGCGTAGGGGTCGAGGAGTAGCTTCGATGGGTTGAAGCGGTGGCCTGTTTTCGGATTCCAGGGGCCGTGGACGCGGTAGGCGTAGACGAGGCCTGGCTTGCCGCTGGGGAGGTGGGCGTGCCAGATGCCGTCTGTTTGTTCTTTCAGGCTCAGGCGTTGTTGTTCGTTGTTGCCTGTGGTGTCGAAGATGCACAGGTCTACGGCTTCTGCCGTCGGAGCTGCGAGAGCGAAGTTGACGCCTTGTTGCGACGCGGTTGCGCCTAAGGGGTAGGGCTTGCCTGGGCTCAGCATGCTGTTGGCTCCTCTGGGAGTTTGCTTCCCGAGGCCGGGACTCGCCCCGGCGGGCGACCTACTTTCTTTTGCTTCGCCAAAAGAAAGTAGGCAAAGAAAAGGCGACCCCACTGTCTGCGACCCCTTCGCTTTGCGAAGGGGCAACCTGCGGTGCTCGCGTTTCGCGGGGTCTCGCAGAACTCGCTTCGCTCAGACAGCTGCGAGCCCTGATCCGCGAAACGCTGCGCTCCTCGGCGCAGCCAGAGGGGAGGGGAGATGCCCGGGCCATCGCGTTGCTCGGCCCCCAAGGCACAGCAGGCGCTTCGCGCCTGCTGTGCTTGGAACGGATCGTCAAGTTTGGTGAAGCCGCAGGGGTTCGATGCGTGGCCGAGCGAAGCGAAGGCCAGTCCGTGCTGTTCAAGGGCCGAGCGCAGCGATGGCCTGTTTGGTCCCCAACTCCCTTCTGGCTGCGCCGAGGAGCGCAGACGTAGGAGGGATAAGGGCCGCAGCTGTTTGAGCGTAACGAAGTGGAGCGAGTTCTGCGGACCCCCTCCTACGTCGAGCACCGCAGGTTGCCCGTAGCGAAGCGGAGGGACGCGGACAGTAGGGTCGCCTTTTCTTTGCTTACTTTCTTTTGGCGAAGCAAAAGAAAGTGAGTCGGCCGCCGGGCCGAGACCCGGCCCCGGAAAGCAACCCACCCAAGTCATCAAACCAGCACCCACATCAAGGTACCCAACGGAGGCACATCGATCGAAATCGAATCCGCCTTCCCATGCCAGGCAACAGGAGAGCTGTCAACCACCCCGTTCCCCACACCACTCCCCCCATAAACAACCCCATCGGTATTGATGACCTCCCGATAGGAACCGGCAGAAGGAACCCCCAAGCGATACCCCATCCGAGGCACAGGCGTGAAGTTGCAGACCACGACAACAAAGGCCCCATCGCGAGCCCGCCGCACGAACGCAAACACCGACTGATCCGAGTCGTCATGCACGACCCACTCGAACCCCCGAGCCTCATGATCGAGCTCATGCAGCGCCGGAAAGTGCCGATAAACATTGTTCAGATCCCGCACCAGCCTCCGCACCCCCTGGTGCGACGCATGCTCCAGCAGATGCCAGTCCAGGCTGCGATCCGCATTCCACTCCGCGTACTGCGCAAACTCCCCACCCATGAAGAGCAGCTTCTTCCCCGGATAAGCCCAGAGGTACCCATACAGGTTGCGCAAGCCCGCGAACTTCTGCCATTCGTCGCCGGGCATGCGCCCGATCATCGACCCCTTGCCGTGCACAACTTCGTCGTGCGACAGCGGCAGCACGAAGTTCTCGCTGTGCGCGTACATCAGGCCGAAAGTGATCTGCCGGTGATGGTGCTTGCGATAGACCGGGTCGGTGCCGGCATACGTCAGGGTGTCGTTCATCCAGCCCATGTTCCACTTGTAGTGGAAGCCCAGGCCGCCGTCCTCGGGCGGGCGGGTCACGCCGGGAAAGCTGGTCGACTCCTCGGCGATGGTCACCGTGCCGGGCCGCTCGACGCCGACCACGCGGTTCATGCGGCGCAGGAATTCGATGGCTTCCAGGTTCTCTCGGCCGCCCAGTGCGTTGGGAATCCACTCGCCCGACTTGCGGCTGTAGTCGCGGTAGAGCATGGAAGCCACGGCGTCGACGCGCAGGCCGTCGACGCCGTAGCGCTCCAGCCAGTACAGCGCGTTGCCGACGAGGTAGTTGCGGACTTCCGTGCGCGCGTAGTTGAAGATCAGCGTCTGCCAGTCGTTGTGGAAGCCTTCGCGCGGGTCGGCGTACTCATAAAGTGCGGTGCCGTCGAAGCGGCCCAGGCCGTGCGAATCGGTCGGGAAGTGTGCGGGCACCCAGTCCAGGATCACGCCCAGCCCGGCCGCATGCGCGGCTTCGACGAAATGGCGGAAGTCGCCCGGCGTGCCGAAGCGGGAGGTTGGCGCATAGAGGCCGATGGGCTGGTAGCCCCACGAGCCGTCGAAGGGGTGCTCGCTCACGGGCAGCAGCTCGATGTGCGTGAAGCCCATGTCGCGCGCGTACGGCACCAGCGTGTCGGCCAGCTCGCGGTAGTCCAGCCACTCGTGGCCGTTCTTGCGGCGCCACGAGCCCAGGTGCACTTCATAGATGCTGATGGGCGCGTCGCGGCCATTGGCGGCGGCGCGGCCTTCGGGCATCTTCACCGGCGCGGGCAGGGGCTGCACCACGCAGGCGGTGTCGGGGCGCAGCTGCGCGGAGAAGGCGAATGGGTCGGCCTTGCGCAGCACCTCGCCTTGCGCCGACAGGATCTCGAACTCGTAGCTGTCGCCCACGGACACGTGCGGCGCGAAGATCTCCCACACGCCGCACTCGCGGCGCAGCCGCATCATGTGGCGCCGGCCGTCCCAGTTGTTGAAGCTGCCGACTACCGACACGCGCTTCGCATTCGGCGCCCAGACCGCGAAGGCCACGCCCTTCACGCCGTCCATCTCGCGCAGGTGCGCGCCCAGCCGCTCCCACGGCCGCAGGTGCGTGCCCTCGGCCAGCAGCCACACGTCGGTCTCGCCGAGCACGAACGGAAAGCGGTAGGGGTCTTCGAGCCGCGAGGTGTGCGTATCCCAGTCGACCTGGAAGGAATAGCCCATGCGCGCCTCGGCGGCCGGAACGAGGCCGCTGAACAAATCGGACTCCGGGTGGCGCGTGAGTATCGACAGCGGCCAGCCGGTGCGCGAATGCACCACCGCCACATGCTGGGCGCCGGGCAGCAGCGCGCGCACGACCAGGCCCTCGGGCGTCTCGTGCGGGCCGAGCACGGCGAAGGCATCGCCATGCTCCGCGCGCATCAGCGCGTGGATTTCGGACTCTGGCAGCGGCTTCAAGGGCATGGTGATCGGGCTCGGCTTCATCCTTCCCCGGCGGACGCGCCGAAGAAGACGCCGTACGGCGCCATTTGCAGCATGCGCTTTCCGTCGGAGGTGTGGATGACGGAGGTCGCCGCCAGCGGCTGTCCGACAAGAGGTGTCAGTCCGTCCGGCAGCGGCATCGACACGGGCTCGCCGCCGAAGTTGAAGATCGCCTGCAGCGGCGAAGCGCCGTCGCCGTACCGCTCGAAGTGCAGCAGCCGCGGCTCCTGCGTGTCGAAGAAGCGGATGCCGCCGGTGCGCAGCAGCGGCTGGGTGCGCCGCCAGTGCAGCAGGGTGCGGCTGAAGGCGAGCATCGAATCGGGGTCGGCGGCCTGGCGTTCGATGGCCAGCAGCAGGTGCGGGCCGTATGCCGGCAGCCAGGGGGTGCCGGTGGTGAAGCCGCCGTTGGGCGCCTCGCCGGTCCAGGGCATCGGCGTGCGGCAGCCGTCGCGGCCCTTGAACTCGGGCCAGAAGGCTCGGCCGTACGGGTCCTGCAGCAGCTGGAAAGGCACCTCGGCCTCGGGCAGGCCCAGTTCCTCGCCCTGGTAGATGCTGGCGCTGCCGCGCAGCGAGAGCAGCAGTGCGAGCCAGAGCCGGTCGCGGCGCGTGTCGGGCGCGCCGCCGCCGCTCCAGCGGGTGGCGACGCGCGGCACGTCGTGGTTCGACACTGCCCAGCAGCCCCAGCCGCCGGTGGGCGCGAGCGCGCTGTCGAGCGCCTCGACCTGGTGGCGCAGGTGCGCGGGGCTGTGGTCGGCCGTCAGGAGGCTGAAGCTGTAGGCCAGGTGCAGGCGCTTGCCGAGTTCGGTGTACTGGGCCATGACCGGCGGCGCGTTCTCGTCGCCGACCTCGCCCAGCGCCACTGCGCCGTACTCGTCGAGCAGCCGGCGCAGCCCTTCGAGGAACGCCAGGTTCTCGTGCTGGCTCTTGTCGTACAGGTGCTGCTGCATCGCGTACGGGTTGTCGGCGCGCACCGTGCTGACCTCGCCGATGGAGGCCAGCGAGGCCGGCGGGTTGTCGCGCAGCAGCGCGTCGTGGAACTGGTGGTTGCAGGCGTCGAAGCGGAAGCCGTCCACCCCCCGCTCGCACCAGAAGCGCACCTCGCCCAGCAGCGCCTGCTGCACCTCGGCGCAGTGGAAGTTCAGGTCGGGCTGCTCGGCCAGGAAGCTATGCAGGTAGTACTGGCGCCGGCGCGAGTCCCACTGCCAGGCCGGGCCGCCGAAGACCGACAGCCAGTTGTTCGGCGGCGTGCCGTCGGGCTTCGGGTCGGCCCACACGTACCAGCCGGCCTTGGGGTTGTCGCGGGAGCTGCGGCTTTCGGCGAACCAGGCGTGCTGGTCGGAGGTGTGCGAGAGCACCTGGTCGATGATGAGCTTCAGGCCCAGCGCGTGCATCCGCGCCAGCATGGCGTCGAAGTCGGCCAGCGTGCCGAAGAGCGGATCGACCGCGCGGTAGTCGGACACGTCGTAGCCGAAGTCCTTCATCGGCGAGCGGAAGAAGGGCGAGACCCAGATGGCATCGACGCCGAGGCCGGCCACGTGCTCCAGCCGGGACGTGATGCCCGGCAGGTCGCCGATGCCGTCGCCGTTGCTGTCCATGAAGCTGCGCGGGTAGATCTGGTAGATCACCGCGCCGCGCCACCATTCGCTGTCGCTGCCGTCGGTTTTGCTGCTGGCCATGCCGGTCCCTGTGGTCTGAAAATCATTGTGGCATGCGAAATCCGGGCCAGTGATACGGCCATGCGGGCGTCGGAGCACGGCATGGGGGGCGTGAAGCTTTCTACACTGAGCGCCGTTCCCGGTTTTGAAAATGACGATTCCAGATCCCGCTTCCCCTTCTTCCTCCCTGGCCGCGCTCGAGGCCCGGCTCGCCCAGGACCTTTCCTACCTCGGCTGGCCCGCCCGCAACTGGATGCCGCCGCGGCAGGCCGCCAATGGCGAGGCCATGATCGACGTGGCCATCATCGGCGGCGGGCAGGCCGGGCTGGCCGCCTCGGTGGCGCTGGCGCAGCTGGGCATCCGCGCCGTGGTGTTCGATCGTTCGCCCGCCGGCAGCGAAGGCCCGTGGGCCACCACGGCCCGCATGGAGACGCTGCGCTCGCCCAAGGAACTTACCGGTCCCGCACTGGGCCTGCCCGCGCTCACCTTCCGCGCCTGGTTCGAGGCCCAGTTCGGGCTGGAGGCCTGGGCGGCGATGGACAAGATCCCGCGCCTGCAGTGGATGGACTACCTCGTCTGGTACCGCCGCGTGATGAACGTGGACGTGCGCAACGGCATGACGGTCACGGCGATCCATCCCCTGCCCGATGCAACCGGCGTGCGCCTCGACCTGCGCTCGAGCGAAGGCGAAGTCAGCAGCGTGCTGGCCCGTCGCCTGGTGCTGGCCACCGGGCGCGATGGCCTCGGCGGCCCGGCCGTGCCGGCCTTCGTGAACGCCCTGCCGCGCTCGAAGTGGGCGCATTCCTCCGACGAGATGGACTACGGCAAGCTCAAGGGCCTGCGCGTGGGCGTGATCGGCGCGGGTTCCTCGGCCATGGACAGCGCCGCCACCGCGCTGGAAGCCGGCGCGCACAGCGTCGAGCTGCTGATCCGCCGCCCCGACCTGCCGCGCGTCAACAAGGGCAAGGGCGCCGGCGTGCCGGGGCTCACGCAGGGCCACTACGACCTGCCGGACGAGCTCAAGTGGCGCATTCGCCACTACATCAACGTACTCAACGTCCCGCCGCCGCACGGCAGCACGCTGCGGGTGTCGCGCCATTCCAATGCCTTCTTCAACTTCGGCTGCCCGGTGTTGTCGGTCGAATCGAAGGGCGACGCGATGGTGGTGTCGACGCCCAAGGGCGATTTCGAGTTCGACTTCCTGATCGTCTCGACCGGCTTCAAGGTCGACTGGCCCGCCCGTCCCGAGTTCGCGGCCATCGCGTCCCACGTGCGAACCTGGAAGGACCGTTTCACGCCCGCCCCGGGCGACGAAGACCAGGAACTGGCCGACTCGCCCGACCTAGGCCCGGCCTTCGAGTTCAAGGAGCGCGCGCCCGGCGAATGCCCGGGGCTCGGGCGCATTCACTGCTTCTGCTACCCGGCGGCGCTGTCGCACGGAACGGTGTCGGGCGACATCCCGGCCATCAGCGACGGTGCCAGGCGGCTGGCCGGCGGCATTGCCAGCCTGTTCTACCGCGAGGATTTCGACCAGCACTGGGCCTACCTGCAGGAGTTCGCGGAGCCGGAACTCTTCGGCGACGAATGGACGCCCGCGCTGCCGCCCAAGGAAAGAAACTGAGAAAAGAACGAACCATGACAAGCACTACTGATGTGATCGATGCCGTCGTCCCCCTGGCGCCGGACCAGCCCACCTGGACGCTGCGCCGCCAGCGCGAAAAGGTGCTCGCCGCGACGCAGGGCAGCTACGACGCGATGTTTTCCCCCGCCGTCGAGGGCATCTCGGTGACCGAGCGGCTGCTGGTGGCGCTGCACGCCTGCCGCGTGTCGAAGGCCGACAGCCTGGCCGCGCACTACCGCGACCGGCTCCTGGCCGAAGGCGCCGACGCGGCCGCGGTCGCGGCGGTCGATGCCGGCAAGCCCGTGGCCGACGCGCGCCTGCAGGCCATGCTGGCCTTCACCGGCAAGCTGATCGAGCGTCCCATCGAGGGCGACAAGGCTGCCGTTCAGTCGCTGGCTGCGAGCGGCCTGTCGACGCCGGCCATCGTGGCGATGAGCCAGCTGATCGCCTTCCTGTCGTACCAGATCCGCGTCGCGGCGGGCCTGAAGGCGCTGGCCGCGCTGGAGGTGTCGGCATGAACGCCCCGATCCGCATCAAGGGCTTCACCAACGAAGTGCTCAAGTGGAAGCCGTGGCTGGACACGGTGAACGTGGATACCGCCACGCCCGAGCAGCTCGCGGCGCTGGACGAGATGAGCCCGCAGGCGCGCACCTCGCCCTATTTCCTGGTGCTGGCGCACCAGCCCGAGATCCTGCTGCAGCGCTCCATCGCCTTCAACGCGATCATGTTCGCGCCGGGCGGCATGCCGCGCGCCGAGCGCGAGCTGGGCGCCACGGTGGAATCGCGCGTCAACGGCTGCGTGTACTGCGCCTCGGTGCACGCGCAGCGCTTCGAGCAGCTGGCCAGGCGCAACGACGTGATCTCGCAGGTGTTCGAGGAGCCTGAGGGCGCCGGCACCACGGAACGCGAGAAGGCCATCGTCGAGTTCTCGATCCGCCTGGGCGCCGAGCCCGACAAGGTCACGGCCGACGACATGCGCAAGCTCAAGGACGTGGGGCTGGGCGAGCTGGAGATCCTCGACCTGATCCACTCGGTGGCCATCTTCGCCTGGGCCAACCGGCTGATGCTCAACCTCGGGGAACCGGTGTTTCCCGAGGCCGAGGCCTCCGACGTCTCATAGGCGGGAGAGCAGGCCGGCGACCGTTTCGTCGGCCAGGCCCAGCGGCCCGACGAGGTCGTTCTCGCGGCGGTAGTCGATGCCGTTGACCAGCGAGGCCGCATCCACGATGGTGCGGGTCGCGGGCGTCGGCACTCCGGCGATGGCACCCAGCGCCTCGACGAAGGCCAGGCCGTAGGGCATGTCCTCGCTCAGGTAGCGCGTGTCCGTCTGCGTGGGGCCGGGCGGGCCGCCGCGCTTGGCGTGCAGTTCGGCGGCAATGTCGGCGAGCTTCTCGGCGGTGGTGCCGAAGGAGCGCGCGAAATGCGCCTCGATGGGGCCGAGCTCGATGCCGAAGGCGGCCGCCACGGCGCGGCGCTCGGCATCGAGCGCCTCGATCGCGCGCGACACGCCGGGCGTCATGCAGTGGTACTGCGGCCAGTTCTCGGCGCGCTCGATGCGCGTCCAGTTGAACACCGCGAGCGGCCCGTGCGACTGCGGATTGACGTTGCCCAGGGCACTGGCGAGCGCGCTGCCCTGCGCGGAGAAGCCTTGGCCGAAGAGACTGGTGCACAGCGCGACAGCTTCGTCGACCCGGCCGGCGGGCAGGGCGGAGACGCCGACCGCCTTGCGCCGCGTCATCACGCGGACCTGCGTGCCGGACTCGCGGCGCGCTGTCAGCACCGTGGTGCCGAAGCTGGCGACGGTGAGCCGCTGCAAACCCGCGCGTACCGCGGCCTCGTGCAGGTAGAGCGAGGACAGCGAGGCCATCGAGCTGACGATGACCGTCTGGCCATCGCGCAGGAAGGGCAGCAGCGCGTCCATCACGCGCCTGTGGCCGTTGACCGGCAGGGCGATCAGCAGCACGTCGGAGGCGGCGCAGAGCCCGGCTGCGTCGTCTGCGACCTCGACGTTCACCGAGAAAGACTCGATGCCGCCGGCTTCCAGCGGCTGCGTGCGCAGGGCATCCGCGCCCCGGCCGCCCGGCGACCAGATCGTGACGCCATGGCCTGCCCGCCGCAGCCAAGCTGCGCTGGCCAGCGCGATCGCTCCGGCGCCGGCGATGCCGACGCGATACCGCTTCGCCGCGACCGTCACAGGCGCATCCCCATTCGTGAACACCGTGGAACCGGCTTTGCCGGGCCACCGGTGTTGCCCCCGGCGAGGGGGTTGGCGAAGCGACACGAAGTGCGCGAAGCCTGGGGGAGAGCCAAGCTAGTCAACCTTGATTCCGCCCTGTTTGATCACCTTGGCCCAACGCTGGCTGTCCTCGGTCACGACCTTGCCGAGCGCTGCAGGCCCGCCGCAGGTGTTCACCGCGCCCAGTTGGGCGAAGCGCTGCTTCGTCTCCGGCAGGTTGCACGCCTCGACCAGCGCCGCGGAAAGCTTCTCGACGCTCGCCGCCGGCATGCGCGCGGGCGCCATCACGCCGACCCAGACCGGCACTTCCATGCCCGGCAGGCCTGTCGCCTCGCCGATGGTCGGGGCGGAGCCCATGCTCGGCAGCGCCGCGCGCGAGAAGGTACCCAGCACGCGGGCCTTGCCGCTGGCGACCATGGGCTCGATCGAGGCCACGCTGGTCACGATGGTCGCCACCTGGCCGCCGAGCAGGTCGGTGAGGGCCGGCGCGGCGCCGCGGTAGGGCACGTGCAGCAGGTTCACGCCGCTGGCCTGGGCCAGCAGCGCACCGGTCAGGTGCGAGACGGTGCCGTTGCCGGTGGATGCGTAGGTCACCTGGCCCGGCCTGGCCTTGGCGTCGCGCAGCACGTCTGCCACCGTCTTGTAGGGGCTTTCGGCGCGCACCGAGAGCGTCATGGGCGTGTCGGCCACCAGGGCGACCGGCACCAGCTCGTGGACCGGGTCGTAGGGCAGCCTGGCCTGCAGGTGCGGCGCGATGGTTACCGCGCCGCCCGTGGCCAGCAGCACCGTGGCCCCGTCGGTCGCCTTGGCCACCGCATCGGCGGCCACGATGCCGCCGGCGCCGGCCTTGTTGTCGATGATGACCGGCTGGCCGAGCTTGTCGGTGAGCTTGGCGCCCAGGTAGCGGGCGATGACGTCCTGCGCGCCGCCGGTGGCGAAGGGCACGACGATGCGCAGGGGTTTGTCGTTCTGCTGAGCCCAAGCGGAGGTGGCGGCAAGGCCGGCGGCGGCCGCGAGGGCCAGGGCGAGGTGTTTGAGGCGCAGTTTCATGGTGTGTTTTTCGTCCGCATCAGGTAACGGGCAGGCATGCATTCTTCGCGAAACACCGCGGAACCGGCTTCGCCGGGCCGCAGGTGTTGCCCCCGGAAGGGGGTTGGCGAAGCGACACGAAGTGCGCGCAGCCTGGGGGCGAGTCTAGTCCGGCGCGATAATCCCGCGTTCCCGGCCGCTCCCGAGCCGGGCTCTTGCCGAACCGCCATGAATCCCAGCTACAAACCCAGCGACGTCGAGTCCGCTGCCCAGGCGCAATGGAGCGCCGCCGATGCCTACCGCGTCACCGAGGACGCGAGCCGCAAGAAGTACTACGCCTGCTCGATGCTGCCGTACCCCAGCGGCAAGCTGCACATGGGCCACGTGCGCAACTACACGATCAACGACATGCTCACGCGCTACCTGCGCATGAGCGGCTACAACGTGCTGATGCCGATGGGCTGGGACGCCTTCGGCCTGCCGGCCGAGAACGCGGCGCTGAAGAACGGCGTGCCGCCGGCCAAGTGGACCTACGAGAACATCGCCTACATGAAGGGCCAGCTCCAGGCCATGGGGCTGGCCATCGACTGGAGCCGCGAGATCGCCACCTGCGACCCCAGCTACTACAAGTGGAACCAGTGGCTGTTCCTGAAGATGCTCGAGAAGGGCATCGCCTACCGCAAGACCCAGGTGGTCAACTGGGACCCGGTCGACCAGACCGTGCTGGCCAACGAGCAGGTGATCGACGGCAAGGGCTGGCGCACCGGCGCCACGGTCGAGCGCCGCGAGATCCCGGGCTACTACCTGAAGATCAGCGACTACGCCGAGGAACTGCTCGAGCACACCCAGCACAAGCTGCCGGGCTGGCCCGAGCGCGTCAAGCTGATGCAGGAGAACTGGATCGGCAAGAGCGAGGGCGTGCGCTTCGCCTTCACGCATGACATCAAGGGCGCCGACGGCAAGCTGATCCAGGACGGCCGCATGTACGTGTTCACCACGCGTGCCGACACCATCATGGGCGTGACCTTCTGCGCTGTCGCGCCCGAGCACCCGCTGGCCGCGCACGCCGCCACGCTCGACCCCAAGGTCGCGGCCTTCATCGAGGAGTGCAAGAGCGGCGGCACCACCGAGGCCGAGCTGGCCACGCAGGAGAAGAAGGGCGTGCCCACCGGCCTCACGGTGATGCACCCGATCACCGAGGAGCAGGTGCCGGTGTGGGTCGGCAACTACGTGCTGATGAGCTACGGCGATGGCGCCGTGATGGGTGTGCCCGCGCACGACGAGCGCGACTTCGCGTTCGCCAACAAGTACGGCATCGAGATCATCCAGGTGGTGCTGGTCGACGACGAGCCGCACTTCGACTATCACAAGTGGCAGGACTGGTACGCCGACAAGCAGCGCGGCGTGACCATCAACTCCGACAACTTCAGCGGCATGACCTACAAGGAGGCCGTTGCAGCCGTGGCGCATGCGCTGGGCCAGAAGGGCCTGGGCGAGATGCAGACCACCTGGCGCCTGCGCGACTGGGGCGTGAGCCGCCAGCGCTACTGGGGCACGCCGATCCCGATCATCCATTGCGAAGAGCACGGCGCGGTGCCCGTCCCGGAGAAGGACCTGCCGGTGGTACTGCCCACCGACTGCGTGCCCGACGGCTCGGGCAACCCGCTGCACAAGCACGAGGGCTTCCATGCCGGCGTGGTGTGCCCCGTGTGCGGCAAGCCCGCGCGGCGCGAGACCGACACGATGGACACCTTCGTCGACTCGTCGTGGTACTTCATGCGCTACTGCGACCCGAAGAACGACGCGGCGATGGTGGCCGAGGGCGCCGACTACTGGATGCCGATGGACCAGTACATCGGCGGCATCGAGCACGCCATTCTTCACCTGCTGTATGCGCGCTTCTGGACCAAGGTGATGCGCGACCTCGGCCTGCTGAAGGCCGACGAGCCCTTCAGCAAGCTGCTGACGCAGGGGATGGTGCTCAATCACATCTTCTACTCGCGCAACGCGAAGGGCGGCAAGGACTACTTCCCGCCCTCCGAAGTCACGCCCGTGCTCGACGCCCAGGGCCGCATCGTCGGCGGCACCGCGGCCGACGGCACGAAGGTCGAATACGGTGGCGTCGGCAAGATGGGCAAGAGCGAGCGCAACGGTGTAGACCCGCAGGACCTCATCGAGAAGTACGGCGCCGACACCGCGCGCCTGTACACCATGTTCACCGCGCCGCCCGAGGCCACGCTCGAGTGGAACGACGCGGCCGTCGAGGGCAGCTTCCGCTTCCTGCGCCGCGTGTGGAACTTCGGCGTCTCGCAGGCCGACGTGGCTCCGGTGGCCGTGGCCGGCCAGGCCTTCGGCAAGAACGCCCAGGCGCTGCGCCGTGAGGTGCACACCGTGCTGCGCCAGGTCGACTACGACTACCAGCGCATGCAATACAACACGGTGGTGTCGGGTGCGATGAAGCTGCTCAACGCGCTGGAAGGCTTCAAGTCCGAAGGAACGCCGGGCGACCTGGCCGCGCTGCGCGAGGGCTTCGGCATCCTGCTGCGCTGCCTCTATCCGGCCACGCCGCACATCGCCCAGCAGCTGTGGAGCGAGCTCGGCTACGACAAGGACCTGGGCGGCCTGCTCGACGCGCCCTGGCCCGTGGTCGACGTGGGCGCGCTGGTGCAGGACGAGATCGAGCTCATGCTGCAGGTCAACGGCAAGCTGCGCGGCAAGCTCAGCGTGCCGGCAGGCGCCTCGAAGGACGAGATCGAGAAGCTCGCGCTGGCCTGCGACGACTTCGTGGCCTTCGCCGAGGGGGCGTCCGCCAAGCGCGTGATCGTGGTTCCGGGCCGCCTGGTCAACGTGGTCATCTGAAACGCCGCACGAACGGCTCAACCATCCAAGCAAGCATGAACACTCGCAACGTCTCGCTGCCGCGCCGCGGCCTCCTCCTCGGGCTGGCGGCCGGCGCCTCGCTGGGCCTGGCCGGCTGCGGCTTCGAGCTGCGCAAGGCGCCGGTCTTCGCGTTCAAGTCGCTGTCGGTGTCGGGCAACTCGGCCATGATCAACCAGATCCGGCGCGAGCTGCGGGCTACTGGCACCGTGACAGTGATGTCGGCCGAGGATGCATCCAAGGCCGACGTCGTGCTCGAGATCCTGGGCGAGGACCGCAACCGCATCGTGATCTCGACCAATTCTGCGGGCCTCGTGCGCGAGCTGCAGCTTCAGCTGAAGGTGCGCTTCAAGCTGCGCACCCCGGGCGGCAAGGACCTGCTGCCGCCCACCGACGTCTCGCAGACGCGCGACCTGAGCTTCAACGAGACCAACGCGCTGGCCAAGGAAGGCGAGGCCGACCTGCTGTTCCGCGACATGCAGTCGGACATCGCGCAGCAGCTGATGCGGCGGCTGGCGGCGCTCAAGGAAATCTGAGCCCGGCTTTTCCGATTCCATGCAACTTGCCAGCGCCCAGCTCGGGGCCCATCTGCAGAAGGGCCTGAAGCCGCTCTACACGATCCACGGCGACGAGCCGCTGCTCGCGCAGGAGGCGGCCGACGCCATTCGCTCGGCGGCGCGCGCGCAGGGCTACACCGAGCGCAGCTCCTACACCGTGGCCGGCGCGCACTTCGACTGGAGCGCGGTGCTCGCGGCCGGGGGCTCGCTGTCGCTCTTCGCGGACAAGCAGATCGTCGAGATCCGCATTCCCTCGGGCAAGCCCGGCAAGGACGGCAGCGCAGCCCTGCAGCAACTGGCGGAGGCGGCGCCCGGCAACGACAGCACGCTCACGCTGGTGATGCTGCCGCGGCTGGACAAGGCCACGCGCACCGGCGCCTGGTTCTCGGCGCTGGAGAACAACGGCGCGAGCATCCAGGTCGACCCCATCGAGCGCAATGCGCTGCCGCAGTGGATCGCACAGCGCCTGGGCCAGCAGGGCCAGCGCGTGATGCCCGGCGACGAGGGGCAGCGCACGCTGCAGTTCTTCGCCGATCGCGTGGAAGGCAACCTGCTGGCCGCGCACCAGGAGATCCAGAAGCTCGCGCTGCTGCATCCGGCCGGCGAGCTGAGCTGGGAGCAGGTGGAAGGCGCGGTCAACAACGTGGCGCGCTACGACGTGTTCAAACTCTCCGAGGCCGTGCTGGCGGGCAATCCGCAGCGCGTGGCGCGCATGCTCGACGGCCTGCAGGCCGAGGGCGAGGCCGAAGTGCTGGTGCACTACGCGATCGCCGAGGACATACGCGCCCTCAAGCGCGTGAAGGACGCCATGGCCTCGGGGCGCCCGCTGCCGATGGCGCTGCGCGAGAACCGCATCTGGGGCCCGCGCGAGCGCGCCTTCGAGCGCGTGCTGCCGCGCCTGGACGACCGCATGCTGGCGCGCCTGCTGCGTGCCGCGCACGTGGTGGACGGCATCGTGAAGGGGCTGAAGCAGCCAGACTGGCCCGCCAGCGGCTGGCAGGCGCTGCAGCGGCTGGCGCTGATGCTGTGCCGCGCCTGCGGCAGCGCGGGCGGCACGCCGCGGCGCGCCTGAAGGCTGCCCGGCGAAGCGGGCTGGCGGCTCCAGCCGCCAAAAGGCCTGCGCCAGCCGGGCCACGGGTCGGCGTGGGAAAATAGCCCGATGAACGCGTTCAACGTAAGCGAACACATGCAGGCCCTGGGCCTGCAAGCCAAGACCGCCGCATTCCTCATGGCCCGTGCCGATGCGGCCAGCAAGAACAAGGCCCTGAAGGCGCTGGCCCGCCGCCTGCGCGAAGCCGGCCCGGCGCTCGCGGTCGCCAACCAGAAGGACCTGGAGCGCGCCACCGCCGCCGGCCTGCCTGCCCCGATGGTCGATCGCCTGAAGCTCACGCCCAAGGTCATCGAGACCGTCGCCCAGGGCTGCGAGCAGCTCGCCGGCATGGCCGACGTCATCGGCGAGATCATCGGCATGAAGCAGCAGCCCAGCGGCATCCGCGTGGGACAGATGCGCGTGCCGATCGGCGTGTTCGGCATGATCTACGAGAGCCGGCCCAACGTGACCATCGAGGCCGCGAGCCTGGCGATCAAGAGCGGCAACGCCGCCATCCTGCGCGGCGGCTCGGAGGCCATCGAGTCGAACAAGGCGCTGGCGCTGCTGGTGTCCGAGGCGCTAGCCGAGGCCGGCCTGCCGGTCGAGGCGGTGCAGCTGGTGCAGACCACCGACCGCGAGGCCGTCGGCCAGCTGATCGCCATGCCGGAATTTGTCGACGTGATCATTCCGCGCGGCGGCAAGGGCCTGATCGAGCGCATCAGCCGCGACGCCAAGGTGCCGGTCATCAAGCACCTGGACGGCAACTGCCACGTCTACGTGGATGACACGGCCGAATTCGAGATGGCGCTGCGCATCGTCGACAACGCCAAGACCCAGAAGTACAGCCCCTGCAACGCCGCCGAAGGCCTGCTGGTGTCGGCCGCGGTGGCCGAGGACTTCCTGCCCGAGATCGCCGCCATCTTCGCGGCCAAGGGCGTGGAAATGCGCTGCGACCCGGCGGCCGCCGCCATCCTGCGCGAGAGCGAGGCGCTGGGCGCGGTGAACCCGCCGGCGAAGATCGTCGACGCAGTGGAGTCCGACTGGTACGAGGAGTACCTCGCCGCGGTCATCAGCATCAGGGTGGTGGCCGGCGTGGACGAGGCCATCGCGCACATCAACCGCTACTCGAGCCACCACACCGACGCCATCGTCACGCGCGACCACGTGCATGCACAGCGCTTCCTGCGCGAGGTCGATTCGGCCAGCGTGATGGTCAATGCGAGCACACGCTTCGCGGACGGCTTCGAATTCGGCCTGGGTGCCGAAATCGGCATCAGCACCGACAAGTTCCATGCGCGCGGCCCGGTGGGCATCGAAGGACTGACCTCGCTCAAGTACGTGGTGCTGGGGCAAGGCGAAGTCCGGACCTGATGAGCCGCACGGGAGCGGTCGATCCGATGCGTTCGCGCGCGGTCTTGTCATTGGGGCGACCAGCCCCAAATCCTACAATTCCACTCCACCTTTAAGCACAAAACCAACAAGGCCGCTGCATGGTTCCGCATCTAGTCACCGCCCTGACCGGCCCGATCAACGAACTGGAGCAGCGGGTGCTCGACTCGATGCCTGCCATCGAGCGCTGGTTCCGGCTCGAGTGGATGGAGCACACGCCGCCGTTCTACAGCGCCGTCGACATCCGCAACGCGGGCTTCAAGCTGGCGCCGGTCGACACCAACCTCTTTCCGGGCGGCTGGAACAACCTCACCAAGGAAATGCTGCCGCTGGCGGTGCAGGCCGCGCAGGCGGCCATCGAGAAGATCTGTCCGGAGGCGCGCAACCTGCTCGTCATTCCGGAAAACCACTCCAAGAACACCTTTTATCTCGCCAACGTCGCGCAACTCGTGCGCATCTTCCACATGGCGGGGCTCAACGTGCGCATAGGGTCGATCGATCCGGCGATCAAGTCGCCCAAGAAGATCGAACTGCCCAATGGCGAGACCGTGACGCTGGAGCCGGTGGTGCGCACCAAGCGACGTCTGGGGCTCAAGAACTTCGATCCGTGCACAATTCTCCTTAACAACGAGCTTTCTGCGGGAACTCCAGGCATCCTCGAAGATTTGCACGAGCAGTACCTGTTGCCACCGCTGCATGCGGGCTGGTCGGTGCGCCGCAAGAGCAATCACCTGCACAGCTACGAGGAGCTGTCCAAGCGCTTCGGCAAGCTGCTGGGCATCGACCCGTGGCTCATCAACCCGATCTATGCGCGCGCCGAGGGCGTCGACGTGGCCGAGGGCCGCGGCATCGACGTGCTCACCAGCCATGTGGATGCGGTGCTGACCAAGGTGCGCCGCAAGTACAAGGAATACGGCATCAACGAGAAGCCCTTCGTGGTCGTCAAGGGCGGCCACAGCGGGAGCGGCAGCCCCGGCGTGGTGACGGTTCGCGACGCCAAGGACGTGGAGTCGCTGATCGGCAAGCCGCGCGGCGGTGCCAGCGCCAGCGTTCCGGCGGCATCCGCGAGGAACGCCGCCGGCCGCGACCTGCGCGAGCCGACGGAGCTGATCGTCCAGGAAGGCGTGCTCACCAACGAGCGCGTGCACAACGGCGTGGCCGAACCGGTGGTCTACATGATGGACCGCTACGTGGTCGGCGGCTTCTACCGGGTGCACGCCGAGCGCGCCGCCGACGAGAACCTGAAGCTGCCGGGGGCGAGCTTCGTGCCGCTGGCCTTCTCTGAAAGTGCGCACTTGCCACAGCCGGGCGCCAAGCCTGGCGCCAGCGCGCCCAACCGCTTCTACATGTACGGCGTGGTCGGCCGGCTGGCCATGGTTGCCGCCAGCTACGAGATGGAAGCGACCGATCCGGACGCCGAAATCTACGAGTGATTGGCCGGGGGCTCCCTGCCTCGGCTTGCACCGAGCGCAGGCGGCGGCAAAATAGCGGCCCCACAGCAACGGAAACAAAAGGGCGGGAGGGCGATCCGGGTGAACTAAAGTTCGCCGTTCGCGCCCGGCGTGCCTGACGCGTCGATTCCAGCAGCCTGCCCTTTTCCCATCGACTTCGTGTCAGCCCCCAAAAATCTCTCAGCCGGCCTGATCGTCGGCGCCATCGGCGTCGTCTATGGCGACATCGGCACCAGCGTGCTGTACGCCGTCAAGGAAGTGTTCGGCCACGGCCACGTGCCTTTCACCGTCGAGAACGTCTACGGCATCCTGTCGATGTTCTTCTGGACGCTCACCGTCATCGTCTCCATCAAGTACGTCGTGCTCGTGCTGCGGGCCGACAACGAAGGCGAGGGCGGCCTGGTCGCCATGCTGGCGCTGGCCTCCCGAGCGGTGGCCGACAAGCCCAGGCTGCGCCACCTGCTGCTGGTGGTAGGCATCTTCGGCACCTCGCTCTTCTATGGCGACGGGGTCATCACCCCGGCCATCTCGGTGCTCTCGGCGGTCGAGGGCCTGGAGGTGGTGTCGCCGCACTTCACGCACTACGTCATTCCGCTCACGCTGGTCGTGCTGTTCTGCCTGTTCGTGGTGCAGAAGCGCGGCACCGCCGGCATCGGCAAGTTCTTCGGGCCGGTGACGCTGACCTGGTTCATCGCGATCGCGGTGCTCGGCGTGTCGCAGATCCTGCACCACCCCGAGATCCTGAAGGCGCTGAACCCGTTCTACGCGCTGAAGTTCATGTGGGACAACCCCGGCACCAGCTTCATCCTGCTGGGCGCGACCGTGCTGTGCGTGACCGGCGCCGAGGCGCTGTACGCCGACCTCGGCCACTTCGGCAAGAGCCCGATCCGCATCGCGTGGTTCTCGGTGGTGATGCCCGCCCTCACGCTCAACTACTTCGGCCAGGGCGCGCTGCTGCTGGAGAACCCCGAGGCGGTGAAGAACCCGTTCTTCATGATGGCGCCCGAGTGGGCGCTCATTCCGCTGGTGCTGCTTGCTACCGCAGCCACGGTGATCGCGTCGCAGGCCCTCATCACCGGCGCCTTCAGCGTGACGCGCCAGGTGATCCAGCTGGGCTACCTGCCGCGCCTGAACATCGAACACACCAGCGTGCGCACGGCGGGCCAGATCTACATTCCGCTTGTCAACTGGGGCCTGTTCGTGGCCATCGTGCTGGCGGTGGTCATGTTCCGCTCGTCGAGCAGCCTGGCCGCGGCCTACGGCATCGCCGTGACCACCGATATGCTGATCACCACGGTGCTCACTTTCTTCGTGATCCGCTATGCGTGGAAGCTTCCCCTGGCGCTGTGCATCGCCTCCACCGCGGTCTTCTTCGTGGTCGACTTCCTGTTCTTCGCGTCGAACCTGCTCAAGCTCTTCGAGGGCGGCTGGTTCCCGCTCTTGATCGGCGGCTTCGTCTTCACGCTGATGATCACCTGGAAGGAAGGCCGCCGCCTGATGGGCGAGGCGCAGCACGCCGACGCCATCGACCTGAAGTCCTTCCTCGATTCCGTGTTCGTGAGCCCGCCCGCGCGTGTCGACGGCACGGCGGTGTTCCTCACGGCCGAGCCGGGCGTGGTGCCCAACGCGCTGCTGCACAACCTGAAGCACAACAAGGTGCTGCACGAGCAGAACATGTTCGTCACCGTGCGCAACCACGAGGTGCCGTGGATCCCGATGGACAAGCGCATCGAGATCGAGGCGCTGGGCCACCACTGCTGGCAGATCATCGTCCACTACGGCTTCAAGAACGACATCGACCTGCCGCGCGCCCTCGAGAACGCGCGCATGCGCGGCTGCCAGCTCGAGCAGATGACGACCAGCTACTTCCTGTCGCGCGACGTCGTCATCCCGACGCTGGGCAGCGGCATGGCGCCGTGGCGCGAGAAGCTGTTCGCGCAGATGCACCACAACGCGAGCGGTGCGGCGGCCTTCCTGGGGCTGCCGAACAACGCGGTGGTGGAGCTGGGGTCGAAGATCGAGATCTGAGTCCGAGCGCGGCTCAGTCGAATTCTCCCGGTCGCTCCTTTTCGAGCCCGGCCACGTGCGAGGCGATCGCACCGGGCGTGGCGAACCAGATCTCGCCCCGGTCGCGCGCCTGCGCCAGCCGCTCCAGCGCGCTGCGCAGGTGCCTCAGCCGGTAGGGCTGCCCCACGATGTACGGATGCAGCGCCAGCCCCATCACCAGCGGCTGCGCGCGCGACTGATCGAGCATTTCCTCGAAGTTGTCGATCACCATCGCGCTGAAATCCTTCGCGTCCATCAGGCGGCCGACGATCATCGGGATGTCGTTGAGCTCCTGCGGGTACGGCACCGACCACAGCGATCCGCCGCCGCGCGTGCGCATGCGCAGCGGCTGGTCGTCGTGGCACCAGTTGAGCGTGTAGCCGTAGCCGGTCTCGGCCAGCAGGTCGGGCGTGAGGGCGCTTTCGGAGATCCACGGCGAGAGCCAGCCCGCGGGCGCCTGCCCGCTTTCGCGCAGCATGCGCTCGCGGCAGCGCAGCAGCAGGGTGCGCTCGTGTTCCTCGTCGAGCACGCCCTGGCGTTCGGCGTTGCTGTGGCCGTGGCCGATCAGCTCGTCGCCGCGCGCCACCAAGGCCTGCACCAGCTCCGGGCAGTGGTCATACAGCGCGGTGTTGACGAGTGCGCCGGTCGGCAGCGCGAGCGAATCGAACAGTTCGAGACAACGCCAAGCACCCACGCGGTTGCCATATTCGCGCCAGCCGTGGTTGAGCACGTCGGGCTGCGGCGAGGCCGGGCCGATGCATGCGCCCAGTCCGTCGCCGAAGGCGAAATGCTCGACGTTGAAGCCGATGTACACCGCCAGCCGCGCACCGTTCGGCCACGCGTAATCGGGCCGCCGCGTGATCGGCCGGTAGTCGAAGCGGTCGTGCGTGGGGAGCCGGTCGGGCCAGCGCGTCGTCATGCCGCCGGCCTCACAGCACGGCGAGGCCGGCGCGCACCAGCAGCCATTCGGCGCTGTCGTTCCAGACGTCCATCTGCACGATCAGGCCGTGGCGCACCACGTAGCGGTCGACGTACCGGTTGCCTTCGAAGGCCGTGCCGTCGGGCCACGCACCGTAAAGCGTGCCGAGGCTGTAGACCACCGTTTCCTCGGGCGTGCCGCCGGCCACCGTTTCGGTGCGCTCGATCTTCTTCTTGACCCAGGCGTAGCGGCTGGCGTTGAAGGCCGAGGTGTCGGCTGGCGCATGCATCGGGCGGTTGCCGGTGAAGCGGATGCGGATGTCGGGCGCGGTGAAGCGCGAGGCCGACTGCGGGTCCGGGATCATCACCAGGCGAAGGAATTCGTCGACCACGGCGGCGGGATCGAGCGCAGGGCCGCCCTGCGAAATGGATGTGTCCACGAGGTTCTCCGGGAGTTGTCGGAGGTGGAGACACGCAATTCCCGTGCCGGATGGTTGACTTTATCGGGCTCAGATTGTTGACCATCCTGCGCCCTTGGGCGCCCGGCACAATCGCCCGGATGCGCGTTGCGCGACAAGGCCGGACACGGCGGGCCGAAGAGAAAAAAGCCCCCGCCGGCAAGGACATCGCCGCTTCCGGCAACATCGCGCCCCGATACCCATGCCAATGGCCGCCGCGCCCCGGCAACGCAAGAAAGAACGCCTGATGAAAAACATTCTCTTCGTCGCCGATCCCCTCGATCACTTCAAGATCTACAAGGACACGACCTTCTCGATGATGCGCGAGGCGCAGCGCCGCGGCTACCGCATCGCGGCCTGCCTGCCGCAGGACATCCAGTGGAAGTCGGGCGGCGTGGTCACGGCCACGGTGCAGCAGATCACGCTGACCGGCGACGCGAGGGACTGGTACCGCGTCGACATCTCCGAGGCCAAGGCGCTGAAGGATTTCGACGCCGTGCTCATGCGCAAGGACCCGCCCTTCGACGCCGAGTACATCTACGCCACGCACCTGCTGGAGCAGGCCGAACGCGAGGGCGCCCAGGTAATCAACAAGCCGCGCGCGCTGCGCGACCACCCCGAGAAGCTCGCGATCATGGAGTTTCCGCAGTTCACCACGCCCACGCTGGTGACGCGCAGCGCGCAAGCCGTGCGCGACTTCCACGCCGAGCACGGCGACATCATCCTCAAGCCGCTCGACGGCATGGGCGGCATGGGCATCTTTCGCGTGAAGCAGGACGCGCTGAACCTCGGCTCCATCGTCGAGACGCTCAACAAGGACGGCGCCGAAACCATCATGGTGCAGCGCTTCGTGCCCGAGATCTCGCAGGGCGACAAGCGCATCCTCATCATCGCGGGCGAGCCGGCGCCCTTCGTGCTGGCGCGCATCCCCCAGGGCACCGAGGTGCGCGGCAACCTGGCAGCGGGCGGCAAGGGCGTGGCCCAGCCGCTCACGCCGCGCAACCGCGAGATCGCCGAGACCGTGGGCCGCGCGCTGGCGCCGCGCGGGCTGCTGCTGATCGGGCTCGACGTGATCGGCGACTCGGTCACCGAGATCAACGTGACCAGCCCGACCTGCTTCCAGGAGATCACCGAGCAGACCGGCTTCGACGTGCCGGCGATGTTCATCGATGCGCTCGAAGCAGCCCTGCGCGAGCAGGGCCGCTGACCGCCAGCCTGGTGGCTCGGGTCAGAAATCGATCGTGCCGCTCACAGCGAAGGTGCGTGGCGCACCCAGCACCAGGTAGTTGCTGCCCTGCGTGCCGCCCACCGAGGCCCAGTACGACTTGTTGAAGAGGTTGTCGATGCGCGCGCGCAGCGTGAGCAAGCGGCCGTTGCCGAGGTCGACCAGGTAGCGCGCGCCCACGTCGAAGCGCGTCCACGACGGCACCGACTGCGTGTTGGCGGCGTTGGCGTACTGCTTCGAGGTGTAGAGCACGCGGGCGTTCAGCGACAGGTTGCGCACGCCGGGCACATCCCATTCGGCGCCGAGATTGGCCTGCTGCTTCGCCACGCCGATGGCGGTGAGGCCGTCGGTGGCGCCGCCTTGCGTGTTCTTCTGCTTGGCGTCGAGCAGCGTCAGGCCACCGAGCAGGCGCAGGCCCTTGGCGGGCTGGCCGAACACCGACAGCTCCAGGCCTTGGTTGCGCTGCTTGCCGTAGAGGCCGTAGGTCTGGCCCGCGTAGTAATAGGTGGGCTGGTCGGTGGTGAAGAACGCCGCGCTCGCGCCCAGCGTGCCGCCGTCGTACTTGACGCCGATCTCCTTCTGCCTGGCCTGATAGGGCGCGAAGATCTCGCCCGCATTGGTGACGGGCAGGCCGTTGACCGTACCCGGTGCCACGTTGCCCTTGACGAGGCCTTCGATGTAGTTGGCGTAGGCCGAGACGGTCGGCGTGATCTTGAACACGACGCCGGCTACCGGCGTGGTCTTGCTCTTGTCGTAGGTGCTCGACTGCTTGAGCGTGGTGTAGGCGTAGCTGGTCTGCTCGATGGTCTGGCGGCGCGCGCCGAGCGTGACGAGCAGGCGGTCGTCCATGAACGACATGGTGTCGGCAATGGCCACGCTCGACGTGTCTATCTTGTCGGTCAGGCGCGGGTCTTCCAGTGTGTTGCCGGTGAAGGAATTGGCGACGGGGTAGGGCGACGCGTAGGGCGCGTAGATGTTGTTGCGGATGGTGCCGCGCGAGATCGTGTAGGCGTTGTCGCGGTCGTTGCTGTACTTGGCCGCCGAGACCACCACGGTGTGCTTCACCGGGCCGGTCGCGAAGTTGCCGCGCACGCCGATCTCGGCCGTTCCGATGCGGTCCTCGCGGGTGTTGCTGAAGCGGGTGTTGCTGGTGTTGCCGAAGGCGTCGGCGAGCGTCGGGTTCGACAGCACGTTGTCCTCGTCGCTGCGGCGCACGCCGCCGGCGGCCCAGGCCGTGATGTTGTCGGTGATGTCGACCTCGCCGCGGAAGGTGGCGAACTTGTCCTTTTCCTTCGAATAGGTCCAGGGCTGGGCGAAGTTGGTGCGGGCGTCGGGCGCGCGCGGGATCGGCAGCGTCGACGAAGGCGTCAGGCTCGGGCGGCCGTCCTTCAGGTCGTAATCTTGATAGCCGAAGTCGGCCGACAGGCGCACGTTGCGGTTGTGCCAGTCGAGGCCGACGTTGAAGGCGCTGAGCTGCTGGCTCTCGTTCTTCACGCCGGTGCCGCCTTCGCGGCGCACCGCGTTCACGCGCACGCCCAGGCCGTCGTCGGGGCCGAAGCGGCGCGCCAGGTCGAGGTTGACGTAGCCCTGTCCGCCTGTTTGCACGCCGAAGCCGACGCGGGTGAGCGGCTCGTTGGGCGCGCGCTTGGGCAGCAGGTTGATCGCACCGCCGATGCCGCTGCCGCCGGGGGCTGCGCCGTTCAGGAAGGTGTTGGCGCCGCGGAAGACTTCCACGCGCTCGAAGAACTCGGAGGCGATGTACTGGCGCGGCAGCATGCCGTACAGGCCGTTGTAGGCCACGTCGTCGGAGTACACGGGGAAGCCGCGCACCACGTACAGCTCCTGGAAGTTGCCGAAGCCGCGAGCCTGGCGCACCGACGGATCGTTGAGCAGCACGTCGGCCACGCTCTTGGCCTGCTGGTCCTGGATCAGCTCGTTGGTGTAGTTGGTGCTGGAAAACGGCGTGCTCATCATGTCCTGGTTGCCCAGGATGCCGACCCGGCCGCCGCGCGACACCTGTCCGCCGGCGTAGGGCTTGGTCAGGCCCTCGGCCGAGGCGTCAGCGCTGGCTTCGACGGTCACGGTGGACAGCGTGCCGACGCTCGAAACCACCGGAGCCGCCGGCTGCGTTGCGGTGGTCTGGGCCAGAGCTACCGCGGCATTCAGCGCAAGCAGCGTTGCGACCACGGTCGGCCGGAGATGGAAGAAGGAAGCGGGCATGAACGGTTCAATTTGCAAATGAGAACCGTTATTGTTTACTCGTATGCGCCCACCCGTCGATACTTTCTTGCAATGTTGCGAAAAAGTGTCAGTCGAAAGACTGACTCGCCTCAGTTTCCGACGCGCTGCCCGTCCACGAACACCTGCAGCTCGCCCGGCGCGAACTGTGTCCATGTCTCGTTGGTGGTCAGCGGCGAGGTCACGACCACGGCCACGCGGTCGTTGGGCGTGGTGTGCTGTGCGAAGTCGATCTCCAGGTCTTCGTCCGACAGCTGCGCCGTCACGAAGGGATGGCGGCGCTCCACGTACCAGAGGTTGGTGGACGCATGCGCCCACAGTGCCTGACCGTTGGACAGCATGAAGTTGAAGGTGCCGTGGCTCGCCAGCTGCGGGGCCAGCTCGCGCAGCGTGAGCGTGAGCTCCTCGATGCTCGGCACGCCCGCGTGCGACTTGGCCAGCTCCTGCATGATCCAGCAGAAGGCGTGCTCGCTGTCTGTGTTGCCCACCGGGTGGAAGTTGCCGTGCAGGCGCGGGCGGAACTCCTTCAGGTCGCCGTTGTGAGCGAACACCCAGTAGCGCCCCCACAGCTCGCGCACGAACGGGTGGCAGTTCTGCAGGTTGACCTCGCCCTGCGTCGCCTTGCGGATGTGCGCGATGACGTTGCGGCTCTGGATGGGATAGCGCCGGATCAAATCTGCCACCGGCGATTCGCAGGCCGGCTGGTGGTCGACGAAGTGCCGCAGCCCGCGATCCTCGAAGAATGCGATGCCCCAGCCGTCGGCATGGTGGTCGGTGCGGCCGCCGCGCTGCGCGAACCCCGTGAAGCTGAAGGTCACGTCGGTCGGCGTGTTGCAGTTCATTCCTAGCAATTGGCACATGGCGCTATTAGACGCGAGTGCCGGCCGGCCGTGCGGCGGATCCGCTCGCCGCTCAGCGCACGAAGCGGCCCTCGGGCGTGACGCGCACCATTTCGATGAAGCGCGAGCCGGTGGTGTTGCCGGTCGAGAAATCGATGTCCATGCCGGCCAGGCGGAACTTGAGCGCGCGCAGCGTCGCATGCAGGCGTGCGCGCGTCAGGTCGCGGCCGGTGCGCTTGAGCGCCTCGATCATCACCAGCCCGTTCAGGTAGCCCTCGAAGCTGCCGTAACCCACCGGCACCTGTGCCCGCTCCGCCAGCCGGCGATAGTCGCGCGTCACGGTCTCCACTTCGCCCCAGGGATAGGGCATGACTTGCGAGATCGCGAGGCCGCCTGCCTGCAGGGCCACCACCTTGGCCGTGACTTCGCCCGGCACGATCGACATGCCGTAGAACATCGGCTTGCTGCCGGCGGCGTAGGTGGCCTTGATCACCTCGCCGGCCACGGTGCCGGCCAGGTACATCAGGATGGCCTGCGATTGGCTGTCGGCCAGCGCCTTGCCGGCGGCGACGGCGTCGGAGCCGTCGCCCTTGGCGACCACCTTGGCAGTCGGCACCAGCTTGTGCGGGACCATGGCCGCCTCGATCAGCTTGACCGCCTCGGCGCCGCCGGGGTTGTCGAGGTGGACGATCGCGATCTTGTTCACGCCGATGGTCGCCAGGTGCTCGACCAGGGCCTGCGCTTCACGGGCGTTGCTGGCGCGCACGAAGTAGGCCGAGCCCGCGACGCGTTCGCGCGCGCTGTCGCCCACCCCGTAGCCGCCCACGCTGGGCGCGCCGCTCTGCTGCAGCAGCTTCGCCGCGGCGGCCGTGGTGCCCGAGCCCACGCAGCCGAAGAAGGCGAACACGCGATGGTCGTTCAGCAGCTTGGTGTAGTTCTCCAGCGCCTTCTCGGGCTTCAGCTCGTCGTCCAGCGCCACCATCTTGATCTTGCGCCCGTTCACGCCGCCCTGTTCGTTGACGGCATCGAACGCCAGCGCGGCACCGTTGTGCACGACCTTGATCTGCGATCCGAGCGGACCGCTCAGGACAGCCGAACTGCCGAGCACGACTTCGCTGTCGCTCACCCCCGTTTCGGCGGCTTGCGCGCAGGAGAGCCGAGCGAGCCCGGCGGCGGCCACGGCCGTCGATGCGATAAAACTTCTGCGTTGCATGTAAGACCCATCCCAACTGATTTAACAAATTCTCACAATTAGAGACGATGGGTCCTTTCGTATTACTCGGTGCTTACCCTGACTGTGGCGGACGGCGCAACTGCCACGCCGCGCAAATGGCCAGCGCGCAAAGGCCGGCGAGCATCGCGAACACCTCGTCGAAGGCGGCGAGCCGCGCCGGGCTGGTCATCGGGTTGGCGAGCGAATCGCCGTGCGCCGCGAGCCGCCACTCCAGCACGATGGCGCACAGGCTCACGCCGGCCGCGCCGCCGAGCATGCGCACGAAGTTGATGGCGCTCGCGCCCTGCGGGATCAGCGGCTTGGCCAGCGGACGCATCGAGCCCAGGTTGAGCGAGGGCAGGATGAAGCCCAGCCCGATGCGCCCGATGATCGCGAAGGCCACCAGCAGCCACAGCGCGCTGTCCAGCCGCAGCACCATCATCAGCGCGAACGAGGCTGCCAGCAGCGCGAGGCCGATGGTCACCAGCACCCAGGTCGGATGCTTGTCGGCCAGCCGGCCCACGCCGGCGATGGTGAGCGCCAGCACGATGCCCGCCGGCAGCAGGATGGTGCCCACGTGGGAAGCGGAGAGATGCAGCCCCACCTGCATGTACACCGGCAGCAGGTAGGTCGAGCCGAAGAGCGCCGTGCCGTAGATGAATGCGACCACGCTGCCCATCGCGAACTGCCGGTAGCGGAAGAGCGCCAGGTTCATCAGCGGCGTGCCGCCCGAGGCCCCGAGGCGCCGCTGCCACCACACGAAGACGCCGAACGAGGCCAGCGCGCCCGCCAGCAGCAGCGCCGCCTGCAGCGGTGAATCGCCGCGCAGCGCCACCAGGCCGTTGAGCAGGCACAGCGTGCCGACCGTGCCCAGCGCCAGTCCGCGTGCGTCCAGCCCGTCGCCGCGCGCGGCCGCCACGCCGCCGGGCGCGGTCTTGGGCACGAACTTGTAGGCCAGCCACAGCGACGCGAGGCAGAACGGCACCACCATGAAGAAGATCGAGCGCCAGCCGAACAGGTCGACCAGCACGCCGCCGATGCTCGGCCCGATGGCCGGCGCCAGCACCACGCCCATGCCGAAGATGCCGCTGGCGCGCCCCTGCTCGTGCGGCTCGAAGGCGCGCAGGATGATGATGGCCGGAATGGGCTGAACCACGCCCGCGGCCAGCCCCTCGGCCACGCGCGCGAACAGCACCAGCGAGAAGTCGTTGGCCACACCGCCCACGATGCCGCCGATCAGCAGCAGGAGCATCGTGCCCACGTAGGTGCGGCGGTAGCCGTAGCGCGACAGCAGCCATGGCGTGGTGAGCATCGACACCGTCATCGCCACCATGAAGCCCGAGCTCACCCATTGCGCGCGCTCCTGTCCGAGCGAGAAGTGGTGGCTCATGCCGGGGATGGCCACGTTGACGATGGTCGAGGACATGATCGACGCCATCGTCCCCACCATCACCGACAGCAGCAGGTACCAGCGGTAGCGTTCGCCGTAGCGCTGGCGCATCGTGCCGATGGAGGGCGGGGCCGGCGTGCTCGCGGCTTCTTGGGGCGGTGGGGAGGTCATGGGGCGGCGGAATGTCTCGGGTCCGTCGTCCTACAAGCATATCGGGCTTTGCGTGGCGGCAAATGAAAGGGGCGACCGCAAAATGCACCCGCTGTCCCTTCCGCGTCAGGAAGATCAATCAAGACAACTGCCGCATGAATGCTCCATCCGACGATCAAGCCAACGCCCAGCCGGTTGCCTCCGGCGAAGCGCAAGGGGAAGGCGCGCCCACCCTCGCGGCCGAACTGGCCGCGCCCACCGTCAGCCGCGCCTACCGATGCCAGTGCGAGCGCCCCGTGTTCCTGCGCAACAGCGAATGCCTGGCATGCCACACGCCGCTGGGCTACGTGATCGAGCGGCTCGGCGTGATGCCGCTCGCGCCCGCGGAAGGCGCGGGTGCGCAGCCCGACACCTTCACCGTGTTCGGCGATCCGCACGGCAAGACCTACAGCCGCTGCGTGAACTTCATGACGCCGGCCGGCTGCAACTGGATGGTGCCCGCCGCGCGCGAAGGCGAGCAGCAGCCGCCCGACACGCATGGCCTCGCGCCCGGCTACTGCCTGGCCTGCAGCGTCACGCGCACCATTCCCGATCTCTCGGTGGAAGGCAACGGCGAACTCTGGCGCAAGCTCGAGACCGCCAAGCGCCGGCTGCTCTCGCAACTGCTCGCGCTGGGCCTGCCGGTGGTGAGCCGCCACGCCGATCCCGAGCACGGGCTGGCCTTCGACTTCCTCAGCAACACGCCGGGCGGCCCGCACGTGATGACCGGCCACCAGCACGGCGTGATCACCCTCAACGCCGAGGAGGCCGAGGACGCCGTGCGCGAGCGCATCCGCGCCGAGATGCGCGAGCCCTACCGCACCCTGCTGGGTCACTTCCGCCACGAGATCGGCCACTACTACTGGGACCTGCTGGTACAGCCCACGCAGTGGATCGACGACTTCCGCGCCCTCTTCGGCGACGAGCGCGCCGACTACGCCGCCGCGCTGCAGACGCACTACGAGCAGGGCCCGCCGCCCGACTGGGCCGACCGCTTCGTGAGCAGCTACGCCAGCACCCACCCATGGGAGGACTGGGCCGAGACCTGGGCCCACTACCTGCACATGGCCGACACGGCCGACACCGCGATGAGCTTCGGCGTCGACGCGACCAACGTCGAGCTCGCGAGCGACCTCTTCACGCCTGCCGACCTGTGGCAGCCCGACGACCCCGACGCCGGCAGGTTCCTCGACTTCATCAACGGCTGGGTGCTGCTCACCAACGTGCTCAACGAGTTGTCGCGCAGCATGGGCCAGCCCGACTACTACCCCTTCGTGCTGCCGCGCGTGGCGGTGGGCAAGCTGCAGTTCATCCACCGCGTGGTCACGCAGCAGCGGCCGGGCGACGCGCCCTCGATGGTGGTGGCCGGCGACATCGAGCCGGCCCAGGAGAGCCCCGCTCAGTCCTGAGGAGAGCGCGGAGGTGGGGGCGGCTGGCCGGCCGCGCAGCGCATGCAGATGCACGCGAGCCCGCGCATTTCTTCCGGCAGGTTGGTGAGAGGCGCCTTGCTGAAGTCGACCTGCATGCACCAGCAGGGCGGCTGCGCCTGGCCCGTCTCGCGCTCGATTTCCATCGCGCAGCGGTTCGCCTCGCCGCACAGCGGGCAGCGCGTGGCGTCGATCAGGCCGGCCGGAGCCTCTGCAGTGGTGGACATCATGAAATCTCGAAGGCCGGCAGCTTCTTCGCGACGACGTCGTTGCGCAGCGTCGCGTACACCGGCAGCCCGCCGCTGTAGGCGGGGTAGTCCTCGCCCTCGATCAGCGGCAGCAGGTAGCGGCGGCACTTCTCGGTGATGCCGTAGCCGTCGTCGGAGATGAAGTCGCGCGGCATCGGCTTCTCGACGTTGGCGACCGATTCGAGTGGCGCGCTGCCCAGGCGGTAGGCGTAGGGCGCGTCGGAGATGCGCTCGATGGTCGGCATCACCGCATTGCGGCCCTCCAGCGCGAGCTCGACCGCGCGCTGCCCCAGTTCGTAGGCCTGCCGCACGTCGGTGGCCGATGCGATGTGCCGCGCGGCACGCTGCAGGTAGTCGGCCACGGCCCAGTGGAACTTGTGGCCCAGCGCGTCCTTGACCATCTGCGCCACCACCGGCGCCGCGCCGCCGAGCTGCGCATGGCCGAAGGCGTCGCGCGTGCCCTGTTCGGCAAGGAATGTTCCGTCAGGGTGGTGGCAGCCCTCGGACACCACCACCGAGCAGTAGCCGTGCTGCTTCACCAGCTCGTCCACGCGCGCGAGGAAGCGTGCCTTGTCGAACTCGATCTCGGGGAACAGCACCACCACCGGAATGCCCTGGTCCGCCGCGAGTCCGCCGGCCGCTGCGATCCAGCCCGCGTGCCGGCCCATCACCTCCAGCACGAACACCTTGGTGGAGGTTGCCGCCATCGAGCGCACGTCGAACGAGGCCTCGATGGTCGACACCGCCACGTACTTCGCGACCGAGCCGAAGCCGGGGCAGCAATCGGTCAGCGGCAGGTCGTTGTCGATGGTCTTGGGCACGTGGATGGCCTGCAGCGCATAGCCCATCGACTGCGAGAGCTGGCTCACCTTGAAGCAGGTGTCGGCCGAATCGCCGCCGCCGTTGTAGAAGAAATAGCCGATGTCGTGCGCCTTGAACACCTCGATCAGCCGCTCGTACTCGCGCCGGTTCTTCTCCAGCGACTTGAGCTTGTAGCGGCACGAACCGAAGGCGCCCGATGGCGTGGTTCGCAGCGCCGCGATGGCTTCGGCCGATTCGGCGCCGGTGTCGATCAGCTCCTCGGCCAGCGCGCCGATGATGCCGTTGCGCCCGGCGTACAGCTTGCCGATGCGGTCGGGGTGGCGGCGCGCCGTCTCGATCACGCCGCAGGCCGAGGCGTTGATGACCGAGGTGACGCCGCCCGACTGGGCGTAGAAGGCGTTGGAGATGGACATGCGCGGCATTGTCCTGCAGCCCCCCGGGCGGCGCCAGTGGACGCCGGTGTCCGGATGTCAGCGGCTCTCGAACACCGGCGCGCGCTTCTGCAGGAAGGCGCTCACGCCCTCGCGGAAGCTGGGCTTGTCGATCAGCTCGCGCTGGCGCTCGCTCTCGTAGTGCAACTGTTCCTTCAGCGTGTGGTGCTCGGAGGCTTCGAAGGCTTCTCGCGCTTCCAGCACCGCGTGCGCGGGCAGGCGGGCCAGGCGTTGGGCGATGCCCTTGGCCTCTTCGAGCAGTTGCTCGTCGTCCACGCAGGCCCAGATCAGGCCCCACTGCACCGCACGTCCGGCGCCCACGCGCTCGTCGAGCAGCGCCATGCCCATGGCGCGCGCACGGCCCGCGCGGCGCGGAATGGCCCAGGTGCAGCCCAGGTCCGGAACGATGCCGAGCTTCGGCAGGAAGGGCAGGTAGAAATAGGCGCTGCGCGCCGCGATGGTCACGTCGGCCGCGAGCGCCAGGCCCACGCCCGCGCCGGCGGCCGGGCCGTTCACCGCCGCGACCACCGGCACCGGCAGCGTGCGCAGCGTCTCGATCAGCGGGTTGCTCAGGCTCTGCATCCACTCGGCGGTCTGCGTGCCGAGCGACTTGCCCTCTTCGGGCGGCGCCATCGCGCTCAGGTCGGCGCCCACGCAGAAGGCCTTGCCGGCGCCGGTGAGGATCACGGCGCGCACCGAGCGGTCGTCGCGGATGCGCTCCAGTGCGTCGCGCAGCTCGATCTGCAGGTCGCGCGCGATGGGGTTCAACTTGGCGGGCAGGTTCAGCGTCAGCGTCGCAATGCCGTCGGCCTGCTCCTGGAGGATGAAGGGTTGTGCAGCGGTGTCGGAACTCATGGCATCGATGGTTCGATGCGCACGGGGCCCGGTCAAGCCGGGGACAACCCGTGGGACCGCAGTCGCCACGGCGACCACGCGCGCGGCGAAGGCGTGGGCAGCGGCATCGCGGCCGGCTGCGCGTCGGACACGGTAATGCACGACGACTCCAGCGCCGACACCAGCACGCGCCGGTGGTCGGTGCTCTCGAAGCGTTCGCCGGGCTCCAGCACGATGTCGCGCGTGTCGCTGTCGATCGTGACCCACACCGAGCCGCTGCGGCATTCGATGCCCACTCCCGCGCCGTCGGGCACGGCGAAGACCGAGCGCTTCGGCAGGCTCACGTGGAAGCGGGAAGTGCTGGACGAGAAGGTCACGGCGGGAGAAGAAGAGGAGGTGATCGAAGAGGAAGAAGAGGTGCTCATGGCAAGCTCCATTGCATTCACTATGCGAATGAATATAGTGAACCGGAGCCCTTTTTACACACGGTCATTCGGAACTCGTTGCATGCGTACAGAGAATGCGAAAGCCGCCAATGCCACCGGCGTCGAGCTTCCCCCGCTCGAACTGCTGCGCAGCTTCGAGGCGGCTGCGCGCCGGCTGAGCTTCACGCTGGCGGCCTCGGAGCTGCACCTCACGCAGTCGGCCGTGAGCCGGCAGATCCAGCAGCTGGAAGCCAGCCTGGGCGTGCTGCTGTTCGAGCGGCGCCATCGCGCGCTGTCGCTCACCGAGGCCGGCGGCGTGCTGCAGCGCGCCGTCACCGACAGCCTCGAGCGCCTGCGCGACGCTACGGCGCGGGTGCGCGCGAGTTCCGCGCCCCGGCAGGTGGCGATCACCACCACGCCGGGGTTCGCGTCGATCTGGCTCATTCCGAAGCTGGCGCGCTTCACGGGCAGCCATCCGCAGGTCGACGTGCGCGTGTCGGCCACGCTCGACGTGCTCGACCTGGAAAGCAGCCGCATCGACCTGGCGGTGCGCTTCGTGCCCATCGGCCGTGGCGTGGGGCCTGCGCTGTTCGAGGAGTCGGTGATCCCGCTGTGCTCGCCGCAGTTGGCTGCGTCGCTGCGCGAGCTTTCCGATTTCTCCAAGCTCACGCTGCTCACCGTCGAGTACCCCGACCACAGCGAGGCGCCCACTGCCGATTGGGAACCCTGGCTCAAGGTCATGGGGCTGGAAGACCTGCGCATGAAGAGCACGCTGCGCTTCACGCAGTACGCCGATGCGGTCTCGGCCGCGGTAGCGGGGCAGGGCGTAGTGATCGGCCGGCTGCCCTTGCTGAGCGAGCTGGTGCGCGACGGCCGGCTCGTGGCGCCGCTGGGCGAGGGCGTTGCTTCGCACCGCGGCTACTTCATCGAGATGTCCAGGCGTGCCGCAGGCAACCGCGACGCGCAGGAGTTCGCGCAGTGGCTGCGCGACGAGGCCGAGGCCGCGCAGCGCAGCTGACGCACAACGATGCCGATCAACCTGGCAGCAGCACCTTGTTCACGACATGGATCACGCCGTTGGACTGGTAGACGTTGGCGATCGTCACCGTCGCCGTGCCGCCCTTGGCGTCGGTCACCGTCACGTTGCCGCCGCTCATCGTCGCGGTGAGCGTGCCGCCGCTTGCGGTCTTCAGCGTGGCCTTGCCGCCGCCTGCGTTGATCGCGCTCATGAGCGCCGCGCTATCGAGCTTGCCGGGCACCACGTGATAGGTCAGCACCTTGGTCAGCGTGGGCTTGTTCTCGGGCTTGAGCAGCGTGTCGACGGTGCCGGCGGGCAGTGCCGCGAAGGCGGCGTTGGTCGGCGCGAACACGGTGAACGGGCCGGGGCTCTTCAGCGTGCCGACGAGGTCCGCGGCCTTCACGGCGGCGACAAGCGTGGTGTGGTCCTTCGAGTTCACCGCGTTGTCGACGATGTCCTTCGTCGGGTACATCGGCGCGCCGCCGACCATCGGGTTCGATGCCCCGCTGCCGTTGCCGCTCATGCCCATGCCGCCCGCGCAGGCTGCGAGGAGGACAGAGACGCTGGCTGCGATCACGAGTTTCTTCATTGAAGTCTCCTGGAAAGATGATGGATGGTTCTCGAGGCTCTCTGTGGAAACCGCCAGCAGATCGGAGGCGCAATGCGCTTGAACCTGATACGCCGCCTGCGCGCGATTGGATTCATCGGCCCTCCACGTAGGCTTTGCGCCACACAGGCGATGCGCGACGCTTGCGCATCGAACGCGCGAGCTACAGAATCCGCGCTTCGTTTTTCAGCAACAGTTTTTGCTCCCCGCGCGCCCGGCGACGATCGACCTCCCTGGCGACACACCCATCCAATGAACCGTTACCTGAACACCTGACCCGCACACCGACCGCCCCGGCCGGACGTGCATCCACGCATCCGCCGAGGCCCATCGACAAAGGCCCCGCGCAGCCATTCGCCGGGGCCTTTTTGTTTTTCGGAGTGTGTGCACATGAGTGCTCAACGAAGGGCCCGCGACGACGACAAGCGTCTGGGCCGGTTCTATTTCTCGGTGCCGAACGCGGCACCCCGCAACCCCGTGGTGGCAGCGCTGGCGCGCCGCGAAGCAAGCCAGAAGGCGGGCCGCCACCTGCGCACCCACAGCGCCGAGCGGCGCGCGCAGAAGGTGGCGCTGCAAAAGGCAGCGCGCAACATCGTGCAGGAGGACTGACCATGCGTGAAGACATGGACATGGACAAGGTCATCGTCGAACGGCCGCGCCGCGGTGGCGGCGTGCAGGGCGATGGACGCAAGTGGCGCAACAGCAAGGAGCGCGGCTCGCGACTGGGCATGAAGCAGGGCTACGAATACCCCAAGGGGCTCAACGAGAACCTCGCGCCGCTCAAGCGCTGGCTGCACAAGCAGGTGCACCGGCCTTGGGACAAGGTGTATTCGGAGCTTTGCAGCACCATCGATCGACGCAGCGTCGTGCAGGCGCATATCTTCGAGCACATCGACGACTTCGTCGAACGCGATGCGGTGATGCACGACGGGCAAGTGCTGGTGCGTGCAGGATGGTGGGGCCGCGGTGAGCGCGTGCCGCTGGAGGAGGCTTCGCGGGTAAAGCTTTTCGTGCACCCCGCCACCGGCATCCTTCTGCCCAACCGCCGGTTTTCACAGGCTCGACGGCGTGAGCGCGGCGGCACGAAAGCAGAGCTGTCGTTCGTCGTGATCGACGAACTCACGCAATGGCACCGCGTGAACGGCGACTGGTTCGAGATCACCCTGGCAGCCACGCCGCCCATGAAGGCCCCGGGTGTCTGGGACAAGCGTTTCGACGTGCTGCGGCGCTGCTTCGTCAGGACCACGTGTGCGTGGGGCCGGCCGGAGTTCGGCGTGTCGAGCAACCGGGCCATGTACGGGCGCGACGACGTCTATGCCGCAACCAAGCGCCAGCTCAGCCGCAAGGAGATTCGCGCGCGCCTGGGCGAAGACGTCTGAAGCCGTTCGTCAGGTAGAGGCAAAGTCGCATCGCGCATGATGCAGGCGCCGCGCCATCCGCGATGAAAGAAAGCACGATGAATCTCACCGCCTCCAACTGGTTCCTCTGGGCCGCCCTCTCGGCCGTCTTCGCCGCGCTGACGGCCATCCTCGCCAAGCTGGGCCTGGCAGGTATCGATTCCGACATGGCGACGCTGGTGCGCACCGTTGTCATCTTCGCGGTATTGCTCGTGTTCGTGAACGCCACCGGCAAGTGGACGAACCCGCTGCAGCTCTCGCCGCGCACCTGGCTCTTTCTCGTGCTCTCGGGGCTTGCGACCGGCGCGTCGTGGGTCTGCTACTTCCGCGCGCTCAAGGTGGGCGATGCTTCGCGCGTCGCGCCGGTCGACAAGCTCAGCGTGGTGCTGGTCGTGTTGTTCGCCGTGATGTTCCTCGGCGAGCGACCCTCCGGCCGCGAATGGGCGGGCGTGGCGATGATCGCGGGCGGCGTGCTGATGCTGGCGATCAAGCGCTGAGCTGCGCCGCCGGCCGTGCTGCCGCGCGCGGCAGAAGGAAGAACGCCAGGTTGCCCGCAGCCAGCATGCCGGCCACCGTGAAGAACACCGCGCGGAATGGCTCGACGCCGTTCGCCACGGCCCACGACGCGGCCACGCCGGTGGTCCACTGCATCAGCGAGACGCCGAGGAACATCGCCATGTTCATCAGCGCCATCGCGCGCCCCGTCATGGCTGCCGGGTAGGCGTTCTTGGTGTAGGCGTACTGCAGCACGCTGTAGCCCGAGAGAAGGCCGTAGACGATCGGCAGGCCGATGTCGATCGCGCGCGAATGCGTCAGTGCCATCGCGCCGAACATCAGCGAGCCCGCGAGCGCGCAGCCCATCATCCAGCGCGTGCGCCGCGCGCCGCCCGGGTCCATGCGGCCGAAGAGCGTGGGGCTGATCATGCCGGCGACCGTCATCACCAGCGCGACGTTGCCGCTGGCCACCAGCGAGAGGCCGTGCCGCTCGTGCAGCACCGGGCCGAGCCACAGGCCGCGCAGCGTGATGAAGGCGGCATACGACACGCATGCGAAGCACAGCAGGCCCAGCGTGTGCGGCATCGCGAACAGCGGCAGCAGTTCGCGCACGGCCTTGCGCAGCGACTGTCGCTCCGCCCGTTCCGGCAGCGCGATATCGGCGGCACCTGCAGGCTCGCGCACGCGCCAGAAGATGATCAGCCACGACAACACAGCGAACGCCCCCAGCACCGCATAGCCCACGCGCCACGACGAAGCCTCGATCAGCAGCGCCAGCGGCGTGCCCGTGAACAGGATGCCCATGCCGGCCAGGCTCATCACCAGCCCCGACATCGCGGTGAAGCGCGAGGCATCGAAGTGCCGCGCGATGAACACCGTGCAGGCCAGGAAGGCCGGCGCGCAGCCCACGCCGATCAGCGCCTGCCCCAGCAGCAGCGCATGGAAGTCCGGCGCCATCGCGCACAGCACCGCACCCGCGATCGCCAGCGGAAAGGCTGTCAGCACCGTGCGGCGCACGCCGAAGATGTCGATCGACACGCCCATCGCGAGCTGCATGATCCCGAACATGAAATGGAAGGTGCCCGCCCAGGTGCCCAACTGCTGCGGCGTGAGCCCGAAGTGGTTGCCGAGCGGCGTGGCCATCATGGCGCCGACGGTGCGGAAAGCCTGGCTCAGGGCGAAGGCGGTGGCCAGGGCCACGAGCATGGCGGCCGCGGAGGAAGTCCAGCGCGAAGAGCGTGGAAGGCGTGAGCCGGGGCCGGCGTTGCCGGATTGCTCCGCGGGCTTGGGTGCCGCGTTCGGATTCATTGGAGACGAGAGGCCAGGAAGGTTGGGGCGGTCATGATGCTAGTTGATCATCTTGCGCATGGTCACAGCGGCGACGCTTGCGAGGACTCGCCCCCGCGAAGAAGGCTGCCTCCATAATTTCTGGACAACCCCAGAGTCGCGCATTGCCCAAGACTGACACCCCCTCCCGCTCCAGCTCCCGTGCAGCCAAGCCGGAAGCCAAGAAAGCCATCCGGCCGCTTTTCAGCCGCGTGCGCGAGATCCTCGATGCTGCGCGCGCCCGCGTGGTTCGCACGGTCAACACCACACAGGTGGCGGCCAACTGGCTGATCGGGCGCGAGATCGTCGAGGAGGAGCAGCGAGGTCAGCGTCGGGCGGGCTATGGCGCCAAGCTGCTCGCCGATCTGTCGACGCGCCTGACGGCCGAGTTCGGCCGAGGCTATTCCGCCGACAACCTCGAAGCGTTCAGGCAGTTCTACCTGGACTATCCGCAGTTGATTTCCGAGACGCTGTCTCGGAAATCGACCGCAGCGGCGGCGCTGCCTCTTCAGGCCAATTCCGAGACGGCGTCTCGGGAATCCGGTGACCCTTCGGGCTGGCATCCTGGGACGTTGCATCCGTCTCTCTCGTGGAGCCATTACCGCCAGCTCCTGCGCGCAGCGCGCCCGGAGGCGCGAGCCTTCTACGAGATCGAAGCCATCCGCAGCGCGTGGTCGGTGCGCGAACTGCAACGCCAGATGGCCAGCCTGCTGTACGACCGCCTGGCCAAGAGCAAGGACAAGAAGGGCCTGTTGCGTCTGGCGACGCACGGCCAGGAGGTGATGCAGCCTCTCGATGTCCTGAAGGACCCGGTGGTGATCGAATTCCTGGACTTGCCGGAATCGCCGAAGCTGGTCGAGTCGAGGCTGGAGCAGGCGCTCATCGAGAACCTGCAGAACTTCCTGCTCGAACTGGGCAAGGGCTTTGCATTCGTGTCGCGCCAAGAGCGCATCACCATCGATGGCGACCACTTCTACATCGATCTGGTCTTCTATCACACGGTGCTCAAGTGCTACGTGCTCATCGATCTCAAGGTCGGCAAGCTCACGCATGGCGACCTCGGCCAGATCCAGTTCTATGTGAACTACTACGACCGCGAGCGTCGCACCGAAGGCGACAACCCGACGCTGGGCGTCATCCTTTGTCCGGACAAGAACGACGCCGTGGTGAAGTACACCCTGGGCGAGCAGCAGGAGCGCAACATCTTCACCAGCCGCTATCAGCTGCACCTGCCGACCGAGAAGGAGCTGGAACGCGAACTGCGCCGCGAACTCCGCCAGCTGTCGATGGACGACGTGCCGCTCAAGGCGGCTGCCAGGAAGACCAGGTCGCGCGCATAAAAAAACGGCACCCGGAGGCGCCGTTCTGGTGATGGAGCCTTGCCCCCGGCGGGCCGATCAGGCCTCGCCCTTCACCTTCAACCGCCACGCATGCAGCAGCGGCTCCGTATACCCGCTCGGCTGCTCGATGCCCTTGAACACCAGGTCCTGCGCCGCCTTGTAGGCCGCCGAGGTGGTGAAGTTGCCGGCCATCGGCTTATAGAGCGGGTCGCCTGCGTTCTGCTCGTCGACCACCTTGGCCATGCGCTGGAAGGTCTCGTCGACCTGGGCCTTGGTGACCACGCCGTGCAGCAGCCAGTTGGCGATGTGCTGGCTGGAGATGCGCAGGGTGGCTCGGTCTTCCATCAGGCCGACGTTGTGGATGTCGGGCACCTTCGAGCAGCCCACGCCCTGGTCGATCCAGCGCACCACGTAGCCGAGGATGCCCTGCACGTTGTTGTCGATCTCCTGCTGACGCTCTTCGGCGGTCCACTTGGCTTCGGCGGCGATCGGCACCTGCAGCAGGGCGTTGAGGATGTTGTCGCGCTCGGCGTCGGCGTCGATCTTTTCCAGCTCCTGCTGCACCGCGGTCACGTTGACCTGGTGGTAGTGCAGCGCGTGCAGCGTGGCGGCGGTGGGCGAGGGCACCCAGGCGGTGTTGGCGCCGGCCTTGGGGTGACCGATCTTCTGCTCGAGCATGGCGGCCATCAGGTCGGGCATGGCCCACATGCCCTTGCCGATCTGCGCCTTTCCGCGCAGGCCGCTGGACAGGCCGACGAGCACGTTGTTCTTTTCGTAGGCGCCGATCCACGCGCTGGACTTCATGTCGCCCTTGCGGATCATCGGGCCGCCCTGCATGGCGGTGTGCATCTCGTCGCCGGTGCGGTCGAGGAAGCCGGTGTTGATGAAGGCCACGCGCGCGGCGGCCTCTGCGATGCAGGCCTTGAGGTTCACGCTGGTGCGGCGCTCCTCGTCCATGATGCCCAGCTTCACGGTGTTGGCGGGCAGGCCCAGCAGCTGCTCGACGCGGCCGAACAGCTCGCTGGCGAAGGCCACTTCGGCCGGGCCGTGCATCTTCGGCTTGACGATGTAGATGCTGCCGGTGCGCGAGTTGCCCTTGCGCTTGAGGTCGATGGTGGCGATGGTGGTGGTCACCACGGCATCGAGGATGCCCTCGGGGATTTCCTTGCCATCTGCGTACAGCACGGCCGGGTTGGTCATCAGGTGGCCCACGTTGCGCAGGAACATGAGCGAGCGGCCGTGCAGCTTCACGGGCTTGCCGTCGGCGCCGGTGTATTCGCGGTCGGCGTTCAGGCCGCGCGTGAAGGTCTTGTCGCCCTTGGTGACCTCTTCCGTGAGCGTGCCTTCGACGATGCCCAGCCAGTTCGAGTACGCCACCACCTTGTCGGCGGCGTCGACCACGGCCACCGAGTCTTCCAGGTCGAGGATGGTGGAGAGCGCGGCTTCGAGCACCAGGTCGCTCACGCCGGCGGCGTCGCTCTTGCCGATGGGCGTGGAGCGGTCGATGCGGATGTCCAGGTGGATGCCGTTGTGCTTGAGCAGCACCGACGACGGCGAGGCGGCGTCGCCCTGGAAGCCGACGAATTGCGATGCATCGGCCAGGCCGGTGCTGCTGCTTTGCAGCGCGACGACGAGCTTGCCGTCCTTCACGCTGTAGCCGGTGGCGTTCTTGTGCGAGCCGTTGATCAGCGGCGCGGCCTGGTCGAGCACGTTGCGCGCGAACTCGATGACCTTGGCGCCGCGCACCGGGTTGTAGCCCTTGCCCTTCTCGGCGCCGCCGGTCTCGGGAATCGCGTCGGTGCCGTAGAGCGCATCGTACAGCGAGCCCCAGCGCGCGTTGGCCGCGTTCAGCGCATAGCGCGCATTGAGGATGGGCACCACCAGCTGCGGACCGGCCTGCAGCGCGAGTTCGGAGTCGACGTTCGCGGTGGTGGCCTTCACGCCCTTGGGCTGGGGCAGCAGGTAGCCGATCTTCTCGAGGAAGGCGCGGTACGCCGGCATGTCGGCGATGGGGCCGGGGTTCTTCCTGTGCCAGGCGTCGAGCTCGCTCTGCAGGCGGTCGCGCTCGGCGAGCAGGGCGATGTTCTTCGGCGCGAGGTCGCTGACGATGGCGTCGAAGCCCTTCCAGAAGACGTCGCTGGCCACGCCGCTGGCGGGGAGGACCTTGTCCTCGATGAAGCGATGGAGCTCGGTCGCGACCTGGAGTCCGTGGGCGGTGGTGCGGGCGGTCATGTGGGTTTCTCCTTGAGAAAAATGCAATCCTGGGACGAACTTTATTCGATACTTTGCTGGCGAGTAAGAGCCTGAATCGGGATTTATCCGTGACAAAAATAGAGGTAATGAATGCGCGGCTCCTCAGGAGCGCAAAGGGTACGCACTGATAAGAAGGCCGCAGGCGCCGGATATATTTAACTTCTTAAATAAATTCGTCATCTTCAGCACGTCAGCTTCCATGATCCTCCTGGCCTCCAACGAAAACCCCCTGGGCATGCCCGACTCGGCCCGCCGCGCGGCCGTCGAAGCGCTCGCGGGCGCCGGCAACTATCCCGACAGCAACGGCACGGCGCTGAAGAACGCGCTGGCCGCCCGGCTCGACGTGCCGGCCGACTGGCTCACGCTGGGCAGCGGATCGAGCGAGATCCTCGAACTCGCGGCGCAGGTGAGCCTGAAGCCGGGCGAGGGCGTGGTCTATTCGCAGTACGGCTTCATCGTCTACGCGCAGGCCGCGGCGCATGCTCATGCGCACGCAACTGTCGTGCCCTCGCGCGACTTCGGCCACGACCTCGACGCCATGCGCGCCGCCATCGGCGAAGACACGAAACTGGTGTTCGTCGCCAACCCGAACAACCCGACCGGCACCTTCATCGACGCCACGCCGCTGGCGGCCTTCCTGCAGTCGGTGCCCGCGCACGTGACGGTGCTGCTGGACGAGGCCTACACCGAATACCTTTCGCCCGCGCAGCGCTACGACAGCATCGAATGGGTGCGGCGCCTGCCCAACCTGATCGTGGCGCGTACCTTCTCCAAGGCCTTCGGGCTGGCGGGGCTGCGCATCGGCTACGGCGTGTCGCAGCCGGCGCTCACGTCGCGCATGAACGCGCAGCGCCCGCGCTTCAACGTGACGACCCCGGCGCAGGCGGCTGCGGTGGCCGCGCTGGGCGACGCCGATTTCCTCGCGCGCACCTACGAGCTCAACACGGCAGGGCGCGACCAGCTCGCGGCCGGTTTCAAGGAACTGGGCCTCGAATACGTTCCCTCGTCCGGCAACTTCTTGATGGTGCGGGTCGGCGACGCCCAGGCCGTGCACGCGCGTCTGCTGGCCGCCGGCATCGAGGTTTCGCTGCTCGGCCCCTACGGCCTGCCCGAATGGCTGCGCATCAGCATCGGCCTGCCGGAGCAGAACCGCGCGGTGCTGGCCGCGCTGCGCTGACCGGGGCTGGGCCCTGCTTCTTCGCTCGGTCAGACCTGTCCGCTCAGTTCCCTGGCCGCCGCGCGCACCGGCTCGACGTAGCGCTCGTCATAGCGGTGCGTGGGCATGGTCAGCGTGACCGCGGCCGCGAGGCTGCCGTCGGCGTGGAGCACCGGCGCCGAGATGCCGGCCAGCTCGGCAGTGCGGTCGCCCACCAGCGCGCACCAGCCCTGCGCACGGATGGTGTCGTAGAGCTTGCGTTCCTTCGCGCCGCGCGGCAGTTCGGCTTCGGGGCCGAAGGCGATCAGCACGCGCGCGCCCGCGCCGCGGTCGTTGGGCAGCAGGTCGCCGGCGCGCACGTGGTCGCGCACCACGTGCGGCGAATCGATGCGGAACTGGCACAGCCGCACCCAGCTGTCGCCCTGGGGCTGCCGCACGTGGTACGCCGCGCTCTCGCCGGTGGTTGCGACCAGCGCGCGCAGCACCGGCAGCACGATCCGGTCGAGCGACTGCGAGGCCGCGTAGAGGCCGTGCAGCCGCGCGATCTCCATGCCCAGCGCATAGCGGCCGTCGTCCTGCCGGCGGATCAGCCGCGCGTGTTCCAGCGAGGCCAGCAGCCGCAGCACTGTGCTCTTGTAGAGCTGCGTGCGCTCGGCGAACTGCGCGAGCGACAGCGCCTCGTCGCCCGGCTGGAAGGCCGAGAGCAGGCTCAGCGCGCGGTCGACCGCGGCGGCGCCGCCGGGGGCGGCGTTGAGATCGGAGACGGATTCGGTCTGGGCTTTTCGGGGCATGGCTGGGGAGGGCAGGGAATGGCGCGGCTTGACAGTCGGGGCGGATCGACGGTCTAATTCTGTTTAACGGAATGTAGTTCTGTAAGACAGAACAGTCAAGCGCAAGGAGACAGAATCCGATGACAACCCCCGACGTCCTCATCAGCGAGGTCGGCCCGCGCGACGGCCTGCAGTCGGTCAAGGCCACCATGCCCACCGCCGACAAGCTGCGCTGGATCGACGCGCTCTACGCCGCCGGCGTGCGCGAGATCGAGGTCGCCTCCTTCGTGCCCGCGAAGCTGCTGCCGCAGATGGCCGATGCCGCCGAGGTGGTGCGCCACGCCGTCACGCTGCCGGGCCTCGTGGTGATGGCGCTGGTGCCCAACCGCAAGGGCGCGCAGGCCGCGCTCGAAGCCGGCGCGCACAAGCTCACCATGCCGGTGTCGGCCAGCGTGGCGCATTCGCTGGCCAACGTGCGCAAGACGCCCACCGAGATGGTCGAGGAGGTGCGCGCCATCTCCGACCTGCGCCGCGAGATCGCGCCACAGGCGAAGCTGGAGGCCGGCATCTCCACCGCCTTCGGCTGCACGCTGCAGGGCCTGGTGCCCGAGGACGACGTGATCCGCCTCGCCGCGCAGTGCATCGAAGCCGGCGCCGACGAATCGGGCCTGTCCGACACCGTGGGCTATGCCAACCCCGCGCAGGTGCGCCGCCTCTTCAAGCGCCTGCGCGCGGAGATCGGCAGGCACGCCGGCGCGGCCCACATGCACAACACGCGCGGCCTCGGCCTGGCCAACTGCCTCGCCGCGTGGGACGAGGGCGTGCGCACCTTCGACGCGTCGCTGGGCGGCCTGGGCGGCTGCCCCTATGCGCCGGGCGCCTCGGGCAACGCAGTCACCGAAGACCTGGTCTTCATGTTCGAGGCCATGGGTGTGCGCACCGGCATCGACATCCAGAAACTCATCGCGGCGCGCGCGCCGCTCATGGCCGGCCTGCCCGGCGAACCGGTGTACGGCATGACGCCCGAGGCCGGTCTGCCGAAAGGCTTTGTCCAGGAACCCGTCGCTCATGCCTGAAGCCAATTCCCCGTCGAATCCGTTGCCCTACGCGGGCGTGCGCGTGGTCGAGTTCACCCACATGGTCATGGGCCCGACCTGCGGCCTGCTGCTGGCCGACCTCGGCGCCGAGGTCATCAAGGTCGAGCCCATCGAGGGCGACAGCACGCGGCGCCTGCTGGGCTCGGGCTCGGGCTTCTTCCCGACCTTCAACCGCAACAAGAAGAGCATCGCGCTCGACCTCAAGAAGCCCGAGGGCGTGGAGGCCGCGCTGCGGCTGATCGCCACCGCCGACATCGTGAGCGAGAACTTCAAGCCCGGCACCATGAAGAAGCTGGGGCTCGACTACGACACGTTGGTCAAGCTCAACCCGCGCCTCATCTACGTGAGCCACAAGGGCTTCCTGCCCGGCCCCTACGACCACCGCACCGCGCTCGACGAGGTGGTGCAGATGATGGGCGGCCTCGCCTACATGACCGGCCGCTCGGGCGACCCGCTGCGCGCGGGCACCAGCGTGAACGACATCATGGGCGGCATGTTCGGCGCCATCGGCGCGATGGCCGCGCTGCGCCAGCGCGACATCACCGGCAAGGGCTGCGAGGTGCAGTCGGCGCTGTTCGAGAACAACGTGTTCCTGGTCGCGCAGCACATGATGCAGTTCGCCGCCACCGGCAAGGCGGCCGACCCGATGCCCAGCCGCATCTCGGCCTGGGCGGTGTACGACGTGTTCACCGTGAAGGACGGCGAGCAGATCTTCCTGGCGGCCGTGAGCGACAAGCAGTGGGCCATCTTCTGCAAGGCCTTCGGCCTCGACGAGATGCTGGCCGATCCGCGCCTGAAGACCAACAACGACCGCGTGCTGGCGCGCGAATGGATGATGCCCATCCTTCGTTCGCACCTCGCCAACCACAGCGCGGCCGAGCTCGCCGCGGTGTTCGAGAAGAACGAGCTGCCCTTCGCGCCCATCACCCGGCCGCAGGAGCTGTTCGACGATCCGCACCTCAACGCCACCGGCGGCCTCGCGCCGGTGCGCATGAACGACGGCAGCATGGCGAAGGTGCCGCTCATGCCGTTCACGCTCGACGGCGAACGCCCGGGCATCCGCCTGCAGCCCCCGCGCACGGGCGAGCACGGCCGCGAGCTGCTGAAAGAAGTGGGCTACAGCGACGAGGAAATCGCCGCGCTCGAAACACAACACATCACCCTCGGAGACTGACCTCATGTTTTTCAATGCACGGCGCGCCTTGCTGGCGTGCGCCGCGGCCGCCGCATGGCTGAACGCCGCACCTGCCCTCGCCGATACGGCCTGGCCCGACAAGCCGGTGCGGCTCATCGTTCCCTACACGCCCGGCGGTGCCACCGACATCGTGGCGCGGCTGGTCGCGCAGAAGCTGGCCGACGACACCAAGTGGACCTTCATCGTCGACAACCGCGCGGGCGGCAACGGCAACATCGGCATGGACGTGGTGGCCAAGGCCAGGCCCGACGGCTACACCATCGGCCTGGGCCAGACGGCGAACCTCGCGATAAACCCGACGCTCTTCCCGAAGATGCCTTACGACGCATTGAAGGACCTGGCGCCGGTGTCGGTCGTGGCCTCGCAACCCGTGGTGCTCGTGGTACGCGCCGACGCACCGTTCAAGTCGCTGGCCGACCTGGTCGCCGCCGCCAAGGCCAAGCCGGGCGAGATCCGCCAGGCGCTCGCGGGCACCGGCACGCTGGGCCACATGGCCGGCGAGGTGCTCGCCAAGCGCGCGGGCTTCAAGGTGCTCAACGTGCCGTACAAGGGCGCCGCGCCAGCCATCACCGACCTGCTCGGCGGCCAGACCGACTACATGTTCGCCACGCCGCAGGGTGCGCTGTCGATGGTGAAGGGCGGCCGCCTGCGTGCGCTGGCCGTCACGTCGGCCAAGCGCCTGCCGGTGATGCCCGACGTGCCCACCGTGGCAGAGAGCTACAAGGGCTTCGAGGCGGTGGACTGGAAGGCGCTGGTCGCGCCGGCAGGCACCAGCCCCGAGATCGTGAAGAAGCTCAGTGCCGCCGTCGACAAGGCGCTGGCCAAGCCCGCGACCATCTCGCAGCTGCTGGCCGAAGGCAGCACGCCCGTGGGCGGTACGCCGGAGCAGGCGGCGCAGTACATCAAGGCCGAGCACGCGCGCTGGGGCGCGGCGGTGCGCGACGCGGGCGTGCGGCCCGAATAAGCGGGCCCTGCCCAGAAGAACAAACGAAGGAAGACAAATGATGAAGCTGCACTCCTGGCTCGCCGCCATCGCGCTCGCGGTTCCATTCATCGCCCAGGCGCAGTCACCCGCCGGCAGCTGGCCTTCGAGGCCGGTGCGCCTCGTGGTTCCGTACGCGCCCGGCGGCACCACCGACTACGCGGCGCGCCAGATCGCGCAGAAGCTCACAGAGCAGACGGGTGTGTCCTTCTACGTCGACAACCGCGCCGGCGCGAGCGGCACCATCGGCTCCAATTTCGTGGCCAAGGCGACGCCGGACGGCGGCAGCTTCCTCATCAACGACACCACCTACGCGATGCTGCCGCATCTGTTCAAGAAGCTGCCGTGGGAGCCTGCGGACCTGGTGCCGGTGACGGCCATCGTCGACGCGCCGCTGGTGCTGGTGGTGGGCGCGAACTCGCCGTACAAGACGGTGCAGGCGCTGATCGACGACGCCCGCGCGAACCCGGGCAAGCTGACCTTCGGCTCGGGCGGCGTGGGCAGTTCAACCCACCTGGGCGGCGAGCTGCTCAAGCAGAACGGCAAGCTCGCGCTGACGCACGTGCCCTACAAGGGCGCGGGCGAGGCAATGCTGGGCGTGGTGTCGGGGCAGGTCGACGTGTTGGTCACCGCTGCGCCCACGGCCATTCCGCAGGTCAAGGGCGGCAAGGTGCGCGCGCTGCTGGTGACCTCGCCGCAGCGCCTGGGCGCGCTGCCCGATGTGCCGACCAGCGCCGAAGCCGGCCTGAAGGAGTTCACCGCCACCAACTGGTTCGGCATTGCCGCGCCCAAGGGCACGCCGCAGCCCATCGTCGAGAAGCTGCAGGCCGAGGTGAAGAAGGCACTGGCCTCGCCCGATCTTGCGAAGCGCTTCGCCGAGCAGGGCGCCGGCCCCGGCGGCGCGTCGACGGCGGACTTCGGCAAGTTCGTGCAAGGCCAGACGCAGAGCTGGGGCGCGGTCATCAAGGCTGCCGGCGTGCAGCCCGACTGAGCGACACCATGTGGAACCTGGACTTCCAGCCGCCCGAGGTGATCGAGGCGCGCGTGCTCACCCGCCTGCCCGACGCCTTCCGCAAGCCGCGGCGCACCGACTGGGTCGACGCCAACAAGCCCGGCCACGTGATGGACAGCTTTCTCGAAGGCCCGGTGTTCGACCGGGCTGGCAACCTGTACCTCACCGACATTCCCTACGGCCGCATCTTCAGGATCGCACCTTCGTCGCTCGAATGGGAACTCGTCGAGGCCTACGACGGCTGGCCCAACGGCATGGCGATCCATGCCGACGGCAGCCTCTGGATCGCCGACTACCGGCGCGGCATCCTGCGCCGCGACGCGGGCGGCGGCCCGATCGAGACGGTGCTCGGGCATCGCAACAGCGAATCCTTCAAGGGCGTGAACGACCTGAGCTTCGACCTCGAAGGGCGCCTCTACTTCACCGACCAGGGCCAGACCGGCCTGCACGACCCCGCCGGGCGGGTGTACCGGCTGCATGCCGATGGCCGGCTCGACCTGCTCCTGTCCAACGCGCCGAGCCCCAACGGCGTGGCGGCGAGTGCCGACGGCAAGGTGCTGTTCGTGGCCGTCACGCGCGGCAACCAGGTCTGGCGCGCGCCGCTGCTGCCCGACGGCAGCCTCTCGAAGGTGGGCGCGCTGCAGACCTTCTTCGGCACCAGCGGCCCCGACGGGCTGGCGGTCACGGCCGACGGCGGGCTGGTGGTGGCGCACGCCAGCCTGGGTGGCGCCTTTCTGCTCAACGCGCGCGGCGAGGTCACGCACATGGTCCGCAGCCCGGCAGGGCAGACCGTGACCAACATCGCCTTCCGGCCCGGCACCCGGCAGCTGGTGCTCACCGATTCGGCCACCGGAAGCGTGCTGGAGGCGGAACTGCCCGTGGGCGGCGCGCCGCTCTTCTCGCACGCCACCGACTCCCGGCATCAAGCCTAGAACCGGAAGGGCCGGTGCGGCAGGGAGCGGGGCTATAGTTCCCGCCCCATGGACCGCCTGAAGCAACTCGAATCCTTCGTCTCGGTCGCGACTCGCGGCAGCCTGACTGCCGCGGCCAAGGCCGAGGGCGTGGCGCCCGCGATCATGGGGCGCCGGCTCGACGCGCTGGAGGAGCGCCTGGGCGTCAAGCTGCTGGTGCGCACCACGCGGCGCATCACCCTCACCCACGAAGGCAGCGCCTTCCTCGAAGACTGCCAGCGCCTGCTGGCCGAGTTCGCGAACGCCGAGGCCAGCGTGAGCGCCGGCGGCCTCAAGGCCAGCGGCCATCTGCGCGTGACGGCGCCGGCCGGCTTCGGCCGCCGCCACGTCGCGCCGCTGGTGCCGCGCTTCCATGCGCTGCACCCGGAAGTGACCATTTCGCTGAACCTCAGCGACCGCGTGGTCGACGTCACCGGCGAGAGCTTCGACTGCGCGGTGCGCGTGGGCGACCTGCCCGATTCGTCGCTGGTGAGCGTGCGGCTGGCCGACAACCGCCGCCGCTGCGTCGCCACGCCGGAATTCGTGCGCCGCCACGGCAAGCCCAGGCACCCAAGCGAGCTCTCGCGCTTTGCCTGCCTCACGCTGTCGAGCGACGCCTCGCAGACGCGCGGCTGGGCCTTCCGCGTCGTCAACGAAGAAGGCAACCAGGAGCTGATCCACCTGCGCCCGAGCGGCCCGCTCGACTGCTCCGACGGCCAGGTGTTGCACGACTGGTGCCTCGCCGGCCACGGCATCGCGTGGCGCAGCACCTGGGAGGTCGAGGCCGAGATCGACGCCGGCCTGCTGGTGCCGCTGCTCGAGGAGTTCGCCGCACCGCCCAACGGCATCTACGCGGTGTTCGCGGGCGCCAAGCACATGCCGCTGCGGGTGCGACTGTGGCTTGATTTCCTCAAGGAGCAATACGGCAACCCGGATTTCTGGGGCGGGAGGGCCTGAGGCGCACCGTCGGCGTCACAATCTGTTTGCATTTGCAACCCACGAGTAGAAAGCTCCACCGATGACGCTAGAAGCCATCCTTGCGTACCTTCACCTGCTCGCCATCCTCACGATGGTCGTCTTCATTTCCAGCGAGGCCGCGCTGTGCCGCGTGCAGTGGCTCAACGCGGCGGTGGTCGAGCGGCTGGCCAAGGTCGACATGGTCTACGGCATCGCCGCCATCGCGGTGCTCGCCACCGGCATCGCGCGCACCTGGTGGGGCGTGAAGGGCACGGCCTGGTACTGGACCAACCCGCTGCTGCACGTGAAGCTGGGGCTGTTCATCATCGTGGGGGTGGTGTCGATCTTCCCGACGCTGACCTACTTCCGCTGGCGCAAGACGCTGCGCGCCACCGGCAAGCTGCCGGCCGAGGCCGAGATCCTCAAGACCCGCAAGCTGGTGATGATCCAGGCGCACCTGATCGCGCTGATCCCGCTGGTGGCGGTGTTCCTCGCACGCGGCTTCGGCAAGTAGGCGCGGCATGGGGCGCGCCGGCATCCAGCTCCTGTTTGCCGGAACCATCTTCAGCAGCGCGTTCCTGCTGTTCCTGGTCCAGCCGCTGATCGCGAAGCAGATCCTTCCGTGGTTCGGCGGCTCGGCCGCGGTGTGGTCGATCTGCATGGTGTTCTTCCAGGTCGTGCTGCTCGCGGGCTACGCGTATTCCGACTGGGTCGCGCGCCACCTGCGCATGCGCGCGCAGGCCGTGCTGCATGTCGGGCTGCTGCTCGCGAGCCTGGCCTTCCTGCCGATCGTGGTGAGCGCCCACTGGAAGCCGGTGGGCACCGAGGACCCGGCCTGGCGCATCCTCGGGCTGCTGGCCTGCACCATCGGCCTGCCTTACTTCCTGCTCTCGACCACCGGGCCGCTGGTGCAGTCGTGGGTGGCGCGCACGCCGTGGGACGCGCAGGTGTACCGGTATTTCTCGCTGTCGAACCTGGCCTCGCTGCTGTCGCTGCTGAGCTACCCGGTGCTGATCGAGCCGCGCAGCACGCTGCTGCAGCAGGCGCACGGATGGTCGTGGGGGTACGGCGCGTTCGCGCTGCTGTGCGCGGGCACCACGCTGTACATGGCGCGGCGCTGGCCGCAAGACGTCCGGCAGCAGGCCGCGCCGGAGTCCGCCGCGGCGCCGGCGGAAGAAAGGCCGCCGCGCGCGCTCGACTGCTTCCTGTGGCTCGCGCTGCCGGCGCTGGCGTCGTGGCTGCTGCTGGCGGTGACCAACCACATCACGCAGAACGTCGCGGCCGTGCCCTTCCTGTGGGTGCTGCCGCTGTCGCTGTACCTGCTGACCTTCGTGCTGTGCTTCGAGAGCGACCGCTGGTACCGGCGCGGCGTGTTGCTGCCGCTGGGGGCCGCCATGCTGCTGCTGTGCGCCTTCGGGCTGCAGCACTCCATCGGCGCCAACGTGCGGATCGCGCTGCCGCTGTACGTGTCGGGGCTCTTCGTGCTGTGCATGTTCCTGCACGGCGAGACCGCCCGGCTGCGGCCGGGGCCGCGTTATCTCACGCGTTTCTACCTGATGCTCTCGCTCGGCGGCGCGCTGGGCGGGGTGATGGTGGGGCTGGTCGCGCCGCATGTTCTGGCGGCGTACTACGAGCTGGGGCTCGGCCTGATGCTGACCGCGCTGGCGGCGGCGGCCGTGCTGCGCCGGCGGGCATGGCTGCGGGTGGGCTGCGTGGCGCTGGCCGCCGGCTGCACTTTCTTCCTGCTGCGGCAGATCGCCAGCGACAACCTGGGCGCGCGCAGCCTGCAGCGCAATTTCTACGGGGCGCTGCAGGTGTACGACATGAAGCGCGATCCGCCCTCGGACAGCACGCGCCAGCTGGCGCACGGATCGGTCAAGCACGGCTCGCAGTTCACCGACCCCGCACGCCGGCGCGAGCTCACCACCTACTACGGCCAGACCTCGGGCATCGGCCGCGCCATCGCCGCGGCGCCGGCCGGGCCGCGCCGCGTGGGCCTGATCGGGCTGGGCGCCGGCACGCTCGCGGTCTACGGGCGCAGCGGCGACGTCTACCGCTTCTACGAGATCAATCCGCTGGTGTTCGCGTTGGCGGACAAGGAATTCAGCTTCCTGCGCGACAGCGCCGCGCGCATCGAGCGCGTTTCGGGCGACGCCCGGCTGGCGCTGGAGCGCGAACCGGCGCAGGGCTTCGACGTGCTCGCGGTCGATGCCTTCTCGGGGGATTCGGTGCCGGTGCACCTGCTCACCGTGGAGGCGATGGACGTCTACCTGCGCCATATGCGGCCCGATGGCGTGATCGCCTTCCACGTCACCAACCGCTTCCTGGCGCTGGCGCCCGTGATCGCCAGGGTGGCCGCCGCGCGTGGCCTGCACGCGGTGCTGGTGCACGACCTGGCGGAGCAGTCCGACTGGCTGCATCGCACCGACTGGGTGCTGGTCTCGCGCGACCCCCAGGCGCTGGCGCGCGAGCCCATACGCGCGGGCGCGGCCCCGCTCGCCACGGAGCCGGGGCAGAGGCCCTGGACCGACGATTTCAACAATCTGCTGGGTGCGCTGAAGTAAAAGGAAAAGGCCCGCGGACGCGGGCCTTTTTCACAGTTGTGAGCTCAGCGCGGTGCCGTTTCAGGCCTTGGCTGCGTCAGCGGTGCACTTCTTGATGAAGCTGTTCTTGGCGGCACCGGCGAGGGCCTTGCCGTTCTTGTCCACGGCCTTGGCCGCGCATGCGGGACCTGCGGCCGCCTTGGCTTCCTTCTCGCACTTCTTGATGGAACTGGCCTTGGCGGCACCGGCGAGGGCCTTGCCGTTCTTGTCCACGGCCTTGGCTTCGCAGCTTGCGCCGGCGGCGGGGGCTGCTGCGGGGGCGGCAGCCGCGGGTGCCGCGGCCGGAGCGGGAGCCTTGTCTTGAGCCTGTGCTGCGCCGAAGGAAAGGCAGGCGCCCAGTGCGACCAGGGAAAGGAGCTTCTTCATGGTGATATGTCCTCGCTAGGTTGATTTGTGACAGGTTCCCCGCCTCGGGGCCGACCATCGTAACGGGCCAGGTCAACGATCGGATGACGATCGTCAACTGCGCCCGGGTTTGCCCCCGGTAAAATTTCCGGATGCTATTGGTCAAACAGGAGCTGCTCGCGGCGCTCGCGAACACGCTCGAATCCCTCTCGCCCGGCGCCGGCTCCAAGGCCGCGTTCGAGTCGCCCAAGATGGCCGCGCACGGCGATTTCGCCTGCACGGCAGCGATGCAGCTCGCCAAGCCGCTGGGGCGCAAGCCTCGCGAACTGGGCGAGGAACTGAGCGCCGCGCTGCTCGCCACCCCCGCGTTCGCCCAGTGGGTCGACGCCATCGAGATCGCCGGGCCCGGCTTCCTCAACATCCGCCTGAAGACGGCTGCCAAGCAGCAGATCGTGCGCGAGGTGCTGTCGGCCGGGAATACTTTCGGCCAGCAGCCGGCCACCGGCGAGAAGGTGCTGGTCGAGTTCGTCTCGGCCAATCCCACTGGCCCGCTGCACGTCGGCCACGGCCGCCAGGCGGCGCTCGGCGACGCCATCTGCAACCTGCGCGCCTCGCAGGGCGAGAGCGTGTGGCGCGAGTACTACTACAACGACGCCGGCGTGCAGATCCAGACGCTGGCCAACAGCACCCAGCTGCGCGCGCGTGGCTTCAAGCCCGGCGACGCCGAATGGCCCAGCGGCGAGAAGGCGCCTGCATACAACGGCGACTACATCGCCGACATCGCGGCCGACTTCAAGGCGAAGAAGACCGTCAAGTCGGAAGACCGCGAAGTCACCGCCAGCGGCGACATCGAGGACATCGACGCCATCCGCGAGTTCGCCGTGGCCTACCTGCGCCGCGAGCAGGACCTGGACCTGCAGGCCTTCCGCGTTCGCTTCGACCAGTACTACCTGGAGTCCAGCCTCTACACCAGCGGCCGCGTCGAGGCGGCGGTGCGCAAGCTCGTGGCCGCGGGCAAGACCTACGAGCAGGACGGCGCGCTGTGGCTGAAGTCGACCGACTACGGCGACGACAAGGACCGCGTGATGAAGAAGCAGGACGGCACGTACACCTATTTCGTGCCCGACGTCGCTTACCACATCGCCAAGTGGGAGCGCGGCTTCCACAAGGTCATCAACATCCAGGGCACCGACCACCACGGCACCATCGCGCGCGTGCGCGCCGGCCTGCAGGCCGCGGGCGAAGGCATCCCCGAGGGCTATCCCGACTACGTGCTGCACACCATGGTGCGCGTGATGAAGGGCGGCGAGGAGGTCAAGATCAGCAAGCGCGCCGGCAGCTATGTCACGCTGCGCGACCTGATCGAATGGACCAGCACCGACGCTGTGCGCTTCTTCCTGCTGAGCCGCAAGCCCGACACCGAGTACACCTTCGACGTCGACCTCGCGGTGACGAAGAACAACGACAACCCGGTCTACTACGTGCAGTACGCCCATGCACGCATCTGTTCGGTGCTGGCTGGCTGGGGCGGCGACGCCGCTTCGCTGAAGGACGTCGACCTGTCGCCGCTGGAAAGCCCGGCCGCCCAGGCGCTGATGCTGCTGCTGGCCAAGTACCCGGCCATGCTGACGGCCGCCTCGAAGGATTTCGCCCCGCACGACGTCACCTTCTACCTGCGCGAACTGGCCGCCAGCTACCACAGTTACTACGACGCCGAGCGCATCCTGGTCGACGACGAGAAGGTGAAGCTGGCCCGCCTGGCGCTGGTCGCCGCCACCGCGCAGGTGCTGCACAATGGCCTCGCGATTCTCGGCGTCAGTGCGCCGAGCAAGATGTGAACTCCCTCACCATGAAGAAGACAAGAAGTCAACGCGGCAACATCGTCATCGGCCTGATCATCGGGCTGGTGCTCGGCCTGGGCGTCGCGCTGGGCATCGCGGTCTATGTGACCAAGGTGCCGATCCCGTTCGTGACCAAGACGCAGCGCGGCGGCGCCGAGCAGGACGAGGCCGAGGCCCGCAAGAACCGCGACTGGGACCCGAACGCGCCGCTGGCCGGCAAGGCGGGCGCTCCCAAGCCGGCGACGCCGGCGGCTGCGACCGGCCCGGTCAACCCCATCACCGGCGAGCCCGCCACCGGCAACACCGCCGCCGCTCCGGCCACCGCTTCGCCCAACACCGCGCCGCCGGTGCCCGTGGTGGTGGCGCCCAAGCCGCCGCGCACCGCGCCGGTGCCGGCCGAGGCCAACGCCCTGCCGCAACAATCGAACGACCCGCTGGGCGATCTGGCCCGCGCGCGTTCGGGCCAGGTCTCCGGCTCTGGCAGCACGACCACCGCGTCGGCCGCGCCGAGCAGCAGCAACAGCAATGCTGGCAGCAGTTCGGGCCCCGATCCCTTCATGTATTTCGTGCAGGCCGGCGCCTTCCGCACCACCGAGGACGCCGAGGCGCAGCGCGCCAAGCTGTCGCTGATGGGCGTCGAGGCCAAGGTCACGGAGCGCGAGCAGGCGGGCCGCACCGTCTACCGCGTGCGCGCCGGTCCGTTCAGCAAGAAGGACGACGCCGACCGCCTGAAGGAACGTCTGGACGGCGGCGGCATGGATTCCGCGCTGGTCCGCGTGCAGCGCTGAGCGCTGCACACAACAGCCGGAATAGCCCTCAAGCCCCGCCGGGCGGCGTTTACCGCCACCATTCGTCGCCTTTCATATCGCCTTTCGTAGCTTCGGGCGCGCCGTCGAGCAGGGGAGTGGAACTCCCCGCCGCGCGCCGGCTCAGTCTGCCGTACCAACTGGAGAACCCTTTCAAATGAAACGTCGTGACTTTTCGCTGGCCGCCACTTCGCTCGGGCTGATGTCCCTGGGTGTCAACACGGCCCACGCCCAGGCGCGCGCGCCCAAGGCCGGTTCCGAGTACCTGGTGCTCGACAAGCGCGTGCCTGTCGACGCTCCCGCGGGCAAGGTCGAGGTGGTCGAGTTCTTCTCGTACAACTGCCCGCACTGCAACGATTTCGAGCCGACGCTGGAAGCGTGGCTCAAGACCATCCCGAAGGAAGTTTCCTTCCGCCGCATTCCCGTTCCCTTCGTGGGCAACGACGTCGAAGCCAAGCAGCGCCTGTACTACGCGCTCGAAGCCATGGGCAAGGTCGACGAGTTCCAGCCCAAGGTGTTCAACGCGATCCACGCGCAGCGCCAGAACGTGAACGGCGACGCCAACATCATTGCCTGGGCCACCGCCAACGGCCTGGACGCCACCAAGTTCAAGGAAACCTTCACCTCGTTCGGCGTGGCCAGCAAGGCCAAGCGCGCCTCGCAGCTGACCGACGCCTACAAGGTGGCCGGCGTGCCCGCGATGGCCGTGGCCGGCCGCTGGTACGTGGACGGCGAAACCGCCGGCAACATGACCAAAGTACTTCAGGTCGTGAACTATCTGATCGGTGAAGCGAAGAAGGGCTGAAGCCCGAAAAGCTGAACCGTGCCGCGCCGTTGCGCGGTGTTTCTGGTAGAAAACCAGAAGGAAAGTCAAGCCCGCTTAGGCGGGCTTTTTCACCTGTGCGTGCGGGGCAGAAGCACTCAGCCGCATACAATGCCGAGCAAGTTTCGTGCCTCTATGACATTGCACTCTTACCCCACAACCCCCTTCCTGCGTCGCATCGGCCGCCTGGCCGCCGGCGCGCTGTTGCTGGCAGGCCTCGCCTCGGGAGCGGTGGCCGAAACCGCCGACCGCTCCAAGCCGATGAACATCGAGTCCGACTCGATGCGCTACGACGACCTGAAGCAGACCAGCGTGTTCACCGGCAACGTTTTGGTGACAAAGGGCACGATCATCATCCGTGGCGCACGGCTGGACGTGCGCCAGGACGCCGAGGGCTACCAGTACGGCGTGGTCACGGCGGCGCCGGGCAAGCGGGCCTACTACAAGCAGAAGCGCAACGCGCCCGACGAGTGGATCGAAGGCGAGTCGGAAGTCATCGAGTACGACAGCCGCGCCGACAACGTCAAGTTCATCCGCAACGCCACCATGCGCCGCCTGCTGGGCGCCACGCCGAACGACGAGAGCCAGGGCGCGCTGATCGTCTACGACCAGAGCAACGACACCTACACCGTCAACGGTTCCACCGTGCCGCCGAACACTGCCGTGAACGCCTCGGCCCCGGGCGGACGCGTCAGGACCATCCTCACCCCCAAGGCCGCCACCGCGCCGGCCGCAGGCGCCTCGGCCCCGGCCGGCGGTGCGAAGGCGCCGGCTCCGGCGCCCACCCCTGCACCCGGCAAGGGCCTGCGCCAGAGCACCACGCTCAGTGACCAGGGAGACACGCGCAAGTGATCGAATCCGCAGGAACTCAGGACGCCAACGGCGCACCGGGCAGCCGCCTGGTCGCGCGCGGCCTGAAGAAGAGCTATGGCAGCCGCACGGTCGTGAAGGACGTCTCGCTCGACGTGCAGAAGGGCGAAGTCGTCGGGCTGCTCGGCCCGAACGGCGCCGGCAAGACCACCTCGTTCTACATGATCGTGGGGCTGGTGCGCGCCGATGCCGGAGACATCACCATCGACGGCGAGCCCATCGCCCACATGCCGATTCACCGCCGCGCCCGCATGGGCCTGAGCTACCTGCCGCAGGAAGCCTCCATCTTCCGCAAGCTCACGGTCGAGGAAAACGTGCGTGCCGTGCTCGAGCTGCAGAGCGAGCCCGACGCGAACGGCAAGCTGGTGCCGCTGTCGAAGGAGCACATCGAGGAGCGCCTGACCGACCTGCTGGCCGACCTGCGCGTCGACCACCTGCGCGATTCGCCCGCGCTGGCGCTGTCGGGCGGCGAGCGCCGCCGCGTCGAGATCGCGCGCGCGCTGGCCACGCAGCCGCGCTTCATCCTGCTGGACGAGCCCTTCGCCGGCATCGACCCGATCGCGGTGATCGAAATCCAGCGGATCATCAGCTTCCTGAAGGAGCGCGGCATCGGCGTGCTCATCACCGACCACAACGTGCGCGAGACGCTGGGCATCTGCGACCACGCATTCATCATCAGCGACGGGCACGTGCTGGCACAAGGCACGCCTTCGGAGATCGTCGACAACGCCGAGGTACGCAGGGTGTACCTGGGCGAGCACTTCCGCATGTAAGGCGCGGGGGCGGTTTCCATCATGAAGCAAGGGCTGTCCCTTCGCGTTTCGCAGCATCTGGCGCTCACGCCGCAGCTGCAGCAGTCGATCAGGCTGCTGCAGCTCTCCACGCTCGAACTGAGCCAGGAGGTGGAGCAGATGCTCGACGAGAACCCGTTCCTCGAGCGCACCGCGGAAGAAGCCGTGCGCGAAGAGTTCGGGCTCGAGACTGCGGATGCCCCGGTACCGCGCGACGAGGATGGCAATGGCGGCAGCGGCAGTGAAGGCGGCGAAAGCGACTTCGCGCCCACGTCCGGTTCGACCTCCACCACTTCCTCTTCCGAAACGGCTTCCACGGCCGCCGACTCCGACGGCCCCGCCGCCGAGATCTCCGAGCGCGAGCCCGACTGGGAAGGCGACGGCACCGTCGACATGGCGCCCGACGACAGCGAATGGGGCGGCGATGCGCCCGCGCGCCAGAACAACGCAGGCGACGACGAGCGCGCCGATGCCACCGAGCTCGCGCGCAGCCAAGAGTCGCTGCAGTCCTTTTTGCACCGCCAGGCGCTGAGCCTGCGGCTCAACGAGAGCGACAGCGCCGCGCTGCGCTTTCTCATCGAATCGCTCAACGACGACGGCTACCTCGAAGACTCGCTGCCCGCGCTGGCCTCGGGCCTGGCCGGCGACGACAACGACGAGTTCGACGACCTCGTGCACCACTTCCAGGTGGCGCTCGGCCTGCTGCAGAGCCTGGAGCCCGCCGGCGTCGGCGCGCGCGACCTCGGCGAGTGCCTGAGCATCCAGCTGCGCGCCATGGCCAGCGACGACGAGACCGAGGAAGAAGAGCTGGTCCGCAAGACCGCCATCGCCATCTGCAAGCAGCCCATGGAGCTGCTCGCGCGCCGCGACTTCAAGCGCCTGGCCACGCTCACCCGCAGCAGCGAGGAGCTGGTGCGCTCGGCGCTGCAGGTCATCGCGCGGCTGGAGCCCAAGCCGGGCCGCAGCTTCGTCGACGTGGAACGCAACATCATCGTTCCCGACGTCATCGTCACCAAGACCGGGCGCGGCACCAACGTGAAGTTCCGCGTCATGCTCAATCCCGAGGTCATGCCGCGCCTGCGCGTGCACGACATCTACGCCGGCGCGCTCAAGTCGCACAAGGGCGAGGGCAGCCAGGCGCTGTCGCAGCGGCTGCAGGAGGCGCGCTGGTTCATCAAGAACATCCAGCAGCGCTTCGACACCATCCTGCGCGTGAGCAACGCCATCGTCGAGCGGCAGAAGAGCTACTTCGTGCACGGCGAGCTCGCCATGCGCCCGCTGGTGCTGCGCGAGATCGCCGACGAGCTGGGCCTGCACGAGTCCACCATCTCGCGCGTGACCACCGCCAAGTACATGGCCACGCCCTTCGGCACGGTCGAGCTCAAGTACTTCTTCGGCTCGGCGCTGGGCACCGAGACCGGCGGCAACGCGTCGAGCACCGCGGTGCGCGCGCTCATCAAGCAGTTCGTCGGCTCGGAGAGCGTGAAGAAGCCGCTGTCGGACAGCCAGATCTCCGAGATGCTGAAGGAGCAGGGCATCGAGTGCGCGCGCCGCACCGTCGCCAAGTACCGCGAAGCATTGCGCATCGCCCCCGCCAACCTGCGCAAGGCACTCTAGAAAGAAGCCGATGAGCCGTGGCCTGATGTCGCGCGCCGGGCATTGGGTCTTCGCCATGGTGGCAGTGCTGCTGTTCGCCGGCTGCGCCACCCTGCCCGACGAGGCCCCGCGCCCGCCCACCAGGACCATCGCCGTCTCGGCCGACACCGCCCTGGGCAAGATCGCGCTGGCCTCGCAGCCCGACCCCGACCTCAGCGGCTTCCGCCTGATGCCCGGCGGCGACTTCGCCTTCGACACCCGCATCCAGCTCGCGCGCCGCGCCCAGCGCACGCTCGACGTGCAGTACTACCAGATCGAGAACGACGAGACCGGCCGCTACCTGCTGCGCACCCTGCGCGACGCCGCCCAGCGCGGCGTGCGCGTGCGGCTGCTGATGGACGACCTCTACACCTCCGGCGAGGACGAGCTGCTGCTGGGCCTCGCCGCCACGCCCAACGTGGAGCTGCGCCTGTTCAACCCCTTCCCGGCCGGCCGCGGCAGCCTGCTGAAGCGCTTCACCGCCTCGCTCTTCGACTTCAGCCGCGTCAACCGCCGCATGCACAACAAGCTGTTCATCGCCGACGGCGCGATGGCGGTGGCGGGCGGGCGCAACATCGGCAACCAGTACTTCAGGCGCACCTCGGGCGAGAACTTCATCGACCTCGACACCTTCGTCACCGGCGCGCTGGTTCCCCGGCTGGGCAGCCTGTTCGACCAGTACTGGAACAGCATCTACGTGCGGCCGATCCAGTCCGTGGTGACCAGCGACCTGCCGCGCGAGGAGTTGCAGAAGCGCTTCGAGCTGGCCACCGGCCCCGACACCACGCCCCCGCCGCCGAAGCCCGCGCCCAACGACCTGCTGGGCTACAGCCCGATGGCCGAAGACCTGGATGCCGGCAAGCTCGGCCTGATCTGGACCACCGCCGAGGCTTATGCCGATTCGCCCGAGCGCGTGATCGGCAAGACCGCTTCCTACGGCGGCGTGCCGCTGCTGGACGTGGACAGCGTGCGCTACAACGTGGTCGAGCAGATGCGCCGCGCGCGTTCTGAAGTGACCATCGTCTCGCCCTACCTGATCCCGGGCGCTTCGGGGCTGGAGGTGATGCGCGAGATCCGCGGCCGCAACGTGAAGATCAGCGTGGTCACCAACTCGCTGGCAGCCACCGACGAGCCGCTGGTGCACACCGCCTACCGCCGCTACCGGCCCGACATGCTCAAGCTCGGCGCCGATCTCTACGAGCTGAGCACCAAGCGCACCCGCAGCAGCGTGCGGCTGGGCCTCTTCGGCACCTCGGTGGGCCGGCTGCACGCCAAGTCGGCGGTGATCGACCAGCGCATTCTTTTCGTCGGCTCGATGAATTTCGACCCGCGCTCGGAAACGCACAACACCGAGATCGGCCTTTTCATCCGCAGCCCCGAGATGGCGCAGCAGGCGTTGAAGCTCATCGATGTGCTCAAGCAGCAGGGCGCCTACAGGCTGCGCTTCGCCGAGGGCAGCGACCAGTCGCGCATCGAATGGGTCAGCGACGACGCCGGCAAGATCACCGTGCTGACCGAGGAGCCCGACTCCGGCTTCTGGGACCGGACCATGCTTGAGATCCTGGCGCCGCTGACGCCGGAGAGCCTGCTCTAGGTCAGGTGCCGCGCACGGCCGACCACACGAGCCGCAGCCCCAGCAGCCCCATCACGCCGCCCGCCGCGCGGTCGATCCAGACCTTGTAGCGCAGGTAGGCCGAGCGCGGCGCCGCCGAGGACAGTGCCAGCGCCACGATCGAATACCAGCCCGTCTCGATGCAGAAGATGACCGCCGGCACCGCCAGCGCCAGCACCAGTGGCACCTCGCGCGGCAGGAAGGCCGCGAAGATGCTCGCGTAGACCACGGCCGTCTTCGGGTTGCTCACCTGCGTGGCAAGGCCCAGCAGGAAAGTGCGCTTGCCCCGGCCCTGCGGGCGCTGCGAGGCATCGGCCTCCTGCGCCACGGCCAGCGGCTGCCGCGCGCCGCGCCAGATGCGGAAGCCCAGGTACAGAGGTACGCGCCGCCCAACCCCTTGATCGCCAGGTACAGCGCCGGCACCGCGAGGAACGCTGCCTGCAGCCCCGCCAGCGCCGCGATCGCGAAGACCAGCCCGCCCGCGCCCATGCCCAGCGCGGCCGCCAGGCCGTCGGCGCGCGAAGTCACGGCCGTGCGCGCCACCATCACGAAGCTGGGGCCGGGGCTCATCGCGCCCACGGTCATGGCGCCGGCGATGCCGAGCAGGGCTAGGGTGGTGTCGATCATGGCGTTGCCTTCGGTGTCGTCACTGCACGTTGACCGCTTCGACCTGCACCAGCAGCCGCACCTTGTTCTCGAAGCCGAAGTTCAGGCCCCAGGTGATGCCCCAGTCGCTGCGTTCCACGGTGGTCTCGAAGTCGCCGCCGCACACCTGGCGGTTGATCAGCGGGCTCAGGTAGCAGTTGAAGCGCACGGCCTTCAGCGTCACGGGGCGGGTCTGACCCATCAGCGTGAGCTTGCCGGGCACGTCGACCACCTTGTCGCCGGAGATGTCGATGCGGTCGGCCACGAAGCGGCCGGTCGGAAACTCGGCCACGTTGAAGAAGTCCTTGCTCTGCACGTGGCGGTTGAGCAGGTCGACGCCGGTGTTGATGGAGCTGATGTCCATCGTGATGTCGACCTTGCCGCTGGCGCCGGTGCCGTCGATCTGCACTGAGCCGTCCTTGGTGCTGAAGCGGCCGCGGTTGGTGGTGGTGCCGTAGTGGCCCATCTCGTACATCACGAAGGTGTGGGTCGGGTCGATCACGTAGTTGGCGTTCTTGGCCGGCCCGCCCGCGGGCTTGGCGGCCACGGCCGGCGCGAATTCCGATGGCAGTTGCTGTTGTTGCTGCGCCGAGGCGCTGCCGGTGAATGCGGCGGCCGACAGGGCCGCGGCGAGAAGAAGAAGCTTTTTCATGGCGTTGGCTGCATGGAGCATGAAAGAGAAAACCGGGTAGGAAAGCGGGGGAGGCGGCTCACGGCGCGGCGAGCCCTGCCAGCGTGAACTTGAAGCGCACCTGCACATCGTTGCCGACCACCGAGGTGTCGGTCCATTCTCCTTCGCCCACCTTGTAGTCGAGCCGCTGGATCGTAAAGCTTCCGGAGGCCACCGAGTAGTTGCCGCCGCCGGCTGCCGCCGCGATGCTGACGGGCACCGTCACCTGCTTCGTCGTGCCCTTGATGGTGAGCTTGCCTGCCATCTCGAATTTGCCCTCGCCCAGCGCCTTGATGGCGCCCGACTGGAAGCTGGCCTGCGGAAAGTGCGCGGCGTCGAACCATGGCTGCTTGGGCAGTTCGGCATCGCTCATCGGCACGCCGAAGCCGGCGCTGGCCGTGTCGATCTGCAGCGCGACGCTGCCGCCCTCGGGCTTCTTCGGATCGAAGGCCACCTGCGCGTCGAACTTCTTGAAGCTGCCTTCCACCGGCACGCCCATCTGCTTGGTGACGAACACGATCTGGCTCCTGTCGGCGACGAGCTTCGTGGCGGATGCCGCCGAGGGCCCGGCGACGGCCGGCAGCGCCGCGGCAAGAACCAGCAGCGTTGGGGGAAGACGGAAAAGTAGGGAACTCATGATCCGGCAGATTCCTAGCGTGGCCCGGGCCACATGCGTTTGAGCAGACCGTCGCGGTCGATCCAGTGGTGCTTGAGTGCCGCCGCCACGTGCAGCAGCGTGATGCCCGCCAGCGCGAAGGCGCAGTTGCGGTGCAGCGGCTGCAGCACCGCTTCGGCGAAATCATGGTCGGCGGACACGAAGTCGGGCAGCGCCAGCATGCCGAACCACGAGACCGGCATGCCCATGGCCGAACTGTAGGCCCAGCCGGACAGCGGCACCGCGAAGAACAGCAGGTACATCAGCGTGTGGCTGACGCGCGAGCCCGCCACCTGCAGGCCCGAGGTGCCCTGGGGCAGAGCCGGCGGGCGGTGCCCCAGCCGCCACAGCAGCCGCAGCGCCGACAGCGCGAGGATGGTCACGCCCGCCCATTTGTGCCAGTTGTAGACCTTCAGCCGCAGCGGGGAGAAGGGCAGCCCCGTCATGTAGAGCCCCACGCCGAAGGAGCCGACGATCAGCACCGCGAGCAGCCAGTGCAGCGCGATGGCGAACGGGTCGTAGCGCAGGCCGCGCGAGCCGGCGGCGAGAGGGGTGGAAGGCGTGTCGGTGGACATCGGAGGCAGGGGCGGCGGCCTGTGCGCGGAGCATATCCCGGAAGCGATGGCAGCACGGGCCGTGCCAGCTCGATCGATCCCCGGCGCCGGTGTCAGCCGCGCGCCTGTTGCTGCTGCGCGCCCAGCAGCAGCCGGCGCAGTTCTTCCGGCTGCACCGGCTTGCGCAGCGCATGCCAGCCGCGCTCGGTGGCCAGCCGCTGCGTGGCCTCGTTGATGTCGGCCGAGATCAGTGCGATCGCCAGCGAGGGCTTCTGGCGCTGCAGCCTCTCGGCCAGCGCGATGCCGTCGAGCGCGCCCGGCAGGCGGATGTCGCACAGCGCCGCGTCGAGCGCGTGCAGGTCGGCCAGCGCCAGCGCTTCGGCCGCGCTGGCGTAGACGCGCGGCTCCACCTCCCACTGCCGCAGCAGCGCCGAGAGGCTGTCGGCCACCACCGCGTTGTCTTCCACCACCAGCACGGCGAGGCCCGGGCGCAGCCTGCGCGTCGTGTCGGTTCCGTCGTCCTTCACGGCAACCGGGGTGGCGGCCGGCGAGGCCACTGTCGTCCCCTCGGGCGCGGCGGGCAGCTCGAAGGCGAACACCGATCCCCGCCCCGGCGCCGAGCGCAGCGTCACCTCGATGCCCAGTTGCGCCGCCAGCCGCCGCACGATCGCCAGCCCCAGCCCGTGGCCGCGCTGCAGGTTGCGCTCCACGTTGCCGATCTGCTCGAAGTCGTCGAACACGCGCTGCTGGGCATCGGCCGCGATGCCGATGCCGCTGTCGCGCACTTCCACGCGCCAGGCCCGACGGGCGCTGCGGTGGCGCGAGCGCACCGCCAGCAGCACGCGCCCGCGCGGCGTGAACTTGACGGCGTTGTCGACCAGGTTGGCGAGCACGCGGCGCAGCGAGACGGTGTCGCTCCAGGCAATGGCGTCCGGCGGGCAGCGCACAAGCACCCGGCCGTTGCCTGCCTGCCGCGCCAGTTCGTGCAGCAGGGGCGCCAGCGCCACGCTGGTGGGGCGCAGCGGATCGACCGCGGCCTCGATGCGGCCGATTTCCAGCAGCTGGTTGGTCAGCCCCTCCAGCGCCTGCTGGGCACGCGCCAGCGAGCCTACCGTGTGCTGCACTGCCTCCATGCTCGCGCCGTCGTTCAGCTGCTGGCGCAGCACCTCGGCCTGCAGGCCGATGGCCATCACCGGCTGGCGCAGGTCGTGGTTGGCGGCCGAGAAGAAGCGCAGCCGCTCTGCCTGCGCCTGTTCGGAGGCGCGAAGGCCGGCCAGGGCCTGTTCGCGCAGGCGGTGTTCGTTCAGGCGCAGGCCGATGTTTTCCTCGAGCTGGCGCGACCGCTCGGCCACCAGCTTCCACATCATCGCGGTCAGGCCGATGCCGATGACCGCCACTGCCGCCATCACCGGCGCGCCCAGCCAGAGGCCGGTGACGATGATCGGCGCCAGCAGCAGCGTGATCGCCAGCTGCGTGGCCGGCGTGTAGAACGACACCGAGAAGGCCGACGACAGCGTCATGCCCATGATGATCAGGCCCAGCAGCAGCTGCAGGTCGGCCCTGGCCGGGTCGAACAGCAGCACGCCGGCCAGGCCGTGCGCCAGCTCCCAGACGGCGGTGCGCAGCGTGTGCGTGCGCTGGGCCTCGCGCAGGCTGGCGGGCGTGAAGGGCTCGGGCAGGCGCTGCGGGAAGAAGCCGCGCATCACCGTCACCCCGGTGATGAGCGCGATCCACGCCAGCGCGCGCGCCAGCGACACCTGCCAGGCGAAGAGCGCCGCCACGCCGCAGTTCAGCAGGTACTGGGCCAGCAGCACCGGCCCGATGGGGCGGATCGACAGCCGCAGCACCTCGCACTGGATCGCGAAGCGGTCGCCGTTGCCGGCGGCGGCCGGTGCGGGCGGAGATGCGGGCGTGGGGGTCATCGGCAAAATTGACTATATAGAGGAAGGTCCGCGTCGCGGCGACAATGGAGTCCCCTAGTCGGGCTTCGGGCTTACCGGTAGCCAGTTTTCCGTGAACGATCTCTCCTTTTTCCTGCCTTGCGCCGCCGGCGTCGAGGAATTCCTTGCCCAGGAGGTGCACGCCCTGACCGGCCGCGCCGGGCAAGACCTGCTCTCCCTGCGCGGCGGCGTGCGCGTGCGCGCCGGCTGGCGCGACGGCCTGAAGCTCAACCTGCACAGCCGCTTGGCACAGCGCGTGCTGGTCGAGCTGGCCCACGCCCCCTACCGCAACGAGAACGACCTCTACGCCATCGCCAGCGGCGTGGCCTGGGAGATCTGGTTCACCCCGAAGCAGACCTTCAAGATCGAGACCACCGCCCAGCACAGCCCGCTGCAGAGCCTGAACTTCGCCACCCTGCGCATCAAGGACGCCATTGCCGACCGCTTCCGCGCCAAGGCCAACGGCGTGCGCCCGAGCATCGAGACCCAGTGGCCCGACTGCCGCGTGTTCGCCCACCTGACCACAGACACCTGCACGCTCTACATCGACACCAGCGGCGAGCCGCTGTTCAAGCGCGGCTGGCGCCAGGACAAGGGCGACGCCCCGCTGAAGGAAACCCTGGCCGCCGCCATGCTGGCCGCCAGCGGCTGGTGGAACCCCGAGACCGGCGAGGTGTCGGGCCAGCCGCTGTACGACCCCTGCTGCGGCAGCGGCACCATCGCCATCGAGGCGGCGCAGATCGCGAGCGGCATCGCAGCCGGATCGCTGCGGCGCTTCGGCTTCGAGAAGCTGCTGCCGTTCCAGGCGCACGTGTGGTCGGCGATCAGGCAGGAGGCCAAGGACGCCGAGGCGGCCGTGGCCGGTGACGGCGCCCCGGCGGTTTTCGGCTCCGACGTGTCGCACCGCATGGTCGATTTCGCCCAGCGCAATGCCGAGCGCGCCGGCGTGGCGCAGGCCGTCGAGTTCCGCGGCGGCGACGCGCTGCAGCGCATGCCTCCTGTCGAGGACGGCGGTGTGATCATGCTCAACCCGCCGTATGGCGAGCGCATCGCCGTGGGCGGCGTGGCGGGCGCGGGCGGAGGCGGCGGAGGGGGCCGCCCCGGCGCGCGCGAGGCGGCGCAGTCCACCGAGGGCGACGGCGGCGACTTCTTCCCGCAACTCGCCACCCACTGGAAGAAGAACTACGCCGGCTGGACCGCCTGGGTGCTCACGCCCGACCTGAAGCTGCCGAAGCTGATGCGCCTGAAGGAATCGCGCCGCGTGCCGATGTGGAACGGCCCCATCGAATGCCGCCTGTTCCGCTTCGACATGGTCGCGGGCTCAGCGCGGCGGTGATTCGCCGCCGGCGTCCTCGGACCGGGGCGCCTGCTTCGGCCGCACTGCGCACGCCGCGTTGACCATGCGCGCGGCCATCTCGGTCGGCGCGCCAGGCAGTGTCACCGGGCGAACGTCGCCTTCCTCGAAATGCTTCACCTGGACCGGTTCGCCCACGAAATTAGGCAGCGAGAAGTAGCTCGCGCTCACATAGCGGGCGCTGCGGGCGTCGCAATCGACCGTGGCGACGCCCTGGAACGAGCGGAACCTGACGCCGTCACGGTTGAGGCGGCCTTCCCTCAGGTTCATGCGCAGCGCCACGTTGCGGCGCGAGCCGTCCACCTCGATGCTGCTCGGATCGACCTGCACATAGCTGCTGGCGGCGTCCCCCGGTGTGCCCGTGAGGGTCAGCCACTCGGCCCTGACACCCGTCGAGGCGAGCAGGGCGAGGCAGAGCAGCGGTATTCGTTTCATGAAGGAAGGCGTGGTCGAAGGAAGGCGTATGCGGACGGGTATTTTCGCGTACCGGCGGCATGGAACTGGCGCCGGCCTCGTATGGTGCAACATCGGCCGGATTTCCTGAACATTCCATGACGTTGACAGAACCCGGCCCCGTCGTCATCGACACCAACATCGCCCTCGACCTGCTGGTCTTCGAAGACCCCGCCTGGGCCCCGCTGGCCGCCCGGCTGGCCGCCGGCGAGCTGCGCTGGCTCGCCACCGCCGCCATGCGCGTCGAACTGGAGCGGGTGCTGGGCTACCCGCTGATCGCCCGGCGCATGGCCCAGCGCGAACTGCAGCCGCCCGCGGTGCTCGCCGACTTCGACACACGCGTGCGCATGCTCGACGGCACGCCGCCGCGCGCGCCCTGCGTGTGCAGCGACCCCGACGACCAGATCTTCATCGACCTCGCCGTGGCGCACAGGGCGCTGCTGCTGAGCAAGGACCGGGCGGTGCTGTCGATGAAGAAGAGGCTGGCGCTGCGCGGGGTGGTGGTGCAGGCGGCGTACGCGGGCTAGCGGCGATGTTGGTTCCTGGCGTCAGGAATCAATTGACAACCTTTTCATCACCGAATTTGCTGGAAGCGGCTCTACATTTTCAGCAGGGCGAGGGGTTGCGGTGACGGCATCGCGGGGTTCCGCTTGCCTCGAGCAACTGGAAATCATGCAGCCATCCTTCGCGGCCCTCTGGGCAAACCACCCGATGATCAAGGGCGACGATGCCTTGCTGGACAAGAACATCTACAAGGATCAATGTGCCATCAACGTTGGAGCGGCATTCATCCGCTCCAGCCTGAGCCTCGGCAGCTTTCCGGGCGTCTACTCGTGGCAGAAGGACAGCCCGAAGTACCCGATCAGGGCCCAGGAGCTGGCGAACTGGCTGGACTCGGGCAAGGCCGGTCTGATGTCTCGCACCGAGAAGTACTCGGGCAAGGATGGGTTCGAGAAAATCGCGGGGCGCACGGGTATCGTGTTCGTCCAGAACTATTGGGGCGAGGGGCGGCAGGGTGACCACATTGATCTCTGGAATGGTTCGCGGATGACGAAGCGGTCTTCGTGGTTTCTGATTCAGTGGCACATCTCATGGGAAGGAGTGTTGACCGACATGCGCCAAGCACAAGCCATATGGTTCTGGCCTGTCTTATGAAACTACTTGCTCGAGTGCTCTGCATCGTGGCCGGCGCGCTGGCGCTCAGCTTTCTCGTTGCGGTATGCGTGCTCATCCCTGCGGGTCAATGGTACGAAGTGAATCGGGCTCGGAGTTTCGACGACCTGTCTGATCTCTATGCACTCTCGCTTGCTGTCCAGGCGATTGCCGCCGCCATCGGCGGCTGGCTCGGCGATCGGCTGTTTCGCAAGTGGCGCAAGAGACAGTCCGACCGCGTATAGAGCCTCTGCCAAGCGTCGCCACTGCAACGCATATGAATCCGGGATATCACTCGAAAGCTCTGCTTCGCCTCATTGGCATCGTGCTGGGCGGACTCGGACTCGGCTTTGTTGTGACCAAGGGACTCCTCGTATCCATTGACCACTGGTACGAAATGAACAAGGCTCAAAGCGAGAGCGATCTGACGCAAGCCTTCGCAATTGCCCTTGCAATACAAGTCCTTTGTTTCATCGCTGGGGGCTGGCTTGGCGATTGGTTGGTTCGCAAATGGCTGAAGAAATGAGCCGATCGGCAATAGCCGTCTTGACGCTTCGGTTGCTTTTGGGCCTTGCAAGGAGGCTGCCGCGCCGCTGCCAGTTTCCGCATGTCGAAGGGCGCCCGGCGACACCCCGCCCCGTGTGCAGCTCCCTCCGAATCGCGTCATGAGCCTTGCAATCCGAGTGCTTTCCATCCTTGCCGGAGCGGGCATGCTCGGCCTCTTTTTCTACAAGCTCATCGGCCAGGCGGGCCAGTGGTACGAACTCAACTTCGCGAAGAATGACGACGACTTGAGTCGCGCGTACATGGTTGCGCTTGCCATCCAGCTTGTCGCATTGCCTGCTGGAGGCTGGCTCGGCGACCGGCTGTTCCGCAAGTGGCGGCAGAAGCGCCTCGACCGCCGCTAGTGCTGCACCCCGCTGGCAGGCGTCAGATGCCACCGCCCCAACAGCCGCGCCACTGCCCGCACGCGCTGCGTATCGCGCCCCCAGCGCCGGCTGGCCGGCAGCTTCTGTGCCCACTTCATGCGCCTGGCCGCGTTGGCGATGCGCTCGCGCACCTCTTCGCCCACGCCGGCCAGGGCCGCGTGCCAGTGCTGGCCTGCGGCCTGCGGCGCGGCGGCCTCGAGCATCATGGCGGTGGAGTGCAGGTAGCTGAGCCAGTCGCGGGCCTGGCATTCGGCCAGGGTCATGACCTCGGCGGGGTCGTCCTCGAAGTCGATGTAGCCGATCACGCCGTCGGGGCACTGCACGAGGTTGCGGTCGAAGGCCTGGCTCAGGTGCTGGCCGCGCACGTGCACGGCGGCGATGGCGGCGAGGCCCTCGCGCCATACCGACAGCAGCGCAGCGGGGCCGGCGGCGGCAGCCTGGTCGAGCCGCTCCTGCAGCACGACGGTCGCGCGGCCGCTTTCGCCCAAGTCGGAAATCAGCAGGCCGTCGGGCTGCTGCGCCAGTACCACCGGCACGCGCAGGCCGGCGGCGGCGAGCTGCTTGAGCCGGCGCGCCTCGGTGGCGATGGCGGCCTCGCCGCCGGGGTTGGGCACGGGCTTGATGATGTCCAGCCGCGCCATGCGCGCGACTGCCGCCATCACGCGGTAGCCCCACTTGCCGTGGCGCGGGCCGGCCTTCTTGAGCCACACGCGCTCGCTGCCGAAGCGGTGGCTGGCCACGTTCTTCTGCTGCTGCGGCAGGGTCGCGCGCAGGAACTCGGCGTAGTCGCCGGGCGCGGGCGGGCTGGGAGAAATCGCGTCAAGGGGCGCGGGCGCCGAAGCTGCGCCCTTGCGCGTTTGCGGGCGCCGGCTGGCGCCTCTACTCAGTGGGTTCATGCGGCCATTGCGAAGCCCGCCACCAGCCCCTGCGGGCCCTGCGTGACGGGCTGGAAACTCTCTGCACTGGCCAGCGGCCAGTAGGTACGGAAGACATTGTGCTGCTCGTCGAGCGGGCCGAGCAGGGCGCCCGGCTGCACCTGCATCACCAGGTTGCTCAACAGGCGCACCTCGGTGTCGGAGATGCGGCGCACGATGTGGTGCGCGGTGATCTGCTGCGGATGGTCCAGGCCCGCGGCCTGCACCAGTTCCTGCAGCGCGTGCAGCGTGCTGCGGTGGAAGTTCTGCACCCGCTCGGCCTTGGTCGGCACCACCAGCGCCTTCTGGCGCAGCGGGTCCTGCGTGGTCACGCCGGTGGGGCAGTGGCCGGTGTGGCAGCTCTGGGCCTGGATGCAGCCCAGGGCCATCATGAAACCGCGCGCGGCGTTGCACCAGTCGGCGCCCAGCGCCATCATGCGCGCCACGTCGAAGGCGGTGATCACCTTGGCGGCGCAGCCGATCTTGATGCGGTGGCGCAGGTTCACGCCCACCAGCGTGTTGTGCACCAGCAGCAGCCCTTCCTGCAGCGGCGCGCCCACGTGGTCGCTGAACTCGACCGGCGCCGCGCCGGTGCCGCCCTCGGCGCCGTCGACCACGATGAAGTCGGGCGTGATGCCGGTGGCCTGCATCGCCTTGACGATGCCGAACCACTCCCACGGATGGCCCAGGCAGAACTTGAAGCCGGTGGGCTTGCCGCCCGAGAGTTCGCGCAGCCGGGCGACGAAATGCATCATTTCCGTAGGCGTGGAAAAGGCGCTGTGCGAGGCGGGCGAGATGCAGTCCACGCCCACCGGCACGCCGCGCGCTGCCGCGATCTCGGGCGTGACCTTGGGGGCCGGCAGTACGCCGCCGTGGCCGGGCTTGGCGCCCTGGCTCAGCTTGATCTCGATCATCTTCACCTGCGGGTCGCGCGCATTGGCGGTGAAGCGTTCCTCGCTGAAGCTGCCGTCGTCGTTGCGGCAGCCGAAGTAGCCCGAGCCGATCTCCCAGATCAGGTCGCCGCCGTGCACGCGATGGTGCTGCGAAATCGAGCCTTCCCCGGTGTCGTGCGCGAAGCCACCCATCTTCGCGCCCTTGTTGAGCGCGAGGATGGCGTTGGCCGACAGGGCCCCGAAGCTCATGGCCGAGATGTTGAACACGCTCGCGCTGTACGGCTGGGTACAGACCTGGGCGGGGTTCGCGCCCGCCGGCTGCGGCGTGCCGCCGATCACGATGCGGAAATCGTGGCCGGCCAGCCTGGTCGGCCGCATCGAGTGGTTGATCCACTCGTAGCCCGCGATGGTCACGTTGATCTGCGTGCCGAAGGGGCGGTTGTCGGGGTCGCCCTTGGCGCGCTGATACACCAGCGAGCGCTGGGCGCGCGAGAAGGGCGCGGCCTCGGAGTCGCTCTCGATGAAGTACTGCCGCATTTCGGGGCGGATGAACTCCAGCAGGAAGCGCAGGTGGCCGATCACCGGGTAGTTGCGCAGGATGGCGTGCCGGGCCTGCCGAAGGTCGTGTACGCCGGTACCTGTGAGTACCGCGAAAACCGCCACCCCGATCCAGGCCAGCCACAGGTGCGGCGAAACCAGCACGAAGGCCAGGCAGGCCACCAGACCGACCACGCACAGGGCGAAGGCGCTGTAGCGCGTCGGAAACGGAATAATCGTGGGCATAGAAGAAATAGTCTCGACCGTGGCCTGCTGCATCATAGAGGGCTGCCTCGAACTTGCCATGACGACCATTCCCGACCCCATTTCGCCTCCCGACAGCACCCCCGCCGCCCGCCCCCCCCTCGGTCCCGACGACTTCGACGCCCTCGACCAGGCCCTCGACGCCATGCGCGAGCATGACGAGGAAATCCCCCAGTGGGAGTTCTGCGAGGGCTTCATGGCCGCCCTGATCTGCACCCGCCGGCCCATCATGCCCTCCGAATACTGGCCCGTTTTGCTGGGCGACAGCTTCTCGTCCGCCCAGCACATGGAGTTCGTCTGGAACTGGAAGCGCCGCTGGATCGAGATCGAGGAGGGCCTCGACGCCCCCGTCGAAACCCTCGACGACGAACGCAGCTGGCAGCCCGAGGTGCTCGACACCCGCGGCGCCATCGCCTCCCTGCCCGAGGAAGAGCGCGCAGAAGTGGCCGGCGAGGCCATTCCCTCCTTCGCCCAGGTCTGGGCGCTGGGCTTCATGTACGCCGTGGAGAACTGGCCAGAGGACTGGGCCGAGCCGCGCGACAAGGAAGCCGCGCGCATGCTGAACGACGCGCTGGACAACATCGTCGCCCTCACCGAGGACGACACCGGCAAGCCCACGCTGTCGATGTACAGCGACGAGGCACCGCCCAGCGTGAGCCAGCAGCGGCTCGACGACTTCGGCGCCGCCATCTGGGCGGTGTACGACCTGCGCCAGCTCTGGAAGAGCCTCGGGCCGAAGGCCGAAACGATCCGCAGGGAAGCCGTGCCCGGCCGCAATGACCCATGCCCGTGCGGCAGCGGCAAAAAGTACAAGAAGTGCCACGGTGCCACCTGACAGCGGCACCGCCGGCGATGCTGCGCCCCTGACGCCGCGCGCGGCCTGGGCGATGGTCCTGGCGCTGTGCGCCGGGGTCGCGCTGAGCCAGGCGTTCCGCACGGTGGGCGCCATCATGGCGAGCCCGCTGCAGGCCGATTTCCATCTTTCCGCACAGGCCCTCGGGATCTTCTCGGGGGCTTTTCATTTTGCGTTCGGCGCGATGCAGCTCTTCATGGGCATCGGCATCGACCTGCACGGCGTGCGCCGCACGGTGCTGGTTGCCTTTCCTGTCGCGATCGCGGGGGCGCTGCTGTCGGCGGTGTCGTCCAGCTACCTGGTGCTGGTGGCGGGGCAGGCGCTGATCGGCGTGGGCTGCGCGCCGGCTTTCCTGGTGTGCACGGTGTTCATCGCGCGGCACTTTCCGCCGGCGCGCTTCGCGACCGTGTCGGGCATGGTGCTGGCCATCGGCGGCGTGGGCATGCTGGTCACCGGCACGCCTCTGGCCTGGCTGGTGCAGGCGTATTCATGGCGCGCGGGTTTCCTGGTGCTGGCCGTGGCGGCGGCGCTGGCGTGGCTGGCGATCTGGTTCTGGGTGCACGAGCCCGCCACGGCCTCGGCGGGCAAGCGCGAGTCGGTCCCCGAGGCCATCCGCCAGTTCGGCGCGCTCTTCGCCATGCCGCACACACTGGGCATCATGGTGCTGGGCGCCGTCACCTACGCCGCCTTCATCTCGCTGCGCGGCCTATGGCTGGGCCCGCTGATGATGGAGCGCCACGGCTACTCGCTGGTGCAGAGCGGCAACGTGGCGCTGGCGGTGTCGGTGATCTCGCTCGTCGGCGCGCCGCTGTTCGGCCGGCTCGACCGCAGCGACGCCGTCTCGCGCCGCCGCTGGATCCTGGTCTGCGGCCTGGGCTACGCGGGCCTCTTCGCGCTCATCGCGGTGCTGCACTCGGCCTGGCTCGACATCGCCGGCATGGTGCTGATCGGCGTGCTCTCAGGCTTCATCGTCTGGCAGTACGCCGACGTGCGCGGCGCCTATCCCGCCACGCTCACCGGCCGCGCGATGGCCGTCTTCACGATGGCGATGTTCCTCGGCGTGGCATTGATGCAGTGGGGCACGGGCGTGGCCGCATCGATTGCGGCGGCGCATGGCGCCGATCCGCTCACGGCCGTGCTGGCGACCATCGCCGCGCTGCTGGTCGCGGGCATCGCGGCGTTCGCGTGGCTGCCCGCGCCGAAGAATTCTTCGGCCTGATCAGGGAACACCGCGGAACCGGCTCTGCCGGGCCACAGGCGTTGCCCCCGGTAGGGGGTGGCGTAGCGACACGAAGTGCGCGCAGCCTGGGGGCGAGCCCTGTTCAAATCTTGAAGGCGCGCTGGATGTCGGGGCGCACCAGGTCGACATAGTCGCGGTGCTTGCGGATGTAGCCCGCGATGAACTGGCACACCGGAATCACATGCAGCCCCTTGGCGCGCGCCTCTCCGAGCACGTGCTTCGCGATGCCCGAGCCCACGCCCTTGCCCTCGAACTCGGGCAGTACTTCGGTGTGGGTGAACATGATCGCGTCGGTCAGCAGGTTGTATTCGGCATAGCCGGCCAGCTTGCCGTCGAGCGTGGCCTCGTAGCGGTGCTGGGCTTCGTTGTTGGAGAAGGCGAGGGCGGTGTCGTTGGTGTTGCTCATGGCTGTCGTGCGAGAAAGGTTGCGAGGTTGGCTGCGGCGGTGGCGCGCACCTTCTTGCGCAGCATGGGCGACCAGCCGAGCAGCAGGCCCGGCGTGCCGAGCGCCTGGCGCGACCAGGTCCAGAAGGGGAAGCTGTCGCGGTGCGTGGCGATCAGCCCGTCGGGCGTGAAGGTGAAGCGCGCGTCGATGCTGTTGTCCACGATGCGGCCGGTGGCGGTGAAGCGGTAGTGCGCGTCCCAGTGGGCGCTGCCGGTGCTGTCGTCGGCCTTCACGTCGCGCCAGGTCAGCTTCCACACGTCGGCGCCCTTGGCCCTGGTGCCGCCGGCCAGCATGCGCCACATGCCGCCCACCTCGCGGCGCCCGCGCAGCGAAAAGGCCTCGTCGTCGAACACCGCGTCGGGTGCGTAGCAGGCTTCCATGGCGGGGGCGTCCAGCTTGGCGAAGGCGCTGTAGAAGCGCTCTATGGTCTGGGCATTGGTGGCTGCGGTCATGAGGCCTCTTGGCGTTGGTTGTGGGCGTGGCGCGGCGTCTAGATGGACGCGGGGATGTTGCGCGCCAGGAAATCATAGACGGCGCGGATGCGGCGGTCGGTGCGGATCCCGCGGTGCACCGCTAGCCACACCGGCAGCGACCTGATCTTCAGCTGCGGCAGCACCCGCACCACGGCGCTGTCGGTGCGTGCCAGCGATTCGCTGACGAAGCCGATGCCCATGCCCTGGCGCAGCGCCTCCCAGTAGGCGCCCATGTCGTCGGTGCGGAAGCAGAAATGCTCGCGCTGCAGCGGCGTGCCCAGCTGGGCCGACATCCGGATGATGGTGTCGATGCTGTCGTAGCCCAGCACGTCGTGCCGGTACAGGTCGGAGGTCTGCCGTGGCGTGCCCCGGCGGCGCAGGTAGTCGGAATGGGCGAAGGCGCCCAGCGCGAAGCTGCCGATGCGGCGCGCCACCAGCGTGGCCGTCGTGGGCTGCGACATGCGGATGGCGATATCGGCCTCGCGCTGCAGCAGGTTGCTGTTTTCGCTGGTCGACACCAGGTCGACCTGGATCTCGGGCAGCTCCTGGCGCATGCGCACCAGCAGGCTCGGCAGCATCTGGCGCGCGGTGGCCTGGCTGGCCGAGATGCGCACCGAGCCCGCCGTCTGCGCGCTGGCGCCCGACACGCTGCGCGACAGGGCCTGCGCGCCGCTTTCCATGGCGCGGGCCGAGTCCGCCAGTCGCTCGGCCATGGCTGTCGGCTGCAGGCCGCGGCCGGTGCGCTCGAACAGCATCACGCCCAGCTGCGACTCCAGTTCCGCGATATGGCGCCCCAGCGTCGGCTGGCTGGTACCCGTCGCGCGCGCAGCCTTCAGCAGACTGCCGTGGTCGAGCGCGGCCAGGAATGCGCGCACCAGCCGCCAGTCGAAGCCCAGGTCGTTGTCCGCTCTCATCGGGTATTCAGTTCTGCATAGCAGTTATGGAAGCTTAAGCCATTGTTAACCGGTGGCCCGCTTTCGATAATCCGCGCAATGGATGAGCGTAGAAACTTTGTCCGGCTGCTGGGAGGCGGCGTTGTCGTGGCGGCGGGTGCGGCCGCGCTGGCGACCTGGTGGCTGAACTCGGAAGTGCCGGCCGCCGCGCTGGAGATATGGAACGGCCCCGGCGACGAGCCCGACCTGCGCAAGCGCGCGGTCGCCTACGCCGTCACCGCCCCCACCGCCTACAACCGCCAGCCCTGGCTGGTCGACCTGCGCGAGCCCGACGCCATCGTGGTGTATTGCGACCGGGAGCGTGTGCAGCCCGAGACCGACCCTTTCGGCCGCCAGGTGCTCATCGGCCATGGCGCCTTCATCGAGCTGCTGGTGATGGCGCTCGCCCAGCACGGCCTGCAGGCCAGCGTGCAGCTGTGGCCGCAGGGCGAGCTGAGCGGCGAGCCGCTGCGCTGGCCGCACATTCCGGTGGCGCGGCTGCGGCTGGCGGGCGGCGGCGTGCCCGATCCGCTCTTCGCGCAGGTGCTGCGGCGGCGCACGCCCAAGCAGCGCTTCGACCTCACGCGGCCGGTGTCGGCCGACATCCTGCAGGGCCTGGCCTCGATGGTGCCCACGGGCGGCATGGTGAGCTCGGCCGGCACGGTGGACATGGCGCGGGTGCTGCCGCTGCGCAAGCTCTGCGCCGAGGCCGCGCGGGTGGAGCTCACCACGCCCGGCACGGCGATGGAAAACCTGCGGCTGCTGCGCGTCGGCCCGCAGGAAATCCTCGCGCACCGCGACGGCTTCTCGCTGAACGACCCGGCACTGCGCATCGCCGTCGCGCTGGGCCAGTTCGACCGCCGCACGCCGGCTTCCGAGGAGAGCCTGTCGTTCCGCCAGACCCTGCAGCTCTTCGAGGACCAGGCCAACACCGCGATGGGCTTCATCTGGCTCAGCACGCGCGGCAACAGCCGCACCGAGCAGATCGCGGCAGGCCGCGCCTACGTGCGCCAGCAGCTGCGCGCCACCGACCTGGGCCTGGGCATGCACCCGATGAGCCAGCCGCTGGAGGAATTCGCCGAAATGGCGCCGCACCACGCCGCCGCGCACGACATGCTGCTGGGCACCGCGCCGCCGCGCGACAGGCGCAGCCCCACGGTGCAGATGATGTGCCGCCTCGGCTATCCGATGGCGCCGGTGCCGCCTGCGCCGCGCCGGCCGCTGGCCGACTTCATGACGGCCTGAATTCCAGGCTCAGCGCGCGAGCAGCAGCTCGACCAGCGTCTGCAGCGAGTGGTGCACCGTCGCCGCGCGCACCGTGGCCCGGTCACCATCGAAGCGGCGGCGCTCGGTGCGCACCGCGCCATCGACCGACCAGCCGAACCACACCGTGCCCACCGGCTTGTCGGGCGTGCCGCCCGTGGGGCCGGCCACGCCGGTTACGGCCAGCGCCACGCGCGAGGGCGGGGAATGCGCGATTGCGCCCGTGGCCATGGCCCGCGCCACCGGCTCGCTGACCGCGCCGTTCGCGGCGATCACGCCGGCGTCCACGCCCAGCAACTCGGTCTTGGCCTCGTTGGAATAGGTGATGAAGCCGCGCTCGAACCATGCGCTCGAGCCCGCCAGGTCGGTGCAGGCCGCGCCGATCAGCCCGCCGGTGCAGCTCTCGGCGGTGGCCAGCATCCAGCCCTTTTTCTGCAGCAGCTCGGCCAGCACCACGACCAGTTCGGGCGTGTCGTGGTCCGCGAGGGCTTTCTTCAGTTGCATGGGAGAGGAGAAAGGGAAGAAGAGGAATCGATGATGCTCACCACGCGCGCCACAGCGCGATGACCAGCAGCGTGCAGAAGGCCGCCACCAGGTCGTCCAGGATGATGCCGAAGCCCGCGCGCCACCAACTCACGCGCACGGCGTCGCGCTGCTTGAAGAGCGCATCGGCCCAGGCCACCGGGCCGGGCTTGGCGGCATCGAAATAGCGGAAGAGCAGGAAGGCGACGGTCTGCGCGAGCAGGCCTGCGGGGGTCACCAGCCACAGCACGATCCAGAAGGCGATCACCTCGTCCCACACCACGGGACTGGGGTCGGCCACGTTCATGTCGCGCGCGGTCACGGTGCAGGCCCACCAGCCGATGGGCAGCGAGGCCGCGATGATCCAGCCGATGGCGGCCGTCGTGAACCACAGCTGCATCACCGAGAACGCCACCCAGGCCCACAGCGTGCCCACCGTGCCGGGTGCCAGGCGCGAGAGGCCCGAACCGAAGCCCAGCGCGATGAAGTGCGCGGGGTGGGACAGCAGGAAGCGCAGCGTGGCGCGGCGCATCGGTGGTCGGGGCATGGCGCCGGAAGTCGTGGTGGACGAGGAGGAAGACGGGGACGAAGTATTGGGGGAAGCGGCTTGCATCGGGAAAGGAGTGTCGCGCATCCGGAGGTGGGTCGGTCCGGTGATGTTTTATTTATCAAAGCAATAGCTTGTTTAATTCGTTGGCGGCGCCTAGTATCCGGGCTCGTTCCGCTTCTTCTGGCCTTCCGGCCCGCGCCATGTCTTCCGCGTCTTCTTCTCCTTCTTCCTCCTCTTCTTCCGCCGCCCTGCATCCCCCGTCCTCCACCGCCGCCTGGAGCGAACTCTTCAGCGGCCGCAACGGCTGGCGCGCGCTGGCGCTCACGGGTGGCGTCGCGCTGCACGCAGTCAACGTCCATATCGTGACCACCGTGCTGCCCTCGGTGGTGCGCGAGATCGGCGGGCTCGACTGGTACGCCTGGAGCACCACGCTTTTCGTGGTCGGCTCGATCCTCGGCGCCACGCTGTCGGTGCGGCTGCTCGCGGTGCTCGGCCCGCGCGGCGCCTGCCTGGCGGCGCTGGCGGTGTTCAGCGCCGGCTCGGTGGGCTGCGCGCTGGCGCCGGCCATGCCCTGGATGCTGGCGGGCCGCACGGTGCAGGGGCTGGGCGGCGGGCTGCTCGCGGCGCTGAGCTACGGGCTGATCCAGCTGGTGTTCGAGCAGCGGCTGTGGCCGCGCGCGGTGGCGCTGGTGTCGGGCATGTGGGGCGTGGCGACGCTGTGCGGGCCGGCGGTGGGCGGGCTCTTCGCGCAGGCCGGGCACTGGCGCTGGGCCTTCTGGTTCCTGCTGCCGGTCGCGGCGGCGCAGGCGCTGCTGGTGCTCGTGCAGCTGCGGCCCTCGATGGGCGTGAAGCACGAGCGGCCCGCCGCCGCGCCGCGCGTGCCGGCATTGCAGATCGGCCTGCTCGCGGCCTCGGTGCTGGCGATCGCGGCCAGCGGCCTCGTGCCCGACCTGCGCTGGCAGGCGGCCGGCGTGGCGGCGGGGCTGGCCATCGGCTTCGCCGCCACGCGCATCGACAGCCGCGCCGCCGTGCGGGTGCTGCCGCGCGGCGCCTATGCCCTGAGCGCGCCGCTGGGCGCCATCTATGCCAGCGTGGCACTGCTGCTGATCGGCAGCACCACCGAAATCTTCGTGCCGTACTTCCTGCAGCTGCTGCACGGCCACTCGCCGCTGGCGGCGGGCTACCTCACGGCCGCGATGGCGGGCGGCTGGAGCGCGGGCTCGCTGCTGTCCTCGGGCCGGATCGGTGCGGGCGCCGACCGCATGCTGCGCGCGGGTCCGGTGGCCTGCACGCTGGGGTTGCTGGCGCTAGCGTGGCTGCTGCCTTCGCCGGGCGCGATGGCCGCGGGCTTCGAGACCCTGCTGATCGCCCTCGCGCTGGCGGCCGTGGGGCTTGGCGTGGGCATCGGCTGGCCGCACCTGATCACGCGCGTGATGTCGCTGGCGCCGAAGGGCGAGCAGGGGCTGGCCTCGGCCTCGATCACCACCGTGCAGCTCTACGGCATGGCCGTGGGCGCGGCGGTGGCGGGGCTGGTGGCGAATGCGGCGGGGCTCAGCGTGCCGGGCGGGGCGGAGGGCGCGCGCTCTGCAGCCGTGTGGCTGTTCGCGGGATTCGCGTTCGCGCCGGCCATTGCGGCATGGCTCGCCTACCGCGTCGTCGCGCGGCGCGGCTGGTGAGCCGATGAATCAGCGGGAGGCTCAGGCCACCACGCCTTCCCAGGCCAGCGCCTTGCGGCGCGCGCGGATGCGCTGGCCCTCGCCGCGCAGCATGCCCACCAGGTCATAGACCTCGGCCGGCAGGTGCGCGCCGCGCCAGGCCACGTGCTGGTCGGCGCGGCACAGCACGAGGCGATGGGTGTAGGCCTTGGGCACTTCTTCCGTCTCGATGTCGAGCACGGTGAGCGGCATGTTGTAGGCGGCGGCTGCGCGCTCGAGCGGGCGCACGTCCACGCTGCGGTCGAAGCGCAGCATCGTGTAGCCGGGGCCGAAGGCGTCGTAGAGCGAGCGGCCGTCGGACAGCCAGAAATGCGGCGCGCGGCAGCCGGGCACGGTGGAGGGCGTGAACTCGCCCATCGAGTAGGGCGGCGCCAGGTGCTCGCCGTCCGCGATGATGATCGGCGAGCCGCTGTAGAAGTAGCCGAAGTTCAGGCCGCCGCAGCAGAACTGCTGCACGTTCAGCTCGTAGGCCTCGCGGCCGATGTCGGCGCGCAACGCGTCGCCGGCGGGGCCGGGCTCCTCGATGTTCTGCGGCACGGCGCGGCGCGCGCGGATCATCTTCTGCGCATGGTTCATCGCGAAGTTCGACACCTGCTCGGTGATCGGCAGGCGCTCGGCCTCGTAGGCGTCGAGCATGGCCTCGTCGCCCCAGCCCTGCACCACCGCGCCCAGCAGCCACGAGAGATTCAGCGCGTCGGCGATGCCCGCGTTCATGCCGTAGCCCGCGTAGGGCACCCAAAGGTGCGCCGCGTCGCCCGCGAGGAACACGCGGCCCTCGCGGAAGCGGTTGGCCACGAGGCGGCGGCCGATCCAGTCTTCCTTGCTGATGATCTCGTACTCGAAGTCGGGGCCCACGCCGAGGATCTCGCGCAGCGAGCGGTCGCGATCCACCGAATCGAACTCGGGCTCCTCGGCGTTCAGGTGGTTGTGCACCAGCCAGGTCTCCCGCCCGTCGATGGCGAACATCGTGCCGCAGCGGCGCGGGTTCATCGCGTAGTACGACCACGCCGGCTTGCCCGGAATCAGCGCGCGCAACCCCGGCGCGCGGATGAATGTGGACTGCACGCGCTGGATCACCGCCGTGCCCTCGAGCTTCGCGCCGATCTGCTTGCGCACGGCCGAGGAGCCGCCGTCGCAGCCCACCATGTAGCGGCAGCGAATGCTGCGCGTGACGCCGCTGTCCATGTCGGTGGCGATCGCGGTCACGCCCGTGTCGTCCTGCGTGAAACCCGCGAACTGCGTGCGGTTGAGCAGCTGCACGCCCGGCAGCGCGGCCGTGTGCTTCAACAGGATGGGCTCCAGGTAGATCTGGTTGATGCGGTGCGGCGGCTCGGGCGTGGGCCACCATGCGTCGGGGCCCTCGGTCTCGGTGTAGCGGTCGCGCCGGCACGGAATGGGAATGCGCGTGAGCTCCGTGCCGGTGACGCTGGTGCGGAACACCACGTCGTTCGGGTAGTCGGCAGGCAGGCCCGCATCGCGCAGCTTCTGCGCCACGCCCAGGCGGCGGAACTGCTCCATGGTGCGCGAGGCCACGTGGTTGCACTTCACGTTCGGCGGCTCTGCGAAGCGGCGCGTCTCGCAGATCGCGACCGAGACGCCGCGCGAGGCGAGGTCCATGGCCAGCGTGAGGCCCACCGGGCCGGCGCCGATGATCAGTACGTCGGCTTGCAGTGCGCGGGTGTGGTCGAGGTCGGTCATGTTCTGGCGGCGGTGTCGTCAGTCGAGCCGGATGCGGGCGGTCTGGATCACCTTCGCCCACTTCTTCGTCTCGGATCGGATGTAGGCCTCGAAGGCCTCGGGCGAGGTCGGCGCTGGCTCGGCGCCGAGGTTGCGCATCGTGGCCTTGATCTGCTCGTCGCCCAGCACCGCGTTGATCTCGGCGTTGAGCCGCGCGACGATGGGCGCCGGCGTGCCTGCGGGCGCGACCACGCCGAACCAGCCGGTGGAGTCGTAGCCGGGCAGGCCGGCCTCGGCCACCGTGGGCACCTCGGGCAGCATCGGCACGCGCTGCGCGCTGGTCACCGAGAAGGCGATCAGCTTGCCGGCCCTGATCTGCTGCAGCGAGGCGGGCAGGTCGACCAGCGCGAGCGGAATCTGCCCCGCGATGGCGTCGAGCGCCGCCGGGCCCGAGCCGCGGTAGGGCACCTCGACGAACTTCACCTCGGCCATCTGCGCGAAGAGCGCCGCCGACAGGTGCATGGCCGTGCCGTTGCCGCCGTGGCCGATCGAGAGCGTGCCGGGGCTGGCCTTGGCCAGCGCGATCAGCTCGCGCTGCGTGCGCGCGGCGATCGAAGGATGTCCCACGATCACGAAGGGCGTGGCCGCGACCATGCCGACGGGCTTGAAGTCCTTCACCGGGTCGAAGGGCATCTGCGGATAGAGGCTCACGTTGGCCGTCAGCGCGCCCGCCGCGCCAAGCCCCAGCGTGTAGCCGTCGGCGGGCGTCTTTGCCACCAGAGAGAGGCCGACGTTGCCGCCCGCGCCGGGCTTGTTGTCGATGACCACGGGCTGGCCCAGCTTCTCGTTGAGCCGGGGCACCAAGAGGCGCATCACCGCGTCGGCACTGCCGCCGGGCGGGAAGGTCACGACGAGGCGGATGGGCTTGTTCGGGAAGTCGCCAGCGGGAGGCTGGGATGGCGGTGGCGAGGACGAAAGCGTTTGCGCGAAGCTCCTGCCGCCGGTCAGCGCCGCGCCCGCCGCGGTGAGCAGCAGCTGCCGGCGAAGCGCGCTCTTCCCGGGGGCAAGAGGTGCAGCGGCCATCAGGACTCCTTGAATGTGATGTGTCTTTTCGATGATTGAACGATGGGCGGATTCATTCGTAAATCAAGAAATTTCTAATGAAATATCATCTTTGCTGATGAATGCGAACTTCAGTCCTACGATCCGCCAGCTGCGCGCGTTCCTCGCCGTCTACCAGCTGAAACAGCTCAGCGCGGCGGCCCAGCGGCTGTTCGTCACGCAGTCGGCGGTGAGCATGCTGATCCGCCAGCTCGAGGAGGGGCTGGACACCCGCCTCTTCGACCGCACCACGCGTTCGCTCAAGGCCACGGCGGCGGCCGAGCAGATGGTGTCGACGGTCGAGCGCATCCTGCGCGACGTGGATTCGCTGTCGAACGACTTCCGCGAGCTGGCCGCGCTCGAACGCGGCCGCGTCACGCTCGCCATCACGCCCACGCTCGCGGCCCTGCTGCTGCCCGATGCCATGCGCGCCTTCAACGAGCAGCACCCCGGCGTGCGCGTGCTGGTGAACGACTGCGCGCCCGACCAGTTCATCTCGCGCATCATCGGCGAGCACGTGGACTTCGGCATCGGCACCCCCGAGCGCCCCGGCGCGGAGGTCGAGGTGCAGCGCCTCATGCGCGACCACCTCGCCGTGGTCTGCCGCGAAGACCACCCGCTGGCCAAGCCCCGCGTGGTGCGCTGGAGCGACCTGCGCGGCCACCCCGTCATCACCGTGCGCCCCGGCTACGGCGTGCGACCGCTCATCGACGGCACCGCCGCCGAGGCGGGCGTGGCGCTCGACGTGGTGAACGAGGTGTCGTTCCTCTCCACCGCCATCTGGATGACGGCAGCCGGCATGGGCGCGTCGATCATGCCCTCGGCCTTCGCGCGCGCGGAGGCCGACTCCTCGCTGGTCATCAAGGTACTGAGCTCGCCGCGCGTGGCGCGCGACATCTCCATCGTCACCAAGCGCGGCCACTCGCTCTCGGCTGCCGCGCGCGCATTCATCGACGCGCTGAAGCGCTCCCTATAATTTTTCCGGAACAACTACAGAGGGGGCCCGGCCCATGAGAACTTTCATTCAACGTCTCGGGGCCATGTCGCTCCTCGTCGCCTTCAGCCTCGTGCTGGTGGCCTGCGGCAACAAGGAGGCCGAGCAGCGCAAGGCCTTCATCTCCTTCCTGCAGACCCGAGTGCTCGACAAGCCCGGCCTGCGCGTGCCGGTGCCCACGGCCGAAGAGAAGGCCTCGTTCGGCGACTACGCGCAGCACTACGCGGTGATCACCGACTTCAACGAGGGCATGAACAAGTCGGTGAGCCAGCCCATGACGCAGATCATGGCCAAGGGCGCGCTTCGCTCCATCGCCGACCTGCCCGCGCGCCGCGACGACCTCAAGGCCGCGAAGGACGGCCTCGGCGGCCTGCGCACCGCGCTCGACCAGCAGTCCGCCAGGGCGGACGCCGCGCACGCGCAGCTCAAGCAGCCCGACGACCTGAAGCAGGTCTACGACAAGGCCTACGCCAAGACCGTGACCACGCCCTCGGCCACCTTCAAGGAAGTGTTCCCCGCGCTCGACACCGTGTTCGACAGCGCGCTGGCCATCGGCGACTTCATGGAGAAGAACAAGTCGAAGATCCAGATCAGCGGCAGCAGCGTCGCCGTGACCGACCCGACGGTGCAGGCCGAGCTCAACAAGATGCTGCAGCAGCTCAACGGGCAGTCGGCGGCCATCAACGCGGCTCAGCAGAAGATGCAGGCCGTGGTGCGCGGAGGATAGGCTCTCCCCCAGGCTGCGCGCACTTCGTGTCGCTTCGCCAACCCCCTTCCGGGGGCAACACCTGAGGCCCGGCAAAGCCAGTTCCTCGGTGTTTCCCGAAAGAGAGGGATTGCAGGAAAACTAGACGAAATGATCGAACGAGCCGAAGCGCTGCGACACCGGCGCGCCGGCCGCGTCGACGATGCGCAGGCCGGCGTCGGCCTCGATGCGGCCGATGCGCGTGACGCGCGTTGAACTGTCCATGCCTGCCTGCCCGACCGCGTTGCGCGCCGAGGCGGGCGCGGTGAAGACCAGCTCGTAGTCGTCGCCGCCCGAGAGCGCGCAGGTGCGGCGCAGTTCCTCGCCCAGGTTGCCGGTGTCGACCGAGATCAGCGCGGTGGCCGCGTCCACGTCGAGCGTGGCGCCCACGCCGCTCGACGCGAGGATGTGGCCCAGGTCGCCGATCAGCCCGTCGCTCACGTCCACCGCCGAAGTGGCGATGCCGCGCAGGGCCTGCCCGAGCGCTACGCGCGGCGTGGGCTGCTCCATGCGCCTGCGCGCCGTATCGAAGGCGTCCGCCGGCAGCGCGATCGTGCCCCGGAACACCTCGAGCGCCAGCCGAGCCTCGCCTGGCGTGCCGCTCACCCAGATGTCGTCGCCCGCGCGCGCGCCCGAGCGCAGCAGCGCCGCGCCGGCCGGCACTTCGCCGAACACCGTGATGCAGATGTTGAGCGGGCCGCGCGTGGTGTCGCCGCCTACCAGCTCGCAGCCGTGCGCGTCGGCCAGCGCGAGCAGGCCGCGCGAGAAACCTTCGAGCCACGGCTCGTCCACGCCGGGCAGCGCCAGCGCGAGCGTGAAGGCCAGTGGCTTCGCGCCGCAGGCGGCCAGGTCGCTGAGGTTCACCGCCAGCGCCTTGTGGCCCAGCCAGGCCGGCTCGACGGTAGAAAGAAAGTGCCGTCCCTCGACCAGCATGTCCGAGGAAACGGCGAGCTGCATGCCCGCGGCCGGCGCGAGCAATGCGCAGTCGTCGCCCACGCCCAGCGGGGAGCGCTTGGCGGGGCGCTTGAAGTAGCGTGCGATCAGGTCGAATTCACCCATGGGGGTGAGAGCATAAGCGCTGCGGCGCGGCTCAGCCCTGCCCGCGGAACCGCAGCGCCGCCTGCCGCACCACCTCCGCCAGCAGCCGTTCCTTGCCCTGCTTCTCGCGCAGCCAGCGCGCGTCGTTGCGGTTCGACTCCACGCTGGTGCGCAGTTCGCCCAGCGCCCTGGTGGCGTTGAGCGCCTCGCTGTGCCATTCGAGCTGGGTCATCGTCATCAGGATGTGGTCGCGCAGCGGCATGTGCTGGCCGGTAGCCGGGTCGACGTACACCGCGTCGAGGCCGAAGCGGCAGGCCTGGAAGCGGTTGTAGGTGTAGACGAGGTAGTCGTCTTCCGTCGGCTCGAAGGGCTGCTCCTGCAGGAACCACGCGGCCAGCGACTGCACGTAGCCGGCGAGCGCGGCGGCGCGCTCCACCGTGAGCGGCGTGTCGAACACGCGGATCTCGATGGTGCCGAACTCGGGCTTGGGGCGGATGTCCCAGTAGAAGTCCTTCATGCTGCGCACGACACCGGTGCGGGTCATGCGCTCGAAATACGCCTCGAACTCCTTCCAGCTCAGCGTGAAGGGCGCGCGGCCCGAGAGCGGGAATGCGAACACCGAGTTCAGCCGCGCCGAGTCGAACTGCGTGTCCTGCCCCTGCACGAAGGGCGACGACGCCGACAGCGCGATGAAGTGCGGGATGTAGCGCGACATGCGGTGCAGCATCAGCAGCGCCGCGTCGGCGTCGGGGCAGCCGATGTGCACGTGCTGGCCGAAGATGGTGAACTGCTTGCTCAGGTAGCCGTACAGCTCCGAGAGCTCGCGAAAGCGCGGCTTGTCGTAGATGCGCCGCTCGTGCCACTGCTGGAAGGCATGCGTGCCGCCGCCCACCACCGCGATGTTGAGCTTGTCGGCGTTGCGGATCAGCGCCTCGCGGATCGGCGAGAGCTGCGTGATCACGTCCTGCGCGGAGTGGCAGATGCCGGTCGAGATCTCGATCATGCTCGACGTCATCTCGGGCACCACGCTGCCGGGCAACGGGGTCTGGGCCATCAGGCGCAGCATGTCCTCGGCGTAGGGGGCGAGGTCGTAGTCGTGCGTGTTCACGAGCTGGAGCTCGAGTTCCACGCCGAGCGAGAGCGCCTCCGATTTGTTGAAGGGCTCCAGCTTGACCGCGCGGCTCGCGGGGTCGGCAGGCAGCGGCGCCGAGCGCACGTCGTCGCTGTCCGGGTCGATGGGGGTGGTTGCGGTGGTGCTCATCGCTGCGTGTCCTCGGTGATGCTGAAGGCTCGTGGCGCCCAGGGCACCGAACTTTCTCCCACCGCGTGGATGGCCAGCGTGGCGAGCACCGCGCCCACCACCTCCATCAGCAGGATCGAGGGCAGCGCCACCTGCGTGATCATCGTGCCCAGCAGCGGCGAGGCGGTGGCGAAGTTGGAGGCGATCAGCAGTGCGATGGAGGACAGCGGCGACATCGCGCAGCCGACCCAGAAAGCCTGCTTCCAGCTCGCGCCGCTGCCGGGGTTGGCCACGGCCACGCCGGCGATCTTGGTCAGCAGGCGGATGCCGATGACGGCCAGCACCACGCTGGCTACCGGCAGGGTCCAGTCGGCCTGCGCCGCGACGATGGACACCAGCACGAACATCAGCATGGTCAGCAGCGAGGAGGCCGTGCCCAGCTGCCGCTGCCAGGCCCAGGGCTTGGGGTTGAGCGTCTTGAGCAGCACGCCGCCGATCAGCGCCGCCAGCGGCGCGGAGCCGCCCACGTGCGCGGTGAGCGCCGCGCCGGCCGCGATGATCGCCAGCAGCAGGATGGAGGTGTTCTCGCTCGACGGGCTCATCACCCGCAGCGCCGAGCGCAGCGCCAGCGCCATGATCGCGCCCACCACGAACGACAGGCCCAGCACCACCGCCACCGGGTAGAGCTTCTGCAGCATGGTCTGCGGTGCGCGCTCGATCAGCCCGGCCTGCGCGTAGCCCAGCGCCAGCGCATAGAAGGTGTTGAGCGTGGCCAGCGTCATCGCGCGCTCGGTCACGGGGCCGGCGGCGCGGGTGTCGATGATCACGCGGCTGAGCACCGCCGGCGAGGCGACGATGGCCATCAGCGCGATCGGGTTGGCCACCGGTTCGGGCAGGCCCAGCAGGGTGAGCATCCAGTACACGCCGAAATAGGTGAGCGTGGCTTCGAGCAGGCTCTGCACCAGCACCATCGGGTTGTGGCGGAACCAGCGCAGCGGCAGCCGCCCGCCGGCTTCGAACAGCACCACGGCCGCGCCGAGCTCGAGCAGGAAGAGGCTGATGCCGCGCAGCGGCCAGATCGCGCCCTCGAAGCCGGCGAAGCCCACCACCGCCCCGACCAGCGAGTAGCCGATCACCTTGGGCAGCCCGAGGTAGCGTTGCACGAGATGGCCGGAGGCCGCCGCCGCCGCCAGCAGCAGCGACCACAGCACGGTGGGCAGGCCGGCCGAGGGGCGCACCCACTCGGACCAGAAACCCAGCAGATCGTTGAAGAAGCTCGTCAAATTCATCCAGGAAGGAAAAAGCTCACCGGACGGCTGCGCCAGCGGGCCCAGATCGCGCTGCGGATGCGCGCGCGGTCACCGAGGCTCACGCTGTGCGCGCGCAGCGCCAGGCGGAAAGCGAAGTAGAAACTCACACTCACATTGAGTGCGCCAATGACCGGGATCGCCGCCACCGCCCACCACAGCGCAGGCTGCTGCAACACAGCCAGGCCGGTGGATGCCGCCGCGGCGGCGATCTGTCCGGCCGACAGTGTCACGTGCCGCACGTCCAGCCCGAGCCCGAAGAAACCCGCGAACGCGGGCAGCAGCCCGAGCATGAGTCCCAGCGAGATGTTGGAGGCGAAGCCTGAAATGTTGGTGCGCATGAAATCGGCCCAGCGACGAGCCCGTGCGGCGCCGAGAAAAGCGCCGATGCGGGGGTTGTAACGCATTGCAGAGTCCAGTCGATGCAGGACAAAGGCGTTTTCTGTCCATCCGGCGATGATGCTGGCCGAAAACAGCAGGATGCCGGTGATTGCCGCATAAAGCGCGGTCGGCCCGGCCAGCGAAAGCGATTTCAGCGTGGCCGCCGCATGGGCCGCGTCCAGCAGCGGCCGTTCCAGCGCGAACTGGAACAGCAGCGTGACAGCCGCCATCGCCGGCACCACCACCAGCACGTTGCCCAGCACCGCCGCCACCTGCGAGCGCACCAGGTTGGCGACCTCGTCGACGAAATCGTCCACGCCCGCGTCCGACCTGATGTCGCGAAGCCGCGCCGCCATGGCCGGCGCGGTCATCGCGGGCTGCTTGGTGGCCAGCGTCAGGTGCAGCAGCTGGATGGCGACGAAGCTGGCCGCGTACATCAGCCCCGCGCTCAGCCCGCTCCAGAAGGCCGACAGGCCCAGCGCGTAGATGCCGAACTTCAGCAGCACCGTGAGGGCGGTGAAAGCGCCGCCGCCAGCCGCCTTCTTCACCATCTGCAGGTAGCTGGCACGGTCGCGGGTGATGTAGTGCTCGCCGGTCTCGGCGCTGCGCTCGGTCACCTTGGCGGCCAGCATCGAGGAGTTGGAGGCGATCAGCGCCCGGATGCTGTTGCGCTCGCCGCCGGCCAGCACCAGCCGGCCGACCAGCCGCGCCACGCTGGGCCCGGGGTTGGCCGTCATCAGGCAGTCGAGCAGCTCGCGGATGCGCAGCACCCGCTCGCGCAGCTGGCGCAGTCGGAACACCAGGCCGACGGAGATGCCGTTGTCTTCCAGGTGCGTGTAGACCGAGGCGGCGGCCGCGCGGCAGGCGTCCAGCCGGTCGCGGAAGGCCACGAAGGCGGCCTGCAGCGCTTCCTCGTCGCGCGGCTCGCCGGGGCGGTCGAACATCTGCTCGCGCAGCTCGTCGAGGTCGGCCATCAGCGCGTGGAAGGGGCGTGTTTCGCCGATCGCGTCGGTGCTCATGCGCAGGCGCAGCTCGGGCGAGAAGCCGGCGGCCACGACCTGGCTGCTGCAGTAGGTGACGGCGTCCATCACCGTGTGGCGCCAGCGCGGCGCGCCGTCGGTGTCGGGGGCGGCGCCGGCCAGCAGCGCGCCGATGCGGCCGAGCTGCGTCTCGTCGAGCAGGGCGATCCAGCCCGCGTCGAACACGCCGGGCAGCACCATGCGGAACAGGTCCGATGCGTCGGTGGTCTCGGGCGTGCCGGGCAGGATCTTGCGGCGCAGCCGCTCGCTCAGCTCGCTGGCGAAGGCGGTGCGCGGGGCGAAGCCGTAGTCGGCCAGGAGCGTGGTGAGGTCGACCGTCTGCGTGAAGACGCGCCACCAGGCGCGCAGCCGCTCGCGCAGCTCGGGCCGCGCCTCGACGGCGTCCAGCAGCAGTTGCACGCGGCCGATGGCCGCCTGCGGGGAGGCGCGGTCGCCGCGCACCCAGTCGAAGATGTCGATGAGCCAGATGTGGCGCTGCGCCACATCGGCCGTGGGATCGAGGCCGGCAAGCAGCCCCTGCAAGTCGCGCGATGCGGCAGCCATGGGTGTGAGGGGAATCTATGCGGTGAACACCGCGGAACCGGCTTTGCCGGGCCGCCGGTGTTGCCCCCGGCAAGGGGGAAGGAGAAGCGACACGAAGTGCGCGAAGCCTGGGGGAGTGCCTAGTGCAGGACGCGGGAAACTGGAGCGCCGCCCATGTCGGCTTCGAGAACGAACATCGGAATGGGCACGTCGAAGCGCTCGCCTTCCTCGGTCACCACGAAGTAGCTGCCGTGCATCGTGCCGCTCGAGGCCTGCAGGCGGCATCCGCTGGTGTAGCGGAAGGTCTCGCCGGGCGCCAGCAGCGGCTGCTGGCCGATCACGCCCAGCCCTTTCACCTCCTGCGAATGCCCCGAGGCGTCGTTGATCAGCCAGTGGCGGGCAATCAGCTGGGCGGACACCGGGCCGGTGTTCGTGATGGTGACGGTGTACGAGAAAGTGTAGATGTTGTCCTTGGCCGAGGACTGGTCGGCAAGGTAGCGGGGTTCGACCTGTACGCTGAAGGGGCTGTGTGACATGGGGCGGATGGTAACGGAGGCTAACGCAGGCCTTTTGTCGGGCTTGCGCCGGCTGCGAGAATGGGGGCCATGAGCACCCCGTTCCGCATCGCGCCTTCCATCCTGTCCGCCGACTTCGCGCACCTCGGCCAAGAACTGACCGACGTGATCGCGGCCGGCGCCGACTGGATCCATTTCGACGTGATGGACAACCATTACGTGCCGAACCTGACCTTCGGCCCGATGATCTGCCAGGCGCTCAAGCCCTACGCCAAGACCGCCGACGGCACCCCGGTGCCGATCGACGTGCACCTCATGATCCAGCCGGTCGACGCCCTGGCGGCCTCCTTCGCGCAAGCGGGCGCCGACTACATCAGCTTCCACCCCGACGCCTCGCCCCACACGCACCGCAGCATCCAGGCCATCAAGGCGGCCGGCTGCAAGGCCGGGCTGGTGTTCAACCCGGGGCTGGGCCTGGAGGCGCTGGACTGGGCCATCGACGACATCGACCTCATCCTGATCATGAGCGTGAACCCCGGTTTCGGCGGCCAGAGCTTCATCGACTCGGCCCTGCGCAAGATCGAACAGGCCCGCAAGCGCATCGAGCAGAGCGGGCGCGACATCCGCCTGGAGGTGGACGGTGGCATCAAGGCCGACAACATCGCGCGCGTGGCCTCGGCCGGCGCCGACACCTTCGTGGCCGGCAGCGCCATCTTCAACGCCAAGGACTACGGCGCCGTCATCTCCGAGATGCGCAAGCAGCTCGCGGGCGTCGTCAGCGCTTGAGCTTCTCGTTGTAGACGCGGTCGCTGGGCGGGCCGCGGTCGGTGTCGACCACGCCGCGCTCCACGTCGTCATGGGCCTTGCGGCCCATCTCGGGCTGGCTGCCCTCCCTGGCCTGCTGGCTGTCCGACGACTGGTCGCGCTCGTGCGGCAGGCGCGGCGACGATTCGCCGCCCTGTTCCACCTTGGTGTTGCCGCCGCCGGCATCCTTCAGCGGATCGGTGGGCTGCGCCTTGCCGGGGTTGCTCTTGCTGTTCATGCATGGACTCCTTTCGACAGCCACAGAGCCTGCTCCGGCGCTTCGGCCTGCCCGGTAGGACGGCCGAGGCACTCCCTGTAGGCCTTGCCTCGGCCTTTGCGGGTCGCAGCCTGCTGCTATCGAACGCATAGCGCTTTTGCCTGCGGGCGAGGGGCTCCGCAATAATCCCCGGATGTCTTCCGATCCTTTCGCCGACGCGGCAACAGACAGCCTGCGCATCCATTCGTTCGCCTCGCTGAACGCCGGTCCCCGGCTGCTCGTGATGGGCGGCGTGCATGGCGACGAAATCTCCGGCACCCTGGGCATCGAGCGCGTGCTGGGCGAGTTCGAGTCGGGCTCGTTGCGGCTCCTGCGCGGCGAACTCACCATGGTGCCGGTGGCCAACCCGCTCGCGCGGCGCCGCCTGCAGCGCGAGGGCGAGCGCAACCTCAACCGCATGTTCCGGCCGACCGGATCGCCGGCCGATTACGAAGCCCGCGTGACCAACGTGCTGGCCCCGATCATCGAGCGCCACGAGGTGTTGCTCGACCTGCATTCCTTCCAGAGCGAGGGCGAGGCCTTCGCGATGATCGGCCCGCGTGACAACGCCGGCACGCTGGAGCCTTTCGCCCGCTCCTACGAGGAAGGCCAGCTCGCGCTGCACATCGGCACGCCCATCGTGGTGGAGGGCTGGCTCGACATCTACGCCGCCGGCCTCGCGCAGCGCGCGGGCGGCACACCGGCCAGCGAGGCCGAGCTCGACTTCGGCCGCGGCACCAACGAATACATCCGCAGCCGCGGCGGCTATGGCGTGACGCTCGAATGCGGCCAGCACCTCGACCCGCAGGCGCCCGAGGTGGCGTGGCGCGCCATCCGCCGCACCCTGGCACTGCTGGGCATGGCCGCGCTGCCCGAGGGCCTGTCGGGCGGCCCCGCGCAGCCGCCGAAGCTGCTGCGCCTTGCCAGCGTGACCGACCGGCTGCACGAGGAAGACAGCTTCGTGCGCGACTGGGCCACCTTCGACGAAGTGCAGCGCGGCGAGCCCATCGGCATGCGCCACGACGGTACGCTGCTGAGCGCGCCGGACGACGGCTTCATCGTGTTCCCCAACGCGATGGCGCTGCCGGGGGCGGAGTGGTTCTACTTCGCGCGCCCCAGCGAGCGCCAGCTCGGACCTGTCGCCAGGGCCGCCGGAGCCACCGGCGCGGCCTGACGGCGCCTGGGGCCGCGCTCCTACATCGCGCGCGCCGGGGCGGCGCACATTCGAGGGGGAAGGAGTGTGCAGCACATGCCCGTCTCGAAAAAAGCACCCGCGCCGCGCGTCCTGTGGAAGGGCGCCATCAGCTTCGGCCTCGTCCACATACCGGTGGCGCTGTATTCGGCCACCGTCGACCACGGCATCGACTTCGACTGGCTCGACAAGAGGACCATGGACCCGGTCGGCTACAAGCGCATCAACAAGAAGACCGGCCGCGAGATCGCGCGCGAGCAGATCGTGAAGGGCATCGAGTACGAGAGCGGCGAGTACGTGGTGCTCAGCGACAAGGAGATCGCCGCCGCCTACCCGAAGACCACGCAGACCATCGAGATCGAGAGCTTCGTGCCGGCCAACGGCATTCCCTTCGTGTACCTGGAGCGCCCCTACTACGTGGCGCCCATCAACCGAGGCGCCAAGGTGTATGCGCTGTTGCGCGAGACCCTGCAGCGCAGCGGACGCGTGGGCGTGGCCCGCGTCGTGATCCAGACCAAGCAGCATCTGGCCGCCCTGGTGCCCGTGGGCCCCGGCCTCGTGCTGAACCTGCTGCGCTGGGGCGCCGACATCCGCCCGTGGACCGACCTGCCGCTGCCCTCCGAAGACGCGAAGAAGGCCGGCCTGCGCCCGCGCGAACTCGAGATGGCGAAGGAACTGGTCGAGGACATGAGTGCCGAGTGGGACCCGGAGGAATTCCGCGACGAATTCAAGGACGAGATCCTGCGGCTGGTCGAAAAGAAGGTGAAGGCCGGCCAGACCGAGACCGTGACGCAGCCTGAGCCGGAAGAAGGCGAACAGGCCGAAGGCCGCGGCGCCAAGGTCATCGACCTGACCGAGCTGCTCAAGCGCAGCCTGCGCAAGGGCGGAGGTGCCAGGTCCAGGAGCGAGGATGCCGAAGAAGAAGAGGAGGAGCAGGAGGAGGAGCCGCGACCCAGGCGCCCCGCCGCGAAGAAACCCAAGACCGGCAAGACCGCCGCGAGAAGCACCGGCGGCACCACGCGCAGCAGGGCGCCGGCGCGCCACCGCCGCGCCGCCTGAGCCCGCCGAGGACCGCACGCCATGGCACGCACCCCATCCTCCTCGTCTTCGTCCACCGCTCGCAAGGCGCTCGCGCGCTACCACGGCAAGCGCGATTTCTCCCGCACGCCGGAGCCCAGGTCCGGTGGCCGGCGCGGCAAGGGCGCGCTGGGCTTCGTCATCCAGAAGCACCACGCGAGCCACCTGCACTACGACTTCAGGCTGGAACTCGACGGCACGCTCAAGAGCTGGGCGGTGCCCAAGGGGCCGTGTCTCGATCCCGGCGTGAAGCGCATGGCGGTGCATGTCGAGGACCATCCCATCTCGTATGCCGACTTCGAGGGCACCATTCCGCCCAAGCAGTACGGCGCGGGCTCCGTCATCGTCTGGGACCGCGGCGACTGGCTGCCCGACGGCGACGCGCGCAAGGCGCTGGCGGCCGGCAAGCTCAAGTTCGAGCTGCGCGGCGAGAAGCTGCACGGCCACTGGACGCTGGTGCGCATGCACGGCAAGGGCGACGAATCGCACGAGCCCTGGCTGCTCATCAAGGAGCGCGACGGCGAGGCGCGCGCGCTCGACGACTACGACGTGGTGGAGGCAGAGCCCGCGAGCGTGATCACCGGCCTCGGCGTGGACGAAGTGGGGCAGGCGCCGAGGAAGAAAGCCAAGGCGAAGACAGGAAGCAGCGCGCCGGCGAAGAACGCGGAGCCCAAAAGGAAGAAGGCGGCGCTGCCCGCCACCCTCGAACCCCAGCTCGCCACCCTCGCGTCCTCCCCGCCTTCGTCGCCCGGCGAATGGCTCTACGAGCTCAAGTTCGATGGCTACCGCCTGCTGGCGCGCATCGAGGGCAAGGGAAAAGTGCGCTGCTTCACCCGCAACGGCCACGACTGGAGCGCGAAGCTGCCCGCGCTCGTCGAGGCGCTTTCCAGGCTGCCCACCGGTTCGGCCTGGCTCGACGGCGAGATCACCGTCGACGGTCCCAATGGCGCGCCCGACTTCCAGGCGCTGCAGAACGCCTTCGACCGCGGCGCCACCTCGTCCATCGTCTACTGGCTCTTCGACGCGCCCTTCATCGACGGCGAGGACCTGCGCGACCTGCCGGTCGAGGAGCGCCGCGCGAGGCTGGCCGCGCTGCTCGGCGCAAAGCCGCCCGCGCCGCTGCGCCTGAGCGATGCCTTCGACGCCTCGCCCCGCGACCTGCTCGCGTCGTCCGCGCGCATCGGCTTCGAGGGCATCGTCGCCAAGCGCAAGGGCTCGCCGTACGTGTCGCGGCGCTCGCCGGACTGGATCAAGCTCAAGAACCAGCAGCGCCAGGAATTCGTGATCGGCGGCTACACCGCGCCCAAGGGCACGCGCGCCGGCTTCGGCTCGCTGCTGCTGGGCGTGTACGACGAGGCGGGCGGCCGGCTGCGCTACTGCGGCAACGTGGGCACCGGCTTCGACGCGAACCGCCTCGCCGACATCAAGGCGAAGCTGGACAAACTGGCCACCGACGACTGCCCCTTCGAACCCGTGCCGCGCGGCGTGAAGGCGCAATGGGTCAGGCCTTCGCTGGTGGCCGAGATATCGTTCGGCGAATGGACGCGCGAACACCGCGTGCGCCAGGCCGTGTTCCAGGGCCTGCGCAGCGACAAGCCCGCGCGCGAGATCCGGCGCGAGCGGCCGCAGCGGGTGCGCGTGATCGAGGCCGAAGCTGCCAGGTCGCAGCCCGCGAAGAGCCGCAGTGAAGGAAAGAGCAAGTCCATGTCCCTGAAGATCACCCACGCCGACCGCGTGATCGACAAGCACAGCGGCATCACCAAGGGCGAGCTCGCCGCCTATTACGACAGCGTGGCCAAGCTCATGCTGCCGCACCTGCGCGGCCGGCCGGTGTCGCTGGTGCGCGCGCCCGACGGTGTGGGCGGCGAGCTGTTCTTCCAGAAGCATCTGCAGGCCCGCGAGATTCCCGGCGTGAACCAGCTCGACCCTGCGCTGGACCCGGGCCACGAGCCGCTGCTGCAGATCGACACCAAGGAAGGCCTGCTCGGTGCTTCGCAGATGAACGTCATCGAGCTGCACACCTGGAACGCCACCTCCGACGACATCGGCAGGCCCGATCGCATGACCTTCGACCTCGACCCCGGCGAGGGCGTGGAATGGCCGCAGGTGCAGGAGGCCGCGATGCTGGTGCGCACGCTGCTCGACGAACTGGGCCTGCCGTCCTTCCTGAAGACCAGCGGCGGCAAGGGGCTGCACGTGGTGGTGCCGGTGCGCCGGCAGTACGACTGGGATACCGTCAAGGGCTTCTCGCAGGCCGTGGTGGCGCATCTCGCGCAGACCATTCCGGCGCGCTTCGTCGCCAAGAGCGGGCCGCGCAACCGCGTGGGCAAGGTCTTCGTCGACTACCTGCGCAACGGCTTCGGCGCGACGACAGTGAGCGCATGGTCGGCGCGCTCGCGCCCGGGGCTCGGCATATCGGTGCCGCTCGCGTGGGACGAACTGCCCACGCTCACCGGCCCCGCGCAGTGGACCGTCGCCAACGCCGCCGAGCGCTTCGAAACCGGCAACAAGCCATGGGTCGGCATGGAGCGCAGCCGCAAGAGCCTCGCTGCCGCGATGAAGCTGCTCGGCTACGGCAGCAAGTAAGGTATTTCTCCCTCCCCCCTTCCGGGGAGGGCAACACCTACCGCAGCACTTCCTCCGTAGTCACCTCGAAGCGCTTCAGCGTGTTCGCGCCGAACACCATGGTGATCGGCACGTCCGCCGCGTCGCGTCCGCGCGCGATCACCACGCGACCAATGCGCGGCGTGTTGTGCCGCGCGTCGAAGGTGTACCAGCGGTCGCCCAGGTAGACCTCGAACCATGCGCTGAAGTCCATCGGGTAGGGCGCGGGCGGAACGCCGATGTCGCCGAGGTAGCCCGTCACGTAGCGCGCCGGAATGTTCATCGCGCGGCACAGCGTGATCGCCAGGTGTGCGAAGTCGCGGCACACGCCCGTGCCTTCGCGCAAGCCTTCGAGCGCGGTGCGCGTGGGCCGGGCGTTTCCGTAATCGAAGCGCAGGTGCCGGTGCACGAAGTCGCAGATCGCCTGCACGCGCGGCCAGCCCGGCGCCGTGTGCGCGAAACTGGCCCACGCGAACGCCAGCAGGTCGCTGTCGACCTCGCAGTAGCGGCTGGGAAGCACGAAGGGAAGCGTTTCCACAGGCAGGTCGGCCGCCATGTGCTGGAGCGCGTCGAAGTCCACCGGGTCGGGCTGGCCGGTGTCGTAGATGAGTGCATGGTTGCGCAGCTGCACGCTGGTCACGCCCTGCGGAACGTGCACGCGGGCGCAGCGGTTGCCGAAGCCGTCGAGGTAGTTGTCGGTGGACAACGAGGGGCTGAGCACGAGGTTCTCGCCGCCCTGCAGATCGCCTTCGCGCGAGGGATGCACCTGCAGCATGTGGATCAGCGCCGTGGGGGCCGTCACCTCCAGTTCGATGTCGAAGCCGATTCTGATCAACATGGTCAGGCCATGGTAGGCAGCCGCACGCGCGGCTCCCACGGGCGGGACCCGCGAAGCTTCGTAGGCGGGCGCGATGCGCTGTCGGCGGGCTCCTACCGCGCCCACGCGTTTTCTCCCACAGCGGGGAAAGGGGCGCCACTACGGTGCGCGCACCGCCTGAAACATAACCTTCGGATTCTTGCAAGTGAGTTCGCCAACAGAGGGGCGAAATACGGAGGGGAACCATGGAGTTTTCGACACTTTTCGACTCGTTCACCAGCACCTGGGGCGACGAGATCCTCGTATGGGGCGTGGCCGCGGTCGCAGGCTGCATCTGCCTGATCGCCCTGGTCAACGTGCTCGACATGTTCCTGGACAACGGCGAAGCGGGCTGATGAAACCCGCCTTCCTTTGCATGAACCATCAGCGATGAAAGATCCGAGCAAGTCCACGATGTCACCTCAGAACAAGGCCGCCGCGGGCCGCCGCGCCAGCGCCGTGAAGGCGGGCGCCGCCGATGCCGCGAATCCCAAGCAGCAGCAGCTCGAAGGCTTCACCGCCGAGCACCCCACGACCCTCACCACCAACCAGGGGCTGCAGCTCCCGGACAACCACAACTCGCTGAAGGCGGGCGTGCGCGGTCCCACGCTGCTCGAAGACTTCATCCTGCGCGAGAAGATCACCCACTTCGACCACGAGCGCATTCCCGAACGCGCCGTGCATGCGCGCGGCTCCGCGGCGCACGGCTTCTTCCAGGTCTACAAGTCGATGTCGCAGTTCACCTGCGCCGACTTCCTGCAGGACCCGGACGCGAAGACGCCGGTGTTCGTGCGCTTCTCCACCGTGGCCGGCTCGCGCGGCTCGGCCGACACCGTGCGCGACGTGCGCGGCTTCGCCGTCAAGTTCTACACCCGCGAGGGCAACTACGACCTCGTGGGCAACAACATCCCGGTGTTCTTCATCCAGGACGCGATCAAGTTCCCCGACCTGATCCACGCCGTCAAGCCCGAGCCGCACCACGAGATGCCGCAGGCCGCGAGCGCGCACGACACCTTCTGGGACTTCGTCTCGCTGATGCCCGAGAGCACCCACATGCTGATGTGGGCCATGAGCGACCGTGCCATCCCGCGCAGTCTTCGCATGATGGAAGGCTTCGGCGTGCACACCTTCCGCTTCATTAACAGCCGCGGCGAGAGCCACTTCGTGAAGTTCCACTGGAAGCCCAAGCTCGGCGTGCACGGGCTGGCGTGGGACGAGGCGCAGAAGATCGCCGGCAAGGACCCCGACTTCCATCGCCGCGACCTGTGGGAAGCCATCGAGAACGGCGACTTCCCCGAGTGGGAGCTCGGCGTCCAGCTCATACCGCAGGACAAGGAACACTCGCTGGGCTTCGACCTGCTCGACCCCACCAAGCTGATTCCCGAAGAGATGGTGCCGGTGCAGAAGATCGGCCGGCTGGTGCTCAACCGCAACCCCGACAACTTCTTCGCCGAGACCGAGCAGGTGGCCTTCCATCCCGGCCACCTCGTGCCGGGCATCGACTTCACCAACGACCCGCTGCTGCAGGGGCGCCTGTTCTCGTACACCGACACGCAGATATCGCGCCTGGGCGGCGCCAACTTCCACGAGCTGCCCATCAACAAGGGCGTGTGCCCCTTCCACAACTTCCAGCGCGACGGCATGCACCGCCAGACCATCGCGCGCGGCCAGGTGGCCTACGAGCCGAACACTCTGGGCAGCGGCACCGAGTTCCGGGTGGACGGCGGCAGCCACGGCTTCCAGTCCTTCCCCGAGGAGATCGACCCGCCCAAGGTGCGGCGGCGCAGCGCCTCCTTCGACGACCACTTCACGCAGGCGCGCCTGTTCTTCGAGAGCCAGAGCGCGGCCGAGAAGGAGCACATCATCGCGGCCTTCCGCTTCGAGCTGTCGAAGCTGGATGTGCCCGCCATCCGCCAGCGCATGGTCGACAACCTCGCGCACGTGGACGAGAAACTCGCGCGCCGCGTCGCCGAGCCTCTGGGCATCGGCGAGCCCGATGCCAGGGCGGCCGCGGGGCGGGCGGGCTTCCGCGACCACCGCATGTCGCTGCCCATCGACGAGTCGCCCGCGCTGAGCATGGCCGACACCGGCGACGGCTCCATCCGCACGCGCAAGATCGCGATCCTGGTTGCCGACGGCGTCGACTCGGCCTCGCTCAAGCCGATCCGCGACGCGCTCGAGCAGGCCGGCGCGCAGTGCAAGGTGGTGGGGCCGCGCCTGGGCACCGTCGCCAGCGCATCCAGGCGGCAGATCGAGGTGGACGCGACCTTCGTCAACACGCCCTCGGTGATGTTCGACGCGGTGCTGGTGCCCGCCGGTGCCGAGGGCGCCGCGGCGCTCGCGGGCATGGGCGACGCGGTGCACTTCGTGCTTGAGGCCTACAAGCACTGCAAGGCGATCTGCACGGTGGGCGAGGGCGCACGGCTGCTGGCCACGCTGGGCATCGACGAGCAGACCTCGCCCGATGACGCGCCCGCCGGCGTGGTGGTGGCCGAAACGCCGGTCACCAACCTGGGCGACAGCACGGCCGCCTCGGGCATCGCGCAGCGCTTCGCCGCCGCCATCGCGAAGCACCGGCACTGGGACCGCGCGAACATCGACGCCGTGCCCGCCTGACCGGCGATCTCGGCTAGCCGCCGCCCGCGGCCTGCTGCCGCGGCGGCCATTCGATGCGCTCGGCAGGCATCGCCGGCGGCCGGTTCTTCCAGATCTTCAGGCAGGACTTCGAGCAGCACGGCCACCAGCCGAGCGGTCCGCATTCGACAGCCTGGCCGCACCCCGCCATGCACAGGCTCGACCTGCGGCGAAGCTTGCGTGCATCGGTGGGCGGGGGCGCGGCCTCGTTGCGCCGCTTCATGCGTATGCGCGGGCGCGCGCAAGCGCCCGACCGGCCCGGCTGTGATGTGACATGGAACCTCCCTGATGCGGCCCGCTGCGTTCATGCGCGGGCTCTGAGGCGCGCATTATGTAAGCCGATGTGTCATCGCCGCGATGCCCTCCGCACCCTTTGCGGCGCGCCGTGACCGAATGCGCAGGGCAGGCCCTTCGGCTGCCTGTTAGTTCTTTAGCCCTAGACCGTATTGCGAATAGGCGCGCCTGGGGGCCGCTCCTAGACTTTCTCCCCGAGGCCTGAACGGCGCGCACTCCCGCGACGTCGATGGTCCGCCGCGGCGGGCCCACAGGGCCAGACGCGGGGGTCCAATGGCGTGGTTTTCGAGATGGGGAAGGGAGCGCCCTGCACGTCATCGTGCTGGCATCGCAGGTGCGCTCGGTCTGGCTGGCGTTCTTCTGATGGGCTGGAGCCTTCCGGCACCGGCGCAGCAGGCGACGAGCGCCGAAGCCGCCGCCAGCAAGGCGGAGCAGGCCCGCCTTGCGGACACCGACACCCTGCTGGCGCTGACCAGCGAAGGCGCGGTGCTGTATGGGCAGGACTCGGTCAAGCTCTCGGGCTATCAGTACTGCAGCCAGGCCGTCGCGCTGGCCGAGGCGGGCGAGTTCCGCCAGAGCGTGCGCGCCGCGAGCAAGGCGCTGCACCTGGCCAACGCCACCAACGATCCGAACCTGATGGCCATGGCCAACCGCGACCTGGCCATCGTCTACAGCTACTCGGGCCAGCTCGAGAAGGCCGAGGAGTTCGCACGCGAGGCTCTCAAGCATCAGGCGCGCGATCCCAAGCTGGTGGTCGGTCCGGTGCAGAAGGTGATCGGCGACGTGCGCTCGCGCCGCGGCGACTATTCGGGTGCTGTGCTCAGCTATGACGAGGCGCTGGCCAACAGTTCGCAGCGCTATGCGCCGCTGGTGCAGGCATCGCTGGTCAATGCGCTCATCGAATCGGGCGACCCCGCCCGGGCGCGCGAGGTGCTCGGCACCATGGCGCCGCCCAAGGATGCACCGCTCACCGCGCAGCTCGACCGCACCCGCGCCCGGCTGCTGCTGGCCGAGAACAAGCCGGCCGAGGCGCGCGATGCCTACCGCGCGCTCACCGCGCGGCAGGTGGGTGCCGACACCGAGTATTACCGCCTATGGGCCTGGGACGGCGTGGCGCGCAGCGAACTCGCGCTGGGCCAGAAGCAGGCGGCCGCAGAGGCCGTGGGCCGCGCGCTGGGCGACGTGGACAAGGTCCGCGCGCGCTTTCGCAGCGAGGAATTCAAGATGGGCCTGTTCTCGGACCTGCAGACGGTGTTCGAGCGCGGCGTGTCCATCTACAGCGACGCGGGCGATGCGCGCCAGGCCTTCGAGGTGAGCGAGCACAGCCGCTCGCGCGCGCTGCTCGACGCGGTGCGCGGGCGCGCGAAGATCAACGAGCAGGCCGCCAACACCGTCGACCTCGCCACGCTGCAGCGCACGCTGGCGGCCGACGAGCGCGTGGTGCAGTTCCACTCGCTGCCCGACCGCCTCGTGGTGTGGGTGGTGAGCCCCGACAGCATCGCGGAGAAGACGGTGGCGGTGAAGCGCGACGAGCTCAACGAACTGGTCGAGACCTTCCGCAATTCCATCGTGCGCGGCCGCCGCGCCGCCATCACCAACGCCGACAAGCTGGGCGCCGCGCTGCTCGGTCCGCTGGGCCTCGCGCCGGGGCAGCGGCTGGTGGTGGTGCCGCACGGGCCGCTGCACTACCTGCCGTTCCAGGCGCTGCGGCTGGACGGGCGCTACATCATCGAGACGCATCCGGTGGCCGTGGCGCCGTCGATGAGCATCGCGGTGCAGCTGGCGCAGCGCACGCCGCGCGTGAACGCATCGCTCACCGCCTTCGGCAATCCTCGCATCGAGGACAAGTACGACCTGCCCGGCGCCGAGACCGAGGTGAAGCAGCTCGCGCGGCTCTTCCCGCGCAACACGGTGTACATGGGCGCGGCCGCCACCAAGACCCAGTTCCGCGACGTGGCCGCGCGCTCGCCGCTGATGCACGTGGCGGCGCACGCCGAGGCCGACGCGGTCGATCCGCTGTATTCGCGCATCCTGCTGGCCAACGAAGGCGGCAAGCAGAACTTCCTGGAGGCGCACGAGATCCTCGGGCTGCCGATGGACGGCACCGCGCTGGTCACGCTCTCGGCCTGCGAGTCGGGCCTCGGGCGCATCGCGCAGGGCGACGAGGTGCTGGGCTTCACGCGCTCGTTCCTCTCGGCCGGCAGTTCCAGCCTGATCGCATCGCTGTGGCCGGTGTCGGACGACGCCACCGCCGTGCTCATGAGCACGCTCTACGGCGAACTCTCCAAGGGCCGCGACATCCAGAAGGCCATGCAGGCCGGGCAGCTTGCGGTGCTGAAGGATCCCAAGATGTCCCATCCCTTCTTCTGGGCGCCGTTCAACCTGATCGGCAACTGGCGTTTGACGGTGGGAGGCTGAAATGAAATCCTGCCAACGCCCCACGCCGATCACGCCGATCGCCTTCGCGGTCACGGCCCTGGTCAGCGCGACGCTGCTCGTCGCGGCCCAGCGCACCCATGCCGCCGAAGCCGACGGCAACGGCACACAGCTGCTGCCGACCAAGGACCCTTGCGGAAGCTGTGACCGCCCCATCGCGCAGGCACCCACGGGGGCCGTCGCCCCGCAGAGCCTGCCCGCGCCGCCGCGCAACACGGGCGCCGCCGCCGGCGCGACCTTCAAGCTCAACGACCTGCGCCTCAACGGCGTGAAGGCGCTGAGCAACGAAGAACTGCAGGCCATCACCGGCCCCTACATCGGCCGCGACGTCACGCTCTCCGACCTGGAGGAGCTCGCCAAGGCGATCACCGCGCGCTACAAGGAGCGCGGCTACTTCCTCGCGCAGGCCGTGGTGCCGGTGCAGACCGTGCGCGACGGGATCGTCGAGATCAGCGTGATCGAGGGCCGCCTGGGCAAGGTCGACGTGACCGTCGCTCCCGATGCGCCCATTGCCGAGTCGCGCGTGCGCGGCTTCCTTGCGCCCCTGCAGCCCGGCGCGGCGGTGAGCGCGCCGGACTATGAACGCGCGATGCTGCTGCTGTCGGACCAGCCGGGCATCAAGGTGTCCTCGGGCCTGCAGGAGGGCACGCAGCCCGGCACCACCGACCTCTCGGTCGAGGTGGCCGCCGCGCCGCGCTGGGCCTTCACGGCCGAGGGCGACAACCACGGCACCAGGGAGTCGGGCCGCTACCGCGTGGGCGGCACGGCGCGCTGGCTCAGCCCCTTCGGCATCGGCGACAACCTCGACATGCGGCTGATGGTTTCCAACAGCAACGCGCTGCAGTTCGGCCGCATCGCCTACGAGGCGCCCATCGGCACCAGCGGGCTGCGCGCGGGGGTGGGCCTTTCGCGCGTGAGCTACGAGCTGGGCGGGCAGTTCGCCGACCTCGACGCGCGCGGGCGTGCCAACGTGCTCGACTTCTCGCTGAGCTATCCGCTGATCCGCCAGCGCCAGCAGAACCTGTTCCTGCGCCTGGGCGTGGACGTGAAGGACCTCACCGACGAGTTGCGCGCGGCCGACTTCAACTCCAAGAAGCGCGTCAACGGCCTGAGCCTGGGCTGGACCTGGGAACGCCGCGACGAGCTCCTCGGCGGCGGCTACTGGGCCAGCTCCGGCACCCTGTACCACGGCAACCTCTCCATTCGCGACCCGGAGAGCCGCGACTTCGACCGCGGCATCACCGGCCACCGCACCGAAGGCGGCTTCACCAAGCTGAGCTTCCAGTTCTCGCGCCTGCAGTCGATCGTGCCGCGCCATTCGCTGTACCTGTCGGTCGGAGGCCAGTGGGCCAGCAAGAACCTCGACGCGTCCGAGAAGCTCGCGCTCGGCGGCGCGCGCGCTGTGCGTGCCTACCCTTCCGGCGAACTGCTGGTGGACCAGGGCGTGATCGGCACCGTCGAATGGCGCTGGTCGCTCAACGAGGAGCTCACGCCCTTCCTGTTCTACGACGCCGCGCACGGAAAGATCGTGCGCAACCCGACGCCCTACGACGGCGTCAACAGCCACAGCCTGCGCGGCTACGGGGTGGGCCTGAGCTGGTCGCGCCCGGGCAATTTCTCGATCAATGCCACCCTGGCCTGGCGCGCCGGCACGCCGCCGGCGCAGACCGACGGTGGCGGGCGCAACCCGCGCCTTTTCGTGCAGCTCGTCAAGGCGTTCTGAAATGGCACTCCCCCAGGCCTCGCGCACTTCGTGTCGCTTCGCCAACCCCCTCGCCGGGGGCGACACCGGCGGCCCGGCAGAGCCGGTTGCGCGGTGTCCCGCGAATCGTCCGGGCCGGTTTCAAGCATTGCGGGTCACGCGAAAGCGTGGTGGAACACTGAAATGAAGCAACGCAACCCATCCTCGCGCGCGCAATTCCGGCGCCTGCAACTGCGGCCCATCGCGCTGTCGCTGATCTGCGCTGGCGCCGCGCCGGCCATGGCGCAGGTGCTGCCTACCGGCTTCAACTCCATTGCCGGCGGCGTCACCATGACGCAGAACGGCAGCGTGATGAACATCAACCAGCCGTCGCTGCGCGGCATCGCCAGCTGGCAGACCTTCTCCATCGGCGCGGGCGGCACGGTCAACATCGCGCAGCCGAGCACGCGCGCGGTGCTGCTCAACCGCGTGGTGGGCGACGGCATGAGCATCCAGGCCTCGCGCATCGACGGAACGCTGCGGACCTCGCTGATCGGCAACCCGAACCTGCCGGGCGGCAGCGTATTCCTCATCAACCCGAGCGGCATCGTGTTCGGCAAGGGCGCGTCGGTCAACGTGGGTGGGCTGGTGGCTTCCACGCTGGACATCGCCAACGACAACTTCATGCCCGCCGGTTCGGAGAACAAGGCCTTCGACAAGAGCGAGCAGCTGGTCTTCGCCGGCCCGGCCAACAGCCTGGCGCAGGTGCGGCTGGAGCAGGGCGCGTCGATCACGGCGGGCCCGGGCGGCACCGTGGCGCTGGTGGGCGGTTCGGTGCGCAACGACGGCGAGATCAACGTCGCGCGCGGTTCGGTGGGCCTGGTTTCGGCCAGCAAGCTCACCATGAACCTGGACTTCGACGGCGACGGCCTCACCACCTTCAAGGTGCCGCTGGACGGGCAGACCACCTTCAAGCTGGCCGACCTGCAGGCCACCGACAAGACCACCACCGCGCAACTGATGAACACCGGCAACGTCGCGGCCGACGGCGGCCGCGTGGTGCTGATGGCCGCCGCGGCCGACGTGGATGCGCGCCAGCTGGTGGTGAGCCAGACCGGCGTGATCCGTGCCCGCTCGCTGAGTTCCCGCAACGGCGAGATCGTGCTCGACGGCGGCCAGTCGGGCGCGCGCAGCAACGAGATGCTGCTGGGCGGCACCATCGACGCGAGCGGCACCGAGGCCGGCGTGGCAGGCGGATCGATCACCGCGAGCGCGGACTACGTGCGGCTGTCGGGCCTGGCGGCGGACGCCAGCGGCAGCAACGGCGGCAGCATCCAGGTGACGGGAAACGCCGCGGTGAGCATGTCTGCCGACTCGGTGCTGCGCAGCAACGCCACCGGCGCGAACGGGCAGGGCGGCACGGTGGACCTGAGCGCCGGCTATGTCCACGTTTCCGGCCAGATCCAGGCGCGCGGCGCCGGCAGCGGCGCGGGCGGCACCATCACCACCACCGCGCGGCAGGTGGAGGTGACGGAGCTCGCGCAGATCGATGCGGCCGGCGGCGCGAGCGGCGCCAACGGCAAGTGGGTGGTCGAGTCGAAGGGCACGCTCAATGTCGACAACACCGTGCCGGCCTACGAACCCGCGGACTACGGACTGAACACCGCCGACACGCGCGTGAGTTCCGTCGCCATCGGCAACGCGCTGGGCCGCTCGACCGACGTGACGCTGCGCACCGGCTCCAACGACGGCGAGTCGAACGACGTGGTGTTCCAGGACGGCGCGGGCATCGTCAAGACCGAGGGGCGCGACGCGCGGCTCACGGTCGATTCGCTGCGCGACATCCAGATGTTCAGCGGCTCGTCGATCCGCTCGGAAAGCGGTGCGCTGCACGTCGACTTCAACGCCAACGCGACCGGCGGCTCCGACGGCGGCGTGATCGAACTCAACAACGCGAGCATCGCCACCAACGGCGGCAACATCCGCTTCTACGGCCAGGGCGACGCGGCCAACGGCTACGCGGTCGGCGGCATCGCGCCCACGGACGGCGGACCGAATGTCGGACGCGCGGGCGTCTCGCTGTTCGACAGCTCGCTGAACACCTGCGCGATGGCCTCCGGCAACTGCGGCGGCAGCGGCTCGATCGTGCTGCGCGGGCAGGGCACCAGCAGTTCGGCCGGCGACCCGAACTACTACGTGAGTTCGGACGGCGTGCAGGTCTCGGGCACCAGCCTGACCACCGGCGGCGGCAACATCGCCATCACCGGCGTGGGCGGTATCGGCGCGGGCGGCGTGCTGCTCGACAACACCGAAGGCAACGGCACGGTGCTGCGCACCGGCACCGGCGACGTGAGCATCACCGGCAGCTCGCGCAGCTGGACCGCCACCGATCCGGTCGCCGTGTACGGCGGCACGGTGGACTTCGTCGACAGCTCCTTCCCCGACGTGACGACGAGCAACATCGGCGGCATCTCGATGCGCAGCGCGACCATCGACTCCGGCGGGCGCGTGGCCATCGACGGCACCGGCGGCGACATGCAGGGCCTGACCGCGAACAGCGCCTTCCTGACCTCGGCATCGGCCGCCAACGGCGGTGGCGGCGTGTCCTACGCCGCGGGCAACGGCGTGACCATCTTCGGCGGCAGCATCACGGCCGGCGCGGGGCGCGACATAACGATCTCCGGCACGGCTGGGGGCAAGAGCTTCACGGTGGATGGCGCAGTCGCGACCCTCGGCGCAGACGCATCGGCGGTGGCGCTCGCGATGGAGGCCGGCGGCACCGTGCGCGCCGAGGGCGGGCGCATCGCCATCGACGGTCGCGGCGGCGACGTGCTGGTGGGGCGCGTGAACGTTCGCGACGTGCCGTCGGGCACCGTCTTCGTGCCGGTGCTCGACGTGTCGAGCAGCACCGGCGCGGGCGGCACCGTCAGTCTCGCTGGACGCAACGTGCTCGTGATCGATGCGTTCGACGACGTGACCACCATCGACGCCGGCGGCGCGGGCCAGTCCGGCACCATCGACGTGCGAGCCACCAACAGCATCGCCATCAGCGACCAGGCCAGCCTGCGCGCCGACGCGAAATCGGCCTCCGGCAATGGCGGCACGATCAACGTGATCGCCGGCGACACGCTGCGCGGCTACGGCAGCATCTCGGCGCGCGGCGGCGCGAGCGGAGGCAACGGCGGCAGCATCGAGACCTCGGCACCGCACTTCGACCTGACGGGGCTGCGCGTGGATGCGTCGGCGCCGGTGGGTACGGCGGGTACCGCGGGCAAGTGGACCATCGACCCCTACAACGTCACCATCACCCACGGAACCGCCAGCGGCAGCCTGACCGGCGATCCTTTCGTGCCGCTCGCGAATTCCACGGTGCAGGACGGCGACATCAACGCGGCCCTCGACAAGGGCACCAGCGTGACGATCACCACCGGTACGGGCGGACTGGCTAGCGACGGCAACATCAACTTCGACACGCTGGCGGCGATCCAGCGCACGACGGGTGGATCGCCGGTGACCTTCCAGCTCGATGCGGCGCACAACATCAGCGGGTCTGGCAACAGCAACTCCATCCAGTCGGCGGGCGGGGCGCTCGACGTCGTCTTCAACGCCGGCGCAGGCGGTCAGGGCGGAGCGATCAGCTTCAATGGCAGCATCGCCACCAACGGCGGCAATGTGACGATGAACGCAGATGCCGGCCCGAGCGCCGGATCGGCGATTTCACTCAACGGAACCACCATCGACACGCGCACCACCGCGGCGGGCGACGGCGGACCGAGCGGCTTCGTACAGCTCAGCGGCACGCGCAGCCTGCCGCCAACCATCTTCAACACGGTGCCCACGGTCGACCTCACGGGTGTCAGCATCAGGAGCAGCAGTGGCGATGTGTCCATCACGGGCACGGGCCAGCACGGCGACGGCGTGCGCATACAGAACGGCACGGCCGCCAGCCAGATTCTCACCACCAGCGGCGACATCTCCATCACTGGCATCGGCGCCAGCTACAACTACAGCATGTCACCGCTTGCCGTGCAGAGCGTGGACATCACCGGCGCGACGGTCATCCGGAGTGTCGACGGCAACATCGCGATTCGCGGCCTGGCGACACCGGGGCCGCTGGATGCGCCTTCGAGCGGCGTGTTGGTGGCGGGCACGGCACTCGTCACCACGCTCGGTGCGGGCAACATCGATATTGCAGGTGAATCCCAGACCGATGGTGCCGGCGTGACCATCGGCGCCGGAGCGAGCGTGAACGGCAACAACAACGTCGTGCTTCGCGCCAGCAACGACGGCACCTCCGACGCAGTGGTCCTGACCGGCACGGTCCGCGCCGGCAGCGTGCTGAACCTGCGCCCCGGCGGTGTCGACGCCGCAGGCAACGCGGTCGACCGTACAGCCAACCCCATCACGCTGGGTGGCACCGCGGCCAACGGCTTCGCGGTGTCGGCCGACGAGTTCACGCGGCTGGACGCGCCCGCCATCGTGGCCGGCAGCAACGCGCATGCGGGCAGCATCAACGTGGTGGGCCCGCTCACCGTGCCCGGCGCGCTGACGCTGCAGAACACCGGCGGTGGAGGCGGCATCCAGCTCGGCGGCGCGCTCACGGCCGCGACCGTGGGGTTGATCTCGGGCGGCAACATCACGCAGACCGCGTCGGCACCGATCACCGCCAGCACGCTGCTGGCACGTTCCACCGGCGGCAGCGTGCTGCTGGACCAGGCCGCGAACAACGTCAGCGCCGACACGCTCGGCGGCAGCGCGGCCGGCGCCTTCCGCTACGTGGACGTCGACACCGTCAAGCTCGGCTCGGTGAGCGTCACCGGCTACGACGCGGCGGGCAACCTGCCGCAGATCGTGTCGGCCAGCTCGATGGCGGCCGATACCGTGGCGGTGCGCACGCTCAGCGGCGACCTGCTGCTGGGCACCAACGTGAGCAGCACCGGCGGGGTCGACCTGGTGGCGGGATCGCGCTTCCAGAACACCGGCGGCTACACCATCGCCGGCGCGCCGTGGCGCGTGTGGGCCGACACCTGGGTGGGAGAAACGCGCGGAGGCCTCGCGGGCTCGGGGCTGTACCCCAACCTGTACCACTGCTCCTACTCGGGCCTGTGCGCGGTGAGCATCCCGGCGGGCGCCAACCACTTCATCTACGCGCAGCAGCCGGTGGCCACGGTGCTCATCGGCAATGCGAGCAGGCCCTTCGGCTATCCGAACCCGCTCTTCAGCTACCTCGTCACGGGGTTGATCCTGGGCGACACGGGCGCAGGCTTCTCGGGCTTCATGTTCTCGCCCGCGCTGCAGGCGAGCCCGCCGGGCGTGTATCCGATCAACGGCGCCTTCACCTCGGCCGAGGGCTACAGGGTCAACGTGGTGCCGGGCAACCTGCTCGTCAACCAGATGCCCGACCTGCCGCGCCCCGACGCGCTGCGCGACCTGCCCGCGACCTGGGTGTACGACCGCAACATCGGCCCGCCGCCGATCTGCTTCGCCACCGGCCCGCTCGACGGCGACCGCGCGACGCAGGGCGGCGACGTGCTGGCGCGCGAATGGTCGCGCGTACGCTCGCGGCCCAACCTGTCGAGCTGCGTCGATACCGAGAAGCGCAACGGCTGCGCCGATTTCTGAGGCAGCGCGCCGGCCTCAGGCGACGCCTCGTGCGCGGCGGTTGGACATCACGACGTTGTCCTTCGGGATGACCTGGCCTTCGCGCATCGCCGTGATCCATGCATCGGTGGAAGTCACGGCCGCGAAGTTGCTGTGGAACACCACGCTGAAGACGCGGTGGATCTCCTCGGCCGTCACCTTGCCCGCCGCGTTCTCGTAGGGCAGCGCGCCGCTGGCGTCGGACAGGAACTCCACGGCCAGGCCCCGGTGCATGGCTTCGTACACGGTGGAGGCGTCGCAGTTCTGCGTCATGTAGCCGGCCACGCTCAGCGTGTCGATCTCGTTGCGCGCGAGCCAGTCGGCGAAGTCGGTGCCGGTGAACACGCTCGGAAAGCTCTTGGTGACCAGGTGGTCGTGCGGCCGCTTCGCGATCTCGGGGTGCAGCTGGCCGTTGTGCGCGTCGGCCTGGAACACCGGCGCGCCCTTGGGCGCATGGTGGCGCACCACTACCACCGGCGTGCCGGCGGCGCGCGCGGCGTCCATGGCCTTCGTCACGTTCGGCAGCGTGTCCAGGATGGGCGGGTACTCGATCGGCAGGCCGCCGCCTTCGAAGTATTCGTTCTGCACGTCGATCACGACGAGGGCGCGGCGCGGCCTGGTTGTGTTGCTGCTCATGATGGGCTCCTTCTCTTGTGTGGTTCGGATGACTGGATTCTTCCCGTGGGCCCCATTCCCCGAAAGTGGCCCGAAAGCCATTCATCGATAAGATCGGGCCATGAGCACCGCTGCCACCGAAACCGTCGCGGTCGTCGCCTTCGACGGCATCAGCCCCTTCCACCTGTCCGTGCCCTGCATGGTCTTCGGCGAGGACCGCACCGAGGCCGGCGCGCCGCGCTTCCGCGTGCAGGTGTGCGCGCCCGAGCCCGGCGAGCTGCGCACCAACGCGGGCTTCTCGCTGGTGGTGCCGCACGGGCTGGAGGCGATACGCCGCGCGCGCATCGTGGTGGTGCCCTCATGGCGCGACGACTGCAGCGCGGCGCCGCCCGAGCTCGTTCGCGCGCTGCAGGCCGCGCACCGGCGCGGCGCCACCGTAGTGGGCCTGTGCCTGGGCGCCTTCGTGCTGGCCGAGGCCGGCCTGCTCGACGGCCGCCCGGCCACCACGCACTGGAAGCTGGCGCCCGCCTTCGCCAGGCAGTACCCGAAGGTGAAGCTGCAGCCCGAGGTGCTCTACGTGGAAGACGGCAACGTGCTCACCTCCGCCGGCACCGCGGCCGGCATCGACTGCTGCCTGCACCTGCTGCGCGTGCGCTACGGCGCCGAGACGGCCAACCGCGCCGCGCGGCGCATGGTGGTGGCGCCGCACCGGCAGGGCGGGCAGGCGCAGTACATCGAGCAGCCGGTGCCCGCCACCGCCGAGCGCGACCGGCTCGCGCCGCTGCTCGAATGGCTGGGCCGGCACCTCGACAGGCCGCACGAGCTCGACGACCTCGCGCGGCGCGCGCTCATGAGCCGGCGCAACTTCACGCGGCGCTTCCGCGAATCCACCGGCACCACCGTCGGCCAGTGGATGCAGAACCAGCGCCTGGCGCTCGCGCAGCGCCTGCTCGAAACCACCGACCATCCGGTGGAGCGCGTGGCCACCGGCGCCGGCTTCGGCTCGGCGGTGTCGCTGCGCAAGCATTTCCTCTCGGCCTTCAAGGTGTCGCCGACGGCGTACCGGCAGCAGTTCTCGCGGGCCAGTATCGACTGACCGGCGCCTGCGCTCAGTGCGCCGGCACCTGTCGCCGCGTGGTGAGCAGCGCGCGCAGCTTGGCCGGCGCGACCGGCTTGGTCAGCAGCATCACGCCGCCGTGGCGCAGCCGCTGCAGCACCTCGGGCCCGGTGGCGCCCGAGACCAGCACCGCCAGCGCCTCGGGCTGCAGCCGCCTGGCGGCGTCGATCACGTCCACGCCGTCGCCGTCGCCCGCGAGCTGCAGGTCGCACAGCACCGCGTCGTAGTGGATGTCGCCGGTGCCCAGCCGCGCGATGGCCTCGGCGCCGGTGCTCACGCACTCCACCTGGCAGCCCCATTGCTCCAGCAGCGCGCGGCTGCCGTCGAGGATGGCGGGGTCGTCGTCCACCACAAGGCAGCGCAGGCCCACCAGCGGCGCGGGCGCCATCGGCGCCGGCTGCGGTGGCGCCACGTCGGCCAGCCGCGCGGCCGGCAGCGTGAAGGCGAATGTGCTGCCCGCCTGCAGCGCCGAGCGCACCGTGATGCGCGTGCCCAGCAGCGCGGCGATGCGCGCGCAGATCGCCAGCCCCAGCCCGAAGCCGCGGCGCCGGTCGCGCTCGGTGTTGGCCACCTGGTAGAACTCCTCGAAGATGCGGCCCTGGTGGATGGGCGCGATGCCCACGCCGTTGTCGCGCACCTCGATGCGCACGCCGCCCGCGCTGCGCCGCGCCGCCACCAGCACCGTGCCGCCCTCGGGCGCGTGGCGCAGCGCGTTGGTGACGAGATTGCCGACGATGCGCCGCAGCATCGCCGCGTCGGTGCGCACCGCCAGGCCCCGGTCGCTCCAGCGCAGCCGCACGCGGGCCTCGACGGCGGCCGCGGCGTGTTGCGCGTCGAGCTGGTCGAAGAGTTCCGCGAGCGGCACCTTCGCGATCGCCGGCGTGAGCACCTGCGCGTCGAGCCGCGAGATTTCGAGCAGGTCGTCGAGCAGCACGCCCATGAACTCGGTGCTCTCCTGCAGCCGCAGCACCGCCGGGCGCTGCGCGGGCGAGGCGCCGGGCAGCAGGCCGTCGATGAACAGGCCCATGGCATGCAGCGGCTGGCGCAGGTCGTGGCTCGCGGCCGCGAGGAAGCGCGCGCGCGAAAGAGCTGCCTGCTCCGCCTCGGCCATGCGCTGCAGCGCGACGGCGGTGGCCTCGCGCACGCGCTCTTCGCTGATCTGGCGGTTGCGCTGCAGGCGCTCGGCCAGGCGGTCGATGTCGTGCGCGAGCACCGCGAGCTCGTGCGTGCCGCGCGTGCCGCCTTCCACCACGTCGCAGCGCACCTCGAAATGCCCGGCCTCCAGCGCCGCGACCGTGCGCGACACGCGCCGCAGCGGCCGCGCCACCGTGCGCGCCATGTGGCGTACCGAGGCCCATGCCGCCATCAGCGCCACCAGCGCGATGCCGATGCCGGCGATGAGCGAGCGGCTGCGCTCGCGCGTGTAGGCGGTGGTGTCGCGGAAGGTCTGCACCAGGCCGATGGGCGTGTCGCCCGCCGCGGTGGAGCCGGCCGGCGCGAAGGCGCTGGCGCGCGAGGCCTCGCGCAGCGTGACCGGCGAGGTGAACATGCGCAACTGCGCGAGCGACGCAGTCTTCGGCCCGGCCGTCACGTAGATGCCCGCGCTGTTGCTGATTTCCACACGAGTGACCTGACCGCCGCGCAGCGCGGCATTGGCCACGTTCTGCAGCGCCGGCACGTCGCCCGCGTAGAGGCTAAGGTCGGACATGGCCGCGACCTGCCGCGCCACGGCCTGGCCCTCGGCGTCGAAGGCGGCTTCGAGGGTCTGCAGCCGGTTGTGCGTGAACCAGCCGGTGAGCGCCAGCGCCACCGCCGCGCACGGCACCACGCCAAGGCGGAACAGGTCGCGCTGCAGGTTGCCGCGCACGACCAGCGTGTGGGGCGACTGGAAGGATGCGGGCGGCGGGGATGGCGATGACGGGGACTGCGATGGCGTGCCCGCGCCCTCCGTCCCCGAAGGCCCAGCCGGGTCGTGGGAGGGCGGAACGCTGCTCATCGCGGGGCCGCGAGCCGGTCGGTCAGTTCCCGTTCCTCCGGCAGGCGCAGGCCGAGTCCGCGTGCCACGGTCGCGTTGACGCGCACGGTGGCGGGCGTCGCAGCTTCCACCAGCGGTGCGTTGTTGTTGCCGCTGCCCGTGCCGGCGCTCGCGACCTTCTGGCCGAGCTGCCGCGCCTGCTGGGCGAGCTGCGAGGGCGTGGAGACCGCCGCCGCCAGGCCGCCCGAGCGCACCAGCCCCTCGCTGGCGCCGAACACCGGCAGGCCGGCGGTCGCGGCGGCGCGCAGCACCGAGAGCGTGGCCGCCTGGTTGTCGCCGATCAGGTCGGGCAGCACCATCAGCGCGTCGCTCTCGGGCACCACCAGGCGCAGTGCGGAGGCGATCGACCGCGCGTCGGGCGCGTATTCCACGCGCAGGTCCCAGGCCGGGTTCGCGCCTTGCGCTGCGCGCTGAAGCTCGCGCACCAGCGGCTCCGATTCGGGCGTGGCGACCACGCCAACGCGGTGCTTCTGCGGCAGCACCGCGTTGACCAGCGCGAGCTGGTCGGCCATGGCCGGGTCGCGCAGCAGCACGCCCACGCGGCGGTCGCCGCGCCGCAGCGCCGGGCTGGAGGCCTTCAGGGTTTCGTATTCGAGGCGGCTGAGCATCGCCAGCACCAGCGGCTCCTGGCCCGGGCGCTCGACCGCGGCGCGCGCGGCGGCGGGCCCCACGGCCATGGTGAGCGGCGTGTCGGCGGCGCTGGGGCGCAGGCCGCGCGTGCGCACACCCGCGTTGGCGGCGCGTTCGGTGTCGGGAGCCGCGGCCGCCTCGGGTTGCGCCGCGCCGGGCGCGCCGGGCGAGACGCGCACCAGCTCGAACCTGCCGCCCGGCTCCTGGTCCGCGCGCAGCTGCTGCACGAACTCCGAAGACGCAGCCATGTCGTCGCCCATCAGTACCGTGAGGCTGGCGGCCGCGACGCTGCCGCCAGCCGCGGCCCACGCGAGCGCCGCCACCAGCGCGCTGCGGGCGGCGCGCCACAGCCTTCTCGAGGAGGGCGGGAGAACGGAGATCACGGCAACAAACATGGACTGCTTCCGCAGCGAGGAGCGATGATCCAATGTAAGGACGACCCCCTCTTCGCGCGATAAGGCGGAGGGCTTATGTCAGCGTCGACGGTGGCCTGCCCGCGTGACGAATTCCACGCGGCGATGGCCGCACGGCCTATGCCCGATGGAGTACCCAGGCGCTTACCGCAGGCCCTATGCCCCCACCGCCTGCGCCGCCGCCGCACGCTGCGCCTGTATCGCCTGGCGCAGCACGCGCGGCGACACCGGCTTGTAGAGCACCGTGATGCCGGCGCTCGCCACCTCGCGCAGGCGGTCGGGCTTGGTCTCTCCGGTCACCAGCAGGCGCGCGGTGCCGGCGCCGATGCCGCGCGGGTGGCGCTCCAGCGCGGCGATCACGTCCAGGCCGTTGTCGCCGCCCTGCAGCAGCAGGTCGCTGATGACCACGTCGGGCGGCTGCGCCCAGCCGTCGGCCATGGTCAGCGCCTCGGCGCGGGTCTGCGCGGGCAGCACCTCGGCGCCCCAGTTGGAGAGCACCACCGTCAGGCCCTCGAGGATGGTGCGCTCGTCGTCGATCACCATGATGCGCACGCCGGCCAGGCTTTCCTCCTCCTCGATGGCGGCGACGGCGGGCGACGCCGCGGGCGCCGGCAGCGCGGCCGGCGCCGAGCGCACCAGCACCCGCACGCAGGTGCCCTTGTGCAGCTTCGAGCTCAGCTCCACGCGCGTGTTGAGCAGCTCGGCCAGCCGCTGCACCGTGGCCAGGCCCAGCCCCATGCCGCGCGTGCCGCGCGATGCCTGCCGGCTCGCGGGCTCGACCTGGTAGAACTCCTCGAACACCCGCGCCTGGTGGTGCGCGGCGATGCCCACGCCGGTGTCGACCACGTCGATGCGCACGCCCCGGCCGCGCCGCCTGGCGCCGATGAGCACGCCGCCCTCGATGGTGTGGCGCAGCGAGTTCGACACCAGGTTGTTCAGGATGCGCGAGAGCATCACGTAGTCGCAGCGCACCCACACGTCGGTCTTGCGCACCACCAGCCGCAGGCCCTGCTGCTCGGCCACCGGGCGGAAGTTGCGGCTGATCTCCTCGAACAGCCGGTCGAGCGGAAAGTCGATCCACTGCGGCTGCAGCACGCCCGCGTCGAGCTGCGACAGGTTCAGCAGCTCGGAGAAGAGGCGGTCCAGCGAATCCACGCACTCGCGGATGTGGCCGATGCGCTGCAGCTTCACCGGGTCGCTCTCGCCGTTGGCCAGCCCGTCGGAGAAGAGCGTGAGCGCATGCAGCGGCTGGCGCAGGTCGTGGCTGGCGGCTGCCAGCAGCCGGGTCTTGGCCTGGCTGGCCACCTCGAGCAGCTGGTTCTTGCGCGCCAGCTCGGCCGTGGCCTCGTTGATGCGGCTCTGCAGCAGCCGGTGGCTCTCGGCGAGGGCGCGCGCGGCCTCGTTGAAGCCCTGCTGCAGGTGTCGCACCTCCGCCGTGCCCTCGATGGCCACGCTCGCGTCCTCGCCCGCGCCCAGCCGGTCGACCGCCTTGCCCAGCGCGCGGATGGGCTCGCTGATGCGCCGCGCCGCCCACCAGCCCGCCAGGCCCACCCCGAAGAGGCTGATCGCCAGCACCAGCCCCACGTTGAACCACACCGAGCGCCGCGCGCTCTGCACGGCCGCCAGGCTCATCTCGACCATCACCTTGCCGTTGTGGCGGCCGTCGTCGCTCACGATGGGCACCACCACCTGCAGGCCCTCGGCGCGGGCGCGGTCGATGGTCTCGGAGTTGGCGACGATCTCGCCGTCCTCCGTCCAGATCTGCACCTGCTGCACGTTGGGCTGGTAGGTGCCCGACTGGGCGGTGCGCGCCAGCGCGCGGCGGTCCATGCGCGCCAGCGGCGCCTGCGCCACGGTGGCCACCTGCAGTGCCACGGTCTGCGCATTGGCCCGCATCAGCTCGGTGAGGTTGCCCAGGTGCTGGCGCGTCAGCACGGCGATCGCCGCCAGCGTGGCCAGGGCCGCCGGCACCATCGCCAGCAGGATCAGCTGCTGGGCGAAGGTCAGGCGGGCCAGGCCTCGGATGACGCGGAAATTCCAGTTCATGGGCGCATCGGACGCATGGGGGCCGAGCTTATTGGGGCCGTCCGGAGCGGGAAAGCTAGGTAAAACATCACAAAAAATGCTTGTAATTGATATTTAATGACGTCCGCGCTGCCATGTTAGACCCGCCGATGCGCGCCGGCCCTATGTCTTTCGCTCCAGAAATGCTGGCTTCCATGCGCCGATTCGCCGAGTTTCCAGCCGCCTGGCTCCGCGCGGCCGCCTTGGCGCTGCTGGCGGTGCTGCCCCTGGCGGCGCCGGCGCAGGGCCATCCGCTGGACGGCCCGGTGCGCTTCGGCATCCTGCCGCTGGGGGGCGCCTTCGAGTCGCGCAGCGACTGGGACCCCCTGCTGGCCGAGCTCAGCCGCGCCATCAACCGGCCGGTGAGCGTGCTGTCGGTCAACTCGTACGAGGCGCTGGAGCAGGCCATCCAGCGCGACGAGGTCGACATGGCCTTCCTCTCGGGAAAGATGGCGCTCGACGCCGTCACCCAGCGCCGCATGAAGGTGGTGGCGCAGGTGGTGCGCCACGACGGCCTGCCCGGCTACCGGGCGCTGCTGCTGTCGCGCAAGGCGCCGCCCTTCAATTCGCTCAAGAACCTGCTCGACCAGCCCGATCGCTGGCGGCTCGCGCGCGGCGAGAAGCAGTCGGTGTCGGGCTTCATCGTGCCGCAGCTGCAGCTCTTCCTGCCGAACCACATCGCGATGGAGACGCGCTTTCGCAGCGAGATCGTGGGCACCCACCAGGCCAACGCGCTGGCCGTGGCCAACAACGAGGCCGACGTGGCCACCAACAACACGGCCGACTTCGAGCGCTTCAAGACGCGCTTTCCGGCCGAGACCGAGCGGCTGCAGGTGCTGTGGGAGTCCGAGCTGATCCCGCACGCGCAGATCGTGGTGCGGCGCGAATACACGCCCGAGCTGCGCAAGCGCGTGCAGGCCTTCCTGGTCGCCTACGGCCGTGCCAAGGGCCCGCGCGGGGACGCCGAGCGCGTGGTGCTGAAGTCGCTGCACGACCTGGCCGGCTTCGTGGCCGCCGACAACAGCTCGCTGCAGCCGGCCGCCAGGCTGGCCTACCAGCTCGCGAAGCAGAACGCCATGACCGCGCAATGGGTCAACGACGCCGCGCGCGAAGCCCGCCTGCAGCGCATCGAGAGCAGCTACGCCGACCAGGTCAGCGTGCTGAAGGACGTGTCGCCATGAGCGTGGGAGCCGGGTTCAGGCGAGCTGCCGCCATGCTGCTGGCCTTCTTCATCGCCCTGCCTGCCGTGGCCCAGCAGGCGCCCGCGGCCGCCGTTTCGCCTGCCGAGAAGGGCGCCTCTTCGCCGGCCATCCGGATGATCCGCTTCGGCGTGCTGCCGCTGGGCGGCACCGTCGAGTCGCGTGCGCTGTGGACTCCGCTCATGAACGACATGGGCCGTTCGCTCGGCATGCCGGTCAGCATGTATTCGGTGCCGACCTATGAAGAACTCGACCGCGCCATCGGCCGCGACGAGATCGACATGGCTTTTCTCTCCGGCAAGATGGCGCTCGACGCCGTGATGCAGCGGCGCATGAAGGTGGTGGCGCAGATCGCGCGGCACCCGGGGCTGCCCGAACACCGCGCGGTACTGCTGGTGCGCAAGGCCGGTCCGCTCAATACGCTCGAGGGCCTGCTCGCGCAGCCCGAGAAGTGGCGGCTCGCGCGCGGCGACAGCCGCTCCGTCACCGGTTTCATCGTGCCGCAGAGCCAGCTCTTCCTGCCGAACAACATCGAGATGGAGACGCGCTTTCGCAGCGAGTTCGTCGGTACCCACCAGGCCACCGCGCTGGCCGTGGCGAATGGCGATGCCGACGTGGCCACCAACAACACTACCGACTTCGAGCGCTTCCGCCAGCAGTTCCCCATCGAGGCCGAGCGGCTGCAGGTGGTGTGGGAGTCGCAGCCGCCACCCGGCGCGCAGATGGTGGTGCGGCGCGACTTCCCGCCAGAGTTCCAGGCGCGGCTGCAGAACTTCCTGACCGGCTACGGCAAGGCCAAGGGCGCGCGCGGCGACGCCGAGCGCGAAGTGCTCAAGAGCCTGCGCGCGGCCTACGGCTATGTCGCGGCCGACGACAGCGCGCTGCTGCCGCAGGCGCTGCTGGAGCGCCAGCTCGGCAGGCAGCACGCCATGGCCGCGTCGTGGGTCAACGAGGCCGCGCGCGAGCAGCGGCTGCAGCGCATCGAGAAGACCTACGCCGAGCAGGTCGAGACGCTGCGTTCCGCCGCGCGCTGAGCGGACAGGCCCCGCGCGCCGGGCGAATCTCTACTCCCTTCGCCGTAGCTCCAGAACCCCCGCCTAGGCCATTAGCTAGGCCTTAAGGCGGATTTGCCACCAGCCCCCCGAGCCGGAAACTTCGTGTTTCTTTCAGGCAACCCTTGCCGTTGACGGAGTGCGGATGAGTTGGCGAACAAAAGTGGTCTGGAGCGAGGGGATGCTGTTGCAGCCTCAGCACCTGCAGCAGAGCGAGCGTCATGCCGATCACGCGCGGCACGTGCTGCTGCGTTCCACGACGCCCTACGCATGGGGCTTCGCCGAACTGGAGATCGACCCCGCCGCGCTCACGCTGGGCAAGCTGGCGCTGGTGCGCGCGGTCGGCGTGTTCGGCGACGGCACCGTCTTCGACATGCCGGCGGTCGACCCGCTGCCCGAGCCCATCGACATTCCCGCCGCCATGCGCGACGAGGCCGTGGTGCTCGCGCTGCCGCTGCGCCGCGCGGGGGCGCGCGAGGCCGACGCGGAAGAATATGAAGAGCTGGTGCGCCACCGCGTGCTCGAGTCGGAAGTGCCCGACTCCAACACCGCCGGCGAGCGCACCGCGATGCTGCAGCTGGGCCAGCTCCACACGCGCCTGATGCGTGCGAGCGAGGCCACCGACGCCTGGACCACCATCGGCGTGGCCCGCGTGGTGGAGCGCCGCGTCGACAACCAGGTGCAGCTCGACCGCGCCATGCTGCCGCCGCTGCTCGACGTGGCCGGCCATGCCGTCATCCGCGCCTGGCTCGACGAACTGCTGGGCCTGCTGCGTCAGCGCGGCGAGGCGCTGGCCGGCCGGCTCACGCAGGGCGGCACCGGCGGCGTGGCCGAGATCGCCGACTTCATGCTGCTGCAGGCCGTCAACCGCAACGAGGCCATCTTCGCGCACCTCGCGAAGAGCGCGATGCTGCACCCGCAGCACTTCTTCGAGCATGCGCTGGGGCTGGCGGGCGACCTCGCGAGCTTTCGCGACTCGCGCCGCGTGTCGCGCTTCGGCCCCTACATCCACGACGACCTCGCCATGAGCTTCCGCCCGCTCATGGACGATCTGCGCCGCAGCCTGTCGATGGTGTTCGAGCAGTCGGCCATCCGCATCGACCTGCACGACCGCAAGCACGGCGTGCGCGTGGCGGTGGTCACCGACGTGGAACTGCAGCGCAAGGCCACCTTCGTGCTCGCGGTGAGCGCCAGCATGCCCAGCGAGGCGCTGCGCGCGCGCTTTCCCACGCAGGTCAAGATCGGCCCGGTCGAGCGCATCCGCGATCTCGTGAATCTCGCGCTGCCGGGCGTCACGCTCACGCCGATGCCGGTGGCGCCGAGGCAGATTCCCTTCCACACGGGCGCCAGCTACTTCGAGCTGGAGACGCGCAACAGCGACCTGTGGCGGCAGCTCGAGCAGTCGGGCGGCATCGCGATGCACATCGCGGGGGACTTCCCCGGCCTCGATCTCCAGTTCTGGGCGATACGAGCATGACCCCCAGTGGCACCGTCAGCGTGGAGCCATCATGAGCACACCTCCCGATCCTTTTGCCGCCTTCGAGTCGGAGCGCACGGTCATCAAGCCCAAGCCGCGCACGCCGGCCGGCACACCTGCCGCGCCCGCTGCGGCGTCTTTCTTCGGCGGGGCCGATCCGACGCCGGTCGCCGATGTCGGCGAACTCGGCTTGCTCAACCCGCTGGTGTCGGCCGCCGGCAAGCTGCTGGTGCTGATCGGAAAGCTGCGCAACCTCGCGCAGCCGCCCAACGTGCCGGCGCTGCGCGCATCGACCGCCGATGCGGTGAACCAGTTCGATGCCAGCGCGAGGCGCGCGGGCGTGGGCAATGAATCCGTGCTCGCCGCGCGCTACGTGCTGTGCACCGCGCTCGACGAGGCCGTGGCCAACACGCCCTGGGGCGTGCAGGCCGGATGGAACAAGCAGAGCCTGCTGGTGCAGTTCCACAACGAGACATGGGGCGGCGAAAAGGTCTTCCAGCTTCTCGCCAAGCTCGCGCAGGACGTGCCCACGCACCGCCAGCTGCTGGAGCTGATCTACAGCGTGCTCGCGCTCGGCTTCGAGGGCCGCTACCGCGTGATCGACAACGGCCGCGCGCAGCTCGACTCTGTGCGCCAGCGCCTGGCCGACCTCATCGCGAAAGACCGTCCGCCGGTGGAAGCCGAGCTCTCGCCGCACTGGCGCGGGCAGGGCGCGGGCACGGTGCGGCTGCGCGAGTCGCTGCCGCTGTGGGTGTTCGCGGCCGGCTTCGCGCTGCTGCTGGCGCTCGCGTGGTTCGGGCTGCGGCTCACGCTCAATTACCGCTCCGACACCACGTACGCCGCGGTGTCCAGCCTGCGCGCGCCCAACATCCAGATCGCGCCGCCCGCGCTGCCTGCGAAGACGCCGCGCCTCGCGCGCTTCCTGGAGCCCGAGGTGAAGCAGGGTCTCGTCACCGTGACCGACGAGGCCGACCGCAGCGTGGTGCGCCTGCGCGGCGACTCCTTCTTCGGCTCCGGCAGCGCCGAGCCGATGCCGCAGTCGCTGCCGGTGCTGCGCCGCATCGGCCAGGCGCTGGCCGAGGTGAAGGGCGAGGTGCTGATCACCGGCCATTCCGACAACCAGCCGATCCGCTCGCTGCGCTATCCGTCGAACTGGCACCTGTCGGCCGCGCGCGCCGACGCGGTGAAGGGCGCGCTCTCCACGCTGGTCGACCCCGCGCGCATGCGCGCCGACGGCAAGGCCGACGCCGAGCCGGTGGCGCCCAACGACACGCCGGCCAACCGCGCGCGCAACCGCCGCGTGGAAGTGGTGCTGCTGACCGGGCCCGAAGGCGTCGTCGCCACCGCTCCCGCAGCCGCGCCGGCCGCTGCTCCAGCCACGGGAGCGACGAAATGATCAAGAAAATCTTCGGCTTCCTTTTCAGCCCGCTGCTGCTCACGCTGCTGGCGCTGATCGTCGTCGCGCTGCTGATCTGGTGGATCGGCCCGCTGGTGAAGATCGGCTCGCTCGCGCCGCTCGAAAGCGAGACCACGCGCGCCATCGTCATCGGCGTCATCGTGCTCGTCGTGGTGCTGCGCGCGCTGTACCGCCGCTGGCGCGCCCGCCGTGCGAGCCAGCACCTGACCGACGGCTTGATGAAGGCGCCCGCCGCCAAGGCCGATGCGCCGGTCAACGGCGAACAGAAGATCCTCGACACCCGCTTCAGCGAAGCCGTCGCCACGCTCAAGCAGATGCGCATGCACGCCGCCGGCAAGAAGCCGGGCTGGCGCGACTGGCTTTCCATCTCGGGCGGCAGCTATCTCTACGACCTGCCCTGGTACGTGTTCATCGGCGCGCCGGGCGCGGGCAAGACCACCGCGCTGGTCAACTCGGGCCTGAGCTTCCCGCTGGCCGAGAAGTTCGGCCCCGGCGCCATCCGCGGCGTGGGCGGCACGCGCAACTGCGACTGGTGGTTCACCGACGAGGCGGTGCTCATCGACACCGCCGGGCGCTACACCACGCAGGACAGCCACCAGTCGGAAGACAAGAGCGCGTGGGAAGGCTTCCTGGGGCTGCTGAAGAAGGTGCGCCCGCGCAGGCCGCTCAACGGCGTGTTCCTCACCGTCAGCGTGGCCGACCTGCTGAGCCAGGGGCCTGAGGCGCGCACCCAGCTCGCGGCATCGATCCGCGCGCGCCTGCTGGAGCTCGACGGCAAGCTCACCACGCGGCTGCCGGTGTATGTGCTCGTCACCAAGAGCGACCTGCTCTACGGCTTCACCGACTACTTCGACGACCTCGGCAAGGAACAGCGCGCGCAGGTCTTCGGCTTCACGCTGCCGGCCGACGAGAACCTGCAGGTGGAGGAGAAGGGGCTTTCCGCTGCCTTCAACCGCGAGTTCGCGCTGCTGCACAACCGCGTGAACGACGGTCTCATCGCGCGCATGCAGCGCGAGACCGACGGCAACCGCCGCGCGGCGATCTTCGGCTTTCCGGCGCAGTTCGGCTCCATCGGCCCGCTGCTGTCGGACCTGCTGGAGCAGGTGTTCACCGGCTCGCGCTTCGCTCAGCCGCCGTGGGTGCGCGGCGTGTACTTCACCAGCGGCACGCAGGAAGGCAGCCCCATCGACCGCGTGATGGGCAGCCTGGCGCGCAGCTTCGGCATCGAGCGCGCCATGCTCGCGCCGCAGAAGTCCAGCGGGCGCAGTTACTTCCTCACCTCGCTGCTGCGCGAAGTGGTGTTCCCCGAGCAGCGCCTGGCCGGCGCCGACGTGAAGCTGGAGCGCCGCCGCCACACGCTGCGCGTGATCGGCGTGACGGCCATGACGCTCGTCACCGTCGGCCTGCTTGCGGCCTGGGGCTACAGCACGCTGCAGAACATGAACTACCTGAAGTCGGTAGAGGCCCGCGTGGAGCCCGCCCGGCAGAACCTCGCGGCGCTGCCCGCGCGCGTGCAGAACCTGGTGGAAGTGGCGCCCGTGCTGCAGAGCCTGCGCGACATCTGGAAGACGCCCGACAACCGCCAGGGCGACGAGCCGCTGTCGATGACGCTGGGCCTCTACCAGGGCGACAAGCTCGACGCGGCGGCCATGCTCACGCACCAGCGCGCGCTGAACGACGCGTTCCTGCCGCAGATCGCCAAGCGCATCGAGGACCAGCTGCGCACCGCGCAGAAGGACAACCTCGAATTCACCTACGAGGCGCTCAAGAGCTACCTGATGCTCTACCAGCCCGAGCACTTCGACGCCGAGGCGCTGAAGGCCTGGATCACCCTCGACTGGTCGCGCAACCTCGACCGCGGCATTCCGGAAGACCAGCGCAAGCAGCTCGAAGACCAGCTCGACGTGCTCATCGCCCAGGGCCCGCCACGCTCGCCGCTGAAGATGGACGAGAACCTGGTGCGCAGCGTGCGCGCGGTGCTCGCGAGCTATCCGCTGGAGCAGCGCGTGTTCAGCCGCCTGAAGCGCCAGCGCGCCAGCAAGGACATCCCGGCCTTCAGCGTGGCCACGGCTACGGGCCCCTCGGGCCCGCTGGTGTTCGAGCGCATCAGCGGCAAGCCGCTGTCCGAGGGCGTGCCGGGCATGTTCACTTACGACGGCTACCACAAGCGCTTCCAGAACGAGGTGGTGGTGCTCACCGGCCTGCTCGCCAACGAAGACCCGTGGGTGCTCGGACAGGACCGCAACGCCGCCGACCGCCTGCGCGACGCCGCCGCGCTCGGCGCGCTGACCGACCGCGTGCGCCGCCTCTACCTGGAGGAATACGTCAAGCAGTGGGAAGCGCTGCTCGCCGACGTGCGCCTGATCCGAGTGAACGGCCTCGAGAAGAACATCGAGACCGCGCGCATCCTCTCGGGCGTCGATTCGCCGCTCGCCAACTTCCTGCGCGCCGTCGTCAAGCAGACCACGCTCATCCCCGCCGCCGACGCCAGCAAGGATGTCGTCAGCAAGGCCACCGAGACCGTGCGCAACACCCGCAAGGGCCTGGAAGACCTGTTCGGCGGCGATTCCGGCCGGCAGGTGGCTCCGGGCAAGCGCATCGAGAGCATCGTGGACGACCGCTTCGAGGCGCTGCGCCGCCTCGTCACCGCGGGCGGCCCCAACCAGCCCGCGCCCATCGACGACGCGCTGAAGCTCTTCAACGAGGTGTACGTGTACCTCAACGCCGTCGACACGGCCGTGAAGGGCCGCACCTCGCCGCCGCCCGGCGACGTGGCCGGCAAGCTCAAGTCCGACGCCGGCCGCCTGCCGGAGCCCGTGCGCTCCATGGTCGAGAACCTGAGCCAGGCCGGCGCCGCGCAGGCCCAGGTGGCCGAACGCGGCAACCTGAGCCAGGACCTGCGCCCCGTCACCGAGTTCTGCGCGCGCGCCATCGCCGGCCGCTACCCCTTCGTGCAGAGCAGCAAGCGCGACGTGCTGCCCGAGGACTTCGGCCAGATGTTCGGCCCCGGCGGCCTGATGGACGACTTCTTCCAGAAGCGCCTGGCCGCCATCGTCGACACCAGCACGCGGCCGTGGCGCTACAAGCCCGTGGCCGAGCGCGGCGCCATCACCACGCAGGCGATTGCCCAGTTCGAGCGCGCCGCGCGCATCAAGGAAATCTTCTTCCGCGGCGGCGGCCGGGGCCCCTCGATGCGGCTGGACTTCAAGCCGGTGGAAATGGACGCGGGCATCACCCAGTTCATCCTCGACGTCGACGGCCAGCTCGTGAAATACGCGCACGGCCCCGTCGTGCCCATGGCCGTGCAGTGGCCCGGCCCCAAGGGCAGCAACCAGGTGCGCATCCAGGTCAGCCCGCCATCGACCACCGGCAGTTCCGGCGCAGCCGTGGACGGGCCGTGGGCCCTGTTCCGCGCGCTCGACGACGGGCAGCTCGAAGCGGGGGACGCGCCCGAGAAGTTCTTCATCACCTTCCAGATCGGGGCGCGCAAGACGCGCTTCGAGGTGACGACCAACAGCGTGCAGCACCCCATTCGCTTGCGCGAGCTGCGCGAGTTCTCATGTCCGGAGGGGCTGTGAGCATCGAGCCTTCCCCGCTTCTTGCCGCCACCGCCGTGCTGCCCGGGTGGTTCGGGAAATTGCCGGGCATGGGGGACTTCGCGCATCGGCGGCTGCCTGAGCCGTTCCGTGCGGTGTGGGACCAGTGGCTCCAGCGGGGCATGTCGCGGCTGCGGGACCGGGCGGATTGGACCGAGCGGTATCTGGAGGCGCCTATCTGGTGCTTTGCGCTGGGACGGCAGGTGGCTGGCGACCGAGCCTGGATCGGGGTGCTGATGCCTTCCGTGGATGGGGTGGGGCGGTACTTTCCGTTTGCCATCGCGGTGGAGCTGGAGGCGGATTCGCCCGGGACCCTGCGAGGCGAAGCGCTGGCTGCTGCGTTGCGGTGGTGGGCTCATGCGACGCAGGCTGCGTTGGAGGGGCTGGATGGGGATCTGGATGCGGTGCGGTTCGATGCTGTGCTGCAGCGGTTGTTTGTCGGGGAGTCATCGTCGTCCGATGAGCGGGGGAGCGGTGTCGAATCGCTGGAGCTGCCGCTGGCGGGAGCTTCGTTGTGGCTGAGTGATCCGTCTGCTGAGACAGGGATTCGGATGTTGAGTACCGGGTTGCCTCGGGATGAGCAGTTTGATGCGCTGTTTCTTGGGTTTGCGGAGGAGGGGTGAGATGAATGCCTCTTGCCGTGTTGCTTCCCGAGGCCGGGTCTCGCCCCGGCGGGCGACCTACTTTCTTTTGCTTCGCCAAAAGAAAGTAGGCAAAGAAAAGGCGACCCTGCTGTCTGTGTCCCTTCGCTTCGCTACGGGCAACCTGCGGTGCTCGGCGCAGGAGGGGGTCCGCAGAACTCGCTTCGCTCAAACAGCTGCGGCCCTTATCCCTCCTGCGCCTGCGCTCCTCGGCACAGCCAGAAGGGAGCGATCCGCGCCATCGCTTCGCTCGGCTTCTGAACAGACTCCTCGGGCCTTCGCTTTGCTCGGCGGTGCCTTTCGTTCCCATGGCCTGAGCAACCCCAACGGCCCATTCCAAGCCCAGCAGGCGCAAAGCGCCTGCTGGGCACCCGCAGCCGAGCGCAGCGATGGTCCGCGTGTCCCCAATCCCCTCTGGCTGCGCCGAGGAGCGCAGCGTTTCGCGGATCAGGGCTCGCCCTTGTCTGAGCGAAGCGAGTTTGGGCGAGACCCCGCGAAACGCGAGCACCGCAGGTTGCCCCGTAGCGCAGCGAAGGGGTCGCAGACAGTGGGGTCGCCTTTTCTTTGCTTACTTTCTTTTGGCGAAGCAAAAGAAAGTGAGTCGGCCGCCGGGCCGAGACCCGGCCCCGGGAAACAAACCCCAAGCACAACCCAAAAAGGAGCCAGTCAATGACCGACTCCAACGAAGACGACCGCACCCGCGTAGTCCCCAAGTCAACTCCGCCATCGCAGCCCACGACGACAGGCGACACCTCCGCCACGGTAATCACGGCAGGTGCCCCCACGAGCATGTCCGGCACAAACCCCGTAACAAGCCCCGCCACCGGCGCAACGGAAGCCGGCCTCCTCCCCGTAGGCAGCCGCCTCGCAGAATTCGAGATCACAAGAGTCATAGGCCAGGGCGGCTTCGGAGTCGTCTACGAAGCCTGGGACCACACGCTGGAGCGCGTGGTGGCGATCAAGGAGTACCTGCCGACATCGCTCTCGGCGAGGCAGCAGGACGGCACGGTCATCCCGCTGTCGGAGAAGCACCGCGAAACCTTCGACCTCGGCATGCGCAGCTTCATCAACGAAGCCCGCCTGCTCGCCCAGTTCGACCACCCGTCGTTACTCAAGGTCTACCGCTTCTGGCAGGAAAAGGGCACCACCTACATGGTCATGCCCTTCTACCGTGGCGAGACGCTGCGTGAGGCCCTGGTGTCGATCCCCGCCGGCGTGGACGAGTCCTGGCTGATCCGCATCATGGACGGCGTGACCCAGGCGCTGGCTGTGATGCACAACGCCAACTGCTATCACCGCGACATCGCCCCCGACAACATCATCCTGCTCGAAGGCTCGGGCCGCCCGGTGGTGCTGGACTTCGGCGCCGCGCGCCGCGTGATCACCGACAAGACGCAGGCGATCACGGTCATCCTGAAGCCCGGCTACGCGCCGATCGAGCAGTACGCCGAGATGCCCGACATGTCGCAGGGCGCGTGGACCGACGTGTACGCGCTCGCGGCGGTGATGCACGTGGCGGTGTGCGGCCGCGCGCCGCCGCCTTCGGTGGCGCGGCTGCTGTCCGACAGCTATGTGCCGCTCGCGGGCAACGAGATCCTGCGCAAGCGCTACAGCCCGCGGCTGCTGGAGGCGATCGACGCGGGGCTGGGCGTGCGGCCCGAGCAGCGGCCGCAGTCGATGGCGGAACTGCGCTCGGCGCTCGACCTGGAAGTGGGGCACAGCATCGCGCCGGTGCCGCGCACGCAGCCGCCTTCGTCGTCCGGCGCGCGCACGTCGATGGGCACGAATGCGGACGCCGCCACGGTCATCGCAGGCAAGGCAGGCGGCGGTGCGAAGGCGCCTGCGCCCGCGCCCGCTCCGACGGGCAACAAGGGGGCAGGAAGTGGCGGCAGCAACAAGACCGCCGTCGCCCTCGCTTCCATCGCCGTGCTCGCGGCAGCGGCCGGTGGTGGCTGGTGGTGGTTCCAGGGGCGCGGCGGTGCAGACGAGAAGCAGGTCGTCAGCACCACGCCGGCTCCGCCGCCCGACACCAAGGTCGCCGAGGCCCCACCGCCCCCGCCGCCTCCACCACCACCTCCTCCCCCTCCCGCGCCGCGCACGCCGGCCGAGTCGCTGCAGTCGCTCGCCACCGGCGCGACGCCAGGCTTCGACGTGACGGCCACGCCTAAGAAAGCCGAGGTCGCCATCGGCAAGGACCGGCTCGCCTTCGAGGTCCGCAGCAAGCGGGAGGGGTTCGTCTACGTGTTCCTGCTGTCCAGCGGCGGCGAGATGTTCCTGCTCTTCCCGAACCTGCTGGACAAGTACAACAAGATCACCGCGGGCGGCACGCTCTCGCTGCCGCGCGCCTCGTGGCCGATGGACGCGGGCGGGCCGGCCGGCACCGACCAGTTCGCGGTGCTGGTGAGCGAGCACGAGCGCGACTTCAGCGCCGCCGGCGTGCAGAACGACGGCGTGTTCCCGGTGTTCCCGCTGCCCGTGCTGGCCGCGCTGGAGGCCACGCGCGGCACCGGTCCGTCGCCTCTCCTGGGCAAGCCGGTGTGCGCGCCCAACACCCCGTGCAACGACGTCTACGGCGTCGGCAATTTCAAAATCGTCGAGAAGTAATCGTCTGCAGAGCGTCGGCCTACGGGCCGTGACTCTCAGGACAAGGAGGCTTTCATGATGACCGCATCGCAACCGCAGCAGAAGCAGCAACTCCAGGCACGCAGAAGGCCGGAGACCGGCTGGAGCGCTCTCGCAACCGGCGCCGCCATCGCCGTGCTGGCAGGCTGCACCACGCCGCCGCCGGCTGCCACGGACACCGGAGCAGCCACGGCCGACACCAGCGCGAGCAGCACCGCCGCCTCGCGCCCGGCGCCCACCGGCGCCAGCGTGGCCGGCCAGGCCCGCACTTTCTCGACGCAGCTGGCCACCTACACATCGGTGAGCTTCGACTCGGTGCCGGGCTGGTCGCGCGACGATTTCTCGGAGAGCTGGCCTGCCTTTCTCGGCAGCTGCAAGGTGCTCAATGGCCGCGGCGCCGAATGGAAGTCGGTGTGCGACCGCGCGCTGAAGGTCGACAGCAAGAACAACAACGCGATCCGGGGCTTCTTCGAGGGCGAGTTCTCGGCCTACCAGATCCGCGACGACGACCGCCGCCCCGACGGCGTGGTCACCGGCTACTTCGAACCCGAGATCGCGGGCGCGCGCCAGTACGGCGCACCCTTCATCTATCCGGTGTACGGCCAGCCAGAAGACATGCTCTTTGCCGACGCGCGCAAGCTGCCGCCGGGCAACGGCACGGTGGCGGCCCGCGTGGAAGGCCGCAACGTGGTGGTGCAGACGGGCCTGAGCACGCGCGACATGGGCGCGCCGGGCCTCTATGCGCTGGACCTTTCGGGCATCTCGCGCGACACGCTCGACCGCAAGGTGCGCCTGCGCGTCGAGGGCAAGCAGCTGCTGCCGTACTACACGCGCGAAGAGATCGAGACCAAGGGCGCGCCCAACGCCAAGGTGCTTGCGTTCGTGAGCAGCGCCACCGCGCTGTACGAGATGCAGATCCAGGGCTCGGGCCGCATCCGCATGGCCAACGGCGACATCGTGCGCGTGGCCTACGCCGAGCAGAACGGCCAGCCCTTCCGTCCGACGCTGGCGCAGGCCGCCAACGGCAAGCCGCGCAGTCCGGTGAAGGTGCGCGGCTCGTCCATCGAACTGCAGCTGGACGACGGCGACGACGACGACAGCGACACCGGGGCCGTGACCAACGGCACCATCCGCACGCGTGGCTTCACGCTGGCACGACCGGTGGCCAGCGGCCCGGTGGTGGTGCCGGGTCGGCGGCCGACGGGTGGCGCGGTGACGGGCTCGGGCATCAAGGACCCGAGCTACGTGTTCTTCAAGGAGTCGCCATCGCCGGTGGGCGGACCGGTGGGCGCCTTCGGCGTGCCGCTGTCGGCGGGGCGCTCCATTGCGGTCGATCCGCGCAGCACGCCGCTGGGCTACCCGGTGTTCGTTTCCACGCGCACGCCCGGCAGCGGTGCGCCGATGCAGCGCCTGACCATCGCGCAGGACACCGGCGGCGCCATCCGTGGCGCGGTGCGGGCCGACTACTTCTTCGGCAACGGCCAGCAGGCCGCGACCAACGCGCGCCGCATGAAGGAGCGCGGCCAGCTCTGGATCTTGCTGCCGCGCGGCCTCGCCGTGGCGCAGGCGGCCACGTCCTCGGCCATCCGCACGCGCGGCGGTCCGGTGGGCGCGAACCTGCCGCAATGCCTGGTGCCTTCGGAGGGCACCTGCGTCGACGACTGAAGGATCGAGAGATGCGAGACCCCGGGCCCATGGCCATCCCGCCGGCCCGCGAAGCGGGGCCCGTTCGGGGAACACCGCGGAACCGGCTTTGCCGGGCCGCCGGTGTTGCCCCCTGCAAGGGGGGGGCGAAGCGACACGAAGTGCGCGCAGCCTGGGGGTGAGCCAATGATCGAGACGCTGTCGTCCGCGGAAAGCAGTGAACTCGTTCGCCTTTGGCGACGGCGCCAGACGCTGTCCCCGGGCGAGATGGGCGCCATGTACCGCATCGTCGGCGACGCGCTGGTGGCCTGCAATCCGCCCGAGCTGCAGGTGCTGGGCGAGGGCCGGCAGGAGCTGGTGGCGCAGTTCATCTACGTGAAGGTGCTGCGGCTCGACGCCGACCCCGACGAGGCCGACGAACGCGCGGGCCACAGCGCACCGTCCACTGCCTTCGCGCTGTGCGCGTATTTCCGCCGCTATCTCATCGACTGCACGCGCGCCAGTTCCTTCCGCCGCAAGCTCTCCATCGGCGACCAGATCACCGAGGCGCAGCTGGAAGACGAGATCGGCGCCGACGAGGACCTCGAAGGCTGCCTGGCCGAGCACGGCCTGAGCATGCAGGCGGTGCAGCAGGCCGCGCGCGAGTTCATCGCGGGGCTGCCCGAGCCCGAGCGCCTGCTGCTGTGCGAGGGCTTCGGCAAGGAGGCCGAAGGCGGGCTCTCGGGCATCGCCTCGCGCCACGCCATCGCTTCCTACCACTACCGCGCGGGCCGGCTGGGCTTGGTGCACAAGCGCGAAGGCCTCACGGCGGACTACGCCAGGACGCGGCTCGGCGGCTGGCTCCAGCAGACGCTGGGCATCGCCATCGAGCCCGACAACATGGCGGCGATCCTGCAGGTTTTCAAAATCCTCGGTGCTGAAGCGTCTTACGCCTGAAGACATAGCCATTCAGGAACAGACGCCATGACCCACGACCTCTGGCCCCCGCTCAGCGTGATACGCCACGCGCTGGAAACGACCGGCGCGGCCGCGATGCCGGACACCGGGCCCGAAGGCGAGCCCGGCACGGCCACCGTGGCCATGCCCGGATCACCGCCAGGAACGCCGGCCACGCTCGTCGTTGCCGCGTCCGACCTGTTGATGCCTCTCACCGAATTGGCCCGGCGCCGCGAGGCTGTCGCCCAGCGAGCCTTCCCGGCCCGCTGGGCGCCGGGCCGCCTCGTCAGCGTGGTCTACAGCGGGCGGCTGCTCGGCGTGCTGCTCGACCGCTGCATCCACGACGACCTCTGGCAGGGGTGGATGGCCGTCGGCGAGGCCGACTGGGCCGGTGCATTCGACGTGCTGCTCGAGCCCGAGGACGAGCCCTTCGAGCCGATGTTCGGTGTCGTCCAGACGTGGAACGTGCTCACGCTCGAACCCAGCCCGCAGCTCTGCGCGCGCGTGCTGGGCGAAGTCTCCGCCACGCGGCTCGCGGCCATCCGCGCGGTGCACGACGAGTGGGCCGCGCGCACCGCGTTGGCCATCGCGCCGCAGCCCGGGCGCATCGCGCTGCGCGGCGTGGGCGGCGGCGTCTTCTCGGTGCTGTCGGGCACGCCGCTCGGGCCGGAAGACCCGCGCACCGACTACCAGGATCTGTACCGCGACGTGGGCCTGGAACTCGGCGCCGCGCTGACGCGGCCGCAGAGCGACGAGGCTGCCCCTTCTTCTTCTTCTTCTTCTTCTCTTTCTTCATCTCCATCGCGCGCGCGGCCGCAGCCCGGCCCCGAGGGCGGCTGGTGGGGCAGCATCCGCCGCTGGTTCGGCGCCGAAGGCTGGGCGCGCCCGGCCTTTGCCGTGCTGGCGCTGGTCGTGGTGGTCCAGAACGTCGGGCTCATCGGCGGCCGCGGCGCGCCCGAGGACGACGAAGTGCGCTTCCGCGCCGTGCCCACCGCACCGGCGCCCACGCGCGCAGACTTCGTCGTGCGCTGGAAGCCCGGCGTGCGCATGGACGAGGCCGACAGGCTGCTGCAGTCGATCTCGGCCGACGTGGTGGGCGGGCCGGGCGGGGATGGCGCGTGGCGCTTGCGCGTGCCGGAGCCCGTCGAGGCGCTGGCGATGCTCGCGGCCTCGCCGCTGGTGGAATCGGCCGGGCCGGCCAGCGAGCAGCGGCCATGACCGCGCATGCCGCCCGCCTGTATCCGCACCTGCGGCCCAAGGGCAGGGGCCTCACGCAGCTGCGCTTTCTTCAGGTGCTGCTGGTGCTGTGGCTGCTGGCCTGCTGCAGCCTTGCCCTCGCCACGCAACGCGCGCTGCTTGTCGGCGTATCCGAACTCGTCAACCAGCCGCAGGCGCTGTGGCTGCAGGCGCCGCGCAACGACGTGATGCTGATGCGCGATGCGCTGCTCAGGCAGGGCTTTGCCGCGCCCGACATCGCCGTGCTCGCCGACGGCGTGAGCGGCGCGGCGCTGCCCGAGTCGCAGGCCATCCACGAGGCGCTGGCGAAGCTGCTCGCGCAGTCGAGGAGCGGCGACTTCGTGCTGCTGTATTTCTCGGGCCACGGCACTCGGCTGCGCGACATCGTCAAGCGCTACCAGGAGCCCGACGGGCTCTCGGAGAACTTCCTCGCGCGCGACGTGCGCGGCACGCTGGGCAGCGACAACGCGCTCGCGGGCGACCTGCGCGACGTGGATTTCGATGCGTGGATCCAGTCCTTCCTCGCGAAGAACGTGTTCGTGGCCTCGGTGTTCGACACCTGCTCCGCCAACTCCATGACGCGCGGCACGGCGGACGCACCCGCCACCGCCGAAGGCCCGCCCGACGACGAGGTGCGCTGGCGCGGACTGCGCGCCACGCAGCTCACGGGCGGCGCGCCGCCCGCCCGGCAGCCGGCGCCACCCGCGCCGGCCGAAGCCGTTCCGCGTGCCCGCTACGTCGCCTTCTTCGCATCGGAAAGCCACCAGATCACGCCCGAGCTGCGGCTGCCGCGCAAGGCGCGAAACGCGAGGCCGCAGGGCCTGCTGACATGGGCGATGGTCGAAGCCCTTTCGCGAAAACCCGCCACCTGGCGGGAATTGTTCGATGGCGTGCTCGCGCTGTACCCGCCCGTCATCGACGAACTTGCCCAGCGTTTCCCGACACGCGAGCTGCCGTCCCCGGTGGCCGAAGGCAACCTCGATGCGCCGCTGTTCGCCAACAGCGGCGCTCCCGCATCCACGCGCCCCGTGTGGCGCGCGCAGCGCAGTGGCGACAGCCTGGCCATCAAGGCGGGCCTGCTCGACGGACTCGCGCAGCAGCAGGAGCTGCGCGTGCTCGCCACGCTGGACGACGGCACCGTGCGCGGCGCGCCGGCCGCCGTGTCGCAGATCAAGCTCGGCAACGCATGGCTGGCCGTGCCGGCAGCGCTGAAGGACGTGCCGGGCAGCGCCTTCTGGAGCGTCACGCCGATGGCGGAGCCGGCCGCCACCGCCTTGCGCGTGCGCGCCGACAAGCCGCTGCCAATTGGCCTGAGCCTCGACTACCCGGCCGCGATCAGGGCGGCGGACGATGCGGCCACGGCCGATGTGCGTTGGACCGATCTCGGCGCCTCGGGCCAGCGCCTCGAACTGCTCGCTCCGCTCTTCGGCGCGAACGTCTCCACCGTGGTGCTGCCCGACACCGCCGCGCTGCGCCGCCGCCTGCAGGCATTGGCGCAGCTGAAGTGGCTCTCTCAACTGCAGGGCTACGGCAAGGACGGCCAGCTCGACGGCTTCGACGCTGCGCTGGAGGTGTGGAGCGGCGAGCGCATGCTGCGCAGCGTGCCCGTTTCCCAGGCCGCCAACGGGCTGCCCGCGACGCGCGCCGGCGAGCGGGTGCGCCTGAACGTGCGCAACACCAGCGGCCGTTCGCTCGACCTCGTCATCGCGGGCATCGATGCTCGAGGCAACCTGCAGCCGGTCTATCCCGACGAGTCCGGCGAAACCAACCGCTTCAAGCGGGGCACGCCCGAGCAGCCCTCGGTGAAGCGCTTCGACCTGCCCTGGCTCGATGCGGCGGGCGACGCGCGCCTGCTGGTCATGGCCGTGCCCGCCACGCCCTACAGCGCGCCGCGCCTCTTCGGCGTGGGCTATGCGCAGGCCGACGTGTCGGAAGTGCGCGTGCGCGGCGGACAGCCGCCGGCCGAGAGCGCCGAGCGCCAGGTGTTCACGGCCCTGCTGCGCAGGAGCGGCACGGCGGACGCGGGGGCCAGGCCATGACGGTTCCAGTTTCCCTTTTTCTTTTTTTTTGTTCCTGTTCCATCGATTTCCGGAGGTGAGAAATGGCATTCCTAGACGACGGCTCCTGGAGCCCTGAAGACGCCCGCCAGTTCTACGAACTGATCGGCACCGGCTCGTCCGAGACCGACCTGGTCATGCTGATCGAGAACAAGGGCGCGCCGGTCGAAGGCGAGCTGGAGCGCAGCTTCGACGACGGCAAGGCGCGGCTGAACATCGGCGGCTACTACTGGTCGGTGCAGGTGCCCGAGTCTTCCAGCCAGAACCAGGTGGTGCCCAACAACCTGATCGTCGCGCGCCGCAGCGACGCCGCCACCGCCACCATCGCCAGCCTGCTACGCGCGCAGGAGAAAGACCTGAAGGTGATGATCAGCGCCTTCAAGTCCGGCGGCGACGAGCGCTCGCCCGATGCGCAGTCGACCTTCGAGCTGGTGCTGGAGAACGCGCGCATCTGCCGGCTGGTGCTGAGCTCGGGCGGCCACTGGGGCGTGCCCTCGGAGCTGATCTCCATCAGCTACCGCACGGTGAAGGTGCGCTCGGCGCCGCAGAAGACCACCGGCCTGCGCGGCGCGGTGCGCGAATGCCAGTTCACGCGCGCATGAGCCGCGCACTCAGTCCAGCCACAAGGAGCCGCACACCATGACCACCGCCGCCGAATTCCTCAAGGCCGCCGACCCCGCTGCAGCCCTCAAGGCCCTGAGCGACGACGTGCGCGCCAGGCCTTCCGACAGCAAGCACCGCGTGTTCATGGCGCAGCTGCTGTGCGTGCTGGGGCAGTGGGAGCGCGCGCTCAACCAGCTCACCGTGGCCGCCGAGCTCGACGCGCTGGCCGTGCCCATGAAGCAGGTCTACGGCGAGGCCGTGCGCTGCGAGGGCCTGCGCGCCGAAGTGTTCGCCGGCACGCGCACGCCGATGATCTTCGGCCAGCCCGACGAATGGCTGGCGCTGCTCATCGAGTCGCTGCTGCGCCAGGGCCGCGGCGAGAGCGAGCTGGCGGAAGACCTGCGCCAGCGCGCCTTCGACGGCGCGCCCGCCATCGGCGGCACCGTCGACGGCAAGCCCTTCGAATGGCTCTCCGACGCCGACATGCGGCTGGGCCCTGTGCTCGAGGCCTTCGTCAACGGCAAGTACTACTGGATTCCGTACGCGCGCCTCGCGCACATCAAGATCGAACCGCCCGAGGACCTGCGCGACTGCGTATGGATGCCCGCGCACCTGCAGTTCGAGAACGGCGGCGAGACGCTCGCGCTCATTCCCACGCGCTACGAAGGCACCGAGAAGCAGGAAGACGGCGAGCTGCGCCTGGCGCGCAAGACCGAGTGGCGCGAGCTGCGCCCGGAGGTCTGGGCGGGCTTCGGCCAGCGCGTGCTCAGCAGCAGCGACGGCAATGAGTACGCGCTGATGGACGTGCGCGAGATCCTCTTCACGCAGGCCGAAGCCGAGGCGCAGGCGCCGGCCGAAGGTGCCGTCGATGGCTGAGCTCACCGCGCAGGAGCGGCTGCAGCCCTCGCTGCTCGACCGCCTCGTCGACAACGCGCCCGACGAGAAGCGCGAGAGCGACGACAAGCGCACGCTGACCAAGCAGGCGCTGCGCCAGGCCGTGCTGCGCGACCTGGGCTGGCTCTTCAACGCCACCGGCTACGGCCTCTCGATGGACGACAGGCAGTACCCCAACGCGGCGCGTTCGGTCATCAACTACGGATTGCCTATGCTGTCTGGCCAGTTCACCTCGTCGGTGCAGCGTGTCAGCATGGAACAGGCTTTGAAGAACGCAATCCTGCAGTTCGAGCCACGCATCCTGTCCCGAACACTCGAAGTCGAACTCATCATGGAGGGCCCGGCACTTGACTCGCACAACAGCATCGGCCTGCAGATCCGCGGCATGCTGTGGGCGCAGCCCGTGCCGCTGGAGTTCCTGATGCGAAGCCGCGTAGACCTGGAAGAAGGTCGCATCGAGATAGTGGACATGGCGCAAAACCCGAGATGAGTCCGCCATGGACCCCAGGCTGCTGAGTCTGTACGAACAGGAACTGCGCTACTTCCGCGAAAGCTCTTCAGAGTTCGCACGCGCATTTCCAAAGATTGCGCATCGACTTGGCATCGAAGGCCAGGAGGTCGCCGATCCGTACGTGGAGCGGCTCATCGAGGCCACCGCATTCCTCTCGGCGCGCGTGGGCCTGAAGCTCGACGCCGAATATCCGCGCTTCACCGGGCACCTGCTCGACATCGTCTATCCGCACTTCCTCGCGCCGACGCCGGCGATGGTGGTGGTGTCGTTCGCGCCGGATCCCGACGACGCCAACCTCGCCACCGGCCCGAGCCTGCCGCGCGGCAGCGGCCTGCGCGCGCGGCAGGCGGTGGGGCAGAACACGCACTGCGAGTTCCGCACAGCCAGCGCATTGCGCATCTGGCCCATCGAGGTGCAGCGCGCGCAGTACTTCACCTACGCGCCAGACCTGCCGCTGAACACGCATCCGCAGTCGCGCGCGATCCGCGGCGGCCTGCGCATCGTGCTGCGCGCCACGGCCGGGCTGGACTTCAGCCAGATCGCGCTCGACGATCTCGTGCTGCACTTCGGCGGCGCGGAAGACGTGGCCTGGCAGCTGCACGAATGCGCGCTGGGCCAGCCCATCGGCGTGCTGGTGCGGCCGCTGGGGCCGGGCGGCGGCCTGCAGGGCACGCCGCGCAGCCTGCCGCCGAGCGCCATCGGCGCGGTCGGCTTCGAGGACGACGAGGCGCTGCTGCCCGTCACCGCCACCGGCTTCTCGGGCTTCAGGCTGCTGCAGGAGTACTTCGCCTTTCCCCAGCGCTTCCAGTTCGTGCGCATCGGCGGGCTCAAGGCGCTGCTGGCCCAGATGCCGGTGGGCGAGGTCGAGATCGTGCTGCTGTTCTCGCGCGGCGACGCGGCCCTCGAAAAACTCGTGAGCGCGGACAACGTGCTGCTGCACTGCGTGCCCGCGGTGAACCTCTTCAGCAAGCGGCTCGACCGCGTGCCGCTGAACGAGGGCGTGAGCCAGTTCCACCTGGTGCCCGACCGCACGCGGCCGCAGGACTTCGAGGTGCACACCGTGACCGAGGTCATCGGCCACGGCACGCCGGGCGCCGATGCGGCGGCGGCCGAGCAGCCGTTCCGGCCCTTCTACTCGGCCTTCCACGGCAGCCGGATGAGCCATCCGGCCTACTTCACGACCACGCGCGAGCCGCGCATGCTGTCGGTGCGCCAGCGCACCGAGGGCAACCGCAGCAGCCACATCGGCTCCGAGGTCTACATGCAGATCGTCGATCCGCAGCAGGCGCCGTACGCGGCCACGCTGCGGCAGCTGGCGGTGACCGCGCTGTGCACCAACCGCGACCTGCCCCTCTTGATGCCGCTGGGCCGCGAGAACGACTTCGACTGCGTCGATTCATTCCCCGTGCAGCGCGTGCGCATGGTGCGCGGCCCCTCGCGGCCGGTGTCGCCGGTGGTGAGCCAGGGGCTGGGCTGGCGCGTGGTCGACCACCTTGCGCTCAACTACCTGTCGCTGTCCGACAGCACGCCGGAGCAGGGCGCGGCCGCGCTGCGCGAGACACTGATGCTCTACGCGGTGCATGCCGACGAGATGCGCCAGGGCCAGGTGCGCGGGCTGCTTTCGGTGAAGTGCAAGCCGGTGGCGCGCCGCCTACCGCTGAAGGGGCCCATCGCCTTCGGCCGCGGACTGGAGGTGACGCTCGAAGTCGACAAGGACGCCTTCCACGGGCACAGCAGTTTCCTCTTCGGTGCGGTGCTGGCGCGCTTTCTCTCGCGCCACGTGGAGGTGAACCATTTCGTCGAGACCGTGCTGCGCATCGCGGGCAAGGGCGAGACCATGCGCTGGAGGCCCGTGTGCGGGACGCGGCAGATCCTGTGACCGGCACGGGCACCGTGCAGACCCGCGTCGACGCCGCGCTGCGCGGCTGGTCGGCCGAGCCCTGGGCCTTCGACTACTTCGCGGTGATGCGCCGGCTGGAGTCGGTCGCGAAGACCACGCCGCGCTGGGGCCGCGCGCTGCTGCCCGGCGCCGAGCCGGTGCGCGTGGGGCAGGAGCCGTCGCTCTCGTTCGCGCCCGCGAGCTTCAGCCGCTTCGAGCCCGCCACCGCGCATTCGCCGCCGCGCCTGCGCCAGCAGTTCTTCGGCTACATCGGTCCCAACGGGCCGCTGCCGGTGCACCTGAGCGACTTCATCCGCGAGCGCAGCCTGAACCATGGCGACCCGACATGGCTGGCCTTTCTCGACAGTTTTTCGCACCGCTTCTCGCTGCACTTCTACCGCGCGTGGGCGCAGTCGCGTCCGGCCGTGGCGCTGGACCGGCCGGGCGAGGACCGCTTCCGCCTGCAGATCGGCGCGCTGGTGGGCATCGGCGCACCGGGCCGCGTGGAGCGCGACGAGATCCATGACGACGCACGGCTGCACTTCTCGGGCTGGCTCGCGCGCCGCGTGCACAACGTGGAGAGCGTGGAGTCGGTGCTGTGCTGCTACTTCGGCGTGCCGGTGAGGCTGGAGCGCTGGGTCGGCCACTGGATGAGCCTGCCCGCCGGCGAACTCACGCGGCTGGGGCAGGGAGAGAGTTCGCGATCGATGGGCATGGGCGCCATGCTCGGCACCCGGGCGTGGGACCGCCAGCACCGCGTGCGCCTGCATCTAGGCCCGCTCACGCTCGAGCAGTACCGCATGTTCCTGCCCATCGGCGATGCCCGCCCCGTGCTGCAGCGCTGGATGCAGCAGCTGCTCGGCGACGAGCTCGAGTGGGACGCAGAACTCGTGCTCGAGAAGGCGCAGGTGCCGCTCACGCGACTTGGCGACGCGAAGGGCAGCGCGCCCCGCCTCGGCTGGGTGTCGTGGCTCGGCCAGCGCCCGCGCTCGCGCGACGCGGCCGACGTGCGCATCGGCAGCCAGTCTTTCAACAAGCCCACCTTCATTCGTTCAGAAGAGATACGGAGTCCCTCATGAGTGAAATCAGCCGCACCGCCCTTTTCGGCAAGCTCAACTCGCTGGCCTACAAGGCCATCGAAGGCGCCACCGTGTTCTGCAAGATGCGGGGCAATCCGTACGTGGAGCTGGAGCACTGGTTCGCGCAGCTGCTGCAGGCGCAGGACTCCGACCTGCACCGCGTGATCCAGCACTACGGCCTCGACGTGTCGGTCATCGCCAAGGACATGACCACCGCGCTCGACCGCCTGCCGCGCGGCGCCACCGCCATCAGCGACTTCTCGCCGCACATCGAGAACGCCATCGAGCGTGCGTGGACCTACGCCACGCTGCAGTTCGGCGAGGCGCAGGTGCGCACCGGCTACCTGCTGGTGGGCATGCTGAAGACGCAGAGCCTGCGCAACCCTCTGTTCGGCCTGTCGAAGCAGTTCGAGAAAGTGAAGGTCGAGGACCTGGCCGACAACTTCGCGAAGATCTGCGATGCCTCGCCCGAGGCGCAGATGCGCGCGCAGGATGGCACCGGCATGGGCAGCGGCGCGCCGGGCGAGGACTCCGGCGCGATGGCGCCGGCCGCCATGGGCAAGGGCGACGCGCTGAAGAAGTTCGCGGTCGACCTCACCGAGAAGGCCAAGAAGGGCGAGATGGACCCGGTGACGGGCCGCGACGAGGAGATCCGCCAGATCGTCGACATCCTCATGCGCCGCCGCCAGAACAACCCGCTGCTCACCGGCGAGGCCGGTGTCGGCAAGACGGCCGTGGTCGAAGGCTTCGCGCAGCGCCTGGCGCGCGGCGACGTGCCGCCGCAGCTGAAGGACGTGAAGCTGCTCACGCTGGACATCGGCCTGCTGCAGGCCGGCGCGAGCATGAAGGGCGAGTTCGAGCAGCGCCTGCGCCAGGTGATCGACGAGGTGCAGAGCTCGCCCACGCCCATCATCCTCTTCATCGACGAGATCCACACGCTGGTGGGCGCGGGCGGCGCGGCCGGCACCGGCGATGCGGCCAACCTGCTGAAGCCTGCACTGGCGCGCGGCAACCTGCGCACCATCGGCGCCACCACCTGGGCCGAGTACAAGAAATACATCGAGAAAGACCCGGCGCTCACCCGCCGCTTCCAGGTGGTGCAGGTGCCGGAGCCGGACGAGACCAAGGCCATCCTGATGCTGCGCGGCGTGGCCAGCGTGCTCGAGAAGCACCACCGCGTGCAACTGCTCGACGAGGCCATCGAAGCTGCGGTGAAGCTGAGCCACCGCTACATTCCCGCGCGCCAGCTTCCCGACAAGGCCGTGAGCCTGCTCGACACCGCCTGCGCGCGCGTGGCCGTGTCGCAGCACGCGACGCCGCCCGAGGTGGAGGACTGCATGCGTCGCATCGAGGGGCTGACGGTGGAGCAGGAGATCATCGGGCGCGAAGAGGCCATCGGCATCGACGTGACCAGGCGCGCCGCGCAGGTGGCCGCGCTGCTGGCCGAGTCGAAGGTGCAGCTCGATGCGCTCAACGCGCGCTGGCAGGAAGAGAAGGGGCTGGTCGACCGGCTGCTGGAGCTGCGAAGCAAGCTGCGCGCGGGCAACAAGCCGGTGGATACGCCCGCTGCCGCCAATGCCGATGCGACCGCACCTGCCGCCGCCGCCGAAGCCGCACCCGACCGTGCCGCGCTGCTCGCCGAACTGCACGAGCTGCAGGCGAAGATCCATGCGGTGCAGGGCGAGTCGCCGCTGATCCTTCCTTCGGTCGACGAGCAGGCCGTGGCCTCGGTGGTCGCCGACTGGACTGGCATTCCCGTCGGCCGCATGGTCAAGAACGAGGTGGAGGCGGTGCTCAAGCTCGCCGACACGCTCAACCAGCGCGTGATCGGACAGAAGCACGGCCTGGAGATGATCGCGCGGCGCATCCAGACCTCGCGCGCGCGTCTGGACAACCCGCAGAAGCCCATCGGCGTGTTCATGCTGTGCGGCACCTCCGGCGTGGGCAAGACCGAGACCGCGCTCGCGCTGGCCGAGGCGCTGTACGGCGGCGAGCAGAACATCATCACCATCAACATGAGCGAGTTCCAGGAGGCGCACACCGTCTCCACGCTCAAGGGCGCGCCTCCGGGCTACGTGGGGTACGGCGAGGGCGGCATCCTGACCGAGGCGGTGCGTCGCCGCCCGTACAGCGTGGTGCTGCTCGACGAGGTGGAGAAGGCCCACCCCGACGTGCACGAGATCTTCTTCCAGGTCTTCGACAAGGGCTGGATGGAAGACGGCGAGGGCCGGATGATCGACTTCAAGAACACCATCATCCTGTTGACCACCAATGCAGGCAGCGAGCTGGTGATGAGCATGTGCCGCGACCCCGAGCTGCTGCCCGACCCCAACGCGCTGGCCGATGCGCTGAAGGCGCCGCTGATGAAGGTGTTCCCGCCCGCGCTGCTGGGCCGCATCGTCACCATTCCCTACTACCCGCTGTCGCCCGAGATGATGAAGAAGATCGTGCGGCTGCAGCTGGGCCGCATCAAGAAGCGCGTGGAAACCAACCACGGCGTGCCTTTCGAGTACAGCGACGCGGTGGTCGACCAGGTGGTCGCGCGCTGCCAGGACCCGGAGTCGGGCGGGCGCGTGATCGACGCGATCCTCACCAACACCGTGCTGCCGACGATCTCGGTCGAGTACCTGCAGCGGCTGGCCTCGGGCGGCGAGATCCGCCGGGTCGCGCTGGACGTGAAGGACGCGGACTTCACCTACGCCTTCGACTGACAAGCCTCCACCCCAAGAGAAAAAGATGGCCGACAACGAGTTCCGCATCGAGAGCGATTCACCCGCCAAGGACGACCTGATGTTCTGGCGCATCGTGGGGCACGAGGCGCTGGCGCGCCCGTCGGCCTACGAGCTCACGGTGATCTCGACGAACAAGGCCATCGACGCCAAGGACATCCTCGGGCATGCCTTCGACGTGGTGATCGGATTCAAGGACGCCGATGGCGCAACGCACGAGCGCCACTGCCAGGGCCATGCGGTGCGCTTCGTGCGCGCGGGCCACATGGGGCGGCACTACGAATACCGCATCACGCTGCGCTCGTGGTTCTGGCTGCTCACCAAGCGCGCCAACTCCCGCATCCTGCAGGAGAAGAAGGTGCTCGAAGTGCTCGACGCGGTGTTCGAGGACAGCCCCATCAAGCGCTTCAAGAAGACCAAGGCCGACAACGTGGTCGGCACGCACAACCCTCGCCGCTACTGCGTGCAGCACCAGGAAAGCGACTACAGCTTTCTATCGCGCCTGCTGGAGGACGAGGGCATCTACTACTGGTTCGACGCGCACGACGCGCCCGGCACCATGCATCTTTCGGACGCCAGCGACATGGCGCACGAGAAGCTGCCGGCGGCCGACACCCTGCGCCACATGGCCGTCAACGCCGCCGAACCGCGCTTCAACGAGATCTCGCGCTGGGTGAGCGGACGCCAGTTCGACACCGGCAAGCACGCCTCGCGCGACAGCGACTTCAAGGCCATCAAGAAGAAGCTGGGCGCCGACATCGATGCGTCGGACGACCACGAGCTCGCGAGCCTGGAGCTCTTCGAGTTTCCTGGCGGTTACTTCAGCGGCGACGACGCCGAGACCCGCGCCAAGCTGCGCGGCGACGAGCTCAACGCGCGCCGCGACCGCCACTGGGCCGTGACGCCGTGGCCCGACGTCACGGCCGGGCGCGGCTTCAAGTACGAAGGCGACCCCGACGGCACGCGCAACGGCGACTACGTGATCGCGGCCTGCACCTTCGTCGCCAGCCATCGCGGCTACGAGGGCGTCAGCGGCAACACCCTGGCGCAGCCCGTGCATGCCGCGCTGGCCGACGTGCTGCGCGACGACGCGGTGAACGCCGACACGCTGCCGGTGCTCGAAGAGATCATCGCGGCCACGCCCGCGCTCTCGGCCGCGCAGACCGGCAGCAGCATCTTCCTGCTCACCGTGATGCCGGTCGAGCGCCTGTTCCGCACGCCCCGCCTCACGCCACGCGTGACCATGCCGGGCCCGCAGACCGCCATCGTCGTCGGCCCCAAGGGCGACGAGCTGCACGTGGATGACCACGGCCGCGTGAAGGTGCACTTCCACTGGGATCGCTACGACGAGAGCAACGAGAAGTCGACCTGCTGGATCCGCGTGTCGCAGCCCTGGGGCGGCAAGGGCTGGGGCGGCTACTTCATTCCGCGCATCGGCCAGGAGGTGATCGTCGACTTCCTCAACGGCGACCCCGACCGGCCCATCATCATGGGCCGCGTCTACAACGACGACCAGCCCATTCCCTACAAGTCGCCGACGCAGAGCGGCTTCAAGACCCGCTCCACGCCCGGCGGCGGCTCTTCGAACTACAACGAGATCATGTTCGAGGACAAGAAGGGCGAGGAAAAGATCAACATCCACGCCGAACTCGACATGAGCCGCAGCGTGGAGCGCGACGACTCCACCACCATCGACCGCGACCAGAGCGTGACCGTCAAGCGCGACCAGACCAACCACGTGGACCGCGACCGCAAGAGCACGGTGACGCGCAACGACACCAACATGGTGGTGGTGGACCAGAAGAACACGGTCAAGGGGAAGCAGAACAACCAGGTGGTGGGCGACCGCACCACTTTTGTCGACAGCAACGACAAGACCATGGTGACCGGCACCAGCCTGAGCGACGTGACCGGTGCGCGCACCGACACCTCGCGCGCGGGCGAGACCCGCAACGTGATCGGCAACCAGACCATCACCGTCAGCGGCAACGTCACCTACAAGGCCGCGAAGATGAGCTTCGAGGCCGGGCACATCGATTGGATGGTGACGGGGTCGAGTTCGAAGTACATCACGGTGCCTACCGGGCCGCTGCACCTGATGGCCAACAAGATCAAGCTGATGAGCAACACCGGCATCGAGATGATGGCGGTGGGCAGCATCGACGCGACCTCGGTCGGCTCCAACACGACCATCCTGGGGCCGAACACCAGCGGCTACATCGGCACCAACAGCGAAGCCAACCTGGGCATAGCGCGCTCGACCTTCATGGGCATGAGCATCGACAACGCGCTGGCCATTGCCATCTCCAACTTCGGGGGCGTGGCGATCGATACCGCGCTGGGTGTCAAGCTGTCGTCCGGTGTTGCGCCGGAGATCCAGGCGTTTCCGATCGACGTGGAGCAGGCTGCGCTGCATACCTTCACGCCGGGCGCGGGTGCCGGTGGCGCGGGCGGCGCGGCTATCGCCGGTGCGCTGGGAGCAGTCGCGGGCCTGGCCAGCGCGGACGCGGATATTGCCGCGACGCTGAAGCAGTACGCGGACGCCGCCAATGCGCTGGACAACGCCGCCAATGAAGCCGATGCCGCGCACCTGCCCGGGCTTGCTGGCCGCTTGCGCTCTCTCGGTGCGATCACGCGCAACCGTCGCATGGAAGGTGTGATCGGCAGCATTCCGGTGATCGGTGCTGTCGCCATCGCTGGCGGCGAACTGATCGTCGGCGCCTTGGGCGCCGCCGGTGTCGGCACAGGCGGCGAACGCCTGGCGGCTGACGAATCGGTCAATGCGGACGGTTCCGCCGCACCGCCCCCGCCTCCGCCGGCTCCACCCGCGCCGCCTCCGGCGCCCGGGGTGGGCGCGCCCGCGGAGCCGACACAGGAGTGGAGCCCGACGCCCCCGGCGCCGCCCCTGCGCCGCGGCCGCCGCCACCACCGCCGCCACCACCACCACCGCCGCCGCCGCCGCCGCCGCCGCCGCCGCCGCCGCCGCCGCCGCCGCCGCCGCCGCCTCCTCCGCCGCCGCCACCGCCGCCGTCATCCGATCCGCTGGACGGAGGGGTGCCGCCTAACGACGACTGGGAATAGGGATCGGCGCCAAGCGACCATGCAAGTCCTCAAACCCCAGGCGCTCGGCCTGTCGACGCGCCCCATCGAATTCCGCAAGCGCTTCGGGCTCAGCATCAGCGCCTGCCTGCACCTGCCGTTCGCACAGGGCGAGCGCGGAACGCTTTGGGCGGAGCAGTCGATGTGGTCCTTCCTCGGGAAGGAAATGGCGCAACCCCTTATCGACGAGGGCGTGGCCAAGCTCACGCCGGAGTTCCTGGTGCATGGCAAGGCCTTCCCGCCGCCGGACCGCACTGACGGTTGCGCCGTGCGGGCCCGGTTCGGCACGCAGGAGAAAACCCTGCTGGTGCTCGGGGACCGCTACTGGGATGGCTCTAACCCGAGCAAGGCCCGGCCTTTCCCGGAGATGCCGCTGGACTGGTCCAGGGCCTACGGCGGCGCGGACTTTCCCCTCAACCCAGGCGGGCGGGGCAGGCAGAAGATCGATGGCGTGGCATGGCTGCCGAACATCGAACTGCCCCATGACCGCCTGCTGCGCCCCGACCAGGCCATCGCGCCGGCCGGCATGGGGGCGCTGGACGTGATGCACCCGCAGCGCGTGCAATACCGCGGCACCTACGACGCCGACTACCTGAAGCAGCATGCGCCGGGGTTCGCGCCCGACACCGACTGGCGCTACTTCAACCTGGCGCCGCCCGACCAGTGGATGGGCGCGGCGCTCACCGGCGACGAGCCGTTCTCATTCGAGAACATGCACCCGCACAAGCGCCTGATCGAAGGCCGCCTGCCGGGCATGCGGGCGCGCGTGTTCGTCGGCTACAGGATGGCCGTGGGCGAGCCCAAGGTGCGGGAGGTGCCGCTGCGGCTGACCACCGTGTGGTTCTTCCCGCATGCCGAACGCTGCATCGCGATCTTCCAGGGGCTAGCCGAGGTCGGCACCGACGACGGCTCCGACGTGGTCAGCCTCATGGGCGCTGTCGAGCGCATCGGAGAAATCCGCTCCGACGCGCACTACCTCGACGCCGCAGCGAAGCGGGCCGACCCGAAGCTGGGCCCGATCTATGCCATCGTCGACAGCGACCTGCTCCCGGAAGGCGTGAGCACCGCCGATCCGGACGTGGAGGCCGCGAAGGCGCCCTTCGGAACCGAGGGCCTGCAGGGCGAAGCCCAGCGGCGTCGCGCCGAGATGGATGTGGTGTTCGCGCGCGAGAAGGCCATCGCCATGGGCAAGGACCCGGATGCGCTGGGAATCCGCATGCCGCCGCGGGAGAAGGTTCCGGTCGGCGACGAGCTTCCGCCCTACCTGGAGAAGAAGATGAAGGAGGCCGAGGCCCAGCGGTGGGCGGCGGTCGAGGATGCGGTCACGGTCGTCGAGCGGGCGCTGGCGATGTCGCAGGAGCAGAAGATCGATCTCGCCAAACTGCAGCACCGCGGTCCGCCGAAGTACGACCCCGACAGGCACATGGCGGAAATGCAGGCACAGGCGGCCGTGGGAACGCGGCCTGTCAACCTGGCGCCGATCTACCCGAAGCTGTGCCAGATCGAGGACGCGCATCGCGCCGGCTATCTGCAGTCCGCGCACATGCAGCCGCCAGCCTTCCCGATGCCGGCGCGCGAGGCCGCGAAGCTGCGCGGCGAGATGGCGCGTGCCAGCGCGGCGGGCATCAAGTTCTTCGCGGGCATCGATCTCACCGGCGCCGATCTCTCGGGCCTCGACCTTCGGGAGGTGAACCTGGAAGGCGCGTGGCTGGAAAGCGCGAACCTGGCCAATACCAATCTCTCCGGCGCCAACCTGACGGGCGCGGTGCTGGCGCATGCGAACCTGGAAGGCGCGATCGCCATCGGCGCGAAATTCGCCAGGGCCAATCTCGGCAAGGCGCGGCTGGCTCGCGGTGTCTTCGACGACGCCGACTTCAGCGGGGCGACGCTCATGTACTGCGCGTTCGCCGGCACCCAGATGCGACGCGCGAAATTCGCCAAGGCGAATCTGCTGCAGACCACATGGGGCGATGCCGACTGGGCCGGTGCAGACCTGAGCGGGCAGGTCTTCCACAAGCTGGACCTCAAGGGCATGCGGTGGCCGGAGGCGAACCTGTCCGTCTGCAACTTCATCGAGTCCGACCTCTCGGGCGTCGACATGCATGCGGCGAAGATCGAGAACGCGACCTTCGTGACCAGCAAGCTCGACGGCGCGAAGCTGATGGCGGCGCGCTGCGCCGGCACCGTGGCGGTCAAGGGAAGCAGCCTGGCCGGTGCGGACATGAGCCAGGCCGACCTGCGCAACTTCAATTTCGGTGCCTCCGATGCGCGGGAGGCCAGGCTGATCCGTGCGGTGCTCGATGGCGCCAACCTCTGCGAAGCCCGGCTCGAAGGCGCGGACCTGCGACTCGCCAGTGCCAAGGGCGTCCTGATGCGCAAGGCCGTCTGCTCGAACGCGCTGCTGTCGGGCGTGAACTTCAGCGACGCGATCTTCCAGTCGGCGGATCTGCGGGGGGCCGACCTGCGGCGCAGCAATCTCTTCGGTGCCGACCTCGGACGGGTGCGGCTCGACGGTTCGACGAACTTCGACGGGGCGTTGCTCAGGCGGGCGCGCACCTGGCCCCGGCTCACCCCGGAACAGCAGGCGGCGGCATGAGCCCGAACCTCCTGTCCATTGCAATCAGCGTCGGCGAGGCGCTGGAAGGCCTCGACCTGCACAAGGGACGCTACGCAGGCCTTGCGCTCGGCGGCGGGATCTTCTCGCGAGTCAATTTCGCCGAAGCGGATTTCCGGGGGACCGATCTGCGCGAAGCCGTATTCGACTGCTGCGACCTGCGCGGCGCCATCGCATCCGGCGCCAATCTCCGCAAGGCCGTCTTCAACCGCTGCAAGCTCGATCACGTGGACCTGCGCGAGGCCAACCTGCACGGCGCCGTGTTCACGGAGTGCGACCTGACGCATGCGCAGATGGCGCAGTCGGCGATGACGATGGCCACCGTCACTCGCTGCAGGCTGGACCATGCCGTGCTGCGCGGCGTGCCGCTCGACTCCGCGGTGATCAGCCAGTCGGTACTGCTCGACGTCTGCGCCGACGACACCAGCTGGCAATACACCACTGTCAACGAATGCGATCTCTCGCACCTGACGTGGGCCGGCGCGCGCATGCTGCGCAACGTGTTCTTCAAGACCTCGCTCAAGGGCATGTCGTTCGCCGGGCTGGAGCTGAACGGCTGCCAGTTCTCGTCCGCCGACCTGAGCGGCGCCGACTTCAGCGGCGTCACGCTGCAGCAGTGCAACTTCCAGGGCGCGACGCTCGATGGCGCGAAGTTCGTGAAGGCCGTCGCGCCGTCGGCGATCTTCTGCGCGGCCAGCGGCAAGGCTGCAGACTTCTCTTGCGCAAGGCTGCGTCAGGCGCTTTTCACTGGCGCCATCCTGCCGCAAGCCAACTTTGCCGGCTGCGACCTGTACCAGACCCATTTCGCGGGCGCGAAAGTACAAGGCGCCAACTTCACCGGCGCCGAGCTGACCTACGCCGACTTCCGCCACGCCGACCTCACCACGGCCGACCTGCGCCGCGCCACCATGGTGCGCACCGTGCTGCATGCCGCCGTCACCGAAAACGCCCAGATGACCGACCGCGCGCGTGCGCTCGAGACCGACTCGGAGCTGTCCGAATCGGAGCGCTGGCAGCCGCTGGTCGCCTGACACGACGAACACAGAGGGACCGCCATCATGAACAACGAAACGACGACGCTGACGAAAGCGCGCACCGGCAGGAAGAGGCAGGCCGCGAAGGCCATTCCCGGCGAATGGTGCGTAGGCATTCTCGGCTCCGGGGCAAAGGGCCGGCTGGTGGTCGCCAGCGGCGAGCTGAAGCTGCGCGCACGCCGCGCGGCGAGCTGCCTGCTGGAGCCGGCGGCCGGCGACAGCGTGGCCTGCCTGCGCATCGCGCCCGATGAAGTCTGGATCATGGCCGTGCTGCAGCGCGAGGAAGGCACGGCCAACGTCGTGAGCTGCGAGGGCGGCACCGGCATGCGCATCGCTGCCGAGGGTGGACGCATCGAACTGGCTGCCGAAGAACTCGACGTCGCCACCCAGCGCACGCGCATTGCCACCGACACCGCCGACGTCGTCGGCCGCCAGCTCAGCGTGGTCGGCACCAGCCTCAAGCTCGTGGGCTCGGTGCTCTCCTCGGTGATGGACCGGGTGCAGCATTTCAGCAGGCACTACCTGCGCACCACCGACGGCATCGACCGCGTGGCGGCCACGCACGTCGAGTGCGAGGCAAAGCAGCTGATGCGGATCGAAGGCGAACACACGCTGGTCAACGGCCGCGAGCTGGTGAAGGCGCGCGGCGCGCAGATCCATTTCGGCTGAGGCGACGGGGGAGACGAAAAAATGTTCGCCAACTGCCAGCTGATGGGCACGGACATGGGCTTTCCCGATGTCTGCATCACGCCCGCCGCGCCGTCGCCCATTCCGGTGCCGTACCCGAACATCGCCATGGGCCCCATGGCGATTCCGAACTGCCCCACGATCCTCATCATGGGCGGCCCGGCCCACAACCTCGGCACCACCATTCCGATGACCAACGGCGACAACTCCGGCGTGCTGCTGGGCGTGGCCTCGGGAACGGTGATGGGGCCGAGCCGGCACCTCACGGGGGCCTTCACCGTCCTGATGATGGGCATGCCTGCGTCGCGGCTGACCAGCGTGTCGCTGCAGAACAGCACCAATTGCCCGGGCGTGCGCACCGTGCCGAGCCAGCCGCTGGTGTTGCTGCTGGCGCCGTAGAGCGCATCGCAGATGCCTAGGTGGCGCGGAAAGAGCGCCGCTCGTACAGAACAAGGGGAGTAGCCATTCATGGCAGACCAGGAGTTCCGCATCGAGAGCGACTCGCCCGTCAAGGACGAGCTCATGTTCTGGCGCATCGTGGGGCACGAGGCACTGGCGCGCCCGTCGACATACGAACTCACGGTGCTGTCGGAGAACAAGGCCATCGATGCGAAGGACATCCTGGGGCGCGCCTTCGACGTCGTCATCGGCTTCGAGGACGCAGATGGGGGCAGCCATGAACGCCACTGCCAGGGCCACGCGGTGCGCTTCGTGCGCGCGGGCCATGCGGGGCGCTACTTCGAATACCGCTTCACCCTGCGCTCGTGGTTCTGGCTGCTCACCAAGCGCAGCAATTCGCGCATCCATCAGGAAAAGCCCGTGCTCGACGTGCTCGATGCGGTGTTCGAGGACAGCCCGATCAAGCGCTTCAAGAAGACCCGCACCGACAACGTGGTCGGCACCCACAAGCCGCGCCGCTACTGCGTGCAGCACCAGGAAAGCGACTATCAGTTCCTATCGCGCCTGTTGGAAGACGAAGGTATCTATTACTGGTTCGACGCGCACGATGCGCCGGGCACCATGCACATGTCGGACGCGAGCGACATGGCGCACGACAAGCTGCCGGCCGCGGACACCCTGCGCTACGTGTCGAGCGACGCCGCCGAAGCGCGCTTCAACGAGATCTCGCGCTGGGTGAGCGAGCGGCAGTTCGACACCGGCAAGTACGCATCGACCGACAGCGACTTCAAGGCGATCAAGAAGAAGCTGGAGGCTGCCGGCGGCACGCCCGACAAGCACGAGCTGGCCGAGTTCGAGGCCTTCGAGTTCGCGGGTGGGTACTTCAACGGTGGCGATGCCGACGACAAGGGCAAGCTGCGCGGCGAGGAGATCGGCGCGCGCCGCCAGCGCCACTGGGCGCTCACGCCCTGGCCCGACGTGGCGGCAGGCCGCAGCTTCAAGTTCGAGAACGACCCTGACGGCACGCGCGACAGCGACTACGTGATCGCCGCCTGCACCTTCGTCGCCAGCCACCCGGGCTACGAAGGCGCGGACATCGAGGAGCCACCGGCCCCGCCGACACGGCTTCTGAGAGAAGCTCTCGCCGACGACGCCGTGCTGGCCGACACCTTGCCGGCCTTCGAGGCGGTCGCCGCCCGGATGCCGTCGCTCGATGCGAGCCGCCCGGGCGCAAGCGCTTTCCTGTTGACGGTGTTTCCGGTCGACATGCCTTTCCATCCGCCGCGGCTGACACCGCGCGTGGTCATGCCGGGCCCGCAATCGGCCATCGTAGTAGGCCCCTCGGGCGAGGAGATCCACGCCGACGACTTCGGCCGCGTGAAGGTGCACTTCCACTGGGATCGCTACGACAAGAGCAACGAGAAGTCGACCTGCTGGGTGCGCGTGTCGCAGCCCTGGGCGGGCAAGGGATGGGGCGGCTACTTCTGCCCGCGCATCGGCCAGGAGGTGATCGTCGACTTCCTCAACGGCGACCCCGACCGCCCGCTGATCGTGGGCCGCGTCTACAACGACGACCAGCCCATTCCCTTCGGAACCCACACCCAGAGCGGCTTTCGCACGCGCTCCACGCCCAAGGGCAGCGCGGCCAACTGCAACGAATTCCGCTTCGAGGACAAGAAGGGATCGGAGCAGGTGTACCTGCACGCCGAGAAGAACCAGGACATCGAGGTCGAGAACGACGAGACGCACTGGGTCGGCCACGACCGCGCCAAGACCATCGACCACGACGAGACCACGCACGTGAAGCACGACCGCACCGAGACGGTCGACAACAACGAGACCATCACCGTGCACGGCCAGCGCACCGAGACGGTGGACAAGAACGAGACCATCACCATCCACCAGAACCGCACCGAGACGGTGGACCTGAACGAGACGATCTCCATCGGCCAGAACCGCACCATCACGGTGGGCGCGAGCGAGAGCGCCACAGTGGCGCTGCAGCGCACGCACACGGTGGGCATCAACGAGACCATCACCGTGGGGGCAGCGCAGGAGATCACGGTAGGGGCGATGCAGGCGGTGACGGTGGGGGCGAGCCAGACGATCAGCGTGGGGGCGAATCAGTCGAGCAGCATCGGGGCCAATCGGTCGGTGGATGTTGGGGCGAACCTGTCGACCAACGTGGGCGCAGATGAATCGCGAAGCGTGAGTTCGGGACGGACCACCAGCGTGAGCAAGGACGACTCGCTTTCCGTGGGCAAGAACCTCGTCATCACGGCTGGCGACTCGGTCTCGATCACCACGGGCAGCGCCAGCATCACGATGAAGAAGGACGGGACCATCGTGATCAAGGGCAAGGACATCACGATCGATGCCTCCGGGAAGATCAACGCGAAGGCGAGCAGCGACATCGTGATGAAGGGTTCGAAGATTCTGCAGAACTGATTCACTACGGAGATGACCATGAGCGGCAGAGATCTGATCGAGGCACAACTTGCGGCGGACACGGGCATACAGCCGTGGCACGCCGTCGTCACGGGCGAACTCGCGGCCCTCGCCGACGACGGGGGAACGCCGCTCGTCGTCTTCGAGGGCCAGCCGGGCACAGCGGCCCTGCGCGCGCGCAGCGTCGTGGACCTGCACGGCGCGCACATCGGGCGCGGCGTGGTGCTGATGTTCGAGCGGGCCGATCCGTCGAGGCCGATCGTCATGGGCGTGTTGTGCGGCGGGCCGAAGGGGTGGCCAGAGGCGCTGGTCGCGGCGCCGGCGCAGGTGGAGGTCGACGCTGACGGTGAGCGCCTGCTGGTCAGCGCGCGCAGCCAGATGGTGCTGCGCTGCGGAAAGGCGAGCATCACGCTGACGCGCGCCGGCAAGGTGCTGATCCAGGGCAGCTACGTGTCGAGTCGCTCCGCCGGCGTGAACCGCGTCAAGGGCGGCTCGGTGCAGCTGAATTGAGGCGCGGACGGCACGAAGGCATGGAGATCATCAACGCCACCCGCATGGTCGCGGGCTTCAACATGGCCCAGGCGCCTGATGGCCGGGAGATGCTGGTCGTGGTCGTCAAGGGCACTTTCCGGCTGCCGGCGCCCGACGAACCAGTGGGGAGCTTCTCGTTGCATGACGAGCAGTTGCCGCTCGCGATGGCCGATACCTTCACCGGGGAACCGGGTTACTCGGCGCCTGTTTACGAGGCTGATTTCGCGCCGCGCAAGCCGCGCTGCGACATCCTGCTGCTCGGCAGTGCCCATGCGCCCCGAGGCAGTCCCGCCGCGCGTGTCGAGGTGGGCGTGCGGGTCGGCACCTGGCAGAAGACGATGGCCGTCGTGGGGCCACGGCGCTGGGAGCGCGGTCTTTCCGGTCTTTCCGTCACGCCGCCGGAGGCGTTCGTGTGCCAGCCGATCTCCTACGACGTCGCGTTCGGGGGCACCGACCGACGTCATGAAGATCCTTCGCAGCACTCCACCTTCATGCCGAACCCGGTGGGCCGGGGTTTTCATCGTCACGCCGGGGCCGCGTGGATCGAAGGTGCACAACTGCCGGCCACGGAGGAAATCGACAACCCTGTTCGCGATCCTGGCGATGCCTATCGCCCGATGGCATTCGGGCCCGTCGGCAGGGGATGGGAGCCGCGGCTGCAACTGGCGGGCACCTACGACGAAGCCTGGCTCGCGAACACCTTTCCTTTCTTGCCTTCCGATTTCGACCCGCGGTACTTCCAGGCTGCGCCGACGGACCAGCAACTACCGGTTGCCGCTTTCGAGGCCGGCCCCGTCGAGGTGATGCTCGCCAACCTGACGCCCGAAGGCCTGACTCGCTTCACCATCCCGCACCTGGTCGCGCCGGTCATCGTGTTTCCACGCCGTGGCGAGCGCGAGGACTTCACCGCGACGCTCGATACGGTCGTGATCGAACCCGATGCGGGGCGTTTCAGCCTGGCGTGGCGCATGGTCCGTCCGCTGAAGAAGAACATCTTCGAGATATCGCAGGTGCTGGTTGGCAGGCAGGGGCGAGCATGGTGGCAGCGGCGAGACGCCACCACGTTCCCCATTCCGGTGGTGGCGGCATAGCCATGTCTCCCATTGCGATCGTCGACGCGGGGCTTGTTACGAGCGTCGGTCTGTCCGCCGAGGCGACCTGCGCTGCGATTCGAGCCAGCGTGACAAATCCGACCGAGACGCGCTTCGTCGGCGGCGATGGCAAATGGCTGCTGGCGCAGCAGGTGCCGATGCCTGAGCCCTGGCGTGGCCGAGCGCGCCTCGTCGAGATGGCGTCGATGGCCGCGGCGCAGGTGCTCGCGCCGCGCATGCAGGTGGCCTCGCAAGCCCTTCAAGCACCGCTGCCCCTGCTGCTGTGCGTGGCCGAGCAGGACAGGCCCGGTCGTCTGGAGGGGCTGGACGACGCGCTGTTCGCGGAGCTGGAAGTGGTGCTGGGCGTGCCGCTCCATCCCTCGTTGTCGGGCGTGGTTCCGCAGGGGCGAGTCGGTGTCGCGCTGGCCCTGGCGCAGGCGCACCGGTTGATGGCCGCGCGTGAGGCATCGCAGGTGCTGATCGTGGCGGTGGACAGTCTGCTTGTCGCTGCCACGCTCGACGCCTATGGCGCGAAAGACCGATTGCTGGGTGACGCCAATTCGAACGGTTTCGTGCCGGGCGAGGCTGCGGGAGCGCTGCTGGTCGCCGCGCCAGCGGCCCGGCACGACTGGCCCATACCTCAGATCGCCTGCCTGGGGATCGGCTACGGCAACGAGCCCGCATCGATCGACACGGATCTGCCGCTGCGAGGCGAGGGCCTGATGCAGGCGATGAAGGGTGCTCTGGACATGGCGGGCCTCGCGATGGCGCAGGTCGGCTACCGTATCGCCACCCTGAACGGCGAGCAGTACGGGTTCAAGGAGTTCGATTTGGCGACCAGCCGCCTGTTGCGCGGCCGGCACGAGTTCATGGACCTGTGGCATCCGGCGGATTGCGTGGGCGAAGTCGGCGCGGCACAGCTGGCGGTCTGCATGGCGATGGCGCTCGCGGCCGCGCGCAAGGGCTTCGCGCCGGGTGATCCTGTGTTGATTGCCGCGAGTAACGACGACGGACGCCGCGTGGCGATGGTGGTCAGCGCGCAGGGAGACGCGTGACATGTCGAACCAGGTCTATGCCAACAACCAGGAGGTCGCGTGCAAGGCGGGTGCGGGCAAGTCCATCTGCGCGTTTCCCGACGTGTGCTTCACACCGCCCGAGAACCCCGCGACGCCACCCGGTGTACCGGTGCCTTACCCGAACACGGGCATGGACTCGGACACCACCGACGGCAGCCGCACGGTGCAGGTCAACGGGCAGGAGGTCATGCTCAAGAACAAGAGCTACTTCAAGCAGAGCATGGGCGATGAAGCGGGGTGCGCAGCCAAGAAGGGCGTGGTCACCTCGGTGAACCGTGGCAAGGTCTACTTCATCGCGTGGTCCATGGATGTGAAGTTCGAGGGCGAGAACGTCGTGCGCAATCTGGACATGACGACGCACAACCATGCCTCGCCCACCTCCAACACGCCGCCGCAGATCTTTGCGGCGCGCATGGCCATGGCGAAAGGTCTCAAGTCCTGCAACGACGAGAAGCAGGCGGTGGCCGACAACTGCCCCGATGGCTCGGATCCGAACGAGACCTGCCCGGACCACGAGAAGGCGAAGAACGCGGAGGCCGCGCGCAAGCGGGTCAAGGACGACCGCGGCAAGGACGACCCGCAATGGAAGCGCTTCAACACCATCGCGGACCAGGAATGGAACAACTATGCCGAGGCCGTGAAGAAGAATGACTGCCAGAAGGCACTGCGCTGCTTCCTGTCACCCTATGACCCGAGCAAGTGCTGCAAGGGACAGACGCCCCATCATGTCGTCGACGCGGCGTCGTTCCTGAAAGGGCCGGAGTTTCCGAAGCAGCCGCGCAACGAACAGCCGCGCGAGACGGGCTGGGCAAAGTACGACGTGGATGCTGCGCCTTGCATCTGCGTGGAGGGCCCCAACCAGACCACCGCCACGCACGGCGAGATGCACACGCGACAGGGGGTGGTCGCCGCGACCCATCCGAGCGGCAAGTGGACACTGACGGAGGCCACCTCCGCGGGCGTAGCCGCCGTGCAGAAGACCTTCCCCGAATCCAACTGCTCGCCCGGCTGCCTGGAAGCGCAGCTCAACCGCTATCACGAGAACGCGCAGACGACAGCGGACCGGCGCCAGATCAACGCGAACGTCGAGATGACCTCGGACGTGGCCGAGAGAAACCGCATCGCCGCGGAGATGGGCGTCCCGTCCGTCTCGACGCGCTGACGCACGCATGACCAGCTAGGAGCCTGAAGATGCTGACCGACATTGCGCAACTCGATACCGCCCGCCTGGCGATCAGCACAGGCTGTGTGCGGTATGCGGACCTTGCCTACCTTGTGGTGACCGATCGGAAGCTGGCCAAGGAAAAAGTGCCGCACTCGACCATCCTGTCCATCGACGGCGGCAAGGTCGGCGGCATCGACCTGCACTGGGCGGTAGCCTCCGTTGCGGTATGCCATCAGCCGCAGGAGCGCCTGATCGCGGTGGGACAGTGGGGGCAGGTGCGTGTGCTGGGCGGGGGCGAAAACGCCGAAGAGCCACCGATCCACGACGGCAAGCTCGATCCTTCGCATCGAGGCCCGTTGCGCGAGGTGCGCGCCGTGGCGCGGGGGCGGGCCTATGCGGTGGGTACCGGGCGGCAGTGCTATCTGCGCGAGGGCCCGGGCCACTGGCGCTGCATCGACGCGACGGCGCAGGCCGCCGACGGCAAGCCGCTCACCGACAAGTCGTTCGAATCGATCGACGGATTTTCGGACCAGGAGGTATATGCCGTCGGCTGGGACGGCGAGATCTGGGGCTGGAACGGAACCCGCTGGCAGCAGTTCCAAAGCCCCACCAACGTGGCATTGCACAAGGTGATCTGCGCACCCGACGGCCATGTCTATGCATGCGGAAAGATGGGCGTCGTGGTGAAGGGGCGGGGCACGAACTGGGAGATCGTCGAGCACGCGGTCACCGAGGAAACTTTCTGGGGCATGGCGGCATTCGAGGATCGCATCTATCTGTCGACCACCCACCTCCTGTATGTGATCGATGCACGGGGATTGCAGCCGTTCCAGCCTGCGGAAGACCCGCCCACGAGCTGTTACCACTTGAGCGCGGCCGACGGCGTGATGTGGTCGATCGGCTTCACCGAGGTCTTCGAGGTGGCCGCGCATCGCTGGACGCGACTGCTCTGAACGGCCGACGCGATGCACATGCCGTCCGCGACACCGATTCCCGTCGTTGTGCAGCAGCATGCGGATGAGAGTGCCGTGCTGGCCCAGATCCGGCTGTCGCTGTCGAGCGCGCCGCATGTCAGGCTGCATCATCTGCGCCGTCTCGACGAACGCCTTGCGGCGCATCTCGACGGCCTGGTGGTCGCGGGCGGCCATGGAGTGCGATGTGTGGAGGCTGCACTCGCCGAGCCTGGTGTCGGCGCGGTCTTTGCCACGACCTGGCTCGCCATCGCCCACAGTGCGACAGACGTCCTGGCAAGGTTGTTCGCATTAGCCGAGGCTGAGCCGTCCGTGCAGCCCGGCGTGGCGGGCGCCTTCGGCTGGACGTCGGGCGCGTCGCTTCGGGGTCTGGTTGCGCAGCTGCAGGCGTCGCCGCGCACATTCGCGCGTCGCATCGGCATTGCGGCTTGCGAAGCGCACGGCGTGGACCCCGGCGAGGCACTGGCCGTGGCCATCGCCTGCGGCGAGGATGCCGCGCTGCGTGCCCAGGGGCTGGGTGCCGCCGGCCGTTGTGCACGCACTGATCTGCTCGGCGAATGCCTGGCGGCGCTCGGGGATCCGGACGATCGATGCCGCTTCCAGGCGGCTCGCACGGCCCTGTGGCTGGGCGACCGGCATGCCGCGGTAGAAGCGCTGGGCGGCATCGCGTGCATGCCCGGCCCGGATCTCGATGCCGCAGTGGCGGCGCTCTTCAAATGGATCGAGCCCGGCCAGGCGGCACCGGTCCTGAAGGCGTTGCTCGATAGCCCCGATACCCTGCGCCAGGCCGTGCGCGCGGCGGGCGTTCTGGGTGACCCGCAGGCCGTACCCTGGCTGATTCGCCAGATGGACGACCCTGTGCTGTCGCGCCTAGCGGGCGAATCCTTCAGTCTGATCACGGGAGCCGATCTCGCGGCGCTGGATCTTGAGCGCGCGCCGGTCGCGGGCACATTCGCCGGAGCCGACGATGAAGCGGCGCACGAAGATGTCGAGATGGACGAGGACGAAGGCCTGCCCTGGCCCGACCCTGAGCGGGTGCAACGCTGGTGGTCGCGCAACGCGGAAGGCTTCGTGCCCGGTGCGCGCTACTTCATGGGCGCGCCACCATCGTGGACGCATTGCGTCCAGGTACTACGCAGCGGCTTCCAGCGGCAGCGCATCGCCGCGGCCGAGTACCTGTGCCTTCTGCATCCGGGAACCCGGCTTTTTCCCACGGGCGCGCCGGCCTGGCGCCAGCGCCGGTGGCTCGACCACCTGGCACCTGCCTGAACACGCCTCCGCCATGGCTGCAGCCTTCATCCTGGCCGTGCTGGCCATCGTGTTCTTCGCCGCGGCGGCGGTGCGGTATATGAGAAGGGGCGGCGCGAAGGACCCCGCCACCCGCACCTGGCTCCTCATCGCCGCCATCTTCACAACCGTAGCAGCCTGGCTGCAATGGCATACCTCTTAAGGCGAGATTGCCAACATGTCCCACGGAATGAATACTCCCTGCGAGTTTGTTCGGGTGCATTCAGGCACAGAGCCTTCGGGGGCCGATTCATGATCCATATCGCTGTCATCACCCGGCAAGGCGCTCCGGCGGGGCAGTCCATCTCTGCGGACTTCGGCCCCAATGGCGGCACCATCGGCCGGGCCGATACCAACACGCTGGTGCTCGACGATCCCGACCGCACGGTCTCGCGCGTGCATGCGCAGGTGCTGTGCCGCGACGGGCAGTACTTCGTCATCGACCGGGGCAGCAACCCGATGCAGTGCAACGGCGTGTCGCTGGGCTCGGGCAAGGAGGCGGCGCTGACCGATGGCGCGCGGCTGGTGGTCGGGAGCTTCGAGCTCACGGTGCGCGCGACGGCCGCCGCCGCGCCGCCGCCTTCGCTGGCCATTCCCAACACGGTGATCGGGGCGCCCGCGGGCGCGCCTGCCGCTGCCGCGTCGTCGAGCGACGATCCCTTCGCCGACCTGCTCGCGGGCCTCGCTCCTGCGCCGGCACCGGCTGCGCCTGCAGTGGCGGCTCCCGCGGCCGCGCTGCCCGATTCGCTGCTCTTTCCCGACCCGATGGAAAGCGGCTCGCGCAACGTGCAGGCCGCGCAGGTCGATCCTTTCGCGAATCTGCTCGGGCCCACGCCTTCGTCGACGCCGGCGGCCGGCCTCGGGGCGCTCGATGATTTCTCCGACCTCGGTGCGCCGCCCGCGCATGGCAAGGCGGCGAACATCGACGAGCTTTTCGGCGGCGTGGGCGGTGGCGGCGGCATCGGCGGCGATCCGCTCGCGCTGTCGCCGCTGGCCGATCCGCTGCTGCAGCCGAACACCGCATCGAACGCCGATCCGCTGGCGGCCCTGCAGCAGGCGGCGCCGGCCACGCCCGTGCCGCGGCCGGACCATCTGCCGATCGACCAGTTCGGCTTCACTCCGCCCAAGGCCGTCGAGCCGCCAAAGCCGCCCGCAACGGTGCCCGTGCCTGCACCGTCGCCGGCACAGTTCGACGACATGACCGGCCAGCCGATCCGCATCAGCGGGCCGGAAGGCTCGGGCAGGCCGCTGGAGCCGCTGCGGCCTCCGGCGCCGGCGCCGGTTCCACGCCCCGCCGCACCCGCACCGGAGCGCATGGCCAGCGACGACGAATTGCTCGCCGCCTTCCTGCGCGGCCTCGCGAGCACGCACCAGCCGCCCGAGATGCTCACGCCGGGCCTGATGGAGCGCATCGGCTCGATGCTGCGCAGCGCCACCGAGGGCACGCTGCAGCTGCTGCTCACGCGCCAGGAGTTCAAGCGCGAGGTGCGCGCCGAGGTCACGATGATCGCGGCGCAGGCCAACAACCCGCTGAAGTTCTCGCCCACGGTCGAGGTGGCGCTGGCGCACCTGCTGGGCCCCGGCGTGCGCGGCTTCATGCCGCCCGAGGCCGCGATGCGCGATGCCTTCAATGACCTGCGCGCCCACCAGTTCGGCGTGATGGTGGGCATGCGCGCCGCGCTGGCCCATGTCATCGCGCGCTTCGAGCCGGCGGAGCTGGAGAAGAAGATCAGTGCGAAGACGGCGCTCGACGCGCTCTTCAGCGCCAACCGCAAGGCCAAGCTGTGGGACCAGTTCGTGTCGCTCTACGGCGGCATCGCGAGCGAGGCGGAGGACGACTTCCACAGCCTCTTCGGCAAGGCCTTCCTCGAGGCCTACGAGGAGCAGATGGCGCGCCTGAAGTCCGACGGTCAGTAGGTACAAGAGCCGGAACAGGAAGAACGACGACCCCGGTCGAAGCCACCACAACAACACCAGCCATCGCGAGGCACCCGCTTGGAAATCGAAATCGTCACGCTCTCCCGGCAAGGAGGCCGCACCTACAACGAGGACGTGCACGGTCATTGGCACGATGAGCGCTACGTTGCCTGCCTGGTGGCCGACGGTGCGGGCGGCCATGGCGGCGGCGACGTGGCGGCGGCCACCGCGCGCGCCAGCATGCTCGGCGGCTTCTCGGCCGCGCCGGGGCTGGACGAAGCCACGCTGCGCGGCCTGGTGGAACAGGCCAACCGCGACGTGGTGGCGCGCCAGGCGGAAGGCGGCAAGCTCGCGGGCATGCGCTCGACCATCGTGTTCGCGGCCATCGACCTCGAAAGCCAGGCGCTCGCCTGGGTGCACAGCGGCGACAGCCGCGCCTACCTGTTCCGTGGCGGTGCCATCGTGGCGCGCACCACCGACCACAGCCTGGTGCAGCAGATGGTGGCCGGCGGCATGCTCGACGAGGAGGGCGCGCGGCTGCATCCGCAGCGCAACATGCTGCTGTCGGCGCTGGGCTCGATCGAGGAGGCGCCCGACATAGCGGTGTCGGAGCGCATGCGCCTGCTGCCCGGCGACGTGCTTCTGCTGTGCAGCGACGGCGTATGGGAGCCCTTGGGCGACGAATGCCTGATCGACACGCTGCACGCCTCGCGCACGCCCAGCCAGTGGACCGAGCTGATCGACGCGCAGGTCAAGGCCAATGCCAAGCCGGGCCACGACAACTACACGGCGCTCACGCTGTGGGTGATCGAGGACGACGGCGACGACGTGACGCGGCTGATGCCGGAGAACGTTGCGTCCACGGATTGCTGAGGATTTCCGTCTCGAGGCAAGGAAAGAAGCAAAAGAAGAAGGGCCCGAAGCAATCGCTCCGGGCCCTTGTCGTTCCAGCCGGGTCGGCTGTCCGTTCAGGCGCCGCCCGTGCTCGGCACGGTCTGGGGCGCGACGTAGGTGTACTTGCTCGCCGTCTTCTTCACCTTCTTCAGCGCGTTGCGCAGCTGCGCCGGCATGTCGCTGCGATTGGGCAGGTTGGTGTAGTTGTCGATGCCCTGTTCCTTGCAGCAGTTGGCGCAGCCGTTGTTGAGCAGGTCGAGCGCATAGCGCGTCTTGCTCAGCGTGCTGGAGGCGCCGGGCTCGCGGAACGGATCGAAGATGCCGTCGGGCAGTACCTTCTGTCCCAGCGCGATCGCCTGCGTCTGGAAGTGCGTGATGTGCTTCTGCGTGACCGGCCCGTAGTAGCCGTCCACGACGATCACCTCGGTCTGGCCCGGGGGCGGGTCCAGGTCGTGGTTGAAGCCCAGCAGCTCGTAGTAGAAGATCTTGAACAGCGCCTGCACCAGCATCACGTCTTCACGCGTGTTGGAGCCGATCCGGCCTACCGACCAGTCGATGTTGTAGGCGGTGAGCAGAGCGCCGCTTTTGCCGATGAGTGGGGTGCTGAATGCCATTGCATTGCTCCGGTGAGGACGCGTGGGAACCGCACCGGGCACTGGCGCGCCCGATGCCGTGCCCGGCGGGTCCGTCGTCCGTCAGCGGGTCTCGGTGGTCGCGACGTTCCAGCCGAACTTGACTTCGCCGCCGGCCGCGCCCTTGTCGTCCTGGGCCTTGTAGGCGAACTCGATGTCCTTGAACGAGCACGACACCTGCTCCTGCACGTCGCCGCCCTGGGCGCCGCCGGGGCCGACCATGGAGATGAACACTTCCTTGAGCGTGACCTTCAGGTACTCCTGCTGGCCTTCGCCCGATTTGCGGCAGGTCAGGACCATGTCCTTGAAGTGCTTGCCGCTCACGCAGTTCTTGGCCAGCACCGGGGAGGCCTTGTCGTAGACATGCGTGAAGTGGAACTCGCCGGGCGTGGCCTTGCCCTTGCCCGAGCCGCCGCCGGAGCCTGCGCCCGACGAGTTGCTCACGTTCCAGGTCCACGACGAGATCTCGATCTCGTCCTTGTGGTCCTTGTGGGAAGACTCGCCCTTGACGCCGTCGAGCTTGATGTGAAAGTCAGAAGACATGTTCCTACTCCTTGGAACCCGATTGCGTTCGGGCAGTTGCTGTTGATGATCGAGACGGATGCTTGTGCTGCCGGAGGCTTGTCGGCGGGGCCGGTCCCCGGCAGCTGTGGATAGAACGAAATGGGATCGGGAATTTCAAGAAAAAACCGGCCCGTTCCGAGCTTTCTTTTCTTCTTTCTCTTCTTCCTTCCGGTGCCTCAGGCGCCGCCCTTGGCCGAGGGAAGCTTCGACACCAGGCGCAGCGAGACGGTGAGGCCCTCCAGCTGGTAGTGCGGGCGCAGGAAGAACTTGGAGGTGTAGTAGCCCGGGTTGCCTTCCACTTCCTCCACGACCACCTCGGCGGCGGCCAGCGGCTTCTGGGCCTTGGTGATTTCCGAGGAGTTGGCAGGGTCGCCGTCCACGTAGTTCATGATCCACTTGTTGAGCCAGCGCTGCATGTCCTCGCGCTCCTTGAAGCTGCCGATCTTGTCCCGCACGATGCACTTCAGGTAGTGCGCGAAGCGGTTGCAGGCGAAGAGGTAGGGCAGGCGCGCCGCCAGGTTGGCGTTGGCGGTGGCGTCGGGGTCGTCGTACTCGGCCGGCTTGTTCAGCGACTGGGCGCCGATGAAGGCCGCGAAGTCGGAGTTCTTGCGGTGGATCATCGACAGCAGCCCCGCCTTCGAGAGCTCGGCCTCGCGGCGGTCGCTGATGGCGATCTCGGTGGGGCACTTCTGGTCCACGCCGCCGTCGTCGCTCGGGAAGGTGTGCAGCGGCAGGTTCTCCACCGCGCCGCCCGACTCGATGCCGCGGATGCGCGAGCCCCAGCCGTAGAGCTTGTACGAGCGGTTGATGTTGGTCGCCATCGCGTAGGCCGCATTGGCCCAGGCGTACTTGTTGTGGTCGGCGCCGGCGGTGTCTTCCTCGAAGTCGAACTCCTCCACCGGGTTGGTGTTGGCGCCGTACGGCGTGCGCGCCAGGAAGCGCGGCATGCACAGGCCGATGTACTTGGAGTCGTCCGACTCGCGCAGGCTGCGCCATCCGGCGTACTCGGGGGTGGAGAAGATCTTGGTCAGGTCGCGCGGGTTCGCGAGTTCCTGCCACGACTCCATCTGCATCAGGTTGGGGCTGGCGCCGGTGATGAAGGGCGCGTGCGCCGAGGCGGCGATCTTCGCCATCTCGCCGAGCAGCTCCACGTCGGGCGGGCTCTGGTCGAAGTGGTAGTCGCCCACCAGCGCGCCGAAGGGCTCGCCGCCGAACTGGCCGTATTCCTGCTCGTAGATCTTCTTGAACATCGGGCTCTGGTCCCAGGCCGCGCCCTTGAACTTCTTGAGGTTCTTGGCCAGCTCCTGCTTGGAGATGTCCATCACGCGGATCTTGAGGTTCTCGTCGGTCTCGGTGTTGTTCACCATGTAGTGCAGGCCGCGCCACGCACTCTCGAGCTTCTGGTAGTCGGGGTGGTGGATGATCTTGTTGACCTGGTCGGTCAGCTTGGCGTCGATCGCGGCGATCATGGCCTGGATCGACTTGGTCACGTCCTTGCCGATGATGGTGCTGTTGGCCAGCGCCTGCTGTGCTAGCGTGAGCACGGCGGCTTCGACGGCGCTCTTGGCTTCGTCGCTGCGCGGCTTGAATTCCTTCTGCAGCAGCGACGAAAAGTCGCTGCCAGCGTACGCGACATCTTTCAGCGCGCTCTGTTCGAGTGCTTCGGCCATGGTGATCTACTCCTCGTGTGCTCTGATGGTTGTCGACTCAGGCGGCGGGGGCGCTGCCGTCCTCGGGTTTCTTGCTCGCGGCCAGCGTCTGCAGCAGGGCCGGGTCTTCCAGCACCTTGGCCAGCAGCTCTTCCGCGCCGCCCTTGCCGTCCATGTAGGTGACGAGGTTCGAAAGCTGCGTGCGCGCCTCCAGCAGCTTGTTGAGCGCGCCGACCTTGCGCGCCACCGCGGCGGGCGAAAAGTCTTCCATGTTCTCGAAGGTGAGCTCCACCTTCAGGTCGCCCTCGCCGGTGAGCGAGTTCTCCACCGCGAAGGCCGCGCGCGGCTTCATGGCCTTCATGCGCGAGTCGAAGTTGTCGACGTCGATCTCCAGGAACTTGCGGTCTGCCACCGGCGCGAGCGGGTCGGCCGGCTTGCCGGAGAGGTCCGCCAGCACGCCCATGACGAAGGGCAACTGCACCTTCTTCTCCGCCCCGTAGAGCTCCACGTCGTACTCGATCTGGACCCGGGGCGCCCGGTTGCGGGCGATGAATTTCTGACTGCTCTTGGCCATGGAGATGCTCCTTGCGGGTGTGAATGGGGACGGATGCGGGGTGGTGGTCGGGGCTTACTCGGAAGGACGGCGGCCCGTGACCGTTTCAATGGTGTCCATCGCGTTCGGCGCGAGGTTGGCCATGATCTCGAGGAAGCTCACTCCGATGAGCTTCTTGGCGCGCTCGATCAGAAGCGGCGCGGGGTTGCCCGGCTCGGCCTGCTCCAGGTAGCGGATCACGCGGTCGAGCATCTGCACGGCGTCCTGCCGGTTCTGTATCTCGCCGCGCGCGGCGGCGGGGCGCGCGGCCGCGGCACCGTTGGCTTGTGCATCCGCCGCGGCGCCGCCGGAGTCCTGCGCGGCGGCGGCATCTGCCGGGGAGCCGCTGGCGGAGGCGCAGGCCTTCTGCAGCATACGTGCGATGGAGCGCAGCGGGTCGAGGTCGAATGCATCGGCGCGGCCTGTGCGCTCGGCGATGAGCTTCTTCAACTGCTCCACCAGCGCGGGCACGCCCAGCGCTGCCTGGATGGCATCGGGCCGCTCGGACTGGATGGCCTCCAGCCCGCCCTGCACCTGTGCCATCGAGTAGGTGGCTTCGCCGCCCACGGCGGTGAGCGCGTTGTGCGCGATGGCGATGTCGCGCACGCGGATCGGCCCCACGCCGCGCGCGACGCCGACCTGCGCCTCGTAGAGGTCGCGCAGGCCCATGGTCTCGTCGGTCAGCGGCGCGAGCGCGTTCAGGCGCATCGTCGGGTCGTTGTCGTCGTCGGCATCCAGCTTTGGATGTATGCCGTCCCAGAAGGTGTCGAGCAATCCGTTGAGCAGCCGCAGGCCGGAGGCGAAGCCTTCCACGCCCTGCAGGCGGGTGGAGGCGCGCAGCAGCAGCACGGCGGCGCGCACGTCCTTGCTGCGCCGCAGGATGTTCCCGGCCTTCTCGCCCACCTCGCGCCACTCGGGCTCGACCGCGGGGATCACCGTGTCGCCGAACTGCTGCTCGGGCTTGCCCTGCGCGTCCGCGACCAGCGCCATGAAGTCCGCGTCGTACTCGAGATCGTCGCCGCACGGCGATGCATCGCCGATGGGCGCGAGCAGTGTTGCAGCGAGTTCGTTGTTCAGCATGTTGCCTATCGGAGTTCGCTGGTGATAATCAAAGATGCGTCTTGACCGGTCAATGCAACGAAGGGAATAGCATGCGCACGCTGGGTACACACCATTCGTCCTATGAGGGCTTCCTTGCCGCGGCAACGCGGCGCCACATCGCCGTTCTTGGCCTTGCTGGAGCCGGTCTTCTGCTTGCGGGCTGTGCGGCGAAGCCCGTGGTCACCACGGTGGCCGTCACGCTCACCGCGGGCGCCGACGCCAACCCCGATGCGCGCGGCCGCGCATCTCCGCTCACGGTGCGCGTGTATGCATTGAAGTCGCCCGGCCCGTTCGACGGCGCCGACTTCTTCTCGCTCTTCGAGAAGGACCAGGCCACGCTCGGCGCGGAACTGGTGCAACGCGAGGAAGTGCTGCTGCGGCCCGGCGAGACGAAGAAGCTCGACTTCAACCTGCCGCCCGATGCGAAGTCCATGGGCGTGATGGCGGCCTACCGCGACCTCGACCGCGCACGCTGGCGCGAGGTGCGTCCGGTGGTCACCGGCAAGGCGCAGTCGCTCGATGTGACCTTCGGCGCGCGTGCGATGCGCGTGGACGCCAGGTAGCCCGTGCGCTACCGGTCATGACGGCCTTCCCGGCCGCACCAAAGGCTGGTCGACGGGAAGGAAGTGCTCGAACAGGTCATGCACGAAGGCGCCGCCGGCCGCGTCCGACGCGGATGCCGTGAGATAGAAGCCGCGCCAGCGCGGCGCGCGCGGCCCGCGGCCGTGGCTCTCGAACAGCACCTGCGCGAACTGGCGCAGCCCCGGCTGCAGGGCGCGCACCGCTTCCACGAACTCATGAATGGCGAGCCGGCCGGTGGGGCCGGGCTGCTCGCGCAGCAGCGACATGCGCAGCGCGTGCAGCTGCTGCGCGATGGGCTCGAACACGGTGTCCAGCCGCTCGCCAGCCGGAGTCTCGATGAAGGCTGAAGGATCGGTCAGCCTGTGTCCGAGCGCCTGCGCAAGCACTTCGGGCGGCAGCGCTCCGCGCAGGGTCGCATAGCCCGGCAGCCGTTCGAGGCCGGTCACGACGAGGTAGGTGGGCATCTGCAGCCGCAGGCCGTCGCTGGCTTCACCGAGCAGGCGGCGCGTTCGCGCGGCGAGCGACTTCAGCTCCGTGGCGTCGGCATCCAGAAGGTCGCCGGCGGCCACGGCCACCACGAGGCCGTTGAGCGGCAGGCGGTCGCGCCGCTCGGCCAGCGCAAGCAGTGAGTGAAGCCACAGGCTGCACGACTGCGGCGTGCCCGCCTTGTCGCCGACCGCGCCCGCATCGAGCTCGATAGCCACCAGCCGATGGGTCAGCCACCAGTGCCACCAGGCGGCACCGGATGCGGCGTCCGTGCGTTCGGCGTGCGCGGTCGCGAGCAGCCCCGCGAGGTTGGCCGATGCATCGCCGAAGAAGAGGAACCACGGCACCGGCGCCGAGGGCCTGGCCCATGGCGCGCGGCGCATGGCCTGCTGCGCCCGCGTCATGCTTTCCTTCAGCGTGTCGACGGCCAGTGCGGTTCCGCCGGCATCGGCCGCCGGTTCGGCCAGCGCGGCGAGGCGCTTGCGCAGCCCGCGCCGGCGCGCGCCCCGGCCGGCATCGCGCACCACCGCGTACAGCAGGCCGAAGCCCAGCAGGCACAGCGCCAGCAGCAGCCAGAAGCGGTGGGCGGGCGACAGCAGCAGGCCGGTCATCGCGAGACGGTCTCCAGGAAGACGAAGTCGGCGATCAGCCGGTCGCTGTTCTTGCTGGCCGCGAGCGACTCGCGCAACCTCAGCAGGTAGGCGGAGGCGAGTTCGAAGGGCGGCCGGTCGGCGGTTTCGGTGAGGGGCGTGGGCGACGAAAGGACGGTGATCAGCACGCTGCCGAAGGGCGGACTCACCAGCCAGCTGGAAGGGATGTCGCGGCCTATCTCCAGGACCTCGCCCGCGTGCAGCCGCGTAGGCTGCTGCCCGGCGTTGAGATGCATGACGGAGCCGTCGGCCGTGTAGTAGTCGACCCAGATGTAGCTGTCGTGGCGCGGCGCGGTCACCTGCACGCGCACGTTGTCGCCCTCGCGCAGGCGGCCGTCGCGGGCCGTGGGCGCGCTCACATCGAGGCCGTAGGCCTTCTCGGTGTTGCGCGCCTGGTAGGGCTTGAGGATGGCGAACACCTCGCAATGCGGCCACACGCGCAGTCCGATGTCGAAGCGCGGCGACTTCACGCCGGGCAGGGCGCTCACTTCGTGCTCGACGCGCGGCAGGTCTCCGGGCTGCGAGACGAAGCCGGTGACCCGCGTGCGGCCCTCGTGGTCGACGCTGGCCGTGAGGTCGGCGCAGGCGAAAGCCTGCAGGTGCTGCTCGACACGCTGGGCCAGGCCGGTGGCGGCCGCTGGCGGGCCGCCGGACCACAGCCACGGCATGTACAGCAGCGGCAGCGCCAAGGCCAGGGCGGCGGCGCCGAGCAGCAGGGTGCGGTCGCGCCGGCGCGTGTCGTTGGGGCCGCGCGGGTCGGGCGCCTCGTAGGGTTGCGGCGCGATGTGGTCCTGCAGCAGGCTGCCCATGGACAGCGGGCGCAGCAGCAGCTGGCGGCCGTGCAGGTCCTTCAGCTTGCCGAGTTCGCCATGGTCGCCGTCCTCGAAGTAGTACTGTCCCCTGAAGCCGAGCGCCAGCGCGTGCCAGTACACCTCGCGCACCGCGTCGTCGTCGGGGCCCAGGGCCGAGAGGTGGTGGAAGAACTCGCTGTGGGCGTTGTTGGAGTTGAATAGCTGCACCTGCAGGGGAGCGGCGGTGCCTGTCGCGCCGGCCGCGTCCGGGTGCCGCGCGAGGATCTCGTCGATCCAGGCCACCATGGCGAAGGAGGCCGACTCGACCTGCGCGGCGGGCGTGCCGGCGGCCTCGGCGGCGGCGCGCGCCGCGTCGAGCTGCTGGCGGGCCCGTTGCTGCGCCGCGTCGTGCGGCAGCAGTGGCGCGCCGGACGCGATGGACGCATCCAGCGCGAGGCCGGATGAGATGAAGCTGGAGAAACAGTCGAGAAGGCGGGCCATGGGCGGGCCCGCTCATTCATGCGTTGCGAAGGATGCCTTGCACCGGCGTCTGCAGCGATGGCACATGCCCATGTCCCCGGTTCCTTCGAGTAGGCGGCCATTCTTTCAAAGGGCTTGCAAGGGGCGCCATACCGCTTGGGGTCTATGCCGTTGGTGGGGCCGCCGGCCTTGCTGCGCGGGGCTTTCGCCGGTATCTTCAGCGTCTGCCGTGCTTCGCACGCTGGGATACGGGGAAAAGACATCATGAAAATACTGATCGCCGACGACCACCGGCTCGTCATCGAGGCGGTCAAAGCCAAGCTGTCGGAGCTGGAGCCCGGCATCGAATTCGTCCTGGCGATGAGCGTCGACGAATTGCTTGCCGGAGCCACCGACGACCTCGACCTGGCCCTGATCGACCTCAACATGCCCGGCGCCGACGGCCAGGCCCACATCGACGAGATCCGCCAGCGCCATCCGGCCGTGCCGGTGATCGTGCTGTCGGGCTACGAAGACCCGGCCATCATGCGCAGCGCGCTCGAGCGCGGCGTGCTCGGATTCATACCGAAGGCCTACTCTCCCGACGTGATGCTCTCGGCCGTGCGGCTGGTGCTGGCCGGCGGCGTGTACGTGCCGCCGATGATGCTGACGGCAGTGCCCCCCGGCATCGTGGCCGGCATGGCGCAGCAGGCGGGCACCGAGGCGATCGTGCGCGGCACCGGTGGTGGCGGTGGTGGCGGCACCCAGACGCTGGAGCACCTGCGCAGCGTGCTCACCGAGCGGCAGGTCGAGGTGCTGCAGCTGCTGTCGCAGGGCAAGCCCAACAAGCTGATCGGGCGCAGCCTTGGCATCAGCGAGGGCACGGTGAAGATCCACCTGGCGGCGATCTTCCGCGCGCTCAACGTGCGCAACCGCACCGAGGCGGTGGTGGCCGCCCAGGCACTGACCGAGGCGCAGCAGGCCTGAGCGGAGCCGCGCCTTGCGGCTCCTTTCCCTTTCATTGCACCAGCAGTTCGAACTCGGCCACGGTCATCGTGCCGGTGTTGTCGAACTCGATGCGGTACTTGCTGTAAGACTCGGCGCCCGCCTTCAGCGCGAAGGGGCGGGTCTGCTGGCGCCATGTGAAGCTCTCGTTGCTGCGCTCGTCGAGCGTGACCCAGGCGACGCCGTCCTTCGATGCCTTGAGCTTCCAGCTTCTCGGGTCCTGCCCTGCGTCCTGCGTGCCGGAGGTCAGGGTGTAGATCTTCGGCACGCTGGCGGGCTGGCCCGTGGCGGCGTCGGCCTCGATCCATGCGTTGGCCGACGTGCTCCGCCAGGCGGTGTCGGAGTTGCGGTCGTACACGTTCGCCAGCTGGCCGGTTGCGCTGGACGACACCGTGTAGGCCCCGGTGGGCAGCAGCGACTTCAGCGGCGAGGGCCTCGCGCTGCCCTGCGTGATCGAGCTCGGCACGTCGTTCTCGCCCGTGCCCCACGAGGAGGGCTGCGCACCCATGACGAACTCCAGCGTCGCGCCGTCGGCGATCTCGCTGTGCAGCAGGTAGCTGCGCGTGACCGGCTGGCCGTTCAGGCGCAGGCTCTGCACATAGCGGTTGGTGTCGCTCACGCCGGGGGCGGTGATGACGATGCGCTTGCCGTTCTCCAGGCTAACCACCATCTTCGGGAAGTAGGGCGCACCGATCGCGTACTCGGGCCGGCCCATGCTCACCGGGTAGAAGCCCATGGCGCCGAACACGTACCAGGCCGACTGCTCGCCGTTGTCCTCGTCGCCGATGTAGCCGCTGCCGTCGGACAGGCCGTTGGCGTCGAATCCGGATGTGTAGAGCTTGCTCATCACGTCGCGCAGGTACTTCTGGCCCTGCGAAGGCGCGCCCGCGTAGTTGTACATGTAGATCGAGTGGTGCACCGGCTGGTTGGAATGCTGGTACTGGCCGACGCCCGCCAGCTGGCTGACCACGCGGGCCTCCTTGATCTCGTGGATCACCGTCCAGTAGCTGCCGGGCTGCAGGTAGGTCGGCGCGGAGAAGAAGGTGTCGAGGCTGGCCTTGAGCTGCGCGCGCCCGCCGTGCAGGTTGGCCAGGCCCTGGCCGTCCTGCGGCGCGAGGAACTGGTACGACCAGGCGTTGCCCTCGGTGTAGCCGTAGCCCCAGTCGTCGGGCGTGGTGCCGTCGTCGGTCCATTGGCCGGTGCTGTCCCTCTCGCGGAACCACTTGCCGGCCCAGGCGCCCGCGCCCTTGTCCGAGAAGAGGCGGGTGTAGTTCAGCGCGCGGTCCATGTAGTAGGCATGGTCGTCGGGCTTGTTCAGCGCCTGGGCCATCTGGGCGATGCCGAAGTCGTTGAGGTCGGCCTCCAGCGACCAGGCCACGCTCTCGCGCGACATCGTGTCCGAGGGCACGTAGCCGTAGAAGACGGATTTGTTCATGCCCTTGCGGCCCTTGGCGCCGTCGGTGCTGTTGACCGAGGCGTTGCGCAGCATCGAGGCGTAGGCCGCGTCGGCGTCGAAGTTGCGCACGCCCTTGAGGTAGGCGTCGGAGAAGATCACGTCGGAGCTGGTGGCGACCATGCTGTCGCGGTAGTCGGGGCCCGACCAGCGCGGCACCCAGCCGCCGTCCTTGTAGGCGTTGACGAAGCCGTCCAGCATCTCGCCCGCCTGAGTCGGAACGAGCAGCGTATAGAGCGGCCAGGTGGTGCGGTAGGTGTCCCAGAAGCCGTTGTTGACCCAGATCTTTCCCTGCCTTTTCGGCGTGCCGGGGAGGTAGGGGCTCATGTAGGTCGGCGAGCCCTTGCCGGTCGCCGCATCGCGCACGTTCTCCCAGGCGGAGTTCGGGTACAGGAAGGCCCGGTACATGTTCGAGTAGAGCGTGATCTTCTTCTGCTCGAAGGCCTTGGCATCTTCCGTGCCGCCTTCCACCTGGACCGTGTTGAGCTTGTTGTCCCACGCCGCAGCCGCCAGCTGCCGGACGTCGTCGAAGCTCCTGTCGCCGATCTCCTGCGCGAGGTTGTCCTTCGCCTGGTCGACGCTGATGAAGGAGGTGGCGATCTTCATGCCCACGACCTTCGCGCCGTCCGGCGTCGCGAACTGCACCCAGGTCTTGATGCTGCCGGTGTCGATGTTCTTCGACGCGGTGATGGGCGCGTCGAACTTCGCGTAGAAGTACATGAGCGGCGCGTTCTTGTCGCCGTTGTTGTCCACCATGCCCGATACCGCATTGGCGGCCGTGTCGACCGAGAGGTTGCCGGAGCCCTCGCCGGCGAAGCGGTCGAACAGTACCGTGGAGGTCGGCATGGCGGCAGGCGCGGTGAAGCGGAAGTAGGCCGCATGGTCCGTGGGCGTGATCTCGGTGCGGATGCCGTTGTCGAAGATCACGCTGTAGTAGTGCGCGTGCGCGACTTCCTTGGCCCGCGAGTAGGTCTGTGCGCGGTTGTCCGGATTGAGCCTGTCCAGGTCGCCGATGGGCATGATCGCGAGCGACTGCCTGTTGCCGATCCAGGGGCTGGGCTCGTGCACCGTGGCGAAGGCATGGATCGTCTTGATTGGCGAGCCGTCGGAGGTTTCGCCGGTGCTGGTGTGGAATTGATAGAACCAGTTGTTGTCGTTGCGATTGATCGGTGTCCAGAAGTTGAAGCCGAAGGGCACCGCGATGGCGGGGAAGGTGTTGCCCCGCGTGAAGTCGCCGCTCGAATTGGCGCCGCGCATGATGTTGACGTAGTTCGCCAGCGGCTGCCTGGCGAAGGCGGCGGGCCCGGAAGGATTCGATCCGTCGGAGCCCGTGGTCGACGCCGTCGTCGTTGTTGCCGTGGCTCCTGCGCTACCACCGGACGCGTCGCCGGCGGTGCCCCCCGTCGTCGATGGAGGCGCCGTTCCCGCGCCCGTTCCGGGCAAGGGCAGGAACGAGCCGTTCGACCCGCCACTACCGCCGCCGCAAGCGGCAAGCGATGCAAGTCCCATGGCCAGCGCGAGCTGGCGCAGTCTTCGAGTGCTCATCTGTTTGCTCCCTTTCGAAATCGCAGCACGCTGCGCGATTCAGTCTAGGGACGGGGCGCGCAAGCGGCGCCTGTGCTTTCCCGCAAGCAATGCAGCGTTGCGAACGCAACAAGGAAGCGGCGAGACGCGGCCGTTGCTACCAGCGGTAGCTGAACTTCGCCTGCACCGCGCGCCGCTGGCCGAAGTACTGGCCATTGCCCGCGACGTAGCTCCTGTCGGTGAGGTTGGTGGCGTTCAGCGCGAAGCTGTAGGGGCCCTGCTCGTAGCGCAGCGCCGCGTCCACCAGCGTGTAGGGCGGGTTGTAGCTGCTGTTGTCGGTGCTGGCCGGCACCTTGCCGACGTGGCGTATGCCGCCGCCCACGCTCCAGCCTTTCAGCGCGGGACTGCCGAAGCGGTAGTCCAGCCACAGCGAGGCGGTCTGGCGCGCCGTGTTCAGCGGCTGCTTGCCGATCTCCGCCGGGTTCAGGCTCTGCGTGACCTTGGCGTCGAGCAGCGTGTAGCTGGCAACCAGCTTGAGCTGCTTCGTGAGCGCGGCGCGCGCCTCGAACTCGGGGCCGCGCGTGCGCACCTCGCCGATCTGCGAGACCGGGCCGATGACGAACGGGTCGAAGACGGGCGAGTTGCTCTTGCGCAGGTCGAAGACCGACACGGTGAAGAGCGCGTCGATGCCGGGCGGCCGGTACTTCAGGCCCGCCTCGAACTGGCGGCCCAGCTCGGGCTTGAGCAGGGTGCCGTTGGGGATGGCGCCCGGCAGCGGCGTGAACGAGGTCGCGTAGCTGAAGTAGGGCGCCAGCCCGTTCGGCGCCAGGTACAGCAGGCCCGCGTTGTAGGTGGTCTTGGTGTTGGTGTCGATGCCGAAGGACGAGCTCACCAGCCGGTTGACGCTGCTGCGCGCGCGGTCCTGCCGCACCGTGAGACCCAGCGACCACGGCCCCTTGCGCATCTGGTCCTGCACGTAGAAGCCGCGCTGCGTGATGCTGTTGTCGCCCAGTCCGTTCACCGGTGGGTCTGATACAGGCTGGCCGTACACCGGCGCGAAGGCATCGATGGAGGGCGCCGGGCCGATGCCGCCTTGCTGCGAGCTGGCCTGCCGCTGGTACTCCATGCCCATCAGCAGCGTGTGCGAGACGGCGCCGGTGCTGAAGCGGCCTTCGACCTGGGTGTCGAGCGTGCTGGTGCGGTTTCTCTCGTCGACCCGCATCACCATGCGGTCGAGCGTGCGCAGGTCGCTCTGGAAGCCGGTGCCGTAGACCTGCCGGTAGTCGATGTCGAGCCTGGCGTGGCGCGCGTTCTGCCGCAGCGTCCAGTTGTCGCTGAGCTGGTGTTCGAAGAGGTAGGTGAGCGAGAAGGCGTCGCGGTTGTAGCGGTCGTAGCCGGGCTCGCCGATGTAGCGCTCGCGCGGAATGCTGCCCCAGGGGTTGGGCGTGATGAGCGCGCCCTGCGGCCAGATGCTCTTGGGCGTGGTGCGGTCGCGCGTGGCCTCCGCCATCAGCGTGACCTTGGTGCGCGCGGAGGGCATCCACGTGAGCGAGGGCGCGATGAAGCTGCGGTCGTCGCGGGAGTAGTCGGTCTGGCCGTCGCTGTTGCGCAGCACGCCGTTGAGCCTGAAGAGCAGGCTGCCGTCGGCGTTCATCGCGCCGCCGATGTCGAAGCTGCCCTGCCGGCGGTTGCGGTTGCCCAACGAGACGCTCACCTCGCGCACCGCCTCCGCCGAGGGCCGCTTGGACACCATGTTGATGGCCCCCCCGGGCGCCGACGGGTCGTACACCGCGCCCGGCCCCTTCAGCAACTCGACGCGCTCCAGCGCCTGCGGCTCCACCAGCCAGCGCGTGGCGAAGCTGTTGGTGGGGAGCTTGAAGCCGTCGAGGTACTCGGCCGGCGCGAAGCCGCGCACCGTGAGCGAGGCGAAGCGCGTGTCGTAGCCCGCGACTTCGGTAAGCACGCCGGCCGAGTAGCGCAGCGACTGCTCGACGGTGTGCACGGCCTGGTCGTCCATCTGCGCGCGCGTGACCACGGTGACGGCGCGCGGGGTTTCCAGCAGCGGCGTGTCGGTGCGCGTGGCCGTGGCGCTGCGCTGCGCCACGTAGCCTTCGACCTGGCCGTCGGCGCGCTCGCCCGGCGCGTTGACGGTGAGCGTGGGCAGGATGGCGTTGGGCCCGGAGACCGCTGCGGGCGTGCCCGTGGCCTGGCGCACCGCATAGGCGCCGCTGGTGCCGGGCACGGCTTCGAGCCGGTGCGGCGAGAGCAGCTCGGCCAGGCCCTCTGCCACGGTGCGGCGGCCCTGTATGGCGGCGGCATTCTTTCCGCGCACCAGAGCCGGATCGAAGGAGAGCGTGATGCCGGCCTGCCGCGCGAAGCTGCTGAGCGCGTCTTCCATCGCGCCGGCCGGAATGTCGAAGCTGGCGCGCGCCGGAACATCCGCCGGCTGCGCCTGCGCGCGCGCGGAATTCATGGGCGCAGCCCATCCCGCCGCGATACCCAGCAGCAGCGCGGAAAGCAGGGTGGGCCTTGTCTGCCGGAACCGCCAGAACCCGGGATGGCGGTCCGGAGAAAGGCGTCTCAACGTCGCGCGACAGTCAATGTGCCTCCAGTGCCGCGGTCGAGCCGGACCGGCAGTGTGCGTACCAGCGCCTCCAGCGCGCGGCCGACGGGGTCGGGGCCGCTGAGCTGGAAGACGCCCGACACGCGCAGCGATGCCGCATCCGCGTCGCACAGCAGCGGTGTGGCGTGGTAGCGCGCCAGCTCGGCGATGAAGGCATCGAGCCTCATCTGCCGCGCCACCAGCGCGCCGTCGGTCCAGGCGTCGGGCTCGAAGCTGCGGTCCACGATGCGCTGGGGCGGTTGTGCCGCGCCGCCGCGCACGATGTAGCCGTCTCCCGCCTGGGCGACTACCGGCTGTGCGTCGACGGTGGTGTGGATGGCCACGCGGCCCTCGGTCATCGACAGCCGCGTCTGGTCGTCCTGCTCGCGCACGCCGAAGCGCGTGCCCAGCGCCTCGAAGCGCGCGTGCGGCGTCTCGACCCAGAATGCGCGGTGGCCGAGCAGCGAGCCGCCGTCCGCGCCGGTGCGCACGAAGAGCTCGCCGCGCCGCAGCAAGATGCGGCGGCGGCGCGGCGAGAAGATCACCTGCACCTCGGAGCCGGTGTTGAGGTTCAGCTCGGTGCCGTCGGCCAGCGTCACGCGCTTGCGTTCGCCCACGGCGGTGGCGTAGTCGGTGCGGCTCTCCCATGGCTGCTCGCGCCAGACGAAGAGGCCGGCCATGCCGCCCGTGACGGCCAGCCCCATCACGCCCAGAACCCCGAGCGCGCGGCGGCGGCCCTGCTGGGCCCGCAGGCGGGTGGCCGCCTGCAGCGCGCCGTGCGCCAGCGCACCGCCGGCCTCGCCCATGCGCGGCACCTGGCGGAAGGTGTCTTCCACGGCCTGCACCTGCTGCCAGGCCTGCTCGTGCGAGGGATGCGCGGCGCGCCATGCGCCGCATTCGTCATGGGTCTTCTCGTCGGCGCTGCCGGAGCCCAGCCGCACGGCCCAGGCGATGGCCTGGTCGAGCAGCTCGGCGGCCGTGGCCGTGCCGTCGCCGGTTAGCGGGGTGGAAGGAAATGCGGCTTTCATTCTGGATGGCTCTGCGCACTTCCCGTGATCCCGGTCGCACGATATAGCCTCGGCCAAAGCCAGGAACACCGCGGAACCGGCTTTGCCGGGCCGCCGGTGTTGCCCCCGGCGAGGGGGGAGGAGAAGCGATACGAAGTGCGCGAAGCCTGGGGGAGTTTCATCATTTCAGCGCCAGGCAGTGACGGATGGCGGTGGCCATGTATTTTTCTACGGAGCTCAGGCTCACATCGAGGCGCTGCGCGATCTCGGCATAGCCGAGGCCGTCGAGCCGCGAGAGCAAGAAGGCGCTGCGCGCCTTGGACGGCAGCCCATCGAGCATCGCGTCGATGCGCACCAGCGATTCGACCAGCAGCATCTGCGCCTCGGGCGAGGGCGCCTGCGGCTCGGGCAGCGCGGCGATCGCCTCCAGGCAGGCGCGCTCCAGCGTTCGGCGGCGCACGTGGTCGACCACCAGCCCATGCGCGATGGTGGTGAGCCAGGCGCGGGGCTCGCGGACCTCGTCGATGTCGCGCGGGCGGCCCAGCACGCGCACGAAGGTGTCCTGCGCCAGGTCGGCGGCGTCGCCCGGGTGGCCCAGCTTGCGGCGCAGCCAGCCGAGCAGCCAGCCGTGGTGGTCGCCGTAGAGGCTTTCCACGCTGCGCGAAGGAGGACGGTCGTCCGGCATGGAGGAGGGCGAGGAAAAGTCGTTCGGGAACGCGGCGAGTGCGGCAGGCATGAATCTATCTCACTGCGTTGGCGCTGGCGAACGGCGTTTCGCCCCGGCAGGGCAGCCTGTCGGGAGCCGGTGGCTGCGGGTCTGCATGATGGGCGCGAGCGTGGACAGGGCCGTGGCGCCCGCGCGGCCCTGCTCGCAGCGGCCGAAGCCGACCGAGAGCGCGAGGCCGGCCACCGCCGCGCCGAGGCAGCAGCCGTCGACGAGCCGTCGGGCGGGCATCAGAGCAGCCCTTTCGGCGCACGCGCGGCGCGGACGCCGTACAGCGGAAACCGCAGCGTGAGGCAACCGTCGCCCAGCGGCGAGGGCGCGGTATAGATGCGCGCACCGTGGCGCGCGGCGATGGCCTGGCAGGCATGGGCCAGGGACGACGTGGGTCGGCCGATGCCGGTCTCGAAGGCCTGCGAGAGGCGGGGCGCGGTGCCGGTGGAAATGTCGGCTTCGCGCAGGCTCACCACCGCCTGGTGTCCTTCGGCGCGCGCCAGCACATGCAGCGTGGCGCCCCGCGGCAAGGTCGCGGCCGCGGCGTCGGCGATGTGAGACACGAGCAGCGGCAGGTCGCCGGCGATGGCTACCACCGTGAGCGCGGCGTCCGGCACGGCGAGGTCGAGCCCGATGCCGCGCTGCGCCAGGGTTTCGCCATGCGTGGTGGGCGTTGTGGCGAGCGCGCGCAGCGGCTGGCGCAGGTCGATGCGTTCGCGCGCGGCGGCTGCTTCCTGCCGGGCGGCGAGCTGGGGCATCGGCGTGCCGTTGGCGCGGGTCGAGAGCGTCTTGCCGGCGAGCCAGGCGGCGCCGAGGGCGAAGCAGGCGGCGACCACGAGGCCGAGGCTGCCGGTGCTCATCGGACGCTCTCCCGGGGGCACGCCGAGGGCGGCGGTGCCTGAAAGCGATGACGGGGGTTCTGAAGCATGGGGAGGCGGCTCCTCTTTTCGGTCTCGGGTGAATGCACTCCCTTGCCGGACGAGGCCCGCAAAACCCGTAATGGCGGGCCGAAAAAATCCGGGCGTCAGGCCCGGCATTCGGGCGCGGCCTTGTCCAGCATGAGCACGATGCGACCGACCAGCCGCTCGCTGTAGGCAGGCGCGGGATGCAGCACGTCGGCCATCTCGGCGGGCTTGAAGGACACGGCGCCCCAGTCGGCGAAGAGCGCCCCCGTCTCGCCGGCCACCCTGCGGGCGATGGCGTCGGCCTCGTCCCTGCCCGTCGCGGTGAGCGGCTGCCGGCTGAGCCCGGTGATGACCGGGGTGCGCCCCTCGGCCTGCACGTGCGCGACCATGCGGCGCAGCGCGGGCTCGTAGGGCTGGCCAGACATCGCGTCGTTGATGCCGTGCTGCAGCACCACGAAGTGCGTGGTGAGCGGCGCCGTGGAGAACGCCGGCGCGCGCCGGGTGGCGGTGGCGCCCGGCTCGCTGTTGTCGATCACCGTGTAGGCGGGGCGCAGGCGCTTGAGCATCGCGGCGGGCGGCTCGTCGAAGCGCCTGTTGGCGGCGTAGCCGCCGTGCAGGATCGAGTCGCCCTCGAAGGTGACGGTGCAGTCGCGCTGGGCCTGCGGGTCCGGCTGGGCTGTCGAAGAGACCGCGTGCGCCGGCTGTCGCACGGAGGCCTTGTTGTTGCCGGTGTTGTGGTTGTGGCTGTTGCCCCCGCAGGCGGGGACCAGCGCGCCGATCGCCAGGATGGCGAGCAGCGTGAATGCGATGTCGGACAGGCGGACGCAGGCCGCGCGGCGGTGTGCGGGAAGGAAAACCAAGGCAATCTCCGGATGGCGCCACTGGCAATTCAGTGGCGTTCATCCGGTTGCCGAACGAGATGCGCAAACCCGCAATGCGCATCGCAAGGAAATCCCGGTTCAGTCCTTCGACGCCACGCAGGCCATCTGCAGCTGCTGCAGGTGCGAGCGGAACGCGACCGCGTCCTGCCAGCCGTCCACCACGAATCGGTGGTCGCGCGCGGCCGGCCGGTTGGCGGCCGGGGCCAGGTTCACCCGGTAGCGCTCGTCCACCGAGAAGGCGATGTGCAGCGTCTCCAGCCGCAGCGAGGCGGTGGATTCGTGCGCGCCGGGCGCGGTGGTCGCGAGCCGCAGGATGCACGGCGTCGCCAGCGTCAGCCTCGCGTCCACGCTGCGCGCCTCATGGCGCAGCATGTCGTTGAGCGCGTGGACGTGCTCCGCGGCGCTCATGTCGCCGGCGGCGGGCGCGTCCCTGGTGGGATAGCCGTCGGTGCAGGCGCCTGCCGCTGCCGCGACGGCGAGCCCGGCGGCGATCCAGCGTCGCCGCCGGGCAGCTTGCGGCGCCGTCACACCGCCAGCGACACGATGCCCGCCACGCCCGCGAAGGCGGCCACGCCGGCGAGCAGGCCGGCATCGCGGTGGTTCGAGACGAGGCGTTCGCGCCAAGCCAGGTAAAGCAGCAGGAGGCAGGCGCCGAAGATGATCAGTGAGAGTTCGCTCATGAATGACAGGAATCGATTGGGTGAATGGGGCTGGATGCCCGCGCCGGACACGCTCGCGCGGGACGACGACGAACGCGACGCGCGGGCACAGTGGCCCGCACGTCGCGCATCGCGAGGATTCGTGAAAGTGGAAAAGGAAAGGGATGCGGGCGGACCCGCACCCTCTCTCGCCTAGGCGGCGATGCGCATGCGCGGCGGTTTCAGTGGAACCGGTGGCACGCGGGATGCGGGCGTGTGAGAGTGCTGCGGCGGTGGCGCGTCACGCCACGCGGCGTGGTGCAACGTGGCGTTGCGCAGTCCGCAGATTTCGGAGAGGTCCGGCGCGAGTTCGGTGGCCGGCGAGCGCTCTTCCAGCGTGGTGAACGGCTCGGCCGGTGCCTCGCAATGGGGGCTGGGGCTCGACGGATGGAGCCCGGCGACGACCGGCGCCATCGCCGCCTCGTGCGACTGGGCCAGAGCGGCAAAGCTCTGGCAGCCCAGTGCGAGCACGAGCAGCAGCGACAGCAGCCAGCGGGGCATCGTCAGGAGAGCGTTGTTGCAGTGTTCTTCAGCGCTTGGCGAAGACGCCGTTCCACGCGAACACCGAATTGGGTGCGTTCACGCGCAGCGGCAATGCGGCGGGGCTCAGCGGGGCTTCCTTCCTCTTCGGCTGCGACGGCTCGTGCTCCACGCGCACACCCTTGGCGAGCTGGTCTTCGACCAGGCTCTGCAGCGTGACCGAGCCCAGGAACTCCATCACGTGATGCTTGGCGGAGGCCCACAGCGCCTCGGTGGAATAGCAGCCCTTGCCGCCGGCCTCGCCCTTTTTCGACGAGTCTTCGGCGTCGGACAGCGGCTGGCCGTCGACCGAGGCAAGGATGTCCGCCACCGTGATTTCGGATGCCCTGCGCGTCAAGGTGTAGCCGCCGCCCGGTCCGCGTGTCGCCTTGATCAGCGCATGCTGGCGCAGCTTGCTGAACAGGAGTTCGAGCGACGAGCGGGCAATGTGCTGGCGCTTGCTGATCGACGCCAGTGGCACCGGGCCATCCTGCTCGCGCATCGCGACATCGATCATGGCCGTCAAGGCGAAGCCGCCCTTCGTCGTGAGACGCATGGAGTGTTCCTCGTTGTTGGGTTTTTCAAACAATGCGTCATAGGTGTGCAAAAGGCCCCGAAAAGTTTCCGAGGCATGGCAACTACGGTTTTTGAAACAGTTTGAAAACCCCGGCGAGGCACGATCGCCGCAGGACAGCTGAACTCGGACTCCGCTGAAAACGGATGCCGAGGCTATTTACGGGCTTTTCCAACAAGCGCAACGACCTCCGTGAGATCGGCAATCTGCCCCTGGTGCAGAAGCGCGAGCTTTTCCAGCTTCCTGCGCCCGGCTGCCAGCAGATGAACCTCGACCTGGCGCCGGTCGGTGGTGCTGGGCTTTCGCTTGACAAGGCCGGCTTCCTCGCAGCGCGAGACGAGCGCGACCACGCCGTGAAGCTGAGCCTGCAGGCGCTCGGCGATCTCGCTGACCGTCGCCCATTCCCGGCCCGGGAAGGCCTGGGTGTGGAGCATCAGCTGGTACTGCAGCACGGTGATGCCCTCGGCGCGCGCGGCGTCCTCGCTGAAGCGCAGGAAGCTGCGCAGCCTGAATCTGAAGTCGGAGAGCGCCTCGAGCTGGTGCTTCTCGATGCTGCGCGGTTGGCTGGCCATTGACGTCTTGTTGGTGTCATGTGTCGAAGCGGCCAATGTAGCAGCGGCCCTGGAAGACGCATGGGGTAATTACTCACAACATGATCTATTAAACCTCATAGCATGAGGTACCTGTCTGCAACCTGACCAGGAGGCATCGCGCCTCCGCGCTGCCCGTTGCACGCATCCTCCTTGTCCGGCGCCGTTGTCCTGTGGCGGTGCGCGGGGCGAAATCCATTCATCGGAAAGAGAAATTGCCTATGCGGATCCAGAGCCAGAAGACTTTCTTCTCAGGCCTCATGTTCACCTGCGTCGGAGCGGCCTTCGCGATCGGGGCCAACAACTACAACGTCGGCAGCGCGGCCCGCATGGGCCCCGGCTATTTCCCGCTGATCATCGGCACGCTGCTGACGGTGCTGGGGCTGGTGGTGATCGCCAGCGCATTCACCATGAAGACCGCCGATGGAGATCCCGTAGGAAAGATCGCATGGAAGCCGCTGGGCTTCATCATCGGCGCGAACCTGTTGTTCGGAGTCCTGCTGGCGGGCCTGCACAACATCGGGCTGCCGGCCATGGGTCTGATCGTCGCGATCTACGCGCTCGTCGTCGTCGCCTGCATGGCGGGGGCGAACTTCTCGATGAAGCTTTCGCTGATCCTCGCGACCGTGCTGGCCGTGGGCAGCTACCTCACATTCATCGTCGGGCTGAAGCTGCAGTTTCAGGTCTGGCCGACCTTCATCAGCGGCTGAAGGGAGAAGGCGCCATGACCGACCTGATCAACAACCTCTCGCTCGGCTTCGCAACGGCCGTATCGCTGCAGAACATCCTGTACGCATTCATCGGCTGCCTGCTGGGCACGCTGATCGGCGTGCTGCCCGGCATCGGCCCGACGGCCACCATCGCCATGCTGCTGCCCGCCACCTATGCGCTGCCGCCGGTGGCGGCGCTGATCATGCTGGCCGGCATCTACTACGGCTCGCAGTACGGCGGCTCGACCACCGCGATCCTGGTGAACCTGCCGGGCGAATCGTCTTCCGTGGTCACTGTGATCGACGGCCATCAGATGGCCAAGCAGGGCAGGGGAGGGCCGGCGCTTGCCGCGGCCGGCCTGGGGTCGTTCTTCGCAGGCTGCGTGGGCACTCTGATCCTGGCCGCATTCGCGCCTCCGCTGACGGAGATCGCCTTCAAGTTCGGCCCGGCCGAATACTTCTCGCTGATGATCCTGGGCCTCATCGGCGCCGTGGTGCTGGCCTCGGGCTCGCTGCTCAAGGCGATCTGCATGATCATGGTGGGTCTGCTGCTCGGACTGGTGGGCACCGACGTCAACTCCGGCGTTGCGCGCTACAGCTTCGACATCCCCGAACTCACGGACGGCCTGGGGTTCATCGCCATCGCGATGGGCGTGTTCGGCTACGGCGAGATCATCGCCAACCTGGCCAGGCCGGAGGACGAGCGGGAGGTGTTCACGGCGAAGGTCTCGGGCCTGATGCCGACGAAGGAAGACTTCCGGCGCATGCTCCCCGCGGTGCTGCGCGGCACGGCGCTGGGCTCCTCCCTGGGCATCCTGCCAGGCGGCGGTGCGCTGCTGTCGGCCTTCGCGGCGTATACGCTGGAGAAGAAGATCAAGCTCAAGCCGGGCGAGGTCACCTTCGGCAAAGGCAACATCCGCGGCGTTGCGGGCCCTGAAGCCGCCAACAACGCGGGCGCGCAGACTTCCTTCATTCCGATGCTCACGCTGGGCATTCCGCCCAATCCGGTGATGGCGTTGATGGTCGGTGCGATGACCATCCACAACATCCAGCCCGGCCCGCAGGTCATGACCAGCAATCCGGAGCTCTTCTGGGGCCTGATCGCCTCGATGTGGATCGGCAACCTGATGCTGGTGATCCTGAACCTGCCGCTCATCGGGCTGTGGATCAAGCTGCTGACGATTCCCTACCGGTGGCTGTTCCCGGCCATCGTGCTGTTCTGCGCCATCGGCGTCTACTCGACCAACAACAACGTCTTCGACATCTGGCTGGTCGCGATCTTCGGCGTGGTGGGCTACACCTTCATCAAGCTGGGCTGCGAGCCGGCGCCATTGCTGCTGGGGCTGATCCTCGGGCCGATGATGGAGGAGAACCTGCGCCGCGCACTGCTGCTGTCGCGCGGCGACTGGAGCGTGTTCGTGTCGCGGCCGATCTCGGCGGGCCTGCTGGTCGCCGCGCTCATCCTGCTGCTGATCGTGCTGCTGCCGTCCATACGCTCCAAGCGCGAGGAGGCTTTCGTCGAGGAGGGCGGCTGAGGCGGAGGCCGCCTTCGACCACGCCAGGAGGTGGGCAGTTGTTGCGGGCTTGATTCCGGCGGCACTGAGGTTTGGGTGCTGCTCGGATAGAGTGCCGGGAATCCCTCGCAACTCTGCTCGCGCGTCCTTGAACTCCATCAGCCTCTCCCGCACCCGCTTCGACGCCGCCATCGTCGACCTCGACGGCACCATGGTCGACACGCTGGGCGACTTCGCCGCCTCGCTCAACCGCATGCTCGACGATCTCTCGCTGCCGCACGTGGCGCCTTCCGCCATCGAGAAGATGGTGGGCAAGGGCTCGGAGCACCTGATCCATTCCGCGCTCGTGCACGTGATGGGGCCGGCCGTCGCCGATGCCGCGGAGGCCGACGCGAAGGCGCGTGCGCTGTTCGACCGGGCCTGGGAGCGTTACCAGCATCACTACCTCGCCATCAACGGGCGGCATTCGGCGGTGTACCCCGGCGTGATCGAAGGGCTGAAAGCGCTGCGCGCACAAGGCCTGAGGCTGGCGTGCCTCACCAACAAGCCGACCTCGTTCGCCAAGCCGCTGCTGGCCGACAAGGGGCTCGACGGCTTCTTCGAGCTTGTGTTCGGCGGCGACGCCTTCGAGCGCAAGAAGCCCGATCCGCTGCCGCTGCTGAAGACCTGCGAGGCGATGGGCACGGCACCTGAGCGCACGCTGATGGTCGGCGACTCGAGCAACGACGCGCGCGCCGCGCGTGCGGCCGGTTGTCCCGTGGTGCTGGTGACCTACGGCTACAACCACGGCGAGCCGGTGCGCGGCGTGGATGCCGACGGTTTCGTCGATTCGCTGGCCGAGTTGGCGCCGGCCGCTGCGCGGTAGAAGCGCCAGTTACTGCTTGCCGAGCAGCGCGTCCTTCAGCTTCCAGTCGGCCGGGTTCGGGCCCAGCCAGATGCGCAACAGCGCGTTGAAGAAAGCCTGCTCCTTGATCGGATCGGGCTGGGGCACGCCGCGCACGGTGATCAGAGTGCCGGTGCCGGGCAGCCAGTCGATGGTGAAGGTGTCGCCGGTCTTCAACTGTTTCTGGTCGGCGAACATCTGGCCCATGCGCAGCAGGCCCGGAATGAGGTTGACCATCTCGCTCTTGGGCGAGTTGTCTTCCACGCCCTTGGTGAAGAGCTTGCCGAGCTCGTTCGCGTCGATGTCGCGCAGCATCGTGATGGCCACGCGCTTGGGGCCGGGCGCGGCCAGTGCTTCCTCGGGCGTCGACACCTTCTTGCCCACGTAGAGGCCGGCCGTGTAGACCTTGAAGATGGCCTTGTAGCGGATGCCCGCGCCATTAAGCACGAGGGGCGCGCCACGCAGATCCAGCTGGTCTTCGAGCTTGACGCCACCTACGTCGACCTGTGCGGCCGGCACACCGAGGCTGGCGGCGGCGAGGCAGGCGGCCAGGACGAGGCGAGGGAACACGGTCGTGAGCGGAAGGGCGGTCAACGCTGTCTCCTTGGAAATTTGCGAACGATCGTTCGAATGTATCTTTTTGTTCTACTCCTTCGGCTTCGGGGGAACCCTGAAAGCCACCGCCGATGCGCCCGGTTGCACGCTCGGGCGTTTTCGTGGGCTAAACTCCGCTGCTCATATGTTCGTTCATCACGTCATTCAAACAGGTGAAGGCAGCCGGGGAGCCTGGCCCTGGCGTCGCCATACTTCGCTGACTGTTTGATTGCGCGGCGCACGCCGTGCGCCCGCGGTTCCGGACCGGCACGCTCGCCGGCACCGGGCCAACCCGTGAATGACCTTGCCGCCGGCCGAAGGAGCGCCGCAGGCAACTGGAGAACGAATCCGTGATCACCGAACTTGAATTCAAGAGCCTCAGCGCCCAGGGCTACAACCGCATTCCGCTGATGGCCGAGGCCTTCGCCGACCTCGAGACTCCTCTTTCCCTCTACCTCAAGCTGGCCCATTCGCAAGGTGGCGGCAAGCACAGCTTCCTGCTCGAATCGGTGGTGGGCGGCGAGCGCTTCGGGCGCTACAGCTTCATCGGGCTGCCGGCGCGCACGCTGCTGCGCGCCAGCGGCTTCGGCGCCGAAGCCGTCACCGAGGTGGTGACCGACGGGCAGGTGGTCGAGACCATCCGCGGCAATCCGCTCGATTTCGTCGCCGAGTACCAGAAGCGCTTCAAGGTCGCGCTGCGCCCGGGCCTGCCGCGCTTCTGCGGCGGCCTTGCCGGCTACTTCGGCTACGACACCGTGCGCCACATCGAGCGCAAGCTCGAGAAGACATGCCCGCCCGACGCGCTGGGCTGCCCCGACATCCTGCTGCTGCAGTGCGAGGAACTGGCGGTCATCGACAACCTCTCGGGCAAGCTGTACCTCATCGTCTATGCCGATCCGAAGCAGCCCGAGGCCTATGCGGTGGGCAAGCGCCGCCTGCGCGAGCTGAAGGAAAAGCTCAAGTATTCGGTGAGCGCGCCCATCGTGAAGCCGACGCAGCCGCATCCACCCGAGCGTAGCTTCGCCAAGGCCGACTACCTCGCGGCCGTGGAGCGCGCCAAGGAAATGATCGCCGCCGGCGACTTCATGCAGGTGCAGGTGGGCCAGCGCATCAGCAAGCGCTACACGGAGTCGCCGCTGTCGCTGTACCGTGCGCTGCGTTCGCTGAACCCCTCGCCCTACATGTACTACTACAACCTCGGCGACTTCCACGTGGTGGGCGCTTCGCCCGAGATCCTGGTGCGCCAGGAGAACACCGGCGAGGGCGAGCAGAAGATCACCATCCGCCCGCTGGCCGGCACCCGCCCGCGCGGCGCGTCGCTGGAGCTCGACAAGGCGGCCGAGGTGGAACTCATCAACGACCCGAAGGAACGCGCCGAGCACGTGATGCTGATCGACCTCGCGCGCAACGACATCGGCCGCATCGCCAAGACCGGCAGCGTGAAAGTGACGGAAGCCTTCGCGGTGGAGCGCTACAGCCACGTGATGCACATCGTGAGCAACGTCGAAGGCACGCTGAAGGACGGCATGACCGCCATCGACGTGCTCAAGGCCACCTTCCCGGCCGGTACGCTGACCGGCGCGCCGAAGGTGCATGCGATGGAGCTTATCGACGAACTGGAGCCCACTAAGCGCGGCCTGTACGGCGGCGCCTGCGGCTACATCAGCTACGCGGGCGACATGGACGTGGCCATCGCGATCCGCACCGGCATCGTGAAGGACCAGATGCTGCACGTGCAGGCCGCGGCCGGCGTGGTGGCCGACTCGGTGCCCGAGCTGGAGTGGAAGGAAACCGAGGCCAAGGCTCGGGCGCTGCTGCGGGCGGCGGAACTGGTCGAGGAGGGGTTGGAATGAGTGGCGTGGGATACGGGCAGCCGAACGCAGAGGGCGCGAAGGTTTCGCAGAGGTCGCAGAAGGAACCGCCAGGTTTTGAAAATGACTGTTCGCACGATGTCATCGGCGCGGCGGTCGAGGTTCAACGTGTGCTTGGCACGGGACTTCTGGAAAGCGCCTATGCGGCTGCGATGGCGATCGAACTCCATGAGCGCGAGTTGGCGTTCGAACGCGAAGTCCCGATCGAGGCGGTCTACAAGGGGCGCCCGCTGGGCATCGCATACCGCGCAGACTTCGTGATCGAGGGCAGCGTGCTGCTCGAACTCAGGGCCATGGATGCCGTCAGCGAGGCGCATCGTGCGCAGTTGCTGTCGTATCTGCGCGTCTCCGGCATGAAGCTGGGCCTGCTGATCAACTTCCATACCTTCCCCGTCGTCAAGGGAATCCATCGGGTGGTGAACAAGCTATGAAGACCTTCTTTTTGAATTCCTTCTGCGATTTCTGCGAAACCTTCGCGACTTCTGCGTTCGGAAGTCCGGATTCGGAGGGCCTCGAAAAATGAAGCTCCTGATGATCGACAACTACGACAGCTTCACCTACAACATCGTCCAGTACTTCGGCGAACTGGGTGCGGACGTGCAGGTGCACCGCAACGACGAGATCACGGTCGAGCAGATCGGCGAGCTGATCGCTTCGGGCGTGACGCGGCTGGTGGTGTCGCCGGGGCCTTGCTCGCCGGCGGAGGCGGGTGTGTCGGTGGCGGCCATCGAGGCCTTCGCGGGCAAGCTGCCCATTCTTGGCGTGTGCCTGGGCCATCAGGCGATCGGCGCGGCCTTCGGCGGCAAGATCGTGCGCGCGCAGCAGCTCATGCACGGCAAGACCAGCGAGATCACGACCACGCAGGAAGGCGTGTTCGCGGGGCTGCCGCAGAGGTTCGTCGTCAACCGCTACCACTCGCTTTCCATCGAGCGCGAGAGCTGCCCGAAGGCGCTGGCTGTCACCGCCTGGACCGACGACGGCGAGATCATGGGCGTGCGTCACACCGGCTTCGCGCACGATGTGCGCATCGAGGGCGTGCAGTTCCATCCGGAATCGATCTTGACGGAGCACGGTCACGCCATGCTCAAGAACTTTCTGGATTGACCACCACCATGACCACCGATCGCACTTCCTTCGTCGACCTGCGCAGCGACACCGTCACCCAACCCACGCCCGCGATGCGCGAAGCCATGATGGCTGCGCCCTTGGGCGACGACGTCTTCGGTACCGATCCGAGCGTGAACGCGCTGCAGGAAAAGATCGCGGCCATGCTGGGTTTCGAGGCGGCGCTGTTCGTGCCCACCGGCACGCAGAGCAATCTGTGCGCGATCCTGTCGCACTGCGGCCGCGGCGACGAGTACATCGTCGGCCAGCAGGCGCATTGCTACCGCTGGGAAGGCGGTGGCGCGGCGGTGTTCGGCAGCGTGCAGCCGCAGCCGCTCGACCACGCGCCTGACGGCACGCTGCCGCTCGCGCAGATCGAGGCGGCCATCAAGCCCGACGACGCGCACTTCGCTCGCACGCGGCTGCTGGCGCTGGAGAACACGCTGGGCGGCAAGCTGCTGCCATTCGAATACGTGCAGGCGGCGACCGATCTCGCGAAGAGCAAGGGACTGCAGCGGCACCTGGACGGTGCGCGGCTCTTCAACGCCGCGACTGCGCAGGCCGCGCTGAACAAGGGCGGCGACATCCGCGCGGAAGCCCGCCGCATCGCGCAGTGCTTCGACAGCGTGTCGGTGTGCTTCAGCAAGGGGCTTGGTGCGCCGATCGGCTCGGCGCTGGTCGGTTCGCGCGAGTTCATCGCCCGCGCGCACCGCATCCGCAAGATGGCTGGCGGCGGCATGCGGCAGGCCGGCCTGCTGGCCGCGGCGGCGTCGCATGCGCTCGACCACCATGTCGACCGCCTTGCTGACGACCACGCGCTGGCACAGCGCCTGGCGCAGGGGCTCGAAGGCATCGAGGGGCTGAAGGTGGAGGCACCGCACACGAACATCGTGTTCGTCGATCTCACCGGTGCTGCGCAGGCGCGCTCTTCGGAGCTGCTGGCGAGCCTCAATTCGCAGGGCATTCTTGCGACGGGACTCTACCGGCTGCGCTTCGTGACGCACCTCGATGTCGACGCCGCCGGCGTGGACCGGGCCGTTGCCGCGATCCGCGCCTTCTTCGCCAAATCCTGAAAACGGCGAGAACGCGATGCCCGATCTTCCGCATCTGCTCGCATTCATCGCCGCCGGCTGGCTGCTGAACCTCACGCCGGGGCCCGACGTGCTGTACGTGGTCACGAATTCGCTGCGTTCGGGCGCGCGCGCCGGCATCGTGGCCGGGCTGGGCATCACGACAGGGTGCTTCGTGCACATCTTCGCTGCCGCCATCGGTGTGGGCACGCTGATGGCGACTTCCGCCGGGGCCTTCACCGTGCTCAAGTACATCGGCGCGGCCTACCTGCTGTACCTTGGCGTGCGCATGCTGATGTCGCGCGCCACGCCGCCCGCCGATCTCGACGCTGCCGCCGCGGCGGTGAGCGGGGAGCGCAGCCTCAAGGCGATCTTCGTGGGCGGCTTCTGGACCAACGTGCTCAACCCGAAGGTCGCGCTGTTCTTCCTGGCCTTCGTGCCGCAGTTCATCGCGCCGGGCACCGGCAACACGGCGCTGGCCTTCGTGCTGCTGGGCGTGCTGTTCAATCTCAACGCCGTTCCCGTCAACGTGGGATGGGCGCTGGCGGCGGGCTGGATGGCGCGCCGCAGCGCTGTGCGCAAGGGCATGCACTGGCTCGACCGCGCCGCCGGCGTGCTGTTCATCGGCTTCGGCCTCAAGCTCGCGTTCACCGACGCGCCCGCCGCCGTTCGCGTCGGCCGCTGATTCTTTTCGAGGAGACTTTCCATGATCACCCCCCAGGAAGCGCTGCAGCGCACCATCGAGCACCGCGAGGTCTTCCACGACGAGATGCTGCACATCGTGCGCCTCATCATGAGCGGAGAGTGCTCGCCCGTGATGATGGCGGCGCTGATCACCGGCCTGCGCGTGAAGAAGGAAACCATCGGCGAGATCACCGCCGCCGCGCAGGTGATGCGCGAGGTGTCGACCAAGGTGCCGGTGAAGGACACGACGAACCTCGTGGACATCGTGGGCACGGGCGGCGACGGCTCGCACACCTTCAACATCTCGACCTGCTCGATGTTCGTGGCCGCTGCCGCGGGCGCCAAGGTGAGCAAGCACGGCGGGCGCAGCGTGTCGAGCAAGTCGGGCAGCGCCGACGTGCTGGAGTCGCTGGGGGTGAACATCAACCTCAAGCCCGAGCAGATCGCGCGCTCCATCGAGGAGTGCGGCATCGGCTTCATGTTCGCGCCGAACCATCATCCGGCGATGAAGAACGTCGCGCCGGTTCGCAAGGAGCTGGGCATCAAGACCATCTTCAATATCCTCGGGCCGCTGACCAACCCGGCCGGCGCTCCGAACATCCTGATGGGCGTGTTCCACCCCGACCTCGTGGGCATCCAGGTGCGTGCGCTGCAGCGGCTCGGTGCCGAACATGCGGTGGTGGTCTACGGGCGCGACGGCATGGACGAGATCTCGCTCGGCGCGGCGACCATGGTGGGCGAGCTGAAGGATGGCGAGATCCGCGAATACGAGCTGCATCCCGAGGACTTCGGCTTCCAGATGTCGAGCAACCGCGCGCTGCGCGTGGAGACGCCTGAACAGTCGAAGGCGATGCTGCTGGCCGTGCTCGACAATCAGGCCGGCCCGGCGCTAGACATCGTGCTGCTGAACGCCGGGGCGGCGCTTTACGCGGCGAACGTGGTCGACTCGGTGCAGGCGGGCGTGGAGCGCTCGCGCGCCGCCATCGCCTCGGGCGCGGCGAAGGCCAAGCTGGCGGAGCTGGTCAAGGCCTCCTCGACCGTCTGAGCTTCAAGAGAACAGGAAACCCAGAAGTCATGTCCGACATCCTCGACAAGATCGTTGCCGTCAAGCGCCAGGAAGTGGCCGCGGCACTGAAGCGCACGCCGCTCGAAGCCGTGCGCTTCGACGCCGAGAGCCGCGTGCTGACGCGCGACTTCGAAGGCGCGCTGCGAGCCAAGATCGCGGCAGGCCAGGCCGCGGTGATCGCCGAAGTCAAGAAGGCCAGCCCGAGCAAGGGCGTGTTGCGCGCGGACTTCATTCCGGCCGACATCGCGCAAAGCTACGCCGAGGGCGATGGCGAGATCAGCGCGGCCTGCCTCTCGGTGCTGACCGACAAGCAGTTCTTTCAGGGCGGCGTGGACTATCTCAAGCAGGCGCGCGCCTCGTGCGAGCTGCCGGTGCTGCGCAAGGATTTCATCGTCGATGCGTACCAGGTGTATGAGTCGCGCGCGATAGGTGCCGACGCGATCCTGCTGATTGCCGCCTGCCTCGACGACGCGCAGATGAAGGACTACGAAGCCATCGCGCGCGGGCTGGGCATGGCGGTGTTGGTGGAGGTGCACGACGCGGCCGAGCTGGACCGCGCGCTCGGGCTGAAGACGGCGCTGATCGGGATCAACAACCGCAATCTGCGCAACTTCGAGGTGTCGATACAGGCGACCATCGATCTGCTGCCGAAGCTGCCCGCCGATCGCCTGCCGGTGACTGAGTCGGGCATCGGCACGCGCGAGGACGTGGCCACCTTGCGCGCGGCCGGCGTCAACGCCTTCCTGGTCGGCGAGGCTTTCATGCGCGCCAAGGAACCCGGCGAGGCCCTCGCTGCATTGTTCAAATGAGCCGGCCCGATCAGCTGTCGAGCAGCAATCCGGCCGACTGGCCGGTGGCCCCGGGCTGGCAGCCGCTGGTCGACGAGTTCTTCGGCAGTGCCGTGGGGCAGAAGCTGCAAGACTTCCTGCGCGAGCGGCTTGACGCTGGTGCCGTGATCTTTCCGCCGCAGCCGCTGAGGGCGCTGGAACTCACGCCGCCGGAAGACGTGCGCGTGGTGATCCTGGGGCAGGATCCGTATCACGGGCGCGGCCAGGCCGAGGGGCTTGCGTTTTCCGTGGCGCCCGGCGTGGCGCTGCCGCCGTCGCTGCGCAACATCTTCAAGGAATTGCAGCGCGACCTGGGGACCGCGCCGCCGCCATTTCCGAATCCGGGCGGCAGCCTGGTGAAGTGGGCCACGCATGGCGTGCTGCTGCTGAACACCTGCCTGACGGTCGAGGAGGCCCAGCCAGCCAGCCATTCCGGGCGTGGCTGGGAGGTGCTGACGGATGCCGTCATTCGGCATGTTTCAAACGGCGCCAAACCTGTTGTTTTTATGCTGTGGGGCTCTCATGCTCAGAGTAAGCGGGCGTTGATCGACGTTAGGCGCCATAAGGTGCTGATGTCGAATCATCCGTCGCCTCTTTCGGCTCAGCGGCCGCCCGTGCCGTTCATCGGCTGCGGTCATTTCGGCGAAGCGCGCGCTTGGCGGGAGGCGCAGCGGTCGGAGGGGTGAAAACTTAGGCGATAATCGTGGGCTAACGCCTCGAGCGGTTTTCCTGCATCTTTGTTGATGCATGGGTTTCCGGGTAGTCACAAAACCGTGCTATATTTCGAGGTTCGCCGGAGAGGTGGCCGAGTGGTTAATGGCAGCAGACTGTAAATCTGCCCTCTTACGAGTACGCTGGTTCGAATCCAGCCCTCTCCACCAGCGATGAATTTGGTTTCTAAGAGCGTTTGGATTTCGCGCTTTGGGTGCCTCGAGTGCTCCTGATGCGGGAGTAGTTCAATGGTAGAACCCCAGCCTTCCAAGCTGATGACGCGGGTTCGATTCCCGTCTCCCGCTCCAGAGACCCGGTTCGGCGCCGGAAGCGAATGGTTAGATAAAGCCCTTTTGGCTCAGTGGTAGAGCACTCCCTTGGTAAGGGAGAGGTCGCGGGTCCGATTCCCGCAAAGGGCACCAGTTTTTGGGGGTTGCAAAAGCTGCATTGCAACCCATCTGCATACGTTGGAAACGTTTTTTTCGGAGTCGAAAAATGGCAAAAGGTAAATTCACCCGCACCAAGCCGCACGTGAACGTGGGCACGATCGGTCACGTCGACCACGGCAAGACCACGCTGACGGCTGCGATCGCAACGGTGCTGTCGTCGAAGTTCGGCGGCGAAGCCAAGGCCTACGACCAGATCGACGCTGCGCCTGAAGAAAAGGCACGCGGCATCACGATCAACACCGCGCACGTCGAGTACGAAACGGCCAACCGCCACTACGCACACGTCGACTGCCCCGGTCACGCCGACTACGTGAAGAACATGATCACCGGCGCTGCCCAGATGGACGGCGCGATCCTGGTGTGCTCGGCCGCCGACGGCCCGATGCCCCAGACCCGTGAACACATCCTGCTGGCTCGCCAGGTGGGCGTGGGCTACATCATCGTGTTCCTGAACAAGTGCGACATGGTCGACGACAAGGAACTGCTCGAGCTGGTCGAGATGGAAGTCCGCGAACTCCTCGACAAGTACGAATTCCCCGGCGACGACACCCCCATCATCCACGGCTCGGCCAAGCTGGCCCTGGAAGGCGACAAGGGCGAACTGGGCGAAGGCTCGATCATGAAGCTGGCCGAAGCCCTGGACACGTACATCCCGACGCCCGAGCGCGCCGTGGACGGCACGTTCCTGATGCCCGTGGAAGACGTGTTCTCGATCTCGGGTCGCGGCACGGTGGTGACCGGCGCCGTCGAGCGCGGCGTGATCAAGGTCGGTGAAGAAATCGAAATCGTGGGCATCCGCCCGACGGTCAAGACCACCTGCACCGGCGTGGAAATGTTCCGCAAGCTGCTGGACCAGGGCCAGGCCGGCGACAACGTGGGCGTGTTGCTGCGCGGCACGAAGCGCGAAGAAGTCGAGCGCGGCCAGGTGCTGTGCAAGCCCGGCTCGATCAAGCCGCACACGCACTTCACCGCCGAGGTGTACGTTCTGTCGAAGGACGAAGGCGGCCGTCACACGCCGTTCTTCAACAACTACCGTCCGCAGTTCTACTTCCGCACGACGGACGTGACCGGCGCGATCGAGCTGCCCAAGGACAAGGAAATGGTCATGCCCGGCGACAACGTCAGCATCACCGTGAAGCTGATCGCCCCGATCGCCATGGAAGAAGGTCTGCGCTTCGCCATCCGCGAAGGCGGTCGCACCGTGGGTTCGGGCGTCGTGGCGAAGATCCTCGACCTGTAATACGGCGGGCGCGAAGAGTACCGGAGGGGTATAGCTCAATTGGCAGAGCGTCGGTCTCCAAAACCGAAGGTTGTAGGTTCGATTCCTACTGCCCCTGCCACTTAAGGTGGCACTCCGAAAAGCCCGTCGCGTCCCGACGGGCTTCGGCGTCTCAAGAGACGCATTGAATTGAAGGCCTCAGGGCCACAGGAAATCAGCCGAACATGGCCACTTCTCAAATCGAAACGGTGAGCACCGGCGCCGACAAGGCCAAACTGGCTGCGGCGGTGGTGCTGGCAGTGGGCGCCATCGTGGCGTTCTATCTGCTGGCGCGCCAGGGCTCGCTGGTGCAATGGGCTGCGCTGCTGGTCGGTCTGGCGGCGGCTGTGGTTGTTTTCGGTAGTTCGGAGAATGGCCGCCAGCTTTGGGCGTTCGGCCGCGATTCGTGGCGCGAAGTCAGGAAGGTCGTCTGGCCGACCCGCAAGGAGGCGATGCAGATGACGGCCTACGTGTTCGCCTTCGTGGCGATCATGTCCGTCTTTCTCTGGCTGACCGACAAGACGCTCGAGTGGGTATTTTTCGACCTCATTCTGGGCTGGAGAAAGTAAATGACTGACGACGCAGTTGAAACCACGCCGGGCGCGCCGGAGGAAGAAGGCTCCTCCGTGCTGGCTCCTGCCGCCAACCCTGATCTGCGTTGGTATGTGGTGCATGCCTATTCGGGCATGGAGAAGGCCGTCGAGCGCAACATCACCGAGCGCATCAACCGCGCCGGCATGCAGGATAAGTTCGGCCGCATCCTGGTCCCGACCGAAGAAGTGGTCGAGATCAAGAATGGCCAGAAGCGCACCACCGAGCGTCGATTCTTCCCGGGCTACGTTCTGGTCGAAATGATCATGGACGACGAGAGCTGGCACCTGGTGAAGCACACCAACAAGGTGACGGGTTTCGTGGGCGGCGCCAAGAACCGGCCGGCCCCGATCTCGCAGAAAGAGGTCGAAGACATCGTCAGCCAGATGCAGCAGGGCACGGAGAAGCCGCGTCACAAGATCGAATTCACCGTCGGCGAATTCGTGCGCGTCAAGGAAGGCCCGTTCACCGACTTCAACGGCACCGTCGAGGAAGTCAACTACGAGAAGAGCAAGGTCAGCGTGTCGGTCATGATCTTCGGCCGCGCGACGCCTGTGGAACTCGAATTCGGCCAGGTCGAGAAGACCTGAGCCCGGACCGCGAGGTCCGAACCATTCCCGGCTGCGCGTTGTCCGACTCGGCGCGCGGCCTTGATCGAAGAGTCGTTTAACCCCGGGGAGCCTCGGCCGCAAGCCGAAGCGATATCACCCGCAAGGAGCAAAAAGCATGGCGAAGAAAATCGTCGGCTTCATCAAGCTGCAAGTGCCAGCTGGTAAGGCCAACCCGTCCCCGCCGATCGGTCCCGCACTCGGTCAGCGCGGTCTGAACATCATGGAATTCTGCAAGGCGTTCAACGCCCAGACGCAGAGCTACGAGCCGGGTCTGGCGCTGCCGGTGGTCATCACCGCTTTCGCCGACAAGAGCTTCACCTTCATCATCAAGTCGCCGCCCGCTGGCGTGCTGATCAAGAAGGCGATCAAGCTCGAGAAGGGTTCCGCACGTCCGCACACCGACAAGGTCGGCAAGATCACGCGCGCGCAGCTCGAAGAGATCGCAAAGACCAAGATGAAGGACCTGACCGCCGCCGACATGGACGCCGCGGTTCGCACCATCGCCGGTACGGCCCGTTCGATGGGCGTGAATGTGGAGGGCGTGTAAATGGCCAAGATCACCAAGAAGCAGAAGTCGCTCGAAGGCAAGGTCGACAGCACCAAGCTGTACCCGCTGGCTGACGCGATCACCATCGTCAAGGAAGCCGCCACCGCCAAGTTCGACGAATCGATCGACGTGGCCGTGCAGCTCGGCATCGACGCCAAGAAGTCGGACCAGGTCGTGCGTGGCGCCGTCGTGCTGCCCAACGGCACCGGCAAGACCAAGCGCGTCGCCGTGTTCGCCCAAGGCGCCAAGGCAGAAGAAGCCAAGGCCGCCGGCGCCGACATCGTCGGCATGGACGACCTGGCTGCCATGGTCAAGGCTGGCGACATGCCCTTCGACGTCGTGATCGCCGCACCGGACGCCATGCGCGTCGTCGGTACGCTCGGTCAGGTGCTGGGTCCGCGCGGCCTGATGCCGAACCCGAAGGTCGGCACCGTGACCCCGGACGTCGCCACGGCCGTGAAGAACGCCAAGGCCGGCCAGGTCCAGTTCCGCGTCGACAAGGCCGGTATCGTGCACGGCACGATCGGTCGCCGCTCGTTCGACAACGACAAGCTGCAGGGCAACCTCGCTGCGCTGATCGAAGCTCTGGTCAAGGCCAAGCCCGCGACCAGCAAGGGCGTGTACCTGCGCAAGGTGGCTGTGTCGTCGACCATGGGTCTGGGTGTCCGCGTGGACACGCAAACCATCTCGGCGAGCTAAAGAGATTTGCTCCACCTCGCAAGGGTGGGGCGGATGTGGTGGGTCGTGGCGGCTTCGGTTGCCGCGGGCCATCCAAGACCGCTGGTGTGCAGGGTGCTGCACTTAAACGCCGGACCTTCCCGTCCGGTATCCAGCGCAGATGGCGACCCCACTGCAAGGAATCGAGAAAGTTGATTTTTTGTTCCTGACAGTTGGTCGCTGCATGAAGCGCGATCCAGGCCCCTGCCGAAGATCGCATTTAAAGGAGTAGACCTTGAGTCTGAATCGCAGTGAGAAAGAAGCGGTCATCAACGATGTGACCAGCCTCGCCGCAAAAGCTCAAACGCTCGTGATGGCGGAATACCGTGGCATCACGGTTGCCGATATGACCAAACTGCGCAACGAAGCGCGCAGCAAGGGTGTGAGCCTGAGTGTTCTGAAGAACACGCTGGCCCGCCGTGCTGTCGCCGGTAGCGCGTTCGAGGTCGTCGGCGACCAGATGACCGGTCCGCTGATCTATGGCTTCTCCGAAGACGCTGTGGCCGCCGCCAAGGTGGTGGCCGATTTCGCGAAGACCAACGACAAGCTGGTCATTCGCGGTGGCGCATTCGGTGGCAAGGCCCTGGACGTCGAAGGCGTGAAGCAACTGGCCAACATCCCTTCGAAGGAAGTGCTGCTGGCTCAACTGCTGGGCTTGATGCAATCCCCGATCTCTCGTACCGCCCGCGTTCTCGCGGCGCTGGCCGAGAAGCGTGGTGGTGGCGAAGCTGCACCCGCCGATGCCCCGGCAGAAGCACAGGCTGCCTGAGCAGCTTGCGTTTGAAACATTCAACCCAATTGTTAGGAAACAAAAATGGCATTCGATAAAGACGCATTTCTGACCGCGCTCGACAGCATGACGGTCCTGGAACTCAACGACCTGGTCAAGGCCATCGAAGAGAAGTTCGGCGTGAGCGCCGCTGCAATGGCCGCTCCGGCTGCTGGTGGTGGCGGTGCCGCTGCTGCTGCAGTCGAAGAGAAGACCGAGTTCAACGTCATGCTGATGGATGCTGGCGCGAACAAGGTTTCGGCGATCAAGGCAGTGCGCGAAATCACCGGCCTGGGCCTGAAGGAAGCCAAGGACCTGGTGGAAGCCGCTCCCAAGGCTGTCAAGGAAGGCCTGTCGAAGGCTGACGCTGAAGCCGCCAAGAAGAAGCTGGAAGAAGCCGGCGCCAAGGTGGAACTGAAGTAATTCAGACCCCCTGGAGGGCTGGAGGTGCCTGAAAAGGCCCTCCAGCCTTTGCCGCTTTCAGAGCGCACTCAAAAGCCGGCTCGTTGCCGGTTTTCCCGGAGGCCCAAAGGGCTCCGGAAAAGCCAAAACGAGGCGGGATTTTTGAGTGTCTTCTGACCCCGACTGCAGAAGACCCCTTGGTTCGGGCGATGTGCAACGCATCGCTGTCCGCCAACGGCTGGTAGTGGCCAGCCGCCAAGCAGTGGTGCCCAGGCACTGCTGACAAGTCGCTGAAGATCTCAAGCACCGGAGCTCTCATGGCCCAATCGTCCGCGTACAGTTACACCGAACGCAAGCGCATCCGAAAAAGTTTCGGCAATCGCGACAGCGTCGTCGAAATCCCCTACCTGCTGCAGATGCAGAAAGACGCATACACCGCGTTCCTGCAAGCCGGCATCCCCCCGAAACAACGTACCGTCGAAGGCCTGCAGGCCGCGTTCGACGCTGCCTTCCCGATCGTCTCGCACAACGGTTTCGTCGAGATGAAGTTCCTCGAGTACAACCTGGCGAAGCCGGCGTTCGACGTGCGCGAATGCCAGACCCGCGGCCTGACTTTCGCGTCGGCCGTGCGCGCCAAGGTGCAGCTCATCATCTATGACCGCGAGTCGTCGACCTCGCAGTCGAAGGTGGTCAAGGAAGTGAAGGAACAAGAGGTCTACATGGGCGAAGTGCCGCTCATGACGGACAAGGGTTCGTTCATCATCAACGGTACCGAGCGCGTGATCGTGTCGCAGCTGCACCGTTCGCCGGGCGTGTTCTTCGAGCACGACAAGGGCAAGACGCACAGCTCGGGCAAGCTGCTGTTCTCCGCCCGCGTGATCCCCTACCGCGGTTCGTGGCTCGACTTCGAGTTCGACCCGAAGGACATGCTGTACTTCCGCGTCGACCGTCGCCGCAAGATGCCGGTCACGATCCTGCTGAAGGCCATCGGCCTGAACCCGGAATCGATCCTCGCGAACTTCTTCGTGAACGACAACTTCCGCCTGATGGACAGCGGCGCGCAGATGGAGTTCGTCTCCGAGCGCCTGCGCGGCGAAGTCGCGCGCTTCGACATCACCGACAAGTCGGGCAAGGTCGTGGTCGCCAAGGACAAGCGCGTCACCGCGCGCCATACGCGTGAGCTCGAGCAGGGCGGCACCACGCACATCAGCGTGCCGGAAGACTTCCTGATCGGCCGCGTGATCGCCCGCAACATCGTCGATGCCGATTCCGGCGAGATCCTGGCCAAGGCCAACGACGAGCTGACCGAGTCGCTGCTGAAGAAGCTGCGCACGGCCGGCGTGCAGGACGTGCAGGTCATCTACACGAACGAACTCGACCAGGGCGCGTACATCTCGCAGACCCTGCGCATCGACGAAACCGTGGACGAGTTCGCCGCCCGCGTGGCCATCTACCGCATGATGCGCCCCGGCGAGCCGCCGACGGAAGACGCCGTGCAGGCCCTGTTCCAGCGCCTGTTCTACAACCCGGACACGTACGACCTGTCGCGCGTCGGCCGCATGAAGTTCAACGCCAAGGTCGGCCGCGACGAGTCGACCGGCCCGATGGTGCTGACCAACGAGGACATCCTGGCCGTGGTCAAGATCCTCGTGGACCTGCGCAACGGCAACGGCGAAGTCGACGACATCGACCACCTGGGCAACCGTCGCGTGCGCTGCGTGGGCGAACTGGCCGAGAACCAGTACCGCACCGGCCTGGCCCGCATCGAGAAGGCCGTGAAGGAGCGTCTGGGCCAGGCGGAGCAAGAGCCGCTGATGCCGCACGACCTGATCAACAGCAAGCCGATCTCGGCCGCCCTGAAGGAATTCTTCGGCGCCTCGCAGCTGTCGCAGTTCATGGACCAGACGAACCCGCTGTCCGAGATCACCCACAAGCGCCGCGTGTCGGCCCTTGGCCCGGGTGGTCTGACGCGCGAACGTGCCGGCTTCGAAGTGCGCGACGTGCACGTGACCCACTACGGCCGCGTGTGCCCGATCGAAACGCCTGAAGGCCCGAACATCGGCCTGATCAACTCGCTGGCCCTGTACGCCCGCCTGAACGAATACGGCTTCATCGAGACGCCGTACCGCCGCGTGGTTGACGGCAAGGTCACCAACGAGATCGACTACCTGTCGGCCATCGAGGAAGGCAAGTACGTCATCGCCCAGGCCAACGCGGCCCTGGACAAGGACGGCAAGCTGACCGGCGACCTGGTCTCCGCCCGCGAAGCCGGCGAATCGATCCTGGTCGGCGCGGAGCGCATCCAGTACATGGACGTGTCGCCCGCGCAGATCGTGTCGGTGGCTGCATCGCTAGTGCCGTTCCTCGAGCACGACGACGCGAACCGCGCGCTGATGGGCGCCAACATGCAGCGCCAGGCCGTGCCGGTGCTGCGTCCGGAGAAGCCGATGGTCGGTACCGGTATCGAGCGCGTCTCCGCGGTCGACTCGGGCACCGTGGTCACGGCCACCCGCGGCGGTATCGTCGACTATGTCGACGCGACCCGTGTCGTGGTGCGCGTGAACGACGCCGAAGCGGCTGCCGGTGAAGTCGGTGTGGACATCTACAACCTGATCAAGTATCAGCGTTCGAACCAGAACACCAACATCCACCAGCGCCCCATCGTCAAGCGCGGCGACAAGATCGCCAAGGGCGACGTGGTGGCCGACGGCGCATCGACCGACCTCGGCGAACTGGCCCTCGGCCAGAACATGCTGATCGCGTTCATGCCCTGGAACGGCTACAACTTCGAAGACTCGATCCTGATCTCGGAACGCGTCGTCGCCGAAGACCGCTACACCTCGATCCACATCGAGGAACTGGTGGTGATGGCCCGCGACACGAAGCTGGGCGCCGAAGAAATCACGCGCGACATCCCGAACCTGGCCGAGCAGCAGCTCAACCGCCTCGACGAGTCCGGCATCATCTATGTCGGCGCCGAAGTGCAGCCGGGCGACACGCTGGTGGGCAAGGTCACGCCGAAGGGCGAGACCACGCTGACGCCTGAAGAGAAGCTGCTTCGCGCCATCTTCGGCGAGAAGGCTTCCGACGTGAAGGACACCTCGCTGCGCGTGGACCAGGGCTCGCAGGGCACCGTGATCGACGTGCAGGTGTTCACCCGCGAAGGCATCCAGCGCGACAAGCGCGCCCAGCAGATCATCGACGACGAACTCAAGCGCTTCCGCCTCGACCTGAACGACCAGCTTCGCATCGTCGAAGCCGACGCGTTCGACCGTATCGAGAAGCTGCTGACCGGCAAGGTCGCCAACGGCGGCCCGAACAAGCTGGCCAAGGGCACCAAGCTCGACAAGGCCTACCTGTCGTCGGTCGAGAAGTTCCACTGGTTCGACATCCGTCCGGCGGAAGACGAAGTGGCGACGCAGCTCGAGTCGATCAAGAACTCGCTGGAGCAGACGCGCCACAGCTTCGACCTCGCGTTCGAAGAGAAGCGCAAGAAGCTCACGCAGGGCGACGAGCTGCCCGCCGGCGTGCTGAAGATGGTCAAGGTCTACCTGGCCGTCAAGCGCCGCCTGCAGCCCGGCGACAAGATGGCCGGCCGCCACGGCAACAAGGGTGTGGTGTCGAAGATCGTTCCGGTCGAGGACATGCCCCACATGGCCGACGGCACCCCGTGCGACATCTGCCTGAATCCGCTGGGCGTGCCCTCGCGGATGAACGTGGGCCAGGTTCTCGAGGTGCACCTGGGCTGGGCCGGCAAGGGCGTGGGCCAGCGCATCGGCGACCTGTTGCAGCAGGAGGCCAAGGTGGCCGAGCTGCGCAAGTTCATGGAGCAGCTGTACAACGGCTCGGGCCGCCAGGAGAACATCGCTTCGCTGAGCGACACCGAGCTGCTCGAGATGGCCGGCAACCTCCAGAACGGCGCGACCTTCGCGACGCCGGTGTTCGACGGTGCCTCGGAAGAGGAAATCCGCGGCATGCTGAAGCTGGCCTACCCGGACGACATCGCCAAGGCCAAGGGCCTGACCGAGAGCCGCACGCAGGCCTACCTGTTCGACGGCCGCACCGGCGACCAGTTCGAGCGTCCCGTCACCGTCGGCTACATGCACTTCCTGAAGCTGCATCACCTGGTGGACGACAAGATGCACGCCCGCTCGACCGGCCCGTACTCGCTGGTCACGCAGCAGCCTCTGGGCGGCAAGGCGCAGTTCGGCGGCCAGCGTTTCGGGGAAATGGAAGTGTGGGCGCTCGAAGCCTACGGCGCTTCCTACGTCCTGCAGGAAATGCTGACCGTGAAGTCCGACGACGTGCAAGGCCGTACCAAGGTGTACGAGAGCATCGTCAAGGGCGAGCACTCGATCGAAGCCGGCATGCCGGAGTCGTTCAACGTGCTGGTCAAGGAAATCCGTTCGCTGGGTCTCGACATCGAGCTCGAGCGTTCCTAATTTGAAAAGGGAAAGAGTCTTATGAAATCGCTACTCGACCTGTTCAAGCAATTCACCCCTGATGAGCATTTCGATGCCATCAAGATCGGCATGGCTTCGCCCGAGAAGATCCGTTCGTGGTCCTTCGGCGAGGTGAAGAAGCCCGAGACGATCAACTACCGCACGTTCAAGCCCGAGCGCGACGGCCTCTTCTGCGCGAAGATCTTCGGCCCCATCAAGGACTACGAGTGCCTGTGCGGCAAGTACAAGCGCCTGAAGCACCGCGGCGTGATCTGCGAGAAGTGCGGCGTCGAAGTCACGCAGACCAAGGTGCGCCGCGAGCGCATGGGTCACATCGACCTGGCCGCGCCCTGCGCCCACATCTGGTTCCTCAAGTCGCTGCCGTCGCGCCTGGGCCTCGTGCTCGACATGACGCTGCGCGACATCGAGCGCGTGCTGTACTTCGAAGCCTACGTGATCACCGACCCCGGCATGACCCCGCTGAAGAAGTTCGGCATCATGTCCGAGGACGACTATGACGCGAAGCGCAAGGAATACGGTGACGAGTTCGTCGCCAAGATGGGCGCCGAAGGCATCAAGGACCTGCTCGAAGGCATCGAACTCGACAGCGAGATCGAACGCCTGCGCGGCGACCTGACCGGCTCCGAAGTCAAGGTCAAGAAGAACTCCAAGCGCCTGAAGGTGCTGGAAGCCTTCCGCAAGTCGGGCATCAAGCCCGAGTGGATGGTGCTCGACGTGCTGCCCGTGCTGCCGCCGGACCTGCGTCCGCTGGTGCCGCTGGACGGCGGCCGCTTCGCGACCTCCGACCTGAACGACCTGTACCGCCGCGTCATCAACCGCAACTCGCGCCTGCGCCGCCTGCTGGAGCTGAAGGCTCCGGAAATCATCGCGCGCAACGAGAAGCGGATGCTGCAGGAAGCCGTCGACTCGCTGCTGGACAACGGCCGCCGCGGCAAGGCCATGACGGGCGCGAACAAGCGCGCGCTGAAGTCGCTGGCCGACATGATCAAGGGCAAGAGCGGCCGCTTCCGCCAGAACCTGCTGGGCAAGCGCGTCGACTACTCTGGCCGTTCGGTCATCGTGGTGGGTCCGACGCTCAAGCTGCACCAGTGCGGCCTGCCGAAGCTGATGGCGCTCGAACTCTTCAAGCCCTTCATCTTCTCGCGCCTCGAAGCCATGGGCATCGCGACCACGATCAAGGCTGCCAAGAAGGAAGTCGAATCGGGCACGCCGGTGGTCTGGGACATCCTGGAAGAGGTCATCAAGGAGCACCCGGTCATGCTGAACCGCGCTCCGACGCTGCACCGCCTGGGTATCCAGGCCTTCGAGCCGATCCTGATCGAAGGCAAGGCGATCCAGCTGCACCCGCTCGTCTGCGCGGCTTTCAACGCCGACTTCGACGGCGACCAGATGGCCGTCCACGTGCCGCTGTCGGTGGAAGCGCAGATGGAAGCCCGCACGCTGATGCTGGCCTCCAACAACGTGCTGTTCCCGGCTTCGGGCGAACCGTCGATCGTTCCTTCGCAGGACGTGGTGCTGGGTCTGTACTACACGACCCGCGACCGCATCAACGGCAAGGGCGAAGGCCTGGTCTTCTCCGACATCGGTGAAGTCCAGCGTGCGCTCGACGCCAACGAAGTCGAACTCACCGCCAAGGTGGCAGTGCGCATCATGGAATACACCAAGAACAAGGAAACCGGCGAATTCACGCCGTCGACCTCGCTCGTGGACACCACCGTGGGCCGTGCGCTGCTGTCCGAGATCCTGCCGAAGGGCCTGCCGTTCTCGAACATCAACAAGGCGCTGAAGAAGAAGGAAATCTCCAAGCTCATCAACGTCTCGTTCCGCAAGTGCGGCCTGAAGGAAACCGTCGTCTTCGCAGACAAGCTGCTGCAGAACGGCTTCCGCCTGGCGACCAAGGCCGGCATCTCGATCGCCATCGACGACATGCTGGTGCCTTCGGAGAAGCACGGCATCATCGAGCGCTCGGCCAAGGAAGTGAAGGAGATCGAGCAGCAGTACGTCTCCGGTCTCGTGACCTCCGGCGAGCGCTACAACAAGGTGGTGGACATCTGGGGCAAGGCCGGCGACGAAGTGTCGAAGGTGATGATGGCCAAGCTGTCGAAGCAGAAGGTCATCGACCGCAACGGCAAGGAAGTCGAGCAGGAGTCCTTCAACTCGATCTACATGATGGCCGACTCGGGCGCCCGCGGCTCCGCGGCCCAGATCCGCCAGGTGGCCGGCATGCGCGGCCTGATGGCCAAGCCTGACGGCTCGATCATCGAGACGCCCATTACCGCGAACTTCCGCGAAGGCCTGAACGTGCTGGAGTACTTCATCTCCACCCACGGTGCCCGTAAGGGTCTGGCCGACACGGCGCTGAAGACGGCGAACTCGGGCTACCTGACCCGTCGTCTGGTCGACGTGACGCAGGACCTGGTCGTGACCGAGCAGGACTGCGGCACGCACGGCGGCTACCTGATGCGCGCCATCGTCGAAGGCGGTGAAGTCATCGAATCGCTGCGCGACCGTATCCTCGGCCGTACCGCTGCCGACGACGTGCTGCACCCGGAAAACCGCGCCGTGCTGCTGAAGGCCGGCGAGATGTTCGACGAGGACACCATCGAGTCGCTGGAAGCGCAAGGCGTCGACGAGGTCAAGGTGCGCACCGCGCTGACCTGCGAGACCCGCTTCGGCATCTGCTCGACCTGCTACGGCCGCGACCTGGGCCGCGGCGGCCTGATCAACATCGGCGAAGCCGTCGGTGTGATCGCCGCCCAGTCCATCGGCGAACCCGGCACGCAGCTGACGATGCGTACCTTCCACATCGGTGGTGCCGCTTCGCGCGCCGCCATCGCTTCGAGCGTGGAAGCCAAGTCGAACGGCTCGATCGGCTTCAACGCCACGATGCGCTACGTGACCAACAGCAAGGGCGAGCTGGTCGTGATCTCGCGTTCGGGTGAAATCATCATCCACGACGAGCACGGCCGCGAGCGCGAGCGCCACAAGGTGCCGTACGGCGCGACCCTGACGGTCAAGGCCGACCAGCAGATCAAGGCTGGCCACGTCCTGGCCAACTGGGACCCGCTGACCCGCCCGATCATCACGGAATTCGCCGGCAAGACGCAGTTCGAGAACGTCGAGGAAGGCCTCACGGTCGCCAAGCAGGTGGACGAAGTGACCGGTCTGTCGACCCTGGTCGTGATCGACCCGAAGCGCCGCGGCGCCGCCAAGGTCGTGCGTCCGCAGGTGAAGCTCATCGACGCCTCCGGCGCCGAAGTGAAGATCCCGGGCACCGACCACTCGGTGACGATCGGCTTCCCGATCGGCGCGCTGGTGCAGGTGCGTGACGGCCAGGACGTGGGCCCCGGCGAAGTGCTGGCGCGTATTCCGGTCGAAGGCCAGAAGACCCGCGACATCACCGGCGGTCTGCCGCGCGTTGCCGAGCTGTTCGAAGCCCGTTCGCCGAAGGACAAGGGCATGCTGGCCGAAATGACCGGCACCGTGTCGTTCGGCAAGGAAACGAAGGGCAAGATCCGCCTGCAGATCACCGATCCGGAAGGCACGGTCTGGGAAGACCTCGTGCCGAAGGAAAAGAACATCCTGGTGCACGAAGGCCAGGTGGTGAACAAGGGCGAATCGGTGGTCGACGGTCCGGCTGACCCGCAGGACATCCTGCGCCTGCTGGGTTCGGAAGAACTGGCGCGCTACATCGTGGACGAAGTGCAGGACGTGTACCGCCTGCAGGGCGTGAAGATCAACGACAAGCACATCGAGGTGATCGTTCGCCAGATGCTGCGCCGCGTCGTGGTCGACAACCCGGGCGACACCAGCTACATCGCCGGCGAACAGATCGAACGCAGCGAGATGCTCAACACCAACGACGCCCTGCGCGCCGAAGGCAAGATCCCCGCGACGTTCACCAACCTGCTGCTGGGTATCACGAAGGCATCGCTGTCGACGGACTCGTTCATCTCGGCCGCTTCGTTCCAGGAAACGACGCGCGTGCTGACCGAAGCCGCGATCATGGGCAAGCGCGACGAGCTGCGCGGCCTGAAGGAAAACGTCATCGTCGGCCGCCTGATCCCCGCGGGCACCGGCATGGCGTACCACCAGGCACGCAAGGTCAAGGACGCCATGGACGAGGCCGAGCGCCGCGCCATCGCCGAATCGGAAGCGGCCGAACTGGCCGGTTCCGGTGAAGCCGATGCTGCCGCCAGCACGGCGGACGCCAGCGAAGGCGCTGCGACCGAATAACTGGTTAGCATCACCGGCCATGACCGGTACACCACGCCCCCCGACCGGCCCCGGTCGGGGGGCGTTTTCATTTGTTCCCTGTGATTGATTGCTTGATGAGGCCTTGTCGTCGATGAGCGTATTGCCCGAATCGCTGGCCGGCTGGATCGCGGTCGCGGTCCTGCTCTTCTGGTTTGTCGGCGCCTACAACCGGCTGGTACGCCTTCGCGCGGCCGTGCTGCAGGCCTATGGCCAGCTCGATGCGGCGCTGGGCAAGCAGCTCGACTTCGTGCAGGCCAGCATCGCGGCCGGCCCGCAGACCGAGGCGGCGCCGACCGGCGAATCGCTGTCGTCCATCGCGCCGCTGCAGGCCGCAACGGCGCAGCTCGCGACCCTGCTGGGCGCAACCCGGCTGCGCCCGCTCGACGTCGGCGGCATGGCGGCGCTGGCGACCGCGCTGCAGGTCTGGATCGGCGCCTGGCAGCGGCAGCATCCCGACCAGGTGACCGTGTTCGACGCCGACGGCACGTTGTCGCGGCCCGCGCAGCTGCTGCCCGGCGCGACAAGCATGGTGCCCGGCACGGCGGAGCCCATCGGCTGGCCCGAACCCTCCGCCGCGGCGGAGATCGCGCGCAGCCAGTTCAACCAGGCGGTGGCGCAATACAACGCCGCCATCGCCCAGTTTCCGGCCTTGCTGGTGGCATGGGCCGTGCGTCTGCGTCCGGCGGCACCGCTGCTTTGAGCGGCGCCGGCCTGTGATCCGGGCCGCCACGGCCGCAGTGGTATTTCCTGTCGCTCTCTTTCCATGTACGAAGTCCGGCTTTTGGCCGGCCCGTTACCATCGCCTCCAACTTGTCAGAACTACCCTCCGACCCCTCTCGCAGAGGCCCTGGCGACACGCCGCCCCTGCAACAACCCCCGCTCTGGCGCCAGCTGCAACTGACGGCGGCGGCGCTGGCGTCGATCCGCGCCGGCACGTCGGGCTCCGTGGCCTTCGAGGCCGTCGAGCCCGCGCTGCGGCCCGGCGTGCAATCGCTCGGCTTCCAGGTGCTGCGCTGGCTCGGCCGCGCCGAGGCGCTGCGCCGCCACCTGGCCAAGCGCACGCCGCCGCCCCTGCCCGATGCGCTGCTGTGCACCGCGTTGGCACTCGCCTGGAATGCGGAGCACGCTCCCTACGAACCGTTCACCCTGGTCGACCAGGCCGTCGAGGCCGCCAAGCGCAATCCCGCCACGCGGGCGCAGGCCAGCTTCATCAACGCCTGCCTGCGGCGCTTCCTGCGCGAACGCGACGAGCTCGTGGCCACCACCGACTCGGAACCCGTCGCGCAGTGGAACCACCCGCGCTGGTGGATCGAGCGCCTCAAGCGCGACCATCCGCGCGACTGGCAGCGGGTGCTGGCCGCCGACAACGCGCAGGCGCCGATGACGTTGCGGGTCAATGTCCTCAGGACGACAGCGGCCTCCTACCTGACCGAACTCGAAACCGCCGGCCTGGCCGCGACGCGCGTGGGCCCGAGCGGCCTGCAACTGGCACGCGCCCGTCCCGTGCAGCAGCTGCCCGGTTTTGCCGACGGTGCCTGCTCGGTGCAGGACGCGGCCGCGCAGATGGCCGCACCGCTGCTGCTCGAGGGCCTGCTGCCGGAGAAAGCGCAGCCCCTGCGCGTGCTCGACGCCTGCGCCGCCCCCGGAGGCAAGACCGCGCATCTGCTCGAAATGGCGGGCACCGGCGCCATCGAGGTCACCGCCCTGGAAGTCGATGCCGCCCGCAGCCGCCGCATCGACGACACCCTGGCCCGCCTCGGGCTTCAGGCCAAGGTGCTCGTCGCCGACGCCGCCCGGACCGACCAGTGGTGGGACGGCACGCCTTTCGACGCCATCCTGCTCGACGCGCCGTGCACGGCGTCCGGCATCGTGAGGCGCCATCCCGACGTGCGCTGGCTGCGCCGCGAGAGCGACACGGCCCAGCTCGCCGCCCAGCAGGCCACGCTCCTGGCCGCCCTGTGGCCGCTGGTGCGGCCCGGCGGGCGACTTCTTTACTGCACTTGCTCCGTGTTTCGCGAAGAGGGCTCGCAACAAATTGATGCGTTTCTTGTACACAACACCAACGCACGATTGCTGCCGTCGCCGGGCCATTTGCTGCCCCAAAGCGGGTCGAATGCCCGTGGCGTCCCGGACAATGCCTCTGGTGACCACGACGGCTTTTTCTACGCCCTGCTTGAAAAGCGTCCTCGTTGAGCGACGGCGCTGGCTGTTCCTGTCGCTGCCCGTCCTGCTCTGGATCTGGGCGATCTGCATGTCCCTCCTGCCGGCTGCGGCCTTCGCCCAGGGGCGCAGCGGCGCCACCATCACGCAGATGCGGCTGGAGCAGGCCGACGATGGCGTCTACTTCAGCGCCGCCGTGCAGTTCGAGCTGCCCTCGCTGGTCGAGGAGGTGCTCGACAAGGGCATCGCCATCTATTTCGTGGCCGAGGCCGAGCTCTTCCAGGAGCGCTGGTACTGGACCGACCGCAAGGTCGCGCAGGTCACGCGCCACATGCGGCTGGCCTACCAGCCGCTCACGCGCCGCTGGCGGCTCAACGTGTCGGCGGCGCCCATGACCGGTGCAGCAGGCCTGGGCATCTCGCTGAACCAGAACTTCGACACCCTCGGCGACGCGCTCGACGCCATCAAGCGCGTCGGCCGCCTGCGCATGGGCGACCTGGCCGAGATCGGCGACGACCCGCAGCACCAGGTCACCTTCCGCTTCAGGCTCGACACCTCGCAGCTGCCGCGTCCGTTCCAGATCGGCGTGGTCGGCCAGGCCGACTGGAACATCGCCGTCGAGCGCACGGCCAAGCTCCCGCTGGAGAAGCAGAAGTGAGCACTCCGGCGCGCAGCGGCACGGCGGCCTCGTCCGCCGCGAGCCGCGCGCGGGCCAGGCGCTGGGCCATCGGCGTCGGTGCCGCGCTGGTCACCGCCATCGGCCTCGTGCTGATGTTCCTGCTGGCGCAGGCCACCAACAACCGCGCGCTGTACGAGCGCTACTACGTGCGCCTCTTCGGCATCAACGTCGTGGTGGCGGTGCTGTTGGTGCTGGTGATCGGCTGGGTCGCCTTCCGTCTGCTGCGGCGGCTGCGGCAGGGCAAGTTCGGCAGCCGGCTGCTCATCAAGCTGGCGGCCATCTTCGCGCTGGTGGGGGTGGTGCCGGGGGCGCTGGTCTACGTGGTGTCTTACCAGTTCGTCGCGCGCTCGATCGAGAGCTGGTTCGACGTCAAGGTGGAAGGCGCGCTCGATGCCGGCCTGAACCTCGGACGGGCCACGCTCGATTCGCTGTCCGATGACCTTGCCGTCAAGACGCGCAGCGCCAGCGCGCAACTGGCGCAGGTGCCCGACGCGAGCGCCGGCCTGGTACTCGAGCGCATCCGCGACCAGCTCGAGGCCAGCGACGTGATCCTCTGGACCGGCTCCGGGCAGCTCGTGGCCAGCGCCGGCACCTCGCGGTTCCAGCTCAACCCCGACCGGCCGACACAGCAGCAGTTTCGGCAGGTGCGTCCCGAGCGTGCCGTCGCGCACGTCGAGGGGTTGGACGAAACCACCGCGCCGGGCGCGACCCCGCCGGCCGCGAGCGTGCGTGCGCTCGCGATGGTGCAGCGGCCCGGCTTCGACTTCGATACCGCGCCGCGTTACCTGCAGGTCACGCGGCCGCTGCCGCCGGCCGTGGTCGCCAACGCGCTGGCCGTGCAGGAGGCCAACCGTGAATACCAGGAACGGGCGCTGGCGCGCGAAGGGCTGCGGCGCATGTACATCGGCACGCTCACGCTGAGTCTGTTCCTCGCCGTGTTCGGCGCGGTGCTGCTGGCCGTGCTCTTCGGCAACCAGCTCGCGCGGCCGCTGCTCGTGCTGGCCGAAGGCGTGCGGCAGGTGGCGGCCGGCGACCTGCGGCCCACGGCTGTGCTGCAGGGCAAGGACGAGCTCGGCGGCCTCACGCGCTCCTTCGCCGTCATGACGCAGCAGCTGGCCGACGCCCGCGGCGCGGTCGAGAAGACCATGGGCCAGCTCGACGCGGCGCGCGCCAACCTGCAGACCATCCTCGACAACCTGACCTCGGGTGTGATCGTGCTCGATGCCAAGGGCACCGTGCTGTCCACCAACCCGGGCGCGACCCGCGTGCTGCGCGCGCCGCTCGCGGCCTACGAGGGCCGGCCGCTCATCGAGGTCCCGGGGCTGGGCGAATTCGGCGCCAAGGTGCAGCAGCAGTTCGAGGACTTTCTCGTCGAGCGCATGCAGCACGGCCTCGACCACTGGCAGCACGCTTTCGAGCTGCATGCCTCCGGCGCCGATCTGCCGCAGCAGGACGGCGCCATCAACATCGTCGCGCGCGGCGCGGAGCTGCCAGGCGCCGCGCGGCTGCTGGTGTTCGACGACATCTCCGAGATCGTCTCGGCCCAGCGCGCGCAGGCCTGGGGCGAGGTCGCGCGGCGGCTCGCGCACGAGATCAAGAACCCGCTCACGCCGATCCAGCTCTCGGCCGAACGGCTCGAGATGAAGCTCTCGGGCAAGGTCCAGCCGCCCGAACAGGCCGTGCTCGTGAAGTCGGTGAAGACCATCGTCGACCAGGTCGACGCGATGAAGCGGCTGGTGAACGAATTCCGCGACTACGCGCGCCTGCCCGCAGCCGACCTCAAGCCGGTCGACCTGAACGCCCTGCTGACCGACGTGCTGCAGCTCTACAGCGCTGAGAACCTGCCGATCACGCTGCGCTCCGAGCTCGACGAGCGCTGCCCGCCCATCAGGGGCGACGCGCAGCAGATCCGCCAGGTCATACACAACCTGTTGCAAAACGCGCAGGACGCTGCGGAAGCCGCTGCGAGCGGAACGGGCAAGGCGGGCGAGGTCACCATCCGGACGCGGCTGGGCGACTCGGGGCAGCGCGTGCGCCTGACCGTGCAGGACAGTGGCCCGGGCTTCGCCGAGAACATCCTCAAGCGCGCGTTCGAGCCCTACGTCACCACGAAAACAAAAGGTACAGGTTTGGGACTCGCCGTCGTCAAGAAGATCGCCGACGAGCACGGCGCGCGCATCGAGCTTTCGAACCGCGTCGTCGATGGGGCTGTAGCAGGGGCACAAGTCTCGCTATCATTCGCGCTGGCAAGCGAGCCGCGGGCAGCGGTCGCTCACACCACCGAAGATTCGTCGAAGTCTTCCGCCTGAGCCGCACGAATGTCCGTCGCACAGGCGATGGATGGGCCAGCGGACTCAACATACCATTGCGGACACCAGCGCACACAACAAGCAGCACTCATGGCAAACATTCTCGTGGTCGATGACGAGCTGGGCATCCGGGACCTGCTCTTCGAAATTCTCAATGACGAGGGCCACAACGTGGAACTCGCGGAGAACGCGGCCGAAGCGCGCGCTGCGCGCCAGCGCGCACGACCCGATCTCGTGCTGCTCGACATCTGGATGCCCGATACCGACGGCGTCACGCTGCTCAAGGAGTGGTCCACCGCCGGCCTCCTGAGCATGCCCGTCATCATGATGAGCGGGCACGCCACCATCGACACGGCGGTCGACGCCACGCGCATCGGCGCATTCGCCTTTCTCGAAAAGCCCATCACCATGCAGAAGCTGCTCAAGGCGGTGGAGCAGGGGCTGGCCCGCGAGAGCGCGCGCCGCGCGGCGGCAGGCGTGGTGCCCGCGCCGATCACCGGCAGCCAGGCCACCGCCATCACAACCACCGGCGACAGCCTGCTGATGGCCTCGCTGGCTTCCGTGCCCGTGGCCGACACCGGCCCGCAGTCGACCCAGAGCTTCGACCTCGACCGCCCGCTGCGCGATGCGCGCGACGGCTTCGAGAAGGCGTACTTCGAGTTCCACCTTGCGATGGAGAACGGCTCCATGACCCGCGTCGCCGAGAAAACCGGCCTCGAACGCACCCATCTTTACAGAAAGCTCAAACAACTTGGCGTTGATCTTTCAAGAGGGCGCAGAAGCGCTGTATAATCTGAGGCTGCACACAGCAACGGCCCGGTAGCTCAGTTGGTAGAGCAGCGGATTGAAAATCCGCGTGTCGGTGGTTCGATTCCGCCCCAGGCCACCAATCCAAGCCCCTGATTCTTCACGGAATCAGGGGCTTTTCAGTTTGTGATGCTTCGGCAGCGCGGCCAGATCGCCAGATGTTCGCCCGCGCGGGCTTTTCTTCAACTAACTGTTGGCGAAGATGTCCCCATACCCCTGGAAGACCCAGCGATCTCCGCTTTGCGTACAGATCCCGGTGAACTCGTTGTTGACCCCGCGCGACCAGAAGTGGAGCCCGAGTCGCCCGCGATACAAGATGATCTGTGCCAGATCGGCATCGATCTCACCGAGCCGGGCGACCATCTCGTCGATCTGCGGCAGCACAGCCTCCAGTATTGGCATGACCTCGCGTTCAAGCGTCTCCTGATCGACGGCATACACCTGGATCGTGAGCTCGTCCGATGTACCGCGGTACAGATCGCAATCGAACTGCACGCGGCCTTCATCGTCTCGATGGCCGTCCGCCTGGTGGAAGCCTTGAAGTCGCAGTTCGGCGAGATAGTCCATCGGCGGTTGCAGGGTTCGTTCATGAAACCGCTGACGGAGCGGTGGATGCGGGAGCATATCCAAGGGCTGGAGCTCTCGCCGGAGCCGATCCATATCTAGGTCGAACAACTCTCCCGCAGAACCTCACGCAGAGAGCTGATCGTGCCGTCCGCAACGTCGATGCGCCGATGCAGAGCTTCGTTGATCAGCCGGACCAGCGCGCCGAGTTCGGAGCGCGTCGGGCAGAGCTCTTCGCAGTCGGTCACCTGCAACGGCGCGATGAGCTTTTCGAGGCACGCGTATGCGCTGTGCACGTCACGGATGCTGGTGACGTCGTCGCTTACTTGGAGCGCGAATGATTCGGGACTGTGCTGAAGAGGGGGCGACTTTGACGCTGCGTCGGGCGCCGCAACGGGTTCTTCGGCGGAGTGAGGGGGCGTGCGCGTGAATGCGCGAGCGGATTTAGCCATGACGGCCTCCAAGAGCTTCGGTTTGCTAAAACCGCCGCTCCCGAGACCAATCGAGGGCGGCGACTCGACGGGTTGGTCTACCGGGAAGCTCTTGCGAGAACCGGCCGGGCTTGCGCCCGCCCATCGAGCCGCCAAAACTGGAGGCACGAACGACAAAGCCGCAGACCCTGCGGGGAAACTGCGGCTTTCGTCGCAGAGCTTCAACGGGAGACCAATCCCGGTCACACCTTCTTGCGGCATGACGGGCGCAGTATAGCCAGCAGGCCTTTCGTCCCCGCAGATCACAGCCCAGCGTGACATTTAGGAACGTTCTTCACCGTCCCGATGTGCGCCACACCGCGCAGCCAGGCGTTGGAAGCGCATCAGGGCAGCTTCTTGCCCTTCAGGAGATGAAAGAAATGGCTTTCCCCAAATCCACGCTCAAGCTGGTCACCGCAGGTTTCCTCGCCGCCGGCGCCTTGTTCGCCGCCGCATCCGCCAACGCGGGCACGAGCTGGTCCGTAGGCATCAACGTACCCGGCGTGGTCGTGACCGAGCCCGCACCGGTTTACTACGAGCCGGCACCCGTGTACTCGCGGCCGGCACCGACCTACTACCAGCCGGCCCCGGTGTATTCCGCTCCGGCGCCTGTCTATTACGAGTCCGGACCCAGCTGGGAAGAGCGTCGTGCGCAGCGCTGGGAAGAGCGCCGCGAGTGGCGCCGCCGCCAGTGGGAGCGCGAGCAGCATCGCCGCTACTACGAAGACCGCTATTGAGATCGAGCGAATGCGCAGCCGCTGATGCGGCTGCGCGCCTCAGTCAAGCACCAGCTGCGTTTGCGTGACGACCGCGCACAGCTTGCCGTCCGCATTGGTCACCGAGGTCTGCCACACCTGAGTCGTGCGCCCGCGATGCAGCGCCACGCTGGTGCCGGTGACCGTGGTACCCACGCGCGCTCCCGCGATGAACTTGGTGCTCGAATCGGTGGTCGTCGTGCGCTTGCCCTCGGGCAGGTTGACGATGGTGCCGACCGCGCCCAGGGTGTCCGCGAAGGCCATGTAGGCGCCGCCGTGGAGGATGCCACCAGCGGTGCACAGGTCGGGCCGCACTTCCATCTGCGCGACCACGCGCTCGGGCGCCAGCTCGATGAGCTGCACACCCATGAGGCCGGGGAAGATGGTGTCCAGCAGTTTCTGCATCGCGGCGATGTCGGGCATGAATGTCTCCTTGCTTGTATCGAGGAACGAAGGCTCAGCCGGCGGCAGTCGCGCGCCGCAGCGCCGCGCGCGCCAGCAGGCGTGTCGAGTCCAGCGTGGGCAGTGATGAGTTGCCGTCGTTCAGCACCAGTGGCAACTCGGTGCAGCCCAGCACGACGGCATCGCAGCCGCGTGCCTTCAGCCCGTCGATCATCCGCCGCAGCACGTCGGTGGACTCCGGCTTCATCACGCCGCGCACCAGCTCGTCCATGATGATGCGGCCCATCTCCGAACGCTCCTCGGCGCTTGGCCGCACGGCCTCGAGCCCGGCTGCCGACAGCGCCTGCGGATAGACCTCGCTGTTCACCAGCCAGTGCGTGCCCAGCACGCCCACGCTGCGGAAGCCGCGCGACACGGCCTCGGCCGCAACGACTTCGGCAATGTGCAGCCAAGGCCGTGGCGACTTCGGAAGCACCAGGTGCATCGCCTGGTGGATGGTGTTGTCGGGGCAGATAAGAAAGTCGGCGCCGGCCGCCGCGAGCTTGCCCGCCGACGACAGCATCAGCTGCGCGACGCCGCCCAGGTCGCCGCGGTCCAGGCAGTCCACGTACGCCGCGAGCGAATGCGTGTGCATTGAGACCTCCGGGTGGGCATGCGCGTGGCCCATGTGGCTCGCGCCTTCGACGCACAGCGTGCGATAGCAGAGCGCAGCGCCTTCGGCCGAGCAGCCGACGATGCCGATGTGAAGTGGCATGAAGCGAATCTCCGTCAAGGAAAGGCAGCGGACGATGTTCTCACGCCCTGCGCGACACCGCCACGCCCGCATGGCGGTCGAGCCGCAGCATCATCAGGGTCGCGATGGCCATCAGCAGGCCGACCACGTACCAGGCGTGGCGGAAGTCGACCAGCTCTACGGCCGCCGCGCCGCGCAGCGCCTGCGATGCGCCGAGCACCATCGCGCCCAGCGCCACGCCGAGCGCGAGCGACACCTGCTGCAGCATTGTGCCGAGCGTGCTGGCGCCCGCGCGGGTCTCGTCGGGCACGTCGGCAAAGGCCAGCGTGTTGATGGCGGTGAAGTTCATCGAACGCGCCATGCCGGCCACGAAGAGCAGCACGCACATCCACGGCAGCGGATCGCCGGGCGACAGCAGCGCGCAGCCGAACAGCGTGGCGGCGCAGATTGCGCCGTTCACCGTCAGCACGCGGCGAAAGCCGAAGCGCCGCAGCACCGCGGTGGTGGCGCTCTTCATCACGAGGTTGCCGGCCATGTAGACCAGCAGCATCGAGCCGGCCTGGAAGGCGCTCATGCCAAAGCCGATCTGGAACATCAGCGGCAGCAGGAAGGGCGATGCGTTGATCGCGACGCGCGAGATGAAGCCGGCCGTCGCGGTGGCCAGCGCGTAGGTCGGCACCGCCAGCGCGCGCAGGTCGAGCAGGGGCGTCGCCACGCGGCGTGCATGGTGCACGGCGGCCATGGTGGCCACCACGCCGGCGGCCAGCAGGCCGAGCGTGGCGGCCGAGCCCGGCTGCGGCCCGCCCAGCCGCGTGAGGCCCTCGACCAGCGCGGCCAGCGCGATGGCGGTGAGCACGAAGCCGGCGGCGTCGAAGCGCACCGGTGCCGTGTCGGCCCGGCGCGGAAAGAGCCGCATGACCAGCCACAGGCCGGCGAGGCCCAGCGGCACGTTCAGCAGGAAGATCCAGTGCCACGAGGCATGCGTGGCGATCAGCCCGCCCAGCGGCGGCCCGATCACCGGCGCGATGAGCCCCGGCCAGGTGATGGTGCCGATGGCCTCGATCAGCCGGTGCTTCGGCGTCTCGCGCAGCACCACCAGCCGGCCCACCGGCGACATGAAGGCGGCCGCCGCGCCCTGCAGCACGCGCGCCGCGACGAAGAACTCGAAGCTCGGCGCGAGCCCGCAGGCCAGCGAGGCGAGGGTGAAGGTGCCGACCGCCAGCGCGAACACACGCCGCGCGCCGAAGCGCCCCGCGCACCAGCCGGCGGCAGGCACCAGCGCCGCCATCGCGATCAGGTAGACCGTCACGCCCAGGCTCGCGTCCAGAGCGCCGATGCCGAAGGCCGCCCCGATGGCCGGCAGCGCCGTGACGATGACGGTGGCGTCCAGCGTCTCCATGAAGAAGGCGGCCGCCACGGTGAGCGCGATGCGCCTGGAGGCGCTTTCCGTGGCCGCGGCAGGCTGGGCGTTGTCGTTCATCCGCCGAGTCTGACACCGCCGGGTGTTTAGGGTTTACCCGGAGTTAACGATCCGGAAGGTCGGACGGGGCCGGTCGGCGGCATCCGGATCGTCGGCGGGGCGCCTCGCGCCGCGTGAAGAAAAGCCCCGTGAAATCAAGGACTTAGGGCGCGCCCCAGCCCTTGCCGGCCGTGGCATGTCGATTGCTGAACCACCGGCCGGCCGTGCGCCCCTGATGCGGGGCTCGGTCACGAACCTGGAGACAAACCAATGAGCACCCCCATGGAACACCAGACCGCCCCCAAACCCTTCTACAAATCCCTGTACTTCCAGGTCATCACGGCCATCGTGCTGGGGGTGCTCCTGGGCCACTTCTATCCCGACACTGGCGCCTCCATGAAGCCGCTGGGCGACGGCTTCATCAAGCTGATCAAGATGATCATCGCGCCGATCATCTTCTGCACGGTGGTGGTCGGCATCGCCGGCATGGAGGACATGAAGAAGGTCGGCAAGACCGGCGGCATGGCGCTGCTGTATTTCGAGATCGTCAGCAGCATCGCGCTCATCGTGGGCCTGGTGCTGGTGAACGTGCTCAAGCCCGGCGCGGGCATGAATGTCGACGTGAGCCTGCTCGACACCAAGAGCATCGCGGCCTACACCGGCCCGGGCAAGATGCAGAGCACCACCGACTTCCTGCTCAACATCATTCCCAACACCGTGGTCGACGCCTTCGCCAAGGGCGAGATCCTGCAGGTGCTGCTGATCGCCGTGATGTTCGGCTTCGCGCTGCACCGCTTCGGCGGCCGCGGCACGCTGGTGTTCGACGTGATCGAGAAGGGCTCGCACGTGCTCTTCGTGATCGTCGGCTACATCATGAAGGTCGCGCCCATCGGCGCCTTCGGTGCCATGGCCTTCACCATCGGCAAGTACGGCGTGAGCTCGCTGCTGCAGCTCGGCCAGCTGATGGCCACCTTCTACGCCACCTGCCTGCTCTTCATCTTCGTGGTGCTGGGGCTCATTGCGCGATTCCACGGCTTCAGCATCTGGAAGTTCATCAAGTACATCAAGGAAGAGCTGCTGATCGTGCTGGGCACCTCGTCCAGCGAATCGGTGCTGCCGCGCATGATGGCCAAGATGGAGAACCTGGGCGCGAAGAAGTCGGTGGTCGGTCTCGTGATTCCGACCGGCTACTCGTTCAACCTCGACGGCACCTCCATCTACCTGACGATGGCGGCGGTATTCATCGCGCAGGCCACCAACACCGACATGACGCTGACGCAGCAGCTCACGCTGCTGGCGGTGCTGCTGCTGACCTCGAAGGGCGCGGCGGGCGTCACGGGCAGCGGCTTCATCGTGCTGGCGGCGACGCTGTCGGCGGTGGGGCACGTGCCGGTGGCGGGGCTGGCGCTCATCCTGGGCATCGACCGCTTCATGTCGGAAGCCCGCGCGCTCACCAACCTGATCGGCAATGGCGTGGCCACCCTCGTGGTCGCCAAGTGGACGGGCGACCTCGACACCGTGCGCATGAACCAGCACCTGAACCAGGAAAGCACGGCCGAGGCCGACGAGCCCGAGCGCGTGCTCGACGCCACCGAGACGCACATGCCTGCCAGCGGCGCGCGCCAGGCTTCCTGATCTTTTTTCCGCTCCCTCCGGCCCCGCCCTGGGGCCATCGGGCTGCCACTAATGCGGGAGGCCCGGCCTTGTGCAATAACGGGCCCATGAATCCAAGGGAGCCGGCCCGGCGTCTAGACCCACACTCCGACCAGGCGACGAGAGGATGGCGCGGCCTGCCCCGATGGGGCGGCGCGCTGGCCCTGGTGGCCGTGGCCGCCTTCGCGGGCTATCAGGTCGCGATGCAGACCGGCCTGGCCCGGCTGCGCGAAGCCGCCGACCATCGGCTCGACATGCTCGCCACCGGCCTGGACGCCGACCTCGCCCGCTTCGACTACCTGCCCGCGCTGCTGGAGATGACGCCCCTGGTGCCGGCCCTGCTCGGCACGCCGTCGGACATGCGGCTGCGCGATTCGGTCAACCGCTACCTCGACGGCGTCAACGCCGCGGCCGGAGCGGAAATGCTCTACGTGCTCGACGCCTCCGGCACCTCGCTGGCGGCTTCCGACTGGGACAAGCCCGGCACCACCGTGGGCCAGGACCTGTCGTTCCGGCCCTACGTGATCGACGCGCTGGGGCAGGGCAGGGGCCGCTTCTACGGCGTGGGCATCACCAGCAAGAAGCCGGGCTACTACCTGTCGTATGCGCTGCGACGCGGGCAGGCCTCGCGCGGCGTGGTGGCGGTGAAGATCAACCTCGAGGAAGCCGAGCGCGCCTGGCGCAAGCTGCCGGGCGACGTGGCGCTGATCGACCAGCGCGGCGTGGTCATTCTCTCGACGCGCGAGGACATCAAGTTCAGGCCGCTGCTGCCGCTGGACGCACTGCAGCGCGCCGAGGTGCTGCGCTCGCGGCCCTACGGCGAGGCCGCGCTGCAGCCGCTGCAGTGGACGCAGAAGGAAGCGCTGGACCGCGACGTGCAGGTGATCTCGCTCGACGGCGTCGATCAGCTCGCCTCGGCCCGCACCCTGCGCGGCGCGCCATGGCAGCTGGTGGTGCTCGACAACCTCGCGCCGCTGCATGTGGCGGCGCGCAACGCGGCCATCACCGCCGGCCTCGCGATGACGGTGCTGCTGCTGGTGGCCGTGGCGCTGTGGCAGCGGCGCCGCGCCGTGCGCCAGAAGCTTGCGAACCAGGCCGCGCTGCAGGCGGCGCACGATACGCTCGAATCGACCGTGGCCGCGCGCACCGCGCAGCTTCGCGCGGCGCAGGGCGAGCTGGTGCATGCCGGCAAGATGGCGGCGCTGGGGCAGATGTCGGCCGGCGTGGTGCATGAGCTCAACCAGCCGCTCACCGCGATGCGCACGCTCTCGGAAAGCGCGTCCATCCTGCTCGACAAGAACCGGCTGGAAGACGTGCGAGGCAACCTCGAGCGCATCCGCGGCATGGTCGACCGGCTCGCGCGGCTGACCTCGCAGCTGCGCACCTTCGCCTACAAGAGCGAGTTGCCGCTGGCGCCGGTGCTGTTGTCGCATGCGATCGCCGACGCACAGGTGATCGTGGCCGAGGCTTCGCGCAAGCAGCGCGTCGCCATCGAGGTCGACGTGCAGCCGCCCGCGCTGAGCGTGATGGCGGAGGAGGCCGCGCTCGGCAGCGTGCTCGCCAACCTGATGCGCAACGCCATCGACGCGATGCAGGACGCGCCGGTACGCAAGCTGCGCCTGGAAGCACGGCCGAAGGAGGGCCGCGTGCTGCTGTCGGTGACCGACACCGGCCCGGGCATCCGCCCGGACATCCTGCAGCGGCTGTTCGAACCCTTCGTCACCGGCAAGGCGGCGGGGTCGGGCCTGGGACTGGGGCTCGTGATCTCGGCACAATTGGTGCGGTCCATGGACGGCACGCTGCGCGCGGCCAACCTGGACGGCGGCGGGGCATGCTTCGTCGTCGACCTGCCGGCGGCGATTGCCGTGATCCACGACAGCAGCAGCAACCCGCCGGTTGCCGACGCCCTTTCCATTGCACAACAGGAGTGATCCCCAAGTGAGCGAAGCCCCTGCGATCCGGGTGATGCTGATCGAGGACGACGAAGACGTCCGCGTCAGCACCACCCAGGTGCTGACCCTGGCCGGTTTCGAAGTCGAGTCCTTCCCGAGCGCTGAGCGCGCGCGGGCGCACATCACGTTCGGCGTGCCGGCGGTCGTCATCAGCGACGTGCGCCTGCCGGGCCTGAGCGGCACCGAGTGGCTGCCCGAGCTGCGCGCCGTCGACCCCGAGCTGCCGGTGATCCTGGTCACCGGCCACGGCCACATCGCGATGGCCGTGCAGGCCATGCGCGAGGGCGCCTACGACTTCATCGAGAAACCCTTCAGTTCCGAACGGCTGGTAGCCATCGTTCGCCACGCCATCGAGCGGCGGCAGCTCAGCCTGCAGGTGCGCGCATTGCGCGACGCGCTGGAGAACTGGCAGGGCATCCAGTCGGTGCTGATAGGCCGTTCGGCGCAGATGCAGCAGGTGCGCCAGACCGTGAAGACGCTGGCCGAGACGTCGGCCGACGTGCTGGTCTACGGCGAGACCGGCACCGGCAAGGAGCTGGTCGCGCGCTGCCTGCACGACCACAGCGCGCGCCGGCGCCAGCATTTCGTGCCGCTGAACTGCGGCGGGCTGCCCGAGTCGCTGGCCGAGAGCGAGCTCTTCGGCCACGAGGCCGGCGCCTTCACCGGCGCGAGCCGCATGCGCGTGGGCAAGTTCGAATACGCCAGCGGCGGCACGCTCTTCCTCGACGAGATCGAGAGCATGCCGATGGCGGTGCAGATCAAGCTGCTGCGCGCGCTGCAGGAGCGCAGCATCGAGCGCATCGGCTCCAACAAGACCATTCCCTTCGACTGCCGCGTGGTGGCCGCGAGCAAGGACGACCTGAAGGCCATGAGCGACCAGCAGAAGTTCAGGGCCGACCTGTACTACCGCCTGGGCGTGGCCTTCATCGAGCTGCCGCCCCTGCGCGAGCGTCGGGAAGACATTCCGCTGCTGTTCGAGCATTTCACGCTCCAGGCCGCGACCCGCTACGACCGGCCCGCGCCGCTGCTGAGCAACGCGCAGCTGGCCGACCTGATGGCCTACGCCTGGCCCGGCAATGTGCGCGAACTGCGCAACGTGGCCGACCGCTTCGTGCTGGGGCTCCTGGGGGAGCGCCTGACGCAGACGCATGGCAGCGCGCAAGGTGTGCCGGCTTTGCCGCGGGGTCTGCCGCAGCAGGTGGAATCGTTCGAGCGCGCGGTGATCGTCGAGGAACTGCGGCGCCAGCGCGGCGACCAACCCGCCACGGCCGCCGCCCTGGGCATCGCGCGGCAGACGTTGCACGATAAGGTGCGCAAGCTCGGGCTGACGGTCGACGAGTTCAAGTAGGGCTGCAGCCGCATCCTGCGGGCGGCCCGCTCTTGAGCTCAGGTCTGGAATTGGTAGCCGGTGCCTCTCACGGCATGCAGTGGCAGTGAAATGCCCGCCGCCGTCGCCTTGCGCCGCAGCCGGCTGACCACGGCATCGACGCGCTGCAGGTCGAAGTTCTCGAGATCGCCGCCGCCCAGCGCGGCTGCGAGCTGCGTCCGGTCGACGGGCTTGTTGCGCTGCTTGAACAGGCTGGTGACGATGGCGCGCTCCGACATCGTGAGGCGCAGCGCCCGGCCATCGGGGGCGTACAGGATCCAGTCGCCTTCCTTGAGCACCCAGCGCCCCGTGCCGCGCGGCGTCTCGGGTTGATGCGGCTGCAGCGCCCGGCCGGCGCTCGCCTCGGCTGCCTTGATGCGTCGGTAGATGGCTTCGATCGAGGCCGCGAGCTCCTCGGCATGCACCGGCTTCACGAAATAGGCATCGGCGCCGCCGCGCAGGCCGCGCACCCGGTCGCTGAGGTCGCCGCGCGCGGTTGCGAAGACGATCCCGACATTGCTGGCGGAACGCAGGTGCTGGGCGATCGAAAAACCGTTCTCGTCCGGCAGTTCGATGTCGATCACTACCACGTCGCATCGATTGACCGCGTAGGCCCTGTAGAACTCCGCCGCCGTCGAGAAGCCGGAGGCCTTGAAACCCAGTTGCTCGAGGCTGTAGACCAGTGCTTCCTGAAGGTCTTCTTCGTCCTCGATCAGGTAGACGGTTATCTTTTTATCGGTATTGGAGTTCGGAATATTCATGATGCACCTCTCCTCGGTCTCGGCTGCGACGCGCTGCTGGCGCCGAAGATTCGCCGGACAATATCAACAACATGAAAAGAAATAGATGTCTTGTTTTGATCGCGGGGATGGCGCTGTGGCTGATTTCGCTTTGTTCACATGCTCTTGTGCTTCGCAGCGATCAAGGGCTGAAAGAACCCGTCTCGTTGCTCGGCCAAGAGGAAATATTCATTGATACATCCGGAAATACTTCCATCGAGGACATTATTTCAGCCCGCGGCGGCGTGGAGTTTATAGCCGGAGATACCCGCCTCGGCCGACTTCGGGCAGGCGAGATTTACTGGATCAGGTTTTCCTTGCAGCAGGAGCCCGGCGCGCTTTCGCAATGGGCCATCCAGATATTCCCCAACTGGGTCGACGACGTGGAGGTCTACCGGCGCGATGCCTCCGGCAGGATTGCGGTCGAGCGACTGGGCGACCAGCAGCCCTTCGTCGACCGGGCCATCCGCAGCAGCATGATGGCCTTCCCCGTCGTGGTGGGCTCATCGCCCGAAACCTATTACGTGCGGGTGAAGACGCATGGCCTGGCTCCCCTGTGCCTGCACGTCTGGCAACGGGCCGGGCTGGAGCGGGCGGAGGCGAGCCGGATGGCTTTCCTCTCGGCGTTCGCCGGTGCCATCGGCGTGATGGTGCTGATGAACCTGATCTTCTGGGTCTGGCTGCGCAACGGCATCTACCCGGTCTACGCGCTCTTCCTGTTCTCCATGCTGGTGGCCGTCGCCTCCATGCTCGGCTACGCGAGCTCGCTGATGTTTCCCGATGCGCCGCTGGTGGCCGACCGCTTCGTCGATGCGAGCTCGGGTGCGCTGATGTCGATCGCCGCCGTGTTCGCGTGGCGGTTCTTCGACTACGACAGCTACTCGCCGCGGGCGGCCTGGTTCATGAAGGCCGCGGCGCTGGCCTTCGCGGCCATGGCGGTTCTTTCGGCGGGCGGGGTGGACGCCGCCATCCATGCGGCGGCCTACCTGCAGATCACGGTCGGCTTCTTCAACCTCGGGTTCGTCGTCTGGCTGATGGTCCGCCACCGGGCGTTCCACTACCTGCTGGCGGCCGTCGTCTTCACCTGCGTGAACCTGTCCTGGACCTTCTACCTGCTGGTGCTGTTGGGGTTCGTGACCATGAAGAACCCGTTCATCCTCGAGTTCTGGATTCCCATGCTTCAGCTCGCGAACCTGGCAATGCTCAACTTCGCGGTGGCCAGCCGTTCACGGCGGGCGGAACTTGCGCTGCGCGCGGAGCGCAAGCGCGCCTTCGATTCGATGAAAGTCGCCAAGACGGCGCTGGAGGAACGGGTGCGCCAGCGCGAATTCGTCGCTGTCGTCTCGCACGAGTTCCGCACGCCGCTCGCCGTTGTCGACGCTGTGGCGCATGCCCTGGAGCTGTCGCCGTCCGGCCGGGACGAGGCCGTCAAGCGCGCCGTCGGCAAGATCCGCAAGGCCACCCGCCGCCTCGCCGTGCTCATCGAGAACATCCTTCAGGACGACGCGCTGGAGACCGGTTCCCCCAGGCCTGCCGCACGCAGCTTCGATTTGCGCGAGGTGATCGAAAGCGTCCGGGGCGTCGGGCTGCCTGAAGAAAACGCCCGCCTCGGCGTCGAGGCGCCAGCGCAGCGGACGATGTGCGAGGGCGACCCGGCAAGAATCGAAATGGCGATCCGCAACCTGGTCCACAACGCCCTGAAGTACTCGCCTGCCGATTCGGCGGTCACGGTGCGATGCGAATCCGGGACAGGGCTTTTCAGTGTGACGGTCTGCAATCAGGGAGAACCGATCCCCGACGGCGAGCGAGGCAGCCTCTTCGAGCGCTACTTCAGGGGAGTCACGTCGACCCAGGTGCCCGGCTCGGGGCTGGGGCTCCACATCTCGCGGACCATCGCCCGCCAGCACGGCGGAGACGTGGTGCTGCTCTCCAGCGATGCCGAGGGCACGGTGTTCCGTCTGACGATTCCGCTGCAACCGACTCCCATCGGGCTGCCGCGCTGAAATCGGCGGGCTTCCCCGACGGCGTGGAGGCCTTCGGCACGCCGTGGCGAAGCGTGAATTTTTCGATGCCAGAAAGAAAACGTTTTCAGCGTCTTTGGCAGCATTTGATGACATTCATCGTCATTAATGCGCATTGACTTTAGGCCAGGACAAGAAGTTTTCTGGCTCCTCCCCCAACTTTGTGATTTTCTTCCATTCATTACACAAAAGTTTTCACTTTATGCATGCATGAATTGGTCAATGTAGGTCATTTGAAGTCAATGACCGACATTGTCTGATCCGATTGTAAATAGATACATTCCCCAGCCCGAAAGGGATCATGGGGATGCGGTGAACGCGCTCTCCATGAAATCCAACGTTGAACGGAGAGTTTGGAATGGTTTCGCCGGAGTCTCGCGCCCAGGCCCTGAGCCTGGACAAATCCCAGCTGATTTATCTGCCGCCGCGCCAGCGCGAGCAGTCCCACGCCGACGGCTTCGATCTGCTGGGCGATTTCATTGGCTCGCTTCAGGCAGGGCAGCGCTCGGGGCTGGTCCTGCTGCCGTTGCCCGTGGACGCCACCGTGCAGTGGCTGGACTCGGTCCGCGCCCTGATAGACGCGCCGCTGCTGTTCGCCGTCAACAGCGACAGCGTCGCTGCACAACAGGGCATCGAACGTGAGTTTTCGGGCGAGAGGAATTTCGATTTCGTGCTTCATCCCTTCGATCTGGACGAGGTCAGATCGAAAGCCCAGGGCCTGCTTCACCGCACCACTCTCGCTGCATATGGCGCGGGAAGAAACGAGCTCCTGATCTACCGGGGCTACCGTTTCCAGATCAGCGAACGCCGTGTGTTCCACGAAGAGCGGGAAATGTACCTGCAGCCCCGTGAATTCGACCTCGCCCTCGAATTGTTCAGGAACAGGGATTGCCTTTTGAGCCGGGAGCAGCTCTATGGCCTTTTCTGGCGGGACACCGTCAGCCTGCGCTCTCGCGCATTGGATGTCTGCGTTTTCAAGATTCGCAGGAAGCTCAATATAGAACCGGCCAATGGATTGATGCTGCGCGCCGTATTCGGCCAGGGATACAAGCTGCACACCGTCTCGCCGATGTTCCTCAGATGAATTGAGGGTTGCCTGCATCGCGGGCAATTGTTGGGCCAGCGCTTGTAATTCGGGCGCCGGCCATCCTTTTGTTTTTTACTTTTCGGGATGCATCCGAGCAACATAGCCGGAGCTCCCGGGAATTCACTTTTAGATCGAAAAATCAGGGAGCAGTAAATGATTTCGTTGAAGGTTGTCAGCAAACGCAGTGGAGACGGTACGCCCGTCTCGGTGAACGAGGTGTTCCTGAAGGAAGCGGCGGTCGTCCGGGTAGGGCTGTCCAGGGAACAGGTCAAGGGAATGCGCCGCGTCGGCAACGACCTGGTCATCACCTCCATCTCGGGCGAGGTCGTCACCATCCGCGAGTTCTTCTCGTCCTTCGATGGCCACAAGAGCGACCTCGTGCTCGACGACGAGAAGGGTGGCCTGTGGCTGACCGGCTTCGGCGAAGGGCAGGGCGAACTGGCGCTCAGTTATTCGGGCATCGACGCGATCGAGCCCCTGCTGCTGGAGCAGGACTTCAACTTCGGCGTGCTGCCCTGGCTGCTGGGCGGCGGACTGGCAGCCGCCGGTGCTGCCGGAGGCGGAGGCGGAGGAGGTGGTGGGGCGGGCGCCGGTTCGGCGATGGCGCTCATACCTTCGCCTTCCACGCCGCTCACGTCCCCCTCCGACGCGTCGCCGCCGGGCCGGCCCACCGTCAACCCGACCAATGCCAGGCTGATCACCGGCACGGCTCAGCCCGGCACCACCGTCCGCGTCACCGACAACACGGGCAAGGAAATCGGCAGCGCGACCGTCGAGGCCGATGGCCGCTACGTGGTCCAGCCGTCCTCGCCTCCGCCGCACGGCACGGAGATCCGCGTCGTCGCGGTGGACTCGGCCGGAAACACCAGCTCCGAGGCGCGCACGACCGTCGACAGCGTGGCGCCCCCGGTCCCTACCATCGTTCCCACCAACGGCACGACCATCGCCGGGAGCGCCGAGCCCGGCGCCGTGGTCACCGCCTCCGACGGACGCGGCAACGTGATCGGCCGCACCACGGCGGCCCAGGACGGCAGCTACAGCATCAAGCCGCCGACGCCGCTGGCCGACGGCACCGCCATCAAGGTCGTGGCCACCGACGCAGCCGGCAATGCGAGCGCACCCGCCAGCACCACGGCCGACAGCACCGCGCCGTCGCGACCCACGGTCAACCCGTCCAACGGCAGCCTGATCACGGGCAATGCCGAGGCCGGCTCGGTCGTCACCGTCAAGGACGGCGCGGGCAAGGTCATCGGCAGCGCGACCGCCGCTTCCAACGGTGCGTTCAGCATCACCCCCACGACGCCTCCCGCGGACGGCGCGACCATCAGCGTCGTTGCGACCGACCCGGCCGGCAACGCCAGCCAGCCGGCCACCGCCACCATCGATGCGACGCCGCCCGCCACGCCCAAGGTGAATCCGACCGACGGCAGCCCCATCACCGGCACAGCGGAGGCCGGCGCGGTGGTCACGATCACCGACGACAAGGGCGTCCTCATCGGCAGCACGACCGCCGCGTCCAATGGTGTGTACAGCTTCACGCCGACCAGGCCGCCGGCCAACGGCGTGGTGATCAAAGTCGTCGCCTCCGATGCCGCCGGCAACACCAGCAAGCCCGCCACGGCCGTCGTCGACGGCACGCCGCCGACGCCCACGGTCAACCTGACGAAGGGCAGCCCGATCACGGGCACCTCCGAGCCCGATTCCGTGGTCACCGTCACGGACAGCAAGGGCAACCTCATCGGCAGCACGACCACCGCGGCCGACGGCACCTACTCCCTCGTTCCCGCGAACCCGCCGTCGGACGGCACCGTGATCTACGTCGTCGCGAAGGACCTGGCCGGCAACGTGGGCCGGCCCGCGACCACCACGGTCGACAGCAGGCCGCCGGACGCGCCACTGGTCAACGCGACGAACGGCAGCGTGGTCGCAGGCACGGCCGAGGCCAACTCCGTCGTCACGGTCAAGGACGCAACGGGCAAGCTCATCGGCAGCACCACCGCGGACGCCGCCGGCAAGTTCAGCGTCGCGCCCGCGGCACAACTGGCGGACGGCACGGTTTTGCACGTCACGGCCGCGGACGCCGTCGGCAACGTGAGTGCCGAAGGCCTGGCCACGGTGGACCGCGTGCCGCCGGCCGCCCCTTCGGTCGATCCGACGCACGGCAGTGCGATCACGGGCCGTGCGGAGCCCGGCTCGGTCGTCACCGTCAGGGACGTCTCCGGCAATGTTGTCGGCAGCGCGACGGTCGGGTCCAACGGCTTCTACAGCATCGCGCCCAAGACGCCGCCCGTCGACGGCGCGGTGCTGCGCGTCACCGCCACCGACGCCGCCGGCAACACCAGCCCTGAAACCAGGACCACGGTCGACGGCGTTCCTCCGGCAAGGCCCACGGTCGATCCGACCGCCGGCAGCCTGGTCACCGGCAGTGCCGAGGCCGGCTCCGTCGTCACCGTCAGGGACGGTGCGGGCAACCTGCTCGGCAGCGCGACCGCCGATTCGAACGGCCGCTACAGCATCAAGCCAGTGACCGTTCCGTCGCACGGCACCGTGCTGCGCGTCGTCGCGACCGACCCTGCAGGCAACGACAGCCCCGAAGCCAGGGCCACCGTCGACAGCCTGCCCCCCTCCGCGCCCACCGTCGATCCGAGTTCCGGCCGCACGATCAGCGGCACGGCCGAGACCGGCTCCGTCGTCACCGTCAAGGATGGCGCCGGCAAGCTCGTCGGCAGCGCGACGGCCGATGCGAACGGCAAGTTCAGCCTCGTTCCCGTCACGCCGCTGGCCGATGGCGCCCAGGTCAGCGTCGTCGCCACCGACGCCGCCGGCAATGCGAGCTCGCCCGCCACGATGGTGGTCGACGGCACGGCCCCGCTCGCACCGGTCGTCAATCCCACAGACGGCAGCCGGATCACCGGCACGGCCGAATCCGGCTCGGTCGTCACCGTCAAGGACGGGGCCGGCAAGCTCATTGGCAGCGCTACGACCGATGCGAACGGCAAGTTCGGCATCGCTCCCGCAACGCCCGTGGCGGATGGCACCACCATCACCGCCGTCGCGACCGACCGGGCAGGCAACGCCAGCCAGCCCGCCACCGCCACGGTGGACAGCACGCCGCCTTCCAGGCCCTCCGTCGATGCGACCAACGGCAGCCTGATCACCGGCTCGGCCGAGCAGGGCTCGATCGTCACCGTCCGTGATGGCGCCGGCAATCTCGTCGGCAGCGCCGCCGCCGATTCGAACGGCCGCTACAGCATCAAGCCTGCGACCGTTCCGCCGCACAACACCGTGCTGCGCGCAACCGCCACCGACGCCGCCGGAAACACCAGCCCCGAGACGCGCGCCACGGTCGACAGCGAACTGCCCGGCGCTCCCAAGGTCGACCCGACGAACGGCAACTCGATCACGGGCACGGCCGAGGCCGGCACGGTGGTCGTCGCCAAGGACGGCGCCGGCAAGCTGATCGGCAGCGCGACGGCCGATGGCAACGGCAACTACAGCATCAAGCCGACGACACAGCTGCCGCACGACACGCAGCTGAACGTCACTGCGACCGATGCGGCCGGCAACACGAGCCAGCCTGCGCGCAGCACCGTCGACGGCAAGGCGCCCGACGCGCCCAAGCTCAATCCCAGCAACGGAGGTGCGATCACCGGTACGGCCGAAGCGGGCTCGGTGATCACCGTGAAGGATGGCGGCGGCAAGCTGATCGGCAGCGCGACGGCAGATTCGAACGGCAAGTTCAGCATCGTCCCCACGACGCCTGCTGCGGATGGCACCACCATCACCGCCGTGGCGACCGACCGGGCGGGCAACGCCAGCCAGCCCGCCACCACCACGGTGGACGGTACGCCACCTTCCAAGCCCTCTGTCGATGCGACCAACGGCAGCCTGATCACCGGCTCGGCCGAGCAGGGCTCGATCGTCGCCATCCGCGACGGCGCCGGTAACCTCGTCGGCAGCGCGGCTGTCGATTCGAACGGCCGCTACAGCATCAAGCCTGCGACCGTTCCGCCGCACAACACCGTGCTGCGCGCAACCGCCACCGACGCGGCCGGCAACACCAGCCCCGAGACGCGCGCCACGGTCGACAGCGAACTGCCAGCCGCGCCGAAGGTCGACCCGACGAACGGCGGCTCGATCATGGGCACGGCCGAGGCCGGCACGGTGGTCATCGTCAAGGACGGCGCCGGCAAGCTGATCGGCAGCGCGACGGCCGATGGCAACGGCAACTACAGCATCAAGCTGGCAACGCCGCTGACGCACGACACCGCACTGAACGTGACGGCCACCGACGCCGCAGGCAACACCAGCCAGCCCGCGCGGGCCACGGTCGATGGCCAGGCGCCCGGCGCGCCCACGGTCAAGCCGACGAACGGAAGCCTGATCTCGGGTACGGCCGAGGCCGGATCGGTGGTCACCGTCAAGGACGGTGCCGGCAAGCTCATCGGCAGCGCGACCGCAGACGGCGGCGGTGCCTACGCCATCCGGCCTGCCGTGCCGCCCTCCGACGGCACGGTGCTTCAGGTCAGCGCCACCGACGCAGCCGGCAACACCGGCCCGAGCGCGAACGCCACGGTCGATGCCGTGCCGCCCGGGCAGCCCTCGATCGATCCGACCAACGGCAAGCTGATCTCGGGCTTCGCCGAGGCCCTTTCCGTCGTCACGGTCCGCGACGGCGCCGGCAATGTCATCGGCAGCACGACGGCGGCCGCGAACGGTGCCTACAGCATCAAGCCCGCGTTCGTCCTGGCCGACGGCACCGTGCTGCGCGCCTTCGCCACCGACGCGGCCGGCAACGCGAGTTCCGAAGCACGCGGCACGGTGGACGGCGTCGTGCCCGTCACGCCGACCATCAGCCCGACCAACGGAAACCGCATCTCGGGCAAGGCCGAGGCCGGCTCGATCGTCACGGTGAAGGACGACGCGGGCAACCTCATCGGCAGCGCTGCCGCCGAATCCAACGGCACCTACACCGTGACGCCGGCGACGCCGCCGGCGCACGGCACCGTGCTGCACGTTGCCTCCACAGATGCCGCTGGCAACACCAGCCCGGAGGCACGGGCCACGGTCGACCGCACGGCGCTGCCGGCGGCCACCATCAACCCGACCGATGGCAGCCCCATCACCGGCACGGCGGAACCCGGTTCGGTGGTCACCGTCAGGGACGACGCAGGCAAGCTGATCGGCAGCACGACGGCCGATTCGCTCGGTGCCTACAGCATCACGCCGGCCGTCACTCCGCCGAATGGCACGGTGCTGCACGTCGTGACCACCAATGCAGCAGGCAACGCGAGCCCGGAAGCCACCGCGACGGTCGACAGCGTCCCACCCCCCGCACCGATCATCGAGCCGAGCAACGGCAACATGATCACCGGCACGGCCGAGGCCGGCTCCGTGGTCCGCATCACCGACGACACGGACAAGCTCATCGGCAGCGCGATCGCCGCGTCCAACGGCGCCTACAGCATCAAGCCCGCGACCGTTCCGGCGCACGGCACGGTGCTGCGCGCGGTCGCCACCGACGCTGCCGGGAACGTCAGCCCCGAAGCCAGGACGACTGTCGACCGCGTGCTGCCTGCAGCGCCGAAGGTCGATCCGTCGCAAGGCGGCCTCGTCACGGGTACGGCGGAAGTCGGCTCCGTCGTCAAGATCACCGACGACGCGGGCAACCTCATCGGCAGCGCGACCGCCGGCAACGACGGCACCTACAGCATCAAGCCGTCGGCCACTTTGCCGAATGGCGCGGTGATACGCGTGACCGCGACCGATGCCGCGGGCAACGTCAGTCCCGAAACACGAGCGGCGGTCGACAGCGTCGCTCCTGCCGCACCGACCGTGAAGCCCACCAACGGCAACACCGTCACCGGCACGGCCGAGGCGGGTTCGCTCGTCACCGTGAAGGACGGTGCCGGCAACACCATCGGCAGCGCGACGGCCGACGGCAGCGGCAACTACAGCGTCAAGCCCGCGACCGCCCCCGCGCACGACACCGTGCTGCAGGTCACCGCGACCGATGCGGCCGGCAACGCCAGCGCGCCTGCAACCGCCAAGGTCGACGCGAAGGCGCCCGACGCGCCGACGATCAATCCGACCCACGGCGACCCGATCACCGGCCGCGCCGAGGCCGGCTCTGTGGTCACGGTCAAGGACGGCGCGGGCAAGGTGGTCGGCAGCGCGACCGCCGGCAACGACGGCACCTACACCGTCACGCCCTCCAAGCCGCTGGAGGACGGCGCGAAGATCTCCGCGGTGGCCACCGATGCAGCAGGCAACGCCAGCGCTGCGGCCACCGCCACCGTGGATGCGGTCGCCCCAGGCAGGCCCACGGTCGAGCCGACCAACGGCAGCACCATCACCGGCAAGGCCGAAGCCGGCTCCGTCGTCACGGTGCAGGACCAGGCCGGCAAGCCGATCGGCAGCGCCACGGCCGATGCCAACGGCAACTACGCCATCAAGCCCGCGACCCCTCTGGCGCATGGCACGACCCTCGGCGTCTCGGCCACCGACGCGGCCGGCAACACCGGCCCTGCGGCCACGGCCACGGTCGACAGCGCCGCTCCGAACGCGCCCACCGTCAAGCCCACGAGCGGCGACACCATCGCCGGCACGGCCGAAGCAGGCTCCGTCGTGACCGTCAAGGACGCCGCGGGCAATCTCATCGGCAGCGCGACGGCGGACGGCAACGGCAACTACGCCGTCAAGCCTGCAACGCCGCCGGCGCACGACACAGCGCTGAGCGTGACTGCCACCGACGCGGCCGGCAACAGCAGCGCACCCGCCACGGCCAAGGTCGACAACAAGGCCCCCGATGCACCCACGGTCAAGCCGACCTCGGGCAGCACCATTGCCGGCACGGCCGAAGCAGGCTCGCTGGTCACCGCCAGGGACGGCACCGGCAACCTCGTCGGCAGCGCGACCGCGGGCAGCAACGGCGAATACGCCGTCACGCCGGCCCGCTCGCTGCAGGACGGCGTGAAGATCAGCGTGGTCGCGACCGACGCGGCCGGCAACGCCAGCCAGCCCGCCACGGCCACGGTCGACAACGATCCGCCGGCCAGGCCCACCGTCGATCCGACCAACGGGAGCCTCGTCACCGGCAAGGCCGAGGCCGGCTCAGTGGTCACCATCACGGACGACGCGGGCAAGCTCATCGGCAGCACGACCGCCACGACCGGTGGTGCGTACAGCTTCAAGCCGACGACGCCTCCCGCCCACGGCACGGTCCTGCACGTGGCCGCGACGGACGCCGCCGGCAACAGCAGCCCTGAAGCCAGGACGACCGTCAATGCCGTGTCTCCGTCGGCGCCGGCCGTCAACCCGACGAACGGCACCACGATCACCGGCACGGCCCAGGCCGGCTCGCTCGTCACCGTGAAGGACGGTGCCGGCAACACCATCGGCAGCGCGACGGCCGACGGCAGCGGCAACTACAGCGTCAAGCCCGCGACCGCTCCCGCGCACGACACCGTGCTGCAGGTCACTGCGACCGACGCGGCCGGCAACACCAGCGCGCCTGCAACGGCCAAGGTCGACGCCAAGGCGCCCGACGCGCCGACGATCGACCCCACCCACGGCGACCCGATCACCGGCCGCGCCGAGGCCGGCTCGGTGGTCACCGTCAAGGACGGCGCGGGCAAGGTGGTCGGAAGCGCGACCGCCGCCACCGACGGCACCTACGCCGTCACCCCGGCCAAGCCGCTGGAGGACGGCGCGAAGATCACCGCGGTGGCCACCGATGCAGCAGGCAACGCCAGCGCTGCGGCCACCGCCACCGTGGATGCCGTGCCCCCGGCGAGGCCGACCGTCGCCCCGACCAACGGCGCGTCGATCACCGGCACGGCCGAATCCGGCTCGGTGGTCACCGTCAAGGACAGTGCCGGCAAGCCGATCGGCAGCGCGACAGCGGACGCCAATGGCAACTACACCGTGAAGCCCGCGACCCCCGTGCCGCACGGAACGATGCTCGGCGTCTCGGCCACCGACGCAGCGGGCAACACCGGCCCTGCGGCCACGGCCACGGTCGACAGCGCCGCCCCGAACGCGCCCACCGTGAAGCCCACGAGCGGCAGCACCATCACCGGCACGGCGGAGGCGGGCTCGCTCGTCCTCGTCAAGGACGGCGCCGGTAACAGCGTCGGCAGCGCAACGGCCGACGGCAACGGCAACTACGTCGTCAAGCCCGCGATGCCACTGGTGCACGACACATCGCTGAGCGTGACCGCCACCGATGCGGCCGGCAACACCAGCACGCCCGCCACGGCCAAGGTCGACAGCAAGGCCCCAGACGCGCCGACCGTCAAGCCCACCTCGGGCGGCACGGTCGCCGGCACGGCGGAAGCAGGCTCGGTCGTCACCGTGAGGGACGACACCGGCAACCTCGTCGGCAGCGCAACCGCCGGCAGCAACGGCGAATACAGCATCTCGCCCACGAGCCTGCTGCCGCACGGCACGCAGCTGCGCGTGGTCGCCACCGACGCCACCGGCAACACCAGCCAGGCCGCCACGGCCACGGTGGACAGCGTCGCGCCCGTCATTTCCATCTCGATCGTCGAGGACGCCAATAACGACGGCTTCATCAACGCCAGCGAGAAAAAAGCCGACGTGACGGTGAAGGTCACCCTCGTGTCCGGCGCCGCGGTGGGCGATGAAATCAGCCTCACCGACGGCACCCACATGTTCAGCGTCAAGCTGAGCGCTGCGGATGTCTCCAACGGCTTCGTCAACGTCTCGTTCCCGAACCCGGCCGAAGGTGCGGCGATCCGCGTCAGCGCGATCAGCCAGGACCTTGCCGGCAACACCTCGAGGCCGGCGGCGACGGACAGCGCGATCCTCGACACCACGGCGCCGGCCACCCCGGCCAGCGTGTCGGCCACCGACGACGCAGGCCCGGTGCAGGGCGCGATCGGCAACGGCGGCTCCACCGACGACGCGACGCCCACTTTCGCAGGCAGCGGCGCGACGCCTGGCGACATCGTCAGGGTGTACGACGGCGCCGCGCTGATCGGCAGCGCCACGGTCAAGGCCGATGGCAGCTGGGCATTCACGCCGACGGGGCTGGGGCAGGGCGCGCACAGCATCACGCACACCATCAGCGACGCGGCCGGCAACACCAGCGCAGCCAGCGCGCCGCTGGGCTTCATCGTCGACACCGCGGCGGTGTCGGTGACCGTCACCAAGGCGGGCGAGACCCGGCAGGGGCAGCAGATCAAGACGCGTCCCGCCGGCTTCACCGACGATGTCACGCCCACGATCGTCGGCACCGCCACGGCCGGCGCCGTCGTGACCATCAAGGAAGGCTCCAAGGCCATCGCCTCCACCACGGCGGATGGGTCCGGCAACTGGAACCTCGTGCTGCCCACGCAAACGGAAGGCGCGCACAGCTACAAGGCCACGGCGGTGAACGCCGCAGGCACGAGCAGCGAGACCTCGTTCTCGCTGACCATCGACACCACGCCGCCGGCCGTTCCGGTGATCGCCTCGGTCGTCGACGACACCGGTTCGGTGCAGGGCTCGCTTGCCAGCGGTGCCGCTAGTGACGACACCCGACCCACGCTCAGCGGAAGCGGCGCGACGCCGGGCGACCTCATCACCGTCTTCGACAACGGCAGCGCCATCGGCAGCACCACGGTGCAATCCGACGGACGCTGGAGCTTCACCACGGCCAGCCCGACCTCGCCGCTGGGCGAGGGCGAGCACAAGCTCACCGTCACGGCCACAGATCCGGTGGGCAACCAGAGCCAGCACTCGGCCGCCTTCGTTGTCAACGTCGACACCACGGCGCCGGTGCGTCCGGACGCCGTGGCCGGCTACGTCGACAACGCAGGCGCGGTCCAGAACGCGGCCAGCACCGCGACCTTCACCGACGACACCACGCCGGGGTTCAAGATCGCCTCCATCGCAGCCGGCCTGACGCCGTCGCTGTACGTCGACGGCAACAAGGTCGCAGCCACCTACGACCCGGCCGCCGGCACGCTCACGCCCGTGTCCCCGCTCGCCGAGGGCGCGCACAGCATCGGCTACACGCTGACCGACGCGGCAGGCAACGAGAGCCCGCGCTCCAACGACTTCAGGCTCACCGTCGACCTGACGCCGCCGCCCGCGCTCGACTCGTCCCTCATCCAGGTGCTGGACGACGTGGGCCCGGTGCAGGGCCCCCTGGCCGCCGGGGCGAAGACCGACGACAGCAAGCCCGAGTACACCGGCAAGACCGACCCGGCGCAGGTGTCGGTCATCAACGTCTACGACAACGGCACGCTCATCGGCAGCACGGCGGTGAACGCCGACGGCAGCTGGCGCTTCACGCCCGACCTGCCGCTGGCCCTGGGCGCGCACAGCCTCACGGCGCGCGCCGTGGACGCGGCGGGCAACATCGGCGCCGCCACGCCGGCATCGACCTTCACGCTGGTGGGCGATCCGCCTGCGGCGCCGGCCATCATCGGCGTGATCGACGACAGGGGCAGCGTCACGGGCAACGTCGCCCGCGACGCCAGCACCGACGACACCACGCTCACGCTCAACGGCACCGGCACGGCCGGCACCGTGGTCACCGTGTATGCCGACGGCGTGGCCGTGGGCTCCACCAGCGTGGCTTCCAACGGCACCTGGAGCGTCACCACCAGTCCGCTGAGCGGCGACGGCGTCAAGAACCTGAGCGCACAGGCAGTCGACGGCGCGGGGCAGGCGAGCCCGCGCACGGGCCTCTATCCGGTCGTGCTCGACACCACGGCTCCGGCCACGCCCGACACGGCCGTCGCCTTCGACGACCAGGGCCCGGTGCAGGGCGCTATCGCGGCCGGCGCCACCACCGACGACACCACGCCCACCTTCAGCGGCAGCGGCCTGAAGGCCGGCGACACCGTGCGCCTGTACGACGGCGGCGCGCTCATCGGCAGCTTCACCGCCGCCACCGACGGCGCCTGGAGCATCACGCCCAGCACGCCGCTGGGGCGCGGCACGCACCGCATCACGCACACAGTCACCGACGCCGCGGGCAACACCAGCGCCGCCAGCGCGGTGCTCGACTTCACGGTCGACCCGAGCGACGTCGTCGTCAGCATCGAACAGGTCGCCGACGACCAGGGCGGCATCAAGGGCAACCTCGCGCCCGGCGCGCGTACCGACGACACCACGCCCTCGCTCGTGGGCAAGGCCACGGCCGGCGCGATCGTGACCGTCAAGGAAGGCTCGACCGTCCTCGGCTCCACCACTGCGGACGCGGGCGGCAACTGGCGCTTCACGCTTCCCCTGCAGAAGGAAGGCACGCACAGCTACACCGCCACCGCGGTGAACGCCGCGGGCAAGCAGGGCGACGCCACCATCGCGCTGACCATCGACACCACCGCGCCCGAGGTGCCGTCCATCGCCGGCGCCGCCGACGACGTCGGCCTGGTGCAGGGCCCGATCGCCAACGGCGGTCCCACCGACGACGCCACGCCCACGCTCACGGGCAGCGGCGCCACGCCGGGCGACGTGATCAAGGTCTACGACAACGGCAGCGTCCTCGGCAGCACGACCGTCAAGGCCGACGGCAGCTGGAGCTTCACGCCGACCACGCCGCTGACCGAGGGCACGCACCGCCTCGGCGCCACGACCGTCGACCCCGTGGGCAACGAGAGCCCGCAGTCGGGCTCCTTCACCGTCAACGTGGACACCACTGCGCCCACCACCAAGGCCACGCTCGCTGCCATCGGTGACGACACCGGCTCGAGCGGCGGCGACTTCGTCACCAGCGACCGCACCCTGGTGTTCACCATCAAGGTCGATTCGGCCGTGGAGGCCGGCGCCACGGTGCAGGTCTCGCTGGACAACGGCAAGACCTGGAGCGACGCGACCCCCTCGGGCGGCGGCAGCTACCAGTTCGACAATACGACCGTCCCGCTGGCCGACGGCAGCTACACCGTGCTGACGCGCGTGGTGGATGCGGCCGGCAACACGACCCAGCCGAGCTCGCAGCTCGTGGTGATCGACACAAGCGGCCCAACCACCGGCAACGCCGTCGACATCACGGCCTACACCGACGATGTCGCGCCCAACCTGGGCGACTACGGCAGCGGCACCAGCACGATCGACACCACGCCGGTGCTCAAGGGCACCGTCTCGGGCCTGAAGGCGGGCGACGTCGTGCAGATATTCGAAGGCTCGGCGCTGCTGGGCACGGCCGCCGTGAACGGCACCGCCTGGACCTTCGCATTGCCGACGCTGGCCAACGGCAGCAGGCACACCTACGTCGCCGTGATCGCCGATGCGGCGGGCAACAAGGGCACGGCCTCGGCCGACTTCTCGCTGGCCGTGAACACCGCCGCGCCCTCGCAGTCGGTCGCGATCGTCAGCTGCACCGACGACCAGGCACCCCAGACTGGCACCTTCGCGTCGGGCAGCACCATCAACGACACCTCGCCGCTGCTGAACGGCACGATCGGCGGAACGCTCAATGCCGGCGACACGGTGGTGGTCTACCGCGACGGAGTGCGCCTGGGCGCCGCCACCCTGTCCGGCGGCTCCGCCTGGAGCTTCCAGGACGCCGGCCTCGCCGACGGCAAGAGCTACAGCTACACGGCCCGCATCGAGGATGCCGCGGGCAACCAGAGCGGAGCGTCGGCGGCCTTCGCGCTCACGATCGACCAGCGCGCACCCACCACGGCGCCGGTCGTCGAGAGCTTCGTGGACGACGTGGCGCCGGTCACCGGGGCGATCGCCCAGGGCGGCACCACCAACGACGCGCGCCCCGAACTCAAGGGCTCCGGCGCAGAGCCCGACGGCACCGTCAGGATCTACGACAACGGCGCGCTGATCGGCACCGCGACGGCGGACGCCGCCGGCAAGTGGAGCTTTACGCCCGAGGCCGGCAAGGAGCTCGCCAACGGCGCCCACAGCCTCACCACGAGCAGCGTCGATGCGGCCGGCAACGAAGGCCCGCAGTCCGCGGCGCTGGCGTTCACGGTCGACACCCTCGCGCCTTCGCAATCGACGGCGATCGTCTCCATCAACGACGACCGCGGCGCGCTGCAGGGCGCCGTGGCCGACGGCGGCTTCACCGACGACGCCGCGCCGCAGGTGGCGGGCACCGTTTCGGCACCGCTGCAGGCCGGCGAGAAGGTCGTCGTGCTGCGCGACGGTGCCGTCATCGGCACCGCGAAGATGACCGACGCGACCCACTGGAGCTTCGACGACACCGGCCTGAGCGACGGCCGCACTTACACCTACACCGCGCGCGTGGAGGACGCGGCCGGCAACCGGGGCGCCGTCTCGGGCAGCTACGCCATCACCGTCGACACATCGGTGCCGACGCAGGCGGCCACGATCTCGACCGTGTTCGACAACGCGGACCCGGTGCAGGGCGACGTCGCCAGCGGCGGCACCACCAACGACTCCCAGCCGGAGCTCAGAGGCACCGTGTCGGGCAGCCTGGCCGGCAACGAGTTCGTCGCCGTGTATCGCGACGGCGTCAGGATCGGCACCGCCTCGATCTCGGGCACGAGCTGGTCCTACACCGACACCAGCGGCCTCGCCAACGCCTCGAGCTACAGCTACACCGTGCGCGTCGAGGACGCCGCGGGCGGCGGCGGCACCGCCTCCTCGCCCTACGTCATCACGCTGAAGCTTTCGGGTCCGTCCACCAAGGCCAGCATCACGGCCGTGAACGACGACGTCGATCCGCAGCAGGGCTCGGTGCCGAACGACGGCTACACCAACGACACCGCGCCGCAGGTCACCGGCACCATCTCGGCCGCGCTGCAGGCCGGCGAGAAGGTCGTCGTGCTGCGCGACGGCAAGGAGATCGGCTTCGCGACCATGACGGACGCCACGCACTGGAGCTACGCCGACAGCGGCCTTTCCGACGGGAGCACCTACGTCTACACGGCCCGCGTGCAGGACGCGGCTTCCAACCCCGGCGCCGACTCGAACGCGCATGCGATCCGCATCGACACTGCCGCGCCCGCGGCGACGGTGAAGCTGGTGCGTGCCATCGACAACGTCGACCCGGTCTCGGGCGACATTCCCGCCAACGGCACCACCAACGACGACACGCCGACGCTGGAGGGCACCCTCTCGGCGCCGCTAAGCGGCACCGAGCGGCTGCACGTGTTCCGCAACGGCCTGCTCGCCGGTATCGCGAAGGTCACTGGCACCGCCTGGACCTTCGAGGACTCGGGCCTCGCCAGCGGCACCGCCTACACCTACGAGGCGAGGGTCATGGACGCGGCCGGCAATGCCGGCGCCGCCTCCAACAGCCTGCGCTTCACGGTCAACACCTCGGGCGTCACGCAGACCGTCCAGATCCTCCGGGTGGACGACCAGGCCGCCCCGGTGAAGGCCAACGTGCCCAACGGGGGCACGACCAACGACACCGCGCCGACGCTCGGCGGCTCGATCTCCACCGCGCTGAACGCGGGCGACGTGGTCCAGGTGCTGCGCGACGGCAAGGTGGTCGGCAACGCCACCGTGACGGGCACGACCTGGACCTTCCGCGACAGTGGCCTTGCCGACGGCACGACGTACAGCTACGCCGCGCGCGTCGTCAATTCCGGCGGCAACGAAGGCGCGAAGAGCGCGGCCTATGCGATCACGCTGGACCTCGTCGCGCCGGGCCAGACGGCGGCGATCACCGGCTATACCGACGACCAGGCCCCGCAGCAGGGCAGCTTCGCATCCGGCAGCGTCACCAACGACACCACGCCGCAGCTCGACGGCACCTTGAGCGCTGCGCTCGCGACCGGCGAGGCCGTGGTGATCTACAGGGACGGCAAGCGCATCGGCACCGCCACCATGTCCGGCGCCACGGCCTGGAGCTTCCAGGATTCCGGGCTGGCCGACGGCGCCACCTACGGCTACACCGCCAAGGTAGAGGATGCGGCAGGCAACGAAGGCCAGGCCTCGGCCACCTTCACGCTGACCGTCGACCGGACCGCGCCCGCCGCGGCACCCTCGATCGACAGCGTCATGGACGCGACGGCGCCGGTCGTCGGCCCGATCACCTCCGGCAGCACGACCAACGAAACCCGTCCCCAGATGAATGGGGCCGGGGCCGAGCCCAACGGCAAGGTCAAGGTCTACGACAACGACACGCTCATCGGCACCGCCGTCGCCGACGGCTCGGGCAAGTGGAGCTTCACGCCGGAAGCCGGCAAGCCGCTGGCCAACGGCGCGCACAGCCTGACCGCGAGCAGCGTCGATGCAGCCGGCAACGAGGGGCCGAGGTCGGCGCCGCTGGCCTTCACGGTCGGCACCACCGCGCCGACGCAGGCGGCGACGATCACCGCGATCAGCGACGACACCGGCGCCAGCGCGAGCGACTTCATCACCAGCGACACCACCCTCGTCGTGACGGTGACGCTCGACGCCGCGGCCGGCACCGGCGAGAAGGTGCAGGTCTCGCTCGACAACGGCACGAGCTGGCGCGACGCGGCGCTGGTCTCGGGCAACACCTACCGGCTCGACAACACGGCCGTGCCGCTCGCGGCGGGCGACTACGTCTTCCAGGCGCGCGTCGTCGACGCCGCCGGCAATGCCGGCAAGTCGACCAGCCAGCGCGTGGTGATCGACACCCAGCACTCGGCAGGTATCGCCATCGACATCGCGTCGATCAGCACCGACACCGGCGTCGTGGGCGACTTCATCACCAGCGACACCAGCCTGACCATCAACGGCAGGCTGACCGGCACGCTGGCTTCCGACGAAACCGCGCAGATCAGCCTCGATGGCGGCGCCAGCTGGGTCAACCTGGTTGTCAGCGGCGGCAGCTGGAGCTACGTCGACGGACGGGTGCTCACAGACGGCAGCCACGAGTACAGGGTGCGGGTGGTGGACACCGCCGGCAACCTCGCGGCGTTCGACGCCCGCACCGTGGTCATCGACACCTCGACGCCGACCGCCGGCAATGCGGTGGCCGTCACCGCCTACACCGACGACGTGGACCCGAATGCCGGCGACTACGCCAGCGGCACCACCACCAACGACACCACGCCGGTGCTCAAGGGCACCGTCTCGGGCCTGAAGACGGGCGAGGTCGTGCAGATCCTCGAAGGCGGCGTGCTGCTGGGCACCGCCACCGTGCAAGGCACGGCGTGGGAATTCAAGCTGCCGACGCTGGCCGACGCAAGCACGCACACTTACACCGCGGCCATTGCGAGTGCTGCGGGCACGAGGGGCACGACCTCGGCGAACTTCACGTTGACGGTCGATGCCACCGCGCCGACGGACGCACCGGTCATCGACAGCGTCATCGACAACGTCGACCCGGTCCAGGGCCCGATCGGCCAGGGCGAAACGAGCAACGACGCGCGCCCGGAACTCAAGGGTTCGGGCGCCGAGCCCAACGGCACGGTGAACGTCTACGACAACGGCGTGCTGATCGGCAGCACCAGGGCCGACGCCTCCGGCAAATGGAGCTTCGAGCCCGCTTCCGGCAAGCAGCTGGTCGACGGCGTCCACAGCCTCAGGGTGAGCAGTGTGGACGCGGCGGGCAACGAAGGGCCGAAGTCGGCGCCGACGGTCTTCATCATCGACACGGTGACGCCGTCGCAGACCGTGACGCTCTCGCGCGCCATCGACAACGTCGAACCGATCTCGGGCAACATTCCGGCCAACGGAAGCACCAACGACGATTCGCCCAGGCTGGAGGGCACCCTCTCCGCCGTGCTGGCCAGGTCGGAGCAGCTGCACGTGTTCCGCAACGGCGTGTACGTGGGCAACGCGACCGTGAGCGGTACCGACTGGGTCTTCAACGACATCGGCCTTTCGAACGGCACCACCTACACATACGAGGCCAGGGTCATGGACATGGCCGGCAACGCCGGTGCCGCCTCGAACAGCCTGCGCTTCACCGTCATCACCTCCACCGTCACGCAGACGGTGCAGATCGTGCGTGTGCAGGACAACGTCGAACCGGGCCGCGGCGCCGTGGCCGACGGCGGAACGACGAACGACGCCGACCCGGTGCTCATCGGCTCGACCTCCGCCGTCCTGAACTCCGGTGAGGTGGTCGAGGTACTGCGCAACGGCGCCGTGATCGGTACCGCCACGGTGACCGGCACCAGCTGGCGTTTCGCCGACAAGGGCCTCGCCGACGGCGCGACCTACAAGTACACCGCGCGCGTCGTGAGCGCCGGTGGCAACCAGGGTGCGGAGAGCCTCGCCCATTCCGTCACGCTCGACCTGACGGCGCCCGTCCAGAAGGTGGCCATCACCGACTTCACCGACGACCGCGATCCGCAGAAGGGCAGCTTCGCATCCGGCAGCACGACCAACGATGCGTCGCCGCAGCTCAACGGAACCCTCTCGGCGCCGCTCGCGGCCAACGAGGTGGTGGCGGTCTACCGCAACGGCACGCGCATCGGCGTCGCCATCGTGAGCGGCAATGCCTGGAGCTTCGAGGACAAGGGCCTGGACGACGGCAGCACCTACCGCTACACCGCCCGCGTCGAGGACGCGGCGGGCAACCAGGGCAGCGCTTCTGCGGAGTTCACGCTCACCGTCGACCGGACCGCGCCCGTGACGACGCCTTCCATCGACAGCGCCATGGACGACGTCGCCCCGGTCACCGGGGCCATCGCATCGCGCGGCACGACCAACGATGCACGTCCCGAACTGAAGGGCTCGGGCGCGGAGCCGAACGGCACTGTCCACATCTACGACAACGGCACGCTCATCGGCACCGTGACGGCTGATGCGTCGGGCAACTGGAGCTTCACGCCCGCGGTGGGCAAGGAGCTCGCCGATGGCCTGCACAGGCTCACGGCGAGGAACGTCGATGCGGCGGGCAACGAGGGCTCGCAATCGACGGCGTTGGTCTTCACGGTCGACACGATCGCGCCGACGGGCGCGCCTTCCATCGACCGCGCCGTCGACGACGTCGCACCGGTCACCGGCGCCATCGCGTCCGGGGGCATGACCAACGACGCCCGCCCCGAACTGCGGGGGGCGGGAACCGAGCCCAACGGCATGGTGAACATCTACGACAACGGCAAGCTGATCGGCTCCACCACGGCGGACAGCTCCGGGAAGTGGAGCTTCACGCCCGAAGCCGGCAAGGAACTGGCCGACGGCGCCCACAGCTTCGTCGCGAGCAATGTGGACGCGGCCGGCAACGAAGGACCGAAGTCGGCAGCGCTCGTCTTCACGGTCGACACCTTGCCGCCCCCGGTCGCGACGCTGAGCCTCGCGAACTACTCGGACAGCTTCCCTTCGGCGGGCAATCTGGCTGCCAACCAGTCCTCCGATCGCAACAGCACCGACAACACCTTCGACCTCGTTCTGACCGGGGCCGATGCATCGATCGCTCGCTATGAGGTCTCGACCGACGGCGGGCAGAACTGGAAGTCGACGACCGCGGCGCAGAGCGGCTTGTCTGACGGCAAGTACCTTTTCCGAGCGAGCCTGACCGACGCTGCCGGCAACACCACCGCTGCGGCCAACAGCATCGAAGTGAACGTGGACCGGACCGGCCCCGCGCTCGATCTGCAACGACTGAACAGCGCAGTGATCGCAGGCACCGCGGAGGCGGGTGCGCTCGTCACGATCGACGTCGGCAACAACGGCTCCATCGAAGGCAGCGTCGTCGCGGATGCCGGCGGTAACTGGGCATGGACGCCGTCCGCCTCGCTGTCGGCCAACACGGTTGTTGCCGCAGTCGCCTACGACCTGGCCGGGAACGCGTCGAGCAAGGGAATGCAGGCCGTGGATGCGACGCCGCCCGTCATCACGATCCAGAAGTCGGACGGCAAGCGCTTCTCGGGAACGACCTCCGACGCCGATACGCCGGTGGCTTCCCCCACGGCGTCCAGGCCGATCACCGTGACGCTCAGCATCGACAAGAACGCCGACGGCACGATCGACTACGTGCTCCCGTTCACAGCCACGGTCACGGCGGACGGCGCATGGAGCATCGACGCCTCGGCGGCTCCCGTGAACGTCGGTGCGATCGTGACGGCCGTGGCCCAGGACTACGCGGGCAACCGTTCGACGCCTGCAGCGGTGACAGTGGGCGGCGGCACCAGCAAGATGTACGGCAGCACGAGCAACGACAACTTCGGCTACGACGTACAGGCCATCGGCGACTTCAACGCAGACGGCTACAACGACTTCGCGGTCGTATCGCCACATGGATCTTCCGCCGCTCGCGCTGCGAATGCGTGGAGCGTCAGCATCCTCTATGGCAGCAAGCAAGGGCTGCCGGACTTGAGCAGCGTTGCGAACCTGCCCGGCACGGATGGCCTGAAGATCTATACCTCGGGGAGCATTTCCGACTCGAACATCCTGACCGCGGTGCAAGGCTACGGCGACGTCAATGGCGACGGCTATTCCGACGTGATCGTCTACGACGACAACCTGAACAGCGACTGGGTCATCTTCGGCAGATCCTCCGCGAACGCCGGTTCCTCGCCGGTGAGCGTCGACGTCAAGACCATCATCTCCTCCGGCGGCAACAGCGACGGCGTCGCCATCGTCCAGCGCGCGGGTTCGACCTGGTTCGGAGCCGGCGGCGCACTGGTGGACGTCAATGGCGACGGCTACGCCGACATCGTCATGCAGGACTGGAACCAGGGCACCGGCAGGGCGGGTACGGCCATCATCTACGGGCACGCCGGGGCGGCGGGCTCCGCCGAGTGGGCCAACTACTACGTCGGCTTCGGTTCCACGTACCCGTCGAGCTACGTGTCGGACAGCAGTTCCTCGTCCACGGAAAGCTATCGGCCGCACAGCGTGATCTACAACGACAGCACGAACGGCTACCCCGTCAATGTGATGAACATCGGCGACATCAACGGCGACGGCTATGCGGACTTCGCGTACAGCCTGTACAACGCAAGGAACCCGGTGACCAGCTACAGCAATGCCGGAGCGATCCAGGTGATCTACGGCAAGGCGGGCGGCTTGCCGCAGGACTACAGCCTGCAGACCGACTACACGAACACCGCCAATGGCTTCCGCGTCTATGGGGAGCAGGCCGACCAGTACCTCGGCACCTACATCGATCCGGAACCCTACGGATACCTGTCGAACACCGGCATGCCCACTTCCTCGGGTGACGTCAACGGCGACGGCATCGCGGACCTGATCATCGGCTCGCCGCAATACGGGCCGAATGCGGGTGATCAGAAGGGACCGGGTCGCGTCTACGTGGTCTACGGCAAGGCCGCAGGCGCGAAGTCGGACATCAACCTTGCGAGCCTCTCGCCGTCCGACGGCTTCGTCATCACAGCGTCGGACAGCTCGGCGGACGCGATGTTCGGCAACGGCACCTCGGTGGGCGACTTCAACGGCGACGGCATCGACGACATTGCCATCGGTGCACCGCTGGCCGACGTGAAGGGAATGATCAACAACGGTGCCGTCTACATCGTGTATGGCCAGCAGGGTGGCTACTCCGGCACGGTGAGCGTTGCAGCAGCCTATTGGGGTGACAGATCCGCGAACAGCACGAATGTCACCTATGAGCAGAACGGCAACGCCAACTCCGGCTCGATGCTAGGCGTGAACGTGGCGCTGTCCGACCTGAACGGTGATGGGCAGGCCGATCTGGCGCTCGGATCCCCGTACAAGGGCCAGCCTTGGTCGACTGCCAACGGCTATCTCGACGTGGTCTATGCCAGCGCGTTCAACTTCACGAACTCGCTGACCGTGGGCGACGACGTCATCGCGGCGACGGCGGGCAAGGACAGGCTTTCCGGCGGTGCGGGCAACGACGTCATCACGGGCGTCGGCGCGGGAGACAGCGCCTATGGCGGCGCGGGGAACGACACCATCCATATCACCGAGATCGCGGGAGTGGTGCGCGTGGACGGCGGGCTGGGCGTCGACACCCTGGTGGCCGATGCTTCGAACCTCACGCTCGACCTGTCGCAGCTGGGCCTGAAGGTGCAGGGCTTCGAGAACTTCGACCTGGGCACCGGCGCCGCCAACACGGGCAACACGCTGAAGCTGCGGCTTACCGATGTCCTGAGCCAGCAGAGCAGCGTCGGCAACGGCAACGGCACGGGCCAAGGGCACCTGCGCGTGACCGGCGATTCCGGCGACACCGTGCAGCTGCTCCATGGCACCGACAGCTGGAGCGTGACCGGAAGCACGAGCGCCGGCGGGGTGAACTACAGCATCTACCACAACAGCAACCTGTCGGCGGCGAACACGCTGGGAGACATCTGGATCCAGCAGGGGATCACTGTCATCTGAAGCGACGCCGGCGCGAGCAGCGGGAGGAGCGCTCCAGGGCGCTCCCCTTCGCCGCGTGCGGCTCATGAAACAACCATATGCTGAATCTTCGCAACATCTCTCGCGCCGTCGTCGTCGGCGGCGGAACCTCGGGCTGGTTCGCCGCGCTGGCGCTGCGACGCATGTTCGCGCCCTCGACCGAGGTGCGGGTGATCGAATCGCCCGCCATCGGCATCGCGGGCCTGGGCGAGGGTGGACTGCTCAACCTGCTCGATGCGCTGCGCCGCAACGGCATCGACCTCACCGAATTCGTGCAGGAGACAGGCGCGGCCTTCAAGCTGGGCGTTTCCTACGAAGGCTGGCGCACCGGCGCCGAGGACGACCACTACTACCACCTCTTCGGCCGGCCCGGCCTGCAGGAGACCGACTGGATGGAAGCGGGCTTCCATCCGCTGATCTCGGGCATGGTGCACGAGGGCATCGAGCTTCATCGCTACGTGCCGGGCTTCGCCGCCATCGCCGGGAATGCCTCGCAGCGCGACGCGCTTGCGATGCTTCGCCTCGGCGCAAGTTCGGGCCTGTCGGCCTCCTTCCATTTCGACAGCCACAGGCTGGGCGACTACCTGCGTCGCGTGGCAGTCTCGCGCGGCGTGGTGCACCAGCAGGCTCGCGTGGACGAACTGTTGTGCGACGAGCAGGGCATGGCGCGCGCGGTGCGGCTCGAGGGCGTGGAGGAACCCCTCGCGCTCGGCCTGCTGATCGACGCCTCCGGGTTTGCGCGGCTGGGCATCGGAGGGAAGCTCGGCGTGCGCTGGCGCTCTTTCTCGGAACACCTGCTGCTCGACGGCGTCGTGCCTTTCCGCATGCCGCATCCGCAACCCAACCCGTCGCTGGTAACGCGAGCGATCGCAATGCCGTCTGGCTGGATGTGGCAGATGCCGCTGGTCGAGCGCGTCGGCGGGGGCTATGTCTTCAGCAGCGCCCATGCCGACGAGGCGCAGGCCATCTACGAGATCCATCGCCGCGTGGGCCCTGGCGTCGAGCCGATGCGCGCCCTGAAGTTCGAGCCCGGCCACTTCGAGCAGGTGTGGGTCGGCAACGTCATGGCGCTCGGCCTGGCCTCGGGCTTCGTGGACCCCCTGGAGTCGAGTCTCCTCGGGCAGATGCTGGAGCAGCTGCGCAACTTCGAGCGCATCGTCACAGCCGGGGGCGGCGTGGTGCCCGGGCGAGTGATCGAGGGTTTCAACGAAGCCAACGCACGGTGCTGGTCGGGTATCCGCGACTTCCTGCGCATGCACTACGACGGCCCCCGGCGCGATACCGCCTTCTGGCGCGACTTTGCGGACCTGCCCCCGCCGCCAGGCTATGCCGAGCTCAGGCAGTGCTTCCAGCGCCGCACGCCTCGCCCCATCGACCTGCAGAACTACGCCATCCACGGATGGCAGGGAATCTTCCACGCCCTCAACTGGCTCTTCGTGGCCGCGCCGCTGGGCGTGGTGCCGCGCGAAGCGGCCGCAGCCGAACTGCAGGGCCTGCCGTCCGCCAGCCGTGCGCGCGTGGCTGCCTACATCACCCGGATGCGCGAACTCGGCGCAGCCGGCGACTTTTCTTCGAAGGGGGACCGATCCGCGTGAAACCAGGCACACACCTCTGCGCAGCCGCATGGCTGGCCCTTGCGGGCCTGCCCGCGGCGGCGCAGGAATCCGTCGAACTGAAGGCGTCGCGGCGGCTCGCGCCGAGCGCGCTGGCACGGGAGCTGGGGGTGCGGTCCGGCGCTGCGCTGCCCTCCACGCTGCAGGCCCCGCAGGCTCTGCAGGCCGGGCAGGACTCGAAACCCCTGGAGCTGGCCGATGCCGTGCGCCGCGCGGTGGCGCGCCATCCCTCGATCGCCGATGCCATCGCCACGCTGGCGCAGCAGTCGGGCGGCGTCGAGGTGGCGCGCGCCGGCTACTACCCGCAGGTGAAGCTGGGCATGGGCGCCGGCCTCAACAACAGCGGCAGTTCGGGCGCGGGCCGGGGCCGCGGCAACGGTGTTTTGGCGAGTGCTTCGCTGTCGCAGATGCTCTACGACTTCGGCAAGGTCTCGGGGGCGGTGGACCAGTCCGAGGCGCAGGTGCGGCGCCAGCAGGCCATCGTGCTGCGGCAGATCGACGCCGTCGCGCAGCAGACCGCCGAGGCCGTGGTCAGGGCGCACCGCTATCAGTCGCTCGCCGCGATCGCGCAGGAGCAGGTCAAGGCCGTCGAGAAGGTGCTCGAAACCGCGCGGCTGCGCGCGAAGTCGGGCCTCAGCACCAAGGCCGATCCGCTGCAGGCGGAGTCGCGCGTCGAGAGTGCGCGCGCCAACCTGCTGCAGGTGAAGTCGCTGCTCGCGCAGTCGCGCGAGCGCCTGGCGACGCTGCTGGGTGGTGCGGCCCCGGCGCTGGTCGCGCCGCTTCCGCAACAGCTGGCCAGCGAGCTGCGCATCGACCAGGTGCCGGACGCCGGCCTGCTTCCCGACGTGCTGACCGCCGAGGCCGACCGGCGCGTTGCCGCCGCCCAGCTCGAGATCGCGAAGGCGCAGCGCTATCCGACGCTCAGCCTCGACGTCTCGGCCAACAAGGCCATGGGCGGCGTCAACCCCGCCACGATGGAGCGCAACGGCATGCACCACACGGTGATGTTCAACCTCTCCAGCGCGATCTTCCAGGGCGGCGCCATGGATGCGCAGGTGCGCTCGGCCACCGCCGCCGAGGAGGCCGCGCGCATGCGCATCGATACCGCCCGGCTGAATGCGGGCGACCAGATGCGCAGCTTCCGCGAGCAGGTCGCCGGCGCGCAGGCGCGGCTGGGCGTGCTGGCCGAACGCCGCCGCAGCATCGGCGAGGCGCGCGACCTCTACCGCGAGCAGTACACGCTGGGCACACGCTCCATCCTCGACCTGCTCAACGCCGAGCAGGAGATCCACCAGGCCGCGGCCGACCAGGAGGCCGTGCTGCACGACCTCTGGGAAAGCCGCATCGGCTACATCGGCGCGACCGGGCAGGGTCGCGCCTTCTACGGTCTCGACAACACCACCGTCCAGGGAATGGAACTGCTTCCATGAAACTGCCTCCGCAGTACACCAGCTGGCTCGACGCCATGCTCTATGTCGCACGCCACTACGGCATCGGCGCCTCGCAGGAACGCGTGCGCGTCTCGCTGGCCTGGGAGCGCGGCGCACCGATGGACACGCTGCTCGAGCACATGGCGCGGCACCTGGGCCTCTCGTTGCGGCTCGATGCCTTTTCCAGCGCGCAGCTCGACCCATGGCGGCTGCCGCTGGTGGTGGAGTTCGACAACGGCGAAGTCGGCGTGGTGCGGGCGGCCGATGGCAACGGCAAGCTGGGCGTGCTGCTCGGCGGCGACCACGGGCTCGAAACCGCGCTGTCCGCCGAGGAGCTGCAGCGGCGCGCAAGGCGCTCCGCCATCCTGCGACCCAACACCGCGGTTCCCGACGCGCGCGTGGACGGCTACGTCAAGCCCTACCGTTCCAACTGGTTCTGGGCCATCGCGCTGCGCGACTGGCGCCGCTACGGCGACATCGTGCTGGCCTCGGTTTTCGCCAACGTGCTGGCACTGGCCTCGACGATCTTCTCGATGCAGATCTACGACCGCGTGGTGCCCGCTCAGTCGGAATCATCGCTCTGGGTACTGTTCGGCGGCGTCATGCTCGCCGTGGCCTTCGAGTTCCTGCTGCGCATGTCGCGCACGCACATCTCCGACGTGATCGGCAAGCGGGCCGACCTCAAGGTGTCCGACATCGTCTTCGGCCACGCGCTGCGGGTGCGCACCGATGCGCGTTCCAAGTCGACGGGCTCCTTCATCGCCCAGGTGCGCGAGGTCGAGCAGGTGAGGGAATTGCTCACCTCCACCACCATCGGCGCGGTGGCCGACCTGCCCTTCTTCGTGCTCTTCCTGGTCGTGCTGTGGCTGGTGGCGGGGCCGCTCGCGCTGGTGGCGCTGGTCGCGGTGCCCCTGCTGGTGATCCCGGGGCTGCTGATCCAGAAGCCTCTCGCGCGGCTCGCCGGCGAAGGCATGCGCGAGTCGGCGCTGCGTAATGCGCTGCTGGTGGAGGCGGTCGAGGGCCTGGAAGACATCAAGCTCATGCGTGCCGAGCCGCGCTTCCAGAACCAATGGAACCACGCCAACGACGTCGCGGCCGGCATCAGCATGCGCCAGCGTTTCCTCACGGGGCTGCTCATGACCTGGACGCAGGAGGTGCAGACCATCGTCTACGCCGTGACGCTGCTGGCCGGCTGCTTCCTTGTGATGAAGGGCGACATGACGACCGGTGCGCTGGTGGGCTCGTCGATCCTCGCCTCGCGCATGATCGCGCCGCTCGCGCAGCTGTCGGGCGTGTTCTCTCGCTGGCAGCAGGCCAAGGTGGCGCGGGCGGGGCTCGACCAGCTCATGCAGCGGCCGGTGGACCAGCCCGAGCGTGCGCGCCTCGTGCACGTGCCCGCGCTGCAGGGGCGCTACGGCATCGCGGGCGTCGAATTCCGCTACGGCAAGGACGACAGGAGCCCGGCCTTCGCGGCTGCGCAGCTGCAGATACAGCCCGGCGAGAAGATCGCGCTGCTGGGCCGCATGGGCGCGGGCAAGTCCACGCTGCTGCAGCTGCTGGCCGGCCTGCAGTCGCCCCAGCGCGGCCATGTGACGCTCGATTCGCTCGACATCGCGCTGATCGACCCGTCCGACCTGCGCCGCGACGTGGGCCTGCTCACGCAGAACGCGCGGCTCTTCCACGGCTCGATCCGCGAGAACGTCACCATGGGCATGCCGCTGGCGACCGACGAGCAGTTGCTGGAGGCACTCACGATGGCCGGCGCCTTGCCCTTCGTGCAGTCGCGCGCGGAAGGGCTGGGCGAGCTGATCCACGAGGGCGGCCTCGGCCTCTCGGGCGGCCAGCGGCAGGCGCTGCTGCTCGCGCGCACGCTGATACGCCAGCCGTCCGTCGTGCTGCTGGACGAGCCTACCGCGCATTTCGATGAAGTCACCGAACGCCAGGTCATTGATTCGCTCGGCGACTGGCTGGCGCCGCGCACGCTGGTGGTGGCGACGCACCGCATGCCGGTGCTGCATTGGGTGGACCGGATCATCGTGGTCGATGGCGGGCGCGTGGTGATGGATGGTCCGAGGGACCGCGTGATTGGGGAGCTTTCCAATGGCAACAGCAACGCCTGAAACGGGCCGCCCTCACACGGGCGGCGGCGCGGTGGTGGTGGCCGACGCCGCTCAGGCGGCGGAGGCGGTGCAGGCCGCGCAATCCGCGCAAGCTGTGCAGAAGGCGGTCGCCGAGCTGCCCGCGCGGCCGGCACCGGCCGCACCGTCAGGCGCGGCTGCGCCGAAGAAGCCGCCGGCCCGCTATCCGGTGGCGTCCACGGCCGCGCGCCATTCGCCGCCGGAGCCGCCGCTGCCGCGCTCGTCGCTGATCGTCTGGATCGTCAGCGCGGCGCTGCTCGTGCTGCTGGCATGGGCCTGGTGCTTCGAGCTCGACGAGGTGTCCACCGGCACCGGCAAGGTGGTGCCTTCGTCGAAGGAGCAGATGGTGCAGTCGCTCGAAGGCGGCATCCTGGTCGAGCTGAAGGTGCGCGAGGGCGACATCGTCGAGGAGGGCCAGGTGCTCGCGCAGCTCGACAGGACCAAGACCGAGTCGACCGTGCAGGAGAGCGCGTCCCGCGTGCGCGCGGCGCTGGCCATGTCGGCGCGGCTGACGGCGGAGGTGGGCGGCACGCCGCTGGAGTTCCCGCCCGAGGTGCGGGCCGACCCCGACCTCGTGCGCACCGAGACCGCGCTCTACCGTTCGCGCCGCGAGCAGCTCTCCAGCAGCCTCGCCGGCGTGACGCAGGCGCTGGCCCTGATGCGCAGCGAGCTCGCGCTGACCGAGCCGCTGGTGTCGCGCGGCGCCGCGAGCGACGTAGAGGTGCTGCGGCTGAAGCGCCAGATCAACGAGGCCGAGAGCAAGGCGGTCGACATCCGCAGCCAGTACTACGTGAAGGCGCGCGAGGAGCTCGCCAGGGCCAACGCCGAGATCGAGGCGCAGCGCTCGGTGACGCGCGGGCGCTCCGATTCGCTCACGCGCCTGACCTTCGTCTCGCCGGTGCGCGGCATCGTCAAGGACACCGCGTTGACAACGGTGGGCGGCGTGCTGCCGCCGGGCGGCAAGCTCATGGAGATCGTGCCGCTCGACGAGAAGCTGCTGGTGGAGGCGCGCATCTCGCCGCGCGACGTGGCCTTCATCCATCCGGGGCAGGAGGCGACGGTGAAGGTCACGGCCTACGACTACGCCATCTTCGGCGGCCTGCCGGGCAAGGTGACGACGATCTCGCCCGACACCATCCAGGACGACGTGAAGCGCGACGTGTACTACTACCGCGTGTACATCCGCACCGATGCCGACCACCTGATGAACAGGAGCGGCAGGAGCTTCCCGATCGTGCCCGGGATGATCGCCTCGGTGGACATCCACACCGGCAGCAAGTCGGTGCTCGACTACCTGATCAAGCCGCTCAACAAGGCGCGCGAAGCGCTTCGCGAGCGCTGAAGCCAAGCGACAACAGGAGGGCGACAATGGCCAGGAAGGGCACGACCAGGACGAAGGCACCGGTTCCGGCGCGCAGGCCGGCGATCACGCAGCAGGCGCTCGATGCGCTGGGCACGCGGTTCCGCGCGGCCTTTGCGCAGGGAGACTACGAGAAGGCGCGGGGCTTCGCGGCGCAGGCGTGGGAGGCCACGCACAGCCCGCAGCCGCTGGCCGACGTGGCGCTGTGCCTGCTGCGGCTCGGCCAGCCGCAGCAGGCCTACCACCTCTACCTGCGCATCGTCGGCGAACTCGGGACCGCCAATACCTTCGACGGCCTGGCCGAGGCGGCCGGACAGCTCGGCAAGCGCGACGAGGTGCGCAGGTTCGGCTCCGAGTCGCTGCGCCTGAAGATGCTGGAGGCCGACAAGGAGCAGGCCGCCGCCACGGTGGGCCTGCCTGCGCCGCGCTGCTTCGACGAGCGCAACCGCCATCGCAACCTCATCGCCTTCAGTCTCTTCGGCGGCGACCCGCGCTACTGCGAGATGGCGGTGCTCAACGTGCGGGCCGCGCGCGAGTTCTTCCCGGCGTGGCTGTGCCGCTTCTACGTCGACGACTCGGTGCCGGCCGACGTCTGCGGCCGGCTGATGCGAGAGGGCGCCGCGGTGATCGACGTGCGCTCCATCGGCGGCCAGGACCTGCCGGGGACCATGTGGCGCTTCCTCGCGCTCGACGATCCCGCGGTCGACCGGGTGCAGTTCCGCGATGCCGATTCGCTGCTGTCCACGCGCGACCAGGCGGCGGTGCGCGAGTGGTGCGCGTCCGACCGCTGGTTCCACGTGATGCGCGACTATCACTCGCACACCGAGCTGATGCTCGCCGGCATGTGGGGCGCGTGCGCGGGCGTGCTCTGGGACATGGCGGGCGACATGCGCGCGTACCTGCGCAGCCGGCCTTTTTCGTCGCGTTATGCAGACCAGCATTTCCTGCGCCACCGGGTGTGGAAGGTCGCCCAGCGCAGCCTGCTCATGCACGACGAGTGGTTCGACCTGCCGGGCAGCCAGCCTTTTCCGCCCCACGTGCCGATGACGGTGGACGCGCGCTACGCCCACGTGGGCGCCAATATCGGCGCGCCCTCGATGCATGTGCTGCACGATGCACCCGACGGCACGCAGGTGCGCTGGACCCTGTACGACGCCGCGGGCCAGGCCGTCTGCAGCTACGACGCCGTCGTGCGCGGCAACGGCTACGAGGCCAGCATTCCGGCACCTTACGCCGCCGAGATCTCGGCCGGGCGCTGGAAAGTTGTCACGCGCTGATGCGGCGCGGCGAGGAGGGCGCCGCGGTCAGAAAGGCTCGACCGGCAGCGCGCGCTTGTGCGCGCTCTTGCGATGCGTGGCGAGGATGATGCGCCGCGCCTCGGCCGACACCGGCTTGCCTTCGAGGAAGTCGTCGATCTGCTCGTAGGTCACGCCGAAGGCGTCCTCGTCGGGCTTGCCCGGCACCAGCGATTCGAGGTCGGCCGTGGGCACCTTGTAGACCAGCGCGTCGGGCGCGCCCAGCAGCTGGGCCACGGCGCGCACGCGGCGCTTGTTGAGGCCGGTCAGCGGCGTGATGTCGGCCGCGCCGTCGCCGAACTTGGTGAAGAAGCCCATCAGCGCCTCGGCCGCATGGTCGGTGCCGATGACGATGCCGTCGTGCGCGCCCGCCACCGCGAACTGCGCGATCATGCGCTGGCGCGCCTTGATGTTGCCCAGCACGAAGTCTTCGTGCGCCGCGTCGCGGAACTTCAGGTCGCCTGCCTTCAGCGCCGCGAGCATGGCATCGGCGGCGGGGCGGATGTCTACCGTGACCGTGCGGTCGGGCTTCATCACCACGAGCGAGGCCTGCGCCTCGGCCTCGTCCTTCTGCACGCCGTAGGGCAGCCGCATCGCGATGAAGCTCGCGTCGTAGCCGGTGGCGCGCAGCTTCTCGACCGCGCGCTGCGCGAGGCAGCCGGCGGTCAGCGAATCGACGCCGCCGCTGATGCCCAGCACCAGCGTCTTCAGGCCGGTCTGCTTCAGGTAGTCCGCGAGAAAGTCGACGCGCCGCTCCAGTTCGCGAGCTGCGTCGAAGACGGGCGCGACATGCAGCGCCGCGATGATTTCGCGCTGTGTGTCGTCGACGGGAGACAGATCTGCACTCATGGGGTTTGCTCGTGTGAAAGGGATCAGAAGTCCACAAGGCTGAGGCCGATGCTCAGCACGGTGCGCTTGCGGTTGTAGTCCACCAGCGTGTCGCCGTAGCCCGAGAACAGCTGCGTGTGGAAGCGCAGGTTGCTCTTGGTCGGATCGCCGATGGCCTTGAGCCACTCGAGGCGGATCGAGCCTCGGCCGCTGTCGCGCAGGTTGTTGCGCACGGTCACGGCGAGCTGGTTGTCGCGGTTGAGGTTCCAGCGGCCGGTGATCTCGGCGCGGCCGTAGTAGTCGGCGATGTCGGGGTTGTCGTCCTTCGCGGCGCTCTCGGAGATGCGCTTCCAGATGCGGCCGGTGATGGTGAAGCGGTCGTCCAGCTCGGCGCCGCCCATCAGGTACACGCGGTTCCAGCTGCGCGACAGCGGCAGGCTCTGGCCGTTCGACTGGTGCACGATGCCCAGCCCCGAATAGCGCCAGCGCCAGCCGCCCGGCAGCTTGAAGTCGGTCGGGTAGACGTACATCAGCTCGGGCTCGTGGTCGGTGGTGCGGAAGGGGCGCGAGATGGAGCCGTTGAAGAGTTGCCAGGTCGACTGCTGGCTGTAGGCGAACCACAGCGAGTCTTTTTTCACCGGGTCGTTCTGCGTGAGCATGCCCTGCGCGAGCTTGGTGCGCACCGACAGGCCGATGCGCATCTCGTTGGCCTGATAGGCCACCGGGTCGGCGGTGTGGCCGGCCGAAGGCGAGGTGGGCGTGTCGGGCTTCCTGGTGGCGGCCGATGCCGACACGTTCAGCGGGCGATAGCCGCGGAAGCCGAAGGTGCCGCAGTCGGTGGCGTTCTCCAGTTCCCAGAAGCGCGAGAGCGCCGAGTACTGGCGGTCGCGGCAGCCCTCGGTGGTGGCCACCGAGACCACGCGCGTGGCGGGAACCGTTCCATCGACCGGCGGCTGCGTGCTCGCGAGCACCGGCGGGGCGGCCGGCACCGCCGCGGCGGGCAGCGTCTGCTGCTGCGCCCATCGGTCGAAGCAGGCCAGTCGCGCCTCGTTGTTGGCGCCCAGCGCGGCGCACTGTTGCCAGGTGAGCTGCGAATCCGCCAGCGGGCTCGCGGGCTTGTCCACCGCCTGCGCATGGGCCATGCCCGCCGCGCCGCCGAGGCATGCGGCCACGGCCGCGAGCGTGTTGAACCTGAAGCGAGATCGCGGCGAGATGGTGGTCGTCTTCGTCATTGCTTCTTTCCTTCCTGTGACGCCGGCGGCGCCGTCTTGCTGAGCACGAACGGGTGCGTGCTCTCGTCGGCCGCATTGCGCCACGTGCCCCTGAATTCGCGACCGCACGATCCGGTCTGCAGCTTGCCCGACCACACGCCGCTGATGGCGCGGCCGTCCTGCGACTCGTCGATGGAAAGCGCGCCTTCGTCGTCCACGTCGCCCGCGAGCTGCGCGACCGTGGCCTTCGCCGGGTTGGCGCCGTTGCGCGTGATGGTGCCGCGCACGCCGTCGTAGTCGGGGTGCTTGCCCAGCTGCACGACGGCCACGGCGGGCAGGTTGTCGAAGCGCGCTTCCCATTTGCCGTAGAGCGATTCCAGCGGCAGGTCGCGAGCGTCCGCGGGGCAGTCGGCGCTGCCGCCGCGCATCGAGGCGCAGCCGGCCAGCGCGATGAGCGCGCCGGCCAGCAGCGCGGCGGTTGCGGTGGTCTTCTTCGTCGTCATCGTCTTCATCGTCGTCATGACCCCGCCGCGGCGGCGGCGGCCTTGGCAGCGCTGTCCTGCGCCTTGCGCGCGAACTCGGCGCGCAGTGCCTTGAGCTTCTCGCGCGGGTCTTCCTTGGTGGTGGTCTTGTCCAGGCCCATCTCGGCAATGAAGCGGCTGGGCACGCAGGGCACCATCTCGCGGCCCTGCTTGCGTTTCTTGGTCCAGCTCACGGCCAGGCTGCGCTGCGCGCGGGTGATGCCCACGTACATCAGGCGGCGCTCTTCCTGCAGGCGCTGCAGCGTGTCTTCGCTCACCTGCTGCTGGCGGCCGTTGTCGTCGTCGAGCTTGAAGGGCAGCAGGCCCTCGCTCACGCCGATGAGCATCACGTGCGGCCATTCGAGGCCCTTGGAGGCGTGCAGCGTGGAGAGCGTGACCACGTCCTGGTCCTGCTCGCGCTCGCTGATGGTGGACAGCAGCGAGATGGTCTGCGCCACCTCGAGCAGGCTCTTGCGCTCGCTCTCGATGCCGCCGCTGTCGGCGCCCGAGGCGTCGTCGAGCGTGCCGCCGGCGCGCTGCGACATCCAGTCGACGAACTCCAGCACGTTGGTCCAGCGCGAGGCCGCGGCGGCTTCGCTGTCCTCGCCGTCGTACAGGTGCTTCTCGTAGTCGATCTCCTTGAGCCAGTCGAGCATGAAGGTGCGCGAGTCTTCCGCGCCCATGGTGCGGCGCGCGCGGTATTCGAGGTCGTTGATGTAGCGGCCGAACTCATGGATGCCCTCCAGCGTGCGCTTGGGCATCACGCTGGGCAGCGACGGGCTGAAGAGGGCCTCGAACAGGCTCAGCTTGTACTGGCTCGCGAAGGTGCCGAGGCTGGCGAGCGTGGTGTGGCCGATGCCGCGCTTGGGCGTGGTGATGGCGCGCAGGAACGCGGGGTCGTCGTCGTTGTTGACCCACAGGCGGAACCAGCCGCACAGGTCCTTGATCTCGGCACGGTCGAAGAAGCTCTGGCCGCCGGAGACCTTGTACGGGATCTGCGCCTTGCGCAGCGCCTGCTCGAACACGCGCGCCTGGTGGTTTGCGCGGTAGAGGATGGCGAAGTCGCGGTACTCCTTGTACTGCTTGCCCTGCGTGGTGGCCTCGCCCGCGCGGATGCTCACGATGCGCGCCACCGCGCGCTCGGCCTCGTGCACCTCGCTGTCGGCGTCGACGATGCGCACCGGCTCGCCTTCGCCGAGCTCGGAGAACAGCGTCTTCGGAAAGAGCTTGGGGTTGGGCCCGATCACGTTGTTGGCCGCGCGCAGGATGGCGCTGGTGGAGCGGTAGTTCTGCTCCAGCTTGATGACCTTGAGCGCCGGGTAGTCGACCGGCAGCTTGCGCAGGTTGTCCAGCGTGGCGCCGCGCCAGCCGTAGATGGACTGGTCGTCGTCGCCCACCGCGGTGAAGTGGCCGCGCTCGCCGGCCAGGGCCCTGAGCACGTCGTACTGCGTGGCGTTGGTGTCCTGGTATTCGTCGACCAGGATGTGGCCCATCATCGCCTGCCACTTGGCGCGCACTTCCGGGAATTCGTAGAGCAGCTTCAGCGGCATGCCGATGAGGTCGTCGAAGTCCACGCTCTGGTAGGCCAGCAGGCGCTCCTCGTAGCGGGCCATGATCTTCGCGGTGATGCGCTCGTTGTCGTCGGCGGCCTGCGCCTCGGCCTGCGCCGAGGTCAGGCCCATGTTCTTCCACTTGCTGATGGTCCACTGCCAGATGCGGGCGGTGGCCGCGTCGGTGGTGCCGCCGGCGTCCTTCAGGATCTTCGTCACGTCGTCGGCGTCGAGGATGCTGAACGCGTTCTTCAGGCCCAGCACGCCGCCGTCCTCGCGCATCATGCGCACGCCCAGTGCGTGGAAGGTGCACACCACGACCTTGCGCGCGTCCTTGCCGATGAGGTCTTTCGCGCGCTCGCGCATTTCGGCCGCGGCCTTGTTGGTGAAGGTGATGGCCGCGATGCGCTGCGGCTCGATGCCCGACTGGATCAGCCGGCCGATCTTGTGGGTGATGACCCGCGTCTTGCCCGAGCCCGCGCCCGCGAGCACCAGGCAGGGACCGCTCATGTAGTTGACCGCTTCGAGCTGCGCGGGATTGAGTCCGTGAGACATGGGAGAAAAAGAGAACCGAGGGAACCGGGAGAGCCGAGAAAAACGCCGTGGGGAACGGCTGGCGCAAAGCGGCCAATGATACGGGGCCGGCCCCGCCGGGGTTGTAGGCCGGCGGCGCCGATCCGGCCAACCGGCGGTGGCAACGACAATGGGGCGTGCTGCCTGTATTCCTTGTTACTTTCCCTTTCTTCGCGCTGATCGCGGCCGGCTACGGCGCTGCGCGCGCCCGCATCCTGCCGCTGGACGCCATTCCCGGCCTCAACACCTTCGTGCTGTATTTCGCGCTGCCGTGCATGCTGCTGCGCTTCGGCGCGGGCACGCCCATCGGGCAGCTGCTGGACGGCAGCGTCGCACTGGTTTGGGGCATCTGCGCGCTGGCGGTGGTTGCGGGCGTCGTGGCCTTCACACGCAACGCGCGCGTGGGCTGGAACGACGCCGCGTTCGGCGCGCTGGTGGCGGCGTTTCCGAACACCGGCTTCATGGGCGTGCCGCTGCTGGTGGCCATCCTCGGCGCGCAGGCGGCGGGGCCGATCATCATCACGATCGCGTTCGACCTGGTCGTCACTTCGTCGCTGTGCATCGCGCTGTCGCGGCTCGACGGGGCCGGTGGCGCCGGGCGGCACGGCGCCATGCTGGCCGCGCGCAAGGCGCTGCGCGGAATTCTCGTGAACCCGATGCCGTGGTCGATCCTGCTGGGCGTGCTGCTGTCGGCCGCGCGCTGGCCGCTGCCGGGGCCCGTCGAGCGCACCATCGCCATGCTGGCCGACGCGGCCTCGCCGGTGGCGCTCTTCACCATCGGCGCGGTGCTGGCCCGCTCGGCGCTGCTGGCGCGCGAGCACGACGCCAGCGCGGCGGTGGCCGAGGCCATGGGCGCCACGGGCCGCGTGTCTGCGTCCAAGGCGCCGTGGAGCGACGTGCTGCCGGTGGTGGCGGTGAAGCTGCTCGCGCATCCGCTGCTGGTGTGGGCCCTGGGGCTGGGCGCCATCGCGCTGGGGCTGCCGCTTTCGCATCCGGCGCTCGTCACCATCGTGCTGGTCGCGGCGCTGCCGAGCGCGAGCAACGTGTCGATGCTGGCCGAGCGCTTCGGCGCGGACAACGGGCGCATCGCCCGCATCATCCTGTGGACGACGGTGATTGCCTTCCCGAGCTTCCCGCTCGCCGTGAGCGCGCTACGGGGTTAGCACGCCGAGCTTGAAGGGGTCGGCATCGGCGAGCCGCTCGCACTTCGAGAAATCGCGGCCTTGCGTGCCGTCGCAGTAATAGGTGTTGTAGACGCGGCCGAAGAGCGTGGGGCTCGCGGTGAAGAGCACGCCGTGGTCGGGCTGCCAGTTGTCCCTGGCCGCCGCTGGCGCCGCGCTGGTCTCCATGGCCTTGGCGGAAGCCGACGTGGGCGTGAACTCGGCCAGCGTCTTGTGGGCCTCGTCGCCGCGCCAGCGTATTGCCAGCTCGGCGGGGGTGGGGCGCTGCGCCACGGGCAGCAGGATGCCGTTGACCTGCAGGCCGTAGCCGAAGCGGTGGGTCCTGCCGGCCAGGAAGGCGTAGGCGCAGGCCGCCATGCACTGGCCGCGCACCTCGGTCTGCACGCCGCTCGCGCGGATGGCGTCGGCGAATGCGCCGGCTGCTTCGGCGGTACCGCCGAAAGAGTCCTCGAAGACCACGGTATGGACTGTTCCGCTGCCGAGCTGCTCGGTGAACTCCTTGATCATGGTGCCGTCGAGCATGCCCGACACCACGAGGCGGCTGCCCTGCAGCTCCAGCTCGGCGGCCGGGGCCGATGGCACGGCGAAGGCAAGGACGAGGCCGGCGAGGCCCGATGCCAGCGAGAGGGACCAACCAGGGAGGAACGGCGGTTTCACGGTGACCTACCTTTGCAACCAGTGAGCGAGGCAGTTTGGAGTTCGCAATCCGCGGCGGGTTCGCGTCTTTACAGCTTGAGCAGCGCCGGGGTGCGTCGTCAACTCTTTTTTCACAAATTTGCGGTAGTTCCGGGCATGTCGTAAGACATAGCCATCCGCTACCACTTCAGATGAATGCTTGGGTTTGCAGGTGCGCTGCTACAGTGCTTCCAAGTCAAAGATGTGAATGGGGCGCGCGATGGCAATTCTGGTTCGCATCCTTCTGTGGCTGGCCTGGCTCTCGGCGGTCGGCTGGTTCTGGCATGCCGGCAAGTTCGGCACCGCCACGGCGATCGCGCTCGCCGCGCTGAGCCTTGTGGTGTTCGCATGGCCCGTGAGCGTCGCGCGGCGCAGGCACAACGAACTTCGCTACGTGGACATGGGCAAGGAGCCGACCGGCTACCACTGAAACCGCGGTCTGGGGGCCGACCGCGCCCGCACGCTCAGATGCTGTGCGGATCGACGTCGATCAGCCAGCGGATCACGCCCTTGCCCTGCGGCGTTCGCCTCAGTTCGTGCAGCAGCGGCTGCCACGCCGCAAGCAGCTTCTGCAGCGCGGCGCGCGAGGGGCTTTCGATCAGCATCTGCGCGCGCTCCACGTTCGCCACGCGCTGTATCGCCAGCGGCACCGCCGGATAGCGCGTGACCACGTCCGCGCCCGGCAGCGACTCGGCCTGGTCGGCCGCCGTGTTCAGGAAACCCTGCGCCACCGACTGTTCGCGCGCGTCGGCCCGCAGCAGCGCCTGGAACGCGAAGGGCGGCATTCCGGCGGCGCGGCGCTCGTCGAGCTGCTGCGCGGCGAAGGCGGTGTAGTCGTGCCTGCGCAGCGCCATGAAGAGCGGGTGCTGCGCGTGGTGCGTCTGGATCCACATCTCGGCCGTCGCGCCCTGCGCCGCGAGGTACGCGGCGTCGCGGCCCGCGCGGCCGGCCGACTGCATCAGCAGGCTGAAGAGCCGCTCCGGCGCGCGGAAGTCGCTGGAGAACAGCGCGCCGTCGGGGTTCACCGCGGCCACCAGCGTGATGCGGCGGAAGTCGTGGCCCTTGGCGATCATCTGCGTGCCCACCAGCACGTCGACCTCGCCCGCGTGCACGGCCGCGAGCTGAGATTCGAGCGCGCCCTGCTTCTTGGTGCTGTCGGCGTCGATGCGCGCGATGCGAACCGCGCCGCCGTCGGGCCGCTTCACCGACGAGAACAGCTCCGCCAGATGCTCCTCGAGCCGCTCGGTGCCGCGGCCCACGGGCGCGATGTCGGGGTTGCCGCAGGCCGGGCAGGCGCGCGGCACGCGCTCGGTGAAGCCGCAGTGGTGGCAGCGCAGCGTGCGGTCGATCTTGTGGAACACGCGGTACGCGCTGCAGTGCGGGCATTCGCTCTTCCAGCCGCAGTCGCCGCACGCCAGCACCGGCGCATAGCCGCGCCGGTTGAGGAAGATCATGCTCTGCTCGCCGCGCGCGATGCGCTGGCCGATCGCGTCGAGCAGCGCGCCCGAGATCACCGTCTTCGGCGGCTGCAGGTTCATGTCGACCAGCCGCACGGCCGGCAGCTCGCCCGCGCCGATGCGCGAGGGCATGGCCAGCCGCACGTAGCGCCCGCCGGGGTCTTCGCCCTCGGCGGGGCGGCTCTGGTGCCAGCTTTCGAGCGAGGGCGTGGCCGAGCCCAGGATCACCCGTGCCTTCTCGCGCTGGCCGCGCCACACGGCGAGGTCGCGCGCGGAATAGCGCGCGCCTTCCTGCTGCTTGTAGCTGGGGTCGTGTTCCTCGTCGACCACGATGAGCTTCAACGCCGGTATCGACGCGAACACCGCCATGCGCGTGCCCAACACGATGCGCGCCGCGCCGCTGTGCGCCGCGAGCCAGCTCGCCAGGCGCTGTGGGTTGGTCATGCCGCTGTGCAGCGACACCACCGCCTCCTCGCCGAAGCGCGCCTTGAAGCGGGCTTCGAGCTGCGGCGTGAGGTTGATCTCGGGCACCATCACCAGCGCCTGAGCCCCGGGCTCGCGCGCGAGCAGGTCGGCCACGCAGCGCAGGTACACCTCCGTCTTGCCGCTGCCGGTGCTGCCGGCCAGCAGGAAGGTGCCTGTTCCCTCCTCGATGCGCGCCAGCACGGCGGTCTGCTCGGCGCTCAGTGCCACCGGGTTCGACGACTCGGCCGTCTGCGCGACCGGCCCGGCCGCGCTCTTGCGCTTGAGCCGGCGTGCGAGCTGCGCCGTCGACAGGTCGCGCAGCTGCGGCGGCAGGGCGGCCAGCGCGATCTCGCCGATGGAGCGCTGGTAGTAGCGCGCGGCGAAAGCCACGAGGTCGCGCCAGCCCTCTCCCAGCGGCGCGAGCGCGTCGAGCGCCGCGCCCACCGGCTTGAGCGTCATGTCGGGCTCAGCGCCCACGAGCGATACCGGCTCGTTCCAGACCACGCCCAGCACCTCGCGCTTGCCCAGCGGAACGCGCACCAGCGTGCCGGGCGGCAGGGGCTCGGCGCCGGCGTAGCTCAGCAGGTCGCCGAGCGCGGCGTGCGCGGGCGTCTGCACGGCGATGTCGAGCCGCCACGGCAGCGCCGGCGGGGCGCCGTTCGTCGGCTGGAGGGGCTCGTCGAGAGGCAGTCCGGCGGTGGAGATGGGAAGTCCTTCTTGGGGCGGTTTGTTAAAAAGTCTTCGAGCAAGGGCGCTTAAGTCATTGATTTTTCAGCGCTTTGGGCCTCATCCAGAGTTCCTGTGGATAACTTTGTTGACAAGCGGGCTGGACTCGCTGCCAAGCCTTGAAAATCAAGGCTCCGGCTGGATTGCCCGGAAAAAAAGCAAAGTTCAAACTCTATATAAATCAACGACTTAGCTTTGCTATCTCTTTGGAAGCAAGGAAGATGGGTAACCCGGAAATCTTGCGCACTGCAACACGTGTTTTGTGCATAAGTGCGGATGCATATACCGTTTTTGCGCTTGACAAACGGCCGCGGGCCGACTTCTCAAGGCTGCTGCGCCTGCGCCGACCGGTTCAGGCCGATAACAATTTCAGCCACGCATCGCCCGCGACTTCGCGTGCACCGCGGCCACCAGCGCCGCCACGTGCTCCGGCGGCGTGAACTGGCTGATGCCGTGGCCCAGGTTGAAGATGTGCGTCGGACCCTGGGTCGTGCGGTCGGCATGCGGCTTGCCGAAGGCTTCCAGCACCTTGGCCACTTCGGCCTCGATCTGCGCGGGCGGCGCGAACAGCACGTTCGGGTCGATGTTGCCCTGCAGCGCCTTGGCCGTGCCGTCCGTGCCCTCTGCGACCCTGCGGCGCGCGGCGCCCAGGTTGACGGTCCAGTCCACGCCCAGCACCTCGCAGTCGAGCGCGCGCATGTCGTCCAGCCACAGGCCGCCCCCCTTGGTGAAGACGATGCGCGGCACCGGCTGGCCGTCGGCGCCGGTGCGTTTCAGGCCGGCCAGCACGCGGGCCGTGTAGGCGAGGCTGAATTCCTGGAACGCGCCGTCGGCCAGCACGCCGCCCCAGCTGTCGAACACCATCACGGCCTGCGCGCCGGCGTCGATCTGGGCGTTGAGATACGCGGCCACCGAGTCGGCGTTGACCGCGAGGATGCGGTGCATCAGGTCGGGGCGGCCGTAGAGCATGCTTTTGACCAGCCGGTAGTCGCTGGAGCCCGCGCCTTCCACCATGTAGCAGGCCAGCGTCCACGGGCTGCCCGTGAATCCGATCAGCGGCACCCGGCCGTTCAGAGCCTTGCGGATCGAGGCCACGGCGTCGAACACATAGCGCAGCTTTTCCATGTCGGGCACCTCTAGCGCCCCCACCGCCGCCTCGTCGCGCACCGGGCGCGCGAAGCGCGGGCCCTCGCCGGCCTCGAACGACAGGCCGAGGCCCATCGCGTCGGGCACCGTCAGGATGTCGGAGAAAAGAATGGCAGCGTCCAGCGGATAGCGCTCCAGCGGCTGCAGCGTGACCTCGGTCGCGTAGCCGGTGTTGGTGGCCAGCCCCATGAAGCTGCCCGCCTTGGCGCGGGTGGCCACGTACTCCGGCAGGTAGCGGCCGGCCTGGCGCATCAGCCAGACGGGCGTGTGGTCGGTGGCCTGGCGCCAGCAGGCTCGCAGGAAAGTGTCGTTTTGCAGGGGGGCGAAGGGCATCGGGCGATTGTCGCAGGGGTGTGTCCCTGCCCCTCAGGCGTCCGATTTGCCGCCGAACACATCCGCCATGAGCCCGCCCAGCCACCGCAACCCCGGATCGCCGTCGTGCGTGGCCGCCCACAGCAGCGACACCTCGTAGGCCGGCGACTCGAAGGGCAGCGGGCTCACGGCCAGCCCGAGCTCGTCGCGCCAGGTGGAGGCGGCGAATGTGGGCACGGTGGTGATGGCGGGCATCTGCCGCACGATGAAGGGACTGGTCGCGAAGTTGCGGCTGGAGAAGACGACTTTGCGCGTGTGGCCCTGCTCGCGCAGCAGCTCGTCGACGAGGCCGCTGAGGTCGGCGCTGAACGAGGTCAGCAGATGAGGGTGGCGCAGGTACTCCTGCAGCGTGATGCGCTTGCCGCGCACCTTCACCAGCGCGGGGTTGTAGACGCAGACGAAGTGCCAGCCGAACAGCGCGCGCTGCCGGTGCCATGCGGCGCAGTCGGTGAACACGCCCACCGCCAGTTCGATCTCGGCCGCGTCGAGCATGGCCGGCGCATTGGTGCGCTCGGCTGCGCGCGCCACCAGCCGCACGCCCGGTGCTTCCTCGGCCAGCCGCTGCATCAGCCGCGGCATCAGCGCCACTTCGAGCGCGTCGCTCAGGCCGACGCGGAACACGCGCTCGGCCCTGGCCGGGTCGAACGCCGGCCGCGCATGCAGCGCCTGCTGCAGCGACAGCAGCAGCGGCTCGATGACGCGCGCGAGCTCCAGCGCGCGCGGCGTGGGCGTCATCCCGTGCGAGGTGCGAACGAAGAGCTCGTCACCCAGCGCGGCGCGCAGGCGCTTGAGCGCGCCGCTCAGTGCGGGCTGGCCGATGAACAGGCGCTGCGCCGCGCGCGTGACGCTGCGTTCGTGCAGCAGCGCGTGGAACACCAGCAGCAGGTTCAGGTCGAGCCGCCTGAAATCACTTTCGTTGATGTATTCCATGGATCCAAACGATTTGAATGATAGTGCCGCGCTCCCTAACCTGAGCTTGTCTTTCTTTCATCGGACATTCAAAAAAGGAGTCGTCATGGCTTTGGAACAGCAGCAGACAGTGGTGGTGGTCGGTGGCTCGTCGGGCGTGGGCCTCGAGACCGTGCGGCGCATGGCGGCCTCCGGCGCGCGCGTGATCGCGACCGGCCGCGACAACGGCAAGCTGCAGGAAGCGATAGCCGGCCTGGGCGCGAATGTGAGCGGCCAGGCCTTCGACGCCTGCGACTGCGGCGCGCTCGATGCCTTCTTCGACAAGACCGGCCCCGTCGATCACCTGGTGCTGACGCTCAGCGGCGGCGAGGGCGCGGGCGAATTCGCGAAGCTCGACCTGCAGTCGCTGCGCCGCGGCTTCGAGGCCAAGTTCTGGCCGCAGCTCGAAGCGGCGCAGGCCGGCGCGCGCGTGCTGCGCAAGGGCGGCAGCCTGACCTTCGTGACGGCGATCTCCGCGCGCAACTCGCTGCCCGGCACCTCGGGGCTGGCGGCTATCAACGGCGCCATCGAGGCGATGGTGGGCAGCCTGGCGCGCGAGCTGGCGCCGAGCCGCGTGAATGCGGTGTCGCCGGGCCTGGTCGACACGCCCTGGTGGAACCGCGTGCCCGCCGCGATGAAGGACGACCTGTTCCGCCAGCAGGTCGAGATGCTGCCCGTCGGCCGAGTGGGGCGGCCGCAGGACGTGGCGCATGCGATCCAGTTCCTGATCGAGAACGGCTACACCACGGGGACGGTCGTCGAGTGCGATGGGGGGCTGCGGCTGGTGTGATGCCCGCCGGCCTTTGCCCGGGCCTCGGCATTGGCCTACGGCACGGGTGCGGCCGAGCCGACCCGCGATGCGTGAAGGCGCTCCTAGCCTGCGGCGGATGAATCAACCCGGCACAGGAGATCACGCATGAACACACGCCAGACGGATACCCGCGTGCGGCATCGCCGCATTCAGCTGGGCGAGGTCGACACCTTCTATCGCGAAGCCGGTCCGGCCGATGCGCCCGCCGTGCTGCTGCCGCACGGCTACCCATGCTCGTCCTACGAGTTCCGCGAGCTCATGCCGAGGCTGGCCGACCGCTGGCGGCTGGTCGCGCCCGACTATCCGGGCTTCGGCTACAGCGCCACGCCGGAAGACTTCGACTACAGCTTCGACGGCTACGCGGCCTTTCTCGACCGTTTCGTGAAGGCGCTGGATATCCAGCGCTTCGCGCTCTACCTGCACGACTTCGGCTCGCCGATCGGCGCGCGCCTGGCGATCATGGCGCCCGAGCGCGTGGCGGCCCTCGTCATCCAGAACGGCGACATCCCTTACGAGGACGCGCTGGGGCCCAAGTACGCCGAGATCGAGCAGACATGGACGCTGCCCGCGCGGCAGATGCGCGAGCAGCTGTCCAAGGCGATCACCGAAGAGATCTTCAAGGAGGAGTTTCTGAACGCGGTGCGCCCCGAGCTCGCGCAACGCATTCCGCCCGACCTGTGGAAGCTGCACTGGTCGCTGATGACGCCGGAGCGCAAGGAGGTAGCGGTCGACCTGATCGCGGGGCTGAAGGAGAACCGCGCCTGGTTCCCGCGGCACCGAAAGTACCTCGCCACGCACCGCCCACCCACGCTGATCGTGTGGGGCCCGCAGGATCACTACATGCCGGAGCAATCAGGGCGCGCGTACCTCCGCGACCTGCCCGAGGCCGAGTTCCATCTGCTCGACGGCGGCCATTGGCTGCTGGAAACGCATCTCGACGAGGTGGAGGCGTTGATGCGGGCCTTTCTGGGGCGGGTGCACGCCCCTGCATGACGCGCTCGTGAGCGCGTCGGCTCATCGGCACCCAGGCTCGAAGAACGAAATGTTTTGTTGAAAAGACAGCGGCAGATACACAGCGATACGCAGGGCCGGGAGAACGGCGGTCGGAGGGGCGACATTCGGGGCCGCCAACCCCTCCACCCTCAGTCACTCAGGAAATTCCAATGACATCGTCGTTCCAACTGCCCCGCAGAAGCTTTCTCGCCGCAACGGCCCTCGGTGCCGCGGCCGCGCAGCTCGCAGCGCTCACGCCGGCCTTCGCGCAGGCGGCCACGGGCTCGTCTTCCAGGCGCCTCGAGCCGCTCAAGAGCATCGATGCCGGCACGCTCAGCATCGGCTACTACGAGGCGGGTCCGGCCGACGGCGCGCCGGTGATCCTGCTGCACGGCTGGCCCTACGACATCCACATGTTCGTCGACGTGGCTCCGGCGCTCGCGGCGGCGGGCTTCCGGGTCATCGTGCCGTACCTGCGCGGCTACGGCACCACGCGCTTCCTGTCGGCGAACACGCCGCGCAACGGGCAGCAGTCGGTGGTCGCGGTGGACATCATCGCGCTGATGGACGCACTGAAGATCCAGGTCGCCACCGTCGCCGGCTGCGACTGGGGCGCGCGCACGGCCTGCATCATGGCCGCGCTGTGGCCGCAGCGCGTGAAGGCGCTGGTCTCGGTGAGCGGCTACCTCATCGGCAGCCAGGAGGCCGGCAAGGTGCCGCTGCCGCCGCAGGCCGAGCTGCAGTGGTGGTACCAGTACTACTTCGCGACCGAGCGCGGCCGCGCGGGCTACGAGAAGAACCGCCACGACTTCGCCAAGCTGATCTGGCAGACGGCGTCGCCCAAGTGGAACTTCGACGCGGCCACCTTCGACCGCAGCGCCGTGGCGCTGGACAACCCCGACCACGTGGCGATCACGGTCCACAACTACCGCTGGCGACTCGGCCTCGTCGAAGGCGAGGCGAAGTACCAGGCGCTGGAGGACCGGCTCGCCAAGGCGCCGGTGATCGGCGTGCCCACCATCACGCTCGAAGGCGACGCCAACGGCGCGCCGCATCCGGAGCCCAGCGCCTATGCGAAGAAGTTCTCGGGGCGCTACGAGCATCGGCTGGTCAGCGGCGGCATCGGCCACAACCTGCCGCAGGAAGCGCCCGAGGCCTTCACGAAGGCCGTGATCGACGCCGCGCGAGGCTGATGAAGCCTGGAACTCAGGAGCAATCGCCATGTGGAACATCCATCAGGCCTACATCGACGGCGCCTTCGTGCCCGTGCAGGGCAGCGAGCGGCTGGAGATCGTCAGCCCGGCCACCGGCCAGCCTATCGGCACCGTGACGCTGGCGAACCGCGACGACGCGAAGCGCGCGATCGAGGCCGCGAGCCGGGCGCAGCCAGTGTTGGCGGCCAGTACCAAGGCGCAGCGCATCGACATGCTCAGGCGCCTCGAAGCCGCCGTGCTCGCGCGCACCGAGCAGATCTGCGAAGCCACCATCGAGGAGTACGGCGGTCCGCTGGCCCGCTCGCGATGGGTCAGCAACTACGCCTCGCAATGCTTTGCCGACACGGCGCGCATGCTGGAAGGCTACGAGTTCGAGCGCCGCATGGGCGACGCCATCGTGCGCATGGAGCCGGTCGGCGTCGCCGGCCTCATCGCGCCCTGGAACAGCACCGCCGGGAGCATCTGCAGCAAGCTGGCCTCGGCCATCGCCGCGGGCTGCGCATCGGTGATCAAGCCCAGCGAGTTCAGTCCGCTGCAGGCACAGGTCGTGACCGAGGCGCTGCACGAGGCCGGCCTGCCGGCGGGCGCGGTCAACGTGCTGCTCGGGCGCGGCGGCGACGTGGGCGACGAGATCGCCACCCATCCGGCCATCGCCAAGATTTCGTTCACCGGCTCCACGGCCACCGGCAAGCTCATCGCACGCGCGGGCCTGGACACGCTCAAGCGCGTGAGCCTCGCGCTCTCGGGCAAGTCGGCCACCTTGGTGCTGGACGATGCCGACCTGCCGACGGTGCTGCCCATGGCGCTGGGCGCGGCCTTCATGAACAACGGCCAGGCCTGCGTGGCGGGCACGCGCCTGCTGATTCCCAACCCGCAGATGGCGCAGGCTATCGAGCTCTTGCGCGCGGCGGCTGCGGCCATGCGCGTGGGCGATCCGCGCGACCCCGCCACCGCGGTCGGGCCGCTGGCGAGCAAGGCGCAGTTCGAGCGGGTGCAGCGCTACATCCGCCGCGGGCTCGAGCAGGGCGCGACGCTCGTGGCCGGCGGCGAGGGCCGCCCGGATGGCTTCGACAAGGGCTGGTTCGTGCGGCCCACCGTGTTCGCGAACGTGCGCAACGACATGGACATCGCGCGCGAGGAGATCTTCGGGCCGGTGCTCTCGGTGATCGGCTACGACGGCGAGGACGAGGCGGTGGAGATCGCCAACGACTCGCCGTACGGCCTGCAGGCTTATGTCTTCTCCTCGCAGCAGCAGCGCGCGCTGGATGTGGCTTCGCGGCTGCGCGCCGGCACGGTGCTGGTCAACCGGGTCACGCCCGAGCTGAGCGCGCCCTTCGGAGGCGTGAAGCAGTCGGGCATCGGCAGGGAGTTCGGGCTCTTCGGCATGGAGGCCTTCCTGGAACCGAAGACGGTGGCTGTCGCGCAGCCGGGCTGAAGCCGCGCGGGGGCGGCAAGGAGGGGTGGGGCAGGCGCTATCCTGCCTCATGCTTTCTACAAAATCCGCTTCCGTCGCGTTGAACGCCGGCAGGAGGCAATCGAGGGCCTGGGCGTGGCTCTTCTGCGTCCCGATCTTGCTGTGCATCGCGCTCGGCTCATGCCCGGCGTTCGCGCAGACGAAGACGGCCCTCGTGCCCGTGCCGCCGATGAAGACGCGCGTGGTCGATCTCACGAACACGCTGAGCGCGGGCGATGCCGACGCGCTGCGCAACGACATCTCGGAGCTCGAGAGCAGCACGCAGGCGCAGCTCGCGGTGCTGATCGTGCCGACGACGGGCCAGGAGGCGATCGAGCAATACGCCACGCGCGTGTTCGCGCGCTGGAAGCTGGGCCGCAAGGACGAGGACGACGGCGTGCTGGTGCTCGTCGCGCTGAAGGACCGCCGGATGCGCATCGAGGTCGGCAAGGGCCTCGAAGGCACGATCACCGACATCCAGGCGTCCTCCGTCATCGACCGGCAGATGGTGCCGCGCTTTCGCGAGGGCGACTACGCGGCCGGCCTGAAGGACGCGGTGCGCGCGCTGTCGCGGTTGATCGGCGCGCCGGCGGCATTGCCGGACACGCTCGCATCGGACAGCTCGCCCACGCCGCTGCCGGTGGACGAAGACCCTGTGCCGGCGGCATCCGGCGGGGGGCTCACGCCCGAAGGCAAGGCCTTCCTCGGCGTCATGCTGTGGAGCATCGGCGTGGGGGCGTGGCATGGGCTGGGCGCGGGGCCGCTGGTCGGCACGCGCCGCCGCGCCGCGCGGCCGCCTTCGCGCGGCAAGCGTTCGGGCAAGCGCGGTCGCCGCGTGCAGCGGCCCGAGCCCTGGGCGCAGGCGCTGCGGGAGATCGAACCCGAAGCGCCCGCCAGGCCGCGCGACTGGCGGCTCGTGCTCGGCCTGGTCGGCGCGGGTCCGCTGGGCGGGGCGGCCATGCTGCTGAACCCGTTCATGGCAATGGCCCTGGCGATTCCCGCGCTCTTCCTCTACGGCCTCGGCTACCTCTGCGGCCGCGTGAAGGAGGTGGCCTATGTGCTCGGCGGCATCGCGGCGGTGATCGCGGCGCTGGCGTGCATCGCCTTCATGGTCGGCGGCGAGGCCTTCTGGCCCGGCTTCCTGTGGGCGCTGGGCATCGGCGGCGCGGGCCTGCTGGCCACGGTCATCGTCTTCGGCGTCCGCAACACCTGGCGCGACGGCAGCGCGTGGGGCTTCGTGATCCGCTGGATCGTGGTGGCGGGCGTGGCCGTTGCAGCGGTGGCGATCACCGAGCCCGGACCGTTCCCAGGCGAGACGTGGATCCCGGTGGCCGTCGCGACCTTGCTGGCGCTGCTTTTCATGTTCGTCTTCCCGACCTTCGGCTCGGGCGGCGGCGATGGCGACAGCTCGGACAGCGGCTGGAGCAGCGGCTCGTCGAGCAGTTCTTCGAGCAGCAGTGGCAGCAGTTCGTCGGGCAGTTCCTCGTCCGGCGGAGGCGGCTCCAGCAGCGGAGGCGGCGCCTCGGGCAGCTGGTAGTAGCCGTCGATCAGACCACCGGTACGCGCCCGGCGTCGGCCGGATTCACGTTGCGGCGGTACAGCACCAGCGTGGCGATCAGGCCGCACACTGCGGCGCCCGTCATCCACAGGCCCGGCGCACCCTTGTCGCCGGTCATCTCGATAAGCCCCGTGGCGATGGCCGGCGTGAAGCCGCCGAAGATCGCGGTGGCCAGGCTGTAGGCCAGCGAGAAGCCGGCGGTGCGCACGTTGACCGGCATCACCTCGGTGAGCGCGACCACCATCGCGCCGTTGTAGCTCGCGTACAGGAACGACAGCCACAGCTCCACTTCGAGCATGCGCGCGAAGCTCGGCGCGCCCACCAGCCACTTGAGGGCCGGGTAGGCCGTGAGGATGGTCAGCACCGTGAACACGATCAGCAGCGGCTTGCGGCCCACCCGGTCGGACAGCGCGCCCATGATCGGCAGCCAGATGAAGTTGGAGATGGCCACGCACAGCGTGACGATCAGCGCGTCGGTGGTGCTCAGGTGCAGCACGGCCTTGCCGAAGGTGGGCGTGTAGACGGTGATCAGGTAGAACGACACGGTGGTCATCGACACCAGCATCATCCCGGCGATGACGAGGCCCCAGTTGGCGACCATCGAGCGGAAGATCTCGCGCGCGTCGGGGCGGTGCTTGCGCGCCATGAACTCCTCGGTCTCCTGCAGCGAGCGGCGGATGATGAACAGCACCGGCACGATCAGGCAGCCCACGAAGAAGGGGATGCGCCAGTAGAAGTCGCCGATCTCCTGCGGCGTGAAGGTCACGTTGAGCCAGTAGCCCAGGGCGGCCGCCACGACGATGGCCACCTGCTGGCTGGCCGACTGCCAGCTCACGTAGAAGCCCTTGTGGCCCGGCGTCGCCATCTCCGACAGGTACACCGACACGCCGCCGAGCTCCACGCCGGCCGAGAAGCCCTGCAGCAGCCGGCCGATCAGCACCAGCACCGGCGCGGCGAGGCCGATGGTCGCGTACGAAGGCACGCAGGCGATCAGCAGCGTGCCCAGCGCCATCAGCGCGAGCGTGACGATCAGGCCCTGGCGGCGGCCGACGCGGTCGACATACGCGCCCAGGAAGATCGCGCCCAGCGGCCGCATCAGGAAGCCGGCGCCGAAGGTCATGAAGGTCAGCATCAGCGAGGCGAACTCGTTGCCGGCCGGGAAGAAGGCCTTCGAGATCTGCGTGGCGTAGAAGCCGAACAGGAAGAAGTCGAACATCTCCATGAAGTTGCCGCCCGTCACGCGCAGGACGGTGGCGAACTTGGAGGAGGAAGCGGTGGAGGCGCGGGCAGCGTTGCCCTTTTGCGCGGCGCTGGGCGCAGGATTCATCTTGTTGTCCCCTTGGGCAGTACTGGCGATGTGCTCGCCCAAGGGTAGTAGCGGCTCCCCGACCGCTACCTGACTGCGGCGGTCAGGTAGCTGTCACCCGCCGCGCGGCGGGTGTGGCCAATTGCCCGGCCGTCAGGTCTTGTACTTGATCGAGCAGCCGTAGGGCCGCGTGGCGGCAGCCGAGATCGGCCTGCCGCCGAAGGCCTCGCCCAGGGCCTGGTTCACGTAGTTGGTCGCGGTCTTGATGTCGTCCACCCGCGCCGAGGCGATGCTGTCGATGCCGCCCGCGTACACCAGCGTGCCCTTGGGGTCGATGATGAAGATGTGCGGCGTGGTGCGCGCGCCGTAGACCTGGCCGATGAGGCCGTCCTCGTCCATCAGCACGGCGGTGGGCGCGGCCTTCTGCGACTTCATCCAGGCGTCGAGCGCCTCGGGCTTGAGGTAGTCGGTGGCGGCGCGCTCGGTGGAATTGATGGCCAGCCACACCACGCCCTTGTCGGTGGCGGCCTTCTGCGTGGCGGGCATGTTGCCGCTGCCGTAGTGCTTGCGCACGAAGGGGCAGCCGGGGTTGGTCCATTCGAGCACCACGAACTTGCCCGCGAAATCGGACAGCTTGTGCTTGGCGCCGGTGGTGTCGACGGCCACGAAATCGGGCGCCTGCTGGCCCACGGCGGGCGCTGCGGCGGCATTGCCGCCCATCAGGAAGGTCGCGCCCAGCGCCACGGCGGCGGCGACGACGGCACGGCGGGAGGCCCGGCTCAGGGCGGCGCGGGCGTTGCGCGCGGCGCGGAAGGAACGCGAGTCGGCGGTTGGCGAGAGAGACATGGCCAGCTTGAACTCCAAGACAAAATTCCAAACAACAACTGCAGCTTAGAACGGTTTCTTCAAGTGCTTGTGACAACCCATGTCACGCTGGTGGTCAAAGGGCGGCTATAGCGGCGCGGACCTCGTCCTTGCCCAGTATCTCCGTCAGCACGACGGGCGGCTTGCCCGGCGCCTGCAGCACGTACACCGGCACGCCGCTGCGGCCCAGCGCGGTGAGCGCGGCGGTGATGGCGGGGTCGCGGCGGGTCCAGTCGGCGCGCAGCATCGCGACCTTCTTGGCGTCGAAGTCGGCCAGCACCTGCTCGTCGGACAGGGTGCTCTTCTTGTTGTACTGGCAGGTCACGCACCATGCGGCGGTGAAGTCGATGAAGACCGGCCGGCCCGCATCCGACAACTGCGCCACGCGCTCGGCGGACCAGGGCTGCCAGCGCTGGCCGGCCCCGTCCTTCGTGGCGGCCGATGCCAGCTTCGCGGGCTCCACCACCTGCAGCACGTTGCGGCCGATGGCGGCGGTGAGCACGGCGGTGAAGGCGATCAGCACGCCCGCGATCACCAGCCGCGTGCGCCCGCGCAGCGTGAGCGCCCAGACGATGGCGGCCATGCACACCAGCAGCGCCAGCAGCGTGCCCGCGCCGTCGATGCCGCTTTGCTGGCCGAGCACCCACACCAGCCAGGCCACGGTGGCGAACATCGGGAAGGCCAGCAGGCGGCGCAGCGTGCCCATCCACGGGCCGGGCTTGGGCAGCAGGTAGGCAACGGCAGGCACGAAACCGGCCACCAGGTACGGCAGCGCCAGCCCGAAGCCCAGCGCCACGAACAGCAGCAGCGCCTGCGCCGCCGGCAGGCCGATGGCGAAACCGAGCGAGGCCCCCATGAACGGCGCGGAGCAGGGCGATGCGATGACCACGGCGAGCACGCCGGAAAGGAAGTCGTTGGCCAGCGGATGCCTGGCCTGCGCGCTGCACACCGAGGAGGGCGCGGCGCGGCCGAATTCGAAAACGCCCGCGAGGTTCAGCCCGATCAGCGTGAAAAGTGCGGCAAGAGCAGCCACCACGCCCGGCGACTGCAGCTGGAAGCCCCAGCCCAGCCCGGCGCCGGCCGCGCGCAGCGCCAGCATGCCGCCGCCGAGCGCGAGGAATGACAGCATCACGCCGCCCGTGTAGGCCAGCCCGGCCTTGCGGTGCGCGCTGGCGTTGCCGGCCTGCCGCGCGAAGCCCAGCACCTTGATCGCGAGGATCGGGAACACGCAGGGCATCAGGTTCAGCAGCAGGCCGCCGAACAGGGCGCCCAGCAGCGCGGCCAGGAAGGTGGTGGAAGACGGGGCGGGCAGTTCGGCGACCTTTGCCGCACCGGCATTCGCGGCATTGGCCGCGAGCGCGGCCTGCAGCGCTGGTGAAACCTCGGCTGTCCGCGGCGCGGCGGCCGCGGGCCAGGCGCCCGAAACCGGCGCCTCGGCGCGCCATGCCACCGGCTGGCCGGCCTGCCGGTCGGCCTCGGGCAGCGTCACCACCACCGGCATGACGGTGGGGCTGGCGCTGCGCTGGTCGGCCAGCGGCATCGTGGCGGTCCAGGTGTCGCCTTGCCAGGATTGGGACCAGTCCTTGCCGGAGACGGCCGCGGTGCGGATCACCTCGGGTGTCTCGGGGAAGAACTCCAGCGTCTTGCCCTGCGCGGCGGCGGGCAGGCCCTCGAGCCGCACCTTCAGGCTGTGGCCTTCGACCTCGACGGCGCCCGGCCTGGCCAGCGGCTGCGGGCGGGCGGCGAGGGCGGTGTCGAACTCGGCCTTGTGCAGCGCGGTCGAGCCCTGCAGCGGCAGCGCCAGCGTGAAGGTGCCCTCCTCGGGAATGCATTCCTTGCGGCAGACCAGCCAGGAGGCCTTGAGCTGGATGTCCATCGCCGGGGTGCCGCCCAGCGCCACCGGCGGCTTGTAGAGCGAGGACACCTCCAGCGGCACCGGCAGCAGCACGGTGTTCTCGTAGCCGTAGTTGGCGAGGCTGCCGACCGGGATCTTCTTCGGCGCCGGCCATGCGATCTCGCCGGTGGACACGCCCGCCGGCAGCGTCCACGTCATTTCGGTGGGCAGGCCGGAATCGCCGGCGTTCTTCCAGTAGGTGTGCCACTCGGGCTGGTGCGCGATCTGCAGACCGACCCAGACCGGGGCGCCGGGTGTCACGCCGTCGGGAGCATGGGCGACGAGTTCGGCGCGCACATGGGGGGTGGTGACCACGGCGCCCGGCCTGGACCCCAGTTCGGGTGTCGATTGCGCCAGCGCCGGCATGCTGGCTGCGGCTGTTGCTATCAGAAGCGTAGCGAATTGGATGCGCGGGAAGATCATGCCGTCAGTCGGAGCAATCGGTGGGGGCGAAGTTCCGGGGCTTGGTTCAGGCCGCCGTGGCGGCTTGCGAGCCCCAGCCCAGCACCACGCGTCGGCTGTTGGCGCTCTTCTTCTCTATCTTGGTGACCACCACCGCCCCGATCTCGGCGGTGTTTGCAACATGCGTGCCGCCGCAGGGCTGGAAGTCGATTGCCGTCTGGCCCTCGCCGGTTCCGCCGATGCGGATGGTGCGCACCGTGCCCGTGCCGCGCGGCGGCTGCACGCTCATGCTCTTGACCAGCGCCGGGTTGGCGTCGAGCTCCTCGTCGGTGATGGCGCCGACCGTCAGCGGATGGGCCGCCTCGACCAGCCGGGCCAGGCCGGCCGTCAGCGAGTCCTTGTCGAGCGGATCGGTCATGTGGAAGTCGAGCCGCGCGTACTCGGGCGTGATGGAGCAGCCGTTCACCGGCTGCGGCACCAGGTGGCACAGCAGGTGGGTGGCGGTGTGGAAGCGCATCAGGCGGTGGCGGCGCTCCCAGTCGATGCGGGCGGTGAGCGCGTCGCCGGGCTTCAACGCGGCCAGCAGTTCGTCCTGCCCCGGTGCCGGCACGTGGATGAACTCGTCGGTGGGCTGGCCTTCCGCGTCCTTGGCCTTGCGGGTGTCGGCAACGACGACTTCGCGCCCGTCGGCCAGGGCCAGCACGCCGCTGTCTCCGGCCTGTCCGCCGCCCAGCGGGTAGAACACGGTGCGGTCCAGCACGATGCCGGTGTCGTCGATTCGCACGATGCGGGCGTCGCAGCTGCGCAGGTAGGCGTCGGCGCGGAACAGGTCGTCGGTCATCCGGCGATGGTAGCGGCGATGCGCGAATGAGGTGCGCCCACGCCAGAAAGCGCCCACGGCCGACACTCCCGGGCCCGCCGGGCTGGGGAAGATGGCGATGTGCGGCATGCCGTCGCGCGAAGGATCACGCATGGAAAAACAGCAGCAAGCACCCACCCGCATGCCGTCTTCATGGCCGCAGGCCGGCGCCCTGGCCCTGGCGGCCGCGTTGCTCGTGGCCGGCTGCGGCGAGGCCGCCAAGCTCTCGCCCGAGCTGACGACCGGTCCCCGCCCGCAGCTGGTCGAGCCGAACAAGACCCTGATTCCCACCGTCAATGTCGCCCCCGCAGTCGGCTGGACCGACACCGCGACGCCCGTTCCCGCCGAAGGCCTGAAGGTGACGGCGCTGGCGCGCGGCCTCGACCACCCGCGCTGGGTCTACACGCTGCCCAACGGCGACATCCTCGTGGCCGAGAGCAACAAGCCGCCCAAGCCCGCCGACAGCAACGACGGCGGCAGCGGCCCCATCGCCAAGATCCGCAACTGGGTCATGGGCAAGGTCATGGGCCGCGCCGGCGCGGGCGTGCCCAGCGCCAACCGCATCACCCTGCTGCGCGACGCCGATGGCGACGGCGTCGCCGAGGTGAAGCAGGTGTTCATGGCCAACCTCCGCTCCCCCTACGGCATGGCGCTGGTCGGCAACGAGCTCTTCGTCGCCAACGCCGATTCGCTGGTGAAGGTGCCCTACACCGAGGGCCAGACCTCCATCACCGCCAGCCCGACGCTGGTGACGCAGCTGCCCGCCGGCATCAACCACCACTGGACCAAGAACGTCATCGCCAGCGCCGACGGCAGCAAGCTCTACGTGACCGTCGGCTCCAACAGCAACATCGGCGAGAACGGCCTGCCGGCCGAGGAGGGCCGCGCCGCCATCTGGGAGGTCGACACGAAGTCGGGCGAGAAGCGCCTCTTCGCCAGCGGCCTGCGCAACCCCAACGGCATGGGCTGGGAGCCCGACACCCAGGTGCTGTGGACCGTGGTGAACGAGCGCGACGAGATCGGCAGCGACCTCGTGCCCGACTACCTCACCTCGGTGAAGGACGGCGCCTTCTATGGCTGGCCCTGGAGCTACTACGGCGGCGTGGTCGACGCGCGCGTGCAGCCGCAGAACCCGCAGATGGTCGCCAAAGCCATCGCACCCGACTACGCGCTGGGCTCGCACGTCGCGCCACTGGGCATGGCCTTCTCGCGTCCGGGCGGCATGCCCGAGCAGTTCGCCAGCGGCGCCTTCATCGGCGAGCACGGCTCGTGGAACCGCAAGCCCAAGTCGGGCTACAAGGTGGTGTTCGTGCCCTTCATCGGCGGCAAGCCCAGCGGGCCGCCGATCGATGTGCTGACCGGTTTCCTGAGCGCCGACGAGAAGGCGCACGGCCGGCCGGTGGGGGTGGCGCTCGACAAGGCCGGCGCGCTGATCGTGGCGGACGACGTGGGCAACACCGTGTGGCGGGTGTCGAAGGCCAGATAGCCTGCGAATGCCCCTTCGCGGCGGTCACCCCCGGCGGGCCGACGACAGCCGCGGCACGAGCTGCGCCGCCGGCCCGTCGACCTTGCGCATCGCCGTGTCTCCGCGCAGGTGATCGAAGAGCAGCGCGATGGCCTGCTGCGCCACCTCGTCCAGGTGCAGGTCCACGGCAGTGAGCGGCGGCACGCTGGTGCGGGCGCGCAGGCCGTCGTAGCGGGTGGCGACCATCACGTCCTCGGGAATGCGCCGGCCGGTCTCCAGAACCGCCGCGACCGCGCCCGTGGCGAACGCATCCACCGGCACGCAGAAGGCGTCGATGTCGGGGTGGGCCGCCAGCAGCGCCAGCGCGGCGTCGCGGCCGCCGCTTTCGCCCTTCGCCTCGTCGACCAGCGACAGCAGCGGCGCCTGCCGGTGCGCGGCGGCGAACGCGAGGTAGGCGGCCTGGCCCTCCACGTAGGAGTTGCGCTGCGCCGAGCCCAGGATCATCGCGATTCTGCGCGCGCCCTGCGTGTGCAGATGCTCCAGCAGCAGCCGGGTGGTGTCGCCCGAATGGATGTCGACGTAGGGCGGCAGGGCCGTCCCGCTTTCGGCGCCTCCGGCCGCCTCGGCGGGCTTGCCGATCGCGACCACCGGCAGGCCGCGCCGCAGCAGGTAGTCCATGTTCGGGTCTCCGGCGGAGGGCTCGATGACCAGCGCTCCGTCCACGTCGAGCAGTTCCATCGGCACGCGCCCCGTTTCCATGGGTGGCGCCAGCACCAGGGCCAGGTTCCGGTCGAGCGCGGCCGAGGCGGCCACGGCCGCCACTTCCATGAGGAAGCCGAGCCTCGAAGGGCCGCCCGCCACAGCAAACGGCATCGACGACAACAGCACGATCATGTGCGCCTCGCCCGTGCGCAGCCGCTGCGCGTTGCGGTTGGGCCGGTAGCCGAGCTTCAGGGCGGCCTTCTCGACGCGCGCGCGGGTTTCGGCGTCCACCTGGCCGCGGGCGTTGAGCGCATGCGAGACGGTGGTGGGCGATACGCCCGCTTCGCGCGCCACGTCCTTGATGTTCGCTCGCGGCGATGGCTCGGTACTCATCCCGTTGACCTTTTCAAAAACCGGTGCTTCAATTCCCAAATCGTTTTGGGCGCGTTGTCCCGGAATGTACTTCACCCGCCTCGGCGGATTTTTTTGCGAGCACGCCCAAATCGATTTGGGCGCCAATCCGGTCAAAGGATTCGATCATGTCCCGTGTATCCGACGCCCCTGCCGTCGACGCCGTGCTGCCCGTTTCGCAACTGCTCCTGTTCGGCCTGCAGCATGTGCTGGTGATGGCTGCCGTGCCCATCACCTCCGTTTTCCTGGTGGCCAAGGCGTTGGGCCTGCCCGCCGCCCTCACGGTCAACCTGATCAGCGCCACCTTTCTGCTGTGCGGCGTGGGCACGCTGCTGCAATCCTTCGGGCCGTGGAAGTTCGGGGCGCGGCTGCCCTTCGTCATGGTGCCGGGCGGGGCGCCCATCGTGATGTTCGTGACCATCGCGCAGCAGCGCGACCTGCAGACCGCCTCCGGCGCGGTGATCCTCACCGCGCTGTTCTATTTCCTGGTGCTGCCGGTGTTCGCGCGCTGCCTGCGCTACTTTCCGAAGATCGTCATCGGCACCTTGCTGCTGCTGGTGTCCATCAACCTGGTGAAGGTGTACGGCGGCATCATCGCGGGCAAGGCCGGCTCGCCCACTTTCGCCGATCCCGCGAACATCGGGCTCGCCTTGGCGACCATCGGCTTCACGGTGCTGTTCGCGCGGCTTTTCAAGGGCATGCTCGGCCAACTGGCGGTGCTGCTGGGGCTGCTGGCGGGCACCTTGCTGGCGGCGGCCTGCGGGTTGATGGATTTCGGCTCCGTCGCGGCCGGCCCGCTCTGGAGCGCGCCGACGCTGCTGCCCTTCGGCATGCCGCATTTCGACGTGGTGGCGGCCGTGCCGCTGCTGATCTTCAGCGTGATCTCGATGGTCGAGGCCACGGGCCAGACGGTGGCGGTGGCCGAGGTAGTCGGCCGCAGGATCGATCCGCGCGAAGCCGTGCCGCGCACCATCCGCGGCGATGCGCTGGTGTCGCTGGCGGGCGGGCTGTTCGGCACGTCGATGATCATCACCAGCGGCGAGAACATCGGCATCGTGCGCGCCACCAATGTGCGCTCGCGCTACGTCACCGCCACGGCGGGTGCGATCCTGATCCTCATCGCGCTGTCGGCGCCGCTGGGCCGGCTGGCCAGCGCCATTCCCTCGGCCGTGGTGGGCGGCACCGCGATGGTGGTGTTCGCGATCATCGGCACGATGGGCATCGACATGCTGCGCAAGGTCGACCTGCACGAGCGCGGCAACATGTTCGTGCTGGCCGGCGCGTTGACCATGGGCCTGCTGCCCATCGTCGTGCCGGGGCTCTACAGCCGCTTTCCCGACACGCTGCAGCTGGTGCTGGGCAACGGCCTGGCGATGGGCTCGCTCACGGCGGTGGTGCTCAACATGGTCTTCAACCGCGTCCACGCGGAGCGCACCGAGATGGCGCCTGCTTCGCAGGCATGAGCCGGGCCACGTTTCCTCTCTTTCTTTCTCCTCTCTTCACCATGTCTCCTGAACTCGATGCCGCGATGCTCGCGGCCGACGAGCTGCTGCTCGTTCCCGACCACCTGATGCTGCGCGACGGCCCGGCCACCGGCCATGCCGTGCTGGTGGCCGGCGGACTGTTCCGCGATGTCGGCCCCGCCGGCGTCCTTGCCGCGCGCCACCCTCATCTCACGCCGCTGGCCCTTCCCGGCAAGCTGCTCATGCCCGGCATGATCGACGCGCACCATCACCTGACGCAGTCCTTCGGCAAGTCGCTGGCCTATGGCGAGCCGTCCGAGATCTTCCGCCGCGTGTGGGTGCCGCTCGAATCCAGCCTGGACGACGAGTTCGTCTACCTGGCCTCCAAGCTCGCGGCGCTCGAATCGCTGCGCGGCGGCTTCACCACCGTCTGCGACGCGGGCACGCGTGCGCCGGGCGACATCGGCGCGATCGCGGCCGCCGTGCAGGAAGCGGGGCTGCGCTGCGTGCTCGGCCTGATCTGCAACGACGGCGGCAACGACAGCAGCGCCGGCGAGCGCCGGGAGATCCTGGCGCGGGCCGGACACTTCCTGGGCCGCTGGCCGCGCGAGGGGCTGGTCCATCCGTCGCTCGCCGTCTCGGTGCCCGAGGCCGCCTCTGACGAGATGCTCGCCGGCGTCTCGTCCCTGTGCGCCGAAGCGCGCGCCATCTTCCAGACGCACGTCAACGAGCACCTCGCGTCGGTCGAGCGCTCGGTGGTCCAGCGCGGCTGCCGGCCGCTCGAGCTGCTGGCGCGGCTGGGCGCGCTGGGCCCGCAGGTGCTCATCGCACACGGCACGCTCGTCACGCCGTCCGAACTCGTGCTGCTGCGCGACACCGACACCGCCGTGAGCTACAACCCCGTCGCCAGCCAGTGGAAGGGCAACGCCGTGGCGCCCGCGAACCTGATGGCGGCCATGGGCATCCGCTTCGGCCTCGGCACCGATGCCACGCGCAGCGACGCCTTCCGCCTGATGGACGCGGCCGAGGCCGCGCAGAAGCTGGCCTTCGGCCTGGCCGTCGGCGATGCGTCGAGCGGGGGCGGCTGGACCTGGTTCGACCACGCCACGCACGAAGGCGCGCGCGCCGTGGGCCTGGACCAACTGACCGGCGAGATCGCCGTGGGCAAGCAGGCCGACTTCCTGATCGTCGACGTCGACACGCCCGAAATGTGCACTTCCGTCGATCTCACCTGGGACCTGGTGCGCCTGGGCAACCGCGACCAGATCAGCGCCGTGTTCGTGGCCGGACGCCTGCGCCTGTGGGAGGGATGGCCGCCCGACTGGGACGCCCGGGCGCTGCAGCGCAGGCTCGCGGAGATCGCGCATGCGGCGATGGACCGCGCGCCCATCCTGCGCCTGCATCCGACGGCGGCCGAGCATCGGCGCCTGTGCCGCGCGCGCGCCGAAGGCGGGCTGGGGCTGGGTCCGCAGTGAGCGCGCAGCACCTTCTTCTCGTCTCCGCAGCCGTGCTGTTCGCCGCCTTCGTGCAGGGCGCGACCGGTGTCGGCTTCGCGCTGATCGCCGCGCCGGTGATCGGCATCGTGCGCCCCGACCTGCTGCCGGTGTGCGTGCTGGTGCTGATGCTTCCGCTGAATTTCTACGTGATGTGGCGTGAGCGCGGCGCGATCGACCGTGTCGGCGCCGGCTGGATCAGCGGGGGGCGCCTGCTTGGCACCGCCGGCGGACTCTGGGTGCTGGCGGCGTTGAGCGCGAGCCACCTGTCGCTGTTCGTCGGCGCATCGACCATCGCGGCGGCGCTGGTGACGCTGCTGATGCCGGCCTTCTCGCCGGGGCGCGGCGCCTTCGTGGCGGCCGGCCTCGTCACCGGCATCACCGAAACCGCGACCGGCATCGGCGGTCCGCCGCTAGCGCTGGTCTACCAGCACCAGCCGGCGCCCTCCATGCGCTCGACCATCGCGCTGTGCTTTCTCGTCGGCGAGCTGGTGTCGCTGGTCACACTGATGGCAGCGGGACGCATCGACGGCTCCCAACTGCAGGCGGCCGCGCAACTGCTGCCCGCACTGGTGGTGGGCGCCGTGCTCAGCCGCGTGGTGCACCGGCACATCAACGGGCGCGTGCTGCGCGTCTTCGTGCAGGTGTTCGCGATCGTGTCGGGCGCGGCACTGCTGCTGCATTCATTCTGAATCGCCGCGCGCGGCCCGCCAGGCTGCGCGGCCCAGCCTGTAGAGCCTGTGCCGCCGCAGCGCGTGCCCCTCGGGCACCAGCGGATGGTCGAAGGCGCCGTCCGCGTCCTCCGTCATGCCGACGCGCTGCATCACCGCCGCCGAGCGGGTGTTGTTCCAGGCGGTGAAGGCGACGATCTCCTCCAGGCCGAGCCGCTCGAAGCCTATCTGCAGCGCGGCGCGCGCCGCTTCGCTCGCATAGCCGTGGCCCCACCACTTGCGCGCGAAGCGCCAGCCGATCTCCACGCAGGGCGAGAAGGGCAGCTCGGCCGACGGCGAGTTGAGCCCGGTGAAGCCCATGAACTCGCCCGACTCCCTGTGCTCCACCGCCCAGAAGCCCCAGCCGTTCTCCGCGATGCGCGAGCGCGTGCGCGCGACCGCCGCGTCGCTGTCGGCGCGCGTGGGCAGCGGCAGCAGGAACTCCATCACCAGCGGGTCGCCCGCGAGTTCGAAGAAGGGGGCCAGGTCGCTGTCGCGCCATTGGCGCAGACGCAGGCGGGGCGTGTCGGTTTCGATGATGTCCGTGGTCATGCGGCCGATTGTGTCGCACGGCATTTATATCATGACGTGATATATTCGCGGCCGTTCCGCCAACCGCACCGCCATGGCTCCCACACCCCGCAAGCTCGCCAAGAAGGACTTCGAGGCGCTTTCCCAGTTCCGCTACCAGATGCGCCGTTTCGAGCGCTTCTCCGAACGGGCCGCGCAGGCCGAGGGCCTCACGCCGCAGCAGTACCTGGTGCTGCTGCACATCAAGGGCGTGCCGGGGCGCGACTGGGCCTCGGTGGGCGAAATCGCCGAGCGCCTGCAACTGCAGCCGCACGGCGCGGTCGCGCTGGTCACGCGCTGCGAGGCGCTCGAACTGGTGCAGCGCAGGCCCAGCGAAACCGACCGCCGGCAGGTGGAAGTGCATCTCCTCGCCAAGGGCGAGAAGCTGCTGTCGAGGCTGGCTGAACTCCACCGCGCGGAGTTGCGCTCGCTGAAAGGCGTGTTCGACGTGCCGCAGATCGATCTTCCGGAAAATCCATGAGCTCCAAGGCCACCTCCCATCCGCCGCGCGGCGACTTCGCGCTCAACACGCGCCTGATGCGCATCACCGTCATGGCCGCCGTCATCGGCGCCGTGAGCACGGTGGCCGCGCGCGTGCTGCTCGACCTGATCCGCTTCTTCACCAACCTGTTCTTCTTCCAGACCTTCTCGCTGGCCGACCGCTCGCCGGCCACGCACACGCTGGGCGCCTGGGTCATCGTGGTGCCGGTGATCGGCGGGCTCATCGTCGGGCTGGTGGCGCGCTACGGCTCCGACAAGATCCGCGGCCATGGCATTCCCGAGGCCATCGAGGCGATCCTGTTCGGCAAGAGCCGCATGTCGCCGAAGGTGGCGCTGCTAAAGCCGCTCTCTTCGGGCATCGTCATCGGCAGCGGCGGGCCCTTCGGCGCGGAGGGGCCGATCATCATGACCGGCGGCGCCATCGGCTCGCTGATCGCGCAGCACTTCCACCTCACCGCGGCCGAGCGCAAGGCGCTGCTGGTGGCGGGCGCCACCGCGGGCATGACGGCGGTGTTCGGCACGCCGGTGGCGGCCGTGCTGCTGGCCGTGGAGCTGCTGCTCTTCGAGCTGCGCCCGCGCAGCCTGCTGCCGGTGGCCGTGGCCTGCGCGGTGGCGGGCTTTGCGCGGCCGCTGCTGATGGACCCGGGCCCGCTCTTTCCGCTGCAGACGGCCGCGCCCGGCCCGCTCGCCATGCTGTCGTGCGTGATCGCGGGCGTGCTGTGCGGCGCGCTCGCGGCATCGCTGTCGATCTCGCTCTACAAGGTGGAAGACTGGTTCGGCAAGCTGCCGGTGCACTGGATGTGGTGGCCCGCCATCGGCGGCCTCGCGGTGGGCATCGGCGGCTACTTGCAGCCGCGCGCGCTGGGCGTGGGCTACGACGTGATCGGCGACCTGCTGCACAACCACCTGGCGCTCGGCGTGGTGGTCGCGCTGCTGGCGGTGAAGGCCGTGATCTGGGTCATCTCGCTGGGCTCGGGCACCTCGGGCGGCGTGCTCGCGCCGCTGCTGATGATGGGCGCGGGCCTCGGCGTGGTGCTGTCGCACGTGCTGCCCGGCAACGACCCGATGCTGTGGCCGCTGGTCTGCATGGCGGCCACGCTGGGTGGCGTGATGCGCGCGCCGCTCACCGCCACCATCTTCGCCTTCGGGCTCACGCACGACAGCAACGCGCTGCTGCCCCTGCTGGCCACTTCGGCCGTGGCCTACGGCTTCACCGTGCTGACGATGCGCCGCTCGATCCTCACCGAGAAGATCGCGCGCCGCGGCTATCACATCTACCGCGAGTACGGCATCGATCCGCTGGAGCGGCATTCGGTGGAAGAGGTGATGACGCGCGAGGTGCGCAGCATCGACGCCGCCATGCCGCTGGCGCAGGCGATGTTCGAATACTTCGGCGAGGGGCAGGCGCACCGCGCCTTCCCGGTGCTGCGCAATGGCGCGGTGATCGGCGTGGCCGATCGCGCCATGCTCGCCGCGCGCGGCACGCGCGACCCCATCGCCACGGTCGGCGACGCCTGCGCCGACGTGCCGCTCTATTTCGCGCTGCCCGGCGAGAACTGCCGGGCCGTCGCCACGCGGCTCGCGCGCCACCGGCTGGAGCGCCTGCCGGTGGTGAAGGACGCGCAGTCGTTCGCGCTGGTGGGCATCGTGGCGCGCAGCGACCTCATCAAGCCGTCGCTCGCGCACTTCGACGAAGAGGAAAAGCGCGAGCGCATGCGCGGGCTGCCCTGGCAGTCCTAGTTCATCAGAACCCCGCCAGCACCACCTTGCCCTGCGCCTTGCCGCTCTCGATGAGCGCGTGGGCGCGGCGCAGGTTCGCGGCGTTGATGGTGCCGAAGCTTGCGTTGGCCGTGGTGCGGATGCGGCCCGCGTCCACCAGCGCGGCCACCTCGGCCAGCAGCGCGCCCTGCTCGGCGATGTCGGGCGTCTCGAAGCGCGAGCGCGCGAACATCATCTCCCAGTGCAGCGAGATGCACTTGGTCTTCAGCGGCATCGCGTCGAGCACCTTCATGTCGTCGATCACCGCGAGCTGGCCCTGGGGCTTGAGGCTTTCGATGATCTGCGCGTAGTGCTGGTCGGTCTGCGTGAGGCTGGCGACCATGTCGACCTCGCCGATGCCGGCGGCCTTCAGCTCGGCGGCCAGCGGCTTCGAGTGGTCGATGACCGCGTGCGCGCCCAGCTCCAGGCACCAGGCCCGCGTCTCGGCGCGCGAGGCGGTGGCGATCACGCGCAGCTTCGTCAGCTGGCGCGCGAGCTGGATGAGGATGGAGCCCACGCCGCCCGCACCGCCGGTGACCAGCAGCGTCTGGCCTTCGCCGCCGCCCTTGGGTACACGCAGGCGGTCGAACAGCAGCTCGTACGCGGTGATGGTGGTCAGCGGCAGCGCGGCGGCTTGCGCGTCGTCGAGGCTCTTTGGGGCGAGGGCGGCGATGCGCTCGTCCACCGCGTGCAACTCGGCATTGGTGCCGGGGCGGATGATCGAGCCCGAGTAGTACACGCGGTCGCCGACCTTGAAGTTCTTCACGCCGGCACCGACGGCCTCGACCGTGCCGACCGCATCCCAGCCCAGCACCTTGGCCTGGCCGGCCTCGGGCGCGGCGTTCTTGCGGACCTTGGTGTCCACGGGGTTGACCGACACCGCCTTCACGCGCACCAGCAGGTCGCGCGCGCCGGGCACGGGTGCGGGCAGCTCGATGTCCTGCAGCGATTCGGGGTTCTCGATGGGGAGGGACTGGTAGTAGCCGATGGCTTTCATGGGAGGGCCTTTCTGTGACGATGATTGAACTGTAGGATCGCAAGGCTGGTTTGATAAGTAGGCTGAAATCAGCAACAGTTTCAAATGAAGATTGAAAATATCTCCGATCTGCAGGTGCTGGTGCATACGGCGCGGGCGGGCACGCTCACGGCTGCCGCGCATGCACTGGGGATCACGCCGGCAGCGGCCAGCGCGACGCTCAAGCGGCTGGAGGCGCAGCTCGGGGCGCGGCTGTTCGAGCGGTCGACGCGGGCGATGCGGCTCACGCCTCAAGGGCAGACGCTGCTCGACTACGCGGTTCGGGCCTTCGAGCTGCTCGACGAGGGGGAATCGCTGGTCACGGCCGATCGCGGGGAGCTGGTCGGCACCCTGCGCGTGGCTTCGCCTTCGGACCTGACGCGCAGCACGCTGCTGCCTTGGTTCGACGAATTCCTCGCGCTGCATCCGGGCGTGCAACTGTCGCTGTCGGTGGGCGACCGGCCGCTGGACGTGATGCGCGACGAGGTCGACGTGGCGCTGCGGTACGGGGCGCTGGCGGATTCGCGGCTGGTGGCGCGGCCGTTCGCGCTCACCAATCCGCTGCTCACGGCTTCACCCGACTACCTGCGGAGGCATCCGGCGCCTCGGGTGCCGCAGGATCTGGTGCATCACAACTGCCTGATCTTCAATCGCTCCGGACGTCGGCACAGGGTGTGGCGGTTTGCGCAGAACGGGCAGTGGACGGAGGTGCGGGTGAATGGGAACCGCAGCGTGGACGATGCTTCGCTGGCGCGGGAGTGGACTGTGGCGGGGTATGGGATTTCTCTGAAGTCTGCGCTGGATGTGCGCGATGACATTCGCGAGGGGCGGCTCGTTCGGTTGCTGGCGGATTGGGAGACTGAGCCTTATCCGTTGCATGCGTTGTTGCCTAGTGGGAGGTTTGTGCCGGCTCGGGTTCGGGCTTTTGTCGAATTTCTTGCTGGGAAGTTCGAGGCTTTGTTGGCGTTGCCTTGAGGTTTTTTCCCGGGGCCGGGACTCGCCCCGGCAGGCGACCTACTTTTCTTTGCTTCGCCAAAGAAAAGTAGGCAAAAGAAAGGCGACCCCACTGTCTGCGACCCCTTCGCTTTGCGAAGGGGCAACCTGCGGTGCTCGCGTTTCGCGGGGTCTCGCAGAACTCGCTTCGCTCAGACAGCTGCGAGCCCTGATCCGCGAAACGCTGCGCTCCTCGGCGCAGCCAGAGGGGAGGGGAGCCACACGGGCCTTTGCTTCGCTCGGCCTCGTTTTTCTCCCTCTCCCGCTTGCGGGAGAGGGTTGGGGTGAGGGCCGCGGCGCCTGATGTCGCCGTGCTTTCTCGTTCCCTCAGATCATCGGCGTCACCGCACCATCCATCGCCACGATCGCGCCAGTCACATAACTCGCCTTCGGCGACGCCAGGAACAGCACCGTGTTCGCCACTTCCTCCGGCGTCGCGATGCGGCCCAGCGGCAGCCTTGCCTTGGCTCGCTCCAGGGCCTCGTCGGTGTCGATGCCCTGCAGCTTGGCGTCGGCCTTCATGCCTTCCTGCAGGCGTTCGGTGAGGGTGAGGCCGGGGTTCACGGCGTTCACGCGCACGCCCTTGGCGGCGTAGGCGGCGGCCATGCCGGCGCTCACGAGCATGAGGGCGGCGTTGGCGGCGCCGCCTGCCATGTGCACGGGGCTGGCGACCTTGCCGCCCTGGCCGATGACGTTGACGATGGCGCCGCGGCCGCGCTGGCCCATGCGCTTCACGACGGGGTCGATCATGTGGATGTAGGTGAAGTACTTGGCGTCCATCGCGTCGTGCCATGACGCGGGCGTGAGATCGTCGGGCGGGGTGCGGCGCGCGGCGCCGGCGGAGTTGACGAGCACGTCGACGGGGCCGAAGGCCTGTTCAGCGGCATCGAGCGCGGCGAGCGCGCCGGCCGGGTCCTTGAGGTCGGCTGCGTGGACGGACACGCGGGCGCCGGCCTGCGGGAACGACTCGGCCAGCGTCCTGCGGCCCTGTTCGAGGTTGGCGAGGTCGCGCGAGACGAGGCTCACGCGCGCGCCTTCGCGCAGGAAGCCGAGCGCGCAGGCCAGGCCGATGCCCTTGCTGCCGCCGGTGACGAGTACGTGCTGGTCCTGGAGCTGGAGGTCCATGAAACGGGTCCTTGGTGGGAGATTGCAGGATGGGTGCGGCGATTCAATCACCACCGCGAAACCCCTGCACGCGCTCAGCGCTTCTTCCTTGCTGGACGTGGCTCGGGTTCGAGGGCGGCCGGCGTGGTATCGATGGCTTCGCGCAGGTGGCCGTTGTTGTCGTGGTGCACCAGCAACTGGCGCGTGCGCTGCCAGGTCGACAGGCGCGCGGGGGGCACCTCGATGTAGGTGGCCAGGGCGGAGAGGGAGGATTTCTCCTTCACCGGCGCCGGCTCGCGGCGATGCTGCCGGCGGCGCCATGGCGCGATCACCAGCATCGACAGCAGGATGCCGCAGATCACCAGGCCGTACAGGCTCAGCAGGTGCATCACCTCGGGCTGCGAGCGCGCGCCCAGCACGTAGGGCCACGCGTACCAGATGGCGCAGAACCAGATCGCGATGGTGATGGCGGGACGCAGCAGGCGCAGCCACAGGTACATGGCCAGCGCGCGCTGCGGCGAGCGGCTGCTGCCGAAGGCGCGCAGCGGGATGCGCGCGGCGTCGATGATGGGCTCCTCCACCGCAGGCTGCCCCCACGAGCGGCGGCGGCTCGGCGGCGCCGCGTCGTCGTGCATGTCGGGCGGGTAGCTGGAGGGGAACACGGACTCATGGGACATCGGAGACTCCTCTATCGGGACTGGTCCACACCGCGCGTTTGCCCCGGCGGCGTATCAGGGCTTTGGGAAAGGCGATCACGGTGGTGGCCATCGTGATGGTCCAGAAGGCGATCGGGTACCAGATCGTTCCGGCGAAGTAGCGCATCAGGTCGCGGTCGTAACGGCGGTCGATCCACAGGCTCAGCAGCATCTGCAGGATGCAGGTCATCGCCAGCAGCGTGCCCTGCCAGTGCGGCAGCAGCGCCGAGTGCCAGGAGGAGTCGGACGGCAGGAAGGGCCGCACCAGGCTCACGATCAGCACCAGGGCCATGGCGTAGGCCCAGAAGATGCTCGTCATGTACTCGATGTAGACGGGCCACATGCGCCAGTGGCGCGGCCGCAGGATGTGCGAGCTGCAGCGCAGCATGGTCTGGATGCCGCCCATGGCCCAGCGCAGGCGCTGCTTCCAGAGACCGCGCAAGGTCTCGGGCATCAGGATCCAGCACAGCGCGCGCGGCTCGAAGCGCAGCTGCCAGCCGGCGATCTGCAGCTTCCAGCTCATGTCGATGTCCTCGGTGAGAACGTCGGGGCTCCAGAAGCCCACGTCGATCACCGCGCGGCGCCGGAACATGGCGATCACGCCCGACACCGTGAAGAGCGTTCCCACCAGCTGCTGCGAGCGCTTGATGAGGCCGATGATCGAGGAGAACTCGCCCACCTGCATGCGCCCCAGCAGCGTGGTACGGGTGCGGATGCGCGGGTTGCCGGTGACGGCACCGATGCGCTCGGAGGCCAGCATCGGCAGCAGCATCCACGCAATGGCGTCCTCGTCGATCAGCGCGTCGCCGTCGATGCCCAGGATGTACTCTCCGCGCGCGAGCTGGCAGGCGGTGTTCAGGCCTACGGCCTTGCCCTGGTTGCTGGCGTTGTGGATCACGCGCAGGCGGCCGTATTCCTTGGTCATCTCGTCGAGCAGCTCGCCGGTGCCGTCGGTGCTGCCGTCGTTCACCGCGATGACTTCGCAGTACGGGTAGCGCGTGCGCATCAGCTGCTCGATCACCTCGCGCAGGTGCGGCGCCTCGTTGAAGCAGGGCACCACCACCGTGACCAGCGGGCGCGAGGGCAGCAGCTCGAGCGGATTGACGTCCACGTCGCGCTTGCGCTCGAACACCATCGCATGCGAGAGGCCGCCCGCCATCCAGACGTAGGCCATGAAGAACGGGTAGTAGAAGACGAAGCCGAACAGCAGCGAGGGCAGCGTCTGCGCGAGGAATTGCGTCGTCGGGCTCATGGCGCGCGCCCTCCCTGAACCGCAGGCGGCGGGCTTTCGGGCTGGGCCGGCGTGCGCAGCGCGCGCGGCAGCAGGGTGCGCACCGAGATCGCGCGGCGCACGGTGTCCAGCCCCGGCTGGTCGTTGAGGAAGTCGTCGGGGTAGTAGCCCAGGTGGCGCACGCCGGCGCGCTGCAGCAGCGTCCACTGGCGCGAGAGTTCGGCATCGGGCACGGGCTTGCCAGTGCGCCAGTCGCGCGCCTGCAGTTCGAAGACCGTGCCGTCGAGCCCGCGAGGCGTGTCGGCGGCGCGTTTGGCCAGGCGCGCGAGCCAACCCTGCGCATCGGCCTCTCGCTCCATGCGCGGCATGGCCATGAGCGCGACGTAGTCGTAGGCGGCGAGCGAGGCCTCGTAGTTCTGCGCGAACCACTGCTCGGCCTGGGGCTCGAGCACCGGCCGGGCGTAGAGGTTGCGCGCGGTCTCCAGCATGGGCCGCCAGGCGCCGGTGCGCGCGGCGAGCTCCTGCGTGAAATCGATCAGGTAGCGCGTCCTGGCCGTGGTCCAGCGCGCCATCAGCTCCGGGCTCGCGCGGATCGCGGCCACGTCGGCAGGCAGGCCCCATCCGGCATACGTGGCCAGCGCGGCGGGGCTCGCGTCCTCGTCGTCGGAGAGCATCGCGTCGTCGTGGAACAGCAGCCCCTCGAAGAAGGCGTGGCGGCCCAGGTCCTCGTAGATGTCGCCGACCAGCGCGCGCACCGCGGGGTCGAAGGGCGTGAGGCGGTGGTAGCGGTCGGCGTGCGTTGCGCCGTCCTGCGCCGTCACCGTGTGCGTGGCGAGCGGGTTCGACGCAGGCAGCCTGAAGGCCATGACCGGCATCCAGGCGTAGACCTTCACGCCGGCGCGGCTGCGCAGCTGCCAGGCCGCGCGCCCGAACAGGTCGGCGCGCACCGGCAGGTGGCGGTTGGGAAAGTACAGCGCGTCGGCCACGCCGTCGCCGTCGGGGTCGGCGTACGCCTGCAGGAACACCGCGCGCGGACGCACGGCGGCCACGCGGTCGATCAGCATCGAGAGGTTGCGCTCCTGCTGGGCGGGATCGGGGTCGTACACGTAGTCGAGGTCCACGTGCATCACGCGGTTGACCGGCCGCACCTCGCCGCCCACGGGGCTGCGCAGCATGCGGTCGAAGGCGGGCGCCTCGTTGTCGTAGGCGGCCAGCGCGCGGCGGATGCGCGAAAGCGGCACCTCCGGCGCGTTGGGGCCGTCGTCGAGCGTGAGGGTGATGGGCATGCCCGCGCGCTTCGAGGCCTCGACGGCCGCTGTGTTGTAGGCGCCGTAGGGCCACACCATCGAGCGCACCTTCGCGCCGGTGCGCCGCTCGATGATCTCGCGGCTGCGGCGCAGGTCGGCCTCGACGCGCTGCACGTAGGCATCGTCGTCCTCGTAGCGGCCGGTCTTCGGGTCGTAGCGGTGCGTGGCCGCGGCCGGCAGCAGGTTGCCCTGCGGGTTGGCGAGGATGCCGGTGTGCATCGCGTCGCTGTGGCTCGCGAATTCGACCAGGCCCGAGCGCGCCATCTCGGCGGCTTCGCTCCACAGCAGGAAGTTCTCGCGCGGTGCGGGCCTGTCGCCCCAGTGCACCTGCTGTCCTTCGGGCACTTCGAGCCAGCTCGTGACCAGCGCCATCACCGCCGGATAGTTGTAGCGCCTGAGCAGCGGAAACACCTTGGTGTAGGCGCTGCGGTAGCCGTCGTCGAAGGTCAGCAGCACCGGCTTGGGCGGCAGCGGCTTGCCGCCCGCGCGCGCGTCGACGATCTGCTGCAGGCTCACCGGGTGGTAGCCGTTGTACTGCAGCCAGGCGAGGGTGCCGGCGAAGGTGCGCTCGTCCACCGCGGTCTCGTCTGGCGATGCCTCGAAGCTCTCGCGCACGTTGGCGCGCACGTCGTGGAAGGAGATCACCCGGAAGCTCAGGCCGTCGTCGGGATCGGCGGGCGGCAGCGGCTGCGCGACGGCCGGCAGCGAGCAGGCCGCCAGCAGCGCCAGCAGCCAGGGCAGCGCCGCGCGCAGGAAGGCGAGGGGAGGGGGCTTCGTCGTCGTTCTTCTCATCACGGCAGGGGAGTCGAGAGGTTCAGGAAGACGCCGCGCTGTCGCTCGCGCACGCCGTCGTAGGGATGGCCGCCGACCAGCAGCCCGTAGCGCAGCGTGAGCTTCGGCCCGAGGTTCCAGCGGTGCTCGTAGCGCAGGCTCCAGGTCGGGCCGCTGCCGAAGCCGGCCTGCCGGTAGCTGCCTCCACCGAGCTCGACGACCTGGAAGAACTGCCGGTCGTCGCGCTTCCAGTTGAGCCACTGCGCGCGCACGCTGAACTGCACGCTGGAGTCGCTCGACGGGTTGAAGTAGGGCGCGTCGATGGCACGGCCGCGGCTCGCGTCGGCGCCGAGCCGGGTCTCGAGCTGGAAGGCCGGCGTGCTGATCCAGCGCTCGCGCCAGCCGATGTCGACCCCGTCGCGCCGGTTGCCGTCGCTGAAGTCCAGCCGCTGCCACTTCAGGTCGAAGCGGCGCGATTCGTCGACCACGTAGCCCACGCTCGCGCCGAACTCGTGCGCGCCGATACCGGCCGCGCGTGCCTTCCACGGCAGCTCCCGGCTGTCGCCGTCGTAGGTGGCCGACAGCCGCCACGCGTCGCCCGCTCGGTAGTCGAGCCGGCCGGCCACGCTGTTGCGGTAGGGGCCGGTGTTCGCGTGCTGCACGATGCCCTCGGCCAGCCAGCGGCCCTGCTCCCAGCCGATGCCGATGCCGCCGCGCGCCCAGTTCGCGTTGCCGATGTCGGTGCTGCCGCGTCCCAGCGTCTGCTCGTAGAACATGCGCCAGCGGTCGTCGATGAGGCCCGAGCTGAGGCGGCTGTCGATGCGCCATTCATGGTTGGCGATGGCCGCGCCGCCGGAGGAGGCTTCGGCGTCCACGTCGAGCCTGGGGCCGACCAGCGCGCGGCGCTTGCGTTCCATCTCGCGCACCTGCACCGAGTCGGGCACGTCCACGGCGAGCGATTCGGCGCGGCGGCGGGCCTCGGCGAACTCGGACGCGTCGAGCAACGCCTCGACATGGCCGATGCGCGCATCGGTGTCGTAGGGCGAATCGGCCGCGAGCGCCTCGTAGCGCGCCAGCGAAGCCTCGGGGTGCTCGCGCAGCCGCTCGGTGAGGGCCGCGCCGTGCACATAGCCGGCGTTGAGCGGCGCTTCCCGCGTCAGCACCGAGAAGCTCTGCTGCGCGAGCGCCGGGCGGTCGGAGTAAAGCTGCACCAGGCCGCGCAGCCCGCTGACATCGCTGTACTCGCCGTTCGGGCGGCCGGCCTCGGGCGCGAGCCGCAGATGCGCGGGCGTGGCGGCCTCGATGCGCTGCAGCAGCGCATCGGCGTCCGCGAAGCGACCCACGTCCAGATAGGCGTAGACCAGCCCGAACCAGGTCTCGTCGGGCATCGGCATGTCGGCGCCGCGCCATGCGAGGGCCGCTTCGTAGACCGGCACGGCCTCGATGGAGCGGCGCTCCTGCGCGAGCGCGCGGCCCACGGCTGCCAGCCCATAGGCGGGGATGTTCGTGTCGGTGGCGCGCAGCGTGTCGTAGAGCGCGATGGCCTCGGCCGGGCGGCCGCGTTCGACCAGCGCCAGCAGGCGGTCGGACTGCAGCCTCGCCCGCACGGTGCGCCATGCGTCGGCGTCCACGGGCTCGGCCTGCAGGGCGGCGGCGTCGACGCGGGCGAGCGCGGCTTCCTGGTCGGCCAGCACGCGGTCGAGCGCGGCGACGCGCTCCATGCCAAGGCGCTGGTCGCGTGCGCGTATCGCCCAGCGCAGCCGCTGCGCCAGCGCCTCCTGCTGCAGGGTGGAGAGCGCCAGCGGCGAGAAGCTGCCGGGATCGGCGCGCTGCGCGGCCTCCGCGCTCTCGAGGGCGCTCGACGCGGCGCCGCTGGCCGCGAGCAGGAAGTCGGCCTCGCGGCGCAGGTCCACGCGCCCGGGCCGCAGCGCGCCGGCCTCGGTGTAGGCGCCGAGCGCCTGCAGCGTGTCTTTACGGGCGCGCGCGAGGGCGCCGCGCAGTTCGAGCAGCGCGACGCGGTCCTCGATCCGCGTCGGGGCCGGCTGCGACAGTTCGCTGTACAGGGCCTGTGCGGCGGCAAGGTCGCCGCTTTCGAGGCGCCACCAGGCTTCGTGGACGCGCGGTTCGCGTGCAGCGGGCTGCCGCGCGCGCCAGACGCCGATGACTTCGCCCCGCAGGTCGGAGTCATGGGCGCGCCGCGCGGCCACCGCGAGCGGGCCCAGGGCATAGGTGCCCAGCGTCGAGGGCGCGAACTGTCGGCCCAGCGCCACGGCCTCGGCGTACTGGCCATCGGCGGATGCGATCGCGATGGCGTCGGAGGCCACGCGCCGGCTGGCCTCGCCGTCGTCGATCGGCGAGGCGAGCCATGCCTTCAGCCGGCGCAGCGCCTCGGCGCCGGTGACGCGGCCTTCGCGGCGCGCGACGATCAGCGCATCGTGCTGGCGCGCGTCGTAGGGCGACGCGCTCTGGCCGACTGCGACCGGCAAGGCAGGTGCCGGATGCGGCTGTGCAAGCGCCACCGGTGCAGCGAAGGCCAGCGTGCACGCCAGAGGCAAAGGGGGAAATCTCTGCGCGGTCTGCGCGAATCGACGAAGCAACGAACAGGTCGGCGCGGGGCTGCGCATGACCATGGCCGTGCCTCCAGTTTTTTTCTGGATGAACACCTTGCTCCCTTGGAAATCCGGAAAAGAAACCCCGGCATCCATGACGACGCCGCAAGGACCGGGGTTGCCGATGTGACAGGCCGGCAGCCCCGATCAGGAATTCAGATCTGGAATCACTTTAGACATCATTGTTAACAGGGGCAAACAAAAGACCGAGGAATTGGTTATATGTGTGAACAGATTCGCGTTTTGGGCGTTCGCGGCTATCGCTTTTGTCGGACGGACTCCCAAGCGACCGACGGGCGCCAGGCTCCGCCCCGGCCTAAGATCGCGTGATGAACGCACCTCAGGCCTCCCCGGCGACTCCGCTGCCGCCGCTCCCTCGCTTCTGGTCGCAGCTCACCACGCGCGACTTCGCCGCGCTCGGCGCGGCGGCCACCGTCGCGGTGCTGCCGCTGGGCGCGACCGAGCAGCACGGACCGCACCTGCCGCTGGGCGTGGACACCATGCTGGCCGACGGCATCGTCGCCGCCTCGCTGCCGCTGCTGCCGGCCGCGCTGCCGGTGCTCTTCCTGCCGACTCAGCAGATCGGCCTGAGCCCGGAGCACGCGCGCTTCGCGGGCACGCTCACGCTGTCGGCCGAAACGCTGATCCGCATGTGGAAGGAAATCGGCGCGTGCGTGGCGCGTGCCGGGGTGAAGAAGCTGGTGCTCTTCAACGCGCACGGCGGCCACGTGGGCGCGATGGACATCGTGGCGCGCGAGCTGCGCGCCGAGCATGGGCTCATCGTCTACAGCGTGAGCTGGTTCAACCTGCCGCTGGGCGACGCGGGCGCGCAGTTCAGCGCGCAGGAGCACCGCTTCGGCGTGCACGCGGGCGAGATCGAGACTTCGATGATGCTGGCGCTCTCACCGCAGCTGGTGCGCATGGGCGAGGCGCGGGATTTCGATTCCACCTCGCGCCAGCGCGCCGCCGACTACGCGATCCTTGGCAACGGCAGGAGCGCCAAGCTCGGCTGGGCCATCGAGGACTACAACCCGCACGGCGCCGCCGGCAACGCGGCAGCCGCCACGGCAGCGCACGGGCAGGCGGTGGTCGACGAGGCAGCTCGTCAGCTCGCGCTGCTGCTGGAAGAGGTATCGCGGCTGCCGCTGGAAACGGCCAACACCGGCCCTCTTCCCTGATTGACGATCAGGCGGCCAGTACCCCGGCGAACATGCCGGAGTCGACATTGCCGCCGCTCACGCACACGCCCACCGTCTTGCCGCGCCAGCGTTCCTGCTGCTGGAGCGCGGCGGCCAGCGCGGCCGCGCCGGCACCCTCGGCCACGTTGTGCGTGTCGCTGAAGAGGATGCGCATCGCCTGCGCGATCTCGTCGTCGGTGACCGTCACCACGTCGTCGGCCTCGCGCAGTATCACCTCCACCGATTCGGGCACCGGCGTGCGGCAGGCCATGCCGTCGGCCAGCCGCGTGGTCACGGGCGACTCGACCGGTTTGCCCGCGCGGAAGGAATCGCGGTAGGCCGTCGCATGCGCCGACACCACGCCGATGAGCTTCGTCGACACGCCGCAATGCGCACGCGCCGCCGCAGCGGCCGCGAAGCCCGAGCCCAGGCCGATGGGCACGAACAGCACGTCGGGCGGCTCGGCCGAGAGCGCCTCGAAGAATTCGACATACGCCGTCGAGACGCCGCGCACCAGCTCGCGGTGGAACGAGGGCACGCGGTGCAGGCCGTCGCGCTCGGCCAGCGCGGCCGCATGCTCCGAGGCCGCCTGGAAGTCGTCGCCGTGCTCCACCAGCGTGACGCCCAGCGCGCGCATCGCGGCGTTCTTCTCGGTCGAGTTGCCGTGCGGCACCACGATGGTCGCGCCCAGCCCGTGGCGCCGCGCCGCGAAGCCGACCGACTGGCCGTGGTTGCCGCGCGTGGCGCTGATGGCGTGGCGCACGCCCGGGTGCTCGCGCGCCAGGGTCTCGAAGTAGGTGAGGCCGCCGCGGATCTTGAAGGCGCCGGCCGGCGTGTGGTTCTCGTGCTTGGCCCACACGGTGGCGCCCAGGCGCTGCGACAGCAGCGGCCAGGCGTACTGCGGCGTGGGCGGCATGGCCGCGCGCACGGTGCGCCGCGCGGCTTCGATCTCTTCTCGGGTGAATCTCATCGGGTCTCCTGGCTCTTTCCTTGTTTCTTATTTGCGTTCGGTCAGCGCCACGCGCACGGCCAGCGCGGCGAGCACGCTGCCCATGATGTAGCGCTGCGCGCGCAGCCAGCCGGCGCTCTGCGACAGCACGGCGGTGATGCCCGCGGCGCCGACGATCATCACGGTGTTGACCGCCGCGCTGGCCGTCATCTGCGCGATGCCCAGCTGCATGCTCTGCAGCAGCACCGAGCCGCGCTCGGGGTGGATGAACTGCGGGAAGAACGAGAGATAGAACATCGCCACCTTCGGGTTCAGCAGGTTCGTGAGAAAGCCCATGCGAAACAGCTTGCCCGGCGGATCGGCCGGCAGCGCGCGTGCCTCGAAGGGCGCGGTGCCGCCCGGCTTCACCGCCTGCCATGCGAGCCACAGCAGGTAGGCCGCGCCGGCGATGCGGATCGCGTCGAACGCGAGCGGCACCGCCAGCAGCAGCGCGGTGAGCCCGAGCGCCGCCGCGAACAGGTGCACCAGGAAGGCCAGCAGCACGCCGCCCAGCGAGATGAGCCCCGCGCGCCGGCCCTGCACCAGCGTGCGCGAGACGCAATAGATCATGTTCGGCCCCGGCGTGAGCGCCAGCAGCAGCGAGGCGAAAGCGAAGAGGGCGATCTCGGCGAAGCTCAGCATGTCAGAGTCCTTGTGATTCGAGGGTGACGCTGCCGCGCGGCGTGTCGAGCACGGCAACCAGGTTGGGCGCGCCGGCATCGATGTCGATGCCCGTCATGCCGATGGCCGCGAGCGCCGCGGCCAGCGCGGGGGCGCGCGGATGCGTGGCGCGCAGCGAGCGCAGCACGAGGCCCGACGCCGGCATGGCGTCGGTGGGATGCACGGCGCCCCACTGGATCAGCGTGGGCAGCGCGCCGTAGAACAGCCGCTGGCCGTCGTCGCGCACGGTGATCTGCCATTCGAGCCGGCCGGCGGGCGTATCGCGCGAGGCTTCGAGAAGCTGGCCGCGGTCGATGTGCGCGTGCTCCTCGCGCGCCAGCGCGCGTGTCGCCGCATGCGCGTCGGGCACGCGCGCGACGAAGTGGATCAGCCGCGGGCCATGCCGCGCGATGCTCGCCTGCAGCGTGGCATCGTCCATGTCGAACCAGCGGCGCGTCCTGGGCCGCGAGGGATGCTTGCCGGGCTCGATCGCGATGATCTCCGCATATGCCGCCGGAAAGGCATCGCCCGAGACGTTCAGCAGCCGGTTGTGCGTGCCCATCAGCGGATGCGAGCCGCCGGGCGCCGGCGTGACGCCGAGCGTGGCCTCGCACCACGCCACGCCCTCGGCGAGCGAGGCTGCGGCGATCACCAGGTGGTCGAGTTGCGCGTGCATGGCGGGCGGCCCGTTCAGAGCGAGACGCTGCCGTCCACGCAGGTCACGGCGTCGCCGCCGACCCAGATCCGGCCTTCGGCGTCGCGCTCGATGTGGACGCGGCCCGCGCGCCCCAGGCACTGGCCTTGGGCGGCAAGGTAGCGCTCGGGCATGTGGCCGTCGGCGATCAGCCATTCGGCCAGGCTCGCGTTGAGGCTGCCGGTGACCGGGTCTTCCTGCACGCCGATGGGCTCGGCGAAGGCGCGCACCTCGAGGTCGATCTTCGCGCCGTCCGCGTTGGGAACCGCGGGCCGGTTGCCGAAGGCACGCGCCTCGCGGTTGGAGCGGCCGATGAGCAGCGAGGTGTCGTGCGCCGCGGGCACGCCCGCCACGCCGGCCTTCACGCCCAGTTCCTTCAGCGCGCGGTGGTCGGGCTGCAGCGCCAGCACCGCGTCGGCGTCGTTGACCAGCAGGCCGAACCAGACGGGGCCGTTGTCCAGCACCTGCGCCGCCACCACCTGCTGCGCCTTCAGGCCCAGCGCGCCCGCCACCTTGGCCAGCAGCGCGGGGCTGGGCGCGCTGCGCCTGAGCGGCGGCGCGGCGAAGGCCAGGCGGCTGCCATCGCGGCGCAGCGGCACCAGGCCGGCGCCGCACTGCTGCACCACCATGCCCGCCGCCTTGGGCTTGCCGCCGGCCTCCAGCCACGCATGGCAGCTGCCGATGGTCGGGTGGCCGGCGAAGGGCAGCTCACCGCCGGGAGTGAAGATGCGCACGCGGTAATCGGCCGCCGGGTCGGTGGGCGGCAGCAGGAAGGTGGTTTCGGACAGGTTCGTCCACTGCGCGAAGCGCTGCATGGCGGTGTCGTCGAGGTCCTGGCCGTCGATCACCACCGCGAGCGGGTTGCCGTAGTAGGCGGCGGCGGTGAAGACGTCGACTTGCTTGAAGGGGCGGGATTTCATCGGGTTCATTCGAGGGATAAATCGAGCACGCCGCGCGTGCCCGGGCGGGAAAGCAGTTCGGAGTACCAGCGCTCCACGTTCGGCCAGCTCGGCCGGCGGTATTCGGCGCCGGGCAGGCCGAACCAGCGGTGCGCCTCGCAGCCCACCGGGATGTCGGCCATGGTGAAGCGCTGGCCGGCCATGTAGCGCTGGCCAGCGAGATGCACGTCGAGCATCGCGAAGAGCGCTTCGCTCGCGCTCACCGAGGCCTCGATGAGCGCCGGCTGGCGCTCCGAGGGCGGCGTGCGCACCCACTGGACGAAGGCGTCGCGGCTCGCGCGGTTGAGCGTGGTCTGCTGCCAGTCCATCCAGCGCTCGGCGTCGAAGCGCGCGGGCAGCTCGGCCGGATAGAGGTTGCCGTGCGAGTGCTTCGCGCAGAGGTAGCGCACGATCACGTTCGATTCCCACAGCGTCACGCGCTCGGCGCCCTCGCCGTCGTCGATGGTGGGCACCATCGCGTTCGGATTGAGCGCGAGGTACTCGGGCGTCTGCACCACGCCGAACCTGCCGCCGGCCTCGGTGCGCTGGAAGTCGAGCCCGAGCTCCTGCGCGCACCACACCACCTTGCGGACATTGATCGAGCTGATGCGGCCCCAGATGTTGAGCATGTCTTTTCTTTCCTGGTTGTCGTTTCTTTGCCCGCCGGTCAGCGCGGCGAAGGACGATCGAGAAAAAGCAGCCGCACCGCCAGCCCCAGCATCACGGCCGCCAGCAGGCTGTTCTGGATGCGCGCCGCGCCGGGGCGCTTTTGCAGCCAGCGTCCGATCTGGCCGCTGCACGCGCCCAGCAGCGTGTTGAAGGCCAGCGCGGCCGCCGACAGCAGCACGCCGAGCTGCAGCAGCTGCAGCGTCACGCTGCCGCGCGCCGGGTCGACGAACTGCGGCAGGAACACCATGAAGAACAGCAGCGCCTTCGGATTGACGAGGTTGTTCAGCAGCGCCATGCGCACGATGCGGCCGAAGCCGGCGGGCCTGGCCCGGGCGCCCATGCGAAGCCCGATGCCGCCGTTGCGCAGCGCCTGCACCGCGAGCCACACCAGGTAGAGCGCGCCCGCGTAGCGCAGCAGGTCGAACGAAGGCGGCCATGCCGCCACCAGCGCGGTGACGCCGGTGGCCGCCGAGAGCGTGTGCACCAGGTCGGCCGCCGAGATGCCCAGCGCCGCGGCGAAGCCGCCGCGTGGGCCGTGGGCCACGCCGTGCGAAAGCACGAAGGCCATGTTCGGGCCCGGCGACAGGAACAGCGCCAGCACCGCGAGCATGAAGAGCGAAAGTGTCGCGAGGCCGATCAACGCGGGCTCCTTCGGGCTCGGGTGCTGGCGCGGCCGGCCTCAGGCCGGCGTGGCGGCCAGCTTCCTGTCGCCCAGCAGCACCAGTTCCTCGCGCAGCGTCTGCGCGAGCGCGGCGATGGCGGTGTCGATCTCCTCCACGCTGGCCGTCACGAACGACAGGCGCAGCGTGCGCGGATCGCCTTCGCCGGCGTAGAAGGGCGCGCCGGGCACGAAGGCCACGTTGCGCTCCACCGCCTTGGGCAGCAGCTTCACGGTGTCCACGCCCTCGGGCAGGCGCGCCCACAGGAACATGCCGCCCTTGGGCGCGTTGAACTTCACGTCCAGGCCGGCCATCTCGCGCTTGAGGGCGGCCATCATCGCGTCGCGCTGGCGCTTGTAGAGGGCGCGGATGGTGGGCACGTGGGTGTCGAGGAACCTGTCCTTCATCACCGCCGAGACCATGCGCTGCGTGAAGATGGGTGTGTGCAGGTCGACGGCCTGCTTGGCCTGCAGCAGCTTCGGGTAGATGGACTTGGGCGCCACCAGGAAGCCCAGTCGAAGGCCGGGTGCCAGCACCTTCGAGAACGAGCCCAGGTAGATCACGCCCTCGGGGTTGCGCGCGGCCAGCGGCAGCGGCGGGGCTTCGTCGAACCAGAGTTCGCCGTAGGGGTTGTCCTCCACGATGGGCAGGCCGGCGGCGGCAGCGGCTGCCGACACGGCGGCGCGGCGCTCCTCGGTCATGGTGCGGCCGGTGGGGTTCTGGAAGTTGGGCAGCAGGTAGATGAAGCGCGCGTCCTTGGCCTTGGCCACGAGGTCGTCGACGATCACGCCGTCGTCGTCGCTGGCCACGCCCACGGGGTGCGGCTCCATCGGGCCGAAGGCCTGCAGCGCGCCGAGGTAGGTGGGCGTTTCCACCAGCACCTTGCTGCCCGGATCGATCAGCACCTTGGCCACGAGGTCCAGGCCCTGCTGCGAGCCGGTGGTGATGAGCACCTGCGAGGCATCGACGTCCCACGGCAGCATGTCGGCCACCGCCTGGCGCAGCGGCGCGTAGCCTTCGCTCGCGGCGTACTGCAGCGCGGCCTGGCCGTCGTTGTGCAGCACCTCGGCGCAGGCGTCGGCAAAGGCCTGGATCGGGAAGGTCTTGGGCGAGGGCAGGCCGCCGGCCAGGCTGATGATGCCGGGGCGCTCGGTGACCTTGAGGATTTCACGCAGCACCGAGGGATTCATCTTGGCGGCGCGGGCGGCGAGTTTCCAGTTCATGGCTTTCTTCTTTCAGGCGGTGAGGTGAGATTCGGATGTTCGGGAGGGCGCAACGGCGCGGATCAGTCACGGTACACGACATGGGCCCGCTTGTCGTCCAGGCCGCGTGTGGGCGCCGGGGCAGGCGCCGCCGGCTGCGACAGCCGCTTGCCGATGACCACCGTGGCCACCACGGCGACCGCGAAGGCCAGCGTGACCACGTCCAGCGGCTCGCCCAGGATCGGGATCGACGCGAGGATCGACAGGAAGGGCTGCAGCAGCTGCGTCTGGCTCACGCGCAGCGCGCCGCCAAGGGCCAGGCCGCGGTACCAGGCGAAGAAGCCGATCCACATCGAGAAAGTGCCGACGTAGACGAAGCCCAGCCAGGAGGCGGTGGCGACCGGCTGCGTGGGCCACAGCATCAGCGTGGCCGGCAGGGTGAGGGGCAGCGCCATCACGCACACCCAGCAGATCACGCGCTCGGCGCCCAGCGAGGGCGTGACCTGCGCGCCGTAGATGTAGCCCAGCGAGGCCGCGATGACCGCGCCCACCAGCAGCAGGTCGGCCCATTCGAAGCCGAAGCCGTGTCCGCTCTGGCTGGCGCGAAGCACCGAGAACACCACCACCAGCAGGCTGCCCGCGATGGCGCAGAGCCAGAAGCCCAGCCGAGCGCGTTGATGCAGCACCCAGGCCGCGACGGCGGCCGTGACCAGCGGCAGCAGCGCCGTCACCACCGCCGCATGGCTGGCCGTGACCACGCGCAGCGCATAAGCTAGCAGCAGCGGGAACCCGATGGCGTTGCCCAGCACCGCCATGCCCAGCGGCTTCCACTGGTGCGGGGCCGGGCGCGGCGAGCGCGTCACCAGCAGGAAGACGGCCGACAGCACGCCCGCCAGCGCCGCGCGCCCGAGGGTGACGAACCACGGCGAGAGCTGCGGCGCCTCCTGCGGGCCGGTGGCCAGGCGCGTCATCGGCAGCGTGACGGCGAACATCGCAACGCCCAGCACGCCCAGCCACATGCCGAGCGTCTCGTCCTTGATGCTCCTCATACGCCCACCATCCACCAGGCGGTGAGCACCAGTACCAGGCCCATTGCACGGTTGAACCACAGCAGGCGCGAGCCCTTGGCCAGCCAGTCGCGTAGCATGGCGCCGACCAGCGCATACGCGAAGTTGCTGACGAAGGCATAGGCCAGCATCACCGGCGCCACGATCGCGAAGCGGTGCAGCGCGTCGGGCTGCCCGGCGATCCAGCCGGCCACCAGCGTGAGCGCCAGCAGCCAGGCCTTGATGTTCACGAACTGCAGCATCACGCCCTGGCCGAAGCCCACCGAGAGGCTCTTGCCATCGGCCTTGCCGAGCGTGGCGCTGCCGCTGAGCTTCCAAGCCAGCCACAGCAGGTAGCCGATGCCCAGCGCCTTGATGGCCAGCCGCAGCGAGGGCATTGCCACCACCAGCGCGCCGATGCCGGCGGCGCACAGCGCCAGCAGCAGGGTCCAGCCGACCGGCACTGCGACCACGAAGCGCATGGCGCGCGACAGGCCGCCATTGGCCGCCAGGGCGGTGGAAAGCGTGGTGTTGGGACCGGGCGAGAAGCTCATCGCCGTGGCCAGCACCAGCAGCGCGGTGAATTCTTGCCAGTTCATGACACACACTCTAAACTTGCGACCATTACAGTTCCAGTACAGATGATCGAACAATAAGGCAATCTGTATTGGTCACCCCTTCGACACAGAAGCCAGGGAAACCGGCACAGCCCGGACGACGCATGCTCACACGCACCTCCACACAGTCGCTGACGGGGCAGCTCGCCGACCGCCTGGCCGAGCGCATCCGCACGCGGCTGCTGCCGCCGGGCGCGCGGCTGCCCTCGGTGCGCGAATGCGCGCGGCAGCAGGGCGTGAGCCCCTACACCGTGGTCGCGGCCTACGACCAGCTGCTGGCGCAGGGGCTGGTCGAGGCCCGGCGCCAGCGCGGCTTCTACGTTCGCGACTCCGCCCCGGCGCAGGACGCGCGCTCGGCGAACGGCACCGACCCCAACGGCGCGATGGGCGTGCCCGCCGCAATCGCAGTGCAGATGATGGCCTCGCGCGTGCCGGCGGACGCCAGCTCGCTGATCCGCAGCATGTTCCACCGCCCGAGCGACAAGCTGCAGCCGGGCATGGGCGTGTTTCCGCCCGACTGGATGGCCTCCACCTTCATGCCCACGGCCGTGCGGCGCATGACCAATACAGCCGCGCTGCAGGAGCTGTCGCTCCAGTACGGCGAGCCCGCCGGCGACATGAGCCTGCGGCGCAGCCTCTCGCAGAAGCTGGTGGGCATCAACGTGCCGGCCTCGCCCGACCAGATCGTGACCACCGTCGGCGCCACCCACGCGCTGGACATCGTGAGCCGCACCCTGCTGCGCCCGGGCGATCCGGTGATGGTCGAGGAGCCCGGCTGGGCGCTGGAGTTCGCGCGGCTGGAGGCGCTGGGCATGCGCATCCTGCCGGTGCCGCGCCGCGCCGACGGGCCCGACCTGGAAGTGATGGCGCAGTACTGCAAGCTGCACAGCCCCAAGCTCTTCGTCAGCGTGAGCGTGCTGCACAACCCCACCGGCTACAGCCTCACGCCGGGCAGCGCGCACCGCGTGCTCAAGCTGGCCAACGAGCACGGCTTCCACATCGTCGAGGACGACACCTACAGCCATCTCGCGCCCGAGCACGCCACGCGGCTGAGCGCGCTCGACGGGCTGCAGCGCACCATCTACGTCAGCGGCTTCGCGAAGATCCTGGCGCCCAACTGGCGCATCGGCTTCCTGGCCGCGCCGCCCGAGCTGAAGGAGCGGCTGCTCGAGACCAAGCTGCTGGCCACGCTGACCTCGCCGACGCTCTTCGAGCGGGCCTTGTCGTGGTGCATCGACCAGGGGCAGCTGCGCCGGCACTCCGAGCGCGTGCGCATCCGGCTCGACGGGGCGCGGGGGAGGGCGGTGAAGCTGGCCATGGCGCACGGCTGCACCTTCGCCTCGGAGCCCGCGGGGCTCTTCGGCTGGGTCGACACCGGCGTGGACACCGACGCGCTCACGCAGCGCATGCTCGACCAGGGCTACCTGCTGGCGCCGGGCTCGCTCTTCCACGCGCGCCGGCCGCCCAGCACCATGATGCGGATCAACTTCGCGACCTCGCAGGACGCGGCCTTCTGGAAAGTCTTCAGCAAGGTGAGAAGCGAGCTCTGACGGACGCTAAAAGCCCGGGGGCTTGGAGTAAGCTGGCAACACAAGAAAACCCATACCCGGCACCCCAGGAGACCTCCCGCATGAGCAACGCCAGCAAGCCCTTCGACTTCAGCCAGTTCGTTCCCGGATTCGATTTCCTGAAAAACCTCGCCGGCGGCGCGGCCTCGGGCAGCGGTTCGGTGCCGGGCATCCCGAGCTTGGCGAGCTGGGTGGCGCCCACGCTGAGCGTGGAGGAGGTCGACAAGCGCATCCAGGAGCTCAAGACGGTGCAGTACTGGCTGGAGCAGAACGGCCACGCGCTGAAGGCCACCATCCAGGCGCTGGAAGTGCAGAAGATGACGCTGTCGACCTTGCGCGGCATGAATGTGCGCATGGAAGACATCGCCAGCGCCTTCACCCGGCAGGCGACCGCGGCGGCGGCTGTCGTAACACCCGCTCCCGCCAAGGCCGCGCCGGAGCCCGAACCCGAGGACATCGAGGACATCGAGGACGAGGAGGCGCCCGAGGAGGAAGTCGAAGAAGCGGCTCCCCCGCCCAAGAAGGCCAGCCGCAAGCCGGCCGCCTCCAGGGCGAAAGCCGCGGCCGCCGAGGGCGCTGGCGTGGTCGACCCGATGCAGTGGTGGGGCTCGCTCACCGAACAGTTCCAGCAGATCGCCAGCACGGCGCTGCAGGATGCGGCCCAGCTGAAGGTGCCGGCCATGGCCCAGCCGCTGGCCGATGCGGTCGGCTCGGTCATCGGCAGCAAGCCGGCGGCGGCCCGCAAGCCCGCCCCTGCAGCAAAGAAGGCTGTGGCACCGGCCGCGAAGAAGAAGGCGTCGACCGCCGCGCGCAAGCGAACCTCCGCGCGACGCTGACGTCCTGCACACATCCATCTATTTCAGAACGGGTTGGCACGCATCATGAAATTGTTTCCCTCTGGCCATGCCACCCATCCGCAATGGCGAATGGCGGCGGGCCTCGTGCTCGCCCAGCTGCGGGCGCAGATGGCGCTGCCCGACTACGCCTCCGCGCCCACGCTCGGGCTGCTCTACATCACCGACCACTACGCGAACGACGCGCAGGACATCCTCGACCACCTGAGCGCCGAACTGCCCGAGGTGACCGACTGGTCCGGCACGGTCGGCATCGGCGTGTCGGCCAACAACGCCGAGTACTTCGACGAACCCGGCATGACCCTGATGCTCTGCGCCCTGCCGAGCGACCAGTACCGCGTGTTCTCCGGCGTCGCGCCGCTGGGCAACTCGGAAATGAGCGGCTTCGAGGCGCACACGGCGCTGGTGCACGCCGACCCCGCCACGCCCGACCTCGCCGAGCTGATCGGCGAGATGGCCGGGCGCACCGACACCGGCTACCTGTTCGGCGGACTCTCCTCGGGACGCGGCGGCGCGCTGCAGTTCGCGGTCGGCGGCAACGGCAACATCCGCGGCCATGGCGCCGCGGGCGGCGTGTTCTCGGGCGGGCTCTCGGGCGTGGTCTTCGGCGAAGGCGTGCGGCTGGTGTCGCGCGTCACCCAGGGCTGCCAGCCGCTGCGCTCGGGCGCGGTGCGCGAACGCGAGATCACCGAGGCCGACGGCAACCTGCTTCTGAAGCTCGACGGCGAGCCCGCCCTCGACGTGCTGCTGGCCGACCTGCAGGTGTCGCTCGAACGCCCGCAGGAGGCCATCGACGCGGTGCGCAACACGCTGGTCGGCCTGGCCGACGCCGGAAGCGACGGCATCCGCCGCACTGGCGACCTGGGCGCCGACGTTCTGGTGCGCCACATCATCGGACTCGACCCCACGCGGCGCGGCATCGCCATCGCCGACACCGCGGAGGCCGGCATGCGCCTGACCTTCTGCCGACGCAACGCCCAGGCCGCGCGCGCCGACCTGATGCGCATCTGCGCGGAAATCCGCGAGGAACTGGAACCCGAGGAGCAGACGCTCGCCACCGCACGCGCCGTGGCGGCAGGCGAGGCCGAAGCCGCGCCGCATCCGGCGCGCCGCATCGCCGGGGCCGTCTACGTGAGCTGCTCCGGCCGCGGCGGCCCGCACTTCGGCGCGCCGGGGGCGGAGCTGCAGATCGTGCGCCACGCGCTGGGCGATGTGCCGCTGGTGGGCTTCTTCGCCGCGGGCGAGATCGCGCGGCACCATCTGTATGGGTATACGGGAGTGTTGACGGTGTTCACTGCGCCCGATTGAGGGGAGCGACACGCACAGTCGCCCTCCTTGTCCGCCTCGAATGAGCATTTCTCGATGCGGCCTCCCTGAAATCGGCTTGGGTCTGGTCCGCCACACGGCAACCGGTCCGATTTGGCGCAAATCTGGCGCCTAACGAAGGGATAAATGTTATCTGATGTAATCAAGCTGTCATGATGACCGCTCGCGAAATGCTGCGCGAGCGTTGAATACATAAAAAGAGTGCTTTGGTGTTATTTCAGAGGATCGTTTTGTTGGAGCCCGAAGCCGAATTGTCCCCACGATGAGCCACCTGTCTTTTGACGAAATCATCTTTCTGGATGATTTCTTCCGATCGGAAGAGATCGGGCTTCAATCCCATCCGTCCAACAGGCGTTTTCTTCGAGGACTGTTCGAGTTCGCTGGTCAAGCCTTGGGCGTTTCCATGCGCGAGGAATATCCCGTCTCGAGCGGGGGGCGGATTCCCGTCGGGCTCATGATCGATGCACTGGGCCTGCCCCGAACGGTGGAGGGGTGGGCGAGTGCCGCGATTGCCGACCTGCAGCCTGCGTTCAGGGGATGCGAAATCAGCGGATTCGGCGAGCGTAGCTTGGTCATCGGATGGGGCATGCCCCCATCCCTACTGAAGTACATCGCTTCCCGAGGTGCGTCATTCATCGATGTGGAAGTGCATCCGCTGCGATTTTCCCGGCATCTCCATCTGGGGATGCGAACCAACAACCGGCGAATTGCCCGCATTCTTTCGAAGATCCGAGTTCTGGACGAGGCGTTCCAAAGCGCAGCGATTGGAATGAAGGCGATGTTCTCGCGACGTGGCGACGGCGCATTGCTTTGCCGCGATGCCAGGGTGGGGGTTTTTTTGGGCCAGACGGAAATTGATCTGGCGCTGGTCAGCAATGGCCGGCTGGTCAATCCTGCAGATGTCGTGAACAGGGTGGCGGAACTGGCTGCCACAGTGGACCTCCTGGCAATCAAGCCGCATCCATATCAGGAAAATACGGCAGTGCTCGACGACCTGCTTGATCGCATACCCAATGCAATCAAGACCGAGTCCAATATTTACGCCATGCTGTGCGCAGGCAATATCGAATTCTTCAGTGCAATCTCTTCGGGAGCCTTGATTGAGGCCGAGTATTTCGGTCATCGGAAAGAAGCACTCATTACCCCGGACAGGAACAATGCCGCGCATCTTCCGGATGGATGCTCCGAATGGATTCCCGTCGGGAACGAAGTCGCCTCCCTTCCCGTGATGAAGGATGTCGTCGGTCGGACTCGCGTCCCGTTCTTTCTGATGCCCAGGAGGCGGTATTCCGCCGTCACGTCGTCAACGAATGCTGAGATGATGGACCGGGCATTTGGAGTCCGGTGGGGGCTGCAACTCGATGATGCGGGATTGCGTTCCAGCCCGAAGGTGGCGTTGGGTGACGACGTGGCCTTCGGAAGCGGAAGCCTCCATGTGCCGGGTCTCACAGCCGGCTGGCACGAGCCTGAACCCTGGGGTGCGTGGAGCGCCGAAGGCACCGCCTCCTTTCTGCTCGTACTCGATACCGCGGAGTTGCCCGCTGCCGGCAAGGTGCGAGTCACCGTAACAGGGGCCGCCTATCAACCCAGTGGAAGTGCGCCGGTCGAAGTCGATCTGCGGATCAACGGCAGTGCCTGCCAAATCGTCAAGACGGGCGATTCACTGAGATTTTTCTGTGACCTGGAGATCCGGAAACTGCACGGCAGACCATTGCTGGATGCCGAGATATTCGTGAGCGGCGCCCACAGGCCTTGCGATGTCGCCGAAAGCGCCGATGCTCGCCGCATCGGCTTCGGTCTTCAGTTGCTGAGAGTCGACATGCTGCCGACGGGCGACAGCAGTCGTGACGGAAGCGAAACAGCGAGTGTTCGGCCTCAGGACGCGCTCGTGGAGTGAAGGCGGCTCGTCTTCGAGCCACCTGGGCGGGCTATGCCCGTGAACGCGAAATCCACCTCCGGTTCCAGCCCGCTCACGATCCGCGCGATCGACTTGCCCGAGCCGCAGGCGTGCGTCCACCCGAGGGTGCCATGGCCAGTGTTGAGGAACAGGTTCGGCAGCTTCGTCTTGCCGATCAGCGGGACATTGCTCGGCGTGGCGGGGCGCAGGCCGGTCCAGAACTGGGCCTGGGTGGTGTCGCCGGCGCCGGGGAAGAGTTCTTCGACGCGGCGCACGATGGCCTCGCAGCGCACGCGGTTCAGGTCGCGGTCGTAGCCGTTGAGCTCGGCGGTGCCGGCGATGCGCAAGCGGTCGCCCGAAGCCGAGGTGTAGCGCGAGAAGACGAGCTTGAATTCGTCATCCGTCAGCGAGACCTGATGGGCCTTGGAGGCGTCCTTGACGGGCAGGGTCACCGAGTAGCCCTTCGCAGGATAGATCGGCAACCGGATGCCCAGCGGCGCTGCGTAAAGCGGACTCAGCGAGCCCATCGCCAGCACGAAGGCGTCCCCGCGGATGCGCTGGAAGCGGCCTTCGCTGTCGGTGGCCTCGACGTGGTCGATGATGCCGCCGGCCTCGCGCAGCGCGGTGACGGTGTGGCTCATCAGGAACTTCACGCCCGCGGCGGCGGCCAGCCCCACGAGTTCACGCGCGAAGCGGTTGGCGTCGCCGGATTCGTCTTCGGCCGTGTAGGTGGCGCCGGCCAGCTTGGGGCGGATGTGGGCGAGGGCAGGCTCGATCTTCACGGCCTCGTCGGCCGAGATGACGCGGCGCTCGCAGCCCAGGGTGCGCATCTGCTCGGCGGGCTCGAGAGCACCGTCGAACTCCTTCTGCGTCGTATAGAAGTGCAGGATGCCCTGGGTGCGCTGGTCGTAGTTGAGGCCGGTGTCGCGGCGCAACTGTTGCAACATCGAACGGCTGTATGTACCCAGACGAACGATCTGTTCGATGTTGTGGCGGGTGCGCGCCGGCGTGCATTCGCGCAGGAACTGCAGGCCCCAGAGCCACTGGCGCATGTCGGCGCGCATGCGGAAGAGCAGCGGGGCGTCTTCCTTGCCCAGCCATTGCAGCACCTTCAGCGGCGCGCTGGGGTTGGCCCAGGGTTCGGCATGGCTGACGGAGATCTGCCCGCCGTTGGCGAAGCTGGTTTCGGCGGCCGGGGTGGCCTGCCGGTCGATCACGGTCACTTCGTGGCCGAGTTGCTGGAGGTAGTAAGCCGAAGTCACGCCGAGCAGGCCGGCGCCGAGGACGATCACGCGCATTTCAAGTACCTTTGAGGTTGCAGCGCTTGAATGGCGGGCGTGGATTGCTATTGAATGAATAGCAAAAACAACCGGACGACCGCAGTCCAAGTTGCCGCTCCCCCTGTCCTCGGTACCTGAGAGATTCACCCGCTGCGCCCGCAGAGGGTTTGCTCCTTCGGTGCGCCACATGGCGTGGCGGCTCTCCAGACGGCGTTTCAGTTGTTGCAGTACAGGCCCTTGCGAGGCCGACCTGAGCGTTTATGGGAGTTTGCGCCTTCGGTAGGGCCACCGGGTGGCCCGCTCTCCTGCAGTGGAGGCGATTGTAGGCGGAGCCTGCTCGGGCGCCAACCTCTGGATTCTCTCCCTTGGGCCAATGGGATAATCACCTGTTGATCTGCCGGACGGCGATCGTTCCACATAACTGCAGGGGACTTCATGATCCTGGTTACCGGCGGCGCCGGCTTCATTGGCGCCAACTTCGTACTCGACTGGATCGCGAACAGCGACGAGCCCGTCGTCAATCTCGACAAGCTGACCTACGCCGGCAACCTCGAGACCCTCGCGTCGCTCAAGGGCAACCCCAAGCACATCTTCGTGCAGGGTGACATCGGCGACAGCGCCCTGATCGACCGCCTGCTCGCCGAGCACAAGCCCCGCGCCGTGGTCAACTTCGCCGCCGAGTCGCACGTGGACCGCTCGATCCACGGCCCCGAGGACTTCGTGCAGACCAACGTGCTCGGTACCTTCCGCCTGCTCGAATCGGTGCGCGGCTTCTGGGGCGCGCTGCCGGCCGAGCAGAAGTCGGCCTTCCGCTTCCTGCACGTCTCGACCGACGAGGTCTACGGTTCGCTCTCCAAGACCGACCCGGCCTTCACCGAAGAGAACAAGTACGAGCCCAACAGCCCCTATTCGGCCAGCAAGGCCGCCAGCGACCACCTCGTGCGCGCCTGGCACCACACCTACGGCCTGCCGGTGCTGACCACCAACTGCTCGAACAACTACGGCCCGTTCCACTTCCCCGAGAAGCTGATCCCGCTGATGATCGTCAACGCGCTGGCCGGCAAGAACCTGCCCGTGTACGGCGACGGCATGCAGGTGCGCGACTGGCTCTACGTGAAGGACCACTGCAGCGCCATCCGCCGCGTTCTCGAAGCCGGCAAGCTCGGCGAGACCTACAACGTCGGCGGCTGGAACGAGAAGCCCAACATCGAGATCGTCAACACAGTCTGCGCCCTGCTCGACGAACTGCGCCCCCGCGCCGACGGCAAACCGTACAAGGAACAGATCACCTACGTCACCGACCGCCCGGGCCACGACCGCCGCTACGCCATCGACGCACGCAAGCTCGAGCGCGAACTCGGCTGGAAGCCCGCCGAAACCTTCGACACCGGCATCCGCAAGACCGTCGAGTGGTATCTCGCGAATAGCGAATGGGTGCGCAACGTGCAAAGCGGCGCGTACCGCGAATGGGTCGAGAAGCAGTACGACAACAACGCGAAGGCCGCGGCATGAAGCTGCTGCTGCTGGGCAAGGGCGGACAGGTCGGCTGGGAATTGCAGCGCAGCCTGGCGCCGCTCGGTGAACTGGTCGCGCTCGACTTCGACAGCACCGATTTCCACGCCGACTTCAGCCGGCCCGAGGAACTCGCCGACACGGTGCTCAAGGTGCGCCCCGACGTGATCGTCAATGCAGCTGCGCACACCGCCGTCGACAAGGCCGAGAGCGAACCCGAGTTCGCGCGCAAGCTCAACGCCACGTCGCCCGGCGTGGTGGCCGAGGCGGCCCAGAAGATCGGCGCGCTGATGGTCCACTACTCGACCGACTACGTCTTCGACGGCAGCGGCACCACGCCGTGGAAGGAAGGCGATGCGACCGGCCCGCTCAGCGTCTACGGCAGCACCAAGCTCGAAGGCGAACAACTGGTGGCCCGGCACTGCGCCAGGCACCTGATCTTCCGCACCAGCTGGGTGTACGCCGCGCGCGGCGGCAACTTCGCCAAGACCATGCTGCGGCTGGCCAAGGAGCGCGACAAGCTCACCGTCATCGACGACCAGTTCGGTGCGCCCACCGGCGCGGAGCTGCTGGCCGACGTGACGGCGCACGCCATCCGCGCGACGCTGCAGGACCCTTCCAAGGCCGGCCTCTATCACGCGATCGCCGGCGGCGAGACGACGTGGTACGGCTACGCGCGCTTCGTGCTCGAAATGGCGCAGCAGGCAGGCGTCGAACTCAAGGCCGGGCCCGACGCCGTCGAGCCCGTTCCGACCAGCGCATTCCCGACCCCGGCAAAGCGCCCGCACAACTCGCGCCTCGACACCCGCAAGCTGCAGACCACGTTCGGCCTGCGCCTGCCCCCGTGGCAGGAAGGCGTCGCGCGCATGCTGCGCGAGATCCTTTGAAGAATCCCACGAGAAGAAAGAGCATGACCAAGACGACGCAACGCAAGGGCATCATCCTGGCCGGTGGTTCGGGCACGCGCCTGCATCCCGCGACCCTGGCGATCAGCAAGCAGCTGCTGCCGGTGTACGACAAACCGATGATCTACTACCCGCTCAGCACGCTCATGCTGGGTGGCATGCGCGACATCCTGATCATCAGCACGCCGCAGGACACGCCGCGCTTCCAGCAACTGCTGGGTGATGGCAGCCAGTGGGGTATCAACCTGCAGTATGCGGTGCAGCCGAGTCCGGACGGGCTGGCACAGGCGTTCATCATCGGGGACAAATTCGTAGGAAATTCGTCGAGCGCGCTGGTGCTGGGCGACAACATCTTCTATGGCCATGACTTCGTGCACCTGCTGGCCGATGCGGATGCGAAGGAGTCCGGTGCCACCGTATTCGCCTATCACGTGCAGGACCCGGAGCGCTACGGCGTCGTTGCATTCGATGACAAGGGCAAGGCGAGCAGCATCGAGGAGAAGCCGCTCAAGCCAAAGAGCAGCTATGCGGTGACCGGCCTCTACTTCTACGACAACCAGGTGGTGGACATCGCTAAGGCGGTGAAGCCGAGCGCGCGTGGCGAGTTGGAAATCACCGCGGTGAATCAGGCGTATCTGGATCTCGATCAGCTGAACGTGCAGATCATGCAACGTGGCTATGCGTGGCTGGACACGGGAACGCACGATAGCCTGCTGGAAGCAGGCCAGTTCATCGCGACGCTGGAGCATCGGCAGGGGTTGAAGATTGCGTGTCCGGAGGAGATTGCGTGGCGCAATGGGTTCATCACGGGCGAGCAGCTCGAGAAGCTGGCGGCGCCGTTGGCCAAGAGTGGATATGGCAAATACCTGAAGCATCTGCTGGGTGAGGAGGTGCGCTCGTGAAGGCGACGCCGACTGCGATTCCCGATGTGCTCGTGATCGAGCCCAAGGTCTTTGGCGATGCGCGCGGCTTCTTCTTGGAAAGCTTCAACCAGAAGGCGTTCGACGAGGCTGTTGGCCAGCACGTCGATTTTGTGCAGGACAACCATTCGCGCTCGGCTAAAGGCGTGCTGCGCGGGCTGCACTATCAGATCCAGCAGCCGCAGGGAAAACTCGTGCGAGTGGTCAGCGGCGCCGTGTTCGATGTTGCGGTGGATATCCGGCGCGCGTCACCCACCTTTGGCCGTTGGGTCGGCGTCGAGCTTTCGGCCAGCAATCACAGGCAGTTGTGGGTGCCGGCAGGATTTGCCCACGGATTCCTGGTGCTGAGCGAGACGGCCGACTTTCTCTACAAGACCACCGACTACTATGCGCCGGCGCACGAGCGGTGCATCCGTTGGGATGATGCATCGATCGGCGTCCAGTGGCCTGATGTCGGCGGTGCCCCTGTGTTGTCCGCAAAGGATGCAGCAGGAGCCACCTTCGACGCTGCTGAAGTGTTCCAGCAGTGACCGCAGGGGGCGCGGTCATCGTGGATCGTCATGGACAAGACGAGGCCACCCCAGACTGAACCGATAGGTCGAGGCTTTTATCTTCAATTCATCTGAAGGTGGATTGACACCTTTGTCGGGTGTGAGCAGGAACTCCTTGGCTCTTATCCGTCGATTGAAGAAAACGCGTACCCCCCATGGCGCGGGCAGCAGTCGGAATTCCCTGACGCGAATCAATGGTTTTCCATCTGCGAGCATATGGTGGTCGCCGAGGTAGATTTCGTTGAAGCCCCCGGCCAAGCCGTAGAAATCGATGAAGTCGATGCCGTCCCCGTTGGCCGAGAAGGAGATGCTGTTGCTGGGACCGATTTTTTCGATGGCAATTGGCGACGCCGGTTTTACCTTGTATTGAACGGCTAGCATCGCGCTGACAGCGACAACAACAGCTAGAGACCGGAAAGCGAGTCTCTTGGCGCGCGGAGTTTCGGAACCTTCAAATATCCATCGGACCACGAGCCAGCCAAAGAATGCAAGGTACGGAAACATCCACTTGAAGTAGTGGATGTTGTAGTACCTATAGACCCCGTTTGGCAGCAGGTCGCCATAGGGCGCATACAGGCAGAACTGCAGGCAGATGGCTGCCGCCATCATGCGAAGCAGCGCCGGGCCACGCAACAGAGCCGCAAGCGTTCCCACGATGCCCAATATCAACCATGGAAAATGCGTGACCAGCGATCCATTGGGCTCCAGGAAAAACGTGTACGAATCAAAGACCAGCGAGAAGATCTTCCTCGGCAGCTCCAGAGGGAAATAGCCGGAGCCCACCGCTGTCGACTTGAAATAGCCACCCAATATCTGGCCGTAGACCTTCAGGTTGAACAGGAAAAACAGGCTGATCCCGATGAGCAGCCCGGCACCGAGTGCAACCACCTGAGCGAAGAGGAACGCGTTGCGTGTTGGGGCTGCCGTCCCGCTCAGGCTCAGGCTTTTGTACGAGAAATACAGGTATGCCGGGTAGAAGACGGCAGCGGCTCCTGCATCGACTGGACGAAGGACTACCAGAAGGCTGAACAGACCCGAGAAGCAAAAAGCCTTGATGCTCTCCAGCGCTATTCCACTATTCAGCTTTTCCTGTTTCGACTTTCGGAGAAGCTGGTAGATGGTCGCTGCATATATCACCGCGGTGCCCGTGGTCGTCCACGGGATCGCGAAGTTGAGGATGATGATTTCGTTGAAGTACAGCGAAATCGCAAGCAACAAGAATGCTTCGAGCTGCGATACGTAACGTGTTGCGAACGCGACGAAGACGTATGAGAACGCCAGCAGGCCCAGCAGGTTGAAGAAGAAGAACGGGTGTACCGGCAGGAACGGCAGGAAGATCGAACCGATCGCGGGGTACAGTGGCGGATAGGCATGCTTGCCGGGAGAAAAGTCTCCTGCCCTGATGGCGGCTGCTGCCTTGATGTATTCCCCTTGATCGAACCAGCCCCACCACCCTCTGGGGTACGCGAGGTTGTTGCCTGGCAGAGCCGGGTGGTTCAGATAGAAGTAGCAATAGACCAGTGCGCCCAGACCCAGGACCAGCCAGATCGGAACCCTCGTCTCTTTCAGGAATTTCATCTTCTCAGTGCCCGGCCGTGGTGTCGGCGCGAGTGGCCGGAATACCGAGGAAGGCCAGGCACTTCATCTCGTGCCGGCCCTGGGTGATGTTCTGCAGGATCAACCCGCAGGTCAGGGCAAGCATGGACATGAGCATGAGCGAGGCGGACAGCACCGCCGTGGGAAGCCGGGGGACGTTTCCTGCTTCGAGGTACTGGATCAGAAGCGGGAAGGCGAGCACGAGCGCGGCGATGCAGAACGCAGCGGCCCACGCACCGAAAAATGCAATGGGACGCTCGCTTGCGTGAAGCCGGATGATCGTCTTGAGGATGCGCCAGCCGTCACGGTAGGTGGACAGCTTGCTTGCCGATCCCTCTGGTCTGGACCCATACGGCGTCATCAGTTCCCCGTAGGGCATGCGCAGCTCGAGTGCGTGCACCGTTAACTCGGTTTCGGTCTCGAAACCCCGCGACAGTGCCGGGAAGGACTTGGCGTAGCGCCGCGAGAAGACCCGGTATCCAGAGAGCATGTCGTTGAAATCGCCGCCGAATATGCCTTTGACGCTTCCAGTGAGCATCTTGTTGCCCCACTGATGACCGCGCCGATAGGCGGCGTGAGCCTCTTCGGCGCTCGTTTCCCGGCACCCCACAACCATGTCAAGCCCCTCGTCGAGCAGCTTGTCCACCATCCGGCAGACGGAGGAGGCATCGTAGGTGCCATCGCCATCCACCATCACGTAGACATCCGCCTCGGTGTCCGCGAACATGCGCCGCACGACATTGCCCTTGCCGCGCAAGGTGACCGTCCTCACTTGAGCACCTGCGGCTCTCGCGATATCGGCCGTCTTGTCACTCGACATGTTGTCAAAGACATAGATGTCGATGCATGGCATGGCCGCGCGAAAGCCGTTGATCACACTCGCGATGGTGGGATCTTCGTTGTAGCAGGGCACGATCAGCGCAACGCGCTGCCCTCGGTAAAGAGTCGTCGACATGGACTGGCTCATGATGTTGTTGTGGTTGAGTGAAGCGGAATGCCGGGGATTCTTGGTTCAGGCATGGCCTCTCCGCGCTGGCTGGCAAACGGGTCAGAGCATCCTCGAGAGGGTTTCCGAAAGCGTGGGCGGAGCAATGTTGACACCGCATTCACGCAGCAAGGTGTTCAGCTTGTCGGGATTGCCGCAGAGGCGATGCACTTCGTTCCTGCGGACGAAGGCCGGATTGATTTCGACATCCATTCGATGGTCGGTGACCTTCTCGAAGCATGCGATCACCTCGCGAAGGGTATGGGGCTGGCCCGAGCACACGTTGTAGGCTTCGCCAGGACGGCCATGCTTCATGAGGCAAAGATAGGCGTCGCACACCATCTGCACGTCGTTGAATTCGCGTTCCACGTCCAGATTGCCCAACGATATGGAGTCAGCTCGCTCGGCGAAATGCTTGGCGAGCTTCGGGATGACGAAGTTGACGTCTTGGCCGCGGCCCGTGTAGTTGAACGGGCGCGCGATGACGAGGTTCAAGCGGTCGGCGAAGGTCCTGGCCATGTATTCCATCGCCAGCTTGCTCATCGCGTAGTGGTTGACCGGCGCTGGCGGCTGGGTCTCCGCCAGCGGCGATTGCTCGCTGTTGCCATAGATGTTCGCACTGCTGGCGAGCAGCACACGATGCGGTGCCGAGGGCAAGCGAGTCAACGCTTCGAGCAAATTCGTCGTTCCGACCACATTCACTGCGTAGAAGGCACTGTTGTCCGCATGCCCGACGAAGCTGATCGCCGCCAGATGGACGACGACCTCGGGTTGCACCGAAAGTACCTCCCGCTCCAGCGTTTCCCGATTCGTCAGGTCCGCCTGCATAGGAATCACCTGATGCCCGGCAGCCGTGGCGCGATCGATGAAGTAGCGACCGGTGAAGCCTTCTGCGCCGGTCAGGAATATCTTCAAAACGAGAAGCCTTTCCTGTTTCGCTCGAGGTCGGCCTCGACCATCATCTGGCAGAGTTGCTCGAGGGTTGTAGTGGGCTCCCAGCCGAGCTTCTGCTTGGCCTTGGCTGGATTGCCGATGAGCAGCTCGACCTCGGCCGGACGGTAGAACTTGGGGTTCACGCGCATCACTGTCTTGCCGGTATCCGTATCCACGGCCGATTCGTTTTCTCCGCTCCCTTTGAACTCGACCACAATACCGGCGCCCTTGAATGCCATGCTCACGAAATCGCGAACGGTTTCGGTGCGGTTGGTCGCCAGCACATAGGTGTCCGGCTCGTCGACCTGCAGCATGCGCCACATCCCCTCGACGTATTCCTTGGCGAATCCCCAGTCGCGCTTGGCGTCGAGGTTTCCGAGCTCCAGCACATCGAGCTTGCCGAGCTTGATCTTGGCGACGCTGTCGGTGATCTTGCGAGTCACGAACTCGCGGCCGCGCAGCGGGCTCTCGTGGTTGAACAAGATGCCGCTGCACCCGAAGATGTCGTAGCTCTCACGATAGTTGATCGTGATCCAGTGCGCATACAGCTTGGCGACGCCGTACGGGCTGCGCGGGTAGAAGGGCGTGTCCTCGACCTGCGGAACCGCCTGGACCTTGCCGAACATTTCGGAGGTCGAGGCTTGGTAGAAGCGAATCTTGGTATTCGTCAGGCGGATGGCTTCGAGCAGGTTCAGCGCTCCCACGCCGGTGATCTGGGCCGTGGCAGTGGGCTGGTTGAAGCTCACGCCCACGAAACTCTGGGCTGCGAGGTTGTAGACCTCGTCTGGAGCGGTGTCGCGAATCAGCGTCAGGGAACTACCCAGGTCGGTCAGGTCGTATTCCACCAGATGCAGGTTGGGGTTGTTCTGAATCCCGAGCTCCTCGATCCGCCAGAAGTTCACCGAACTCGTGCGACGGTATGTGCCGTAGACGACGTAGCCCTTGGCCAGCAGAAGCTCTGCCAGATAGGCTCCATCCTGTCCGGTGATGCCGGTTACTACTGCGGTTCGTTTCATGTTTGAAGTCATTTTGAAGATGGATTGATTGATGGGGATGCCGATACCTTGGCCTGGCAATTCGGGTGAGTGTTTGGTGGTGTGTGATTTACAGGATCGAAGTTGATTGCAGTTTCCAGCTGTCGAGCGCTTTGCTCCCAAGTCAACCATGGCATGGACTGGGTCTTCGGATGCCCATCCTGGGCATGCAATGCCAGCCAGCTCTTGATTGCTGCCGCTAGGCCGCCTGGCTCGCGGCCGTGGAAGTAGGCGGCGTGCGCACCGGCAACCTCCTTGAACACCGGCAGGTCGCGCGCGAGGATCGGCAATCCATGCTGCGCGGCCTCGATCAATGGCAGACCGAATCCTTCTCCTTCGCTTGGTGCCAGGAGGCAGGTGCTCTCGGCATAGATCCGTGCCAAGTATTCGTCGCTCGCTGTTTGAAGAACATGCAGGCCCTTGCCGAGACGAGGATGACTGGAAAGTTGCCGAACGAGATCGTCGACCATCCAGCCAGCCTTGCCAACGATGACCAAGCTGATGTCGAGCCCCTCTCCCCACAGTTGCTCGAATGCGGCCAAAGCCTGCGAGTGGCCTTTGCGAGGCTCGATGGTACCAACCATGAGAAACGACGGGTGCTGCCGCAACTGCGCCAGCAGCTTTTCCGCGTCGTGGGGAAGCCCCTTGTTGGGCAGGCTGTTCTCGATATCCGCACCAATGTGGAAGCTGCGGACCTCCGGAAGGCTTTGACCTTGGGGGATGAGTCTCGACAATACCTCTCGAACATCGATGGCAGTGGCTTCGGAGATACAGACGAACCCATCCGCGACTCGGGTGGCACTTTCAAACCAAGCATTAAATGCTTCACTCATCCCGGGCACCCACCATTCGGGATGATGGATCGGCAGCAAGTCGTACACGAGAAACCAGATTCTCGTGCCGTGTGCCTTGATGCGGGCCTGCACAGACTCCATGGATGGCTGCGAACCCAGATTGAGATCCAGGGCGAGATAACAGTCGTGTGCTTCGAACTTGACGACAGGCTCTTCCGCGCTGGACGTGATGCCGCGAAAGATTCGTGCGACCAGCTTGACCGCGTGCCGGTAGTCGGTTCCGTCGAACCAGATAGGACAGACCGTGGTGTTCTTCGGAGGAGTCTTGAGCAGATTTTGCAGAAGACTGCGGACTACCCGTTGAACACCGGTTCTTGCGTCCGTATGAATGAGCGTGGAAACGTCGAGAAAGAGTCGGGGCTCGGATTTCCAGGCGTATTGCCAATTGCTGTTGACGAAGATGTTCGTGAGATCTTGGGTGCTTTTTGACCAATTGAGCCGAGGAATTCCATCGGAAGGGGGTTCTGCCCCCTGCTCCCTAAGGACAAGCCACTTTTCGATTGCAAGTGCGAGCGCTTCGCTCGTTTCGCCACGAAAATAGTAGGCGTGTCCTGCGGCGACTTCGTGGAAAACAGGAATGTCCCGGGCAATGATGGGAATTCCATGCGATGCCGCTTCGATCAAAGGCAACCCGAAGCCCTCGGCAAAGCTGGGAGCAATCAAGCAGCTGGCAGTTCTGTATAGCGAGTTGAGCGTTGCATCATCGGCATTCTCGAGCCAGAAAAGCCGCGATCCCCGCTCGCGATGTGTTTGCAATTTCAGTGACAAGTCCTCGACAGACCATCCGCATTTTCCGACGATGACCAGGCAGGCGTCGATATTCCTGCTCCACAAGAATTCGAAGGCAGAGAGCAATTGCGCGTGGCCCTTGCGTGGTTCCACCGTTCCGACCGCCAGGAATACGTTCTCGTGCTTCGTGATATTCGAGAGCAACTCCTGTGAAGGAGCCGATGGAGCTTCGACGGTTTTCTTTGATTCATCGAAGCCCAGATGCCACCAGCCTACATTCAGTTGGCGCAATCTCTTTGGTTGTTCGACCTTGAGCCAATTCAGCAAGTCCTCAGCCACATCATTGGAAATGCATATGACACCGTCGGATCGGCAGATCTGACGCACCCATTGCGAGTGAAGGCGCTCTAGGCCGCTGAAGAAATACTGAGGCAGATGGAGCGGCAGCAAGTCATAGAGAACGAAATATGTCCTGATCCCATTCCTTCGCAGGCCCTCGAAGAATTCATGGCGTTGAATGATGGCGTGATGAAGGTCCAGTCCCAGAAAAACGTCGCCGGGACCTGCTTCGATCACATCATCCGCAAGTCCGGCAGCGGAAGTCTTGAGGTCTGCGCCGGCATAGTTGTTCTTGACAAAACGCCTTGCGTAGCGGAAACCGATGTCCTCCGTGCCGGAGTAGATCGGTTCAATCCGAAAGCCGGGCGGCGGCGAGGCAATCAACGATCGAAGTACGCCGTGAACGACACGCTGTACTCCTGATTTCCCATCGCTCTTCAAGACTTCGGAAATATCTACAAGCAATTGCCTGGAAGCGGATCTTGCATCTAGCGCGGCATTGGTCGCGAGAGACTGCGAAACAAGCAGAAGATCGTCCGTGCTCAATCGATCGCCCGCCAGTCGGACGACATTCGTCACTTCCGTCAGGGGGTCGATCCTGTGCGACTTGGTCGTGGCCACTTGTGCCGAGTGGAGCTTCTCCATTGCCAGCAGCGCTCGCTTTGCCGTGTGATCCCAAGAGAACCTCCGTGCCTGCTCGAGGCCATCGGTCTTCAGTCTTGCGAGCAACTCGTCGCTGGACAGCACTGTGCTGATCTTGCGAGTCAGCGCGTCCACGTCCAGGGGATCGAACATGGCTTCTTCGCGTCCCATTACCTCCGGCAGGCTCGTCGTATTCGACGCGAGGGTTGGCGTACCGCACGACATGGCTTCCAAAGCCGGCAAACCAAACCCTTCGGAGATCGAGGGAAAGACGAATAACGAGCAGAGACGATACAGATTGACGAGATCGGAGTCGCTGACACGCCCGGTCAAAATGAAATCTTCGGACCCTAGGCCCCGGCTGCTGGCATGCGCACGGAAGTGGCTTTCGCGGTCAGCGGGCATGCCTCCCACAAAGACCAGCGAATATCCGGCCCTGAGGTCCGGCGCAATCCTCGAGAAGGCGTCGATCAGCCGGAGATGATTCTTGCGTTCATCGGCCCCGCTCGAGTACATGATGAAGCTCTTGGATATCCCGAGCCTGGTTCTGAGACGAGCCTCCTCCGCCTGCGATACCTCGCCTGGGCGGAAGATCTCGTCTGCAGCGGAGGAAATCGAAACGATGCGATCGTTGGAGATGCCAACGTGCTGTTCGGCTTCTCGCGCAGCCGACTCCGAAATTGCCAGGAGTAGATCGGCCCGCTTCAAATGCTCGATTTGGTGCCTGTAGAAGGCTTCAAATGCAGGGTTCGGTGCAAGGTACTGCTCCGGATAGATCAGTGGTATCGCGTCATAGAAACTGACGGCGGTCGGGGCGGAGTTGAGCCGAGAGCGTATCGTGCAGACCGTCTCGTCACCCAAGCCATCGAATAGGCTCGTGACGTGCACGATGTCCGGCTGCAGACACGCGAGAAAGTCTTCCCGGATCAGCGCGGAAATCGAGCGCCGTGCTTCGTTCTCGGGGTGCGCGACGTCGACGGGCCCGGGCGCACGCCAGATGCGGATGTTGTCCTGTGGCACGAGTCCGTCGAGTGCCGCACGCAAGGGCTCGATGGTGTCGGGGAAGCTTCCGTTGAGGGCTACAAGAATCTCGTGGCCGCCAGCGTTTCTCGCCATGGCCTGGGCTAATGCAAGGCTGTATCTGCCGATCCCGCGAAAGCGACTTTCGTTTTGGGCGCCTTGCAAGTCGATGACAATTCTCATGAGTTATTTTGTCTGACTGTGCGCTTCACTCAGAACTGCATAAATCTGTACGGCAGCCGGAGTCAGGTCGTTGATGTTCAATGGGCGTGTAGGGGGTAAATCGTTCCCCGGTCTTTCGATGTTCGCTGGAGGTGGTGCAAGTGCGGCACGAAGCCGCTGATGCACATAGGGGAAGAGCTTCAGACATGCCGAAACGCTACGCTGGAGTCGACTGTGTCTTGCGAGAGAGCGCGCACATACGCGCAGCACGGCTTTGATGCGGTGCTTGATACCGCTCTTGATACGGCCCTCACGGGCGGCTGAGGCCAGCTTGCGGCACAGCGTGCCGACCGAGCGCATGGGCGCAGTGACTTTCCAGGAAGTGCTGTCGAGAACTGCGTCCAAACGATGTTGAACCTCGCTGCACTGGGCCTGCGCAAACTCCAGGGCAGCCGATGCGGCTTGCAGGTCGCGCTGAGCTCGTACCTCGATTTCATGCAGTCTGTGTTGGGCCTGCGCCTCGACCTCGCGCTGCCTGCGCTGTACCTCGGTCTGCGTATTCAAGGCTTCTCTGCGCAGGAGGCGCAGTGTCTCGCCGAGCATCTCCGTTTCGGCGCGATGGGCTTCCAGAAGTCCTCGGCACAGTTCGGAACTGGCCAAGCCGCTCAGACGCACGCCATCGAACACATTGGGAGGCGAGGAAAAGGCCGCCTTCAACTCCGGGTGCTCGGCTGCCACATAGAAGCGATTAAGGCCATCGAAATAGACGAACTCGTAGCGAGCAGCCAGCAGAATGTCCTCGGCGCCCTGATAACGGATTTCGGTGGACATCGGCACGGTCGCCTCGATGACGATGATCCAAGGGCGAAGTGCTTCGCTGTCCCAGCCGCGCAATACGGACTCTTCTAGTCCCTCGACATCAATCTTGAGCCAGTGCACCGGCTGCCCAGTCAGCGATGCGAACGCGGTACGCATGGGCAGCATCGGCGTGGCGACGGTCTGGTGTGCGAGGCCCTGCGTGCGATGGCGGTCGGCGAATTCCTTGATGCCAGTGCTGAGGCCGGTGTCCTCGAACACGTTGAGTTCGAGGATTCCCGCCTGATCCGACAGCGCGAGTTGCAACACTGTTTCATCAGGGCGATCGCGGCGCAGCATATCCGCGTAACGGGGAACCGGCTCGACGTGGATGCCGCGCCAGCCATGCTCGTAGAAAGCCTTGCTGACCGAATCGACGACCGGGTCCTGGGCGCCCACATCGATGTATCTCCCGGCAGGCACGTGCCCGAGTGCGCGCCAGAGCATGACGTCTTCGAAGTTCTGCGCGTATGAGATAAACGTCATCTGGTTGTTAACGAAAGTGCAAAGGGAACTGGCCGCCACAATCGTGGCCGTTCTTCGGAAGCATGCACTCGGAAAGGTGGATGTTTCGCATTTTACGAGGTGAGAATGCGTATTTTTGGGCATCATCTCCCAGCGGATACACCACGATCCGGAAGAATTTACGGTTGCTAGTGAAAGTAAATAACGAATGACAGGGCTAGATTCGCTGCGCCGAAACGTGCGAAGAGTTCCCAAGGCCGCTTTTTGGCTGATGACACCGTGGCGCATGCCCGAGCGAATCCGTTTTCTGCGGGAACGGGCAGCCATGCAGGAGCGGGCGAGGTTGCTGGATGGCCTAGTCGAGAGGGAGCGCTCGCGCCTGGAGTCCCTGGCGCAGGGGAACGCGTCTGCCGCCATGCCGCTGCTGGATTTGTACAGCGACTCCGCATTGTCCGAAGCGGCGGGTCTGCCGCTGCCATCGATTCTTGGCGCCCCCGCCGATTCCAGGGCAGTCGACGACAGGTGGGCCGCGGCACGTTTTTGCATGTCTCTGTTGCGCGGCCGTAAGGACTTGTATGCGAGGTTTCCCTATGCTTTGTCTGAGGCAGCCGACAAAAATACCTTCCTGGCGTGGCTTCAGAGCGACGAAGGTGCGCGGAGCACAGGGCTGACACCTGCTTCGCAGATGCATGTCGTTGGGCTTTTTTCCGGCGATTTTGCCGCGCGGGCGCGGCAGGCGTTCCTGGCCGACGCACGTATCAGACAGGTCTTGCCTCACGGGCTGACCCCCGCCGGCCAGCACGGCCTGTTCGGATGGTTCATGCAGCACGTATGGAGCGAGACCGAGACTCACCTGCGGCGCGAGGAAGTTCTCTGGCTCTTCATGCAGGCGGCCGAGAACCCGAGGATGGAACTGGCGCGGGCATATGAATTTACGCCCGACTGGCAGCGGAGGTTTCCCGATGCGTTGACTGTCTTCGGGTGGCCCGAATTTGCGTCGTGGTTCGTCCGCCACTATGGCGCCGATCCGCGCTGGGTCGATGTTGCCGTCGCTCCCGAGTGGCATGAGCCAGCGCTGCAGTTACGTATCGGGTACGGCGCACGAGGCGCATGGTCGACCAAGTATCCGCTGGCGCTTTCGGATGTTGGTCAGGCGCGCGCACTGATCGGTTGGCTGGGTTCCCCCGAGGGGGATGCCGGCCTGAGTGCCACGGCGCGCCAATGGTGCCAGGCTTTGGATCTGCCGGCAGTGGCGTCGGAGTTGCTCAAGCCGGGCGTGAACATCATCGGCCATTTCTGCTACCCCTCGGGCCTTCGGGTGTCAGTCGAGTCGATCGCGGAGGCACTGGGGCAGGCCGGCGTGGACACGTCGCTGCGCGACCTGCGGACCGATGCGAAGGACGATCCGCATCATGTCGACTTCGGCGGTCCCGAAGTGCACGACATAACTGTCATTCATACGCAGCCCGACCCCTTCTTCCCGGAGTCCTACGCAAGATCCGACCTCGCCGAACGTACGCCCCGCACGTACAGGATCGCCTATTGGTATTGGGAGTTCGACTCCATCCCCGACGCGTGGGTCGATTGCGCGAAACAGGTCGACGAGGTATGGACCGCGACGGAGTTCATCGCGCGCGGCTTGCGCGAGCGGTTGCCCATCCCGGTTCGGACCTTGTTCCCCGGCGTGCGGCTGACTCCGTTCGAGGTGCGAAAGCGCAGCGACTTCGGCCTGGACGAGGATCGCTACACCTTCCTGTTCACGTTCCACATGATGAGTGTCATGGAGCGCAAGAACCCGCTGGGGCTGATCCGAGCTTTCAGGGACGCCTTCCGCAAGGACGACAAGGTCTCGCTGGTGCTCAAGACTTCGTTCGGAGACCGGCATCCGGCGGAATTGCAGAAACTGCGCGATGCTGCCGCCGACTCGAACATCACCGTCATCGACCAGGTGTTCAGCCCCGACGAGGTGCTCTCGCTCATGAACGCCTGCGATGCCTATGTATCGCTGCATCGCAGCGAGGGCCTGGGCCTCACGATGGCCGAGGCCATGCTCATGGGCAAGCCCGTGATCGCCACCAACTTTTCGGGCAATGTCGACTTCATGGATGACGGCAACAGCCTGCTGGTGCCGTACGAGCTCGTAAAGCTCGGCAAGCCCATTCCTCCGTACGACGCCGACCTCGAGTGGGCGGCGCCGTCGGTGGAGCATGCCGCGCAGCTCATGCGCCGTGTGTACGACGATCAGGCGTGGGCGCGCGAGATCGGCGCTCGTGCCAAGGCAAGTGCCGAGGCCAATCTGTCCCTGGAAGCCGCGGGACGGAGGATCAGGGCGCGCCTCGAAGAGATCGAGGCGTTGCGGCGACAGGGACGCTGAGCCGGGCCGGTGGGCTACCGGCCAAGTCAGATGATGATTACTGCTCGACGATCCGCCCGTGCTCGAGGTGGATCACCCTGTTGCACTCCTTGGCGATGAGCTCCGGCGAGTGCGATGCGAGCACCAAGATCCCGGACTTTGAAACCACATCCCGCATCCGCTTCTCGGCCTTCTCGGTGAACTCGGCATCGCCCACCGACAGCCATTCGTCCATCAGCAGGATGTCAGCCTCGACGCTCGTCGAGATCGAGAACGCGAGGCGCATCATCATGCCGGTCGAATAGGTGCGAACAGGCATGTTGACGTATTCGCCCAGACCGCTGAATTCGCAGATCTCGGGCGTGAGGCGATCGATGTCCTTCTTGCTCATGCCCATCACAAGGCCGCGGAGCATGATGTTTTCCACACCTGTAGCGTCCATCTCGATGCCCAGCGAAGGATCGATCAGGCTGGCAACCGTGCCCTGACGAGTGAATTCACCCGACGACGGCTCGTATACCCCGGCGAGCGTGCGCAGAAGCGTCGACTTGCCCGCCCCGTTGTGGCCGACCAGACCGAGCCGATCCCCGCTCTTGAGTTCGAGGTTGATGCCGCTGAGCGCCTGCACCACGGTCACGCCGGTTTCCTTGCCGAAACGCCCGCCGGTCACCGAGGCAGCGAGCGTCTTCTTGAGCGAGTTCGCGCCGGCTCCGTAGATCGGGAAATTGACGGAGACGTTCTTGAGGGAAATGAATGCCATGGATCAGAGCCAGTAGACGACGCGGCGACGGTACTTCGAGAAAATCAGGATGGCCAGGGTTAGGCAAACCGCCGTCCAGAACAGGATGCCGATCCAGCTGTGGATGTGCGCGGTGCCGCCCATCAGGGGCGTGCGAAGCAGGTCGAGCATCTGCGCGAATGGGTTCCACAGCACGTACTTGGCGCGGCCGGGGAGGTTCTCGGGCAGCCAGAAGACCGGCGTGAGAAACATCAGCATCTGCATCACGCTGGTGATGATCTGGGTGACGTCGCGGTAGCGTGTGCAGATCAGCCCCAGCAGCAGGCCGAGCGCATGCGCATTGATGATCAGGATGGCAAAGGCCGGCAGCACGAGCAGCACCGACCAGGACAGCGACACGCCAGCCCAGATCGCCACGGGTATGTAGAGCACGATCTGGTGAGCGAACTGGATCAGGTTGCGTGCGAGGCTGCGCCACACGAACAGGCTGATCGGAAAGTAGCCCTGCTTGAGATAGTTGGACGACCCGATGAACGCGTTGCAGGCGTCCGTCACGATGCTGGAGAAGAAGCCCCAGAAGATGATGCCCAGCGCCAAGTGCGGGAAGAAGCGGGAGAGCTCGGTGCCGAACAGAGAACTGTAGAGCGGCCCCATGCCGGCGATCATCACGCCCATGCTCAGCGTGAGCCACATCGGCCCGAGCATCGATCGGCGATAGCGCAGGACGATGTCGAACCAGGCGAGGGTCCACCAGATGTCTGTGCGGCGGGTGCCCTGCCACCAGTCGGAAAGGGCGCTTCGATGAAGATTGGAGTGGACTTGACTCATGTACGGCCGTAGGTGTCTGCGAGGCGGACGATGTCGTCCTCGCCCAGGTACCCGCCGCATTGGACTTCGATGAGCACCAGTTCCTCATCGCCGATGTTGGTCAGGCGATGTTTTTCCTTCAGGGGAATGTAGCGATATTGACCGGGGAGGGTTTCGTACTCGGTTTCTCCGATCTGCACGATGCCACGGCCCTGAACCACCACCCAGTGCTCGGCGCGCTGGTGGTGATACTGCAGCGACAGCGCCTCGCCGGGTCGCACCGTGATGCGTTTGACCTTATAGCCCTCTTCTTCCTTGAGCGATGCGTAGGTTCCCCAGGGACGATGGACCACGGGCGGAAGGTGCACCGTCTCGTGCTTGCGGGCCTTGAGCACGTCGACGACCTTCTTCACCTTCTGCGCGCTGTCCTTGTGAAGCACCAGCAGCGCATCGGGCGTGTCGACGATCACGAGGTCGCGGACCCCCACGGTGGCAACGACCTTCGGGCCATAGCTCTCGACCTGTACGTGCGTGCCCGTGGTATCCAGAGCAACGACGTCGTCGGGGAGGGTGTTGCCGCTGGCGTCAGGCGTCAGCGCGTTGGAGACTGCGGGCCAGGAGCCCACGTCGCTCCACCCGAACTTGGCGGGGACTACATGTACGTTGGAAGCGTGCTCCAGCACCGCGTAATCAATGCTGATATCCGGCTGCAGGCCGAACGCGTGCAGGTCGAAATTGACCGAGTTGCCTACGGATTTCGAGGTTTCCAACGCATGCCGCGCCGCCCTGATGACATCGGGGGCGTGCTTCTCGAGTGCAGCGACGATCGTGTCCGCCGTGAAGGCGAACATGCCGCTGTTCCAGTAGTAGCGGCCCGTGGCGAGGTACTTCTGAGCGGTCTCGAGGTCGGGCTTCTCTACGAAGCGCTTGACCGACTGGCTTTCGCGCGAGACGTGCTCGACCTCGATGTAGCCGAAGCCGGTGTCGGGACTGGTCGGGCTCACGCCGAACACGACGAGGTTACCTTCCTGCGCCAGGCGGAAGGCCTCGGTAGCGCTGGCGACGAAGGCTTCCACGTCCGGAACGAGGTGGTCTGCGGACAGGACGAGCATCACCGTGTCGCCGCTGAACTGGCGAGCACACTGAAGCGCGGCCAGCGCAATTGCCGGGCCGGTATTGCGCCCCTTGGGTTCGAGGAGGAAAGTCGTCGATGGCGGGTCGCTCATCTGCCCGAGCACGTCCTTCGTCAGGAACAGGTGATCCTTGTTGGTCACGATCATCAGGTCACCGGTGCCGCAGGCCTGCCCGCGTTCGACGGCCTGTTGAAGCAGCGTGGAATCCCCGAGCTTCATGAACGGCTTGGGAAAGGCCTGGCGCGAAGCGGGCCAGAGTCTGGAACCGGCGCCTCCCGAAAGCACCACAGAGAGTAACCTCATCGTTTTCCTTTAGCTTTTTAACCGGCCAATTTTAAGGGAGCCCCCCGGAGGGCTTGGCGGGACGGACGAAACGTCGGCCTTCGGCCCTCTTGTTGCAGCTGGTTGCGCAGATAATCCCCTGCCGCAAGGCCCGCGACGCCAGGTTCCGGCATCGCCCCGGCTGATTCAGCTTTTCCTCAAGGCTCCGCCCGCATGCCGCGAGGCGGTGCCCAATCTCTTTATGAAATCTGTCTATCGATTCATCCTCGGCCTGGCCGGACTCTGGCAAGGCCCCGGAATGATGGGGCGCGTGCAGCGGGCATGGCGAATGTTCAAGAAGTCGGGCTGGCCGGGCATCCGCTGGGAACTTGGCCGGCGTTTCGGGGGCTACAACGATTACACGAAGTGGGTGTACCGCTACGACACCCTGACGCCCGAACTGCGCGAGAAGATCGTCCAGCGGGTGGCCGCCATGACCGACCGGCCGCTGATCTCGGTCGTGATGCCCACCTACAACCCCAACCCGGCCTGGCTGCGCGAAGCGATCGAGTCGGTGCGCGGCCAGATCTACCCGAACTGGGAGCTCTGCATTGCAGACGACGCATCCCCGTCGGCAGAGGTGCGCGAGATCCTCAAGTCGTACAGCGAGAGCGATCCGCGCATCACGGTCGTGTTCCGGCCGAAGAACGGCCACATTTCGGCCGCTTCCAACAGCGCGCTCGAACTGGTTTCCGGTCCTTGGGTCGCGCTCATGGACCACGACGACCTGCTGCCGGCCCATGCGCTTTTCTGGGTGGCCGATTGCATCGCGGCCCACCCCGACGTGAAGCTGATTTACTCAGACGAGGACAAGGTCGATGAAGCCGGCCATCGTTTCGGGCCTTATTTCAAGTCCGACTGGAACGTCGATCTCTTCCGCTCGCAGAACATGTTCAGCCACCTTGGCGTGCTCTCGACCGAACTCATGCGTTCGGTCGGCGGCTTCCGCGTGGGCATGGAAGGCTCGCAGGACTGGGACCTGGTGCTGCGGTGCATGGAACGCGTCGAGCCGGGCCAGATCCGCCACATTCCGCGCGTTCTGTACCACTGGCGCGTGCATGTGGAGAGCACGGCCAAGTCGATGAACGCCAAGCCCTATGCCGCCATCGCGGGCGAGCGGGCGCTGAACGAGCACTTCGAGCGAACCGGTGTGCGGGCCACGGCCGAGCACCTCGACTTCGGCTATCGCGTGCATTACGCATTGCCGGATGTCTTACCGTTGGTTTCCGTGATCATCCCGACGCGCAACGCGTTGCAGCTCACGCGGCAGTGCGTGCAGTCGATCCTGGAGAAGACGAGCTATTCGAACTACGAGATCATCATCGTCGACAACGGCTCCGATGATCCGGACACCCTGGCCTGGTTCAAGCGTATCGCCTCCGAAAAGCCGAATGTCCGCGTGCTGCGCGACGACCGCGACTTCAACTACGCGGCGCTGAATAACGGCGCGGTATCGGTTGCCAATGGCGAGCTCGTGGCACTGGTCAACAACGACATCGAAGTCATCACGCCTGATTGGCTAGGCGAAATGGTCAGTCTCGCGCTGCAACCGGGCGTCGGGGCAGTGGGTGCGCGGTTGTGGTTCCCGAACAGGACGCTGCAGCACGCGGGCGTGATCCTCGGCGTAGGCGGCATTGCCGCCCACTCACATCGCCGCATGCCGATGGGCCGTGAAGGCTATGCCGGCCGCGCGGCGCTGATCCAGACGCTCTCCGCGGTCACTGCGGCCTGCCTCGTGATCCGCAAGAGCCACTACCTCGAGGTTGGCGGGCTCGATGAAGTGCATTTGAAGGAATCCTTCAACGACATCGACTTCTGCCTGCGCCTGCGCGAGGCGGGCCTGCGCAACGTGTGGACGCCCTATGCGGAGCTGTTCCACTACGAGTCGGCCACCCGCGCCAAGGACGTTTCGCCTCAGAAGCAGGCCCAGTTCCAGGAAGAAGCTGCATACATGCACGAGCGCTGGGGCGACCTGATCCAGAACGACCCCGCCTACAGCCCCAATCTCATGCTGGCCCGCGAAGACTTCAGCTACGCCTGGCCCCCTCGCGTGGCTCCGGTCTGATCGAGGTCCGATGCCTCTCGCAGTCTCCGTCGCCCTCTGCACCCGCAACGGCGCACGCTATCTCCCCGAGCAGCTGCGCAGCATCTGCGCTCAGGAGCCGCTGCCGCAAGAGATCGTCGTGTCCGACGACGGCTCCACCGACGACACGCTGGCGGTGGTGCGCGACATCCTCGCCCAGTGCGGCGTTGCCGACCGCATCGTGCTGCGCGTGTTCAGCAACTCCCCGCCGCTGGGCGTCACGCGCAATTTCGAGCAGGCGGTGCGCGCCTGCAGCCACGACCTCATCGCGCTGTGCGACCAGGACGACGTCTGGCACCCCGGGCGGCTGGCGGGCATGGTGGCGCAGTTCGAGGCGCGGCCCGATCTGCTGCTGCTCCACACGGACGCACGCCTGGTCGACGGCGATCTGAAGCCGCTGGGCTCCACGCTCTTCCATGCGCTCGAGGTGCAGCCGGCCGAGTTGCAGGCCATTGCGGGCGGCGAGGCCTTTGGCGTGCTGCTGCGCCGCAATCTGGTGACCGGTGCGACGACTATGTTCCGCAGGAGCCTGCTCGATGCGGCGCTGCCGTTCTCGCCCGAGTGGGTGCACGACGAGTGGCTCGCCGCTATTGCCGCTGCCACGGGCCGCATGGACGTGCTGCCCGAGCCGACCATCGACTACCGTCAGCACGGCAACAACCAAATCGGCGCGCGTCGGCTGACGCTGTCCGAGAAGGTGGCGAAGGCTTTCGTGGAGCGGGGCGACAAGCATGTGGCGCGGCTGCGGCGGGCCGAGGCGCTGTTGCAGCGGCTGCAGCAGCTCGGCGACCGGGTACGGCCGGGCTGCCTGGATGCGCAGCGCGCCAAGGTTGCGCACCAGCGGTTCAGGGCGGGATTGCCGGCGGCGCGTCCGCTGCGCGTGCTCCCGATCCTCCTGGAGGCCGCGCGCGGCCGCTATGAACGCTTCGGCCGTGGCAAGCAGGCCATCGTGCAGGACGTTTTCGAGCGCGGCTGACCGTCCCGGCTGAAGGGCCGGCTAGCGGCCCTGCAGTCGCAGGTATCGCCAGAACGAGGCCGACAGCCACACCTTCAGCAGGCTGGTCACGTGCCAGTACAGGTACTTCCTGCTGCGGTGGCTCTCGCGCTGCGCGTCGTGCCGGGCGAGCAGGTTCTCGCCCACCTGCAGCTTCCAGCCCGCCAGGCGGGTGCGGGCGCAGATGTCGAAGTCCTCGCCGTACATGAAGAACTTCTCGTCGAAGCCGCCGACCTGCCGGTAGGCCTTGCTGCGAAAGAGCATGAACAGGCCTGGAATCCATGCCGGCACCGTCGGTCGCACGTAGCCGGGCTTCTTTCTTCCGACGATTTCCAGCGGCGTCAGCAGTGCCCGGTGCGGTTCGGGCTCCGTCTTGCCGGGCTCCAGGATGCGCGGCGTCAGCAGGCCGGCGTCCGTCGCGGCCTGCGCGAGCAGTGGCGACAGCACGTCGTTGTCGAAGCGGATGTCGGGGTTCAGCACCAGGAACCACTCGGTGCCGCAGCGTTCGAAGGCCTGGTTGTGATTGGCGCCGAAGCCCTTGGGGCTCGCGTTCTCGATCCGCTCCACCGCGAAGCCCCAGGTTCGGCCCGCAAGCAGGTCGGCTTCGGGGATGTTCAATGTAAGCAAAACCTTGTCGATGACGGCGCGGCTGTGCCTGTCCAGCTGCTCCAGCAGCGGCAGCACCAGCGCGAGCTGGCCGTGGCTCACGATCGAAATGGTGATGGGAGGGCGGGAGGAGGGGGGCGTGGGCATGGTCTAATTTCGCCCGGGAATTCTAGGGTTCCCCAAACCCCACACATGATTGCTCTGATCGTCATCAGTTTCTTCGTCGCCGCCTTCTCGGTCCAGGTGTTCATGCGACGTGCGCGGCGGCATGCCCGCATCTACGGCGCCGACATGCCCCAGCGCTTCCACAAGGGCCACGTGCCGCGCCTGGGCGGCGCGGGCATCCTGATGGGCATGGGCGTGGCCTGGCTGGCTGCCGGCATCACCGGCACCGACCCGTTCAACGTCTCCTGGCCGGTCTCGACCTCGATGCTCACGCTGGTGTGCATCCTGCCCGCGGTGCTCGGCGGCATCGTCGAGGACGTTACCCAGCGCGTGAAGGTGCGCTACCGGCTGGGGCTGACCATCGGCTCGGCGCTGCTGGTGTGCTGGCTGCTGGGGCTGGGCGTGGCGCGCACCGGCTTCGAGACGGTCGACGGCTGGCTGGCGATGGTTCCCTATGCCACCGTGCTCTTCGCGGCCCTGGCCATCGGCGGCCTGCCGCATGCCTTCAACATCATCGACGGCTACAACGGGCTCGCGGGCACGGTCGCCGTGCTGGTCTGTCTGGCAATCTCGCACGTGGCGCTGCAGGTCGGCGACCGGCAGCTGGCGGCCATGGTGGTCTGCCTGGTCGGCGCCACCTTCGGCTTCCTGGTGTGGAACTACCCGCGCGGCAAGATCTTCGCCGGCGACGGCGGTGCCTACGTCTGGGGCATGGTGATCGCCGTGGCCTGCGTGACGCTGGTGCAGCGCCATCGCGTGGTGTCGCCCTGGTTCCCGATGCTGTTGCTGATCTACCCGGTGTGGGAGACGCTGTTCTCCATCTACCGCAAGCTGGCACGTGGGCAGTCGCCGGGCACGGCCGACGCGCTGCACTTCCATCAGCTGATCTTCCGCCGCATCGTGCGCGTGGCCTTCGCGGACGACGAGGCCCGCCAGCTGCTGGCGCGCAACAACCGCACCTCGCCCTACCTGTGGATGTTCGCGGCCCTGTCGGTGGTGCCGGCGGTGCTGTTCTGGAACAACACGATCGTGCTGATGTTCTTCTGCCTGCTGTTCGTGACCACCTACGTGGGCGCCTATCTGATGATCGTGCGCTTCAAGGTCCCCCGCTGGCTGAGGCCGTGACTGGCAAACCCCCAGGCTTCGCGCACTCAGTGTCGCGCGCCTTCCCTTTTGCAGGGGGCAACACCGGTTCCACGGTGTTCCCCGCGCAGTCAGCCGGCTGTCACCGGGATTGCGCGAGAATTTGAGCCTCACCTGATCGTCCACCGCTTCGGAGCCTGACCGCCCATGACCGACCCCGTCCTCAACATCCCCCCGCGCGACAAGGCCGAGATCCTGGCCCAGGCGCTGCCGTACATCCGCAAGTTCCACGGCAAGACCATCGTCATCAAGTACGGCGGCAACGCCATGACCGACCCGGCGCTGCAGGCCGACTTTGCCGAAGACGTGGTGCTGCTCAAGCTGGTGGGCATGAACCCGGTGGTGGTGCACGGCGGCGGCCCGCAGATCGAGGCGGCGCTGAACCGCCTGGGCAAGAAGGGCAGCTTCATCCAGGGCATGCGCGTGACCGACGCCGAGACCATGGAAGTCGTCGAATGGGTGCTGGCCGGCGAGGTGCAGCAGGACATCGTGGGCCTGATCAACCAGGCCGGCGGCAAGGCCGTGGGCCTGACCGGTCGCGACGGCGGCCTGATCCGCGCGCAGAAACTCAAGATGGCCGACCGCAACGATCCCAACGTGCACCACGACGTGGGCCAGGTCGGCGACATCGTCTCCATCGACCCCAGCGTGGTCAAGGCGCTGCAGGACGACGCGTTCATCCCGGTGGTCAGCCCCATCGGCTTCGGCGAGGAGAACGAGAGCTACAACATCAACGCCGACGTCGTCGCCGGCAAGCTCGCCACCGTGCTCAAGGCCGAGAAGCTCATGCTGCTGACCAACACGCCCGGCGTGCTCGACAAGGACGGCAAGCTGCTCACCAACCTGAGCGCCCGCGAGATCGACGACCTGTTCGCCGACGGCACCATCTCCGGCGGCATGCTGCCCAAGATCGAAGGCGCGCTCGACGCGGCCAAGAGCGGCGTGAACGCGGTCCACATCATCGACGGCCGCGTGCCGCACGCGATGCTGCTGGAGATTCTGACCGACCAGGCCTACGGGACGATGATCCGCGCCCGTTGAGCCCGGCGTGGGCGCGTGCTCACTGCGCTGTGCGAGAATCAATTGATTACATCTTTGCACGCGCTCCCATGCAGAACGAAGAGACGACCAGTGCTTCCGGCGTAGAGACCCCTGCGGAAACGACCACTCCCCCGGCGCGCAAGCGCCCCAAGCCGGGCGAGCGGCGCGTGCAGATCCTGCAGGCGCTCGCCTCCATGCTGGAGCAGCCGGGCGCAGAGCGGGTCACCACCGCCGCGCTGGCCGCACGGCTCGAAGTGAGCGAAGCTGCGCTCTATCGCCATTTCGCGAGCAAGGCCCAGATGTTCGAGGGCCTGATCGATTTCATCGAGCAGAGCGTCTTCACGCTCGTCAACCAGATCCTCGAGCGCGAGGGCGCCACCGGCGCCCAGCAGGCCGCGCGCATCCTCACGCTGCTCGTGCAGTTCGCCGAACGCAACCCCGGCATGACCCGCGTCATGGTGGGCGACGCGCTGGTCTACGAGAACGAGCGCCTGCAGCAGCGCATGAACCAGTTCTTCGACAAGATCGAATCCACGCTGCGCCAGGTGCTGCGCGGCGCCGCCGCGGCCGACGGCTCGGCCACGCCCAGCGTCGACGCCCAGGTGCGCGCCGCGGCGCTCACGGCCTTCGTGGTGGGGCAGCTGCAGCGCTTCGCGCGCTCGGGCTTCCGCCGCGCGCCGTCCGAGCACCTGGAAGCGACGATCGCGCTGATCGTCTGACGGGGTACCCTGCAGGGGCCCTGGCCGGCTCGCCTCGAGCTCTCGGGCGGAGTAGCATCGTCCAGCCCCTCGCCGCCAGCCCAGGTGGCGAGCCGATGTTTGCCCCGATTGCCTCGACGGAGGGCGCATGAGCCATGGCACGGTCGGTCCGATGGAGCCCCGCCTGTGGCGGGTGTGCGAGCATGCCTGACGCGGCGAGTGCTCCCCAAGGTCTGCGGACCATCCTCCTCACGACGGTGGCCATGCTCGCATTCGCGGCCAACTCCCTGCTGTGCCGGCTCGCGTTGCAACACAAGGGCATCGACCCCGCGAGCTTCGGCAGCGTCAGGCTCGTGGCGGGAGCGCTCATGCTGGGGCTCATCGTGCGCTTCAGGGCGCAGCCGCAGGCCTCGCCGGCTCGCGTGGACTGGCTGGCCGCCTTCATGCTGTTCGGCTACGTCGCCTTCTTCTCCTTCGCCTACCTCAGCCTGCCGGCGGGCACGGGTGCGCTGATCCTGTTCGGCGCGGTCCAGCTGACGATGTTCGGCGTGGGCCTGCGCTCCGGCACCGAGCGCTTCGGGGCGCTCGCGTGGCTCGGCTTCGCGATGGCGGCGGGCGGGCTCGTCTACCTGGTGCTGCCGGGCATTGCCGCGCCGCCGCTGCTGGGCGCCGCGCTGATGGCGGTCGCTGGCGTGGCCTGGGGTGTGTATTCGCTGCGCGGCCGTGGCGTGGCCGATCCGCTGGCTGCCACCGCGCGCAACTTCACGCGTGCGGTGCCGCTCGCACTGGCGCTGAGCCTCGTGTTCGCGGCCAGCGCCCGCGCGGACGCGACCGGCCTCGTGCTCGCTGTCGCCTCCGGTGCGCTGACCTCAGGGCTCGGCTACGTGGTCTGGTACGCGGCCCTGAGCCGCCTTGGCGCCATGCGCGCGGCCACCGTGCAGCTGTCGGTGCCGCTGCTGGCGGCGTTCGGCGGCGTGATGTTCCTGTCGGAGGCGATCACGCCGCGGCTGGCGGCGGCCTCCGTGGCAATCCTGGGCGGCATCGCGCTCGTGCTCGGCCAGAAGGCGCGAAGCGCCCGTCCTTAGGCTGGATGGCCGGCCAGGGGCTACGAGACCTGCACGCCCACCTTCGCGCCCGCCGCGACGATCTCCCCCCAGGTCGCATCGTCCACCCAGATCCCGTCTTTGCGCCGCGCCGATCGCGCCTTGCGCTCCGGCTCGCCCGCGATCTGCACTTCTTCGAAGCCCTGCCCGGGCGGGCTCTGCCTCAGCCAGGCGACGAACTCGCGGGCCTCCTCGTCGAAGGATTTCTGCGTGCCCAGCTTCGCCGGGTCAATCAGCACCGTGAGCATGCCGTTGAGCACGGTGCGCGCCGTGTCCGCCTGCCGATGCCAGGTGCCGCCGCCGGTGAGCGCGCCGCCGAGCAGCTCGCAGGCCACGGCCATGCCGTAGCCCTTGTGCTCGCCGAAGGTCATGAGCGCGCCGAAGAGGCCGTTGCCCTGCGGCACCACCACCACGCCGGGGTCGTTGGTGGGCGCGCCTTTTTCGTCGATCAGGTAGCCGTCGGGCACACGCTCGCCCTTGTTGTGCGCCACGCGCATCTTGCCCTGCGCCACGCGGCTGGTCGCGTAGTCGAGCACGAAGGGCTCCGCGCCTGCGAGCGGAATGCCGATGCAGCACGGGTTGGTGCCGAAGCGCCCGTCGCCGCCGCCCCAGGGCGCGACCACCGGCCGCGAGAGCACGTTGACGAAGTGCATCGACACCAGCCCCTGCGCCGTCGCCATTTCCGCGAAGTGACCGATGCGCCCCAGATGGTGCGCATGCGCCAGCGTGAAGATGCAGCTGCCGTGCTGCTTCGCGCGCGCGATGCCCAGCTCCATTGCCTGCACGCCGACAATCTGGCCGTAGCCGTGTTGGCCGTCCAGGCCCATCAGCGTGCCGATGTCGAGGTTCACGCGCACCGCGGCGTTCGGCTTCAGGCCGCCCTCGGCCACTGCGTCGACATATCGAGGCAGCATGCCCACGCCGTGCGAGTCGTGCCCGCTCAGGTTGGCCAGCACCAGGTTGGCCGCCACCTGCCGGGCCTCGGCGGGCGAGCTGCCCGCGGCTTCGAGGATGCGGGCGACGGTGGCCTGCAGGTGGTCGGCCTTGAGCGTATGGGACATGGATCAGGCTCCTTTCGCGTTCAGTGTGATGGCGTAGAGCGACGTGGTCGCGCAGATGAAGAGGCGGTTGCGCTTGGGGCCGCCGAAGCAGACGTTGGCCACGCGCTCGGGCAGCAGGATCTTGCCCAGCAGCGTGCCGTCGGGGTGGTAGGCGTGCACGCCGTCGAGCGCGCTGGTCCAGATGCGGCCTTCGGTGTCGAGGCGGAAGCCGTCGAAGAGGCCACTGGTGCACTCGGCGAAGACCTCGCCGCCGCTCAAGGTGCGGCCATCGGCTCCGAGCTTGAATTTTCGGATGTGCCGGGGACCGTCCGCCGCATGGCTGGCTCCCGTGTCGGCGATGTACAGCAGCGATTCGTCCGGCGAGAACGCCAGCCCGTTGGGCTTCACGAAGTCGTCGGCCATGAGTTCCACTTCGCCGCTTTGCGGATCGATGCGGTAGACATGGCAGGCGCCGATCTCGCTTTCGGCCTTCAGGCCTTCGTAGTCGGAGAGGATGCCGTAGCTCGGATCGGTGAACCACACGGCGCCGTCCGAGTGCACCACCACGTCGTTGGGCGAATTGAGCCGCTTGCCCTTCCAGTGCGAGGCCAGCACGGTGACTGTGCCGTCGTGCTCGGTGCGCGTCACGCGCCGCGTGAGGTGCTCGCAGCTCACCAGCCGGCCCTGGCGGTCGACCGTGTTGCCGTTGGTGTTGTCCGATGGCTCGCGAAAGGTGCCCACCGTGCCGTTGACTTCGTCGAAGCGCAGCATGCGGTTGTTCGGGATGTCCGACCACACCAGCGTGCGGTGCGCGGCGAACCACGCGGGGCCCTCGCACCAGCGCGCGCCGGTCCACAGGCGCTGCACGCGCTCGGGGCCGGGAGTGCAGCCCTTGAAGCGCGGGTCGAGTTGCTCGAAGCCGGTGCCTTCGAGAAAGCCGAAGGGAAGAGTTGCCATGCCGTTCCTCGCCGTCGATGGGTTCGCTCGGTTCACATCACCGCACCGACCTGCCACGGCACGAACTCGTTCTGGCCGTAGCCGTGCTGCTCGCTCTTCGAGTGCGCGCCCGATGCGGTTGCCAGCACCAGCTCGAAGATGCGCTGGCCCATCTCCTGGATCGACGCGGTGCCGTCGACGATCTCGCCGCAGTTGATGTCCATGTCTTCCTCCTGGCGCTGCCACAGCGCCGAGTTGGTCGCGAGCTTGAGCGAAGGCGAGGGTGCGCAGCCGTAGGCCGAGCCGCGCCCGGTGGTGAAGCAGATCAGGTTGGCGCCGCCGGCGACCTGGCCTGTGGCGCTCACCGGGTCGTAGCCCGGCGTGTCCATGTAGACGAAGCCATGCGCGGTGACGGGCTCGGCGTATTCGTACACCGCCTCGAGGTTGCTGGTGCCACCCTTGGCGACCGCGCCCAGCGACTTCTCGAGGATGGTGGTGAGCCCGCCGGCCTTGTTGCCCGGCGAGGGGTTGTTGTTCATCTCGCCCTTGTTGATGGCGGTGTAGTGCTCCCACCACTTGATCCGATCCACCAGCTTCTGGCCGACTTCGCGCTTCACCGCGCGGCGCGTGAGCAGGTGCTCGGCGCCGTACACCTCGGGCGTTTCGCTGAGGATGGCCGTGCCGCCGTGCGCCACCAGCAGGTCGACCGCCGCGCCCAGCGCCGGGTTGGCGCTGATGCCCGAGTAGCCGTCGGAGCCGCCGCATTGCAGCCCGATCGTGATGTGCGCCGCGCTGCAGGGCTCGCGCTTCACCGCGTTGGCGCGCGGCAGCATTTCGTTGATGAGCGCCACGCCCTTCTCGACCGTCTTGCGCGTGCCGCCCGTGTCCTGGATGTTGAAGGTGCGGAGGTTCTCGCCCTCGGCCAGGTGGCCGGTCGCGAGCCAGGCGTTGATCTGGTTGGCCTCGCAGCCCAGGCCGACCACCAGCACGCCCGCGAAGTTCGGGTGCGTGGCGTAGCCCGTGAGCGTGCGCTCCAGGATCTGCATGCCCATGCCCTGCGTGTCCATGCCGCAGCCGGTGCCGTGCGTGAGCGCGACCACGCCGTCCACGTTGGGAAAGGCCGCCAGCGCCTGCGGATTGGTCTTGCGAGAGAAGTGGTCGGCGATAGCGCGCGCGGCCGTGGCCGAGCAGTTCACGCTGGTCAGCACGCCGATGTAGTTGCGCGTGGCCACGCGGCCGTCGGCGCGCTTGATGCCCATGAAGGTGGCTTCGCGCTTGGTGGGGGCGGGCTTCACGTCGGCGCCGAAGGCGTAGTCGCGTTCGAAGTCGCCCTTGTCGGGGCCCATGTCGAGGTTCTGCGTGTGCACGTGCTCGCCGGCGGCGATGGGGCGGCTCGCGAAGCCGATGATCTGGTTGTAGCGGCGCACGGGCTCGCCCTGCGCGATGTCGCGCATCGCGATCTTGTGGCCCGGCGGAATCAGCCCGCGCACGGCCACGCCTTCGACGGCGGTGCCGCCGAGCAGCTGGGAGCGCGCGATGACGACGTCGTCGGCGGGATGGAGTCGGATGTAGGGAGTCATCGTGGTGTTCTTCCTCGGGTCCTCGGGGTTCAGGAAGCCTTGGTGCGGCGCCAGCTCGCGCTGAACCGCTGGTGGAACTTGTCCATGTGTTCGTGCATGGCGCTTCGAGCGGCGGCCGGGTCGCGCGCGGCGATGGCCTCGAGGATCAGCTCGTGCTCGCCGATGGCGACCTGCCACGACTCCATGGTCTCGAAGTAATCGATCATGCGGGCGAAGATCGGCCCGTGCCGCGACTCCCAGAAGCCTTGTACCGTCTCGGTCAGTACCACGTTGTCGCAGGCGTTGACGATGGCCAGGTGGAAGGCGCGGTCGCCCTCGTGCGGCACCTCGTTGCGCGCGGCCAGCTCGCGCATCATGCGGATGGCGCGGCGCATGGCGTCCACGTCCTTGCGCTTGCCGTACTGGGCCGCGGTGGCGGCGGTCTCGCCCTCCACCATGCGGCGCGCGCGGATGATTTCGAGCGGTCCCCATTCGATGCCCGCAGCGCCATTGGGCGGCGCAGGCGTGCGGCTCGAGCGGTCGAGCACGTACACGCCCGAGCCGGTGCGCACCTCGACCCAGCCCTCCACCTCCAGCGCGATCAGCGCCTCGCGCACCGACGGCCGGCTCACGCCCAGCTGCCGGGCAAGGTCGCGCTCGGCGGGAATGCGCGCGCCCACCGCGAATTCGCCCTTGCCGATGAGCTCGCGCAACTGTTCGGCGATCTGGCGATAGAGGCGCTGGGGTGCGAGGGTCTGGAGCGGCACGGAGGAGGGCGGGAGACGCGAAGGGGAGAGGAAAAAAGCGGTTAAGGGTTGTCCTGAATTGGCCAAGTGGTCAGGCCAATTCAGAATACGCCAGATCGCCCGCACCATCATCGGGCCAAACCCGAGGACATGGCCGAGGAGACGACCCAATTGAACCAGCTCGACTTCAACGGCCGCCACGCGGTCGTCACCGGCGGCGCCACGGGCCTGGGCTTCGGCATCGCGCAGCGGCTGGTCGCCTCGGGCGGCAGCGTCACGTTGTGGGACCGCGATGAAGCCGCCGCCGCAAAGGCCGCCGAATCGCTCGGCGACAGGGCCTTCGCGCTGAAGGTCGACGTTTCGCAGCAGTCCTCGGTCGCCAGGGCGGTAGCCGACACGATGGCGCACGCGCCGCGCATCGACGCGCTGGTCAACAGCGCCGGCATCACCGGCCCCAACACCAAGCTGTGGGAGTACCCGGTGGACGACTGGCGCCAGGTGATGGAAGTCAACATCAACGGCGTGTTCCTGTGCTGCCGCGAGGTGGTGGCGCAGATGCGCAGGCAGGGCGGGGGCCATGGCCGCATCGTCAACATCGCCTCGGTGGCCGGCAAGGAAGGCAACCCCAACGCCAGCGCCTACAGCGCGAGCAAGGCGGCCGTCATCGGCCTGACCAAGTCGCTCGGCAAGGAACTGGCCGACACCGGCATCCGCGTGAACTGCGTGACGCCCGCGGCGGTGAAGACGGCCATCTTCGACCAGATGACGCCGGAGCACATCGCCTTCATGCTCTCGAAGATTCCCATGGGCCGCTTCGGCACCGTGGAAGAGGTGGCCGCGATGGTCGGCTGGCTCTGCACGGAAGATTGCTCGTTCTCCACCGGCGCGGTCTTCGACCTCTCCGGTGGCCGCTCCACCTACTGATCAATCAATGCACTGAAAGGAAAGCATGAAACTCGTCCGCTACGGCAACCCCGGCAAGGAAAAGCCCGGCCTCATCGATGACAACGGCCAGCTGCGCGACCTCAGCGCCGTCGTCAAGGACATCGGCCCCGACCAGCTCGGCGACGCCGCCCTCGCCAAGCTGCGCAAGCAGAAGGTCGACAAGCTGCCGCTGGTCAAGGGCAAGCCGCGCTTCGGCTGCCCGGTGGCGAACGTGGGCAAGTTCATCGCCATCGGCCTGAACTACGCGGACCACGCGGCCGAATCCGGCCTGCCGGTGCCCAAGGAGCCGGTGGTGTTCACCAAGGCCAACAGCTGCGTGCAGGGCCCGAACGACCCGGTGATGCTGCCCAAGGGCTCGGTCAAGACCGACTGGGAAGTCGAGCTCGGCGTGGTCATCGGCACCCGCGCGCGCTACGTGCCGCAGAAGAGCGCGCTCGACTACGTGGCCGGCTACTGCACCATCAACGACATCAGCGAGCGCGAATACCAGATCGAGCGCGGCGGCACCTGGGACAAGGGCAAGGGCTGCGACACCTTCGGGCCCATCGGCCCCTGGCTGGTGACACGCGACGACGTGCCCAACCCGCAGAAGCTGGCGATGTGGCTCGACCTGAACGGCAAGCGCGTGCAGACCGGCAACACGAAGACCATGATCTTCACCGTGGCCAAGATCGTGAGCTATGTGAGCCAGTTCATGACGCTGATGCCGGGCGACATCATCACCACCGGCACGCCCCCCGGCGTGGGCATGGGCATGAAGCCGCCGCTCTTCCTGAAGAAGGGCGACGTGATGACGCTGGGCATCGAAGGCCTGGGCGACCAGCGCCAGGAAGTGATTCCCTTCAAGCTCTGAGCTCCTGCCGCCAGTTTCGATGAAGGCGCCTCCGGCGCCTTTTTTGCGGCTTCAAATGTCCCATTGACAGAACATTAAAACTGCAAAACCATCAACGGCATGTCGCAGATGCCCTTGCCGAAATACCACCAGATCTATCTGGTGCTGCGCGAGCAGTTGCACGAAGGCCGCTTTGCGGAGGGCCTTCCCGGCGAACTGGCGCTGATGGGGCAGTTCAACGTGGCGCGCGTCACCGTGCGCCGCGCACTCGAGCAGCTGGCTTCCGAAGGGCTCATCGAACGCAATCCCGGGCGCCGCACGCGCGCGGTGCCGCCGGCCGGCGGTGAAGGCCCGGGCACCAGAGGCATGGAGCGCGCCAACCTGCGCGGCCTGCTCGAGAACCTCGTCACCATGGGCCTGCACACCTCGGTCAAGGTGATCGAGGTGGCCACCATCACGGCATCCACCCAGGTGGCCGAGGCGCTGCAGCTCCAGCTCGGCGATGCGGTGCAGAAGGCGGTGCGCGTGCGCTCCACCAAGGAGGGGCCGCTCTCGCACATCACGACCTACGTGCCCGACACCATCGCGCGCCGCTTCGGTCGGCGCGAGCTGTCGAAGAAGCCCATCCTGGTGCTGCTGGAGGAGTCGGGCGTGAAGGTGGGGCGCGCCCACCAGACCATCTCCGCCCGGCTGGCCGACAACGTGCTCGCCCAGCACCTCGACGTCTCCGTCGGCTCGGCCCTGCTCGCGGTGCGCCGCCTGATCTACGACGAGGACGAGCGGCCCGTGCAGTGGCTGCACGGCTTCTACCGCCCCGACCGCTACACCTACGAGATGCAGCTTTCCCGCGTGGGCAGCATCGACGCGAAGGTGTGGGTCAGCAAGGACGTGTCAGCCCAGTTCAACTGAAGAGAAAAAGGAAAGCCCCATGCAGAACCGCCGCAGTTTCGTGTCCCGCTCGGCCGCGCTGGCCACCGCCGTCGCCTTCCCGCTCGTGGCTGGCGCACAGCCCAAGACCGTCAAGGTGGGCGTGCTGCACCCGGTCACCGGGGCGCTGGCCTATTCGGGCCAGCAGTGCCGCCTGGGCGCGCTCATGGCCATCGAGGACATCAACGCCGGAGGCGGCATCAAGTCGCTCGGCGGCGCGAAGCTCGAGGCCCTGCTGGGCGACGCGCAGTCGCAGCCGCAGGCCGGCGCCGCCGAGGTCGAGAAGATGAACGAGGCCGGCGTGTCGGCCATCGTGGGCGCCTTCGCTTCCGCCATCTGCCTGGCCACCACGCAGGCCGCGGCCAAGTACAACCTGCCGCACGTGGTCGACGTGGGCGTGGCCGACCAGATCGTCGAGCGCGGGCTGAAGAACACCTTCCGCTTCGGGCCCGGGTACAAGAAGTCGACCGAGGTGGCCATGGCCAACCTGCTGGTGCTCAACAAGGCCGCCGGCAGCCCCGCCAAGACGGTGATGATCATCCACGAGGAGTCGCTGTTCGGCGCCGGCACCGCGCAGCTGCTCTCGCGCGAGCTGCCGGGCTACGGCTTCGAGGTGAAGGAGGTGGTGAAGCACGCCAACCCCACGCGCGACTTCAACAACATCGTGCTGCGCATGAAGTCGGTCAACCCCGACATCGTGATTCCCGCCAACTACTACAACGAATATGCGCTGCTGGTGCGCACCATGCAGCAGCAGAAGGTGGTGCCCAAGGCGATCTTCTCGGTGCTGGGCGGCGCCGCGTCGAGCTACAAGTTCGTGAAGGAGTTTCCGGACGCTGCCAACGGCATCATCGACTGCAACCACTGGTTCAATCCGAAGGACAAGCGCTCGCAGGAGCTGCGCAAGCGCGTGGAGGCCAAGGGCCAGTTCTTCAGCTACGAGGTGTTCATGACCTACACCGCGATGTGGCTGCTGGCCGATGCCATCGAGCGCGCGAAGTCCGCCGAGCGCGCGGCCATCATCGACGCGCTGGAGAAGAGCACCTTCTCCAACCACATCATGCCGTACGGCCCCACGCGATTCGTCAACGGCCAGAACGAAGGCGCGCAGCCGCTCATGACGCAGGTGGTGAAGAACGACATCAAGGTCATCATCCCGCGCGACTACCGCGAGGTCGAGCCGGTCTTCCCGCTGAAGGCCTGAAGCCGGGCCGAGAAGAGGCACCACCCATGAAGCGCTTCGACGGATTCCGGGCATGCACGGAGTCCGGTGAAGCGGCACGCCCACGCAAGACGCACAGCCAGGAAAGCGGCCCAGCCCCCGACAGCCAATGCCAGACATCACCATCCTCTTCCCGTCGGTCCTGAACGGACTCACGACCGGCGCCGTGTACGCGCTGATCGCGGTGGGGCTCACGCTGATCTACGGCGTGCTGCACATCATCAACTTCGCCCACGGCGCGAGCCTGATGCTGGCGCTCTACGCGGTGTACTTCCTCAAGGAGCGCTGGGGCATCGATCCCTACCTGGCGCTGCCCATCGCCGTTGCTGGCATGTTCGCGCTCGGCTATGCGCTGCAGCGCGTGGTCATCAACCGTGCGGGCCATGGCAAGGACGAGAACATCCTGCTGGCCACGCTCGGCATCGCCATCGTGATGGAGAACCTGGCGCTGCTGTTCTTCAAGTCGGACACGCGCAGCATCGACACCGCCTACTCGCTGAGCACCGTGGCCATCGGGCCCGCGATGATCGCCGTGCCCAAGCTGGTCGCCTTCGCCGGTGCTCTGGCGGTGTCGGGCATCCTGTTCTGGATCATGGGCCGCACCGATCTGGGCCGCGCCATCCGCGCGGTGGCCAAGGAGGAGGAGGGCGCCAAGCTCATGGGGATCGACGTCGACCACGTCTACGCGATGAGCTTCGGCATCGGCCTCGCATGCCTGGGTGCCGCGGCCTGCTTCCTGCTGCCTGCGTACTACGTCAACCCGCAGGTGGGCAGCGGCTTCGTGCTCGTGGCCTTCACCATCGTGGTGCTGGGCGGCATGGGCAGCTTTGTGGGCGCGCTCGTCGGCGGCTTCCTGATCGGCGTGGTCGAGTCGCTCGGCGGGCTCTACCTGGGCGAATCGCTCGGGCAGATCGGGATCTTCGCGATCTTCATCGGCGTCGTGCTGTTCCGCCCGCAGGGCATGTTCGGAGCCAAGGCATGAGCGCGGGCGTGAAGCAACTTGCGGGCATCGTGCTCTTCGCGGCCGTCGTCGGCTGCGTGCCGTTCTTCACCCAGTCTGGCGTGATGCTCAACTTCGTGATGATGGCGCTGTACGCCACGCTGATCGCGCAGGCCTGGAACATTCTCGGCGGCTTCGGCGGGCAGTTCTCGTTCGGGCATGCGCTGTTCTTCGGTACGGGCGCGTACATCCAGGCCATCGCGCAGCTGCAGGGCGGCATCAACGCGTGGGTCGCGCTGCCGCTGGCCATCGCGGGCAGCGCGCTGGTGGGCCTGTTCGTCGGCGCGCTGACCTTCCGCTACGGCCTGAAGGGCTCGTACTTCGCGCTCGTCACGCTGGCCTTCGCGGAGGTGTTCCGCATCCTCGCGACCTCGGTCTCGTTCACCGGCGGCGGCGTGGGCCTGATGGTGCCGCTGCGCGAATCGGTGGCGAACATGCAGTTCGCCTCGCGTGCCGGCTACATGTGGGTGGTGCTGGCGATGGTGGTCGTGGCGCTGCTGGTGACCTGGTGGCTGCGCAACGGCCGCTTCGGCGCCTACCTGCAGGCCGTGCGCGACAACGAGGACGCCGCACGCGCCGTGGGCGTGAACCCGTTCCGCGTCAAGCTCGCGGCCATCGGCCTGTCGGCAGCCTTCATGGGCGCGGCCGGCGCCTTCTACGTGCAGGTGTTCCAGTACATCGACGCGGGCATCGCCTACGGCTCGGTCACCTCGGTGGAGGCGCTGGTCGCCGCCATCGTGGGCGGCATGGGCACGCTGTGGGGGCCGGTGCTGGGCGCGGTGGTGCTGCACCTGCTGTCGGACTTCACGCGCAACCTGTTCGGCGAGCTGCCGGGCATCAATATGGTCATCTACGGCACGGTGCTGGTGCTCATCGTGATCTTCCTGCCGCGCGGCGTGGCGGGCCTGGGGCTGTCGGTGCGGCAGCTGTGGAAGGCGAAGGGAGGCCGCGATGAATGAGCCCCTGTTGAAACTCGACAACATCTCGCGCTCCTTCGGCGGCCTGAAGGCCGTGCAGGGCGTGAGCCTGGCGGTGAAGGAAGGCAGCCTCACGGCGCTGATCGGCCCCAACGGCGCGGGCAAGACGACGCTGTTCGCGCTGATGTCGGGCTTCCTCAAGCCCGATACCGGCACCGTGCGCTTCGCGGGCCACGACATCACCGGCCGCGAGCCGCACCGCAACGCCGTGCTCGGCATGACGCGCACCTTCCAGATCGTGAAGCCCTTCGCCGCGCAGACCGTGCGCGAGAACATCGCCGTGGGCGCGCACCTGCACGAGCGCAGCCGCGCCCAGGCGCTGGCCAGCGCCGAGGCGGTGGCGCTGCGCGTGGGCCTGGCGCCGCAGCTCGACAAGCCGGCCTCCGACCTCACCGTGGCCGGCCGCAAGCGGCTCGAACTCGCCCGCGCGCTCGCCACGCGGCCCCGCCTGTTGCTGCTCGACGAAGTGCTCGCAGGCCTCAACCCCCAGGAGATCGCCGAGATGATGCCGGTGGTTCGCGGCATCGCCGACAGCGGCGTGACCGTGCTGATGATCGAACACGTCATGCAGGCCGTGATGAACCTGGCCGAGCACGTGTGGGTGCTGGCGCAGGGCCGGCTGATCGCCGAGGGCAACCCGGCGCAGGTGACCTCCGACGAGCGCGTGGTCGAGGCGTACCTGGGCCACGGCACGGCGGCGCGCCTGCGCAAGGCCGCCGCGGGAGCGGGCGCATGAACCCCTTGCTCGAAATCCGCGGATTGCGCGGCGGCTACGGCCGCGTGGAAGTGCTGCGCGGCGTCGACCTGCAGGTGAATGCCGGCGAGATGGTCGCGCTGCTCGGCAGCAACGGCGCGGGCAAGTCCACGCTCAACAAGATGGTCTGCGGCCTCGTGCCCACCTGGGCCGGCAGCGTGCGCTTCGACGGGCGGGACCTCACGGGCGCGCACTACCGCGAGGTAGTGAAGGCCGGCCTCATCCAGGTGCCCGAGGGACGCAAGGTGTTCCCCAACCTCAGCGTGCTCGAGAACCTCGAACTCGGCTCCTTCACCCGCGCCCGCGAGCGGCGTGCGGCCAACCTCGAGAAGATGTTCCACATCTTCCCGCGCCTGCGCGAGCGCATCGACCAGCACGCCGGCACCATGAGCGGCGGCGAGCAGCAGATGCTGGCCATCGCGCGCGGGCTCATGGCCGAGCCGGTGCTGCTGATCCTCGACGAGCCTTCGCTCGGCCTCTCGCCGCTGCTGGTGGAGGAGATGTTCACGCTGATCCGCGAGTTGCGCGACGGCGGCCTCGCAGTGCTGCTGGTCGAGCAGAACGTGGGCCAGTCGCTGGAGATCGCAGACCGCGCCTACGTGCTGGAGAACGGCAGCGTGCGCTTCTCGGGCAAGCCCGACGAGCTGCTGCAAAGCGACGAACTGCGGCGCGCCTACCTGGGCCTGTGAAGCGCCGAAGAACAACGAGACAACAAGGAAACCCCATGATCCATCGCCGCGACATCCTCATCGCACCCGCCGCGCTGGCCTTCGCCGCCGCTGCCCGGGCGCAGCTCGGCAATGCGCCGGTGCGCATCCTCGTCGGCGCGCCGGCGGGCGGCTCGACCGATACGCTGGCCCGCTCGCTCGCCGTCAGCATGGGCCCCGCGCTGGGCCGCACCGTGATCGTCGAGAACAAGCCCGGCGCCGGCGGCAACATCGCCGCCGACGCCGTCGCCAAGGCCGCACCCGATGGCAACACGCTGCTGATGAGCTTCACCAGCCATGCCATCAACGCCACGCTGTATCCGTCGCTGCCCTTCGATCCGGTGAAGGACTTCACCGCGCTCACCTGCGTCGCGACCTCGCCGTCGATCCTGGTGGCCAACCCTTCGCTGCCGGCGAAGGACGTGAAGGAACTCGTCGCGCTCGCCAAGGCCAGGCCGGGCCAGCTCAACTTCGCGATCGGCGCGGTGGGCTCGTCGCTGCACATGGCGGGCGAGGCCTTCAAGATGCAGTCGGGCGTGGACATCGTGAACATCCCGTACAAGGGAACCGCGCCCGCGGTGCAGGACCTGCTGGCCGGCCAGGTGCAGCTGATGTTCGCGGCCGTGGGCAATGTCAAGGCGCACATCCAGGCCGGCAAGCTCAAGGCGCTGGGCGTCACCACGGCCAAACGACTGCCCGCGTTCCCCGACGTGCCGGCCATCGCCGAGGCCCTGCCGGGCTACGAATCGAGCGCATGGTTCGGCCTGTTCGGACCGGCGCGCCTGCCGGCGGACGTGGCGCGCAAGCTCAGCGATGCGGCTCGCCATGCGCTGCAGCAGCCCGACATGCTCAAGCGCCTGGACACCGAGGGCGCCATACCGGTCGGCAACTCGCCCGAGCAGTTCACGGCCTTCGTGCAGAGCGAGATCCCGCGCTGGGCCAAGGTGGTGAAGTTCTCCGGAGCCAAGCCCGAATGAGCACGCCCGCAGCAACCCGCGCACAGGTGGCCGCAACCCGGGCCGGGCAAGCCCGGCCGCAGACGCTCGCGCAGAAGCTCATCGCGCGCGCCAGCGGCCGCGAGCACGTGGCGGTGGGCGAGATCGTGACCTGCGGCGTCGACCTGGCCATGTTCCACGACTCCTCGGGTCCGCGCCGGCTCAAGCCCATGCTCGAGGAACTGGGTGCGCAGATCTGGGACCCCTCGCGCATCGTGCTGGTAATGGACCACTACGTGCCCGAGCGCGACGACGACTCGCGCCGCATCGTGCGCATCGCACGCGAATGGGCGCGCGACCAGGCGCTGCCGCACGTGTACGACAGCCAGGGCATCTGCCACGTGGTGGTGCCGCAGCACGGGCACATCCGCCCCGGCATGCTGTGCGTGGGGGGCGACTCGCACTCGCCCACGGGCGGTGCCTTCGGCGCCTACATGTTCGGCGTGGGCAGCACCGAGATGCTGGGCGTGGTGGTCACCGGCGAGATCTGGCTGCGCGTGCCCGAGACCCTCCAGATGTGGTGGGACGGCGCGCTGCCCGCAGGCGTCACCGCCAAGGACATGATGCTGCACATGATCGGCCGCTTCGGCATGAACGGCGGGCGCTACCAGGCGGTGGAGTTCGCCGGGCCCGCGGTGGCTGCGCTGTCGATGCAGGAGCGTATGACGCTGTCGAACATGAGCGCGGAGCTCGGCGCGCAGGCCGGCCTGATCGCGCCGGACGACACCACCGCCGCCTTCCTCGCCGAGGCCGGCGCGCCGCCGGCCGACACGTCGGCGTGGTTCACCGACGACGGCGCCGAGCTCACGCGCTACCGCTTCGACGCGGCCGCGCTCGAGCCGCACGTGGCCGCGCCGCACAGCCCCGCCAACTCGCGCGGGGTGAGCCACTACGCCGGCACGCCGGTCGACGTGGCCTACATCGGCGCATGCACCGGCGCCAAGCTCGACGACCTGCGGGCGGCGGCGCAGGTGCTGCGCGGGCACAAGGTGGCGGCAGGCATCCGGCTGATCGTCGCGCCTGCGAGCATCCAGGACCAGGAGCGCGCGCGCGACGAGGGCGTGCTGCAGGCGCTGACGGATGCAGGCGCTGAACTCTTCCCGACCGCCTGCGGAGCCTGCTCGGGCTACGGCGACCCGATGGGCGACGACATCACCGTCATCTCGACCACGGCGCGCAACTTCAAGGGCCGCATGGGCTCGCCCACCGCGCAGGTGTACCTGGGCTCGCCCTACACCGTGGCGGCAGCTGCGCTGCGCGGCCGCGTGACCGATCCGCGCGAGGTGCTGGCATGAGCGCCCCAAACACCACGCACACCACGGAAGCCACGCACGCCACCCACCGCGTCTGGCGGCTCGGTGCCGACATCGACACTGACCTGCTCGCGCCGGGCCACGCCATGAAGCACGGCATCGACATCATCGCCAGGCACTGCCTCGAGGCCGTGCGCCCCGATTTCGCCGCCGGCGTGCAGCGCGGCGACGTGATCGTGGCCGGCCCCAACTTCGGCATCGGCTCCTCGCGGGAGCAGGCCGCCGCGGTGCTCGTCCACCTGGGCGTGAGCGCGGTGATCGCGCCTTCGTACAGCGGCCTGTACTTCCGCAACGCCTTCAACGTGGGCCTGCTGCTGCTGACCTGCGCGCAGGCCGAGACCCTGGCCGAGGGCGACCGTATAGCGCTCGACGCCACGCTGCCCGGAGTCATCGGACCTGACGGCAGGCCGCTGGCCTGCGAACCGGTGCCCGGGTTCCTCATGGACATGGTCCGCGCCGGCGGACTGCTGAACCAGCTGCGCCAGCGTACTGGCCGCCCCGCCTCGAAGAAAGCCATCGATGCCTGAGACTTCCTCCACCACAACCATCGACCCCGTCACGCTCGCCGTGCTGCGCGGCCGCCTCGAGCAGGTGGCCGACGAGATGGACGCCACGCTCTACCGCAGCGCGTTCAATCCCATCATTGCCGAGGCGCACGACGCCTGCCACGGCCTGTACGACGCCGCCACCGGCGACACGCTGGTGCAGGGCAAGTCGGGCCTGCCGGTCTTCGTGGGCGCCATGGCCTTTGCCGTGCGCGCCACGGTCAAGGCGGCCGAGCCGCGCGGCGGCATGAAGGACGGCGACATCTGGATCAGCAACGACGCCTACGACGGCGGCACGCACGCCAACGACTTCAAGCTGGTGAAGCCCTTCTTCCGCAACGGCAAGCTGTACTGCCACATGGCCTCCGCCGCGCACTGGCACGACGTGGGCGGCGCGGTGCCGGGCAACTACAACCCCGCGGCCACCGAGTGCTGGCAGGAGGCGGTGCAGATCCCGCCGGTGCGCATCGTGCGCAACGGCGTGCTCGACGGCGACGTGCTGGCCATCCTGCAGGCCAACACCCGCCTGCCCGACAGCCTCTGGGGCGACCTGAACGGCCAGCTCGCCGCGCTGGAACTGGGCGCGAAGCGGCTGGACGGCCTGCTCGACGAATACGGCGACGCGCTGGTGCTCCATGCGCTGGGCGAGCTGCGCGGCCGCGCGCTGCGCCTGATGCGCTCGCACATCGCCTCGCTGCCCGACGGACGCTACAGCGTCGAGGACGTGCTGGACAACGACGGCATCGTCAACGAGCCGCTGACCATCGCGCTCGACATGACGGTGGCCGGCGACCGGCTCACGCTGGACTTCTCCCGCACCTCGGCGCAATGCGCGGGCCCGGTGAACATCTCGCGCGCCACCGCGGTGGCCGCCTGCTACGTGGCGCTCAAGCACCTGTTCCCCGACGTGCCGGCCAATGCCGGCGTGCTCGACGCGGTGGACTTCGTCATTCCCGCGCGGCTGGTGATCAGCGCCGAGCGCCCGCGCCCGGTGGGTGGCTACACCGAGACCATCCTGCGCATGATCGACGTGATCTTCAGCGCCGCCGCGCAGGCCGACCCCGCGCGCGCCGTGGCCCAGGCCTACGGCACCATCAACGCGCTGTCGATCGCGGGCCACCGCAGCGACAAGGGCCGCGAAGGCCAGCGCTGGGTGATGTTCAGCTTCTTCGGCGGCGGGCACGGCGGCCACTCCGACGGCGACGGCCTCGCGCACGGCAACGCGCCCATCTCGACCGCGACGATCCCGCCGCTGGAGATCCTCGAGGCCGCGTACCCGGTGCGCTTCACCGAATGGTCGCTTCGCCCCGACTCCGGCGGCGACGGCCGGCATCGCGGCGGACTGGGAGCCGTGTACGAGATCGAGCTGCTCGAGAAGGACGCCGAGGTGTTCGTCTTCGGCGAGCGCGGCACCTCGCCGCCCAAGGGCATCGCGGGCGGAGGGGCGGGCGCGCTCAACGTGTTCCGCTACGAGAACGCCGGCCAATGGCACACGCCCCCCATGGTGTCGAAGATGCGCGGCATCGCGCTGGCGCGCGGCGAGCGCGTGCGCCTCGAAACCCCCGGCGGCGGCGGCTGGGGCCCCGCGGCCGAGCGGACCCCTGCGCAGCGCGAGGCCGACGCGGCCATGGGCTATGTGAGCAGCGACAAGACGAAGAAAGCATCCGAATGACCTCTCCTGGCAATTCCCTCGTCGTCGGCGTCGACGTCGGCGGCACCTTCACCGATCTCTTCGTGCTGGACGAAGCCAACGGCAGCGCGCGCATCGTCAAGGTGCCTTCCACGCGCGGCGAGGAGGCGCGCGGCTTCATGAATGGTGTCGCGCGCGTGGCGGACTCGGCCGGCGCCATCGCCACCATCGTGCACGGCACCACGGTGGGCACCAATGCGCTGCTCGAACGCAAGGTGGCGCGCACCGGCATCATCACCACGCGGGGCTTCCGCGACGTGCTCGAGATGCGCCGCCGCGACCGGCCCCGGACCTGGGGCCTGCGCGGAAGCTTCCTGCCGGTCGTGCCGCGCGACCTGCGCCGCGAGGTGGACGAGCGCACGCTGGCCGACGGCACGCTGCACACCCCCGTCGACCTGCAGCAGGTGCGCGCCGAGGCACGCGCGCTGCTGGAGGCTGGCTGCGAGGCCGTGTGTGTGTTCTTCATCAACACCTACGCCAATGCCGAGAACGAGCGCCTCGCCGTGGCGGCCGTGCGCGAGCTGTGGCCCAACCCGCACGTGACCTCGGCCAGCGAGGTGCTGCCCGAGATCCGCGAGTTCGAGCGCTGCTCCACCGCCACGCTCAATGCCGCGCTGCAGCCGGTGGTGGGCAGCTACCTCGGCCGGCTCGAAGGCGATTTGCGCGCCCAGGGCTTCGGCGGCGAACTGCTCGTGGTGCAGAGCAACGGCGGCGTGATGTCGCGCCAGACCGCGAGCGACCTGCCGGTGCGCACCGCGCTGTCGGGGCCGGCGGCCGGCGTCATCGCCTGCGCGGCCATCGCGCGCGCGGCGGGTTTCCCGAACGCGATCACCGGGGATATGGGGGGCACTTCCTTCGACGTCTCTCTGGTGGCCAACGGCGAGGCCGCGCTGGCCGCGCAGACCGCCATCGAGTTCGGCATGGTGATCCGCTCGCCGATGATTCAGATCGAGACCATAGGCGCTGGCGGCGGCTCCATCGCGTCGGTGGACGCGAGCGGCATGCTGCAGGTCGGTCCCGAGTCGGCGGGCAGCGTGCCGGGGCCCGCCTGCTACGGACGCGGCAACACGCGGCCCACGGTGACCGATGCGAACGTGCTGCTCGGGCGCATCGCGGCGGACCGTCCGCTGGGCGGCGGCCTGCTGGCGGCGCTGGACGCGCAGAAGTCGCACCAGGCCATCGAGGAACACGTCGCGCGTCCGCTGGGGCTCGACGTGCATGCGGCCGCCGAAGCCATCCTCACCGTGGCCAATGCGCGCATGGCCGGCGCGATCCGCCTGGTGTCGATCGAGCGCGGGCACGATCCGCGCCGCTTCGCGTACATGCCCTTCGGCGGCGGCGGCGCGCTGCACGTGTGCGCGATGATGCGCGAGGTGGGCGTGGCCACCGGCATCGTGCCGCGCTACCCCGGCGTGACCTCGGCGCTGGGCTGCGTGATCGCGGACATGCGCCACGACGCGGTGCAGACCATCAACAAGGCGCTGGCCGATCTGGACGTGGCCGACCTTCGCCAGCGCATCGACGAGCTGGCCGCCAGCTGCCAGCAGCGGCTCGATTCGTCGGGCGTGCGCTTCGACGAGGTGCGTGAGGTGGTCGCGCTCGACATGCTCTACGCCGGCCAGACGCACACGCTGCCGGTGGTTCTGGCCGATGCGGGCGAGGTGCCGATCACGGCCGCGTCGATCCGCTCGGCGTTCGAGGCCGCCTACACCGCAGCCTTCGGCCGCGTGCTCGACGGCATCGCGATCCGCGTGATGAACCTGCGCTATGCGCGCATCGGCGTGCGCCCCAAGTTCGACCTGAAGGTGCTGGCGCCCGAAGGCGAGGGCAGCACCGCGCCGCTGGGCACGCAGCGCGTGTTCCACCGGGGGCAGTGGCACGACGCGCTGCGCTACGCGCGGCTCGAACTGCCCGTGGCCGCACGCATCGACGGGCCGGCCATCCTCGAGCAGGCCGACACCACCGTGTGGCTGGAGCCCGGCTTCCATGCCGAGGTCGACGCATACGGCAACCTGCTGGTGAGGCCGTCATGAGCGCCGGCGCGAAGATCCAACCGTCGAAGACGGCGCTGGTCGTCGTCGACCTGCAGAACGACTTTCTCCATCCGAATGGCTCCTACGCGCGTGGCGGCGACGCCAACCCGCCCGCGCTGCTGCTGCCGGAACGCGTGGCCGTCGTCGCGCGCGCGCTGAAGGCGGGCGGCGGACTGGTCGTGGCGAGCCAGTTCACGCTGTGGCCCGACGCGAAGGGCGAGCCGATGATCTCGCCGCACCTGAAGGCGCTGCGTCCGTACCTGGCCAGGGGCGACTTCGCGCCCGGCAGCTGGGGCCAGGCCAACGTCGATGCACTGGCGGGCCTTGTCGACGTCACCGTGAGCAAGGTGGCGTACTCGGCCTTCTTCAACACCCAGCTCGACTGGGTGCTGCGCCGCGCGGGCATCGACACCGTGGCCGTGTGCGGCATCGTCACCAACGGCGGCGTGGCCAGCACGGTGCGCGATGCGCACATGCGCGACTACCGCACCCTGGTGCTCGGCGACGGATGCGCGGCCTTCGGCGAGGAGCGCCACAACACCTCGCTGGCCGACATGCGCAACGTGGCCGAAGTGACGGACTGCGCAGCTTTCATCGCGTCGCTGGCATGAGCGGTCCCGAAAGAAAGCTCCGGCGTGCCGCACAAGTGCAAGTAGATGTGCACGTGCCGGTGGCCATCGTCGGCGGCGGAGCCTGCGGGCTCACTGCAGCGCTGATGCTGGCCGACGCGGGCGTGGACTGCGTGGTGCTGGAGCGCGATGCGCTGCCGAGCGGATCGACCGCGCTCTCGTCGGGCTTCATTCCCGCACCTGGCACGCGCACGCAGCGCGAGCACGGAGTGGCCGGCGACAGCGCCGGGCGCTTCGCGGCCGACATCCAGGCCAAGGCGCACGGCCGCGCTGCGCCTGCGCTGGTCGAGGCGTATGCCGGCGCCATCGGCCCCGCGCTCGATGCGCTTCAGGCGCGCCACGGCCTCGAGTGGATGCTGCTCGACGGCTTTCTCTATCCCGGGCACAGCGTGCACCGCATGCATTCGCTGCCGCAGAAGACCGGCGCCGCGCTCATGGCGGCGCTGCTGGCGGCAGTGGAGGCGGCGGGCATCCCCGTGCTGACGCAGGCCGTGGTCGACACGCTGGTGCTCGACGATCAAGACCGCGTGATCGGCATCGACTACCTGCGCCCCGACGGCCGGCGCGAGACGCTGGGCTGCGACGCGCTGCTGCTGGCATGCAACGGCTTCGGCGGCAACCCGCAGATGGTTCGCACGCTGCTGCCCGAGATGGGCGGGGCCGCCTTCGGCGGGCACGTGGGCAACGACGGCAGCGCGATCCTCTGGGGAACCGCGCTGGGCGCTCGGCTGCGCGACCTGGGCGGCTACCAGGGCCACGGCTCGTGGGTCACGCCGCAGGGTGCGCTGATGTCTTGGGCCGTGATGATGGAAGGCGGCGTGCAGCTCAACTGCGAAGGCCGCCGCTTCCACGACGAGACCCAGGGCTACTCCGAGGCCGCGGTGCACGTGCTCGCGCAGCCGGGCGGCATCGCCTGGAACGTGTTCGACACGCCGCTGCTCGCGCTGGCGCGTGGCTTCCCCGATTTCTGCGAGGCCGAGGCCGCCGGCGCGCTGCGCCGCTGCGACTCGGTGGCCGCGCTGGCCGAATGCATCGGCTGCGAGGCCCCTGTGCTGCAGGCCACTCTCGACGCGATGCGCGACGCAGCCGCGCCCGATGGCCGCGTGTTCGCGCGCGGGCTCGAAGCGCCGTACTTCGCCGTCAAGGTGACCGGCGCGCTCTTCCACACCCAGGGCGGCCTCGACATCGCGCCCGACATGCGCGTGCTGCGCCAGGACGGCACGCCGCTGCCCAACCTGCTGGCCGCAGGTGGTGCGGCCGGCGGCGTGTCGGGGGATGCGGTGTGGGGCTATCTCTCCGGCAACGGCCTGCTGAGCGCCGTCGCCGGCGGCTACATCGCGGCGCGCACCGCCGCCGCACTCGTTGGACACAAGGAGGCGTCCGCATGACGACCCATGACTTCAAGACCCGGCTCGCGCGCAACGACATCGTGCTGGCGCCCGGCGTGTACGACGCGCTGAGCGCGCTGGTGGCCGAGCAGGCCGGCTTCGAGGCGCTCTACCTGTCGGGCGCCTCCATCGCCTACACCCGGCTGGGCCGCTCCGACATCGGCCTGACCACCTTCACCGAAGTGGCCGACACGCTGGCACGCATCACCGAGCGGGTGGGCCTGCCGGTGATCGTCGATGCCGACACCGGCTTCGGCAACGCGCTGAACACGCAGCGCACCGTGCGCGGCTTCGAGCGCGCAGGCGCGGCGATGGTGCAGATCGAGGACCAGACCTTTCCCAAGCGCTGCGGGCATCTCGACGGCAAGGCTGTGGTGCCCGAGCGCGAGATGGTCGGCAAGCTCAAGGCCGCGCTGGACGCGCGCGCTTCCAGCGACACGCTGATCCTCGCGCGCACCGACGCGGTGGCAGTCGAGGGGCTGGAGGCTGCGCTCGACCGCGCCGATGCGTACCTCGAATGCGGCGTGGACGCCCTGTTCATCGAGGCGCTGCGCTCACCCGAGCAGATGGACGCCGCCTGCAGCCGCTTCGCGCATCGCGTGCCGCTCTTGGCCAACATGGTCGAAGGCGGCAAGACGCCCATCCAGGACGCCGATGCGCTGCAGCGCCACGGCTTTCGCATCGCCATCTTCCCCGGCGGCACGGCGCGCGCGGTGGTGCACACGCTGCAGGGCTACTACGCGAGCCTGCACCGGCACCGCACCACGCAGCCATGGCGGGCGCAGATGCTGGACTTCGATGCGCTCAACGAAGTGATCGGCACGCCCGAGCTGATGCGCGAAGGCCGCAAGTACGAGTAGCCGGTAGCCGCCTCAGCGCAGCACGCGGATCAGCTCGTCGTACACCAGCCGCACGCGCGCCGGCACCGGTGCGCGCTGCGAGCGGTAGACGTGGATCGGCCAGGGCTCGGGTGCCTCGGCCTCCAGCACCTCCACCAGCTCGCCCGATTGCAGCAGGGGCTCGGCCAGCGGGGCCACGAGCTGGCCGAAGCCCAGGCCCGCGCGCACGGCCGCGCATTCGGCATCGACGTCGTCGGTGACGAAGGCCGGCGCCGCGACCGGCACCTGCCGCCCCTTGCTGAAGAACCACGACCACGGGCGGCCCGAGCTGCGGTCCATCAGCGCGGTGAGCGGAAAGCCGGGCAACGCATCGAGGCTCTGCGGAATGCCGGTGCGCTCGATGAGCGCGGGCGCCGCCACCACGTAGAGACGCATCCTGCCGACCGTGCGGGCGACGAAGCGCGCATCGCGGATGGGGCCCGCGCGCACGCCGACGTCGATCTGCTCGTCGACCACGTCGGCATGGCTCTCCGACAGCCGCAGATCGAGCACCAGGCCGGGATGTGCGGCCAGCATCGGCGCGAGCGCCTGCGGGATCAGCCGGCGGCCGAAAACGTTCGGCGCCGTCACGCGCACCGTGCCCGCGTGCTGCGAGAGCGCGCGCCGGTCGGTGCGGTGGAACAGCGCATCGACGCCGCCCACCGCGGCACGCGCACGCTGCGCGAGCTGCCGGCCGAAATCGGTGAGCTGCACGCCGCGCGTGCTGCGGTGGAAGAGCGGCTCGCCCAGTTCCTCCTCGAGCTCGCGCACCGCGCGCGTCACCACCTGCGGCGACACCGAAAGGCGCACGGCCGCCTCGCGGAAGTTGGAGGCGTCGGCAGCGGTGAAGAAGACGCGCAGCGCCTCGAGGCGATTGGACATGGAGTGTTCCTCGAATGGGAATTCTGAAGTCGCCAGAGTTTCATTTACTGGAATGCGTGGATTTTCCACACTGCATGCACTTCTTCAACGCTTCTTCAACACCTCCCGAAAGGAACTTCTCCATGACATCCGTTCAAGACAACATCAAGGGCAAGGTCGCCATCGTCACCGGCGCGAGCAGCGGGCTCGGCGAGTCGACCGCGCGCCACCTGGCCGCGCGCGGCGCCAAGGTGGTGCTGGCGGCGCGCCGCACCGACCGGCTCGAAAAGCTCGTCGCCGAGATTCGCGAAGCCGGCGGCGAAGCCATCGCCGTGGCCACCGACGTGGCGAAGCGCGCCGACCTCGAGAAGCTCGCCCAGGCCACCGTCGACGCCTTTGGCCGCATCGACGTGCTGGTCAACAACGCGGGCGTGATGCCGCTGTCGCCCATCCACAAGCTCAAGGTCGACGAGTGGGACCGCACCATCGACGTCAACATCAAGGGCGTGCTCTACGGCATCGCCGCTGTGCTGCCGCGCATGCAGGCGCAGGGCAGCGGGCACATCGTCAACGTGGCGTCCATTGCCGGGCTGAAGGTGTTCACGCCCATCGGCACCGTCTACAGCGCCACCAAGCACGCGGTGCGCGCCATTTCCGAGGGCCTGCGCGTCGAAGTGGGCAACAGCGGCGTGCGCGTGACCATCGTGTCGCCCGGCGCGGTGGAGTCGGAGCTCAAGCACGGCAGCACCGACGCCGAGAGCGCCGCCGGCGTGAAGGCCTTTTACGAGGCCAACCAGATCCCGGCCGATTCGGTGGCGCGTGCCGTGGTCTACGCGGTGGAGCAGCCGGCCGACGTGGACATCAACGAGGTCGTGCTGCGGCCGGTGTCGCAGGAGTTCTGAGCCGGCCTGAAAGCATGAGAGAGATGCGGGACGGACCCGATGGCGGTCCGATCCGCCTCGATTAACCTTCAACAACTGAAGGTCAATTCGCGGCCTCGGGTGGAAAGGCCTGCAAAATAGAACGACCGTTCGTTTTTGCATGGAAATTCCACGATGACCGCAACCGCCGTTCCCGCCAAGCCCGCGCGCGCCGCCCAGAAAGGGCAGCAGACCAAGGCCGTCATCGTCGACGCGGCGCTGGCACTGGCCGCGCAGATCGGCCTCGAAGGGCTGTCGATCGGCGCCGTGGCCGAGATCACCAAGATGAGCAAGTCGGGCGTCTTCGCCCACTTCGGCTCGCGCGAGGAGCTCCAGATCTCGGTGGTGCGCGAATACCACGCGCGCTTCGAGCAGGAAGTGTTCTTCCCCGCACTGAAGGCGCCGCGCGGCCTGCCGCGCCTGCGCGCCATGTTCGCCAACTGGATGAAGCGCACCTCGACCGAGATCGACTCGGGCTGCATCTACATCAGCGGCGCCTCCGAATTCGACGACCGCCCGGGCCCGGTGCGCGATGCGCTGGTCGAGTCGGTCAGCATCTGGCAGGCGGCCGTGCTGCGCGCCATCGTCCAGTCGCAGAGCGAAGGCCACCTGCGCGCCGACGCAGACGAGCGCCAGCTGGCGTTCGAGATCCACGGCCTGATCCTCGCGCTGCACTACGAGGCCCGCTTCCTGCAGGTGCCCGGCTCCATCGGCCGCGCCAACGTCGGCTTCGACAACATCCTCGCGCGCGCCGCCACGCCCGACGCGCCCAAGCCCGAAGCGGCCGCCGCACCCGCAGCCGCATCGCGCCGCCTCAAGACCGTGCGCTGACCCGCGCGCGGCCCGTTCCGTTTTCCCTTTTCTTTTTTCTATCTAGCTTCGACCAGGAGAGTTCCGGATGCCTACCTACAACCCCCCCGTACGCGACATGCAGTTCGTGCTGCACGAAGTGCTCAACGTCGCCGAGGAGCTCAAGGCGCTTCCGGCCCATGCCGAGACCGACGCCGACACCATCAACGCGGTGATCGAGGAGGCCGGCAAGTTCGCCGCCGAAGTGACCTTCCCGCTCAACATCAGCGGCGACGAGGAAGGCTGCACGCTCGACAAGACCACGCATGAAGTGAAGACCCCCAAGGGCTTCAAGGACGCCTACGCCAAGTACGTCGAAGGCGGCTGGCCCGCGCTGTCGTGCGACCCGGCCTTCGGCGGCCAGGGCCTGCCCTTCGTGGTGAACCAGTGCCTGTTCGAGATGCTCAACAGCGCCAACCAGGCCTGGACCATGTACCCCGGCCTCTCGCACGGCGCCTACGAGGCGCTCGCCGCCCACGGCACCGACGAGCAGAAGAAGACCTACCTGCCCAAGCTCACCAGCGGCGAATGGACCGGCACCATGTGCCTGACCGAGCCGCACTGCGGCACCGACCTGGGCCTGCTGCGCACCAAGGCCGAGCCGCAGCCCGACGGCACCTACCGCATCACCGGCAACAAGATCTTCATCTCGGCCGGCGAGCACGACATGACCAGCAACATCATCCACCTGGTGCTGGCACGCCTTCCCGACGCGCCCAAGGGCAGCAAGGGCATCAGCCTGTTCGTGGTGCCGAAGTTCAAGGTCAAGGCCGACGGCTCGCTGGGCGAGCGCAACCCGATCTTCTGCGCCGGCCTGGAGCACAAGATGGGCATCCACGGCAACGCCACCGCGCAGATCGTGATCGAGGGCGCCACCGGCACCCTGGTTGGCGAGCCCAACAAGGGCCTGGCCGCGATGTTCGTGATGATGAACGCCGCCCGCCTGGGCGTGGGCAACCAGTCGCTGGGCCTGACGGAAGTGGCCTACCAGAACGCGCTGGCCTACGCCAAGGACCGCATCCAGATGCGTTCGCTCTCGGGCGTGAAGGCCAAGGACAAGGAAGCCGACCCCATCATCGTGCACCCCGACGTGCGCAAGATGCTGCTCACGGCCAAGGCCTATGCCGAAGGCGGCCGCGCGCTGCAGATCTTCTGCACGCTGCTGCTCGACAAGGAACACAACCACCCCGACGAGAAGGTGCGCAAGGACTCCGGCGAACTGGTCGCGCTGCTGACCCCCATCGTCAAGGCCTTCATCACCGACAACGGCCACATCTCCACCAACGCCTGCATGCAGGTGTTCGGCGGCCACGGCTTCATCAAGGAATGGGGCATGGAGCAGTTCGTGCGCGACAACCGCATCAACATGATCTATGAAGGCACCAACACCATCCAGTCGCTGGACCTGCTGGGCCGCAAGGTGCTGGGCAACAACGGCGCGTCGCTCAAGAAGTTCGGCAAGCTCGTCGCGAAGCTGGTGGAGGAAGAGGGCGTGAACGAGAAGATGGCCGAGTTCATCAACCCGATCGCCGGCCTGGGCGACCAGCTCACCAAGTTCACGACCGAGATCGGCTTCAAGGGTTTCCAGAACCCCGACGAAGTGGGCGCCGCCGCCGTCGACTACCTGCGCGTGGCCGGCCACTTCGTGTTCGGCTACCTGTTCGCCCGCATGGCGCAGGTCGCGCTGCGCGAGATCGCCGCCGGCAACACCGACCCCTTCTACGTCGGCAAGCTGCAGACCGCGCGTTTCTACTTCGCCAAGCTGTTCCCCGAGACCGCGACGCTGATGCGCACCGCGCGCGCCGGCAGCAAGGTGCTGATGGACACCGAAGCCGCACTGGCCTGAAGCCGAGAGTCCTTCCTCAACCGACACCCAACCTGGAGCCGCTCATGAAAGCAACGCTTGCAGCCGTCCTGTTCACCGTCACCGCCGCCTCCGCCATGGCGCAAGGCGCGGGCGTCACGCCGGTGGGCCTGTGGCGCAACGTCGACGACAAGACCGGCGAGGTCAAGGCCGAGATCCGCATCGCAGAAGCCAACGGTGCCCTGCTCGGGCGCATCGAGAAGTCGCTGAAGAAGGACACCAAGCCCGACGCGGTCTGCGAGGAATGCAGCGACGACCGCAAGGGCAAGCCCATCGCGGGCCTGGAGATCATCCGCGGCGGCAAGAAGGCCGAGGGCAAGGACGTCTGGGAAGGCGGAAAGATCCTCGACCCCGAGAACGGCAAGGAATACCGCGCGAGCTTCACGCCTGTAGACGGCGGCAAGAAGCTGGAAGTGCGCGGCTATCTCGGCCCGTTCTGGCGCACCCAAACCTGGAACCGCGTGCAGTAAGCGGCGCACGGTTTCCCACAACACATAGCAATCAACATGTCCCGATTTCAAGTGAAGAAGGTCGCCGTGCTCGGCGCCGGCGTGATGGGCGCGCAGATCGCGGCCCACCTCGTCAACGTGCGCGTGCCTGTCGTGCTGTTCGACCTGGCGGCCAAGGAAGGCCCGAAGAACGGCATCGTCACGCGCGCCATTGACAACCTCAAGAAGCTCAAGCCCGCGCCGCTCGGCGATGTGGCCGACGCCGGCCTGATCGAGCAGGCCAACTACGACGACAACCTCGACAAGCTCGCCGAGTGCGACCTCGTCATCGAGGCCATCGCCGAGCGCATGGACTGGAAGCTCGATCTGTACAAGAAGATCGCGCCGCACGTCGCCAAGCACGCGATCCTGGCCTCCAACACCTCGGGCCTGTCGATCACCAGGCTCAGCGAGGCGCTGCCCGAGGCGCTGAAGCCGCGCTTCTGCGGCATCCACTTCTTCAATCCGCCGCGCTACATGTTCCTGGTGGAGCTGATCAACACGCCCACCACCGAGCCGCAGGTGCTCGACGACCTCGAAGCCTTCGTCACCAGCACGCTGGGCAAGGGCGTGGTGCGCGCGCACGACACGCCCAACTTCATAGCCAACCGCGTCGGCATTGCCGGCATGCTGGCCACGCTGAAGGAAGTCGAGAAGTTCGGTTTGACGCCCGACGTGGTGGACGACCTCACCGGCAAGAAGCTGGGCCGCGCGAGCTCGGGCACCTTCCGCACCGCCGACGTGGTGGGGCTCGACACGATGGCCCACGTCGTGAAGACGCTGCAGGACAACCTGAGCGCCGAGACCGATCCGTTCTACGCCAACTTCGCGACGCCGCCCGTGCTCGCCAAGCTGCTCGAGCTGGGCAACCTGGGCCAGAAGACCAAGGCCGGTTTCTTCAAGAAGGCCGGCCGCGACATCCTGCGCTTCGACCTGAAGAGCGGCGAATACGTGCCCGCCGGCGCCAAGGCCGACGAGGTGTACGGCCGCATGCTCAAGAAGCCCGCGGGCGAGCGCCTGAAGCTGCTGCGCGAGAGCGAAGGACCGCAGGGCCAGTTCCTCTGGGCCATCCTGCGCGATGGCTTCCATTACGCGGCCGTGCACCTGGGCGACATCGCCGAGAGCGCGCGCGACATCGACTTCGCGATGCGCTGGGGCTTCGGCATGAAGCAGGGCCCCTTCGAGCTCTGGCAGGAGGCCGGCTGGGCGCAGGTCGCCAAGTGGGTGCAGGAAGACATCGACGCCGGCAAGGCGCTGAGCAGCGCACCGCTGCCCAGGTGGGTGTTCGAAGGCCCGGTGGCCGAGGCCGGCGGCGTGCACACGCCCGAAGGCTCGTGGAGCGCCTCGCAGAACAAGTTCGTGCCGCAGCGCCGCCTGCCGGTGCATGAGCGCCAGCTCTTCCCCGAGAGCGTGCTCGGCGCCAACGCGGCCGATGCCAGCACGGCGGGCACCACCATCAGCGACGAAGGCGACGTGCGCGTGTGGACGCTCGATGGCGAGGTGCTCATCGCCAGCATCCATTCGAAGATGCACGCCATCAGCCCCGACGTGGCCGAGGCGCTGGGCGCCGCGGTCGACCTGGCCGAGGCCGAGTACAAGGGCCTGGTGATCTGGTCGCCCGACGAGGTGTTCTCGGTCGGCGCCGACCTGCAGGCGATGCTGCCGGCCTTCGTGGTCGCTGGCATCGGCGCGGTCGAGGGCGCGGAAGAAGAGCTGCAGAACGTGATGCTCAAGATCCGCTACGCCAACGTGCCGGTGATCTCGGCCGTGCGCGGCATGGCGCTGGGCGGCGGCTGCGAGCTGGCCATCCACTCGGCCAAACGCGTTGCCGCGATGGAAAGCTACATCGGCCTGGTCGAAGTCGGCGTGGGCCTGATCCCCGGCGCGGGCGGCCTGACCTACATCGCCCGCCGCGCGGCCGAGAACGCCTCGGCCTCCACCGGCACCGACCTGCTGCCCTTCCTCACCGAAGGCTTCACCGCCGCCGCGATGGCGAAGGTGGGCACCGGCGCGCTCGACTCGAAGAAGCTGGGCTACCTGCTCGAGGGCGACGTGATCGTGCCGAACAAGGACGAGCTGCTGTATGTGGCCCTGCAGCAGGCCAAGGCCATGGCCGACGCCGGCTACCGCCCGCCGATGCGCCGTACTTTCCGCGTGGCCGGCCGCAGCGGCGCCGCCACCATCAAGGGCCAGCTCGTGAACATGCGCGACGGCGGCTTCATCAGCGCGCACGACTTCCACATCGCCAGCCTGATCGCCAACGTGGTCACCGGCGGCGACGTGGACGCGGGCTCGCTCGTGACCGAGGAATATTTGATGACGCTGGAGCGCAAGGCGTTCTGCTCGCTCATCGTGCATCCCAAGACGCAGGAGCGGATCATGGGGATGCTCAGCACCGGCAAGCCAGTGCGCAACTAAGGACAGATTTCATGAGCAAGCAAGTACAAGACGCCTACATCGTCTCCGCCACCCGCACCCCCATCGGCAAGTCGCACCGGGGCTACTTCCGCAACTACCGTCCCGACGATCTGCTGGCCACCACGCTCAAGGCAGCCCTCGCGGCGGTGCCGAGCCTCGACCCGAAGGCCATTGAAGACATCATCTGCGGCTGCGCGATTCCCGAATCGCAGCAGGGCCTGAACGTCGCGCGCATCGGCGCGGTGCTGGCCGGCCTGCCGACCAGCGTGGGCGGCATCACTGTCAACCGCTTCTGCGCATCGGGCCTGTCGGCCGTGCAGATGGCCGCCGACCGCATCCGCGTGGGCGAGGCCGACGTGATGATCGCGGCGGGTGTCGAGAGCATGAGCATGGTGCCGATGATGGGCAACTCGCCCTCGCTGTCGCCTGCCATCTTCGAACGCGAAGGCGACGTGGGCATCGCCTACGGCATGGGCCTCACGGCCGAGAAGGTGGCGCAGCAGTGGAAGGTGAGCCGCGAGGCGCAGGACGAGTTCGCGCTCGCCTCGCACCAGAAGGCGCTGGCCGCGCAGCAGGCCGGCAAGTTCGCCGACGAGATCACGCCCATCGAGGTGACCGACCGCACGCTGAACCTGGAGACCGGCGAATCCATCGCCAGGACCCGCACGGTCAACCTCGACGAAGGTGCGCGCCCCGACACCAGCCTCGAAGGCCTGGCCAAGCTGCGCACCGTGTTCGCCGCGCGCGGCACCGTGACGGCCGGCAACAGCTCGCAGACCTCGGACGGCGCCGGTGCGCTCATCCTGGCCAGCGAGAAAGCGGTGAAGCAGTTCGGCCTGACGCCGCTCGCGCGCTTCGTGAGCTTCGCCAGCAAGGGCGTGCCGCCGCACATCATGGGCATCGGCCCCATCGAGGCCATTCCCGCCGCGCTGCGCTATGCCGGCCTGAAGCACGAAGACATCGACTGGTTCGAGCTCAACGAAGCCTTCGCCGCGCAGTCGCTGGCCGTCATCAACACGCTGGGGCTCGATGCGTCGAAGGTCAACCCGATGGGCGGCGCGATCGCGCTGGGCCACCCGCTGGGCGCTACCGGCGCCATCCGCTCGGCCACCGTGGTGCACGCGCTGCGCCGCGAGAACCTGAAGTACGGCATGGTCACGATGTGCGTGGGCATGGGCCAGGGCGCCGCAGGGATCTTTGAACGCGTCTGATAGACGACGCGCAAGGCACCGCGACGAGTGCCGGCACAACGAAGGAGACAGCTTCATGCTTACGCAGCAGCTTCCGGTCGACGGCGGCGCCCAGCAACTGGCGGTGCGCCGCTACGAACCCGCCGGCACGCCGCGCGCGAGCGTGGTGATCGGCGGCGCGATGGGCGTGCGCCAGTCCTTCTACGAGCCCTTCGCGCAATGGCTCTCGCAGCAGGGCCTGCGCGTCTGGACCTTCGACTACCGGGGCTCGGGCGACTCGCGCGGCAACCTGCCGCTGCGCGAGGTCGATGCCGACCTGTTCGACTGGGCGCGCGACTACGAAGCGGTGATCGATGCCGCCAAGGCCGCGGCGCCCGGTGCGCCGCTCTACCTGCTGGGACACAGCCTCGGCGCGCAGCTGCCGGGCTTCCTGCAGCGGCCCGAGCAGGTCGACGGCCTCGTGAGCATCGCGGCCGGCAGCGGCTACTGGCGCGAGAACGCGCCCAAGCTCAAGCGCACCATCCTCTACTTCTGGTTCGTGCTGGTGCCGCTGGTCACGCGGCTGTTCGGCTACTTCCCGGGGCGCAAGCTCAGGAAGGTGGGCGATCTGCCGCGCGGCGTGATCCTGCAGTGGCGGCGCTGGTGCCTCAACCCGCGCTACAGCGTCGGCGCCGAGGGCGAACTCGCCGCGCGCAGCTACAACCGCGTGCGTTTTCCGGTGCTCGCGCTGTCGATGATCGACGACGAGCTCATGACGCTCGCCGGCACCAACAGCCTGTTGAGCTTCTATGCCGGCGCGCCGAGCGCCATCGAACGCATCGCGCCGGCCGACGTGCAGGCGCGCCGCATCGGCCATTTCGGCTTCTTCCGCGAGCAGTTCAGCCAGAGCCTCTGGCCGAGCACGGTGGACAAGCTGCACAGGCTCGCTTCGCTTACTGCGGTGCAGCACGCCGACGTCCCGCACACGACTGCGTGACGCCGGCCACCGGAGGCACACTGCCGCCATGACGACGAGCACGCACCCCTTCGACAAGGCCCTGAAGATCCACCACAGCGACATCCGCGTGGGGCACTTCACCGGCATGACCAGCCCCGACTACTGGAACATGGTCGGGCCCTTCGGCGGCACCACCGCGGCGCTCGCGCTGCAGTCGGTGATGCAGCACCCCGACGTGCTGGGCACGCCCATCGCGATCACGGTCAACTACGCGGCGGCGCTCGAAGCCGGCGCGTTCGACATCCAGGCCACGGCCGTGCGCACCAACCGCTCCACGCAGCACTGGACGGTGCAGATCACGCAGGCCGGCGCCAGCGGGGCGCCCAACATTACGACCACCGCCACGGTGGTGACCGCCGCGCGCCGCGAGACCTGGGGCGAGAGCGACATGCCCATGCCCGAGTCGCCCAGGCCCGAGACGGTCGAGCGCATGAGCATCGGCCCCTCGGGCGTGGCGTGGATCAAGCAGTACGAGATGCGCCCCTTCAGCGGCGGCATTCCCGCGAACTGGGACGAGAGCCTGAGCCACAGCGAAACCCGCATCTGGCTGCGCGACGCCGAGCCCAGGCCGCTGGACTTCGCATCGCTGGCCGCGATGAGCGACATGTTCTATCCGCGCGTGTGGCTGCGCCGCGCGAAGCACGTGCCGGCGGGCACGGTGTCGATCACCACCTACTTCCATGCCGGGCCGCAGCAGCTCGCGGAAGTCGGCACCGGCTACCTGCTGGGCCGCGCCGCGGGCCAGCAGTTCTTCAACGGCTTCTTCGACCAGACGGCGCATCTGTGGAGCGAGAAGGGCGTTCTGCTCGCCACCTCGAACCAGATCGTCTACTACAAGGAATAGCGACATGGCCGCCCTGCAGAAAGCCGCACTCATCGTCGGCGCCGGCGACGCCACCGGCGGCGCCATCGCCCGCCGCTTCGCGCGCGAAGGTTTCGCCACCTGCGTCACGCGGCGCAGCCTCGACAAGCTGCAGCCGCTGGTCGCGCAGATCGAGGCCGACGGCGGCCGCGCGCACGCCTTCGCATGCGACGCGCGCAAGGAAGAGGAAGTGGTCGCGCTCGTCGAGCAGATCGAATCGACCATCGGGCCCATCGAGGTGATGGTGTTCAACATCGGCGCCAACGTGCCCGAGAGCATCCTCACCGAGACCGCGCGCAAGTACTTCAAGGTGTGGGAGATGGCCTGCTTCTCGGGCTTCCTCAACGGGCGCGAGGTGGCGAAGCGCATGGTGGCGCGCGAGATGCCCAGGAGCGGCCATCGCGGCACGATCATCTTCACCGGCGCCACGGCCTCGCTGCGCGGCGGCGCCAACTTCGGCGCCTTCTCCGGCGCCAAGATGGCGCTGCGCGCGTTGGCCCAATCGATGGCGCGCGAGCTTGGGCCGCAGGGCATCCACGTGGCGCACGTGGTGGTCGACGGGGCCATCGACACCGAATTCATCCGCAGCAACTTCCCCGAGCGCTACGCGCTGAAGGACAGCGACGGCATCCTGAACCCCGACCACATCGCCGACAGCTACTGGATGCTGCATTCGCAGCCGCGCGACGCCTGGACGCACGAGCTCGACCTGCGCCCGTGGTCCGAGAAGTTCTGAAGTATTCCAGGAAGGAGACAAGAGCAATGACGAAATCCGTCGACTTCTATTTCGACTTCGGCAGCCCTGCCGCCTACCTGGCCGCGACGCAGCTCCCACACGTGTGCGCCGACACCGGCGCGCAGCTGGTGTGGAAGCCCATGCTGCTCGGCGGCGTGTTCCAGGCCACCGGCAACCATTCGCCGGCCGAGATCAAGCCCAAGGGACCGTACATGACGACGGACCTCCAGCGCTTTGCAAGGCGCTATGGCGTGCCGTTCGCGCACAACCCGCACTTCCCGATCAACACGCTGCTGCTGATGCGCGGCGCCACCGGCATCCAGATGAAGGAGCCCGAGCGCTTCGGCGCGTATGTGGACGCGGTCTACCATGCGATGTGGGTGGAGCCCCGGAACATGAACGACCCGGCGACCGTCGGCGCCGTCTTGCAGAATGCGGGCTTCGACGCGCCCGCGCTGCTCGCGCTGGCCGGTGCGCAGGAAACCAAGGACCGGCTCAAGGCCGTCACCCAGGAAGCCGTGGAGCGAGGCGTGTTCGGCGCGCCCACCATGTTCGTCGGCGACGAAATGTTCTGGGGCCAGGACCGGCTGGATTTCGTACGCGAAGCACTCGACGCCGCCTGAGGGCGGCACCACCCGTTTCATTCAAGGATCTTTTTATGAGCGACATCCTCGTCCACACCGAAGCCGGTGTGATGACCATCACCTTCAACCGCGTCGACAAGAAGAACTCGATCACCAGCGACATGTACGCCGAACTGGCCGACGCGCTGGCCACAGCCGAAACCGATGCGGCCGTGCGCTGCGTGCTGATCCAGGGCGACCCGACCATCTTCAGCGCGGGCAACGACATCGGCGACTTCCTCAATGCACCGCCGGCCACGCAGGAATCGCCGGTGTTCCGCTTCCTTCGGGGCATCGCGACCTTTCCCAAGCCGCTCGTCGCGGCGGTGTGCGGTCCGGCCGTCGGCATCGGCACCACGATGCTGTTCCATTGCGACCTCGTCTACGCGGGCGACAACGCCGCCTTCTCGATGCCCTTCGTGAACCTCGGCCTGTGCCCCGAGGCGGCTTCGAGCCTGCTGGTGCCGCAGATGCTGGGCTACCACCGCGCCGCCGAGGCGCTGCTGCTGGGCGAACCCTTCATGGCCGAGGCTGCGCTCGAAGTGGGCCTGGTCAACCGCGTGGTGCCGCCGACCGAGGCGAACGCCATCGCCCAGGCGCAGGCGCGCAAGCTCGCGGCCAAGCCGCTGAGCGCGCTGGTGGAAACCAAGCGCCTGCTGAAGAAGGGCCAGATGCCCGCCGTGCTGGAGCGCATGGGCGAGGAGGGCGCGAGCTTCGGGCGCATGCTGCGCGAACCGGCTGCGCGGGAGGCTTTCAGCGCTTTCATGGAAAAGCGCAAGCCGGATTTCAGCAAGGTCTGAAGAGGGTCTGCGTCGTCTGCGGACGCTTGCGCGCTTACACTGGCCGGCGTGCAAGATCTGGAGACAAGAACGCCTACGACGCCCGTCCACCGGGCGAATGGTGCTACTGAAAAAGTAGCATCCGGCATCTCGCGCAGGCGTACTTTAGGTTTGCTGGCCGGCACCCTGGCCGCCCCCTCGCTGGCCTTGGCGCGCATCCGGCCGCTGCGCATCGGCGTCATCGGTTCATGGTCCGGCCCCTACGCGGGCGGCGGCCGGCAGTTCGATGCCGGCATGTCCGTGTGGCTCGCGGCGCACAACCAGCACATCGCCGGAAGGCCGGTCGAACTGCTGCGGCGCGACGTGCCGGGCAGTGCTCCCGACCAGGCCCGCCGCCAGGCGCTCGACCTTGTGGAAAGCGAGCGCGTCGAACTGCTCGCGGGCCTGGACTTCAGTTCCAACGCCTATGCCGTCGGCAACGTTGCCACGCAGGCCAGGCTGCCGCTGATCGTGATGAACGCGGCGTCCTCGGGCATCACGGTGCGCTGCCCGTATGCGGTGCGCGTGTCATTCACCATCGGGCAGGTCACGATGCCTTTGGCCCGATGGGCGCTGCAGCAGGGGCTGCGCGACGTCTGCACCGTGGTGGCCGACTACGCCTCGGGCGTCGATGCCGAGAGCGCCTTCGTCTCGGGCTTCACCGCGGGCGGCGGCCGCATCGGCGCGATGCTGCGGGTGCCGCTGGCCACGCTGGACTACTCGGCCTACATGCTGCGGCTGCGCGAACTGAAGCCGCAGGCGGTGTTCTTCTTCCTGCCTTCGGGGCAGATGCCGACCACCTTTCTCAAGTTCTGGCGCGACCGGGGCATGGCCGACACCGGCATCCGCCTGCTGGCCACGGGCGACGCCACCGACGACCACTACCTGGAAGGCATCGGCGAGCTGGCCGACGGCCTCGTCACCAGCCACCACTATTCCTTCGCCCACGACTCGCCGGCCAACCGGCGCTTCACCGGCGTCTTCGAGACCGAATACGGCAGCCATCTGCGGCCCGGCTATTTCGCGGTCGCGGCGCACGACGCGCTGGAGGCCATCGACGCCGCGATGGCCTCGCCCGCCGCACGCGGCAACGCGGGCGGGGAGCGGCTGGTGGATGCGTTCCGCGGGCTGAAGCTCGAAAGCCCGCGCGGGCCTGTCGAGATCGATGCCCACACCCGCGACATCGTGCAGACGGTGTACATCCGCCGTGTGGAGCGGCGCGACGGGCGGTGGGTCAACCGCGAGTTCGAACGTTTCGAGCGGGTGCGCGACCCTGGGGTTTGAGGTTTCGGGGGAGCGGACAGCCGAACGCAGAGGGCGCGAAGGTTCCGCAGAGATCGCAGAAGAAATCCAAAGAAATCTGGTTTTTCTTTCGCGTCCTTCGCGAAACCTTCGCGCCCTTTGCGTTCGGCTGTCCGGCTCCTTCAGCCGCGAATCAGGCGTCCGGTTTCTCGATCGGCCTCGGACGGCCGTTGTCGTCGATGGCCACGTAGGTGAAGGTGGCCTGCGTCACCTTGATGTACTCGCCCTGCGCGCGGAAGCGCTCGGCGAAGACTTCGACCGTGACGGTGACCGAGGTGCGCCCGATGCGCACCAGCTTCGAATAGAACGACAGGATGTCTCCCAGGCGCACCGGCTGCTTGAAGATGAACTCGTTGACCGCCACCGTGGCCTGCCGGCCCTTGGCGTAGCGCGCGGGGATGACGGAGCCGGCCAGGTCGCACTGGGCCATGACCCAGCCGCCGAAGATGTCGCCGTTGGCGTTGCAGTCCGCCGGCATCGGAATGACCTTGAGCACCAGCTCCATGTCGGTGGGCAGGCTCTTGAGGGTGGCGGCGGCCGTGGAGGCGGCACTGGAAGTATCTGACATGGGCACAATCTGGAACAAACAAGCAACCACGATTGTCCCCCATGCGCCGCAGCGGCGAAGCCCTTCCTTCCTCCCACGCCGCCGGCGGCCAAGCGCCGGCACCCGCAGGCGATCGCTCCGACTGGGCGACCCTGCGCCGGCTGTTCCCCTATCTCTGGCAGTACAAGTGGCGCGTGCTCGCCGCGCTGGCCTTCATGGTCGGCGCCAAGGTGGCCAACGTCGGCGTGCCGGTGCTGCTGAAGAACCTGGTCGACACGATGACGCCCAAGCCCGGTGCTCCGGACTTGGCCCAGGCGCTGCTCATCGTGCCCATCGGGCTGCTGCTGGCCTACGGGCTGCTGCGCTTCTCGACCTCGCTCTTCAGCGAACTGCGCGAGCTGATCTTCGCCAAGGCCACCGAGGGCACGGCCCGGCAGATCGCGCTGGAGGTGTTCCGCCACCTGCATTCGCTGAGCCTGCGCTTTCACCTGGAGCGCCAGACCGGCGGCATGACGCGCGACATCGAGCGCGGCACGCGCGGCGTGCATTCGCTGATCTCGATGTCGCTCTACAGCATCGTGCCCACCATCATCGAGCTGGTGCTGGTGCTCACCATCCTGGGCGTGAAGTTCGACGCCTTCTTCGTGTGGATCACGGTGGCGGCGCTGGTGCTGTACATCGTCTTCACCGTTACCGTGACCGAGTGGCGCACGAAGTTCCGCAAGACCATGAACGAGCTCGACTCGGTGGCGCAGAGCCGCGCGGTCGATTCGCTGCTGAACTACGAGACCGTCAAGTACTTCAACAACGAGGACTTCGAGGCCGGCCGCTACGACGCAAGCCTCGACCGCTACCGCAAGGCCGCCATCAAGAGCCAGCGCACGCTGAGCATGCTCAACACCGGCCAGCAGGCGCTCATCGCCATCAGCCTGGTGCTGATGCTGTGGCGCGCCACCTCGGGCGTGGTCGACGGGCGCATGACGCTAGGCGACCTGGTGATGGTCAACGCCTTCATGATCCAGCTCTACATTCCGCTCAATTTCCTGGGCGTGATCTACCGCGAGATCAAGCAGAGCCTGACCGACCTCGACAAGATGTTCGTGCTGATGGAGAAGGAGCGCGAGGTGCGCGACGCGCCCGGCGCGCAGCCGCTGGCCGGCGTGGATGCCACGGTGCGCTTCGAGGACGTGAGCTTCGCCTACGAGCCCGCCCGGCCCATCCTCAAGCACGTGAGCTTCGAGATCCCGGCCGGCAAGACGGTGGCTGTGGTCGGCCCCTCGGGCTCGGGCAAGTCGACGCTCGCGCGGCTGCTGTACCGCTTCTACGACGTGCAGCAAGGCCGCATCACCATCGGCGGCGAGGACATCCGCGAAGTGACGCAGTCGAGCGTGCGCAAGGCCATCGGCATCGTTCCGCAGGACACGGTGCTCTTCAACGACACCGTCGAATACAACATCGCGTACGGCCGCCCGGGCGCCACGCGTGAAGAGGTGGAAGCCGCCGCCCGCGCCGCGCGCATCCACGACTTCATCGTCGCCACGCCCAAGGGCTACGAAACGACCGTGGGCGAGCGCGGCCTGAAGCTCTCGGGCGGCGAGAAGCAGCGCGTGGCGATCGCGCGCACGCTGCTGAAGAACCCGCCGATCGTGATCTTCGACGAGGCCACCTCGGCGCTCGACTCGGCCAACGAGCGCGCGATCCAGTCCGAACTCAAGAATGCCGCGCAGGGCAAGACCACGCTGGTCATTGCGCACCGGCTGTCGACGGTGGTCGATGCGCACGAGATCCTGGTGCTCGAAAGCGGCGTGATCGTCGAGCGCGGCACGCATGCGCAGCTGCTCGCGAAGCAGGGGCGCTACGCGCAGATGTGGGCTTTGCAGAAGAGCGAAGCAGCACCGCTGATGTAGCGCGATCATCCGTTCCTTCTTTTTTATCGATTCCAGGAGTTCAGACGTGCCGAACAAGATCCCCCTGCTGGTGCTCAACAGCCTCTCGAGCGCCCACCAGGCCCAGATCGCCGAGGTCTACGACATGACCTACGCCTTCGACCCCGGGCAGCGCGCGGCTGCCATTGCCCAGCACGGCAGGAAGTTTCGTGCGGTGCTGACCATCGGCGTGATCGGCATCACGCCCGAGGAGATCGACGCGATGCCCGCGCTGGAGCTGGTCTGCTGCATGGGCGCGGGCTACGAAGGCGTGCCGCTCGAGGTGACGCGCGCCCGCGGCATCGCGACCGCCAACGGTGCCGGCACCAACGATGACTGCGTGGCCGACCATGCCTTCGGCCTCCTGATCGGCATCGTGCGAGAGTTCCGCAAGCTCGACCGGCTGTGCCGCGAAGGCGTGTGGCGCGAAGCGATTCCGCAGCCGCCGAACGTGTCGGGCAAGAAGCTGGGCATCCTGGGCATGGGCACCATCGGCCAGAAGATCGCCAAGCGCGCCGCGGCCTTCGACATGGAAGTGGGCTATCACAACCGCAAGCCGAAGGAAGGCGTGTCGCAGCGCTACTTCGACGACCTGAAGTCGCTCGCCGCATGGGCCGACTTCCTCGTGCTGGCCGCGCCGGGCGGCCCGGCGACGAAGCACCTGGTCAATGCCGAAGTGCTCGACGCGCTGGGGCCGCAGGGCTACCTGGTGAGCATCGGCCGCGGCAGCGTGGTCGATACCGAGGCGCTGGCCGCGGCGCTGCGCGAGAACCGCATCGCCGGTGCAGGCCTCGACGTGTACGAGAGCGAGCCGAAGCGGCCCGAGCCGCTGATCGGGCTGGACAACGTGCTGCTCACGCCGCACATGGCGGGCTGGTCGCCCGAGGCGACGCAGAAGTCGGTGGACCACTTCCTCGCGAATGCCGAAGGGCACTTCGCGGGGCGCGGCGTCGTCACGCCGATCTGATGCATCTGCTCCTTCCCCCGCCGGGGGAGGGAGTCAAGCCAATACCGAGGGGCGGCGCGCCGCCCAGCCGCATGCCTGGTCATACGCATGCCCGAGCCGCAGCACCTCGAGGTCCGAATGGATCGGCCCCGCCAGCTGCAGTCCCATCGGCAGCCCGCCTTCGCCGAAACCCGCGCGCACGTTCAGCGTCGGAAGCCCTGCCAGCGTGAAGGGCGTGACGATTTCCATCCAGCGGTGATAGGTGTCGCTCTTCACGCCGGCCACTTCGGAAGGCCAGTGCAGCTCGGCGTCGAAGGGAAAGACCTGCGCCGTCGGCGCCAGCACGAAGTCGAAGCGCTCGAAGAGCTTGAGAAAGGCACGGTACACGTTCGAGCGGTACACCGAAGCCTGGTAGAGCGAGGCCGCGTCGAGGTGCCGGCTCTGCTCGATCTCCCATTGCGCCTCGGGCTTGAGCTGCGCGAACAGCTTCGGATCGCTCAGGTAGGCGCCCAGCTTGCCGCCCACCAGCAGCTGCCGCAGTCGCAGCCAGGCGCTCCAGTTGTGCTCGCGAGGCACGTCGAGCGTGCAGGGCTCGACCTCGCAGCCGATGTCGCGGAAGGTGCCGAGTGCCTTCTCGCCGAGCTCGCGGATGCCGGCTTCCAGCGGCAGGTCGGGCCAGATGCTGCCGAGCCAGCCGATGCGCAGGCCCTTGGCGTCGCCCTCCAGCCGCAGTTCGTCGGGCGAGGGCAGGGCATGCGGCGACGACAGCGGCACGCGTCCGTCGAAGCCCGCCTGCACGGCCAGCAGCCGCGCCGCGTCTTCCACCGTGCGCGCCATCGGGCCTTCGCAGCCCAGCTGCTGGAAGAAGAGTTCCTCGTCGGGGTTGCCCGGCACGCGTCCGCGCGAGGGGCGCATGCCGATCAAGTTGTTGAAGGCGGCCGGGTTGCGCAGCGACCCCATCATGTCGCTGCCGTCCGCCACGGGCAGGATGCCCAGGGCCAGCGCCACCGCGGCGCCGCCGCTGCTGCCGCCCGCGCTGCGCTCGGGCGCATAGGCGTTGCGTGTGATGCCGAACACCGGGTTGTAGGTGTGCGAGCCGAGCCCGAACTCGGGCGTGTTGGTCTTGCCGATGACGATGGCGCCGGCGGCTCTGGCGCGCGCCACGTGCAGGCTGTCTGCGCGGGCAGCGGAGCGCGGCGACAGCGGGGAGCCCATCGAAGTCGGCAGGCCGGCCGCATGGCTCAGGTCCTTCACCGCCAGCGGAAAGCCGTGCATCCAGCCGCGCCGTTCGCCACGTGCCAGCTCGCCGTCGCGCTCGTCCGCCTCGGCCAGCGACTGCTGCGGATCGCGCAGCGACACGATGGCGTTGAAGCGCGGGTTCAGCGCCTCGATGCGGGCCAGCGAGGCCTGCATCAGTTCCCGGCAGGACACCTCGCGCGCGGCGATGCGGCGGGAGAGTTCGGTGGCGCTGAGGTCGAGCAGGTCGGCTTGAGGCATGGCGGATGAGGGAAAAGGAGGGGGCGCCCAGTATGGCGCGGCGCTCGCATAATCGCCGCGTATGGAAACAAAGTGGCTCGAAGACTTCATCAGCCTTGCGGAAACCCGCAGCTTCAGCCGCTCGGCCCAGTTGAGGCACGTGACGCAGCCGGCGTTCTCCCGCCGCATCCAGGCGCTCGAAGGCTGGGCCGGCACCGACCTGGTGGACCGAAGCTCGTACCCGACCCGGCTCACGCCCGCGGGCCAGACGCTCTACAGCCAGGCCATCGAGATGCTGCAGTCGCTGCAGAGCACCCGCGCCATGCTGCGCGGCCACTCGGCCGCCGGGCAGGACGTGATCGAGATCGCGGTGCCGCACACGCTGGCCTTCACCTTCTTTCCCTCTTGGGTGACCAGCCTGCGGGAGCATTTCGGGCCCATCAAGAGCCGGCTGATCGCGCTCAACGTGCATGACGCGGTGCTGCGGCTCGTCGAAGGCAGCTGCGACCTGCTGATCGCCTACCACCACCCCTCGCAGCCGCTGCAGCTCGATGCCAACAAGTACGAGATGGTCAGCCTCGGCCAGGAAACCGTGGCCCCCTGGGTCAAGGCCGACACCGAGGGCGCGCCGCGCTATCGCCTGCCGGGCCGGCCCGGCCAGCCGCTTCCGTACCTGGGCTACGCGCCGGGCGCCTACCTGGGCCGCGTGGTCGACCAGCTGCTGAAGGAATCGGGCACCGCCATCCACCTCGACCGCGTGTACGAGACCGACATGGCCGAGGGCCTGAAAGTGATGGCGCTCGAAGGGCACGGCATCGCCTTCCTGCCGCAGAGCGCGGTGCGCAAGGAGATCAAGGCCCGCAAGCTGGTGAGCGCGCTGCCGCCCGAGATCGACAGCCTGGAGGCCACCATGGAGATCCGCGCGTACCGGGAACGCCCCGGCACGCCGGCTCCGCTCAAGGCCGGCGCCGGCCGCGCCGCGCTGAAGGCGGCCGACACCCTGCAGCCCAAGCGCACGGCCGATGCGCTGTGGTCCTATCTCGTCGGCACCCAGCCGCAGCGCTGACGGCAGGGCGGCTTCACCGGAATTTGTGCATCGCACAATCTATAAATGCCGCGCATAGGCCCTCCCGCAAAAGGCATTGGCGCACCGAATCCGGCGCCACTACAGTCGCGGCTGCTTTTCGCTGTCACGATCCCAACCCACGGCACGCGCCCTGCGCGTGCTTTTTTTTAAGCCGAGGAACCTCCCATGAGCTCCAATTTCAGGACGGAACACGACTTCCTCGGCGAGAAGCAGATCCCCGCCATCGCCTACTGGGGCGTGCATACGGCGCGAGCGGTCGAGAACTTCCCCATCTCCGGCACCCGCATCTCGGCCATGCCCGACCTGGTGCGCGCGCTGGCCTACGTGAAGAAGGCCGCCACCCGTGCCAACGCCGACCTCGGCGCCATCGACCGCGACCGCGCCGCGGCCATCATCCTGGCCTGCGACGACATCGTCGAGGGCAAGCTGCTCGACGAGTTCGTGGTCGACGTGATCCAGGGCGGCGCCGGCACCTCGACCAACATGAACGCCAACGAGGTCATCTGCAACCTCGCGCTGGAGAAGCTGGGCCACGAGAAGGCGCGCTACGACGTGCTGCACCCCAACGACCACGTCAACGCCTCCCAGAGCACCAACGACGTCTACCCCACCGCGGTGCGCCTGGCGCTGTGGTTCGCCATCGGCCGGCTGCTCGAGTCGATGGCCTCGCTGCGCCGCGCCTTCGAGGCCAAGGCGCTGGAGTTCAAGGACATCCTCAAGATCGGCCGCACCCAGCTGCAGGACGCCGTGCCCATGACGCTGGGCCAGGAGTTCCTGACCTACGCCGTCATGATCGAGGAGGACGAGGCCCGCCTGCGCGAGGCGCGCGCCCTCATCGAGGAAATCAACCTCGGCGCCACCGCCATCGGCACCGGCATCAACGCGCCGCACGGCTACGCGAACCTGGCCTGCCAGTACCTCGCCGAGCAGACCGGCGTGCCGCTGAAGCAGGCCGCCAACCTGGTCGAGGCCACGCAGGACACGGGCGCCTTCGTGCAGCTGTCGGGCGTGCTCAAGCGCGTGGCGACCAAGCTCAGCAAGACCTGCAACGACCTGCGGCTGCTCTCCAGCGGCCCCCAGGCCGGCTTCGGCGAGATCCGGCTGCCGGCGCGGCAGGCGGGCTCCTCGATCATGCCGGGCAAGGTCAACCCGGTGATCCCGGAAGTCATGAACCAGGTGGCGTTCGAGGTCATCGGCAACGACATCACCGTGACGCTGGCATCCGAAGCCGGCCAGCTGCAGCTCAACGCCTTCGAGCCGATCATGGGCTGGAGCCTCTTCAAGAGCATCCAGCACCTGGGCCGCGCGTGCACCACGCTGCAGCACAACTGCGTGGAGGGCATCGAGGCCAACCGCGAGTTCCTTGCGAAGCGGGTGCGCGAGTCGGTCACGCTGGTCACGGCGCTGAACCCGCTCATCGGCTACGAGAAGGCCGCGCTCATCGCCAAGACCGCCCTGGCCACGGGCGGGCCGATCGACCTGGTGGCCGAGTCGCTGGGCATCATGACCCGTGCCGAGATGGACGCGCTGCTGGTGCCGGAGAACCTGACGCAACCTGTAAGATTGGCCGCACCCGTTCCCCCCGCGGCCGTGCCGACAGGCACGAAGGCTGCTAACCCCCTGCCATCGGCGTCATGAAGAGGCCCTCGCACCAGACGGGCGCCCACCCCTGCGCGAAACTGCACATTCAGTGTGCCGTGCACCGGGGTGGTTACCGATGTGCCCAAGCACGGTGTGTGTCTAGAATTTGTTTCTTTCTGTCTATTTCCCAAGGAGTCTTCTGATGAAAAAGCAATTGCTCGCGCTGGCAGTGACGGCGTTCGTGGCAACCGGCGCGTTCGCGCAGGCCACCGATACCCTCGCCAAGATCAAGGAGCGCGGCGCAGTGAACCTGGGCGTGCGTGACTCTTCCGGCCTGGCCTACACGCTGGGCGGCGGCAAGTACGTCGGCTTCCACACCGAAATGGCCGAGAACATCATCAAGGACCTGAGCAAGGACCTCGGCAAGCCCCTGACCATCAACTACCAGGTGATCACCTCGCAGAACCGCGTGCCCCTGGTCCAGAACGGCACCATCGACTTCGAGTGCGGCTCCACCACCAACAACGCGGCCCGCCAGAAGGACGTCGATTTCGCCTACACCACCTACGTGGAAGAAATCCGTATCCTCACCAAGGCCAATTCCGGCATCAACGGCATCGCCGACCTGAAGGGCAAGGTCGTGGCCACCACCACCGGCACCACCTCGGTCCAGACGCTGCGCAAGAACAAGCGCGCCGAAGGCGTCGACTTCAAGGAAGTCATGGGCAAGGACCACGCCGACAGCTTCCTGCTGCTCGAATCGGGCCGCGCCGATGCCTTCGTGATGGACGGCTCCATCCTGGCCGCCAACGCCGCCAAGTCGAAGAACCCCAAGGACTTCAAGATCGTCGGCGAAGTGCTGTCGGTCGAGCCCATCGCCTGCATGCTGCCCAAGGGCGACGCCAAGCTGAAGAAGGCCGTCGACGACAGCATCGTGCGCCAGATCAAGGACGGCTCGCTGGCCAAGCTGTACGACAAGTGGTTCATGCAGCCGATCCCCCCGAACAACGTCAACCTGAACATGCCGGCTTCGGAAGGCACCAAGGCCGCATGGGCCAACCCGAACGACAAGCCCATGGAAGCCTACGCCCCGAAGTAAGGCGTCGCGAGACCTGAAAAGCCAAGCCCGCGCGGCACCCTGCCGACGCGGGCTTTTCGATGCAATGGGCGCGGGCCCTGACCCGCGAAGGAGGATGGATGCTGAACCTGGACATGTCGGTCTTTTGCCAGGACACGCTCACCAATGAAGTGGTCGCAAGCTGCTTCGCACGCGGATCGGACCAGACCTATCTGCAATGGATGTTGACTGCATGGGGCTGGACCGTGAGCGTGGCGCTCACGGCCCTGTTCCTGGCGCTGGTCGTGGGCTCGATCATCGGCACGTTGCGCACGCTGCCCGACAGCCCCTGGCTGGTCCGGTTCGGCAACGCGTGGGTGGAACTGTTCCGCAACGTCCCCCTGCTGGTCCAGGTGTTCATCTGGTACTTCGTGCTGCCCAAGATGATCCCGCCGATGCGCGACCTGCCGCCTTTCGTGCTGGTGGTCTGCGCGCTGGGCTTCTTCACCTCGGCGCGTATCGCCGAGCAATTGCGCTCGGGCATCCAGGCGCTCCCGCGCGGCCAGCGCTACGCGGGCATGGCCGTGGGCTTCACGACGCCGCAGTACTACCGCTTCGTGCTGCTGCCCATGGCGTACCGGATCATCATGCCGCCGCTGACCAGCGAATCGATGAACATCTTCAAGAATTCGTCGGTGGCCTTCGCGGTGTCGATTCCCGAGCTTACGCAGTTCTACCTGCAGGCCGGTGAAGAGACCTCGGCCCAGATCCCGATCTACATCGGCGTGATCGCTCTCTACGTCATCAGCGCCATGCTGATCAACCGCATCATGACCTTCATCGAGCGCAAGGTGCGCGTGCCGGGCTTCGTCGCCGCCGGCGGCACGGGGGGCCACTGACATGATGAATCTCGACTTTTCCTTCTACAACTGGAACCTCATCAGCACCTATGTGCTGAAAGGCTTCTACTTCAGCGTCGTCCTGACGGCCGTGGCCACGCTGGGCGGCATCTTCTTCGGCACCCTGCTGGCGCTCATGCGCCTGTCGGGCAAGAAGTGGCTGGACTTTCCCGCCGCGGCCTACGTCAACGGCATGCGCTCAGTGCCGCTGGTGATGGTGATCCTGGGCTTCTTCCTGCTGGTGCCCTTCGTGATCGGCCGCCCCATCGGGGCCGAAACCTCGGCCGTCATCACCTTCATCTGCTTCGAGGCGGCCTACTTCTCCGAGATCATGCGCGCCGGCATCCAGTCGATCCCGCGCGGGCAGGTCTTCGCCGGCATGGCCGTGGGCATGACCTACAGCCAGAACATGAAGCTGGTCATCCTGCCCCAGGCCTTCCGGAACATGCTGCCGGTGCTGCTCACGCAGACCATCATCCTGTTCCAGGACACCTCGCTGGTCTACGCCATCGGCGCCTACGACCTGCTCAAGGGCTTCGAGACCGCCGGCAAGAACTTCGGCCGTCCTGAAGAGGCCTACCTGCTGGCCGCCGTCGTGTACTTCGTCATGTGCTACGCCCTTTCCTGGCTGGTGAAACGCCTGCACAAGAAAATCGCCATCATCCGCTGACAGTTTGAGTGGCTAACCGGAGAAAGAAATGTCCGAAAAAATGATCGAAATCAAGAACGTATCGAAGTGGTACGGCCCGGTGCAGGTGCTCAACGACTGCTCCGTCAGCATCGCCAAGGGCGACGTGGTGGTGGTGTGCGGCCCGTCGGGTTCCGGCAAGTCCACGCTCATCAAGACCGTGAACGCGCTCGAGCCCTTCCAGAAGGGCGAGATCACCGTCAACGGCATCCCGCTGCACGACCCCAAGACCAACCTGCCCAAGCTGCGCTCCAAGGTCGGCATGGTGTTCCAGCACTTCGAGCTGTTCCCGCACCTGTCGGTGACCGAGAACCTCACCATCGCCCAGATCAAGGTGCTCGGCCGCTCGGCCGACGAGGCCAAGACCCGCGGCCTGAAGATGCTCGACCGCGTGGGCCTGATGGCGCACAAGGACAAGTTCCCGGGCCAGCTCTCCGGCGGCCAGCAGCAGCGCGTGGCCATCGCCCGTGCGCTGTCGATGGACCCCATCGTCATGCTGTTCGACGAGCCCACCTCGGCGCTCGACCCCGAGATGGTCGGCGAAGTGCTCGACGTGATGGTGAACCTCGCCAAGGAAGGCATGACCATGATGGTGGTCACGCACGAAATGGGCTTCGCCCGCAAGGTCGCCAGCCGCGTGATCTTCATCGACGTGGGCGGCCGCATCCTGGAAGACTGCTCGAAGGACGAGTTCTTCGGCCACCCGGAAAACCGCCAGCCGCGCACCAAGGACTTCCTCAACAAGATCCTGCAGCACTGATCGGCTGCCGCAAGGCCAGGAAGCAAAAGCCGCGCTGTCCTCGGGCAGCGCGGCTTTTTTGCTCTCGGCCAGGCCATGTTTGGGGTCTAAGGGTTTTCTCTGATCTCGGCGCCTGTCGATTTTCATCAGGCTCATCCGACGTGCTATCGAGGGTCGTCCTCGATTTTCTTCAGGAGCAATCAATCATGGCTACCAACACCGTCCGTCTGCATCGCGTCCTTCGTACCTCGCCGGACAAGGTCTACCGCGCATTCGTCCAGCCCGGCGCCTTCGAGCGCTGGCTGCCGCCCTTCGGCTTCGTCGGCAAGGTCCACGCGATGGAGCCGGTGGTAGGCGGCGCCTGGCGCATGTCATTCACCAACTTCGGTACCGGCAACAGCCATTCGTTCGGCGGCAAGTACCTCGAACTCGCTCCGGGCAAGCGCATCGCCTACGACGCTGCCTTCGACGACGCGAACCTTCCGGGCACGATGAAGACCACCGTGGTCCTGACCGAGGTGTCCTGCGGCACCGACGTCTCGATCGTGCAGGAGGGCATTCCCGAAATGATCCCGACGGAGATGTGCTACCTGGGGTGGCAGGAGTCGCTGGTCTCGCTGGCTCAGCTGGTGGAACCGAACATTCCGGGCTGAAGGCTTCGCGCGAAGGCGAAGCGGCGATCTGAAGCAGGGACCGTCAAGACAACCGCGAAATCCTCTGCGTCAGCAGATCGAAGAACCCCTGCGCATCGCCTTCCGCGATCCAGTTCACGTTGGCCGGCTTCTTCAGCCCGCCGTACCAGTCGACCACCGTCTGCCCGAAGCCCAGCCCCTCGCGGCTGTCGACTTCCACGTTCACCTTGCGGCCCCTGAAGAGCGAGGGCTGCAGCAGGTAGGCGACCACTGTCGCATCGTGCACCGGGCCGCCGGGCAGGCCGTAGTACTGCATGTCGTGCTGCACGTAGGCGTCGAGGATGTCGGCCACGGTCTTGCCGGCCTGGTTGCCCAGGCCGCGCAGCCTGGCGATGCGCTCGGGGCTCGTGAGCACCTTGTGCGTGAGGTCCAGCGGCAGCATGGTGATGGGCACGCCGCTCTTGAGCACGATCTCGGCCGCGTGCGGATCGGCGAACACGTTGAACTCCGCCGTGGGCGTGATGTTGCCGCCGTTGAAGTGCGCGCCGCCCATGAGCACCAGCTCGCGCAGGCCGCGCGTGATGTCGGGTGCCTGCGTGAGCGCCAGCGCGAGGTTGGTCTCGGGGCCGAGCATCGCGAGGGTCACGCTCTTCTCGGGCGCGGCGCGCAGCGTGCGGATCAGGTAGTCGACCGCGTTGCCCTCGGCCAGCGGCTGGCTGGGCTCGTGCACCTTCACGCCGGTGATGCCTTCGCTGCCGTGGATGTCGGCCGCGTAGATCGGCGTGCGCAGCAGCGGGCGCGGCGCGCCGGCGTAGATGGCGATGTCGGGGCGCTTCGCCCACTCGCGCGCCAGGCGTGCGTTGCGCGAGGTCTTGGCCAGCGGCACGTTGCCGGCCACCGTGGTCAGCGCCTGGATCTTCAGTTGCTCGGGCGACGCCATGGCGAAGAGCAGCGCAATCACGTCGTCGGCGCCGGGGTCGGTGTCGATGATGAGCGTGTGCGTCGTGGCCGCTGCTGTGGCGGCAGTGCTGGCGTCGGCGGCGTGGGCCTTCGGGGCGATGAGGCTGGCGGTCAAGAGGGCGGCGAGTCCGAGAAGAAGAACCGGGAAGATCGTCGCCGCGAGGCGCGATGGCAATGACGACGGCGTTGCCGCTGCAGCAGCCCTGGAATGCATGAGGAACCTCCTTGCAGGCGCTGAAGAAGGGTGCGCCTTTCAAGTCAGTCTGCCAGAGCAACACACGCCGCGGACACCTGATCGCGCACGCATTTTCGGCTCCCGCGCGACCACCCGCAACGGCGCGTAGACCGAGGCTTTAGAGCCCGCGCGCAAGCGAAACGGAAAGTGCGCAAAGCACGCGACGAGGTCTCATCCGCGGCGCCCGGACGCCGCGCACCGCCTGTTGCGAAAACGCCGCTCGATCAGCTCCCGATAGCGCCCGATGGCCGCAGCCGCCGCGCGAAGAAGTCCAGTATCTCGTCGCGCGCAGCCACCGTGGGCTGTCCCGCCTCGTCGATCAGGTGCGCTGTCACCACGCTGTGCGGGCTCGCCACCACCTGCGCGAAGAAGGGCGGCGTCCGGGTGTTGGCCGCGCTGTCGGGCAGCACGCGCGCCACGAAGCGTTCGCCCAGCGTCTGCTGGAAGGCCGCGAAGCGCTGCGCCCTGCAATGCCTGTCGCCCTCGAAGCGGTAGGCCATCACGGTCAGGTCTTCGCGCTCCAGCCGTTCGCGCACTGCAACTAGCTCCTCGGGCGCCACATTCATCGCGCCGGGGTTGTCCATCGGCAGCGAGGGCTGGCACATCACCGGCGCGAGCATTGCGGGCTCCAGCATCATCGAAAGCGCGAAGTTGCCGGTGAAGCACATGCCGATCGCGCCGACACCGGGCCCGCCGCACTCGGCATGTGCGAGCCGCGCCAGCGCGCGCAGCCACTGCGTGACCGGGCTCGACTCGTTGGCCGCGAAGGCGCGGAACTCGGCACTCACGCAGGCGCGCTTGAACACCGCGATGCCTTCTTCCGCACCGGGCACGGCGCCGTCGCGGCCGAAGAGCGACGGCATGTAGACGCTGAAGCCCGCATCGCGCACCCAGCGCGCGAAGCGCGCCACGTGCGGGCTGATGCCGGGCATCTCGGTCATCACGATCACGGCCGGGCCCTGGCCCATGACGTAGAGCTTCTTCTCGATGCCATCGAGCGTGATCTGGCGTGCGGTGAAGTCGTCGAGCGGGTCGTCTTCGGTCAGGGGGCGTTGCTGTGACATGGAGTTCCTTTGCCGTTCAGGTCTTGCGAAAGCCGCGAAGCTTGTATTGGACGTTCGGCGTCGCCAGAATGGCAGTGTCCAATTCGACTCCTTTGAGGCTTTATCGGCCAACCCTCCAGATGCATGACTTCACCGTGCTGGTGCTGCCCGGCGCCTTCAACTCCAGCGTCGCGGTCACGATGGACGTCCTCGGCGCGGCCGAAGCGATGGCCGACCGCGCAGGCGTCGCGCCGCCCCGCTGGCGCCTGTGCTCGGTGCATGGCGGACCGGTGCCGCTACGCGCGGGCATGAGCCTCGACACCACGCGCCTGCCCGTGCGCCCGCGCGACGATCGCTCCACCTGGGTGGTGCCGGGGCTCGGCCTCAACACACCGGGCGAGATCCGTCGATGCCTCGAAAGCGACGACGCAGCCAAGGCCATCGCCGCGCTCGCGCGCCACGCCAAGTCAGGCGGCCAGGTCGCGGCCTCGTGCTCGGCCGTGTTCCTGCTCAACGCCGCCGGCCTGCTGCAGGGCCGGCGCGCGACGGTCTCATGGTGGTATGCCCCGCTGCTCGCACGCATGGCACCCGCTTGCACCGTCGATGCCGACCGCATGGTCTGCTCCGACGGCCCCGTGGTCACCGCAGGCGCCGCCTTCGCGCAGACCGACCTGATGTTGCACCTGCTGCGCGAGCGCTGCGGCAGTGCGCTCACCGATCTGGTCTCGCGCATGCTGCTGATCGACGGCCGCCAGGCGCAGGCGCCGTTCATCGCGGCGGAGGTGCTGGCCAGCGGCAACGACCTGGTGGCGCGGCTCGCGGCGCGCGTCGAATCGGCATTGCCCGAGGCGCCTGCGGTGAGCGAGCTGGCGCGCGAGTTCTGCATGTCGGAGCGCACACTCTCGCGCCACATCCACAGGGCCACCGGCAAGAGCACCCAGGCGCTGGTGCAGAGCGTGAGGCTGCGGCGCGCCCGCGCGCTGCTCGAATCCAGCCGCATGACGGTCGAGCAGGTGGCGGGGGCGGTGGGCTATCAGGACGCCACGGCACTGCGGCGCCTCATGAAGAAGGTGGCTGGCGCGAACCCCAGCCGCTACCGCGCCTGAGCAGGCGCGGTAGCAGTCGCCCTTACTTCTTGCGTGCAGCGATCGCCTGCTCGGCCTTCGCCACCAGATCGGCGCCGATGGTCGACTTCCACTTGTCGTACACCGGCCGCGTCGCCTTCACGAACGCGGCGCGCTCGTCGGGCGTGAGGCTGGTCACGGTCACGCCCATGCCGGCGATGTCTTTCAGCACCGGCTTGTCGGCTTCCACCAGGCCCTTGCGTGCGATGGCGATCTCTTCCTTGCCCGCGTCGATGGCGGCCTGCCGCACGATGGCCTGGTCGGCCGGCGTCCACGAGGCCCAGATTTCCTTGTTGACCACGAACACCAGCGGGTCGGCCACGTAGCCCCAGGTGGTCACGAACTTCTGGCCCACGGTCTGCATCTTCAGCACCGTGAACAGGAAGAGCGGGTTCTCCTGGCCGTCGACCGCGCCGCTGGCCAGTGCGGGCTGCGCATCGGCCCAGCTCATCTGCGTGGGGTTGGCGCCCAGCGCGGTGAACATGTCGGAGTAGATGGGCGAGCCGACCACGCGGATCTTCATGCCCTTGATGTCGGCCGGCGACTTGATCGGCTTCTTCGAGTTGGTGATCTCGCGGAAGCCGTTCTCGCCCCATGCGAGCGGCACCACGCCGGCCTTGTCGAGCGTCTTGAACATCTCCTTGCCGACCTCGCCCTGCGTGAGCGCGTCGATGGCCGCGTAGTCGGGCATCAGGAAGGGCATGGAGAACAGGTTGAGCTGCTTGACCTGCGGCGACCAGTTGATGGTCGAGCCCACGGCCATGTCGATCACGCCCTGGCGCAGCGCGCTGAACTCGCGCGTCTGGTCGCCCTGGATGAGCGACACGCCCGGGTACAGCTTGATGTTGATGCGGCCCTGGGTGCGCTCCTTCACCAGGTCGGCCCAGATCTTCCCGGCCTGGCCCCAGGGCGTGGGCGGGCCCAGCACCAGCGACATCTTGTACTCGGGCTTGTAGGCGGCCTGCGCCATGGCGCCGGACGAGAACATGCCGAGGGCGGTGGCTGCGGCTGCGAGGCCGAGCAGGGTGCGGCGGATTTTCATCTGATCTATCTCCTCGTTGTCAAAAAACGGACAGCGGAACAGCCGAACGCAGAAGTCGCAAAGGTCTCGCAGAAGTCGCAGAAGTTCTGAAAAATTTGGGTCTTCCTTCTGCGACCTTCGCGAAACTTTTGCGCCCTCTGCGTTCGGCTGCCCGCATTTCAATACCCCAGCTTGCGCGGCAGCCACAAAGCCAGTTCGGGGAAGACGATGACCAGCACCATCACCACGAACATCGAGAACAGCATCCAGCCCACCCAGCGCACGGTTTCTTCCATGCGCACCTTCGCGATGCGGCACGACACCATGAGGTTGACCGCCAGCGGCGGCGTGAACTGGCCCAGCGCCACCTTCAGCGTGAGGATCACGCCGAACCAAACCGGGTCCCACTTGTAGTACTGCACGATGGGCAGCAGCAGCGGCACGAAGATCAGGAAGATCGACACGCCGTCGAGGAACATGCCCACGGTGATGAGCAGCAAGATCAGCAGCGCCAGGATGCCGTACTCGCCCAGCCCCGAGTTCACGATGGCGCGCGTCACCGGATCGATCACACCCAGCGTCGAAAGCGAGTACGCGAAGATGCCCGCCAGCGACACCACCAGCAGGATCACCGCCGAGAGCTCGCCCGACTCGCGCAGGATGACGAACAGGTCGCGCACCTTGATGGTCCGGTGGATGCACATGCCCACGAAGAGGCCGTAGAACACCGCCACCACTGCCGCCTCGGTGGGCGTGAACCAGCCCGCGCGCATGCCGCCCAAGATGAGCACCGGCGCCGCCAGCCCCCAGGTCGCTTCGCGAAAGCTCTTCCAGAAGGGCGGGCGCGGCAGCGTGGCCTCGAGCGCGCCCATCTTGTGCTTGCGGGCGAGCCACACGGCCGGAATCATCAGCGCCAGGCCCGCCATCACGCCGGGCACCATGCCCGCCGCGAACAGCGCCGGCACCGAGGCGCCGGGCACCAGCACCGAGTAGACGATGAAGGCGACCGAAGGCGGAATGAGGATGTCGGTGGCCGCCGCAGCACCCACCACGCTGGCCGAGTAGGGCGCGGGGTAGCCCGCGCGCGACATGGCCGCGATCATCACCGCGCCCACCGCTGCCGCATTGGCCGGGCCCGAGCCCGAGATGCCGCCGAGGAACATCGCCACCGCAATGGCCACCAGCGGCAGCATGCCGGGGCCGCGCCCCACGATGGCAATGGCGAAGTTGACCAGGCGCAGCGCCACGCCCGAGCGGTCGAAGATGGAGCCGACCAGCACGAACATCGGAATGGCCAGCAGCGGATACTTGCCCAGGCCCGCATAGAAGTTCTGCGGCACGGCCAGCAGGCCGAACCATTGGGCGTCGCTGTTGGCCAGCGCGATGCAGGCGGCGCCCGCCAGGCCCAGCGCGGCGCCGATGGGCACGCCCACCAGCATCATCACGACGAAGGCGACGAAGAGCAGGGTGGCGATCACGATGCGTCGCCCTTGCCGTCCGAGTCGTAGTTCGTCTCGCGACCGCGCCGGATCATGAGGCCCACGGCCCGCAGCGCGATGGCGAAGGACACGATGGGCAGCCACATCGAATACCACCAGGCGGGCAAGCCGATGCCGGGCGTGGTCTCTTCGAAGCGGTAGTCGTCCCACACCATGCGGATGCTGAGCGCGCCGATGAGCGTGAAGAGCACCGCGATCATCAGCGCGCCGAACTGCGCGAGCCGCTTGCGCCGCGCCATCGAGCCGCTTTCGGAGAAGTACTCGATGCGGATGTGCCGGTCGCGCGCCACGGCGGCCGAGCCGGCCACCAGCGCCAGCATGATCATGAGGAACACCGAGAACTCTTCCGTCCAGGCGAAGGAAGAGTCGGTGAAGTAGCGAACGATGACGTTGGCAAAGGTGATGAGCGCCAGCGCGCCCATGATGATGACCGTGAGCCAGTCCTCGATGGCAAGGGGAACCTTGGTCGGTTCGTCTGCGGCTTCGATGTCGGGGGGAAGGGGGCTGGCGGCGTCCAGCGTGGGGCCGGACTCGGGTGGAGTTGTCATCGCAGGATGGTCAGTGAGGCACGCACGAACGCCATGTCACCGGGCGGACGCCGGGACGCGTTCCGTACACCTCGACAGGGAAGCTGTTACCGATGCTAGGGGGTCCATGACCATTCATGTATCGGGGGTTTCCTTAGCCGGGTGGCCCTGGGGCTGGCTCTTGGAGCGGCTTTCGGGGCGTGTGCACAGGGCGCCGGGTACTCCCCTCCGCGAATGTCCCCCGGCCTTCGGCCTCCTCCTTTATTTCGCTGCGGGGAGTACCCGGCGCCCTGAGCACGGTGAGTGCGGTTGTGGGGTTGGTGGGGTTGGTGGGGTTGGTGGGGCGAGCGCTGCGGCGGATTGCAGGGCTATGTGCGGGGGCGAATTTCTGGGATTTCGAGAGAGAAGGGCGGTGGTGGATGGATAGGTAGAAGTCCGCAGGACTGGTGTCGGACCTCACTGCGCTTTCAGCAATCGAACTGAATAACGCTGTATCCCCCACATGACTGCGAAGGTTTCGTCGACTTCATACCAGCGGCCGATGGGACGACCTGAACTGTGATTTGCGCCCATACAGGAACATTCGCAGTCTGCACCAACTGCATTCCAACACGCCGCAGCGCAAACCTCCTTTTCTCGGTAGAGCTGAATGACATAGCACGCGCGGTATCGCTCAAAAGCTAAGCGAATTGTTCGCTCAAACCAAGCTTGGGGAACTTCCCAAGCTCCGTTCTCTTTATCCCAAGCCGGTCTGTTTCTCTCGCCATTTCGAAGCCAAACTTTATTGTCTTGCGCGTAGGGAAGACGGACTAGCAACGGAGCGGGACGTTGCCGTTGGAATATCACGGGAAGCCGAGTCTGGCGCCAAAAACGGCTGAAGTCGTTAATAGGAGCTTTATCAGGCATTGTTTTCCTAACGAATGCGTCCACCAGAATCTATGTGGGGATACGTGATTCGGCCGACGGCTTCCGCGGCGCCGTCTCGCCATCTGCGCACTACGCCGCCTTTCGGCCGTCGGTTAGCACTGAGTTGAGTGCATCGAACCAGTGCCGTGTGTGCACGATGCGCGCAATATGAGCTCCGGCGTCGAGGATCTCTGCCTTGGTCATCTGCGCGACGTGCTCCCAAGATTCCATCGGTAGCACATAAGTGGCGTTGTTCACGTGCGGGCATTCCAAGACGCACAGCTTCCATCGTGCGAAGCCGAAGACGGCGTAACCCTCGAAACCTCCAAGGCCAATGGCCACGAAGTCCGGTTTCTTGGCCCCTACGGCAGACAAGCGGGCACGTAGGACTCCCTGATTTCCCGCAGGAGCATGCTCGACCACATCTTCGAGGGCGGGCAATGCGGACTCCCACGGGTTGCGCCCCGGGGGTAGGAGTTGCCAGTGCAGGCGCCTTATGGGGGCATTGACCCAGCTGGTCAGGTTCTTGTCCAGCACTTCGAAACCGCCGAGTGCCTCGCGCATCATGTTGGCGCTGTTGGTCGCCACCATCGTGCTGGACTCGTCGTTGATGAACGGGCCTGCGACGACGTAGGCTTGACCATCGGCGCGGACCTTTACCTCCAACTCGATGCTGTAGGGCAAGACGTGAGTGCGGGGGTAGCGTTGGTACGGGACGTCAACCACCTTGGACTTCTCCTCGGTGTGGTTGCGACCCGCAAACTGCGTCCAAGTCCAGACGACTTGGCGGTAGGCGGTTTCTTTCGGCCGGTCGCGGTGGATGATGTCGAAGCCCTCGGCGTTGCGTCGGCATGCCGGCCCCTTACGCGCCGGGGGCAGTACGCGCTGGCCGGGGACGAGTGGCACATCGAAGCCGAGATTTTTCAGCCGCGTCTCGACGCCGGGGTGGACGATCAAGCCGAGCATGTACAGCTCGGACGGCTGGAGGTGCTTGAGGTACTTCGTAATGTTTCGGGTTTTCCGGTTAATCTGCATGGATAGGGTTCCTTGGAAGTGAACGGGCTGCGGGAATGCCGCCCTTACCTACTAGGACTCCCTAGCCCGGCTCCGTGGACGCCGGCGCAAACAAAAATTTTTTCATTCGGCCCGTCCACGGCGGTGAGGTCGAGAGTCATAGGTAGGGAGACCTCGTCTATGTCTGCTATTCCCGAGCCCGAAGAGCGCCTGTCCAAGGCCGAGGTGGAGGCTGCCCTCAAGGGCCTGAGCCCGGCTGATTGGGCGCGTGCGACTTCCATCGCCACTGCCTTTTGCGGTGGTCTGACTGGTTGGACGCCGGACGATTTGCTGCAGGAAGCGCTGTGTAGCCTATTGGACGAAACGCGCATCTGGCGGCCCGGACTTCACCCTCTGGTCGTTCTCAAGACCGCGATGCGGAGCATCGCGAGCAACGCACGCAAGCACAATGGCGTTAGCCCCATCGATGAGAACGTGGTTGTAGACCCGTTCGAAGCCGGCGAGGATGAAAAGACGCCGGTGGCCCACGGCAAGGTCACCATCACCCCTGAGGACGAACTGTCTGGAAAGCAGCAGATGGCCGCTCTCTACGCCAAGCTTTGTGGCGATGAGGACCTGGAATTGCTCGCCATGACTTGGGCTGACGGTTTGCGAGGCGCTGACGCTCGCGACGCTCTCGGATGGGATGAGAAAACGTACGACGCGGCTCGAAACCGGCTCCTGCGCCGACTTAAAACGCTGGACCCCGACCGGAGACCGACATGAACACGAAGCCGACCAACGAATTTGACAACTTCATCGATGCCTTCGTCGATGAGCTAATTGCGACCCCTGACGACCGGATTCTGGAAGGCCTTGATCCGGCCTCAGTGCAAGCCAAGGGGCTTGGTCTTCTCCAGGCCGCCAAGACCAACGCCAGTCGTTCGCGGCTTGCTGCGGCCAAAGCCGGATACGCTGCCTTGAAGTCCAAGCCTGCCATGGCACCTCAGAACGTTTCGGCAGAGGAAGCGCGACGCTTCTTGGCACAGGCGGCCAATGACAACAGATTTACCCTGGCTGCGCGCAACCTTGGCGAGCTATCCGATGACGAGGCGATAGCGCTATACGCAAAGCTCAAGAGTATCGAGTCATCTAGGGACGGAGATGACAAGTGACTTCAAGCATCGGCGAGCGCGCTGAGGCGTTAATTGCAGACTTGGGCATCAGTAGTCCTGCTGAACTGGACATCGAGGCAATCGCCTTCGATTCCCAAGTCGAGGTCGTCTACGAGTCGATGACAGGATGCGAAGCGTCGCTCGTGGGTTACCGCGACCGTGCCATCGCCACTATCAATCCTTCGGGCGTTCGCGGACGCGAGCGGTTTTCCGTGGCACACGAACTTGGGCACTGGCACCTACATCGGGGACGTTCTTTCAAATGCCGCGTGGACGACCCCAGCGCTAACCTGTCATCGGAGCGGGCCTTGGAGAAGGAAGCAGACAGCTTTGCGGCACACCTGCTAATGCCCGGTCCTCTGTTCAACCCCGTGATCGCGTCATTTGGGAAACCAACATTTCAGCAACTGACGCGCGTTGCAGGCGATTTTGAGACAAGCGTTATGGCCACTACGCTGCGTCTGGCCAACATCAATACGCTACCCGTCATCGTGGCCTGCTACGACCGCCAAGGCAGACGCTGGGCTATGCCCGCTCGCGACATTCCAAAGCGCTGGTTCCTCAAAGAGAAGTTGGACGAAGACTCTTTTACGTACGACTTGCTCTACCAGGGCAAAGAGTGCCGAGGATTAGGGAAACAGCCGGCGGACGTCTGGTTTGAGAATGATGATGCCGGCAAATTTGAAGTCCAAGAGCAGTGCATTGGCAGTGCAGAAGGCACAGCGCTCGTGATGCTCTACCTAGAGTCTTCGATGCTAGAAGCAGGATTCGACTGGACCGTCGGCCGAAAGTACAACGAGTATGGTTCTTACGTTGCTCGCAGAGCGCCCACGCGCTAGCGCCAGACTCAGCATTCGCCGAAGCATTCTCAAGAGAACCTGTTCGACGGCGGGCCGCGCTCCTGCGACCCGCAGACCAGCTCCTATCCGCCAGCCTCAGGCGCCCCCCGCCGCGCCTTCTCGCTCACCTGAAACAACTCCCCCGCCTTGCGAGCCATCTCAGCCGCAAGCCAAAGCAGATTGTTCAATTGCCGAGGCCCATCCCCGCTGCACCAGTCGATCTCTTCCCCGTGGCAAACCCACAGTAGAGCTTCGAGCTGAGTAAGGGTGTTTTCAAGAAGATCTGCCGGGTCTTGGGCGTTGTCTTCGGAAGCTACCGGCGTAGTTGGCCGGGCTATAGTCTTGGTAGCCATTTTTGTGCGGGTCCTTTCGGGGTAGTGCACGAACTTGGTTAGACGGCCGGGGTGCTCGTAACACCCTGGCCGTCGCCTTTTGATACCTCGCATCTGCATCGGCGCTTTCGCACCGACAACCTGCCGCGAGGCAAGCAGCCTTCAAACATCTGGGTGGTGGATTGGTGTGCGGGCCTTTCTGCTCCCCTTGGCGGGGCATCGAGTGACAGGGGCATTCACTCTAGAGAAGAAGCCGGCGAAGAAGCCGCTGCTACAGCACGAAGTCGCGCAGACTGCCAACTAATGCAGCTTCTGCAACGCGCTGCACATGCGCCTCGTGAGCCGCGCTGTGCAAGTCAGCAGCGGCGCTCAACGCTCAGGCCGATGGGGTGCCTTGCGCAGCGAAATAAAGGAGGAGGCCGAAGGCCGGGGGACATTCGCGGAGCAAGGTACCCCGTCGGCCTGAGCGCCCCCGGATGCGAGTGAGCGGAGGGCTTCCTTCAGTCCATCCAGCCCCGAGCCCGGTCCAGATGCTCACGGCACTCGCGCACCATGCGTTCCAGCAGTTCCGCGCAAGTCGGAATGTCGTCGATCAGCCCGATGCACTGGCCGGCCGAGACCACGCCGCCGTGCACCTCGCCCGACTCCAGCGCCGCACGCCCGCGCGCGCCGGCCACCAGCGGGCGCACGTCCTCGAACTCGCAGCCGCCCGGCCGGTTCTCGGTGGCCACCACTTCTTCGGAGATGGCGTTGCGGAACACGCGCGCCGTGTTGTGCAGGGTGCGGAACATCAGCTTGGTGTCGCGCTCGGTCGCCTCCACCAGCGCCTGCTTGATGTTGTCGTGAATGGGCGCTTCCTTGGTCACGCAGAAGCGCGTGCCCATGTTGATGCCCTCGGCGCCCAGTGCCAGCGCCGCCGCCATGCCGCGCCCGTCGGCGATGCCGCCCGAGGCGATGATCGGAGTGCGCAGCTTGCGCGCCGCCACCGGCAGCAGCACGAGGCCGGGCACGTCGTCCTCGCCCGGATGGCCCGCGCACTCGAAGCCGTCGACCGACACCGCATCGACGCCGTTGCGCTCCGCCGAGAGCGCATGGCGCACCGAGGTGCACTTGTGGACGATCTTCACGCCGTGCTGCTTCAGCGCCGCGATGAAGTCCTTCGGGCTGTTGCCCGCGGTCTCGACGATCTTCACGCCGCTGTCGATGATGGCCTGCACGTACTCCGCATAGGGCGGCGGCTTCACCGCCGGCAGGATCGTGAGGTTCACGCCGAAGGGCTTGTCGGTCATCGTGCGCGTGCGCTCGATCTCGCGGCGCAGGTCGTCGGGCGTAGGCTGCGTGAGCGCGGTGACGATGCCGAGGCCCCCAGCGTTCGACACGGCCGACGCCAGCTCGGCGCGGCCCACCCATTGCATGCCGCCCTGGATGATCGGGTAGCGGATGCCCAGCAGTTCGGTGATGCGGGTCTTCATCGTCGCGGCCTTTCCCTTACACGGCCTTCACCAGTTCCGGCACGGCCGTGAACAGGTCGGCCACCAGGCCGTAGTCGGCCACCGAGAAGATCGGCGCCTCTTCGTCCTTGTTGATCGCCACGATCACCTTGGAGTCCTTCATGCCGGCCAGATGCTGGATCGCGCCCGAGATGCCCGCTGCGATGTACAGCTGAGGCGCGACGATCTTGCCCGTCTGGCCCACCTGCCAGTCGTTCGGGGCGTAGCCCGCGTCGACGGCTGCGCGGCTCGCGCCGAGGCCGGCGTTCAGCTTGTCGGCCAGGGGGGCCATCACCTCGGTGAACTTCTCTGCGCTGCCGAGGGCACGGCCGCCGGAGACGATGATCTTGGCGGCCGTCAGTTCGGGGCGCTCGCTCTTCGTGACTTCACGGCCCACGAAGCTGCTCTTGCCGCTGTCGGCCACGCCTGCAGCCGATTCGACGGCTGCGCTGCCGCCCGTTGCTGCAGCCGCATCGAAACCGGTCGTGCGAACCGTGATCACCTTGGTCGCATCGCTGCTCTGCACGGTGGCAATCGCGTTGCCCGCATAGATCGGACGCTCGAAGGTGTTGGCGCTCACCACGGCCGTGATGTCGCTGACCTGCGCCACATCGAGCTTGGCGGCCACGCGCGGAGCGACGTTCTTGCCGTTGGCGGTCGAGGGGAACAGGATGTGGCTGTAGTTGCCGGCGATCGCGAGCACCTGGGCTGCGACGTTCTCGGCGAGGTTTTCAGCGAGGCTCGGGCTGTCGGCTGCGATGACCTTCGAAACGCCTGCGATTTGTGCGGCAGCCTTGGCCGCTTCGGCTGCATTGGCACCGGCCACAAGCACGTGGACGTCGCCGCCGCAGGCCAGTGCTGCGGTCACGGTGTTGAGGGTGGCCGGCTTGATGCTGGCGTGGTCGTGTTCGGCAATAACAAGTGCGGTCATGCTCAGATCACCTTCGCTTCGTTCTTCAGTTTGTCCACCAGCGTCGCAACGTCGGGCACCTTGATGCCGGCACCACGCTTCGGCGGCTCCGCGACCTTCAGGGTCTTCAGGCGGGGCTTCACGTCCACGCCCAGGTCTTCAGGCTTGACCGTGTCCAGCTGCTTCTTCTTGGCCTTCATGATGTTGGGCAGCGTCACGTAGCGCGGCTCGTTCAGGCGCAGGTCGGTGGTGATGACTGCGGGTAGCGTCAGCGCCACGGTCTCCAGGCCGCCGTCGACTTCGCGGGTGACGGTGGCCTTGTCGCCTGCGACCTCGACCTTCGAAGCGAAGGTGGCTTGGGGCAGGTCAGCCAGCGCAGCCAGCATCTGGCCGGTCTGGTTGGCATCGTCGTCGATGGCCTGCTTGCCGAGGATGATGAGCTGGGGCTGTTCCTTGTCGACCAAGGCCTTCAGCAGCTTGGCCACGGCCAGGGGCTGCAGTTCTTCAGAGGTTTCCACCAGGATGCCGCGGTCGGCGCCGATGGCCATGGCGGTGCGCAGGGTCTCCTGGCTCTTGGCGTCGCCGCAGGAGACGGCGATGACTTCGGTGACCACGCCCTTTTCCTTCAGCCGAACCGCTTCTTCAACGGCGATCTCGTCGAAGGGGTTCATGCTCATCTTGACGTTGGCAATGTCCACTCCGGTGCCGTCGCTCTTCACGCGCACCTTGACGTTGTAATCGACGACCCGTTTGACGGGCACCAGAACCTTCATGGCTGTTCCTTTGAATGACGAAGCAGAGAAGAGAAGAAGAAATGAATGGATGAGCGCAGGGCTTACTCGAGCTTGGCGCCCGACTGCTTGATGAGGCGCTCCCACACCGGGCGCTCGGCCTTCCACGCGGTGGCGAAGAGCTCGGGCGAACTCTCCTTGATCTCGAAGCCCATGGCCGCGACGCGCTCGCGCACGTCGGGTTGCTGCGTGGCCTTGCGCACTTCGTCGGCGATGCGGTCGACGATGGGCTTGGGCGTCTTCGCGGGCGCCGCGATGGCGAGCCAGCCGGTCACGCGGTAGGCCTCGTCCTTCAGGCCCTGCTCGGCCAGCGTGGGCACATTGGGCAGCGTGCTCATGCGGCGCTCGCCGCTCACGCCGATGGCGCGGACTTTGCCGGAGTCGATGTGCGGCTTGGCCACCAGCGCGCTGGCGTAGGCCATCTGGATCTGGCCGCCGATCAGGTCCTGCATCATCGGCGCCTCGCCCTTGTAGGCGACGTGGCTCATGTCCGACTGCGTCGCCAGGCTCATGTGCGCGCCGGCCAGGTGCGGGTACGCGCCGATGCCGTAAGAGCCGTAGGCCACCTTGCCCTTGTTGGCGACGACGTACTTCAGCAGTTCGGGGCCGGTCTTGGCCGACACGCTCGGGTGTACCACCAGCACCAGCGGCGCCGCTGCGATCTGGTAGACCAGCGCGAGGTCGCGCGCGGTGTCGTAGGGCAGCTTCTCGTAGAGGAACTCGTTGGTCATGAGCGAGTTGCTCAGGCCCAGCACGATGGTGTAGCCATCGGGCGCGGCCTTGGCGACCGCGTCGGTGCCGATGATGCCGGCCGCACCGGGCTTGTTGTCGATGATGACGGGCTGGCCCATGCCGGCCGACATCTTCTGGCCGATCACGCGCGCGAGCACGTCGGTGGCGCCGCCCGCGGCGAAGGGCACGACCATGCGGATGGGCTTGTTGGGGTAGGGGGCCTGTGCCTGCGCCTGCGCCTGAGCGGGGAGCAGCGCGCACAGCGTGGCGGCGGAAGCGGCGGCGCACAGCAGGGCGCGGCGGTTCGGAAGGCGGAAGGTCGTCATGGCTTGTCTCTGTCTCTCGGTCTTGGTTTCAAAAAAATCGTCGGCTCGCCGTACTGCGTTACTGCGTGGAGATGCGCGTCTTGAAGGGCAGGGGCTCCAGGGCCTTGTGCAGCCGCTCCTGCAGCGGCGCGGCCAGCGCGCCCGCCGCAGTGCCATCGATCTGCACGCGCACGAGGCTCTCGCCCTCGGTCTTCGCCACGGGCCGTGCGGCCTCGGGCACGCCCAGCTCGGCACAGGCTTCGGCGACGGCGGCGTTCACCACCTGCAGCGCGGCCATCGCGCGCAGCTCGGGCTTGTAGATCTTTCCGACGTTGGTCATCGGCATGGTCGCGATCACCGACACCCACTTGGGCCGTGCGGGCGCTTCGTCGACGCGCGCGGCGGTGAAGGCCAGCAGCTCTTCTTCTGTCGCCGAGGCGCCGGGCACCAGCGTCGCGAAGATCACGGGCAGCTCGCCTGCGTAGGCATCGGGTGCGCCCACGGCTGCGCACAGCTGCACGGCGGGGTGCGCGCCCAGTGCGTCCTCGATCGTCTTGGGGTCGATGTTGTGGCCGCTGCGGATGATGAGGTCCTTCGAGCGGCCGGTGAGGTTGAGCCGCTCCTCGTCGTCGATCCAGCCCAGGTCGCCTGTGGCGAGCCAGCCGTCGGCGGTGAAGGCCTTGGCGTTGTCCGCAGGGTCTACGAAGCCCGAGAACACGTTGGGCGACTTGAAGAGCACCATGCCCTGCTGGCCGCGCGGCATCTCGCGGTCGGTCGCGTTGCCGTTCTCGTCGAGCGCCACCACGCGCATCTGCATGTAGGGCAGCCGAAAGCCCACGCAGCCCGCGGGCCCGTTCACGCCGGGCGGTGTGATGGTCGAGATGCCTGCCATCTCCGTCATGCCCAGGCTCTCGTGCACGTGCAGGCCGAACAGGCGCTCGAAGCGCGCGGCCAGTTCCGGCGCGAGCACGGCGGCGCCGGTGCGGCAGTAGGTGATGGAGGAGATGTCCGCGCCGTCCAGCGGCACATTCGCCAGCGCCGCGAGCACGGTGGGCACGGCCGACAGCGAGGTCGGGCGGTACCTGGCCACCAGCTTCCAGTAGTTGGCCAGCACCTCCTTGTTGCGCAGCAGCGAGGGCGTGGGAATGATCACCTCCACGCCCGCCGACAGCGACGAGAGCGAGGCCGGCAGCACGCCCGCCACGTGGAAGAGCGGATAGCCGTTGATGGAGATGCCGTTCTCGTTCATGCCCGCGACCTGCACGCTGGCCCATGCGGTGAACACCTGGGCGCCGTGGCTGTGGCGCGCGAGCTTGGGTGCGCCGGTGGTGCCGCCGGTATGGAAGTAGGCGGCGATGTCCGAAGGCGCGATGTCGCGGCCGCTCACCAGGCGGTCGTTCGGTTGCGCGGCGCGCAGCACGTCGAATTCAGCCACGCCTTCTGGCAATGCACCCGCCGCACCCGGCGCCTCGTCGTGCGGCGCCACGCGCAGCACCGTGGTGAGCGTGGGCACCTGGCCGCGCAGGCGCATCGCCTTCGACCACATGCCCGATTCTGCGTCGGAGCCGTAGGCGATCAGCACCTTGGCGCGGCCCGCGGTCATCAGCGCCACCAGCTTTTCGTCGGTGAGCAGCGGGTTCAGCGGCTGCACGATGCCGGCGGCCTCGCCGCCCCACAGCGCCAGGTGGTACTCCAGGCAGCCGGGCAGCAGCACGGCCACGGCGTCGTCCGGCCCCACGCCCAGCGTGTGCAGCATGTTGGCGGTCTGGTGGATGCGCGCGAGCAGCTCGGCATACGACCAGCGGATCGGCTCGTCGGCCGGGTTGCCGGTGCGCAGGAAGGTCAGTGCGGTCTTCTCGCCGAAGGCATGGCCGGCATTGCGGAAGATCTCGTAGGTGCTGCGCACCGTGAGCGCCTGCTCCAGCGGCGTCTCCTCGAGCTTGCGGATGTCGGCGAGGCTGCGCACGGGCAACGCGGGGCGGAATGGCGCGCCGACCGGGGTGCTGTAGTTGTTCTCGTACTTCTGCGTCATGTCTTTGTCTCCTTGATGTCGTCGCCCTGCCGGTCCGGTTGTTCTACTGGTTCGTGATGTGGTTGTCGCGAATGACCTTGCCCCAGCGCTCGAAATCCTCGCGCATGCGCACGCCCGTCTGCTCCGGCGTGCGGTAGGCCGCGAAGGTGCCGACGCTCTGCAGCTTCTCCTGCACTTCCTTGTCGGCCAGTGCCTTCTTCAGCTCGGCGCTCATGCGCTCGACGATGTCCTTGGGCGTGCCGGCCGGTGCCAGCAGACCGCCCCACGAGGTCGCGTCGAAGCCGGGGAAGCCCTGCTCGGCCACCGTCTTCACGTCGGGCAACAGGCTCACGCGCTGGCCCGAGCCGACCGCGATGGCGCGCAGCTTGCCGGCCTTGACGTGCGGCAGCACGCCCACGAGGTCGGAGAACATCGCGGGCACCTGGCCGCCGATCAGGTCGGTCACGGCCGGTGCGCTGCCGCGATAGGGTACGTGCTGCATGTCGAACTTGCCGATGGTCTTGAGCTGCTCGGTCGTCAGGTGGCCGAAGCTGCCGGCGCCCGCGCTGGTGTAGTTGAGCTTGCCACCCTCGGCCTTGGCCTTGGCGATCAGGCCCTGCACGCCGGTCACGTCGGGCAGCGACTTCGGATTGACCACCAGCACGATCGGCAGGTCGTAAATGCTGCCCACGGGCGTGAAGTTCTTGAAGATGTCGTAGCCGGTGGGGCCGTAGAGGTGCGAGGCCAGCAGCGTGGGCGTGGCCAGCGTCACGAAGGTGTAGCCGTCGGCCGGCGCCCGCGCGGCGGCAGCGGCGCCCACGGTGCCCGATGCACCACTGCGGTTGTCGATCACGATGCTCTGGCCGAGCGAGGCCGACATCTTCTGCGCCACGATGCGCGAGGCCACGTCAGTGGGGCCGCCGGGCGGGAAGGGCACGATCAGCGTGATCGGCTTGGCGGGCCAGGCCTGGGCGAAGGCTGCGCCGGTGACGAGGGGCAGGGCGAGCGCGAGGAGCGCGCGGCGCAGGGGGCGGAAAGCGGGAGAGGCCATGGACTTCATTTCTTCAAGGATTCGGTTCGTTCATTCATTCGTTCGCGCTCATTCAGACGACGCCGCCGGCCTTCAGCGCGGCCAGCTTCTCGTCCGACAGCCCCAGCAGCGACTGCAGCACGTCGTGCGTGCCTTCGCCCAGCGTGGGCGGCGCGCTGCGCACCGGCAGGCGCTCGCCGTCGAAGCGGTAGGGCGGCGCGAGCACGTTGACCGTGCCGGCCACCGGATGCGGCTGCGTGGTCACGAGGCCGGCTTCGGTGGCGCGCTTGGAGTTCAGCGCTTCGAGCAGGCCCAGCACCTCGCCGCAGGGAATGCCGGCGGCGGTGAGCTTCGCGAGCAAGTCGGCGCGCTGGCGCTTCGCCAGCTCGGCATGCAGCTCGGGCAGCAGCGCGGCGCGGTTGGCTGAGCGCAGGATGTTGGTCTTGAATCGCTCGTCGGCCGCGAGGTCGGGCCGCTCGATCACCTCGGTGCAGAAGCGCGCGAACTGCGCGTTGTTGCCCACGGTGATGACCAGCGGGCCGTCGGCCGCGTCGAACACGCCATACGGCACGATCGATGGATGCGAGTTGCCGTAGCGCGGCGGGTCTTCGCCCATGAGCAGCGCTTCGAGGCCGTAGTAGGCGGTGATCATCAGGCCGCAGTCGAAGAGCGCCATCTCCACATGGCGGCCCTTGCCGGTCTTCTCGCGCTGGTAGAGCGCCGCGAGGATGGCCTGCGCCGAGTACATGCCGGTGAACAGGTCGACGGCCGCCACTCCGAACTTCAGCGGCGGCTGGTTCGCCTCGCCGTTCAGCGCCATCAGGCCGGCCTCGCCCTGCACCACGAGGTCGTAGCCGGGGCGTGCGGCCTCGGGGCCGGTGCGGTCGTAGCCCGAGATCGAGCAGTAGACGAGGCGCGGGTTCTCCTTGCTGAGCTGCTGGTAGCCCAGGCCGAGCTTGTCGATGCCGCCGAACTTGAAGTTCTGTATCACCACGTCGCACTGCTTCGCGAGATCGCGCGCGAGCTGCTGGCCCTCGGGCGTCTGCAGGTCGAGCGTGACGGAGCGCTTGTTGCGGTTCACGCTGTTGAAGTAGGCGGTCTCGGTCTTGCCGACGCGCAGGCCCCAGTCGCGCGTGTCGTCGCCGCGGCCGGGGTGCTCCACCTTGATGACTTCGGCGCCCATGTCGGCCAGCACCATGCCGCACCAGGGGCCCGCGAGGATGCGGGACAGATCGAGAACGCGCACGCCGGCAAGCGGCAGCGACGAGGAATTCGGCAGAGGCATGAGTTCAACTCCCTGGAAACGAGAAAGCCCCGCACCGCGTGCGAGGCAGGAAGGCGGAGTTCGCAGCCCGCGTCAGGACGCGCTCGGCTTCTGGCGGCGCAGCGCCGCGAAGTCGGCCTTGCGCTTGCCGAGGAAGGCGCCGATGCCTTCGGCCGCCTCGGCATCCGCCTGCGACTCGACCATGAACACGGCCTCGGCGTCGAGCTGCTGTTCCAGCGTGACGCGGTGCGCCTGGCGGCACAGCGACTTGATGCGGGCGCTGGCGCGCTCCGGCCCGTTCGCCACCTTGGCGGCGAGCGCGATGGCCTCGGCCAGCGCGGCGCCCTTGTCGGTGAGCCGGTTGACGGCGCCCAGCGCGTGCAGGCGCTCAGCCGGCATGCGGTCGCCGGTGAGGCACATCTCGGTGAGCAGCTGGCGCGAGACGAACTCCGCGAGGAAGGCGGTGGCGCCGCCGTCGGGCGTGAGGCCGACCTTGACGTAGGCCACGGTGAAGAACGCGTCGCGCGCCGACACCAGCATGTCGCAGGCCAGCGCCATCGACAGGCCCGCGCCCGCGGCGCCGCCCTCGATGGCCGCGATCACCGGCTTGCTGCAGTCGCGCAGCGCGCGGATCAGGTTGTTGAGGCCCTCGAGGATCTGGCGGCGCTCCGACGCCGGCAGCTCGCGCCGCTTGGCCAGCAGGTTGAGGTCGCCGCCCGAGCAGAAGAAGTCGCCCGCGCCGGTGAAGACGATGGCGCCCACCTCGGGGTCGTTCTGCGCGTCGGCCAGCGCGGCCGAGAGTTCGGCGTACAGCGTGGGCGTGATCGCGTTGCGCGAGGCGGGGTTGCTGTTGGTGAGGATGCGCACCGCACCTTCCTGTGAGATCAGGATCGTCTTGTTGTCGCTCATTGCGCAAGCTCCTTGCCCAGGGCGATATAGCGCTGCAGGTGATGGTCTTCGTCGCCCAGCTGGTGGTCGATCATCACGAGCCGCTTGGCGTAGTGAGGCAGCGGCAGCTCCCAGGTCATGCCGATGCCGCCGTGCATCTGGATGCTTTCCTGCGCCACCAGCGCGCCGATGCGGCCGATGCTGAACTTGGCGGCCGACAGCGCGCGCTCGCGTGTGAGGCGGTCGCCGGTGTCGATGGCCGCTGCAGCGTTGATGACGGCCGAGCGGGCCTGTTCGATTTCGAGCAGCAGGTCGGCCATGCGGTGCTGCAGCGCCTGGAAGCTGCCGATCAGCGTGCCGAACTGCTTGCGCGTGCGCAGGTAGTCGAGCGTCGCGGTCTTGGCGGCTTCCATCGCGCCCAGCGCTTCTGCGCACAGCGCGAGCACGCCGCGGCCGATGGCGCGTTCCAGCGTGGCATGGCCCTGGCCTTCGGCGCCCAGCAGCGCGTCGGCGCCCAGCTTCACGCCGTCGAAGGAGAGTTCGGCGACCCGGCCGCCGTCGATGGCGGGGCAGCCGCGCACCGTGAGGCCGGCCGTCTTCGCGGGCACGAGGAAGAGCGAGATGCCCGCTTCGTCGTCCACGTTGCCCGAGGTGCGGGCCGAGACGAGGAACAGGTCGGCCTGCTCGCCCTGCGGCACCACAGCCTTGGTGCCGTGCAGCACCCAGCCGTCGCCATTGCGCTCGGCCTTGGTCTGCACGCGGGTGCGCTCGTAGTGCGTGTCGGCTTCGTCGTGCGCGAAGGCCGCGACGACCGCGCCGTTGATGATGTCGCCGAGCTTTTCCTTCTGCGTGTCGCTGCCGGCGGCGCTGATCGCCTCGCCGACCATCACCGCGCCCAGCAGCGGCTCGACCACCAGGCCGCGGCCCAGTGCCTCGAAGACCACGGCGATGTCGAAGCCGCCACCGCCGAAGCCGCCATCGGCCTCGCTGAAGAGGGCGCCGATCACGCCGAGCTCTGCGAACTGCTGGAAGATTTCCTTGCTGAAGCCGTGCTCCGACTTCGCGATGCGGTCGCGCGCGTCGAAGGCGTACTGCTCGCTGATGAAGCGGTTCAGGCTGTCGGCGAGCATGCGCCGGTCTTCGGTGTGTTCGAAGTTCATTGCATGTCTCCTTTACAGGCCGAGGATCATCTTGCTGATGATGTTCTTCTGGATTTCGTTGGAGCCGCCGAAGATGGACAGCTTGCGGTTGTTGAAGTAGCGCGAGGCGGCGGCCGATGCGTAATCGGGGCCGAAGGTCTCGCCGGTGTAGCCGTCCTTCAGTGCTTCCGCGATGAAGGGGCGGCCGTAGACGCCCATCGCGCGGCGGGCCAGCGACGAGATTTCCTGGCGGATCTCGGTGCCGCGGATCTTCAGCATCGAGCTTTCAGCGCCGGGCACGCCGCCGCCGGCCACCGCCGCGATCACGCGCAGGTTGGTGGTCTTCATGTTCTCCAGGTCGATCTCGACGCGTGCCATGCGCGCGGCGAAGGCAGGGTCTTCCGCCAGCGGCTTGCCGTTCTTGGTCTGCGTGGCCGCGATGCCCTTGAGCTGTTCGAGCGCGGCCACCGAGAAGCCCACGCCCGCGATGTTGGTGCGCTCGTAGGTCAGCAGGTACTTGGCGCAGGTCCAGCCCTTGTTCTCCTCGCCCACGAGGTTCTCGGCGGGCACGCGCACGTCGGAGAAGAACACCTCGTTGACCTCGTGCTCGCCGTCGAGCGTGATGATGGGGCGCACTTCCACGCCGGGCGAGGTCATGTCGATCAGCAGGAAGCTGATGCCTTCCTGCTTCTTCGCCTCGCGGTTGGTGCGCACCAGGCAGAAGATCATGTTGGCGTGCTGGCCCAGCGTGGTCCAGGTCTTCTGGCCGTTCACGATGAAGTGGTCGCCCTGCGCGTCGATGCCGCGCACGGCCGAGGTCTTCACTGCAGCGAGGTCGGAGCCCGCGCCGGGTTCCGAATAGCCCTGGCACCACCAGTCGGCGCCATTGAGGATGCGCGGCAGCCAGTGCTTCTTCTGCGCCTCGTTGCCGTACTTGATGAGCACCGGGCCGAGCATGTTCACGCCGAAGGGCACGATGCGCGGCGCGAAGGCCAGCGCGCATTCGTTCTCGAAGATGAACTTCTCCACCGCCGTCCAGCCCGGGCCGCCGTACTGCTCGGGCCAGTGGTTGGCGAGCCAGCCGCGCTCGTTGAGGATGGCGTGCCATTCCTGCATGTCGGCCTTCTCGAGGATCTTGCCGCTGCGCACTTTCTCGGACAGCCGCACGGGCAGCTTCGCGGCCAGGAACGCGCGCACCTCGCTGCGGAAGGCTTCTTCTTCGGGGGTGAAGTTCAGGTCCATTGCTGGCTCCTCTTCAGTAGATTTCGAAGAGACCGGCGGCGCCCATGCCGCCGGCGATGCACATCGTCACCACCGCGTACTTCGCGCCGCGGCGCTTGCCTTCGATGAGTACGTGGCCCGCGAGGCGCGCGCCGGTCATGCCGAAGGGGTGGCCGATGGAGATCGCGCCGCCGTTCACGTTGAGCAGCTCCGAGGGAATGCCCAGCTTGTCCTGGCAGTAGATCGACTGCGAGGCGAAGGCCTCGTTGAGTTCCCACAGGCCGATGTCCTGCACCTTGAGGCCGTGGCGCGCGAGCAGCTTGGGCACCGCGAACACCGGGCCGATGCCCATCTCGTCGGGCTCGCAGCCGCCCACCGCGAGGCCGCGGAAGGCGCCCAGCGGCTTGATGTTGGCGCGCTCGGCATCCTTGGCTTCCATCAGCACGCAGGCCGATGCGCCGTCCGACAGCTGCGAGGCGTTGCCGGCGGTGATGAACTTGTCCTCGCCCATCACGGGCTTGAGCTTGGCGAGCGCCTCGTAGGTGGTGCCGCGGCGGTTGCAGTTGTCTTCGGTGGCGGTCACTTCGCGGTAGCTGACTTCCTTCGTCTCCTTGTCGGTGACGGCCATCGTGGTGGTGCAGGCAACGATCTCGTCCTTGTAGCGGCCGGCGATCTGCGCTTCTTCGGTGCGGCGCTGGCTCTCGGCCGAGAAGCGGTCCTGCGCCTCGCGGCTGATGTTGTAGCGCTTGGCGACGATGTCGGCGGTCTCGATCATCGCCATGTACAGCTCGGGCTTGTGCTCGACGATCCACGGGTCCATGCCGCTGTCGCCGGAGTCGGTGGCGCTGCGGCTGCGGATCTGCGAGATGCTTTCGACGCCGCCCGCGATCATGGCCGGCGCGCCGTCCACCACGATGCGGCCCGCGGCCATGGCGATGGCCTGCAGGCCCGAGGCGCAGAAGCGGTTGACCGTGGTGCCGGCGATGGAGATCGGCAGGCCCGCGCGGATGATGGCCTGGCGCGCGATGTTGCGGCCGGTGGTGCCTTCGGGGTAGCCGCAGCCGAGGATCGCGTCCTCGATCAGCGCGGGGTCGAGGCCCGAGCGCTCCACCGCCGCCTTCACGGCGAAGGCCGCCAGCGTGGGGCCGGGGGTGATGTTGAATTCGCCGCGGTGCGCCTTGGTCAGCGGGGTGCGGGCGGTGGAAACGATGACGGCTTCACGCATGGGGGTGTCTCCTTGGACGGCTGGCTTTGTCTGTGCCTGTGATTACTCGGATTGGTTGAGGCTCGCGAAGTCGGCGCCGCGCTCGACCAGTTGCACCAGCAGCGGCGAGGGCTTCCAGAAGACCGGGTCTTCCTTCGCGAACTCCTGGATGTCGGCCAGCACCTTGGGCAGGCCCACGGTGTCGGCGTACTTCATCGGGCCGCCGCGGTGGCGCGGGAAGCCGTAGCCGTAGAGGAAGGTCACGTCCACGTCGAGCGGGCGCAGCGCGATGCGCTGCAGCACGACGTTGGCGCCCTCGTTGATCATCGCGGCCATGTAGCGGCGCATGATTTCTTCTTCGGTGAAGGCGCGCGGCTTGATGCCGGCGCGCTCGCGCTCGGCGTCGATGATGGCCAGCACCTCGGGGTCGGGCTGGCCGGTGCGGGCGCCCTCGGGGTAGAGGTAGTAGCCGCGCTGCGTCTTCTGGCCGAACCAGCCGCGCTCGCAGATGCGGTCGGCGATCTGCACGTAGCGCGCCTTCGGGTCGCGCGTGGCGGCCTTGCGCTTGCGCGTGGCCCAGCCGATGTCGCCGCCCGCGAGGTCCGACACCTGGAAGGGGCCCATCGGGTAGCCGAAGTTGCGCACCGCCTCGTCGATCTGGTAGGGCGATGCGCCGTCTTCCATCATGTGGTCGGCGGCCTGGCGGTACACGGCCAGGATGCGGTTGCCGATGAAGCCGTCGCACACGCCGGCGCGCACCGGCACCTTCTTGAGCTTCTTGGCGAGCTCGAAGCCGGTGGCGACCACGTCGGCGCTCACCTTGGCGGGCACCACGATCTCCAGCAGCTTCATGATGTTGGCGGGCGAGAAGAAGTGCAGGCCCACCACGTCCTGCGGGCGCGAGATGCTGGCGGCGATCTCGTCGATGTCGAGGTACGAGGTGTTGGTGGCCAGCACCGCGCCGCGCTTGCACACGCGGTCGAGCTCGGCGAACACGGCCTTCTTCACGGCCATGTCCTCGAACACGGCTTCCACCACGATGTCGACGTTGGCGAGCGCGTCGTAGCTGGTCGAGCCCGAGAAGCGCGCCATGACGGCGGCCTTGGCCTCGGGCGTCATGCGGCCCTTGGCGATGAGGCCGTCGTACACCTTCTCGACGTTGGCGCGGCCGCGCGCGAGCTGCGTGTCGTCGCGCTCGATCATGGTCACGGGCAAGCCCGCGTCGAGCATCGCCACCGCGATGCCCGCGCCCATGGTGCCGCCGCCGACGATGCCGGCCGACTCCAGCGCGCGCGGGCTGGCCGACTTGGTCTCGGGTGCCTTGAGCACTTCGCGTTCGGCGAAGAAGGCGTGGATCAGGCCGGCGCGCTGCGGGCTGTCGATGCACTGCAGGAACAGCTTGCGCTCCAGCGCCATGCCTTCGTCGAAGGGCAGCGTGAGCGCGGCCTCGACGGCTTCGACGATCTTCATCGGCGAGAACAGGCCGCGGCTCTTCTTGGCGGTGTCGGCGCGCGCGGCTTCGAGGGCGGCGCGGGCGGCTTCCTTGTCGGCCAGCGCGCCGGCGTCGCGGGTGCGGCGCACGGGGGCGTTGGCGGCGACCAGTTCATTCGCGTAGGCGAGGCCTTCGGCGCGCGCGTCTGCTTCGGTGGCGAGGCGGTCGACGAGGCCGAGCGACAGCGCTTCCTTCGCGCCCGCGTGGCGGCCGCTGAGCATGAGTTCGATGGCGGGCTTCACGCCGATGAGGCGCGGCGCGCGCTGCGTGCCGCCCGAGCCGGGCAGCAGGCCCAGCGCCACTTCGGGCAGGCCCAGCTTGGCGGTGGGCGAGGCGATGCGGTAGTGCGCCGACAGCGCCACTTCCAGCCCGCCGCCGAGCGCGGCGCCGTGGATGGCGGCGATCACCGGCTTGGTGCAGTTCTCGATCTTCAGGCAGGCCTCGGGCAGCGAGGGCGGCTGCGGCGTCTTGCCGAACTCGCGGATGTCGGCACCCGCGATGAAGTTGCGGCCCGCGCCGACGATCAGCACCGCCTTGGCCGCGCCGTCGGCCTCGGCCGCGTCGATGGCGGCCACGAGGCCGCGGCGCACGTCCACGCCCAGGGCGTTGACGGGCGGGTTGTCGATGGTCACCAAGAACACGTCGCCTAGACGTTCGAAGGTGACGGGACCGGTGGACGTGGAGGGGCTGGGGGTGCTGTCGGTGGCCATGTGCTTGCTTGTCTCTCGCGTTGCGGACCAGGTGGGTCCGAGGCTCTGGGGTGAACCCGGCATTCTTGGCCTGAGCTGGCGCTTTGACAATTGCATAGCCGGTTGACAGACTGTCAAAGCATTTTTGACACAATCGGCCCATGGACCTCCAGTCGCTCACCCTGTTGGTGGAAATCCTCGACGCCGGCAACCTGAGCGCGGCCGCGCGGCGGCTCAAGATGACCCGCGCCAACGTCAGCTACCACCTGAACCAGCTCGAACGCTCGGTCGGTGCGCAGCTCGTGCGGCGCACCACCCGGCGCGCCGAGCCGACCGAGATCGGCCTGCGCCTGTACCAGCACGGCATCGCCATCCAGGCCGAGCTGCTGGCGGCGCGCGAATCCGTCACCACGCTGGGCCAGGGCCTGCAGGGCCGCGTGCGCCTGAGCGTGCCCAGCGGATACGGGCAGCTGGTCATGGCCGACTGGCTGATCGACTTCAAGCGCCAGTACCCCGGCATCGTGCTTGACGTGGTGTTCGAGAACCGCATCGAGGACCTGCTGCGCGACGAAGTGGACATCGCCATCCGCGTGATTCCCGAGCCCCCGCAGAACCTGGTGGCGCGCGCGATGGGGCCGGTGCGCTACGTGGCCTGCGCCTCGAGCGAGTACGCCGCGAAGAACCCGCTGCCGGTGCAGCTCGACGCGCTGCAGGGCGCGCCGGTGGTCACGGCCGCCGTCATCGGCCGGCAGCTGCGCGTGTCGGCCTACCAGGGCGAAACTAGACGCGAGGTGATCCTGGAGCCCACGCTGATCTCCGAGAACTTCCTGTTCCTGCGCCAGGCCATCCTCGCCGGCCTGGGCATAGGCCTCGTGCCCGACTACGTGGTGCAGGAAGACGTGCGCCGCGGCGACGTGGTGACCACGCTGGACGACTGGCGCCTCTCGATCTTCGGCACGCAGATGTTCATGCTCTACATGCCCAACCGCCAGCACACGCGGGCGATCCGGACCTTCATCGATTTCGTGCTGGAGCGGGTGAGGGGGCCGGGCGATGGAGAACCGTCTTCCCGATAGCGGGCGCCAGCGCTGGCAGCCCTACCTGCGGCGGTCGGCTTCGGTGCTCTCGTAGTACCGCGACTTGTCCTCGTACATCGCCCGGTCGGCCCGCTGCAGCGCGGCCTCCAGCGGCTCGTCGCCGTGGCAGGTCGCGAGGCCGATGGCCAGGCTCAGCGCGTGGCCGCTCTGGCCGGCGTGGAACTGGTTGTTCATTTCCAGCAGCGTGAGGATGCGCTCGCGCATGGCCTCGGCGCCGCGTTCGTCGGTCATGGGCAGCAGCACCGCGAACTCGTCGCCGCCGATGCGCGCGGGCCAGGCGGGCAGGTCGACGGCCTTGTCGAGCACCTCGCCCATGCGGCGCAGCAGGGTGTCGCCGGCGGCGTGGCCTTCCTGGTCGTTGACCTGCTTCAGGCCGTTGAGGTCGATGGCCACGATCGACACCGGCCACGGGCCCTTGCGCGAGAGGCGGTTGAGCTCCTCGGTGTAGTAGGTGCGGTTGCACAGCTGCGTGAGCACGTCGTGCTTGCCGAGGTATTCGAGATACGCCTCGGCCTTCTTGCGCGCGGTGATGTCGACCAGCGAGACCAGCACCAGGTCCCAGGTGTCGAGCCGGTCGTCCTGCACCGCGAACTGCATGTGGATGTTGAGCACCTCGCCCGACAGCGAGTAGTTGAGCACCTCGCGGTGCTGCACGGTCTTGCCGTTCCAAAGGTCCTGCAGCTGCTCGGCGAAGGACTCGCGCATCTCGTCGCGGAAGATGCGCGGCAGGTTGCCCAGCAGCGTCTGCAGGTCGGGCGCGCCGAACATGCGCAGCGTTTCGTGGTTGACGTCGATGACGCGGATCTCCTGCATGCAGCGCGTCACGAAGTCGGGGTGCACCTTGATGAAGGTGGCGAAGTCGGTGATGCCGCGCGAGCGGATGGTTTCCATCAGCGAGCGCACCGCGCTGAAGTCTTCCACCCACAGCGACACCGGCGAGCGGTCGAACAGGCTGCGCGCGTACATCGCGCTCTCGTCGCGCAGGCGCTGCGCGGCCACGCGCTCGGTGACGTCGTCCAGCGCCACCAGCACGCGGCTCCAGCTGTCTTCGTAGCCCGGCAGCACGCGGGCGCGCACGCGCACGTCGAGCCGGCGGCCGTCGAGCGCGTAGTTGACGGTCTCGCTCTCGAAGCTGAGCTGGCCGCGCCAGAGCTGGTCGAGCTCGTGCACCACGGTGGCCGACATGTCGCCGCGGAACACGCGGTCGAGCGCGCCCAGCAGGGTCTGCTCGCTGTCGGCGCCGAAGAGCTTCAGCGTGTGCTGGTTGACCCGCAGCACCTTCAGCAGCGCCATGCAGTCGCTGATCCGCTGCGGTTCGGCCTGCAGGTGCGCCACCAGGTCGGTGATGCCCTCGGCGCGCCAGCCGTCGAGCTTGCGCTTGAGGTCGCCGTAGTCCTCGATCCAGAGGGAGACCGGCGCCAGGTCGAACATGGCGTCGAGGTCGCCGGCGGCGGAAGGCGAAACCGGCGTGGAGCCGGAGGTGGCGGCGGGCAGGGCCATCGATGAAGCTTTCGTGGAAGCGGCTGCAGCCAATGCTGGCGGGCTGGCGTGAGGAGGTCTTAATTATTAACTGCGGCCAACCCGGCTCAGCGGCTGTAGAGGCCCACCACGCTCTGGCCGCCCAGCGCACGGCCCTTGAGCGCGGCCAGCAGCGCGTCGCGGCCCAGGCCGGCGGGCAGGCTGCCCGGCGCGAGCTCGGTGGCGATCACTGTCATGACGTAGTGGTGCGGCCGGTCGCCCGCCGGCGGGCACATGCCGCGGTAGGAGGGCGTGCCGGCCACGTTCGGGCCCATGGTGAAGTCGAAGTTCGAGCCCGCGGCCCCTTCGCCCGCCTTGAGCTCGCCGCGCTCGGCCGCGATGTTGTAGGCCACCCAGTGCGACACGCCCAGGCCGGCCGCCCCGTCCGGGTCGAAGACCAGCACCGCGACCGACTTCGTCTTGGCCGGCAGGTTGCTCCAGGCCACCGGCGGCGAGATGTTCTTGCCGCCGCAGTCGCCAACGCCCGCGTGCTCGGCCGGAATCGTGCCGCCGTCCGCGAAGGCGCTGGAGCTGACCTTCATGCCCGTGGAGCCCTTGCCCACCGGCGAGGACATGCCCGCGCAGCCCGCCAGCAGGCCGGCCAGCGCGAGCGCCGCGGCCGGCAGGGCCGCATGCGGGAGAGTGCGAAATAGGGTGTTGCAGTTGCGCATGTCGTTGCTCCTGGATGGTTGTTGTCTTGTCCTGGCTTGCTTTCAGCCGCCCGCGCCGGGCCAAACGCTGCCGTCGGCCTTCTCGTGCACGGCCACCGGCGTGAGCCGCGCGCCCCGGCACGGGCCGCCGACGCACTTGCCGGTGTCGGGCTCGAAGATGGCGCCGTGCCGCGCGCACATCAGGAAGCGGCCTGAACTCTCCAGCACCTGGCCCTCGAAGTCGAGCGGCCCGCCGGCATGCGGGCACTGGTTGAGGTAGGCGTGCACCGCGCCCTGCCAGCGCACCGCGAAGGCCGGTACGCCCTCGGGGGTGTTGAACCTGGCGGCAAGGCCGCCTTCGGCGAGGCTCGTGGCCAGCGGCAGGGCCGATGCGGCGGATGGATCAGGCTGTGGGGCGGTCGTGGCGGCTTCGGTCATCTGACCGCGAGCCTAGCCAAGGTTCAGGCGCTGCGCAACGCGCGCCGTGGCATTGTCTCGTCGGACGGGGCCGCGTCCAGCGGGCCGAGCCGGCGCATCTTGTCGTACAGGGTCTTGCGCGGCACGCCCAGGCGTTCGGCCGCGGCGGCGGCGCTGCCGTTGCAGGCCTCCAGCGCCTCGCGGATCAGGTAGCGCTCGAACTGCGCCATCTGCTCGTCGAGCGAGTGCGGTTCCTGCGCGAGGCTGCGGAAGCCCTCTTCGCCGTCCCACAGCCCGAGCACGAAGCGGTCGGCGATGTTGCGCAGCTCGCGCACGTTGCCGGGCCAGGCATGCGCCATCAGCGCCTGCAGGTGGCGCGGCGCGACGGCGGGCTGCTCGCGTCCGTGGCGCAGCGCCGCCTGCATCGCGAAGTGGGTGAACAGCAGCGGAATGTCCTCGCGCCGCTCGCGCAGCGGCGGCAGGTGCAGCACCACCACGCTCAGGCGGTAGTAGAGGTCGTCGCGGAACTTCTGCGCCTGCGCGGCCTGCAGCAGGTCGGCCTTGGTGGCGGCGACCACGCGGCTGTCCATCGGGCGCAGCTCGTTGGAGCCCAGCCGCTCGAACTGCCGCTCCTGCAGGGCGCGCAGCATCTTGACCTGCAGGTTCATCGGCATGGTCTCGATCTCGTCGAGGAACAGCGTGCCGCCGCGCGCATGCTCGATCTTGCCGATGCGCCTGCGCGCCGCGCCGGTGAAGGCGCCGGCCTCGTGGCCGAACATCTCGCTCTCGAACAGCGCCTCGGGCATGCCGCCGCAGTTGATGGCCGCGAAGTTGCCCTCGCGCCGGCGCCCGCAGTCGTGCAGGCAGCGCGCCACCAGCTCCTTGCCGGTGCCGGTCTCGCCGAGGATCAGCACGTCGGCGTCGGAGCTGGCCACGTCCAGCACCAGCCGGCGCAGCCGCTGCATGGCCGAGGAACGCCCGATCAGCCGCGCCTCGATCGACTCGTAGCCCGCGAGCTTGCGGCGCAGCTGGTCGACCTCGAGACTCAGCGCGCGCTTCTCCAGCGCCCGCTGGACCACCTCGGTGAGCTGGTCGGGCGAGAAGGGTTTCTCCAGGAAGTCGTAGGCGCCCAGGCGCATGGCCTGCACCGCCATGGTGATGTCGCCGTGGCCGGTGACGAGGATGACGGGCAGCGTCGGGTCGATCTGCAGCGCGCGCGACAGCAGCGCCAGCCCGTCCATGCCGGGCAGCCTCACGTCGGTGACCAGCACGCCGGCAAAGCCCGGCACCACGCGCGGCAGCACCTGCTCGGCCGAGCCGAAGCCCGTCACGCGCAAGCCCGCCAGCTGCAGCGCCTGCGTGCTGCCCAGCCGCACGGCCGGGTCGTCCTCGACGAAGAGAACCTCGAGCTCGTGTTCAGTCATGAAATGTTCCCTGCATTGCGTGTGCCGCCATCGCGCAGCGTGACCACGAAGGCCGCGCCGCCGAGTTCGCCCTCGCCGGCGCGCAGCAGCCCGCCGAAGTCGCGCACGATGCCGGCCGAGATGGCCAGCCCCAGGCCCAGGCCCAGGCCCTGTTCCTTGGTGGTGAAGAAGGGCTCGAAGAGGCGCGGCATCACCTCGGGCGCGATGCCGGTGCCGTTGTCGTGCACCTCCACCGCAACGCCCTCGGCGGTGCGGCGCGCCGCGATGCGCACGCGGCGCGGGCTGGCACCGGCGGCCGCGACCGCGTCGAAGGCGTTGACCAGCAGGTTCACCAGCACCTGCTCGAGCCGGTTGCCCTCGCAGCGCGCGAAGAGCCCGGGCTCGATGAACTGCTCGAGCTCGATGCGCTCCTGGCGGATGCGCTGGCCCAGCAGGAAGAGCGCATCGGCGATCACGTCGGCCAGCGCCACCGACTGCAGTTCCACCGCCGAGCGGCGCGCGAATTTCTTGAGCTGCGCGGTGATCTGGCCCATGCGGTCGGTCAGCTCGCAGATGGTGCGCAGGTTCAGGTCGACCTGCTCGGACTGCCCGCGCTCCAGGAACACCACCGCATTGGCCGACAGCGTGCGCAACGCGGCCAGCGGCTGGTTGAGCTCGTGCGTGATGCCGGCCGACATCTGGCCCAGCACGGCCATCTTGCCGGTCTGCACCAGGTCGTCGAGCGTGTTCTTCAGCATCTCCTCGGCGCGCTTGCGCTCGGCGATCTCGGTCTGCAGGTGCTGGTTGGCCTCGCTCAGCGCCTCGGTGCGCAGCTCGACCTTGTGCTCCAGCTCGTCGTAGGCGCCCTGCAGCGCCTCGCGCGCGGCCAGCCGCTGGTGCACGATGCGCCGGCGCTGCTGCAGGTACATCACCAGCAGCGTGAGGAACACCAGCGCGAACATCGTGGCCAGCGCGCTGGTGCGGGCGAGCGCGTGCGCCGGCTTCATGTCCGACAGCATGATGAGCTTCCAGTCGGTGCCGTCGACCCGGCGGCTGTCGAGCAGGTAGTCGGGGCCGAAGGGCGTGGCGCCGGGGCGCTGCGGCGCCTCCTCGTTCGCGCGCAGCTGCACCACGGTGCCTTCGCCGCCCGACAGCGGCCGGTGCTCGCGCATGTCGATGGGCGTGAGCGCGCCGGCCTCTGTGTACTGGCGCGTCTGCGCGAGCTGCCGGAGCGTCTCGCTCGACAGCGGGCGCAGCGCGCGGAATTTCCAGCCGGGGTCGGAGGAGAGGAACACCACGCCGTTGCCGTCGATGGCGAACACACGGTCGGCCGAATGCGACCAGGCTGCGTCGAGCTTGTCGAGGTTGACCTTCACGGTGGCCACGCCCAGCCGGCGCGCGCCGTCGATGATGCCGAACGAGAAGTAGTAGCCCGGCTCGCGGCTGACCGTGCCGATGCCGTAGAAGCGCCCCGGCACGCCGCGCAGCGCGTCCTGGAAGTAGGGGCGGTAGGAGAAGTTCATGTCCACGAAGCTGCCCGGCTGGTTCCAGTTGCTGGCGGCCAGCGTGAGGCCGGTCTCGTCCATCACGTAGATGGCCGAGGCCTGCGCGTGCGCGTTGACGGTCTCGAGGTAGACGTTGGCGTCCAGCTGCTGGCCGGCGTCGCGCGGCTTGCGCAGCAGGTCGAGCACGTCGGGGCTCAGCGACACCACCTGCGGCAGGTATTCGTAGCGGCTGAGCTCGCTGCGCAGGCTGGTGGCGTAGATGTCGAGCCGGTGCAGCGTGCCCTGCTGCAGCGAGCGGATGCCCGCGCGCTCGCCCAGCAGGTAGGCCAGCGCGCCGCCGGCCGCGATGAGGCACAGCCACACGCAGACGGCGGCCCACAGGCGCCAGCGCGCGAGAGGCGGCGCCCCGGCCGCGAGGGTGGGGGCGTCGCCGTGGAAGCGCGCCAGCACGGCCTTGTCGCGCAGGTCGTCGGGCGATCCGGCAAAGCCGGCCCGGTAAGGCGCGGAAAGCTTCAGCACGGCGCGGCCGGCCGATAGGAGCAGTGACGACACGGGAGCGGGAAGCGGGAGTCCGCCGTCGGGCAGCAAAGGGCCCTGATGGTATGCAGCACTCCCTGCCGCGCCGAGGCGGAATTACCCTCGCTGTCGCCCATGCGTCGCACCATGCGCGTGCCTCAGTCGGCGTACACGCCGGCGGCCTTGATGACCGGGCCGAAGCGCGCCACCTCCTGCTGCACGAACTTCCTGTGCTCGGCCGGCTCGACGCGCCGGTCGGCCACCACCACCGCGCCCAGGCCTTCCTCCTTCCTGATGAAGTCGGGGTCCTTCAGCGCGACCTTGAGCGCGTCGTTGAGCTTCTTGAGCACCGGCGCGGGCGTGCCCTTGGGCGCGTAGAGGCCGTGCCAGATGGTCACCTGGAAGTTCTTCAGCCCCGACTCGTCCAGCGTGGGCAGGTCCTTCAGCGCGGGCGTGCCCAGCCGCTTGAGCGTGGTCACGCCGTAGGCCTTGACCTTCCTGGCCTCGATCTGCGAAGTGGTGTTGGTGGTCTGGTCGCACAGCAGGTCGATCTGCCCGCCGAGCAGGTCGGCGATGGCGGGGGCGGTGCCCTTGTAGGGCACGGTGGTCATCTCGGCCTTGAGCTCGCTTTGCAGCAGCAGCCCGCACAGGTGCGAGGCCGAGCCGATGCCCGCGTTGCCGAGGTTGGTCTTGCCGGGGTTCTTCGCGATCCACTCGCGCAGTTCCTTGAAGCTGCCGGCCTCCAGCTGGGGCTTGCCGATGACGGTCATGGGCACGTCGTTGATCATGCCCAGGTATTCGAAGTCGGTCTCGTAGTCGTAAGGCAGCTTGCGGTAGAGCACCGGCGTGGTGGCCATGCCCACGTGGGTGAGCAGCAGCGTGTAGCCGTCGGGCCGGGCGCGCGCCACCTTGGCGTTGCCGATGGTGCTGCCGGCACCGGCGGCGTTGTCGATCACGATGCTGGTGCCGTCCAGCGGCTTGCGCATGGCCTCGGCCAGGTCGCGCGCCACCCGGTCGGTGGGGCCGCCGGCCGCGAAGGGTACGACGATGGTGATGGGCTTGCCCGCGGGAAAGTCTTGCGCGTGCGCGCCGGTGGCGGCGGCCAGGCCGAGGGCCAGGCCCAGTGCGAGGTGGACGGCGGACACAGGGGTCTTCTTCATGGATGCTTTCAAGGTTCACTCCAGGGGAAAAGGCGGGCGGGCCTGCATGTGCGGTCGCGCGTGCAGGCCGCCCGCGGCTTGGCTTACAGGAAGCTCGACATCAGCTTCTTCGTGATGTCGAACAGCAGGTTCACGGGCGACGGCCCGAACGACAGCCAGGTGCCGGCGAGCGGCTGCTGGCCGACGCCGGGCTTGGTCCAGTCGCACACGCCGTCGGGGAAGGCTGCGTTCAGGCGTGCCCATTGCGTGGGGTTGAAGCTCACGCTGTAGTCCGACGGGTTCAGCGGCTTCAGCTGGCACTTGGCGATGTCGTCGGTGAGCGGGCCGCCCGCTGCCATGCGCGGCGTGGTGCCGGCCGGGTAGAAGGTGTTGCACGCGCCGGTGCCGAAGGCGGTCTGCTCCTCGGTGTACTTCAGGCCCGCGTTCCAGCAGGCGTCCTGCAGGTCGGCCGGGCGGTTGGCGGCGATCTTCTGTGCCTTGGTGCGATCGGAGGTGTCGGCCTTCACCGCGGTGAGCCACTTCACCATCTCGTCGAAGGCGGCCGCGCTGCCGCCGCCCATGGTCCACATCACGTGGTTGTCGATGTTGCCGTTGGCGCGGCGCAGGCGCTCGCGCATCGAGAACGAGTGGATCTTGGTGTGGATGTCGCCGCCGGTGGCGCCGTCGTTGTAGTCGCGCAGGTCGATGATGGCGGTGGAGGCCAGCCCGCCCGCGCCGTTGACGATGCGGCCCGACTGGTAGGCCCGGCGCAGCGCGTCGATGTCGCCCACGGTGCGCGCGGCGGTGCGCTTCATGTCGCGGTCGACGCCGCCCACGCGCTCGTTCAGGTCGAGGAACTTCTCGATGCCGAGCTTGCCCTCGTTGAGCGCGTTCAGGCCGTACTGGATGCCCACGTTGTCGATCGGGCGCAGCGCGAAGCCCTCGGCCTCGGTCTTGCCGTAGACGTTCACCGTGTGGTCGAACACCGTCGCGCGCGCGCCCGTGGGGTTGGTCAGCGCGTTGTAGCGCTGCTCGGCGGGCACGCCCGCGGGGAACGAAACAGTGGGATCCAGGCGACCCGCGCTGTTGCTCATGTTGGGGATGTTGCCGATCTGCAGGTAGCCCGAGATCGCCTGCTTCTCGGCCGTGGTGTAGGCCAGCGCCGCGGTGGCAGGGTCGTTGAAGTAGTTGTTGAGCACGCGCGAGTCGTGCAGCTTGAAGATGGTGGAGGAGGTGACGTCGGCGAACACCTGGCTCACCACCACGCCGTCGAACAGGCCGGGGTAGTTGTCGCTGGTCTGGTGGCTCTGGTAGGAGCCGCCCGAGCCGCCGGTGCCGATGGTGTGGGCCGGCACGCCGAAGTTCTCGATGAAGCGCTCCTTCACCATCGCGATGGTCTCCGAGGAAAGCTGGTCGTTGCAGTTGGTGCCGAAGACGTTGAGCGTGGAGGTGGTCACGGCGAAGCCGCGGCTCTGGTAGGTCGGGTTGATCAGCGTGGCGAAGTCGTTGCCCTGCTGGAACCATCCGCCCTGGCAGCCGCCACCCAGCGGGTAGAGCAGCGTGCCGTTCCAGCCGGCCGGGCGCGAGGTGGGCGAGGGCGCGGGCTCGTTGAGCACGTCGTGCAGGATCGCCGACTGGTACAGCCCGCGGTTGATGGTGCCGCTTTCGAGCCGCACCACGTAGGGCACCTGCTTGCCGTTGATGGTGAGCCAGGCCATGTTGGCCGGGTAGGCGGTGATCGATTCCGGCACGAAGCGCACGTTGCTGCCGGCGGTGGTGCGGTAGTAGTAGTCGACGCGCGTCTCCACCGAGCACTTGCCGTCGTCCAGCGGCTTGAGCACCTGGCCGCCCATGCGGGTGAAGGTGGCGTAGCCGCACACGAAGGGCTCCTCGTGCGGGCCGGAGATCACCGGGCCGGTGATCGGGTAGGCCGTCAGCTGCAGCTTCGCGCTGTAGCCGCCGTAGCTCGCGACCAGCTCGTTGGAGCCCGGCTTGAGCCCCGTGACCTTGCCCACCAGGCGGCCGCTGGCGGGGTCGCGCGAGAACGCCGCCGTCACGTCGCGCCCGTCGACCGACACCGCGAGGCTGCCGTCGGCCTTCTCGCGCAGCAGCTCCAGCTCGACCAGCGCGTCGTCGCCGGTCACCAGCTGCGGCGACGAGGACAACACGCCGATGCGCACCGTGGCATCGACCGGCGGCGGGTTGCCGGGGCCGGACGGGTCGGTGGGCGTGGCGCCGCCACCGCCTCCTCCGCCTCCGCCTCCGCCGGCAGCGGGCGGAATGAAGCTGAAGCCGCCTCCACCTCCGCCGGCAGCGGGCGGAATGAAGCTGAAGCCGCCTCCACCTCCGCCGCTGCCGCCGCCGCAGGCGGTGAGCGCCAGCACGGCCAGCAGCGTGCCGATGCGCACGGGGGTCGGGCGAAGGCGGGTGCTCTTCTTCTGGGTTCTGATCATCTTCTCTGTCTCCGTTGTGGTTCTGGTTGAACAAGCGATGGGGGAAAAGCGGCTCCCCCCGGCCGGCACGGCCATGCGGCGGCGCGACCCGGCGCGGGCCGGATCGAAGCGCGACGCGCGGCGCGTCAGTGCGAGGCGGTGAGTGGGAGGCCGGCCGGCGGTGGCGGCGCGGCGGCGAGTGCGGGCAGGTCGGTCATTGGCGTGTCTCCATCCTCTGTCGGGTGTGCCGCATGGATAGCAACGCATGTGCCACGCAGGCCGTCAAACCCAAGTGACTGATTCCATTGGAGTTTTTTCGGAAGACCTGCGGTTTTCCCGCAAATCGGCGGCTGAAAAACCAGCCATCGCCGGCGTCGCGCGGCCGGAAAACCGCACGCCAGGGGCAGGACACAATCAGCTTAAAACTGTATATTCATACAGTATTCGACCGATCCCATGGAAATCCAGCGCAAACTCGCCATCCTGGCCGACGCCGCCAAGTACGACGCTTCCTGCGCGTCGAGCGGCTCCCAGCCGCGCGACTCGCTCGGCGGGCGCGGCATCGGCTCCACCGAGGGCGCCGGCATCTGCCACAGCTATGCGCCCGACGGCCGCTGCATCTCGCTGCTGAAGGTGCTGCTGACCAACCACTGCCAGTACGACTGCCTCTACTGCGTGAACCGCGCATCGAGCAACGTGCCGCGGGCGCGCTTCCGGGTCGAGGAGGTGGTGCAGCTCACGCTCGACTTCTACCGGCGCAATTGCATCGAGGGCCTGTTCCTGTCCAGCGGCATCGTCAAGTCGCCCGACCACACGATGGAGCAGGTGGTCGAGGTCGCGCGCCAGCTGCGCGAGGAGCACGACTTCCGCGGCTACATCCACCTCAAGACCATTCCCGACGCCAGCGACGAACTGCTGGCGCGCGCCGGCCGCTATGCCGACCGGCTCAGCATCAACGTCGAACTGCCCACCGCCGAGGGCCTGCGCGCGCTGGCTCCGGAGAAGGACGAGAGCGCCATCCGCCGCTCGATGGCGCGGCTGCGGCTTCGCATCGACGACACCCGCGAGGAGGCGCGCCGCGTGTTGCCGATCCGCGCTCTGCCGGGCGCCGCGCCGGCCGCCGCGAAGCCGCCGCCCTTCGCGCCCGCCGGCCAGAGCACGCAGATGATCGTGGGCGCCGACGCCACCGACGACCGGCACATCCTGGCCTCCAGCGCCACGCTCTACGGCGCCTACAAGCTGCGGCGCGTGTACTACTCGGCCTTCAGCCCCATTCCCGACGCGGCCCGCGCGCTGCCGCTGGCCGCGCCGCCGCTGATGCGCGAGCACCGGCTCTACCAGGCCGACTGGCTCATGCGCTTCTACGGCTTCGAGCACCAGGAGATCGTGGCGTCGCCCGACGGCCTGCTGCGGCTGGACGTCGATCCCAAGCTGGCCTGGGCGCTGGCGCATGCGGAGCGCTTTCCGGTCGACCTGAACCACGCCCCGCGCGAGATGCTGCTGCGCGTGCCCGGCCTCGGGGTGAAGGCCGTGGAGCGGCTGCTGCAGGCGCGGCGCGTTCGACGGGTGCGTGCCGACGACCTGCGGCGCCTGCACGTGCCGGCGCGCAAGGTGCTGCCCTTCGTGGTGGCGGACGGGCACCGGCCGGCGGCCAACGCGATGGCGATGTCCGGCTCTGCTGCCGCGGCGGCAGAGCCGGCGCAGGCGGCGCTGTTCTGAGGGCGGCAAGCCTGGCATCGGCATGCGCGTGTGTCTCGAAGACCCGGTCGATCTCGATGCCTTCCGCGGCCATGCGCGGCGGCTGCTGGCTGCCGGCGTGCCGCCGGAGCAGGTCGAATGGAGCGAAGGTGGCAACGATCTGTTCGGCGAAGCGCCGGACCTGCCGCCCGCGCGGGTGCAACCAGCGGTAGCCCGGCAGGCCGTGCCCGCATCCTTCGTCGAACTGTGCGCCGACGTGATCCTGCACCGCGACGCGCAGCGCCTGGCCTTGCTCTACCGCCTGCTGTGGCGCCTGGTGCACGAGTCGGCGCTGCGCCACGACCCGCTGGACGCCGACATGATGCAGGCGCAGCTCATGGCCCGCTCGGTGCGCCGCGACATCCACAAGATGCGCGCCTTCGTGCGCTTCACCCGCGTCGTGGACGCGCAGGGCGCCGAGCGCCACGTCGCGTGGTTCGAGCCCGAGCACCGCATCGTCGAGGCCAACGCGCCTTTCTTCGCGCGCCGCTTCGCGCAGATGCGCTGGGCCATCCTCACGCCGCGGCGGTGCGTGGAATGGGACGGGCAGGCGCTGTCGTTCCGCGAGGGCGCGGACCGCCGCCAGAAGCCCGCGCCCGACGAGGGCGAGCAGCTCTGGCTCACCTACTACGAGAACATCTTCAACCCCGCGCGGCTCAAGCTCGCGACGATGCGGCGCGAGATGCCGCGCCGCTACTGGCACAACCTGCCCGAGGCCGCGCTGATCCAGCCGCTGGCCGATGCGGCCGAGGCGCGCAGCCAGTCGATGATCGAAGCGCCGGCCACGCCCGCGCGCCGCATCCGCCCGCCGCTGCTGATGCATCCGCGCCCGGCCGAAGGCGCGGCGCCCGCCGACCTGGACGCGCTGCGCGCCGCGGCGCACGGCTGCCGCGCCTGCCCGATCGGCGCGCTCGCCACCCAGGCCGTGTGCGGCGAGGGCCCGGCCGGCGCGCATCACATGCTCGTCGGCGAACAGCCCGGCGACCAGGAGGACCTGGCGGGCCGGCCCTTCGTCGGGCCGGCGGGCCAGTTGCTCGACCGCGCGATGGCGCAACTGGGCTGGGCGCGGGAGAGCGTCTACCTGGCCAATGCCGTCAAGCACTTCAAGTACGAGCTGCGCGGCAAGCGCCGCATCCACAAGACCGCCGGCCAGCGCGAGGCCGAGGCCTGCGCCCACTGGCTGGACAGCGAGATCGCACTCGTGCAGCCCAAGGCGCTGGTGGCCCTGGGCGCCACCGCCGCGCGCGCCCTGCTCGGGCGGCCGGTGGCGGTGCAGGCCGAGCGCGGCGCCTGGCTGCGCGAGCGCGGGGACGGCCGGCCCGTGCTCGTCACGCTGCATCCTTCGGCGCTGCTGCGGCTGCCGCCCGAGGAGCGTGCCGAGGCGCAGGCGCGCTGGCTGGACGACCTCGCGCTGGCGATGGCGGCGCCCGCGTAGAAGAAAAGAAAAAAAGAAAATCCGCGCATCCCGCGAACCGTTTCGCGGGCTCGGCGCCTCTTCGTGTCCGAGGGTCTTCCTCAGCACTCAAGAAGGATCGAAGGAATCGCCATGCTCTACGCCAAGAACCTACCCGGCTGGGAACGCGCGCTGCGCATCGCCATGGGCCTCGCCGGCCTCGCTTTCGCCGCCATCGGCTGGAGTACCGCCGGCTTCGGGCTTGCCGTGGCCGTCGCCCTCATGGGCGCCATGCTGGCGCTGACAGGCCTGTTCGGCTTCTGCCCGATGTGCGCGATGGTCGGGCGCAAGCTCGACGGAAAAGGGCGCTGAACCGTGGCCTCCGGCACCGACCGCACCGGCCTGATCCACGCCGCGCAGACCGGCGACCCGGCCGCCATCGCCAGCCTGCTCGCGGTCTGCCAGGCCGACGCGCGCCGCTACGCCTGGCGGCACTGCCAGGCCAGCGACGTGGACGACGCGGTGCAGGAGTCGCTGCTGGTCGTCGCGCGCAAGGTGCGGGCGCTAAAGGCCGCGGCGGCGTTCTCGGCGTGGCTTTTCACCGTCATCCGGCGCGAATGCCTGAGGCTGCAGCGCGCGATGTTCCGCCACGACCCCCTGGACGACGATGGCGATGAGGTGGCCGAGCGGCAGCTGGCCAGCCGGGGCGACGCCGCGCTGCGGCTGGACCTGACCCATGCGCTCGAATCGCTGCCCGCGCACTACCTCGAAGTGGTTCTGCTGCGCGATTTCGAGGAGCTGACCATCGCGGAAATCGCCGAACGGCTCGGCGAGCCGGCGGGCGCCGTCAAGAGCCGGCTGCACCGCGCGCGTTCGCTGGTGCGGGAGTACCTGCTGGCGTGATCCAGGCCTGCGCGGCCGGGAGGAGGCCGATGCGACAATCGGCCCGCCATGACAGACACCCTCACGATCACCCGCCCCGACGACTGGCACCTGCACGTGCGCGACGGCGCCGCACTCGAAGCCGTCGTTCCCCACAGCGCCCGCCAGTTCGGCCGCGCGCTGATCATGCCGAACCTCCGCCCCCCGGTGACCACCGCCGCGCAGGCCGTGGCGTACCGCGACCGCATCCGCGCCGCCGTGCCCGCGGGTACGCGTTTCGAGCCGGTGATGTCGCTCTATCTCACCGACAAGCTGCCGCCCGAAGAGATCGCGCTGGCTGCCGAAGCAGGCGTGCGCGCGCTCAAGCTGTATCCGGCCGGCGCCACCACCAACAGCGATGCCGGCGTGACCGACATCCGCAAGACCTACAAGACGCTCGAAGCCATGCAGAAGCACGGCCTGCTGCTGCTGGTGCACGGCGAGGTGACCGACCCGGCCATCGACCTGTTCGACCGCGAGGCCGTGTTCGTCGACCGCGTGATGATCCCGCTGCGCCGCGACTTCCCCGAACTGAAGGTGGTGTTCGAGCACCTCACCACGAAGGAAGGCGCCCACTACGTGCGCGACGCCGGCCGCTTCACGGCTGCCACCATCACCGCGCACCACCTGCTGTACAACCGCAACGCCATCTTCACCGGCGGCATCCGCCCGCACTACTACTGCCTGCCGGTGCTCAAGCGCGAGACGCACCGCGTGGCGCTGGTCGAGGCGGCCACCAGCGGCAGCGACCGCTTCTTCCTGGGCACCGACAGCGCGCCGCACCCGGCGCACCTGAAGGAGCACGCGCTGGGCTGCGCCGGCTGCTACACCGCGCTCACCGCCATCGAGCTCTACGCCGAGGCCTTCGACAACGCGGGCGCGCTCGACAAGCTCGAGGGCTTCGCGAGCTTCCACGGCCCCGACTTCTACGGCCTGCCGCGCCACACCGACACCATCACGCTCAAGCGCGAGAGCTGGACCGTGCCCGAGACCGTGCCCTACGGCGACGCCACGCTCAAGCCGCTGCGCGGTGGCGAGACCGTCGGCTGGAAGCTCGCATGACGGTTCCCTCGCTGCGCGTGATGCTGCTGATCGACGCCGACAACGTGTCGGCCGAAGTCATCGAGCAGGCGGTGCAGCGCACCATGGACGAATACGGCGCCATCCACGTGCGCCGCGCCTACTGCAACGCCGAGATGGCGGTGAACCGGCAGGCGCTCTTCAAGCGCCTCTCGGTGCGGCCGATGGTGAACCTGTCGACCGGCAAGAACAGCACCGACATCGCGCTCGCGGTCGATGCCATCGACCTCGCCATCGCCGAGCGGCCCGACGTGGTGGTGCTGGTGTCCTCCGACTCCGACTTCGCGCCGCTGGTGATCCGCCTGCGCGAGAAGGGCTGCCGCGTCTGCGGCATCGGCCAGCAGGGCAAGACCGGCGACGAAACCATCGGCATCTACGACGCCTTCACCGACATCGCGCACAACGCCGTCGCCAAGCCGGCCGCGCGCACGGTGGCCGCGAAGAAGACGGCCGCTGCGAAGGCTCCGCGCGCCAAGGCCGAGCCGGCCGCGAAGAAGGCCGCGGCACGCAAGACGACGAAGGCGAAGGCAGCCGCCAAGGTGCAGCCGCAGCAGCCGCCGCCTCCGTCGGAAGCAGCCGAATTCATCCTTCAGGCTGCCCCGGCCCTGCGCAGCGGCAAGGACGTGCCGCTCAACGACGTCGCCAAGGCCCTGCGCACCGCGGGCCTGCTCGGCAAGAACAGCAGCTCGCTCAAGCTCTTCGAGAAGCTCACCGCGGAGTTCGCGCTGATGCAGCACCCGGACCGCATCCGCTGGACCGGCGCCCCCGCGCCTTGACCCTGCCGGCGATCGACTGGGCGCAGCCATGGCTCGCGCCCTATCGCGCCGATGGCGAGGCGGCAGCGCAGGCTGTCGCGCGCAACGATGGCTGCGTGGCGGATGCCCTGCAGGGCATCAGGCCCGAATCAGCGCCCGGCTTCGTGCGGCAGCACGAACTGCCCGCCGGGCAGGCCTACGAGGCCCACATCTTCCGGACCCGAACGGTGCCGACCCGCGACAACCTGCACGACTTTTTCAACGGCCTGGTCTGGCTCGCCTTTCCACGGACCAAGCGCCGCCTCAATGAACTGCAGGCCGGCGAGATCGCGCGCGACGGCGTCGGTGCCACGCGCGGTGCGCTGCGCGACGCACTGACGCTGTTCGACGAGAACGGCGCGCTGCTGGATGCGCCGCCCGCGCTGTGGCGGGCGCTGGTCGCGCGTGATTGGCACACACTCTTCGTCAGCGGGCGCGGGCTGTGGAGCGAGGCACGGCTGGTGCTCTTCGGCCATGCGCTGCTCGAGAAGTTGGTGACGCCGCGAAAGCCCATCACCGCGCACGTCCTGCTGCCGGCGGATGGAGAAAACGGCCCGGCGGCGCTCGACGACGTCTCGGTGGCGGGCATGCTCGATGCGCAACGGCTCGGGCGCAAGCCCTTCGTGCCGCTGCCGGTGCTCGGCGTGCCCGGCTGGTGCGCCGGCAACGAGGCCGCACAGTTCTATGACGATCCGAAGGTCTTCAGGCCCTTGGCCGGTCGGGGAATACCGGGGGCCTAGAACTTTTGCTCCTATCATGGCTCCACCCGGCTGCCGCCGACCGGAGCTCCAAGAACACACACAACACCCAGGGCTTCCATGCCGCGAACCGCTTGAATGCGGCTTGAAGAGAGCCCCGGGGCCCTCATCTGGATGGCAGATTTCCCCACGGAGAATTCAACTTGAAACGTATCCTTCTGTTTGTCCTGACCAACGTGATGGTCGTCGCGGTGCTCGGCGTGGTCGCCAGCCTGCTCGGCGTCAATCGCTTCCTCACGGCCAACGGGCTCAACCTCACGGCGCTGCTCGGCTTCGCGCTGGTGATGGGTTTCGGCGGCGCGATCATCTCGCTGCTCATCAGCAAGCCGATGGCCAAGTGGACCACCGGACTGCACATGATCGACAACCCCCAGACGCCCGACGAGGCCTGGATCGTCGGCACGGTGCGCAAGTTCGCCGACAAGGCCGGCATCGGCATGCCCGAGGTCGGCATCTTCGAAGGCGAGCCCAATGCCTTCGCGACGGGCGCGTTCAAGAACTCGTCGCTGGTGGCGGTGTCCACCGGCCTGCTGCAGAACATGACGCGCGAAGAGGTCGAGGCCGTCATCGGCCACGAGGTGGCGCACATCGCCAACGGCGACATGGTCACCATGACGCTGATCCAGGGCGTGATGAACACCTTCGTCGTGTTCCTGTCGCGCGTGATCGGCTATGCCGTCGACAGCTTCCTGCGCCGCGGCGACGACCGCAGCTCGGGCCCCGGCATCGGCTACTACGTGAGCACCATCGTGCTGGACATCGTGCTCGGCTTCGCCGCCGCGATGGTGGTGGCCTGGTTCTCGCGCCAGCGCGAGTTCCGCGCCGACGCCGGCTCGGCCGCCCTCATGGGCAATCGCCAGCCGATGGTCAACGCGCTCGCCCGACTGGGCGGCCTGCCGGCTGGTGAACTGCCGAAGGCGGTTGAAGCGATGGGCATCACGGGCAGCATCGGCAAGCTGTTTGCGACGCACCCGCCGATCGAGGAGCGCATTGCGGCGCTGCAGAACGCGCAGCGCTGAGCGGGACAGACGGGCCATCCGGCCCGCGGTTCGACAAGGAAAAGCCGCTGGGCGGCTTTCTACGCCTTGCGCAGAGGTCCATCGGGCAAAGCAAGTCCCATTTCTCGCGCTTCAGGTTGCGGAGATCGGCCAGAAGCATGCCGGGCGGCTGAGGCTCATCTACTGCCGCATCGATGAGGGCATCGATGATCGCCTCGATACCCGGCTCAGCTTCGATGACTTCGATGCCCGGGCCGGCAGCATTGGCCGAAAAGCCTCGGCGGCGAAGCAGGCGGGCACAGCTAGGCGCTGCAGCGCCGCACATTGCTGGCGACCGCGTCTGCGATGACGGCCACGGTCTCGCGCCGCACCGGGGCATCGCACAAGGCGCTTTCCAGGTCTGCCGCCACCGAGCAGGTGTGATTAATGACGTGCTGCACGTCGCGGGCGCGCAGGCCCAGCTTGGCCGCCAGGGCCAGCAGGTGAGGTCTGCCGGGCGCGAGCGCCTCGCCCATCACCGAGGTCTGGTGGTTTCCGTCCGGGCCGGGGTTGAAGGTGAGGTCGTAGCCAGGCGCGAAGTCCCAGCGGTGTGCCTCGTTCATGCGCAGCGAGAAATTCTTCGCGTGGTCGTCCCGGTTGTTGAACACCACGTTGAACACGCACAGCCGGAAGGCGGCCATGACCTCGTGCGCGTTCTGGGTGAAGAAGCCGGTGGCGCGCAGCACGGTTTCGTAGTCCAGGCAGGGCACCCGGAAGTCGGCATGCAGGGCGCCGGCCAGGGAGTGGACGGGTACGCGCACGTGTTCCACGCGGTCGAACCGCTGGGTGCCGAAGGCGGCGAGGTTCGCGCCCAGGTCGAAATATTCGGTCGGCCCCATGACGATGCCGCATGCGCGCGCCATCTGCGCATAGACGTGCTCGATGGCGCAGACCTCGGGGTGTTCCGATTGGGCCGGGAACTTGACGAGCCAGGGCTCGCCTGCGGCATCGTCGACGGTGCTCACAGTGCGGGTCGCGGCGTCGAACCGGACCAATGCCTTGGGACGGGCCCCGTGCGGTGAACCGCCGGCCTGGGCCAGCATGCGCAGCGCCGTCACGTCGTCGTCGGACACGTTCCGTGCCGCCTGCGCCAGTTGCAGCAGGCTCCAGTCGGCCGTTGGCATGCCATCGTCCTGCGGCGGGATGAAGGAGAGCGCACCCATGGCGCGTGCGCCGATGAAGGCCAGCCGGTCGAGGGGCGAGACGCGCGCCGGGTCACGCCCCGCCTTGCGGAACAGCCGGTCCATCAGCAGCATCCCCCAGCCATCGGGCAGGCTGTCGTAGATGAGGCCCGGCAGGTAGCCCATCTCTTTTGGGAACGGACCGTAGGCCGCTGGCCGCAGCTTCAGGTGGCGCGGCGACAGCTCGATGCCGTTGGCAAGCGCGTCGGCCGAATACTCGAAGATGATCTGGCGCCCGTCGTCGGCCAGGGTGCCCAGGGGCCAGTGCTGGCCCCAGCCTTCGTAGAGGACGGTGAGCTTCTTCATTGGCGGTCTTGTCGGCGGCCCTGCGGCGGGGGCTTGCGCGGATGGCGAACGCGCTGACGCTGCGCGGCCTGCGCCTGTTCCATGGCGGCGATGCTGGTGGTCGGCCGCAGGGTCAGCAGGTCGGCGAGTTCATCGACCAGGCCCAGCGCCTGTATGACGCGCACGAAGGTTTCCAGCGTCGTCATGCCGGTGGACTCCAGCGTCTTGATGGCGCTGCCCGAGACGCCGGCGCGCTGGGCCAGCTCGGCCTGGGTCAGCGACTGCGCGATGCGTTGCGCGCGCAAGCGCTGTCCGAGGGCCTCCACGAGTTCCGGGACGGTGGCGAACGCGACATCGAGCATGAGGATGTCTTGCTATTTAAAGGATTGAATTGTAGCTCAAATGCTAAATTTATCCACTTAAAGGTCTGAAAAACATCCATTATGATTTGATGCGATGCCAGTGACTGCGCCTGTTCGACGCCAGCACCTGTTGTCGTTCACGGCCGTCCCAGATGATCCAGATGCCATGGCGCAAAAAACGCCGAATGACACGCTCAGGCTGGCTGCTGACTGCAGTGGGAAGACTCCCGGCCCACGGCCGATCCAGCGCTTGGACCGGCTCAGTCGGCCGCCGGGGTTTCGGGAGCCGCCGTGGGTTCCGCTGCTTCGGGCGCAGCCGCAGCCTGCGGCGCCTCCGCTGCTTGCGGCGCGGCGGCAGCCGCGGTCCGGTCGGCCCGCGCACGTTGCAGCGTGCGCGTGACCTCGCCCTGCGTCATGCCGTACATCTCCGCAAACTCCTTCTCGCTGCGCCCGCTGGCCTCGAAGGCGCGCAGCAGCGCCTCGCGCTTGGCGGCCTGTTCCGCGAGCAGGGCCAGGGCTTCGTCGAGCACGGCGTTGTTGTTCGCGTCGCGCGAGCGCACCAGCACGGCGTAGGCCTCTCGGTCGAGGCCAGAGGCTTCGACGGCGCGAGCCAGGCGCGCTACCAGTTGGGGGCGCAGGTCTTCGCCGGTGCGCTGCGAGCGGCGGCGGTGCAGCTCGAGGATCGCGTGGTGCACATGCTCGGGCGCGACCGGCTCGGCGACGTTGCCGTCGAGGTCATGGCGCGGATGGCCGGCTGCCACGCTTTCGAGATAGCGGGTGGAGCGCGCGTGCAGGCCCATCGCCACCTTCAGGTCTTCGGCCTTGAAGTCGTCGGGGTGGCGGGCGATCAGCTCTTCGTACACGCCGAGCTTCAGCGGCAGGAAGCGCGCGCCGAAGAGGTTCGGGTACAGCTCGAACAGGCGCTCGAGCGCCGGGTGCACCTTGCGCTGCGGGCGAGCGGGCTGCTGAGGCTGTTGTTGCTGCTTCTGTTGCGAAGGCTGCTGGCGGCCCTGCGCCTTCTTGCGCTGCTGCTGATGCTGCGGACGCTGCCTGCTGGCCTGCATGGGGGCTTGATCGGCTTCGGGCGCGGTCGCCGCGCCGTCCGTGCCGGCGCGCAGGGCCTGCAGCTGCTGCGCCATGTCCATGCGCTCGCCACGGGGGCGGCGCGACTTGTTGTTCGGGTTGGCGGTGGTTGCTTCGGTCATTCTGGAAATCCGGCGCGAAGGCGCGAAGAAAGCAGGAAGTGGTTCAGTGGAATGCGCTCGCGCGTTCGGCGCGGTGCAGTGGATGGGGCGCTCGGTGCATTGTCGTTTCCATGGCTGGCGTCAGCCCATGGCGGCCGAGGCGCGCGCGGCCTGGCGGCCGATCAGTAGCCTGAAAGGCAGCAGCATCAGCACGCCGACGGCCAGCTTCACCGCGAGGTCGCCGAGCGCCCAGGTGAGCCATGGGCCCTCGGTGCCCGCGAAGGCGATGCCCCAGAACACGATGCTGTCGAGCACCGCGGCGATCACCGTGGCCACCAGCGGCGCGCGCCACCAGAGGCCGCGGCGCAGGCGGTCGAAGACGCCGATGTCGAGCAGCTGCGAAGCGATGAAGGCCAGCCCCGAGGCCGCCGCGATGCGCACCGGCGCCAGCAGCAGCGACACGCCCACCGCCACGGCGAAGCCCACCCACGCCACGCGCCGTGCCATGCCGGGGCCGAAGCGCCGGTTGACGAGGTCGCTCACGAGATAGGCCACCGGGTAGGTGAAGGCGCCCCAGGTCAGCCAGTCGTTGATGGCGAACTGCACGAGGATGTTGGAGGCGAGCACCACCGCCGCCATCGCCAGCGTGGCGACGATCAGGTGGCCCAGGGTGGGGCGTTCGAAGCGGATGGAAGACTGCTGCCGCATCAGACGCTCGCGGTGCGTTCGCGCTCCGACTCGGTCAGCACGCTGCGCGCCACGGCCTCGGCCACCTTGATGCCGTCCACGCCGGCCGACAGGATGCCGCCCGCGTAGCTCGCGCCTTCGCCCGCGGGGTACAGGCCGCGCACGTTGAGGCTCTGGAAGTCGTCGCCGCGCGTGATCTTGATCGGCGACGAAGTGCGCGTCTCGACGCCGGTGAGTACCGCGTCGTGCGTGTCGAAGCCCTTGATCTTGCGGCCGAAGGCGGGGAAGGCCTCGCGCATCGCCTCGATGGCGTAGGCGGGCAGGGCCTTGTGCAGGTCGGTCGGCGTCACGCCCGGCTTGTACGAGGGGATCACGCTGCCGAGCGCGGTGGAAGGCTTGCCGGCGATGAAGTCGCCCACCAGCTGGCCGGGCGCGCGGTAGTCGCCGCCGCCGAGCACGAAGGCGTTGCTTTCCAGCTCGCGCTGCAGCGCGATGCCTGCGAGCGCATCGCCCGGGGAATTCGATTCCCATCCTGGGAAATCGCGCGGGTCGATGCCCACCACGATGCCCGCGTTGGCGTTGCGCTCGTTGCGCGAGTACTGGCTCATGCCGTTGGTGACCACGCGGCCCGGCTCGCTGGTGGCCGCAACCACGGTGCCGCCCGGGCACATGCAGAAGCTGTAGACCGAGCGGCCGTTGCTCGCGTGGTGCACCAGCTTGTAGTCGGCCGCGCCCAGCAGCGGATGGCCCGCGTGGCGGCCCCAGCGCGCGCGGTCGATGAGGCCCTGCGGGTGCTCCACGCGGAAGCCGATGGAAAAGGGCTTGGCCTCGATGTGCACGCCGCGCGCATGCAGCATCGCGAACGTGTCGCGCGAGCTGTGGCCCAGCGCCATCACGACGTGGTCGGCGCGAAGCTCGCTGCTCTGGCCGGTGGCCTGGTCGAGCACGGTGAGGCCGCGAAGGTGGCCGCTTTCGATGCGCACGTCGGTCACGCGCTGCTCGAAGCGGATCTCGCCGCCCAGCGCCACGATCTGCTCGCGGATGTTCTCGACCACCTTCACCAGCTTGAAGGTGCCGATGTGCGGATGCGCGACGTAGAGGATCTCGGGCGGCGCGCCGGCCTTCACGAACTCTTTCATCACCTTGCGGCCGAGGAAGCGCGGGTCCTTGATCTGGCTGTAGAGCTTGCCGTCGGAGAAAGTGCCGGCGCCGCCTTCGCCGAACTGCACGTTCGACTCGGGGTTGAGCTCGCTCCTGCGCCACAGGCCCCAGGTGTCGCGGGTGCGCTGGCGCACGGTCTTGCCGCGTTCGAGCACGATGGGGCGGAAGCCCATCTTCGCGAGCATCAGCGCCGCGAAGATGCCGCAGGGGCCGAAGCCGATCACCACGGGCCGCGTCGGCAGGCCCTCGGGCGCGCTGGCCGGGGGCGTGTAGCGCATGTCGGGCGCCGGCTGGATGTGCGGATGGCCCGCGTGCCTGGCGAGCAGGGCGGCTTCGAGCTTCGCGTCCGACAGCTGCACGTCGCAGATGTAGACGGTGAGCAGCTCGGCCTTGCGGGCATCGAAGCTGCGCTTGTAGACGGTGTGGGAAGCGATCGCTTCGAGTGGGACGCCGAGCGTCCTGGCGATCAGTTCGGCCAGCGCCTCTGGCGCGTGGTCGAGCGGGAGTTTGAGTTCGGAGATTCTCAGCATGGCGTGGGGCTTGTGACTATCAAGCAGCCAGCAATTTTACTCGCCCCCAGGCTGCGCGACACTGCGTGTCGCTACGCCAACCCCCTACCGGGGGCAACACCGACGGCCCGGCAAAGCCGGTTCCGTGGTGTTTCGCGACAAGAACCTTCAGGCCGGCAGAAAGCCCTCTACGGACAGATAGCGCTCGCCCGTGTCGTAGTTGAAGCCCAGCACCACCGCGTCGGGCGCGAGCGACGGCAGCTTCTGCGCGATGGCCGCGAGCGTGGCGCCCGAGGAGATGCCCACCAGGATGCCTTCCTCGCGCGCGCAGCGGCGGGCCATTTCGCGCGCGGGCTCCGCGTCGACCTGCAGCACGCCGTCGAGCAGCGAGGTGTCGAGGTTCTTCGGGATGAAGCCCGCGCCGATGCCCTGGATCGGGTGCGGCGAAGGCTGGCCGCCCGAGATGACCGGCGATGCCACCGGCTCCACCGCGAACACCTGCAGCTTGGGCCACTTCTTCTTGAGCACCTTCGCCACGCCGGTGATGTGGCCGCCCGTGCCCACGCCGGTGATCAGCACGTCGATGCCGTCGGGGAAGTCGGCCGCGATTTCCTCGGCCGTGGTGCGCACGTGCACGTCGATGTTGGCTGGGTTGTTGAACTGCTGCGGCATCCATGCGCCGGGCGTGCCGGCCACGATCTCTTCCGCGCGGGCGATGGAGCCCTTCATGCCGTTGGCGCGCGGCGTGAGGTCGAAGGTGGCGCCGTAGGCCAGCATCAGGCGGCGGCGCTCCACCGACATGCTGTCGGGCATCACCAGGATCAGCTTGTAGCCCTTGACGGCCGCCACCATCGCCAGGCCGATGCCGGTGTTGCCCGAGGTCGGCTCGACGATGGTGCCGCCGGGCTTGAGCGCGCCGCTCTTCTCGGCGTCTTCCACCATCGCGAGCGCGATGCGGTCCTTGATCGAGCCGCCGGGGTTGGCGCGCTCGGACTTGATCCACACCTGCTGCTTCGCATTGCCGAACAGGCGGTTGATGCGGATGTGCGGCGTGTTGCCGATGGTCTGGAGGATGTTCTGGGCCTTCATGGATGCAATCTCCTTGGATCGATGCGTTTGTCGGACGGACAACGCGCATTGTGAGACCAGCCCGTGTGCCTTCGGCCCCGATCTCCCTGATCGGCCGCGGAGTGCCTTGGCAGAATGGCCGGATGAAACTGGTGTTCATCCATGGGCCGGTCGCTTCCGGCAAGCTGACGATCGCGCGTGCGCTGGGGCAGCTCAGCGGCTTCGCGGTCTTCCACAACCACCTGGTCGTCGACGCCGTCGCGGCGGTGTTTCCCTTCGGCTGCGAGAGCTTCGTGAAGCTGCGCGAGCAGATGTGGCTCGCCACCATGCGCGAGGCCGCGCGAACCGGGCGCTCGCTGATCTTCACCTTTGCGCCGGAGCCTTCGGTGGCTGCCGATTTTCCGCAGCGCGTGGTCGAGACCGTGGCGGCCGAGGGCGGCAGCACGATGTTCGTCCAGCTGAAGCTCTCGCGCGACGAGCAGGAGAAGCGCATCGATGCCGCGAGCCGGGCCGAATTCGGGAAGCTGCGCTCCCTTGAATTGCTGCGGCAGCTGCGCGACCAGTTCGAGGCCTGCGAGCGTGCGATGCCGCCCGGCGAGGTGGTCATCGACACCGCCGTGACTCAGCCGCAGGATGCGGCGCGCGAGATCGCCCGCGTGCTGGCGCTGTAGGCCCGGCGCCGCGCCGGGCGATAATCCACCCCGTGAAGCACGCCAGACCGCCGCTGGTGCAAGTGCCGAAAGGCCGCACTGGAGGAACGTCCGGACTGCACAGGACAGCGCAGGAGTTAACGACTCTCCACCGTGAGGTGAGGATCAGAGCAACAGAGACGAGCCGATTCAGTTCGGGTGAAACGGGCAATCTCTGCGCGCAGCAACACCAAGTAGGCCAGTATCGAGGTGGTTCCGCTGAGCTGGCGGGTAGGTGGCATCGAGCCGTCTGGTGACAGGCGGCCCAGAGTAATGGCGGTCACGCCGCGGGTTCCGCAAGGGGCTCGCGGTGCACAGAATCCGGCTTATCGGCGGGCTTCACACTTTTCTTTCCCTTCCTTTCCGTTTTTTCACGTCCTTCGGCCCTGAAGGCGGGCGCGAGCCTTGTCGCCTGCACGGATTGGTAGTTACCCGTATAATCGATAGCATGCTAATTAATAGGCGGCTATCGTGAACGACCAAGCCAACATCCAACCGACGCGCGAACAGGCACTGATGCGCCTCGGCACGTCGCTGGCGGTGCTGCAGCGCGGCTACCGCGCCGCGGCGGACAAGGCGGTGGCACATGTGGGCGTGTCGCAGACGCTGGCCTATCCGATCGTGATGCTCGGGCGCATGAACGGCGATGTGCGCCAGGGCGTGCTGGCGGAGGCGCTGGGCATCGAGGGCCCGTCGCTGGTGCGCTCTGTCGACCAGCTGGTGGAAGCCGGCCTCGTCGAGCGCCGCGAAGACCCGGCCGACCGCCGCGCCAAGACCCTGCACCTCACCGAGGCCGGCAAGGCCGTCTGCGAACCCATCGAGGCGGCGCTGACGCTGATGCGGGTGTCGCTGTTCGACGGCGTGTCCGACGAGGACGTCGCCGCCTGCCTGCGCGTGTTCAGCGTGCTCGAGGAGCGCATGGGCGTGCGTGCCGTGCAGAGCCTGCCGCCGCTCGCGCCGACGCAGGAAGGGCGCAGGTAGCAGCAGATGGCCTCGTTCAGCCTGCCGCGCTTCAGCCGCGCGGAGATCCTCTTTTCCGGCAAGAGCTTCGCCGCGGCCATGCTGGCGATGTACCTCGCCAGCCGCGCCGGCCTGCCGCGTCCGTTCTGGGCGCTCATGACCACCTACGTCGTCGCCCATCCGCTGGCCGGCGCGGTGCGCTCCAAGGCGGTCTACCGTTTCCTCGGCACGCTCATCGGCAGCACCGCCACCGTGCTGCTGGTGCCAGCGCTGTCCAACGCGCCCGAGCTGCTCACGCTGGTGCTCGCGCTGTGGGTGGGGCTGTGCCTGTGCATTTCGCTCTTCGACCGCACGCCGCGCTCCTATGTGTTCATGCTCGCGGGCTACACGGCGGCGCTGATCGGCTTTCCGTCGGTGCAGACGCCGCTTGCGCTGTTCGACACCGCCGTGGCCCGCGTGGAGGAGATCGGCCTGGGCATCTTCTGCGCCACGCTCATCCACAGCCTCGTGCTGCCCGCGGGGCTCGCGCCGACCGTGCTGGGCCTGCTCGACCGCACGCTGCAGGACGCGCGCAAGTGGCTGGGCGACCTCTTCCAGCCCGCCGGCCGAAGCAGTGCCGAGCCACGGCGCCTCGACGACGACCGACGCCGCCTCGCCGGCGACATCACGCAGTTGCGCCTTCTCTCCACCCACGTTCCCTTCGACACCACTCACCTGCGCTGGACCGCCGGCGCCATCCGCGCGATGCAGGACCGCGTCGCCGCGCTCACGCCCGCGCTCTCCGCCGTCGAAGACCGCCTGCTGGCGCTGGAGCAGGCCGAAGGCGTCATCGCCCCCGACGTGGCCGCCGTGCTCGCGAAGGCCGCTCAGTGGTTGCGTGAAGAGGCCGACGCCCCTGGGGACGCCGCTGCCCGTGCCGCGCGCCTGCAGGAGTTGCGCCGCACCATCGACGCCCTGGGCGCCACGCCGCCCGACGCCGATCCGCAGGCCCGCTGGGGCAGCGCGCTGCGCATCGGCCTCGCGGGCCGCCTCGAAGAGCTCGTCGACGGCTGGAACGCCTGCGCCCAGCTGCGCCAGGACATCGACGAGGGGCTGAAGGGCGCCGCGCCGCTGCGCCGCACGGCCGCGCTCGGCAGCCGCGTGCTGCACCGCGACTACGGCATGGCGCTGCTGTCGGCCCTGGCGGCAGTCATCGCCATCTGCCTGTGCGGCGCGTTCTGGATCGTCACCGGCTGGCCCATGGGCTCGGCCGCGACCATGATGGCCGCCGTCTTCTGCTGCTTCTTCGCGACGATGGACGACCCGGTGCCGGCGATCCACGGCTTCCTGAAGTGGACGCTGTGGTCCATCCCGATCTCGGCCGTCTACGTGCTGGTGCTCATGCCCACGGTGCAGGACTTCGGCATGCTGGTGGTCATCTGTGCGCCGCTCTTCCTGCTGCTGGGTTTCTACCTGCCGCGTCCCACGCACTTCATGCCCGCGATGGCGCTGATCTTCGGCGTGTGCGGCACGCTGGCGATGCACGACACCGCCAGCTCCGACCTGGTGAGCTTCATCAACAGCATGATCGGCCAGATCGTCGGCGTGGTCGTCGCCGCGCGCGTGACGCGTCTCGTGCGCTCGGTGGGCGCCGACTGGAGCGCGCGGCGCATCCAGCGCGCCACCTGGCGCGAGCTGGGCGACATGGCCGCCTCGTCGCATCCGCAGTACGCGCAGAGCGACGCCTACGCCGTGCGCATGCTCGACCGCATCGGCCTGCTCGCGCCGCGCATCGCGCAGGCCGGCGGCACCGTCGAGGGCGTGGCCGCCAACGACGCGCTGCGCGACCTGCGCATGGGTGCCGACATCGCCGTGCTGCAGCGTGTGCGCGGCCAGCTGCCGCTGGCCACTTCGGCCGCGCTGCTGGGCGGCATCTCGCGCTTCTTCCGACAGCGCGCGGAGGGCCGCATGAATCCGCGACCACCGGGCCTGCTGCCGCAGATCGACGAGGCGCTCGGCGCCGTGCTCGATGCGCGCGACACCGCGTCGTCGTCTTCTTCAGCCTCGCGCTCGGCCGTCACCGCACTGGTGGGCCTGCGCCGCAATCTCTTTCCCGACGCGCCGCCCTCGCTCGCGGGCACGTCCCTCACTTCGCAAGGAGCTTCCGCATGATCGGCGAAGCCAGCTTCTACGGCCTGTACCTGCCCTGGATCATGGTGCTCGCGCTCGCGGCGCTGCTCGTGCTGTGGGGCGTGCGCCGCCTGCTCGCGGCCACCGGCGCCTATCGCTGGGTGTGGCACCCGGCCCTCTTCGACATGGCGCTCTACCTGCTGCTGCTCTACGCGCTCAGCCGCGCCAGCGCCTACCTCCAATGACAACAACGAGATTCCAATGAAAGCCGCCCGAACTTCCGACGACAGCAATCCGTGGGCCCAGCGCCTGGGCCGCGTTCTCTTCACCCTGGCCGTGGTCGCCGCCGCCGTGTGGGCCGGCCTGCGCCTGTGGGACCACTACGAACTCGCGCCGTGGACGCGCGACGGCCGCGTGCGCGCCAACGTCGTGCAGATCGCGCCCGACGTCTCGGGCCTGGTCACGGCAGTGCCCATCCACGACAACCAGCCTGTGGCCGCCGGCGCGCTGCTCTTCGAAGTGGACCGCGCGCGCTACGACCTCGCCGTGCGCCAGGCGCAGGCCGCGCTCGCGGCGCAGCGCGCCGTGAGCGCGCAGGCCCAGCGCGAGAACGCGCGCAATGCCGGCCTCGACGAGCTGGTGTCGAAGGAGTCGCGCGAACAGACCCGCTCGCGCGTCGAGCAGATGCAGGCTGCTGTCGCGCAGGCCGAAGTGGCGCTCGACTCGGCCCGCCTCAACCTGCAGCGCGCCCAGGTGCGCGCACCGGCCGACGGCCTGGTCACCAACCTCGACCTGCGCCAGGGCAGCTATGCCGCGGCGGGCCGGCCGGTGCTAGCGCTGGTCGATGCGCAGTCGTTCTACGTCGAAGGCTATTTCGAGGAAACCAAGCTGCCGCGCATCCACCTCGGCGACCGCGTGCGCGTCACGCCCATGGGCGGCGGCGCTGTGCTCGAAGGCTCGGTCGAGAGCGTGGCCGCCGGCATCGCCGACCACGACCGCTCCACCAGCGCCAACCTGCTGCCCAGCGTGAACCCCACCTTCAACTGGGTGCGGCTCGCGCAGCGCATTCCGGTGCGCGTGAAGCTCGACCCGCTGCCGCAGGGCGCGCGCCTCGTCGCGGGCCAGACGGTCACGGTGCAGGTGCTGGAGAACAAGCCGGCGCAGAAGACGGCGGCAACGGCCTCCACGCCACAGAAGGGATGAACGACATGACCAGCTTCGCATTCCGCATCGCATCGCTGGCCGCCGCCGCCGCGCTCGCGGCCTGCGCGGCGGTCGGCCCCGACTACAGGCAGCCGCCCGAGGCGCTGGCCAGCCAGCCTGCAGCGGGCAAGCCCTTCGCAGAGGCGCCCGCCAACGCGGCGCCGCTGCCCGCCCACTGGTGGCGCCTGTACCACGACCCGCTGCTCGACAAGCTGGTCGAACAGGCCCTCGCGCACAACACCGACCTGCGCCAGGCCGTGGCGAACCTCGAGCGCGAGCGCGCCATCGAGGACGAGACCACCGGCGCCAGGTACCCCACCATCGGCGTCAACGGCGGCCCCTCGTTCGGCCACGTCTCGGGCCTGTCGCTGCTGCAGAAGGGCTACGAGCCGCCGAGCACCTTCAACTACAGCGCGGGCGCGTCGCTCTCCTACCAGGTCGACCTGTTCGGCCAGATCCGGCGCGCCATCGAGGCCTCCCAAGCCAGCACGCAGGCCGCCGAAGCCGCGCTCGACCTCGTGCGCGTGAACGTGGCGGCCGGCACCGCACGCGCGTACGCCGAAGCCTGCTCGACCGGCCTGCGGCTGCAGATCGCGCAGAAGTCCGTTTCGCTGCAGCAGGACGCCGTCAACGTCACCGACCGCCTGCAGCGCGCGGGCCGTGCCGGCGCCATCGACGCGAACCGCGCACGTGCGCAGCTGCAGCAGCTCAATGCCGCGCTGCCGCCGCTGAAGGCCGAGCGCCAGGGCGCGCTCTACCGTCTCGCCACGCTCACCGGCGCGCTGCCGCAGGACTTTCCGCGCGAGGTGGCCGACTGCACCGTGCCGCCGCGCGTGGCCGGCGTGCTGCCGGTGGGCGACGGCGCCGCGCTGCTGCGCCGCCGCCCCGACATCCGCCAGGCCGAACGCAGCCTCGCCGCATCGACCGCGCGCATCGGCGTGGCGACTGCGGAGCTCTATCCGAAGGTCACGCTGGGGCTCTCGGGCTCTTCCGCGGGCCATGCCGACGGCTTCGGGCGCAAGGACACCTTCGCCTGGAGCCTCGGTCCGCTGATCTCGTGGACCATTCCGAACACCGGCGTCGCGCAGGCCCGTATCGCGCAGGCAGAGGCCGGCACGCGCGCCGCGCTCGCCAAGTTCGACGGCACCGTGCTCACCGCGCTGCGCGAGACCGAGACCGCGCTCGCCACCTACGCACGCGAGCTCGACCGCCGCGCTGCCCTGCAGGCCTCGCGCGACGAGAGCGCCAAGGTCGCGGCGCAGGCGCGCCAGCTCTACCAGAACGGCCGCACCGGCTACCTCGATTCGCTCGACGCCGAACGCTCGCTGGCCGCCAGCGAAGCCGCGCTCGCGGCCAGCGAGGCGCAGCTGGCCGACGACCAGGTGGTGCTGTTCATGGCGCTGGGCGGCGGCTGGGAGCCTGACGAAGCCCATCTTGCGCAGGGCTCGACGCCGGCCAGCATCAAGCAATGACGCCGACATCCGCTCAGCCGCCGCGCCGCCCGCACGCGCCGCTGTGGCTGCTCGCTCTGGTCACCTTCAGCGGCACGCTGGCCATGCACATCTTCGTGCCCGCGCTGCCCATCGCCGCGAAGGGCCTGGGCGCCGGCATCGGGCAGATGCAGATGACGGTGAGCCTCTACATCCTCGGTCTCGCGCTGGGCCAGCTGGTGTACGGCCCGCTGGCCGACCGCTTCGGGCGGCGTCCGGTGCTGCTGGGCGGGCTGGGCATCTACTGCGTGGCGGGCCTTGCCGCGGCGCTCGCGCCCGAGGTGCATTCGCTCATTGCGGCGCGGCTCTTCCAGGCGGTGGGCGGCTGCTCGGGGCTCGTGCTGGGCCGCAGCATCGTGCGCGACACGGCCGAGCCGCAGGAGGCCACGCGCCGCCTCGCGCTGATGAACCTGATGGTCACCGTCGGACCCAGCCTCGCGCCGCTGATCGGCGGCGCGCTCGCCACCACGCTGGGCTGGCGCTCGATCTTCTATGCGCTCTTCGGCCTGGGCGTGGTCGGTTTTCTCTTCACCTGGCGCATGCTGCCCGAGACCGGCGCGCCCGGCGCCGCCGTGAACGCCCGCGAGCTCGGGCGCAACTACCGCAAGCTGCTGGCCTCGCCGGCCTTCCTGGGCTTCTCCATCGGCGGCGGCTGCGCCACCACGTCCATGTACGCCTTCATCGCCTCGGCGCCCTTCATCTTCGTCGACCAGCTGCACCGGCCGGCGCACGAGGCGGGCATCTACCTTGCCATCCTGGTGTCTGGCGTGTGGCTCGGCAGCTTTCTCACCAGCCACCTGATCTCGCGGGTGCGCGTCGACCGCCTGATGACGCGATCGAACGCATTGAGCGTGGTGGCGGCCTTCGTGCTGCTCGGCGCGGCGCTCAGCGGCCATCTCTCGGTGCCACTGATCGTCGCGTGCATGTTCCTCTTCACCGTCGGCGTGGGCATGGCCTCGCCGCCGGCACTCACGCAGGCGATCAGCGTCAACCCGCAGGTCATCGGCTCGGCCTCGGGCCTCTACGGCTTCACGCAGATGGCCGTGGGCGCGCTGTGCACCGCGCTCGCGGGCATGGGGCACGCGAACCCGGCGCTGGCTTCGGCCATCGTGCTGGCGGGAGCGGGCATCGTGGCGCAGCTGTCGTTCGCGGTTGCGCTGCGCACGCAGAGAGCCCGGACCTCCAAGGCCTGATTCAGGCCCTGCAGCGTTTCTTCAGGTCCGCGCCGATCTGCGCCGTGAGATTGTCAAGCGCGGCGTCGAATGCCTGCTGGATCTCGCTCTCGGACGTGGACCAATTGATCGAGTCGTCGAAGCCGCGATAGGTCTTCGTGGTCGCGGCACTGGAGCCATCCGGCGGAAGCTGAACGCGCACGACGAGGTTGGCGGATTTCAGTGTGATGAGGCCGTGCACGTAGGCTTTGAGCACCGTGATGCGCAGGGTTGGCGCGGCAGCATCGCGCGTGTAGCCGGGAATCGATGCAATGCCGGCCCTGAACCACTCGTCGAAGCCAACGCCGTCGATATGCGTGCGGCCCATCTGTCCAAGGCTCTGCGCGTCCCGCCGGTCGTCGATGGCACCGAGAGAGAAGGGGCAGGCAGGCACCGAAGTACCCGGTTGCGCAGCCGCAGTCCGGCGCTGCAGACCTGTCACCCTTTCCGACGCACAGCCCGCCACGAGCAGCGGCACCGCCAGCACCCAGCAGGCGGCGCGGCGCCATTCCTCGCGCGTCACTTCGCCGCCGTGTCCGTAGCGGGCTGTGCGGTGGGCACCGCGGCGGCCGATGCGGTATCGGCGGCTGCGACCGTTGCGGGCGCAGCGGGAGCAGCGGCTACTGCCGGCGGCGCCGCGGCCACGACGTTGGCCAGCGCCGCGTCGAAGTACAGCGATCCATCGGGATAGCGAAGCAGCTTGCCCGTGTTGCCTTGCGACACCAGGTTGGCTTTCAGGCCAGGAGGCACATCGACCTTGGCCGTTGCCGGCGCATAGACGGGATGCTTGCTCTGGAGATCGGCGGCCAGGAGTGCCGTCGATTGCGCAATGCCGTCCTGCAGCGCCATCTTCAGGAAGCGGGCGTTGTCCGCCTTCCAGGCGGCGATGTTCTTCGTGGCGTCGTCGCCCGCCGCCGGGTGCTTCGCACGATAGATGATGTTGCTGCGGTAGGTCGCGTTCTGCAGTGCGAGCGCGGGCTCCGAGGGTGTCGTCGAAATCGACGTCGGCAACTTGGCGGCCTTGCGAGCCGTGGCACCGCGCGGATAGATCAGTCCTCGTGCCGAGACTTCCAGCGTAGAGAAATCGGTCGACAGGTGGTAGTCGAGGTTGATGAACATCACCGAATTCGACTTCGAGGCCTTGAACGTGTTTTCGTAGGCATCCGTGGTGACGGTCTTGGTGATGGCCACGCTCTCGAGCTGCATGCCCGGCACCGTCTGCAGCGATTGCGTGATCGACTCGCGCATGAGCTGGTCGAAGCTCACGTCGACCAGCTCGTCCTTCAGCGGGCGGACGCTTTCCTCGGCAGCCTTGGCCCGCGCTGCGTTGACGCTCGCGTCCACCGCGCCGAACGCGCCGCCGCAGGCCGCAGCCAGCAGGATTCCGAATCCTGGCACCGCCGCACAGGCCGCGGCGCCGGAGGCTCCCGCAGTCGAGCGGACGAACGCCGCGTACAGCTCGGGCTGATTGATCCCGACCTTCACCTCGACGGGCTGGAGAGCGCTCAGGACTTCAGGCTTGACCGGCTGGGTAGCCGGCAGATGCGTGCAACCGGCGAACAGGAACGACGCCAACACCGGTATGACGGCGCTGCGGATAGCGAACATGGGTTTCTCCCTCGGACATGTGATTCGAATGTGTCGCCGCACCTCTCTAGATATGTGCAGGAGGCTTTGGCAACGGGGCTTCGGCCAAGGTCTGGACCTTCAGGCCGGCGCGAATCGTACATGCCGTTACGTTTGGCGCAACAAATGTTGCACGCGCGAGCCTTCGCGAGTGTGCAAAAAGGCGCTGCTCCTGGGGTTTGTCCCGGCCTTCGCGCGAGCAGGAGAGAGACTTCAGCGCGTGAACAGCCACCCGCCCTTGGGCTGGCGCACCAGTTCGTGGCGCTTGACGGCGCGCTCTTCGCCGTCGTCGCCCACGTAGACCACCTCGAAGCGCAGCAGCTTGGGCGAGACCATCTTCCAGTTCTGGATGCGCTTCACCGTCACGCAGGCGGTCTTGTCGTGGTACTGCATCTCGGCCATCGGGCCGCCCTGGAAGCCGGTGCCGTCGAACAGGCGCCCGGGCGCGGCGAAGGGGTTGAGCACCGCGCCGTTGCGCGCCGTGATGCAGCCCTCGGTGCGAACGAAGGACTCGATGGTCGGCGAGGCGCTGCGCACCACCTTGCCCACGGCCGGGCTCGGCGGCTTGCTGGCGATGGCCTCGCGGATGCGCTCGACCTGCTGCTCGGTGATGGGCGCGAGGCCGTCCTTCGACACCACGGGCGGCGGCGGTGCCGGCGGCGGGGGCGGCGGCGCGGGCGTGAGGTAGGAGCACCCCGCCACCAGTGCCAGCGGCACGGTGCAGGCGAGGGCGGCGCCCGGTGTAGCGAACTTCATGACTCAGTCTCTCCCTGAGGGCGGCCCCTGGAGGCCGCGGGCTGAAAATTGCGGGCCGCGCGAATGCGGTGCATCGTCGTTGTCGTCCTCTGTCTTCTCTTCTCGACGGTTTTTCTTCTTTTTTTGTTCTTGCTGTTGTTGTCAGAAGCGTTCGTGGGGTGCAAGGTAGCGCCACTGGCCTGGCTGCAGCCCCGCCAGCGGCACGCGGCCGATGCGGATGCGCCGCATCGCCAGTATCCGCAGGTTCACCCCGTCGCAGATGTGGGCGATCTGCCCCGGCCGCGCGCCCTTGAGCGCGAAGCGCAGGCCTGTCTGCTCCTCGGCCTGCCGGCCGATGCTCACTCGCGCCGGCGAGCGTTCGAGCCGCGCGAGCACCTCGGGGCTCACCGGGCCGGCCACGTCCACCATCACTTCGTGTTCGAGGAAGGCGGCATCCTCGTGCAGCTTGCGCTCCACGCGCCATTCCTGCGTGAACGCCACCAGCCCGCTCGCGCCGGTCTCCAGCGGCGTCATGCAGCGCTGCGCCCTTGCATGCGCCGGCAGGAAGCGCAGGCCGGCGCGCTCGGGCTCGTGGTGGTTGGCGGCAACAAGCAGCTGGTGCGCGGCGTCGGTGGGCATGCCGGCAGGCTTGTACAGGAGCAATGTGACGGGCTCCACGGGCTGCGGCTTCACGCCGGCCTCGATCTCCACCCGCTGGTGCGGCAGCACGCGCGACTGCGGCAGCGTCTGCTGCACGCCGTCGACGCGCACCGCGCCGTTCTCTATCAGCAGCTCCGCATCGCGCCGCGACACGCCGGCCTGCGCGGCCACGCGCTTGGCAAGGCGGATGCCTTCGCCGTCGACGGGCGAGGTAGTCGCCATGCCGCTCATCGATGCGCGGCCAGTTGCCGGATGTGCGCCACATGCGCAGCCAGCGAGCGCGCGGCCACCGGCCACATGCGTTCGGGCACGTCGTCGTAAGCCAGCGGCAGCCAGTCGTCGGGCGTGCCCTCGGGCAGCTTCTGCATGGCCGCCGCGATCTTGGCCTCGCGCTTGAGCCGGTGCGCCTTCAGCATGCCGATGGCGGTGCGGGCGAAGCCGATCACGTAGCCGTGCGCGGGCAGGATGAAGTCGATGCCGCCCGCCCCGCAGGCCTTGTCGAGCGTGTCCAGCGAATCGAGGTACGCGCCCATGTCTCCGTCGGGCGGATCGATCACCGTGGTGCTGCCATTGAGGATGTGGTCGCCCGAGAACAGCAGGCCGTCTTCCTCCAGCACCAGGCACAGGTGGTTGGCCGCGTGGCCGGGCGTGTGGATCACGCGCAGCGTGTGCGAGACGGCCTCGCCCGCTTCGGTGGTGCCCGAGAGCACCAGGCGCTCGCCGTCGGCCAGTTCGCGCTCGGGCGTGAAGCGCGCGGTGGAGCGTGCCGTCGGCTTCGAGGCCAGCCCGAGGATCGGCGGCTTGCTTGCGTTCTTGCACAGCGCCTGCAGCGGCGCCGCGCCCGGCGAGTGGTCGGCATGCGAGTGAGTGCAGACGATCATGCGGATGTCGCCATGCGTGGCGCGCCACAGGCGGCCGATGTGGTCGAAGTCGTTCGGGCCCGGGTCGATCACGATGTAGCCGGTGGCCGCGTCGCCCACGATGTAGCTGTTGGTGCCAGGGCCGGTCATGATGCTGGCGTTGGGCGCGGTCAGGCGCGTCACGTTCTTCAGCAGCGGCACCGGGGTTTCGCTTTGCCAGTCGAGCGCATGCGCGATCTGGCCGTCTGGGCACACCATCGCGAGTTCGCCGTAGGGCGATTCGTGCTCCATGTAGCGCGCGTCCTCGCCCTTGAGCAGGCCGGCGCGCGGGCAGCTGGTCCACAGCGGCACCTCGCCTGCGCAGGCGGCGAGCAGTCCGTCGACCGTGGCGTAGGTGGCCATGCGCTGCAGCGTGCGCACGGTCGGGAAGATCATGAAGAAGCTGCCGGCCTCGTGGCGCGCGAGCGCATCGGCGGGGCGTACCCAGCAGGGCTCGAACTGCTCGCTCTCGTCGGCGGTGGGCACCTGGCCCTCGGGCATGCGCGCCACCAGGAAGGGCACGTCGAAGCGGCGCGGCAGGTCGCGGTCGGTCATCCAGTGCGCGAAGGTGAAGACGCGGTCGGAATCGAGCACCAGGCCGCGCGCGGCGCACTGGTCGGCGAAGGCAGTGCCGGCCGTGTTGCCGCGGTCCATCGAGGCGACCTCGTCTGCGCTCACCGGCTGGCCGTCGGCCTGGCGGTGAGCGAGCAGGATGCCCAGCTCCTCGAAGGCCTCGCGGATGGCCGCGATGGCCTGCGTGCGCTGTACACGGCTTTGCGTGGGGCGGCGCGTGGCGATGCGCTTGGCGGCCTCGTCGGCCTCGTCGATGTGGCCGCCGGGAAACACGTAGGCACCGGGCGCGAAGCTGGCGGTGGCGGAACGGCGGGTCATGAGCACTTCGATGCCGGCGGCGCTGTCGCGCAGCAGCAGCACCGTGGCGGCCGGGCGCAGGGGCGCGGGCTCGCGTGGGGCGTGTAGTTGTTGGGTGGAGCGGACCATGGGGCGATTATCGGGAGCAGGCGCGATACCTGCATGTCGCGCATAAGCTCATATGGAATCGGGCATCAGCCGCGCGCCACAATGCGCGTGCACCGTCTGTATTGAAGACAAAAGACTGAACGACCGAAAGACTGCCATGGCTCATTCTCCATTCACCCGTCTTGCCAGATTCGCCCTGCCCGCCCGTCGCACCATGCTGCTGGCCGCCGCCTCGCTGGCGACAACCGCCGCCTTCGCCCAGCAAGCGGCGCACGACTGGCCGCAGCAACCCGTCACGCTGATCATGGGATTCCCGGCCGGCTCGGGCGTGGACGTGGTGGCCCGCACCATCCAGGAGCCGCTAGCGAAGCAGCTGGGCAAGCCGGTCATCATCGACTACAAGTCGGGCGCCGCGGGCAACATCGCCAGCGACTACGTGGCGCATTCGAAGCCCGACGGCTACACGCTCTCCTTCGGCACCGCCGCCACGCACGGCAGCAACGCCGCGCTCTACAAGAAGCTGCCCTTCGACGTGGAGGCCGACTTCGTGCCGGTGGCGCCGGTGCTCGACGTGTCGAACGTGCTCACCATCAATCCCGACGTGATCAACGTCAAGACCTTGAAGGAATTCGTCGAGCTGGTCAAGGCCAACCCCGGCAAGTACAACTATGCGTCTACAGGCAACGGCGCCGGCACGCACATGGCCTTTGCCGAGTTCAATTCGCGCCTGGGCCTGAACATGGTGCACGTGCCCTACAAGGGCGGCCCCGAGGCCATCACGTCGGTGGTGCGCGGCGAGACCTGCTGCATCATGAACCAGGTGCAGACCGTGCTGCCGCACTACAAGGCCGGCAAGGTGCGCCTGCTGGGCGTGACCACCGCGGCGGCCGTGCCCGCGGTGAAGGAGGTGCCCACCATCGCATCGAGCGGCCTGCCCGGCACCAAGGGCTTCGACAGCTCGATTTGGTTCGGCATCTTCGCGCCCAAGGGCACCGACCCGCAGATCGTCGACAAGCTCAACGCGGCGGTGAAGGCGGTGCTCGATACGCCCGAGATCCGCGAGCGCTTCGAGAGCCAGGGCAACACCGTGCGCATCGAGTCGCCGGCACAGTTCAAGAAGACCGTGCACGACAACCGGGTGAAGTGGGCCGAGGTCGCGAAGGCGGCGAACATCAGCATCGACTGATGCTGGTGCTCAGAGCGTCTTCGTCAGCGTGAGGATGAAGCGCGCCTTGTTCGGCGAGTAGGTCTGCCTGCCCAACGGCCCGAAGCCCAGGTCGATGCCCGGATTGCTCACGGACAGATACGCGCTCTGCCTGTTGGCTCCCTGCACCGAGCCTGCCAGCGAGAGCCCGTTGCCGAAGTCGTAGCTCGCGCCCACGTTGTAGTCGACGTAGCTCTTGTAGCCCAGGCTGCGGATGTCGCTCGACATGTTCGTGTAGCCCACGGCCGCCTTCAGCGTGAGCTTGGGCGCGATCTCCTTGCTGTAGGCGAGGTTCAGGTAGCCGGTGTTGGTGCCCTTGAGGCCCGAGCCGGCCTTGTTGCCCGCATAGCCGAAGTAGTCCTTCGACACCGTGTGCGAGTACTTCAGCGTGAACGAGCCGATGGTCTCGTCGGTGTAGCCCGCGCTTCCGTAGAGCTCGGTGGTGTTGCCCGAGGAGTTGCCCGGGTAGATGTACGTGAGCGCGCCCACGTCCATGTCGAAGGGGCCGGCCTTGAACTTGTAGCCGCCGTAGATGTCGCTTTCGATGCTGTTGCCCTTGAGCCAGTTGACGCTCGAATTCCAGTTGCCCAGGTAGAAGCCGCTGTCGCCGAAGGCGTAGTCGAAGCCGCCCTGGATGGCGGGTTTGAAGGCGCTGGTCTTGGCGTAGTCGTTCTTGCCGAGCATGTCCTGGTCCTGGCCGCGGAACTTGTAGTCGGTGGTGAGCGACACATTGCCGCTGAGCTGTGCGCTCGCGAGCACCGGCAGGGCGCCCAGGGTGGGAAGAACGAGCATCGGCAGTGCGATGCGCAGAAGGTTTTTCATCGAAGAAATCGCTGACGAATGGAGGAGCCGGCAGCGTAGGGGCGGCCATCTAAACGCCGCGTAAAAACTGCGCTCAGCGGCGCAAAAGTTTCGTCTCGGGCATCGTCATCGCGACCACGCCGGTCACCACGCAGGCCAGTCCTATCCATGCTGTGGGCGCCAGCGTCTCGCCGAGCAACACCACACCGATCGTCACGCCGATGGGTACGCGCAGGTAGGCCTGGGCGGCGGTGGACATCGGCCCGAGCGTCTTGATGAGCCGGAAGTAGATCGTGAAGGCAAGCGCCGTGGAGAGCACCGCGAGCGCGAGCACCGCCGCCATCGACGCGGCCGACGGCGAGAGCGTCCAGGGCCGGTCGATGAGGATGCTCGCGGGCAGCAGCATCGCCGCGCCGCTCACGAGCGAGCCGGCGGCCGGCACCATCGGGTCCAGCCCCTTGAAGACACGGCCGAACATCGCCGCGCAGCCGTAGCAGACGGCCGCCGCCACCAGGGCGAGCTGCGCGAGCAGCGAATGCCCGAGCCCGTTCAGCGCCTCGAAGCCCACTATGAGGCAGATGCCCGCCAAGCCCGCGCCCACGCCGAACAGGCGGCGCAACGTGGGCCTGTCGGCGCCGCCGAGGCCCAGCCCCAGCAGGAAGATGAAGATCGGCGAGGTCGAGTTGAGGATGGTCGCCAGCCCCGCGTCGACGCTGCGCTCCGCCCATGCGATGAGCGTGAAGGGCAGCACGCTGTTGAGGCAGGCCTGCAGCACGAAGCGGCCCCACGTCGCGGGCTCCGTCGGCAGCCTCACGCCGCGCATGTGAAGCACCGCAAGCAGCAGCGCGCCGGCGATGAGCGTGCGTGCCGCGATCAGCGTGACGGGCGGGATCGTCGCGACGCCGATCTTGATGAAGGTGTACGAGGCGCCCCAGCAGGTGGCGAGCAGCGCGAGCAGGGCCCATTCGAGGGCGAGGCTGGTGCGGGGCTTGTCGATGGAAGAGGGTGTGGATGCGTGCATGGTGCGCCGATCATTCCCTCACCGGCGCGGCCACACTTCGGCCGCGAGCGAAGCGTGGATGCCTCAGTGGTCGTGCGCGTGCGGTTTGCTGCCGCCGGCGCCGCCGCCATTCAGCAGCGTCGCCAGGTCGACTTCCTGCTCCGCTGCCGCCCCCGCGATCACCCGCTGTTCCAGCTCGTCGAGGTGCTCCAGCGCCACCGCCAGCGCCTTGTCGAGCGACTTGCCCGTGGCCAGCGCCTCGATGATCTGTTCATGCTCGCGCGGTGCGCAGCTCGCGGCCTCGGCGGAGTCGTAGAGCGCCTTGTAGAGCTCGGTGTTCGAGATCAGCCGCTTGATGTACGACAGCAGCTCTTCACTCTGCGCCATCTCCGCAAGCAGCAGGTGGAAGTCGCCGGCCAGCCTGACCGCGTCTTCGCGCCGGCCTTCCTTGAAGGCCTTCTGCTCCGCCTGCACGTGCTTGCGCAGCGCGGCCACCTGGTCGCGCGAAAGGTTGCCGAACAGCGTGGTCACCAGCCCCGCCTCCACGATGCGGCGCGCACGATAGATGCCGCGCATGTCGTCGATCGAGGGGTTGGGCACGAAGGCGCCGCGGTTGTGCTCCAGCACCAGCCGCTTTTCCGAGCCCAGCCGCGCGAGCGCCTTGCGCACCGCGCCGCGCGTGCAGCCCAGCGCCTCGGCCAGCGCGCGTTCGCGCAGCGGCGTGCCGGGGCGCAGCTTGCCGCTCAGCAAGGCCTTGGAGACGGCGCCGTAGACGCGTTCGTCCACGTTCGCATCGTCGGCTTCCGTGAGTTCGGGGGAGGGGGCTGTCGCTGGGGATTTGCGGGCGGCGGAGGGCATAGGCAGCCGGATTATTGCCTGCGTCCGGCAGCCTCAGGGAAAGCCCCCGGATTGACTCGGCACCCCGCGCTCCGTACCATCCGCCTCCGTTTGGTTAACCAAATAAAACTGTATGGTTAACCAAAATTCGAGAAAATCCCAACCCGAGACAAGAATCGAGGCCTCCATGAAATCCGCCAAATGGCTTGCCGCACTGCCGGTCGCCGCCTTCTTCAGCGGGGGATGGCTGTCCTCCGTCGCCCCCACTTTCGTGCTCGGCATGCCCTTCCTGATGGTGTGGAACGTCAGCTGGCTGGTGCTGACCTCACTGATCATGGTGGTCATCGACCGTGCCGAAGGCGACATCGACGCGCCTTCTTCCTCGACCGGAGGCGCGCGATGAACGTGGCACTCGGCGTCATCGCCCTGTTCGTCGTCGGCGCGCTGGCCCTCGCCGTGCTCGCGCGGCGCGGCCGCACCATGAGCCTGGAGCAATGGGCGCTCGGCGGGCGCGGGCTCGGCGCCATCATGGTGTTCCTGCTGATGGCGGGCGAATCGTTCTCCACCTTCACCTTCCTGGGCGCGAGCGGCTGGTCCTACAGCAAGGGCACGCCGGCCTTCTACATCCTGGCCTACGGTGGGCTGGCCTACCTCATGGCCTTCTGGATGCTGCCGGCCATCTGGCGCTACGCCACCGCGAACAAGCTGGTGTCGTTCTCCGACTTCTTCGCCCACAAGTACGACAGCCGCGCGCTGGGCGTGCTGGTGTCCATCGTGGCGCTCATGGGCATGGTCGCGCTGCTCACCATCCAGCTGCGCGGGCTCGGCATCATCGTGTCGGAGGCCTCGTACGGCTCCATCGCGCCGCAGGTGGCGATCTGGATCGGCACGCTGGTCATGGTCAGCTACATCCTGTTCTCGGGCATCCACGGCTCGGCCAGCATCGCCATCGTGAAGGACATCCTCATCCTCGCACTCGCCGTGTTCCTCGGCATCTACCTGCCGTGGCACTACTACGGCGGCGTCACGCCGATGTTCACCGCCATCCATGCGGCGAACCCCAGCTTCTTCGAATTTCCGAAGGAAGGACTGAACCTCACCTGGTACAACTCGACCATCCTGCTGACGGCGCTGGGCTACTACCTCTACCCGTTCAACCTCACCTCGGTGTACGCCGCCAAGAGCGCGAGCGCGGTGCGCCGCAACACCATCCTGATGCCGCTGTACCAGGTGGTCATCGCCTTCCTGTTCCTGGTCGGCTTCGCGGCCATCCTGCAGGTGCCGGGGCTCAAGGGCTCCGACGTCGACCTGGCCCTCTTCGGCCTCGTGAAGCACACCTTCGACCCGTGGTTCGTCGGCGTGATCGGCGGCACCGGCGTGCTCACGGCCCTGGTGCCGGGCTCGATGATCCTGCTCACCGCCTCCACCGTGATCGGCAAGAACGTCTACAAGGAAGGCTTCGCGCCCCACGCCACCGACAAGCAGGTGTCGCGCGTCGCACGCTGGGTGCTGCCGGTGTTCGCGCTGGTGGCGGTGTACTTCGTGCTGCGCGGCGGCACCACCATCGTGTCGGTGGCCATCTTCGCCTCGAGCCTGCTCACGCAGCTGCTGCCCTCGCTGCTCTTCAGCCTCATGAAGAAGCCCTTCGGCAACAGGCACGCGGCCTTCGCCGGCATCCTGGCGGGCGGCGCGGTGCTGGGATTCATGATGACCACCGGCTCCAACCTGGGTACGCTGTTCCCGGCCGCGCCGGTCGTTTTCAAGTCGCTCAACACCGGGCTCGTGGCGCTGGCGACGAATGCGCTGGTGTTCGTCGTGGTGGCGCTGCTCACACCGAACACGACCCGCCGCGCCATCGCAGCCCAGCCTGCCTGACAGCCATAGACAGATAGAGAAACGGACCGCCCCACATGCCATCGCTCCTGATCCGCAACGTGCGCCCCATGGGTGCCTCCCCCGTCGACGTGCTGGTGCAGGACGACCGCATTGCCGCTATCGGCCCGGCGCTTGCCGCGCCGGCCGGCGCCACCGTCGAGGAAGGCCACGGCGCCTTGCTGCTGCCCGGCCTCGTCGAAGGCCACACGCACCTCGACAAGACGATGTGGGGCATGGACTGGTACCGCAACGAAGTCGGCGTGAACCTCATCGACAAGATCGAGAACGAGCGCGCCTTCCGCCACAGCAGCGGGCACGACGCGGCCGCGCAGTCGCTCGTGCTGGCCAAGGCTTTTCTCGCGCTCGGCACCACGCGGCTGCGCACGCACGTCGACGTCGACACCCAGGCTGGCCTGCGCCACCTCGAAGGAACCATCCGCACGCGCGAGGCGCTGAGCAAGCAGCAGCAGATCCAGATCGTCGCCTTCCCGCAGTCGGGCCTGCTGGGTCGTCCGGGCACGGCCGAGCTGCTCGGCCAGTCGCTGGCGATGGGCGCCGACGTGCTCGGCGGCCTCGACCCCTGCGCCATCGACGGCGATCCGGTGAAGTCGCTCGACGTGCTCTTCGGCATCGCCCACAAGCACCAGCGCCCGGTCGACATCCACCTGCACGAGCCCGGCGCCATGGGGGCCTTCTCGCTCGACCTGATCCTGCAGCGCACCGAGGCGCTGGGCATGCAGGGCAAGGTGGCCATCAGCCACGGCTTCTGCCTTGGCGACGTGAGCGAACGCGAGCGCGAGGCATTGCTCGCGCGCATGGCCAAGCTCGGCGTGGTGCTCGTCACCAGCGCACCGCCTTCGCGCACCGTGCCGCCGCTCATGGCCTGCAGGCAGGCCGGCGTGGCCGTGCTCGGCGGCAACGACGGCATCCGCGACACATGGTCGCCCTACGGCAACCCCGACATGCTCGAGCGCGCCATGATCATCGGCCTGCGCTACAACCTGCGCCGCGACGACGAGATCGAAGTGGCGCTCGACACCGTCACCCACTCGGGCGCGCGCGGCTGCGGCTTCGAAGCCTACGGGCTCGAAGCGGGCTGCCGCGCCGATCTGGTGCTGGTCGATGCCCAGACCGTCGCGCACGCCGTGGTCTCGCGCCCCGTGCGCAAGCTGGTGGTGGCGGGTGGCCGCATCGTGGCGCGCAACGGCGTGCTGCAGGCGGATGTGGCGTCTCTGTGAGGGCGGGGCGCAGTCGTGACGGAGGCATCGCCTTCGCGATCGTCATCGTGCTAGTGGCGCTGAACCTGCGCGCCTTTCTCACCTCGAGCAGCCCGCTGCTCGAACCCATCCGCCTCGCGACCGGCATCGGCTTCCATGCGGTGGCGCTGCTCACCGTGCTGCCGATGTTCGCGATGGGCGCCACCTCGCTCTTCGGTGCGGCGGTCGACCAGCGCATCGGCGCGCGCGGCGGCGTCGCGCTCGGCTTGGCGGCCATCGCCCTGGCTTGTGCGAGCCGGTACGTGGCTGGCGGCGCGGCGGCACTGCTGTGGAGCGCCGCACTCGCCGGCGCAGGCGTGGGCCTGGTGCAGGCGCTGATGCCCGGCGTGGTGAAGCAGGCCTACCCGGCGCGCATCGGCGTGATGACGGGGCTCTACTCCGCGGCCATCATGGGTGGCGGCGGCCTCGGCGCCATGGCCAGCCCATGGGTGGCGCATGCATTCGGCGGCGCGCAGCCCGACTGGCACGCGGGCCTGTCGATCTGGTCGCTGCTCGCCGTCTTCGCTCTGCTGTACTGGCTCAACATGCGGCGCCTGGAATTCACCACCGACGCGCCAAGACAAGGCCTCTCATGGCTGCGCTGCTTCGCCAGCCGCCGCGCATGGCTGCTGGCCGCGTGCTTCGGCCTCATCAACGGCGGCTACACCAGCCTCGTCGCGTGGCTGCCGCACTTCTATGCACAGCAGGGCTGGACCGCGCAGCAGGGCGGATCGGTGCTCGCGCTGATGACGGCCGCGCAGGTGGTCTCAGCACTCGCCATGCCAGCCATCGCCCGTAGCCGCGGGCGTGACCTGCGGCCCTGGCTGGTGCTCACGCTCGCCGCGCAGCTGGCCGGCTTCTGCGCGCTGACCTTCGACGCACCCGTGCCGGCAGTCGCCATCGCCATCGTGCTGGGCTTCGGCCTCGGCGGCGCGTTCTCGCTGTGCATGGTGCTCGCCCTCGATCACCTGCCCGACCCCGCACAGGCCGGCGCCCTCGCGGGCTTCATGCAGGGCGTCGGCTTCATGATCGCCGCGCTCGCGCCCTTCGTCACTGGCTGGGTGCGCGAACACACCGGCGGCTTCACGCTCGCGTGGGCCTACCTCGCGGCCGTCGTGGTGGCGCTGCTGCCGCTCGTGCTGCGCTTCGATCCGCGCCGCTACGCCGCAGCCACCGCAGGCCTCTTCGATGCGCGCGGCCCCCAGGCCGGCGCACCACCCATCGCCACGCTCGAAGGCGCGGCCACCAGAAAGGTCTGAACACGATGTACCAAGAACACTTCATGCAACGGGCCATCGCCCTTTCTGCACAAGCGCTGAGCGAGCCCGGTACCGAGCCCTTCGGCGCCGTCGTCGTGAAGGACGGCGTGATCGTCGGCGAAGGCTTCAACCATTCCGTCGCGCATCACGACCCGACATCGCACGGCGAGGTCGAAGCGATCCGCGATGCTTGCCGCAAGCTCGGCACCGTCGACCTGCGCGGCTGCGAGCTCTACACCTCGTGCGAGCCCTGCGCGATGTGTGTGGCGGCGATGCACATCGCGGGTATCGCGAAGCTCTACTACGCGGCCTCGCTGGCGCAGTCGGGCGAGGCCTTCGAGGGTGTGACGGTGGCGGCGCGGCATCCCATCGATGTGGATGCGCTGCGCGCCGAGGCTGGTGCGACGCTGGCGCAGCGAAGCCTGCCTGCGGAGCAGAAGATGGATCATGAGGCGGTGCGGATTCTTTCGGACTGGGCTGCGACGCGCAGGGCTTCCTGAGCTTCTTGGACCGATCGCTGCGCGGTCAGCGAGGAGTCTGCTGCGTATGGAGCGGATCGCCCAACTGGCAGGTGCATTCATGCGGGCAAGCCGGCAGGAAGTCGAGCTGCACCCCAAGAACTCGTGAGTCTTCGGTGGGGCCGTTCGAAAGAGACGCAGGGTCGGCAACGTAGCCGCTCTTGGGAAGGGCGATCCTGGCGCTGAAGCGCAGTTCTTCTCGAAGAACGCGAGCCACGTTGCGTGCCCGCTCCAAGCTCAGGCCCTTGGGGTCGTGGTCTCGCTCTTCCGGGTTTACAGACGCTCCGATATAGATCGCTTCGTGGTTGACGTACCGAGTTCGAAGCTCCTGCATCCAGGCGTCGAGCTTCAGGATCTGATCGGGGGATACCGTCGCCGAGTCGCGCTCGAAGTACACATAGAAAACCTTGATAGGGCTGCATGCGAGCGCGGCGACCGGGCTGAGCATTGCGAGGGCGAGAGTCAAAGCGCCCAGAAATCGAAGATGCTTGTTCAAGATGTGCCTCAAGCGTCAATACGCTCCCATTGAATGACGAGGAGTTGTATGAGCTCGGGCGCGCTAACACAGTTGTCTATCGTCAATCGCTCAGAAATTTCTCACGAAAGGCTGGAATTACGACTTGGCGCGATCCTTGGCGGCCTTGGAGTTCGCCTTCCGGATTCACGACGATGTTGTTACTCACCACTTCGCCAGCCGCTCAATAGAGTGACCTCACGGCGCCATTCGAAGCGCGCCAAGAGGAGCTCGCAATGTTCATCACCAGAAGCAGCAGCGGCAGCAGTACGACGAAGCCGCCTTCCAACCGCGTCGCGCGTGCACTCGAAATCCATCGAAGCGTGATGGCGTGCAACGCGCACGTCGCACTCGACCGCAACAGCACTCACGCACTCACAGCAGCCCTGATGCTGCCCTGCTACAAGGTCGAATTCCGCACCCTCGTGCTCGCAATGACCGCGAACGAAGAGCGCGAACTTAGGTACGCGCTCGACGCGCTTTGCGATCGGGCCGCATGAAGAAGAGAACCTTCGCGGCAATTTCAGTCGCTCCAGGTTTCATTCCGAAAGCTTGCGCGGCTTGCGGAATTACAGAGTTGGATTGAACGGGATTCCACTCGTAGCGGCAAACATCGCGAACGCCCAGACTCCGCTTCCCCGGCCGGGAAGTCATTTCATGGAAGTCATTTCTCTTGAAAGGAGTTGGCTATGGCGGAAACGCAGAAATTCACCATCCTCTCGTTCGTAGGCGGCGGCATACGAGGGCTGATGCCTGTATCGGTGCTCAATAAGCTGTACGCGAAGTACCCCCAGATCATCGACAACACCGACCTCATCGCGGGTTGTTCGACGGGTTCGATCATCACGAGCGAGCTGTTGGCGGGCAAGTCGCCTCAGGACATCATCGATCTCTTCACCTCCCAGAACGGGGAGATTGGGTTCTACCAAAAGATGAACACCGATCCGAAGCAGCCCGCGTATTCGATCGACGAGGTCTACGCCTCGCAGTTCGCGCTGCATGGCACCACGAAGGTCCAGGACATCGTCACGAAGAAGGTGCTCTTCGTCACCTTCAACGTCGGCGGGCTCGAGGTGCAGAACTCGGTGCAGACGGCCATACCGTGGCAGCCGGTCATGTACACGAACATGATCCCCGACCACGGCGACGTGGAGATCGCGAAGGCGGCCACTTCGAGCGGCGCGATGCCCGGGCAGCTGGGCTCGTTCGAAGGCAACGTCGACGGCTGCTTCTTCAACCACGACCCGACAGTCGCGGCGATTGCGCTGGCGGTGAAGGCGGGCCATGCGCTGGAAGACATCACGGCCATCACCTTCGGCACCGGCTACATGCCCGACTGGATCGCCAGCGACACCCACAACTGGGGCGCCGACCAGTGGATGAACGGCACTGCGAACCCATTCAACAATTCGCCGCCGTTCCTCATGAACCAGGTGAAGTCGTCGCCGGTGCTCGACATGAGCCTGAACGGCACTTCGACCGAGCTCATGCCGATGCTCGCCAAGATGCTGCTGGGCGACCGCTACACCAACATCAACCCGACGCTGCCCTTCTTCGTGCCGGAGAACACGGTCTACCCGCAGGCCCTGCAGCTGCTGCAGGACAAGGGCGCCAACGCGGACACCGCGTATGCCGAAGCCCTGGTGCAGAAGTACTGGGTCGAACACGCGCTCGGCTGAGCACCACCTGCAAGCAGGCAAGAAAGCAAACGCATTCCAGGAAAGGAGAAACGACGATGTCGATCACCTCAAAAGGTGCTGCAGCGCCAGCATCCTCACCCGCGATTCCCATCGAGAAGCTGGACCTCGGTCCGTACAACATCCAGTACCTGCCCGACGGCCACTATGTGCTGGACGTGAGCGGCAACAACCCCGCCAAGGGCGCTGGCGTCATCGGCTACACGCTCAAGGTGCCGCAGGCCGGCAACCAGCAATGGCTGTTCGTTCCCTCGCCCGATGCGCCGGGCTGGTGGTACCTGCAGACGCTGATGGACACCAGGTTCGTCCTGACGCTGCAGCCCGGCTCCACGGTAGTCCCCACGCCCGTCGTGATGACGTCCGTCGACCTGGCCAATGCCGACAGGCAACTCTGGAGCCTGCTGTCCACCGAGGAGCCCGGCTACTGGTACATCCAGAGCAAGCTCGGGGCGAGCAACTCGAACGCGCCGCTGGTCATCGGGCTCACCGACAACAAGGTGGAAGCCAGCGCCGTGGCCGGGCCCATCAGCTTCACCGGGTTCCGGGCGCAGGCCTGGGGGTTCAGGCCCGTAGGCAACGCAGGCTGAAGGGAAGCAAGCGTGAAGGGAGTTCAGTCCCAGGCCGGCGACAGACCGGCCGGGTCTGTCAGCCGCTCATTGCGGTCGAGCGCCGCAATCTGCGCCATCTCCGCGTCCGTCAGCGTCAGCTGCAGCGCCTTCAGGTTGCCCTCGAGGTTCGCGCGCCTGGTGGACGACGGAATCACCGCATAGCCCATCTGCATCGCCCACGCCAGCACCACCTGTGCGGCGGTGGCGTTGCGCGCCTTGGCAATTGCCTCGACGACCGGATCGCCCAGCACCTTGCCGTAGGCCAGCGTCATGTAAGACGTGATGTGGATGCCCGCGCTCTTCGCGAACTCGGCCACCTTCCGATTCTGCAGGTAGGGGTGCAGCTCGATCTGGTTGGTGGCGATGTTCTGCGCGCCCACGGCCGCGATGGCTTCCTTCATCAGTGCGATGTTGAAGTTCGACACGCCGATGTGCCTGGTGAGCCCCTGCGCCTTGGCCTCGGCCAGCGCGCCCATGAACTCGGCCACCGGTACCGCGTTGCCGGGCGAGGGCCAGTGGATCAGCGTCAGGTCGACTTGGGTTATGCGCAGCTTCGCAAGGCTTTCTTTCAGGCTGGGCACCAGCTTGTCCTTGGCGTAGTTGTCGGTCCAGATCTTGGTGGTGATGAAGAGGCTCTCGCGGGCCACGCCGCTTTCAGCGATCGCCTGGCCCACCTCGGCCTCGTTGCCGTAGATCTGCGCCGTGTCGATGACGCGGTAGCCCACGTCGAGGCCGTTCTTCACCGAGTCGATGACCACCTGGCCCTTCAGGCGGAAGGTGCCGAGGCCGAAGGCGGGAATGGGGTTGTTCGTGTTCATGGTTTGTCCTTGTGAGTTCAGAAAGGAAAGAGAGAAAGAAAGAAGTTCAGTGCCCGACCGGCACGGGCCCCGAGGCGCGCACCGGAATGCCTGCGCGGTGGTCGAGCGTTCCGCTCCACTGCGTGAGGGCCAGCGACACCAGCACCACGCGCGCCGATCCAGGGCGTGTGCATCAGCCCCAGGTGCGTCACGATCAGCCCGCCGGCCCAGGCCGCGCCGGCAATGCCGAGGTTGAAGGCCGCGATATTCAGGCCCGAGGCCACGTCCACCGCCTGCGGCGTGAAGCGCTCGGCCTGCTTTACCACGTACACCTGAAGCCCCGGCACGTTGCCGAAGGCGACCGCGCCCCACATCAGCACGGCCAGCAGCGCCAGCCACTTGTGCGGTGCCGCGAAGTTGAAGAGCAGCAGCACCGCGGCCAGCAACGCGAAGATGATCTTCAGCGCCGGAATCGGGCCCTTGCGGTCGGCCAGCTTGCCGCCCCAGATGTTGCCCACCGCCACCGACACGCCGTACACCAGCATCACCCAGCCCACGGCACCGGCGCTGAAGCCCGACACCTCCGTGAGGATCGGCGCGAGAAACGTGAACGGAATGAACGAGCCGCCATAGCCGATGGCCGTCTTCGCGTACACCAGCAGCAGCCGCGGCTCGGCCAGCACCTTGGCCTGCTGCGCCAGCGAGGCCGGCGGCGTGTGGCGGATGTTGCCGGGCACGAAGACCCAGCTGCCGATGAAGGCGATAACGCCCAGGGCAGACACCGCCAGGAAAGTCTCGCGCCAGCCGAAGTGCTGCCCGATGAACGTACCCAGCGGCACGCCCGTGACCAGCGCTACCGTGAGGCCCGTGAACATGATCGCGATGGCACTCGCCGCCTTTTCCTTCGGCACTAGGCCGGTGGCGATCGTCGAGCCGATGGAGAAGAACACCCCGTGCGCCAGCCCCGTGAGCACGCGGGCGGCAATCAGCGATTCATAGCTCGGCGCCTGCCACGCCAGCAGATTGCCGACCGTGAACAGCGCCATCAGCCCGAGCAGCAGCGCCTTGCGCGGCAGCTTGCCCGTGAGCGCGGTGAGCACCGGCGCGCCGATGGCGACGCCCAGTGCATAGAGGCTGACCAGCAGGCCGGCGGAGGGGAGGCCGATGTGGAGGTCGGCAGCGACTGTGGGGATGAGGCCAACGATGACGAACTCGGTCGTTCCGATGGCGAAGGCGCTGAGGGTTAGCGCCAGTAGGGCGATGGGCATGAGGGCACTCCTGAGGGGATGTGGAGGAGTGTCTTGCGGTTACCTTTGCGGATAAATGGGGGTTAAGGCAGAAGATACTTGCCTCTGAAGCAATAGCAGATGTGCCCCTTGAGTCAAAATCACCAACGGCTCTAGAAGTCGATCAATATCACAAAATGATGATGTTGGATGTCGGCATCGGTTCGTCGCCCGACTTAAGCAATCCGATGGGCACTGCTAGATATGTATCGCAGTGAAGCATTAGTTCATTGCCGCTGTTGTGGGCTAAGGCCAGATTTTTTGTTCCGTAGTCCGAGTGGTTAAGGCGACGTGTCAACTCCTCCGGGGATGGAGCGTCCTTAGCAAGATGTAAAAAGTCAGCGTACTTACTCGACCAGCAGTACGAATAAGCGCCAATCGGTATGACTCGCACGCAGTGGTCCGAGGATTTTCCATAGAACTGAGCAATCACTCGATTCGGTGTCAAGAAGAGAGCTTCACTTCGATATGCCACTCCAAAAGATGCTTTGAACCATGCATCCGCAGCTTCATGTAAATGGATTGGTGTATCCCTCGGTTTTCGGTCCTTACGCGTGTGAAGTAGCGATGGCCTATCAAGTGGGATGTCGCTGGACAAACCTCGATAGAAAGGTAGAGTTTCAAACGAATGCATTGGTTTTATCGTGGCCTTCTAGTTGTCCTCGCCGAAGAGCGATTGGATGGCTCTAGATAGCGCTCTTCATCAAGAATTTGATCTGCATGCCGCAGCAGTTCCCGGACTCGAGAAAGACGAAGATTTCGCTCGGCCAGCATGTGCGAAAGAGCATTCCTTTCTCCTCCTTCATCTTCTTCCATTACCGACCTTACATACACTTCAACACCCGGATAGAGCGAGACCAAAACGGCTTTAGCTTGCGTTGGTTTGAGTACTTCGGCACGTAGAGGCAATCGTGCTAGCACTTCGTATTCCTCAATCGATAAATCGCATGTTGGTCTCTGAGCTAGGTCAAAAGGCGAAACAAGGTCGCGAAGGATTTTTTGAGTGATGCCGCCAACAGCAGATGTTGGTGAAAATTCATCTGAAGAGCCCGCAAAAAGACCGTACCAAAGCATGCTGTCTGGCAAGGCAGGAAGCAGCCTTTCAATAAGGGCGGAGTGTGAGAACGAGCCGGGAAGTATCAGGTTACAGAAGAAGGCGAGACTGACCGAGTCTAAAATCTCCCCCCTGCTTTCATCGCGAATCGCTTTAACAATGGCACTGAATGCATCAATGCGTTTGTCGTATGCGTCGTACAACAAGGGTACAGCTTCGCGAAGTCCAGAATAGAGAGACGTGAGATGAGCTGCCACGAACTCGCGTTTAACTTGCCTCTTCAAATATGCAGTTAGCGTTTCGACTATATCTTGTAGTACAGGGTCATCTTGCGTTGAGAGATTTCCCTTAATCATCTCTGTAGACCAATTAATAGCAGAAGCTATCGTTGCAGATGAATCCATGCCTGTTAGTTGTCGAATTTGAAGCCAACGAGTAACAACCTCCGATGTCAAGAGATTCGGGTAGAGGATTGCGGCACGAGCTACGCAATAAGCTAATGTTCTTTTGCACGAGGAATAACTGGGGAGGGCAGTTTGGCTGCCAGCGCCCTTTTGCATTGACAACGCTTCGCCAAGGATTAATCCGATTAGTGCAGAAATCTCTCGCTTGTCGCGCGACTTTTTGCCACGATTTTTCGGTTGTATCGATAACGCTCGATATGACGCTTCACTCACCACATGTGCGTACGCTGAGATGGGCGCGCGCTCAGGGAAATAGGTCGCGATGTCTGCGAAGAAGCTCTCTAAATCGTTGTCGGCAGGAATCACAACAACTGGTAGGCCAAGGGCATCTTTATCTTCATAAATGCAAAGATGGGAGGTCTGCTCTTGCACCTTGGTCGAAGAAAAAAGATCTCCGACTCTTTTGCCTGGTTGTTGATCTTCTTCAAATATCTGACGTAAAGATCGAAGTTTCTGTTCAGTCATAAATTTACCCGAACAGTTGTGAAAGCTCGGGATCCGCAGGAGGGGGCGCAAGCTGCGCGATGGCACTGTCGAGGTAGCCGGGGACGTTGCCGGAGTAGTAAAGATTCGCGGCAGTACGACCGCGCAAGATTCCAGTGTAAACAAGTCGTTTTTGGGTAGGACCCATCTTATATAGCGCTTCGCATCCCCCTATGTGAACGGCTCGGAACTCCCACCCCTTCCCGCCGTGCAGCGTGTCGCTCCAGATGCGATCCTGTTGAAGGCCTGCATAAGCGAGCGCTTGTGCGAATTCAGACTCCTGCTCACGCTTGGGGAACAGGACTCCTATTTTCTCACCCGGATACAAATCTAGCTGGCCTGGGAGCTTCTGGAGTATTGCTTGCACCTGATCGGCAAATGTCGGAAATTCGTGGAGTTCGACCAATGATGGACGGGCTTCTTCGTCATACTTGCACTCCCCTTTCATTGGCGGAAAGTTGATGTTGTCTTTCAATATCGCATCGGCAACCGTACAGAGTTTGAATCCACTGCGGTAGTGATACTTCAATGTGAGTACATTCTCCTGAACCAGTTGCTCCGGCAATCCAGCTGTGTGCGTGATACGGTAAATAGATTGACGCGAGTCCGCTGCAAGGACCAAACGTTTCGTCAATCGCCGGAAGATGAGTAACTCCGTATCTGTGTAGTCCTGGGACTCATCGACAAGGATTGCTTGATAGATATCGGGTACGTTTTGCGATTCAATCAAAGCTTTTACTTTTCCGGCGAGAAGAACACGGTCTTCCTCGAAATCTCCTGTTTTCTCGAATTCCACATGATATTCAACTAGAAGGTCGCGAAAGAACTGCATGCCAGTCACTACGCACTCAGGCTCGATGCCGTACTGAACGCAGCCTTCCTGCATGAATGTTTTAAGGCTTGAGGTGAATACGACTATACGAATGTGGCTGAGCTTCTTAAATTTCAGCCATCTTGCACGAAGTAGCAAGACATTCGTTTTTCCGGAACCTGCAGGACCGCGCAGCAAGAAGCTCGCGTCTTCCTTTTGGCCCTGAATCGCCATGCCCTGCTCAGCATCGAGTTGTTTGTCATTTACCCAAAATGTGTGCGCCATCTTTTTTCCCCTTATTGGCCTTCAATCATTTTCTCGGCAATTTGCACCAAAGCTCTTTGACACAGGTCGGCGGCGGTTTCAACTGTAAAGGCCTCAGACCAAGACGAACGAGAGATTTCCAGCCCATCGATTGAGGCAATTAATGTCAAATCGGTAGTTAGCTGCGTGGCAGGGCTTGCGGCGAAGACAACTTCTATATGTAGAGACTGCTTGAATAGCAAGTCATCGTTCGCTTCGAACTGGTATCTGAGGGTATATGTCCCGTTGCCGCTGGGTTCATGAGTCCCACTAAAACGAGGGAAAACGTCAGTCGTCATAAGAAATTGCCGTACGCGCAAGAAGGTGTCGCTTTGCAGCCTCCATAATTCCTGCGCTCTGTCGGGCCGTGGCTGTCCCACTTTCTCCTCAGCCATCCGTATTTTTTCTTGGTCGGCGAGAACTTGCCTCAAGCGAATGTCCAGGAGTTTGAGCGTCGTTTCACCTCCCGTGGGAGGGGGGCCTGCAAACATCTCCCAGGTCACAATCTTGAGTCGCTCGCGCCAGCTTTTAACTAGACATGCTCTTGCAACTTGAGAGAGCCAGTGCTCGCAATCGGAGGCCTCTATCTCTGGGGCTCTCAGGCGCACAGCGTCGTATAGCTTTGCTCGTGGTGCGTCGAAACCTTGAAAGATTGGCTTCCTCATCAACATGTCATGCAATGTGGCGCCTATCTGATAGTAAGAGATCGCCGTCCAGGCGTTTTCTTCCGCGCGCGCTTCGTTTCGCCAGACAAATTCGGGCGGGCTGTAACGGACAGATGCCACAAATTCATCTCCCGAGAGCTGCTTCTCATCGGCGTTCTCAACATCGCGAGTAGCAACACCGAGATCGAGAAGAGTCAACGTTGAGAAATCCTCGCTGATGACGATGTTTGCTGGCTTGATATCTCGATGTGCGAGGCCTCGGTCGTGCAAGAACTTCGCTGCATCGGCTAATTGCTTCAAGAGCGGAGCAATTGCTTGGCGCGGGAGGACGTCAAGTATCTTGTCTAGCGACTTGCCGGGCACATATTCCATGGCCAAGTACAGGGTTTGAGTCTCTTCATCAATCCCACCTTCGTAAATCTCAACAAGGTGCGGATGATGTTTCTCACCAACGAGGCCAAGTTGCAATTCCAAGCGTTCACGTTCCTCGCCAAGGCCATTTTTCTGAACAGCTTCAGGGAAAAAGAGCTTGAGAGCCACCTCCCGTCCTTCTTGCGAGGCCACATAGACGATGCCGTCGGCACCTCGTCCGATTTCTGTTCGAACAGTCCAACCTCGAAATATTTGCCCAGCAAGTTTTCTTACGTCGATCACGTTCCAACCTCCGTTTTTTTCTGATCGTAGCTCGCAATCGCGAGAACTCGCCCCTTGGCTTACACCCATTCGGCAGCTGTTGGACTGTTCATCGACGTCATGATCTAGTCCCTAGATATACTGGCCCATCGCGCAAAAAAAGCGCGATCGGGTTTGGAAGCCCGTCGAAGTTCTGCGACGAAAGCCGCAGCTACCGCACTTGGTCTGCGGCTTTTCTGTTTGCGCCTCCAGTTTTGGCGGCTCGAACGGGAAGGCGCGAGCCTTGCCGGTTCTCGTCAGAGCTTCCCGGTCTTCCAACCCGTTCGAGCTGCCGCCATCGTTTGGAAGCGGTTGCGGCGGTTGTTGCAAAACCGAAGTTCTGGGAGGCCATACATGGCTGAATCTGCATCCGCGTCAGCGCAGTCAAGCGCTCTATCTACACCCCTCAACCTCGACGACCTCGCCCTACAAGCCTGCGACGACGCCGAGAACCTCAACGACGTGATGCGCGCCTATGCCGCGCTCAGGAAGCTCGTCGACACCAGCGCCCTGAACGACAGCGAGGAACTCACCCCCAGTCGCACCGAGCTGAGCGCCTTGCTCGGTGTGCTCAACGACGCGCTGACGGCGCGCATCGAAGCCATCAACCTCGCGGCCGGTGCGGTGCGCGAAGCGCTGCAAGGGCGCAAGCCGGGCCTCGCTTGAGGTAGCCGGCGGCGAAGAGTCCGCTGTTCATTCGGGCAGCCGGTCTGGCCGGCTGATCGTCCCCGCGCGGGCTGCGCGGTGAGGCTTGGATGTGCAAGGGCTCTTCGAAGTCGTTCCTCGGTGCTGCGCCGGCATCTGAGGCCGCTAAGCGCCGTGGATCATCAGCATGCCCCAGAAGGTTACCCACAGCGCGCCGGCTCCAAGCAGATACATGCCCAGCAGAAAAGCGGTCAGATAGCCGATACGTTGCCAGATTCGGGGGGTGCTCGGAACGAAGCGCCAATAGATCCAGGCCGCCCATACAAAAAGGATCGCGGCGGTGACCGGGACGATGTTCTCGAAGAGTGGCTGGAACTTGCGCTCGTCCAGCGCCCCCACAGCCACGAACATGGCCGGCATCGCAAGGAACCACGCCAGCACGTTGAAAAGAAGACGTGCCCAGACATTGATCATCGAATTGTTTCTCCCTTGAAGAAATGCTCCCGCACTGGTGGGTCCCGGCTCGGAGCTTGGTATCGGGGTGTCGAGTTTCGGGCACTCAGCCATGACGCTCTTCATGGACAGATGCGTCGGCGTTTTTAAGCGATTGCGCACGCAGACGACGAATTTGCGCAGGTTGTATCTGTGAGCTCATCTCGACGCGTCGCTATGATTTTGCGAGGGCCAGATCTGGCCCTTCGTCGAGTAGGTCAAGACAAAAAATAGTGGCGCCCTCGGCGACTCAAGCATGAGCCACTGAATGAGATTAAGGGAGTAGAAATGGCCAATGAGAATATGTCTATGAGCGCGAGTGGGCGCGCCGAGCTTCGCCGTCGCGAGGACGTTCGCCTTCAGTACTACAACGATCTGGCGAACAACTGCACCTTTGGAGTCGGTGCTCTCGCGCATCACGGCCCTTGCACCGCGGAAGAACTGGTGCGGCCGGTGACAGCCGCGCAGGTCGATGCCCAATTGGCGGCCAGGCTGCACACTGCCGAGGCCGGAGTGCGCCGGCATGTAAACAGGCAAACACTTACGCAAGCCCAGTTCGACGCGCTGGTGAGCTACACCTTCAACCTCGGCGTGAGGGGCGCAAGGTCTGTACTTGACGCAGCCAACCGAGGAGCCGATGCCGATGTCGTGACTCACATGAACAACAACGTTTTTGTGCGTCCGCGTGATGCTCAGGGCCGTAGGTTGCGGGCCATCCGATCGCAGGGCTTGGCAAACCGTCGGCTTGAAGAGACTGCGCCGTTTCGGCCCACACAACCTAACACGAGGCCTGCACGATGAAGCGCGTAGTTACGCTATTGCTGGGAGTGTTCGCGATGGCAGGCGCGGCTGCGTCTTCTTCCTCTCACGCGAAGTACCAACCCAGCCCCGAAGAAGTGCTGGCTGCATTGGCGCATCGCTCCGGGTTGACCGAAGATGCGCTGCGCGGCCCCCTCTCCAACTGCGATGCCAGTCAGTCCGCGATGAACATCTGTGCGTACCGCGATGCTGTAGCAGCGGACCTGGTTCTTCAGCACGCTGTCGCCAACAAGTCAGAGCAGTTGCCAGCCTGCAAGGACCGGCTCGAAGCCAGGATCGCCCGTTGGGCAGCCGAGCGTGATCGAGGCTGCAAACGCAGCGCTGCCAAGGCTTACGGTGGCGGATCGCTCGAGCCGATGGCCATGTCCATGTGCGTTCAGCACGAGAACGAGCGGATGGCGATGAAGATCGAGCGCCAGCGCAGCTGCGATCGCTAGTACTTCCGAGGTCCTCCACGTACATGGGCTTACTGCTGCTTGGACGACGCCGCTGGGCCTTCAATCGACTTGCAGCATGAGCGTGTCTTGGCGCAAGCTGGTTGAACCGTGGCTTGCAGCCTGTCCAGGCGCTCCAGGCGCCTTGTCGACGGGTTTTCGAGTTCATCGACATGGGTTTCCACTTCGAAAGAAGTCCCGTCGCTGAGCGTCTTCAGAAGGCCGGCGATTTCGGCAAGCCGGAGATGAGCCTTTCTCGACGAATCGGCATCGCCCTTGATCGCGAACGCAAAGATGTCGGCGCGGTATATGCCGTGCGTCGCCCTGCGTATGTCCTTCTGCTCGATGAACCAGTTTGTCAGAGAGATGACCTGTTCCGACCTGAGGCGCGTGCTGGTCGGCGGGAACTGCACTTCGCGTTCGAGCCCACCAAAAGAACATGCAATGGCCCCTTTGAAGGCAATAGTGCAGATGAGGGCGACGCCCGCACACATCCATCTTCCGCGAGGCAGCGTGGATTCGAATTGCTCTTTCATCTTTGCGGGGCCGGCGGTTTGTAGAGAGGGTCACCCTTTTGGCACGGGCATTCGTGTGGGCAGGCCGGAAGGAAATCGATATCGACGCGCTTCACCAGGTCGCTTCCTTCTGGAGCCGGCATGGCGGCGACATACCCTTTGGTGGGCAAGTGGACTTCGCGCACGTCGAATTGCAAGTCTTCCCTGAGGACTCTTGCGACGTTCCTGGCGCGTTTCACCCCCAGATCGCTCGCATCGTGCTCGCCGAATGCCGCTTGCGTTGAAAGAAAAAGCGACTCGCGATTTGGATACTGCAATCGGAGCATCGCCGTCCAGTTGGCGAGCTTGAGAACCTCCTTGGCCGGAACGGTCGCCGAGTTCCGCTCGAACACGACGCCGATGCTTCTGCTCGGGCTGCAAGCCCATGCGGCTGGCGCAAGCAGAAGAGCAAGAGATGCAAGAAGGTATCTCGGAAAAGTTGGCCAGCAGCCTTTCATTTCGAAGCCTCGGCTCGACGCCGTGCTCGATGTGTCGGCAGGTCGGCCTGCACTCGCATCAACGCTCCAAACCATCGGGTTGGCCGGGATTGCAGCCCGGTAGTTTCGAGGTCTTCAGGTTCGGATATAGCTGTATGGCCGCAAAGTCGTTGACTACAAGGTCTGCATCTTTTCTCTCTCGATAGCTATGTGCAAACTGCTCGACGCCGATGGGCACGGGAAAGAGACCTTTCAGCGCGTGCGTCGTGTTGTCGGCTCGCATTCTTGCGAGGCGCATCGCGTCCTCCGAGGTTCTGCCTGGCAACTTGACCGTCGCACCTGCTTCTACGCCGGCGCTCTCGTAAATTGCATACATCGCGTCGGCACGATCGACCCACTCCGCCAACCGCTTGAGTTGGGTGCGATCGAGCTCAGCAGAGCCATCGGCAAAGGCCAAAGTAATCTGAATGATTCGCTGGCATGCAGCGACGTGGCTGCTGGCCGCGAGCAGAGTCAGTGTCAGCAGCCACCTAGCTCGCATAGAAAACCTCACCCCACACAACATAGCCGGCAATGCTGTCCGCGTTTGTCTTCATTCCTGCTGGGTCCGTTCTTGCTGCCGCACGTGATTGACTCAGGTGATAAAGCTTGTCGAAGCTGCTGAAAGTGTCGTCGAAGTGGGTTACTTCATGGATGAGCGTCGAGAGCTGCGAATCATGGGTCGCGGAAAGGTCCCGCAGATCGCAAAACGGGACATTGATTGCGATCGTCCGCGTTGCGAGGTCCGGCTTGCAGACCATCGCGACCGTCTCATTGTCGTAGGGGGGAACGATACAGCGGAGCCCTTTCCCTTCAGGTGTAAGGCGAATGAAGTTCTTGCAGTTCATCCCCCTCAGGACGGATTCGCACGAGGCCAAGCCTTTCTGCAGGTATTCGCGCATCGATTGGTCCGCAATACCAAACCACTCTTCCACCCTCGACATATCGTTCGCATTCCAGCGCGCCAACTCGGGAAGACGCTTCTCCGCAATGAGAAGAATGGCCTTGTCTCGCAATTCCAGCATCTTTTCGCAGAACTGCTTGTTGGTCATGTTCGGGCAGATGTTCTCAGTCTGTTCGGCTTCGCGCGGATGCTTCACGGCAGAGTCGACCACCTTTTTGCTAGCAGCGACGGTCTCGCGGTCCCCGGAAAACCATCCGGAAGAAGTAGCCAGGTTGGCGCTGAAAACTCTGTGCGCCATGCTCGAGCCGTCGTCGTAATCCACTGAATGTTGCAGCGAAGCCAGGAGTGGCTGCGGCACCGGGCAGTGGCACACCACCACATCCCCCTCCAGCGCTATATCCGATATGAACTGCGGCCGTCGCGGCCCTCCCGCCTTCGCGATGATGCCGACGCTATTGCATCCTTCGCAGTACGCCCTGCCACCAATCAGCGCGGGCCGATGCCCGAAGAAATCGACCATCGGGCCGTCGTAGGGCAGCACCCTCCCGCCTGCGGCCGGCGGATCGCCGACCAATACAACTTTGCGCATCATCCTGAAACCTCCCTTGTCGAGTCGGGGAGTTGTAGAGCGATGCGCGTGTTGACACTGTGGACCAACGTCAACCGGCTACAAGTTCTTCACGCTGGCTGGAGTTTTCGGTTCTTTTGAAGAGAAACGCGGCACGCGTTGCGGGCGATCCGGGCCTTGTCTCAGCGCGCGGGTGTCTGGGTTTCCACTGGAGAGGTGTCGATCGCCTCCACGGGCAGCGGCCCGGTGAAGATCCGCTGGAGGCGCTGGCCCGTCCACAGGTAGTAGAACTTGCCCTGCAGGGGCTTCTCGTTGAAGCTGCCGGAGATGATCAGCAGCCGGCTGTCGAGCCGGAAATCCACTCGTTCGTCGTCGTTACCCATGGCGCCCGCGATCGCATCGACGCCGGGAAGGGTGTAGGCCTGGCCCGTGTTCTGGTCGAGCACCGCGAAGTTGCGGCAATCGGTGCCGCATCCCCAGCTCGCCACCCGCAGATGGCCGGCGAAGTTGGGCGGCTCCTTGTAGGCGTTGTGGATCACGGTGGTGTAGCGCCGGGCCGTTCGGGTTGTCAGCCGCAGCGGCGGGTGCGGGCCTGCGCGGGGCTGATCTCGCGCGGTGATCGGGTAGTCGGTGAATTTCGGCGGGGCCTTGGGCGTGGCAGCCGTGGCGGCCGGGCACAGCAAGGCCAATGAGAGCGCGGAGGCAACCGCCAGTGCTTGTGGAAGCGCGAGCCGGCTGGCGCGCCGGGTTTCTCGAATCGTCGGGGTCATGGGAGCCTTTGCGAAATGCCGGCACGCAAGGAATGCGGCCCGAAAGAACCGCGTGCGGAGGCATTCGATTCTCCGCTTTGGGCGGCTGTCCGGAGCAAGCCACGTTCATGCGGTGGCCGACTTGCCTGGCTGCCCGATATCGCGATCTTTCATCTCCCCCAGCATCCATTCCCGAAACGCCACGACCCGCGCGTCCTCGCTGCTCTCCTGCGGATATACCAGGTAGTACGCATAAGGCTGCTCCATGCGCACGCCGATGTCGAACAGCCGCACCAGCCGCCCCTGCGCCAGGTCGCCCGCGATCAGGTCCAGGTCTGCCAGCCCCACGGCGGCGCCTTCGAGCACGGCCTGCACCACGAAGCTCGAATCGGTGAAGCCCATCAGCCGGCTGTCGTCGATGTCACTGTCCACGCCGGCCGCGGCCATCCACATGCGCCAGTCGGGCCAGGTCATGGCGTCGGTCTTCCAGTCGACATAACAGAGCGTGTGGTTGTGGCGCAGAAGGTCGTGCGGCTCGTTCAGCGGTGGCCCGTTCTCCAGGAGCCTGGGGCTGCACACGGCCACGATGAGGGTGTCGAACAGCCGGTCGGCGCGCGCGCCTTCATAGCTGCCGGTGCCGAATCGGATGGCGACGTCGATGTCGTCGGCTTCGAAGTCGCGCAGCTCGTCGGTGATGTCGAAGCTCAACTCCAGCCCCGGGTTCGCGGCCCTGAACTTCGGCAGCCTCGGCAGCAGCCAGTTGGTGGCGAAGCGCGCGCTCAGCGACACGCGCAGTTGCGCCGCGCTGCGCGTGAGCTTGCGCGCGCGGCCCGCGGCGCGGTGCAGGTTGTCGAGCGCGTCGGCAGTCGCCTCGAACATCACGGCGCCAGCGGGCGTGAGCTGGATGCTGCGGCTGGTTCGCGTGAAGAGCACCACGCCGATCTGATCTTCGATCTCCTTGATCTGGTAGCTCACGGCCGCGGGCGTGAGGCCCAGTTCGTCGGCCGCGCGCGTGAAGTTGCGGTGCCGCGCGGCCGCCTCGAAGGTGCGCAGGGCGCGCGTGCCGGGGAGCATGCGGTTCGTGCTGGTGGCGCTGTTGCTGGTCATGGTGATGGTGGTTTCGTGCCGATCGGCCGGTCGATCGATCGATCTTCAAGCCCTGTTTGATGCTTCGTTGAGAACTACTCGTTTCCCAAGCCGCGAGCGGCACGGGAGGATCAGGCGAATCAACTGAACGAAGAAGCGAGTGAACGAACGATGTCTGCCAGCCTGAACAACCCAAGTGGCGCGAGCACTGCTGAAGGCGCTGCTGCCACTGCCGACAACCACGACCCCTTGCATTGGCCCGCGCGCATGTGGATCGCGCTGCTTATCTTCAGCGGCGTGATTCTGCTCGACGGGCTCGATATCTCGATGATCGCGGTGGCAATCCCCGAGATCCAGCAGGCCTTCGGCATCGGCGCTGCCACGGCGCAGTGGCTGGTCAGCGCGTACATCCTGGCCTTCGGCGGCTTTCTGCTGCTGGGCGGGCGCTGCGCCGACCTGTTCGGCCGCCGGCGCGTGCTGGTGGCTGGGCTGGCGGTGTTCGCGCTGGTGTCGGTGGGCGGCGCCTTCGCCACCGACGCGGGGCTGCTGATCGTCTCGCGCTTTGTCAAAGGCATGGCCGCGGGTTTCACCGGGCCGGCCGCGATGTCGCTCTTGACCACCACCTTTGCCGAAGGGCCGGCGCGCAACAAGGCCTTCGGCATCTTCAACCTGTTCGAGGCCTCGGGCTACTCGTCGGGCCTGCTCATCGGCGGGCTGCTGGCGGCGCTGAACTGGCGCTACATCTTCGTGCTGCCGATTCCGGTCGCGCTGCTGCTGTTGCTGGCCGCGCTGCGCTACCTGCCGCCCGATGCGCCTCGCGTGAAAGGGGAGCAGCGGCCGCGCCTGGACATCGGCGGTGCCGTCACGCTGGTGGCGGGCATGCTGCTGATGGTGTTCACCGTGGTGTCTGTGGAAGAGGCGGGCTGGTCGTCGCCGCGCACGATCATCGGCTTCACGGTGGCAGCGGCGCTGCTGGTGGCTTTCGTGGTCATCGAGCGCACGGTGGAAGAGCCGCTGGTGCGGCTGGGCATCTTCCGCAACCGCGGACTGGTGGCCGCCAACATCAGCGCCGCGCTGCTGTACGGCGGGGCGATGGGTTTCCAATTCTTGATCGCGCTGTACCTGCAGAACATCCAGGGCTGGAAGCCGTGGCAGATGGCGCTCGTGCTGCTGCCGGCGGGCCTGATGGTGGTGCTCGTCGGCCCGAAGATCGGCGCGCTGATCAGCCGCTTCGGCGTCAGGCGCGTGCTGCTGGTGGGGCTCTCGGCTTTCGTGCCGTGTTACTTGCTGATGCTGCGCATCGGCCCCGAGCCCGACCTGTGGGGCGTGCTGCTGCCCGCATCGGTGCTGTGGGGCGTGGGTTTCGCGCTGAGCATCTCGGCGCTGATGGTGGCGGGGACGAACGGCGTGGCCGATGAGGAGCAGGGACTGGCCGCGGGGCTGCTGAACAGTTCGCTGCAGGTGGGTGGGGCTTGCGGGTTGGCGGTGCTGACTGCGGCGATTGCGCCTGGGACGGAGTTGGGAATGCTCTATTCGGGTGTGTGGGTGATTCTTGGATTTGCTGTGTTGACGTTGGTGGCGCAGGGGGTGAGGGCAGGTCGGCGGTAGCGGGTTGCTCGGCGCCGCAGCGCAGGCTCTGCGGCGCCTCTTATCGGCGTCACAGCCCGTAGACGGCGACGATGGTCAGGAAAGTCAGCCAAAGGCCTGCGGCACCCAGCAGAGTCATCATGGCGAAGAAAGCCACGAGGTATCCGATGCGGTGGGATAGGCCGGACGCAGATGGAACGAACTTCACATAGATGAAGACGGCCCACAGCAGCAGCGCAGAAACTCCCATCGCCACGACCGACTCCGACATCGCCAGGATTCGCTGCTCGTCCAGGTAGCGCATGCCGAGGCTGAGCAGGGGCATCGCCACGGTCCACGCCAGCATGTTCAGTGGTAGCCACCAGCGTGCGCTCATCGGATCGCCTCGCCCTTGTAATAGTGGCCAGGCATGGGGTTCTCTTAACCTGGGGTCTGATATCCAGGCGCCGACACCATGGGCACGTGACCCATCACGCTCCGCAGCAGGCCTGCAACATAGGAGCTGCTGTTGTATTCGCCGGGACGCATGACGGAACCTCGAACGTTCTTCGGAATGGAGTATGGAGACACGTAGCTCCCTGTGATTGACCTGCGCTCCAACGACGCTGCTGCATGAACAGATGTTTCGACGCAACTTCGTTCTCGGCGGTCCGGCCACCGAATAGTCGCGATCGACCCAAGAGGTGTACCCGCCAGCGATCGAAACCACTGTTGTCCATCGTCAATCGACCGTTCGTATTTCACGGCCCGGCTCGTATTCGATCCGGGCGGCTTACCCCCATGAAGAAAAGGTGAAATCCGGTGCGCTGCATCCGATCCGCCGCGCGGTACGTACAGCCTCCAGCAGCGAGGAGCTGCTGCTGTCCGCCCATCTACCGACAACCAGGAGAACCTTCATGCACACCACCCGTCTCGTCGCCGCGCTCGGCGTCGCCCCGGCCATTGCCTTGCTCGCCGCATGCGGCTCGATGCCCTCGGGCTCGATGGCCCCCGCCTTCAACCAGTCCACGCTCCCGCCGACCATCCAGGTCCCCGCCGGCAACAAGGTCGCCATGGAAACCGTGGGCAAAGGCGACATCACCTACGAATGCCGCGACAAGGCGAATGCACCTGGGCAGACCGAGTGGGTGTTCGTCGGTCCCGACGCCAAGCTGTGGGATCGCGGCGGCAAGCAGGTCGGCAAGTACTACGGCCCGCCGGCCACGTGGGAGTCGAACGATGGCTCCAAGCTCACGGCCACGCAGCTGGCGGTGGCGCCCTCGGGGCCGACGAGCCTGCCGTTCCAGCTGGTCAAGGCCAATCCGGCGGTCGGCAGCGGTGCGATGACGGGCGTGACCTACATCCAGCGCGTGGCGCTGCAAGGAGGCGTGGCACCGGCGGCGGTGCCTTGCACGCCGGCCACTAAGGGACAGAAGCAGGTCGTGAAGTACCAGGCGGATTACATCTTCTGGAAGGCGTCCTGACGGACGAGGGGAGCGAGGCCTGTCGTCAGGGTTTCGCGGCCCTGGCCAGCCTGCCTGCCGCCACGGCGGCGGCGAGGCCGATGCCTCCCACCACCATGCACAGCGCAAGGATCACCCCACGCGCATGCACCGAATCCGCAAGAGCCCCTACCACCAGCCCCGCCAGCGGCTGCGTCAGGTTGTTCAGCAGCACGATCACCCCGGTGGTCTTGCCGTAGTCCTGCGCCGGAATGATCCGCTGCCTGTGGATGCGGATGTAGATGCTGAACATCTTGTCGAACCCGACCACGAGCAGGAAGCCGGCCGCATAGCCCCAATGGCTGGTGCTCGCGGCGGTGAGCAGGCCGCCGCCGAAGACCAGCGCGTACGCGGTGACGCCCATGCGCTTGAGCGGGATCGATCCGCGGATGATCGCCAGCAGGATCGCGATGCTGGCCACGGCCCCCAGGGTCTGCAGCGTCGCGTAGTAGGTGGCCGAGCGCTGGTGCAGCCCGGTGACCATCGCGGCGGACGAGGCGAGGGTGGTGCCGAGCATCAGGTTCACGCCCGAGGTGAGCATGGTCAGCCGCAACAAACCCGGCAGTCGCAGCACATGGCCGAGCGCGGTCGCGATGGGCTGCAGGATGTGGCCCGGCTCGCCCTGCGGTTCGTGCAGCTGCATGGGGTTGCCGCGGCGCCAGTACGAAGTCGCGACGTCGGCCAGCAGGAAGAAACCGGCCGCCGCGCCGACCACCGCCTGCCATGGCCACAGCGCGAACAGCGCCGCGGCCACCAGCGGGCCGAGCACGGTGCCGGTCTGCTCGGCGGTCTGGGCATACGCCAGCACCTTGTCGAAGCGGTTGCCGTTGGCGATCTGCGGCAGGATCACTTCGCGCGCCATCACGCCCTGGGTGGTGAGCACGCCGCACACCGCCGAGAGGCCCACCAGCCAGCCGATGCCGCCCATGGCCTCGTTGGCCAGCACGCCGAGCACGCAGACCAGCGCGCGAAGAATCTGGCTGCCGCGCAGCAGCTTGAGCGGCGACACCCTATCGCACAGCGCGCCGCAGATCGGAAACGACAGGAACCGCGGCAGCGTCTCCGCCGCGAAGGCATAGCCCGACCACGCCACGTCCTGCGTCACCTGGAACACGACCAGCGGCACGAGGAACAGCAGGATCTGGTCGGCGAGCCTGGAGAGGAACAGCGAGAAGAGAAAGGCCGGGAACTTCATCGCTTCGCCGGTGCCTGTGCCGACCCCAAGGGGAGAAGGGGGAGAGTTGCAGCATCGACGGGCATGCGCTGAAGATAATCGAAGCCATGATCGCGCTCGACTGCTACTACAGCCTCTCCTCCCCTTGGGCCTACCTCGGCGGCCCGCAACTCCAGGACATCGTGCGCCGCCACCACGTGCGGCTCGCGCTCAAGCCCTACGACTTCCAGGCCGTGGTGCCGCAGACCGGCGGCATCCCGCTGAAGACCCGGCCCGAGCCGCGCCGCACGTACCACGCGCTCGAACTCGCGCGCTGGAGCGACTACCTCGGCATGCCGATGAACCTGGAGCCCGCGCACTACCCGAAGGGCGCGCCCACCGACCCGAACTGGAACAAGTACCCCGGCTGGATGGTGATCGCCGCCCAGCTGCAGGGCCTCGACGCGCAGCCGCTGTCGCACGCGCTGCTGCGCGCCCTTTGGGCCGAGGAGCGCGACACCTCCAAGGCCGAGGTGCGCATCTGCGTGGCCGAGGAGAACGGCTACGACGGCGCCTCGCTGCAGGCGATGGAGCAGTCGGCCGAAGTGCTGGCGGTTTACCGCGCCAACAGCGCCGAGGCGGTGGAGGCCGGCGTGTTCGGCGCGCCGACCTTCATCCTGAACGGCGAGCGCTTCTGGGGACAGGACCGGCTCGCGTTCCTCGACCGGGCACTGGACAAGCTGCGCGCTGCGGGCTGAGCGCACCCGCCTTCAGGCGCTGCCCTGATCGGCAAGGCACTGCCGGGCGGCTTCGCGCACGCGCTCGTCGGTGTCGTGGAGGCCGGCGTGTCGCACCTGCGCCTGCCACGGAAGTGCCGCACGCTTCCACGCCATGAGGCCGCGAACGGCTTGCCAGCGCACGTCGGCATCCTCGTCGTGCGCGAGGCGATCGGCCAGCGCCGGCAGGATGCGCTCGCCGGCTTCGGCGCCCAGTCCCCGTTCGTCCAGCAGGCTGGCCGCATGCCGGCGGACGAAGGCGTGCGGGGAAGCCAGGCCGCGCAGAGCCTCGTCGAGTTCCCCGGCGCGCAGCGTGCAGTAGCTGCTGCCGGGCTTGAGCTTGTCGTGCACGACGGCGACTTCGGCCGCGGAGCCCGAGAGCAAGGTTTCCAGCGGCCGGTAGTCGAGCGCCACGGGCGTCGGATCGCGAAAGGACGAATACGGGGCGCAGAGCCCGCGGATGGCGACTGCCGCCCGCTCGGGCTCGCCGCGCCACTCGGCGAGCCGCCCGAAGAGCCATTCGCTGTCGCCCAGGTACGCCAGCGTCGCGGCGCACCAGGCGTGCGTGGGCTTGTCGCCGCGCGCGAGCAGCCTCTTGCGCAGCGCGTCCAGCACCTCGGGCGTCGCCAGCCCGATGCGCCCGAGCACCCTGGCGGCGTCGCTGCCGAACCTGCCGCGCGGTCGGGCCAGCTGCTCGACGAGTGCCGGCACGGCGGGTGCGCCGATGTCGATCAGCCATTGCTCCGCGTCCTCGGCATCGACCGGCTTGCCATCGAAGCGGCCGAGACGCCCGACAAGCCAGGCCACCCGCTCTTCGACGGGCAGGGACGCGACGCGCATGCGCTCCCGCTGCGCCACCGCTTCCTTCGGAAAAAGGGCCTGGAACGCGGCATCGCCGATGCAGCGGCGCGCCAGGTCAAGGCTGTCCTCGTCGTCGTGCAGGAAGAGTACGAAGTCCGGTGTGAGCTGGGGCGCATCGCCCAGCGCGGCCCGGAGTTTCCGCGCGGCCGAGACGAGCATGTCGATGCATTCCCGCTCGGCGAGCAGCCAGCCTTCGCGGGTTTCGTCGCGGGTGAGCTCGCAGGCAGCGTCGGCGGCCGCATCCAGGGCCGGGCTGGAGAACTGGATCTCGTCCCAGCGCCAGTCGGCCGGGTTCCACTCGGCCGACCAGAAGTCTCCGCTGTCCTCGTCCTCGCGGGCGCTCACGCTGTTGGCGGAGAGTGCAGGCAGATAGATCGGGCCGTCGAGTTCACGGTACATGCCGCTGAAGGCGACGGCATACAACCGCTCGCCGGGGTTCTGGTTCAGCAGTTCGCGCAGTGCACGCGTGGCGTCTTCGACGATCAGCGGCTCCAGCGCTTTCCAGTGGCTCATGCGGGCGTCTTTTCTTCCTTGAATCGCGCAATCCTAAGGTCGACCAAGTCTCAGCTCGACCGCGGCAGCAGCGCCGGTATCAGCTTGCGGTTCATCCGCTCGCGCCACCAGCGCAGCGCCTGCCCCTGCGCGCCGGTCTTCCAGGCCAGCCAGAAGGCCTCGGGCGGGCGCGGCTCCTCGGTGGGCAGTTCGACCAGCGTGCCGCGCCTGAGCTCGTCGACGATGCACGCGCGCGGCAGGAAGCCGTGGCCCAGGCCGGCCACCTGGCAGGCGATCTTCGCGGGCATGGAGGGCACGGTGATGCGCGGCTGGCCGGCCAGCAGGCCGACGGTGCGCTCCGAGAGCGTGCGCGCGCTGTCGCCCACCACGATGGCGTTGCACTCCAGCAGGTCGCCGCGCTGCAGCGGCCGGCCCAGGCGGGTGAGCGGGTGCGAGGGCGCGACGCAGAAGGCGAAGTCGAGGCTGCCCACGGTCACGGCCTGGTAGCCGCCGCCGGCCGGGCCGTCGCCGGCGGCGATGACGACGTCGGCGCGTCCTTCGCGCAGCGCCTCCCAGCTGCCGGTGAGCGCCTCGCAGCCGATGCGCAGCCGCGTGCCGCAGCGCAGGTCTTCGAAGGCGCGGATGTCGTCGATGAGGGCCTGCGTGGGAATCAATGAGTCGTGCACCAGGCGGATTTCCGACTCGTAGCCGGTGGCGATCTGGCGCATGCGCGATTCGAGGTCGCTCGCGGCGCCGAGCAGCCAGCGGCCTTCCTTGAGCATTTCCTCGCCGGCGGCGGTGAGGCTCACGCGCGGGCCGTTGCGCTCGAAGAGGAGCATGCCGAGCTGTTCCTCCAGCTTGCCCACGGCGTAGGAGATGGTGGAGGGCACCTTGTTGAGATGCGAGGCGGCCGCGGCGAAGGAGCCGTGGCGCGCGATGGCGTCGACGATCTCGATGGCTTCCAGGCTGAGTTTGAGCATGCGGTGGCCTGCGAGGGTGAAGAAGGGGTGGAAAAGCAATGTTCGAAAAATTCGATCATTGAAGATGAAAAGTTTCGTCGATGACGACCGCAATGGCCTCGATGATTCGTTCCATGCCAAGGAGATTCCTCTCCGAAAGCAATTGTGAATCAGATCGAACATTCAACCAACCCGCAGGAGTTTTTCACATGTCCATCAAAGCCACCCCCACCGCCGGTTCCAAGCTGCTGACCCCCTCCGACCACACGCTGGTGATGATCGACTTCCAGTCGCAGATGGCCTTCGCCACGCACTCGATCGACGCCGTGAACCTGCGCAACAACGCCGCGCTGGTGGCGCAGGCGGCGGCCGGCTTCGGCGTGTCGACCATCCTCACGACGGTGGCCGAGAAGAGCTTCTCGGGCCCGATGTTCAGCGAGATCACCGATGCCTTCCCGGGCCAGAAGATGCTGGACCGCACCTCGATGAACACCTGGGAAGACGCCGCCGTGATCGAGCGCGTGAACCAGATCGGCAAGCCGCGCATCGTGCTGTCGGGCCTTTGGACCAGCGTGTGTATCGTCGGCCCGGCGCTCTCGGCACTCGACCAGGGCTTCGAGGTGTATGTGATCGCCGACGCTTGCGGCGATGTGTCGGCCGAGGCGCACAACCGCGCGATGGAGCGCATGGTGCAGGCCGGCGCGCAGCCGATGACCTCGTTGCAATACCTGCTGGAGCTGCAGCGCGACTGGGCCCGCGGCGAGACCTACGAACTCACCACGGGCATCGCGAAGAAGGTGGGCGGTGCCTACGGTCTGGGCGTGACCTACGCGAAAACGATGTTTGGCGCCCACGAAGGCTGATAGACGACACCGAGGCCGACGAGATCATGAAGCCCTATGTCCTGTCGCTCGCGCTCGGCCTGCTGGTCGGCGTGATCTACGCACTCTTCCAGGTGCGCTCGCCGGCGCCGCCGGTCATCGCCCTGGTGGGGCTTCTGGGAATCCTGCTCGGCGAGCAGATCCCGCCGCTCATCAAGAGCGTGATCAAGCCCGAGGCGGTGGCCACCTCGTGGCTGCACCACCAGGTCAAGCCGCACGTGTTCGGCGAGCTGCCGAAGTGCGCCCAGCCCACGGCGGAAGCACCGTCCTCCGGCAGGCGCGACGCATGAAGCCGCGCGCAGACTCCAACCGCCGCCGTCTCCTTGGCTCCCTCGGAGCACTCGGCGCCACCCTCGCAGCTCCCGGCCTCGCGGTCGCTTCCTTCTCCGACACCATGTCCACCAACACCGAAACCCCCGACCTGATCCTGCACAACGGCCGCTTCACCACGCTGGACCGCGCCAACCCGGTGGCCGAGGCCGTGGCCATCAAGGACGGCCGCTTCACCCGCGTCGGCCGCGCCGAAGAGGTGCTGCCGCTGGCCGGCGGCGCCACCCGCGTGATCGACCTGCAGGGCAGGCGCGTGCTGCCGGGGCTGATCGACAACCACCTGCACATCATCCGCGGCGGCCTGAACTACAACATGGAGCTGCGCTGGGACGGCGTGAGGAGCCTCGCCGACGCCATGGGCATGCTCAAGCGCCAGGTGGCAGTCACGCCCGCGCCGCAGTGGGTGCGCGTGGTGGGCGGCTTCACCGAGCACCAGTTCGCCGAGAAGCGCCTGCCGACCATCGAAGAGCTGAACGCCGTGGCGCCCGATACGCCGGTGTTCATCCTGCACCTGTACGACCGCGCGCTGCTCAACGGCGCCGCGCTGCGCGCCGTGGGCTACACGAAAGACACGCCCGCGCCGCCCGGCGGCGAGATCGTGCGCGACAGCGCCGGCAACCCCACCGGCCTGCTGCTGGCCAAGCCCAACGCGGCCATCCTCTACGCCACGCTGGCCAAGGGCCCGAAGCTGCCCTTCGACTACCAGCTCAACTCCACGCGGCACTTCATGCGCGAGCTCAACCGCCTGGGCGTGACCGGCGCCATCGACGCGGGCGGCGGCAACCAGAACTACCCCGACGACTACGAAGTCATCCGCAAGCTGGCCGACGATGGCCAGCTCACCATCCGCCTGGCCTACAACCTGTTCACGCAGAAGCCCAAGCAGGAAAAAGAAGACTTCCTGAACTGGACCGCCAACTCCAGATACAAGCAGGGCGACGACTACTTCCGCCACAACGGCGCGGGCGAGATGCTGGTGTTCTCGGCCGCCGACTTCGAGGACTTCCGCCAGCCGCGTCCCGAGATGGCGCCCGAGATGGAAGGCGACCTCGAAGGCGTGGTGCGCATCCTGGCGCAGAACCGCTGGCCCTGGCGCATGCATGCCACCTACGACGAAACCATCAGCCGCTCGCTCGACGTGTTCGAGAAGGTCAACAAGGACACCCCGCTGGCCGGCCTGAACTGGTTCTTCGACCATGCCGAGACCATTTCCGAGAAGTCGATGGACCGCATTGCTGCGCTCGGCGGCGGGGTGGCCGTGCAGCACCGCATGGCCTACCAGGGCGAATACTTCGTCGAGCGCTACGGCGCCGCCGCAGCCGAGGCCACGCCGCCGGTCAAGCGCATGCTGGAGCGCGGCCTGAAGGTCTCGGCCGGCACCGACGCGACGCGGGTGGCTTCGTACAACCCGTGGGTGTCGCTGTCCTGGCTGGTCACGGGCAAGACGGTGGGCGGCCTGCAGATCACGCCGCAGCGCAACCTGCTCGACCGCGAACAGGCGCTGCGCATGTGGACCGAGAACGTAACCTGGTTCTCGAACGAGGAGGGCAGGAAGGGCCGCATCCAGGCCGGCCAGCTCGCCGACCTGGTGGTGCCTGACCGCGACTTCTTCGCCTGCCCCGAATCGGACATCGCCGACACCACCGCGCTGCTGACCATGGTGGGCGGCAAGGTGGTCTGGGGCGCCGGTCCCTTCGCCTCGCACGACGAGGGCTCGGTGCCACCCGCCATGCCCGACTGGTCGCCCGCGCGCACCTTCGGCGGCTATGCCGGCTGGGCCGACCAGAAGGAGGGCGCGCCGCTGCAGAAAGTAATGCAGAACTCGATGCGGAAGGCCGCGATGTCCTGCTCCTGCGCCAACAACTGCAACGTGCACGGCCACAGCCACGCCACGGCCTGGAGCAGCAAGCTGCCCGTTGGCGACCTCAAGAGCTTCTGGGGCGCGCTCGGCTGCGCCTGCTGGGCGGTATGAGGAAGATGACGATGCGCTGGACAACCGCACCCCTGCTGCGCTGGATCGCCTTGCTGCTGCTGTGCGCCGCCTACCTGCAGGGCGGCCTGAACAAGGCGATGGATTTCGACGCGGCCCTTGGCGAAATGAACCACTTCGGCCTGTCGCCCGCGGGGCCGCTGGCCCTGGCGGTGATCGTGCTGGAGCTGGGCGCCTCGGCGCTCATCCTCACCGGCCGGCTGCGCTGGCTCGGCGCGCTGGCGCTCGGCGGATTCACGCTGATGGCGACCTTCGTGGCGCTGCGCTTCTGGCAGATGCCGGTGGGGCAGGAGCGCTTCATGGCGGCAAACTCCTTCTTCGAACACCTGGGCCTGGTCGGCGGCTTCCTGCTCGTCGCCTGGCACGACCTGAAGGAGCGTGCACATGTCTGAAACCTCGCAAGGCACGACCGCGCCCGCGGCGCAACCCGGCGCCTTCGCGCCGCTGCGCCAGCCGGTCTTCGCGGTGCTGTGGGCAGCCACGGTGCTCGGCAACATCGGCAGCTTCATGCGCGACGTGGCCAGCTCGTGGCTGGTGACCGACCTGTCGGCCAGCCCGACGGCGGTGGCGCTGATCCAGACGGCGGCGACGCTGCCGATCTTCCTGCTGGCCATTCCGGCCGGCGTCCTGTCGGACATCCTCGACCGGCGGCGCTTCCTGATCTTCGTGCAACTGGTGCTCGCCGCGGTCAGCGGCACGCTGCTGGTGCTCTCGCACACCGGTGCGCTCACCGTGCAATACCTGATCGCGCTGACCTTCGTGGGCGGCATCGGCGCGGCGCTGATGGGGCCGACCTGGCAGTCGATCGTGCCCGAGCTGGTGCCGCGTTCCGACCTGAAGGGCGCCGTGGCGCTGAACTCGCTGGGCATCAACATCGCGCGTTCCATCGGGCCGGCGGCGGGCGGGCTCATCCTCGCGAGCTTCGGCGCGGCCGCCACCTACGGCGTGGACGTGCTGAGCTACGTCTTCGTGATCGCGGCGCTGCTGTGGTGGAAGCGCCCGCCGGCGGAAGACACGGCGCTGTCGGAGAACTTCCTCGGTGCCTTCCGCGCCGGCCTGCGCTACACCCGCGCCAGCAAGGAGCTGCACGTGGTGCTGCTGCGCGCGGCGGTGTTCTTCCTGTTCGCGAGCTCGGTGTGGGCGCTGCTGCCGCTGGTGGCCCGGCAGATGCTGGGCGGCTCGGCCGGCTTCTACGGCGTGCTGCTCGGCTCGGTGGGTGCCGGCGCCATCGGCGGCGCGCTGGTGATGCCCCGGCTGCGCGCCCGGCTCGACGCCGACGGAATGATGCTGCTGGCCTCGCTGCTCACCGCCGCGGTGATGGGCGCCCTGGTCTTCGCGCCGCCCAAGTGGCTGGCGGTGGCGCTGCTGCTGGTGCTGGGCCTGGGCTGGATCGTGGCGCTGACCACGCTCAACAGCGTGGCCCAGTCGATCCTGCCGAACTGGGTGCGCGGTCGCGGCCTGGCCGTGTACCTGACGGTGTTCAACGGCGCGATGGCGGCAGGCAGCCTTGGCTGGGGCCTGGTGGCGCAGCAGATCGGCGTGCCGATGACGCTGGTGGCCGGCGCCGTCGGGCTGGTGGTGGCGGGCCTCGTCTTCCATCGCGTGCGGCTGCCGGCCGGCGAGGCTGACCTGCAGGCCTCGCACCACTGGCCCGAGCCGCTCTTGGCCGAGCCGGTGGCGCACGACCGCGGGCCGGTGATGATCCAGGTCGAGTACCGCATCCGCAAGGAGGACCGCGAGCCTTTCCTGCAGGCGATGAAGCGCCTGTCGCTCGAACGCCGCCGCGACGGCGCCTATGCCTGGGGCGTGCACGAGCACACGGCCGACCCGGAGCGGGTGATGGAGTGGTTCCTGGTCGAGTCCTGGGCGGAGCACCTGCGCCAGCACCATCGCGTGTCGCATGCCGACGCGGACCTGCAGAGCGAGGCGCTGCGCTTCCACATCGGGCCCGGCAAGCCGGAGGTGCACCACTTCCTGGCGCTGTAGGGCTGGAAGCGGCCGGGGCGGGGGCTTGGGCCCTCGGTCGCCAGGGGCGATGCCCGTGGCGATAATCCCGGGATGCGAATCCGCTTTACCAAGATGCAGGGAGCCGGCAACGATTTCGTCGTGCTGGACGAAACGCGCGGCACGCTGGGCCTCAGCGCCGCGCAATACCGCTTTCTGGCCGACCGCCATTTCGGCGTCGGCGCCGACCAGATCCTCACCGTGCGGCCCTCGCCGGGCGAAGGCATCGACTTCCAGTACGTGATCCACAACTCCGACGGCGGCGAGGTGGAGCAGTGCGGCAACGGCGCGCGCTGCTTCATGCGCTTCGTCAGCGAACACCACCTGACAGAGAAGAAGCAGGTGCGCGTTCAGACCCTCTCCGGCGTGATCGAACCCCGCATGGGCGCCGACGGCCGCGTCACGGTCGACATGGGCGCCCCCATCTTCGAACCCGCCCGCGTGCCCTTCGACCCCGCCGGGCTCGACCCGCAGGCCGAGGGCGGGTGGCACAAGTGGCATCTGGCCCTGGGCACCCACGCCGGCAGCGCTATCGTTTCCGTAGCCGTGCTCTCGATGGGCAACCCGCACGCGGTGCAGGTGGTGGATGACGTCGACACCGCCCCGGTGGCGGAGCAGGGCCCGCAGATCGAGCACCACCCGCGCTTTCCGCAACGGGTGAATGCCGGGTTCATGCAGGTGGTCGACCGATCCAGCATCAGGCTGCGGGTGTTCGAGCGCGGCGCCGGCGAAACGCTGGCCTGCGGCACCGGCGCCTGCGCGGCGGTGGTGGCGGGCATCCGCCTCGGGCTGCTGGATCGCCGCGTGGACGTGCAGACGCACGGCGGCGTTCTCACGATCGAGTGGCAGGGGGAGGGCCAGCCGGTGCTGATGACCGGACCGGCCGTCACGGTCTTCGAGGGAGACATCGAGGTGCCGGAGCTGCCATGACCCACTTCACGAGCAACAACAACGACGCCAACGCCATGAACCCGATCACCGAAGACGACATCGCCAACTACCTGGCGAACACGCCCGACTTCTTCGAGCGCCATGCCCAGTTGCTGGCGCAGGTGCAGCTCACCAGCCCGCACGGCAACCGCGCCGTGAGCCTGCAGGAGCGCCAGGCCGAGATGCTGCGCGAGAAGATCAAGGCGCTGGAGCATCGCCTGATGGACATGATGCGCCACGGCACCGAGAACGTCGTGATCGCCGACCGCCTGCAGCGCTGGACCACGGGCCTGCTGACCACGCGCGACCCGCGCAGCCTGCCGTACCGCATCGCGGTCGACCTGCAGTCGCTCTTCCTGGTGCCGCAGACGGCCATCAAGGTGTGGGACTGCGGCAGCGAATACCTCAACGAGGCCTACGCCCAGTGGGTGAGCGACGACGTGAAGGCGCTGGCCACCTCGCTGACCTCGCCCTACTGCGGGCTCAATTCGGGCTTCGAGGCCTCCAGCTGGCTGCCCGAGCCGCAGGCCGCGATGTCGATCGCGCTGATTCCGCTGCGCCCCGGCCCCGAGTCGCCGGCCTTCGGCCTGCTGGTGCTGGCCTCGCCCGACGCGCAGCGCTTCAACGCCGAGATGGGCACCGATTTCCTGGAGCGCATCGCCGAGCTGGCCTCGGGCGCGCTCTCGCGGCTGCGTCCTTGAAACGTCCGCGCTGGTTGAGGCGGCCCTGGCAGGTCGTGCTGGCCTTTGGGCTGGTGGCTGTGGCGCTGGCGTATGCGGTTGCCTGGGCGGTGGCCTGGCAGCGTGCCGAGGAGCTGCTGGCGAACCCGCCGCAACGCCCGGCCGACGCCGCGCTGATCCTGGGTAGCCGGGCCTACCTGCATGGCAAGCCGAATCCCTGCCTCACGGGACGGGTCGATACGGGCATCGCGCTGGCGCAGGCCGGCCTTGTCAAGCAACTCGTGTTCACCGGCGGCGTTGACTCGGAAGACGGGCGCATCGAAGCCGAAGTCATGAACCAGCACGCGATGGCCGCTGGTTTCGCAGGCCCGATGCTGCTCGAACGGGCGTCGACATCCACGCGCCTGAATCTGGCGCTCTCAACGCCGGTTCTGCAATTGGCGGGCGTCCGGAGCGTGGTGATCGTATCGGAGCCCTATCACCTGTGGCGCACCGAGCGGCTTGTGAAGATGAGCGGGTTCGACAAGAACTTCGACGTCCAGTACGCCGCGGCGCCCACCTCCTGCTGGCGTACCTGGGGCATGGTGTTCAAGGGCGCATTGCGCGAGCCCGCGGCCATCATCAACAATGCCGCCCATGGCTACCTGTTCTAGTGCGCCCCCAGGCTTCGCGCACTTCGTGTCGCTTCGCCAACCCCCTCGCCGGGGGCAATACCTGCGGCCCGGCAAAGCCGGTTTCGCGATATTCCTGAGCCACACCTTGCGCTGAGCAAATGGACTGGATCGAGAAATACCTGGAGCACGTGCGCGTCGAACGCCAGCTCGCGGCGCGCACGGTCGAGCTCTACGCCTTTCACCTGCAGTCCCTGCGCGAGCACGCCGCCGAGGCCAAGCTGCCGCTGGACCGCGTGCAGACGGCCCACATCCGCCGCTGGATGGCGCAACTGCACAGCGCCGGGCGCGAGCCGCGCGGCATCGCGCTGGTGCTGTCGTGCTGGCGCAGCTTCTATCGCTGGCTGGGGCATGAGGGGCTGATCGGCTTCAACCCGGTGCAGGACGTGCACGCGCCCAAGGCCGGCCGGCCGCTGCCCAAGGCGCTGGGCGTGGACGACGCGGTGCGGCTCGCCGAGCTGTACGACCCCGAGGCCGACCCATGGACCGAGGCGCGCGACGGCGCCATCGTCGAAGTGCTCTATGGCTGCGGCCTGCGCGTGAGCGAGCTCACGGGGCTCGATGCGCAGGCCAGCGGCACGGCGCGCGGCTGGGTCGACCTGGACGCGATGGAGGCCAGCGTGCTCGGCAAGGGCAGCAAGCGCCGCATCGTGCCCATGGGCAGCAAGGCGGCCGAGGCGCTGCGCGACTGGCTCGCGGTGCGCGGCGATTGCCCCGGGCTGACGACGGCCCGGCTGCGCGATCCGCAGGCGGCGGCCGCGCTCTTCATCAGCGCCAAGGGCATGCGGATGTCGTCGCAGGCGGTGTGGAAGCTGCTGCGCGAGCGCAGCCTCAAGGCCGGCCTCGCGGCGCCGGTGCATCCGCACATGCTGCGCCACTCCTTCGCGAGCCACGTGCTGCAGTCCAGCAGCGACCTGCGCGCGGTGCAGGAGCTGCTGGGCCACGCCAACATCGCGACCACGCAGGTCTACACGCGGCTGGATTTCCAGCACCTGGCCAAGGTGTACGACGCGGCGCATCCCCGTGCGAAGGCCAAGCCCGAGAACAACAAGTAAGCAAACGGAAAAAATGAAAACCCTTCGCCTCAAACCCGGCAAGGAGCGCTCGCTGCAGCGCCGCCACCCGTGGGTGTTCGAATCCGCCATCGCGCGCGGAGGTGCCGATTCCGGCGAGACGGTGCGCGTCGAGTCGCACGACGGGGCCTTCCTCGCGTGGGCTGCGTTCAGCCCTGCTTCCAAGATCCGCGCGCGGGCCTGGAGTTTTGTCGAGACGCAGCGCATCGACGCCGCATTCCTCGCCTCGCTGTGCGCCCGCGCCGTGAATGCGCGCGGCCTGTTCGACCTGCAGAGCGACGGCGTGCGGCTGATCCACGGCGAGGCCGACGGACTGCCGGGGCTGATCGTCGACCGCTATGGCGACACGCTGGTGGCGCAGTTCCTTTCGGCCGGCGTGGAGCGCTGGAAGGGCGCGCTGGCCGATGCGCTGCTGAAGGCCACGGGCCTTTCGAAGCTCTACGAGCGCTCCGATGCCAGCGGCCGCGAGCGCGAGGGGCTGAAGCCGGTCACGGGCTGGCTGCGCGACGAAGGGCCGACCGAGATCGTCATTCGCGAGCACGGCTGGAAGCTGTCGCTGGACATCGCCACCGGCCACAAGACCGGCTTCTACCTCGACCAGCGCGACAGCCGCCAGCGTTTTGCCGAGCTGGCGCAGCACCGGCGCTTCAGGCGCGTGCTGAACTGCTTCTGCTACACGGGCGGGTTCACGGTGGCGGCGCTGGCGGGGCTCAAGGCCGCGGGCGCGCTCGAGGGCGCGCAGCTGGTGTCGGTCGATTCCTCGCTGCCGGCGCTGGAGCGCGCGCGGGGCCATCTGGCGCTCAACGGATTCGAGGGGCAGGGCATCGACACCGAGTTCCTCGACGCCAACGTCAACACCGTGCTGCGCGAGTTCATCGACCAGGGCCGAACCTTCGACGCCATCGTGCTCGATCCGCCCAAGTTCGCGCCCACGGTGGCGCATGCCGAGCGCGCCTCGCGTGCCTACAAGGACATCAACCGGCTGGCGCTGAAGATCCTGGAGCCGGGCGGGGTGCTGCTGACTTTCTCGTGCTCGGGCGGCATCAGCGCCGACCTGTTCCACAAGATCGTGGCCTCGGCGGGGCTCGACGCGGGCGTGGACGGCTACATCGCCGAACGGCTCGGCGCAGCGCCGGACCACCCGATGACCATCGAGTTCCCGGAGGGCGAATACCTGAAGGGGCTGGTGGTGGTCAGGAAGCCCGCCTGAAGCGGGCTTGACCCTGCCGCCAACGCAACTCAGTGGCATTGGCTAAACTGCCGGGCCGCGCCTTTCACGGCCCCCATTTCCTGTTTTCCGCTTCCGGAGCACTTTCCCCATGGCCCTCATTCCCGCGACCATCCTCACCGGCTTTCTCGGCTCGGGCAAGACCACGCTGCTCAAACGCATCCTGACCGAGGCCCACGGCCAGAAGATCGCGGTCATCGAGAACGAGTTCGGCGAGGAGAACATCGACAGCGACATCCTCGTGACCGAATCGAAGGAGCAGATCGTGCAGATGAGCAACGGCTGCGTCTGCTGCACCATCCGCGAAGACCTGCGCGAGGCGCTGCAGCTGCTGGCCGCCAAGAAGCGCCAGGGCCTGCTCGACTTCGACCGCGTGGTGATCGAGACCACCGGCCTGGCCGACCCCGGCCCCGTGGCCCAGACCTTCTTCATGGACGACGAGATCGCGGAGAGCTACCTGCTCGACTCGATCCTCACGCTGGTCGACGCCAAGCACGCGCCGCAGCAGCTCAACGACCGCCAGGAAGCGCGCCGGCAGGTGGGCTTCGCCGACCAGATCTTCATCAGCAAGAGCGACCTGGTCTCCGTCGAGGAGACCGACGCGCTGATCCACCGCCTGAAGCACATGAATCCGCGCGCGCCGCAGCAGAAGGCGCATTTCGGCGAGGTGCCGCTCAAGGACATCTTCGACCTGCGCGGCTTCAACCTGAACGCCAAGCTCGACATCGACCCCGACTTCCTGAAGGAAGACGACCATCACCACCATGACCACGAGCACGGCGAGCATTGCGACCATCCCTCGCACAAGCACGAAGGCCATGGCCACCATCACCACGTGGACGACGACGTCAAGAGCTTCGTCTACAAGGCCGACCGCCCGTTCGATCCGGCCAAGCTGGAAGACTTCCTGGGCGCGATCGTCAACATCTACGGCCCGCGCATGCTGCGCTACAAGGGCGTGCTGAACATGAAGGGCACCGAGCGCAAGGTGATCTTCCAGGGCGTGCACCAGCTGATGGGCAGCGACCTGGGTCCGGAATGGGGCAAGGACGAGGCGCGCCAGAGCCGCATGGTGTTCATCGGCATCGAGCTGCCGCGGGAGATCCTGGAGCAAGGGCTCGAGCAATGCCTGGTCTGACTTGAAGAGCCGAAGGCTTCCTGAAGCAAACAAAAACGGCGCTGGCCCGCGAGGCCAGCGCCGTTTTCCGTTGGGCAGGGCGGCTTACTTGCCTGAGCCGTTCATGCCGGGCGCTCCGCCCAGCGGCTGGCCGTTGACCTTCAGGTTGCCCTCGCTGAACTCGACCTGGGTGGTGACGTCGTCGCCGTCGCGCTTCACGAAGCCGCTCTGCTCGCCCTGTTCGACCAGGCCGGCCACCATTTCGGGCGGCGGCGTCTGGCCGCTCTCGGCACCGGTCTCGGCCAGCTTCTCCAGCCACTTCATGGGCAGCCGCGCGTGGGCCTTGAGCACGCCGCGCTTCATCATCAGCGCCGTGCCCGGCAGTTGCAGGTCTTCGTCGGTCACGCCGGCCATGCCGGCCGAGTAGCCGAGCTCGGCGCGCTTGCCGTCGATTTCGACCACGAGCTTGTCGATGCCGGCCTCGGGCGCGTACTTGGCCATGGCCTTGAGGTCGGGCGTGAGCTGCTCGGCCAGCGCCTGCATGGCCGCCTGGGACGCCTTGCTGCCGCCCTTGCCGCAGCCGCTGGCGGCGCTGGACTGCATCCAGGCGTCGGCCAGCTTCCTGTAGCCGGCGCCGTGGATGCGGCGCGCGCCGCTGGTCAGCTCGAACTTGTCGATCTTCGTCTCGCCGATCTTGCCGGTGCCCTTGAGCGTGCCGGTGGAGGCGTAGAGGCCGTCCTTCATGGTCGCGTCGCCCACGAGGTCGATGTTCTGCAGCACGACTGCCGGCAGCGCCTTCGGCGGCTCCGAGCCGTCCTCTGCCGCTTTCTTCCTGACGGCGAACTCCAGCGTGTCGAGCCGCCCCTCGGTCTTGCCGGTGGCCAGGAACCAGCCGGCGCTGCTGTCCATGTCGGCCTTGGCGGTGAGCTTGCCCATCTTCATGGTCACGCCGCTCTTCACGTCGCTGAAGTCGAGGCCGGGCATGTTCAGGTCGTACCGTGCCTGGGTGCGCGCGGCGTTCACGTTCACGCGGGCCTGCAGGCCCTGCCAGTCGAGACGGCCCTTGCCGTCCTCGGACAGCCTGGCGGGGGCGACCGTCAGGTCGGTGGTGAAGGCTCCGTCGAAGCCGACCTTGGTGCGCGCCGACAGGGGCTTGGCCTCGCCGAACAGCTTCTTCAGCTCGGCCTGGGTCTTGGGATCGAGCACCAGTTCGCTGTCGATGACGGCGGCCGCCAGCGTGCCGCCGGCCAGCGGGCCGTGGTGGATGGTGTCGCGGATGGTCAGGCGCAGCTGCTTCGGCGGCTTGATGGCGGGGGTATCGTCTTCCTCGCCGTCTTCCTTTTCCTCTTCGTCCTGGCCAGCGGTGGGCTGGCTGGCTGCCGGCGCGGCCGCGTCGGCCGAGCAGCCGATTTCCAGCGTGACGGTGCTGACGGCGCCCAGGAAGCCGCGTTCGTACTTGCGCTCGGTCACGCGCACCAGCGCGGTCTGCTTGGGCAGCTCGTCCAGCGCGGTGTCGTAGCGCGACTTGATCTGCGACCCGGCCCACCAGGTGCTGCCGCCGTAGGCGGCGGCGATGGCCGCGGCCAGGACTCCCAAAACTGCTTTCTTGTTCAAGGCTTGTTGCTTTCTTGTGTCTGTCTTGCGATTGATCGGAATGATCGGATAGGCCCCCTGCGCCATATGGACAAGGGCCGGGGCCCGCGCGCCGCCCCCTCCGGCGGCGCCGGGCGATGCTAACGGAGTCGGACGACGCGCCGGAACATGTCCCGCGGCTTCGAGTTCTCTATACAATCGCGCGCCTGTTTCGCAAGCCACGTCCTGCTCCCAAGGACAAGATGTGACTTCCGGCACGGGGCGCCGTACGTTTCTGGCGGGCTTTCGGGGGTATAACCCCGGGGTTCGCCACTTGGCGGGCACCCCGACAACGGGAGCCTGCGCGGCCTGGAGGCTGCAAGAGGCTCCCATGGGAGGAGACACCCAGTGAAAGCGCGTTCCAGTTCGTCAAAGGAGCCAGTCACCGTGAAGAAACCCGCCGCCAAGGCCACGCCAGCAACCAAGCCCGCCGCCAAGAAGGCGCCGGCTGCGAAGCAGGCTGTACCCGCGGCCAGGAAGGTTTCCGGTCCCGCGACCAAGGAGAAGAGAGCACCGTCCAAGAAGCCCGCAGCACCACCGGCCAAGGCCGCGAGCGCTGCGACCAAGAAGTCCGCCAAGCCTGCAACTGCCGCCACGAAGACCGCGGACGCCGGCTCATCGTCATCCAAACCCGTCGGCCGTCCTGCGGCTGTTTCCTCTGTCCCCCCGATCCCCATGAAAAAAACGGCTGCCGCCTCCACTTCCGCCCCGGCGACACCCTCGATGCCCGCTCAAACAGCCACGCCCGCTCCCGCCGCGCGTGGTGGCCGCGTGTCCCGGCTGTCGCAACTGACCGTCCCCTCGATGCCGCAATCGGTGGCGTCGACGGCCGCCAAGTCCACCTTCTCCCAAAGCCATTCCAACGCGCTGGTGCCTCCGCCGCCCCTCGCCATCAAGAAAGACCCGAAACTGGCCAACAACTGGAAAACCAAGTCGCCCGCGGAACTGAGCGATGCCGAAGTCATCGCCATGCCCGACGACGAGTACATGAACGAGAAGCAGATGGCGTTCTTCCGCCTGAAGCTCGAAGAACTCAAGCGCGGCATCCTCGAGAACGCCGGCGAGACCACCGAGCACCTGCGTGAAGACACGGTGGTCGTGCCCGACCCGGCTGACCGCGCCACCATCGAGGAAGAACATGCCCTCGAGCTGCGCACCCGCGACCGTGAGCGCAAGCTGCTCAAGAAGATCGAGCAGTCGATCCAGCGCATCGACGCCGGCGACTATGGCTACTGCGACGAGACCGGCGAGCCCATCGGCGTCGGCCGCCTGCTGGCCCGCCCGACCGCGACGCTTTCGCTCGAGGCGCAGCAGCGCCGCGAACTCAAGCAGAAGATGTTCGGGGACTGAAGCCAGCACAAGGTAGATAAAAGCCAGCGTCTTCGATAGCCTCCTCCGAATGCCAAAGGAAGATTCGGGCCGCCTTCTTTCAAAGGTGGCCAAGTTTGTCCGCAATCCCCTGAAGGATTGGTCGGAGCTGGACGCGCCTTCCTCCGCCAGTTCGGCCTCCGATTCCTCGCTGCCCGCGCAGACCTACAGCCGGGAGATGCTCAAGGAGATGATCGAGCGGCGCCAGCGCAACGATTTCGTTCGCCGGCGCGAGTTCGACATGCTGCGCAAGCTGCGCCAGCGCGAGGCCGCGGCGCACGCCTTCGAGGCGACGGTCACGCCGTCTTCGTTCAACGTCAACAGTTCCTCCGAGAGATCGGAAGGCCGCGCGCTCACGCTCAAGAAGATCGACGAGATCGAGCAGCAGATGTCGCAGCAGTGGTGGAAGGGGCGCGGGCCGAACGGCGAGGTGCTGGTCAATCCGCCGCCCGAAGCCGGCGCCGAGACCCTGCCGCCGGTGGACACCGACGAACTGCTGTCGGAGCCGGCTCCGCCGTCCCTGGCGGTGGAGGCGGCACAGGTCGCCGGCGAGGCCGGCGCAGCGCCGGCCGTCGCGGCCAGCGTGCCGCTGCTGTCGTCGCGCCTGGCGCACGACGGCGCGCTCGAGGAAGCGGTGATCCGTTTCGCCCACGGCGACGACACCGGCGCCGAAGCGATCCTGCTGCAGGCGCTGGCTTCGCCCCCCGACAGCGTGTCGCCGGTCGAAAGCGCGACCGACGCAGCCTCCGAGCGCGACGACAACCGCTGGCGGGCTCTCTTCGACCTGTACCGCGCCACCGGCGACGCCGCCAAGTTCGCCGCCGCCCGCATGCGCTATGCGCAGCGCATGCGGCGCATGGGACCCGACTGGGTCTCGCTGGAAGAGCTGGCGCGCAGCGTCAAGGCCGTCACGGCGAGCGAGGAGGCTGCCGGCATCGCCGAAAGCGGCGCTCCCGCCGACTGGACCTGCCCCACGCGCCTCGCGCGCGAAGGCCTCATGGACCTCACCCGCGCGCTGTCGAAGGCGGGCTCGGTGTGGACGCTCGACTGGCGTGGCCTGCATGCCATCGAACCCGAGGCCGCCGCGCCGCTGCGTGTGCTCTTCACCCACTGGGCCGATTCGCCGGTGCAACTGCGTTTCATGGGCTCGTCGCAGCTGCTGGCCGTGCTGTCCGAGGCCGCGCCCAACAACGAGCGCGGCACCGACGACGTCTGGTGGCAACTGCACCTCGCGGCGCTGCGCATGATGCACCTGCCCGACGACTTCGAGCTGGTGGCGCTCAACTACTGCATCACCTACGAGGTGTCGCCGCCCGCCTGGGCAGACCCGAAGGGCGAGTGCACCACGCTGGCCGCGCCGCCTGCCAGCCGGCCCAGCTCGGTGTGGTCGCTGCTGTCGGTCGGCGGCGATTCGGAGAGTTTTCCTTCCACCGACAGCGGTTTTGCCGCGCTGGCGGGCGACCTGCGGGGCGAGTCGCTGTCGAACTGGCAGCGGCTGGACCACGACCTGCGCCACACCACGGCGCCGGTCATCTCGTGCGCGGCGCTGCTGCGCATGGACCTCGCCGCCGCAGGCACGCTGCTGAGCTGGGTGCGCACGCGCGACGCCAACGGCGAGCGCGTGCAGTTCGTCGACGTGCACCGGCTGGTTGCCGCGCTGTTCAATCTGGTAGGCATCGCCGATCACGCCACGGTGGCCGTTAGGAAAAACTGAAACCCGCACCGCCTTGCGGCGGTTGCATTGCCGCCGCGCACCCCCAGATGGCTGCGATGGAACAGTTTCACGGCACCACCATCGTGAGCGTGCGCCGCAAGACCCCCCAGGGCGACCAGGTCGCCATCGGCGGGGACGGGCAGGTCACTCTCGGCAACATCGTCATCAAGGGCTCGGCGCGCAAGGTGCGCCGGCTGTATCACGGCAAGGTGCTTGCCGGCTTCGCGGGCGCCACGGCGGACGCCTTCACGCTCTTCGAGCGTTTCGAGGCCAAGCTCGAGAAGCACCAGGGGCACCTGACCCGGGCCGCGGTCGAGCTCACCAAGGACTGGCGCACCGACCGCGTGCTGCGCAAGCTCGAAGCCATGCTCGCGGTGGCCGACGCCACCACCTCCCTCATCATCACCGGCAACGGCGACGTGCTGGAGCCCGAGGACGGCGTGATCGCCATCGGCTCGGGCGGCGCGTACGCCCAGTCGGCGGCCAAGGCGCTGATCGAGAACACCGAGCTTTCGGCCGAGCAGATCGTGCGCAAATCGCTGGCGATCGCCGGAGAAATCTGCATTTACACGAACATGAACCATACGGTGGAAGCGCTCTGACCATGTCCATGACCCCCCAGGAGATCGTCTCCGAGCTCGACAACCACATCGTCGGCCAGCCGGCAGCCAAGCGCGCCGTGGCCATCGCGCTGCGCAACCGCTGGCGCCGCCAGCAGGTCGACGACAAGCTGCGCCACGAGATCACGCCGAAGAACATCCTCATGATCGGCCCCACGGGCGTGGGCAAGACCGAGATCGCCCGTCGCCTCGCGCGACTGGCCGATGCGCCCTTCATCAAGGTCGAGGCCACCAAGTTCACCGAGGTGGGCTACGTGGGCAAGGACGTCGATTCGATCATCCGCGACCTGGCAGAGATCGCCGTCAAGCAGACGCGCGAGGCGGAGAGCGTGAAGGTTCGCGCGCGCGCCGAGGACGCAGCCGAAGAGCGCATCCTCGACGTGCTGCTGCCGCAAGCGCGCAGCGCCGACGGCACCTCCACCGCGACCGACACCAGCAACGCCACCCGGCAGGCCTTCCGCAAGAGGCTGCGCGAGCACCAGCTCGACGACAAGGAGATCGAACTCGACCTCGCCGAAACCCGCGCGCCGCTGGAGATCATGGGCCCGGCCGGCATGGAGGAAATGACCGAGCAGCTGCGCGGCATGTTCGGCCAGATCGGCGGCGGCAAGCGCAAGATGCGCAAGCTCAAGATCGCCGAGGCGCTGCGCCTGCTCACCGACGAGGAGGCCGCCAAGCTGGTCAACGAGGACGAGATCCGCACGCAGGCGATCGCCAACGCAGAGCAGAACGGCATCGTCTTCATCGACGAGATCGACAAGGTCGCCACCCGCAGCGAAGCCCAGGGCTCCGACGTGTCGCGCCAGGGCGTGCAGCGCGACCTGCTGCCGCTGGTGGAGGGCACAGCCGTCAGCACCAAGTACGGCGTGGTGCGCACCGACCACATGCTGTTCATCGCGAGCGGCGCCTTCCACCTGAGCAAGCCCAGCGACCTCATTCCCGAGCTGCAGGGGCGCTTTCCGATCCGCGTGGAGCTGCAGTCGCTCTCGGTGGCGGACTTCGAGAGCATCCTCACGCAGACGCGCGCCTCGCTGGTGAAGCAGTACCAGGCGCTGCTCGCCACCGAGGGCGTGACGCTCGAATTCACGCCCGAGGGCGTGAACCGGCTGGCCACCATCGCCTTCGAGGTGAACGAGCGCACCGAGAACATCGGTGCGCGCCGTCTGTCGACCGTGATGGAGCGCCTGCTGGATGAGGTAAGCTTCGACGCGACCCGCCTCGAAGGGCAATCGATCCGCATCGATGCCGCCTATGTCGACCAGCGCCTTGCGGCACTAAGTCACGACGAAGACCTTTCGCGCTTCATCCTCTGAAGCCGCTTCTCTCTTCCCCTGTAACGGGGGAATCCTTCACGCATCACTTTCACTGCGTGAGCTAAGTACTTCATTTTCAACGAAATTCGCCGATTCCAAGGATTTGGAATCGGCGCTAAGTCGTTGATTCCATTACAAAAAATAGCCCAAACGGCCAGTTGCTTCCGAAGTGTTTCCTGCTACAGTGCAAAAAAGTGCAGTTAAGTGGGAAAAAGTGCGGGTAGTGCCCCTTTCGGGTGCCGCAGCACTCCCAACACAGGGGTTTCGTGGTCGTGTTTCAAGGCGCTTCATCGCTCAGTCTGGATGCCAAGGGGCGGCTCTCCGTGCCGACCCGGCATCGTGACGTCCTGAGCGCGACGGCAGGCGGCCAGCTCACGATCACCAAGCATCCGCACGGATGCCTGATGGTGTTCCCCCGTCCCGAATGGGAAAAATTCCGCGAGCGCATCGCCGCGCTGCCGATGTCGGCGCAGTGGTGGAAGCGCGTCTTCCTTGGCAACGCCATGGACGTCGAGATGGACGGCACCGGCCGCATCCTCGTGTCGCCCGAGCTGCGCGCGGCGACCGGCATCACGCGCGAGACGCTGCTGCTGGGCATGGGCAACCACTTCGAGCTCTGGGACAAGGCCACCTACGAGGCCAAGGAGGCCGAGGCCACCCAGGGCGAGATGCCGGACGTATTCCAGGACTTCGCGTTCTGAGGGGCCCCGTGAACACGCCCTGGACCCACACGACCGTCTTGCTCGGCGAGGCGGTGGAAGCTCTTCTATCCGGCAGCGCCGCAGCTGCCGGCACCTACGTGGACGCCACCTTCGGAAGAGGAGGGCACGCGCGCGCGATCCTCGCGCGGCTGGCGCCGGAGGGCAGGCTCATCGCATTCGACAAGGATGCGGAAGCAGTGGCCGAAGCAGCGCGCATCTCGGATGCGCGTTTTTCCATCCGCCACCAGGGATTCCGCTCGATCGGCGAGCTGCCCGATGCGAGCGTCGCCGGCCTGCTCATGGACCTGGGCGTGAGCTCGCCGCAGATCGACAACCCGGTGCGCGGTTTCAGTTTCCGTTTCGATGGCCCGCTCGACATGCGCATGGACACCACGCGCGGCGAGAGCGTGGCCGAGTGGCTGGCAACGGCCGAACTACAGCAGATTGCAGAGGTGATCCGTGACTATGGCGAAGAACGGTTTGCTGTTCAGATTGCAAAGGCGATTGTTGCTCGCCGACAAGAACGGGGCCCAGTTTCAACCACCACCGAACTGGCCGAGCTCGTGGCTGGCACGGTCAAAACCCGCGAGCCGGGCCAGAACCCTGCAACGCGCACATTTCAGGCTTTTCGGATTTTCATCAACGCCGAGCTTGAAGAGCTGCAACAGGCGCTAGAAGCCAGCCTGTCCATCCTGAAGCCCGGGGGGCGGCTGGCGGTCATCAGCTTCCACTCGCTGGAAGACCGCATCGTCAAGCAGTTCATAGCGAAGCACTCCAAGGAGGTCTACGACCGCCGCGCGCCGTTCGCCGCGCCCAAGGTCATGAAGCTGCGCGCGCTGGAGCGCATCAAGCCCTCGGAGGCCGAGGTGAGCGGGAACCCGCGGGCGCGCAGTGCCATTCTTCGCGTGGCAGAACGCACGGAGGCCGCATGAGCGCCGCCCGGCCGCCCGAAGGCGCTCGCCTCCCCGCTCGCGAGGGGGTTGGCGGAGCCACGCAGTGGTGCAGCCTGGGGGAGGTTCACTAGCCATGGCCCGGATCAACCTGCTCCTGCTGATGGCCGTCATTGCGACGGCTTTGTACCTTGTGCACACCCAGTATCTGTCGCGCCAGCTCTATACCGAGCTCGACCGCGTGCAGCAGGACGCGCGCCGCCTCGAGACCGAGCGGGACCGCCTGCAGGTCGAGAAGCGCGCGCAGGCCACGCCGCTGCGCGTGGAGAAGCTCGCCAAGGAGCAGCTGCAGATGCGCACCACCTCCCCGGCGATCACGCAGTACGTGCGCCCTGACGGCTCCGTGATTCCCGCCGTCGCACCGGTGGCGGCGACGCCCCCCACCACAGGCAAGCCGGCAGCCAAGCCTGCGGCCAAGCCGGCCGCAACCGCAGCGAGGGCCGCGCGATGACCCGAGGCAACCGCAGCGTCCGCTACACCACCAGCCCCCTGCTTGCGAGCAAGACGCCGGTGTGGCGCAGCAAGCTCATCGTCGCCGGCATCGCCTTCGGCTTCCTGGTGCTGGCCGGCCGGGCTGCCTACGTGCAGGTCATCGGCAACAGCTTCTTCCAGCGGCAGGGCGAGGTGCGCTTCGCGCGCACGCTGGAGCTGCCGGCCAACCGCGGCCGCATCCTCGACCGCAACGGGCTCATCCTCGCATCGAGCGTGGTCGCGCCCAGCATCTGGGCCATCCCGGAGGACATCGAGCGCGACGACCCCGAGGTGCGCGCCAAGCTCAAGCAGGTGGCCAAGCTGCTGGAGATGCCGCAGAAGGACTTCGACAAGAAGCTGGAAGACGAGGACAAGACCTTCGTCTGGATCAAGCGCCAGGTCGACGAGCCCATCGCCAAGCAGATCGCCGCGATGAACCTCAAGGGCATCTACCAGCGCAAGGAATACAAGCGCCAGTACCCCGAGGGCGAGGCCGCCGCGCACGTGGTGGGCTTCACCAACGTGGAAGACAACGGCCAGGAAGGCATCGAGCTGGCCTTCAACAAGGACCTGGCCGGCAAGGCCGGGTCGCGCCGCGTCATCAAGGACCGCCTGGGCCGCGTGGTCGAGGGCGTGGGCGAGACCGTGCCGCCGCTGGACGGCAAGGACATCCAGCTCAGCGTCGACAGCAAGGTGCAGTTCTTCGCCTACCAGAAGCTGCGCGACGCCGTGACCGCGCGCAAGGCCAAGGCCGGCAGCGTGGTGGTGCTCGATTCCGTCACCGGCGAGGTGCTGGCGCTGGCCAACTACCCGAGCTACGTGCCCGACAAGCGCCAGAACCTCACCGGCGAGCAGCTGCGCAACCGCGCGATCACCGACACCTTCGAGCCCGGCTCGACCATGAAGCCGATCACGGTGGGCATGGCGCTGGAAGCCGGCCGCGTGAAACCCTCGACCCTGATCGAAACCGGCCCCGGCCGCTACCAGATCGGCGGCTTCACCATCAGCGACACGCACAACTACGGCACGCTGACAGTCGAGGGCGTGATCCAGAAGTCGAGCAACGTCGGTGCGCTCAAGATCGCCCAGAAGATGACCCCGCACGAGATGTGGGACACCTACACCGCGCTCGGCTACGGCCAGAAGCCGCAGATCCAGTTCCCCGGCGCCGTCACCGGCCGGCTGCGGCCCTGGAAGACCTGGAAGCCGGTCGAGCAGGCCACCATGGCCTATGGTTACGGCCTGTCGGCGTCGCTGTTCCAGATGGCGCATTCGTACACCGCGTTCGCGCACGACGGCTCGCTGATTCCGGTGACCATTCTGAAGAACTCCGAACCGCCGGTGGGCGTGCGCGTGTTCTCGCCCTCCAACGCGCTGGCGGTGCGCAAGATGCTGCAGATGGCCGCCGGCCCCGGCGGTACCGGCACGCGCGCGCAGACGGTGGGCTACTCGGTCGGCGGCAAGTCGGGCACGGCCCACAAGCAGGTCGGCAAGGGCTACGCCAGCAACAAGTACCGCGCCTGGTTCACCGGCATGGCGCCTATCGAGAAGCCGCGCATCATCGTCGCGGTGATGATCGACGAGCCCAGCGACGGGCAGTATTTCGGCGGTCTGGCGGCCGCTCCCGTGTTCAGCGAGGTCGTGCAGCAGACGCTGCGCATGATGAACGTACCGCCCGATCTGGCGGTCAAACCGCTTGTGATGACGCAGGGCGTCGACGAGAGCTTCTGAACATGCTGACCTTCACTTCCCCCCAACTGGTCGCCGCCTGGCTGAAGGAGCGCGCGCCGAACGCCGCGCTGCATGCCGACAGCCGCGCCGTGGGCGCGGGCGACGTCTTCATCGCCTGGCCGGGCGCCGCCACCGACGGCCGCAAGCACGTGGCGGCCGCGCTGGCGCAGGGTGCCGCCGTCTGCCTGGTGGAGCACGAGGGCGTCGAGCCCTTCGGCTTCGACCAGGACGAATACCGGGAGCGCATCGTGAGCTACCCCGGCCTGAAGGCCGCCACCGGCCCGATCGCCTCGGCCTTCTACGACAACCCCTCGGCCCTGCTCGAAGTGCTGGCCGTGACGGGCACCAACGGCAAGACCTCCACCGCATGGTGGCTGGCCGAGTCGCTCTCCACGCTGCGCGCGGCGGGCGGCGTGCGAGTGATGAAGCCCGACGGCACCATGCAGCGCGACGCGCCGTCGCCCTGTGCCGTGATGGGCACGCTGGGCATCGGCGTGCCGCCCGATCTGACCTACACCGGCCTGACCACGCCCGACCCGGTGATGATGCAGCGCGAGCTGCGCGCGCTGGTCACGAACGGCTTCGGCGCCTGCGCCATCGAGGCCTCGTCCATCGGCATCGCCGAGCGCCGCCTCGACGGCGCGCAGATCGCCGTGGCCGTGTTCACCAACTTCACGCAGGACCATCTCGACTACCACGGCAGCATGGACGCCTACTGGCAGGCCAAGGCCGAGCTGTTCCGCTGGCCCGGCCTGCGCGCCGCGGTGATCAACATCGACGACACGCACGGCGCCAGCCTGTGCGCGAACCTGATCGACGCCGGCATCGGTGCGCTCGACGTCTGGACCGTCTCGGCCGCCGGCAAGCCGGCCCGCCTCATGGCGCGCGACATCGGCTACGACGCGCAGGGCCTGCAGTTCTCGGTGGCCGAGCACGGCACGGCTGCCGTGGAGCGCCTGTCGACGGGGCTCATCGGCCAGTACAACGTGTCCAACTTGCTGGGCGTGCTCGGCACGCTGCGCGCGCTGGGCCTCACGCTGGCCCAGGCCGTGGCCGCATGCGCCAACCTCACCAGCGTGCCCGGACGCATGGACCGCGCCGGCACCGGCGAAGGCGCCCCGCTGGCCGTGGTCGACTACGCCCACACGCCCGATGCGCTCGACAAGGCGCTGATCGGCCTGCGCCCGCTCGCAAAGCAGCGCGGCGGCGCATTGTGGTGCCTGTTCGGCTGCGGCGGTGACCGCGACCCGATCAAGCGCCCGATGATGGCCGCCGTCGCCGAGCGCCAGGCCGACCGCGTGATCGTCACCAGCGACAACCCCCGCAGCGAAAAGCCCGACGCGATCATCAGCCAGGTGCTGCGCGGCTTCTCGCGCCCCGACGCGGCGCAGGTGCAGCCCGACCGGGCGGGAGCCATCGCCGACGCCATCGCGCAGGCCGCGCCGCAAGATGTGGTGCTGATCGCCGGCAAGGGCCACGAGGCCTGGCAGGAAATCGCCGGCCAGCGCATCGAGTTCTCGGACAAGGCCCATGCGCTGCAGGCGCTGGCAAAGAGGGGTGCCTCGGCATGAGCGGCATCACGACACCCCTGGACATCACCCTGGCCCGGATCCAGCAATGGATTCCGGGTTCTCGCCTCGTGGGCGACGGCTCCATCGTCATCGCCCGCGTGCACACCGACACGCGCACGCTCGCGCCCGGCGACCTGTTCGTCGCGCTCAAGGGCGAGCGCTTCGACGCCAACGATTTCCTGGCCGATGCGAAGAAGCAGGGCGCCGTGGCCGCCATCGCGCACCACGGGCTGGAGGCCGCGGGTCTCGCCGGCCTCGAGGTGCCCGACTCGCTGGTCGCGCTGGGCGCGCTCGGCGCGGGCTGGCGCGCGCAGTTCGACCTGCCGCTGATCGCGGTGACGGGCAGCAACGGCAAGACCACGGTCACGCAGATGATCGCGGCCGTGCTCTTCGCCTTCCGGGCCGAGCGCTCGCTCGCCACGGCCGGCAACTTCAACAACGAGATCGGCGTGCCGCTCACGCTGCTGCGCCTGCGCGCGCAGCACCAGCGCGCGGTGCTCGAGCTGGGCATGAACCACCCGGGCGAGATCGCGCGGCTGGCGGCCATCTCGCGCCCGACCATCGCGCTGGTCAACAACGCGCAGCGCGAACACCAGGAATTCATGGCCACCGTCGAGGCAGTGGCTGTAGAGAACGCCGCCGTGTTCGCGGTGCTGCCGGAAGACGGCACTGCAGTCTTTCCCTACGGCGACGAGTTCACCTCGCTGTGGACCGACATGGCGCACGACGGCGGTTCGCGCCGCTGCCTGACCTTCGGCGAGCACGAGGATGCTGACATCTCGCTGCAGCACGCCGAATGGAAGCAGGGCGCCTGGGCCGTGAGCATCCGCACGCCGGTGGGCGCCTTCGACGCGCGGCTGCACATCGCGGGCCGGCACAACGTCGTCAACGCGCTCGCCGCCACGGCCTGCGCGCTCGCGGCGGGTGTGTCGCTGGAAACCATCGGCGCCGGCCTCTCGGCCTTCGAGCCGGTCAAGGGCCGCTCGCGCGCAAGCGAAGTCGCGCTGCCCGGCGGCCATGCGATCACGCTGGTCGACGACAGCTACAACGCCAACCCCGATTCGGTGATCGCCGCTATCGACGTGCTCGCCGCCCTTCCGGGCCCGCGCCTGCTCGTGCTGGGCGACATGGGCGAGGTGGGCGACCGCTCGCCCGAGTTCCACGCCGAGGTCGGCGAGCATGCCCGCGAGCGCGGCATCGAGTCCGTCTACACGCTGGGCGACGCTACGTCGCACACCGTCGCCGCCTTCGCCGGTGCCGACGGACACCATTTCAAGGAGTTCGACGCGCTGAGCGCGGCCGTGCTCGCACGCCTGCCGCAGGTCGGCAGCGTGCTCGTGAAAGGATCGCGCTTCATGAAGATGGAGCGAGTGGTGCAGGTCGTCGAGGCGCAGGCACAACTACAACAACCACAACAACAAAAGGAGGCCGGTCATGACGCATGAGCCGCGCGAAACCACATGCTGCTGACCCTCGCTCAATGGCTGCAGACGCTGTCGCCCGAGTTCGGGTTCCTGCGCATCTTCCAGTACCTCACCTTCCGTGCGCTGATGGCCGCGCTGACGGCGCTCGTGGTCGGCCTTGTGGCCGGGCCCTACGTGATCCGCCGCCTCACGGCGCTCAAGATCGGCCAGCCGGTGCGCGGCTACGGCATGGAAACGCACCTCACCAAGAGCGGCACGCCCACCATGGGCGGCGTGCTGGTGCTGTTCGCCATCGCCTTCGCCACGCTGCTGTGGTTCGACATCTCCAACAGGTTCGTGTGGATCGTGCTGTGGGTCACCATGGGCTTCGGCGCCATTGGCTGGGTGGACGACTGGCGCAAGGTGGTGCGCAAGGACCCGGAGGGCATGCGCTCGCGCGAGAAGTATTTCTGGCAGTCGGTGGTGGGCCTGATCGCGGCCTTCTACCTGCTCTTCAGCATCTCGGAAAGCTCCAACTGGCGCGTGGTGCAGCTGTTCTTCGCATGGGTGCAGTCGGGCTTCGACCTCGACTTCCCGCCCAAGATCAACCTGCTGGTGCCCTTCTTCAAGGAAGTGAGCTATCCGCTGGGCGGCATCGGCTTCGTGATCCTCACCTACCTGGTGATCGTGGGCGCGAGCAACGCCGTGAACCTGACCGACGGCCTGGACGGCCTGGCGATCATGCCGGTGGTGATGGTGGGCTCGGCGCTGGGCGTGTTCGCCTACGTCACGGGCAGCGCGGTGTATTCCAAGTACCTGCTGTTCCCCAACATTCCCGGCTCGGGCGAGCTGCTGGTGTTCTGCTCGGCCATGGCCGGCGCGGGGCTCGCGTTCCTGTGGTTCAACACGCATCCGGCGCAGGTGTTCATGGGCGACGTGGGCGCGCTGGCACTGGGCGGCGCGCTGGGCACCATCGCGGTCATCGTGCGCCAGGAGATCGTGTTCTTCATCATGGGCGGAATCTTCGTGGTCGAGGCGATCTCGGTGATGGCGCAGGTCACCTACTTCAAGTACACGAAGAAGCGCTTCGGCGAGGGGCGGCGCGTGCTCAAGATGGCGCCGCTGCACCATCACTTCGAGAAGAGCGGCTGGCGCGAGACGCAGGTCGTGGTGCGCTTCTGGATCATCACGATGCTGCTGTGCCTCGTGGGCCTTTCGACGCTGAAGCTGCGCTGAGAGAGAAAAGAAGAAGACAACCATGCGGCACCTGAAAGACCTCCCCGTCCTCATCCTCGGCCTCGGCGCGTCCGGGCTGGCGATGGCGCGCTGGTGCGCGCGCCACGGCGCGGTCGTGACCGTGGCCGACACGCGCGAGGCGCCAGCATTGCTTCCGACGCTGCGCGAGGAACTGCCAGGCGTGAACTTCGTCGGCGGGCCGTTTTCGGCCGCGCTGGTCGAAGGCACGCCGATCCGCGCCGTGTACCGTTCGCCGGGCCTTTCGCCGGCGACCATCGCGCCGGTGGCCGATGCGGCGCGTGCCGTGGGCCTGCCGGTCGGTGGCGAGTTGGATCTGTTCGCGCGTGCGCTGCAGGACCTGCGGATGGTGGAAGTGCCGGTGGTCGAGGCCGAACCGGAGGCGGAAGTCACCGCCGCAACGCAAGCCGAGCCGGTTGCCGAAGCTCCCGCCGAGCCTGAAGCACAGGCCGAGCTGGCGCTGGAAGAGCCTGCGCCCGCCGAGGCCGCAGCTCCGGTCGAGCCTGCAGAAGCACCCGCGCCAGTAGAAACATCGGAAACCGCTGAAGCCCAGCCCGAGCCGGCCGCCCCCGCGATGGCCGAAGCGATGCCGCGCGATCCGTCGATCAGCGTTGTCGTGCCGCCGCCGCAGGAAGGCGAAGTGGCCGTGCCGGCCGAAGCCGTTGCGGAGCCAGCATCCGAAGCCGCGCCTGAACCAGCGTCGGAATCCACCGAAGCAATCAGCGCTGAAGCAGCGCCGGAAACCCCGGCTGCCGAAGCAGCTCCCGAATCGCCCGAAGCCCCGGCAGCGGAGCCTGCTCCCGCACCCACGCCCGCGCCCGCCACCGTTTCGCGCCTGCCCACCACCGGCAAGCCCTACGTCCCGACCGCCGCCAAGGAAGCCGCGGAGTTCGTCGCGCGCATCGCCGAGCTCTCCGTCACCAACCCGGCCTCGGCGGCCGTCGAGGAAGAGCCGTCGCCGCAGCTCGAACTGGCACCGCCCGTCGAACCCGAAGCGCCCAAGGGCTACACGCCCGCGGTGCTCGCCATCACCGGCACCAACGGCAAGACGACCGTCACCTCGCTCACCGGCCAACTGGTCGAGCGCGCGGGCAAGACGGTGGCCGTGGCCGGCAACATCGGCCCGACGCTGCTCGACACGCTCTCGGCGCACATGGACGCCGAGACGCTGCCCGACGTGTGGGTGCTGGAGTTGTCCAGCTTCCAGCTCGACGGCGTGCAGGGCTTCGAGCCCACGGCCGCGACGGTGCTCAACCTCACGCAGGACCATCTGGACTGGCACGGCGACATGGCCGCGTACGGCGCGGCCAAGGCGCGCATCTTCGGCGCGCACGGGCTCATGATCCTCAACCGCGACGACGCCGGCGTGATGGCGATGCTGCCCGCGCCCGTCAAGGTCAAGCTGCAGCGCCCGCAGATCCGCACGCATGTCACCTTCGGTTCCGCGATGCCGCTGCGCCCGGGCGACTACGGCATCGAGCGCGTGAACGGCATGGCCTGGCTGGTGCGCGCGCTGGAAGCCGACGAAACGCAGAAGCGCAAGCGTGGTGCCGTGGTCGAGGAAGAGATCTTCCTGCAGCGGCTGATGCCCGCCGACGCGCTGCGCATCCGCGGCCGCCACAACGCCATGAACGCGCTCGCGGCCCTGGCGCTGGCCAGCGCCGCCGGCTGCCCGCTGAACGCCATGCTCTACGGCCTGCGCGAATACCAGGGCGAGCCGCATCGCGTCGAGCCCATCGCCGTCATCGACGAGGTCGAGTACTTCGACGACAGCAAGGGCACCAACGTGGGTGCCACCGCCGCCGCGCTGACCGGCCTGGGCGAGGAGCGCCGCGTGGTCGTCATTCTTGGTGGCGAAGGCAAGGGGCAGGACTTCGAGCCGCTGGCCGCGCCCGTTCGCCAGTACGCGCGCGCCGTGGTGCTCATCGGCCGCGACGCGCCGCTGATCGAAGCCGCGCTGGCATCGACGGGCGTCTCGCTGCTGCACGCCGCCTCGATGGACGAGGCGGTGAAGCTCGCGTCCGCGCGCGCCAACCCCGGCGACGCCGTGCTGCTGTCACCGGCCTGTGCGAGCTTCGACATGTTCAAGGACTATGCGCACCGCGCCGAGGTGTTCCGCGAGGCCGTGCAGGCCTACGAGGACAGCCCGCGCGGCCTGGGCGACTCGACGACGGAGGAACAGGTTTGAACTCTGCCGCATCAGGCGCCACGCCCAACGCACGCACCAGCCGCTTCGGCGGCTGGTTCAGGCGCGCGCGCAGCGGGATCGACTCGCTGCCTGTGCACCTGCCCGTGCGGCTGGGCGGCGCCGGCATCGCGCAGACCAAGGCCACGCCGATGCGCGTGCTGGGCTTCGACCAGGCGCTGGTCTGGGTCACGGTGGCGCTGCTGACCTGGGGCCTGATCATGGTGTATTCGGCCTCCATCGCGCTGCCCGACAACCCGCGCTTCGCGCGCGCGGGCTACAGCGCCTCGTATTTCCTCACGCGGCACGCGGCCTCGGTGGTGTTCGCCTTCATCGCCGCGCTGCTGACCTTCCAGATCCCGATGAAGACCTGGGAGCGCGCCGCGCCCTGGCTCTTCGTGGCCTCGCTGCTGCTGCTGGTGGCTGTGCTCATTCCGCACATCGGCATCAACGTGAACGGCGCGCGCCGCTGGCTGCCGATGGGCTTCATGCGCTTCCAGCCGTCGGAGCTGGCCAAGCTCGCGATGGTGCTCTACGCCGCCAGCTACATGGTGCGCAAGATGGAGATCAAGGAGCGCTTCTTCCGCGCCGTGCTGCCCATGGGCGTGGCGGTGGTGGTGGTCGGCATGCTGGTGATGGCCGAGCCCGACATGGGCGCCTTCATGGTGATCGCCGTGATCGCCATGGGCATCCTGTTCCTGGGCGGCGTGAACGCGCGCATGTTCTTCCTGATCGCCGCGCTGGTGGTGGTGGCCTTCGGCACCATCGTCGCGAGCAGCCCGTGGCGCCGCGAGCGCATCTTCGCGTACCTCGATCCGTGGAGCGAGGAGCACGCGCTGGGCAAGGGCTACCAGCTGTCGCACTCGCTGATCGCCATCGGGCGCGGCGAGATCTTCGGCGTCGGCCTCGGCGGCAGCGTCGAGAAGCTGCACTGGCTGCCCGAGGCGCACACCGACTTCCTGCTGGCCGTGATCGGCGAGGAGTTCGGCCTCGTCGGCGTGCTGCTGATCATCGGCCTGTTCCTCTGGCTCACCCGCCGCATCATGCACATCGGCCGCCAGGCCATCGCGCTCGACCGCGTGTTCTCGGGCCTCGTGGCCCAGGGCGTGGGCGTGTGGCTGGGCTTCCAGACCTTCATCAACATGGGCGTGAACCTCGGCGCGCTGCCGACCAAGGGCCTGACGCTGCCGCTGATGAGCTTCGGCGGCTCGGCCATTTTGATGAACCTGGTGGCGCTGGCGATCGTTCTGCGCATCGATTACGAAAACCGTGTCCTCATGCGCGGAGGCCGCGTATGAGGACATGGTTTCACCAGAATCGGGTCAGCGCGCAGCGCTGCGGCGCGCATGCGCCGCTGATGCGCGGAGGTCGCGTATGACCGGCCGCACCGCGCTCGTCATGGCCGGCGGCACCGGCGGCCACATCTTCCCCGGCCTCGCTGTGGCCGAGGCCCTGCGCGAGCGCGGCTGGAAGGTGCACTGGCTGGGCGCCCCCGGCAGCATGGAAGAAAAGCTGGTGCCGCCGCGCGGCTTCGCCTTCGAACCCGTGCAGTTCGGCGGCGTGCGCGGCAAGGGCCCGCTCACACTTTTCCTGCTGCCGCTGAAGCTGCTGCGCGCCTTCTGGCAAAGCCTGGGCGTGGTGCGCCGCGTGAGGCCCGACGTGCTGGTGGGACTGGGCGGCTACATCACCTTCCCGGGCGGGATGATGGGCGTGCTGGTCGGCAAGCCGCTGGTGCTGCACGAGCAGAACTCGGTGGCTGGCCTCGCCAACAAGGTGCTCGCGGGCGTGGCCGACCGCGTGTTCACCGCCTTTCCCAACGTGCTGAAGAAGGCGCAGTGGGTGGGCAACCCGCTGCGCTCGGCCTTCACCTCCAAGCCCGAACCGGCCGAGCGCTTCGCGGGCCGCACCGGGCCGCTCAAGCTACTGGTGGTGGGCGGAAGCCTCGGCGCGCGCGGCCTCAATACCGTGGTGCCGCAGGCACTCGCGCGCATCGCGCCGGCCGAGCGCCCGCAGGTGCTGCACCAGAGCGGCGCCAAGCAGATCGACGAGCTGCGCGCCAACTACGAGGCCGCGGGCGTCGAAGGAGAGCTGACGCCCTTCATCGAAGACACGGCGCAGGCCTATGCGGACGCCGACATGATCGTCGCGCGCGCCGGTGCCAGCACCGTCACAGAAATCGCGGCCGTCGGCGCAGCAGCGCTGTTCGTGCCTTTCCCCTCGGCGGTCGACGACCACCAGACCACCAATGCGCGCTTCCTCGTGGACGCGGGCGGCGGCTGGCTGGTGCAGCAGGCCGACCTCACTCCTGAATTGCTGGCTGACTTGCTACAGAAAACCGGGCGCGATGCGCTGATAGAGAAGGCCGAGAGGGCCAAGACCATGCAGAAGACAGAGGCGGTGGAAGCCGTCGTCCGCGCCTGCGAGGAGCTTGCAAGATGAAGCACGCTATTCGTCATATCCATTTCGTGGGCATCGGCGGTTCCGGCATGAGCGGCATCGCCGAAGTGCTGCTGAACCTGGGCTACAAAATCACCGGCTCCGACCTAGCCGACAGCGCCACGCTGCGCCGGCTCGCGGGCCTGGGCATCGGCACCTTCGTGGGCCACGCGGCCGCGCATATCGACGGCGCGGATGCGGTCGTCACGTCGACGGCGGTGCAGTCGGACAACCCCGAGGTGCTGGCTGCGCGCGAGAAGCGCATTCCGGTGGTGCCGCGCGCGCTGATGCTGGCCGAGCTGATGCGCCTGAAGCAGGGCATCGCCATTGCCGGCACGCACGGCAAGACCACCACCACCAGCCTGGTGGCGAGCGTGCTCGCGGCCGCCGGGCTCGACCCGACCTTCGTGATCGGCGGGCGCCTGAACAGCGCCGGCGCGAACGCGCAGTTGGGCTCCGGCGACTACATCGTGGTGGAGGCCGACGAGTCGGATGCCTCGTTCCTGAACCTGCTGCCGGTGATGGCGGTGGTCACGAACATCGACGCCGACCACATGGAGACCTACGGGCACGACTTCGCGAAGCTCAAGAAGGCTTTCGTCGACTTCCTGCACCGCATGCCGTTCTACGGCGTCGCCATTCTGTGCACCGACGATCCGGCGGTGCGCGAGATCGTGGCCGACGTGACCTGCCCGGTCACCAGCTACGGCTTCGGCGAGGACGCCCAGGTGCGCGCCATCGACGTGCGCGCCGTTGGCGGCCAGATGCATTTCACCGCGCAGCGCCGCAACGGAGTGACGCTGCCCGACCTGCCCATCGTGCTGAACCTGCCTGGCGAGCACAACGTGCGCAATGCGCTGTCGGTGATCGCGGTGGCGGTGGAACTCGGTATTCCCGACGAAGCCGTGCAGCGCGGGCTCGCAGGCTTCAAGGGCGTGGGCCGTCGCTTCCAGAGCTACGGCGACGTGGCTGTGCAGGGCGGGGATGCTTCCGGCACCTTCACGGTGATCGACGACTACGGCCATCACCCCGTGGAGATGGCCGCCACCATCGCGGCCGCGCGCGGCGCATTCCCGGGCCGCCGGCTGGTGCTGGCCTTCCAGCCGCACCGCTACACCCGCACGCGCGACTGCTTCGAAGACTTCGTGAAGGTCATCGGCACGGCCGACGCGGTGCTGCTCGGCGAGGTCTATGCCGCCGGCGAGGCGCCTATCGTGGCGGCCGACGGCCGCACGCTGGCGCGCGCGCTGCGCGTGGCGGGCAAGGTCGAGCCGGTCTTCGTCGACGACATCGCCGCGATGCCGCGCGCCATTCTCGACAACGCCCGCCCGGGCGACGTGGTGCTCTCGATGGGCGCGGGCTCCATCGGCGCGGTGCCGGCCAAGGTGGTCGAGCTCGGCGCGGCTGGTGCCGCGACCGGCGCCTCTGCCCCTTCAACATCCGAGCGCGGTTCGCGCAAAGGGAGGGCCTCATGAGCCTCCAGGACCCCAAACTCTTCGGCAAGGTCGCCGTGCTCTTCGGCGGCAGTTCCGCCGAGCGCGAGATATCCCTGATGTCGGGCACAGGCGTGCTCGAGGCGCTGCGCTCGCGCGGCGTGGACGCGCATGCCTTCGACCCGTCGCAGCGCGACCTGTCGGAGCTCAGGAGCGAAGGCTTCGCGCGCTGCTTCGTCGCGCTGCACGGCCGCCACGGCGAGGACGGCACCGTGCAGGGCGCGCTCGAGCTGCTCGGCATTCCCTACACCGGCTCTGGCGTGATGGCCTCGAGCGTGGCGATGGACAAGGTCATGACCAAGCGCATCTGGCAGGCCGACGGCCTGCCCACGCCCAAGTACGTGCGCCTGGCCTTCGACCAGCAAAGCCGCGAGCAGGTCAGGGCGGTGCCCGACGTGCTCGGCCTGCCGCTGATCGTGAAGCCGCCGCGCGAAGGCTCGTCCATTGGCGTGACCAAGGTGCAAGGTTATTCAGAGATGCAGGAGGCGGTGGCGCTGTCGGCCAAGTACGACGCCGACGTGCTGTGCGAGGAATTCATCGAGGGCGAGGAAGTGACCTGCGCCGTGCTCGGCCACGGTCTCGACGCGCGCGCGCTGCCGGTGGTGCGCATCGCCGCGCCCGAGGGTGCCTATGACTACCAGAACAAGTACTTCACCGACGACGTGAAGTACCAGTGCCCGAGCGGCCTGCCCGAGGCCGAGGAGCACGAGATCCAGCGCATCACGCTGGCCGCCTACCGCACGCTCGGCTGCCGCGGCTGGGGCCGCGCCGACGTGATGATCCGCGCGAGCGACCGCAAGCCCTTCCTGCTGGAGATGAACACCTCGCCCGGCATGACCAGCCATTCGCTGGTGCCGATGTCCGCGCGCGCCGCGGGCATCGCGTACGAGGAGCTGTGCCTGCGGGTGCTGGCTTCCGCGACGCTGGACGCGACGGGAGGCTCGCTATAGCCATGGCCGACAGCATTCCAGCGCCCTTCGACGTCAAGCTCATGAACATCGTCGCCAACCTTGCGTTCGCGGCGGTGGCGCTCATGCTGCTTGCCGCGGGCGCGTGGTGGGTGCTGCGCCAGCCTTTCTTCCCGATCGCCGGCATCAAGGTGGACGGCGAGGTCACGCACAACAACGCGGTCACGCTGCGCGCCAACGTGGCGCCGCAGCTGTCGGGCAACTTCTTCACCATCGACCTGGCCCGCGCGCGCGCGGCCTTCGAGTCGGTGCCGTGGGTGCGCAGCGCGGTGGTGCGCCGCGAGTTCCCGAACAAGCTGCGCGTGACGCTGACCGAGCAGGTGCCGGTGGCCAACTGGGGCGACGAGGCGGGCTCGAAGCTGATCAACGGCTTCGGCGACGTGTTCGAGGCCAACGTGGCGGAGGTGGACGACAACCTGCCGCGCCTGGACGGCCCGATCGAGCAGGCCGGCCAGGTGCTGGGCATGTACCGCGTGCTGCAGCCGCAGTTCCAGCCCTACGACCTGGGGATCGACGAGCTCACGCTGTCGAGCCGCGGCAGCTGGAAGGTGGTGCTCGACAGCGGCGCCGAGATCGAGCTCGGCCGCGGCCAGAGCGAAGAGGTGACGGCCCGCCTGCAGCGCTTCCTGAAGACCGTGACCCAGGTCGCGGGCCAGTACCGCCGCACCATGGCCGACGTCGAAGGCGCGGACCTGCGCCACAACGACGCGTATGCCCTGCGGCTGCGCGGCGTCACCACGGTCTCGCCCGAGGCCCCAAGAAAAATCAAGTAGCGAATACCGAGGAATCGAGGACATATCCCAATGCCCAAAGAATACAAAGACCTGGTCGTAGGACTCGACATCGGCACCGCCAAGGTGATGGTGGTCGTGGCCGAGGTGCTGCCCGGCGGCGAGCTCAAGCTGGCCGGCCTGGGCATCGCGCCGAGCAATGGCCTCAAGCGCGGCGTGGTGGTGAACATCGACGCCACCGTGCAGAGCATCCAGCAGGCGCTGAAAGAGGCCGAGCTGATGGCCGACTGCAAGATCAGCCGCGTCTACACCGGCATCACCGGCAGCCACATCCGCGGCATCAACTCCAGCGGCATGGTGGCGGTGAAGGACAAGGAAGTGACGCCCGCCGACGTGGCCCGCGTGGTGGAGACGGCACGCGCCATCAACATCTCCAGCGACCAGCGCCTGCTGCTGGTGGAGCCGCAGGAGTTCGTGATCGACGGCCAGGACGTGAAGGAGCCGATCGGCATGAGCGGCATGCGCCTGGAGGCCAAGGTGCACATCGTGACCGGCGCGCAGAGCGCGGCCGAGAACATCATCAAGTGCGTGCGCCGCTGCGGCCTGGAAGTCGACCAGCTGATGCTGAACCCGCTGGCCTCCAGCCAGGCGGTGCTGACGGAAGACGAGCGCGAGCTGGGCGTGGTGCTGGTGGACATCGGCGCGGGCACGACGGACGTGGCGATCTTCACCAACGGTGCGATCCGCCACACGGCGGTGATCCCGATCGCGGGCGACCTCATCACCAGCGACATCGCGATGGCGCTGCGCACTCCGACGAAGGACGCGGAAGACATCAAGGTCGAGAACGGCTTCGCCAAGCAATTGCTGGCCGACCCCGAGACGCAGGTGGAAGTGCCGGGCCTGGGCGACCGCGGCCCGCGCATGCTGAGCAAGCAGGCGCTGGCCGGCGTGATCGAGCCGCGCATCGAGGAGATCTTCTCGCTGGTGCAGCAGGTGGTGCGCGAGTCGGGCTACGAAGAGGTGCTCTCGTCGGGCGTGGTGCTCACGGGCGGCAGCGCCGTGATGCCGGGCATGGTGGAGCTCGGCGAGGACATCTTCCTCAAGCCCGTGCGTCGCGGCATCCCGAAGTACTCGAGCGCGCTGTCGGACATGGTCGCGCAGCCCCGCGCCGCGACGGTGATGGGCCTGCTGGAGGAAGCACGCTTCGCGCGCATGCGCGGCTTCAAGGTCGCGCAGAAGAATGGGTCGGTAAAGACTGCATTCGGACGTTTCAAGGACTTCATCGTGGGGAATTTCTAGCCATGATCAAGTCTCCACTCTGGCTCGCGCGTGGCAGCCCTCCCATGCATTTCAACGAGCGATGGCGACGAACAGGTCCACCATCGCGACGGTCTCATCGTTGATCCCGTCAGTACACAAGAAATATTCACAGACACATAACGGCAACTGCAAGATTCAAGGAGTTAAAAATGACCATCGAAATGATCGAAGTCGAAGAGTTCAACCAGGGCACGCAGATCAAGGTGATCGGTGTCGGCGGTGGCGGCGGCAATGCGGTCGCCCACATGATGGAGCGTGGCGTGCAGGGCGTTCAGTTCGTCTGCGCGAACACCGACGCGCAGGCCCTGCAGCGCAGCAACGCACACAAGATCATCCAGCTGGGCACCAGCGGCCTGGGCGCCGGCAGCAAGCCCGAGAAGGGCCGTGACGCGGCCGAGGCCGCGGTGGACGACATCCGCGCCGCCATCGACGGCGCGCACATGCTGTTCATCACGGCCGGCATGGGCGGCGGCACCGGCACCGGCGCCGCTCCCGTGATCGCGCGCGTGGCGAAGGAAATGGGCATCCTCACCGTGGGCGTGGTGACCAAGCCCTTCGACTGGGAAGGCGGGCGCCGCATGACCAATGCCGACGCCGGCCTGGCCGAACTCGAAGCCAACGTCGACTCGCTGATCGTCGTGCTCAACGAGAAGCTGCTCGACGTGCTGGGCGAGGACGTCACGCAGGACGAAGCCTTCGCTCAGGCCAACGACGTGCTGAAGAACGCCGTGGGCGGCATCTCGGAAATCATCAACGAGTACGGCGGCGTGAACGTCGACTTCGAAGACGTGCGCACCGTGATGGGCGAGCCCGGCAAGGCCATGATGGGCACCGCTGCCGCAGCCGGTCCCGACCGCGCGCGCATCGCAGCCGAGCAGGCCGTGGCCTGCCCGCTGCTCGAAGGCATCGACCTCTCGGGCGCAAAGGGCGTGCTGGTGCTGGTGACGGCATCGAAGAGCTCGCTGAAGCTGAACGAGTCGAAGCTGGCGATGAACACCATCCGCGCCTACGCCTCGCCGGACGCGCACGTGATCTACGGCGCTGCCTACGACGACAGCCTGGGCGACGAGATGCGCGTGACCGTGGTGGCCACCGGCCTGTCGCGTCCCGACGCTCGCCGCCAGCAGCCGACGCTGGAAGTCATCCGCACCGGCACCGACAACATCCCGTTCACCGTGCCGACGCTCGGTGGCGTGGGTCACGCCGGCGGCACGGGCGGCAGCCAGCCCAACTACGACGGCATGGCCGTTCCCAGCGTGTGGCGCACCAACCGCACGATGGCCGCCGCGAAGGTGGACGCGCTGTCCTCGGGCGGTATGGACGACTTTGAGATCCCGGCTTTCCTGCGCCGTCAGGCAGATTGAGAGAACACCCCGCCTGATGATGGCTTCGCCAGAGGCCATCGCGGGGTGAACTCGGCCGGACGCAGAGGGCACGAGAGGGCGTAAGGGGCACAGGGACGACCCGAAAGGGACGTCTGCTGGCTCTAGGCGCTGCGCTCGCCTCGTGCCCTTTGCGTCCATTTCGGGCCAATTCGAAGGAATTGCATAGAACCCATGTCTATCGGTGCCATAGCGAGGGGCATAGGCCGCCACGCCCGTCGCGCGCCTAAAATCCCGGCCGTGCTGCAACAACGAACCCTCAAGTCCATCAGCCGCGCCGTGGGCGTGGGGCTTCACAGCGGCCAGCGCGTGGAGCTGACGCTGCGGCCGGCACCGGCCGACACGGGCATCGTGTTCCGCCGCGTCGACCTGCCGGAGCCGGCCGAGATCCGCATGACGGCCGAGTCGGTCACCGACACGCGCCTGGCGTCCACGGTCTCCACCGGCGGCGCGAAAGTGCAGACCGTCGAGCACATCATGTCGGCCTGCGCGGGCCTGGGCATCGACAACCTCTACATCGACATCACGGCCGACGAAGTGCCGATCCTCGACGGATCGGCTTCCTCGTTCGTGTTCCTGCTGCAAAGCGCGGGCATCGCGCTGCAGAAGGCGCCGCGCCGCTTCATCCGCGTGACCCGCAAGGTCGAGGTGCGCGAAGGCGAGGGCGCCAACGAGAAGTGGGCGAGCCTGGAGCCCTATCACGGCTACAAGCTGAGCTTCGAGATCGACTTCGACCACCGCGTCGTCAACTCCACCGGCCAGCGCGTGGAGTTCGACCTGGGCACCGGCTCGTACAGCCGCGACATCGCGCGCGCCCGCACCTTCGGCTTCACGAAGGAAGTCGAGTACATGCGCAGCAAGGGCCTCGCGCTCGGCGGCGGCCTCGACAACGCCATCGTGATGGACGACACCAAGGTGCTGAACGAAGGCGGACTGCGCTACGACGACGAGTTCGTGAAGCACAAGATCCTCGACGCGATGGGCGACCTGTACATCATCGGCAAGCCGCTCCTGGCCGCGTATACCGCCTTCCGCTCGGGCCATGCGCTCAACAACAAGCTGCTGCGCGAGCTGCTCTCGCACAGCGACGCCTACGAGGTCGTGACCTTCGAGGACGAGAAGCGCGCCCCGCGCGGTTTCGGCGAAGTCGCGCGGGCCTGGTAGGCCGCTCGTTCCTCTCACATGCTTCTGTTCCGCTGGGCCATCCTGCTGCTGCTTCTGGTGGCCGGCGTGTGCTTCGCGTTCTACGCGGGTACGGGCCAGGTCAAGTACCGGCGCATCGGCTGGATCGTGCTGAAGTGGACGTTGCTGGCGGCATTCGGCTTCTTCGCCGTGCTGATCGCGGAGCGGGTGGCGTAGAGCCGGCTATCCCGATAGCAGGCTTTCAGCCCGCTGCCAGCGCCTGCAATGCCTGCACCTGCCGCGCTAGCAGCGGCCCCTTGCGGTGCGCAGGCACCAGCAGCATCACCGTATCCCCCAGCGCTTTCGGCCGCCCCCAGGGCGCATGCAGCCTGCCTTGAGTGAGCAACGGTGCGACGAGGTGCTCGCGGCCCATCAGCACGCCTTCGCCGTCCAGAGCTGCCTGAAGCGCGAGGCTGTAGAGCGAGAAATCCGGCCCTGCAGCCAGTGCCTCGGCTTCGGCCGCCTTGATGCCGGGCCGCACGGCCTGCAGCCAGCGCTGCCAGTCGTCGCGCCAGACGGTGTCGTGCAGTCCGCCGCTGCGCTGCAGCAGTTCTGTCAGATCTTCGAGTGCGCGTGGACGGCCGCTGGGCAGGGGCTCGCGCAGGCGCGGACTGCACACGGGCAGCAGTCGGTCGCGCACCAGCGGGATCGCCTGCGCGCCTGCCGCAGTCTCGATGCGTTCGCCGGCGCGCGCATAGAACAGCCCCAGATCGAAGGGCTCGCGGCGGAAGTTCGGTGGCTGCTCGAGTGCCGTCACCGACACCTGCACGCCGGGCAGCTCCGCCTTCAGGCGCGACAGGTGCGGTGACAGCCACAGCTGCGCAACTGCCGGCAGCGCAGCCACCTGCAGCGTGCTGCGGCGCGCGGCGGTCTGGGTCTCGTGGCGCAGTGCCTGCACGGCCAGGCCGAGCTGGTCGACGGCCGCGCTGAGGGCCGGCAGGGCGCGCCGCCCGTGTGCGCTGAGGCGGATGCCCTGGCTGTGCCGCTCGAAGAGCGCGCCGCCGGCCCATGTCTCCAGCGCCTTGATCTGCTGCGCGATAGCCGCCGGCGTGACGAAGAGTTCTTCTGCCGCGCGCGCGAAGCTGCCATGGCGCGCCGCCGCCTCGAAGGCGCGCACCGCGGTGTGCGGCGGCAGGCGTGGGCGGGGTGGTGCGAGCGGCATGGGCAGATCCTTCAGGCCAAGTTTTTCTACGGCTCGGGGCCAGATTATCCGGTTTGCCCCGTCGGCGAGGGCAGGCGACGATGCAGCCATCCCCCTTTCATAGCGAGATCCGCCACATGCCTGCCGCCGCCCTGCAACGCCGCCCCTGGGTTCCCGCCGCCAGCGAGGACCATGTGCTTTCCATCGCCGCGGACGCCGCCTCGCGCGATGCTGCAGGCGTGGCCGCCGAGATCGAACGGCTGGTGGCCGACAACCACCGCATCCACGACGTCGACGGCCTGAACCTCAACCCCGCCACCAACGTGATGAACCCGGCCGCCGAGGCGCTTCTGTCGCGCGGACTGGGCTCGCGCCCCTCGCTCGGCTATCCGGGCGACAAGTACGAGATGGGCCTGGAGGCCATCGAGCGCATCGAGGTGGTCGCCGCCGAGCTGGCGGCCGAGGTGTTCGGTGCGAAGTTCGCCGAGGTGCGCGTGAGCTCGGGCGCCCTGTCGAATCTCTACGTGTTCATGGCGACCTGCCAGCCCGGCGACACCATCGTCGTACCCCCGCCCAGCATCGGCGGGCACGTCACGCACCATGCGGCAGGCGCCGCAGGGCTCTATGGCCTGAAGCCGGTTTCCGCGCCGGTGGATGCCGACGGCTACACGGTCGACCTCGCCGCGCTCGCGAAGCTGGTGCGCGAGACAAAGCCCAAGCTCGTCACCATCGGCGGCAGCCTCAACCTGTTTCCGCATCCGGTGCCTGCGATCCGCGAGATTGCCGACAGCGTGGGCGCGAAGCTGCTCTTCGACGCGGCGCATCTCTCGGGCATGGTGGCCGGCAAGGCATGGCCGCAGCCGCTGGAGCAGGGTGCCCATGCGATCACCATGAGCACCTACAAGAGCCTGGGCGGACCGGCGGGCGGGCTGATCGTGTCGAACGACACGGCGCTGATGGAGCGAATCGACGCCATCGCCTATCCCGGCCTCACGGCCAATTCGGATGCGGGCCGCACGGCGGCATTAGCCCGTGGCCTGCTCGACTGGAAGGTGCACGGCATCGCTTACGCGGCCGCGATGCGGGAGACCGCGCAGGCACTGGCGCGCGAACTCGATGCACGAGGGCTGCCCGTGTTCGCGAAGGCGCGCGGCTTCACGCAGTCGCACCAGTTCGCGCTGGAGGCCGCGCGATGGGGCGGCGGCCAGCGAGCGGCGAAGAAGCTCGCGAAGGGCGGCCTGCTGGCCTGCGGCATCGGCCTGCCGATGGCACCCGTGGAAAGTGACATCAACGGCCTGCGCCTCGGCGTGCCCGAGATCGTGCGGCTGGGCTTCACGCCCGGCGACATGCCCCAGCTCGCTGACTGGATCGCACGAGCCCTCGACGGCGATGCAGCATCGGTTGCAGCCGAAGTGCGCGAGCGCCGCAAGCGCCTCGGCGAGCTGCGCTACATCGTGCGCTGACGCAGGCAGCCGCTTCGGCTCAGCGCGAACGCCCCTGCCGGTAGGTGCCGGCAGGCAGCGCCGCGGAACTCTTCGATGCCTCGGCCGCTTCGGCCAGCCGTGCCATCGAACGTCCCACCTGCGCATGCGTGATCGCGATGCCCAGCGCATCCGCCGCGTCGGCGCCCGGCAGGCCCGGCAGGTCGAGCAGGCGACGCACCATCTCCTGCACCTGCGCCTTGGCGGCCTGGCCGTGGCCGGCCACCGCCTTCTTCATCTGCAGCGCGGTGTACTCGGCTACCGAGAGATTGTTGGTGACCAGCGCGGTCACGCAGGCGCCGCGCGCCTGCCCCAGCAGCAGCGTGGACTGCGGGTTGACGTTGACGAAGATGATTTCCACCGCCGACGCGTCGGGCTGGTAGCGCGCGGTGATCTCCGCGATGCCGTCGAACAGCACCTTGAGGCGCGCCGGCAGGTTGTTGCCGGTGCCCAGGTGCCGGGTGCTGATGGTGCCGCTGGCCACGTAGCGCAGCGCATGGCCGTCCGCGTCGACCACGCCGAAGCCGGTGGTCTGCAATCCGGGGTCGATGCCGAGAATGCGCATGAAAGGAAACGTAAAGGCCTAAGCCTGGGAAAAGATTGTCAAAAGAGTTGCGAGGAGGGGGCCGAAAGCCGGCTGATCGTGGGCAGAATGCGCCCCGGTCCGTACCGTCCGCCCCGCCCCGCGCGGGGCGCGCCATTCAAGGAAGCGAATGTGAATGTAGTCGAGTCCTCCGCGCAGCAGCAACTGGACGAGGTGCAAGCCTTGATCGCGCGCCTGCAGATGCACCCCGCCGAACGCGCGGCCGCCAGCTTCCGGCGCATCGAGCTGCTGGACGACCTGGGCCGCCGCAAGGAAGCGGTGGCCGCCAGCGTCAGGCTGCTCGACGAGTTCGCGGCGAAGCCCGAGGTCGGGGTGGTCGTGCCCTGCTGCCAGGCCTTGCGCCTGCTGGCCCACATGCTGCGCCAGCTGCACCGCCCCGCCGATGCGCTCGCCACGCTCGACCGATTGATCGCGGCGCACGGCCAGCGCCCCGAACCCGAGATTCGCGAGCACATCGCCCACGCGCTCTACCAGCGCACCTGGTGGATCGACGAGCCTGCCGCGCGCTGCGAAGCCTGCGATGCCATGAGCGAGCTGCTCGACAGCCAGCCCGACGCCGCCTTCGACACCTGGCGCGTGGAGGCGCGGCTGCTGAAGGCAGAGGTCGAGCACCACCGCGGCCTGCCGCAGGACGCACTGGCCACGCTGGAGGCCGTCATCGAACGCTTCGACGGCAGCACCGACCCCGGCGTGGTGCTGCGCGTGGCGCGTGCGCGCCTGGCTTCGGTGCTGAACCTGCGCGAGTTGGCACAGCATGCGCAGGCGCAGGTGATGTGCCTCGCGGTGGCCGACCAGATCGAGGCCGGCCTGGCCCATGCGGCGCCCGAGCTGCGCATCGAGGGCGTGCGCGCGCTGACGCTCTTCTTCGACGGCTTCGGCATCGACGAGCATGCGAACCGCGCCGAGCTGGTCGGCTGGCTGCTCGAGCGCTACGGCCACGATGCCTCGCCGCAGGTGCGGCGCATGGCGGTGCGCCGCGCCTACGACTGGTCGGTGGGCCTGCGCGAGTCGGACGACGGCGAGGCCGCGCTGGCCGCCTGCGAGCGGCTGCTTGCCACCTTCGGCGCGGACACCGATCCGGTGGTGCATCGCACCGTGGCGAGCGCGCAGCTCAACAAGGGATTCGTGCTGCTCGAACGGCTGGGCCGGGCCGATGAAGCGCTCGCCGCATACCAGCAGCTCGCGAGGCAACTGCAAGGTACGCCCGCGTCCGAGTTGCAGGACACGCTGGCCAAAGCCCTCGCCGGCCGGGAAGCCTGCCTCAAGCGGCTGCGCAAGGCCGAGGCCGGAGCTCATTTGCCGGAACTGCCGGCGGAGCTGCGCGACGAAGTGCGCGACAAGGTCCGGCAGGGCCGCAAGCACGGTGATGCCGGCGAATTGCAGGAGGCCGTCGCGCTGTTCGACCAGGTGCTGTCCGCGCACACCGCGTCGCCGCATCCGGAGCTGCGGCGGCAGTGCGCGCGAGCGCTGGTGCACAAGGCCTTCTGCCTGATCGCCCTCGAACGCTTCCACGAAGTGGTCGCGGCCGCCGATGCGATCGACGTGTACTACGGCGCCGACCCTTCGACCGAGATGCAGGAGACCGTTGCGCAGGGCCTGCAATACAAGAGCACCGCGCTGGACCGGCTCGGCCTGCACGACGACGAGATGCGCGTGCACGACGAGATCGTCGCGCGCTGGGGCAACTCCGAGCTGCCCGACCTGCGCGGGCGCGTGGTGGGCGCGCTGTTCCGCAAGGGCGCGACGCTGCGCCAGGCCCGCCAGCTCGAGGCCGCGGTGGCCTGCTACGACGAGGCCATCGCGCGTACCAGCAGCGCGAGGGAGGGCACGCTGCAGCTCTGGGCCGCCAAGTCGATGATCAACAAGGCCAGGGCGCTCGACAAGCTGGGCGACCCTGCCGGGCAGATCAAGGCCTATCGCACTCTCATAGCCCGCTTCGGCGATTCGGGCGACGCCGCGCTGCGCGAGCGTGTCGTCAATGCCTGCGAATGGCTCGCCGAGGCCGAAGGTCGCCAGGGCCGCGTGGAGGCGCAGCGCGCGGCCCTAGAAGCCGCGCTGGGGCGCTTCGGCACCGCACTATCGGCCGAGCAGCGCACGCGTCTCACGCGCGAGCTGCAGGCGCTGAAGGCGAAGGCACTGGGCCGCAAGGCGAAGGAAGTTTTCGGCCGCGTGGTGCGGCGCAGGGCCTGAGGCCGCCACCCAACCCGATCCGTCTCAGGCTTTTTTCCAGGAATACCGCGGAACCGGCTTTGCCGGGCCGCAGGTATTGCCCCCTGCAAGGGGGTTGGCGAAGCGACACGAAGTGCGCGCAGCCTGGGGGTTTGCCTAGTTCACGCGTTGAAGTACCAGCGGATGGAGTGGAAGAAGATGGGGGCGGCGAAGCACAGCGCGTCGACGCGATCCAGCAGCCCGTTGGCGCCCGTCACGCCCGCATCCTTGCGGCCCCAGTTCGGAATGCCCCGGTCGCGCTTGAGCGCCTTCATCACCAGGTGCCCCATCGAGCCCGAGATGCAGGCGATGACCGACACCGCGAGCGCCTGCCCGAACCTGAAGGGCGTGATGAACGAGAACAGCGCGCCCACCAGGCTCGCCACCGCGATGCCGATGGCCCAACTGGTCCAGTTGAAGCTGCGGCTCACGTTGGGCGCGAAGGGCGCGCGCTGCATGCGCCGCGAGATCAGGTGCTGCACCAGCACCGAGGTCTGCACCACGAACACCAGGAAGAACACGAGGAACGCGCTCTTGCCCTCGTAGCCCGGAAAGCTCAGCAGCAGCAGCGCCGGCACGTGGCTCATGCCGTAGACGCAGACCATGATGCCCCACTGCAGCTTGGCGTTGCGCTCCAGGAACTGGCTCGGGTCGTTGGCCAGCGCGCTGGTCACCGGGATCGCGAGGAACACGTACACCGGGATGAACACGGTGAAGAGGTCGAAGCGCGCGGTGGCCACCAGCCAGAACTGGATCGGCAGCACCACGAAGAAGGCGAGGATCAGGCTGCGGTGGTCGCCGCGCCGCGTGGGCGACAGCGTGATGAACTCGCGCAGCGCGAAGAAGGAGATGAGCGCGAACAGCACCGTGGCCACCGTCTCGCCGAGCGCCCAGCCGATCCAGAAGACCACCGCCATGAACCAGCTCGTGCCCAGCAGCTTGCGGAAGTGCGCCAGCTCGGCCTGCCAGGCGGCGTCGTGCACGGGGTTGCGCTTTTCCCTGAAGCTCAGGAAGAAGGCGGTGGCACTGACGATCGCAAGCACGCCGAAGATGATGAGAAAGAGCGCCGCGACCTGCTGGGTCGGGCTGAGGCTGCGCAGGAACTGGTTCATGTCGTCGTCGTCAGACGTCGCGCAGGGCGATCACGGCGGCGCGCGCCCGGTCGAGGAAAGGGCGGCGCTCCTCGCCTTCCTCCACGCGCACCGGCGCGCCGAAGGTGACGGAGCACAGGATGGGCACCGGCACGATCTCGCCCTTGGGCATGACGCGCTGCACGTTGTCGATCCATGCGGGCACCAGTACCACGTCGGGGAACATGGTGGCCAGCGTGTAGAGCCCCGACTTGAACTTCTGCGGTTCGCCGGTGTGGCCGCGCGTGCCCTCGGGGAAGATGATGATCGAGTCGCCGCTGCGAAGGGCTTCGACCAGCGGGGCCAGCGGATCGGAGGCAGGGGCCGCCGGCGTGGGCGCGGGTTCGGGCGCCGCGGGCGGGGGTGGTTCGGGAGACGGCGCAGGCGGCGGGGCAGGGGGCACGGGCAGGTCCAGCTGGCCTTGTGCGCCGGATGCTGCTTCGACGGGCGGTGCCGGCGGGGTCAGGGGCAGCAGCGGCTCCATCGAGGGCTCGATGCGATCTTCCAGTGGCCGGGCGGCAGGCGCCGGCGGCGCAACCTCGGGAGCGGCAGGAGTCGCCGGCGCTGCAGGAACTGCCGCAGGCGCTGCCGCGGCCTGCCGCTCCACGTACACCGCGTTGAACACTTCAGTCGTGATCCAGCGCTTGACCGGTGTGTTGGCCCAATAGTCGCGCGCCGCGATGGGCCGCGTGATGCTGCGCAATTCTTCCGGCAGCGCCGCCCAGATCATCACCAGGTCGGCATGGCTCTGGTGGTTGGCGAAATAGATGCGCTGCTCGGCCTTGGGCGGACAGCCGTACCAGCGCGCCTGCGCGCCCGTGAGCAAGCGGACGATCCCAAGAAGCAGCCAACCCGTGAGCTTTGCCAGCATATGGGCGCGATGATACGGGCCATGCGATGGCGTTTCGATCCTCTTTCACTGGCGTGGGCGGTGGCCCTGTTTCTTGTATTGCTGATGCTGGCCACCGTGGGTGCGCGCTGGGGCTGGCTGCGCAGCTTCTTCGGCGACGTGCTGGCCGTGGCGTGGGTGTATTTCGTGTTCAAGACCGCGATCGGCGCGCGTGTGCTGCCGCTGGCGCTGGCCGCGCTGGGCGTGGGCCTCGCGGTCGAACTCGGACAGTACCTCGCGGCGACGTGGCACCTGCACATTCCGAACCGCGCGCTGCGCATCGTGCTCGGCAGCACGGCGGACTGGTGGGACGTGCTGGCCTACACCATCGGCTTCGCCGGCGTGCTGGCCATCGAGGGCCTGCGCGGCGGGTTCCTCAGGGCAGCTCGGCCGCGGGCATCCGCGCCATGACGGTGGAGGCGCGCCCGCTCAGGTAGGGCGAGCCCGGGCGCCGTTCGAAGAACTTGGGGCTGGGCAGCATCACCGCGAGGCGCGCGGCCTCGTTGGCACTCAGGCGCGAGGCCGGCTTGCGGAAGTAGTACTGCGACGCCGCCTCGGCGCCGAACACGCCTTCGCCCCACTCGACGTTGTTGAGGTAGATCTCCAGGATGCGCCGCTTGTCCAGCAGCACCTCGAGCAGCGTGGCCAGCACCAGCTCCTGGCCTTTGCGCAGCATGGTGCGCTCGCCCGACAGCAGCAGGTTCTTCGCGAGCTGCTGCGTGATGGTCGAGCCGCCGCGCAGCTGCACCGGCCGCACCGGCTTGCCGCGCGCTGCCGCACGGGCCGCGCGCTTGGCGGCCAGCTCTTCCGCCTTGGCGTTGCGCTGGCGCGCGCGCTCGATGGCTTCCCATTCCACGCCGTTGTGGTCGACGAAGCCGGCGTCCTCGCTGGCGATGACCGCGCGCTTGAGCGTGTCGTTGATCTGCCAGTAGGGCACCCACTCCTGCCGCCAGCCGCCGCCGCGGCCTTCATGAACGGCGATCTGGAAAGCCTCGGAGCGCTGGAAGGCAGTGCTCTGCGGATCGACCACAGCCATCGCCGCGATGCGCACCACGAAGAAGAGCTGCAGGGCCAGGCCCGCCACCGCGAGGCAGGCGATCAGGCGCAGCACGGCCTTCATTTATTTCAGCTCGGCCCGGATCTCGGCCAGCACCTGTGCCGAAGGCGGCCGGACGCCGCGCCAGATCTCGAAGGACTCGGCCGCCTGCTCGACCAGCATGCCGAGCCCGTCGCGCGCCACTGCGCCGTGCGCCTCGGCCCAGGCCATGAAGCCTGCTGCGGCCGGGCCGTACATCATGTCGACCGCGAGCCCGCCTTCGCGCAGCACGCTGGCCTTCACCGGCACCGCGTCGCCCGCGAGGCTCGAGGCGGTGGCGTTGACCACCACGTCGAAGGCGCCCGGCACTTCGTCGAGCGCCCAGGCTTCGAGCGATGCGCCGTGGCGCAGCGCGATGGCCGCATGGCGGCGCACCAACTCGACGGCCTTGTCCACGGTGCGGTTCGCGACCACGACGCGCGACGCGCCCGCATCGAGCAGCGGCCCCAGCACGCCGGCAGCGGCGCCGCCCGCGCCGATCAGCAGCAGCGCCTTGCCCTGCAGCGGCACGCCCGCGTTGCGCACGATGTCGTTGACCAGGCCGATGCCGTCGGTGTTGTCCGCACGAATGCCGCCATCGGCCTCGAAGCGCAGCGTGTTGACCGCCTGCGCGAGAAGGGCGCGCTCGCTGGTGTGCTGCGCGAGCGCCGCGGCCTCGAACTTGAATGGCACGGTGATGTTGCAGCCGAGCGCGGCGTCGCCGCGCTCGGCGGCTTCGCTGCGGAAGGCTGCGATGCCCTCGGCGAAGGCACCGAGCGGAATGAGCCGCCGGCCGTATTCCAGCTGCTGGCCGCACAGCTGCGCAAAGCGCGCGTGGATGCGGGGCGAGCGGCTGTGCTCGACGGGGTTGCCCATGACGCAGTACAGGTCCATGGTGTCTGCCTTTTCTGGTTGCGCCTGCCGTTGCGGTGCGGCTGTTTTCCGGATTCCGGTTACTGCGAGGAGAGTTCGACCGAGCCGTCGTGCGAGAAGCGGAAGTGCGGGCGGATCACGATCTGGTCCGCGTGCTCCTTGCGCATCGCGTCGGTGAAGGTGCCGAAGTTGCCCACGCTCGCGACGATGGCCTGGGCCCGCTTGTCGAGCACGGCCTGGCCCGAGCTTTCGTCGATCACGGTCGAGAGCAGCCGGCCATCGAAGTTGACGGTGATGGTCATGGTGAGCTCGCCGTAGAGCTTCTTGCCGGCCAGCGTCGGGAAGTTGGCCGTTCCCTGCGCTTCCACCCGGCGGCGCAGCGAATCGACGTAGGTGGCGAAGGCGGCCTCGCGCGTGAAGGGGCTGAGGTAGCGCTTCTTGGGACGCGCGTTCTCCTCGTTCACGCGGCGCTCGATCTCGGCCAGCAGGTTGATCATCTGGCGGCGCTTTTCCTCCTGCGCCTTGGCCTCGGCCGGATCGCCGGCGTTGCGCGGATCGGGCGCGGGCATCGCGGCCAGGTCGCGCTTGAGCTGGGTGAGCATCTGCATCTGCTCGGCCTGCATGGCGTCTACCTTGCGCTGCGCGTCCTCGAACGAGTCGCCCACGGTGGTGAAGCTCGACGGCGGCAGCGGGCTGGTGGCGCGGCCCTTGTCGAGGTCGCCGCCGCCCGCGAGCGAGGTCTGCGCGCGCAGCCGCGCGGCGGGGTCGGGACGGTCGTTGGTCTTGGTGTTGACCAGGATCACCTCCAGCGGCGTGTCGCTGAAGACCTTGTTGAAGGATTCGGGATCGACGAATCGCACCGTGAGCAGCGCGGCGTGCACAACGACCGACACGCCCAGTGCGATCTGCAGCGTGCTGAGGTCCTTGAAGTTCATTCTCTAGACTCCTCCAGGGGCCGCATTTCTCCGGACGATCCGCCGGGGTTCATGCAGGCGTGTTTTCTTCGGGTGCTGCCTCGCTGTCGTTCAGGTCGACGGCGATGGCGATCGGGCCCGCAACCACTTCTTCCTCGCCGTCGTCGCCTTCCTCCTCGGCGGATGCGCCGGCCTTCGGCGCGTCGAGGCGCTCGAGCACCGTGCCGCTCACGTCGAGGGCGATCTCGTCGATCTCGCCGAGCTTCACGCGCAGGCGCGCGCCGCGCTCCTGCTGCCCGGCCACGGGGAACACCAGCGGCAGGGTGTCGGCACGCACGAGCGCGCCATTGGGCATGTCCTTGATGACGGTGGCCTCCAGCTCGGTGATGCCCTGCTGCTGCAGGTACTTCAGCGTCCAGAAGCGCTCCATGCCGCCCTGGTAGGCGTTGTACGCGGTGTAGGCCGCGTCGAAGCCCGAGAGAATCGAGAACAGGTCTGCGTCCTTCGGCTTGAAGGGCGCGGCCAGCGCGGCGGTCTTGCCGTGGCGTGCGGCGGCGATGATCTGCCACTGGTTCACCAGGTCGGTGTAGCGGCGCAGCGGCGAGGTGCTCCAGGCGTAGCTCTTCACGCCCAGGCCTGCGTGCGGCAGCGCGCGCGTGCCCATGCGCACCTTGATGCCGGGCGCGAGGCTGGCCTGGCTGCGGTAGAGACCCGGCACACCGAGCTCGCCGAGCCAGCCGCCCCAGCTGCTGTTGGCCAGGATCATGGCTTCGGACACGATCAGGTCGAGCGGTGCGCCGCGCTGGCGCGTGCTGATCTGTACCTGCTCGCCGCCGGTGGGCTCGGCGCCGTCGTTGCCGACGAGGCGGAAGTTGTAGTCGGGCCGGTTGAAGCTCTCGGGTTTGCCGCGCACGACCTCGCGCTGCGCCTTCAGCTGCTTCGCCAGGCGGAACAGGAACGACAGGGGCGCGCGCATGCGGGCCGCGGCGTCGGGTGTGCTGTCGGCATTGAAGGCGGCGTCTTCCAGCCACTGCTGCGTGACGACGGTGTCGAGCTGGTCGTGGCGCAGGTTGGCCACGATGGGCACGCGCTCCAGTTTCGTCTCGGTGCCCTGCAGCTCCAGCGTGGCTTCGTCGAAGCGCGCGTAGAGCGACACGGCCGGGCGGTCGCCGCCTTCGAGCAGCGTGTAGGTGTCGACCACCTCGTCGGGCAGCATCGTGATCTTGTAGCCCGGCATGTAGACCGTGGACATGCGCGCACGCGCCACGTTGTCGATCGGGCTGCCGGGCGTCAGCGCGAGCGCCGGCGCGGCGATGTGGATGCCGACCGTGACGGTGCCGCTGCCCAGGCCCTGCACGGAAAGCGCGTCGTCGATTTCGGTGGTCTGCGAATCGTCGATGGAGAAGGCCTGCACGCCCTCTGCCAGCGGCAGGTCGTCCGCGATGGCGGGCGCCGCGAGCGCCGGGAAGCCGGTGCCCTTGGGGAAGTTCTCGAACAGGAAGCGGCGCCAGTGGAACTGGTAGGGCGAGTCGATGGCGCCGGCGCGTTCAAGCAGGTCGAGCGGCGGACGCTGCGTGGCGCGCGCGGCCTCGACCACGGCCTTGTATTCGGGGGCGTTCTTGTCGGGGCGGAAAAGGATCTTGTAGAGCTGTTCGCGCACCGGAGCCGGGCACACGCCCTCGGCGAGCTGCGCCGCCCACTCGGCGATCTGCGCCTGGATGGCCTTCTTCTTCTCGATGGCGGCCAGCGCCTGCTGCACGATCTCGGCCGGCGCCTTCTTGAAGCGGCCCTTGCCGGCGCGGCGGAAGTAATGCGGCGCCTCGAAGAGCGCGAACAGGGCTGCGGCTTGCTGGGCGAGCGAGGGCTTCTCGCTGAAATACTCGGCGGCCAGCTCGGCGAAGCCGAATTCGCCCTCGGGGGCGAACTCCCAGGCGAGGTCGAGGTCCATGCCGGCGGCGAGCGCGCGCCCTTCGGCGATCAGGTCGGCGGGCGACGGCTTCTCGAAACGAAGGACGATGTTGGCGCCCTTGACCTTGACGCGCTTGCCGGTGTCGAGCTCGACCTGCGCCGATGCTTCGGCCTCCGACAGCACGCGGCCGCCGAGGTACTTGCCGGCTTCTTCAAACAATACAAACATCCGTCGATTGTCCCACGCGGAGTCAGGCTCACCCCCAGGCTTGCCCACTTCGTGTGGCCTCCCACCCCCTTCCGGGGGCGACACCTGCAGCCCGGCGAAGCCGGTTCTGCGGTGTCCCTGGAAATTCAAACGGGGTTGATGAAGGCCATCACGTCGTCCAGGTGGGCCTTTTCGAAGTCGGACAGGGCATGGTCGCCGCCTTCGAGCAGCTTGATGTTGCTGTCGGGGTAGCGTGCCGACATCTCGTGCCAGTCGAGCGCCTCGTCGCCCTTGGCGATGATGGCGAACACGCGCTCGGGCCGGGTGAGCGGGCCGACCTCCATGGCGCGCAGCTCGTGGATGTATTCGGGGCGGAAATAGAAATGCTCGGCCGGGTCGTGCCAGGCGGTCTGGTCGCCGATGTAGAGCATGAGGTCGCGCGCGGGGTGCACGGCCGGGTTCAGCAGCACCGCGCGGCAGCGCGTCATGCCGGCCACGTAGGTGGCGTAGTAGCCGCCCAGCGACGAGCCCACCACGGCCATCGACTTGCGCGGCCAGTGCGCGATGCCCTTCATCACCATGTCGATGGCATCGTGCGGCGACGGCGGCAGCTGCGGACACCACCATTGCAGGTTCGGATGCCGACGCGCGACGCGATCCGCGACGATCCGGGCCTTGGTCGAACGAGGCGAAGAGCGGAAGCCGTGCAGGTAGAGCAGGTGGGTTGTTTGCGGATCCATGCGAGGAAAGGAAGGGCGGTGCGGCGGTGGTGCCTCGCTTGCCGGGAACGGGTAATTCTGCATGAGGTCTGTTCTCGCGAGGCCGCTTCCGACATACAAAAACCGGCTGGTCGGGTTCGTCGGCAAGGCCGCAGCCTGCCGGGGCCCGGGGCGCACCGGCGTTCCGCATGCTCCTGCGCCTGGGAGCATGCCGCGCATCTGGAATTCGAAAGTACTCAGGCTGAGTTCGCTGCGGTGCAAATCGCCTACATTCCGGTTACTTCGCTCGCCCGGGCTGCAGGAATGTGCCCGGAAAAAAGCGGCCAGAGTTTCAAGCAAAGCCTGTTGGCGCACATATCCCATGAACGAGGGATGTGCGCATGGATGCCCCATGCTCGCCGAGGCTTATGCTCGGAGGAATGAACATTGAGGCTCAGGACGACGCGTCGCTACGCCGCTGGGGCGTGCTCGTGGTCGAGGACGACAGTCGCGCGCGCGCCTTTTTCGAGGCGAGCGTGCAGCGCAGCCCGCGGCTTTTCTGGCTCGGCAGCGCGGGTACCGTGCAGGAGGCGCTGGGCTGGCTCTCGCGCACGACCACCATTCCCGACGTGTTGCTGGTCGACCTCGGCATGCCCGACGGCACCGGGCTCGACGTGATCCGCGAGGCGGTCTCGCGTTTTCCGGGCTGCGAACCGCTGGTGGTGTCCGTCTTCGGCGACGAGGAAAACGTTCTCGCGAGCATCGAGGCCGGCGCCGTGGGCTACATCCACAAGGACGCCGCGCCCGAGGACATCGCCCAGACCATCGTGGAGATGAAGGCCGGCGCCTCGCCGATCTCGCCCATGATTGCGCGGCGCGTGCTCGCCAAGTACCGCAGCCTGCAGACTGCGGCGCCTTCCGGCACCACGCCGGGCTCGGCGCCCGAGGCCGCCGCCGAGGAAGCCGACCGCGGCCTGCTCTCGGCGCGCGAGCACGAGGTGCTGACGCTGATCGCTCGCGGTTTCTCCTATGCCGAGATCGCCCGGCTCAAGGGCCTGAGCGTGCACACGGTGCAGACCCACATCAAGAACCTCTACGGAAAGCTCGCGGTGCATTCCAAGAGCGAGGCCGTCTTCGAAGCGACGCGTCTCGGCCTGTTGTCTCATCCGGGCTGAGCGCAGATGCGGCCGAACCGGGTGTCGCTGGTGATGTCGTGGCTGGCGATGCTCCTGATGGGCCTCGCCGGCCTTTTCGGCGCCTGCGGCGTTTCCGTCGCGTCCGCCGCCGAGGCGCCGATCGAACTGCGCCAGGGTACCGTGACGACCACGGTCGACGGCGTCACGCGCACCGAGCCGGTCGAGCTTTCCTACCACTGGGACCGGCAGCACAACGGACGCCCCGGCACGGCCAGCTTCGACCTGCCGTTCACGCTCGAGGCCGAGCCCGAGACGCCGTGGGGCATCTTCATTCCGCGCGTGGGCAACGTCTTCGAGGTGCAGCTCAACGACGCGCTGCTGCAGACCTACGGCGACATGAAGCGCAACAACGACGCCGACTACGCCAAGGCGCCCATCTACGTGCCCGTGCCCGGCAAGCTGCTGCGCAAGGGCGACAACCTGCTGCAGATCCGGCTGCATGCCGACACCGCCCGCCTCGCGGGGCTGTCGCAGGTGGTCGTCGGGCCGGCCGCGTCGGTTCGCAACGAGCTCTTCGAGAGCGCCAACGCTTGGCGCTTCACCGGCTCGGTGCTGCTGATGGCCTTCAGCCTGATCGTGGGCGGCATCGCGCTGGCGCTGTGGCTGACGCAGCTCGACGTCGATGCAAACGGCATGCCGCGGCGCGTGGCCATCTATTTCTGGGCCGCGCTGGCGGAATTCTTCTGGGCGGTGCGCATGGCCGACGGGCTGGTCGCCGAGCCGCCGCTGTCCTGGGGGCCGTGGGGCGTGCTGATGGCGGCCTGCTACGCCGGCTGGGCGGCCGCCTCCATGATGTTCGTCTACCACCTCGCGGGCTGGGCGAACGAGCGGCGCCACCGCTGGGTGCGCTGGCCGGTGGCCGGCGTCGTGGTCGGCACGGTGCTGTTCAGCGCGCTTTCGCTGCAGCGGGACGAGCCGGCCTGGTTCACCGCCTGGCTCGCCGTGGAGCTCGTGTTCGTCGCCGCCTTCGTCGGCGCCTTCGCCCTCGCCACGCTGCGCCACCCGAACGACGACCGCCTGCTGATGGCCGGCGCCGCGCTGGTCACGGTGGCATTCGCCGCGCGCGACTGGCTGGTGGTCCGCCTGAGCGACGCCTACGGCGAGACCACCTGGGTGCGCTATTCGTCGGTGTTCTTCGGCGCGGTGCTGCTCCTGATCGTGCTGCGGCGCTTCCGTGCGGCGGCCGTGCAGGCGCGCGGCTCTGTCGCGGCCCTGGCCGAGAGGGTGGCGCAGCGCGAGCGCGAACTGGCGGCCACCTATGCCGAGCTCGAGGCCGCGGCGCAGGTGCAGGCGCGCACCCACGAGCGCGAGCGCATCCTGCGCGAGATGCACGACGGCGTGGGCTCGCACATCAGCTCGGCGATCCGCCAGCTGCAGTCAGGCCAGAGCAGCTCGGGCGACCTGCTGCGCACCCTGCGCGACTCGCTGGACCAGCTCAAGCTGCAGATCGATTCCATCCACCTGCCGCCGGGCGACGTGGGCGCGCTGCTCGCCGCGGCGCGCTACCGGCTGGAGCCCCGGCTGGCGTCCTCGGGCATCGAGTTCGAATGGGCGGTGGACGAGGTGGAGCCGGTGGAGGGGCTGGACGCGCACGGCATGCGGCAGCTGCAGTTCCTGCTGTTCGAATCGATCTCCAACGTGCTGCGGCACGCCGAGGCCACCGTGCTGCGCTTCGAGGCCGGCATGAAGGGCAAGACGGTGCAACTGCGGGTGATCGACAACGGCAAGGGCTTCGACACCACCAGGGTCATGCCGCGCTCGCTGGCGGAGCGCTCCGGGGCCATCGGGGCCCGCCTGACGGTCGAAAGCCGACCGGGGCGCACGGTCGTTCAGCTCGAATTCGATTGAGGGGGCCGGTGGGGCTGGGATAATCCGCCCTCATGTCCGCCGTGTTCAATCAGCCCTCCCTGGCGCGTCGAATTGCGCCCATCTTCCAGGGCTTCGACGGCTTTCTGGCCTTCGCCGTGCTGCTGCTCGCCTTCGCCGGGCTGCTCACCATGTATTCATCGGGCTACGACCACGGAACCCGTTTCGTCGACCATGGCCGCAACATGCTGCTGGCCGGCTTCATCATGTTCGTGGTGGCGCAGGTGCCGCCGCAGCGGCTGATGCTCGCGGCCGTGCCGCTCTACACGATGGGCGTGGCGCTGCTGGTGGCGGTGGCGCTCTTCGGCATCACCAAGAAGGGCGCCCAGCGCTGGATCAACGTGGGCGTGGTGATCCAGCCCAGCGAAATCCTGAAGATCGCCATGCCGCTGATGCTGGCCTGGTGGTTCCAGCGGCGCGAGGGCCAGCTCAGGCCGCTCGACTTCGTGGTGGCGACGATGCTGCTGGCGGTGCCGGTGGGGCTCATCATGAAGCAGCCCGACCTGGGCACCTCGCTGCTGGTGCTGGCGGCGGGGCTGTCGGTGATCTTCTTCGCGGGGCTGCCCTGGAAGCTGATCGTGCCGCCGGTGGTGATCGGCGCGGTGGCCATCACGCTGATCGTGGGCTTCGAGTCGCGGCTGTGCGCCGACGGCGTCGACTGGCGCGTGCTGCACGACTACCAGAAGCAGCGCGTGTGCACGCTGCTCGACCCCAGCAAGGACCCGCTCGGCAAGGGCTTCCACATCATCCAGGGCATGATCGCCATCGGCTCGGGCGGCGTGGGCGGCAAGGGCTTCATGCAGGGCACGCAGACGCACCTCGAATTCATTCCCGAGCGCACCACCGACTTCATCTTCGCCGCCTATTCCGAGGAATTCGGGCTCATGGGCAACCTGGCGCTGATCTCGGCCTTCATCCTGCTGATCTTCCGGGGACTGGTCATCGCAGCCAACGCCGGGACGCTGTTCTCGCGCCTGCTGGCCGGGGCGGTGACGATGATCTTCTTCACCTACGCCTTCGTGAACATGGGCATGGTCAGCGGCATCCTGCCGGTTGTGGGCGTGCCGCTGCCCTTCATCAGCTATGGCGGCACCGCGATGGTGACGCTGGGGCTGGGGCTGGGCATCCTGATGTCCATCGCCCGGGCGAGGAGGCTCGCCCAGAACTGAGCGCGGACGGGGGGCGAGCCATAGAATCCTGAAAATGATCTCTCGCGAACCCACCATCGAGCGCCTCGCCACGGCGCAACAGCTCCTTCTCACGCCGTTCGGCCTCGACGAATCGCACCTGAGCAAGGCCCTCGCCGAGATCACTGCGCACCGGGTGGACGACGCCGACCTGTATTTCCAGTACACCCGCAGCGAAGGCTGGAGCCTCGAGGAAGGCATCGTCAAGACCGGCAGCTTCAGCATCGACCAGGGCGTCGGCGTGCGAGCGGTCAGCGGCGAGAAGACCGCCTTCGCCTACTCCGACGACATTTCCGAGGCCTCGCTGCTCGATGCTGCGCGCACGGTGCGCTCCATCTCTTCCGCGGGCCGCGCCGGCAAGGTGAAGACCGCGCCCCGCAAGATCGCCTCCAGCCGCTCGCTCTACCAGGGCATCGACCCCATCGCCACGCTCGACAGCACAGCCAAGGTGAAGCTGCTCGAGAAGGTCGAGAAGCTCGCCCGCTCGCGCGACCCGCGCGTGGCGCAGGTGATGGCGGGGCTGGCCAGCGAGTACGACGTGGTGCTCGTTGCCCGCGCCGACGGCACGCTGGCCGCCGACGTGCGGCCGCTGGTGCGCCTGTCGGTCACCGTGATCGCCGAGCAGAACGGCCGCCGCGAGATCGGCTCCGGTGGCGGCGGCGGGCGCTTCGGCCTGGCGTATTTCTCCGACGAGCAGATCGCCGAGTACGTCGACCATGCCGTGAAGGCGGCGTTGACCAACCTCGACGCGCGCCCGGCCCCGGCCGGGGAAATGACGGTGGTGCTGGGCTCCGGCTGGCCCGGCATCCTGCTGCACGAAGCCATCGGCCACGGGCTGGAGGGCGACTTCAACCGCAAGGGCTCGAGCGCGTTCTCGGGCCGCATCGGCCAGCGCGTGGCGGCCAAGGGCGTGACGGTGCTCGACGACGGCACCATCGCCGACCGCCGCGGCTCGCTCAACGTCGACGACGAGGGCAACGCCAGCCAGCGCAACGTGCTGATCGAGGACGGCATCCTCAAGGGCTACATCCAGGACGCGCTCAACGCGCGCCTCATGAAGGTCAAGCCCACCGGCAACGGCCGCCGCGAAAGCTATGCCCACGTGCCGATGCCGCGCATGACCAACACCTACATGCTCGGCGGCGACAAGGAACCCGACGAAATCGTCGCGAGCATCAAGAAGGGCCTGTACGCCACCAATTTCGGCGGCGGGCAGGTCGACATCACCAGCGGCAAGTTCGTGTTCTCGGCCAGCGAGGCCTACTGGGTCGAGAACGGCAAGATCCAGTACCCGGTGAAGGGCGCGACCATCGTGGGCAACGGCCCCGACGCGCTCACCCGCGTGACCATGATCGGCAACGACATGGCGCTCGACTCCGGCGTGGGAACCTGCGGCAAGGAAGGCCAGAGCGTGCCCGTGGGCGTGGGCCAGCCCACCCTGCGCATCGACGGCCTGACTGTAGGTGGAACGGCTTAGGACTTTCGGCACTTGTGGACTGTTTCCTCCCGTTGCTAAGCTGCGCTCCTTTTTTTGCGAAGAACGCATTCAAGGAGCATTTCGATGGGGAACAGGATCAATTCGCCCGCCGTTCTGTGGGCCGTGACCGCCGTGGTGGCGGTGGCCTCCGCCGGTTGCGCATCCCGCGGCAGTTCTGGTAGCCAGCCCGCGGCGGCGCCCGCACCCGCGGCGGCGGCTGCGGCACCTGCCGCGCGCGGCGGAGCCAAGGCCGGCATGGACGCCCAGGGCAACGTGATCGACTCCTCCAAGGTCGAGGCCGGCAGCGGCCGCACCGTCAAGGGCCTGAACGGCTACGAAGGCGAGATCACCGGCAACCCGGCGCGTAACAGCAAGTTCGCGCGCCTGCAGATCGGCATGAGCGCCCGGCAGGTCACCGACATCGCCGGCCAGCCCACCGATCAGGGCGCATATGTAACCGGCAAGGCCTTCATTCCCTTCTATTTCGGCAGCGACCGCCATCGTTTCGAGATGACCTACAAGGGCCAGGGCCGCCTGATCTTCGCGGGCGGCGGCATGGGTGACTATTCCTCCGGCAACCTGATCTGGATCATCCACAACCCCAACGAATCGGGCTACCGGTAAACAACAGCGAGCCCGGTCCCTTGACCGGGTTTCGCTTTTCCGTGCTACATTGCCACCCCATGTCCGCTGTCCGCGCTTACTTTTTTGCCTACTTTTGGTTCCCGGTTTCCGGCGGACGAGAGGCGAGCGCGTAAGCAGCACACACGAATACCCTCCCAGAACCGCCGGTGGCCTCAAGCCCCGGCGGTTTTTTCTTGTCCCCTCGATTCCAACTCCAGCAGCACACAAGGAAGAAGCACCATGAGCACGAACAACTCCCCCGCCAGCGACAGCTGGTATGCGCGCGTCGAAAAAACCAGCAAGACCGACGACGAACGCATCAAGGACATCAACGTGCTCCCCCCTCCAGAACACCTCATCCGCTTCTTCCCCATCCGCGGCACCGCGGTCGAGACGCTGATCGAGGACACCCGCGGACGCATCCACAACATCATGGCCGGCAAGGACGACCGGCTGCTGGTGATCATGGGCCCGTGCTCGATCCACGACCCGGCCGCAGCGCTCGAATACGCGCGCCGCCTCAAGGCCGAGCGCGAGAAATACGCCGGCACGCTGGAGATCGTGATGCGCGTGTACTTCGAGAAGCCGCGCACCACGGTCGGCTGGAAGGGACTGATCAACGACCCGTACCTGGACGAGAGCTTCCGCATCGACGAGGGCCTGCGCATCGCCCGCCAGCTGCTGATCGACATCAACCGCATGGGCCTGCCGGCGGGCAGCGAGTTCCTCGACGTGATCTCGCCGCAGTACATCGGCGACCTGATCTCTTGGGGCGCCATCGGCGCGCGCACCACCGAAAGCCAGGTGCACCGCGAACTCGCCTCGGGCCTGTCGGCGCCCATCGGCTTCAAGAACGGCACGGACGGCAACATCCGCATCGCCACCGACGCCATCCAGGCGGCGGCGCGCGGCCATCACTTCCTGTCGGTGCACAAGAACGGCCAGGTCGCGATCGTGCAGACCAACGGCAACCGCGACTGCCACGTGATCCTTCGCGGCGGCAAGGCGCCCAACTACGACGCCGCCAGCGTCGAGGCCGCCTGCAAGGACCTGGAAGCCGCCAAGCTGCCGCCCACGCTGATGGTCGACTGCAGCCACGCCAACAGCTCCAAGCAGCACCAGAAGCAGATCGACGTGGCCAAGGACATCGCCGCTCAGATCGCTGACGGCTCCAAGCGCGTCTTCGGCGTGATGGTCGAAAGCCACCTGCAGCCGGGCGCCCAGAAGTTCACGCCGGGCAAGGACCAGCTCTCGGGCCTCGAATACGGCAAGAGCATCACCGACGCCTGCCTGGGCTGGGAAGACTCGGTGCAGGTGCTGGACACGCTCTCGCAAGCGGTCAAGCGCCGCCGGGGGTGAGCGGGCCCTAGAGCAATCCGGCCAGGTCGGGCCAGTGGTGCCGCATCGACGCAGCCTCGTCGCTGTCGGAGGGCACCAGGGAGAAATCGGCGAAGTCGAAGCCCGGCCCGACCATGCAGGCGACCAGCGTGTAGTCGCCCGAGCTGTGGCTCTGGATCGGCTGCGCCGCCTGCCACTGGCCGGCGGGCACCACGTGCTGGGGGCGAGTGCCATGGATGTCGACCGGGCCCAGCCGCGTGTGCGCCGGCGCGGTCCGCATCGCGGCGTCGCAGGTCCACAGCGCGAGCGGCACGCCTTCGAGGTGCACCCAGACTTCGTCGGACAGCACCCGGTGCCAGCGCGAATGCTGGCCCGCCTCGAGCAGGTAATAGATGCTGGTCAGCGCGCTGCGCGGCGGGCGGCCATCGGCCGGCGTGACGTTCGATGTGGAGCGGAACACCTCGGCGTACCAGCCCCCTTCGGGGTGCGGTTGGAGCTTCAGGGTCTCGACCAGTTCGCGGGCTCGGGCGATCGGCATGGCGGTCATGATGCGGCCGCCGCGCGCAGGGCCGCAAGCAGTTTGTCGTGCACGCCGCCGAAGCCGCCGTTGCTCATGCAGACGATGTGATCGCCCGGCCGGGCCGCGGCGACGATCTGCTTCACCAGCGGCTCGATGGCCCCCGCGACCTGCGCGCGATCGCCCATCGGCGCGAGCGCGGCGGCCACGTCCCAGTCGAGGCCGGCCGTGTGGCAGAACGACAGGTCGGCCGATTCCAGGCTCCACGGCAACTGCGCCGCCATGACGCCCAGCTTCATCGTGTTGCTGCGTGGTTCGAAGGCAGCGAGGATGCGCTCACTTTTGCGGCCAGCGTCGTCCAGCTTCTTGCGCAGGCCGTCGAGCGTGGTGCGGATCGCGGTGGGGTGGTGGGCGAAGTCGTCGTAGACCGTGATCGCGCCGCCGTTGCCTTCGACCGTGCCGCGCAGTTCCATGCGCCGGCGCACGTTGCGGAAGCTGCCGAGCGCCCGGGCCGCGTCGGCCGGCGCCACGCCCACATGCTCGGCCGCGGCAATGGCGGCCAGCGCATTCATCTGGTTGTGCAGTCCGGAAAGCTCCCATTCGACCCGGCCGACCGCCTCGCCGCGCAGCAGCACCTCGAAGGCGTCGTGGGTGCCGCGTGCCTGCCACTCGCCGCCCGCGCCGAAGCGCGCGAGTTCGCTCCAGCAGCCCTGGGCCAGCACGCGCTGCAAGCTTTCCTCGGTGGCGTTCACCACCAGCCGGCCGGTGCCGGGCACGGTGCGCACGAGGTGGTGGAACTGGCGTTCGATGGCGGCAAGGTCGTCGAAGATGTCCGCGTGGTCGAACTCCAGGTTGTTCAGCACCGCGGTGCGCGGCCGGTAGTGCACGAACTTGCTGCGCTTGTCGAAGAAGGCCGTGTCGTACTCGTCGGCCTCGATCACGAAGGCGGGGCCGTCGCCCAGCCGGGCCGAGACGCCGAAGTCCAGCGGCACGCCGCCCACCAGGAAGCCGGGGGACTTGCCGCCCTTTTCGAGGATCCAGGCAAGCATCGAGGTGGTGGTTGTCTTGCCGTGGGTGCCAGCCACCGCCAGCACGTGGCGGCCCAGCAGAACATGCTCGGCCAGCCACTGCGGGCCGCTGGTGTAGGGCTTGCCGGCGTCGAGGATGGCTTCCATCAGCGGGAACTTGGGACTGCCGTCGGCCAGCCGCGCGCGGGAGACCACGTTGCCGACCACGAACATGTCAGGGGCCAGCGAGAGCTGGTCGGCACCGAAGCCCTCGATCAGGTCGATGCCGAGGGCGCGCAGCTGGTCGCTCATCGGGGGGTACACGCCGGCGTCGCAGCCCGTGACCCGGTGGCCGGCTTCGCGGGCGAGGGCGGCCACTCCGCCCATGAAAGTGCCGCAGATACCCAGGATATGAATGTGCATCGGTCGATTCTAGGTAAGCGGTGTGCAGGCCCTTCGGCGGGGCCGCCCGTTTGTCCCGTGCCGCGTACTGATGTTCATGTGAGGGGCGCCTACTGCGGGCAAAATGCCCCGATGGACACGTCCAAGCGTGAAATCGCCGCTGCCGCAGCCCGCCTCGTCGTGGAGGAGGGGCTCGAATACGGCCCGGCCAAGCGGCGGGCCTTGCGCGACCTGGGGCTTTCGACGCGCACCGCGCTGCCGAACAACGACGAGGTCGAAGCCGAGGTGCGCGAGTACATCGAGCTCTTCTGCGCCGACACGCAGCCACAGGAACTGCACGCGTTGCGCCTCCTCGCGCTCGAATGGATGGAGCGCATGGCTGTCTTCCGCCCTCATGTGGGCGGCGCCGTCTGGCACGGAACGGCCACGCGGCTGTCAGACATTTATATTCAGTTGTTCTGCGATGATCCCAAATCGGCGGAGATAGCCCTGATCGATCACCACGTGGACTACGAACCGCGCATGGTGACCGGCTTCCACGGCGAGCAGGTCGAGGCCCTGAGCGTGCATGCGCCGAGCCGCGCGCTCGGCGAGGAAATCGGCGTGCACCTGCTTGTGTACGACCTCGACGACCTGCGCGGCGCCCTGAAGCCCGATGCCCAGGGGCGCGTGCCGCGCGGCGACCTGCCCGCATTGCGCCGACTGATTGAACGAGAAAAGGACAAGTGAATGACTTCTTCGCCCACCCGACGCGGCATGCTCTATGCCGGCGTGGCGGCCGCGGCTGCGGCTGCCGGGCTCGGCGGCGCCTGGTGGAAGGAGCGCAGTGCAGGGGGCGGTGCGGGCGGCAAGGAGATGCTCGACGCAGCCTTCTGGGCCCAGAGCTTCGAGCGTCCGGAGGGCGGTGACCTCGTTCTGTCGAGCCTGCGCGGCAAGCCGCTGCTGCTGAACTTCTGGGCGACATGGTGCCCGCCCTGCGTCGAGGAAATGCCGATGATCGACGCCTTCTTCCGCCAAAATGGGGCGAATGGATGGCAAGTGATCGGATTGGCCATCGATCAGCCGAGCGCCGTTCGCAAGTTCCTGCAGCGCACGCCGGTCACCTATCCCACGGGCCTGGCCGGCCTGCAGGGCACGGAACTGGTCAAGAACCTGGGCAACACGGGCGGCGGACTGCCCTTCACACTGGTCCTGAACGCGAACGGCTCCGTGGCCGCCCGTAAAATGGGCAAGCTCGAAGCGACCGACCTGGAGACTTGGCGGCGTGAACTGGTTCATGGTTAGAATCAGTTCCTTACGCTGGCGTTAGACGCCGAACGCCGAAAATCACCGATTTTCGAACAAGTTATATCCTGAAGACCGGCACAGCCGGCACTGGAGTCCCATGGATCTGCGCAAACTCAAGACACTGATCGATCTGGTGTCCGAATCGAATATTTCCGAACTGGAAATCACGGAAACCGAAGGCAAGGTTCGCATCGTCAAGGGCGGCGGCGCTGCTCCGGTGCAGTATGTGCAAACCCTGGCCGCGCCTCAGGCCGCTGCCGCCGCGCCGGCCGCGGCCGTCAGCGCCCCGGCGGCTCCCGCCGCGGCCGCTGCGCCTGCCGCCGAGGCCGCGCCGTCCGGCCATGCGGTGAAATCGCCGATGGTCGGCACTTTCTACCGTTCGTCGAGCCCGGGCGCCCCGGCATTCGTCGAGGTCGGCAGCAAGGTCAACGAGGGCGACACCCTCTGCATCATCGAGGCGATGAAGATCCTCAACGAAATCGAGGCCGACAAGTCCGGCACCATCACCCAGATCCTCGGCGAAAACGGCCAGGCGGTCGAATACGGACAGCCGCTGTTCATCATCGAGTAAGCATGTTCAAGAAGATCCTGGTTGCAAACCGGGGGGAAATCGCCCTCCGGATCCAGCGCGCCTGCAGCGAGCTCGGCATCAAGGCCGTGATGGTCTATTCCGAGGCCGACCGCGACGCCAAGTACATCAAGCTCGCCGAAGAGGCTGTCTGCATCGGGCCGGCTCCCTCGGCGCAGAGCTACCTCAACATGCCGGCGATCATCTCGGCGGCCGAGGTGACCGACGCCGAGGCGATCCACCCCGGCTATGGCTTCCTGAGCGAGAACGCGAATTTCGCCGAGCGCGTGGAGCAGAGCGGCTTCCAGTTCATCGGCCCGACGCCCGACAACATCCGCACCATGGGCGACAAGGTCTCGGCCAAGCAGGCGATGATCAAGGCGGGCGTGCCCTGCGTGCCCGGCTCCGAAGGCGAGCTCTCGGACGACGCTGCCACCAACAAGCGCATCGCGCGAGCCATCGGCTACCCGGTCATCATCAAGGCCGCCGGCGGCGGCGGTGGCCGCGGCATGCGCGTGGTGCACACCGAGGCGGCGCTGGTCAACGCGATCCAGATGACGAAGGCGGAAGCCCAGGCGGCCTTCAACAATCCGGCCGTGTACATGGAGAAGTTTCTCCAGAACCCGCGCCACATCGAGATCCAGGTGCTGGCCGACAAGCACAAGAACGCCGTCTACCTCGGCGAGCGCGACTGCTCCATGCAGCGCCGCCACCAGAAGGTGATCGAGGAGTCGCCCGCGCCCGGCATCCCGCGCAAGCTGATCGAGAAGATCGGAGAGCGCTGCGCCGCGGCCTGCAAGAAGATCGGCTACCGCGGCGCCGGCACCTTCGAGTTCCTCTATGAGAACGGCGAGTTCTACTTCATCGAGATGAACACGCGCGTGCAGGTGGAGCACCCGGTGACCGAGTTCACCACCGGCATCGACATCGTCAAGACGCAGATCATGGTCGCGGCGGGTGAGCGCCTGCCGTTCACGCAGCGCCAGATCCAGATGAACGGCCACGCCATCGAGTGCCGCATCAACGCGGAAGATGCCTGGAAGTTCATTCCCTCGCCGGGCCGCATCACCATGTGGCACCCGCCGGGCGGCCCGGGCGTGCGCGTCGACTCGCATGCGTACACCAACTACTTCGTGCCGCCGAACTACGACTCGATGATCGGCAAGATCATCGTCTACGGCGACACGCGCGAGCAGGCGATGGCGCGCATGCGCACGGCGCTGAACGAGACGGTGATCGAAGGCATCCAGACCAACATCCCGCTGCACCGCGAGCTGATGGTCGATGCCAAGTTCATGAGCGGCGGTACCAACATCCACTATCTGGAAGAGTGGCTGGCCGCACACAAGCGCTGAGCCTGGAACATCGCGATGTTTGAACTTCGCCTCATGGCGCCCGAAGACCGGGTCGAGACGCTGTGCGAAGCGCTCGATGCGCTCGACGCATTGAGCGTGTCGGTGGAAGACGCCGACGCGCAGACCGATGCGGAGCAGGCGCTGTTCGGCGAGCCGGGCATGCCGCCGCCTAAGGAGGGCTGGCAGCGTTCGCGCGTGATCGCGCTCTTTCCCGACGAGGCGCAGGCCAAGGACGCTGCTTCGGTGCTCGCGCTGCAGGACTTCTTTGACGAAGGCTGCGAAGTGCTCGGCATCGCGACGGTGCCCGAGCAGGACTGGGTGCGCCTGACGCAATCGCAGTTCGCGCCCGTCGAAGTCACGCCCGAGTTCTGGATCGTGCCGACCTGGCACGAGCCGCCCGAGCAGGCCAGGCAGGTCATCAGGCTCGATCCGGGCCTGGCCTTCGGCACCGGTACGCATCCCACCACGCGCATGTGCCTGCGCTGGATCGCGACGCGAGGCGAGGGGGCCCTGGCCGGCAGGCGCGTGCTCGACTACGGCTGCGGCTCCGGCATCCTGGCGATCGGCGCCGCGAAGTTCGGCTCCACCGACATCGATGCCGTCGACATCGACGAAGCAGCGGTCTCCTCGACCGTGCTCAATGCCGAAGCCAACGGCGTGAAGCTCAAGGCCGGCCTGCCCGACGCCGCCAAGGGCGAATACGACATCGTGCTGGCCAACATCCTGGCCACGCCGCTCAAGCTGCTCGCGCCGCTGCTGCGCGGCCATGTGAAGTCGGGCGGCTCGCTCGTCATGGCCGGCATCCTCGAACGCCAGGCCGACGAACTGAAGGAAGCCTACGCACCGTACGCGGTGCTCGAAGTCAGCGACAGCGAGGACGGCTGGATCCTCATGACGGCCCGCTGCTGAGTTGCTGCGGCGCACGCGGCCGGTTTCTTGCGTGGCCTTGAGCCCCTCGCGCGGCGAGGGCCCAACCCTACAATCGCCCGGTCATGAGTCTCGTCACGCGCTGCCCTGCCTGCACCACCACCTTCAAGGTGGTGCGCGACCAGCTTCGCATCTCGGATGGCTGGGTGCGCTGCGGCCGCTGCAGCAATGTGTTCGACGCGACGCTCGACCTGCACGAGACATCCGAAGGGACCGGCGGGACAGCGGTCGCGCCTGGTGCGTCGCCGGCGGTGCAGGGCAGTGGCTTCATGCCGGGGCTGGTCGAGCAGCCTGCTGCGGAGCCGGCGCCTTCGCCCGAGCCTCCCACGCCTCCGCCTGCACCGGAACCCTTGCCCCCGGCCGAGCCCGGACTCGAGGAGCCGGAGCAACCCCTGTCGTCATCCGCCGAGGATGCGGACTTCTTCGACGACGAGCCCGAGCATCAGCGCCAGCGCAAGGATTGGCTCACGGACGAGGAGCACCTGCTTCCGCCGGATGCCCTGGTGCTCGACCCCACGCCGAAGACCGTGTCGCCGCTGGTGCAGTCGCCGCCTCCTGCCCCGGCGTCGCCGCTGCCCGCGTTCTCGCTGACCCTGCCCGAGCACGGCCTCGCCGCCGACGAGCCGTGGTCCGACCTCGACGCCACGCAGCCCGCCTGGAAGCCGCCGCCGAGCACGCTGCCGCCGTTTCCGAACATCGACCTGAATCTTGCGTCTCCGCCGCCCGCGCCGCCACCACCGGCGCCGCCGCTGCCGGTTACGCCGCGCATCGTCAAGACGCGCACGCTCATCCAGCGTGCGAGCGATGACGACGCCGCCGACGACGGTGGTGCCGCGGACGAACGCGAGCAACTGGAGAAGGAACACGACCAGGTCCAGATGCAGAAGGCGCTGCGGCGGGCTCGTGCCAAGTCGGCCAAGATCGCAAGCGCCAAGGCGCGCGAGGAGCGTGCGGCCGCGAAGGCATCGCCGGCCCTGGTGGTGCGGGAAGAGACCGAAAGCGGAGCCGACGAGCCCGATCCGGTGCTCTCGCCGATCTTCGAGCCGCCGCCGGGGCATCCCTTCGCGGAGGACGACGAGCCGCTGGAAAAGGCGCTGGGCTTCTGGCAGCGCAGGGGTGTGCGGGTGCTGCTGGTCCTGCTGGCGGTTCTTGCGGCGCTGTTGCTGGTTCTGCAGATCGTTCGCCATGAACGGGACGGCATCGTCGCGCGCCAGCCCAACCTGCGGCCCACGCTTGCGGCGCTGTGCCAGTACACCGGCTGCGAGCTCGGCGCGCTGCGCCAGATCGGCGACATCGTGATCGAAGGCGCGGCCTTCGCGCGCGAGAAGAGCGGCGGCAACGACTACCGCCTGAGCTTCACCCTGCGCAACGGCGCCACGGTGCCGCTCGCGATGCCGGCCGTCGAGCTCTCGCTGCTCGACACGCAGGAGCGCGCCGTGGTGCGCCGCGTGCTGATGCCGGCGGACTATGGCGCTCCGGCCGTGTTGCAGGCGCGCGCGGATCGCGCGGCCTCGCTGCCCCTGACCTTGTCCGCTTCGGAAGCGGCGGCGCTGCCGCCAGTCGCGGGTTATCGCGTCGAGGCTTTCTATCCCTGAGCGGGGCGCGTGCGCGCGTGTGTCCTTCTCGCTTTCATCCACCACTCAACACACCAACGGCTAACCATGGCAGCAGTGATTTGCGGTTCCCTCGCATTCGACACCATCATGACTTTCGAGGGGCGGTTCGCCGACCAGATCCTCCCTGATCAACTGCACATCCTCAATGTGTCGTTCCTGGTGCCGACGCTACGCCGCGACTTCGGCGGCTGCGCGGGCAACATCGCCTACAGCCTCAATGCGCTAGGCGGCGCGGCGCTGCCGATGGCCACGCTGGGCAGCGACGGCGCCACGTACCTCGAGCGCATGCGCTCGCTGGGCATCAGCACGGAGTTCGTGCGCCAGCTCGACGACACCTTCACCGCGCAGGCGATGATCATGAGCGACGTCGACAACAACCAGATCACCGCCTTCCACCCCGGCGCGATGCAGCAGGCGCACGTCACCAAGGTGGCTGCGCGCGAGGACATCAAACTCGGCATCATCGCCCCCGATGGCCGCGACGCGATGCTGCAGCACGCTGAGCAGTTCGCCGCAGCGGGCATCCCGTTCGTGTTCGATCCGGGCCAGGGCCTGCCGATGTTCGACGGCGAGGCGCTGCGCCATTTCGTCGATCTGGCGAGCTGGGTGGTGGTGAACGATTACGAAGGAAAGATGCTGTCGCAGCGCACCGGTTGGAGCCTTGCGGAGATCTCCAGGCGCGTGCGCGGCCTCGTGGTCACGCTGGCGGCCGAGGGCTGCGAGATCTGGACCGATGGCGAGCGCGAGCACGTGCCGGGCGTGGTGGCCACCGAGGTGGTCGAGCCCACGGGTTGCGGCGACGCATGGCGTGGCGCGCTGCTCTTCGGTCTGGAAAAGGGCTGGCCGCTCGCACAGTGCGCGGCGCTGGGCAACAAGGTCGGCGCGATCAAGATTGCGCAGCGTGGCCCGCAGAACTACGAGATCGATCGCAAGGCGCTGGGCGTCTGATCTTCTCTTTGAGAGAGCGCCTGGAAGGGCGATAGGGGCGATAAAAAAAGCCCGGCACCGTGAGGTGCCGGGCTTTTTGCCTTCAAGGCCGCTGAGAAACTCAGGGCTTGCTGGCCGTGGGGAACGGCCAGGCTGCCTGGGGGTTCAGCGTCGTTTGCGCAGCAGGGGCAGGCGCTACGGCGGCAGCCTTGGCAGGAGCAGCGGCCTTGGGAGCCTTCTTCGCAGCAGGCTTCTTGGCAGCAGGCTTTTTCGCGGCTTTCTTGGCCGCAGCCTTTTTGGCAGGGGCCTTCTTGGCAGCAGCCTTCTTCGCAGGCGCCTTCTTGGCAGCGGCCTTCTTCGCCGGGGCCTTCTTGGCAGCAGCCTTCTTCGCAGGCGCCTTCTTCGCTACGGCCTTCTTGGCAGGAGCCTTCTTGGCAGCGGCCTTCTTCGCCGGTGCTGCCTTCTTCGCTGCTACCTTCTTTGCCGGAGCCTTCTTGGCCGCGACCTTCTTGGCCGGTGCCTTCTTGGCGGCTACCTTCTTGGCAGGAGCCTTCTTGGCGGCGACGGCCTTCTTAGCCGGAGCCTTCTTTGCAGCGGCTTTCTTAGCCGGAGCTTTCTTTGCAGTTGCCATTTCTATTTCTCCTTGATCAAGTTGAAAAAATCAACCTATTGAAGCACTCCACGCACGTTGGGTAACGTGAAGCGATTCATGGTGTTGGAATCTTTGCTCCAGCACCATGAACACCTGAGCCCTCGTCCATGCCGCGCTCTTCGGCGCGATCGGTGGCAAGGGCAATTCTTGAATTCATTAATTCTTTTCGAAAGATTCAATCCCAGGAGAGCGCACCACCCGACTGGTATTCGATCACGCGGGTTTCGAAGAAATTGCGCTCTTTCTTCAGGTCAATCATTTCGCTCATCCACGGGAACGGATTTTCTTCGTTCGGGAAGAGCGTTTCGAGGCCGATCTGCTGTGCACGCCGGTTGGCGATGTAGCGCAGGTAGCCCTTGAACATGGAGGCGTTCATGCCGAGCACGCCACGGGGCATGGTGTCTTCGGCGTATCTGTATTCGAGCTCGACGGCGCGCAGGAAGAGCGCCTTGATCTCCGCCTTGAACTCCGCCGTCCAGAGGCCGGGGTTCTCGAGCTTGAGCTGGTTGATCAGGTCGATGCCGAAATTGCAGTGCATCGACTCGTCGCGCAGGATGTACTGGTACTGCTCGGCGGCGCCGGTCATCTTGTTCTGGCGGCCCAGCGCGAGAATCTGCGTGAAGCCGACGTAGAAGAAGAGGCCTTCCATCAGGCAGGCGAACACGATGAGCGACTTGAGCAGCTTCTGGTCGGCCTCGGGCGTGCCGGTGTGGAAGTTGGGGTCGCTGATGGCGTCGATGAACGGGATCAGGAACTGGTCCTTCTCGCGGATCGACGGCACTTCGTTGTAGGCGTTGAAGATCTCGCTCTCGTCCAGGCCGAGCGACTCGACGATGTACTGGTACGCGTGCGTGTGGATCGCTTCCTCGAAAGCCTGGCGCAGCAGGAACTGGCGGCATTCGGGCGCCGTGATGTGGCGGTAGGTGCCCAGCACGATGTTGTTGGCGGCCAGCGAGTCGGCGGTCACGAAGAAGCCGAGGTTGCGCTTGACGATGCGGCGCTCGTCTTCGCTCAGGCCGTTCGGATCTTTCCAGAGCGCGATGTCGCGCGTCATGTTCACTTCCTGCGGCATCCAGTGGTTGGCGCAGGTGGCGAGGTACTTCTCCCACGCCCACTTGTACTTGAACGGCACCAGCTGGTTGACGTCGGTCTGGCCGTTGATGATGCGCTTGTCCGAAGCCTTGACGCGCTGGGTGGATTGGGCGGCGACTGCGGGCGTTGATGCTGCAGGAGCGGCGGTGGCAACCGGGCGCACCTGCGCGCCGTCATCGAGCGTGCTGAAGGTGCGGAGGGCGGGTTGCGCGACGGAAGACGAAGCCGGAGCGTCCACCGAACGGCCTGCGGGCAATCCGCCGGTCGATGCGTTGTGGTGCTGCAAACCTTGTTGCATATCCTTTGGTAAGGAGGGCTTGACTTCTTCGTCCCAGGTCAACATAGAAAAATCCAATGCTCAAATTATCGGAGTAACGATGTGAGTTGCAAAGTGCTCGTTCACATCGCACGCCATTTATGTGGTTGTTATGTTGCTCGCATGCATCGCGCGATGTCAGTCAATGCCTTGATTGATTGAACGTCGCGCGATTTCGCGAGCACCTCACTGAGTTGTTGTCGCGAGCACCGAAGCGTTTATTGGCACGCTTCGCAGGTCGGATCGTCCACGCCGCAGAACGCGATGTCGGTGGCGGGAATCGCGCTCATCTGCGCCTTTGCCGCAGCAGCAGCGGCTTCGAGCGCGCTCATGCCGGAGGAAGAAGTCGCTTCGCCGTTGCCCGACGACACCGCGTTGAGGCGGCCCGACTGCACCGTCGACTTCTCTGCGTGCGTCGCGCTCTGCGTGCGCAGGTAGTACGTGGTCTTCAGGCCGCGCAGCCATGCGAGCTTGTAGGTGTCGTCGAGCTTCTTGCCCGATGCGCCGGCCATGTAGATGTTCAGCGACTGCGCCTGGTCGATCCACTTCTGGCGACGCGCTGCGGCTTCCACCAGCCACGTGGTCTCGATCTCGAACGCGGTGGCGTAGAGCGCCTTCACGTCCTGCGGCACGCGGTCGATGGGGCGCAGCGAACCGTCGAAGTGCTTCAGGTCCATCACCATCACGTCGTCCCACAGGCCCAGGCGCTTGAGGTCGCGCACCAGGTAGTGGTTGATCACGGTGAATTCGCCCGACAGGTTCGACTTGACCGAGAGGTTGCCGAAGCAGGGCTCGATCGAGGCGTCCACGCCGATGATGTTCGAGATGGTCGCGGTCGGAGCAATCGCCACGCAGTTCGAGTTGCGCATGCCGTCGGCCTTGATCTTCGAGCGCAGCGCGTCCCAGTCGAGGGTGGCCGAGCGGTCGACCTCGACGTAGCCGCCGCGCTGCTTCTCGAGCAGGTCGAGCGAGTCGATCGGCAGCACGCCCTTGTCCCACAGCGAACCCTTGTAGCTCGAGTACTTGCCGCGTTCCTTGGCCAGCTCGGTCGAGGCCCAGTAGGCGTGGTAGCAGATGGCTTCCATCGACTCGTCGGCGAACTGCACGGCTTCCTGCGAGGCGTAGGGAATGCGCAGTTCGTACAGCGCGTCCTGGAAGCCCATCAGGCCCAGGCCGACCGGACGGTGGCGCAGGTTCGAGTCGCGCGCCTTCTTCACGGCGTAGTAGTTGATGTCGATCACGTTGTCGAGCATGCGCATCGCGGTCGACACGGTCTTCTTCAGCTTCTCCTGGTCGACCTTGCCGTCCTTCAGGTGCTGCAGCAGGTTCACCGAACCCAGGTTGCACACGGCGGTTTCGGTGTCGCTGGTGTTCAGCGTGATCTCGGTGCACAGGTTCGACGAGTGCACGACGCCGGCGTGCTGCTGCGGCGAGCGCACGTTGCAGGCATCCTTGAACGTGATCCAGGGGTGGCCAGTCTCGAACAGCATCGTGAGCATCTTGCGCCACAGGTCGGTCGCCTGGATGGTGCGGCTCGGCTTGATCTCGCCGCGGGCAGCCTTCTCTTCGTAGGCGACGTAGGCCTTCTCGAACTCGGCGCCGAACAGGTCGTGCAGGTCGGGCACGTTGGAGGGCGAGAACAGCGTCCAGGTGCCCTTTTCCATCACGCGGCGCATGAACAGGTCGGGGATCCAGTTGGCGGTGTTCATGTCGTGCGTGCGGCGGCGGTCGTCGCCGGTGTTCTTGCGCAGCTCCAGGAACTCCTCGATGTCGAGGTGCCAGGTTTCGAGGTAGGTGCAGACGGCGCCCTTGCGCTTGCCGCCCTGGTTCACGGCCACGGCCGTGTCGTTCACCACCTTCAGGAAGGGCACCACGCCCTGCGATTCGCCGTTCGTGCCCTTGATGTGGCTGCCGAGCGCGCGAACGCGGGTCCAGTCGTTGCCCAGGCCGCCGGCGAACTTCGACAGCAGCGCGTTTTCCTTGATCGACTCATAGATGCCGTCCAGGTCGTCGGGCACGGTGGTCAGGTAGCAGCTCGACAGCTGCGAGCGCAGCGTGCCGGCGTTGAACAGCGTGGGCGTGCTCGACATGAAGTCGAACGACGACAGCACCTCGTAGAACTCGATGGCGCGCGCTTCGCGGTCGATCTCGTTGAGCGACAGGCCCATGGCCACGCGCATGAAGAAGGCCTGCGGCAGCTCGATGCGGGTCTTGCGCACGTGCAGGAAGTAGCGGTCGTACAGGGTCTGCAGGCCGAGGTAGTCGAACTGGTTGTCGCGCTCGGGCTTCAGGGCCGCGCCCAGGCGGGGCAGGTCGTACTGCAGCAGCTTCTCGTCGAGCAGGTCGTTGTCCACGCCCTTCTTGATGAACTGCGGGAAGTAGTCGGCGTAGGCGGATGCGCGTTCGGCGGGCAGCACTTCGCGGCCGATGATCTCCTTGAAGATCGTGTGCAGCAGCAGGCGTGCGGTGGCGAAGGTGTAGTCGGGGTCTTTTTCGATCAGCGTACGGGCCGCCAGGATCGAGGCCTTGTAGACCTCGTCGAGCGGCACGCCGTCGTACAGGTTGCGCATCGTCTCGGCGACGATGGGAGCGGCCGTGATGCTGTCGCCCAGGCCTTCGCAGGCCGACTCGATCAGGCTCTTGAGCTCGTTCAGGTCGAGCGCGACCAGCTCGCCCTTGTCCAGCACGTGCAGCGCGGGAGCGGCCGGCACTTCCTGCTCGCCCTGCTTCGAGCGCTCCTGCGTGCGGCGTTCGCGGTACAGCACGTAGGCGCGGGCGATCTCATGGTGGCCGCCGCGCATCAGGCCGAGCTCGACCTGGTCCTGCACGTCCTCGATGTGGAAGGTGCCGCCGCCCGGACGCGAACGCACCAGCGCGCGGATCACGCCCTGCGTGAGCGTGTCGACCGTCTCGCGCACGCTGGCCGATGCCGCGCCCTGCGTGCCGTGCACGGCCAGGAAGGCCTTCATCATCGCGATGGCGATCTTGTTCGGCTCGAAGGGAACGACGGCGCCGTTGCGGCGGATGATCTGGTAGTGGGCCAGGTTCTGGCCGGCGGGGGAGCCAGCAGTGTCTCGCTGCTGCTGCGACGGCGTGGAGGGGATGGCACGCGGGGTCGATTGGGGGTTCAGGGCTGTTTGCATTCGCTTCCTCTCAGTTGGCAATTCTTGTTGGATGGCGGCACCTGGCCCGGCGCCGCACCGGTGTACGGTACCGGACGGGGGACACTATATCTAGGGTGCACGGGGCGTACAACCCACTAGATGTAGCGTTTTCCAATGGATACAAGGATTGCCGGTATTACTTCCGCAATAGAACACCTGCAAAGATGCCCCATGAATACTGGCCTATGGTCCTGCAACCCGCATGGGCCGTGGCTTGCAGGCCGATTTGGGCCTGGAGGGCGCATGGTTGCTGCATCGCGCGTTTGAAAGATTCTCTTTGCTGCGGCGCATGAGCGTCGCATCGCAAGCCGCCGCGCGATTGAAAAAATTAGCGCCGGATCACCTGCTCGGGAAACATCTGTGGATTCCAGCCGAGCTGTTCGCGCAGCAGGCGCCAGTCGAAGCCGGCGCCCGGGTCCTGCTTGCGCCCCGGCGCGACGTGCTCGTGGCCGGCGATGTGCCCGACCGGAAAATGCTGCGCGATGGCGGCGCACAGGCTCGCGAGCGTCTCGTATTGAGGCTCCTCGAAGGGCTGGCCTTCCAGGCCCTCCAGCTCGATGCCGATGGAGTAGTCGTTGCAGTTTTCGCGGCCGCGCCAGGACGACACGCCCGCATGCCAGGCGCGGTCGTCGCAGCTCACGAACTGCCAGAGTTCGCCGTTGCGCCGCACGTAGAAATGCGACGAAACCTCCAGCCCGCGTAGGGCCTGGAAGTAGGGGTGCGCGTCCCAGTCGAGCCGGTTGGTGAAAAGCCGCTGCACCTCGTCGCCGCCGTACTCGCCGGGCGGCAGGCTGATCGAGTGCAGCACGATGAGGTCGATCTGCGCGCCCTGCGGCCGGGGCCCGAAGTTGGGAGAGGGCAGGGCTTTCGCGAAGCGGTACCAGCCGGCCCGCCAGAGTGCGTCGCCAGACGCCGGGGGGGCTTCTTCAGTCGTCGGCATGGCTGCTGTTCGCACCATCGTCGCCGTTGGGCGTGGTGATGCCCAGTCGCGCGATGCGGTAGCGGATCTGGCGCAGGCTCATGCCCAGCCGGGCGGCGGCGGCAGTGCGGTTGAAGCCGCTCTCGTGCAGCGCGCGCACGAGGATCTCGCGCTCCTGCTGGTCGAGGTAGGCCTGCAGGTCGGAGGGCAGCGGCGGCGGCGCGGCCCTGGGCGGTGCCACCACGGGCGCACTCGGCGCCGGTGCTGGCACGGCAAGCGCATCGGCACCGACGGGCGACAGCGGGGCTGGCGCGGAGGACGCGGCAGCTTCGGCCGCGGCCGTGAAGCCGCCCATCAGATCCAGATGCAGCTCGTCGCCGTCGTTCAGCGCCACCGCGCGGTGCAGCAGGTTCTCGAGCTCGCGCACGTTGCCGTTCAGCGGATGCTGCGCGAGGCGGCGCAGCAGTTCGTCAGACAGGTGCGGCACCGGCAGCCCGCCGTCTTGTGCGATGCGCGAAAGCAGCGCCTTGCACAGCGCGGGCAGGTCCTCGCGGCGGTCGCGCAATGCGGGCACCGCGATCTCGATCACGTTGAGGCGGTAGAAGAGGTCTTGCCGGAAGCGGCCTGCCTGCACTTCGGAGTGCAGGTCCTTGTGGGTGGCGCTGACGATGCGCACGTCGACGGCTTCTTCCTGCGTCGAGCCGATCGAGCGCACGCTGCGCTCCTGGATCGCGCGCAACAGCTTCGACTGCATCGCCAGCGGCAGGTCGCCGATTTCGTCGAGGAACAGCGTGCCGCCGCGCGCGGCCTGGAAGTAGCCGTCGCGATCCTGCGAGGATCCGGTGTACGAGCCCTTCTTCGCCCCGAAGAACTCGGCCTCGAGCAGGTTCTCGGGAATCGCGCCGCAGTTCACCGCGACGAAGGGCCCTTCGCTGCGCTGGCTGCAGGCATGCACCGCGCGCGCGACCAGTTCCTTGCCGGTGCCCGATTCGCCGCGCACCAGCACCGGCGCCATGCCCCGCGCCACCTTGGCGATGCGTGACTTGACCAGCCGCATCGGCTCCGATTCGCCCACCAGCCGGTCGAGCGCGGCGATGCCGGTGCCGGACGTAGGCGCCGCCTCTGCTTCGGCCCTGTTGCTTCCAGCGGGCGTCGCCTGCACAGGCTTGGCCAGCGGCTGCGGCGTCGTCCGCGCCTGCACGGCGGAAGCCACCACCGCGCGGAACTGCTTGAGGTCGACCGGCTTCGTGAGGTAGTCGAAGGCGCCGGCCTTCAGCGCCTCCACCGCGTTCTCGGCGGAGCCGTAGGCGGTCATCACCACGCAGCGCTCGCTGCGCTGATTCTTCTGGATGCGGTGGATGATTTCCATGCCCTGCCCGTCGGGCAGCCGCATGTCGGTGATCACCGCGTCGAAGCGCGCGGCCTCCAGGTGCTGCCAGGCTTCCGACACGCTGCCCGCCGCCTCGACGCGATAGCCCTCGCGCAGCAGCGTCAGCTCGTACAGCGTGCGCAGATCGGGCTCGTCGTCGATGACCAGGATCTGCGCCGGCCGCTGGGTGGAAGAAGAGGGGGAGTTGCTCACGGGCGCTATTGTGTCAGCCGGTTTTCGCTGGGGGCGAAGCTGACGAAGAATTCGTTGCCCTCGGGCCCGCCCGGCACCAGCGCGCGGCGCTCGTAGCCGATGGTGGCGCCGTGCCGCCGGCACAGCTCGCGGCACAGGAAAAGGCCCAGGCCGCTGGAGCGGCTCTCCGAGGAGAAGAACGGCTCGAACAGGTGCCGCTGCACCGCCGGTTCGAGCGGTGCGCCGTCGCTCCACACCATCAGGCTCGGGCGGCTGGTGCCGCTGCGCTGCAGCGCGGTCAGCACCTGGATCGAGCCCTCGCGCGTGCCGGCGTAGCGCGAGGCGTTGTCCAGCAGGTTCACGATCAGCCGGCGCAGGTGCTCGGCATCGAAGCGCACCTCGCTGGCGGGCGCGTCGAACGACATGAGCACGCCCTTGCGCTGCGTCTGGCGCACCCATTCCTCGGCCAGCACCTGCACCGCAGGGTCGAGCACCAGCTGCTCGCCGAGCGAGAGCACGCGCTGCTGGCGCGCGCGGGAAACGTCGAGCACGTCGTCCACGATGCGCGCCAGGCGCTGCGCGTTGTGCTGCACCATGCTCGTCAGCTTGCGGTGCGCGGGGTCGGTCAGGTCTTCGTTGAGCAGCGCGCTGGCCTGCGTGATGGCGGCCAGCGGGTTGCGGATCTCGTGCGCCACGGCGGCCGACATGCGGCCCATGGCCGCCAGCTTCTCGGTGCGGATGCGGGCCTCGAGCTCGCGCAGGTCCTGCAGGAACATCACGCACAGGCTGTCCGCGCGCTTCTCGCTGGCGGGCGTGAGGCGAGTGCGCACGCGCACCTCGCGCGCCGCGCCGCGCGCCTGCGCCACCGGAATTTCCTCCGTCTGCGGCGCCCGGCGCGCGAAGGTCTGGCGGGCCAGCGCGGCCAGTGCGTGCCAGGCCGGCTGCGCATGCAGCGGGAAGGGCAGCGTCAGCCTGGCCAGGCCCTGGCCGAGGATGGCGTCGGCCGCTGGGTTGGCCGCATGCACCAGGCCCTCGGCGTCGATCACCAGCACGCCTTCGCTCAGCGTCTCGATCACCAGGTCGTTGACCTGCGCCTGCATCTGCGCGCTGCTGCGGTTGCGCTGCGCCACCGCTTCCTCGCGCGCCAGCCGGCGGGCCATCTCGTGCGCGAGCAGCGCCACCACGAAGAATCCGGTGCCGGTGAGCGCCGCCTGCACGAAGCGCGGCGACGAATCGGCTGAATGCTGCAGCCAGTGCCAGCCCGCGTCGGCCAGCAGCAGCAGCGTGACGGTGGCAGTGGTGCCCAGGCTCACGATCATGGTGCCCAGCACCGCGCTCATGAGCACCGGCAGCGCGAACAGCGGCGTGTAGTTGACGTTGCCGCCCTGCAGCACCTGCAAGGCGGCGAAGGCCGCCAGGTCGATGCCGATGGTCATCAGCCACGACGCGGCGAAGCCCCGGATCGGCGGCTGGAAGCGCGAGTAGCGCATGCCCAGCCACGTCGCGGCCAGGTACAGCGCCGAGACGGCGATGGCCGCCGTCTGCATGGTCTGGCCGATCGCGAACGCCACGCCCTGCAGCAGCACCAGCACCAGCGCGACGAAGCAGCGCGCGCCCATGAAGCCGCGCCAGAGGCGGCCCAGCGCCGAGCTCTCGGCCGGGCCCTGGTCGAGCACGTCCCAGTCGGTGACCGGCTCGCCGCGCGACCACAGGGGCGTGCTCATTGCTGCGTGGCGGCTTCGCGGTGCGCGGTGCTGCAGTAGACCGCGCCGCCGGGGCCGGCGATGGCATCGGTCGCCGGCAGGTGCAGGCCGCAATGGGCGCAGCGCACCATGGCCTGCGGCTGGCTGGCGGCCGTGCGCTGCTGTTGCCGTGCCTTGGCCGCGCGCTCGCGCATGGCGTCGTGCATTTCTTCGCGCCGGTTCTTGCGCCAGAGCCAGATCGCGACCCAGAGCACCGCGAGGACGAGGAGGTATTTCATTTCAGACGGGGGGGCGCGCGAGAACCACTTCGAGCACGAAGCGCGAGCCGACGTAGGCCAGCAGCAGCAGCGCCGAGCCGGCATAGAGCACGCGGCGCGCGGTCCGTCCGCGCCAGCCGAAGCGGGCGCGGCCGATCAGCAGGATCGCGAAGCTGATCCAGGCGAGCACCGAGAAGATGGTCTTGTGGTCCCATTTCCAGGCACGGCCGGCGGCGCCGTACAGCTGCTCGCTGAACAGCAGGCCCGCCAGCAGCGTGGCCGACAGCAGCACGAAGCCGGCGGTGACGAAGCGGAAGGTGAGCCGCTCGAGCGTGAGCAGCGGCACGCCGCCTTGCGGTTCCACGGCCGCGGCCAGGCGGATCTGCTTCTCTGCGCGGGTGATGAGCCAGGCGTGCACCACCGCGGCGCCGAAAAGGCCGTACGAGGCGATGCCCAGCGCCAGATGCAGCGGCAGCCACGGCGAGGCCGTCACGTGCAGCGGCGTGCCGGGAAACAGGATGGCCAGCAGCACCGCGGCCGCGCCCAGCCAGGCGAGCGCGCGACGCACCTTCAGTTGCGGATACATGCGGCTTTCGACCGCGTAGACAGTGAGCACCAGCCAGGCCGTGACCGACAGCGCGGGCGCGAAACCGAAGCGCGGTTCGCTGCCGACGAGACCATGGGCGAGAGCGGCGGCGTGCAGCAGCCATGCGATCCCGAGCGTCCATTGGGTCGATTGGCGGCTGAATCTGGCGCCGGCGGCGGCGACAAAACCGTAGGCAACCGCGGTGGCGATGCCCAGAGCCACGCCGAGCGGGGAGGGGATCGCTAAAATCATCGGCCGGAGTTTAGCGTCTCGCTATTGCGTTCCCGGCGCCCGGCTTCAAGTTCTTTCCCGTCTCCCAGGCTTCTCATCCGGCCCGCGCCATAGCGGGCAGCAAGGCATCCCCCTCATGGCCACCGCCCTCACAGAAAAGTTCTCCCGCCTCGTCAAGACGATGAGCGGTCAGGCCCGCATCACCGAAAGCAACGTGCAGGACATGCTGCGCGAGGTGCGCATGGCGCTGCTGGAAGCCGACGTGGCCCTGCCCGTCGTGCGCGATTTCGTCGCCCGCGTGAAGGAGAAGGCGCTCGGCCAGGAAGTGCTGGGCTCGCTCAAGCCGGGCCAGGCGCTGGTGGGCATCGTCAACCGCGAGCTCGCCGCCACCATGGGCGAGGGCGTTTCCGACATCAACCTCGCGGCCCAGCCGCCGGCGGTGATCCTGATGGCCGGCCTGCAGGGCGCCGGCAAGACCACCACCACCGCCAAGCTGGCCAAGCACCTGATCGAGAAGCGCAAGAAGAAGGTGCTCACCGTGTCGGGCGACGTGTATCGCCCCGCCGCCATCGAGCAGCTCAAGACCGTCACCAGGCAGGCCGGCGCCGAGTGGTTCCCCAGCACGCCCGACCAGAAGCCGCTGGACATCGCGCGCGCCGCGCTCGACCACGCCAGGCGCCACTATTTCGACGTGCTGCTGGTCGACACGGCCGGCCGCCTGGCCATCGACGAAGTGCTGATGGCCGAGATCAAGCAGCTGCACGCCGCGCTCGACCCGGTCGAAACCCTGTTCGTGGTCGACGCCATGCAGGGCCAGGACGCAGTCAATACCGCCAAGGCCTTCAAGGAAGCGCTGCCGCTCACCGGCATCATCCTGACCAAGACCGACGGCGATTCACGCGGCGGCGCGGCGCTGTCGGTGCGGCAGGTGACGGGCGTGCCGATCAAGTTCGCGGGCGTGAGCGAGAAGATCGACGGCCTGGAGGTGTTCGACGCCGAACGCCACGCCGGCCGCATCCTGGGCATGGGCGACATCGTGGCGCTGGTCGAGCAGGTCACGGCCGGCGTCGACGTGGCGGCGGCGCAGAAGCTCGCCGCCAAGGTCAAGAGCGGCGCGGGCTTCGACCTCAACGACTTCCTCGGCCAGCTGCAGCAGATGAAGCAGATGGGCGGCCTCTCCAGCCTGATGGACAAGCTGCCCACGCAGATGGCCGCCAAGGCCAGCGAGGCCGACCTGAGCCGCGCCGAGCGCGACATTCGCCGCAAGGAAGGCATCATCAACAGCATGACTCCGCTGGAACGGCGCAAGCCCGAGCTGCTGAAGGCCACGCGCAAGCGCCGCATCGCGGCCGGTGCCGGCGTGCAGGTCCAGGAAGTGAACCGCCTGCTCAACGAGTTCGAGCAGATGCAGGGAATGATGAAGAAGATGAAGGGCGGCGGCCTCATGAAGATGATGAAGCGCATGGGCGGCATGAAGGGCCTGGGCGGAATGGGCGGCCCCGGCGGGCCGAAGCTGCCGTTCTGAGCGGACGCCGCACGCACACATACATATAGAAGAAGGCCCGCCGAGATGAACCGGCGGGCCTTCTGCTTTTCAGGTCTGGACCTCGTAGACCGTCTTGTGCGCCTCCACCGGCGCCGGCAGCTCCCAGCGATGCAGCATGCGCTCGATGCCCGCGTTCGACAGCGTGGTGTCGCGCTCGCGGTTGCGGCGCATCAGCTCCGCGTGCGGCGCTTCCAGGTACACCAGCTCGATGTGCGCGTGGTAGGCCCACAGCAGGTCGAGCGTCTTGGTGCGCATCTGCTGGCTCAGGTGCGTGGCGTTCCAGACGAAGCGCTCCTGCCTGCGCAGCAGCGCCTTCGCCTGGTCGACCGCGTGGTGCGCGGCGAGGCCGTCGTTCTCGCCGTGCTTCAGGCCGAGCTCGGCGCGGGCATCGTCGAAGGACACCACCGGCCAGCCCTTGCGGTGCTGCGCCACCCAGTGGTTCTTGCCGCTGGCGGGCAGGCCGCACATCACCGTCACCTGCGATCCGGCGTTCTGGAACAGCGGGTAGTCGGGGCTGGTGTCGGCGCCGCGGAAGTAGGCCAGGCGCGTGTGGGCGTCGGCCATCTTCCGAGGGCCTTCCCAGCAGCCTTCCTCCTGCGCCAGTTGCTCGAAGAGCGCGATGTCGGCCATGCTGTCCGCGCGCTTCTCGTAGTGGCGCCCGAGCATGTCGCAGCGCGCCACGCAGCACAGGTCGGGCAGGCTCAGCTCCCACGAGAGCTTGTGAACCAGCCACTCCGGCCGCACGCCCTTGCGCGAGGCGAAGGCGTGGAATGGCAGCTGGTGCACCGCGATGATCCGGCACACCGCCTCGCGCAGCGCGAAAGGCACGCGAGCCTTCCACATCAGCACGCGCACGTCGACCGCGCCCCGGCGCGAGTGGCCCGGCTGGCCGATGCGGCCGCTGGCCTCGTCGATCACCGTGGTGTCGGGCTTGGCGATGTCGTGCAGCATGCAGGCCATGAACAGCACGAAGCGGCCGTCGGCATCGGCGCGGCGGTAGTGCTCGTCCTGCATCAGGGCGTCGAGCACCATGCGCGTGTGGATGCCGACGTTGCCTTCGGCGTGGTAGTACGGGTCCTGCGGCGTCTCTTCGAGGCGCAGCAGGGCCGGCAGCAGATCGCAGCATTGCGCCCAGTCGGTGTCCTTGCCGGGCTCGGGCACCAGGGCGCGCAGGTCGTCGAAGTTCATCGCTTTCTCCCCGTGGTCGTCAGTTCGGCCGGATCGCGCAATGTGCGCAGGCCCAGGTCCTGCCATGTCAGCTGCGGCGTCGGCGCGTAGAGGTCCACGCCCGGCGCGAGCTGGTTGGGCAGTACCGGCCGTCGGCTGTGGTGCGAGCCCGAGTCGAGGATGGTCTGGACGAAGTCCGGGCGCACCCATTTGTAGCGGCCCGTCACCTGGTCGTTGGACTCGGTCTTGAGGTACAGGCCCTCGGCGAGATCGGACAGGTCGGTCTGCTGCCGAACCAGATCGAGCGGCTGGCCTTCCTGTGCCACCGCAGCTTCGAAGGCGGGCCTCCAGCTTGCGCTGCGTGCCAGCGAGGGCCGCACGAGCGCCTGCAATGCCTTCGCGCTGCGTGGCATTTCGCCTTCGTAGAGCACGGGCACCGGCAGCACCGGGCTGCCTTCGAGCAGCGCATGCCGCGCCGGCGTCGACAGGAAGCACTGCGACTGCCGGTCGTAGATGTCGAACTCCAGGAAGAAGGCCGGCAGCCGGTCGTACCAGCAGCTGTGCTTGGCGAAGCACCATTCGCCGTACATCACGTAGCGGTCTTCGAGCCGCTCCAGCAGCGCCGCTTCATGCGCGGCGGCCCAGTGCTTGAACAGGTTGAACTGCCGCTCGCCGGCGCCGCCCGCGAGGTAGTGGCCGCGCGACTGCAGCAGCAGCTCTCCGGCGGACGTGAACGACACGGCTGCATTGGCGCCGTCGAGCTTTTCCTCGATGACGACGTGCATGCCTTGCAGTTCCGACAGCGGCGCCTGGCCGTCGTCGCTGTCGCCGGCCTGCAGCCGGGAGCCTTCCAGATGCGCAGTACGCGGGTACTTGAGCAGCGGGATCGATGAAAGAGAAGAAGAGAGGGGAAACACGTTTGTTCTCCGGTTGGAACCAGGAAGAACCGACAACGTGCGGGAGCGAAGCTGGAAAGCTGGAAGAAGCGGATTGCGGTCAGCGGAAAGCGCAGCTTGGCGCCCGACATGACTGGCAATGAAGCGGCGTTGTCGGCGTCAGAGGGTGATGACGGCGAGACGGGGCACTTGGCGCTCCTGTGGATCGAGGGGGATTCGTGGGTGGATGAAAAAAGAGTCGGCGATTCTAGCGATATGCGCGCCATGAAAAAAGCCGGCGCAGTGGCCGGCTTCTTTCGGAGGTTGGAGCTTCAGCGCATCAGGCCGTCGCGAGAGCTGCCGGACGCGCCAGGCGCAGCGCGTGCATCCATGCACGGCGCAGCACGGCCGGCGAGCGCGATTCCTCGGGAATCAGCAGGTAGCCGCGGTCGCGCAGCGTGGTGCCCAGCGCGATCTGGCTGGTCAGCACGGTCAGCGGGATCGCCAGCAGCAGCGGCAGGCCGACGGGCATGAGCCAGACCAGCGCGCTCGGGTCGATCATGGCGACGCCTGCGGCCAGCATCGCGATCACCAGCGTCATGGGCGCAAGCTGCGAGGCAGCGACCTTCCACGGCACGGCGGCGGCTTCACGCGGGGGCGACTTCCAGTCGAGCTTGATGCCGGTGAGGGCGACCAGCACGAAGAGCGAATGAGCCAGCATGCGCACCGGTGCCTGCACGATCGCCAGGCCGGCTTCCATCACCGAGCTCTTCACCAGGCCCCAGAGGCCACCGTACTGGCGCTGCTCGCCGCGCATCAGCACGGCGGCGATGCCCAGCACGCGCGGCAGGAACAGCAGGCACAGGGTCCAGACCCACAGGCCGGCCAGTTCGGCGGGCAGCACGCTCCAGCTGGAGACCAGGCTCGAGCCGCTCAGCCACAGGGCCGTGCCCAGCGTCAGGAACGCGAGCCACAGCGGGGCCGAGACGTAAGCCATGGTGCCGGTCACGAACATCGCGCGGTGCACGGAGTGGATGCCGGGTTCGGCCATCAGGCGGGCGTTCTGCAGGTTGCCCTGGCACCAGCGGCGGTCGCGCTGGAGTTCGGCCAGCAGGTCCGGCGGTTGCTGTTCGTAGCTGCCGACCAGGTCCGACACCAGCCACACGTGGTAGCCGGCGCGGCGCATCAGGGCGGCTTCGACGAAGTCGTGCGACATGATGCCGCCCGACATGCCGCCGGTGCCCTTGATCGGGGCCAGCGCGCAGTGCTTCATGAAGGGCTCGACGCGGATGATCGCGTTGTGGCCCCAGTAGTGCGACTCGCCCAGCTGCCAGAACTGCATGCCCAGCGTGAACAGGCGGCCGGTGACGCGCGAAGCGAACTGCTGAGCGCGGGCGTGCAGCGTGACGTGGCCGATGGCCTGCGTCGCGGTCTGGATGATGCCGGCGGTGGGGTTGGCTTCCATCAGCTTGACCATCGAGGTCAGGCAGTCGCCGCTCATCACCGAGTCGGCGTCGAGCACGACCATGTAGCGGTAGTCCTTGCCCCAGCGGCGGCAGAAGTCGGCGACGTTGCCGGCCTTGCGGTGCGTGCGGCGGGTGCGCAGGCGGTAGTAGACCTCGACCTGCGGCTGGTTGGGGCTCTCGGCCAGCGCGGCGCGCAGGTCTTCCCAGGCGGCGCGCTCGGCGGCGGCGGTCTCGGGGTTGTAGCTGTCGGACAGCACGAACACGTCGAACTGCCTGGCGTGGCCGGTGGCCGCGACCGATTCGCAGGTGGCGCGCAGGCCGGCGAACACGGTGGCCACGTCCTCGTTGCAGATCGGCATGATGATCGCGGTGCGTGCCTCGGGGTTCATCGGGTGGTGGGCCACCTGCTTCGCCGAGAGGGAGTATTTGTCACCGCGCACGGAAACGTAGAAGCCCATGAGCGCGGTCACGAAGCCGGTCACGACCCAGCCCGAGAGCAGGCCGTACAGGCCGATCTGGCCGTATTCGAGCCAGAGGTTGTCGTAGTCGGGCTGCACGCTGGCGAAGAGCGAGGACGCGATCACGGTGCTCAGCAGCGTGAGCATCATGAAGGCGAAGCGGCGGCGGGCGGCGGCGCGCTGCCAGGGCTGCTTCGTTTCGTTGACGGGGTGAGCGCCGGCTTCGGCGTCACGGCCCGCGCCGAGCTTGACCAGCGCGGCGGTGCCGAGGCTGTTCCAGAAACCGCGCCAAGGACGCGGCGTCATGGAGCCGCGGTTGACCGGCGGAGCGGTGACGGAGTTGGGATGGCGTTCTTCGCGAACCTGGCTGCGGCGCGAGAAATCGGTGTCGGCCAGCACGTTCAGTTGGGAGAAGTCGTTCGGCTTCATGCGGTTTACCAACGTTGCTTGTCGAGGGAGGGGGTGTCGCCAATGGCCGGAAGGCGCTTGAAGACACAGTCGGAGGAGGCGCCGCCGGCGCTTGCGAGCGCGGCCAGCGAATGGCCCGCGGCACGGGGCCGCGAGGGGGAAAACTGCTTTTGACGCAGGCCGTCGCGCTGCTGGCGCAGTGCGAAAGATGGGCTGGTAAGTGCTGTCATGCCGGTACAGGGGCAAACCCTGTGCCAGGCTGGAAAAACGCTTTCAGATCAACGACTTGGGCGTGTTCGAGAGTATTTTTCGTGGAGAAAGGCCGCCGGAGGGCCTCCAAACCCCTATTTTTGTCGCCGAATCCCGACAAGCCTGGGTGACTGGCGGGCTTAGGTCAAGAAAATCAACAACTTAGCGGCGTCGCTACTCGGCGACAGCGTCTCCACCGCCAGCGACAGCGTCGGCCTTGAAGTGGCCCGGGGTGAGTTCGTGCTTCTGCAGAAGCCGGTAGAACTCGGTGCGATTCCGGTCGGCCAGGCGGGCTGCGTCGGCCACATTGCCGTCCGTCAGCTTGAGCAGGCCGACCAGGTAATCGCGCTCGAAACGCTGCTTGGCCTCGGCGTAGGTCTGCACCTCCACCGTCGGCACGCGCAGCGCCCGCTGCACCAGCGCCAGCGGGATCAGCGGCGAGCTCGACAGCGCGCACACCTGCTCCACCACGTTGTAGAGCTGTCGCACGTTGCCCGGCCAGGCGGCCATGGTCAGCGCTTTCAGCGCCTCGGGGGCGAAGCCCGAGAGCCGCTTGCCGTACTTGGTCGACAGGCGCTGCAGGAAGTGGTTGGCCAGCAGCGGAATGTCTTCGCGGCGCGCCGACAGCGGCGGCAGCGTCAGCGTAACCACGTTCAGGCGGTAATAGAGGTCCTCGCGGAACTGGCCGGCTTCCATCGCGGCGTCGAGGTCGCGGTGGGTGGCCGAGACGATGCGCACGTCGACCTGGATCGACTGGCTCGCCCCCAGCGGCCGCACCGCGCGCTCCTGCAGCACGCGCAGCAGCTTGACCTGCAGGGCAGGCGGCATGTCCCCGATTTCGTCCAGCAGCAGCGTGCCGCCGTCGGCCTGCTGGAACAGGCCCTTGTGATTGGCGTGGGCGTCGGTGAAGGCGCCCTTCATGTGGCCGAAGAGCTCCGATTCGAGCAGCGCCTCGGGAATGGCACCGCAGTTGACCGCCACGAAAGGCTTGTCGGCGCGCGCGCTGGCCTTGTGGATGGCGCGCGCCAGCATTTCCTTGCCGGCGCCGGAGTCGCCGCGCAGCAGCACCGAGGCGTCGGACTTGGCGACCATGCGCGCCTCGGCCAGCAGTTCGGCCATGCGGTTGCTGCGGCTCACGATCTCGGAGCGCCAGCTGTCGTCGCCGGCCTTGCTCGGCGTGGCGGCGGGGGCGCCGAGCGCCAGGGCCTGCGCGATCTTCTCGAGCAGTTCCCGCCCGTCGTAGGGCTTGGTCAGGTAGGTGAAGACACCGCGCGCGGTGGCTTCCACGGCGTCGGGAATGGTGCCGTGCGCGGTCAGCAGAATCACCGGCAGCGAGGGATGGCGCTTGCGGATCTCGTCGAAGAGCTGCAGGCCGTCGCGCCCGGGCAGGCGCACGTCGCTCAGCACCAGTTGCGGGTGCTCGATTTCCAACTGCGTGAGCGCCGTCTCGGCCGAAGTGACGGCCGTGACCTGGTAGCCCGCCGAGCTCAGCCGCATCGAGAGCAGCCGCAGCATGTCCGGGTCGTCATCGACCACGAGGAGGCGGGCGCCGGTGGTGCTCATTGATTGGGTTTGCCTGCGTTGGGCGGCGCGGCGGGCACGGCCGACGCCGGGTTGCTGTTGGGCCGCGCGAAGCTGCGCTCGATGGCGCGCAGGGCTTCGATGCGGTCGTTGAGCTGGTCGATGCGGCGCTGGCTGTCGCGCAGCTGCTGCACCTGCTTGTCGCGGTCGTCCTCCACGCGGCGCTGCTCGACATAGCGGGCAGCGAGTGCGCGCGCCAGCGGCTGCAGCGCCTGCGCTTCGGGCGCGGGGTTGGAGATCACCCGCTGCAGCAGGCCCAGCGCGCGCGCCAGGTCGGCCGGCACGCGGGTCTGCGAGAGCAGCAGCGCCACCTGCATCTGCGCGGTGGGCGAGTCGCCGGGGTCGCCCACGCGGGCGATCTCGGCGCTCAGGTCGGCGCCGTTGAGCGGGCGAACCTTGTCGGCGTACGACAGCATCGAGGACACCGGACCCTGCAGCATCGTCGTGAAGAGCGAGGCGGCGGGCTGCGTGGCCGGCGCCTTGGGTTCGGCCTCCACCGGCATCACGCGCGGCACGACCGGCGGCGGCGGCAGCGCATCGGCCTCCGCGGGCGGCTTGGGCTGCGAGGCGCAGGCGGCCAGCAGCAGGACGAAAGGCACGGTCATCGCCCCGGCGAAGGAGGAACGGCGGACGAACGGAAAAGACATGGGTCGAAGAAGGACGCGAGGCGTTCGGACGGTTTTTCTGGAAAGGGGATGCCGGGGTGGTCAGGCCGTGCGCGGCAGCTCGATGCGGAAGTGGGCACCGGGACCGCCGGGCTGCAGTGTGATGCGGCCCCCGTGGGCTGCAATGTACTCCTGCACGATGGAAAGTCCGATGCCCGTGCCCTTCACCGTGTGCTCGGGCTGGCGCTCGCCGCGGAAGAAGGGTTCGAAGATCCGGTCGCGGTCGCCCTCGGCGATGCCCGGCCCGGCGTCGTTCACGTCGATGTGCACCGCTTCCGGTGTCTGCGACACGGCCAGCGTGATGACACCTCCCGTTACCGAAAAGCGGATGGCGTTGCTCAGCAGGTTGGCGATGGCGGTGCCCAGTTTGGCGCGGTCGACCGTGACGGTGACCGCCTCGCCCTCGGCGCGCACGCGCAGGCCGTGCGACTGCCACTGCAGGCGCTGGCCTTCGATCTGCTCCTCGATCAGCGGCAGCAGCTCGGTGCGCTCGCGGCGCAGCTCGCGTGCCTCGAAGGCGGCGGCATTGAAGCGCAGCAGCGCCTCGATCTGGCCCTGCAGCGCCACCGTGTTCTGGTTGAGGATCTGCGCCACCTCCAGCTGCGCCGGGTTCAGCGGCCCGGTCACGCCGTCTTCGAGCAGCGACACGCCCTCGCGCAGCGCGGCCAGCGGCGTCTTCAGCTCGTGCGACACGTGGCGCAGGAAGCGCGCCTTGTCGGCGTCGAGTTCGGTCAGGCGCAGCCGCAGCCATTCGAGCTGCTGCGACACGCGGCGCACGTCGGCGGGGCCGCGGATGTCGATCGGCTCGTCGAGCCGGTTCTGTCCGAGGCCGACGATGGCCTGCTCCAGCCGCTTGAAGGGCCGCGCCAGCCAGATGCCGAAGGCCAGCGCCAGCACCGCGGCCAGCACGCTGGCGGCCACCACCTCGCGCATCAGCCGGCGGCGCGCGTTCTCGATGCGCCTGGCCAGCGCGTCGTTCTGCGTCTCGATGAGGAACTGCGCCTGCTGCGCCAGGTTGGTGTTGAGCGCGTCGAGCTCGCGGAACTGCATCGCCATCGTGCTCTCGCGGGCCAGGGCGCTGTCGGCGCTGCCGCTCATCAGGCCCTCGATCACGCCGAGCTGCGTGCGCCACATCTCGATGCCGGCGGGCGGCAGGCCGTTCTTCTCCAGGCGATCGAGCACCTGGTGCGCCTCGCGCGCCGCCTCGTCGAAGCGGCGGCGCAGCACGGCGTCGTTCAGCACCAGCGACTGGCGCCCGGCGCGCTCCATGGCCGCGCTGCGCTCGGCCAGCGACTGCGAGGCGCCCGACAGGCGCAGCGCGCGCGCGGCCGCGTCGCGGCTTTGCGTCATGAGCGCGTCGTACTGCAGCACCGAGCGCAGTGCCACGCCGACCAGCAGCGCGGTGATCAGAAGGAAGGCGAAGAGCAGGAGCTGCTGGAACGAGCCCCGGATGGACGGACGCTTCGCCATCAGTGGTGGGCGAGCGCCATCGGCGATTCGTTCGTGACGACTTCGCCGCGCAGCGTGTAGGCCAGCGAGCGCGTGATGCGCAGGTCGGCCATCTGGCCCACGAGTCGCGCGTCGCCCTCGAAGTTGACGACGCGGTTGCAGGCGGTGCGGCCCATGAGCTCGTTCGCGTCCCTGCGCGAGGCGCCTTCCACCAGCACGCGCTGCGTGGTCCCGACCAGCGCCTGGCCGAAGCGCTTCACGTTGGCGTCGATCACGGCCTGCAGCTTCTGCAGCCGTGCGAGCTTCACTTCGTGCGGCGTGTCGTCGTGCAGCGCGGCCGCCGGCGTGCCGGGGCGCGGGCTGAAGATGAAGCTGAAGCTGGCGTCGAACTGGCAGTCGTCGATCAGCTTCATCATCTTGCCGAAGTCGTCCTCGGTCTCGCCGGGGAAGCCGACGATGAAGTCGCTGCTGAGCGCGAGCTCCGGGCGGATGGCGCGCAGCTTGCGCACCGTGCTCTTGTATTCCATGGCGGTGTAGCCGCGTTTCATCGCCATCAGGATGCGGTCGCTGCCGTGCTGCACCGGCAGGTGCAGGTGGCTCACGAGCTGCGGCACCTTCGCGTAGGCCTCGATGAGGCGCGGCGTGAACTCGTTCGGATGGCTGGTGGTGTAGCGGATGCGCTCGATGCCGGGGATCTCGGCGACGTACTCGATGAGCAGTGCGAAGTCGGCGATCTCGGCCGTATCGCCCATCTTCCCGCGGTAGGCATTCACGTTCTGGCCCAGCAGCGTGATCTCGCGCACGCCCTGGTCGGCCAGGCCTGCGATCTCGACGAGCACGTCGTCGAGCGGGCGGTTCACTTCCTCGCCGCGGGTGTAGGGCACCACGCAGTAGCTGCAGTACTTGGAGCAGCCTTCCATGATCGACACGAAGGCGGTCGCGCCCTCGACGCGCGCGGGCGGCAGGTGGTCGAACTTCTCGATCTCGGGGAAGCTGATGTCCACCTGCGGGCGGTCCAGGCGCTCGCGGTCGCTCAGCATCTCGGGCAGGCGGTGCAGGGTCTGCGGGCCGAACACGATGTCGACATAAGGCGCGCGCGCGATGATGGCCTCGCCCTCCTGGCTGGCCACGCAGCCGCCCACGCCGATCTTCACTCCCTTGGCCTTCAGGTGCTTCACGCGGCCGAGGTCGGAGAACACCTTCTCCTGCGCCTTCTCGCGCACCGAGCAGGTGTTGAACAGGATGAGGTCGGCCTCGTCCACGTTCTGGGTGGGCTCGTAGCCCTGCGCGGCGTTGAGCACGTCGGCCATCTTGTCCGAGTCGTACTCGTTCATCTGGCAGCCGAAGGTCTTGATGAATACTTTTTTCATGGGGAGCTCTCTCTCGTGGCCTCCCTGCTTGAAGGGGAAGGCACGGCGGCTGGCGCGCGGGACCCGCCGCGCCGGCCGTCTTCTTGCTTGCTTACTGCGTGTTGAGGGTGTCGTTCGAGGTGAACGGCCAGATGTTCAGGAACGGCTTGTCCAGCGATTCGCGGCTGGCGGTGGCTTCGTCGGGCGTGAGGATCCACACCTCGCGCAGCAGCCCGGCGGCGTCGCGCGTGTAGTTGACGAGGTACTTCTGGCCGACGATGGCGCCGGGCATCACCAGCATGTTCTGGCCACTGCGGATGCGCGCGCCGGCGCCCAGGCGGTCGGGCCTGCCGTCGAGCTCGACGTCGGGCGCGTTGGTCACCATGAACTTGCCGCGCAGGGTGCCGATGGGGAAGGTGCGGCCGCCCACGAGCGACTCGTTCTGGGTCTGTGGGCGGGGGACTTCGTCCTGTGCGCTGGCGGCGATCGGGAAAAGGCCTGCAGCCGCAATGGCTGCTGTGCAAAGCGCTATGGAAGTGAGAGCATTCGTGGATTGTTTCTTGCAGCGGTTCATGGGGTTTATCCAGAGGCTGTGGACCGGCGATTTTAGCGATGGGCTCCTGCCGGCCCGGGCCGGCCGCAGCGAGTAGTGCGACTTTCGGTTGACCTGCTTTACATTTCTTTACGGGACCCATGATCACCAGGAGTCGGCCGCTGATCCAATAGCCGTGTCAGCCCAAAGTGCACAAGAACCCATGAAGAAAAATGTCGCCGTCGCCCTTGCGGGCGTGTTGATCGTAGCCGTCGCGGGCGGGTGGTGGAGCATGTCCGCAGACAAGTCCGCTGCGAAGAACGCCAAGGCCCCGGCCGCTGGCGGCGCACCGGCGGGCGGTGGCGCTGCGGCGCTCGTGACGCTGGCCACGGCGAAGAAGCAGGACGTGCCCGTGACCGTGCAGGTCAACGGCAGCGTGGTGTCCCTCAACAGCGTCGACCTGCGCCCGCAGGTGACCAACACGGTGAGCGCGGTGCATGTGAAGGAAGGCCAGTTCGTCAAGGCCGGCCAGCTGCTCTTCTCGCTCGACGACCGCAACGACCAGGCCAACCTCGCGCGCGCGAAGGCGCAGCAGAAGAAGGACGAGGCCACGCTGGCCGACCTGGAGCGGCAGTACAAACGCAGCCAGGAACTGGTGGCGCAGAACTTCATCGCCAAGAGCGCGGCCGACGCCACGCTCTCGCAGCTCGAGGCGCAGCGCGCCGCCGTGGCCGCCGACCGCGCGGCCGTGCAGTCGGCGCAGGTGGCGCTGGGCTATGCCACGCTGCGCGCGCCCATCGCGGGGCGCATCGGCGCGGTCAACATCTACCCGGGCACGCTGGTGCAGCCGACGCTGTCGCTGGTCACGGTCACCCAGCTCGACCCGATCGCCGTGAGCTTCCCCGTGCCCGAAGGCAACCTGCAGGACCTGCTGGAGGCCGCGCGCTCGCGCTCCAAGGTCGAGGCCGTCGTCACCGGCCGCAGGGAGCCGCTGACCGGCACGCTCGATTTCGTCGACAACACCGTCGATCCGCAGATCGGCACCGTGCGCGCCAAGGCCGTGTTCGCCAATGCCGACCAGAGCCTGTGGCCGGGGCAGTTCGTGGGCACGCGCATCACGGTGCGCACGCTCAACGGCGTCACCGTGGTGCCGGCCGCGGCGCTGATGATGCTGTCCGATGGCGCATCGCTGTACGTGGTCGACCAGGCCAAGACCGCCACGCGCCGCAAGGTGAAGGCGCTGCACACCTTCGGCACGCAGGTGGCGGTGAGCGGCATCGAGCCCGGCGAGCAGGTGGTGATCGAGGGCAGCCAGAACGTGCGCCCGGGCGGCAAGGTGCGCGTGGATGCGAAGGCGCCGGGCACGGCTCCAGGTGCTCCGGTGAACGGCACCACGGGCGTCACGCCCGGCAGCGCCGCATCTACCGACGGCACCGACATCAAGCCGCCGCGCCAGGAACGCGCATGAACATCTCGGAGCTCTGCATCCGCCGTCCGGCGATGACGGTGCTGCTGTCCGCCGCCGTGGTCGTCATCGGCATCTTCGCGTACTTCAGCATCCCCGTTGCCGCGCTGCCCAGCTACAACACGCCGGTCATCAACGTCAACGCGCAGCTGCCCGGGGCCAGTCCGGACACCATGGCCTCATCGGTCGCGCTGCCGCTCGAAAAGCAGTTCTCGACCATCCCCGGCCTGCAGACCATCAGCTCGGTGAACACGCAGGGCGTGACCTCGCTCACGCTCGAATTCGTGAGCAGCCGCGACATCGACGCTGCCGCCGTCGACGTGCAGGCCGCGCTGCTGCGCGCCCAGCGGCAGCTGCCGCAGGAGCTGACGCAGCTGCCCTCCTACCGCAAGGTGAACCCGGCCGACGCGCCGGTGCTCTTCATCGCGCTGATCTCGCCGTCGATGAACCCGTCGGAGCTCAACGACTACGCCGAAAACCTGATCTCGCCCACGCTCTCGACCATCGACGGCGTGGCGCAGGTGGGCGTGTACGGCCGCAAGGCCTTCGCGGTGCGCATCAAGGCGAATGCCGACCTGCTCAACGCGCGCAACATCACGCTCGACGAACTCGCCAAGGCGGTGAACTCGGCCAACGCCAACACGCCGGTGGGCGTGCTCGACGGCCCGCGCCAGACGCTCACCATCCAGGCCAACCGCCAGCTCATGAAGGCGGCCGACTTCGCGAAGCTCATCGTCGGCCAGCGCAACGGCTCTCCGGTGCGGCTGGACGAGGTGGCCACCATCGAGGACAGCTTCGAGTCGGTGAAGACCGCCAGCAGCTTCAACGGGCAGGATTCCATCTCGCTGGCCGTGCAGCGCCAGCCCAACGCCAACACCGTGCAGGTGGTGGATGCGGTGCGCGCGCTCATCCCGCGCTTCAAGGCGGAGCTGCCGCAGTCGGTCGAGATCCAGATGGTGAACGACCGCTCCATCTCCATCCGCGAGGCGGTGCACGACGTGCAGCTGACGCTGCTGGGCACCATCGCGCTGGTGGTCCTGGTGATCTTCCTGTTCCTGCACCGGCTGGTGGCCACGCTGATCCCGGCCGCGACCATTCCCATCTCGCTGATCGGCGCGGTGGCGCTGCTCTACGCCTTCGGCTACAGCCTGGACAACATCTCGCTGCTGGGCATCACGCTTGCGGTGGGCCTGGTGGTGGACGACGCCATCGTGGTGCTCGAGAACATCATGCGCTACGTCGAGAAGGGCATGGATCCGTTCGCGGCGGCGCTGCGCGGCGCGCGCGAGGTGGGCTTCACCATCGTGTCGATCTCCATCTCGCTGGTGGCCGTGTTCATCCCGATCTTCTTCATGCCGGGCGTGATCGGCCTGCTGTTCCACGAATTCGCGGTGGTGGTGGCGCTGGCGGTGCTGGTGTCGGCGGTGGTGTCGCTCACGCTGGTGCCGATGCTCGCGAGCCGGCTGCTCAGGCAGGTGCCGCGCAAGGAAGGCGCGATGGACCACGAGGAAGAACACCCCGAGCCCGGCACCGCCATTGGCCGTGCCTTCGAGCGCGGCTACCGCAAGGTGCACGCGACCTACATGAGCACGCTGGACTGGACGCTGGGTCACCGCAAGGTGATGCTGCTGATGGCGGCGCTGACCTTCGTCGTCACCGGCTGGCTGTTCGCGACCATCCCGAAGGGTTTCTTCCCCGAGGAAGACATCGGCCAGATCCAGATCACCACCGAGGCGGCCGAAGACATCTCCTTCACCGCCATGAAGGCGCTGCAGGACCGCGTGGCCGCCGCGCTCAAGGACGACCCCAGCGTCGACTACGTGAGCTCCTTCGTCGGCGTGGGCGGGCCCACGGCCACGCAGAACTCCGGCCGCCTGTTCGCCGTGCTCAAGCCGCGCGGCGAGCGTCCGCAGATGTCGAAGGTGCTCGAGTCGCTGCGCCAGCGCTTCCGCGAGATCCCGGGCATCGCCGTCTACATGCAGCCGGTGCAGAACCTGCGCCTGGGCGGGCGCCAGAGCAAGGCGCGCTTCCAGTACACGCTGCAGAGCGTCAACGCGGGCGAGATGGTGCCGTGGGCCACGCGGCTCATGGAACGCATGCGCGCCGACCCCGACTTTCGCGACGTCACCAGCGACTCGCAGAACCGCGGCCTGCAGGCCACCCTCGACATCGACCGCGACAAGGCCGGCGTGCTCGGCGTGGCCGTGGGCGACCTGCGCACCGCGCTCTACAACGCGTACGGCGACCGCCAGATCGGCAGCATCTACGGTGCGAGCAACACCTATCAGGTGATCCTCTCGGCCGCCGACGACGACCGCCAGTTCGAGGAAGACGTCTCGCGCCTGTCGGTGCGCAGCACCACCGGCAAGCTGGTGCCGCTGTCGGCCTTTTCGACCGTCAAGCGCACCGTGGGGCCGACCGCGGTTAACCACCAGGGCCAGCTGCAGGCGGTGACGGTGTCGTTCAACCTCGCGCCCGACGTGCCGCTGGGCAACGCGACCGCGAAGATCGACCAGTTCAAGAGCGAGCTGAAGATGCCGCAGTCGATCATCACCACCTACGGCGGCGACGCGGCGGTGTTCCAGAGTTCGCAGTCGAGCCAGGCCGTGCTGCTGGTGCTGGCGGTGCTGGTCATCTACGTGCTGCTGGGGGTGCTCTACGAGAGCTACATCCACCCGATCACCATCCTCGCGGGCCTGCCCTCGGCCGCGGTGGGCGCGCTGATCTCGCTGAAGATCTTCGGCTTCGACCTCACGCTGATCGCCACCATCGGCATCCTGCTCTTGATCGGCATCGTGAAGAAGAACGCGATCATGATGATCGACTTCGCCCTGGAGGCCCAGCGCACCGAGGGCATGAAGCCGGTGGACGCGATCCGCGAGGCCTGCCGCCTGCGCTTTCGCCCGATTCTGATGACCACGCTGGCCGCGCTCATGGGCGCGCTGCCGCTCGCACTGGGCCTGGGCGCCGGCGCCGAACTGCGTCAGCCGCTGGGCGTGGCGGTGGTGGGCGGCCTGATCTTCTCGCAGGTGATCACGCTGTACATCACGCCCGCGATCTACCTCGCGCTGGACCGCTACAGCGGCACCGGGCCGATGGTGGACCTGCCGGGTGAAGCGCAGGCGGAGGCAGCCCACGCACAGCACTCGCACGCCTGAAAGCGGGAACGCGGGAGCGGGCAGCCGAACGCAGAAGGAAGACAAAAGCTACGCAAAAGTCGCAAAGGAAACCAGGAAACCTTTCAGGTTTTCTTTCGCGCCCTTCGCGAAACCTTCGCGTCCTCTGCGTCCTCCGCGTTCGGCAGTCCGATCCCGCTCCCGCCCTCAGGCAGTCGTTTCGTCCAGAGCACCGTCCGTGAGGTGCGTCGTATCGCTCCACCCTACGAGGCTGAACCCCTCGCTCGTCCACAGCATGCGGTTGATGGCGGCGTTGCCGAGTTGCCATGTGCGCGGCGCCTGCAGTTCCTGGCGGGTGGCTGCGCGGTAGAGCACGTCCATCACGCCGCCGTGTGCGACCAGCACCACGAGTTCGCCCGGATGGCGCGCTGCCAGCTCGGCGGCCACGCCGGTCACGCGGTCACGGAAGGTGAGCAGGCTCTCGCCGCCCTCGGGTTCGAATTCGGGATCGCGCTCGCGCCAGAGCTTGGCTTCCACGGGCAGCGTGGCTTCGATCTCCGCGAAGCTCATGCCCTCGAACTTGCCGAAGGCGCGCTCGCGCAGGCGCGGCTCGGGCTGCACGGCCAGGCCGTGGGGCTCGGCGATGGCCTGCGCGGTCTGCCAGGCGCGCGAGAGGTCGCTGGCATAGACGACGCCGATGGGCTCGTCGGCCAGCGCCGCGCCCGCGCGCCGTGCCTGCCAGACGCCGGTGGCGTTGAGCCCGATGTCGAGCTGGCCCTGGATGCGGGTGTCGACGTTCCAGGCGGTCTCGCCATGGCGAACTGCGATCAGGCGGGTGGGTTCTTCCATCCGGGGAATTCTAGAAGGCGCTACTTTTTGGCCTGCTGCCCGGTCTGCAGCTCGATGTTGACCCGGCGCTCGCCCTGCGGCGGATTCGGGAAGCCCTGAAGCGCCGCCTGGAACATCACCGGCAGGATCGCCGCGCTCGACGTGTAGGGGCCATCGTTGCGGGCGCGGGTCTCGTAAACCACGCGGTTGGTGGCCGCCTCGCGCAGCACGATGCTCACCTCGCGCTCGTACCAGGGGTTGGCCGGCGGCGCGAACACCGGGCCGCCATACCAGCCGCCGCCGTACCAGCGACGGCCGTAGTAGCCATAGCCGCCGTAACCGTAGCCCCAGGGGCCGTTGTAGAGCCACGGGTCGGCCCAGGGCGAGAGTCCGGCCGTCACCCGCGCGCCGATCTGCGCGGTGTACCGGGCCTTGGCGTCGTCGCGGCGCAGGCCGACCTGGTCGAGCGCCGCGCCGGCCATGACTTCGAGCGATTCCTGCCGCGCGCCGTCGGCCTGCTGCGAAGGCAGGCGGTCGAAGCGGTAGGTGGCGCCGGGCGCCACGGCGCCGATGGAGGAGAAGCTCTTCACGTCGCTGTCGACCACCCAGGAGGTGGCGCAGCCCGTCAGGCTGGCGGCGAGAAGAAGAGCCGAGATGGCAGATTTCATGAGGGTCTCCGGGCACTGGTGCCCCAAATTCCCCTGGGTTGCCCGTTCAGCCCTGGGCGATGCGCAGGGCGGCAGGTGCCTGGGAGAGCAAGTCGAAGGAAGGCGGGTCGAAGGCCTTGTCGCCCTCGTCGTCCGCCACGCCGGTCGCCTTGAGACCCTTGAAGTCGTGCCGCGTTCCGTCGAGCAGGTGCGAAGGCACCACGTTCTGCAGCGCGGTGAACATGTTCTCCACGCGGCCGGGATACTTCCTGTCCCACTCGCGCAGCATTTCTCCCACCTGCTTGCGCTGCAGGTTCTCCTGGCTGCCGCACAGCGTGCACGGAATGATCGGGAACTCGCGGTGCTGGGCCCAGCGGATGGTGTCCTTCTCGGACACATAGGCCAGCGGGCGGATCACGACATGTTTGCCGTCGTCGCTCACCAGCTTCGGCGGCATGCTCTTCAACTTGCCGGCGAAGAACATGTTGAGGAAGAAGGTCTGCAGCATGTCGTCGCGGTGGTGGCCCAGCGCGACCTTGGTGGCGCCCAGCTCGTCGGCCACGCGGTAAAGAATGCCGCGGCGCAGCCGGCTGCACAGGCCGCAGGTGGTCTTGCCCTCGGGAATCACGCGCTTGACGATGCTGTAGGTGTCCTGGTTCTCGATATGGAAGTCCACGCCCAGATCGCTCAGGTACCTGGGCAGCACCTCCTCGGGAAAGCCGGGCTGCTTCTGGTCGAGGTTGACCGCGACGATGTCGAAGTGGATGGGCGCGCGCGCCTTCAGCTTGAGCAGGATGTCGAGCAGCGCGTAGCTGTCCTTGCCCCCCGAGACACACACCATGACCTTGTCGCCCTCCTCGATCATGTTGTAGTCGACGATCGCCTGCCCGACCTGGCGGCACAGGCGCTTCTCGAGCTTGTGCGTCTCGCGCTCGATCTTCATGGAGTTGGCGGGAGAGGGAGCGGTGGCGTCGGCGGTGGCGGGCGCCTCGTCGATCCAGACGGCGTTCATGGGCAGGCTGCTTCGGGGAGTCGGGGGAAGGGGGTGATTGTCCCCGATCCCCATTTCACCCGCCATCCGGCCCGTTTCCGGCCTTCCCGGCTTTTCCGGTTCCAGGCAGCGGCGACTCCGGAAAGGCCTGCCGCATCGCCTCCACGAAGAGCCGCAGCCTCGCCGGATAGAAGCGCGCGTACGGGTACACGATGTAGACCGGCGCCGGCGTCCCGAGCCATTGCGGAGCCAGGTGCACCAGCCGGCCCGCCTCCAGCTCCTCGGCCAGCATCCAGGCCGACGACACGCCGACGCCCACGCCCAGCACGGCCGCGCTGCGCAGGGCGTAGAGGCTGTCGGTGATCAAGCGCGGGCGTATGGGCACGCGGTACACCTCGCCCGAGCCTTCGTGCGTGAACACGACTTCGGTCCGGTAGAAATTGCGCGCCGCCAGCCAGGGCAGGGCCTCGAGCTCGGCGGGGTGCGCCGGCACCGGCGTGCCGCCCCCGAAGAGCGACGGCGCCCCGACCGCGATGCGCGGCACCTCGAAGAGGCGGATCGCCACGGCGTTGGGGTCCGTCACCTCGCCCACGCGGATCGCGCAGTCCACGCCCTCGGCGATGAAGTCGGGCGTTTCGTCATGCGGGCTGTCGTGCAGCAGCCATTCGACCGTCACCTGCGGATGGCGCTGCAGATATGTGGCCAGCGGCCCGACCAGCAGCTGCTGCCCGAAGGCATGCGGCACCACCACGCGCAGCCGGCCCTCGGGCTGGTCGCCGACGCCGCGCAGTTCGGCCTCGAAGGCGCTCCAGCTCAGGATCAGCTCCCTGGCACGGTCGAAGCAGCGCTCGCCGTCCTCGGTGAGCTTCATCGCGTGGGTGGAGCGCTGCAGCAGCCGCACGCCCAGCGAGCGTTCGAGCGCCTGCAGGCGGCGGCTCACGGTGGGCTGGGTGGTGCCCATCTGGGCCGCGGCGGCTGACAGGCTGCCGGCCTCGACGATGCGCACGAAGGTCTGCATCAGCTCGATGCGGTCTGCCGAAGGCTGCGGAAGGGGCGTTGCCATGCGTCAAGCGTATATCAATTGTTCAACGCCCGGAACTACCTTCAGAGGGAATTGGCTCGCAAACTCCGGCCGTTGCTTCTCGAATCAAAGGGTTTACACCATGTCTCCTATTCAGAAAACGCATGAAAAGCTGCCGGGATCGCTGATCCTGCTGCTGGCGGCCAGTGCCGGCTTCGGCGTCGCGGCGCTCTACTACAGCCAGCCCATGCTGGGCGTGCTCGGCCCCGACATCGGCGCCTCGGCCCGCTCCGTGGGCTTCGTGCCCACGCTCACGCAGCTGGGCTATGCGCTGGGCATCCTGCTGCTTGCGCCGCTGGGCGATCGCTTCGACCGGCGCCGCATCATCCTCGCCAAGGCTTCGGTGCTGGTGCTCGCGCTGCTGGGCGCGGCGTTCTCGCCCTCGGTCGCGCCGCTGCTGGTGGCGAGCCTGGTCATCGGCCTGGCGGCAACGCTGGCACAGGACGTTGTGCCGGCCGCCGCCACGCTGGCGCCCGAGGCACATCGCGGCCGGATCGTCGGCACGGTGATGACCGGGCTGCTGCTGGGCATCCTGCTGTCGCGCGTGCTCGCCGGCTTCGTGGCCGAGCACTTCGGCTGGCGCACGATGTTCGTCGTCGCGGCCGTGAGCATTGCATTCATCGGTGCCGCGGCGGCGCGCGGCCTCCCGCGCCTGCGCCCGACCACACACCTCGGCTACGGCGCGCTGCTGGGTTCGCTGGGCGGCCTGTGGAAGCGCCATGGCGCGCTGCGCCGCGCGACCTTCGCGCAGGCCCTGCTGTCGGTGGGCTTCAGCGCCTTCTGGTCGACGCTGGCCGTGATGCTGCATGGCGCGCCGTTCCACCTGGGCAGTGCGGCCGCCGGTGCCTTCGGCCTGGCCGGTGCTGCGGGTGCGCTGGCCGCGCCGATCGCGGGGCGCCTTGCCGACCGCCGCGGGCCCGAGCTGGTGATCCGCATGGGCGCCGCGCTGGTCGCCGTGTCGTTCGCCGCGATGCTGTTCGCACCGCTGCTGGCGACGCCCGCTACCCGGTTGGGGCTGATCGTGGTCGCCGCCATCGGCTTCGACTTCGGGCTGCAGGCCGCGCTGATCGCACACCAGACGGTGGTCTACGGCATCGACCCCGGCGCACGCAGCCGGCTCAATGCGGTGTTCTTCACGGGTGTGTTCGTCGGCATGGCCACGGGCTCCGCGCTGGGTGCCCTGGTGCTGGCGCAGTGGGGATGGCCGGGCGTGGCGGCGATGGCCTCGGTGTCGGCGCTCGGGGCGCTGGGGGTGCGCATGTGGCCTGTCGCCTCGAAGAAGACAGCCGTTGCCTGCGGCTCGGCCGCCTGAAAGAAATGCAGGACGTCCGGCTAGCTCACCACTCGCCGGCTTCCATGCGGATCGCCACCTCGCAGTCGTCGAAGATCTCCAGCTTGGCGATCTTCACGCGCACGCCCAGCACGCCGGGCAGCTGCAGCAGCCGTTGCGCCAGCTTGCCGATCAGGCTCTCCAGCAGGTTGACGTGCTCGGCGGTGCACTCGTCGATGATGATGCGGCGCACCTTGCGGTAGTCGAGCACGTGGAAGATGTCGTCGTCCTGCGGCAGCAGCGGCTGGGGGCCGAGATTGAGTTCGGCGTCGACCAGGATCGGCTGGGGCGCCGTTTTTTCCTGCTCGAGGATGCCCAGGTTGGCGTCGAAGCGCAGGCCCTGGAGGGTGAGTGTCTGGCGGCCGTGCGAGGGAGTGGACATGGTGGATGGGCTCACATGAGCGAGAAATCGCGCTCGAATTTCATCAGGTGCTGGCCGCCGTCCACCAGCAGCGTGGTGCCGGTGATCGAGCGGTTCTCCAGCGCGAACTTCACCGTGGCGGCAACGTCCTCGGGCGTGGACGAGCGGCCCAGCGGCGACAGCTTGTGCAGCTGGGCGAACTTGTCGTCGTCCAGCATGTGGCTCGCCAGCGTGAGGCCGGGCGCCACGCCCACCACGCGCACGCGCGGCGCCAGGGCCAGCGCCAGCATCGGCGTCGCGGCCTCGAGCGCAGCCTTGGACAGCGTGTAGCTCAGGAAGTCGGGGTTCGGGTTCCAGAGCTTCTGGTCGAGCAGGTGGACGACGGCGCCGTGGGCGTCGCGCGCGGCCAGGTGCTCGTGCAGCGCATTCGCCAGCAGGATGGCCGCGCCGGTGTTGCTGCGCGCATGGCGCTCCATGAGCGCGTAGCCGAAGGTGGCGGCCTCGTCGTGCTCGAAGAGGGCCGCGCTGTGCACGACGGCATCGACGCTGCGAAAGCGCGCCACCACGCGGGGCAGCAGCGCGCGCGTGGCTTGTTCGTCGTCCAGGTCGGCCGAGAACAGGGCCGAGTCGCCCGAGAGCGCGGCGCAGTCGGCGACGGTCTGCTCGGCTTCGGCGCGCGAGTTCCGGTAGTGCACCGCCACCTGCCAGCCGCCCGCGGCCAGTGCGAGCGCGATCTCGCGGCCGAGCCGGCGGCCCGCGCCCGTGACGAGGACCGTGCGGGGGGAGTTGGATGCGGGGGAGGCGGGGCTCATGCGGGGAGAGGGAGAATGGCGCTGTGACGACAAAGACGACCCCCAGCAGTTTACCTACCGCCCTCGACCACCTCATCGCGCGTTCCGTCGAGCGCGCGGGTGGGTGGATAGGCTTCGACCGCTTCATGGCCCTCGCGCTGTACGCGCCCGGCCTCGGCTACTACGCCAACACACTGGCCAAGTTCGGGCACATGCCTTCTTCGGGTAGCGACTTCGTGACTGCGCCCGAGCTCACGCCCATGTTCGGCCAGGCCCTGGCCGCGCAGGTGGCCGAGGCGCTGGAGAAGACCGGGACCGATACGGTCTGGGAATTCGGTGCGGGCTCCGGTGCGTTGGCCGTGCAACTGCTGCATGCGCTCGATGGGATGGGGCGTGGGGATGTGCGCTATCGGATCGTCGATCTGTCGGGGACCTTGAGGGAGCGGCAGCAGCAGGCGCTGGCGGGGCATGCGGGGCGTGTGGAGTGGCTCAACGAACTGCCTGAATCGATGCAGGGGGTTGTCGTTGGCAATGAGGTGCTCGATGCGATGCCGGTGCAGTTGCTGGCGCGTGCCGGCGGGCAATGGTTCGAGCGGGGCGTTGTGCGGAACGCTTCGGACGATGGATGGGCGTGGGCCGATCGTGCGACTGAACTGCGGCCGCCGGTGGAGGTGCCTGGAGAGCATGACTACCTCACGGAGATTCATCCGCAGGCCAAGGCGTTTGTTGCGACGCTGGCGGATCGGTTGAAGAAGGGGGCGGCTTTTCTTATCGACTATGGGTTTCCCGAGGCGGAGTACTACCACCCGCAGAGGCATATGGGAACTGTGATGTGTCATCGGGGGCACAAGGCCGATGGGGATCCGCTGTCTGATGTTGGCTACAAGGACATCACTGCACACGTCGACTTCACTGGGGTTGCTCTTGCTGGACAGGATGCTGGGCTTGCTGTGCTTGGCTATACGAGTCAGGCGCGGTTTCTTTTGAATTGCGGGTTGCTTGGGGTGATGGAGCAAGGGACTGTTGCTGAGCGGGGGATGGCGGCTCGGCTCATCCATGAGCATGAGATGGGGGAGTTGTTCAAGGTTGTGGCGTTTGCTGTTGGGGAAGCTTGGGACGCGATGGGGTTCAGGGAGGGGGATCGCAGTCATACGCTTTGAGTGACTGCGTTTGCTTTGCTTCCCGAGGCCGGGACTCGCCCCGGCGGGCGACCTACTTTCTTTTGCTTCGCCAAAAGAAAGTAGGCAAAGAAAAGGCGACCCCACTGTCTGCGACCCTCCGCTTCGCTGCGGGCAACCTGCGGTGCTCGCGTTTCGCGGGGTCTCGCAGAACTCGCTTCGCTCAAACAGCTGCGAGCCCTGATCCGCGAAACGCTGCGCTCCTCGGCGCAGCCAGAGGGGAGGGGAGACGCTCGGGCCTTTGCTTCGCTCGGCCCCCAAGGCACGGCAGGGGCTTCGCGCCTGCCGTGCCTGGAATGAATCCCTGTGGTTGTTGAATCCACTGAATCGAATCTGTGGCCAAGCGAAGCGAAGGCCAGTCCAAGGCTGTTCAAAAGCCGAGCGCAGCGATGGCGCGGATCGATCCCTTCTGGCTGCGCCGAGGAGCGCAGACGTAGGAGGGATAAGGGCCGTAGCTGTCTGAGCGCAACGTAGTGGAGCGAGTTCTGCGGACCCCCTCCTACGTCGAGCACCGCAGGTTGCCCGTAGCGAAGCGGAGGGACGCAGACAGTAGGGTCGCCTTTTCTTTGCTTACTTTCTTTTGGCGAAGCAAAAGAAAGTGAGTCGGCCGCCGGGCCGAGACCCGGCCCCGGGAAGCAATCCCTCACCACGCCAAAAAACAAAGTCATAAGCTAGCAACAAAGAGTTCGTTGCCGATCCAAACCCCGCCCCCTACATTCCCGGCATGACTGCCGCCCCTGCCAGCGAGGTAAGCCCCCCTTCGCAGCACTTCGAAGTGCGCCCTTTCAATGCCCCGGTCGGCGCCGAGGTAGTAGGCCTCGACATCTCGAAGCCCATCAACACCGAAGACTTCACCCGCCTCCACAAGGCCCATCTCGACCACCACGTCCTGGTCTTCCGCAACCAGCAGATCACCCCGCAAGAGCACATCGATTTCAGCCACCGCTTCGGCCCGCTCGAAATCCACGTCCTCCACCAGTTCCAGCTCAAGAACCACCCCGAGATCCTCATCGTCTCCAACATCAAGGAGAACGGCGAGCCCATCGGCCTCGGCGACGCGGGCGTCTATTGGCACTCCGACATCTCATACAAGCCAAAGCCCAGCCTCGGCTCGCTGCTGCACGCGCAGGAACTGCCGAGCGAAGGCGGCGACACGCTCTTCGCCGACCAGCATCTCGCATGGGAGTCGCTGAGCCCCGAACTGCAGCAGCGCATCCTGCCGTTGAAGGCCGAGCACAGCTACCTCGCCAAGTACGAGGAGCTGCGCGCGAAGAACCCATGGCGGCCGAAGCTCTCGCAGGCGCAGATCGACCAGGTCGCGCCCGCGGTGCAGCCGGTGGTTCGTACTCACCCGGAGACGGGCCGCAAGGCGCTCTTCGTCAGCGAGCACTTCACGACGCGCATCGTCGGGCTGCCTCAGGAAGAGAGCGACGCGCTGCTGGCCGAGCTGTTCGCGCACAGCGTGAAGCCCGAGTTCGTGTATCGCCACCAGTGGGCGCCGCATGACCTGGTGTTCTGGGACAACCGCTCGCTGATGCACCTGGCAGCGGGCACGCCCGACCACCTGCGCCGGCGCCTGAACCGCACCACGATCGTCGGCGACACGCCTTTCTGATTTTTCTTTCCTAGCCACCGCTTCCAATGAACCGTTTCACCCGCAAAGCCGCGGCGCTCGTCGCCGGCCTCGGCCTTCTCGCCGGCAGCCTTGCCGCGCATGCGGAAGGCCAGATCCGCATCGCCGAGCAGTTCGGCATCGTCTACCTGCTGCTCAACGTGGCGCAGGAGCAGAAGCTCATCGAGAAACATGCGAAGGCCGCGGGCATCGACGCCAAGGTCGAGTGGGTCAAGCTCTCGGGCGGCTCGGCGGTGAACGACGCGCTGCTGTCGGGCAACATCGAGATCGCGGGCGCCGGCGTGGGGCCGCTGCTCACGCTGTGGGACCGCACCAAGGGCAAGCAGAACGTGAAGGGCGTGGCCTCGCTGGGCAACTTCCCGTACTACCTGGTGAGCAACAACCCGAACGTGAAGTCGATTGCCGACTTCACCGACAAGGACCGCATCGCACTGCCCGCGGTGGGCGTTTCGGTGCAGTCGCGCGTGCTGCAGTTCGCCTCGGCCAAGCTCTGGGGCGACAAGGAGTTCAACAGGCTCGACAGGATCAGCGTGGCGGTGCCGCATCCCGATGCGGCGGCGGCGATCATCAAGGGCGGCACGGAGATCACGGCGCACTTCGGCAATCCGCCGTTCCAGGAGCAGGAGCTCGCGGGCAACCCGAATGCGCGCATCGTGCTCAACTCGTACCAGGTGCTGGGCGGGCCATCGTCGGCGACGGTGCTGTACGCGACGGAGAAATTCCGCAGCGAGAACCCGAAGACCTACAAGGCCTTCGTCGACGCGCTCGACGAGGCGGCGAAGTTCGTCACGGCCAACCCCGAGAAGGCCGCCGACATCTACCTGAAGGTGAGCAACGCGAAGCTCGAGCGCGACCTGCTTCTGAAGATCATCAGGAACCCCGAGGTGCAGTTCAAGACCACGCCGCAGAACACCTATCCGCTGGCGGAGTTCATGCACCGCGTGGGCGCGATCAGGAACAAGCCGGCTTCGGTGAAGGACTACTTCTTCGACGACGTGCAGAACGTGTCGGGGAACTGATGAGCGGCACGGCGGCAGTCCTCGATTCGCGGGGTGACTCCCTCTCCCATCGGGAGAGGGCGGGGATGAGGGGGGAGCCTCCGGCATCTCCACCGGCCCTCACCCCGACCCTCTCCCGCGAGCGGGAGAGGGAGCAAGACAGCGTGCCGCTGCTGCAGGTCGACAACGTCAGCCTCGAATACCGCACCCCCGAACGCGTCGTGCGTGCCACGCACCGCGTGAGCTTCGACGTCCATGCCGCCGACCGCTTCGTGCTGCTCGGCCCCTCGGGCTGCGGCAAGTCCACGCTGCTGAAGGCGGTGGCCGGGTTCATTCCGCCGGTCGAGGGCGAGATCCGCCTCGACGGAAGGCGCGTGGCGCAACCAGGCCCCGACCGCATCGTCGTGTTCCAGGAGTTCGACCAGCTGCCGCCGTGGAAGACGGTGAAGCAGAACGTGATGTTCCCGCTGCTGGCCTCGCGCACGCTCGGCAGAAAGGAGGCGGCCGAACGCGCGCTGCACTACCTCGACAAGGTCGGCCTCTCGAAGTTCGCCGACGTGCATCCGCACCAGCTCTCGGGCGGCATGAAGCAGCGCGTGGCGATCGCCCGCGCGCTGGCGATGCAGCCGCGCGTGCTGCTGATGGACGAGCCTTTCGCTGCGCTCGACGCGCTCACTCGCCGCAGGATGCAGCAGGAGCTGCTCGAGCTGTGGGAGGAGGTGCGTTTCACGCTGCTGTTCGTCACCCACTCGATCGAGGAGGCGCTGGTGGTGGGCAACCGCATCGCGCTGCTGTCGCCGCATCCGGGGCGCATGCGCGCCGAGATCAACAGCCATGCCTTCACGCTCGACAGCCTGGGCGGCGCCGAATTCCAGGGCACGGCGCAGCGCATCCATGACGTGCTGTTCGAAGAGGAGGCTGCCGTATGAGCGCTGTCGTCCCGCCGGTCCGCCCCGAGTACGAGCGCACGCTGGAGCCCTTCACCGATGTGCCGGTGGAGCGTTCGCTGCCGCTGGGTGAGCGCATCTGGTCGCAGGCCTGGCTGCGCAAGGGGCTGATCCTCGCCGTCATTGCCGTGCTGTGGGAGCTGGCGGCGCGGTGGCAGAACAACGACCTGCTGCTGCCCACCTTCACTGCCACTGCGGCGGCGCTGTTCGACGGTCTTGTGAGCGGCGAGCTGATCGAGAAGGTGCGCATCTCGCTGGCCGTGCTGCTGCAGGGCTACGTCGCCGGCGTGCTGCTGGCCTTCGCGCTCACCACGCTCGCGGTGTCGACGCGCCTCGGCCGCGACCTGCTGGACACGCTCACCTCCATGTTCAACCCGCTGCCCGCCATCGCGCTGCTGCCGCTGGCGCTGCTGTGGTTCGGGCTGGGGCGCGGCAGCCTGGTGTTCGTGCTGATCCATTCGGTGCTGTGGCCGCTGGCGCTCAACACCTACGCGGGCTTCCAGGGCGTGCCCGACACGCTGCGCATGGCCGGGCGCAACTATGGTCTCAGGGGGCTGCGCTACGTGCTGCAGATCCTGGTGCCGGCGGCGCTGCCGTCGATCCTGTCGGGGCTGAAGATCGGCTGGGCCTTCGCCTGGCGCACGCTGATCGCGGCGGAGCTGGTGTTCGGCGCCTCGTCGGGCAAGGGAGGGTTGGGCTGGTACATCTTCCAGAACCGCAACGAGCTCTATACCGACCGCGTGTTCGCGGGGCTCGCGCTGGTGGTGCTGATCGGCCTGCTGGTCGAGAGCCTGGGCTTCAGGACGCTGGAGCGGCTGACGGTGCGCCGCTGGGGGCAGCAGCGCTAGGGTGCCCGGCTAGCCGCCGGGCTTCTTCGCGCCTGTCGCCTGCCGCAGCGCGCGCAGTTCGCTGTTGAGGAACTCGTTGGCGTCGCGCACCGTGCCGTTGGTGAGCTTCACCCTGTAGGCCTGTCCGGTCATCTCCGAGCGCGAGGCGCAGCGCTCGATGAAGTCCTCGGCCGTGACCAGCTCCTTTTTGAAGTAGTCGTACTTCGCCTGCATGTGCTTGGCGGCGTCGGAGGCGTTGTACTCGCTGCCGTTGCGCAGGAAGATCATCGAGCTCATCTTCGAGACCCGCTGTATCAGCGTGTCGATCAGCTTGTCTTCGGTGTCGGAGGGTGTGGCGTGGGCCAGAAAGGCCGAGGCGCCGAGCACGAGGGCGAGCAGGGCCGGGCGCAGGTGGGTGAAAGAAGCCATTTGTCGTAGTTCGCGGCAATTTCCGGGCCATGCTAGGGCTGGCGGGCCCGCTGTGTCAAACAGGGGCCGGCTCGGGTCTAATTGCAGGTTTTGGCAAGCGTTTCCAACTCTTTCATGAGCTCCTCCTCTTCCGACCTCTCGCCGATCGCCGAAGCGCTGGCCGATGCCGCCGCCGCCAAGTCGATGCACTACTTCCGCACGCCGCTGGACATCATCACCAAGGCGGACGAAAGCCCCGTCACGCTGGCCGACCGCGCCGCCGAGACGGCCATGCGCGAGATCCTCGCCGCGCGCGCTCCGGCGGACGGCATCTACGGCGAAGAGCACGGCCCCGAGCGGCTCGATGCCGGGCGCATCTGGGTGCTCGACCCCATCGACGGCACGCGCAGCTTCATCACCGGCTCGCCGCTGTGGGGCACGCTGATCGGCGTGCTGCAGGGCGGGCGCGTGGCGCTGGGCATGATCGACATGCCGGTGCTCAAGGAGCGCTGGATCGGCGTGGCGGGCCAGGGCGCGACGCGCGACGGCCAGCCGGTGCGCGTGAGCGGCTGCACCGAAGTGGCCAAGGCCCGCATCGTCACTACCTCGCCCGACATCTTCGCGCCGGCCGACTGGAGCGCCTTCGATCGCCTGAGCCGCCAGTGCGCCATGCGCCGCTTCGGTGGCGACTGCTACGGCTACGCCCAGCTGGCGGGCGGCACCATCGACCTCGTGGTCGAGACCGGCCTCCAGCCCTACGACTACCTCGGCCCGGCCGGGCTGATCGAGGCGGCCGGCGGCGTCATCACCGACTGGCTGGGGCAGCCACTGGGCCTGAAGTCCGACGGCCGGGTGATCGCGGCCGCAACGCCCGAACTCCACCGGCAAGCGATGGCCATTCTCTCGGCCTAGACTGTTGCCCATGCTTCGCTGGCTGATCGTCGTCGTCCTCGCGCTGGTGCTCATGAGCGGCCTGACCGCCTGGCTGCGCCGCTTCGGCTTCGGACGGCTGCCGGGCGACTTCGAGTTCCGCGCCTTCGGCCGCGAGTGGCAGCTGCCCATCGCCAGCACCATCGTGCTCAGCATGATCGCGGCGCTGGTGGCGCGCTTTCTGTAGACAGAGCACAGAACCAGACAAGGAAAAGACGAACCGCAATGAGAGCCTGCGTAGACATCGGCGGCACCAAGGTAGCCGTGAGCCTTTCCGCCTCGAGCGACGCGCCGCTGATCGGCCGCCGCAGCGAGCCTACGGCCAAGACCGGCGACAACGACGCGGTGGCGGTGCAGATCATGCGGATGATCGACGAGGTCTGCGCGCAGCAGGGTGTCGATCCGGCTTCCATCGACCGGGTGGGCGTGTCGTCGGCCGGGCCCTTCGAGCTGCATGATGGCAAGGTCGAGCTGGCCACGCCCAACATCTGCGGCGGCATTGCCGGCCCGGCGCGTGGCCTGCCCAACAACTGGATGACCGCGCTGATCGAGGCACCGCTGGCCAAGCGCTTTCCCCGCGTGCGGGTCGAGAACGACGCGGTGGCCGCGCTGGAAGCCGAGCGCCACTGGGGCGCGCTCAAGGGGATGGACAACTGTGCCTACGTCACCTGGAGCACCGGGGTCGGCGTCGGCCTTTGCGTGGATGGCCGCGCGCTGCGCGGCAAGAACGGCAATGCCGGCCACGCGGGCCACAGCTTCGTGGTGGACGATGCCAGCGGCGCGCTGTGCGGCTGCGGCAACGTGGGCGATGTCGAGGGGCTGATCGCCGGCAACTCGATCGCGCGGCGCTTCGGCCAGTCGGCGGCCGATCTCTTCAACTCGGCGGCGGCCGGCGAGCGGCATTCGCTGGAAATCGTCGACGCGCTGTGCCGCGTGATGGGCCGCATGCTCTACAACCTGATCGCCACGCTCGACCTGCAGGGCATCAGCCTGGGTGGCAGCGTGTTCTGGCACCACCGCGACTTCCTCTTGCCGAGGCTGCAGGCGCACATCGACGGCAAGCTGCCGCCGCTCACGCATGGCGTGCGCCTCATGTCCGCCGGCCTGGGCGACAAGGTCGGCGACTACGCGGCGCTCGCGCTGCTCGACTGACCCGGGCACCCGGCGAACCATGACCCCCTTGCCTCGCCGCCGCTCGTTCGCCTACCTGCTGTGGCTGGTGGGCGGCTTCATCGGCGCGCACCGCTTCTATCTGGGCAGCTACCTGGGCGGGGCGGGGCAGTTGGCGTTTCTGGTGTACGGAATCGCCGGCCTGCCGGGCGGCCGCTTCTGCCTGATGGTGCTGCTGCCGTGGATGCTGTTCGACCTGTGGTGGATCCATCGGCGCATGAGTCAGCTGCAGGCGCAGCGCCCGGCCGAGGAGGAAGAAGAGGAAACCCCGCCCGCCGCCGCGCGCCACGCCTCCCGCCGCCCCGCGCCGAGGGACCCCGCCAAGGATTACGACCTTGCCGCCCTCGCCGAAGCCAACAAGCTGCAGGAGCGCTTCGTGGCCGCCGCCGAGGCCGGCGACTGGACGCAGGCCGTCGCCATCGGCGAGCAGATCGTCGCCGCCACGCGCCGCGTGTTCAAGGGCCCGCACCAGAACCTCGCCATGACCCTGTGCATGCTCGGCCAGGCCTGCTACCAGATCGACGCCTTCGACAAGGCACGCGCCAGCCTCGAGGAAAGCCTGTCCATCGGCCGCAAGCTCGGCATGCCCGCGGAGGACATGGACGTCGCCCGCAAGGCGCTGGACCTGACGCTGGTCGGCATCGAGCAGCGCAAGGCGCGCGGCGCGACCACCGACGAGCAGGGCGCACTGCTGAACCTGTTGGACGACCGCGAGGCCCGCTACCGCGACGCGCTCGCGCAGGGCGACCTGAAGAGCGCCGAAAGGCTCTGCGCGGAGGCCATCGCCACCAGCCGCCGCCTGCACGGCGGCGCGCACCGCAGCGTGGTGCTGCATCTGTCCAGCCATGCCGAGCTGTGCCGGCGGCTGCGCTGGAACGAGAAGGCCCAGGCCTCGGCCGACGAGGCCCTCGCCGTGGCCGCGCAGCTCGGGCTGGACGACAGCTGGCGGCGCGGTCCGACCAACACGCTGGCGCTGCTGCATGCCGCGGCCGGACGTGCCGACGAGGCCGAGGCGCTCTACAAGAAGACCATCGCCATGGCGGTGGCCGAGGCCGGAGGCGGCTCCAGCGACGGCGTGGTACGCGCCTTCAACAACCTCGCGTTCCTCTATGCCGAGTCGGGCCAGGACGCGAAGGCCGAGCTCTGCTACGCACGCGCCCTGGTGCACCTCGACAAGCTCCCGCCGGGCGAGGGCGACGCCGAGCTGCATTCGGACATGCTCAACAACTTCGCGAGCCTCTTCATGGCGCGCCGCGACTTCGTGCGGGCGCGGGAGCTGTTCGAGCGCTCGCTCGACATCCAGCAGCGCAGCTGCCGCGGCATCTCGTCGTCGGCCGCCAATGCGCACAACGACCTGGGCCTGATCGCGCAGGAAGAGGGCGAGCTGCGCCAGGCGCTTGCGCACTTCAAGCGCACGCTGCTGCTCAACCAGATCTGCGCGCCCGACCATTTCAGGAACATCGACAACGCGCAGCGCAACATCGACAGCGTGAGCATCGCGCTCGCGGCGGTGGCGCGCGCCGCCCGCATGGAGCCCAGCACTTGAGCATCGGCGCCGCCTTCTATGCCCTCGACCGCTACCGGCTGCGCGCGCTGGTGATCGATCCGTCCACCGTCTCCGCCTTCCTGAATTCGCCCGCGGCCAAGGGTGGCCCGCACGACAGCCAGACGGTGGAGCAGGCCTGGGACGTGGTGCGCACGCTGATGCCCGAGGCGGTCGACGGCGAGGAGCTCGACGGCACCGACGGCCTGGGCTGCATCTACCTCACGGCCGCCCACGTGGAGCGCGCGGCGGCACGGCTCGCGCAGTGCGACGTGGCGGCGCTGGTGGGCCGATTCACTGCCGAGCCGGCGAAGTTCGGCGAGCTGTACTGGGCCAAGGCCTGGCAGGAAGGCGCTCAGGACCTCGCGGGCTTCATGGACGGCGTGAAGCGCTTCTTCGCCGAAGCGGCCGCAAGGCGCGACGCCGTCGTGTTCTACATCGTCTGAATCGCGCCGAAGCGCCGGCGGCTAGCGTGGCGGAGGCACTGCCGAGACGATCTCGCCCAGCCGCCGCAGCCCCGCGTCCACCGCCTTCGAAAACGGCCAGCCGCAGTTGATGCGCAGGTAGTTGTCGAAGCGCCCGGAGTTCGAGAACTGCGCGCCCGGCGCCACCAGCATCTGTTCGCGCAGCGCGGCGTCGAACACGTTCACCGACGAGCGCTGCTGCGGCAGCTCCACCCACAGCTGCAGCCCGCCGCGCGGCAGGTTCAGCCGCGTGCCGGCCGGGAAGTAGCGGGCGATGGCGTCGGCCGTCTGGTCGCGCTGCATGTGCAGCCGCTCGCGCAGGCGGCGCAGGTGGCGGTCGTAGCGCCCGCCCGCGATGAACTCGCCGGCGGCGATCTGCGCCAGCGCCTCGTTGTTGCGGGTCTGCGCGTACTTGAGCATCTCCACCTGCGCATGCCAGCGCCCGGCGGTGATCCAGCCCAGCCGCAGCCCCGGCGCCAGCACCTTGTGCAGCGAGGCGCAATAGATCACGTTGCCGGTGCGGTCCCACGACTTCAGCGCCCGCAGCGGCGCGTCGGTCTCCACCAGGTCGCTGTAGGTGTCGTCCTCGACCAGAGCGATGCCGTGGCTCTCGCACAGGTGCGCGAGCCGCTGCTTGTGGCTGTCGGGCATCACGCTGCCGATGGGGTTCTGCAGGTGCGGCACCACCACCACGGCCTTGATGTCGTCGTAGGTGTGGATGGCCAGGTCCAGCGCTTCCAGCGAGATGCCGGTCTGCGGGCTGGTCGGGATCTCCAGCGCGCGCAGGCCCAGGCTCTCGAGCACCTGCAGCAGGCCGTAGAAGGTGGGCGACTCCACCGCCACCGTGTCGCCGGGCTTCGCGACGGCGCGCAGCGCGAGGTTCAGCGCCTCGATGCAGCCGTTGGTGACCAGCACCTCGTCGGGCGCCACCGTCATGCCTATGCGCAGGCTGCGCTGCGCCACGGCCTCGCGGAACTGCTCGTGGCCCTTCTGCGACGAGGCGGTGGTCAGCAGTTCGGGCCGCTGGCGCAGGGCGCGCGTCATCGAGTTGCGCAGGGCCTCCGCGGGATACAGCTCGGGCGCTGCGCGGGCGATCGCGAAGTTGAGCTTCACGCCCGTATGCCGCCCGCGCGCCATGAAGTTGGCCATGCGCGCGCGCATGCTCACGAACTGCGCCGGGTCGGGCGGCACGTCGGCCACCGGTTCTTCCATCGGCGCGATGGCCAGCCGCTGCGGCCGGCGCACGAAATACCCGGAGCGGTCGCGCGCCTCGACCCAGCCGTCGCTTTCCATGGCGCGGCAGACCTGCAGCGCGGTGGACAGGCTGATGTCGTGCAGCCGCATCAGGCTGCGCAGCGATGGCAGCTTGTCGCCCTGCTTGAGCGAGCCGGTGTGGATCGCATCCACGTAGTGCGCGGAAAGCTGGCGGTAGAGCGGTAGCGAGTCCATGGATCGATGTTCCCCGCATCGGGCATCCGAAAACAGATGCAGTTGCCTGGGAAAACGACCATAACAGATGCGTTTCCAGCCATGCTGTTCCGGTCGCAATAGCCATGGCGTGTGCCTGTTTTCCGGGCAGCAGGATTCCTACGATGAAGCCTCGTCCAACCCACCTATGCCGACGTAGCCGCCATGATCACCGCACTCTCCCAAGCGCCCGATTCCATCGTCCTCGAACCCGGACAGTCCCTGCGCACCTCGGTCGAGGCCGGCGCCTGGCTCCAGCTGGCCGAAGGCAGCGCGCGCGTGGTGTCGCCGCCGGGCTGGTTCGGCGAGACCGTGTTCATGACCGAGACGCTGCTCGAGGAAGGCGACATGCACCGCCTGCCGCACGGCGGGTGGATCGAGGTGTCGGCGCTGACGCCGGTGCACCTGCGGGTGCATGCGCCCATGGCCGCGAGGGCGGCCGCCCCTGTCCAGCCGCGGCCGGTGATGCGCCTGGTGCGGCTGCTGACCGGCTGGTGAGCGACCGGCCAGGGAGTCAGCGCTCGCTGGCCGCCTCGCGCAGCGCATCCAGGAAGCTGCGCCGCCACCAGTGGATGTCCTGCTCGCGGATGCGCGACAGCAGCTTCTGGTGCCGTTCGCGCCGCTCCTCCAGTGGCATCTGCAGCGCCTGCTGCACCGTCTCGGCGGTGCCGTGGGTGTCGTAGGGATTCACCAGCAGCGCTTCCTTCAGCTGCTCGGCGGCGCCGGCGAAGCGCGACAGCACCAGCACGCCCGGGTCGGCCGGGTCCTGCGCGGCGATGTATTCCTTGGCGACGAGGTTCATGCCGTCGCGCAGCGGCGTCACCAAGCCCACGGCCGCAGCGCGGCACAGCCCCGGCACGCGCTTGCGCGCCACCATGCGGTGGATGTAGCGCACGGGCATCCAGTCGAGCTCGCCGTAGTCGCCGTTGATGGCGCCGCACAGCGATTCGAGCTCGCGCCGGATGTCGGCGTACGCGTCGACCGTCTCGCGCGTGGGCGAGGCGATCTGGATCAGCGTGGCGCTGCGCCGGTTCTCGGGGTAGTTCGCCAGCAGCTCGCGGAACGCGCGCACCCGCTGCGGGATGCCCTTCGAGTAGTCGAGCCGGTCGATGCCCATGAGCAGCCGGCGCTGCGAGTATTCGCGCTTCATGGTCTCGTACATGTCGCGCGACTCCTTCGCATGCGTGAGCGCCGCGAACTCGTCCACGTCGATGCCGATGGGAAAGGCGGCACTGCGCACCGTCTGCCCGTAGGCGCGGTACATGTCGTTGCCCAGGTACTCGCCGGCGGCCTCGTTGCGCACGTAGTGCTCGAAGTGCTGCACGTCCTGCTGCGCCTGGAAGCCGATCAGGTCGTACGAGAACAGCGAGCGCATCAGCCACGCATGCTGCGGAATGGCCGCGATGATGATCTGCGGCGGCAGCGGAATGTGCAGGAAGAAGCCGATGCGCTGCTTGCAGCCCATGGCGCGCAGCTCTGCCGCCAGCGGTATCAGGTGGTAGTCGTGCACCCAGATGATGTCGTCGTCTTTCAGCAGCGGCAGCAGCTTGCGCGCGAAGAGCTGGTTCACCCGCCGGTAGCCGGCGACGAAGCCGGCGTCGAAGTGGGCCAGGTCGAGCCGGTTGTGGAACACCGGCCAGAGCACGTCGTTGCTGTAGCCCAGGTAGTAGCTGTCGTGGTCCTCGCGGCTGAGGTCGAGGGTGGCCAGCGTGACCTTGCCGGCCTGCTGGCGGTGCAGCTCGCCCTCGCCGGTCGGGCCGCCCTCGATGATCTGGCCGCTCCAGCCGAACCACAGGCCGCCGCTTTGCTGCAGGCTCTCGCCCAGCGCCACGGCGAGGCCGCCGGCGGCGGGCTTGCGCGGGTCGGCCACGCGGTTGGAGATGACGACGAGGCGGCTCATATTGCGGAGTCCCAGGGGGCGGACAGCCGAACCGCTGCGTTGATGATGCCGACCATCGAGTAGGTCTGCGGAAAGTTGCCCCACATCTCGCCCGTGACCGGGTGCGTGTCTTCCGACAGCAGCCCCAGCGGGTTTCGCGCCGCGAGCATGGTCTCGAAGATCTGGCGGGCCTCGGCCTTGCGGCCGATCTTGGCGAGCGCGTCGATGCGCCAGAAGGTGCAGATGTTGAAGGCGGTCTCGGGCTTGCCGAAGTCGTCGGCGGCCTCGTAGCGGCGCATGTAGGGACCGTCGCACAGCGTCTTCTCCATGGCGTCGACGGTGGAGATGAAGCGCGGATCGCGCGCGTCGATCAGGCCCACTTCCACCATCAGAAGGATGCTCGCGTCGAGTTCGTGCCCGCCGAAGCTCTCGGCGAAGGCCTGGCGCTCCTCGCACCACGACTTGGCAAGGATCTCCTCCTTCATGCGCGCGGCATGGCCGTGCCAGTAGGCGGCGCGCTCGGCCAGCCCCAGCGTGCGTGCGATCTTGGAGAGCCGGTCGCAGGCGGCCCAGCTCATCAGCGCCGAGCTGGTGTGCACGCGCGCGCGGGTGCGCAGCTCCCACATGCCGGCGTCGGGCGTGCCGTAGACGGCCACCGCGCGCTCGCCCACCGCCTCGAGGTGCGGAAACTCCGCCAGCCCCGCGCGGCTGAGCAGCCGGTGGTCGTGGAAGGCCTGCGCCGCGCCGAGCACGATGTTGCCGTACACGTCGTGCTGGAAGTGCTCCTGCGCCTGGTTGCCCACGCGCACCGGGCCCATGCCGCGGTAGCCCGGCAGCTGGTCGACAAAGGATTCGGGCAGCTCGCGCTCCAGCCCGATGCCGTACAGCGGCTGGATGTGCTCGCCGTGCGAGCCGATCACCACGTTGCCGAGCCAGCGAAGGTAGTCCTCCATGGTGCCGACTTCGCTCAGCGAATTGAGCGCGCGCACCACGAAGAAGGCATCGCGCAGCCAGCAGTAGCGGTAGTCCCAGTTGCGCTGGCTGCCCGGCGCCTCGGGAATGCTGGTGGTCATGGCCGCGACGATGGCGCCCGTGTCCTCGTACAGCGAGAGCTTCAGCGTGATGGCCGCGCGGATCACTGCGTCCTGGTATTCGAAAGGAATGGCCAGGCGCTTGCTCCAGACGCGCCAGTACGAAATGGTCTCCTGCTCGAAGCGGCGCGCGGTGTCGGCGATGCCGTCCATCAGCGTCTCGTCCACGCCGAACATGAAGTTGTATTCGCGCGAGATCACGAAGGGCTGGCGCGAGAGGATGTGCGAGATCGAGGCGTCGGTGTTCAGCCGCAGCGTCACGTCGGGCCCGACGTAGCGGATGTGGTTGCTGCCGCGCGTGACCTCCACCGGCGCCGAGGCGCCCCATTGGAACCTCGGGTCGAGCGAGACCCGGATGCGCGGCGCGCCGGCAATGGGCCGCACGCGGCGCACGAGCATGAGCGGGCGGAAGTAGCGCGAGCGGCTGTAGAAGCGCGGCGCGAAGTCGGTGATCTCGATACCCTGGCCGGCGCTGTCGAAGAGCTGCGTGCGCAGCACGGCCGTGTTCGGCTCGTACCACTGCTTCGATTCGGCGAAGTCCTCGATGTCGATGCTCCATGCGCCCGCATCCTCGCCGGGGTGCAGCAGGGCGTTGAACACCGGGTCGCCGTCGAAGCGCGGCAGGCAGCACCACACGGCGCGGCCGCGCGAGTCGATGAGCGCGCTGTAGGCGCAGTTGCCGATGACGCCCACGTTGAGCGAAGGTTCGGCCGGTGGAGCGAAGCCGCGCTTGCCCGGGGCGGCGGCCGCCCTCGCGTCGACCGGCGCGCGGTCGTCGGGGCCGGCCGCGCCCGCCAGCGCCTGGCCGGCGCGTTCCTCGGGCGCCGCCGGCAGTTGTTGTTCGCTCATCGGGGGCTCCTCGGTGATTCTTCGGGTTGGCTTGCGGTTTCTTTCGGTGGCCGTGCGGCGAGCAGGTCGCGTGCCTGCACCAGCCATTCATACACGGCCAGCGGCGATTCCAGGCGGTGCTGCGCCAGGCTCTGGCCGGAGCCGACCTTCACGGCCACGCCGCCGCGCGGCTGCACCACGGCGAAGCCGCTCTCGTCGGTGGTGTCGTCGCCGAGGAAGACGGGCACGCGGCCGGCGAAGGGCGCCTCGGCCATGAAGGCGTCGATGGCGATGCCCTTGTTGACGCCCGCAGGCTTCACCTCGAACACGAACTTGCCGTGCATCAGCTCCAGCATCGGATCGTGCGCGATGGCGCGCGACATCGCGTCGCGGCACACGGCCTCCAGCTGCGGCGCGAGCCTGTAGTGCAGGGCGATGGCGGCGTGCTTGCGCTCCACCAGCAGGCCTTCGTGCACGCGCGCGAGCTCGTTGGCGATGTCGAGGATTGGTACAAGGTCGGGCGCGCGCTGCTCCTGCATGCGGCCCTGGGCATCGCGGCGCTGCACGCCGTGCTCGCCGGCCGCGGGCAGCCGCAGCGGGGCGAGGAAGCGGTCGATGGAGTCGATCTGGCGGCCCGACACCACGGCGAGCGCGCCGCCGAGCTGGTCGCGCAGGTCGTCCAGCAGGGGCACGAGGGCCGGTGGAATCTCGATGGCTTCAGGCGTGGGCGCAAGCCCGACCAGCGTACCGTCGAAGTCGAGAAAGAGGGCTGCGTCCCGGCCCAACGGAGGAGGCAACTGCGTGTTGCTGGAGGACTTTGGCATCGGGAAAAACCTTAACACGCGTCGCGCGCCGCGCATGTCGGCCAAAGCCCAATGTGCCTGGATCCGCCCCGGCGCGGGCGGGCCGGTCAGTGTGCGAGAGGCCCCGGCGCCAGTTCGGCCAGCGCGCGCAGCAGCATCGCCGGGTTCACCGGCTTGAACAGCACCGGGATGCCGGAGGCGCGCACGCGCTGCAGCCGATCTGGCGACGTCTCGCCCGTCACCAGCAGCAGCGGCGCCTGCAGCCCGAAGCGGCGCTGCAGGCGCATGCCCGCGTCGAGGCCGTTCTCGCCGTCGCAGAGGCGGTAGTCGCACATGAGAAGAGAGAAGGGCCGCTCGTGCGCGTCGGGCCGGCCCAGCAATTCGGCGGCCTCGGCCTCGCTGGAGACGGCGTCGAGCGCGAGGCCGTGGGCCCGGAAGAGGCCGGTCATGGCTTCGCGGATCTCGGCCTCGTCGTCGATCAGCAGGATGCGGCCGTGCACCGCCGGCGCCGCGTGATCGCCTCGCACCCCCATGGTGCGCACGGGCGCGGCCAGCCCGGCGTCGGGCATCGCCACCGCCTCGGCGGCCGGGAGCTCCAGTCGGAAGCGGCTGCCGCGGCCCGTCTGCGACTTCAGCCGCACCGGGTGCTGCAGCAGCCGCGAGAGGCGCTGCACGATCGACAGGCCGATGCCCAGCCCCTGCGCGCGGTCGCGGCCCGGGTTGTGCACCTGGTAGTACTCCTCGAACACGCGCTCCTGCTGCTCGGGAGCGATGCCGATGCCGGTGTCGAACACCTCGATCCACACCACGCCGCCGCGCGCGCGGGCCCGCACGGCGACGCCGCCGCGCGTCGTGTACTTCAGCGCGTTGTCGACGAGGTTGGAGAGCATTCGGTAGAGCAACTGAGCATCGCTGTGTACCCAAAGGCCGCTGGCGCGCACGCGCAGCTGCAGCTGGCGCTGCTCGGCCCGCGCCGCGAACATGTGGTTGAGCGAGCGGAAGAGCGCATCGAGCGAGACGGGCGCGATGGCTGGCGTGACCACGCCCGCGTCGAGCCGCGACACGTCAAGCATGGTGTCCAGCGAACTGCCCAGCGCATTCACCGCGCGCATCAGCTGCTGCGCGTTGCGCCCGCCGTGGTGCTCGCGCAGCTCGTTCTCCAGCGCGGCGCCGAAGAGGGCGATGGCATGCAGCGGCTGGCGCAGGTCGTGGCTCGCGGTGGCCAGGAAGCGCGTCTTCTCGGCGCTCGCGCGCTCGGCCGCGGCGATCTGGGTGCCGAGCTGGCCGGCCAGCGCCTCGTTCTCGAAGCGCAGCACCAGCGAGTCGGTCAGCAGCTTGTGCTGCTGCCCGCCCACGCGCAGCGTGAAGAGCAGGTAGCCCAGGCTGAAGAGCGCGAGGAAGAAATGCATCGCGTCGCCCTGCCAGGCCAGCGCGACGATCAGGCTCAGCATCATCGGCAGCGTGTAGCCGTACAGCGCGGGCTTCAGCGGCCACAGCAGCTGCATGGCCCGCGCGCAGCTGCCGATGATGACCACCGTGATGACCGAGGTCACCGGCAGGTCGCCGGGCGAGATGAAAAGCAGCGGCGCGCTGGCCATGGCCGCGCCCACCACGGTGACGGTGCGCGAATGCCGGCGCGCCCAGCGCCTGGTGTCGGCCAGCGGCACATCGGGGTGCCAGCGCGGCATCAGGAAGAGGAAGAGGCCCAGCGAGAGATGCACCGCCATCCACACCAGGACCCAGGCGCGCGGCTGGTGCAGGTACATGGCCGCGCCCAGCGCCGCGCCCAGGCCGAAGTGCACGAACACCGACGCGTTGTAGGCCGCGTAAACCGAGGCCACGTGCTCGCGCAGCACGCGCAGGCCCAGTTCGTCCGGCTCGGGCGGGCGCGGGAAATCGGCGGATTCATGTGACGGCTTCGGCGCGGTGGCATTCACACGGCCGATGCTATCGGCCGGGTTCGCGCACGGAAGTGTCGTAAGTCATGCCCCGGAGGGCCGGCTTCGGTCGACCTCAGGCCTGGCCCGGCGACGCCGCGACGGCTTCGACGCGGGCCCGGTGGATGGCTTCGCCGATCTTCGGGCCCGTGGCGCCGGACTGCTGGGCGGCTCTGGCCACCACGTCGGTGGCCACGGCCGACGCCGTCGCCAGCACCGCGAGCAGCCGCTGGCGCTGCGGCCAGGGCGCATCGCTTTCGTCGATGCCACTGCCCGCACGGCTGCGCGCCGCGCACTCGCAGGCCAGCAGGGCCTCGGCGAAGCGCGCGGGCTTGCGGAAGGCGTCGCAGCGCTCCAGCAGGCGGACCAGCCCGGCGGCGTCGAGCGCGCCGCTCTCGTCGATGTGCGAATGCTCGCGCGCCACCACCTCCGCCAGCTCGCGGATTTCCACCGGCACGCGCCAGCGCTCGCACACCGCCTGCAGCGAGGCTACGCTGCCCTCGCTGCCGCCGAAGCCACCGGCCAGGCAGGCGAAGCGCACGGCCAGCGATGTCTTCAGCCGGGCGGCGGTGTCCACCATCCGCATCGGCAGCGGGTCGCTGGCGTCGACCTCGGGCAGCAGCACGGCCAGCGCGCCGCATTCGCGCAGCACCTCGAACATGCGCGAGGGGCGCGTTTCCATGAGGCCGCGCGAGAGCTCCTGCCACACGCGCTCGGCCACCAGCGCCTCGGCCTCGCCGGCCGCGACCATCTCTCTCATCAGCGCCATGGTTTCGGGGGCGACGCCGAAGTCGTCGAAGCGGGCGGCGAAGCGCGCCACGCGCAGGATGCGCACCGGGTCTTCGCGGAAGGCATCGGTCACGTGGCGCAGCACCTTGTCGCGCAGGTCGCGCTGGCCGTGGAAGGGGTCGGCCAGCGTCTCGGGCGCGGGATCGAAGCGGCCGTCGGCGCTCACCAGTTCGGCGGGCAGCGCGATCGCGTTGACGGTCAGGTCGCGGCGGGCGAGGTCCTGTTCGAGCGTGACGTCGGGCGCGGCATGCACGGTGAAGCCGCGGTAGCCCGGCGCGCTCTTGCGCTCGGTGCGCGCGAGCGCGTATTCCTCGCGCGTCTCGGGATGCAGGAACACCGGAAAGTCGCGCCCCACGGGCAGGTAGCCGCGCGCCACCATTTCCTCGGGCGTGGCACCGACCACCAGCCAGTCGTGGTCGGATACGGGGCGCCCCAGCAGGCGGTCGCGCAGGGCGCCGCCGACGAGAAATATCTTCATGGCGGCAGTTTAGGGATAGTCCCCCCTGTCAGAAATAGAACGGTCGTTCGATAATCCGCGGCGCAGACCGGGCAATCGTTCGTCATCCGGGCGATCTTCAGCGGCGAGCACAGCCGGCGTCCGCATCCGCAGAGGGATATTCAATCAAAAGGACACATTTCATGAAGAAAACAATGATTGCACTGGCAGCGCTCGGCGCCCTGGCGTCCGGCAGTGCCATGGCGCAGAAGGCCGGCGACTGGGTCGTCGGCACGGGGTGGTTCCATCTGTCACCGCAGGATTCGAGCAAGCCGCTCACCGTGACCTCGCCGATCCCGAGCGTGCTGCCCGGTTCCGGCGCCAGCGTGAGCGATTCCGACACCCTGGGCCTCAACGCCACCTATTTCATCGACAGCAACTGGGCGGTGGAAGGCGTGTTCGGCGTGCCGCCGAAGTTCAAGCTCGACGGCACCGGCACCCTCGGGCGCGTGGGCCAGCTCGGCGAGGCCCGCCAGTGGAGCCCGACGATCCTGGGCAAGTACTACTTCAACGACGGCGAATCCGCCTTCCGCCCCTTCGTCGGCCTCGGCGCCACCTATGTCTGGTACAGCGACGTCAAGCTGACCCCGAACCTGCAGAGCGCGCTGGCCACGCAGTTCCACCAGTCGCCCTTCGCGGTCAACACCACGGCCAAGCTGGACAGCAAGTTCGCCCCGGTGCTCAACATCGGCGCGGCCTACCAGTTCGACAAGCACTGGGGCATCTCGTTCTCGGTCTCCTACATCCCGCTGAAGACCAAGGCCAAGCTGACCACGAACTCGGTCTTCGGCCTGCCGGTGGCGACCAGCGAGGCGAGCCTGAAGCTCAACCCGATCGTCACCTACGTGGCGGCGACCTACCGGTTCTGAACCGGGCTCGCCCTTGCAGCGTTTGAAGCCCTATCGCCCCGTGCGGTAGGGCTCTTCGAACTGCAGGAAATCCTTTTCGGCCAGCCCCGCGTCGATCCAGGCCTTCACTCCCGGCAGCGCCTGCACGCGCTCGATGTAGGCGGTGATCCGCGCCGGCACCGGCAGGCCGTAGGTCTTGATGCGCGTGCCCACGGGCGCGAAGTAGGCGTCGGCGATGCCGAACTCGCGGCCGAAGAGCATCGGGCCGCCATGGGTCTCGAGCAGGCCGCTCCACATCTGCACGATGCGCGCGAGGTCGCTGGCGACTTCGGGCACCTCCTTCAGCAGCCGTGCGCCCACTTCGGGCAGCGACGCCTCGAGGTTCATGCCGCAGTGGTTGCGCAGGCCGCCGAAGCCGGCGTGCATCTCGGCGCAGACGCTGCGCGCGCGGGCGCGGTCGGCCCTGGCCTGGGGCCAGAGATGCTTGTCGGGGAAGCTCTCGGCCAGGTATTCGGCGATGGCGAGCGTGTCCCAGATGACGAGGCCGTCGTCTTCCACCAGCACCGGCACCTTGGCCGCGGGGTTCAGCGCGCCGATGATGTTCTTGAACTGCGAGTCGGCCTCGAAGGAATCGAAGCGCACCGCGACTTCCTCGAACTCGATGCCGGCCTGCTTCATCAGTATCCAGGGCCGCATCGACCATGACGAGTAGTTCTTGTTGCCGACATAGAGCTTGCGCATGAGAGGGTTCTCCGGTCCGTTGCGGTGATGCTGAATAGGGTCTTCGATGCTAGCCGTGCGCCACGCGGCGATTGATGCCGAACGCGGCGCGAATTGATGCCGCCGAGCTGCCGGAGGCGGCGCGGCGTTCAGTGCCGGGGCGTGTCGCCCGAGTCGCCTTCGCCGCCGGCCTTGGGCTGCCCGGGCACCCGCTCGATCAGGCTCACCAGGCGCGGCACCAGCGCGAGCACAGCGAGCGCGAGCAGCGCGCTCGTCACGGCCGTCACCTCGCGGCCGAGCCCGCAGGCCATGCCGATGGCGGCGGTCATCCACAGGCCCGCGGCGGTCGTCAGGCCCTGCACATGGCTCTCGTCCTTGCCCTGCTTGAGGATGGTGCCGGCGCACAGGAAGCCCACGCCCGCCACCAGCCCCTGGATCACGCGGCTCATGTCGGCCGGCACGATGCCGGTCTGCTGGGGAACCAGCACGAACATCGCCGAGCCGATGGCCACCAGCATGTGGGTGCGCACGCCGGCCGCCTTGCCCTGCTGCTCGCGCTCGAAGCCGAGCACGAAGCCCAGCACGCCCGCCAGCGTGAGCCGCAGCACGATGCGCGTGAGCTGCGCGACGTCGCCCACGTCCGAGAACTCGGACGCCAGCGTGTCGAGGACCTCGTCGCGCCAGCTCATCTCAGGCGGCGGCCCTCAGGGCAGGTCCTTGTTCGGCTCGGGCTCGGAGGCGTCGCGCGGGCCGACGCGGCCCAGGCGCTCCTTCAGCGACTGCGGCCGGCCGCTGATGATGGCGGCGTAGTTGGTGGTGTTGGCCAGCACCTTCTTCACGTAGTCGCGCGTCTCGTTGAAGGGCACGTTCTCGGCCCAGATGGCTGCGTCGAGCACCGGGCCGTTGCGCCAGCTGCGCGGGCGGCCCGGGCCGGCGTTGTAGGCGGCGGCCGCCAGCGCCATCGACCCGTCGAAGTCGTCGAGCGCGAGCTTCAGGTAGTTGGTGCCGATGGTGATGTTGGTCTCGCGGTCGTTGATCTGGCCGGGCGAGAAGTCGGTCATGCCGATCTTGCGGGCCGTCCAGCGTGCGGTGGCGGGCATGACCTGCATCAGGCCCGAGGCGCCGACGCCGGAGCGCGCGTCCATGATGAAGCGGCTTTCCTGGCGGATCAGGCCGTAGACGTAGGCCGGGTCGAGGCCGATGTCCTGGCTCTTGCGCAGCACCGTGTCGTGGAAGGGCATCGGGAAGCGCTGCTCCACGTCGACCACGCCCTTGGTGCGCTCGCTGGTGTTGATGCAGCGGTCCCACACTTCGCGCTGGCAGGCGAAGTCGGCCGCGGCCAGCAGCGCGCGGTCGTCCATGCCGCCCTTGTCGTGCAGGTTGGTGGCGTAGTTCCACTCGCGCGTGCCCTCGGGGCGCAGACCGATGGCGATGGCGTAGAGGCCGCGCGCCAGCGCGGGGTTGCTGCGCGCGGCGGCTTTCTCTTCGGGGGTGAGCGGGGTGGGGCGCGTGGGCACCACGGTGCGCTGGCCCAGTTCCTCCAGCGCCAGCATCTCGTAGAAGCCGCGCGAGCCGGCGATGCTCTGGTAGAGCTCGCGGGCCTGGGCGCGGCGTTCGTCGCCGCCGGCACTGGCCAGGCCGCGCGCCTTCCAGTAGACCCAGGTGGGATCGAGCTGGGCGGTCTCGCTCATCGCGTTGATGGCGGGCACCACCTCCTTCCACTGGCCGGCGCGCAGCGCGGCGCGCACGCGCCAGCCGAGCATGTCGTCGGAGAGGTCGCCGTTCTTGGTGACGTTGGCGAAATAGCTGCCGGCCTGCGGCCACAGCTTGATGGCGGCGGCGCGGCCGATGGTGCCCCACAGCCAGTTGCGCTCCTCGGCCGAGAGCATCGGCCCCCACTTGCTGTCGAGTTGCGAGGCGGCCAGCTCGGGGTCGGCCATGGCGACCTTGATGAGCGCGAGCACCACCAGCTCCTTGCGCGACTTGGCGGCCACGAAGGCGCGGCCGGTCAGGAACTTGGCCGAGCTCGCGTTGAGCTCCTCGAACAGCGGCAGCGCGTCGGGCGCGGCGATGGCGACGGCGGCGCGCGCGGCCTGCGGGCGGTTGGCCTCCATGGCCAGGCGGGCCTTCTTCCAGACGTCGTTGGTCGACAGCAGCCGGGCGGCGGTCATGCGGTCGGCGGCGGTGAGGCAGCCGTCGTCCAGGTCTTTCTGGGCGAACCAGTTGCGGCGCACTTCGTCGGCCTGCGCCTGCGTGGCGGTGCCGCTGCGCAGCGTATCGACGAGGATCGCGTAGCAGCGCACCTGCGGGTCGTCGCCCATGCGGAAGCCGTCGAGCGAGGCGGAGAAGTTGTCCCAGTCGCGGCGCTGGCCGGTCAGCAGCAGCCAGTCGTTGCGCAGGCGGTCTTCCTGGTAGGTGCCGGGGTAGCGGGCGTAGAAGTCCTGCACTTCGTTGGGTGCGGCTTCCTGCAGACGGGCCTTCAGTTCCCAGTAGGCGGCCCAGGGTTCGAGCGCATGGCCGCGGGCCTGCGGCAGCAGGGCCGTCAGCCTGGCCTTGTCGCCGCGCTGGAAGGCCTGCTTCATCTGGATCAGGACGTCGTCGTTGGTGTTGCTCTGGGCCGCGGCGGGCTGCTGCGAGAGCAGTGCGGCGAAGGCGATGACCGCGGAAAAAACCAGCGCGGGAGCCGCATTGCGCGGATGGCTGCGCTTGGATGCCAAAATGCTTGGGAACTGCATCGGGGGATTATGGACAAGTCAAAGGGTGCCGACACCTCGGCAACGGCGAGTTTTCTTAAGGAACAGTTGAGAAAGGCACTCATCGAGCAACGCCTTGCGATGCCCGACCGGTTGACGCGCGCCGACCTGCTGCAGCGCGTGATGCGGATCTGGCTCGTGGGCCGGCCCGACACAGTGATCGGTGCCTACTGGCCGATCAAGGGCGAGTTCGATCCGCTGCCCGCACTGCACCGCTGGAAGGAAGACGGCGAGCTGATGGAAGAGCCGCAGCGCCGCCGCATCGGACTGCCGGTGATCGACAAAGTTCACAAGACCCTGACCTTCCACGCCTGGTATCCGGGCTGCCAGATGGAAGAGGATGCCTACGGCATTCCCAAGCCCAAGGACACCGAGCTGATCGTGCCCACCCTGCTGTTCGTGCCCTGCGTGGGCTACAGCGCCGGGGGCTACCGGCTGGGCTACGGCGGCGGCTTCTACGACCGCACGCTGGCCGCGCTGGAACCCCGGCCCTTCACGGTGGGGCTGGGCTTCACCAACGGCTTCGTCCCGGACTTCGAGCCCGAGGCGCACGACCTGCCTTTGGACGCCATCCTCAACGACAACGGCGTGGTCTGGCCGGTGGCCTGACTCTCCCCCAGGCTTCGCGCACTTCGTGTCGCTGCGCCAACCCCCTTCCGGGGGCAACACCTGCGGCCCGGCGGAGCCGGTTCCGCGGTGTTCCTGGAAAAGGCCGCCGGGCCGCTCTTCCCCTTCCTCTTCTTCTTCTTCTTGAATCTCAGTCGAGGTCGTCTACGGTATCCGGGTCGGGCACCTCGCCGATGGTTTCGCGCGTGGTCACGGCCTGCAGCTGCAGCCAGTCGCAGAAGGCCCGGATCTCGGGGCGCTGCATGCTGCGCGGGCCGGCGATCATCCAGTAGGACATCGGCGAATCCATGCGGTGCTGCGGCAGCACCTCGACCAGGTCCCCGTTGGCCAGGCTCTCGGCGATCAGCGAGCTGCGCGCCAGCGTCACGCCCTGGCCGGTGAGGGCGGCCTGCACCATCTGGTAGGCGTAGTTGAAGTAGAGCCAGCGCTTGGGCTGGGCGCGCTCCAGCCCGTTCACCTCGAACCAGCGGCGCCAGGTCAGCCATTCCAGGTGCGTGCGGTGGGCGTCGCCGGCCTCGATGAGCGTGAACCGGGTCATGTCTTCCGGCGTCTTGATCGGCGGGCTGCTCTTGAGCAGCCAGGGGCTGGCCACGGGCGTGAGCGTTTCGCCGAACAGGCGCACGGCGCCCGAGGGCATGGAATCGCGCGGGCCATAGCGCAGGGCGATGTCCACGTCGGCCACGTCGAGGTCGACCGCCACGTCGCTGGCGTCGATGCGGATGTCGATCTCGGGGTTGTCGCGCTGGAAGGCCTCCAGCCGCGGGATCAGCCACATCGAGGCGAACGAGGCGAAGGTGGTCAGCGACACGCTCTGGCGCCCCGCGCTCTGGCGGATCTGGCGCACGGCCGTGTCGATGCGCGGCAGCGACTGCTGCACCGCCAGCAGCAGCAGGGCGCCGGCGCTGGTGAGCTCCACCGCGCGCGTGTGGCGCAGGAACAGCGCCACGCCCACTTCCTCTTCCAGCGACTGGATCTGGCGGCTCACGGCCGACTGGGTCAGCGCCATTTCCTCGGCGGCCGCCCGGAAGTTCAGGTGGCGGGCCACCGCCTCGAAGGCGCGCAGATGCCCGGCGGAGATCGGGCGGGAGCGCAGATGGGTCTGGGAATGTTGCATGGGTGTGAATCCGGGTCGTCTCGCGGCCAGTCAATTGATGCGAAACCAGCATCAGTAGGCTAACTCGTTTTCATTGGACCGCCAACGCCGCACAAACGATCATTCATTCCCGAACTGCGCAATTGCCTCTTTCTGTCAAGCGCCTCGGCAAAGCCCCAAGGAGTTACACCATGTCCACCGCCGTCTGCACCACCGAATCGCTCTCGTCCCTCTCCGTCCCGGCTCGCGCCGCCACCGTCCCGCCGGCAGTGCGCCGCGGCGCATGGCAGATCGCTCCCGGCGAGGCGATGAGCCTGAAGGCGCGGGCGGCGAGCGTCCTGCGCGTGAAGCAGGGCCGCGTGTGGATCACGCCCGACGCCACGCTCGCCAACCCCAGCGAAGACCTGGTGCTCGCCCCCGGCGAGTCGCTGATGGTGGCCGCGGGCCAGCGCATCGTGATGGAGGCGTGGGATGGCTATGGCGCCACCTACAGCTGGGACAACGCCTGATCGTTCCAGTCCTCCAGGTGCTTGAAAAGGCGGCTTCGGCCGCCTTTTCCTTTTTTGGCGGCCGCTCAGCCGTTGATGTCGAAGCTGGGCACCAGCGCCAGGAAGTGCCTCAGCGCCGCTTCCCCGGTCAGCGCATGCACGCCCGCCATCAGGTCGGGGCCCTCGCATTCCGCCAGCCCCATGCCGAAGCCGCTGTAGCGGCGAACCTCCAGCGGGGCCCGGTGGACCACCCTGACGTCCACATGGCGCGGATCCTTCTCGATCCGCTGCATCAGCGCGCTGACGGCATCGGCCGGGCCCTCCAGGTGCTGGCAGAAGCGCATTCCGTCGAACACCAGGAGGCCCGTGATGCCGTGCAGCGCGTTCTGGGTGCGGGCCCGGGAAACGATCTGGCCCACGGTCTGCGGGGGCAGGCTATGCGTGAGCATGCTGCAGTAGAAGATTTCGTGAAGTGGGAGCGTTGCTTCGTCGGTCATGCGTTCGGAGTCGGAGGGGCGCGCAGAGTGTAGGTGGCCGGGGGAAGCCCTGGGCATGTCAAAAGACACAGGCCGGGCGCCTATAGTGCGGTGTGAAATTCGAGGACTACCCAGCTGCCGCCGCCCCGCCCGTCGGCGCGAATTCGTGCGACCGATGCGCGTTGCGCCGCCTGGACGCCTTCCTGCCGTGCTCGCAGGAGGAATTGAAGACCATCCAGTCCTTCCGCGTGGGCGCCCGCCGCGTGGAGGCCGGCGGCGCGATCATCGAGGAGCACCGGCGCAGCGCGCAGCTGTTCACCCTCTATGCGGGGTGGGCTTTCCGCTACAAGACGCTGAGCGACGGCCGGCGGCAGATCCTGAGCTTTCTGCTTCCCGGTGATTTCCTGGGCCTGCAGGACGAGTTCGCCGACGGCCAGACCCATGGTGTCGAGGCGGTCTCCGACGTCACGCTGTGCGCCTTCTCGCGCGACCGGCTGTGGGAGCTGTTCCATGCCCAGCCCAAGCTCGGCTACGACATCACCTGGCTGGCCGCGCGCGAAGAGAAGATGGTCGACGACAACCTCGTCACCGCCGGCCGGCGCAATGCCGGCGAACGGGTGGCGATGCTGCTGATGCACCTGTACCGCCGGGCGCAGCGCGTAGGCATGGAGCGCGACGGCTGGGTCGAGTTTCCGTTCAACCAGCAGCACATCGCCGACGCGCTGGGGCTTTCGCTGGTGCACACCAACAAGACGCTGCGGCGGCTGCAGCGCCTGGGGCTGTACAAGATCGACGCCGGCTGGCTGCGCATCATGGAGCCGCATGCGCTCGAAGCGCTGGGCGACTACTTCGAGCGGCCGATACGGCCGACACCGCTGTTGTGAGCTCCGCCCTCCGGAGCCGGCGTCTTCAGCGCGCCGCCACCAGCTGGCGCAGATCGTCCTGGTAGGCCTGCAGCCGGCGCACCGCCTGCGCGCGCTGGCTGGCGCTGGTGCCGTTGTGCATGGCCGCGGTGTTGCGGCAGCCTTCCTGCAGCAGGGCCCGCTGCTGGTCGCGCCAGGGGCCGGGCGGCGGCTCGGCGATGCGCTGGATGTAGTCGTGCAGCGCGGCCCGCGCCTCGGTCGGCGGGGTCTTGTTGGCGAGGAAGCCGCGCAGCAGCCTCAGCGCCTCCTGCTGTCGCTTGCGGCGCTCGGCGTCCGCCGGCTTCGGATCGAACACCGACTGCGCGACCTGCTGCTTCAGCAGGTCGCGCTGCTCGTTCGTGAGCCGGCCGTAGAAATCCTCGGTGCGCTCCAGGAACTGGTCGTAGCGCTTCTCGTGCACCTGCGCGGGCGTGCGGTCGAGCCAGTCCTTGCGGTATTCGGCGTTGTTCTTGGCGTACTTGCGCTCCAGCTGCTGCAGCTGGGTCTCGCTCAGGCTCAGAGCCAGCTCGGTGCCGGCGGGTTCGGCGCGCTCGGTCACGGCCAGCAGGCGTTCGCGGATGCGGTCGGACATGGCGCAGACCTGTTCGGGCGTCACCTCGCCCGGGGCCATCGTCTCGGCCTCCTTGAGCAGCGATGCGATGCGCGGCAGCTCGTTCTGCCGGTGCCAGGCCAGCAGCCGGGCGAGCTCGTCGCGCACCTTCGGGGTCTGGGCACCGTCGAAATCGAGGTAGCCGTCGAGCCACCAGTAGCTCACCGTGGGCAGGTTGTTGTAGGCCAGCTGGATGGCGCTGCAGGCGCCCAGGGCGGTGGCCACGAGCAGCGCGCCGATAATTCGGCTCATTGCCGAGCAAGTCGCGCAACGAATCCTGGAAAAGAAACGCATGAATCAGCCTCCGCAACAGAACAACGACCACGGACCGATCGACGTCGTCATCATGGCCGCCGGCAAGGGTACCCGCATGAAGAGCAGGCTGCCGAAGGTGCTGCACCGGCTGGGCGGCCGCGCCCTGCTGGCGCACGTGGCGGGCACCGCCGCGCGCATCGGGGCGCGCGACGTGGTGGTGGTCACCGGCCACGGCGCCGACCAGGTCGAGGCCTCGATGGCTGGCGGCATCGGCGATGCCAGCCTGCGCTTCGCGCGCCAGGAGCCGCAGCTGGGCACCGGCCACGCGGTGCAGCAGGCCGCGCCGCTGCTGGCGGACGACGGCACGGTGGTGGTGCTCTCGGGCGACGTGCCGCTCATCGGCGAAGAAACCCTGCGTGCCCTCGTCGCGGCCAGCGCCAGCAGCAAGCTCGCACTGCTGACCATCGAGTTCGACGACCCCTCGGGCTATGGCCGGGTCATCCGCGCAGCGGGCAGCGGCGAGGTGCAGGCCGTGGTCGAGCACAAGGACGCCACCGAGGCCCAGCGCGCGGTGCGCGAAATCTACAGCGGCGTGATGGCCGTGCCCGCGCGCCTGCTCAAGGGCTGGCTCGGCCGGCTGGACAACCGCAATGCCCAGGGCGAGTACTACCTGACCGACGTGGTGAAGCTGGCGGCTGCCGACGGCGTGCCCGTGGTCGCGCACATCACCACCGACGCGCTGCAGGTCGCCGGCATCAACAGCCCCGCCCAGCTCGCCGCACTGGAGCGCGCATGGCAACTGCGCCAGGCGAACGCGCTGATGGAGCAGGGCGTGCGCCTGGCAGACCCCGCGCGCTTCGACCTGCGCGGCACGCTCGAATGCGCGGGCGACGTGGAGATCGACGTCAACTGCGTCTTCGAGGGCGCGGTGACGCTGGGCGAGGGCGTGCGCATCGGGGCGAACTGCGTGATCGCCAATGCGCGCATCGAGGCTGGCGCGGTGATCCATCCCTTCACCCACATCGAGGGCGAGAAGGCCGGCGTCACCGTCGGCGCGGGCGCGCTCGTCGGCCCCTTCGCCCGCCTGCGGCCCGGTGCGCAGCTGGGCGCCGAGGTGCATGTCGGCAATTTCGTGGAAGTGAAGAACTCCACGCTGGCCGCCGGCGCCAAGGCCAACCACCTGGCCTACCTGGGCGACGCCACCGTGGGCGAGCGCGTGAACTACGGCGCGGGCAGCATCACCGCCAACTACGACGGCGCCAACAAGCACCGCACCGTGATCGGCGACGACGTGCACGTGGGCAGCAACTGCGTGCTGGTGGCGCCCATCACCATCGGCGCGGGCGGCACCATCGGCGGCGGCTCGACCATCAACAAGTCGACCGAGCCGGGCGCGCTGACCGTGGCGCGCAGCAAGGCGGTGAGCTTCCCGAACTGGAAGCGTCCCCAGAAGAAGCCGAAGGCCTGACGACGGCCTTCAGGCCCCCGATGCCAGCGGCATCCGGGGCTCGAACTTCGCGCGCTTCAGGCTGAAGAAGGCCTTGACGTTGCGCACGTTCGCATCGGCCGTGAACAGGCGCTGCGTGAGCGCGCCGTAGTCCGACATGTCGCGCGACGCCACCACCAGGATGAAGTCCGGACCGGGCGATACGCGCCAGCACTGCTGCACCGAGTCGTCGGCGATCACGCGCGTCTCGAAGGCGTCGAGCGAGGCGGCGTCCTGCCGGTCGAGCGAGATCTCGATCACCGCCTGCAGGCCGTGGCCCAGCACCGCGGCGAGCCGGTCGGGCGACAGCAGCGCCACCTGGCGCTCGATGAGGCCGACGTCGCGCAGCCGCTGCACGCGGCGCAGGCAGGTGGGCGGGGAGATGCCCACGTCGGCGGCCAGGCGCTGGTTGGTCTGGGAGGCGTCGCGCTGCAGGGCGTCGAGCAGGCGGAGGTCGGTTGAATCGAGGGAAATTGATTCCATATTCAATGAAATTATGGAATAAAACTCCAATCTTCCGAAATGGAGAAATAAAAGTACGAAATCAATTGAATTTCGAATGCATATTTCTTCCATGCCTTCCTACCATCGAGCCTCTTCTCCATTCAAAGGCAGCTCACCATGTGCGGCATCGTCGGGGCAGCGTCCCATCGCAACATCGTTCCGGTCCTCGTGCAGGGCCTCCAGCGGCTCGAGTACCGCGGCTATGACTCCTGCGGCGTCGCGGTGCATGCCGGCGGCCTGACGCGGGCGCGCACCACCTCGCGCGTGGCCGACCTCGTGGCGCAGGTGCGCGACGACAAGGTCGAGGGCCTCACCGGCATCGCCCACACCCGCTGGGCCACGCACGGCGCGCCGGCGGTGCACAACGCGCATCCGCACTTCAGCCACGGCCCGGGCGCCGACGCGCAGGCCGCGCGGCCGGGCCGCATCGCGCTGGTGCACAACGGCATCATCGAAAACCACGAGAGCCTGCGCGCCGCGCTCGAGGCCAAGGGCTACGCCTTCGAGAGCCAGACCGACACCGAGGTCATCGCCCACCTCGTCGACAGCCTCTACGACGGCGACCTGTTCGAGGCGGTGAAGGCCGCCGTGCTGCAGCTGCACGGCGCCTACGCCATCGCCGTGATCTGCCGCGACGAGCCGCAGCGCGTGGTCGGCGCGCGCGCGGGTTCGCCGCTGATCCTGGGCGCAGGCAAGGACGGCGCCGAGAACTTCCTGGCCAGCGACGCGATGGCCCTTGCCGGCGTGACCGACCAGATCGTCTACCTGGAAGAGGGCGACGTGGTCGACCTGCAGCCCGGCAAGTACTGGATCGTCGACAGGAACCACAAGCCCGTCACTCGCCAGGTGCGCACCGTGCTCGCCCACAGCGGCGCGGCCGAACTGGGCCCGTACCGCCACTACATGCAGAAGGAAATCTTCGAGCAGCCGCGCGCCATCGGCGACACGCTCGAGGGCGTGGAAGGCATCGTGCCCGAGCTGTTCGACGGCATCGGCCAAGACGGTGCCACCGGAGCGAGCGCGCACCGCGTGTTCCAGGACATCGACAAGATCCTCATCCTCGCCTGCGGCACCAGCTACTACAGCGGCTGCACCGCCAAGTACTGGCTCGAAGGCATCGCGAAGATCTCCACGCAGGTCGAGATCGCGAGCGAGTACCGCTACCGCGAATCGGTGCCCGACCCGAAGACGCTGGTCGTCACCATCAGCCAGTCGGGCGAAACGGCCGACACGCTGGCCGCGCTCAAGCACGCTCGCTCGCTGGGCATGGAGCAGACGCTGACCATCTGCAACGTCGCCACCAGCGCGATGGTGCGCGAGTGCAAGCTGGCATACATCACGCGTGCCGGCGTGGAGATCGGCGTGGCCTCGACCAAGGCCTTCACCACGCAACTGGCGGGGCTCTTCCTGCTCACGCTGGCCATCGCGCAGGCCAAGGGCCGGCTGAGCGATGCCGAGGAGGCGCGCTACCTGAAGGAAATGCGCCACCTGCCCGTCGCGCTGCAGTCGGTGCTCGCGCTGGAGCCGCAGATCATCGGCTGGGCCGAAGACTTCGCGCGCAAGGACAACGCGCTCTTCCTCGGCCGCGGACTGCACTACCCGATCGCGCTGGAAGGCGCGCTCAAGCTCAAGGAAGTGACCTACATCCACGCCGAGGCCTACGCCGCCGGCGAACTCAAGCACGGCCCGCTCGCGCTGGTGACCAGCGAGATGCCCGTGGTGGCAGTGGCCCCCAACGACGCGCTGCTCGAGAAGCTCAAGAGCAACCTGCAGGAAGTGCGCGCCCGCGGCGGCGTGCTCTATGTGCTGGCCGACGGCGACACGAAGATCAGGAGCGGCGAAGGCCTGCACGTGATCCGCATGCCCGAGCACTACGGCGCGCTCTCGCCGATCCTGCACGTGGTGCCGCTGCAGCTGCTGGCGTATCACACGGCCTGCGCGCGGGGGACCGACGTGGACAAGCCGCGCAATCTTGCGAAGAGTGTGACGGTGGAGTGAGGCTGGGGGCGACTGGTGGAAGGGCGTTGAACGCAGCTGGCGCTGACCGCTCCTCGAGAAATGACGCGGTCTGCGTAGTCACTCGGTGAAAACGACCGGCGCCGCACCGATGGCGCCAAAGCGCGGGCCCGAAGCCGTTCGAACGCCCCTCAGCCCAGCCAGCCGCGGATGCGCCGCCCCAGCACTTCCCGGCTGATGCCGTAGCGATCGTGCAGGGTTGGCAACGCACCCGCATCGAGGAAGGCGTCGGGCAGGCCGGCGAGTTCGAAGCGGGCGGGCTGCACACGATGCCGCAGCAGCGCCGACGCCACCGCCTCGCCGAGGCCACCGACCACCGAATGGTTCTCGGCGACGACCACGAGACGCGGCGCCGCGCCGACGGCGGCGACGATGGCGGCTTCATCGAGGGGCTTGATGGTCGGGCAGTGCAGCACGGCCACACCGACGCGGTCGGCGGCCAGGTCCTGCGCCACTTCCAGCGCACGCATGGTGAGGATGCCGCTGGAGATGACCAGCACGTCTGCGCCCTCGCGCAGCATCCTGGCCTTGCCGAGCTCGAAGCGATAGCCCTCGATCTCGTCCAGAACCAGCGGCACCTGGCCGCGCAGCAGGCGCATGTAGACCGGCCCGGGGTGCTGTGCGATCTGCGGCACGGCCTGCTCGATGTCCAGGGCGTCGCACGGGTCCACGATGGTCAGGCCGGGCACGCCGCGCATCATGGCGATGTCTTCGGTGGCCTGGTGGCTGGGCCCGTAGCCGGTGGTGAGGCCCGGCAGCGCGCAGCAGATCTTGACGTTGAGGTTTTCCTCGGCGATCACCTGGTGGATGAAGTCGTAGGCGCGCCGGGTGCCGAAGACGGCATAGGTGGTCGCGAAGGGCACGAGCCCCTCCTTGGCCAGCCCGCCGGCGGCTCCCATGAGCAGCTGCTCGGCCATGCCCATCTGGAAGAAGCGCTCGGGATAGGCCTGGGCGAAAAGATGCAGGTCCGTGTATTTGGCGAGGTCGGCCGTCAGGCCCACGACCTCGGGCCGATCGGCGGCGTACTCCACCAGGGCCTTGCCGAAGGGGGCCGCCTTGACACGCTGGCCTTCGGAGGCGATGGAGGCGATCATGGCCGACGTCGTCAGCCGGGGCTTTGCTTTCTCTGCGATGGCTTGGCTCATGCCAGGGCTCCTTCGGTGGATGGTTCGGGGCGGCTCGCGTCGAGGATGGCCAGCGCCTGCTGCCATTCGGGCGGGTCGACGCGGATGAAGTGGTTCTTTTCGCGCTGCTCCAGAAAAGGCACGCCCTTGCCCATCAGCGTGTCGAACAGGATCACGCGCGGCTTGGCATCGCGCAGGCCGCGGGCTGTGTCGAAGGCGCTCAGCACGGCCGGCAGGTCGTTGCCGTCCACACGCTGGACGTGCCAGCCGAACGCCGCCCATTTGTCGGCCAGGGGTTCGAAGCCCAGTACCTTGCTCGAAGGGCCGTCGGCCTGCTGATTGTTGATGTCGACCAGGCAGACCAGGTTGTCCAGCCGGTGATGAGCGGCGGCCATGGCGGCCTCCCAGGTCGACCCTTCGTCGAGCTCGCCGTCGGACATCGAGTTGTAGACGAAGGCCGGATTCTTCTTCTGCTTGAGGCCCAGCGCCATGCCGACGGCAATGACCAGTCCCTGGCCCAGCGAGCCGCCGGAGATCTCCATGCCGGGCGTGTACGCGGCCATGCCGGACATGGGCAGGCGGCTGTCGTCGCCACCGTAGGTCTCGAGTTCGCTCTCGTCGATCACGCCGGCCTCGATGAGCGCCGCATAGTGGGCAATCGCGTAGTGACCATGCGAGAGCAGGAAGCGGTCGCGGCCTTCCCATTCGGGCTCGCGGGGACGCAGGGTGAGGGCGTGGCGGTAAGCCACGGCCAGCACGTCGGCCCAGCCCAGGGCCTGGCCGATGTAGCCCTGTCCCTGCACTTCGCCCATGCGCAGGGCGTAACGGCGGATGCGCCAGGCAGCCTGTGCCAGCGCTTGCGTGGCCGTTGAAGGCAACGCCGCGGAATCGGTCATGAATTTCTCCTAGAAGACACGGGGGATGGGGATCTGGGTCACTTCAGGATGAAGGCCGGGAAATACGACACGAGGGCCAGGACGCCAAAGGCGACGAGGTAGAACGGGCCCAGCTCGCGCACGGTCTGCCCGACCTTGACCTTGGCCAGCGCGCTGGTGATGAACAGCGTGGTGCCCACCGGCGGCGTGTACAGGCCGATGGCGAGGTTGACGACCATCATGATCCCGAGCTGGGTCATGTCCATGCCGATGGAATTCGCCAGCGGAACGAACACCGGCGTCAGCAGCAGGATGGCCGCAGGCAGGTCGATGAACATGCCGAGGAAGAGCATGAGCAGGTTCATCAGCAGGATCACGAGCACCTTCGCATGCACGTTCTGCTGCACCCACTGGGCAATGCCCTGGGGCATCTGGTCGAAGGTGAGCAGCCAGCCGATGGCGGCGGAGGCCATGATCACCAGCAGCACCACGCCGGTTGCCAAGCCTGCGTGCACCACCGCGTCGTTCAGGCGCTTCCAGCCCAGGTCGCGATAGATCACCGCCGACACGACGCCCGCATACAGGGTCGACAGAACGGCCACCTCGGTCGGCGTCGCGATGCCGAAGCGCAGGAAGATGATGATGAGCACGGGCAACAGCACCGCGGGCGAGGCGTAAGCCAGATGCCTGCGGAATGCGATGCCGTCGAAGGGCGCGGTCTCGCGCGGGAAGTTGCGGCGCCGGCCCACCCACCAGCACATGAACATGAAGCCGCCGCACATCAGCAGGCCGGGCAGCACGCCGGCGACGAACAGGTCGGCGATCGACGCGTTGGCGGTCAACGCGAAGAGGATCATCGGGATCGACGGCGGGATCAGGATGTCGATGGTGGCGGCCGCCGCCAGCGTGGCCGCCGAGAAGGCCGCGGGGTACCCCAGGCGCTTGTGCCAGGGGATCATGAGCGAGCCGATGGCCGAGGCATCCGCCACCGCCGAGCCCGACACGCCGCCGAACAGCGTGGAGGACAGAACGCCGACCTGGGCGGGGCCGCCGTGGAAGCGCCCCAGCAGCGTGGACAGCACGCCGACCAGCGCTTCGCCCAGCTTGCCGCCCATCATGAGGCTGCCGGTGAGCATGAAGAAGGGGATGGCGATCAGCGGGAAGCTCTGCACCTGCGCGACCATCTGCTGCACCAGCAGGTCGAGAGGCACCTTGTCCGAACTGGCCGCCGCGGCCATGGCTGCCACGAGCAGCGCATGAGCGATGGGCATGGCCGCCACGGCGGCCACCATGAACACGAGAAGAATCAGGGCACTCATGTCGGGTCCTTGTCGTGTTGCGCTTTACCAGTGGGCGGCCGGGACGACCGGCTCCGCGTCGGCTGAAGGCGGCAGCGGCGTGCTGCGCCACGTCTTGACGCCCGATTGCAGGGCCAGCGCCGCGAGCAGGGCCATGCCCCCCATCACGCAGCCATAGGTGACCGAGCCCGGCACTTGCAGGATCGGCGACTTCTCGTCGTGCACGATTTCCAGCATGCGGAAGGTGGCGACCGACAGCGTGCCGTACATCGCCGCCACGACGAGCCAGGCGAACGTGGCAACCACACGGCGTGCGCCAGCAGGCAGCGCGTCCATCAAGAACGTGGTGGCGATGTGCGCGCCCTGCTGCGCGGCGATGACGACGCCGGCCATGACGAGCCAGGGAAACAGCAGCTCGGGCACCTCGTTGGCCCACTCCAGGCTGGAGCCGGTGGCATAGCGCAGCACCGTGTTGACCACGAGGATCAGGAAGATGACGGAGGTCGACAGCCAGAGCACCGCGCGGCAGATGCCGGCGATGACGCCATCGATCCAGCCGTTAGGGGCGTGGACCATGGGGATCTCCTTGGCGTGGCTATCGGTCAGAGCGCCTGGGCGGCCGCAACGACCTTCTTGACGTAGGCACCGATGGGGCCGCTTGCCCACTTGGTGACGACTTCCGCCGTGGCCTTGGCAAAGGGTGCCGGCGCAGGGGTGGTCACCTGTACGCCCTTGGCCTTGAGGTCGGCCAGCAGCTTCTCGTCGGCGTCCTGCGACAGCTTGCGCTGCAGCGCGGTGGCTTCGGTCGAGGCCTCCTGCACGATCCTGCGGTCTGCTTCCGACAGCTTGTCCCAGCTGCGCTTGCTCATCAGGAATGGCGTCATCTGGAACTGGTGATTCGTCATGGCCAGGTGCTTCTGCACTTCGTAGAGCTTGCTGGCGTGGAAATTCACGAGCGGGTTCTCCTGCCCATCGACCACTCCCTGCTGCAGGGCCACGTACAGCTCGGCGAACTTGATCTGCTGAGCCTCGGCGCCGAGCGCCTTCATGATGTCGACCAGGGTCGCATCCGGCGGCACGCGCATCTTCAGGCCCTTGAGGTCCTCGGGGCCGTTGATCGGGCGCTTGCTGTTGGTCATCTGCCGGATGCCGTTGTCCCAGGTACCCAGCAGCACCATGCCTTTTTCGGCCGAACGGTCGGCCAGTTCCTTGCCGAGCGGGCCGTCGAGCACCTTGAAGGCAGCCGCCGGGCTGGCGAACAGGAAGGGCATGCCGTAAGCGGCGTACTCGGGCACCGCATTGGCCACCGCACCCTGCGAGTTCGCGCTGATGTCGAGAGCACCGGTGCGCAGTGCGGTGACCATGGCAGCGTCGTCGCCCAATTGGCCGGAAGGTGCGACCTGCACCTCGATGCGGCCGCCCGACCTGGCCTTGACGACCTCGGCGAACTTCACGGCCGCTTCATGCCGCGGATTGCCGATCGCGGCGCCGTGGCCGAGCGTGAGCTTGACTGTCTGTGCGGCGGCGCCCGCAGCGCAGAGCAGGCCGAGGGAGGTGGCAAGCACGCTGAGGATGAAATGTTGGCGGTTCATGCGATGTCTCCTGGATTTTGTTGATGGAGTGAGGTGTCGGTCAGTGAATCAGCATGCCGCCGTTCACATCGAGGGTGATGCCCGTGCAGTAGGCGGCCAGGTCGCTGGCCAGGAAGACGCAGGCGCCGGCTACGTCCTTGGCCTGGCCCAGACGGGCCAAGGGGATCGTGTCCTCGATTTCCTTCTTGCGGTCCGGGCTCAGCTTGCCCTGCGTGATGTCGGTCTCGATCAAGCCGGGGGTGATGCAGTTGACGCGGATGCCTTCGACGCCGAACTCACGCGCCATCGCACGCGCCAGGCCGAGCACGCCCGCCTTGGCGGCCGAGTAGTGCGGCCCCCCGAAGATGCCGCCGCCGCGCTGCGCCGACACGGACGAGATGCAGACGATCGAACCGCCCTGTGCGCCGCGCATGGCGGGCAGCACTGCCTGCGACATGTAGAGCGTGCCGCGCAGGCTGACGTCCAGGATCCGGTCATAGTCGGCCCCCGTGATGTCCAGGGTCTTCACCGGCTGGGTGATGCCGGCATTGTTGATGAGGACATCGATGCGCCCGAAGGCCGCGATCGTTGCGGCTGCCGCTGCGATGCAGGCGTTCTTGTCGGTCACGTCGCCGACCACACCGAGGTGGCCTTCGCCCAGGCGAGCCGCAGCCGCCTGCGGTTCGGCCCGTTCGAGGTCCATGATGACCACGCGCGCGCCCTGCGCGGCCATTTCTCGCGCAGTGGCGAAGCCCAGTCCGTTGATGCCGGCACCGCCGGTGATCAGCGCGACCTTGTCCTTGAGCAGCATGTCTTCGATCTCCTGAGTTCTGAGTAAGGGGTCCGCAGCGGCCGTAGGTGGCGCGCCTCTCGGGACGGAGCGAATGGTCGATCGGGCTGAAGATGAAGACAAGCGATATCTCGTCAGGCTAGGATGAAGGATGTTCATCTGAGCGCGGGGGAAACCCGATGTCGTCGATCCCAGCCATTGCCAACCTCCTCGCATTCGAGAGCGTCGCGCGACGACGCAGCTTTGCGCTCGCCGCCGCGGAACTGCACCTGACGCCTTCTGCGGTCAGCCACCAGATCGCACGCCTGGAGTCGGACCTTGGCGTGCGCCTGTTTGAGCGCAGCGCGCATGGGGTGCGCCTGAGCTATGCGGGGACTCGCTACCTCGATCGCGTAGGCGGCGCGTTGTCGGCCATTTCCACGGCCACCGAAGACCTGCGCGAAGGAGTCGGCAACAGCCTGTACGTCCATTGCGCGCCCAGCATCGCTAGCCTGTGGCTCATGCCGCGCCTGCGCCGCTTCGCACAGGCGCACCCCGACATCTCGCTGAATCTGTCGGCCGCCCACACGCAGAGCGATTTCGCGCTGGGCCAGGCCGACATCGACATCCGCTATGGCGTGCCGCAATGGGGCAACCTGGTGGTCGAGCCACTGTTCGAGGAACGCATCGTGCCGCTCGCGAGCCCGGAGTTCGTCCGCGAGCGTCGCCTGTCCAGGATCGATCAACTCCTGGACATGCCCTTGATCCAAAGCAACGTCAGCATCGTCCAATGGTCGGACTGGCTGCAGGCGTTTTCAGACAAGCGCGCCCCGGAGCGCTACGCCTTGCGTTTCGACCGCGCCCAAATGTCGCTGGACGCGGCAACGCAAGGGCTGGGTATCGCGCTGGAGAGCGACGTCAATGCCGCAGGTCACCTCGCCGAGCGCAAGCTCAAGCCGGTGTTCGGCCTGGACAAGGCGATCAGGGTCAAGGCACATTTTCTGGTCTATCCCCAGCGCCATGCCGGGCGTCCGGCGGTGGAGGCGTTTCTGGCGTGGGTGCATTCCGAAGCCGCGAGGCAGCGGGTGCGGCGCGCCTGAGTGGCGAGGCCGCGCCCGCAGCAACGCCCGCCTCCGCCTGCAAGGCCTCGAGGCCGCCGGCGACCGGTCCGAGCTGCGCAACCCGTGATGCGACTGACAGGAGGCGCCTCGGAAGCCAGCCGCAGGTTGGTCCAGTAGGCTTGAACGTGGGGCCGGGGCTGGTCGAGGCTGCGAATTCTGGTGCAAGCATCTGACAGAGTAGGCGAGAGTAGATCGCACGGTGAACGAAGGCTCGGCTCAGTTGCCGCCCGCAGGAAGTCGTCCCGCGCACCACAGAGTCCGCGAAGCCGGAGCCGATCCATTTTCATGATGCGTTGAGGTGTGCGAACAGCATCTCGACCTTCTTCCTGTCCCTGCGCGACTGGCTGTACTCCGGTGTCTTTGCGATGGACTGTGCCGTCTCGCGGGTATCGCGATCCCGAAGTCGCGCGCGGATCGCATGACAGCTCTGCTTGGATCGAGCGGCAGGCCTGTCGAGATAGTCAAATTGGCGCTCTGAGCCAGGATGACCTTGCGAACGATCACGAGATGCTGCAGCACGGTCTTGTGACGCACGACGCTCTGCATGCCGGGTGCCAGTCGCGTCAGATCCAGACGAGCCTGCGCCTCTTCGAGATCAGGCCGCCGCGGCCACGCGCGCCACGACATCGCGGACCATCCACTCCGGGCTGGCGAACACCGGCTTGCCGGTGGCTTCGGCGAGTGGCGCAGCCAAGTGGGCGAGCGAGGCCTGTGCCAGCACCAGCCGGTCGGCGCGTGCAGCGAGGGCAAGCGCCGATTCCGTCACCAGTGCATCGTGGATTTCGCGCCGGCCGGCGGAAAGCTCGTCGAATGCGCCGTCGACCAGCACGCACTCGGCCTTCACCCGCGCGCCGGACGCCGCGGCATGTTCGGCCAGCAGCGAACGGCTCGGCTCCAGCGTCGAGCGCGCCGTGTACAGCAGGCCGACACGGCCATCGCAGCGGGCCGCCTCGGCGTACATCGCGTCGTCGATCTTCACGATGGGCACCGGCACCAGTGGCCGCGCCGCATCTATGGCGGGAGAGGTTGAGGAGCAGGTGAAGACGATCAGGTCCGCGCCCGCGTCGGCGGCCAGCGTGGCCAGCGTGACTATGCGCCGCGTAATGGCGGGCGACGGTCCGTCTCGCAGCAGGTCCTGCAGCACGCTTTCGTCGAGCAGGTGGAAGCAGCGCTGCTGTGGCAACTCGGCCTGGAAGCGCGGCCGGAAACGCTCGACCAGCAGGGCCACGGTGTGGATGAAGGCGATGGAACGGATCATGGGGTTCTCAGTGATCTTTGAGGGGAAGCGCGAGACGCGCACCGGCGGCCGCCAGTACGCCCGCGGCCCAGAACACGCCGGCCGCGCCAACCAGCGAACCGGCCGCGCCCGACACCAAGGGAATGCCGACGCTGGATGCGTTGTTCACGATCACGCGCATCGCCACTGCTTCGCCATAGCGGTGCTGCGGCGCGAGCCGGTGCAGCAGGCTCATGACCATGGGTTGAGTGCTGCCGAGGCTGAAGCCCAGCAGCGCCGAGCACAGGCCCATGGCGAGCGGCGCCTGCACCAGCGGATAGACGGCGAACAGCAGCGCGGTGGCGACCATCGCGCCGAGCAGGACGGCCCATTCGCGCAACTGCGCGGCCACAAGCGGCGCCAGCAGCCGGACGGCGGCGGCGCCGATGCCGAAGGCGCCCAGGATGCTGCCGATCACCGATGCGGGCACGCCGCGCTCATGACCGAGCACGGGCACGAGGAAGGTGTGCACGTCCCAGCAGCACGACAGCAGGCCGGTCAACAGCAGCAGCCGGCGCAGGCCGGCATGGCGCCAGAGGTCCCGGACGCTGCGCTCGCTGGTGGGCGCTTCGTGCAGCGGGGACGCATGATCGACCGCCCCTCGCACGGCTAGCCAGGCCAGCAGCGGCAGTGGCGCCAGCCCCAGGAGCGCGACGCGGATTCCGGCGCTGTCGATGAGGAACCCGGCCATCAGCGGGCCCAGGACATTCGACAAGGCCAGGCCGATCGCCAGCCACGAGAACGCTTGGCGAAGCGAGGCCGCCTCGCCCGCGACTCGCGGAACATGGCGCTGGACCGCAATGATCACGACGCCGCCCGCGCCGCCGGTGAGAAGCGCGCTGGCGCACAACACCGGCAACACCGGCCACGCCGCGGCCATGGCGCAGGCCGCCGTGGCGACCACCACGGCCATCGCGACCGGCCGCTTCAGCCCGCTGCGTTCGCAGTAGCGGCCCGCGGGTAGTGCGAGAAACACCTGGGCGAGCGCGAAGAGCGCGATCAGGCCGCCCACTGCCGCCTCGCCATGCCCCAGTCGCAGCGACTGCAGCGGCATGGCCATCCGCAGGCCGGTCACGCAGGCGTTGACGAACAGCTGGGCGAGTACCAGCCTCGCCAGCTCACCGGCCGGAAGTTGAAAAGGGGACACGCGGTGGACTGCTAGAAGTCGGCGACTTGGCCCCAGGCCGACTTCGCGAAGCGCGCCGGGTTGTAGGGCGCCGGATCGAAGATAGGCGGCGCATCCGTCGCCAGGTCGGCGATCAGGTGGCCCGCGCCGGGGCCGATGCCGAAGCCGTGGCCCGAGAATCCCGCGGCCAGGATGAAGCCGGGGATCTGCGGCACCTCGCCGATGCCCGGAACGCCGTCCGGTGTGCTGTCGACGAAGCCAGCCCAGGCGTTGGCGATGCCCGCCTGGCCCAACGCCGGCAGCAGTTCGGCCGCACGGTGGAAAGTCTGCTTCACCGCCGCGGCATCCGGCCTGGGGTCGAGCACACGCACCCGCTCCATGGGCGTGGGCGCATCCAGCCGCCACCTTGCCAGCGTTTCGTGGCCGCCGCGGATGCCCTCCAGACCGCCTGGAAAAACGTTGCGCCAGCGCTTGGCGAACATTGGCAGGAATTGCGGCGCAAAGCGCAGCAGCTGCGCTGTCGGGTCCACGCGTCCGCGCCCGCTGATGGCGAGGTTGTAGCTGCCGTCGCTGCGCTGCGTAACGGACACGCGCGCGGTGTGCAGCGCAGCCGGCAGTCGCTCGGCCACGGATGACACGCGCACGATGGTCTGGCGAACCGTGGCCTGGGGAAACCTGATGCCCAGCTGGCGCAGGAAGGACGAAGCCCATGCGCCGCCGGCGTAGATGGCCATGCGGGTCCTGATGGTGCCGGCCTCGGTGACCACGCCGGCGAGGCGGCCTCCCTCGCGCTCGATGCCGCGCACGGCGCAGTTCTGGTGCACCGTGCCGCCGAGTTTCATGAGCGCCGCGGCCACTGCGGGCGCCGCCTTCGACGGGTCGGCCGTGCCGTCGCTGGGCGAGAACACGCCACCCTTCCACGCGCGGCCGGTAGCCCGGCCCCGCTCGCTGGCATCGCGGCCGCTGAGCATGTGCGTCTTCACGCCGGCCGTCTTCGCGAATTCGCCCCATTTGGCCCAGCGGGCGATCTCGTCCTCGTCGTCGCTGAGGTAGAGCAGTCCGCAGCGGTTGAAGCCCGTGTCCTCGCCCGTGTCCGCTGCGAACTGCTGCCAAAGGTCGAGGCTGCGGGTGGCCATGGGCAGCTCGCGTGCATCGCGGTTCTGCTGGCGGCACCATCCCCAGTTGCGGCTCGACTGCTCGGCACCGATGCGACCCTTCTCGACGAGCGCTACCGACAGGCCGCGACGGGCCATGTAGTAGGCCGTGAAGACACCGATGATCCCGCCGCCAATGACGACGGCGTCGGCATGGCGCGGCAGTGTGGAGGAGGTCTCGATGAGACGCAAGGGCTGGGCCATGGATGGATCGCTATCGTTTGTTCAGGCTGCCGTGCGTTGCACGACGTAGGGCTTGCGATGCGTGCGACGCGGCTGTCGCCGATTGCCACAGCTTAAGGGGGTCATGAAGAGGTTGGTGCCGTTGCGTGGCCATAAACCCGCACCATTGATCGCTATCGGCACCTCTGCCGGCACATGCTGCGGCAGTTGTGAAGCGGATCTCGGCAGATGAGGCTTTGCCGGCGCCGCTTTCCCACGGCGGACACGCCCGACCCCGGAGCGATCAATTGGCGCGCTGAAAGATTTCGGCAAGGTCGCACAGATCCCAGTTGCCGCCTGTCAACACCACACAGACCTTTTCCTCTGGCGTCACTTTGAGTCCTTTCGCCAGCAGCGCGCCAATGCCGATCGAGGCAGCCGGTTCTGCGATCAGCTTGGCGTCCTTGGCCAGCATGCGCATGCCCTCGATGATGTGTTCGTCCTCGACCAGCACGATCTCGTCGACGTACCTTTCGATGATGGGGTAGGGGTTCTGGCCTGGCACACTGATACGCAAACCGTCGGCGATCGTGTTCTTCAGCGGCAGTGAAGTGCGCTCCTTGTTGATGCGGCTATGGAAGTACTTGGGGGTCAGCGCTGGTTCCGCGCCCACCACACGCACGGAGGGTCTGGTTTCCTTGATGGCGGTGGCGATACCGGAGATGAGACCCCCGCCCCCCATAGGGATGATGACGGTGTCCACGTCGGCCAGGTCTTCCAGGATTTCGCAGCCTATGGTTCCCTGGCCCGCCATGACCGTGGGATCCTCGAATGCGTGCACCACGGCGTAGTGGTTTTCTGCCGCGATCTCGTAAACCCGTTTCCATCGCGCCGCGGTGTCGCCGTCGAACAGAATCACCTCCGCGCCGAGCGCCCGGGTGTTCTCCACCTTGATTTTCGGGGTGGTGACGGGCACCACCAGAAGCGCCTTGACGCCCAGCATCCGCGCCGCGTAGGCCAGCCCCTGGGCATGGTTGCCTGAAGACGTGGCGATGATGCCGTTGTCAATCGCCTCGCGGGGCAGCGACAAGGCCTTGTTCAGCGCGCCGCGGATCTTGAAGGCCCCGGTGATCTGCAGCGTCTCGGGTTTGAGGTACACCTCGCACCCGAGCGTGGTCTCCATCTTCTCGGCGCGCAGCAAGGGCGTGTGACGGATGTGTGGTTTCAGTCGCTCCCGCGCTTGGTGGATGTCGCGAAGGGTGGGGTGCTCGAGAAGGGGCGTCATGATTGAATGAACTCAAAAGCCGTGCCGGTGTTGCTGGCCATGGCGTTGCGATAGATCAGGTGCGACGTCGTGTTGTCCTGGATGGCCATGCCCGTCGAGTCGAAGATCGTGATCTCGTCGTCGGACTCGCGCCCCGGCTTCTTGCCCAGCAGGACCTCGCCGATCTCGGCGTGGATGTCGTGCTTGCTGATGATGTTCTTGTGCAGCGGATGCCAGGTTTCGCCTTTCTCGACGCATTGCGCAATCGAATCGTTGACGATCTTGGCGTTCCTGAAGATCTCGGGCTCCAGCTCCTGCTTGCCTTGCGTGTCCGTGCCAATGGCGACGATATGCGTGCCAGGTCGGACCCAGGCGGCTTCCACCAGCGAACCTTTGCCGCGGGTGGTAGTGACTAGGATGTCCGCCTGCTCCACAGCGTCTTGTTTGGAGCGGGCCATCACCACCGGAATGCCGAACTCGCGCTCGATATCGGCCTTGTATTGCGCGAGCGTCTGGGGGTGGGGGCTCCAGGCATGGATGGTATCGATCGTCATCACCTCCCGGATCGCGCGGATCTGCATCCGGGCCTGATTGCCGGTCCCGATGGAGGCGATGGTCTTCGCGTCCTTGCGGGCCAGCGCCTTCACCGAAACGGCCCCGGCGGCGCCTGTTCTCAAGCCGGTGACAAGGCTGCCATCCATCACGCAAATGAGCGCGCAGGTTCTGGCGTCGAACAGGAGGATGGTTCCCATGCCGCTGGGCACGCCGTGCTCGGTGGGGTTGTTCGGGAATCCCCCGGACGAGGTCTTCATCGAGATGATCTCGTTGGCCTCGCAGTACCCTATCTTGAAGTCGATTTCGCCCCGGGGTGGTGGGAAGTGGAGGCATGTGTAGGCCGGTTGAATCACCTGGCCGCTGCTGAAGGCTTTGTACGCCTGCTCCACCGTCCCAATGACTTCCTTCATGGAAATCAGGCTCCCTACATTCTCTTTGTTCAGCAACAGTGTCTTCATCGGTGTGATCTGTCCATGAATCAAGGGCTCGGGGCGACTGCCATCGGTGGCGCCGCGCGTGGTGTGGGGACCATAGGCGAAGGGGCGCCGGCCTGGTGCGGCAAACCCGGAACCGGTCTAGAAATCAGCCACCTTGCCCCACATCGACTTCTTGAACCGTGCGGGGTCGAAAGGCGCGGGATCGAGTATCGGCTTGGCCCCGGACACCAGGTCGGCGATCAGGTGCCCTGCGCCGGGACCGATGCCGAAACCGTGGCCCGAAAAGCCCGCAGCCAGGATGAGCCCGGGAACCTGCGGCAGCTCGCCGATCCCCGGCACGCCGTCGGGCGTGCTGTCGATGTAGCCAGCCCAGGTGTTGGCGATGCGGGCTCCGCGCAGCGCAGGCAACAAGTCGACGGCACGGCGGTGGGTTTCGCGGACACCCGCAGGGTCGGGCTTCGGGTCGAGGATGCGCGCCCGTTCCATCGGTGTGGGCGCGTCCAGCTTCCATCGAGCCCGGGTTTCGTGGCCCCAGCGGATGCCCTCCAGGCCGCCGGGAAACACGTTGCGCCAGCGCTTGGCGAACATCGGGATGAATTGCGGCGCGAAGCGCACCAGCTGCGCTGTGGGGTCGGCGCGCCCTCGCCCGCTGATGGCCAGGACGTAGTGTCCGTCGGGGCGGCGCGTGACGGCGACGCGCGGGCTCGTCAAGGCGGCCGGCAGGCTCTGATCCACCGGCGCCAGTCGTACGATCGATTGGCGAATCGTGGCGACCGGAAACTGCACACCGAGCTGGTTGCAGAACGAGGACGCCCACGCGCCGCCTGCGAGCACGGCGCTGCGGGTCTTGATGGTCCCCGCTTCGGTCACCACGCCGCAGAGCCGGCCGCCTTGCATCTCGATGCCGCGCGCGGCGCAGTTCTGGTGCACCGTGCCGCCAAGTTTCATGAGCGCGGCTGCCACGGCGGGCGCTGCCTTGGCCGGATCGGCCGTGCCGTCGCTGGGTGAGAAGACGCCGCCTTTCCATGCGCGGCCGGTCGCCCGGCCGCGCTCGGAGGCCTCGCGGCCGCTCAGCATGTGCGTGGTCACGCCAACCGTCGTCGCGAACTCGCGCCATTTGGCCCAACCGGCAATCTGGGCTTCGTCGTTGCTGAGATACAGCAGGCCGCAGCGCTTGAAGCCGGTGTCTTCGCCGCTGTCTGCGGCAAACTGATCCCACAGCTCAAGGCTCCGGGTGGACATGGGCAGTTCGCGCGCATCGCGATTCTGCTGACGGCACCACCCCCAGTTCCGGCTCGATTGCTCGGCGCCCACGCGCCCCTTTTCCACGAGAGCGACCTTCATGCCGCGCTTGGCCAGGAAGTAGGCAGTGAATGCTCCAATGATGCCGGCGCCGATGATGACGACGTCCGCATGGGTCGGCAGATCGGGGCTGGACTCAACGGGAAACAGTGGTGCAGGCATTCTCGGGATGTCCGTGAAGGGGCGGTGAAAACGTGAAATATGTTTATTTCGATTGTTGGCAGATCCTGCTGGATCAGTAGCCAAGGACTGCCTTGGTCTCGAGATATTCCTCAAGCCCGTGAATGCCGTATTCGCGGCCATTGCCGGACCGCTTGTATCCGCCGAACGGCGCATGGCTGTTCCAAGCCGGATAGTTGATATGCACCTGGCCGGCGCGAAGTTGCATGGCTACGCGCTGCGCTCGCTCCCGGTCGCCAGACTGCACGCTCGCACCGAGGCCATAGACCGTGTCGTTCGCAATCGCAATGGCCTCTTTCTCGTCCCGATAAGGAATGATGACCAGCACGGGACCGAATATTTCTTCCTGCGCCACTCTCATGTCGGGCGTCACATCGGAAAACACGGTCGGCTGTGCAAAATAGCCACGCGTCAAGCCGGCGGGCCTGCCCGGACCGCCGCAGACCAGTTTGGCGCCCTGTTCGATTCCGCTGGCGATCAGCTCCTGCACCCTCGCATACTGCGCAGCGTTTGCGATCGGGCCCATCGACGTCTTTGCGTCGCGCGGATCGCCAACCGTGATGCCCGCTGCCGCCGCTTGTGCCAATGCTTCCACCTCGGCCAACCGCGACGCGGGCACCAGCATCCGTGTCGGCGCACTGCACGACTGGCCCGCATTGCGCATCCCTGCCAGCACGCCCTTTGCCACGCCTCGTTCAAAGTCGGCGTCGTCCAGAAACAGGTTCGGCGACTTGCCGCCCAGTTCCTGCACGACGCGTTTCACCGTCACCGCAGCTGCTTGGGCCACGAGCACACCGGCTCGCGTCGATCCGGTGATGGAGATCATGTCGACATCGGGGTGCGCCGCCAACGACGCACCGACCACCTCCCCCCTGCCCCCGACCAGATTGAAGACACCTGCCGGCGTGCCGGCGTCGTGCATCACTTGCGCGAAAAGCTGCGCACTGTACGGCGACAACTCACTGGGCTTCAGGACGATCGTGCAGCCCGCGGCGATCGCCGGTGCGACCTTGGCGGTGATCTGATACAGCGGCCAGTTCCATGGCGTGATCAGGGCGCATACGCCGATCGGCTCTTTCGAAATGGCAACGCTGCCATCCGAGGAAAGAAACTTGTAGCGCTGAAGCACTTCCATCTGGGCACGGACATGCGCAATCCCGAATGGCACATGGGCGGTCCTGGCGAATCCGATGGGAGCCCCCATCTCCGCCACGATGGCTTGCACGAACAACTCCGCGCGCTCCTCCAGAAGCGCCAGGATTCGCCCCAGGAGCGCAAGCCGCTCCTCGACGGAACTTTGTGAAAACGCCTCGAAAGCGCGCCGGGCCGCAGCGACGGCCAGGTCCACGTCGGTCGATGAGCCGGCTGCGACGTGTCCGATGATCTCTTCGGTAAACGGATCGACGACCGCAATACCCGCGGCATGAGTGCGGTCCTGCCAGCACCCATCGATGTAGAAGCGGGCGTCGTCCATGCGTGGTTCAGCTGTCATCACGGGGCTTTCCGTCAAGCGGTGACCCACACCTTGCGAACGGTCTCGATGGTGCGCCACGTTCCGACATAGCCCGGCTTCATGATGAAGCAGTCGCCGGCCTTGTAGGTCAACGGGGGCTGGCCTTGCTCGGTGATCTCCACCACGCCCGAAAGGATCAGGCAGAACTCCCACGTCTCTCCCTTGATGGAGTGATTGACGCCCACCGTCGACTCGAACACGCCGGCGCGCACCTTGCCGTCTTTGGCACTGTCGACGTCCCAGTTGCGGCATACGACATCGCCCTCGATGACGCGCTCCGCCGGCGGCCGGTATTCACGCGGTTCACCGAGTTGGTCGAGGTTGAAAGGGACAAGAAGCTTGGACATGTGAAACCCTGTTCGCGTTGGTCGGATGGTGGATCGATGCTAGAAAAAATCCGGCCCCGTTGATGCTGAACCATGGGTCGACAACAGCGGGAAATATGTCTTTGCGAGCGCGCACCGATGGATCGTGCGGTGGCCGTTGATTCGCCGAGACGGAGGTGCCGTCTACCGTTCGATCCGGTAGCCTGCCGTCCGGGTTTTCTCGACGCAGCCAGGGCGAAACGATGCGCTATTGCAGCTGCCCTTGGCACACGTACTTGATGTGCATGTAGTCGTCCAGCCCGTACACCGAGCCTTCGCGGCCGTAGCCCGACTCCTTCACGCCGCCGAAGGGCGCGGCCTCGGCCGCCAGCGCGCCTTCGTTGACTCCGACGATGCCCGACTCCAGCGCCTCGGTCACCCGCCAGATGCGCCGTGCGTCCGTCGAATAGAAATACGCCGCGAGCCCGAAGGGCGTGTCGTTGGCGGCCGCGATGACCTGCGCCTCCGTCTCGAAGCGCGTGACCGGCACCACGGGGCCGAAGGTCTCCTCGCAGCTGCATTCCATCGTCGCGTCGGCGTTCACCAGCACCGTGGGCGCGAAATAGTTGGGGCCGTCGCAGCGCGCGTCGCGCAGCCGCTTGCCGCCGACCACGATGCACGCGCCGCGTGCGACCGCGTCGCGCACATGGCGCTCGATCTTCTCCACCGCGCGCGCGTTGATCATCGGCCCGATCTGCGAATCCGCCTGCGTGGCTGGCCCTACCTTGAGTGCGCCGACCCGCGCGGCCAGCTTGTCGACGAAGGCGTCGTGCACGCTCGCCTGCACGAACACCCGGTTCGGGCACACGCAGGTCTGGCCGCCGTTGCGGAACTTGGCGGCCATCAGGCCTTCGACCGCCGCGTCGAGATCGGCGTCGTCGAACACGATGAAGGGGGCATTGCCGCCGAGTTCGAGCGACAGCTTCTTCAGCGTGTCGGCCGAGCGACGCGCGAGGTGCTTGCCCACGGGCGTGGAGCCGGTGAAGGTGATCTTGCGCACGCGTGAGTCGTCGAGCCAGGCATCGACCACCTCGGGCGTGCGTTCGCGCGAGGCGGTCACGATGTTGAGTACGCCCGGCGGTACGCCGGCTTCAGCTGCGAGCGCGACGAGTGCCAGCGAAGTCAGCGGCGTGTCCTCGGCCGGCTTGCACACCACGGTGCAGCCTGCGGCGAGGGCCGGAGCGATCTTGCGCGCGATCATCGCGGCCGGAAAGTTCCAAGGCGTGATCGCTGCAACCACACCGACGGGCTCCTTCAGTGCGAGCATGCGGCGGCCCGTCACGGGTGCCGGGATGATGTCGCCATTGGCGCGCGTCGCCTCTTCAGCGAACCATTCGATGTAGCTGGCCGCATAGGCAACCTCGCCTCGGCCTTCCGCCAGCGGCTTGCCTTGTTCGCGGGAGATGAGTCGGCCCAGGTCTTCCTGGTGCGCGAGCACGAGATCATTCCAGCGCTTGAGGATCTGCGCGCGCTGCTTCGCGGGCACCGTACGCCATGCGGGAAAGGCTGCATGCGCGGCATCGACGGCGGCACGCGCATCGGCGGCCGTGCCGTCGGGCACGCTCGCGAACACGCCATCGGTCGCGGGGTCGCTCACATCGAGGCGACGGCCGTCGCCGGCTTCGCGCCATTCAGCGCCGATCAGATGCCGGCCCGGCATCAGGCTCTTGTTTTCGATTTCGAGAGTCATATGGAGCAGGGAGCTTTCTTCAGGATGCGGCCACACGTTCGGCGATAGCGATGCCCACCTCGGTGGTGGTCGCCGAGCCGCCGAGGTCGCGCGTGCGCGGGCCGTCGCGCAGTACCGATTCGATCGCGCCCAGGATGGCGTCGTGCGCCGCGCGGCCCGCGCCCTGGCCCTGGGTGAGGAAGTCCAGCATCAGTGCGCCGGACCAGATCATCGCGATCGGGTTGGCAATGTTCTGGCCGTAGATGTCGGGCGCCGAGCCGTGCACCGGCTCGAAGAGCGAGGGGAATCTGCGCTCCGGATTGAGGTTGGCCGAAGGCGCGAGGCCGATGGTGCCGGTGGTCGCGGGGCCGAGGTCGGAGAGGATGTCGCCGAACAGGTTGCTCGCCACCACCACGTCGAAGCGCGTGGGCTGCAGCACGAAGCGCGCCGACAGGATGTCGATGTGCTGCTTGTCGGCCGTCACCTCGGGGTAGTCGCGGCCGACCGCGTCGGCGCGCCTGTCCCACCAAGGCATGCTGATCGCGATGCCGTTGCTCTTGGTGGCTACCGTCAGGTGCTTGCGCCTGCGGGCGCGCGCGGTCTCGTAGGCGAAGCGCAGCACGCGGTCGGCGCCGTGGCGGGAGAACACCGATTCCTGGATCACGATCTCGCGCTCGGTGCCCTCGTACATCACGCCGCCGAGCGAGGTGTATTCGCCCTCGGTGTTCTCGCGCACCACGAGGTAGTCGATGTCGCCGGGCTTGCGGCCGGCCAGCGGGCAGGGGACGCCCTCGAACAGGCGCACCGGCCGCAGGTTGATGTACTGGTCGAACTCGCGGCGGAACTTCAGCAGCGAACCCCAGAGCGACACGTGGTCGGGCACGGTCGCCGGCCAGCCGACGGCGCCGAAGTACAGCGCGTCGACGCCCTTGAGCTGCTCCTTCCAGTCGTCCGGCATCATCTGGCCGTGCGCGGCGTAGTAGTCGGCGCTGGCCCAGTCGAAGGCGCGGCAGTCGAGCTCGAAGCCGAAGCGCGCCGCGGCGGCCTGCACCACGCGCAGGCCCTCGGGCATCACCTCCTTGCCGATGCCGTCGCCGGCGATCAGCGCAATGCGGAAGGTCGGTGTCATCTCTGTCTTTCTCATGATGCGACGGTGGCCGTTGCTGCCGCGCGGTCCACGTCGTCGAGCCAGCCCTGGCGCAGCTCGGGGACGGAGCGCGCCAGCAGCTCGTAGTAGGGGTGGTGCGGGCCACGGTCGTAGTCGGCGCGTGCCACCTGCGCGAGCTTGCGGCCGTGCTGCATCACGACGATCTCGTCGCACACCGCGCGCACCGTGTGCAGGTCGTGGCTGATGAAGAGGTACGACACGCCCAGCTCGCGCCGCAGCTCGGCCATCAGGTCGAGCACCGCCGCGCCCACCACGGTGTCGAGCGCGGAGGTCACCTCGTCGCACAGGATCAGGTCCGGCTCCGCCGCCAGCGCGCGCGCGAGGTTCACGCGCTGCTTCTGCCCGCCCGAGAGGCCGCCCGGCAGGCGTCCGGCCACGGTGCGCGGCAGCTTCACCAGGTCGAGCAGCTCGCCGATGCGCCTGCGCAGCGGCTCGCCACGCAGTCCCTTGTAGAACTCCAGCGGCCGCGCCAGGATGCGTTCGATGATCTGCGAGGGGTTCAGCGCCGTGTCGGCCATCTGGAACACGATCTGGATGCGGCGCAGCTCGTCGCGCTCGCGCTGCTGCAGCGTCGGCTTCAGCTCGCGGCCATGGAACAGCACGCTGCCGCTGCTGGGCTTGAGCAGCCCCGCCACCGCGCGCGCCAGCGTGGTCTTGCCCGAGCCCGATTCGCCGATCACCCCGATGGCCTGGCCGCGGTAGAGCTTCAGGTCGATGTCCTGCAGGATCGGCTTGGCCGGGCGCCCCTGCGCATCGACCGGGCCGTAGCCGGCCGAGAGCTGGCGCACTTCAAGCAGCAGCTCGCGTCCGTCGTCCGTGGCGTTGGCCGGCGTGCGTACCTGCGGGCGCGCGGCGGCCAGCAGGCTTCTCGTGTAGTCGTCGGCCGGCGCGGTGAGGATCTGTCCGGTGGCGTTGAGCTCGCGCATGGTGCCGTTGCGCAGCACCAGGATGTGGTCGGCCATCTGCGCCACAACCGCGAGGTCGTGGCTTACGTACACCGCGGTGGCGCGGCGCTCGCGCACCACGCGGCGGAAGGCGCGCAGCACCTCGATCTGCGTGGTCACGTCCAGCGCGGTGGTCGGCTCGTCGAGGATCACCAGGTCGGGGTCGCCGATGAGAGCCATCGCCGCCATCAGCCGCTGCAGCTGGCCACCCGAGACCTGGTGCGGGTAGCGCGAGCCGATGCCCTCCGGGTCGGGCAGCGCCAGCTCGCGGAAGAGCTGCACCGCCTTCGCCTCGGCCTCGGCGCGCCTGCACAGGCCGTGGATCACGGTCGGCTCCACCACCTGGTCCATGATCATGCGCGAGGGGTTGAAGGAGGCCGCCGCGCTCTGCGCGATATAGGCCACGGTGCGCCCCCGAAGCGCGCGCTGCGCACGTGCATCGAGCGCCAGCACGTCGGTGTCGCCGATGCGTACCCGCCCCCCCGAAATGCTGCAGCCGTGGCGCGCATGGCCCATCAGCGCCAGCGCGGTGGTGGTCTTGCCCGAGCCCGACTCGCCGATCAGCGCCAGCACCTCGCCGGGCTGCACCGAGAAGCTCAGGTTGTCGACCAGCGTGGCGGTGCCGGCGCTGATGCTCAGGTTTTCGACGGTGAGTGAGGCTCCCATCAGCGTGCTCCTCGTTCCCGGGCCTGACGGCCAGGAAGGTTGTCGATTACAAGATTGACCGCAATGGTCAGGCTCGCGATGGCCAGCGCCGGCACGATCACCGAGGCGCCGCCCATGGCCAGCGCGCCGATGTTCTCGCGCACCAGCGATCCCCAGTCGGCGGCAGGCGGCTGGATGCCCAGGCCCAGGAAGCTCAGGCTCGCCAGCAGCAGCACGATGTAGACGAATCGCAGCCCCAGGTCGGCCAGCATCGGGCCGACGATGTTCGGCAGGATCTCGCGCAGCATGATGTAGAGCGTGCCCTCGCCGCGCGTGCGCGCCACGGTCACGTAGTCGAGCGCGTTGATGTTCACCGCCAGCGAGCGCGCGATGCGGAAGGCGCCCGGCACGTAGATGATGGCCGCCGTGACCACCAGCATCGGCACCGAGGAGCCGAAGCCCGCCACCATGATGAGCGCGAACATCTTGCTCGGGATGGCCGTCAGCGTATCGAGGCAGCGGCTGAGCGTGGCGTCGGTCCAGCGGCTGCCGGCTGCCGCCAGCAGCGCCAGCGTGGTGCCGGTGCCGCTGGCCAGCAGCGTCGCCAGCAGCGCCACGCCGACGGTGTAGCGCGCGCCCTCGATCACCAGCGCCAGCATGTCGCGGCCCAGGTAGTCGGTGCCCAGCCAGTGCGCCGCGCTGACCGGCGCGAAGACGTTCGAGGTGCCGGCGGCAGCCGCGCTGAACGAAAGCAGCCAGGGACCGAATGCCGCCGCGAGCACCCAGAAGAGCAGCACCGCGAGACCGAGCAGTCCCGAAGGCCCGAAGCCGGCTAGCCCGCGAAGCGGGTTGCGCCGAGGCGCGGGTGATGGTGGCAGCGTTTGCGTGGCCGCGTTCAGGACAGGGGAGGAAGTGGACGATTCCATGATGGTTCCCCGTCAGCGGTGCCGCAGCCGCGGGTTGGCGACGATGCCGCAGACGTCGGCCGCGGTCACCAGGATCAGGTAGGCGCCGCAGAAGATCATGGCGCAGGTCTGCACCAGCGGCATGTCGCGCTGCGAGACGCCGTCGACCATCAGCTTGGCGATGCCCGGGTAGTTGAAGATGGTCTCGACGATGATCACGCCGCCCAGCAGGTACGACAGGCTCAGCGCCACCGCATTGGCGATCGGCCCCACCGCGTTGGGCAGCGCGTGCGCCAGCACCGTGCGCATTGGCGATGCCCCCTTGAGCCGCACCATCTCGATGTAGGGCGCCTCCAGCTGGTCGATGACGGCCGCGCGCGTCATGCGCATCATCTGCGCGACGATCACGCAGCACAGCACCAGCACCGGCATCGCGAAGGCCTGCAGCATCTGGCCCAGCGAGTCGATGTCGCTCACGAAGGAAAGCGCCGGCAGCCACCGCAGCTTCACCGCGAACACCAGTACCGCCAGCGTCGCCACCAGGAACTCCGGTACCGACACCACCGCCACGGCGCCCGTCGAGGCGGCGCGGTCCAGCCAGGATCCGCGCCACACCGCCGAGGCGATGCCAATCGTCAATGCGATCGGCACCGAGAAGAGCGCCGTGACGGCCGCCAGCAGCAGAGAGTTGGGCAGGCGGCTGGCCACGAGCTCGGCCACCGGGGTCTGCGTGCTGGAGGAGAGACCGGGGTCGCCCTTCAGCATGCCGAGCAGCCACTTCGCGTAGCGCTCGGGCGCCGGCACGTCCAGACCCATCTGGGCGCGCAGAGCCGCCACCGCTTCGGGCGTGGCGTCCTGGCCGAGTTGTTCCTGCGCGGCATCGCCGGGCAGCACCGCGGTGATCGAGAACACGACCACCGACACAGCCAGCAGCGACAGCAGCGCCAATGCGATGCGCTGGCCGAGTAGCTTGAGGATTACGCGGTTCATGGCGAGCATCCCGGAGAACGGCGGCTCGCGCGCGTCATGCCTCGAGCCACACGTTCTCGGCGAACTGATAGCCCATGAGGCCGCCCAGCGGGATGGGCGACAGGCCCTTGAGCTTGGAACTGTGGCCGTCGATGCTCGAGAGGAACAGCGGAATGCCGATACCCGCGTCCTGGTGGATCATGGTCTGCATGTCGGCGTACATCTGCTTGCGCTTGGCCAGGTCGGTCTCGGCGCGCGAGGCCAGCAGCAGCTGGTCGAACTTGTCGCTCTTCCAGCGCGACTCGTTCCACGCCGCGCCCGACTGGAAGAACTGCGTGAGCAGCACGTCCGCGCTCGGGCGCGGATTGACGTTGCCGAAGCCGACGTGGCTGTTGAGCCAGTGGTTCGACCAGTAGCCGTCGGCCGGCATGCGCTTGATGTCCAGCTCCAGGCCCACGCGCTGCGCCGTCTGCTGCAACATGAGGGACATCTCCACCGAGTACAGCGCCACCGGCGAAGCCACGATCGGCACCTTGCCCGTGATGCCGGCTTTCTGCAGGTGGAACTTCGCCTTCTCGGGGTCGAAGGGCCGCTGCGGCAGGCCCGCGAAGTGGAAGCGGTTGGTCGGGTCGATCGGCTGGTCGTTGGCGACCACCGCGTAGTCGAGTGCGATGGTCTTTTTCATCTGCTCGCGGTCGAACAGGTGCTTCATGCCCAGCACGAAGTCGGGGTTTGCACCGGGGCCCACGTCCTTGCGCATCACAAGGTCGGAGTACTGGCCCGACTGGGTGACGAAGATGCTGAAGCCGGGCGTTCCCTTCACGCGCTCCACCGAACGGGGGTTGACGACGCCGACGAGATCCATGCCGCCCGACAGCAGAGCGTTGACGCGCGCGCTCTCGTCGCCGATGCCGACGAACTCGATCTCGTCGAGGTACGGCTTGCCCGGCTTCCAGTAGGCCTCGTTGCGCACCACCACCGAGCGGATGCCGGGCTTGAATTCCTTGAGCTTGTAGGGGCCGGTGCCGATGCCGGCGTTGAAATCGGTGGTGCCGTCCTTGACGATGTGGAAGTGATAGGTGCCCAGGATCACCGGCAGGTCGGCGTTGGGCGCGCTCAGCACCATGGTCACCTCGTTCGGGCCCGTGGCCTTCACGCTCTCGATCTGGTCGGCGAGCACCTTGGCCTTGGAGGCGGTGGCCGGGTCCTTGTGGCGCATCACCGAGAACACCACGTCGGCGGGCGCGAGCGGCTTGCCGTCGTGGAACACCACGCCCTTGCGCAGCGTGAACACCCAGGTCTTGGCGTCTTTGGTGTTGAACGATTCGGCCAGCGCGGGCTGCGGCGTGAGGCTGCCGTCCAGCGAGGTCAGGCTGTTGTAGACCATGTTGCAGCGCGCGTAGTCGGTCTGGTTCGACTGCTTGGCGGGGTCCAGCGTGTCGGTGGCCGCGGCGGTGGCGCCGGCCACCCGGATGCGGCCGCCGCGCCGCGGCGTCTGCGCATGCGCCGACAAGGCCACGCCCGCGAGACTGCCGGCCAGCGTGGCCTGCATGCCGCCGGCCATCAGCATCGACAGGATGTCGCGCCGCGTGGCGCCGCGCCGAAGCGATGTCATCACGCGAAGGCTTTCGTCGGGGCCGACGAGGTTCTGGAAGCTCTTGTAGTCGCTGCTGCTGTCGCTCATGGTGGGTGCTCCTGGGGGGCCGTGGGGTGAAAGAAATCAGTCGGAAGAACGAACGCCGGACAGCCCGCTCTCAGGCCAGCCTGTCCTTGAGCCGGTAATAGAGGCCCACCGCCGGCAGGAACCACGGCGGGCCGAAGTGGCCGGGAATGGCGGGCCAGTCGCGGCCCTGCCAGGGGTTGGCTCCGGCATCGCCGCCCATCACGGCGGCCATGCGCTGGCCCATGTGCACCGACATCTGCGTGCCGTGGCCGCTGTAGCCCATGGCGTAGTAGAGGCCGTCGCGCTCGCCGGCGTGCGGCAGCCGGTCCTGCGTCATGTCGACGAGGCCGCCCCAGCAGTAGTCGAGCCGTACCGCGCCGAGCTGCGGAAAAGTTTCGGCCAGGCCGGCCCGCAGGATGTCGCCGCTGGCGGCGTCCGACTGCGGGCTGGAAACTGCGAAGCGCGCCCGGCCGCCGAACACCAGCCGGTGGTCGGGCGTGAGCCTGAAGTAGTGGTGGATGTTCGCGATGGTGGTGTAGGTGCGCCGCGCCGCGAGCAGCGCCTTCGCGCGCTGCTCGCCCAGCGGCTCGGTGACGACGATGAAGCTGCCGATGGGCACGATGCGCCGGCGCAGCCAGCCGAAGCTGCCGTAGCCGCCATGGCGCGTCGCGCCCGTGGCCAGCAGGACCTGCTGCGCGGTGACGACAGCGCCGCGCCCGGTGTGCAGCCGGTGGGCATGGCCGCTGCCGCCGATGCGCTCGATGCGGCTCACCTCCGTGCCGGTATGAATCGAGGCGCCGCCGCGCTGCGCGGCCGCTGCAAGCCCGCCGGCGAAGCGGCCCATGTGCATCTGGCCGCTGCGCTTGTAGAGCAGGCCGCCGTGGAAGCGCTCGCTGCTCACCTCGGCGCGCACGCGTGCCGCGTCGAGCACTTCGACGTCGCTGTCCACGCCGTCGTCGATGAGCCGCCGCGCGCTGCGCTCGAGCGCGGCCATCTGGTTCGCCCGCGTGGCGAGCTTGAGCTTGCCGTGGCGCAGGAAGTCGCAGTCGATGGCTTCCTCGCGCACCAGCCGCTCCACCGTGTCGACCGCGTCGTCGTAGGCGCGATACCAGCCGCGCGCGCGCTCCACGCCGACCTTGGCCGCCACATCGGCGTAGTCCACCGCCAGCCCGTTGTTGACGTGCCCGCCGTTGCGCCCCGAGGCTTCTGCCGCCACCCGCGTGCCGGCCTCCAGCACCGCGACGCTCGCGCCGCGCCGGGCCAGCGCGAGCGCCGCCGACAGGCCGGTGAAGCCGCCGCCGACGATGGCGACGTCGACCCGCGCCGGCAGCTCGCGCGCCTGGGGCACGAAGGCGGGTGCCGAATCGGTCCAGTAGGAGTCGAGCTTCATGGCGTGGTGCTGTGTGTGGCTGCGTGAAAGGGAGATCAGAGGCCGACGACGCCGGGCAGGCCGCCGATGTCCTGGATTTCCGTGTAGCGGTAGGCCGGGTTGCCCGGCCCGTGGCCGCGATTGACGAACACCTTGTTGACGATGCCCAGGTCGTCGGCCGACATCAGGTCGTAGCGCAGGCTGGACGACACGTGCAGCACGTCCTCGGGGTTGCAGCCCAGCGAGTCGAGCATGTATTCGAAGGCCGTCAGGCGCGGCTTGTAGGCCTGGGCCTGCTGCGCGGTGTAGACGCGGTGGAAGGGTGCGCCCAGCATCGCGACGTTCTTCTGGATCTGGTCGTCCGATGCGTTCGACAAAATCACCAGCGGGATTTCCTTCGCGACCTTGGCCAGGCCCGCGGGCACGTCGTCGTGCGGGCCCCAGGTGGGCACCGCGTCGTAGATCTTCTGCGCGTCGAGGTCGAAGTACTGGATCTTCCACTTGCGGCACAGGCGACGCACCGCGTTCTTCAGCACCACCTCGTAGGGCTGCCACGCGCCCAGCACCTCGTCGAAGCGGTAGGCGGTGAAGTCCGCATGGAACTCCTCCATGCGTTCTGCGGGAATGCGGTCGGCAAACAGGTCTGCGGCCATCTCCTTCATGCGGAACCGGGTGAGGGTGCCGTAGCAGTCGAAGGTCACGTACTTGGGACGGAAGGTCATGGTCTCGATCCTTTTTCAGAAGTGGCGAACAAGGTGGCGAATAGACAGGAATTGCGACAAGCTCATTACGAAGTGATTGCAGCACGCAGTCGCTTGGGGGATGTAGGGAAAAAAGGTGCTGCCCGAACCGAAGCTGCGGTTTACGGGGGCGGCGGCAGCATGCCGTGCTGTCCGCCCTTTCGGTGTGCGGCCACGCACCTCGCTGCGTCGCGGCGAAGTCGACGGGCACGCTTTTGAAGCACAGGCGCCGGGCGCGAGCGTGCGCCGGCCGCACGGCCCGCACGCAGCTGGATAGGTTTCCAATCGAAGGCTTCCATGGCACGGGGCAGGTGGAGAGGGGCGAAGAGAAGAAGGGGGCGATGGGCGTAGATCCAGGCCGACCGATGCTAGGCAGATCGACGCGGCATTTGTGTGCGTATGGGGGCGCGCCACCGCAGTAAATTGCAAGACCGGGGTGCGTGGCAGGCGAAGCTTGCGAGTTGCTGCGAAGAGCCGATTCGGTCTGGTGCAGCGCCGCAATGTCGTCCAAGATAGGCGTGCCATTCCAGCCGCAACAGAGAGACTTCCCGATGCCCGAACCCGCCACGAACGCACCCGCCATGGACGGCGTGGTGCTCAGACCGATGACTTCCGCCGACTTGCCGCACGCCCATGCGCTGTCCGCCGAACTGCGCTGGCCGCACCGGCCGGCCGACTGGGAACAGATGTTCGCGCACGCCGAAGGCACCGTGGTCGAGCGCGACGGCGAGATCATCGCCACCGCCCTGCGATGGCGCTGGGGCGAGCGCCACGCCACCATCGGCCTGGTGATCGTCACGCCCGCATGCCAGGGCCGCCGCATCGGGCATCGGCTCATGACCGCGCTGCTCGAAGGGATGGAAGACCGCACCGTGCTGCTGCACGCCACGTCGGAAGGTCGGGGCCTGTACGAGCGGCTCGGTTTCGTGCGGACCGGCGAAGTCCGGCAGCACCAGGGCATTGCGCAGCCGGCGCCGCTGATCGCGTTGCAGCGCGGCTGGCGCCTGCGGCCCGCGGGCCTGAACGAACTGCCTGCGCTGCAGGCGCTCGATGCCGCGGCGCGCGGCATGCCGCGCGACGCACTGATCGCTGACCTGCTCGCCACCGCCGACGCCTGCGTGGTGTTCGACCACGACAACACCCCCAAGGGCTTTGCCATGCTGCGCCGCTTCGGCCGGGGCCATGTCATCGGCCCGGTGGTCGCGCCCAGTGCCGAGGGCGCGAAGGCGCTGATCGCGCACCTCGCCGGCATGAATGCGGGCAGCTTCACGCGCATCGACGTCGACTTCGATAGCGGCCTGGCCGAATGGCTTGAGAGCATCGGCCTGCTGCGCGTGGATGCGCCCACGACGATGGTACGCGGTGCGCCGCTGGCCCGGTCAGCGGACGCACCGGCGCTGTTCGCCCTCGTGACCCAGGCCCTGGGTTGAAGGAGGCGTTCGTGGGGGCCTTCACTTTTCTCTACAAATCCGACCCCGCACGCGGGCGCCTGTGGGCCGAAGTGTTCCGCCGCCGCGCCCCGCACATCGACTTCCGCATCTGGCCCGATATCGGTGATGCGTCGCAGGTGCGCTTTCTCGCTGCATGGGAGCCGCCGGACGACCTGGCGAAGCGCTTCCCCGATCTGCAGGTGCTGTTCTCCTCCGGTGCTGGCGTAGACCAGTTCGACTTCGCGTCGCTGCCGCCAGCGCTGCCCGTGGTGCGCATGGTGGAGCCCGGCATCGTGCGCGGCATGGTCGAGTACGTGACGTATGCGGTGCTCGGCCTGCATCGCGACATGCCGCAGTACCGGCGCCAGCAGCAGGAGGCTTGCTGGAAGCCGCTGCCCGTGCGCACCGCCGCCGAGCGGCGCGTGGGCGTGCTCGGGCTGGGTTCGCTCGGGCAGGCCGTGCTGGCGCAGCTCGTCGCGCTGGGCTTCGACTGCGCGGGGTGGAGCCGCTCGCGGCACCAGGTGCAGGGCGTGCAATGCCACGCCGGCGCAGATGAGCTGCCCGCATTCCTCGCGCGCTCCGACATCCTCGTGTGCCTGCTGCCGCTGACCGATTCGACGCGCGGCTTTCTCGATGCGCGCCTGTTCTCGCAGCTGCCCGAAGGCGCGAGCCTCGTGCACGTGGGACGCGGGCCGCAGCTGGTCGATGCCGACCTGCTGGCCGCGCTGGAGAGCGGCCGCATGGGCGACGCGGTGCTCGACGTGACCGACCCCGAGCCGCTGCCGCCGGAACATGCCTTCTGGCGCCATCCGCGCATCCAGCTCACGCCGCACATCGCGAGCATGACGCAGCCGCTGAGCGCGGCCGAAGCGGTGCTCGACAACCTCGAGCGCTTCGAGGCCGGCGAGCCGATGCAGGGGCTGGTCGATCGCGCGCGCGGGTACTGAAAAGAGGCGCGAAGGACCCACCGCACGATCTGCTGAGCATGGCGTGCACAACCGCAGCCTGCTTCGCGCGGCACCCCCAAAGCAGCACCACCTCGCACCGCGGGCCGCCTAAGCTGAGGGCATCGAAAGCTTCCTTCGCTCTCGCTCCTTCACACCCCATGACACACCCCACCGCATTGCCCCAGCAAGCCGCGCTCGACGCCATCGACCGCGCGCACCTCATCCACCCCGTCTCGCCCTGGCGCGTGCACGAGCAGCGCGGGCCCACCGTGCTGTCTTCCGGCAAGGGCGCATGGCTGACCGACGGCAACGGCCGCCAGCTGCTCGACGCGTTCGCGGGCCTGTGGTGCGTGAACGTGGGCTACGGCCAGGAAAGCGTGGTGCAGGCCGCCGCCGAGCAGATGCGCCGGCTGCCCTACGCCACCGGCTACTTCCACTTCAGCAGCGAGCCGGCCATCCGCCTCGCGCAGAAGCTGGTGCAGATCACGCCCGCGTCGCTCACGCGCGTGTACCTCACGCTGGGCGGCTCCGAGGCGGTCGATGCCGCCGTGCGCTTCATCGTGCAGTACTACAACGCCATCGGCCGGCCGTCGAAGAAGCAGTTCATCTCGCTGGAGCGCGGCTACCACGGCTCATCTTCCACCGGTGCGGGCCTCACCGCGCTGCCGGCCTTCCATCGCGGCTTCGACCTGCCGCTGCCCACGCAGCACTACATCGCCTCGCCTTATGCCTACCGCCACGAGCATGGCGCCGATCCGCAGGCGCTGATCGCTTCCTCGGTCGCCGCGCTGCGCGCCAAGGTGGCCGAGCTCGGCGCCGACAACGTGGCCGCCTTCTTCTGCGAGCCGATCCAGGGCTCTGGCGGCGTCATCGTGCCGCCCAAGGGCTGGCTCAAGGCCATGCACGACGCGGCGCGCGAGCTCGACATCCTCTTCGTGGTCGACGAGGTCATCACCGGCTTCGGCCGCACCGGCCCCATGTTCGCCTGCGAGGCCGAAGGCGTGGAGCCCGACCTGATGACCATGGCCAAGGGCCTGACCGCCGGCTATGTGCCGATGGGCGCGACCATGATGTCCGAGAAGGTCTACGCAGGCATCGCCGACGGCGCGCCGTCGGGTGTCCCCATCGGCCACGGCGCGACCTATTCGGCACACCCGGTGGGCGCGGCCGTCGCGCTCGAGGTGCTGCGGCTCTACGAGGAAGGCGGCATCCTCGCCAATGGCCAGCGCGGCGCGGCACATTTCGCGGCCGGGCTGGAGGCGCTGCGCGCCCATCCGCTGGTGGGCGACGCGCGCCACCGCGGCCTGCTGGGCGCGTTGGAGCTGGTGAGCGACAAGGCCAGCAAGCGCCGCTTCGACGCGGCGCTGGGGCTGTCGGACCGCATCTTCGCGGCCGGCTACCGCAACGGCCTGGTGTTCCGTTCCTTCGGCGACCACATCCTCGGCTTCGCGCCCGCGCTCACCTTCACCGAGGACGAGTTCGCGCAGCTGTTCACGCGCCTGAAGCGAACGCTCGACGAGGTGCTCGACGCCCCTGACGTGCGCGCCGCGCTGGTGGCCTGACAGGCACGCGGGAAGAGCCCTCGGGAACCGGCGGCCGTCGCAAAATCAGGATTCCTCGTTTCGTTGTCAGGCACCGCCATGTCAGAAGCATTCAAGATCGACCGACTCGACCTGCGCATCCTGTCCCAGTTGCAGAAGAACGGGCGCATGACCAACGTCGACCTGGCCGACGCGGTCGGGCTGTCGCCCAGTCCCTGCCTGATCCGCGTGAAGCGGCTGGAGCAGGCCGGCTACATCGCCGGCTACGGTGCGCACCTGCGGCTCGAAAAACTCGGCGACACGCTGACCGTGTTCACCGAGGTCACGCTGCAGGACCACCACCGCGAGGACTTCGTGCGCTTCGAGGCCGCGATCCGCGAGGTCGACGAGGTGCTCGAATGCCATCTGGTCAGCGGCGGCTACGACTACCTGCTGCGCTTCCTCACGCGCGGCGTGAACCACTACCAGGAAGTGATCGAGAGCCTGCTCGAACGCAACATCGGCATCTCGAAGTACTTCAGCTACATCGTCATCAAGTCGCCGTTCATCAAGACGCACTGTCCGATCGATCGGCTTTTCCCCCACGAGCGGTGACCGGCGCTCTTCGACGTCTTCGACCTTCCATGCCTGGGGAACGTCTGATCAGGTCGTAAATTGGTCATCATTGGCAATGAACGGCACTACCGCAGCAGTCGCGCCGGCACCAGTCCCAGTGCGCGCAACTTCGGTTCCTCGTAGACCGAGTCCTCGGCCGGATAGCGCAGACCTGGAACCTGCGCCGCCTTGGCGCTGGCCCAGACGACGCTTTCGCCCGCAGGCAGGGTGTCGATCCGAACGGTGTAGACCGGGTCGTCGAAGGCCGTCCTGGCGGCGGTGAAAGTCCACCCTCGCGCCCGGAACGCCGCGATCAATTCGCCGAGAGCGGCGGCGTTGATCCTGCTCGTGTGCAGCAGCATCACATGGGCAGGGCTGCGGCCGAGGACCTGCCGGGCCAGGGCGTCGTAGTAGGCCGCGCGGTCCAGCAGGTGCTCGATGTACGCGGCCTTCACTCGATCGGCCTTGCCGGCATTTCCTTCGTCCAGCCAGGCCGCATAGACCTGGTTGTAGTACCAGTCGCTCGCGTCGATCGAAACCGGTGCCGCCCTGTAGCCTGCGGCCTGCATCCAGAGGCGCATGCCGTCCCGCTTGGCAAGCGTGTCGCCTTCCTTGAGAAAGGGAAAGCGCAGCATCTTCGTCCAGCCAGGAAGCCGGCTCAGCACGGCTTCGGCCTCCTTGACATCGCCGATGAAGTCCGCAAGCGGCACTTGAGGCGACCCAAGGCTGCGGTGCCGGGAGGTGTGGTTGCCTACCGCGTGGCCCGCGCGCGCCCAGTCCCGGATGAGGTCCAGTCCTTGGGCCGGGCCGGTGCGCACGAGTGCTGGAAACACCATGGACGTGATGCCCGCATCGCGGAGCGTTTCCAGGATCTGCCGGTTCCACGACGCGGCCGCGGGCTCTTTCGAAGGGTCGAGGCCGTCGTCGAACGTCAGCGCCAAGGTCTGGGCCAGGACGCAGGACGAACCGAGAAGGAGGAGAAGCGCGGCAAGCGCGCGGCGCAACGCGGTCATGTCGATGCCCGCCTCAATGGTCGACGGTTGGCAGAAGCCGAAGCAGTTCGTCGCGCGCACGCAGGCCCGCGTTGGGCCTGAGCGCCTGCTCATCCTGGATCAGGCGTGCGAACACCACCCTTCGCGCGCCCTTGGTGGCCCAGCCCACGTACCAGCCATAAGCGCGGCTCGCGTCGTAGCGGTTGTCGGCGCCTGGCGACCCGGTGCCCGTCTTGCCATGCACGGCCCAGCCGTCGACCGGGGCGCCGTAGCTTGCGATGAGTGCGGTCATGTCGAAGGCATGCGCACTCACCGGCAGCTGGCGGCGCACGATCTTGCGCATGAACGCAAGCTGTTCCTCGGGGGAGATGCGCAGGGAACTCATCACCCAGACGCCGTTCTGCCCAGGGTCATCGACCGGCACGGCAGAGACATCTGCATTGCCATACCGAAAAGCCTTCACATATTGCGCGAAGCGCTCCTGCCCGACCCGCTTCACAACCTGCTGCGAGTACCAGAAGACGGAGTCCCTGATCCATGTGGCCGGCGTGATGTCGCGCCGCCAGGCATCGCCGCCCCAATCCGGATAGCCCGCCTGATAAGGCAAGGCCGGCTGTGCAGCGTCCTTCAGCACACCCGCGTCGTAGCCCATGAGGCTGATGGCGAGCTTGAAAGTCGAGGCGGGCGTCACGCGCTCGGAACAGGCGGGGCCGCGCTGCAGAAGCACCTTGCCCGAATCGGCATCGGCATCGGCGATCAGCGTGCACAGCTCGTGCGCGGTCGCGAAGGGCGCTGAAAAAAGAACGGCCGCTGCTGTCGCGGCGACCTGTAGGACGCGGTTGCGCATGTTGTCTGTTTTTTTCTGCGGGGAAGAATGGGAGCCCGGTGCCGGGGCGTGCTTCTGGAGCATCCCGCGGTACCCGGGGATCGAAGATGCCGGCGTGGTATTCGCGCGTGGTGCAGGGCCCTCGGCCAGCGCGCCGAGTTTATCGTTCCATGCCATGAAGGCTTGTCGCCGGAGTGCGAAAAGGTGCATCACCAATTCGAGGGATGTCTCCTCTCAGGCGCCGTCGCAAGATGAGGCGTGCCTGGAGAATCCGCCGCCGCGATACTTCATGAAAAAAAAGAGCAGGGCGGCGCTGTCCTGGCGCTGCCAATGTCCGATGAAACAGTCGAAGACTTCCGGAGGGATCCATGGCTGCAAGCCTTCTCATGCGTCTGACGCGGTGCGCTCGCCTCGTCGTATTGCTTGGCGCCCAGGTTCTCGTGGCGCTTGCACTGGGGGCCTGTGCGACAGCGCCAGCCCCGCTGGGCATTCCGACGGCTCTCCCTCGGATCGAGGACGCAAAGAAAGGACATCCGGTAAAGGTAGCGGTGTTCTACGGGACGAATCGCGTCCCGGTTGCAAGGCCGGTCTACTTCGATGACAACGAGGCGGCGGAAGTCCAGTATGGGTATGCCCTGGTCAGCCTGCCATGGATCCATGAAAAAGGTGAGGTCGAGACGCCGACAGTCTTCGACTGGGACCGGAGCAACCCGGACAGGTTCATGCTTCTCCTCGACGCGGTGCCCCTGAGGCCCGATGAGTTCATCGCTCAGGTGAATCGATCATTTGCCGCCGATCCGCGAAGGAACATCGGCTTCGTGTTCGTGCACGGCTTCAACGTTCCCTTCCGCGATGCCGCGCTGAGGACGGCGCAACTCGCCGTGGACATGCAGCTGCCCGTGGTGCCGGCCTTTTTCAGCTGGCCGTCGAATGGCGAGTCGCCCGTCGAGGGAACCGCCAACTACCTGCGGGACTTCACCAAGGCCATCAGCTCCATTCCCGCGCTCGAGGAGTTCCTCGTCCAGTTCGGGGAGAAGACCCGCGCCGAGGAGATCTACGTTCTTGCGCACAGCATGGGTTCCTGGACGACGACCCATGCGCTGATGTCGCTCGCCCTGAATCGCCCGAAGCTGGCCGCCAAGGTGAAGCTGGTCACGCTGGCGGCTCCCGACATCGACGCCAGGGTCTTCACGGTGCAGATCGCGCCGGCGATGGTCAAGGCCGGCTACGCCGTGAACCTCTATGCATCGGACAACGACAAGGCGCTGAACGCTTCCAGGGTCGTCTGGGGAAGGCCTCGCGCGGGCATCGCGGGCGCAGCGCTGACGCTCTCGCCTGGCGTCGAGACCATCGATGCGAGCGACATCGACACCGACGTTCTCGGGCATTCGAAATATGGAGACTCGCCGGCCCTTCTGGAGGACATGGCTCTTTTCTACGGCGGTGCGCGTGCCGGTCAACGGCCCGGATTGATTCCGAGAAAACGAGGCGCCGAAACGTACTGGCAGATCCAGGCTCCGCCGCATTGAGGGCCCTTGCCTAGGTGGCGCGCTCCACGATGAACTCCACGAACGCCCGCACCCGAGAGGGCAGCAGCCGCGCATGCGGATAGATCAGGCTCACCGGCCGTGAGCGCCCGGCGTAGGGCTGCAGCACCTCGACCAGCTCGCCGCGCGCCAGGTCTTTCTCGACGACGAAGCCGTAGGTCTGGAACAGCCCCGCGCCGGCCCGGGCCAGCGTGACGCCCGCGAGCACGTCTTCGGCGCAGCTGTAGTTGCCGGTGGAGAGGATTTCCTTCTCGCGCCCGTTGTCCGTGAACAGCCACGGAATCTGCCGCCCGCTGCTGGGCAGGTCGAACTGGATGCACTCGTGCCGCGCAAGGTCGTCCAGCGTCAGCGGCTGTCCCGCGCGGCGCAGGTAGGCCGGGCTCGCAACCACCACGAGCTTCGCGTCTTCCAGGTGGCGCGCCACCATCGTCGAATCGGGCTGGGCGCGAAAGCGGATCGCGACGTCGAAGTTCTCCTCGTGCAGGTCGATGTTGCGGTTGCTGATGTGCGCCTCGACCTTGATCAGCGGATAGCGCGCGCGGAACTCGGGCAACAGCGGCAGCAGGCGGTGGTGCCCATAGGTGGTGGGCGCGCTGATGCGCAGCGTGCCCGAAGGCTGCACCTGCTCGCCGGTGAGCTTGTGCTCGGCCTCCGCCAGCTGGTGCAGGGCGGCGCGGCACTGCTCGAAGTACTCCCGCCCGCCTTCGGTGAGCCGGATGCTGCGCGTGGAGCGCACGAAGAGGCGCACGCCCAGGCGCTTTTCCAGCCGCGCGATGGAGCGGCTCACCGCCGCCGGCGTGACGCCCGCCGCGTTGGCGGCCGCGGTGAAGCTGCCGGCCTCGGCCGCCAGGCAGAACAGCTCGATGCTGCCCAGGAGCACGTCGTCGAATTGGCGCTGCATATTGATTACATGGAGTATCAAGACAAGTGTAGTCGCGTGTGTTTATTGCTCTCCTGGTTATCAATAAAGTTCAGTCCAACCGGTGGCGAAACGCGGATTCCGCACCGGCCCTTCCGGACTTTTTTTCGAAACCGAACCTGATCGAGGACCACCATGAGCAAGTCTGAAAACACCGTCGTCATCACCGGCGCCACCAGCGGCATCGGCCTGGGCCTGGCCGAGGCCTTCCTGCGCGAGGGCTACAACGTCGTGGGCACCGGCCGCACCGAGCAGCGCCTGCAGGCCGCGGCCGAAGGCCTGAACGCAGGCGGCCGTTTCCTGGGCGTCGCGGGCGACGTCGGCCGGCCGGAGTCGGCGCGCGAGCTGTTCGCACAGGCCATCGCGCGCTACGGCCACGTCGACGTGCTGGTGAACAACGCGGGCATCTTCACCGCCAAGCCGTTCGTCCAGTTCACGCCGCAGGAGATCGAGGAGAACATCGCGACCAACCTGAAGGGCGTGCTCTACGCCTCGCAGGAGGCGGCGAAGCACATGAGCGAACGGCGCAGCGGCAGGATCATCAACATCACCGCCGCGATCGCGATGCAGCCGCACAGCGGCGTGCCCGCGCTGCTGGCGGTTGCGCTCAAGGGCGGCGTCAACGAGGCCACGCGCGCGCTGGCGCTCGAACTCGCGCCCTACGGCGTGACGGTCAATGCGGTGGCGCCGGGCGTGGTCGACACGCCCATGCACAGCGCCGACAACCACGCGGCGCTCGCCGGACTGCACCCGCTGGGCCGCATCGGCACCACGCGCGACATCGACGAAGCCGTGCTCTACCTCGCCCGCGCCGGCTTCGTGACCGGCACCGTGCTGCCGGTGGACGGCGGCTTCAGCGCCGGGCGCTGAGCGCGGCCAGGAAAAAGGAGATACGGCCATGCCATTCGTCAGCATCCGCATCACCCGCGAGGGCAACACCGCCGAGCAGAAGGCGCAGGTCATCCGCGAGGTCACCGAGACGCTCGAGCGCGTGCTGCACAAGCCGCCGGAGTGGACGCACATCGTCATCGAGGAGGTCGACACCGACAACTGGGGCTTCGGCGGTCACACGACCACCGCCGTCCGCCAGGGGCTGGTTCCGATGCCAGGCTCGCAGCCGAAGAACAGCGGCTAGAGCCTCCACCGGACAAGGCGAAATTCATAGGTCTTGGCTATGAATTCAATGCACTCAATTTGGTTGATGGATCGGTCACCCGAACCTAGACTGGTCCGGCTCCACACCTCCGAGCCACCCCACAACCAAAGGAGAACCCCTTGTCCGATGAAGCCAAATGCCCGTTCCCGGGTCATGCAACCACCGGCACCGCACGCCGCGCCGCGACGAACACAGACTGGTGGCCCAACCAGCTCAACCTGAAGCTGCTGCACCAACACTCCGCCAAGGCCAACCCCATGGGCGAGGCCTTCGACTACGCGAAGGAGTTCAAGACCCTCGACCTCGACGCCGTCGTCAAGGACCTCCACGCACTGATGACCGACTCGCAGGACTGGTGGCCCGCCGACTACGGCCACTACGGGCCGCTGTTCATCCGCATGGCCTGGCACTCGGCCGGCACGTACCGCACCTTCGACGGCCGCGGCGGCGGCGGCGCGGGCGCGCAGCGCTTCGCGCCGCTGAACAGCTGGCCCGACAACGGCAACCTCGACAAGGCGCGCCGCCTGCTGTGGCCGATCAAGCAGAAGTACGGCCGCAAGCTCTCGTGGGCCGACCTGATGATCCTCACCGGCAACGTCGCGCTGGAGTCCATGGGCTTCAAGACCTTCGGCTTCGCCGGCGGCCGACCCGACATCTGGGAGCCGGAAGACGACGTCAACTGGGGCGCCGAGAACAAGTGGCTGGGCGACGAGCGCTACAGCGGCGAGCGCGATCTCGCCAACCCGCTGGCCGCCGTGCAGATGGGCCTGATCTACGTCAACCCCGAAGGCCCCAACGGCAACCCCGATCCGCTGAAGTCGGCCCGCGACATCCGCGAGACCTTCGCGCGCATGGCGATGAACGACGAGGAAACCGTGGCGCTCACCGCCGGCGGCCACACCTTCGGCAAGGCCCACGGCGCCGGCGACCCTGCCAAAGTGGGCGCCGAGCCGGAAGGCGCAGACATCGAGGAACTGGGCCTGGGCTGGAAGAACAGCTTCGAGAGCGGCATCGGCGTGCACGCCACCACCAGCGGCATCGAAGGCGCCTGGACCCCCACGCCCACCAAGTGGGACAACAGCTACTTCGAGACGCTGTTCGGCTACGAATGGGAGCTCACCAGGAGCCCGGCCGGCGCGCACCAGTGGAAGCCCAAGGGCGACACCGGCAACGGCACCGTGCCCGACGCGCACGACCCGTCGCGCCGCCACGCCCCGATGATGACCACGGCCGACATGGCCATGCGCATGGACCCGGCCTACGAGAAGATCTCGCGCCGCTACATGGCCAACCCGCAGGAGTTCGCCGACGCCTTCGCCCGCGCCTGGTTCAAGCTCACGCACCGCGACATGGGCCCGCGCGCCCGCTACCTCGGCAAGCTGGTGCCCAAGGAAGAGCTGATCTGGCAGGACCCGATCCCCGCCGTCGACCACCAGCTGGTCGACGACAAGGACGTCGCCGCGCTCAAGGCCAAGGTGCTGGCCTCGGGCCTGGGCATCGGCCAGCTGGTGCGCACCGCCTGGGCCTCGGCCTCGACCTTCCGCGGCAGCGACAAGCGCGGCGGCGCCAACGGCGCACGCATCCGCCTCGCGCCGCAGAAGGACTGGGAAGTGAACCAGCCGGCCGAGCTGTCGAAGGTGCTGTCGGTGCTCGAAGGCATCCAGAAGGAGTTCAACGGCGCGCAGGCCGGCGGCAAGAAGAAGATCTCGCTGGCCGACCTGATCGTGCTGGCCGGCAACGCCGCAGTCGAGGCCGCCGCGAAGAAGGCCGGCCAGGACGTGACCGTGCCCTTCTCGCCAGGCCGCATGGACGCATCGCAGGAACAGACCGACGTCGAATCCTTCGCTCCGCTGGAGCCGCTGGCCGACGGCTTCCGCAACTACCTGCGCAAGGGCGCCAACCCCGCGGCCACCGCCGACCTGCTGCTCGACAAGGCGCAGCTGCTGCGCCTGAGCGCGCCCGAGATGACGGTGCTCGTCGGCGGCCTGCGCGTGCTGAACGCCAACTACGGGCAGTCGCCCAACGGCGTCTTCACCAAGCGGCCGGAGACGCTGAGCAACGACTTCTTCGTGAACCTGCTCGACATGCGCACCGGCTGGAAGAAGTCGGCCGCCGATGCCAACGTGCTCGAAGGACGCGACCGCACCAGCGGCGAGGCGAAGTGGACCGCCACCACCGCCGACCTGGTGTTCGGCTCGAACTCGCAGCTTCGCGCCCTCTCGGAGGTCTACGGCTCCAGCGACGCGCAGCAGGTGTTCGTGCGCGACTTCGTGGCCGCATGGGCGAAGGTGATGGACCTCGATCGCTTCGACCTCCGGTGATCGTTCGCGGACGGCGGCCGGCTCCGGCCGCCGCCGAGTACGGCAGCGCCTGAACCCCCGGCCCGAAGCAGGCCGGGGCTCATCGGCAGAAAAAGAATGACAGCAGGAGACAACCATGCTCGTCGTGAAGAGGAAAGAAGAGAAGGCGCCCGCTGCATCGATGGAGTTCTTCCAGCCCGAGCAGTGGCTGCATCTGCTCGAGCAGATGGACATCATCCTGGCGACCGTGCAGGGCGACGACTCCAACCCCATCCTGCGCCGTTTCGGCCCGCGCAGGCGCAACGCCATCGTGCGTCGCCTGATGCTGGAGCGCAGCCGCCTCGTCAAGGAGATGGAAGCCTTCGGCCAGGAAGCGCTGCTGAACTTCGCGCGGAACAACTCGCTGGCCGGCGCGCCGCCATCGCGCCGCCACCTGGACGTCGAGTTCAGGCTGCTCGGCGAGGCCTTCGACCAATGCTCGAAAGACCTCTCGCCCGACAAGCAGGCCGCGCTGAGAAAGTGGCTGCTCGCGCGCTCGCACATGCACCAGGAGCATGCCCGGTTCCTGCAGACTTACTGACGGGCAGGGCGCGGTGAAGGCTGGTACCGTTGCCGGTAACGCATCCACCATCAGGAGCCTTGCATGAAACCCCAGCCCATCGAATACGCGGCCGCTTCGGAAGAAGTGCGCGCCGTCTTCGACGACATCAGGACCACGCGCAACGTGCCCGACGTCAACAACTTCTGGAAGTACCTCGCCAACGACCCCGCCACGCTCCGGCGCACCTGGAGCAGCCTGAAGGAGGTGATGGCGCCCGGCGCGCTCGACCCGGTGGTGAAGGAGATGGTCTACCTCGCCGTGAGCGTCACCAACGGCTGCGGCTACTGCACCGCGAGCCACCACGCCGGCGCGGAGAAGGCCGGCATGACGCCCGCGATGTTCGCCGAGCTCATGGCCGTGGTCGGCATGGCCAACGAGACCAACCGACTCGTCAACGGCTACCGCGTGCCGATCGACCCCGCGTTCGACAAATAGCTGGCCGGCCGGGAGCGCTCAGCCGATCGTCATCAGGCTCGCGTTGCCGCCCGCCGCCGCGGTGTTGGTGCTGATCGCGCGCTCCACCACCAGGCTTTCGAGCGGAATGCGCGCCTCTCCGGGCGCGAAGCCGCGCACGCCGACGATGGGGCCCGGCCGCGCGGCGATGCGCCGCATCACTTCCGAGAGCCCCTGCGCATCGCCGTGATGCAGCGCGGCGTCGAACGCCACCGTGTCCGACGACCAGTCGCTCGCGATGGCCACGTTCTGCTGCACCTCGGCCGGCAGCGATGCGCGCAGGCTTTGCGCCGCCGCATCAGCGGGCCATATCGCGCCACTGCCCACCGCGAGCACGGCGGCGAGCTGCGTCAGCCGGTCTTCTTCCGCATCGGCCAGGCACAGCACCGCCTCGCGCGGCTCCAGCCTGTAGACGTTGCGCTCGCCTGTAGGCCCGGCCAGCGTGCGCGAGCTGCCCGAGCGCGACTGCGCCGCGAAGAGCGCGCACTGCGCCGACAGCGCGGGCCGGCCGGTCGCATCGGCCCAGCGGGCCAGCGCCGACAGCGCCGGATGCGAAGCCGGCGCGGCGTCTGCCACCGCGCGCGCCATCGCGTCGTCAGGCCGCGCCGACAGCATGCGCAGCATGTACAGCGGCCCGCCCGCCTTCGGCCCCGTGCCCGACAGGCCCTCGCCGCCGAAGGGCTGCACGCCCACCACCGCGCCCACGATGTTGCGGTTCACGTAGACGTTGCCCGCCTTCGCGTTCTCCACGACCTGCGCGATGGTCTCGTCGATGCGCGTGTGCACGCCCAGCGTCAGTCCGTAGCCGGTGCCGTTGACCTGCCCGACCAGCGCGCCGAGGTCGCGGCGGCGAAAGCGCACGAGGTGCAGCACCGGGCCGAACACTTCGCGCTGCAGCTCGGCGATGCCGTCGAGCTCGATCAGCGTGGGTGTCACGAAGGTGCCGTGGCGGGTGTCGTCGCCATGCCCGCGGGCCTGGCGGAACACGGCATGGCCACGCGCGCGCATCGCCTCGACGTGGCGCTCGATGCCGTCGCGCGCCTCGGCGTCGATCACCGGGCCCACGTCCACCGAGAGGCGGGCCGGGTTGCCGATGGCGGCCTCGGCCATCGCGCCCTTGAGCATCGCGACCACGCGGTCAGCCGCTTCTTCCTGCACGCAGAGCACGCGCAGCGCGGAGCAGCGCTGGCCGGCGCTGTCGAAGGCCGAAGCCATCACGTCGGCCACCACCTGTTCAACCAGCGCGGAGGAGTCGACGATCATCGCGTTCTGCCCGCCGGTCTCGGCAATGAGCGGTACCGGCGCGCCGTGCGCGCCCAGGCGCTGCGACAGCGTCTTCTGCAGGATGCGCGCGACCTCGGTGGAGCCGGTGAACATCACGCCCTGCACGCGCGCATCGGCCACCAGCGCGGCACCCACCGTCTCGCCACGGCCGGGCAGCAGCTGCACCGCCGCGCGGGGAATGCCGGCCTCCCACAGCACGCGCACCGCCTCTGCCGCGACCAGCGGCGTCTGCTCGGCCGGCTTGGCCAGCACCGGGTTGCCGGCCGCGAGCGCGGCCGCCACCTGGCCGGTGAAGATCGCCAGCGGAAAGTTCCACGGGCTGATGCAGGCCATGGGGCCTAGCGCGCGGTGCGTGTCGTTGGAGAAATCGCTGCGCGCCTGCGCCGCGTAGTAGCGCAGGAAGTCCACCGCCTCGCGCACCTCCGCGATGGCGTTGGCGTACGTCTTTCCGGCCTCGCGCGTCAGCAGGCCGAGCAGGCGGGGCATGCCCTGTTCGAGCTTTTCGGCGGCGCGTTCGAGCAGCGCTGCGCGTTCGGCGGATGGCGTGGCGGCCCATGCCGGCGCGAAGGCATGGGCCTGCGCGATGGCCGATTCGACATCGGCGAGCGTGGCTTCCTGGACCTGCCCGACGATGTCGCGATGGTCGGCGGGGTTCAGCACGTTCGCCGTCTCGCCGTTGGGCGCGGCCTCGGCCAGCATCGGCGCCGCACGCCAGTGGTCGGACGCGCTTTCGCCCAGCACTTTGCCCAGCACGCGCAGGCTGTCGTCGCTCGCGAGATCGAGGCCGCGCGAGTTGGCGCGCTGCGTTCCGTACAAGGCCGCCGGCAGCGGGATGGCCGGATGCGGCAGGCCTGCCATGCCTTCCTGTACCGCCATGTGCTCCACCGTCGCGACCGGGTCTTCCACCAGCACGTCGAGCGGAATCGTCGGGTCCGCGATGCGGTTCACGAAGGAGGTGTTCGCGCCGTTCTCCAGCAGCCGGCGCACCAGGTACGCCAGCAGTGTCTCGTGCGTGCCCACCGGCGCGTAGATGCGGCAGGGCCGCGCGAGCGGTCCCACCACCTGCTCGTACAGCGGCTCGCCCATGCCGTGCAGGCACTGGAACTCGTACTGCCCCGGCTCGTAGCGCGACGGATCCGCCATCGTGTAGATGGCCGCCAGCGTGTGCGCGTTGTGCGTGGCGAACTGCGGGTACACCGCCTCGGGCGCATCGAGCAGCTTGCGCGCGCAGGCGAGGTACGACACGTCTGTGTAGGCCTTGCGCGTGTAGACCGGGTAGCCGTCGAGCCCGTCGAGCTGCGCGCGCTTGATTTCGCTGTCCCAGTAGGCGCCCTTCACCAGCCGCACCATCAGCCGGTGGCCGCTGCGCCGCGCGAGGTCGATCACGAAGTCGATCACGAAGGGGCAGCGCTTCTGGTAGGCCTGCACCACGAAGCCGATGCCGTTCCAGCCCGCGAGTTCGGGCTCGAAGCACAGGCGCTCCAGCAGGTCGAGCGAGAGCTCCAGCCGGTCGGCTTCCTCCGCGTCAATGTTCAGGCCGATGTCGTGCTGCCGCGCCAGCAGCGCGAGTTCGCGCAGCACCGGGTACAGCTCGGCCATCACGCGCGAATGCTGCGCGCGGCTGTAGCGCGGGTGCAGCGCCGAGAGCTTGATGGAAATGCCCGGCCCCTCGTACACGCCGCGCCGCGCCGACGCCTTGCCGATGGCGTGTATGGCCTCTTCGTACGCGGTGCGGTAGCGCTTCGCGTCCTCCATGGTCAGTGCCGCTTCGCCGAGCATGTCGTACGAATAGCGAAAGCCCTGCGCCTCCAGCTCGCGCGCGTTGGCGAGCGCCTGCGCGATGGTCTCCCCGGTGACGAACTGCTCGCCCATCATCCGCATCGCCATGTCCACGCCCTTGCGGATCAGCGGCTCGCCGCCCTTGCCGATTAGGCGCGTGAGCACCGTCGACAGGCTGGTCTCGCTGTGCGTGGCCACCAGCTTGCCGGTGAGCAGCAGGCCCCAGGTCGCGGCGTTGACGAACACCGAGGGGCTGCGGCCCGCGTGCGACTGCCACTGGCCGTGCGCGATCTTGTCGCGTATGAGCGCGTCGCGCGTGCCCGCATCGGGAATGCGCAGCAGCGCCTCGGCCAGGCACATCAGCGCCACGCCTTCCTGCGACGACAGCGCGTATTCCTGCAGCAGGCCCTGCACGAGGCCGGCGCGGCCGGTCGCGCTCCTGCGGTCGCGCAGCTGCCGGGCGATGCGCATGGCGAGCGCCTGTGCCTCCTCCGCCTGATCGTCTGGCAACCGGGCCTGCGCGAGCAACGGCGGCAGTGCCTGCGGCTCGGGGCGGCGGCAGGCCGTGGTGATGCGGGCGTGCAGCGGCGAAGGCGCGGATGGCAGTCCGTCGGCGAACGCCTGGAAAGAGGAGGGCAGGGGGTCTGGGTTCATGGCGGTTCGTGGTGGGATTTGTTGGATGATCCGCGCCCCGTTGCCGAATTTGTGTTCGAAGAGCGGCGCTTCGGTAGAGCAAATCGCTATGTAAAGCAGCAGGCAAGTCAGCTTCGCCGGATGTGGCAGGCAGAGAATCCGCTTCAATTCCGTTCCATCCCGGGAGTCGCACGAACATGCCCAGCTACAGATGGTTCCTTTCCTTGGCCCTCGCCGCCGCGTACATCGCGCCATGGCCGGCTCATGCGGCAACGGCCGATGCCTCTGCCTGCATGAACTCGGCGGCCGCGGACTGCTTGCGCAGCTTCACGCCGCCAGGGGCCGGCGGCGCGCTTCACTTCTACTCGTCGCTCGACCCCGACGCACCGGCGACCGCCGGGCCGACCAGAGCGCTGATCGCCATGCACGGGCACTCGCGCGATGCCAACAAGACATTCGAGGCCGCGCTGCGCACCCTGCGCAACGCCGATGCGCTCGGCGACACGCTGGTGATCGCGCCGCTCTTCCAGGTCGCGGCCGACAAGGCGGTGGCCGGCCGCTGCAACAACCTGGGCGTGCCGGTCGCGCAGCCCGGCGACCTGCTGTGGACCTGCGGCTCCTGGCTCGAAGGCGCGCGCTCGGCATCGGGCAATCGCGTCGGGTCCTTCGCGGTGATGGATGCGCTGGTGGCCGACATCGCGCGGCGCTGGCCCAGCCTGCGCACCATCACCGTCGCGGGCTTCTCGGCCGGCGGGCAGTTCGTGCAGCGCTACATCGCCTTCACGCAGCACGACGGCAAGCCGGCCATGCGCTATGTGGTCGCCGACCCGAGCACCTGGCTCTACTTCGACCCGGTGCGCCCGCAGTTCTCGGCCGACGGTGCCTCCGTGACCGGCTTCTCCACGCCCGACACAGCCGCATGCCCGCAGATGAACCGCTGGAAGTACGGCACCGACGACCTGCCCACATGGCTGGGCCGTACCGCCGCGCAGGCGCGCCAGCAGTACGCGCAGGCCGACATCAGCTATCTGGAAGGCGCGCTGGACAGCAACGACGCCAAGGGCACCGCCTACCGCGTGCTCGACAAGTCCTGCGCGGCGCTCGCCCAAGGCTCGTTCCGCATGCAGCGCGGCCTGGCCTATGCGGAGTACGACCGCAAGCTGCTCGCGCCCGGCAAGCGCCGCGAGGTCGTGGTGGTGCCGGGATGCGCCCACGACGTGGCCTGCGTGTTTCCCTCCGAGGCCGCGCGCGCCGCGCTGGTCGGGCCGTCGCGCTGACCGGAGGAGTCTGCTGGCGGGCTTGACGCGATTTCCCTTATGGTGGATATTTCATCCAATATGAAGGAAACAAATGAGTCGGCCGAGATGGAAATCCCCTCCGGCCTCAACGACCGCATCGCCCAGCGCGTGCGCGACCTGCGCGCGGCGCGCGGCTTCTCGCTCGACGCCCTCGCCACGCACTGCGGCGTGAGCCGCTCGATGATCTCGCTCATCGAACGCGGCGAGAGCAGCCCCACCGCGGTGGTCCTGGAAAAACTTGCGACCGGCCTCGGCGTATCGCTGGCCTCGCTGTTCGAGGCGCCGGCCCCGGCTGCCGATCCGGTCTCGCGGCTGGCCGACCAGCTGCAGTGGCGCGATCCGCACTCCGGCTACCTGCGCAGGAACGTGTCGCCCGGCGGCGTCGCGTCGCCGATCCAGATCGTCGAGGTGGAGTTTCCGCCCGGCGCCCGCGTGGCTTACGAAACCTCGGCGCGCGAGCCGCTCATCCACCAGCAGGTGTGGGTGCTCGACGGCGTCATCGAACTCACCGTGGGCGACGAGCTGCACCGGCTCGCCACCGGCGACTGCCTGGCGATGGTGCTCGACCGCCCCACCAGCTTTCACAACCCCTCGCGCAAGAACACGCGCTATGCCGTCGTGATCGCGACCGCCCCTTCTTCCTGGAGATGAACATGACGACCGTTTCCGCCGGGAGCACCCCGGCCGTCCGCCTGCTGGACACCGTTTCCGAAGCGCAGCTGCGTGGCCTTGCCGCCGTGCTGGCCGATTGCGTCGAGGGCGGCGCATCGGTGAGCTTCATGCAGCCGCTGACCGCGCAGCGCGCGCAGGCCTTCTGGCGTCGGGTGGCCGATGGCGTGGCGAGCGGCGAACGCGCGCTGCTGGTGGCGGAGGACGAGGAAGGCATCCTCGGCACGGTGCAGGTGGTGCTGGCGCAGCCCGAGAACCAGCCGCACCGCGGCGAGGTCGCCAAGATGCTCGTGCATCGACGCGCTCGCCGCCGGGGCATCGGCGCGCTGCTGATGAAGGCGGCCGAACGGGTAGCGCGCGAACGCGGCAAGACGCTCCTGGTGCTCGACACATCGAGTGCCGACGCCGAGCGGCTCTACGAGCGCTCGGGCTGGGTGCGTGTCGGATCGATTCCGGGCTTCGCGCTGCTGCCGCAGGGCGAGCCTTGCGACACCACCTTCTTCTATCGCGAGCTGAAGTGAAGGTCGGCGCGACGAGGGGCCGTTTCGCAACCGGCGCGGTCTAACGCGCGCCGAAGGCCGCGTTCTCGAACAGATCCTTGAACTCGCGCGGCTGCGAGCGCCAGTACTGGTGAGGCGCCTTCACCCGCGCGCCCAGTTCGGCAGCCGCATGCCAGGGCCAGCGCGGGTCGTAGAGGATCGCGCGCGCCAGCGACACCGCATCGGCCTGGCCGTTGGCGATGATGGCCTCCGCATGCGCGGGTTCGGTGATGAGCCCCACCGCGATGGTCGGCAGCCCGACCTCGGCCTTGATGCGTTCGGCGAACGGCACCTGGTAGCCCGCGCCCAGCGTGATCGCCTGCTGCGGCGACACGCCGCCGCTGGACACGTGGATGGCCGCGCAGCCGCGCTCCTGCAGCGCGCGCGAGAAGGCGACGGTGCTGTCGAGGTCCCATCCGCCGGGCACCCAGTCGCTGGCCGACACGCGCACCCACACCGGCCGGTCGGCGGGGAACACCTCGCGCACTGCATCGAACACCTCGAGCGGGAAGCGCAGGCGGTTCTCCAGGCTGCCGCCATATTCGTCCTCGCGATGGTTGGCGATGGGCGAGAGGAACTGGTGCAGCAGGTAGCCATGTGCCGCATGCAGCTCGATGCCGTCGATGCCAAGCCGCGCGGCGCGGCGCGCGGCGGCCACGAAGGCGTCGCGCACGCGGGCCAGCTCGGCGGCATCGAGCGCAATCGGCGTGTCTTCGCCGGGTGCATGCGGCACGGCCGAAGGAGCCCAGGCCTTCCAGCCGCCGGGTTCGCCGGGGCGAATCTGCTTGCCGCCCTCCCACGGTGCGCGGCTCGAAGCCTTGCGCCCCGCGTGGCCGAGCTGGATGGCGATCTTGATCGGCGAGTGCGCGCGCACCGCGTGGAGTACCTTCGCCAGGCCTTCCTCGTTGGCGTCGGAATAGAGCCCGAGGTCGCCGGGCGAAATGCGGCCGTCGGCCTCCACCGCCGTCGCCTCGATGATCAGCAGCCCGGCGCCGGAGAGCGCCAGGTGGCCCAGATGGATCAGGTGCCAGTCGCCCGGCGTGCCTTCGGTGGCGGAGTACTGGCACATCGGCGCGATGACGATGCGGTTGTCGATCCGCAGGGGGCCGAGCTGAAGGGGCTCGAAAAGATGGCTTCGGGGGCTGTCGCTGTCGCTGTCGCTGGTACTCATGAGGGTGTGGCTCCGCAGGTCCGGTAATTCTGCTGTGGAGGCACGATCGTTGCAGCCGCCGTGGCGGAAGCCTTGCGGCTCGATGCGGTATGGATCAGGAGCGCCGCGATCACCATCGCCATGCCGGCGGCCTCGCTCGTGGTGGGCAGCCGGCCCATGGCCGCGCTCATCAGCAGCGCGGAAACCGGAACGAAGTTGAGGAACGCCGTGCCCGTGACGGCGCCGAGCGCGCGCACGCCGTAGTTGAAAGCCAGCACCGAGATGGCCGAAGGCACCACGCCGACGAAGAGCAGCGCATGCCACGACAGGCGCAGCCCTTCCACGCTCGGCACCGCGGACCAGCCCAGCACCGAGGCGCCGACCGCCGCCGCCAGCAGCACGGGCCACGAGGCCAGCACCGTGAGCGCGGTGTACTCGATCACGTCGAGTTCCGGAAGGCGCGCAGCCCCGCGCGTGTACCAGACCCAGCCCAGCGTGCCGACGAAGGCGATCGCGTCGCCCATCAGCGTGCTCGCCCCGCCAGGGGAGCCCGCGCCGCCGGCCAGCAGCCCCGAGACGGTCGCCACGCCCAGCAGCGCCAGTGCGCTGGTCAGCAGGGTGGTGCGCGTGGGGCGCACGCCGTCGAGCAGCCAGCGCACGATCTGCGTGGTCATGGGCGTGGTGGCGATGATGACCGCGCCGTGCGAGGGCACCGAATGCGCCAGCCCCACCAGCAGCATGACGCTGAACACGCCGAAGCCCGCCGCGCCGCGAAGCGCAAGCGGCCCCGCATGCCGGCGCAGCTTGCGCCACGGGGCGGCGCCGCGCGGCAGTATCAGCAGCACGAAGAGCAGCGCCGACAGCGTGTAGCGGATCAGCGTGAACCACACCGGTTCGACATGGTGGAGCACGCCCTTGCTCACGAGGAACAGGGAGCCCCACCCGGAGGTGGCGAGCAGCAGCGCGGCGGTGCCGGCGATGCGTTGGCGACGGGACATGGGAAACCAGCCTTTTCTTTGCGATGGATCGATGCCCCAAGAATCGGGGCTGCGGTCCGCCATTGCCATTCGCATCTTTGGACAGGGGGCTCCAAAAAAGCGAACGGACGCATCGGGCGCCGGCGCTCACAATCGGCGGCCATGGAGCTCTACCAACTCAAGACCTTCGTCGCCATCGCCCGCGAGGGCAGCCTGACCCGTGCCGCCGAACGCGTGTTCACCAGCGCGCCGGCAGTCAGCGCCCAGCTCAGGGCGCTGGAAGACGAGCTCGGCGTGAAGCTGTTCGAGCGCACGCCGCGCGGCATGTCGCTTACCGAGGCCGGCGTGCGCCTGCTCGACGAAGCAGAGCGCACGCTGGCATCGGCCATGCGCATGCGCTCGGCGGCCGACCAGCTGCGCGGGGCGGCGCAGGGCGTGGTTCGCTTCGGCACGGTGGTCGATCCGGTCGCGCTGCGGCTGGGCGAGGTGCTGGTGACGCTGGCGCAGCGGCATCCGCAGGTGGCGCTGCAGCTGAGGCAGGGGTTGTCGTACCAGACGCTCTCGGCCGTGCAGCGCGGCGATCTCGACTGCGCCTACGTGCTCAGCGACGCGGAGCACATCGAGGGACTGGAGTTGCACCGCCTCGGCGCGGTCGACCTGGTCGTGGTGCTGCCGGCGTCGGTGGCCGAGGCGCATCCCGGCCTGTCGCTCGACGAGCTCACGAACCTGCCGTGGGTCGGCACGCCACCCTCGTGCGTCCTGCGCGTGCATCTCGAGAAGCTCTTCGCTGGCGCAGGCCGCGAATACCGCCAGGGCCGCACGGCCGATGACGAAAGCGCCATCCGCAGCATGGTCGCAAGCGGCATGGGCGCGGGGCTGATCCGGCTCGACCAGGCGCAGCAGGGCGAGCGCAACGGCGAGCTCGCGATCTGGAGCGGGTGGCGCTCGCACACCTGGCTGTGCTGGGTGGCGCCGGGCGGTGACCGGCGGGCAGTCGCGATCGAGGCGGTCGAGGCGGTGAAGAAGGCCGTGATGGAGGCCTGGGCCTGAGGCTGCGCCTCGTGCGGGGGCCGGCACGAGTGGGCATTGCCGGGCGGAGTTGCTGAGACTCCAGGCGGCAGCGCGTGGTCAGCCAGCGGTCAGGCCGCGCGCAAATTCCATGGATTGACGGGATGGCGGCCAGTGTCGCGGCCTGTCATGATTCGCGGCTGCATGAATCACGAGCCGAAGAATCCACTCGCAGATCTGTTGAACCGCGCCAGGCAGGCCCTGGCGGACCCGGCGGGCATGCTGCCTCCGGCGGCGCCGGTCACCGCCGAGGCGGGTTGCGTGGTCTTCTTCGCCATCGGCGAGGCCAGCAGCCGGGCCCGCGTGGCCTCGGGCCGGGGCTCGGACATCGAGGCCGCCTGGCGCGCCGCCGCCGATGCCGTCGCCGCGCAAGCCAGGCGCGGCGCGCAGCCTCCGCAGCGCCTTCGCGCGGAGATCGTCGACAAGGTCGTGCCGATGAGCTGGGGCGAGCTGAAGGCCAGGCTCGCGAAGACCAAGCGCAACTACTTCAACGAGGGAATCGCCTTCGACGCGCGCTTCGAGTTCGCCCTGCTCGCGCAGGAGATGCACGGCAGCGCCGTGCTCTACAACGGCGACGTGGACCATGCCGAGCCCAACACCGGCAACCTGCGGCTGCACACCAAGCGGCGCTTCGGCCGCGAGCTCGACTTTCCTTCCGACGACGCCGCGCCGGTGTGGTGCTTCACCACGCGGGCCGTGTACGTCGATGCCCAGGGCGCGTGGCCCGTCACCGCCGAGGGGCAGGCCGCGGGCTTTCGCGAACTGAGCGACTGGAACGCGCAGCAGGTTCATGCGCTGATCGACGACGCGGGCAACTACCTCGCCGCGCAGGTCAAGCCCACGGGCGAGTTCCACTACGGCTGGTTCCCCTGCTTCGACCGCACCATCCCCACCTACAACACGCTGCGCCATGCGAGCTCGACCTACGCGATGCTGGAGGCCTGGGAGCTCACGCGCAACGACACGCTGAAGGCGGCCATCGACCGCTCGCTGGCCTTCCTCGCCGGCACGCTGATCCGTCCGGCCAACCTGCCCGACGGCACGCGCGCGGCCTACCTGCTGGACATCGGCAGCGAGATCAAGCTCGGCGGCAATGCCGTGTGCCTGCTCGCGCTGGTCAAGTACACCGAGCTCACCGGCGACGAACAATACCTGCCGCTGCTGGAGCAGCTCGCGCTGGGCATCCGCCACATGCAGGACCCGGAGACCGGCAGCTTCGTGCACGTGCTCAATGCGCCCGCGCTCGACGTGAAGGACAAGTTCCGCGTCATCTACTACGACGGAGAGGCCGCCTTCGGGCTGATGCGCCTGTACGGCCTCACACGCGACGCGCGCTGGCTCGCGGTGGTGGAGAAGGCCTTCGAGCACTTCATCGCCGCCGAGCACTGGCGCGCGCACGACCACTGGCTGAGTTACTGCGTCAACGAACTCACGCGCTACAGGCCCGAGCTGCGCTACTACCGGTTCGGCCTGCAGAACGTGGCCGGGTACCTCGACTTCGTGCTGGAGCGCATCACCACCTTCCCCACGCTGCTCGAACTGATGATGGCCGCGCGCGACATGGTGCTGCGGCTGGAGGCCGACCCCGAGCTGCGCCCACTGCTGGCCGGGCTCGACCGCGACAGGTTCGACCGTGCGCTCGAATACCGCGCGCGCTACCTCGCCAACGGCCATTTCTGGCCCGAGCTGGCGATGTTCTTCCGCAACCCGGCGCGCATCGCGGGCTCGTTCTTCATCAAGCACCACAGCTTCCGCGTGCGCATCGACGACGTGGAGCACTATCTCTCGGGCTACGTGGCCTACCACCGCATGCTGAAGGCTGGCGAGGCCGCGGCAGCGGCCGACGCTGGAGACAACAGCGCCACCGGCACCGTCGCATGGGGCGGCGACGTGAACCTCTCGCGCCGCCAGCACTACCGGCTGAAGGATCTCGGCGGCGCGCACAGGATGCTCGGCGACATCACCGCGTTGCGCGAAGCCGACCTCGGCATCGTGAACCTCGAATGCGTGGTCGCCACCGTCGGCGAGCAGGGCGTGGACAAGGGCGAGGCCGGCCCGTACTACTACCGCGCCCGCCCCGAGATGCTCGCGGTGCTGACCGAGGCCGGCATCGGCATGGTCGCCACCGCCAACAACCACAGCGGCGACTACGGCCCCGAGGCGCTGATGGAACAGCAGGCCCTGCTGCAGGCCGCGGGCATCGCCCACGCCGGCACCGGCCGCACGCTGGAGGCCGCGTTGCGCCCGGCCTTCCGCCGCGCGGGCGGCGTGCGCGTGGCGCTGTTCTCGCTCGACGCCACGCAGCCGAGCTTCGCCGCCACAGCCGCCAGCGCGGGCGCCGCCTGGCTGCCGCTCGAAGACCCCGCCGCATGGATCGCCACGCTCGCGCCGCGCATCGAGGCCGCGCGCCGCGAGGCCGACGTGGTGCTGGTTGCGGTGCACTGGGGCGCCAACCTCGAGACCGAGCCCACGCAGGCCGAGATCGCCGTCGGCCATGCCATCGTCGATGCGGGCGCGGACGCGGTGCTGGGCACTTCGGCGCACGTGCTGCAGGGCATCGAGACGTACAAGGGCAGGCCCATCCTGCACGACGCCGGCGACCTGCTGTTCGACTCGGTGCGCAACGACCTCGGGGATTCCGGCGTCTTCACGCTGAAGCTGAGCCCGCGCGGCGTGGAGGAGGTGGTGTTCACGCCCGTGGGCGTGGGCTTCGGCTTCTCGCGCCAGCTCGAAGGCGATGAAGCGCGGGCATCGAGCGAACGCTTCACCGCGCAATGCAGCGCGCTCGGCACGCGGATGAGCCCGCTGCCGGGAGGCCGCTGCGCGGTGCGCCTGTCGCCGCCCGCGCGGCCCGCGTTCCATGCGGACCCGTCCGGCGCCGGCGTCCAGGACTTCCGGCCCGCTCGCGCCATTGCGCCCCTGCCGACGCCGCGGCCTGAGTGGCTGGTGGACGAGGTGCCCAGGGAGGCGCGCATCGCGCCGCTGCAATTCGGCCCGCTGCGCCTCGTGGGGCTGCGCTGCGTGCCCAGGCAGATCGTCGGCCGGCGCATGCTGTGGGTCGAGTCTTTCTGGAGCATCGACGCGCCCGTCGCCGCCGACCTGCGCCTGCACTTCCGCGCCTTGCCGATGCGCAGCAAGCGCATGCCGCCATGGGGCGAGGGCATGGACCACGACCCCTGCGACTGGATGTGGCCCACCAGCCGCTGGGAGCCCGGGCGCATATACCGCGACCGCTACGGACTGCGTCCGCCGCGCGCCGGCCTGCTCGAAAGCGACGTGCTGCAGATCGAGGTGGCCGTGCGCGGCGAGTGGCCCGAACTGCCGCCCGCGCGGCGCCTCACGCTGTGGTGCGGCCTGCGCGTGCCGGATCTGCCCGTGCCGCTGCCTCAGCGCCCCGCGCCCGTGCTCTGGGCCGACCGGCCCGGCGCCGGCCCGAGCCCAGCGCCCGTGTGGACCGCCGACGAACTGCAGCGCGCCACCGGCGGGCGCTGGCTGGTCGAGCCGCCACCGGGCTGGTACGCCAACTCGGTGGTGCGAGGACCGGTGCACATGGGCGTGCTGCCGCAGCCCTCGCTCTTCGTCGCTTCCGACTACCGCACGCTGGCTGTGCACGAGAGCTACAGCAAGCCCAGCTCCGACAACTGGGACCGCCACCTGGAGCTGCCCCGCCTGCAGATGGCGTTGGCCGGGGCCGTGGTCGCGCACACGGTGGAAGGGCTCGATGCGGCCTTCCCGCTGCTGCAGGCCGACGACCCCATCCGCGCGATGCTCGCCATGGGCGAGGCTGCGCGGGAGCGTTTCAAGGGCCTGGTGGTGGGCGTGACCGGCACCGTGGGCAAGTCGTCCACCATCGCGATGCTGCGCGACCTGCTGCCCGAGCGAGCGCGCGTGCACACCACCGTCTACAACTACAACTCGCGCGTCGGCGTGCCCGCCACGCTCGCGAACCTCGGGCCGGACACCGACGTGTGCATCCTCGAGATGGCGCAGAGCGGCCTGTGGATGGACCGCGGCCCCATCTCGCTGATGGCCCGGCCGCACGTGGCCATCCTCACCGAGGTGGGGCTGTCGCAGACCCGGCAGGCTCCGACGCTGGAGCTCACGGCCGCCTACAAGTCGCGCATCTTCCTCGGGCTGGAGCCGGGCGGCGTGGCGATCGTGCCCGACCACATTCCCTGCCTGCGCCAGGTGGTGGACATGGCCGCGCTCACGGCCGGCGCGATCTGGGTGGTGGGCAGCGGGCCCGACGCCAATGTGCGGCTGATCGAGACCCGCCCCGAACCCGGCGGCGGCTGCCGCGTGCGCGTCGCCGCGCCGGGAGGCACCTTCGAATACCTCTTTCCGGTCGAGAGCGCGGGGCTGGTGCGCAATTCGCTGCTCGCGTTCGCGGCGCTGCTGGCCATGGGCTTCGACGGTGAGGCCGCCTGCGCGCGCATGCCGCGGGTGCGGCTGCCGGCATCGGTGATGCAGGTGCGTGCACTGCGTACGCAGGCCGGCGTGCAGGCCACGCTGATCGACGACAGCTGGAACGCCGAGGTCATGTCGATGCGCAACGCCATGGAGTTCGTGCGCAACTGGCAGCGCGCCGACAGCGGCCCGGGCGTGCTGCGCAAGATCGGCGTGCTGGGGCGCATCGTCAACCTCGACAAGGACGCCGAGGCCATGCACCGCAGCCTGGCGGCGCCGCTGCTGGCCTCGGGCATCGAGCACCTGGTGACGCACGGCAACGAGATGCGCTGGCTGCGCGAGGAAGTGCCCCCCGAGCTGCTCGGGCCGCACTTCGACGACGCCGCGCAGCTCGCGGGCTACCTCGGCGGCTTCCTGCGAGACGGCGACCTCGTGCTGGTGAAGGGCGACCGCGACCGGTCGGATTTCGGCAGCATCCCGGGGCTGCTGCAACGGCTATGAAGCTGCTGCACACGCTTCGAAGACTGCGCTTCGTGCTGCTGCTCGTGGCGCTGGCGCAGACCGCCTGCGCGCAGCGCACCGGGCCCGACGTGCCCAGAGTCTTCGCCGCCGGCGCCGACGAGGTGCTGTACTGGAACCAGCCCGCCGACCGCGCCCGCTGCCCCGACCGCAACGGCTTCCTGTGGGTGCAGGCGGCCGAGGGGCCGTCGTGCATCCGCTACTTCGCGAGCGACGACATCGACGGCGCGCGCATCGCCATCGTGCAGTTCTCGGGCGACCGCGACGGCGTGATGGACCAGGCGCCCACGCGCATCCCCGGGAACACCGAGGAGCTGCGCACGCTCGACGCGCAGCGCAGCCGCGACCGCGCGGGCGTGCCGTGGATCTTCGTGGCACGGCCCGGCACGTACGGCTCCTCGGGCGATCACCGCAAGCGCCGCCAGCTTGTCGAGTTCCATGCGCTCGATGCCGCGCTCGACGCCCTCATGCAGCGCCACCGGCTGCAGCGCATCGTGATCGTCGGCCACAGCGGCGGCGCCACGGCCGGCGCCGCGCTGCTCACGCTGGGGCGCACGCGCGTCGCCTGCGCGGTGCTCACATCCGGTGCCTACGGCCTGCTGGAACGCGCGCGCATGCTGGGCCGCTCGAAGGACGGCCGCACCGACACCACCGGCAGCACGCAGTTCTACGACCCGCTCGACCACGTGAACGGCATCGTGCGCGACCCGGCGCGGCGCATCGTGCTCATCGGCAATCGCGAGGACAGGAACACGCCCTATGCGCTGCAGGAGCGCTTCGCCGATGCGGTAGCCAGGGCTGGCCACCGCATCGAGCTGCGCACCCACGCGGCCGAGCCGCCCGACTTTCACGACCTCAAGGACCGCATCGCGCTGCATACCGCGTCGCAGTGCGCACGCGAGGCACTCTTTCCCTGATCACCGCACACATGAGCAATCGAGAACAGAAAAGCAGCGTCGCATCGCGCGAGTACGGGCGCATGCCCGACGGCCGCGTGGTCACCGAGTACACCCTCGACAACGGACTCGGGCTGAGCCTGAGTGCCATCAACGTCGGCGGCATCGTCACCGCGCTGCGCGTGCCCGACCGGCACGGGCGCAGCGGCAACGTGGTGCTGGGCCTGCCCTCGCTGGCCGACTACCTGGGGCCGCATCCGCACCTCGGAACCATCGTCGGGCGCTACGCGAACCGCATCGCGGGCGGGCGTTTCACGCTCGATGGCAAGGCGTACCAGCTGGGCCTGAACAACGGCCCCAATTCATTGCACGGCGGCGCGACGGGCTTCGGCAAGCGCTACTGGGAGATCGTGCCGGTTCCGGCGGAGCAGGCGGGAAGCGACGCCATCGCCATCGAGCTGAGCTACACCAGCGCCGACGGCGAAGAGGGCTACCCCGGCGAAGTGCGGCTCACGCTGCGCTACACGCTGAGCACCAGCGCGAACACCTGGCGCATCGACTACAGCGCCATCGCCGACAAGCCCACCGTGCTCAACCTGAGCCACCACGACTACTTCAACCTCGCCGGCAGCGGCTCGGTGATGGACCACCGCCTGATGCTTGCCGCGAGCCGCTACTGCCCGGTCGACGCGACGCTGATTCCGCTGGGCACAGCCGACGTGACGGGAACTCCCTTCGACTTCCGCACCGCGACCCGCATCGGCGAGCGCATCCGCGAAGGCCACGAGCAGCTGATGCGGGCCCATGGCTACGACCACAACTGGGTGCTGGACCGTGCCGACACCGAGCAAGGCCTGGCGCTCGCGGCCCGGCTGGAGCACGAGGCTTCCGGCCGCGTGATGGAAGTGCACACCAGCGAGCCCGGCGTGCAGTTCTATTCGGGCAACTTCCTCGACGGCAGCCTCTTCGGCAGCGCGGGCGCCAGCCTGCGACAGGGAGACGGTCTGTGCCTGGAGACGCAGCATTTCCCCGATTCGCCGAACCGGCCGGAATTTCCGTCGACGGTACTGCGGCCCGGGGAGCGCTTCCACAGCGCGACGGAGCATCGGTTCTCACTGATGGGTTGATGCCGCTCCCGCGATCGCACATGCAATCGCAGGTCAATAGAGGCTGTAGTGGTAGTCGTAGCTGCGAAACCGCAGCTGCGGCTTTCGAGGCTCGTCGAAATGGAGCTGCAGCAGATTGCGCGGGTGGGCCGTGTCGACCAGCAGCTGTTCTTCGCTTTCGGGCGACGCGGCCTGCGAAAGAGCGAGGCGCTTGAACACGTGGGTCAAGGCCGCTTCGGCCGTCTGGGGCTGGTAGTCGTCGTCCAGCAGCAGCGCGGGCTCGGCGATGTGCTCCTGGTGCAGCCAGTACCAGACACCTTCGTTCGGCGTCGCGGGCTGCGCGCCGGGGTTGCCCTGGTCTCCGGCGCTGTTGGGCGGCTCGCCGGCGACCACGCCCTGCGGGTCCCAAGCGAGGGCACCCAGGCCGTCGCCGATCTCCGCGAATACGGCCACGCTGCGGTGGTAGCGCGCCAGGACCGAAGGCGGCAGCAGCGCGCCGAGGCCGCCGTTGCCGTCGCCGTATCCGCCAAGCCCGAGCAGCAGGCCTTCGGCCGTCTGCAGTCGATGGGGCTGCAGGAAGTACGAGTTGTCGATCCGGATGTCGGCTTCGGCAAGCAGCACGCGCAGCGGGGAAGGCAATGTGGTGCCGAGGCGGGCTTCGGCTTCGATCAGCGCGGCCTCGGCCTCGGCGTTAGTGCCGGCGGGCGGACGGGCGTTGCCGACCTCTACCAGCCCGGAGAGTTCGGCGAAGGCGCGGATGCGCTCGACCAGCGGCCTGGCGGTGTCGTAGAGAGGGTGGGAGATGCGGGCCATGTCGAGCACCGACCAGCGCCGCCTGAACGACGTGGCCTTGCCCTGGGCATCGACGTGCGATCCGCGCAGCTCGAGCCGACTCAAGTTCTCCGGCAGATCGAACACCACCGAAGGCCGTTTCTTCAGCCCTGGCAGCGTGGCCGTGTGCTCCAGCCTCGCGATGGCCTTGCCATCCGCCAGCACGTCGGCATTCACCTGCTCGCCGACCTGGAGCCATGGATGGATGCCTGCACGCCCCTTCGCCGCGTGCAGAAGCGGTGCGTCTCTCGCGAAGACTTTGGAAAGGAGATTGCCGATGTAAGAAGAAAGAAGCGCTGCCATGTTCGATGTGTGGATATCGCCGCCCGGGAGTCGATGCGCGGGTGCCGCGCAGCAGGACGCCGAGTATCGTTTCACGAAACTCCCGCACGCACTTCACCTCGACTTCACCGCGCGTGGGCACACTGCGTCCCGACAGCGGTTCGGCGCTGGTAGAGGCAAAAAAAGAGGGGGAGGGAAACCGCTCAGGGACCGCCTCGATGCCAGCCGCTGTCGCCATTCACCCGGCGTGTTCAAGGCCCTGCGGCCTTGAGCACCGCCACCACCCCAAGCTCCAAAGCTCCCGCCGTCAGGCCTTCGACGACAGGCGCCGCCGCGCCTTGACCGCGGACGCCAGCCCTTCGAGCACCGGCACCGTCTGCGCGAAGCCGATGCAGGCATCGGTGATCGACACGCCGTGCTTGAGCGGCACGCCGGGCTTCAGGTCCTGCCGTCCCTCTTCGAGGTGGCTTTCGATCATGATGCCCGTGATGCGCCGTTCGCCGCCCGCGATCTGCGCCGCCACGTCTTCGGCCACCACGATCTGGCGCTGGTGCTGCTTGCTGCTGTTGCCGTGCGAGACGTCGATCATCACCTGCGGGCGCAGGCCGTTGGCCAGCAGCGCCTCGCAGCTGGCGGCGACGTCGGCGGCCGAGTAGTTGGGCGCCTTGCCGCCGCGCAGGATCACGTGGCAGTCGTCGTTGCCGCGGGTCTCGAAGATCGCGGACATGCCCATCTTGGTCATGCCCATGAAAGCGTGCGGGGCGCGCGCGGCGAGGATGGCGTCGGCCGCGACCTTCACGCTGCCGTCGGTGCCGTTCTTGAAGCCCACGGGGCAACTCAGGCCCGAGGCCAGCTGACGGTGGCTCTGGCTCTCGGTGGTGCGCGCGCCGATGGCGCCCCAGGCGATCAGGTCGGCGATGAACTGCGGGCTCAGCAGGTCGAGGAACTCGGTGCCGGTCGGCAGGCCCAGCGTGGTCAGCTCCAGCAGCAGGCGGCGCGCGCGCTCCAGCCCTTCGTTGATCGCGAAGCTGCCGTCCAGGTGCGGGTCGTTGATGTAGCCCTTCCAGCCGACGGTGGTGCGCGGCTTCTCGAAGTAGGCGCGCATCACGATGAGCAGATCGTCCTGCAGCGAGTCTGCGACCTTCTTCAGGCGCTGCGCGTACTCGATGGCCTGGTCGTGGTCATGGATGGAGCAGGGGCCGACCACCACCACCAGCCGGTCGTCGCGATCGTGCAGCACGTCGGCGATCTCCGTACGGCTGCGCTCGACCAGCGCCAGCGTGTTGTCGCGCACCGGCACACGCTCCTGCAGCAGCGCGGGCGTGATGAGCGGACGGACCGCGCCGATGCGCACGTCGTCGATGCGGGTGGTGTCGAGCGTGCTGTCGCGGGAGCCGATTTCGGCGTCGTGGAGGGGGTCGTCGAGGCGGGGCATGGTCGTTGATGCAGTTTCCGGTGGATGCCTCGATTGTCCCCCCGTCGCGACGCCGGCCCTGCGGGGGGCTGCTCAGCCCGCGAACAGCGCGGCCGGCACGCCCGGGCTGTCGATGCGGACCCTGAAGAGCCCGCCTGCCAGCGGTTCGGCCGCCTCCTGCTCGGGCGTGAGGCCGTTGCGGGCGGTCGTGATGTAGAGCGTGCGCATGTCGGCGTCGCCGAAGGCGCAGTCGGTGACGTGGCTCGCGGGTATGGCGATGCGGCACAGCTCGGCCGCGCTCACCGGATCGTGGCAGGTGACGCAGGAGCCGCCCCAGTGCGCGATCCACAGGCGCCCGGCCGCGTCGGTGGTCATGCCGTCGGGCAGTCCGTCGGGTTTGGGAAAGCGATGCCACACGCGGCGGTTCGACACGGTGCCCGCTTCCATGTCGAAGTCGTAGGCGTACAGGTTGTTCAGCACCGTGTTGTTGAAGTACATGGTGCGGCCGTCGCCCGACCAGGTCGGGCCGTTGGTCACCTCGAAGCCGTCGTCGTGCTTCGTGCAGCGGCCGCCCGCGTCGTAGCGGTAGAGCGCGCCGGTGGGCGCCTTGCAGTCGAAGTCCATGCTGCCGGCCCAGAATCGGCCGCGCGCGTCGCACTTGCCGTCGTTGAAGCGGTTGCCGGTGCGTTCGGGCTCGGGCTGGTGCAGGTACTGCGGTTTGGTTTCGTCGCCGGGCGCGGTGGTGTCGAAGAGCGCGAAGCCGCGGCGCAGCGTGATGAAGAGGCCGGGTGCCGATGCGCGCTCGGCGATGGCGGTGATCTCCTCGTCGAAGTTCCAGGTGCGCTGCGCGCCGGTGGCCGGGTCGTAGCGGAAGAGGCGCGGCGTGAGGATGTCGATCCAGTACAGCGCCTGCTCGCGCTGCGACCACATGGTGCCTTCGCCGAGGTTGGCGCCTGCCGGCCAGATGCACTCGGCCTGGCCGATGACGGAAGGAGAGGGAACGGGGCTGCTTGTCTCTTTGCTCATTGGTCTTTCTTCTTTCCTGTTCGTGTCTGTCTTCTTGACGCGGCGGATCGTATCAAGGCATATTGATAACCGAAATCGAAAATCACGGCATCGATTGATATGCATATTGCAATGTCATGAGATGCCCACCCCGGAGACTTTTCTTGAATTCCCCCCAGCTTTCCATTCATCCCAGCCTCAAGGGCCGCACCGTGTTCGTCACCGGCGGAGGCAGCGGCATCGGCGCGGCCATCGTCGCCGCGTTCGCCGAACAGGGCGCGCGCGTGGCCTTCGTCGACATCGCCGAAAGTGCCAGCGCGGCGCTCGCACGGCAGATCGAAGAGGCCGGCCATGCCGCGCCGTGGTGGCGCGCCTGCGACGTGCGCGACATCGCCGCGCTGCAGAAAGCCATTGCCGATGCGGCGGCCGAGCTCGGCGACTTCGCGGTGCTGGTCAACAACGTGGCGAGCGATGACCGCCACACGCTCGAATCGGTCACGCCCGACTACTACGACAACCGCATGGCCATCAACGAGCGGCCCGCGCTCTTCGCGATCCAGTCGGTCGTTCCTGGCATGAAGCGCCTGGGCTTCGGCTCGGTGGTCAACCTCGGCTCCACCGGCTGGCAGACCAAGGGCTCGGGCTATCCCTGCTACGCGATCGCGAAGTCGTCGGTGAACGGTCTCACGCGCGGCCTGGCGGTGGATCTGGGCCGCGACCGCATCCGAATCAACACCGTCTCGCCCGGCTGGGTGATGACCGAGCGGCAAGTGAAGCTGTGGCTCGACGAGGAGGGCGAGCAGTCGCTCAAGCGCAACCAGTGCCTGCCCGACAAGCTGATGCCGGAAGACATCGCGCGCATGGTGCTGTTCCTGGCATCGGACGACGCGAAGATGTGCACGGCCCAGGAGTTCACCGTCGACGCCGGTTGGACCTGAATCCAACAGCCGAACGCAGAAGAAATACAAAAACTACGCAGAAGTCGCAGAAGAGACCGAAACCATTTTTTGGGTTTCCTTCTGCGACCTCTGCGAAACCTTCGCGCCCTCTGCGTCCGGCTGCCCGATCCCGTATTTCCTCAGTCGATCTCCATCTCCAGCTTGCGCCCGTAGACGCTGACGCTCGCCGTTTTCAGCGCCTTCATCATCACCTTCGCCGCCGGCGACGGCAGCCGGTCGGTGCGCGTGATGATGCCGAAGGCGTCCATGTGGCAGGGCATGTCCAGCGGCAGCAGCGACACGATGCCGTGCGAGGCGTAGTAGCGCGCCACGTCGGTCGCAAGCACCGCCACCATGTCGCTCTGCTGCAGCATGCGCGTGATGAAGAGCAGGGCCGAGCTCTCGATGGTGTTGGTCGGCGGCGCAAGGCCTTCCTCCTGGAACATCAGCTCGAAGCGGTGGCGCAGCACGCTGCCCGCGGGCGGCACGATCCAGCCGGCGCCCACCACGTCGCGCAGCGTGAGGCTGCTCACGCCCAGCAGCGGATGGCCGGGTCGTACCAGCGCGCACACGGGTTCCTCGCTGAGCGCCTCGTAGCGCAGCTGCGACTTGTCGTGCTCGGCGAAAAGGCGCGCCACCAGCATGTCGAGCTTGCCCTGCTCCAGCCGCTCGATCAGCACCGGGCTGGTCTCGATCTCCAGCGACACGCGCAGGTCGGGGTGTTCGCGCTTCACCATCGCCACCGCAGGCGGCATCAGCGTGAGGCCGGGAGCGGTGATGGCGCCCACGCTCACCTGGCCGAAGCGGCCGGCCTTCAGCGCGGTGAGCTCGTCGTGCGCCTGGTTCAGGCTCGCGAGCGCGACGCGGGCGTGGCGGATCATGGTCTCGCCGTACCAGGTTGGGCGCATGCCGCGCGGCAGGCGCTCGAACAGCGGCACCTCCAGCACGTCTTCCAGGTCCTTCAGCAGCTTGGAGGCGGCCGGCTGCGTCATGTTGAGCACCTGCGCCGCGCGGTGGATGTTGCCCTCCTCGGACAGCGCCACGAGCAGCAGCAGCTGCCGGGTCTTGAGGCGGGCGCGGATGAACCAGTGGTTGTAGTTGGTCATGGCTCCGGGCTTTAAACAAAGGACTGATCGGGTTTTCCAGAATCCGGCGATCGATATCCATTTTGCTTAAAAAACGATTGGATTGATATCAAATCTGTTTCTAGACTCCGGGCATTCCAAGAACAACAGAGACAAGGTCCAGGCCCCGGTGATCCACGGCGAGCTCCATCAGAACGTGCGGCAGTACATCAACGGCCGCTGGGAAACCAGCGCGACCACCGGTGTGAGCGCCAATCCTTCGGACACCAGCGAAGTGGTGGCCGAGTACGCACGTGCCGATCGCCGCCAGGCCGAGGCGGCCATCCGCGCCGCCACGGAAGCCTTTCCGCACTGGAGCCACAGCACGCCGCAGCGGCGCGCAGATGTGCTCGACCGCATCGGCACCGAGCTGCTCGCGCGCAAGGACGACCTGGGCATGCTGCTGGCGCGCGAGGAGGGCAAGACGCTGGTCGAGGCGGTGGCCGAAGTGGCGCGCGCCGGCCAGATATTCAAGTTCTTTGCCGGAGAAGCGCTGCGCGGCGGTGGCGGCGAAAACGTGGCCTCGGTGCGCGCGGGCGTGCAGGTCGACGTCACGCGCGAGCCGGTGGGCGTGGTGGGGCTCATCACGCCGTGGAACTCGCCTTTCGTGGTGCCCGCATGGAAGATCGCGCCCGCGCTGGCCCATGGCAACAGCGTGGTGTTCAAGCCGGCCGAACTGGTGTCGGGCTGCGGCTGGGCGCTGGCCGAGATCATCAGCCGCGCCGCATTGCCGGCGGGTGCCTTCAACCTCGTGATGGGCAGCGGCCGCGAAGCGGGGCAGGCGCTGGTCGACAGCCCGCTGGTCGATGCGCTGAGCTTCACGGGTTCGATGGCCAACGGCGAGCGCATCCTGCAGGTGGCGGCTGCGCGGCGCGCCAAGGTGCAGCTCGAGACGGGCGGCAAGAACGCGCTGGTGGTGCTGGCCGATGCCGACCTCGACCGCGCGGTCGATTGCGCGGTGCAGGGCGCGTATTTCTCCGCCGGCCAGCGCTGCACCGCGTCGAGCCGGCTCATCGTCGAGTCGGCGGTGCACGACGCCTTCGTGGCGAAGCTGCGCCAGCGCCTGAAGACGCTGAAGATCGGCCACGCGCTGGAACGCGGCGTGGACATCGGTCCGGTGGCCGACGAAGACCGCCTCGCGCAGGACCTCGCCTGGGTCGACACCGCACGCAAGGAGGGCGCCGAGCACGTCTGGGGCGGCGAGTTGCTGGAGCGCGCCACCGCCGGCCACTACATGAGCCCCGCGCTCTTCCTGGCGAAGCCTTCGCACCGCATCGCGCGCGAGGAGATCTTCGGCCCGCTGGCCTGCGTGCTGCGCGCCGACGACTACGACGAGGCGCTCGCGCTGTGCAACGACACGCCCTTCGGCCTGTGCGCGGGCATCTGCACCAATTCGCTGAAGCACGCGATGCATTTCAGGCGCCATGCCGTGGTCGGCATGACGATGGTCAATCTGCCGACCGCGGGGGTGGACTTTCACGTGCCCTTCGGCGGCCGCAAGGGGTCGGGCTACGGGCCGCGCGAACAAGGGCGCCACGCCGCGGAGTTCTACACGACGGTGAAGACCGGCTACATGCTGGCCTGAACCGGACGGGGTTCTTTTCAGTTTCGTTTTTCATCACCCACGCCAACCGGCATTCCTCGAATCATCAAGAAGGAGACATCCCATGACCATGAATCGCCGCACCCTCAATACCGCCCTGGCCGCCGCCGCGCTCGGCGGGCTTCTGCCCGCTTCCGTGCTCGCGCAGAAGAAGCTCGTGCTCGGCTTCGCGCAGGTGGGCGCCGAGAGCGAATGGCGTACCGCCAACACCGAGTCGATCAAGTCCTCGGCCAAGGAGGCGGGCATCGAGCTCAAGTTCTCCGACGCGCAGCAGAAGCAGGAAAACCAGATCAAGGCCATCCGCTCGTACATCGCGCAGAAGGTCGACGTGATCGCCTTCTCGCCGGTGGTCGAGTCCGGCTGGGAGACCGTTCTGCGCGAAGCCAAGGCCGCGAAGATCCCGGTGGTGCTGACCGACCGTTCCGTCAACACCAAGGACGACTCGCTCTACGTGACCTTCATGGGCTCCGACTTCACCGAGGAAGGCCGCAAGGCCGGCCGCTGGCTGGTGGAGAAGATGAAGGACCAGAAGGGCGACGTGAACATCGTCGAGCTGCAGGGCACCGTGGGCTCGGCACCGGCCATCGACCGCAAGAAGGGCTTCGAGGAAATCATCAAGGCCGACCCGAAGTTCAAGATCATCCGCTCGCAGACCGGCGACTTCACGCGCGCCAAGGGCAAGGAGGTGATGGAAGCCTTCCTGAAGGCCGACGGCAAGAAGATCAATGTGCTGTACGCGCACAACGACGACATGGCCATCGGCGCGATCCAGGCCATCGAGGAAGCCGGCCTGAAGCCCGCGAAGGACATCGTGATCATCTCCATCGACGGCGTGAAGGGCGCGTTCGAAGCCATGATCGCCGGCAAGCTCAACGTGTCGGTCGAGTGCAGCCCGCTGCTCGGGCCCCAGCTCATGCAGGCCGTGAAGGACATCAAGGACGGCAAGACGCTGCCCAAGCGCATCGTGACCGTCGAGAGCATCTTCCCGATGGAAGTCGCGGCCAAAGAATTCCCCAATCGGAAATATTGAGTACTCCCCCAGGCTTCGCGCACTTCGTGTCGCTTCGCCAACCCCCTCGCCGGGGGCAACACCTGCGGCCGGGCAAAGCCGGTTCCGCGGTGTTCCCCCAAAGGCCATTCCCATTGAAAGACGGATTTACTAGCACCATGAAACGCAACTTCCTCAAGGCATCGCTGGCCGGCATCGCACTGGCCATCGTCGGCTTCGCTCCGCTGGCCAACGCGCAGGACAAGGGCCTGATCGCCATTTCCATGCCCACCAAGTCGTCGGCGCGCTGGATCGCCGACGGCGCCAACATGGTCAAGTACTTCAAGGACAAGGGCTACAAAACCGACCTGCAGTACGCCGAAGACGACATTCCCAACCAGCTCGCGCAGATCGAGAACATGGTGACCAAGGGCTCGAAGGTGCTGGTCATCGCGGCCATCGACGGCACCACGCTGTCGGACGTGCTGCAGAAGGCGGCCGACAAGGGCGTGAAGGTCATCGCCTACGACCGGCTCATCAAGGGCTCGAAGAACGTCGACTACTACGCCACCTTCGACAACTTCCAGGTCGGCGTGCTGCAGGCGCAGTCGATCGAGGCGGCGCTGGGCCTGAAGAGCGGCAAGGGCCCGTTCAACATCGAGCTCTTCGGCGGCTCGCCCGACGACAACAACGCCTTCTTCTTCTACAACGGTGCGATGTCGGTGCTCGACCCCTACATCAAGAGCGGCAAGCTGGTGGTGCGCAGCAAGCAGATGGGCATGGACAAGGTCGGCACGCTGCGCTGGGACGGCGCGGTGGCGCAGGCGCGCATGGACAACCTGCTGTCGGCCTTCTACACCAAGGACCGCGTCGACGCAGTGCTCTCGCCGTACGACGGCCTTTCCATCGGCATCCTCTCGTCGCTCAAGGGCGTGGGCTATGGCTCGGCCTCGCAGCCGATGCCGGTGGTGTCGGGGCAGGACGCGGAGATCCCCTCGGTGAAGTCGATCCTGCGCAAGGAGCAGACCTCGACCGTGTTCAAGGACACGCGCGAACTGGCCAAGGTGACGGTCGCCATGGTGGACGCGATGCTTTCGGGCAAGACGCCCGAGGTGAACGACACCAAGACCTACAACAACGGCATCAAGGTCGTGCCTTCGTACCTGCTCAAGCCCGTGAGCGTGGATGCGTCGAACTGGAAGCAGGTGCTGGTGGACAGCGGCTACTACAAGGAAAGCCAGATCAAGTGAGCATGCAGGGCAGCAGCGACGGTGCCAGCGCCATCCTCGAGATGCGCGGCATCACCAAGACGTTCCCCGGCGTGAAGGCGCTGAGCAACGTCAACCTCAGCGTGCGCGCCGGGGAGATCCACGCGGTGGTCGGCGAGAACGGCGCGGGCAAGTCGACGCTCATGAAGGTGCTGAGCGGCGTCTACCCGTGCGACTCGTACACCGGCGAGATCTTCTTCGAGGGCGAGGAGCGCCGCTTCAGGGGCATCGCCGACAGCGAGAAGCTCGGCATCATCATCATCCACCAGGAGCTGGCGCTGGTGCCGCTGCTGTCCATCGCCGAGAACATCTTCCTCGGCAACGAGATCGCCAGCGGCGCCGGCGTGATCGACTGGTTCGCCGCCTATGCGAAGACGCGCGAGCTGCTTGCCAAGGTAGGCCTGAAGGAGCCGCCCACCACGCTGGTGACCGACCTGGGCGTGGGCAAGCAGCAGCTCGTCGAGATCGCAAAGGCGCTGGCCAAGGAGGTGAAGCTGCTGATCCTCGACGAGCCCACCGCCAGCCTCAACGAGAACGACAGCGACGCGCTGCTGATGCTGCTGCTGGAGCTCAAGCGCCAGGGCATCGCGTCGATCCTCATCTCGCACAAGCTCAACGAGATCGCCAAGGTGGCCGACTCCATCACCGTGCTGCGCGACGGCGCAACGGTGGAGACCATGGACTGCCGCGGCCAGCCCATCAGCGAGGATCGCATCATCCGCGGCATGGTCGGGCGCGACATGGCGCACCGCTATCCGCAGCGCGACCCGAAGATCGGCAGCACCGTGTTCGAGGTGCGCGACTGGCGCGTGCACCACGCGCTGCACGCCGACCGCGAGCAGATCAAGGGCGTGAGCCTGAACGTGCGCCAGGGCGAGATCGTCGGCATCGCAGGCCTCATGGGCGCGGGCCGAACCGAGCTGGCCATGAGCATCTTCGGCCGCTCCTACGGCCAGCGCATCAGCGGCTCGGTGTTCATGCACGGCAAGCCGGTGGACGTGAGCACGGTGCGCAAGGCCATCGACCACGGCATCGCCTACGTCACCGAAGACCGCAAGGGCCTCGGGCTGGTGCTGGAGGAAGACATCCGCAAGAACATCAGCCTCGCGAACCTGGATGCGATCGCCGACAAGTCGGTGATCGACCATGGGCGCGAGTTCAAGGTGGCCAACGAGTACCGCAAGGCGCTCAACATCCGCTGCTCGGGCATCGAGCAACTGGTGGTCAACCTTTCCGGCGGCAACCAGCAGAAGGTGGTGTTGAGCAAATGGCTCTTCACGAAGCCCGAGCTGCTGATCCTCGACGAGCCCACGCGCGGCATCGACGTGGGCGCCAAGTACGAGATCTACACCATCATCGACAGGCTTGCCAGCGAGGGCAAGGGCATTCTCATGATTTCTTCCGAACTGCCGGAGCTGCTCGGCATGTGCGACCGCATCTACGTGATGAACGAGGGGCGATTCGTCGCCGAGTTTCCGGCTTCAGAAGCCTCTCAGGAGCGCATCATGCATGCCATCGTGAGTTCGGGGAGTTCCGTCCATGTCGCATCCTGAAGTCAACGTGGCGAAGCCGGCGGTGCCGGTGCAGGAGGGCGCAGCCGCGAAGCTGCACGCCGGCTTCCTGAAGAACAACCTGCGCGAATACGGCATGCTGATCTCGCTGGTCGCGATCATGGTGCTGTTCCAGGTGCTGACCGACGGCACGCTGCTGCGGCCGCTGAACCTGACGAACCTGCTGCTGCAGAACAGCTACGTGGTCATCATGGCGCTGGGCATGCTGCTGGTGATCGTGGCGGGGCACATCGACCTGTCGGTGGGCTCGGTGTGCGGCTTCATCGGCGCGCTGGCGGCGGTGCTGATGGTGGAGTACGACTGGCACTTCGTGCCGACGGCGCTGGTGAGCATCCTCGCGGGCGCGGTCATCGGCGCGGCGCAGGGCTGGTTCGTGGCCTTCCGCAAGATCCCGTCCTTCATCGTCACGCTAGCGGGCATGCTGGTGTTCAAGGGGCTGACGCTTGCGCTGCTGGCGGGGCAGTCGGTGGGGCCGTTTCCTGTGGAGTTCCAGCGTCTGAGCTCGGGCTTCATTCCCGATCCGCTGGGCGGCGACGCCTTCCGCACCACCTCGCTGATCGTCGGCGCGCTGGCCGCCGTGGCGCTGGTGTTCTTCAAGATGCGCGGGCGCGCCAAGCTGGCGGCGCACGGCATGGAGCAGGAGCCCTACGCCTTCTTCCTGGTGAAGAACCTGTTCTTCGCGGCCATCATCCTGTTCTTCAGCTACCTGCTGTCGACCTACAAGGGCCTGCCCAACGTGCTGATCGTGATGGCGGTGCTGATCGTGGTGTACGACTTCGTCACCAACCGCACCACCGTCGGCCGGCGCATCTACGCGCTGGGCGGCAACGAGAAGGCGGCGCGTCTGTCGGGCGTGAAGACTCAGCGGCTGGCCTTCCTCACCTTCGTGAACATGGGCGCGCTGGCGGCGCTGGCTGGCCTCGTGTTCGCGGCGCGGCTCAACACGGCCACGCCCAAGGCCGGCCTGGGCTTCGAGCTCGACGTGATCGCGGCCTGCTTCATCGGCGGCGCCTCCGCTTCGGGCGGCGTGGGCAAGGTGATGGGCGCGGTGATCGGCGCCTTCATCATGGGCGTGATGAACAACGGCATGTCGATCCTCGGTATCGGCATCGACTATCAGCAGGTCATCAAGGGACTGGTGCTGCTGGCGGCGGTGTTCATCGACGTCTACAACAAGAACAAGTGACGGGCAGCACATGGCAGACGCAAGCGCCACCAGCCCCGTTCTCCAGCTCCGGGGCATCCACAAGCAGTTCGGTGGCATCCCGGTGCTGCGCGACGTGCGGCTCGACCTGTATCCGGGCGAGATCCACGCGCTCATGGGGCAGAACGGCGCTGGCAAGTCGACGCTGATCAAGGTGCTCACGGGCGTGCTGCCGTCCAGCGGCGGCGAGATGCTGCTCGAGGGCAAGCCGATCCGTGCGCATTCGCCGCTGGAGGCGCAGAAGCTCGGCATCAGCACCGTCTACCAGGAAGTGAACCTGTGCCCGAACCTCTCGGTGGCTGAGAACGTGTTCGCCGGGCGCTATCCGCGCAAGGGCGCGGCGCAGGGCTTCCGCATCGACTGGGCCGCGGTGAACCGGCGCGCCGAGGAGCTGCTGGCGCGCATCGGGCTCGACATCGACGTGACGCGGCTGCTGTCGAGCCACTCGGTGGCTGTGCAGCAGATGGTGGCCATCGCACGGGCACTGGGCGTGTCGTCGAAGGTGCTGATCCTCGACGAGCCCACCTCCAGCCTCGACGACGACGAGGTCGAGAAGCTCTTCGACGTGCTGCGGCGGCTGCGCGCCGAGGGGCTCGCCATCGTCTTCGTGACGCACTTCCTCAACCAGATGTACGCGGTGTCGGACCGCATCACGGTGCTGCGCAACGGCGCATGGATCGGCGAGTGGAAGGCGGCCGACCTCGGGCCGCAGGCGCTGATCGCGGCGATGCTCGGACGTGAGCTCGCGGCGCAGTCGGCACGGCCGGCCGCGCTGCCTTCGTTCGACGAGGCCGCGCCTGCGCTGCTGCAGATCGAGGGGCTCGGGCAGGCGGGCCAGCTGCAGGCGACCGACCTGCGCGTGCGCGCGGGCGAGGTCGTCGGCATCGCGGGCCTGCTGGGCGCGGGCCGCACGGAACTGGCGCGGCTGCTGTTCGGGCTGGAGACGCCGGACCGCGGCGTGCTCAAGGTCGATGGCCGCAGCGTGAGCTTCTCGAATCCGGCCGACGCGATCCGCGAAGGCCTGGCGTTGTGTCCGGAAGAACGCAAGACGGACGGCATCGTCGCCGAGCTGTCGGTGCGCGAGAACATCGCGCTGGCCTTGCAGGCGCGGCTGGGCACGAAGCGCTTTCTCTCGCACGCGGAGCAGACGGCGATGGCGGAGCGCTTCGTCGCCTCGCTGGGCATCAAGACCGCGAGCGTGGAGACGCCCATCGGGCTGCTGTCGGGCGGCAACCAGCAGAAGGCCGTGATCGCGCGCTGGCTCGCGACCGAACCGCGCCTGCTGATCCTCGACGAGCCCACGCGCGGCATCGACGTGGCGGCCAAGCAGGAGATCATGGAAGAGATCCTGCGGCTCGCGAAGGCGGGCATGGCGGTGATCTTCATCTCCTCGGAGATGAGCGAGGTGGTGCGCGTGGCGCATCGCATCGTGGTGCTGCGCGACCGGAAGAAGGTGGGAGAGCTGCCGGGCGGCTCGACCGAGGACGAGGTGTACGAAATGATTGCGGCGACGTGATGGCGACCCTGTTTTCGTGTTGTCCCCTCTCCCGCTTGCGGGAGAGGGCTTGGGTGAGGGCATCGGCTTTCGAAAAGCAAGGTGCTCCGGTTCAGGCCACACCCTCACCCCAACTCTCTCCCGCAAGCGGGAGAGGGGGCAAGACCGCCTCGGTGGAGCAACTGTCATGACCAACGCCGAAAACAATCGCTTGGCGGCTGCGATGCGCCATCGCCTCGCCTGGCCCATCGTCACGCTGCTGCTCCTGCTCGCAGTGAACACCGCCTTCAACGCCAGCTTCCTGCACCTCGAATGGCGCGACGGCCATCTCTACGGCAGCCTCGTCGACATCCTCAACCGCGCAGCGCCGCTGGTGCTGGTGTCTCTGGGCATGACGCTGGTGATCGCCACCCGCGGCATCGACATCTCGGTGGGCGCCGTGGTGGCCATCGCAGCTGCGCTCGCGGCCTGGATGATCGGCGGCTCGGTGTCCAGCGACACGAGCCGCTTTCCGATGCCGCTCGCGATCCTCGCGGCCATCGGCATCGCGCTGGCGTGCGGGCTGTGGAACGGCCTGCTGGTGGCCAAGGTGGGCATGCAGCCGATCATCGCGACGCTGATCCTGATGGTGGCGGGGCGCGGCATCGCGCAGCTGATCGCCGACGGGCAGATCATCACCATCTACTACAAGCCCTTCTTCTTCCTCGGCAGCGGCTACCTGCTGGGGCTGCCGTTCTCGCTGTTCATCGTGGCAGCGGTGTTCGCGCTGCTGTACCTGGCGATCACGCGCACGGCGCTGGGGCTCTTCATCCAGGCGGTGGGCATCAACCCGACGGCGGCACGCGTGGCGGGCGTGCAGGCGCGGCGGCTGATCGTTGGCGCGTACGCGTTCTGCGGCGCCTGCGCGGGCGTGGCGGGGCTTCTCATCAGTTCCAACGTGAAGAGCGCGGACGGCAACAACGCGGGCCAGCTCATCGAACTCGACGCGATCCTCGCGGTGACGCTGGGCGGCACCGCGCTCACGGGTGGGCGCTTCAGCCTCGTGGGCAGCGTGATCGGCGCGCTCATCATCCAGACGCTTACCTACGCGATCTACTCGCTGGGCGTGCCGCCCGAGATCAACCTCGTGGTGAAGGCGGGTGTGGTGTTCGTGGTGATGCTGCTGCAGTCGCCGGAGTTCAGGTCGCAGGTGCGCACGCTGGTGCAGCGGCCGGTGCACGAAGGAGGACGGGCATGAGCGCGGTGATCGAGGCTGCACCCTCACCCCAACCCTCTCCCGCGCGCGGGAGAGGGGGCAAGAGGGGGCTCAATCCCAAGTACCTGCCATTGGCGGCGACCGTCTCGCTGTTCGTGCTGGTGGCGACGCTGGGTTCGGTCTTCTACGACGGCTTCTTCTCGGCCCAGGTTTTCCTCAACCTGCTGATCGACAACGCCTTCCTCATCGTCGTGGCGGTGGGCATGACCTTCGTGATCCTCTCGGGCGGCATCGACCTGTCGGTGGGCTCGGTGATCGCGCTCACCACCATGGTGTCGGCCTCGCTGGTGGAGAAGCACGGCTGGAGCCCCGGCATCGTGATTCCGCTGGTGCTCGCGATGGGCACGGCGTTCGGCGCCTTCATGGGGGTGCTCATCGAGCGCTTCAGGCTGCAGCCCTTCATCGTCACGCTCGCGGGCATGTTCCTGGCGCGCGGGCTTTGCTACCTCATCAGCATCGATTCGATCAGCATCACCAACGAGTTCTACTCCGAGGTCTCGCAGATCCGCATTCCGGTGTGGGGCGAGGCCTCGGTGTCGATCAGCGCGGTGATCGCCATCGCGGTGCTGCTGGCGGCGATCTTTCTCGCGCACTGCACTCCGTTCGGGCGCGCGGTGTACGCCATCGGCGGCAGCGAGCAGTCGGCGGTGCTCATGGGCCTGCCGGTGCGCCGCACGCTCATCGGCGTGTACACGCTCTCGGGCTTCTGCTCGGCGCTGGCGGGCGTGATCTTCACCTTCTACATGCTCTCGGGCTACGGCCTGCATGCGGTCGGGCTGGAGCTCGACGCCATCGCGGCGGTGGTGATCGGCGGCACGCTGCTCACCGGCGGCGTGGGCTACGTGGCGGGCACGCTCTTCGGCGTGCTGATGCTGGGCATCATCCAGACGCTCATTTCCTTCGACGGCACGCTGAGCTCGTGGTGGACGCGCATTGTCGTCGGAGCGCTGCTGTTCGTGTTCTGCCTGCTGCAGCGCTTCTTCACGTCGCGCACGCCACGGCGCTGACCTTCTTTTTTCCTTTCTCTCCCCTCAGGACAACTCGCATGCCGGACACCCCTCCGAAGAAACTGCGCTCGACCGAATGGTTCGGCTCGGCCGACAAGAACGGCTTCATGTATCGAAGCTGGATGAAGAACCAGGGCATTCCGGACCACGAATTCGACGGCCGGCCGATCATCGGCATCTGCAACACCTGGTCGGAGCTCACGCCGTGCAACGCGCACTTCCGCAAGATCGCCGAGCACGTGAAGCGCGGCATCTCGGAGGCGGGCGGCTTTCCGGTGGAGTTCCCGGTGTTCTCCAACGGCGAATCGAACCTGCGGCCGACCGCGATGCTCACGCGCAACCTCGCCAGCATGGACGTGGAAGAAGCCATCCGCGGCAACCCGGTCGATGCGGTGGTGCTGCTCACGGGCTGCGACAAGACCACGCCCGCGCTGCTGATGGGCGCCGCGAGTTGCGACATTCCCGCCATCGTGGTCACGGGCGGGCCGATGCTCAACGGCAAGCTCGAGGGAAAGAACATCGGCTCCGGCACGGCCGTGTGGCAGCTGCACGAATCGCTGAAGGCGGGCGAGATCAACCTGCACCAGTTCCTCTCGGCCGAAGGCGGCATGTCGCGCTCGGCCGGCACCTGCAACACCATGGGCACGGCCTCGACCATGGCCTGCATGGCCGAGGCGCTGGGCACCTCGCTGCCGCACAACGCGGCGATTCCGGCGGTCGACGCGCGGCGCTACGTGCTCGCCCAGATGTCGGGCATGCGCGCGGTGGAGATGGCGAAGGAGGGGCTCACGCTGTCGAAGATCCTCACGCGCGAGGCCTTCGAGAACGCGATCCGCGTGAACGCGGCCATCGGCGGCTCGACCAACGCGGTGATCCACCTGAAGGCGATCGCCGGGCGCATCGGCGTCGATCTGGAGCTGGAGGACTGGACGCGCATCGGCAGCCACACGCCGACCATCGTCGACCTGATGCCTTCGGGGCGCTTCCTGATGGAGGAGTTCTATTACGCGGGCGGCCTGCCGGCGGTGCTGCGCCGGCTTGGCGAGAACGGGCTGCTGCCGCATCCCGATGCGCTGACGGTGAACGGCCAGTCGATCTGGGACAACGTGCGCGATGCGCCCAGCCTCGACGACGAGGTGATCCGCCCGATCGACAAGCCGCTGATCGCCGATGGCGGCATCCGCATCCTGCGCGGCAATCTCTCGCCGCGCGGCGCGGTGCTCAAGCCCTCGGCCGCGTCGCCGGAGCTGCTGAAGCATCGGGGCAGGGCGGTGGTGTTCGAGAACCTGGAGCACTACAAGGAGCGCATCGTCGACGAAGACCTGGACATCGACGCGAGCTGCGTGATGGTTCTGAAGAACTGCGGTCCCAAGGGCTATCCGGGCATGGCCGAGGTCGGGAACATGGGGCTGCCGCCGAAGCTGCTGCGCCAGGGAGTGAAGGACATGGTGCGCATCTCGGACGCGCGCATGAGCGGCACGGCCTACGGCACCGTGGTGCTGCACGTCGCGCCCGAGGCGGCCGACGGCGGGCCGCTGGCCGCGGTGCGCGACGGCGACTGGATCGAGCTCGACTGCGACGCCGGCCGCCTGCACCTCGACATCAGCGACGAGGAGCTGGCCGCGCGGCTGGCTTCGCTGTCGGCTTCGGACGCGCAGCCGATGAGCACGCGCGGCGGCGGCTACCAGAAGCTTTACGTCAACCATGTGCTGCAGGCCGACGAGGGCTGCGACTTCGATTTTCTCGTCGGCTGCAGAGGCGCCGCCGTTCCCCGCCACTCACACTGATTTATCACCATGACCCCCAGATACCGCGGCATCTTCCCGGTGGTGCCCACCACCTTCACCGAACAGGGCGCGCTCGATCTCGAAAGCCAGAAGCGCTGCGTCGACTTCATGATCGACGCGGGCTCGGACGGGCTCTGCATCCTCGCGAACTTCTCGGAGCAGTTCGTGCTGTCCGACGAGGAGCGCGAGGTGCTGACCCGAACCATCCTCGAACATGTGAAGGGCCGCGCGCCGGTGATCGTGACCACCACGCACTACAGCACCAAGGTCTGCGCCGAGCGCAGCCGCCATGCGCAGGACATGGGCGCCGCGATGCTGATGGTGATGCCGCCTTACCACGGCGCGACCTTCCGCGTGCCCGAGCCGCAGATCTACGAGTTCTACGCGCGGCTGTCGGACGCGGTGGGCATCCCGATCATGATCCAGGACGCGCCGGCCAGCGGCACGGTGCTGTCGGCGCCGTTCCTCGCGCGCATGGCGAAGGAGATCGAGCAGGTGGCGTACTTCAAGATCGAGACGCCCGGCGCCGCATCGAAGCTGCGGGAGCTGATCCGTCTGGGCGGCGACGCCATCGAGGGACCGTGGGATGGCGAGGAGGCCATCACGCTGATGCCTGACCTCGATGCCGGTGCGACCGGATCGATGACGGGGGGCGGTTATCCGGACGGCATCCGCCCGATCATCGAGGCGCACCGCTCGGGCGACCGCGACAAGGCCTTCGCGCTGTACCAGCAGTGGCTGCCGCTCATCAACTACGAGAACCGCCAGGCAGGGCTGCTGGCCTGCAAGTCATTGATGAAGGAGGGCGGTGTGATCGCCTGCGAGGCGCCCCGCCACCCCCTGCCGGCCATGCACCCCGATACGCGTGCCGGCCTGATCGAGACCGCAAGGCGACTCGATCCGATGGTGCTGCGTTGGGGGAAGTAAAGAGAAAAGAGAAGAGGGGTGGGAAGGAAGCCGGGGCCGCTCAGGCCTTGGCTTCGGGTGCGTTCTTCCTGGGTTCGCTGCTCTTTTCGAGTTCGCTGACCTGCAGCGACAGATCGAACAGCTTGGACTTGCTGGCGTAGTAGCGGTCGAGGCGCCACTCCTTCAGGATGTCCATGGCGAGCTGGAAGCTCTTGTAGTCGAGTTCGTAGAGGGTGATGAGTTCGAAGCTTCGTTCGGACTCCAGAGCCAGCACAAGCTGGGCCAGGATCTTGGCCGAATCGTTGGCCGGGTCCGTTTCGATGAATCGGCGAGCGACCTTGATGGCATTCATGAAAAAGAGTTCCTCGGTAGGCAGGGACCGGGAACTATAGCTAGCACGCCGCGGCGTTTTGTGACAGAAATATGACATTAGGGGCATCGCCTTCCCGGGGGAAATGGCGATGCCCCTGTGTGGAAAGACTGCTAGATCAACGGATGGGCGCCGGCATGGGCCGGGGCATCGGCATCGGTTGCGGCATGGGCTGCGGCATCGGCATCGGCTGGGGTGCCATGGCCGGCGGGGGCACCGGAACCATGGTGGTGGTGACCGACTCGCGGATCACGCCGCCGCCCATCACGCTGCCGTCGACGTTGGCCGTGGTGTTGCCGCTGCTGCCGAGCACGCGGGCTTCACAGGCCGGGCGGTCGGCAGGCTGCTGCAGGCCGCAGCGGGCGAGCGCATTGGCGCGGTAGTCGGGGGCGCTGGTCAGGCCGCCGCGTGCCGCGGCTTGGCGCGCGGCGCCGGCTTCGCGGATGCAGGCGGCACGATCTTGCTGGTTGTGGCCGCAGACGGCCAGTTCCTGCTGGTAGGTGCTGGACGATTCACCGCGCTGCGGCGGTGCGGCCGAAGCGGCTGCGGAAACCGTGAGTGCCCCGGCGGCGAACATGGCGAAGAGCATCGAACGCGGGTTGCTTTTCATGGATGACTCCTTGAGGTGAGCTGGATAACCAGGAGAGATTGGACCGCCCGTATCTGGGCGGGTTCATTCGATTCAGCGCGCCGGCACTGTCTGCGGCGGCAGGGGCGTCACGGTCTCGCGGATCACGCCGCCGCCCATCACGCTGCCTTCGGTGGTGGTGCGCGGACCGCCCTTGATGCGCGCCTCGCAGGCCGGTTGCTCGGCTGCGGGCAGTTCGCTGCAGCGGGCCAGCGAATTGACCTGCTCCCGCGCGGGGCTGGGGCTGGTCAGGCCGCCGCGGGCCGCTTCCTGGCGCGCGGCTCCGGCTTCGCGCAGGCAGGCGGCACGGTCCTGCTGGACGCCGTCACAGGTGGCGCGCTCCTTCTGCAGGCGGGCGTCGCTGCCCGGCGCCTGCGCGCTGGCCGTCTGCGCGCCGAAGACGATGAAGCCACCGGCGGCGAAGGCGGCCGTGGCGGAAAGAACGGAACGAAGGGTTTTTCTCATGCGGACTCCTCTGTGAAGGCACGCCCTCCAGGAGGTGCGTGACTGGAGCCCCAGTGTGCTGTGGGAGGCGGCCGGCGGTCTGTGGGACAGCCGCACGCCGCCAACCGGGCCGGACGCGCCCCAGCGTGTGGGACATGTCCGGCAAGCGCGGCTTCAGCCTGCTGCGATCCGTTGGGCCAGGTGAGCGAGCGCTTCCTCGACCTGGTCGACCAGGATCAGCGAGAGATCGCCCGGCTGCAGGCGCGCCAGCGCGGCGTCGATGGCCACGAACTCGCCGCGGATCTCGTCGATGTAGCGCGTGCGGGCCGCGCCCTGCAGGCCCTGGCGCAGCAGCGCCATGACTTCGCCGTCGGCACGGCCGCGCTGCGCCGCGTCCTGGTAGAGGATCACGTCGTCGAAGGCCTGGCCGAGGATGGCCGTCTGGTCGCGGATGTCGGAGTCGCGCCGGTCGCCCGCGCCGCTGATGACCACCGAGCGCTTCTTCGCCGGCATCGTGTCCACGGCCGACACCAGCGCGCGCATGGCGTCGGTGTTGTGGCCGTAGTCGGCGATCACGGTCGCGCCGCGGTAGTCCATGACGTTGAAGCGCCCGGGCACGCCGGCCGCGTCGTTCATGAAGCTCGCGAGGCCGCTGCGGATGGTGTCCCAGTCGAGGCCCACGCCCCAGGCCGCGGCCACGGCGGCCATCACGTTGTCGACCTGGAAGCCGATGCTGCCGCCGCGCGTGATGGGTACGTCGCGCAGCGGAATGCGTTCGCGCCACGAGCCTTCGGCGGCCACCAGCGTGTCCTGGTCGACGTACACCGTGCGCTTGCCCTGCGCGCGGTGCGTGGCCATCACAGGATGCATGCGGTCGGCGGTGAAGAAGATCACGTTGCCGGGGCAGCCTGCCGCCATGGCGGCGACGTTGACGTCGGCCGCGTTGAGCACCGCGTAGCCGTCGGGCGCCACGTTGCGCACGATCACGCGCTTGAGCACCGCCAGGTCTTCCACGGTGGTGATGTAGTTCAGGCCCAGATGGTCGCCGCTGCCGATGTTGGTGACCACCGCCACCTGGCAGCGGTCGAAGCCGAGGCCCTCGCGCAGGATGCCGCCGCGCGCCACTTCGAACACTGCCGCGTCGACGTCGGGGTGCATCAGCACGTTGCGCGCGCTCTTGGGGCCGCTGCAGTCGCCGCTGTCGGTCTGGCGGCCGTCGACGTACACGCCGTCGGTGTTGGTCATGCCGGTGCGCAGGCCGCTCGATGCGAGCAGGTGGTTGATCAGGCGCGCGGTGGTGGTCTTGCCGTTGGTGCCCGTGACGGCCACCACGGGAACGCGGCCGTCGTCGCCGTGGGCGAAGAGGGTGTCCATGACCGCCTCGCCGACCGCGCGGCCGCGGCCGAACGACGGCGAGATGTGCATGCGCAGTCCGGGCGCGGCATTTACCTCCACCACGCCGCCGTGCTGCTCCTCGAGCGGGCGCAGCACGTTCTCGCAGACCATGTCGACGCCGCAGATGTGCAGGCCGACCATCTGCGCCGCGTCGATGGCTCGCGCCGCGACTTCGGGGTGCACGGTGTCGGTCACGTCGGTGGCGGTGCCGCCGGTGGAAAGGTTCGCGTTGTTGCGCAGCACCACGCGCTGGCCGCGCGCGGGCACGCTGTCGGGCGTGAGGCCCTGCGATTCGAGCCGGCCGATGGCGATGTCGTCCAGGCGGATCTTGGTGAGCGAGGTGGCGTGGCCCTCGCCGCGGCGCGGGTCGAGGTTCACGGTGTCGACCAGCTGGCGCACGGTGGAGCTGCCGTCGCCGATGACCTGCGGCGGATCGCGGCGCGCGGCGGCCACGAGGCGGTCGCCCACCACGAGCAGGCGGAAGTCGAAGCCGGGCAGGAACTTCTCGACCATCACCTCGCCGTAGACGGCGGCCGATTCGTAGGCCGCGAACAGTTCCTCGCGCGAGTTGATGTTGACCGTGACGCCCTTGCCCTGGTTGCCGTCCTGCGGCTTCACCACGACCGGCAGTCCGATCTCGTTGGCGGCGGCCCAGCCGTCTTCCGCGCTGCTCACGGGGCGGCCCAGCGGCACCGGCACGCCGGCGGCGTTGAGCAGCTGCTTCGTCAGCTCCTTGTCCTGCGCGATCGACTCGGCCACGCCGCTGGTGCTGTCGACTTCGGCGGCCTGGATGCGGCGCTGCTTGGAACCCCAGCCGAACTGCACCAGGCTGCCGCGCGTGAGGCGGCGGTACGGAATGCCGCGCGCCACGGCCGCATCGACGATGGAGCCGGTGCTCGGGCCCAGGCGCTCCGACTCGTCGAGGTCGCGCAGTTCGGCGATGGCGGCTTCGGCGTCGAAGGGCGTGTCGTTCTGGGCGGCGACGATCAGCTCCTCGGCCAGCTCGGCGGCGCGGCGGCCCACGGCCTCCTCGCTGTACTGGAACACCACCTGGTAGACGCCTTCTTCCACGGTGGGGGAGGTGTGGCCGAAGTTGACCGCGCAGCCGGCCTGCGCCTGCAGCGCGACCGCGGCGTTCTCCAGCACGTGGGCCAGCGCCAGCGGCTGGCCCAGCACCATCGGGTGCAGCTCGCCGATGGTCGGGAAGCGGGCGCGCAGGCGGTCTTCGAAGCCGCTCAGCTTGCTGATGGCGTTCTCGTCGCCCTGGCATGCCACGACCGCCTCGATGGCGGTATGGCGGCTCCAGAGATTGGGCCCGCGAAGGGCTCGGGTGCGGGTGACTTTCATGGGGCTGCGAGAGCTACGGTACTGTCTGCCGGGACCGGGGGCCTCAGGCAAATTGGGGTTGGAGAGGCTGGGTCTGCGAGAGCTGCAGCGAGGCCAGCGCGGCCTGCAGGTCGGCCTCGAAGGCTTCGACCCCGGCGCCGATCAGGTTCAGCGGAATGCCCATGGCCCAGGCCGCGGCCACGGCGGCCAGCAGGCTCTCGAGGCTCACGCCGGCATGCGTGGCGCGCCACACGGTCAGGCGGCCGAGGCCCGGCAGGAACGATTCGCTGCTGCCGTTGGCCAGCACCACGCGGTCCTGCCGCACGAGCACGGCCTTGCCGCCGGCGGTCTGGTGCGCCGTGAGCGCGGGAGCCTGCGCGTCGGCCGAATAGAGGATGACGGCGCCGTCGCACAGCGGCGCGAGGCCGGCCACGCGCGGGTCGGCAGCGTTCAGCACGGCCGTGCCTTCGGGCAGCACCACGTCGACCTGCGTGCGCAGCACCTTGACCATCTGGTCGCTCTCGGTGATGTCGTAGTCTGCCAGCGTTTCGCAGCCGTCGAGGTCGGTGACGATGCCGACTTCGCAGCGGTCGTACGGGAGACCGTCGCGCAGGATGGTCTCGGCGCCGTTCTCGATCACCACGGCCTGCACGGCGCGGTTCACCAGCAGGCGGTGGCCCGCTTCCCAGTTGGCGCTGTCGCGTGCGTCGACGCGGCGGCGCTCGAGGAACAGCCCGTCGCGACAGGCCAGGCCGGTGTGGCGCCCGCCCAGGTTGATGAGCCAGGCCACCAGGCGCGCCAGCACGGCGGTGTCGCGCGAGCCGGCCACGCCGACCACGGGAATGCGCCCGGGCGCGTCGTTGGGGAACAGGTGGTCGCAGATCGCGCGGCCCACCGGGCGCGGCGAGCCGACGGCCGGCTTCAGGTGCATCAGCAGGCCGGGGCCGGCGTTGACTTCGACGATCGCGCCGCCCTGCGGGCCGAGCGGCCTGGAAATGTCCTGCGCCACGAGGTCGATGCCGGCGATGTCCAGGCCCACCACGCGGGCGGCCAGCACGGCGGCGTGGGCAACCTCGGGATGCACCAGGTCGGTGCAATCGTTGGCCATGTTGCCGTTGCGCTGGATCGTGACCACGCGGCCGGCGGCGGGCACGGCGTCTGCGCTCAGGTCCTGGCGCTTGAGCTCGAGCTGCAGCTTGGCATCGGTGTCGATCAGGATCACGTCGAGTGGAAACTCTTCCTCGGCGCCGCGGCGCGGGTCGCTGTTGAGCTGCTTTTCGATGAGCTCGCGCACGCTGGCCTGGCCGTCGCCGGTCACGGTGATGATCTCGCCGCGCGCGGCCGCCACCACCTCGCCGCCCACCACCAGCAGGCGGTGCTCGTGGCCGCGGATGAAGCGCTCGACCATCACGTCGCTGCCCTCGGGCTCGGCGACCGCGAAAGCGGCCATGACTTCCTCGCGGGTCGTCAGCTCGAGCGACACGCCGCGGCCATGGTTGGCATCCGATGGCTTCACGACCACGGGCAGGCCGATGTCCTCGGCGGCTTCCCAGGCTTCCTCGGCGTCGGCGACCACCTGGCCTTCGGGCACGGGCACGCCGCAGCTCGCGAGCAGCGACTTGGTCAGTTCCTTGTCGCTGGCGATGGATTCGCCGATGGCGCTGGTGTAGTCGGTTTCGGCGGTCCAGATGCGCTGCTGGTTGGCGCCGTAGCCCAGCTGCACCAGGTTGCCGCTGTTCAGCCGCATGTGCGGAATGCCGCGGTCGGTGGCGGCAGCCACGATGGCGGCGGTGCTGGGGCCGAGGTAGCAGTCTTCCACCTTGGCCTTGACCGCGTCGACGGCCTTCTGCACGTCGGCGGCGGTGAACGGGTCGTTGTTGATGGCCGCCATCAGCAGGCGGTGGCCCTCGGCCAGCGCCACGCGGGCGACCTGCTCGTCACGGGCGCGGAACACCATGCGGTAGACGCCATGCTCCGAGGTGCTGCGGGTCTGGCCGAAGCCGGTCGGCATGCCGGCCAGGTTCAGCAGCTCGATGACGACGTGCTCCAGCACATGGCCCGACCAGGTGCCTTCGGTCAGGCGCTGGATGAAGCCGCCGCGCTCGCCGACGCCGCAGTGGTGCTCGATGAGCGCCGGCAGCAGGGTGGTCAGGCGGTCGGTGAAACCGTCGATCTTGTTGGAGGGGAAATCTTCGAGCTGGCCCAGGTCGAGCCAGACTTCGAGTACGGGACGGTAGGTCCAGAGATTGGGGCCGCGCAAATAATTGATGCGCAGCAGTCGGATGTCGTCGAAACGGGTCATGCAAACGTTCGATGTGCTTTGGCCGAGCACCACGGCGCCTTCAAGCGCACCCATGGCTATCGGTCAGAATCGGCGCCCGACCTGGGGCGCCATGACGCGGTCCAAGAGGCCCGCGACGGGCAAGAGTCAAAGAAACACAATGCAACATCACGATCCAGTCGGCACCCGGGAGGGCGAAACAGAAGCGGCATCAGCGCAAGCACTGAAAAACCGCCTCGCAGTCGCGGAAAACGTTCTGGTAACACTGACGGTTGACCTCGACGACCAACTTCGCTTCGCTTCCGGCCTAGTCGCCCTGACTGACCGGAAGCTGATTTCGCTCGATCCCGATGGGACTTGGCGTGAGTGGCCGCTAACCGATGCGGCCTTGGAAATGCGCGTTTCCGACCACGCAGGCGTCGGCACCCTCGACCTGGCGGGTCCCGCCGGACGGCTCGCACGGTGGCGCTACACCCTGGCCGGACAGGTCGCGGCGCTGCGGCTGATGAAGCTGTTCGGCCAGCGCATGGCGGGCGGTGTCGCCAAGGAGACACCCGAGGCCGTGGAGACTGCCGAGGGCGAGGATTCCACCGACGCCGAACTCCAGACCCCGCCCTCCACCTGGGTGCTGCTGCGCCTCGGCCGCTTCGCCAAGCCCTACCGCAAGCAGCTGATCGCAGGGTTCTTCCTGACCCTGTTCTCCACCGCCGCGACGCTGGTGCCGCCCTACCTGACCATTCCGCTGATGGACGACATCCTGATTCCGTTCCAGAACGGGCAGAAGATCGATTCCATGCGCGTGGGCCTGTACCTGGGCGGCCTGCTGATCGCGGCGCTGGTCGGCTGGGGGCTGGGCTGGGCGCGCACCTACCTGCTGGCGCTGGTGTCCGAGCGCATCGGCGCCGACCTGCGCACCACCACCTACGAGCACCTGCTGACCCTGCCGCTGGACTACTTCGGCGGCAAGCGCACCGGCGACCTGATGGCGCGCATCGGCTCCGAAACCGACCGCATCAACGTCTTCCTGTCGCTGCACGCGCTCGATTTCGCCAACGACGTGCTGATGATCGTGATGACCGCGGTCATCCTGATCTCCATCAACCCGCTGCTGGCGGTGGTCACGCTGGTGCCGCTGCCCTTCATCGCCTGGATGATCCACGTCGTGCGCGACCGCCTGCGCACCGGCTTCGAGAAGATCGACCGCGTCTGGTCCGAAGTGACCAACGTGCTGGCCGACACCATTCCCGGCATCCGCGTGGTGAAGGCCTTCGCGCAGGAGCGCCGCGAGGCCGAGCGCTTCCGCGTCGCCAACGCCTACAACCTGCAGGTCAACGACAAGCTCAACCGCACCTGGTCGCTGTTCACGCCGACCGTGTCGCTGCTCACCGAGATCGGCCTGCTCGTGGTCTGGGCCTTCGGCATCTGGCAGGTGGCGCGCGGAAGCATCACGGTGGGTGTGCTCACCGCCTTCATCGCGTACATCGGGCGCTTCTATACCCGGCTCGACTCCATGAGCCGCATCGTCTCGGTCACGCAGAAGGCCGCGGCGGGCGCCAAGCGCATCTTCGACATCCTCGACCACGTGAGCAACGTGCCCGAGCCGGCCAACCCGGTGAAGGTGGAGCGGGTGCAGGGCCGCATCGACATGAGCGGACTGGGCTTCCGCTACGGCTCGCGCGCGGTCATCCACGACCTCGACCTGACCATCGAGCCCGGCGAGATGATCGGCCTCGTGGGGCACAGCGGCTCGGGCAAGAGCACGCTGGTCAACCTGATCTGCCGCTTCTACGACGTGACCGACGGCGCCATCAAGGTCGACGGCACCGACATCCGCCGCTTCGCCGTGGCCGACTACCGCCGGCACGTGGGGCTGGTGTTGCAGGAGCCGTTCCTGTTCTTCGGCACCATCGCGCAGAACATCGCCTACGGCAAGCCCGACGCCACGCGCGAGGAAATCGTGGCCGCCGCGCGCGCCGCGCATGCGCACGACTTCATCCTGCGCCTGCCGCACGGCTACGACTCGCTGGTGGGCGAGCGCGGGCAGGGCCTGTCGGGCGGCGAGCGCCAGCGCATCAGCATCGCGCGCGCGCTGCTGATCGACCCGCGCATCCTGATCCTCGACGAGGCCACCTCGGCCGTGGACACCGAGACCGAGAAGGAAATCCAGAAGGCGCTCGACAACCTCGTGCAGGGCCGCACCACCATCGCCATCGCGCACCGCCTGTCGACGCTGCGCAAGGCAGACCGCCTCGTGGTCATGGACCGCGGCGAGGTCGTCGAAGTCGGCCCGCACGACGCCCTGATGGCGAAGCAGGGCGCCTACTGGCGGCTCTACCAGGCGCAGCTGCGCCAGGGCGACGATGACGCGAGCGAAGGTGCCGCCGACGAGCGCGCCAGCGCGCAGGCGCCGCTGGCTATCAGCCACGCGGCTCATCCGGCGGGGGACGCATGACCGACCACAACACGCCATCTTTCGAACTCGAACGCGATGCCTTCGGCCGCCTCGTGCTGACCGATGCACAGGGCGAGCGCCACGTCGGCATCTTGCCCGTGCGGGCCTTTCCGCTGAGCGCGCCCGGCCACGGCATCTCGCTGGTCGGCAGCGAAGGGCGCGAGCTGGTCTGGATCGACAGCGTCGAGCAGCTGCCGGCGCAGGCCAAGGCGCTGCTCGAGGAAGACCTCGCGGTGCGCGACTTCGCGCCCACGCTGCTGAAGCTGCACGGCGTGTCGAGCTTCGGCGTTCCCAGCACCTGGACCATCAGCACCGACCGCGGCGAGACCAGCTTCGTGCTCAAGGCCGAGGAGGACATCCGCCGGCTCGAAGGCGGCGCATTGCTGATCGCAAGTGCGCACGGCGTGCAGTTCCGCATTCCGGATGTGAAGACGCTGGACCGGGCCTCGCGCAAGCTGCTGGAGCGCTTCCTCTAGCCCAAAAGAAAAGAGGCCCGTAGGCCTCTTTGCGTGGAGCAGCGGGGAAGCCGGTCAATCCAGCAGGTCGGAATATTCGCCGCGCTCGTAGGAGTCGGCGGTCTTCCACGGCAGCGTCTTCGGCGCCGGGATGGACGAGGCCGTCATCACGTTGAGCGAGGTGCCGTGCTCGTTGCGCTGCTCGATCCTGCGCGCGTAGCGGCCGACCGTGTCCCACTCGATGCGCAGCGTGCTCTCGCCCTGCTGCAGCTCGTAGCGCTGAACACCCTTGCCTGCCGCGCCCAGCGACTTCATGCGCGGCAGGCTGGCGGGGTCGACGAGCCAGTAGGCATTCGCCCACGAGCCGCCGTAGCCCACGTTGCCGTAGTTGGCCTTGTCGACCTCGATCAGCTTGCGCTGCTGGCGCAGCACCATGTTCACCAGCACCTTGCCGGCCGGATCGCGGCTCAGCCACAGCGGCGCGGCCGTGTTGTCGGCGTGCGAGTGGCCGATGTGCACCTTGGCTTCGCTGGCCTCGTGGTCGTGGTCGTGGTCGGCGCGAAGCGCGGGCGGCAGCTCGCGCTCGATCCACACCGTGCCGGCGCGGCGGAACATCAGGTCGGCGTAGCGGCTCTCGCGCTGCACGCCGTCCTTGCCGATCGACATCACATGGTGCTGGATGCGCAGGTTCTGATCGGGCGCCTCGGCATCGCCGGCGGCGCTGGCCGCCAGTGGAAGTGCCGCGAGGGCCGCTGCCGCCAGCAGCGTTTTCAGTGCCACGGATGCGCTCACAGGCCCGCCGCTTCCTTGACCTTGTTGAACACCTTGATGTTCTCCACGGTGCCCTTGAAGATCTTCGAGCCCGCACCGCCCGCGAACAGCATCACGTCGCCGCCGCCGTGGGTTTCGGCACCGGGCGTGCCGAGGTTGATGCCGACTTCCTGCAGGAAGTTGTCGTCGGTGGTGTCCATCGCGGTCTGGTCGTCGCGCGAGGCTGCGCGTGCCGGAGCGATCCACGGCTTGTTGCCATCTTCGGGGTTGACCTGGCTGGAGCCCGTCGCGTTGGGCCGGCCACCGTTGCCGAACACCAGCGTGGTGTACGGGTTGCCGTCGGCGGCCTTCGCGAGCTTGCCATCGGCGTAGCTGTTGACCTTGCCCAGGATCGGGTTGCCGATCTTCGGATAGCCGTTGAAGGCGATCGCGTGGTCATGGTCGGCCGTGACCACCACCAGCGTGTTCTTCAGGCCGGGGTCCTTCTTGTTCATGAAGTCGAGCGCGGTCTGGATGGCCGTGTCGAAGGCCAGCGTGTCTTCGAGCGCGCGCTTGGCGTTGGTGCCGTGCAGCGCGTGGTCGATGCGGCCGCCTTCGACCATCAGGAAGAAGCCCTTGTCGTTCTTGCTGAGCACGCCGAGCGCCTTCTCGGTCATCTCCGACAGGCTGGGCTGGTCGAGGCTCTGCTTCACGCGGTCGAGCTCGTAGGCCATCTCGCTCTGGGAGAACAGGCCCAGCAGCTTACCGGTGGCGGCCGTGTCGACGGCCTTGAGCTTGGTGCCGGTGTCGACGTAGATGTATCCCTTGGCCTTCATCGCGGCCACCAGGTCGACGCCGTCGGTGCGCTTGCTGCCGGGGTTGGTCGCCACCGGCAGGTAGTTGCGCTGGCCGCCACCCATCAGCACGTCGACGCCGTCGAGCAGCTTCGGGTTGTAGTTGGCGTGGCCCGGAACGCTCTGCTCGGCGATGGTGTTGTAGCCGTTGCGGTTGCAGATGTGCGAGTAGGTGGTGGCCGGCGTGGCGTGGCCCACGCGCGTGGTCGACACCGCGCCCACCGAGCGGCCCTTGGCCTTGGCGAGTTCGAGCAGCGTGTCCACGGCCTTGCCGTTGGTGGGCGGGCAGGTGGTGTCCTCGCCGCTGATGTACTGCTTGCCGGTGCCGTCGACGGCGGTGGTGTCGCTGGACATCGAGATGACTTCGTTGCGCATCTTCACGCCGGTCATGTAGGCGGCCATCGAGGGCGCGCTGTCGGTGGTCTGGCCGTCGAGCGAGAAGGTCTTCACGCGCGCGGCGTAGGGCAGCGACTGCATGACGAGGTTGGCGCGCTCGGGACTCACCAGCGAGCCGGGCTGTGCGGCCAGTTGCTTCTCGCCCTTGTAGATGCGCGCGGCGGTCACGGTGACGGGGCCCATGCCGTCGCCGAGGAAGAAGATGACGTTCCTGGCTTCGCCGGCGGCGTGCGCGGTGCCGGCCAGGGTGCCGGCGGCGGCGCAGACGAGGGCGGCGGCCAGGCGGGTGTTGCGGGTGATGCGGTTCATGGTCGTCGTGTTCATGGTTGTGTTCGTCGATGAGCGCTCGCTGCCCTTCACAGGCCGACCGCCTTCTTGATGAGGCCGAACACGTCGGTGTTGGTGATCACGCCGGCGAAGTTGTCGGCGCCCAGGCCCTGCGCGCCGAGGAACACGTCGGCGCCGCCATGGGTTTCGGAATCGCTGGCCGCATCCATCGGCACCACGGCTTCCTGCCTGTAGTCCTTGCTTTCCAGCTCGGCGTCGGAGATCGGGCCGCGCGTGGCGAGGCGGCGCGGGCCGTTGCCGAAGCCGATGATGGTGTAGGGGTTGCCGTCGACGTCCTTGCTGGTCTTGCTGGTGTCGACGTAGTCCTTCACGAGGCCCAGCACGCCAGGCTTGCCCGCCTCGGTCTTGCCGGTGCGCGCGGCGTAGCCGTTGAGCTGCAGCGTGTGGTCGTGGTCGGCCGTGACCACCACCAATGTGTTCTTCAGGCCCGGGTCGATGGCCTGCATCCTGTCGAGCGCGAGCTTGATGGCGTCGTCGAAGGCACCCGTGTCCTGCAGGGCGCGGCGTGCGTTGGTGGCGTGCAGCGCATGGTCGATGCGTCCGCCTTCCACCATCAGGAAGAAGCCCTTCTTGCGCGCGGCCAGCGCGTCGATGGCCTTGCCGGTCATCTCGGCCAGGCTCGGTTCCTTGGTGGCGTCGCGGTCGAGGTCGTACGCCATGTGGCTCTTGGTGAAGAGGCCGGCGATCTTGATGGCGCCGTCGGCCGGCAGCTTGTCGAACTCGCTCTTGTTCGCGGCGAAGCTGTACTTCGCGGCCTTCAGTTCGGCGATGAGGTTGCGCTTGTCGTTGCGCTTGCCGCCGTCTTCCTTGGCGGTGAAGTAGTCGGTGCCGCCGCCGAAGAACACGTCGACGCCGTCGCCCAGCTTGCCGTTGTAGCCGGCGCCGCCCGGCACCAGCGCGGCGGCAATGGTGTTCTCGGCGTCGCGGTGGCACACGTGCGAGTACGTGGCGGCGGGCGTGGCGTGCGTGATGCGGGTGGTCGTGACCACGCCGGTGGCGTAGCCCTTGGCCTTGCTCTGCTCGAGCAGCGTTTCGACGGCCTGGCCGTTGCCCGAGGGGCAGGTGCTGTCGAAGTTGACGTGGTAGGCCTTGCCCGAGGCGTCGGTGGCCTTGGTCTCGGCGCTCATCGAGATGACTTCGTTGTTCATCTTCACGCCGGTCATGTAGGCCGACATCGAAGGAGCGCTGTCGGTGACCTGGGCGTCGTTCGAATAGGTGTGGACGAAGGCCGTTTCGGGCAGCGTGTCCATCGTGAGGTCGCCGTCTTCGCCGACCTTGTAGATGCGCGCGGCGGTCATGGTGGTGATGCCCATGCCGTCGCCCAGGAAGAACAGGACGTTCTTCGGCGCCTGCGCCGCGGGCGGAGGCGGCGTGGTGCTCGACGGTGGGATGAACGGCAGCACGATGCCGTTGTTGTTGCTGCTGCCGCCGCAGGCGGACAGCAGGAGAGAGACGCCCAGCAGTGCTGGGGCGATGAGGCGTTGGGTCATGATTCCCTCGGTTGGTTGTTGGACCGGCGCACCGGGCGTGCGCCATTTCTGGCGATGAAATCTAAAGACGTCAGATGACCCGGCCGTGACGAGTTGAAAGCCGAATGAAAGTTCGCCGATCGCTCGGAAATAAATGCCGAGGCTGTCTTCGGCGTTTCATGCGCATCGTCTGGCCGATGCGGTGAATTCCGGCAGTTGCGCGAAGCTGACGGAAAATCGCGTCTTTGGATTGCGGCGGCACGCACCGCCGCCGACGGATATGCCCCTGCACACCACCGCCCTCGTCCTGTTCTCCGGCGGCCAGGATTCGACCACCTGCCTCGCCGATGCGCTCTCGAAGTACGAGCGCGTCGAAACCCTGGGCTTCGACTACGGGCAGCGCCACCGCGTCGAGCTCGACGTGCGCGGCACCATCCTCGCGAAGATGCGCGAGCGCTTTCCCGACTGGGCGCCGCGCCTGGGCGAAGACCATGTGCTCACGCTCGCGGCCCTGGCGCAGCTGGGCGGCTCCTCGCTCACGGAAGAAGTCGCCTTCGCCATGCAGGCCGATGGCCTGCCCAACACCTTCGTGCCCGGGCGCAACCTGCTTTTTCTCACGCTCGCCGGCGCGCTGGCCTACCGGCGCGGGCTGCAGGTGATCGTCACCGGTGTCTGCGAGACCGACTTCTCGGGCTACCCCGACTGCCGCGACGACACCATGAAGGCGATGCAGCTCGCGCTCTCGCTCGGGCTGGAGCGCCGCCTGGTCATCGAGACGCCGCTCATGTGGATCGACAAGGCCGAGACATGGCAACTGGCGCACCGCCTGGGCGGCAGGCCGCTGGTCGACCTGATCGTCGACGAGACGCACACCTGCTACCTGGGCGATCGCGTGCACCGCCAGGACTGGGGCTACGGCTGCGGCGAATGCCCCGCCTGCGAGCTGCGCAGGAAGGGCTGGGAGCGCTACGTGGCCGCCGCCGTGCCGGCCGACGAGGGCACGACCTCCACGCGATAGCGGGCGGCCGCTCCGTCTGCCTCGGGTACCAGCGTCCACCGCTGGCTGTGGAACTCGCCCACGGCAGCACGATGGGCCACGGACACCATCGCGCCACCGCTCGCGCGCACCATCTCGGACAGCCGTTGGTAGAGCGTGCGCTCCGCCGGCGCGTCGAGCGCGCTGCTGATCTCGTCGGCGAAGACCCAGCGTGGCTTCTTCAGCAGCACGCGTGCGATGGCCAGCCGCTGCTGTTCGCCGCCGGAGAGCTTCTGGCTCCAGGCGTCGCTGTCGTCCAGTCGATCTGCGAATTGGGGCAGCAGCGCATCGCGCAGCGCCTCGCGCAGTTGCGCGTCGCTGTACCTGGCTGCATCGTCCGGATAGGCCAGCGCAACGCGCAGGGGCCCGTCGGGCATGTAGGGGCGCTGGGGCACGAACATCGCATCGGACGGCACCTGCACGCGTCCCCGCGCGAACGGCCAGATGCCGGCGAAAGCGCGGAACAGGGTCGACTTGCCGCTGCCGGACGGCCCTTGCACGAGGACGCTGTCGCCGGCCTTCGCCGAGAGCGCCGCGTTCACGAGCAGCGGCGTGCCGTTCGGCAGGCTGAGCGAGAGTCCGTCGGTTTGAAGTTCGGGCGCTTCGCTGCGCTCCAGGGGGTGTTCCTGCGCGGCGCGTGCCCGGATCGCATCGTCGAAGCTCGTGAGACGGTCGGTGGTTGCGCGCCATACGGCCACGCTGTCGTAGTTGTCGACGAACCAGCTCAGCGAATCCTGCACCTTGCCGAAGGCGGACGAAATCTGCATCAGCTGGCCGAGCTGGATCGCGCCGCTGAAGAAGCGCGGCGCCGCGACCACGAAGGGAAAGATCACCGCAGCCTGGCCGAAGAAGGCGGTGAAGGTCACGAGATTCTTCTGCTGCTTGATGAGCTGCAGGTAGTTGCGAAGCACGGCGCCGAAGCGCAGGTCGAGCTGGCCGTGCTCCACCTTTTCGCCGCGGTCGAGAGCAATGGCTTCGCTGTACTCGCGCACGCGCACGAGGTGGTGGCGGAAGTCGGCCTCGAAGCGCTGCTGGCGGAAGTTCAGCCCAATCAGCGGCCGACCGATGTAGTGGGTGATGATGGTGCCGACCGCGCAGTAGGCCAGCGCAAGCCAGACCATCGCGCCCGCGACCTGGTAGGTGGTGCCGCTGAGCGAGAACTCGGTGGTTCCCGAGAGGCCCCAGAGAATGCCGACGAAGCTCACCAGCGTGACCACGGCGTTCAGCAGGCCCATCGACAGGGTCATCGTGGCGCTGGTGAACAGCTGCATGTCCTCCTGGATGCGCTGGTCGGGGTTGTCGGGCGTCGTGCCTTCCTTGCCGGCGTAGCGTGCCAGTTCCATCTCGTAGAAGGTGCGGTTCGCCATCCAGCGACCGAGATAGTTGCGCGTGATCCATGCGCGCCAGCGCAGCTGCAGCAGCTGCGTCACGTAGAACTTGAGCACCTGCAGCGCGATGTTGAAGAAGGCCAGCACGAGAAACACGCGGATCTCGCGCCAGAACACCGTCACATCCTTGTTCTGGAGGCCGTCGTAGAAGCGGCCATACCACTGATTGAAAAGCACCAGCGCATACACATAGGCCAGGTTGAGTGCCACGATGGCGGCGAACATGCTTCGCGCCCGCCATTTCTCCTCCGACTGGAAATAAGGCGCCGCAAGCCTGAAAACACGGCGCAGCACCTGGATGAACGAGCCAGCGCGAGCTGTGACTGATAGAGACATTCGGTTTCCTCGCAGGCGCTCGCGCGCCGGTCATGGTGAGGAGACCATCGTAGACAAATGTTTCTTAAACCGGCCTGAAACCGGCGTCGGCCCTCGAAAAGAGTTCGTCAGCGCAAAAGCACGCGCGCGGCCGTCGTCAGGAAATGGGCCAGCGGTGGTGTCTGCAGGCCCTTGACCTTCGCTTCCTCGTCCCATTGCCGCAGCCGAACCGCGTCACCGGCCCACTGATGGGTGGCGAAGCGCTGGGCGGCTTCGGCGTCCATCACGCCGCCCTGCAGGGCAAGGCTGCGCACGGAATCGGGAGAAAGCCTGGAGAAATAGTCGGGTTGGGTGGCGCAGAGGTAGCGCTTGGCGTCCACGTGCAGCCGGATCGGCTCGCGCACCTCGACGTCGAAGGCGCCGCGAAGCAGGGGCAGGGCGATGTACTGGTGCCGGTCGTCGATGCCTAGCTGGGTGGGAGAGTGCGAAAGCGTCTGGTGCTCGGCGATCAGCAGGTGGCCCAGGTCGTGAAGCAGCGCGGCCGTGACCAGCGAATCGCTCGCGCCGGCCTGCTCGGCGAGCCAGGCGCATTGCAGCGCATGCTCCAGCTGCGACACAGGCTCGCCCGCGTACGCGATTCCGCCGCGTTCGGCGAACAGGCGGGCGATCTCGGCGAGGTCGAGTGTCATGGGAGTGGAGTGCAGCGGGCGACGCGAAAACACAGGGCAATAAGTCCGCGAGTCTGCCGCGCCACGGTGACATGCGGATGACGAAGCCGTTGCAGGGCCGCCCGAAGTCGCCAATTTCAGCGTGATTTTGGGGATTTGGGTTTTTTTGAGGCATCTGACAAATCACTGTCACATGCTGCTGCCAGCATCGCCCCCATTCGTTGCCCGGTGGAATTTGCGTACTTTCGCTTGCCCGTTCGCGGTTCCGCCCGGCCTCCCTTCTTGTCTCCCGTTCTCCACTTCTCCACTTCTTTCTCCCGAGGAACCTCCCCCATGCTGCATCGTTCCATCCGCTGGGCCGCCGTGCCGGCCGCTCTGCTCTCGCTGGCCTTCGCCGCCTCGGCCCAGGGCCGTACCGAGCTGCTGGTCTACACCGCGCTCGAGGCTGACCAGGTCCAGGCCTACAAGGCCGCCTTCGAAAAGGAGAACCCGAGCATCGAGCTGAAGTTCGTGCGCGACTCCACCGGCATCGTCACCGCCAAGCTGCTCGCCGAAAAGGCCAACCCGCAGGCCGACGTGGTCTGGGGCCTGGCCGCCACCTCGCTGATGCTGCTCGACAAGGAAGGCATGCTCCAGCCCTACGCGCCCAAGGGCCTGGACGCCGTCAAGTCCAACATGCGCGATCCGGCCAACCCGCCCAAGTGGGTCGGCATGGACGTGTGGTCCTCGGCCATCTGCTTCAACACCGCCGAAGCGCAGAAGAAGAACCTGCCCAAGCCCACCAGCTGGGCCGACCTGACCAACCCGGTCTACAAGGGCCAGATCACCATGCCCAACCCGGCCGCCTCTGGCACGGGCTACCTGATGGTGTCGGGCTGGATCCAGATGATGGGTGAAGAAAAAGCGTGGAAGTACATGGACGCGCTGCACCAGAACATCGGCATCTACAGCCAGTCGGGCAGCAAGCCCTGCCGCCAGGCCGGCGCCGGCGAGTTCGCGCTGGGCATGTCCTTCGAATACCGCGCCAACAAGACCAAGCGCGACGGCGCACCCATCGACATCGTGCTGCCCAAGGAAGGCCTGGGCTGGGACATGGAAGCCACCGGCATCATCAAGACCAGCAAGAAGCAGGAAGCCGCCAAGGCGCTGGCCGACTGGGCCGTGACGAAGCAGGCCAACGAGCTCTACGCCAAGAACTTCGCCGTGCTCGCGCTGCCGGGCATCCAGGAGAAGCTCGAATTCGTGCCGGGCGACGTCGAGAAGCTGCTCGCCAAGAACGACTTCAACTGGGCCGCCGCCAACCGCGAGCGCATCCTGACGGAGTGGTCGAAGCGCTACGAATCGAAGTCGGAAAAGAAGCCGATGTGACTTGAATACGGACAGCCGAACGCAGAAGGAAGACAAAAGAGCGCAAAGGTCGCAGAAGGAAGCCCATTGGCTGGCTATTCCCTTTTGAAGACTTCTGCGACCTTCGCGAAACCTTCGCGTCCCCTGCGTTCTGTACCCGCATTCCACCCCGTTCGACATTGATATGAGCTTCCTTTCCCTGCGCGGCATCCAGAAATCCTTCGGCGCGACCCGCGTGCTCGACGGCATCGACCTCGACATCGAGCCCGGCGAGTTCGTGTGCCTGCTCGGCCCTTCGGGTTGCGGCAAGACCACGCTGCTGCGCATCGTCTGCGGCATCGAGCGTGCCGACAGCGGCCAGATCCTGCTCGGCGGCCAGGACATCGCGGGCCTGCCGCCCGCGGCGCGCGGCTTCGGCGTGGTGTTCCAGTCGTACGCGCTGTTTCCCAACCTGACGGCCGCGCAGAACATCGCCTACGGCCTGCATCCCACGGGCGCGCTGGCCCGCGAGATGGCCAAGCGCTCGCGCGAGATGCTCGACCTGGTCGGGCTGGCCGCGCATGCCGACAAGTACCCGGTGCAGCTCTCCGGCGGCCAGCAGCAGCGCATCGCGCTGGCACGCGCGCTCGCGCCCAACCCGCGCCTGCTGCTGCTCGACGAGCCGCTCTCCGCGCTCGACGCGCAGGTGCGCGCCACGCTGCGCAGCGAGATCCGCGCGCTGCAGAAGCGCCTGGGCATCGTCACCATCATGGTCACGCACGACCAGGAAGAAGCCCTCTCGATGGCCGACCGGGTGGTGCTCATGCACAACGGCCGCATCGAGCAGGCCGGCACGCCCGACGAGCTCTATCGCCAACCGCGCACCCGTTTCGTGGCCGGCTTCGTGGGCCGCATGAACATGCTGCCCGCCACCGTGCTGGCCGACGGCAAGGTGCGCGTGCGCGACAGCGAACTGCTGTGCGCGCCCGGCAACCTCAGCATCGGTTCGCAGGCGACCGTGGGCATCCGTCCCGAACACGTGGTGGTGAAGCGCTTCGGCACCGAGCTCGGCGCCAACAGCTTCGCGGCGCGCCTGCTCGACACCGAGTTCTTCGGCAACCGCACCTCCGCCCGCCTGGCCTGCGAGCCGCTGGGCATCGAGATCGAGGCCGAACTGCCCGCCGACGCCCGCAGCGGCGGCGACGAGCCGCTGGTGCCCAGCAGCATGGTGCACATCCAGCTGCCATTGAACGCGCTGTCCGTCCTGGCGCATTGAGCATGAGCAGTTCTCCCGACGCCATCGCCGTCGCACCGGTGGTGGCGACGCGCCGCAGTGCGTTCGACCGCGAGCGCTGGCTGACCGGCGCTGCCGTGCTGCTGGTCGTGCTGCTGCTGGTGGTGATCGTCGCGCTGCCGGTCGGTGCGCTGGTCGGCCAGAGCTTCTTCGACCGCGAGGGCGCCTTCGTCGGCCTCGCCAATTTTGCGCGCTACTTCGAGAACCCGGCGCTGGTGCAGTCGGCATTCAACAGCGTGGGGCTCGCGGCGATCAGCGCGGTGATCTGCACCGGCATCGCCTACGTCTATGCCTACGGGCTGACGCTGTCGTGCATGCCGGCCAAGGGCGTGCTGCGCGCGGTGGCGCTGATGCCGCTGCTCGCGCCTTCGCTGCTGCCCGCGATCAGCCTCGTCTACCTGTTCGGCAACCAGGGCCTGTTCAAGGGGCTGCTGGGCGACCTCTCCATCTACGGCCCGCTGGGCATCGTGCTCGGCTCGGTGTTCTGGACGCTCCCGCACGCGCTGCTGATCCTCACCACCGCCATGGCCACCTCCGACGGCCGGCTCTACGAGGCCGCACAGACGCTGGGCGCCTCGCGCTGGCGAATCTTCCGCACGGTGACCCTGCCTTCCTCGCGCTACGGCCTGATCGTGGCCGCGATGGTGGTGTTCGTATTGGTCGTCACCGACTTCGGCGTGCCGAAGGTGGTGGGCGGCCAGACGGGCGTGCTCGCCACCGACATCTACAAGCAGGTGGTCGGCCAGCAGAACTTCCAGATGGGCGCGGTGGTCGGCCTGGTGCTGCTGATTCCCGCGGTGCTGTCCTTCCTCGTCGAGCGGCATGTGCGCGGCAAGCAGGCGGCGGCGCTGTCGGCGCGCGCCACGCCCTACCAGCCGGAGCCCGTGAAGTCGCGCGACCGCGCGCTGCTGGCGTTCTGCGTGCTCACGGCCGGCGCCATCCTCGTGATGATCGGCATGGCGGTGTTCGCGTCGCTCGCCACCTACTGGCCCTACAACCTCGTGCCGTCTTTCAAAAACTACGACTTCAGCAACATGGACGGCGGCGGCTGGGGCAGCTACTTCAACTCGCTGCGCATGGCCGTCTGCGCGGCGGTGGCGGGCGCGCTCGTCACCTTCGTGTCGGCCTACTTCGTCGAGAAGCCGCGCCACTTCGGCCTGCTGCGCGAGCTGCTCAACCTGCTGGCCAACCTGCCGCTCGCGGTGCCGGGGCTGGTGCTGGGCGTGGGCTACATCTTCTTCTTCATCTCGCCGTCGAACCCGCTGCGTGCCATCTACGGCAGCATGACCATCCTCGTGGTCTGCACGGTGGCGCATTTCTTCTCGGTGGCGCACCTCACCTCGCTCACCGCGCTGCGCCAGCTCGACCGCGAATACGAGCTGGTGTCGGAGTCGATGGGCGTGCCGTTCTGGCGCACGCTGTGGCGCGTGCACCTGCCGGTGGCGCTGCCCACCGTGCTCAACGTGGGCGGCTATTTCTTCGTGAACGCGATGACCACCGTTTCGGCCGTCGTGTTCCTCTATTCGCCGCAGACCACGCTCGCCGCCATCGCCGTGCTCAACATGGACGACGCGGGCGACGTGGCGCCCGCCGCCGCCATGGCCTCGCTGATCATGCTCACCGCCGCCATCGGCCGGGGCCTGTTCGCGCTGGCGGGGCAATGGGCACTGAAGCGCACCCAGACCTGGAGACATCGTTGACAAGCGCAACCCCGCAAGCAAAGAACCCCGGCAGCTTCGACCTCATCGTGGTCGGCGCCGGCATCGTCGGACTGGCCCATGCCTACACCGCCGTGCAGCGCGGCCTCAAGGTCTGCGTGATCGAGCGCGACGCGGCCGCCATCGGCGCGTCGATCCGCAACTTCGGCTTCATCACCATCACCGGCCAGGCGCCGGTCGATATGTGGCGCCGCGCCATGCATGCGCGAGGCGTGTGGAACGAGGTCGCACCGCAGGCCGGCATCGATGTCGTGCACCGCAACCTCTGGCTCGCGGCCTATCGCCCCGAAGCGCACGACGTGCTCGAAGCCTTCATGCGCACCCCGATGGGCAAGGGCTGCGAACTGCTCGAAGCCGCCGACGCGCAGGCCAGGGCGCCTGCGCTGAGTCTTGCCGATGCGCGCTCGGTGCTCTTCAGCCCGCACGAGCTGCGCGTCGAATCGCGCACCGCCATCGGCCTGCTCACGAAGTGGCTGGCCGAGGCGCACGGCGTGACCTTCCGCTTCGGCGAAGCCGTGCACGAGGTGGAAACCCCGCGCGTGCGCACCTCGCGCGGCACGCTGCACGCCGAGCGCGTGGTGGTCTGCACCAACACCGACCTGCACGGCCTGTTCGCCGATCGCATCGCAGCGCACGAGCTCACGCTGTGCCGCCTGCAGATGCTGCGCGTGAAGCCGGAGGCGGGTTTCCGCCTGCCGGGTTCGGTGATGATGGACCTCAGCCTCGTGCGCTACGAGGGCTACAGCACGCTGCCCGAAGCCGCCGCGCTGCGCGAGCGCCTGCAGCAGGAAGAGGCCGCGTCGCTCGCGCACGGCATCCACCTGATCGTGGTGCAGAGCGCCGACGGCTCGCTGGTGGTCGGCGACTCGCACCACTACGCCGATGCGCCAGAGCCCTTTGCGATGGAAGAGGTCGACCAGCTCATCCTGCGCCACCTGCGCAGCACGCTGAACCTCGAGGCCGCGCAGATCACCGAGCGCTGGACCGGCGTGTACCCGTCGTCGAAGACCACGCCCTGCGTGATCGACGCGCCCGACGACGCCACGCGGCTGGTGCTGGTCACCAGCGGCAGCGGCGCGAGCACGGGCTTCGGCATCGCGCACGACGTCTTCAACGCCTGGTGAGACCGGCAAAAAGGCCATTACCGTTCGCTATCCTTCTTCCAGAGACACACACACCCGCCGCCATGAACGCCCACAACCACTCCCAACTCAAGGCCGTCGTCTTCGACTGGGCCGGCACCATCCTCGACTTCGGCTCCTGCGCGCCCATGGGCGCCTTCGTGAAGCTGTTCGAGCAGTTCGGCGTCGACATCACCATCGCCGAGGCGCGCGGCCCGATGGGCATGGCCAAGTGGGGCCACATCAAGGCGCTGGGCACGCTGCCGCGCATCGCCGCGCAATGGGAAGCGAAGCACGGCCACGCCTTCAGCGACGCAGATGTCGACAGGCTCTATGAAGTGTTCACGCCGATGAACGCGGCCAGCGCACGCGACCATGCCGATTTCATTCCCGGCGCGCTCGAAGCCGTGAAGGCGGCGCGCGACCGGGGCCTGAAGATCGGCTCCACCACGGGCTACAACCGCCCGATCATGGAGGTGGTCGTGCCCATCGCCGCGGCCGGTGGCTACTCGCCCGACAACCTCGTATGCGCCGGCGACCTCGCAGAGGGCCGCCCGTCGCCGCTCATGATGTACCGCTGCTTCGCCGACCTCGGCGTGTGGCCGCCGCACACCGTGGTGAAGGTCGACGACACCGGCGTCGGCCTGCAGGAAGGCCTCAACGCCGGCACCTGGGCCGTGGGCCTCGCGGTCAGCGGCAACGTCAACGGCCTCACGCTGGCCGAATGGCAGGCGCTCGACGAAGCGCAGCAACAGGAGCGCCGCGCCCGCGCCACTGCCGACCTCGAAGCTGCCGGTGCGCACTATGTGATCGACAGCGTGGCCGACCTGCCGCAGGTACTGGAAGACATCGAGCGCCGCCTGCAGCGCGGCGAGCGGCCAGCAGCCGCCGCGGCCACTGCCGCCTGAGCGCTGGAGCGAAAGCGGCAGCGTCCGACTTGACGCGCCGCGGCGCGGGCCTAGCATGGCCCGCATGCGAAGCACAGCCTTTGTCCTTCTCTTCTGCCTCGGCCTGCTGACGGCCGCGTGCGACGAAAAGCCGACGAAGCCGGGCGTGCCCACGCCGAAGGCTTTGGCGAGCCTTGTCGCTCCAGCGGCCTACGCGCACTGAGGCAAAGCCGCGTCCGAGGTGGCTCACTGCGCCACCTGGTTCCGCGCGTGTCTCGGGTTTTCGCACCGCGGGGTATCCTCGCCGCGGAGAGAAAAATGAAGACAAGCGAGACAACCATCCACCAGCCCGACTCCCGCTACGCCATGGTCCGCCTGGGCCTCACGCTGCTGATCATGACCGTCGGCAGCAGCGGCATGTACGTGGTGTCGGTGATGCTGCCCGCCGTGCAGGCCGAGTTCGGCATCGCGCGCGCCGACGCCTCGCTGCCCTACACGCTGCTGATGCTGGGCTTCGGCTTCGGCGGCGTGCTGATGGGCAAGCTGGCCGACCGCATCGGCGTGATGAAGCCGCTGCTGATCGGCGCGGTCTTCCTGGGGGCGGGCTACGTCGCCACGGGCTTCTCCGGTGGCATCGTCAGCTTCACGATGGCGCAGGCGCTGCTGGTCGGCCTGCTCGGCAGCTCGGTGGCCTTCGCGCCGCTGGTGGCCGACACCTCGCTGTGGTTCGTCAAGCGGCGCGGCATCGCGGTGGCGGTGTGCGCCAGCGGCAATTACCTGGCGGGCGCGGTGTGGCCGCCGATCGCGCAGCACTTCGTGGAAACCGTGGGCTGGCGCCAGACCTACATCGGCATGGGCATCTTCTGCGGCGTGACGATGGCGCTGCTGGCGCTGTTCTTCCGCGCGCGGCCGCCCGCGCTGGCCGAGGTGGCTCCGGCAGGCGCCGCTTCGGGTGCGGCAGCGCCCGTGCGCGACATGACCCGCCCCTTCGGCCTGAGCATGGGCGCGGCGCAGAGCCTGCTGTGCATTGCCGGCGTGGCCTGCTGCGTGGCGATGGCGATGCCGCAGGTGCACATCGTGGCCTACTGCGGCGACCTGGGCTACGGCCCCGCGCAGGGCGCGATCATGCTGTCGCTGATGCTGGGCTTCGGCATCGTGAGCCGGCTGGTGTCGGGCGCCATCTGCGACCGCATCGGCGGGCTGCGCACGCTGCTGCTGGGCGGCGTGCTGCAGTGCGTGGCGCTGCTGCTGTTCCTGCCGTTCGACGGGCTGGTGCCGCTCTACGTGATCTCGGCGCTCTTCGGCCTCTTCCAGGGAGGCATCGTGCCGTCGTACGCGATCATCGTGCGCGAGCACTTTCCGCCGAAGGAAGCGGGTGGGCGTGTGGGCACGGTGCTGATGTTCACGCTCTTCGGCATGGCGCTAGGCGGATGGATGTCGGGCAAGGTGTTCGACCTCACCGGCAGCTACCACGCGGCCTTCATCAACGGCATCGGCTGGAACCTGGTGAACGTGAGCATCGCGAGCTTCCTGCTGTTCAGGACGCTTCGGCGATCAGGCGGCCGAGTGTTCGCATTGCCTGCTCGCTGACCGTGTCCCACGGGTGGCCGTAGTTGAGCCGCAGGCAGTTGGCGAAGGCGCGCGTGGCCGAGAAGATCGGCCCCGGCGCGACGCTGATGCCGAGTTCCAGCGCCTTGCGGTGTATCTCCAGCGCGTTCGCACCCGCCGGTAGTTCTACCCAGAGGAAGTAACCGCCCAGCGGCCGCGTCGCGCGAGTGCCTTCCGGAAAGTAATGCCCCACGGCCTGCGCGAAGGTGGCCTGCTGCATCGCCAGCGTCTGGCGCAGCTTGCGCAGGTGCCTGTCGAGGCCACCCTTCTCCAGGTAGCCCGCGAGCGCCAGCTGTGCCGGCGCCGAGGTGCTCAGCGTGCTCGACAGCTTCTGCCGTGCGACCTTGCGTGCGAAGCGTCCGGCCGAGGTCCAGCCGATGCGGTAGCCAGGCGCCAGGCACTTGGAGAACGAGGAGCAGTGCAGCACCAGCCCCTGCGTGTCGAAGGACTTGGCCGGCGGTGGGCGGCGTTCGCCGAAGTACAGCTCGGCGTACACGTCGTCCTCGATCAGGGGCAGCCCGTGCCGCGCGAGCAGTTCCACCAGCGCCTTCTTCTTCGCATCGGGCATCAGGCTGCCCAGCGGGTTCTGGAAGGTGGTCATGAGCCAGCAGGCGGCTGGCTTGTGTGCCGCGATGGCCTGCTCCAGCGCCTCCAGGTCGATGCCGTCGCCCGGATGCGTCGGCACCTCGACGGCGCGCAGGCCCATGCGTTCCAGCGCCTGCAATGCCGCGTAGAAGGTGGGCGATTCGACGATCACCGCATCGCCCGGCCGCGTCACCGCCGAGAGGCAGAGGTTGAGCGCCTCCAGCGCGCCGTTGGTGATGACGATCTCGTCGGCCGGCACCTGCATGCCGTCGGCCAGGTAGCGCAGCGCGATCTGCCGGCGCAGCGCCGCGCTGCCGGGCGTGAGGTCATCCACCGTGCTCCACGGGTCGAGCGACCTGGCACTGGCGGCCATGAACTGCCCCAGCCGCGCCAGCGGAAACAGCAGCGGGCTCGGAAAGGCCGAGCCGAAGGGCACGACCTTGCGCGACATGCTGGCCTCGAGGATGTCGAACACCTGGTCGCTCACGTCCAGCGACTTCGGCCCGCCGGCGGGGCGCGAGGTGAGGGTGGATTCGGGCGGTGCGTCTCGCAGCCCGCCGCCGGCGACGTAGTAGCCCGAGCGGTCGCGCGCCCGCACCAGGCCGCGCGCCTCGAGCAGGTAGTAGGCCTGGAACACGGTGGAGGCGCTCACGCCCCGGCTGCTGCCGGTGTGGCGCACCGAGGGCAGGCGGTCGCCGGTCTTCAGGGTGCCGCTGCGGATCGAGGCCTCGATGTCGGCGGCCAGGGCTTCGTACCTTTTCATCGGCTTCATCGCTGGGTGTGATTCGTTCGGATGCACTTTATCTGCACCGGTCAATTGGTGCGGATCTGCATCTGTTTTTTCCGGCCGGTCTGGTCCACACTCGACCTCATGTCGAATCTCTTGCGCGCATTGCGCGCCGTTCTCTGGAGCTTCATCGGGCTGGGCGGCCGCCGTGCCGACGCCGAGCGGCGCACCTCGCAGGTCGGCATCCTGCCGTTGATCGGCGTCGCGGTGGTGATGGTGCTGCTGCTGATCGCGGGGCTCATCACGCTGGCGCATTTCGCCGCCGGCACATGAGGCGAGCGCTCAAGCTCCTCGGGCTCGGCCTGCTTCTTGCCGTGCAGGCCATGGCGAACGCCGCCACGCCGGCCACCGTGCCCGACACCATCGAGCAGCGCGTGGCCGCGTGCATCGCGTGCCACGGCCGCGAGGGCGCGACCACCAACGCCGGCTACTTTCCGCGCCTGGCGGGCAAGCCGGCCGGCTACCTGTTCAATCAGCTCGTGAGTTTTCGCGATGGGCGCCGCTTCAACACCGACATGGCGTACATGGTGCAGCACCTGTCCGATGCCTACCTGCGCGAGATGGCCGATTACTTCGCCGGGCTGCAGCTGCCTTACCCGCCCGTTTCCCCCGTGAGCGATGCGACGCCCGAGCAGTTGCAGCGCGGCCGCCAGCTCGTGCGCGAGGGCGATGCGGCGCGCGGCATTCCGGCCTGCGTGCAGTGCCACGGCGCGGCGCTCACGGGCGTGCAGCCGGCCATTCCGGGGCTGCTGGGGCTACCGCGGCTGTACGTGTCGTCGCAGCTCGGCGCCTGGCTCACCAACGAGCGGCATGCGATGGCGCCCGACTGCATGGCCGATATCGGCCGGCGCATGAGCACCGCCGACATCAACGCCGTCGCGAGCTGGCTCGCCGTGCAGCCGATGCCCGTCGACACGAAGCCCGCCGCCTCGCTGCCCGCACCGCTGCCGGTGAAGTGCGGCGGCATGCCCGACAAGTGAGGGAGCAGCGCCCATGAAACTGCGACACCTCGCCTGGCTGCTGCTTGCGCTCGTCGTGCTCGGCGCCGTGGCCGCCGGCACCATCGTGGCGATGAACCTGCGCGGCGAAGACCCGCTGCCCACGCAGGCCGAAGCCTTCCAGTCCACGCCGCAACTCGTCGAGCGCGGGCGCTACCTCGCGCTGGCCGGCAACTGCGCCGGCTGCCACACCACGCGCGGCGGCGAGCCCTATGCGGGCGGGATGCCCATCGAGACACCCTTCGGCACCGTCTATTCGAGCAACCTCACGCCCGACGACAAGGCCGGTATCGGCAGCTGGAGCAGCGCGCACTTCTGGCGTGCGATGCACAACGGCCGCAGCAAGGAGGGCCGGCTGCTGTACCCCGCGTTCCCGTACCCGAGCTTCACGCAGGTGACGCGCGAGGATTCGGACGCCATCTACGCCTACCTGCGCAGCGTGCCGCCCTCGGCGGTACCCAACCGCGAGCACCGGCTGCGCTTTCCCTACGACACGCAGGCGGCGCTCGCCGTGTGGCGCGCGCTCTCGTTCAAGCCCGAGCCCTTCGTCGCCAATGCAGGCAAGCCCGCCGAATGGAACCGGGGCGCCTACCTCGTCAACGGCCTGGGCCATTGCATCGCCTGCCATGGCAGCCGCAATTCGCTGGGCGCCACCGAGACGAAGCTGGGGCTTTCGGGCGGCCTGATTGCCGTCGAGAACTGGTACGCGCCTTCGCTCACTGACCCGCATGAAGCCGGCGTGGCCGACTGGCCTGCAGCCGAGGTGGTGTCGCTGCTGAAGAACGGCGTGGCACCGCGCGGCTCGGTGATGGGGCCGATGGCCGACGTGGTGTTCCGCAGCACGCAGTACCTGAGCGACGCCGACCTCACCGCCATGGCCAGCTACCTCAAGGACCTGCCCGATGCGCCCAAGGCCGAAGCCCCGGCCGCCGCCACGGCCAAGGCCCCGATCCGCCGCGATGCCGGCACCATGGCGCGCGGCGCGAAGATCTACGACCAGCGCTGCGCCTACTGCCACGGCGACCAGGGCCAGGGTGCGGCGGGCGCCTATCCGCCGCTTGCGGGCAACCGCGCAGTGAACATGGCGCGGCCCACCAACCTGATCCAGGTGATCGCGCACGGTGGCTTCCTGCCCTCGACGGCTGGCAACCCGCGCCCGTACGGCATGCCGCCCTTCGGCCAGACGCTGGATGCGGCCGAGGTCGCGGCCGTGCTCACCTACGTGCGCGGCTCGTGGGGCAACGACAGCCCGCCGGTCACGCAGCTCGACACCATGCGGCGCTGATCGATCGACCGATCGGTCAGATGTTCGTGCTGGAGGGAATCCGGCTCGGCAGCAGATATTCGTAAGGCCGCGCGCGCGTCGTGTTGCGCTGGCCGATGGTCGCTTCGATGCCCACAAGCGCATTGCGGAAGCGCTCCAGCGGCCCGCCTTGCCCGACGATGGCCGGGTCCAGCAGCACCGGCAGGTGCGGAAAGACGTTGTCCTTGTATTCGCCCAGCGGCCGGTAGTACACGCCGCCGAGGATGTGGAACAGCAGGATCTGCTCCTGCGCCGCCAGCCGCGAGGGCAGCATCTGCGACCAGCTCGCCTCGTTCTGGCCAGCGCCGCTCGTCGGCGCCGGCATCCCTTCGACACCCGCGCTGAAGGGCGCATAGGTCATCACCGAATACTGCGGGAAGTTCACCGCCGCGTGCTGCGCGCTGGCGTTGAAGATGATGGCGGTGAGCACGTCGGCCAGCTGCGCGCGCGTGGTGATCGCGCGGAAGCCGTGCACCTTGCCGCTGGTCGCCAGCTCGGAGGCCCAGGCCTTGAGCTCGTAGTCGCCGGTCACGTCGGCGTCGCTCAGGTAGTAGGTGGCCACGTAGTCGCCCACCCACTGCGCGATCGCGTTCCACACCAGCAGCGCGTCGTCGCGGTAGGGGTAGTCGGGCAGTGCCGCTGCGTCGTCCACGCCGCGCGTGCGCAGGTCGCTGGGCAGCATCATGCGGTCGTAGAAGTCGTAGGCCAGCCGGTCGCGTCCGCACTGCTGCTGCAGCGTCTCGATGGGCGCGGCGAGGATCACGTCGCCCGTGGTCAGCGGCGCCATGATGATCAGCGTCGCCGCCTCGTTGATGAACATCGCGCCTTCCAGGTGTGGCGACAGCAGCCGGCTCAGCGGATGCGCGGTCGCGAGCTGGCGCTGCGTGGCCATCGCGAAGGCTTCCGACATCAGGTGCGTGCGGCCCAGGTGCACGAACATCTCGTGATAGTTGAAGTCGGCCACCTGCACCACGGTCTTGGCCGACTGCCAGGCCCAGTAGGCCTCGGCGTTGGCGGTGTCGTCCACGCGCAGGAAGATGGCGCTCGCGGCCGGGTCCTGGCCGCACTGGATGGCGACCGGCACCAGCGAGCGGCCGGTCTTCGGCCGCGCGAACAGCGCAATGGGCGCCTGGATGTAGCCGGTGCCCGTGAGCGGCTTGACCTGCGCTCCGGCCGGCGCCATGTCTGCGAGGCCTTCGTAGTCGAGGATGTAGAGCCGGCCCGACGAGGCAGCCTCGGCAAGGCTGTCGCCCGCGCCCATCACCTGCTGGTACTGCGCATTGCCGAGCGGGAACTTGGCCGGCAGCGCGGTTGCGCGCTGGATCAGCATCGGGTTGGGCCCGGCTACGCGCATGGCGGCGAACAGGTCGTTGTCGTGCAGCAGCTGCGCGATGGCGGGCTTCTCGATGGTGACGAACAGCGCGTCGTACTGCGCCACCGTCTTCGGTCCGTTCAGCGCGCCCAGCGGGCCTTGCGAGAGCAGGTCCTGGTGGATCTGCTTGAGTTGCGTGGAGATATCGTTCGCCGTGCCGGTGAGCGTGCCGAGCAGCGTCAGCACCGCGGCCGGCAAGGTGGCCAGTCCGCTGTTGGCGGCCAGCAGCTGGTCGAAGCTGGCCTGCAGGCTCGCAAGCCGCGTGCGCAGGTTGTCCAGCGACTGCAGGCTGCCCGAGGCCAGCGCGCTGGTGGCGAACGAGGCCGCGAAGTTGGTGACAGCCTCCAGTGCCTTCGAGATCGTCTTGAGCTGGTGCTCCAGCGCCGGCAGTTCGGTGGCCGGCACCACCGCGCCCATCGGCACGCCAGCCAGGTTGATGTGCGATTCTGTCCAGAGATAGGTCGCCTGCCGTCCCACCAGTTCCAGCCGCCGCAGCGTGGCGCTGATCGGGTCGATCTTCTGCGGCAGCGTGGGCTTCGGCACCGGCAGGGCCGCCGATGCCGTGGATGTCTTGCCGGCCAGCAGGCTCAGGCCGCCCGCCGAGGCGGACCATTTGAGGATGTCTCTGCGCTTCATCGGGGAGTCCCTGTTGTTGTGAATCTCGGGAGGCCGACGGAAGGCTCGGCCACCAAATCGAACGCTCGTTCTATTTGGTGGGCGGATTCTGCGGAGGGGCTTGGGTGTTGGCAATCAGGGTTGCTGCCTACTTCGAGGCGCGTTCCCTGCAACGTCCGGTCAGGGCGTCGTCAGGCCGTATGCGGGTGCCGTGCCGCTTCGTACAGCGTGCGCGCCAGGTCGCGATGTCTGGCCAGCAGCGGCGCCAGTTCGAGCCCGGTGAAGCTGCCGCCGCGGATGCGCACCGCGCCGCCGATCACGCTCAGCGACACCGAGGCGGGCGTGCAGAACACGAGCGCCGCCACAGGGTCATGCCCCGCGCCCGCATGCGCGACGCCGCGCATGTCGAAGGCCACGATGTCGGCCGACATGCCGGGCGCGATGGCGCCGATGTCGTCGCGGCCCAGCACCTGGGCGCCGCCGAGCGTGGCGATCTCCAGCGCCTCGCGCGCCGTCATCGCCGCCGGGCCGTAGCCCACGCGCTGCAGCAGCATCGCCTGGCGCGCCTCGCCCAGCATGTGCGCGCCGTCGTTCGACGCACTGCCGTCCACGCCCAGCCCCACCGGCACGCCAGCGCGGCGCATCGCACCGATGGGCGCGATGCCCGAGGCCAGGCGCATGTTGGAGCACGGGCAGTGCGCCACGCCCGTGCCGGTGCGGCCGAAGAGTGCGATGCCGGCCTCGTCGAGCTTCACGCAGTGCGCATGCCATACGTCGCGGCCGACCCAACCCAGGTCTTCGGCGTACTCGGCCGGCGTCATGCCGAACTTCTCGCGCGAGTAGGCGACGTCGTTGTCGTTCTCGGCCAGGTGCGTGTGCAGCGACACACCCCGCTCGCGTGCGAGTTCGGCCGACAGTCGCATCAGGTCGCGCGACACCGAGAAAGGCGAGCAGGGCGCGAGCACGATGCGGCGCATCGAGTGGCGCGAGGCATCGTGCCAGCGGCCGATGAGCCGCTCGCTGTCGCGCAGGATCGCTTCCTCGGTCTCGACCACCTCGTCGGGCGGCAGTCCGCCGGCGCTGCGACCCACGCTCATGCTGCCGCGCGCCGCGTGGAAGCGCATGCCCATCGCGTCTGCCGCCTCGATCGAATCGTCGAGCCGCGAGCCGTTGGGGAACAGGTAGAGATGGTCGCTGGTGGTGGTGCAGCCCGAGAGCATCAGCTCGGCCATCGCCGTCTGCGTGGACACCCGGATCATCTCTGGCGTGATGCGCGCCCACAGCAGGTACAGGCTGGTGAGCCAGCCGAAGAGCTCGGCGTCCTGCGCCTCGGGCACCGCGCGCGTGAGGCTCTGGTACATGTGGTGGTGCGTGTTGACCAGGCCCGGCATCACCACGTGGCCACGCATGTCGATGGCTTCGGCCTTGCCGTCGCGCAGGGCTTCGAGGTAAGCGATGGGCAGCTCGGCCGTGGGGCCGGCCCAGGCGATCGCGGGGCCGTCGCAGACCACGGCGCCATCGGCGATCTCGCGCCGGGCGGCGTCCATGGTGACGAGGATGTCGGCGTGTCTGAGGATCAGCATGGGGGCATTCTGCGCGTGTGGGCTACAGGTCGGCGGCTGGGTCTTGCACTGAGCTCCTGCCAGCTTCCGCGCGGCCCATGTGCGGACCAGCTATCCAGGATATAGCTGCCAACCGTGCAAGCGATAGCGTTGGAGCGCCCTTTAGGGAACGTCTGAACAAGTCCACCGATCATGCCGCTGCGCGTTGACTGACGCAAAGGAACTTGCGCGATGAGCCAATTGAGTTTTTCGGACGCGGAGTACGCCGGCAAGAGGAAGAAGACGCGGCGCGAGGTGTTCCTCGAAGAGATGGAGCAGGTGGTTCCGTGGAAGGCGCTGCTGAAGCTCATCGAGCCGCACTACCCGGTGGCCGGGCGCGGACGCAGGCCGTACCCGCTGGAGGCGATGCTGCGGGTGCACCTGATGCAGAACTGGTTTGCGCTGTCGGACCCGGCGATGGAGGAAGCGCTGTATGAGATCGCCTCGCTGCGCAACTTCGCGGGGCTGAACCTGAGCGAGCCGATTCCGGACGAGACGACGATCCTGAACTTCCGGCACATGCTGGAGGAATCCGATCTGGCCGAGGACATCTTCAAGCAGGTCAACGCGCACCTGTCGCGCAAGGGGTTGCTGCTCAAGCGAGGCAGCATCGTCGATGCGACCATCATTGCGGCGCCCAGCTCGACGAAGAACGCCGAGGGCGAACGCGACCCCGAGATGCATCAGACGAAGAAGGGCAATCAGTGGCACTTCGGGATGAAGGCGCACATCGGCGTGGACGCCGACAGCGGCCTGGTGCACACGGTCACAACGACGCCGGCCAATGAAGCGGATGTGGAGCAAGTGGCCGATCTGCTGCATGGCAAGGAGACTCAGGTGTGGGCCGACTCGGGCTATCGCGGCGCGCAAGGCCGCGTCGAGCGTGACGTGAAGTGGCACATCGCCGCGCGGCCCAGCGACATCGCCAAACTGCCCGAGGGCAAAGCCAAGGCGCGAGTACAGCAGCGCGAACACGCAAAGGCCAGCATACGCGCGAAGGTCGAGCATCCCTTCCGAGTGATCAAGCGCCAGTTCGGGCTGGTGAAGGTGCGCTTCCGTGGGCTGCAGAAGAACACCGCGCATCTGCTCACCCTGTTCGCGCTGTCGAATCTGTGGATGGCGCGAAGGCAATTGATGGGAGTCGTGCGTCTGAAGCTGGCGTGAGGGCCATGAACGACGCCGAAATCTCATTCAAGGTCGATTCGAGCATGCATTTGTTCAACCCTTGTAGCCCGCACGCGCTCAAATCGCGCTCGTTCGCCTGTTGTTCAGACCTTCCTTAGGGGGCGAGGGCCTATCTGTTCAGTAGTCCCTCCCAGATCTAAGGCTACGCTGGAAAAGGTCCACCGCCATCGCGGCTGATTGGTTGATCAGAGCATGAAGCAACAGACCCTGGCGATGGCCGCAGACAAAGGCTTTGAGCAATTCCGCCGCCCGACGAAGCGGGAGGTGTTCCTCAACATGATGGACAAGATCCTGCCTTGGCAGGAGCTTTGCGCGGTGGTGCAGCCGCACTACCCCAAGGGCGAAGGCGGGCGCCCGCCAGTCGGAGTGGAGCGGATGCTGCGCATGCTGTTCGTGCAGCACTGGTTCAATCTGGCTGACGAGGCCTGCGAAGAGGCGCTGTATGACAGCGCCAGCCTGCGCAGTTTCGTGGGCATCGACCTGGGCCGCGAGCGCGTTCCAGATGCGACGACGCTGCTGAAGTTTCGCCGGCTGCTCGAGAAGCACCATCTTGGGCAAGCGCTGTTCGCCAAGGTGGGAGAAGTGCTGCAAGGCCATGGCCTGAAGGTGGGCACCGGCACGATTGTGGATGCCACGATCATCAGTGCGCCCAGTTCCACAAAGAACGCCGACAAGAAGCGAGATCCAGAGATGCACCAGGTGGCCAAGGGCAAGAACTGGTTCTTCGGCATGAAGCTGCACATCGGCGTAGACAGCCGCACGGGGCTGGCCCACAGCGCAGTGGTCACGGCGGCCAATGTGCACGACAAGCACCCGTTGCCCGAACTGCTGCACGGCGAAGAGTTGAAGGTCTACGGAGATTGCGCCTACGCGGGCCAGCAGGAGTTGATCGCCAGCAAAGCGCCTGCGGCGCTGGACTGTACCAACGAGCGCGTGCGCAAGGTCGATGGGGTGCCCGATGAGGGCCAGCGGCTGCGCAACCGCAACAGGTCCAAGGTGCGCGCGCAGGTCGAGGTGGTCAAGAGACTGTGGGGCTTCAGCAAAGTGCGATACCGTGGACTTCACAAGAACGCGACCAGGGCATTCACGGCCCTTGCGCTGGCCAACATTTACATGAGCCGAGGGTTGCTGCTGGTGCGCGTGCGCCCGTAAAACGCAGAAGGCCGCCGAAAGCGGCGCGCCGATGCACAAACACGGGAAAAAACTGTCATCCCTGGGGGCGGTCGGTGCAATCCAAAGCGTGCAACATGCTCGATTCCGAAAAGGGTGGCTACTTCAGCGTAGCCTTAGCAGCTAAGGATTGAGAGAGGCGCGCGAAGCAATCAAGGGTGACAAGCGATGGTCATGTGCACAGGACACAGATGACGGACTCATGTGGACGGTGCACTGGAAGGCATCCTGAAGACCCTCATCAACCAGACTGGAGCCGCGGTTGGCACTTCAAACTCGTACCGATTCGGGGGCAAATCGACGTACTCGCCTCCCTTGACGGTCACCGATACCGCATCGCTGCTGTATGTGCATTCGCCTTCGAATACGTACAGCCTGACGGGCTGCCCAATGCTTGAATGGAATTTCACCCCCGCGTCGTACCGGTTTGGGAAGAACCGATAGCCCTCCGAGAAGGGGAACATGCTTCGAATGAGCTGCTCCGAGAGCGGTTGGCTTGAGATTTCTGTCCACGGTCGTACAACCATCATCACTCCTTAGAACCCGAGAATTCCGTACTTCGCGAATGCATTCTTTGCTATCCCTTCTACCGCAGCGTTTTGAGCAGCCGTATTGCCATTCATGTAGTGACCGCTATGAGCATTGATGTTCATGCCTATATATCCGCTCTTCGCATTGCCCGCAATTTCAGCTTCCCCGGCAGCGATAACGGGCTGCCCCTTCGTGATGACCGCATGCGAGATTTCGGTGCCATTCGTTGCGTACTTCGGGATAACCAACAAGTCGCCGTTCGGCGTCACTGCGTACTTGATAGTTCCTTCATTTATGGCAGCATCGAATTTGGGACTAACTGGTGACATGGGCGCCACGCCTAATTTTGATGCAGTACTCAACTCGCTTGCCAAGCTCTTGGGAACCTGATTCGCAAATAGGGGGGTGCCACCACTGCCCCCCGAGCCAACACCCGTTTCCATTCCCAAAACGATGCCCGCCGACGCGGACCTCAGGAGCAATTGGGATGTGTCACCGGTCACGCGATAGTCTGCAATCGCCCTCTGCAACCCAATCGTGTTGAGCAACGTTGGGTCAGGCGTCAATCCACCCGACTGCATCGTGTTCTGGTATTTGGTGGACAGATCGGCTAGCGTATTGCTACGGGCCGCCCAACCCTCCGGAGAGTCCGGCTGACTGCGCATCAATGATTGGAAGTCCTTCTCGATGGCTATCGAACTCTTCGCAGCATCAAGTGACGAGGTCCGTGCTGACGGGTTGCCAATCAAGCCGCGTGCCTCGTTGCTGAAGTCTTCCTTGCGATAGCCTGGACTGGACACACTACTGTTGAATAGCTTGCGCGTCTCGGCCGCATTGGCACTGTCAGTTGCCGTCTGCGCCGCATCTGCAAGTCGCTGGGCCCTCATCGAACTTTCCTGAGAAATGGCACGACTGGCCAATCTGGCTTGGCTTGTGTCATCCAGATCGATGTGCAGTTCCTGCCCAGGTTGCACCATCGGCACGCCGTTGCGGCCGACCTGCACTTGCCTGGTCTTCAGCAGATAGCCATAGCCAGCCTGCCGCTGCGCCGAGTTCAAGCCCAGGTCCGCCAAGGCTGCCAGCGGTCCTTGGCCGCTACGCACGGTGGCCGTGCGGCGGCCGCCGTTGTAGTTGTCGCTGGCGATGTCGCTGCCATTGCGATAGTCATATGCAAAGGCTGGGGCGTCGCTGCCAACATAGGTTGGCAACCCTGCCGGATTGATGTCTGCGCGTCGAGCTGCCGCATCCTGCGAGAAGTCCAGTCCATTGACCTTCGGAATCCCGTCGCCCATCGCGTAGACCTCTCGCGCCGCCGTCCTTTCCTCAGCCTCCCCGCGCGTCATGCCGCCGCCTTGCTCATTGGCCGCTGCGATCGAATCCCCCAGCGCATTGCCAACTGTTGACCCCACCGCATCGCCAATGATTCCCGGCAACGACCGACTGACACTTCCCCCACGGACGGCCGTGCTCACGATACCGCTCGCCATGCGCGTCGCAATATCACCTCCCACAGGCCCAAAGGTTGAAGCCAGCATCGGCCGTGCCCAGGCCGACACGTAGCCCGACGCCGCACTGGCTGCCACCCCGCGCCAGTCAAAACCCTTCTGCAACCCTGTGGCGATGCTCAGTCCCTGAGTCGCAATGTTGCTCGCAACGTGCCGGGCGGCAGAGCCCCAGTTCCCCGAAGCCGCCAGCGTGCTGCCAAGACCGCCGGATTGGAGCCAGCCCCCCAAGCCTGCGCTCAGGCCACCTTGCAGCGCCCCCTGCACAACCCCCTTCCAGGAGAACTGATCCTGCACGCCTGTCGCGATGCCCACGGCTTGTCCCGCAACGGAACCCGCTACGCCGCCGACTGCGCCCGACACCGCCAGCGTGCCCCAAGCGCCGCTGCTTGCGGCGGCGGCAATGCCGGAGTACCCACCGACGTTGACGAGATACCACTGCTGTGTGAAGGCAGCCACCACAACTGCCACCACCACCGTGAGGATCTTGCCGATCCCACCGCACCCGCCGTCCTTCCCCCTGGGAGCTGGCAGCGGATCCGGCAGTGTCGGGCTCGTGTCCCCCATGGCCTTGCCCGGGTCGTAGGGCCGGAAGGTGCTGCTGGTGTTGTGCAGGTTGGTGACCTTGTTGGGTACCTGCAGCACCGTGTTCGGTGTCAGTGGCGCCGAGGGCTGGCCGTCCAGTCCGTTGGCTTCGGCCAGCAGGTACCACAGCTGCGCATCACCCCACAATGACCGCGCAATTTTCTCCAGCGTGTCACCCTCGCGCACCGTGTAGCTGCCAGGAGCCGGTCCGGGGAAGCCCGCATTGATCGGCTGGTAGTTCTCGTCGAAGTCCGCCGAGTTCGTGGGCGTGAACTTGCGGTACTTGTCGTCGGGGCTTTGCGCTGCTGCGCTGCGTGCGAGCTGCTGGGCATAGTCCTCGCGCTCCACGCCGTCGTTGCCCACGTTGCCCACGCGTTTGCCATCGAAATAGAAGTAGCGGTGGTCGCGACTCTTGCTGGCGCCGCTCACGTTGCCGTCGGCGCCGATCTTGCCGCCGATGAGCTCCTGGCGCTGCAGCACCTGGCCCTCCGCATTGGTCCAGTACGAGAAGCTGCGCAGCGTGGTCGCGTTCCGGTCCGTGGCCGTCTTCAGGTGCCCGTTGGCGTCATAGCCGAACGCCGAATAGCCCGGCGGCTGCGGCCTCCTGGGGTCGTAGCCCGTGCTCGCGGGATCGAGCGTGATCGAGGACTGCTTGGCGCCGTCCCACCACTCGTAGGCATAGTTGCTGATCATGCGGGTGATGACGACAGCAGGATCCTGGGCACTGGGGTTGAAGTTGTTGAAGGCGTTGGTCAGCGAATCCACCTTCGACAGCGTGCCGTCCTTCATCAAGGTGTAGGCTGTCGTCGTGTCGGACCACTTCCTGCCGTTCGTTCCTTCGGTCAGCCGGGCTGTTTGCCGACCCCGACACTAGCGGCCAAGGGATTGGGCGAGGCATTTATTTTTAGCGCTATCAACACAGCAACGACTGCGCGCACAAGGACCTGCAGTCGTTCACTTCCCTCAAGAGGCAATAAGACCATGAGCAAGCTGCTCACCGATACGAGCAAGTTCCTGAGCTACGTGCTGCGCCATGAGCCGGAGTCGATCGGGCTGTCATTGGACACAGAGGGCTGGGTCGGTGTCGATGCGTTGATCGCGGCCGCAGCGCAGCACGGGCGCACGCTGGATCGCCCGTTGATTGAGCAGGTGGTGACGACCAGCGAGAAGAAGCGGTTCGCGCTTTCTGGCGACGGATCCAGCATCCGCGCGGTGCAGGGGCACTCGACCGACAGCGTGGCGATCAGCTTCGAGGAGAAGGTGCCGCCAGCCGTGCTATATCACGGTACGGCCACGCGCTTTCTGGAGTCGATCCGCGCCCAAGGCCTGCTGCCTGGGGCTCGGCACCACGTTCACTTGTCCGAGGATATGCAGACCGCGATCAGCGTAGGCCAGCGCTATGGCAAGCCGGTAGTGCTCACCATCGCGGCTGGCGCAATGCATGAGCAAGGGTTCAAGTTCTTTCAAGCAAACAATGACGTGTGGCTCACCGCACTAGTGCTACCCGAATTCATGTCCCGCACACGTCAGGTCGCAACCTCGTCCACTGCAAGATCCTGATCAAGATAGCGACGGGACGAACGCTTCCCAGCGAACTCCAGCAAATAGATGGGCGCCTCATTCTTAAAGTGCCATCCAATGTGTACAACAATCCCTTGCTTTTCGGACGCCTTCACCCTTTGTCCAATATGGAATACAGGCGGCAGCACAGGCTTGCATGCCTCTTGATTTACTCGGTAAATTTCATCTCCAGCGTATTGGAGAAACAACCACTCTCCCTTTCTGTCAATGCAACGAAATACTTTTCCTGCGGGCGATAGGGCCGCGAATCTAGATCGATCAGTCTCAGCGATCAAGTGATCACCGTGCTCTGGGAACCAATTACAAACCACGTAATGGGGCGTCAGCGGTGCCATGTTAATTTTCAACGCTTGTATGGAAGGTAGCCTTGGAAGTCTCGACTGAACACATTTGGAGATATTTGACTGAAGCCATTGCGCGCAGCACTCAATGAACCTAATCCCGGTTTGAAGTGACCTGACGCATTGTCTATCGAATAGATCTTGCCGGCTCGAATGTCGACCATACCAGCACCCAGAATTTGAGGATCAGCGCCGCCTATCAGGGTGGGATGCGGCATACGAAGAGTGTCACCCAAATCGTTGCGACCCCGAGTTCCAATAATTACATTTTCTTCTCTATCGATCACGTACATGAACTGCCCGTTTGTTTGCTTTCCACCAATACGTCCTGAGTCGGTGACGAGATCCTCCAACCGTTGCGCGGTCGGATTGAGAACATAGCGTCCGTTTTTAAGCACGCCCGCAGCTTCATCAGACGCGCTCATCGATCGATCTACCGAGAAGAGGCGTTTGCCTGTAAGGCTGTTGACTGTGGCGCCCGTAACACCGACTCCCCCGGCAAAGTCGATGCCTGCATTCACATAAGCAGCGCCATCGCTCCCAATCAGCGGCGTCAGCCCTTGTGTGAGTAATGATTGCGCGCCACGCCCGTCGCCACTGCCAAAGAAGCGCCGGTAGTCGGCCACCGCCGCATCCGTCTGTTGCGCGGACAAGATACCTAAACCAACAGTGCCCAAGACAGTTGGACTGGTGAATGCTGCACCAACAGCTGCGGTCCCCGCGCCGAGACTGTGACCCACGCCCGCGACAAAGTCGTTGCCGCCACCATTCCAAGCAGCGCTCACCGCCTGACCCAGGCTGACATCGCTGCGATTCCAATAGGCGCTTGCAGCGCCCATGATGTTGTCCAAGCCGGATTGAACGGGTCCAATGGTATCCATCGATCTAGCAGGCAAAAGGTCGACAGTCGCATCGCTCAGTTCCCGCGCGATCATGGACCGATAGCCAAAGCTTCCCTGGAAGTCGCGTGGATCCCGGTAGTCGATGTAGCCACTGGTGTTCGCGGTGGTCGTTGCCTGCGCCTTCTGTGCATCGGCCACAGCCTGCAGCCGGGCGTTGTCGTTGTTAAGCGCACGCTGCCCCAGCGCCGAGTTGTCACCTAGGCCATTCATGGCCCCAGGGATGACGTAGTCCTGCCTCGCGTAGATGGTGCTGCTTGTCAGGCCATTGGCCCGCATGAAGTTGCCAACGGCCTGCGGATCACTGGTCCCCATGATCGAGGAGATCGTGTCGCGCGACTGTGCTGTGTACGGCGTGGGCTGCCTCAGCTCCGCCACGATCTGCGTGATGCCCTTGCTGGCGGGAGCGTCGTCACCCAGCGTGCTTGGCGCGCTCCAGTTCACCTGGCTTTGGAAGCCAAACGGGTTGGCGGGGTTGTAGCTGCTGCCGCTGGTGCTAGACGTATCAGCGAAATACCCCAAGATACGCGACTTTTCGTCGGCACTCACTGGCCCTGGACTGCCGCTGTTAGCTGCAGCCAAGCTGTCCCCCAATGCATTGCCAACAGTCGAGCCGACAACGTCCGCCATGACCCCTGGCAGTGCCCGGCCCACGCTCCCGCCACGCATTGCTGCGTTCATGATTGCGCCAGCCATGTTCGAGGCCAGACTGCGAGAGAAAGCATCGAAGGACTTCGGTAACACCTGCTGCCCCACCCAGGCCGACACAGCCCCGCCTGCTGCACTGGCGGCTACGCCCCGCCAGTCGAACTTTTGCTGCAGCCCTGTGACCACGGCAAGTCCCTGCGTGGCGATGTTGCCAGCGGCACCGCGAATGGCGCCATCGATGAATGGGTTGCCCACTTGTGGCAGGAGTCCGGCTGTATTCAGTGCGCCGCCTACGGCCCCCCCGATAGCTGCCAACCCCACCGCCTTCCAGCTGAAGCTGTCCTGCACCCCCATGGCAATGCCTGCGGTCTGGCCAGCAATGGAGCCTGCAGTTCCGGCTGCTGCAGACCCGGCGATACCCCACCCCATGTAATAACCCGTGAAGTAAGCCACCACGACCGTCACGACGACCTGGATGATCTGCCCAAGGCCCCCGCACCCGCCGTCCTTCCCCCTGGGAGCAGGCAGCGGATCCGGCAGCGTCGGACTCGTGTCCCCCATGGCCTTGCCCGGGTCATAAGGCCGGAACGTGCTGCTGGTGTTGTGCACGTTGGTCACGCGGTTGGGCGCGACCAGCACGGTGTTCTCCACCAGCGCAGCCGATGGCTGCCCATCCAGCCCGTTGGCCTCGGCCAGCAGGTACCACAGCTGCGCGTCTCCCCACAGCGCCCGCGCAATGCTCTCGAGGGTGTCGCCCGAGCGCACCGTATAGCTACCGGGTGCCGCCCCAGGAAAGCCCGCGTTGACCGGCTGGTAGTTCTCGTCGAAGTCCGCCGAGTTCGTGGGCGTGAACTTGCGGTACTTGTCATCGGGGCTCTGCGCTGCCGTATTGCGCGCGAGTTGCTGTGCATAGTCCTCGCGCTCCACGCCGTCGTTGCCCACGTTGCCCACGCGCTTGCCATCGAAGTAGAAGTAGCGGTGATCGCGGCTCTTGCTGGCGCCGCTCACGTTGCCGTCGGCGGCGATCTTGCCGCCGATGAGCTCCTGGCGCTGCAATACTTGCCCTTCCGCATTGGTCCAGTACGAGAAGCTGCGCGGCGTGGTCGCGTTCCGGTCCGTGGCCGTCTTCAGGTGCCCGTTGGCGTCATAGCCGAACACCGAATAGCCCGGCGGCTGCGGCCTCCTGGGGTCGTAGCCCGTGCTCGCTGGATCGAGCGTGATCGAGGACTGCTTGGCGCCGTCCCACCACTCGTAGGCATAGTTGCTGACCATGCGAGTGATGACGACAGCAGGATCCTGGGCACTGGGGTTGAAGTTGTTGAAGGCGTTGGTCAGCGAATCCACCTTCGACAGCGTGCCGTCCTTCATCAAGGTGTAGGCTGTCGTCGTGTCGGACCACTTCCTGCCGTTCGTTCCTTCGGTCAGCCGATGCTCCAGCTCCACGGTGAGCTGGTTGTCCTTGTTCCAGGTGCGGCCCTTCCGTGTGCTGAGTGTTCCGTCCTGGAACCACTCTTCGTAGCGCGTCACGCGTCCCGCCAGGTCGTTGGTACGCCGGCTCCTGAGCACACCGTTGATCGCCATCGTGGTCATGTTGCCCGCGCCGTCATAGTCGTAGACCTCGCGGTGCCCGTCGTTGGCGTAGGTGGCCGCTTTGCGCTGGCCGGCGTCGTCGTACTCGATGGTCGCGCCATCGCCCGACCCGCCGCGCCAGATCTGCCCGTTGGCCATCTGCCCCATGGTCGTGGTGAAGCGGTTCATGCCGTCGTAGGCGTACCAATAGTCCTGCACGTCCTTCTTCTGGTCGACGATGTTGAGGTATGTGCTCTTCACACGCCGGCGGTTGCCGTTGGCGTCGTACTCGTAGTCGATGACGTAGCGGGCATCGTCGATCTTCTTGACGCGGTTGTAGGCGTCATAACTCACCCGCGACCACTGAAACACCATCGCCACATTGCCTGCGGTGGACTTGAAGCCCTCGAAGATCCGGTTGCCGTTGTTGTCGTACTCGAAGGTGCTTTCCGTCGATACGCCCAGATCGATGACCTTGCGCAGGTAGCCGTTGTCGTAGTAGCTGTAGCTGATGTTCTGGCCAGAGGTTCCGGTCTGGCTGGAGATGAGGCCCGACCAGTTGTAGCCGTAGGTGAACTGGTGGCCGCCCAGGTCCTGCTTCCACATCGTGCGGCCGAACAGGTCTTTCTTCAGCGTCTGCGTCCTGCCGTTGGCGTCCGTCGTGGTGTTGATCCAGCCGCCGGTGTTGACGCCGCCGGCCGAGCCGATGCTGTTGTCGTAGGTGTAGCCGTAGTTGACACTCGCGCCCTCGGGCGAGACATAGCGCGTGACGCGCCCCATGGTGTCGTAGTAGGTGCGCTCGCGGAAGGTCAGTGCGTTCGCGTGCGCGATGCGCTGGCCCAGCACGTCATAGTCATAGGTATCGAAGGCGCGGGTGCCATCGACGGGATTGACGGGGCGCCACACCTTCTTCAATCGGTTGTTGAAGTCGTACTCGTTGTTGGTGACCCGAAGATTCTCGTCGGTCACTGTGCGCAGATTGCCGAAGACGTCGTAGCTCTTGCGCACCGCCACCAAGCTGCCTGCCGCTGCACCCGGGTGCCACTCCGCCACGGCTTGCCCGCCCGCGTTGAGCTCCACGGTGCTCTGGTTGCCGTTCGCATCGCGCTTGCCCACCAGCTGCCCGTTCAGGTTGTAGCTGTAGTGTTCGGTAGGCCTTGTCGTTTGCACTTGGCCGTTGGCCAGCGTGACGTCCACGCTCGGTCCGATCTTGTCGATCAGCAGGCCCAGCGTGTTGTAGCGCAACTCGTTGGCGTTGGTGTTGCCGTCGATCTCGCTGGTGACGTTGCCGAACGCGTCGTAGGTCTGGCGGCGCTGGATCACCCAACTGTTGTTGATGACGTCTTCGCCGGGCAGGTTCGGAATGGCCCAGCGCACATCCTTGTTGTCGGCGCTGTTGTTCAGGCGGAAGTAGCCTTCCCCGTTGCCTATTACCGCGCCCGCGGCGTTGTACACGTCGTAGACGAACTCGTATTCCTTGTTCGAGTCCAGGTTGTTGGCGGTCGCATCCCACTTGAAGGCGGTGTTGGCCTTCACGCGGGTGGCCGCCGCCTCGGTGAAGTCCCGTGCCGTCGCACCCTTCTCGCGATAGCGAAGCTTCATGCTCCGGCCTTCTGCAATGCCCGGATCGAAGGTCATCACCTGGTGCTTGATGTTGCCGGTCAGCCGGGCTTTGGTGCCGTCCTTGCTGATCGCGCCGATCGTGGCCTCGCCGGTGGCATCGGTCAGGATGAAGCCGTCCTCGTCGCGGGCCACGAAATGCAACCTGTAGCTATACAGGCTGCGCTTGTCCGGGATGAGGTTGGCGGCATCCCACACCCATTGGGCAATGTCGCCGGCTGCGGAGCGCGGGATGGTGATGGAGCCCCTCAGTCCTCCCGGGCTCAGCGGCTCGTACTCGATCTGCAGGGTGCGGGCATCGATAGGGATGTCGCGGAAAGTGATACTCGAGGGCAAGGCCGCCAGCGGGCGCATGTCATAGTACGAAGTGGCCGGGTTGACGATTCCCTTGAGCCGGTCGACCACCACGTTGCGGTTTGTATCCAGCACTTCGATGATGACGTCGCTCGCGCCACCGTCGAACTGAACGTCGAAGCGCCCTGTTGCGCCATTGGGCCAGTATGTTCTCTCGGAGTACGCCCCCTGGCTGCCTTGCGGTCTTTGCAGCACCCGGATGGCGTGGCCGTTGATCCGCATGCCCGTGAAATGCGCCACGTTGTCGCTGGTGAACACCGGCTGTGCCGGCGCCACCCATGAAGAGGACTGACCCGAGGCCGGGTCGTACTGAATCGACTGGCGACGCACCACCGTGCCGTCCGATTGCGTCACGATCAGCATCATGTCCAGCGGACCCTGACCGTCCAGACGGGTGAGGTATGAGCCATCGACTGCAACCCCGTTCAGGCTGGAGCCCCCCTGGCCGGCCTTGAAAATCGGCAGCGTCTGCGAGAACGGACCGTTCGAGCCGCGCGGTCGGCTGTACAACTGAATCGTGTCGGTATCGCGCGCCTCGCCCCCGGTCAGGCGCATGAAGGTGCCGCTGAGCGATCGGTTGATGTTGGGCCACGTCGGTTGGCGCACGTTGCCATTGACCACGACGATGTCCTGCCCACTGGCAGTGGTAGCGATGACCCTCAGCGGAATGGGCAGCGCCGCGTTGGTGGCCAGGCCGGTCAGGAAATACATGCTGACCGGAGGAAACTGCGAGTACATCGGGCGTACGGTCACTGGCCAGTTGGTGATCCGGCCCAGATAGCTGACCGCCATGCCCACTTCCACGCGCCACGTCACGGCGCCGTAGAGGTTCTCGATACCCGCATGCCAAGCACCGCCGCCTGCACCAAGTACGACATCCGTCACACCCTTTAGAGTGGAACTGATGTTGCCCGCGCCGCCCTTTGCGCCGGGCACCTCCCAATTGGCGATGCTGCGCACGATGCCTCCGCTGACAGGCATTCCCAGCGCACCGACCTGGCCTGTGGCCGATCCGTCGGAAGGCCCAGCGATCCAGGTGGAGTTGGCTTCGGCCAGCGCCGGCGCCACATCGATGTCCAGCCCGCCGAACTTGCCCGAATCCACATTGATGGGCGCTGCGACCATCCGCAGGTTCGGCCGCGACGCATCCATCTTGGGCTGCATCACGCTCGCGACGCGGTTGTTCTGGTCGTAGGACGTGATGGTGATGAGGATGTCCGGGTTGGGGTGGGTGCCGTCGCCCGCGATCTGCTCCCACGTCATAGCGCGCAAGTCCACGCGCTGGGACTCCAGTTGCAAGGTGGCATTGCCGGCGAGGTCGTACATCCAGGCCTTGTTCACGCCGCCCTGCGCGTTGGTGCGCCACAGGCGCCCGGCCTTGTCGTAGTCGTAGTACTCCTGGGCTTGACCCTGGGCGTTGCCGCTGCCGGTGCGCTTGCTGGTCAGCTCGCCGAAGGCGTTGTAGCCGAGCGTAATGGTGTTGGCCGCGTCGAAGACCGGCATGTTGGCCGCATCGCGCAGCCCCGTGAAGCGCCGCACCTCGCGGTTGGCCGCGTCGTAGCCGATGCTGGCGATATCGCGCGAGATCGCGCCGTCCGCGTCCATGCGGTCCGTCATCTGGGCCGTGGTGTTGCCGTTGGCGTCGCGCCCATAGCTGATCGTCTCGCCCTTGGCCGTGGTCATGAACGTGCGCACGCCGGTGGGGTCGTAGCCGTAGGCCACGATCTGGTCGTCGCTCTCCACGGTGTTGTCTGTGCCACGGCGGATCTCGCGGCGCACGTTGCCCAGGCCGTCGTACTCGTAGTCGGTGGCCTGGCGCACCAGCGTGCCGTTGAAGTCGGTTGCACCCGGGCGCTGCGCGCCCAGCAGCCGCCCGAGGGCGTCATAGCGCACGTCGCTGCGCTGACCCTTCGCGTCGATGGTTGCGCTCTTGTTGCCCATGGCGTCGTACACGGTGTGCTGGGTAGCGGAGGTGCTGGCTTCGCTCAGAGCACCGTTGGCCGCGACGCTGCCATAGACCACGTTCAGCCTGGACTCGCTGAGCACGCGCGCGTTGCGGTCGTACCTGTACTCGGTGATCTGGTCGCCCGCGGCCGGCCTGAACTTCGCCAGCACGTCGGCCATCGCCGTGCTCTCGCTCAGGCTGCCAAGCTCGATGCCCTGCAGATAGCGCGTCTGGCGCAGCACGGCGCCATTGGCGTCGCGCTCCCAGCGCACGCCGTAGCCCATGGCATCGACCTCGAGCACCTTCAGGCCGAGCTTGTCGTACCAGACGAGGGTGGCCGCGTCCTTGCCGTTCTGCTCGCGCACGACGTTGCCGTTGGCATCGTAGAAGCTGCGCTTGACCACATCGCTCGTGACCGCCATGTTGTATTGGTGGCCCTTGGCGTCGTAGTCGCCGGACTGCACACCGGCGATGGTGCTGCGGGTCACCCGGTTGTTGGCATCGACCTGGTAGGTGGTCAGGCGCACGTTGGCTGCGTTCACCGGTGTGGGTAGCGCATCGCCCACCGGCAAGACCAACGCGTCGCCGTAGACGCGCTGCGCCATGACGTTGCCGGCCGCGTCGTAGCTCCAGGTGCTGAGCGTGCCGGTGGCACTGGCCTCGGCCACCTTGCGGTTGCTTGCATCGAACCAACTGCGCGTGCGTCCGCCGTTGGGGTCCACTACGGCAATGAGGTTGCCGCTGGCATCGTAGGCCTTGGTGCGCATGGGCGCGATAGTGCTCCAGCCTTTGCCATCCACGTAGATGCTCACCTGCGCCTGGCGCTGCTCGACCTCGCGGTTCAGCGCGTCATACCTGAATTGGGTGATGCGCTGCTCGGGCAGGCCGGCCGCCTCGGTCGTGGTGGTCTTGTTGCCGAAGGCGTCGTAGGCGTACTGGTTGACTACCGCCACCGACTGTCCGGCGGCATTCCTGCTCGTGATGGGTAGCTTCTCGCTGGTCACCCGGCCGAGCTGGTCGTAGCTGTAGCTGGTGACGCCGCCGAGCTTGTTGGTAAGCGTCTCGCGCTGGCCCAGGGGGTTGTAGGTGTAGGACTCTGCGTTCGATTCGGCGTCGATGGTTTTCGTAAGGCGCCCGGCGGCGTCGTATTCGAAGCGGGTGATTGCGTCGCTGGGGTTGGTCCCCGGCAGCGCCGGTGGTTGCGCGATCCCGTAGGTGCCGCTGACTCTGTTGAAGTAGCGCTTGACGCTCAGCGTGTGTCCGAGCGCATCGTAGGTGGTGGCGGTGGCATAGCCCTCGGGGTCCACGCTCAACGTAACGCGGCCGGCGGCGTCGAAGTAATAGAGCGCTGCGTTGCCGCGCGGATCGGTGATCCTCACGACATGGCCGTTGGCGTCGTACTCGGAGCGCGTGACGCCGCCCAGGGCGTCGGTCACGCTGAGTTTGTGGCCAGCCGCGTCGTAATCGGTGGTCGTCGTGTACAGGGCGGCCAACGCCTGTCGCTGGGCCGTGCTCAGGTCGGAGGCCTTCAGCGCGCCGCCCACGGCATTGACGTACTTCAGTTGCAGGCGCTGGGTGAGCGCCCAGGCGCTATCGCTTTGCGAAAGCTCGACGCCGCGCGCATCGATGGTGCGGGTCAACCGACCGATGCCGTCGTAGACGAACTGGGTGGTGGCCGCCTCGGGCTGCCCCAGGGCCTGGGTCTGGCTGGTGCGGTTGCCGGCCGCGTCGTAACCGTAGGCGGTGATCTGCAGCGGCTGGCCGGAGGTGGATGCAAGCTGGACCGCTGCATCCAGTTGGGCCTTATGGGCGTTGGTCGTCGTCGCCGGTACGGCCACCGGGTAGCGCACGACGTACGTCAGGTGACCGCTTGCGTCGTACTGGCGCTGCACGGCGTAGCCCAGAGCATCGACGGTGAGAGCCTCACGGCCCATGCCGTCGTAGAAGATGCGCGTGCGCTGGTCGCGCGCCGTATCGGCCCGTGGTGCTGGCGTGGTGCCGGCCGTCCATGTAGCCAGGTCGATGGGGTTGGCCCAGGCCGTGCGTTCGGTGATGTTGCCCTTGCCGTCGCGTACAAAGGTGACGACGGCGCCCATCGCATCGACCGTGGCGCTCAGGCGCCCGCTCTTGTCGTAGACGCTGTATTGCTGCTGGTCTTTCCCGGGTGTCTCGGTGACCAGAGCTTGCAGTTGGTCTATGGTGGGCGTTGCGCCGAGTCCTGCCATGCTGATTGGCTTTGCATAGCGCGTGATCAGTGTGATTCGGCCCGCTTCGTCGTAGCTGTTCTTCTCCAACTGCCCCAGAGGACTTAAGGTATAGACCAGACGCCCGGCGGAGTCGTATGCATAGCGCGTGACCTGACTTTGTGTCTTGGCTGCAATGAGCACTGGTGTCGCGGTGGTCGGCGTCACGCTGCCTGCGACCTCCGATTGCTCGAGTTGATAGGCTGTGACACGAAAAGGACGAGCGTCGTTCGAGGTGAACTTGACGATTCCGAAGTACGCCGTCGAGCGCGACGCTACGCCGGTAGTTGCCACGCGATATTGCTTGCCACCGAGATGCTGCACGACATACGCGAGGGGATCGGCCATGCGCCCAAGTGATGCAAAGGCAAACGAGTTCGCGGCGTCCCGCGCGTTTTCGTTTCCAAAAGTTGGTGCCAAGCCATCTTCCATCTCCACAATCACGGACATTGTGTATGTCGCACCGCGCGTCAATGACTGATGCAACTTATAGGCACCTGCATACCCAAGGCGCGACGGATCGGTCCCGATCCTGAGCGCGCCTGCGAATCCTTCCATCTTCGATGCTTCAACGTCGCCGATCCAGTTCGACGTATCGCCCAACCCATCGGCGAACTCGCTGCCCGTAAAAAGGTTCGTCCCTGCCTCCTGGTCCTTGATATGGGCGCGGCTGATGAGGTTGCCGTTCTTGTCGTAGTTTTGCGAAGTGACATTGCCCACGCCGTTGGTGTGGGAGAGCTGTCGACCGGCACGGTCGTAGACATAGGTGTCGTGCTGGTCTCGGGTAGGTTCTGCCACCAACGCTACGGCGGCGGCCAGGGCAGTCGCCGTTGCTGCCGTTGTCACCGGGACTCTCATGCTGTACGCAAAGCGTTCAGTGACGTTGCCGCTGGCATCGAAGACTTGCCGCACCACCGCGCCGGTGCCATCGATGCTGAAGGTCTTGCGCCCCAGGGCGTCGTAAGTATTGCGCCAGCGCTGGTCGTGCATGTCGTCGGCCGCGACAGGCGGGTCAATGCTGCCGTTCCATTTGCTCAGATCGATCCGCTGGGCATAGGCTCGGGTCTCCACGACGTTGCCAGTGGCGTCGTACCGGTACTCGACCACCGCGCCGGTGGCATCCACCGCGAAGCGCAGCCGGCCATCGCGGTCGTAGCGTCGACTCTGCGTGGTAGCCAGACCCAGCGTGGGCAGCGCGGCCTGCATGGTCAACAGGCTCGGTGCAATGCCATTCCAGGCGGCCGCGGGCACGAACGCGGCGTACGTGGTCTGGCTGCTCAGGCGGCCTTCGCCGTCGTAGCTGTTCTGCTGGACGCCGCCCATCGCGTCGATGGTGAAGGCCAGCCGATTGGCCTTGTCGTAGATGAAGAGGGTGGCGTTGCCTTCGCCGTCGATGGACTTGGCGACGTTGCCCTCGGCATCGTAGGTGTAGCTGCGCGTGAGGTTCAGGCCGAGCGGGTCGACCTGCTCCTTGATGCGCCGTCCGGCGCCGTCGTAGGTGTAGCGCGTGAGCTTGCCGTCGGGCCCCTGGACGCTGAGCGTGGTGCCATCTGCGTCATGGGTGTAGACGGTCTGCAGGTTCAGTCCGATATACGCGCCGTTGGATGGGTCGACGGTCTGGCGGGTGACGCGGCCGTTGAGGTCATATTCGGTGATGGTGACGATGCCAGCGGGATCGGTCACGCGGATCGTCTGGCCCTTGGCGTCGTACTGGTAGCTCGTGGTGAGTTGGAGTCCGGAAGGGTCGAGCGTGCGCGTGAGGAGGCGGTTGGCGGCGTCGTAGCTGTAGATGGTGACGGTGCCCCTGGCATCCGTCGTGCTGAGCTTGAGGCCGGTCTTGTCGTAGGTGGTGCTGGTGCTGACGCCGTCGGGTGCTTGGGTCTGCAGCAGGTTGCCGCTCTTGTCGTAGCTGTAGGTGGTGGTGTTGCCGCGCCCGTCGATGACGCTGGACGTCTGGCCCTGGCGGTTGTGCACGGTGGTCACCGAGACGCCTTCGGGCGTGGTCACCGTGACGCTGCGATCGGCCAGGTTGTAGGCGTAGCTGGTGGTGTTGCCCAGCGCGTCGCGCTGGGTCAGCACGCGGTCGAAGGCGTCGTAGGTGGTGATGTGCTCGGCGCCGTTGGCGTCGGTGGTGGTGACGACGCGGCCGAGGCGGTCGTAGCGCAGGCGGCTGATGTTGCCGTTGGCATCGGTGCGCGTGTCCACGCGGCCGAAGGCGTCATAGCTGGTGCGGCGGGTGATGGCAGCCCCGGTCGAGTCCAGGGTGCTCGAGATCTGCTGGCCGCGTCGGTCGAAGGCGACCGCGTTGGTGACGATCTGGCCGCTCAGGCGCGTCTGCGTGCTGGCGGTGACTTCGCGGAAGGCGTTGTAGGAGTAGCTGGTGGTGTTGCCAAGTCCATCGACCGTGGTGGCTCTGGCACCAGTCGCGTTGTAGGTGCTCAGGACGTGGGTGTCCTTGGCAGGGTCCGCCACTGCGGCCAGTTGTGCCTTGAGCGTATCGGTGTTCAGTCCGCCGGGGGTGGCCGCTCCCAGGGTGAAGACGTTCATGCGAGTCCCGTAGACGATCTGCTCGAACACCAGGCCGTGGGCGTTGTAGCGGCTCTCGGTGACTTCTCCGAGGCCGTTGACGGTGTAGGTCAGGCGACCGAGGGCGTCGTAGAAGAACAGCGTTCGATGGCCGTTGGCGTCGGTGGTGCTGGTGCGACGGCCGGTGGCATCGTAGGTGTGGGTGGATCCGTTGGCTGCCCATGCTGCCAGCGGATCGTTCTGCGCCACGGCGGCGCTGCCGCGGCCGTCGAGCTCGGCGATCAGGTTGCCCTGGATGTCGTAGCGCAGGCGCTGGGTGCGTTCATCGGCCGTGCCCACCGCGGTGGTGGTCTGCACGAGGCGGCCGGCCGCGTCGTAGGTGAAGCTGGTGATCGTGCCTTCCGCGTTGGTGCGGCTGAGCAACTGGTTGGCCGCGCTCCAGGTCTGGGTGACGGTCTGGTCCAGGGCGCTCGGGTCCGGGCGAACGGTGGCGAGCGTTGCGCTTGCGCTGCCGGGATTCTTCGCGGGGCTGGCGTAGCGCTTGGTCTGCACCACGTTGCCACGCACGTCGTAAACGGTTTCGGTGAGGTAGCCCTCGCCGTCGACCTGGCCGACGAGCTGGCCACGGGCGTTGTAGAGGCTGTAGGTGCGGATGTCGTTGGGGCTGTCCTTGGGGCGCAGGCCCGTGAGGTCGCCGCTGGCTCGCGCAATGGCCGTGGCTGCCATGCGGGCCGAGACGCTGCCGAAGTTGGCTGCGCGGTCGGCGTAGCGGATGGTCTGGATCTGCTCGCCTGCGGCGTTGTATTTGTACTCGGTGAGGTAGCCCTCTCCATCCAGTACGCCTTGCAGTTGGCCGTTTCGGTTGTACAGCTTCGTGATGGTGCGGTCCTGCGCCCCGTCCACGCCGACCAGGACACGAGGCGTGTCAGGTGTGCCTTCGACGATCTGGGTGAAGGTGATCGCGCCATCGGCGTTGAGTTCATCCCCCGAATACACGGCGCTGAAGGTATGCGTGCCCACGGGGATCGGGACGCCGCGCAAGGTGGCCGTGCCGTCCTCCATGACCGTAACTGTTCCCAGCAGCGTGGCGCCGCTGTAGAAGCTCACCATGCCGTTGGGGGGCGTCTTGCCGCTGACCCGCGCGGACAACTCACCATCCTTGGCGATCAGCGGGTTTGTGAGGTTGATCAGGGAGACGGGCGAGCCCGTGACCTCAACCCAGGACTCCACGGAGTTGGTTGATTTTTGATAGTTGTCGTCTCCCGCATAGCTGGCGGTGAAGCTGGCCGTCCCGGCAGGCAAATCGCTCACAGACAGAGTGGCCACGCCGTTAACCATCTGCGCCGAGCCCAACACCACACCATTACGAAAGAACGTCACTAGACCGGTCGCCGCACCGCCCACGAAGGTGCTGGTCTTGAGTGCTGCGGACGGCGAAACCCTGGCGGTCAAGACCAGCGGTGAGCCATGGGCGAGCACAGGCGTGGATGGAGTGAGGTCAATCTGGCTGGGCGCTGGTCCCACATTCAAATCGATCGAACGCGTGACGGCGAAGGCGCCGCCCGCATATACCAGCTTGAGCTTATGCACCCCCAATGACATAGGCGGCAGGGTAAAACCGTCCGTGTCGGCATTCGAGAAGATGGCAATCAGGTTCTTCCCTTCGAAAACGCTCAAAGTCCCTGAGGCTGCCTGAGAGTCAAGAGGGGCGTGCAGGGAGATGCGCGCGGAAGTCGGGAATCCGACCACGGCCTCGTGCGCAGGGACGAAGTCCATCGCATTGGCCTTCTCCTCCGGCGATTGGGCGCTAGGCTTCACCGAGACAGTATTCGCGGCCGTGGACCATACAACCCTCCTGTCGGCGGTGTACAGCACCAGAGCGCCGTCGGTCTGCAACTCCAGGGACTCGCCGCCCTTGCCACCAGTGCCGCTGCGCCATACAGCCTGGCCCGCAGCCGTGTAGATCACAAGATCACCGTCGTTCTGGAACACAAAGGTTTCGCCTTGATCTCCGGACGCCTGGATGATCCAGAGATACTCGGCGGCACCTCGCTTGTAATCGGACAGTCGGAGGCGACCACCCGACAGCAATGCCAGCGAATAGCGCCCGTCGGGCGAATAGATGCTCTGCCACATCCGCAGGCTGTCGCCCTTGCGCAAAGATGTATTTTCGGAGGGCCGTTGCAGTCGTATGCCTTCGGCGATCAGACTGCTTGCGTTGTTCGTATCCCCCGAGTACACGGCGCTCAGCATGGCGTCGGCTCCCAACGGCATGTAAATCGACAGTACGGTCACCCCACCAGAAGTTTCGGTTGTTCCCAAGAGTTGGGTCCCGGCGAAAAAACTGACCGTTCCTCTGGGTGCAGCCCCCGCGACGCGAGCGATTAATGAGACCTGCGGGCCAGTTTTCTCGGCCTCAACGGTGATGCTAGTGGGCGAAGCCACCGCCTCTCCATACTGGCCCAAAGGGGTGCTGCTCCGGGCGCTGCTGCCGTCCCCCGAGTACACGGCCTTGAAGGGCGCTGCCGTAACAGTCCCTCTGTAATCGAGCGTCGCGATACCGCCAACCAAGGTCGCACTACCAATGATCGTGGATCCGTTGTAGAAAGTAACCGTCCCGCCGGGGATAGTCGACGCCCCCTGCGCAGCGTTGGCAACCACGGCGCTCAATTTCCAGGTGTTGACGCCAAGCCCGGCCCCCGTTAAACCGGAGAATCGGTGCGGGCCCTCTACGATCTTCAGCGTGGTTGTAGTCGGAGTTACCCCATCAGGGATCAATTCCAAGTAAGACGTGACACTGGCGTGGCTCGCATCGCCCGAGTACTCTGCGCGAATCCTGAATCCGCTCACTGCAGGACTGGCTGTCGTCAGAACAGCCAACCCGTCGATGACGCGAGCTGAGCCGATCGGTGTGCCGTTGTCATCGCGATAGAAGGTGATATCGCCGCCGGCGATTGGACCGTCAAAGGCGGTGTTGGAACCGGGGGGGCTCGGCGAAAAGACTCGGGCCGTCAAACTCAGCCGCGAACCGGCAACACTCGGCGTGTCGAATGTCGAAGTCACGACAAGCGCACTGGCTGCAGGACCTACGTTGACTTCGATCGTGCGTATATCGGCAACAGTTCTGCTCCCGTCCACATGGATCAGATTGAGCTTATGAGTGCCCAATGACATGGGCGGCAATTCGAAACCGACACCGATTATTGACTCCACCTCGTATTTGGGCCCGCAAGCGATCAGCGCCGTTCCTTCGAAAACATACACTGTCCCCCGAGAGAGAAGACCACTGGGCGGAGGCTCTAGGGACAAGAAAGCGCTCGTAGGGAATCCAACTGTGGCCGGCTGCACCGTCACGGAACCCGGAGCGCTTGAGGAGATTGCCGGCCACGCCAATGACGCTGCTACCGATGTCGTGTCCCCACCGGTATTCCAAACAGCGCTCCCGTCTGCTGTATACAAGACCAGATTGCCGTCCGTCTGTAATTGGAGCGATAGCCCCGCTTTGCCATAGGTGGCGGAATTCCATGTCGCTTGGCCCGCGGCCGTGTAGACGACCAGATTGCCGTCACTCTGGAATACAAAACGACTGGCCCCCGTTCCTCCGGTCTGGCTATGCCAGACGGCCCGGCCATTTCCCTTGCGGTCATACACGACAAGATTTCCGCCCCCCTGCATGACCAGTTGATAGCGTCCGTCAGGCGAATAGATGGACTGTCCTGCGCTGAGGCTTTCGCCGGAGCGCAATGACGAGATCAAGGGCGCCACCTGAAGGCTGGGTCCCTGAGCCATCACGGCACGGCCATTGTTTGCATCCCCCTGATACGCAGCACTCAGAACGATATTGGCCCCCACTGGTAAGTAGTGGGTCACGAAGCGCGCCACGCCATCGACAATCGGTGCGCTGCCCAGAAGTTGGGTATCCGCGAAGAAGGTCACCACGCCTGAGGGCATAGCGCCCACGATGCTCGCCACCAACGTGACCGGCACATCCTGCGTAACATTGGATGCCGAGGCGGTCAACAAGATGTTGGCGGCAACTGGAACGGTGTTCCCAAAACGATCAATGGCTGTGGCGCTCCTGGTATTGTTGGCGTCGCCCGAATACGTGGCGCTGAAAGCCGCTGCGGTGACAGCGCCGTCGTACTGGAGCGTTGCTACTCCATCGATCAACGAAGCAGAGCCAATGACTGCGGTCCCGTTGTAGAAGGTCACCTTGCCGCCCGGTGAGGCCGATGTCCGTCCAGCATTTGCGACGACCGCACTCAATATCACGGATGCGCCGCCACCCGAAATCTTCAACGTAGTTGTAGTCGGATTCGCACTGATACTGAGCCAATCGGAATAGACGGTCGCCGTTGCGTGGCTCGCATCGCCTGCGTATTCCGCGCGAATTCTGGTGTTGCCCACAGGAAGACTGCTGGCCCTTAGGGTCGCCACCCCATCCACGATAGAGGCTGTGCCAAGGAGCGCCCCGCCATCCTCGTTGTAGAACCTGACTTGGCCCGACACACCGGTAGCGACAGGCGATTGCGGGCTGGTCAACGTCACCGACAACTCGACCGGCCTGCCATAGTTCAGACCATCACGAGGAGACAAGCTCAATACAGCTTTGGTGAAGGCGCCAATGGTCTTCTTGATTGCCTTCGACACGCTAGCTGGTTTCCAGGCATCGCCCGAATACGCCGCTCGTAGATTGTGGACGCCGAGCGACAAGCGATCCGTTACAAGCGCTGCCTTGCCGTCGATCACGGTCGCGCTACCAATGACCGTCTCGCCGTCGAAGAAAGTCACCATGCCTCCGGGGGTCACACCTTCGATGGCGGCAACGATGGTGATTGGCTGCCCCAGTACCGTCGGCGCGCTGTTGTTCAAGCTCAGCGTGATACCCCCGACGGTTTCAGGGTCTACACCCAGTTCAACGTCGGCCCCCTTGATCAGCGGGGTCACGTCGATCGGGTTAGCCAATTGGGTCGCGCTCAGAACGCGCGATGCCCCGTCGTAAGTCGTCTGCGTCACATACCCCGACGCATCCACCTGCCAAGCTAGGCGGCCCGCGTTGTCATAGAACCGCCAGACTTTCTGGTCTTGAGTCACGCCTGCTGGCCGCAGTGCCTCCAGACTCGCTGTCGTACTCGTAGCACTCCATGCCGTGGTCGGTAGGTTTGCCCCATCTACCAATTGCGTCAGCTTTGCGGCACTGAGCTTCGTCGCATAAGCGATGGTCTGACGCAACTGCCCGCTGGCGTTATAGACATACTCGACCAGCGCCCCCGTCGCATCGATGTCGGCGATCTTTCGATCCGCCGCGTCATAGAGCATCCACTTGCGCACCCCCGTCGGATCCTGCGTCATCAGCAGGTTGCCATCCTTGTCGTAGACATACGAAGTCGTGCCGAGGACGCCGCTGCCGGCACTCTGCTGAGTCACGCTCACAAGGCGCCCCGCCTTGTCATAGGCCGATACGGTGACCAGCCCGCTGGCAATGGTCACGCAGGTCTTGCCGTTGGCGTCGTCATAGCTGGTGATCGTGGTGTTGGGCGTGGTGCCGCCATCCAGCGAGGGCGCGCTGATCGACAGCACCCGGCCCAGGCCGTCGTAGACGTAGGTGGTGGTGCCCGCGCCCGGATCGATGCTCTTGAGCAGCTGCCCGTGCTGGTCGTAGACATACTGGGTCTTGGCCGCCGTGGCGGCGACACCCGCGCCCGATGCGTCGACCTCGCCGTAGGTCGTGGAACTGCTCAACGCGCCGCGCGCATCGTAGACACGATCGGTACGCTCGGTGCGCTGCAGGTCCTGACCACCCGCCCACGCGCTCATTTGCGCTTCCGTAGGCACGGCGCTCGCGCCCAGCGACGCGACGTTGTAGCTGCCGCCCGTATAGCGGACGGTTGCCAGAGTTTGGCCATAGCTGTTGTAGCGGTGCTCGGTGACGCCTCCCTTGGGGCTCAGGACGAAGCGGAGCAGACGGGGGGTGTCCTGCGCGTAGACGTAGCGCGTGATCTCCGGCAGCGATGCCTGCTGGCTGAATGCACCACGACTGACGGCCGCATCTGCATAGACGGTCTCGGTCAGCAGCTGGTTGGCCGCGTTGTAGGTTCGAGTGTGGAGGTTGCCCGCGGAGTCAGTCTCCTTCAGCAGATTGCCATTGGCGTCGTACTCGTAGGCGACTTCACGGCCTTCCCCATCGGTCACGCCGGTGACGTTGCCGGTGGCGTCGTAGCGATAGCTGATCTGCGACAGCCCCGAAGGATTGCCAGCGGTAACGCCTTGGCGCATCTGCAGGAGCTGGCCTTTGGGGTCATACAAGTAGGTGCTTTGTGCACCCAAGGGATCCGTGATGGTTGTGGTGTTCTGGGTGGTGTCGTAGCTGAAGCGCGTGATTGCGCCCAGTGCATCGGTAACGGTGGCAATCTTGTAGACGCCGCCAGCCTCCACGTAGCTGAAGCTAAGCTTGGTGCCATCGGTTTGTGTGACCGATGCAACGCGTTTGCTGGCGCCGTCGTATGTGTATGAGGTGACATAGACCTTGCCGTCGGCAATGCTGTTGTCCTCTGGGTTGAGGTCAACGGTCACGCTCGACAAACGGTTGGCGGTGTCGTATGCATAGCGCACTCGCGTGAGCACGGTGCCCTCGGTGGTCGCGGTGCGCACCTGGGTAAGATTGGAGCCGCTGTAGTCGAGCCAGGTGGTTTCGCCGTTGGCATCGACCATGCGTTGCAGCGTGCCATTGGCGTTGTACGTATAGCTGACGGTATTGCCGGCAGGGTCAGTCACCGAAATCAGTCGACCTGAACCAGTGCTTTCGTAGCGCTCGACAAGGCCGGTTGCACCGTCAGTCCAGGTGTATCTAGCGTTGGCGGAGTCGTAGCCGATGGTGTCGAATGCCCCAGCGCCTGCACTGCTGACGTACAGGTTTCTCGCCGCATTCCAGGTGTAGGTGGCGCTGGCGCCATCGCGATCAGTGCGCGCCAAGGTACTGCCGGCAGTGGCGACGGTGCCGGTGAGCACCACACGCTGTCCGAATGCGCCGACTGTCCAGTTATCGCCGTTGTCGTCGTTCAGCAGGCCTTGGCTGTTGTAGGTACGAACGACGTTGATGTCGAGGCCGCGCCCGATAAGCTTGTCGTCGAAGTCTTGCAGGACGAGGTTGCCGTTGGAGACGTTGACGAAGGATTGCTCACCATTGCGCCCCTGTGCCGAAGAGCCAAGGACACCTCTTTGTCCCAAGGTCGCCAAGGAGCTCAAGCTCAGACCCAGACTGTTTCCACTGACGATTGCGACCATGACGGTTTCACCTGATGTATGGTGAACCGCCAACTGGCGACCACGGACCCGTGAGGGCCCCTTGATGGTCGAGCCGGCAAACCTTGCCGGTCACGGTTCTGATCAATACATCCGGCTGGCGGCGAATCTGTTCAGCAAATCCATCAGGCAATTGAGGTTGCTAATAGTTGTTAACAAGATTCTAAATGTCGTGATTTGCGCCAAATGGGCAGTAAATTTCATGGAGGCAATGACGGTGAACTTGCTTTGGTCCTCCCCGTTCGGGCGCGCGTACATCGCGACGGTAGGTGTGTACGCCCGACAATGTGTCCGAGCGACTTTGTCGGCGCGGTTGCCACTGCCCTCAAGACTCGTTGCTGATCCCGCTGCTCACATGCCCCGCCGGCACATGCCTCGAGGCCGCATCCACATGCCCCGTCTGGTCGTCGAAGAAGAAGTCGGGCTCGAACTCGCGCAGGAACTCGCCCTTGGGCAGGCCGCCGAGGAACATGGCCTCGTCGACGCGGATGTTCCACTTCATCAGCGTGCGGATGGCGCGTTCGTGTGCCGGTGCGCTGCGCGCGGTGACCAGCGCGGTGCGGATGCGCATCTTCGCGTTGCCGGCCATCTGCAGGCGGTGCAGTGCGCTCAGCAGCGGCTTGAAGGGCCCTTCGGGCAGGGGCAGGTCGGCCTTGCTGAGTTCGTGGGCCTGGAAGGCGTCGAGGCCTTCCTTCTGGTACACGCGCTCGGCCTCGTCGGAGAACAGCACGGCGTCGCCGTCGAAGGCGATGCGCACTTCGTTCGGCCAGGCGTCGCTCGCCTTTACCGATTCGACCAGCACGCGCGCGGCCGGAAAGCCGGCATTGAGCGCCTCGCGCACGTCCTGCGCATTGACCGACAGGAACAGGTGCGCGCGCAGCGGGCGCAGGTACCCGAAGGGCGGGCGGCCCTGGGTGAACACGCCGCGCTGCAGCTTGATGTCGGCCGCCGCGCTCGACCTGAAGATGCGCATGCCCGAGACCGGGTCGTTGCGCGAGAGGATCACCACCTCCACGCGCTGCACGCCGTCGTCGTTGAAGCGCAGCAGCTTGCGGATGAGCGAATAGGCAATGCCGGGCGCGGCCGGCACGTCGATGCGGTCGAGCTGCAGCTTCATGTAGCCCTCGTTGTCGCCGGCCTCGAAGACCTTGTTTTCTTCTTCGAGGTTGAACAGGGCGCGCGAGGAGATCGCGACCACGAGCTTGTCTTCGAGGGTTACGGGCATGTCGAGTACGTCCTGCGCTGCGGGCCGGCCGTCGTCACTTGACGAATTGATTCAGCTGGATGATCGGCAGCATCACCGCCAGCACGATCAGCATCACCACGCCACCCATCGCGACGATCAGCAGCGGCTCCAGGATGGTGGCGAGGTGCATCGCGCGGCGCTGCACTTCGGCGCCGAGCTGGTTGGCGGCGCGCTGCAGCATCAGCGGCAGGGTGCCGGTCTGCTCGCCCAGTCGCGCGAACATCGACACCAGGCCCGGAAAGCGTTTCTTCTGCGCCAGCGCGGAGGCCAGCGGCGCGCCTTCGCGCACCAGCACCAGCGCGTCGAGCGCGTCGGCGCGCATCGCCCGGTTGCTCAAAGTGTCGGAAGCTGCCTGCAGCGCGCGCAGGATCGGCACGCCGGCCGTGGCCAGCATGGCGAGCGTGCTCGCGAAGCGCGCCGCGTTGTAGCCGCGCGCGAGCTTGCCCACCAGCGGCAGCTTCAGCCAGGCCGAATCGAACTTCAGGCGCAGCGCTTCCTGCGCCAGCGCGAGCCGCGTGCCGATGGCGGCGAGCACCACGCCCGCCAGCATCCACCAGCCGTAGTTGCGCACGCCGGAGCTCAGCGAGAGCATCACCGTGGTGAGGAACGGCAGCGAGCGCTTGGTGCCCGCGAACACCTGCGCCACCTGCGGCACCACGTAGCTCACGAGGAAGATCACGATCACGATCGCCACCAGCGTGACGATGGCCGGATACAGCGCCGCGCCGATCAGCTTCTGCTGCAGCGCCTGGCGCTCCTCGAGGTCGTCGGCGAGGCGGTCGAGCACGAGGCCGAGGTTGCCGCTCTGCTCGCCGGCGCCGATCACGGCCGTGTAGATGGGCGAGAACTCGCGCGGATGCGCCGACAGCGCCCGCGCGAACGGCGAGCCCGCGTTGACCTCGGCGCGCAGCGACGCGACAAGATTGCGCTGCTGGTCGGACTCGGCCTCGTCGGTCAGCGCCGTGAGCGCGCGTTCCAGCGGCAGGCCCGACGAGACGAGGCCCGCGAGCTGCCGCGTCCACACGGCGAGCCCGGTGGAGTTGAACACGCGCTTGCCGCCGCCCAGCCAGCGGCCGAGTCCGCTGCGCTGGCCACCACCGCCGGCATGCTCGCTGCCGACCGGCTTGACCGACAGCGGAATGAGCGCCTGAGCCCGCAGCAGGCTGCGCGCGCTGCGGGCGGTGTCGGCCTCGAGAACGCCTTCGCGCGACTGGCCGCTGGCGTCGATGGCTTCGAATGCGTAGGCGGGCATCTCTTCTCTTCTTGCTCGCTACTCGCGCGTGACGCGCAGCAACTCGGCGCGCGAGGTGATGCCGGCCTGCACCAGCCGCTCGCCGTCCTCGCGCATCGAGCGCAGGCCGCCGCGTTCGCCGGCCTCGAAGAGCTGGCTCTCGGCCGCCTTGCCGTGGATGAGCGCCTGCACTTCGTCGTCCGCCACCAGCAGCTCGAAGATGCCGGTGCGGCCCTGGTAGCCGGTCTGGCCGCAGGCTTCGCAGCCCGCGCCGCCGCACGAGGTGCAGACCTTGCGCACGAGGCGCTGGGCGAGCACGCCCAGCAGCGACGAGCTCAGCAGGAAGGGCTCCACGCCCATGTCGGTAAGGCGCGTGACGGCGCTGACTGAGTCGTTGGTGTGCAGCGTGGCCAGCACGAGGTGGCCGGTCAGCGAGGCCTGGATGGCGATCTGCGCGGTCTCGAAGTCGCGGATTTCGCCGATCATGATCACGTCCGGGTCCTGCCGAAGGATGGCGCGCAGGGCCTTGGCGAAGGTGAGTTCGATCTTCGCGTTGATCTGCGTCTGGCCCACGCCCGGCAGCTCGTACTCGATCGGGTCTTCCACCGTCATGATGTTGCTGCGGGTAGCGTCGAGCCGGGCCAGCGCTGCGTACAGCGTGGTGGTCTTGCCCGAGCCCGTAGGGCCGGTCACGAGGATGATGCCGTGCGGCTGCGCGATGAGCTTCTCGAAGCGCTCCAGCGTGTCGCCCTGCATGCCCACCGATTCGAGCGTGAGCTTCGATTCGCTCTTGTCCAGCAGGCGCAGCACCGCGCGCTCGCCGTGCGCGCTGGGCAGCGTCGACACCCGCACGTCGACCGCGCGCGTGCCGATGCGCAGCGAGATGCGCCCGTCCTGCGGCAGCCGCTTCTCGGAGATGTCGAGGTCGGCCATGATCTTCAGGCGCGAGATCAGCGCCGCGTGCAGCGCGCGGTTGGGCTGCACCACCTCGCGCAGCGTGCCGTCGATGCGAAAGCGCACGGAAGACGTGCGCTCGTAGGGCTCGATGTGGATGTCGCTGGCGCCGTCGCGCGCGGCCTGCGTGAGCAGGGCGTTCAGCATGCGGATGATGGGCGCGTCGCCGGCGCTTTCCAGCAGGTCTTCCACCGCCGGCAGCTCCTGCATCATGCGCGAGAGGTCGGCGTCGCTCTGCACCTCGCTGACCACCGCGGCGGCGCTCGACTCGCCCTGCGCATAGGCCGCGCTGATGCGCTGCGCCAGCGGACCGTCGGCCAGCACCTCGAATGCCTGCACGCCGTATTTGCGCGAGACCTCGCCGACCGCGCTGCGCGCCGGGGTGCTCGACATCCACAGCGTGTAGCGGCCGTCGTCGGTCTCTTCCAGCAGCAATTGCTGGCTGCGTGCGAAGGCGTAGGGCAGGGGATAGCGGTTGGACATCGGAAACAGTATCAGGGCAGTTCCCGCGCGCTCACCGGGTCGCCGGTGGGGGGCAGTGCGCCACGCAGGGGGCTGGGCGCCAGTTTGCGGCTGTCCGCGGCAGGTTGCGATGGCGGGATCAGCTGGGTGCCTTCGAGGCGCGAGCCGCCGCGCGCGGCGGTGGAGGCCGAGGGCGCCGGAGCCGCCGAAGTCGGGGCCAGGGCACGCGACGGGGGCGCCAGTTCGGGCAGGATGTTCGAGCCGCTCACGCCGCGCAGCATCACGTTGGAGGTGTCGGGCTGCGTGCGCTGCTGCATGCCGCGGATCTCGTCGTAGCGGTCGTACGCGAAGGCTTCGGTGGCGCTGGCATCGCGCATCACCGCCGGGCGCAGGAACATCATGAGGTTGATCTTCTCGCGCGTGCGGGCCTGGCTCTTGAACAGGTTGCCGAGCACGGGGATGTCGCCTGCGAGCGGCACCTTCTCGACCGTGTTGCCGTAGCTGTCGGACAGCAGGCCGCCGAGCATCACGAGGCCGCCGTCTTCCACCAGCACGCTCGATTCGATGGAGCGCTTGTTGGTGGTGGGACCGTTCTGGTTGTTGACGGTGTTTCCGTCGACCGTGGAGGTCTCCTGGAAGATCGTCAGCTTCACCGTGCCGTTCTCGTTGATGGTCGGGCGCACGCGCAGCGTGAGGCCCACGTCCTTGCGCTCGACGGTGGTGAACGGGTTGACGCCGACCGAGCCCGAGGTGCTGGCGTACTGGCCGGTCACGAAGGGCACGTTCTGGCCGATGACGATCTTGGCTTCCTCGTTGTCCAGCGTCAGCAGGTTGGGCTTGGACAGCACGTTGGCGTCCTTGTCGCTGTCGAAGAAGCTGGCGATCGCGCCCAGGATGTACTGGCCGCCGACCTTGCCGGCGATGCCGAGGTTCGCGCCCGGCGTGATCGCGCCGGCCAGGCCGGCGGCGTTGCGCGTGGCCAGCGCCTGGGTCAGCGTCAGCAGGTTGGCTCCGGCCACCGAGGAGTTGGTGCCGATCACCGCGTTGTTGCCCAGCGCGCTCTGCCACTGCACGCCGAACTTCGCGGCGGCCGTGTCGCTCACCTCGACGATCAGCGCCTCGATCATGACCTGCGCGCGCCGACCGTCCAGCCTGTCGATCACCGCGCGCATCTGCCTGTACTGAGGCTCGGGCGCGGTGATGATCAGCGAGTTGGTCGACGGGTCGGCCTGGATCTGGCCGCCGGTGGACGGCTGGTTGGCGTTGTTGAGCGGCGCACTGGCGGCCGCAGATGCCCCCGACTGGCTGCTGTTGTTCAGGTTGACCTGCATGGCCTGCGGCGCGCTCTGCTGCGGCACGGCGCTGGCCGTGGCGCCCGGCGTGCCCGGCGTGGTGTTCAGCTGGTTGGCGGCCATCGCCGCGCGCAGCGTGGCCGCGAGGCGCACCGCGTCGGCGTTCTTCAGGTACACCACGTAGATGTTGCCGGCCGCGCCGTTGCTGCCCTCGACGGCGGGGCGGTCGAGCTTGTCCACCAGCGTGCGGATCAGCGCCACGCGCGCAGGGTTGGCCGCGCGGATGATCAGCGAGTTGCTGCGCGGATCGGCCATGAGCGTGGTGCGGAACGACGCGTCGGCCGCGCCGGGAGCCGCCGGCGCACCCGGTGCGCCCGAGCCGCCGCCGTCCACCAGCCGCTGCACCAGCGGCACCATGTCTGTGGCCACCGAGTGCTTGAGCTGGATGATCTCGATGTCGGAGGCGTTCGGCACATCCAGCGACGCGATGATGCGCGCCAGGCGGCGCATGTTGTCGGCGTAGTCGGTGATCACGAGCGAGTTGTTGCCCGGGTTCACGTTGATGGTGTTGTTCGGCGGAATCAGCGGGCGCAGCACCGGCAGCAGGTTGTTCGGCGACTCGTAGTTGAGCCTGAAGATCTGCGTGACGATCTGGTTGCTGCCGCTGGACGCCGTGGCGCTGATGGAGGTGTTGACGGTGCTGCTTTGCAGCTTGGCGTCGGCCTCGGGCACCACCTTGTAGAGGCCGTCGGCTTCCACCACCGCGAAGCCCTGCAGGCGCAGCGCCGAGGCGAACTGGTTGAAGGCCGCGGCCGGCTGGATCGCGCGGTCGGTGACCAGGTTCATCGTGCCCTTCACGCGCGGGTCGACCACCACGTCGCGGCCGGTGACCACGGCCATGGTGCGGGCCACGGCCTCGATGTCGGCGTTGGAGAAGTTCAGCGTGATCGGCTCGCCGCGGCGCGGCGCGTCGCCGGTCTGCGCGAACGCGGCGGGCGCGGCCTGCAGGAACGTGGCGGCGATCAGCACGCGCACGGCGAGCGCGACGGTGCCGGTCGAAAACAGTGGCTTCATCATGAGGATCAACCCAGGGTGATGATCGAACGCGCGTTGTCGCGTCGTCCGATGATGTTCAACAAATTGGAAAGAGCGTCTTCGCGGCCGGGCGCGGCACTGGCTTCGCCGTTGAAGCGGAAGGAAGTGCCGGTCCAGCTGCCGCTGCCGTTGAGCTCGAGGCTGCCCTCGCGCGTGCTCAGCAGCAGCGTGGGGCGGCTGCCGCCTTCGAGCGTGAGCCGGTAGCTGCCCATCGGCCGCAGCGTCGACAGGCTGGAGGAAACATCGGTGGCGTCGAGCGTCGCCTGGCCGGCGATGCGCAGCGCGGGGCCGTCCCACTGCATCGAGAAGGCCTTGGTGTTCAGGTCGAGCGCGCCTTCGAGCTTGAGCGTGTTCCACGGCGCGCCCAGCCCCATGAGCAGGGTGGCGGGCCAGCGCGAGCGGCTGTCCTGCCAGGCGAGCTGCATGCCGCCGGCGCGCGGACTGGCCTTGAGTTCGATCGGCTGCGCGGCGCAGCACGGCAGATCGAGGCTGGCGGCGATGCCGTTCCAGCTCGGGCGCATGCGCCAGTGCAGCAGGCCGGGCAGCGACACCGCCTGCATGCCGCCCGCGCCGCTGGCGAGGACCACGGCGGCCGTGCCGTTCCATACGGTGCCGCGCGGGTTGGTCAGCACGAGGCGGCCCTGGCTCCAGCTCGACAGCGCCGCCGACAGCCAGCGGGCCGGCGCGAACAGCACCACCGCCAGCAGCACGCCGGTGACGGCGCCGAGCAGGGCCCAGCGCCAGCCGCGGCGGGGTCGGGGTTCGGGGATCGGAGGGCGGCTCAGCATGCGGGTCGTCTGCCGTTCTTTCTCAGCGCGCCGCGGGCAGCGCCATGACGACGGTGCCGTCCCAGCGGACCTGCGGTGTCCTGGGCGCGTCCTTGGCGGCGGGCGAAGATGGCGGCGGCGTCGAGGCCGGCACGCGGGTCAGGTGGACTTCGCGCGGCACCGCATGCGCATTGCCGCGGGCCTGGCCGAGCCACTGGGCGACGGTGGCGGCGGGCGCCGCGCGCAGCGAGACGGTGGCGGCGCTGTCACCTCCCGATGCCATGAGCTGCGCGTTGCTCGTGCCCAGGCTCTCGCGCACGGAGGTTTCGAGCGCGCGCATCGCGTCGTCGCGGTTCAGGCGGGGCTGCGACTGCAGGGCCTTGGCGCGGGCCTGCAGGGTGGCCATCTGCTGCAGCTGCGCATCGAGCTGAGCGTGTTCGGCCGGCGCCGCGGACAGTGTGCGCAGCGCGGGAGCGAGCGCGATCCACCAGAGCAGGGCCAGCGCCACGAGGGCCGCGGCGGCATAGACCATGCGGCGCTCGCGCACTTCTAGGGTGGCCCAGCGGGCCTTGAGCTGTTCGCTGAAGTTCATCGGTTGGCCTCGGCCTGTACCAGCAGGAGGTCGCCTTCGGTGCGCACGTTGTAGCCGCGTGGCGCCATCGCATTGGTGATCTTCGAGACCTCCGACGGCTGCAGCCCGAGGCCGCGCAGGCGCAGCTGGCCGGCGCTGTAGTCGACGGCGCTCGGTACCTTGCCGGGCGGCAGGGCGGCGGCGAGCGCGCCGACCATGGGTTCGAAGTCGCTGTTCGCCACGTCGCCCACGGCCTGCTGCAGCGATGCGACCTCGCGTTGCATCTGCACCGGCGCGTCGACCACGATCTTCACGGAGGGGAAGGTCTGCGTCAGCATCGCCTTGGCGGCCTGGCGCTTCGATTCGAGCGCGTTGCGCTCCTTCCAGGCCCAGGCGTTCAGGCCGATCAGCTGGGTCAGCAGCAGCGCGACCACGCCCCAGCGCGCGGCGCGCCATTCGGGCGCATAGCGCAATGTTTGAATCACCGAGGCGAACTTCTTGCCGGCACGCGCGCGGCCGGTGACCGCGAGGTCGAACTGAGCGAGCTCCCAGGGCGTGCGCGCGGCCTGCAGCCAGCGCTGCGGCGACTGCACGATGGGCACGCGGCGCTGCAGCAGCGATTCGGCGGCCTCGGCCACGGCGGGCTCGGTGGAGATGACTGCGGTGTCCAGTGGCAGGCCGTCCGACAGCGCGAGCCCCGCGCCGGCCAGCGGCAGCGAGACCACGCCGTCGGCGTCGCACACCGTGAGCCGCGGCGCCTCGGGTTCGCCGGTGACCAGCAGCAGCGGCGGACCGTCGGCCGGCTGCGGCGTGAATTCGGGAACGATGCGCACCACGCGCCGGCCGGCCGCTTCGAGCCCGTGCACGATGGTGCGCAGCCAGATGCGATTGCAGGCCGCGACCCAAACGGGCGCGCCGGCCTTGGCGTCGGGCTCGAGCGCGAAGTGCAGGGCCTCGGGCTCGTCGAGCAGGTGTTCTTCGAGAAGGCCGTCGAGCACGGCGCGCAGCTTCGAGGCGCTGCCCATGCTGCCCTTGGGCAGCGTGATGCGGTGCCAGGAGAGCGCGGCGGAAGGAATGCCGAGCATGACCTCCGTGCTCGAGGGCAGCAGCGCCAGCAACGCCCGGCCCTGGTTGCGCAATGCAATGCCGTCGTCGCCTGCCTGGGCCCAGTCGTACTCGCCCGCGGCATCGGCCGGAGGGAGGGGGGCAATGAGCAGCAGGGGAGTCATGTGGATCTTGGAAAAGCCGGTGATTGTAGGTGCGCGTCCGACACGATGGCGCTCTGTTTTTCATAGCGTATCACGCTGATGTGACGCGCTCTGGAAGGCTTTTTGGCTACAAATAATGCATCGAAATCAGGGTTTGACCGGAGTGAGCGTTGCGCCGGCGCCGCGCGTGCGCCAGATCGTCGTCACCGTGACACCGCTTCGCTGTAGCAACGAGCGTTCCTCCACGTAGGTGCGATCGAGGCGCAGCTTGCCGTAGACCTCGAAGAACTGTGTGCCCACGCCGTGCTGGGCTGCGTTGAAGGGCGCGCTGCCGCTGGGCAGGGCGGCGTTGGCGGCGGCGATGTCCTTGAAGAAGGCGCGCGAGCGGCGGTCCACCAGCTGGCGCGCGCTGGCGATGTTGAGCGACTCCATGCTGGCGCTGATCGCCTCGGCGCTCGCGGTATTGAGGTTGAGCGTGGTCTTCACCGGCAGGATCGTCACGTAGGGCTCGAGCGCCGCGGCCGTCGAGGCCGACAGACCCAGCCACACCAGCTGCGAGACCTGCTGCGGCATGAGCGGCGCGGCGCTGGAATCGACACCGCTGCTGCTGCCGTCGGTCGCAGTGCCCGTGGCAAGCGCGGCAGCGAGACCGGTGGTCATCAGGCTGAGCTCCGACACGGGCAGGCCCAGCAGGTTGAACAGCCGCGTGAAGGTGGCGACGGCCGCCGGCACCGGCTTGCCGTTGTCGACCAGCGAAAGCACGTTGAGCTTGGACTGCGCATCGACGATGCGGCCCGAGAGAAAGGCGTCGGGCAGTCCTTCGAGGTTGTCGCTCGCCACGTTCTTCTCGGCCGAGAGGAAACTGGTGAGCCGCGCCTCTTCCAGCGGCACGGCCCAGGGCTCGCCCAGGTGGTCGGGGCCGCCGGCGCGGCCGTCTTCGCCGAGGATGAGGCGCGACCAGTCGAGCGCGCCGATCAGCACCCAGGCCGCCTGCACGCGCGCCCGCTCGGCGCCTTCGACCTCGGCCGAGCGCCATTGCTGCCACAGCGCCGCGGCGGCGAAGGTGGCCACCAGCATCACGGTCAGCATCGCGGCGAGCAGGGCGGCGCCGCGCTGGCGCGATTGCTTGCTGCCGTCGTTGGTCCTTGCGGGCGTCTGCGTCATGAGGTTTTCGGCGCTCCGACGGTCGGCTTGACCCAGTCGCGCGTGAGCGTGCCCGAGAGGCCTTCGCCGGGCGGCAGCGTGATGACGAGGCGTACGCCGTCCGGCATGGCGACGACGGGGCCCGAGGGGTTGTTGGGGTTGGGCTGGGTGACGGGCAACTGGCTGGCCGGCACCCAGCTGTTGTCGCGGAAGAAGAAGATCTGCCAGCTGTTGGCCGGCACCAGCGCCACGTCGCTGTAGCCGCCGTTCGAGCCGGCGCCGCCGTCCTGCGCCCAGGCGGCCGCCAGGTTCCAGGCCTGCTGCCATTCGCCGCGCGTGGTGAAGGGCAGCGATTGCCAGCGCCGCCAGCGCACGCCGTCGGGGCCGGACTTCAGCGTCCACGCCACCACCTGCACCGACGGCGCGGTGTCGTCGCTGCCGCGGCGCGTGAGCCGCAGCACCCGGCCGTCCCAGTCGATGGGGCGGGTCTGGGCGAGCGTGGTCACGGCGTCGAGGTCGGCTCCCCATTGCGCCAGCGTGGCCTGCAGCGTGAGCACGGCGTCGGCGCGCTGCTGGTTCTGGGTGGTGGCGCGCGACATGCTGTCGAGCCCGCGCCAGCTCACCAGCGAGAGCAGTGCCATCACCGCGATGGCGACAAGCAGCTCGATCAGCGTGAAGCCGCGCGCGATGCGAGCGCCAGGGTGTCGCTGCATCGCTCAGTACCTCCCCACCACGGTTGAGATGCGCAGGATGGGCGAGTCGGCCTGGTCGCGCACCTGCACGTCGACGCGCCGGAAGTTCGGGTTCAGCGTCGGGATGGTCGAGGTGGTCACGTTGAAAGAGATGCCGGCCTGCAGGCAGATCGACCCCGAGTCGCCCACCGCCGGCATCTGGCGCGAGAGGCGGGCCTTGGCCAGCTCGTTCTCGGCGCACAGGTCGGCCAGCACGAGATCGGACTGGCGCTGCGCATTGCGTGTGAGCGACATGGTGGCCTGCGAGCCCGCGGCCAGCGCGATCGCGACGATGCCGAGCGCGATCAGCACCTCGATCAGCGTGAAGCCGCCGATGCGGGAGCGCGAAGCAAGCGGGCGCCGCGTATTTCTCATTGAACCGCCGAGACGGTGAAGGGGCGCACCCCGTCGGTCGAGATGCGCAGGGCGCGCGCGGGCGGGCCGGCGGAATAGAGCATGACCTGCTGCGCCGCGATGATCGGGTCGGGCCCGAGCTGCAGTGCCGGAATCAGCGTGCCGTTGGCGAGCGACACCTGGGCGGTGATGCCCTCGGCGGCCCAGCCGTCGGGCAGCGAGCCGGGCAGCAGGCCGTCGAACCTGAAACTGCCTTCCACCGGCCGCCAACGCACCACGATGCCGCTGGCGCGCGACTGGGCTCGGGCCGATTCGAGCAGGGCGGCCAGGCGGTCGGCTTCTCGGTCGAGGTTGGCGGCGTTGGTGTCGCGGATGGCGAAGCTCACGGCGGCGGTGGCGATCGCGATGATGGCGATCACCACGATCAGCTCCAGCAGCGTGAAGCCGCCTGGCCGTTGGAGGCGGCGTGAATGGGGAGTGCGGAGCGGCGCGTCCGAGCCGCCGCTGCTACTGCCAGCTGCCGATGTCGGCATTCTTGCCCTCGCCGCCGCTCTGGCCGTCGGCGCCGAACGAGAGCACGTCGATCTCGCCCTTGATGCCAGGGTTCAGGTACTGGTAGGGGTGGCCCCACGGGTCGTTGGGCAGCTTCTCGACGTAGGGCTTCCAGTTGGGGGCGGCCGGACCGGTGGTCGGGCGGGTGAGCAGCGCCTGCAAGCCCTGCTCGGCGGTGGGGTAGCGCTGGTTGTCCAGGCGGTAGAGCTTGAGCGCTTGCATCAGGTTGTTGATGTCGGTCCGGGCGGCAGTCACGCGGGCGTCGTCGGCGCGCTCGATCACGTTCGGGACGATGAGTGCCGCCAGCACGCCGATGATGACCAGCACGACCATCAGCTCGATCAGCGTGAAGCCGCGTTGGGCGGTACGGGTGGCGGCACGAAGGAATTTGTTCATAGCTTGGGCAGACATGATTCGGAAGGCGCGCTGCATGATAATCCGCGGCCATGACAAGTCCTTACTCCGCCGCCCGCTGGCATGCCCCACTTGCAACGACGGGGCTTTGGGCGCTGGCGGCCGGTGCCGCGGTGTTCTGGGCGCTGCGGCTGGCGTCGCCGACCGATGCCGTCGCCGCTGCCGCGACCATGCCCCGGCCCTCGGTGGCGGCGGACTCCGACTCGGTGGCGCGTCTGCTGGGCGTGCTGCCCGAGTCCCGCACGGCGCCTGTGGCCCCGGAAGCCGCCAGCCGCTTCGCGTTGTCCGGTGTGGTGGCCGATCCTTCCAGGCAGGGAGCGGCGCTGATTTCCATCGATGGCAAGCCGCCGCGGCCGTTCCGCGTCGGCTCGACGGTCGGCGAGAGCTACGTGCTGCAGTCGGTCGGTCTGCGCTCGGCGACGATCGGATTGCGTGCCGATGGCCCGGCGGCATTCACGCTGCAGCTGCCGGTGCGTGCGCCGATCAGCGTTTCCACTCCCGCGCTGGCGGCGGCACCGATGGTGGCTGTGCCGCCCCCGGCCATGCCCTCCGTGGCGGCTCCGCCGCAGATGCATCAGCAGCAGATGCAGCCTCCTCCGCCGCCGCCGGGTGGCTCGCTGCTTCAGCAACAGCAGCAACCGGCCGCCATGGCAGCGCCACCGCAGCAGCAACAGGCGGCGGCCCAGTAATTTTCTTCAGGATTTCGGTGCGATGAAGCGAAGCCGGCCTTGCGCCGGCTTCTGCTTTTTCAGGCCTGGAGGAAGAGCCGGTAGGCCGGATTGGCGGTTTCCTCGACGTAGGGATAGCCCAGCGTCTTGAGGAAGGCGTCGAACTCGGCGGATTCGCCGGCCGGCACCTGCAGGCCGACGAGGATGCGGCCGTAGTCCGCGCCTTGGTTGCGGTAGTGGAACAGGCTGATGTTCCAGCTCGGCTGCATCAGGCTCAGGAACTTGAGCAGAGCGCCCGGCCGCTCGGGGAACACAAAGCGCAGCAGGCGCTCGTCGTGCGCAAGGCCGGTGCGTCCACCCACCAGATGCCGCAGATGCTCCTTGGCGAGTTCGTCGTGCGTGAGGTCGAGCGCGTCGAATCCGTGCGCGGCGAAGGTCCGTGCGATGACGGCCGATTCGCCCCGCGTCGAGGTCGTGAGGCCGACGAACACATGCGCTTTGGCTGCATCGCTTATGCGGTAGTTGAACTCCGTCACGTTGCGCAGCGCGCCGCCGCCGGTGCCCGGAGCTTCCGAATCGCTGGCGGGCATCTCCCCGATCAGTTCGCAGAAGCGGCGGAAGCTGCCGCGCTCTTCGGGCATGGTGACGGCAAACAGGGCTTCACGTTCTTCGCCGACCTCGGCGCGTTCGGCGACGAAACGCAGCCGGTCGAAGTTCATGTTCGCGCCGCACAGGATCGCCGCATAGGTTTCTCCATGGCGGCCATGCTGCGCGACGTATTCCTTGATGGCAGCGACCGCCAGCGCACCCGCCGGTTCGACGATGCTGCGCGTGTCCACGAAGATGTCCTTGATGGCGGCGCACACGGCATCGGTGTCGACGGCGATGTAGTCGTCGACCAGGTCGCTGGCGACGCGGAAGGTTTCCTCGCCGACGAGCTTGACGGCCGTGCCGTCCGAAAACAGGCCGACATCGGGAAGGTTCACGCGCTGGTGGGCCGCGACCGATTGCATCATCGCGTCGGAGTCGTTCATCTGCACGCCGATCACCTTGATCTCGGGGCGCACCGCCTTGATGTAGTTGGCCACGCCGGAGATCAGGCCGCCGCCGCCGATCGCAACGAACACCGCATCCAGCGGGCCCTGGTGCTGTCGCAGTATTTCCATGGCGATGGTGCCCTGGCCCGCGATGACGTCCGGGTCGTCGAAGGGATGCACGAAGGTCAGGTTTTGCTTTGTCTGCAAATCGAGTGCGTGCAGATAAGCATCCGAATAGCTGTCGCCATGCAGCACGATTTCTCCGCCGAAACCGCGCACCGCATCGATTTTGAGTTTCGGAGTGGTCACCGGCATCACGATCACCGCACGCGTGCCGAGCTTGCGGGCACCCAATGCAACGCCTTGTGCGTGATTGCCGGCCGATGCGCAAATCACGCCGCTTGCCAATTGGGCTGCACTCAGATGAGCCATCTTGTTATAGGCGCCGCGCAGCTTGAAGCTGAAAACCGGTTGCTGGTCTTCGCGCTTCAATAGAACTGTGTTGCCGAGTCGCTCGCTCAGCGCGCGCGCTTTCTCCAGCGCGGACTCGACAGCAACGTCGTAGACCCGGGCATTGAGAATTTTTCTGAGATAGTCGGCGGGCGTCAGTGTTGTTTTAAGAGGTGCGTCTTGCACGATTTTTTCCAAGGGAGTTTTCATTTGCTAACTGCCGATGATAAGAGGCATCGAGATTGCATGCGAGATATGGCATGGACACAAATGTCATAAACCTCCTCCACAAGGCACCAGCTGCAAATGATTCGGGATTTTTTGGACGCACCTATCCCGCGATCCATATGGCCGCCGATCAAATTACAAATGAGCAAAATCTGTTATCAATTTCTGTCAGCGACCTTTCGAAGAGGCTGATGCAGGCGGAAGCCGCGCGCGTTCAGAGAAAGGAAATCGGGCGTGCCACGTGGCAAGTGATGGGCAACAGATTGCGTGCGCACATCGTTCCGTTGCTGGGTGATGTGCCGGCGCAGTCGTTTGCAACGGCTGACGCGCAACGCCTGATCGATCACCTCGGCGAACAGGGTTTCACCAGCACGACCATTGCCCAGTACCTGGTGCTGCTGCGCAAGGTCGTGATGCATGGCGTCCACATCGGCGCGCTTCGCGATGCGCCTGCATTCCCGAAGGTCAAGGTGCGCAGCCAGCCGCGTGGCAGCTTCAGCGTTGCGGAGTACCGCGCGATCATCAGGACTGCGCGCAGCTTGCGCGGGCACTCGCACCCGGTGCTCGATCAACTGGCGGCGGGAGAGCGTTTCTGGATAGCGCGCGAACTGCTCGTGATGCCGGACGAACTGCCTTGGCTGGTCCGCTGGATGGTGAACACCTTCGTGCGTCCGAGCGACATCAAGTTCATGAAGCACAAGCACATCGAAGTCGTGCGCGGCAAGCACGTCTATCTGCGGATGAGCCTGCCGGAGACCAAGCGGCACAGCCAGCCCATCGTGAGCCTGTGCCCCGCCGTGCGGGTTTACGAATGCCTGATCGCCTATCGAGCGGAGCGTGGATATGGTGGCGCGGAAGACTACGTCTTCATGCCGCAACTGAAGAACCGCGAGCACGCCCTGGCGGTGCTCAACTTCTTCTTCCACTGGGTGCTCGAAAAGGCGGGGCTCGAGAAGGGGCCGCTGGGCCAGTCGAGGACCTTGTACTGCCTGCGCCATACCGCCATCACGTTGCGGCTTCTGTACGGGCAAGGAATCGACATGCTGACCTTGGCGCGCAACGCGCGCACGAGCGTCAATATGGTCGAGCGTTTCTACGCCTCGGTATTGAGCGGAGAAATGAATGTGGGGTTGCTGCAGAGCCGGCGTAGCCGGGCAACCTGAAACGGGACGGGGGACACGACAAAAAGCCGCCCGGCGCGAGCCGGGCGACTTGAGGCTTGGTTGCCGCTTCGAACTGGCAGGAGCCAGCATCGGGGTCAGGCAAAGAACTTGAAAGTTCGACGGTCAGAACGCGTGGCGAATGCCGAAGTCGTAGCCCGTCGACGTCTTCGGCTTGAACACGTTTTCGGAGGCCTGGTAGAAGCCAGGGCCGCCTACCGTCAGCGATGCGCCGTTCTTGTTGCTGACACGAGCGATGGTCGCGTACAGAGCCGTTCGCTTCGACAGGTTGTGCACGTAGCCCAGCGCGAGCTTGTTCGCCTTCGGATCGCGATTGTTCAAGCCGAACGGATTGAACGGCTGGTTGTAGTCGTACTTGACGGCCGAATAAGACGCACGGATGAGTCCTGCGCCGACGGGGACGGTCACACCGAGCAGGTAGCCGTTCAGATCCACGTCGGGGCGGGCTCCGATGATGGGTGTGATTGCATAGTCGCGCGAATTCTTGGCACGCGACAGTTCGCCGAACAGCTTGACAGGACCGAAGTCGTAGGAAGCACCCAGGTTGAACGTCTTCACGTAGTCCGTGGTACCTGCGTAGTACTGATCGGCGACCGTGCTGCTGCCGTATGCCACTGCGACGTCCAGCGGGCCATTCGCATAGCCGAAGCGACCACCGACGTAGCGCCCGGCGCGGCTCTTGGAGGTGCTGCTGTCCTTGGGTGTGAACCCGCCGTTGCTGTACTTGTCGTTCTCGTGGAAAGCGTACATCACCTGGCCATAGAAGCCGCCCAGGTTGGGCGGCAGGAAGTAGCCGATGGAGTTGCTGGCACGGGCATAGTTCTGGTTGCCCCCGAAGCCGCCGGTGTCCTTGGCGCCATAGGTCTCTGCGTTGTAGCCGTTGGCCGTGAATATCAGGTTGGCGCCCACACCGCTGGTGCCGAAGGGGTCGAAGACGGTGTCGTTCCAGAAAGTCGGGGTGTAGTCCCGACCGATGCGCAGTTCACCAAACCCGCCCGACAGGCTCACGGTCGAGCGACGAGCAAACGTCGAAATGCCGGTAGCGCCGTCGTCAGCAGTGATGGGAGCTTCGAGCCAGAAGCTGGCGGCCAGACCGCCGCCCAGATCTTCAGTGCCGCGGAAGCCAAGGCGGCTCGAGTTGTACCCAGAATTGAACACCCCCGTACGGCTGACCTTGACGCTGCCCCGGTTCGTGTAAGTGGCTGCCCCGAAGCTGTTGGGCAGAACGGTAGGCTTCAGATCACGCGAACTCGACGAGTAGCCGCTGATCGACGCGTCGACCACACCAAACAGCGTGACGGACGACTGAGCCGAGGCAACACCGGCAACAGCCAGGGCAGCCAGAGCAACTGCCCTTTTCGAGTGAAAGCTAGAGTGGTGACAGGGCGGACGAGGCCGTTCGGGCAAGAAAAAAGCCCCGAGCTTTGCAGCTCGGGGCTAAATCCACCAATTGGAAGGGTGGAGGAGACAACTGGGTGCGCATACGTTTGCGCAATGAAATAAAGTATATCGACTGTTTGTTGCGTTGCAACAAGCGAGTGATGCTTTTCCCACACACAAATGGATGTTGGCGTGCATTTTGCCCTGCATCCCAGACCTGGAAACCCGAAAACCATGGAATGCACAGTAAGTTGGACCGGCGATGCCGGCACGCGATCGGCCATGGGCTTCGTTGCCGAGACGGGCAGCGGCCACGTCCTGATGATGGACGGCGCCCCCGATGCCGCGAAGCCTGAGAATGGCGGCCAGAACCTGGCGGCGCGGCCGATGGAGACCGTTCTGGCCGGTACCGGTGGGTGCACCGCCTATGACGTGGTGCTGATCCTGAAGCGTGGACGGCACCGTGTCGAACGCTGCAGCGTCAAGCTGACCAGCGAGCGAGCCGAGAAAGATCCCAAGGTCTTCACCAAGATCCATATGCATTTCACCGTGGCGGGCAAGGGAATCCCGGCCTCCGCCGTGGAACGCGCGATTGCCCTGAGCCACGACACCTATTGCTCCGCCAGCATCATGCTGGCGAAGACGGCCGAGATCACCACCAGTTTCGACCTGATCGAAACCTGAGCCGCTCAGCCTAGATGCGGTGTGCCAGCGTGGTCATCACGCGGGAGGCGGCACGCATCATCGCCTTGGCTGGCGCCGGCAACTCCGCCGCGCCGGCGTCGACGGCCTGCGACGCATGGCGGGCTTCGTCGACTTTCATCTGCTCGACCACTGCCCTCGAGGCGCTGTCTCCAGATGGCAGGCGGTCGAGGTGGCTGTCCAGGTGGGCCTCCACCTGGCGTTCGGTTTCGGCGACGAATCCCAGGCTCAGCGGATCTCCCAGTCGGCCCGCGACCAGGCCGAGGCCGAAAGCACCCGCATACCAGAGCGGGTTCAGGATCGATGGGCGGGCGCCCAGTTCATCCAGCCGTTGCCGGGTCCATGCCAGGTGGTCGGTTTCTTCGTGCGCCGCCTCGATGAAGCGAGCGCGCAGCGCCGGATCGCGTGCCACAGCCGCCTGGGCCGTGTAAAGCGCCTGGGCGCAGACTTCGCCGACGTGGTTCACGCGCATCAGGGCCCCGGCTTCCCGACGCTCTGCTTCGCTCAATTCGCCCGTCGCCTGGGAGGGTGCTGGAATCGCCCGGGTAGCGTGGGGGCGGGCAAAAAGCGTGCGCAACGCCGAATCTGCCGCGGTCAGAACTGAGTCGATCATGAGCGTCATGGGGCTATTTGAACGCACATGGGAAATGCCCCGCCACCGGTGCACGATTTTTCACAATATGGTGTATCTCGGGGCATAAGTCCTTTGTTGCAGGCGTGCAACGAAACGCGCGGGCCATCCAAGATTTCGGGCGATTTGTTTTGCCCTGCCGCAGCGGCTCTGGTGCAATAGCATCAACTTCCCAAAAGGAGGTTGGCCCGGGGTCCGGTGGGAGCACAAAAGTGCCAGTCACGGTGAGCCCTTCGCACCGGAGCCCTATGTTTAACCTTGGAGAAACTTGCAATGAAAAAATCTCTAGTTGCTCTGGCTGCCCTGGCTGTTGCCGGTGTTGCCTCGGCTCAGTCGTCCGTCACGCTGTTTGGTGTGGTCGACGCGTCGATCAGCGGCTACTCGAACACCGCGCGCGACAACCGCGCGACCGTTTTCCCCAACGCTTTCGGCATTCCCGTCTACCTGAACCAAGGTTCGGTCAAGACCAGCCGTCGTGAACTGGCTAACTCGGCTTACAACTCCAGCCGTCTGGGCTTCCGTGGTACGGAAGACCTGGGTGGTGGCCTGGCAGCCAGCTTCTGGCTCGAAGCCCCGATCAACAACGACGACGGCAGCCAAGGCGTTGCAACGTTCGCTCGTCGTTCGACCGTCAGCCTGTCGGGCGGTTTCGGTGAAATCCGTCTGGGCCGTGACTACACCCCGACGTTCTGGAACGACACCGTGTTCGACCCGTTCGGCACCAACGGCGTTGGTACGAACCTGATCTCGACGGCTAACAACGGCTTCGGCGGCTTCGGTACCCCCGCAGCTACCGTTGGTTCGTTCGCCAACGTCGGTTCGAGCAACTACGTTCGCGCCAGCAACACCGTCGGCTACTTCCTGCCGCCGAACCTGGGCGGCTTCTATGGCCAGTTCCAGTACGGCTTCGCCGAGAAGACCAAGTACAACTCGGGCATCTTCACGCCTGACGTTGCTAACAGCCAGCGCCAAGGCCGTTACATCGGCGGCCGCTTCGGCTACGCAAACGGTCCTCTGGACGTTGCACTGGCTTACGGCAGCAGCACGGTTGGCGACAACTACTACGCTGGCACGACCACCAAGGTCAACACCCTGAACCTGGGCGCTTCGTATGACTTCGGTCCCGTGAAGCTGTTCGGTGAACTGTCGAAGGCCAAGAACAAGATCGACTACGAAGTGACGCCTCTCCTGGGCGGCCGTCCCGACATCGATCTGACCGGCTACCTGCTCGGCGTGACCGTGCCGGTCGGCGCTGGCCTGATCCGCGCTTCGTGGTCGCACGTCAAGTACGACACGAACACGCCTGCGACCCTGTTCGCTGTGAACACGCCTGATCCCAAGGCCAACAAGATCGCTCTGGGCTACGTGCACAACCTGTCGAAGCGCACGGCTCTGTACGCAACGATCGCTCGCGTCAGCAACAAGAACGGTGCTGGCCTGACGGTTGGCGGCCCGGCCTTCTACAACAACGCAGCTGGCGCCTTCACCCCGAAGAGCTCCACCGGCTACGACTTCGGTATCCGTCACGCTTTCTAATCTGACGCTGGCGCAAGCCAGCTTCGGTTAAAAAGTCAAAAAGCCACTCGGCGCAAGCCGAGTGGCTTTTTTTCGTCCGCCCTCGGCGTGAAGCCTCGGGGAAATCACGATGCGCACCCCCGGGGAACCACCGTGCGGGCACGCACCTTGCACTGCTAGCATGCCCGTTCACTTTGCTTGCTGAATGATCGCCTTTGTACTGCGCCGCCTGATCCAGGCCGTGATCGTGATGATCGCGGTCGCGTTCATCGCCTTCCTTCTTTTTCAATACGTCGGCGACCCTGTCGTGTTCCTTCTGGGCCAGGACGCCAAGCCCGAGCAGATCCGCGAGCTGCGCGCCGCATTGGGGCTAGACCAACCCTTCTTCGTGCAGTTCTGGCACTTTCTCGTGAATGCGGCGCAGGGCGAGTTCGGCCTGAGCCTGCGCCAGGGCGCGAAGGTGTCGCGCCTGATCGGCGAGCGCTTCCCGGCCACGCTCGAGCTTGCGCTCGTGGCGGCGGTGCTGGCGCTCTTCATCGGCATCCCGATGGGCGTGTACACCGCGCTGCGCCGCGGCACCTTCATGAGCCAGGTGTTCATGACCGTCTCGCTGCTCGGCGTGTCGCTGCCCACCTTCCTCATCGGCATCCTGCTGATCCTGGTCTTCGCTGTCACGCTGGGCTGGTTCCCGAGCTTCGGCCGCGGCGAGACAGTGAAGTTCGGCTGGTGGACCAGCGGGCTCTTCAGCGCCGATGGCTGGCAGCACATCGTGCTGCCGGCGGCGACGCTGGCGATCTTCCAGCTCACGCTGATCATGCGGCTGGTGCGCGCCGAGATGCTGGAGGTGCTGCGCACCGACTACATCAAGTTCGCGCGCGCACGCGGCCTGTCGAACCGCGCCATCCATTTCGGCCACGCGCTCAAGAACACGCTGGTGCCCGTGATGACCATCACCGGCCTGCAGCTCGGCGGCCTCATCGCCTTCGCGATCATCACTGAGTCGGTGTTCCAGTGGCCCGGCATGGGCCTGCTCTTCATCCAGGCCGTGACCTTCGCCGACATCCCGGTGATGGCCGCCTACCTGTGCCTCATCGCCCTGATCTTCGTGGTGATCAACCTCGTGGTCGACATGCTGTATTTCGTGGTCGATCCGCGCCTGCGCGTGGGCAAGGCGGGAGGACACTGACATGGCCGCAGCAGCCACGCCCATGGTTCCGCGCCTGAAGGCCTCCGGCCGTGCCTTCGCGCACATCGCGAACTTCTACCCCGAGATCGAGGCTTTCCGCCGCGACCTCCATGCCCACCCCGAACTCGGTTTCGAAGAGGTCTACACCTCCGGGCGCGTGCGCGAAGCGCTACGCGCCAGCGGCGTCGACGAGATCCACGAGGGCATCGGCAAGACCGGCGTGGTCGGCGTGATCCGCGGCCGCTCGACGGCCAGCGGCCGCATGATCGGCCTGCGCGCCGACATGGACGCGCTGCCGATGCGCGAGGACAACGACTTCGGCTGGCGCTCCGCCTGCGACGGCCTGATGCACGGCTGCGGCCACGACGGCCACACCGCAATGCTGGTCGGCGCCGCGCGCTACCTCGCCGAGACGCGCGACTTCGACGGCACCGCGGTGCTGATCTTCCAGCCCGGCGAGGAAGGCTTCGCCGGCGCGCGCGTGATGATCGAGGACGGCCTGTTCGACCGCTTCCCGGTCGACGCCGTCTACGCCATGCACAACTGGCCCGCGATGCCGGCCGGCACCGTCGGCATCAACCGCGGCGCGATGATGGCTGCGGCCGACCGCATCACCATCGAGATCAAGGGCAAGGGCGGCCACGGCGCGCACGCCTACCAGACCATCGACCCGGTGATCGTCGCGGCGCATATCATCACCGCGGCGCAAACGATCGTGTCGCGCAACGTGCGCCCGATCGACGCGGCCGTCATCAGCATCTGCGCGATGCAGGCCGGCGACCTCGGCGCGATGAGCGTGGTGCCCGGCGAGGCCACGCTGGTCGGCACCGTGCGCACCTTCAGCTCGCGCGTGCAGGCACAGGTCGAGCAGCGCCTGAACGAGCTGTGCGCGGCCATCGCCTCCGGCTTCGGCGCCACCGCCAGCGTCAGGTACGAGCGCATCTACCCGGCCACCATCAACACCTCGCCGGAGGCGATGTTCGCCGCCGACGTGGCCGAGTCGCTGGTCGGCGCGCGCAATGTCGAGCGCAGCATGGAGCCCAGCATGGGCGCCGAGGACTTCTCCTTCATGCTGCAGAAGAAGGCCGGCGCCTATCTGCGCATCGGCCAGGACGTGCGCGACGGCGCCTACCTCCACAACAGCCGCTACGACTTCAATGACGAGATCCTGCCGCTCGGCGCCGCGCTGCATGCCGGCCTGATCGAGCAGGGCATGCCGCTCGCCGCTACCCGCGGCGCGCAGCCAGGGAAAGCAGCCGCCACCGCGGCGACGTGATTTGTTCGATTCCAACCCGAGGAGTGTTCCCATGAGTTTCATCAAGAAGAATGTGGCCGCAGCCGCCGTTTTGTGCGCCTTGAGCGCCGTCAGCATGGTCGCCGGCGCGCAGACCATCCGCATCGCGAACCAGGGGGATGCGCTATCGCTGGACCCGCACTCGCTGAACGAATCGCTGCAGCTGAGCGTCACCGCCAACGTCTATGAAACCCTCGTGGGTCGCAACAAGGACCTGACCCTTGCCCCGCTGCTGGCCACCAGCTGGAAGCAGACCTCGCCCAACGTCTGGCGCTTCGAACTGCGCAAGGGCGTTGTCTTCCACGACGGCACGCCGTTCACCGCCGATGACGTGGTCTTCAGCTTCGCGCGCGCCCAGGGCGACGGCTCCGACATGCGCGCCACGCTCAGCGACATCAAGGCGGTGCGCAAGGTCGGCGACCTCGCCGTCGAGATCGAGACCAACGGTCCCTTCCCCATCCTGCCCGACGTGATCTCGCTGACGATGATCATGAGCAAGAAATGGTGCGAGGAGAACCAGGCCACCAAGCCGGTCGACCGCCGCAAGGGCATCGAGAACACGGCTTCGTTCAAGGCCAACGGCACCGGCCCGTTCCGCGTGCGCGAGCGCCAGCCGAACGTGCGTACCGTGTTCACGCGCAACGGCACCTACTGGGGCAAGATCGAAGGCAACGCGCAGGAGATCGTCTTCACGCCCATCGCCAACCCCGCTACCCGCGTGGCCGCGCTGGTCTCCGGCGAAGTCGACGTGATGGAGCCGGTGCCGGTGCAGGACATCGCCCGCATCAACGCCGCGCCCAACGCCCGCGTGATCACCGGCCCCGAGCTGCGCACCATCTTCCTGGGCATGGACCAGAAGCGCGACGAGCTGCAGTACTCGAACATCAAGGGCAAGAACCCGTTCAAGGACAAGCGCGTCCGCCAGGCCTTCTACCAGGCCATCGACATCGCCGGCATCCAGCGCACCGTGATGCGCGGCGCCTCGCGCCCGACCGCGCTGCTGGTGGGCCCCGGCATCAACGGCTGGAGCGCCGAGCAGGACAAGCGCCTGCCCTACGACGTCGATGCCGCCAAGAAGCTGCTGACCGAAGCCGGCTACCCCAACGGCTTCGAGGTGTCGCTGAACTGCCCGAACGACCGCTACGTCAACGACGGTCAGGTCTGCCAGAGCGTGGCCTCCAACCTGGCGAAGATCGGCGTCAAGGTCAACCTGGTCGCCGAGACCAAGGGCACCTACTTCCCGAAGGTGCTGCGCCGCGACACCAGCTTCTACATGCTGGGCTGGACCCCGACCACCTACGACGCGCACAACGCGCTGAGTTCGCTCACCGCCTGCCCCGACGACAAGGGCACCGGCCAGTTCAACCTGGGCGCCTACTGCAACCCCAAGCTCGACGAGCTGACCAAGAAGATCCAGTCGGAAACCGACAAGGCCAAGCGCAACGAGATGATCAAGGAGGCCTTCAAGATCCATGCCGACGACGTGGGCCACCTGCCGCTGCACCAGCAGTCGCTGGCCTGGGGCGTGAGCAAGAAGGTCGAGTTGGTGCAGCTGGCCGACAACTTCATGTACTTCAAGTGGATGAGCATCAAGCCCTGATGCCGCCGGCCGCCGGCTGATCGATCGAACAAGGCGGCCTGTCCATGGGCCCGCTTCCTGCGGGCCCATTCCTTTTTGCTTCACGATGAAAATTAACCCCCACGCTTCCCTTGCTGCGCAAGGTCCGCTGCCCCCCGAGGGGGCCGCTTTTCATCTTGGGGCGGCCCGGCGATGAAGAAGACACTCGCTCGTTGGCTCGACAGCGATGTCGGCTACAGCTTCCGCACATCGCCCGTGGCCATGGCCGCGGCGCTGATCGCGCTGGTCTGCGTGTTCTGCGCGGTGTTCGCCGGCTGGGTCTCGCCTCACAACCCCTTCGACCTCGCCACCCTCGAGCTGGGCGACGCGCGGCTACCGCCCGCATGGAGCGCCGAAGGCTCTTCCAAATACCTGCTGGGCACAGATGACCAGGGCCGCGACATCCTCTCGGCCGTGATCTACGGTGCGCGCATCTCGCTGATCGTCGGCCTCGTGTCGGTGGTGCTGTCGGTGGCCGTCGGCGTGGTGCTGGGCCTGCTCGCCGGCTTCTTCGGCGGCTGGCTCGATTCCTTCCTCATGCGCGTGTGCGACGTGATGCTGTCGTTCCCGCCGATCCTGGTCGCGCTGCTGATCGCTGGCGTCGGGCGCGCGCTCTTTCCGGGGGCGCACGAGTCGCTCGCCTTCGGCGTGCTGATCATCTCCATCTCGCTGACCGGCTGGGTGCAATACGCGCGCACGGTGCGCGGCTCCACGCTGGTGGAGCGCAACAAGGAATACGTGCAGGCCGCGCGCGTGACCGGCGTGGCGCCGCTGCGCATCATGTTGCGCCATGTGCTGCCCAACGTGCTGGGGCCGGTGACGGTGCTCGCCACGATCCAGGTGGCGACGGCGATCATCACCGAGGCCACGCTGTCCTTCCTGGGCGTGGGCGTGCCGCCGACCTCGCCCTCGCTGGGCACGCTCATCAGCATCGGCAACCAGTACCTGTTCTCGGGCGAGTGGTGGATCACGGTGTTTCCGGGCCTGATGCTGGTGCTGATCGCGCTCAGCGTGAACCTGCTGGGCGACTGGCTGCGCGACGCGCTCAACCCCAGGCTCAGATGATCACCCCCAGTCTTCGCGCACTTCGTGTCGCTTCGCCAACCCCCTTGCAGGGGGCAACACCTGCGGCCCGGCAAAGCCGGTTCCGCGGTGTTCCTGATATGTCACCCCGTGGAGTTCGGTGGAAGGTAGCGCCATGAGCCTGTTGCAAGTCAAAGACCTCGTCGTCGAATTCCCCCATCGCCGCGGCACGCTGCGCGCGCTGGACCGCATTTCCTTCGACATCGCGCCCGGTGAAATCCTGGGCGTGGTGGGCGAATCGGGCGCCGGCAAGTCGCTCACGGGCGCTGCCATCATCGGCCTGCTGGAGCCGCCGGGCCGCGTGGCCGGCGGCGAGATCGTGCTGGAGGGCCAGCGCATCGACAACCTCGGCTTCGAGGCGATGCGGCCCATTCGCGGCCGAAAGATCGGCGCGATCTTCCAGGACCCGCTGACCTCGCTGAACCCGCTCTATACCGTGGGCCGCCAGCTGGTGGAAACCATCCGCGCGCACCTGCCGGTGACCGAGGCCGAGGCACGCAAGCGCGCCATCGGCCTGCTGCAGGACACCGGCATTCCGGCCGCCGAGCAGCGCATCGACCACTTCCCGCACCAGTTCTCCGGCGGCATGCGCCAGCGCGTGGTGATCGCGCTCGCGCTCGCGGCCGAGCCCAAGCTCATCGTGGCCGACGAGCCGACCACCGCGCTCGACGTGTCGATCCAGGCGCAGATCATCCAACTGCTCAAGCAGGTCTGCAAGGAACGTGGCGCGGCGGTGATGCTGATCACGCACGACATGGGCGTGATCGCCGAGACCTGCGATCGCGTGGCCGTGATGTATGCCGGGCGGATCGCCGAGATCGGTCCGGTGCACGAAGTCATCCACCAGCCCGCGCACCCCTACACCTCGGGCCTGATGGGCTCGATTCCCGACATGACCAGCGACCGCGAGCGCCTCAACCAGATCGACGGCGCGATGCCGCGGCTCAATGCCATCCCGGCCGGCTGCGCCTACAACCCGCGCTGCCCGCGCACCTTCGCGCGCTGCCTGGTGGAGCGGCCCGAGCTCATGCATGCCGGCGCCACTCGCGCCGCCTGCTGGCTGCACGACGCCGCCGATCCGCATGCAGGCCAGGCCGAGATCGCCGCGAGGCACCACGACGCGATGGCGGCCGGCGAACGCGCCACGCCCGAAGCGGCCGAGACCATCGTGGAGGTAACCAGATGAGCGCTGCCGTGAACGAGCCGCTCGTCGTCGCCCACGACCTCGCGCGCACCTTCGACGTCTCGCCGCCCTGGCTCAACCGCGTGCTCGAACGCAAGCCACGCGTGCTGCTGCACGCGGTGGACGGCGTGAGCTTTTCCATCGAGCGCGGCAAGACGCTGGCGCTGGTGGGCGAATCGGGCTGCGGCAAGAGCACCGTGGCGCGCCTGCTGGTCGGCCTCTACGCGCCCACGCGCGGCGGCCTGAAGTTCGACGGGCAGGACGCGCACGCCGCCTTCAAGACCGCCGAAGGCCGCAAGCTGCGCCGCCGCATCCAGATGATTTTCCAGGACCCCTACGCGAGCCTCAATCCGCGCTGGATCGTGGAAGACATCATCGGCGAGCCGCTGCGCGAGCACGACATCCTCAGCGACAAGGCCGCGCTGCGCGAGCGCGTGGGCGAGCTGCTGAAGTCGGTCGGCCTCTCGCCGCTGGACATGAGCAAGTACCCGCACCAGTTCTCGGGCGGCCAGCGCCAGCGCATCTCCATCGCGCGCGCGCTCGCCACGCAGCCCGAGTTCCTGGTGTGCGACGAGCCCACCTCCGCGCTCGACGTGAGCGTGCAGGCGCAGGTGCTCAACATCATGAAGGACCTGCAGCGCGAGCAGGGCCTGACCTACCTCTTCATCTCGCACAACCTCGCCGTGGTGCGCCACGTGGCCGACCAGGTGGGCGTGATGTACCTGGGCCGGCTGGTCGAGGTGGCGGACAAGCAGGACCTGTTCTCGGCACCGCGCCATCCGTACACGCGCATGCTGCTGGACGCCATCCCGCAGATGAAGCAGACCGGCCGCGCCCGCACCCCGGTGCAGGGCGAGGTCCCGAACCCGCTGAACCCGCCCGCGGGCTGTGCCTTTCATCCGCGCTGCCCGTATGCGAATGCGCGCTGCTCGGCGGAGCGGCCGAAGCTCTCGAGCATCGGGGGCGTGCAGGTGGCCTGCCACGCGGTGGAAGAAGGGCGCATCTAGCGGCCGCCTTTTCGGCTTGCGGAAAAGTGTGCGTAAACGCACGGCGTTGCACCGCGAACCGCCGCAGAGTCGGGTGATGCCCATGACCACGACCCTCGCTACCTCCGACCTCGGCCGCCGCGGCTTTCTGATGGGCACCGCGCTCGGTGCGACTGCGGTGCTGGCTTCGCTGGCCTGCAGCGTGCAGGCCGCGGGCACGGCCGGGCGCCGCATGCCGGTGATCTTCATCGGCCACGGCTCGCCGATGAACGCCATCACCGACAACGCCTTCACGCGCCGGCTGGCGGCGTGGGGCAGGGAGCTGCCGCGGCCGTCGGCGATCCTCAGCGTGTCGGCGCACTGGCTCAGCCGGGGCGCCACCGGCGTCGGCATCCAGGAGCGGCCGAAGACGATCCACGACTTCGGTGGTTTTCCCCAGGCACTGTTCGACATCGAGTACCCCGCACCAGGTCATCCAGGGCTCGCCCGCGAGACCGTCGGGGTGGTGAAGCAGGCGCCGGTCATCGCCACCGACCAGTGGGGCCTGGACCACGGCACGTGGACGGTGCTGAAGTACCTCTACCCCAAGGCCGACATCCCGGTGTTCCAGCTCAGCATCGACTACGACAAGCCGGCCGCATTCCACTATGCGGTCGGGCGCGACCTGGCCGCGTTGCGCGACAAGGGCGTGCTGGTGATGGGCAGCGGCAACGTGGTTCACAACCTGCGCGCCACCGACCGTGGCACGCCGGACGGCCTGCGCGCGAGCCGGCCGTGGGCGCAGTCTTTCGACGATGCGGTGAAGTCGGCGCTCGCGGGCCGGGACGACGGGGCGCTGGTCGACTACGCGAAGCTGGAAGGCGCATCGACCGCGGTGGCGACGCCCGATCACTACTACCCGTTCCTCTACGCGCTGGGCGCCGCCGGAAGCAGCGAGCGCGCGAAGACGGTCTACGAGGGGTTCCAGTCGGGCACGCTCAGCATGCGTTGCCTGCAGTTCGGCTGAGCGGGCCCGGGGCGGCCAGGGCTTACTGCTCCTCGCCCCACGAGAAGCCGTCGCGCGCGATCATCGCGCTCGATGCGCTCGGGCCCCAGGTGCCGGCCGCATAGGGACGCGGGCCGCCGTCCGACTCCCAGCTGTCGAGCAGCGGCTCGACCCAGCGCCATGCTTCTTCCTGCTCGTCGCTGCGCACGAACAGGTTCAGCCGGCCGTCGATCACGTCCAGCAGCAGGCGCTCGTAGGCGCCCACGCGCTCGGAGCCGAAGCGCTTGTCGAAGTCGAGGTCGAGCTGCACGGGCGCCAACTGGGCGGCCGTGCTCTGGTTGCCGTTGGTGCGCTGGCGGTTGTCCTGGGCCTGCGCGAGCATGTGCAGCTCCAGCCCGTCCTTGGGCTGCAGGTTGATCACCAGCTTGTTGACGTTGCCGGCCGGCGCGCGGTAGATGGCGTGCGGCGTGGGCCTGAAGTTGACCTCGATGCGCGCGTCGCGCGAGGCCAGGCGCTTGCCGGTACGGATGTAGAAGGGCACGCCGGCCCAGCGCCAGTTGGCGATCTCGGTGCGCAGCGCCACGAAGGTCTCGGTGCGGCTGTCGGGGCTCACGCCCGGCTCGTCGCGGTAGCCCTGCACCCGCTCGCCGTAGGCAGTGCCGGCCGTGTACTGGCCGCGCACCGTGTGCAGGCCCAGGGTTTCGGGTGTCCAGGGCTTGAGTGCGCGCAGAACCTTGAGTTTTTCGTCGCGGATGGCGTCGGCGTGCGAGTTGATCGGCGGCTCCATGCCGATCGCGCACAGCAGCTGCAGTGCGTGGTTCTGCACCATGTCGCGCAGCGCGCCGGTCTGGTCGTAGAAGGCGCCGCGCTTTTCCACGCCCAGGTCTTCGGCGATGGTGATCTGGATGTTGGCGATGTGCTCGCGGCGCCAGATGGGCTCGAACAGCGCATTGCCGAAGCGCATCGCGAACAGGTTCTGCACCGAGGGCTTGCCGAGGTAGTGGTCGATGCGAAAGACCTGCTTCTCCTCGAGCACCTTGCCCACGGCGGAGTTGATGGCGCGGTTGGACGCCAGGTCGTGGCCCAGCGGCTTCTCCAGCACGATGCGGGTGCGCGGGCCGTTCAGGCCGGCCGCGGCGATCTGCTCGACCACCTGGGTGAAGAGCGCCGGGGCGGTGGCCACGTACATCACGACCGTCTTGGCGTCGCGCTGCTTGAGCAGGTCGGCCAGGCGGGCGTAGTCGTCGGGCTTGGAGAGGTCCATGCGCAGGTAGTGCAGCATGGAGGCGAACTTCTTGAACTCCTCGGGCGAGGGCCGCTTGGCGCCTTCGACGGCGCTGAAGCGCGACTGGATCAGGTCCCGGTACTGGTCGTCCGACAGGTCGTCCCGCGCCACGCCGACGATGCGCCCGTCGGGTGGCAGGCTGCCGTGGCGGAATGCCTGGAACAGCGCGGGCATGAGCTTGCGCCACGCGAGATCGCCAGTACCGCCGAACAGAACGAGATCGAAGCTCATGAGAAAACTTTCCTTCCTTGTCTGAATGCCTGGCCAGGCCGCCCTGGTCGCGACTCCTCGTCGCAAAGGCGACTGCGCCACCCGCGATGGTACTTGTACGGATTCGCGAAGCCTGTACTAAAGCTACGCTGCCCGATGGCCGCGAGGCCTTTTTTTATTGCTCAGAGGAAGAGAGACCAGATGAACAAGAACAAGTTTCTTGCCGCGGCAGCGCTGTTGGGCCTGTCGGCCACGGCTTCGGCCCAGACCGTCAACGTGATCTGCTCGGTGCAGGCCGAATGGTGCAGCGTGATCTCGACGGTCTACGCCCGCACCACGGGCGTGCGCATCAACATGGCGCTCAAGGGTTCGGGCGAGGCCCTGGCCCAGCTGATCGCCGAGAAGGACAACCCCAAGACCGACGTCTGGTTCGGCGGCACCGGCGATCCGCACCTGCAGGCGGCCGAGCAGGGGCTCACGCTCGAATACAAGTCGCCCACGCTGCCGCAGCTGCACCCGTGGGCGCAGCAGCAGGCCAAGCAGTCGGGCTACAAGACCGTCGGCATCTACTCGGGCCCCCTGGGCTTCGGCTACAACCCCGAGCTGCTGGCCAAGAAGAAGCTGCCCGTGCCCAAGACCTGGGCCGACCTGCTCAAGCCCGAGTACAAGGGCGACATCCAGGTGGCCAACCCGGCCTCCAGCGGCACGGCCTACACCATGATCGCCACGCTGGTGCAACTCATGGGCGAGGACAAGGCCTTCGACTACCTGAAGGCCCTGCACAAGAACGTCGGCCAGTACACCCGCTCGGGCACCGGCCCGATCAAGGCGGTGGCGCGCGGCGAGACGGCCGTGTCCATCAGCTTCGTGCACGACGGCCCGGGCGAGAAGATGCAGGGTTTCCCGGTCGAGACCATCACGCCCAGCGACGGCACCGGCGCCGAGATCGGCTCCATGAGCATCGTCAAGGGCGCGCGCAACCTCGACGCCGCCAAGAAGTTCTACGAATGGGCGCTCACGCCCGCCGCGCAGGAACTGGGCGCCGCCAACAAGCAGTTCCAGCTGCCGAGCAACGTGAACGCCAAGCTCGATCCGCGCATTCCCGACTTCAAGAAGATCAAGTTCATCAACTACGACTACGCCAAGTACGGCGCCAGCGCCGAGCGCCGCCGCCTGATCGCGCGCTGGGAGAAGGAAGTCAACTCGCTGCCGCGCTAAGTGAAAGCGGGTGCTATCGACGCGGGCGCGCCGGCCAATCCGGCATCGCTCGCCGCGGCCCGGCGCTCGCAGCGCTGGGTTCGGGCGTGGATCGCTCTGGGCTTCGCGGCCTACCTGCTGCTGCCCTGGTATGCGATCCAGGATTCGACCTGGTACGAGGCCGTTCCGCAGGTCTTCGGCCAGGGGGAGGGCGCCAACGGGCTGATGCAAGCCGCCACGCAGGGCCGCGTCTGGCTCTTCGTGGGCCTGGCCGGCCTGCTGCTGTGCGCCGTGGGCGCGTGGCTTCCGGCCGGCAGGACGCAGGGGCGCTGGCTGCTGGCCGGCGGCCTGATCGGCGCGCTGGGGCTCGCCGCTACCGGCTTCACCATCGGCGCGCGCGGCTGGAGCGTGGCCGTGCTCAACGCGCAGTTCGGCGAGCTGGCGGTCAACCAGTTCGGCCTCGGCGCGGGCGGCTTCGTGGCGCTCACGGCGCTGGTGCTGCTGGCGGCCTTCGGCATCGCGCGGCTGGGGCTCTTCAAGGGCGACCTGTTCGTGTCCGCCGCGGTGGTCGGCTGCGGCGTACTGATGGCGCTGTTCATCGCATACCCGGTGAGCAAGGCGCTGTCGGGCGCTTTCTTCGATGAAGATGGGCAGTGGTCGGCCGCCGCCTTCTTCGCTCGCGTATTCACCGAGCGCATCTGGGGGCTGGGCTGCCTTGCGGGCGGCGTGCGTTGCGGCGTGGCCTGGAACACGCTGGTGCTTGCGCTGCTCACGGCCGCCGGAACCACCTTCCTCGGCACGCTGATGGCGCTGATGGCCGAGCGCGGCAGCAAGCGCGGGCAGGGCGCGCTGCGGGTGCTGGCGCTGCTGCCGATCATCACGCCGCCCTTCGTGGTGGGGCTGGGTTTGATCCTGCTCTTCGGCCGCGCGGGCATCGTCAACCAGGTGCTGGAGAGCGCCTTCGGCATCGAGCCCACGCGCTGGTTCTACGGCATGCCGGGCGTGCTGGTGGCGCAGCTCTTCGCCTTCACGCCCATCGCCTTCATGATCATGCGCGGCGTGGTGCAGGGCATCGCGCCCAGCCTGGAGGAGGCCGCGCAGATGCTGCGCGCCGACCGCCGCCGGGCCTTCTTCACCATCACGCTGCCGCTGCTGAAGCCCGGGCTGGCCAACGCCTTCCTGGTGGGCTTCATCGAGAGCATCGCCGACTTCGGCAACCCGGTGGTGGTGGGCGGGCAGTTCTCGGTGCTGTCGACCGACATCTTCTTCGCCATCGTCGGCGCGCAGTACGACCAGGGCCGCGCGGCCTCGCTGGCCTGGGTGCTCACGCTCTTCGCGCTCGGCGTGTTCGCGCTGCAGCGCGGCCTGCTGGGCAGGCAGAACTACACCACCGTCAGCGGCAAGGGCGACGCCGGCATCCCGATGGCGCTGCCCGACGGCGTGCGCCGCACCATCCTGTGCATCGCGCTGCCGTGGATCGCCTTCACCGCGGTGGTCTACCTGTTCGCCTTCGCGGGCGGCTTCGTGCAGACCTGGGGCCGCGACTACACCTTCACGCTCAACCACTTCAAGACGGCGTTCTCGCTCGAATGGGGACAGTTCGGGCTGGTGTGGGCCGGCACCGCGTGGAACTCGCTGATCACCACGCTCAAGCTAGCGGGCATCTCGGCGCCCATCACCGCGGCGCTGGGCCTGCTCATCGCCTGGCTGCTGGCGCGCAACGAGTTCAGGGGACAGGGCCTCTTCGAGTTCGGCGCGCTGCTGGCCTTCGCGATTCCCGGCACCGTGCTCGGCGTGAGCTACATCCTGGCCTTCAACGTGCCGCCCTTCGAGCTCACGGGCACGGGGCTGATCATCGTGCTGTGCTTCATGTTCCGGAACCTGCCGGTGGGCGTGCGCGCCGGCACGGCGGCCTTCAAGCAGCTCGACCGCTCGCTGGACGAGGCCTCGCTGATGCTGCGCGCATCGACCTCGCAGACGCTCTTCCGGGTGGTGCTGCCGCTGTTGAAGCCGGCGCTGGTGGCCGCGCTGGTCTACAGCTTCGTGCGCGCGATGACGACGGTGAGTGCCGTGATCTTCCTGGTCACGGCCGAGAACGAGCTCGCCACCACCTACATCATCGGCCGCGTGGGCAACGGCGACTACGGCATCGCGCTGGCGTACTGCACGGTGCTGATGATCCTGATGTCGCTGGCCATCGCGCTGGTGCAGTGGGTGGTCGGCGAGCGCAGGCTGGGACGGCGCGGCACCGCGCCGGTGTTGACCCAGTGAATACGGGCAGCCGAACGCAGAGGTCGCAGAAGTTGCGCAGAAGTCGCGAAAGGAACATCCAGAAATTTCCTTTGGTTTTCTTTTGCGACTTCTGCGCAATCTTCGCGACTTCTGCGTTCTGAAATTTGGGGTTCTGACTTCATGAGCAACGGCATCGAATTCCGCAACGTCACCAAGCGCTACGGCGCAGACAAGAACGCGCCGCTGGCCGTCAAGGGCATCAGCTTCGAGGTGCCGGTGGGCACGCTCACCACCATCCTCGGCCCCTCGGGCTGCGGCAAGACGACCACGCTGCGCATGATCGCGGGGCTCGAGTCGCCCACCTCGGGGTCGATCCTGATGGGCGGGCGCGACGTCACCACGCTGGGGCCGGCCGAGCGCAACGTGAGCATGATGTTCCAGAGCTACGCGCTGTTCCCGCACATGAACGTGATCGAGAACGTGGCCTACGGGCTGCGCATGAGCGGCGTGAAGAAGGAGGAGGCCGCGGCGCGGGCGCGCGAGGCGCTGCGCGGCGTGGGGCTGGTCGGCTTCGACGAGCGGCTGCCCAGCGAGCTCTCGGGCGGCCAGCAGCAGCGGGTGGCGCTGGCGCGCGCGCTGGTGCTGGAGCCGGCGGTGCTGCTGTTCGACGAGCCGCTGTCGAACCTCGACGCCCGGCTGCGCCGCGAGATGCGCGAGGAGATCCGCGCGCTGCAGCAGCGGCTGAAGCTGACTGTGGCCTACGTCACGCACGACCAGAGCGAGGCGCTGGCGGTGAGCGACCAGATCATCGTGATGGACCACGGCGTGATCGCCCAGCGCGGCACGCCCGAACAGCTCTACGGCCGGCCCGAGAGCGAGTTCGTCGCCGGTTTCATGGGCGAGGCGATGGTGTTCCCGGCGGTGGCCGAGGCCGACGGCAGCGTGGCGCTAGGCCCCCTGCGCCTGCAGCCGCGCTATGCGGTGGCGCCCGGCACGGTGAAGGTGGCGGTGCGGCCGGAGGCGTGGCAGATCGGTGCTCCGGGTGGCTTGCCGGCCACGCTTCGCAAGGCCGCCTACCTCGGCAGTTTCTACGAATACGGCTTCGACACCACCCTGGGGCCGGTCTTCGTGGTGTCGACCGACCTGTCCAGCCCGCTGGCGACCGGCGCGCAGACCACCCTGTCCCTGGGAGCCCATGGCGTGAGCGTGGTGCCCGGCGCATGAAACAATGGGGCCATGAACGTGGTTTTCGACCTGGGCGCCGTGCTGTTCGCATGGGAGCCCACCCGGCTGGTACAGGCCCATCTCGCTCCACACGCACCCACTGAAGCCGCCGCGGCGGCCATGGGCCGCGCGCTCTTCCATCACGACGACTGGACCAGCTTCGACTGCGGCACCCGCACGCTGGCCGATTCCATCGCCCGCATGTCGGCCCGGCTGGCGCTGCCGCCGGAACCGCTTTTCGCCATGCTCGACGGGCTGGGCGAGCGGCTGGAGCCGATCGGCGTCACCGTCGAGATGCTCGAACGGCTGATCGCCCACCGCGACGCCGGTCAGCCGCTGCGGCTGTACTACCTGTCGAACATGCCCTCGCCTTATGCCCGTGCCATCGAGCGCCGGCATGCCTTCATGGGGCGCTTCGACGGCGGCGTGTTCTCGGGGGACGTGAAATTCCTCAAGCCAGAGCGCGAGATCTACGAGGTCCTGGCGACGCGCCATGCGCTCGACCCGGCGCAGACCGTGTTCATCGACGACTCGGCGGCCAACGTGGAGGCGGCGCGCGCCTTCGGCTGGCAGGCCATCCACTGCACCTCGCCGGCCATGCTGCCCTCGCAGCTGCAGCGTTACCTGCCGGTCAGCGTCACCTTGCCGGTGTCGAACCCCAGGCTGCGGGCGTAGTCCAGCTCGGCCTGCAGCACCGCGTCTTCCAGGCGCGGTGCGCGCGAGAGCACCCAGAGGTACTTGCGGTCGGGCGTGCCGACCAGAGACACCTGGTAGTCGCGGTCCAGCTTCAGGATCCAGTAGTCGCCCCAGACCATCGGCAGCCATCCCAGCCAGGCCGGGGCGAAGCGCACTTCGAGGCGGCCCGCGCCGGGCTGTCCTGCCACCGGCACCACGCGGGCCGTGCCGACGGCCTCGTCGAAATTCCCGTCGTCCCGCAGGCAGCGGTTGCGAACCTGCACCGTGCCATCGGGCTGGGGCGTGTACTCGGCGCTCACCGGGCCCGCGCATTGCTTCTGGAAGCGGTTCGGCAGACGGGCCTGTTCGTGCCAGATGCCGGCATAGCGCTGCAGGTCGACGGGCGCCACCACCTGCAGCGGCGCGCGCATCAGCGGGGCGCCATCGGCGGGGCCCGCGGGCTGGGCACGCGCCGTGCGTGCGGCACCCAGCGCGAACCACGTTGCCACCCCGCCCACGACGAAGGCCGTGGCCATCGCGCCGATCGCATGGCTGGTGCGGCGGTCGTCGAAGGGCCTGACGTTGGCGGGAGGTCGGCGAGTGGTCATGAGGGCTCCTGAAGGGAAAGACTTTGCGTCTGCTGAAACTGCTGAAGACATTCGCAGTACGGCAAAGCCTAGCCGTGCGGCGGGCGCCGGGCCGTCAGCCACGGACCACAGGCGCTGTAGGGCGCCAAGGGGAGAGCCAGGGGACACCAGCGGGGGCGGAAACCGTAGAAGAAACCGACAACCCCACTCGGCTCAGGCCGATGGAGCCGCGCGGAAACCCGTGCTACGGTGCGCATGAAAACATCGGCCGACGCGCAACTGCGTGCAGGTCTTGTCACAACCGGCACAGGATAATGATTTCATGAACCAACTCGATGCACTCCGCCAGTGGACCACCGTTGTCGCCGACACCGGTGACTTCAAACAGCTCAGCATGTCCAAGCCGCAGGACGCGACCACCAACCCGTCGCTGATCCTCAAGGCCGTGCAGAAGCCCGAGTACCGGCCTCTGCTCGACGAGACCGTGAAGAAGCACGCAGGCAAGCCGCTCGACGAAGTCATCGACCGCTTGCTGGTGCGCTTCGGCACCGAGATCCTCTCCATCATCCCGGGCCGCGTCTCCACCGAGGTCGATGCCCGCCTGTCCTTCGACACGGCCGCGACCGTCGCGCGCGGCGAGCGCATCGTGGCGCTGTACAAGGCCGAAGGCATCGACACCGAAAAGCGCCTGCTCATCAAGGTGGCCTCCACCTGGGAAGGCATCGAGGCCGCGCGCCAGCTTGAGCGCAAGGGCATCCGCACCAACCTGACGCTGCTGTTCTCCTTCGCACAGGCCGTGGCCTGCGGCGCGGCGGGCGTGCAACTGATCTCGCCCTTCGTGGGCCGCATCTACGACTGGTACAAGAAGTCGGCCGGCGCCAACTGGAACGAGGCGGAGAGCGCCGGTGCCAACGACCCCGGCGTGAAGTCGGTGCGCCAGATCTATGCCTACTACAAGCAGCACGGCATCAAGACCGAAGTGATGGGCGCGAGCTTCCGCAACGTGGGGCAGATCAAGGCCCTGGCCGGCTGCGACCTGCTGACCATCAGCCCCGAGCTGCTGGCGGAGCTGGCCGCGAGCAACGAGCCGCTGCAGCATGCGCTCGACCCCAAGGCCACCGGCGCCGACATCGCCAAGGTCAGCTACGACGAGGCGAGCTTCCGCTTCGCGCTCAATGAAGACGCCATGGCCACCGAGAAGCTGGCCGAAGGCATCCGCGCCTTCGCGGCCGACGCCGTGAAGCTCGAGAAGCTCATGCAGGAAAGCGGCAAGTAAAGATGGCCATGACCCTTCGCTGCGACCGCGCGCCGTCCTGGACGCAACTGCAGGCCGGCTTCGACACCGCGGGTCGCCAGTTCGACCTGCGTCATGCCTTCGTGGAAGACGCCGGCCGCTTCGAGCGCTTCAGCCAGGAGGCACCCTTCGTGTTCGCCGACCTGTCGAAGAACCTGATCGACGCGCGCACCGAGGAACTGCTCTTCAAGCTGGCGCGCGAATGCGGCCTGGAAGCGCATCGCGACGCCATGTTCGCCGGCGAGCACATCAACAACACCGAAGACCGCGCCGTGCTGCACACGCTGCTGCGCGCGCCGGCCGACGCGCCCACGGGTCCGAAGACGGCCAGCGAACTGCGCGAAGTGCATGCCACGCTCGACGCGATGCTGGCCTATGCAGAGAAGGTGCGCGCCGACCACACGATCACCGACGTGATCAACATCGGCATCGGGGGCTCCGATCTCGGCCCGCAGATGGCGGTGCTGGCGCTGGCCGAATTCGCCGCGCCGGGCAAGCGCTTCCACTTCGTCTCGAACGTCGATGGCCACGAACTGGCCGGCGTGCTGCAGGGCCTGGCGCCCGAGCACACGCTGTTTCTCATCGCCTCCAAGACCTTCACCACGGCCGAGACGATGACCAATGCGCAATCGGCCAGGCGCTGGTACGAGCAGTCGGGCGGCACCGACATCGCGGGCCATTTCGCCGCACTCACCACCAACGTGGAAGCGGCGAAGAAGTTCGGCATCGACACCACCTTCGGCTTCTGGGACTGGGTCGGCGGGCGCTATTCGCTGTGGTCGGCCATCGGCCTGCCGATCGCGCTGGCGATCGGTGCCGAGGGCTTCCGCCGGCTGCTGGCAGGCGCGCATGCGATGGACGAGCACTTCCGCACCGCGCCGCTGGAGCGCAACCTGCCGGTGCGCCTCGGGCTGCTCGATGTCTGGTACCGCAACTTCCACAAGTTCACGAGCCGCAGCATCGCGCCGTACCACAGCGCGTTGAAGCGCGTGCCGGCCTACCTGCAGCAGCTCGAGATGGAGAGCAACGGCAAGCAGGTCGACGCGGGCGGCAAGCCGCTGGCCTTCGGCACCTCGCCGGTGCTGTGGGGCGAGCCCGGCACCAACGGCCAGCACGCCTACTTCCAGATGCTGCACCAGGGCACCGACGTGACGCCGCTCGAGTTCGTGGCGGTGCGCGATGCCTCGCACGACCTCGAAGGCCATCACCCCAAGCTGCTGGCCAATGCGCTCGCGCAGGCGCAGGCGCTGATGGTGGGCAAGCTCGACGAGGGCGGCCACAGGAACTTCCCTGGCAACCGGCCGAGCAGCTTCTTCGTGTTCGAGAAGCTCACGCCCGAGGCGCTGGGTGCGTTCCTCGCGATGTACGAGCACCGCGTGTTCACCAGCGGTGCGCTGTGGGGCATCAACAGCTTCGACCAGTGGGGCGTGGAGCTCGGCAAGGTGCTCGCCAAGGACATCGAGCCGCGCCTCGCATCGGGCGACATCACGGGGCTCGATGCCTCCACCGCGGGGCTGCTGAAGCGGCTTGGAAGCTGATCGAGGGCCGCGGGAAAAGCGATTTCGGAGCCTTTTGTTTTAAGCCAGGCTATGGCTTCCGGCTGTATTTGCCGTTGAAAGACGCATCGATATGATGGCCCCGGGAAATTTCCCTGGGACCAATCACAAAAGAGGAGTCGAACAATGGATTTTCAAACAGCGGTCAAGACCTGCTTCAACAAGTACGCCGATTTCAACGGCCGTGCATCGCGTTCCGAGTACTGGTGGTTCGTGCTGGCCGAGGTGATCGTTCTGATCGTCGCCAGCCTCATCCACCAGTACGTCTACGGCATCGCGGCCCTGGCCTTCCTGCTGCCCGCGCTGGCAGTGGGCGCCCGCCGCCTGCATGACATCGGCAAGAGCGGCTGGCTCCAGCTCCTGATGATCATCCCGATCGTCAACCTCGTGCTGATCTACTTCTACGTCCAGCCTTCGCAGCCCGCGTCCAACAACTACGGCGAAGCGCCGGTTGTCTCTGCCTGAGTCTTCCGGGTTTTCAATGCAAGAGGGCCGCGCAAGCGGCCCCTTTTCTTTTTGCCTTGCTTCATGCGATGCGTCAGGCCGTCACCGCCTGTGCCTGCTCGCGCACGGGCGCGCCGCTGGCCATGCGCACGCACAGGTCGAAGGCCTGCTGCAGCCCCTCGATCTTCGCGATGCCCTTGCCCGCGATGTCGAATGCGCTGCCGCTGGCCGAGGTGGCCACCGGCACCGGCAGGCCACCGTGCAGCGTCACGCCCTGCTCGAATCCCATGAGCTTCATCGCGATCTGGCCCTGGTCGTGGTACATCGACACCACAGCATCCACGTCGCCGCGCCGCGCACCGATGAACACCGTGTCGGGCGAGAAGGGGCCGCGTGCGTCGAGACCCTCGGCGCGCAGTTGCTCGATGGCGGGCGCGATGATCTCGATCTCCTCCATGCCGATGGAGCCGCCGTCGCCCGCGTGCGGGTTGAGCCCCGTCACCGCGATGCGCGGCTGCGCCACGCCCGCGCGCTGCAGGGCATTGGCGATGATCTTCACCGCGTCGCTCACGCCCTGCACCGTGATGTGGCCGGCCACGTCCTTCAGCGGAATGTGCGAGGTCACGCGCGAGGTCCACAGCGAGCCCGTGAGGTTGAACTCGCAGACGAAGCCTTCCACTGCGAAGCGCTCCTGCATGTAGCGCAGCTCGTCCTCGTGCACGAGGCCGCCCAGGCGCAGCGAATGCTTGTTGAGCGGCGCGAAGAGGATGCCCTCGGCCTGCCCGCGCCGAACCGCCAGCGTGGCCAGTTCCAGCGCCTCGAACGAGGCCCGGCCCGAGTGTTCGTTCGACTCGCCGAGCACCGGCTCGCGGCCCTCCATCCAGTCCCTGGCGAGGAGGGTGGGGCGGCCGTCCTCGAAGCGCACTGCATCGAGGCTGTCGACCCGCAGCGGGTTCAGCTTTTCGCCCGCGATGCGCTCGCCGGACGCGAGCACGACCGGGTCGGCGATCAGCAGCACGCGCGCGGCGTCAAGGTTGCGCTGCCGCGCGAGCAGCTTCACCGCCATCTCGGGGCCGATGCCGCTCGGGTCGCCGAGCAGCACGGCGATGCGGGGCTTGGCGGAAGTCACGCCTGGAGTCTGGGAGGAGGAAATGGACATGGTGTCGGTCGGATGCGGTTGAAGGGGAAGGGCAGGGGGAAGGAGTGAAAGAGAGTCCGGCCGCCTCATTCGGCCTTGATGTTGGCGTCGCGCACAAGCTGGCCGTAGTGGTCGAACTCCTGCCGGTTCATCGCCGCGAAGGGTTCGCCGGTCAGCCCGCCGGGCTCGCCGCCCAGGGCCTTGATGCGCGTCTGCACGTCGGCCAGCTTCAGCGTGCGCGAGAGTTCTGCGCTCAGGCGCTCCACCGCAGGGCGCGGCGTGCCGGCGGTGACGTAGAGGCCGTACCAGGTCGACACGTCGGCGCCCTTGATGCCCTGCTCGGCCAGCGTGGGCACGTCGGGCAGCTCGGGCGAGCGCTGCGGCGCGCTCACCGCGAGCGCGCGGAACTTGCCGGCCTTGATCTGGCCCATGGCCGAGGAGGTGCTGTCGAACATCATGTCGACCTCGCCCGCGATGATGTCGACGTGCGCCTGCGAGCTGCCCTTGTAGGGCACGTGGATCGACTTCATGCCGGTGGCCAGGTTGAAGGCCTCGCCGCCCACATGCTGCGTGCTGCCGATGCCGGAAGAGGCGTACTTGAAGCTGCCGGGCTTCGCGGCCATGGCCGCCACCAGGTCCTTCACCGACCTGTAGGGCGAGCTGGCGGACACCACCAGCACGTTGGGCATCACGGCCACCAGGCCCACGGGCTGCAGGTCTTTCAGCGGGTCGTACTTGAGCTTGAGGATGTGCGGCGCCACCGCCTGCGCCGTGTTGGTGGCCAGCAGCAGCGTGGCGCCGTCGGCCGGCGCGCGGGCGGTGAGCTCGCCGGCGATGGTGTTGGATGCGCCCGGCCGGTTCTCCACCACCACGGGCTGCTTGAGCGCGGGCGAGAACTTGTCGGCCAGCACGCGCGCCAGGATGTCGGTGCCGCCGCCGGGCGAGGCGCCGACCATGATGCGCATGGGCTTGTCGGGGTAGGTCGGCTGCTGCGCGCCGGCCGGTGCCGCCGCCAGCAATGCCATGGTGGCCAACCCTGCCAGCCTTGCGGCGCGGGCGATAAAAGAAGGCTTCATCGGGTTTGTCTCCTGCTTGTTGTGGGGCAAGCGTAAGGAGCAACGCCCGCGCGATCCAATCGAAAAAGGCCGGGGCTCCATATACTTTTGTGCATGACCCAAGGGCCTTCCGACGCCTCGCTGATGCTCCTCGTGCGGCCGCGCCAGCTGCTTCTGCTGGCCCGGCTCGACACCCATCGCCACCTGGGCCGGGCGGCCGAGGCCATGAACATCAGCCAGCCGGCGGCCACCAAGCTGCTGCAGCAGCTGGAGGATTCGCTGGGCGAGAAGCTTTTCGAGCGGCTGGCGCGCGGCATGGAGCCCACGCCGTATGGCGAGATCCTGATCCGCTACGCCCGCCGCGTGCTCAGCGACTTCGGCACCGCCCGCGAGGAGATGCTGGCCCTGCGCTCGGGCCTCAGCGGCGCACTGCGCGTGGGCAGCGTGCCCGGCGCGGTGCCGCAGCTGCTGGCGCCGGCGCTGGTGGAATACCACCGCAGGCATCCGCAGGTGGCGGTGTCGGTGGTGGTCGAGACCAGCGACGTGATCCAGGCGCAGCTGGAGCAGGGCGACGTCGATTTCGTGCTGGGCCGCCTCACCGACGGCCACGACGAGGCGAAGTACGCGAGCGTGCCGCTCCTGGGCGAGTCGCAGGTGGTGGTGGTGCGCGCGGCCCACCCGGTGTTCGAGCGCGGCACCGTCACGCTGGCCGAGATGGCGGGCTGGTCTTGGGTGCTGCAGCCGCCGGGCTCGCCGCAGCGCGGGCGCTTCGAGGCGGCGATGCGCGAGGCGGGCATACGGGAGCGGCTGGACATCATCGAAACGGCATCGCCCATTGCCATCACCGCCTTGCTGGAGAACTCCGACATGGCGGCCGTGATGCCCGCCTCGCAGGCCGGCCACTACGCCCGTCTCGGCGTGCTGCGTGTGGTGCCGGTGGAGTTGCCGGTGCGCGTGCCGCCGATCTGCCTGATCACCCGCACCGACCGGGCGCTGTCGCCCGCGGCGGCGCAGCTGCGGCGCCAGCTGCTGGGCGGCGCCTGAAGCCTTTGTGCTGCTGTTTTCCATGCTGTATTGCGTTAACTAGGGAATTCACTAGCCAACTGGTGCATGAAAGTACTGGTGCTGGCGGCGCCAGTACCAAAACCGCAGGCACGCTTCTCCAGAATTCGCGGCACGGCGACCCGACAGGCAGAAAGAGGGCGTCGCTCACTTCCTCTAGGAGACAACATGAAGCGTTTTCTGAAAGCGGGCCTCGTCCTCGCACTCATCGGTACGGGCGTCGTCTCGCAGGCCGCCACCGAACTCGTGATCGCGACCGTGAACAACGGCCACATGATCGAGATGCAGAAGCTCACCCCCTTCTTCGAGAAGGCCAACCCCGACATCAAGCTCAAGTGGGTCACGCTGGAGGAAGGCACGCTGCGCCAGCGCGTGACCACCGACATCGCCACCAAGGGCGGCCAGTTCGACGTGATGACCATCGGCCTGTACGAGACGCCGATCTGGTCGAAGAAAGGCTGGCTCAAGCCCATCGCCACCGATGCCGCCTACGACGTGGACGACCTGCTGCCCGCCATCCGCGACGGCCTGTCGAACGAGGGCAAGCTCTACGCAGCGCCCTTCTACGGCGAGAGCTCCATGCTCATGTACCGCAAGGACCTGGCCGACAAGGTGGGCGTGAAGTTCCCCGATCAGCCCACCTGGGCGCAGGTGAAGGAGTTCGCCGACAAGGCCAACGATCCGAAGGCGGGCGTGTACGGCATGTGCCTGCGCGGCAAGCCGGGCTGGGGCGACAACATGGCCTTCCTCACCACGCTGGTCAACACCAACGGCGGCCAGTGGTTCGACATGCAGTGGAAGCCGCAGATCGACACCAAGCCCTGGAAGGACGCCATCACCTTCTACGTCGACCTGATGAAGAAGGACGGACCTCCGGGCGCCTCGGCCAACAGCTTCAACGAGAACCTCGCGCTCTTCAACGAAGGCAAGTGCGCGGCCTGGGTGGACGCGACCATCGCGGCATCGTTCATCAGCGATCCGAAGCAGTCGAAGGTGGCCGACAAGGTGGCCTTCGCGCAGGCGCCCACCGCCGCCACGCCCAAGGGCGCCAACTGGCTGTGGTCGTGGAACCTCGCCATCCCGGCCAGCTCGACCAAGGACGAGGCGGCGCAGAAGTTCATCAAGTGGGCCACGTCGAAGGACTACATCGCGCTGGTGGCCAAGGAAACCGGCTGGGCCTCGGTGCCGACCGGCACGCGCAAGTCGACCTACGCGAACCCCGAGTTCCAGAAGGTCGCCAAGTTCGCAGCGGCCGAAAAGAAGGCGATCGACAGCGCGAACCTGACGGACAGCACGCTGCCGAAGTCGCCTTATGTGGGCGTGCAGTACGCGGCCATTCCCGAGTTCCAGGCGATCGGCGTGGCGGTGGGGCAGCAGATGAGTGCGGCGCTGTCGGGCAAGGTCACTGTGGACCAGGCGCTGAAGACCTCGCAGACGGCGGCTGAGCGCGAGATGAAGAAGGCGGGCTACTACAAGTAAGCCGCCTTCTTACCCTCTCCCCTCGGGGAGAGGGCAGGGTGAGGGGGCGGCGCGCCCACCGCATGTGTCGCATGCCCTCACCCCAACCCTCTCCCGCAAGCGGGAGAGGGGGCAACAGCCCCCAGAGAGGAACACACAATGAAAAGACTCCTGCCACGCGCCCTCATGGCGCCCGCCGTGCTCACGCTCTTCCTCTGGATGATCGTGCCGCTGGTGATGACGTTGTACTTCTCGTTCGTGAACTACAACCTCATGCAGCCCGGCGAGCGCACCTTCGCGGGCATCGAGAACTTTCACTACTTCATCACCGACCCCGACTTCTGGCCGGCCACGTGGAACACGCTGCTGCTGATCGGCAGCGTGATCGTCATCACGGTGGTGCTCGGCGTGCTGCTCGCGCTGCTGGTGAACGAGCCCTTCCCGGGGCGCGGCATCGTGCGGGTGCTGCTGATCTCGCCCTTCTTCGTCATGCCCGCTGTCAACGCGCTGCTGTGGAAGCACATGATGATGAACCCCATCTACGGCATCCTGGCCGACGTGTGGCGCGCCTTCGGCGCCGAGCCTGTCGACTGGCTCACCGACGTGCCGCTGCTGTCGGTGATCATCATGGTGGCCTGGCAGTGGCTGCCCTTTGCCTGCCTGATCTTCATCACCTCGCTGCAGTCGCTCGACCGCGAGCAGATGGAGGCCGCGCGCATGGACGGCGCGAGCGCCATCCAGCGCTTCTTCTATCTCACCATTCCTCACCTCGCCCGTCCGATGGCGGTGGTGATCATGATCGAGATGATCTTTCTGCTCAGCGTGTTCGCGGAGATCGCCATCACCACCAACGGCGGCCCGGGCAACGAGAGCACGAACATGACCTACATGATCTTCAAGCAGTCGCTCATGAACTTCGACGTGGGCGTGGCCTCGGCGGGCGCGCTGTTCGCGGTGGTGTTGGCCAACATCGTGGCCGTGTTCCTCATCCGAATCATCGGCAAGAACCTTGACTGAGGAGCCGCGCACCATGCAACAGACACAAGCTCCCAGCAACTTCCTGCCGCAGCTGCTGCGCACCGCCGGTGCGTGGATCGTCGCGCTGCTGCTGTTCTTCCCGCTCGGCTGGCTGTTCCTCACGGCCTTCAAGACGGAGCTGCAGGCGATCCACGTGCCGCCGCTGTTCATCTTCGAGCCCACGCTCGACAACTTCGGCGAGGTGCAGCGCCGCAGCGACTACCTGCTGTACGCGCGCAACTCGCTCATCACCAGCCTGGGCTCGACCATCCTGGGCCTGCTGATCGCGGCGCCGGCCGCGTACTCGATGGCCTTCTTCCGCACGAAGAAGACGCGCGACATCCTGATGTGGATGCTCTCCACCAAGATGATGCCGGCCGTGGGCGCGCTGGTGCCGATCTACGTGATCGCGCAGACCGCGGGCCTCTTGGATTCGCTCACCGCGCTGACCATCGTGTTCACGCTGTCGAACCTGCCGATCATGGTGTGGATGCTCTACAGCGCCTTCAAGGACATTCCGCCCGAAATCCTGGAGGCCGCGCGCATGGACGGCGCGAGCCTCTGGACCGAGTTCCGCCACGTGGTGATGCCGCTGTCGGTGGGCGGGCTCGCATCCACCGGCCTGCTGTGCCTGGTGCTGAGCTGGAACGAGGCCTTCTGGGCGCTCAACCTCAGCTCGGCCAAGGCCGGCACGCTGGCCACGCTCATCGCCTCCTACTCCAGCCCCGAGGGCCTGTTCTGGGCCAAGCTGTCGGCCGCCTCGCTGATGGCCATCGCGCCCATCGTGGTGTTCGGCTGGTTCAGCCAGAAGCAACTGGTGCAAGGCCTGACCTTCGGCGCCGTGAAATGAACACCCCCAGTCTTCGCGCACTGCGTGTCGCTTCGCCAACCCCCTCGAGGGGGCGCTGCGCGCTTTCGAACAACGTCGGCGCATCGCTCGCCTGCTGGCAAAACATCAAGGAGTCGTGAATGGCCTACCTCGAACTCAAGAACATCAAGAAGAGCTTTGGTGAAGTCAACATCATCAAGGGCGTCGACCTGCAGATCCAGAAGGGCGAGTTCATCGTCTTCGTCGGGCCCTCGGGCTGCGGCAAGTCGACGCTGCTGCGGCTGATCGCGGGGCTGGAGCCGATCACCAGCGGCAACCTGCTGCTCGACGGCAAGGACATCACCTGGGCACCCTCGGGCAAGCGCGACCTCGCGATGGTGTTCCAGAGCTACGCGCTCTATCCGCACATGAGCGTGTACGACAACATGTCCTTCGCGCTCAAGCTGGCGGGCGTCTCCAAGAGCGAGATCAAGACGAAGGTGGAGTACGCGGCGAAGACGCTGAACCTCACGCAGTACCTCGACCGAACGCCCAAGGACCTCTCGGGCGGCCAGCGCCAGCGCGTGGCCATCGGCCGCGCCATCGTGCGGGCGCCGAAGGTGTTTCTGTTCGACGAGCCGCTTTCGAACCTCGACGCCGCACTGCGCGGCAACACGCGCGTGGAGATCCACAAGCTGCACCGCGCGCTGGGCGCGACCACCATCTACGTGACGCACGACCAGGTCGAGGCCATGACGCTGGCCGACCGCGTGGTGGTGCTGAAGGACGGGCTGATCGAGCAGGTCGGCACGCCGCTGGAGCTGTACGACCGCCCGGCCAACCAGTTCGTGGCGCAGTTCATCGGCATGCCGTCGATGAACATGGTGGCGGCCAACGCCATTCCTTCCTTTTCCGCCGCGACCGGCGGCAGGCTGCCCGCCGACGGCTTCCTGGGCGTGCGCCCCGAGGGGCTGCGCGTGCATCCGAAGCAGGGCGCGCCGGTGACCGACGTGCTCGGCCGCGTCGAGCTGGTCGAGGCGCTGGGTGCCGACACGCTGATCCACGTCGACGTGGGGGGCGTGCCGCTGATCGCGCGGCAGAACGACCGCACGCCGCTGCAGGCCGGCGACGACGTGGCCGTGGAGCTCGATCCGTCGGTGCTGCATCTCTTCAACCGCGAGGGCCGCTCGGTCGCCGCGTGACCTGACCCATCTACTCCTGTCCACCGTCTTTTCAACGGACCTTCTCGTGACCATTGCGCAAACTCCACCGGCTCTCTCCGAGTTCACGGTGCTCCATCTCGGCCTGGGCTCGTTCCACCGCGCCCACCAGGCCGTGTACCTGCAGCGGCTGATCGACGCGGGCGACACCCGCTGGTCGCTCTCGGGCGCCAACATCCGGCCGGACATGGCCGAGGTCGTCGCGGCGCTGCAGACGCAGGGCGGGCGCTACACGCTCGAAACCGTCTCGCCCGCGGGTGAGTACCGCTACGAAGAGATCTCCGCGATCCGCGAGGTGCTGCCCTGGGAGCGTTCGCTGGCGGGCGTGATCGCCCGCGGCGCGGCGCCTTCGACGCGCATCGTGTCGTTCACCGTGACCGAGGCCGGCTACTACCTCGATGACAAGGGCAAGCTCGATCTCTCCTTCAGCGACCTCGCGGCCGACGTGGAGCGCGCACGGCGCGGCGAGACGGGTGGCGACGGCGTGACCATCTACGGCGCCGTCTGCGCCATCCTGCGCGCGCGCAAGGCCGCGAACGCGGGCCCGCTGACGCTGCTGAACTGCGACAACCTGCGCCACAACGGCGACCGCTTCCGCGCCGGCCTGCTGGAGTTCATCGGCCTGGCGGACGATGCCGACCTGCTGGCCTGGGTGAACGCGAACACCCGCTGCCCCAACGCCATGGTCGACCGCATCACGCCGCGCCCGCCGCCCGAGTTGCGCGCGCGCGTGAAGGCCGCCACCGGACGCGACGACGCAGCCGCCATCACCGGCGAGAGCTTCATCCAGTGGGTGATCGAAGACGACTTCGTGGCCGGCCGCCCCGACTGGGGCCGCGTGGGCGTGGAGCTGGTCGAGTCGGTGCAGCCGTATGAAGAAGCCAAGATCCGCATCCTCAACGCCACTCACAGCTGCGTGGCCTGGGCGGGCACGCTGATCGGGCTGGGCTTCATCCACGAAGGCACGCACGATGCGGCCATCCGCAAGATGGCCTTCAATTACGTCACGGACGACGTCATTCCCTGCCTGAGCCCCAGCCCCATCGACCTTGCGGCCTACCGCGACGTGGTGCTCGACCGCTTCGGCAACCCGGCCATCCGCGACACCAACCAGCGCGTGGCGGCGGACGGCTTCTCGAAGATCCCGGGCTTCATCGCGCCGACGGTGCGCGAGCGCTTGGCTGCAGGCCAGCCCATCGAGAGCGTGGCGATGCTGCCCGCGCTGTTCCTGGCCTTCCTGCAGCGCTGGCACAAGGGCGCGCTGCCCTACGCCTACCAGGACCAGGGCATGGACGAGGCCGTGGCGCACGCGATCTGCGACGCTGCCGACCCTGTGGTCGCGCTGTGTTCCGACGCGGGGCTGTGGGGCAACATCGCGGGCGATGCGCGGCTGATCGATGCCGTGCGCCGCGCGGGAGAACGCGTCGCGCGCTTCGTGCAGGCCGCGGGGCACAAGCCATGAGCGGCAGGCTGCAGGGCAGGCACGTGCTGCTGACCGGCGCGGGCGGCGGCATCGGCCTGGCCGTGGCCGCGGCCTGCATCGCCGAAGGTGCGCGCTGCACGGTGATCGACCGCGCGCCCGCCGCACCCGAGGCCGTGCGCGCGCTGCAGCAGGGCCACCCCGACAGCCTGGCCTACATCGCGGCCGACGTGACCGACACGCAGGCCATCGCGCACATGCTGGCCGAGGCGCAGGTGGCCTTCGGGCCGGTCCACACGCTGTTCAACAACGCGGCGGTATTCGACCTCGCGCCGCTGCTCGACAGCGACGAGGCTTCGTTCGACCTGCTCTTCGCCGTCAACGTGAAGGGCATGTTCTTCGTGATGCAGGCGGTGCTGCGCCATATGGTGGAGGCCGGCACGCAGGGCGCGTCGGTCATCAACATGGCCTCGCAGGCCGGGCGGCGCGGCGAGGCGCTGGTGTCGCACTACTGCGCGACCAAGGCGGCCGTGATCAGCTACACCCAGAGCGCGGCGCTGGCCATGGCGCCGCACGGCATCCGCGTCAACGGCATCGCCCCCGGTGTGGTCGACACGCCGATGTGGGACTATGTCGACAGCCTGTTCGCCAAGGCCGAAGGACTGCAGCCCGGGGAGAAGAAGCGGCAGGTCGGCCTGGCGGTGCCGCTCGGACGCATGGGCGTGCCGGACGACATCGCGGGGGCGGCGGTGTTCCTCGCCAGCGACGAGGCGCGCTACATCACGGCGCAGACCCTCAATGTCGACGGCGGCAACGTCATGAGCTGAAGACCCGATGAACCAAGACTTCCACCTGTACCTCGACAGCGCCGACATGGCCGAGCTGCAGGCCTGCCTGCCGCACCCGGTGGTGCACGGCGTGACGACCAACCCCACGCTGCTCAGGCGCGCCGGCATCGGCCGCGCCGACGTGCCCGGCCTGCTGCGCCGCTGCATCGAGCTGGGCGCGCGGCAGGTGCAGGCCCAGGTGTATTCGCAGGACGCCGACGGCATGCTGGAGGACGCGCGGGCGCTGCTCGCGCACTTCGCGCCGGGCCAGCTGGTGGTGAAGATCCCGGCCACACGCCAGGGCTTCGCGGCCGGCGCGCGGCTCATCGAACAGGGCGTGCCCGTTACCTGGACTGCGGTTTACGCGCCCGAGCAGGCCCACTTCGCGGCGCAGCTGGGCGCCGCCTATGCCGCGCCCTACCTCGGCCGCCTGGAAGACTCCGGCGCCGACGGGCTGGGGCTGGTCGCGCAGATGCAGGCGCTGGTCGCGAAGCGGCCCGCGTCGGGCACGCGGCTGCTGGTGGCGAGCATCCGCTCGCGCGAGGCCTATCTTTCTCTGCTGCGGATCGGCGTGGGCGCCATCACCATTCCGCCGCGCCTGTTTTCCGAATTGCTCGATCATCCCGCCACGCTGGCCGCGGAAGGCGGTTTCCTCGCCGACGCGCGCGACCTGCCGGCCTGACCGCGCCAGAATCCAGACACCATGCGCATTGCACTTACGGGCGAAGCCCTCATCGATTTCACCGCCAGCGAGGCTGGCACCCTGGCGTTCCTCGGGCACGAGGGCGGTTCGCCGCTCAACACGGCCGTGGCCTGTGCGCGGCTGGGCCAGCCGACGGGCTTTCTCACGCAGCTCTCGACCGACCTGTTCGGCGAGCGGCTGATGGGCTTCCTGCAGCGCAACGGCGTGGACACCAGCTTCATCCTGCGCAGCGGCGCGCCTTCGACGCTGGCCTTCGTCGAGCGCACGCCACAGACCAACCGCTACGCCTTCTATACGCAAGGCAGCGCCGACGCCACCTGGGCGCCCGAGCCGCTGCCCCAGTTGCCGGCGGAGTGCCGCTTCCTGCACTTCGGCTCGATCTCGCTGCTGCAGGACCCGGCCGCCACGCGCATCGCCGACCTGGTCGCGGCGAACCGCGGGCAGCGCGTGATCGTGTTCGACCCGAACGTGCGGCCCAGCCTCATCACCGACATGGCCGCCTATCGCGAGCGTGTGAACGGCTGGTTCGGCATGGCCGACCTGGTCAAGCTCAGCGACGAGGACGCCGCGCTGCTCGCGCCCGGCCAGCCGGTCGATGCGCTGGCCGCCGAGTGCCTGAAGGCTGGCGCTCGCGCCGTGATCGTCACGCGCGGCGGCGACGGCGCGACGCTCTGGCGCACCGGCCATGCGCCGCTGAGCGTGGCGGCGCCGCGCGTGACCGTAATCGACACCATCGGCGCGGGCGACACCTTCACGGCAGGGCTGTCGGTGGCGCTGCTCTCGCACGGCATCGAGCAGCCCGGGCAGCTCGACGCGCTGACCGACGACGACTGGAAGGGCGTGATGGGCTTCGCCGCCACCGCCGCCGCCCTCAACTGCACCCGCGAGGGTGCCGATCCACCGACGCTGGAGGCGGTTCACGCCGCGCTGGCGAAGGCACAAAATACCGCTGTTGCTGCTGCTTCCCGGCCCTGAGCCGGGCTGCCATCATGACGACGTCCACCCGCAAGCGCTCGATTCCCCGCCAGCGTCAGCCCGAACTGGAGCGCGACTTCGCGCGGTCCCCCTCGCTGGGCTACGAGGCCCCCGAAGAAACCGGCGTGGTGCGCTGCCTGGCGCACGGCTTCCCGAGCCCGCTGGTGCGGTGGCACTTCCATGAAGAGTACGAGCTGCACCTGATCACCGAGACATCGGGCAAGGCCTTCATCGGCGACTGGATCGGGCCCTTCCAGCCCGGGCATCTGGTGCTGTGCGGGCCGAGGCTGCCGCACAACTGGATCTCGCTGGACGTGCCCGAAGGCGGCGCGGCGGGGCGCGACCGCGTGATCCAGTTCCGCCACGAGCCCATCGAGCACGCGGCGGCGCAGATTCCCGAGCTGCGCGAGGTGATGCAGCTGCTGGAGCGGGCGCGCCACGGCATCGAGTTCTTCGGCATGTCGCAGCAGGCGCAGTCGCACTGGGACCGCATCAAGGCCGCGCGCGGCGTGCGCCGCCTGGGCCTGTTCCTCGACTTCATGGCCGACCTGGCGCAGTGCACCGATTACCGGCTGCTGTCGAGCGTGCAGATGCAGGGTGCGCAGGGGGCAGACGGCGACGCGCAGGTCGACCAGATCAACGGCATCGTCAACCGCATCACCAACAACATGGCCGAGCCGATCTCGATGTCGGACGTGGCGGCCGAACTGGGCATGAGCGAGAGCCGCTTCAGCCGTTTCTTCAGGCGCTCCACCGGCAACAGCTTCACCGACTTCGTCAACCGCGTGCGCATCAACAGCGCCTGCCACCTGCTGATGCAGACCGACCACTACGTGACCGACATCTGCTACCAGGTGGGCTTCAACAACGTGGCGAACTTCAACCGGCGCTTTCTCGAGATCAAGGGCATGACGCCGAGCGAATTCCGCAAGCAGGCCGACACGCGCTTCGGGGTATGAGGTTCGCCGCCAGGCTGCGCGCACTCCGCGTCGCCTCGCCAACCTCCTCGCCGGGGCTACGCCTGAGGCCCGGCAAAGCCGGTTCCTCGGTGTTCCTTGAAAGGAAAGCGAGCTCTTCGTACATCCGCCGCGCGAAAGCACGGCTAGTCTGAACAAATCAAATAAGGGGCTCATCTTGTATCTGGGACTCGACCTCGGCACGTCCGAGCTCAAGGCGCTCTTGCTCGCCGACGACCATCGCATCGTGGGCGTGGCCCGCGCGCCGCTCACGGTCGAACGGCCGCAGCCGTTGTGGTCGGAACAGGCGCCGCAGCAGTGGTGGCAGGCGCTCGAAGAAGTGATGCGTGCGCTCGGCAAGTCGCACCCCGAAGAACTCGCGGCGGTGCGCGCCATCGGCCTTTCGGGCCAGATGCACGGTGCCACGCTGATCGACGAAGCGGGCGAGGTGCTGCGCCCCGCGATCCTGTGGAACGATGGCCGCAGCGGTGCGCAGTGCGAAGCGCTCGCGCGCGCCGTGCCCAGGCTCGGCGAGATCGCGGGCAACCTCGCGATGCCGGGTTTCACCGCGCCCAAGCTGCTGTGGGTGCGCGAGCACGAGCCCGAGATCTTCAGCCGCGTCGCCCGCGTGCTGCTGCCGAAGGACTGGCTGCGCTTCATGCTCAGCGGCGAGGCCGTCAGCGAGATGTCGGATGCGGCGGGCACGTTGTGGCTCGACGTGGGCGCGCGCGACTGGTCCGACGAACTGCTCGCCGCCACGGGGCTGACGCGTGCCCACATGCCGAGGCTGGTCGAGGGCAGCGAGGTGTCGGCGCAGCTCAAGCCCGAACTGGCCGGGCGATGGGGCTTGCCCGATGGCGTCAAGATCGCCGGCGGTGCCGGTGACAACGCGGCGAGCGCGGTCGGCATGGGGCTGGTCGAGCCGGGGCAGGGCTTCGTGTCGCTAGGCACGTCGGGCGTGGTGTTCGTGTCGACCGACCGCTTCCTGCCGAACCCCGCACAGGCGATGCACGCCTTCTGCCACGCGCTGCCGAAGCGCTGGCACCAGATGTCGGTGATGCTCTCGGCCGCCAGCGCGGTGAGCTGGGCCGCCAAGACTTTCAGGTTTGCCGACGAGGCGGCGCTGCTCGAAGCTGCCGCAAGCGTTGCGCCGGCGCAGCGCGAACGCTGCCCGCTGTTCCTTCCGTACCTGTCGGGCGAGCGCTCGCCGCACAACAACCCCAACGCGCAGGGCGTGCTCTTCGGGCTCACGCATGCGCACGGGCCGGCGGAGATCGCCTATGCCGTGGTCGAGGGCGTGAGCTTCGGCCTGCGCGACGGCTTCGACACCCTGCGGCTGCCGCAAGACATGCCGATGCGCGAGATGGCGCTGGTCGGCGGCGGCGCGCGCAGTGTGTGGTGGGGGCAGTTGCTGGCCGACATCTTCCAGGTTCCGCTCACGCTCTATGCGGGCAGCGAGACTGGTGGGGCGCTGGGCGCGGCGCGGCTGGCCTGGCTGGCGGATGGGGGCGAGGTGGCAGAGGTGTGCACGCTGCCGGCAGTGAAGCAGAAGCTGGTTCCCTCGACCGATGGAGCCGATGTCCGCAGGACGAGGCATACGCGCTTCCAGGCGCTCTACAAGGCGGTGCAGGCGCAATTCCAGTAGCAGAGCAATCACGACCGCCCATGAAAAAAGCCCGGCGCAAGCCGGGCTTTTTTCATTTCGCGAGACACCGCGGATCCGGCTCTGCCGGTCCGCAGGTGTCGCCCCCGGTAGGGGGGAGGCGTAGCGGACACGAAGTGCCGCGCAGCCTGGGGGCGAGCAATTACATGCCCATGCCGCCCATGCCACCCATGCCACCCATGTCGGGCATGCCGCCGCCGGCAGGAGCGTCGTCCTTCGGAGCGTCAGCCACCATGGCTTCGGTCGTCAGCAGCAGCGAGGACACCGAAGCGGCGTTCTGCAGTGCGGTGCGGGTGACCTTCGTCGGGTCCAGGATGCCCAGCTCGAGCATGTCGCCGTACGTGTCGTTGGCGGCATTGAAGCCGTAGTTGCCCTTGCCGGCCAGAACCGCGTTCACCACCACCGAGGCTTCGCCGCCGGCGTTGTTCACGATTTCGCGCAGGGGAGCTTCGATGGCCTTCAGCACCAGCTTGATGCCGGCGTCTTGATCAGCGTTGTCGCCCTTGACCTTGTCGCCCACGGCTTGCTTGGCACGCAGCAGAGCCACGCCGCCACCAGCCACGACGCCTTCTTCCACTGCAGCGCGGGTGGCGTGCAGGGCGTCTTCGACGCGAGCCTTCTTTTCCTTCATTTCGACTTCGGTGGCCGCGCCGACCTTGATCACGGCAACACCGCCGGCCAGCTTGGCCACGCGCTCTTGCAGCTTTTCACGGTCGTAGTCGCTGGTGGCTTCCTCGATCTGCACGCGGATCTGCTTCACGCGGGCTTCGATGTCCGGAGCAGCGCCCGAGCCGTCGATGATGATCGTGTTTTCCTTGCCCACTTCGATGCGCTTGGCCTGGCCCAGGTCGGCCAGGGTCACCTTCTCGAGGGTCAGGCCCACTTCTTCTGCGATGACCTTGCCGCCCGTCAGGATGGCGATGTCTTCCAGCATGGCCTTGCGGCGGTCGCCGAAGCCGGGAGCCTTGACGGCCACGACCTTCAGGATGCCGCGGATGGTGTTCACCACCAGCGTAGCCAGGGCTTCGCCTTCGACTTCTTCAGCGATGATCAGCAGCGGACGGCCGGCCTTGGCGACTTGCTCCAGCGTGGGCAGCAGGTCACGGATGTTGCTGATCTTCTTGTCGAACAGCAGGACGAACGGGTTGTCCAGGATCGCCGATTGCTTCTCGGGATTGTTGATGAAGTAGGGCGACAGGTAGCCGCGGTCGAACTGCATGCCTTCGACGACGTCGAGTTCGCTGTCCAGCGACTTGCCGTCTTCCACGGTGATCACGCCTTCCTTGCCGACCTTGTCCATCGCGTCGGCGATGATCTTGCCGATGGTTTCGTCGCTGTTGGCCGAGATCGAGCCGACTTGAGCGATTTCCTTCGACGTGGTGGTGGGCTTCGAAGCCTTCTTCAGCTCTTCGACCAGGGCAGCAACTGCCTTGTCGATGCCGCGCTTCAGGTCCATCGGGTTGATGCCGGCGGCCACGTACTTGAAGCCTTCGCGAACGATGGCTTGAGCCAGCACGGTCGCGGTGGTGGTGCCGTCACCGGCGTTGTCGCTGGTCTTGGAGGCCACTTCCTTCACGAGCTGGGCGCCCATGTTCTGGAGCTTGTCCTTCAGTTCGATTTCCTTGGCGACCGACACGCCGTCCTTCGTGACGGTGGGGGCGCCGAACGAGCGCTCGAGCACCACGTTGCGGCCCTTGGGGCCCAGGGTCACCTTGACTGCGTTGGCCAGGATGTTCACACCCTCGACCATGCGTGCGCGGGCTTCGCCGCCGAAGACTACGTCTTTTGCTGCCATGTCTAATTACTCCGAATGGGGATCTGTTGAATTACTTCTCGACGACCGCGAACAGGTCGTCTTCCTTCATGACGAGCAGCTCGTCGCCGCCGACCTTGACGGTCTGGCCGCTGTACTTGCCGAACAGGACGCGGTCGCCGACCTTCACGGTCAGAGCTGCCAGTTCGCCCTTGTCGTTGCGCTTGCCCGGGCCCACTGCCAGGACTTCACCCTGATCGGGCTTCTCGGCGGCTGCGTCGGGGATCACGATGCCCGATGCGGTCTTGGTTTCGCTGTCAACACGCTTGACGATCACGCGATCGGCCAAAGGACGAAGTTTCATTGCATCTCCTGGATGTATGGATAAGAAACGGGTTTGTGGTCGGGCGCCGGACCGGAGGCCGGCAGCCCATCAGCTGGAAGCGAGGGCTGTTAGCACTCGTCAGCAGCGAGTGCTAATCATAAGGGCAATCGATGACGTTTCAAGGCTGGGCGGCCGCTGGCGCCAGTTCCGCAGTCAGGAAATCCGAAATCGCACGGCCGTGCTCTTTCTGTCGCCGATGCGGCAGGAGGTGGCTTCCGGAGGCCCGGGAGGGGCGGCAGGGAACCGGGGCCATCAGTCGATGCACGGATCGATGATTCAGGCCCGACGCCGCTGCTCGCCAGGCCGGCAAGTCGCTCTTCGGGGCCAGGCAAGTGATGAGGCACGCGGGACGGCGCTCATGGGGCTGCTAATGGATTAGATCAATCAACGGCCCCGGCCCTATAAATCCCGGTTTTTCACCCGGCCTTGGGGCCGATGCCGAACTTGGCGGATCGAGCCGGTTTCCATGATTTTGCATTTGATTTTACGCAGGGCCGATGGCTCGCGCGGGCTGCGGGGAACGATGAGTTCGAGAAACGAGGCCCATCGCAGCCCGCCACCGAAAGACCCGCTCGCATGACCGCTTCCCCTCGCTGCGATGCGATCGCGGTCGTCGACGACGACCCGCGCCTGCGGCAACTGGTCGGCGGCTATCTCTCCCAGGAGGGCTACGAGGTGTTCGAGGCCGAGAACGGCAGTGCGCTTTCGTCGATCCTGCAGCGCCGCGCCATCGACCTCATCGTGCTCGACGTGCTGCTGCCGGGCGAGGACGGCTTCTCGGTCTGCAGGCGCCTGCGCGCCACGGGCACGCGCACGCCGATCATCATGCTCAGCGCGAAGGCCGAGGACGCCGACAGGATTGCGGGCCTGACGATGGGCGCTGACGACTATGTCTGCAAGCCCTGCAATCCCCGGGAACTGCGTGCCCGCATCCAGGCGATCCTGCGGCGCAGCCCTCCGAAGGAGGAGCCGGGCGGGCCTTCGATCGCGAACGAGGTCGTGCGTTTCGGGCCTTTCGAATTCAACATGGGCACGCGCACGCTTCGCAGGGACGGGCGCATCCTCGGCATCACCACCGTGCAGATCGCGATTCTCAAGGTGCTCGTGCGGCACACGGGCCAGCCGATGTCGCGGGAAAAGCTCGCGCAGGTGGCGCGCGGGCGCGAACTCGGCGCCTTCGACCGCAGCCTGGACGTGCAGGTCTCCCGGTTGCGCAAGCTGCTGGAGGACGGGGCGTTTTCCTATATCCAGACGGTATGGGGCGTGGGCTACATGTTCGAGCCCAGCGGCAAGGATGGCGGCATCCGGTATCCGTCAGGGCCCGGCCACGCGGCATCCTGGTAGCTCCGGGCTGCCTCGGCGCCGCTCAGAGCCTGGACAGCGGCACCTGAAGATCGGCAAGCTGCTCCGGCGTGACCTCGGTGCCGCGCTCGATGAGCCTTCGCGCAAACCGCAGATCGCGCGCCGCGTTCGGCCCCAGCGCGGCGGCGACCTTGCCGCCATCCAGAAAGAACACGACGAAGCTGTCGCTCTCCATGTCGCCGCGCACCACGGCGCGATGTCCCGGCGCCGGCATGCCGAATATCTGGAGGTTGATGCCGTACTGGTCGGACCAGAACCACGGAAGCGGCTGGTGATCGACCGCGATGCCCAGCGCGGAGCGCGCGGCCGCGATGCCCTGCTCCTGCGCGTTCTGCCACGACTCCAGCCGCATCCGCCGGCCGGCGCGCTCGCAGTGCCAGACGGCGACGTCGCCGGCGGCGAGGATGTCCGGGTCGGAGCTGCGGCATTGCGAGTCGACCACGATGCCGCCTTCGCACCGCAGGCCGGCCTCGCGCGCGAGCTCGTCGTTCGCGATCAGGCCGATGCCGGCCAGCACCACGTCGCATGCCAGCGTGCGTCCGTCGGCGAGCGTGGCGATCAGGCCGTTGCCGTCCGCGTCTTGCGCCAGGCGCTCGATGCCCATGCCCAGTTCGACATGAACGCCGTGCAAGGCGTGGAGCCGAAGCAGGTAGCCGGATATCTCAGACGGAACGGTGCGCTCGCAGAGGCGCTGCATCGCTTCCACGACCGTGACCTCCAGCCCCTTCCTGCGGGCGGTCGAGGCCACTTCGAGCCCGATCCATCCGCCGCCGATGACCAGCAGCCGCCTGCCCGGCATGAGCGCGGCTCCCAGCGCCGCGGCATCGTCGAGGTTGCGCAGCGTGAAGACGCCGGGCAGCTCCGATCCGGGAATGCCCAGCCGCCGGGCACGGCCGCCGGTGCAGAGAATCAGTTTGTCGTAGCCGACGACGTCGCCGCCGCTCAGGTGCAGTCGCTTCGCCGCGCTGTCGATGCGCGTCGCGCTCACTCCCGGGCGCCAGTCCACGTTGAGCGCGTCGAAGGCTTCGGGCTTCTGCAGGCTGGTCGTCTCTGGAAGGGCTTCACCGGCGAGAACCGATTTCGACAGGGGAGGGCGCTCGTAGGGGCGATGCGCCTCGTCGCCGATCAGCACGATCCTGCCGCCGAAGCCTTCGCTGCGCAGTGTCTGCGCGGCCCATCCGCCGGCCTGGCCGGCGCCGACGATCGCGATCGTCTTTTCTTCAGCGCTCATGGTTCGTACCGTTGCAGATCAGCCCAGCGAAAGAAACACCCGCCCGCCCTCGATCTTCACGGGATAGGAGCGGATCGCTTCGGTCACAGGCGCGCAGGTGGGCTTGCCGTTGCGCACGTCGAACTTGCCCTGGTGCAGCGGGCACTCGATCTCGTGCCCTTCGAGAAAGCCTTCGCACAGGCGGGCATGCCCGTGCGTGCAGATGTTGTCGGTGGCGTAGACGTTGCCTTCGACGCTGTAGAGCGCGACTTCATTGCCGCCCACGAGGACGGCGATCACGTCGTCCGCCGGTACGTCGTCGACCGCGGCGGCGTCGGTCCATTGCAGCTCACTCATGGCGGTCCTCAGATCGGATAGATGACGGAGTTCGGGATCATTTCGCTGTCGTAGATGACCTGGCGCGAGGCGAACTTCAGGCCCTCCTCGGTGCGCACCACCACGTCGATGTAGCGGCCCACGCTGAAGACGCTCGAAAGCTCCGAGAGCTTGGTGCGGAAGACGGCGTAGTTGGCCTCCGACTCGATGCGCCCGGGTTCGGCCTTCAGCACCACCGGCGCGCCCACCACGTGGCGCTGATAGTACGGGTCGTGGAAGAGGGTCTCGCGGATGCCGTAGACACGATCCTTCAGCATGCCCTTGCTCTCGAAGGAAAGCGTGGCGAGCGGAAAGCCGCGCTCGTGGTTCTCGCGCGGCTGCAGCCGGTAGACGCAGTCTTCCGTGAAGAACTCGGGCCAGAGTTCCCACTGGCTGGAGCTCACGGCCTGGGCGTAGCGGGCGTAGAGCTGCGAAAGCTCGAAGTACTCCTGGAAGTCCATCGCTCAAGCCTCCATCACCTTGCGCCAGTACTCGTACATGCCCCGGATCAGCGTCTCGGTGACCATGTGGTCCGTGTCGCCGACCTCGCGGCCGCCGAGTTCGGCGAGCGTGCGGTGGAATGGCTTCTGCTCGAAGCCCTTCTGCGAGAGCTCGATCACCTCGCCGTCGTCGGCCGACACGAAACCCGCGGGGCCGAAGAGGTTGGCCTGGCGCAGCCGGCGCTGCGTCATCTCTTCCGTGTCGTCCTCGAAGCCGAAGTGCGTCCAGACGAAGTCGAAGGCGCCGGGACCGCTGGGCTGGATGTGCCGCGTCGAGACGCTGTTGACCTGCTGCTGCAGGATCACGCTCGGGAAGAGCGTCATCATCACCGCCGTCGGCCCGCCCCACCAGGGCTCGGGCACGATGTCGAGGAAGCGCGGGTCGTTGAGCTGCATGCTTTCCTTGAAGCTCGACACCTGGGTCACCTGGTCTGCCTTGCCGCTCGCGCCGCGCGTGGAAATCATGGCGGCGTGGCGGTGGTGCCGGTCCATCTTCAGCTCCGACTTGTTGTCCGCGCGCCAGAGCCCGAAGGTCACGAACCAGGTGTGCAGCAGGCCCGGGTGGTACGGGTCCTTGATGTTCTCCTGCATGAGCTTCCAGTTGCCCGGAATGCGCTGGCGGTTGTAGCCGAGGATGGTGAGCTTGCGGCCGTTGAAGAGCCGGTCGAAGTAGCCGAGGATCTCCGGGCCCATGAAGTCCTCGAGCGATTCGACCTCGGGGTCGAAGGCCGCGAAGACCACGCCGCCGCGCCGCGCCACCTTGAGCTTGTTGAGGCCGTGCTCGGCCGGCTTGAAGTCGGCCGGCATGCCGCCGTTGACCTTGCCGTCCTGCTTCACGCCGCGGCGGAAGGGCACGCCCTGCAGGTCGCCTGCGAGCGTGTAGTTCCATTGGTGGTAGGGGCAGGTGAAGCCGCCTTCCTTGCGGTTGCCGTGCCGCTCGCGGCAGAACTGCATGCCGCGATGGGCGCACACGTTCTCGACCACGCTGATGGAGTCTTCCGCATCGCGCACCATGATCACCGAGCGCTCGCCCACCACAGTGCGCTTGAAGTCGCCGACAGCCGGAATCTCGGCCTCCAGGCCGACGTAGCTCCAGTGGTTGCGATAGAAGAAGCGCTCCAGCTCCTGGCGGTGCAGGTCGGCCTCGGTGTAGGCCATGAAGGGGATGCGGCTGGTGCCCTGGCTCTCCCAGTGGATCTTCTGGGGGAAGACCGCCGATGCGGTGTCGTCCATTCTTGTGTCTCCTTGGCCGTCCGGTGGAGGGCGGCGTTCGTCTCTCGTGGGTGCGTCGATGATCCGCATTCGGGCGTCATCGCTCAATAGAATGTGATCAATAGTTCATATTGATTTCAAGAATGTGAGAAGCCGGCGATGGAGCTGAAGGACATCGATCTCAACCTCTTGGTCGTCTTCCAGCAGCTGCTCGTCGACCGCCGGGTCTCCAAGGTGGCCAGCAGCCTCGGTCTCTCGCAGCCGGGCGTGAGCAACGCGCTGGCGCGGCTGCGCAAGCTCACCGACGATCCGCTCTTCCTGCGCACGCCCAACGGCATGGAGCCCACGCCCTATGCGCAGCAGCTCGCGGAGCCGACGGCGCGCGCGCTGCAGGTCATCCACGCGGCGATGAACCAGAAGGCCTCGTTCGATCCGGCCACGTCGAAGCGCGCCTTCACCGTCGGCATGACGGACATCGGCGAGATCTACTTCCTGCCCAGGCTGATGAAGGAGATCGCGCGCGTCGCGCCCAACGTGTCGCTGAGCACCGTGCGCAACACGGCGGTGAACCTGCAGGACGAGATGGAGGCGGGCCACGTCAGCCTCGCGATCGGCCTGCTGCCGCAGCTGAAGGCTGGCTACTTCCAGCGCAGGCTCTTCAGGCAGAACTATGTGTGCATGTTCAGGCGCGGCCATCCGCTGGACGGCAGGAAGAAGGTGGCGCTCGACGACTTCTCCGCCGCCGATCACGTCGTGGTGGTTTCGGACGGCACGGGCCACGGCAAGGCAGACGAATTCCTCGACCGCAAGAAGATCACACGCAAGGTGGTGCTGACCGTGCCGCACTACGTGGCCGTGGGGCACATCCTGCACGACTCCGACCTCGTCGCAACCGTGCCCGAGAGACTCGCGCAGGCACTGGCGGGGCCCTTCGACCTGTCCTACGTGCGGCATCCGGCGAAGCTGCCGGAGATCGCGATCAACCTGTTCTGGCACGGCCGCTTCCACAAGGACCCAGCCATCGCGTGGCTGCGCTCGCTGATCATCGGGCTCTATGGCGAGGGCGGGTCGGGCTGAGGAGCGGGCTTCGCCGCTGCTACAGCTGGTCGGTGGGTACGAACCACGAGAAAAGCAGCAGCTGCAGCCGGGTCAGCATGCTCGAGTCGGGTTCGCTGTCCAGCACCTCGTTGTCGACGTCGCCGGTACCGACCCACTGCACGCTCTGGCCGTCGGGCTTGAGGGTGACGCGGTACACGCCCTCGATGTCGTCGAGCTGGTAGGCGAAGAGCAGGGCCTGGGTCAGGTCGAAGCTGCGCACGCGCACGCCGAACTCGGTGTTCAGGCGGGCGGAGCGCGGGTCGAGGTTCATGGAGCCGAGCAGCACCCATTGCCGGTCGACCAGCGCCAGCTTGGCATGCAGCCGCCCGCGCGCCTTCTTGAGCAGGGTGCGGAACTGGTCGCTGCGCTTCAACTGCTGCGTGCTCACCTCGTACAGGTTCACGCCGAGCTTGAGCATGTCGACGCGGTAGCGGTTGTAGTTGATGTTGACCAGCGGCTCGTCGCTGTCGGCCAGCGAGTTGGTGATGACGGTGATGTTCACGCCATGCTCGCGGCCCATGCGGATGCGCTCCATGCCCTCGTCGCCCGGAATGAAGTAGGGCGAGATCACGACCACGCTCGAACGGGCCGTGGCCAGCATCTCGTGGAAGCGCTGCGCGAGCGGCTCGACCGGGTGGGCCATCACGCCCAGCGCCTTGTTGGGGCTGTCCGCGGAGGCGTGGGCCTCGGCGCGCATCCATTTCGCCTCGTCGATGTCGGCAAGCTGCGCGCCCAGCGGCGGATCGCCGAGCAGGTCGGAAAACGGCAGCGGGTCGGGCGGCGGCGCGTGGGCGGGGGAAGTCGCTTCCTCGAAATCGGCCTTCAGCGCCTGCGGCGTGCGGCTGGTACCGGCCACCCGCTGCAGCGGGTAGACCACGTCGCTGTTCCAGTAGGTGTCGAAGATGGCGGCGGATTCGGGCACCACGGGGCCGGCCAGGAGCAACTCGAAATCGATGAAGTTGGCGCTCTCGCTGCGCAGGAAGTACTCGTCCGCGAGGTTGCGGCCACCCGCGATGGCCATGGCACCGTCGGCCACGAACAGCTTGTTGTGCATGCGGTGGTTGAGCCGGCGGAAGTCGGAGAAGAACTCCAGCCAGCGCCCGGAGGAATGGTCGCGCGCATTCACGAAGGGGTTGAAGAGCCGCACCTCGACGTTGGGCTCGGCTGCGAGGCCGAGCAGCAGGCGGTCCATGCCTGCCGTGTAGAAGTCGTCGAGCAGCAGCCGCACGCGCACGCCGCGGCGGGCGGCGTTGCGCATCTCGCGAAGCAGCAGGCGGCCGGTCTTGTCGTTGCCGAGCTGGTAGGTCTGGATGTCGAGCGACGACTTCGCACGTCGCATCAGCTCGAGCCGCGCGTCGAGCGCGAAGGAGGCCTCGATCAGCGGCCGCATGCTGCTAAGGCCGTCGGGCGGGGTGTTGAGGCTGATGGCCGCGCGGCCCAGTTCGGTGACCGGCGAGGCGGGGATGGCCAGCGTGGGCGGCTCGGGCGTGCGCGGCGGCAGGCCGGCGCAGCCGGTGAGCGCGGCGACCGCCACGAGCGCCATCAGCCGCAGAGCCGGACCGCGCGATGCGGGAAACAGAAGGGCGATGAGCTTGAGCATGAAGGCTGCCAACGCACGGTGAGCGTGCGGGCGGCATCGTAGCCGTTTCGCCTTCGCGCAGAAGACGCAATTTCGCAACGCAACGCCCTTCATCCAAGGCGGTGATTCGGGAAGGCGGAAATTTGTCACGCATAAAATGCGAATCGTTCTTATTAATTTGTAGAGGAGCGGAGCGGGAATGAAGAGGTTGGTGGCGCGGCGCAGGGTCGCATCAGTGCTGGCGGGATGCCTGGCGGTCTACACACAGCATCAGGTGCTGGCCCAGACGACGAATGCAGCCTCGCTGCCGGAAGTGCGGGTCGATGCCGGGGCCGAGACGGCGACCACGCCCGTTATCGGCTACCGAGCGAAGAACGCCGTCACTGCCACCAAGACCGACACGCCGCTTGCCGAGACGCCGCAGTCCGTCACGGTGGTCACGCGCGACCAGATGGTCGACCAGGGCGCGACCAACCTGCAGGACGCGCTCACCTACGCCGCGGGCGTGCGTTCCGACGCCTACGGCATCGATTCCCGTTCTGACAGTTTCTCCGTGCGCGGCAGCGACCCGACCATCTACCTCGACGGCCTGCAGACCTACTCCTCCGGCTGGTACACCGCCACCGCGCGGCCCGACCCCTACACCCTGGAGCGCCTCGAAGTGCTGCGCGGGCCCTCCGGGATGCTCTTCGGAGCGGGCACCGCGGGCGGCGTGGTCAACATGGTCAGCAAGCGGCCCCAGCAGGAGGCCTACCGCGAGGTCGGCGTGCAGTTCGGCTCCTTCGGCCGCAAGCAGATCCAGGCCGACCTGACCGGCCCCCTGACGGCGGACGGCGACTGGTCGTACCGGCTGGTGGCGCTGCACCGCAAGTCCGACACGCAGGTCGACCATGTTCCCGACGACCGCTCCCTCATCATGCCGTCGCTCACCTGGCGGCCGAACGCCGCCACGTCGCTGACGCTGCAGGCCCTGTGGCAGAAGGACAAGACCGGCAGCACCTCGCAGTTCTTCCCGTGGCAGGGCACGATCCTGCCGAACGTCAACGGCCCGCTGCCGTCGAGCCGCTTCATCGGCGAGCCGGGCGACGGCTACGACACCGAGCGCAAGACCTTCGGCTGGCTGTTCGAGCACAAGTTCGGCGACCGGTGGACCTTCCGGCAGAACTTCCGCGCGTCGCGCACCTTCAACGACTCGCACTACCACTACGCCGATTCGTTCTCCGAGCCCGGCGGCTGGTCGCTCGACCCGGTCGGCCAGCGCCTGCTCGGCCGCTACAACGACAAGTCGCTGGCCTGGACCAGCATGGCCGGCATCGACAACCACGTCGAAGGCCATTTCGACACCGGCGCGGTGCGCCACACGCTGCTCGTGGGGGCCGAGTACTCCCGCCAGCGCCAGGACAAGACCGAAGGCTCGGTCTACAGCACCATCGACGCCTATGCACCGGTCTACGGCCTCGGCTACGTGCCGGTCACCGAGTTGACGCGCAAGCCCCGCACCACGCAGCGCAATGCCGGCATCTACGTGCAGGACCAGATGAAGTGGAACAACTGGATCTTCGTTGCCGGGCTGCGCCATGACCGCAGCACCGCCGGCACGGCGGGCAGTGCTTCTGAAACGACGAGCGCCACTTCGCGCCGCCTGGGCGTGATGTACGCGCTGCCCTCCGGCTTGTCGCCTTACCTGAGCTACACCGAATCCTTCACCCCGCAGGCAGGCACCGACGCCGACGGCAAGCTGTTGAAGCCGTTGCGCGGCGAACAGGTGGAAGCCGGCGTCAAGTACCAGCCCCAGGGCTCGCCCACGAGCTTCACTGCCTCGGTGTACTCGCTAAAGGAAAAGAACCGTACCGTCTTCGACAGCACCAATCCGAACTATGGCCGGCAGGTCGACGCGACGAAGAACAAGGGCGTGGAGTTCGAGCTCAAGACCACCCTGGCGCGCGACTTCGATCTCATCGCCAACTACACCTACATCGACGTCGACCACAAGCTCACCGACACGCCGCGCAACCAGGTGTCGGTGTGGGGCAAGTACCGCTTCTCGATCGCGGGCGTGCCGGGCTTCTCGGCCGGCGCCGGCGTGCGCTACATGAGCGGCTTCCGCGATGTGGAAGGCGCGGGTGCGGGGCCCTACGTGCCTTCGGTCGCACTGCTCGACCTGATGCTCGCCTACGAGTCGGCCAAGTGGCGCTACGCCCTGAACATCAACAACGCCACCGACAAGACCTACTTCAGCACCTGCCTCGCGCGCGGCGACTGCTGGTACGGCGCGCGCCGCAACATCGTCGCCAGCGCGACCTACCGTTTCTAGAACCCCTTCCTCGATAGAACAGCCACGACATGAACAGCAGAAAGATCAAGACCTGGGCCTGGGTGCACAAGTGGAGCAGCCTCGTGTGCACCGTCTTCATGCTGCTGCTGTGCATCACCGGGCTGCCGCTGATCTTCCACCACGAGATCGGCCACCTGCTGGGCACCGAGGTCGAGGCGCCGAAGATGCCGGCGGACACGCCGCGCGTCAGCCTCGACCGCGTGCTCGAGGTCGCGAAGGCCAGGCACCCCGACCGCGTGGTGCAGTTCGCCTCGCAGCCCGAGGACGATGACGGCCTGTGGTTCGTCACGCTCACGCCCACGCCGGCGCCCACGGACGACTTCAAGTCGGTCGCGGTCGACGCGCGCACGGGCGAGGTGCTCGCGCAGCCCAAGTTCGACGAGGGCTTCATGTACGTGATGTTCAAGCTGCACGTCGACCTCTTCGCGGGTCTGCCGGGCAAGCTGTTCCTCGGGTTCATGGGCCTGCTGCTGCTGGTGGCCGTGGTCTCGGGCGTGGTGCTGTATTCGCCCTTCATGCGCAAGCTCGACTTCGGCACGGTGCGGCGCGAGAAGCGTCCGCGCCTGAAATGGCTCGACCTGCACAACCTGCTGGGCATCGTCACGCTGGTGTGGGTGTTCGTGGTGGGCGCCACCGGCATGATCAACACCTGGGCCGACTTGGTCATCAAGTACTGGCAGTACGACCAGCTCAGCGCGCTGCTGACGCCCTACAAGAACGAGCCCGTCGTGGCGGTGAACGACCGCGCCTCGGTGCAGCGCTCGATGGAAGCCGCGATCCAGGCGACGCCCGGCATGAAGCTGTCGTTCATCGCGTTCCCCGGCACGTCGTTCTCGAGCCCGCACCACACGACCTTCTTCCTGCGCGGCAACGAACCATTCACGTCGAAGCTCTTCCAGCCGGTACTGGTCGACGCCAAGACGGCGGAGGTGACCGCATCGCCCAAGCTGCCCTGGTACCTGTGGGCGCTGCTGGTGTCGCAGCCGCTGCACTTCGGCGACTACGGCGGCATGCCGATGCAGATCATCTGGGCACTGCTCGACATCGCGACCATCATCGTACTGGGCAGCGGCCTGTACCTGTGGCTCAAGCGCGGCAACACCGCGCCGGCGGCCTCGAGGAAGGTGCTGGAACATGAAGAGAGCAAGCCCGAGCACGTCGGCGTCTCGCAACCCGAGCCGGCACCGGCGATGAAGGCGCAGGCATGAAGCCGCAGCACCATCATCACGGCTTCTGGCAGATGTGGGGCTGGCCCATCGTGCTGGGCGTGCTCACCACCTTCGGCCTGATCTCGGCGCTCTTCAGCGACGGCGGCCTGGGCGACGTCCTGGCCTGGATCGCGCTGGGCATCCCGTGCGTGGTGTGCGTCTGGTACGGCTGGTGCAGGAAGCGGGCCGAGAAGGCCAGCGAGTCCTAGTTTTCCCTGAGAGTCGCGCCACCGCGACACGCGCGGCCGGCGCGCCAAAGCAGAATCGGCGCGATGAAGAACCTCGCGCCCGTTGCCTTCACCGCCGCCGGCCTCCTCCTTCTGCTCGCCGCGCCGCCGGCCGCGCGGGCGCAGCAGGATCAGCCCGCCGCCGGCCCGGGCCCCGGCAGCAACGCCCCGAGCCTGCGCGAGATCACCGTATCCGTTCCCCGAGGCGAGGTCGCACCCTTCAACGTGCCCGGCTCGGTCGACCGCGTCGATGGCGACGAGATGCGCGACAGCCGCCTGCAGGTCAACCTGTCCGAAGGCCTCGGCGCGGTGCCGGGCCTGCAGGTGCAGAACCGGCTGAACTACGCGCAGGACCTGCAGCTTTCCATCCGCGGCTTCGGTGCGCGCTCGACCTTCGGCGTGCGCGGCGTGCGCCTCTACGTCGACGGCATCCCCGCGACCCTGCCCGACGGGCAGGGCCAGACATCGAACATCGACATCGGCTCGCTGGACCGCGTCGAAGTGCTGCGCGGACCGTTCTCCGCCCTCTATGGCAACTCCTCAGGCGGCGTGGTGCAGGCCTTCACCGCCTCGGGCGAGGGGCCGCCGCGCCTGTCGTATTCGCTCGCGGGCGGCAGCTTCGGCACCTGGCGGCAGTCGTTGAAGCTCAGCGGATCGCAGGGCGCGGTGGATTACCTGCTCGACGCGAGCCGCTTCCACACCGATGGCTGGCGCGAGCACAGCGCCGCGAAGCGCGACATCGCCAACGGCAAGCTCGGCATCGCGCTGGACAACGGCGACAGGCTCACGCTGGTGTTCAACAGCGTGCGCATAGCCGCGCAGGACCCGCTGGGCCTCACCGCCGACCAGTACGCCCTGGCGCCGCGCAACGCGCCGCTGGCCACGCAGTACGACACGCGCAAGACGGTCGAGCAGACGCAGGCCGGCCTGCTCTACGAGCACCGCATCGACGCCACGCAGGGGCTGCGGCTCATGGTCTACGGCGGCCAGCGCAAGACCGTGCAGTTCCAGTCGATCCCGCCGTCTGCGCAGCAGAACCCGCTGCACGCGGGCGGCGTGATCGATCTTTCGCGCCAGTACGGCGGTGTCGACCTGCGCTGGAACGCCGCGCTCACCCTGGCCGGCCGGCCCTTCGACATCGTGGCCGGCCTGGGCTACGACAGCCTGCGCGAAAAGCGCCGGGGCTACGAGAACTACCTCGGGCCGGTGTCGGCTCCCGTGCTCGGCGTGCGGGGACGGCTGCGGCGCAACGAGCTCAACGAGGCATGGAACCTCGACCCGTACGCGCAGGCCACATGGCGGCTCACCGACCGCTGGACGCTCGAGGCTGGCGTGCGCCGCAGCAGCGTGCACTTCGACTCGCAGGACCGCTACATCGTCGGCACCAACCGCGACGACAGCGGCAGCGCGCGCTACAGCAAGACCCTGCCGGTAGCCTCGCTGCGCTACCAGGCGACGCAGGACCTGGCGCTGTACGGCTCCATCGGGCGCGGCTTCGAGACGCCGACGCTGAACGAGCTTTCCTACCGCGCCAACGGCGCGAGCGGCCTCAATTTCGCACTGCGCCCGTCGGTCAACGACAGCATCGAGATCGGCGCCAAGGCGCGGCTCGCCGGCGGCCTGCTCACGGCAGCGCTGTTCCAGACCCGCACGCGCGACGAGATCGTGACCGACACCAACGTCGGCGGCCGCGCCACCTTCCAGAACGCGGGCCGCACGAAGCGCAACGGCCTCGAACTGGGCTGGCAGCACGAGACAGCGAACCACTGGCGCACGCAACTGGCCTACACGTGGCTGGACGCGACCTATCGCGACGCTTTCTGCTCGCCGTCTCCGTGCGGCACCGCGAACACCGTGGCTGCGGGCAACCGCATTCCTGGCATCGCGCGGCAGTCGCTGTTCGCGTCGCTGGGCTGGGTGCCGCCCGAGGGCTGGCGCGCCGGCATCGAGATGCGCGCGCTCGGGCGCATCCAGGCCAACGACGCCAACACGGCGAGCGCGCCGGGCTACGCCGTGGCGGCGGTGTATGCGGGCTACCTGAAGAAGTGGGAGCGCTGGGAGTTCAACGCCTTCGCGCGCGTCGACAACCTGTTCGACCGGCGCTACGTGGGCTCGGTGATCGTCAACGAAGGCAACGGCCGCTACTACGAGCCGGCGCCGGGCCGCAACTGGACGGTGGGGCTGAGCGGCGCCTACCGCTTCTGACGCCCCACCATCTTTTTCTCTTGCTTACTTGAGGCCGGCTGCCGCGCGCAGTGCGGCGGCCTGGGTGGTCGCTTCCCAGGTGAACTCGGGCTCCTCGCGGCCGAAGTGGCCGTAGGCGGCGGTCTTCTGGTAGATCGGGCGCAGCAGGTCGAGCATCTGGATGATGCCCTTCGGACGCAGGTCGAAATGCTCGCGCACCAGTTCGGCGATCTTCTCGTCGGGGATGACGCCCGTGCCTTCGGTGTAGACCGTGATGTTCATCGGCTGTGCCACGCCGATGGCGTAGGCCACCTGGATCTGGCACTGGCGCGCCAGGCCGGCGGCCACGATGTTCTTGGCGACGTAGCGCGCGGCGTAGGCGGCCGAGCGGTCGACCTTCGACGGGTCCTTGCCCGAGAACGCGCCGCCGCCGTGCGGGCAGGCGCCGCCGTAGGTGTCGACGATGATCTTGCGGCCGGTGAGGCCGCAGTCGCCCTGCGGGCCGCCGATGACGAAGCGGCCGGTCGGGTTGATCAGGTAGCGCGTGTCCTTCAGCCACTCCTTGGGCAGCACCGGCTTGATGATCTCCTCGATGATGGCTTCGTTGAACGATGCCTTCATCTTGGTGGGCGTCTCGCTCTGGTCGGGGCTGTGCTGGGTGGAGAGCACCACGGTGTCGATGCTGTGGGGCTTGCCGTCCACGTAGCGCATCGTCACCTGGCTCTTGGCGTCGGGACGCAGGAAAGGCAGGCGGCCGTCCTTGCGCAGCTGGGCCTGGCGCTCGACGAGGCGGTGCGCGTAGTAGATGGGCGCGGGCATCAGCTCGGGCGTTTCGTCGCAGGCGTAGCCGAACATCAGGCCCTGGTCGCCGGCGCCGGTGTTCAGGTGGTCGTCGCTCGCGTGGTCCACGCCCTGGGCGATGTCGTTGGACTGCTTGTCGTAGCAGACCATCACGGCGCAGCCCTTGTAGTCGATGCCGTAGTCGGTGTTGTCGTAGCCGATACGCTTGATGGTGTCGCGCGCGACCTGGATGTAGTCGACGTGCGCGTTGGTGGTGATCTCGCCGGCCAGCACGACCAGGCCGGTGTTGGTCAGCGTCTCGGCTGCCACGCGGCTGCGGGGGTCCTGCTCGAAGATCGCGTCCAGGATGGCGTCCGAGATCTGGTCGGCGACCTTGTCGGGATGGCCTTCGGAGACGGATTCGGACGTGAAGAGGAAGTCGTTCGCCATTTGTTCAAAACTCCTTGAATGACTTGGCGCGTTGCCAACTCTGCGGAGCTCTGGCGAACGCTTTAGCAGATGCCGATTTCTCGACCCGGCACAATCGCATTGCTGCGCTTGTGTTTGTCGCCCTGCAAGTTGTTCCGTAACTCGGCGACAATTTGCATTCTATTCGAGCCGCGCAATACCATGCGCGCGCGTCCGTGTTTTGACCCCCTCCCGTATTCGATGATCACCCTGTTCCGCCTGCTTGCCCGCGTGCCGATGCCGCTGATGCATCGGCTCGGTGCATTGCTGGGCTGGCTGGTCTGGTGGAGCGCGCCCGGCTACCGCCGCCGCTTCAAGGCCAACGCCGAGAGCGCGGGCTTCGGCCCCGAGCAATACCGTCCCGCCATCGCCGCCGCCGGCAAGATGGCGTCAGAGCTGCCGTGGCTCTGGCTGCGGCCCCAAGGGGAAACCGTGCTGCATCGCGTGGTGCGCTGGGAGGGCGTGGAGGCCTTCGAGGCGGCCATGCAGGCGAAAAAGGGCGTCATCCTCGTCGCGCCGCACCTCGGCAGCTGGGAGATGTGCGGCCAGGCCATCGGCGAGCGCTTTCTTTCCACCTACGGACCCATCACCGCACTGTTCCGCCCGGCCCGCAAGAAATGGATGGCCGACCTGATCGCCGCCGGCTCGCGCGACAGGCCCGGCCTGCAGACACTGCCCACCAACAACACCGGCGTGCGCGGCCTGATCCGCACGCTGCGCAGCGGCGGCTACACCGGCATCCTGCCCGACCAGGTCCCGCCGCTCGGCCAGGGCGTATGGGCGCCTTTCCTGGGCCGCCCGGCCTACACCATGACCCTGCTTCCCCGACTCGCGCAACAGACCGGCGCGGCCTGCTTCCTCAGCGTGTGCGAACGCCTGCCGAATGCGGCCGGCTACGTGATCCGCTTCGAGCCCATCGTCGGCACCGCGCTGACCGACCCGTCCGCTCCCATCGAGGATGCCGCTGCCGCGATGAACGATGCCATCGGCCGCCTCATCCACAGCCTGCCGGGCCAGTACGTCTGGGACTACGCCCGCTACAAGGAGCCGCGCGCCGAGCGCGTGGTTGCCGCCGCCGGGGAGGCCGCATGAGCCTGGGTTCCCGACTCGGCATCGGCTTCATGCGGGTGATCGCGCCGCTGCCGCTGCCCGTGGTGCGCGGTTTCGGTGCGTTCCTCGGCCGCATCCTGCACACCGTCGCGGTGCCGCGGCGGCGCGTGGTCGACACCAACCTGGCGGTCTGCTTCCCCGAGAAGTCGCAAGCCGAGCGCCGTGCGATCGCGAAAGAGACCTTCGTCTACGTGGCGCAGTCGTGGTTGGACCGCGGCTGGCTCTGGCATGCGCCCGAGAAGACGGTGGCCAGCCGGCTGAAGATCGTCGGCGCGGCCTCGGAGATCAGCGAGATCGCCCACGGCGACGAGCCCATGATCCTCTTCGCACCGCATTTCTACGGCCTCGACGCGGCAGCCACCGCGCTCACGATGCACACGGCGCGCCCCTCGGCCACCATCTACACGACCCAGCGCGACCCCATGATCGACGCCTGGATCCGCGAGGGCCGCACCCGCTTCGGCGACGTGGCGGCGCTCAACCGGGTGGACGGCATCAAGCCTGTGCTGCAGGGCCTGCGCAAGGGCGGCCTGCTGTACCTGCTGCCCGACATGGACTTCGGCCGCGACCAGACCATCTTCGTGCCGTTCTACGGCGTGCAGGCGGCCACCGTGCCGTCGCTGTCGCGCTTCGCGCGGCTGGGCAAGGCGAAGGTGGTGCCGGTGGTGGCGAAGCTCACGCGCGAGGGCTACGAGATCGAGATCCTGCCGACCTGGCAGAACTTTCCGACGGACGACGTCGAGGCCGACACGGCGCTCATGAACGAACGGCTGCAGGGGTATATCGACACGATGCCTTCGCAGTACTACTGGGTGCACCGGCGGTTCAAGACCCGCCCCGAAGGCGAGCCTCCCATCTACTGATCGACGCGGCCCAGGGGTTGCGCTGCAGGAAGCCCTCGATCTCGCGCGCGACCAGCTGCGGCTGCTCATGCACGATCCAGTGGGTCGCGTTCGGCACCTTCTTGATCTCGAGCTTGGGCACGTATTCGTCGAGCCCTTCGAGCAGGCCGGGCAGCAGGGCCGCGTCGTCGAGTGCCCAGAACACGAAGGTCGGCACTTCCACCATGAGCCGCTCGCGCGGCAGCACGGGGATGCCGTCGACGGTCTGGCCGGGCAGCGGCGGCTTCATCGGCGTCACGCGGTAGAGGTTGCAGGCGCCCGTGAGGCCCGCGCTCCAGACCTCGCGGTACTGCTGCTTCACTTCCTCGGTGAGCCAGCCGAAGCCGTCGGGGCCGGCCTTCATCAGCAGGAAGAAGGGCCACATGCGCTTGAAGTCGTCGGCCGCGAGCAGCGCCTCGGCGTCGGGGCGCGCGAGGAAGTTCATGTAGGCGCTTGCCTGCTGCTGCGCCGGGTTGTTGCGCAGCTCGCGGGTGAAGGTGCCCGGGTGCGGCGAATTGATGATGACCAGGCGTCCGACCTGCTGCGGGAAGGCATTGGCATAGCCCCAGCCGAAGGCGCCGCCCCAGTCGTGGGCGACCAGCGCGGCCATGGTGCCGTCGGCGCTCTCGGTGGCGGCGAGCTGCTGGATGTCCTGGATCAGCAGGGGCGCCTTGTAGGCAGCCACGTCGGCGGGCGAGCTCGACTTCTCGAAGCCGCGCAGGTTGGGCGCCACGCAGCGGTAGCCGCCGTGGGCCGGATCGGCGAAGTACTCGAGCAGTTCGTCCCAGATGAACGCGGCCTCGGGGAATCCGTGGAGGAACACCATCAGCGGCCGGCCCGGCTGGCCGGCGGCGCGGCAGCTCAGGGTGGTGCCGTTGGGCAGGCTGCGCTGGAATGTCTCGATCATGCTTCTTGTCTCCTTCGGGTTGACTGGTGTCGCTATTATTTTGATAGTGAACTTCGCAGACGGGACGATCGGTACAGCCTGTTCCGTATCAGGCGTCTTCCGGTGGTGGCGTCGGCTCGGGGCCGGCGGCCGGTGCCTGGGCGTCTTCGGGGTGCACCCAACGCCACAGCAGCTGCGCCGCCTCGCCCACGCCCTGCTTCTTCAGGGCCGAGAACAGTTTCACCTCGCCGCCACCGGCCTGCAGTCGCGTAATGGACAGCACCTTGGCGCCCTCGCTGCGGGTGAGCTTGTCGGCCTTGGTGAGCAGCACGAGGAACTTCAGGCCCTGCTGCACGCGCGGGCGGATCACGTCGAGCAGGATCTCATCGAGCTCGGTCAGACCGTGGCGCGGATCGCACATGAGCACCACGCCGCGCAGGTTCTCGCGCGTCATCAGGTAGTTGCCCATCACGCGCTGCCAGCGCAGCTTGGCCTCGCGCGGCACGGCCGCGTAGCCGTAGCCGGGCAGGTCGGCAAGCACCGCGTCATCGACCTTCTGCTTGCCGATGCCGAACAGGTTGATGTGCTGCGTGCGGCCGGGCGTCTTGGAGGCGAAGGCCAGGCGCGTCTGCTGGGTGAGGGTGTTGATGGCGGTCGACTTGCCCGCGTTGGAGCGGCCGACGAAGGCGATCTCGGGCAGGTCGAAAGGGGGCAGATGCTCCAGCTGGGGCGCGCTGGTGAGGAAGTGGGCGGTGTGCAGCCAGCCCAGCGCCATGCGTTCGCGTTCGGCAACCTTGGGGTCTGCGGCGGGCGCCGCGCGGGGAGGATAGGCGGCGGGCTTGGCGCGCGGGGAGGGCATCTACGGACTTTCGAAACAGGGCCCACATTGTAGAATCGTGAGGTTTTGCGCCATAAATTCGAAGCCCCCGATATGAAGTTGTTTGCCAATATTGTGCTTGCGGCCCTCGTGGGCATCGCATCCAGCGTGAGTTTTGCAGCCGATGAACACGCGGCCGCTCCTGCCGCCCCGGCGGCCGCCAAGCCGGCCAAGCCGGACCCCGCCAAGGGGGATGCGCTCTTCAACGCAACGCCGGCAAACAGCCAGAGCTGCGCCTCCTGCCACAACGCCGACGGCAACTCCGCCATCGCCGCCAACCCGAAGCTGGCGCAGCAACACCCCGAATACATCCTCAAGCAGCTGCAGGACTTCAAGTCCGGCGCCCGCAAGAGCGCGATCATGAAGCCGCTGGCCTCGGCGCTGTCGGAAGAAGACATGCGCAACATCGCCTGGTTCGTCGGCTCGAAGAAGGTCAAGCCGGGCTTCTCGAAGGACAAGGACACCATCGCCCTGGGCGAGAAGATCTACCGCGGCGGCATCGGCGACCGCCAGATCCCGGCCTGCGCCGGCTGCCACAGCCCCAACGGCGCCGGCATCCCGGCCCAGTACCCGCGCCTGGGCGGCCAGAACGCCGACTACACCGTGGCCCAGCTCACGGCCTTCCGCGACAACGTCCGCCTGAACAGCCTGCCCATGACCGGCGTCGCCGCCAAGCTCAACGACAGGGAAATCAAGGCGGTCGCCGACTACATTGCCGGTTTGCGTTGATGATGGCGCTCCCTGGAGCGTGACCAGCCGCCGATAACAACCCCAAACAAAGGGCGGGCCGATCCAGCAGGATGGCCCGCCTTTTTTGTTTTTTTCTCTTCCTACTCTCGCCCGATGTCCGTCTCCACCCATGGCCTTCGCGTTCATCGCGGACCGCAGATGCTTCGCGCCGCGGTGGAACTGCTGTCGTCGATGCGCTTCGCGATCGCGCTGCTCACGATCATCTGCATCGCGTCGATCATCGGTACGGTGCTCAAGCAGCACGAGCCGATCAACAACTACATCAACCAGTTCGGCCCGTTCTGGGCCGAGCTCTTCCGCGCCGCGCGGCTCGACTCGATCTACAGCGCCTGGTGGTTCCTGCTGATCCTGCTGTTCCTGGTGATCAGCACCACGCTGTGCATCGTGCGCAACACGCCGCGCATCCTGGTCGACCTCAGGACCTTCAAGGAAGACATCCGCGCTCAGAGCCTCAAGGCCTTCGGCCAGCGCGCCGAGAACCGTCTCGGTGAAACGCCGGACGTCGCCGCCAACCGGATCGGGCAACTGCTGGTGAGCGGCGGCTGGAAGGTCAAGCTGCAGCAGCGCGAGGCAACTGGCGACGGCAGGCAGGCCGCGGGCTGGATGGTCGCGGCGCGTGCCGGCGGTGCCCACAAGCTGGGCTACATCGCCGCCCACAGCGCCATCGTGCTGGTGTGCATCGGCGGCCTGCTCGACGGCGACCTGGTGGTGCGCGCGCAGACCTGGTTCAACGGCAAGAGCGTATTCACCGGCGGCGGCATGATCGCCGACGTGCCGCCGCAGCACCGGCTGTCGGCGAGCAACCCGACCTTCCGCGGCAACATCCTCGTGCCCGAGGGCGGGCAGGGCAGCGTCGCCATCCTGAACCAGTCCGACGGCGTGCTGCTGCAGGAGCTGCCGTTCTCCATCGAGCTGAAGAAGTTCATCGTCGACTACTACTCGACCGGCATGCCCAAGCTCTTCGCGAGCGAAGTGGTGCTGCACGACCGCGAGACCGGCGAGCAGGTGCCCGCGCGCATCGAGGTCAACCACCCGGCCAGCTACAAGGGCGTGGAGATCTACCAGTCGAGCTTCGATGACGGCGGCTCGAAGGTGAAGCTCAAGGCGGTGCCGATGGCCGCCGCGGCCAAGCCCTTCGAGGTGGAAGGCGTCATCGGCGGGCCCAGCACCGAGATCACCAACGGCAAGGACAAGCTCACGCTCGAGTACGCCGCGCTGCGCGTGATCAACGTCGAGAACTTCGCCGACGCCAACGCCATGGGCAGCGGCGCCGACGTGCGCAAGGTCGACCTGCGCCACGACATCGAATCGCGCCTGGGGGCAGCCAACAAGACCAACAAGCCGAAGGTGCTGCGCAACATCGGCCCGAGCATCGGCTACAAGCTGCGCGACGCCGCCGGACAGGCGCGCGAGTACCAGAACTACATGGTGCCGGTCGACACCGGCGACGGCCAGCCGGTGTTCCTGCTGGGCATGCGCGAGAAGCCCGAGGAGCCCTTCCGCTACCTGCGCGTGCCGGCCGACGAGCAGGGCTCGATGGACGGCTTCGTGCGCATGCGCGCCGCGCTAGGCGACGCCGCCACGCGCGAGCGCGCCGTCGAGCGCTACATCGCCAAGGCCACCGATCCCAAGCGCCCCGAGATGGCGGAGCAGCTGCGCGTGTCGGCCACGCGCGCGCTGGCGCTTTTCGCGGGCAGCGAGCGCGCCAAGGCCGACGCCACCACCGCGGGCGGCTGGCAGGCGATTGCCGAATTCATGGAAACCAACGTGCCCGAGGCCGAGCGCGAGCGCGCCGGCGGGGTGCTGGTGCGCATCCTCAACGACGTGCTGTTCGAGGTGCTCAACCTGAGCCGCGAGGGCGCCGGCCTGGCCGCGCTGCCCAACGACGAGAAATCGCAGGCCTACCTGACGCAATCCGTGCTGGCCATCAGCGACGCGCACTTCTACCCGGCCCCGGTCGCGATGATGATGACCGACTTCACCCAGGTTCAGGCCAGCGTGTTCCAGGTGGCGCGCGCCCCCGGCAAGAACATCGTCTACCTGGGCTGCCTGTTGCTGATCGTCGGCATTTTTGCCATGCTGTACGTGCGCGAGCGCCGCCTGTGGGTGTGGCTGGCACCCGACGGCACGGCTTCCGAAGGCGACGCACCCGCGACGACGGCCGCCACGATGGCTTTCTCGGTGAATCGCAAGACCATCGACAGCGACCGCGAATTCGAGCATCTCAAACGCAAGCTGCTCGCCCTGAACGCATAAGACCACGAGACGACATGAACACCACGACCCTCACGCTCAATGAAAGCTGGCTCTCGCGCCGCAACCTGTTCGACTGGGTGTTCGCGGCGCTGGTGGTGGCCGGCGGCTTGTTCGCCTTCGCGCGCTATGCGGGGTCGATGGATTACTACGAGAAGCCGATCCTCATCGCGGCGGTGATCGCGACCATCGCCATCGGCTGGTTCTGGCGGCCGCTGCGGGTGCTGGCCATCGTGGTGGCTGCGGCCTCGCTGCTGGCCATTGCCTCGTACCAGGGCGACCTGGCGCGTGCCGACACGGTGTTCTGGCTCAAGTACTTCCTGTCGAGCCAGTCGGCCATCCTGTGGATGAGCGTGCTGTTCTTCATGAGCACGCTGTTCTACTGGCTGGGCTTCTTCGGCGGCAGGCAGTCGGATACCTTCGACGCCATCGGCTCGCGCCTCGCGTGGGCTGCGGTGACGATGGCGCTGATCGGCACCATGGTTCGCTGGTACGAGAGCCACCAGCTCGGCCCGGACATCGGCCACATCCCGGTGAGCAACCTGTACGAGGTGTTCGTGCTCTTCTGCTGGCTGACGGCCGCCTTCTACCTGTACTTCGAGGAGCGCTACGGCACGCGCGCGCTCGGTGCCTTCGTGATGCTGGTGGTCAGCGCGGCGGTGGGCTTCCTGCTCTGGTACACGATCGTGCGCGAGGCGCATGAGATCCAGCCGCTGGTGCCGGCGCTGCAGAGCTGGTGGATGAAGCTGCACGTGCCGGCCAACTTCATCGGCTACGGCACTTTCGCGCTGGCGGCCATGGTCGCCTTCGCCTATCTCATCAAGGAGCAGGCCGAGGAGAAGCGCTGGTACAAGCTCACGCCGATCTGGCTGCTGGGCGTGGCACTGTGCTTCGTGCCGGTGGCGTTCCGCCAGCGCGTGCAGGAGGCCGGCGGCAGCTACTGGGTGATCTATGCGGGCATTTCCGCGCTGATCGCCGCGGGCATCCTGCTGGGGCGCAAGCGCATCGCCGCGCGCCTGCCGGCCAACGAGGTGCTCGACGACGTCATGTACAAGTCGATCACCGTCGGCTTCGCCTTCTTCACCATCGCCACCGTGCTGGGCGCGCTGTGGGCGGCCGACGCCTGGGGCGGCTACTGGAGCTGGGACCCGAAGGAGACCTGGGCGCTGATCGTCTGGCTCAACTACGCGGCCTGGCTGCACATGCGGCTGGTGAAGGGCCTGCGCGGCACCGTGGCGGCCTGGTGGGCGCTGGGCGGGCTGGCGGTGACGACCTTCGCCTTCCTGGGCGTGAACATGTTCCTGAGCGGGCTGCACAGCTACGGCACCCTGTGAGTGCAGGCCCGCGGGCTTTCGCGAAGAATTATTGAAACCGCGCGCTCCGGCGGCGCGTAACCGAATCGGGGTTGGCCACGAACTACCCTGAGAACAACGATTCCGCGAAAGGCCCGTCATGTCGTTCCCTTCCCATCCCAGCCGCCCCATCCGTCGTACCGCCAGCAACAGCGGCGACAACGGCTTCATCCATCCGCTGTCCAGCGAGATCACGTCCCGAGAGGTCTACGAGGGCCGCCGCGACATGCTCAAGCTCATGGCCGGCGGCGCAGCGGGAGCCGCGCTGGCGGCCTTCGCCTCGCGCGAAGCCCTGGCGCAGACCGAGCGCCCCAACAAGCTGGCGCCGCTGCCCGGCGCGAAGTCGGCGGTGCCCGGCGCCATGTCGATGGAAAAGGTCACCGACTACAAGGATGCCTCCACCTACAACAACTTCTACGAGTTCGGCACCGACAAGGCCGACCCGGCCAAGAACGCCGGCACGCTGAAGACGCGGCCATGGACGGTGGAGGTGGAAGGGCTGGTCAAGAAGCCGGGCAAGTACGGCATCGAGGATCTGCTCAAGCTCAGCGCGCAGGAGGAGCGCATCTATCGGCTGCGCTGCGTCGAGGGCTGGTCGATGGTGATTCCGTGGGTCGGCTACTCGCTGGCCGAACTCATCAAGAAGGTCGAGCCGCAGGGCAACGCCAGGTTCGTCGAGTTCGTGACCCTGGCCGACCCCAAGACCATGCCCTTCGTCGGCTCGCGCGTGCTCGACTGGCCCTACACCGAGGGCCTGCGCATGGACGAGGCGATGCATCCGCTCACGCTGCTGGCCTTCGGCATGTACGGCGAGGTGCTGCCCAACCAGAACGGCGCGCCGGTGCGGCTGGTGGTGCCGTGGAAGTACGGCTTCAAGTCGGCCAAGTCGATCGTGAAGATCCGCTTCGTCGAGAAGGAGCCCAGCACCGCCTGGAACAAGGCCGCGGCCAACGAATACGGCTTCTATTCGAACGTGAATCCCAACGTCGACCATCCGCGATGGAGCCAGGCCACCGAGCGCCGGATCGGCGACGGCGGCGGCCTCTTCGCAAAACGGCGCAAGACGGAGCTGTTCAACGGCTATGAAGCACAGGTCGGCCAGCTCTACGCGGGCATGGACCTGAAGAAGAACTACTGAAATGGAGCTCGCCCCCAGGCTGCGCGCACTTCGTGTCGCTTCGCCAACCCCCTACCGGGGGCAACACCTGCGGCCCGGCAAAGCCGGTTCCGCGGTGTTTCTCGAAGGTGCGATGCCTCTTCTTTCATGGAGTGCCTTGTGAACAAGCTGCTCATGCATCCGGCGACCAAGCCGGTCATCTTTTTGCTGTGCCTGCTGCCGTTCGCGCGGCTGGCCTACGGCGCGTTCACGGACGGGCTGGGTGCCAACCCCGCGGAGTTCCTGATCCGCGCCACCGGCGACTGGACCCTGCGTTTCATCTGCATCGTGCTGGCGGTGACGCCGCTGCGGGTGATGAGCAAGTGGAACGCGCTCGCGCGCTACCGCCGCATGCTGGGCCTGTTCGCGTACTTCTATGTGGTGCTGCACCTGCTGTGCTACAGCTGGTTCGACATGGGCTTCGAGTGGGGCGACATTGCGAAGGACATCGCCAAGCGGCCGTTCATCCTGGTGGGCTTCTCTGCCTTCGTGCTGCTGACGCCGCTGGCTGCCACGTCTTTCAACCGCGCGATCAAGGCGATGGGCGCGAAGCGCTGGCAGATGCTGCACAAGCTGGTCTACCTGATCGCGGGGCTCGGCCTGCTGCACTTCTTCTGGATGCGCGCGGGCAAGAACAACTTCGCGGAAGTGTTCGTCTACGCCGCGATCATCGCGGTGCTGCTCGCGTGGCGCGTGTGGAACTACTTCGCGAACAAGCGCGGGAAGGTGAAGCCGGCGTCTGCGGGTGCTGTGCGCACCGGCTGACGCCGGGAAGACCGGGAAGACCGGGAAGACCGGGAAGAGCGATCGGCGATCAGCCGTCGATCTCGCTGCGCAGCTGGTCTTCCATCGTCTCGCGACGGCGGATCAGCTTTGCGCTCGCGCCGCTCACCAGCACCTCGGCGGCGCGGCCGCGGGTGTTGTAGTTGCTGGACATGCTCATGCAGTACGCGCCCGCCGACAGCACGGCCAGCAGGTCGCCCGACACCACGTTGAGCGCGCGGTCGCGGCCGATCCAGTCGCCGCTCTCGCAGACCGGGCCGACCACGTCGTAGGTCGTGGCATTGCCCGCGCGGGTGCGCACCGGCACGATGCGCTGGAAGGCCTGGTACATCGCGGGGCGCGGCAGGTCGTTCATGGCCGCGTCGACGATGCAGAAGTTCTTGTCCTCGCCCGGCTTGGTGTAGAGCACTTCGGTCACGCACACGCCGGCATTGCCGACCAGCGAGCGGCCTGGCTCGATCACCAGCTTGCGCCCTCCGAAGCCGCGCGCGTCGAGCTTGGCCAGCAGCTGCTGCCACAGCGCATCGGCCTTGGGTGGCACCTCGCCGTTGTAGTCGATGCCCAGGCCGCCACCGAAGTCCAGGTGATGGATCGGCACCCCGGCTGCCTCGATGGCTTCCACCAGGTCGAGCACGCGGTCGCAGGCGTCGAGGTAGGGCGAGGCTTCGGTGATCTGCGAGCCGATGTGGCAGTCGATGCCCACCACCTCCAGCCCCTGCAGCCGTGCGGCATGCTTGTAGGCCTCGACGGCGCGGTCGTGCGCGATGCCGAACTTGTTGCCCTTCAGGCCGGTGGAAATGTAGGGGTGCGTCTTCGGATCGACGTTCGGATTGATGCGGATGCTGATCGGCGCGCGCTTGCCTTCGGCCACCGCCACTTCGTGGAGCACGTCGAGCTCGGCTTCGCTCTCGACGTTGAAGCAGGCGATGCCGGCAGCGAGGGCCTGGCGCATCTCGGCGCGGGTCTTGCCGACGCCCGAGAAGATGATCTTCTTCGGATCGGCACCGACGGCCAGCACGCGCGAGAGCTCGCCGCCGGAGACGATGTCGAAGCCGCAGCCGGCTTCCGCGAACACGCGCAGCACGCCGAGCGAGGAGTTGGCCTTCATCGCGTAGCAGATGAGCGCATCACGACCCTCGAAGCCGCGCTGGTAAGCCGCCAGGGCGTCCAGCATCCACTGCCTGGAGTAGACGAAGAGAGGAGTGCCGTGTTCGCGGGCCAGCGCGTCGAGCGCCACGCCTTCGACGTGCAGCGTGCCGTCGCGCTCGGCGACGTGCGGCTGGCCGGGCAGGGAGATGGGGGTGCCGGAACTCACTTGCGCTGCTCCGTGCTGGTGGTGCTGGTGCTGGTGCTGGTGCTGCCGGCTGGCGCGCTGGCCGCGGCAGCCGGAGCGGGCGCCGCCTGGCTGGAGGACGAAGATGACGACGAAGACCGCAGGCTGTCCGGCGTCATGAGCTCCGGCAAGGTGGCGCGCCCGGCGGCTGCCGGATCGGTCGGCAGGTACAGCGCACCGCGCTGTCCGCAGGCAGCGACGAGCCCGGCGGTGCCCACGGCAAGGCAGACCATGAGCGCGGCGCGGACGCGGGTGCTCACTAGAATTTGGTGAACGTTCAACATGGCGAAATTGTAATGACCGACACCGAATACATGGATCGCGCCGAGGCTGCGCTTGCCGCCATCGAGCTGGGCTGCGACCGCATCAACGAAGCGACCGACGCCGACATCGACAACCAGAGGGTGGGCGGGATGATCACGATTTCATTCCGCAACGGCAGCCAGCTGATCGTGAACCTGCAGAAGCCGTTGCAGGAAATCTGGCTTGCCGCGCGTTCCGGCGGCTACCACTACCGCCATGACGGCAAGGCCTGGGTGGACACCAAGACCGGCGAGGAATTCTTCGGCAACCTGTCGCGCGAGGCGACGCTGCAGGCCGGGCAGCCGCTGGACTTCGCGGCTCCCTGAACTCTGCCTGCGACGCTCAGTTGCGGAACAGATCGAGGATGCGGTTGCGCTCCTCGGGTTGCGCAGGAGCGCCGATCGGACCACCCGCCGGGGCTTCGACCGGCGCCGCCGGTGCGGACTCGACACCCAGGCTGGCAACGCCGCGTCCCGGCGCGTAGTCGTCGTAGTACCACTCGCCACCCACATTCACGATGCCCGCTGGCGGGTTGGCCGACAGTTCAGTCACCGGCACGCCCTTGATGGCGGTTTCCATGTAGGTGATCCAGATCGGAAGGCTCAGGCCGCCGCCGGTCTCGCGGTCGCCCAGGTTGCGCGGGGTGTCGTAACCGATCCACGAGATGGCCGTCATGGTGGGCTGGAAGCCGGCGAACCAGGCGTCGAGCGAGTCGTTGGTGGTGCCCGTCTTGCCGTAGAGGTCGGGGCGCTTGAGCATGGCCTGCGCCTTGGCCGCGGTGCCGCCGCGAGCGACGGAATTCAGCAGCGTGTCCATGATGAAGGCGTTGCGCTGCGGGATGACGCGCAGCGATTCGTTCAGGAGCGGCGGCTGCTTGTCGACCAGTACCTTGTCCTTGTGGTCGGTGATGCGCGTGACGAGGTACGGATTGACGCGGTAGCCGCCGTTGGCGAAGACCGAATAGCCCACCGCCATCTGCATCGGCGTGACCGAGCCCGCGCCCAGCGCCATCGGCAGGTAGGCGGGGTGCTTTTCCTTGTCGAAGCCGAAGTTGGTGATCCACTCCTGCGCATAGCGCGTGCCGATGGACTGCAGGATGCGGATGGACACGAGGTTCTTCGACTTCATCAGCGCGGTGCGCATCGACATCGGGCCGTCGTAGCCGCCGCCGTAGTTCTTCGGCTCCCAGGGTTGGCCGCCGGTGGTGCCGGCGTCGAAGAAGAGCGGGCCGTCGTTGATGACCGTGGCGGGCGTGAAGCCCTTTTCGAGCGCCGCTGAATAGATGAAGGGCTTGAAGCTGGAGCCCGGCTGGCGCCAGGCCTGCGTCACATGGTTGAACTTGTTCTTGCCGAAGTCGAAGCCGCCGACCAGCGCCTTGATGGCGCCGTCGCGCGGGTCCATGGCGACGAATGCGCCCTCGACCTCGGGAAGCTGCGTGATTTCCCAGGTGTTCTTGGGCGTCTTCACCACGCGGATGACCGCGCCGCGACGGATCTTGATGTTCGGCGGGGCCTTGTCGGAGAGGCCCGACTGGGCCGGCTTGAGCCCTTCGCCGGTGATCTGGACGGGATCGCCATTGCCGCGCACCGCGTCGATCTGCTTGGGCGTGGCCTTGAGCACGACCGCGGCCATCACGTCGCCGTTGTCGGGGTGGTCGTTGAGCGCGTCGTCGACTGCTTCGTCGAGGTCCTTGGGGTCGTTCGGCAGGTCGACGAACTTCTCGGGGCCGCGATAGATCTGGCGGCGCTCGTAGTCCATGATGCCCTTGCGCAGCGCCTTGTAGGCGGCCGCCTGGTCGGCCGCGACCAGCGAGGTGTAGACCTTGAGGCCGCGCGTGTAGGTGCTGTCGCCGTACTGGGCGTACATCAACTGGCGAACCGTTTCAGCCACGTATTCGGCGTGCAGGCGGTTCGGGTCGGCGGCGTCGCGCAGGTGCAGCTCTTCCTTCTTGGCTTCCGCCGCCTGTTCGGCGGTGATGAAGCCGGCCTCCTGCATGCGGTCGATCACGTAGAACTGGCGGCCGCGCGCGCGCTGCGGGTTGTTGACCGGGTTGTTCGCGCCCGGTGCCTTGGGCAGGCCGGCCAGCATCGCGGCCTGGGCGGTCGTGAGTTCCTGCAGGGGCTTGCCGAAATAGGCCTCGGAAGCGGCGGCGAAGCCATAGGCGCGGTTTCCGAGGTAGATCTGGTTCAGGTAGATCTCGAAGATCTGGTCCTTCGTGAGCAGGTGCTCCAGCTTGAAGGTCAGCAGCACCTCGTAGATCTTGCGGGTGAGCGTCTTCTCGGAGCTCAGGTAGACGTTGCGCGCCACCTGCATCGTGATGGTCGATGCGCCCTGGCTCTTCACGCGGTTCATGTTGGCCAGGCCGGCGCGGACCATGCCCTTGTAGTCGACGCCGCCGTGGTCGTAGAAGCGTGCGTCTTCGGCCGCCAGGACGGCGTCCTTCACGACCTTCGGGATGGCCGAGATGGGAGTGAGGTTGCGGCGCTCCTCGCCGAACTCGCCGATCAGGATGCCTTCGGCCGAGAAAACCCGCAGCGGCAGCTTGGGCCGGTAGTCGGAGAGCTCGCTGATGTCGGGCAGGTTCGGATACGCCACCGCGAGGGCCACTGCCACCACGCACAGCACTGCCAGCGCGCCGGCCAGGGCGATGCCGAAGCTCCAGAAGAAAAGGCGCAACAGCCATTTCAGCCAGGTCGGGCGAGTGGAGGGGGAGTTCTTGGCTGGCCCTTTGGGGCTGGAAGTTTCTTGCATGAGGGGCCGCACAGAGTCACCCGACATTATAAAAAGCCGCCCCTTCCGAACGATCCGATCTTTGCGGGGCTTGCATTGCCCTAATTCAAAAGTTACAAAATGCGGTTTTGCCGTCAGGTTTTGACAACGCTTGAGGAATTTGCCCTGCGGCGTCGCTTGGTTGCCGCTACGCCTGCTGCTAGCATGCAACCGAATTCAATTTTTTCTATTGGTTACAAATACAGGGGAAGAGGAACCTGCCTTGGCTGCTCTTGGATCATTGTTTCGTCGTCAGAACGCTCCCCTGCTGGGGCTGGACGTAAGTTCGTCCAGCGTCAAGCTGGTCGAGCTCGGCCGTGAGGCCAGCGGCAAGCTGGTCCTGGAGCGCTGCGCCATCGAGCCCCTGGAACGCGGCTGGATCACCGACGGCAACGTCGAGAAGTTCGACGAGGTGGCGGAAGCCGTCCGTCGCGTCATCCGCAAGAGCGGCACGCGCACCCGCAACGTGGCACTGGCATTGCCCCCGTCGGCCGTGATCACCAAGAAGATCATTCTTCCGGGCGGCATGAGCGAGCAGGAGCTCGAGATCCAGGTCGAGTCGGAAGCCAACCAGTACATCCCGTTCTCGCTCGACGAGGTGAGCCTCGACTTCTGCGTGACCGGTCCGAGCACCACCTCCGCCGGCGACGTGGAAGTGCTGATCGCCGCGTCGCGCAAGGAAAAGGTCCAGGACCGCGAGGGCCTGGCGGAAGCCGCCGGCCTGAAGGCGATGATCCTCGACGTCGAGTCCTACGCATCGCGCCTGGCGACCGCCCGCCTGATCGAGCAGCTGCCCGGCAAGGGCGTCGATTCGATCGTCGCTCTCTTCGAAGTGGGCGCCTTCACCACCAGCATGCAGGTGCTGCGCAACCAGGAAGTGCTGTACGACCGCGACCAGGCGTTCGGCGGTGCCCAGCTCACCCAACTGATCGTGCGCCAGTATGGCTTTTCAGCCGAGGAGGCCGAGGCGAAGAAGCGCAGCGGCGACCTGCCCGACGACTACGGCTCTGGCGTGCTCAAGCCCTTCGTGGAAAGCATCGCGCAGGAAATCGCCCGCGCGCTCCAGTTCTTCTTCACCAGCACGCCGCACAACCGCGTCGACTATGTGCTGCTGGCAGGCGGATCGGCCTCGCTGCCCGGCCTGACCAACGCGGTGACGCGGCAGACCTCGTTCGCCTGCTCCTTGCTGAATCCCTTCGAAGGCATGGAAATCAGCTCGAACGTCCGCGAGAAGAAGGTCCGCCGCGAGGCGCCGTCCTATCTGACCTCTTGCGGCCTGGCCATGCGGAGGTTCCTGCAGTGATCCTCATCAATCTGCTCCCGCACCGCGAAGCTGCGCGCAAGCGCAGGCGCGAGGCGTTCTACGGCACCTTGGGTGCCGCGGCGATCCTGGGCGTCCTGATCGCCGGCCTTGGTTATCTCTGGTTCGAGGCGCAGATCTCGGCGCAGCGTTCGACGAACGGCTTTCTGCAGGCCGAGATCAAGAAGCTCGAAGTCGAGATCAAGGAAATCTCGACGCTGCAGGAAGAAATCGCCGCGCTGCGCGCCCGCCAGCAGGCGGTCGAAGACTTGCAGGGCGACCGCAACCTGCCCGTGCACCTGCTCAACGAACTGGTCCGGCAACTGCCCGATGGCGTGTACCTGACCAACATGAAGCAGGACAACCAGACTGTCACCCTGCAAGGCATGGCGCAGTCGAACGAGCGGGTTTCGGAGTTGCTGCGCAACCTCGGCAACAACAGTCCCTGGCTGGTTAAGCCCGAGCTGGTCGAAATCACGTCGGCGAACGTGAACCTGAACCCGCGCGATCAGCGTCGCGTGGCGAACTTCACGATGCGCATTGGCCTGAAACGCCCCACCGATGCTCAGAAGGCTGCCGCCGAAAAGGCCCTGGCCGCAACGGCGCAGTCCAAGGGGTAACCGATCATGGCAAGCAATCGCCCCTCCCAGAAAATCGACGTCGCCGCTGCGTTCCAGCGCTTCGGCGACCAATTCCGCGGACTCAATCCGAACGATCCCTCGGCATGGCCGGCGGTGCCCCGCTATGCGCTCTGCCTGGTGGTCACGGCACTTGTGCTGGTCGCCCTCTGGTTCGTCTGGCTGACCAATTCGAACGACGAGCTCGAAAGCGAGCGCGCCAAGGAAGTCACGCTCAAGGCCGACTACCAGAAGAAGGTGGCTCAGGCCGCCAACCTCGAGTTGCTCAAGAAGCAGCGCGAGCAGGTGCAGCAGTACGTGACCCTGCTCGAGAAGCAGCTGCCCAGCAAGGCCGAAATGGACGCCCTGCTGTCGGACATCAACCAGGCAGGCCTTGGCCGCAGCCTTCAGTTCGAGCTGTTCCGTCCGGGACAGGTGTCGGTCAAGGACTACTACGCCGAACTCCCGATCGCCGTCCGGGTGACCGGCCGGTACCACGACATGGGTGCTTTCGCTGCCGACGTGGCGGGCCTGTCGCGGATCGTGACGCTGAACAACATTTCCGTCACCCCGCAGAAGGACAAGGACGTGCTGACGATGGACGCCACCGCGCGCACCTATCGTTACCTCGATGACGAAGAACGGGCCGCGCAGAAGCGCGCCTCCGCACCGAAGGCGAAGAAATGAAGATCGTCGCCAAAGTACTGTGGCTGACGCTGGCGGCGTCGGCACTGAGCGCCTGCGATTCGGGCCAGGAAGACATGCAGCGCTGGATGGCCGAGCAGCGTGCCCAGGTGAAGCCCTCGGTGCCGCCGATTTCCGAGCCCAAGAAGTTCACCCCGCAGGCCTATACCGAGGCCTCGGCATTCGAGCCCTTCAACATCCTGAAGCTGACGCAGGCGCTGCGCCGCGAATCGAATCAGCCGAGCACCTCGGAGCTGATCGCGCCGGAGCTCGCGCGCCGCAAGGAAGCGCTCGAAGCCTTCCCGCTCGACTCGATGGCCATGGTCGGCAGCATGAACCGCAATGGCCAGCCGGTGGCGCTGCTGCGCGTCGACAAGCTGCTCTACAAGGTGCGCGTCGGCGAATACCTGGGACTCAACTACGGGCGCATCACCCGTATCAACGAAACCGAAATCGCCTTGCGTGAAATCGTGCAAGACGCCGCCGGTGAATGGATCGAACGCGTCGCGACGCTGCAGCTGCAAGAGAGTGCGAAATGAACCAAAAGAAATCAAAAATGGCACAGTGGCTGCGCGCTGCCGGCCTGGGTCTGCTGGCCTTCGGCGCATTGGCCGTGGCTCATGCGCAAAACGCCATCGAGGCGGTGACGAGCTCGACGCAGTCGGGCTCCGAAGTGATCCGCATCGATCTGGCACAGCCGCTCACCGCGGTTCCTGCCGGATTCGCCGTGCAGACGCCTGCGCGTATTGCGCTCGACTTTCCTGGTGTCACGAATGCCATCGGCCGCTCCGCCATCGAGGTGAACCAGGGCAACCTGCGCTCGGTGAACGTGGTGCAGGCCGGTGAACGCAGCCGCGTGGTGCTGAACCTGAAGCAGGCGACCGCATACAAGGCCGAGATCCAGGGCAAGTCGCTGCTGGTGACGCTCGAGCCGGTGGCGGGCCCGGCGCTTGTCGCGTCGGCTTCCACGACCTTCGCGGAAAACCGCAATCGCGACACGCTGCCCCTGCGGGATGTCGATTTCCGTCTCGGTTCCGACAGCACCGGCCGGGTCATCGTCGATCTGCCGAACAACCAGGTGGGCGTGGACGTCAAGCAGCAGGGCAAGAGCCTTGTCGTGGAGTTCACCAAGTCGACGCTGCCCGAAGGGCTGCGTCGCCGCCTCGACGTGGCCGACTTCGGAACCCCGGTCCAGCTCATCACTTCGCAGCAAGCCGGCGACCGCGTCCGCATGACGATCGATGCCAAGGGCGACTGGGAGCACAGTGCCTATCAGAGCGAGAACCAGTTCGTGGTCGAGGTCCGTGCCCGCAAGGTCGATCCGACCAAGCTGACGCAGGGCGTGGGCTACAACGGCGAGAAGCTGTCGCTGAACTTCCAGAACATCGAGATCCGTTCGCTGCTGCAGGTGATCGCCGATTTCACGAACTTCAACATCGTGACCTCGGATTCGGTGACCGGCGCGCTGACGCTGCGGCTGAAGGACGTGCCGTGGGACCAGGCGCTCGACATCATCATGCAGGCGAAGAACCTGGGCATGCGCAAGAACGGCAGCGTGCTGTGGATCGCGCCGAAGGATGAGATCAACGCCAAGGAAAAGCTCGAGTTCGAGGCCAAGGCCGCGATCGAGAATCTGGAGCCGCTACGGACCCAGTCGTTCCAGCTCAACTACACCAAGGCGATTGCCATTGCTCAGGGCTTGACTGGCACGGGCGCTTCTTCTGGCGGTGGCGGCGGCAGCGGTACGACCACCCGGATCCTGAGCCCGCGCGGCAGCGTCATCGCCGAATCGCGTACCAACCAGCTCTTCGTTTCGGACATCCCTTCGCGTCTGGCCCAGGTGACCGAGCTGATCCAGAAGCTGGACGTCCCCGTTCGCCAAGTGCTGATCGAAGCCCGTATCGTCGAGGCGTCGGACACCTTCGGCAAGTCCCTTGGTGTACGACTTGGGGGCGGTATTGCTGGCGAGCGCTTCGCATCGTCCGCTGGCAACCGGGCGTTCGCCAATGTGGGTGCGATGCCCACCATCACGGCGGGCACCAACGGCGGTGCCAGCACGGCCACCACCACCTGGACGAACTCCAACTTCATCAACCTTCCCGCAGGCGATGCCGGCGGCACCGGCAACGCGGCAGGCACCTTCGCGATCTCGCTGTTCAATTCGAGCTTCTCTCGCATGCTGAACCTCGAGATCTCGGCGCTCGAAGCCGACGGCAAGGGCAAGCTGGTGTCCAGTCCCCGCGTGATCACGGCCGACCAGACCAAGGCGCTGATCGAGCAGGGCGAGGAAATCCCGTACCAGCAGGCCACTTCCAGCGGCGCCACCTCGATCTCGTTCCGCAAGGCGGTGCTGAAGCTCGAAGTCACGCCCCAGATCACACCCGAAGGCAACATCATCCTGACGCTGGACGTGAGCAAGGACGCCCGCGGCGTGAATACTTCGGCGGGTCCGGCGATCAACACCAAGCACGTGCAGACCGAGGTGCTGGTCGAGAACGGCGGCACGGTTGTCATCGGTGGTATCTTCGAGCTCACCGAAACCAATGACGAATCGCGCGTGCCGGTGCTGGGTGAAGTGCCCTATGTGGGTGCACTGTTCCGCAAGCGCGAACGCGTTGCCAACAAGACTGAAATGCTCGTCTTTATCACCCCGAAGATGATTACCGACCGCAACGCCGCGCGCTGACGCGCGGGCGTAGCAGCCACCGCGTGGCGGTCGCACTCGTCGGCTTGCCCGGCGCCGGAAAATCCGCAGTGGGCCGGCGCCTGGGGATGCGGCTGGACCTTCCCTTCGTAGATACGGACCACGTGATCGAGCAGCGCATCGGCTGCTCGATCCGTGATTACTTCGAGCGCGAGGGCGAAATCGCCTTCCGCGACCTCGAGCAGACGGTGATCGCCGACCTGGCCGCCAATCCCCAGGGCATTCTGGCCACCGGCGGCGGTGCGGTGCTCCGGGAGGCGAACCGCAAGCAACTGCGCGATCACTTCCATGTGATCTACCTGCGCTCCTCCCCCGAAGACCTGTTCCGGCGCCTGCGCCATGACGTCAAGCGGCCCCTGCTGCAGGTGGCCGATCCGCTGGGGCGGCTGCGGGAGCTGCACGATGCGCGCGACCCGTTCTACCGGGAAACCGCCCACGACGTGGTCGATACCGGCCGTCCGACGATCGCGATGCTGGTGAACATCATCGTGATGCAGCTCGAACTGGCCGGCATCGTCGAGCCGGGCGCCCACCCCGAAGAGCCCCCCGCCTGAGCCTGCCCGAGCCGCAGCGCCTAAACTCGCTGCCCATGTCCCTGTCCGAACTCTCCGCCCCGCCAGAACGCGTCGACATCCAGCTCGGCGACCGCAGCTATCCGATCCTGATCGGCGCCGGCCTGCTGGACGACCCGCGGAGCTTCGATGCCACGCCCGCCTCGGCCGCAGCCCTCATCGTCAGCAACACCACGGTGGCGCCGCTCTATGCCAGGGCGCTGCAATCCGCCCTGGCGGGCCGGTTCCGGGCGGTCCACCTGCTCGAGTTGCCCGACGGCGAGGCGTACAAGAACCTGCAGACGCTGAACCTGATCTTCGACGAGCTCCTTGGCCGCGGCAGCGACCGCAAGACCGTGCTGTTCGCCCTGGGCGGCGGCGTGGTGGGCGACATGACGGGCTTCGCGGCCGCCAGCTACATGCGCGGCGTGCCTTTCGTGCAGGTGCCGACCACGCTGCTGGCGCAGGTCGACTCCTCCGTGGGCGGCAAGACCGCCATCAACCATCCGCTCGGCAAGAACATGATCGGCGCGTTCTACCAGCCGCAGCTTGTGGTCTGCGATCTGGCGACGCTCCAGACTTTGCCCCCGCGCGAACTCAGCGCCGGCCTGGCCGAAGTCATCAAGTACGGGCCGATCCACGACATGGCCTTCCTCGACTGGATCGAGGCGAACATCGACGCCCTCGTCGCGCGGGAGCCGGCGGCGCTGGCCCATGCCGTCAAGCGCAGCTGCGAGATCAAGGCGCTGGTGGTCGGCCAGGACGAGCGCGAGACCGGGCTGCGGGCGATCCTCAACTTCGGCCACACCTTCGGCCACGCGATCGAATCGGGCCTCGGCTATGGCGAATGGCTGCACGGCGAGGCGGTGGGCTGCGGCATGGTGATGGCGGCACGGCTGTCGCAGCGGCTCGGCGGTGTCGATGCCGCCTTCGTCGAGCGGCTCACCCGGCTGATCGAGCGGGCCGGCCTGCCGACCGTCGGGCCCGCGCTGGGCGCCGACCGCTACCTGGAGCTGATGCGCGTCGACAAGAAGTCGGAGGCCGGCGAGATCCGCTTCGTGGTGGTCGACCGCCCCGGCTCCGCGGTGGTCCGCAGCGCGCCCGACGCGCTCGTGCGCGAAGTGCTCGCCCAGAGCTGCGCGCCGCGATGAGCCTCGCGGCCTACGCCTGCCAGCCCGCGCGCTCGCGCGGCCGTCGGCATGCGGAGCCGCCCGCGCCCACGCGCGATGCCTTCCAGCGCGACCGCGACCGGATCGTGCATTCCACCGCCTTCCGCCGGCTGGTCTACAAGACGCAGGTGTTCCTGAACCACGAGGGCGACCTGTTTCGCACCCGGCTCACGCATTCGCTTGAAGTGGCCCAGCTGGGGAGGTCGATCGCGCGGGCGCTGCGCATCAACGAGGACCTGGTCGAGGCGATCGCCCTGGCGCACGATCTGGGCCACACGCCCTTCGGCCACGCCGGGCAGGACGCGCTCAACGACTGCATGGCCGGGCACGGGGGTTTCGAGCACAACCTGCAGAGCCTGCGCGTGGTCGATGCGCTGGAGCATCGCTATCCGCAATATGACGGCCTGAACCTGAGCTTCGAGACCCGCGAGGGCATCCTCAAGCACTGCTCGCGCGCGAACGCCGAGCGGCTGGAGGCGGCGGAGCCCAATGGCGTCGCCCGGCGTTTCCTCGACCGCACCCAGCCGGGGCTGGAAGCCCAGCTGTGCAACCTGGCCGATGCCATCGCCTACAACGCCCATGACATCGACGACGGCGTGCGCTCGGGCCTCATCACCGTCGAGCAGCTGTCCGACGTGGAACTGTTCGAGCGTCATCGCCGCGAGGCACTGGCCGAGCATCCTCAGCTGCGGGGCCGTCGCGTGCTCTACGAAACCATCCGCCGCATGCTGAGCGCGCAGGTCTACGACGTGATCGACGCGACCCGCGCTGCGCTCGAAGCGCTCGCGCCGGGCGATTCCGACGCTGTGCGCAAGGCCCCGCCGGTCGTTTCGTTCAGCGAGACGATGCAGGCCCAGTCGGAAGACCTGAAGCGCTTTCTCTTCCGCAACCTCTACCGCCATCCCCAGGTCACCCAGACCACCGATCAGGCGCGGCAGGTGATGCGGGAACTGTTCGAGGCGTATCTGGAGCGCGGCTCCGAGATGCCGGCGTCCTATGCCGAGCGGCAGGACAGGCATCGCGCCGTGGCCGACTACATCGCCGGCATGACCGACCGCTTCGCCGTGCGCGAGCATGAGCGGCTGACCGGCCGTCGGGGCATCGCATGAGCGGCCAGGCCGGGCGCCCCCGCATTCCCGCTGCCGCGCTGGCCGTCCTGCTGGGCGGTGTCAGCGCAGCCTTGCACCTCGGCAAGCTGCCGCCCGCGGTGCCGGCGCTGCAGGCGTCGCTGGGCATCGATCTGGTCGAGGCGGGATTCCTGCTCTCGCTGGTGCAGGTCGCGAGCATGACGCTGGGGCTGCTGGTCGGCCTCGCGGCGGACACCATCGGCCTGCGACGCAGCATGCTGGCGGGGCTGGTCGTGCTGACGGTCGCCAGCCTGCTCGGCGGTGCGGCCGGCACCGGACTGGGCGGCGGCGGTGCGCATGCCGTGCAATGGCTGCTGGTGCTTCGCGCCGTGGAGGGCGTCGGCTTCCTGCTGGCGGTGATGCCGGGGCCGGGGCTGATCCGTGCGCTGACGCCGCCGGGCGCCGACAAGGCGGCGCTGGGCCTGTGGGGCGCCTACATGCCGCTGGGCGTGGCGCTCGCGCTGTTGCTCGGTCCGGCCCTGATCGCCTGGGGCGGCTGGGTGGACTGGTGGTGGGCGCTGTCGGCCGTGTCGGCCGGAGCGGCGCTCTGGCTCTGGATCGTGGTGCCCGCCGACCGGCTCCGGCCGGCCGCGGCAGGCCCGGCTTCGGGCGGATGGATGTCGCGGTTGCGCGCCACCGTCGGTGCGCGCGCACCCTGGCTGGTCGCGCTGACCTTTGCCGTGTATTCGTCGCAATGGATGGCGGTGATCGGCTTCCTGCCTGCCATCTACGCGGGCGCCGGCGTGCCGGCCGCGTGGAATGCGGTGCTCACCGCGCTCGCGGCGGCGATGAACATCGTCGGCAACGTCGCCGGCGGGCGCTGGCTGCAGCGCGGCGTGGCGCCCGAGAGGCTGCTGCAGCTCGGTTTCCTGACGATGGCACTGGGCGGCGTGGCCGCCTTCGCGCAGATGGGGCAGGGCGCCGACGCGTTGGGCCTGCCGCCTGTGCTGCGCTATATCGCCGTGTGCGCCTTCTCGCTGGGCGGCGGCATGGTACCGGCCACGCTGTTCCTGCTGGGCGTGCGACTCGCGCCCGGGCCGTCCACCGTGTCGACCACCGTCGGGCTGATGCAGCAGGCTTCCTCGCTGGGCCAGTTCCTGGCGCCGCCCGCGGTGGCCTGGCTGGCGCATCGCGTCGGCGGCTGGCACTGGACCTGGACGGCCACGCTGACCTGCTCGCTGGTCGGCATGGCGATCGCACGGCGACTGGGGCGCATTCGCCCCGCCGCGGAGATGGCATGACGCTCCCGGCGACAATCGCAGCCCCCCAGGCCGAAGCCGATACGCGGCGCTGGCTGGAGCGCGCTGTGATCGGCCTCAACCTGTGCCCCTTCGCGAAGGCCGTGCACGTGAAAGGGCAGATCCACTACGCGGTGTACGAGGCTGCCGAGGAAGCCGACCTGATGGATGCACTGCTGGCCCAGGCCCGAGACCTCGTGGCGCTCGACGCCGCCGTGCGCGACACAACCCTTCTGATTGCACCGAACGCCTTGCCCGACTTCCTGGATTTCAACGACTTCACGGCGCGCGCCGAACGCCGGCTCGCCCGCGCGGGATTCGACGGCGTGCTGCAGCTGGCGAGCTTTCATCCGCAGTTCCAGTTCGCCGGCACCGAGGCCGACGACATCGGCAACGCGACCAATCGCGCGCCGCATCCCACGCTGCATCTTCTGCGCGAGGACAGCGTGAGCCGCGCGGTGGAAGCCTTTCCGGAAGCCGAGGCGATCTTCGAGCGCAACATCGACACGCTCGAGGCACTGGGCGCGCAGGGCTGGGCCGAGCTGGACGTCGGGCCGAGGAGTGCCAAGCCATGAACACGAAGACCGCACCCAAGACGAACAAGGCCGCCAAGGCCGATGCCGAGCTGGCCGAGGTTCTGCGCCCCGGCCAGTCGGTCGAGCTGCTCAAGGAGCTTCACATACTGACCCGCGAGGGCCGGCTCAACCAGGACTCGCGGCGCAAGCTCAAGCAGGTCTACCACCTGTTCCAGTTCATCGAGCAGCTGCTGCGCGAGCTGCCGGACGAAGGGGCCGGCGCCACGCTGGCCGACCACGGCGCTGGCAAGTCGTACCTGGGCTTCATCATCTACGACCTGTTCTTCCGGGCGCGATCAGGCGGGGGGTATGTCTACGGCATCGAGACGCGCGGCGAACTGGTCGAGCGCTCGCGCGAGCTGGCCAAGCGCCTTGGCTTCGAGCGCATGTCGTTCCTCAACCTCACGGTGGCCGAGTCCGCGCAGTCGGGCGAGCTGCCGGCGCAGATCGACGTGGTCACGGCGCTGCATGCCTGCGACACCGCCACCGACGACGCCATCGCCTTCGGCCTGGCCAAGAAGGCGCGCTGCATGGTGCTGGTGCCCTGCTGCCAGGCCGAGGTGGCCGCCTGCCTGCGCGAGACCAAGGCGCTGGCGCTCTCGCGCACGCCGCTGGCCGAGCTGTGGCGCCATCCGCTGCACACGCGCGAGATCGGCAGCCAGCTCACCAACGTGCTGCGCTGCCTGTACCTGGAAGCCAACGGCTACAGCGTTACCGTGACCGAACTGGTCGGCTGGGAGCACAGCATGAAGAACGAGCTGATCCTGGCGCGGTACACCGGGCAGCGAAAGGCGAGCGCGGCCGCGCGGCTGCGCGAGCTGCTGGCGCAGTTCGGGCTCGACAGGCTGGGCGACACGCGCTTCAGCCTCGCCTGAACGCCGGCTCGCAGGCCGCCTGGCTCCATGGCCCGTCTTCCCCGTCTCACGCTGGCCGACGTGCCGCACCACGTGATCCAGCGCGGCAACAACCGCCAGCCGATCTTCATTGACCGCGCAGACCACGAGAAGCTGCTTGCCCTGCTGGCCGAAAGCGCCACGCGCTTCGGCATCGCGATGCACGCCTACGTGCTGATGGACAACCACTTCCACCTGCTGGCCACGCCCGCGAGCGCCACCGGGCTGCCGCAGTTCATGCAGTCGGTCGGCCGCGCCTATGTGCGCTACTTCAACGACCGCCACGGCCGCAGCGGCACGCTCTGGGAAGGGCGCTACAGGTCGACGCTGATCCAGACCGAGCGCTACCTGCTGACCTGCATGGCCTACATCGACCTCAACCCGGTGCGGGCGGGCATGGTGAACGACGCGCGCGATTTTCCCTGGTCCAGTCACGCTCACTACGCCGGCCTGCGGCACGACAAGCTGCTGACGCCGCATCCGCTGTACTGGCAGCTTGGCAACACACCGTTCGCGCGGGAGGCCGCGTATGTCGAGTTGGTGCGTGCCGGCGTGCGCGCGGCCGACCAGAGCGCGCTGACCGAAGCCACCCTGCGGGGCTGGGCGGCCGGCGACGAGGATTTTCTCGACAGCCTGCGCAAGTCCACCGATCGCCGCGTGGTCAAGGCCAAGGCCGGGCGACCGCCTTCGACGCCTCGATCCTGACCTGAAAAGCCTGTTCGATCCATTGCATGGATTGGCTTTTTTGCTCCTGTTTTTGATATGTCCCTAATTTAATTCCTATAGAAAAACTCAACATTTAAATGGAATCTGACCCCTATTAAAGTGTTTGGCATTCTTTGTGCAACGCAATATGCTCCGATTCCCTGCGAACACTGAAGGAGCGCGCCATGACGACGGCTGCCGAGATCAAGCATCTCCAAGAACACGGTCTTTATTCCGCTGCCGACGAGCACGACGCCTGCGGCGTCGGCTTCGTTGCACACATCAAGGGCGAGAAAAGCCACGCCATCGTGCTGCAGGGCCTGAAGATCCTCGAGAACCTCGACCATCGCGGCGCAGTGGGCGCTGACAAGCTGATGGGCGACGGCGCCGGCATCCTGATCCAGCTGCCCGACCACCTCTACCGCGAGGAAATGGCGAAGCAGGGCGTCACGCTGCCCCCGCCTGGCGAATACGGCGTCGGCATGATCTTCCTGCCGAAGGAACACGCCTCCCGCGAAGCCTGCGAGCAGGAAATGGAACGCGCCATCAAGGCCGAAGGCCAGGTGCTGCTGGGCTGGCGCGACGTGCCGGTCAACCGCGACATGCCCATGTCGCCCACCGTGCGCGAGAAGGAACCGCTGCTGCGCCAGGTCTTCATCGGCCGCGGCAACGACGTGATCGTGCAGGACGCGCTGGAACGCAAGCTCTACGTGATCCGCAAGACAGCCAGCGCCAACATCCAGCGCCTGAAGCTCAAGCACAGCAAGGAATACTACGTTCCCAGCATGTCGAGCCGCACCGTGGTCTACAAGGGCCTGCTGCTGGCCGACCAGGTCGGTACCTACTACCTCGACCTGCAGGACAAGCGCTGCGTCTCGGCCCTGGGCCTGGTGCACCAGCGCTTCTCGACCAACACCTTCCCCGAGTGGCCGCTGGCCCACCCGTACCGCTATGTCGCCCACAACGGCGAAATCAATACGGTCAAGGGCAACTACAACTGGATGAAGGCGCGCGAAGGCGTGATGTCTTCCCCCGTGCTGGGCGCCGACCTGCAGAAGCTCTACCCGATCAGCTTCGCCGGCCAGTCCGACACCGCCACCTTCGACAACTGCCTCGAGCTGCTGACGATGGCCGGCTACCCCATCAGCCAGGCCGTGATGATGATGATTCCCGAGCCCTGGGAACAGCACGCCACCATGGACCCGCGCCGTCGCGCGTTCTATGAGTACCACGCCGCCATGCTCGAGCCTTGGGACGGCCCGGCCTCCATCGTGTTCACCGACGGCCGCCAGATCGGCGCCACCCTCGACCGCAACGGCCTGCGCCCCTCGCGCTACTGCGTGACCGACGACGACCTGGTCATCATGGCTTCCGAGTCGGGCGTGCTGCCCGTGCCCGAGCAGAAGATCGTGCGCAAGTGGCGCCTGCAGCCCGGCAAGATGTTCCTGATCGACCTGGAACAGGGCCGCCTGATCGACGACGAGGAGGTCAAGGCCAACCTCGCCAACAGCAAGCCCTACAAGCAGTGGATCGAAAACCTCCGCATCAAGCTCGACAGCGTGAAGGCGGAGGCCGCCGAGGCGGTCAAGGCGCCGCTGTCGCAGGTGCCGCTGCTCGACCGCCAGCAGGCCTTCGGCTACACCCAGGAAGACATCAAGTTCCTGATGAGCCCGATGGCGCAGGCGGGTGAAGAAGGCATCGGCTCCATGGGCAACGACAGCCCGCTGGCCGTGCTCTCGAGCAAGAACAAGCCGCTGTACAACTACTTCAAGCAGCTTTTCGCGCAGGTCACGAACCCGCCGATCGACCCGATCCGCGAAGCCATCGTGATGTCGCTGGTGTCCTTCATCGGCCCCAAGCCGAACCTGCTGGACATCAACCAGGTCAACCCGCCGATGCGGCTCGAAGTGAGCCAGCCGATCCTCGACTTCGCCGACATGGCGAAGCTGCGCGACATCGGCAAGTACACGCAGGGCAAGTTCAAGAGCTACGTGCTCGACATCACCTACCCGCTCGCGTGGGGCGACGAGGGCGTCGAAGCCAAGCTGGCGTCGCTGTGCGCCGAGGCCGTGGACGCCATCAAGGGCGGCAACAACATCCTGATCGTGAGCGACCGCGGCGTGAGCCCCACGCAGGTGGCGATTCCCGCCGTGCTGGCGCTGTCGGCCGTGCACCAGTACCTGGTGCGCGAGGGCCTGCGCACCACCGCCGGCCTGGTGGTCGAGACCGGTTCGGCGCGCGAGGTGCATCACTTCGGCGTGCTGGCGGGCTACGGCGCGGAAGCCGTGCACCCCTACCTCGCCATGGAGACGCTGGTGGCGATGCACGCCGACCTGCCGGGCGAGCTGAGCGCCGAGAAGGCGGTCAACAACTACGTCAAGGCCATCGGCAAGGGTCTGTCGAAGATCATGTCGAAGATGGGTGTCAGCACCTACATGAGCTACTGCGGCGCGCAGCTGTTCGAAGCCATCGGCCTGAACAGCGAGACGGTGAACAAGTACTTCACCGGCACCGCCAGCCGTGTGGAAGGCATCGGCGTCTTCGAGATCGCCGAGGAAGCCATCCGCATGCACAAGGCTGCCTTCGGCAACGACCCGGTGCTCGCCAACATGCTCGACGCCGGCGGCGAATACGCCTGGCGCACGCGCGGCGAGGAGCACATGTGGACGCCCGACGCCATCGCCAAGCTGCAGCACAGCACGCGCTCCAACAACTGGAACACGTACAAGGAATACGCCCAGCTCATCAACGACCAGAACCGCCGCCACCTCACGCTGCGCGGCCTGTTCGAGTTCAGGATCGATCCGGCCAAGGCCATTCCGGTCGACGAGGTCGAGCCCGCGGCCGAGATCGTCAAGCGCTTCGCCACCGGCGCGATGTCGCTGGGCTCCATCAGTACCGAGGCGCACTCGGTGCTGGCCGTGGCCATGAACCGCATCGGCGGCAAGAGCAACACGGGCGAGGGCGGTGAAGACCCCGCGCGCTACCGCAACGAGCTCAAGGGCATCCCGATCAAGCAGGGCGACACGCTGCGCAGCATCGTGGGCGCCGAGAACGTCGAGGTCGACCTGCCGCTGAAGGACGGCGACTCGCTGCGCTCGCGCATCAAGCAGGTCGCGTCCGGCCGCTTCGGCGTCACGGCCGAATACCTGCACTCGGCCGACCAGATCCAGATCAAGATGGCGCAGGGCGCCAAGCCGGGCGAAGGCGGCCAGCTGCCGGGCGGCAAGGTCACGCAGTACATCGGCAAGCAGCGCTATGCCGTGCCGGGCGTGGGCCTCATCAGCCCGCCGCCGCACCACGACATCTACTCGATCGAAGACCTGGCGCAGCTCATCCACGACCTGAAGAACACCGCGCCGCACGCCAGCATCAGCGTGAAGCTGGTGAGCGAGATCGGCGTGGGCACGATCGCTGCAGGCGTCGCCAAGTGCAAGAGCGACCACGTCGTGATCGCCGGCCATGACGGCGGCACGGGCGCCTCGCCCTGGTCGTCGATCAAGCACGCGGGCAGCCCGTGGGAAATCGGCCTGGCCGAGACGCAGCAGACGCTGGTGCTCAACCGCCTGCGCAGCCGCATCCGCGTGCAGGCCGACGGCCAGATGAAGACCGGCCGCGACGTCGCCATCGGCGCGCTGCTGGGCGCCGACGAGTTCGGCTTCGCCACGGCGCCGCTGGTGGTCGAGGGCTGCATCATGATGCGCAAGTGCCACCTGAACACCTGCCCGGTGGGCGTGGCCACGCAGGACCCCGTGCTGCGCAAGAAGTTCTCGGGCAAGCCCGAGCACGTCGTCAACTACTTCTTCTTCGTCGCGGAAGAAGTGCGCCAGATCATGGCCCAGCTCGGCATCCGCAAGTTCGACGACCTGATCGGCCGCGCCGACCTGCTCGACATGCGCAAGGGCATCGAGCACTGGAAGGCCGCCGGCCTCGATTTCAGCCGCCTGTTCGCGCTGCCGAACGTGCCGGCCGACGTGCCGCGCTTCCACGTCGAGAACCAGGACCATGGCCTGGACAAGGCGCTGGACGTCAAGCTCATCGAGAAGTCGCGTCCGGCCATCGACAAGGGCGAGAAGGTGCAGTTCATCGAGGTGGCGCGCAACGTCAACCGCTCTGTGGGCGCGATGCTCTCGGGCGCGCTGACCAAGGTGCATCCGCAGGGCCTGCCCGACGACTCGATCCGCATCCAGCTCGAAGGCACGGGCGGCCAGTCGTTCGGCGCCTTCCTGGCGCGCGGCATCACGCTGTACCTGATCGGCGACGCCAACGACTACACCGGCAAGGGCCTCTCGGGCGGCCGCGTGGTGGTGCGCCCCAGCCTCGACTTCCGTGGTGAGGCAGCGCGCAACACCATCGTCGGCAACACCGCGCTGTACGGCGCGACCACCGGCGAGGCCTACCTGTGCGGCGTGGCCGGCGAGCGCTTCGCGGTGCGCCTGTCGGGCGCCACGGCGGTCATCGAAGGCACCGGCGACCACGGCTGCGAATACATGACCGGCGGCACGGTGGCCGTGCTCGGCAAGACGGGGCGCAACTTCGCGGCCGGCATGAGCGGCGGCGTCGCCTTCGTGTACGACGAGGACGGCCAGTTCGCCACGCGCTGCAACCTCTCGATGGTCTCCCTCGAGAAGGTGCTGACCTCTGCCGAGCAGACCGCCAGCGTGCACCGCAAGATCTGGCACGGCGGCGAGACCGACGAGGCCCAGCTGAAGAAGCTGCTCGAAGAGCACCACCGCTGGACCGGCAGCAAGCGCGCGCGCGAGCTGCTCGACAACTGGTCCGTGGCGCGCACCAAGTTCGTGAAGGTGTTCCCGAACGAATACAAGCGCGCGCTCGCCGAGCTGCACGACCGCAAGGTCGAGCTCACGAGCAGCGGCAACAACGCGCACATCGGCCTGGAGCCGCACGCGCTGGCAGCCCCCGCGCCGCAGTCGGCCCCGGCTTCGGTCTGAGCGCCCGCGAGTAAGTACAGAGAACAAAGGAAAGCACGATGGGAAAGATCACCGGCTTCATGGAGCATGAGCGCATCGAGGAGGGCTACAAGCCCGTCGAGGAGCGCGTCAAGCACTACAAGGAATTCGTCGTCGGCCTGAGCAACGACCAGGCCAAGGTGCAGGGCGCGCGCTGCATGGACTGCGGCACGCCGTTCTGCAACAGCGGCTGCCCGGTCAACAACATCATTCCGGACTTCAATGACCTGGTGTACCGCAACGACTGGCAGAACGCCTTCGCGGTGCTCGACTCGACCAACAACTTCCCCGAGTTCACCGGCCGCATCTGCCCCGCGCCCTGCGAGGCTGCCTGCGTGCTCAACGTGAACGACGACGCTGTCGGCATCAAGTCGCTGGAACACGCCATCATCGACCGCGCTTGGGACGAAGGCTGGGTGGCGCCGCGCGTCGCCAAGCACAAGACCGGCAAGAAGGTCGCGGTGGTGGGTTCGGGCCCGGCCGGCATGGCGGCGGCCCAGCAGCTGGCGCGCGCCGGCCACGACGTGACGCTCTTCGAGAAGAACGACCGCATCGGCGGCCTGCTGCGCTACGGCATTCCCGACTTCAAGATGGAGAAGTCGCACATCGATCGCCGCGTCGAGCAGATGAAGGCCGAAGGCGTGGTGTTCCGCACCGGCGTGATCGTCGGCGCCGCGAAGGATCCGCTGGGCAAGGGCTCCAAGGTCACGAACCTGGCCAAGGAAACCGTCACGCCCGAGCAGCTGCAGAAAGAGTTCGATGCCGTGCTGCTGACCGGCGGCGCGGAGCAGTCGCGCGACCTGCCCGTGCCCGGCCGCGACCTCGACGGCATCCACTTCGCGATGGAGTTCCTGCCGCAGCAGAACCGCGTCAACGCAGGCGACAAGGTCAAGGGCCAGCTGCGCGCCGACGGCAAGCACGTGATCGTCATCGGCGGCGGCGACACCGGCTCCGACTGCGTGGGTACCAGCAACCGCCATGGCGCGGTGAGCGTCACGCAGTTCGAGCTGATGCCGCAGCCGCCCGAGGAAGAGAACCGTCCGCTGACCTGGCCGTACTGGCCGATCAAGCTGCGCACCAGCTCCAGCCACGAAGAGGGCTGCGAGCGCGAGTTCGCGATCTCCACCAAGGAGTTCATCGGCGAAAAGGGCAAGGTCACCGGCCTGAAGACCGTTCGCGTCGAATGGAAGGACGGCAAGATGCAGGAAGTGGCCGGCAGCGAGCAGGTGCTCAAGGCCGACCTGGTGCTGCTCGCCATGGGTTTCGTGAGCCCCGTCGCCTCGGTGCTCGACGCCTTCGGCGTGGAGAAGGATGCACGCGGCAACGCCCGGGCGACGGTCGACTTCGTCGGCGGCTATGCCACCAACGTTCCGAAGGTCTTTGCGGCCGGCGACATCCGCCGCGGACAGTCGCTGGTGGTGTGGGCGATCCGCGAAGGCCGCCAGGCCGCGCGTTCGGTGGACGAGTTCCTGATGGGCTTCAGCGACCTGCCTCGCTGAGGAGAGGGTTCGCGGCGCCAGGGGCCTTTGTCCACGGGTTCCTGACGAGGGTCTGACGGCCGCCGCGCTGAATTTTGTTTCAGTTTCGCGGGGCCGGCCGCGGCCCCGTTATCATCCGCGTCAAACCGCATGCCGGGATGCTTGGAAAAGCGCCCCGGCTTTTTTATTGAGATGGACACCGCCACACCGCTGCCACATCCCTTCGTAGAGTTTCGCGACGTCAAGTTCGGCTATGGTGCGCGCACCATCCTCGACGGCGTCTCGTTCGCCGTACCGCGCGGCAAGGTGACGGCGCTGATGGGCGCCTCGGGTGGCGGCAAGACCACGGTGCTGCGCCTGATCGGCGGACAGCAGAAGGCGCAGCGCGGCGAGGTGCTCTTCGACGGCAATGATGTCGGCAGGATGGATGTGAGCGCCCTCTACGCCGCGCGCCGGCGCATGGGCATGCTGTTCCAGTTCGGCGCGCTCTTCACCGACATGAGCGTGTTCGACAACGTGGCGTTCCCGCTGCGCGAGCACACGCAACTTTCCGAAGCGCTGGTGCGCGACGTGGTGCTCATGAAGCTCGACGCGGTCGGCCTGCGCGGCGCGCGCGACCTGATGCCCAGCGAGGTGTCGGGCGGCATGGCGCGGCGCGTGGCGCTGGCACGGGCCATCGCGCTCGACCCCGACCTCGTGATGTACGACGAGCCCTTCGCCGGACTCGACCCGATCTCTCTGGGTACGGCCGCGCGCCTCATCCGCCAGCTCAACGACGCGCTGGGGCTCACCAGCATCATCGTGTCGCACGACCTGGAAGAAACCTTCCGCATTGCCGACCACGTGATCATCCTGGCCAACGGCGGCATCGCCGCGCAGGGCACGCCGGCCGAGGTGCGCGAGAGCGCCGATCCGCTGGTCCATCAGTTCGTGAATGCGCTGCCCGACGGGCCGGTTCATTTCCATTACCCGGGCGTCAGCATCGAGGACGACTTCGGCAATGTCGAAGGAGGGCGCTCATGAGCGCCGCGCTGGGCCGCCCCGAGCAAGCGAAGGCCCCCTCGGGGGGCAGTGAGGACACGAAGTGCCGAACGTGGGGGCAAACATGACCTGGTGGAAGCCATCCGATGCCGGCTTTGCCACGCGCAGCCATCTGGCCAACCTCGGCTACGGCGCGAAGCTCTTCATGCGCCTTGTCGGTCCGGGCGCGCAGATCCTGCGCCGCTTCGGCCTGGTGCGCGACCAGATCCATTTCCTGGGCAACTACTCGCTGGCCATCATCGGCGTGTCGGGCCTGTTCGTGGGCTTCGTGCTCGGTCTGCAGATGTACTACGCGCTGCAGCGCTACGGGTCTTCCGAGGCGCTGGGCCTGCTGGTCGCGCTGAGCCTGGTGCGCGAGCTCGGTCCCGTGGTGGCGGCGCTGCTGTTCACCGGGCGTGCCGGCACCTCGCTGACGGCCGAGATCGGCCTCATGAAGGCCGACGAGCAACTGAGCGCCATGGAGATGATGGCGATAGACCCCGTGCAGCGCGTGCTCGCGCCGCGCTTCTGGGCCGGCGTCATCACCATGCCGCTGCTGGCGGCGGTGTTCAGCGCCATTGGCATCATGGGCGGCTACGTGGTGGGCGTGCTGATGCTGGGCGTGGACCCCGGCGCGTTCTGGGCCCAGATGCAGGGCGGCGTCGACGTGTGGCGCGACGTCGGCAACGGCGTCATCAAGAGCATCGTCTTCGGCTTCACCGTGACCTTCATCGCGCTGCTGCAGGGCTACGAGGCCCAGCCCACGCCCGAGGGCGTGTCGCGCGCGACCACGCGCACGGTGGTGACGGCGTCGCTGGCGGTGTTGGGCCTCGACTTCTTGTTGACCGCCATGATGTTCAGCATATGACCAGGCAAACCCCCAGGCTTGCCCACTTCGTGTGGCCGCCAACCCCCTTGCAGGGGGCAACACCTGCAGCCCGGCAAAGCCGGTTCTGCGGTGTTCCCCGAATGAGCCAAACCGCTGGAATTTAGGAAGAGTCGATATGCAACGTTCCAACAACGACATCTGGGTCGGCCTGTTCGTCCTGATCGGCGCTGCTGCGCTGCTGTTCCTGGCACTGCAGTCGGCCAACCTGCTGAGCCTGAACTTCCAGAAGACCTATTCGGTTACGGCGCGCTTCGACAACATCGGCGGCCTGAAGCCGCAGACGGCGGTGAAGAGCGCGGGCGTGGTGGTCGGCCGTGTGGAATCCATCTCCTTCAACGACAAGACCTTTCAGGCAGACGTCACTCTGGCTTTGCAAAACCGTTACAGTTTTCCCAAGGACAGCTCGCTCAAGATCCTGACCAGTGGCTTGCTCGGCGAGCAGTACATCGGAATCGAGGCGGGCGCCGAGGACAAGAACTTGCAAGCCGGCGACACCATCACCGCGACCCAATCGGCCGTGGTGCTGGAAAACCTGATCAGCCAGTTCCTGTACAGCAAGGCGGCGGAGGGAAATTCCACGCCTGGAACAGCCAATAAGAAATGAAAACACGATCTTCTTTGTTTTTTGCTATGAATAGCGTAGCAAGCCGGACCCGCTGGATTGGCGCCGGCGCGGTACTTGCCCTGGCCGCCGGTTGTGCGACCGGCCCCAACGCCAACCCCGCCGATCCCCTCGAGCCGTTCAACCGGGGTGTCTCGCGCTTCAACGACGCCGTCGACGATGCCGTGCTGGTGCCCGCGGCCACGGCCTACCAGAACGCGCTGCCCTCCATGGTGCGCACCGGCGTGAACAACTTCTTCAACAACATCGGTGACGTCTGGAACCTGGTCAACAACGTGGCCCAGCTCAAGCTGCAGAACAGTGCCGAGACCTTCATGCGGCTGAACGTCAACACCATCTTCGGCCTCGGCGGTGTGCTGGACGTGGCGACCGAAGCGCGCCTCCCGCGCCACGAGGAAGACTTCGGCCAGACCCTGGGCTACTGGGGCGTGGGCTCCGGCCCGTACGTGGTGCTGCCGCTGCTGGGCTCCTCCACGCTGCGCGACACCGCCGCCAAGCCGCTCGACATGTGGGGCGACCCGCTGGGCTACGTGGAGGACATCCCCTGGCGCAATTCGCTGACGGTGCTGCGCGTCGTCGACACGCGCTCGCAGTACCTGCGCGCGAGCCGCCTGCTTGGCGACGCGGCGCTCGACAAGTATTCGTTCACGCGCGATGCGTACCTGCAGCGCCGCCGCAGCCAGGTCTACGACGGCAACCCGCCCGACGATGGCGGCGGCATGGACAAGGGCGCCGACAAATAAAGACGACGCAAGGGAGGGCCGCCCGCTTGCATCCGGTTGCAAGGCTTCACCTCCCGGACAGGAACCCCGTCGGCCCCGTGGGGCTCGAATCCGTTCCTGTCTCAGCAGCCGGTTTTCCGGGTGCCTGCGGATTTTCAAACTTGAATGAGGGACTCTCCATGAACAACAAGACCCTGCAACGTCGCGATCTCGGCCGCCTGGCTCTGGCCGGCGCACTGCTGTTCAGTGCCGCCGTCGCCTTCGTCCAGCCCGCCCGTGCCGCCGACGAGGCGCCCGACGCACTGGTCAAGCGCCTGTCGACCGACGTGCTCGAGACGATCAAGGCCGACTCGTCCATCAAGTCGGGTGACGTCAACAAGATCATGGTGCTGGTCGACAGCAAGATCATGCCGAACGTCAACTTCCAGCGCATGACCGCCTCTGCCGTCGGCCCGGCCTGGCGTACCGCCACCCCCGAGCAGCAGAAGCGCCTGCAGGACGAGTTCAAGGCCCTGCTGGTCCGCACCTATGCCGGTGCGCTCGACCAGGTGACCGACCAGACCGTCACCGTGCGTCCGTTCCGCGGCTCGCCCGACGACAAGGACGTGCTGGTGCGCACCGAGGTCCGCGGCCGCGGCGATCCGGTCCAGCTCGACTACCGTCTCGAGAAGACCCCCGGCCAGGGCGCCGGCTGGAAGGTCTACAACCTGAACGTGCTGGGCGTCTGGCTGGTCGATACCTACCGCACCCAGTTCGCGCAGGAAATCAACAAGAGCGGTATCGACGGCCTGATTACCGCGCTGGCCGCGCGCAACAAGGGCAACGGCAAGAGCTGAGCCGGAGCCGCGCGACATGCTGGTCCTGCCCGCCCGACTGACCCATGACGAAGCCCCCGCCTGCATGCACATGCTGCAGCAGGGGCTGAAGGGCCAGACCGACTCGTCGTCCACCGTGGTCGACGCGACGGCGCTGACCCAGTTCGATTCATCGGCGCTGGCCGTGCTGCTCGAATGCCGGCGCGAATCGAGCGCGCTGGGGCGCGGTTTCTCCGTCAAGGGGCTCTCGCCCCGGCTGCGCGAACTGGCGGCCCTCTACGGCATTGCCGGACTTTTGCCCGCCGCGCCCTGACCCGTCGGACCCGGCCGGGGCCGCATGAGGGTATCGGGCCGCTGCCCGGCAGCTTGTAAAGCGGCACCTTAAAATCGCGGGCTCCCATGCCCGCGATCTCATTCCAGTCGGTCTCCAAGACCTATCCCCCCTCCAGACAGCAGAAGGCCCAGGGCAAGCCGGGGCTCAAGGCGGTCGACGAGGTCAGCTTCCAGATCGAGGAGGGCGAGTTCTTCGGCCTGCTCGGCCCGAACGGCGCGGGAAAGACCACCCTGATCAGCATGCTCGCGGGCCTTTCGCGGCCTACGGCGGGTGCCATCAGCGTCCACGGATTCGACGTGCAGCGCGAGTACGCGCAGGCGCGCCGCCAGCTCGGCATCGTGCCGCAGGAGCTGGTGTTCGACCCCTTCTTCAACGTGCGCGAGTCGCTGCGCATCCAGTCGGGCTACTTCGGCATCACCAACAACGAAGCCTGGATCGACGAGCTCCTGCAGAGCCTGGGCCTGGCCGACAAGGCCACGGCCAACATGCGCCAGCTCTCCGGCGGGATGAAGCGCCGCGTGCTCGTGGCGCAGGCGCTGGTGCACAAGCCGCCGGTGATCGTGCTCGACGAGCCCACCGCCGGCGTCGACGTCGAGCTGCGCCAGACGCTGTGGCAGTTCGTCGCCAGGCTCAACAAGCAGGGCAGCACCGTGCTGCTCACTACCCATTACCTCGAAGAGGCCGAGGCGCTGTGCAGCCGCATCGCGATGCTCAAGCTGGGCAAGGTGATCGCGCTCGACCGCACCAGCGAGCTGCTGAAATCGGCAGCGAGCAACGTGCTGCGATTCAAGACCGACGCCATGCTGCCCTGGGCCATCGCGCAGCATGCGCGCATCACCGGGCGCATCGTGCAGCTGCCGGCGCAGAACGCCCATGAAGTCGAACAACTGCTGGCCGCCATTCGCGAAGCCGGCGTCACGGTGGAAGACGTGGAAATGCGCAAGGCCGACCTGGAAGACGTGTTCATCGACCTGATGGCCGGCGAGCAGACCCCGCTGGAGGTGGCGCGATGATGGCCGTGACGGGTTGGCGCGCGCTGCTCTACAAGGAAACGCTGCGCTTCTGGAAGGTCGGCTTCCAGACCGTGGGCGCGCCGGTGCTCACCGCGCTGCTGTACCTGATGGTGTTCGGCCACGTGCTCGAAGACCACGTGAAGGTCTACGGCACGGTCGGCTACACCGCCTTCCTCGTTCCGGGCCTGGTGATGATGAGCGTGCTGCAGAACGCCTTCGCCAACAGCTCGTCCTCGATCATCCAGAGCAAGATCATGGGCAACCTGGTCTTCGTGCTGCTCACTCCTCTTTCGCACTGGGGCTGGTTCTTCGCCTACGTGGGCTCGTCGGTCATCCGCGGGCTGGCGGTGGGGCTGGGCGTGTTCGTGGTGACGGTGCTGTTCGCGCAGCCGAGCTTCGTCGCGCCGGTGTGGATCCTGGTGTTCGCGCTGCTGGGCTCGGCCATGCTGGGCACGCTGGGGCTCATCGCCGGGCTCTGGGCCGAGAAGTTCGACCAGATGGCGGTGTTCCAGAATTTCCTGATCATGCCCATGACCTTCCTGTCGGGCGTGTTCTATTCGATCGGCTCGCTGCCGCCGTTCTGGCAGAAGGTCAGCCACCTGAACCCGTTCTTCTACATGATCGACGGCTTCCGCTACGGCTTCTTCGGCGTGAGCGACGCCTCGCCCTGGCTCAGCCTGGGCATCGTCGGCACCGCGTGGCTGGTGGTGAGTGCCATCGCCATCCATCTCCTGCGCATCGGCTACAAAATCAGAGGCTGAACGCCTCCTTCCACGACTCCCATGACCGCTGACCAGCTCCAAGCCATCATCACCGCCCACCTGCCGTGCGAGCACATCTCGCTGGAGGGCGATGGCCGACATTGGTACGCGACCATCGTCTCGGCCGAATTCGAGGGCAAGCGCTCGATCCAGCGCCACCAGCGGGTCTACGCCACCCTGGGTGCGAAAATGCACACCGACGAGGTGCATGCGCTTTCGATGAAGACATACACGCCGGCCGAATGGGCGGCGGTGGAAAAATGACTCCCCGGCCCCTGGCGGCCTCCTGATTTCGCTGGAACTTCGATGGACAAACTTCTGATTCGCGGCGGGCGAGAGCTCCGCGGCGAAGTACTCATTTCCGGCGCCAAGAACGCAGCGCTGCCCGAGCTGTGCGCGGCCCTGCTGACCGACCACCCCGTGGTGCTGCACAACGTGCCGCGCCTGCAGGACGTGTCGACCATGCTCAAGCTGGTACGCAACATGGGTGTTTCGGCCGAGCGCGATGACAACGGCACCGTGCAACTCAACGCGGCCGAACTCACCAAGCCGGAAGCGCCCTACGAGCTGGTCAAGACCATGCGCGCCTCCGTGCTGGCCCTGGGCCCGCTGCTGGCGCGCTTCGGCCACGCCAAGGTGTCGCTGCCGGGCGGCTGCGCCATCGGCTCGCGGCCGGTCGACCAGCACATCAAGGGCCTGCAGGCCATGGGCGCCGAGATCGTGGTCGACCACGGCTACATGGTCGCGCGCCTGCCGGCGGGGCGCACGCGGCTGAAGGGCGTGCGCATCCTGACCGACATGGTCACCGTCACCGGCACCGAGAACTTCCTCATGGCCGCCGCGCTGGCCGAGGGCGAGACGCTGCTGGAGAACGCCGCGCAGGAGCCCGAGATCGTCGACCTGGCCGAAATGCTGATCCGCATGGGCGCGAAGATCGAAGGCCACGGCACCAGCCACATCCGCATCCAGGGCGTCGAGAAGCTGCACGGCTGCGAGCACGCCGTGGTGGCCGACCGCATCGAGGCCGGCACCTTCATGTGCGCCGTTGCGGCCACGGGCGGCGAGGTCTTCCTGCGCCACGCGCGCGGCGACCACCTCGACGCCGTGATCGACAAGCTGCGCGACGCCGGCTGCACCGTCAAGTCCGAGAAGGACGGCGTGCGCATCGCGTCCAGGGGGCCGGCGTACGAGCACCTGAAGGCGCAGAGCTTCAGTACCACCGAATACCCGGGCTTCCCGACCGACATGCAGGCCCAGTTCATGGCCCTGAACGTGATCGCGCGCGGCGCCTCGATGGTCACCGAGACCATCTTCGAGAACCGCTTCATGCACGTGAACGAGATGGTGCGCCTGGGCGCCCACATTCACGTCGAAGGCAAGGTGGCGATGGTCGAGGGCGTGCAGCAGCTCTCGGGTGCCACCGTGATGGCCACCGACCTTCGCGCGTCCGCCAGCCTCGTCATCGCCGGCCTCGTGGCCGAGGGCGAGACGCTGGTCGACCGCATCTACCACCTCGACCGGGGCTACGACCGCATGGAAGCCAAACTGCGCGGCCTCGGCGCCGACATCGAACGACTGACCGGAGCCGCAGCCGCATGATCACCTTCGCATCACAGGAGTCGCAATCGTGATCACGCTTGCTCTGTCCAAAGGCCGCATCTTCGAGGAGACGATGCCCCTGCTGGCCGCCGCCGGCATCGAGGTCACCGAAGACCCCGAGAAGTCGCGCAAGCTCATCCTCGGGACCACCCGTCCCGACGTGCGCGTGGTGCTGGTGCGCGCCTCCGACGTGCCCACCTACGTGCAGTACGGCGGCGCCGACCTCGGCGTGACCGGCCTCGACGTGCTGCTGGAGCACGGCAACCAGGGCCTCTACCAGCCGCTGGACCTGCGCATCGCCGCCTGCCGCCTGAGCGTGGCCGTGCGCGCCGACTACGACTACGCCTCGGCCGTGAAGCAGGGCTCGCGCCTGCGCGTGGCCACCAAGTACGTGGGCCTTGCGCGCGACTTCTTCGCCAGCAAGGGCGTGCACGTCGACCTGATCAAGCTCTACGGCAGCATGGAGCTGGCGCCGCTCACGGGCCTTGCCGACGCCATCGTCGACCTGGTCTCCACCGGCAACACGCTCAAGGCCAACCATCTCGTCGAGGTGGAGCGCATCATGGACATCAGCGCCCGCCTGGTGGTGAACCAGGCCGCGCTGAAGCTCAAGCGCGAGCCGATCCGCCACATCATCGACGCCTTCGCGACCGCAATTCCTTCCGCCTGAAATCTCCCGCCTCATGACCTCGAAAGCAGCCCCCCTCCGCCTGTCCACGACTTCAGCCAGCTTCGATGCTGAATTCAAGGCGCGGCTGCATTGGTCGGCGGACGCCGACGCGGCCATCGAGAAAGTGGTGGCGGACATCCTCGCCGACGTGCAAAAGCGCGGCGACGAGGCGGTGCTCGAGTACACCCGCCGCTTCGACGGCCTCGGTGCAACCGCCATGTCCGAGCTCGAACTGACGCAGGCCGATTTCAAGGAAGCCTTCGATTCGCTGCCCGCCGCACAGCGCGATGCGCTGCAGGCCGCCGCCGACCGTGTGCGCAGCTATCACGAGGCGCAGAAGAAGGCCAGCGGCGAGAGCTGGAGCTACCGCGACGCCGACGGCACGCTGCTGGGCCAGAAGGTCACGCCGCTCGACCGCGTGGGCATCTACGTGCCGGGCGGCAAGGCGGCCTATCCGTCGAGCCTGCTGATGAATGCCATCCCGGCCCACGTGGCCGGCGTCGGTGAAATCATCATGGTGGTCCCTACGCCGGTGAAGGGCAGCGTGGCGACGGGCGGCGCGGGCGGGCAATCGTCCACGAAGGGCGAGCGCAACGTGCTGGTGCTCGCCGCTGCCTACGTGGCCGGCGTGACCCGCGCGTTCACCATCGGCGGCGCCCAGGCCGTCGCCGCGCTGGCCTACGGCACCGCCACCATCCCCGCCGTCGACAAGATCACCGGCCCCGGCAACGCCTACGTGGCCGCCGCCAAGCGCCGCGTGTTCGGCACGGTGGGCATCGACATGATCGCCGGCCCCAGCGAGATCCTGGTGCTGGCTGACGGCACCACGCCGCCCGAGTGGGTGGCGATGGACCTGTTCAGCCAGGCCGAGCACGACGAACTGGCCCAGAGCATCCTGCTGTGCCCCGACGCGGCCTACATCGACCGCGTGCAGGCCGAAATCGACCGCCTGCTGCCCACGATGCCGCGCGCGGAGATCATCGCCGCCTCGCTCAACGGCCGCGGCGCGCTGATCCACACGAAAAGCATGGAAGAGGCCTGCGAGATCAGCAACCGCATCGCCCCCGAGCACCTGGAGGTGAGCAGCAGCGAGCCGAGCCGCTGGGAGCCGCTGCTGCGCCACGCCGGCGCGATCTTCCTGGGCGCCTTCACGAGCGAGAGCCTGGGCGACTACTGCGCGGGGCCGAACCATGTGCTGCCCACCAGCGGCACGGCGCGCTTCTCGAGCCCGCTGGGCGTGTACGACTTCCAGAAGCGCTCCAGCCTGATCGAGGTCAGCGAGGCCGGCGCCCAGGTGCTGGGCCCCATCGCCGTGACGCTGGCCGAGGGCGAAGGCCTGCAGGCGCACGCCGAGGCCGCGCGGATGCGGCTGCGTAAGATCTGAATTCCAACAACAACCCGCATGCGGGGGGAGAACGCCTGATGATCGATCGTCTTTTCGGTTTGCGTTTGTTCGGTTTCTTCGGTTCGCGCCCGTTCAGGTTCGCCGCCACTGCCATCGCCGGCGCCGCGCTGCTGGCCGCCTGCAGCCAGATGCCGCAGGCGCCGCGCGAATCGGTGGCTGCTACTGCCACGCCCAGCGCCGCGCCGGCGGCGCCCGCGCCGCAGCTCGGCACGCAGTGGGGCGAGGGCATCGAATCGAAGACCCGCACGGTCGACGCCAAGCGGCTTTCCAGCCGGCCGGACGACGTGGCCTCGTTGGGCTACAACGAAGCCTCCGCCGTGCGCCGCGCGGTGGGCGGCAATCCCGAGCGTCGCCTGAACCTGCTGCTGGCCGACGGCGACGTCGAATGGTCTGTGCTCGACGAAGACGGCCGCCCGCTGCCGCTGCAGCGCGCCCGCCGCGGCGCCGGCGGCGACGACATGTTCCGCCTGGCCGGCGTCGAGGGCTCGCGCTACACGCTGCGCTTTCGCAACCTGAGCGAGCGCAGCTACGAGGTGATCGCCACGGTCGACGGCCTGGACGTGCTCAACGGCAAGCCCGGCAGCCTGCGCAACGGCGGCTACGTGCTGCGTCCGCTGCAGTCGCTGACCATCGAAGGCTTCCGCAAGAGCCAGAACGAGGTCGCCGCCTTCCGCTTTTCCGCGCCCGGCCGCGCCTATGCCGCCAACACCGAGGCCGGCGACGTGCGCAACATCGGCGTGATCGGCGCCGCGCTGTTCGAGCTGGAGGAGCGCGACGCGCCCCGCCGCCAGCGCCGCGACGCAGCCCCGGCGCAGCCCAGCGCCTTTCCGGCCGACGGCGCCTACGCGCCGCCGCCGCGCTACCGCAAGTGAGCCCCATGAAGCGTGCCGCCTTCCTGCTGCTCGCGCTGGCGGCGGCCGCAACCGGCGCGCAGGCCATGAGCATCCGCGAACTGCGCACGCTCGAAGCCGGCGAGAAAGATGGCAAGGCCTACGCCAGCTATTACCTCGTCGGCGTGCTCGAGGGGCTGCGCGAAGGCGTCGAGGCTTCTCAGCGCAATGGGCAGAAGCCCATCTTCTGCATCGAGGGCCGCCGCCTCGAGCCTTCCATGGCGCGCTCGCTCTACCAGACGGAGCTGAGCCGCAACGCCGACAGTTACGAAGCCGACATGCCAGTGCAACTGGTCATGGCCGGCGCCCTCCGCAACAGCTACCGCTGCACCCGATGACCGCTGCTCCTTCCGAATCCGCCCGCCTTCCGCTCGACCGCATCCGCGAGGACGTGCGGTCCATGAACGCCTACGCGGTGCAGGACGCCACCGGCTTCATCAAGCTCGACGCCATGGAGAACCCCTTCGGCCTGCCGCCCGCGCTGCAGGCCGAGCTCGGCGCGAGGCTGGGCGCACTGGCGCTCAACCGCTACCCGGGCGAGCGCGGCGCCGACCTGCGCCGCGCGCTGGCCGCGCACGCGCAGATGCCCGAGGGCTTCGACCTGATGCTGGGCAACGGCTCGGACGAGCTGATCTCGCTGCTGGCCATCGCCTGCGACAAGCCCGGCGCCACGGTGCTCGCGCCGGTGCCGGGCTTCGTCATGTACGCCATGAGCGCCAGGCTGCAGGGGCTGCGCTTCGTCGGCGTTCCGCTCACGGCCGACTTCGAACTCGACGAGGCCGCCATGCTGGCCGCCATCGAGCGCGAGAAGCCGGCCATCGTCTACCTCGCGTACCCGAACAACCCCACGGCCAACCTCTGGAACGACGCGGTGCTGGAGCGCATCGTCGAGGCCCAGGGCGCGCAGGGCGGCCTGGTGGCGATCGACGAGGCTTATCAACCCTTCGCCGCGCGCAGCTACATCGACCGCCTGGCAAGGCACGGCCACGTGCTGCTGATGCGCACGCTCAGCAAGTTCGGCCTGGCCGGCATCCGCCTGGGCTACCTCATGGGTCCGGCCCCGCTGGTCGCCCAGATCGACAAGGTGCGCCCGCCCTACAACATCAGCGTGCTGAACTGCGAGTGCGCGCTCTTCGCTCTGGAGCATGCCGACGTGTTCGAGGCGCAGGCCCGCCAGATCCGCGATGAGCGCGAGCGCCTGATGATGGGCCTCGGCCGCCTACCCGGCGTGAAGACCTGGCCTAGCGACGCCAACATGATCCTGCTGCGCGTACCCGATGCCGCCAAGACCTTCGAGGGCATGAAGGCCCACGGGGTGCTGGTGAAGAACGTTTCTAAAATGCACGATCTGCTCGCAAACTGCCTGCGCCTCACCGTCGGAACGGCCGACGAGAATGCGCGGATGCTCGCGGCACTCGAAGCCTCACTATGACCACCCCCACCACCACGGCCCCTGCGGGCGCTGCCGATCGCGTCGCGACCGTCACCCGCAACACGGCCGAGACGAAGATCACCGTCAGCGTCAACCTCGACGGCACCGGAAAGGCCAAGCTCTCCACCGGCATCGGCTTCTTCGACCACATGCTCGACCAGATCGCCCGCCACGGGCTGATCGACCTGGAGATCGACTGCCAGGGCGACCTGCACATCGACGGCCACCACACGGTGGAAGACGTCGGCATCACGCTGGGCCAGGCGGTGGCCAAGGCCGTGGGCGACAAGAAGGGCATCCGCCGCTACGGCCACGCCTACGTGCCGCTGGACGAGGCGCTGAGCCGCGTCGTCATCGACTTCTCGGGCCGCCCGGGCCTGGAGATGCACGTGCCCTTCACCAGCGGAATGATCGGCGCCTTCGACAGCCAGCTCACCTACGAGTTCTTCCAGGGCTTCGTGAACCACGCCTTCGTCACGCTGCACATCGACAACCTCAAGGGCGTCAACGCGCACCACCAGTGCGAGACGGTGTTCAAGGCCTTCGCGCGCGCCATGCGCGGCGCGCTCGAGCTCGATCCGCGCTCGGCGGGGATGATCCCGTCGACCAAGGGTTCGCTCTGAGGACGGCGGCTCGAAAGCTATGAAATCTGTAGCAGCAAACACCGTCGCGGTCGTCGACTACGGCATGGGCAACCTGCACTCCGTGTCGCAGGCCGTGCGCCACGCGGCCGACCAGGTCGGCGTGGAAGTGTTCGTCACCTCCGACCCGGACGTGGTCCGCAAGGCCACCCGCGTGGTGCTGCCGGGGCAGGGCGCCATGCCCGACTGCATGCGCGAGCTGCGCGACTCCGGCCTGCAGGAATCGGTGCTCGAGGCGGCGGCGAGCAAGCCGCTGTTCGGCGTGTGCGTGGGCATGCAGATGATGCTGTCGCGCAGCGACGAGGGCCCGACCGACGGCCTCGGCCTCATTCCCGGCGAGGTGGTCAAGTTCGACCTGGCCGGGCGCCTGCAGCCCGACGGCAGCCGCTTCAAGGTGCCGCAGATGGGCTGGAACCAGGTGCGCCAGGCCCAGCCGCATGCGGTGTGGGCCGGGGTGCCCGACCTCAGCTATTTCTATTTCGTCCACAGCTTCTATGCCCGCCCGGCAAACCCCAAACACAGTGTGGGCGAGGCGGAATATGGCGCGAGCTTTACCGCAGCCATTGCACGCGATAACATTTTTGCAACCCAGTTCCACCCGGAGAAGAGTGCGGACCATGGGCTGCAGCTATATCGCAATTTCCTCCACTGGAACCCCTGAACCTGTTTTCCCGACCGGGCCGAAGCTTTGACAGCCCGGAATTCGCATACTCGCGTCACTTCCATGCTCCTCATTCCCGCCATTGATCTCAAAGACGGCCACTGCGTTCGCCTCAAGCAGGGCGACATGGATCAGTCCACCATCTTCAGCGAAGACCCCGCCGCCATGGCGCGAAAGTGGGTCGATGCCGGCGCGCGGCGGCTGCACCTGGTCGACCTGAACGGCGCCTTCGCCGGCAAGCCGCAGAACCACGCGGCGATCAAGGCGATCCTGAAGGAGGTGGGCGACGACATCCCGGTGCAGCTCGGCGGCGGCATCCGCGATCTCGACACCATCGAGCGCTACATCGACGACGGCCTGCGCTACGTGATCATCGGCACCGCCGCGGTCAAGAACCCCGGCTTCCTGAAGGACGCCTGCAGCGCCTTCGGCGGTCACATCATCGTGGGCCTGGACGCCAAGGACGGCAAGGTCGCCACCGACGGCTGGAGCAAGCTCACGGGCCACGAGGTGGCCGACCTGGGCAAGAAGTTCGAGGACTACGGCGTCGAGTCGATCATCTACACCGACATCGGCCGCGACGGCATGCTCTCGGGCATCAACATCGAGGCCACCGTCAAGCTCGCGCAGGCGCTCACCATCCCGGTGATCGCCTCGGGCGGCCTGTCGAACATGGCCGACATCGACCAGCTCTGCGCCGTCGAGTCCGACGGCGTCGAGGGCGTGATCTGCGGCCGCGCCATCTACTCGGGCGACCTCGACTTCGCCGCCGCGCAAGCCCGCGCGGACGAGCTGACCGCCTGACGCTCCCGCCGCGCAGCGCGTGCTCTCCGCGCTCGCCATCGCCAACTACCGTTCGCTGCGGCAGCTGACCGTGCCGCTGGGCCGGCTCACGGTCGTGACCGGGGCCAACGGCAGCGGAAAGTCGAGCGTGTACCGCGCGATGCGCCTGCTGGCCGACATCGCCAACGGCGGCGTGATCCGCTCGCTGGTGCGAGAGGGCGGGCTCTCATCCACGCTGTGGGCAGGGCCCGAGCGCTTCTCGGCCGCGATGCTGCGCGGCGAGGTGCCGGTGCAGGGCACCACGCGCAGCGAGCCCGTGGCGCTGAAGCTGGGCTTCGCCGGCGCCGAGGCCGACGACTTCGGCTACGCCATCGACATCGGCCTGCCGCCGCCCGTTCCTTCCACCGCGTTCTCGCACGACCCGCAGATCAAGCACGAGGCCATCTGGAGTGGCCCGCTGCTGCGGCCGTCCACGCAGCTGGTCGACCGCAAGGGCGCCGCGCTGCGGCTGCGCGAGGGCAAGGGCTGGCAGGCCATCGGCCGGCCCATTCCGGCCTTTGCCAGCATGATGACCGAGCACGCCGACCCGCGCGACGCGCCCGAGATGCTCACGCTGCGCGAGCAGATGCGCTCCTGGCGCTTCTACGACCACTTCCGCTCCGACGCCGAGGCGCCCGCGCGCCAGCCGCAGCTGGGCACCTACACGCCGGTGCTCGCCAACGACGGCGCCGACCTGGCCGCCGCGCTGCAGACCATCCGCGAGATCGGCGACAACGAGGCGCTAGACCGTGCCGTGGACGACGCTTTTCCGGGCGCAGGCATCGAGATCCGCGTCAACGGCGACCGCTTCGAGACGCTGATGCACCAGCACGGCCTGCTGAGGCCGCTGACGGCCGCCGAGCTGTCCGACGGCACGCTGCGCTACCTGCTGTGGATCGCGGCGCTGCTCACGCCGCGTCCGCCCGCGCTGCTGGTGCTGAACGAGCCCGAGACCAGCCTGCATCCCGACCTGCTGCCCGCGCTGGGCCGCCTCATCGCGCAGGCGGCGCGGCAGTCGCAGGTGATCGTGGTGTCGCACGCGGCGCGGCTCATCTCCGCGCTGGACGACAGCGACGGCATGCAGCCGGTGGTGCTGGAAAAGCGCTTCGGCGAGACCCGCATCGCGAATCTCGACATGAGCGAGATCCCGCGATGGGAGTGGCCTGCAAGATAGCGGACCTGCCTATTCGGCCTTCACCGACATCGTCCGGATGATGGTTTCCAGTTGCGCGCTCATCGGCAGGTTGATGCTCTCGCCCGATGGCAGCTTGCGCAGGAACCAGCGCTTGTACTGCCGCTCGATCTCGCCGTCTTCCGCGAGCACCTGGAAGGTGTCGACGACCACCTTGTTGAGCTGAGCATCGCCCTTGCGGTACATGATCCCGTAAGGGTCGTAGGAGAGGAAGTCGCCGACCACCTCGTAGTCGGCCTTCGCGGCGTCCTTGGCGATCAGGCCGTAGAGCAGCACGTCGTCGGTGGCGAAGGCGTCGGCTTGGCCGCTCTTCACGAGGCCGAAGGATTCGGCGTGGTCGCGCGCCACCTGCAGGTCGATGTTCAGCTTGAACTTCTGCGACAGGTCGCGCAGCGTCTTCTCGTTGGTGGTGCCGGCGGTCACCGCCACCTTGCGGTTGGCGAGGTCGCGGAAGGACTTGATCGGCGAGCCCTTCTTCACCAGCACCTTGGTGCCCGAGACGAACATCGTCGGCGAGAAGCTCACGCGTTTCTGGCGCTCGAGGTTGTTGGTGGTGGAGCCGCACTCCAGGTCGACCTGTCCGTTCACGACCGCGTCGATGCGCGAGTCGGAGGTGACGGGCACCCACTTGATCGCGAGGCTCCTGTTCACCGCGTCCTCGATGGCCGTCACCAGCGCGCGGCACAGCTCGATCGAATAGCCGATGGGCTCGCCGCGCGCATTGAGGTAGGAGAACGGCACCGACGACTCGCGGTAGCCGATGGCGATGGTGCCGCTTTCGCGGGCCTTGGCCAGCGTGCCGGTGAGCTGCTCCTGCGCCCGCGCGGGAGCGGCGGGCAGTGCGGCAGCAAGAACCACGGCCGCCAGCAGGGCGGCGAAAGCGGATGGCAATGTGCCGATGCGCTTCATGGTGCTTCGGCTCAGGCGTGCGCCGGGTGGGCGAGGGTGGCGTTGGCTTCCTCGTCGAGCGCCTTGGCATTGACCTCGGCGTCGGCCTCCGAGAGCAGCTCGCCTTCCCATTTGGCGACCACAGCCGTGGCGATGGAGTTACCCACCGCGTTGGTGGCCGAGCGGCCCATGTCGAGGAAGGTGTCCACGCCCAGGATGAGCAGCAGGCCGGCTTCGGGAATGTCGAAGTGGTTCAGCGTGGCGGCGATCACCACCAGCGAGGCGCGCGGCACGCCGGCCATGCCCTTGGAGGTGAGCATCAGGATCAGCAGCATCGTTATCTGCGTGCTGATCGGCATGTGGATGTTGTAGGCCTGCGCGATGAAGAGCACGGCGAAGGTGCAGTACATCATCGAGCCGTCGAGGTTGAACGAATAGCCCATCGGCATCACGAAGCTGGAGATCTTGCGCTTCACGCCGAAACGGTCGAGCGCCTGCAGGATCTTCGGATAGGCCGCCTCGGAGCTGGCGGTGGCGAAGGACAGCAGGAAGGCCTCCTTGATGAGCACCAGCAGCTTGAGCACGCGCGGGCCCAGGAACAGGAAGCCCGCCAGGATCAGCACGCTCCACAGCACGAACAGGCCCAGGTAGAAGTCGCCCATGAACACCGCGAACTTCAGCAGGATGCCCAGGCCGTTGACCGCCACCGTCGCGGCCATGGCGGCCAGCACGGCGAGGGGGGCGAGCTTCATTACGTAGCCGGTGATCTTGAGCATCGCGTGCGACAGCTCCTCGATGGCGGCGACCAGCGTCTTCGCCTTGTCGCCCAGCGAGGCCAGCGCCACGCCGAAGAACATCGAGAACACCACGATCTGCAGGATCTCGTTGTTGGCCATGGCCTCGACGAAGGACTTCGGCACCGTGTGGCTCACGAAGTCCTTGAGCGTGAACTTGGCGGTGGCGAGGTTGGCCGAGGCGCCGATGTCGGGCAGCGGCAGGCCGAGGTTCTCGCCGGGCTTGAGCAGGTTGGCCATGACCAGGCCGATGACCAGCGAGATCAGCGAGGCGGTGAGGAACCAGCCGATGGCCTTGCCGAACACGCGGCCCACCGACTTGGCGTCGCCCATGTGCGCGATGCCCACCACCAGCGTGGAGAACACCAGCGGGCCGATCAGCATCTTGATGAGGCGCAGGAAGACGTCCGAGACGATGGAGACGTAGTCCGCGATTTCCTTGGCGGCCTTCTTGTCCGGAAAGCTGGTGAAGATCATGTAGCCGACGATGATGCCCAGCACCATCGCGATCAGGATCCATGCGGCCATCGGCAGCTTCTTCATTCGTATCCCCTTTTGTCGTGTGAGAGTGGTTTTTTCCGGGAGCGCGGGACCGGCCTGCACCTTGTCTCCCGATGCAGGCCGCCACAGGGTATCCAAGAAGGCCCCGGGCGCGCAATGGCCCGGGATGCCAGTTCCGTGCCACTGCACGGGCGCTGCCTACAATTCCTCACATGGAAACCAGCCTGATCGAGTTCCGCGGCCAGCCCGCCATGCGCGCCACGGGCGCCGACGGAAGTACCGTCACCATCGCACTGCATGGCGCCCATGTGCTCTCGTGGACCACGGCCGACGCCGTGGAAAGGCTCTACCTGAGCCCTCGCGCGGTGTTCGACGGGCAGGCAGCCATCCGCGGCGGCATACCCATTTGCTGCCCTCAGTTTAACCAGCGCGGCATGTTGCCCAAGCATGGCTTCATGCGCAATTTGCCTTGGGAAAACGCCCCTTCCGACGACCCTCAGACCCTGCACCTGACCCTGCGCGACAACGAGGCCACGCGCAAGCTCTGGCCGCACTCTTTCGAGGCACGGCTGGATGCCAACCTGAGCCCAGGTGGGCTGCGAACGGCGCTCACTTTGGTCAACACCGATGCGTCGCCGTGGTCCTTCGCGGCCGCGCTGCACACCTATCTGCGCGTCGACGACATCGGCCAGGCACGGCTCGAAGGCCTGCAGGGCGCCGATCGCTGGGATTCGCTGACCGACGAGCGCCATGCCGAAACGGCAGCGTCGCTGCATTTCGACGCCGAATTCGACAGCGTCTATGCCGCGCCCACCCAGCCGCTACGCTTGGCGCAACCCGGCGGCGCCCTCGAAATCTCGCAAAGCGCCACCTGCACCGAAACCGTGGTCTGGAACCCCGGTGCCGTGCTCGGTGCGAAACTCGCAGACATGCCCGAAGACGGCTGGCGCCACATGCTCTGCGTCGAGGCGGCCCGCATCGACGAGCCCGTGCTGCTGGCGCCCGGCGCCCAATGGCTGGGCTGGCAACAGCTGCGCGTTCTCTGATCACCCCACCGGCTCCTTACCCCACCATGCTTGCCAAACGCATCATTCCCTGCCTCGACGTCACCGGCGGCCGTGTCGTCAAGGGCGTCAACTTCGTCGAACTGCGCGACGCCGGCGATCCGGTCGAGATCGCCGCGCGCTACAACGCGCAGGGCGCCGACGAGCTCACCTTCCTCGACATCACCGCCACCAGCGACGGCCGCGACCTGATCCTGCCCATCATCGAGGCCGTGGCCTCGCAGGTCTTCATCCCTCTGACCGTGGGCGGCGGCGTGCGCACCGTGGCCGACGTGCGCCGGCTGCTCAACGCGGGCGCCGACAAGACCAGCTTCAACTCGGCCGCCATCGCCGATCCGCAGGTGATCAGCGACGCGTCGCAGAAATACGGCTCGCAGTGCATCGTGGTCGCCATCGACGCCAAGCGCCGCAGCCCCGAGGAAGCCGCCACGCGCGGCGCGGGCTGGGACGTGTACAGCCACGGCGGGCGCAAGAACACCGGCCTCGACGCCGTCGAATGGGCCACCGAGATGGCGCGCCGCGGCGCCGGCGAGATCCTCCTGACCAGCATGGACCGCGACGGCACCAAGAGCGGCTTCGACCTGGAGCTGACCCGCGCGGTGAGCAACGCCGTGAACGTGCCGGTGATCGCCTCGGGCGGCGTGGGCAGCCTGGACGACCTGGCCGACGGCATCCAGACCGGCGGCGCCGACGCGGTGCTGGCCGCGAGCATCTTCCACTACGGCGAGCACACGGTGGGCGAGGCCAAGGCCCGCATGGCAGCGCGGGGCATTCCCGTGCGCATCGACCGCTGAATGACCCTGCCGGAGGCCCGCCGGACGCCTGTTCGAGGGTCTTTGGCCATCCCCGACAATACCGTCCATGAACTGGCTCGATGAAGTGAAGTGGGACGCGAACGGCCTGGTGCCCGTGATCGCGCAGGAACAGGGCAGCAACGACGTGCTGATGTTCGCCTGGATGAACCGCGAGGCGCTCGAGAAGACCGCCGAGCTGGGCCGCGCGGTGTATTTCAGCCGCTCGCGCAACAAGCTGTGGTTCAAGGGCGAGGAGTCGGGCCACGTGCAGACCGTGCACGAGATCCGCCTGGACTGCGACAGCGACGTGGTGCTGCTCAAGGTCACCCAACTCGGCCACGAGCCCGGCATCGCCTGCCACACCGGCCGCCACAGCTGCTTCTTCAACAAGTACGACAACGGCGGCTGGAAGGCCGTCGAGCCCGTCTTGAAAGACCCGGAATCGATCTACAAGTGACGGCCACAGTGAACAACGACAGCACCTCCGACGCGCTCGCCCGCCTGGCCGCGGTCATCGAAAGCCGCCTGCCGGCACGCGGCGGCGACCCCGAGAAAAGCTACGTGGCGCGCCTGCTGCACAAGGGGCCGGACGCCTTCCTCAAGAAGATCGGCGAGGAGGCCACCGAGGTCGTGATGGCCGCCAAGGACGCCGACCACGGTGGCGACCGCTCGAAAATAGTGAACGAAGTGGCCGACCTGTGGTTCCACACCATGGTGGCGCTGGCGCACTACGGTTTTTCCCCGTCCGACGTCACGGCCGAGCTGGAGCGCCGCGAGGGCACCAGCGGCATCGAGGAAAAGGCGCTTCGCAAGGTGAAGGCACGGGAAGCCGAAGCACCCAACGATTGAAAGGACACCTGCCATGGCCAACGACATCGTGAACGTGGAACCCGACGACTCGCTCAAGACCTGGGGCTGGGTCAGTTACATCCTGCACCTGATCGTGGCCATCGGCGCCGTCGTGCCGGGGGCGCAGGCCTCCGTGCTGCTCCTGCTGATCGCGCTGGTGATCGACTTCGTCAAGCGCGACGACGCGGCGGGCACCTGGCAGGCCTCGCATTTCAGCTGGCGCATCCGCTCGGTGCTCTGGGCGGGGCTGCTGTACATCGTCACCTCGTGGCTCTGGCTGCTGTTTCTCGTGCCGGGCTGGATTGCCTGGAGCCTGATCTCGCTGTGGTTCCTCTACCGGATCGTGAAAGGCATGATCCGGATGAACGACGGCCGTCCCATGGAACCCAAAGATGTCATCTGATCCGAACTGCGTCTTCTGCAAAATCATCGAGGGCAAGATTCCCTCCCGCAAGGTCTACGAGGACGAGGACCTGTTCGGCTTCCACGACATCGCGCCCTGGGCGCCGGTGCATTTCATGCTGGTTCCCAAGAAGCACATCGCCTCGATGGCGCAGCTGACGCCCGAAGATTCGGCGCTCATGGGCAAGATCATGACCCTGGCGCCCAAGCTGGCCCTGGAGCAGGGCTGCAGGCCTTATCCGGAGGGGGGCTTCCGCGTCGTGGTCAACACGGGCGCGGAGGGTGGGCAGGAGGTTCACCATCTCCATGTCCATGTCATGGGTGGCCCCCGGCCATGGCTTCGCGGCTGACGGGCATTAGGACAAACTGTCACATTCCGCCCGACTAAAATCGGACACATTCTTAGGAGTTCTCCATGGGTTCTTTTTCTATCTGGCACTGGCTGATCGTGCTGCTCGTCGTGGTCATGATCTTCGGCACCAAGAAGCTGCGGAACATGGGGTCGGATCTTGGAGGCGCCGTCAAGGGCTTCAAGGACGGCATGAAGGACGGCGCGTCCTCCGATGCCCCGGCCGCCTCTTCGGCCCCCGCCCAGCAGGTGACCGGCCAGCCGGCCAACAGCGACAAGTCGGCGATCGACGTCGAAGCGCGTCAGAAGTCCTGAGCACGGGCAGCAGCACGTGCTCGACCTCGGCATTGAGAAGCTGGCGCTGATCGGCGTCGTGGCGCTGATCGTCATCGGCCCGGAAAAGCTGCCGCGCGTGGCCCGCACCGTCGGCACGCTGCTGGGCAAGGCGCAGCGCTACGTGAACGACGTCAAGGCCGAAGTCAACCGCTCGATGGAGCTCGACGAGCTCCGCAAGATGAAGACCACCGTCGAGGATGCGGCGCGCGACGTCGAGCACAGCATCCACACGGGCGCGAGCGAGTTCGAGAAGCAGTTCAGCGGTTCGGGCGAAACCCTCTCGGCGCTGGCCGAACCCGAGCCGCCACCGCCGCCGGTCTACAAGCACCCCCGCAAGAACTGGCGCCTGAAGCAGGGCGCCACGCCGCAGTGGTACAAGGCGCGCAACGGCGTGCGCACCAAGGCGCTCTCGGGCGCGGCGCGCGTCGCGCGCTTCCGTCCGCACAAGATCAACTAAGGGCCGGGCTCCCACTACCGCGCTCCCGGGCGCCGGCCGGCGTCACGCTATCTCCTCTTCTTCCCAATGGCCGATTCCGACAGCAAGAGCAAAGACAAAGAAGACGAGCTCGCGGGCACCGAACAGCCGTTCGTGGCGCACCTGGTCGAGCTTCGCGACCGGCTGCTCTACTGCGTCTACGGCCTCGTGGTCGCGGGCATCCTGCTGGCCATCTGGCCGGGCCCGGGCGGCCTGATCGACCTGATCGCGCTGCCGATCAAGGCGCACATGCCGCACGATGCGAAGCTGATCGCCATCGGCGTGTTCTCGCCCTTCTTCGTGCCTCTCAAGGTGCTGATGATGGCGGCCGTGCTCCTGGCGCTGCCCTGGCTCATGTACCAGGCGTGGATGTTCATCGCGCCGGGCCTCTACAGTCATGAAAAGCGTTTCGCGCTGCCGCTGATCTTCTTCGGCAGCCTGCTGGCCTATGCGGGCATCGCCTTCGTGCAGCTCTTCGTGCTGGACAAGATGTTCAGCTTCATTCAGCGCTTCGCGCCGGCCGCGGTGCAGGCGACACCCGACATTTCCTCCTACGTCGAGGCGATCCTGTCGCTCTACATCGCCTTCGGCGTGGCGTTCCAGGTGCCGATCGTCGTCATGCTGCTGGTGCGTTTCGAGATGGTGACCATCGAGAAGCTGAAGTCCTTCCGCGGCTACTTCATCGTGGTCGCGTTCGTCGTGGCCGCGGTGCTCACGCCACCCGACGTGGTCTCGCAACTGGCACTGGCCGTGCCCATGTGCCTGCTGTACGAGGTGGGCATCATCGGGGCCAAGTACTTCGCCAGCACCGGCAAGAAGCCCGAAGAAGAACAGAGCGCCGACTCGGCTTCCAGCTAGTTTCCAGGAGTCCGGCGGCGGTACTCAGCCCACGCTGCGGCCGTCAACGTCCCCAAGAAAATCCAGAAACACCGCGGAACCGGCTTTGCCGGGCCGCTGGTGTTGCCCCCGGAAGAGGGGTGGCGCAGCGACACGAAGTGCGCGAAGCCTGGGGGTGAGCCTATTCCTGTTGATTGGGCACCTGCCGCACCGGGCTCTTCGGCCGCAGGCCCGGCGTCACGTCCAGTTCCATCTTGTCGCTGCCGCGCTGCAGCGCGAAGCGCGAGGTGCTGCCGGGCTTCAGCCCGGCCACCGCGGTCAGCAGGGCCTGCACGTTGTCCGTCTTCTTCTCGCCCACCGAGGTGATCACGTCGCCCGGGCGGATGCCTGCCTTGGCGGCGGGGCCGTTCTGCAGCACCCCGGTGATGATCACGCCCGCGTCGGCCTTCACGCCGAAGGTCTCGGCCAGTTCGGGTGACAGGTCGCTGGGCTCCACGCCGATCCAGCCGCGGCGCACCTGGCCTTCCTTGACGATGCCCTCGAGCACGATCTTGGCCATCGACACCGGAATGGCGAAGCCGATGCCCATGCTGCCGCCCGAGCGCGAGTAGATCGCGGTGTTGATGCCCTGCAGGTTCCCGTTCACGTCGATCAGTGCACCGCCCGAGTTGCCGGGGTTGATGGCGGCGTCGGTCTGGATGAAGTTCTCGAAATTGTTGATGCCCAACTGGTTGCGGCCCAGCGCCGACACGATGCCGCTGGTCACGGTCTGGCCCACGCCGAAGGGGTTGCCGATGGCCAGCACCTGGTCGCCGACCTGCAGGCCGTCGGAGTCGCCCAGCACGATCACGGGCAGCTTGTCGAGCTCGATCTTCAGCACCGCCAGGTCGGTGTCGGGGTCGGTGCCGATCACCTTGCCGCGGGTGTGGCGGCTGTCGTTGAGCGTCACCTCGATCTCGTCGGCGCCTTCCACCACGTGGTTGTTGGTGAGGATGTAGCCGTCCGGGCTCACGATCACGCCGCTGCCCAGGCCCACCTGGGGCTGGTCGTCCTGGTCGCCGAAGAAGAAGCGGAACCACGGGTCGTTGCTGCGCGGGTGGCGCTGCGCGGCCTTGCTGGTGTTGATGCTCACCACCGCCGGAGAAGCCTTCTTGGCCGGCGCGCTCAGGCTGCCGGGCGCCGCGATGTTCGGGTTGCTCGCTGGCGCCTCGACGATGGAGACCACCCCGCCCAGCGAGGTCGCGCGCTTGTTGATCCACTCGGGCTTGAGCGTCGCGACGACGAAGTAGGCCGCCAGCAGGACGGTCACGGCTTGGGCAAATAGCAGCCAGGTGCGTTTCATGAAAGATTGGTGAAAAAGGCGTTGGAAGACCGCATGCAGCGCGGCAATGTTGTCAATTGTCCCTCAACCGGGCGGACCAGAACCCGCTCCGGCCGGTCGAGATTCGGGCCGCCGGGGGACGTGAATCCGGGTTAACACTTACGATTACGGGTCGGCCCCACCCGGTCCGTCTGTTTTCCGGCCTCCGTGCCGCCTATCCGGCGGCTGCGGCCAGGCCTTCCGTCGGCGCGCCATTCTTCCGTTTTCTCACCCGGTCCTGCGGGCTGGCGCGCGGCCAAGACCTTCCTGCCAGCCATGACTTCAGAAGCAACCTTTCCGGACGGCGCGCAGCCGGCACCGGCGCGCACGCTCGGTTCGAGCGATTACAAGACCCTCGGCCTGTCCGCCCTCGGCGGCACGCTGGAGTTCTACGATTTCGTCATCTACGTGTTCTTCGCCACCGTGCTGGGGGCGCTGTTCTTCCCGGCCGACATGCCCGACTGGCTGCGCCAGCTGCAGACCTTCGGCATCTTCGCGGCCGGCTACCTGGCGCGTCCGGTGGGCGGCATCGTCATCGCGCATTTCGGCGACATCTTCGGCCGCAAGCGCATGTTCACGCTGTCGATCTTCCTGATGGCTGCGCCCACGCTGGTGATCGGCCTGCTGCCGACCTACGCGAGCATCGGTGTCGCGGCGCCCCTGCTGCTGCTGGCGATGCGCGTGCTGCAGGGCGCGGCCATCGGCGGCGAAATGCCCGGCGCCTGGGTGTTCGTGGGCGAGCACGTGCCGGGCAAGCGCTACGGCCTGGGCATCGGTGTGCTGACCTCGGGCATCACCGGCGGCATCCTGCTGGGCTCGCTGATCGCGGTGGTCATCAACCGCCACTATTCGCCGCAGCAGGTGAGCGACTTCGCGTGGCGCATCCCGTTCATCCTGGGCGGCGTGTTCGGGCTTGTGTCGGTGTACCTGCGGCGCTTCCTGCATGAGACGCCGGTGTTCAAGGAACTGGCCGGTCGCCGCAGCGCCTCGCGTGAGCTGCCGCTGCGCACCGTGCTGCGCGAGCACCGCCTGGCCTGCGTGTACGTCGGGCTGCTGACCTGGGTGCTGTCGGCCGCCATCGTGGTCGTGGTGCTCTACACGCCCACCTATCTGCAGAAGGTGCATCACATTCCGGCCGCCATGGCGCTGGAAGCCAACGCGCTCGCCACGCTGACGCTCACGCTGGGCTGCGTGCTGGCCGGCTGGGCCAGCGACCGCATCGGCACCCGCACCGTGATGCTGATCGGCTGGGGCGGCCTGCTCGTCACGGCCTACCTGTTCTACAGCGGCCTGCCCGGGACGCCGGCGACGCTCTTCTGGCACTACGGCCTGGTGGGCCTGTTCGTGGGCACCATCGCCACGGTGCCGATCGCGGGCGTGCGCGCCTTTCCGGCGCCGGTGCGCTTCACCGGGCTCTCCTTCGCCTACAACATGTCGTATGCGGTCTTCGGCGGGCTCACGCCGGTGATCCTGACGCTCTGGCTGCAGCACGACACGATGGCGCCCGCGCACTACGTGGCGGCGCTGGCCGCGCTGGGCTTCCTGCTGGCGCTGCTGCCCCTGGCCGCGCGCGGCCATGCGATGCGCGACGGTGGCGTGGCGCCCGCGCACGGCGCGACAATGGGGCGATGAGCACAACCCGCCACGAACTGCTTCACGCACTCGACCTGCTGCTGGCCCCCGGGCGCTTCAAGGACTACGGACCGAACGGCCTGCAGGTCGAAGGGCGTACCGTGGTGCGAAAGATCGTCTCGGGCGTGACCGCCAGCCGTGCGCTGATCGAGGCCGCGATCGGCGCCGAGGCCGACGCCATCTTCGTCCACCACGGCCTGTTCTGGCGCGGCCAGGACGGCCGCGTCACCGGCTGGATGAAGCAGCGCCTGGGCCTGCTGCTGGGCCACGACATCAATCTCTTCGCCTATCACCTGCCGCTCGACGCCCACCCCGAACTGGGCAACAACGCCCAGCTCGGCCTGAAGCTGGGGCTTGTGGCGCATGCCGGCCCTGGAGGCCGCTTCGGCGAACAGGAGCTGGGTTTCATCGGCACGCAGGAAGGCGGCGGGAGCTTCGACAGTGCCAAGGCGCTGGCCACCCACGTCGAGAGCGTGTTGAAAAGACCGGTGACGCTGGTCGAGCCGGCGCAGCGTGCCGTGAGGAACATAGCGTGGTGCACCGGCGGCGCGCAGGGCTACTTCGAAGCCGCCATCGCGGCCGGTGCCGATGCCTTCATCACCGGCGAGATCTCTGAGCCGCAGGCCCACTACGCGCGCGAGATGGGCGTGTCCTTCCTCGCCTGCGGGCATCACGCCACCGAGCGCTACGGCGCGCCCGCGGTGGCCGCGCACGTGGCTGCGCGGCTCGGGCTGAAGCACGAGTTCATCGACATCGACAACCCGGCATGAGCACCGCCATTGCCATCACCTTGGGTGACCCCGCGGGCATCGGGCCGGAAATCATCGTCAAGGCCTTCCGCGACGCGCCCGACGCCACGCATGGCACCTTCGTCGCCGGCGACGTAGGCACGCTGCGCAAGGCATCGCAGGCCCTGGCCGCCGATGGCCGGCCGGGCTGGCCGGTGCTGGAAATCGAATCCGTCGCCGAGGCCGCGACCGTACCGCCGGGCTGCATTCCGGTGCTGCAGGTGATCGCGCCGCCCAAGGGCATCGAAACGGGCCGCATCAGCGCCGAGGCCGGCCGTGTGGCGGGCGAGTGCGTGGTGTGGGCCGCGCGGGCCGCGCTGCGCGGGGAGATCGGTGCCCTCGTGACCGCGCCGCTGCACAAGGAGGCGCTGTCGGCCGCCGGCTTTCCGTACCCCGGCCACACCGAGTTGCTGCAGGCGGAGGCGGCCGCGCACCTGGGGCGCACCGTCGCCGACGTGCCGGTGCGCATGATGCTGGCCAACGACGAACTGCGCACCGTGCTCGTCAGCATCCACATGTCGCTGCGCAAGGCCATCGAGGCGGTGCGCTTCGAGGGAGTGCTCGAAACGCTGCGCATCACGCACAGCGCGCTGAGCCACGCGCTGGGCCGCGCGCCGCGCATCGGCGTGGCGGGCCTCAACCCGCATGCGGGCGAGGGTGGGCTGTTCGGTTCGGAAGAGCGGGAAATCATCGCGCCGGCCGTCGAGGCTGCGCGCGCCGAAGGCATCGATGCCAGCGGGCCTCATGCGCCCGACACCGTCTTCATGCGCGCGCGCGCCAAGGCCGGCGTGCCGTCCAGCGGCGAATTCGACGTGGTGATCGCGATGTACCACGACCAGGGCCTGATCCCGGTCAAGTACCTGGGCGTGGAGAAGGGCGTCAACGTGACGCTGGGGCTGCCGCTGGTGCGCACCAGCCCCGATCACGGCACCGCGTTCGACATCGCGGGAACGGGGCTGGCCGATGCCTCGAGCCTTGTCGAGGCACTGCGCATGGCCCGGGTGCTCGGGGGCGTTTGATCAGGAGCGTTTGAGGCTGTCGCGGATCTCGCGCAGCAGCACCACGTCTTCGGGTGTTTCAGGGGCTGCGGCGGGCGCCGGCTCTTCGCTGCGCTTCAGGCGGTTGATCTGCTTGACCATCATGAAGATGATGAAGGCGAGGATCACGAAGTTGACGGCGATGGTGATGAAGTTGCCGTACGCCAGCACAGGAACGCCTGCCTTCTTCAGGTCGGCCAGCGTGTTCGCCACCCCTGGCGGCACGGTGCCCAGCACCACGTAGAGATTCGAGAAATCGAGCTTGCCGAACACCACGCCCACCAGCGGCATGATGATGTCGGCCACGAGCGAGTCGACGATCTTGCCGAAGGCGGCACCGATGATCACGCCGACCGCGAGGTCGATGACGTTGCCCTTGACGGCAAATTCCTTGAATTCACTGAGGATGCTCATGATTCAAAAGGCTGCTGGAGCTCTGCTGTTGAAGGAGAGCCGAGTATGCCCGCGATTGCTCACTTCTCCAGCGCACGCGCAGCGACGTCGACGTGCGCAGCCGGCAACCCTTCACGACTGCGCGCGGCAATTTGCCTGTAGCCGTCTTCCAGGTGGCGCACGAAGCGCGGCGTGTCGAAGTAGCCGCTGCGCGTGTCCTTGGCCCGCGCGAGCCGCGAGCGCAGCGCCGCCAGCTCTTCCCGGTGCGTGGCGTAGTGGATGGCCTTTTGGACATACTCCGCGTGGTTCGTGGCCACCAGCTCCGGCAGTCCGATGGCGCGCAGCAGGCTGCCCGCCATGCGCGACACCATCGTCGTGCCGGTGAGCGCCAGCAGCGGCACGCTCGACCACAGCACGTCGTTCGCGGTCGCGCCGCTGCTGTAGGGGAAGGTGTCGATGAACAGGTCGGCCAGGCCGATGCGCGCCAGGTGCTGATCGACCGGCATGCGCGGCGACACGATCAGGCGCTCGGCCGGCAGGCCCGCCTTCTCCCATTGCGCGCGCAGGTTCTGCTCGAAGCCGTTCGGGCCCTGGGCCAGCCACAGCACCGAGTTCGGAATGCCCTGCACGATGCGCACCCAGGCCTCGAAGGTCTCGGGCTGGATCTTGAAGGACTGCGAGAAGTTGCACAGCACGAAGGCGTCTTCGGGCAGGCCGTGCTCGGCGCGCGTGGGCCTGTGCGGATTGACCGGCCGCTGGGTGTCGATGACCTGGAAGGTCTCCGGCAGGCGCAGCAGCTTCTCGGAGTAGCAGTCTTCCGTGCCCGGCGGCGAGAGGAAGTTGTCGGACACCAGGTAGTCGTAGTTGGGCGTGCCGCTGGTGCCCATGTAGCCCAGCCACATGAGCTGCGCGGGCGCCGCGTGGTAGGCCATCACCTGCGGCTTGGCGCCGCGCGTGTCGCCCGAGAGGTCGACCAGGATGTCGATCTCGTCGTCGCGGATGCGCTCGGCCATCTGCTGGATCGACAGGCCCTGCAGGTCGACGAAATGTTCCGCGGTGGCGGCGATGCGCGCCCGTGCGGGGTGGCCGTCGTCGGGGCCGTAGGAGTAGATGAAGACTTCGAACTCCTTGCGGTCGTGCCGGCCATAGAGCTCTGCCGTCAGGTGCGCCACCGGATGGTTGCGGAAGTCGAAGGAGTAGTAGCCCACGCGGATGCGCGGCGAGGTGCGGCGCGCGCCCGCATCGGCAAAGGGCCTGATGGCCGTGTTGCGGTCGGCCAGCAGGGCGGAGCGCTGCGTCCAGTTCATGAGGCGGCGCGCGTCGTCGTAGTTCGACATCAGGATGAATGACGACACCGTCTGGTCGTTGCTCGGGTTGTCGAGCAGCGCCGCGATGCGCTCGCGCAGTTCGGGCACGCCGTTCCAGTCGGCGATGTGCGCCTTCTCGCCCAGCATCCACACCATGGCGGGCATGAAGTCGGGATCGTCGCGCAGGCACTGCTCGAACTCGGCGATGGCCTCCTTCGACTGGCCTGCCATCACGTAGGTCACGCCCAGGTTGCATCGCGCGAGCACCTGGCGCGGGTGCACCTCGAGCGCCTTCTTCAGCACCTCGATGGCAGTGTCGAAGCGGCCGAGCCGGAAGTTCACCGTGCCCAGGTTGTTCAGCAGCAGCTCGTGCTCGGGCAGGCTTTCGAGCGCGAGCCTGTAGAGCTCGGCCGACTCCGCGAAGCGCATCGACACGCCCTCGAGCGCGCCGCACACGCCGTAGAGCGCAGCCACGCCCTCGGGGTCGGACAGCGCCTTGTGGCGCTCCTCGGCCGGCCAGTTGCGCATGGCGCGCTGCATCGGTTCGATCGCCTCCTCGATGCGTCCGCAGGCCTGCAGCGCCCGGGAAAGCATGAACGCGGCCTCGCAGTCCATCGGGTCGGCGGCGGCCTTTTCATACGCGCCGAGCGCGGCGGCCCAGTCCTTCTGGTGCGCGCGGATCTTGCCGATGTTCTTGTGCGCGGCCGCGTAGCCGGGGTCCAGCGCCAGGGCGCGGCCGAACTGCGCGATCGCCTCGTCGAAGCGGTCCTGCTCCATGTCGATGGCGCCGGCGTTGTTCCATGCCGCGGGTGCCTGCGGCGCGAGCCGCGTGGCCTCGGCGGCGGCTTCGCGCGCCTGGCGGAACTTCTTCTGCTGGCGATACACCGCCGACAGGTTCACGTAGGCCTCGGGATAGTTGGGCTGCGCCTTGATCGCGCGGCGAAGGTCCTGCTGCGCTTCGTTCGGCAGGCCCATGTGCATGAAGATCGTCGCGCGGGTGTTGAAGTAGAAGTGGTGCGGCGAGCGCGCGATGGCCCGGTTCACGTAGTTCAGCGCCAGCTTGGGGCGGCCTTGCCGGTACAGCGCCTCGCCGCTCAGATGCAGCGCGTCGGCATGATCGGGGAAGAGCGACAGCAGCGCTTCGTAGACCTGCAAGGCCTCGGCGAAGCGGCCCACGCGATGCAGCGCCAGTCCCTGCTCCAGGAGCTGGCCGGCGTTCGCGGCCGGAATGGAGGGAGCGGGAGCGAGAGAAGGTGGGTTCATGAATCCGCGTGATGGACGGGTCGGCACAGGAGAGGGCCGCCGCTTCGGCGCCGGCCTTCGCGCGCAGCAGGGAGCCATGAAAAAGGCCGGTTACCCAGTATAGGGGCCGGCCTTTCGTTTGCATCCGCTGGCAATCCCGCGGCGCGCACGCTGGCGCCACGGGAGTGCCGGGCCGGATTACCAGGACCAGGAGGCGCCGATGCCGCCGCCGACCTTGCCGCTGCTGCCGCTGCCGATGTTGACCTTGATCTGCGCGCCTTCGCCGATGCGGAAGCTGGCGGCTGCCGCGATGGCCGAGCGGCCGTCGAAGGAGCCCACGCCCACGCCGATGCCGAAGCTCTTGCCCGCTTCGAGCGCCGGCACCGAGGCCGCGGCCAGCGCGATGGCCGCGCCGGTGCTGCTGGTCTTGCGCATGTCCTGCACCTCGTTGCGGACCTGGTTCAGCTGCGACATGTTCGCGGCGTCCGTCGGCAGGATGCCGGGGGCCACGTTCTGCACGCGGCCGTTGGCGACCATGCCGTTGCCCGCCGTGATGGTGCCGCCCGCGGTCACGTTGCCGGTGACGTTGACCGTGCCCGCGTTCAGCGTCGTGACGTTGCCGGTCACGGCGTTGATCGTGGTGATGTTGCCGGTCTGCGTGTTCAGCACCGTGATGTTGCCGTTGGCCGCAGTGATCGTCTGGAAGTTGCCGGTGGTGGCATTCACCGTGCTGGCGTTCACCGTCGTGGCGCTGACCGTGCCGGCGGTCAGGGCGTTGACCGTGGCGCTGGCAGCCGACAGGTTGGTGGTACTCACGTTCGTCGCGCTCAGCGTGTTGATCGTGCCGCGGCTCGCCGTCAGGTTGGTCGTGCTGACGTTGGTGGCGCTCAGCGTGTTGATCGTGCCGGCGTTGGCTGTCAGGTTGGTCGTGCTGACGTTGGTGGCGCTCAGCGTGTTGATCGTGCCGCTGTTGGCCGTCAGGTTGGTCGTGCTGACGTTGGTGGCGCTCAGCGTGTTGATCGTGCCGGCGTTGGCTGTCAGGTTGGTCGTGCTGACGTTGGTGGCGCTCAGCGTGTTGATCGTGCCGCTGTTGGCGGTCAGATCCGTGGTGCTGACGTTGGTCGCGCTCAGCGTGTTGATCGTGCCGTTGTTGGCGGTCAGGTCCGTGGTGCTGACGTTGGTGGCGCTCAGCGTGTTGATCGTGCCGCTGTTGGCGGTCAGGTCCGTGGTGCTGACGTTGGTGGCGCTCAGCGTGTTGATCGTGCCGTTGTTGGCGGTCAGGTCCGTGGTGCTGACATTGGTCGCGCTCAACGTATTGATCGTGCCGTTGTTGGCGGTCAAGTCCGTGGTGCTGACGTTGGTGGCGCTCAGCGTGTTGATCGTGCCGTTGTTGGCGGTCAGGTCCGTGGTGCTGACGTTGGTGGCGCTCAACGTGTTGATCGTGCCGTTGCTGGCGGTCAGGTCCGTGGTGCTGACATTGGTTGCGCTCAGCGTGTTGACGGTGCCGTTCGATGCAGACAGGTTGGTGGTGCTGACATTTGTCGAGCTCAGTGTGTTGATGGTGCCGTTCGACGCCGTCACGTTGGTGGTGCTGACGTTGGTGGAGGTCAGCGTGGCGATGCTGCCGGTGTTCGACGTCAGGTTGGTGGCGTCGATGTTGGTCGAGGTGATGCCGGTCGCCAGCACATTCGTCGAGGTGACGCCGGTCGCCAGGATGTTGGTCGAGGTCAGCGACTGGATCGTGCCGTTGCTCGACGACACGCTGCCGGAGGTCAGGCTGCCGGTGCTGATGGTGCTGGCAGTGATGCTGGTCGAGCTCAGCGTGTTGATCGTGCCGCTGCCGGCAGAAAGATTCGTGGCCGTGACGTTGGCAGAAGACACGGTGCCAGCGGTGATGCTGCCCGCAGACACGGTGCCCGAGCTGATGCTGGAGGAGGTCAGGTTGGTGACCGTGCCGCTGCCGGCGGAGAGGTTCGTGGCCGTGACGTTGGCAGAAGACACGGTGCCGGCGGTGATGCTGCCCGCGGATACGGTGCCCGTGCTGATGCTGGAGGAGGTCAGGTTGGTGACCGTGCCGCTGGTGGCGGACAGGTTCGTCGCAGTGACGTTGGCCGAGGACACGGTGCCGGCGGTGATGCTGCCAGCAGACACGGTGCCTGCGGTGAGCGTCGCCGTGCTGATGCTGGTGGACGTGAGATTGGTGGCCGTGGCCGATGCTGCGGTGAGGCTGGTGGAGGTGATGTTGGTCGCGCTCAGCGTGCGGATGGTGCCGTTGCTGGCCGTGACGTTAGTGGTGCTCACGCTCCCGGCCGTCAGCGTAGTCGTCGATACGCCGCCGACAGCGTTCAATACGCCGCCGCCGTTGCCAGTATTGAAGTTGCCTCCAACGTTGCCCGCATTGACTTCCGCCCCGCCGATCGTGACCTGGGCATGTGCGACCGGCAAAGTCATCACATAGCCAGCGCTCAGAAGCACTGAAGCGAGAAGCTTGCTGACGCCCGGACGGCGAACAATGAAAGAGCGGACACTGGAGCGCTGGGATGTAGTCATTTGGATTTTCTTCCTTGAAGAAATCAGTTGCCATTTCTGGTCTTTCACACGCCCTCGTCGCGTGAAAGCAGGGTTGGGTTTCATCGAGTTACCCAATGCAACCGATGCTAGGAATCGAGGTCTTCGCTGAACATCACCGGTATCCGTAGTTATGGATGTATGCATGTCGACGGCGCGCCATCGACGCATGCATACATAGCCTGCAAAACCAATGCACATGCGGGTTTGCGGCCATCGCATGAATCGCGTATTGACGTTTGGAGATGTGGTCTCGCACGCGTTTCGCGTGTCGCGGTGCTACGTAACAGGCGCGGTAACCCGCACGTAACAACGGCCTGAAAACGGCCTTCGCAAGGCCTTCGCGCGAGCTCGTTCTTCAGCTCGTTTCGGGCAATTTCTTCAATGAAATCAAAGTACTACACGCGTCCTTGCGTGATGTGCGCCGACGCTCGTCCGAGTGGGCATCGTTCCTGCGGTATCTGAAACGAAAGACAACATTTCGAAGCTACCCACGGGTGGCGAAAGAGCCAGAGGACGTCGCGTGATCAATTTTTTCTTGGACATCGGCAACGGCATCAGCGCATGCGGCACGGACCAGGTCCGCTGCGGCAAGGCAGGAGAAGACGCAGCAGGAGCGCGGACATGGAAATGAACATCCACTACACCTCCTCGGCCGCATCGACGCCGGTACTCACGGCAGCGCAGTTGTATGGCGGCGTCTTCCATGCCGCGCTGGTCGTCGCGGACGACGCTGCCTGCGCCGACCGCATGCGGCGCATCCTCTGCGAGCTCGCGCCGCATCGCCGCGTGGTGGTCGCATCGGGCCGGGCCGAGGCGTTCAATCTGCTGGCGGCATTGCCCTATGACCTCGTGCTGGTCGACATGCGGCTGCCGGGCAGCGACGGTGCCGCCGTTCTTCATCATGTGCGCCAGACCTATCCGCGCGTCGAGAGCATCGGCATGTCGGCGTCCGACGACCAGCAGCAGGTGAATGCCGCGATCGCGGCCGGCGCCATCGGGTATCTACTTACCGAAGCCGACGACGCGGAACTCGCCTATCTGCTGCGCTCCATCGAACGCGGAGGCTCGCCGATGGATTCGCGCATCGCGCGGCGCATCCTCGGTTCTATCGCCGCGTCCGCGAAGGCGCGCACGATCGAGGCCATCCGCGTGCAGGGCCAGCCGCCGCAACAGCAGCAGAAGCACAAACAGCAACCGCAGGGAGAAGCTCCCGATTCCAGGCTGCCGCAGGGCCTGCTGTCGCCGCGCGAACTCAAGGTGCTGCGCCTGATCGCGCAGGGCTGGAGCAACCGGCAGATCGCCGAAGCGGTGTACCTGTCGGTCAACACCATCGAGTTCCACGCGAAGAGCATCTATCGCAAGCTCTCGGTCAAGTCGCGGACCCAGGCGGTCCACGAGGCGATGCAGCACGGACTGCTGAACTGAAGTCTCCGCGGCGACAGTCTTCGTCGCCCTGTGCAGCCCCTGGCGGGCGCCCGCGGACGCGGCGCGCCCGGCCCGCGGCCGCCGGCCATGCGCATGGCGGCCATTGAATATCCTTACAGCGCCCCGCTACAATCGCGGGTTGACTCCTGCTCCAGCGAAGAAGACAAGAGGATCCCCATGAGTGACATGACCTCCGGCTCGCACCGGATCGACACCAGCAAGCGCACGTGGTTGATTGCATCCAGCTGCGCTGGCGTGGCGGGCGGCGTGGCCACCGCCATCCCCTTTGTGAGCACTTTCCAGCCTTCCGAGAAGGCCAAGGCTGCGGGTGCTGCGGTCGAGGTCGATATCTCGGGCCTCAAGGTCGGCGAGAAGATCACCGTCGAATGGCGGGGCAAGCCGGTCTGGATCCTCAAGCGCTCCCCCGAGCAGGTCGCGGAACTCCCCAAGCTCGACGGCCAGCTGGCCGATCCCCTCTCCAAGCGTCACCCCGACGAATTCACCCCCAAGTACGCACAGAACGAGCACCGCTCCATCAAGCCCGACGTGCTCGTCGTGGTCGGCATCTGCACCCACCTGGGTTGCTCGCCGACCGACCGCTTCCAGGCCGGTCCGCAGCCTTCGCTGCCGAACGACTGGGAAGGCGGCTTCCTCTGCCCCTGCCACGGTTCCACTTTCGACCTGGCCGGCCGGGTCTTCAAGAACAAGCCTGCGCCCGACAACCTGCCGGTGCCGCCGCACATGTACCTGTCGGACACCAAGCTCCTGATCGGTGAAGACTCCAAGAAGGCCTGAGGCGGAAGAAGAACATGGCTGAATTCCACGAGATTTCCCCCAACGCACCCGCCGGCGCCAAGCTGCTGAACTGGGTCGACAACCGTTTCCCGCTGAGCAAGCTGTGGAACGACCAGTGGGGCAAGTACTACGCGCCGAAGAACTTCAACTTCTGGTACATCTTCGGCTCGCTGGCGATGCTGGTGCTGGTGATCCAGATCGTCACCGGCATCTTCCTCGTCATGCACTACAAGCCCGACGCGAACCAGGCGTTCGCATCGGTCGAGTACATCATGCGCGACGTGCCGTGGGGCTGGCTGATCCGCTACATCCACTCGACGGGCGCCTCGGCGTTCTTCATCGTGGTGTACCTGCACATGTTCCGCGGCCTCATGTACGGCAGCTACCGCAAGCCGCGCGAGCTGATCTGGGTGTTCGGCTGCGCGATCTTCCTGTGCCTGATGGCCGAGGCTTTCATGGGCTACCTGCTGCCCTGGGGCCAGATGTCCTACTGGGGCGCCCAGGTGATCGTGAACCTGTTCGCCGCCATTCCCTTCGTCGGCCCCGACCTGGCCCTGCTGATCCGCGGCGACTACGTGGTGAGCGACGCCACGCTGAACCGCTTCTTCAGCTTCCACGTGATCGCCGTGCCGCTGGTGCTGCTCGGCCTGGTGGTGGCCCACCTGATCGCGCTGCACGAAGTGGGTTCCAACAACCCCGACGGCATCGAGATCAAGGCCAACCGCGGCCCCGACGGCCATCCGCTGGACGGCATTCCGTCGCATCCGTACTACACCGTGCACGACATCTTCGGCGTGGTGGTGTTCCTCACGATCTTCTCGGCGGTGATCTTCTTCGCTCCCGAGGCGGGCGGCTACTTCCTCGAATACAACAACTTCATCCCGGCCGACTCGCTGAAGACGCCGAACCACATCGCCCCGGTGTGGTACTTCACGCCGTTCTATTCGATGCTGCGCGCGACCACCGACGACATGGTCAACGTGTTCTCGCTGATCATCGCCGCTGCCGCCATCTGGAACTTCGTCAAGGGCAAGTCGGGCATGGGCCTGAAGATCGCGGGCATCGTCGTCGCGGCTGTGGTGATCTTCCTGCTCAAGACCTTCGACGCCAAGTTCTGGGGCGTGGTCGTCATGGGCGGCTCGGTCATCATCCTGTTCTTCCTGCCGTGGCTTGACCACAGTGAAGTCAAGTCGATCCGCTACCGTCCGGGCTGGCACAAGTATGTGTACGGCCTCTTCGTTTTCTTCTTCCTGATCCTGGGCTACCTGGGCATCCAGCCTCCCGGCGTCTGGGGCGAGCTGGCCATCGGTTCGTTCAAGCTGGACATCGCGCAGACCATCTCGCAGATCGGCACGCTCGTGTACTTCGGCTTCTTCCTGCTGATGCCGTGGTGGAGCCGCAAGGGCGAATTCAAGACCGTGCCCGAGCGCGTGGTCTTCGCCGCCCATTGATGAGAACCAGAAGCCAAGAGAGCTGAGAGAAACACGATGAAGAAAAGCATTTCCGGCTGGCTCGCGGTCCTGGGTCTCGCGCTGGGCCTGACCTTCTCCGCGGCGGCATCGGCCGAGTCCGGGGGGCTCGCGTGGGACAAGGCCCCCAACAAGACGAACGACGTGAGCGCGCTGCAGAACGGCGCCAAGCTCTTCGTCAACTACTGCCTGAACTGCCACTCGGCCGCCTTCATGCGCTACAACCGCCTGCAGGACATCGGCATCACCGAGCAGCAGATCAAGGACAACCTTCTGTTCACGACCGACAAGGTCGGCGAGACCATGAAGGCCAACATCGACGCGCGCCAGGCCAAGGACTGGTTCGGCACCACGCCGCCCGACCTGACGCTGGTCGCGCGCTCGCGTGCCGGCCACGGCGGCACTGGCGCCGACTATCTCTATACCTACCTGCGCACCTACTACCGCGACGAAACCAAGGCCACCGGCTGGAACAACCTCCTGTTCCCGAGCGTCGCCATGCCGAACCCCCTGTGGGAACTGCAGGGCGAGCGCCGCCCGGTCTACACCAAGGTCGAACAGCACGGCCACGAAACCGAGGTGTTCAAGGGCTGGGAGCAAGTCACTCCCGGCACCATGACGCCCGTGCAATTCGACAATGCGGTCGGCGACCTGGTGAGTTACCTGCAATGGATGGCCGAACCGGCTCAGAACACCCGCGTGCGCATCGGCGTGTGGGTGCTGCTGTTCCTGGCCATGTCGGTGGTATTCGTGTGGCGGCTGAACGCCTCGTACTGGAAAGACGTCAAGTAGTTCCGTGCACGCCGACCGGATACCTTCGGGCATCCGGTCCCACAGAGTGGGTTGCCAACGCGACCCACTCTTTTTGATTTTTAGGAGTCTCTCGCCATGATGGTCTTGTATTCAGGAACGACCTGCCCCTTTTCCCACCGCTGCCGCTTCGTGTTGTTCGAAAAGGGCATGGACTTCGAGATTCGCGACGTCGATCTCTACAACAAGCCCGAAGACATCAGCGTGATGAACCCGTACGGCCAGGTGCCGATCCTGGTCGAGCGGGATCTGATCCTGTACGAGTCGAACATCATCAACGAGTACATCGACGAGCGCTTCCCGCACCCCCAGCTGATGCCCGGCGACCCGGTCGACCGCGCCCGCGTACGCCTGTTCCTGCTCAACTTCGAGAAGGAACTGTTCGTGCACGTCTCCACCCTCGAGAACCGCACCACCAAGGGCAACGAGAAGGCGCTCGAAAAGGCCCGCTCGCACATCCGCGACCGCCTCACGCAGCTGGCGCCCGTGTTCCTCAAGAACAAGTACATGCTGGGCGACAACTTCTCGATGCTCGACGTGGCCATCGCTCCGCTGCTGTGGCGCCTCGACTACTACGGCATCGACCTCAGCAAGAACGCCGCGCCGCTGCTGAAGTACGCCGAACGCATCTTCTCGCGCCCGGCCTACATCGAAGCACTGACCCCGTCCGAAAAGGTCATGCGAAAGTAATTAAGATCGCCCCCAGGCTTCGCGCACTTCGTGTCGCTTCGCCATCCCCCTTCCGGGGGCAACACCTGCGGCCCGGCAGAGCCGGTCCCGCGGTGTTCCGCGAAGAGACGGCGGCCTGTCCGAGGCCGCGATTTCGCGATTGCACGGTACCAATTTCATGATCAACGCGCTCGAGTCGTCCTCCACCCGCCCGTACCTCATCCGGGCGCTGTACGAATGGTGCACCGACAACGGCTTCACGCCCTACGTCGCGGTGCAGGTCGACGAAACCGTGCAGGTCCCGCGCGAGTACGTGAAGAACGGCGAGATCGTGCTCAACATCAGCTTCGACGCGACCAGCTCGCTCAAGCTCGGCAACGACTTCATCGAGTTCAAGGCCCGCTTCGCGGGCACTGCGCGTGAAATCAGCGTGCCGGTGGGGCGCGTGATCGCGATCTACGCGCGCGAGAACGGGCAGGGCATGGCGTTTCCCGCGCCGGCTCCGGCCGTTTCGTCGGATGGCAACGTCGATGCGCCGATGCCCGTCCAGGCACCTGCGCGAGCGCCGCTGCGCGATGCCTCGCGCGGCAGTGGCTCCGAAGGCGATGCCGGCAAGATCGTCCACCTGGTGACGGGCGAAGACGGCAGCGAGACAGTCGATGCCGGCGCGCCCACCGACCCAGTCGACGAACCGCCGCGCCCGCCGTCGGGTGGCGGCGCCCGGCCGTCGCTCAAGCGCATCAAGTAGGCGGTCGCGAATGGCGCCTGGTCGGACCAGTCGGTACCGCCACTAGAATCACGCATTGGAATTCAGCCGCTTTAGCTCAATTGGTAGAGCACCCGCCTTGTAAGCGGAAGGTCGTCAGTTCGATTCCGACAAGCGGCACCATTAAATTAAAAGTTCTCAGATTTAACCCCTGAGCGATGTTTCGCTCAGGGGTTTTTTTATTGGCTTACTGTTGGACTATTTGAAAATTAGTATTTTTTTACTAATCAAATAGGTTTTGAAAAATATTTGAATCCAGAATAAAAAGAGTAACGCTAGGTTAAAATTATTATGAATGGCTGCTTGAGTTGCCTTTCACCTAAAAAAAGTTTGGTGCAACAGGGAGGATCGCATGCACGCGGACTTGGCGTTGAAGATGATGTCGGACCTTTTCTGGACGGGACTGTTGCTGTGTCTTCCCTTGTTGGGACTGACCATGCTGGTTGGAGTGCTGATCAGCATCCTCCAAGTAGTCACCCAGGTCCAGGAAATGTCACTGACATTCGTTCCGAAGCTGCTTACCGCAGCGGCCGTCATGATCGTTGCCGGTCCATGGATGCTCCGTAAACTCACTCAATTCACGGTCCAGCTCTGGAGCGGTATTCCCTCGCTGTTCTGAGCTTCGAGTCTTGATGTGAGCTCTCTCTTGCTCAATTCGTCGTGGCCGAGCCTTGTCGGTCTGCTCGCGCTGCGAGTGGCCGCGACGTTGCTCATGACACCCGTCCTCTACGCCATTCCGATGCCCGCCTCTGTTCGGACGCTGCTGGTGGTCGGCATTTCGATCGCATTGGCGGCGGGCTTGTCGGCGCCTTCGACGCAACCATTCGAAGGTTGGAGTGGTTTGCTGACCGCAGCCATGTCGGAGCTTGCGCTCGGTGCGGTCCTCGGGCTTGGAGTTCTATTGGCCTTTGCGGCATTTGCCATTGCCGGGCAACTGCTGGATGTGCAATTGGGCTTCGGCATGGCCCAGATCGTTGATCCCGTCACGAAGCGCCCGGTACCCATCCTAACCTCCGCATTCGGCTATCTGGCGGTCCTGGTCTTCTTCTTGATCAACGGACACCATGCCCTGCTGAGGGGCATCGCCTACAGCCTGGAGCGCTTTCCAGTCGGTGTGCCCTGGTCTGTCGCGGGTGCCGCGGCTCCCGTGCTGAAGCAGGCGGCCGGCCTCTTCGGCCTGGGCTTCGCGCTCGCCGCTCCGGTCGTCTTCTGCATCCTGCTGGTCGAGTTCGCCCTGGGGGTCGTCAGTCGCAACTTGCCCCAGATGAACATGTTCACGATGGGCATCCCTGTGAAGATCATCGTTGGCCTGGTGGCGCTGTCGCTCTGGTTCATTGGTATAGGCGGCGTGATGACCCGGACCTACGCAAGCATCACCGCTACCTGGGAAGGTATTTTTGCTGCGGCATCGCCGAAGACGGGGCAGGTGCGCTGATGGCCGAGCAGGATCTCGATCGCAACGAAGCGGCCACACCATACAAGCTGCAGAAGGCCCGTGAGCGCGGACAGGTAGCGAAGAGTGCGGACGTCGTTGCTGCCGTGGTGTTTGCTGTTGCCGTCGTGTATATGACCTGGCGCGGGTTCGGCGCCGTATCGACACAGTTTCGTTTCGACCAGGCGGTGCTGATCCATGCCGGGCGGATGGATGCCTCCGGCGTCGGGCTCTGGCCCATGCTCGACCGTGCCCTGCGTGCGACGTTGACGCTTGCCGCTCCATTCTTCGCGGCAGTCATGCTTGCTGCGGTCATCGGCAACATGATGCAGACCGGCCCGATCCTGTCCATGGATCCAGTGAAGATGGATTTCGACCGCATCAATCCGGTGAACGGTCTGAAGAAACTGTTTTCAATGCGCATCCTGTTCGACGGTGCTCGTGCACTCGTCAAGCTGGTGCTGCTCTCGCTGGTTGCCGTGCTGAGCCTCAAAGCGCTGACGAGCCAGTTCTATGCGCTGGCTTCACTGTCGGCAATCGGCTATCTGCGCATCCTTCTGGACGACCTGGCGAGCATCGGCCTCAAGATGGCGCTGGTACTCGGTTTGATCGCATTGCTCGACCTGATGTACACGCGGCGTGAGTTCGCGAAGAAGATGCGAATGAGTCAGCGGGAGCTCAAGGACGAAACCAAGAACCGGGAAGGCGATCCGCGAATCCGTGCGCGTCTTCGGGAACTGCGCCGCGAGATGCTCAAGCGCAGCCAGGCCTTGCGCCAGACACGCAATGCCGATGTGGTGATCACCAATCCCACCCACATTGCGGTTGCGCTGAAGTATGAGCACGGCAGGATGGCATCGCCTCAGTTGCTGGCCAAGGGCGCGGGGCATATGGCGGCCGCGATGCGCGAGATTGCTGCGCGCCATCGGATCCCGGTCGTCCAGAACCCGGTGCTGGCAAGGCGCATCTACAAAGACCTGCCGGTCGACCATCCGGTGCCGCCGGAGCTTTATGCCCAGGTGGCGCGAATCATCGTGTGGGTCTTTGCGATGCGGGACCGGCAGCAAGGCCGCGTGACGGCGGGAGCTTCGTCGTCGTGAACGCGCTCGGACGGGTCCTTGGCAGGCACAGCGACATCGCACTGGTGCTGCTCGTGCTGGGCGTGTTGGTCGTGCTGTTTGCGCCCATTCCCAGCGGGCTGCTCGATTTCCTGATCCTCTGCAATTTCAGCTTCGCCTTCCTGGTGCTGCTGCTGACCTTCTACATGGCAAGGCCCGTAGAGTTTTCGACCTTCCCGTCGCTGCTCCTGATCGCCACGCTGTTTCGTCTGTCGCTCAACGTGGCAGCCACCCGACTGATCCTTTCCGATGGCGACGCGGGTCGCGTCATCGGTGCCATCGGTGCATTTGTGGTCGGCGGCAACTACGTCATCGGCCTGATCGTCTTCCTGATCCTGATCGTCGTGCAGTACGTCGTGGTGACCAGCGGTGCGCAGCGCGTGTCCGAGGTGGCCGCGCGATTCACGCTCGACAGCATGCCGGGCCAGCAGATGAGCATCGACGCCGATCTCAACATGGGCTTCATCGATCAGGCGGAAGCTCAGCGCCGCCGCAAGAATCTCGAAAAGGAAGCCGGCTTCTACGGGGCGATGGACGGCGCAAGCAAGTTCGTCAAGGGAGACGCCATCGCCGGCATCATCATCCTGCTGATCAACATCATCGGCGGGCTGGTGATCGGCGTGATGCAGCACGGCATGCCGTGGGGCCAGGCACTGCAGACCTATACCCTGTTGACCATCGGCGATGGCATCGTGACGCAGGTCCCGGCCCTCGTGATCGCGGTGGGCACCGGCATCATCGTCACAAGATCGGCTTCCGACGCCAACCTCAGCCGGGAGGCATTGCGGCAGGTGAGTTCGTTTCCGAAGACGCTCCTCCTCGTCGCCCTGGCCCTGGGAGGGCTGCTGGCGTTGCCGGGTATCCCGGCGCTGCCCACGCTCGTGCTCTCGATCTGCTTCCTGCTCGCCGCCGTGATCCTGTATCGCATCGCGAACGCCAAGTCCGCTGCGCCGGGAGCCAGTACCAGCAGCGACGCCGCCGGCGATGTGGCGCCTACTGCGGACGGTTCGTCTGCTGCGTCGGCCGATGATCCGTATGCGCTGCTGCAGGTCGAGCCCATCGAGGTCCACCTTGGCGCCAACTGGGTTCCGGTGATCAACCAGCCCGGCAGCGTCTTCATGGAGCGAATCTCTACGTTTCGCAAGCAGCATGCACAGGAATTCGGCCTCGTGCTGCCCCGCGTGCGGTTCCGGGACTCGACGAGACTGTCGGCCGACCGATACGAAATTCACCTCGACGGCGTGCTCGTCGGCAAGGGTGAGGCGCGCGCCGACAGGCTGCTGGCCATTCACCCCGCGGGGGACATCAAGTCCATTCCCGGTGAGCCGACGCGCGATCCGACCTATGGCTTGCCGGCTCTCTGGATCGAAGAAAGCCGGCGCGACGCCGCGAGCCAGGCGAAGTACACCCTTGTCGATGCGCCGACCGTCTTCATGACGCATCTGACCGAGATGCTCCGCCGCGAATCGGCCACGCTGCTCACCCGGGCCGAAGTCGACCGGCTGCTGTCCCGCGTGAGGCAGAGCCAGCCCGGGTTGGTGGAAGAGCTCATCCCGACGGTGCTTTCATCGAGCGACGTCCAGAAGGTGCTGCAGAACCTGCTGAGGGAGAAGGTCTCGATCCGCCATGTGGAGGCGATCCTCGAGACGCTGTCGGATGCCGGCCGAACGACAAGGGATGCGAGCCAGTTGACCGAAATAGTCCGGCAGCGACTTGGCCATGCGATCTGCCAGGGGCTTCTTGGAGAGGCCACTTCGCTGCAAGTGCTGACGCTCGATCCCGCGATCGAAAGCCAGTTCCTGCAAAGCATCCACGCCGCCACCGAGGCCGCGGGCGCGCAGCCCTTCGTGCTCGACCCGCGGCTGACCGAACAGCTCATGAAGCGGCTGGTCCAGCAGGCCGAACGCATGATGAAGAGCAACCTTCTGCCCGTCCTGCTGTGCGCGCCCGAACTGCGGCGCCACGTGCGGTCGCTGTCGGAACGGGTCATGCCGCATCTGCGCGTGCTGTCCATGTCCGAAGTGCCTCACACCATCGAGCTGAAATCTTTCAGCGTCGTCCAGCTTTGACGAACCAGGAATCCATTCATGACCGACGTACTAGCCATCAGCCTCAACGGCATGCAGCAGGACATGGCTCGCCTGGAGCGCATCAGCATGAACATGGCAAACGCAGCGACACCGGGTTACAAGCGGGAGGTTGTTGCTTCGTTGCCGTCGAACGGTGCAGCCTTCTCCGATGCCATGCAGGCTGCAGGAGCAGTTGCCGGCGACATACGGGCTGACACGCCGGGCATCACGCCGGCAATGCTGTTGATCCAGAGCGATACCCGGCCCGGAACATTGAGGACGACAGGGCAAAACCTGGATGTCGCACTGGCCACGCCCGGCTTCTTCGAGATTTCAACTGAAGCCGGGTTGGCCTATACGAGGCAGGGCAGCTGGCAACTCGACGCGCGTGGGCGCCTCGTCACTTCGCAAGGCAATCCGGTCATGGGCGTAGGCGGCGAGATCGTGCTTTCCCGTCCCAATCCCGTGATCGACGCGGCCGGCCAGGTCTTCGAATCCAGGCCAGGCGGCGGTGTCGACTCGACTCCGGTCGCTCAACTGAAGGTCGTCCAGTTCGACGACACCAGGAATCTTCGGCGCATGGGCGAAGGACTCATGACAACCGATCAGGTGCCGACGCAGCTGAGGGACAGCGACGTGCAGCTGCGTCAGGGCTTTCTCGAGAACTCGAACGTGAATTCGATGCAGGAAATGGCCCAGCTGATCCAGTCGATGCGTCACTTCGAATCCATGCAGCGAATCGCCTTGGGCTACGACGAAATGATCGGCGGCGCTGTCCGAAAACTCGGCGAACTTTCCTGACGAGTTCTCTCTCTCCAATCCACTTTCAGCAGGCAACAACTATGTTCGATGCCCTCTACATCAGCGCAACCGGCATGCAGGCCCAGCAATTGAACGTCGACACGATCGCGAACAACCTGGCCAACGTCAACACCACCGGCTTCAAGAAGAACAAGGTCAGCTTCACTGACCTGATGGTGCGCGAGGCTGGTCGCATGGTGCCTGGCCAGGAGGATGCGGGCATTCTGGGCGCCGGCAGCCGTGTGGGAGCCGGCGTGGGCGTCGCATCGACTTCCAAGCTGTTCGACATGGGCGATCTCAAGAAGACGGAGTCGGCCTTCGATATCGCCATTCAGGGCGAAGGCTTTCTTGAGGTGACGATGCCCGATGGCTCGAGCGCCTACACAAGAGGCGGAACCTTCAGGGTCAATCGCGACGGCTTGCTGGCGACTGCTGGCGGCTTTCCGCTCAAGCCCAACCTGGCCATTCCAGACAACGCGCAGAACATGCAGATAGACAGCGACGGCCGGGTGCGCATTCAGGTTGCGGGGCAATCGACGCCGGTAGACATTGGTCAGCTGGAGTTGGTTCGCTTCACGAACCCTTCCGGCCTGCTCGCGCAGGGCGACAACCTCTATCGATCGAGCTCCAACTCCGGTGAGGCCATTGCCGGCAAGGCGACCGAAGACGGCATGGGCACCGTGTCGCAGGGTTTCCTCGAAGGGTCCAACGTCAAGTTGAACGAAGAGATGGTGAGCCTCATGGTGGCTCAGCGTGTCTACGAGGCCAATGTCAAAGTCATGCAGGCGTCCGACGAGATGCTGGGAATGATCAATGGCCTGCGCAAGTAGTGGTTGCCTGCGGGGCGGTTCGATCGTCCTGCGTGTTGCGCTCCCGGTGCTCTCCGCGGTGGCGTCGGCCGTGGCGGGCGCCGCTCCGCCCGCTGCGAGCCCTCTGGTTTCCATCGAGCTGCGGCAGCAGGTCAAGATCGAACAGACCAATGTCCGTCTGGGCGACATCGCATTCCTGACGACGCAGGACTTGCCCACATTGCGCCGCCTGATGGCCTTGCCCCTCGGGCCCGCGCCCCGGCTCGGATCCACTGCCCTTCTCGACCGCGACACCGTCGCGCGGTGGGTCGAAGCGCGAAGCGGCCTGCGGACGGTAGACAGTGCCCTTCGCATGCAACCGTCGACGATCCAATGGAGTGGCGCCGCTGAGGTGGAGGTCGCAAGCGCCGCGCAGCAATTGCCGGGCGAGACCGTCGTGGGTGCGGCGCGCGCAACACTTCTGGATTGGCTCTCGCGACGAAGCGTGCGAGCCGAGGTGGAGCCGGTATCCACTGCACGCGACCTGCTGTTGCCGCCCGGCACTCCGACGCTGCGGGTGCGTCCCATCGCCGAGCAGGCCCAGCCGAGCCGGCGAATGCTGGTATGGGTCGATGCGTGGGTCGACGGCCGCTTCGTACGGACGACGGCCGTGACTTTCGAAGTAGGAGCCTGGGCACCGATGACTGTTGCCACGACCGAGGTCGAGCGCGGCGTGGCGGTCGATCCGATCGTCATGCGCGGGGCGATGGCTGCGCGCGAAGTGGATTTGACGGCGGTCAAGCATGGGGCGCCGGTGACGGCAAGCGCTGCTATCGATGTGAGCGATGGGCATCAGCGCCTGCGGCGCCCACTCAAGCCTGGTGAAGTCCTCACGAGTTCGCATCTGGAGGTGGCCCCGGCAGTCACCCGCGGCAACTGGGCGCATCTTCTGGCGCGAAGCGGCGACGTTTCGGTGGAGAGCCGCGTAGAGGTGCTGCAGGACGGCCGCGAAGGGCAGGTCGTTCGCGTCAAGGTCCCGGGCGCGAGCGGGGAAGTGCTGGCCCGCGTGACCGGCCGCGGCCAGGTCGAGGTACAGCCGTGAATCTTCTCCATCTGAAGCGGCGAGTCGGCCAATACGCCTTGGCGACAGCTGTGGCCTTTTCCATCCTGTTGCCCGCTTTCGCAGAGAGTCTGTACCAGGAGGGCAGCTTCCGGCCGCTTACCGCGGACAACAAGGCGTTTCGCGTGGGTGATTCGCTGACCATCCAGGTTTTCGAAAACTCGTCTGCATCGACATCGGCCAACACCGGTACCAAGCGCGGCAACGACATCACCGGCTCCGTGACGCACACTGGCAACAGGGTCGTGGGACAGCTCGGGATCGGCATTTCCGGGGATTTCGATGGCGGGGGCCGCACCCAGCGCGCCAACAAGCTGCTAGCCACCCTTACCGTGACGGTGCAGGAAGTGCTGGCCAACGGTGAGTTGAAGGTGGCGGGGGAACAACTGCTCACGGTGAACGACGAGCTGCAGAAAGTCAATCTGGAAGGACGTGTCCGCCCGCAGGACATCTCCGACGGTAACGTGGTTCTGTCGACCCGCCTCGCCGATGCCCGGATTACCTACGTGGGCGAGGGCGATGTATCCGACCGCACGCGTCGCAGCGGATGGCGGCGAATTCTTGACTGGCTGGGCTTGTGATGCTCCGAATCATTCGAACTCTTCTCCTGCGCCGTGCGCTCCCGGCTGCCGCTCTTCTTTGCATCGGCATTTCCGCGGTGCACGCAGCCGATGCCATACGCGTCAAGGATCTCGGCAAGCTCAAGGGATGGCGCGACAACGCACTGTTCGGCACTGGCATCGTGACCGGCCTTGCCGGCACGGGCGATTCGCCTGCCAACCGGGCCACCCGTCAATCGCTGGCCAACGTGCTTTCGCAGTTCAACCTCACGATCGCGCCGGAGGCCGTGCAGAGCCGCAACGTGGCCGTCGTGATGGTGAGCGCAAGCCTGCCCACCTTCGCCCGCGAGGGCGATACCCTGGACGTGACCGTGAGCTCCGCCGGCGATGCGCGCAGCCTCGTCGGCGGGACCTTGCTGATCACGCCGCTGAAGGGCGCGAACGGCCGTGTCTATGCGTTGGCCCAAGGCGGACTGTCGGTCGGCGGCTATCGCTACGACGCCAACGGCAACGTGGTCCAGAAGAACCATCCGACTTCTGGCTCCATACCCAATGGAGCGACCGTCGAGGTCGGGGTCAACGCGGCGATGCTCGACGAGAAGCAGAGCGTGACCTTCGTTCTCTCCGAACCCGACTACACCACGGCCAGCCGGGTCGCCGCCGCCATCAACAGCCAGCTCGGTGGCGGCCTTGCCAGGGCGAAGGATGCTTCGGGCATCGAGATCGCGGTGCCTGCATCGCAGCGTGGCGAACTCGTCAGCCTTTTCACCCGTATCGAGAACGTCACCGTGGAGCCCGACCGTCGCGCGAAGGTGGTCATCAACGAGCGGACCGGAACCGTGGTGTCGGGCGGCGACGTGCGGATATCGAAGGTGGCGATCTCGCACGGCGACATCAAGATCGCCATTTCCAGCCAGAACACGGCCTCGCAGCCGATCAACATCTGGAACGGAGGTCCTGACATCCGCACCGCCATCGTGACCAACACGCGGGTCGACGTCGACGAGCAGAACGGCGCAGGCTTCGTGACCGGCTCCAACACGGTGTCCGACCTCGTCCAGTCGCTCGCCCGCCTCAAGACGAGCACCCGCGACGTCATTTCGATCCTGCGAGCCGTCAAGGCCGCTGGTGCGCTGCATGGCGAACTGGTCGTGCAATGACGACGCCCATTTCCTGCAACTCCATCCACTTCCATCCAGAAAAAGGCATCGGGAGAAAGACATGACAGATGGCATCGAAGCCGTGACCCGATCGGCGCTGGCATTGGCGCTCGACGCCGCGAGCCTGCGCCAGCAGGCGATCGCGACCAACATCGCCAATGCCAATGCAGCCGGCTATGTGCCGCTGCGGGTGAGTTTCGAAGATCAACTCGTCGAGGCACGACGCAGCATGGAGCAGTCGGGTCGTGTCGACGCATTCGCGCTCGGCCAGGTGCGCCCTCGTGTAGAGGCCGCCGTCGACGACTTTGGCGTCCCCGGGCAGGTGCAGCTCGATGTGGAGGCGGCGGAGATGGCGCGCAACGCGGTGCAATACCAGGCGCTGGTGAAAGGCCTCTCGCGTCATTTCGCAATTCTTTCAATGGCCGCCGGCGACGGCAGGAAATAAGTCATGGACTACACGCAAACCTTCGCAATCAGTGCGGCCGGAATGAACGTCGAGCGCATGCGCGTCGAGGTGGCCGCGCTCAACCTGGCCAATGCCAATACCGTACAGGGAGTGGATGGCCGCAGCTATCAGCCGCTGCGCGTGGTGGCCGAGGCTCGCTTGTCGGCCGGTGCATCGGCTGATGCGGCCGGTGGGTTCGCTTCCTTGGTCAGCAGTGCGGCGGGCGACATCGATGCCGCCTTGCAGGCCGGACCTCAGGTTCGTGTCATTGCGGCTGGTGTCATGCCCCGAATGGTCTACGAACCGGGGCATCCTCTTGCCAACGAGCGCGGATTTGTAGCGTATGCAAACGTCGATCCCGCCACCGAAATGGTCAGCATGATGAGCGCGACCAGGGCCTACGAGGCCAACGTTTCGGCCATGAACACAGCGCGCACGCTGGCTCTCAGGGCGCTCGACATCGGAAGCAACGCATGACCGGATTTCTCCCTGTCGAGGCGCTGGCCTCGCTTTCGTCGCAGGCGCAGGCCATGGTGGCTGCCGGCAGCACACAGACCCTGCAGGCACAGGCATCGACCGCGATGCCAGACGTGTCGAACGTGTCCTCGGAGGCCGTCGCCGGCTCGTTCGGGCAACTCGTGTCCGACGGATTAGCCAAGGTCAACGGCCAGTTGATCAGCAATCAGGTCGATCTGCAGAAGCTGGCCATGGGCGATGCGCAGAACCTGCACCAGATCATGATCAATCTGGAGGAGAGTCGCGTTTCCTTCCAGCTGATGATGCAGGTACGTAGCCGCCTGCTTGAGGCATACCAAGACATCATGAAGATGCCGATATGAACTTCTGGCAAGGATTGACGCCGCGCGCGCGCGCCGGTCTCGTCGGCGGAGTGGTGGCTATTCTGCTGGCGACTGGCGGACTCGCATGGTGGGTGTTCCACACCGAGTACCAGACCCTGTTCTCCGACCTGAAGCCGCAGGACGCGCAGGCAATGACCACCGAGCTGGAACGGCTCAAGATTCCCTATCGTTTGGGCGACAGTGGCACGTCGATCCTCGTCGACAAGGCGAACGTGCATGCAACGCGCATCAAGCTGATGGGCAAGGAGCTGCCGCTGCAGGGAGCTGTCGGGCTGGAACTGTTCAACAACACGGACTTCGGCATGACGGAGTTCGCCCAGAAGATCAACTATCAGCGCGCGCTCCAGGGCGAACTCACGCGCACGATCCAGTCCTTGTCCGAAGTGCGCGAGGTCAGGGTGCTGCTGGCGCTGCCCGAGCAGGGCCTGTTCAAGCAGGCAACCTCGAAAGCGAAGGCTTCCATCACGCTCATGATGCGGCAAGGGCAGGCACTGCGTCCCGAGCAGGTCATCGGGGTGCAGCGTCTTGTGGCGGCCGCGGTGCCCGGCATGGCGACGCAGGACGTCACTATCGTCGACGGCCATGGCGTGGCGCTCACCCGTGCGGAAGCGGGCAACGGCGATGCCGAGCTGAATGGCGCGCGGCTGGAGCTCAAGCGCGATACCGAGGCATACCTTGCGCGAAAGGTCGCGGCTGTGCTCGACCGCAGCTTCGGTGCCGGACAGGCCCTGGCCAGCGTCGACGTGACGCTGAACATGGACCAGATCCGCACGACCACCGAAGACGTCCTGCCCGCCGCCACGCGTTCTGGCCTGCAGGCCACGGGTGTGGTAGTGCGGGAGCGCGAGGTTCTGCGCGACGGAGGTGCCGTTGCCGATGCCAAGCTCACTGATACAGGCGGTTCCCGCAACGGCAGTGCGCAGCGCGACGTGGAATATGCCGTGGGACGCCGGGTCGAGCAGGTCGTGAGCCAGCCGGGTTCCATCCGGCGCATCCAGGTGGTTGCGGTCGTGCGTAAGTCACTGGACTTGGCGCAGGAAGAACAGCTCAAGAAGGTCATTGCCGCGGCGGTGGGCGCATCGCCCGATCGTGGCGATGCTGTCGTCGTGCAATCACTCGTCGGCGGTGCTATCCAGGCACCGGATGTCGCTGTGGCTGCTGCACCGGGCGATACGAATCCGGCCGTGGCGGATGAGCGCAGTGACAACTCCGGCAGGACCTCCCTGATGGATCAGGTGCCCCTCTCGTGGTGGCAACTGTTGGCCGCCGGGGTTCTTGTCGCCGCGTTGACGGCGCTTCTCGTACGGGCTAGTCGGGCAGGTGCTGCGGCTCGAGGGGCGCAACCGCGCGGCACGCCACTCTCCGAGTTGGAGCGTACGGTCGCTTTGCGCAAGGTGCGCGACTGGATGCGTGAGCCCGCTCCCGGGCAGCCTTCTGCGGGGTCACCCGTCCCGGGAAATGCAGGCGCACCGGGAATGCCGCCGGCCGGTATGGCTGGCATCCGGCGAGGCAACTGATGATGTCTGCGCCAAACCTGTCGCCGGGGCCGCAGCTGGGGGTCGATACGCCCGAGCCGCGGGGAGCACGTCATGCGGCGCTGCTGTTGCACGCGATGTCTCCAGCCGACCGCGAATGGATCCTCGGCGAACTGCCTTCGTCCGAGCGCGCCAACCTGCTTCCTCTGCTTGCAGAACTCGAGGCGCTCGGAATCGAGAGCGATCCAGCGCTGATCGATGACGCGATCTCCGGCGCCACTCCGGCCGGTTCTTCCACCGCGACGTTTTTCGCCGCCGAACGGCTCTCCGGCCCGATATCGGACGAAGCAGCCCTTCATGCGCTTGATGTTCAGCAGGTGCGCGTGCTGGTCGAGTGCCTGCGATCGGAGCCGTTGGGGCTTGTCGGCGAGTTGCTGCGTCTGGCCGACTGGCCCTGGCGCGAAGACCTGCTTGCCGCACTCGAGCCGGCCCAGCGCAGAAAGATCGAGGCCAGCCTGTCCGAAACGCCTCCGGGCTACCACGCACCTCCGGGCATGCGGTCGATGCTGATATCCGGCGTGTCGGCAAGACTGCGCGAGCGCTCCACCAGCAGTTCAGGTGGTTCATCGTCATGGAGCAGATTCAGCCAGCCTCTGCGGCACGTGCTGGGCGGCATATCGCTGCGCGGAAGGTTCGGCCGATGAGTTACCAATTGCCGGATGCGGGTGGTGCCGTGGCGAGGGCAGCGGAGGATACGTCTCCGAAGGCGATCATTCTGCGCGATGTCGTCATGCAGGGCCGTGTTGCGCTGGCTCGGCCCCAGGACCGGGCACGCCAGCATGGCGGCATCGCCGAACGCCAGGTAGCGTCGTCGCCCCCTCCTTCGGTGTCGGGTCCGGGTCTTGCGCACCTCCAGGCGGCCCGGCGGCCCGAACCAGCGGTGCCGGCTCAGCCTGCGCTTGCGGATGCGGTACGCATCGAGGAGGAGGCGCGCCAAAGAGGCTATGAGGAAGGTTTTGCCAAGGGCAGCATCGAAGGCCGCGCACGCGGTGACGAGGAAGCCCGGCAGCGCGCTGCCCAAGCCGCCGAAAAGGCCAGCCGCGAATTCGAAGACCATGCGCAACGCCTGACCCGAGAGCTGAAGCAGGAGGCGCTTGCCGGCTACCAGGCGCGTGTCCGGGTTCTCGATGGCTTGATCGCAGCCTTGCCACCAGCGATCGAAGCCCGGCTGGCCGCGGCGGAAGACGACATGCTTGCCCTATGCTTCGAAGTCGTCTGTCGCGTGCTCGGCGAAAGCGTGATCCGTCCCGAGGCTCTGCGCGCGCAGCTGGCGAAGGCGATGCAGGAGCTGCGCGGCCGGAAGCTGGCCGCGATTCACATGCACCCGGAAGACCTGGCCCTGCTTCAGCAGGAAAGCCAGGAGCTGTCGTGCGAGCCATCGGCGGGCGGTAGCGTGCAGTGGATCGCCAGCACAGACGTCGAACTCGGAGGCTGCATCCTTCAGTCCCCGGAAGGCGGACTCGACGCCCGTTTCGAAACACAGCTGAATGCGCTGCGCGAGTCGCTGCTTCAGACCCGGGCCGCAGCCCGGACGTCGGAGTCCTGAATTGAGTGCGCTCGCTGTCTACCGCCAGGCCTTGCAAGGCACCGAACTGAGCCGTCGTATCGGCTGGGTCAAGGAAATGCAGGGACTGGCCATCGATGCATCAGGGCCAGATGCCTCAGTGGGCGAACTGTGCCGGATCATGCTTCGGGCCCAAGGTGCTTCCGGTGGCGTGAATCAGCTCGACAGGCAGACCAGCGTGCTCGCCGAAGTGGTCGGATTGAAGCAGGGCCGCGTCACCCTGATGCCGTACGGATCGGTCGAAGGCATTGCCGTGGGCTGCGAAGTGCGTGCGCTGGGCGCCGAATCCCAGATCGGCGTGGGCGAGGCTTTGCTCGGCCGCGTGATCGACGGATTCGGCGAGCCCCTGGATGGCGGGGCCAGGCCGCAGACGCAGCGGCGGATGCCGCTGAAGGCCGCGCCCATCAATCCGATGCGCCGCCCGCCCATTGATCGCATCCTCGAAACCGGCATCCGTTCCATCGACGGCCTGCTGACTCTGGGCCAGGGACAGCGCATCGGGATCTTCGCAGGCAGTGGCGTCGGCAAGAGCACCTTGCTCGGGCTGCTGGCTCGACATGTGAAGACGCATGCCGAGATCGAGTCGCAAGCGAGCATCAACGTGATCGCGCTGATTGGGGAGCGGGGGCGCGAAGTGCGGGAGTTCATCGAGAAGCAACTGGGGCCGGAAGGGCTGGCGCGATCGGTGGTGGTGGTCGCGACCTCCGATCAGCCGGCGCTGGCCCGGCTTCGGGCTGCCTACGCCGCGCTCGCCATCTCGGAGTACTTTCGCGACGGCGGCCACAACGTCCTGCTCACGATGGATTCGATCACCCGCTTTGCGATGGCAAGGCGCGAGGTCGGCCTGTCGGCCGGAGAGCCGCCGACTGCGCGCGGCTACACGCCTTCGGTCTTCGCGGAGCTGCCGGAACTGTGCGAGCGCTGCGGCACTGCGCCGGGCGGCGGCTCGATTACCGCGCTTCTCACGGTGCTGGTGGAAGGCGACGATTTCAACGAGCCCGTGTCGGACGCGTTGCGCGCCATCCTCGACGGTCACGTCGTGCTCTCGCGGCATCTGGCGCACAGGGGGCATTACCCCGCCATCGACGTGCTCAAGAGCGTGAGCCGGCTCATGCCCGAGCTTGCCAGCGATGAAGAGCGTCAACTGTCGGTCCTGGCCGTGCAGCAGTTGGCGCTGCTTGAACGCAACCGGCAGATGATCGACATCGGTGCCTACGAGAAGGGCTCCAGTCCCGAACTCGATCGGGCCATCGAACTCGAGCCGGGATTGCAGGCATGGCTCAGGCAGAGCGTGGGAGGTGCTTCCCGGCGGGAGGCTATCCAGGCATTGCGCGACATTCTGTCTTCGGGGCCGAAAGCGATGCCCGCTCCACCATCCACGGGGCATAGGCCATGAACATTGCCTCGGCCAAGAGTCCATCGGCGGTACGAGACGTCGATGTTCGTGGCTTCGTCTACGAACTCGAGCCGGTCCGCCAGCGGCAGCAGTGGCACCTCGACAAGCTCATGGCGTCCCTGTCCCGCGCACAGCAATCCCTTGTGGAAACCGAGTCGCGCATGAGCGAAGTCCAACGGGCGCATGACGAGCAGGCGCGCACGTCCAGCCAGGCCTTGCTGCAGCGCATGGATCCGGGCGCGCATCGGCACGCACTTGGATTCCTTGCGCATCTGCGCGACCAGTGGAAGCAACTGGACATACAACGACAGGACCAGCTTGCCGAAAGAGACCGCCTCAGGAAGGAATGCATTGCAATGCAGCTGCGCCTCGACGGCCTGACCCGGCACAAGGAGGATGCCTTGACGCAATACGCCGACGAAATCCGGCAGCGCAACAACAGCGAACAGGATCGCGACTGGCTCGCGCGAACCGCAGCAAGCCGCGGGCAGGCCGTGGAGCCTTCGCGATGAGCGCTGTCAAACCATTGCGTGATTCCGCCGCCGGCACGGCAGCAGCTACGCGACATGGCGCATTCGGCGGGCAGGGTGATGCCGCCCAGCGGCAGGACGCCTGGCAGCGCGAAATGGAGCGCGCGCAGATGTCGGCCTGGTTCAAGCCGTCGCCGACCGCAGCACATGGAAATACCACCACGCCATCCGATCGGGAGGGCGTGGCGCCGGCTCGAGCGGGCATGCGCGAGGCTGCAGGTGTATCGCGGGTCAAGGCCATCCCTGCTGCCCCTGCGGCTTCTTCATCGCTTGATATGCGACGTAGTCTGCCGGCACCAAGCCCTCAAGCAGGGCGTGCGGGCCTTGCTGGTAGCACCGCGCAGCTGCCGCAGACCGCCAGCCATCCGATCCAGCTTCGGCAGGCTATCGTGAGCTCATCCCAGGATGAGCGCCTGGCGACTGACGTCCAGTCCAGGATGCGAGCCGGAGTCCTTGCGCCGCCGGCGGTGGACGAATCCGGGGCGGAAAGTGCCTCTGCACACGAGTCGCAAGGCGCGGAAGATTCCGCTTCTTCGCCAATGGAAGACCAGTCACCGCTGCGCCTGCACGAAGAATCTCTTCCCGAAGGCCAGGCCGTATGGATCGCGATGCGCGCGGACGATGATGCGCTGACGGCCATGCTGCCCCGGATCGTGGCCGACCTCCAGCGCGCGATGACTCTGGAGCGTGGCAAGCGCCTGTACCAGGTCGTGTGCAACGGCAGGCTGATCTGGCGCGACGGTGCTGATGCAGCCGCATCCATCAGCAGTTCCACAGGCAACAGTTCATCTTCCGGCGTCGATCGCCGGCCAACCGTGTTCGACACATTTCAATCCAAGGGGGCGTGATGGCAATCGATGCAATCGGCAGTTCGGGCAGCACCAATCTGCAGGCCAGCAGCCTGGGCATGGAGGACTTTCTCAAGATCCTGCTGACCCAGCTGACCTACCAGGATCCGCTGAAGCCCATGGACAACCAGCAGTTCATGGCGCAGATGGCGCAGTTCACCAGCCTGGAACAGACGCAGCAGCTCAACAACAAGATCGCGACGCTCATTACCAACCAGGCCGCGCTGCAGTCGGTTGGCCTGATCGGCAAGACGGTCGACATCAACACGTCGAGCGGTACTGCTACGGGAACGGTGAGTGCGCTTTCGTTGTCGGGTGATGCGCCGATGCTGACGGTACGTACGACGGCGGGTGCGACGCTCAGCAACATTTCTCTCAGCCAGCTCGTCTCGGTGCGGTGACCGCCAGGCTTGATCTGAATTCGCAAAGGACACCCCATGCTTGAATCCATCTACGTCGGCATGACTGGCTTGCTCGGCTACTCGCGCGGCCTGCGCGTGATCGCCAACAACACGGCGAACATCAACACGCCGGGCTTCAAGAGCTCCAGCCTCCAGTTTGCAGACATGTTCTATACCGGTGGCAACCTTGCTGGCGGCAATGCCAGCCAGAACCGGGATCAGGTCGGATTCGGCCTGAACACGACCGGCACCGCCATGTCCTTCAAGCAGGGTGAGCTGCGCCAGACGGGCAACAGTCTCGACATGGCGGTGGACGGGCAGGGGTTGTTCGTTCTGCAGGACGCCGAAGGCAAGACCACCTACACCCGCGCGGGCCAGTTCAAGTTCGACGACAACGGCGTTCTCGTCAGCCGGGCCAACGGGGAAAAGGTGATGGGTATGGACAGCAGCGGAGCGCTGGTCGAGATCTCGGTTGCCGGCCAGATGCTGGACCAGGGGCGTCCCACTTCGCGCCTCAAGTTCTCCGGCAACCTTTCCAATACCGTCACCGAACAAGCTGCCGTCGGAACGGTCCAGGTTGTTGATGCAGGCGGCGTGGTTCATACGCTGAGTGTCAAGTTCGTCACCACCGAGGCCACGACTTCAGGCACGACGATGCGGGTTGATTTGCTGGACGGCACTGCGGTAGTCGGGAGCGGGTCCATGGTCTTCATCGGCGGAAAGCCGACACCGCAGACCAGCGTGGTGAACATGACCTATGTGCCCGCCGGCCAGCCACCGATGACGCTGGCATTGGATTTCAGTGCCGACGTTGTGCTTTTTGCCGGCAGTACCACTCTGAAGATGGATTCGCAGGACGGCCTGGGGCCTGGGACACTCAGCGGGACTGCCTTCGATGCCAACGGCGTATTGCGGCTGAGTTACTCGAACGGGCAGACGGTCAAGGGTGCCAGCTTGGCATTGGCTCGCTTCGATTCGCCAGATGCCGTCGCTGCACTGGGCAATAACCAGTTCGAGATGGTGAACAAGAACGCCTGGCACTTCGGCAAAGCCGGCGAAGGCGCATTCGGCAGCGTGCGCGCAGGCCAGATCGAAATCTCCAACGTCGACCTGTCGCAGGAATTCAGCGACCTGGTGATCATGCAGCGCGGCTATCAGGCCAGCTCGCAGGTGATCTCCACCGCCAACGAGATGCTGCAGCAGCTGTTCTCGATGAAGAGCAAATGAACGTCGAATCGTCATCGCCGCTGCTGGATGCCACGGAGTCGGCGCTCAGGGCTCGACCGCTGCGCAGCTGGAGTTCGAAGCAGAAGGACGTTGTTCGCGACCGGTTCGCGGCATTGCATCGCGACTGGAGCGCCGAATGGATGCCAGTACGCGAGGCCGTGTCGACGGCGTCCGATGTGGAGGTCATCGAGCCCGATGGAACAGTGGTGTTTCCCTCGGACGACAGCGCCTGCTGGGCGTTCGCCGCTTCGTCTCGCCGCGCCGCTGGCACGGCGTTGTCGTCCGAGAGTCTCGACAGTTCATTTGCGGCACTCCAGGCCATCGCGAGCCGCATGTTCTTTTTCGACTTGGCCTCCGCGGTTACCGCGCCTGCCTCTCCTGTGATTGCACCCGCAATCGTGCGCGCGGCATGGGCGGATTGGCTGCAGCGCGTTGGCACGCTGCTGGCGGGCTTCGGCCTGACGCCGCAGCGATACAAAGATACGCCCGGCGCTCGCATGGCATCGAGCCCCTGGTCCGGTGCGCTGCTGGTGCGATGGACATGGTGTGGTGGTGTATGGAGCCTGGGACTGCCGTTCGAAGCAATCGCTGCGCTTCTCGGGCCCGAACAGGCTGCAACGCGTACCCCATCACCGGTCTCCGCGTCGCAGGAGCCCAAGGAGCGCCTGGATCGCGCTTTGGCCGGCCAGCAAATTTCACTGCGCGTCTTGCTCGAAGGCGCCGAACTCAACCTGGGGCAGCTTCAGGAATTGCGTCTGGACGACGTCGTTCCACTGGAGCATCTGCTCGACTCTCCGGCACTGGTCGTCGGCTCCGACGGTACGCCTGTCTGCAGCGGCTGGCTGGGCCAGAGCGAAGGCCGCATCGCCGTGGAACTGGCCGCGATGGCCGGTTTGCCGGCACCAGCTGCCGGGGCGGCAGGCGCTGCCCCCAACGCCAATACATTGAAGGGAAGAAAGTCATGACTCAAGCACTGGAAGGCATCGTCGCCGACAACCGCATCGGTGCCGCCAGCACCGCGGCCGAAGGCCGCGGCGAAACCAGGACGCGTGCAGCCGCAGGCGGCATGCCCACCGCGCAGATCATCGCGCTGCCGGATCTGCACCCCGGTTCCGAGGGAAATCCGGGGGAAGCGCCAATCCTCAAGGAGTGGAGTCCGCTTCACCAGATCAAGGCCAAGCTGCAGGTGTGCGTGGGCGAGGCCACGATCTCGGTCGGTGAGCTGCTGGGCGCCAAGGAGAACCAGGTGCTGCGCCTGGACCGCAGCTTCGACCAGCCCGTGGACCTCACCATCGAAGGCAAGGTCGTGGCGCGTGGCCAGTTGGTGGCCGTCGATGGCCACTTTGCGGTTCGCATCACGGAACTGCCTGTTGCACTGGGCTTGGCCTCCCGATCCTGACGGATGAATGCAGTGCCTTGGCGGGAGCGCGTGATAGCCGCCTGCCGGATATTCCTCATGAGTCTTGCCGTTGCGGTGGGGCTGTCGGTCGCCTCGCCGGGTGAGGCTCGGGCGCAGGCCCCGTCCGCCGCGGCCGAACCTGCCCAAGGCAGTAGCTTGCCGGCGAGCATTCCGGTCAAGCGCGAGCAGCCGGGAGAGGCTTCGACTGGAGCGAGCGATTCCTGGTGGATCGTCGTTGTCGTTGTCGTTGTCGTTGCGGGGGCGTTGCTGGCCTTCGCGGTTGTCGCCGCTCGCCGGCGAGCGCGACCCGTCGGGGCCAAGGGACTCTGGTTGGGGCGATTCGGCAGGCTCTTCGACGCGATGCCGTCGCGTGAGATCCAGCGGGTGTCCAGCACGCCTCTGTCGCCTCGTCACAGCCTGCACGTCGTGGTGTGGAATGGACGGCGCCTGCTGCTGGGGTGCACCGACCAGTCCATCCAGCTCCTGGCGGAAGCGCCGGCGGCCTCGGACGCCGAAGAGCCGGGGCCTGCGGAGCAGGAGCGCCCGCAATGAGCTTCGGCATGCAGCAAATCGGCTCGTACGCAAACAAGCATTGGCGCATATGTCTGGCGCTCGTGCTGGTTACCATCGCGTTGCTCGGCTGGCCGGTGAACGACGCCCGCTCTCAGGTGCCGGCAAGCACGGAGGCGCAAGTGGCGCCGGCGGATGCGCCGCAGGCGGTCTCGCCACCTCCGCCTGCCTCGGCTCCTGTGCAGGAGCCTCCTGCGGCTGCGGCCAGCGCTCCTCCCGCTGCGCCCAAGGCACCGGCAGCTGCAGCGAATCCGGCACGATCCAGGACGTCGCCGACGGCCGCCGTCGCTCCAGCTTCGCCTGTTACCCCAGCGACCGAAACCGCACAGGCCCTACGCGTCGTGCTCGGCCTGACGGTGCTTGCGATTCTTCCGGCCCTGCTCGTCTGCCTGACGAGCTTCCTGCGGATCATCGTGGTGCTCTCGATGCTCCGTCATGCCATCGGCATGAACGAGACGCCGCCGAATACCGTGCTGATCGGCCTGGCGCTTTTCCTGACGCTTTTCACCATGTCTCCGGTGCTGCAGAAGGTCAACCACGATGCGTTCGAGCCATTCATGGCGGGCAAGCTGTCGATGGAAGAGGGCTACAGCAAGGGCGTCGCACCGCTTCGTGAATTCATGGTGCGGCAGACGCGCGAGGCCGATCTGGCGCTGATGGTGGAGTTGTCGAAGGCGCCCGTGCCCAGGTCGATGGATGACATCAGCAACGTGCAGCTCATTCCTGCGTTCATGCTGTCGGAGCTGCGCGCCGCCTTCCAGATCGGCTTCGTGATCTTTCTGCCGTTCCTGCTCATCGACCTGATCGTCTCGAGCGTTCTCATGGCGCTGGGCATGATGATGATGCCGCCCACAACCATCGCGCTGCCGCTCAAGATCCTGATGTTCATCCTCGTCGATGGCTGGAGCCTGGTGCTCAAGGCGCTGGTCGGCAGCTTCCACTGACACGGCACGACGACATGACACGCCTGCGTTCGGCATTGCCCGCGTCTCCACCGCCGCCGCTTCTCGACGCGGCGGCGGATCTGCTTGAGAACACGGCAGATGCGCTTCCCGATGCCGGGGATCCAACTGCCGCACTCTGGGTGCGCTGGCGGGACGAGCAGGACGAAACTGCGCGTGAGCAACTGATCTGTCACTACCTGCCCTACGCCCGCATGGTGGCCGCGACCGTCTACAGCCGGCGTACCCACAACGACGTGGAGTTTGCGGACTATCTTCAGTTGGCACGTGTCGGCCTCCTGGAGGCGGTGGACCGCTTCGAGCCAGGGCATAAGGCTCAGTTCAAGACTTTCGCCGCCAAGCGTGTCCAAGGCGCCGTTCTCAACGGACTCACGCGTCTTACCGAGAAGAATCAGCAGATCAGCGTCAGCGTCCGTCTGCGGCAGGAGCGGCTGGATGCCGTCAAGGAAGCGGCTGCAGAGGAGGCCTCTGATGACGGCCGGGCCGGCAGTGCGCCTGCCTCTGCACGCAGCACAGACAAGCTTTTCAAGTACCTTGCCGAAGTGGGTATAGGGCTCGCGCTGGGCGTCATGCTCGAAGATACGGGCATGGTCGATGCCGAGGCATTCGACGGGAATGGCCAGGTACCGTCGGCGGAGGTGAGCTACTTCCGCAAGACCGAGATCGTTCAACTGCGCACGGTGCTGCGCGATCTCGTAAGCCAGCTCAGCGAACAGCAAAGGCTGGTGATACGCCACCACTACCTTCAGGAAATTCCCTTCGACGAAATCGCGACACTCATGGGCGTGACGCGCGGACGGGTTTCCCAGCTGCATCGCCAGGGTCTGACCCGCCTGCGTGAATTGCTGGGCAAGGACGCCCGCTGCGACGTGTCGTGGTGATCTTCTGCTTTTTTGGCCGCTAACCTACATTCTTCATCTCATGACGGACTCGAACGCATCTCCCGCATCCGCCGCGCGCCAGCGTCTTGACCGGCTCGACGGCTTCCTGCGCGAAGACCCCTCCAACAATGCACTGCTGATCGACGCATTCGAAACTGCGCTGTCGTGCGGCGAGTGGGAACGTGCACGCTTTCATCTGAAGCATGGCCAGACGCTGCTCGACGAGCCGCTCGCATGGCGCTTGCGCGAAGGCGATTTCTGGCTTGCGCAGCACCGTTACGACGAGGCGCTCGAGGTCCTAGAGGCGCTGGCGAGGACGCCCGAGCCGCCTCCGGGGCTGACAGAAGTGCTTCTCCACAATCTGGCCTTCATCGAGCTTCGGCGTGGCCGCTATGCGGATTGCGTCAACCGGCTGGCGCCAATGTTGGAAGCGCAAGATGGTGCAGGACAAGGAGTCGGCAACCGGCCACCAGTGGCAAACCGCGCCTTGCAACAGGTCTGGCTGAGGGCACTGCACCACGACGGTCAGCTCGACCGCGCGATGGATTGGGCGCTAAAGACCGAGCAGCAGAACAGTCTCGACGTGCAAGCCGCCGGTGTTGCAAGCCTCATTGCGGTCGACGCATCCGACTTCGCGGCTGCACAGAGATGGTCCGCCGCCAGCCTGAACGATGGTTCGCCGGCAGATCACCCGGTCGAGAGCCTCGTGAGCCAGGCTTCCATCGCGCTGGCTGCGCGAGACGCCGGGCGCGCCATCCAGTTTGCCGATGCAGCCCTGAAGCGACAGCCCGAGGATGGCCGCGCATGGTCGATGCGGGGTTTCGCAGCATTGCTCGCCAACGATCTTCCTGGAGCGCGCGCGGCGTTCCTGAAGGCAGTGGCTGCCATGCCGCAGCACATCGGTACCTGGCATGGCCTGGGCTGGACGCAAATCGTGCAAGGCGATCTCGACGCGGCACACAGCAGCTTCAGCACAGCCCTGGCGCTCGACCGCAACTTCGCGGAAAGCCACGGTGGACTTTCGGTGGTGTTGGCCATGCAGTCGAAGCGACAGACGGCCGCAGAGCATGCCGAGTTGGCCTTGCGACTGGACAAGGCCAACCTGTCGGGGCGTTACGCACAGGCGCTGTTGAGCGGTGAGGTGAAAGATGCCAGCGACGTGCAGCGCTTTGCACGGCGCCTGCTCGGTGGCCGTACCGCCCCGCTGGGCGGAGACATGGGCGACATCTTTGCGCCTGAGGTGACGCCGCCTGCCAGTAGCATCGATAAAGCTGGCTAGCGCTTCAGGGCAGCATTGCTTGCCCCGGGGCCTTTCGCATCCGCAAGCAGGAGGCTTCCTGCTTCGCGCAGCGCCGCATGGAGTTGCGGGTCGCTTTCCATGCGTTCGAGCACGGTGTCGACCATCTGGTCGAAGCCGCGGTCGTCCAGCCGGTCGCGGCCGAATGCTTGAACCAGCACCGATTCCAGAAAAAGTCGAAATGCCTTGCGCTCGCGATGCGGATCGTCGGCTGCGAGAGAACGTACCCGCAGCGCCACCATCTGCTGAAGCTGGACATCGTCGTTTCCGAGTGCGCTGCCCTTGTTCTCGTCGGCTTCGGACGATTGCCCGGTTCTGCCTTTCGCTGCCTGGGAATTGCGTTGGGCTCCCTCGCTGACGGCCGGACGCTCCTTGGTCTGAGCCCGGAATTGCGCCGCGAATTGCGCGCGAATCATCGCAGCCAATTGCGTCGACGGATCAATCATGGGAATGCATGCTGGCAGCCAGTGGAGGGGTTTGACGCAATCGCTGCATCAATGCGGCCGCCCTTGCTGCTGATAGTTGGCCAGAAGCACGTGATTGCCGGATTCACCTTCCGCGTCGTTCGATTGGTCCTCAGGAGCAGCGTTCGCGGTCAAGGCATTGATGCCTGCGATGACTTTTTCTATATCGCCCGACAACGCGCTGTTGGTGGTATTGAGCTCCAGCCCCTGCCTGTAGTGTTGAAGGGCTTCCTCGAAGCGGTCTTGGGCCAGTGCAGCAAAACCACGAACGAAATGCGGCAGCGGGTCGGTGTCGGGCAATTCGAGCAACGGCTGCCAGGTCAACAGCCCCACGCCGGCGCGCCCGGAACTGAATTGCAGCAAGCCCAATTGATATCGTGCCATCGGAAAACCGGGCGCCAGCAAGGTCGCATTGGCAAACGCCGTTTCAGCCTGGCTCATGTCTCCGAGGGCTGCGAATTCCGCTCCCAGCAGAAACTGCGGCAGGCCCGCGCTCGGGTCGGCCGCGCTTGCTTTCTGGAACCATTCGATGGCCTGGGCTCCGTCGTTGGCCTGGCTCGCGCTCATGCCGTTGGACATCAGGGCATCGAATGAAGTCGGGTCTGGGCTTTGCATCTCAAAACAACCTTTGCTGCGATGGCGCAAAAAAGAAGCGCCAAGGATGAGCGGTACTGGCGCTCGCCATCGCATTGTCATGCCTGAACGAGCTTGCCGGACGGAGGCGGAGTCGCTCAAGGGGGCATCGGCCTTCCTGCTAAACAAATCGCAGGAACGCTGGATGACTTGTCTCATGAACACCCGTACGTTGTATCCCCTCGCCACCGCTGCGCCGCAGGTCGAAGCCTCTCCATCGCAGGCAACTGATGTTCCTGCCGAGGCGTTTGCAGCTGCGTTGCGGCGCTCCGACTGGGGCGAGGCGGAGCGTCAATTGCGTGCAGGAGAAAGCCACGCAGGCGAGGGCGCCGAAACCTGGATCCTGCGCAGAAGCGACTGGTACCTTGCGCAGCAGCGGTGGGATGAAGCAGCAACCCACTTGCACGGGGCGCTCGACCATGAAGCCACGACCAGCCTGTTTCAGACCGTGGTGCGCCACAAACTGGCATCGATCGCTTTCATGCGCGGGGATGACGCAGGCTGCGTGGCCTGGCTGTCGCCGCTGCTCGAAGTCGACGGTGTCGCAAACACCGCTGCCCAGGGAGGGCGTGCCCTGGAAATCCTGTGGGTGAGGGCGCTGCATCGTTCGTGTGCGGCAGATCGGCTGCATCGCTGGGTTGCCCAGTTGGACGCCCGTGGCCTGCTTGATCCAGCCGTTGCCGGCGTTGCCAGTCTTGCCAGAGTGGAGCGCGGCGATGTCGCCTCTGCCAAACGGTGGATCGCAATGGGACGGAGCAGGAGCGACACGGTGTCCGCAGAGTGCCTCGTTGCAGCGGCTTACATGGCGATGAGCAGCCATGCCTCCCTTGAGGAGTTGTGCAGGCTGGCCGGCGAAGCCTGTACGAAATGGCCATCCGATGGGCGCACGTGGACGGTGCGCGGGCTCTCCGGGCTCCTGATTGGGGACACGGAGAACTCCATCGCCGATCTGGAGCGCGCCGTGGAACTGGCTCCTCGCCACGCGCCGGCTTGGCGGGGGTGGGGCTGGGCCCAGATTCTGTCGGGAAAAGCGGAGCTGGCGGAGCAGAGCTTCCTGTCTGCATTGACGCTGGATGACAAGCACTCGGAAAGCCACGGAGGGTTGGCTGTAGCGCTGTTTGTGCAGCAGCGGACGTCTGAGGCGCGAGATTCCTCCGCGGAGTGCTCGAGACTGAACGCTGCAAGCCCGTCAGGGGCCTATGCGGAACGTCTTCTGTCCGGAGATCCGCAGGCAGGGTTGAATCTTTCTGAGCTTCTTGCGCAGCTGGTCTAAGTCTCGCTATCAGGCTGCTGTGTCCTGCGGATGCCGCTCGGGCCGTTGCCCTCGTTGTCGTAGGTGTAGTTGACCACGCTGGCGGAGACCAGGTACTCGGCGGTGGCCTGGTGGATGAGGCGGCCGTTGGCGTCGTACTGGCTGAAGCGCCCCTGCAGGGCATCGGTGCCGTTGGTGCCGCGCAGCATGCGGTGCAGGTTGACGTAGTCCGCGCCCAGGGCACCGGGGGTGCTCTGGATGACGCGGCTGGCGCCGTCGTAGCCGCGAGCTTCCACCAGGGCGCCGTCGCGCACCACGGTGCTCAGGCGGTTGAGGTTGTCGTAGCTGTACTCCTCGACGATGTTGCCGGCCATGGACGTCCACTGGCCATTGACCTGCACGATGCGCACGCCCGCGTGCTCGTCGCGGGTGCGGTTGCCGTTCTTGTCGTAGCTCAGCCTGTGGCCCTCGGCGCCCAGCACGCTGCCGTCGGCGGTGGCCGAATCGACCAGCGTCTGGCGGTTCATCTGGTCGTAGGCGAAGTAGCGGTCGGTCTCCTCGCCGCCCTCGATGGGCGTGCCCTGCGGGCCTTGTGCGGTCAGCGCACTGTAGGCGAGCTTGGTGTGGATGTGAGTGCGGTTGCCGACCTTGTCGTAGTCGATGGTGATGTAGGCGTTGGTGTCGGCCACCCAGCGCAGGCGGCCCAGCGCGTCGTAGGCCATCTGGTTGTCCTGGTAGGTCACGCCACCCTGTACGGTGGTCTCGCGGATGCGACGCCCGCCCAGGTCATAGGCGTAGGTCGTGACCTTGCCCACGCCCGCGTCGTCGATGCGCAGCAGCTGGCCGGCCTTGTCGTACGAGTAGCTCAGGTTCTGGCCGCGCGAGTTGGTCTGCTGGGTGAGCTGGCGGGCGTTGTCGTAGCTGTAGCTGTAGACGAAGCGGTCGATGAAGTGATGGAGGCAAGGCCGATACGATTTCGGTGCTACCCAAGATCCAGCAATACCTCGTCAACGAAATGCTGGGGAACGGCGCTGACTCCGCACTGAGCAGTCGACGTCATCAAGGCCGCCGCTTTCACGAACCCCAACATGACGGCTAGAGCAATGAAGGCTTTCGGTTTCTCATTATTGAGATAAATCAAACGCTCACTAAAGATTTAAATTTGCCAATCATGAAAAGTGATCGAATTATTTTTTCTGATGAAAGGCATCTCGATACTGTTGAATTCCTCGGTGAATATATTCGGAAAATGATTCACAAATAATAAAAGGATCACTGCCTCCGTCATCAATTTGATATACGGCTGGGTCGGAAATTTCGTTGCAAAGAAAATAATGGAACTGAAAGCCTTGGTGCGCTCCAAAAACAAACGCTTCGGCAGGGATGGGGAATTTTATTTCTTCGTCCGCCAACATTTCTACAAGCTGTTTTTTTAGTGCTTTTATTTCGGGGAAGAAAAAACTTGCGTCACGCTGATACAAGCCGGCGCCCCTTCCGCACTCTTTCAAAAATTCACGATAAACAGCAGGAAGCGCGACTTGTCCTTGTGCGATTGCCAGTTCTTCTATTTCGGCGTCAGAAATTCCTGCGATGGAGGTTTCTTCGTCCAATCCGGCTGCTTGCAATAATTTTTTAAACATATTCAATGTAACCTCTTAATTAAAGAATGCCTTGCTTGCATTGGCGCCGGATTTCACGAATACGTTTATATTTGGAAACATCTCCTGAAATTGACCGACTACGCGGGAGCATGAATAGCAAACAATTAATTCCGAATGCAAATTGACTGAGCCTGAAACATCTGGAACAACGGCAAGTCGCTGAGGATTGTAGCGTTGCGCAATGGACTCAAAGAGTTTAACTTCTGTATCATACGCCCTATCCCAGCCGACTTCCATTGTGCTAAACATTCGGCGTTCAGGAACACCAATGGTTCCTTTGGGAGTGCTCTTGCCACTTAAAGCAAAGTCTCCACCAATATCACCGTTTATTTGATATTCGCTGTAAGCAAAGTTGCGTTGCATTTTGGCGTTAGATGTTAATCCCAGTTCGATCCGCTTATCAAGCAGCTTCTCGACAGTCGCATAGTATTCAAATTGACTGGAAGCATTGCCAGCTCTTGTGGCCTCGATATTGGCAAGAACTCGCTCTCGCATCGATTGCCGCGCAGCTGTTGCAGTAGCTATCTCCGCCTGAGATACCCCTGCCTTCATGGCTTGTAGCTCGACTCTCGTCGCCGTGCTCGCTCCACCGGTGACCACGGTCGCCGCCGCGTTGATCAGCGTATCAATGCGTCCATCGCGCTGCTGCACCAAGTTGAGATTCTTGCCGGTGGCCGGGTTGTAGCCATCGCGACTGACGAAGCTTGCCCATGCAGTACCACCTGCATGAGCTAACCCGCCAACAAGCTTGCCCGTAATGCTATTGCCCATCACATGCTGCACCTCAGGCGATAGCCACGTGCGTTCCCAGAAGGTAGGCGGCAGATTGGTGATAGTGCCTGTACCAGCACTATTGGGCGCAGGGTAATTCGACAGCTGTGCTGCTTCGCTGATGTCGTACGAGCCATCGTCTTCTCGCGAAGCTGTGACCGTGATCATTGGCAGTGTGGGGCCATCAAGTCTCTGCATCTTCGTTGAATCAGTCTGCTCGCGTATGGATTTGAGCTCGTCTATATTGCGCTGCAATTCATCGACCCTGGCCCGGCGATCTTCCGCCTGCCTTCTGTCCGCAATTCGCTGCTCTGAGTTGGGGTCACCAATGCGAATTCTCAAACTGTCGGCCGTGGGGTCGAATGAATTCACCGGCCCATACCCATCGCTTACCGTTTGTCCAGTCTGCAAGCGCTGTTCTGCGGCCATCGAGAAGCCGTAGTTCTGTCTTGCTGCTGCCGTGCTGCCGCTGGTGCTAGGCGCATCAGCGAAATACCCCAAGATACGCGACCTTTCGTCTGCACTCACTGGCCCTGGAATGCCGCTGTTAGCTGCAGCCAGGCTGTCTCCCAGCGCATTGCCAAAGGCATCCGCAGCCACCTGAGCTGCGCTAATTCTTCCTCCCCGCATTGCCGCTGTGGTCACGCCAGCGGCAAAGCCCGAGACGGCTCCACGCGCAACAGCACCACCAAACTCTCCCAAACCGCTGAACGCAGCAGGACGTACCGGGCCTGCCTGCCCCGCCGGCAAGACATCACCGCTCAGGGCTTGATTTACGCCCCAACCGACGCCCGCGCCCACGGCAGCGGCCGCTACTCCTTGCCAACTGAATTTGTCTTGCAATCCAACCGCAACACCAATGCCCTGGCTGATCGCATTACCCAAGGCAGCACGTGTCAAGGTGACCCCTAAGCCGTTACCCGCGAGGCCTTGCAACGCGGGGACTGCCCCATTGGCAACTGCCCCTAAGCCTCCAGAAATACCCCCGCTGATGGCGCTGAGGGCAACTCCCTTCCAATTGAAGGAGTCCTGTGCGCCGATCGCAATGCCCACGCCTTGGCTGGCGATAGACCCCGCGGCTCCGCCGATCGCGCCGGCTGCCACCGCAACACCTGCGCCATAAGTCCCTCCCAGTGCAGCAAGACCCGCACCGAATGTTGTTGTGCCCGCTGTCACTGTAGCCCCGAGATAAGGTGCAGCAGCCCCTGCCGTAAAGATCGTCACAACTACTGCAACCACCACCATGATGATCTGCCCGATCGCCCCGCATCCCCCTCCCTGGCTCTGCGGCGTCGCCATCATCGTCGGCGAGTCGTTAGCAATCTTGCTCGGGTCGTAAGGCTTGAACGTATTCGCGTTGTTCGCGCTGCTGGTCGCCGCCGGAATGCGCAGCACCTGCCCCGCACGCAGGTCGGCATTGCCGCTCAACCCGTTGGCATCCGCGATCAGGTACCACAGGCTCGAGTCGCCATACGCCCCCTTGGCGATGGTCTGCAGCGTGTCGCTCACGCCCACCGAGTAGCTGCCCGGCGTGCCCGCCGGGTAGTTGCCGTTGATGGGCTGATACCCGAAGCTGAAATCGCTCTGCGGCGTGAAGAACGGGCCGTTCTGCGCCAGCGGCGTGCCGTCGAAGCGGGTGTCCGACAGCAGCCCGTAGCGCCCGAGCACCTCGCCGTTGACCACCATCTGGCGCTGGCCGTTGACGCGCTTGTCGGGCGTGCCTTCATACGCGTAGTAGGCGTACAGGGCGTTGCCGTTGGCGTCGTTGATGAAGTTGTGCGTGCGCAGGTCCGGCTGGGCAGTCTGGCCGACGTCGCCGGTGGACTTCAGGTGGCCGTTGGCGTCGTAGTTGTAGCCCATGATGCCTTGCGACACGAGCGCGCCCGTGCCGGCTTTGGTGGTCAGGCTCACGCTGGCCGAGGTGCGGTAGCCCTCGGCCTTGTCCACCGTGTTGGTGGTGGTGGTGAAGGTGCCGTTGACGGTGTCGGCCACCAGATACGACAGGGCGTTGCCCTCGTTGTCGTAGGTGTAGTTGACCGCGCTGGCGGACACCAGGTACTCGGCCGTGGCCTGGTGGACGAGGCGGCCGTTGGCGTCGTACTGGCTGAAGCGCCCCTGCAGGGCGTCGGTGCCGTTGGTGCCGCGCAGCATGCGGTGCAGGTTGACGTAGTCCGCGCCCAGGGCACCGGGGGTGCTCTGGATGACGCGGCTGGCGCCGTCGTAGCCGCGAGCCTCCACCAGGGCGCCGTCGCGCTTCACGGTGCTCAGGCGGTTGAGGTTGTCGTAGCTGTACTCCTCCACGATGTTGCCGGCCACGGCCGTCCACTGGCCGTTGTCCTGCACGATGCGCACGCCGGCGTGCTCGTCGCGGGTGCGGTTGCCGTTCTTGTCGTAGCTCAGCCTGTGGCCCTCGGCGCCCAGCACGCTGCCGTCGGCGGTGGCCGAATCGACCAGCGTCTGGCGGTTCATCTGGTCGTAGGCGAAGTAGCGGTCGGTCTCCTCGCCGCCCTCGATGGGCGTGCCCTGCGGGCCTTGTGCGGTCAGCGCACTGTAGGCGAGCTTGGTGTGGATGTGAGTGCGGTTGCCGACCTTGTCGTAGTCGATGGTGATGTAGGCGTTGGTGTCGGCCACCCAGCGCAGGCGGCCCAGCGCGTCGTAGGCCATCTGGTTGTCCTGGTAGGTCACGCCACCCTGTACGGTGGTCTCGCGGATGCGACGCCCGCCCAGGTCATAGGCGTAGGTCGTGACCTTGCCCACGCCCGCGTCGTCGATGCGCAGCAGCTGGCCGGCCTTGTCGTACGAGTAGCTCAGGTTCTGGCCGCGCGAGTTGGTCTGCTGGGTGAGCTGGCGCGCGTTGTCGTAGCTGTAGCTGTAGGTGGCGCCGCCGATGTCGGTGTGGCCCGTGAGCTGGCCGAAGTAGTTGTAGCTCCAGGTGGCAAGTGCGCCGTTGGCGTCGACCTCGGCGATCTTGCGGTTCATCGAGTCGAAGGCCGCGCGCTTGACCTGGCCCAGCGGCTGGGTGGTGCTCACGAGGTTGCCGCGCAGGTCGTAGGCGTAGCGGATGGTCTCGCCTGCGCCGTTGGTCTGGCTCAGCTTGCGGCCAGCCTGGTCCCAGGTGACGGTTTCGACAATCTGCGCCGTGCCAATGACGGAAGGACCGAACGACGTGGCCCAGCCCCAGATGTCTGCGGCCATGCGCGTGGTGGTCAGCAGCCGGCCCACGTTGTCGTAGGTGAAGCCGGTGGAGCGGCCCTCGGCGTCGACCGTGCTCATCTTCTCGCCGAAGGCGTTGTAGCTGTGGGTGATCGTGCCGCCGTCGGCGTTGAGTTCCTGCACCAGGTTGCCGCCGGCGTCGTACACCTTGCCCTGGACGTTGCCGTTGGCGTCCTTGACCGCGACCTGGCGGCCCAGCTTGTCGTAGAACAGCTGGGTGACTGCTTCGCCAGTGCCGTTGGCATCGGGCTGCCTCTGCTCGACGAGCTGGTTGTTGGCGTTGTAGCGGTAGGTCGTGACCCAGCCCGCCGAACGCGGGTCGCTGATGGAAATGACGTTGCCCCAGCGGTCGGTGTTCTGGTTGACGACCGGGCGCGGCGAGCCGCTGCTGCTGTCCTGCCAGATCGCCTGGCTGCCCGGTGCACCGGCGGTGTTGTTCTCGCTCACGGCCGAGCTGCCCGGTGCTGTGGTCACGGTCGCCGCGAACAGCGGCGGCAGAGGCGGGATCACATAGCCGGGTGTGTAGGGCGGCGTGGTGTCCGTCACCGTCGGGGCGGGGGTAGTACCTGGCACCCAGACGTCGACCCAGCGCCATTCGGTTTGGATCTCGACATAGGGCACCGCGGTGACCACCCCGTTCACGATCTCGTAGCCCTTGCCGAGCGTGGTGGCCGGCCCCGATTCGTTGCCGTTGCTTGTCGGCACCATGACCGGCGGACCGTAGATGGGGCTGCCCGAGTGTTCGCTGATGATGAATTGCGATGGATCGGGCGGAGTGACGAGCTTGGGCACCTGCACCCAGACCGTCTGCGGCTGCATCTGGGTCTCGTAGCGGGTCTCGTAGATGATCTCGCCGGCCGCGTCGCGCTTGTAGACGGGCGTGCTGCCGACTTGCACCTGGTAGGTGTAGGGCACCTGCACGTACTGGGTTTCGTAGCGCGGCTGGTAGCCGATGATCCTCGGTCTTTGGACCGGCACCTGGACGGCGTAGGTTTCCTGCTGCCAGCCGGTCTGGACGATGACCCAGTCGTAGACCGTGCGGTAGCGTGTTTCGTAGACAGTGGAGTACTGGATGTTGCCCCACATGTCCCGCTGGTAGATCGGGTTGCCTTCGTCATAGTAGGCAACGATGGGTGGGCCCTGCACGGCTACCTGATAGGCCTCGACGCGCGGAACCTGGACCCAGCCATAGGCCGGAACCGTTCGCTGCTGGTACTGCGTCTCGTAGATGGTCTCGTAAATGATATTGCCGGCTTCGTCGCGGTCATATATCGGGTCAGTGCCCACCTGCACCTGCACGGGCACCGTCTGCGTTCCCGTCCGAGTCTCGTAGACGGGCGTGGTGATGATGTTGCCGGCCTCGTCCCGCTCCGGTACCGGGTCGCGGCCGACGGCCACCTGCACCGGCACCATCTGAGTGACCTGCACGGCCTCGTAGGTGTAGTACGGAATAGCCTTCACAGGGCCATAGACCACCGGACCCGATTCGTCGCCGCCGGAGATGATGTCGCGCCCGTAGCCCTGGCCGAAGATGGGTTGGCCGTTCGCGTCGGTACCGATCACCACCGGTGGGCCGTAGGTCGGGCCGGAGCCGGTCCAACCGATGATGTGGTTCGCCGGATCATCGGGCGTGATAGTCACCGGCTTGGGGAACGGCGTCAGCGTGGGAACGTTGTGCCCTTCGCTCGTGGGGCTGACGACCAGCTTGCCGGTTGCCTGCGCCACTGGGTTTTCCGTGCCGAGGACATTCTGGGTAACGAGCACCTGATACTCGTAGTTTCCAGGTGCCAGGCCGCCGATGTCGACCTCGCGGTTGCCTTTGATGATCGATTCGTCGTAGCTGACGTTTCCGCCGATCGGCAGGGTGAGCCATTCGCCGCTGCCCTGCAGACGGTAGCGGAACGACATGCTTTCCGTCGGCCCGAGGTTTGTCGCCGGCCATCGGATGACGGTCTTGGTGGTGGTGGGGCCACTGTTCGAGGACTCGTCATGGTCACCGCCCGGGCCGACCGTGACGGTGGCAACCTCGACGCCTGGAATGACCGGCAGGTTCACCGGCGGTACCCAGCGGGGCGGCTGGAAGCCCGTGCTGACGACCTGCCCGGTCGCATGCGCGTAGGGCACGCCTTCGCCGCTTCGGACCCAGAGCAGTTCGTAGTCGTAGGTTCCGGCCGCGATGAGCGAGAGATCGACGCCGTCCTTGCCTTCGCCGCGGGAGCTGACCACGCGCGTATCCCAAGCGCCGGTGCTGCCGGCTGGGCGGATGCGGAAGACCTGGTCGATGCCGCTCCCTGGCGACTGCCACGTGAACAGGCCCAGGCCGGTGACGCCGGTCTGGTAGAAGCCCATCGGCGTATCGATCGACTGCAGGGGTGGTGACGTCAGGTCGATGCGGCCGCTGCCGATCTGCGTGGTCACGCCGATCGCCGTGGTCATCAACGCCCGGTATTCGTAGTTGCCCGCTGGCAGGCCTGCCGCGTTGAAGCGCAGCACATTGCCGAAGTTGGTCAGCCCGACCGAAGCCCAACCCGAGTCGCCGCTGCTGCCGGCCGGGCGGATCTGCAACTGCACTGTCGAACTTGGGTCGTCCGGCGTGTCGATGTCGATGACCTGGCTGGCGTAGCCCAGTGCGCTCTGGTCGGAAATCTGCTGCCAGTTGCCGTACAGGTCTTTCTTGTAGAGCGTCAGGCGCGTGACTCGGCTGATGCCTCCGTTGCTCGCAACCGGGTCTTGCCACGTCAGCGTGACGCTGTCGGAGCCGTCCGGCGCGTTGCTGATGATCTGCGTGCGGCTGCGGAGTTCTCCTCCCGCCACGGACTGCGGGTTCGTGGGTAGTGGATTCGTCGACTCGTCGTTGTTCGTGCCGCCCCCGACGATCCAGGTCTGGGTCGCGTACTCCATGACGACCTTGACGTCGCCGGCACCCAGGCCATGCAGCGCAGACCAGGACAGCGTCACGGAATTCGTTCCCTCCCATGACACCGTATCGGTCGATTCACCCGTAGTCTTGTGGCTCGAACTGCCGATGATGGCGCTGGTATATGTGCGGCTGCTTTTGGGGCCGGTATTCAGCTCGTCACGATTCGGGCCCACTGTCTGCGTCACATGGCCGAGCGCGTCATACACCGTATCGGTGCGGCGCACGGCGCGCCAGGCAAGTTCGTCCGGCCGCTGGAACGAGCGGAGATTGAGGTTTTCGTAGGCCGCGCCGTAGCTCGTGAGCTGCGCGGTCTGCTTGCCCTGCAGGTTGTAGAAAGCCACCTTGTCTACGCCGTCACCGGAGTTGGTGCGCCAGATATGGCCTGCGTTGTCGTAGTCGAAGTACTCGCCCTCCACGCCATTGACGCTCTTTCGCGTAACCTCGCCGAATGCGTTGTAGGTGACGGCGGTATCGACGAGGCCGGCCTGCGCCTGGCTCACGGTGGTGATGGTGGAGCCGTTGAGCTGGCTGGTGGACGCTGGGTCGAAGATGTGTGTCTGCTGCCCGAGCTTGTCGTACTGATAGACGCGGAACATGGTGCTGGAAACACCATTGCCGTCGGTGACGAGCTGCCACTCCTTGGCGACATGGCCTTGTGCGTCGTACGAGCTGTAGCGGTTGACGCCGTTGGCGTCCATGCTTTGCGTGACGTGACCCATGCGGTCGTAGGCCGCGAACGTGGCGCGATCGGCCGCGTTGGCGCCCGCCAGCATGTAGCTGGTGTCGTTGGCGCTTGCAGCGCCGGCCGAACGGGCGATGGTGACCACGGCGTTGCCGTAGGCGTCACGCAGGAACTCGGTCACCGGCGTGAGTGCCGTACCGCCGGCAATGCGCACGGGCGCGGCCACGGCGCGAACCCGGCCGAGTGCGTCGTAGTAGCTGTAAGTGCTCGCGCCGTTGGCGTCGGTCGTGCGCGTCAGATTGCCCACGGCGTCATAGCCGTAGCCGGTCACGATGTCGGCACGGCTGTAAGTGCCGTTGGCGCTGCCGCTGTACTCGACCGACAGGCGGGTCTCGGCCGTCTTCCGCCCGCCGAGGTCGTAGGTGTAGAGCGTGGCGCGGTCGTCGTTGCTGCCGGGGGCGACCGGCGGCGTAGCGCTGGCTGCATTGGCGTTCCAGCCGGCGATGGCGGTGGCGTATTCCTTGTGCAGGACCATGTTCCCGGCGCCGTCGAAGGCTTCGGTGGTCAGGTAGCCCAGCGCATCGACCGTTGCGATCTTCTGCCCGCGCAGGTCGTAGTAGTTGTTGGTGCGGATCCACTCCTGCGTCTGCGCGTTCTTCAGCTCCGCCATCTGGGTCAGATTGCCGAACGCGTTGTAGCGGTTCACGGTCGTCTTGCCGGCCGTGAAGTACTTGACGGCGTCGGCGGCGCCGGCGTCATAGGAGAAGGTCTGAGGTTCGATGACCTTCGAGACACGGCCCGCCTGGTCGTATTCGGTGGTCAGTATCCGGTCGGAGCCGTGATCGATGCCCGCGGCGTTGACCGCGGCGCTCACTTGCGTCGTGCTGAGGCTGGTCGGGCTCCCGCTCGTGAGCCCCGTGGCGTTGGCGAAGCGCACAAGCTCCGTGACCTGGCCCCAGGCATTGCGCTGGTAGCCTGTGACGAAGCCGAGCGCATCGACTTCGTAGCGCACTTGGCCAAGCACGTCGTAGGTCTTGTAGCTCATGTTGCCGGCAACGTCGAGGTTGCTCACGGCATTGCCGAAGGCGTCGTAGCGGGTTTCGGTGAAGAGCGCCTTCAGCACCTCGGTGCGACCGCCAAGAGCGGCGTTTGCGGGGTTGTCCGCGTAGACGCCCACTTCCGGGAAGATGACCTTGACCTGGTGGCCGACGGTGTCGTACTGGTAGCTGGTCGTGCGCTGTTCGGGGCGGCCGAGAGCCTCGGTGCGCGACAACAGGTTGCCCAGCGCGTCGTAGGCCATCCGGGTGACCAGGGGGGTGGAGCCCGAGTGCGCACCATCCACCACGAGGTTGCCCGTGGCATCGGTCGTGACGGCTGTCATGTCCACCGCCGGAGCCGTTTCCTGCGTCAGGCGACCAGCCGCGTCGTAGTCATAGGTCCAGGTCGAGCCCTTCTTGTTCGTGAAGGAGATCTTCTGGCCCAGCGCGTTGTACCCGTAGCTTTCGACGAAGCCCAATGCGTCGGTGCTGCGCAGCAGGCGGCCGGCTGCGTCGTAGCTGAAGCTGTTGCTGCGATCTTCGGGGTGGGTGACTATCGCGGCGGCGATGGCGGCCGAAGTGCCACGTTCGCCGGCCGGAATCGCCAGCGCGTATGCGGTGCTCTGCGTCAGCCGTCCGAGCCCGTCGTAGCTGTTGTAGGTGACGTGGCCAAGCGAATCGACGGTGTATTGCAGGCGATTGCTCGCGTCGAATGTGCTCGACGTGACGCGGTCGAGTTGAGAATTCGCAAGCGAACGGACGTCTGCGTAGCCTGGAATGAAGGGCGGAGCTTTCGACGAATCGAGTCGGGTGGCGTATTGCACCGTGCGGATGCGATTGCCCACGCCGTCGTACGTGATTTCGGTGGCGGCACCGGTCGGATCGATGCTGATGACCATACGGCCGGCCACATCGTACGCGGCGCGTTCCACACGGTCGGCTCCCAGGTTTGGAGACGCGGATGACTTTATCTGCGCAGAAGTCGGTTGACTGTTGATGGTCGGCGGAGCGAGGCGGGACGCTAGTGTCCAACGCATGAGCACGTTGCCGTTCTTGTCGTAAGAGATAGAACTCAGTGTGCCGAGGGCATCGATCGAGTAGCTCAGGCGGTTGGCTGCGTCATACACCTTGTCGGTGATGCGGTCGCCCGCGCTCGGGGCAACCGAACTGGGGAGGGCAGAGCTGGAGATCGCCGTGGCGTACTGAATCTGCTTGATCAGATTGCCATTCTTGTCGTAGACCTGCTGCGTCACGGCGCCAGCGCCATCGGCGTGCCAGGTCAGCCTGCCTGCGCGGTCATAGACGAAGCGGTCGTGGGCATCGCGGGTCGCATTGGCGATGCCGGCGATGGCGTCCGCGATGGCCGCTGCGGAGCCAGGCGTGCTGACCGGGATCGGGGTGGCATAGCCAATGCGTTCGAGCACATTGCCGTTGCCGTCGTAGCTTTGCTGGACGACTGCACCTGTCCCGTCGACCGTATAGATCGTGCGACCCAGTTGGTCATAGACGAATCGCACGCGCTGGTCATGTGCCGCGTCGGGAACTGGCGCGGGCAGGGTGCCGGGTGTCCAGCCTTGAACCGGGACGCGCGTGGCATAAGCCACGCGTTCGACGACCTTGCCGTTGGCGTCGTAGCTGAAAGTGACCAGGTCGCCATCGCCGCTGATCGTGGCGACGAGGCGGCCGTCCTTGTCGAACACGCGGCGCTCGGTGCTTGCTCCACCTGCCTCGCTGGGCACGCGCGAGGCGATCTGCTGGAGAGTAGGCGCTGCGCCCAGGCCAGTGGTGTCGATCGGTGTCGCATAGGCCACCGTTCTCACGATGCGGCCTTCCGCGTCGTAGTCGTTGCGCTTCAGGTTGCCGAGCGCATCGAACGTGAAGACGAGCCGGTCGTCGGCATCGTAGACGTAGCGGCGGACATTGCCGTTCGCGTCGGTGTCGCTCGTGAGGTTGCCGTTCTTGTCGTAGGCATACGTGCGACGGAGATTCAGCCCGTTGGGGTCCAGTCGCTCCTCGATGCGGCGACCGAGGTTGTCGTACGCATACTTGGTGAGCGTTCCACCGGGACTCAGCACGCTCAGCGTCTTGCCGCGTGCATCGTAGGTGTACTCGGTGACGAGGTTCAGCCCGGCCGGGTCCAGCACCTGCCTCAGCAACTGACCCTTCAGGTCATAGACCATTTGCGTCAGCTTGCCGTTCGCATCGGTCACGCTGATCTGCTGGCCCTTGGCGTCGTAGGCATATTCCGTGACCAGGTTCAGGCCGTCCGGATCGACGGTGCGCTTGAGCAGCCTGTTGGCGGCGTCATAGGTGAAGGCGACGATGTTGCCGTTCGCATCCGTAGTCTGCACGAGCCGGTTCGAGCGATCGAACGCGCTTGATGTGGTGGTGAGCGGCGTCGTGGTCGTGAGCAGATTGCCGCTCTTGTCGTAGCTGAAGCTCGTGGTGTTGCCATTGCCGTCGATCACCCGTTGCGTCTGCCCGTGGCGGGTATGCACGGTAGTGACGGTGATGTTCTCCGGGGTGGTCACCGAAACGCTGCGCAGCACCTTGTCGTAGCTGTACGTGGTCGTGTTGCCCAGCGCATCCGTCTGGGTGAGGACGCGCCCGAACGCGTCGTAGCTGGTGGAGCGCTGCGCATTGAGCGGATCGACGGTCACGACCACGCGGCCGAGGCGATCGTAAGTCTGGGTGCGAGCATTGCCGTTCGCATCGACGATACGCGTCGCGCGCCCGAAGGCGTCGTAGACAGCACTGGTGATCGCGTTGACGCCGGAGGCGTCCGTGACCGTACCGACGACGAGGCCGCGACGGTCCAGCGTCTGGGTCTGCACCAGGTGGCGACCGTCGCCGATGGCCTGGTCGCGGCTTTCCTCTTCGCCGAACGCGTTGTAGGTTCGCTGCGTCACGTTGCCCAGCGCATCGGTGCTGGTGGAGAGTTGGCCGCCGGCGAGGTAGGTGAAGCTCTGTCGGCTGTCGAGCGCGTTGTTTGCGATCGCGTTGATCGCATTGGTCAGGCTGACGGTGACAAGCCCTCCCGACAGCCCGGCCACGCTGATGCGGCTGCCGTACTGGATGCTCGCGGTGAGTTGACCAAGCGTGTTGTATTGCTGCTCGGCGACTTCCCCCAGGGCGTTGACGGTATGGGTAAGACGCCCGTCCAGGTCGTAGAAGAACAGGGTCTTGTTGCCATATGCATCCGTGGTGCTGACGCGGCGTCCGGCTGCATCGTAGGCATGGGTGAGGCCGTACTGCGCCCAGATCGCATCGATCTGGGCCTGGGTCTGCCCGCCGACGAGAAGGGCGCTTCCGACACCGCTCAGCTCGCCGGTCAGCCGGCCCTGGATGTCGTAGCGAGCGCTCAACGTGCGTGCTTCCGACGTGCCTGCTGCGGTCGTGGTCGAAATCAGGTTGCCGACGCTGTCGTACGCATACTGCGTGACCGTGCCTTCGTAGTTGGTCTGCTGCGAGACGCGGTTGAGCTTGTCGTAGACGACAACGGTCGAACGGTCCTCGGGCGTGGACGAAGGGCGGATGTCGGCCACGGTGGTGGCGGCGGAGATCTGCGCGAGCAACGTGGCATTCACGCGCGTGGCGTAGCGCACGGTCTGCGTCACGTTGCCGTTGGCGTCATAGACGCGCTCGGTCAGGTATCCCTCTGCGTCAATCTCCGCGACGGTGCGGCCCTGCGCATCGTGCAGCCAGTACGACTTCTGGTCGCTGGCATTTGCCGCAGGGACGAGTTGAGCCAGCAGGCCTGTACCGCGCAATGCCGGATCGGTCGGGGTCGCGTACGAGGTCTGCCCGATCAGACGTCCCGCGCCGTCATAGCGCAGTTCGCTCAGATAGCCTTCCGCATCGAGCGTGGCTCGCAGAAGGCCGTCGGCATCGTAGAAGTTGCGGGTTACCCGGTCTTTTGCCGGGTCCAGGGGAGGTTTCGTTGCCGCGAGCGCGGGCGTCGATCCGAGGTTCGACGTATCGATGCGACCGGCGTAGCGGGTGATCGATGTGACCCTCGACGCGTCGTCGTAGGCGGTGTCGGTCACTGCACCAGAAGCGTCGATCGTGCGCACCGCGCGTCCAGCGTTGTCGTAGATGCGCCAGGCATGCTGGTCGGCCGAACTTTTTGCCGGCCTGAAGTTGGCGAACACCACCGGCACGTGAGTGGTTGCAAGATTCTGCAGTGCCGTCGTCAGCCCGGGCGAGGGAGTGGCGTAGACGATTGTCTCCACCAACTGGTTGTTCTGGTTGTAGACGTACTCGGTTACCCTGCCGGAAGCCGAGACCTCCGCGTTGATGCGACCCATGGCGTCGTAAACCGCCCACATCACTGCGCCAGTGGCATCTATCGTCTGGTAGGGACGGCTTTCTCCGGCGTTGTAGACGTAGGTCGTCTTGGAGAGAAGGGGGGTCGAAGTGCTACCTTGCTGCACGCTCACCAGCCTGCCGTTGCGGTCGTAGGCGCTCGTGGTCACAAGCCCGTTGGCCCGCGTCACGGTCGTCTTGTTGCCGGCGTCGTCGTAGCTGGTGACGGTGACGTTGTTCAGCGCGTCCTGGACGGACAGCTGCCTGCCCATCCCGTCGTAGGTGTACTGTGTGGTTCCGTCGGTGGCGCTGACGGTGCTCAGCAGTTGGCCGGCACGGTCGTAGACGTAGTGCGTGACAGATTCGCTGCCGTCTGCGATGCCGTTGCCGGAGGCATCGACTTTGCTGAAGACACTGATCTGCTGCACCTGACCACGTGCGCTGTAGACGATGTCGGTGCGGCTCGCGAGCGTGCGGTTCTCTCCGCCGACCCAACTGACCATCTGGGATTCGGAGGGCGTCGCAACGGGGCTCATCGCCGAGACATCGAAGGTGCCGCTTCCATATTGGAGGCTGCTGACCCGCTGGCCGTAGCTGTCGTAGCGATATTCCGTCACCCGGCCTTCCGGGCTCAGAACGAAGCGCAGCAGATTTCTGCCCGTGCCCTCGTACACATAACGGGTGGTCAGAAGTTGCGCGGGTGGCGGAAGTCCCAGGCCGTCCGGGTCGGGTATGAGATGGACGGTTTCGGTCAGCAACTGGTTGTGCAGGTCGTAGGTCCGGGTGATCGTGTTGCCCGCGGCGTCGCGCTGCAGCGTCTGGTTGCCGTTGCCGTCGTACTGCATGTCGACGGCATGACCTTCGCCGTCGACGATCTGGATCAAGTCGCCATTGGCGTTGTAGGCAAAGCTGGTCGTCTGGGTGATGCCATTGACGGCGGGTGCTTTGATCTGCAGCAACTGTCCACTTGCGTCGTAGGTGTAGGTGCTGACCCGGCCCTGCGAATCCGTCACCGATGTGCGGCGATTGGCCGTGTCATAGCTGTAGCTGGTCGTGTTGCCTTCACCGTCCTTGACAGTAGCGACCTTGTAGTCCGCACCGACCTGCACGTACGTGAAAGCCAGGCTGGAGCCGTCAGTCTGCGTCACCGAGGCAATGCGGTTGCTCGCACCATCGTAGGTGTAGGTCGTGACGTATTTCGCGCCATCGGCCGTAGAGCCATCTTCGGGGCTCAGGTCGACAGTGACGCTCGAAAGCCTGTTCGAAGCGTCATATGCGTAGTGCGCGCGGGTGACTGTCTTGCCGATCGCAGTGAGGGTCCGGATTTGCGCAAGGTTCGCGCCGACGTAGTCGAAGTAGGTGATCTCTCCGTTGGCATTGGTGAAGCTCTGCGGCGTGCCGTTCGTGTTGTAGGCCAGGGTGACGGTGTTGCCACTCGGATCTGTGGCAGAGAGGAGGCGGCCTTGACCGCTCGACTCATAGCGTTCGACCATGCCGGTTGTGCCGTCGGTCCAGGTGAAGCGCCCGGCCGTTGCGTCGTAGGCGATCGTGTCAAAGGCGCCCGAGCCCGCCGAACTCACATAAAGGTTGCGCGTACTGTCCCAGGTGTAGGCGGACTCCGCTCCGTCACGGTCGGTCCGTGTCAACACACTGGAAGCTGACCCAGCAGTCCCGCTCAACTGGATCTGCTGGCCGAACACACCGACTCGCCAGTTGTCGCCGTTGTCGTCGTTCAGCAGCCCCTGGCTGTTGTAGGTGCGTACGGCCCCAATGTCGAGACCTCGGCCCTCCAGCCGGTCGTCGAAGTCCTGCAGAACCAGATTGCCCGTGGCGATGTTGACGAAGGCTTGTTCCCCGTTCCGGCCTTGACCGGCCGTCCCGAGTGTGCCGCGCTGTCCCAGCGTAGCCAAAGAAGTCAGACTGAGACCAAGACTGTTGCCGCTGACGATCGCTACCATTTTTGTGTCCGTCTATCCAAAAAAGATGCGAACCGTGATCACGCAGCCTGCTCCGGGCCCGGTTCATGACGAATCTTGGGCAGAGCCCAGGGCCATCCCTGGTGGCCGCCAATCGCACTCGGGACGAGGGTTGGCGCACGGTTCTCCGCAATACATCCATCGCTGGAAAAATTTGTTTAGCTTTTTTCCGGAAGGGCACTAAACAAATCCTTGGTCGACTGGATATGCTCTACAGAAGGGGTCGCCTGCAGGGCTGCTGCGTTTGGTGCGAAGCAGCGAAGCAGTAGCGCAGTCGTTGGAGTTCTGAGCAGAGAATGGCGTATCTACTTGTCACGTTGAATCACTTCAGGGCCGTGCAGTCTTGGGCACAGCGCGCTGGGGCCCAAATCAACTTGGACGTTGCGAACTTCGAGTTGGAGATCAAGGTTCGCAATCGAGTCTATGTGTTGTATCCGCAGTTCTTCGCTGTACGCGATGACGGATTCAGTCATACGCCGGTGCTGTCGCCGGCAGCCGAAGGTTTCATCGGTTGGTTGCCCTACAAACCATTGAGCTGGGATCTGGCTTCTGAGAAACTGGCGTTCAAGCGTCTTCTCGAGCAACGCGGAGAGTCGACGCCGATGAGCTGGCTCGACGCTGGCCATGTTCCTGAGGACTTTCTTTTGAAGCGTTCCCGCGGTTCGTTCGGCTACGACCTGTTCGGCCCTTATGCCGCTGGAACAAATCTTGCCTCTGTTAAGGCGGTAGCTGGTGCAGGCAGATATCCAGAAAGCACCTTGTTCGCGGAGCAATTCGTCGCCGGCGAGAATTTGAAGGTATGGTTTTGGGGAGTGCGGCCTTTTTATGCGCATCTGCACCCATATCCAGTGATCGAGGGGGATGGGCAATCATCGGTCGCGGCACTGATTGACCGTAGGTTGTCGGTAGTACAGCGCACCTTCGACACGTCGCCAGATATGCTGGTTACCCGGTCGGTCCTGGAGTATCAGGGAATACGTCTCGATGATGTGTTGGCTTCAAGGCAGAAGGTCTGGCTAGACTACCGCTACGGGCGCCGCTATTCGCGCGATCCCAAGTCTGTCGAGGAAGATAACGCCCTTGGTCGACTTCCGGCGTCCGCGCGGGAGCAGATCGCTCGATTGGGGCAGACTTTGGGCGAGGAAATGATGCGCAAGCTGTCCGCCCCAGTTCTTTATTCGGTCGACGGCGTAGTGGATGGGCACGGCAAGGTCTGGTGGCTCGAGATGAATTCGAATCCGGTGATGCCTCCGCCAGGATATCCGCTGATGTTCCAGGATCTGTTTGGTGTCCCCGCGACCGAAGAATCCCCCACGCGCACGGCGCTTGCAAGGGGGGCTTTACCCTCTGGACCGCGAGTATCGCAAGGGATCGCAAGTGAGCAGCCTGCGCAGCTGGCAGTTGCACAGTGACGCAGACAGCGGTTTTTGCAATGCCCGAAACATCCCTTTCTATGGGGGATGACAAGGACGCCACCATCTGGTCTGTCGTTGCTGCCAGCTTGGAGGACAAGGATCGCCTGTGTCCTGTTCTGGCGGGAGTGGGCTGGCTTCAGGGTGAGCGCTTGCAGCTGCAACTGGCCGACGGCGACCTGAATGTAGTGGCTCCGTCCCGTCTCTTGCAGCGGGTTCTGAAGAGTTGCAACGGACAATCCAGCTTCAATGACATCGTGGCGCAAGCTAAGCCTGAAGAGCGCGAGGAATTCGCGTCCTTTCTGGACTTTTTGCTGGCTAGGGGAGCATTGGTCGATGCCATCAATCTCGCTGAAAAACTGGCGGGATTCGGCTTTCAAACCAGTCCCATTGGACAGTCTGCGCCTGAGGATCTGACGGATCGTCTACGGACGCGCAAGTCCGCCGCTTTTTCTGCACTACCTCCAAGGGGCGCAAGAATAGGAGCGACGCCTCTCGACGAATTTTTTGCTGCTCGGCGGTCTGCATCGACTTTTGACGATGCCGCTATTTCCGTCGATGTTCTGCATGCGTGGCTCTGGACAGCGGCAGGTGTGGTGGCAGACAGTCATCCACAAGCAGGCGCCGGCCAACAACACCGGACGCTGGCGTCGGCAGGCGGTCTCTACCTGCTGCGGTTTTTTGTCGTCCTGATTCGTTCGGTCGGGCCTTATCCGCCAGGTGTCTACGCCGTGGACTACGGAGCCGCGCGTCATATTGCACTCGAGCCTGTCTCCTCCGATGTGCAACTGCTTTATCGGTGCTTCTTCAAACCGTGGCAACTCACTTTCGCGTGTGGGGCCGTTTTTGTGATGGGGGATGTGCGTACTGCAGCCTTGCGATATCGAAACAGAGCCCTGCCGTACTTGCTTCTGGAGGCGGGTGCGGCGCTTCAGAATCTGGCTCTCAGTGGTGCAGCGATGGGCCTCGGCTCGGCCACGATCGGTGGCTACTGCGAGGAGCATGTCGCGGAACTGTGTCAAATCAATCAACAGATGGTGCTGGGCAGCGCTATTTTCGGAGCCCGTGCCACGCCCGAACAGCGGCAGGCTGTTGCGCTGACTCAGCCGATTGATTTCGTCTGGGGCAATACGCAGGCTGACGAGCGCCGTTTGCCATTTCATGTGGCACGTGCACGCGTCAAGGGAAAGACTGATCCACAGTTCAATACTTTTGGAAAGGATCGGGACCCGCGTCTTGCTTACATCAAGGCACATGCCGAAACGATCGAACGGCAGGCTGCAAGAGAACCCAAAGGCGTAACTGTTGGCCGTCTCGGTGATGTTCCGAACCCCTTGAACCCTGTTTCTCTCGTGGCGTACTCAGAAAGCCAGTACGCATCTGCGGGTTTTCCGTTTGGCAAATTCGATCCGACCTCCCTCCACCGTTGGATATCAGGAATCGATCTGCTGTCGGGCCAAGAGGTGAGCGTGCCAGCCGATCTCGTCTATCTTCGGAAATACATGGCGGAGCGTTGGCCAGTGGCCGGCAAGCCCTTTTCCGAGATGAATTCATCCGGTTGCGCGGCTGGTGATTCGCGCGAATTTGCGTTGCAGGCAGCTCTGCTGGAATTGATAGAACGAGATGCCTTCATGCAGCACTGGCTTGTGCAGCGACCGGGACGAACCGTACCGCTCGAATTTCTGTTGGAAGATGTGAGGGAGCGCATCAATGAGTTGAGAGACTTGGGCTGTACTGTCGTAGTGCAAAAACTCGATTCGGTAGCTGCTCATGCCGTACTTGTTTCCGCCACACATCCAAGCCGATATTTCACGTGTGTTGCAGCTGCCGCGCGTTTCGATCTGAATGACGCTATTGCTGCGGGGCTCGATGAGCTCCAAACCTCGGTCTATACGAGGCTTACTGGTATGGATTATGTGGCCCGCAAACCCGAAGAGGTGACAACGCCGGAGGATCACACGATGCTCTATGCCCAACGTCGCTACTTCGAACGTGCCCATCGATTGCTGACGCCTGTGCACGCAATCAATGGCTCGGATTCGGCGCAAACGGAACCTCATCTTGAGGCGTTGCTCGGCACGTTTGCGCAAAAGGGATTGCGTCCGTGCTTCGTGGACATTACTCCACAGCGCCATTTTCTCGATCAGGGCCGCATTCCAATTTCAGTTGTCAGGGCATTTGTGCCAACACTGATACCCATCTCTTTCGGCTACGGAAGAGAGCCTCGTGCAATGGTGGCGAAGGTTCATCGTTGTTCTTTTTTTCCTCATCCATTTCCCTGAAAGGACCTCATATGCAGAGCTCTCAAGAAAAAAACGCGCAAAAGTCGGAGTTGCCCAAAGATCAGGCAACGCAACAGTTGAAGCAAACGCAACCGGCGTGGCAGGCTACGTTCAGCAAGCGCCTGCCGCATCGCATTGGGGAGCCGCTTTCCTCAAGTGGCGGAGGCGACGGTTGTTCCGCTCCCTGAATTCAGTCGAGGATGGCTGTAATGGCCGTGCAATCGTTCTCCGAGCTGTTCACGATGCAACGTGATATCGGCGCGGAGAACGCTTGTGGGGACGCAGGAGTGTCGGTGAGCGTTCATGACGGCGAGATCGCGGATGACACACTGACAAGCCTTTCGCAGGCCTTGGCGTGGGTTCCGATGTATTTTCTGAAACGGACGGAGCGCGATCCGGAGGCGCACCCGCTCGACATGTATTGGTACTACCCTTTGGTTACGGTCAATGATCGTTACCAGGGTGACGCTGAGCCAGAGCTCGAGGCATTGCCCTCAAATCTGGAAGCGGTACAGCACGTTTGGCGTTCGGTACAGAAAATCGTGCCAGGTACTGTGCGGCTATATGAATGCGAGTACACCGCAAACAGTTTCGGTACCGAGGGACACCCCCATCATGATTCGCCACGTGAAGAACTGCGATCAAGGCATGTGACCGCAATCTTGTACTGCAATAACCAATGGAGGCTTGAATGGGCAGGGGAGACGGTGATCTTCAACGAGCGGCACGATATTCACGCTGCCGTGCTGCCGAAAGCTGGACGAATTTGCCTTATAGAAGGTGATCCATTGCATGTCGCCCGAGGCGTTTCGAGGATCTGTCCCGAGGCTAGGCGAGTTCTTGTTTTCAAGATGTGGAGAGAAGATTGATCAGGGCTCTGCGAGTCTAGGATTTTGTCGTCCGTGCCCGGAATAGATGAAGGAGGTGATTTAGTACCACGCAAAGACCTCCGAGTCCCGAACCCGGGTCAGTTTTTTTCATGCAGGGGCCGACTGCGCCACCCCCTGCATAGCCAACCCCAGCATCGCCAGTTGCCCCACCAGCGCCAGCCGCTGCGCCGAGCGCACGTTCTCGAGCACCGTTCCCAGCAGCGCAGCGCTGCGCCCCAGTCCGGCCTGCTTCAGCCGCAGCACCTGCGCCTGCGCCCGCGACAGTGCGCCGCCGCTCTGGTGCCGCAGGCCCTGGCGCAGCCACAGGGACAGTAGTTCCAGCGTGTCGCCGGCCAGCGCGTTCAGCGCGGGCGTCTCCTCGATGTCGCTTTGCAGGCCCAGCGGCTGCGGTGCGGCGGTCTCTACCTGGAGCACCACGGCGCGCTGATCGGTGAGCACGGTCAGCGGCTGCATGACAGCCTGGTCGCCCTGCAGGTGCACGGTGCCCGCCACCGCGCGCAATGCACCGTGCTCGCCGGCCAGGGTGCGGGCCAGGGCGTCGACGGCACCGGGGGTCACCGAGCGATGCGGCAACGCCAGGTGCAGCCACGATGCGTTGTCGGCCGCCGTGTCCTCCTCATCTTCCGTTTCCGGCGCCTGCCCCAGCCGCGCATGTAGCACCTGCGCCGCGGCATCCCACTGACACGATGCTACTTCCATGCGCTCGAAGGCCACCACGTGCAACTGGCCGGATGCGCCGGCCGAAGCGCCGCTCGCGGCCTGCCTGGGCTTCACGAAATCCGGCTGCGCCTCGCGCAGGTGCGCCACCAGCGCGGCCACGCTGTGCTGCCGCAGCGGCGCGACGAGGTCGTCCCACGACTTGGGCGACAGCGGCAGCACGCCGGTCTGCCGGGCGCCGGCGGTGATGTCTACCAGCCCGTTCGCGCGCCGGGTGGCGGTCTTGGTGATGACCTGTCCGCTCGCCAGCTGCCGCAGCGGAAAGCCTGCGACGCGCCGGTTCATGAGGCTGGGCGGCGCGCCGCCGGCGGCGGCGTCCGCCGTGCGTGACCACTGGCGCTCCAGCACGGTCACGTTCTGGGTGTCGGGGTCGGCAAAGAGGATGCTCGCGCCTTCGGCCGTCTCGTCGGACCAGAGCTCGGCGCCGAGCGAAACCAGCCGCAGATGGTCGAGCGCGACTTCGCCTTTCACACCGATGCCGAGGATCTGGCTGGCCGGCAGCGCGGGCCGGGCAGAAGAGCCATCCGGCGGATGGTCCGCGTGCGCCGCCGCCTGCAGCCGCGCCCACAGCTCGGTCGTCACGCGCAGCAGCCGCAGCGGCTCGAAGCGGCTGCTGCGCGCCTGTTGCGCCTGCAGGAGCTGCCAGAGTTCGTCGAGCGCGTCGTCCACCCAGCTCCAGCCCAGCGTGCGTGCCTGTTCGCGCACGGCCTCGAAGCGGGCGGCCAGCGCCATCGCGGGTTGGCTCGATCCGTCGAGCCAGAGCGACAGCAGCAGGGCGTCGATGCCCGAGCGCAGCGCGACGGCTGTCTTGCCCTGCATCACGGAGGTCGCCGGCGATGCAACCGAATCCTCTTCAGACGACGCGGCCGGCTGCACCTCGACCATCACCTCCGCCGAGCCCGGCTCCAGCGCTCCGGCCTGCCGGAACGCCCACAGCGCGATCACCACGTGCGCGCAGCCGCCGCCCTGCTTGCAGTCGCAGCGCGCATGAACCAGCGAACTGCGCGAGAAGAAACGCACGCTGCACATCGGCAGGCGCGCCACCGGCGGCGCGCTCGCGCTGCGCCAGGCCTGCACGCCGACCACGGGACGCGCGGCGGCGAGCTTGACGGCCTGGTCGAGCACCGAGGGCGCGAAGCTCGCGGCCAGCGCGGCATCGTCGAACTGCGCGGGGCTCCAGGCGGCGTCGGGCTCGGGCGGTGAAGTTTCGACGGACGCGATCGATGCAACGCCCGTCGCGGGCGCCGCCTTCGCAAGCGCCTGATAGGCCAGCACCAGCATGACCCGGTGCCTGCACATGCCGCTCGCGGGGCAACTGCACTGCGCGTCGCGCAGCGTGCGCCCCGGCGGCAGGCTGGTGCGCACGCCGTCGTCGAACTGCGCCTGCACCGTGCCGTCGGCCGTGGTTTCCATCTTCGGCAGCAGCCCGGCCGCCACGTCCTTCTGCGCGCGCTTGACGAAGCCGGCGTTGGCCAGCGCGGTCAGCGCCTCTGGCGTGAGTTCGAGCAGGTCGGCCCTCGATGCGATGTCGCCGCTCATCCCTGCACCTTCTCGGCCAGCCAGCCGGCAAGCTGGCCCGGCGTCATCGCGCCGATCTGCGCGCCTTCGCGCACCAGCCGCGCCGCCATCTCGCGGTCGTAGTTGGGCTCGGCGTTCGAGTCGAGCGCGGCCAGCCCGAGCACCTTGGCGCCGGATTCGACCAGCGCCTTCACGCGGCGCACCAGCTCGTATTCGCTGCCGCCCTCGTAGAAATCGCTCACCAGCACCACGATGCTCTTCGATGGGTTGGCGACCAGCGACTGCGCGTAGGCCACCGCCTTCGCGATGTCGGTGCCTCCGCCGAGCTGCACCTTCATCAGCAACTCCACCGGATCGGAGACGTCGGCGGTCAGGTCGACCACCGCCGTATCGAAGGCAACGAGCCGCGTGCGCATGCCGGGCAGTTGCCACAGGCAGGCGGCCATCACCGCGCTGTGGATCACCGAGTCGACCATCGAGCCGCTCTGGTCGATCAGCAGCACGATGTCCCATGGTTCCGCATGCCGCCTGGTGCGGCTGATGAACACCGGCCGCTCCACATAGAGCTTGCGGCGCTGCGGGTCGTAGCGGTGCAGGTTGGCGGCCAGCGTCTGCCGGAAGTCGAAGTTGCGCGCCACCTTCATGCGCGAGCGGCGGCGCCTGTCGCGGCTGCCGCTGAAGGCCTGGCGCACTTCGGTGGCGAGCTTTTCCATGATGCGCCGCACCACCTCGGCCACCAGCTTGCGCGCGGCGGCCAGCACCTCGGGGTTCATCAGGTGCTTGGTGTGCAGCACCGCGCGCAGCAGCGATTCCGAAGGCTCGATGCGCTCCAGCACTTCGAGGTTGGTCACCACCTCGTCGATGCCGTAGCGCTCGACGGCGTCCTGCTCCAGCCGCTCGATCACTTCCTTCGGAAAGAGCGTGTGGATGGTGTTGATCCAGTCGGGCGTGCTCAGCGACGACGGGCCCAGGCCCGCGCTGCGTTCGCCGCGGCTTTCGCGGTCGGTGTCGCGGCCGTAGAGCCAATCGAGCGCGGCGTCGGCGGCCTGCGCCTCGGCGCTCAGTCCGCCACAGGCCGATTCGGCCGGATCGCCCAGCAGCAGGCGCCAGCGCTGCAGCGGATCGGGAATGTCGAGGCTCATGGGCGGGGCGCTTTCTCGGTGTCTTTCTCTTCTTCGTCTTCCAGCGTCACGCCCCAGGCGGCCAGGCGCGCGAACACCGCGTCCTCCACCCGGCGGGCTTCGGCCAGTTGCTCGGGCGGTGCCTCGCCGCTGCGGTGGGCGGTGAGGGTGCGGCGCGACAGGTGCGTGGCGTCGTGCAGCGCCAGCACCTGGTCGGCGAGCAGGCCGCGCTCCTGCGGCGGCAGCCAGGCGAAGGCGGCGCGCAGGCTGGGCATGGCGCGCACGAAGTCGGCGTTGTCCAGGGCCTGCACGGTGCGGTCCATGCCGGCGACGAAGGCGGGCTCGGACGCGAGCTGCTCGCGCGCAAGCGCCAGCAGACCGGTGAGCGCATCGCCGAGCACCGGCGCGGGCAGCGACTGCAGCAGCTGCATCGCCTCGGCCGCGCCGCTCTCGCCCTGCGCATGCGGGTCGTCGGTGCGGCCTGCCAGGCTCAGCGTCGCTCCCAGCGCAGCGCCTCGGCTCAGGGGGGAAGCGGCGGGGTCGGCGGCCTTGCGCTGCCACACTGCGAGCGCGCGGGCCGGCTCCAGGTCGAGCAGTGGCTGGGCGTCCGAAGAATGATCCTGCGCATGCGCCAGCACGTCGGCCACGATGCGGCGCAGTGCCAGATGCCCTTCGAGGTGCGACTGCATATCGGCCGGCGCGATGGCCGCAGGCGGCTCCAGCAGCCACAGCGCGCGGTCGAAGCCCGACTCGATCACCACGCGCAGCACCGGCGCGTCGGCCATGCCCAGCATCTGGCCGTGGCGCAGCAGCGTGTGCAGCACCGACAGGGCGGGGCCCAGCGCCTCGAAGCGCGGCTCGGCGGCGATCGCGCCGCGCAGCTCGCGCAGCAGCGTGTCGCTCAGCGCGGAAAGCCCCGCCCACGCGGCCTGGTTGAGGCCCTCGGCCAGCGGGCCGATGCGGCCCTGGGCCTGGCGCAGGTCGTCCTCGAGCCGGGCGCGCGCCGCATCGTGGAGGCTCGCGCCCCAGGCGCCGGCCTCGATCAGCGCCGCCTGCTGCTCCAGCGGCTCCGAGAGCGACCACAGCTCGGTGCGCTCGCCCGACATCGCGAGCTTCGGCCCCTGCGTGCGCCGCACGCCGGGCAGCCGCAGGATCGCGAGGCGATGCAGAACGCGGCTCCTCGCGCGGTCGGTTTCGGTGAGCAGATCGAGTTTGAGCTGGCCGCGCAGCGCGATGCCGTGCGCCGCGAGCTCGGCCTGCGCGGCGGCCACCAGCGGCGGCTGCGGCGTACCGGGCGCGAGGCGGCCGACGGTATCGCCGGCCAGCACGTCCATGGCCTGCACCAGCACGGGGTCGGTGCCGGGACGCATCTTGCCGCGATAGGTCCAGGGCAGCGGCGCGTCTAGCGCGTCCTTGACCAGCGCGCCGGCCAGCGCGTCGAGCCAGTCGGAGCGCAGTGGCTTGTCGTGTCCGCGCAGCCGCGCGAGCCCTTGGGCGCGCAGGTGCACGGCCATCAGGTCGGCGGTGGAGGCGGGCAGCTTCTTGTCGCGCAGGCGCTGCATCACCAGCTGCAGCGCGCGGTGCGCGGCGCCCTCGGGGCCGTGGTCCCACACCCACTGGTAATAGGCGGGCGAGGGCATGCCCGAGGCATAGCCCGCGAAGGCGTCGAGGCGCTTGAAGGTGTAGGGCACGAGATAGGAGCCGAAGCGCAGCGGGGCCTGCGGACTGGCTGGCTGGACTGGTTGTGCCTCGTCGTCATCCTCGTCGGTGGTCTCCGGCGAAGGCTGCGGCGTCTCGGGCAGCGTAGCGGGAAGGCCCTGCCACAGCCGCGCGAGCGCCGGCGCGTGATAGCCGCCGCACACCACCAGCGCCTGCGCGCGGCCGGGTTCGCCCGGCTGCGCCATCGCCCATGCGATCCAGCGCGCCATCATGTCCTCGCGCGCCTGGTTGCCCTGCGAGCCGGGGTCCTGGCCGCGCAGGTGGTCGAAGTAGGTGGAAAGGCGCTGCGCGAGTTCGGCCACGTTGCAGCCGTCCTCGAACAGGTGGTCCCACAGCGCGTCGCGGCCCTGCACCGAGAGCTTCTCGGTCAGCGCGCGCTCATACGCTTCGGCGCGCTCCTCGTGCTCGTGGTCGGCCACGTCGGCATAGCGGTTCTCCATGCGCGAGAAGGCGTCGTGCCAGGCCGGCAGGTCGATGAAGCGCACGGTCGATCCGACCTCGCGCGCCACCTGCAGCGCCTGCCACTCGGGCGAGTGCTCGGCGAAGGGCGACCACGAGCCGCGGTGCGTGCGGTCGCTCGACAGATAGCTGTAGATCGCCACCGGCGGGCTGTGCTGCAGGTAGAGCTCGTCGAGCCGCTCGTTGAAGTCGGCCGGGCCTTCGATGAGCACGTACATGGGGAGCAGCGCGCGGATGCGCTCGGCCACCAGCCGCGCGCAGGCCGGGCTGTGGTGGCGCACGCCCACGATGTGCGGAAATTCATTCATGGCCATTACCACGGCGCGCCAGGCGAAAGCGAGGGCCCTGCGCGGAACACCGCGGAACCGGCTTTGCCGGGCCGCAGGTGTTGCCCCCTGCAAGGGGGCTGGCGAAGCGACACGAAGTGCGCGAAGCCTGGGGGTGAGTCCGAGTCCACCGCGGAACCGGCTTTGCCGGGCCGCAGGTGTTGCCCCCTGAAAGGGGGTTGGCGAAGCGACACGAAGTGCGCGAAGCCTGGGGGTTTGCTCATATATCAGGGCAGGCGGTGGCGGGCTTCGTAGTACGCGCGCCAGTGGGTGCCGCTGCGCTTCGCCGCCTTCTGCTCGAAGTAGCGCCGCAGCTTCGCGCGGTCGTCCGCGTTGTCCTTCACCACCGTGCCGGCGATGCAGTCGACCAGGTCGGCCGGCGAGCCCTCGCGCTGTTCGAGGAACCATGCGCGCACGCCCACCGCGTGCGCCACGTTCACCGCCTCGGCGGTGGACATCACGGCGGTGAGCCGGTCCATGGCTCCGTCGCTGCTGCTGCCGCCGTCGCCCTTCGCGGGCGCGCCGCGCAGGTCTCGGAAGGTGGACACCAGCAGCTCCAGCACGGGCGCGGGCACCGTCTTCGGAATGCCGCTCTGCGCGAGCAGCCGAGCCGACGACTCCTGCACCAGCGCCAGTTCGCGGTCGAAGTCGAGGATGGGGAACACGGTCTCGAAGTCGAAGCGGCGCTTGAGCGCCGCGCTCATCTCGTTCACGCCGCGGTCGCGCGTGTTGGCGGTGGCGATGATGTTGAAGCCCTCGCGCGCATACAGCATGCCGTGCTCGCCCGAGAGCTCGGGCACCGCCATCACGCGGTCGGAGAGCATGCCCAGCAGGCAGTCCTGCACCTCCAGCGGCGCGCGCGTGATTTCCTCGAAGCGCACCACCTGGCCCTGCTGCATGCCCAGGTACAGCGGCGCCGGCACCATCGCGCGCGGGCTCGGCCCCTCGTTGATGAGCAGCGCGTAATTCCAGCCGTACTTGATCTGGTCCTCGGTGATCGAGGCGCCGCCCTGGATGGTGAGCGTCGAGATGCCCGAGATGGCGGTGGCCAGCAGCTCCGACAGCATCGACTTCGCCGTGCCCGGCTCGCCCACCAGCATCAGCCCGCGCCCGGTGGCCAGCGTGACCAGCATGCGCTCGATGCTGGCCACGGGCGCGACGATCTTCGGCGCGATGTCGAGCGCCGCGTCGCCCAGGATGAACGAGCGCGCGGCCTTCAGGCTCAGCGCCCAGCCCGGCGGGCGCGGGTCCTTGTCCTGCGCGCGCAGGCGGGCGAGCTGGTCGGCGTAGAGGATTTCCGCCGGCGGGCGCTGCAGCGCGGCGGAAGCGGAGGTGTCTTTGGATGTCTTGCTTGCGGTGGCCATCTGGTCGTTCAGGCGCGAAGGCCCTCCATGTCACGAATGAGTTCGCTCGCCGAGATCGGATCGAGCCGGTCGAGCGTCTCCGCGTTCTGCATGTTGCCCCAGCCCGAAGGCTTGCCGACCTGCACTTCGCCGAGTTCCTGCTCGGGGTACTCGTCGACCATGCCGACGATGATGCCCGGGTCGAGGTACAGCTCGATCACGCGGTCGGTGCCCAGCGGCTTGGTGAAGTACCAGATGCCGCCGCCGTCCTGCGCCTCGCCGCGGCGCCAGCCTTTGTTGACCAGGCCGAGCACGCGGCCGGTGGGCACCTTGGCCTTCTTCCAGCGTTCGAGCTTGTTGCTGCCCTTTTCTTCGTCGGTGAGCGTGTAGACGTCGCGGCCGATCTGCGCGAAGGGCTGCAGCAGCTCGTAGTCGGCGAACACCTGGCCGAAGGCGGCTGCGTCGGCCGCCGAGAGGTCCAGCGCGTGCGGCACGCCGATGCGGATGTTCTCGCCGGTGGGCAGCTCGAACGCGTCGTCCTCGGCCGTGGTGTAGCTGCCATCCTCCGCCACGCGGAAGCAGGCCTTGAGCGTGCCGCCGTAGCTGCCGCCGCCGGCCACTTCGTACACGCCCCAGATCAGGCGCTGCACCAGGTGGCGCACCAGCGGATGCTCGACCAGGAAGGTGCGGAACACGTCGGGCGTCCAGCGGCGGCGGGTGCACATCGCGACCTCGAGGCGCAGCAGTTGCTGGCTCGCGATGGTGCGCGCGTCCTTCTTGAGAAGCTTGAAGCGCTCCACGGCTTCCTTGCCGAGCTCGGCGTCGTCGGTCTTCTTGGGCTTGGGCAGGTCGGGCAGGCGGGCGCCGGCCACGCCGTCGGCGCCGATCTCGCGCACGTAGGGCTTGAGCGTCTCGTCGAAGCCCACCTTGAAGGCGCGCGGGCCGAAATCGAGCCGCATGGTGCCCTGCTCGTCGAGGCCGAGGTCGGGCGCGAGCCGGTCCTCGAGTTCCTCGGTGCTCAGGCCGCGCGCCTCGGCGATGGCGTCGATCTTCTCGCGCGCCTTGTCCTGCAGGCCCTTGAACTTGACCTTCTGCGCGATGCCGTTGAGCAGCATCAGCGCCACGTCGCTGCCGATGTTGGCGAGCACGTCCAGGCCGGTGACGGCGCGCGCGTGCGCCGCCTCGCCGGGCCAGGCGCGTATGAAGGGCGTGAGCCTGCGCGCGGTGTCGTCGTTGCCCAGGTGGCCCAGGCTGGTGAGGGCCCAGCCTTCCTTGCTCGGGCCGCTGGCTTCCAGCCATGCGGTGAAGGCGTCCCAGGCGAAGTCGGCGAGCGAGGCGGCGTCGCAGGCTTCCTTGACCACGGCGATGCCTGCGTAGACCTCTTCGTTGGTCGGGAAGGTGAGCATCTGGCCCAGGTGCTCCAGCGCGTCGTCGGGCAGCGCCTTGCCGTTCTTCAGCACCGGGCGGCGCCAGCCGCGCGGCTGCCAGAACTCGGGCAGCTTCGCGCGCTTGGTGGGGAAGCGGTCGAGCGGGCTCTCGTCGAGCACGGCGCGCAGCGCCTCCACCACCTCGGGCCTGCCATAGCGGCCTGCCACTTCGAGCAGCAGCGCCTCGTGGCCGTTGGCATGCAGCAGGCGAAGCGCCGAGCCGGCACAGTCGCGTGCCTCGCCGGCCTTGCCCAGCGCGGGCGCGATCAGCCCGCAGGCGGCGTGCTCCGGGAACTTCAGCAGCCATTCGCGCCCGGTGGCGCGCAGCGTCTTGAGCTTGGCGAAGGCGCGCGCGGCGGGCAGCGCGAGTTCGGGCGCGCCGTAATAGAGCGCGAAGGACAGGTTCTCGCCCGGCTTGGCGCGCACCATCGACAGCAGGCCCGGCAGCACCGCCAGGCCGTGCGTCGCGAGGATGCGGCCGATGCCGTAGTCCTCGGCCTCGCCGGCGATCGCGTTCCAGAAGGGCACGCCGACGGCGGCCGGCAGCATCGCGGCGTAGTCCGACTGGAAGCGGAACCAGTAGTAGCGCTCCTTCTTGCGCTCGACCACCATCGCGCGCCAGCTGGCGATGAGCGCGTCGGCATCGCCGGCGGCGACCGCGGCCACGGCCGCTTCGTTCAGGCCGCGCAGCGGCTGCTTGCTGCGGTCGAAGCCCAGCTCCTCGAGCAGCACGCGCACGTCCTGCTGCGCGCTCGAATGGCGGCTCTTCTGCCACGAATTGGCGCTCAGCGCGTTCGCGCGCGCCGCCTCGTCCCAGCGCTCCACGGGCGCGAGCGCCAGCGGCTCCAGCACCAGCGCGCCTGCCGCCTTCTTCTGCACCTTGGCGAGCCACGGCGGCGCGACCAGCACGCCCGGCAGCTCGTCGGCGCCGGCCACTTCGGCGGGGCCGGCCAGCAGCGCGAGCTGGCGGTCGATGACGGCCTGCGCGCCGGCATCGAGCCAGGGCCGCAGGGCGTCGATCGAGCCCGCGTGCGCGCGCAGCAGGCGCGTGAGGCTGGGCGTGACGAGGTTGGCGTCCTTGCCGCCGGCGGCCACCAGCCGCGACAGCGCCACCAGCGCCGCCTGCGGCCAGCGGTCGACCGAGAGCGCCAGGCGCGCGAGCGCCGCCTTGGAACTGCCCGCCACGCGCGCCAGCGCCTGCACCGCCTCGGGCGTGCCGATGGCGGCGAGCCCGTCGCCGGCCTCGTCGCTGGCCGCGCCACGCTCCAGCCCTTCGACCGCATCGATGCCGCGTTCCTGGATCAGCGTGGCGACCATGTTGTCGTGGCCCCAGAAGCCGGTGGAGTAGCCCACGCGCGTCTTCGCGGCCAGTGCGATCGCGGCGGGCTCGGTGGCGGTGAGCGCCAGCCAGTGCAGCGTCTCGGGCGTGTCTTTTTCGGCCGCGAGCGAGTGCGCCAGCGCGTTCGAGATCTCGGGCGCATCGGGCAGCAGCATCGCGATGATCGGCCGGCGGCTCGCGTGCAGCTGCGGCAGGGCCGCCTCGATCCGGTCGCGGGCTTCCTGCCAGGCCTCCTGCGGGGCCGCGGCCAGCTGGCGCCGCATGGCCTGCTCGCCCTGGCCCAGCGGGCCGCGCCAGCCGTTGCTCATCGGGCGGGTCACGGCGCTGGTGAAGCGGCTCTTGCGGGTCTTGGTGCTGTGGCTGTAGTCGGTCTCGACCTGTACGCGCTGCGCGTCGAGCATGACGCCGGTGGCATCGGCCAGGCCGTACTGCGCGACCAGGTAGTCGACGATGGCCTCGGCCGGCTCGCTCTCGCCGTAGTAGCCGGAGGTGCTCAGCGCGAGCGCGAGCATCAGCGCGTCGGCTTCGGTGTCGGGGCCGGGCGCCGAGCCGGCGGCCGGCGCGCCCACGCGCTCGACCACGCGCTGCGCCGCGGGGCGCAGCGCCGCTTCGGTGCCGTCGAGGTCGATCGAGCCTTCCAGCTTGCGCTGCGCCAGGAACCACGCGGCCGTCACGCCACGGCTTTCCACCGGCTGCGGAAAGCGGCGCGATGCGAAGGCCACGCGCCGCATCTCGGGCGTGAAGCGCACCGGCGTGCCGGCGGCCAGCCAGGGCGGGGTGTCGGTTCCGGCTGCCGCATCGGAGGAGGGCAGGGCGGCCGGTGCCCCGGTGCCGCCGGATGCGGCCGCAGCTGCGAGCTGGCGGGCGATTTCCCTGGCGCGCTTGCCCGGCGTGGCGGTGGTGCCCCAGCCGGAGAGCAGGCCCTGGTCCTTCAGCCGCTTGAACGCGAGCGCCGCACCCTGTTCGCTCACGCCGTGCTGGCGCTTGAGCACCGCCGCCGAGATGGCATCCGTCGGCTTGAGCTGGTCGGCCTCCAGTTGTGCACGCACGGCTTCGAAGACACGGTCGGCCTGCGCGTCGATGCTCTCGGTGGGGGCTGCCGCCACCGGCTCCTGCGCTGCCGCCGCTGCTGGTGCTGCCGCTTCCGCCTTCGGCGCCGCCTCGGCCTTGGGCTTCGCCTCGGTCTTGCCGATGGCCGCGTCTGCGGCCACGCCGACTTCGCTGTAGCCCTTGCCGGTCTTCTCATTCACCAGCTTGGTCAGCGCAGTTGCCGCCTTGGCGGCGTCGGCGAACGACTTGGTCTGGCTCTGGCCCGCGGTGCCGATGCGGCCCCAGCGGATGTTGAGCTCGGTGTCTGCCTGCTCGATCTCCCAGAATTTGCTGGCGGTTCCCTCGATCAGTTCAAAACGGCGCATGGAAAAAACGTCCTCCTGTGAATCGATGAAGAGCGGTCGGAGACGGCGGCCCCGGGCCTTGTTGCCGGGCGCGCGGGCAGTTCCTTCCGCTGGGTCGCCGCCGAGGATAAGGGGCCGGCGTGAAGGCTCGGCCGCCGCGCGGTGCCTGTCGGCAAGAAGATTTCGCTTTCCGCACCGGCCGGTGCGTGGCGGTTACGAAGAAACTATTCAGGAGGCGCGCCCGAGCTCGTTCGCGAAGACATAGGCAGGCCCCATGCGCTGCCGGTTGCAGTGCGCCAGCGCGCGTTCGGCCGCTTCCAGCAGGCCGGCGAGCGTGTCGCCGTCGCCGGGGTGGCAGGCGATGCCCATGCTGATTTCACCGCCCGCGAGCAGCCGGCCCTCGTGGGCCACCGGCCTCGCGCCGGCTGTCTCGATGCGGATCGCCATCTCGGCGAGCTTCTGCCGCGGCGGCATGCCGACCAGCAGGATCGCGAAGCTGTCGGGGCCGAGCCGGGCCACCATGTCGTCCGCGCGCACCTGCTCGCGCAGGCGCTGCGCGATGGCTGCCAGCACCGCGTCGCCGCCCGCCTGCCCATGCCGTTCGTACACGGCGTCGAAGCCGTTCAGGCCGATCAGCATCAGCGAGAAGCTGCGGTCCTCGCGCAGCCATTCCTCGCCGCGCAGCTCGAAGCCGGCTTCGCTGGCGGCGCCGGTGAGCGCGTCGATGCCGGGAGCGGCCATCAGGGCCTGTGCGCGTGCCTCCAGCGCCCTTTCATCGCGGATGCGCGCGGCGGCGGCCAGGGCCAGCAGCGCGAGTTCGGCGATCACCGCGGCCTGCGCAAGGCTCGCGTGGCCCGGCGTCCACGGCTGCGCGCCCCAGGCGGGGAGATGCGCGGCCGAGACGCCTGCAAGCATCAGCACCGCGCCCACGCAGAAGAGCAATGCGGGCCATGGCATGCGGCGGCGCACCGTCAGCGCGCCAACCGCGAGGAGCACGGTGGAGGCCGCCACCAGCGCCTGCAGCACGCGCAATATCCAGGGCAGGCGGGTGTCGATGGCGGCATGAATCGTCGCCACGGCCAGCGCGGCGAGCAGCCCGAGCGCGATGCGATCCAGGCGCGGCGCAAGCCGGTTCAGCCGCAGCAGCTGCCGCGCGAACGCCACCCGGCAGGCGGCCCACAGCGTCAGCGCCGACGCGGCCCAGTGCGCGAGGGAACTGCCGGGTGCGATGCGGTCCAGCCCCGCGAAGCCCGCCAGCGCAAAGCCGCAGGCCAGCACGTACCAGCCATGCATGCGCGCGTTGCCGGACACCAGCAGCAGCACGAGGCCGCAGACCATGAGGCCGGCCAGCAGGCCGAAGCTCATGCCGGTTTGCATGGGCGATGGTGGTTGGCTGCAACGGGGCGAGGGCTGGGCGGCATCCGGTCGGCTTCAGGCAGAAAGTCGGAAGAAAGTCGCCGATCGTAGCCGGGGCCGGCAGCGCCCGCGCAAGCCCTGCGTGCGGGCACGCAGGAAAGGGAGTCAGCTCAGACGAAGGGCCGGGCGTGCTGCTGTTGCTGCTGGTGCACTTCGCCGCTGCCGGGTTCGGCGATCCGCCGGTGCTGTTCGGCGAGGCGCGGCGCCGGCATCACGCGCGACAGCGCCACCTGCATCTTGTTGCGCCAGCCGGCGATCACGCCGCTTTCGCCGCGCATCATCGCGTCGAAACCGATGCGCGCTACCTCGGCCGGGTCGGCCTTGTCGCTCTGCCGGCCGACGCGCGTGTCGAGCATGTCGGCGCGCGCGAAGAAGTGGGTGTCGGTCACGCCCGGCATCAGGCAGGTGACCGACACGCCCGTGCCCTTGAGCTCGTTGCGCAGCGCCATCGCGAAGGAATCGATGAAGGCCTTGCTGCCGTTGTAGACCGCCTGGAAGCTGCCCGGCTGGAAACCCGCGATGGAACCGGTGATGAGGATGCGGCCCCAGCCCGCTTCGCGCATCCCACGGCCCACGCATTGCACGAGGTAGATGGTGCCGGTGATATTGGTGTTGATGACGTGCTGCACGTCATGGAAGTCCTGGTCCAGGAAGCCGTGGCCCAGCCCGTGCCCGGCATTGGCGAACAGCGCGTCCACGCGGCGGCCTTCGGTGGCGGCCAGCAGCGTGTCCACGCCGTCGCGGGTGGCGAAGTCGGCGCGCACCGAGAACACGTTGGCCCCGAGCATGCGCAGCTCGGTCTCGGCCTGCGACAGCGGCTCGTCGGCGCCGATCAGAAGGTCGTAGCCCCTGCGTGCCGCGAGCAGCGCGAGCTGGAAGCCGATGCCGGAGGAGGCCCCGGTTACCACGGCAAGGGGGCGCGTGTCGAGGCGAGGCGGCGGCCGGGTGTCTGTGGTCTGCATGTCGTTCTCCTTGAAGCCGGCGATGGAGTTCATCCCATCGCTCAAGTGGCTGAAGTGGTGGTTGTGTTTTTCCACCGTAGAACGACGACTCGGCGCATGCGTAGGAATCCGTCCCGACCGCGCGCGCGTCATCGCTTGCGAACGGGAACCCCCGGGACCTTCCGCTGGAACTTTCTTCTAGAACTCCGCGCCTTCGACCAGGAAGCGCAGCCGCCGCACCCCCTGCCACTCGTCCGCGTCGAGCCGGAACGCCAGCTTGACCTTCGGCGGCAGCGGCTCTGTGTGGCTGAACCACATCGCGTCGATGGGCTGGCCCTGGTGCCTGAGCTTGAGCGACAGGTGCTTCTCGCCCACCAGCCGCTGCGATACCACTTCCACTTCCTCGCTGAAGGTGGGCGGCGCGAAGCCCTGGCCCCACACCTCGCGATGCAGGGTGTCGACGAGGTCGATGCGCATGTACTCGCGCGCGATGGGGCCATCGGTCTCGATCTGGCGCGTGAGCGCCGACTCGGCCAGCAGCTCGCGCGCGACCTGCGCAAAGCCTTTTTCGAAAGTCTCGAAATGCTCGCGCGCCACGGTGCAGCCGGCCGCCATCGCGTGGCCGCCGAAGCGCAGCAGCACGCCCGGATGGCGCTTGGCCACGAGGTCGAGCGCGTCGCGCAGGTGGAAGCCCGGAATGGATCGGCCCGAGCCTTTCAGCTCCTGCTCCTTGCCCGGCGCAGCGCTCGCGGCGAAGACGAAGGTGGGGCGGTGGAAGCGGTCCTTGATGCGCGAGGCCACGATGCCGACCACGCCTTCGTGGAAGCCCGCGTCGAACACGCTGATGGCCGGCGGCGGCGCTTCGATGCCCTCGCCGTCGGCGGTGAACAGCGATTCGGCCAGAAGCAGCGCCTGGTCGCGCATGCCGCCCTCGATGTCGCGCCGCTCGCGATTGATGCCGTCGAGCATGCGCGCGAGTTCCTCGGCACGGCCCGCGTCGTCGGTCAGCAGGCATTCGATGCCCAGCGTCATGTCGGACAGCCGGCCCGCGGCGTTGATGCGCGGGCCGAGTGCAAAGCCGAAGTCGAAGGTGGTGGCCACGGACGCGTTGCGCCCTGCCGCCTTGAAGAGCGCGGCGACGCCGGCCGGCATCGCGCCCGCGCGGATGCGGCGCAGGCCCTGCGCCACGAGGCGGCGGTTGTTGGCGTCGAGCCGCACCACGTCGGCGACGGTGCCGAGCGCGACGAGCGGCAGCAGCGCATCGAGCTTCGGCTGCGTGGCCGTGTCGAACACGCCGCGCTGGCGCAATTCGGAGCGCAGCGCCAGCAGCACGTAGAACATCACGCCGACACCGGCGATGCTCTTGCTCTCGAAGCCGCAGCCGGGCTGGTTGGGGTTGACCAGCACGTCGGCCGAGGGCAACTCGGGACCGGGCAGGTGGTGGTCGGTCACCAGCACCTGCAGGCCGCGCGCCTTGGCGGTGGCCACGCCCTCGACGCTGGCGATGCCGTTGTCGACGGTGATGAGCATGTCGGCGCCGCTCGCGGCCACGCGCTCGGCAATGGGCGGCGTGAGGCCGTAGCCGTCGACCACGCGATCGGGCACGAGGTAGCTCACATTCTTCGCGCCCAGCAGGCGCAGGCCGCGCACGCCGACCGCGCAGGCGGTGGCGCCGTCGCAGTCGTAGTCGGCGACGATGCACAGGCGCTTGTCCTGCGCGATGGCGTCGGCCAGGAGCGCGGCGGCTTCGCGCGTGCCGTGCAGGGTGTCGGGGGGCAGCAGCAACGCGAGGCCGTCGTCCAGCTCTTCCTTGGCGCGCACGCCGCGCGCGGCGAAGAGGCGGGCCAGCAGCGGGTGCACGCCGGCCTGTTCCAGCGCCCAGACGGTGCGCGGCGGGATCTCTCTGGCTATGATTTTCATAGCGCCTCCAGCACGGTGGCTGCCTGCTTGCGCTCGAACAGGCTCTTCGCCCAGCGGGCCAGGCCGCGCGGCTGCACGGTGTAGCGCTGCGAGGCGCGGTCGCCGCACAGCGTCAGCGAGATGTCGCTGGCGCCGCGCGTGTACTCGGCGAGCAGGGCGGCGAGCGGGCCGGCGTCGAGCGCCTGCCAGGCGGCGGCCCAGCCGATGCCGTCGTCGCGCAGGGCTGCGATGCGCAGGGTGTCGTTCACGGTCGGCGCGGTGGCCGTTCCTGTTTCTTCCTTCCTGAGTGCGCCAGTGCCGGCGAGCCAGAAGGAATTGATGGGCGGCACGCCGCGCGCGGCGCGCTCGTCGTTCACGCGCTGGGTGTACAGCAGCATCTGCATTTCGTTCTGCAGCCGGCGCAGCGGCCGGGCGCTGTCGGCCAGCGGCGACCACTGCGAGACGGGGTGGCCCACCGCGCGGTCGATGGAGGCGGTGGCCAGCCCGTCGAAGATGCCGGCGCGCGCCAGCCAGCGGCCGGGCACGGGCGAGGCATGCAGCGCGATGCCGTCTTCCTCGAAGAAGGGGCGGGCGGCTTCCAGCAGCGCGGCCGATTCGGTGGCGTCGATCTCGATGGCGGCCGGATCGCCCAGCACCACGTCGTCGATGCCGACCTGCCAGTTGCACAGCGTGACCATGCCCCAGCCTTCGGTGTCGCCCGGCGCGGCGATGCCCAGCCGGCGCGCTTCGAGCGCGGCCCAGGGAATGCCTCCGTCGGGCGCGGCGATGCCTAGTGCTTGCGCCAGCGCGCGTTCATGCGGAGGCGAGCGCGTGCTTTCGTCCTGCGTGTCGGTGTCCGCGAGGGTCAGCCGCGAGAGCAGGCTTTCGAGATTGGGAAGCTGAAGAGTGGGCAGCGCAGCGCGGCATGACGGGGAACCGCGGCCGGCGAAGGGAATCAGTAATTGGCGTGGGGAGGTTTCGGCCATTCCCCTATTGTCCGGGAAGGCTCAGGGCCATCCGGGATGCCACAATTCCGACCCTATGCGACTCCCCTACGAACTGCAGCTTGGCTGGCGCTACACGCGCGCAGGCCGGGCGACGCGGCGCAACGGCTTCATCTCCTTCATCTCCGGTGTCTCGATGCTCGGCATCGCGCTGGGCGTGGCGGCGCTGATCATTGTGCTCAGTGTGATGAACGGCTTCCAGAAGGAAGTGCGCGACCGCATGCTCGGCGTGGTGTCGCACATCGAGATCTTCTCGCGCGACGGGCAGGCGCTGCAGCAGCTCGACCAGATCATGGCGGCGGCGCGCAAGCACCCCGAGGTGGTCGGCGCGGCGCCCTTCATCAACACGCAGGCGCTCATCGCGCGTGGCGAGGACATGAAGGGCACGCTGGTGCGCGGCATTGATCCGAAGCTGGAGCCCGAAGTCACCGACATCAACGGCATCGCCTCCAGGGGCACCTTCGACAAGCTGGTGCCGGGCCAGTTCGGCATCGTGCTGGGCGCGGAACTGGCACGCTCGCTCTTCGTGCAGCCGGGCGACCAGGTAACGCTGGTAGCGCCGGGCGGGCAGGTCACGCCGGCGGGCGTGGTGCCGCGCCTGAAGCAGTTCACCGTGGTCGGCACCTTCGACTCGGGCCACTACGAATACGACTCCGCGCTGGCCATGGTGCACGAGCAGGACGCCGCCAAGGTGTTCCGCCTCGAAGGCCCGACCGGCATCCGCCTGAAGCTCAAGAACCTCAACGAGGCGCGCGACGTGGCCGACCAGCTCGCCGTGACGCTGCCGGGCGAGTTCCTCATCCGCGACTGGACGCGCCAGAACAAGACCTGGTTCGCGGCCGTGCAGGTCGAGAAACGCATGATGTTCATCATCCTCACGCTGATCGTGGCGGTGGCGGCCTTCAACCTGGTGTCCACGCTGGTGATGACCGTGACCGACAAGCGCGCCGACATCGCCATCCTGCGCACCCTGGGCAGCTCGCCGCGCAGCATCATGGGCATCTTCGTGGTGCAGGGCGCGATGGTGGGCGTGATCGGCACCGTGGCCGGCCTGCTGCTGGGCCTGGGCATCGCCTACAACATCGACGTGATCGTGCCTTTCCTGGAGCAGCTCTTCCACGCGAGCTTCCTGCCGAAGGACATCTACCTGATCAGCAAGATGCCCAGCGATCCGCAGCAAAGCGACATCGTGCCCATCGCGATCATTTCCCTGGTGCTGGCCTTCGTCGCCACGCTGTATCCGAGCTGGCGCGCCAGCCGCGTGAACCCTGCCGAAGCCCTGCGCTATGAGTGAACTGACCCCCACGCTCGGCACTGTCGTGTCCTCGCTGCCCCCCGAGGGGGCCGCTATTGGCTTGGGGCGGCCCGGCGCCAATAGTGTTGTTCTGAAAGCCCGTGGACTGACAAAACGGTTCCACGAGGGCAGGCTCGACCTGACCGTGCTGCACGGCGTGGACCTCGATGTTCATGCCGGCGAAACGCTGGCCATCGTCGGCGCCTCGGGCTCCGGCAAGAGCACGCTGCTGCACCTGATGGGCGGGCTCGACGAGCCCACCGCCGGCAAGGTCGAGCTGCTGGGCAAGGACATCGCCCATGCCGACCCGGCCGAGCAGGGCCGACTGCGCAACCAGCACCTGGGCTTCGTCTACCAGTTCCACCACCTGCTGCCCGAGTTCAGCGCGCTGGACAACGTGGCGATGCCGCTGAAGATCCGCCGCACTGAGCCGCATGCGGCCGCGCAATCGGCGGCGAAGATCCTCGAGAGCGTGGGCCTGGGCCAGCGCCTGCACCACCGCCCGGCCGAACTCTCGGGCGGCGAGCGCCAGCGCGTGGCGATCGCGCGCGCGCTGGTCACGCAGCCGGCCTGCGTGCTGGCCGACGAGCCCACCGGCAACCTCGACCGCAGCACGGCCGATACGGTCTTCGAGCTGATGCTCGATCTCGCGCACAGGCACGGCACCGCTTTCGTGATGGTCACGCATGACCAGGATCTGGCGAAGCGGTGTGATCGGGTGCTGCAGCTGGTCGCCGGTCGGCTGGCGGGCTGATTCCCGGTTTTCTCCTTCCTCCGTTGGGGAAGGGGCTAATACAGGACTGCTTCAGGCTCTTCGTCCGCCTGTCTCGCATCGAGCGGCAAGACACACAGCACCTTTCCGCCCAGCGTCAGCACCAGCCCGAGCCGGCCGCCCAACTGCACGACCTGGCAGATGGTGCGCGGGGTGCGCGGCGTTCCGTTGGCTGCGCTCGCCGACGTTGCGAGGGCGCGCGCAGGCGGCTGCCGCAGCATCGCGAACAGCACCCGCGCATCGCAGTCCTGCAGCGCCTGCCGGTAGACGTGGAAGACCGCGTCCGGTGATCCGGCTTCGTCCTCGCTCTTGGGCTGGCGCAGCCGCAGCAATGCGCGATGCAGCTGCTGCCTGCAGGCCGTTTCCGTTCTGCCGCTGGCTTCGGCAATTTCCTTGAAGCTGGCTTCGAAGACTTCGCGCAGCAGCACCGCGGCGCCGTCTGCTGGTGACAACCTGCCGGCGATCAGGCTCAGCGCCCGCTCTATGGATTCGGCCTGCGCCGCCTCCGCTTCTGCCGACGGTGCCTCGGACGCAAGCCCTTCCGTATCCTTCAGCCACCGCTGCATCCAGCCATCGCGCCGCAGCCTGTCGATAGCGAGGTTCTGCATCACCGTTGTCAGCCAGGCCTGCACCGAAGCGGGCGCGGGCCCGTCGCCGGCCTCCAGCGCGCGCAGGTAGCTGTCCTGCACCACGTCCTCGGCGTCGGCCGAGGTGCCGAGAATGCGCGCCGCCGCGCGAACCAGCCGGCTTCGCAGCGCCGGGAATTGCGAGAGGTAGCGTTCATCGAGCATTGGCGCAGCTTGCCATAGCCCGGAATGTCACGAAACTGTGGGCTTGTTCGTCAAGACAGTTCAACCACAGACAGGAGCTTTCTTCATGCACGCCATGCCCATGTTCTCGATGGAATCCGAAGACGACACCAAGCCCGCGGCCACCGCCGAGCCGCGCAATTCCTACCTGGAAGAAAAAGCGTTCAAGTCGCGCACGCTGCTGATCTTCGGCGCCATCAGCGATTCGGTGGCCGCAGACGTCACGCGCCGGCTCATCGCGCTGGATGCCGACAGTTCCGACAAGCCCATCGACATCCTCGTGAGCTCGCCCGGCGGGCACCTGGAGTCGGGCGATGCCATCCACGACATCGTGCGCTTCATCAGCGCGCCGGTGAACATGATCGGCACCGGCTGGGTGGGCAGCGCGGCCACCCACCTGTTCCTGGCGGCGCCGCGCGAGCGCCGCGTGTGCCTGCCGAACACCCGCTTCCTGATCCACCAGCCCAGCGGCGGCGCGGGCGGCCAGGCGACCGACATTGCCATCCAGGCGCAGGAAATCATCAAGGCCCGCCAGCGCATCGCGCACGAGATCGCACGCGAGACCGGCAAGCCCATCGACGTGGTGCTTGCCGACATCGAGCGCGACCGCTGGCTGTCGGCCGAGGAGGCCGTGGAGTACGGGCTGGTCTCGCGCATCATCCAGCGCAAGACCGAGCTGCACGGCTGATCAGGCCTTGGGCTTGTAGGCCACCACGTCGATCTCGACGCGCGCGTCGACCATCAGCCGCGCTTCGGTGGTCGAGCGCGCCGGCTTGTTTTCACCGAAATAGCTCATGTAGATGCGGTTGAAGGCACCAAAGTCGCGCGCGTCCTGCAGCCAGCAGGTGCTCTTGCACACGTCGTCGAGGGTGGCGCCGGCCAGTGCGAGCACGGTCTTGATGTTCTCCATCACCTGGCGCGTCTGGGCCTCGATGCCGCCGGCCACGATCTCGCCTTCCTTGTTCACGGGCACCTGGCCCGACACGTAGATGAAGTCGCCGGCGCGCACGGCCGGGGAGAAGGGGCGGACCTGGCGGTCGGAGGCCAGGGGCGGGGCGCCGAGGTATTCGAGGGGCATGGGAACTCCTAGGTAGTGAAAGAAGGTAAGAAAAGGACTGGGAAGAGGGAAAACGAGCCGCGAGTATCCCTCTGATTTGAAAATCTATTTCAAAATAACCCCTGAACGAGGGTTAACACGGATGATTAGGCATGAATACTGCTTCAAAGTCCGGGCCAACGAGAAAATTTCTTTCACAAACCGGCCCGCCCCATGAAGGAGTTCCCCATGCCCCACGTCGATCTTGTCCAGCGCCTGCCCATGCTGTCGAAGCGCAGCCTGCTGGGAGCCTCCCTGCTCGCGATGCTGTGCGCCGCGCTGCCCCAGCAAAGCGCCCATGCCCAGGGCCCGCGCAACTTCGCCACGCTGGCGATGGTGGCGGAGCCGCAGACGCTCGACCCGATGGCCTCGACCGCCGACCTGGTCGGAACCATCATGCAGCACGTGTACGAGACGCTCTACACCTTCGACGCCAAGTGGAACGTGGTGCCGATGCTGGCCGAGGGCATGCCGAAGATCTCGGCCGACGGCAAGACCTACGCCATCACCCTGCGCAAGGGCGTGATGCTGCACAACGGCCGCGAACTCACGGCTGACGACGTGGTGGCCAGCCTGCAGCGCTGGATGGACCAGTCGCCGCGCGGCAAGGCCGTGGGCAAGGAAGTCGAGAGCCTCAAGGCCAAGGGTCCGCTGGCGGTCGAGGTGGTGCTGAAGGAGCCCTACGCGCCGCTGCTCTCGCAGTTCGCGCTGCCCAGCGGCATGGCGGCCATCATGGCCAAGGACTCCATCGCATCGCCGCTGAAGGACTTCGTCGGCACCGGCCCCTACAAGTTCAAGGAGCGCCGCCCCGACCAGTTCGTGCTGCTCACCCGCTTCGACAAGTACAGCGCGCGCAAGGAAGCCGCCAGCGGCTATGGCGGCAAGCGCGAGGCGGCCATCGAGGAGCTGCGCTTCGTGCCCGTGCCCAACGCCAGCACCCGCGTCGAGGGTGCGCTGGCCGGCCAGTACGACTTCGCCGACCTGCTGCCAGTGGAAGCGCTGCCGCGCCTGGAGAAGTCGGGCGGCAAGACCGTGCCGATCATGACGCCCTCGTTCGGCTTCCCGTACCTCGTGCTCAACACCAAGGAAGGCGTGGCCGCCAGCCAGCCGGTGCGCCAGGCGATCCAGACCGCGCTGGGCGAGGGCGAGATGCTCGCCGCCGGCTTCGGCGACACGCGCTTCTTCACGGCCGAGGCCAACCACTTCCCGAAGGGCTCGCCGTTCTACTCGGCCGCCGGCGCCGACCAGTACAACCAGCGCAACGCCGCCAAGGCCAAGGAAGCCGCCGCCAAGGCCGGCTACAAGGGCGAGCCGATCCGCGTGCTCACCAGCCGCCAGTACGACTTCCACTACAACATGGCGCTGCTGATGGCCGAGCAGCTCAAGCGCGCCGGCTTCAAGGTCGACCTCAACGTGGTCGACTGGGCCACGCTGGTGCAGCGCCGCAACGACGCCAAGCTGTGGGACATCTACGTCACCCACTCGGGCCAGTTCCCCGAGCCGATGCTCTCGCCGCCGCAGCTCGGCGACGGCGCGCCCGGCTGGTGGGATTCACCGGCCAAGAAGTCGGCGCTGCAGGCCTTCAACGTCGAGAGCGATCCTGCCAAGCGCGGCGCGCTGTGGGGCAAGGTGCAGCAGGTGGTGTACGACGAGGTGCCGTACATCAACGTCGGCAAGTTCAACGGTCTCTCCGCCAAGAGCCCGGCGCTGGACAACTACCAGCCCGCGACCTGGCCGTTCTTCTGGAACGCGAAGATCAAGTAAGCAGGCACGCAGCAAGCAAGCCAGCAAGGAACACAGCCATGCCATCGCGTCGCCAACTTCTGCAAGCCAGCGCACTGGCCTCCGGCCTCGGAGCCCTTGGCCTCACGGCCTCCACCGTTCAAGCGGCCACCTCGGGGCCGGTCTACGCCTACGTCGGCACCTACAGCGACGGCGGCAAGCCGTGGCGCGGCGGGCGTGGGCAGGGCGTGCACCAGTTCGTGCTCGACAGCGCCACCGGTGCGCTCAAGCCCATCCCCGGCGCGCCGGCTGCCGTGGCGAGCACGGGCGAGGGTGCGAAGCTGCGCAACCCTGCCTCGCTCGCGCGCCACCCGAAGCTGCCGATGCTGTATGCGGCCAACGAGTTCGAGGCCGGCTCGGTTTCGGCCTTCCGCATTGGCGCCGACGGCGCGCTGAGCTTCGTGTCCGAGACGCCCTGCGGTGGCAAGGACCCGGCCTACATCAGCGTGCACCCCGACGGCCGCTTTCTGTTCACCGCCAACTACGCGAGCGGCGACGTCAGCGTGCTCGCGCTGCGCGCCGACGGCACGCCCGACGCGAGCATCGCCGCCGTCGTCTACAAGGACGTGGATGCCTGCGGCGCGGGCACGCCCTGCAAGCCCGGCGCCGACGTGGTGCCGGCTGCCGCGCGTTCGCACGAAGGCTTCGCCACCAGCGACCACGACGGCCCGCACGCGCACATGGTGCATGCCGACCCGAAGGGCAACTTCGTGCTGGTGGCCGACCTGGGGCTCGACCGCGTCATCTCCTATCGCTTCGACCGCATCACCGGCGTGCTGAGCCAGCCCAGCACGGTGGCCGTGTCGGAAAGCTCGGGCGCGCGCCACTTCGTGTTCCATCCGAACGGAAAGTGGTTCTACCTGGTGAACGAAGAGGCCTCGACCATCGCCTTCATGCGCTACGACAACGCCACCGGCGTGCTCGCGCTGGTGAGCGAGACCTCGGCGCTGCCCAAGGGCTTCAAGGGCACCAGCTACGCATCGGGCATCCGCATGCTGCCCGACGGCCAGCACTTCGTGTCGCTCAACCGCCTGCACGACTCGATCTCCATCTTCAAGGTCGACGCCCGCACCGGCGCGCCCACGCTGGTGCGCGAGGAATGGTCGCGCGGCAACTACCCGCGCAGCTGCACGCTCGACCCGAGCGGGCGCTTCCTCTACGTTTGCCACAACAAGCAGGGCGACAACGTGACCGTCTTCCAGGTGAAGGGTGGCGACATCAGGTTCACCGGCCAGTACGTTGCGGTCGGTTCCGCCGCCGCCATCGAGTTTTCCGCGTGATGAAGAAATCGCTGTTCCGCTACATCGCCTCCCGCGCCGCGGGCATGCTGATCGTGCTCGCCATCGTGGCGGTACTGGTCTTCGTGCTCACGCGCGCCGCTTCGGGCGACCCGGTCTCGGTGCTGCTGGGCGACCAGGCCACCGCGGCCGACATCGCCCGCGTGCAGAAGGAGTACGGCCTCGACAAGCCGCTGCCCGTGCAGTTCGGCTACTGGCTGCGCGAGGTGCTCCAGGGCAATCTCGGTCAGTCCATCTTCCTGCAGCGCCCCGTGACGCAGGCGCTGTGGGAGCGCTCCGAACCCACCACGCTGCTCGCGCTGATGGCCGTGGCCATCGCGGCGCTGATCGGCGTGCCATGCGGCATCGTCTCCGCCGTGTTCCGTGGGCGCGTGGTCGACCAGCTCTTCACCGGCATCGCGATGCTGGGCGCGAGCATCCCGAGCTTCTGGCTGGGCATCGTACTGATCCAGATCTTCGCGGTTTCATTCGGCTGGTTCCCGGTTTCGGGCTACGGCGCGCCCGATGCGCCATTCGCCGAACGGCTGCACTCGCTGGTGCTTCCGGCCACGGTGCTGGGCCTGCTGAATTCGGCGCTCATCATCCGCTTCACGCGCGCCTCGATGCTCGACGTGCTGGGCGAAGACTATGTGCGCACCGCACGCTCCAAGGGCCTGAGCGAAAGCACGGTGGTGCTCAAGCATGCGCTGCGCAATGCGCTGGTGCCCATCGTCACGGTGATCGGCCTGACGGTCGCGCTGATGATCGGCGGCGCGGTCATCACCGAAACCGTGTTCGGCCTGCCCGGCGTGGGCAACCTCGTGGTGAGCGCGGTGCTGCGGCGCGACTACCCTGTCATCCAGGGCGCGCTGCTCGTGATCGCCGCGATCTACGTGCTCATCAATTTCTCCATCGACCTGCTGTACGCGGTGGTCGACCCGCGCGTGAAGGTCTGAGAAAAATGCAGATGCCCCGAATGCTCCGCCAGCTGATGCACAGACGCATCGTGATGGTGTCCGCGCTGGTGCTGCTCGTGATCGCGGTGCTCGCGATCGGCGCGCCGTTGTTCGCCTCCATCGACCCCAACGACACGGCCGTGCTGGAGCGCCTGAAGGCGCCCAGCGCCGAGCACCTGCTCGGCACCGACGAGCTCGGCCGCGACCTCTATTCGCGCATCGTGCACGGCGCGCGCTACTCGCTGGCCATCGCCGCGCTCACCGCGCTGGGCGCCGTGATCGCCGGTACCGTGCTGGGCCTGATGGCGGGCTTCTTCCGCCGGCTCGATGCGCCGCTGATGCGCGTGGTCGACGCGATGATGTCCTTCCCTGACATCCTGCTGGCCATCGCGCTGGTGGCCATCCTCGGGCCCTCGCTGGTCAACACCGTGCTTGCGCTGGTGCTGGTCTACACGCCGCGCGTGGCGCGGGTGGTGCGGGCCTCGACGCTGGTGGTACGCGAGCTGCTGTTCGTGGAGGCCGTGCGCGCGCTGGGCGTGCGCACCTCGCGCATCCTTTGGCGGCACATATTGCCGAATCTGATGTCGCCGATCCTGGTGCAGGTGTCGTTCATCTTCGCCTACGCCATCCTGGCCGAGGCGGGCTTGTCGTTCCTTGGCGTGGGCGTGCCGCCCGAGATCCCGACCTGGGGCACCATGGTCGCGGGCAGTCAGCAGTACGCGCACCAGGCCTTCTGGGTGGTGCTGTTCCCGGGGCTCGCGATCATCTTCACGGCGCTGTCGCTGCAATTGCTGGGCGACGGCGTGCGAGACCTGCTCGACCCCAAGCTGAAGAAGGGCGCCTGACCATGACGACCGCCAACAACAACCAGACCCCACGCCTCACGGTCAGCAACCTGAGCACCAGCTTTCCCACCGAGGACGGCCTGGTGCGCTCGGTGGCCGACGTGAGCTTCTCGATCCAGCCCGGCAAGACGACGGCGCTGGTCGGCGAGTCGGGCTCTGGCAAGTCGGTCACCAGCCTCACGCTGATGCGCCTGTTGCCCAAGACGGCCAACGCGCAGGTCAGCGGCAGTGCTTCCTTCGTGACGCGCGAGGGCAAGACGCTCGACCTGCTGCAGATCGGCGAGCGCGAGATGCGCTCGCTGCGCGGCAACCAGCTGTCGATGATCTTCCAGGAGCCGATGACCAGCCTGAACCCGGTGTTCACCATCGGCGAGCAGATTGCGGAAAGCGTGCGCCTGCACAAGGGGCTCGACCGCAAGGCGGCGCTGGCGCATGCGCAGCGCATGCTGGAGCTGGTGGAGATCCCGGCGGCGGCGCAGCGCATCCACGAGTATCCGCACCAGCTTTCGGGCGGCATGCGCCAGCGCGCGATGATCGCGCTGGCCATGGCCTGCGACCCGACGCTGCTGATTGCCGACGAGCCCACCACCGCGCTCGACGTGACCATCCAGGCGCAGATCCTCGAACTCATGCGCCGGCTGCAGGCCGAAACGGGCATGAGCATCCTGTTCATCACGCACAACCTCGGCGTGGTCGCACACCATGCCGACGACGTGGTCGTGATGTATTCGGGCCGCGTGGTCGAGAGCGCGCCGGTGCGGCCGCTGTTCGCGCAGCCCGAGCATCCGTACACGCAGGGCCTGCTGGCCTGCCTGCCGGGCAAGGCGCGCCAGCCCGGCCAGCCCAAGCCCAAGCGGCTGTTCGCGATTCGCGGGCAGGTTTCGAGCCCGCTGGCGCCGCCGCCGGGCTGCGCCTTCGAGCCGCGCTGCGACCTGGCGCTTGCCGAATGCAGCGCCGCGATGCCGCCGCTGCTGGACATCCGGCAGGGCCGCCAGGCGCGATGCGTACGCGTGCAGCCCGACCAAACACTCGCGAGGGCCGCATGAGCGCCGTTGTTTCCTCTTCTTCCTCTTCCGCGCCCCTCATCGAAGTCCGCGGACTCAAGAAATACTTCGGCAGCAGCGACCGCCCGGTGCGCGCCGTCGACGACGTGTCCTTCGCGATCCAGCCCGGCGAAACGCTGGGCCTGGTCGGCGAATCGGGCTCGGGCAAGAGCACCATCGGCCGCACCGTGCTGCGCCTGCTCGAACGCACCAGCGGCCAGGTGTTCTACCGGGGCGACGACATCGGCGAGCTCTCGGCCGAGCGCATGCGCAGGCTGCGCAGCAAGCTGCAGATCATCTTCCAGGACCCGTACGCCAGCCTGAACCCGAAGATGCGCATCAGCGCGATCCTCGGGGAGGCGTTGTCCACGCACGGCCTGCACAAGGGCGCGGCGGCGCGCGACAGGCGCATTGCCGAGCTGCTCGAAACCGTGGGCCTGCGCGCCGAGCACGCCAACCGCTTCCCGCACGAGTTCTCGGGCGGCCAGCGCCAGCGCATCGGCGTGGCGCGCGCGCTCGCGGTGGAGCCCGAGTTCATCGTGGCCGACGAGCCGCTGTCGGCGCTCGACGTGTCGATCCAGTCGCAGGTCATCAACCTGCTGGCCGACCTGCGCGAGCGGCTGGGCCTGACGATGCTCTTCATTTCGCACGACCTCGACGTGGTCGAGTACCTGTGCGACCGCGTGGTGGTGCTCTACCTCGGCAAGGTGATGGAAGTCGCCAGCACCGAGGAACTGTTCGCGCGCCCCTCGCACCCCTACACCCGCGCGCTGCTGGCCGCGAGCCCCAAACCCGACCCGGAGATGACGACCGAGCGCATCGCGCTCAAGGGCGACATCCCGAGCCCCATCGCGCCGCCCTCGGGCTGCGTGTTCCGCACGCGCTGCCCGCACGCCATCGAGGCCTGCGCGCAGACGGTGCCGCCGCTGGAAGAGATTTCGGCAGGACACTACAGCGCCTGCATCCGCAAAGAACTGCTATCAAACATTGCCGCATGACCATGACTGCCGCCACCGATTTCACCGACCCGCTGCTGGGCAGCAATTTCAAGGGCTATCCGCGCACCGCCGCGCCGCGCCGCCGCAGCGAGATCGGCAGCGCCGGCTGGAACGTGCTGGCCGGAGACCTGCCGCTGCCGCTGGCCGTGCTCAAGCGCGAGGCGCTCGAACACAACCTGGCGTGGATGCAGTCGCGCGTGCGCGAGTGGGGCATCGACCTCGCGCCGCACGGCAAGACCACCATGTCGCCGCAGCTCTTCCGGCGCCAGCTCGACGCCGGCGCCTGGGGCCTGACCTTCGCCACCGTCACGCAGCTGGCCGTGGGCGTTGCGGCCGGCGCGCGCCGCACGCTCATCGCCAACCAGGTGGTGAGCGACGAGGACCTGGCCGGCATCCAGATGCTGCTGAGCGAGCATGCCGACCTGCGCATCGTGTTCCTGGTGGATTCGCTGGCGCAGCTCGCGCTCATCGAGGACTGGTCGGCGCGTCACCCGGCAAGCGTGCCCTTCGACGTGATGATCGAGATCGGCGTGGACGGCGCGCGCACCGGCTGCCGCACGCACGAGGAAGCCGTGGCGCTGGCCACGCGGCTGCGCGCCAGCGAGGCCGTGCGGCTCGTGGGCATCGAGTGCTACGAAGGGCAGGGCGCCACCGGCCAGAGCGAGCCCGACACAGCCTACGCCAAGGCGCTGATGGACCGCGTGGAAGCCGTGGCCCGCCACTGCGACGAGAACAAGCTTTTCGAGACCGACGAGGTGCTGGTCTCGGCCGGTGGCTCGGCCATCTTCGACCTCGTGGCCGGCCGGCTCAAGCCCGCGCTGGGCGCGCCGGTGCGCGGCCTGCTGCGCTCGGGCTGCTACGTGACGCACGACCACGGCTTCTACAAGCGCATGGTGAGCGCGGTGGACGAGCGCCTGGGCTGTAACTGCGGCGAGAGCCTGGTGCCGGCGATGGAAGTCTGGGCCACCGTGCAGTCGCGCCCCGAACCGGGCCTGGCGATCCTGGCGGTGGGCAAGCGCGACATCTCCTTCGACCTCTCGCTGCCCGTGCCCATCGCGCGCGCGGCGCGCGGCGTGCTGCAGCCGCAGGGCGTGCCCGCGGGCTGGAAGATCACCGCGCTGAACGACCAGCACGCCTACCTGCGCTGGGAAGCGAACGAGGAAGCCGAGGCGCCCAAGGTCGGCGACCGCGTGGGCCTGGGCATCTCGCACCCCTGCACCACCTTCGACAAGTGGCACTGGATGCCGGTTGTCGAGCAGGACTACCGCGTGAGCGACGCGGTGGCCATGCACTTCTGATTGCGTTGCGATGACCCCCTCACTGCTCCAGAAGATCGCGGACATCCGCAGCGACGCCCCGGCGACGCGGCGCGCGATTCTCGACCTGATCCTCGAAGACCCCGACCGCGTGCTCGAAGAAAGCTTCGAGCAGCTGGCCGAGCGCTCGCGCAGCTCGGTGCCCACCATCATGCGCACCTGCCGCGACCTCGGCTTCGCGGGCCTGCGCGAATTCAAGCTCGCGCTGGCGCAGGAGCTCGCGCTCGGCGGCTCGCCGCTGCACCGCCGCGTGAACATCGAGGACGCGGCCGACGAAGTGGTCGGCAAGATCGCGCGCAGCGCCGCGGCCTCGGTCTCTGGCGTGCGCGGCCAGCTCGACATGCAGGTGCTCGACGGCGCCGTGGCGGCCATCGCGGCGGCACCGCATGTCGACCTGTACGGCGCGGGCGCCACCTCGTGGTTCATGGCCAACGACCTGCAGGCGCGGCTCTTCCGCCTGGGCCTCTCGGCCAACGCCTGGGCCGACTACCACCTGCAGCAGGTGGCCGGCGCGGCGCAGCGCCCGGGCGGCGTGGTCATCGCCATCTCGCACGTGGGCGGCATGCCCTCGCTGCTCGACGCGGTGGACATCGCGCGCGGCCAAGGTGCCAAGGTGGTCGCGCTCACACGGCCAGGCACGGCGCTCGCGGCCAGGGCCGACTTCCTGCTGGGCCTGTCGGTGCCCGACGACGCGGTGATGCACGTGGGCATCGACGCCTACCTCACGCACCTCACGGTCATCGAGATCCTCACCGTGCTGGTGGCCCAGCGTCGCGGCGAGCCCGCGGTTCAGCGCCTGCAGCGCGCGCGCGAGGCCTTCCAGCGCCATGGCATCGACGCCACCACGCATCCGCTGCAGAGCTGGGACGGCGGCGGGGTCAACGACGGAGGGAGCGCATCGTGAGCGAAGACAACGGCAAGGCCATCCTGCTCGAGGCGGGCCTGGTGGTCGACGGCTCTGGCGGACCTTCGTGGCCCGGCGACGTGCTGCTGCAGGGCGACCGCATCGTCGCGCTCGGCGAGGGCCTGCGCGACCGGCTGCCGCAAGGGCTGGCGCTGGCCGACGTGGAAGTCGTCGACTGCCGCGCGAAGGTGATCGCCCCCGGCTTCATCGACGCGCACACGCACGACGACGCCATCGTGCTGCGCGACCCGTTGTGCCTGCCCAAGGTGTCCCAGGGCATCACCACGGTGGTGACGGGTAACTGCGGCATCTCGCTCGCGCCGTACCGCACGCCGCAGTCGCTGCCGCCGCTCACGCTGCTGGGCGCAGACTCGTTCAAGCACGCGACCATGGCCGAGTACCGCGCGGCCGTCGATGCGACGCAGCCCGCGCTCAACGTGGCCGCGCTGGTGGGACACACCACGCTGCGCTTCGCTGCCATGCAGGCGCTGGACCGTCCGGCCAGCGCCGATGAGCTGGCGCGCATGGAGGCGCTGCTCGACGGCTGCATGGCCGACGGGGCGCACGGCATGTCCTCGGGCCTGTTCTACGAAGAAGCCTTCGCGGCGCCCGCCGAAGAGGTGACCGCGCTGGCACGCGTGGTGAGTCGCCACGGCGGCGTCTACGCCACGCACCTGCGCAGCGAGATGCAGCAGATCATCGAGGCGCTGCACGAGGCTGGCGACTGCGCCTTCGAGGCCGGCGTGCCGCTGGTGATCTCGCACCACAAGTGCGCCGGCCCCGCCAACTGGGGCCGCACGAAGGAGACGCTGCCGCTGATCGAATCGCTCGCGCAGCGCCAGAAGATCGCGATGGACGTGTACCCCTACGTGGCCGGTTCCACCGTGCTGCGCGAGGACCTGGTGGACGGCGTGATCGACGTGCTGCTGACCTGGTCCGACCCGCATCCGGAGATGACGGGGCGGCTGGTGTCCGACATCGCGCGCGAATGGGGCGTGAGCGAGCAGGAGGCCTGCCTGCGGCTGAAGCCCGGCGGTGCCTGCTACTTCCAGATGCAGGAGGAAGACGTGGAGCGCGTCATCGCGCATCCGCTCACCATGATCGGCAGCGACGGCCTGCCGCATGACCGGCATCCGCATCCGCGCCTGTGGGGCGCTTTCCCGCGCGTGTTCGCGCGCTACTGGCGCCAGCGCCGGCTGTTCACGCTGGAGCAGGCGGTACACAAGATGACCGGCATGACCGCGCGCAACCTGCGCATCGCCGACCGCGGCCTGCTGCGCGCCGGCACCATGGCCGACGTGGTGGTGTTCGACCCCGAGACCATCGCCGACACCGCCACCTACGACAAGCCGCACGGCGTGAGCCTGGGCGTGGAGCGCGTGTTCGTGAACGGCGTGCTGGCCTATCGCGGCGGCGAGGCCGAGGCACGCGTGCTTGCGCGCGCGGGGCGGATGCTCACGCGGGGCAGCGCGAGCTAGCTCCGGTCAGGCGAACACCAGGCAGACCGGCGTCGGCACCTGCGCCACCTGCACCGGCTGGTCGAGCCGGCCGGTGGCGGGGTCGATGCGCAGACGCAGGATGGTGTCGCCCTTCTGGCTCAGCGCGTAGAGGTGCTTGCCATCAGGCGCGACGGCCAGCGCGCGCGGAAAGCGCAAGCCCTCGCTCCAGTGCTGCAGCGGCGTCAGGTTGCCGCTCGCGGCATCGATGCGGAACACGGCGATGCTGTCGGCCAGCGGATGCTCCGACTTCAGCCTGCGATTGCTCGCATAGAGGAACTGCCCCGAGGGATGCATCACCAGCGCAGCCGCGCTCTTCTGGCCGGTGTAGCCGTCGGGCAGGGTCGAGACGCGCTGCCGCTGCGCCCCGACAGCGCCGCTCGCCGCGTCGTAGCCGTAGCAGCTCACGGATGCATCGAGCTCACCCACCACGTAGAGATGGCGCTGCGACGGATGCAGCGCCAGGTGGCGCGGCCCGCTGCCGGCCTGCACGGCCGTGCGGCCGATGGGCGCCAGCTTGCCGTCCGCCAGCGTGAAGACGTTGATGCGGTCGCTGCCGAGGTCGGTCGCGAGCACGCGCCCACCCGAGGCATCGAACTGCACCATGTGCGGATGCGGCGATTCCTGCCGCTCGGTGTCGGGGCCGGAGCCGGTTTCCTTCTCGATGCCCGAGACCTTGCCGAGCGCGCCGTCGCTGCCGATGGGCAGCACGTTGTAGGCACCGCCGCCATACAGCGCTACCACCAGCGCCCGGCCGTCGGGCGACACGGCCAGGTGCGCCGGGATCACGCCCGAGAGCGACAGCGGCTGGCGGTTGACCAGCGTGAGCCGGCCGCTGCGCTCGTCGATGGCATAGGCCTCGGCAGTGCCGGTGGGCAGGCCCTGGTACGTGTCGATTTCGTTGATCGCGTAGAGGAAGCGCCGGTTCGGATGCACGGCCAGGAAGGACGGGTTCGCGCTTTCCACCGTCTGCAGCGGCGTCCAGCCTCCGTCCTGCATGGCGAGCACGTAGATGCCTTTCGAGGCCGGCCCGCCGGCGGTGCCGCCGGGAGCGTCGAAGGTGTAGGTGCCGACATAGGCGAAGCGGGGCGCCGGCCCGGCGGGCGCTTCCGCGGGCACGGCTGGGGCCGGGGCTTGTTGCGCATTGGCGGGCAGCACGGGCGAGAGCGCGCCGAGCGTGGATGCGCCGCCGAGCCATTGCATGACGGTGCGGCGGTTCTGGCCGGTCTGGGCTGTCATGGTGTCGTTCCTCTCTCGATCGGGCCTTGTCACGGACGCACCGACATCGCGTGGTGGAAGATGTTGTTCGGGTCGTAGCGGCGCTTCACCTTGCGCAGGAAGTCGTAGAGCCCCTGGTCGCCGTAGTAGAGCTGCGGCCAGAAGGGGTAGGCCAGCATGTCGTTGTCGGGGTAGTTGATGTAGCAGCCCTCGTAGCGCTCGCCGGGGTAGGGCGTGCCGGCGCGGCGCTCGGGCACGTCGGGCGTGCCGTACACGTCGCGGTAGAAGTCGCCGATCCAGCGCAGGTGGCCGGCGTCGTCCTTCGCGTCGCGCCAGTAGGTCTGGTACTGCAGCTTCATGATCGATGCGCGCTGCGGCACTGCGGTGTCGGCGATGCGCTCTGGTTTGTTGACGGCGCCGCCGTACGAATCGACCTGCAGCAGCGACTGGCTCAGGTCGACGCCGGCGATGGTGCGCGTGAGGTGCGTGTAGATGCGCTGCGCCTCGCGCGCGCTGAAGTTCTGCTTCATGTAGGCCGACTTGTACTTGCCGCGCTGGTTTTCGCCGGAGCCGTTGAGGTACTGCGTGGCGGTGAGCCAGTCGTAGCGCGTCACGGTGTGCGGCCTGGAGCACAGCAGCTGGCCCGCGTCGCGCTGCGGTGCCGGGCCCACGCCGGGCGGGCGGCCCTTGGCGGGCACGGGCGCGCAGGCGCGGAAGCGGTCGAGGAAGTCGTTGAGCACCGTCAGGTCGTTGCAGGTGCCGTCGGGGTTGCAGAACTGGGTGAGCATCACGATCTGGCCGGCCGAGCGGTGCGTGAGCTTCAGCAGCGAGAACATGCCCCAGGTGTCGGGGGACTTGCCGCGCGTGGCCCAGTAGTCGCCATAGGTGGTGAGCAGGGCGGTGAAGCGCTCGGGCGTCATGCTGGCCCAGTCGAAGGCCACCACCGCCAGCGCGACCTCGCGCGGCGCCGTGGGAAGTTTGTCGAACACGTAGCTGGTGATCGCGCCGAAATTGCCGCCGCCCGCGCCGCGGCAGGCGCGGAACAGGTCGGGGTCGCGGTCGGCGTCGACGGTGCGCGGCACCACCTTGCCGCGGTTGTCCACCGTGAGGATGTCCGCCGCAGAGAGCCAGTCGACCGTGAGCCCCTGCAGCCGCGACAGCAGGCCGTAGCCGCCACCGCAGATGTGGCCGCCCGCGCCCACCGAGTAGCAGGAGCCGCCGGGCAGGGTGACGTTGCCGCGCTTGTAGAGGTCGAGGTAGCCGGTCCAGTTCTGCGTGCCGGGGCTTATGCGGAAGCGGCCGTCGCCGCGGGCTGCGGCGCCGGCCTGGTCGAGCAGGCTCAGGTCGAGGATTGCGCCGTCGGGATTGTTGGAGACGAAATCCTCATAGCAATGCCCGCCGCTGCGCAGGGTGGGGCGCAGGCCCGCGTCGACGATGCGCTGCAGCGCGGAGGCCGCGTCGGCGGCGTTTTCCGCCAGCTCGATGCGGGAGGCGGCGTCCGTTTCCGTCGAGGGCCATCGCAGGTTGAAACCCTTCTTCAGGGTGTTGTAGCGGGCGTCCTGGCGTGTCACGGTGATGGTCATGGGCACCTTCCAACGGATGTCTTGCAACGGAGCTTTTGGTTTGTAGAAACGGCAAGGTTTGAAATGTTTTTTCTTATATGCCTTGTTTTTCGCTTGGATTTGGCTGTTTACTGGCTCACTGGCGCGAATTCTTGGCTGTATTGAAAAATACTTTCACCGTAGGAACCCTTAGATGCCGACCGCCCTGCCGGCACACTTCGTCGCAGTATTTCGACAGCTATAACCCTAAGACCGCTAAAGTTCTAACGTTCACGGTCAAAATCAGTCAAACTTGCGCATCTACATCGGCCGTCGAATTCCTACTGGAGCAAAGATGGACAAGGACGCTGAAGGCCTTGGCGCCGACTTCGAGCTGTGGCAACAGCTCACCGACGATTACGAAGCCGCGCTGGGCGCACTCGCCCGGGGCGAGCCGGGTGCGCGGGAGCGCGTGGTCCGGCTCTCGCTCGCGCTGCAGCACATGCATCCCGATCTTTCCGACCTTTCCCCGGTCGGCGACAGCCGCTGACGCGGCTTCATCAGAATGGGCGTCCTCGGCGGTACCGCTCAGGCCGGAGCCGGCCTTCCGTACTCCTTCTTCTCTTCCTCCCCTTGCGCCTGGAACATGCGCGTGAAGTCGCAGCACTCCTGCGCCAGCATCACGATCGACGAGGTGAGGGCGCTGCGGTGCTCGCCCTTGTGCATCGCCACGTAGCGCACCACCGGCAGGGCGGGCGCCACCTCGACCACTGAAAGCATGCCGGCCGTCACCAGCGGCTGAAGGCACTCGCGCGGCAGGTAGCTCACGCCCAGGCCGGACACCGTCAGCCCGGTCAGCGCCACCAGGTTGCTCACCACGATCACGTCGGCGGGCTGCACGCCCTGCTCCTTCATCCATGCGTCGTAGGCGCGGCCGGTGCCGGAGTTGTTGCCCTGCACCAGCATGCGGTGGCGCGCCAGTTCGTGCAGCCGCATGGCGGCGCCATTGGAAGGTGAAGGCACCACGCCCGGCTTGCACATCCACGCGCTCCTCACCTGGCCGATGACTTTGTGCGGCATGCGCGAGTCGGCGAAGGTGTCGGGCACGATGACCAGGTCGAGTTCATCGGCCAGCAGCTTGTCGCGCAGCTGCAGACTGTCGTCCACGTCGGGCTCGAGGATCACCTTGGGGTAGTGCTGCCGGATCAGGCCGACCAGCCGCGGCAGCCAAGTCATCGCCGTGAGCTCGGTCACGCCGAGGCGGATGCGCCGCTCCACCACGCCCGGCTTGCCGAACTGCTCGATGGCCGCGTCGCGCTGCTCCAGCAGCTTGCGCGCGAGCACGAACATTTCCTCGCCCTTCTCGGTGAGGCGGGCGGTGCGCTGGCTGCGGTCGAAGAGCTCGGTGTCGAAGAGCTGCTCGAGCTCGTGCACCCGCTTGGAGATGGCCGACTGCGAGGTGTGCAGCTGGTTGGCCGCCTGGGCGAAGCCGCCGAGGCGGGCGATCCAGTACAGGGCTTCGAGTTGCTTGAAGGTCATCACGGTGGAGCGGTCTCCGAAAGAACGCTTTTTCTCATGTAATTCGATCACAAAAAATCGCTTTTGGAAATTGATGGCGAGGCTGAAGATTCGCCCCGATCCACCGTCATCGACTCTTCTTCAAGGAAACCGCCATGGACTTCAGGAAACTGCCCCTCGCATTCGGACTGGCTCTCGCCTTCGCCTGTGCCGCCGCCAGCGCCCAGGACGGCGGCACGCTGCAGAAGATCAAGGACAGCGGCACGATCCAGATCGGCGCGCGCGACAGCCAGATCCCGTTCTCGTACAAGCTCGGCTCCGATGGCGACCCCATCGGCTTCACCAACGACATCTGCCTGAAGATCGTCGACGCGGTGAAGGCCAGGCTGGGCCTCGCGAAGATCGAGGTGCGCTACACCATGCTCAACTCGACCAACCGCATTCCGCTGCTGCAGAACGGCACCGTCGACCTCGACTGCGCGACCACCACCAACACCACGCAGCGCCAGCAGCAGGTGGACTTCGCGCCCAGCCACTTCGTGGCCAACATCACCGCCGCGGTGCGCAAGAACTCCGGCATCGACACCCTTGCCGACCTCAACGGCAAGAACGTGGCCACCGTGTCGGGCAGCACCTCGATCCAGCTGCTGCGCGTCGCACGCAAGAGCGGCGCCATCGAAGTCAACGAAATCCCCGGCAAGGACACCTCCGACGGCTTCCTCCGGCTGTCCAACGGCCGCGCCGACGCCTATGTGCTCGACGACGTCCAGCTCGCCGGCATGATCGCCAGCGCGCCCAACCCGGGCGAATACAAGATCCTGAAGGAATCGCTGCGCCAGGAGCCCTACGGGATCATGCTGCGCAAGGACGATCCGCAGTTCAAGGCGCTGGTGGACGAGACCGTCACGGGCCTGATGAAGTCGGGCGCCATCGAGCAGCTCTACACCAAGTGGTTCCTCTCGCCGATCCCGCCGAGGAACGCGAACCTCAACTTCCCGATGACGGACGCGGTGCGCGAGATCTACAAGAACCCGAACAACAAGGGCGTCTGAGCGATGGGTTCCGAGCTGTCTTCCAAACACCCCCACGGACTGGCCTTTCCTGACGCGCTCATGCGCGAGGTGAAGGCGCGCTTCCTGCAGGTCGACCACGACCACCATGGCCGCGAGCGCCTGTACTTCGACAACGCCGGCGGCTCCTTCCGCCTGAAGGCCGCGGCCGAGCGTTTCGCGCTGGTCGATGCCATTCCCGACAACACCGAGCGCATCCACGCCACGGCCGTCGAGCTGCAGCAGATCCAGGCCAGGGGCTGCGACGACCTGCGCACCATCCTCAACGCCACCGGCGGCAGCGTGTACGCCTCGCTCACCGCCTCGGGCGCCATGTTCGACATGGTGCGCGCGGTGGCCGAGAACGTGCCGGGCACGAACATGGTCACCACCGTGCTGGAGCACCCCTCCGCCTTCGACGCAATGAGCCTCTACGCCCAGCGCCTGGGCCGCGAGCTGCGCGTGGCGAAGAGCAACCCCGTCACCGGCGGCGTCGACGTGGACGAGATCGTGCGGCTGGTCGACAGGGACACCTGCCTGCTCAACGTGATCCATGCGTCGAACATCTCGGGCGCCAAGCTCGACATGGAAGCCATCGTGCGCCGCGCGCGCGAGATCAAGCCCGACCTGTACATCCTGGTCGACGCCGTGCAGCACGCGCCGCACGGTCTCATCGACCTGCAGAAGACGCCGGTGGACGGCATCAATCTCGCGCCCTACAAGTTCTTCGGCTGCCGGGGCTCGGGGCTGTCGTGGATGTCCGAGCGCGCGGCCGTGCTGCCGCACCACAAGCTCGCGGGCAAGAAGCCCGGCTACTGGGACCTCGGCAGCGCCTCGCCCTGGCAGTTCGCGGTGCTCACCGAGATCGTCGACTACGTGTGCTGGCTGGGCGGGCACTTCACCCAGGCCACGGATCGCCGCGCGTTGTTCGTCGCGGGCATCACGCACATCGAGATGCACGAGCGCGCGCTGCTCTGCGCACTGCTCGACGGCAACGCGAACGCCATAGGCATGCGCAAGATGGAAGGCGTCAACGTCTTCCTCGACTACGAGGACCTGAGCAAGCGCGACCTGATCCTGGGCATCGGCTTCGACCGCATCGACTGCACGCAGGCAGTGGTCGAGTACGCCAGGCGCGGCGTGACGGTCTACGAGCGCGTGGCGAGCAGCATCTACTCGAAGCGCATGCTGGAATCCTTCGGGCTCACGGGCACAGTGCGGGTGTCACCGCTGCACTGCCACTCGATGGCCGACATCGAGAAGTTCCTGCGCATCACCCGCGAGATCGCTCAGAACGGGTAGTGCCGCGGCGTGGTCTGCACGGTCACCCAACGCAGCTCCGTGAAGGCCTCCACGCCCGCACGCCCGCCGAAGCGGCCGTAGCCCGAGGCCTTCACGCCACCGAAGGGCATCTGCGCCTCGTCATGCACCGTAGGTCCGTTCACGTGGCAGATGCCGGACTCGATGCGCTTCGCCACGTTCCACGCGCGCGCCACGTCGCGGCCGAACACCGCTGAAGAGAGGCCGAACTCGTTGTCGTTGGCAACCGCCACCGCTTCTTCCTCGCCGTTCACGCGAACCACCGCCTTCACCGGCGCGAAGGATTCCTCGCGGTAGATCTCCATCGCCGGCGTCACATGGTCGAGCACGGTGGCGGGCATCAGCGTGTTGTCGGCCTTGCCGCCGCACACCAGCTTCGCGCCCTTGGCCAGCGCGTCGTCGATGAGCGCGTTGCAGCGCTTCACCGTGCTCATGTCGACCACCGAGCCGAGCACCACCGGGCCTTCGCGCGGATCGCCCAGCGGCAGCGACTGCGCGCGGGCCGCGAACCTGGCGACGAACTCGTCGGCCACCGCGTTGTCGACCACGATGCGCTCGGTCGACATGCAGATCTGCCCCGAGTTGGCGAAGGAGCCGAAGATGGCGGCGTTCACCGCCGCGTCGAGGTCCGCATCGTCCAGCACCACGAAGGGCGCCTTGCCGCCGAGTTCGAGCACGGCGGGCTTCAGGTACTTCGCGCAGGTCTGCGCGATGAGCCGGCCCACGCGCGTGGAACCGGTGAAGTTGACGCGCCGCACGGCCGGGTGCGCCACCATCGCCTCGACCACCGCTCCGGCGTCTGCGGGCGCGTTGGTCACGAAGTTGACGACGCCCCTGGGCAGCCCGCCTTCGTCCAGCGCCTCGATGATGAGCGCGTGCGTCTGCGGGCACAGCTCCGAGCCCTTCAGCACCACGGTGTTGCCGCAGGCCAGCGGCGTCGCGATGGCGCGCGTGGCGAGGATCACCGGCGCGTTCCACGGCGCGATGCCGACCACCACGCCCGCCGCCTGCCGCACGCCCATGGCGAGGCTGCCGGGCACATCCGAAGGAATCACCTCGCCCGCGATCTGGGTGGTGAGCGATGCGGCCTCGGTGAGGATGCCTGCCGCCAGGTGCACGTTGAAGCCTGCCCACAGCGCCGATGCGCCGGTCTCGCGTGCCATCGCCTGCACGAAGGCATCGGCGCGCGCTTCGAGCGCATGCGCGGCCTTCAGCAGCGCGGCGCGGCGCTCGCCGGGGCCGGTGGCCGACCATGCGGCGAAGGCGCGGTGCGCGGCCTCGACGGCGGCGACTGCGTCGGCCGGCGTGGCGGCCGGCGCGCGCGTGGCGATGCCGCCGTCCAGCGGGTTGCGGCGCTCGAAGGTCGCGCCGCCGGTGGCCGCGCGGCGCTCGCCGTCGATGAGCATGGAAATGTCGGTCATGGGAAGTCCTTTGCGAGGAGAAAAGAAGAAAGAGGGGGTATCAGGCGACGCCCAGGTAGGCCTGGCGCACCGCGTCGGAATTCAGCAGCGCCTGCGCCTCGCCCGAAGCCACGACGCGCCCGCGTTCGAGCACATAGCCCCGGTCGGCGGCCTGCAGCGCCTTGCGCACGTTCTGCTCGACCATCAGCACCGTCACGCCCTGCGAGGCGATGCGGCGCACGATGGACAGCAGCTCGTCGACCATGCGCGGCGCGAGCCCCAGGGAGGGCTCGTCGAGCATCAGGAGGCGCGGCCCGCTCATCATGGCGCGGGCCACGGCCACCATCTGCTGCTCGCCGCCGCTCATGGTGCCGGCGAGCTGCGTGGCGCGCTCCTTCAGGCGCGGAAAGTCGTCGAAGGCGCGCGCGAGGCGCTCGGCGCGCAGCCGCGCCGGAATGAGCCAGCCGCCAAGCTCCAGGTTCTCGGTGACCGTCATCTGCGCAAAGAGCTGGCGCCCCTCGGCCACCAGCGCGAGGCCGCGCTTCACGCAAGCGGCAGCGTCGGCCGAAGGCAGGGCGACGCCGTCGAGCAGCACCTCGCCGGTTCGCGGCAGCAGGCCGGCCAGCGCCTTCAGCAGCGTGGTCTTGCCCGCGCCGTTGGGGCCCAGTACGACGGTGACGCCGGGCTGCACTTCCAGGCTCATGCCCTGGATGACCTGGAAGCCGTGATAGCCGGCCGACAGGCCGCGCGCGCTCATGTGGCTCATGTTCGTGCCGCTCATGCCGTCGCCTCCACCTCGTCGCCGAGGTAGGCCTCGACCACCTCCGCGTTGCGCACCACCTCGGCGGGCGTGCCGTCGGCGATCTTGCGGCCCTGGTGCAGCACCAGCACGCGCTCCACGTACTTCAGCAGCGTGGCCACCGCATGCTCGATCCACACGACCGTGAGCCCGTGCTCGTCGCGCAGCCGGCGGATGCGCCGCGCCATCGCGTCGACCTCCGCCTCGGTGAGCCCGGCCGCCACCTCGTCGAGCAGCAACACGCGCGGCCGGGTGCCGAGCGCCATGCCGATCTCCAGCAGCCGCTGCTGCGAGGGCGTGATGCCGGCGGCGGTGTTGTTCGCGAGCGCGCCGAGGCCCAGCATGTCGAGAATCTCGCCCGTGCTGCCCAGCCCCGCGATGGGCTCGCGGTGCCTGCCCGCGAACTGCATGCCGAAGCGAACGTTGTCTGCCAGCGTCATGTCGGCCATCACACGCGGCGTCTGGAAGGTGCGCGCGATGCCGTGGGCCGCGTACAAGTGCGGGCCGCGCCGCGTCAGCTCGATGCCGTCCTCCACCAGCAGCCGGCCGGAGGTCGGCATGACCACGCCCGAGATGGCGTTGAAGAAGGTCGTCTTGCCCGCGCCGTTCGGCCCGATGATTCCGACGATCTCGCCCGAGCGCAGCGTGGCGCTCACCGAATCGACAGCGGTGAGGCCACCGAAGCGCACCGTGAGCTCGCGGGCTTCCAGCAGGATCCGCGGATTGCTCATGGCCGCGCCTCCCTCGACGCCGGCGCCTTGCGCCGCCACAGCGACGCGAGCCCGTCGGGCAGGTACATCACGCAAAGGATCAGCAGCAGCCCCAGCACCATCATGTAGCCGTAGGGCAGCTGCAGCCGCAGCGTTTCCGACAGCAGGCTGAACACTACGGCCGCCGCCACCGGCCCGCCGATGCTGGCCGCGCCGCCGATCATCGCGATCAGCACGGTCTGGAAGCCGATGAAGGGGCTGAACACCGCCGGCGGGTCGATGTAGGTCCAGCGCACCGCCATGGCCGCGCCGACCGCGCCCGCGAAGGCGGCGGTGAGCGCGAAGCCCATCACCTTCGCGCGGCGCGTGTCCACGCCCAGTGTCTGGGCACGCTGCTCGTCGGCGCCGATGCCCGCGAGCGCCAGCCCGAAGCGGCTGCGCTTGACGAGCAGCGCCGTGGCGATGGCGGCACCGGCTATGGCCAGCACCGTGAGATACACCGTCTCGTTCGATGGCACCACGCTCAGCACGCGGCCCACCGTGCCCGAGACCTGCTTCTCGACGAAGGTCACGGCGTGGCGGATCAGCTCCGTCATGCCGAAGGTCAGCACCGCGAAGTAGGTGCCGCGCAGGTGCAGCACTGCCGCGCCCATCAGCACCGCCACCGCGCTCGCGACGGCCGCGCCGCTCAATATCACCAGCGGCCAGGGCAGCACCTCGAGCAGCGTCGCGCTCGCGTACGCGCCGAGCCCGAAGAAGGCCGAGGTGGCGAGCGAGAGATAGCGCGTGGCACCGCAGAAGAGCGACCAGCTCGTGGCCAGTGCGATGTACATCAGGCAGCCGAGCGCGACCGAGGCCACGAACTCCGTCGCCACCCATGGCACGGCAGCCGCCAGCACGAGGCCGGCGCCGAGCACCCACCAGGGCTTGTTCGTTGCAGACGGGAGAAGAGTCATTTTCTGGAGAACAGTCCGTTGGGCCGCCAGATCAGCACGCCGATGAACACGGCGTAAGACAGCAGCATCTTGAGCGAGGGGCTGGTGAAGTGCATGCCCAGCGCCTCCACCACGCCCAGCAGCAGGCCGCCGACCAGGCTGCCCGCGACGCTGCCGAAGCCGCCGAGGGTAATGACGATCAGCGCCGTCACCGTGTAGGGCTCGCCCATCGAGGGAGAGATTTCATAGGTCATCGACAGCAGCGAGCCGGCCACGCCCGACAGGCCCAGGCCGATGCCGAACATCAGCGGATGCAGCCGCCTGGTGTTGATGCCCACCAGCTGCGCGCCGGTGGGCGACTGCATCAGCGCGCGCACCGCCTTGCCCAGCAGTGTGAGCTTGAGCAGCGCGATGAGCACCAGGCTCAGCGCCAGCGCCACGCCGAAGAGCACCAGCTTGTTGGCGGTGAAGCGCATCTCGCCCAGTTGCACCGGGTCGGCCAGGTAGTCGTAGCCGCGCAGGTCGCCGCCCCACACGAGCAGGGCGGTGTTCTGCACCAGGAACATCAGGCCGAAGCCCACCATCAGGCTGCGCGCCTCGAACACGTCCACGTTCGGCGCGCGCGCCGCCACCTGTCGGAAGCACAGCCGGTGCACCGCCATGCCCAGCGCCATCAGCAGCAGGAAGGCCACCGGCATGAACAGCAGCGGCGACACGCCCAGCGCGGTGTGCGCCCACCATGTCGCGAAGGCGCCCAGCATCAGGAACTCGCCGTGCGAGATGTTCATGATGCGCATCAGCCCGTACTGCAGGTTCAGCCCGATGGCCACCAGCGCGTAGATGCCGCCCGTGATCAGTCCGCCGGCCAGAAGCTCGGCCCATCCGGAGAAAGACACGTGCCTACTTCCAGGCTGGCTTCGGCATCAGCTGCGCGGTGGCGCGGTCCTTCGGCCAGACCACTTCGAAGTCGCCGCCCTGCCATTGCGACACCGTGCCCGGAATCGACGCGTTCTCGCTGCCCTCGAAGCGGGTCGGGCCGAGGATGGTCTTGAACTCGTTCTTCGCGATGTGCTCGCGCAGCGCCTTGCGGTCCAGCCCGATCTTCTCCACCGCTTGCTGCAGTATCTGCAGCCCGGCCCATGCATGGCCGCTGGCCCAGCGATCGGGCTCCTTGCCGAACTTCTTCGTGTGCGCGTCGAAGTAGGCCTTGGCCTCGGGGCTTGTCTTGCCGTTCCACGAGCCCATGCCGATCACGCCCTCGGTGTTGGCGGCCATCACGTTCCTGTAGAGCTGGAAGGCGGTGCCGACAGAAGCGTAGAAATGCTTCGGGTTGAATCCCACCTCGCGCGCCTGCCGGCTCGCGAGGATGGTGTCCGGCGGGTAGGTGATGCCGATGAAGGCGTCGGGGTTCAGGTCCTTGATGGTGCGCAGCACCGGCGCGAGATCTTTCACGCCCAGCGGGTAGCTCTTGCGCTCCACCACCTGGATGCTCGTCTTCTTCAGCGCGTTGTTCAGCGCCGCGAAGTTCTCCAGCCCGAACAGGTCGTCCATGTAGACGATGGCGATGGTCTTCACGTTGTTCGCCACCAGCATGTCGACCAGCGCGCCCATCATCTTGTCGGGCTGCTGGAGCAGCGAGAAGAAGAAGGGCAGGCGCATGTCGATCAGCTTGCGCGAGAGCGCGGTGGGCGCCAGCAGCGGATAACCGAAGCGGTTGGCCAGCGGCGCGACCGCGAAGTTGGCGCCGGAGCCCCAGGGCGGCAGCACCAGGTCGACCTTGTCGCTGCCCATGAGCTTCTCGAAGGTGCGAACGCAGGTCTCGGTCTCGCTGCGGTCGTCGTAGCCGATCAGCTCGATGGGGCGCTTCGTGCCTTTCACCGAGAGCCCGCCCGCCGCGTTGACCTGCTCGGCCCACAGCAGGTAGTTGGGTTCCTGGCTCACCTGCGCGCCTGCCGCCCAGGGGCCTGTGCGTGCGATGGCGTAGCCGATCTTCACGGGGCCGCTCTGGGCGAACAGTTGCGGCGCGACGGCGGCCGCTCCGAGGGCGGTGGCGGTGCCCTTGATCCAGGTGCGGCGATCGGGTCGAAGCATTGAAGTCTCCTCCGGGCGTCGGTATGCGCCCGCTGCCCGGAATCGTAGAAATCGCAGCCTTCGCGCGCTGTGCCAGCCGCGCACAAAGCACTTGACGCAGCGTGCACGCGCCTAGTGGTTAACCCGCAATCCCTTGGGCCGCGAAGGCGCTTCACAATGCGCGGCAACCCGGCTTCGTGCTGAAATCTTTCGTTCTCGTCTCCACTGCCGTTACAGCCGCCCAGCCTGCATGACCGCCTCGCTGCTCCTGTCCACCGACCAGATCCCGCCCAAGGAGCGCGGGCCGCTGTGGTGCGAATGGGTGTGGCGCCACTTCGGCGGACTGGGCTCCGACCTCTACGACGACAGCGAATTCGACGGCCACCTCGCGGCCTCGCACGCGGGCGACGTGATCCTCACGCGGCTGGAGGCCAACCGCCACCGCGTGCTGCGCACCACGCAGATGGCGCGGCTGAGCGAGGCGCCCTACCTGAAGATCGTCGCGCCCTGGCAGGGCTCGGCCGAGGTCACGCAGCGCGGCCGCGCGGCGGCGGTGCGCTCGGGCGGATGGACGCTCTACGACACCACCGCCGACTACACCGTGGCCAACCCCGAGCGCAGCGACCACCTGATCGTGATGCTGCCCAAGAACCAGATCGCATCGCCCGCGCTGCCGCTCAACGACCTGGTGGCGCGGCGCATCGGCGGCGGCAGCGGCATCTCGCGCGTGGCGCTGGAGACCATGCGCAACACCTACCTGGAGTTGCCCTTCATGAGCGAGGCCGCGGCGCGCGGCGCGGGCGAACTGCTGATCCAGCTCGTGCGCCTTTCGCTGATGGAGCTGGCGGGCCAGGAAACGCCGCAGACGCAGCGCGAGGCCCTGAAAGACCGCATCCGCCGCCACGTTGCGCAGAACCTGCACGACCCGGCGCTGTCGATCGACAGCATGGCCCTGGCCCTGCGCTGCAGCAAGCGCCTGCTGCACAGCGCCTTCGCCGACGACGACGAGACGCTCAACGGCTACATCCAGCACCAGCGGCTGGCGGCGAGCATCCGCGAACTGCTGGACCCGGCCAACGCCGCGAGGTCGATCACCGACATCGCGCTGGCCTCCGGCTTCGGCAACCTCTCCCACTTCAGCCGCGTGTTCCGCGAGCACACGGGTGGCAGCCCGAGCGAGTTCAGGCGGCAGGCGAAGCTGCGCTGACCGGCGCGAATACCGCGTCTGCTTTGATGCAGAAAAGCGGCAACTCGGGCCGCTGCAAATCAAATATTCGGACCGATATCATCCCGGGCGGGCGCATCGGAGCAAGCCTGCAGGTTGATGAACCTGCATGTTTCGGGGCACCCGCATCAACAACGAGAAATTAATTTCCGGGAGGCCGTATGGCAATTCAAATTGACACGGATGGAATGATCATTCACGCGAAAGTCCGCAATGCGCGCAGTCCTGCGATCGAACGCGGTAGACGTACAAGCACGATCACAGGCATCGTTGTGCACCAGACCGATGCGGAAACTTCAGCGTCCTCGCTGAACAGCTACAGACGCCCAAAGGCCAATGGCGCGCACTTTCTTGTCGACACTGATGGAACTATTTATCAGACCGCCGCGATCTATCAGCGCACGAACCATGTCGGGCCACTGAAGGCGAGGTGTCTGATCACCGGGAAGTGCTCTCCGCGAGACTACCCTGCGGGAGTAAACGCGGTGGACCCGATGCATCGCATCGAGATGCGCAGGGCACCTGGCGACCGGTATCCAGGCAACATGGAAGCCATCGGCATCGAGATGGTGGGCAGGGCCAGGCTGCCAGCTGGGTTCCAGGCACCACGAAACAACAAGCTCTCCATGGATGAATTGAGAGGAAGGTACGGTGTATACGACACACCGACCACTGCCCAGAATCAGGCACTTTCTTGGCTTGTCAAGGCGCTCGAGGACTCCATGCAGATCGCCCCGGGCGAGATATTCCGACATCCAGAGGCCAGCAGAAAAAATACGACAGAGGCACAAGGTGCGAATTGGAATTTGGTGGTTCCAACGCCATGAGAAAAGTCATCGTTCTTGCGGTAGCGCTGGCTACCGTCGCTATGGCCCTGCCGGTTCACGCGGCAGACAAGCGCTATCCGGCAGCCTTCGTAAAGTCGATCAAGATCGACAACCCGTCGGGGAAAACAGCGTGGGAGAACAAGGATTTTCTGGATTGTCAGGATGTTGTCTTGACCGTCGAAGATGTGTTCTACGCGCTACGTCATATGCGGAGGGTTTCAAAGAAGTCGTATCTCGTGCCGCAGGCGCAGGAAACCGGATGCGAGGGCAGCGCGCTCGTTACCTTCAAGAACGGAAAAATCCTCGCTATCGGCATCGAGCCCACGGGGAGAATCAGTACCGCTGAGTTGGACGAGGCGCTTGGGCCCACGACTGACCCCGGAAGCTACTACGACTGCGAACCCTGCAACGATCGCAAGATGGCACTGCTCAAAGATGCTCTGAATCGGGCAGATGAACGGCGCCTCAAGCGACTGGAGGCAGAAGGTCAGATTCCACCAGGTCAGGCGGAACTACGGCTCAAGGCTCTGCGGGAAAGCCGCGAGCCCAAACCAGTCCCAAGGAACTGAAATCCACCTGGTCAGGCACGCTGCCTCCGGCGGCAAGTGATCAAGAAGGCCGTGGCGTCCGGTTTTCTTGCGGCACTGCATCGTCCACGCTCCACGGCGCATACACCTCGGCGTGCAGATCGGGCGAATTCACCTTGGCCAGCAGGTCGCGCACGTCGTCCTTCACGCGCGCCAGCGACAGGCGCACGCCGCGCACGCGCACGTAGGCGGCGAAGTCGCACAGCGCCTCGATGCTGGTCGCGTCGAGGTCGGGCGACTCCTCCAGGCTCAGCACCGTGCGCTGCAGGCCCTGCTTGGCGTCGATGCGCGCGCGTATCGACGCGAACACCGCGTCCGCATTGCCGAAGAAGAGCGGCACCTCGGGCCGCGCGATCAGCACGCCCGGGGGCACCACCGCCTCGGGGTGGCGCGCGATGTCGACGAAGTCGTGGCTCTGGCCCAGCCGTCCGAGCCAGCTCACCGTGGTGCGCGTGAAGCCGCGCAAGAGCAGCAGGATGCTCACGCCGATGGCCGCCAGCAGCCCGTTGAGCACGCCCAGCACCAGCACGGCCGCGACCGCCACCAGCGCCACCAGCCGGTCGCGCCGCCACTGGAAGTAGGGCCGCAGCGCAGCCGGGTTCAGCGTGTGGCTCACCGCGTGGATCACGATGGCCGCCAGCAGCGGCTCGGGCGTGTGCGCGATCCAGGGCAGCAGCGTGAGCACCGCCACCAGCACCACCAGCCCCGCCACGATGCCGGCCGCGCGGCTCCTGGCACCTGCGGATTCGTTGGCCGATGTGGCCGAGTAGCCCGCCCCCACCGGCATGCCCTGGAACAGCGCCGACAGCAGGTTCGCGCCGCCCAGCGCGAGCAGGTCGCGATTGGCCGACACGTTGTCGCCGTGTCGCATGGCGAAGGTGCGGATGGAGCCGTATGACTCGGCATAGAGGATCAGCGCCATCGCGAAGGCCAGCCCGCCGAGGTTCTGCCACTGCGCTCGATCGAGCTGCGGCACCGCCGGATGCGAGAAGTCGAGCGAGATCGGCCCCACCGCCGCCACGCCCCATGCATGGCAGAAGCCCTGCACGTCGAGCACGATGCCCGCCACGATCACCAGCAGCGCCGCCGGCACCGCACGCCAGCGTGCGAGGCCGCGCAGCAGCACCAGCGCCACCAGCGCCATGGCCGCCCCCGCGATGTTCCAGTGCCGCCATTCGGCCACCAGCCCTGCGAGGAGCCTGAAGAAATCGCTGTGCGCCGGATGCACGTCGAGCACCTTGGGCAGCTGTTTGACCACGATGGTGAGCGCCAGCCCCAGCGCGAAGCCTCGCAGCACGGGCTTGGCGATCAGGCTCGACACCGCGCCCAGCCGGGCGAGGCCCGCGATCACGAAGAACACGCCGGCCAGCAGCACGATACCCATGCCCATCGCCAGCCGCGTGGCGGTGTCCACGCCCGTCACCGAGGTGGTGGCAGCGAACAGCACCGCGGCCGAAGAGGAGGTGGCGGAAACGATCGCGAAGCGGCTGCTGCCGAAGAGGCCGTAGACCACCAGCCCCGCGAAGAGGGCGACCACTCCGGCCTGCGGCGGCAGCCCCGCGATGCCCGAATAGGCCACCGCCTCCGGAAGCAGCAGGCCGGCAATGGAAATACCCGCCACGATGTCGGCGAAGCCGGGGCGGCGGGCGTTGGCTGTCGGAGTCGGCGGAGGTTCGGCGGCCATGGGCAGGCAAGTGTGCTGTTGTCGCCCCATGCTGGCAATGGCTGGCAGACCGGAAGCTGACTCATCCAGCGGGCATACTCCCGCGCGCTCGAAAACCATATTTCTCTACAACAAGGCTCCCATGTCAGGACACGGCTTTCACGTGCACGGCCCGCACGACCACGAACTCGAACACGCCGCATCGGGCGTCCACGGCGGCAGCCACGGCCATCACCCAGAGGCGGAATCGGCCGGCGAACACGGCGGCATGAGCACGACGAGCAAGATCGCGATGTGCACCGCCGTCATCGCCACCTTCGGCGCCATCTTCGCGTACATGGGCGGCGCCACGCAGGCCAACGCGGGCATCTACAAGAACAACGCCGCCATCAAGAAGACCGAAGCCTCCAACCAGTGGAATTACTTCCAGTCGAAGAGCACCAAGCAGGCCCTCGCCGAGTTCGCCCGCGATACCGCGGCCGACGAAGCGCGCAAGCAGGGCTGGCAGGCCAAGGTGGCGCGCTACGAGCAGGAGAAGACCGACATCCAGACCGAGGCGAAGAAACTGGAGGCGGAAGCAAGCAAGTGGGATGCGAAGTCGGATGAGCAGATGCATCAGCATCATCGGTGGGCTCAGGCGACTACCGTGCTGCAGGTTTCTATTGCGCTGGCTGCCATTGCACTGCTGACGAAGAACAAATGGCTGGAGCGGGCGATGTTCGGGGTGGCGGTGGCGGGGCTTGCCGTGGGTGGTTTGGCCGCATTCCACGTGTAACCCCCCGGGCCCCTCGGGCTCCGAAATCGCGCCGAAACCGGACACCCGTCAAGAAACCCTCCCGCCGGAATAAAGCTTGGCGCGCCAGGCAATGCGCGTATGGTGGGTTCACTTGTTGCTCGCGCCAACCCATCGATCCTGGTGGTACGCCTGTACTGAGTACCGGGGTGTGCCATGGATGGAGAAACTTTCGTCTACGACGGCCGGGCAGGGCCATGGACCTGCACCATTTATCTGCTGAAGGCCGATGACGGCAACTTCGCCGCGGTGGGGGACATCGCGTTCCGGGGCGAACACCGGTGCAAGCTGGTGCTGACGCGGCCCGGCATCTCGGTCGAGACCGGCATCGGCATCCTGAAGTGCCGCTGCATCGCCTGGATAGAGCAGGCGCAACTCGACGATGAAGAGCAGACGACGCTTCCCACCTGAGCAGCCTGCCTGCCTGTCTGCCTACTTCTGCTGCTGCGGAGCCGTCGGCGCCGTGGTGGGAGCGGTCTGCGCGCCACCCTGCACCTGCGCGGCCGGCGGCGGAGCTGTTTCACGCGAGGGGCCTTCGCCGCGCTTGTCCACGGCGTAGAAGTAGATCAGCGCGCCGAGCATCACGAGGATGGCCACTGTCACGCTGAACACGAACACGCGCTGGTTGTCGCGCCGGTCGTCCCTCGCCTGCTGTCTTCTCGATAGTTCGCTCATGGCATCTTTCCTTTCCTGCGACGGCGCGGATGAATGCAGGAGCGCAGACATCCGCACGTTCAAGGGAAACGCTAGGACTTCATGAGGCGCCATGTGTCGGACATCCACTGAGGCCCCTGTCGCGAAGACACCCGAACGCTGGCAACGCGAGATGCTCTTGTCCGACACCCCGGCACCGGTGCCTCGTCCAGATTGACCGGGCCGGCAGCCAGAGCACCCGGCAAGGAGCACGCGATGACTCAGATGGAAGCGGCGGGACCGGACGCGGGAGGAGAGCGGGGGCAGGCGGAGCCACCCGGGCGCAAGGGCTGGCTCTCCAAGCTTGGCCCCGGCCTCATCACGGGCGCGGCCGACGACGACCCCAGCGGCATCGCCACCTACTCCCAGGCCGGCTCGAAGTTCGGCTACGACATGGGCTGGACGCTGCTGCTGACCTATCCGCTGATGGTCGGCATACAACTCGCCAGCGCGCGTATCGGCCGGGTCAGCGGCCATGGGCTGACGGAGGCCTTCCTGCGGCTGTGGCCGCGCTGGGTGGTGTGGCTGCTGGTGGGTTCGCTGGTGGTTGCCAACGTGATCAACCTGGGTGCCGACCTGAACGCGATGGCCGATGTTTCCGCGCTGGTGGCGGGGGGCTCCAAGGCAGCCTATGCAATCGGCTTCGGCGTGGTGTCGCTGGCGCTGCAGATCTGGCTGCCCTACGAACGCTACGTGCGGGTGCTGAAGTGGCTCACGCTCTCGTTGCTCTCGTACGTGGCGGTGGCCTTCGCCGCCCACGTCGACTGGGCGGCCGCAGCCAAGGGCGCTCTGCTGCCGCACCTGCAGTGGAACAAGGATTTCATCACCACCTGGGTCGCGATCCTCGGCACCACCATCAGCCCTTACCTGTTCTTCTGGCAGGCCTCGCAGGAGGTGGAGGAGATCAAGCGCGTGCCGCAGGACCAGGCCCTGCGGCACGCGCCCGCGCAGGCGCCGGGCCAACTGCGCCGCCTGAAGATCGACACCTGGGTGGGCATGGGCTTCTCCAATGCCATCGCCTTCTTCATGATCATCGCGACGGCGGCCACCCTGCATGCGCACGGCCAGACTTCCATCGAGACGACTGCGCAAGCAGCGCAGGCGCTCAAGCCGGTGGCGGGCGAGGCGGCTTTCGTCCTGTTCGGCATGGGCATCGTGGGAACCGGGCTGCTTGCGTTGCCCGTGCTCGCCGGCTCGGCCGCGTATGCGCTGGCGAGCCTGCTGGGCGTTCGCAAGGGCCTGGACCATGCGCCGGGCAAGGCCCCGGCGTTCTACGCCATCCTTGCGGCTGCGATGCTGATCGGGCTGGCCATCGGCCTCTCGGGCATCAGCCCGATGACTGCGCTGGTCTATGCCGCCATCATCAACGCGCTGGCCTCGGTGCCGATCATGATCGGCGTGATGCTGGCCGCGTCGAGCCGCGCGGTGATGGGCGAACTGGTGATTGCGCGCCGCCTGAAGATCGTGGGATGGGCGGCCACCGGCGTGATGCTGGTGGCCGCCGTGGCGACGCTCGCTGCCGCGTGGTCCTGAGCGGGCCCGGCCCCGGTCAGGCCATCACCTCCATCTCGGCCATCAGCTCTTCCTTGCGCTGCGCAAGCTGCTCGCGCATGGCGACGAGGTCGAGCCCGCGCGTCGCGCGCGCCTTCACGAAGATCTCGTTGCGCTCTTCCTTCACGTGGTGGTCGATGTACTCGCCGAGCACCTTCACCTTGGCGTCGAACTTCTCGTCGATCTCGGTGGCGTCCTGGATCTGCGCGATCAGCTCCTTGGCGCTGGCGTGCTCAACCTCGGCCTCGTCGAGCAGGTCGGTCTCGCTGATGGCTTCGCGCAGGGCGGGGTAGAAGATTTCTTCCTCGATCTGCGTGTGCACCTGCAGCTCCATGCAGATCTGCATCGCCAGATCGCGCTTCTTCCCGGGTGCGCTCTGGGAGCGGGAGTGGGCGAGTTCGTCGTACGCCGTGAAGAGCTTCTTCACGTTCTTGTGGTCGGTATCGAGGAGGCTGCAGGCGTCGGGGGTTGCACGGCGGGTCGTTGACATCGTGGGCTCCATGGTGGGTTGATGAAAAGGGAACACAAAGAAGAAAAGAAGGTGAAGCCGCAAGATGGACCGCGGCTCGCCCGCTTCGCGTAGGAGAGCGTCGTACGCCCTTGGCGGCGCTTTTCTCTGCGCGCAACAAGCTGCAACACCGGTGTTCGAAAGCCGGCATCGCCAGCGAAATCCCACCCCCACGTAGTGCATGGCCTGACAGAGAGGCCCGGTGGGCGCGCTAGCGTGCATCGACGGCGCACCGATCCGGGTCGCGGGCGCGGTGCCCGCGAGGTCAGGTGCTTCGGCGAAAGGACGCTCCCATGATCCGCAAGCTCGCATCCGGCCAGTACCGCCTCTACGCCCGCAAGGTCGACCCGAAGACCGGCAAGCGGCGCAACCTCGGCACCTTCGATTCGCGCGAGGCGGCGCAGCAGCACGAGCGCGAAGTGCAGTACTTCAAGCGCCACGGCTGAGCCACCGGCACGAACAGTCAGCAAGGCCTCGGCAAGTGACGCGCGAGGACTGGACCCACGGTAACGCGGCGCGCCTGCTGGAGAATGGCGACGAATTCTTCCCGCGCGTCTTCGATGCCATCGCGCAGGCTCGCCAGTGGGTGCTGCTCGAAACCTTCATCCTCGAGGAGGACAAGGTCGGCCGCGCGCTGAGCGACGCGCTGCGCGAGTGTGCAGACCGCGGCGTGCGCACGGTGCTCACCATTGACGGATTCGGCTCGCCCCGGCTGTCGGGGCGCTTTCTCGCGCGGCTGACGCAGGCGGGTGTGGAAGTGCACGTGTTCGATCCGGGGCGGTCGCTCTTCGGCCAGCAGCTCAACCTGCTGCGGCGCATGCACCGCAAGCTCGTGGTGGTCGACGACACAGTGGCCTTCGTGGGCGGCATCAATTTCTGCGCCGACCAATTGCTGGACTTCGGCGAGCTGGCCAAGCAGGACTACGCGGTGGAACTGCGCGGGCCCATCGTCGGGCGCATACGCAGCTTCATGCAGCACACCGCGGGCGACACCCGCGTTCCCCAGGATATCGAGGCACCGCCGCCGGCCGCCGGCAAGGCCGCGGTGCTGTTCGCGCGAAGGGACAACAAGGCCTCGCCCGACAGCATCGAGAAGATCTACCGCCAGGCCATCCGCACCGCGCGCGCCCGCATCGTCATCGCCAATGCCTATTTCTTTCCGGGCTATCGCCTGTTCCGCGACCTGTGCCGGGCCGCCGCGCGTGGCGTGGAGGTGAAGCTGTTCCTGCAGGGCATGCCCGACATGAAATCGGTGCGCTTCGCGACCCAGCTGCTTTACGGCCACCTGCTGGGCGCGGGCGTGGAGGTGCATGAATACTGCGCACGCCCGCTGCACGGCAAGGTAGCCATCGTGGACGACGCATGGAGCACCGTGGGCTCGAGCAACCTCGATCCCCTGAGCCTCACGCTCAACATGGAGGCCAACGTGGTCATCGTGAGCCGCGCGTTCAATTCACAGGTGGCCAGGCACCTGGCGGCGCTGGAGACCGAATGCGAGATCGTGCAGCGCGAGAAGCTGTCCGCATGGAACCGATGGCCGCCGCTGGGCAGCTTCATCGTCTTCCACGTGCTGCGCTGGGTGTCGCGCATCGGCACCTGGCTGCCGGGCAGGCGGCAGAAACTGCAGGTGCTGCCGGGCAGCGATGGCGGCGCGCGCCAGCCGGCCCCGCCACTCAGATGAAGGGCACGCCCCCGGTCACCGCCACCGTGGCTCCCGAGATGTAGCTCGCCTGGTCGGAGGCGAGCAGCACGTACACCGCCTGCAGCTCCGCCGGCTGGCCGGGCCGCTTCATCGGTGTCTGCATGCCGAAGTTCTTCACCTTGTCGGGCGGGAGGGTCGACGGGATCAGCGGCGTCCAGAACGGGCCGGGCGCCACGCAGTTCACGCGGATGCCCTTCTCGGCCAGCAGCTGCGCCATGCCGCCGGACATGTTCTGGATCGCCCCCTTGGTCGCCGCGTAGGCCACCAGCGTGGCGTTGGGCTTGTCGGCGTTGACCGATGCGGTGCTGATGATGGCGCTGCCCGGCTTCATGCAGGCGGCCGCTGCCTTGCAGAGGAAGAAGTTGGCGTAGACGTTGGTGCGGAAGGTGCGGTCCAGCTCTTCGGCCGTGATCTCGGCCAGGTCCTTGTGCGCCATCTGGAAGGCCGCGTTGTTCACCAGCACGTCGAGCTTGCCGAAGCGCTCCATGGCGGTGTCCACCAGCTTCTTGCAATGGGGCTCCTCGCGGATGTCGCCGGGCACGGCAACGCAGGTGCGGCCCTCCTTCTCGATGAGTTCGGCGGTGCGACGGGCGTCGGGCTCTTCCTCCGCAAGATAGGAGATCAGCACGTCCGCGCCCTCGCGCGCGAAGGCCAGGGCGACGGCGCGGCCGATGCCACTGTCTCCGCCGGTGATGAGCGCCGCCTTCCCGACGAGCTTGCCGGAGCCGACGTACGAAGACTCGCCGAAGTCTGGCGGCGGATCCATCCGCGATTCGAGGCCGGGCGGGGCCTGGCGGGGTGTGTCGAAGGGTGGCTTCGGGCCGGATTGCATGGGGTGTGTCATGGCTTTCTCCAAAACGGGTTGAAACAACGGGCTCAACGCTTGCGCGCTCGCCCGGCGGGCAGGCGGATGCGCGAGCCGGAGGTGGTCGCGATGCCGAAGACCGTGTCGCACTGCTCCAGCAGCATCGCGTGGCGCCTGGCCGTCTGCGTGGCCGTGCAGTCCTTGGGAAGCACCACCTCGAAGCCGCGCATGCGCGCGTCGGAGGCCGTGCTCAGCACGCACTGGTCGCTGGCCACGCCGGTCACGACGAGGCGGCGGGCCTTCAGCACGCCCAGCAGCTGTTCGAGTGGCGTGGCGACGAAGGCGGATTGCTGCGGCTTGAGCACGAAGTAGTCGTCATGGTCCGGCGCGAGGCCGGCAGTGACGGCTGCGCCGGGGCCGCCGCCGGCCATCGACAGATCGACCAGCGCGCTGAAGTCGGAGCGCCAGCGCCCGCGGTTGTCGTTGGCGTAGATCACCGGCACGTCCCGCGCCTTGCACCGCCGCTTCAGGGCTGCGATGGCAGGCGCGACCGCCACGGCGGCGGGCAGCAGCCTGTCGGCGTCGGGAAAGTCCCAGCAGCTGATCATGTCGACGATGAGAAGGGCGGTCCCGCCATTGGCCGCCTCGACCGCCAGCGCGCCGCGCGGCGGCGACGAACTGGCGCTGAGGCGGCGAACTGTGGCCATGTGTCCAAACCGGAAAGGCCGCTCGCTCAGCTCTTGCCGGGGTCGCGATTGGTCTCGGGCGTGAGATCCTCGGTCAGGCCGAAAGGCGCGGAGTCGTCGTGCTTCGTGCCTTCCACGTCCTTTTTGCTGTCCTGCATGCGTTCGCGCGGCGCGGGGCCCGCGACGTCTTCGCCGGCCTTGGTCTTGCGCGCGGTGAAGGACTCCGCGCCGCCGATGTTGTCCACGCCGCCGCTGGTGGTGGGGCGGGTGCCATCTCCGGTGCCGGTGACGCGGGGGTTGCTGCTGGTGCTGCTGCTCATTGCGGTCTCCTTGCCTGCGATGAATTGGGGATGAAGAGGGGTCATCCTGCGCACCAGTGTTCGCAGCGGCTGCGCACGCGAGCGAAGCAATCGCCGCCGCTGCGGGTCGGTGGTTTCTTACGTGAGCGGCATGGGCTGCGGCTCAGGACCGTCGCTTGACGATGCTCAGCTTGCCGTCGCGCTCGAGCACCGCGCGTTCGACTTCGTGCAGAGGCACGCCGCCGGCCTGCTGGCGCAGGGCCTCGTCGAGGTCCTTGCGCGACACCAGCGCGTGGCGCATCGCGTTCTCGTCCATCCGGCCGTCGCGCACCAGCGTGATCTTGTGGCCGTTGATCAGGTCCTCGAAACCCTGCCACCGCATGCTCGCGAGCGCGACCAGCCGGTGCGTGACGACCAGCGCCGCGCCGGCCGCCATGGTGCTCCAAAAGGGCGAGGCACCGACCACCGCGCGGCTCAGCACCGCACCCAGCAGCACCGTGATGCAGGTGTCGAAGGGACTCTGCTGCCCGAACGACCGCCGGCCCGAGGCGCGGATCATCGCCAGTGCGAGGAAGAAGACGACCAGCGCCCGCGCGGCCATCTGCCACGCAGCGAGTTCGGAGCCTTCGCCGAAGAGCCAGTCGATGAACTGCATCGCCGTCGTCATCACCGCAGCCGCTATTGCACCGGAGGCTTGGAGGGCTTGGGTGCCTGATGGCTGTCGTCGCAAGCCTGCTTCTTCTCTTTCTTGAATACGCTGAGCGTTCCGTCGCTCTCCAGCCGCGCGACGCGCACCTCCGAGAAATCCGCCACGCCTTGCTCGCGCAGCTTGCCGAGCAGTTCGTCGGTCCTGATCATTTCGCGCCTGAGCGCCCGCCGGTTCAGGCGGCCGTTGCGGATGAGGACCTCGGGGCGCGGCTCCAGGAAACGCGCCACGGGCTCGAAGTGAAAGCTCAGCCAGTCCAGCGCGAAGTTCCAGGCGACGAGCGTCGCGAGCAGCACGAGCCCGTCGTCGATGGACTTGTATTCGCCCTGCATCGCGTTGCTCGACGCATCGGCGACCAGCACCACGAAGAGCAGGTCGGCCACGCCCATCGAGCCGATGTCGCGCCGCAGCACGAAGCGGAACACGAGAAGCAGGAACCAGTACACGACAGTTCCGCGCACCACCATGTGCCATACAGGAAACTCGCGCGCGAAAAGCTCGGCGACTTCGCTCATGCTGTCTGCCCTCTCGATCAGCCTCCAACATAGGTTCGGCCCTGATGGAGCCGTGTCGGCAGGCGCATGAGCGGGCTGTAGGCGATGGCCACCCCGGCCCCGGATGCACCCGCGCTACCGCGCGTTCACGCGACCCACCAGTTCACCGCGAGGAATGGCGTCGGGTCGTCGGGCAGGTGGAAGAGGATGTCGCCCCGGCCTGCGAGGGGGCCGGCCCTGCTTGCGAGGTAGCGGACCGTGACGTGGGGCTGCGGCTGGGGCGTGGTGCCGCAGAAGATGGAGGCCAGGCCTTGCTCGATGAAGCGGGACAGCAGATGGTGGGCGTCGGGGTCGAGCGGGGCCGGGGCGGCGTCGCCGCCCGATGCCGATTCCAGCAGCGCCTGGGCGCGTTGGCCATCGATGCGCGCCATGCGCTCCTCTTCGGTGCTCCACTGAATGGACGCGGCCTGCGCAAGCTGCTCCAGCTGAACTCGTGAGAGACGCACGATTGCATGTCCGACGGGCACGGCGATATCCGGCTGGGCGACGGAGAAGGGCAACGCGATCAGGCGTCTTTCGTCGGTGTCTTCACCGGCGCGAGGGCGAGAGGTATCGGGCATGGGCATCGTCGCGCGTGGTGTCGGGAAGGAAAGATGGCGTGGCATTCTCATTGTGCGCTCGACGCCAATCGAGGGCGGCGGCTCGACAGGGCGCGAAATGGCCACGCAGCGCGGCCTCACTGACCCCTCACTGGTCTTCTTCCCGCCCCCGGTACTGCGCCATCAAGACCTGCTGCACATTCGGCGGCACGGCCTCGTAGTGCGACAGCGCGATCGTGTACCGCCCCTGTCCGCTGGTCATCGCGTTGAGCCGCGACTGATAGCTCGCCAGCTCCGCCATCGGCACCTGCCCCCGGACCGCGGCGGCACCGGCTCCGATGGTCGACGTACCGGTCACCAGCCCGCGCCGTGACGACAGATCGCTCGTGACATCGCCCACCGCATGCTCGGGCGCCACGATCTCTATCTGCACGATCGGCTCCAGCACCACCGGCCTGGCCTCGCGGATGGCCGCCATGAAGGCCTTGCGGCCGGCGGTGGCAAACGCGATGTCCTTGCTGTCCACGCTGTGGTACTTGCCGTCGTGCACCACCACGCGCACGTCCACCACGGGGTAGCCGGCGATGGCGCCGCATGCCAGCACTTCGCGCACGCCTTTCTCGACGGCGGGAATGAACTGGCCCGGAATCGCTCCGCCCCTGACTTCATCGGCGAACTCGAAGCCGTCGCCGCGCGCGAGCGGCTCGATGCGCAGGAAGACTTCGCCGAACTGCCCCGCGCCGCCGGTCTGCTTCTTGTGGCGGTGATGGCCCTCCGCCGGCGCGGTCACGGTCTCGCGGTAGGCGATGCGCGGCGGACGGGTCTGCACCTCGAAGCGGTACACCTCGCGCAGGCGGTCCAGCACCATGCGCAGATGCAGTTCGCCGAGTCCGTAGAGAACGGTCTCGTTGGTCGCGACCACGTGCTCGATGCGCAGGCAGGGGTCTTCGGCCGCGAGCTTGCCGAGGATCTCCCATGCGCGCTGCTCGTCGCCATGGCGCTTGGGCTCCACGGCCAGTCCGTGCACGGGTATCGGAAACTCCAGCGGCGCGAGATGCACATGGCTGTCTTCCGCCGCGTCGTGCAGCACGGCGTCGAACTGGATCTCCTCCACCTTCGCCACCGCCACGATGTCGCCCGGCACGGCGCGCGGCACTTCCACATGGTCCTTGCCCTGGAGCATGAACAGGTGGCCCACCTTGAAGGGCTTGCGGCCGTCTCCGATGTAGAGCTGGCTATCGCTCGCCAGGGTGCCCTGGTGCACGCGCATGATGCCGAGCTTGCCGACGTAAGGGTCGCTCGTGACCTTGAACACATGGGCCAGCATGTGCAGCGAAGCATCGGGCCTGGCCTGCATCGGCTTTGCATCGGCGCCTTCGCCGAGCAGGAAGTCCGGAGGATTGGCTTCGCTCGGGTCGGGCAGAAGCTTGACGATGATGTCGAGCAGCTCGGCCGCGCCCGCGCCGCTGCGTGCCGAGATGAAGCACACGGGAATCAGGTGCCCTTCGCGCAGCGCCTGCTCGAGCGGCGCATGCAGCTCGCTGGCGTCCACGTCGCCATCGTTCAGGTAGCGCTCGACGAAGGCCGCATCGACTTCGACGACCTGCTCGACCAGCGCGCGGTGCGCCGCATCGACCGAACCGATGTCGGACTCGCCTTCGCGGTTGTAGAAGCAGTCGATCACGCGCGTGCCGCCGGCTGCCGGCAGGTTCAGCGGCAGGCATTCGCGGCCGAAGGTGGCCTGGATCTGCGCCAGCAGGCCGGCGAGGTCGGCGCCGGGGTCGTCGATCCTGTTGATGACGATCAGGCGCGCGAGGTGGCGCGATGCCGCGTAGTCCATCATGCGCAGCGTCATCGGCTCGATGCCGGCGCTTGCATTGACGACGATGGCGGCGGTTTCCACCGCTTCCAGCGCGGGCAGGCTCTGGCCCAGGAAGTCGGCGCCGCCGGGGGTGTCGATGAGGTGGATGCGCGTGCCGTCGTGCGCCAGGTGCATCAGGGTTGCATTGAGCGAATGCTGCATCCGCTTCTCGAGCGGGTCGTGGTCGCTGACGGTGGTGCCGCGCTCCACGCTGCCGCGTGCCCCGATGGCGCCCGCCTCGTGCAGCAGGGCCTCCGCGATGGAGGTCTTGCCGGACGCGGAGGCGCCGACGAGCGCCAGGGTTCGCACCGCTTCCATTTCGGCCGCGAGGCCGTTCGATCGGCTTGGCATGCGTGGCTCCTTCACGCCTGCAAACAGGCCCGGCGGCCCGCTTGGGCTCGGGTGCTGCGCGCGGACGCCGGGTCAGCCTACGGTATTGACCGTACCGATGCAAGCGGAAATGGCCGGGTCGCGAAGGGGGCCTTCGTTAAACTGCGCGGGTGAACTCCTCCTGCGAGCCTCCCAGTAGGCCGCTGGCCTGCGCCAGCAACAACCTGCAACGCGGCGCTGCGACCGATCCTTCCGCAGCCGCCTTGCGTCTTCAGTTTCCCCAGTCACCCGTTGCCGGAATGGCCCGCGCCGCTCCGGGACGCGGCCGTTTGCGCGCCTCTTTTCTCCAATCATGATCGAACTGCTCTCCGACCCGGCCGTCTGGCTCGGTCTCCTGACGCTGGTCGTCCTGGAGATCGTGCTGGGCATCGACAACCTCGTCTTCATCGCGATCCTCGCGGAGAAGCTCCCGCCGCGCCAGCGCGACAAGGCAAGGCTCATCGGCCTGAGCCTCGCGCTGTTCATGCGGCTGGGGCTGCTGTCCATCGTCTCGTGGCTGGTGACGCTGACCACGCCGCTGTTCTCCCTGTGGGGCCAGGATTTCTCCGGCCGCGACCTGATCCTGCTCGGCGGCGGCCTGTTCCTGCTGTTCAAGGCCACGTCCGAGCTGCACGAGCGGCTCGAAGGCGTTCCGGAGCACACGGCCAGCGGCCCGGTGGCCTATGCGGGCTTCACGCTGGTGGTCACGCAGATCGTGATGCTCGACGCAGTGTTCTCGCTCGACTCGGTGATCACCGCCGTGGGCATGGTCGACCACCTGCCGGTGATGATGGCCGCGGTCGTGATCTCCATCGGCATCATGCTGTGGGCCTCGAAGCCGCTCACACGTTTCGTGAACGCGCATCCGACGGTGGTGATGCTGTGCCTGAGCTTCCTGCTGATGATCGGCCTGAGCCTCGTGGCCGAGGGCCTGGGCTTCCACATTCCCAAGGGCTACCTCTACGGCGCCATCGGCTTCTCCGTGATGATCGAGGCGCTGAACCAGTGGGCGCGGCGCAACGCGCTGAAGCACGAAGCCCGCAGACCGCTGCGCGAGCGAACGGCCGAGTCGGTGCTGCGGCTGCTGGGCGGCAGGGCGCGCGGCGAGCCGGTACCAGCCGGCGCGAGCCCCTCCGACGCAACGCCCGAAGCGCAGGAAGAGCCCGCCTTCGCAGTCGAGGAGCGCAACATGGTGAGCGGCGTGCTCTCGCTGGCCGACCGCACCGTGCGCTCGGTGATGACGCCGCGCACCGACATCTCGTGGGTCGATCTCAACGACGACCCGGTCGCGGTGCGCGAGCAGTTGCTGGACACGCCGCACGGCATCTTCCCCGTGTGCCGGGGCTCGCTCGACGACGTGGTGGGCGTGGCGCGCGCCAAGGATCTGCTGGGCCAGCTGATGCGCCACGGCAGGATCGACGAGGGCGCCGGCCTGCGCGCGCCCATCTACGTGCCCGAGTCGACCACGGCCATCCGCCTCATCGACACATTGCGCGGCGCGCGCGGGCAGCTCGCGCTGGTGGCCGACGAGCACGGCACGCTCACCGGCGTGGTGACGCCCATCGACGTGCTGGAGGCCATCGCCGGCGAGTTCCCCGACGAGGACGAGACGCTGGAAATCATGCAGACCGCACCCGATGCATGGACCGTCTCCGGCAGCGCCGACTTGCACCTGCTGGAGCAGGCGCTGCAGACCCACGGCCTCGTGGGCGACGACGACAGCTACACCTCGGTCGCTGGCTTGCTGCTGGCGCGCTTCGGCGGACTGCCCCCGCGCGATGCCCGCTGGACGCACGACGGGTACGATTTCGTGGTGACCGAGGTTGATGCGCAGCGCATCCGCACGGTCATCGTCCGCCGGGTGCCGGTGGACGATCCCGGAACCTGACCTGCACCGACCACCATGATCGCCAACCACCGCCAGCCCGTCGCGCTGAACAAGGCTTATCGCCTGCTGAACCACGGCCCCACCGTGCTCGTGAGCGCCGCGCATGGCGGCAAGCGCAACATCATGGCGGCAGCGTGGGCCATGCCGCTGGACTTCGATCCGCCCAAGGTGGCAGTGGTGCTCGACAAGAGCACCTGGACGCGGGAGCTGCTCGAAGGCGCCGGCGCTTTCGCGCTGCAGGTGCCGGTGCGCGCCCAGCTCGACCTGACCGAGACGCTGGGCAACAGCTCCGGCCGCGAGATCGTCGAGAAGTCGGGTCATGACAAGTTCGCCGCCTACGGCCTCTCGACCTTCGCGGGCACGGCCACCGACGCGCCGCTGCTCGAAGGCTGCGCCGCCTGGCTCGAATGCAGGCTGCTGCCCGAACCGGCCATCCAGCAGCGCTACGACCTGTTCCTCGGCGAGGTGATCGCCGCGCAGGCCGACGAGCGCGTGTTTTCCAACGGGCGCTGGCATTTCGAGGGGCACGACGAATTGCGCACGCTGCACCATGTGGCGGGCGGGCACTTCATCATCGACGGCGAAGCGGTAGATGCGCGGCCGCTGCAGCGGCCGCCCCGCTAGGGAAAGAGCAAAGAAGCTCAGGCCGAGGAGCCGTCGCGCGCCGCGCGCGGCACCAGCATCACGCGCAGCACGAGCACGCCGCACACGGCCGCCGCCAGCGCCATCAGCACGGCCCACAGCAGCCGCGAGGGCGAGGCCGCATCGAGCCAGTCGCCCAGCAGAAGCGTGGTGGTGTTGTAGGCGGCATGCAGCGCGATGCACGGAATGAGCGAGCGCGTGCGTTCATAGAGCCAGCCGAGCACGGTGCCGATGACGAGGCCGACGATGAATTGGTAGATGTTCATGTGCGCCGCGCCGAAGAGGAGCGCCGAGATGAAGATCGCCTGCCATCGCGGATAGCGCGTGAGGAAGCCGCGCAGCACGATGCCGCGGAAAAGCATTTCCTCCAGCAGTGGTGCCACCACGCACACCGCGAGCACGGCCGCCACACTGCCGTCGGCCATGCGGCTGAACATCGCTTCTTCCCACGCGGAAGGCGGCGCGATGCGCATCATGATGTTGAGCGCCGAGGTGAGCGTCAGCAGCAGCGCGGGCACCAGCAGCAGCACCGGCGGCACCACGAGCATCAGCATTGCCCCGGCGGAGGCGCGCGACTGGTGGAACAGGCTGCGGTAGCCGAGGCCCTGCGAGTGCATCACCGCCGCGAACACGCAGCCATTGCCCAGCACGGCCGCGAGCACGCCGATCTGCATGCTGGTCAGGCGCAGCCACCCGTTGGCGTCGCGCAGCGCGGCGCCGATGACGAGTTCGCAAAGGAACAGCGCCACGAACAGGAGGACGGCTTGCGCCACCGAGGGGAAGGCGGCGCTTTTCGGGGAGGGCATGGGCGGAAGCGGGGCAGGGAGACGGCGCGCATGTTACGCGAGCGGCATGTTCAGCCGCGTTTCAGGCACCGTGAGAGTGGCGCGAGCGCGATCCCGCTGTATTGGCCGACCCCGAGCGCCAGCGCGCGCAGCGCCGTGTATTCGTGCAGCCGCGCGCCGCCATGCGGGTCGCCGGGCATGATGCCGGCGGCCGGGTGGCACATGAGCACGTCGCCGGTGCGGCAGGCCGAAAGCCATTCGGACAAACGCTGCTGGTGGCGTTCCATGTCGCCCGAGAAGTCGTAGACGCCCAGCAGCCGGCTGCTGGTGGGAATGCCGCGCCGGGCGGCCAGTGCGGCGAGCCGCGCGCCGCCCAGCGTGTGGATGACGCGGGCCTTCAGGCTGTCGGGCCCATGGCGCCAGCCCGGCGCCGTGTTGCGGACCCAGGGCGGCGAGGAGGGATAGCGCCGCGCGATCTCTTCCACCAGCAGCTCGCGCACCACCGGGAACTGGTGCACGTGCCGGTGCCCGTCCACGAAGGCGGGGGCACGGCCCATGGCGTCCTCGAAGCGGGTGAGCTGGTCGCGGATGTCGGCCTGCAGGCCGGGCGCGAAGATGGTGCGCGTGTACGTGCGCGCGAGCAGGCCGCCCAGCCCCGGCTCGGGGCCGCCGGCATGCGCGGGCCGCGTGAGGTCCAGGTGCAGGCCGGTGTCGAACTCCGCTGGCTCCAGGCGCCGCAGCAGCCTGGCTCCGGCCAGCCAGGCCTCGCGGCGCACCATGCCGCTGGCGGCGGAGATCTTGCCCTTCTCGGCGAGGTCGAGCACGGCCGAGTTGATGCCCGCGCTCATGCCGAAGTCGTCGGCGCAGATGCAGAGGCAGCGGGGCGATTCAGCCATTGCCGTTGGCGCCCGAGTGCGGGGCGGGAGCTGGGACTGCGGCGGGGAATGGGGCGGTATCCAGGCAGTGCGGGTCGCCGGTGGCGCTGCCCGGGAAGCGCCAGGCCGCCAGCCCGTCGTTCACCGCCACCAGCTGCGCATGGTGCAGCCAGGGGTTCGCGAGATGCGCCGTGTTCGAGCCGACGACCCAGGTGGCGTGCGGCACGCACAGCACGTCCGCGAGCTCGGTTCGGTCGACCAGCGTGCGCGCCGCGCGCGCCGGATCGAAGCGGCTGGCGTCGAAGATCTCCTTGCGCCAGTTGTCGCGCGTGTCCTCGGCCGCCGCCTTCCAGTCGTCCGCCACCAGCACCGGCTCGCGCAGGTTCCAGTAGAAGGGAATCTCGTAGTGGTAGCCGTCGAGCATCAGCACCTGTTCACCCGGTGCCACCGCTTGCCCAGCCGGCAGGCGCAGGCGCGTACCTGGCGGCGACGAGTACACCATGACCGCGACCACGCAGCCGATGCACACCGTTGCCGCCGCCAGCGTCATCGCGCGAACCTTCGGCAGCAGGGCTTCGAGCGAGCGGCTCGCCAGCACCCGCTGTGCGATCAGGTACGCCAGCGGCGGCAGTGCCGGCAGCACGTAGCCCACCAGCTTGGAGCGCGGCAGCGAGAAGAACACCACGATCACCGCGAGCCAGATCCACATCAGCCGGTCGATGTCCGGCTGCCGGGGGCGTGCCGCGTCGTCGCTCGCTCCCTCGTTCGACCCGCGAGGGACGAACACCCATGCGAACCACGGCAGCGTCAGGCCCGCCAGCACCGGAAGATAGAACCAGAAGCCGTGCTCGTTGTTGAAGCCCGAGGACGCGAAGCGCCGGAAGTGCTGGGTGACGACGAAGTAGTCGAAGAACTCCGGATACCGCAGCTGCATCGCGACGAACCACGGCCCGGCCACGGCCAGCAGCACGGCCCAGCCGGGCAGCCACAGCGCGAGCCGCAACGACGCGAGCCTGCGCGTCGTTGCGCACCAGATGAAGATCACCATCGCGGGCAGCACCAGTCCGATCAGCCCCTTGGCCAGCAGGCCGGCCGCGGCGAACAGCCAGGCGCCGGCCAGCAGCGCTCGCCACGGTTCCTCGCGCTCCCGGGCCAGCGCCGCGCCGGCCGCCAGCAGCACCGTGGCCGAGATGCAGCCCGCCACCAGCATGTCGAGGTTGGCGAACTGCGCGCCGAGGAAGAAGAAGGGCGTGGTCGCCAGCACCACCGTGGACAGCAGCGCCAGCCGCGCCGTCGACCAGCGTCGCAGGAAGAGGAAGAGCGCCGCCGCGGCCACTATGCCGCCCAGGACGGACGGCAGCCGCGCGGCCCATTCCACCGGACCGGTGACCGACATGGCCGCCGCGCCTATCCAGTAGAAGAGCGGCGGCTTGTGGAAGAAGGGCAGCCCGTCGAGCCGAGGCACCAGCCAGTCGCCCGAGCGAAGCATGGCGAGCGCGACGCCGCCGTAGCGGCCCTCGTCGGGCGCCATCAGCGGGCGCATCCATGCGGTGGCCAGCAGCCAGGCGAAGAGGGCGACGATGATCCATAGCGGTCGGGGGGAGGTCCACCATGCGGGAGCGGCCCGTTTCATGTCCGCCCGGTCTCCAGCCCCGTGCCGCGCTCGCGGCGCACCACGTAGAGCGGCCTTCCCTTCACCTCCTCGTAGATGCGCGAGATGTACTCGCCCACGATGCCGGTGGAGATCATCTGGATGCCGATGAAGAACATCAGGCTCGCGACGATGGTGGTCCAGCCCGAGACCGAGTTGCCGAACAGCAGGTAGTCGACCGCCACGAAGGCGCCGTAGGCGAAGGCCGGCACCGCCAGCATCAGCCCCACCACGCTGACCACCCGCAGCGGCCAGGTGGTGAAGGCGGTCAGCCCGTCGATGGCCAGCCCCACCAGCCGCCGAGTGTTGAAGCTGCTGGCGCCTTCCGCGCGCGGCGCGGGCGTGTAGGGCAGCGCCACGGCGCGGAAGCCCACCCAGGCATACAGGCCCTTCATGAAGCGGCTGCGCTCGGGCAGGCTCATGAGCGCGTCGACCACCTTGCGGTCCATCAGGCGGAAGTCGCCCGCGTCCCTGGGCACGGCGAAGCGGTCGGACGCGTTGACCAGGCTGTAGAAGAGCCTGCTGCCGAGCTGCTTGAAGCGGCTTTCGTCGCTGCGCTGCTCGCGCACCGCGTACACCACCTCGGCGCCGGCCACCCACTGCGCGATCATGGTGTGGATGAGCTCCGGCGAATGCTGCAGGTCGCCGTCGAGCAGCACCACCGCGTCGCCCGTGGCGGCGGCGAGGCCCGCGGTGAGCGCGGCTTCCTTGCCGAAGTTGCGCGACAGCGAGATGCAGCGAAAGCCCGAGAGCTCGCACCATGCCTCGGCAACGGCCACGGTGTCGTCGGTGCTGCCGTCGTCCACCACGATGATCTCCCAGCGCAGGCGCGTGGCCCAGAGGATGTCCTCCAGCAGCGGCAGCAGGCGCCGCAGGTTCGGCCCCTCGTTGAAGCAGGGGATGACGCAGGAGATGCTGCGCGCTTCATCCGGCGGCGCGAACGCGACGGCCGCGCGCGTCGCGGGAGCATCGTCGGCCTGTTGCAGCCGGATCGGGGCGCGCGAGTGCCGGCTGTTGTCGGTCGATGAAATCATGGATGCCTCCAGAAAGAAGCGGCCGCTGGCGTGTCGTCGCGAGTGCGGCCAACGGGCGACGCCGGAAAAGAAACGAAGCGGTGCACCAGCAACTGCGCGAGCGCGAGCAGGCCGGCGATGGCGCCCCCGAGCAGCATGCCGGCGACGATGTCGATCGGGAAATGCACGCCCACGTAGACGCGCGCCCAGCCCGTGACCGCCGCCAGCGCCAGCAGCGGCACGCCCAGCCTGCGCAGGCCGGGGCGCAGCAGGAAGGCCAGCGCCACCATGAACATCACGGTCGCGTGCGTGCTGGGCAGCGAGCCGCGGCCGGCGTGCTCGATGTAGGCAGGAGCAAGCCCGAGGACGAACGGGCGGGGCGTGTTCAGCGCCAGCGCGATCGCGTGGGAAGCCATCGATGCGAGGCCGGAGAAGGCCGCGACGATGAACAGATAGGCGCGTTCGGCGCGATGCCGCCACAGCGCGAAGACGAGCACGCCCGCGCACAGCCAGCTGCCCCAGAGCGCAAAGGCGGATGCGAAGGACAGCACCCACGGCGTGGGCTGGCTGCCGGCGGTGAGCCACTGGAAAAGCGTGATGTTCAGTGCGTTCATGACGCCACCTTCATGGGCGTGGTCGGGAACTGGAAAACGGCGGGCGAACGAAGCCACGCGGCGCCACGGGCGCAGCAGGAGAAACTTGACATGGTCGGACCTTTCGACAGGGAAGAGAAAGCCCGCTGCGAGGCGCAGCGGACCACCCGACGCGCGAGGCGCCGTGTCTCAAGTGACGGAAGGTGGTGCGACGGTAGGCGGCAGTCGACGCCAGGGTTGCGCCGGAGGTGGCGCGCCGCCGTGCGGCGGCACGTGTTCGGGCGCTTCGCGCGCGATGGGAACGGCGAGCCGCGCGGCGGCCAGTGCCAGCGGCAGCATCGCGAGCACCATCGCCATCAGCATGCCCAGCGCGAGGTCGAAGGCATCGGGGTGGTCGATGCTCGCAGCGGCCTGGGCGAACAGCGTGGTCTCGCGGTCGGACGGATGGTCCGCGCGGTCGTCGGCCTCGAATTGGGTGGTGTCGCTGGCGCTGCGCACGCGCAGCATCGGCTCGTCTTCCAGCCCGTCGCAGCGGAAGTGGGCCGCGATGAAGGGCTGCAGAAAAATCAGCAGCATGCCCGCGACGCACCACGCCTTGTGGTGTGCCTCGACGAAACGGCGAACGCGCGCGAGCAGCAGCATGCGCGAATGCTAGGAGGCTCGTGTGAACCGAACCTGATCGTGCGGGTCAGCATCCCGCAAGGTTGAAGATGACGCGCGTGTGAAGGGTTCCTGGGGTGAGGGGCCGTCGACCCTGTGTCGGCGGCCCTGCCCGGGCAGGGCCGCCTCCGGCAGGCAGCGGCCGGGGCGTACTGTCTCGCCTACTGCGAGACGGGCTTCAGGTAGATCTCGACGCGGCGGTTCTGCGTGCGCCCGTCCTCGGTGGCGTTGCTCGTCACGGGCTGGGTCTGGCCTCGTCCTTCGGTCGTGAGGCGCGCGCTCTTCACGCCATGGTCGACCAGGTAGGCACCCACGCTCTGCGCGCGGCGCTGCGACAGCGCCATGTTGTGCTCGGCATTGCCGGTGCTGTCCGTGTGGCCGACGACGCGTGCGTTGATGCTGGGCTCCTGCGCGATCGTCTGGGCCACGCCGTCGAGGACATTGCGGAAAGATGGCTTGATGGTGGCGCTGTCGGTGTCGAAGGTCACCTGGCTGGGGATGTTGAGCTTCAGCGAGCCGTCGGGCTGATCGATGATCTGCGTGCCGGTGTCGGCGGTCTGGCTGCTGAGCTTGTTGCGGATGGTGGTCCAGTTGTAGCCGACACCTGCGCCAACGGCGGCGCCGACTGCCGCGCCGATGGCTGTGCTCTTCCTGTCGCGACCGATGAGGTTTCCCACACCCGCGCCTACCGCCGCGCCGGCACCGGTGCCGACGGCCGTATGGGTTGCTTGCTCGGATGCGCAGCCCGCGAGGAGCGCCGCGACGATGGCGAGCGAGGTCATTGTGATTTTCATGTTCTTCCCTTTGCGATGTTTCTGATCCGGATCGGCAACGTCCGCGGTCTGCCGCGTCGGCGCTCGATCCGAAGGGAACAACTCATGCACGCTCACTCCGGCCGACAGCGTTGGCCTCGCGGAGGCCGCGAAGCCTCATCTCTTTCATGCGGCCGTGAAATAGGTCTCGCGCCGTACGGCTCGTCACACATCCGGGTGAACATTCGTCAACTGCGTTGCGGCGCGGGCGTTGGTCGCTGCATGCACGTGCTTTCGTGCGATCCACAAGGAGCGATTTTGAAGAAGACCCTTTTCCTGCTGGCGGCCAGTTCCTTCCTTGCCGTCTCCGCCTTTGCTCAACAGCCATCCGCTCCCGCGACGACCGCCCCTGCAGCCACATCGCCCGCTGCCGCCGCGCCTGCCCCGGCAGCGACCAAGCCCGCCGCAGCACCTTCCGCCGGCGCTCCCGCGGCGGTACCCGCCGCCGGCCAGGTATGGGTCAACGGCAAGGTCTATCACTGCGCCAACGACAAGTACTTCGGCAAGACCAAGCGCGGCTCGTACATGTCGGAAGCCGATGCGAAGGCCAAGGGCGCGCACGCTGCCCACGGCAAAGCTTGCTGAGCATCGAGGCCACGTGAAAAGCGCCCCTGACGGGGCGCTTTCTCCTTGGCACAGCGGAAGGCCTTGCGCCCTCTACAGCGGGGCGGCAGGTCCTAGAACACGAACGGTATGAAGCGCCGCGTGCCGCGCATGTACGCGCGGTAGTCGTCGCCGAAGTGCGCGATGCATTCCTGCTCGTCGCGCAGGGCGGTCATGAACAGCAGCAACGTGGCCGCGAGCACCAGTGCCAGCGTGAGCCAGGTGAACTGCTTGAGGAAGGCGCCCCAGGCCAGCAGCATCAGTGCGGTGTACATGGGGTGGCGGATGTAGCGGAAGGCGCCGCTGCTGACGATGGCCGATGTCTTCTCGAAGCCGTACAGGGCCGGATCGTCGTTGCGCGCGTCGCTGGGCTTGCCCTGCGCCTTGAGCAGCCGCACCGCGTGGATCGGCAGCCAGATCGACAGCACGAAGAAGAGCGAGGAGATGATCTGCCTGGCCGAGAACGGATCGTCATGCCACACGGGCAGGTTCAGCACGATCAGCACCAGCATGCATTCCCACGCGAAGAAGCGGTAGAAGCCGTGCGAGCCCGGCTGGCTCAGCGGGCCGCGCGACACGTACAGGAGCGCGGCCGTGCCGGCGACGAAGAGGAAGATCTGGATCCAGAAGAGCATGGCCGGCGAATTTACACGGCCCGCGGGCTTCAGCCCGAAATGGAGAAGCCGCCGTCAACGGGAATTGCGGTTCCCGTCACGTAGTCCGACGCGGCGCTCGCCAGGAACACTGCGGTGCCGGCGATGTCGACCGGCTGGCCCCAGCGGCCGGCGGCGGCGCGGACCTTGACGCGCTCGTACAGTCCCGGGATCTGGCTGCGTGCGCCGTCGGTCAGCTCGGTCTCGAACCAGCCCGGCAGGATCGCGTTGACCTGGATGTTGTCCGCCGCCCAGGAGAGCGCCGTCGACTTGGTGAGCTGCACGATGCCCGCCTTGCTCGCCGCATAGGCCGGGGCGTAGGGCGCGCCGAAGATCGACATCATCGAGCCGATGTTGATGATCTTGCCGCCGCCCGCGGCCTTCAGGTGCGGATGCGCGGCGCGGCTGCACAGGAAGGCACTGGTGAGGTTGGTGTCCATCACCTTGTGCCACTCGTCCAGCGCGAGCTGGTCGACCGGCTTGCGCACCGTGGTGCCGGCGTTGTTGACCAGGATGTCGAGCCGGCCGCAGCGCGCGGCGGCGTCGTCGAAGAGCTTGCTCACCGAGGCCTCATCGCTCACGTCGGCCTCGAGCGCGAAGCTGTCGCTGCCCAGCGCCCTCAATGCCTCGACTGCTGCGGCCGACTTCTGCGCGTTGCGCGCCGCGACGATGACGCGGGCGCCGGCCCTGGCCAGCCCCTGCGCCATGCCGAGGCCGATGCCTCCGTTGCCGCCCGTGACGAGCGCGACTTTGCCGGTGAGGTCGAACATGGAGGACTGGGAAGACGACGAAGAGGACATCAGGCGGTGGCCGAGGCGGCGGGTGCTTCGGGCTTCTTGGAAACGAGGGTCAGGATATCGTAGCTGGCGACCAGCTCGCCGTCCTGGTTCGTCACTTCAACGTCCCATGCCACCACGCCCTGGCCCTGGCCGCTCGCGTCCTTCTTGTTGCGGTCGATCTTGCGCTTGCAGGTCAGGCGCGCGCGGATGGTGTCGCCGATGGCCACGGGCTTGGTGAAGCGCAGCGTGTCCAGGCCGTAGTTGGCCAGCACCGGCCCCGGCGCGGGCGACACGAACAGGCCCGCGGCCGCCGACAGCACGAAGTAGCCGTGCGCGATGCGCTTGCCGAAGGGCGATTCCTTGGCCGCCACCTCGTCGAAGTGCATGTAGAAGTAGTCGCCCGAGATGCCGCCGAAGGCCACGATGTCGGCCTCGCTCACGGTGCGACGGTGCGTGAGCAGCGAATCGCCGACGCGCAGGTCCTCGAAGTAGCGGCGGAAGGGGTGCACCTCGCTCTCGCGCACGGCAGCGCCGCGCACGTGCTCGCCGGTGATGGCGGCCAGCATGGTGGGCGAGCCCTGCACGGCGGTGCGCTGCAGGTAGTGCTTCACCGCGCGCAGGCCGCCGAGCTCCTCGCCGCCGCCTGCGCGGCCGGGGCCGCCGTGCTTGAGCTGCGGCAGCGGCGAGCCGTGGCCGGTAGATTCGGCGGCGGCCTCGCGGTCCAGCACCAGCAGGCGGCCGTGCCATGCGGCGGCCACCGGAATCGCCTTGGCGGCGGTGGCCGGGTCGCGCGTGACCAGCGTGCCGACCAGGCTGCCGCGGCCGCGCGCGGCCAGCGCCAGCGCCTCGTCGATGCCGTCGTAGGGCATCAGCGTGCTGACGGGGCCGAAGGCTTCCACGTCGTGCGCTGCGTCGTGCTCGAGCGGCTTGCGGCTCAGCAGCAGCGTGGGTGCGAAGAAGGCACCTTCGCCCACGCCGTCGCCCACGGGCGAGAAGCCGTCGCGCTCGCCGTAGACCAGCTCGGCACCCTTGAGCAGCGTCGCCACGCGCTCGGCCACGTCGGCCTGCTGGTCGCGCGAGGCCAGCGCCCCCATGCGCACTTCCTCGCGCGAGGGGTCACCAACGACCGTTTTCGCGAGCCGCGCGCGCAGCCGCTCGGCCACAGCGTCGAGATGCTGGCGCGGCACGATCGCGCGGCGGATGGCGGTGCACTTCTGGCCGGCCTTGATGGTCATCTCGCGCGCCACCTCCTTCACGAAGAGATCGAACTCCTCATCGTCGGGCGTCACGTCGGGCGCGAGGATCGCGCAGTTCAGCGAGTCGGCCTCGGCGTTGAACGGGATCGACTGGCGCACGATGTTCGGATGCACGCGCAGCTTCGCGGCCGTGTCGGCCGAGCCGGTGAAGGTGACCACGTCGGGCCCTTCGAGCCGGTCGAGCAGGTCGCCCGTGCTGCCGATGACCAGCTGCAGCGCACCCTCGGGCAGGATGCCCGACTGCACGATCAGCCGCACCAGCGCTTCTGTGAGGTAGCTGGTGGCCGTGGCCGGCTTGCCGATGCAGGGCATGCCAGCGAGGAAGCTGGGCGCGAACTTCTCGAGCAGGCCCCACACCGGGAAGTTGAACGCGTCGATGTGCACCGCCACGCCGCCGCGCGGCACCAGGATGTGCGTGCCCGCGAAGCCGCCCTTCTTGCCCAGCGGGAAGGCGGGGCCCTCGTGCACCAGGTTGCCCGAGGGCAGCTCGTTGGTGCCGATGCCGGCGTAGGCGCTCAGCGTGCCGGCGCCGCCTTCGATGTCGATCCAGCTGTCGGCGCGCGTCGCGCCCGTGTGGGCCGAGATGGCGTAGAGCGTTTCCTTGTTCGCGGCGAGGAACTTGGCCAGCGCCTTCAGACGCTCGGCGCGCTGCTGGAAGTCGAGCTTCATCAGCGCCGGGATGCCGGTGCGGCGCGCGTACTGCAACGCCTCGGCGAAGTCGATGGCCTCGGCGTGCGTGGCGGCCACGGGCTTGCCGTTGACGGCGCTGCGCAGCTGCTGCGCGGCCTGCTGGCCGATCCAGCGGCCGGCGATGTAGCTTTGGAGGGTGGTGGTCATGGTGCGTGTCCTTTCGCGGTGTCTGTCTTGCTCCTTCCCCCTCTGGGGGAAGGTTGGGATGGGGCAGGCGGCATCGGTTCGGCGCAGTGCCTTCTCGGCCGCCGCATGCCCCCACCCCGGCCCTCCCCCAGCGGGGGAGGGAGGAATTCAGCTCACTCTTTCTTGCCGATGCCCAGATAGGTATCGATGATCCGCTGGTCATGCAGCAGGTCGCGCGCCTTGCCTTCGAGCGCCACGGCGCCCATCTCCAGCACATAGGCGCGGTCGGCCACCTGCAGCGCGGCGCAGGCGTTCTGCTCCACCAGCAGCACCGACACGCCGTGGCTGCGCAGCTGCGACACCACGCGCAGCACCTCGCGCACCACCAGCGGGGCGAGGCCCAGCGAGGGCTCGTCGAGCATCAGCAGGCGCGGCCGCGCCATCAGCGCGCGGCCGATGGCCAGCATCTGGCGTTCGCCGCCCGAGAGCGTCGATGCCATCTGCGCGCGGCGTTCCTTCAGGCGCGGGAAGATGGCGAAGATCTCGTCCATGCGCGTGCGCTGGTCGCGCTTGCCCTTGCGCCACTGGTAGAAGCCGCCGAGCAGCAGGTTGTCTTCGACCGACATCTCGCCGAACAGCTCGCGCCGCTCGGGCACCAGCGCGACGCCGCGCGCCACCATGGTCTCGACGCTGGGGCGCGAGACGCGCTCGCCGTCCAGCAGCAGCTGGCCGGTGGAAGGCAGCAGGCCCGTCGCCGCGCACAGCAGCGTGGTCTTGCCGGCGCCGTTGGGGCCGATGACGGTGACGATCTCGCCCTCGTTCACCTGCAGGCGCACGCTGTGCACCGCTTCCACGGTGCGGTAGGCCACGCAGAAGCCGTCGAGTTGAAGCAATGGGTGGCTCATCGTGCGTCTTCCAGCAGTTCGTCGTCGGCGCCGCCCAGATAGGCTTCGAGCACGCGCGGATTGGCCTGCACTTCGGCGGGCGTGCCGGTGGCGATGACGGTGCCGAATTCGAGCACCGTGATGCGGTCGGCGAGGTTCATCACGAACTCCATGTCGTGTTCCACCACCAGGATGCCGAGGCCTTCGGCGCGCAGCTGCGCGAGCAGTTCCGAGAGGGCGCGCTTCTCCAGGTGGCGCAGGCCGGCGGCGGGTTCGTCGAGCAGCAGCACCGAGGGCTGGCCGGCGAGCGCGCGGGCGATTTCCACCACGCGCTGCTGGCCGAGCGAGAGCGATGCAGCGGGCGTGTCGGCATGCGCGCCGAGGCCGCAGCGTTCGATCTGCCTGCGGGCTTCGGCCATCAGCGCGGCCTCTTCGGCGCGGTCCAGGCGCAGCATGGCCGACAGCCAGCCGCGCTTCGCACGAAGGTGGGCGCCGAGCGCGACGTTCTCGACCACGCTGCGCTGGCCGAGCAGGCGCACGTGCTGGAAGGTGCGGCCCAGGCCCAGCGATGCGAAGGCGCGCGAGGGCTTGCCCGACATGGGCTGGCCCACCAGGCGCACTTCGCCGGTCGTCGGATCGTCCACGCCCGAGATCATGTTGAAGAAGGTGCTCTTGCCCGCCCCGTTGGGGCCGATGAGCGCATGCACCTCGCCGGCCTTCAGCGTCATCGAGATGTCGTTGTTGGCCACCAGGCCGCCGAAGCGCTTGCTCACGCCGTCGGCCTGCAGCAGCAGCGTGCCGGCGGCCGGCACCGCGCGCTGCGCGAGCTGCACGTTGGTCGATGCGGCGGGGCCGGCACCGGCCGCACGCGGCACTTCGCGCACCCAGCGGCGCGACAGCCGCGCGAGCGTGGGCCACAGGCCATCGGCGAAGCGCTGCAGCACGAAGAGCATCAGCAGGCCGAACACCACCACCTCGAAGTTGCCGCTGGTGCCCAGCAGCGCGGGCAGCACGTCCTGCAGCTTTTCCTTCAGCAGCGTGATCAGCGTGGCGCCCAGTACCGCGCCCCAGAGGTGGCCCGCGCCGCCGACCACCGCCATGAACAGCATCTCGATGCCGATGTTCAGGTTGAAGGGCGTGGGGTTCACGAAGCGCTGCATGTGGGCATAGAGCCAGCCAGAGATGGCCGCGAGCAGGGCCGCCAGCACGAAGAGCTTGATGCGGTGGCGCGCAGTGTCCACGCCCATCGACTCGGCCATCAGCCGGCCGCCCTTGAGCGCGCGGATGGCTCGGCCCTCGCGCGAGTCGAGCAGGTTGTGCATGGCCCAAAGCGCCAGCAGCAGCACCGCCCAGATCACCACGCCCAGCATGCGCGGCGTGGCGAAGGAAACGCCCGCCACCACCAGCGGCGGAATGCCGGTGATGCCGGTCTGGCCGCCGAGGAACTCCATGTTGCCCAGCAGGAAGTACAGGCTCAGGCCCCACGCGATGGTGCACAGCGGCAGATAGTGGCCCGAGAGCTTGAGCGTGACCGCGCCGAGCGCCCAGGCCAGCGCGAAGGTCAGCGCCAGACCGAGCAGCAGGCCCAGCCAGGGCACCAGCGCCGAGCCCGCGAGGCCGCCGAGCCAGCCGGCGGCGGTTGGCGAGGTGCAGATCCATGCGGTGGCGTAGGCACCCATGCCGACGAAGGCGGCCTGGCCGAACGAGGTCATGCCGCCCACGCCCGTCAGCAGCACCAGGCCCACGGCCACCAGCGCGTACAGGCCGATGTTGCTGAGCACGCTGACGGTGAACTCGGGCAGCCAGCCCCAGGCCAGCGCGAGCGCGACGATGAAGACGAGGGTGAGCACGCGCGGCGTCACGAGCGGGCGGGCCTCGGGTGCCGCACTGGCGGCTGCGGGAGCGGTGGTCGGTGAAGACGGGTTCATTCCTCGTCCTCCACGTGATGGCTGTTCAGCGAGCGCCACAGCAGCACCGGAATGATCAGGGTGAAGACCAGCACTTCCTTGTATGCGCTGGCCCAGAAGGAAGAGAAAGCCTCCAGCAGGCCTACCAGCAGCGCGCCCGCGAGCGCCAGCGGATAGCTCGCCAGCCCGCCGACGATGGCGGCCACGAAGCCCTTCAGGCCGATGAGGAAGCCGGTGTCGTAGTAGACCGTGGTGATCGGTGCGATCAGCAGGCCCGAGATGGCGCCGATGACTGCCGCCAGCGCGAAGCTCAGGTCGCCCGAGAGTTCGGTGGGAATGCCCGACAGCCGCGCGCCCACGCGATTGATGGCGGTGGCGCGCAGCGCCTTGCCGACCATCGAGCGGCCGAAGAACCAGAACATCGCGATCACCAGCACCAGCGTGACGCCGACCACCACCAGCGACTGGCCGTTGACCGGAATGCCGCCGAGGTCGAAGCGCAATTCGGAGAACGCACTGGTGCGCGAACCTTCGGCGCCGAAGAAGAAAAGGCCCAGGCCCACGAGCACACCATGCAGCGCCACCGACACGATCAGCAGCATCAGCACGCTGGCATCCGCCAGCGGGCGGTAGGCGACGCGGTACAGCAGCGGGCCCAGCGGCGCGATCAGCACCAGCGTGGCGATCGACTGCATTGCGAGCGAGGTAGGCTTGAAGCCGAGCACCAGTACCGCAGCGATGGCCGGAAAGGCCACGCACCAGGTCAGCGCCGAGCGCCAGTCGACGGTGGCGCCGCGCTTCCAGCGCCAGGCTTCCACCACCAGCACGATGGCGGCAAGCGCCAGCAGCAGCCACAGCGTGGAGGGCGCGCGCCCGCCCTGCAGCGCGGCCATCGACAGCGCACCGAAGGCGACGAACTCGCCCTGCGGGATGAAGATCACGCGCGTGACCGAAAACACCAGCACCAGCGCGAGCGCCATCAGTCCGTAGACCGCGCCGTTCACGATGCCGTCCTGCCCCAGCAAAAGGGCAATCTGCAAATCCATAAAACAACCTTCGGGCGTCGCCCGTGACTCAATTCAGGAACACCGAGGAACCGGCTTTGCCGGGCCTCTGGTGTTGCCCCCGGTAGGGGGTGGGAGAAGCGACACGAAGTGCGCGGAGCCTGGGGGCGAGCTTATGGTTGGTACTTCCAGGCGCCGTTCTCGATCTTGACCATGACGCGTGCACGCTGGTCCAGGCCCAGGTGGTCCTGTGCGGTCATGTTGAACACACCGTGCGCGCCGGCCACTTCCTTGGTCTGCTCCAGCGCGTCGCGCAGTGCGGCACGGAACTCGGGCGTGCCGGGCTGGGCCTTCTTCAGCGCGACGGGCACGGCCGAGCTCATCAGCAGGCCGGCGTCCCAGGCGTGGCCGCCGAAGGTAGAGACCGAGCCCTTGCCGTAGGCGGCTTCATAGGCGGACACGTAGGCGAGCGCGGACTTCTTCACCGGGTTGCCGGCGGGCAGCTGGTCGGCCACGAGCACGGGGCCGGCGGGCAGGAAGGTGCCTTCCACGTCCTTGCCGCCCACGCGCAGGAAGTCGGCGTTGGCCACGCCGTGGGTCTGGTACATCTTGCCGGCGTAGCCGCGCTCCTTCAGCGTCTTCTGCGGCAGCGCGGCCGGCGTGCCGGAGCCGGCGACCAGCACCGCGTCGGGCTTGGCGGCCATGATCTTCAGGGCCTGGCCTGTCACCGAGGTGTCGGTGCGGGCATAGCGCTCGTTGGCCACGATCTTGATCTTCTTCAGGTCGGCGGCCTTGGCGAACTCCTGCGACCAGCCTTCGCCGTACGCGTCGGAGAAGCCGATGAAGGCGACGGTCTTCACACCGTTAGCGGCCATGTGCTCGGCGATGGCCAGCGACATCATGATGTCGTTCTGCGGCGTCTTGAACACCCACTTCTTCTTGGCGTCCATCGGCTCGATGATGCGCGCCGACGCGGCCACCGAGATCATCGGCGTCTGCGCCTCGCTGGCCACGTCGATCATGGCGAGCGAGGCCGGCGTGGTGGTCGAGCCCAGGATCACGTCGACCTTGTTCTCGGCGATGAGCTTGCGCGTGTTGTTGACGGCCGCGGTGGTGTCGGAGGCGTCGTCAAGCACGATGTAGTTGATCTTCTGCCCGCCGATCGTCTTGGGCATCAGCGAGATGGTGTTCTTCTCGGGGATGCCCAGCGAGGCTGCCGGGCCGGTGGCCGAGATGGTCACGCCGACGTTGACGTCGGCCCAGGCCGCGAGGGCCGTGGCGCACAGGGCGGCGGTCAGCAGGGGCTTGAAGAATTTCATGTTGCTTTGTCTCCGGGTTGAAAATCGATTGAGGCCTGAAGTATCTCCGTTGCAGGTGTCTTTTTCAGGGCACCCGTGGAACCGGCTTTGCCGGGCCACCGGGTGCGCCCCCTTGAGGGGGGATCCGAAGCGACACGAAGTGCGCGGAGATTCGGGGGTGGGTTCATCTTTCAGCGCTCGTCGAACGACAGCGTGACGCGTTCGGTAAGGGGGTGCGCCTGGCAGGTCAGTACGAAACCCGCGGCGACTTCATTCTTGTCGAGCGCGAAGTTTCTTTCCATGCGGACTTCCCCGTCCACGCACTTCGCGCGGCAGGTGCCGCACACGCCCGAGGTGCATGAGAACGGCACCTCGAGCCCCGCGGCCGATGCCGCATCGAGGATGCTGGGCTGCCCTTCGGTGAAGGTGATCTCGCGCTGCAGCCCGTCGCGCACGATGACGATGCGCGCCTGCTTCGCGTCGCCCGGCTGCGCCTCGTGCACCACCGCGCCCACCTGCGTGGCCGAGGGCAGGGCGACGCCGAAGCGCTCGATGTGGATGCGGTCTTCTGGCACGCCGGCCGCCAGCAGCGCGGCCTCGGCTTCGTCGTTCATCTGGAAGGGGCCACACACGTACACATGGTCGATGTCCGCTGCAGGCACCACGCTCGCGAGGAACTCGCCGATCTTCTTGCGGTTCATCACGCCGAAGCCCAGCGGCGAATCGGTGTGCTCGTCGGAGAACACGTGCTGCAGCACGAGGCGCGTCATGTAGCGGTTCTTCAGGTCCTCGATCTCTTCCTTGAACATCGTGGACTGCAGCTGGCGGTTGCCGTAGATCAGCGTGAAGCGGCTGTGCGGCTCGCGCGCGAGCACCGTCTTCATGATCGACAGGATGGGCGTGATGCCGCTGCCACCGGCAATGCCGACGTGATGGCGCGCCGAGCCGGGCTCGATGGGCACGAAGAAGCGGCCCTGCGGCGCCATCACCTGGATGGTGTCGCCGGGCTTCAGGCTCGCGTTGATCCAGTTGGAGAACACGCCGCCGCGCACCTTGCGCACGCCGACGCGCAACTCGCCGTCGTCGAGGCCGGCGCAGATCGAGTAGGAGCGGCGCAGGTCCTGGCCGTCGATCTCGTGGCGCAGCGTGAGGTACTGGCCCTGCGTGAAGCCGAAGACCTGCTGCAGATCGGCCGGCACCTCGAAGGAGACGATGACGGCCTCGGCCGTGTCGGGCTCGATGGCCTTCACGCGCAGGGGATGGAAGAGGGTGCTCATCGCGGGGGAAGTCTCAGATGGGTTTGAAGTGTTCGAAAGGCTCCTTGCACGCCATGCAGCGGTACAGGGCCTTGCAGGCGGTGGAGCCGAAGGCCGACAGCCGCTCGGTGCGCTCGCTCGCGCAGCGCGGGCAGGCGATGCGCTCGCCGGCGATGCGGCCGAAGAGCCTGATCGGCATGGCGGTGTTGGCGGCCTGCTCCGCGTTCAGGTGCGCGGGCGGCGCGATGCCGTAGGCCTTGAGCTTGGCGCGGCCCTCGTCGCTGATCCAGTCGCTGGTCCAGGCAGGCGCGCGGCGCAGGGTGGCGCGCGCGCGGCCGAGGCCGGCCTGCTCGACGGCGGCCAGCACGTCGTGCTCGATGGCCTCGGTCGCGGGGCAGCCGGAGTAGGTCGGCGTGAGCACGATCTCCAGGCCGTCGTCGTGCTCGATCACCTCGCGCACGATGCCGAGGTCGCACACCGACACGGCCGGCACCTCGGGGTCGGGCACGGTGTGCAGCACCGCCCATGCGGCATCGACACGCGAGGCCAGGGCGGTCACCACACGCCTCCGGGGAAGGTGCGCTGCAGGTGCTGCATCTCCGCGAGGATGTAGCCCATGTGCTCGCTGTGCACGCCGTGCTTGCCGGTGCTGCGGAAGGCGGCTTCCTTGGGCATGGCGAGGCCGGCGGCGTCCAGCACCTGCTGCATCTCGGCGAGCCAGGGCTCGCGAAGTTCGCTCCATGCCGGGCCGAGGCCGCTCGCGCTGGCGGCGGCATCCACGTCGTCGCTGAAGAACAGCTCGGGCATGTAGAGCCACAGCTGCTTCAGCGCCTTCTCGGTGCGGCGGCGCGATTCCTCGGTGCCGTCGCCCAGCCGCACCACCCAGTCGCCCGAGTGCTGCTGGTGGTAGCGCGCTTCCTTCAGCGCCTTGCCGGCGATGGCCGCCACCTCGGGGTCGTTCGATGCGGCCAGGCGCTGCCACAGCAGCTTCAGCAGCGTCGAAACCATGGTGTTGCGCACCACGGCGAAGGCGAAGTCGCCGCGCGGCAGTTCGGCGATGGTGAGGTTGAAGTAGTCGCGCTCGTCGCGCAGGTAGGCGAGCTGATCCTCGTCATGCTCGCGGCCGGCGCCTTCGAGCTTGCCGGCGTGCGTGAGCAGCGCGCGGGCCTGGCCGACGAGGTCGAGCGCGATGTTGGCCATCGCGATGTCTTCCTCCAGCACGGGCGCGTGGCCGCACCATTCACCCAGGCGCTGCGCGAGCACCAGGCAGGTGTCTCCGATGCGCAGCAGGTATTGCACGGCGGGCGTGCGGTTCAGTTCGATCGATGCTTGCATGGGGCGACGCTCACATGTGGTCGACCGACTTGGGCAGGGCATAGAAGGTCGGGTGGCGGTACACCTTGTCCTCGGCCGGGTCGAAGAACATGTCCTTGTCGCCCGGATCGCTGGCCACGATCTGGTCGGAACGCACCACCCAGATGCTGCTGCCTTCCTGGCGGCGGGTGTACACGTCGCGCGCCATCTGGATCGCCATCTTCGGGTCGGCGGCGTGCAGGCTGCCGCAGTGCTTGTGGTCCAGGCCGGCCTTGCTGCGCACGAACACTTCCCACAGGGGCCACTCTTGCTTCTGTTCGACGGTCATGCCGCCTCCTTCATAGGTTGTTTGTTGGCGTGGGCCAGCGCGGCTTCGCGCACCCATGCGCCGTCTTCCCAGGCGTCGACGCGGGCCTGCAGGCGTTCGCGGTTGCAGGGGCCGTCGCCGCCGATCACGCGCCAGAACTCGCTCCAGTCGATGGCGCCGAAGTCGTGCGCCTGGCGCTCTTCGTTCCACTTGAGGTCGGGGTCGGGCAGGGTCACGCCGAGGATGCGGGCCTGCTCCACGGTGGCGTCGACGAACTTCTGGCGCAGCTCGTCGTTGCTGAAGCGCTTGATGCCCCAGCGCATCGACTGCGCGCTGTTGGGCGACTGGTCGTCCGGCGGGCCGAACATCATGATCGAGGGCCACCACCAGCGGTTGACCGCGTCCTGCACCATGGCCTTCTGCGCCTCGGTGCCGTGGGTCATCATGGTCAGCAGCGACTCGTAGCCCTGGCGCTGGTGGAAGCTCTCCTCGCGACAGATGCGGATCATGGCGCGCGCATACGGCGCGTACGAGCAGCGGCAGATCGGCACCTGGTTCATGATGGCCGCGCCGTCCACCAGCCAGCCGATGGTGCCCATGTCGGCCCAGGTCAGCGTGGGGTAGTTGAAGATCGAGCTGTATTTGGCCTTGCCGCTGTGCAGCGCCTCGAACATCTGGTCGCGCGAGGTGCCCAGCGTCTCGGCCGCGGCATACAGGTAGAGGCCGTGGCCGCCCTCGTCCTGCACCTTGGCCAGCAGGATGGCCTTGCGCTTGAGCGTGGGCGCGCGGCTGATCCAGTTGCCCTCGGGCAGCATGCCGACGATTTCCGAGTGCGCGTGCTGGCTGATCTGCCGCACCAGCGTCTTGCGGTAGTGCTCGGGCATCCAGTCCTTCGCCTCGATGAAGTCGCCGGCGTCGATGTGCGCGTCGAAGCGCTCCTCGAGCTGCATCTCCTCTGCGGAGCGCACGGCCTTCTGCTTGCCGTCGCCCGCGTCCTTGCCCATGGTGTCCATCGCCTGGGTGTACATGTGCGTGTCCTTTCGGTCGGTGTTGGAAGTGGCTTGTGTCAGCGCGGGCGTGTGTCGATCACGCGGCGCGCCTTGCCGGTCTGGGTGCGTTCCATCTCGTCGGGGCCGTGCACCACCACGCGGGTGGAGATGCCGATGAGCGTCTTCACGCGGTGCTGCAGCCAGTCGCCGATGGCGGCGCGGTCGGCCGATGCGACATCCGCGGGCTTGAGCTCGCAGTGGATCTCGACCTGGTCGAGCTTGTCGGCGCGGCTCACGTGCACCTGGTAGAGGCCCGAGAGCGCCTGGTGCGCGAGCACGATCTCCTCCACCTGCGTGGGGAAGACGTTGACGCCGCGGATGATCATCATGTCGTCGCTGCGCCCGACGATCTTGCCCATGCGGCGGAACGAGCGCGAGGTGGGCGGCAACAGGCGCGTGAGGTCGCGCGTGCGGTAGCGCACGATCGGCATGGCCTCCTTGCTCAGCGAGGTGAAGACGAGTTCGCCTTCCTCGCCGTCGGCCTTCAGCTCGCCGGTCTCGGGGTCGATGATCTCGGGGTAGAAGTGGTCTTCCCAGATCACGGGGCCGTCCTTGCTCTCCACGCATTCGCTGGCCACGCCCGGGCCCATCACTTCGCTGAGGCCATAGATGTCGACCGCGTCGATGCCGGCCCTGGCCTCGATGTCGCGGCGCATGGCTTCGGTCCACGGCTCGGCGCCGAAGATGCCTACCTTGAGCGAGCTCTCCTTCGCGTCGAGCCCCTGGCGCTCGAACTGCTCGATGATCACCTGCATGTAGCTGGGCGTGACCATGATGATGTTCGGCTTGAAGTCCTGGATGAGCTGCACCTGCTTCTCGGTCTGGCCGCCCGACATCGGGATGACGGTGCAGCCCGCGCGCTCGGCGCCGTAGTGCGCGCCCAGGCCGCCGGTGAAGAGGCCGTAGCCGTACGACACGTGCACCATGTCGCCGGGACGGCCGCCCGCGGCGCGGATGGAGCGGGCGACGAGGTCGGCCCAGGTGTCGATGTCCTGCAGCGTGTAGCCCACCACGGTCGGCTTGCCGGTGGTACCGGAAGAGGCGTGGATGCGCGCGACCTTCTCGCGCGGCACGGCGAACATGCCGAAGGGGTAGTTGTCGCGCAGGTCGCTCTTCACCGTGAACGGGAACTTCGACAGGTCGGCCAGCGACTTCAGGTCGTCGGGGTGCACGCCCTTGGCGTCGAAGGCGCGGCGGTAGTGCGGCACGTTGTCGTAGGCGCGCTGCAGCGTGGTGCGCAGGCGGGCGAGCTGCAGCGCGGCGATCTCGTCGCGGCTGGCGGTTTCGATGGGCTCGAGCTCGCCGGGGGCGGGGCGTTTGACTGTCATGGGTGTTGTCTCCTCAGGCGGCTGCTGCGGCGGGCGGAACGGCCGGGCGGCCCTTGGCGGTGTAGGAGCGGCCGCGGAAGATCGCGACGCGCTCGCCGCGCTGGTTGGTGATCTCGGTGTCGTACACGCCGGTGCGCCCGGCCTTCGACACCTCGTGGCAGCGCGCGGTGAGCACGTCGCCCTCGCGCGCGGGGGCGATGAAGTCGATGGCGAAGCCCGAGGCCACGGTCAGCTCGTCGTACGAGTTGCAGGCGAAGGCGAAGGTCGAATCGGCCAGCGTGGCCATGAAGCCGCCGTGGCAGATCGCGTGGCCGTTGAGCATGTCGGGGCGCACGCGCATCTCGATGGTGGCCTGGCCGGGGCCGACCTCCACGATGCGCATGCCCAGGCCCTTGCTGGCGTTGTCGTTGGCGAACATGCCGTCGCGGACGTACTCGGCCGTCTGCTGGGGCGTGCGTTGCTGGTTGTTGTCGGTCATGGCTTCAGCGGTCCTTGAAGACGGGCGCGCGCTTGGCGCGGAAGGCTTCCACGCCTTCGCGGTAGTCATTGGCGTTGCCCATCTCGCGCTGGATGCGGGCTTCCTCGGCCAGCGCCGCGCCCAGGTCCATGTGCTGCGCGGCGGCCATGGCCTCGCGGGTGGCGACGAGGGCGCGCGTGGGCATGCCGGCGAGCTTCGATGCGAGGGCGGCTGCCGTTTCGGCGAGCGCTGCGTCGTCCACGCACTGCCAGATCAGGCCGATGCGCGCGGCTTCCTCGGCGGGCAGCTTGTCGCCGAGCATCGCGATGCCCAGCGCGCGCGCCGAGCCCACGAGGCGCGGCAGCAGCCAGGTGCCGCCGGTGTCGGGCACGAGGCCGATCTTGGTGAAGGCCTGGATGAAGCTTGCCGAACGCGCGGCCACCACGATGTCGCAGCACAGCGCCAGGTTGGCCCCCGCGCCGGCGGCCACGCCGTTGACGGCGGCGATCACGGGAACCGGCATCGAGCGCAGGCGCGCGACGAGCGGGGCGTACCAGGTGGAGATGACATGGCCCAGGTCTTTGGGCGCGGCGCCAGGCGTGGTGTCGGGCGCAACAGACGGGTCGGCCAGGTCCTGACCCGCGCAGAAGGCGCGGCCGGCACCCGTGAGCACCACGCAGCGCACGCTCCCGTCGGATGCCGCGGCTTCCAGCTCGGCCATCAGCGCTTCATGCAATTGCGTCGTGAAGCTGTTGAGAGCAGCCGGCCGGTTCAGGCTCAGCGTGCGGACGGCACCGGCGTTGCTGGTGAGTACCAAAGGCTCAGTCATCGCTTGTCTCTTTCATCCTTATGGGTACGGGCCGGCGTGCAAACACTATTGACCGACCGTTCGGTTGATTTTAGGATCGACCTCGATGGCGGCACAAGGCGGCTCGATCAGGGCAAACCCTGAGAGCGCGCTGAAAGCCAGCCAAGGCAAGACAAGGAGACAGAGCGAATGCCCAGCTATTCCATCGACGGCGTGATCCCGGTCGTCGATCCGAGCGCCTACGTGCATCCCACGGCCGTGCTGATCGGCGACGTGATCGTCGGCCCCAACTGCTACGTGGGCCCGTGTGCCAGCCTGCGCGGCGACTTCGGCCGCATCGTGCTGGAGGAGGGCTCCAACGTGCAGGACCACTGCTGCATCCACGGCTTTCCCGACAACGACACGGTCGTCGAGGTCAACGGCCACATCGGGCACGGCGCGATCCTGCACAGCTGCATCGTGCGGCGCGACGCGCTGGTGGGCATGAACGCGGTGGTGATGGACGAGGCCGAGATCGGCGAGAAAGCCATCGTCGCAGCGTGCGCCTTCGTGCCGGCCGGCATGAAGGTGCCGGCGCGCACGCTGAGCGCCGGCATTCCGGCAAAGGTCAAGCGCGAGCTGAGCGATGAAGAGATCGCCTGGAAGCTCGAAGGCACCCAGACCTACCAGGCGCTCACGGTGCGCAGCCTCGCGAGCCTGCGCGAGGTGGAGCCGCTTTCCAGCTTGGAGAAGAACCGCCCGAGCCTGCCGGCCACCGACGTGCGTTCGCTCATCGCGACGAAGCGCGGCTGAACCTCGCCGAGCTTCGGGCAAGATCGCGCGTTGCCTTCAACCCCAACACCGAAGAACCCAGGAACACGAACCGATGCCGCGTGGAAGATCCGCCACCTACGAGGACCAGCGTGAATTCATCCTCGCGCAGGCCGCCCAGCTGTTCGCGCGCAGCGGCTACCCTGCCACCTCGATGAACCAGGTGGCCGAGGCCTGCGGCCTCTCGAAGGCCACGCTCTACCACTACTACAAGGACAAGAGCAGCCTGCTCATCAGCATCGCGGAAACGCACGTGTCCAAGCTCGCGGCGCTGGTGGCCGAGGAAGAAGCCTCGACGCACACCGACGAGGAGCGCCTGCGCCGCTTCATCTACCGCATCGTCGAGGAATACGCCGGCGCCCAGGACGCGCACCGCGTGCTGACCGACGACGTGCGCTTTCTCGAAGAGGCCGACCGCGAGCGCGTGCTCGACAAGGAACGCGAGGTGGTCGCGGGCTTCGCGCGCGCAGTGTCGGCGCTGCGCCCCGGTGCGCCCAGCGACGACCTCGCCAAGCCGCTGACCATGCTGCTCTTCGGCATGATCAACTGGATGTTCACCTGGATGAAGCCCGACGGCCGGCTCGACCACGTGGCCATCGCGCCCATCGTGGCCGACCTGTTCCTCGGCGGCATCGGGGCGGTGAAGTCGCCCGAGGCGCCGGCGGCCCCCCGCGGCGCTAGAGAATCCGGTTGAACCAGAGCAGCGAGAGCCCGGCCGACAGCAGCGTAAGCACGGCCGCGCCCAGCGCGAAGAGCGCGGAAATTTCGGTTTCCTTCTTCTCCACCGTGAGCTTGGAGCTCAGCGTTTCGTAGACCTTCTTCAGGTCATTCGCGGTGCCGGCGTAGAAGTATTCGGCGTTGGTCTTGTTGGCGATGGCCTTGAGCGTGTCCTCGTCGAGCCGCACGCGCATCGACCAGCCTTCGAAGCCGATGGTCTCGCCGTCCACCGTGCCCACGCCCACCGTGTAGATGCGCACGCCGCGGTCGGCGGCCGCCTTGGCCGCATCGAGCGGGTCGACGCCGGTGGTGCGCTGGCCGTCGGTCAGCATGATGACCGCGGCCGAGGTGAACGAGCCCGGCGCCACCGGCGTGAACTCCTTGAGCTTCTTCTCGTTCTGGTCGATGGCCGCACCGCGCTGGCGGCTGGGCGAGCTGAACTGCTCGACGTCGATGCCCGCGTCGGGGAACAGCGTGGCCAGCGACACCACGATGGCGTTGCCGGTGGCGGTGGCGCGCTGCAGCTGGAAGCTGTCGATGGCGGTCACCAGGTCTTCATGGTTGGTGGTGGGCAGCTGCGCCACCTGCGCGCTGCCCGCGAAGGCGACGATGCCCACCTTCACGGTGCGCGGCAGGTCCTTGATGAAGCTCTTGGCCGCCTCCTGCGCCGCCACCAGCCGGTTGGGCTGCACGTCGGCCGCGCGCATGCTGCCCGATACGTCCATCGCCAGGATGATGGTCTGCTGGTTCGACGGCAGCACCACCACCGCCATCGGCCGCGCCGCGGCCACCAGCATCGCGGCCATGGCCAGCAGGAACAGCAGGGGCGGCAGGTGCCGCCGCACGCTCTGCCCGGCGCCCATGGCTTCTCGCACGATCGACAGGCTGGCGTAGCGCACCGCCAGCTTCTTCTTGCGCCGCAGCAGCCAGAGGTAGAGCAGGATCAGCAGCGGCAGCGCCGCCAGCAGCCAGAGGAATTGAGGCCAGAGAAAAGTCATGCTGCCACCGCCTTCAGGCCAGCCTGGCCGATGCGCGCGCGGCGCTTGCGCAGATCGGCGAAACGGACGATGGCTTCCACCAGGTCGTCATCGGTCGAGAGTTCGAGCGCGTCGACACCGGCCCGGGCCAGCGCCTCGCGCAATGTGTTCTCGCGCTCGGCCGCCAGCCGGGCGAAGCGCTTGCGGAAGCCCGCGTCGTGGGTATCGACCCACAGCTGCTCGCCGGTCTCGGCGTCGCGCAGCGGCACCAGGCCGAGGTCGGGCAACTCCAGCTCGAGCGGATCGAACAGGCGCACCGCGACCACCTCGTGGCGCTGCACCAATTGGCCCAGCGGGCGCTCCCAGCCGGGTTCGCTCAGGAAGTCGGACACCACGAACACGGTGGAGCGCCGCGGCATCAGGGTGGCGGCCGACTTGAGCAGGTCGGCCAGCCGCGTCATGCCTTTCTGCGCGGGCTCGGTGCCGGCCTTTCCGGCGCGCTTTTCCATCGCGTGCAGCAGGTGCAGCACATGGCGCCGCCCGCTGCGCGGCGGGATCACCGCTTCGAGATCGCTGCCGTAGACCAGCGCGCCCACCCGGTTGCCGTGCCGCGTGAGCAGCCGCGCCAGCACGCCGACGAAGCCCGCCGAGATCTCGCGCTTGGCTTTCAGGCCCGAGCCGAAGTCGACCGAGCGGCTCAGGTCGAGCACGAACCATGCGGCCATCTCGCGGTCTTCGGTGAACACGCGCACATGCGGCGTCTGCAGCCGCGCGGTGACGTTCCAGTCGATGTGGCGCACGTCGTCGTGGTGCTGGTATTCGCGCAGGTCGGCCAGGTCGAGCCCGGTGCCGCGCATCAGCGTGCGGTAGTCGCCCTGCAGCAGGCCGTCGAGGCGGCGGATCACGGTCCACTCGAGCCGGCGCAGCGCGCGTTCCGCCCCTCCGGCCTCCATGGCGAGCCGGTCGTCGTTCGCGGCCGCGGGGGCCTTACGCCACCAGCTTTTCATGTTCGAGCGGTTTCGGAGGAGCGGGGACTGCGCGCATGATCTTCTCGACCAGGCTGTCGGGCGTCAGTCCTTCGGACAGCCCCTCGTAGGAAAGCGTGACGCGGTGGCGCAGCACGTCGGGCACCAGCGCCGTCATGTCTTCCGGCAGCGCATAGCTGCGTCCGCGCAGCAGGGCGAGGGCGCGTGCACCTTCGGTCAGGCTGATGCTGGCGCGCGGGCTGGCGCCGAAGGTGATGAAGCGGCGCAGGTCCTTCAGCCCATGCTTCTCGGGCGTGCGCGTGGCCGACACCAGCTTCACCGCGTACTGGATGAGCGAAGGGTCGACGTACACGCACCGCGCCTCGGCCTGCAGCGCCGCGAGCTGCTCGGTGGTGGCGACCGGCGTGGCGCTGACGGGCGCGCCGATCACGCGCTGCACGATGACGAACTCTTCCTCGTCGGTGGGATAGTCGACCAGCACCTTCATCATGAAGCGGTCGACCTGCGCCTCGGGCAGCGGATAGGTGCCCTCGGTCTCGATGGGGTTCTGCGTGGCCATCACGAGGAAGGGGCGCGGCACCCTGTGTGTCTCGCCGGCAATGGTCACCTGGCGCTCCTGCATCACCTCGAGCAGCGCGCTCTGCACCTTGGCCGGCGCGCGGTTGATTTCGTCTGCCAGCAGCAGGTTGGCGAACACCGGGCCCAGCGAGGTGCTGAAGTCGCCGGTCTTTTGGTTATAGATGCGCGTGCCCACCAGGTCGGCGGGCACGAGGTCGGGCGTGAACTGGATGCGCTTGAACTGGCCGCGCACCGTGTCGGCCAGCGTCTTCACCGTGAGCGTCTTCGCCAGCCCCGGCACGCCCTCGACCAGCAGGTGCCCGCCCGCGAGCATGGCGACCATCACGCGCTCCAGGAAGCGGTCCTGCCCGACGACCACGCGCTTCACCTCGTAGAGGATCTGCTCCATCAGTTCGGCCGTCCCGGCCGGCGTGGGGTTGGCGGTGGTCTCTGCTGTGCTCATGCGAAGGGCTTTCGAGAGGAAGGGAAGAGAAGAAAGAAGATCGTTCAGAACGGCGGCGAGCCCGCGGCCGAGGCCGCGTTCTCGATGGGCACCGCGAAGCCGATGCCGATGAAGGTGCGCTGCTGCGTCGGGTTGAGGATGGCGGTGACGATGCCGAGCACCTCGCCGTCCATGTTGATCAGTGGTCCGCCCGAGTTGCCGGGGTTGGCGGCCGCGTCGAACTGGATCAGGTTGCCCAGCTCCTGCTTGCCCTCGGGCGAGCGGAACGAGCGCTTCAGCCCCGACACCACGCCGGCCGACACCGAGGGCCCGATGCCGAAGGGAAAGCCCACGGCCGCCACCTGGTCGCCGGGGCGCAGGTCGGCGGTGGAGCGCATGGTGGCGGGGATCAGGTCGTCGGGAATCTTCTGCGCCTGCAGCACCGCGAGGTCGTTCTCGGGCTGCACGCCGGTGATGGTGGCGGGCGCCTCCAGGCCGTCGTAGAAGGTGACCTTGATCTTGTCGGCGCCGGCGACCACGTGCAGGTTGGTGAGGATCACGCCCTTGTCGACGATCACCACCCCCGTGCCCACGCCGCGCTCGAACTCGCCCGGCGCGCCGCCGTCGTTGGGCGCCTCGGGCGGCTTGCCCTTGGCCATGTTGCGCCCGCGCTTCTGGGTCTTGGCCTCGGGCGTGTTCTTCTCCTCGCCGTAGCTCACCACCCGCACCACCGAGGGCCGGATGATGTCGGCCGCCTTGGCCGCGGGCGAGGGCAGGGTGTTGGTCTGCAGCGTGCGCAGCACAGCCGCGTCGATGTCTTTCTGGGTGAGAACCTTGGTGCCAGGGCGCGGCGCCCAGAGCACGGCGCCGGCGACCATCGCGGCCGAGAGCACGACGAGCAGCGCGAAGCTGCGGCGTCCGGGCTGCCAGCCTGCTTTCCTGACAGGAGTTTCGGGAGGTACGGAGCCCGCGCCGGCCGTCTCAGGCGATGCCGGCGCATCCGCCCGTTCGGCCGCCTCGTCTGCGGCCGGTGGCTGCGTGCGGGGCGAACGGCTGTAGAAAGCGGGCCTGCGCATCGGAGTACCTCCGGCTTAAAAAATCGCAATCGCGTGTAGAGGAGTTCACAGTAGCACGCTTTCCGCGCCTGCGCATCCCATCGGGCATCATCGCGCGATGGCTACCTTCATCGATACCCACTGTCATCTGGACGCGCCCGAATTCGGTGCGGAGATGCCGGTGCTGCGCGCCCATGCCGCCGAGCGGGGGGTGGCGATGTGCGTGATCCCGGCCGTGGCCGTCTTCAACTTCGCCACCGTGCGCGAGCTGGCCCACGCGCAGGGCGATGCCTATGCGCTGGGCATCCACCCGCTGTGCACCGGCGAGGCGAAGGACGAGGATCTGCAAACCCTCGACGCCGAACTCGCCGCCCGGCGCGACGACCCGAGGCTGGTGGCGGTCGGCGAGATCGGCCTGGACTACTTCGTCGAAGGGCTAGACGGCGAAAAGCAGGAGCGGTTTTTTCACACTCAGTTGCAACTGGCACGCAAGCACGGGTTACCCGTGCTCATCCACGTTCGGCGCTCGGTCGACAAGGTGCTCAAGCATCTGCGGCAGACGGCGGGCGGGCGGCCGTGGCAGGGCATCGCGCACGCCTTCAACGGCAGCGGGCAGCAGGCCGGCGCGTGCATCGAGCTCGGGCTCAAGCTCGGCTTCGGCGGCGCGGTGACCTTCGAGCGTGCTCTGCAGCTTCGGCGGCTGGCCTCCGCGCTGCCGATGGAATCGATCGTGATGGAGACCGACGCGCCCGACATCCAGCCACACTGGATCTACCGCACGCAGGCCCAGCGCGATGCCGGCGAGCCGCAGGGGCGCAACGAGCCGGCCGAGCTGCCGCGCATCGCCGAGGTGGTGGCCGATCTGCGGGGCATCGGCATCGATGCGCTGGCCGAAGCGACCACTCGCAACGCGGTCGCGGCGCTGCCGAAGCTCCAAAGTCTGCTGTCCGTGTCGGATGGCCGGAAACCCCTCGCGTAGGCCGATGCCCCGAGTTGCGTCCGGGCGTGCCAAGGGCCCGTTTTTGCTGTCATCCTTGAAGTTCGAAGTGGCGTTGGTTGTGCAGTGGCACATCCGTCACTCCCATACTTCACTCAAAAAAGGAGTTCTTTCATGACCAAGTCCTTTGTTCGTACCGTTCCCGTCGTCGTCGCCCTGGCGCTGGCATCCATCGGCCTGTCGGCCGTTGCGCAGACCGCAGCCACCACCGAGCCATCCACCACCGAGAAGGTGAAGGAAGCCGGCAAGGATGCGGTGAACGCCACCGAGCGCGGCGCGGAGAAGGCCTGGGACGCGACCAAGAGCACCACCAAGAAGGCCGTGAACGCTACCGAGCGCGGCTCCAAGAAGGCCTGGAACGCGACCAAGCGCACCACCAAGAAGGCAACCAACGCCACCAAGAACGCCGCCGCGAAGACCGGCGATGCCGTCGAGAACGCCGGCCACAAGACGGCCGACGGCATGCGTTCCACCGGCAAGGCGATCGGCGAGAAGATCCCCGGCACGGCCGAGAACGAAGCCGCCAAGAAGTAAACAGTTCCGGAACCCTTCCGGATCTCGCGAAAGAACCCGCTTCGGCGGGTTTTTTTATGGGCGCACGGGGCACGCGCCCGACAGTGGCACGATTGCCGACCATGAACCCCTCCGCCGCATCCACGGCCGCCGCGAGCCCGTTGCTCACGGGGCTCGCGCCCATCGTCTCGCCGGCCACCGTCGTCCTGATCCTGGGCAGCTTTCCGGGAGTGAAGTCGCTCGAGCGGCAGCAGTACTATGCACACCCCCAAAACCAGTTCTGGAAGATCCTGCAAGCCGTGTGGCCCGACATCCCCTTGCCCTCGGGCGCCGACAGCTACGGGCCGCGCTGCCGGTGGTTGCTCGACCGCGGCCTGGGCGTGTGGGACGTGTATGCGTCCTGCGAGCGCGAGGGCAGCCTCGACTCGGCCATCCGCGCGCCCGTGGCCAACGACATCGCCGGCCTGCACCTGCCGAAGCTCGCGGCCATCGCGCACAACGGCGGCGAGAGCTTCAAGCATGCGCGCCACACGCGCGCGCTGGGCGTGCCGGTCTACCAGCTGCCTTCCACCAGCCCCGCCAATGCGTCGTGGAGCTTCGAGCGCAAGCTCGCGGCCTGGCGCGAAGTGCTGGCTGCCCACAAACTAGTCGCCTGACCCGCTGCATCGATGGCATCGAGCAAAACTCCTGTTTCCCTCCCTGAAGTCAACTTTTCCGACTGGGGCGACATCCGCTATCTGCACCTGGGCACCGAATGGGTCCAGGGCTCGATGAAGCTCGATGCGCCCTTCGAGATCGAGCTCGAGTACGTGCAGCGCATGATGGCCTGGCTGCTCTTCGCCGACCCCAAGAGCGTGGCCGGCCGCCATGCCATGCAGCTCGGCCTGGGCGCGGCCACGCTGACCAAGTTCAGTCGCAAGATCCTGCGCATGCGCACCACCGCGATCGAGCTCAATCCGCAGGTGGTGTCGGCCTGCCGCGGCTGGTTCAAGCTGCCGCCGGACGACCCGAAGCTGCGCGTGGTGATCGCCGATGCCGCGGCCGAGATCCGCAAGCCCGAGTGGCATGGCACGGTCGACGCGCTGCAGGTCGACCTGTACGACCACGAGGCCGCCGCGCCGGTGCTCGACAGCGAGGACTTCTACGCCGACTGCCGCGCGCTGCTCACGGAAGACGGCTGCATGACGGTCAATCTCTTCGGCCGCTCGTCGAGCTACGAGCGCAGCCTCGAGAAGATTTCCTCCGCCTTCGGCGCCGATGCCGTCTGGGCCTTCAAGCCGACGCGCGAAGGCAACACGGTGGTCCTCGCGCAGCGCACGCCGAGCCGCCCGAAGCGCGAGGCGCTTGCCGAGCGCGCGCAAACGATCCAGACTCGCTGGGGCTTGCCCGCACCCAAATGGCTGCGGGTCTTCAAGCCGCAGAATCCGACACTCACCCGAACCTGAACCCGACCCACGGCACATGAGCGCTGTACCCGCTGCTTCCGCCCCCGCCCCGCTGGCCGCGCGCCACGAAGGCCCGCTCGACCTGCGCCGCCTGATCGAATGGCTCGCCGCCGATGGCGTGATTTCCCCGCACGAGGCCAAGCGCACCATCGCCCGCTGCGCACAGGCCGAGAGCCGCCAGGCGCCGCTGGTGCGGCTGGCCAACGTCGCCATGACGCGCGAGAGCGACAACAAGCCGCTCGACCTCGAAATGCTCACGCAATGGCTCGCGGGCCGCGCGGGCCTCTCCTACCTGCGCATCGATCCGCTCAAGGTCGACGTGGGCAAGGTGGCCGACACCATGAGCGCCGCATATGCCGAGCGCCATAAGGTGCTGCCGGTGCAGGTGCTGCCCAACGAGGTGGTGGTGGCCACGGCCGAGCCCTTCCTCACCGACTGGATCGCCGAGGTCGAGCGGCAGGCGCGCCGCTCGGTGCGGCGCGTGGTCGCGAACCCGGCCGACATCCAGCGCTACACGGCCGAGTTCTTCGCGCTCGCGAAATCGGTGCGCGCCGCGCAGAAGGCCGGCGGCAACGCCAGCACCACGAGCTTCGAGCAGCTGGTGGAGCTCGGCAAGAGCAACAAGCAGCTCGACGCCAATGACCAGAGCGTGGTGCAGGTGGTCGACTGGCTGTGGCAGTACGCCTTCGACCAGCGCGCGAGCGACATCCACCTGGAGCCGCGCCGCGAGCAGGGCGTGATCCGTTTCCGCATCGACGGCATCCTGCATCCGGCCTACCAGATGCCCATGGGCGTGATGAACGCGATGGTCGCGCGCATCAAGCTGCTGGGCCGCATGGACGTGGTCGAGAAGCGCCGTCCGCTGGACGGCCGCATCAAGACCCGCAACATGCGCGGCGACGAGATCGAAATGCGCCTGTCGACGCTGCCGACCGCCTTCGGCGAGAAGATGGTGATGCGGATCTTCGACCCCGACACCGCGGTGAAGGACCTCGACGCGCTGGGCTTCGCGCAGCACGACGCGCAGCGCTGGGAACAGCTCGTCACGCGCCCCAACGGCATCATCCTGGTGACCGGGCCCACGGGCTCGGGCAAGACCACCACGCTGTACTCCACTCTCAAGCGCGTGGCGACGGAAGAGGTCAACGTGAGCACGGTGGAGGACCCGATCGAAATGATCGAGACCTCCTTCAACCAGACGCAGGTGCAGCCGCAGCTCGACTTCGGCTTCACCGAGGGCCTTCGCGCGCTGATGCGGCAGGACCCGGACATCATCATGGTCGGCGAGATCCGCGACCTCGCCACCGCCGAGATGGCGGTGCAGGCCGCGCTCACCGGCCACCTCGTGTTCAGCACGCTGCACACCAACGACGCGCCGAGCGCCATCACGCGGCTGATGGAACTGGGCGTGCCCTCGTACCTCATCAACGCCGTGATGCTTGGCGTGCTCGCCCAGCGCCTCGTGCGCACGCTGTGCCCCAACTGCAAGCAGCCCGACGACACCGTCACGCGCGAGAAGCTCGAGGCCATCGTCAAGCCCTGGCAGATCACCGGCTCGGTGCGCGCCTACAAGCCGGTGGGCTGCGTCGACTGCCGCATGACCGGCTACATGGGCCGCATGGGGCTGTACGAACTGCTGAGCGTCAGCGAGCCGTTCAAGAGCCAGGTCACGAAGGAGCCCAACCTCGCCGGGCTGCGCCGCCAGGCCGTGATCGACGGCATGCGGCCGCTGCGGCTGGCCGGCGCGCTGCGCGTGGCCGAGGGCGTGACCACCATCGAAGAAGTGCTGAGCGCCACGCCTCCGCTGGAATGATCCGCCCCGGTTCCAGCCCCGGGAGCGACTGATGCTCCCGGGTTATCCCTAAGACTTTGGTTAGTGGAATCCACATCGGCCTGACCGGAAGCTGACTCGACAATCCCGCATCGAAATTTGTTCGAGGAGACTGTTCGTGAAGATCAAGAGTCAGAAAGACTTTTTCTCGGGTCTGATGTTCACGGTGGTGGGCGTGGCGTTCGCATGGGGCGCCACCACCTACACCGTGGGCACCGGGGCCCGGATGGGACCGGGTTACTTCCCGTTGATGCTCGGCATCCTGATGGCCCTCATCGGCCTCGGGATCATGTTCACCGGGCTCAGCGTCGAGACCACCGACGGCGAGAAGATCGGCAAGTGGGCCTGGAAGCAGGTGGTGTTCATCCTCGGCGCCAACCTCGCCTTCGGCGTGCTGCTCGGCGGCCTGCCGAGCATCGGCGTTCCGGCCATGGGCATGATCATCGCCATCTACGCGCTGGTGATCATCTCCAGCCTCGCGGGCCACGAGTTCAAGCTGCCCAGCGTGCTGATCCTGGCCACCGTGCTGGCCGTCGGCAGCTACGTCGCCTTCATCTGGGCGCTCAAGCTCCAGATCCAGGTCTGGCCGACCTTCATCACCGGTTGAGAAGAAAGCCGACCACATCATGGAATTGTTTGAACACCTCTCGATGGGTTTTGGCGTTGCCTTTACCTTCACCAACCTGCTGTACTGCCTGATCGGCTGCATCCTGGGCACGCTGATCGGCGTGCTCCCGGGCATCGGCCCGGTCGCGACCATCGCGATGCTGCTGCCGGCCACGTACGCGCTGCCGCCCGTGTCGGCGCTGATCATGCTGGCCGGCATCTACTACGGCGCCCAGTACGGCGGCTCCACCACGGCCATTCTGGTCAACCTGCCGGGCGAATCCTCGTCGGTGGTGACCGTGATCGACGGCTACCAGATGGCGCGCAAGGGCCGTGCGGGTCCGGCGCTCGCCGCCGCCGGCCTGGGTTCGTTCTTCGCGGGCTGCGTGGGCACGCTGATCCTGGCCGCCTTCGCGCCGCCGCTGACCGAGCTGGCCTTCAAGTTCGGCCCCGCCGAATACTTCTCGCTGATGATCCTGGGCCTGATCGGCGCCGTGGTGCTGGCCTCGGGCTCGCTGCTCAAGGCCATCGCGATGATCGTGCTGGGCCTGCTGATGGGCCTGGTCGGCACCGACGTGAATTCGGGCGTCGCGCGCTACAGCTTCGACATTCCGGAGCTCACCGACGGCATCGGCTTCGTGGCCATCGCCATGGGCGTGTTCGGCTACGGCGAAATCATCGCGAACCTCTCGCGCCCGGACGACGAGCGTGAAGTGTTCACCGCCAAGGTTTCGGGCCTGTTCCCGACCAAGGACGACTTCAAGCGCATGATTCCCGCGGTGCTGCGCGGCACTGCGCTGGGCTCGGCCCTGGGCATCCTGCCGGGCGGCGGTGCGCTGCTGGCTGCCTTCGCTGCCTACACGATCGAGAAGAAGACCAAGCTGAAGGCGGGCGAAGTTCCCTTCGGCAAGGGCAACATCCGCGGCGTGGCGGCTCCCGAGTCGGCCAACAACGCTGGCGCGCAGACCTCCTTCATCCCGCTGCTGACGCTGGGCATTCCGCCCAACGCGGTGATGGCGCTGATGGTGGGCGCGATGACCATCCACAACATCCAGCCGGGACCGCAGGTGATGACCAGCAACCCCGAGCTGTTCTGGGGCCTGATCGCCTCGATGTGGCTGGGCAACGCGATGCTCATCATCCTGAACCTGCCGCTGATCGGCATGTGGATCAAGCTGCTGTCGGTGCCCTACAAGTACCTGTTCCCGGCCATCGTTCTGTTCTGCGCGATCGGGGTGTACTCGACCAACAACAACACCTTCGACATCTGGATGGTGGGCATCTTCGGCCTGGTGGGCTACACCTTCTTCAAGCTGGGTTGCGAGCCTGCGCCGCTGCTGCTGGGCTTCATCCTGGGCCCGATGATGGAAGAGAACCTGCGCCGTTCGCTGCTGCTGTCGCGTGGCGACTGGAGCGTGTTCGTGACGCGCCCGATCTCGGCGAGCCTGCTGGCCGCGGCAGCCCTGCTGCTGATCATCGTGCTGCTGCCGGCCGTGAAGTCGAAGCGCGAAGAGGCCTTCGTCGAAGACTGATCCTTTACGCTCTGCACGACGGCGCCTTCGGGCGCCGTTTTTGTTTTGGGGGAGAGGATTCGGACAGCCGAACGCAGAAGTCGCGAAAGTTTCGCAGAGGTCGCAGAAGGAAGATCGAAGAAGTTTTCATGGTTTCTTCCGCGACCTTCGCGTGATTTTTGTATTTCTTCTGCGTTCGGCTGTCCGCTCCCCTTCAGAGCTTGCCCGCGCGCGGCGGCTTCATGTGCTGCCGCGCCATCGCCAGGAAGGCCATCGCCGCCGGGCTCAGCGGATGCTTGGCCAGCCGGATGGCGACCACCGGGTACTCCAGCACGGGCCGCGTCACGCCCACGGCGCGCAGGTTGCCGGGCATCAGCACTTCCACATAGCGCGGCGCCAGCGCCACGCCCGCGCCGGCCTGTATGAGGCCGAAGGCGGTGGACAGCATCGAGACGTGGTGCACCACCTGCGGATACACGTTGGCCACGCTCGCCAGCTGGCGGCTCACGGCGCGCCACACGTTGGCGTCGGGGTTCACGTGAATGAAGGGCAGCCCCTCCAGATGTCTGGCCTCGACCGATTCGTGCTGGGCCAGCGGATGGTCGTCGCGCACGAAAAGGGCCATGCGCTCGGTGAAAAGCGGCTCGGTCGCCAGCTCGGAATGCTTCTGGCCGATGTCCGAGCCGAAGCCCAGGTCGGCCTCCTGCGAGAGCACGCGCGAAATCATCTGCTCGGCCGTGCTGTCGAGCAGCGTGGCCGCGAGCGTGGGGTGCTTCTGCGAGAAGCGGCCCAGCAGCGGCGGCAGCAGGGCGCCCGCGGTCAGGTGGCCCACGGCCAGCACGATGCGGCCTTCGCGCAGCTGCGACTGGGAGCGGCAGGCGCCGACCGAATCGTCGATCAGCCGCAGCGCGCGAACGGCGGTGTCGACCATCATCTGGCCCGCGTTGGTCATGCGGATGCGGCGCCCGCGCACCACCAGCGGCTGCGCCAGTTCTTCCTCGAGCCGCTTGACCAGGTGGCTGATGGCGGGCTGGGTGAGCTGCAGGGCCTCGGCCGCCAGCGTGAAGCTGCCGGTTTCGGCCACCGCCGCCAGCGCCCGCAGCTGCTGCAGCGAGATCTCTTCGGCTAGGGCTCGTGTCATAAACGGCATTGATAGTTGAATAAGCCGAATTATCTGGCTTGATGCGCCAGCGGTGCATAGCATGCTCGGTTCCCACTGGCACAGAATTCTTTCCCGCACATGAAACGCCTCCAGTTCCTCCAGGTGCTCGCCGCCGCGCTGTTCGGCCTGGCCGCCTCGTCCGCCAGCCTGGCGCAGGGCTATCCGAACAAGCCGATCCGGCTGATCGTTCCGTTCCCGGCCGCGGGCGCCACCGACCTCTTCGCCCGTACGCTGGGGCAGAAGATGGGCGACAAGCTCGGCACCACGCTGGTGGTGGACAACAAGCCCGGCGCCGGCGGCGCCATCGGCTCCGACCAGGCCGCCAAGGCCGCGCCCGACGGCTACACCATCCTGCTGGCCACCACGAGCACGCACGCCATCGGCCCCGCGATCAGCAAGCTGCCCTACGACACGGTGCGCGACTTCACGCCGATCGCGCACGTGGGCGACGCGGCCAGCATCATGCTGGTGCCGGTCAATTCGCCCGCGAAGACGGTGCGCGAGTGGATCGACTACGCGAAGAAGAACCCCGGCAAGCTCAACTACGCATCGAGCGGCAACGGCACCATCGTGCAGCTCACGGCGGAGCTCTTCAAGGCGCAGGCCGGCGTGTTCGTCACGCACATTCCCTACAAGGGCACGGCGCTGGCCATTCCCGACCTGATCAGCGGCAAGGTCGACGTCCTGTTCGACTCGCTGCCCACCGGCATGCCGCACGTGCGCGACGGCCGCCTGCGCGCGCTGGGCGTCACTTCGCTCAAGCGCAGCCCGCTGGCACCCGAACTGCCGCCCATCGCCGACACGCTGCCGGGCTACGAGTCGAACACCTGGTTCGGCTTCTACGGTCCGAAGAACCTGCCGGCGGACATCGTTGCGAAGATCAACAAGGCCGCCAACGACGCGCTGGCCGACCCCGAGGTGAAGGAAAAGCTGGCGCGCCTGGGCATCGAACCCGCGATGCCCGGTACGCCCGACCAGTTCGCAAAGATGGTTTCGACCGATGCCGCCAAGTGGAAAAAGATCGTCGTAGACCGCAAGATCACCAACGAGTGACAGGCTCGCCCCCAGTCTTCGCGCACTTCGTGTCGCTTCGCCAACCCCCTGCCGGGGGCAACACCAGAGGGCCGGCAAAGCCGGTTCCTCGGTGTTTCCCGAATTGTTCACGCCATCCTTGAAAGCACGGTATGAAGTTCGATTACGCCAATCCCTATCTCTCCACGCGCATCCCGATCTTCGCGCGCAACGTGGTGTCGACCTCGCACCCGCTGGCCTCGCAGGCAGGCCTGCGCATCCTGCAGCAGGGCGGCAACGCGGTCGACGCGGCCATTGCCACCGCCGCCGTGATGACGCTGGTCGAGCCCGTGAGCAACGGCCTGGGCAGCGATGCCTTCTGCATCCTGTGGGACGGCAAGGAGCTGCACGGCCTCAACGCCTCGGGCCCCGCGCCCAAGGACTGGACGCCCGAATACTTCAAGGCCAAGTACGGCGCCGATGCCGCCACGCCGCCGATGCGCGGGATCGACTCGGTCACGGTGCCGGGCGCGGTGCGCGGCTGGGTGGCGCTGAGCGAGCGCTTCGGCAAGCTGCCCTTCGCCGACCTGCTGGCGCCGGCCATCGACATCGCCGAGCGCGGCTACCTCGTGCCGCCGGTGGTGCAGGGCAAGTGGGCCGCGGCCACGCCGATCCTGCAGTCGCAGCCGGGCTTCGCCCAGACCTTCCTGCCCTGGGGCCGCGCGCCCGAAGTGGGCGAGATGTTCCGCTTCACGGCCGCCGCACGTGCACTGAAGGCCATCGCCCGCACCAAGGGCGAGGCCTACTACAACGGCGAGATCGCCGAGGCGCTGGCCAGGTTCTCCGCCGAGCAGGGCGGCGCGCTCACCGTGGCCGACCTCGCGGCCTACCAGCCCGAGTGGGTCAAGCCCATCTCGCGCGACTACCGCGGCCACACGCTGCACGAGATCCCGCCGAACGGCCAGGGCATCGCGGCGCTGATCGCGCTGGGCATCCTGGAGAAGTTCGACATCGCCTCGCTGCCGGTCGACTCGGTGCAATCGCAGCACCTGCAGATCGAGGCCATGAAGCTGGCCTTCGCCGACGTGTACCGCTACGTGTCGGAGCGCAAGACCATGGAAGTGACGACCGAGCAGATGCTCGACGACGCGTACCTGGCCTCGCGCGCCCGCCTCATCGACCCGAAGAAGGCGCAGGACTTCAAGGCCGGCAACCCGGTCAAGGGCGGCACCATCTACCTCACGGCGGCGGACGAGAGCGGCATGATGGTCAGCTTCATCCAGAGCAACTACATGGGCTTCGGCTCGGGTTGCGTGGAGCCCGAGTACGGCATCAGCCTGCAGAACCGCGGCCACGGCTTCAGCCTGAAGGCCGAGAGCCCCAACGTGGTGGCACCGGGCAAGCGGCCGTTCCACACCATCATCCCGGCCTTCCTCACGAAGGGCGGTCAGCCGGTGATGAGCTTCGGCGTGATGGGCGGCAACATGCAGCCGCAGGGCCACATGCAGACGCTGGTGCGCATGCTCGACTACAAGCAGAACCCGCAGGCTGCCTGCGACGCGCCGCGCTGGCGCTTCAACGCGGGGCTGGAGATCAACGTCGAGGCCGCGATGAACCCGGCCACGGTGCAGGGCCTGCGCGAACTGGGCCATCACCTGGAAGTGATCGAAGACTCGTACCAGGACTTCGGCGCCGGCCAGTTCATCTGGCGCGCGGGCGAACCCTCGGTGGAAGGCTACGTGGCCGCCAGCGACCCGCGCCGCGACGGCGTGGCGGCGGGGTACTGAGCGCAAGCCAGGGGTTTGCGCTTGCCGCGATGATCGGGGGATGAACAAGACAGCCGCGTCGGCAGGCATCTCCCCCGCACCTCCCCGCGATGCCGCCAGGAAAGGCATCGCCACCGGCCTCGTGCTGGCCACGCTGGGCGCCATCGCGTTCAGCGGCAAGGCCATCATCGTCAAGCTCGCGTACCGCTACGGCGTGGACGCGGTCACGCTCATCATGCTGCGCATGCTGTTCGCGCTACCGCTCTTCGCGCTGATGGCTTGGTGGGCGGGGCGCGGCAAGCCGGCGCTCACAGGGCGCGACTGGATCGGCGTGATCGGCCTGGGCTTCTCGGGCTACTACCTCGCGAGCTTCCTCGACTTTGCCGGGCTGGCCTACATCTCGGCCAGCTTCGAGCGGCTGATCCTCTACCTCAACCCCACGCTGGTGCTGTTCTTCGGCTGGCTGCTCTACCGGCGCCATCCGACGCGCCCGCAGGTGCTGGGCATGGTCGTGAGCTATGCCGGCGTGCTGCTGGTGTTCGGCCACGAACTCTGGACCGGCGGCGGCGGCAAGGGCGGCGGCGCGGCGGCCTGGGGCGCGTTCCTCGTGTTCCTGAGCGCGGTGAGCTACGCGGGCTACCTCGTCTACAGCGGCGAGTTCGTCAAGCGACTGGGTTCGCTCAGGCTCGTGGGCCTGGCCACCACGGTGGCCTGCGTGCTGTGCATATTGCAATTCGTGCTGACGCGGCCGATGAGCGTGGCGATGGCGGTGGCGCCGGAGGTGATCTGGCTCTCGGTACTCAACGCCACGCTGTGCACGGCGGTGCCGGTGCTGATGGTGATGATGGCCATCGAGCGCATCGGCCCCGCGATGGCGGCCCAGACCGGCATGATCGGACCGCTGTCGACCATCCTCATGGGGGTGGTCATACTTGGCGAGCCGTTCACGCCGTGGATCGCGGCGGGTACCGTGCTCGTGATCGCGGGCATTTTCGTTTTCACGCGCAAGGGGCGCTGAAGCCCTGGCGCCTTTTGTTTTCACTGGAGCAAGAACATGGATCTGGGTATTGCAGGCAAGACCGCGCTGGTGTGCGGCGCGAGCAAGGGGTTGGGCTACGGCTGCGCCGAGGCGCTGGTGCGCGAGGGCGTGAACGTGGTGATCGTGGCGCGCGGCGCCGAGGCGCTGGGAGCCGCCGCGAAGAAGCTGGCCGAGGCGGCTGGTGCCTCGGGTCCCTTCGTCAAACACGTGGCCGCCGACATCACCACCGAGGCCGGCCGCGCCGCGGTGTTCGCGCTGGGCCATGACTTCGACATCGTCGTCACCAACGCCGGCGGCCCCCCGCCCGGCGACTTCCGCAACTGGGACCGCGAGGCCTGGATCAAGGCGGTCGACGCCAACATGCTCACGCCCATCGAGCTCATCAAGGCCACGGTGGACGGCATGGCCAGGCGCGGCTATGGCCGCATCGTGAACATCACGTCGAGCTCGGTGAAGTCGCCCATCGACATCCTGGGCCTGTCGAACGGCGCGCGCAGCGGCCTCACCGGCTTCGTGGCCGGCGTGGCGCGCACGGCGGTGGCAGCGCAGGGCGTGACCATCAACAACCTGCTGCCGGGTTCCTTCGACACCGACCGCCTCAAGGGCACGATGGCCGGCGCCGCGCAGAAGTCGGGCCAGGACTTCGACACCGTGTGGGAAGCCCGCAAGAAGAACATCCCGGCCAAGCGCTTCGGCACGCCGGCGGAGTTCGGTGCCATCTGCGCGTTCCTGTGCAGCATGCAGGCCGGCTACATGACCGGCCAGAACATCCTGGCCGACGGCGGCGCCTACCCCGGCACCTACTGAGCGCGGTTCACGAGAGCGGCGGGAGGCGCATCGTGAGCAGGGAGTCATTCAAAAAAATAACGCTGGTCTCGGTCACCGGCCTGCCCGACGCGCGCGGCGCGGCGCTGGCGCTGCAGCACAGCCAGGCGCAGATGCCCGGCGCCCGCGCGCTGCTGTGCAGCCCGCAGGCGCCCGACGACCTGCCGCCCGGCATCGAGCATCTGCCGATCGAACCGCTGAACTACCACGAGTACAGCTGGTTCATGATGTTCGCGCTCTGGCGCGTGGTGCAGACCGAGTTCGCGCTCGTGGTGCAGGAAGACGGCTGGGTCGTCAACGCCGCCAACTGGAGCGACGAGTTCCTGGACTGCGACTACATCGGCGCGCCCATCCACCTCGCGAAGATCGACGCCCCCCAAGGCACCTACTGGCGCAACCGTTTCGAGTGGGCCGACGAGCTCGGCAAGCCCGGCCACGTCGTCACGCCGATACAGAACGGCGGCTTCAGCCTGCGCAGCCGGCGCTTCATGCGCGCGCTGGTGGACCATCCGCAGATCCGCGTGGAGATCCCGCCGCCCGATGCGGTCGGCGGCGAGCCGCTCAGGATGCATTGGGAGCACAACGCGCTGCTCGAAGACGTGCAGCTCAGCGGCGTGCTGCGTCCCGCGCTCGAAGCCGTAGGCATGCGCTTCGCGCCGCTGGAACTGGCGCGCGGCTTCGCCATCGAGCACGCGGGGCCGCAGCTGCACCATGGCTACGACGCGATGCGGCTCTTCGGGCATCACGCGAAAGTGCGGCAGCTCGCGAGCCTGTCGCCGCTCACGCTGCGCTCGCTGATTCCACTGTCGCAGCTCGACGGCTGGTATGGCGAGCGCGACATCCTTCAGATGTTCGAGCGCAACGGCTACCGCATCGAGTTCGCGCAGGAGCCCGAGGCGACGGTGGCAGCAGTGCCCGCTCGCAGGGTCTACGACTGCATCACCTACAACGGCGAGGCCGACATCCTCGCGGCGCGGCTGCACGAGCTGTCGGAGGTGGTCGATTGCTTCGTCATCGTCGAGGCCGACCGCACCTTCAGCGGCGAGCCGAAGGCCCTGCGCTTCGACGCCGCCGACCCGCGCATCGCGGCTTTCCTGCCGCGCATCCGCTACATCGCGGTGCACGACATGCCGGTGGTCGACGAGGTAGCCGATGCCGCGGCGGTGGTGGGCGACTGGCATTCCGACACGCCGAAGTCCGGCTTCTGGATACGCGAGAAATTCCAGCGCAATCAGGTCATGCGAGGCCTGCACGATGCGGCGGCGCACGACCTCGTGATGGTGTCTGACGCGGACGAGATCCCGCGCGCCGAGATCGTCCGCGCAATGCGCGACGACCGGCGGCGCGATGTGTTCGGCCTGTGCCTGGCCTTCTACTATTTCTACGCGAACTACCGCAACGTCGAGGGGCCCGAGGCGTCTTCGGTGTGGACGGTGGCGGCCACGCGCGCAACGCTGGACAGGCTCACGCCCGACCAGCTTCGCATGCGCGTGCGCAGCGGCGCGCAGCCGGCGCTGATCCTGGCGGATGCCGGCTGGCACTTCTCGTACCTTGCGATGAGCGAGGACGCGGTGCGCGCCAAGATCCGGGGCTTCGCGCACCAGGAATACAACTCCCAGGCCTTTCTCGACGCCATCGACATTCCCGCGCTGCTGGCCTCGGGGCGCGATCTCTACGACCGCCCGGGCTATGCCTGGCGCGTGGTGGACAAGGCCCAGGCGCCGCGCTGGATGCGCGAGCAGGCCGACCTGGCGCGGCTCTTCGCCTGAGGGCTGCGCTCAGCGGCGCGACGCGACCACGATCCCGCCCACGATCAGCAGGAACGCCGCGCCGTGATACCAGTGCGGTGGCTCCCGCAGGAAGGCCGCCGACAGCACCGCCGCGAACAGCGGCGTGAGGTTCATGAAGATGCTCGCCGCCTGCGGCCCCGCGCGCTGCACGCCGGTGCCCCAGCAGCGGTACGCCACCACGGCAGGTCCGGTGCCGATGAACAGCATCGCCGCGACCAGCGGCCAGCCGAGCTCGATGTGCGCGGGCGTCAGCGTCCATTCGCCGGCGGCCAGCGCGCCCGACCACGCGAGGCCGAACACCAGCTGCGCCATCAGGAACGCGGCCCAGTCCTTGCGCACGGCCGCGGGCTCGTGCGTGCGCGCCAGCAGCCAGCTGTAGAAGGCCCACGAGATGGTGCCCAGGATCATGTACAGATCGCCCGGCACCAGCCGCAGCCCGAGCAGTTGTTGCCATTCGCCGCGGCTGAGCACCAGCAGCACGCCCGCCATCGACAACAGGGCGCCGCCGATCTCGCGGCCGCTGATGCGCGCGCGGAAGAAGAGGGCGCCCACCGCCAGCATCCACAGCGGCAGGCTCGAGCCGACCAGAGTCACGTTGATGGGCGTGGAGGTCTGCAGCGCCAGGTACTGGAAGGCGTTGTACAGGCCGATGCCAAGCAGCCCGAGCACGGCGTAGCGCTTCCAGTGCGCCCACAGCGGGCTGTCGCGGCGCAGCACCTGCGCGGCCAGCGGCAGCAGGAGCACGAAGGCGATGACCCAGCGCACGAAGTTCAGCGTGAGCGGCGAGACCAGCTCCCGCACCAGCCGGCCGACCACGGCATTGCCGGCCCAGAGCAGCGGAGGAACGACGAGAAGGAAGACGGTGAGGGGAGCGAGGCGCTGCGGCTGTGTCTGCATGGCCGCCGACTCTACCGGGCAATGATTCCCCGCGCCGTCGCCGGAAGCTCAAACATGGCAGGATGCCTTCCCCTTCTCTTTCCCCTTCTTTCCTTTCCAGAGCGTGGAGACCGCAACGATGAAGAGCAAAGCCGTCCGTATCGACCGCCATGGCGGTCCCGAAGAACTCAAGATCGTCGAGGTGGATCTCGGCGAGCCCGGCCCGGGCGAGATCCGCATCCGCCACAAGGCCGTGGGCCTGAACTTCATCGACACCTACCAGCGCAGCGGGCTCTACCCCTTCCAGATGCCGCTGCAGCTCGGCATGGAGGCCTCGGGTGTGGTCGAGGCGGTGGGCGAGGGCGTCACGCACCTGAAGGCGGGCGACCGCGCCGCCTATGCCAGCCAGCCGCCCGGCGCCTACAGCGAGCTGCGCGTGATGCCGGCGAAGAACGTCTGCAAGCTGCCCGACGACATTTCCTTCGAGACCGGCGCGGCCATGATGCTCAAGGGCCTGACCACGCAGTACCTGCTGAAGAAGACGCTGCCGGCCGAAGGCCTGCAGGCCGGCGACTTCATCGTGTTCCACGCGGCTGCGGGCGGGGTCGGGCTGATCGCCTGCCAGTGGGCCAAGGCGCTGGGCCTGCAGCTGATCGGCACGGCCGGCAGCGACGCCAAGTGCAAGCTCGCGCTGGAGCACGGCGCGGCCCACGCCATCAACTACAGCGCCGAGAACTTCGCGGCGCGCGTGAAGGAGATCACCGGCGGCAAGGGCGTGAAGGTGGTGTACGACTCGGTGGGCAAGGACACCTTCGAGGGTTCCATCGACTGCCTGCGCCCGTTCGGCCTGCTGGCCATCTTCGGTAACGGCTCGGGCCCGGTGCCGCCGGTCAATCTCGGCGTGCTGGCCTCCAAGGGCTCGCTCTACATCACCCGGCCCACGCTCTTCACCCACATGGCCACGCGCGAGAGCACGCAGGCGATGGCCGAGGACCTGTTCGCGGTGGTGCGCAGCGGCGCGGTGAAGATCCCGATCGACCAGCGCTACCCGCTGGCCGACGTGCAGCAGGCGCACCGCGACCTGGAAGCGCGCAAGACCACGGGCTGCACGATCCTCACGCTCTGACTCCGGGGCAGCAGGGCGCGCCGGTCTTGTCCTACCGGCGCAGGGGTGTCATGCCTTCGACTTGTGCCACGAGCAATTTGTAGCCTGTGGATACAGCACAGAGGCAAGCACTCCCAATGACCACCGTTCGCACCTTCATCGTCGAGGACAACCCCACCATCCGCCGCAACCTCGCGGGCACGCTGCGGGAGGTGGCGAGGGTCGAGCCGGTGGGCGAGGCGGAAACCGAGGCCGAGGGTTCGCGCTGGCTCTCGGGCAACCTTTCGCAATGGGACCTGGCCATCGTCGACCTGTTCCTGAAGGACGGTACCGGCTTTCGCGTGCTGGAAGCCTGCCGCAACCGCAGCCCCGCGCAGAAGATCGTGGTGCTCAGCAACTACGCCACGCCCGACATGCGGCGCAAGTGCGTCCACCTGGGCGCCGACGCGGTGTTCGACAAGGCCACCGAGATCGACGACCTGATCGACTACTGCCAGCGCCGTCGTCAGGCGCAGTTCAGTTCGAGCACGGCACACTGAAGCGCTGTGGTGGGGCATTCCCGGGCTGCCCGGCAGCGATGCCGGAACTGACCGAAAATCACCCCTTGAAGGCGCGAGGAGCACGCGCCGGGCTCCGCAAAGTGGCGACCAGATTCATGCGCGGAAATCACAAATTCCCCTGCTGAGTCGGCCTGCGCGCCTGCAACGCGCGGCGTTCGTCCAGGTTGCAACATGTCCCGCCCCCGTTTTCTTCCCGACAACTTCACCCTCGCGCTTCTCTCGGTCGTGACCCTCGCCAGCCTGCTGCCGGCCAGCGGGCAGCTCGCGCACTTCTTCGAGGGACTGACCACCGTGGCCATCGGCCTGCTGTTCTTCCTGCACGGGGCCAAGCTGTCGCGCGAGGCGATCGTCAACGGGCTCATGCACTGGCGGCTGCATCTGCTGGTGTTCGGCAGCACCTTCGTGCTGTTCCCGGTGCTCGGGCTGGTGCTCAAGCCCTTCCTGCTGCCGCTGGTGACGCCGGAGCTCTACACCGGCGTGCTGTACCTGTGCGTGCTGCCGGCCACCGTGCAGTCGGCCATAGCCTTCACCGCGATGGCCCGGGGCAACATGCCCGCGGCCATCTGCAGCGCATCGGCCTCCACCCTGCTGGGCGTTTTCATCACGCCGGTGCTGGTCAACCTGGTGGTGGTCCCCAGCGGCGGCCATGCGGCTTCTTCCTCGCTGGATTCCATCGGCCGCATCCTGCTGCAACTGATGGTGCCCTTCGCGGCGGGCCACCTGCTGCGCCCGCTGATCGGCAAGTGGATCCAGCGCCGTGCCGCGGTGCTGAAGTTCGTCGACCAGGGCTCGATCCTGCTGGTGGTCTACACCGCCTTCAGCGCGGCCGTCATCGAGGGGCTGTGGAAGCAGGTGCCGGCGCACGCCCTGGTCGGCCTGCTGGTGGTGTGCGCGGTGGTGCTGGGCCTGGCGCTGAGCCTCACGACCCTGCTGGCGCGCAAGCTGGGCTTCGACACGGAAGACGAGATCACCATCGTCTTCTGCGGCTCCAAGAAGAGCCTGGCCAGCGGCATCCCGATGGCGAAGGTGCTCTTCGCCTCGCACGCGGTGGGCGCGATCGTGCTGCCGCTGATGCTGTTCCACCAGATGCAGCTGATGGTCTGCGCGGTGCTGGCGCAGCGCTATGCGCGGCGCGGGCGTGACGAGACCGCGGTGCTGAAGACGGCCGAGCAGGCCAAGTAAGAAAGCAGCCGGGAGTCGGGAGGGCGCTCAGCCCTCGATCTTCCCCAGCCGCGATTCCCTCAGCCGGCTGGGCGCCAGCGCCCCGGCCGACTCCAGGATCGGATACGCGATCGAGCAGATGTGCGAGTTGATGCGCTTCAGGTCGCTGATCAGGTCGATGTGCAGCGAGCTGGTCTCGATGCTCAGCGTGGTGCGGTCCGACAGCCGGTCGAGGTGGGTGGTGGCGTAAGCCCGTTCCAGGTCGCGAAAGCGCGCCTTTTCTTCCAGCAGCTTCTGCGCGTCGCGCACGTTGCCGTTGAGGAACACGCTCATGCTCAGCCGCAGGTTGGCCACCAGCCGGCCGTGCAGCTCGACGATCTCGGCCATGCCGGCTTCGGAGAAGTTGCGCTGCGGTTTGATCTTCTTGTCTTCCACGTCGATGATCACGCGCTCGATGATGTCGCCGATCTGCTCCATGTTGATCGTGAAGCTGATGATGTCGGTCCAGCGGCGGCTTTCCTCCTCGCCCAGCGCCTCGCGCGAGATGCGTGTCATGTAGTACTTGATCGCCGAGTAGAGCTGGTCCACCGTGTCGTCGAGCTGGCGCAGCTCCTGCGCCAGACGCAGGTCGTTGTGGCGGATCACGTCGAGCACGCCGATCAGCATGGTCTCCACCACGTCGGCCTGGTGCAGCGCCTCGCGCGCGGCGTTCGAAATCGCGAGCGAGGGCGTCGACAGCGCCGAGGGGTCCAGGTGATGTGGCCGCGTGGAGCCCGCCGGTTGCTGCGGCTGGGGCAGCATGTGCGTCACCAGTCTTGCGACCAGCTGGGTGAGGCCGATGAAGCCCACGCTGATCACGATGTTGAATGCCAGGTGGAACAGCACCACGCCGTGCGTCTGGTTCGGCAGTTCGGGCTGCACGTAGCGGATCCACAGGCCGACGAAGGGCGCCACGATGGCCACGCCCAGCGCCTTGAAGAGCAGGTTGCCGATGGTCACCTGCCGCACCGATACCGCCGACTTGGCCGTGGTCAGCACCGCCAGCAGGCCGCTGCCCAGGTTGGCGCCGAGCACCAGCCCGAGCGCCACGTCCAGCGGCACCACGTTCGAGGTGGCCATGGCCGCCACCAGCAGCACCACCGCCAGGCTCGAATAAGCCACGATGGCCAGCACCGAGCCGATGGTGATCTCCAGCAGCACGTCGCTGTTGATCGACGCGAGCAACGCGCGGATGGCCGGCGAGGAGAAGAGCGGTTCGGTGGCTTCCACCACCAGTTGCAGCGCCAGCAGCATCAGGCCCAGCCCGATCAGCACCCGGCCGACGCGCCCCGCCACGGTGGCCGAGCGCGTGATGAAGAGCACCACCCCCACGAAGATGAACATCGGCGAGAGCCACGAAAGGTCTGCCGAGAACAGCACCGAGATCAGCGCCGTGCCCACGTCTGCGCCCCGCATCACCGCCAGCGCGGCCGGCAGCGTGACCAGGCCCTGTCCGACGAAGGACGAGGTCATGAGCGAGGTGGCGGTGCTCGACTGCACCAGCGCCGTCACGCCAATGCCCGAGAGGGCGGCCGTGAAGCGGTTGCGCATGCTCTGCACGAGGATCTTGCGCAGGTTGGCGCCGAACACGCGAAGAACACCGGTTCGGACCAGGTGCGTGCCCCAGACCAGCAGGGCCACCGCCGCCAGCAGATTCAGGAGGTGCTTCATGGAGGTCGGGTTCTATCCTTTCTTTTCGTTTTGCTTCGTTTCGACCCCATTTTCCACAAGTGAGCGCTCAGGGCTAGTCGATCAGCGCTCCGTTGTCGTGGAAGGGGTAAGGCCCCTCGAAGCTGCCCGAGGCGGCCAGATGGGTAACGAGCCTGCGCCCGCGCGCGGACCAGGCGTGCACCCGGAACGAGGGCGGCTCCAGCGTCCAGGCCGAGTCGGCGTCGGGTGCCAGGTCGAGGCAGACCTGATGGGCCTGCGCCGGAGAGGTCGAGGCGATGGTGCCGCCGAAACGCACGTCGATGGCCCGGTGCAGGTGGCCACAGATGATGCGCTCGACGTTCGGATAGCGCGAGACCAGGGTTTCGAGCGCTTCGGCGCCTTCCAGCAGGCCGATCTCGTCCATGTGGCCGATCAGCGTCTCGAAGGGCGGATGGTGCATGGCGATGACGACCGGCTCGCCGCGGCAGGCGTCGAGCTGCGCCTCCAGCCAGGCCAGGCGTTTCTCGCACAGCGCGCCGTGGCTGGCGCGGGGCACGCAGGTGTCGAGCGTGAGCAGCTGCAGCGCGCCGATGCGCACCGAATACTGGATGAAGCCGCCGTCTTCCGCGCCCAGGTAGGTGTGGCCAGGAAAGCTGCGGCGCAGCTGGTCGCGGTCGTCGTGGTTGCCGGGCATCAGGTAGACCGGCATGGTCAGCGGGGCCAGCAGGCGGGCGAGGTGCTCGTACTCGGCGGCGCGGCCGAAGTCGGTCAGGTCGCCGGTGACGACCACCGCGTCGGGCTGCTGGCGCAGCGCGAGCACCGACTGCACCGCGCGCTCCAGGTAGGGAGCCGTGTCGATGCGGCCGTAGGCCAGCCGGCCCGGCTCGCGGATGTGCAGGTCGGTGAGCTGGACCAGGATGGTGTTGGCGGTTTCTGTCGTCGTCATGCGATGGTTTCTTCCTGCGACGTCATCAGGCGCTCGGGCTGGATGCGGAGCCCCACCGTGTCGCCCGGCCCGAAGGGATTGTCGCGCCCCACGTCGGCCACCAGCATGGGCTGGTCCTGCGCGCGCAGGTGCAGCTGCACGCGGTCGCCGAGGAAGGTGCGGCGCTCGACAACGGCGGCGCCCCAGTCGAGCTGGGGCGTGCCGACCTCGATGTCCTCGGGCCGCACCAGCAGGGTCGCATGGCTGCGCCACGCCTGCGGGCAGGGCAGGGTCGTTCCTCCGAGTCGGACAACGCCCTGGGCGATGGCGTCCTGCCCGCGCTCCAGCCGGTTGACCCGGCCCAGGAACTCGGCCACGAAGGGATGCGAGGGCGCGCGGTACAGGTCTTCTCCGCGGCCCACCTGCACGATGCGGCCGGCGCGCATCACCGCGAGCCGGTCGGCGATGGCGAGTGCCTCCTGCTGGTCGTGCGTGACGTGGATTGCCGTGATGTGCAGGCGGCGCAGCAGCTCGGCCAGCTCGTCGCGCAGCGACTCCTTGAGCTTGGCGTCGAGCGCGGCCAGCGGCTCGTCGAGCAGCAGCACTCGCGGGCGCACCGCCACCGCGCGCGCCAGGGCCACGCGCTGGCGCTGGCCGCCGGAAAGCTCCGAAGGGCGCTTGTTCTCCAGGCCGCCCAGCCGCACCAGGTCGACCAGCTCGCCGACGCTGCGCTTCTCTTCCTCGGGCGACACGCCCCGGATGCGCAGGCCATAGCCGATGTTGGCCGCCACGGTCATCTGCGGAAAGAGCGCATAGCTCTGGAACACCATGCCCACGCCGCGATGCTCCACGGGGCGCTGCGTGACGTCCTGGTCGCCGAACACGATGCGGCTGCCCGCGTCGGGCGATTCCAGCCCGGCGATCAGCCGCAGCAGCGTGGTCTTGCCGCAGCCCGAAGGGCCGAGCAGCGCCAGCACCTCGCCGGCCTCCACGCGCAGGCTGGTGGGCTGCAGGCCGCGCGTGCCGTCGGCATAGGTCTTCGCGCAGTTGGCGATGTCGATGGGGATTCGTTCAAGTTCCATGGCGCTTCTGAATCAGGTTGGCAAGGTACTGCAGGCCCCACAGCACCGGGAGGATGACGGCGAAGAAGACCAGCGTGTAGGCCGATCCGATCTCGATGCGCATCGAGGCGTAGCTGTCGGCCAGGCCCACGGGCAGCGTGCGGGTGAGCGGCGTGTGCAGCATCCAGGTGAGGTTGAATTCGCCCACCGAGAGCGTGAACACCATCAGGCTGCCGGCCACGATGGCCGGGAACACGGCGGGCACCAGGATGCCCATGAAGCGCTGGCGGAAGTTCGCGCCCAGCGAGCGCGCGGCTTCTTCGAGCGCGAGCAGCTCGTCGCGCTGGAAGGCCGAGCTCACGGTGCGCACCATGAAGGGCAGCGTGAAGACGATGTGGCCCACGAGGATGAAGGCGAAGCTCTGGCGGAAGGCCGTGAGCTGGCCGTAAGCGAGGATCAGCGCGAGCGCCGTGGCCAGCCCCGGCACCGCGACCGGCAGCGTCAGCAGTTCCTCGAAGATGCGCGCCGCGCGCGAGCGGCTGCGCGCCAGCGCGTAGGCGCAGGGCACGCCCAGCAGCACCGTGCCGGCGACGCAGGCAGCGGCCAGCGCGAGCGACCACCCCACGGTGCCGCCGTAGTTCTCCCATACCTCGGACAGCCAGCGCAGCGTGAGGCCGCTCTTGAGGCCAGCGCTGTAGTTGTTGACCAGCCCGGCCATCACCGACAGCAGCATGGGGGCGATCATGAAGAGGCTCACGATCAGCGTCACCGCGAAGAGGAACGGCGCCTTCGGTTGAGTGTTCTTGTGCATGGTGCGAGCCTCAGCGTGCGACGGGGTTGGCGCCGAAGCGGCGCGCCACGAAAAGCACCAGCCAGGTCACTACGCCCAGCGCGATCGACAGCGACGCCGCCAGCGCGAAGTTGGCGTAGTTGGTGAACTCGTTGTAGATCGTGATCGGGATCACCTCGAATTTGCTCGCCAGCGTGAAAGCGGTGCCGAAGGCGCCCATCGAGGTCGCGAACAGGATCGCGCCGCAGGCCAGCGTGGTGGGCGCCAGCTCGGGCATCCACACGTCGCGTGCCACGCGCAGCCGCGAGGCGCCCAGCGAACGCGCGGCTTCTTCGAGCTGCGTGTTCATCGACTCGGCCGCCGCCGCGTAGGTGGCGATGGCGCGCGGCAGCGAGAAATACAGGTACGCGAGGAACAGGCCGAGCAGTCCGTAGGCGAAGGTGATGCGCTCGCCGAACAGGGTGTCGCCGATGTCGGCCACCACGCCCTGTCGCCCGCCGAGCAGGATCACGAAGAAGCCGATGATCACGCCCGGAAACGACAGCGGCAGCGTGAGCAGCGACAGCAGCACGCGCTTGCCCACGAAGGCGCGGCGCGCGAGGTAGATGCCCACGGCCGCGCCCAGCACCAGCGTGGCCAGCGTCACGGCGACCGAGAGCACCACGGTGTTGACCATGCTCGCGAGGTAGCGCGCGTCGGTCAGCACCGCGAAGTAGGTGGCCCAGCCCTTGCCGGCGGGCAATGCCATCAGGCGCACCACCGGCAGCAGCCAGAAGGCCGCGAAGAAGGCGGCCGCGGGCGCGACGCAGGCCAGCAGGCGCCAGCGCGGGTTCCAGGCGCTGGATGCGTTGGAGAGAGTGGCTTGCGTCATCGCACGCGGCGTCCGCTCAGCGGACTTCCTTCAGGTACTCGTCGGAGAAGGCCTTCTGCGCGGCAGCCATGCGGCCGTAGTCCACGCTCTTGGCGCGGGCGTACTCGCTGGCGGGCAGGAACTGGGCCTCGATGTCCTTGGGCATGGCGCTGGCGCGCACCGGGCGCAGGTAGGCCTTGGCCCAGATCGCCTGGCCTTCGTCGGACAGGGTGAAGTCGAGCACCTTCTTCGCGTCGGCCGCGTGCGGGGCCTTGGCGACCAGGCTCATCACGTAGGGCACGGCCAGCGTGCCTTCGCTCGGGATGACGAAGGCGACGTTGGCCTTGTCCTTGTACTTGGCACGGTAGGCATTGAAGTCGTAGTCGAGCAGGATCGCGATCTCGCCCGAGAGCACGCGCGCATAGGAGGTCTGCTTCGGCATGATGGGCTCGTTCTTCTGCAGCGCCTTGAAGTAGTCGATGGCCGGCTTGAAGTTGTCGAGCGTGCCGCCGCGCGCTTCGTTCACCGCGACCGCGCCGACGTAGCCGACGAAGGCCGAGGCCGGGTCGAGGTAGCCGATCAGGCCCTTGTACTCGGGCTTGAGCAGGTCGGCCCACGACTTCGGCACCGGCTTGCCCTTGAGCGCGTCGACGTTGACCATGAAGCCCAGCGTGCCCGAGTGGATGGTGAACCAGTTGCCGGCCGGGTCCTTCAGGCCGTCGGGAATGTCTTTCCATGCGGCGGGCTTGTAGGGCTCGACCAGGCCGTCCTTGGCGGCCTGCACGGCGAAGGTCACGCCGAGGTAGGTGACGTCGGCCACGGGGCTGGCCTTCTCGGCGGCCAGCTGCGCGAGCGACTGGCCCGAGTTCTTGTTGTCGGGCGGCACAGTGACGCCGGTCTTGGCCTTGATGGCCTTGAGCTGCGTGCCCCAGTCGGCCCATTCGGTCGGGCAGTTGTAGCAGATGGCGGTCTGCGCCATGGCGCTGCCGGCGACGAGCGTGGCGGCGAGCAGGCCGAGGCGGGCCAGGCGGTGGATGCGTAGGGACATGATCGGAAGCTCCTTGGATGGATGTAGGTGCAGGCAGGGAACGGGGAAGGTCAGGAAATCGCGGCGTTGTTGTCGTCGTTGTTTTCGTTCTCGTGCACCGAGGCGCACGACTCGCCGTCTCGGAATGAATGGGCAAGCAGCAGGCTCGCGTCGGCCTGCAGCGCGGCGCCGCTGGCCATGGCCTGGATCAGCAGCTCGACGCTGTGGCGGCCGATGTCGCTGTTGGGCTGGGCGATGGTGGTGAGCGCGGGCGTGAGGTCCTCGCCGAGCGCGATGCCGTCGAAGCCGACCACGCTGAGGTCGCCCGGCACCGACAGGCCGCTGAGGTGCGCGGCGCGGATGCTGCGGATGGCCAGCAGGTCGTTGGAGCAGATCAGCGCGGTGGGCCGGTTGCGTGCCTGTAGCTGCTTCGAGAGCGCATCGACGGCCGTTTCGACGAACGGCACCTCGACGAGCGCGGGTGCCGGCAGGCCGGCTTCGGCCATGCCCCTGCGGTAGCCGCGATAGCGCTGCTGCGCGCGGTCGGAGGCGGCGAGCGTGCCGCTGACCATCGCGATGCGGCGGTGGCCCAGCAGCACGAGCCGCGCCACCGCGTCGGCCACGGCGCTTTCGCTGTCGACCGACACGCAGGGGTGCTCGGGATGGCGGTTGTAGGCCAGCACGTAGGGCACGCCGGCCGCCTGCAGGCGGGGCAGGGCGGCCGAGGTCGAGGGGTTCGACACCACGAGGATCAGGCCGTCGACGCTGCCGGCCAGCAGCAGGTGCACGGCGCGCTCTTCCTCGTCGAGCTGGTAGCCGGTGGTGACCGGGATGATCGCGTAGCCCCCTGCGATGGCCGCGCGCGCGATGCCCTGCAGGCACTCGGCGAAGGTCGGGTTCAGCAGGGTCGGAAGCACCACGCCGAGCACGCGGCTGCGCTGGGTGCGCAGGGTGCGAGCGCTGGCGTTGGGCACGTAGTTGAGCTCGCGCGCCACGCGTTCCACCAGCTCGCGCGTGGCGGGCGTCACCTTGTCCGGAAAGTTGAAGGCGCGCGAGACGGTGGCCACCGAGACCCCGGCTTTGGCTGCAACGGCTTGGATGCTCATCGTGCGGTGTTCATGTAATCGATTACATTGAACCGCGGCAGTATGACTTTGTTATGACATCGGGAGAAAGCGGGAAAAACCCTCGGCCTTGGCGCGAGCGAAGGCCCAAATAAGAAGGGGCCCGGCGGGCCCCTTCGAGAGAACGTTACTTGCCCCTGCGGACCCGCCGGATCTCGTCCACGATCAGGCAGATCGCCCCGAGCGTGATGGCGCTGTCCGCCGCGTTGAAGGCCGGGAAGTACCAGTTGCCTGCGTGGAAGCTCAGGAAGTCGACCACGTAGCCGTGCATCATCCGGTCGACCACGTTGCCGATGGCGCCGCCCAGGATGCAGGCCATGGAGAACGAAAACAGCTTCTGCCCCGCGTGCGACTTCAGCATCCACACGATGAACACCGCCGCGCCCACGCCGATGGCGGTGAACAGCCAGCGCTGCCAGCCCGAGTGGTCGGCGAGGAACGAGAAGGCCGCGCCCGTGTTGTGCGCGCGCACGACGTTGAAGAAGCTGGTGACGTAGGTCGCGTCGCCCAGCTTGTAGTAGCCCAGGATCAGCGTCTTGGTGAACTGGTCGATGATCACGATGATCACCGCCAGCCCCAGCCACGGCCAGATGCTGCCGCCGCGCGAACGCGAGGCCGAGGACATGGAACGGGCGGCGGCCATCAGGCAACGCTCCGCGATTCGCCGGCGCCGAACAGGTTGCTGGTGCAGCGTCCGCACAGCGTCGGGTGGGCCGCATCGTGGCCCACGTCGTCGCGGTAGTGCCAGCAGCGTTCGCACTTCTGCGCGGTGCTCGGCGTCACCACCGTGGAAAGCGTCTCGCCGGCGGCCAGCGCGATCGCCGAGGTGATGAAGACGAACTTCAGGTCGTCGCCCAGCGAGCCCAGCAGCGCGAAGTCGTCGGCCGGTGCCGTCAGCTGCAGGTCGGCCTGCAGCGAAGAGCCGACCTTGCCTTCGGCACGCACCGTTTCGATGTCCTTGTTGACCACGTCGCGGATCTCGCGGATGCGGTTCCACTTGGCCAGCAGGGCCTCGTCGGGCGCGTCGAACTTGCTGTAGGTCTGCGTGAAGATCGAATCACCCGGCTTGCCGGTACCCACGATCTTCCAGGCTTCCTCGGCGGTGAAGCTCAGGAAGGGCGCCATCCAGCGCAGCATCGCCTGCGAGATGTGCCACAGCGCCGTCTGCGCGCTGCGGCGAGCCAGCGAACCCGGGGCCGTCGTGTAGAGGCGGTCCTTCAGGATGTCGAGGTAGAAGCCGCCCAGGTCTTCCGAGCAGTAGATCTGCAGCTTGGCCACCACCGGGTGGAACTCGTACACCTTGTAGTGCGCGAGGATCTCGGCCTGGAACTGCGCGGCGCGCGACAGCGCGTAGCGGTCGATCTCGAACAGCTGGTCGAGCGGCACGCCATCTTTCTCGATGTCGAAGTCGCTGGTGTTCGCCAGCAGGAAGCGCAGCGTGTTGCGGATGCGGCGGTAGGCGTCGACCACGCGCGCCAGGATCTTGTCGTCGCCCGCGATGTCGCCCGAGTAGTCGCTCGCGGCCACCCACAGGCGGATGATTTCCGAGCCCAGCTTGTTGCTGATTTCCTGCGGGTCGATGCCGTTCTTGAGCGACTTGCTCATCTTGATGCCCTTGGCATCGACCGTGAAGCCGTGCGTCAGCAGGCCGCGGTACGGTGCGCGGTCTTCCAGCATGCAGGCGATCAGCAGCGACGAGTGGAACCAGCCGCGATGCTGGTCATGCCCCTCGAGGTACAGGTCGGCTTCCGGCCCCGTGTCGTGGTGCACCGTGGGGTGCGTGCCGCGCAGCACGTGGGAGAAGGTCGAGCCCGAGTCGAACCACACCTCGAGGATGTCGGTGCTCTTGGTGTAGTGCGGCGCGTCTTCGGCGCCCAGGATTTCCTCGACGGTGACGCGGCTCCAGGCCTCGATGCCGCCCTTCTCGACGATGTCGGCGGCCTGGTCGAGGATTTCCATGGTGCGCGGGTGCAGCTCGCCCGAGTCCTTGTGCAGGAAGAACGGGATCGGCACGCCCCAGCTGCGCTGGCGGCTGATGCACCAGTCGGGCCGGCCGGCGATCATGTCGTGCAGTCGCGCCTTGCCGTTCTCGGGGTAGAAGCTGGTCTGCTCGATGGCGTCGAGCGCGGTCTGGCGCAGCGTCTTGGGCGCCTTGTCCTTGGTGAATACTCCTTCGCCCTCGTCCATGCGCACGAACCACTGCGCCGCGGCGCGGTAGATCACCGGCGTCTTGTGCCGCCAGCAGTGCGGGTAGCTGTGCGTGATGGTCTCGGTGGTCAGCAGGCGGTTGGCGTCGCGCAGCGCGGCGATGATTTCCGGCACGGCCTTCCAGATGTTCTGGCCGCCGAAGAGCGGGAAGTCGGGCGCGTAGCTGCCGTTGCCCTGCACCGGGTTCAGGATGTCGTCGTAAGCGACGCCGTGGGCGATGCAGGAGTTGAAGTCGTCCAGGCCGTAGGCGGGCGAGGAGTGCACCAGGCCCGTGCCGTCGGTGGCGGTGGCGTAGTCGGCCAGGTAGACGGGCGACAGGCGCCGGTAGCCGGCGTCCGCGTCGTACAGCGGATGCTCGAATTCCAGGCCGCCGAGCTTCTCGCCCTTGACCGTGGCCAGCACCTTGCCGTCGAGCGCATAGCGCGTCATGCACATCTCGACCAGCGAGTTGGCCAGGATCAGCAGGCCGCGCTCGGTGTCGACCAGCGAGTACTCGAGCTCGGGGTTGAGGTTGATCGCCTGGTTGGCGGGGATGGTCCAGGCGGTGGTGGTCCAGATCACGGCGAAGATGTCGCCGAGGATCGTGTGGTCGGTGCCGAAGGCCTTGAGCACCTTCTCGCGCTCATGCGCCTTGAAGGCCACGTCGATGGTCTGGCTCTTCTTGTCGGCGTACTCGATCTCGAACTCGGCCAGCGAGGAGCCGCAGTCGAAGCACCAGTACACGGGCTTCAGGCCGCGATAGACGAAGCCGCGCTCGATCACGCGCTTGAACGCGCGCAGCTCGCCGGCTTCGTTGGCGAAGTCCATGGTCTTGTAGGGATGGTCCCATTCGCCCAGCACGCCCAGGCGCTGGAAGTCGGCCATCTGCTGGGCGATCTGGCCAGTGGCGAAGGCGCGGCTCTTGGCCTGCATCTCGTCGCGGCTCAGGTTGCGGCCGTACTGCTTTTCGATGGCGTTCTCGATCGGCAGGCCGTGGCAGTCCCAGCCGGGCACGTACAGGGCGTCGTAGCCCTCGAGCTGGCGCGCCTTGGTGATCATGTCCTTCAGGATCTTGTTCACCGCGTGGCCCATGTGGATCTGGCCGTTGGCGTAGGGCGGGCCGTCGTGCAGGATGAACTTGGGCGCGCCGTGGCGGGCGTCGCGCAGGCGGTGGTAGCGGCCTTCGTCGTTCCATTCCTTCACCCAGCCCGGCTCGCGCTTGGGCAGATCGCCGCGCATCGGGAAGGGGGTGTCGGGCAGGTTCAGCGTGGAACGGTAGTCTTTGGGAGAAGCGGCGTCAGACATGTTGGGGTACGAAACAGGGGGCTTCGACAGGCTCGGCCCGAACTGCCCGGGAAAAAAGGAGCGCGTCGGTGCGGAAGGTAAAGCCGTTCGCCCTGAGCTTGTCGAAGGGCGGCAGCACGGTGCGTGCAGGGCTAAATTCGATCGCGCGTGGTCTGGCGATGGGTTTCTGCGTGGGTCGAGGCAAAGAACGCGCGGGCGTCGCGGCCATCCTTCGCGATGCCCGCGGTGAGGGCTTCGAGGCTGGTGTAGCGCAATTCGTCGTGCAGTTTGTGCAGGAGTTCCACGCGGACGATTTTACCGTAGGCCCCTTCGGCGCCCAGATGGGAGGGCCACTCCAGGCAATGGGTTTCGAGCAGCACCCGCCCGGCGTTGACGTCGTTGGCGTCCAGCGAGGGGCGAACGCCCAGGTTGGCCACCCCCGGCAGGGGCTGTTCGGACAGGCCGTGCACCAGCACCGCGAAGATGCCGCTGGCCGCCGGTTTCCAGTGCTTGAAGCGCAGGTTGAGGGTGCGAAAGCCATCGTCCTTGCCCGGCGCCGAGGCGCCCAGCGCCCGGCCCAGCTTGCGGCCGTGGACCACGTGGCCCGAGATGGTGTACGGGCGGCCCAGCAGGGTGTGGGCATCGGCCATGCGGCCTTCGGCCAAGGCCTCGCGCACGGCGGAGCTGGACACCCGCAGGCCGTGCACCTCGTAGCTGTTCATGCGGGCCACATCGAAGCCGTGGGCGTCGCCGGCCGCGTCGAGCATGGCGTAGTCGCCGGCCCGCTTGGCGCCGAAGCGGAAGTCGTCGCCCACCAGCACGTAGCGCGCGCCCAGGCCGTCGATCAGCACGTTCTGGATGAATTCCTCGGGCGACTGCGAGGCCAGCCGGGCGTCGAAGGGCAGCACGACAGTCTGCGCCACGCCGCAGGCGGCCAGCTCGCTGAGCTTGTCGCGCAGGGTGCCGATGCGCGCTGGCGCCAGGTCGGGCTTCTTGGTGACGGCGGCGAAATAGTCGCGCGGATGGGGCTCGAAGGTGAGCACGCAGCTCGGCAACCCGCGCTGGCGGGCCTCGGTCTGCAACAGCGCGAGCATGGCCTGGTGGCCGCGGTGCACGCCGTCGAAATTGCCAATGGTCAGGGCGCAGGCGGGGGCTACGCCAGGATGCCGGAAGCCACGAAAAACCTGCATCGGTGAGTATCTTTTTGATAGCGCCTTCCGCCCGTCTAATGGGCGAATCAGGCCGATTTGTCACAAAGCCGGTATATTGTGACGCAGTGCGCTGATCGGCGTGGGTCTCCAGCGCGCTCCGTGTCCCTGGTCTTTCCGTGTTCTCTCCCTTTTCGAGGAGGCGTGTGTGAAGGTCTTGAAGCTGTCGGCCCAAGGGCTGCCCCAGTCATGGATTTCGCTGGAACAGGCGGTGATCCACTACGCCGCGGACGAAGTCCGCTGGGAAGTGGGCGCGCAGGTGGCGGTGTTCCGTGGCGGCCACAACGCGATCACCGGCGAGCAGTCGCAGATCGCGATCAACAGCATCATCGGCACCAAGGGCGTGCCCCGCATCAACCCCTTCGCACTGCGCCCCGGCCTCACCAACAGCAAGCTCTTCGCGCGCGATCGCAACGTCTGCGCCTACTGCGGCGGCCACTTCCACGAAGACGAGCTCACGCGCGAGCACATCATCCCGTTCGCCCAGCGGGGCATCGACACCTGGATGAACGTGGTCACGGCCTGCAGGCCCTGCAACCACCGCAAGAGCAGCCGCACGCCCGAGCAGGCCGGCATGCCGCTGCTGTATGCGCCCTACGTGCCGAGCCTGTGGGAAGACTTCATCCTGCGCAACCGCCGCATCCTGGCGGACCAGATGGAGTTCCTGATGGCGCACCTGCCGCAGAGTTCGCGGCTGCATGATTCCTAGCTGACCGGCGCTTTCAGCGCTTCCAGTCAGGCGGGCGCTTCTCGATGAAAGCCTGCACGCCTTCCAGCGCGCTCTCGTCCATCATGTTGCAGGCCATGGTCTGGCTGGCGTCGGCCAGTGCGGCCTCGATGCCGGTTTCGAGCTGGCGGTAGAACAGGGCCTTGCCCAGCGCGAGGGCCGTGCGGGGCTTGGCGACGATGCTGGTGACCAGCGATTCGACCGCCGCATCCAGCTCTTCCGGCGGCGCCACGCGGTTGATCAGGCCCTTCTCGCGCGCCTCCTGCGCGCTGATGAATTCACCCGTCACCAGCATCTCGAAAGCTTCCTTGCGCCCGAGGTTGCGCGAGAGCGTAACGCTCGGCGTGGCGCAGAAGAGGCCCACGTTCACCCCGCTGACCGCGAAGCGCGCGTCGCTGGAAGCCAGGGCCAGGTCGCAGACGGCCACCAGCTGGCAGCCCGCCGCCGTCGCGATGCCGTGCACGCGCGCGATCACCGGCACGGGCAGCTTCTGGATCGACAGCATCATCGCGCCGCAGCGCTCGAACAGCTGTTCGTAATAGTCGAGCGAAGGGGCTGCGCGCATTTCCTTCAGGTCGTGGCCGGCGCAGAAGGCCTTGCCGGCCCCGGCGATGACCACCGCGCGCACGCTGCCGTCGGCGGCGACCCCGCCCAGCGCCTGCTCGAGCGCGCCGAGCATGCCTTCGGAGAGCGCGTTGAACGCGGCCGGCCGGTTCAGCGTCAGCGTGACCACGCCGCGCTCGTCGCGCGACTGCAGGATGAAAGGGGAGTCGGTGCTCTCGGTCATGACCTGCCCTTGCCTCGCTCAGTAAGTCAGTTCGAGCACCGTGACGTGCTCCTTCGCCGCCGGCCAAGTCAGGCCGGTGAGGCGCTCGCCGTTGAACTCGCCCGTCACCGGGCGCTGCGGCTCGGCGGCCGCGACGCGCAGCCGCGAACTCGACACGCCCGAGCCTTTGGGCGGCACGCCCGCCGGCGGGCTCTGGCCGTCGAAGCGCATGGTGTCGCGCTGCGCGTCGAAGTAGCCGCGCGGCCGCGTGAAGACGACGACCGCGCCGGCGCTGCCGTCGGCCGGCGTGACGCGCTCGGGCCGCAGGTTCACCACTCCGCTGCTGCGCGGGAAGAGGCTGCGGTAGATGTGGGTGGTGCCGTAGCTGGGCGTGGCCAGCACGAATTCGTAGGCCGCGTCGCCGCGTGCCTTGAAGGGGCCCCAGCGGCCGTCGGCGCCGATCGACTTGGTGAAGACCGCCTCGCCGAGCCGTGCGCCGCTGGCGGGGTCGACCGTGTAGACGGTCACCGTCGCGCCGTTCAACGCGAGGTTCTCGGCGCCGAGCGCGCGGCCGTTGAGCACGACATTCGCCTCCGGAGCCACCTCGGTGGTGCGCGGCGCCTGTCCGGTCAGGAACTGCCAGGTCGCGGCGAAGGCGGCGGGCGAGAACGAAGTCTCGCGGTGGTCGACGCGCGGCAGCACGATGTTGGTCGCACCCTTGAGCGCCGGTCCGTCGAAGCCGATGTTGGTCGGCTTGCCGGGCGCGCCGATCCACACGCCGTCGGGCTGGGCGTACTTGTCGTTGTTGTCGGAGCGCAGCGTCAGCCACTTCACGCCGGGCGTGACCTCCTCGCCGTTCGGGCCCTTCGGCGCATTGAGCTGCTGCATGAAGCCCGAAAGCCCCGAGAACTCGTTGTTCTCGCGCAAGCCCTTCACCGCCCAGATGCCGTGCGCCGGGTTGCCGCCCAGCACCACGTGGCTCACGACCGCCGCGCCGCCGCCGTTCTGCACATAGTTGCGGATGGTGTTGCCCCCGCGCGAGTTGCCGATCAGCACCACCTTGCTCGCGCCGGTGGCCTTCAGCACCTTGTCGACCTCGGCCTTGAGGAACACGGCCGATTCGCCGGTCGAGCTGCGCCCGGGTTGCGCCACGGCGTCGTCGTCGCGCGCGACCGGGTTGGGCTGGTCCACCGCGAACAGCCGCTCGCGCGGCCAGCCGTTCGATTCGAAGCGCCAGATCGTCGTCTGCCAGAGCGCGGCCGAGTCGCCGTTGCCGTGCATGAACACGATGGGCGGGCGCTCGGTGTAGGAGGGCGTGGGGGATGTGGCGCAGGCGGTCAGCATCGCGGTGGTGGTTCCTGCGGCCATGGCAACCAGAAGAGAGCGGCGGGTCTGCATGTTTCGTTCCTGGGGTCCTGGAGTGAGGGGCCAAGTGAAAACGCCCGCCAGCATGAAGCGGGCGGGCGTTGGATGCTAGGTGAAAACCGTGATCAGGCGAAGACGCCGGCGGTGTCCTGCAGGCGGGCCGACACTTCGCCCAGGTGATGCAGCGTGTCGCCGAAAGTCATTTCCATCTGCGTGAGCTTGCGGAAGTAGTGGCTGCCGATGTATTCGTCGGTCACGCCGATGCCGCCGTGCAGCTGCACCGAGTTGGCGGCGATGTAGCGCATCGACACGCCGAGCTGGTACTTGGCGCGTGCCAGCGCCTGGCGGCGCTCGTCGGCCGGGGCGTTGAGCTTCAGCGTGGCGTAGTAGCTCATCGAGCGGGCGAGTTCGAGCTGCATCTTCATGTCGGCGACGCGGTGGCGCAGCGCCTGGAAGCTGGAGATGACCACGCCGAACTGCTTGCGCTGGTTCAGGTATTCGACGGTGAGGTCCACGGTCTTGTCCATCACGCCCACGCCTTCGGCGCAGGTGGCGGCGATGCCGACGTCCACCGCGTATTCGAGCGCGGCGAGACCGTCGAGCGTCACCAGCGTGGCGTCGGCCTTGTCGAACACGACCTCGGCGGCGCGGGAGCCGTCCTGCGTGCCGTAGCCGCGCGCTTCCACGCCGCTGGCGCTGCGCTCGACCAGGAAGAGGGCGATCTTGCCGTCGACCTTGGCCGGCACCAGGAAGGCATCGGCTTCGTCGCCCACGGGCACCACGCTCTTGGCGCCGGTCAGCGACCAGCCGCTGCCCGCCTTGGCGGCGTGTGCCTCGCACACGTCGAGGCGGTAGCGCGCCTTGCGCTCCTGATACGCCAGCACCACGATGGCCTGGCCGCCCGCGATGCGCGGCAGCCAGCTTTCCTTGGTGTCGGCACCGGCGTAGCCGCTGAGCACCGCGCCGGCGATCAGCGTCTGCGCGAAGGGCTCCAGCACGATGCCGCGGCCCAGTTCTTCCATGACGACCATGCCGGCCACAGGGCCCATGCCCAGTCCGCCGTCGTCCTCGCCGATGTAGAGGCCGCCCAGGCCGAGCTCGGCCAGTTCGTCCCAGGCCTCGCGCGAGAAGCCGCCCTTGGCCTCGATGCCGCGGCGGCGCTCGAAGTCATAGCCCTTGTCGACCCACTTGCGCACGGCGTCGCGCAGCTGTTCCTGGTCGTCGGTGAAATTGAAGTCCATGCTTGTTGTCTCCTCAGCCCAGAACCGTCTGCGCGACGATGTTGCGTTGCACTTCGTTCGAGCCACCGTAGATGGTGGTCTTGCGCATGTTGAAGAAGGTCGACGTCAGCGGCGCGAGCGCCGGGTTGCCGCCAGGGAAATTGCCCTGCCAGCCGGCTTCCATCGCCTCGCGGATCAGCGGCAGCGAGTAGGCGCCGCCGGCCAGCATCATCAGTTCGCTGTAGCGCTGCTGGATCTCGCTGCCGCGGATCTTGAGCAGGCCCGCCACGTCCAGCGAGTTCTTGCCCGAGGTGGCGGCCGAGAGCACGCGCAGCACCATCATCTCGAGGGCGACGATGTCGACTTCGAGCTTGGCGATCTCGTCGCGGAAGCGCTGGTCTTCGTACACGCCTTCGGCCTTGGCGATGCGCTTGAGGCGCTCGAGCTCGCGCTTGGCGCGGTTCACGTCGGCGATGTTGGTGCGCTCGTGTGAGAGCAGGTGCTTGGCGTAGGTCCAGCCCTTGTTCTCCTCGCCGATCAGGTTCTCGGCGGGCACCTCGACGTTGTCGAAGAACACTTCGTTGACTTCATGGCCGCCGTCGAGCAGCTTGATCGGGCGCACGGTGACGCCGGGCGACTTCATGTCCAGCAGCAGGAAGCTGATGCCGGTCTGGGGCTTGCCCTCGCTGCTGGTGCGAACCAGGTTGAACATCCAGTCGCCGTACTGGCCGAGGGTGGTCCAGGTCTTCTGGCCGTTGACGATGTACTTGTCGCCCTTTCGCTCGGCCTTGGTCTTCAGCGATGCCAGGTCGGAGCCCGAACCCGGTTCGCTGTAGCCCTGGCTCCACCAGACTTCGCCGCTGGCGATGCCGGGCAGGAAGCGCTTCTGCTGCTCGGCGTTGCCGAAGGCCATGATGACCGGGGCAACCATCACCGGGCCGAACGGCACGATGCGCGGCGCGCCGGCCAGTGCGGTTTCTTCCTCGAACAGGTGGCGCTGGACGGCGGTCCAGCCCGGGCCGCCGAATTCCTTCGGCCAGCCGTAGCCCAGCCAGCCCTTCTTGCCGAGGATCTTGGCCCAGCCTTGCAGATCGTCGCGCGTCAGCTCGAGCGCGTTGTGCACCTTGTGCGAAATCTCCTTGGGGAGGTTGTCCTTGACCCATGCGCGAACTTCTTCGCGGAACTTCTGTTCTTCGGGTGTGAAGCTCAAATCCATGCGTGCCTCGCTGTGTTGATCGGTCCACCGCAGACGCGGTGTGTCTCCGGAACCACGAGTTTTAGCACGGTCGTGCTGTGATGCGGTGTCCGCGCGGCGACAAGTGGCGCGCCACGGATAATCCCGCCTCCAATGAAGAACATCGTGATCCTGATCTCCGGCGGCGGCTCCAACATGGAGGCCATCGTGCGCGCCGCCGGGCGCGACCGCTGGGCCGAGCGCTACGGCGCGCGCATTGCCGCCGTGGTGAGCAACAAGGCCGAGGCCGGCGGGCTGGCGATTGCCAGGGCCCAGGGCATCGACACCGCGGTGGTCCCGCACAAGGATTTCGCCACCCGCGAGGCCTTCGACGAGGCGCTGGCGAAGGTGGTCGACGGTTACGCACCGGCGCTGGTGGTGCTGGCGGGCTTCATGCGCATCCTGACGCCGGGCTTCGTCGGCCGCTATGCGGGCCGTCTGGTGAACATCCATCCCTCGCTGCTGCCGGCGTTTCCGGGCCTGAATACGCACCAGCGCGCCATCGAGGCGGGCTGCAAGGTGGCCGGCGTGACGGTGCACCAGGTTACAAATGAACTCGATCACGGGCCGATCCTGGCCCAGGCCGCGGTGCCGGTGCTGCCGGACGACACGGCCGCCACGCTGGCCGCACGGGTGCTCGCGCAGGAGCATCTGTTGTATCCGCGAGCCATCGCCGGCTGGCTGTCGGATACATCGCGTCACAATGAGTAAAGTTGTTTATATTCGCGGGTTTTCGGGAGTCCAGAAAGTGAAGAACCAATCGTTGCTGCTGGCGCTTGCCGGCGCCGCCCTGATGGCGGGCTGTGCAGCTCCGGCGCCCGCGCCAGCCCCCGCCGCACCTCCGGCTCCGCCGCCGGAGCCGGTGTACCAGTGCAATGCGGACGGCGCCCGCTTTGCCATCGGACAGCCGGTGACGCCCCAGCTCGAGGCCGCAGCACGCGTGCGTTCGGGCGCCGGCACCGTGCGAGTGCTGAAGCCGGGCGAAGTGACCACGATGGAACTCAACGGCGGGCGGCTCAATCTGGACGTCGACGCCCGCAACCGCGTGACGGACGTCCGCTGCGGCTGACCCTCATCCGGGTTGCTGCGAAAAAGGTAGCAACCCGTCCAGGCAGGATGGGCTTGCGCAGCCTGACTGGCTAGATCGGTGTGAATCTTCTGCGGGCGACGCCGTCTATCTCGATGGTTTCGCCGAACATTGCGGCCGGCCGGACCCAGAGGCCGTGCGCGCCGTACAGGGCCCGGTAGAGCGTCATCGGCTCCAGCGTCTCGCTGTGGCGCACGGTGCCGATCACTTCGTATTCGCCGCCCTTGTAGTGGCGGTAGCGGCCGGGAGGCGTTTCGATCAGGGGAGGGAGGTCTTCGTCGTTCAACGGCGGCTTGCCTTTCTTCAAAAAACTGGCGGGCTTGATTTGACTGGAGTCGGATGGATCGCGCTGATTTTGTTCACCTGGTTCGACTGAGCGAGCATGCCAGTGCGGACGACAGCGCGCGCTACCGGCGCAGCGTCGCGGCCTTTGCCGCGCTCGGCTACCTCTGGGTGCTGGGCTGCCTCGGGCTGTCGGTGGGCATCATCGCCTGGGTGCTTGCCTCCATCGGGGAGGTGCGCTTCAACTTCACGCGAGGCTGGCTGTTGCTGTTTGCGCTGGGACTTCTGTGGGCGACGCTGCGCGCGCTCTGGGTGCGCTTCGACGAGCCGGAAGGCATCGAACTCCATCGCGAAGACGCCCCGGCGCTCTTCGAGGCACTTGACCGCATCCGCGCCCGGATCAAGGGGCCGCCGGTCCACCACGTCTACCTCGACGACGACTTCAACGCCAGCATCCGGCAGGTGCCGCGCTTCGGACTCTTCGGCGGCGCTGTCAATTCGCTGAGCATCGGACTGCCGCTGCTGATGATGCTCGACCGGCGGCGGCTGCTGTCGGTGCTGGCCCACGAGTACGGCCACCTGCGCGGCAACCACGGGCGGCTGAGTGCCTGGATCTACCGCACGCGGCTGTCTTGGCTCAAGCTGGACGCCAGCCTGCAGCGCAACGAGGGCGTTATGGCGCTGTTCTCTCAGGCGTTCTTCCGCTGGTACTTTCCACGCTTCGCGGCCAAGACCTTCGCACTGGCCCGCCAGGACGAATACGAGGCCGACCGCATCTCGGGCCGCCTGCTGGGGGCGCCGGTGGCGGGAGCTGCGCTGACCGAGATCGCCATCAAGGCCAACTGGTACGCCAACGAGTTCTGGCCCTGGCACTGGGCCCGTGCCGAGCACGAGCCGATGCCGCCGGGGCCCTTCGAGGCGCTGCGCAAGCGCGTGCGCACGCCGCCCGACGACGACTTCGCCCGCCAGGCGCTGCGCGAGGCGATGCGCCGTGTGAGCGACCTGGAGGACACCCATCCGGTCTTGCGCGACCGGCTGGAGGCGCTGGGGCAGCAGGCGGCCATGCCCGAGTGGTCGATGCGCCCGGCGCTCGAAATGCTGGTCGACCGCAAGAAATGGATCGCGCATTTCGACAGCCAGTGGCGCCGCGCACACGCTGCCGACTGGAAGCAGCATCACGCGCACCGCTCGCGCATCCGCGAGCGCATCGCGGTGCTGGCCGCGCGCGGCGAGCGAAACACGCCGGACGAAATGGTCGAATGGGCCGATTCCGAGCGGCGGCTCGACCCGTCCGCCCCCGTGCGCGTGCGTTACGAAAGCGCGCTGCGGATCGCCCCCGAGCACCCCGGCGCGCTGCGAGGACTGGCCCAGATGCTGCCCGCCAGCGACCGCGAGGCGCGGCTCGCGGTGCTCGAGCGGCTGCACGGCTCCGGAGCGGCCAGCCGCTGGTGGGCCGCCAAGAGCGCCGTGGCCTCTCTCGAAGACCCGGACGCCGGTCCGCACGACGAAGAAGCGCTGAAGCTGTGGCGCGGCCGCCTCAAGGAGGCGGAGGAGGCCGAGACGCGCGCATGGGAGGAGATCACCGGTACGCCGTTCTTCAGCCAGATCTCGCGGCACGACCTCAACGACTACGAACTGGGCGAACTGCGTGCCGACCTGGTGCGCTGCCTGCCTGCCTCCCGTGCCTGGCTGGTGCGCAAGAACCTTCGCGAATTTCCGTGGCGCCGCGCCTACATCGTGTTCGTCGAGCTGCCGGGGCTCGATGACGAGGACCGCTGGAACCTCTGCCGCCAGCTGGAGCAGACGCTCACGCTGCCGGGCGCCGCGCTGGTGCTGTGGGCTGGCCATTCGCCGAAGCTGGAAGACATCGAGCGCGAGGCTTTCGGGGCGGTCTGGGTGCGCGACGCCTAGGCTTTCGGGCCGGGTTCCCCGCGGCTGAGACAATCGGGGGATGCATCCCAAAGCCCTGTTGGAGGCCGCCGCCGATCTGGTCGGCCTCGTCCTGAAGTTCGATCACCCCGCCGACCAGGTCGTGTCCCGGTTCTTCCGCGACCACCGCGAGTTCGGCCCGCGCGAGCGCGCGACGCTTGCCGAAACCGTCTACACCGTGCTTCGCAAGAAGCTGCTTTTCGATCACCTCTCGCCCTCGGGCAGCGGCTCGAAGGAGCGCCGGATGGCGATCCTGGGCTTCCATGGCCCGCGCGACTTCCTGAAGAGCGCACTCAACGACACCGAGAAGCGCTGGCTCGACAACTGCGACGCCGTCAGGCCCGACGACCTGCTGGAGCGCCATCGCCACAACCTCCCCGAATGGCTGGTAGCGCCGCTGAAGGCGCAGCTCGGCGACGGCTTCTGGCCGCTGGTCGAGGCCCTGCAGCAGCCCGCCCCGCTCGATCTGCGCGTCAATGCGTTGACCGACAAGCGCGCGGATGTAAAGGCGGAGCTTGCGCTGGCTGCTATCAAATCGGAAGCGACACCTTTTTCGCCATGGGGCCTGCGCATCGATGGCAAGCCGGCGCTGACCAAGCTGGACGCTTTTGCCCGGGGCGCCGTCGAAGTGCAGGACGAGGGCTCCCAGCTGCTGGCCCTGCTGCTGGACGCCAAGCGCGGGGAGATGGTGGTCGATTTCTGCGCCGGCGCCGGCGGCAAGACGCTGGCCATCGGCGCGACGATGCGCAACACCGGCCGGCTGTACGCCTTCGACGTCTCTGCGCACCGGCTGGACGCGCTCAAGCCGCGGCTGGCGCGCAGCAAGCTGTCGAACGTGCATCCGGCCGCCATCGCCCACGAGCGCGACGACCGGATCAAGCGGCTGGCGGGCAAGATCGACCGCGTGCTGGTCGACGCGCCGTGTTCGGGGCTGGGAACGCTGCGGCGCAATCCGGACCTGAAATGGCGACAGTCGCCCAAGTCGGTAGAGGAGTTGACGGTCAAGCAGGCAGCCATCCTGCAGAGCGCCGCGCGGCTGGTGAAGTCGGGCGGGCGTCTCGTTTACGCCACCTGCAGCGTGCTGCCGGAGGAAAACGAAGCCATCGCCGAGGCTTTCAGCGCCGCCAATCCCGACTTCGCGCCCGTGAATGTGGCGGAATTGCTGCAGGGGCTCAAGGTCGAGGGTTTCGAGGCGCTGTGCGCAGGCGGGGAGGGCGCCAGGCGCTATCTGCGGCTCTGGCCGCACCTGCATTCGACCGACGGTTTCTTCGCCGCGGCCTGGAACCGCAAATAGAGGGCGGACTCCAAACTAGGGTTAATCTGCGCTTTTCGTGAAGGTTTAAAGGGCTTGTTCTAGGCCCTCGGACCTTAAAATCGTGGGTTATCTGAAGGCTGCACCTTCGTGCGGCCATGATGGAGTACCTGACTCAATGTTGCTTCCTGACTCCGCCGTCCTCAACGCGGCCATCGAATGGCTCGGACACGGCCTTTGGGATCTCACCTGGTGGCAGATCGTGCTTTACACGCTCGCCACCACGCACATCACGATCGCCGCGGTCACGATCTTCCTGCACCGCACGCAAACGCACCGGGCCATGGATCTGGGCCCGATCCCGTCGCATTTCTTCCGCTTCTGGCTCTGGATCGGCACCGGCATGGTGACGAAGGAGTGGGTCGCGATCCACCGCAAGCACCACGCCAAGTGCGAAACCCAGGACGACCCGCACAGCCCGCAGGTCAAGGGCATCGAAGAGGTGCTCTGGCGCGGCGCCGAGCTGTATCGCGCCGAGTCGAAGAACAAGGAAACGATGGAGCGCTACGGTCACGGCACGCCCGATGACTGGATCGAACGCAACCTGTATTCCCGCTACAGCTGGCAGGGCGTCGGCCTGATGCTGGTCCTGAACCTCGCGCTGTTCGGCGCGCTCGGCATGGCGGTGTGGGCTGTGCAGATGCTCTGGATCCCGATCACCGCCGCCGGCGTGATCAACGGCATCGGCCACTACTGGGGCTACCGCAACTTCGAGGCGCCCGACGCCAGCCGCAACATCATGCCCTGGGGGCTGATCATCGGCGGCGAGGAGCTGCACAACAACCACCACACGTACCCCACCTCGGCCAAGTTCTCGGTCAAGAAGTACGAGTTCGACATCGGCTGGATCTACATCCAGGCTCTGCAGAAGCTGGGCTGGGCCAAGGTCAAGAAGGTACCGCCGAAGATGCTCATGGGCGACATCCAGCCCGTGGCCAACGAGAAGACGCTCGAGGCCGTCATCGCCAACCGCTACGAAGTCATGGCCGGCTATGCGCGCGAAATGCGCCGCGCCACCAGCCAGGAACTGGCTGCCCTGAAGAACAAGGGTGCCGACCTGTCGGTGCTCAAGGCCGCCAAGCGCTGGCTGCATCGCGACGACGACAAGGTGCCTGCATCGGCTCGCACCCATGTCTCGCAGGCTCGCGCCGCCCACCCGGTGCTCGACAAGATGGTCACGATGCGCGAAGAGCTGCGTCAGCTGTGGCTCAACACTTCGCAGTCGCGCGAGCAGCTGGCGGCTGATCTGGCTGCCTGGTGCCATCGTGCGGAAGCCAGCGGCATTGCCGGTCTGCGCGACTTCTCGACCCGTCTGCGCGCTGCTCGCGCCTGACGCGAACTGGAGCTTTCCCCGAACAAAAGCCGGCCTGAGGGCCGGCTTTTTCATGTCCGTCGAATTCTTGAGGATGCCAAATCCCCAATGAAAAAGAAGGCAAGGCGAAATACGAAATAGACGGGCAATAAAAAACCCGCTGTGTTTGCAGCGGGTTTTCTATTTGGAGAAACCGGGCCGAATTACTTCAGCTTGATTTCCTTGTATTCGACGTGCTTGCGCGCCTTGGGGTCGAACTTCATGATCGACATCTTTTCAGGCATCGTCTTCTTGTTCTTGCTGGTCGTGTAGAAGTGGCCGGTACCCGCGGTGGATTCCAGCTTGATCTTTTCGCGTCCGCCTTTGCTCGTTGCCATGATTCAGCTCCTTAGGCTTGGCCGCGTGCGCGCAGGTCTGCGAGCACGGAGTCGATACCGTTCTTGTCGATCAGGCGCAGCGCGGCGCTCGAAACACGCAGGCGAACCCAGCGGTTTTCACTTTCGACCCAGAAACGGCGGTATTGCAGGTTCGGCAGGAACCGGCGCTTGGTTTTGTTGTTGGCGTGGGAAACGTTGTTTCCGACCATCGGGCCCTTGCCCGTTACGTCGCATACGCGTGCCATGAGGACACTCTTTCTTGAACAGCTGGCACCGGTGCAATCAGGGCGATCGCAGGTGTTTTGCAGCTTGACCTCGCCAGAAAACGGGTGGCGGTACCCCGACCTTGCCGCGGCTCGTGGAAGAGCCATGTTTCGGCAAAGCCTTGGATTATAGCCCTTTTGGAGGCTCGGTGGTTACAGCGTGCCGTCCTGTTCCAGGAAGCGCTGTGCGTCGAGCGCGGCCATGCAGCCGGTGCCGGCGCTGGTGATGGCCTGGCGGTAGACGTTGTCCTGCACGTCGCCGGCGGCGAAAACGCCCGGAATGCTGGTCATCGTGGCGAAGCCCTGCAGGCCGGAGCGGGTCAGGATGTAGTTGTCCTTCATTTCCAACTGGCCCTGGAAGATGTCGGTATTGGGGTGGTGCCCGATGGCGATGAAGCAGCCCTTGAGGTCGATCTGCTCGGTGGCGCCGGTCTGCGTGTTCTTGATGCGGATGCCCGTCACGCCCGTGTCGTCGCCCAGCACCTGGTCGAGCTCGTTGTGTAGCTTGAGCTCGATCTTGCCCTCGGCGACCTTCTCCATGACCTTGTCGATCAGGATCGGCTCGGCGCGGAACTTGTCGCGGCGGTGCACCAGGGTGACCTTGTTCGCGATGTTGGCGAGGTAGAGCGCTTCCTCGACGGCCGTGTTGCCGCCTCCGATCACGCAGACCTCCTGCTCGCGGTAGAAGAAGCCGTCGCAGGTCGCGCATGCGGAAACGCCGCGGCCCATGAACTTCTGTTCGGAGTCGAGGCCCAGGTACTTCGCGGAAGCGCCGGTGGCAATGATCAGCGCGTCGCAGGTGTAGGTGCCGCTGTCGCCCGTGAGGGTGAAGGGGCGCTTGCTCAGGTCGACCTTGTTGATGTGGTCGAAAACGATCTGCGTCTTGAAGCGCTCCGCATGCTCCAGGAAGCGCTGCATCAGGTCGGGGCCCTGCACGCCGTGGACGTCGGCCGGCCAGTTGTCGACCTCGGTGGTGGTCATCAGCTGTCCGCCCTGGGCGATGCCGGTGATGAGCAGTGGCTGCAGATTTGCGCGTGCCGCATAGACGGCGGCGGTATAGCCGGCAGGGCCGGAGCCCAGAATCAAAACCTTGGCGTGTTGGGGAGCGGACATGAGTAGAAAACCTAGGATGGACGCTGCTTCAGCGTGTACATTTTCAGGGTGGTAGCGATATATATGGAGTATCACTGCCCGGTTCAACACCGGGTAAACGGTGTTTTCAATGCGCGCGATTGTAGTAATCCATCGGCTTGCTGCTTTCTGGATTGCTCCGCCCGCTGTCTCAGGGATTGATAAATGTCGATGCTGTCCAACCTCGAATTGCTTCGGCGCGTTCCATTGTTCGCGTCGTTGACGGCCACGCAGTCCGCTAGCATCGCGGACGCGATCATCAAGAAGCGCTTCAAGCGCGCGGAAGTCGTTGTGGAGCAGGGCAAGAAGTCCGATGCGCTCTACATCATCCTGACCGGACGTGCGCGCGTCACCAGCGCCGACAGCCGCGGGCGCGAGGTCATCCTCGCCACGCTGCACCCCGGCGACTATCTTGGCGAGATGAGCCTGATCGACGACGAGCCGCATTCGGCTACCGTGCGCACCGAAATCCAGTGCGACGTGCTCATGCTGGGCCGCGACGCCTTTGCGCGCTGCCTGCCCGAGAACTCTTCCATGGCGTACAACATCATGCGCGGCCTCGTGCAGCGCCTGCGCCATGCTGACCGCAAGATCGAATCGCTGGCGCTGATGGACGTCTACGGGCGCGTGGCCCGTTCGCTGCTCGAATTCGCCATCGAGGACGGCGCCGGAAATCTCAAGGTGCGCGACAAGATATCCCGCCAGGACCTGGCCAAGATGGTCGGCGCCTCGCGCGAAATGGTGAGCCGCGTGATGAAGGATCTCGAAGAGCGCGGTTTCGTCCAGACGCAGGACGACGGATCGATGATCGTCAAGGAACGGCTCCTGTCTCTGGCCTGAGCCTCCAGGGCCGGGGCCGGGGCCGGGGCCGCTGGTAACGGCGGCCCCGGCCTTTTGTTGTAGTGTTCGTGCATCCGGCCCCGTTTCACAGGGACCGGGCGCCGTGTTTTTCATGACCTATTCGCTGAATACGCTTCAATCTTCTTCTGCCGCCGAGGGGCAACCCGTGCGCGTGCGCGCCATGCGCTTCGCCCACGAGATCACGCTGATCGCAGGATTCGCAGCGCTGCTGTTCTGGCTGCTCTCGATGCTGAGCTTCACGCCCTCCGATGCCGCCTGGTCTACCTCGGGCACGGGGGGCGAAATCAAGAACTGGGGCGGCCGCATCGGCGCCTGGCTGGCCGATGGCAGCTACTACGCCGCCGGCTATTCCGTCTGGTGGTGCCTTTTCGCCGGGCTGCGCGCCTGGCTGTCTTCGCTGGCCAACTGGCTGCGCGGCGGCGAACCCTCAGCGGCCGAACAGGCAACCCCGCGCGGGCGCTTCAACCGCAGCCGCCTTGCCTTCTGGCTCGGCCTGATCCTGCTGCTTTGCGCGAGTACCGTGCTCGAGTGGTCGCGGCTGTACCGGCTCGAAGCGCACTTGCCAGGCTCTGGCGGCGGTGCGCTGGGATACCTGGTCGGTCCCGCCAGCGTGCGCTGGATGGGCTTCACCGGATCGGCGCTGGTGGCCATCGCCGGCGGCGTGATCGGCTCCGCGCTGGTGTTCCGTTTCTCCTGGAGCCTGATCGCCGAGCGCATCGGCGCGCGCTTCTATTCGCTCTTCGAATCGCGCCGCGAAAAGCGCGAACTCGCAGCCGACATCGCCATGGGCAAGCAGGCCGCCCGCGAGCGCGCCGAGGCCGACGACCACGGCTTCACGCGCGGAGACGTCGACTCCGGCCGTTCCGAGCCCTCGCTGTCGCCTTCGTCCGGCGCCTATGCCGGTGGTGGCAGTGGCGGCGGCGATGACGAAATCCTCATCGAGCCGCGCCCCAAGCGCCGCCCGCCATCGCCGCCGGTGCAGATCGAGCCCGCGATGACCGAAGTGCCCCGCAGCGACCGCGTCGTCAAGGAGCGCCAGAAGCCGCTTTTCAACGAACTGCCCGACAGCAAGCTGCCGCAGGTCGACCTGCTCGACCCCGCGCAGGCGCGCCAGGAAACCGTCTCCGCCGACACGCTCGAGATGACCTCGCGCATGATCGAGAAGAAGCTCAAGGACTTCGGCGTCGAGGTGCGCGTGGTGCTGGCCTCGCCGGGCCCCGTCATCACGCGCTACGAGATCGAGCCCGCCACCGGCGTCAAGGGCTCGCAGATCGTCAACCTCGCGAAGGACCTTGCGCGCTCGCTCTCGCTGGTGTCGATCCGCGTGGTCGAGACCATCCCCGGCAAGAACTACATGGCACTCGAGCTGCCGAACGCCAAGCGCCAGTCGATCAAGCTCAGCGAGATCCTGGGCTCGCAGGTCTACAACGAAGGCAAGTCGATGCTCACCATGGGCCTCGGCAAGGACATCATCGGCAACCCGGTGGTGGCCGACCTCGCGAAGATGCCGCACGTGCTGGTGGCCGGTACCACCGGCTCGGGCAAGTCGGTGGGTATCAACGCGATGATCCTGTCGCTGCTCTACAAGGCCGAGGCGCGCGACGTGCGCCTGCTCATGATCGACCCGAAGATGCTCGAAATGTCGGTCTACGAAGGCATCCCGCACCTGCTGGCGCCCGTGGTCACCGACATGCGCCAGGCCGCGCACGGCCTGAACTGGTGCGTGGCCGAGATGGAGCGCCGCTACAAGCTCATGAGCAAGCTGGGCGTGCGCAACCTGGCCGGCTACAACACCAAGATCGATGAGGCCAAGGCACGCGAGGAGTTCATCTACAACCCCTTCAGCCTCACGCCGGACGATCCCGAGCCGCTCAAGCGCGAGCCACACATCGTCGTGGTCATCGACGAGCTGGCCGACCTGATGATGGTGGTCGGCAAGAAGATCGAGGAGCTGATCGCCCGTCTGGCGCAGAAGGCGCGCGCGGCCGGCATCCACCTCATCCTCGCCACCCAGCGCCCCAGCGTGGACGTGATCACCGGCCTGATCAAGGCCAACATCCCGACCCGCATCGCCTTCCAGGTGTCGAGCAAGATCGACAGCCGCACCATCCTCGACCAGATGGGCGCCGAGGCGCTGCTGGGCATGGGCGACATGCTCTACATGCCCAGCGGCACCGGCCTGCCGATCCGCGTGCACGGCGCCTTCGTCAGCGACGACGAAGTGCACCGCGTGGTGGCCTACCTCAAGAGCCAGGGCGAGCCCGACTACATCGAAGGCGTGCTCGAAGGCGGCACGGTCGATGGCGACGGTGACGGCGACCTGCTCGGCGGCGGTGGCGACGGCGAGAAGGACCCGATGTACGACCAGGCGGTCGAAGTGGTGCTCAAGAACCGCAAGGCCAGCATCTCGCTGGTGCAGCGCCACCTGAAGATCGGCTACAACCGCGCCGCGCGCCTCGTCGAGGACATGGAGAAGGCAGGCCTCGTCAGCGCCATGAGCGGCAGCGGCCAGCGAGAGATCCTGGTGCCCGCGCGCGCGGCCGAATGACGGCCGCAAAGCCCCGGATCACGCACGTTACGTGCTGAAAGGCAATTTGCAAAAGCGCCTTTCGGCATTGCAAATCTTCATCAAGGCCTACACCTGCCGCAATTCGCGGCGGGTAGGGTCGAAAGCCTGGTGCCACAGCCATTCAGAGGAATCCAAATTGAAATTGCGTCACTGGCTACTGATCGGCCTGCTGAGTTCCGTCAATGCCTGGGCAGGCGGGCTCGACAGCCTCGAAACCTTCGTGAAGACGGTGAAGTCCGGCCGCGCCGACTTCACCCAGACCGTCACCGCGCCCGCGCGTGAAGGCCAGCCGGGCCGTACCAAGACCTCGGCCGGCACCTTCGAATTCCAGCGCCCCGGCAAGTTCAAGTTCGACTACCAGAAGCCCTTCGCGCAGAGCATCGTGGCCGATGGCAAGACGCTGTGGCTCTACGACGCCGACCTGAACCAGGTCACGCAGCGCGCGCAGGCGCAGGCATTGGGCTCCACGCCCGCGGCGCTGATCGCCGCGGCGCCCGACCTGAAGGCGCTGCAGGCCGACTTCACGCTGGAGTCCGCGCCCGACCGCGACGGCCTGCAGTGGGTCAAGGCCACGCCGAAGAACAAGGACGGCCAGCTGCAGAGCGTGCAGGTCGGCTTTCAGGGCGATGCGCTGGCGGCGCTCGAGATCCTCGACAGCTTCGGCCAGCGCTCGGTGCTGAAGTTCAGCAAGGTCGAAGTGAATCCCTCGCTGCCCGCCAGCGTGTTCGACTTCAAGCCGCCGGCCGGCGCGGACGTCGTCAAGCAGTAATCCATAAACAGGCAAGCCCACCGGATTGGCCACTTCAGCCCACCAGCCCCTTGCCGAACGCCTGCGTCCCAAGACCCTGGGCGAGGTGATCGGCCAGCAGCACCTGCTCGGCCCGGGCATGCCGCTGCGCATCGCCTTCGAGTCGGGCCAGCCGCATTCCTGCATCCTTTGGGGCCCGCCGGGCACGGGCAAGACCACTATCGCGCGATTGATGGCCGATGCCTTCGACGCTCAGTTCCTGAGCATCAGCGCGGTGCTCGGCGGCGTGAAGGACATCCGCGAAGCGGTCGAGCGCGCCACTGCTGCGCGCGACGGGCTCACGCAGCAGCGCACCATCGTCTTCGTCGATGAGGTGCACCGCTTCAACAAGAGCCAGCAGGACGCCTTCCTGCCGCACGTGGAGTCGGGCCTCTTCACCTTCATCGGCGCGACCACCGAGAACCCCTCGTTCGAGGTCAATTCGGCGCTGCTGTCGCGCGCGGCCGTCTACGTGCTGCAGTCGCTCGACGAAGGCAACCTCAAGCAGATTGTTGCGCGCGCGCAGGCCATACAGGCCGTGCCCGCCATCGACGACGCCGCGGTCGACCGCCTCGTGGCCTATGCCGACGGCGATGCCCGCCGGCTGCTCAACACGCTCGAAACCCTTGCGGTCGCCGCGCGCGCCGAGAAGCTCGACCACATCACCGACGAATGGCTGCTTCGCGTGCTCGGCGAACGCATGCGCCGTTACGACAAGGGCGGCGAACAGTTCTACGACACCATCAGTGCGCTGCACAAGTCGGTGCGCGGCAGCGACCCCGATGCCGCGCTCTACTGGTTCGTGCGCATGCTCGACGGAGGCGCCGATCCGCGCTACATGGCGCGCCGTCTGGTGCGCATGGCCAGCGAAGACATCGGCCTGGCCGATCCGCGCGCGCTGCGCCTGGCGCTCGACGCCGCCGAGGTCTACGAGCGGCTGGGTACCCCGGAAGGCGAGCTGGCGCTGGCCGAGTGCGTGGTCTACCTCGCGATCGCGCCCAAGTCGAACGCCGTCTACAAGGCCTACAACGCGGTACGCGCCCTCGTGAAGACCGACACCACGCGCCCGGTGCCCATGCACCTGCGCAATGCGCCGACCAAGCTCATGAAGCAGCTCGACTACGGCAAGGGCTACCGCTATGCGCACGACGAGGAGGGCGGTTTCGCCGCCGGCGAGCGCTACCTTCCCGACGGCCTGGAAGGCCAGGTCTTCTACGAACCGGTGGAGCGTGGACTCGAAATCCGCATCGCGGAAAAGCTGCGCGACCTTCGCCGCCGGAACGAAGAAGCCAAGGGCTGATACAGCCGTCTATACCCTGTTGCACCATGTGCGCGAAGCGTGCATGACCCCACGCGCATACAGCATGACGTGAGCGGGTAAACCCCGGTCCGCGCGCACCGAATCGGCGCTGGTGCGTGACTACAATCCCGCCCACAAATCCGCCGGCGACACATGTTGGCTGGTTTTTTGCTTGTCAAGCCAGGGGCGCCAAACCGGTGACCCGGTGGGTGAATGGCACCCCAACGGTGCAACACATAGGAAATCGCGTTATGGACATTTTGCTGCAGCAGATCATCAACGGTCTGGTTCTCGGCAGCATGTACGCCTTGATAGCCCTGGGCTACACAATGGTGTACGGCATCATCAATCTGATCAACTTTGCGCATGGTGAAGTGCTAATGGTGGGGGCGCTCACGAGCTGGACCATCATCGGACTCATGAAGGACGGCATGCCCAACACACCGGGATGGCTGATCCTCTTCATCGCGCTGATCATTGCCTGCGTCGTCGCGGCAACCCTGAACTTCGTGATCGAGAAAGTGGCCTATCGGCCGCTGCGCAACAGCCCCAAGCTCGCGCCGCTCATCACCGCCATCGGCATGTCGATCCTGCTGCAGACGCTGGCGATGATCATCTGGAAGCCGACCAACAAGGCGTATCCCACCCTCCTGCCTTCCGACCCCATCCACCTCGGCGGTGCGGTCATCTCGCCCACCCAGGTCATGATCCTCAGCGTCACGGCGTTCTCGCTCGTGGTGCTCATGTGGCTGGTCAACTACACCAAGCTCGGCCGCGCGATGCGCGCCACTGCCGAGAACCCGCGCGTCGCCGCGCTCATGGGCATCCGCCCCGACATGGTCATCTCGGCCACCTTCATCATCGGCGCGGTGCTCGCGGCGATCGCCGGCGTGATGTACGCCTCCAACTACGGCATCGCGCAGCACGCCATGGGCTTCCTGCCCGGCCTCAAGGCCTTCACGGCGGCCGTGTTCGGCGGCATCGGCAACCTGGCCGGCGCGGTGGTCGGCGGCATCCTGCTGGGCCTCATCGAGGCCATCGGCTCGGGCTACATCGGAACGCTGACCGGCGGGGTGCTGGGCAGCAACTACAGCGACATCTTCGCGTTCATCGTGCTGATCGCCATGCTCACGCTGCGTCCTTCGGGCCTGCTGGGCGAACGCGTGGCCGACCGCGCCTGAGGAGCTTGCCATCATGAAGAACAGCAAGAACCTCGCCCTGTACGTCATCGGCGCCATCGCCGTGCTCGCGCTGCCGCTGCTGCTGCAGATGCAGGGCAACGCCTGGGTGCGCATCGCCGACATCGCACTGCTCTACGTGCTGCTGGCCCTGGGCCTGAACATCGTGGTCGGCTACGCCGGCCTGCTCGACCTGGGCTACGTGGCCTTCTTCGCGGTGGGGGCGTACCTCTTCGCGCTGATGGGCTCGTCGCACCTGTCCGAGACCTTCGAGTGGTTCAAGATCACCTTCCCGAACGGCATGCACACCTCGCTGCTGATCGTGATACCGCTGGCCTTCGTGCTCGCGGCGGTGCTCGGCGTGCTGCTGGGCGCGCCAACGCTCAAGCTGCGCGGCGACTACCTCGCCATCGTCACGCTCGGCTTCGGCGAAATCATCCGCGTGTTCCTGAACAACCTCGACCAGCCGGTGAACATCACCAACGGTCCGAAGGGCATCACCTCGATCGACTCGATCAAGTTCTGGGGGCTCGACCTCGGCAAGGCGCTGAAGTTCGACGGCTTCACCATCTCGTCGGTCACGCTCTACTACTACCTGTTCCTGGCGCTGGTGCTGGTCACCATCCTCATCTCGCACCGCCTGCAGCTTTCGCGCATCGGCCGCGCCTGGATGGCCATCCGCGAGGACGAGATCGCAGCCAAGGCCATGGGCATCAACACCCGCAACATGAAGCTGCTGGCCTTCGGCATGGGCGCGAGCTTCGGCGGCGTCTCCGGCGCGATGTTCGCCGCCTTCCAGGGCTTCGTGTCGCCCGAGTCCTTCAGCCTGATGGAGTCGGTGATGATCGTGGCCATGGTCGTGCTCGGCGGCATCGGCCACCTGCCCGGCGTGATCCTGGGCGCCATCCTGCTGGCTGCGCTGCCCGAAGTGCTGCGCTACGTGGCCGGTCCGCTGCAGTCGCTGACCGACGGCCGCCTCGACGCTTCCATCCTGCGCCAGCTGTTCATCGCGCTGGCCATGATCGTCATCATGCTGGTGCGCCCGCGCGGCCTGTGGCCCTCGCCGGAGCACGGCAAGTCGCTGACGAAGAAGGGCGGCGTGCCCGTCGACCCGACCCACGCCGCGGTCGCCCCCGGCTCGCTGCAGACCCACGCGCCGGGCGTCGACACGCCCGCAGACGAACTGCCGGGCGCGGCTTCCCGTCCCATGTCGATCAATCCCTGAACGCGCGAGGAAGAATCAACATGACGACTGACACCATCCTCGACGTCCGGGGCATCTCCAAGCGCTTCGGCGGGCTGCAGGCCCTGTCCGACGTGGGCATCACCATCAAGCGCGGCCAGGTCTACGGCCTGATCGGCCCCAACGGCGCGGGCAAGACCACCTTCTTCAACGTGATCACCGGCCTGTACACGCCCGACAGCGGCACCTTCGAGCTCGCAGGCAAGCCCTACCAGCCGACGGCCGTGCACGAAGTGGCCAAGGCCGGCATCGCGCGCACCTTCCAGAACATCCGACTCTTCGCCGAAATGACGGCGCTGGAGAACGTGATGGTCGGGCGCCACATCCGCACCCATTCGGGCGTGCTGGGCGCGATGTTCCGCACCGGCGGCTTCAAGGCCGAGGAAAAGGCCATTGCGGACCGCGCGCACGAACTGCTCGACTACGTGGGCATCGGCAAGTTCGCCGACTACAAGGCGCGCACGCTGTCGTACGGCGACCAGCGCCGCCTCGAGATCGCACGCGCGCTGGCCACCGACCCGCAGCTCATCGCGCTCGACGAGCCGGCCGCTGGCATGAACTCCACTGAGAAGGTGGCGCTGCGCGAGCTGATCGACCGCATCCGCCGCGACAACCGCACCATCCTGATCATCGAGCACGACGTCAAGCTCATCATGGGCCTGTGCGACCGCGTGACCGTGCTGGATTACGGCAAGCAGATCGCCGAGGGCACTCCGATGGAGGTGCAGAAGAACGAGAAGGTGATCGAGGCCTACCTCGGTACCGGAGGACACTGAGATGACGACAGCAACGATGAGCGAGCAAGACACCGCCGCCGGCACCGCACAAGCCAGGACTGCCGGCAAGACCCTGCTGAAAGTCAGTGGCCTGAAGGTCGGCTACGGCGGCATCCAGGCCGTAAAGGGCGTGGACTTCGAGGTGCGCGAGGGCGAGCTGGTCTCGCTGATCGGCTCCAACGGCGCCGGCAAGACCACCACCATGAAGGCCATCACCGGCACGCTGCCCTCGGGCGCCGGCCACATCGAGTTCCTGGGCCGCAGCATCAAGGGCCGCGGCGCATGGGACCTGGTGGAAGAGGGCCTTGTGATGGTGCCGGAAGGCCGCGGCGTGTTCACGCGCATGACCATCACCGAGAACCTGCAGATCGGTGCCTACATCCGCAAGGACAAGGCCGGCATCGCGAGCGACATGGAGCGCGTGTTCGTCACCTTCCCGCGCCTGCGCGAGCGCAAGGACCAGCTGGCCGGCACCATGTCCGGCGGCGAGCAGCAGATGCTGGCCATGGGCCGCGCGCTCATGGCGCGTCCCAAGGTGCTGCTGCTGGACGAGCCCACCATGGGCCTGTCGCCCATCATGTGCGACAAGATCTTCGAGGTGGTGCAGACCGTGGCCTCGCAGGGCGTGACCATCCTGCTGGTCGAGCAGAACGCCAACCGCGCGCTGCAGCTGGCCGACCGCGGCTACGTGATGGAGTCGGGGCTCATCACCATGAGCGGCGATGCCAAGGAATTGTTGAGCGACCCGCGCGTGCGGGCCGCCTACCTCGGCGAATAAGGCCCTTTCTCTTTTTTCCCCTGCCTATCCCATCGCCGCAGCCGCAGCCTTGATGGCCTCGCGGATGCGGCCGTAGGTGCCGCAGCGGCACACGTTCTCGATGGCGTCGATGTCGGCGTCCGTCGGGTTGCGCGTGCGGCGCAGCAGGTCCACCGCGGCCATGATCTGCCCTGGCTGGCAGAAGCCGCACTGCGGCACGTCGAGGTTCAGCCAGGCCTGCTGCACCGGATGCAGCGTGTTGCCGTTGGCCAGCCCCTCGATGGTCGTCACCTGGCGGCCGCGCACGTCGGACACCCGCGTCGAGCAGGTGGTGACCGCCTTGCCATCCACGTGGCAGGTGCAAGCCTTGCACACGTTGATGCCGCAGCCGTACTTCGGCCCGGTGATGCCGAGCTTGTCGCGAAGCACCCAGAGCAGGGCCATGTCGTCGGGCGCCTCAACGTCGACGTTCTGGCCATTCACCTTGAAAGATTGCACTGGCATGGGAGGCCTCCTCAGGTCGGGATCGGAACGTTGACGGGCGTGGGCAGCTTGCCCGGCGGGATCGGCGTGAAGTCGACCGGGAAGTTCAGCGGAAAGCTGCGCGGCTTGATGCCGGTGGCACGCGCGTATGCGTTGGCGATGGCGCCCGAGCTCGCCGACAGGCCGACCTCGCCCAGGCCGCCGATGGCCTCGTTGCTGGGCGGCATGATGATGACCTTCACGTCCTTGGGGTAGTTCTTCATGCGCGAGAAGTGGTACTGCGAATAGCTGCCTTCCAGTGGCAGCCCGTTCTGGATGTGCAGCCCGGCGCTGAGCACCAGCGCGATCGATTCGCACAGGCCCCCCTGCAGCTGCGCCTCGATGCCCGAGGGGTTGATGGGCGTGCCCACGTCGATCGCGATCGTCGCGCGCACCACCTTCGCAGCCGAAGGCACCCGCGCGTCGATCTCGACGATGCAGGCCGTGAACGACTTCGTTTCCTGGTGCACGCCCACGCCCTGCGCGAAGCCCGCGGGCATCGCCTTGCCCCACTGCGCCGCCTCGGCCACCGCCTTGAGCACCGCGCGAGCGCGCGGCAGGCGCAGGTATTCGAGCCGGAAGGCGACCGGGTCCTTGCCCGCCGCCCTGGCCATCTCGTCGACCAGGATCTCCTCCACCAGCCGCGAGGGCTGGATGTGCACCGAGCGGTACGAGCAGGTGTTCATGTCGATCGGCACCGGCGTCAGCAGCTTGGTCGTCACGCCGAAGTTGTAGGGCGAGGAGACCATGGTCTTGAACATGATCTGCTCGATCGCGAAGTTGCCCACCGTCTGCGGAAAGGCGTTGGGCAGCGCGATGGCCGCGGCCTCCAGCATGTTGCCGAAGCCGTGGCGCGTGTCGAGCCGCACGCCGGCTATGCGCTGCTCGAAGGCGATCACCTGGCCCAGCAGCATCGTCGCGCGCGCCTTGTGGAACATCGGCGGGCGCATGCGCGTGTGGCGCATGTCGTCGGTGCGGTGGTACATCAGGCGGCAGGGTCGCCCGAGCGCCTTTGATACCTGGATCGCCTGCAGCACCGGGTCCCAGAAGAGGCGCCGTCCGAAGGAGCCGCCCGAAGGCACCACATGCACGGTCACCTTGTTCAATGGCAGGCCGAGTTCGGCCGCCACCGCCTGCTGGGTGACGATGGGGCTCTGCAGCCCGGCCCAGATTTCGGCCCGGTCCGGGCGCACGTCGGCAATTGCGCATTCCACTTCCATCGGGCAGTGCGAGACCGGCGCGAACTCGAATTCGCCCTCCACGGTCAGCGCACCCAGCGGCGGCAGCGCGAACGGAAGCAGCGCCGACTTCAGCTTGCGCATGAGGGTGGCGTTCGACTCGCCGTCGATCGGGCCGGCGGCCCAGGTCACGTCGAGCGCATTCACCGCGGCCCATGCCTGCCCGAAGGTCTCGGCCATCACGGCCACGCCGGGCGGCGTCGGCGTGATGCCGTTGGTCGATGGAATCGGTACCACGCCGATCACCCCCGGCATGGCCATCACCGTGTTCATGTTGTTGATGCTCACGAACTTGCCGTTGATGGTTGGCGGGCGCCGCACCATCGTCGGCATGGCGCCGGGCACGGCCTGGTCGAGCGTGAACTTCTTGCGGCCGGTGACGATGTCGAGCGCATCGAGCCGCGTGACGCGCTGCCCGACCACCGATGGCGTGGAGCCCGAGAGCACGCCGCCCAGGCCGCCCAGCAGCGGCATCCCGGCATGCAGTGAGCGCACGCTCGACGAACCGCCGGTGAGCTGGTTCCAGATCAGCTCGGGGCTGGCGTCTGCCGAGGTCACCTCGATCGCGCTCAGCGGCAGGCGCAGCTTGTCGGCCAGCATCATCGCGGTGGCCGTGGCGATGCCCTGGCCCACCTCCAGCCGCGGCAGCGCGAGCCGCACGCGGCCGTTCTCGGCGTTCGTCACTTTCACGAGGGGCATGGTCGGCAGCGAAGTCACGGTCACCGCATCGCCGATGTCGATCAGGTCGGTGGTGTCGGGCGGCGTCATCGGCAGCAGCGCTGCGACTGCCCGGGAGGATGCGGTGAGGCTGCCCAGGCCGGCGGTCGCCGACAGCAGCGGCGCAGCCGTCGCATAGCCCAGCACCTCGCGCCGTCGCAGGCCCGGCGAATCGTCGTCGTCCGGCCGGCGCGAGGGGCGCGGCCTCTCGTTCGATCGCTTCATCGTTGTCTCCTTGTTGTGGTGGCGAACGCGAGCGACTGTGGCATCATGGCCGCGCCGAGGATGTCGTTGGAACGACATTTCTTACGGCCCGCGATGGACCGGCTCGCGCGACGGGCCGCCCGTGTCCTGGGAGGAGACCCGACGATGTCGACGAGCGCGCTGGAGAACATGCTCCGCGAGAGCCTGTGGGCGCGAGCCCTCACGAGCGAGGAGCTCGACCGGGTCGTGCAGGAATCCCATGAGCGCACCGTTCCTGCCGGAGGTTTCGTCGTGCGGCGCGGCGAGCCCGCCGATCACTGGGTCGGCGTGATGGACGGTCTGCTCAAGATGTCCGTGTCGCTGCCTGACGGCCGCGTTTCCACCTTCACCGGCGTCACTGCCGGAGGCTGGAGCGGCGAGGGCTCCCTGCTCACCCCCGGCCCCTGGCGCTACGACGGCGTGGCGCTGCGGCCCACCCGCGTCGCCTGCATCCCGAAGCACAGCTTCGAGCGCCTCTTGGCCTCGAACATCGAATTCAATCGGTTTCTGTTGTTACACATCAATGCGCGGCTGAGCCTGTTCATCGGGCTCATGGAGTTCGACCGCCTGCTGGGCCCGGACGCGCGCGTGGCGCGCTGCCTTGCGAGCCTGTTCGATCCGATCCTGTATCCGCGTGCCGATCGCTTCGTGCGGCTGAGCCAGGACGAGATCGGCCTGCTGTCGGCGGTGTCGCGACAGCGCGCCAACCGCGCGCTGCACGCCCTGCAGCGCGACGGCCTGCTGCGCGTGGAGCATGGCGGTGTCGAGGTGCTCGACCTCGCGGGGCTGCGCAGCTATTCGGGCGATGCCTCCTCGGTGGCGTTGCGCCGCGAGGAGGCCTTGCCCGAGGACCTCGTCAGTCCACCTTCGCGCCGGTGGCCTTGACGACCTTCTCGTACTTGGCGAGCTCGCTCTTCATGAAGGCGCCGAATTGCTCGGGTGAACTGCCCACCGGCTCGGCCAGCAGCGAGGCGAAGCGGGTCTTCGTTTCGGGCGCATTCAGTGCCGCCACGAAGGCCTGGTTGAGCTTCACGACCACGTCGTGCGGCGTGCCGGCCGGTGCGATCAGGCCCCACCATGTGTCGATGGAGAAGCCCTTGAGCGTGTCGGCCACGGGCGGCACCTCGGGCAGCGAACTGCTGCGCTGCAGCGTCGTCACCGCGAGCGCCTTGAGCTTGCCCGAGCGGATGTTCGGCGCGGCGGTGGCGAGGTTGTCGAAGTTGAAGTCGACCTGGCCCGAGATCAGCGCCAGCTGCGCCGGGTTGCCGCCGTTGTACGGAATGTGCAGCGCGAAGATACCGGCCTCTTTCTTGAACAGCTCGCCCGCGAGGTGCCCTGCGCTGCCGTTGCCGCCGCTGCCGTAGTTGAGCTTGGCGGGGTTGGCCTTGGCGTAGCGGATCAGGTCGGCCACGCTGTTGATGTTCAGGCGCTTGGCGGTGTCGGCGTTCATCACCAACACGTTGGGCACGCGGACCATCTGCGTGATCGGCGCGAAGTCGGTCGCGGCGTTGAACGGCATCTTGCTGTAGAGCCACGGGTTCACCGCGTTGGTGGCGGTGGCCGCGATGCCGATCGTCAGTCCGTCGGCCGGCGCCTTCGCCACCGCGTCGGCGCCGATGTTGCCGCCCGCGCCGGGCTTGTTGTCGATGATGACCGTGCCCAGCGTGTCCTTCACGCGCTCGGCCAGGATGCGCGCCGTGTTGTCGATCGGCCCGCCCGCCGCGTAGGGAACGATCAGGCGGATGGGGCGCTGCGATTGCTGCGCCAGGGCCTGGCCGGTGCCCATGAGGGCGGTGGCGCTTGCGAGGAGGGTGAGAAGGAAGTGTCTCGTCTTCATCTTGTTCTTGGGGTATCGCAGTGGATCGGAAAAATCAGGGGAGCGCCTTGTCCGCCTCGGTGGTGAACGCGTCGGCGTAGAACTCTTCTTCGGGCAGCCCCGCCAGCGCAACGTAGTCGCGCTTGGCCGAGTCGACCACGATCGGCGCGCCGCAGGCATACACCTGGTGGCCGGAAAGGTCGGCGAAGTCCTCGAGCACGGCTTTGTGGACGAAGCCGGTGCGGCCGGTCCAGTTGTCCTCGGGCGTGGCGTTGGACACGACGGGCACGTAACGCAGGTTGGGCATCTGCGCCATCTGCTCGCGCAGCCAGCCGTCCATGTACAGGTCTTCGGGTCGGCGGCCGCCCCAGTACAGCGTGGCGGGGCGGTCGATGCCCTTGAACTGCATGTGCTCCAGCAGCGCCTTGATCGGCGCGAAGCCGGTGCCGGAGGCCAGCAGGATCATCGGCTTGTCGGAGTCCTCGCGCAGGAAGAAGCTGCCGAAGGGGCCTTCGATCCGCAGAATCTCCTTTTCCTTCATTGCGCCGAACACATGGTCGGTGAACTTGCCGCCGGGCAGGTGCCGCAGGTGCAGCTCGATGCCCGTGCCGGGTTGCGCCAGCGTGTGCGGCGCGTTGGCCATCGAGTAGCTGCGGCGCGCGCCGTCGCGCAGGATGAATTCGACGTACTGGCCCGCGTAGAACTGCAGCGGCTCGCCGGCCGGCAGCTGCAGGCGCACCAGCATCACGTCGTGCGACTGGCGCGTGAGGGCCATCACCCGCACCGGCATCTTGCGGATCGGCAGCGCGCCGGCCTCGGTGACCTGGCGCGATTCGAGCACCACGTCGCTCGTGGGATGGGCGCAGCAGGTGAGCACGTAGCCGGCCAGCTGCTCCTCGGCGCTCAGCGCCTTGCTCTGGTGCGGGCCCAGCGTGACTTCGCCCGAGAGCTTCTTGCACTTGCACGAGCCGCAGGCGCCGTCCTTGCAGCCGTAGGGCAGGCCGATTCCCTGGCGGATGCCCGCGGCCAGGATGGTTTCGTCGCCCTGGACCGTGAAATGGCGCCCGCTGGGCTCGACGGTGATGGAAAAGCCCGCTTCGTGCGGCGCTGTGGCTGTCATCGGTATTCTTCGAGGGGTAACGCTTCCTCCGGGCCGCTGGCGGCCGGGGGAGCTGGAACTGAATTGGGAAGACGGGAACAGGATTTTGCCTTCAATCAATAGCCCCTCCGGCGCGCTGCCAGCGCGGTTCCGGCGAGAACGCCTGCTGATCGTCGGTTGCGGCGACGTCGGCCAGCGCGTGGCGCGTGACCTGCGCGGTCGCATGCAGCTGGTGGCGCTCACTTCATCGGCCGACCGCGTGGCGGCCCTTCGCGCGGCCGGAATACGTCCCCTCGTGGGCAATCTCGACGATCCACGCACCCTGCGCCGGCTCGCCGGCATCGCCACCCGCGTGCTGCACCTGGCGCCCCCTGCGCGCGACGGCGGCCCCGCCTGGTGGCGCGACCAGCGCACCACCATGCTGGCGCGGGCCCTGCGGCTGCGGTCCTTGCCCTCGGCCTTCGTCTACGGCTCCACCAGCGGCGTCTACGGCGACTGCGGCGGCGCCCGCATCGACGAAACCCGCGCCGTGCGGCCCGACACCCCACGTTCCCACCGCCGCGTCGACGCCGAACGCGCCGTGCGCTGGCTCGGCCGCAGCGCCGGCGTGCGCGCCAGCATCCTGCGCATCCCGGGCATCTATGCTCCCGACCGCGAGAACGGCACCCCCCGCGCCCGCCTGCAGCGCGGCACGCCCGTGCTGCGGCAGGAGGACGACGTCTACACCAGCCACATTCACGCCGACGACCTCGCCCGCGCCTGCATCGCCGCGCTCTACCGCGGCAAGCCGCAGCGCGTGGTGCACGCCGCGGACGACACCGAACTGCGCATGGGCGACTACATCGACCTCGCCGCCGATATCTACGGCATGCCCCGCCCGCCCCGAGTGGCCCGAGGCGAAGCCGAACGGCAACTGCCGCTGCAGCTGCTGAGCTTCATGGGTGAATCGCGACGGCTGGACAACTCCAGGCTGAAGCGTGAGCTGCGGGTGCGGCTGGCGCATCCGACGGTGCACACCGGCCTGCAAGAACAGACCGAATCGAGATAAGACAGGGGAGGGCCAATTCCAGGGACACCGTGGAACCGGCTTCGCCGGGCCACCGGTGTCGCCCCCGGAAGGGGGTGGCGCAGCGACACGAAGTGCGCGAAGCCTGGGGGGAGAGCCAAGTTTTGCCGGGCCGCCGGTGTCGCCCCCGGAAGGGGGTTGGCGCAGCGACACGAAGTGCGCGAAGCCTGGGGGAGAGCCAAGCCTGGTGCCCGGGGCCGGAATCGAACCGGCACGCCTTGCGGCGGGGGATTTTGAGTCCCCTGCGTCTACCAATTTCACCACCCGGGCAGGGTTCTGAACGAAGCCCAAAATTATGGCACAGTGGCTGGCATGAACTATCCGACGATCGAAGACGCCATCGGCAAGACCCCTCTGGTCGCGCTGCAACGCATCAATGCAGCAGAAAACGCCAGGCGCGGCAACGTGATTCTCGGCAAGCTCGAAGGCAACAACCCCGCCGGTTCGGTGAAAGACCGGCCGGCCCTCTCGATGATCCGGCGTGCCGAGGAGCGCGGCGAGATCAAGCCCGGCGACACGCTCATCGAAGCCACCTCCGGCAACACTGGTATCGCGCTCGCGATGGCCGCGGCCATCAAGGGCTACCGCATGGTGCTCATCATGCCGGAGGACCTTTCGGTCGAACGTGCGCAGACCATGAAGGCCTTCGGCGCCGAGCTCGTGCTCACGCCCAAGAGCGGCGGCATGGAATACGCCCGCGACCTCGCCGAGCAGATGGTGGCCCAGGGCAAGGGCCGCGTGCTCGACCAGTTCGCCAACCCCGACAACCCGCGCATCCACTACGAGACCACCGGCCCCGAGATCTGGGCCGACACCAAGGGCAAGGTCACGCACTTCGTGAGCGCCATGGGCACCACCGGCACCATCACCGGCGTGTCGCGCTTCCTGAAAGAGAAGAACCCTGCCATCCGCATCATCGGCGCGCAGCCGGCCGAAGGTTCGCGCATCCCTGGCATCCGCAAGTGGCCCGCCGAATACCTGCCGAAGATCTTCGATCCGAGCCGCGTCGACGAGGAAATCAGCGTGAGCCAGAGCGATGCCGAAGAGATGTGCCGCCGCCTCGCGCGCGAGGAGGGCATCTTCGGCGGCATCTCGGCCGCAGGCGCGCTGTGGGCTGCGCTCGAAGTGTCGAAGACGGTGGAGAACGCGACCATCGTCTTCGTGGTCTGCGACCGCGGCGACCGATACCTCTCCACCGGCGTCTTCCCGGCTTAGGCTGCGACCGAACCGGCGTCTGCCCAACGCGAGCAGGCGCCAAAGAAGAAAGAAAAGAGACCCCCATGCCCCACCCCAAGTTCTGCCAGGTCTGCGCCACGCCGCTCGAGTGGATCGCACTGATGGAAGACGGCGGCCCCAAGGAGCGGCTGCGCTGCCCCAACTGCGGCCACACGCACTGGAACAATCCGACGCCCGTGCTCGCGGCCATCGTCGAATACCGTGGCCAGGTGCTGCTGGCGCGCAATGCCGCGTGGCCCGGCAAGATGTTCGCGCTCATCACCGGCTTCATGGAGGCCGGCGAGACGCCCGAGGAGGGCATCGCGCGCGAGGTGAAGGAAGAAACCAACCTCGACGTGAGCGCCACGAAGATCGTCGGCGCCTACGACTTCCAGCGCATGAACCAGGTCATCATCGCCTACCACGTGGTGGCCGATGGCGAGGTGAAGCTCTCGCCCGAGCTGGTCGACTACCGCCTCTACGACCTGCCCGATCTCAAGTGCTGGCCCGCCGGCACAGGCTATGCGCTGGCCGACTGGCTGCGCACGCGCGGCCACGAACCGGTGTTCTTCACCGCCGCCGAGAATGAGGAGCGCCGCCGCGGCCTCAACTTGCCTCCGGAGCCCGGCAATGCAAGTTGATCGCGAACTCGACACGCGCGGCCTGAACTGCCCGCTGCCCATCCTCAAGGCGAAGAAGTCCCTCAACGAGATGACGAGCGGCCAGCTGCTGAAGGTGGTGTCGACCGACCCCGGATCGATCCGCGACTTCCAGGCTTTCGCGCGCCAGACGGGCAATGAGCTGATGGAGCAGGAAACCGTCGGCACCGACTTCATCCATGTGCTCAAGCGCCGCTGAGCGCGACGAGCCGAGAAGAAAAAAGGGCCGCTGCTGCGGCCCTTTCTGCGTGTGCTCGAAGCTGCGGATTACAGCTTCAGGCTCTTGAGGTACTCGCGGAAATCCGCGCCCACTTCGGGGTGCGCCAGCGCCAGTTCCACCGACGCCTGCAGGAAGCCTTCCTTGCTGCCGCAGTCGTAGCGGATGCCCTTGTACGAGTAGGCGTAGACCGATTCCTTCTTCATCAGCGCCGCGATGCCGTCGGTCAGCTGGATCTCGCCGCCCGCGCCCTTGGGCTGGTTGCGGATCTCGTCGAACACGCCCGGCGTGAGGATATAGCGGCCGGCCACGCCCAGGCGCGAGGGAGCCTCTTCGGGCTTCGGCTTCTCGATCATGCGGCTGACCTTCACCAGGCCTTCCTCGATCGCGTCGCCGGCCACGATGCCGTAGCGCTTGACGTGTTCGAGCGGAACTTCCTGCACCGCCAGCAGCGAGCCGCCGAGGCGGCCGAAGGCTTCGGTCATCTGCGCCAGCACGGGCTGGCCGCCGTCGGGGCCGACCATCAGGTCGTCCGCCAGCAGTACGGCGAAGGGTTCGTTGCCGACCAGGTGCTCGGCGCACAGCACCGCGTGGCCCAGGCCCAGCATGCGCGGCTGGCGCACATACGAGCAGGTCATGTCGTCGGGCATGACCGAGCGGGCAATGTTCAGCAGCGCGGTCTTGCCGCTGGCCTCGAGCTGGCTCTCGAGTTCGTAGGCGGTGTCGTAGTGGTCTTCGATGGCGCGCTTGTTGCGGCCGGTCACGAAGATCATGTCGCGGATGCCGGCTGCGTACGCTTCCTCGACGGCGTACTGGATCAGCGGCTTGTCGACCACCGGCAGCATTTCCTTGGGTTGCGCCTTCGTGGCCGGCAGGAAGCGAGTGCCGAAGCCTGCAACGGGAAATACGGCCTTGCGGATGCGGGTCGCGGATGTGGACATGGGCGGTTCAGCGTCTTTCGTCAAAGAGGGGGATGGCAGGATGCGAAACGGCGCGCAGCCGCTCCAAGCATCCTAAACGCCTTCGAAACCCGGAGTCTGTCAGCCGAGGCGTACAAGCTGGTCGCGCAGGCGCTCCAGAGTGGCCGTGAAGTCAGTCAGACGTTTACGTTCCTGCTCGATCACGGCCGGCGGGGCCTTCGCGACGAACGCTTCGTTACCCAATTTCGAGTGCACCTTGGCGATCTCGCCTTCGACGCGCGCCACTTCCTTGCCGATGCGAAGCTTCTCCGCGGCCTTGTCGATTTCCATGTGCAGGCACAGGCGCGCCGCGCCAACCACGGCCACGGGCGCGGCTTCGGCTGCGGCCGACCACGAGGCCTCGTCGTCGAAGACCTTCACTTCCTTGAGCTTGGCGAGCGCTTGCAGCACCGGCGCCGATTCGCGCAGGAAGGCCGCGCCCTCGGCATCGTCGGCCACCGCGTACAGCGGCAGGCGCGTGGCGGGCGACACGTTCATCTCGCCGCGCAGTGTGCGGCACGCATCCACCAGCGCCTTCAGCCGCGCCACATGAGCCTCGGCCGCCTCGTCGATCTTCTCGGGCTGGCTCTTCGGATACGCGGCGATCATGATCGATTCGCCCTCACGTCCTGCAACCTTCGAAACCTTCTGCCACAGCTCTTCCGTGATGAACGGAATCACCGGGTGCGCCAGGCGCAGCAGCGTCTCGAGCACGCGGATGAGCGTGCGGCGCGTGGCGCGCTTCTGCGCGTCGTCGCCGGTCTGGATCTGCACCTTGGCGATTTCGAGGTACCAGTCGCAGAACTCGTCCCAGGCGAACTGGTAGATCGCGGTGGCCACGTTGTCGAGGCGGTATTCCTCGAAGCCCTGGGCCACCTCGGCCTCCACGCGCTGCAGCTTCGACACGATCCAGTAGTCGGCGCGGCTGAACTTCAGGTAGCCGTGGGCCTTGCCGCCGACCTTGCAGTCTTCCTTGCTGTGCTCCAGCAGGCCGCAGTCCTGGCCCTCGCAGTTCATCAGCACGAAGCGCGTGGCGTTCCACAGCTTGTTGCAGAAGTTGCGATAGCCCTCGCAGCGCTTCGAGTCGAAATTGATGCTGCGGCCCAGCGAGGCCAGCGATGCGAAGGTGAAGCGCAGCGCGTCGGCGCCGAAGGCCGGAATGCCGTCCGGAAACTCTTTTTGCGTGTTCTTGCGAACAGCCGGCGCCGTCTCGGGCTTGCGCAGGCCCTGCGTGCGCTTGTCCAGGAGCGCGGGCAGTTCGATGCCGTCGATCAGGTCCACCGGGTCGAGCACGTTGCCTTCCGACTTGCTCATCTTCTTGCCCTGGGCGTCGCGCACCAGGCCGTGGATGTACACGTGCTTGAACGGCACCTTGCCGATGAAGTGCTTGGTCATCATGATCATCCGGGCGACCCAGAAGAAGATGATGTCGTAGCCGGTCACCAGCACGGTGGAGGGCAGGTACAGGTCGAGGTCCTGCGTCTTCCCGGGCCAGCCCAGCGACGAGAAGGGCACCAGCGCCGACGAATACCAGGTGTCGAGCACGTCCTCGTCGCGCGTCAGCTTCCTGCCGGGCGCCTTGGCCTGCGCTGCGGCTTCGTCTTCCGCCACGTACACGTTGCCTTCCTCGTCGTACCAGGCGGGAATCTGGTGGCCCCACCAGAGCTGGCGCGAGATGGTCCAGTCCTGGATGTTCTCCATCCAGTGGTTGTAGGTGTTGACCCAGTTCTCGGGCACGAAGCGCACCTCGCCCGACTTGACCACGTCGATGGCCTTCTGCGCGATCGACTGGCCGTCCGCGCCGGGGCGCGTCATGGCCACGTACCACTGGTCGGTGAGCATCGGCTCGACGATGGCGCCCGAGCGCGCGCAGCGCGGCACCATCAGCTTGTGCTTCTTTACCTCGACCAGCAGGCCCAGCGCGTCGAGGTCGGCCACGATGGCCTTGCGCGCCACGAAGCGGTCGAGGCCGCGGTACTTCTCGGGGGCGTTGTCGTTGATGGTGGCGTCGAGCGTGAGCACGCCGATCATGTCCAGCTTGTGGCGCTGGCCGACGGCGTAGTCGTTGTAGTCGTGCGCGGGCGTGACCTTCACGACGCCGGTGCCGAACTCCTTGTCGACGTAGTCGTCGGCAATGATCGGAATCAGCCGTTCCACCAGCGGCAGCTTCACGCGCTTGCCGATCAGGTGCTTGTAGCGCTCGTCCTCGGGGTGGACCATCACGGCCGTGTCGCCGAGCATGGTTTCGGGCCGGGTGGTCGCCACGGTCAGCGTGCCGCTGCCGTCTTCCAGCGGATAGGCGATGTGCCAGAGCGAGCCGTCTTCCTCCTCGCTCTCGACCTCAAGGTCGCTCACCGAGGTCTTGAGCACCGGGTCCCAGTTGCCCAGGCGCTTGCCGCGGTAGATCAGGCCTTCTTCGTACAGCTTCACGAAGGTGTGGGTCACGACCTTGGAGAGGTCGTCGTCCATGGTGAAGTACTCGCGGCTCCAGTCCACCGTGTCGCCCATGCGGCGCATCTGCTGGGTGATGGTGTTGCCCGACTTCTCCTTCCACTCCCACACGCGCGCCACGAAGTTCTTGCGGCCCAGGTCGTGGCGGCTGACCTTCTGATCCTGCAGCTGGCGCTCCACCACGATCTGCGTCGCGATGCCGGCGTGGTCGGTGCCGGGCACCCACAGCGTGTTGTCGCCCTTCATGCGGTGATACCGCGCGAGGCTGTCCATGATCGTCTGGTTGAACGCATGGCCCATGTGCAGCGTGCCCGTCACGTTGGGCGGCGGCAGCTGGATCGCGAACGACTCGGCGCCTTCCTTGGGTTGCTGCGTGCCGCGGAAGCCGGCCTTGGCGTAGCCGCGCTTCTCCCATTCGGGGCCCCAGTGCGCCTCGATGGCGGCGGGCTCGAACGATTTGGAAAGGCTGTCCAGACCAGGCTGGGCGGGAGGGGTGGTGGGTTCGCTCATGGGAAATGCAGGAACGGCCCTTCGGGGGCCGTCGGGGACACAGGGAGGTAGCCGGCGATTTTACCGGGGCCGCCCCTGTCATGGCCGCCACTGATAATTCCGGCATGCTGTTCCTGCTTTCCCCTGCGAAGTCGCTCGACTACGAAACCCCCGTCCCCTCCGAAATCCCTGCCACCCAGCCCCATTTCGAATCGCCCCGCGGCCCTTCGGTCGAACTCATCAAGCTGCTGCGCGAGAAGTCGCCCCAGCAGATCTCCGAGCTCATGAGCCTGTCGGACAAGCTCGCGGCGCTGAACGTGGCCCGCTACGAGGCCTGGTCCAGCAAGAGCAGCCCGAAGAACGCCCGCCAGGCCGCCTTCGCCTTCGACGGCGACGTCTACGGCGGCCTCGACGCCCGCACCCTCACCAAGGCCCAGCTGGCCTGGGCGCAGGACCACGTCTGCATCCTCAGCGGCCTCTACGGCCTGCTGCGCCCGCTCGACCTGCTGCAGCCCTACCGCCTCGAGATGGGCACCCAGCTCGCCAACCGCCATGGCAAGGACCTCTACGCCTTCTGGGGCTCGCGCATCGCCGAGCACCTGAACCAGCGCCTCGCGGCCGACAGCTCGCCGGTGGTGATCAACGTCGCATCGAACGAGTACTTCAAGTCGGTGGACCGGAAAGTGCTCAAGGCCCGTGTGGTCGAATGCGTGTTCGAGGAGTGGAAGGGCGACCGTTACAAGATCGTGAGCTTCTTCGCCAAGCGCGCCCGCGGCCTGATGGCGCGCTGGGCCGCGCAGCACAAGGCGGCCACGCCCAAGGCACTGGAAAAGTTCGATCTCGAGGGTTATGGTTTCGACGCCGATGTGTCCAAACCAGACAGATTGGTGTTCAGGAGAAGGTTGGACTGACCCCCAGTCTTCGCGCACTTCGTGTCGCTGCGCCAACCCCCTTGCAGGGGGCAACACCGGCGGCCCGGCAAAGCCGGTTCCGCGGTGTTCCTGGCATTGGGGGCGTGGCGGTTTTTTCATGCGTTGCGGGGGTGCCGCAACGTGCAGGAGTATTGAGATGTCCCAAGCGATCAGTCCGGAACTGCGCGAGTGGCTGGTAGCCCAGCTCGCAGCCGGGCATTCGGTGCCGGCGCTGCGCGCTTCCATGCGCGCGGCGGGCTGGCACGACGCCGCCGCCGACGTGGCGCTGGCCCAGCTCGAAGCCGGCTTCCCGAACGTGGAAGTCGCGCTGCCCTCCGTGCAGGCGAAGATGCCCGGGCCCGACCTCGACGGCGCGCCGCTGTACATCGATGCGGGCGATCGCCGCGTGCAGGTGCTGCAGACCATGCGGCACCCGCGCGTGGTGGTCTTCGGCAACCTGCTGTCGACGGAGGAGTGCGAAGGGCTGATCGCCGCCGCGCGCGTGCGGCTTGCGCGCTCGCTCACGGTCGAGACGCGTACCGGCGGCGAGGTGCTCAACGTCGACCGCACCAGCGACGGCATGTTCTTCGAACGCGGCGAGAACGAGATCGTCGCCCGCGTCGAGCAGCGCATCGCCGCGCTGCTGCGCTGGCCGCTCGAATTCGGCGAGGGCCTGCAGATACTGCGCTACGCGCCCGGCGCGCAGTACCGCCCGCACTACGACTACTTCGACCCCAACGAGCCCGGCACGCCCACCATCCTCAAGCGCGGCGGCCAGCGCGTCGCCACGCTGGTGATGTACCTGCAGGAGCCAGAGGGCGGCGGCGCCACCACCTTCCCCGACGTGGGCCTCGAAGTGGCCCCGGCGCGCGGCTGCGGCGTGTTCTTCAGCTACGACCGGCCCGACCCCGTCACCCGCACCCTGCACGGCGGCGCGCCGGTGCTGGCGGGCGAGAAGTGGGTCGCCACCAAGTGGCTTCGCGAGCGCGAATTCAAGTAGCAGGCAGTTCCCGGATGAAAGTCACCGCCAACGGGCTGCAGATCGAAGTCGACGACACCGGGGGCGAAGGCCGCCCCGTCATCCTGCTCATCATGGGCCTGGGCATGCAGCTCGTCGCGTGGCCGACGGCCTTCGTGCAGCAACTGGTGGACGCGGGCTTTCGCGTGGTGCGCCACGACAACCGCGACATCGGCCTGAGCCAGGGCTTCGACCACGCGGGCGTGGGCAACATCGTGTGGGAGACGATCCGCCACCGCCTCGGCCTGAAGGTGCGCTCGCCCTACACGCTGCAGGACATGGCCCTCGATTCGCTCGGCGTGCTCGACGAGCTGGGCATCGAAAGAGCCCACATCGTCGGTGCCTCCATGGGCGGCATGATCGCCCAGCGCATCGCGGCCTTCGCACCACAGCGCACCGCCAGCCTCGTGAGCATCATGAGCTCCAGCGGGGCGCGCGGCCTGCCCGGCCCGCGCCGCGAGGTCACCTCCATGCTCATGCGCCGCCCGGCGGGCCGCGACGAGGCGGCGCTGGTCGCACACAGCATCCGGCTGCTGCGGCTCATCCAGAGCCCGGCCTATCCGCAGACCGACGAAGAGCTCTCCGAGCGGCTCGTCTTCAGCATGCGCCGCTCCTATCACCCGGCCGGCCTGATGCGGCAGATGCTCGCCATCGGCGCCGACGACGAGCGCCCCGCGCTGCTGCCGCGCATCCAGTCGCCCACGCTGGTGCTGCACGGCGAGGCCGACGCGCTCGTGCCCATCGCCTGCGGCGAAGACACGGCCCGGCGCATCCCGGGCTCGAAGTTCGTTTCCGTTCCCGGCATGGGCCACGACCTGCCGCCCGAGGTGTGCGACATCGTCGCCCGCCACATCGCACCGTTCGCACACGCGGCCGATGCCCGAGACACAGCAAGACCATGAGCCACGATCCGCACACCCCACACAACCCGAACACGCCCGAGCAGTCGCAGCTGGGCCGCGCCTCGGCCTACGCCGACCACTACGACCCGACGCTGCTCTTTCCCATCGCGCGCGCCACGCAGCGCGAGGCCATGGGCATCAATGCTGGCGCGCTGCCCTTCTTCGGCGCCGACCTCTGGAGCGCCTTCGAAGTGAGCTGGCTCAACCTGCGCGGCAAGCCGCAGCTGGCCATCGCGCACTTCACCATCCCCTGCGAGACGCCCAACATCATCGAGAGCAAGAGCTTCAAGCTCTACCTCAACAGCTTCAACAACAGCCAGTTCGCGAGCGTCGACGCGGTGCGCGAGCGCCTGCGCGCCGACCTGTCGGAGGCCGCATGGCGCGGCAGCGACCAGCAGGCCACCATCGGCGTGACGCTGCTCGCACCCGACATGTTCGACCGCGAGCCGGTGCACGAGCTCGACGGCCTCGACCTCGACCGCCTCGACATCGAGTGCAGCCACTACCAGCCCGCGCCCGAGCTGCTGAGCAGCGACGCCACGCAGGCGCCCGTCAACGAAACGCTCACCAGCCGGCTGCTCAAGAGCAACTGCCTCGTCACCGGCCAGCCCGACTGGGGCAGCGTGCAGATCCGCTACAGCGGCCCGCCCATCGACCAGGCCGGCCTGCTCGCGTACATCGTCAGCTTCCGCAACCACAACGAGTTCCACGAACCCTGCGCCGAGCGCATGTTCACGGACATCTGGACCCGCTGCAAGCCGAACAAGCTCGCGGTGTACGCGCGCTACACGCGCCGCGGCGGGCTCGACATCAACCCCTTCCGCACGAGCTGGCCGCAGGCGCTGCCACCGAATATCCGGACCGCGCGGCAGTAAGCAGGCCGGGCCCGGCCGAAGCCCCTCTTCGGAAACCCGAAACCCGCTCCAACCCGCCCTGTGGCATTCTGGATTTCGCCCGCGACCCCGCGGGCGAACGAACATCCACAGCAGAGGCAAGCATGGTCGAAGGAAAAGTGGTCGTCGTCACCGGCGCGGGCGGCGGCATCGGGCGCGACATCGCGCTGGCGATGGCGGCGCATGGTGCGAAGGTGGTGGTCAACGACATCGGCGCGGCGCTCGATGGCGCCGGGGGCAGCGCCGGCCCCGCGCAGCAGGTGGTCGACGAGATTCGCGCCGCCGGCGGGCAGGCCGTGCCCAGCACCGACAGCGTGGCCGATGCCGCGAGCGCGGCGCGCATCGTCGAATGTGCAGTCGAGAGCTTCGGGCGCATCGACGCCGTGGTGAACAACGCGGGCATCCTGCGCGACCGCTTCTTCCACAAGATGTCGGTCGACGAATGGGATTCGGTGCTCAAGGTGCACCTGTACGGCGCGTACTTCACGAGCCGCGCGGCCGCCACGCACTTCAAGGAGCAGGAGTCGGGCGCGCTGGTGCACATGACTTCCACCTCGGGCCTCATCGGCAACTTCGGCCAGGCCAACTATGCGGCGGCGAAGCTGGGCATCGTGGCGCTGTCGAAGTCGATCGCGCTGGACATGCAGAAATTCAAGGTGCGCTCCAACTGCATCGCGCCCTTCGCCTGGAGCCGCATGATCGGCGCCATTCCCACCGACACCGACGAGCAGCGCGCCCGCGTCGACAAGATCAAGCAGATGACGCCCGCCAAGGTCGCGCCGCTGGCCGTCTACCTTGCGAGCGATGCCGCGGCGGCGGTCAACGGGCAGATCTTCTCGGTGCGCAACAACGAGATCTCGCTCATCAGCCAGCCGCGCCCGGTGCGCTCCATCCACCGCTCCGAGGGCTGGACGCCGCAGAGCATCGCCGAGCACGCCATGCCCGCGATGCGCGCCAGCTTCTTCGAACTCGACCGCTCGGCGGACGTCTTCAGCTGGGACCCGGTCTGAGGACAAACCCGCAGAGGGCTGCGAGCGGCTTCATTCGCCGGACAATGCGCGTTCCCTTCCTCCTTTCTCGCGGCCGCGCCCGGTGAATCTGCACTTCGACCTGTTCGACCTGAAACTGTTCGTCTATGTGGCGGACGCGCACAGCCTCACGCGCGGCGCGGAGAAGGCCTGCATCTCGCTGGCCGCCGCCTCCACGCGCATCAAGCAGATGGAGGAGGCCGTGGGCGGCAAGCTGCTGCATCGCAGCGCGCAGGGCGTGAGCCTCACGGCGGCGGGGCAGGCGGTGCTCTACCACGCCAAGCGCGTGATGCAGCAGATGGAGCACCTGCGCTGCGACATGCAGGACTTCGGCAAGGGCATCAAGGGCCACGTGCGCGTGTTCGCCAACACCACCTCCATCACCGAATACCTGCCCCAGAAGCTGGCGGGCTTTCTCACGCAGCATCCGGCCGTGCAGGTGGACCTGCGCGAATACCTCAGCGAGGAGATCGTGCGCGCGGTGGCCGACGGCGAGGCCGACATCGGCATCCTCGCGGGCGACGTGCACACGGGCGACTTCGATGCGCAGCCCTTCGGCAGCAACCAGCTCGTGCTGGTGGTGCCCACCACGCACCGCCTCGCGGGCGTGACCTCGGTGGCCTTTGCCGACACGCTCGACGAGCAGCACGTGGGCCTGCACCACGGCAGCGCCATCCACCGTTTCCTGCAGCGCCGCGCCGAGCTCGCGGGGCGCGGCTTCAACCCGCGCATCCAGGTCAGCAGCTTCGAGGCGATCTGCCTGATGATCGAGGCGGGCGTGGGCGTCGGCGTGTTGCCGGCGTCGTCGGCGCAGCGGCTGTCGATGGCCATGCGCATCTCGACCGTGGCCCTCAGCGACGCCTGGGCCGAGCGCGAGCTGAAGCTGATCGCGCGCAGCCGCGAGCAGCTGCCGGCCCTGGCGCGCGAGTTGTTCGACCACCTCGCGACGCGCTGAGGAGGCCGCAGCCATGTCGGCCGACCTGAAGTCGCTGCGCCTGTTCGTGGCCGTGGCGGACCACGGCAGCATCAGCGAAGGCGCCAAGCGCTGCCACATCGCGCTGGCCGCGGCCAGCAAGCGCATCTCCGACCTCGAGGCCCGCGCACGGCTGCCGCTGCTGGTGCGCCATGCACGCGGCGTCACGCTCACCTCGGCGGGCCACGGACTGCTGCTGCATGCGCGCGCCGTGCTCTCGGCCATGGACCGGCTGGGCGCCGAGCTCGACGACTTCCAGAACGGCGTGGCCGGCGTGGTCAGCATCACGGCCAATGCGTCGACCATCGCGCAGTTCCTGCCGGCGCAGATCGGCTCCTTCCTGCGGCTGCACCCGGTGCTGAAGATCGACCTGCAGGAGCGGGCCAGCACCGAGGTGGTGAAGGCGGTGCAGGCAGGCCTCGCCGACATCGGCGTGATCGAGGGCAACACGCCCGCCGAGGGCCTCGAATGCCTGCCCTACCGCACCGACGAGCTGGCCGTGGTGGTGGCGCGCGACCATCCGCTCGCGCGGCGCAGGCGCATCGGCGTCGAAGAGGTGCTGAGCCACGACCACATCGTGGTGCGCGAAGGCACGGCGCTGCACCGGGTGCTGCTGTCGGCGGCGCTGGAGGCCGGCGTGCCGCTGAAGGTGCGCATGCAGGTGGGCAGCTTCGACATGGTCTGCCGCATGGTGGAGCAGGGCGCGGGCATCGGTGTGCTGCCCTATGCGGCCATCCTGCCGCAGCTGCAGATACTGAAGCTGCGCTGCCTGAAGCTCGACGCGCCCTGGGCCAACAGGCGCCACCTGCTGTGCGTGCGCAGGCAGCAGGAGCTGACGGTGGCCGCGCGCTCGGTGCTGGAGCATCTCGGCCTGCCAGACTGAGGCACCGCATCCGTCGAGGCTTCGCGCCGCGCGAAGCCTCGCTCCCGCCAAAAACGAATTGTTCTCCGGCGGCGCGCGCGCAAAGATGCGCGCTCCAACAAAGGAGACAAGACTTGAAGATCGTTCGCGTCAGCGCCACGCCGCTGAACATTCCCGTCACCATCGACGTGGTCGGCATGAACAAGCAGACCTCGCTGTCGCTGTGCCTCACCGAGATCGAGACCGACACGGGCCTCGTCGGCCACGGCATGACGGCCATCACCGAGGAAGAAATCATCGCCGCCGCCGTGCGCGAGGTGGCGGGCCCCGCGCTGATCGGCGAGGACCCGATGGCCACCGAGCGCCTGTGGGAGAAGCTCTACTGGCTGCTTTCGCCGCGCGGCCAGACCGGCTATGCCAGCCACACGATTGCCGCGCTCGACATCGCGCTGTGGGACATCAAGGCGCGCGCGCTCGGCCAGCCGCTGTGGCGCCTGCTGGGCGGCGCACGCGCGAAGGTGCCGGTGTACGCCACCTTCGGCTTCGGCTTCTTCGAGCGCGACCAGCTCGCCGCCGCCGCGAAGCTGTGGGTGTCGCAGGGCTTCCAGCGGCTGAAGATGACCGTGGGCAACCACGCGCTCGCGCGCCGCGACGAGCCGCGCCCGCTCGACGAAGTCATCGCGGAAGACGTGCGCCGCGTCGCCGCCGTGCGCGAGGCCGTGGGCCCCGACGTCAAGCTCTACGTCGACGCCAACTGCGGCCTCGACCTGTTCCACGCCACCGAGCTCGCGCACCGCATCGAGCCCTACGGCATCAGCTTCTTCGAGGAGCCGCTCACGCAGAACGATGTGCGCCAGATGGCCCAGCTGCGCTCGCGCACCCGCATCCCGCTGGCGTGCGGCCAGAACGAGGGCCTGGCCTTCCGCTTCCGCGACCTGCTGGTGAACCAGGCGGCCGACGTGCTGCAGCCCAACGTGACCATCTCGGGCGGCTACTCGCAAGTGCTGAAGATCGCGGGCATGGCGCAGGCCTTCAACGTGCCCATCGACAACGGCGGCGCCTGGCCCTTCCACAACATGCACCTGCACGCGGGCGTGTCGAACGGCGGCCTCGTCGAGTACCACTACGTGGCGGTGCAGATGCTCAAGCAGATCTTCGATGGCCTGCCCGTGCCCGACCAGGGCTGGCTCACACTGCCCGAGACGCCGGGCCTGGGCTTCGCGCCCAATGCCGAGCGCGTGCGCGAACTGGCGAAGCTGCCGACCTCGCACGGCAAGGGCAAGGCCTGAGCCACACTTTCTTCCCAAACGACCGGGCCGCGACAGACGGCCGGCGTCCGATCAAAGACAACGGAGACATGATGAAAGCCAGACAAGCGATTCGACCACCCGCGCGCCGCCATGCATTGCGCGCGATGGCCGCCCTCGGACTCATGAGCGCCCTTGCGACGCCCGCGGCCTGGGCCCAGGCCCAGAAGTACCCCGACAAGCCCATCCGCCTCATCGTCGGCTATTCGGCCGGCGGTGGCGTCGACGCGGTGGCGCGCCTGCTCGGCACGCGGCTGTCGAACGTGCTGGGCCAGCAGGTGCTGGTGGAGAACCGCACCGGCGCCACCGGGCTCATCGCCGCCGACTTCGTCGCCAAGGCGCCGCCCGACGGCTACACGCTGATGATGGGCGACAGCGCCTTGCTCGCCGCCAAGCTGCTGCAGCCGAAGATCGCGCTGGACCCGCTCACCAGCTTCAAGCCGGTGGCCGGGGCCTTCATTTCGCCGCTGATGATCGTGGCCGGCAACGACTTTCCCGCGAAGACGCCGGCCGAACTGGTGAAGGAGCTCAAGGCCAACGCCTCGCGCTACTCGTACGCCACCTCGGGCGTGGGCACGGTGCAGCACCTGGGCTTCGAGATGCTCAAGCAGGCCACCGGCAGCCCCGTGGTGCACGTGCCGTACCGCGGCGCCGCGCAGATCGTGCCCGACGTGATCGGTGGCCAGATTCCGATCGGCGTGGTGAGCGCCACCGCCGGCATGGCGCAGGCCAAGGCGGGCAAGCTGCGCGCGCTGGCGATGATGAACACCGCAAAGCTCGAGGGCGCCGAGAGCGTGCCGCCGCTGGCCGATGCCCTGCCGGGCTTCGACGTGGCGCCGCGCATCTTCGTGCTGGCGCCGGCCGGTACGCCCAACGACATCGTCGACAAGCTCTCGGCCGCGGTGAAGTCGGTGCTCGACACGCCCGAGGCCGGCGCCGCGGCCGCCGCGCAGGGCACGCTGCGCGCGTACGCCACGCCGGCCCAGCTCGGCAAGGACATGGCGGCGGAGACCTCGCGGTGGAAGAAGATCATCGCGGACCAGCACATCGTGGCCGAGGGGAGCTGAGCATGGCGCAGCCTCATCTGGGCCTGATCGTGCCGCCGGCGGCAGGCGCCGTGCCGGTGGACGGGCCGCTGCTCTACGGCGAGCGCATCCGCTTCAGCGCGCGCGGGCTGGGCCTGGGAGAAATCTCCACGCGCGGCTATCTGGACGTCATCGACTCCGTGGTCGCGAAGGCCGTTGCGCTCAAGGAAGAGGGCGTTTCCGCGATCTCGCTCATGGGCACTTCGCTGAGCTTCTTCCGCGGCGCGGCCTTCAACCGCCAGCTCGAGATCGAGATGGCGCGCGCCACCGGCCTGCCCTGCACGACCATGAGCAATGCCATCGTCAACGGGCTGCGCCACCTGAAGGTGCGGCGCGTCGCGGTGGCCACGGCCTACATCGACGAGGTCAACGCGCAACTGCGCGGCTATCTGCAGCAAAGCGACTTCGAGCCGCTGGCGCTCGAGGGCCTTTCCATCTCCGACGTGCAGGCCGTGGGCAAGGTGCCCACCAGGGCGCTGGTGGACCTGTGCGTGAAGGTGTTCGAGGCGCAGCCGGGCGCCGACGGCATCCTGATCTCCTGCGGCGGGCTGGTCACGCTGGACGCAGTGCGCGAGGTGGAGGAGCGCCTGCAGGTGCCCGTGGTGTCCAGCTCGCCCGCCGGCTTCTGGGACCTGGCGCGCACCGCGGGGCTCGATGCGCGCTCGCCGGGCTGCGGCCGGCTCTTCGCCTGGACTGCACCGGCCTGAAGGCCTTCAGGCCAGCCAGCGCCCCACGCGCGGCGTGTCGGCCAGCTGCCAGACGCGCTGGCACAGCGCCCTGGCTTCCTCGGCCGTCGCGCCTTCGCCGTAGTGCGCGAGGCGCTGCATCTTGTCCTCGATCTCGGCGCGGCTCAGGCTGTTGCCGGGGTCGCCCTTGGGCTCGTCCACGCGACCGTGCAGCGTGCGGCCGTCGGCGGTCCGCACGCTGACCTTGCCGATCCAGCGTGCGGGGTAGGCGGTGTCCACCTCCTCGTCGAGCTGCATCGTTACCTTCTCGCGGAAGGCCGAGACCTCGGGCGCGAGGAAGTCGCGGTCGAACTCGCCCAGGCCCGCTCGGCCGTGCACCGCGATCAGGCCCAGCACCGTGCCCATCGAGAACTTGCCCTGGTGCACCGTGGCGGGCACGTCCACGCGGCCCAGCACGTCGATGGCGCCCTGGTGCACGTGCGTGGTCACGCCCGACACGTCGGCGGGCTTCAGCTTGTTCTGCGTCATCACCTGCAGCAGCGCGTCGGCGGCCGGGTGGGTGTGGCGGCAGGAGGCGTGGTACTTGAAGGAGGTCTCGGCCAGCGTCCAGCGCGTGCCCAGGCCGTCGGTGAGCCTCGCCGGGTCGGCGTCGCTGGACATGCCCACGCCCAGCCCCTGCGCGCCTTCGAGGATCTTCGCGGCGCCGGTGAAACCGTCCTGCGCGAGATAGGCCGACATCAGCCCGCTGGCGGCGGCGTGCGCACAGTGCAGCTGCTTGGAATCCGCCGCGTCGCGCAGGAACTCCCAAACGCCGGCCGACTGCGTGCCGGCTGAGCCGAAGGCGTGCAGCATCTGCTGCGGCGTGAGTTCCAGCAGCCGGCCCACGGCTGCTGCGGCCGCGAGCGTGCCCGCCGTCGCGGTCGTGTGGAAGGTCTTGTAGTGCGAGCGGCCGAGGAATTCACCGACCCGGATTCCGACTTCATAGCCCGCGACCACCGCCGTGAGCAGCTGCGCGCCGCTCGCGCCGATGCTTTGCGCCACCGCCAGTGCAGGCGCGATGACGACTGCGGCCGGGTGGAAGACGGAGCCGTTGTGCACGTCGTCCTGCTCCACGAAGTGCGAAGCCGCCGCGTTGACCAGCGCCGCGAATACCGGCGAGGTCGTGCGCCGCGAGGTCAGCAGCTCGCTGGGCCCGTCGGCGGGGCCCATCATCTGCGCGAAGCGCTCGATGTTGCGCACCGGCCGCGCCGTGCGCGCGGCGAGCACCGAGCCCAGCCAGTCGAGCATCAGGTCCTCGGTGCGGCGCAGCACGGGGGTGGGGATGGCGTCGAACTTCAGTTCGGCGGCGAAGGTGGCGAGCACCTTGCTCGGATGATCGACAGGGTTCATGGCAATCGCGTCCTTCATTCGTTCAGAACGAGCGTGGGAGGCCGAGCATGTGCTCCGCCACGTAGCTCAGGATCAGGTTCGTCGAGATCGGCGCCACCTGGTAGAGCCGTGTCTCCCTGAACTTGCGCTCGATGTCGTATTCGCAGGCGAAGCCGAAGCCGCCGTGGAACTGCAGGCAGGCGTTGGCCGCCTCCCAGCTCGCCTTGGCCGCAAGGTATTTCGCCATGTTGGCCTGCGCGCCGCAGGGCTGGTGCGCGTCGAAGAGGCGGCACGCTTCGTAGCGCATGAGGTTCGCTGCCTCCACCTCGATGAACGACTCGGCGATGGGGAACTGCACGCCCTGGTTCTGCCCGATCGGCCGACCGAACACCACGCGCTCCTTCGTGTACTTGGTGACCCGGTCGATGAACCAGTAGCCGTCGCCGATGCACTCGGCCGCGATCAGCGTGCGCTCCGCGTTCAGCCCGTCGAGGATGTACTTGAAGCCCTGGCCTTCCTCGCCGATCAGGTTCTCGGCCGGGATCTCCAGGTTCTCGAAGAACAGCTCGTTGGTCTCGTGGTTGACCATGTTCAGGATGGGCCGCACTTCCAGCCCCTTGCCGATGGCCTCGCGCAGGTCGACGATGAAGATCGACATGCCCTCCGACTTCTTCTTCACATCCGACAGCGGCGTGGTGCGCGCCAGCAGGATCATCAGGTCGGAGTGCTGGATGCGGGAGATCCATACCTTCTGCCCGTTGACGACGTAGCGGTCGCCCTTCTTCACGGCGGTGGTCTTGATCTTGGTGGTGTCGGTTCCGGTGGTGGGCTCGGTCACGCCCATGGACTGCAGGCGCAGTTCGCCGTTGGCGATCTTCGGCAGGTAGGCGCGCTTCTGCGCCTCGCTGCCGTGACGCAGCAGCGTGCCCATGTTGTACATCTGGCCGTGGCAGGCGCCGGAGTTGCCGCCGCAGCGGTTGATTTCTTCCATGATCACCGAGGCCTCGGTCAGGCCCAGGCCCGAGCCGCCGTACTCCTGCGGAATCAGCGCGGCCATCCAGCCGGCCTTGGTGAGCGCGTCGACGAATTCGGCGGGGTAGCCGCGCTCCTCGTCGATCTTGCGGAAGTAGGCGTCGGGAAACTGCGCGCACAGGCCGCGCACCGCATCGCGGATGTCGGGAAAGTTCTTGTCGTTGGCGTTGTTCATCGATTTCTGCTCAATCCTGGCGGGGGCCGCCCGCTTCTTTTTCCACGCGCTGCCAGATCTCGATGGCCATCGGGTCGTCGATCTCTTCCAGGATGTGGCCCACGAGGCCGATGGCGCGCGCCATCACGCCGAACCCGCGGATGATCTTCCAGGGAAAGCCAAACTCGGCCGCGATGGCGCCGATGGCACCGGTCGCGTTGATCGGCAGCGACTTGCCCGAGACGCGCTCGGCTTCCTCCTGCACGGCCTGCATCAGCGCGACGTAGTGCGTGGAAAGCCCGTTCTCCGCCGCGATCTGGAAGAGCCGCGGCGTGCGCGGGTCGACGGGCTTGTGCAGCGGGTGGCCCAGCCCCGGCACGATCAGCTTGCGTGCGCGGTGGTCGGCCACGATGTCCTTCGCCATGTCGGCCAGCGGGCGCGAGGGCTTCTCGCCGAAGGGAATGGCCTCGTAGAGCATCCTGGCGGCGCCCTCGGTGCTGCCGACGAACACCGTGCCCAGCCCGCACAGGCCCGCCGCCACGGCCGCCTGCAGCGCCTCGGGCGCGCCTGCGTAGGTGAGGCGCGCAGCCAGCGCGCTGGGCGTGACGCCGTGCTCCACCAGCGTGACGACGATGGCGTTGAAGGTCACCGACTCCTGCGGCGTGGGGATGCGTCCCGTCAGCTCCAGGAAGGCCATGTCGCCCAGGTTGAGGTGGCCGAGGATCTCCGAGGGCAGGTCGCGACCGCGCACGGTGATCCTGTCGGGCGTGCTGTGGCCCAGTTCCGTGTGCAGGGATTTCTTGATCTTGGTGGTCATGGAGCGAATCTAGCCCGCGTACGCGCGAGGCGGCTCTCTGATTGCGAAACCCTCCCTTCGGCAAATGCAAATGCCGCCTGGCGAAGTCTTGGGGCACGCTGCGGCGATGGACCTTGAATCACTTTCGGCGGTGCGCGAATCGGCGCTCGACTACTTCAACCGCAGCCGCGCCCTCCAGCGGCGGCGCGGGCGCATCGAGCACCCGGACGGCGACGAGGCCGAGGGCTGGCAGGACGTTGCCGCGCTCGGCTGGCCCGGCATGCTGGCGCCCGAATCGGCCGGGGGCCTCGCGCTGGGGCTCGACGGCGCGGCCGAGATTTTCCGCGCGGCGGGCGAGCATGCCGCGCCCGAGCCATTGCTGGCCGTGGCCGGCCTCGGCGCGCTGCTGCTGGCCCGGCTGGGCACGCCTGCCGCGGATGCGCTGCTCGCCGAGCTGGCCGCGGGCCGCAGCCTGCCCGCGCTGGCCTGGCAGGAGAGCGCGGGCGACCTGAGCGCGGTGCCGCTGGCCTGCGGCTGCGAGTCCCGACCCGGGGGCGGCGTGCTGCTGCAGGGCGAGAAGCTCATGGTGCTGCCCGGCGCGGCCGCCAGCGGCTGGCTGGTGTCGGCGCGCGGCGACGACGACGCCGTGCTGCTGTGGGTGCCGCGCGGAACCGCCGGCGTCAGCGAAACACCCGTGCCGCTGATCGACGGCAGCCAGGCCTCGAACCTGCGCTTCGAGCAGGTCGCGCTGCCGGCCGGTGCGGTGCTGGCCGAGGGGCCGGCCGCGCAGGAGGCGCTGCGCCATGCGCTTGCGGCGGGCCAGATATTGCAGTCGGCCGAGCTGCTGGGCGCGGGGCAGGCCATGCTCGCGCAGACCCTGGCCTACCTGCGCACGCGCTCGCAGTTCGGCAAGCCCATCGGCAGCTTCCAGGCGCTGCAGCACCGCTGCGTCGACATGTTCATCCACCTCGAAGTGGCGAAGGCCACGCTGGACGAGGTGCTCGGGCTGGCCGCGCAGGGCCTGCCGGCGCAGCGGCTGGAGGCCGAGGCCAGCCGTGCCAACGCGCGCTGCACCGCCGCCGCGCTGCAGGCTTCGCGCGCGTCGGTGCAGCTGCATGGCGCCATCGGCTACACGCAGGAATGCGATCTGAGCCTGTTCTACAAGCGCGTGCTGTGCCTCTCGGCATGGCTGGGCAACGCGAGTGCGCATCAGCGCCGGCATGCCGTGCTGTCGGGCGATGCAGAGGTCGCACCGGGCGTGGCCGAGTGGAGCGGCGAGTTCCCGCGCACCGCCGACTGGTCTTCGATGCCCGAGACCGACTTCCGCCGCATGGTGCGCGCCTTCCTGCAGCAGCGCTATCCGCAGCAGTTGCGCTACCTCTCGCACCGCGCACGCTGGAGCGAGATGCGCGAGTGGTATCTCACGCTCTCGGCGCAGGGATGGATCGCGCCCGCATGGCCGCAGTCGCACGGCGGCATGGGGCTGCCTGCGGACAAGCTCATCGCGTGGATCGAGGAGCTGGAGCAGTACGGCGTGGCACGTGCACCCGACCAGGGCATCGTGATGATCGGGCCGCTCCTGATCCAGCACGGCACTCAGGAACAGCAGCAGCGCTTCCTGCCGCGCATCCTCAGCGGCGAGCATGTGTGGTGCCAGGGCTATTCGGAGCCCAACGCCGGCTCCGACCTCGCGGGCCTGCGCACCGAGGCGATGCCGGCGCGCGACGCGCAGGGCGAGCATTTCGTGGTCAACGGACAGAAGATCTGGACCACGCTCGCGCAGGACGCCAACCACATCTTCATGCTGGTGCGCACCGACAAGGACGCGCGCAAGCAGGAGGGCATCAGCTTCCTGCTGTGCGACCTGCGCACGCCGGGCATCACCATCCGTCCGATCCACACGCTGGCGGGCGAGCCGGAGTTCTGCGAGGTGTTCTTCGACAACGTGCGCGTGCCGGCCGAAAACCTCGTGGGCAAGCTGCACGGCGGCTGGACGATCGCGAAGGCGCTGCTGGGTTTCGAGCGCATCTTCCTCGGCAGCCCCAAGCAGTCGCAGTACGCGCTGGGGCAGCTTGCGCGGCTGGCGCAGGCGCGGCGGCTGTTTGCCGACCCGGTGTTCGCACAGCGCTTCGCGGCGCTGCGGCTCGACGTGCTCGATTTGTCGGCCGCCTACACCGGCTTCGCGAATATCGTGCGCGCGGGCAGGCCACTGCCGTCTTCGGTGTCGCTGCTGAAGATCTGGGCGAGCGAGACCTACCACCGCATCGGCGCGCTGCTGGTCGAGGCGGGCGAGGAGCAGGGGGCCGTGGCCGGCGACCAGGTGCTCGACGGCCAGACCTTCAACGTGCTCTCGCCGCTCATCGGCTCCACCGCCGCAATGATCTACGGGGGCACGAACGAGATACAGCGCAACATCCTCGCGCGGCAGGTGCTCGACCTGCCCGCCTGAGCGACGCGGCGCCGAAGAAATACACAAAAGGAGACAACGCTCATGACTTCCATCGACCTATCGCGCCGCCACATCGTGTCAGCGCTGGCGGGCAGCGCGGCGCTGGCCGCATTGCCTTCGCGCGTGTTCGCGCAGCAGCCATTGCCATCGCTCGTCAAGCTGGTGGTCGGCTATTCGGCCGGCGGCCCGGTGGACGGCGCGGCGCGCCTGCTGGCGCCCGCGTTGAGCCAGGAGCTGGGCACGCAGGTGATCGTGGACAACCGCCCCGGCGCCAGCGGCTCGCTGGGCGGCGACGCGGTCGCCAAGGCCGCGCCCGATGGCGCCACGCTCTTCTTCGGCGCGAGCCCGACCATCACCATCAACCCCAACGTGCAGCGCCACATGGCCTTCGACCCGATGAAGGACCTCGCGCCCATCGCACCGCTGGTGGACTACACCAACGTGCTGGTCATCAACAACGATGTGCCGGTGCGCAGCGTGGCCGAGCTGCTGGCCTATGCGAAGGCGCGGCCGGGCAAGGTGTTCTACGGCTCGGCGGGCGTGGGCGCCTCCAACCACCTGAGCGGCGCGCTGCTGGAGAAGATGGCCGGCGTACAGCTCACGCACGTGCCCTACAAGGGCAGCGCACCGGCACTCGCCGATGTGATGGCAGGCACCGTGACCATGATGTTCGACATCATCGCGACCTCCAAGCCCTTCATCCAGACGGGCAAGGTGCGCGCGCTGGCCGTCACCTCGCGCCAGCGCAACCGCATGCTGCCGGATGTGCCGACGATGGTCGAGTCGGGCGTGGCCGGCTACGACGTGGGCGGCTGGTTCGGCCTGTACGGGCCGGCGCGCATGGAGCAGGCGCTGGTCGCGCGCATGAACGTCGCCGCGCGCAGGATGCTGGCGCGCGAGGACATCGCGAACCGTCTGCGCGAGCAGGGCTACGACGTCTGGTCTGGTGCGCCCGAGGTGCTGGCGATCAAGGGCAAGGCCGACCGGCAGCTGTGGGCGACGGCGTCCAAGGGCATCGAGGCCGAGTGAGCATGCAGAGAATCCACCATCTGCTCGAAGAGCGCGCGGCGCGCACGCCCGACGCAGTGTTTCTCCATGAGCCCGGCGGCACGACGACCTATGCGCAGCTGCAGTCCATGGCCGACGCCGCCACGCAGGACCTGCTGGACGCCGGCGTGCGGTCGACCGACCGCGTGCTGCTGGTGGCGGAGAACTGCGCCGCGCACATCGCGCTCATCATGGCCTGCAGCCGCGTGGGCGCGTGGTCTTGCGGTGTGAATGCGCGCATGTCGCCGGGCGAGATCGCGGCCATCGCCGAGCGCGCCGACGCGCGGCTGTGCTGCTACACGGCCGTCGCATCCGAAGCCGCTGCAAGGCACGCGCACGGCGCCGGTGCGAAGCAGACTTCGCTGGAGGGCGTGATGCGCTCGGCCACCCGCGAAGACGCGCGCCCCGAACCCGACCCGGCGCTGGCCGACACGGCCGCCATCATCTTCACCTCCGGCACCTCGGGCACGCCCAAGGGCGTGATGGTGTCGCACCGCGGCCTGCTGCACTTCGGGCGCGTGTCGGCGCGGATTCGCGCGCTGGACGGGCGCGACCGCGTCTATGCCTTCCTGCCGATGACGCACATCTTCGGCATCGGCACGGTGCTGATGGCCGCGCTCACCGCAGGCGCGGCGCTGGTGCTGCGCGGCAGCTTCTCGCCGGCCGACGTGCTGCAGGCGCTGGCGCACGAGCAGGTGTCGAACCTGCTCGGCCCGCCGACGATGTATGCGCGTCTGCTCGCGCACATCGAGGCCGAGCATGCGGTGCCGCGCTTTCCGCACCTGCGCTACGTCTACACCGGCTCGGCGCCGCTCGATCCGGCGCTCAAGCAGCGCGTGGAGCGGCTCTTCGGGCAGCCGCTGCATTACGGCTACGGGCTGTCGGAGTACGCGGGCTCGGTGTTCCTCACCCGCACCGAGTCGCCGCGCAGCGATACCTCCGCCGGGCATGCGGTGGAAGGCGGCGAAGCCCGCATCGTCGATCCCGATGGCAACGAGGTAGCGCAGGGCGGCACCGGCGAGATCTGGCTGCGCGGCCCGGGCCTGATGCTCGGCTACTTCCGCGACGCGGCCGCCACCGCGCAGGTGATGCGCCCCGGCGGCTGGTACGCCACCGGCGACCTGGGGCGCTTCGGCGAGGACGGCGCGCTCTTCGTGGTCGGGCGGCTGAAGGAAATGATCATCCGATCGGGCTTCAACGTGTACCCGGCGGAGATCGAGGCGGTCATCGGCCGCTTCGAGGGCGTGCACCTGTGCGCGGTCATCGGCGTGCCCGAGGCCGACGGCAACGAGCAGGTGGTCGCCTTCATCGAGCCGAAGCCGGGCGCGGCGCTCGACGAGGCGGCGCTGCGCGCGCACCTGGCCGAAAACCTCTCGCCCTACAAGCGGCCGGCGCGCATCGAGCTGATCGACGCGATGCCGACCACGGCCAACGGCAAGCTGCTCAAGCGAGAGCTGCGGGCGCGCTGCGTCCCGGCCGCCGGCTGACCCGCTCAGCCGAAGATCGCCGCGTGGCCCTTGCGCGTGTCCATGTACTCGCGCATGCGGGCGATGCGGCCTTCGCGCAGCTCGAAGACGAAGCAGTAGTCGTTGTCGTAGGGCTTGCCGCCGGCCAGCGTGGCCTGCATGCGCTCCTCGAGGATCACGGTGTCGCCATCGCACCAGAGGTGCGAGAAGCTCACGGCCACGTCGGCGACGAAGAGCCTCGGAAAGTCCTCGGCCAGGAAGCGCGCGATGGCGGCCGGTCCGATCATGTGGTCGGGCACGCCGAGCGCCACCGCGGTCGCGTTGCCCCGAGGCGCGAGCCATTCGGCGTCTTCGGTGAAGACGGCCTCGATGCGCTGCCGGTCGCGGCTCGCGAAGGCTTTCCATGCGTCGGCGACGGCTTGCTTGTTCTGTTCGGGTGTCATTTCGTGCGCAGCGGCAGTTGGTGTGGCCCGAAGCTAAGGGCAGGCACGGGCGGCGGCGCGCCGCTTCCGGACATCTCCAACCGGGCCGCCTCGGATTTTTCCTGCAAGCGGGTGCGCCGCCGTCCGCCAGAAGGAGCCGCGCGGGCGTCTCAAGGTGAAGCCTTCTGCAAAGCAAACACAGGAAACACACCATGGCCGATGACCTGACCAAGCGCGGACCGCAGGATGCCGCCCGCATCAACGTGAACGAGGCGCACGAGGTGCGCTACTGGACCCAGACGCTGGGCGTGACCGAGGCACAGCTGCGCTCGGCCATCGCGGCGGCGGGCGTCGAGGTGAAGGACGTGCGCGCCTACCTCGGCAAGCCCTGAGCCCGAGCCCTGAACTCCGCGAAAAGGCGCGGCTGCAGCCGATGGCCGCCCGCTGAGGGGCGCAATCACGGTAGGCACCCTCCTACACCTGTGGGCGGGCGTGTACTTCATACTTGTTACCAGATCGTTTCTGGAGGCAAGCTGCTCTTGATCCTGCCGATGTTGAACCCGAATCCCGTGGCCGCCGCGCGATGAAATCCTCACCAAGTGCGCGCAGCTGGATTGCCGCCGGCGTGCGCCACGAACTTCTCACCCGCGCACTGCCAGCCCTGCGGCACGACATGGCAGCCCCGGTCTCGGTGATCCGCATGGCGCTGCTGATGCTCAAGCGGCAGATCGGCGCCCCCACTGTCGACGCCGCGGCCTGCGAGGAGCGGGTGGGGCTGATCGACAACCAGGTCTCCGAACTGGTGGAGGCGATCCGCTCGCTGCGCGACTGGGAGCTGGCCACCGTCGACGACGGCATCACCCGCAGCGCGCTGGTGTCCCAGTGCGTGACGCTGATGCGCTCGGCCTTCGACCTGCACGGCGTGTCGCTCGAAACCGACGAGTCGCTGACCCCTTCGGACGACGAGCACCGCTGGCCCGCCGCGGCGGCCCTGCGCTACCTGTTCCTTGGCGCGATGGGCTACCTGCATGACGGCGCGGACGAGGCGGGCACCATCCGCATCGAGGCCGATGGCGCCAATGCGCTGCGGCTCACGGCGCTGCCGCGCGAGCCGGGCGCCACCGAGGCCGTGCTCGACGCGCACCGCGCGCCGCGCGCGCTGGCCATCGATGCCGTGGCGCTGCAGAACCTCGCGGAAGACCTGGGCTATGCGGTGGCGCTCGATGCCGCCAGCGTGCGCCTGGTGCTCGCCACGCGGACCTGAGTTTTCCCGCTCTTTCTTCCGGCGGCTGCGGCGGTGCGCCGTTGCTCGCGCCGGTGCGCCTTCAGGAACGACAGCAGCCGGCGCTCCGCCGCGTAGAGCCCGCGCGAGGGCCTCGCCTTGTTGCTGCCGCCGATCTTCTCGAACAGCGCGGCGGTGGCCTCGTCGCCGTCCGACAGGGCACTGCCCAGGGCCAGCACCGCCGGGTGCACGTAGGCCTTCTTGCAAACGGCGGGAGTGTTGCCCAGTTGCTTGGCCACGGCGCCCAGGATCTCCCTGGCGCTGTAGCGGCTGCCGTCGGCGGCGGTACGGCCGGGCTCGCAGGCCAGTCGGGTGAGTTCCAGTGCCTGCACCGTGCCGTGCCAGGTGCGGAAGTCTTTCGCGGTGAAGCGCTCGCCGCCGGCGGCCTCGGCCAGGTAGTCGTTCACGTCGGTGGAGGAGACGCCGCGCAGTTCTCCTTCTTCGCCATTGCCTTCGTCGCCGGCGTCGACGTACTGGAAGAGCGCCTGCCCAGGCAGTTGCTGGCATTGCCGCACCACCTTCGCCACGCGCGGATCGTCCAACTGGGCCTCATGCATCACGCCGCTCTTGCCGCGAAAGCGCAGCCTGAGAGCCTGCCCCTTCACCGCCGCGTGCCGGGTGCGCAGCGTGGTGAGTCCGAAGGAGCCGTTGCTGCTCGCGTATTCCTCGTTGCCCACGCGCAGCAGCGTGGTGTCCAGCAGGCGCACCAGCGCCGCGAGCACCTGCGCGCGGCCGGGCGCCTTGCGGCCCGGGGGCAGCCGCAGGTCGCGCGCCACGCGGGCGCGGATGCCCGGCAGCGCGAGCGCGAAGGCTTCGAGCCGTTCGAACTTGGTCTCGTCCTGCATCGAACGCCAGTCGGCGTGGTAGCGGTACTGCTTGCGTCCCCGCGCGTCGATGCCGGTGGCCTGCAGGTGGCCGTTGGGCAGGGGGCAGATCCACACCTGGGTGTAGGCCGGCGGAATGGCCAGCATCCGGATGCGCGAGAGTTCGTCCGTATCGCGCACCCACCTGCCGCGGGCGTCGCGGTAGCGGAAGCGGTCGCCGTGCTTCAGGCGGCGGATGCCGGGCATGTCGGGGTTCACGTAGACCAGGCCGTTGGCGATGGGCGTCGGCTTCGACGCAGGCTTGGGATTCGATGGCGAAGAAGAGGATGAGGCCGGCATGGGGCTTGCGTGGTGGCGGTACACCGAGCTTTTGCCAGCACCGACAATCGCCGGGTGTAGGACGCCGCAGGCGCCGGCGGTGCGCCGGGCGCTTGCGGCTCCAGTCCTTCCGTCTTGTCCGCAGTTTTCCTCTCTCACCGGGGTTCAGAATGAGTTCGTCCAAGTCTTCTCTTTTCGCCGCCCGCTGGCTGGCCGTGCCCGCCGCGGCGCTGCTCTTCACGGCCTGTGCTTCCACGTCCAGCACTTCCACCACGACCGCCGCGGCGCAGGCTCCGGCCGCGCCCGTGAAGGTCAAGGTCTTCGTCGCCGCCATGTTCGAGATCGGCAAGAACACCGGCGACCGCGCCGGCGAGTTCCAGCACTGGTACGAGCGCTACTGGAAGGACGCCAAACCCATCGCCGTGCCCGGCGCGCTGCAGCCCGTGTACTGCAACGCCGATGGCGTGTGCGGCTCGGTGCTGGGCATGGGCAAGGTGAATTCGTCTTCGTCGATGCAGGCCATCCTGCTGAACCCGCAGTTCGACTTCTCGCAGAGCTACTACGTCATCTCCGGCGTGGCCGGCACGCCGCCCTCGCGCGGCACCATCGGCGAGGTGAGCTGGGCCACCTGGCTGGTCGACTACGACCTCGGCCACCGCTGGGCACCCGAGGAGAACAAGCCCGGCGAGCCCACCTTCATGCCGCGCAAGGGCTACGAGGAATACCGCCGCTTCAGGCTCAACCCCGACCTCGTGGGCTGGGCCATGAAGCTCTCGGCCGACACGCCCCTGAAAGACTCCGAATCGGCCCGCAAGTACCGCCTGCGCTACCCCGACGCGGCCGCGCGCCGCGCCCCCTTCGTCGGCACCGGCACCCACATGACCGGCGACACCTTCTTCCACGGCCCCGGCATGTCGAAGCAGGCGCAGTACATCGCCAAGCTCTACGGCGCCGACGACTACGTCATCACCGAGATGGAAGCCGCAGCCATCACCCTCGTCATCAAGCGCACCCACGGCACCGACCGCGTGATGAGCCTGCGCGGCGCCGTCAACTTCGACCAGGGCAACCCCAAGGAAACCACGCTGCAGCACCTGGACCCGGCACCGGGCGAGACGGCAGGCGGCTTCGCGGAGACGGTGGAGAACATCGAGCTGGTGGGCAGCCGCGTGGTCGACCACATCGTCGCGAACTGGCCGAAGTGGTCGGGCGGGGTGCCCAAGCCCTGAGCGTGACGGGCGATCCCGCCATGTGGCTGGCCGTGCAGAGCATCCGGTGCCTCTGGACGAAGGCTGGGCGCGATGCGGAGCACGGCAGGCGGCGCGGACAGGCGCCGATGCGCCTGCCCCTCACTGGGCTCGAGGCGCAGCTGCTGCAACCGCCTGTCGCGGGCGGCGTGCTATGGCAGGAGATCCCGTTGCGCCCCGACGGCGGGGCGTTCGGGAACGCGCCTGTCGCGCCGGCCGCCTGGAAGTCATGGAACGCGCAGCAGCTGCGCGAGCAGGGGTATGAATGGCACGTGCAGCCGGGCGGCATGGCCATCGGCTGGTGGCACGCCGGCGGGGTGCGGCACACAGGTCAGCCGCAACCGCTGGGTGTACTGCGGCCCGGCCAGTGGCTGCGCGTGGTGACGCACCGGCGCACCAACGGATGGGATCACTGGGCCTGGGAGAAGCGCGTGACCAACCTCATGTGCGTGGACCGCACGCATGCGCTCGACGTCTTCGCGAGCACGCCGCCGGTGCGCGTGATCGACGAGGAGCCACACCTCTACTGACTTCTACTGACTTCTACCGGATCGCGCCGGGCGGCGCCGGCTTCAGGTGCCACGTCACCGTGAAGTCGAACGGCGTCCAGCGACTCACGGTGACGCCTGAGCGTCGCAGGCCGCGGCCGGTCCAGGTGTTGCAGGTCTCGAAGAGGTTGTAGCCGCCTTCGGCCTCGTAGAAGGCGTCCTGGTTGTCGTAGTGCGCGCCTGCGATGGGCGTGGCCTTGCCTGATGGCAAGGCGGCGCGCACGTAGGCGGCGAGCTGCGCGTACTGGGCCTGCGTGAGCGGCAGCGCGAAGGCGCCTTGCCCGAGCTGGCTGCGCCGCAGGTAGCTCACATGAAGCAGCGCGCGGTTGCCTCTGGCCAGGGCGCCGAGCGCGCGCGATGCGGTCAGGTCGGCCCAGGTGGGCGTGTTCAGGTAGAACTCGCGGTCGCCCCAGCCGATGGCGATGAGCTCCGCGTCGGGCGGTGGCGCCTTGAAGTCCGAAAGCGGAAACAGCTGGGGCCAGTCGATGGTGGCGGAACGCACAGGGAACACGTAGTCGGTATGCACGCCGTTGCTCAGCACCCAGGCCTGCACTTCGGCCCTGGCGCTCTCCGGCGGACCGGGGTTGGCGGGCCAGAACACCAGCGCGCAGGCCGTCGCCACGTACAGGCCCACCAGCGCAATGAAGCCCAGCAGCGTGAAGGCGATGCGGCGCAGCCAGCGTCGGACCATCGCGTACTCAAAAGAGCGAAGCGGTGGTCGCCACCGGTTCGGCCGCCGCGCGGTGCGCGCCGGAGCCGGCGGGCGCCAGCGCCTCGGGGCTGCCGGCCTTTGCCAGCGCGCCCACGCGCACGCCCAGCAGCCGCAGCGGGCGCTCCAGCGGCACGCGCTTCAGGCACAGGCCGCCGGTCTGGCGGATGGTCTTCGCGTCGTCGGTGAAGCGGTCGATGGTCTGGTCGCGCGTGGCGATCCTGAAATCGTCGTAGCGCAGCTTGATGCCGATGGTCTTGCCCACGTAGCCCTTGCGCTGCAGGTCGGCGGCCAGCTGCTCGCACAGCTGCGTGAAGATCGCGCCCAGCTCGGCGCGGTCGCGCACCGCGTGCAGGTCGCGGTCGAAGGTGGTCTCGCGGCTCATCGACACGGGCTCGCTCTCGGTCACCACCGGGCGGCTGTCGCGGCCCCATGACACCTCGTGCATCCACGCGCCGGTGGCCTTGCCGAAGTTGGCGACGAGCCAGTCGCGGTCGCGCGCCGCGAGCTGGCCCACGGTCTCGATGCCGAAGCGCTTGAGCTTCTCGTCGGCCTTGGGGCCGATGCCGTTCACCTTGCGGCAGGGCAGGGGCCAGATGAGCTTTTCCAGGTCGTCCTCGTAGACGACAGAGATGCCGTTGGGCTTGTTGAACTCGCTCGCCATCTTGGCGATGAGCTTGTTGGGCGCCACGCCGATGGAGCAGGTGAGCCCGGTGGCGTCGAAGATGGCCTTCTGCAGCAGCCGCGCCAGCGAGCGCCCGCCCTCGCGCTGGCCGCCGGGCACGTCGGTGAAGTCGATGTAGACCTCGTCCACGCCCCGGTCTTCCATGAGCGGCGCGACCTCCAGGATGATCTTCTTGAAGGTGCGCGAATAGCGGCGGTACTCGTCGAAGTCCACCGGCAGGATGATCGCCTGCGGGCACAGCTTGGCCGCCTTCATGAGCCCCATCGCCGAGCCCACGCCGAACTGCCGCGCCGGGTAGGTGGCGGTGGTGATCACGCCGCGGCCGGTGTAGTCCTTCAACAGCGGAAAGGCCTCCACCGGAATGTCGGCCAGCGTGCCGCCTTCGGGCAGGTTGCGGATGGCCTCGTCCACGCGCCTGCGCCCGCCGCCGATCACCACTGCCTTCCCCTTGAGCTGCGGATAGCGCAGCAGCTCGACCGACGCGTAGAAGGCGTCCATGTCGAGGTGCGCGATGCGGCGGATCTTCGGTGCCGATGGGGTCTGGGAGCTCACGGAAACAATTGTCTCGCGGCTGGGCGCCGCCTGCGCATGCGGGGCGATTCGCCGACGCGCACGCCCAGCAGCGTGCCAGGCCGACTTTTTTCGGGGCGGCGGGTCATTGCTTGCGCGCCGCGGCATGCCGGTGCCATCATGCGCGCCATGCAAACGGTCGCTTCCATCCTCTGGCGCAGGCTCGACGTACCGGGTCACGATGCCTGCCGCCTCGAACGCAATGCCTCGGCCTGGCAACTCGACGGTGCGGCGGTGTTCCGCCTGGAAGACGGCCGCATCGGCCAGCTGCACTACCGCGTGCGCTGCGATCTGCTGTGGCACACCCAGTGGGGCACGGTGCGCGGATGGCTCGGCGACTCGGCGGTCGACCTCTCCATCGCCCGCGACCCGCGCGGCCACTGGAAGCTCAACGACGAGGCCGTGCCCGACCTGTCGCACTGCATCGACCTCGACCTCGGCTTCACGCCCGCCACCAACCTGCTGCAGCTGCGCCGCCTGGGCCTTGCGAAGGGCGAGGGCGCGGATGCGCCTGCCGCATGGCTCGATATCGATGGCGGTGGCGGGCTCAGTGAGCTGATGCAGCGTTACGAGCGTCGCGGCGAGACCGAGTATGCGTACGAGGCGAAGCGCTTCGACTACGCGGCCACGCTGAGCGTGACGGCCGACAGCTTCGTCAGCGACTACCCCCGGCTCTGGGTGGCCGAGGGCTGAGTCGGAAGACTCAGTCGAACTGCGCCCGATCCCCCGTCACAAGCTCCCGATTGCGCCGCCGGTCCAGCGCGATCTCGTGCGCGAAGGCGTCGCTGCCGCCACCCGCCGGCAGGTTGTAGGCCGCTCGCAGCCGTGCGCGCACCGCGTCGCTTTCCAGCACGCGGTTGATCTCCGCATTGAGCATCTGCACCACAGCTGGTGGTGTGCGCGCGGGCGCGAAGATGCCGAAGAGCGAGTCGCGGTTGGCCTTCCCGAAGCCCAGTTCCGCGAGCGTGGGCACCGTGGGCAGTGCCTCGATGCGCGCAGGCGCGCCCACGGCCAGCGCCTGGAATCGGCCACCTTCGATGTACTGCAGCTGCTGCGCGGCGACGTTGGTGGAGAGCACCTCGAACTGGCCGCTGAGCGCATCGTTGAGCTGCGGACCCCCGCCCTGGTAGGGAATGTGCGTGATGTCGGCACCGCTTTGCGCGCGCACCTGCGCCAGCACCAGGTGGCCGATGGTGGCCACGCCCGACGTCGCCCATCGCACTTCGCCCGGCTGCCTGCGCGCCTGCGCGATCAGCTCGCCGAAGCCTCGGCCGGTGAAGGCGGGCGTGCCCACCACCAGCACCGGTGTGCGCATGACGCTGGCCACGGGCACGAAGGCGCGCATCGGGTCGTAGGGAACGCGTGCGAGCAGAGGGTGCAGCGTGAGCGGGCTGATGGCCGAGAAGGCCAGCGTGCTGCCGTCGGGCGTGGAGCGGGCGAGTGCGTCCATGCCGAGGCTGCCGCCCGCGCCGGGGCGGTTCTCGATGAGCACCGGCACGCCGAGCGAACGTGCGAGCGGCTCGGCCAGCGCGCGCGCCATTCCGTCGCTCACGCCGCCGGGCGGATAGACCACGATCAGGCGCACCGGACGGTTCGGCCACTGTGCCGGCGCCGCGTGCAGCACGCGCGGCAATGCGCAGGCCGCCGCGAGCAGGGCGCTGGCGCGCTGCAGCAGGTGGCGACGGCGAAGCCGGATCATGAGCCGGGGTTCTCCTGCGCCAGCCTGCGCAGCAGCGCCGCGAAATTCAGAGCGGGCAGGTTGTCTTCGTCCGCGCGCGAGACCAGCGTGAGCGGCGCGTCGAGCTGCCCGCCGTCGGCGAGGCGCGTGTAGGCGATGGCGTGCGCGTGCACGCCATGCATCGACGCCGGCACCACCGAGAGGCCGACACCCGCGGCCACGAGATTGAGGTTGGTCATCATTCGATCGACTTCGGCCACCACGCGCGGGCGCAGCCCCTTGGCGTGGCACAGCGCGAGCAGGTCGGCATACAGGCCGGGCGCGCCCGGGCGCCGCACGAGGATGATGCCTTCCTCGCAGAGCTTCGCGAGCGGCAGCGGGCGCGAGTCCTTGTCGCGGCCGAGGGCAAGGCGATGGTCGCTGGGCATGGCGACCAGCACCGGCTCGCGCAGCAGCGTCTCGAACATCAGCCCCTCGGGCCGCGCGACCGGCACGCGCAGCAGGCCGCAGTGCAGGCGGCCGGCGGCCAGCGCCTCGGTGAGCTCGGCGGCGTTGTCTTCGCGCAGCTGCAGCTCCACGTCGGGGTAGGCGCGGCGGAACTCGCGCAGCGCCTCGGGCATGAAACGGTGCGCCGCCGCCGAGCTGGTGAAGCCCACCGCGAGCGTGCCGGCCTGGCCCTTGGCCACGCGGGTCATGCGCTGCTTCATCGATTCCATGTCCTGAAGCATGCGCAGCGCCTCGGCCTGGAACAGCCGGCCCGCGTCGGTGAGCGCCACGCCGCGCGGATGGCGCCGGAACAGCAGCACGCCCAGCTCGCGTTCGAGCGCCTTGATCTGCAGGCTCAAAGGCGGCTGCTGGATGCCCAGCTGCTCGGCCGCGCGCGTCATGTGGCCGGTCTCGGCAACGGCGGCGAAGTAGCGCAGTGCCCGTATGTCCATATGTTTTTTGTATGAAAAGTGCCTTGTTATTTTATTTGACCCTAAGTCACCCCGAATCTATCTTCCGGCCGCCCATTCAAGAACAAGCGGTCCAACGAGACCGCATGCCGGAGACAAGTCCATGCGCAAAGAGCGCCCCGCATCGAAGTTTCTCGCCGTCGCCAGTGCGATCGGCATCTCATTGGCCCTGACCGCCTGCGGCGGCGGAGGTGGGGGAGGGGGTGGCGGCTTCGGCTTCCTGCCCCCTGCGTCCTCTACGCCGCCCGCCGGCGGCATCGACAACCCGCCCGCGGGCGACCAGCCCGACAACCCGCCGTCTCCGGCCGTGCAACCGGTCGTCGCCTGCGCCGACCTCGCGGGCAAAAGCCTGCCTGCCCCGCTGATCAGCCTGCCCACGCAGGGCGCCACCGTCACCAGCGCCACGCCGGTCGCCGCGAGCGACGCCGGCAACACGCTGGGCGATTACTGCCGCGTGCGCGGCACCATCCAGCCGGTGGACCCCAATTCGCAGTCCATCAACTTCGCGGTCAACCTGCCCGAGAAGTGGAACCAGAAGACCATCCACTTCGGCGGCGGCGGCTTCGACGGCGTGCTCATCGACGGCACCGAGGTCATCCGCTTCGGCCCCGCCGGCAAGCCCGCGCCGCTCGCGCTGGGCTATGCCACCTACGGCGACGACTCGGGCCACCAGTCGGGCAGCATCACCGACGGCAAGTTCGCGGCCAACGACGAGCAGCTCGCCAACTACGGCGGCAACTCGCTCAAGAAGACGCGCGACGTGGCGCAGGCGCTGGTGCTCGCGCGCTACGGCGTGGCGCCGAAGCACGCCTACTTCCTGGGCACCTCCACCGGCGGGCGCGACGCGCTGAGCTACATCCAGCGCTGGCCGCTGGACTACGACGGCGTGATCGCCAACGAGCCCGCGCTCAACTACACCGGCACGCGCCTGTCGAACGTGGCCGTGGGCCGCGCGCTCTACAACAACGGCGGCGCCGGCTGGATGAACGTGGCGAAGACGCTGCTGGTGCAGAAGGCCGCGATGCAGGCCTGCGACAAGCTCGACGGCGCGGCCGACAGCATCGTGAGCAATGTCGAAAGCTGCCGCCTGCTGAACAGCCAGATCCTGGCCTCGCTGCGCTGCACCGGCGGCGCGGACACGGGCGACACCTGCCTGTCGGACGCGCAGCTCGACACCGTGCGCGCCATCGAATCGCCGCTGGACTTCACGACCTACGCGCTGGCCAACGGCGTGAAGCGCGCAGGGGGCTACAACCTGCTCGAGGGCGCGCTGGTGGCCGGCCCCTTCACCACGCGCGACCTCGGCACGCGCAAGGTGCCGGCCAACCCCGCCACCTCGGCCGACGCCAACATGTACGTCACCGGCGACCAGTGGGTGAAGTTCTTCGTCACCCGCATCGCCAACTTCGACACGCTGACCTTCGACCCGCTGGACCCGGGCAGCTATGCGGCGCGCGTGACCGAAGTGTCGAACCTCACCGACGCGACCAACCCGAACCTCGCGCCCTTCTTCGCGCACGGCGGCCGGCTCATCATGCTGCACGGCCTGGCCGACGAGGTGATCAGCCCCAACTCGACCATCGACTATTACAAGCAGCTCATCGCCACGGTGGGCCAGGCCTCGGTCGACCAGAGCGTGCGCTTCTACACCGTGCCCGGCATGGGCCACGGCACCGGCAGCTTCATTCCCAACTGGGACTCGCTCGCCGCGCTCGAAGGCTGGGTGGAGAACGGCCTCGCGCCCGCCACCGGCGTCGCGGTCGATGCGGTGGCCGGGACCTACGGCCGCACCCGCCCGCTGTGCCTGTTCCCGGCCTGGCCCAAGTACCGCGGCAGCGGCAGCCTGGACGCGGCCGTCAATTACAGCTGCGTGACCGAGGTCGGCGACCCGCTGGCCTGCCCGAACCTGCCCGCGGCCGTCACCACCTACAAGGGCGGCGACAGCTTCGGCGAGGAGCTGCGCGTGCAGATCGACCCGGCCACCATGGCCTACACCGTGACCATCGATGCCAGCCTGCAGCGCACGGCGGGCACGGTGCGCAGCGGCACGCTGGTGTCGGAGGGCAACTGCAGCTATGCCAGTGCGGAGAGCGGGGCGGTGTTCACTTTTGCGGCGGGCGGCGTGCTGGCGGGAGGCGTCAACGCACCGGTGGGTGGCGGCTTCGCGCCACTGCTCGCGTTCCAGAGCACTTTCGAGAATGCCGCCAGCCCCACGACTTTCAATCCGGTCGCGTTCGAAGGCAACGTCGCGGGCGTGCGGCAGGACACGTCAGGGTCGGCGATGGTCACGTCGGCATCGCGGTTCGCCGTGAAGCTGCGCAATGCGGGTACCTTCCAGTACTGTCGTGATCCGGTCCTGGGCTTCGTGCCTTACCTCGCTACTTGCGTGAGTCCCGAAAAGGGCTATCTCACCTACAACTCGACTCGCAATGCTTTCGACGTGCATACCACCGACCCGAACGGCTCCGCGACGACCACGGGAGGGGTGGTCACCGGCTCGATGGTGATCGGTCTGGTCAATGGCAAGCCTGTTCCTCTGCACCTCGTGCGCGAGTCCCAAGCCAACGCCGGCCTGCGCATGTTCGCCCCCCAGGCATCCCTCGCGGTCGGCACTGCCGATGGCACCTATGCCGTGTCCGGCGTGGATGGGCGCAATCGAGACGCCATGGTGGCAGGCACCAGCTTCAATCTCGGCGGCGCCGCAGCGAACCTGAGCTACGACGTGCCCGTGCTCGGCGTGGCACAAGCCGATGCTGGCCGTCCGGGCAATTTCATATTCAACGGCGGCATCCTTGCCTTCGTCACGACTGACGGAGTCAATGCCGCACTGGAACTCGGAGTACGCCATTGAAAAAACGACTCTCCCGCCTCGCGGCATCCGCGGCCTTCGCGCTTCTGGGAGCGGCATCGGCCATGCACGCACAGGCCGCACCCTCCGGCCCGAAGCCCGCAGCCTGCCCTTCGCCGGTACCCGAATCCGCCCGCTGCTACACCGGTGAAGACGGCGCGGGCTCGTTCTACTGGATCGCCATCCCGAAGGACTGGGCGAAGGATGCCGGCCGCGTGCTCGTGATGCACGCCCACGGCGGCCCCGAGACCGGACCGCCCAAGCTGGAGCGCAGCGAGGAAGACCTGAAGCGCTGGGCCGTCACCGTGAAGGCCGGCTATGCGTGGGCTGCTTCCACCTACAGGCGCGGCGGCTACGGCGTGACCATGGCGGCCGAAGACACCGAGCGCCTGCGCCGGATCTTCGTGCGCCATTTCGGCCAGCCGCACCGCACGCTGCTGCACGGTCAGAGCTACGGCGCGGGCGTGGCGGCGAAGGCGGCGGAGCTCTATGCGCCGGCCGGCGGCGCGAAGTCGCCCTACGACGGCCTGCTGCTCACCAGCGGCGTGCTCGGCGGCGGCAACAGCGCCTACGACTTCCGGCTCGACCTGCGCGTGGTCTACCAGTACGTCTGCCGCAACCATCCGCGCCCCGACGAGCCGCAGTACCCGCTGTGGATGGGCCTGCCGCTCGATTCGAAGCTCACGCGCGCCGACCTCGCCGCGCGCGTGAAGGAGTGCACCGGCGTCGGCCTGCCCGCCGCGCAGCGCACGCCCGAGCAGGCGGCGCGGCTGAAGACCATTCTTTCGGTCGTGAAGATCCAGGAGCGCTCGCTGCTGGGCCACCTGAGCTGGGCGACCTGGCTCTTCCAGGACCTGGTGCAGAAGCGCCTGGAGGGCCGCAACCCCTTCGGCAACGTCGGCGTGGTCTACAGCGGCTCGGCCGACGACGCGGCGCTCAATGCCGGCGTGCTGCGCTATGCGGCCGATCCGCAGGCCAAGGGCGCGCTGGCGGCCGACAGCCAGCCCACCGGCCGCACCGCGCTGCCCACCGTGGGCCTGCATGCCATCGACGATCCCACGGCTTTCGTCGAACTCGAAAACTCCTACCGCCGCATCCGCGACGCGGCCGGTACCGGCAACCTGCTGGTGCAGAGTTTCAGCAGCGAGCGCGAGCACAGCTACCTGAGCGACTCGGAATACCCCGCGCTCTTCGCCGCGCTGCTCGACTGGATCGACAAGGGCGAGAAGCCCACGCCCGAGGGCCTCGCCCAACGCTGCAAGACGCTGATGCCGCGCTACGACACCGACGGCAGGAACGGCTGCCACATCCAGCCCGCATGGCAGCCGCCCGCGCTGGAGAGCCGCGTGCCGCCGCGCGCGCCCTGAATTCCTTTTTTCAATCCAACCTCACGGAGACTCCATGAAGAAACTGTTCGCCCTCGCGGCGATCGCCGCTGCCGCCGTCGCTGCCCATGCGCAGGACTTCCCGGGCGGCAAGCCCGTCACCATCGTCGTGCCCTTCGCGGCCGGCGGCCCGACCGACCGCGTCGCGCGCGACCTTGCCGAGGCGCTGCGCAAGCCGCTGGGCGGCAGCACCGTCATCATCGACAACGTGCCCGGCGCGGGCAGCTCCATCGGCGCGGCCAAGGTGGCGCGCGCCACGCCCGACGGCTACACGCTGCTGCTCAACCACATCGCGATGGCCACCGTGCCCAGCCTGGTGCGCAACGTGCCGTTCAAGGTCGAGACCGACTTCGAGTACCTGGGCATCGTCAACGACGTGCCGATGACGCTCATCTCCAAACCCAGCATTCCGGCCGCCAACTACAAGGAGCTCAGCGGCTGGATCGCCGCCAACAAGGGCAAGATCAACCTCGGCAACGCCGGCGTGGGCTCGGCCTCGCACCTGTGCGGCCTGCTGTTCCAGAGCGCCACCAAAACCGAGATGACGCCCGTGCCCTACAAGGGCACCGCGCCCGCCATCACCGACCTGATCGGCGGCCAGATCGACCTGCTGTGCGACCAGACCACCAACACCACGCCGCACATCCAGGGCGGCAAGGTGAAGGCCTTCGCCGTCACCACGTCGAAGCGGCTCGCGCTGCCGCTGTTGAAGGACCTGCCCACGCTCGACGAGGCCGGCCTGAAGAACTTCCAGGTCACGATCTGGCACGGCCTGTACGCGCCCAAGGGCACGCCCGCGCCGGTGCTGAAGAAGCTCAACGACGCACTCAAGGTCGCGCTGAAAGATCCGGACTTCATCCACCGCGAGGAACAGCTCGGCGCCGTGGTTGCCACCGACGGCCGCGTCGAGCCGGCGGGCCACAAGAAGTTCGTGATCGACGAGATCGCGAAATGGACGCCCGTGATCAAGGCGGCGGGCGTCTACGCCGACTGAGAGCCGCAAGCTACCGCCCCACGGCGACCAGCGTCCAGACGATCGCCACCAGCTGGGCGATGTTGATCAGGATCGCGACCACGTGGGTTCTGCGGAACCCCGGGATCGCGTCCATGTAGTTCGACTGGATCTGCGTGCCCAGCGCGTCCATCTTCGGAATCACTTTCTTGCGCAGCACGACGGCGATCGCGGCCAGCGCCGCGGCGCCGGCCGCGATGCCCAGCCGGCCTGCGGAGGCAAAGCTCACCGCCGTCGCGCTCGCGGTGATGAAGGCGGCGACGTAGTAGATGTTGAAGAAGCCGCGCACGAAGCGCGCGTCCAGCGGCGTGTCGTGCTTGAGCACCAGCAGCGGGATGGAGCCCATGATGAAGTAGGCCGTCGTGACGAGCAGCGCCACCGTGAAGAACAGGGCGGCGAACATGGCAGCGGACATCTGGACTCACCTCCGTGCACAGGCCTCTTCGGGCCTCCTGCGGCGCTGGAACGGCTACTCCCTGGGAATCTGGGCCTCGATTTCCTTGATTACAGCCTCTTTCTGGCGGTTGTATATCTGGGGATTGGCCGGATCGACCGCGTGGGCGCGGTCCTTGGCCTGCTCGTACTTCAGGCGCAGGTCGGGGCGGCGTTCGAGGATGCCGATGAAGGCCAGCGAATCCCTGTGGACCGGATCGCCGCGGTGGCAGACGTGGATGTTGATATTGAAGCGCCGTCCTGCGTGCAGCACCGAGCCGCAGACGTACGGCTTCTCGTCGCGGTCGACCCAGACCGGGCGGCGGTGGAAGCCGATGCCTTCGAACTGCGCCTGCTCCTCGCGCAGGTTCTCGCGGGTGGTGATGGCGGCCGTGTCGATCATGGGCTTGCCGCGCAGGCCGACGATGGCCGTGCTGCCGATGTGCACCAGCTCCACGGCGGGCAGCCGTGTCTGCACGTACTCGCGCGCGGCGGCGAAGACTTCGGCGTACGCCGGGTCGTAGGCGACGATGTTGCGCTGGTCCAGTCCCTCGTCGAATGGCTCGATCTTCATGGGTCGCTCCGGTGTGTCGTCAGCTGGCGAAGCGCCTGCGGTACTCCACGAGGCTCACGCCCAGGCGGCGGCCGAATGCGCGCCTGAAGCCGTCAACGTTCGCGTAGCCCACCGCGTCGGCCAGCCGCTTGGCCGGCAGGTCCGACTCCTCGGCCATGCGGCGGGCGGCGTCGATCCTCGCATTCTCGACAAACTCGGCCGGCGTGGTGCCGGTTTCGCTGCGGAAGATGCGCGCGAAGTTGCGCTCGCTCATGCCGGCGCGCCGGGCGAGGGCGGGCACGGAGAGGTCGCCCTTGAGGTTCGCGAGCACGTGGTCCTGCACCTCGCGCATGCTGGAGCGCTCGGAGGTCTGGGCCGCCAGGTGGGCGCTGAACTGGCTCTGGCCGCCGGGGCGCTTGAGGAACATCACCAGCTGCCGCGCCACGCTCAGCGCGAGGTCGCGGCCGTGGTCTTCCTCCACCATGGCCAGCGCGAGGTCCATGCCGGCCGTGACGCCGGCGGAGGTGAAGAGCTGGCCGTCGCGCACGTAGATGGCGTCCGACTCGACGCTGGCGAGCGGGTAGTCGGAGGCGAGCTGGCCCGCGAGCTTCCAGTGCGTGGCCACGCGCTTGCCGTCGAGCAGCCCGCTGGCGGCCAGCACGAAGGCGCCGCTGCACACCGAGCCGTAGCGCCTCACGGTGCGCGCCTGGCGCCTGAGCCACTCTTGCAACTGCGTGTCGGCCGCCATGTCTTCCACGCGGGGGCTGCCGGCGACCAGCAGGGTGTCGATGGCGCCGCGATGCGTGGCCACCGTGGAATCGACGCCCAGCCGCAGCCCGCCGCTGCTCTTGAGCATGCTTTCGCCGCTGGAGATCACCTGGACGCGATAGGCGCGCGGGTCGCCCAGCTGCTGCGATGCCTCGGCGAAGACGTCGGCGGGGCCGGCCACGTCGAGCAGCTGGAAACGGGGAAAGGCGAGGATGGCGACACGCATGGCAGACAAGGTCCGGGGATTGGCTGAAAACGCCGTGAGTTGGCGGAAATGGCTTCGGTAGTCTGGCGGAAAATACACACTAATGCAAATCCAGCCAAGGACGACAACATGCAAAACCAGGCTCTGAACCCTTCCTCCCCGGTGATTTCATCGGTCGCCGCGGTTGCGCCGCGCGCGCAAGCCTCCGTGCGCAACCTCCCGGTCAACCTCTTCGCCTCCGTGATGGGCTTTTCCGGGCTGGCCCTCGCATGGCGGCTCGCGCATGAGAGCCTGGGCGCGCCGGCCATCGTCGGCGAAGCCATCGGGGCCTTCGCGCTGGGCGTGTTCGTGCTGATCGCGGCGGGCTACCTGACGAAGCTGGTGAGGCATCCGCAGGCGGTGCACGCGGAGTTCCATCATCCGGTGGCGGGCAACTTCTTCGGCACCATCGCGATCTCCATCCTGCTGCTGTCGGCCGTCATCGCGCCGTACAGCGCACCCCTCGCTCACCTCGCATGGACGATCGGGCTGCTGGCGACCTTCTCGCTGAGCTTCGCCGGCCTGTCGCGGCTGCTGAAGGGGCAGGTGGATGCCTCGCTCGCAGTGCCTGCGTGGATCATCCCCGGCGTGGCCACGCTCGATATTCCCGTGACCGGCGCGCACATGCCGATGGCCTGGGCGGCCGAGGCCAACCTGGCTGCCAGCGCCATCGGCGTGGTGCTGGCCCTCGTGCTCTTCACCATGATCATCGGCCGGCTGGTGCATCGCGATCCGCTCGCTCCCGCCATGGAGCCATCGCTGATGATCCTGGTGGCGCCTTTCGCCGTGGGCTTTCTCGCCTACACCAACATCGTCGGCGAGATCGACCGCTTCGCCTCGCTGCTCTTCTACTTCGGCCTTTTCATGTTCGCCGTGGTCGCGCCGAAGGTGTTCCGCCGTGGCGCCAGTTTCGCACCGAGCTGGTGGGCGATCGGCTTCCCGATGGCCGCGCTCGCCAACGCCGCGCTGAAGTACGCCGAGTCGCATCCGAGCGAGCCGCTCTGGGCGATCGCCATCGTGCTGCTGGCTGCGCTGAACGTGGCGCTGGCGGTGCTCACGGTGAAGACGGTGCGGATCGCGCTCAACGGGAAGCTCTTCGCCTGAGCTTCGCTCAGGCCAGGGCCCGGCCGGTCGCGTAGAGCCCGAGCCCGAAGACCGCGTGCGTGACCAGGCTGTGCAGCCGCGCGATGGCCGGCCGTGGCGTGCGGCTGGCGGCGATGCCGGCGCCCATGGCCGGCTGCATCACGAAGAAGGGAGCGGCCACGCTGCCGATGCCGATGAGCATTGCGGGGCCGAGCGTGGGAGCAAGCAGCCAGCCATGGCCCCAGACGGCGAGCAGCACCGCCGCGAATGCGATGCCGATCGCGTAGTGCGCCACCCAGCCGAGCAATCGTTCTCCACGCACGGGCGGCGTGGCGGCAATCGGCATGTGGAAGAAGCGCCCGCGCGGCAGCCAGGCGAGCCAGCGGCCGACCAGCGCGTAGTCGAGCGATGGAACGCCGAGCAGGCGTTTGCGGGCGACGCCCCAGAGATCGATGAGCGCGGTGGCGCCGGTGCCGATCAACACTGCACTGGCAAGAAGCTTCATCGCGTCAGGCATCGGCACGCCCCTTGACCAGCCAGCAGGCTGCGGTCAGCCGGACCTCGTCGCCATGCACGTAGGCCTCGAAGGCGGCGCGCACCGTGTGGATGACCCGGGCGCGCGTTTCCTCATCCGCCTGCAGCAGCGCAATGCCGACCGGACCGAGGCGGCTCAGATAGCCGATCAGATCCCTCTCGGGCATCGTGCAGTGCAGGTCGACGGGCCGGATGTCGATGCAGTGCCAGCCGCTTTCCTCGAGGACGGCCTGCACCCGCTCGCGGTCCGCGAAGGCGAACTGGCCCGGTGCGCCCGGAACCCGGGGCGGCAGGTTCGGCAGCAGCGGCGCGGCTGCGCGTTCGGCGGTCGTCATGAACGGGTTCTCGGCCGCGCTTCGCCATGCGACGAAGCTCAGCCCGGCGCCGTCCTTCGCGGCGTGCCGCAGGTTGGCGAAGGCGCGCACAGGGTCGTCGAAGAACATCACGCCAAGGCGCGAGACGATGCTGTCGAAGCCCGCGGGCTCGAATGCGTGGGTCTGTGCGTTCGCGCAGACGAAGCGCGCGGGGATTCCTTCGCGCCCGGCACGGATGCGGGCGGCGGCGATCATCGGCTGCGAGATGTCGATGCCGGTGCATTCCGCGCCGCCGCCCACCGCTCGCGCGATGGCCAGCGTGGTGCCGCCGGTGCCGCAGCCGACGTCGAGCACGCGGCTCCCGGGAGCGGCGCAGGCCGTCTCGACGAGCAGTTTCTCCAGCGGGCCGAAAAGCTGGTCCAGCGTTTGCTGCGCATCGACCCAGGCGTGGCCGGCCGGGCCGTTCCAGAGCCGGGCCTGTGCGTCGCCGGCCGCTTGCGTGGCGGGGTGCATGGTTTTCTCCATGATCGTTTCCTCTTGCTTGCCTTCACGAGGCGGAAGCCGCACTATGCAAATTCAAGCCGGCTTGAAGTCAAGAGGAGGAGGAAGCACATGGATATCGCCGAAGTGGCCAAACGCTCCGGCCTGCCCGCGTCCACGCTGCGCTACTACGACGAGAAGGGGCTGATCGCCTCCACCGGCCGGCAGGGCCTGCGGCGCACATTCGATAAAGGCGTGCTGGAGCGGCTGGCGCTGATCGCGCTGGGCCGCGCCGCCGGTTTCTCGCTCGACGAGATCGCGCGCATGTTCGGCCCCAACGGCCAGCCGCGCATCGACCGGCTGATGCTCAACGCCAAGGCGGACGAGCTCGACCGCACGATCCGCAACTTGAGCGCGATGCGCGACGGCCTGCGCCATGCGGCCGTCTGCCGCGCACCCAGCCACATGGAGTGCCCGACCTTCCGGCGCATTCTTGGCGCCGCGGCGTCGGGGGCGATCGGCGGCCGCAGAGAGAAAAAGAAGAAGCAGCAGCCTCCGCCGGCAGGCTGATCAGGCGTTCGCCAGCAGAGAGAGATCGCGCGCGGCCTGCAGCATGAGTTCTCGCGCGCGGTCCAGCGACGGAATCGCGTGCCGGTCGATGCGCCGGATGTACGGCGTGGTGAGCACCGCCAGCGCATGCCCGTGCGGCCCGAGGATGGGGCAGGAGATGTCGATCACGCCGAAGTACTGCATGCTCTCGCGCTGCCGGTAACCGGTGGCGCGCACGGCCTCGAGCATGTGCTCCAGCTCGTCAGGCGGAATCTGTACCTCGCCGTCGAGCGCGACGTGCTCCGCCAGCATCTGCCGGCGCCGCTCTTCCGACTCGCAGGCCAGCAGCACCTGGCCCGAGCCGGTGTCCAGCAGGTTCACGCGCGTGCCGGGCCGCACCGTCATGCTGCTCGCCGCGGGGCTGTTGACCTGCGCCACGATCTGCACGTTGCCCCGGTCGTACACGCCCAGGTGGCAGGACTGCTCGGCCTCCTTCACGTAGCGGTCCATCACCGGCAGCGCCTGCGTCACCAGCCGGTGGTTCGGCGGATAGCGGTGCGCCAGGTCGAACATCTTCAGGCTCAGGCTGTAGCGGTCGCCCGCCAGCGAGCGCAGCACGTACTGGCGCGCCACCAGCCGTTCGAGCATGCGATAGATCTCGCTGGGGCCGCGGTCGAGCGCCTTCACGATCTCGCCGCGCGTCAGGCCTTCGGGCTGGTCGGCCAGCAGTTCGAGGATGTCCAGGCCCTTGTCGAGCGCGGGAGCGCGGTAGCGGTCTTGCTGCTCCTGCTCTTCGGCGGGCTTGCCGAGGATGTCCGGTTGAATCGATTTGTTCACCAATGAATTTCAACAGCAAGGATCGTCGTTTGCAAGTTTCGTTTTACGGGAAAGCACCCATGAAGCGCGCTTGACGCTGAAAGTTCGTATGTAAATACTATGTTCACGAATGGACTAGAGAGGCAAGGCGTTCGGCAGCCAGGCGCTGCCCGCGACCCGAAATGATCCAGCGAATCGACTCGCATCAGCACTTCTGGCGGCCCGCGCGCGGCGACTACACGTGGCTGCGCGCCGACGTGCCCGCGCTGGCGCCGCTCCTGCGCGACTTCATGCCCGAAGACCTGCAGCCGCTGCTGCATGCCCACGGCGTGAGCCGGACCGTGCTCGTGCAGGCCGCCGATTCCCACGCCGAGACCGACTTCATGCTCGATCTCGCGGGCAGCCGCGACGAGATCGGCGGCGTGGTCGGCTGGGTCGACCTGAGCCGGCCCGACGCCGCCGCCTCGCTGGAGCGGATGGCGCGGCATCCCAAATTCAAGGGCGTGCGGCCGATGCTGCAGGACCTGCCCGACGACGACTGGATCGCGCGCCGCCCGCATCCCGATGCGGTGAACGCCATGCTGAAGCTCGGCCTGCGCTTCGACGCGCTCGTGAACCCGCGTCACCTTCCGTGGCTTCTGCGGTTCGCGAAGCGTTGGCCGCAGTTGCCGATGGTGATCGACCATGCGGCCAAGCCACCGGTGGGCGCGCACGGCAGCGAAGAATTCGCCCGCTGGCGCGAAGACATGGCGGCCATGGCCGCGCTGCCCCAGGTCTGCTGCAAGTTCTCGGGCCTGTGGACCGAGGCGCGGCCCGCGATGCAGCGCGATGCGGATGCCTTCGCACAGGCGGTTCGCCCTGTGTGGGAGCACCTGCTCGAAGTCTTCGGCCCGGCGCGCCTGATGTGGGGCAGCGACTGGCCCGTGCTCACGCTGGCCGGCGATTACGCGGGCTGGGTCGCGGTGAGCGAAGCCTGCATCGGCGGCCTTTCTCCCAACGAGCAGGCCGAGGTGTGGCACGGCACCGCCCAGCGCTTCTACGGCCTGGCGTCGATTCAGGACCCCTCATGACGCAACCCATCGTCACCATTCGCGACCTGAGCAAGTCCTTCGCCGGCGTGCGCGCGCTCGACAGGGCGCAGTTCGAACTGCTGCCCGGCGAGGTGCATGCGCTCATGGGCGAGAACGGGGCCGGCAAGTCCACGCTGATGAAGGTGCTTGCGGGCGTCTACCGCAAGGATTCGGGCGAGGTGCTGCTCGACGGCCGGCCCGTGGACATCGAGAGCCCGCGCGCCGCGCAGGCATTGGGCATCGGCATCATCCATCAGGAGCTCAACCTGATGAACCACCTGAGCGCCGCGCAGAACATCTTCATCGGCCGCGAGCCGCGCGGTCGCTTCGGCCTCTTCATCGACGAGGAGGCCATGTGCTGCGAGGCGCAGCGCATCTTCGAGCGCATGAACCTGAAGCTCGACCCGCGCACGCCGGTGGGCGAACTCACGGTGGCACGGCAGCAGATGGTGGAGATCGCCAAGGCGCTCTCGTTCGAGTCGCGCGTGCTCATCATGGACGAACCCACCGCCGCCTTGAACAACGAGGAGGTGGCAGACCTGTTCCGCATCATCGGGCGCCTGCGTTCGCGCGGCGTGGCCGTCGTCTACATCTCGCACAAGATGGACGAGCTCAAGCGCATCGCCGACCGCGTGACCGTGATGCGCGATGGCCAGTACATCGCCACCGTGCCGATGGCCACGACGCCGATGGACGCGCTCATCGCCATGATGGTGGGCCGCCAGCTCGCCGAAGCCGGGCACGAGATGCCCGACACCTCGGGCAACGAGGTGGTGCTGGAGGCCAGGGGCATCTGCCGGGGCGCGATGGTGCGCGACGCCAGCTTCGTGCTGCGGCGCGGCGAGATACTCGGCTTCGCGGGGCTGATGGGCGCGGGCCGCACCGAGCTGGCGCGCGCCGTGTTCGGTGCCGACCGCATCGACGCGGGCGAAGTGCTCGTGCAGGGGCGGAAGGTGTCGATCCGCTCCCCCGAGGATGCGGTGGCCCACGGCATCGGCTACCTGTCGGAGGACCGCAAGCACTTCGGCCTGGCCACCGGCATGGACGTGGAAACCAACATCGCGCTAGCGAGCATGAAGCGCTTCCTGTCGGCGGGCTTCCTCATCGACCAGGCGGCTGTCGAATCGGCCGGTGAGCGCTATGTGCGGCAGCTCGGCATCAAGACGCCGTCGGTGCGCCAGCAGGTGCGGCTGTTGTCGGGCGGCAACCAGCAGAAGATCGTCATCGCGAAGTGGCTGCTGCGCGACTGCAATGTGCTCTTCTTCGACGAGCCCACGCGCGGCATCGACGTGGGCGCCAAGGCCGAGATATACCGCCTGCTCAACGAGCTGGCCGCGCAGGGCAAGGCCATCGTCATCATTTCCTCGGAGCTGCCCGAGGTGCTGCGCATGAGCCACCGCGTGCTCGTGATGTGCGAGGGCCGCATCACCGGCGAGCTCCGGGCGCGCGAGGCCTCGCAGGAAAGGATCATGCAGCTCGCCACCCGGCGCGAGACCGCGCACGCCGCCCCTTGACCACGCACGACACGACTGGAGACTCCCCTTGACGACCCCCACCGTGACCACCGCAGCCACCGCAGCGGGCTTCTCGCCGAAGACGCTGAAGGACAGGCTCCTGCGCCCCGCCACGCGGCAGAAGCTGCTGGCCTTCGCCAGCCTCGTCGCGCTGATGGTGTTCTTCAGCTTCGCGTCGCCGCAGTTCCTGCAGGCCGACAACCTCGTGGGCATCCTGCAGTCGACCGCGGTGAACGGCGTGCTCGCCATCGCCTGCACCTTCGTCATCATCACCTCAGGCATCGACCTCTCGGTGGGCACGCTGATGACCTTCTGCGCCGTCATGACCGGCGTGGTGCTCACCTACATGGGCATGCCGCTGTGGCTGGGCATCTGCGCGGCCATCTTCTTCGGCGCGCTCAGCGGCTTCGTCTCGGGGCTGCTGATCGCCAAGCTGAAGATTCCGCCCTTCATCGCGACGCTGGGCATGATGATGCTGCTCAAGGGCCTGTCGCTGGTGATCTCGGGCACCAAGCCGATCTACTTCAACGACACGCCGGGCTTCACCGCCATCTCGCAGGACTCGCTGATCGGCGACATCGTGCCCTCGCTGCCCATTCCCAACGCGGTGCTGATCCTGTTCCTGGTGGCGGTGGCCGCGAGCATCGTGCTCAACAGGACGATCCTCGGGCGCTACACCTTCGCGCTCGGCAGCAACGAGGAGGCGGTGCGCCTGTCGGGCGTGAACACCGACTTCTGGAAGATCGTGGTCTACACGGTGAGCGGCGGCATCTGCGGCATCGCGGGCCTGCTGATCGCATCGCGCCTGAACTCGGCGCAGCCCGCGCTGGGGCAGGGCTACGAGCTCGACGCCATCGCGGCGGTGGTCATCGGCGGCACCTCGCTCAGCGGCGGCACCGGCACCATCGTGGGCACGATCATCGGCGCCTTCATCATGAGCGTGCTCACCAACGGCCTGCGCATTCTTTCGGTGGCGCAGGAGTGGCAGACGGTGGTCACCGGCGTGATCATCATCCTGGCCGTGTACGCCGACATCCTGCGCCGCCGCAGCGGCAGCAAGGCGCGCTGAACTCCCGCCCGTTTCCGATCCCGATCCGTTCGTTCCCCACAACCACAGGAGACATCGCATGATCCAGAGAAGAACAGTCGTCGCTTGCGCGCTGGGCGCGGCCCTTGCCGGTGTGTCGGCACTCGCGCAGGCACAGCAGGCGCAGGAGATCTACATCCCGCTCGTGTCCAAGGGCTTCCAGCACCAGTTCTGGCAGGCCGTGAAGTCAGGCGCCGAGCAGGCCGCCAAGGACCTGAAGGTGAAGGTGAGCTTCGAAGGCCCCGAGACCGAGGCCATGGTCGACAAGCAGATCGACATGCTCTCGGCCGCGCTCGCCAAGAAGCCGCAGGCCATCGGCTTCGCCGCGCTCGACAGCCAGGCCGCGATTCCGCTGCTGAAGAAGGCGCAGGCCGCGAAGATCCCGGTGGTGGCCTTCGACTCGGGCGTGGACAGCGACATTCCGGTGACCACGACCACCACCGACAACAAGGCCGCCGCCGCGCTGGCCGCCGACAAGATGGCCGAGCTCATCGGCAAGAGCGGCGAGGTGGCGCTGGTAGTGCACGACCAGACCAGCCGCACCGGCGTGGACCGGCGCGACGGCTTCGTCAACCGCATCAAGTCGGCTTACCCGAACATCAAGATCGTGAGCGTGCAGTACGGCGGCGGCGACCAGCTGAAGTCGACCGAGATCACCAAGTCGATATTGCAGGCATCGCCCAACCTCAAGGGCATCTTCGGCGCCAACGAGGGCTCGGCCATCGGCGTGGTCAACGGCGTGCGCGAGATGAAGCGCACCGGCAAGGTGGTGGTCATCGGCTACGACTCCGGCAAGCAGCAGAAGAACGCCATCATGGACGGCAGCATGGCTGGCGCCATCACGCAGAACCCGGTGGGCATGGGCTACAAGACCGTCGAGATGGCGGTGAAGGCCGTCAAGGGCGAGAAGCTGCCGAAGATCGTCGACACCGGTTTCTTCTGGTACGACAAGACCAACATCGCCGATCCCAAGATCGCGGCTGTGCTGTACGACTGATCCGCAGGCGAAGAAAGAACCCATAGGAACCCATGACCATCGTCCGCTCCATGCGCGTGCTAGACGTGCGCTTTCCCACTTCGCAGCATCTGGACGGCTCGGATGCGATGAACCCCGATCCGGACTACTCGGCGGCGTACGTCGTGCTCGAGACCGACCAGCCGGGGCTGGAGGGCCATGGGCTCACCTTCACCATCGGACGCGGCAACGAGATCTGCTGCGCGGCGATCGAGGCGATGCGGCATCTGGTCGTGGGGCTCGACCTTGCATGGGTGGCCGAGGACATGGGGCGCTTCTGGCGGCATGTGACTTCCGACAGCCAGCTGCGCTGGATCGGCCCCGACAAGGGCGCGATCCATCTCGCGACCGGCGCGATCGTGAATGCGATGTGGGATCTCTGGGCCAAGTCCGAAGGCAAGCCCGTGTGGCAGCTGGTGGCCGACATGTCGCCCGAGGAACTGGTGCGCTGCATCGACTTTCGCTACATCACCGACTGCATCGCGCCCGACGAGGCGCTCGCACTGCTGCGCGAAGCATCGAAGGGCAAGCAGGAACGCATCGCCACGCTGAAGGCCGAGGGCTACCCCTGCTACACGACCTCCGCCGGCTGGCTGGGCTATCCCGACGAGAAGCTGCGGCGGCTCGCGCAGGAGGCGATCGACGCGGGTTTCAGCCACATCAAGCTCAAGGTGGGGCGCGACCTGCAGGACGACATCCGCCGCCTGAAGGTGGCGCGCGAGGTGCTCGGGCCCGACAGGCATTTGATGATCGACGCCAACCAGGTGTGGGAAGTGGGGCAGGCCATCGACTGGGTGCGGCAGCTCGCCTTCGCGAAGCCGTGGTTCATCGAAGAGCCGACCAGCCCCGACGACGTGGAAGGCCACCGCAGGATCCGCGAGGGCATCGCGCCGGTGAAGGTGGCCACGGGCGAGATGTGCCAGAACCGCATCATGTTCAAGCAGTTCATCATGCGCGGCGGCATCGACGTGGTGCAGATCGACGCCTGCCGGCTGGGGGGAGTGAACGAGATCCTGGCGGTGATGCTGATGGCAGCGAAGTACAAATTGCCCGTGTGCCCGCACGCGGGCGGCGTGGGGCTGTGCGAGTACGTGCAGCACCTGTCGATGATCGACTACCTCTGCATCTCGGGTACGCGCGAGGGCCGGGTGGCCGAGTACGTCGATCATCTGCACGAGCATTTCGTGGAGCCCTGCGAGGTTCGCAACGCGGCCTACATGCCGCCGAAGGGCGCGGGCTTCTCGATCACGATGAAGCCGCAGTCGCTGGAGCAGTACCGCTTCAAGGGATAGACAGCAAGGAAAGGCATCGCCAGGCATGGACCTGCATCTGAAGGACAAGGTGGTGATCGTCACCGGCGGCGGCAGCGGCATCGGCGCGGCCATCTCGATGACGCTGGCGCAGGAAGGAGCGGTGCCGGTGATCTTCGGCAAGAACCCGCTCGATGCGCCTTTCGAGGAAGCGCTGCGCAAGCTGCAGCCTCGCACGCGCTTCTTCCAGCTCGAACTGATGGAAGAGACCGCCTGCGTCAAGGCCATTGCCGACACGGCCGCCGCGTTCGGCCGCATCGACGGGCTGGTCAACAACGCGGGCGTGAACGACAGCGTGGGGCTCGAGGCGGGGCGCGATGCCTTCGTTTCTTCGCTGGAGCGAAACCTCATTCACTGCTACGTGATGGCGCACCATTGCCTGCCGCATCTGAAGGCCAGCAAGGGCGCCATCGTCAACATCTCGTCGAAGACGGCCGTCACGGGACAAGGCAACACCAGTGGCTACACGGCGGCCAAGGGTGCGCAGCTGTCGCTCACGCGCGAATGGGCCGCTTCGTTGCTGGAAGACGGCGTGCGCGTGAACGCGGTGATCCCGGCTGAAGTGATGACGCCGCTCTACCAGCGCTGGATTTCCGCCTTCGACGAACCCGACCGCAAGCTCGCCGACATCACCGACAGGATCCCGCTGGGCCGGCGCATGACCACGCCCGAGGAGATCGCGGACAACGTCGTGTTCCTGCTCTCGGAGCGCGCCTCGCACACCACGGGGCAATGGGTGTTCGTGGATGGCGGATACACGCATCTGGACCGGGCACTGACCTGATCGTCTCGAAGCTTTTTCCTGGAGCTGTGCATGCGCCATTTCCTGGCCCTCGATTTGAAGGACGACCCGGCGCTGATCGCCGAATACGAGGCTTATCACCGCGATATCTGGCCCGAGGTGCGCGAACACCTGAAGGCGCATGGCGTGACTGCCATGGAAATCCATCGCCTCGGCACGCGCATGGTGATGCTGATGGAAACCGACGACGCGCGCCACGACCCCGAGGCGATGGCGCTTGCCACGCGCGACGACCCGAAGATCAGGCAATGGGAAGAGCTGATGTGGAAGTTCCAGGCGCCCACGCCATGGACGCCGGAAGGCGAGAAATGGACTGCAATGAGGCGGATATTCTGTTTGTAATCAAAAGATTCAAATTTGATCGGGGATCGGTATTTTTGCCATGTGTTTACATTTGCTGGGCAAAATGCCGCCATGCCAAATATTGCATCCATTCTTAAATCGGAGATTTCGCGCGTGGCCCGCAAGGAAGTTCGCGCGGAAATGGAAACCCTCAAGAAGGCATCTGTTCACCATCGCGCGGCCATCGCTGCATTGCGCCGCCAGATAAGTTCGCTGGAAAAGGAACTGCGCAATGTCGCCAAGGGCACGTCGCGCGGCGCGCGCGCGAGCGAGCCCGACGAGTCCGGCGAAGACGGACCGAAGCGCAGGTTCAGCGCGGGCAGGCTGGCCTCCCACCGGGCGAAGCTGGGTATCTCCGCTGCTTCCTACGGAAAGCTGGTGGGCGTGTCGGGCCAGACGATCTACCACTGGGAACAGGGCAAGGCCCGGCCCCGGGCCGCGCAGCTCGAAAGCCTCGCCTCCGTGCGCGGGCTGGGCAAGCAGCAGGTGGCGCAGCGGCTGGGCGAGGCCGAGTAGCCCGCCTCAGCCCTTCAGCCCTCTTTTCTTCCTGCGTCAGTGATCGTGATGCAGGTAGCTCGCCTGCCTCGGCAGCCTCAGGCTCACAAGGAAGGCGATGACCATCATCGCGCTCACGTACCAGAAGAAGGCCGACTCGTGTCCCAGTGACTTGAGCCCCAGCGCCACGTATTCGGCCGAGCCGCCGAAGATCGCGTTCGCGACCGCGTAGGCCAGCCCCACGCCCAGGGCGCGCACTTCGGGCGGGAACATCTCCGCCTTCACGATGCCGCTGATCGAGGTGTAGAAGCTCACGATGGCCAGCGCCGCGATGATGAGAACGAAGGCCAGCACGGGGCTGGTCGTGTGCTGCAGCGCGGTCAGGATGGGCACCGTCGTCAGCGCGCCGAGGCCGCCGAACAGCAGCATGTTGTTGCGCCGCCCGATGCGGTCGGACAACGCGCCGAACACCGGCTGCATGCACATGTAGACGAAGAGCGCGCATGTCATGACGTAGCTTGCCGTCTTGATCGGCAGGTGCACCGTGTTAACGAGGTACTTCTGCATGTACGTGGTGAAGGTGTAGAAGATCAGCGAGCCGCCGGCCGTGTAGCCCAGCACCGTGAGGAACGCCGGCGTGTGGTGCCTGAAGAGGCCGCCGATGCTTCCGGCTTCCTTGTTCTTCCTGGCCTCGTCGGTCTGCGTCTCGTGCAGCGTGCGGCGCAGCAGCAGCGCCACCACCGCCGCGATGGCGCCGATCACGAAGGGAATGCGCCAGCCCCAGGCCTTGAGCTCGGCCTCGGTCAGCAACTGTTCGAGCACCACGATCACTAGCACCGCGAGCAGTTGCCCGCCGATCAGCGTGACGTACTGGAAAGAAGAGAAGAAGCCGCGCTGGCCGCGCAGCGCCACCTCGCTCATGTAGGTGGCGGTGGTGCCGTATTCGCCGCCCACCGAGAGCCCCTGGAACAGCCGGCATACCAGCAGCAGGAAAGGCGCCCACGCGCCGATCTGCGCATAGGTGGGCAGGCAGGCGATGACGAGCGAGCCGCCGCACATCATCGTCACCGAGATCAGCATCGAGGTCTTGCGCCCGAGCCGGTCGGCCAGCCTCCCGAAGAGCCAGCCGCCGATGGGCCGCATGAGGAAGCCGGCCGCGAACACGCCGGCTGTGTTCAGCAGCTGCGCGGTGGGATCGGACTTGGGAAAGAAGGCCGGCGCGAAGTACAGCGCCGAGAAGGCGTACACGTAGAAGTCGAACCACTCGACCAGGTTGCCGGAGGAGGCCGCCATGATCGCGAAGACGCGGTGGCGCTTTTCTTCTGCCGTGTAGTGCGGGGGAGATGAAGCAGAGGCCGCTGGGCCTCCCGAGGTAGGCGTGACTGCGCTCATGGTGCCTTCTTGTGCCGTGCAGGCAATGTTGTTGTTTCCAAAACATTCTGCGCCGGCACGAAGGGACCGCGTGTCGGCCGATGCCGCATCGGCCTACCTCCGCAGGGGCCTTCCGGTGAAGCCCTGCAGGCTCAGAAAGTGCCAGGCAGCAGGATGCTCGAATCGACGTCGTCGATGTTCGTGCGGCCGCAGAAGGCCATCGTGATGTCGAGCTCCTTCTGGATGATCTGCAGCGCGCGGGTCACGCCCTCCTGCCCGAAGGCTCCCAGGCCGTAGAGGAAGCTGCGGCCGATGAGCGTGCCGCGGGCGCCCAGCGCGCGGGCCTTGAGCACGTCCTGCCCGCTGCGGATGCCGCCGTCCATCCACACCTCGATCTCGGTGCCCACCGCGTCGACGATGGCGGGCAGCGCCGCGATGGAGGAGGGGGCGCCGTCGAGCTGGCGCCCGCCGTGGTTCGACACGATGAGCGCGTCGGCGCCGCTTGCGGCCGCGAGGCGCGCGTCCTCCACGTCCATGACGCCCTTGAGGATGAGCTTGCCGCCCCAGAGCTTCTTGATCCACTCCACGTCGGCCCAGCTCAGCGCGGGGTCGAACTGCTCGGCCGTCCATGACGACAGCGACGACAGGTCCTTCACCCCCTTGGCGTGGCCCGCGATGTTGCCGAAGGTGCGGCGCTTGGTGCCCAGCATGCCCATGCACCAGCGCGGCTTGGTGGCGAGGTTGATCAGGTTCTTGATGGTGGGCTTGGGCGGCGCGGTCAGGCCGTTCTTGATGTCCTTGTGGCGCTGGCCGAGGATCTGCAGGTCGAGCGTGAGCTGCAGCGCGGTCACGTTGGCGGCCTTGGCGCGCTCGATCAGGCGCTCGATGAAGTCGCGGTCCTTCATCACGTAGAGCTGGAACCAGAAGGGGTGGCGGCCGGTGTGCTCGGCAATGTCCTCCAGCGAGCAGATGCTCATGGTCGACAGCGTGAACGGAATGCCGAAGGCCTTGGCTGCGCGCGCGCCGAGGATCTCGCCGTCGGCGTGCTGCATGCCCGTGAGGCCGGTGGGCGCGATGGCCACGGGCATCGCGGTTTCCTGCCCGATCATGGTGGTGCGCAGCGAGCGGCCCTCCATGTTCACGGCCACGCGCTGGCGCAGCTTGATCTTCTGGAAGTCGCTCTCGTTGGCGCGATAGGTGCCCTCGGTCCACGCGCCGGAGTCGGCGTAGTCGTAGAACATCTTCGGCACGCGCCGCTTGGCGATCACCCGCAGGTCTTCGATGTTGGTGATCCTGGAAAGGTCGGGCACGGGCGGTCTCCTGGCGGGTTCTCTTGGTGGATCGGCGGAAGCTAACCGGCCATTATCTGCAGGCAGGGCGGGACGCCATCTGAAAAAAGCCGGCCCCGCTGCTGAAAAAAATTCAGGCCGACTGCATGCGAGGTGCCCTGCTCAGGCCGCTCGCTCGCGCAGCGCCTCGCGCAGCCACTCGACGAAGGTCGCGCACTCCCACCGCTCCATCGCGCCCGGCTTCCAGCACAGGAAGTAGGCGTTGGGCGAGGGCACGCTGCGCCGCGACAGCCGCACCAGCCGGCCGTTGTCGAGCCAGGCGCTGCCCAGGCGCAAGTGCATGAGCACCACGCCGAAGTCTTCGGCGGCTGCATCGAGCGCTAGTCCGAGGTCGTTGAACTGGTGGCCCGTGGCGGGCTCGGGCAGGCCGATGCCGCAGGCCTTGAACCAGGTGCGCCACGACTCCAGCGGCGTGCGCAGCAGTTGTGCGCGCGACACCTCGGCGTCGGTCTCGAAGCCTTCGAAGGGGCCGTGGCGTTCGAGGTAGGCGGGGCTGCACACCGGGGAGACGTCGTCGGCCAGCAGCTGGACGAACTCGCGGTCGTGGAAGGGGCCGGTGCCGAAGCGCAGCTCGATGTCGGCCTCTTCCACCGTGGTGTTGCGCACCGGCATGGTCACCTGCAGCATCAGCTCGATGTTCGGGTAGGCATCGCGAAAGCGCGCCAGCCGGGGCAGCAGCATCTGGCGCGAGAAGGTCGGCGTGACCGCCACGCGCAGCCGCCGCACTTGCGACTCGGGCTCGCGCCCCGGCACCTGCCGCAGCGCCGAGATGGCCTCGCGCACCCGCGCCAGGTAGGCCATGCCGTCGGCGCTGAGGCTGAAGTCGCTGCCGGTGAAGAACTTCAGCCCCAGAAGCAGTTCGAGCTGGCGGATGCGGTGGCTCACCGCGCTGGGCGTCACCGCGAGCTCCTCGGCCGCGAGGTTCACGCTGCGCAGCCGCGCGACGGCCTCGAAGGCCTGCAGGCCCTGGGTCGAGGGGAGACGCGGAGAAACCATCTTTTGTCGTGAGGGGTAGCGGGGTAGGATGGTATCGAACGCTTCCGGTCCTGCCCGGCCGAAGCACCGGCTCAGAAGAATTTCCATAACAACAGGAGATGAGCGAATGGTCTGGCAACAGGTTTACAACCCCTTCGGCAACATGATCGTATCGACGGCGCTGGCCGCGATACCGGTGGTGGTGATGCTGGTGTGCCTCGGGTTGCTTCACGTCAAGGCGCACTACGCGGCGGGGCTGGGCCTGCTGAGCGCGGTGCTCATCGCGGTGTTCGCCTTCGGCATGCCGGCCGACATGGCAGGCAAGGCGGCCTTTCTCGGCGGCATCACCGGCCTGCTGCCGATCGGCTGGATCGTGCTGAACATCATCTTCCTGCAGCAGCTCACGCAGCAGAACGGCAGCTTCCAGGTGCTGCAGGACTCCATCGCCGGCATCACGGAAGACAGGCGCCTGCAGCTGCTGCTCATCGCATTCGCCTTCGGCGCCTTCTTCGAGGGCGCGGCGGGCTTCGGCACGCCGGTGGCGGTCACCGCGGCCATCCTCATCGGGCTGGGTTTCTCGCCGCTCGCGGCATCGGGGCTCTCGCTCATCGCCAACACCGCGCCGGTGGCCTTCGGCGCATTGGGCACGCCGGTCATCACGCTGGCCAAGGTGCATGGCTACGACCTGATGGCGGTCACCGCGATGATCGGGCGGCAGCTGCCGTTCTTCTCGCTGCTGGTGCCGTTCTGGCTCATCTGGGCCTTCGCGGGGCGCAAGGGAATGATGGAGGTGTGGCCGGCCATCCTGGTCACGGGCGTGTCCTTCGCGATTCCGCAGTTCCTGGTGTCGAACTACATCGGCCCGGAGCTGGTGGACATCATCGCGGCCATCGTCTCGATGGTGTGCCTGGTCGCGTTCCTGCGCGTGTGGAAGCCGAAGAAGGTCTGGACCTCGGTGTCGCTCAAGGGACACGAGGCCGACGGCGGCGAGGCGTCCGCGGCCGTCGCGCCGACGAAGCATTCGAGCGCCGCCGTCATCCGCGCCTGGACGCCGTGGCTCATCCTCACCGTGTTCGTTTTCATCTGGGGCCTGCCCTCGGTGAAGACCTGGCTCAACGGCATCTTCGCGCCGAGCTTTCCCATCGACGGGCTGCACAACATGGTCGAGAAGGTGGCGCCGGTGGTGCCCAAGCCGACGAAGGAGGGTGCGGTCTACCAGCTGCTGCTGCTCTCGGCCACGGGCACCGGCATCCTGATGTCGGCCATCGTAGGCGGGCTGGTGATGAAGTACAACCCGATCCAGCTCGTGGCCGCCTATGGCCGCACGCTGTGGCTGGTGAAGTTCTCGCTGCTCACCATCGTGCTGATGCTCGCGCTGGGCACGCTCACGCGCTACTCGGGGCTGGACACCACGCTGGGCCTGGCCTTCGCCAACACCGGCGTGCTGTATCCCTTCTTCGGCACGCTGATGGGCTGGCTGGGCGTGGCGCTCACCGGTTCCGACACCGCATCGAACGTGCTCTTCGGCGGCATGCAGAAGGTGGCGGCCGACCAGCTCGGCCTGAGCCCCAACCTGATGGGCGCGGCCAACAGCTCCGGCGGCGTGATGGGCAAGATGATCGACGCGCAGTCGATCGTGGTGGCTTCCACCGCCACGCGCTGGTTCAACCATGAAGGCGAGATCCTGCGCTACGTGTTCTTCCACTCCATCGCGCTGGCCTGCCTCGTGGGCTTCTACGTGACGCTGCAGGCCTACGTGTGGCCGTTCACGCTGATGGTCGTGAAGTAGCGGCTGTCGAGGCGGGCAGCGTGGCCGCCAGCGCCTGAAGCAGCCGGCGCAGGTCGTCGACCGCTTCGCGCGCGAGCGCGGCGCCGCCCATCTGCGCCTTGACGATGGCGCCGTCGACGCCCAGCGCGGCAGCCTGCGCAACCGCCATGCGGCGCGGGCTTTCCAGTGATTCGGGCAGCAGCCCGGCGATCACCTCGACCATCTCGCGCTTGTGCTCGCGCGAGATGTCGCTCGCGCCGCTCACGCTGCCGCCCACCTCGACCACCGAGTTGATGAAGGCGCAGCCGCGGAAGGTCGGGTCGGCGAACCACTCGGCCATCGCGTCGGCCAGCACCTCCAGCGCCTGGCCGCCGCCGATGCGTTGCTGCGCGCCGAGCCGGCCGAGCGCATCGACGAACCATGCCATCCACAGGCCGTGGCGGTGATCGAGGAAGGCCCGCACCAGGTCGTCCTTCGACGGGTAGTGCCGGTAGAAGGTGACCTTGGTGACGCCCGACGCGGCGATGACGCGGTCGATGCCGGTGGCGCGGATGCCGTCGGCGTAGAAGAGGTCGTGCGCGGTGCGCAGGATGCGCTCGCGCGCCGGCAGTTCGGAGATGGAAGAGATGTCCATGGCGCGATTGTAGGCATGTAGACAGGTCTGTCTACATGTGGCACATTCCGGCGCATTCCCCTTCAACCTCCATCGAAAGAAGCACCATGGAATCACGCCCGCCGCTGCCGCCCTTCACCCTCGAATCCGCCACGCAGAAGGTACAGGCCGCCGAAGACGCCTGGAACTCGCGCGACCCCGTTCGCGTGAGCCTGGCCTACACGCCCGACACCGAATGGCGCAACCGCGCCGATTTCGTCAACGGCCGCGAGCAGGTGGTGGAGTTCCTGTCGCGCAAGTGGACGCGCGAGCTCGACTACCGCCTGAAGAAGCAGCTATGGGCCTTCATGGACAACCGCATCGCGGTGCGCTTCGAGTACGAATGGCACGACGACTCGGGCCAGTGGTATCGCAGCCATGGCAACGAGAACTGGGAGTTCGCGGAGAACGGCCTCATGCAGAGGCGCTTCGCGAGCATCAACGACCAGCCCATCAAGGAATCGGACCGCAAGTTCCACTGGGCGCGCTGACCTCGTGTTGTTCCCTCTCCCCTCGGGGAGAGGGTCAGGGTGAGGGCCGGAGCGCCAATGCCGCCGCGCTCCATCCATCGCCGACGCGCCCTCACCCCAACCCTCTCCCCGAGGGGGAGAGGGGGCAAGACCCCGGCATGGCTGTTGCTTGCCTGAGCTCACTCAACAGGAGACCCCATGAACCGCAACGACGTCACCGAGAAAATCATCGCCACCAAGGTCAGCAAGGGCATCCAGTGGGCCGACGTGGCCAGGAAGGTGGGCCTCTCGAAGGAGTGGACCACCGCCGCCTGCCTGGGCCAGATGACGCTCGACGACAAGCAGGCGAAGATCGTCGGCAAGATCTTCGGCCTCACCGCCGAGGAGCAGAAGTGGCTGAAGGTGGTGCCCTACAAGGGTTCGCTGCCCACGCCGGTGCCCACCGATCCGCTCATCTACCGCTGGTACGAAGTGGTGAGCGTGTACGGCACCACCATCAAGGAACTCATCCATGAAGAATTCGGCGACGGCATCATGAGCGCCATCGACTTCAGCATGGACATCCAGCGCGAGGCCGACCCGAAGGGCGACCGCGTCAACGTGGTGCTGTCGGGCAAGTTCCTGCCCTACAAGACCTACTGAGCCTACTGAGCGTATTCGGCCGGGCGCGGCCGCTGCTGCTGATGTTGCCTGGCGGGCGGGCGCACTGCGCCGGCGGTGATGCCGTAGCCCTCGATGGCGCCCGCGATCGAGCGCGCCACCGCATCCACCGGCACCGCGATGCGCCGGTTGGTGCGCATGCGTTCGCGCGCGTAGCTGGCCGCGATGCGCTCGGCCAGCGGATCGATGGGGCCGTGCACGTCGGGGCTCACCACCGTCACGTGCAGCCGGCCGGCATGCTCCTGCCGCAGGCCCTCGGAGATCGCGTTCACCGCGTACTGCGTGCCGTGGTACACCGCCGAGCCCGGCGACAGCCCGTGCATCGCCACCGGCGCCACGTTCACGATGTGGCCCCAGCCCTGCTCCTGCATCGTCGGCAGCACCGCCGCGATGCCCAGCAGCACGCCGCGCAGGTTCACGTCGATCATGAGTTCCCACTCCTCGATCTTGCGGTTCCACAGCGGCGACATCGGCATCACGCCCGCGGCGTTGACGAGCACGTCGATCTGCTCGTGCGTCTCGAGTGCGAATTCGGCGAACGCTTCCATGTCGGGCCGGTGCGTCACGTCGAGCCGCTGGAAGCTCGCCGTTCCGCCCGTGGCCGTGATCTCGGCCGCGAGCGAGGCGAGCCTGTCGGTGCGGCGCGCACCGAGCACCACCTTGGCGCCGCGCCGCGCAAGCAGCCTGGCGGTCGCTTCGCCGATGCCGCTGCTCGCGCCGGTGATGAGTACGACTTTTTCCTGGATCGTGGTCATGGTGAACTCCTCGTGCTGATCTGTCTGCCGTGGGGCGCACACTGGAATGAGCGTGGGCCGGGCATGCAGAGAAGTGTGCGTTTTCGCGAGCCCGAAGCGGTAGACGAATCGAACGCGGTTTTTGCCTGATCCTGCAAACTGCGATGCCGGCTGCGCCACGCCGCTTCCCTCGCTCGGTGCCGCGTAGTGCTTTTGCGGTAGAGAAGGCTCAAGCGGAGCGTTTGGCGCTTCGTGCGAGCTTCTTGCCTGATTCCCCGAAGCAGCAGCGGCAGGGGCGGCGGGCCGATGCATCCATCGGTAATTCGCTTTGCACCATGTCGCAAGGATTGAGCAAGAGCCCGAAATCGCCGATGCTGCGCCGATGGACAAGCAGCCTCCCCGGAACACGGCCCGCCCGCGCATCTACCTCGCGGGGCCGGACGTCTTTCGCCCCGACGCCAGGGAGCATTTCGTGAGGCTGTCGGCCGCGTGCGAAGCAGCGGGCCTCGCGGCCCTGCTGCCGGCCGACGGCAACGAAGAGCTGAGCTCCGAGGCGCCCGAGAAGCAGATCTACGAAGCCAACATGCAGCGCCTTCGCGGCGCGGACGGCGTCGTCGCCAATCTTGCGAGCTTCAGGGGCATGGAGCCCGATTCGGGCACCGTGTTCGAGGTCGGCGCGGCGATCGCGCTGGGCATCCCGGTCGTGGCCTACGGCGTTCCCGAAGGCAGCTACGCAGACCGCGTACGCGCCGCGCTGCAGTGCGAAGTCGACGCGAACGGCGTGCTGCGCGAAGCCGGAACTAGCATCGCGGTCGAGGACTTCGGGCAGCAGCTGAACCTGATGCTGGCGTGTTCGATTCACATCGAGGCTACGCCGGAGGCGGCGTTGAAGAAGATGTCGCACTTGCTGACTGTCCACCGCGCGACAAAAGCAGGAAACCCCTGATCGAAGCGCCACTCACCAGCCCCTAGGATCGGCTCCATCGATCACTGTATGGAGCACTGCATGCCGACCACCGAGACCCACTTCGAGCTCACCGCCAACGACGGCGTCACGGTGGAGGTCCATCGGTGGCTGGGCACGGCGACGGCGCCGCGCGCCATCGTGCAACTCGCGCATGGCATGGGCGAGCATTCGCTGCGCTACCGGCATCTGGCCGAGTCATTCGTGCGCGCGGGGTACGTGGTGTATGCGAACGAGCATCGCGGGCATGGCAAGGGTGCGCAGGCGCGTGGTGAGCTGGGCGAGTTCGGGCCGCGCGCGTTCGCCGGGCTGGTGGACGACATGGCGCTGCTGAGCCGCCACGTGCGAGGCGTGCATCCCGGGCTGCCGCTGATCCTGCTGGGCCACAGCATGGGTTCGTTCGCGCTGCAGTACTACCTGGTCGAGCACGGTTCGCTGCTCGCGGGCGCGGCACTGTCGGGCACCTCGGCGCTCGACCTGCTGGGAACCGCGCTGCAGTCGGGCTTCAAGCTCGAAGACATGAATGCCGCGCTGCCCGACGTGCGCACGCCCTTCGACTGGCTCAGCCGCGACCCCGCGCAGGTCGATGCGTACATCGCCGACCCGCTGTGCGGCTTCACGGTCTCGCCGGAGGGGCTGGGTTCGATGTTCGCGAAGCTGGACGCCCTGACGCCCGAGGCCATGCGCAAGACCATCCGCCCCGAACTGCCCCTGTACCTGTTCATCGGCGGCGAAGATCCGGTGAGCAACAAGGCCGAGTGGTTCTATCCGCTGGTGGAGCGCTACCGAGCGGCCGGGCTGCGCGACGTGTCGTGCCACGTGTTCGGCGGCGCGCGCCACGAGGCGCTGAACGAGACCAACCGCGACGAGGTCGAGGCGGTGCTGCTCGCGTGGATCGCGCGGGTGGTGGCGAAGGGCTGACGAGCCGGAAGACTCCGGCCGTAACAATGGATGGGGCTGGGCCAGGCGGCAGGCGCCGCCAGCTTGCCGCTACTGCTTTCTGCAATCGCCCATGGTCACGGTGCCGTCCTTGCACTCGGTGATCATGGGGTCGTCCGCTCCCTGGGCCGCAGCCGTAGCAGGAGGCGTCGGGGCAGATGCAGGGATGGATGCAGGAGCAGGAGCCGGTGCGGCCCCCGCGTCCTTCAGATAGACGACCTTCTTCGTGCCGAGCTCGCAGCTGCCCACCACCTGGCCGTTCGCCGATGCGTTCGCATCGATGACGGTGACGGTGAAGCGCGCCACGCCGCTCGCGGCGATCTTCGATTCGATGCGGGTGCGCAGCGCCTCGCAGTCCTCGGCCGCATGGGCTGTGCCCGCCGCGCCGGCCAGGGCCAGCACGGCGGGAAGCATCGCGAGCCTGAAGGGCTTCATGGCGACTGCCATCCGCACGATGTCGATCGGCCTTCTTACGCCGAAGCCAGCGCCGCGTTGAGCGTGGCGCTCGGGCGCATGATGGCCGAGAACTTGACCGGGTCGGCCAGGTAGTAGCCGCCGATGTCCACCGGCTTGCCCTGCACGGCGGCGAGTTCGTCGACGATCTTCTTCTCGTTGGCCGCGAGCGTCTCGGCCAGCTTGCTGAAGGCGGCCTGCAGTTCGAGGTCTTCGGTCTGCGCGGCCAGTTCCTGCGCCCAGTACATCGCCAGGTAGAACTGGCTGCCGCGGTTGTCGAGCTGGCCGGTCTTGGGCGATGGGTTCTTGTTGTTGTCGAGCAGCTTGCCGGTGGCGGTGTCCAGCGTCTTGGCGAGGATGGTCGCCTTCTTGTTGTTCGTCTTCAGGCCCAGGTCTTCCAGGCTCACGGCCAGCGCGAGGAATTCGCCCAGCGAGTCCCAGCGCAGGTGGTTCTCTTCCACCAGCTGCTGCACGTGCTTGGGGGCCGAGCCGCCCGCGCCGGTCTCGTACATGCCGCCGCCGGCCATCAGCGGAACGATCGACAGCATCTTGGCCGAGGTGCCCAGCTCCATGATGGGGAACAGGTCGGTCAGGTAGTCGCGCAGGATGTTGCCGGTGGCGCTGATGGTGTCCAGGCCGCGGACCACGCGCTCCAGCGTGTAGCGCATGGCGCGCACCTGGCTCATGATCTGGATGTCCAGGCCCGTGGTGTTGTGCTCGTGCAGGTACATCTTGACCTTGGTGATCAGCTGCGCCTCGTGCGGACGATAGGCGTCGAGCCAGAACACCACCGGCATGCCGGAGTTGCGCGCGCGGTTGACGGCCAGCTTCACCCAGTCGCGGATCGCGGCGTCCTTGACCTGGCACATGCGCCAGATGTCGCCCTGCTCCACTTCCTGGCTCATCAGCACTTCGCCGGTGTCCAGGTCGGTGATGTTGGCGACGCCGTCCTCGGCGATCTCGAAGGTCTTGTCGTGCGAGCCGTATTCCTCGGCCTTCTGCGCCATGAGGCCCACGTTGGGCACGGTGCCCATGGTCTTGGGGTCGAAGGCGCCGTGCCACTTGCAGAAGTTGATCATCTCCTGGTAGATGCGGGCGAAGGTCGATTCGGGCATCACGGCCTTCACGTCCTTCAGGCGGCCGTCGGCGCCCCACATCTTGCCGCCGTTGCGGATCATCGCGGGCATGGAGGCGTCCACGATCACGTCGTTGGGCGAGTGGAAGTTGGTGATGCCCTTGGCCGAGTCGACCATCGCCAGCTCGGGACGGTGCTCGTGGCAGGCGTGCAGGTCGCGCTTGATCTCGTCCTGCGTGCTCTGCGGCAGCGTGGCGATCTTGTTGTAGAGGTCGACCATGCCGTTGTTGACGTTGATGCCCAGCTCGTCGAACAGCTTGCCGTGCTTCTCGAATGCTTCCTTGTAGAAGATCTTCACGCAGTGGCCGAACACGATGGGGTGCGAGACCTTCATCATGGTGGCCTTCACGTGCAGCGAGAACATCACGCCGGTCTTGTGCGCGTCCTCGATCTCCTTTTCATAGAAGGCCAGCAGCGCCTTCTTGCTCATGAACATGGAGTCGATGATCTCGCGGTCGAGCAGGGCGACCTTGGGCTTGAGCACGATGGTCTTGCCGCTCTTGGTGATGAGCTCCATCTTGACGTTGCGCGCGCGGTCGAGCGTCATGGACTTCTCGCCGTGGTAGAAGTCGCCGCCGTGCATGTGCGAGACGTGCGAGCGCGAGGCCTGGCTCCAGTCGGCCATGCTGTGCGGGTTCTTGCGCGCGTATTCCTTCACGGCCTTGGGGGCGCGGCGGTCGGAGTTGCCTTCGCGCAGCACAGGGTTCACCGCGCTGCCGGTGCACTTGTTGTAGCGCGCGCGGATGTCCTTGTCCTCATCCGTGGTCGGGTTCTCGGGGTAGTCGGGAATCTTGTAGCCCTTGCCCTGCAGTTCCTTGATGGCCGCCTTGAGCTGGGCCACCGAGGCGCTGATGTTGGGCAGCTTGATGATGTTGGCTTCGGGCTTGAGCGTGAGCTTGCCCAGTTCGGCGAGGTTGTCGGGCACCTTCTGCTCGTCGCTCAGGTAGTCGGGAAACTCGCCCAGGATGCGGGCCGCCACGGAGATGTCGCTGGTCTCGACGTTGATGCCGGCCGGGTTCGTGAAGGCGCGGATGATCGGCAGGAACGCGTAGGTCGCCAGCAGGGGCGCCTCGTCGGTGAGGGTGTAGACGATGGTGGGTTGCTTCGAGCTCATGCGCTTCTTCCGTAGATCCTGGTTGTCGGGGTGGCTGGAACTTCCGGCTTTCCGGGGGTAGCCCGTTTTTTGCCGGAGCCCCCGATTGTCGCCCGCCGGGACCGTGTTTCGCCATGCGGGTTGCGAAGCCCCCGGCGCGAAGCGCGTCTTAACGGGGCTGCGGCTGGCCGGAAGCGGACTTTTCGAGCATTTCCCGGGCCAGGTCGACGAAGGCGCGCAGCTTGGGCGCCTGGGCCGCGCGGCGCGGAAAGTACAGGAACAGCCCCGGCTCCCCGAAGGCCGAGCGCGGCAGCAGCTGGCGCAGGCGGCCTTCGCGCAGTTCGGCGCGCACCAGCGGCTCGAAGATGTAGGCGATGCCCACGTCGGCCAGCGCCAGGTCGCGGGCGTAGAGCGCGTCGGTGACCCGCACGGTGCCCGGCACCTCGACCGAGACGTGGGCGCCGGCCTGGTCGCGCAGGTCCCAGGCGTACACGCCACCCGAGGTCACGAAGCGGAAGCCGATGCAGTTGTGCCGCTGCAGCGCCTCGATGTCGCGCGGCTCGCCCGCCGTGGCCAGGTAGCGCGGGGTGGCCACCAAGATGGCCTCGAAGGGTGGGGTGAGCCGCACCGCCACCATGTCCTGCGCGACGGTGTGGCCCAGCCGCACGCCGGCGTCGTGGCCGCTCGCCACGATGTCGGCCAGGCCGTCGTCACAGGTGATCTCGATCACCAGCCCCGGGTGGCGGCGCGCCATTTCGGCCACCAGCGGGGTCATCGCCAGCGGCAGCGCCACGTGGGGTGCGTTGACGCGCAGCACGCCGCTCACCCGCCCGAGCGACTCGCCGAAGCGGTCCACCGCGTCGGCGATCTCGCCCATGGCCGGGGCCAGCATGCCGATGAAGCCGGCGCCGGCCTCGGTCAGCCGCACGCTGCGGGTGGTGCGCGCGAAGATCGGCTGGCCCAGGTGGTCCTCGACGGCGCGCACCGCGTGGCTCACAGCCGAGGCGCTCATGCCCAGCTCGGCGGCCGCGGCGGCGAACCCGCCGCGCCGGTGCACCGCCAGCACGATGGCGAGATGCGGGAGCAGGGTTCGGTCCATTCATGCACTGTATCGCACAGTGCATTCGATTTGAACCGGCTAGTCGTTTAGTGCGATTGCTGGAACAGTCACGCCATGCCTTCACGGCAACCCTCAACCCTTCAAGGAGCCAGCATCATGTCCAACATCGCCATCACCTCTTCGCAGACCCGCCAGACCTGGTTCATCACCGGCGCCGCTTCCGGCTTCGGCCACGCCTTCGCCGAGCACGCGCTGGCCCTGGGCCACAACGTGGTCGCCACCGCCCGCGACGCCGGCCGCCTCGCCGACCTCGTGGCGCAGGCACCCGACCGCGTGCTGGCCACGCCGCTGGACGTGGACGCCGCCGGCGCCGCCGAAGCCGCCGTCGAGGCCGCGGTGGCCCGCTTCGGCCGCATCGACGTGCTCGTGAACAACGCCGGCTACGGCGTGGTCGGCGCGCTGGAGGAAACCTCCGACGCCGAGCTGCGCGCGCTGATGAACACCAACTTCTTCGGCGCCATGGCCGTCACCCGCGCCGCGCTGCCGGTGCTGCGCGCCCAGAAGTCGGGCGCCATCGTGAATATCTCCAGCCTCGGCGGGCAGCTGTCGTTCGCGGGTTTCAGCGCATATTCGGCCTCGAAGTTCGCGCTGGAGGGCGCCTCGGAAGCGCTGGCGCAGGAGGTCGCGCCCTTCGGCATCAAGGTGCTGATCGTGGAGCCGGGCCAGTTCCGCACCCAGCTCGCGGGCAGCGGCATGCGCCACATGCCGGTGATCGAGGCCTACCAGCCGGTGGTGGGCGCCACACGCGAGTTCGCGCACAGCATGCACAACACGCAGGCCGGCGATCCGCGCAAGGCGGCCGTGGCGATCGCGAAGGCGCTGGAGGCCGAGCACACGCCCCTGCGCCTGCAGCTGGGCGGCGACTCGGTCGACGCGGTGCGCGCCCATGCGCAGGCGTTGCTCAAGGACACGGAAGCCTGGGAAGCCCTGAGCCGCAGCACCGACTTCGACGCTGCAGCCTGAAGGCAGGCCTCAGCGCAGCGGCAGTTCGATGGTGGCCGCCAGCGGCACGGTGTCGATGCGCGCCGCGCTGGCCACGACGACCGCCTGCTTCGACTGCGCAGCAATCTCAGAGAGCGTGGCCCACAGGCAGCGTGTAGAGGGCATGTCCAGGCCGGCGGTCGGCTCGTCGAGCAGTACGAGCGGCCGGCCCGACGCGAGCCCGGCGGCCATCCAGACCTTGCGCTTCGAGCCGGTGGACAGCATGAACATCTTCTTGTCCAGGTGCGGCGCCAGCGAGAAGCCGTCGGCGATGGCCTGCCACTTCGCCTGGTCGAAGCCCGCGTCGCCTTCGGCGAGCGAGGCCGTGCATTCGCGCGCGCTGAGCTGGTCGAAACGGTCGGTTTCGGGAGCGACGAAGAACACCTGGCGGCGATAGGCCTCGGGCGCGGCATTGAGGCTCGTCCCGGCCACGGTCAGCCGTCCGGCGGAGGCGGGCAGCGCACCGGCAATCACGTTGAGCAGCGCCGACTTGCCCGTGCCGGTATCGCCGTAGAGCAGCGTGACGCCCGGGCCGATGGATGCATTCCAGCCGGACACCAGCGCGGGTTGGTCGGGGTAGGCGAAGCGCAGCGCGTCGATCCGGAGCAGGGCGGGAGAAGAAGGATTCATGGTCGCGTGCGACTTTATCAACCAGCCGCGCCGCCGGTGGCTACCATCCGGCTCCATGACAAAGCTGCCGCTCCTGTTCGCCCTGCTGCCGTTCGCCACCGCGGTGCTTGCCGCTCCCGATCTTTCCGCGCCGTCGGCGCAGGTGTTCGATGCGGTGAAGAAGCCCGATTCGCTCGACGCGCAATGGCGCACGCGCCTGTGCGCCCTGCTGCCGCAGCCCTGCGACGCGCAGCAACTGGGCCTCTATCGTCCGCGCGGCGCCGCGGCGGGCGACTATGTGGTGCTCTCCGCCGAGCCGCTGGCCATGGCGCGCATCAGGCGGGATGCCGCAGACGCCAAGGGCTGGCAGCTCGCTCGCCTTCATGATTTCTCCGGCTACGCCCAGGCCCTGAAGAAAGACAGCGATGCCAGCCGGTCCGAGGCGCGCCTCTCGCTCGCGCCGGCGCTCTACCCGGTGGCCGAGGGCAAGTGGGCCGTGGCCGTGCTGCAGACGGTGTCGGAAGGCTATTCGGGCGGCGGCGCCTCGTTCGACACCGCCGACTTCGTGCCGCTCGAAGGCGGCAAGGCGGTGCAGGAGGGCATTCCGTTCTCGTGCTCCAAGATGATCCGCGCCTGCTTCAGCGAGAAGGAATACAAGACCTCGAAGCACTGCCACGACGAGAGCTTCGGCAGCCTGCGCATCGCCTACGGCGAGACATTCAAGCCCGGCTCGCCCTACGACTGGCAATACACCTGGGTGCAGACCGAATGGCCGCAGAACGAGCCGCGCGGCGCGGCGACCACCACGCGCGTGTTGTTCACCGCCAGGACCACCGAGCGCGCGGGCTTCTGCGGCGGGCCGCAGTAGACAGCGGGCTCGCGCCTCAGTGGCGCGGCACGGTCGTCGTGCCCACGTGCATCGTGCGTCCTGCCCCCAGCCCAGCGATCACGAGCGCCACGCCCAGCCCGATGAAGAGCCACGACGAGGCGCGGAAGCTTCCCGTCCAGCCGTGCAGCAGCCCGGCCACCAGCGGCCCGAAGGCCGCCACCATGTAGCCCACGCCCTGCGCCATGCCCGAGAGGTGCGCGGCAACGTGCGAGTCGGGCGAGCGCAGCACGATCATCGTGAGCGCCAGCGCGAAGGTGCCGCCCTGCGCGATGCCCAGCAGCACCGCCCAGGCCCACACGCCGAAGAAGCCGTCCAGCGGCGCGAAGAGCATCGCCAGCATCGCGCCCACCGTGAGCAGCGCCAGCACGACCGCCAGGCCGCGCTGGTTGCGCAGCTTCACCGCCAGCGCCGGCACCACGAGGCAGGTCACCACCTGCGTCATGACAGACAGCGACACCACGTAGCCGGCCGTCTCGCTGCCCAGGCCGCGCTCGCGCAGGATCGGCGCGAGCCAGCCCATCACGATGTAGGCGAGGGCGGACTGCAGGCCCATGAAGAAGGTGACCTGCCAGGCCAGCCTGTCGCTCCAGAGCCCGCGCACGGTGAAGCCCGATTCGCTCGCCACCGGCTTCAGCGGCAGCGCCTGGGGCGCCCAGATCAGCGTGACCAGCGCGGCCGGCAGCGCCCACATCGCGAGCGCCATGGTCCAGCCGCCGCCCAGCACGTGCTCGATCGGCACCGTGAGCCCGGCGGCGCTGGCCGCGCCGCCGCACACCGCCATGGTGTAGAGGCCCATCATCAGCGCCGCCTGCGAGGCGAAGTCGCGCTTCACCAGGCCCGACAGCAGCACGTTCGACACCGCGATGCCGCTGCCCGCGATGGCCGAGGCCAGAAAGAGCAGCGGGATGTTGCCGGTGCCGCGCAGCACCGTGCCGACCAGGATCAGCACCATGCAGCCGAGCAGCGTGCGCTCGGTGCCGAAGCGCCGGCCCAGGCCCGGCGCGAGTGGCGCGAAAACGCCGAGGCAGACGATCGGCAGCGTGGTCAGCAGGCTGGCGGCCGTGGGCGAGAGGCCGGTGGCCTTGATGATTTCCGGCAGCACCACCGAGAGGCTGGCGAACACCGGGCGCAGGTTGAAGGCGATCAGCACCACGCTGGCGCCGAGCAGGATGCGGCGCGCGAGGGTGGGGGCGGGCGTGGGGCGCGGCGCGGGCAGGCTGTCGGCCTCGGCGTCGATCAGCAGTTCGTCGCCGCAGCGGTGGGCGGAAGCGGAAGAAGAGGAGGAGGAAGAAGAAGAGGAGGAAGAAGAGGCGCCGGCATTGCCGCGTGCGAAGGTGGCCGAGTTCATCACGACCCCAGCGCCAGTGCGTTGATCATCGGCGCCATGAAGGTGCGCACCGCCGCGGCGGCCACGTCGGGGTCGCGGCTGGCGATGCCTTCGATGATGGCGCGGTGCGCGGCATCGTCGGGCTCGGGCAGGGCGCTGCCCATCGAGCTCGCGATGGTCTCCTTGATGTAGCCGGTGATGAAGCGGCAGGTTTCCGCCAGGGCGAGGTTGCCGGAGATGTCGACGATGGCGAGGTGGAAGGCCAGGTCGCGCTCGATGAAGGCCGCGCCGTTGTCGGCGGGATCGAAGCCGCCGCGCTTGTCGAGCAGCACGTGCAGGCGGCGCAGGTCGCGCGCCGTGTGGCGCACGGCGGCGAGCCGGGCGGCTTCCACTTCGAGCGCGCGGCGCACCTCGAACTGGTCGCGCAGGCTCGCGAGCCGCATCTTCTGCAGGCTGGACGAAGGATCGAAGCCCGATCGAACATAGGTGCCCGAGCCCTGGCGCACTTCGAGCAGCCCGCGCGACACCAGCGTCTTGACCGCCTCGCGCACCGTGCCCCGGCTCACGCCCAGCAGCTGGGCGAGCTGCGGTTCGATCGGGATGCGGGAGCCAACGGACCAGCGGCCGGCGGAGATCTCGGCGCGGATGCTGTCCGCGGCGGTGTCTGCAAGTGAAGTACGGGGAGCTTGGGCAAGCATCGGGAGTGAGCCTGGTCGTTCAATGATTGGATGAATTTTGCCTCCAAAAAGAAACCGGACTCCCCGCGCGGCGATTGATCCGGGTAGCACCCCGTAGAAAACCGCAACCCCTGTCCGCAGATCGCGCAAGCCGATTTCGCGGATTTGTCCTCATTAAGTGAATTTTTCCCGGCCTTGGGCAGCTGTTGCCGAAAGTGTTGTTTGTCTGGAGCGTCCTGTCAGAGAATGAAACTAAAGGTAGCTTGTGAATCGGCAAGTTGTTCTGCTCCACGGTCCGGCCCTCCCTTCCCGACCTTCCTGCGGAGCGTTCAGGGGAGCGCAAGAGAAATACGAAATACGGACCGCGGCGGCGATATGAAGGACTTTTCTTTGTCGGATGTGCGGCTGTTCGCCAAGGCCGCGCAGCTCGGGGGACTGACTCCGGCCGCCGAAGTGCTCAACGTGCCCAAGGCCTCCGCGTCGCGCCAGCTCCAGAGACTGGAAGCCACCGTCGGCCACCTGCTGCTGCATCGCGGCGCCACCCGCTTCGCGCTGACCGAGGAAGGCCGCGAGTTCCTGGCGGCGGCCCAACATGCGCTCACGATCCTCGACGACGTCATGCTCAACCTGTCCTCCGACGGCAGCGCCGTCACCGGGCGGTTGCGCATCGCCGTGCCGCACTACTATGGCCGCGAGTTGCTGATGAACCACCTGCCCGCCTTCATGACCGCCTACCCGCGGCTGGAGGTCACGGTCGAGACCGGCAAGGACCGCGCCGACCTGCGGCGAGACGCGGCCGACGTGGCCATCGGCTACGGCCGTGAGGGCGGCGACGAGCTGGTCGTGCGCCACCTGAAGCAGGAGCCGCTGATGCTGTGCGCCGCGCCGGCGTATCTCGCGCGCCACGCTCCGGTGCAGGACCTGCCCGATCTGTCCGCGCACCGCTTCCTGACCACCGACGCCGAAGGGCGCAAGCGCGAGATCAGCCTCGCGGCCATCGAAAAGACGCACCGCGTGCGCGTGGAAAGCGTGTTCCAGTCGGACGACCCTGAAATGGTTTTGCGGCTCGCGCTGTCGGCGCGCGGCATCGCGCTGGTGCCGCAGTCGCTCGCGCGCCCCCAGATCGACGGCGCCACGCTGGTGCCGGTGCTGCCCTCGCTGGCCCTGAAGCCGCACGACATCCACCTGAGCTACCTGCCCGCGCGCCGCAACACGCCGAAGATCCGGACCTTCGTCGACTACTTCCTCGACGTGTTCAGGGCCCCTTGAATCAGCGCCGCGCGCCGCTGCCGTTGTTCTTCGCGACCACACCCGCGCCGCGCACCTCGAGCCGGCGCTGGTCGACCACCTTGCCGCCGGCGTCCACCAGCTCGATCAGGTGGCGCCCCGGCCATGGAAACCATTGCACGGTGTTGCCGCGCGCCAGCGGCTTGCCGTCGATGCGCCACTGCACGCCACGGCCCTCGGAATCGAAGCGCACGCGCTGGCGCTGCGGCGGGATGTCGGGGTCCAGCGCGATGATGGTGCCGTCGGCCGGCGCGGTGATGCGCGCCGGGGCGGAAGCATCCGTCGTCATGCCTGTGTCCAGCGCGAAGAGCGGCTGCTCCGTGCCTTGCAGGAACCACTCGCTGCGCGAAGCCTCCAGCGGATTGCCGTCGGCGCCGGGGCCAAAGCTCACCTGCATCTGGACCAGGCCCGGCGGCGGCGAAGGCGCGCGGCTCGGCTCGCGCGCGTGCAGGAAGCGCATCACCTCGGCCCACACCGGCGCGGCGCCGCTGGTGCCGCTCACGTCCCACATCGACTCGCCGCTGGCGTTGCCCACCCACACGCCCACCGTGTAGCGCTGCGACCAGCCCACGGCCCAGTTGTCGCGCATGTCCTTGCTGGTGCCGGTCTTCACGGCGGTCCAGAAGCGGGTGGAAAGAATGCTGTCGAGGCCGAAGGTGCGCGTGCGCGCGTTCGGGTCGGAGAGGATGTCGCCCACGATGAAGGCCGCTCGCGCGTCGATCGGCGTCGGCGGCGAGGCCGGCGCGGTTTTCGATTTCTCCGCGGGCCGCGGCGCCAGCGTCGTCGTTCCGTAGCGCCCGCCGTTGGCCAGCATGCGGTAGGCGTTGGTGAGCGACAGCAGCGACACCTCGGCGCTGCCGAGCGCGAGGCTGTAGCCGTAGTAGTCGCCGCTTTCGCGCAGCGGCAGCCCGGCGGCGCGCAGCTCGCGCGCGAAGGCCTCGGGCGACACCATCACCAGCGTGCGCACGGCCGGCACGTTCAGCGATGCCGCCAGCGCGGTGCGCGCCGACACCGGGCCCTTGAAGCGGCGGTCGTAGTTCTGCGGAATGTAGAGGCCGCTGGCGGTGCTGATCTGCGCCGACGAGTCCTCGATCAGCGATGCCGCCGTGATGCGCTTCTCGGCGATCGCCTGGGCGTAGAGCAGCGGCTTGAGCGTGGAGCCGGGCTGGCGCAGCGCCGTGACGCCGTCGACCTCCGCCGCCTGGCTCAGCGGGCCGGAGGAGCCGACCCAGGCGAGCACCTCGCCGGTCGCGTTGTCGAGCACGACTAGCGCGCCGTCTTCGACGTGCCGCTCGCGCAGCTCGCGCAGGTGGCGCTGCAGCGTGTCGAGCGCGAAGCGCTGCAGCGGCGCGCGCAGGGTGGTGCGCACGCCAGTCTCCTTCTCCTTGCCCTTCGGCACGGGCGCTGCGCTGGCGGCAGCGGGCGCAGCCGCCGAGTTCGCGTCGCGGATCTCGCGCAGCACGCGCCGCGCGGCGTGCGGCGCGATCCCTTCGTTCGGCTCGAAGGCCCGGCGCTGCACGGCCGCGCTGGTGAACATGTCCAGCGCCTCGCAGTCGGTCTTCTGCTGCGGTTCCATGGTGCGCAGCACCTCGCAGGCGCGCTGCGCCACCACGGCGGGCTTGGCGTTGGGCGCGCGCACCAGTGCCGCCGCCACGCTGGCCTCGCGCGCGTCGAGCCCGCTGGGCGCCTTGCCGAAGAGCGTGCGCGACAGCGCGTCGATGCCCACGATCTCGCCGCGGAACGGCACGGTGTTGAGATACGCCTCCAGGATCTGGTCCTTGCGCCAGTTGCGCTCCAGCTGCGCGGCCGCCACCGTCTGCCCGATCTTCTGCGTGAAGCTGCGGCCGCCCGAGCTGCGGCGAAGGTCCTCGTCGAGCAGGCCCGAAAGCTGCATCGTGATGGTCGATGCGCCGCGCGTGCGCGTGTTCCAGAGATTGCCCCAGGCGGCGGCCGAGACGGCGCGCCAGTCGATGCCGCTGTGCTCGTAGAAGCGCTTGTCCTCGCTCAGCACCATGGCCGTGCGCAGCGCCGGGGACACGTCGGCCAGCGCGGTCCACTGGCCGCGGCGCGCCGTGGGGTCGGTGCGCACGCGCTGCAGCAGCTCGCCGTTGCGGTCGAGCACGGCGGTGTCGGACGAGCGGAAGTCGCGCTTCACTTCCTCGAAGCTCACCACGGCCCGGGCCGGGAGCGTCCATGCCGCGGCGATCAGCAGGGCTGCGAGGGTCTTGCGGGAGAAAGCGGAGGGCGCGGGCTGCATCGGAGGAAAGGAGGCGGTATCCAGAAGCGAAAGCATGAGCGCCGCCATTCTCTCTCGCCGGTTCGCCACGGGAATCGCGCCTACTGCGCGACGGGCTGCGCGCTGCCTTGCGGCTTGCGCACCCCGGGGCAAAGTAAATGCCGGGTGCCACATCCCGTAACGAACTTCACGCGAGGGCTTCAATGCGGAAACCCGGCGCGTACCGGCGTGGCCTTCAATGCACTACCGGCTCGCAGGAGGCGAACCCCGGTTTCACAAACACTCCAAGGAGAACTCGCATGACGAAGACATTGGCGATCCTTCTGGCCGCATCGGCCATCCTCGCGGGCTGCGTGGTCGCACCCTACGACCGCCCGCCGCCGCCGCGCCCGCACTACGGCGACCGTGACCGCGACGGCGTGCCCAACCGCTACGACCGTGACCGCGACAACGACGGCGTTCCGAACCGCTACGACCGCAATCCCAACAACCCGTACCGCAACTGATCCACAGCGCTGCGACAAATGAAGAAAAGGCCGCGAAGCTCCGTGCTTCGCGGCCTTTTCTTTTGAGTTGCTTTTGCGTTCCGAAGGGCTGCCCGCTCACCCCGGCCGGCGCGCCATCAGCGCCCAGATGCCCGCCGCGCCCAGCAGCGAGCCGCCCGCGAGGTTGAAGCGCCGCTGTGCACGCGGCGACGACAGCAGCCTGCGCGCCGATCCCGCGAACACCGCGTAGAGCGTGGCATTGGTCGCGGCCAGCACCACGAAGGTGACGGCCAGCACCCACAGCTGGCGCGTCACGTCGGCGGCCGGGTTGATGAACTGGGGCAGGAAGGCCACGAAGAACACGATGCCCTTGGGGTTCAGCGCGGTCACCAGGTAGGTGTTGGCGAACAGGCGCAGGCGCGAGGCGGGCGCGGCCGGCGTGGCGATCTCGGCGGAGGTGATGCCCGCGCGCAGCAGCCTGATGCCCAGATACAGCAGGTACAGCCCGCCCACCCACTTCACCACCGTGAACCAGAAGGCCGAGGTGGCCAGCAGCGCGCCCAGCCCGAGCAGCGACACCACCAGCGCGGTGGAATCGCCCAGCGCCACGGCCGCCACCAGCGGCAGGTTGGCGCGCCGCCCGTGCGACATCGAATAGCTGATCACCGTGAGGATGGTGGGCCCGGGAATGACCAGCATGAGGGCGGAGGCCGCGACGAAGGCGAGCCAGAGTTCGATGGACATGTGCCTGTCTCCAGTAGTGGTGGGTTGTTGTTGCGGGAAGCGATTGTCTTCGTCAGATGCCGATGGCTGCGCGCGCGGCGTGCCAGGTGCCGCGGTGCCCGTCCACGTAGCTGATGGGCGAGCTGGCGAGGTCGTCGAGATCCACGTCGTCCAGGCAGGTCACGTTCACGCCGTAGGCGCTCTCGCCGGTGGCGGGCGAATGGCCCACGCCGAAAGCCCGCACGCCGCAATGCCTGCAGACGATGTAGTGGCTGTTGCGGGTGTCGAGCATCTGCTCGCTGAGTTCGGATTCGCCTTCGATCAGCCGGAAGGCATCGGTCGCGACGATGGCGGGCCAGAAGCGGGTTTGGGTGCAGATCGAGCAGTTGCAGCGCAGCGTGCCGAGGCCGAGGTCGATGTCGGCCTCGAATCTCACGGCGCCGCAATGGCAGCCGCCTGTGTAGGTCTTTTTCATGTGCTCGGACTTCGCATGGTGGTGCTGGCAAGCACCATATCAAAGGCCGGGGGGCGGCGCTGCGCTGTGGTCATGGCCCGGCCATCACCGCCGGCTCAGGCGCGGGCGACCCAGCCCCGGAACGTGAAGCCCATGAAGAAGAGGCGGATGTCCTTGAACCCCGCCTCGCGCAGCACGGCCTCGTCCTGCGAGGGCGAGAGGATCGACAGCTCCTTCTGGACCTTCTCGCGTGCCGCAGCCGCCTTGTGCGGATCGGCGCCCGACGCGACGAGGAAGGCCGCGTAGCGCGACATCCAGAGGTCGCGTTCGCCTTCGCCGTCTTCCACGCTGAGATGCGCTGCGACGAACGGGGCGCCCGGCTTCAACCGGCGATGGATCTCGCGGGCCGTCGGCAGCCGCTGGTCCGTCGGCACGAAGTGGAAGGTCAGCAGGCAGGTCGCGCCATCGAAGGGGCCGGCGGGCGCGTCCTGCACATAGCCTTCGTGCAGCGCCACGCGCGACATCAGCGGGCCCAGCCTCTGCGATGCGAGCTCAAGCATCGGGCCGCTGGGGTCGACCCCGTCGAGGGTCCAATCGGGGTTGGCCCGCGCGAGGTCTTCCACCTCCAGGCCACCGCCCGCGCCGACCACGAGCACCCGGCCATCGCTGGGCACGTGTTCCTCGAGAAGGATGCGCGTCATCGGCAGGAGCCCGCTGTATCCGGGCACGTTGCGCTTCGGGCCTTCGGCGTATTTGGCGACTGCGTCCGAGGTGCTGAAGGCGCTATGGGGTGTGTTGCTCATCCGAAGATGATGGCATGCGGGCGCGCAGCCATCGGCCACAGGGGGCAAGGCACGATCAGGCGGTGGAGCCGCTGCCGAAGCGCATCGCCGAGCGGGCCCTGGCGCGTTCCGCCTCCACAGCACGGTCGCGCGGTTCGGCCGTGGTGACAAGCGAATCGATCAGCCGCGCCGCCGTGGCGGCCACGTCATCGACCGCGCGATTGAATGCCGCCTCGTTGGCCTTGGAGGGCACGTTGAAGCCACTGAGCTTGCGCACGAACTGCAGCGCGGCGGCGCGGATCTCCTGCTCTGTGGCGGGCGGCTCGAAGTTGTAGAGGGTCTTGATGCTGCGGCACATGGGCGCTCTCCGTTCGATGGCGAGGTGGCGCCAGTCTAGCGGCCGGAATTCAGGGGAGCCCGCTGACGAAGCCGCCGTACCAGCTCGCGAGCTTGCTCCATGGAATCTCGATCCGGTTCTCGCTGCTGTCGCGGCCCCAGGTGACGAGGTCGAAGATGGCGCCGTTGGCCGTCACATCGACGGAATTCACCAGCATGAAGTGGCCGCCGAATACACGCATCGTCATGTCGTCGCGCAGGCTGCGGCCCAGCGCCATGTTGGCCAGGCTGCCCGCGGCACACATCATGACGGTGTGGCCAGCGTTGCGCTTGTGGCGCATCTGGTTCAGGTGCGGGCCCACGGTGTTTTGGCCGACGCTGGTGCGGTGCGCCTTGATGAGCAGGCCACGCAGGCGCCAGCTGCCCATGTGACTGTGGTCCTCCACGTGCTGGTAGCCGGTGTCGCGCATCCACCGGACCATGTCGGCCGGCGAGGTCGCGCCTTCGAGCATCGTGTGAGTGAAGGGCGAGCGGTAGGCCAGGATGTTGCTGCCGTCGCGCAGGCTGGCCAGCGCGATGTAGTCGGCCTCGCAGATCCTCGGCGAGCCGGGGGCGCTGTTGATGCGCTTGCCCAGCAGCGAGGAGCCCGACTTGACCTTCACGGTCATCTGCCCGAGGGGGCCGCGGCGGTTTTCCGCCAGGCCGATCACGTAGGCCGCGTAGGCCAGAGGGGTTCGCTTCGCGATGTCGTGCATGAACGTGACCGGGCCGCACAGCGAATGGTGCTGCTGCTCGATGTACCTGTAGTCCGCGATCCGCACGATCAGCTGCAGCGCGATCCGCTCGCGCGAAAAATGCCGCCAGGGGAGCGCGGCGTTTCCGCGCAGGAAACCGCCCTGGTAGCTGTGCGGCTGGTTCTGCGGGTCGGGGCGCACGCCGATCACGAGGTCCAGCGCGGCGGCAGCCTCGGCACTGGGAACCCAGCGCCCGTTTCTCAGCAGGCGGCGGCTGTACTGCTCGACTTCGTCCGCGGTCGGTACCGTGTCCACGTCGGCGCCGGCGCGCAGCAAGGTTTCCCGAGCGATCGTCTTGTCTTTCCACAAGGCCTGTTGCAGCACCTGATCGAGCGTCGGCATGGTCCGTCCCCTGGTGTTGAGTCATCGGCTGCCCGGCTTGGGCGGGCGGCAAGATAGCACCCGCGGTGCAGGGCCGTCGATCCCCGAGAACAGGTAGGGCGGCGCACCGTCGCCGCGCGCAGGGGAGGAGGAGGGGCTCAGCCCTCGGGGCGCTGCGCATATGAAGCCCACCGACGGCTCCGCGCCGGACTGTTCCCACACGCATCCGCACCTCTCTCCCACCAACCGCGGGCTGCGCTCGCACAACATGGGGCGGTGAACAAGCCAGGAGGCCATCCATGACTTCGAAGCAGCAACAGCCGGAAGAGAAAGAAGAGAAATCGCCGGGGAAATTCCACTTTCCCACATCCGGCAACCCTGAGCAGGGCAAGGTCGAGAAGGCCAGGCCGACGGAGCAGCCTGCCAGCGAGGAGGCGCTGGACAGCGGTGTGGAAGAGTCCTTTCCGGCCAGCGATCCGGTGTCCGTCACCGTGACGAAGGTGAAGCTGCCGTCCTCGGAAAAGAAGAAGGACGTCGAAGAGAAGGCGAAGGCCGGCAAGGGCTGAAGCCAGGCACACCGCCGTGCAAGCGCTTTCCTCCGAAGCCAGGGCGGCGGGCACAGTGCCCGGCCCGTGCAGCGTCGTCACGCTGGACGTGGACCCGCGCGGCTACTGCACCGAGCACGAGCATGCCACCCGCGCCAACTACGGGCGGCGGCTGGCGGTGCTGATCGGCTGCGCTTTCGAAGGGGAGTACGTCTCCCCGGCGCCCTCGGGCTCGCGGCACTATTTCGTGCCCAGCGACACCCTTTCCGACCCGGCCCGGGTGCACGCCATGGGCATCGCCGGGGTGGACGACCTGTTCGGCGGCGTGGTGCCGCATGCCTTCGTCGCCACCAAGGTCATCAGCCACCCGCTGATCGACGAGAACAGTGCCGCGAGACCGGACGGCTGGTCGACGTGCTTCGCCCGCGAGGTCGGCGACGCAGTCCTGCCGGGCTTCTCGTGCTTCTCGGCCGGCGAGGCGCTGAGGGCAGGGCGCGCGATGCTCGATGCGGGGCCCGTGCGCCTCAAGCCGGTGACGGCCACCGGCGGGCGCGGGCAGATCGTCGTCGAGCGCACCGAGGCGCTCGGCAGCTGCATCGCCGAGATGAACCAGGCCGGCCTCGCGCGAAGCGGCCTCGTCCTCGAAGCGAACCTGGAAGACCCCGTCACCTGGAGCGTCGGGCAGCTGCTGGTGGCCGGCATGATCGTCAGTTACTGCGGCGTGCAGCGCACCACCGGCGACAACGCCGGCGAGGAGGTCTACGGCGGCTCCGATCTGGTGATGGTGCGCGGCGACTTCGACGCGCTGATCGCCGGCGTCGCGTCGCCCTCGCTGCGCCGCGCCATCGAGCAGGCGCGGCGCTATCACCGGGCGGTGATCGACTGCTACCCCGGCTTCTTCGCCTCGCGCGTGAACTACGACGTGGCGCAGGGCGTCGACGGCAGAGGCGAATGGCGCTCGGGCGTGCTGGAGCAGTCGTGGCGCGTGGGCGGCGCCACCGGCGCCGAGATCGCGGGGCTCGAAGCGCTGCATGCCGACCCCGGGCGGCGCGAGGTGCGCGCCTCGTGCTTCGAGGTCTACGGCCCCTCGGTGCTCGTGCCCGCCGATGCCATCGTGGCCTACCAGGGGACGGACAGCCGCGTCGGCCCGCTCGCGAAGTACACGATCCTGCCTGGGGACCGCCATGCCGACGCGCCATAGCACCATCGACATTCCGGTCGACGGCCAGCATATCGAGGGCACGCTGTTCGCGGCCTCGACGACCGTGCCGGGGGTGCTGCTGGTGCATGGCTGGGACGGCAGCCAGGAGCAGTACGCCAGGCGCGCGCACGAACTGGCCGCACTTGGCTGCGTGTGCCTGACCTTCGACCTGCGCGGCCACGCGCGCCACGCCGCGCAACGCATGGAGGTGACGCGCGAGGACAACCTGCGCGACGTGCTCGCGGCCTACGACGCGCTGGTCGGCCACCCGGCGGTCGATCCGGCGGCCGTCGCCATCGTCGGCAGCAGCTACGGCGGCTACCTGGCGGCGCTGGTCAGCGCCATGCGGCCGGTGCGCTGGCTGGCGTTGCGCGCGCCCGCGCTCTACCGCGACGGCGAGTGGGACACGCCCAAGGGGCAGCTCAGCCGCTCCGACCTGGTCGCCTACCGCCGATCGCTGGTCGGGCCCAAGGACAACCGCGCGCTCGCGGCCTGCGCGGACTTCGCCGGCGACGTGCTCATCGTCGAATCGGAGCACGACCAGATCGTGCCGCACCCGGTGGTCGAGAACTACCTCGGCGCCTTCAAGCGCGTGAAGTCGGTGACCTACCGCGTGCTCTCCGACGCGGACCACGCGCTCTCGAAGCAGGAGTGGCGCCAGGCCTACGGCGCGCTGCTGGTGTCGTGGATCACCGAGATGACGCTCGGCGCCAAGGCGACGGCCACCCTCACCAAGCCGGTGACCACCGCCACGGCCTGAGGCCGCCGCCCACCGTTCACCGCTGCAGCGCGGCCTCGGCCGCCAGCGCCACCGCCGCCAGCCGCGCGTCGTCGCCGCGCACCGAGGCCAGCATCAGGCCCACCGGCAGATCGCCTGGCGCATGGCAGGGCAGGCTGAAAGCGCAGCCGTCGAGCAGGTTGATCGCGAAGGTGTTGCGCAGCAGCAGGCCGTTGGCCCTGAAGAAGGCGGCGTCTTCCGCCAGTGCCTCGATAGCCGGCGCGACGATGGGCACGGTCGGGCACACGAGCGCGTCGAAGCCTTCGATGGCGCGCTCGACGCGTCCGATCCAGCCGCGGCGGCGGTCCTGCATGGCGATGTAGTCGGCGGCGCGCACCTCGGTGCCCAGCGCGATGCGGGCGGCCACGCGCGCGTCGAATCCGTCGCGTTTCGCGGCGAAGCGCTCGCGGTGCACGGCGGCGGCTTCCACCGGCGAGAAGCCGCCGGGCGCGTTGACGCTGGCGATCTCGGCCAGTTCCGCCAGCGTGATGTCCACGACCTGCGCGCCCGCGGCCGAGAGCGCCTGCCGCGCGCGGTCGAAGGCGCGCGCCACGGCGGGTTCGATGTCGTCGAACACCAGCGTGCGCGGCACGGCCAGGCGCATGCCCTGCAGCGGACGGCGGCGCACCGCGAGCGGCACGTCGGCGATGGCGGCATCGGCGACAAGGCAGTCTTCCACGCTGCGCGCCATGGCGCATACCGTGTCGAGCGAGCGCGCCAGTTCGAAGGCTCCCGTGCGCGGCACGCGCGACTGCGTGCTCTTGAAGCCGACCAGCCCGCACAGCGCGGCGGGAATGCGGATGGAGCCGCCCGTGTCCGAGCCCAGCCCCGCCACCGCGAGCCCGAGCGCCACCGACACCGCCGCGCCGGACGACGAGCCGCCCGGAATGCGCGCCGTCTGCGTGTCGACCGGATTGCGCGGCGTGCCGTAGTGCGGGTTGATGCCCACGCCCGAGAACGCGAACTCCGTCATGTTGGTCTTGCCGACGATGGCCGCGCCCTGTGCGCGCAGCCGCGCCACGGCGGTCGCGTCGTGCGCCGCGGGCGCCTCGCCTTCGCAGACGGCGGAGCCCGCCATGGTGGTTTCGCCGGCCACGTCGTAGAGGTCCTTCACCGACACCGGCAGGCCGGCGAGCGGTGCCGTCTCGATGCCGGCCTTGCGTGCCGCATCGGCATGGCGTGCGGCGGCGCGGGCCGCGTCGGCGTACAGGCGGGTGAAGACATGCTGCGCGGCAGGCTGTCCGGCCGCTTCGAGCACTTCGTCGATCAGCGCCTCGTGCGAGAGCTCGCCGCGCGCGATGCGCCCGCGCAGCGCCGCGATGGTGTTGTCGCTCTTCATCGTCATCGTCACGCCACCACCGGCAGTGCTTCCACCGCATAGCGATGCACGATGCGGCGCTGCAGCTTCGCATCGTGCAGCTCGATCTCCATCTGCGTCGCGGGCCGGATGCCTTCGCCCTTGGCGTTGGGCAGCGCGCCCAGCGTGCCGCAGGTCATGAAAAGGCCCTCGGGCGCGGAGCCTGCGCCGGGCATGCCGTCGCGCAGGCCGGCCAGCGGGCGGATCGATGCGAGCGTGCCGCGCTGGTAGTCGACCCAGCGGCCGTCCTCCAGGATGCGCGAGCGCAGCTCCAGCGTGTCCTGGTGCGCCTGCACGTCGCGCCAGCGCCATGCGGTCTCGGCCACGGGCTTGGCGCACATCTGCTTCGACACGGCCACCGAGTAGCTCTCGACCTGCCGGTCGGTGTGGTCCGAGGCCACGCTCAGCCACCACTCGCCTTGCGAGAAGAACAGCACCGGCTCGGCCTCGCCGGAGCTCCGGTCGCCCAGCGCCTCGATGGCGCTCGATTGCGTCAGCAACTGGGCCGCCACGCGGTAGTACAGCGGCACGCTCGAAGGGCGCGGCACGCCGAGCTCGGCCAGTTCCTCGATGTGGTGTTCGATGGCGGCGATGTCGCGTCCGGTCCAGCCCGCCACCACCAGCGCGCGCGGCGCGACCAGGTGCACGGCGGTGGAGCGCGTGCCGTCGTCGGCGATGCTTTCGCAGGCGAAACGCAGCCGCGAATTCGTGTTGCTCGTCGTCATCGATCAGCTCTCCAGCGGGCGCTTGGCGGTTTCGCGCGCCACCAGCAGGGCGATCAGCGTCACGCCCAGCGCGGCCATCACGTAGAACGACACGGCCACCGTGCTGCCCCACGACTTGAACAGGCTCGCGATGATCAGCGGCGCGAAGCCGCCGCCCAGGATGCCCGCCAGCGTGTACGCCAGCGAAGCGCCGGCATAGCGCACGCGGCCCGGGAACTGCTCGGTGACGAAGGCGGCCTGCGGGCCGTACATCATCGCGTGGATCAGCAGGCCCACCACCACCGCAGCGCAGATCGCGACCGGGTGCGCGCTGTCCATCAGCACGAAGAACACGAAGGCCCAGACCATGCCCAGCAGCGCGCCGGCGATGTAGACCGGGCGGCGCCCGATGCGGTCCGACAGGCTGCCGAACCACGGCACGGCAATGGCGTTGCCGGCCGCGCCGATCATCGTGGCGGTGAGCGCCAGCGGACGCGACAGGTGCAGCACGGTGGTCACGTAGGTCAGCGTGAACACCACCACCAGCGCATACAGCACGTCGGAGCCGATGCGCGAGCCGCCGGCCACCAGCAGGCGGCGCCAGTGCTGCGTCAGCACTTCCTTGATCGGCGTCTTGGCGGTGGCCTTCTTCTCCTCCATCTCTCGGAAGACGGGCGTTTCGTCCACGCCGCGGCGCAGCCACAGGCCGAACAGCACCAGCGCCACGCTGGAGATGAAGGGAATGCGCCAGCCCCAGTTCTGGAAGTCTTCCGGGCTCAGCCAGGCCGACACGGCGGCGATGAAGCCGGTGCCGATCAGCGTGCCGCACGAGGGGCCCACCTGCGTGAACGAGGCGTTGCGGCCGCGCTCGTCGGGCTTGCCGTGCTCCATCGACAGCAGCACCGCGCCGGCCCATTCGCCGCCGAGCGCCACGCCCTGCACGAAGCGCAGTGCCACCAGCGCGACGGGTGCCCAGATGCCCCAGCTCGCGTAGGTGGGCAGCAGGCCCATCAGGCCGGTGGAGACGCCCATGATGACCAGCGTGGCCACCAGCACGAAGCGCCGGCCCAGCCGGTCGCCGAGGTGGCCGAACACCACGCCGCCCAGCGGGCGCGAAATGTAGCCGACCGCGTAGGTCGAGAACGCGAGGATGGTGCCGGTGAGCGGGTCGAACGAGGGGAAGAACACCGCGTTGAAGACCAGCGCCGCCATGATGTTGTAGACGGTGAAGTCGTACCACTCCAGCGTGGTGCCGATGGAGCTGGCCATGGCCAGCCGGCCCATCTTGGCGGAAGCAGGGGCGGCCTGCCCGGGTGCCGCGGAGCCCGCGGCGGGAAGAACATGTTCGGTCATCGGATGCCTTTGTTCGGTGAGAGATGAGGTGAGAGGGGGCGGATGGCCGCCGCGTCAGGCCAGCTCGGCCGCTGTCAGCTTCCAGCCGAGCGCGAGCAGCCAGCCGCCGGCGGGATCGGCGTCGAATGCGGCGGCGGCCGTGGCGCGCGCCGCGCGGGCGGCGGCTTCGCTGCTGGTCTCGATCACCAGCAGCGGCTGCAGCACGCGGCCTTCGGTGGATTCGCGCGGCAGCGGCGTGCTGAGCGCGGCGTCGGGCACGAGCAGGTACGACTGCACGAAGCCTGCCTGCTCCTTGCGCAGTTGCGCGCCGATGCCGGCGGCGTGCGCCACTTGCGCCTCGGCATCGGCGGCGGCCACGAGCGGAAGCACGGCCACGTGGCTGCCGCTGCCGAAGCCGGTGACGGCGCGCACCGCGCACACGCGGCGCATCGGCTGGCGCATGCGGTCGAGATTGGCGACGGACCACGGCGTCTGCTTCTCGAACGCGGCGCGGTAGCCGGGCGAGCCGAACACCGCCAGCGACTCGGTGCGGTAAAGCCCCAGGTACTTGCGGCCGCCTTCGAGCGAGAAATAGCGAGCGCCGGAGAGAAAGCCGGGAATGCGCACACGCTCTTCCACGTGCTCCCGGTCGTACCAGCGGTTGAAGTCGGCCTCGTCGGCTGGGGCGACGCCGGAAGCGACGAACAGCAGGCCGTTCACTGCTGCTGCGGAGGAAGAGGAGTCAGGTGTGTTCATGGCGGCGGAAGAAGAGGCGGGCCTTCGAAAAATGAAGGCGCGATCTTCCGTCGCAGGGTCGGGCTGTCACAAACGAGTTTTTCTGGGCGACAGCCACAAGAATTACTGGCCCCTTTTCGGGGCCGAAATGCGCCAAACCGAGGGTTAACCCTCTGAAGTCGTGCTCCAGGTTGGTGCGACAGCCGATGTCGTGAACTGGTCGGAGGCCCGGCAGGCCAGTTCGGCCACGAGCCGGATGGCGTCGGAGTCGGCGGCTTCCAGGTGGCTCACCACGATGCGCTGCGGCGAGATGAGCGCGTCGCACTCGATGATCTTCACGTCGCCGGCCGCCACATATTCATAGCAGGGCGGCAGCGGCACCAGCGCGTTGCCGAAGCCCGCCTTCACCAGCCGCGCCAGCGCCGAGATCGAGCTCACGCAATGCACCTTGCCCAGCGGAATGCCCGCCGCGCGGAACAGGTTCTTCAGCGCCTCGTGCGGCTGCGAGCCGGGGCTCATCGTGAGCACGGGTTGTCGCAGCAGTTGTTCGACCGTCTGTACGGGCTCGGCGCCGGGCGCGCCCACCCAGCCCATGGGCATCGGCAGGCAGGGCGTGCTCACGATGCCCGCGCCGGCGATGTGGTCGGTCTGCAGCGCGATGTCGAGCGCGCCCTCGCGCAGGCCTCGGTGCAGCGCCAGCGTGGTCTCGGAGGTGAGCTGCACCTCGATGCCCGGGTAGGTGGAGCGCAGGTTGGTGAGAAAGCCCAGCAGCCAGGTGTGGACCACGGTTTCGATGGCGCCGATGCGCACCAGCCCCAGGATGTCTTCGCGCGGCCGGCCGAGCGAGACGATCTCGCGGCGCAGCTCGAGCAGGCGTTCGCCGTAGTCCATCAGCCGCACGCCCACGGGCGTGAGCCGCAGTTCGCGCGCGTCGCGTTCGAACAGGCGTGCGCCGATGTCTTCTTCTAGGGAGGCGACGCGGTTGGACACCGCCGCCTGCGTGATGTGGAGCCGGTCGCTCGCGGCGCGGAAACTGCCCAGCCGCGCGGCCCAGAGGAAGGCTTCTACAAATCTTGTGTTCATGGGGGCACCTGCGGGCATTCTGCCCGCGTCGCGCCCGCACGAGAACTTGCCGTCCGCCGGACCCGTACCGGCATTGGCGGAAGCAGCCGCTTGCTAGCCGGCGTCGTAGAAGAACTCTTCCCGCACGATGTTCCCGTCCTTGACGGTGTAGAGCGCCATTTCCTCCATGGTGAAGCGGTGGCCGTTGGCCTTCATCGTCACGTCGAAGCGGAAGCCGACGATGAAGCGGTCGTCGTGCGGCCACGGGCCGGCAACCTGCATGGAGTGCACTTCATGATTGGCGGTCCACCACTCGCCCTTGGCCCTGATGGCCGCAAGGCCGACCGCCTCGCGCGCCTGGCCGGGCGGGGCGCTGGCCTCGACGCTCACGGCCTCGGGCGCATAGAGCACCTGGGCGCCTTCGAAATTTCCGTCCTTGCACAGCGCCACGAGCTTGTCGGCGATTTCCTTGGTGTTCATGGGTTTCTCCTGCGAACGTTGAGAGGGAACGAGCGAGCGAATGAATGAACGAAGACCGGGGGCGCAGTTTAGGCCTGCGGTGGCTGTCTTTCGCCGGCTTTTCTTTCTCAGGAGGAAGCGGGGCCGTTGAGCGCGCGCATGCTGTCTACTGCTTCGGGCGAGGCCCACAGCAAGGTGTTCAGGTAGGTCTCGATGCGGTCCACCAGCGCGCCGCGCGGGCCCTCGCGCCATTTCGGGGAGCCGTAGAACGCGGCCTGCCCGGCTTCGAGCGCTGCGCGGTCGGCATAGGCTCGCACAAGGTGGTAGGTCTCCTCCTCGTGGTCCGACTTGCCGTAGGCGACCACGTCCATGCCCTTGCCGCGCAGCATCGGCACGGCGCGTTCGTGCATGGCCTGGTGGAAGGCATCGAGGGTGCCGGGCTTGAGCCGGTAGGTTCGGATCTCCAGCAGCATCTGCTTCATGGCGGCGGCCTTTCTCCAGCGTCGGACCTGCCCGGCAGCACCCAGCCGAGCGAGAACACATAGCGGCTGCCGCCCACCACCCGCGTCACGCTGTGCTCGCAGGCATCGGGGCGGAACAGCTTGATGCGCCGCGTCGCGAAGATCGGCGTGGCGCACACGAACTCGCCACCCGAGCGCGGCGATTTCAGCACGACGTTCAGCCGGTAGTGCCGCCCGGCCTGCACCGGGTCGGTGTGCGGCGGAATCTCCGAGCCCTCGGGGTAGCGGATGAGGTAGCTGTCGAACGGCAGCGGCCAGCGCGCCGTGAGCAGCAGCATCTTGTCGTAGCCCGTGCCCTGGCGGCCGCGCTGCCAGCGGAAGGCCAGGGAGAAGTAGCTGCGCAGTGTGGTGGCAAAGCTCATGAGTGAAGTCGTGGAGCCTCCATGCCGCGCATTCTCTGGCGATTCAGCAGAAAACGATCGCCGTCCTGTGCTCGATGCTCAGCCGCGCCGATTCGTACAGCAGCAGCCAGGACACGTATTCGCGGTACAGGCCGTTGTCGTCGTCGATGAGTGCATCGATGCGTTCGGCTTCCTCGTCGGAGAGCTTGCCGTTCTCGAGGCGGATGCCCAGGGCGGGAGCGACGAACACGAGTTCCTCGAGCAGGCGCTGGGAGGAACCGAGCATGCCGCCGGGCAGGCCGCTCAGTTCTTCGAGGTCCGCGTCGCCTTCGGCCTCGTCCGCTTCTTCCTGTGCGTCGTCTTCTTCTTCATCCTCGTCGCTGCCGTCACCGTCGAACAGCACTTCCTGGAAGTCGATGGGAACGTAGAAGCCTTCGGCATCGGAGTGGCACAGCAGATGGCTTTCCGAGCCGTCCAGCAGCGCCTGGATCTTCGGATCGGCCGTGGGATCGACGTCGTCAGCCAGCGGCGTGGCGACCCAGTCGGGCGCCAGCACGCGGTGGGCGTACGCGCGGCGCAGGTAGTGGATGAAGGAATAGGGAAAACCGTCGATCGAGGCGCGCGAGTCGAGTTCGAGGGGGCCGCGCGGTTCGGTGTGCGGGGGCAGCCCCGCGGCGGCCAGCACGCGGTTGATTTCGGCCAGTTCTTCCTCGAAGCCCTCGGCGCTTTCGGGATCGTCCTCGAGCAGTTCGGCGAGCATGCCGACGCAGACAGCCAGGCCCATGGTGTTTTCCTCCAGGTTGTTGGTTCGCCGCGATGGTGACGGCGGCCGGTGAAGGAGCGATGACCGGCCGCCGCTCCTCCACCGTACCTGGCGATGCTTACTTCGCCGCCTCCACCTTCACCCGCGCGTTCGGCGCCTCGCCGAACATCTCGGGCGCGTACATCGCCTCGACGCGGCTGGGCGGCAGGGCGAAGTCGCCGACGTTGTTCAGGCGCACGGTGTACTCCATCTTCACCACGCCCTTGGGCAGGTACTCGTAGTAGCTGCGGAAGGCCTCGAAGCTGCGTTCCTCGAAGGCCGGCCAGCCGGCGCCCGACTTCTTCTCGCCCTGGGTGGCGATCTGCGAGTCGCGGCCCAGGCCGCCGCCGAGGATGGTGGCGCCGCCCGGGATCGGGTCGCTGATGACGACCCAGGTCATGTCGGCGCTGGCGTTCACCTCCAGCGTCACGCGCAGCACGTCGCCGCGTGTGTACTTGCCGGCGGTGGCCTGCTCGACCGGGGTGATGGTCTTCTTGATGGCGTAGCCGGCGGCGAACGGCGCCTTCAGCTGCACGGCGGCGATCGACTGCAGCGTGAGCCACGGCTTGCCGGTGCCCTGCTGGGTGACCAGCAGCGTGTCGCGCACCGGGGCGCCAGACGGCGATGCAGCCCACGGCAGGAACATCGTGTTGTTCTTCAGGTTGCCCGGCGAGGCGGGGGCGCCGAAGAAGGTGGTCTGGTTGGGCGCGCCGGTCGCGTCGCTGGTCTTCACGCGCTCGACCTTGCTCCAGTCGACCTGCGCCTTCACCGCGCCGAGCGTGGCGGCGGTGACGCCGGCCACCGGCGTGCTCTCGAACACCTTGCTGAACTTCTCCAGCGCCAGACCGCCCCACAGGTTGGCGGTGGTGGTGTGCCAGGCGCCGTTCTGCTGGCGGCCGATGAAGCCGTTGGCGAGCTTGCCGATGTCGTCCTTCCAGGCGGGGTCGTCCATCACGCTGAGCAGCAGGCGGGCGGTGTTGACGTCGCCGTTGGTCATCAGCCACCACCAGTAGTCGTCCTGCTCGGTGCTGAAGATCAGCTTGGTGCCCTGGTACGACAGGCGCGCTTTCAGCACGTTGTTGGCCTCGTCCAGGCGCTGCTGGCGCTGAGGCACGTCGTTCACGCGCTTGAGGATGTTGAGCCAGTCGATCACCGCGCTGGTGGGCCACTGGTTCGGCGCGATGGTGATGCTGCCGAGCATTGCCCCACGGGCCTTGCCGTAGCGCGAGAGCGCTTCGAGCGCAGCCAGCTTGCGCACGTCGAGGTCCTTGCGCGGGCTCCAGAAGTCGCGCGTGATGCGGCCTTCGACGAAGGCGATCAGGCCCGACTCCATCGGCGCGCGCACGTCGTCGGCGAGCGCGAAGGCGGGGTTGAGCTGGGCCGCTTCATTCGTCGCCGCGAGCAGGTACGAGGTGAGGATGTCGCTGCCGCGGTTGGCCTCGCCGTCGCGCGGCGGGAAGTAGCTGGCCAGGCCGTCGCTGTCGAGATAGGTCGGCAGCGTCGCCAGCACGCCCTGCCACATCTTCGCGTCGCGCAGGCCGACCGACTTGCTGGTCTTTTGCTCCAGGCAGATGAAGGGGTAGTTGGCGAACCAGTCGCGCACGCCCGGCAGGCCTTCGGCCAGCTTGGGTTGCAGCGAGAGCTTCAGGCCGCCGCGGCCGGGCAGGGCGTCGGCCGGCGGCGCCACGTCGAGCGTGAACGGGCCGTCGACCTGCACCAGCGTGCCTTGCTGCACCGTGAGCGGCACCGAGGGCACGATGCGCTGGCGCACCTTCAGCGCATCGCGTGCGCCGCCGAGGGTGTCTTTCGCTTCGATCTCCCACAGGATGGCTTCGGCGCGCGTCTGCCCGAGCTGCGCAGGCGCGGTCACTGTCCATGCCACCTCGCGGGCCTCGCCGGCCGGGATGTCGACCGTCTGCGGCTCCAGCGTGAGCAGGGTGGCGCGCGGCGTGGCCTCGACCTTCATCGGCTTCTGCGTGGTGTTGCGCAGCGTGATCTGGGCGCGGAACTGGTCGTCCTCGCGCACCAGCGGCGGCAGGCCGCTGATGATCTGCAAATCTTGCGTGGCCTGGATGCTGGCCTGGCCTGTGCCGAACAGGTTGGCGCCCGAATCGGCCACGGCCACGATCTTGAAGGTGGTGAGCGCGTCGTTCAGCGGCACCGTCACCACGGCCTGGCCGTTGGCGTCGAGCACCACCTTCGGGTTCCACACGAGCAGGGTGTCGAGCAGTTCGCGTGTCTGTCCCTTGCCGCCGCCGCCGCCCGCGGGCACGGCCTTGCGGCCGTAGTGGCGCCGGCCGACGATTTCCATCTGCGCGGTGGAGGTGCTCACGCCCCAGCTGCGCCGCTGCAGCATCGCGTTGAGCAGGTTCCAGCTGTCGTTGGGCATCAGCTCCAGCAGGGCCTGGTCGACCGCCGCGAGCGCCACTTCGGCGCCGGCGGCCGGCTTGCCGTCGGGCAGCTTGGCGCTGATGGTGACCTGCGCCTTGCTGCGAATCGGGTAGCTGGGCTTGTCGCTGGTGACGCTCACGTCGAGCTGGTGGGCGCGCGTGCCGACGCGGATCTCAGCCATGCCGAGGCGGTAGGCGGGCTTGCTCAGGTCGACCATGGCGGTCGGCGCCACGTATTCCTTGCCTTCGTACCAGAAGGCCGTCCACCACTCGCGCGGCGACTTGAAGCCCCAGGTGAAGAAGCTGTACCAGGGCACCTCGCGCAGGCGGCCGCGCAGCGCGAGCACGCTCACGTAGGCGTTCGGGCCCCACTCGGGCTTCACTTCGAGGGTGACGGTCGGGTCCTTGCCGTCGAGCTTGACCACGTGCGTCTCGATGATGCCCTCGCGTTCCACCGCGACCAGCGCGGTCGCGAAGCGGAAGGGGCTGCGCACCTGGAACTTGGCGATCTCGCCGGGCTGGTAGCTCTTCTTCTCGGGCAGCACGTCGATGCGGTCGTTGTCCTCGCCGCCGAACCACAGCTCGCCCTGCTTGGTCACGTAGACCGAGCTCACGGCCCGGGCGTCGCGGCCTTCGCTGTCGGTGGCGCTGGCGATGAGTTCGACCTCGCCCGCTTCCTTCAGCTCCGATTCGCACAGCAGCAGGCCGCGCGCGTCGCTCTTGCCGCTGCAGACGGTGCCGATGTCCTTGGTCTCGGTCTTGTTGTCGTAGGTGTAGAAGCCGCCCACCATGCGCTTGCGGCTGGTGGTGGTGATGCGCGCCACGGCGCGCACGTTGAGCGTGACGTTGGCCTGGGGCTTGCCCGAGAGGTCGAGCGCGAGCGCCTGGAACTTCAGCTTCTGGGCGGTGGAGACCCAGCCCTCGGTCTTGATGCCGGCGATGACGGAGGCCGGCCACAGCGTCTGCGTGCTGCGGATGGTCTGCACCTCGCCGTTCGGGTCGGCGTACGTGGCCTCCAGCAGCAGCTCGCGCGCGGCCTTCACCTTCGGCACCTTGTCGATCGTGACCTTGCCGGCGCCGTCCTTGTTCAGCGTGAGCGGCAGCTTGTCGGCGATCACGCGGGTGTCGTTCACGCTGTTGAGGTCTTCCTCGCCCGAGCCGGCCTCGGCCGCGGCGGTGACCGCCGTGGCCGCCTCGCTGCCGTCGCCCTGCGAGGCGCGCGGCGGGTTGAAGCTGAAGGCGTCGTAGTCGGAGAAGCTCAGGCTCTTGCCGCGCACCATGGCCGACACGCGCACCGGCAGGTTGGCTGCGCCGCCGCCGGAGACGTAGTTGATCTGCACGTCGGCGGGCACGCTGGTGGCGGCCACCAGCGGCTTCTTGTCTGTGGGCGCGATGCGGCCCTCGAGCACGGGCAGGCGGAACTCCTCGACGCGGAAGCTGCCGGTGGAGAAGCTGCGGCCGTAGCCGTCGTCGTCCTCACCTTCGCCCTCGCCGTTGGCGTCCTTGCCCTTGCCGCTGCGCAGCATCACCTCGTACACGCCGAGCTTGGCGGCCGGCGGAATGGCGAAGCTGTTCTCCGCGCTCAGGCCGCCGGTGGCGGTCTTGCGCCAGTTCAGCGGCTGGGTGAAGCGCTGGCCGCTGCCCACGTGGGTGATGACCAGCGTGTCGGGGCGGTTTTCGGGCAGGCCGAAGCCCTTGCTGGTCTGCGTGCGGATCAGGCTCTTCATCGACACCGTCTCGCCGGCGCGCAGCAGCGTGCGGTCGAAGATGGTGTGGGCGACGCGGTCGGCCTCGGCCTGCAGGCTGGTGGGTACGTTGAAGCGCCAGGGCTCGATGCCGCGCTGCCAGTCGCTCCAGGTGAAGGCGAGGTCTTCCACGCCCTTCTCGTCCTTGGCGCGGGCGCTGACGAACCATGCGCCGCTGTCGTATTCGTTCGGGCCGTTGCACGAGGGCGCCTGCGGCGAGACGCCGCTGAGCATGACCACGCCGTTGGCGTCGGTGGTGCCGCTGGCCACGGCCTTGCCGTCGCAGCTCGAAACGCGCACCTCGGCGCCGGCCACGACCTTGCCCTTGTCCAGCGTGGTGACCCAGGCCATCGAGTTCTCGCGGCCCAGCTTGAAGTGCACCGCCAGGTTGGTGGCCAGCGCGGTGGTGCGCACGTACATCGTGCGCCCGGCGTTGTAGCGCTCGTCGAGCAGTGCCTCGCCCAGCTTCTGCGAGGCGATCTCGAGCACGTGGAAGCCCGGCGTCAGCGGGATGCCGATGACTTCGAAGGGGCGCGGATCGCCCGAGTCGGCCTTGGGCATGTCGAGCGCCTTCACGCCCGGCTGGCCGGCCAGCAGCGACAGCATGCGGGTCTGCAGCGTGGTGCGGTCGTCCTTGTCGATGACCGGGGGCAGCGGGCCCTTCACGTCCTTGCGCGCCTGTTCGCGCGAGACGGTGAAGTTGTCGTAGCGGCGCACCTTGCGGAACCACGCGATGATTTCCGCGTCGGTCTTCGGGTTCATGTCGCTCACCTTGCCGGGCGTGAGCGCGTTCACCATCAGCTTCGGCTCCACGCGGCGCACGGTGACCGGCATCATCGCCGGCGTGTCCGGCTCGGCCAGTCGCTCGACCACGCCGAAGGGCGAGGCGGCGAACTTGGCCAGCGGCGGCATCGCGCCGGTCGCCACCTTCATCGGAAAGTTGCCGGGCGTGGCCAGCGGGCGGCCCGAGGCGTCCTCGAACTTGGAGGGCAGCTCGATGCTGTATTGCGCGCTCTCGGCCAGCGGCGGCTCGAAGCTCACGCTGTTGACCACGTCGTCGTCGCTCTGCGAACCGCCTTCGTTGTCCAGCTTGGCCTTGATGGTCTTGTCGCCCTTGAGCTGGATCTGCGAGGCCAGCTTGCGCGTGACGGGCGCGTTGAACTGCAGCTGCATCGGGCGCAGCGGCAGGCAGGCGGCCTGCGCGTTCTCGCGCTCGCAGGTGAACGAAGCCGCGAAGGGCTCGCGTACCTGGAATTCGAGGCGGCGTTCCACGTTGTTGGCCACACCCGAGGGCGTGGCCACGCCCTTGCCGTAGACGACCTGCACCTTGGCGCCGGGCGTGAGCGTGCGGTTGCACTGCATCGTGATGAAGCGCAGCGGGTCTTTCTCGGCCGACTTCTCGCGGCCGAAGGCCTTGAGCAGGCCGGCACGCTGCTCGCCGTCGAGCAGCTTGACGGGAATGCGCTCGCCCACGCCGTCGGCCGTGCACCAGACGTTCTGGCGCACGCTCTCCAGCGTGGCCGCGCCGTTGAGCTCCAGCATGAACATCTGCTGCTCGTCGATGCGGCTGTAGCTGCCCGGCATGTAGTTGCGCACGAAGGGGCCGCCGGTGTTGAACTGATAGCGCTCGGGGCCGGTGAGCTCGCCCGAGGCGGGCTTGAAGGTGGGAATGCGGGTGACCGTGCAGCGCACGCCGGGCGGCAAGTCGTTCTCGAAGTCGTAGACCCAGGCCTTGGCGTCGGTCCAGCGGCCGGTGCCCTTGGCGGCCTGCGCGTCGTTGCAGCTCACCGCGAGCGGGGCGGGGGCCTTGGGGTCGCCGAAGTTGACGGCCGGCTGGTCGAACTTGGCGACCACCTGCCGAACCCGCGCCACTTCGCCCTGGGGCGAGAGGCTGATGATCTGGAGGGCAAAGCCCGGGCTGGACGCGAGAACGCCGCCGGCCAGGAGCAATGTTGGAAGGAAACGGTTCACTTTTTTATATCTCCACCTGAGAGGCAGCGCGCAGCGTAGCCGATTTGCACGACGGTTCGGGAGTGCCAACAGTCATAGGCCGTCGGCCCGGTTGCGGGTGCGGCGGTCTTTACGCCGCTCTTCTTACAATCGGGGCCGTCGTGCGTGCGCCGCGCGGACCGCCACCAAGACCTCGCCGCCGACCGATGAAACGCTACTGGGAAATAGACGCCTTGCGCGGGCTGATGCTCGTGCTGATGACCGTCACCCATCTGCCCACCCGATTGACCGATCCGCTGGGCCAGCCCTTCGGTTTCGTATCGGCCGCCGAAGGCTTCGTGCTGCTGTCGGCCTTCGTCGCCGGCCTGGTGTACAGCCGCATCGGCCATGTGCGCGGCGTCGACTCGATGCGCCAGGCCTTCTGGCGGCGCGTGCTCAAGGTCTACCTGGCGCAGGCGGCGACCCTGCTGTTCCTGTTCACCGTGATCACGGCGGTGGGCCTGCACATCGACCAGCCGGCGGTGAAGAACCTGGTCTCGTACTACCTGGCGGAGCCGCGCGAGGGCTTCATCTACGGGCTGCTGCTCATCTACGAACCGGCACTGCTCGACATCCTGCCGATGTACATCTTTTTCATGCTCATGAGCCCCTGGGTGCTGGCCTTCGCCATGCGCCACGGCTGGACCTGGGTGATGGTGGCGAGCGCCACCGTGTGGGCGGCGGCGCAGTTCGGCATCAGCGAATGGGTCTACGGGCTGGCGGTGCGCTACCTGGGCGTGCCGGTGCCCTTCCACGAGATGGGCGCGTTCAATACCTATGCGTGGCAGTTCCTGTGGTTCGCGGGGCTGTGCATCGGCGCGACCCGCAATGACCCCGGTGCCCGGCCGCTGCGCTTTCCGGCGTGGCTGCTGGCGCTGGCCGCGGGCATCGCCCTCTACGGCTTCTACTGGCGCCACACAGGCATCAACGGACAGGCGCCGTTCGGCGGCGATGTGGAGCTGAACCTGCTGTTCGACAAGTGGCAGCTGGGCCCGCTGCGGCTGGTGAACTTGGTGGCGCTGGGCGTCCTGGCGGTGCGCTTCGGGCCCTGGCTGATGCGCCGCATTCCCCGGCTGCGCTGGCTGGAGGCGATGGGCTCGGCCTCGCTGCCGGTGTTCTGCGCGCACCTGATCGCGGTGCTGCTGGTGCTGGCCTTCTACGGCGACAGCCAGACGGCGCGGCCCTGGTGGGGCGACGGCCTGCTGCTGGCGGCGGTGTTCTCGGGGATGTACTTCGTGGCGCGCTTCACGCGCGGGGCGGACGTTCCGCCGCCGGCGGACGATGTACCGTCGGAGCCCGCGCCGGCCTGAGCGGATGCGCCCGGCTCAGGGCAGCCCGGCCGTCGGCGCCGGCGGAGGGCTCGGCAGGTGCGGCGCGATCACCGAATGCCAGAGCCGGTAGCCCTCGTCCGAGAGGTGCAGCCTGTCGCCACGGAAGAGCTCCATGCGCGGGCGCCCGTCCGCGCCCAGCATCGGCGTGTAGATGTCGATGAATTCGCTGTTCGGCAGCAGGTTCAGGTAGGCCGAAACGACGTGGTTGGTCTCGCGGATCTGTGGCAGCAGTTGCTCGCGCGAGGGGCTGGGCTTGACCGAGATGAAGCTGATGCGGGTGTCCGGCAGTTCGGCGCGCACCGCATTGGCGAAGCGCGCGAAGCTGTCGAGCACCTGCAGCGGCGTGCGGCCCTCGGCCAGGTCGTTGTCGCCCGCATAGACCATCACCTGGCGCGGCTTGTAGCGCACCACCAGGTCGCGCGCGAAGAGGGCGCAATCGGCCAGCGTGGAGCCGCCGAAGCCGCGGTTGACCACCCCGCCGGGCACGCGCGCGAAATCCTGCGACAGGCGCGTCCACATGCGCACCGTGGAACTGCCCACGAACACCACGCCGCCGGGGGCCGGAAAGCGCTCCTGGTCGGCGCGCGCGAAAGCGGCCAGTTCGTTGTGCCAGCGGTCCTTGGCGGCCAGGTAGTCGCGCGCGGCTGCAGCCTCGGCGGCGGCCGTTTCGGACTCCTGGGGGAAGAAGCTGGACTGGGCCTGCGCTCCAAGCGCGGCGGTCAGTAGGGCGACCGCGGCCAGCACGGTTTTCATCGAGGACATTGGAAGAACGAAAAAAGAGGCGGAGGGCGGGGCAGGCGGGTTTTCTACCACGACGCCCCAGGCCGGGCGGTCGTTGACAGTGGCAGCCGCCGGCTAGATGGTTTTCTCGATGAGCGCGCCCTTGAACAGGATCGGCCCCTTCGGCCCGCTGCCTGCGGGCACGCCGCCCTTGGCCTCGAGCGAAATGGCCAGCGCCGGCACGGCCTGCACGTCGGACTCCGACGCCGTCAGCTTCAGGGCCGGCGCGTTGCCGAGCACGCCCAGCGATCGCGGCGCGCCGCCCGGTGGCAGAGCCCAGAGCTGCAGCGACTTGTCGTCGCCTTCGCGGTAGTCGCCCACGCGCTGCAGCACGAGCTGCTTCTTCTTCGGATCGAAGGTCACCAGCATCGAGGCGGCGGCCTTGTCGTCGCTGAGCACGGCCACGTACTGCACCACGGGCGCGTTCTGCAGCTGGTCGCGCAGGTTCAGCCCGACCGTCACGGCCACCACGGTGGCCAGCGCGCCGGCTACCGCGGCGCCGCGCCACAGCGCGAGGCTGCGCAGCCAGCCGCCCTGGCGGGGCTCGCCGGCGGCACTGGCCGCCGCGCGCTGGCGTTCCAGCGCGAGCGTGGACTGCTCGGCGTCGATCATGTTGCGGATGCGCGTCCACACGGCCGCGTCGGGCACGACGGGCGACTGCAGCTCGGTCATGCTCGCGAGCCGGCCCTGCCAGACCAGCGCCGCGGCGCGCACCGGCGCCTGCTCGCGCGCCATGGCCTCGAAGCGGCGGCGGGCGCCGCCGCGCAAGGTGCCCAGCGCGTGGCTCGCCGCCAGCAGCTCCAGCAATTCGGGGTGTGCGATGAGATTCATGAGGGGGCAAACGCCTTTTGAAACGCCTTCTTCGTCGTCACCGCTGTCACGCGAAGCGTCCCATGCAGACGCGCAGCTTTTCGAGCCCGCGCCGTATCCAGCTCTTGACCGTGCCCAGCGGCAGCTCGAGCTGCCGGGCCAGTTCGCCGTGGCTCATGTCGCGCAGGTAGGCCAGGCTCACCACCTCGCGCTGGCGGCCCTCCAGCTGGCTCAGGCACTGGTGCAGCGCCCAGGCCTGCTCGCTGGCATCGGCGTTCTCGGCAGGGCCGGGGGTGTCGGCCTCGATCTGGTCGGCCATCTGCTCGTCGAATTCCTGCGTGAGCCGGATCCGGTCGGCGGCGCGGCGGCGCAGCAGGTCGAGCGCCCGGCTGCGCACGATGAGCCCGAGCCAGGCCAGCGGCGGGCTGAGCGAGGCGCGGTAGTCGCCGGCCACGCGCCAGACGGTCAGGAAGCTTTCCTGGAGCACGTCTTCTGCCCATTCGCGCTGCCGCACCACGCGCATCGCCAGGCCCATCAGCCGGGGCGCGGTCCGGTCGTAGAGCTGCCGCAGGGCGGCTTCGTCGCGACGGCCGATCCGATCGATCAGCGCCATCAGTTCGGCGTCGGGGCTGGGTGCGGGCATCCGGGGATTGTGGGGCATCGATGCGCATGCCCGGAGTACGGAGCAACCTGGCGGGCGGATTCACTGTGCCGGCCAAATGAAGTCTTTTGGAAACATTTGTGAACGTATACTGCCCCGCAAAAACCGAGGGACCGCGCGCACGCGCGGACGGAGAAGAATGAAGCAAATTGCGATCGTGATCGCGCTCTGCGTGGGCGCGTGGTACTTCTTTATCGGCGGGCGCAAGCTCGACGAGCCGATGGTGCGCGACTACTACCAGAAGGAGGCCCACGCCATCTATTCGCGCGATGCAGAGGCGCTGTGCAAGCAGCTCAGCCGCAAGGCCCGCATCGAGAGCAGGACCACGATGATGGGCAAGACGGTCGAGCACTCCCACAACCGCGACGAGGCCTGCCAGGCGACGCGCGAAGCCTTCGAGACCTTCAGCAAGGTCGGCGAACGCATGGGCGGCATCCTCACCATCGAGTACGAGTACAACATCGACGGCATCGAGGTGGCCCCCGACCGCAAGAGCGCCACCGTCAAGGGCACCAGCGTGCTGAAGATGGGCGAGTCGCTGCTGCAGTACAAGACCAGTTTCACCCAGCGCCTGGAGCGCGAACTCGGCCAGATGCGCCTCGTTCATGCCGACGAGGCCACGGTGATGCGCATGGGCGGCGCCGGCGCCATGAGCCAGAGCGATTTCTTCCGCAAGTAGGAAGAAGAGAAAAGGAAGCAAGGGGAGTTGCCATGATCGTCGTCAAGGATGCGCTGCCGCCGCCACCGCCTTTCTGGCGCCGGCTCAACAGCTTCTTCGCTTTTCCGTTCCAGATGCGGCCGCTGGCCTACGGCCTGCTGCTGTCGTTCTGCAGCCTGCTGTTCGACGCGATCTTCTTCCTGCCCGATGCGCTGGCCCTCTTCGTGATCGAGGTCGGCATCATGCTGGCGTCCAGCCGCTACGGCTTCAAGATCATCGCGCTGGGCGCGCGCGGCATCCGCGACTCGGCCGACTTCGGCCGCGAGTCGAGCGACGAGTGGACCTACCTGCCCTGGAAGCTCTTCGCCATTTCCCTGGTGCAGGCCTTCCTGATCGGCTGGCTCGCCTGGTATGCGCCCATCCTCGGCACCGTGGGCCTTTTCGTCATGTCATTCACCTTCCCGGCTGCGGTGATCGTGCTGGTGCAGTCGGGCAGCTTCTTCCAGGCGATGAACCCCGGCCACGTGATGGACGCGATGCGCACCATCGGCTGGCCGTATGCGCTGCTTTGCTTCTTCCTGTTCCTGCTGAGCACCGGCGCGCAGGTGGCGTTGGCGATGGTGCTTCCGATGTTCGACGGACGCATCGTGCTGCCGATCGTCAACTTCGCCTTCATCTACTTCGGCTGGGTCATGGCGAGCCTGCTGGGCTACGTGATGTTCCAGCACCACGACGCCTTCGGCTTCGACGCCGTGCCGGGCAGCGAGCTGCCCGACGGCGCGCCGGCCGACCGCCGCACGCCCGCGCAGATCGAGGCGCAGCGCATCGACGCCGAGGTGGCGCAGTTCATCACCGAGGGCGACCTCGCCGCGGCACTGGGCACGGCCTACGAGGCGCAGCGCACCGCCGACTCCAACGACCTCGCGGCGCAGCGCCGCTACCACCGCGTGCTGGCGCTGATGCCCGAGAAAAAAGACACCATGCTCGACCAGGCGAAGCGCTTCATCCCGCTGCTGATGCGGCGCGACCTGGCCTCCGAGGCGCTGAAGGTGTTCAAGGCCTGCAAGGAGCGCGACAAGGCCTTCGCGCTCGACGATCCGGCCATGGTCATCGCCATGGCGCGCGCCGAATGGCGCAACGGCGACGCCCACTCCACGCTGGCGCTGCTGTCGGGGTTCGACAAGCGCTTCCGCGGGCACGAGGCCATTCCGCAGGCCTATGAGCTCGCGGCGCGCGCGCTGGTGCAGGGGCTTGGCCGCGCCGACATGGCGCAGCCCATCCTGACGACGATGGAAGCGCGCTACCCCGACAGCGAGCAGACGCAGGAAGTGCGCTGGCTGCTGCGGCCGGCGGCGCCGCCCGCGCAGACGGCATAGGTGGCGCAGACCCCAGGCACCTTCAGGCGTTCTGCAGCGCCCGCGTCACCATGTCGTTCGGCGCAAGGCGCAGCAGGTGCGGCAGCAGGCCGATCGCCTTGTCGCGCAGGCCCGCGTGCAGCAGGCCGTTGGCGCAGGTCGAGAGCGTGTCGGCCAGCTCGGGATGGTCGGGCGCCGTTTTCAGCAGGATGCGGCAGAGCCGGTCGGCGTCGTCGAACTGGCGGATGCGGGCGAAGCGGCGCGCGAGGCGGGCCATGTCCTCGGGCTTGAGCCGCACGCCGGGGCGGGCCTGGTCGAGGTAGGTCTGGAAGCTCGCGTGCTGCAGCGCCAGCGTGTCCTCGTCGGTGGCGGGCAGGCGGAAGATGCGGCGCGCGGCCTGGTGGAAGTCGTCGCTCGCGGGCTGAAGGCGCGCCGTGTTGAACCAGGCGCGCAGCGTCTCGGCGTCGCCGGGGCGCAGGGCGGCGGCGGCGCGCCATTCGGCGCAGGCGCGGTCGAACTTCATCGCGGCGCCGTACTTGCGGGCCGCGGCCACGTGCTCGTCGAAGCGGTCGTCGTCGTTGACCATCTCCGACTTGACGGTTTCGGGTGTCTTCACCCGGCCCATCAGCATGGCGCCGTACATCAGCGCCGCGCCCGTCAGCAGGCCGCCGAGGTGGGCCATGTAGGCGATGCCCTGGCCGCCCAGCCAGTGCTGCATCAGCTCGTTGGCGATCCAGGCCGGCAGCAGGAGCAGGGCCGGCGCGGTGACGTAGTTGAAATAGAAGAACAGCTGGTAGAAGAAGCGGATGCGCCGCAGGCGGTACATCACCGCGTACATGCCCATCAGCGCCGAGACCGCACCCGAGGCGCCCAGCCCGTAGGTGCCGCCGGCATAGGCCCAGCCGGCCAGCACCGAGGCGCCGACCGCGCCCAGCAGGTAGAACGCGAGGTAGGTGCCGCGCCCCAGCGCCAGCTCGACCGAGAAGCCGAAGAGGAACAGGAACAGCATGTTGCCCAGCAGGTGGCCGGTGCTGCCGTGCAGGAAGGCGTTGGTGATCCAGGTCCAGGGCCTGAATTCGGCATCCGTCGCGTAGCTCTGCGCCCACCGCTCGGTGAAGGGCGCGGGCAGCATCGACTCGTACTGCTGGCGGGCGCGCTTCCACTCGTCGTACTGCGGGTTGTCGGGCTTGATGATCTCGTCGGCGCGCAGCTTCTGCAGGAACTTGCGGTCGTTCTGCAGGCCCTCGAGAAGCTGCGGATAGGCCTCCTCGTGGCGCAGCATGCGGCGCGCGAGCTTGCCGCGCTGGGGGTCGGCCTTCTCGAGCCACTCCACGAAGGCGGGCAGCTCCAGCCGGGGCAGCGCGCTCTTCACGTAATAGGCGGCTGCGCGCTCCTGCCCTTTTTCTTCACTGCGCTGCGGCCCCCAGAACACGATCATGTTCACGAGGATCAGCAGCACCGTCATCCACGGCGGATTGCGCCAGCTCGGTTTGTTCTCGAGCGGGATGGCGTAGAACACGGCGCGGCCGCTGCTGCAGTTGCGGCCGCGCTCAGCCGAGGCGGGCGCGGTGGCGGGCCACTTGCGCCTTCACCTGTGCCGGTGCGGTGCCGCCCAGGATGTTGCGCGCGTTCAGCGAGCCGCGCAGGCTCAGCACGTCGTACACGTCCTTCTCGATACTCGGATTGAACTGCTGCAGCACGGCCAGCGGCAGCTCGGCCAGGTCGACCTGGTGCGAGGTGGCGGCCTTCACGGCGTGGGCCACCGTTTCGTGCGCGTCGCGGAAGGGCAGGCCCTTCTTCACGAGGTAGTCGGCCAGGTCGGTGGCGGTGGCGTAGCCGCGCAGGGTGGCGGCTTCCATGGCCTCGGGCTTCACGGTGATGCCGCCGATCATCTCGGCGAAGATGCGCAGGGTGTCCTTGAGCGTGTCGACGGTGTCGAACAGCGGCTCCTTGTCTTCCTGGTTGTCCTTGTTGTAGGCCAGCGGCTGGCCCTTCATGAGCGTGATGAGCGCCATCAGGTGGCCGACCACGCGGCCGGTCTTGCCGCGCGCCAGCTCGGGCACGTCGGGGTTCTTCTTCTGCGGCATGATCGACGAGCCGGTGGTGAAGCGGTCGGCGATCCTGATGAAGCCGAAGTTCTGGCTCATCCAGAGAATGAGTTCCTCGCTCATGCGGCTCACGTGCACCATGCACAGGCTGGCGGCGGAGGTGAACTCGATGGCGAAGTCGCGGTCGCTCACCGCGTCCAGGCTGTTCTGGCAGACGCCGTCCATGCCCAGGGTCCTGGCGACCAGCTCGCGGTCCAGCGGGTAGCTGGTGCCGGCCAGCGCGGCGGCGCCCAGCGGCAGCCGGTTGACGCGCCTGCGGACCTCGCTCATGCGCTCCGCGTCGCGGCTGAACATTTCCACGTAGGCAAGCATGTGGTGGCCGAAGCTCACCGGCTGCGCCACCTGCAGGTGGGTGAAGCCCGGCAGGATCACGTCGACGTTCTTCTCGGCGATGTCCACCAGCGCCTTCTGCAGCTCGACCAGCAGGTCGCCGATCAGGTCGATCTCGCCGCGCAGCCACAGGCGCACGTCGGTGGCGACCTGGTCGTTGCGGCTGCGGCCGGTGTGCAGGCGCTTGCCGGCGTCGCCGACCAGCTGGGTCAGGCGCGCCTCGATGTTCAGGTGCACGTCTTCCAGGTCGAGCTTCCACTCGAAGGCGCCGGATTCGATCTCGGAACGGATCTGCGCCATCCCGCGTTCGATGGCGGCGTGGTCCTGCACGCTGATGATGCCCTGTGCGGCGAGCATGCCGGCATGGGCGAGCGAGCCCTGGATGTCGGCCTGCCACAGGCGCTTGTCGAAGAAGACGCTGGAGGTGTAGCGCTTCACGAGGTCGCTCATCGGTTCGGAGAAAAGGGCCGACCAGGCTTCGGATTTCTTGTCGAGTTGGTTTTGGGTCATGGGAGCCGTCCTGGAGGCAATAATGGGTTGGTTACCCGATGGATCAGATGTCTGCGATGCGCAACCCGGCGATTTTATCGGCCAGCTCTTCACCCACGCCCCCGCCGTCGTCGGAAAGGGCGCGCGCGGCCGCGTCGTCCGCGCGCGGCGGCCCGTCGATCTTCGACGCCTGCCAGATCGGCGTGGTGCTGCGCACGGTGGTGTTCGTCGAGGCGGTGGTGGCCATCGCAGCCCTTTTCGTGGTGTCCACGCCCGGCGAATGGCTGGTGCAGACCGCCACCATCACCGGCGGGGCGCTGCCCGCCACGCTGCTGTGGCTGGTGAGCGCCTGCGGCCTCAAGAAGCCGCTGCGGCGGCTACCGAAGCACTGGCAGTACACGGCCGGCGCGCTGCTCGGCGCGCTGTCGGCAACCTACGGCTGCGGCCTGCTGCGCCTGACGGGCGTGCTGGCCAGCGCGCCATGGCTCGCCAGCGCGCTCACGGGTGCCCTGTTCGCGGGGCTGGTGATGGCGGCGATGGTGCTGCGCGCCCGGGGCCAGACGCCGGCAGCCACCACGGCGCGGCTGGAGGAGCTGCAGTCGCGCATCCGCCCGCACTTTCTTTTCAACACCCTCAACAGCGCCATCGCACTGGTGCGCGAGGAGCCGGCCAAGGCCGAGACCATGCTCGAGGACCTGGCCGAGCTGTTCCGCCAGGCGCTGGCCGACCCCGGCGAATCGGGCACGCTGGCCGACGAGATCGCGCTGGCCGAGCGCTACCTCGCCATCGAGCAGGTGCGCTTCGGCGACCGCCTGCGCATCCGCTGGGACCTGGACGCCGCCGCCAGCAACGCGCGCCTGCCGCCGCTGCTGCTGCAGCCGCTGGTCGAGAACGCCATCAAGCACGGCGTGGAGCCCAGCCCGGAGGGCGCCAGGCTGCGCATCCGCACCGAGCGGCGCGGCGGCATGGTGGTGATCGAGGTGGTCAACAGCCTTCCGCCGCTGCGCTGGGCCGACGAGCCGCTGCCGCGCGGCCACGGCATCGCGCTGGCCAACGTGCGCGACCGGCTGCGGCTGCTGCACGACATGCAGATGCAGTTCAGCGCCGGGATGGACCAGAAAAGCTACAGAGTACGCATAGCCATTCCCGCCGAATCATGACCCTCAAGACACTCATCGTCGACGACGAAGCTCTGGCGCGCTCGCGCATGCGCACGCTGCTGCGCGACTGCACCTCTCCCGGCGCCGAAGTGGTGGCCGAAGCCTCGCAGGGCGGCGAGGCGCTGCAGCAGCTGGGCACGCTGGCGCTCGACCTGGTGCTGCTCGACGTGCACATGCCCGGCGTCGACGGCATCGAGGTGGCGCGCGCGCTGCGCAGCCGCTCCAACGCGCCTGCCGTGGTGTTCGTGACCGCCCACGCCGCCCATGCGGTGACGGCCTTCGACCTCGAGGCCGTCGACTACCTCACCAAGCCCGTGCGCGCCGAGCGGCTGCAGCAGGCGCTGCAGAAGGTCGAGCGCTTCCTGAAGGAGCGCCGCGCGCTGCAGCAGGCCCAGGCCGCGCCCGAGACGGTGCTGATCCAGGACCGGGGCCGTGCGGAGCGGGTGCCGCTGTCGGAGGTGCTCTACCTCAAGTCCGAATACAAGTACCTCACGGTGCGCACCGCCACGCGCAGCCACATCCTCGACGGCTCGCTCAACGAGTTCGAGGAGCGCTATCCGCAGCGCTTCCTGCGCGTGCACCGCAACGCGCTGGTCGCGCGCTCGGCGATACGCGCGCTGGAGAAATACGACGACGGCGAGGACGCCGAGGGCTGGGCCCTGCGGCTGGATTCCATTCCCGAGCCCGTGGCCGTGTCGCGCCGGCAGCTCGCGGCGGTGCGCGAGGTGCTGAAGGAAACGCGATGAGCGACGACAAGCCCATGGTGGCGGAAGCTGCGCCGCCGACCGAGCCGGTTGCCGAACCTGCGCAGCCGATGGCGGCCGAGCCGGCCCCCGGGCCGGAACCTGAACCGCCTGCACCCGCCCCCGAGCCGCCCGCCCCGGCGCGCGAGCGCCTGCTGCTGCACATGCCCGTCGACGTGCGCAGCGCCTCGCTGGTGGTGCTCGCGGTACTGGCCAGCGTGTTCGCGCTGCAGTGGGGGCAGGCCGTCTTCATTCCGCTGATGCTGAGCCTGCTGCTGACCTATGCGCTGTCGCCGCTGGTCGAGCTGCTGCATCGCTGGAAGCTGCCACGCTGGATCGGTGCGGGGCTGATCCTCATGGGCCTCTTCGGCGGCCTGGGCTATACCGGCTATTCGCTCTCGGGCAGCGCCACGCAGCTGCTCGACTCGCTGCCCGTGGCCGCGCAGAAGCTGGGCCAGGCCATGCGCCGCGACCGGGGCGCCAGCGCCACGCCGCTGGACAACGTGCAGCAGGCGGCGGCGCAGCTCGAGAAGGCGGCCGAGGAGAACTCGGCCCGCGTCGCTTCGCGCAAGGGCGTGGCGCGCGTCATCATCGAGCGGCCCAGCTTCAACGTGCGCGACTACCTGCTCAGCGGCACCGTCGGACTGCTCAGTGCAATGGGGCAGTTCACGCTGGTGGCCTTCCTGACCTACTTCGCGCTGTGCTCGGGCGACACCTTCAGGCGCAAGCTCATCAAGATCACCGGCTCGAGCCTGCAGAAGAAGAAGGTGACGGTGCACGTGCTGGACGACATCACGCGCAACATCGAGCGCTACCTGCTCGTGCAGATCCTGGTGAGCGCCATCGTCGGCGTGGCCACGGGCCTCGCGTTCTGGGCCGTCGGCATGGAGAACGCGGCCGTGTGGGGAATCATCGCGGCCGTCACCAACCTCATTCCCTATATCGGCTCGGTGATCGTGCTGGCGGCCGCGGGGCTGGTGGCCTTCCTGCAGTTCAACAGCCTGCAGATGGGCATCGTGGTGGCCGGCATGTCGCTGGGCATCCACACCGTCATCGGCAACCTGCTGATGCCCTGGCTCACCAGCCGCACCAGCCGCATGAACCCGGTGGCGGTGTTCGTGGGCGTGATCTTCTGGGGCTGGCTCTGGGGCATCTGGGGCCTGCTGCTGGGCATTCCGATCACGATGGTGATCAAGTCGATCTGCGACCGGGTGGAGGACCTGCAGCCGATCGGGGAGCTGCTGGGCGAGTAGCCCGCGCGCGCCGCGCTATGAGGTCGCGCTTCGCGCCTTCGCAGCCCGGGCGGTCGCGGGAAGCTTCTTCACGAAGGTCGCGGCCGGATCGAGCGGCTTTCCATCGCGCGTTCGCAACTCGATCTTCGGCACCGGCTTGCCGCTGTCGCGCTCGACGAGCACCGAGTGCGGCTCGCCCTTCGCGTACAGGTGCGCCTCGCCCCAGTGCCGCAGGCCGACCACCACGGGGAACAGGCCCTTGCCCTTGGGCGTGAGCACGTATTCCTGGTAGGCAGTTCCGTCGGAGGCGGGCACGAGCTCGAGCACGCCTTCCTGCACCAGGTTCTTCAGCCGGTCCGACAGGATGTTCTTGGCGACGCCCAGGCTCTGCTGGAATTCGCCGAAGCGCTTCATGCCGTCGAAGGCATCGCGGATCACGAGCAGCGACCACTGGTCGCCGACGATGTCGAGCGCGCGTGCCATCGGGCATGCATCGGCCTTGAGGCTTTTTCGTTGGGCCATGAGGAGCGTTTCTTTCCGGATCGAGTCTGGCTGGGCCGGCGATTGCCGGCATCAGTTTTATTTTAAAACCCGAGGTGCAGGACGCGCGTTCAGCGCGCCGCCATGTGCGCCCGATGCAGCCGCGAGAAGCGCGCGATCATCAGCGGCCCCAGCAGCGCGCCCAGCCCGGCCGAACTCCATGCCGCCACCCACGCATGCGTGCTGCCGATGCCGAAGCTGCCTTGCCCCCAGTCCAGCGCGAGGCCGAACACCCAGGGGCTGAGCGCGCCCGCGCCGAAGCCCATCACCGAGCGCACCGAGAAGGCCACGCCCAGCCGGTGCGGCGCCACCACGTCGGCCAGCGCGGTCGAGTAGACCGACGAATCCGCGATGGCCAACAGGTTGTAGACGGCCGCTGCCGCCGCCAGCAGCCACAGCGGCCAGCTCCACATCCAGCCGAAGGCGAAGGACATGCAAAGGCTCGCGACGGTGGCGATCATCATCACCCGCGCGCGACCCAGCCTGTCGGAAGCCGCGCCGCCCGCGATGCTGCCGAACACGCTCACCAGATGGGCCAGCGCCGCCAGTGCGATGCCGGCGCCTTGCCACGACGAGGCCACGCCCGAAGAGGCGACCAGGTACGCCGGCAGCCATGCCCAGAGCGCCATCAGTTCCCAGCAGTGGAAGGCGTAGGCCCAGTTGCCGGCCATCGCGGGCTTGTCGCGCACCGTGGCTGCCAGGGCGTGCAGGGTGCCTTCGCGGATCGCACCGGGCGCGGGGGGCGAGGGCAGCCGCATGCGGCGCAGCGCTTGCGCCGTGAGCACCGCGCCAGCCACCGTGCAGGCCGCAGCGGCCAGCAGCCCCAGCCGCCACTGATGCAGATGGCTGAACGCCGCCGCCACCGCGAGCGAGAGTGCATAGCCCATCGACGACGATCCGATGAAGAGCCCCATCGCGCGCCCGCGCACGGCGGGCTCGGTGTTGTGCGCCAGCAGCTGCAGGCCCGGCGTGTACGAGGCGCCCGCGCACAGTCCGGCCAGGCCGTAGAGCAGCATGGCCGAGAGATGGTCGCGTGCGAAGAGCGCAAAGGCGAGCGCAGCCGCCGCGCTCACCGCGCTGCCCGTGAAGAAGATGCGCTGCGGCCCGTAGCGGTCGGCCAGCAGGCCCACGGCGAACAGCGAGCTCATGTAGCCCACGTGCCAGGCGCTCTGGATCGAGCCGGCCTGCGCGGCCGTCATGTGCCAGTCGGCCATCGCGAAGGGCAGCACGCCGGAGTAGGCGGTGACGATCATCGATTGCAGCAGCCGGCTCGCGCACAGCAGCGCCAGCCAGCCGCGCGCGGGGCCGGCGGTGTTGCCCGACATGACGACGCAGCCTCAGCGCAGGGCGCGCTGCATCAGCACGGTGTCGACCCAGCGCCCGAACTTGAAGCCGATGTCGCGCAGCACGCCGACCTGCGCGAAGCCCAGGCTTTCATGCAGCCGCAGCGAGCCCGCGTTGGCGCTGTTGCCCACGCAGGCGACCATCTGCGTGAAGCCGGCTTCGGTGCAGCGCCGGACCACCTCGCGCAGCAGCGCCTTGCCGATGCCGTGGCCGTGCATGCCCTGCGCGACGTAGACCGAGTCTTCCACCGAATGCCGGTAGGCCGAGCGGGCGCGGTAGGCGGTGGCGTAGGCGTAGCCGGCGACCTCGCCGTCGAGCATCGCCACCAGGTAGGGCATGCCGCGCGCGATCACGTCGGCGCGGCGCTGCTGCATCTGGTCGACAGAGGGCACTTCCTCCTCGAAGGAGCACAGGTCGTGCAGCACGTAGTGGCTGTAGATGGATCGAACGGCGGCCATGTGATGCGGCATGGCATCGAGGATTTCTACGGCGGTGGAAGCGAGGGGAGCGGTGGATGGCGATGACATGGCCCCGATCTTGACGATGCGCCATCGATAAGTGAAGCTTCGTCTGCCTATGCAGGGCATGAGAAAAACTTTGGATAAATCGCTCAACCTCGACCAGCTCCGGTCCTTCGCGCTCGTCATCGAAACCGGCAGCTTCTCGGCCGCGGCAGACAGGCTGGGCCTTTCGCAGCCGGCTGTGAGCCTGCAGATCCGCCAGCTCGAACGCCGGCTGGCGGTGCGCCTGGTGGAGCGCGTCGGCAAGCGCGCGCAGGCCACGCCGGCGGGCATGGAGCTGCTGCGCCACGCGCAGAACATCGAGACCGCGGTGGAGAACGCCATCGACGCGCTCGCCGATCACGCCAGCGGCATCGCGGGCCGCGTACGGCTGGGCACGGGTGCGACGGCCTGCCTGCATTTCCTGCCTTCTGTGCTGCGCGGGCTGCGTGAGCGCTTTCCCGAACTCGGCGTGGTGGTCAGCACCGGCAACACAGAAGACCAGGCGCGCAAGGTGGAAGAAAACAGCCTCGATCTCGCGCTGGTCACGCTGCCCGTGGCCGGGCGCTCGCTGGCGGTGATGCCGGTGCTCGACGACGAGTTCGTCGCCATCGGCCGGCAGGACCTCGCACCGCTGAAGTCGAAGGTCGCGCCGGGCGATCTGGCCGGTCTGCCGCTGGTGCTGTTCGAGCCCGCGGCCAACACCCGCAAGCTGGTCGACCGCTGGTTCGCCGCCGAGGGCCTGCAGCCGCAGCCGGTGATGGAGCTGGGCAGCGTGGAGGCGATGAAGGAGATGGTGGCCGCGGGGCTGGGCTATGCCATCGTGCCCGGCATGGCGATGACAGGGCGCGGCGCGCACCCGGAGCTGAAGGCCAGCCGGCTGAACCCTCGCATGCACCGTGCGCTGGCCATCGTGGTGCGGCGCGACAAACCCGTCGGCAAGGCCTTGCGCGTGGTGCTGGATGCGATCGTGGCGGCCGGGAAGCCCGGCCGCCACTGATCGCGGAATTGCCTGTAGGAATTGCCTGTAATTACTCGGGCACGGCAGCCAGCGAGGCACCGCCGCGCGCGCGGCCCAGCGTGCCGACGATCAGCGCTGCGATCAGCACCAGCACGCCGCTGAGCACCATCGCGCTGGAGATGCCGAAGCTGTCGACCGTCACGCCGCCGATCAGCGCGCCGGAGGCGATCGCCACCTGGAAGCCGCTCACCAGCAGGGCCTGGCCGGCCTCGGGTGCGTCGGGCACGGCTTCCATCATCCAGCCGGTGAGCGCGACCGGGATCAGGCCGAAGGCCACGCCCCAGATCACGACCACCACCGCGCCGGGCACGAAGCCGGAGCCGATCACCGTCGTCAGCAGCAGGGCGGTGGCCAGCATCAGCGCCGCCAGCAGGGTGGTGCCGCGCACGCTGCGCGCCACCAGGCTGCCGCCGAGGAAGGTGCCGATGAAGCCCACCGCGCCGTACACCAGCAGCAGCGTCGACACCGAGTTGGGCGCGAGGCCGAACACCTGCTGCAGCAGCGGCTTCAGGTAGGTGTAGGCCGCGAAGTGGCCGGCGATGAAGAACAGCACCGCGAGCAGGCCGACCTGCGCCATGCGGCGCGTGAGCGGCGTGAGCAGGTCGCGCGCGCCGATGGCGCGCACCGGCGGGATCGAAGGCAGCAACCACAGCTGCACCACCAGCACGGCGGCCGCGAGCGCGCCCGTCACGGCGAACGATGCACGCCAGCCGAACAGCGTGCCGAGGAAGGAGCCGGCCGGCACGCCGAGCACGGTGGCGGCCGACACGCCGGCCAGCACGATCGACATCGCGCGAGCCTGCGAGGCATGCGGCACCAGCTGCGTGGCGGCGGCGGGAGCGAAAGTCCAGAAGCCGCCCACGCACAGGCCGAGCAGCAGGCGTGCCACCAGCATGGTGGCGAAGTTGGGCGCGAAGGCCGCGAGCAGGTTCGATGCGATCAGCAAGGTGGTGAGCGCGATCAGCACGGTGCGGCGGTCGAGCTTGCCCGAAGCGACGATGAGCGCCGGCCCGGCGAAGGCGGCGAGCACGCCGGGCATGGTGACCATGAGTCCGGCCGTGCCGTCGGACACGTTGAGGCCGCGCGCGATGTCGGTGAGAAGGCCGATGGGCATGAACTCCGTCGAGACCATCGCGAAGGTGCCGACGGCGATGGAGCCGACGGCGAGCCATGCGGAGCGCGAGGCCGGAACGTGTGCTGCCGCGGCCTGCACCGGTGCTCCGAGTTCGTCGATGCACGGGTTGCTGCTGGGTGAATTCATCATGATGGGAAGCTGTCCTTTGGAGCGTCGGCGGCGGCGCGCGCACCGATGCCGTTGAAGAGGCATGGAGTGTGCGAGCCGTCGCGCTTGCGACAAAGGTGCCGCGCGGCAGCAGACAGTTTCCCGGGGATGAACAATGGGCCCTTTTGATGGCTATCGCCATCCATGGGGCCTCTGCAGCGGCCTAGCTGAGCGCGGGTCGCAATTGCAGTATTCGGCCATCGGCGACGAAGGAATCGCCGATCAGTACGCGAAAGGTTGTACCGGGCTGGAAGCGGGGCAGCGCGACGGCGGGCGAGAGGAACTCGACTTCGAGCGCGGCGGGCTTGCCGCGCTCCAGCGCATCGCCCGCCGGCACCATCCAGCGCGCCGAGAAGCCTTCCTTGTCGAGCACCAGCGCGCAGCGGTATTCGCCCGGCGCGATGGGCGTGTCCTGCGAGGGCAGGGCGGGCTTGCGGAAAGTGATCTCCGCGAGCGCACCGGGCGTGAACGCACCCAGCGCATCGAAGCCCGGCGGTGCTGCGGCAGGCGCACGGCGCGGCCACTTGCCGATCAGCCAGGCGATCACGTTGCCGATGATCGGCACCCACAGCACCATCAGGAGCGTCGCGATATCGCGCGTGGTCGAGCCTGGCGCCGCGTAGTGCCGCACCACCGCGCCGCCCACCGCCACGCACAGAAGGATGGCGACGATGAGCCTGCGGCGGGAGCCGATCTTCGTGCTCATGCGCTCATGCCTTCGCCGGCGGTGCTTCGGGGAACGACGGAATCTCTGTCGTGTGATCGAGCCATGGCACCTCGTGCGAAGTCCAGATGTGCGAGGCGGGGCGCTGGCCTGGGTCGTCGTCGAGCGAGCCCAGGCGCAGGATGACCTGGGGCTTGTCCACCCACTCGGCCACGAGGTGCGTGCCGCAGCGGGTGCAGAAGTGGCGCAGCTTGCCGGGCGTCGATTCGAAGGAGCCGATGGCTTCCTCGCCCGCGGTCCAGCGGAAGTCTGCGCGGTCGACGCGGCCGGTCGTGGTGAACGCGGCGCTGTGCGCCTTGCGGCAGGTCGCGCAGTGGCAGTGGACGATGGGGCCGGCCAGGCGCGCGGCTTCGTACCGGACGGTGCCGCAGAGGCAGGAGCCTTTCATGGCGTTCTCTTTCGGTGGATAGGGCTGCGAGTCTATGCGCGCTGCAAACGACGACGGGCCCCGAAGGGCCCGTCCCGGCTCGCGCGGTGGCGTCAGCCCGTGTTGCGCAGGCCCGCCGCCACCCCGTTGATCGAGATATGGATGCCGCGCTGCAGCCGCTCGCCGCCGTCGCCCGCGCGGTAACGCCGCATCAGCTCGACCTGCAGGTGGTGAAGCGGGTCGATGTACGGGAAGCGGTGGCGCACCGAGCGCTGCATCTCGGCGTTGCCCTCGAGCCGCTGCTTCGCGCCGGTGATGAGCGTGAGTGCATCGGAGGTGCGGTGCCATTCGGCGTCGATCATCGAGAACACCTTCTGCCGCAGCTTGCGGTCGGTCACCAGCTCGGCGTAGCGCGAGGCCAGCGCGAGGTCGCTCTTGGCGAGCACCATGTCCATGTTCGACAGCAGCGTGCGGAAGAAGGGCCACTGCGCGTACATGCGCTGCAACAGCGCCTGGCGCTCCTTGCGGCCCGCCGCGTTGCCGGCGGCGGCCAGGAACTGCTCCACGCCCGAGCCGAAGCCGAACCAGCCCGGAATCGTGAGGCGGCACTGGCCCCAGCTGAAGCTCCACGGCACCGCGCGCAGGTCGTCGATCTTGTGGCTGGGGTTGCGCGACGCGGGGCGCGAGCCGATGTTGAGCTCGGCGATCTCGCGGATCGGCGTGGAGCCGAAGAAGTAGTCGCCGAAGCCCGGGGTTTCGTACACCAGCTTGCGGTAGGCCGCCATGCTCGCCGCGGAGAGTTCGCTCGCGGCCGAGAGGAAATTGGCGGGCGCCGACTTGCCCTGCGGCAGCAGCGTGGCCTCGAGCGTGGCGGCCACCAGCGTCTCGAGGTTGCGCCGGCCGATCTCGCGGTTGGCGTACTTGGAGCCGATGACTTCGCCCTGCTCCGTCAGCCTGATCTGCCCGCGCACCGTGCCCGGCGGCTGCGCGAGGATGGCCTGGTAGCTCGGGCCGCCGCCGCGCCCCACCGTGCCGCCTCGGCCATGGAACATGCGCAGGCGGATGGGGTTGGCCTTCTTCTTGTTGAGTTCGTCGAAGAGCGACACCAGCGCGATGCCCGCGCGGTACAGCTCCCAGTTGCTGGTGAAGATGCCGCCGTCCTTGTTGCTGTCGGAGTAGCCGAGCATCACGTCCTGCTCGGCGCCCGAGCGTTCGATGAGCGCCTGGATGTTCGGCAGCGCATAGAAGGCGCGCACGATGGGCGCGGCGTTGCGCAGGTCCTCGATGGTCTCGAACAGCGGCACCACGATCAGGTCGCAGGTGGCCTTGCCGTCCATCGCGCCGCGCAGCAGGCCCGCTTCCTTCTGCAGCAGCAGGGCTTCGAGCAGGTCGCTCACCGTTTCGGTGTGGCTGATGATGTAGTGGCGGATGGCGGCGGTGCCGTAGCGCGCACGCGCGGTGCGCGCGGCCGAGAAGATGGCCAGCTCGCTCCTGGCGAGCGGCGAGTAGTCGGCGTCGGGCACGCGCAGCGGCCGCGCGTCGTCGAGCAGCTTCAGCAGCAGCGTCTGCTTGGCCTCCTCGGCCAGCGACGCATACGAAGGCTCGATGCGCGCGGTGGCCAGCAGCTCGGCGATCACGGCCTCGTGCTTGTCGGAACTCTGGCGCAGGTCGACCGTGGCCAGGTGGAAGCCGAACACCTCCACCGCGCGGATCAGCGGCAGCAGGCGCGGCGCGGCGAGCACGCTGCCGTGCTTTTCCTCCAGCGATTCGGCGATGGTGCGCAGGTCGGCCAGGAACTCCTCGGCGCTCTTGTAGGGGTTCTGCGGCGCGACGGCGTGCCGCGCGGCCTCTCCGCCGGTCAGCTCGCGCAGCGTGGCCGCCAGGCGCGCGTACACGCCGGTGAGGGCGCGGCGATAGGGCTCGTCCTTGCGGTGCTCGCTGGTGTCGGGCGAGCGCTCTGCGAGTGCCTGCATTTCCACCGACACGTCGACCAGCGTGGCCGACAGCGACAGCTCGCCGCCGAGGTAGTGCACCTCGGTGAGGTAGTAGCGCAGCGCCAGCTCGCACTGGCGGCTCAGCGCGTATTCGAGCGTCTCGGCCGTGACGTTGGGGTTGCCGTCGCGGTCGCCGCCGATCCACTGGCCCATGCGCAGGAAGGGCGCCACCGACGGCGCCTGGCCGCCCTGGGCCAGCGCCTTTTCCAGGTCGGCGTACACGCGCGGGATCTCGCGCAGGAAGGTGGCTTCGTAGTAGCTCAGCGCGTTCTCGATCTCGTCGGCCACGGTGAGCTTGGAAAAACGCAGGATGCGCGTCTGCCAGATCTGCGTGACGCGGGTGCGGATCTGTGTTTCGTTCTCGGCAAATTCCAGCGGCGTGAGCGTGTCCTTGCCCGAGGCATAGGCGCTCTGGCGCAGCCGGATCTCGTCGCGCACCGTCAGCAGTTGCGCGATGGCGCGTTCGGCATCGAGGATGCTCTTGCGCTGCACTTCGGTGGGGTGCGCGGTGAGCACTGGCGAGACATAGCTGTGGGCCAGCGAGGCGACGATCTCGTCGGGCTTCACGCCGGCCTTGCGGATGCGCGCGAGCGCGGTCTGCAGGTCGCCCTCGACGCTCTCGCCGGCGCGCTCGGTCTCGGTGCGGCGGCGGATCTGGTGGCGGTCTTCGGCAAGATTGGCCAGGTGGCTGAAGTAGGTGAAGGCGCGGATCACGCGCACCGTCTCGGCGGCGCTCAGCCCCTTGAGCAGGTTCTTCAGCGCCCGGTCGGCCGCCTGGTCCGCATCGCGGCGGAAAGCCACGGAGAGAGTGCGGATCTTCTCGACCAGTGCATATGTCTCTTCTCCCTCCTGCTCCCGGATCACGTCGCCGAGGATCCGGCCCAACAGCCGGATGTCTTCGATCAGAGGCTGGTCTTCGGCCTGGCGGCGCTTGGGCGGAGCAGGTGTCTTGCTGGCTTTCATTCGATGTTTGTCCTGGACTTCTTGAATGGAGTGCCGTCTTCGTTGTTGCGGCGCAACATGCTAGCATTCCCGCGGTTTGGAACACGTACTTTTGAGGCCGGTCTTGAGCAATATCGTGATCGCCACGCGCGAAAGCCGCCTGGCACTGTGGCAAGCCCAACATGTGCAGGCGCTTTTGCAAGAAAGAGGCCACACCGTCAGCCTGCTGGGGCTGACCACCACCGGCGACCAGATCCTGGACCGCACGCTCAGCAAGGTGGGCGGCAAGGGGCTCTTCGTGAAGGAACTCGAACTCGCACTCGAGGAAGGGCGCGCCGACATTGCCGTCCATTCGCTGAAGGACGTGCCGATGGACCTGCCCGAAGGCTTCGTGCTGGCCTGCGTGCTCGAGCGCGAAGACCCGCGCGACGCGCTCGTCTCCCCCCGCTACGAATCGCTCGACGCGCTGCCGCAGGGCGCCGTCGTCGGCACCTCCAGCCTGCGCCGCATGGCGCTGCTGCGCGCGCTGCGGCCCGACCTGCGCATCGAACCGCTGCGCGGCAACCTCGACACCCGCCTGCGCAAGCTCGACGAAGGGCAGTACGACGCCATCGTGCTGGCCGCGGCCGGTCTCAAGCGGCTGGGGCTGGAAAGCCGCATCCGCGTGGCCTTCGACGCCGACACCATGCTGCCTGCCGCGGGGCAGGGTGCGCTCGGCATCGAAGTGCGCGCCGACCGCAAGGACCTCATCGAACTGCTGGGCCCGCTGGCCCACCAAGGCGACTGGCTCTCCACCGCCGCCGAGCGCGCCGTGAGCCGCGCGATGGGCGGCAGCTGCTCCATGCCTCTCGCGGCCCACGCTCGCTGGCAGGCCGACGGCGCGCTTCGCATCGATGCCGCCTGGGGCGACCCCGAAGGCAACGTGCCGCTGGTGAGGGTGCACGCGCTGGCATCCGTCGGCGACTTCGCCCAGGCCGACGCGCTCGGCGAGCATGCTGCGGCGCTGCTGCGTGCCGGCGGAGCCCACTGACACCGGTGGTCATCGTATGACCGGCCGTCCCGTCATCGTCACGCGGCCGGCGCGCGAAGCCGCGCAATGGGTCAGCGATCTGCGCGCAGCGGGGATCGAGGCGGTGGCGCTGCCGCTCATCGTGATCGAACCCGCCACCGACATCGAGCCGCTGCGCGCGGCATGGCGGCAGCTCTCGGACTATGCCGCGCTGATGTTCGTGAGCGCCACGGCGGTCGAGCACTTCTTCCAATACAGAGGTGCCGCCGATTCGCTGGCAGGTTGCCGCTTCTGGGCCACGGGCCCTGGTACGAAGCGCGCCTTGCTGCGTGCGGGCGTGCCGTCCGATTCCATCGACGCGCCGCCGCCCGAAGCCACGCGCTTCGATTCCGAGGCGCTCTGGGAGCGTGTCCACGCACAGGTGTCCAAGGACGTGCGCGTGCTGATCGTGCGCGGCGGCGACGAAGCCGGCCAACCGGCCGGTCGTGATTGGCTGGCCAACGAGATCGATGCGGCGGGCGGCCATCGCGACACCGTGGTGGCCTATCGCAGGCTGCCGCCATCGCTGGACGTCGTACAACACCGCCTCGCCATGGACGGCGCCGAAGGCCGGGCGATCTGGCTCTTCAGCAGCTCGGAGGCGATCGCCAATCTGCAGCGCGCGATGCCGGGCGTGCAGTGGCATGCCGCAAGCGCGGTCGCCACGCATGCGCGCATCGGCGAAGCCGCGCGTGGCGCGGGTTTCGGGGCGTTGCGTGTATGCACGCCCCTGCTGGATGCGCTGGTCGCGTCTATAGAATCCTTGGCATGAGCGCCGCGTCCCCCACAGACGATCTTTCTCCTTCCCCATCCGCTGCCACGGCGCCGGTGCCAGCCCCGCTGGCACCGCATCAGACACCTGCCGCGCAGGCCGCGGGCGCACTGCTTCTCTCCCGCATCGGCTTCGGCCTGGTGGCCCTGGTGGCGCTGGTCGCACTGCTGATGTCCATCGCGCTCTGGCAGAAGGTCGGCGGCATGAAGGAGCAGCTGGCGCGCCAGAGCGCCGACGCCATCGCGCAGTCGATGGAGGCGCGCACGCTGGCCCGCCAGGCCAGCGACACGGTGCGGGATGCCTCGGCCCGCGTGGCGCTGGTCGAGACCCGCGTGGCAGAAGTCGCGCTGCAGCGCTCCCAGCTCGAGGAACTCATCCAGAGCCTCTCGCGTTCGCGCGACGAGAACCTCGTGGTCGACATCGAGTCGGCCGTGCGCCTTGCCCTGCAGCAGGCGCAGGTCACCGGCAGCGTCGAGCCGCTGCTGGCCGCGCTGAAGGCCGGCGACACACGCATCGCACGCGCCGCGCAGCCGCGGCTCACTCCGCTGCAGCGCGCCATGCAGCGCGATGCCGACCGCCTGCGCAGCAGCGCCAGCAACGACGGCGCCGAGGCGCTGCAGAAGCTCGACGAGCTGATGCGCAACGTCGACGACCTGCCCACGCTCAACGCGGTGGCCGTGCGCGGCACCGGCACCAATGCATGGCAGCCCGAGCCCATACCCGCCGATGCGCCTTGGTGGCGCCGCGTGCTGCTCACCGTGCGCGGCGAGGCCCGCTCGCTGGTGCGCGTCGGCCGCATCCAGAGCCCGGAGGCGATCCTGCTGGCGCCCGAGCAGTCGTACTTCCTGCGCGAGAACCTCAAGCTGAAGCTGCTCAACGCGCGCCTGTCGCTGCTGTCGCGGCAGATGGAGGCCACGCGCAGCGAGCTGTCGCAGGTGACCGCCTCGCTCAACCGTTACTTCGATCCCGCATCGCGCCGCACCCAGGCCGCCGCCACGCTGCTGCAGCAGTTGCAGTCGCTGGTGAAGACGACCGAGCCGGTCCGCATCGACGACACGCTGGCGGCGCTCGCGACTGCCGCAGCAGGGCGCTGATCGGACATCCATGCGCGCAGCAATCTGGCTTCTTGCCCTCTTCGCCGTCGCGGCGGCAGTCGCTCTCTTCGCAGGCAACAACCAGGGCACGATCACCGTGTTCTGGCCGCCGTGGCGTGTCGATCTTTCGCTGAACCTCGTGCTCGTGATCCTGCTGGTGGCCTTCGTGCTGCTGCATGCGGCCTTGCGGGCGCTGGCGGCGCTGTTCTCGCTGCCCACGCAGGCGCGCCAGTGGCGGCTGCAGCAGAAGGAGCGCACGCTGCACGCAGCCCTGCTCGATGCGATGGTGCAACTGATCTCCGGCCGCTTCTCGCGCGCGCGAAAGGCCGCGCAGGCCGCGCTCACACAGGAGAAAACGCTCGCCGCGCTCGGCGCCAGCCTGCCGCAGGCGCAGCAGGTTCGCGTGCTCTCGCACCTGCTCGCCGCGGAAAGCGCGCAGGCGCTGCAGGACAAGGCGGCGCGCGACGCGCATCTGCAGCAGGCCCTCAACGAAAGTGCGGATCGCACCGTGCTCGCCAGCCCCGAGACGCGCGAAGGCGTGCAACTGCGCGCTGCGCGCTGGGCCCTCGAAGATCGCGATGCAGCAGCCGCACTGGCGCGGCTCGAAGAACTGCCGCAGGGCGCGCAGCGCCGCACGCTCGCACTGCGGCTGCGCCTGAAGGCCGCGCGTCAGGATCGCCGCACGCTCGAAGCACTCGAAACCGCGCGCCTGCTGGCCAAGCACCGCGCTTTCTCGGATGCGGCCGCACAAAGCATCGTGCGCGGCCTCGCGACCGAGCTGCTGTCGGGCGCGCATGATCCGGCCCAGCTGCTGCGTGCCTGGACCGAACTCGATGCCGGTGAGCGCGAGATGCCCGAGGTGGCGATCCACGCGGCCCAGCGCATGGTCGCGCTGCGCGGCGATCTGGCACTGGCGCGCGGCTGGCTGCTGCCGGCCTGGGAGCGCATGGTGGCCAATCCGCGCGGGCTCGGCGACGGGCTGCGCGTCAAGCTGGCGCGCGCGCTCGAAGCAGGGCTCGACTCGGTGGACGCCGAATGGCTCGCGCGCATCGAGAGCGCGCAGCGCAACAACCCGCGCGACGCGAACCTGCAGTACCTCGCGGGCATGGCCTGCATGAAGCGCCAGCTCTGGGGCAAGGCCCAGCAGCTGCTGATGCAGGCCGGCATGGGCCTGCAGGACACGGAGCTCTATCGCCGCGCCTGGCTCGCACTGGCGCAGCTGGCGGAAGACCGCGACGACGCCGAGCAGGCCGCCGAGGCCTGGAAGCGCGCGGCGCAGGTCGAGAACTCCTGAGGCCAGCCTACAAGGGCTAGGGGCACGCGGGCCGCACCGATGGCTTCTTGCTGCCGCTACCGAATACCAGCCAGCTGATGCCGGCCAGCAGCCATACGCCGGCGCCTCCGTAGAGCATCACCAGTCCGAAGCCGTGCGCCAGCGCGGCATGAACCGTTGCTCCGGACGGATCGAGCTGCGGCAGCGCGGGAAAGCTCTCGCCCAGCGACGCGAAGCTGCCCGCCGCGACTTTCTCCGCCAGCGCGCGCAGCTGCAGCGCATCGAGCGATGCGGACAGCGCGCCGCGCAGGTGCGCATGGACGCCCTCGAGCAGCACGAAGCCCATCAGCGCGATGTTGATGGCCAGCGTGATCAGCCGCGCGCTCATGTCCATGCCCGAAGCCATGCCCGCGCGCGCGCTGGGCACCGAGCCGGTGGTGGTGTTGGTGACGGGCGTGTTGGTCAGCCCGAGCCCGATACCCGCGAGCAGGCAGCCGGGGAGCATCGTCATCCAGCTCGCATGGGCCATGCCGCTGCCGTAGCGCATGGCCATGAAGCCGAGGCCGATGACGAAGAGGCCCGCCGGAATCACCACGCCCGGGCGGTAGCGCAGCGAGAGCCGCTCGGCCAGCGGCGGCAGCACCAGCGTGGGCAACGTGTAGGCCAGCAGCGAGGAGCCGGCCACTACGGCGTCGTAGCCCAGCGCGCCCTGGAAGAAGATGGGCAGGTAGATCATGAACGGCCAGAAGCTGAAATTCATGCCGATGGAGCCGATGATCGAGCCCGAGAAGTCGCGGATCCTGAAGACCGAGAAGTCGAACATCGGATGCGGGTTGATCTTCTCCACCCACAGGAAGAGCGCGAAGCTCGCGGCCGACGCGGCGGCGATGCCGATGGCCAGCGGGCTCGAGAAGCCGAGGCCGGGCCCCTGCGTGATGAAGCAGGTCAGCCCCAGCACCGCGAGCGACAGCGTGACGATGCCGGGCAAGTCGAGCCGCTGCGCGTCGGGGTCGCTCGACTCCTCCACGCTGCCGAGCACCAGGGCCAGCGCCGCCGCCGCGAGCGGCGCGTGGACCAGGAACACCCATTCCCAACTCGACAGCGCCACGATCGCGCCGCCGATGACCGGCCCGAAGCCCAGGCCCATGCCGAACACCACACCCCAGGTGGCGAAGGCCCGGCTGCGTTCCTTGCCTTGCTGGAACTGGTGCGACAGCACCGCGAGCTGGCAGATCAGCATCGCGCCGCCGCTGAGGCCCTGCAGGAAGCGCGCGGCGATCAGCACCGGCGCGTTCTGCGCGAGCCCGCAGGCCAGTGAGGTCAGGCCGAACAGCGCCACGCTGACGACGAGGATGCGCTTGCGGCCGTAGCGGTCGGCCAGCGTCCCGGCGGCCATCAGCACCGTGGTGCAGGCGATGGTGTAGGCGTTCATGATCCACTGCATGTCGCTGAAGTCGCCATGCAGCGCCTTTTCGAGCGTGGGAAGGATGACGGGCACGCTGGAGATCTCCAGGCCGAACATCAGGGCAATGAGGCAGATCGCGGCCAGTGCGACGCGGTTCTTGCCGGTGTGGGAAAGGGGCATCGGAATCTTTCGGAAGTCCTTGAAGGCGACAGGTCCGGGCGATTCTGGGTAAAGCCTCTTCATGATGGAAATGATTTAATTTCCTGAGACCCATTAAAAGCCATCATTTATTCATTGCCATGGACTTCGACCCCGCACTGCTGCGCGCCTTCGTGGCCGTCAAGGAAACCGGCGGCTTCACGCGCGCCGCCCAGCGGCTGCACCTGACGCAGTCGGCCGTGAGCCACCAGATCAGGCGGCTGGAAGAGCAGGTGGGCCGGCCGCTGTTGCATCGCACGACGCGCCGCCTCACGGTGACCGAGGACGGCGAAGACTTCCTGCGCTATGCCCAGCAGATCCTCGAGACGCTGGACGCGATGACGCGGCGCTTCCAGCCCTCGCCCATCGCTGGCGTGGTGCGCTTCGGCGCGCCGGATACCTTCATGGGCGAGCGTCTGCCTCCGTTGCTTTCGCAGTTCGCTCGCTCTTTTCCCGCCACGCGCATGGAAGTCAGCGTGAGCATGCATCTCGACTTCCGCGCCATGGTCCGCGCGGGCGAGCTGGATCTTGCGGTGGTGATGTCGCCACCCGGCTGCGAGGAGGGCACGCGCCTGCGGCGCACGCAGCTGGTATGGGCGGCGGCCGAGACCTTCGAGGCGGCGCCCGGTGCCTCGCTGCCGCTGGCTTTCTTTCCCAAGCCCTGCGTCAACCGCGAGGTGGCGAGCGAGGCGCTGGATGCGATGGCGCTCGACTGGCATGTGGTCTTCACCTCGGCGAGCCAGCACGGCATTCGCGCGGCGGTGCTCGCGGGGCTGGCGGTGACGGTGCTCACGCGCGAGGACGTGGAGCCGGGAATGAAGATCGTCGACGGCCGCTATGGATTGCCGCAGCTGCCGAGCGTGGATTTCTCGCTGATCTGGAGCGAGAACGGCAAGACCGAATGCGCCTGCCGCTTCGGGCAGCTGATCCTGGAGATGCCCGAGCTGCCTCAGCCCGGAAAGGCGATGCAGAAGGCATGAATGAAAACGGCGCCAGTGGCGCCGTTTTCATTTGCTTCCAGCAGGCTTTACTGCTGTTGTTGCTGCTGCTGTTGTTCGAACGGCAGCGACATCGAGCCGAGGTCGCGGCGGGTTTCGACCAGCACCAGCGGGCCCTCGTCGAGCACCACCAGCGGCGGGCGCTCGCGCGGCACGTGCACCGGCTTCGGCTCGGCTTCGATCGCGGCGCGCGCCTGGGCGATGCGCTCGGCGTCCGAGTTGACCCACTGCAGGCCCGAGCTTTCGGCGATCTGCGCGAGTTCTGCCAGCGGCAGTTCGAAGGGCTGGACCTTGGGCAGCGCGCGGCCGTTGGCGGCCGCGGGTGCCTTGGCGGAAGCGCTTTCGATCACGATCTGCTCGGCTGCTGCTTCAGCAACGGCGACGACCGGCGCGGGGCGCTCGGCACGGGGCTGCTGTTGCTGCGGTGCCTCGCGGACTTCCGTTGCGACGGCAACGGTTTCCACTGCTTCGACGCGCTCGGACGCCAGCGGCAGTTGCTGCTGGGGCTCCTGTGGCTGCCCCTGCTGTGAGAAGCCTTCGGCGGAAGCCACTGCGGCGCCGGCTTCGGCTTCTTCGCGCGGGCCGCGTTCGCGGCGGTCGCGGCCGTAGCGGTCGCGCGAACGGCCGCGGCGCTCTTCGCCGTCGCGGCGCGGTGCCTGCTCGCCATTGCCGTTGATGGCGGCTTCGCTGCCTTGCTCGGCGTCGGCTGCAGCAGCTTCGGCGCCGCGTGCATCCGCTTCGGCTTGCGCTGCGTCGTTGCCGCGGCGTTCACGGCGGCCGTCGTTGCGGTCGCCACGGGGGCTGCGCTGTTCATCGCGACCGTTGCGGGGCTGGCGCTGCTCGCCTTCGCCGGCCTCGGCTGCGTTGCGTTCGCGGTCGCCATTGCGTTCACCACGCTCGCCACGCTCATTGCGCTCGCCACGTTCGCGACGCTCGCCACGGGCGCGCGGTGCGCGTTCGGCCGTGCTGCCTTCGTCGCCCGCAACGGCGCCGGCCAGTTGCTGGGCTTCGAGGTCGGTGCCCGCCAGCGCATCGGCCGGCAGCACGCTGCTGCGACCTTCGCGGCCTTCGCCTTCGCGGCGCTCGCCGCGTCCGTTGCGGCGCTGTTCGCCGTCGCGCGGTGCGCGTGCCTCACGGGCTTCGCGCGGCTCGCGTTGTTCGCGCGGCTGGTTGTTGGCGCCTTCGTTGCGTTGCTCGTTGCGCTGTTCGCCGTTGCGGCCTTCGCGGCGTTCGCCGCCACGGCCACCGCGGCGCTGTTCGCCGTCGCGGCCGCCCTGGCGTCCGCCGTTCTCGCCACGGCCCTCGCTTCGCTCGCCGCGTTCACCGCGGCCTTCGCCGTTGCGGCCGCCACGGCGCTGTTCGCCGCCGCGAGCTTCGCCGTCTCGGCCGGGGCGGCCGTCGCGGCGGGGCTTCGGTGCCTCGACCGGGATCGGCGCCGGCGCGGGAGCCGCGACCGGCTCGGGCTTGCCGCCGAACAGGTTCTTGATCCAGGCGAAGAAGCCGGTCTGCGCCGGAACGGGCGCGCTCACCACGGGCGGAGCGACCGGCGCCGGTGCGGCGGGTGCGCGCACGGCTTCGGGCTTGGGCGGCACAACCGGAGCCGGCGCGTCGGGCAGCACGCCCTTGATAACGGGCGTCTGCTTGTTGGTGGGCTCCTGCGAGCGGCGGGTGACCGAGGTCGGGTCCTCGATCTCGTCGGCCATCTTGTAGCTGGCCTCGATGTGGTCGAGGCGCGGGTCGTCGTGCTTCAGGCGCTCGAGCTTGTAGTTCGGCGTTTCGAGGGTCTTGTTGGGCACCATCAGCACGCTCACGCGCTGCTTGAGTTCGATCTTGGCGATCTCGGTGCGCTTCTCGTTCAGCAGGAAGGAGGCCACTTCTACCGGCACCTGCACGTGCACGGCGGCGGTGTTGTCCTTCATCGACTCTTCCTGAATGATGCGCAGGATCTGCAGCGCGCTCGATTCGGTGTCGCGGATGTGGCCCGAGCCGCCGCAGCGGGGGCAGGGGATCGACGAGCCTTCGGACAGCGCCGGCTTCAGGCGCTGGCGGCTCATTTCCATCAGGCCGAACTTGCTGATCGAGCCGAACTGCACGCGGGCTCGGTCCTGGCGCAGCGCGTCGCGCAGGCGGCTTTCGACTTCGCGGCGGTTCTTCGACTCGTCCATGTCGATGAAGTCGATGACGATCAGGCCGCCCAGGTCGCGCAGGCGCATCTGGCGGGCCACTTCGTCGGCGGCTTCGAGGTTGGTGCGGGTAGCGGTCTCCTCGATATCGCCGCCCTTGATGGCGCGCGCCGAGTTCACGTCGACCGAGACCAGCGCCTCGGTGTGGTCGATGACGATGGCGCCGCCCGAGGGCAGCTGCACGGTGCGGGCGTAGGCCGACTCGATCTGGTGCTCGATCTGGAAGCGGCTGAACAGCGCCGCGTCGTCGCGGTAGCGCTTCACGCGCGAGGCATGCTCGGGCATGACGTGCGCCATGAACTGCTGCGCCTGGTCGTAGATGTCGTCGGTGTCGATCAGGATGTCGCCGATGTCGTGATTGAAATAGTCACGGATGGCGCGGATGACGAGCGAGGATTCCTGGTAGATCAGGAAGGCGCCCTTGCCGCCCTTGGCGGCGCCGTCGATGGCGCTCCAGAGCTTGAGCAGGTAGTTCAGGTCCCACTGGAGTTCGGGCGCCGAGCGGCCGATGCCGGCGGTGCGCGCGATGATGCTCATGCCCTTGGGGTACTCGAGCTGGTCCATCGCCTCCTTGAGCTCGGCGCGGTCGTCGCCCTCGATGCGGCGCGAGACGCCGCCGCCACGGGGGTTGTTCGGCATCAGCACGACATAGCGGCCGGCCAGCGAGATGAAGGTGGTGAGGGCCGCGCCCTTGTTGCCGCGCTCTTCCTTCTCAACCTGCACGACCAGTTCCTGGCCCTCGCGGATCGCGTCCTGGATGCGGGCCTGGCTGGCCGACACGCCTTCGGCGAAGTACTGCTTGGAGATTTCCTTGAACGGCAGGAAGCCGTGGCGGTCTTCGCCGTAGTCGACGAAACAGGCTTCGAGCGAGGGCTCGACGCGCGTGACGACCGCCTTGTAGATGTTGCCCTTGCGCTGTTCGCGCCCTTCGATTTCGATTTCGTAGTCGAGCAGTTTCTGCCCGTCGACGATGGCCAGGCGGCGTTCTTCGGCCTGCGTGGCATTGATCAGCATCCGCTTCATGATGCGTTGTCCTTATATGTATCGTTCTACCGGCCCTTGACGAGCCAACGATGCACGGACGACGCCCGCGAAACCAGGGAATTGCCGCTTGGGCCCCGGATGCTGCCGCTGCCGCGCAGGGCGCGGGCGGGCTTCTCGAGCGTTAGCTCAAGAAGACAGCCGGGGTGGGGGCGCGTGGATGGGCGCGAGCCAGATTCGGTGTTGGGTAGCTATCTTTTTAATAGCTGGTTGCGCAATGATGGCGCGCGCTGCGGACGGCTGAATGGCCGAAGCCACCGGCGCAAGCCAGTGCAGGCACATTCGAATCAGCAGCATCAACACAACAAGGGACTCGCTTCGATCCGCCGGCAGCTTGGAAGCTGCAGGCTGGGGTATTCCGTATCGGTGTTTCGTGGGTGTCGGCTTGACTTGGGCGCCTTGTCTGCCACTTTGCGCGATTGCGCGGGGTTTGCAGCTCGGCGCCAAAGCGGCATCGACCTCCCAGCGCCGCCCTGGGTATTTGATGGCAGTGGACTAAACTTCTGTCTAATCAAGCACTTACATGACCGCGCTGGTGAAAAACATTATAGGTGCGAAGCAAGGGCCCGCGGCTGCTCGAAATCCCGCAGGCCCCGAAGCCACGAACGAAGCCGGGGCGCCGCATTCGGCCACCAGATTCCTCACGGTCGATGCCGAATCCGCCGGGCAGCGGCTCGACAACTTCCTTTTCCGCCATCTGAAAGGCGTTCCGAAGACGCACGTCTACCGGATCATCCGGTCGGGAGAGGTGCGCATCAACAAGGGCCGGGTGCAGGCCGAGACCCGCATCGAAGCCGGCGACGTGCTGCGGCTGCCGCCGATCCGCATTTCGCAGCGCGCGGAGGAGGGCGCCGCCCCGCCAGCGCCAGCGCGCGAATTTCCCGTCCTGCTGGAAGACGACGCCGTCCTGGCCGTCGACAAGCCGGCCGGGGTGGCCGTCCACGGCGGCAGCGGCGTGAGCTTCGGCGTGATCGAGCAACTGCGCACCGCGCGGCCCGGGGCCAAGTTCCTGGAGCTGGTGCACCGGCTGGACCGCGAGACCTCCGGCATCCTGCTGGTGGCCAAGAAGCGCAGCGCGCTGGTCGCGCTGCAGGACCAGTTCCGCGAACGCGAGACCGGCAAGACCTATCTGGCGCTGGTCGAAGGCGACTGGCCGGCCAGCAAAAAGGTGCTCGACGCGCCTCTCGCCAGGTATCTGCTGCCCGACGGCTCGGCCGGCGCGGGCGAGCGCCGCGTACGTGTGGTTGCCAAGGACCACCCGGACGCCATGCGCGCCGTCACGCTGGTGCGGGTGCTGGCCGGGCTCTCGCTGCCGGGCGAGTCGGCTCCGATGTCGCTGCTGGCGGTCACGATCAAGACCGGCCGCACGCACCAGATCCGCGTTCATCTCGCCTCGGCCGGCCATCCGATCGCGGGCGACGACAAGTACGGCGAAGCCGATCGCCAGCGCGCCCTTCACAAGCTGGGCCTGCGGCGCATGTTCCTGCACGCGTGGCGGCTGCAGTTCAATCACCCGGCCAGCGGCGAACGCGTTGCGCTGCAGGCCGGCCTGCCGCCCGAGCTGCTCTCGCTGATGCCCCCGGCTGCCCTCGAGGCGATGGCCCGACACCCCACCTCCAAGGTTCATGACTGATTCCAACAGACCCCCGCGCTTCGACCTGATTGCTTTCGACTGGGACGGCACGCTCTACGACTCCACCCGCCTCATCGTGCGCTGCATCCAGGCCGCGGTGATCGACGTGGGCGGCGCCAAGCCTAGCGAGAACGACGCCGCCTGGGTGATCGGCCTGGGCCTGGCCGAGGCGCTCGCGCGCGCGGCGCCCGATGTGCCGAAGGAGAAATACCCCGAACTCGGCGCGCGCTACCGCTACCACTACCTGCAGCACCAGGACGACATCGTCCTCTTCGATGGCGTGCTGCAGATGCTCGACGCGCTGCGCGAGCGCGGCCACCAGCTGGCGGTGGCCACCGGCAAGTCGCGCCGCGGCCTCAACGAGGCGCTGAGGTCGGTCGCGCTGCGCGACCGCTTCGACGCCTCGCGCACCGCCGACGAGACCTTCGGCAAGCCGCACCCGCGCATGCTGCTGGAGCTGATGGAAGAACTCGACGTGCCGCCCGAGCGCACCCTGATGATCGGCGACACCACGCACGACCTGCAGCTCGCGCAGAACGCCGGCTGCGCCAGCGTGGGCGTGAGCTACGGCGCCCACGAGCCCGCGAGCTTCGACGAATTCAAGCCGCTGCATGTCGCCCATTCGGTGGCCGACCTCGAAGCCTGGCTGCTCGAAAACGCCTGAACAGAATCGATCAAGATGCCGCCATGAGCGATCAAGAACGCATTCCGCTGTGTAACGCCTGCGACCTGGCCGAAGGCGGCCTGGCGGTGCCCTTCGACGTGATCTACGGCGGCGAGACCTGCCGCGCCTTCGCGATACGTTTCGAGGGCCGGCCGCATGCGTTCCTCAATCGCTGCACGCACGTCGCGATGGAGCTCGATTTCCAGCCCGACCGCTTCTTCGACGACACCGGCCAGTGGCTGCTGTGCGCGACGCACGGCGCGGCCTATCGGCCCGACACCGGCGAATGCGCGGGCGGCCCGTGCCGCGGCGGCCTCGTGAAGATCGCGCTGAGCGAGCATGACGGCGTGGTGCACTGGCATACTGACTGGAACCTTCACCCCCTGACTTTCTGACCGACATGACCGACCCGAACCGAACCGAACCCTCGGGGTTCGAACCATTTGAGCGGGCCCCTTCCACGAACATGGCCAAAGATCCCACGCAGCGCCCCGGTTGGGAGCGCGCAACCCTCGAGAAGCTCGCCTTCGCCTCGCTGAACGAACAGAAGGCCGCGCGCCGCTGGAAGACCTTCACGCGACTGGCCTGGCTGGCCTTCTTCGTCTTCCTGGCTTGGGCCGCGTTCTCGCGCAGCACGCCGAGCACGGCCAAGACCTCGGCGCACACGGCCGTCGTCGAGATCAAGGGCGAGATCGCCAACGGCGGCGACGCGAGCGCCGAGTTCGTGGTCGCGGCCATGAAGACGGCCTTCGAGGACGAGGGCGCCAAGGGCGTGGTCCTGCTGATCAACTCCCCTGGCGGCAGCCCGGTGCAGGCCGGCATCATCAACGACGAGATCAAGCGCCTGAAGGCCAAGTACAAGAAACCGGTCTATGCCGTGGTCGAGGAAACCTGCGCTTCGGCGGCCTACTACATCGCCGCCGCGGCGGACAAGATCTACGTCGACAAGGCCAGCATCGTCGGCAGCATCGGCGTGCTGATGGACGGCTTCGGCTTCACCGGCGTGATGGAGAAGGTGGGCGTCGAGCGCCGCCTGCTGACGGCCGGCGAGAACAAGGGCTTCCTCGACCCGTTCAGCCCGATGAGCGACGCGCAGCGCGCGCATGCGCAGACCATGCTCAACCAGATCCACACGCAGTTCATCAATGTGGTGAAGGCCGGCCGCGGCGACCGCCTCAAGCTCGATACCCCGGGCCTGTTCAGCGGCCTCTTCTGGAGCGGCGAGCAGGCCGTCGAGTACGGCCTGGCCGACCAGCTCGGCAATGTCGACTACGTGGCGCGCGAAGTGATCAAGGCCGAAGAGGTAATCGACTACACCCGCCGCGACAACGTGGCCGAGAAGCTGGCCAAGAAGTTCGGCGCGGCGATGGCCGAGACCACCGTGCGCCTGATGCACGCCACGCCGGCGCTGCGCTGATCGTTTCTTACCTGGCTTCGCCGCCGGCCGTGTAGCGCGCCGATGCCGCCAGCGCCGCGGCGAAGACCACCACCACGTAGAGCGCCGCCGTCAGCGAGGTCGCGCGCGCCAGAAGGCCGATCACCGCCGGGCCTGCCATGAACCCAAGATAAGCCACGGCCGAGACCGACGCGATGCCACGCGCGGGCTCGATGCCGGGCACCTTCGCGGAGGCCGAGAACAGGATCGGCACCACGTTCGCGAAACCTACCCCCACGCCGGCGAAGCCGACCAGTGCCAGCCAGGGCAGATCGGTGATGAGCACCAGCGTCATTGATGCCGCCGCCAGCAGGCCGCTGCCGAGCAGCAGCGCAGCCGGCGAGAAGCGCGCGCGCAGGGCGTCGCCGCCGAAGCGCGCAGCCGCCATCGCCGCCGAGAAGCTCGCGTAGGCCAGCGCGGCCTGCTGTTGCGGGCTGCCGATTTCCTGCTGCATGTAAAGCACGCTCCAGTCGTAGATCGCGCCCTCGGCGATCAGGCCCAGCGCGGCGAGCACGCCCAGCACGGCGAGCGTGCCGCGAGGCAGCAGGAAGCCGTGGTCGACTTCGGTCGCACCGCTGGTGGCGGGTCGGGGCAGCATGCGTGTGGAGGCCAGCGCGACGAGCACCGTCATGCCGGCTGCAACCACCAGCAGGTGCGCCTGCGCGCCGAGCCCGGCCGCCAGCGCGGCGCTGCCGCTCGCGGCACCGGCCATGCCGCCGAGGCTGAACATGCCGTGCATGCCGCTCATCAGCGGCGTGCCGCCATGCAGCTCGAGCTGGGCGGCCTCCGTGTTGATCGACACGTCGAACACGCTCGTCACGAGGCCGAAGGCTGCCAGCAGCACCAGCAGCGCCGCGTAGCCCGGCATGGCGATCAGGCCTGCCAGCAGCAGCGCGTAGACGACGCCGCAGATGCCGGCCATGCGCCGCGGGCCGTTGCGGCCGATCCAGCGGCCCGCGCTGGTCAGTCCGAACATGGCTCCGGCGCCGGCCGCGAGCATGGCCAGGCCGAGCTGGGCCTCGTCGATGCCGTAGTGCGCCTTGACCGTGGGCACGTGCACGCCCCAGGTCGCGAAGATGAAGCCGGCTGCGAAGAACTGCGCGCGCGAAGCCCAGCGCGTGGCTGCGGTAATGGCCACCATCATCAGCGGCCGATCGCGAACACGGCGGGCAGGCGTTCGTCAGTGGTGGGCTGGGGCTTCGCCGCGCGCCAGGACTTGACCGTCTCGCTGCGCACGTGGGCGTTGGCGAGCGTCAGGCCGCGTGCCACGGCGAGGCGGGTGTTGTGCTGCAGCGTCTGCGTCAGCGCCTGCAGCAGTGCGGCGTTGCGATAGGGCGTCTCGATGAAGAGCTGCGTCTGCCCCGACTTGAGCGCCAGCGCCTCGAGCTCGCGGATGCGGGCCTGGCGCTCGCCGGCGTCCTGCGGCAGGTAGCCGACGAAGGCGAAGTTCTGGCCGTTGAGCCCGCTCGCGGCCAACGCAAGCAACAGGGAGACTGGGCCGGTCAGCGGCACCACGGCGAGGCCGAGGTCGTGCGCGGCGCGCGCCACCGACGAGCCCGGATCCGCCACCGCCGGCATGCCGGCTTCGCTCAGCAGGCCGACATCGTGGCCTTCGAGCGCGGCGGCGAGCAGGGGGCGGGCGTCGAACTGGCCCGCGTGATCACCTTTCTTGTGCACTTCGCGCGGCAGTTCCTGGATGTTCTGCGCCTGCAGGGGCGCGGCGAGCGGCGCGACGGCGTCGATGCGCTTCAGGTAGGCGCGCGCGGACTTCGCGTTCTCGCAGATCCAGTGCGTGATGCCGGCGGCCGTCTGCAAGGTGCCCAAGGGCAGGGCATCCTGCAACGGGGCTTGAGCCTCGCAGCCGAAATCGAGCGGCGCGGGGACGAGATAGAGCTTGCCTTTTTCCTTCTGCGTCATAGGAGGTCGACCCCCGCGGCGCGCAGCATCTGGCAGGTTCTTATCAGTGGCAGGCCGACCAGCGCGGTCGGGTCGTCGCTGTCGATGGAGTTCAGCAGCGCGATGCCCAGGCCCTCGCTTTTGGCGCTGCCGGCGCAGTCGTAGGGCTGTTCGGCCTGCAGGTAGTGCTCGATGGCGGCGTCGCTGAGGTCGCGGAACACCACGCGCACGGGGGCGATGTCGCGCTGGACGAAGCCCGTGGCCTTGCAGACGACGGCCACGGCGGTCTGGAAGATCAGCGTCTGGCCGCGCATGCGGCGCAGCTGGGCGGTGGCCCTGGCGTGGTCGCCGGGCTTGCCCAGCGCTTCGCCGGCGAGATCGGCCACCTGGTCCGAGCCGATGACCACGGCTTCGGGGAAGCGGGCGGCCACGGCATTGGCCTTTTCGAGTGCGAGGCGGACGGCGAGGTCGTGCGGCGTTTCGCCGGGCAAGGGTGTTTCGTCCACTTCCGGCGAGTGCACGTCGAAGGGCAGGCGCAGGCGGGTGAGCAATTCGCGGCGATAGCGCGAGGTGGAAGCGAGGATCACTGTGCGTTGCATGCCGACGATTGTGCGTGAGCCGCCTAAAACCCTCAGGCATGTCCCATGCCGGCCGGATGGCTGGCGCGCTAGACTGGCGTGGATGAAGAGAGAATTCGCCCCCGAACGGCTCAATGTGCCCGGTTTCGCCGCCGCTGGCGCCACGATGGAAGCCGCAGATCCGGTTCCGAAATACGCACGCCTGGTCGCCGAACTGGCTGCTCCCGCTCCCGATGCGGTGGTGAACTGGACGGCCCACGGCGAAGAACGCCCCGGCGCGGATGGCAAGCCCGTGCCCTGGCTCCATCTGGAGGCCGAGGCCGTCGTGCCGCTGGTTTGCCAGCGCTGCCTGTCGCCGGTAGGTACGTCGCTTACCGTGGACCGCTGGTTCCGCTTCGTCGCCAACGAGGAGGTCGCCGAGGCGGAAGACGAGGAATCCGAGGAAGATTTGCTCGTCGTGAGCCGGGATTTCGACCTCCATACCCTCATCGAAGACGAGCTTCTGATGGAAATCCCCGTCATGCCGGCCCATGAGGTCTGTCCCACGCCGGTGCGGCTTTCGTCCAGCGACGAGGACTTCAAGGCCGCCGAAGAGGCCAAGCCGAACCCCTTTGCCGTGCTCGGTGCGTTGCGTTCGCGCAAGCCGGAAGAGGGAAAGTAGCCCTTTGCCTCAGGCTGGGCTATAATCATGGGCTTCGCGCGCGCCGCCGTGAGCAGCGATACACGAAACGACGACAGGGGCATTCCATACATGCCTCCGGGTTTTGCGGGTTTCGTTTATTGCCACCGCTTGAGCCCGCATCCAATCACCAACCTAACAGTCCAGGAGCCATCATGGCCGTCCAGCAAAACAAGAAGTCGCCTTCCAAGCGCGGCATGCACCGTTCCCACAATGCACTGGTCGTGCCCGGCATCGCCGTGGAGCCGACCACCGGCGAAACCCACCTGCGCCACCACATCAGCCCGAACGGTTTCTACCGTGGCCGCCAGGTTCTCAAGAACAAGTCCGAAGCCTGATCTCGCATCCCAAGGCCAAGGCCCGAAGCTACTTTTGCCGTAGCGTCGGGCCTTTGTTTTGATGGCTACGCCTTCTTTTCCCGAAAACACCGCTGCGCCTTCCGCAATCACGCTCGCCGTGGATTGCATGGGAGGTGATCATGGGCCGCGCGTCACGCTCGCGGCCTGCCGCGCGTTCCTCGAGCGGCACGGCGATGCCTCGTTGCTGCTCGTCGGCGCGCCAGCCGCGCTGGCCGGGTTTGCTGACCATCCGCGTGCCCGTATCGTCGCCGCGAGCGAAGTCGTGGGCATGGACGATCCAATCGAAATCGCCCTGCGCAAGAAGAAGGATTCTTCGATGCGCGTCGCGATCCAGCAGGTCAAGGACGGCGCCGCCCAGGCGGCCGTTTCCGCCGGCAATACCGGCGCCCTCATGGCGATCGCGCGCTACCTGCTCAAGACGCTGGAAGGCATCGATCGCCCGGCCATCGCGCCGCAGCTCCCCAATGCCAAAGGCGGAGCAACGACGGTGCTCGACCTCGGCGCCAACGTCGATTGCGATGCCGAAGACCTGCTTCAGTTTGCCGTGCTCGGCTCGGCCTTGGTCTCGGCGCTGACCGGCAACGAGGCGCCTTCGGTCGGCCTGCTCAATATTGGCGAGGAAGCCATCAAGGGCAGTGAAACGATCAAGAAGGCAAGCCAACTGCTGCGTACGGCCGCCAATTCCAAGGATCTGAACTTTTACGGCAACGTGGAAGGCAACGATATCTTCAAGGGCACGACCGACATTGTCGTCTGTGACGGTTTTGTCGGAAATGTGGCGCTCAAGGCCAGCGAAGGCGTCGCGTCGATGATCGGCGAGTTCATCCGGGTCGAATTCTCGCGAAGCCTTTTCACCAAAATTGCGGCAATTGTTGCTTATCCGGTCCTAAAAGCGTTTAAAAGTCGCTTGGATCATCGTCGCTACAACGGTGCCGCCTTGTTGGGCCTGCGCGGACTGGTTTTCAAGAGCCATGGCTCGGCTGACGAGGTGGCTTTCGGTCATGCGCTGGATCGCGCTTATGATGCCGCTCGCAACAACCTGCTCGATCGCGTGCGGGCCCGCATCGCCCACGCCGCGCCTTTGCTCGCGCGGCAGGAACCGGCGGCGCCGGTCGACGCGACAGCCCTTCACGTTTGATGACTCCTTATTCACGCATTACCGGCACCGGCAGCTACCTGCCTCCACGCCGCGTGACCAATGACGATCTCGCCAAGGATCTGGCTACGCGAGGCATCGAGACCTCCGACCAGTGGATCGTCGAGCGCACCGGTATTCACGCCCGGCATTTCGCCGCGCCGGATGTCACCAGCAGCGACCTCGGTCTCCAGGCGGCCCGGCACGCGCTGGAGGCGGCCGGCCGCAAGGCCAGCGACGTCGACCTGATCATCGTTGCGACTTCCACGCCGGACATGGTGTTCCCGTCGTCGGCAGCCATCCTCCAGAACAAGCTCGGCATTGCCGGCTGCCCGGCGTTCGACGTGCAGGCGGTCTGCAGCGGTTTCGTCTACGCGCTCACCGTCGCCGACGCGATGATCCGCACCGGCACCGCGCGCTGTGCGCTGGTGGTGGGCGCCGAAGTGTTCTCCCGCATCCTCGACTTCAACGACCGCACCACCTGCGTACTGTTCGGCGACGGCGCGGGCGCGGTGGTGCTCGAGGCCAGCGAGGAGCCCGGCATCCTGGCAAGCGACCTGCACGCCGACGGCAAGCACGTCGGCATTCTTTGCGTGCCGGGCCACGTTTCGGGCGGCAACGTGCTGGGCACGCCGCTGCTGCACATGGACGGCCAGGCCGTCTTCAAGCTCGCGGTCCGCGTGCTCGAAGAGGCGGCGCGTGCCACGCTGGCAAAGGCCGGCAAGGTAGACACCGACATCGACTGGCTCATCCCGCACCAGGCCAACATCCGCATCATGGAGGGCACCGCGAAGAAGCTGAGGCTTCCGCGCGAGAAGCTGATCGTCACGGTCAACGAGCACGGCAACACCTCCGCCGCCTCGATTCCGCTGGCGCTCGACGAGGCGGTGCGCTCGGGCAAGGTGAAGAAAGGCGAAACGCTCATGCTCGAGGGCGTGGGGGGCGGCTTCACCTGGGGCGCGGTGCTGTTGAATCTGTAGTTAGCTAGTGCGTTGCGGTGCCCCGGAAGGGGCCGGCAATGCGAGACGACGCGTAAACAATGAAATCCTTTGCATTTGTCTTTCCGGGGCAGGGCTCGCAGGCTGTCGGCATGCTCGACGCCTGGGGCGACCATCCGGCCGTGGCCGAAACGCTGCGTGAGGCGTCCGAGGCGCTCGGCGAAGATGTCGGCGCCCTGATCAAGAACGGCCCGAAGGAAGAGCTGGCGCTCACCACGAACACCCAGCCCGTGATGCTGGTGGCTGGTGTGGCCGCATGGCGCGCATGGCTGGCCGAAGGTGGCGCGAAGCCTTCCGTCGTGGCGGGGCATTCGCTCGGCGAGTATTCGGCGCTGGTTGCTTCGGGCGTGCTGACGCTGGCGCAGGCCGCGCCGCTGGTGCGCTTCCGTGCGCAGGCGATGCAGCAGGCCGTGCCTGTGGGCGTCGGCGCGATGGCTGCCGTGCTTGGCATGGAGTCGGCCAAGGTGGTGGCAGGGTGTGCGGAAGCCACGGCCAGCTTCGGCGCCGGCAGCGCGGAAGTCGTTGAAGCGGTGAACTTCAACGACCCGGTGCAGACGGTGATCGCCGGCAGCAAAGCTGCGGTGGACAAAGCCTGCGAGCTGCTGAAGGCAAACGGCGCCAAGCGCGCGCTGCTGCTGCCGGTTTCGGCGCCTTTCCATTCGAGCCTGATGAAGCCCGCGGCGGAAGCGCTGCGCGAGAAGCTGGCTTCGGTCACGCTGGCTGCGCCGCAGATCCCGGTGCTGAATAACATCGACGTCGCCGTCGAAACCGACGCCGACCGCATCCGCGACGCCCTGGTGCGCCAGGCCGCTGGCCCGGTGCGTTGGGTCGAGAGCGTGCAGGCCTTGAAACTGCGCGGTGTAGCCGCCATCATCGAGTGCGGTCCCGGCAAGGTGCTGGCCGGCATGGTGAAGCGTATCGCCCCCGATCTGGAAGCCGCGTCGGTGTACGACCCGGCAACGCTCGCGGACACCCGACAATCGCTCGCCGGCTGACGGCGCCAAGGCCCCCATACTTTTCTTATGAGCATTCCCAAATTCGAAGGGCAGGTTGCCCTGGTCACCGGCGCGACGCGCGGCATCGGCGCGGCGATCGCGCTGGAGCTGGCCCAGCGCGGCCTCAAGGTCGTGGGCACCGGCACCACCGATGACGGCGCGGCCAAGATCACCGCGGCGCTGAGCGCGTACGACGGCCGCGGCCGCGCGTTGAACGTCAATGACGGCGCCGCCGTCGAAGCCCTGATCGACGAGATCGTGCAGGCATACGGCGCCATCCACGTGTTGGTGAACAACGCCGGCATCACGCGCGACACGCTCGCCATGCGCATGAAGGACAGCGACTGGGATGCGGTGCTCGACACCAATCTCAAGGCGGTCTTCTCGCTCTCGCGTGCGGTGATCCGTCCGATGATGAAGCAGCGCTACGGCCGCATCATCAGCATCACCAGCGTGGTGGGCGCTTCCGGCAATGCCGGCCAGGCCAACTACGCGGCCGCCAAGGCGGGCGTGGCGGGCATGACCCGTGCGCTGGCCCGCGAACTGGGCAGCCGGAACATCACCGTCAACTGCGTCGCCCCCGGTTTCATCGAGACCGACATGACGGCCAGCCTTCCCGAAGCCCAGCAACAGGCGCTGCTCCAGCAGATCCCGCTGGGCCACCTGGGCAAGCCGGCTGACATCGCGCACGCGGTGGCGTACCTCGCATCGCCCCAGGCGTCCTACGTCACGGGGCAGGAGCTGCACGTCAACGGCGGCATGCACATGTAGCCGCAAGGCGCAAGTTTTCTCCGTCCCGGGGGCACGGCAAATGCCACAATGCGCCCGGCTAAAATCCACCGATTACCTACAACCCTCAGAGGGAACCAAATGAGCGATATCGAAGCACGTGTCAAGAAAATCATCGCCGAGCAACTCGGCGTGGAAGAGTCCCAGGTGACGAACGAAAAGGCTTTCGTGGCTGACCTCGGCGCCGACTCTCTCGACACGGTCGAACTCGTGATGGCACTCGAAGACGAATTCGGCATCGAAATTCCCGACGAAGACGCCGAGAAGATCACCACGGTGCAAAACGCCGTCGACTACGCCACCAAGAATCAAAAGGCCTGATCGGCCAGCTGACAACAACATTGCAACTGCGGCCGGCGGCTTTTTCTTGAACCGCACGCGCCGGCAGGCAACTGTTCAGCGCTTTCAGAAAGGTTTGCCGGCATGACCAAACGCCGCGTCGTCGTTACCGGACTCGGTTGCATCGCTCCTGTCGGAAACACTGTTGCCGAATCCTGGGCCAACCTGTTGGCCGGGAAGTCGGGCATTGCGAACATCACCGCGTTCGATGCAAGCGCCTTCGCCTGCAAGTTCGCAGGTGAGGTCAAGGGTTTCGACATCACCCAATACATCTCGGAGAAGGAAGCGCGTCACATGGACCGCTTCATTCATCTGGGGCTCGCCGCCGCCATCCAGGCGGTGCAGGACAGCGGACTGCCAACCGGCGAAGCGCTCTCCTATGAGCAGGCCGTGCGCATCGGCTGCAACATCGGCTCGGGCATCGGCGGCCTGCCGATGATCGAGGAAACGCACGGCGAACTGATGAACCGCGGCCCGCGCCGGGTGTCGCCGTTCTTCGTGCCGGCTTCGATCATCAACATGATCTCGGGCCACGTCTCGATCAAGTACGGCTTCAAGGGCCCGAACATCGCGGTCGTGACCGCCTGCACCACCGGCCTGCATGCCATCGGCACCTCGGCTCGCATGATCGAGTACGGCGATGCCGACGTCATGATCGCCGGCGGCGCGGAATCGACGATCTCCCCGCTCGGCATCGGCGGCTTCACCGCGCCTCGCGCGCTGAGCACCCGCAACGACGATCCGGCCACGGCCTCGCGCCCGTGGGACAAGGACCGCGACGGCTTCGTGCTGGGCGAGGGCGCCGGCGTGCTGGTGCTCGAAGAATACGAACACGCCAAGGCGCGCGGCGCCAAGATCTACGCCGAGGTCGCGGGCTTCGGCCTGACGGGCGACGCGTATCACATGACCGCGCCCGACGTCGACGGCCCCCGCCGCTCGATGGCCATGGCGCTGTCGAACGCGGGAGTCAACGCCGACCAGGTGCAATACCTGAACGCGCACGGCACTTCCACGCAGATCGGCGACGTCAACGAGACCAATGCGGTCAAGCTGGCTTTCGGCGACCACGCGAAGAAGCTGGTCGTCAATTCGACCAAGTCCATGACCGGCCACCTGCTGGGCGGCGCGGGCGGCATCGAGTCGGTGTTCACCGTGATGGCGCTGCACGAGCAGAAGAGCCCTCCGACCATCAACATCTTCAACCAGGATCCGGAGTGCGATCTCGACTACTGCGCCAACGAGGCGCGCGATCTGAAGATCGATGTCGCGGTCAAGAACAACTTCGGCTTCGGCGGCACCAACGGCACGCTGGTGTTCAAGCGCGCTTGAGCGTCGCTCTGTCATGCACAGCGCGCCGTCGGTGACCTATCCGGTGGGGCGCTCGCGTGGCGCAACCCGGATTCTTGTCGTTCTCTGGGCGCTGGGGGCTCTTTGCGCAGGTGCGTCCTGCTATCTCTTCGATAGCGTCGGATGGCGTCATCTCCTGCTGGTTCTCAGTGTCGTGTTCGCGGGCGTTGCCGCGGGTTTCGGCCTGCGGCAAGAAGGCGCGGGCGTCCTGCATTTCGACGGCCTTTACTGGTCGCTGACAGGCAATCAGGTCTCCCGTGGCGTGCACGCCGCGCGTGCCTCCGTGGCGCTCGACTTCCAGTCGCTGATGCTGCTGCGCCTGAGCGAACCGGGCCGCGCCCGGCGCTGGATCTGGATCGAGCAGCGGGCCATGCCCGAGCGCTGGCGCGATCTGCGCCGCGCGGTATATTCGCGCCCCCCGGCCGCCACGCCCGCGGCCGACCCCTGGCGCGCGACAGCTCCGGCCGACGCGCCCTGAACCTTCTTCGATGACCACCTCCCCGCCCGTGCCGCCGGACTCCGGCCTGAACGACGCGCCCGCTGCGGCGGCGCGTCCGGGCGAGGTCGATTTCCAGCTGGTCCAGCGCACCGTCGCAGGCGACCAGAAGGCCTTCGAGCTGCTGGTCATCAAGTACCAGCGCCGCATCGAGCGCCTGATCGGGCGGATGGTGCGCGATGTCGACCTGATCGAGGACATCGCGCAGGAAACCTTCATTCGCGCCTACCGCGCCCTGCACCAGTTCCGCGGCGAGGCGCAGTTCTATACCTGGCTCTACCGGATCGCCGTCAACACCGCCAAGAAGGCACTGGTGGACATGAAGCGCGATCCCACCGTCTCCGAGGCGGCTCTGAGGCCTTCTTCCGAGGATGAGGATGAAACTTACCGTCCCGGAAACGAACCAACCAGCGACGAAACCCCCGAATCGGTCATGGCGGCGAACGAAATCGCCGGCGCCGTCGAGGCAGCCATGGAAGCGCTCCCTGCCGAACTTCGGCAGGCGGTCACGCTGCGCGAGATCGAGGGCATGAGTTACGAAGAGATTGCCGAGGTCATGGATTGCCCTATCGGCACGGTGCGTTCGCGGATTTTCCGGGCGCGCGAGGCCATTTCGGCCAGGGTCAAGCCGTTGCTGGACAACCAGTCCGGCAAGCGTTGGTAGTAAGCAGGTGAATGAAATGAATCAGACGATGACGGTTCGGGAACAGGTGTCCGCACTTGCGGATGGTCATTTGCAGGGCGAGGCGTTCGCTCAGGCTATCGAGGCGATCGGCGCCGAAGGCGAGTCGCGCGCGACATGGCAGGCCTACCACGTGGTGGGCGACGTGCTGCGCTCGGGTTCGCATTCGCCGTGCAGCGATACCTCGGCCTTCCTGGCGCGCTTCCAGCAGCGGCTGGCGGCAGAGCCGGTGATGATGGCCCCGGTGGCGGAGCCCGTCGCCGTGGCCATGCCGGTCCAGCGCAGGGCGGAAGCGGCCAACGAGCCGGTGTTCCGCTGGAAGCTGGTGGCCGGCGCCGCATCGCTGATGGCCGTTGCCGCCATCAGCTGGACCCTGGTCGGCAACGGCTCGGCCGTGCCGCAGCAAGGCGGTGCTCAACTGGCTTCGGTGCAGCAGCAACAGCAGCCGGCACCGGCCGTGAACTCGGTGCTTGCCGCGGCCGCGGTCAACGGCCCCCAGGCCGTCGGCAACACGCTGACCCCGACCCGCGTGATCGTGGGCAACGGCAATCCGCAGGTCATGCTGCGCGACCCGCGCCTGGATCAACTCCTCGAAGCGCACCAGCAGGCCGGCGGCGCTTCGCAAATGCCCTCCGGCTTCCTGCGCAACGCCACTTTCGAGGGCCCGACGCGCTGATGAGCGCGAGCAGCACCCGTAGCCGCCCGTAATGACCGTTCCGATGCCGTTCTCCGCACGCGCCTTCGTGCTTGTGTTTGCTGCCTTCTGCCTCGCGCAGGCTGCCACCGCGCAGACCCGCTCGGGCACCGCGAATGCGAAGAGTGCGGCAACCGCGCAGACGGACGAGCCGCCCGCGATGAGCGTCACGGAGTGGCTGCAGCGCATGCACACCGGCGCCCGCCAGCGCAACTACGTGGGCACCTTCGTGGTGTCGGCGCCGGGCGGCGACCTTTCGAGCGCGCGCATCTGGCATGTGCGCGACGGTGAACACCAGATCGAGCGCATCGAAGCCCTGACGGGGCCGCCGCGCTCCACCTTCCGGCGCAATCGCAACGTCATGACCTTCCTGCCGGAGGCGAAGGTGGTGAAGGTCGAGAAGCGCGAGAACCTCGATCTCTTCCCGAATCTGCCGGACAAGCCCGATTCCTCGATCGGCGATTTCTACGACGTGCGTGCGATCGGCAAGGACCGCGTCGCCGGCTTCGATGCCGACGTGGTGCAGCTGGTGCCGCATGACGGATTGCGCTTCGGCTATCGCATCTGGAGCGAGCGCCGCTCGGGCCTCGTGGTGAAACTGCAGACCGTCGACAGCGACTCCCGCGTGGTGGAGCAGTCGGCTTTTTCCGAACTGCAGCTCGATGCGCCGGTGAAGGCGCAGGCGCTCGCGCAGATGATGTCCAACACCGCGGGATACCGGGTCGAGAAGCTCGAACTCGAACGCAGCAACGCGCAGGATGAAGGCTGGACCCTGCGTGCGCCCGTGGCCGGATTCAAGCCCCGAAGCTTCTTCCGTCGTCCCACGACGGGTGACGACGGCGGCAAGGCAAAGCAGCAGGATGCCGCCACCGTCCAGTGGACCTTCTCCGACGGCCTGGCCTCGGTATCTCTCTTCATCGAACGCTACGACCCCGCGCGCTCGCCCCGCGACGGCGTGCTGACCATCGGCGCGACCAACGCGATCCGCCGCCGCTTGCCCGAGCCGGCCAGCGACTGGTGGCTGACCGCGGTCGGCGAAGTGCCCCAGCAGACGCTCAACGCATTCGCACAAAGCCTCGCGCGCACGCGCTGACGGGCCCGAGAAGCGCCAATTGCGCTGAACCAAGCCCGCGCAGCAGACTCATAGACCTGTTTTTCGCCGCTCTGTTCTTTTGAAAGAAAGCCGATGATCTTCAAAGTCGAGGGACACAAGTTTCGTTCCGGCCTGCTGGCATGCGCACTCGCATTGACCGCCAGCGCCACATTCCTTCCCGTCGAGCCTGTTCACGCGCAGACGCGCACGCTGCCCGACTTCACCGATCTGGTCGATCAGGTCGGCCCCTCCGTCGTCAACATCCGTACCGTCGAGAAGGTGGCGCAGCGCGGCGGCAACGGCGAGATGGACGAGGAAATGCAGGAGTTCTTCCGCCGCTTCTTCGGCCAGCCGCTGCCGGGCCAGCCGCGACAGGGGCCGCGCCAGAACCGTCCGCAGCAGCCGCAGGAAGAAGAGCGTCCGCGTGGTGTGGGCTCCGGCTTCATCCTCACGCCCGACGGCTACGTGATGACCAATGCGCACGTGGTCGAAGACGCCTCCGAGGTGTTGGTCACGTTGCCCGACAAGCGCGAGTTCAAGGCCAAGATCGTCGGCGCCGACAAGCGCACCGACGTCGCCGTCGTGAAGATCGAGGCGACCGGCCTGCCGGCGGTGAAGGTCGGCGACATCTCCAGGCTGCGCGTGGGCGAGTGGGTGATGGCCATCGGCTCGCCCTTCGGCCTCGAGAACACCGTCACCGCCGGCATCGTGAGCGCCAAGCAGCGCGACACCGGCGAATACCTGCCGTTCATCCAGACCGACGTGGCCATCAACCCGGGCAATTCGGGTGGTCCGCTCATCAACATGCGCGGCGAGGTGGTCGGCATCAACAGCCAGATCTACTCGCGCTCGGGCGGCTTCATGGGCATCTCGTTCTCGATTCCGATCGACGAGGCGATCCGCGTGAGCGACCAGCTGCGCACGTCGGGCCGCGTTTCGCGTGGCCGCATCGGCGTGCAGATCGACCAGGTCACGAAGGACGTGGCCGAGGCCATCGGCCTGGGCAAGCCGCAGGGCGCGCTGGTGCGCGGCGTCGAGGCGGGCTCGCCGGGCGAGAAGGCCGGCGTGGAGCCGGGCGACGTGATCACCAAGTTCGACGGCAAGGCCATCGAGAAGCCGAGCGACCTGCCGCGCCTGGTGGGCAACACCAAGCCGGGCACGAAGAGCACGCTCACCGTGTTCCGGCGCGGCGCCTCGCGCGACCTCAGCGTGACCATCGCCGAGATCGAGCCCGACAAGCCGAGCAAGCGTGCGAGCGATCGCGACGAGCCGGCGCAGAAGCCGCCGGCATCCGCCGCCGCCAAGTCGCTGGGCCTGGCCGTGAGCGACCTCACCGATGCGCAGAAGAAGGAGCTGAAGGTGAAGGGCGGCGTGAAGGTCGATGCAGCCAGCGACGCCGCGGCCCGTGCGGGCCTGCGCGAGGGCGACATCATCATGGCTGTCGGCAATGTCGATGTATCGAACGCGCGGGAGTTCGAATCGGCCGTTGCCAAGTCCGACAAGAGCAAGCCGCTCAGCGTGCTCTTCCGCCGCGGCGACTGGGCGCAGTACGCGCTGATCCGGCAGACACGCTGACCGGCTCTGGCGTCAAGTGGCCCCACCCGGTAGTCGGGTTTGGGGCCGTTTTTTTGAGGTGTTTACGACGTTCCGGCGCCGGCCTCCAAAAAAATCCGGCGGACTGAAAACGCTGATTTTGGTTTGCGCCCACTAACTTTCAAAAGGGCTAAGGACGGTTTTCGGTAGAATAAGGCACTCTCGGCGGCTGGTCGGCGCATAAGGAATGCCCCGACCTTCACCATGCGAGATGCCAGATGGCAGTCCACCGGTGCTCCACAGATCGCCCACAAGTTGTTCAGTAACTGCTCCACCGATCCTGTGGATAACCTGTTTGTATCTTTGATGTTGTGGACCTGCAACGACCCTTTTGGACCCCGTTCCCGGATGTACGCGCTTCCCTTTTTGCCTACAATGAAGCTCCAACTACTGCAGTTGCCATTGCTTGTTGGTTCAGGGCGCGTCTCCAGAAGACGCGCCCTTTTTTCTTGCCTGTAGCACTCTGCGTACGAGCCAATTCAAGTACTTAAGCGTTCCCGTTGATGAATCACATCAGAAATTTTTCGATCATTGCGCACATCGACCATGGCAAGTCGACGCTCGCAGACCGTTTGATCCAACGTTGCGGCGGCCTCGCGGAGCGCGAGATGGAAGCGCAGGTCCTCGACTCGATGGACATCGAAAAAGAGCGTGGGATAACCATCAAGGCGCAGACGGCTGCGCTGCAGTACAAGGCGCTCGACGGCAAGGTCTACAACCTCAATCTGATCGACACGCCGGGCCACGTCGACTTCTCGTATGAAGTGAGCCGCTCGCTGTCCGCATGCGAAGGTGCGCTGCTCGTCGTCGATGCATCGCAGGGCGTCGAAGCGCAGACGGTGGCCAACTGCTACACCGCGCTCGACCTCGGCGTCGAGGTGGTGCCGGTGCTCAACAAGATGGACCTGCCGCAGGCCGACCCCGACACGGCGAAGGCCGAGATCGAGGACGTGATCGGCATCGACGCGAGCGATGCGATCCCATGCTCGGCGAAGACCGGCATGGGCATCGACGAGATCCTCGAGGCGATCGTCGCGAAGGTGCCGGCGCCGCGCGGCAATCCCGAGGGCGCGCTGCGCGCGATGATCATCGACAGCTGGTTCGACGCCTACGTCGGCGTGGTCATGCTGGTGCGCGTGGTCGACGGCCGCCTCGCCAAGGGCGACCGCATCAAGATGATGGCGACCGGCGCGAGCTACAACGCCGACAACCTCGGCGTGTTCACGCCCGCCAACCAGCCGCGCGAAGCGCTCGAGGCAGGCGAGGTGGGCTACATCATCGCCGGCATCAAGGAGTTGCAGGCGGCCAAGGTGGGCGACACCGTCACGCTGATCAAAGGGGGCACTGGCGGCGCGGCCTTCACCGCCACCGAGCCGCTGCCGGGCTTCAAGGAAATCCAGCCGCAGGTCTTCGCCGGGCTCTACCCGACCGAGGCCAGCGAGTACGACTCGCTGCGCGACGCGCTCGAGAAGCTCAAGCTGAACGACGCCTCGCTGCACTACGAGCCCGAGGTCAGCCAGGCGCTGGGCTTCGGCTTCCGCTGCGGCTTCCTCGGCCTGCTGCACATGGAGATCGTGCAGGAGCGCCTGGAGCGCGAGTTCGACCAGGACCTGATCACGACCGCGCCGAGCGTGGTCTACCAGGTGCTCAAGAACGACGGCGAGGTCATCATGGTCGAGAACCCGTCCAAGATGCCCGACATCGGCCGCATGGCCGAAATCCGCGAGCCGATCGTCACGGTTCATCTCTACATGCCTCAGGACTACGTCGGCCCGGTGATGACGCTGGCCAACCAGAAGCGCGGCGTGCAGATCAACATGGCCTACCACGGCCGCCAGGTCATGCTGACCTACGAGATGCCGCTCGGCGAGATCGTGCTCGACTTTTTCGACAAGCTGAAATCGGTGAGCCGCGGCTACGCCTCGATGGACTATGAGTTCAAGGAGTACCGCGCCTCCGACGTGGTGAAGGTCGACATCCTGCTCAACGGCGACAAGGTAGACGCGCTGTCGATCATCGTGCACCGCAGCCAGTCGCAGTTCCGCGGCCGGGCGGTGGTCTCGAAGATGCGCGAGATCATCTCGCGCCAGATGTACGACGTCGCGATCCAGGCGGCCATCGGGGCCAACATCATTGCGCGTGAGACAATCAAGGCCCTTCGCAAGAACGTTCTGGCGAAGTGCTACGGCGGCGACATCACCCGCAAGAAGAAGCTGCTCGAGAAGCAGAAGGCGGGCAAGAAAAGAATGAAGCAGATCGGCTCCGTCGAGGTCCCGCAAGAGGCCTTCCTCGCCATCCTGCAAGTCGAAGACTGATCGAAAAATGGCATTCATCACCTCCCTGGTCCTCGCGGCCTTCGCCGCCTACGTCGGCGCCTGGTACTTCAACATGATCGAAGGCAACTTCGCCTTGCTGCTGTTCCTGGCGACGGTGGTCACCGGCCTCTACTGGCTGGCCGAGCGCTTCTACTTCCTGCCGCGGCGCGAGCAGGCCGCCGCGAAGCTCGAAGCCTCGCTGGCCGAGCGCAACGCGCGCCTGGCGGGGCAGGGCATCAACCAGGTCGACACGGTCGACGCCAAGGCGAGCGAGCGGCTGCTGATGCAGCCCTGGTGGCTCGACTGGACCGCCGGCCTGTTCCCGGTGATCCTGGTGGTGTTCCTGCTGCGCTCGTTCCTCTACGAGCCCTTCAAGATCCCGTCGGGCTCGATGATGCCCACGCTGCTGACCGGCGACCTGATCCTGGTCAACAAGTTCACCTACGGCCTGCGCCTGCCGGTCATCAACACCAAGATCACCGAAGGCACGCCGCTGGCGCGCGGCGACGTGGTGGTGTTCCGCTACCCGCCCAAGCCGAGCATGGACTACATCAAGCGCGTGGTCGGCATTCCGGGCGACGAGGTCGCCTACCTGAACAAGAAGCTCACGATCAACGGCCAGCCGGTCTCCAAGGTGGCTGCCGCCGACTACCTCGACGGCGAATCGATGCGCCTGCTCAAGCAGTTCGACGAGAACCTGGGCGGCAAACAGCACAAGATCCTCAACGACGATGCCTCGCCGGCATTCGTGCCCGGCGCCAGCGACTTCCCGTTCCGCGAAAACTGCCGCTACTCGGTCGAAGGCGTTGTCTGCAAGGTGCCGCCTGGCAACTATTTCATGATGGGCGACAACCGCGATAATTCGGCCGACTCGCGTTTCTGGGGATTCGTGCCGGACAAGAACATCGTGGGCAGGGCCTTCTTCGTCTGGATGAATTTCGGCGACCTGGGACGCATCGGTCCGTTTCAATAAACAAGCGTTCATCGCAAGCACAGTTCGAGGGGTATGAGGGCATGAGAGCACATCGGTCCGTTCGCAGCAGCGCTGCGCAGCAACGTGGCATTTCGTTCATCGGCTTGGTGTTCGTCGCGGCCGTGCTCGGGTGCCTGGGCGTGGTCATCGCACAGGTCATTCCGACGCTGATCGAATGGCAGGCCATCGACAAGGCCGCAAACAAGGCCAAGGAGGGCACCACGGTGCCCGAGGTGCGCGCCATCTTCGATCGCGCCCAGGCCATCGACGACTTCAAGTCGGTCAGCGGCAAGGACCTCGAAATCAAGAAGGTCGGCGACAAGGTGGTGGTTTCGTACTCGTACGAGCGCGAGATCCCGCTCTTCGGCCCGGCCTACCTCACGCTCAAGTACAAGGGCGAAACCCGCTGAACACGGCACCCAAAAAGGTGGACGGCAGCCTGGCCGCGTTGCAGGCGCGCCTGCAGCACACCTTCTCCGATCCGCGGCTGCTGCAGCTCGCGCTCACGCACCGCAGCTTCTCGGCCGACCACAACGAGCGCCTCGAATTCCTCGGCGACTCGGTGCTGAACCTGGCGGTCTCGCACCTGCTCTACCAGCGCCTGTCGGCGCTGCCCGAGGGCGACCTTTCGCGCGTGCGGGCCAACCTTGTCAAACAGGACACCCTGCATCGCCTGGCCGTAGGTCTGGCACTGTCACCGCTGCTGCGGCTTGGCGAAGGCGAAGCGCGCTCGGGCGGGCCGAACCGGCCATCGATCCTGGCCGATGCGCTGGAAGCACTGATCGGTGCCGTTTATCTCGATGCGGGCTTCGCCGCCGCCCAGGCGCTGGTGCACCGGCTCTATGAGTCGGTCGAGATCAACCCGCGCATGGAAGCCGCGGCCAAGGACCCGAAGACCGAATTGCAGGAATGGCTGCAGGGTCACAAAATGAAGCTGCCGGTGTACCGCGTGGCCGCCACACTGGGCGCGGCGCACAAGCAGACTTTCGATGTCGAGTGCGAGGTGCCCGAGCTGGGCTTTCGCGAACGCGGCATCGGCGGCTCGCGCCGCGCCGGCGAGCAGGCTGCCGCGGCGGCCATGTTGATCCGGCTCAAGGCACGCGGCGGCGCGTGAAATCCAGAATGAACGATGCTATCAATCCCGTAGCGGAACCCGAAGATGCCGAAGGCGGCGAGGGGGCCGCTGGTTCCCAAGGCCACCAGGGCCCCCAGCACTGCGGCCTCATCGCCATCGTCGGCAAGCCCAACGTGGGCAAGTCGACGCTGCTCAACGCCCTGGTCGGCCAGAAGATCAGCATCACCTCGCGCAAGGCGCAGACCACGCGCCACCGCATCACCGGCATGCGCACGCTGGGCGCCACGCAGTTCGTGTTCGTCGACACGCCGGGCTTCCAGACCCTGCACGCCAACGCGCTGAACAAGTCGCTCAACAAGACCGTGCAGGGCGCGGTCGGCGACGTGGACCTGATCCTGTTCGTGGTCGAGGCCGGCAGTTTCACCCAGGCCGACGAGCGCGTGCTCAAGCTGCTCGGCAAGGGTATTCCGACGGTACTGCTGGCCAACAAGCTGGACAACGTGCACCGCCGCGGCGACATCGCGCCCTGGCTGAAGAGCATGCAGGAGAAGCACGAGTTCGCCGAATACGTGCCGATGTCGGCCAAGAACCCGAAGGACGTCGAGCGCCTGTTCGGCATCTGCGAGAAATACCTGCCCGAGCAGCCCTGGTTCTACGACGAGGACGAGCTGACCGACCGCAGCGAGAAGTTCCTCGCCGGCGAGCTGGTGCGCGAGAAGCTGTTCCGCCTGACCGGCGACGAACTGCCCTACACCTCCACCGTCGTCATCGACAAGTTCGACGAGGAGCCGCCCCAGAAGAAGGGCCAGAAGCGCCTGCTGCGCATCGCCGCCACCATCGTGGTCGAGCGCGACGGCCACAAGGCCATGGTGATCGGAGACAAGGGCGAGCGCATCAAGCGCATTGGCATGGAAACCCGCGTCGAGCTCGAGAAGCTGGCCGATGCCAAGGTGTTCCTCGAGCTGTGGGTGAAGGTGCGCTCCGGCTGGGCCGACGACGAAGCGCGCGTGCGTTCCTTCGGCTACGAATAAACAGGCAAACCCCCAGGCTTGCTCGCTTCGCGTAGCCGCCAACCCCCTTGCAGGGGGCAACGCCAGCGGCCCGGCAAAGCCGGTTCCGCGACGTTTGCCGGCCTGAAGCCTCGATGCTCGACTGCTCACTGACATGGCCACCCACCGCGTTTCGCACGAGCCGGCTTACGTCCTCCATCGCTACGACTGGAGCGAGTCGAGCCTGATCCTCGAAGTCTTCACCCGGCACCACGGGCGCATCGCGCTCGTGGCCAAGGGGGCGAAGCGGCCCAGTTCCAACTTCCGCCCGGTGCTGCTGCCGCTGCAGCCGCTGCAGCTCAACTACGGCGGCGACGCCGAAATCCGCACGCTCAAGGGCGCCGAATGGATGGGCGGCCACGTGATGCCGACCGGCGAGGCGCTGCTGTCGGGCTACTACGTCAACGAGCTGCTGCTGCGCCTGCTGGCGCGCGACGACGCCCACGAGGCGCTGTTCGATGCCTACGCCGGCGTCGTGCAGGTGCTGGCGAGCGAGCACGGCGGTGCGCAGGCAGCGGCCCAGGCGGCCGCGCTGCGCGCCTTCGAGCTGCTGCTGCTGCGCGAAGTCGGCCTGCTGCCGTCGCTCGACGTCCAGACCCTGACGCTGGAGCCGCTCGCCGGCGGGCTGCGCTACAGCCTCGTGCCCGAGGCCGGCCTGCGCGAGGTCGGCGACGACGAGGCCGCGCTGACCGGCGCCGACTGGCAGGCGCTGCAGGCCGTGCTGGACGACCGCGCGCCATTTACCGCTACCTTGCGTGAAATTGCCACCATGAACGCCGGCAGCAACAGTGCCCTGCGAAACCAGCTGCGCGCCTTGCTCAACTACCATTGCGGCGTGTCCACGCTGCGAACGCGGCAAATGATGAGAGACCTGCAAGCACTATGAGCACTCCGGGCCAAGCCGGCGCCAGCGCCGCCACCTCGCTGTCCGTCAACCTCAACAAGGTCGCGCTGGTGCGCAACACGCGCCACCTCGGCATTCCGAGCGTGGTGAAGGCCGCCCAGGCCTGCCTGGCCGCCGGTGCCCACGGCATCACGGTGCATCCGCGGCCGGACGCACGCCACATCCGCGCGCACGACGTGAGCGATCTTTCCGCGCTGCTCGCCAAGGACTGGCCGGGCATCGAATTCAACATCGAGGGCAACCCCTTCCAGAACCTGATGGACTTCGTGCGCGCGCTCAAGCCGCACCAGGCCACCTTCGTGCCCGACAGCGAGACCCAGTCGACCAGCGACCACGGCTGGACCTTCCCCGACGACGCCGAGCGCCTGCGCCCGCTGATCGCCGAAGCCAAGGCGCTGGGCGTGCGCGTCAGCCTGTTCATGGACCCGATTCCCGAGATGATGGCCGCCGTCAAGGCCGTGGGCGCTGACCGGGTCGAGCTCTACACCGAAGGCTACGCCGCCTCCCGCGGCACCCCGAACGAGCAGACCGTGCTCGCGCGCTATGCCGAAACGGCGCGCGCGGCCATAGCGGCAGGCCTAGGCGTCAACGCCGGGCACGACCTGAGTCGCGACAACCTCACGGCCTTCCTGCGCGCCGTGCCGGGCGTGCAGGAGGTTTCCATCGGTCATGCCTTCGTCGCCGACGCGCTCGAGCTCGGCTACACGGCCGCCACGCGCGACTACCTGCGTTGCATCCGTGAGGCGAGCCAGCAGCAACAGCAGCAACAACAATGAGCGCCGTCGCCGCATGATCTACGGCATTGGCACCGACATCTGCGACCTGCGTCGCATCGCCGCGACCTTCGAGCGCCAGGGCGAACGCTTTGCCCGCAAGGTGCTGAGCGATGCCGAGTTCAAGGTCTGGCAGGCCCGCAGCGCGCGTTGGCCGAAGCGCGGCCTGAGCTACCTCGCTACCCGTTTTTCCGCCAAGGAGGCCTTCAGCAAGGCGATCGGGCTGGGCATGCGCATGCCCATGAGCTGGCGCCTGTGCGAGATCGCCAACCTGCGCAGCGGCAAGCCGGTCATCGTGCTGCACGGCGCCCTGAAGGAGTGGTTCGAGGAACAGGGCCTCACGGCCCACGTGACCGTGACCGACGAAACCGAATACGCCGCGAGCTTCGTGGTGGTGGAGAAGATATAGATATGACCGCCGGGCTTGCAGAAGACCGCCCCCATGCGCCGCTGATCATCGACGTTGCCGGCACGGCGCTGACAGACGCCGACCGCCGTCGCCTCGCCGACCCGCTCGTCGGCGGCGTGATCCACTTTGCCCGCAACTGGCAGGACCGCGCGCAGATGACCGCGCTCAATGCCGAGATCAAGTCGATCCGGCCCGACCTGCTGATCTGCGTCGATCACGAGGGCGGCCGCGTGCAGCGCTTCCGCACCGACGGCTTCACCCACCTGCCGACGATGCGCGCGCTCGGCGAACTCTGGATGCGCGACGCCATGCGCGCCACCCAGGCCGCCACGGCCGTCGGGCAGGTGCTGGCCGGCGAGCTGCGTGCCTGCGGCGTCGACTTCAGCTTCGCACCGGTGCTCGACCTGGACTACGGCGGCAGCAGCGTCATCGGCACCCGCAGCTTCCACCGCGACCCGCGCGTGGTCGCGCTGCTGGCCAAGAGCGTGATGCACGGCATGCTGCAGATGGGCATGCGCAACTGCGGCAAGCACTTTCCGGGACACGGTTTCGTGCACGCCGACTCGCACGTCGAGATCCCGGTGGACAAGCGCAGTCTCAAGGCCATCCTGGCCGACGACGCGAAGCCATACGACTGGCTGTCGGGCTCGCTCGCGGCCGTGATGCCGGCGCATGTGATCTATCCGAAGGTCGACAAGCGGCCGGCGGGTTTCTCCTCGAAATGGCTGGGCGAGGTCCTGCGCCGGCGCTTCGGCTTCGACGGGGCGGTGTTCAGCGACGACCTTAGCATGGAGGCCGGGCGCTACATCGACGGGCAGCTGCTCAGTTTTACCGACGCGGCGCTGGCGGCGCTGGAAGCCGGCTGCGACATGGCGCTGCTGTGCAACCAGAGCATCGGTGACGGTGCACCGCTCGACGGCTTCCTGGCGGGCTTCGCGGCCGCCGCGCGCGCGGGCCGGTGGCGGCCGGGCGCGGACAGCGAGGCGCGCCGCCTGGCGCTGCTGCCTCAGGGCGCGGCGCCCGGCTGGGAGGCGCTCATCGGCTCGCGCGCCTACCGCGACGCGAGGCGTCTGGCGGACATCTGACGACCGCCCAGCCGACCCGGAGCTTGCGATGCCCTTGTGCCTCAGCCTCTTCCACCGCATGGACGAGGCGGTGCTGCGCAACCACGCGCATTACTGCCGCCTGTTCGGCTACCCCCACCAGTGGGCCAGCAGCGAGCGGCTGATGCACTCGGCGCTGCGTGCCGGCGCCAAGTACAGCACGATCCTGCGCCACCTGCGTCCGCTGGCCGAGGGCGACTGGCTGCTCTTCCTCGACGGCGATTCGGTGGTCTTCCACCCGGTGGCCATCGATGTCCTGATGCAGGGGCGCGACCTGCTGGTGGTTGAAGGGCCTCGGCCCGAAAGCCAGCCCGGCCCGGCCATGACGAACATGATGGTGGTGCGCAACACGCAGGCCAACCGCGCGCTGCTGCACCAGCTGATCGTGGACGCGGGCCACGTGGTCGCGCTGGAGTCCGACTGGCTCGACGAGGCCGCGCGGCTGCGCCCGGCGGGCCTGCTGCTCGAGTGCAACGCGGTGCTGGCCGACGTCTACGTCAACGTGTCTTGGCGCATCGCCCAGTGGCACGAGGCGCGGGTCTTCGTGGTCAACCTGGCCTCGCCGCCGGTGCCGCTGCCGGGCGGCGGTTGGCGCGACGAGATCCTGCACGACACGAACCTGCAGGCCCTGCTGGCGCGAGAGGTCAACGCGGCCTTGATGGACGGCCGGCCGGTGCTGCAGCCGCCGCGCTACCCGGCGCTCGGCAACGAGCCGCTGAGCAGCTTCAACCCCGGCGCGCGCATCGCGTTCCTCACGCTCTACACCCACCATGTCGAGACCTATGCGAGGGTGTCCGAGCACAACGTGCGCCGCTACTGCCAGCGGCATGGCTACGCGTACCACGTCTACCGCGAGATCCCCGGGGGCATCGGGCCGGGCATCAACGGCTCCTGGGTCCGCAGCTGGCTGCTGCAGCAGCACCTCGCGGACCACGACTGGGTGATCTGGATCGATGCCGACATCCTTTTTTGCAACCAGCAGCGCCCGATCGAGCCCCTGCTGGCGGGCCGCGACCTGCTGCTGGCGAAGGACGTGGGCGCCTGGCTGTTCAATTCCGGCGTGATGGGCTTTCGCAATACCCCGCGCAACCTCGAACTGCTGGCGCGCATCTGGGCGCGCATCGGCGAGGTGGCCGACAAGTCGGGCGTCTACAGCAGCATGGGCGACCAGTACTACACCAACGAGGTGCTCAAGCAGGAAGGCCGGCTGGACGAAGACAGCGTGCTCGACAACCTGAGCATCAATACGCCGCCACTGCTGGCCGGCGAAGACACGCTGCTCGTGCACTTCGTGAGCCTCGTCGAGCCCTACAGGTCGGTGTACATGGCGGCGATGGATGCCGCGTCGCAGCAGATCCGGTAGGGAGCGGGCAGGGCGGGCGGATGCCCTTTCCCATGCAATCACCGGGCGCAAATGCGCACAAGCTGGCAAACACGGCCGCCGGGCGGCCCGGGGGCTCCTGTAAAGTCAAAAGTCCTGAATCAAGCGGTCCCGGGGGAGAGTTTTCATGGCGCACATCGGCGAATCCTGGCTGACTTTCGACAGCCTGACGCAACACGTGATCAAGGCGATCGGTCCCAGGCGCATCCTGGACATCGGCGCCGGGGGCGGCAAGTACGGCGCCCTGCTCAGGGACATCGTGCCCGAGTGCGAGCTGACCGCCCTGGAGTGCGACGAAATGGCGTTTCCCCGGCTGCGCGAGGTCGGCTACCACCAGATCCTGCCGATCACGGCCGACAAGCTCTACGAGCGCAGCGGCGAACTCTACGACGTGGTGATCCTGGGCGACGTCATCGAGCACATGCTCCATTCGCAGGGCCGCGACCTGCTCGAGTTCCTCAACTATCGGTCGCGCTATCTCATCATTTCCACGCCGGAATGCATGCCGATGAGCCGCCCTATCTTCTTCGAGGGCCACAACTCGCTGTGGCGCCCCGACTCGTTCGGCTGGCACGACTACTGGGCCCACCAGCAGTGCGGCGTGATGCACTTCTATCTGCTGCGGGGGCACGACAACTGGGCCGGGCCCGGGCTGGCCGAGGTGGTCGACGCGGTCAACGGCGCGGGGCTCTTCAACGAGCATTCCAGCGGCAGGAAGGAGCCCGTCAACCTGGCGATCCGCGATACCCGCTACAAGGAGACGTCCGACGGGCACAATTTCGTGCTGTACCGCCCCCTCTGATGGATGGAAGCTGCCCCATGGCCGAAGCCGGAACCGACGAAAAAACCTCCCTGCGCGACGTGGACATCATCGTCTCGTACAGGGAGGCGACCGAGGAGCGGCGCGAGAACCTCTATGCCGTACTGGCGCACCTGGGGCGAACCTACACCGACTACCGCCTGTGGCTGATGGAGGCGGCGCCGGCGCCGCGCTTCGACTGGCAGCGCCTGGGCGATCCCAGGATCCGGCATGTCTTCATCCATCACGAGGGGCCCTTTCCGAAGTCGATGCTCTACAACACGGGCGTGCGGCTGGCGCGCAGCCCCGTGATCTGCTTCCACGACGCTGACTCCATCGCCCAGCCCTGGACCCTGCGCGGCTGCATCGACGTCCTGCTCGACCGCGACACCAGCGACGTGCTGTGCCCCTACTGGAACGTGGTCAACGTGACGGGCGAACTCAAGCGCGAGTTCCTGGAGCGGCCCGACTACGCCCGCTTCGCGTCAATCGACGTGGAGAACCTGCCCCCCGACGCCGGCATCCTGTATGCGAATGCCAACGGCGGCATCGTGCTGTTCAAGCGCAGCGAATACATCCGCGTCGGCGGGTACAACGCACGGCTCGAAGGCTGGGGCGGCGAGGACGACGAGCTGCTGCGCCGGGCGGGCCGGCTGGGCGTGCGCTGGCACTCCATGCACGTGCCGCTCTTCCATCTGCACCACGACTCGGGTTCGCGCAATGCGCTGATCGAGGGCCTGGACGGCACGGAAAACCTGCGCGCCTCGCATGCCATCGAGAGCATGTCGCAGGAGGAGGTCGAGGCGCTGGCGCGCGAGCTGTCGTCCTTCTTCGCTTCCGACTGATCTGCCGTTCGCTGGTTGGTTCTTTCGCTCGTGCGTCAGACGCCTGCTCCAGCTGCCTGCATCCGGACACACCACGCCGGGAAATCTGCGAGCGCCGGGCCCGCGACCGGGAAGGGCGTTTCAGCGGTCCGGGCCGGCTGCGACCTCAGCTCTTGCCGAAGAGCTGTTGCCCGCCCAGGTCCAGGTGCGTCAGGTACAGCCGCAGGTCGAACTCGAGCTGCCCGTAGTCCGGCTCCATGTGCGTGCACAGCGCATAGAACGCCTTGTCGTGGTCGCGCTCCTTCATGTGCGCGAGTTCATGCACCACGATCATCCGCAGCCACGCCAGCGGCACTTCCTTGAACAGGCTCGCGACCCGGATTTCCCGCTTGGCCTTGAGCTTGCCGCCTTGCACGCGCGACACGGTGGTGTGGGTGCCCAGCGCGTTGCGGATCACGTGCAGCTTGTTGTCGAACATCACCTTCGACAGCGGCTCGGCCTTGCGCATGAATTCGCCCTTGAGTTCGCTCACGTAGCTGTAGAGCGCCCGGTCGGTCTGGATGTCGTGCACGCCGTCCGGGTAGCGCTGGCCGAGGAGGGCGCCGAGCCTGTCTTCGGCGATGAGCTGGCGGACCTGCTCCAGCAAGGGTGCCGGGTAGCCCGCCAGGTATTTCATGGAATGACCGAGCTCAGGCCCGGCGCTGCGTGCTGGTCGCGCAGGCCAGCCCGGTGGCGACGCCGCCGAAGAGGTCGCCCTCGACCAGGTTCACGCCCGCGAAGCTCCTGCGCAGGGCGTGCTGGAACGGGCGCAGCGCGGAAGAGCCGCCGGTGAGGTAGATCGCGTCGAGGTCGTTGCTGCGCAGGCCCGCGAGCTTGACGCAGGCGTGGGCGCAGGCGACCACGCTTTCCAGCGGCGCGGCCAGCTGCTGGCCCATGTCGTCCGGAGTCAGTGATGCCGCCAGTCCGCGTTCGGCGCTGCCGAGGTCGATGGCGGTCGGGGCATCGCTCAGCGAGACCTCGATCTTGGCTGCTTCCACCGCGCTCGCGATGCGGTGGCCGTGCCGCTCCTCGAGCACGGTCATCAGCCGGTCGTGCAGGCGCGTGTCGCTGTAGCTGGTGCGCAGGTCCTTCGCCTGCCGCAGCGCCTTGGCGGCGTAGAGCCAGTTGATCAGGTGCCAGGACGACAGCTCGAAGAACACCTTGCTCGGCACTTCGCGCCCCTGCGGGCCGTGATGGCGGAAGCCGAACTGCGGCATCACCTGTTCGAGGTTCAGCCGCTGGTCGAAGTCGGTGCCGCCGATGTGCACGCCGCTGGTGGCCAGCACGTCGTCGCCGCGGTCCTCGCGCGCGGCGCGCTCGGGGCCGACGCGTACGACGGTGAAGTCGGAGGTGCCACCGCCGATGTCGACGATGAGCACGATCGACTCCCTGGCGACGCGCTGTTCGTAGTCGAAGGCGGCCGCGATGGGTTCGAGCTGGAACGAGATCTCGCGAAAGCCTGCGGCGCGCGCCGCGAGGCGCAGGCTTTCTTCCGCACGCTCGTCGCGCTTGGGGTCATCGTCCACGAAATGCACCGGGCGCCCGATCACCACGCGCCCCGGCATCTGGCCGAGCTCGCGGCCGGCGCGCACGGCCAGTTCGCGCAGGAAGCGCGCGATGATGTCCTCGAAGCTCACGAGGCCGTCGTAGATGGCCGTCTTCTCCTGCATCAGCGCGCTGCCGAGCAGGCTCTTGAGCGATCGCATCAGCCGGCCCTCGGTGCCCGAGAGGTATTGGCCGATGGCGTCGCGGCCGAAGTGCGTCGTGCGGTCTTCGGCGTTGAAGAAGATCGCGGTGGGAAGGGTGGTGGCCGAGCCCTCGATGGGCAGAAGGCGGACTTCTCCGCCTACCCGGCAAGCGACAGCGGAATTGGAGGTGCCGAAGTCGATGCCGATCGTCGGCAACGACGACGGTGCCTTCACGATCAGGATTCCCTGCGCAGCGCCGGGAACAGGATCACGTCGCGGATGCTCGGCGAATCGGTCAGCAGCATCATCAGCCGGTCGATGCCGATGCCGCAGCCGCCGGTGGGCGGCATGCCGTACTCGAGGGCGCGCACGAAGTCGTGGTCGTAGTACATGGCTTCGTCGTCGCCGCTGTCCTTGGCGGCCACCTGCGCGTTGAAGCGCGCGGCCTGGTCCTCGGCATCGTTCAGTTCGCTGAAGCCGTTGCCGAACTCGCGGCCGGTGATGTAGAGCTCGAAGCGCTCCGTGACCTCGGGGCGCTCGTCGTTGGCGCGCGCCAGCGGCGAGATCTCGGTCGGGTGCTCCATGATGAAGGTCGGCTGCCAGAGCTTCTCTTCCACGGTTTCCTCGAAGAACAGCACCTGCAGGCTGGCGAGGCTGCGCTGCGAGAGCTTGTCCTTCTCCTCGTTCATGCCGAGCTTGCGCAGCGCGGCGATGAGCCAGGCGCTGTCGTCGACGCCCTGCGCCACGCCTTCGGCCTCGGTGTACTTGAGGATCGCCTCGCGGATCGTCAGGCGCTGGAAGGGCTGCGTCAGGTCGACCGGCTTGCCCTGGTAGGTGAGCTGCTGCGTGCCCACGGCCTTGTCGGCGATGGTGCGGATCAGCGTCTCGGTGAAGTCCATCAGGTCGCGGTAGTTCCAGTAGGCCGCGTAGAACTCCATCATCGTGAACTCGGGGTTGTGCCGCACCGAGATGCCCTCGTTGCGGTAGCTCCGGTTGATCTCGAAGACGCGCTCGAAGCCGCCGACGATCAGGCGCTTGAGGTAGAGTTCGGGCGCGATGCGCAGGAACATCTCCTGGTCGAGCGCGTTGTGGTGCGTCTTGAAGGGCTTGGCGTTGGCGCCGCCCGGAATCGGGTGGAGCATGGGCGTCTCGACCTCGAGGAAGTCGTTGGACACCATGAACTCGCGCAGCGCGCTCACCGCCTTGCTGCGCGCGGTGAAGCGCTTGCGGGCGGATTCGTCGGTGATCAGGTCGACGTAGCGCTGGCGGTACTTCTGCTCCTGGTCGGCCATGCCATAGAAGTCGCCCGGTAGCGGACGCAGGCTCTTGGTCAGCAGGCGCAGCTTCGTGACCTTGATCGACAGTTCGCCCGTCTTGGTCTTCATCAGCGTGCCTTCGGCTCCGAGGATGTCGCCCAGGTCCCACCGCTTGAATTCGGCGTACGCCTCCTCACCGACGGCATCGCGCGTGACGTAGAGCTGAATACGGCTGGTGGTGTCTTGCAAGGTCGCGAAGCTGGCCTTGCCCATCACGCGCTTGAGCATCATGCGGCCTGCAACGCTCACGGCGACAGCCTGTGCTTCGAGCGCCTCGGGCTCGATGGCGCCATGAGCCTCGATCAACGCCGCGGCGCGGTGTGCCGGCTTGAAGTCATTGGGGAATGCGACGCCCTTGCCCTCGGTCTGTGCTGTGCGCAGCAGTTTGAGCTTTTCGCGGCGTTCTGCGATGAGCTTGTTGTCGTCGACGGCTGGTGCAGCCGTTGCCGCTTCCGTCGCGGGCGTGGGGGTGTTGGGGGTCAGGTGATCGGACATGGGAGGCGGATGGCGCGCAACCGGGAGCGTGCGCGGGCCCGGCATTTTAGCCGATCGGGTTTGAATAAAACCGGCCCGGAGCGCCCGTCGATCCTGCGCTATGTGCTATGAAAAATGGAGCGACCTATTCAGTGATGCCGGTGCGTGCGAGCAGATCGCTGACCAGCTCCAGCCGCATCAGCGGGCTGTCGAGCTCCATCAGCCTCTGGCGCAGCTCCAGCTGCATCGGCACCAGTTCGCACCATCGGTTGGCCACCCAGCCGCAATCGTCGAAGCGATAGGGTTCGGCAATCGGCAGCCGCACCGCCCCGCCTTGGGCGCGCTTGCGCTCCTCGAGGGTGCCGACAAGGCGCTGCAGCGCGGTGGACGTGTGCCGCAGGTCGTCGGGAATCTCGAGCGCGACGTCGTCGTTCACCGCCTCGACCTCGGCGACCCAGAGGCCGTGCTTCTGCAGTTCGTTGCTGCGGACCCTGAAGCGCTGCGTGCCCACGCACTCGATCTGCAGCAGGCCGCTTTGAGGAGACTCGAACTCGCGGATCATGGCCAGCGTGCCGATGGCGCAGAAGCTCTCGGCATCGGCGCCGGCCTTGCGCACCTCGCTGCCGCTGGTGAGGCTCACCACGCCGAAGGGCGCGTCGGCCTTGCGGCACTTGCCGATCATGTCGAGGTAGCGCACCTCGAAGATGCGCAGTGGAAGAAGACCGCCGGGAAAGAGCACCGTACCGAGCGGAAACAATGGCAGTGAATGCAAAAGGGGTTGTGTCGTCATCGAAGAGCCTTGCGTGGCTATCATCGCATTCCCCTCACGGCCGCGCCTCATGCTCTACCAGATTCCCTCGTTCCTTCTCGACGTGATCGTCGGTTTGCTCGGCGGCGCCTGCCTGCTGCGCCTGTACATGCAGTACCACCGCGTGCCCTTCGGCAACCCGCTTGGGCGCTTCGTGTTCGCCATCACCGACTGGATCGTGCTGCCGCTGCGGCGCATCGTGCCTTCCGTGAAGCGCTGGGACCTGGCCAGCCTGATCGCGGCCTGGTTGCTGGTGATGCTGAAGTTCCTGCTGCTGTGGCTGCTGGTGGGCAACCTGGGGCGCATCGCGACCCTGCCGCTGGTGTCGCTGGTGGGGCTGATGCAGCTGGCCGTCTCGGGCCTGACGGCACTGCTGGTGGTCTACGCGGTGCTGTCGTGGATTCCGAATGCGTCGCCGATGCTGCTCGACCTGATCTCCCGCCTGGCCGAGCCGCTGGTGCGGCCGTTCCGCCGCTTCATTCCGTTGATCGGCGGGGTCGACCTGTCGCCGCTGGCTGCCATCGTCGTGCTGCAGGTGATCGCGATCGTGCTGGGCAACCTGCTGGTGTTTGCTTACCAGCTGACCTTCTGAACGCCTGAATTCCGAAGCAAAAGGGCCCGGATGCATCGGCATCCGGGCCCTTTTGTTATTGCGTCAGCGTTTCGCTCAGCTCACCGCATCGGCCGGCTGGCGCAGCAGCATCGCCAGCGTGTTGGCGATGGTCTTGCGCAGTTCGCGACGGTCGCTGATGAAGTCGATCGCGCCCTTGGTCTGCAGGAACTCGGCGCGCTGGAAGCCTTCGGGCAGCGTCACGCGCACGGTCGATTCGATCACGCGCGGGCCGGCGAAGCCGATCAGCGCCTTCGGCTCGGCGATCACCACGTCGCCCACGAAGGCGAAGCCGGCCGACACGCCACCCATGGTCGGGTCGGTCAGAACGCTGATGTAGGGCAGGCCCTTCTTCGCCAGGCGCGTGAGCGCGGCGTTGGTCTTGGCCATCTGCATCAGCGAGAGCAGGCCTTCCTGCATGCGCGCGCCGCCGGTGGCGGTGAAGCAGATGAAGGGCACCTTCTGCTCGATGGCGGTTTCGACGCCGCGCACGAAGCGCTCGCCGACCACGCTGCCCATGGAGCCGCCCATGAACTCGAATTCGAAGCAGGCCACGACCACGCTGATGCTGTGCACCGAGCCGCCCATGACGACCAGCGCGTCGGTCTCGCCGGTGTTCTCCAGGGCTTCCTTCAGGCGCTCGGGGTACTTGCGGCTGTCCTTGAACTTCAGCGCGTCGACCGGCAGCACTTCCTGGCCGACTTCGTAGCGGCCTTCGGCATCGAGGAACGCGTCGAGCCGCGCGCGGGCGCTGATGCGGTGGTGATGGCTGCAGCTCGGGCAGACGTTCTGGTTGTGCTCGAGGTCGGTCTTGTACAGGACGGTCTCGCAGGCGGGGCACTTGATCCACAGGCCCTCGGGCACCTGGCGGCGCTCGGACGGGTCGGTTTGGGCGATCTTGGCGGGTAGCAGTTTTTCAAGCCAGCTCATGGGGGCTCCTTGTGTTGGCGGTGATTATCGACCAGCCGCGTTCTTGGCCGTCGCGGCGGGCAGCGCGTCGAGCGCCTCGCGGATGCCCGCGAGGAATTCGCGCACCGCCGGCACGACCTTGTCGCGGGGCTGGTCCTCGATGAGTTGGATGATCTTCGTGCCGATCACGACCGCGTCGGCGGCCGAGCCGATGGCCTGCGCCGTGGCGGCGTCGCGGATGCCGAAGCCCACGCCCACCGGGATGCTCACGTGCTCGCGGATGCGAGGGATCATCCGGCCGACGGCCTCGGTGTCGAGGTGGCCGGCGCCGGTCACGCCCTTGAGCGACACGTAGTAGACGTAGCCGCTCGCGATGCGCGCGACCTGGGCCATGCGCTCGTCGGTGCTGGTGGGGGCCAGCAGGAAGATCAGGTCGATGCCGGCGGACTTCAGCTCGGCGGCGAAGGCCTCGCATTCCTCGGGCGGGTAGTCAACCACCAGCAGGCCATCGACCCCCGCGGCGGCCGCGTCGCGGATGAAGGCCTTCTTGCCGTGCACCAGGTCGTAGCGCTCGACCGGGTTGGCATAGCCCATCAGCACCACGGGCGTGGTCGTGTCGGTCTTGCGGAAGGCCGCGACGATGGCGAGCACCTGCTTCATGCCCACGCCCAGCGCCAGCGCGGCCTCGCCGGCCTTCTGGATCACGGGGCCGTCGGCCATCGGGTCGGAAAATGGCACGCCCAGCTCGATCACGTCGGCGCCGGCCTCGACCATGCCGTGCATCAACTCCGGCGTGATGTCGGCGAAGGGGAAGCCCGCGGTCACATACGGAATGAGGGCGCGGCGGCCGTCTTTCTTCAGGGCCTCGAAGGTGGCTGCAATGCGGCTCATCACTTGCCTCCCTTCACGCTCAGGCCGCGCATCGAGGGGCGGTCGTAGAAATCGACGCCCGACAGGTCGGCGACGGTGCCGATGTCCTTGTCGCCGCGGCCCGAGAGGTTCACCAAAATCGACTGGTCGGGGCGCATGGTCTTGGCGAGCTTCAGCGCGTGGGCCACGGCGTGGCTGGATTCGAGCGCGGGGATGATGCCCTCCGTGCGGCACAGGTAGTGGAAGGCGTCCAGCGCCTCGGTGTCGGTGACGCCCACATACTCGGCGCGGCCGATGTCGGCCAGGTACGCATGCTCGGGGCCCACGCCGGGGTAGTCGAGGCCCGCGCTGATGCTGTGGGTCTCGGTGATCTGGCCGTCCTCGTTCTGCAGCAGGTAGGTGCGGTTGCCGTGCAGCACGCCGGGACTGCCGCGCAGGATGGAGGCCGAGTGCTTGCCGCTGTCGAGCCCTTCGCCCGCAGCCTCCACGCCGATCAGGCGCGTGCCGGTGAACGGGATGTAGGGGTGGAAGATGCCCATGGCGTTGCTGCCGCCGCCCACGCAGGCGATCACCACGTCGGGCTGCTTGCCCTCCGCTTCGCCGGTGATGCCGTCGGCCGCGAGCATGGCCGGCATCTGCTCGATGCACTCGGTGCCGATCACGCTCTGGAAGTCGCGCACCATGGTCGGGTAGGGGTGCGGGCCGGCGACGGTGCCGATGATGTAGAAGGTGTTCTCCACGTTCGTGACCCAGTCGCGCATCGCCTCGTTGAGCGCGTCCTTCAGCGTCTTGCTGCCGGATTCGACGGGCACCACGGTGGCGCCGAGCAGGTTCATGCGGTAGACGTTGGGGCTCTGGCGCTTCACGTCCTGGCTGCCCATGTAGACCACGCACTCGAGGCCGTAGCGCGCGCAGATGGTGGCGGTGGCCACGCCGTGCTGGCCGGCGCCGGTCTCGGCGATGACGCGGGGCTTGCCCATGCGGCGCGCGAGCATCGCCTGGCCGATCACGTTGTTGATCTTGTGGGCGCCGGTGTGGTTCAGGTCTTCGCGCTTCAGGTAGATCTGCGCGCCGCCCATTTCGCGGCTGGTGCGCGCCGCGTGGTAGATGGGCGAGGGACGGCCGACGAAGTGCTTGAGTTCGTAGTGGAATTCCGCGAGGAAGGCCGGATCGTTCTTGAACTTCGCGTACGCGTCGCGCAGTTCGTTGATCGCGTGGGTGAGCGTTTCGCTCGCGAAGGTGCCGCCGTAGTTGCCGAAGTGGCCGGTGGCATCGGGTTGCTGGTAGTCCTGGAATTGGCTTTGCATGGTTCTCGATCGGTGGGCCGCAGCCCGACGAACGATCGGCTGCGGCGGCTAACTGGAGAAGGACACGTCTGCAGCCCTGACTGCTGCGACGAACTGCCGGATCTTTCCGGCGTCCTTGAGGCCCTTGTTCCCGGGACCGTCGATTTCGACGCCCGAGCTCACATCAACGGACAGCGTCTTGCAGCGCGTCCGCAGGATGCGAATGCCATCGCCCACGTTTGCAGGTGTGAGCCCACCACTCAAGACGAGGTGAGCGTCGACGGCGGGTGGAAGAAGTGACCAATCGAATGCCTTGCCGCCACCGCCATAACCTTCGACATGCGCGTCGAGCAGGATGGCCTGGGCGTGGGAGTAATCGGACGCGTATTTTACGAGGTCGAAGCCGGCCCCGGCATCCCCCAGCGGAATCCGGGCGGCGCGCATGTAGCGGAAGCGCCCGCCGCCGGCGGCTTCCTCGCATTGCTGCGGCGTCTCTTCACCGTGGAATTGCGCGATCGAGCCCTTTACCTGGGCGAGTGATGCTATGACTTTGGGAGCATCCTCGTTCACGAACAGAAGCACGGGCGTGATGAACGGCGGCAGGCGCGAGGCCAGTTCGGCTGCACGCTCGGCGGTCACGGCACGGGGGCTCTTCGGATACAGCACGAAGCCGATGGCATCGGATCCGGCTTCGATTGCCGCGTCGACGTCGGCTTCGCGGGTCAGGCCGCAGATCTTGATGCGGGTTCGGGACAGGGCAGGCGCGCTCATGGCGGGCCATCATACGGAGCGCGGCCGGCCTGCAGCGTGGCTTCGTCCGGCAGACCCCACTTGGCGTCGTACAACGGGCCCATGAAATACAGGCCGTCGGCCGAGAAGGTGGGCGCCGCCGCATCCCGGCTGCGCGCCGCGAGCACCTGTGAGATCCACTCGGGCCGCTCGTCGCCGCGGCCGACGCGCAGGAGGCTGCCCATCAGGTTGCGGATCATGTGGTGCAGGAATGCATCGGCCTCGAACTCGAAGTGCCAGCGGCAGCGTTCTCCATTGCCGATGCGCGTGATCTCGATGCGCCGCAAGTCCTTGACCGGCGAGCGTGCCTGGCAGGCGGAGGCGCGGAACGAACTGAAGTCGTGCTGGCCGACCAGCAGGGCCGCAGCCGCACGCATCGCGTCGCCATCGAGCGGATGCATCGACCAGCCGACACGGCCTGAATCGAGGCTGGGCCGCACCGGCGATTGGGAGAGCACGTAGACGTAGCGGCGCGCCAGGGCGCTGGCGCGGCAGTGGAATTCGTCCGGCACGGGGTGCGCCCACTGCACCGCGATGTCGTCAGGCAGGAAGCGGTTGGTACCCCGCATCCAGGAGAAGGGTTCGCGCCTGGCGGTGGTGTCGAAGTGCACCACCTGCATCAGCGCGTGGACGCCCGCGTCGGTGCGTCCGGCGCACAGCGTCCTGATGGGCTGCGCGGTGAACTTCGTGAGGGCCGCCTCGAGCTTGTCCTGCACCGTGCGGCCCGAGGGCTGGCTCTGCCAGCCGTCGTACGCTTGGCCGTTGTACCGGATGCCGAGCGCCAGCCTCACGAATTCAGGGGACCGAGGAAGAGCGGGCGGCGAGGCCCGATCAGCGCAGTTCCGCGAGCAGTTGACGGGCTTGCGACTTGAGGTCGCCGGCGCTTTCGGCTTCGACTTCCTCGACCAGCGAACGGGCGCCTTCGACGTCGCCGATGGCTTGCAGCTCACGGGCCAGCGACAGCTTGACCGCGTGCGGGCTGTCGTCGCCGTCGTCGTTGTGCGCGGCGGCGGCAGGAGCCGACGCGGGCTTGGCGGCCTCGGCCGGGCGCGATGCCGGCAGGCCGGCCAGCGCGCTCATGTCGAACTCGATGAAGCCCGAGTCGGCCGGCAGCGCATTGCGCAGCATCGCGGGACGGGTGTTGTCGGCGTCGCTCAGGCTCAGCGAACCGGGCAGCGTGTCGGCCGACAGTGCGCCGGGGGCGGTGTCGAAGTCGTTCTCGAGGTCGACCGGCGTCGTCGGGGCATGGCCGTTCGACAGCGGCGGCGCTGGGCGAGCCGTCGTCGGAGCGGGGGCGTAGGCCGACTTCGGCAGGCTGGCGCCGACCGGTGCGTGCTGCTGGGCAGCCGGTGCCGGAGCGGGTGCCGGCGGGGTGGTCAGGTCGAGGTCGAAGTCCAGCGGAGCGACCGAGGGCACGAAGGCGGGCGGTGCCACGGCCACCGGCGGCGAAACCACTGGAGCGGGCGCTGCCGGCTTGGCAGCTGCGAAGGCGGCCGTTTCGGCGGCGCTGGCGCCACCGCTACGCGGGGAGCCCGATTCGTACAGCGGGTTGCCCGGATCGAGGTCCTTGCCCATGTCGACCACGCGAGTCCAGTCGGAGCCCTGGCCGTTCGTCAGCTTGTGGACTTCGGTGGCGAGGCTCTCGTAGGCACGCACATCGCGGCGCTTGGCGTGGATTTCGAGCAGCTTCAGGTGGATGGCGGTGCGGTCCGGGTTCAGGCGCAGCGCCTCGCGCAGGATTTCCTCGGCCTGCAGGTCGCGGCCGTAGGCCAGGTACACGTCGGCTTCGGCGACCGGGTCGACATCGCCCGCATCGAGCTGGCTCGGCGAGTACGACAGCGACGAGACGGTGGAATCGCCGCGGTGCTTGGTGTCCACCGATTCGCCACCGCTGGCGCCGAAGAACGAGTCCTTCGGAATGCGGCTCTCGAGGAACACGCTTTCGCTCATTTCCTCGCGGCGGCGGCCCAGCACGCGATACAGCAGGAAGCCGATCAGCAGCGCGATCAGCGCGGCGCCCGCCAGCATCAGCGGGTTGTCCATCAGCTCTTCGAGGAAGGTGGGCTCCGGCGGCGGGGGCGGCGGAGCCGGCTTCTTCACAGCGGGCTTCGGTGCGGCGGCCACCGCGGCGCTTGCGGCTGCTGCAGCAGGGGTGGCGGTGGCATCGGCTGCCACCGACGGCGTGGCGGCCGGAGCTGCTTCAGCCGGAGCGGCAACCGGAGCAGCAGGCGCTGCGGCCTGTGCCGTGGCTTCGGGCGTAGGTGCGGGGCTCGGAGCTGCCGCCGCTGCCGGGGCGGCGGCGGGCGCCGCAGCGGGTGCCGGCGCGGGAGGTGCGACCGGAGCTGCGGCGGCCGCAGCAGGTGCGGGGCTGGCGACCGGGGGCGCGACCGTGGCGCTGGTATTGGGGGCCGGAACCGGAATGCCAGGCGTCGCCGGTGCCGGTGCGGCAGCGGCCGGCGCGGCGGCGGACGACCCCGTGCCGGTGCCCGTCGCTGCCTTGAGCTTGTTCAGCTCGTTGATGTTCTTCGACAGTTCCGCGACGCGGTTGCTGCTGTCCTGTGCCTGGCGGTTCTGCGCGACCTTCTCGTCGGCGGCGCGGCTGGCAGCGTTGCCTTGCGAGATCGTGAGCTTGTCGGGCGAGCTGGCCGCCGCGTTGCGGTCTTCGACGTTCGCCTGAACCTTGCCCGCTGCCTTGCGGCTCGCGGCGGCCACGTTCGTGGTCGGTGCGTTGTCGGCCAGACGCTGACGGTAGGCGCCGAAGTCGCGGCTTTGTGCCGTGACCGTGCGGCGGGCCTCGGCCGGCGGCACGGCGGACGCCTCGGCGGCGCTCGGCAGGTCCAGCACGGCGCCTGCGCGCATGCGGTTGACGTTGCCACCGACGAAGGCGTCGGGGTTGGCCATCAGCAGCGCAACGAGCATCTGGTCGAGCGAGACGTCCGCGGGCTTGTAGGTGGCGGCGATCTTGCCGGCAGTGTCGCCGCGCTGCACCGTGACCTGCTCGCCGCCGCCGCTACGGGCTGGTGCGGCTGCGGCCGGGGCGGGAGCTGCCGCGGCGGGTGCGGTTGCGGCAGGCGCGGGAGCGGCAGGCGCGGGAGCGGCGGACGGCGCCGTGGTCACCACGGGCGGGCGCTCGCGGCGCGCGCGCGCCGCGGGGGCTGCGCGCTCGACGGGAGTGCTGATCTGGGGAGAGATGGATGTGGCCTGCGTGCTCGCCGCAGCCTGGCGGGTGGCAGGCGGATCGAGCAGCACGGTGTAGTCGCGCACGATGCGGCCGGATGCGCCGTTGGCTTCGAGCAGCAGGTCGATGAACGGGTCGTTCAGCGGGCGGCTGCCGCTCAGGCGCACCACGTACTGGCCGCCGGCCCGGCGCTGCAGCGTCGCCTTGACGTCGCTGAGTGCCGAGTTGTACGGCACGCCGGCGTTCTTGAATGCCTCGGCTGTGGCGATGTTGATCTTCAGGCCGTCCGCCTCGTTGGCGGCGATTTCGGTGACGTCGATCTCGGCACGCAAGGGTTCGCCGAGGGCCGACTGCACCTTCAGCTGCCCCAGCGTGAAGGCGCTGGCGTCGACGCTGGCGATGCCCATGGCCACGGCTGCCGCCGCGCCAAGAATGGAAAGGCGCCAACCGTTCGACGGCAGAGGCGGGCGAACGGCCGATGGGCTGGCCGCAGGCAACAGATGTCTTGTCATGCTGATAGGGGGCGGCTCAGGCCCGGAATTTGTAAGAGGACGTTAGCATCATCACTGGGCACTGACAAGGCAATGCGCTTGTTCTACCCAGTGCGCGCATACTTACGCACACATCTTGCGTTGCTTGAAGGCAACAATTCGTGTTTCAAAAGCCTGAGCAGCCCTCATCAGGCTTCGAGCAGGATGCGCAGCATGCGGCGCAGCGGCTCCGCGGCACCCCACAGCAGCTGGTCGCCGATGGTGAAGGCGCCCACGTACTCCGGGCCCATCGCCAGCTTGCGGATGCGGCCGACCGGGATGTTCATGGTGCCCGTCACGGCCACCGGCGTCAGGTCCCTGACCGTGGCTTCGCGCGTGTTCGGCACGACCTTGGCCCACGGGTTGTCCGCGGCGATCATCGCCTCGATGTCGGCCACCGGCACGTCCTTCTTGAGCTTGAAGGTCAGGGCCTGGCTGTGGCAGCGCATGGCGCCGATGCGCACGCAGAAACCATCGACCGGCACGGCGGCGGTACCGAAGCCCGCGCCCTGGCCGAGGATCTTGTTGGTCTCGGCGCCGCCCTTCCATTCTTCCTTGGACATGCCATCGCCCAGGTCCTTGTCGATCCAGGGGATCAGCGAGCCGCCCAGCGGCGCGCCGAAGTTGGCCGTCTCGGCGGCGCTGAGGGTCTGCTGCTTGTGCAGCACCTTGCGGTCGATCTCGAGGATGGCGGACTTCGGGTCGTCCAGCAGGGCGCGCACTTCGGCGTTGAGGGTGCCGAACTGGGTCAGCAGCTCGCGCATGTGCTGCGCGCCGCCGCCCGAGGCTGCCTGATAGGTCATGCTGGTCATCCACTCGACCAGGCCGGCCTTGTAGAGGGCGCCAACGCCCATGAGCATGCAGCTCACGGTGCAGTTGCCGCCGATCCAGTTCTTGCCGCCCTTGGCGAGCGCGTTCTCGATCACCGGCAGGTTGACGGGGTCCAGCACGATGATCGCGTCGTCCTTCATGCGCAGGGTGGACGCGGCGTCGATCCAGTGGCCGTTCCAGCCGGCGGCGCGCAGCTTGGGGAACACCTCGCTGGTGTAGTCGCCGCCCTGGCAGGTGATGACGATGTCGCACTTCTTCAGTGCCTCGATGTCGTTCGCATCCTTCAGCGCGGTTTCGTTCTTGGCCATCGCCGGGGCCTTGCCGCCGGCGTTGGAGGTCGAGAAGAAGACCGGCTCGATGAGACCGAAGTCGCCTTCGGCCTGCATGCGGTCCATCAGGACCGAGCCGACCATGCCGCGCCAGCCCACGAGGCCGACCAGAGGTTGAGATGCGTTCGCCATTTCAGTTTGCCCTTATGAAAAAAAGAAAAGTTGTCTTTTTTGCGCCCGACTCGTCGAGCCGGGGAGGGGCGTGACGAAGCGGGCTGCGGTTAGCCGGTAATCGTCTTTTTGGTGATTGCTGCAACGACCGCGTCGCCCATCTCGCGGGTGCCGACGCGCTTGGTGCCTTCCGACCAGATGTCGCCCGTGCGCAGCCCGGAGGCGAGCACCTGCTTGACCGCCGACTCGATACGGTCGGCAGCTTCTGGCTGGTTGAGGGAGAAACGGAGCATCATGGCAGCGGACAGGATTGTAGCCAAAGGATTGGCAACCCCTTTGCCAGCAATGTCGGGGGCGCTGCCGTGGCTGGGCTCGTACAGGCCCTGGTTGCTCGAATTGAGCGATGCCGAGGGCAGCATGCCGATGGAGCCGGTGAGCATCGCGGCCTCGTCCGAGAGGATGTCGCCGAACATGTTGCCGGTGACCACCACGTCGAACTTCTTGGGCGCCTTCACGAGTTGCATGGCGGCGTTGTCGACCAGCATGTGGTCGAGTTCGACGTCCGGATATTCCTTCGCGATGTCGAGCATCACGTCTTTCCACAGTTGCGAGGTTTCCAGCACGTTGTTCTTGTCGACGCTGGTCACGCGCTTGCTGCGCTTGCGGGCTGCATCGAACGCTACGCGCGCGATGCGCTCGATCTCGGGGCGCGAGTAGCGCATCGTGTCGAAGGCCTCTTCGGCGCCGGGGAAGTGCCCGTCGGTCGCAACGCGGCGGCCGCGCGGCTGGCCGAAATAGATGTCGCCCGTGAGCTCGCGGATGATGAGGATGTCCAGGCCGGCGATCAGCTCGGGCTTCAGGCTCGAGGCGCCCACCAGCTCCTCGTAGCAGATGGCCGGGCGGAAGTTGGCGAACAGGCCCAGGTTCTTGCGCAGCCCCAGGATGGCCTGTTCGGGCCGCAGCGGCCGGTCGAGCTTGTCGTACTTCCAGTCGCCCACGGCGCCGAACAGCACCGCGTCGGCTTCCTTGGCGAGCTTGAGCGTCGATTCGGGCAGCGGGTGGCCGTGCGCCTCGTAGGCCGCGCCGCCGACCAGGGCCGACTCCGTCTCGAACTTCAGGTCGAGCACGTCGAGCACCTTGACGGCTTCCGCCACGATTTCGGTGCCGATGCCGTCACCCGGGAGAACTGCGATTTTCATTTTGTCTTCTGTTGAGGGAATGAATGGGAGCGCGCGAACAGGCTCGGGCGGCTCAGCTGTTGGCGAGCATCGTATGCGCAAGCCACGGCTTCTGCGCCAGGCGCTCGGCCTCGAAGGCCTTGATCTTGTCCTTGTGGCGCAGCGTGAGGCCGATGTCGTCCAGGCCGTTGAGCAGGCAGTACTTGCGGAAGGCCTGCACGTCGAACGCGAACTCCTGGCCGTCGGGCTTCACCACCACCTGGCGTTCCAGGTCGATGGTCAGCGTGTAGCCCGGGAAGGCGAAGGTCTCGTCGAACAGCTGCGCCACTTGCGCTTCCGGCAGCACGATCGGCAGCAGGCCGTTCTTGAAGCTGTTGTTGAAGAAGATGTCGGCATAGCTCGGCGCGATGATCGCGCGGAAGCCGTACTGGTCGAGCGCCCACGGCGCGTGCTCGCGCGACGAGCCGCAGCCGAAGTTCTGGCGTGCCAGCAGGATCGACGCGCCGGCGTAGCGCGGCTGGTTCAGCACGAAGTCGGGGTTCGGCTTGCGGCTGGCCGGGTCCTGGCCGGGCAGGCCCGGGTCGAGGTAGCGCCACTCGTCGAACAGGTTCACGCCGAAGCCGGTCTTCTTGATCGACTTGAGGAACTGCTTGGGGATGATCGCGTCGGTGTCGACGTTCTCGCGGTCCATCGGGGCCACGAGGCCCTTGTGCACGGTGAATTGCTTCATGGGAGTCTCTTTTCTTCCTTCTTGCAGCCCGCTCAGGCGAACGTGCGGACGTCGACGAAATGGCCGTGCACCGCGGCGGCCGCGGCCATGGCCGGGCTCACGAGGTGGGTGCGCCCGCCCGCGCCCTGGCGGCCTTCGAAGTTGCGGTTGCTGGTGGAGGCGCAGCGCTCGCCGGGCTCCAGGCGATCGGCGTTCATGGCCAGGCACATCGAGCAGCCGGGCTCGCGCCATTCGAAGCCCGCGGCCTTGAATATCTGGTCGAGCCCTTCGCGCTCGGCCTGTTCCTTCACCACGCCCGAGCCGGGCACGACCATCGCGAGCTTCACGTTCTTCGCGACCTTCTGGCCCAGCTTCTTCACCACGGCGGCGGCTTCGCGCATGTCCTCGATGCGGCTGTTGGTGCACGAGCCGATGAACACCTTGTCGATGAAGATGTCGTTCATGGCCTTGTTGGGCTCCAGGCCCATGTAGACCAGCGCGCGCTCGATGGCGCCGCGCTTGTTGGCGTCTTTCTCCTTGTCGGGATCGGGCACGCGGCCGTTGATCTCGACCACCATCTCGGGCGAGGTGCCCCAGGTCACCTGCGGCTGGATCTGCGCGGCGTCGAGCTCGACCACGGCGTCGAACTTCGCGCCCGGGTCGGACTGCAGCGTGCGCCAGTAGGTCACGGCCTGGTCCCATTCGACGCCGGTGGGCGCGAGCGGACGGCCCTTGATGTAGTTGATGGTCTTCTCGTCGACCGCCACCAGGCCGGCGCGTGCACCGGCCTCGATGGCCATGTTGCACACCGTCATGCGGCCTTCCATGCTCAGGTCGCGAATGGCCGAGCCGGCGAACTCGATGGTGTAGCCCGTGCCGCCGGCGGTGCCGATCCTGCCGATGATGGCCAGCACGATGTCCTTGGCCGTGCAGCCCAGCGGCAGCTTGCCCTCGACCTTCACGAGCATGTTCCTGGCCTTCTTGCCCAGCAGCGTCTGCGTGGCCATCACGTGCTCGACCTCGCTCGTGCCGATGCCGTGCGCCAGCGCGCCGAAGGCGCCGTGCGTGGAGGTGTGCGAGTCGCCGCACACGACGGTCATGCCCGGCAGCGTCGCGCCCGACTCGGGGCCGATCACGTGCACGATGCCCTGGCGCTTGCTCAGGAAGGGGAAGAACGCGGCGGCGCCGAACTCGGCGATGTTGTGGTCCAGGGTGGTGACCTGTTCCTTGCTGGTCGGGTCGGCAATGCCTTCGTAGCCGCGCTCCCAGCCGGTGGTGGGCGTGTTGTGGTCGGCGGTGGCCACCACCGAGCTGATGCGCCACAGCTTGCGGCCGGCCTCGCGCAGGCCTTCGAATGCCTGCGGGCTGGTCACTTCATGGACCAGGTGGCGGTCGATGTAGAGGATCGCGGTGCCGTCTTCCTCGGTGTGGACGACGTGTTCGTCCCAGATCTTGTCGTAGAGCGTGCGTGCCATGTCGGTCTCTTCTGTCTTTCGTGGGGAAATGGAATTGTCTGCCGTTGCGGCCTAGGCCGCGAGCTGTTCGCCGCCGTCCGCGGCCGCGTGCAGGTGGTTGACCAGCGAGCGCGCCGCCACGGGCAGGGTGGAGAAATCTCGTGCCACCAGCCTGATCTCGCGCGCGGCCCAGGCGTCGTTGAGCGCCACGCTCGCGAGGCCGTGGCCGATGCCGTTGCGCATGAGCTCGAAGGCGCGCTGCGGCATCACGCCGATGCCCAGGCCGTTCTCGATCATGCGGCACATGGCGTCGAGGCCTGTCACGTGGATGCGCAGCTTGATGCTGCGGCCGGCGTCCAGCGCCGCCTCGTGCATCGCGACGTAGATGGAGCTGTTGGTGTGCAGGCCGACGTGGTCGAAGTCGAGCGAGTCGACGAAGTCGATGCTGCCCCGCGACGCCAGCGCATGGGCCGTGGGCACGATCAGCGCGAGCCGGTCGTGCCGGTAGGAGAGGCTCTGCAGCTCCCCCGCGCCGCCGGCCACGTGGCACACGCCGAGGTCGGCCGCGCCTTCCTGCACCGCGCGGATCACCTCGCTGCTGAGGTGTTCCTCGAGGTCGATCTTGATGGCCTCGTGGGCGCGCGTGAACACGCCCAGGTCTTCGGGCAGGAACTGCACGATCGCCGAGATGTTGGCGTGCACCCGCACGTGGCCGCGCACGCCGTCGGCGTATTCGCTGAGCTCGCCCTGCATCTTCTCCAGGCTGTAGAGCACCGAGCGCGCGTGGTGCAGCAGGCTTTCGCCGGCGGGCGTGAGGTCGACGCCTCGCGCATGGCGGTAGAGCAGGGTGGTGCCGAGCGTGGCCTCGAGGTCAGACAGCCGCTTGCTGATGGCCGAGGCCGCGATGAATTCGCGCTCCGCCGCGCGCCCGATGCTGCCGAGTTCGCATACGGCCACGAACAGCTGCAGCGACGTGAGGTCGATGCGGCGGGCGAAGTTGCGTTCGGAGGTGCTCATGGGGCTGCGGACATCGCGTTTTGCGATGAGAGGGCTATTTTCTCCCTGTTTCCAAGTGCCAGTCATCGTGATGTGAGATGGCCTCGGTGCCGGGCGACGACGGGCAACCCGCCTGGCCGGGCATGGATGCCTCGGGGGCTCGCCGTGTCAGTAATTCGGCTATCACCTGTTCCGGTGATTTTTGCGGCCGACGAAAACGATACCCTCGCCTGCTTTGGATTGTTTGGTTACATTTCGACCTTTTTTGGTTGCAATTCATAACGGAGGAGGGGCATGAACATGATCTACCGCAGCGTATGGAACGCTGCACTGGGCACCTGGGTGGCTGTTTCGGAGGTGTCGCGCCGGCGCGGTCGGCGCGCTTCTTCGGTTACTTCAGTCGTGGGCCTGATGGCCCTGGCCAGCTTGCCGGCAGTCTCCTGGGCCCAGGCCAGCGGCGGGACTGCATACATCGCGATCGGCGGCACTGGCGGTCGCGGCGGCGCGGGCAACGGCAGCGGCGGAGTCGGCGGAAGCGTCGGCGAGTTCCCGGGCCTCGATGGAATTCCTCCGTCGGGTGGCAATGGAGGAAACGGCCGCAACGGTGCCAGCGGGCCCGGCGGAACAGGCGGCGCGGTAGGGGCAACCAGCGTGACCGGCTCGGTCACCGGGGGCTCGGGAACCAGTGGCGCTCCCGATCCGGATCCGGTCTACGGCGCGGGCGCCGGCGGTGGTGGCGGTGCCGCCGTGTACACGGCCGACACCGGCATCAACGTGGGAGGAGCCGTCATCCTGCAGGGCGGCAATGGCGGCGCCGGCGGCGTCGCGCGCCTGGCCGGCGGCGGTGGCGGTGGCGGCGCGGGCCTGCAGTCCGTGGCGGCCGGCGTCTCCCTGAACAATGCGGGCCAGACGATCGGCGGCAACGGCGGCGCAGGCGCCATCGGCCAGTGGGCCGGCGGTGGCGGCGGCGGTGGCGACGGCATCGCGGTGCAAGGCAATGGCGCGACGGTCACCAACACCGGCACGGCCATCGGCGGTAACGGCGGGATTGGCGGCGCGGCCACCATCGGCAGCATGGTGGGTGGCGGCGGCGAAGGCGGTGCCGGCCTGGCGCTGGAGTCCAGCGGCAACTCGGTGCTCAATACGGGGACACTGGCGGGAGGCGCGGGCGGCGCCGGCGGAAACAGCTTCGCCGACGGCGTCGGAGGCGCGGGCCTGCGCATCCGCGGCAATGCGAACAGCATCGTCAACACGGGGACGCTGATGGCCGGTAGGAGCGGCGACGGCACCACGCCCGGCGATGCGGTGCGGATCGCCGGCAACGACAACCAGCTCGAACTGCGCGCCGGCTCCTCGATCACCGGCCTGCTCAGGGTGACATCCGGCACCGGCAACGTGCTGAGGCTGGCAGGCGACACGACCGACGGCACCACTGCGCTCAACTCGGCCAGCTATAGCGGCTTCGCGCGCTACGAGAAGACCGGCGCCAGCACCTGGGCGCTGACCGGCATCAATACCGGCCTGACGCCATGGTTCGTGACCGGCGGGGCGCTCTCCATCGCCGACGACGGCGCGCTCGGCAACTCGAGCGGTGCGCTCACGCTCGACGGCGGCACGCTGAACGTCACCGGCGACACCACGGCCACCCGCGCCGTTTCGATCGGCGCGGGCGGCGGCACCTTCGACGTGGACCTGGTGCGCACGCTGACGCTGAATGGCGAAGTCTCCGGCGGTGGAGCGCTGCAGAAGACCGGCCGTGGCACGCTGGTGCTGGGCTCCGCCAACTCCTATACGGGCGGTACCACGGTGGCTGCCGGCAGCCTGGAGGCACTGGCGACCGGCGCGCTCGGCGCCGGGCCGGTGTCCGTGGCCGGCAACGCCTCACTGGTCTTCGGCAGCAAGGCTGATGCGGGCGGCCTGACCATCACAGCCGCCGCGCGCGGCCCCCTGCCGACGGACAACGCAGGCTTCGTGCAGTTCCGCGACAGCAGCTCCGCCGGCACCGCCCATCTCATCATGAACACGGGTGCATCGGCCGAGTTCAGGGACACCGCCTCCGCCGGCAGCGCCGTCATCGAGAACCACGGCGGGCTGACCAGAATCTGGTTCAACGCATCGGCCGGAAATGCGCGCATCACCAATTTCTCGGGCGGCCAGATCAACCTGCTGGACGACGCCAGTGCGGGCCAGGCGACCTTCGTCAACGAAAGCGGCGGCCTGATCGACATCTTCGACCGCGCTACCGCCGATCAGGCCACGGTGGTCAACAACGCCGGTGGGCGCCTGCTCATCCGCTCGCTGACCACGGCGGGAATCTCCGTCGGCTCGCTGTCCGGCGCGGGCGATGTGAACCTCGGCGCCAAGGCGCTGACCACGGGCGGGCTGAACGGCAGCACCGAAGTCTCGGGCGTGATCTCAGGCACCGGCGGCTCGCTGGTGAAGGTGGGCACGGGCACGCTCACGCTCTCGGGCGCGAACACCTACACCGGCGGCACCGCGTTGCGGCAGGGGCGCCTGAACCTCGGCAACAGCCAGGCGCTGGGCACCGGCACGCTGTCGATGGACGACGACACGACGCTGGGCTTCAGCGCCGACGGGCTGACGATCGCCAACGCGATCCAGCTCACCGGCAGCACCGATCCGGTCATCGACACCGGCGCCTTCAACGCGACCCTGAGCGGCGCGATCAGCGGCGGCGGCTTCATCACGAAGGAGGGCTCGGGCACGCTGACGCTGTCCGGCGCCAACAACTACACCGGTGCCACCAACGTCGCGCAGGGCACGCTCAAGGCGGGCGCCGCCAATACCTTCAGCGCGGCCTCCGCCCACAGCGTGGCCTCGGGCGCCACGCTGGACCTTGCGGGCTTCAGCCAGACAGTGGCCTCGCTGGCCAACAGCGGCACCGTCTCGCTCGCGGGCGCGGCCGCCGGCACCACGCTCACCGTGACGGGCGCGTACGTCGGCAACAACGGCGTGCTCAGGCTCGGCACAGTGCTCAACGGCACGGGGCCGTCCGACCGGCTGGTGCTCGACGGCGCCGCCGCCTCCGCCAGCGGCAGGACGACGTTGCAGGTCAGCAACCTCGGCGGCCTGGGCGCGCTCACCAGCGGCAACGGCATCGAGGTGGTCACCGCGAAGAACGGCGCCACCACCACGGCCCAGACCACCAAGGACGCCTTCAGCCTCGCCAGCGGCCATGTGGATGCCGGTGCCTACGAATACCGTCTCTATGCGGCTGACGCCAACGGTGCGGGCGAGAACTGGTATTTGCGTTCGAGCACCAATGTTTCTCCTGGCGTGCCGGCACCGGTCATCACCTACCGCGCCGAGGCTTCCCTCTATTCCGCGCTCCCCGGCCAACTGCGCCAGGGCAACCTCGCGATGCTGGGCGACCTGCGCAAGCGCGTGGGCGACGACGACGTCAAGGGCGGCGCGGCCACACCGGGCGCCTCGAGCCGCCGCGCCTGGGCGCGCGTGCTCTCCACCGACATCGACATCCAGCAGGGGGGCGCGGTATCGCCGTCGAGCAAGGGCCGCCTCACCGGCTTCCAGGCCGGCACCGACCTGCTGGCCACACCGAACTGGCGCGCGGGCCTCTACGTCGGCCAGCTCGACGGCGACGCCAGCGTGAGAGGCTTCGCCAGCGGCATCCAGAACCTGGGCGTGGGCCGCAACGACCTGCGCAGCCAGTACCTGGGCGTGTATGGCACCTACACCAGCGACAGCGGCTTCTACGCCGACGCGGTGGTGCAGTCGGGCCGACACCGCTACACCGTCGAGCCGCTGGCGAGTCAGGGCATGAGCGGCAAGGGCAACAGCCTGCTGGGCTCCATCGAGGTGGGTCAGTCCTTCGCACTGGGCGGCAGCGGCTGGCGCATCGAGCCGCAGCTGCAGCTGATCCACCAGCACATGGACCTGGGCAACTCCGCCATCGTCGGCGCCGTCGTCCAGCCGCAGGCCGACAGCGGCTGGATCGCGCGTGCTGGCGTGCGGGTGAAGGGCGAGATCGCCACCGGCGTCGGCACACTGCAGCCGTACGGCCGCTTCAACGTCTACCGGACGTCGAGCGGCGCGGACATCGCCCGCTTCGTGAACGGCGCGACCACCACCGACATCGCAGCCCCGACCGGCGGCACGAGCACCGAACTCGCGGGCGGCTTCACGCTGGCCCTCGGCGAGTCGACGAGCCTGTACGGCGAAATCGGCAAGCTCTGGGCGAGCGGCGGCAACGCCAGGGTGAAGAGTTCGATCAACGGCTCGGTGGGCGTGCGCGTGAAGTGGTGACCGGCTGCGTTCAGTCCGCGGGCACCCCGGCGCGCCAGGCTGTCCAGTTGCCGACGATGGCGTCGACCAGGGGACGGCCCGCGATCAGCAGGTTGGCGGTCGAGATCGGAAACCCGCCCGACTCGGCCGACAGCGAGGCATAGGCGGTCTGCCCCGGATGGGGCCGGTCGAAGTTCGACGCGGTGCGCAGCACGGCCACGCGCTTCAAGTCCAGCAGACCTGCGCCGGCGCCCCGCTTCAAGGCCTCGTAGGTGGCGTTGTCCTCCTGTTGGGTGGTGCAATACCTGCCCTGCCCGTCGGTCACGAGCGAGACCCAGCGCGTGGCCGTCTCGCCCAGGTACTTGCCATGCCAGTAGGTGTCACCGGCTGCGGTGTCGCATTGCAGGACCGATGGCCGCGCCCTGGCCGTCGGCTGCGGATACCTTGCGCGATAGGCGCGCGCCTTGTCGCTGTCGGCCAGCGGCGCGTTGGCCGACAGCTTCAGCGCCTTCCGCAGCAGTGCCTCGTCGAGGCGGAAGACCTCGGTGCGGTACTCGAACTTGGGCTTGGAGTCCGGATCCTTCGCGCCGATGCCGAAGTAGCCGGTGCGCCAGGTCGACGGCATCTCGCGCGCGTCGATCTCGTGGGCGATGCCGAAGTCGACCAGGTACCGGGCCCACGTGGCCGAGCCGATGGTCGAGACGTTCGGGTCGACGCCTGCGATGCCGGCCACGAGGAAGTAGGTCTTCGAGAGATCGAACTTGCCGCTGAACACCAGCGCCGTGATCGATGCCGCCGCATTGGTGTGCCCCATGCCGGTGGTGACCTGGCACACCGAATCGGCGTTGCAGCGCACGAGCGGATCGTCGGCGGACAGGCCCGACACCTTGATCTCCCGGTTGAGCTTCAGCGGTTCGTGCCAGACCTGCGCCTCGGGCTTGAACATGCTGATGATGAGCACCTTCACGGGTATCTGCTGTTGCCCGCCGGATGCCGCCGACGGTGCCACGGACCGGTTCGGGTCGCCCGCGCAGCCGAGGAGGGCCGCCGCGGCGAGGGCAAGGCATGCCGCCCTTGAATACAAACTTGCTACGCGCCTGGAAGCTGCCATCTGCTTTCTCCTTTTTTCGTCGAACAACAGGAAGGAGACCGCAATTTACAGGCCAAAAAAAAGCTGCCCGAAGGCAGCTTCCTTTTCATGGCCGAGCCTGGCGACGCGGATCAGCGAGCCGAGATCGGCTTCACGTCGCGCTTCGGCGAGCCTTCGAACAGCTGGCGCGGGCGGCCGATCTTGTACTCGGGGTCGCCGATCATTTCGTTCAGCTGGGCGATCCAGCCGACCGTGCGGGCCAGCGCGAAGATCGCGGTGAACAGCGGCACCGGGATGCCGATGGCGCGCTGCACGATGCCCGAGTAGAAGTCGACGTTCGGGTACAGCTTGCGCGACACGAAGTACTCGTCTTCCAGGGCGATCTTCTCGAGCTGCTTGGCCAGCGCGAACAGCGGGTCCTTTTCCAGGCCCAGCTCGGTCAGCACTTCGTTGCAGGTTTCCTGCATCAGCTTGGCGCGCGGGTCGTAGTTCTTGTACACGCGGTGGCCGAAGCCCATCAGCTTGACGTTCGAGTTCTTGTCCTTGACCTTCTTGATGAACTCGCCGATCTTCTCCACGCCACCTTCCTTCTGGATGTCGTAGAGCATGTTCAGCGCCGCTTCGTTGGCGCCGCCGTGGGCAGGGCCCCAGAGGCAGGCCACGCCGGCCGCGATGGCCGCGAAGGGGTTCGTGCCCGACGAGCCGCACAGGCGCACCGTCGAGGTCGAGGCGTTCTGCTCGTGGTCTGCGTGCAGGATGAAGATGCGGTCGAGCGCGCGCTCGAGCACCGGGTTCACCTTGTATTCCTCGCACGGCGTGGCGAACATCATGTGCAGGAAGTTGCCTGCATAGCTGAGTTCGTTCTTCGGGTACATGTACGGCTGGCCGATCGTGTACTTGTAGGCCATGGCCACGAGCGTGGGCATCTTCGCGATCAGGCGGATCGCGGCGATCTCGCGGTGCTCGGGATTGTTGATGTCCGTGCTGTCGTGATAGAAGGCCGACAGGGCGCCCACCAGACCGGTCATGATGGCCATCGGGTGCGCGTCGCGGCGGAAGCCGCGCAGGAAGAACTGCATCTGCTCGTTGACCATCGTGTGGTTGGTCACGAGCTTCGTGAAGTTGGCCTTCTTGGCTGCGTCCGGCAGTTCACCGTACAGCAGCAGGTGGCAGGTCTCGAGGAAGTCGCAGTTGGTCGCGAGCTGCTCGATGGGGTAGCCGCGGTACAGCAGCTCGCCCTTGTCGCCATCGATGTACGTGATGGCCGACTGGCAGGCGGCGGTCGACATGAAGCCCGGGTCGTACGTGAACATGCCGGTCTGTGCGTACAGCTTGCGGATATCGATCACGTCGGGGCCGACGGTGCCCTTGTAGATCGGCAGTTCGACGCTGTCGCCGCCGTTGCTGAACGACAGCGTGGCCTTGGTATCGGATGCTTTCATTTCGGTTTACTTTCAGAGGTGGATTCAGGACGAAGGAGAAATTGCAGGGCGCTGCGCGCCGTCGGTGCGCATGAGCTGCAGCAATGCGACCACCTCGGCCCCGGCCCATTCGGGCTCGGGCTCCTTTCTGCGAAGAAGGAGGTCGAGGAGGTCGTTGTCCGACAGGTCCATCAATGTCTCCATCGCTCCCGCCTGACCCACGGTCATGCGGGATTCGTGCCGCTCGAAGAAGCGGGCGATGAACAGGTCGTTCTCGAGCAGCCCGCGCCGGCAGCGCCATTTGAGCTTGCTCAGCGCGCGTTCGCTGAGCAGCTCCCGGGAGTCGGCGACGGATTGCATGGTGACTTTCTGAAGAACTGCTGGACCGCGGGGCTCAGATGGCGCGACGCACCATCAATTCCTTGATCTTGCCGATGGCCTTGGTCGGGTTCAGGCTCTTGGGGCACACGTCCACGCAGTTCATGATCGTGTGGCAGCGGAAGAGGCGGTACGGGTCTTCCAGGTTGTCCAGGCGCTCAGCGGTGGCTTCGTCGCGGCTGTCGGCGATGAAGCGGTAGGCCTGCAGCAGGCCGGCGGGGCCGACGAACTTGTCGGGGTTCCACCAGAAGCTCGGGCAGCTCGTGGAGCAGCTCGCGCAAAGGATGCACTCGTACAGGCCGTTGAGCTCTTCACGCTCCTCGGGCGACTGCAGGCGTTCCTTCTCGGGCGGCACACTGTCGTTCTGCAGGTAGGGCTTGATCGAGTTGTACTGCTTGAAGAACTGGGTCATGTCCACGATCAGGTCGCGGATGACGGGCAGGCCCGGCAGCGGCTTGAGCACCACGGTGCCCTTGAGCGTGTTCATGTTGGTCAGGCAGGCCAGACCGTTCTTGCCGTTGATGTTCATCGCATCGGAGCCGCAGACGCCTTCGCGGCACGAACGGCGGAACGACAGCGTCGGGTCTTGCGCCTTGAGCTTCATGAGTGCGTCGAGCAGCATGCGCTCGTGGCCGTCGAGTTCGATCTCGACCGTCTGCATGTAGGGCTTGGCGTCCTTGTCCGGGTCGTAGCGGTAAATCTGGAATGTGCGCTTCATCGTAGTGACCTTGTGAATGCTTTGTGTGAGCTGACTGTGAGCCGCTCGCTTAGAACGTGCGGACCTTCGGCGGAACCGAGGCCACGGTGAGCGGCTGCAGCTTGACCGGCTTGTACGAGAGGCGGTTGTCGGCGCTGTACCAGAGCGTGTGCTTCATCCAGTTGGCGTCGTCGCGGCCCAGCGGTGCGACCGGATCGTCGGCCGGGCGTTCGTAGTCTTCCACCGTGTGGGCACCGCGGCATTCCTTGCGGGCAGCAGCCGAGACCATGGTGGCCTGCGCCACTTCGATCAGGTTGTCGACTTCCAGGGCTTCGATGCGGGCGGTGTTGAACACCTTCGACTTGTCCTTCAGGCCGATGGCCTTGACGCGCTCGCGCACGGCGGCGATCTTGACCACGCCTTCGTCCATCGAGGCCTGCTTGCGGAACACGGCGGCATGCTGCTGCATGACGGCGCGGATCTCGCCGGCCACGTCCTGCGCGTACTCGCCGCCGGTGGAGGCTTCGAGGCGGTTCAGGCGCTCCAGCGTGCGGTCGGCCGCGTCGTTGGGCAGGGGCTTGTGTTCCTTGAGCTTGTCGGCGAACTCGACGATGTGGTTGCCGGCGGCACGGCCGAACACCAGCAGGTCGAGCAGCGAGTTGGTGCCCAGGCGGTTGGCGCCGTGGACGCTCACGCAGGAGCATTCGCCGACGGCGTAGAGGCCGTTCACCACGGCGCTGTTGTCCTCGCCCTTCTGCACCACGACCTGGCCGTGGATGTTGGTAGGGATGCCGCCCATCTGGTAGTGGATGGTCGGCACGACGGGAATCGGTTCCTTCGTGATGTCGACGTTGGCGAAGTTGACGCCGATCTCGTACACCGAGGGCAGGCGCTTGTGGATGGTGTCCGCGCCAAGGTGATCGAGCTTGAGCAGCACGTAGTCCTTGTTGGGACCGCAGCCGCGGCCTTCCTTGATTTCCTGGTCCATCGAGCGCGAGACGAAGTCGCGCGGCGCCAGGTCCTTCAGCGTGGGCGCATAGCGCTCCATGAAGCGTTCGCCGTTGCTGTTCAGCAGGATCGCGCCTTCGCCTCGGCAGCCTTCGGTCAGCAGCACGCCCGCGCCGGCCACGCCGGTCGGGTGGAACTGCCAGAACTCCATGTCCTGCAGCGGGATGCCCGAGCGCGCGGCCATGCCGAGGCCGTCGCCGGTGTTGATGAAGGCGTTGGTCGAAGCCTGGAAGATTCGGCCCGCGCCGCCGGTGGCCAGCAGCACGGTCTTGGCCTGCAGGATGTGCAGGTCGCCGGTTTCCATTTCGAGCGCGGTCACGCCGACCACGTCGCCTTCCTCGTCGCGGATGAGGTCGAGCGCCATCCATTCGACGAAGAACTGGGTGCGTGCCTCGACGTTCTTCTGGTAGAGCGTGTGCAGCATCGCGTGGCCGGTGCGGTCGGCCGCGGCGCAGGCGCGCTGCACGGGCTTCTCGCCGTAGTTGGCCGTGTGGCCGCCGAACGGACGCTGGTAGATGGTGCCGTCGGGGTTGCGGTCGAAGGGCATGCCGAAGTGCTCGAGCTCGTACACGACCTTCGGTGCTTCGCGGCACATGAACTCGATCGCGTCCTGGTCACCGAGCCAGTCGGAGCCCTTGATCGTGTCGTAGAAGTGGTAGTGCCAGTTGTCCTCGCTCATGTTGCCGAGCGACGCACCCACGCCGCCTTGCGCGGCGACGGTGTGCGAGCGGGTCGGGAACACCTTGGAGAGCACGGCCACGTTGAGGCCGGCACGTGCGAGTTGCAGCGAGGCGCGCATGCCGGATCCGCCGGCACCGACGATCACGACGTCGAACTTGCGCTTGGTGATTTTTTCTTTTGTGTAGGTCATGGTGGGTCAGATCTTCCAAAGCACTTGAATGGCCCAACCCGCACAACCGACAAGCCAGACGATGGTGAAAACTTGCAGCACGAGACGGATGGCGACGGGCTGGACGTAGTCCATCCACACGTCGCGCATGCCGACCCATACGTGGTAGAGCAGGGCGACGATCACGGAGAAGGTCAGGACCTTCATCCACTGCGCGGCGAAGATGCCGGCCCACAGGTCGTAGCCGATGGGGCCGCGGGTGAAGATCAGCTGCGCGAGCAGGATGATCGTGAAGAGCGCCATCAGGCAACCCGTGATGCGCTGGCTGAGCCAGTCGCGCAGACCGTAGTGGGCGCCGACGACGACGCGCTTGGAGCCGTAATTCACAGACATGGTTGGCTCCTTCTCAGTACAGGCCGAACAGCTTGGCGCCGAGCGCCAGCGTGAGAATGACGCTCGCGGCCAGCGTGAAGATGGCGGAGCTGTTGCCGAACTCCTTGTTCACCGCGGAGTGGCTCACGTCCATCCAGAGGTGGCGCAGGCCGGCGATGAAGTGGTGCAGGTAGGCCCAGATGAGCGCGAGCGCCACGAGCTTGAAGAACCACCCCGGAACGAAACCAAGGCCGCTGTTGAAGGCGGCCTTGAAGCGGGCGAACGAATAGTCGGAGGACAGCGAGGTGTCGAACATCCAGATGATGAACGGCATCAGCAGGAACATCAGCACGCCGCTGACGCGGTGCAGGATCGACACGATGCCGGCCGGCGGAAGCCGGTAGGTGGTCAGGTCGGTGAAGGCGTTGATGTTGCGGAATTCGCGACGCTTGGGCCGGGGAGGAGTTGCAAGCTCTGTCATTGGGGGATGGCTTTCGTGGCTTTTGTGACTTGTTGGCTTGTTGCTTGTTCTGAGGGCGAACGCTTTTGTTTCTTATGGGAAGTGCAAACAACGCAAAATTCTATTGCAATGCACCATCGCGCTGCGGACGCATGCGAGTCACTGCACCGTTGCAGTCGGATGCTATTGACTTCGTAGCGCAATGCTCACGTTGCATGCGCGCGCTGGCGCACCTGTGTTCGGCGTTCATCTGCATCGCGGTCAGCCCAGCTGGTTCCTGTAATGGTGCGTGTCGGTGCGATAGAGGCCGCGGCGCAGCTCCATCGGCGTGTCATGGTAGGTGTGCGCCACGCGTTCCACGCTCAGCAGGGGCATCTGCGGCGGCACGTCGAGCAGCGCGGCCTGTTCGGCATCGGGCAGCACGGCGCGGATCTTTTCTTCCGCGCGCACCATGCGAACGCCGAACTCGGTTTCGAAGAGCGCGTACATCGGGCCGGGCCATGCGCGCAGCCGCTCGGCGGTGAGTCCCTTGAAGGGCGCGCCGGGCAGCCAGAGGTCTTCGAGGATGGTGGGCACGCCGCCGTAGGCAAGTACGCGGCGTACCTGCAGCACGGCGTCGGCGGTGCGCAGGCCGAGTGCGCGCGCCACGTCGGCCGATGCGCGCAGGCGCTTGCAGTCGACAATGGTGCGAACCGCCGGGCCCTCGGTGCTCGGGTCGCCCTCGTCGGGCACGAGCTTGAGGAAGCGGTATTGCACATGCTGCTCGGCATGCGTGGCGACGAAGGTGCCCTTGCCCTGGCGGCGCACCACGAGGTTCTCGGCCGCGAGCTCGTCGATGGCCTTGCGCACCGTGCCCTGGCTCACGCGGTAGCGCACCGCCAGGTCCATCTCGCTGGGGATGGGTTCGCCCGGCTTCCACTCGCCCGCCTGCAGGCTCTGCAGGATCAGGGTCTTGATCTGCTGGTAGAGCGGACTGAAGGACGGCGTCGCGGGCTCGTCGAATGGGGTGGGCGTGTTCATGGCAGCGGTGGGGTGCGCCTTGGCGGACCCCGAGAGGATATCTTATATAAGACATAAGACGGGGCTCATCGAATCGGCTTAAAATGCTGCCGGTCTCGCGCTGCGGGAAGGTATTTCATCCCGCAGAACCCCTGGCGCCCCACGAGAGTGCCGACACCGTTTCATTACCTTCTGGAGTCTTCCCATGAGCAAAAAGCCCGTCCGCGTTGCCGTCACCGGTGCCGCCGGTCAAATCGGTTACGCCCTGCTGTTCCGTATCGCCTCCGGTGAAATGCTCGGCAAAGACCAGCCGGTCATCCTGCAACTGCTCGAGATCCCCGACGAGAAGGCCCAGAAGGCGCTCAAGGGCGTGATCATGGAGCTCGAAGACTGCGCCTTCCCGCTGCTGGCCGGCGTGATTCCCACCGGCGACCCGCTGGTGGCCTTCAAGGACGCCGACTACGCCCTGCTGGTCGGTGCCCGTCCCCGCGGCCCTGGCATGGAGCGCGCCGACCTGCTGGCTGCCAACGCCCAGATCTTCACGGCACAGGGCAAGGCGCTCGACCAGGTCGCCAGCCGCGACGTCAAGGTGCTCGTGGTCGGCAACCCCGCCAACACCAACGCCTACATCGCCATGAAGAGCGCGCCCAGCCTGCCGCGCGAGAACTTCACCGCCATGCTGCGCCTGGACCACAACCGCGCCGCCAGCCAGATCGCCGCCAAGACCGGCACCGCAGTGGGCGACATCGAGAAGCTCACCGTCTGGGGCAACCACTCGCCCACGATGTACGCCGACTACCGCTTCGCCACCGTCGGCGGCAAGGGCGTCAAGGACCTGATCAACGACCAGGTCTGGAATGCCGACACCTTCCTGCCCACGGTGGGCAAGCGCGGCGCCGCCATCATCGAGGCCCGCGGCCTGTCGTCGGCAGCATCGGCCGCCAACGCAGCCATCGACCACATGCGCGACTGGGCCCTGGGCTCGAACGGCAAGTGGGTCACCATGGGCATCCCGTCCAACGGCGAATACGGCATTCCGAAGGACGTGATCTTCGGCTTCCCGGTCACCACCGAGAACGGCAAGTACAAGATCGTCGAAGGCCTGGAAATCGACGCCTTCAGCCAGGAACGCATCAACAAGACGCTGAAGGAACTGCAGGACGAGCAGGCCGGCGTCGCCCACCTGCTGTAAGCCACCGCAGACCAGCATGCTCGACTGGAACCCCGCGCTCTACCGTCGCTACGAGGACGAGCGCACCCGTCCCGCGCAGGAACTCCTCGCGCGGGTGCCGCTGACCGAAGCGGCACGCGTGGTCGACCTCGGCTGCGGCCCGGGCAACTCCACCGAGCTGCTGGTCAACCGGTTCCCGAAGGCGCAAGTCCTCGGGACCGACAACTCCGAAGCCATGCTGGTTAGCGCGCGCGAGCGGCTGCCGCAGGCGCGCTTCGAGCTGAGCGACATCGCGACCTGGGCGCCGCGATCGAAAGAAGAAGCGCCCGACCTCATCTATGCCAACGCGTCCCTGCAATGGGTGCCCGATCACGAGAAGCTGATCCCGCGCCTGTTCGACGCGCTGGCGCCGGGTGGCGTGCTCGCCATCCAGATGCCCGACAACCGCCAGGAGCCCACGCATCGCCTGATGCGCGCGCTCGCGGCCCAGGCGCCGTGGGCCGAACCCATCGGCGACGCCGACAGGCTGCGCACGCTGCTGCTCGACCTGCGCGGCTACTACGACCTGCTGGCGCCGCTCGCGCCGCACGTCGATGTGTGGCACACCATCTACCAGCACCGCATGGCCGATGCGGCCTCCATCGTCGAATGGGTGCGCGGCACCGGCCTGAAACCCTTCGTCGACCGCCTGTCGCCCGACCTGCAGGCGAGCTATCTCGCCGAATACCAGCGGCGCGTGGACGAGGCGTACCCGGTGCGCACCGACGGCAAGCGCCTGCTGGCCTTTCCGCGCATGTTCATCGTCGCGCAGAAGAGCGGAAAGAACGACAAGGCATGACGAAGACGGCCCACCCCGCTGAAGTGCTGCTCGGCGCACAGGCCGGCGCGGTGGCGCTGCCCGTTTGCGACCACTACAGCGGCGTCGAGGCCCGCATGAAGAAGAGCCTCGCGCTCCAGGCCGAGATGGCCGAGGAGTTCGGCGCCTGCGTGTTCGACGTCACCCTCGACTGCGAAGACGGCGCTCCCGTGGGCGGCGAGGCCGATCACGCAGCGCTCGTCACCGAGCTCGCGCTGGCGGCGAAGCCCGGCATGCGCGTCGGCGTGCGCGTGCATCCGGTCGACCACCCGGCCTTCGCGGGCGACGTGGTCACCATCGCCGGCCGCGCCGGCTCGCGCCTGAGCCACCTGATGGTGCCCAAGGTCGAATCGGTGGCCGATGTGCATCAGGCTGTAGCTGCCCTCGACGCGGCGGATGCCGGCGAGCTGCCGCTGCACGTGCTGATCGAATCGCCGCTGGCGGTGCACAACGCCTTCGAGATTGCCGCGCATCCGCGCGTGCAGTCGCTGAGCTTCGGGCTCATGGATTTCGTCTCGGCGCATGCCGGCGCCATCCCGGCCGACGGCATGGGCGCGGCAGGGCAGTTCAGCCACCCGCTGGTGGTGCGCGCCAAGCTGGCCATCGCCTCGGCCGCGCACGCCTACGGCAAGGTGCCGTCGCACTGCGTGGTCACCGAGTTCAACGACGCCGGCGCCATGCGTACGGCGGCCCGCAGGGCGGCCACGGAATTCGGCTACACGCGCATGTGGAGCATCCATCCGAACCAGATCCGGCCCATCCTCGAAGCCTTCGCGCCGGACGAGTCGCAGATTCAAATTGCCACAAAAATCCTTGTAAAGGCGGCCGCCGCGGATTGGGCTCCGACACAAATTGATGGCACATTGCACGACCGCGCGAGCTACCGCCATTTCTGGCAGGTACTGACGCGTGCCCACGCAACAGGGCGCGCGTTGCCCTCCGAGGCGAAAGCCTGGTTTGCATTCGCGGCCTCCTGAAACGAAACCTTCGAACCCAGCCTCAAGGAAACCCACACATGAAGAAAATTGCCCTGATCGCCGCTGTCGCCCTGGCACTGCCGCTCGCGGCCGTGGCACAGAGCACGACGCCGGCCAAGCCCGCGGCCAAGGCCGAGACGACGAAGAAGGCGCCCCCGAAGCGCCAGGTCACCCGCAAGGCCGCCAAGGCGGTGGAAGAAGTCACGCCGATCAGCGATGACACCAACATCGTCCTCAGCGACGCCGACCTCGAAGTCGCCAAGCGCGTGTCGCTCGGCAAGGCCCAGTGCGAACTCGGCGCCGACGTGACCGTCACGGCCGACGAGAAGAAGCCCGGCTTCTTCACCGTCAGCACCAAGGGCCAGAAGTACCGCATGCACCCGGTCGAAAGCCGCACCGGCGCCATCCGCCTCGAAGACCCGCGCGCCGGCGCCATGTGGCTCCAGCTCGGCAACAAGTCGATGCTGATGAACCAGAAGGCCGGCCTGCGCATCGCCGACGAATGCCAGACCGAAGCCCAGATCGCGTTTGCCGCAGAAATGAAGAAGAACCCGCCCAAGGCCCTGTTCGACGGCGCCGACGGCGAGAAGAAGTAAGCGTCCCTACCCCGGCGGGGTGCGGCGCGGCTCTTGCTTGACCGCCGGAGCCGCCCCGCATGCCCGCCAGCCCAGTTTCCGGAGAAAAGAAGATGTTGCAAGCCTACGTTGACCATGTTGCCGAACGCGCCGCGCTCGGTATCCCGCCGCTGCCCCTGAGCGCGAAGCAGACCTCTGAAGCGATCGAGCTCCTCAAGAGCGCGAACGCGAAGGACGGCGCCTTCCTGCTGGACCTGCTCACCCACCGCGTGCCTGCCGGCGTCGACGACGCCGCCAAGGTCAAGGCGAGCTACCTCGCGGCCGTGGCCCACGGCACCGAGAAGAGCGAGTTCATTTCGCGCGCCCGCGCCACCGAACTGCTCGGCACCATGCTCGGCGGCTACAACATCAGTCCCCTGATTGACCTGCTCGACGACGCCGAAGTCGGCGCCGTGGCGGCCGAAGGCCTGAAGAAGACCCTGCTGATGTTCGACCAGTTCCACGACGTCAAGGAAAAGGCCGACAAGGGCAATGCCCACGCCAAGGGCGTGCTGCAGAGCTGGGCCGATGCCGAGTGGTTCACCAGCCGTCCCGAAGTGCCGCAGAGCTTGACCATCACGGTCTTCAAGGTTCCCGGCGAAACCAACACCGACGACCTCTCGCCCGCGCCCGACGCCACCACGCGTCCCGACATCCCGATGCACGCGCTGGCCATGCTCAAGAACAAGCGTGAAGGCACCGCGTTCCAGCCCGAGGAAGACGGCAAGCGCGGCCCGGTCAAGTTCATCGAGTCGCTCAAGGACAAGGGCCACCAGGTCGCCTACGTCGGCGACGTGGTCGGCACCGGCTCCAGCCGCAAGTCGGCCACCAACTCGGTGCTGTGGTTCACGGGCGAAGACATCCCCTTCATTCCCAACAAGCGCTTCGGCGGCGTGTGCCTGGGCACGAAGATCGCCCCGATCTTCTACAACACCATGGAAGACGCCGGCGCGCTGCCCATCGAGCTCGACGTGAGCCAGATGGACACCGGCGACGTCGTCGAGCTGCGCCCCTACGAAGGCAAGGCGCTGAAGGACGGCAAGGTCATCGCCGAATTCAAGGTCAAGAGCGACGTGCTGTTCGACGAAGTGCGCGCCGGCGGCCGCATTCCGCTGATCATCGGCCGCGGCCTGACGGCCAAGGCGCGCGAGGCCCTGGGCCTGCCCGCATCGACGCTGTTCCGCCTGCCGCAAAGCCCGGTCGACACCAAGAAGGGCTTCTCGCTGGCCCAGAAGATGGTCGGCCGCGCCTGCGGCCTGCCCGAAGGCCAGGGCGTGCGCCCCGGCACGTACTGCGAACCCAAGATGACCTCGGTCGGCTCGCAGGACACCACCGGCCCGATGACGCGCGACGAGCTGAAGGACCTGGCCTGCCTGGGCTTCTCGGCCGACCTCGTGATGCAGTCGTTCTGCCACACCGCCGCCTATCCGAAGAAGGTGGACGTGAAGATGCACCACGAGCTGCCCGACTTCATCAGCACCCGCGGCGGCGTCTCGCTGCGCCCGGGCGACGGCGTGATCCACTCGTGGCTCAACCGCCTGCTGACGCCCGACACCGTGGGCACCGGCGGCGACAGCCACACCCGCTTCCCGATCGGCATCAGCTTCCCGGCCGGCTCGGGCCTCGTGGCCTTCGCCGCCGCCACCGGCGTGATGCCGCTGGACATGCCCGAATCGGTGCTCGTGCGCTTCAAGGGCAAGATGCAGCCCGGCGTCACGCTGCGCGACCTGGTCAACGCGATTCCGCTGTACGCCATCAAGTCCGGCCTGCTGACGGTCGAGAAGAAGGGCAAGAAGAACATCTTCTCGGGCCGCATCCTCGAGATCGAGGGCCTGCCCGACCTGAAGGTGGAACAGGCCTTCGAGCTGAGCGACGCCTCGGCCGAACGCTCGGCTGCCGGCTGCACGGTGCACCTGAACAAGGAACCGATCATCGAGTACATCAACAGCAACATCACGCTGATGAAGTGGATGATCGCCGAGGGCTATGCCGACGCCCGCACGCTGCAGCGCCGCATCGCCGCGCAGGAAGCCTGGCTGAAGGACCCGCAGCTGCTCAAGGGCGACGACGACGCCGAATACGCGGCCGTCATCGAGATCGACCTGGCCGACATCCACGAGCCGATCGTGGCCTGCCCGAACGACCCCGACGACGTGAAGACGCTGTCGGACGTGGCCGGCGCCAAGATCGACGAAGTGTTCATCGGTTCGTGCATGACCAACATCGGCCACTTCCGCGCTGCGTCGAAGCTGCTGGAAGGCAAGCGCGACATCCCGGTCAAGCTGTGGATCGCGCCCCCGACCAAGATGGACGCGCAGCAGCTCACCGAGGAAGGCCACTACGGCGTGTTCGGCAATGCCGGCGCCCGCACCGAGATGCCCGGCTGCTCGCTGTGCATGGGCAACCAGGCACAGGTGCGCGAAGGCGCCACCGTGATGTCGACCAGCACCCGCAACTTCCCGAACCGCCTGGGCAAGAACACCAATGTGTACCTGGGCTCGGCGGAGCTGGCTTCCATCTGCTCGAAGCTCGGACGCATCCCGACGCGCGAGGAGTACATGGCCGACATCGGCGTGATCAACAGCAACGGCGACAAGATCTACCAGTACCTGAACTTCGACAAGATCGAGGACTACAAGGGCGTGGCGGATACGGTCGCGGCCTGATCGGGCTCTCCCGGGGTGATCTGCGGATCGCCCGATGAAACGAGCCCCGCAAGCCTCGCTTCTGCGGGGCTTTTTCTTTTTCAGGGCGAAGGCTGGTTGGGCTGCAGGTACTCCTGCCCCGTGAGCACCATCGCCGCGCCGGCCGGGCCGCCCACCGCATGGGGCAGGGCGTTCAGCAGCGAGTTCGCGAAGTCGCCGCGGTACAGCTTGGCGCCCTGGTGGGAGAGGTTGGAGTTGGCGTCGATGTAGATCGACTCGCCCAGCCCCGTCCAGAGGCGGCAGAAGCCGTAGTCCTCCGACAGGTAGCGCCGCGTCTGCGGATCGACCATGACGTCGAAGAAGCGGTAGTGCAGGCCCAGGTCGGCCTCGCCGATGCTGTCGGGCACGTAGCTGAGATCGGGGTAGCTCGCCATGAGCCGCTCGAACACCGATCGCCTGATCACCATGAAGCCGGTCGGCGCCTCGGTCATCTTCATGAAGCCGTCGGGCTGCACCTCCAGTTCGACCCGCGAGGTGGTCGCGGATGCCTGGGCGTTGACCGTGTAGCGGGTGAAGGTGGACTCGAACTGCTGCTGCGTCGTGCCAGCGGCCACGCCGCCTTCGGGCCAGTTCTCCCGCTTCAGCGGGTAGACCCCCGCCGCGACGTCGTAGCCCGACAGCAGCAGGCGGAAGGCCGCCTGCGCCGAGAAGCCGATGTCGGCGTCGACCCAGAAAAGGTGCGTCCACTGCGGATTGGCCAGGAACTGGGCCACGCAGTTGTTCCGCGCGCGCGTCACCAGGCTCTCGCCCTGGTGCGTGAACACCTGCAGCCGCATGCCGGCACGCTCGGCCTGCACGGCGAAGTTCAGCATCGAGTTGACGTAGTTCAGGAAGACCTTGCCGTCGTGGCTTGGCGTCACGATCACTGGGAAGAACTGCCGGAGTTCGGATGGATCGAGCATGTCGGTTCCGTTCGCTTGTCGTTGGCCGGGTGACTGCCGAGCTTATCGGGCCGCGCGCCGCATCAGGCCGAGCAGCAGGGTGTCGTAGACCTCCGTGGCCGCGGCGTTGTCGGGAAGGTAGCGGCCGATCAGGCTGCGCTGGCGCTCGCGGTACGCGCCAGCCTGCGCGTCGTGCGTGTCGATGGCCTCGACCACGCGGGTGCTGGCGCCGGACACGTCGTTGCCCTGGTAGTAGTAGCCCAGGTCCGCGCACAGGTGGGCGTTGTGCACCAGCGGGTAGCCCTGCCAGCAGGTCTCCAGGTAGAAGTAGTTCAGCGGGTTCTCCCACTGGTGCGAGACCACGATGTCGGTGTTCTGCGCGAGGAACACGGGCGTTTCGTGCCGGCCCAGGAAGACCGCCTTGTGCTGGCGCACCAGGTCGAGCTGGTTCATCAGCGTGATGAACTCCATGTTCTCCTTCGCCAGCCGCTCGGCGTTGGTGACCTGCAGCAGCGCGATGGCCTCGGGCCGCGCCCGGTAGGCCAGCTCGGCGATCAGCACCGGGTAGAGGCAGAACTTCACCACGTTGATGTTCGGCTCCATCACGCTCAACCGGCGCGGGCCGGCCTTCGGCTGGTAGACGCCGGCATCGGGCAGGCCGCGCGTGCGCTCGTCCAGGAACACCGGACTCCACACGAAGGGCACCGGGCGCGCATCGGCCCGGCGCAGCACCTCGAAGTACGGCTGGCTGATGTTGGCGACCTGCGGAACCATCCAGATGTCGTCGTAGCGCTGGTTGACGAACAGGTTCTGTCCCCAGAGCGGCTTGCTGAACAGCATCGCCTCCATGGCGTGCACGTACTCGAAGCCGCAGCAGTACGACACCAGCCGCGCGCCGCGCTGCTTGAGGTAGTCGGTCTGCGCCGCGTCGATCTGGCCTCCGAGCTCGATCAGCACGTCCACGCTGTCCTTGGCCGCCTCGAAGGTCACGGTGGGCCAGCGTGACTGGTCCCAGGGCAGGGCCTGGGTGATCGGGACGGCCGTGGTGTTAACGAGCACTACCGAGGCCACGGTCGGGCAGTGCTTCAGCGCCTCCGCCAGGAACACGGCGTTCTGCTTGATCCCGTTGTTCCACAGCGTTTCGGCCTCGTGATGGAGGCCGATGGTGATTCCGATGCGCAGCCTTGGGGCGAGAGACATTTGAATTGTTTCTTAAATGTTAATTGCCGGAGGTGGACTCATTTGCGTGAAAAAAGTCACGAGGCTTGCTATTGGGTCGTGATCAATTTCACGATTTTAATTTCACGGCAGACCTTTGCATTCAAAGAAATCGAAAAGCGAACCACCGTGCGGCATCACGGAGAACGCCTGGAAAAGGCCGTCAGATGGGAGGTGTTCGATGCAAATGAATGGAGTTGGAGGTCTGCATGGCTTCAATTGGAACCCTGTTTCAACGTTCGACGACCGCTTCTGGCATGCAAGGCAGGACGCTTTTTGAAATTTTTGTGAACTAAATCATCAGAGTCGATTTTGAAGAATGCTGCGGTGCATCGGAAATGTAAACAACTCCGTACATTCCACCATTCTTGTAATTGAGGTGCCGTATTGAGTGCCTCCGCGATGGAGCCTGAGGCAGGAAGCATCGCATTTCCGCTATCCGAATCCGTCCACACCGCGAGCCGAAAGTCACATGAACAAGTCTTACAGAAGCATATGGAATGAATCCCTTGGCGCCTGGGTGGCGGCATCGGAGATCACCTCGGCGCGCGGCAAGCGAAGCGGTTCCAGCGTGACCGCCACGGTCGCGGCAATCGGTCTGGCGATCGCCTCCATGGCCTTCGGCCCGCATGCGGGGGCCTCGGTGCTCGGGCCGTCGGGCACCTGCGTGACCGGCGGCGGCACCGGCCCCGATGGCACGACGGCGTACGGGGCGACCGTCGCCCCGGTCGATGGCTCGGGCGTGTGGTCGACGGTCGCCGGCTGTTCCTCGAACGGCGGCAACTTCCTGGGCGTGACGACGATCGGCTCCTTCACCACCGCCCAGGGCGCGGGCGCCACGGCCATCGGCATGGCGGCGGTGGCCAACAAGCTCGCCACCGCGCTGGGCCACCAGGCCCAGGCCACCGGCATCACGAGCCTGGCCGCCGGCTTCAATGCACGCAGCGCCGGCGACAACAGCACCGCCCTCGGTTCCGCCGCCAATGCGATCGGCACCAGCAGCGTGGCCGTGGGCAACGCTGCCAGTGCGCAGGGCGTCAACGGCATCGCCATTGGACTGAATGCCAATGCCGCCAGTGTCGGTTCCAGCAACCTGGCCATCGGCTGGGGCGCCAATGCGAGCGGCACCGCGGCCTCCCTGGGCGACTCGACCGCGATCGGCACGGGCGCCAAGGCCACGGGGCAGGATTCGACCGCCGTCGGCGGCCAGACCTCGGCCACCGCCACGAACACGCTGGCCATCGGCAACAACGGCACCAGCGCCACCGCGCAGGGCGCGACCGCGTTCGGCGTGGGCGCCAAGGCCTCCGGCCAGAACTCGCTCGCAGCCGGCAACGGGACCACGGCATCGAGCACCGGTTCCATCGCCATCGGCAGCAATGCCAGCGGCGTCGCCAATTCCGCGGCGACCGACGGCATCGCCATCGGCGGCCAGTCCAGCGTGGCGGCGGCTGCGACTTCGGGTATCGCGGTCGGCCGCGGCGCCGTGGTGAACAGCGTTTCCGGCATTGCGCAGGGCGACGGCGCCAACGTTGCCGCGAGCTCCAATGGCGGTGTCGCCATCGGCGCCAGTTCCAAGGTTTCCGGAACGAACACCGTTGCGATCGCCAGCGGTGCCAACGCCAGCGGCGCCAGCGCGACGGCCATCGGCAACAACGCCAACGCAGCTGCCGCGAGCGCGGTGGCGGTCGGCTCCGGCGCGGCAGGCCTGGGCAACAGCTCCGTCGCGGTGGGCAACACCGCCCTGGCCAGGGCCGACGGCTCCATCGCCATCGGCAAGAACGCCGCCATCGGCTCCAACACCGACGTCAACTCGGTAGCCATCGGCACCAACGCCAACAGCTGGGGCGGCAGCATCGCGCTGGGCACCGGCGCATCCGCCGACCAGTTCGGCGTCTCGGCCCAGAACGCGGGCATCGCCATCGGCGGCAACGCCGCGACGGACGACCGCTCGACCCGCAGCATCGCGATCGGCAACGGCGCATCGGTCAAGCCGCCGAACACGACCTCGGTGGTCGATGCGACGCTCGCCCTCGGCGTCAACGCACTCGGCTCAGGCTCGAACGCAGTGGCCATCGGCACGGCCACCGCAGCCAGCGGCGCGGGCTCGACCGCCATCGGCGGCAACGCCACCGGCGGCGCAGCCGCAGCGGCCGCCGACTCCATCGCCATCGGCGGCCAGTCTTCGGTCGTTTCGACCGCCACTTCGGGCATCGCCCTCGGCCGCGGCGCCGTGGTGAACGGCGCCTTCGGCATCGCTCAGGGCGATGGCGTGACCAGCGGCGCCACGGGCCAGAACGTGGCGATCGGCTCCAGCGGCACCACCGCCAACAGCGGCTCGGCCACGGGGGGCGCAGTCGCCATCGGGCGCGGCCAGAAGGCCACGGGCGACGGGGCCGTGGCCATCGGCGACCCCAACACCTCCAACGGCACCGGTGCCGTGGCGATGGGCGCAAACAACACCGCCGCAGGCGACGCCGCCGGCACGACCGCCGCGAACGGCGCGGTCGCCATCGGCAACGCCAACAACGCGATCGGCCAGGGCGCCGTCGCAATGGGCAACAACACCAACGCGATCGGCGCAGGCACGGTCGCCCTCGGCGACAGCTCGCGCGCAACGGCCCTGGGCGCCGTCGCGCTCGGCAGCAGCGCAAGCGCCGTCCAGGACTCGACGGCCATCGGCCGGAACGCCAACGCTTCCGCCGTGGCATCCGTCGCAATCGGCGTGAACGGCTTCGCGGCGCAACAGTCCGTCGCGCTCGGCAACAACACCACCGCAACCGGCCAGTCGGCGGTGGCGCTGGGCGATACGGCCAACGCATCGGCCCAGCAGGCCCTGGCGATCGGTGCCGGTGCGCTCGCGTCGAACACGCGCACGGTGGCCATCGGCACGCTGGCCAATGCGGCTGGCGCCAATGCCGTGGCCATCGGCTACAAGGCCATCGCGCAGTACGCCAACGCCGTGGCCATCGGCAACGGCAGCGTGACGGGCGCGGCCGCCCCGACCGGCGCCGCCTACATGACCGGGCAGACGGCCAACGGCGGCGAAGTCTCGTTCGGCGGCGGCACGGCCGCGACCAACCGCCGCATCACCAACCTGGCCGACGGCGCCGCGCCCACCGACGCCGTGACCGTCGCGCAGCTGAGCACCACCGCATCGAGCCTTTCCACCGGCCTGAGCACCACGAACAGCTCCGTTGCAAGCCTGTCGACCTCGACCTCCACGGGCATCGTCAGCCTCTCGACCGGCCTGAGCACGACCAACAGCACCGTCAGCAGCCTGTCGACCTCGACTTCCACGGGGCTCAGCACCGCGACCAGCCGGATCAACAGCCTGTCGACCTCCACCTCGACGGGGCTGAGCACCGCCACCAGCAGCATCGGCAGCCTGTCGACTTCGACCTCGACCGGCCTGAGCACGGCCACGAGCAGCATCGGCAGCCTGTCCACGTCGGCTTCGACCGGCATCAGCAGCCTGTCGACTTCGACGTCGACGGGCCTGAGCACCACCAACAGTTCCGTTGCGAGCCTGTCGACCTCGACCTCCACGGGTTTGAGCACCGCGACAAGCAGCATCGGCAGCCTGTCGGCCTCCACCTCGACCGGCCTGAGCACCGCCACAAGCAGTATCAACAGCCTGTCGACCGGTCTCAGCACGACCAACAGCACCGTCAGCAGCCTGTCGACCGGCCTGAGCACCTCGGCGAGCAGCATCGGCAGCCTCTCGACGGCCCTGAGCAGCACCAACAGCTCGGTTGCGAGCCTGTCGACCTCGACCTCCACGGGCCTGAGCACTGCGACAAGCAGCATCGGCAGCCTGTCCACGTCGGCTTCGACTGGCATCAGCAGCCTGTCGACTTCGACTTCGACGGGCCTGAGTACCACCAACAGCTCGGTCGCCAGCTTGTCGACCTCGACGTCGACCGGCCTGAGCACCACGAACAGCTCCATTACGAGCCTCTCGACCTCGACTTCCACCGGTCTGAGCACAGTGACGAGCAGCATCGGCAGCCTGTCCACGTCGGCTTCGACCGGCATCAGCAGCCTCTCGACCTCGACCTCGACGGGCCTGAGCACCACGAACAGCTCCGTTGCGAGCCTGTCGACCTCGGCGTCGACCGGCATCAGCAGCCTGTCGACTTCCACGTCGACTGGCCTGAGCACCACGAACAGCTCTGTTGCCAGCCTGTCCACCTCAGCGTCGACCGGAATCAGCAGCCTGTCGACCTCGACCTCCACGGGCCTGAGCACGGCGACGAGCAGCATCGGCAGCCTGTCCACATCGGCTTCGACCGGTATCAGCAGCCTGTCGACTTCGACCTCCACGGGGCTCAGCACGGCGACCAGCAGCATCAATAGCCTGTCCACGTCAGCTTCGACCGGTATCAGCAGCCTGTCGACTTCGACCTCCACGGGGCTCAGCACGGCGACGAGCAGCATCAACAGCCTGTCCACATCGGCGTCGACCGGCATCAGCAGCCTGTCGACTTCCACGTCGACTGGCCTGAGCACCACGAACAGCTCCATCGCAAGCCTGTCGACCTCGACCTCCACGGGCCTGAGCACCGCCACCAGCGGCATCGGCAGCCTGTCGACCGGCCTGAGCACGACCAACAGCAACCTGAGCACCCTGAGTTCGTCGGTCAGTTCGATCTACAACACCGGCACGAAGTACTTCCACGCCAACAGCACCGGCGCGGACAGCCAGGCCATCGGCGCGAACAGCGTGGCCATCGGCCAGAACGCCATCGCCAACGGCGACAACAGCGTGGCGCTGGGCGCGAACTCCACGGCCAGCCGCAGCGCCGCGGCGATGACGAACTACGACGCCTTCGGCCTGACCAGCAAGCAGAACGCGTCGGGCGAACTGAACGTCGGCAACCGCGTGATCACCGGCGTGGCCCCGGGCAGCGCGGACACGGATGCCGTCAACGTCTCCCAGGTGAAGACCGTCACGGCTTCGCTCTCGAGCGGCCTGAGCACGGCGACCAGCAGCATCGACAGCCTGTCGACCTCCACCTCGACCGGCCTGAGCACCACGAACAGCGCTGTTGCAAGTCTGTCGACTTCGACTTCGACTGGCCTGAGCACTGCCACCAGCAGCATCAACAGCCTGTCCACGTCGACTTCCACCGGCATCAGCAGCTTGTCGACCTCCACGTCGACCGGCCTGAGTACGGCAAACAGCCGCATCGACAGCCTGTCCACGTCCACCTCGACGGGTCTGAGCACGGCGACCAGCAGCATCAGCAGCCTGTCGACCTCCACTTCGACTGGTCTGAGCACGGCGACGAGCAGCATCAGTAGCCTGTCGACTTCCACTTCGACCGGTCTGAGCACCGCAACCAGCAGCATCAACAGCCTGTCCACGTCGACTTCGACCGGCATCAGCAGCCTGTCGACCTCCACGTCGACCGGCCTGAGCACGGCAAACAGCCGCATCGACAGCCTGTCCACCTCCACCTCGACGGGGTTGAGCACGGCCACCAGCAGCATCGGCAGCCTGTCGACTTCGACCTCCACGGGCCTGAGCACCGCGACGAGCAGCATCAGCAGCCTGTCGACCTCCACGTCGACTGGCCTGAGCACGGCCACGAGCAGCATCCGCAGTCTGTCGACCTCGACCTCGACAGGGCTGAGCACCGCCACGAGCAGCATCGACAGCCTGTCCACCTCCACGTCGACTGGCCTGAGCACGGCAACCAGCAGCATCAGCAGTCTGTCGACTTCGACCTCCACGGGCTTGAGCACGGCCACGAGCAGCATCAATAGCCTGTCGACCTCCACGTCGACGGGGTTGAGCACGGCGACGAGCAGCATCAACAGCCTGTCGACCTCCACGTCGACGGGGTTGAGCACCGCGACGAGCAGCATCAACAGCCTGTCGACTTCCACCTCGACCGGTCTGAGCACTGCAACGAGCAGCATCGACAGCCTCTCGACTTCCACGTCGACTGGCCTGAGCACCGCCACCAGCAGCATCAACAGCCTGTCGACCGGCCTGAGCACGACCAACAGCACCGTCAGCAGTCTGTCGACTTCCACGTCGACCGGTCTGAGTACGGCGACGAGCAGCATCAACAGCTTGTCGACGTCGACCTCGTCGGGTCTGAGCACCGCAACAAGCAGCATCAACAGCCTGTCGACCTCCACCTCGACCGGCCTGAGCACCGCGACCAGCAGTATCGACAGCCTCTCGACTTCGACTTCGACCGGCTTGAGCACTGCGACCAGCGGCATTAGCAGCCTGTCGACCGGCCTGAGCACGACCAACAGCACTGTCAGCAGCCTCTCGACGTCCACGTCGACGGGTCTGAGCACCGCGACGAGCAGCATCAACAGCCTGTCGACCTCGACTTCAACCGGCCTGAGCACTGCGACGAGCAGCATCGACAGTCTCTCGACTTCCACGTCGACTGGCTTGAGCACGGCGACGAGCAGCATCAGCAGCCTGTCGACCTCCACTTCGACCGGCCTGAGCACTGCCACGAGCAGCATCGACAGCCTGTCGACCTCCACGTCGACCGGCCTCAGCACCGCGACGAGCAGCATTGATAGCCTGTCCACCTCGACCTCGACGGGCTTGAGCACCGCCACGAGCGGCATCAACAGCCTGTCGACCGGCCTGAGCACGACGAACAGCACCGTCAGCAGTCTGTCGACCTCGACTTCGACGGGTCTGAGCACTGCGACGAGCAGCATCAACAGCCTGTCGACTTCGACCTCGACCGGCCTCAGCACTGCCACGAGCAGCATCGACAGCCTCTCGACTTCCACCTCGACGGGTCTGAGCACTGCCACCAGCAGCATCAACAGCCTGTCGACCTCGACTTCGACCGGCCTGAGCACTGCGACCAGCAGCATCGACAGCCTGTCCACGTCGACCTCGACGGGTCTGAGCACTGCCACCAGCAGCATCAACAGTCTGTCGACCTCGACTTCGACCGGCCTGAGCACTGCGACCAGCAGCATCGACAGCCTGTCCACCTCGACCTCGACGGGCCTGAGCACCGCGACGAGCAGCATCGACAGCCTGTCGACCTCGACTTCGACCGGCCTGAGTACTGCGACCAGCAGCATCAACAGCCTGTCCACGTCGACTTCGACTGGCCTGAGCACCGCCACCAGCAGCATCGACAGCCTGTCCACCTCGACCTCGACCGGCCTGAGCACCGCCACGAGCAGCATCAACAGCCTGTCGACCGGCCTGAGCACGACCAACAGCACGGTCAACAGCCTGTCCACGTCGACTTCGACTGGCCTGAGCACTGCGACGAGCAGCATCAGCAGCCTCTCGACTTCCACGTCGACCGGCCTGAGCACCGCCACCAGCAGCATCAACAGCCTGTCGACGGGCCTGAGCACGACCAACAGCACGGTCGACAGCCTTTCCACCAGCCTGTCCTCGGCCGGCAGCGGCCTGGCGAGCCTGTCCACGTCGACGTCGACCGGCCTGAGCACCGCGACGAGCAGCATCGACAGCCTGTCGACCTCGACCTCCACGGGCCTGAGCACCGCTACCAGCAGCATCAGCAGCCTGTCGACCTCCACGTCGAGCGGCCTGAGCACCGCCGCGAGCAGCATCAACAGCCTCTCGACCTCGACCTCGTCGGGCCTGAGCACGGCGTTCAGCGGCATCGGCAGCCTGTCGACGGGCCTGAGCACGACGAACGTCAACCTCAACAGCCTGAGCACCTCGGTCAACAACATCTACAACACCGGCACCAAGTACTTCCACGCCAACTCGACGGCGGGCGACTCGGTGGCCAGCGGGCAGGAGGCGGTGGCGATCGGCCCGCAGTCGGTGGCCAGCGGCGCCAACTCCTTCGCGGCCGGCAACGGTGCGAAGGCGACGGCCGACGGCGCGGTGGCGGTGGGCTTCGGCGCACAGGCCACGGGTGCCAACGCGATCGCCATCGGCACGGGCGCCCTGGCCACGGGCTCGCAGGCCATCGGTGCCAACGCCCGTGCGGGCGGCGGCGGCGTGGCGCTGGGCGACAACGCGGATGCGGGCGGCACGCCGCTGAGCCAGGCGCAGAACGTCTCCAAGGGCACGGCCATCGGCTTCGGCGCGATCGTCCAGCAAAGCGGCGGCGTGGCGCTGGGCTCCGGCTCGGTGGCTTCCACTGCCGCAGGCATGGCCGGCTATGTGCCGGGCGGCGCGACGGCGCAGCAGGAGGCCGCGATCAAGGCGACCACCAGCACGCAGGCAGCGGTGTCTGTGGGCGACGCGGCCAACGGCCAGTACCGCCAGATCACCGGCGTGGCGGCGGGCACGGCCGACAGCGATGCGACCAACGTGGCGCAGTTGAAGGCGGCCTCGGCGGCGTCGAAGGCCAGCAGCGTTCAGTACGCGACCAACCCCGACGGCTCGGTCAACTACAACCAGATCACGCTGGGCAACGGCCAGGCGCCGGGCGGCACGCGCATCAGCAACGTGGCGGCGGGCATCCTGCCGGGCGACGCGGTCAACGTGCAGCAGCTCAACCAGGTGCAGGGCCAGGTCGGCGACGTGGCGCGCATCGCCTACTCGGGCACGGCCATGGCGTTCGCGATGTCGGGCACCTACCTGCCGACGCTCTATCCGGGCGAGAAGACGGTGGGCGTGGGCCTGGGCAGCTACAAGGGCTACAGCGCGGTGGCGCTGACCTTCAAGGCACTGTCGGACGACGGCAAGATGTCGTGGGGCGCGGGCCTGACGACCACGGGCAAGGAGTGGGGCATCAACGCCGGCATCGGCTGGAAGTGGAAATAAGGGAATAAGCCACTGAAAGGCCGCCGAACCGGCCCTCGAACGGGCGGCTCCCTCGCTTCACGGCGTGGGAGCCGTTCTTTCTGGTACACACTCCGCCTCATGCGCATAGGTATTTCAGTCCTTACCCATGCGGGGCAGAACATCTGGGAGAACGGAATGGGGCAGAACGTCCTGTTCCTGGCCCGGCTGCTGCAACGCATCGACTTCGTCGAATCCGTGACCCTCGTCGACGCGGGCGACCAGCAGGCCATGCCGCCCCAGGTCGACATGGCCGCCATGGGCCTGGGCTTCGGCCGGGCCCGCGAACTCACCGACGCGCTGGACGTGGTCATCGAGATGGCCGGCGCGCTCGACGTGCAGTGGCTCTCATACTTCCGCGCATGCGGCGGCCGCGTGGTGTTCCATTGCGTGGGCCAGCCTTTCGCGGCGCTGGCCGAGCCCATCGTCTTCACCGACAAGGGCCACTTCAGCAAGCCCGACCGCTGCGACGAGGTGTGGCTGCTGCCCAAGGACGAAGTGTTCGCGCCCATGATGCGCACCATCCACCGCTGTCCGGTGCACGAGGTGCCTTACCTCTGGTCGCCGCAGTTCCTGGCCCAGCGCGTCGCAGAGGTCGAGGCCGCGGGCTATCCCTTCGGCTACAGGCCGCGCACCGCCGAACAGCCGGGCTTCCGCGTGGCGATCTTCGAGCCCAACATCTCGGTGGTGAAGACCTGCAGCGTGCCCATGCTCATCTGCGACGGCGCCTACCGCGCCGACCCGTCGGCCGTGACTTCGATGCAGGTGCTCAACACCCTGCACCTGAAGGACCACCCGACCATGCTGTACCTGGCGAACTCGCTGGACATCGTGCGCCAGCACAAGGCGACTTTCCACGGCCGCAACGACTTCGCGGGCTTCATGGTGCAGTTCGCCGACGCGGTGGTCTCGCACCAGTGGCAGAACGACCAGAACTACGGCTATCTCGACGCGCTCTACGGCAATTACCCGCTGGTGCACAACTCGCCCTGGCTGCGCGACGCGGGCTACTACTACCCCGACTTCGACATCGCCGCCGGCGCGGCGCAGCTGCGCGAGGCCGTGCGCTCCCACGACCTGCAGCTCGACGACTACCGCGCCCGCGCGCAGCGCGTGTTCCAGTCGGTCGACCCGCTCAGCCCCGCGAACATCGAGGGCTACGCGCAGCGCCTGCTGCACCTCGTGGGCGGCAATGCCGGCTTCCGCGCCGATGCAGGGAGGGCCGCCGCATGATGCCGGCGAAGCTCAAGGTCGGCGTCTCCATCTTCATCCGCAAGGGCGAGCAGAGCCTGTGGGAGAACGGCGTCTACCAGAACTGTTTGTTTCTCGTGATGCTGCTGCTGCGCTCGCCGCGCGTGGAAAGCGCGGTGCTGGTGGCCGGCGGCGGCGACGGCGGTCCGGCGGACGCCACCAACTTCCTCGCCGACTCGCCCGTGCCCATCATCGACATGGCCACGGCGGGGCAGCAGCTCGACGTCATGTTCGAGATGAGCGCCCAGCTCGCCGTGCCGTGGTCGGTGGCGTTCCGCGAGCGCGGCGGCAAGATCGTCTCGATGCGCGTGGGCAACGACTACGTGATCGACATCGAGCGCATGATCTTCGACAAGCCGCACGGCCTGCTGATCTCGGGCGCGCCTTACGACGAGGTCTGGACGATCCCCGAGTACGAGGTGTCGTGCAAGCCGTATTTCGAGAGCACCTTCCGCGCGCCGGTACGGCTCATGCCGCACCTGTGGAGCCCTATGGTGCTGGAGCGCGCCATGGCGCGCGCGCCGCAGGGCGCGCCCTTCGCCTACGAGCCAGGCCGCAGCCGCTGGCGCGTGGCCATCTTCGAGCCCAACATCTGCATGGTGAAGACCAGCTTCATCCCGATGCTCGGCTGCGAGGCCGCGCACCGCGCGCAGCCCAGGCTCATCGAGAAGATGTGGGTCTACAACAGCTTCCACCTGAAGGACAAGCCGCTCTTCATCGGCTTCGCGCAGAGCCTGGACATCGTGCAGCACGGCCTGGCCACCTTCGAGGGGCGCTTTCCGATGTTCCAGGTGATGCCCGGCAAGATCGACGCCGTGTTCGCGCACCACTGGGAGAACGCGCAGAACTATCTCTACTACGAGGCGCTGTACGGCGGCTATCCGCTGATCCACAACTCGCACCTCATCGGCGACTGCGGCTACCGCTATCACGGCTTCGACTGCGAGGAGGGCGGCCTCGCGCTGCGGCGCGCCTTCGCCGAACACGACGCCGACCTGCCGGCCTACCGCGAGCGCGCGCGCCGCTTCATCGCCACCCTCGACCCCGAGGGCGAGGAGAACGTGCGCATCTACACCGCCGCCATCGAAAACCTTTACGCATGAGGACCGGGATGAAGCCGACCCAACGATTCCCCTGTCTGCCGCTGGCGGCCCTTGCATGGGCCTTCGCCGGCAGCGCGCTCGCCCAGGGCGTTCTGGCGCCGCCCGCCCCGCCGCAGGACACGCTTACGCGCGCCGCGACCAGCGTGGGCGTCAAGCGCTGTCTGCCGGCGATCACGCGGCTTGCCACGCTCACCGTGCAGGGCAGCCGCAGCCATGACGTGCTGCTCGACTGGGACCGCAAGCGCCCCGACGGCGGGCCGATCTTCTCGCTGATCGGCATGGAGTTTCCGAACGCGGGCGTGGCCGCGTCGATCACCGCGATTCCCGACGACAGCGGCGCCTGCACCGTGTCGGCCGAGCGCATCTCGGTGGCGCCCTTCACCTGCGCGAGCGTCGGCCAGCAGGAACTGGCCAGCTACAAGATGACGCGGCTGCTGCCCAACTACGCGGTCTACACCGACGAGAAGGAGCCGACCTCGTCGGTCTCGCTGATCGATTCGCCGCCGGGTTGCCTGATCATCCGGCGCTACGTGGAATACGGCTGGCGCGACCCGGCGGCTGCACCGGCGGCGGCTCCCGCCGGTGCCGGCGCGACCCAGCCACCGAAGAAGCGCTAGGCGACAGGCGCCCGTCTCCGACAACCGGGGACGTCCTTGACCGGCCCCGCGAGCCGGCCGCAAGCCCGAAGAATGGTGACGATCCGCACGCGAATCCGCGGCGGCAGGAAGGAGACGCACCATGCCACTGGCTTCATTGATCGGCCGATGGGCCATGCAGCCTTTCTCGAAGGCGCTGCCGCCGCTGGGCGACACCGAGCGCGCCGCGCTGGAGGCCGGCACTGTCGGCTTCGAGGGGCGGCTCTTCGCGGGCCGGCCCGACTTCGACGCACTCGCGGCCATGGGCCCGAACCGGCTCACCGAGCGCGAGCAGGCCTTTCTCGACAACGAAGTGCGCGAACTGTGCCGCATGCTCGACGACCATGCCATCGACCAGGCGCGCGACCTGCCGGCGGAGGTGTGGCGCTACCTGCGCGAGAAGCGCTTCTTCGGAATGATCATTCCCGAGGAATTCGGCGGCCTCGGCTTCGGCCACCATGCGCACGCCACGGTGGTGGCGCGCATCGCCACCGTCAACGTGGCCACCGCCGTCACGGTGATGGTGCCCAATTCACTGGGCCCGGCCGAGCTGCTGCTGCGCTACGGCACCGACACGCAGAAGGCCCACTACCTGCCGCGCCTGGCCGACGGCCGCGAGCTGCCGTGCTTCGGGCTGACCTCGCCTTACGCGGGCTCGGATGCGGCCTCGATTCCCGATCGCGGCGTGCTGGTGGAGCGCGAGATCGGCGGGCGCATGCGGCGCGGCTTCCTGGTCGATTTCGACAAGCGCTACATCACGCTCGCACCGGTCGCCACCGTGGTCGGGCTGGCCTTCCACGCCATCGACGAGAGCAGGCCGGAAGGCGAGCGCGAGCTGGGCATCACCTGCGCGCTCATTCCCGTGCCGCAGGCCGGCATGGAGATCGGGCGTCGCCACCGGCCGATGGACAGCGCCTTCATGAACGGCCCGATCCACGGCCGCCAGGTGTTCGTGCCGATGGACTGGATCATCGGCGGCGAGCAGCAGGTCGGCCAGGGCTGGCGCATGCTGATGGAATGCCTGGCGGCGGGCCGCGCGATATCGCTGCCGGCGCTGGGCTCGGCGATGCAGCAGACCGCGCTGTACGTGGCCAACGGCTACGGCCGGATCCGCGAGCAGTTCGGCATGCCGGTGGGCAGGTTCCATGCTGTCGCGGGGCTGGTTGCGCAGATGTCGGCCGAGCTGTATGCGAGCGACGCGGCGCGCCGTTTCACGGCCGCCGCGCTCGACAGGGGCGAGCGGCCCAGCGTGGCGAGCGCCATCCTCAAGGTGCAGCTGACGGAAGCGGGCCGGCGCGCTGTGAACCATGGCATGGACATCCTCGGAGGCAAGGGCATCATCTCGGGCCCCTCCAACCTGCTGGGCGTGGCCTACCGGCAGGCGCCGATCGCGATCACGGTGGAAGGCGCCAACATCCTCACGCGCGCGCTGATCGTGTTCGGGCAGGGCGCGGTGCGGTGCCATCCGCACGTGCTCGACGAAATGGCCGCCGTGCAGGCGAAGGACGAGACCGCGCTCGGCAAGGCGCTGATGGCGCACGGCCGGCACGTGGCGGTGAACCTGTGGCGCAGCCTGTTCGGCGCGCCGGTGCTCGGCTCGCCGCCGGACGAACTGGTGCATGAAGCACGGCTCATCGCGCGCATGAGTGCCAAGTACGCGCTCACGGCCGATCTCGCGATGGGCATGCTCGGCGGCAAGCTCAAGCGCATGGAGCTGCTCTCGGCGCGCCTGGGCGACGTGCTCGCGCATCTCTATCTGGCGAGCGCCTGCGTGTGGCGCTACGGCGTCGAGCGGGCGCCGGAAATGCTGCCTTTCGCGAAGGCGGCGATCCGGCTGCAGATCGACGAGGCCGGCGGCATCCTGCGCGATCTCTACGCGAACCTTCCGGCGCCGGGGCGGCGCGTGATCGGTTCGCTGGTGCTGCGCCGCACCGCGCACCTGGCGCCGCTGCGCGACCTGCAATTGCTCGAACTGGCCGACCTGCTGCGCAAGGACCCGCGCATCGTCGGGCGGCTGGCGCCCGACCTGAGCGAGCCAGCCGCGGGCGGCCTGCTCGACCTGATGCATGCGATGGAACTGGGCGCGAAGCTTGGCGACGGCACGGCCGCGCTCAACAAGGTGCTGCGCCGCACGAACTCGCTTGAAGAGGCTGCGCGCTCGGCGCCCGACCCCGAGCTGGCGCTGGCCTACCTGAAGGCGGCCGACAAGGTCATCCAGGTCGACGACTTCGAAGGCCCGCCGCGCGATGCGCAGGGCAGGGCGGACCTCAGCCCGCCTGCTGCTGTTGCTGCGCCGCCAGTGCCGTCAGCGCAGCCGCCGTCTGCTCATCCGCAGGAAAGAACGACTCCACCGCGAGTTCCTGCAGCGTGACGTCCACCGGCGTGCCGAAGATCGTGATGGTGCTGATGAAGCTCAGCACGCCGCCGGGCATCACCACCTGGAAGGGCACGGCCACCGCCGACAGCGCGGTGTCGATGACGGGCGCGTCGTGGCTTACCGCGGGCGCCGGATAGGCTTCGAGTTCGTCGTGCAATGACTGCAGCACCGCGTCGCCCGTGGCGGCGATCTGCTGCTGCAGGCGCTCCAGCAGATGCACGCGCCACTGCGCGAGGTTGGCGATGCGCGGCGCCACGCCCTCGGGGTGCAGGCTCAGGCGCAGCACGTTGATCGGCGGCTTCAGCAACTCGGGCGAGGCGCCTTCCATCAGCAGCGGAACCAGCGCGTTGTGCGCGACCAGGTTCCAGTGACGGTCCACGGCCAGCGCCGGAAAGGGTTCGTGGCCTTTCAGCACCAGGTCGACGGCGCGGCGCGCGGCGGCCATCGCGGGGTCGTCGAGCGAGCGCTGCCTGTACATCGGCGCGAAGCCGGCGGCCACCAGCAGCGCATTGCGCTCGCGCAGCGGAACCTCGAGCCGCTCGGCCAGCCGCAGCACCATCTCGCGGCTGGGCGCGGCGCGGCCGGTTTCGACGTAGCTCAGGTGCCGGGTAGAGACCTCGGCCTCCTGCGCCAGGTCGAGCTGGCTGAGCCGGCGATGGGTGCGCCAGTGCCGCAGGTGCGCGCCGAACGGGTCGCGCGCGCCGGGCTGGCCGGCCTTGGTCGTGTGGGAGCGGGTGGTGTTCATGGACCCGCATTCTGGCGTGGCGATGGCGCGGCGCCATGACCTCCAAGGTCATCGACCCGATGCAGCGGGGCCGGAATCATCGACCCCAACGCGGCAGGACTGGCTTGCGGCGTAACCACCCAAGGAGAGATTCCATGTCCGCCATGTCCATCTTCGCATCCCCCCGCTTCCTGCCCAACGTGATGTGGGCCGACGCCGCCTCCTGCGCCGCCACCGGCGCGCTGCAGGTGGCCTTCACCGGCGCGCTCGCCGGGCTGACAGGGCTGCCGGCGCCGCTGCTCATGGGCACCGGCGTGTTCCTGCTGGCCTACGCGGCCATGGCCGCCTTCATGGCCAGCCGCAGCACGCCGCCGCGCACGCTGATCGGCCTTGTCGTCGTCGGCAATTTCGGCTGGGCCGTGGCCTGCATCTCGCTGCTGGTGAGCGGCATCTTCCCGGTCACCGCCGTGGGCGTGGCCTGGGTGCTGGCGCAGGCCGTGTGCGTGATCGTGCTGGCCGAGCTGCAGTGGACCGGGCTGCGCCGCAGCCGTGGCGGCGTGAACATGGTCATGGCCTGAAAGGCTCCGTGTTCCTTTCGAGAAACACCGAGGAACCGGCTCTGCCGGGCCTCTGGTGTTGCCCCCGGTAGGGGGTGGCGAAGCGACACGAAGTGCGCGCAGCCTGGGGGCGAGCCAAGTCCCCCGACTACAACGGTTGACATTCATCCCAGCTATCCTTGAGAGGCTTCCACGAACAAACAGGAGTCTCTCCATGGCCAAAGCCCCGGCGCATGCCTTTGCGTCCACCCTCAAGTCCTTCAAGACCCCGTCGGGCAAGTCCGGCAAATACTGGTCCCTGAAGGAGCTGGCCAAGCAATACCCGTCCGTCGACCGCCTGCCGGTCTCCATCCGCATCGTGCTCGAATCGGTGCTGCGCAACTGCGACGGGCAGAAGGTCACGGCCAAGCACGTCGAAGAGCTGGCCCACTGGGCGCCGAATGCAGAGCGCGTCGACGAGATTCCCTTCGTCGTCACCCGCGTCGTGCTGCAGGACTTCACCGGCGTGCCGCTGCTGGCCGACCTGGCCGCCATGCGCAGCGTGGCCGGCAAGCTGGGCAAGTCGCCCAAGACCATCGAGCCGCTGGTGCCCGTCGACCTGGTGGTCGACCACTCGGTGATGGTCGACCACTACGGCACGCCGAAGGCGCTCGACCTGAACATGAAGCTGGAGTTCCAGCGCAACAACGAGCGCTACCAGTTCATGAAGTGGGGCATGCAGGCCTTCGACACCTTCCGCGTGGTGCCGCCGGGCTTCGGCATCGTGCACCAGGTCAACCTCGAGTACTTCGCGCGCGGCGTCTACAAGAGCCCGAACGACAAGGAAGACAAACCAACTTACTACCCCGACTCGCTGGTCGGCACCGACAGCCACACCACGATGATCAACGGCATCGGCGTGGTCGGCTGGGGCGTGGGCGGCATCGAGGCCGAGGCGGCCATGCTTGGCCAGCCGGTCTACATGCTCACGCCCGACGTGGTGGGCTTCGAGCTCACCGGCCAGCTTCGCGAAGGCGTCACCGCGACCGACCTGGTGCTCTACGTCACCTCGATCCTGCGCGCCGAGAAGGTGGTGGGCAAGTTCGTCGAGTTCTTCGGCCCGGGCGCCGCTTCCATCGCGGTGCCCGACCGCGCGACCATCGGCAACATGGCGCCCGAGTACGGCGCGACCATGGGCTTCTTCCCGGTCGACGAGATGACGGTGGCCTACTTCGAGGGCACCGGCCGCACCAAGGAGGAGGTCGAGCGCTTCGAGGCCTACTACAAGGCGCAGGGCCTGTTCGGCATGCCCAACCCGGGCGACATCGACTACACCAAGGTCGTCAGGCTCGATCTGAGCACCGTGTCGCCCAGCCTGGCCGGCCCGAAGCGGCCGCAGGACCGCATCAACCTCGGCGATCTTTCCACCAAGTTCTCGGAGCTCTACAGCAAGCCCAACGACGCCAACGGCTTCAACCAGCCGGCCGACAAGCTCAAGCTGCGCTATCCGCTGGCCGCCGCCGGCAAGAGCGGTGACGAGGAAGCCGCCCCGCCGCCCGCGGGCGCGCCGCTGGACGTGGTCGAGATGGTGGCCAACCGCTCGACCAAGGCCGCCGCGCATGTGAGCGCCAGCGCGCCCGCCGCGCCCAAGGGCGAAGTCACCATCGGCAACGGCGACGTCCTGATCGCCGCAATCACCTCTTGCACGAACACCTCCAACCCGAGCGTGATGCTGGCCGCCGGCCTGCTCGCGAAGAAGGCGGTGGAGGCGGGCCTCTCGGTCAAGCCGCACGTGAAGACCTCGCTGGCCCCTGGCTCGCGCATCGTCACCGAATACCTGGAGAAGGCCGGCCTGCTGCCGTACCTGGAGAAGCTGGGCTTTTATCTCGCGGGCTACGGCTGCACCACCTGCATCGGCAACGCGGGCGACCTGACGCCCGAGATCAACGAAGCCATCACGAAGAACGACCTGGTCGGCGCGGCCGTGCTCTCGGGCAACCGCAACTTCGAGGCGCGCATCCATCCGAACCTGAAGGCCAACTTCCTGGCCTCGCCGCCGCTGGTGGTGGCCTTCGCCATCGCCGGCAACGTGATGACCGACCTGATGACCCAGCCCGTGGGCAAGGGCAAGGGCGGCAAGGACGTGTACCTGGGCGACATCTGGCCCACGCCGAAGGAAATCGACCAGAACCTGCGCTATGCGATGAACGCCAAGTCGTTCCGCGCGAACTACGACAAGGTCAAGACCGATCCGGGCAAGTTCTGGAGCAGCATCAAGGGCACCACCGGGCAGGTGTACGACTGGCCGGAGTCGACCTACATCGCCGAGCCGCCGTTCTTCGAGGGCTTCAAGATGGAGCCGCACGCTGCGGATGCGGGCTTCAAGGGCGCGCGGATCATGGCGCTGTTCGGCGACTCGATCACCACCGACCACATCTCGCCGGCCGGCTCCATCAAGGAAAGCTCTCCCGCGGGCATCTGGCTGAAGGCGCACGGCGTGTCCAAGGCCGACTTCAACAGCTACGGCTCGCGCCGCGGCAATCACGACGTGATGATGCGCGGCACCTTCGCCAACGTGCGCATCAAGAACCTGATGATTCCGCCGGATGCCAACGGCACGCAGGAAGAGGGCGGCGTCACGCTGTTCCAGCCGTCGGGCGAGAAGATGTTCATCTACGACGCGGCCATGAAGTACATCGCCCAGAACACGCCCACGGTGGTGTTCGGCGGCGAGGAGTACGGCACCGGCTCCTCGCGCGACTGGGCCGCCAAGGGCACGCAGTTGCTGGGCATCAAGGCCGTGGTGGCGCGCAGCTTCGAGCGCATCCACCGCGCCAACTTGGTCGGCATGGGCGTGCTGCCGCTGCAGTTCCGCGGCGCCGATTCATGGCAGACGCTGGGCCTCACCGGCAACGAGCAGATCGATGTGGTGATCGGCAGCGAGCTGAAGCCGCAGATGGACGTGAAGCTGGTGGTGCACCGCGCCGACGGCTCGCACCAGGAAGTGACGGTGCGCCTGCGCATCGACACGCCGATCGAGGTCGACTACTACAAGCACGGCGGCATCCTGCCCTTCGTGCTGCGGCAGCTGCTGGCCGCCTGAGCGGCCGCTGGGGCGGGCGCAGGCGCATCTTGCGTCCGCGCCGGCTCCTTCTTCTCCATGATTCGCATCGGCCTGATTTCCGACACCCACGGGCTGATGCGGCCCGAGGCGCTCGCCTTCCTGGAGGGCAGCGACTTCATCGTCCACGGCGGCGACATCGGCAACGCCGGCATCCTCGAAGCGCTGGCGCGCATCGCGCCGCTGACGGTCGTGCGGGGCAACAACGACCGCGAAGCCTGGGCCGATCGCATCGCCGAGACCGAACTGCTGACCTTCGGCGATGTGCGCCTCTACGCCATCCACGATCTCGCGCAGATCGACATCGACCCGCGCGCGGCGGGCGTGCGCGTGGTGGTTTCCGGCCATTCGCACAAGCCGAATGTGGAGGAGCGCGACGGCGTGCTCTACGTCAATCCTGGTAGCGCGGGGCCGAGGCGGTTCAGGCTGCCGATCTCGGCGGCCGAGCTGCGCATCGACGGCGGCGCGGTCAGCGCCCACGTCGCCGAACTGGTTTCCTGACGCTGCCGCTCCGGCGGGAGCGGGTAGGGCGAGGCGGGCAGGGCAATCATTACCATTCGGCAAGAAAAGCCCACAAATGAGAATGTTTCTTATTTGATGCGCTATGCTCGGACGCTCCTCCGTGGAGCCAGAAGCAAAGGCAGACGCAGACTCGCGCGCTCACCCATGCCGGCTCCGGAGAGCCTCAACCGCCTCCATTCCGAAGCCGATGCTCATTCCATTCCTCATCATGCTGCGCGAAGGCATCGAAGCCGCGCTGATCGTCGGCATCGTTGCCAGCTACCTCAAGCAGAGCGGACGCGGCGCGCTGATGCCCGCGGTGTGGGTCGGCGTGTTGCTGGCCGCCGCGCTCTCGCTGTTCGCGGGCGCCGGCCTGCAACTGCTGGCAGCGGAGTTCCCGCAGAAGCAGCAGGAGCTGTTCGAGGGCGTGGTCGGGCTGATCGCCGTGGTCATGCTGACCTCGATGGTGTTCTGGATGCGCAAGGCCGCGCGCTCCATCAAGGGCGAGCTGCAGGCCTCCATCGACAAGGCACTCGGCAAGGGCGCGGACGGGCAGGGCTGGGCGCTGATCGGCATGGTGTTCCTGGCCGTGGCGCGCGAGGGGCTGGAGTCGGTGTTCTTCCTGCTGGCCGTGTTCCAGCAGAGCAGCGGCTGGGAGGCGCCGGTGGGCGCGCTGGGCGGCATCGCGGTCTCGGTGGCGATCGGCTGGGGCCTGTATTCGGGCGGCGTGCGGCTCGACCTGCGCCGCTTCTTCCGCTTCACCGGCCTCTTCATTCTTCTGGTGGCCGCGGGCCTGCTGGCCGGCGTGCTGCGCAAGCTGCATGAAGGGGGCGTCTGGAACCACCTGCAGACGGTGGTGTTCGACATGAGCACCGCGCTGCCGATGGACAGCCCCATGGGCGCCGTGCTCTCGGGCCTGCTGGGCTACCAGGCCGCTCCGGTGGTGGGCGAGGTCGTCGTCTACCTGGCCTTCCTGGCCGTCTCGCTGTTCTTCTTCCTGCGCCCGGCCGCCGCGCCGGCGCCTCGCGCGGCCGTGGCTCGCTGAAACCTGCAATGTCCTCTTCTTCTTCTTCCGACAACAAGCCCTCTTCGTCCAACCTGATGCGCGTGGCGGTGGCCGCCTCGGCGCTGCTGGTGGTCGCCGGCCTCGCGGCCTTCTGGTATGCCTCGAACGAGGCGCGCAAGGCGCCTGCCAAGGCGGCCGACAACGCCGTCACCGTCACCATCCAGGGCAACGCCTGCGAGCCCAACGAGATCACCGTGCCGGCGGGGCGCACCACCTTCACCATCGTCAACAAGTCGAACCGCGCGCTCGAGTGGGAGATTCTCGACGGCGTGATGGTGGTGGAGGAGCGCGAGAACATCGCGCCGGGCTTCTCGCAGACCATGACGGTCAAGCTGCAGCCGGGCGAATTCGCCATCACCTGCGGCCTGCTGAGCAACCCGCGCGGCAAGCTGCGCGTGACGCCGTCGGCCGCATCGGACGCCGAAGCGGCCCGGCCCTCGCTGGTCAACTACGTGGGCGCGCTGGCCGAGTACCAGACCTTCCTGCGGCTCGAAGCCGGCTCGCTCGACGACGCGGTGCGCGCGTTGACCGACGCCATCAAGGCCGGCGACCTGCAGCAGGCGAGGGCGCTCTACACGCCGGCGCACCAGGCCTACAAGCGCATCGAGCCGATGGCGGAGTTGTTCGCTGACCTCGACACCCGCATCAACGCGCGCGCGGACTACTTCGAGAAGCGAGAGGCCGACCCGGGCTTCACCGGCTTCCACCGTATCGAGTACGGGCTGTACGGCCAGAACGAAACCAAGAGCCTGGCGCCCGCCGCCGACAGGCTCATCGCCGACATCGGCGTGCTCAAGGAGCGCCTGCGCGGGCTCAACGTGCCGCCCGAGCGGCTTGCGGGCTCGGCCTCGAAGCTGCTGCGCCGCGTGGCCGACAACCTGCCGACCGGCGGCGAGGACCACTACGGCCACGCCGAGGCCGCGAACCTGCAGGGCAGTTACGAGGGCACGAAGAAGATCGCCGACCTGCTGCAGCCGCTGCTCGTGAAGGCCGCGCCCGCGCTGCAGAAGAGCGTGAACGAGCGCTTCGCTGCCTTCGACGCCGCGCTGGGGTCCTACCGCGAGGGCGAGGGCTTCAAGCCCGCGCCGCTCGACGAGGCGCAGAGAAAGGCGATGGCCGAAACCGTGCGCGCGCTGGCCGAGGAGCTCGGCAAGGTGAACGCCGCGCTCGGGCTGGAATGAGTTGAGAGACAGCACCATGGACAAATTGAACGAGCCCGTTTCCCCGCACCGCCGCCGCATGCTCGGCGCGGCAGGCGCAGCCTTCGCCGGCCTCGCTGCAACTTCTACCCGTGCTGCCGCGCCCGACAACGGCGCTCAGGTCACCGACGCGCCGCAGAGCACCCACACGCAGGACCGCGTGCCCTTCCTCGGCAGGCACCAGGCCGGCATCGTGACGCCGCGCCCGACGGCCGGGATGATCGCGTCGTTCTACGTGCTGGCCGAGAACCGCGCCGACCTGGAGCGCCTGTTCCGCACGCTCACCGAGCGCATCGCCTTCCTCACGCAGGGCGGTCCGCAGACGGACCCCGACCCCAGGCTGCCGCCGGCGGGCTCGGGCATCCTCGGGCCGGTGGTTCAGCCCGATGCGCTGACCGTGACCGTGTCGGTCGGCGCGTCGCTCTTCGACGAGCGCTTCGGCCTCGCGAAGAAGAAGCCGCTGCGGCTGGCGCAGATGCAGCGCCACCCGAACGACGCGCTCGATGCCTCGCTGTGCCACGGCGACCTGTCGATCCAGTTCTGCGCCAACACGGCCGACACCAACATCCACGCGCTGCGCGACATTATCAAGAACACGCCCGACCTGCTGGTGCTGCACTGGAAGCAGGAAGGCACCGTGCCGCCGATTCCGGCCGTGCCCGGCAAGCCGGCCGAGAGCGCGCGCAACTTCCTCGGCTTCAGGGACGGCTCGGCCAACCCCGATTCGGCCGACGGCGCTCTCATGGACCGCATCGTCTGGGTGCAGCCCGGCAGCGACGAACCGGCCTGGGCCGCGGGCGGCAGCTACCAGGCGGTGCGCATCATCCGCAACTTCGTGGAGCGCTGGGACCGCACGCCGCTGCAGGAGCAGGAGGCCATCATGGGCCGCCTGAAGCCCACCGGCGCGCCGATGGACGGCGGCAAGACCGAGCACGACGTGCCCGACTACACCAAGGACCCCGAAGGCAAGGCCACGCCGATGGACGCGCACATCCGCCTGGCGAACCCGCGCACCAAGGCCACGGACAAGAACCTGATGCTGCGCCGGCCCTTCAACTACTCGAACGGCGTCACCAAGTCGGGCCAGCTCGAGATGGGGCTGCTGTTCATCTGCTACCAGGCCAACCTCGAGAACGGCTTCATCGCCGTGCAGAAGCGCCTCGACGGCGAGCCGCTCGAGGAATACATCAAGCCCATCGGCGGCGGTTTCTTCTTCACGCTGCCGGGCGTGCGGGACGAGCGCGACTGGCTGGGGCGCTCGCTGATGTCCGCCTGAAGGCCGGGCTGCCAGAGGCCCGCAAGATTTTCATCACTGCCCAGAACAAGGAGATCCATGACCGTGCAGTTCCGCCGCCACTTCCTCACCACTCTCGTCGCAGGCTTCGCCGTGCTTCATGTCGCCGGCGCGCAGGCCGCCGTGTCGCCGCTCGAACTGGTCGGCCCGATCTCCGACTACAAGATCTACGTCGCCGAGAACGTGCGCAAGCTGGCGGCGGACACGCGCGCCTTCACCGCCGCGGTGAAGGCCGGCGACGTCGAGAAGGCGAAGAAGCTCTATGCACCCACGCGCACCAGCTACGAGCGCATCGAGCCGGTGGCCGAGCTCTTCAACGATCTCGACAAGGCGATCGATTCGCGCGCCGACGACCACGAGAAGGCCGAGAAGGACCCGGACTTCGGCGGCTTCCACCGCATCGAACACGGCCTGTGGGTGCACAAGAGCACCAAGGGGCTCAACCCCGTGGCCGACAAGCTGCTGGCCGACGTGCTCGAACTGCAGAAGCGCCTGGCCGCGCTCACCTTCCCGCCCGAGAAAGTGGTGGGCGGCGCCGCCGTGCTGATGGAGGAGGTGGCGGCCACCAAGATCTCGGGGGAGGAAAACCGCTACAGCCACACCGACCTGTGGGACTTCCAGTCGAACTTCGAGGGCGCCTACAAGATCGTCGAACTGCTGCGCCCGCTGGTCGTGAAGGAGAACAAGGCCTTCTCGGACAAGGCCGAGGCCAACTTCAAGGTGGTTTTCGACACGCTGGCCAAGTACCGCACGGCCGACGGCGGCTTCGAAACCTATTCGAAGCTCAGCGAGCGCGACCGCAAGCTGCTGGCCGGGCGGGTCAACACGCTGGCCGAAGATCTCTCCAAACTGCGCGGCATGCTGGGGCTGAACTAGGCTCGCCCCCAGTCTTCGCGCACTTCGTGTCGCTTCGCCAACCCCCTTCCGGGGGCAACACCAGCGGCCCGGCAAAGCCGGTTCCGCGGTGTTTCTGGCCCTGCAGCCCGCATTTCTGAGGGGTTGGTCAGGTTTTCGCGAGTGAGAATTGCTAGCATCTGGGTTTTGCTTACAGATGCGCCCGATATTCAGGGCGCCTCCGCTCCCACCGTGCGAACCAACGATTTCGGCGCGGCGCCGACCACCGCCGTCGCCCTGCGCCTCGACCAGCTTCCCAACAACCAGTGGGCCACCGTGCTCGACGTGGCGCGCCCCGAGAGCGCCGACGACCGCGAACTCGTCCTGCGCCTGACCGAAATCGGCTTCGTGCCGGGCGAGGCGGTGCGCATCGTCGCCAGCGGCATCCCGGGACGCGAGCCGCTGGCCGTGCGCCTGGGGCACACCACCTTCGCGCTGCGCCGCCACGAGGCCGCGCTGATCCACGTCACGCCGGGAGCCGCCAACCATGGTTGAAGCCGTCATCCAGGGGCCGGGCCGCCTCGCGCCTACCGCACAGCCGGGCCGTATCGCGCTGCTGGGCAATCCCAACTGCGGCAAGACCGCGCTGTTCAACCTGCTCACCGGCAGCCGCCAGAAGGTCGCCAACTACGCGGGCGTGACCGTCGAGCGCAAGGAGGGCACGCTGCGCACGCCCTCGGGCCGCCGTGTCTTCGTGCTCGACCTGCCGGGCGCCTACAGCCTGAACGCGCTGAGCGCCGACGAAGCGGTCACCCGCGACATCGTCACCGGCCAGAGCAAGGAAGCGCTGCCCGACCTGCTGGTGTGCGTCACCGACGCCACCAACCTGCGCCTGAACCTGCGGCTGGTGCTCGAAGCCAGGCGCCTCGGCCTGCCGATGGTGGTGGCGCTCAACATGACCGACATGGCGAAGAAGCAGGGCATCGCGGTCGACACGGCCGTGCTCGCGCGCGAACTCGGCGTGCCGGTCATCGAGACCGTCGGCGTGCACACCGGCGGCGCGCAGGGCCTGCTCGAAGCCCTCGACACCCCCGTGGCCGCTGCCACGCCCCAGCCCTGGAAGGCACCGGGCCTGGACGACGTGCTGGCCACGCAGCGCGAGGTGCGCCGCATCCTCGGCCTCGCGGTGAAGGAGCCGGTCGGCAGCCTCGCCACCAGCGACCGCATCGACCGCGTGGTGCTGCACCCCGTGTGGGGCATGCTGGTGCTGGCCGTGACCATGTTCCTGATGTTCCAGGCGGTGTTCAGCTGGGCCAACGTGCCCATGGACGCCATCAAGGCCGGTACCGAAGGGCTGGGCAACCTGCTGAAGACCTACATGCCCGAGGGCATGCTGCAGAGCCTGCTGGTCGACGGCGTGATCGCGGGCGTGGGCGGCGTCATCGTCTTCCTGCCGCAGATCCTGATTCTTTTCCTCTTCATCCTCGCGCTGGAAGACTCGGGCTACCTGCCGCGCGCGGCCTTCCTGCTCGACCGCGTGATGGGCACCGTGGGGCTGTCGGGCCGCTCGTTCATTCCGCTGCTGTCGAGCTTCGCCTGCGCCATTCCGGGCGTGATGGCCACGCGCACCATCAGCAACTGGCGCGACCGCATCACGACGATCATGATCGCGCCCCTGATGACCTGCTCGGCGCGGCTGCCCGTGTATGCGCTGCTCATCGCGGCCTTCATCCCGGCGCGTACCGTGGGCGGCATCTTCAACCTGCAGGGTGTGGTGCTGTTCGCGCTGTACGTGTTCGGCATCGTCTCGGCGATGGCCGTGGCCTGGGTCATGAAGCGCTTCCGCGACAGCACGCAGCACTCGCCGCTGCTCATGGAGCTGCCGGCCTACCGCTGGCCCAACCTGCGCAACCTGGCGCTGGGCCTGTACGAGCGCGCATGGATCTTCATCCAGCGCGTGGGCACGATCATCCTGACGCTGACGATCCTGCTGTGGTTCCTCTCGACCTTCCCGTCGCCGCCCGAAGGCGCGACCGGCCCGGCCATCCAGTACAGCCTGGCCGGCATGATCGGCCGCGGCCTGGAGCACATCTTCGCGCCCATCGGTTTCAACTGGCAGATATCGATCGCGCTGGTGCCGGGCATGGCGGCGCGCGAAGTGGCCGTGGGCGCGCTGGGCACGGTGTATGCGCTCTCGGCCACGGGCGACGACGTGGCGGGCGCGCTGGAGCCGCTGATCGCCGGCAGCTGGACGCTGGCCACCGCGCTGTCGCTGCTGGTGTGGTACGTGTTCGCGCCGCAGTGCATCTCGACGCTGGCGGCCGTGAAGCGCGAGACCGGTTCGTGGAAGTACGTCTGGATCATGGCGGGCTATCTCTTCGCGCTGGCCTACATGGCCTGCTTCGTGACCTACCACGTTGCGGTGGCACTCGGGGCGGGGTAAAACCGCCTCTGACGCTGAAAGGTTTGAAGAAGAAATGGCACAGCAACTGATCGTCGGATTGATCGTCGCGGCCGCCGCGTTCTACGCGGTCTGGCGCTGGATGCCCGCAGGGTGGCGCCGTGGCGCTGCCCAGAAGCTCGCGGCCGGCACGCAGCGCGCGGGCTTGATCGACGAAGAACGCGCCAGGGAACTCGCCGCCTCGCTCGCCAAGACGTCGGGCTGCGGCTCCTGCGACACCTGCGGGAGCTGCGCTCCCAAGACCCCCCTCAAGCAACCGCAAGCCGACCAGGCCATCAGTCCCAGCCCGTCCACGCACGCCCGCTGAGACCGATGCCCGCGCACATCCTCGTCGCCGGGGGCGGCATCGGGGGGCTGGCCACTGCGCTGGCGCTCGCCCAGGGCCGGCACCGGGCCGACGTGTTCGAACAGGCTGCCGCCTTCGGCGAGATCGGTGCCGGCGTGCAGCTGGGTCCCAATGCCACACGTCGGCTCCAGAAGCTCGACCTCGGCGCCGGCCTCGCCGCCATTGCGGCGCGGCCGGAGGCGCTGGTGGTCCACAGCGCCGGAAGCGGCGCCGAACTCGCCCGCATGCCGCTGGGCGACGCCATGCAGCAGCGCTACGGCGCCCCCTACTTCTGCGTTCACCGCGCCGATCTGCACGGCCTGCTGCTCGAGGCCGTGCGCACGCGCGGCACCGGCACGCTCGTGACCGGTGCCCAGATCCGGCAGGTCGAGACCAGCGACGACCTCGTCTGCCTTTCGAGCACCGACGCGCGCGCCTGGGAGGGCGAGGCGGTGGTCGGCGCCGACGGCCTCTGGAGCATGGTGCGGCGGCAGCTCGACAGCCCCAGCGCCGCGCAGCCGCCGCGCGTCACCGGTCACACGGCCTGGCGCGCGCTGGTCGAGCAGTCGGCCTTGCCGGCTGAATTGCGGCGCGGCCGCGTCGATGTCTGGCTCGGCCCACGCCTGCATGCGGTGGCGTATCCGGTGCGCGGCGGCGAATGGCTCAATGTGGTCGTGATCGCCGAATCCGCCCCGGCCGGCGACGCGCGCGACTGGGACCAGTCCACCAGCATCACCGCGCTGAAGCAGGCCATGGGCCGCAGCTGCGCCAGCCTGCAATCCCTGCTCGATGCCATGCCCGGCTGGCGCGCATGGTCGCTGGGCGATCGCGCGCCGATGACGGGCCCTGCCGACATGGCGCACGAACGCGTCGCGCTGGTGGGCGACGCGGCGCACCCCATGGTGCCGTACCTCGCGCAGGGCGCAGGCATGGCCATCGAGGACGCGGTGGCGCTCGCCGATGCACTTGCCGATGGCGATGCGGCCGACGTGCCCGCCGCCTTCGCCCGCTACGCCCAGACGCGCTGGGCTCGCAACGCGCAGGTGCAGGCGCGCGCACGCCGCAACGGCGAGATCTTCCACGCCACCGGCCCGGTGCGGCTGGGCCGCGACATGGCGATGCGCATGCTCGGCGCGAAGCTGCTCGACCAGCCCTGGCTGTACGGCGGCTGAGCAGAGGCTGGGAGAGGAGGAACCTTCAGAGCCTGAAGGTCTGTAGATGCTCGATGCGCTCGGCCAGCCCTTCCTGTCCGAGATAGTGGCCGTACTTGCCGCCCTGCATCTTCGCGAGCGCGGTCTCCAGTTCGAGCAGCATCGCGTCGCGCTCCGCGACGAAGGCAGGCGGCACGTCGATGCCCGCCTTCGCGCAGGCATCCGCGATCAGGTGCGCGCTCGCCGGCGCACCGCAGGCCGCGCACTTGACGATGGCCGCGACGTTGGGCTCGGCGCCGTTGTCCAGCAACGCGCTTGTGAGCTCGGGCGAGATCTGCCCGTCGATGTTGCGCAGCGCATCGGCTGCCACCGGAGCACCCGCGCGCACCAGCGCCGAGGCGGCGGCGAAGGCGCCCTGGCCCACGGCGACGTCGGTGGCCAGCGCGCTGCCCTGTTGCGGCCCGTCGAAGGCCACGCCCGCCGCGGCCAGTTCGGCGACCAGCCGGGCGTCGTCCGTTCCGATCGCATGGCGCAGGGCCACGCGCGCCAGCTGCGGCTTGTGGCGCAGCGTGCCTTCGGCCAGCGGCGTGCGCCAGTCGACGACGGCGCGGCAGTAGAAGGTCACCAGCTTGTCCATCAGGTCGAAGTCCAGACCGTGCTCCTCGTGCCTGTCGTCGAGATAGGCGAGCAGCGTCTGGCCCGAGAAGTAGTCGCTGGTGGGCGCGAGCGGGTCTTCGTCCAGGCGCAGCGCCGCGAAGGCGCCGCGCAGGTCCGGTGCGATGGTGTTCACGCTGTCCTCGTGCAGCGCGTGCGTCCAGGCGGGCGGCAGGCCCTTCTTCCAGGCGACGATCTGCCCGTGCGCCGCGCCGGGCTCGACCACCGCGTAGATGCGGTCGGTGTACTCGAAGCCGCCGAAGGGCAGGTGCGTGAGCTTGCCGCCCCAGGGCGTGCCGCCTTCCTCGGCGGCCTCGCGGGCCAGTTCCTGCTCGTGCCCGATCCAGCCCTGCAGGTCGTCGTAGCCGTCGCTGCCGTTCCAGAAGAGCTCGCTCCAGCTGATGCCTTCGAGGTTGCCGTTCATCTCCAGCGAAAGGTCGTAGTCGAGGCGCCCGCCGGCGGTCTCCCGCCAGAGCGCGACCAGCGCTTCGGGAAGAGGGCCCGAGCAAAGTGCCTGCACCGCGTCGATTTCCTCCTGCGGCATCGGCGGCTGCGCCTCGAAGATCACGCGATCGGCGAAGAGCACGATGCCGTGCTCGCGCAGGGTGGCCAGCTCGTCGGGTGTGAACCGGATGTCGTTCATGTCGGCGCCTCCATCGTTTTCAAAAATGTAGCGCTTTGAGCTCGCGGGGCAATCCGGGCCACCCCAGCTTCATGAGGGCGTTTGCGGCGGGTGAGCAGCGTGCCGGTGCTTCACCCGCCGCGCGCAGGCTACAGGTCCGTGCGCAGCTTCCAGATTTCGGGGAACAGCACCACGTCGAGCATCTTGCGCAGGTAGCTCACGCCGCCGGTGCCGCCGGTGCCGCGCTTGAAGCCGATCACGCGCTCCACTGTCGTCACGTGGCGGAAGCGCCAGAGGCGGAAGGCGTCTTCCAGGTCGGTGAGCTTCTCGCCGAGCTGGTAGAGGTCCCAGTGGTCGTGCGGGTTGCGGTAGACCGTGAGCCAGGCGGCCTCCACGCCGTCGCTGGGTTCGTAGGGCTGGGTCCAGTCGCGCTCCAGCCGGTCGGCGGGCACGGGCAGGCCGTGGCGCGCGAGCAGGCGCAGCGACTCGTCGTACAGCGACGGCGCTCGGTAGGCGGCATCGACCTGTGCCAGCAGGTCGGCGCGGTGCGCGTGCGGCTTGAGCATGGCGGCGTTCTTGTTGCCGAGCGCGAACTCGATGCAGCGGTACTGTGCGCTCTGGAAGCCGCTGGAATTGGCGAGATAGGGGCGCATCGCCGTGTACTCGGGCGGCGTCATGGTCGAGAGAACGGTCCATGCGTTGACCAGCTGTTCCATGATGCGGCTCACGCGCGCCAGCATCTTGAAGGCGTCGGGCAGCTTCTCTTCGGAAATGCAGGCGATGGCGGCGTGCAGCTCGTGCAGCATCAGCTTCATCCAGAGTTCGCTGGTCTGGTGCTGCACGATGAACAGCAGCTCGTCGTGCGCGGGCGACAGGGGATGCTGCGCGCTGAGGATCTCGTCGAGGTGCAGGTAGTCGCCGTAGCTCATGGACTTGCTGAAGTCCAGCTGGGCTTTCTCTTCGTGGACGATGCTCTCGGTCGTTGTCTTTTCGGTGCTCATGATGCTTGCTGGCAGGTGGTCATCGCCAGACCACGGCGGTGTAGGAGGGCAGGCCCATGCCGGTATTTTTCTTCGGATAGACTAAGCGCACGACTTCGTTGCCGCGCTTGAACTCCTGGTAGGTCTCGCCGCCGGGAATGCGGCCTTTCTCGCCGGGCTTGTAGCCGGTGTCGCGCGCTTCCTTCACGAGGCGCTCGAAGGCGGCCTTGTCGGTGAGGGTGAGCTGTATGCCGTCTTCCCCGCTGCGGCTGGCCACGTAGGTGGACTTCATCAGGCGCGTGGTCTGGCCGTCGACGAACTTCTCGTACTCGATCATGCTGACCTGATCGGTCACGGTCTTGTCGGCATACGAGAAGCCTTGGCTCTTGACCTGCGCGCGGAAGGCGTCGGGCGCCTGCTCGGCGAAGGCCTTGAGCTGCGGCAGCGTGAAGGCCGGCTGCTGTGCGAAGGCGGGCACCGCCAGCATCAGCAGCGCGGCCGAAAGGGTGAGCAGTCGATGTTTCATGGTCGGGCGCAACTCAGGTCACCGCGTTCTTGCGATTGAACTCGGGGCGCTGCCACTCGCCGGTCTCGAGTACCTGCACGAGGTGCTCGACCGAGTTCCACACATCCTCGAAGCCGATGTACAGCGGCGTGAAGCCGAAGCGCAGGATGTCGGGCATCTGCGAGTCGCCGGCGCGGTAGTCGCCGATCACGCCGCGCGCGATCAAGGCTTGCACGATGGCGTAGGCGCCTTCCTCACGACTGAGGCACACCTGCGAGCCGCGTTGCGCGTGCTCGCGCGGCGTGACCAGCGAGAGGCCCTGGCCGGCGCAGCGCTCCTCGACCAGCCTGATGAACATGTCGGTGAGCGCGAGCGACTTGGCGCGCAGCGCGGACATCGCACCGAAGTCACCGTTGAAGGACTCGGCCGCGAGCACCGTGTCGAGGCCACATTCGAGCCCGGCCAGCGCGATGATCGGCTGCGTGCCGCACAGATAGCGGCCCACGCCTGGGGCAGGGCGGTAGTGCGGCGTGAACTCGAAGGGCGCCGCGTGACCCCACCAGCCGGACAGCGGCTGCTCGAACTGGCCCGCGTGCTTCGTATGCACCCAGGCGAAGGCCGGCGCGCCGGGGCCGCCGTTGAGGTACTTGTAGCCGCAGCCGATGGCGTAGTCGGCATTGCTGTCGTTCAAGGCCACGGGCACGGCGCCCGCGCTGTGCGCGAGGTCCCATACCGTGAGCGCGCCCACGGCATGCGCGGCGGCGGTGACGGCCTTCATGTCGTGCATGGCGCCGGTGCGGTAGTTGACGTGCGTGAGCATCAGCACGGCCACGTCCTCTGTCAGTACGCCGGGCAATTCGCTCGCCTCGATCAGCTTCAGCGTGAAGCCGCGCTCGCGGCACAGCGATTCGGCGATGTAGAGGTCGGTCGGGAAGTTGCTGCGCTCGCTGATCACCAGCTTGCGGCCGCTGTCCTTCTGCTGCGAGAGCGCCGCGAACAGCACCTTGTAGAGGTTGACCGAGGTGCTGTCGGTGCACACCACCTCGCCGGGCGCGGCGCCGATCAGGCGGGCCACCTTGTCGCCCAGGCGCTGCGGCAGGTCAAACCAGCTCGCGGTGTTCCACGAGCGGATGAGGCCTTCGCCCCATTCCTGGGTCACCACTTCGGCGATGCGCGCCGGTGCGGCCTTGGGCATCACGCCGAGCGAGTTGCCGTCGAGGTACAGCACGCCCTCGGGAATGGTGAATTGGTCGCGCAGGGCGCGCAGCGGGTCTTGCGCGTCTAGCGCGCGGCAATCTGCAAGAGTCGTCATGGTGGAGGTTTCAGCGAGGGAGTTCGCGCAGCACGGCGCGAACGGGGGAGGCATCGGCGCTCACCAGCTTGAGCGGCAGCGCGATGAGTTCGTAGTCGCCTTCGGGCACGTCGTCGAGCACGAGGTTCTCGAGCACGCGCAGGTCGAGGCGGCGGATGCGTTGGTGGCTTTCCAGCGTCTTGCTGTCGGCCGGGTCGATGCTGGCGGTGTCGATGCCGATGAGCTTCACGCCCATGGCGGCGAGGCGCTCGACTGTGGCGGGAGCATAGGCCGCGAGTTGCGGGTCCCAGCGGCCGACCGGCATGGTCGTGTAGGTGCGCACCAGCACGCGCGGGGGCAGGGTGCTGTCGACGGCGTGGGCAATGTGGTCCCACTCGACCAGCGGCCCCTTGTCGATCGCGTGAATCACGCGGCAGGGGCCGAGGAAGGGCGTGAGGTCGACGTCGCCGATGCTCTGGCCTTCGGGGTCGTAGTGCAGCGGTGCGTCGGCATGGGCGCCGACATGGGGCGAGAGCTTGATCTCGCTGACGTTGACCGGGCAGCCCGGCGAGATGGTCGCGGCCCAGCGCTGCTGGTAGGGCGTGTCGCCGGGAAAGACCGGCGCGCCTTCATGCACGGGCGGCGAGATGTCCCAGATGCGGGAGCGGGGTTGCAGTGAACGCATGGCGCGAAGTTAGCGCCGGGCGAGGGGTCGTGGTGTCGGTTATTTCCAACACCAGGCGTGACGAGTTGAAGCCGGAGCGCGATCAGTGCAACGAAGACAGCGGTGCAAGTCCATGCCGGGCCCGCGCTCGCTCGCAGGCATCGCTGCCGGCCTCCAGCTCGTGGCAAGGATTGGGGCGCCACTCGTAGATGCCGCAGCCCACCGACTGGCCGATCTTGCCGGTGAGCGCGGCACAGCGCGGCGACGCATGGTCGGTGCCGCGCATGCGGCAGATGGCGTCGTTCACCTCGACGGCGAGGCCCGAGGGCACCTTGCCGCCGTTGTCGTCGAGTTCATGCACGCTGAAGTCGACGCGGTAGCTGGCGCAGCAGGCGCCGCATTGCTGGCAGGAGTTCATGGTTGCAGGGCCGCGTCATGCACGCGCCGCAGGAGCCGGCGGCGGATGAGCCCGCTCGCGGGACGGATCAGCAGCCAATAGAGGTTGAATCTGCGCCGCGACGCCTCGTCGCCGCACCAGATGCGCGTGCGGGTGGTGAGGCGCGTGCCCTGGCCCTCGGGCCGGGCGGTGAAGTTGAGCACCAGCTTGGCAAGGCTGGTGGCGTCGAGCGCGGCGAAGGCGGATGCATCTGCGAGCGGAACCAGCCCGTAGTCGGACTGCCAGAAGCGGCCCGCGAGGCCGAAGGCCAGTTCACGATCGCCATCGCGGCCCAGCGGCGTGAATTCAGCCAGGCTGAAGGCCGGGCGGTGCTGCAGGTTCGATGCGAAACCGAGCCGGCCGGCGAGCCGGTTCGGCAGTTCGCGCAGCGCGATCAGCTGGCGGGCGACCGGGTCGTCGACCACCTCGGGGCGGCTCGCGATGTCGAGAACGCGGCCGGGCGCGGCCGGCACGTGGAGGCTGTGCTCCTCCGCGAACTGGTATCGCGGCAGGTAGCGGTTCATCAGTTCCATGCGCGGCGCCTCGCGGATCGGAAAAGGTCGTCTGCCGGATCAGAGCCTGCCCAGCAGCAGGAACTCCATCAGCGCCTTCTGGGCGTGCAGGCGGTTCTCCGCCTCGTCCCACACCACCGACTGCGGCCCGTCGATGACCTCGGCCTGCACTTCCTCGCCGCGGTGGGCGGGCAGGCAGTGCATAAAGAGGGCGTCGGGCTGGGCCGCGCGCATCATTTCCTCGTCGACGCACCAGTCGGCAAAGGCCTTGCGGCGGGCCTCGTTCTCGGCCTCGTAGCCCATGCTCGTCCAGACGTCGGTGGTGACGAGGTCGGCGCCGCGGCAGGCTTCCATCGGGTCCTTGAAGACCTTGTAGCTGTCGCCCGAGCGGATGCCGGCGATCGACTGGTCGACCTCGTAGCCGCTGGGCGTGCTCACGTGCACCGTGAAGCCCAGAATTTCGGCCGCCTGCAGCCAGGTGTTGGCCATGTTGTTGCCGTCGCCGACCCACGCCACCGTCTTGCCCTTCAGGCAGGAAAGTGCGTCGCCTCCGGCACCGCGTGACCCGCGGTGTTCGATGTACGTGAAGATGTCCGCCAGGATCTGGCAGGGGTGGAACTCGTTGGTCAGGCCGTTGATGACGGGCACGCGCGAGTGCGCCGCGAAGGCGTCGATCTTGGTCTGCTCGTAGGTGCGGATCATCACCAGGTCGACCATGCGGCTGATGACCTTGGCGCTGTCCTCGATGGGCTCGGCGCGGCCGAGCTGGCTGTCGCCGGTGGTCAGGTGCACCACGCTGCCGCCCAGCTGGTACATGCCGGCCTCGAAGCTCACGCGGGTGCGCGTGCTGGCCTTCTCGAAGATCATGGCCAGCGTGCGGTCGACCAGCGGCTGGTGCTTCTCGTAGGTCTTGAACTTCTTCTTGATGATCGCCATGCGATCGAAGAGGTAGGCGTATTCGTCGGCCGTGAAGTCCGAGAACTGCAGGTAGTGCCGGATGGCTGCGGGCGCGGTCGTCGTCATTGGGCTGCAGGCTCCGAGAGGAAGTTTTTGACGATGGGCGCGAGGATCGCGACGATCTCGTCGGCCTCGGCGATGCTCAGGATGAGCGGCGGCACGAGGCGGATCACCTTGTCGGCCGTCACGCTCAGCAGCAGGCCGGCGTCGCAGGCGCGGTTGAGGATCACGCCGCAGGGACGGTCGAGCTCGATGCCGATCATCAGGCCCTGGCCGCGGATCTCCTTCACGCCGGGCAGGCCGCCGAGCTCGCGCTCCAGCGCCGCCTTCAGGTGGGCGCCCACGGTGGCGGCGTTCTCGAGCAGGTTCTGCTCTTCCATGATGCGGATGGTCTCGACGCCGGCGCGCATGGCCAGCGGGTTGCCGCCGAAGGTGGTGCCGTGGTTGCCCGGGCCGAAGATGTTGGCGGCCTTGGGGCCGGCCACCACTGCGCCGATCGGCACGCCCGAGCCCAGGCCCTTGGCCAGCGGCATCACGTCGGGCTTGATGCCCGCCCACTGGTGGGCGAACCACTTGCCGGTGCGGCCCATGCCGCACTGCACTTCGTCGATCATCATGAGCCAGTCGCGCTCGTCGCACAGCTGGCGCACCTGCTTGAGGTATTCCCAGCGCATCGGGTTGATGCCGCCTTCGCCCTGGATGGTTTCGAAGAACACGGCGACCACGTTCGGGTTGCCTTCGGTCGCCTTCTTCAGCGCATCGATGTCGTTCAGCGGCACGCGGATGAAGCCCTCGACCAGCGGGCCGAAGCCGGCCTGCACCTTGGGATTGCCGGTGGCCGAGAGGGTGGCGATGCTGCGGCCGTGGAAGGCGGCTTCGTAGACGACGATCTCGGGGCGCTCGATGCCCTTGTCGTGGCCGAACTTGCGCGCCAGCTTCAGGGCGGCTTCGTTGGCTTCGAGGCCGGTACAGCAGAAGAAGGCGTTGGTCAGGCCCGAGAGCTCGGTCAGCTTGGTGGCGAGCTGTTCCTGGCCGGGCACGTGGTAGTAGTTGGAGCTGTGGATCAGCTTGGTCAGCTGGTCCTGCAGGGCTGGCACCAGCTCGGGGTGGTTGTGGCCCAGCGTGTTCACCGCGATGCCGCCGAGGCCGTCGAGGTAGGCCTTGCCCGCGGTGTCCCAGACTCGGCAACCCTGACCGTGCGACAGTGCGATCGGCAGGCGACCGTAGGTGTTCATGACGTGGGGCGAGGTGGGCTGGGCGGTAGCGCTCATTCGGGTTCTCCAGATAGGGAAGGCGGATTCTAGGCGCGTGGTTTGACGGCTTCGTTGAGGATTGCGCATCACAGCAATGCCCCATGTTCAGGATGCAAAAAGGGGCGCGGATAGAATCGCTTGTTGCACCGCAGCACCTGCTTCGGTCGCTTCATTCAACGATGATTTCCCCCACAGCCAAAGAAATCTTCATCCAGGGCATCACCAAGGATGGCCGGACCTTCCGCCCGAGCGATTGGGCCGAGCGTCTGGCCGGTGTCATGTGCTCTTTCCGACCCGGTGGCGCCTACCCGGGCAGCCATCTGAGCTATTCGCCCTGGTGCATTCCGACGACCATCAACGGCGTGAAATGCGTGGTCGTGAACCGCGCGCTGCGCGATGCCGAGCCGATGGCCTGGGACTTCTGCGTGAACTTCGCAAGGGACAACGATCTTCAGGTGGCCGAAGCCTGCCTGGTGCCCGACGCACCGATCCCCCCCAAAAAGGCCTGACAAGGCCTTTTTCTTTGCCCGTAATCCGGGTTCGCCAGGAACTGCAAACCGATCGGGCATGAAAAAACCGCCCGAAGGCGGTTTTTCACTTTGCTGCAGCGCACCCCGATCAAACGGCGGACCGGAGGATTCCGGTCCGGGCTTGCCTGACAGGTGTCAGGCGGCGGCCTTTGCAGGCGCGAGGGCGAGGGCCTTGACCTTGGCCGACAGGCGGCTCTTGTCGCGGGCTGCCTTGTTCTTGTGGAAGATGCCCTTGTCGGCGATCGCGTCGACGATGCTCTGGGCCTTCGCGAACAGCTCGCTTGCCTTGGTCTTGTCGCCAGCCAGAACAGCCTTTTCGACGTTCTTGACAGCGGTACGGTACTTGGAACGCAGCGAGGTGTTCGCAGCGTTCAGCTTGGTGTCCTGGCGGACGCGCTTACGGCCGGAGGCGAGGCGCGGGTTCTTTTTCTTGGGCTTGGCGGATGCCATGATTTATGTCCTTAGGTGTCTGAGGATGATGCAGCAAAGCCCTCCATTATAGGCCGGGTTGGCTTTTCCGCCGAATCCGGGCGTTTCGGGGCTCCGGCGGGGCCTAAACTCGGCCCCCGTGTCCCTGCTCAAATCCGCCTCCACCGTCTCCCTGCTGACCCTCGCCTCGCGGATCACGGGCCTCGTGCGCGACGTGCTCTTCGCCTCGGTTTTCGGCGTCAGCGCGCTCACCGACGCCTTCAACGTCGCATTCCGCATCCCCAACCTGTTCCGCCGGGTCTTCGGCGAGGGCGCCTTCAGCCAGGCCTTCGTGCCGGTGCTGGCCGCCCGCAAGACCGAAGCGGGGGACGAGGGCGCCCGCCAGCTCATCGACCACGTCGCCACGCTGCTGACCTGGACGCTGGTGATCGTGTGCGTGGCCGGCGTGGTCGGCGCGCCGCTGCTGGTCTGGGCCATGGCCAGCGGGCTGCCGGGCTTCGAGGCGGCCGTGGTCATGACGCGGTGGATGTTCCCGTACATCGGCTTCATGTCGCTGGTGGCGCTGGCGGGCGGCATTCTCAACACCTGGCGCAAGTTCGCGGTGCCGGCGGCGTCGCCGGTGCTGCTGAACGTGGCGCTGATTTTGTCGATTCTGGTCGGGGCGCCGCTTTTCAGGCACTGGGGCATCGAGCCGATCTACGCCCAGTGCGTGGGCGTCATGGCCGGCGGCGTGCTGCAGTTGGCGCTGCAGATTCCGGCCCTGCGCAAGCTCGGGCTGCTGCCGCGCCTGGGCCTGAGCCTGCGGGTCCTGCGCACCGCTTGGACCGACCCGAACACGCGCAAGGTGCTCAAGCTGATGCTGCCCGCGCTGCTGGGCGTGAGCGTGGCGCAGATCTCGCTGCTCATCAACACGCAGATCGCCTCCCACCTCGCGGTGGGCAGCGTCACCTGGATCACCAACGCCGACCGGCTGATGGAATTCCCCACCGCCATGCTCGGCGTGGCGCTCGGCGTGGTGCTGATGCCGCAGCTGGCCGGCGCCCGTGCCGCGAAGGACGACGCGCGCTACTCCTCGCTGCTCGACTGGGGCCTGCGCCTCGTAGTGCTGCTGTCCGCGCCGTGCGCCATCGCCTTGCTGCTCTTCGCGAAGCCGCTGGTGGCCGTGCTCTTCCACAACGGCGCCTACTCGGGCGAGGACGTGGGCCGCACCACCCTGGCTCTGATGGGCTACGGCGTCGGCCTCGTCGGCATCGTGGCGGTGAAGGTGCTCGCGCCGGGCTACTACGCCAAGCACGACACGCGCACGCCCATGCTCATCGCCGTGGGCGTGCTGGTGCTGACGCAGATCCTTAACGTCTTCCTGGTGCCGGTGCTGCAGCACGCGGCGCTCACGCTGACCATCGCCATCGGCGCGCTGGTGAATTCGGCCTGGCTGCTGGTGGGCCTGATCCGCCGCGGCAGCTACAAGCCCGAGCCGGGCTGGGGCCGGTTCGCGCTGCAGGTCGTCGCGGGCACGGCGGTGCTCGCGGGCCTGCTGGTCTGGGGTTCGGCGCATTTCGACTGGGTCGCCCTGCGCGAGCAGCGCCTGCTGCGCATCGGCCTTCTGGCCGCGCTGATCGCCGGCTCGGCGCTGCTGTATTTCGGCGTACTGGCGGCGGTCGGCGTGCGGCTGCGAAGCTTCATCCGCCGCTGACGAACCCTCTTCCTTCACGCGCACCGCGGAACCTGCTTTGCAGGGCCGCAGGAGCGGCCTCCTGAAAGGGGTTGGCGGCCACACGAAGTGGGCAAGCCTGGGGGTGAACCAAGTAGTCCCTGCCTTGACGCTCCCCGGATGCTCCTCTACAAAGCCACATGACGTTCAGCTTTCAGGTTCCAACCGCCCTGGAGTATTTCGAGTCGCTGGTCCGCAGCGACGAACAGTTTCCGCTGCTCGAAGCCGCCGCCAGCCTGGCGCAGGACGAATACCCCGATCTCGACGTGCAGCAGGTGCTGGGCGACGTCGACCAGCTTCTGGCCCGCCTGCGCCGCCGCCTGCCGGCCGACGCCGCGCCGCTGGCCCGTTTGCGTGCCCTCAACCAGTTCTTCTTCAACGACCTGAACTTCGGCGGCAACGTCAACGATTACTACGACCCCGACAACAGCTACCTGAACGCCGTGCTGCGCACCCGCCGCGGCATCCCGATCTCGCTGGCCGTGCTGTGGATGGAGCTTGCGCAGGGGCTTGGCCTGCAGGCACGGGGCATCGGCTTTCCCGGCCATTTCATGCTCAAGGTGACACTGCCGAAGGGGCAGGTGGTGATCGACCCGTTCACCGGCAAGTCGCTGTCGCGCGAGGAACTCGGCGAGCGGCTTGAGCCCTACAAGCGCAGCAACGGTCTGGTCGGCGACTTCGACGTGCCGCTGGGCCTCTACCTGCAGCCCGCCAGCTCGCGCGAGATCATCGCCCGCATGCTGCGCAACCTGAAGGAAGTGCACCATGCGCAGGAAGACTGGCAGCGCGTCATCGCTGTGCAGGACCGCCTGATCGCGCTGCTGCCCAGCGCCTGGGGCGAGTACCGCGACCGCGGCATCGCGCATGCGGAGCAGGGCAACACGGCATCGGCCGTGCGCGACCTCGAAACCTACCTGGCGAAGGCCGAGGACGCACTGGACATCGACGCGATCGCCGAGCGCGTCGCCGCGCTGCGCCGCATGGCGAGCTGAAGAAATGACCACCCAGGCCGGCGTCAGCCCGGCGCCCGACCTGGGCACCCTGCATGAATTCCACGGCGTGCAGCCCGTGCTGCCGGTGTCGGACGTCACGCGCGCCGCGCGCTGGTTCCGCGACGTGCTGGGCTTCGAGCTCGACTTCATCGCCGGCGAGCCGCCCAGCTACGCCCGGGTGAAGAAGGGCGACCGCAGCTATGGCGACCCGGTCTACCTGCGCCTCTGGCAGTGCAACGCGCGCGAGGCCAAACCCTGGCGCGGCGAGATCGTGATCCACGTCGGCAAGGACATCGATGGGCTGCATGCCGCCTACGTGAAGCGCGGCGTGACGGTCATCGAGCCGCCCACCTCCCAGCCCTGGGGGCTGCGCGAATTCGCGATCCGCGAACCCGACGGCCATGTGCTGCGCTTCTGCGGCTATCTGCCCTGAAACCTCAATTTTCGAAACACAAAATTACAAATAGATCGATGCAATCGTGTCGATCTGGCTTCCGCTCGTCCGACGTGTGAACAGGAGCAGGCAGATTCCCAGCCGCTTCACCACCATCAACCTTCAGGAGAAACGACATGCGATTCATGATTCTCGTCAAGGCCAACGCCGATTCCGAGGCCGGCGTGATGCCCAGCACCGAAATCCTCACCGCCATGGGCAAGTTCAACGAGGAACTGGTCAAGGCCGGCGTGCTGCTGGCGGGCGAGGGCCTGCACCCCAGTTCCAAGGGCGTGCGCGTGCGCTGCGAGGGCCCCACCAAGCGCACCGTCATCGACGGCCCCTTCGCCGAAACCAAGGAGCTGCTGGCCGGCTTCTGGCTGTTCCAGTGCAAGTCGAAGGAGGAGGCCATCGAGTGGATCAAGCGCAGCCCCTTCCAGGAAGGCGAGATCGAGATCCGCCAGGTGTTCGAGGCCACCGACTTCGGCGATGCCATGACGCCCGAGCTGCTCGCCCAGGAAGACCGCCTGCGCGCCGAGACCGAGGCCCGCACCAAGGCCGGCGGCTGACACGGCCGCTAGCGCAACCCAACCGAACCGAAGGAGACGCACCATGCGATTCATGCTGCTGATGATTCCCCACGGCTACGAGACCGCAGCGCCCGGCACCATCCCCGACGACGTCGAGGCGGTGTCGGCCATGATGGCCTACAACGAGTCGCTGCAGAAGGCCGGCGTGCTGGTCAGCTGCGACGGCCTGCACCCGCCCTCGATGGGCGCGCGCGTGAGCTTCAAGAACCGCAAGCCCAAGGTCGTCGACGGCCCCTTCGCCGAGGCGAAGGAAGTGCTGGGCGGTTTCTGGATCATCGACGTGCCCTCGCGCACCGCCGCTATCGAATGGGCCAGCCGCTGCCCCGGCGGCGACAACGAAGTCATCGAGGTGCGCCAGATCCAGGAGATGGAAGACTTCCCGGCCGACGTGCAGGCGGTGGCCAGCGAATTCACGTCGATGCAGACGGTGAAGAAGACCGGCGCATGAGCCAGGCCGGGGGGCGCGCGGGCCACGCGGACAGCGCCGCCATCCACCGCACCATCGAGGCGGTATGGCGCATCGAGTCCGCGAAGATCATCGCCACCGTCGCGCGCATGGTGCGCGACGTGGGGCTGGCCGAAGAGCTGGCCCAGGACGCGCTGGTCTCGGCCCTGGAGCAATGGAGCGAATCGGGCGTGCCCGACAACCCCGCCGCCTGGCTCACGGCCGTGGCCAAGCGCCGCGCCCTCGACCGCCTGCGCCACCTGCAGCTGGCCGAGCACAAGTCCGGCGAGATCGGCCGCGAGCTCGACGCGCAGCACGAGATGGCGCAGGACGACTTCGCCGACGCGGTCGATGCTGCGCTGGACGACGACATCGGCGACGACCTGCTGCGGCTGGTGTTCACCGCCTGCCACCCGGTGCTGTCGACCGAGGCGCGGGTGGCGCTCACGCTGCGGGTAATGGGCGGCCTCACCACCGACGAGATCGCGCGCGCCTTCCTCGTGCCCGAGGCCACCGTGGCACAGCGCATCGTGCGCGCCAAGCGCACCCTGGCCGAGGCGCGCGTGCCCTTCGAGGTGCCGCGCCGGCACGAACTCGAGGCGCGGCTGGCCTCGGTGCTGGAGGTGATCTACCTGGTCTTCAACGAGGGCTACTCGGCCACCGCCGGCGACGACTGGATGCGCCCCACGCTGTGCGAGGAGGCGCTGCGCCTGGGCCGCATCGTGGCCGAGCTGGTGCCGAAGGAATCCGAAGTGCACGGACTGGTGGCGCTGATGGAAATCCAGGCCTCGCGCACCGCCGCGCGCATGGGACCCTCGGGCGAGCCCGTGCTGCTGCTGGAGCAGAACCGCGCGCGCTGGGACCAGATGCTGATTCGCCGCGGCCTCGCGGCACTGGCGCGTGCCGAGTCGCTGGGCGGCGCGCTCGGCCCCTATGCGCTGCAGGCCGCCATCGCCGCCTGCCACGGCCGCGCGCGCACCGCCAACGAAACCGACTGGGGGCGCATCGCCGCGCTCTACGACGCGCTGGCTGAGCTCACGCCGTCGCCCATCGTCGAGCTCAACCGTGCTGTCGCGCTGTCGATGGCCTTCGGCCCGGCGGCCGGGCTGGAGGTGGTCGACGCGCTGCTGGACGAGCCCGCGCTCAAGGGCTACCACCTGCTGCCGACCGTGCGCGGCGACCTGCTCTTCAAGCTCGGCCGCCACGACGAGGCGCGCCGGGAGTTCGACCGCGCCGCGACGCTCACGCGCAACACCCGCGAGCGTGCTCTGCTGCTGGCCCGCGCCCGGGCCTGTACATCCGCCGCGAACTGAACGACGAACTGAACGGCACCTGAACCCGTTCCGGGCCGCGCCGGAGCAGAATGCGCACCCATGCTGCGTGCCCCCTCCTTCCAGCGCCTGTGCGCTTTCGGCCTCGTTTTGTTGCCGGCCGTCACGGCCCAGGCGCAATTCGATCCTTCCAAGTCATGGGTCGAGCCGCCGGCCATCGCCGCGCGCTTTCCCGATCCGCCGGTGAGCTACGCCACGCCGGGCTTTCGCGAAGGGCGCACCGACTTTCCCTCGCATGCCGAGGTGCTGGCTTTCCTGAACGATCTCGCGCGCCAGTCGCCGAACGTGCGCGTCGAGCGCATCGGCGTGTCGCAGCAGGGGCGCGAGATGCCGCTGGTGGTGCTGGCCGATCAGGGCCGCGTCGATCCCGCGCGCCCGACAGTGATGGTCATCGGCCAGCAGCACGGCAACGAGCCGGCCGGCGGCGAGGCGGTGCTTGCGCTGGCACAGCAGTTCGCCAGCGAGCCGGGCTCGGCGCTGCTGAAGAAGGTCAACCTGGTTCTAGTGCCGCGCGGCAATCCCGACGGCGCCGAGCGCTTCACCCGCGTCACCGCCAACGGCATCGACGTGAACCGCGACCACCTGCTGCTGCGCACACCCGAGGCGCGCGTGCTCGCCGCGGCCACCTTGCGCTACGCGCCGCAGGTGGTGCTCGACCTGCACGAGTTCACCGTCGGCGGCCGCTGGATCGACAAGTTCGGCGCCGTCATGAAGTACGACGGCCTGCTGCAGCCCGCCACCGTGGGCAACCTCGACGCAGCCATCGCCGCGAGCGCGCAGCGCGACTACGTCGACGCCATCCAGGCCGCCTTCGCGCGCGCGGGCCTGCAGGGCTTCAAGCACCACACCACTTCCGGCGGCAAGGCGGACGACCGCACCGTGTCGATGGGCGGCGTGCAGCCCGACACCGGCCGCAACGTGAGCGCGCTGCACCAGGCCGTGAGCCTGCTGCTCGAGGTGCGCGGCGTGGGGCTGGGCCGCGCGCATTTCGCGCGCCGCGTACATACGCAGGTGCTGGCGGCCACCACCGTGATCGAAACGGCGGCGCGGCAGGGGCCGGCGTTGATGCAGCTCACCGCCCAGGCCGGCCAGCGCGCGAAGGCCCAAGCCTGCCAGGGCGACATGGTGGTCGAGGCCTGGCAGGCGCCGACGCGGCAGCGCCTCGACTTCCTCGATGCCAGGACCGGCGAGGACAAGGCCGTCGACGTCGACTGGCGCGCCGCCGAGCCGCTGAAGATCGTCAATGCGCGCCCGCGCCCCTGCGGCTACCTGCTCGCTTCGAGCGAGACTGTGGCCGTGCAGCGTCTGCAGATGCTGGGCGTGCGCGTGGAGCGCATCGACAGCGCGGCGCCGTGGTCGGTGGAACGCTACGAAATCCTTTCGCAGACCGACGGCCAGCGGCAGGACGCGCGCGGCGCCATCGAGGATGGCGAGGCGATCCGCGCCTTCCGCGTGCGGCTGCGCCATGGCCGTGCGGTGGTGCAGCCGGGCAGCTTCTACGTGTCGCTGGCACAGCCGCTGTCGCCGCTGGTCAGCGCGGCGCTGGAGCCCGATTCGCAGAACAGCTATGCCGCCAACCGGCTGCTGGAGATCGGCGACGACAGGCTGCTGCGAGTGCCGGGGCCGGCTCCTGCGGGTGTCTGGCACTGAGCGGTGTCAGGCGCGGGAAGACGGGCCCGCTTCCGAAGGCGAACCCGGCAGCCCGAACTGGTGCCACGCGCGGCGCAGCTGCGTGTCGGAGCCGAAGCCCGACTGCTCCGCCGCCCGCGTCACGCTGGCACCCGAGGCCAGCGCCAGTTGGGCCGTCGCGAGCCGCAGCCGCCGCAGGTAGGCCAGCGGCGCCACGCCCGCATGCTCGACGAAGAGCCGTGTGAGGTGCCGCGCCGACGTATGCGCCACCTCGGCCATGCGCGGCACGTTCCAGTCGGCCTGTGGTTGCTCGCTCACGGCGTCCTGCACGCGGTGCAGCGCGGCGTGCAGATGGTTGCGATGGGCGAGGAAGGGCGAGAGTTCCGGATCGTGCGGCCCCCGGCGCAGCGGCATCACCATCGACTGCGCGACCTGCGCCGCGAGCGCCTCGCCGCACAACTCGCCGATGCGATGCAGGATCAGGTCGATGCCGGTGGTCACGCCCGCGCTGCTGTAGAGCGGCGGATCGATCACGAACACCCGGTTGCTCACCACCTCGCAGCGCGGCTCCACCTCGCGCAGCTCGCCCAGGTGATGGTGGTGCGTGGTGGCGCGCCGGCCCGCCAGTGCCCCGGCGTGCGCCGCCAGCACTGCGCCGGCGCACACCGTCACCAGCTCCAGCCGGCCGCGCTCGAAGCGCAGGCCGCGCAGCCAGTGCAGCAGATCCTGCGTCTCAGGGTTGTCGATGGCGATGGCGTCGCCGGGCAGGCCCACCAGCACGACCCAGCCGGGGCCGTCCCAGGCCGTGGGCAGCGGCGAGAGCCCGGCCAGAGCCACGCCCACCGAGCCCATGGCCGTCGGCCGCGGGCTGGCGAATTCGATGGCGAAGCGCTCGGCCCGCCCCGCCGCGCGCAGCCGCTGATTGGCGATGCGCAGCGCCTCCGCCGGCCCGGCCCAGTCGAGCACGAGGCTGCCGGGCAGAAGGACGAAGACTACGCGGATTGGGGCGGGCTCGGGTTGCTGCGGTTCCATTCGTAGTCCATCTGGCGCGCGGTGCGCTCGGCGAGTTCGAGCCCGGCCAGCCGTTCGACGAGGTGCAGGCTCATGTCGATGCCGGCGCTGATGCCCGCCGAAGTGACGATGCGGCCGTTGTCGACCCAGCGCACGTCCTCGCGCACGTCGAGCGAGGGGAAGCGCTCGCGCAGCTCGGCGATGTCTTCCCAGTGGGTGGTGACGGCGTCGTTCGTGACCACGCCGCTGGCGGCAAGCAGGAAGACGCCGGTGCAGACGGACGCGACGATCTTCGCTTCGGCGGCGGCGCGGGCGATCCAGCGCAGCGTCTCGGGGCTGGCCATCGGCACGTCGACCACGCCGCCGGGGACGATCAGCACGTCGGCTGGCGGGCTGTCGGCCAGTGCGTGGTTTGCCAGCAATTGAAGTCCGGCGCGGGCCTGCACAGGCTGGCCGGCGGCGGCGAGCGCTACCGAGGCGACCTCGAACGGTGCCGCCGAGCCCAGCCGCATCCGCTGGCTGACCCGGCTCGCGGTGGTGAACACCTCGAAGGGGCCGGCGAAGTCCAGCGCTTCCACACCGTCGAAGGCGAGGATCAGCACGCGCAGGCTGGCGCTGTCGCTCATGCCACTGCCCGTTCCAGCGCCTGCGCCACGGTGCAGACGGTGGCGAACCGGCCATGCAGCACGGCGGCCGTGCGGGCCTTGATGTCGGTGGCGGCCAGCGGGCTGCCGTCGGGATGCTTCATGTCGAAGGTGAGGGTGGCGTCGGTCACGTAGTCCACCTCCCAGCCCAGGTCGGAGGCGTGGCGCGTGGTGGTCTCGCAGCATTGCTCGGTGCGGATGCCGCTCACGATCAGCCGGCCGATGCCGTTCTGCGTGAGCCACACGTCCAGTCCGCTGTTCACCAGCGCGCTGTGGCGGTGCTTGGTGAAGGTGGCGGCCGCGTCGAAGGCGGCCAGCCCGACGATGGGGTGCACATGGCCCGATTCGACCGCGAAGGGGTTGCTGGCGTCGCGGGGCTCGTCGGTGTGGAAGATGCGCACGATGGGCAGGCCCGCGGCGGCGGCGCCTTCGATCAGCGCGTTCTGCGCCGCGAAGTAGGGCGCGGCCTGGCTTTCGTTCCAGTAGGCGCGCTGGCGGAACGACTCCTGGGCGTCGATCACTATCAGACAGGTTTTCATGGCGGGGCTCGCGGGCGGGAGCGGAGTGGATGATGCCGCTCATTCTTGCGGCGCGCCAGCTTCCGGTCCGCTCGGCGCCGGACCGGAATCGATCAGATCAGGACATCGGCGAGGCGCAAGCCCGTCAGACCAGCGAAGCCGCCTGCAGCTCTTTCTTCAGATAGGCGTAGTACAGCGGCGCCGCCACCAGCCCCGCGGGGCCGAAGACGGCCTCGGCCACGAACATCACCGCCAGCAGCTCCCACACGCTCATCTGCGTGCGCGCACCCACCACCTTGGCGTTGATGACGTACTCGGCCTTGTGGATCACGATCAGGAAAATCAGGCAGGCCGCGGCCGTGACCGGCGATACCGACAGCCCCACCAGCGTGATCACCGAGTTGCAGACCAGGTTGCCCACGATCGGCACCAGGCCGGCCAGGAAGGTGAGGGTGATGAGCGCCGGCGTGTAGGGCAGGTGCGCGTCCCACAGCGGCATGACGAAGAGCAGGAAGATGGCCGTCAGCAGCGTGTTGAAGGCCGCGATCCAGAACTGGGCCGCCACGATCTGGGCGAAGGCCTCGCCGAAAGTCTGCACGCGCCGGTGCAGCTGTTCGGCCAGCGGCAGGCGCCGCAGCGGCGCGTGGGCCACGGCGGCCAGGCTGCCGATGATCAGGCCCACGTACGAGAAAAGGATGCCGTGCAGCCACGCGCGCCCGGCCACGGCCAGCGAGCCGGCCTGCGCGCGCAGGTAGTTGGCGATCACGCGCTGCACCTCGGCCGCGCCCTCGGGCAGGTAGACGGCGATCTCCACCGGCAGCTTGGAGCGCAGCTCCAGCACGGTGCGCGCCGTGTAGTCGAGCAGCTCGCGGTACTGGTCGGGCGCATCGACGATGTATTCGCGGGCCTGCGACAGCCCCAGCGTGATCAGCGCGATGGGCGCCAGCAGCACCACCGTGACGGCCACCACGCCGGCCCAGCCCTGGGCGCTGCCGGGCCGCCTGGCCAGCGCCGGGATGCGCCCCAGCCCCGAGGCGAGCAGGCGCGCGAACCAGCGCGTGACGAGAAAGCCGATGCAAACGCACAGCAGCCCCGGCAGCAGGTGCTCCCACATCACCAGCATCAGGGCGCCCAGCATCAGCAGGTAGCTGGCGATGGTCACGCCGCGCGGGGCCGCGGGGCGGATGGTGGAGGACGCCGATGAGGCGATGGGGGAGGGCTGCGGCTTGTTGGCCATCCGGTGCGGGTGCGTGCTCTGTTCTTCGAAAAAAGTGGACGCAGCGGCCGGCGGTCAGCCGACGACCACGGCCGCGCCTTCGCCGCGCTCGGCGATCACGCCGATCTCGTGCACCGTCTCGCCGGCGGCGCGCAGCGTGGCGGCGCACGCGGCCGCTTCGGCGGCGTCGATGACCACCACCATGCCGATGCCGTTGTTGAAGGTGCGGTTCATCTCGATGTCGTCGATGCCGGCCACCTTCTGCAGCCACGCGAACAGCTCGGTCTGCGGCCAGCTGCCCTTCTTCAGGTGGGCGGCCGTGCCTTCGGGCAGCACGCGCGGGATGTTCTCGAGCAGGCCGCCGCCGGTGATGTGGGCCAGCGCCTTGATCGGGTGCTTGCCCAGCGCCTCGAGCACCGGCTTCACGTAGAGGTGGGTGGGCTCCATCACGGCTTCGCGGAAGGGCTTGCCGTCGAGGGTGGCGGGCAGGTCGCTGCCGGCGCGTTCGATCACCTTGCGCACCAGGCTGAAGCCGTTGGAGTGCACGCCGGCCGAGGCCAGGCCCAGCACCACGTCGCCGGGCTTGACGTTCTGGCCCGTGAGGATCTTCGACTTCTCGACCGCACCGACCGCGAAGCCCGCCAGGTCGTATTCGCCGGCCGGGTACATGCCGGGCATTTCGGCCGTCTCGCCGCCGATGAGCGCGCAGCCCGAGAGCTCGCAGCCGCGGGCGATGCCGCCGACGACCGCAGCGGCCGTGTCCACGTCGAGCTTGCCGCAGGCGAAGTAGTCGAGGAAGAAGAGGGGCTCGGCGCCCTGCACCAGCACGTCGTTGACGCTCATGGCCACGAGGTCGATGCCGACCGTGTCGTGCATGTTCCATTCGAAGGCCAGCTTGAGCTTGGTGCCCACGCCGTCGGTGCCGCTCACGAGCACCGGCTCCTTGTAGCGCTTGGGCACCTCGAACAGGGCACCGAAGCCGCCGATGCCGGCCAGCACGCCTTCGCGCAGGGTTTTCTTCGCGAGCGGCTTGATGCGGTCGACCAGGGCGTCGCCTGCATCGATGTCGACGCCGGCGTCCTTGTAGCTGAGCGGGGTGGGCGTGGAGGAGGTCATGGGTGGTCGGTGTCGGGAAGGACGCGAAAGGACGTGAAGGGTGGGGCGGAAGGGGCGCCGGCAACCATGGTGGCCGGGCCGATAGAATTCCCGATGATTTTAAGGGCCCCCGCGGCCCCCTCCATGAACCTTCCCGGGATGAAACAGCTCGCGCTCGATATCGGCATTGCGACGGGCCCCAGCTTCGACGCCTTTTTCGCCGGCCCCAACGAGGCGGCTCTGCGGCACCTGCAAGTGTGGGTGGGCGGCGCCGGCAGCCCCGCGCTGCACTCGCCGGTGCCCACCTATCTGTGGGGCGACGGCGGCAGCGGCAAGACCCATCTGCTCGAATCGGTGCGTGTCGCACTGCGCGAGCAGGGCGCCAGCGTGGGCTGGCTGCACGCCGGTCTGCTGGAGCCGCCCGAGTTCGACGAGCGCTGGGGCGCCGTCCTGCTCGACGACGTGCACCTCTACACCGCCGTGCAGCAGCACGCGGCCTTCAACTGGTTCGTCAACGCCCAGACGCTGCAGCGCGGGGTGGTCGCCGCCGGCGCATTGCCGCCGGCCGACCTGCCGCTTCGCGAGGACCTGCGCACCCGCCTCGGCTGGGGCCATGTGTTCCACATGCAGGTGCTCAGCGAAAGCGAACGCCGCGCGGTGCTGCGCCAAGCGGCCGACGCGCGCGGCGTGATGCTGTCGGACGACGTGCTCGACTACATGCTCCACCGCTTCAGCCGCGACCTCGGCAGCCTGATGGAGCTGCTCACGCAGCTCGACGGCTACGCCCTGCAGACGCAACGCGCGATCACCATTCCGCTGATCCGCTCCATGCTCGAGAACGAATAGAAGAGCGAACAAGGCTTCCAACAACAAATGATCAAGAAATTCATCGACAAGCTGCTCGGCAAGGGTGCCGGCGGCACGCAGGGCAAGAGCCGCTTCGGCAAGCGCCAGGAGGTGCCGGCCGAGGTCCACGGAATCGATCCGGCCCTGGTCGACGAGCGTGCGAAGAACGTGGTGACGACGCTTCAGCAGGCAGGCTACGAAGCCTATGTGGTGGGCGGCGCGGTGCGCGACCTGCTGCTGGGCCTGCGCCCCAAGGACTTCGACGTGGCCACCAACGCCACGCCGGAGCAGGTGAAGGCGCTTTTTCGCCGCGCCTTCATCATCGGGCGGCGCTTCCGCATCGTGCACGTGGTGTACGGCCGAGGGCGCGAGCACGAGGTGATCGAGGTCTCGACCTTCCGCGCCTACATGGACAACGCCGCCGCCGAGCAGGTGGCCGGCAACGAGCGCACCAGCAAGGGCGAGCTCGCGAGCATGAAGCACGCGGTGGACGCCAGCGGCCGCGTGCTGCGCGACAACGTCTGGGGTCCGCAGGAAGAAGACGCCGCGCGCCGCGACTTCACCGTGAACGCCATGTACTACGACCCGGCCAACCAGGTGGTGGTGGACTATCACAACGGCATCAAGGACGCCCAGAAGCTCACCCTGCGCATGATCGGCGACCCGGCCACGCGCTACCGCGAAGACCCGGTGCGCATCATCCGCGCCATCCGCTTCTCGGCCAAGCTCGCGGCCCTGGGCTTCAAGCTGGAGGCCAAGACGGCCGCCCCGCTGGTCGAGTCGAGCAAGCTGCTGGCCGACGTGCCGCAGAGCCGTCTCTTCGACGAGATGCTCAAGCTGCTGCAGACCGGCCACGCCATCGCCACGGTCGAGCAGCTCAGGAAGCTCGGCCTGGCCCGCGGCATCTATCCGCTGCTCGACGTGGTGGTGGAGCGCGCCGACCAGCCCTTCGTGAAGGCCGCCCTGCAGGACACCGATCGCCGCGTGGGCGAGGGCAAGCCCGTCGCGCCCAGCTTCCTGCTGGCCTGCGTGCTCTGGGCCGACGTGCGCGACGGCTGGGCCCAGCGCCAGGAAGGCCGCAACGGCCAGCGCGCGCAGCCGCCGTTCCCGGCGCTGCAGGACGCCATCGACGACGTGTTCAATGCGCGCATCGGCGACGTGTCGGGCCGCGGCAAGCTCGCGGCGGACATGCGCGAGATCTGGATGATGCAGCCGCGCTTCGACAAGCGCACCGGCTCCACGCCCTACAGCCTGGTCGAGCAGGCGCGCTTTCGCGCCGCCTTCGACTTCATGCGCCTGCGCGCCGACGTGGGCGAGGTGAGCGAAGCCATCGCCGAGTGGTGGCAGGAATTCAGCACCGCCGACGACGTGCGCCGCACCGACCTGCTGGAGCAGGTGCGCGAGGAGCAGAAGGTGCGCCAGCGCGTGCGGGTGCGCGAGACGCCCCAGCCCCCGAAGCCGCGCGGCGAGCCGGCGGGACGCCGCGCCGCCGATGCGGGTCGGGATGCGGGCCGGAATGACGAGGGCGACGAGGTCGAGACCGCGGCCGTGCCGCCCGATGGGGAAGCCGTGGCGCCGCGCAAGCGCCGGCGCCGGCGCAAGCCGCGCACCGGAGGTGGCGGCGGTGGTGAGGGCGGCGCAAGCGCTGCAGGCGCATGACGAACAAGCCCGACCGGTCCAGGGGCGACGGCAGGAAAGGGAGCGCGCCCCGCGCTCCCTCAGGCAAGCGCGCTGCCACGCCCCCCGCGAAGCGCGCTCCGGCTCGGCCTTCAGGCGGCGCTCCATCTGCGCGCCGTCCGAGGGAGGACTACCCGACCGTGCAGGCCTTCATCGCCATCGGCGCCAACCTGGGCGACGCCCAGGCGGCGGTGAAGGCGGCCATGGAGGCCATCGGCACCATCGAGCGCACCGTGGTCACGGCGCGCTCGTCGCTGTACCGCAGCGCGCCCATCGAATCCTCGGGGCCCGACTACATCAATGCCGTGGTGGCGGTGCGCACCGGCCTGACGGCCGAGGCATTCCTTTCGGAGCTGCAGTTGCTCGAAGAGCAGGCCGGCCGCGAGCGGCCCTTTCCCAACGCGCCGCGCACGCTCGACCTCGACCTGCTGATGCACGGCAATTCGGTGAAGGACACGCCCAAGCTGAGCCTGCCCCATCCCCGCATGCGGGAGCGGGCCTTCGTGCTCAAGCCGCTGGCCGAAATCGCCCCCGACAAGGTGCCGCGCGCGGCGCTGGCGCGGGTTTCGGACCAGGTCATCGAGCGCATCCGCGGCTGACCGGCGGCCGGGCGAGAGCCCGCCCGGCCGGCCCGGTACCGCCCTCCCGGTACACTTGCACGGTTTTTCATCACGCTGTCACACGCTTGTGGCAGGCAAGTCCCGAGATCCCAGGAGAGCGCCACCCATGTTCGGCAAGCTGCTGCCCCGCGAGGGGAATTTTTTTGAGATGTTCAACCAGCACGCCGAGCGCATCGTCGAGGCGGCGCGGGCGTTCGAGCAACTGGTGACCAACTACAGCGACGTGCACCTGCGCGAGCAGTACAACCGCGACGTCGACAACGCCGAGCGCGCCGCCGACCGCGTGACGCACGACGTCAACCGGCTGATCCACAAGACCTTCATCACGCCCATCGACCGCGAGCAGATCCACAAGCTCATCAACACGATGGACGACGTGGCCGACCTGATCCAGGACTCGGCCGAGACCATGGCGCTGTACGACGTGCGCCACATGACCGAGGAAATCGTGCGCCTCACCTCACTGAGCGTGAAGTGCTGCGACCGCCTGAAGGACGCCGTGAAGTTCCTCGGCCGCATCGCCGACCCGGCCGTGGCCGAGGCCACCCTCAAGACCTGCGAGGAGATCGACCGCCTCGAGTCCGACGCCGACCGTGTGATGCGCAGCGCCATGAGCAAGCTGTTCCGCGAGGAGCCCGACGTGCGCGAGGTGATCAAGCTCAAGGCGATCTACGAGCTGCTGGAGACGATCACCGACAAGTGCGAGGACGTGGCCAACGTGATCGAGGGCATCGTCCTCGAGAATTCGTAAGCGGGCAGCGACCGATGGCAACGGTTCAGGTCGCCCTCTGGGTGGTTGTGGTGCTGGTCGCTCTGGCGATCCTGTTCGACTTCATGAACGGATTCCACGACGCCGCCAATTCGATTGCGACGGTGGTCTCCACCGGGGTGCTCCGGCCGGGGCAGGCCGTGGTCTTCGCGGCCTTCTTCAACCTGGTCGCGATCTTCATCTTTCATCTGAGCGTGGCCGCCACGGTGGGCAAGGGCATCGCCCAGCCCGGGGTGGTCGACGTGCACGTGGTGTTCGGCGCGCTCGTCGGCGCCATCAGCTGGAACCTCGTGACCTGGTACTACGGCATTCCGAGCAGCTCGTCGCATGCGCTGATCGGCGGCATCGTGGGCGCCGTGATCGCCAAGACCGGCACCAGCGGCCTCGTCGCCTCCGGCATCTGGAAGACGGTGGCGTTCATTTTTGTCTCCCCGTTGCTGGGCTTCCTGCTGGGCTCGCTGATGATGGTCGTGGTGGCCTGGGGCTTCCGCCGCGCCACTCCGTCGCGCATCGACCGCTGGTTCCGCCGGCTGCAGCTGGTCTCGGCCGGCGCCTACAGCCTGGGCCACGGCGGCAACGACGCGCAGAAGACCATCGGCATCATCTGGATGCTTCTGATCGCCACGGGCTACGCTTCCGCCGGCGAATCGGCGCCTCCGAACTGGGTCATCGTGAGCTGCTATGCCGCGATCGCGCTGGGCACCATGTTCGGCGGCTGGCGCATCGTGAAGACCATGGGCCAGAAGATCACCAAGCTCAAGCCCGTGGGAGGCTTCTGCGCCGAGACCGGCGGCGCGCTGACCCTGTTCCTGGCCACCGCGCTGGGCATTCCGGTGTCGACCACCCACACCATCACTGGCGCCATCGTCGGCGTGGGCTCCACGCAGCGCGCGAGCGCGGTGCGCTGGGGCGTGGCGGGGAACATCGTCTGGGCCTGGATCTTCACGATCCCGGCTTCGGCGTTCGTGGCGGCTATTGCTTACTGGATCAGCATGCAGCTGTTCTGACGGCGGCTACTGCGAAATCTTCCGCCCCTCTTCGATCTGGTGCTCGAAGTAGCGCTGGAAGCTGAAGACGATGCTGGCCATCAGGATCGTGCTGCCGAAGAAGAGGGCCAGCACGACGGCGCCGATGGTGAACCAGTTGGTGCGGCCGGGTTCGGCATCCGCCGGGGCGCTGGCGTTGAAGCGGGCGTTCCACTTCTCGGGTGTCATGAGGCCGTAGACGATGGCCATCAGCGCGCAGCCGGCGATGGTGAAGCCCAGCAGCGGGATCAGCGCCCAGCTCAATCCGTCGTCCACGCCGTACATGCGCACGCGCTCGATGCCGTAGACGCCCAGCGCGGTGGGAATGGGCAGCAGCCAGCCGAGCCAGTCGCCCATGCCGCGCAGGTAGAAACGGTGCAGCCCCAGGGGGCCGCCGAGGAAGGAAAGCCAGGCGGCAACGGTCTTGTTTTTCATTCGGGTCTGGTGGTGCTGCCTTCGCCGAGCACCTTTTCCATCAATACGACGTCGCGCCATTCGCCGAACTTCCAGCCACAGTCCTTCAGCACGCCGACGTGCGAGAAGCCCTGGCTGCGATGCACGCCGATGGAGCCCGCGTTGGCCGAGTCGCCGATCACCGCGATCAGCTTGCGCACGCCCGCTGCCTCGGCTGCCTGCGACAGCGCCGCCAGCAGCTTGGCGCCCAGACCCTTGCCGCGTGCTGACTCCGACACGTAGATCGAGTCTTCTGCAGAGAAACGGTATGCGGGGCGTGGCTTGAACCAGTTGCAGTAGGCAAAACCCAACACTTTTCCGTCTTCCTCGGCAACCAGGTACGGCAGGTTCCTGGAGAGCACGTCCGCGCGGCGGGCGGCCATGTCGCTGGGGGAGGGAGGCTCTGTCTCGAAGGTGCCGGTGCCGTGCAGCACGTGGTGGGCGTAGATGGCCGTGACGGCCGCGATGTCTGCTTCGGTACAGGGGCGGATGGCGAGGGGCATGCGGGTGAAACGGATGGCGTGAGGCCGGAATTCGGACAAAAACGCGGGTCGGGCTATAATCGCGGGCTTTTCAGCGTGTCGCTGGCCGGGTGGCCAGTCGCGTGTCTCGACGCTGGAAGAACATTGTGAGCGGGCCTTTTCCAATCCACGAGGCCTGCTGACCACCCAAGGATAAATCATGGTCGTCATTCGACTCTCCCGCGGCGGCTCCAAAGGCCGTCCGTTCTTCAACATCGTCGTGTCGGACAAGCGCGTTCGCCGCGATGGCCGTTTCATCGAGCGTCTGGGCTTCTACAACCCGATCGCCAAGGAAAACGAAGAAAGCATCCGTATCGCCCAGGACCGCCTGGCGTACTGGAAGAGCGTCGGCGCACAAGCTTCGCCGACCGTTCTGCGCCTGATCAAGCAAGCTGCAGCCGCAGCTCCCAAGGCGGCCGCCTAAGCCGCCCGCACGGCGATGCTGCCCGCACTCGAAGCCGCCGAATTGCCGGCGGATGCGATCGAAGTAGGGCGCATCGCCGATGCCTGGGGCATCAAGGGCTGGTTCAAGGTCCTGCCCCACAGCGCCCAGCCCGAGGCGCTCTTCTCATCGAAGCGCTGGTTCCTGCAGGCTCCCGGAGCCTCGGCGAGCACAGCCTTCCGGCTCGCGATCCGCGAAGCCAAGGAACATTCCGACTGCATCGTCGCCACGTCCGTGGACGTGCCCGACCGCAACGCCGCCGAGGCGCTGCGCGGCGCGCGCGTGTTCGTGCCGCGCTCCAGCTTTCCGACGGCCGGCGACGACGAGTACTACTGGGTCGACCTGATCGGCCTGTCCGTGGTCAACCGCGAAGGAGTGGCGCTCGGCACGGTGCGCGAGCTGCTCGCAACCGGCCCGCAGACCACTCTGGTGCTTGCCGCCGAAGAAGGCGGCAAGGCCATCGAGCGGATGGTGCCCTTCGTCTCGGCTTTCATCGACAAGGTCGACTTGCCCGGGCGCCTCATCTCCGTCGACTGGCAGCCGGACTACTGACCGGCGCCCCGCGCGGCATGCGCTTCGACGTTCTCACGCTCTTTCCCGAACTTTTCGCGCCCTTCATGGCCAGCGGCGTGACGCGCCGCGCCTACGAGTCGAAGCAGGTCGAAGTGGTGCTGTGGAATCCGCGCGACTTCGCGCAGGGCAACTACAAGCGCGTGGACGACCGGCCGTTCGGCGGTGGTCCCGGCATGGTCATGATGGCCGAGCCGCTGTCCGACTGCCTCGACGCGGCGCTGGCCGCGCGTGGAACCGAAGCGCCGGTCATCCTGTTTTCTCCCATCGGCGAGGTGCTGCGGCATGAGGTGGTCGAGCGCTGGTCGGCAAGCGAGGGCGCCGTGCTGGTGTGCGGCCGCTACGAGGGCATCGACCAGCGTTTCATCGATGCGCGCGTCACCCACCAGATCAGCCTTGGCGATTTCGTGCTTTCCGGTGGCGAGATCGCGGCCATGGCGCTGCTCGATGCGGTGGCGCGGCTGCAGCCGGGCGTGCTCGGGGACGAGGCCAGCCATGTGCAGGACAGCTTCAATCCGGCACTCGACGGCCTCCTCGACTGCCCGCATTACACGCGGCCCGAGCAATGGAACGGGCAGGGCGTGCCCGCGCCGTTGCTCTCGGGCCATCACGCGCAGATCGAGCGCTGGCGGCGCGACCAGCGCCTTGCCATCACGGCCGGGCGGCGCCCCGAGCTCATCGACGCGGCCCGTGCGGCGGGACGTCTTGGCAAGGCCGATGAGGCCGCGCTGAAAAAAAAGCTATAATCCCGGGTTCCCCGATCCTCTGTCCGGCCGCGCCCGGTCTTCCCATGGAAGCCAAAGGCGCCTTTTGTGTAGCCCGGCACGATCGAATTTCAGGAAATCATGAACCTCATCCAGACCCTCGAGCAGGAAGAAATCGCCCGTCTCGGCAAGACCATCCCCGAATTCATGCCCGGTGACACGGTCATCGTCAGCGTGAACGTCGTCGAAGGCACCCGCAAGCGCGTGCAGGCCTACGAAGGCGTCGTGATCGCCAAGCGCAACCGTGGCCTGAACAGCGGCTTCACCGTTCGCAAGATCTCCAGCGGCGAAGGCGTGGAGCGTACCTTCCAGACCTACAGCCCGCTGATCGCCGGCATCGAAGTCAAGCGCCGTGGCGATGTGCGCCGCGCCAAGCTGTACTACCTGCGCGACCGCAGCGGCCGTTCGGCACGCATCAAGGAAAAGCTGCCGAGCAAGTCGACGGCTGCGACGGCCGCGTAAAGCAGCCTTCCTGTCGTGCAAGAAAAGCCGCCGTTCTGGCGGCTTTTTGCGTTGTTGCCCCCGCTCAACGACAACTTTCCGTTTTTCCGCTCTACTTCCGTTCTGTTTCACTCAACCCCGACCCCGGTACCTTTCATCTCTTGACCAACTCATCCATTTACCCGCAGGCCGCCTCCGCCGAAATCGTCAACGCCGTGGCGCCGCCCACGCTGATGCAATTCGACCCGCGCAAGGTGCCCTTCGTGGCTGGTGAGGTCGAGGGACTGCCGCCGGTGGCTGCGGAGCAGCTGACGGCACAGGCGCTGCGCACGCGTTTCGCCACCCCTCCCGTCTGGACGCCCGAGTTGCGCCGCGAGCCGCGCATGACCGATCGCGTTCCGGCCCAGGCTGCAGTGCTGGTGCCGATCGTGCAGCGTCCGGAGGGTGCGACCGTGCTGCTCACCGAGCGAACCTCGAACCTGTCGACCCACTCGGGCCAGGTCGCCTTTCCCGGCGGCCGCGTCGATCCGGAAGACGCCAACATCGCCGCCGCCGCCTTGCGCGAAGCCTGGGAGGAAGTCGGCCTCTCGGCCCGATACATCGAGGTGCTCGGCAGCCTGCCGACGTACACGACCGTGACCTCCTTTATCGTGACGCCGGTTGTCGCGCTGGTGCAGCCCGATTTCGAGCTGACCATCAACCCCTACGAGGTTGCCGATGCCTTCGAGGTGCCGCTCGCCTGGCTGATGGATCCGGCCAATCATCGTCACCACACCGTGCCAGCACCCGACGGCACACGGCGCCAGTGGTACTCCATGCCTTACCAGGACGGCCCGGACGAGCGCTTCGTGTGGGGCGCGACCGCCGGCATGCTGCGCAATCTCTACCGTTTTCTGGCGGCTTGAGCCCAGCCTGAATGCGACCTGAACCTTCAGGCGCTCTCGCTATCATCGAAGGATGAGCTTTTTTGCCATCCTGTGCGCGCTGCTGATCGAGCAGGTGCGGCCGCTGGGCCCGCACAACCCCGTGTACGGCGCGGTACTTGCGTGGACGCGCTGGACCAGCCGCAACTTCGACGCGGGCAAGCCGCATCACGGATGGATCGCATGGGGGCTCGCTGTATTCGTGCCCACGATTGGCGCACTCGGCGTGCACTGGCTTCTGGTACTTACGCTCGGCCTTCCTTTCGCGGTGCTCTGGAGCATCGCGGTGCTCTACGTCACACTGGGCTTCCGGCAGTTCAGCCACCATTTCACCGACATCCGCGACGCGCTCGACGAAGGCGACGAGCCCCTGGCGCGCTCGCTGCTGGCGCACTGGCAGGGTGTCGACGCGGCAGATCTGCCGCGCAGCGAGATCGTGCGCCACGTCATCGAGCATTCGGTGATCGCCGCGCACCGCCACGTGTTCGGCGTGCTCGCATGGTTCTCGATCATCGCGGCCGTCGGCCTCGGGCCCGCAGGCGCCGTGTTCTACCGGATGAGCGAGTTCGTCTCGCGCTACTGGGCACACAAGAACGGCGCCGCGGTCCAGCCTTCCAGTGTTTCGGTGCAAGAGGCCGCAGACCGCGCCTGGCACGCCATCGACTGGCTGCCCGCGCGCATCACTGCGCTGGGCTTCGCGGTGGTCGGCAGCTTCGAGGAAGCGATCGACTGCTGGCGCAACGACGCGCAACGCTTTCCCAACGAGAACGACGGGGTGATCCTCGCGGCCACCTCGGGAGCGGTCAATGTGCGTCTGGGCGGAGGCTCGCTGCGGCCGATCCCGGTTGCCGACCCGCTGCCGCGCGCCCAGGCCGGTGAATCGCTGGCCGATGGGCTCCGCACCGACAGCGGCAGCACGCCGGGCCGCGAACCCGAGCCAGGGCATCTGCGCAGCGTCGTGGGCCTTGTCTGGCGCTCGGTGGTGATGTGGATGGTGCTGCTGGCCCTGCTGACCCTGGCTCGCCTGCTCGGCTGAGCGAAAGCGAAGCCATGACCCAGCAACAGCAACAGCCGGTACCGGCCTTATGGAGCCCCCGGATCGCCGCGCTCGAGCCCTATGTGCCCGGCGAGCAGCCGCGCATCGCGAACCTCGTCAAGCTCAACACCAACGAGAACCCGTATCCGCCGTCGCCGGTTGCGGTGGAAGCCATCCGCCGCGCCGCCGAAGACGGCCTGGAGCGCTACCCGGATCCCACCTCGCTCGCGCTGCGCGAGGCCGTCGCCCGCCGGCATGGCCTGGAGCCCGGCGAGGTCTTCGCCGGCAATGGTTCCGACGAGGTGCTCGCGCACGCCTTCTTCGCGTTCTTCCAGCAGGCCGCCCCCCTGCTGATGCCGGACGTGAGCTACAGCTTCTATAAGGTCTATGCGCAGCTCTACGGCATTGCCTGCGAGCAGCAGCCCGTGGACGAGGGCCTGGGCATCGACATCGATGCACTCGCGGTTCGTGCGCGCCGGGGATGCGCGGGCATCGTCATCGCGAATCCGAACGCGCCGACGGGCATCGGACTGCCGCTGTCGCGCATCGAGCAATTGCTCGAAGCCTGCCCGGATCGCGTGGTACTGGTCGACGAGGCGTATGTCGACTTCGGTGGCGAGAGCGCGCTGCCGCTGATCCGCAAGTACCCCAACCTGCTCGTGGTCCAAACCCTCTCGAAGTCGCGCGCATTGGCCGGCTTGCGCGTGGGCTTTGCCTGCGGGCAGGCGCACCTGATCGACGCCCTGGTCCGCGTCAAGGACAGCTTCAATTCGTACCCGCTCGACCGGCTGGCCTCGGCGGGCGCCATCGCCGCGCTCGAGGACGAAGCCTGGTTCCGCGAGGCCTGCGGCAAGATCGTCGACACTCGCGAGGGCCTGACCCTCCAGCTCGAGGACCTGGGCTTCGAAGTGCTGCCCTCGCAGACCAACTTCGTCTTCGCGCGCCACCCGAAGCGCGATGCGGCCGAACTGGCCGCCTCGCTGCGCGAGCGCGCGGTGCTGGTGCGGCACTTCAGGCAGCCGCGCATCGCGCAGTACCTGCGCATCAGCATCGGTACGCGGGAGCAATGCAGCGTGCTCGTGCAGCGGCTGCAGGACATCCTCGACTCGACTCCATGAAAGATACCCAACCCATGCCGGTCCAGGACTCCGATCCGCGCGCCGAGGCTTGCGCCGCCTTCTGGGAGGCCGTGAGCACCCGGCTCGAAAGCCTGCGGGCCTTGCCTGCCCGTGAGCTGATGGAGGGGCTGAACCAGCTGCTGGAGCCCCATTTCCCGAGGCTGGCGGCCGAGGTGGCCGGCGATCCGCCTGTCTTCAAGCTCGTGCTGACCGCCCATGGCTCGGTGGACGACTTCGAGGACCTGATGATGCTGGTGCAGTCCAGCCCCAGGCTGCCGCGTGTGGAGGTGGAAGCCTTCCGCCAGCGCGCGAGCGATGGCTTCGGCATGCGCATGAACAACTTCGAACTGGCGAGCTCCGAGGTGCTGGTCAAGCATGAGCCCTACCGCGGGCGGGTGGCGCTGGAGATCGGCTTCGCCAAGCCGATCCCGATGGACATGCAGGACCACGCACGCCACATGAGCCTCATCATGCTCGACCACATCCTGGGCGAGTACGACTTCGCTGTGAAGGTGGGCGCGGTCGATTACGTGGAGGCCGATGCGCAGGCTGGTTTCAAGGGCGTGCCGCTGGACGATTTCGTCCCCCTGTTCGACGCCTGCTGGCGGGACGAACTGGGCCACACCGGCGTGTTCGCGCCGGGCGAGCATGCCTGGTCGGGCGTGAGCGCGACGCGCACGGCCGAGGACGGCCGCGAGATCGAGATGATCGTGATGCGCAACGACAGCGCCACTGCGCTGGTGGGCCGTGCCGACCTGTGCCATCGCCTGTCCGTGGCGGTTCCGGTCGAATCGGGCGAGGAGCTGGAAGAGGCTCGCGGCTATGAAGACCGGCTGACTGCGCGGCTGCAGGTGCACGAGGCCGGCTGCTGCACTCACGTGGTGCTGGAGGAGGGCGTGCGCACCATCCACTTCCAGGTGACCGATCCGGACAGCGCGATCACGCAGGCTCAATCGCTGCAGGACGACATGGATCTGGCTGCGACGATGGAACTGGTCTTCGACCCGACCTGGCAGTCGTACCGGGTCTGGCTCGGCTGAGCCTGCGGCCGGCTGCGCTCAGTAGCGCTTCTGGCTGAGTTCTTCGAACAGTTCGCCGTAGATCCTGTAGCGGCTCGCGCTGATGGCGCCCGGCACGTCGGCGGTTTCCACGTTCGCGATCACGCCGCAGCCCGGCTCGTGCAGGTGCGTGCAGTTGTAGAACTTGCAGTCGCCTGCGTGCTCGGCGATGTCCGGCATGAGGCTGGCGAGCTGCATCGGCGCGATGTGGTTCAGGCCGAATTCCTGGAAGCCCGGCGAATCGATCAGGCCGGTGGTGCGGGCCTCGTCGATCCAGTACCAGGTGGTGCTCGTGGTGGTGTGCTTGCCGGAGTTGAGCGCCTGCGAGATTTCCTGCGTCAGCACGGCCGCGCCAGGCACCAGCAGGTTGGTCAGCGTGCTCTTGCCCGAGCCGGACGGGCCCAGTACCAGGGTGGACTTGCCGGCGAGCAGCTTCATCAGCGAGGCGCGGTCCGCCTCCGCCGAAGCCTTCAGCGACAGCGGCAGCACGCCGTGGTGCATGCGTCGATAGGGCGCCAGCCTCGCCCAGGCGCGCTCGAAGGGCTCGACCAGATCGCTCTTGTTCAACGCGATGATGGGCGCGATGCGCTCGGCCTCGGCGGCGATCAGCGCGCGGGCCAGCTGGTGTTCGGAAAACTCCGGCTCGGCCGCGATCAGGATCAGCACATGGTCGAGATTGGCCGCGAATGACTTGGTGCGGATCTCGTCCTGGCGGTAGAAGAGATTGCGCCGCGGCAGCACCTGCTCGATGGTGCCTTCGTCCTCGCTGGCCTGCCAGTGGACGCGGTCGCCGACCACGGCCTGGCTCTTCTTGCCGCGCGGATGGCAGATCAGCCGTTCGCCTGCGGGTGTTTCGACGAGGCAGTGGCGCCCGTGGCTGGCGACGACGAGGCCTTCGTGGAGTGCCTTCGCAGCGGCGGCTGCGGGCGCGGCGCGGCCGGGCTTAGCCAAGAGCGCCTTCCATCAGGCGGCGGGCGCGGCGCCGACCAGCGCGTCGGCCTGGCGGGCGCAGTCGAAGTCGGTGGTCGAGAGACCGCCCACGTCGTGCGTGTTGAAGCGCACCACGCAGCGGTTGTAGTGCACCGACAGGTCGGGATGATGATCTTGCGTGTGCGCCACGAAGGCGAGGGCGTTCACGAAGGCGATGGTCTCGAAGTAGTTGGCGAAGCTGAAAGTCTTCTCGATGGCGACATCGGCGCCGTCGCCCGTGAGCCTCCAGCCGTCGAGGCGCGCCAGGCCCGAGACGATCTTGGTGGCGCTCAGCGCCTTGCGCGGAGGGAGGTTCTTCCAGTCCTTGGGATTGAACATGCTGCTCATGATGGGCTTCTTCGAGTGAGGGGCGCGGCCGGGTCAGGCCGGGGCTGCCATGCGCGCGAGGCGCTCGGAGGCCGGGGGATGCGAATAGTAGAACTTGACGAACACCGGGTCGGGCGTGAGCGTCGAAGCGTTGTCCTGGTAGAGCTTGAGCAGGGCGGCCGACAGGTCGGCGCCGCTGGTCTGGGCCACCGCGTAGGCGTCGGCCTCGAACTCGTGCTTGCGCGACAGCAGCGCGGGCAGCGGCGCCACGAAGAAGCCGAACACCGGCACGGCGAGCATGAACAGCAGCAGCGCCAGCGCGCTGTTGGGCGCCGTCATGTTGGGCTGCACGCCCAGGCCGGCATAGAACCAGACCTGCGTCGACACCCAGCCCAGCAGGGCGAAACCAGCCAGGCTCAGCGCGAACATCGCAATCAGCCGCTTGACGATGTGACGGTGCTTGAAGTGCCCCAGCTCGTGCGCGAGCACTGCTTCGACCTCGCCGGCATTCAACTGGCGCAGCAGCGTGTCATAGAACACCACGCGCTTGCTGGCGCCGAAGCCGGTGAAGTAGGCGTTGGCATGGGCGCTGCGCGTGCTGCCGTCCATCACGAACAGGCCCTTGGCCGCGAAGCCGCAGCGCTTCATGAGGGCCGTTACGCGTTCCTTGAGCGTGGGGTCGTCCAGCGGCTGGAACTTGTTGAACAACGGCGCGATGAAGGTCGGGTAGATCAGCATCAGCAGCAGGTTGAAGCCCATCCAGGCGCCCCAGGCCCACAGCCACCACAGCTGGCCGGCCGCGCCCATGAGCCAGAGGATCAGGGCGGCGATGGGCAGTCCGATCACCGCGCCCAGGAGCGTGGATTTGAGCGTGTCCGCCAGCCAGAGCTTCCAGGTCATCTTGTTGAAGCCGAAGCGCTCCTCGAGCCTGAAGGTCTGCCAGAGCGTGAAGGGCAGCTCGAGCAGCCCGCCGATGGCCGCGAAGGCTGCCAGCAGCACCAGTTGCTGCACCATGCCGCCGCCGATCCAGCCCAGCAGGAGCTTGTTGAGCAGGTCAAGTCCGCCGAGCAGGGTCCAGCCGAGCAGCAGCGCCGCGCTCCATGCCATCTCGACCAGGCCGAATCGCGCCTTGGCGATCGTGTAGTCGGCCGCCTTCTGGTGCGCGGCGAGGGTGATGGTCTGCGCGAAAGCGGCTGGTACGGTGCCGCGGTGCTGCGCCACATGACGGACCTGCCGCGTGGCCAGCCAGAACTTCACGAGCAGGCCCGCGACGATCGCGGCCGCGAAGGCGATGGTGAAGATGAGCGAATAGGACATGGATCAGCGAGTTTAGCCCTCGCTATCCGGGGCCGCAGCCCTTCGACGACAATCCTGCGATGCCTGAATCCCTTGACCCGACGCCCTCCGCAGCCGCCCCGACCCTGAAGAAAAGCGACCAGAACCTGGTCTGGCTGGACTGCGAAATGAGCGGTCTGGACCCCGAGAAAGAGCGCCTGCTCGAAATCGCCGTGGTCGTGACCGGCCCCGATCTCACACCCCGCATCGACGGCCCCGTGCTGGTCATTCACCAGAGCGACGCCGTGCTCGACGGCATGGACGCCTGGAACAAGGGCACCCATGGCCGCAGCGGGCTGATCGACAAGGTCAAGGCGTCCACGCTCGACGAAGCCGCGGCTGAACAGCAGCTGCTGGAATTCATCGCCAAGTACATTCCGCGCAGCGGTTCGCCCATGTGCGGCAACACCATCGGGCAGGACCGGCGTTTCCTCGTCAAGTTCATGCCCAAGCTGGAGGCGTATTTCCACTACCGCAATCTCGACGTGAGCACGCTGAAGGAACTGGCCAAGCGCTGGAAGCCGGCGGCCTACAACAGCTTCAAAAAGCAGCAGGCGCACACGGCGCTGGCGGATGTGCACGAGTCCATCGAGGAACTGGCGCACTATCGAGAGACCTTCCTGCGCCTGGCAGATTGAACAAGGCCAAGGATTAGGTAAAAACCCGAATCCGTGCCATAATCGCAGGCTTCGCTGGCCGGGCAGGCATTTTTAGCCCGGTGAGCGTTTCTCGCATCTCCCTATCTTGCACACCGCGCCCGATCGCATTTGCTGATCAAAAAGGGCCGCAGCCTTGGGCATCCGCCCGAAGTTGAATGTCGTTGGATGGTTGATGTTTTTAACCACCCAACGGGGCGCCGTCCACGGCGGCGCTCGCGTTTGAGATTGAAATTCATGACCGACGCTTTTGAAGCGCAGGGCGAGTTCGCGCCTGTGCAATCCGCTACCCACAACGAATTCACCGCCGCCATGGACACCGTGTCCGAGGCGCCCATCCTCGATGCGCTGGACGGCGCCGCCCCTGAGGCCGCCGCCGAAGAGCCCAGCGCTCCCAATGGCTTCATCAAGCTGGGCCTTGCGCCCGAGCTGATCGCCGCCGTGGCGGACATGGGCTTCACCCAGCCCACCGCCGTGCAGGAAAAGGTCGTTCCCATCGCCATGGGCGAGCAGAACGGCTCGGCCCCCTCGACGCGTTTCGTCGACCTGATGGTTTCGAGCCAGACCGGTTCGGGCAAGACCGCCGCCTTCCTGCTGCCCGTGCTGCACACCCTCATCAAGCGCCAGGCTGAAGCCGAGGCCGCTGCCCGGGCCGAATTCCAGCGCCTGGCCGCCGAAGCCGCCGCCCGCGGCGAAGCTCCGCCCAAGAAGGCGAAGCGTAAGGACCCGACCAACGCCCGCAACTTCAAGGCGGCCACTCCCGGCGCCCTGGTGCTGTGCCCCACGCGCGAACTCGCGCAGCAGGTCGCGCACGACGCCATCGAGCTGGTGCGCCACTGCCGCGGCCTGCGCATCGCGAACGTGGTGGGCGGCATGCCTTACCAGCTCCAGATCGCTCGTCTGCAGAACGCCGACCTCGTGGTCGCCACGCCGGGCCGCCTGCTCGACCTGCAGCGCTCGATGCAGATCAAGCTCGACCAGGTCAAATTCCTGGTGGTCGACGAAGCCGACCGCATGCTCGACCTGGGCTTTGCCGACGATCTGGCCGAGATCAACCAGCTCACCATCGAGCGCCAGCAGACCATGATGTTCAGCGCCACCTTCGCGCCGCGCATCCAGCAACTGGCCGCCCGCGTGATGCGCGAACCGCAGCGCGTGACCATCGACAGCCCGCAGGAAAAGCACGCCAACATCAAGCAGGTGCTGTTCTGGGCCGACAACGCCCAGCACAAGCGCAAGCTGCTCGACCACTGGCTGCGCGACACCAGCATCAACCAGGCCATCGTGTTCGCGAGCACGCAGGTCGAGTGCGACGGCCTCGCCAACGACCTGCAGCAGGACGGCTTCAGCGCCGTCGCGCTGCACGGCGCCCTGAGCCAGGGCCTGCGCAACCGCCGCCTGATGGCGCTGCGCAACGGCCAGGTGCAGATCCTGGTGGCCACCGACGTGGCTGCGCGCGGCATCGACGTGCCGACCATCACCCACGTCTTCAACTTCGGCCTGCCGATGAAGGCCGAGGACTACACCCACCGCATCGGCCGCACCGGCCGTGCCGGCCGCGACGGCATCGCCGTCACTTTCGCGGAATTCCGCGATCGCCGCCGGATCATGGACATCGAGCACTACAGCCGCCAGCAGTTCAAGGCCGAGGTGATCCCCGGCATGGAACCGCAGCAACGCATGCCGCAGTCGCGCCCTGATTTCGGTGGCCGTGGCGGCCGCGACGGTCACTCGCGCGACCGCAAGTTCGGCGGTGGCGGCGGCTACCGTGGCGGCAATGGCGGCGGCTATGCCGGCGCCAGCGGCTTCAACGACCGCAACTCGCGCGGCCCCGGTGCATCGGGCTCGCGTGGCGGCTACCAGGGCCAGAACGCCGGTTTCGGCGGCGGCCGTGACGAAGGCGGCAACGGCGGCGGCTATGGCCGCAAGCCGGGCTGGGGCGACAGCGCTCCGCGCGGCGGCCACGGTCACGGCGGCGGCCGCGGCGACGGCGGTTTCGCGCCCCGCGGCAATGGCGCCGGCCATGGCGGCCCGGGCAAGGTGTTCGTGCCCCGCGATGCGCAAAAGCGCGCGTTCAAGCCCACCCGCTGATCCTTCCGGGAAACGCACCTGACGGCTGCGCCCTCTCATCCTTGCGAAAGCCCGCGTTCTCACGAGCGCGGGCTTTTTCGTTTTACGATGACTGGAGCGCCAAACTTCGTTGGTTTACGTCGCAGCCCGATACAGCAGGCTCATCAGTACGCCGTCGCCTTCGCTCCGGCAGCAGCGGGACGCTATGTCGCTTGCTTCGCCTGCGACACAGGTGGGAGGCTCGCTCCCACGGCGTGATCGATGGCATACAGCCAGCGGCCGTCCACCTGTTTTCTCACGAGCTCAGCAGAGCTGCCCGAAACAACTATGGTGCCGTCGTTGTCAACCACATTCCAGTCAGCGCGCAGGAGTGCCAAGTCGCCGTGAGCGATACAGAAATGGTTGCGCGAGGTCATTCGGCCCGGTACCTGGAGTAGTTGCATCAGCGCTTTCTCGATGGACGCAAGCCCGGTTAGATCCACGCTGTCCCCATCCGTACGCAATACCGCGTCGGGTTCATAGAGTTGAAGCAGGTTCTCGATGCTGCGGCTGTTGAACGCCTCCACAAATGCCGCGTTCATGTGCTCCGGTAATGTGATGGCGAATGCCATGGTGTCACTCCCTTCATTGAAATGGGGATGATGGATGGTCCGCCCTGTACTCACCAAACGGAAAGGCACGAATGAAAGTCCTCCCCATTAGCGAACAGCGCCTCGATGTGCCCTCGCCTCGGCACTGCCTCCAATGTCCTGTCGAGGATTGGCTTGGTTTTCTTGGCCATCGCTGGAACGCACTGCTGCTGTGGCATTTGCAGGATGGCGCGCGGCGGCATGGGGAACTGGCGGCACTGCTCCCCGGCGTTTCGCCCAAGGTGTTGTCAGAACGATTGCAGGGATTGGAGGCGCGGGGATTGCTTGAGCGATTCCTGATCACTGGATTTCCGAGGGGCGTGGGCTATGGCTTGACATCGTTTGGCAAAGCGCTGGTGCCTGTCCTGAACCAGTTGGAAGTGTGGTCACGCCACTTCGATCATCCTGTCGCCTGAGGTGCCACTGTTCGACGTATCGGCGAGAAGTGCCGCTTGGCTCTTCAGCCTACACGCTGCCTTCCGTGCCGAATCACGACCATCCGCTTCCTTATCGCGGACCGTTACTTCGGACCTTCCGGGTTTCCGAGCACGCGGACGCCCGTCGAATTTGATTGACACTTCAATCGATGAAAAGTAATGTAATGGCGCATCGCTTCCCCGGGGTCGTTGCTCGACTGCCGGTTCTTCGACACCTGCTTTTCGACTTTCGACATGAAAATTGCGATTCTTGGGGGTGGTCATGGCGCCTACGCGGCTGCCGCGGACCTGTCTGAAACCGGTCATGAAGTGCGCCTGTGGCGCCGCGATGCCCAAGCGCTGCAGCCGTTGCTGCGCGCCGGCGCGATCACGCTGAAGGACGCCGACGGCTCGCGCGAGGTGCCCATCGCGCTCGCCACCGCCGACATCGGCGCCGCCATGCAGGGCGCCGAGCTGATCGTCATACCGACTCCTGCCATCGCCCAGCACGACATCGCGCTCGCGATGGCGCCGCACCTGGTCGACGGCCAGGTCGTCTTCCTGCCGCCGGGCACATTCGGCAGCTACGTGATGGCGCGCACCGTGAAGGATGCCGGCAGCCGCGCCGACGTGGCCTGGGCCGAAACCGGCACCTTGCCCTACCTGGCGCGCAAGCACGGCGAGCGCGAAGTCAACGTCACCATCCGCGCGATCCGCCTGCCGACCGGCGTCTATCCGGCCCGCAAGGAGGCGCAGGCCATCGAGGTGATCCGCAGGGCCTATCCGGCGGTGCATGGCTGCGGCGACGCGCTCTCGGGCGCGCTGATGAACGCGGGTCCCGTCATTCACCCGCCGCTGATGGTGATGAACGCCGCGCCGCTGCAGCACTTCGAGCGCTGGGACATTCATAACGAAGGCACGCAGCGCGCCGTGCGCGACGTGACCGACCGGCTCGACCAGGAGCGCATCGCGGTGCGCGAAGCCTTCGGGCAGGGCTCGCCGCACTATCCGCTGGCCGACCACTACAACAATGACCAGTGGATGTACGGCGACGCGCACAAGCAGCTCGTCAAGTCGGGCGACTGGCGCGAGAACATCGACCTGCACACGCACCGCTACATCACCGAGGACACCGAGCTCGGTCTCGCCTTCCTCGCCTCGGCCGCGCGCCATGCGGGCGTGGATGCACCCATCGCGCACGGCCTGCTGGCCATCGTCGGCGGTTTCCTCGGGCGCGACCTGCGGCGCGGCCCCCGTACCTTCGAGAGCCTGGGCTTCGCCGGCCTGAGTACCGCGCAGCTCAAGCAGAGGCTCCACGATGGTGAATGAAACCGCCTCGCTGCCTCGCTTCGCGGCCGTGGGCGCGGGCCGCATGGGGCGCGGCATCGCCATTGCTTTCGCGTATGCCGGCCACCGCATCTCGCTGATCGACCTGCGCCAGCGCACCGACGAGGCATGGGCGCGGCTGCGCGACGAAGCCAAGGCCGAGATCGACGCCAGCCTCTCGGGGCTCGCGCAGCTCGGCGTGATCGATGAGTCGAAGATCTCCGACATCGCCGCGCGCGTCGATCTGGTCGATGCCGCTGCCGCCCCGCGGGCACTGGCCGCCGCCGAGCTCGTGTTCGAGGGCGTGCCCGAAACCATGGAAGCCAAGCGCGAAGCCTTCGATCAGCTCAACCGCCATTGCCGCGACGACGCGATCCTCACCTCGACAACCAGCAGCATCCTGGTGACGCAGCTCGCCTCACTGGTGCGGCTGCCGGGGCGCTTCCTCAACATGCACTGGCTCAACCCGGCCTACGTGATTCCCGTGGTCGAGCTCAGCTGCCACCCCGGCACCGACGCCACGGTGCTCGCTCGCACGAAGGCGCTGATGGAAGAGATCGGCAAGCTGCCCGTGGTCTGCGGCGCGTCGCCCGGCTACATCGTGCCCCGCCTGCAGGCACTGGTGATGAACGAGGCCGCGCGGATGATCGAGGAGGGCGCCGCCACCGCGGAAGAAATCGACAAGGCCACGCGCTACGGCCTGGGCCTGCGTTTCGCGGCACTGGGCGTGGTGGAGTTCATCGACTTCGGCGGCTGCGACATCCTGCACTACGCGAGCCGCGAGATGTCGGCCTCGCTCGATGCGGGCCGCTACACCGCACCGACCATCGTCGGGAAGATGGTCGAGCAGGGCCGGCTCGGTCTCAAGAGCGGCAGCGGCTTCTACGACTACGCGGGCCGCGATGTCGCGGCCTACCGGCGCGACGTGCTCTCGCGCACGCTCGGCGAGCTGCGGCACGCGGGCCTGTGGCGTGCGCCTGCCGATCGGACCCTGTCATGACCAGCATCCGCCGCGCATTCGCCGACCTGTCGGTGGGGCAGGTGCACTACGCGGCATGCGGTGACCCTACGGCACCGGCCGTGCTGCTGCTGCACCAGTCGCCGCGCAGCTGGACCGAATACCGCCCGGTGCTGCCGCTGATCGGCGCGCGCCGCAGGGCCATCGCGATGGATACGGCCGGCTTCGGCGACTCCGCCGACGGCGGCGTGCCGGCGAGCATCGAGCAATGGGCACGCGTGGCCTGCGAGCTGCTCGATGCGCTTGGCATCGAGAAGGTCGACGTGGTGGGGCATCACACCGGCGGCGTCATCGCGCTCGAGCTTGCAGCGGCGTTTCCACAGCGGGTTCGCAGCCTGGTGCTGTCATCCACGCCGTACACCGACGAGACTTTTCGCAAGGCGCGTGCGCAGCGCCCGCCCATCGATGAAGTCGCACCGAGCGAAGACGGCACTCACCTCGCCGCGCTCTGGCAGAAGCGCCAGGGCTTCTATCCGGCCGGTCGTCCCGAGCTGCTAGAAGCCTTCGTGCTCGATGCATTGAAGGTCGCGCGTGTCGAGGAAGGGCACCGTGCCGTGGCGTCGTACCGCATGGAAGAGCGAATCGGCCGCATCGCGCAGCCGGTGCTGATCGTGCGCGCGACCCACGACCCTTTCGCCGCTCCGCATGCCGCTGAGCTGCAGCACCACCTGCCGCAGGCGCGCATCGTCGACATCGAAGGCGGCATGGTGCCGCTGCCCGACCAGATGCCCGATGCCTTTGCTCGCACGGTGCTCGATTTTCTGGAGAAGCAGCCTTGAAAGCTGTGCGTATCCATGGATTCGATGCCGTGCCCGTGCTGGAAGAGATCGCCGAGCCCACGGCACGGCCTGGGCGCACCATCGTGCGCATGGAGGCCGCGACGGTCGGGCACATCGACCGCACCGTGTGGCGCGGCAGCTTCCTCAGGCATCCGCCCTTGCCCTACACGCCGGGCGTGGAGGCTGCGGGCGTCGTCATCGCGAGCGGTCGCTACCAGCAGGAGCAGCGCGTCTGGCTGCGAGGAAGCGGCCTGGGCACGCTCTTCGACGGCACGTGGTGCGAGCAGATCGATGCGCCCGACGAGGCGCTGGGCCCGTTGCCCGACGACGTGCCGATGACTTTGGGCGCAGCCTTCTTCTCTCCGACGACGTCGGCGTGGGTGGCGCTGCATGAAGTCGCGAAGCTGAAGGCGGGCGAGCAGGTCCTGGTGACCGGGGCGAGCGGCGCCGTCGGTTCGCTCGTGATGCAGCTTGCGCGCGATGCCGGTTGTGCGGCCGTCGCGGTCGCTGCGGATGCGGAACCGCCTGCAGTGGCCAGCGCCGATCTGCTGATAGATACAGTCGGTGGCAGTGTGCTCGCGCGAACGCTGCCTGCAGTGCGCCCTGGCGGGCGGGCCGTTCTGGTCGGCTACACCGCGGGGCCCGTGCTCTCGCTCGACATCGCGCACTTTCTGCAGCGCGACGTGGCACTCTTGCCCCTCAACATGTTCAGGCGCGAAGCTCAAGGCCGCGCAGCGGCGCCCGAGTTGCTTGCCAGGCTCGCGGATGGCCGACTGAGCCTCGACGTGCGGCCGTTCGCGCTTGCGGATGCCGCTGCCGCACTCGACTGGATCGCGCAGCGCGGCCATCGCGGACGCGCCGTCCTCGTGCCCCGCCTCTGAGCGGCGGAGCCCCGGGGCTCAGTCTTCTTCCGGCTCGTCGCCGGGCGTGCGCACGTGCAGATCGATCATCTGCCGCAGCGTCTGTTTGAGCTCTTCCGCGCGCCGCAGCCCGAAGGGCTCGAGCACGCGCCGTTCGTGCTCGCGCGCCAGTTCCATCAGATGTTCGACCGCCTTGAGCCCCTTGCGCGTGATGCGCACCAGCGTGATGCGGCGATCACTCTCGTGGGGCAGGCGCTCGACCTGTCCCCGTGCTTCCATGCGGTCCAGCAGCCGCGTCACTGTCGGCTGCTTGGTCACGGTCACCTGCGCGAGCTGGCCGATGCTGATCGGCTCGCTGCCCGCGAGCGAGGCCATCACGCGCCACTCAGACACCGAGAAGCCCTGCTGGCGCGCCACTTCGTGGAACTCCGAGGAGATCAGCTGGCTGGCCTGCGCCAGCAGCGCAGGAAGGTAGTCATCGACGAAGCGATGCGATTCGACGGGTTGATCAGCCATGAAGGCACCTCACAGTCGCCACGGGCACGCTGCTTGCATGTCTAGGGTAATTCATGATTGTGGATACATTCATTTGTCAACATTATAGAAAGCACGGTGCAACCTCCTGGTCGCATCGTCCCACGACAGACAACAAGGACCCCGATGGCAGAGCGTTCGTTCGTTGAAGAAGTCAAGAAACTGCGGCTTTCTGGTGGGGAAGTCTTCAGGGGCGAGGGCATTCTGGCCGTCACCAAGGCCCTTCTGGAGTCGGGAGTTTCCTATGTGGCCGGCTACCAGGGTGCGCCCATCTCGCATCTGATGGACGTGCTGGCCGATGCGCAGGACATCCTCGCCGAGCAGGGCATCCGCTTCGAGAACAGTGCGAGCGAAGCCACCGCGGCCGCCACGCTCGCAGCCTCCGTCAACTACCCGCTGCGCGGTGCCGTCACCTTCAAGGCTACCGTGGGTACCAACGTGGCTTCCGACGCGCTGGCCAACCTGGCATCGGGCGGCGTGACCGGCGGCGCGCTCATCATCGTGGGCGAGGACTACGGCGAAGGCTCCTCGATCATGCAGGAGCGCAGCCACGCCTTCGCGATGAAGTCGCAGATCTGGCTGCTCGATCCGCGCCCCAACCTGCCCAGCATCGTCGATGCGGTGAAGCAGGGATTCGATCTCTCCGAGGCCAGCAACACGCCCGTGATGCTGCAGCTGCGCATCCGAGCCTGCCACGTGCATGGCCACTTCGTCGCGGGCGACAACAAGCGCGCTACGTTCACGCTGAAGGATGCGCTCGAGAACCCGCAGCGCGACGTGGGCCGCATCGTGCTGCCGCCTGCGAGCTTCGTCCATGAACAAGAGAAGGTGAAGGACCGCTGGCCCGCGGCCGTGCGCTTCATCGAGGAGCGCAAGCTCAACGAGTTCTTCTCGGAAGACGCCGACGACATCGGCATCATCGTCCAGGGCGGCAGCTACAACACGCTGGTACGCGCGCTCGAACGCATGGGCCTTGCGGACGTCTACGGCAACACACGGGTGCCGCTGTACGTGATGAACGTGGCCTACCCCGTCATCGAGAGCGAGGTGATCCGCTTCTGCGAAGGCAAGCGCGCGGTGCTCGTGGTGGAAGAGGGGCAGCCCAACTTCGTCGAGCAGAACCTCGCGACCATCCTGCGCCAGGCCGGGTCCTCCACGGTGTTGCACGGCAAGGACATGCTGCCGGTGGCCGGCGAATACACGGCCGCCGAGCTGCTCAAGGGCGCGCGCAGCTTCTGCGAGCGCTACGAGCGCCTCGCGCCGTTGCCGGTGCCCGCGCCGGTGCGCAAGGTGATCCCGCTGACCGAGGTCGCTGCCGAGCCCGCGCGGGCCGTCGCGCCGCTCAGCGAAGTGGTTCATGCCCGTCCGCCGGGCTTCTGCACCGGCTGCCCCGAGCGCCCCATCTTCAGCGCGATGAAGCTGGTCGAGCGCGAACTCGGCCCGCACCATGTGAGCGCCGACATCGGCTGCCACCTGTTCTCCATCCTGCCGCCCTTCAACATCGGCAACACCACCATGGGCTATGGCCTGGGCGGCGCGGGCGCAGCTGCGCTCAATGCGCCTGCAGGCAAGCGCGCGATCTCGATGATGGGCGACGGCGGCTTCTGGCATAACGGCCTGACCAGCGGCGTCGCCAACGCGGTCTTCAACAAGAGCGACAACCTCACCATCGTCGTCGACAACAACTACACCTCGGCCACCGGTGGGCAGGACATCCTCTCGTCGAACGCCGTCAACAAGACGCGCAGCACCGGCCACGAGATCGAGAGCGCCGTGCGCGGCGTGGGGGTGAAGTGGGTGAAGACGATGCGCCGCACCTATGACATCGCCGGCATGCGCGACGCGCTCAAGGAGGCACTGACCACCAAAGAGAAGGGCCCCAAGGTCCTGATCGCCCAGTCGGAATGCATGCTCAACAAGCAGCGCCGCGAGAAGCCGCTGGTGCGCAAGGCCATCGCCGACGGCAAGCGCATGGTGCGCGAGAAGTTCGGCGTCGATTCTGACACCTGCACCGGGGACCACTCCTGCATCCGCCTGTCGGGCTGTCCGTCGCTGTCGATCAAGCCCAACCCCGATCCGCTTCGCACCGACCCGGTCGCGGCGGTGCTCGACAGCTGCGTGGGCTGCGGTGTGTGCGGCGAGGTCTCGCACGCCGCGGTGCTGTGCCCCTCCTTCTACAAGGCGCAGATCGTGAGCAACCCCAGCCGCTGGGACCAGCTGCGCGAGCGCATGCGCGCAGCCGTCATCGGCTGGATGCAGCGCGGCGAGGCTCGCCGCCGTGAAGCCTATGCCTTCTGAAGCGATGACGAACACCAAGGCCCAGCCTATCAAGATCGCGATCCTCGCCATGGGCGGGGAGGGTGGCGGCGTGCTCGCGGACTGGATCGTCGACATGGGCGAGGCCAATGGCTACGTCGCCCAGACCACCTCCGTGCCCGGCGTGGCCCAGCGCACCGGCGCGACCATCTACTACGTCGAGCTGTACCCATCGTCGCAAGCAGAGAGCGACGGCGGCACGCCGGTGCTCGCGCTGATGCCGCTGCCGGGCGACGTCGACGTGGTGCTCGCATCCGAGCTGATGGAAGCCGGCCGTGCCGTGCAGCGCGGCCTGGTCACGCGCGAACGCACCACGCTGATCGCTTCCACGCACCGCGTGTTCTCCATCGCCGAGAAGAGCGCGATGGGCGACGGCCGCGTCGACAGCGGCCAGCTCCTCGCGCACACGGCCAACGCCGCCAAGCGCTTCATCCGCTTCGACATGGCCCAGGCCGCCGAGGCTTCGGGCAGCGTGATCAGTGCGGTGCTCTTCGGTGCGCTGGCAGGCTCGGGCGTGCTGCCCTTCAGCCGCGCGCAGTTCGAAGCGACCATCGAACGCGGCGGCGTGGGCGTGAAGCCCAGCCTCAAGGCCTTCGGTGCGGCGTTCGAGCGTGCACAGGGCGGTGACGATGGCGAGCCGGTGAAGGAAGCACCTATCGCCGCCCCAGCACCGCAGCCGCGCCACCCCGCCGTGCGCTCACTGGTCGAGCGCGTGCAGAACAGCTTCCCGGCCGAAGCGCAAGACCTGCTGCTCGAAGGCGTGCGCCGCCTCATCGACTACCAGGACCCGGCCTACGCCGGCCTCTACCTCGACCGCATGGCTTCCATCGCGGCCTTGCCCTCGGGCGATCGTCGCCTGCTTCGCGAGACTGCGCGCCACCTCGCGCTGTGGATGTCCTACGAAGACACCGCCCGCGTCGCGGCTCTCAAGACTCGCGCCACCCGCTTCGAGCGCGTGCGCGGCGAAGCGCGCGTGCAACCGGGACAGGTACTCGCCATCAACGAGTACATGCACCCGCGTCTGCAGGAGATCTGCGAGACCCTGCCCGGCGGCATCGGCCGCTGGCTGATGAACTCGACGCTGCCGAAGAAGATCGTCGAGCGCTTCACTCAGCACGGCCGCGTCATCCAGACCAGTTCGCTGCGCGGCTATCTCATGCTGCGCATGGTGGCTGCCTGCAAGCGCTGGCGCCTCTCCACCATGCGCTACGCCGAGGAGAACCGCCGCATCGAAGAATGGCTGCAGCGCATCGCCGCCACCGCGCAGCGCAATCCGGAGCTTGCCGTCGAACTGGCCCAGTGCCAGCGCCTCGTCAAGGGCTACAGCGACACGCACGCGCGCGGCATCCGCAACTACGACACCGTCATGCGTGCCTTCGAGCGCGCCGGCGACGCACTGGCGCCGGCCACGCTGCGCGAATTGCGCGACGCCGCATTGGCCGACGAGCATGGCCACAAGCTGCGGGCCGCACTGGTGCAGCACGCATTGGCCTGAGAAGAGACTCCGAAGATGACCGCACCCTCAGCCACCCTCTCATTGCGCGTCACCGAAGCGCGGCAACTGAACCCGCTGATCCGCATGCTGCGCCTGCGCGCCGACGACGGCCGCGCACTGCCCGGCTTCGCGGCCGGCGCCCATATCCGCGTGCAGGTGTCGCTCGCCGATGGCAAGACCGACTGGCGCCACTACTCGCTCATCAACTTCGACACGGCGCGCAACGCCACCAACGCACCGACCGAATACGTGATCGCGGTACGCAAGGAAGCCGAAGGCCGCGGCGGTTCGCGCTTCATGCACGAAGGGCTGAAAGAAGGCGACACCATCGCCATCGAGCCGCCGAAGAACGACTTCCCGCTGCACACCGGCCCCGGCGGCACGGTGCTCGTGGCGGGCGGCATCGGCGTGACGCCGCTGGCCACCATGGCTGCGCGCCGCCGGGCCGAGGGCGCGGCGGTGCGCATGCACTACGCCGGCCGCAGCCGCGAGCTGATGGCCTTCCTGCCCGAGCTGCAGGCGCTGCTGGGCGACGACCTGCACGTGCACGCCGATGCCGAGGTTGGCACGCCGCTGGCCATCGACACGCTGCTCGACAGCGTGCCCGCCGGCGACCGCCTCTACGTCTGCGGCCCCAAGGTCATGCTCGACGCGGTGCTCGAACGCACGCAGGCGCGCGGCTGGGAGCACGACCGCGTGCACTTCGAGCTCTTCACCGAGCCCGTCGCGGAAGAGGGCGACCAGCCCTTCGAGGTGGAGCTGGCCCAGTCCGGGCAGCGCTTCACCGTGCCGGCGGACCAGAGCATCCTCGACTGCCTCATCGAGCACGGCTGCGACCCCATGTTCGACTGCAAGCGCGGCGAATGCGGCGTGTGCGCAGTGCCCGTGCTGGAAGGCGAGATCGACCATCGCGACTACGTGCTCACCGCCCGCGAGAAGGCGCAAGGCACCGTCATGCAGATCTGCATCTCGCGCGCTAAGGGTGCGCGTCTGGTGCTCGACATCTGAAGCAAGGAGACATGAACGCCATGACCTCGTACAGAGACAACCCCGACGCCATTCGCGCGCTGGTGCAGAACGACCGGGTGCACCGCGACCTGTACACCAGCCAGGAACTCTTCGAGCTGGAGCAGGAGCACTTCTTCGCCAACACCTGGAACTACGTCGGCCACGAGAGCCAGTTGCCCAAGCCCGGCGACTGGATCAGCAACGAGATCGCAGGCCGCCCGCTGATCGTCGTGCGCCATTCCGACGTCAGCGTGCGCGTGATGATGAACCGCTGCGCCCACAAAGGCTCGCGCCTCGTCAACGGGCCCTGCGGCAACACTGGCAAGTTCTTCCGCTGCCCCTACCACGCCTGGACCTTCAAGACCGATGGCGCGCCCCTGGCGATTCCGCTGAAGACGGGCTACGAGAACACCCAGTTGCACGAGTGCGAATCGGGCAAGGGCCTGACTACCGTGAAACACGTGCGCAGCCACCGCGGCTTCATCTTCGTGAAGATCAACGATGCCGGCCCCGATTTCGACGAGTACTTCGGCGACTCGCTGAGTTCCATCGACAACATGGCCGACCGCTCGCCAGAGGGCGAGCTGGAGATCGCCGGCGGCTGCCTGCGCTTCATGCACCAGTGCAACTGGAAGATGTTCGTCGAGAACCTCAACGACACCATGCACCCGATGGTGGCGCACGAATCTTCGGCCGGCACCGCCAAGCGCATGTGGGCCGACAAGCCCGAGAGCGAGCCCAAGCCCATGGCGGTGGAGCAGTTCGTGCCCTTCATGTCCGACTACAAGTTCTTCGAGGACATGGGCATCCGCACCTACGACAACGGCCACAGCTTCACCGGCGTGCACTTCAGCATCCACAGCAAGTACAAGGCGATCCCCGAGTACGACAACGCGATGAAGGCCCGCTACGGCGAGGAGAAGACCGCGCAGATCCTCGGCATGGCGCGGCACAACACCGTCTACTACCCGAACCTCACGATCAAGGGCGCGATCCAGGCGATCCGCGTGGTCAAGCCGATTTCGGCCGACAGGACCCTCATCGAGAGCTGGACCTTCCGCCTCAAGGGCGCGCCGCCCGAGCTGCTGCAGCGCACGGCCATGTACAACCGCCTCATCAACTCGCCGTTCTCGGTGGTGGGCCACGACGACCTGCAGGCCTATCGCGGCATGCAGGCCGGCCTGCACGCGAGCGGCAATGAGTGGGTGAGCCTGCACCGCGACTACGACCCGGCCGAGCTGAAGGGCGGCGAGATCACGACCGGCGGCACCAACGAGCTTCCGATGCGTAATCAATACCGCAGCTGGGTGCAACGCATGACGGAGACGATGTGATGGCCGGCACCGCGTCAGAAATCACCCGCCAGGATCTGATCGACTTCGTCGTGAACGAAGCGCACCTGCTCGACACCCGCCGCTACGAGGAGTGGAACGCGCTCTTCACCGACGATGCCTTCTACTGGGTGCCGCTGATTCCCGACCAGGAAGACGGCCTCAACCACACCTCGCATCTCTACGAGGACAAGCTGCTGCGCGAGTTGCGCATCGAGCGCCTGAAGAGCCCGCGTGCCTTCTCGCAGCAGCCGCCGAGCCGCTGCCACCACCTGCTGCAGGTGCCGGTGGTCGAGCAGTTCGATGCCGGATCCAACCGCTACGTGGTGCGCACCTCGTTCCACTACACCGAGTCGCAGGGCGACGAGATCCAGTTCTACGTGGGCACCTTCTTCCACCACCTCACGGTGCAGGACGGCGCGCTGCGCATGACGCTCAAGCGCGTCAACCTTCTCAACTGCGACGCGGCCCTGCCGGCCGTGCAGCTCTTCATCTAGCCGGGACGCGAGTGATGCCCCACGCCACCGTCCACGACGTCTTCGCGGCCACCGCGGCCCGCACGCCGCAGGCTGAATTCCTCTTCACCGAATCCGTGACCGCCGCCGCCTACGGCATCGAAGCGGGCGCCATCCGCTGGGGTGAAGCCGCTGCGCAGATCGAACGCCTGCGTGCCGCTTATGCGCAAGCCGGCTACGGCCACGGCCATCGCGTCGGCCTGCTGCTGGAGAACCGGCCGGCTTTCATCTTCCACTGGCTCGCGCTGAACGCACTGGGCGTGAGCGTGGTGCCGATCAACTCGGAGATGCGCTCGGCCGAGCTGGTCTACCTGATCGGCCACAGCGAGATCGGGCTGGCCGTAACGCTGCCCGAACGCGCTGCCGACCTGCGCGCGGCGGCCGCACAGGCAGGCATCGCCTTCGAGACCATGGGCCCCGACGACGCGGTACCGCCCGCGAAGACAGCTGCGCCGCGTGCTGGTGAGCCCGTGGGCATCGACACCGAATGCGGCCTGCTCTACACCTCGGGCACCACCGGGCGCCCCAAGGGCTGCATCCTGAGCAATGCGTATTTCCTGCGCGCAGGCGAGTGGTATGCGGCGCTAGACGGCGTGTGCAGCATCCGGCCCGACAAGGAGCGCGTGATCACGCCGCTGCCGCTCAACCACATGAACGCGATGGCCTTCTCCACCATGGTGGTGCTGGTCGCGGGCGGCTGCCTGGTGCAGCTCGACCGTTTCCATCCGAAGAGCTGGCTGGCGAGCGCGAAGGAAAGCGGCGCGACCATCGTCCACTACCTGGGCGTGATGCCCGCGATGCTGCTGTCGGCACCCGCATCGGCCGTCGACCGCGACCATGCCATCCGCTGGGGCTTCGGCGCCGGCGTGGACCGCAAGAACCACGCGCCGTTCGAGGAGCGCTTCGGCTTTCCGCTGGTGGAGGCCTGGGCCATGACGGAGACCGGCGCGGCCGCCTGCATCATGGCCAACCGGGAGCCGCGCCTGGTGGGCACCAGCTGCTTCGGCCGGCAGGAGGACTTCGTCGAGATCCGCCTCGTGGGCGACGACGGCAGTGAAGTCGGCGTCGATGCGCCGGGCGAACTGCTGGTGCGCTCGGCCGGCCCGGACCCGAGGCGCCATTTCTTCTCCGGCTACCTGAAGGACGAGGAGGCCACGCGCGAGGCCTGGGCCGACGGCTGGTTCCACACCGGCGATCTGGTGCGCCGCGATGCAGAGGGCAACTTCTTCTTCGTCGATCGCAAGAAGAACGTGATCCGCCGCAGCGGCGAGAACATCTCGGCCGTCGAAGTCGAGAGCGTGCTCAACCAGCATCCGGCGGTGAAGGCATCGGCCGTGGCCGCCACGCCCGACGAAGTGCGCGGAGACGAGGTGCTCGCCTGCATCGTGATGCGCGAAGGCGCCGATGCCTCGCAGCCCGAACAGACCGCGGCCAGTATCGTCCAGCACGCGCTGGCACAGCTCGCCTACTACAAGGCGCCCGGCTACGTGGCCTTCGTCGATGCGCTGCCGCTCACGCCCTCGCAGAAGATCCAGCGCGGGCAGCTGCGCGAGATGGCGCAGTCGCTTCCAGGCCAGGCCCATTGCATCGACACCCGCTCGATGAAGAAGAGGCAGGCATGACGGGCAAGCGGCTTTCCTACGAAGGCGTGGCGGTCGCGGTGCCCGTCACCGTGCCTTACGTGCGCTATTCCACGCGCACCGCGCATTGGTTCGTCGGCCAGGCGGTCGAGGCGCTGGTGAAATCCAGCGGCGTGCCCAAGGAGCAGATTGACGGCCTGTGCCTCAGCAGCTTCTCGCTCGCGCCTGACACGGCGGTGGGCGTTACCCAGCATCTGGGCCTGTCGCCGCGCTGGCTCGACCACGTGCCCACCGGCGGTGCCTCGGGCGTGATGTGCCTGCGCCGTGCGGCGCGCGCCGTGCAGGCGGGCGATGCCGACATCGTGGCCTGCGTGGGTGCCGACACCAACCATGTCGATTCCTTCCGCCAGACGCTGGGCAGCTTCAGCAACTTCGCGCGCGATGCGAGCTACCCCTACGGCTCGGGCGGCCCCAACTCGATCTTCGCCTTCATCACCGCCAACTACATGCGCACCTACGGTGCAAGGCGTGAAGACTTCGGCCGCATCTGCGTCGACCAGCGCACCAACGCGCTGGGCAACCCGAACGCGATGTTCAAGAAGGCTCTCACGCTCGACGAGTACATGGCCGCGCGGCCGATCTCCGACCCGATCCACCTGTTCGACTGCGTGATGCCCTGCGCCGGCGCCGACGCCTTCCTTGTGATGAGCGAGGAGCGCGCGCGCGACCTGGGCCTGGCGCACGTGGTGATCCGCGGCGCCATCGAGCGCCACAACGCCTACGCCGAAGACCCGGTGATGGTGCAGGGCGGCTGGCGCAAGGACCGCGACGACCTGTACGCGCAAGCCGGCATCCAGCCCGCGGAACTCGACTTCGTGCAGACCTACGACGACTACCCCGTCATCGTGATGATGCAGTTCGAGGACCTGGGTTTCTGCGAAAAGGGCGAGGGCCCGGCCTTCGTGCAGGCCAACACCATGACCTTCGACGGCAGCTTTCCGAACAACACCAGCGGCGGCCAGCTCTCGGCCGGACAGGCTGGTGCGGCGGGCGGCTTCCTCGGCATGGTCGAGGCGATTCGCCAGTTGACCGATCAGGCCGGAAAGCGCGCCGTGCCGAATGCCCAGCTGGGCCTTGTCGCCGGCTTCGGCATGGTGACCTACGACCGTTGCCTGTGCACAGGCGCGGTGATCCTGGGGAGACCCGCATGACGATGCCCCTGATGCGCCCCCCGCGCAAGAACCCGGTGCTGCGCACCCGGCAGATGAACCTGCCGCCCGGCGCGCGCGGCCGCGTGGCGCTGGGTCTCACCGCTGCCGCGGCCGAAGGCCGCTTCGAACTCCAGACCTGCGACGACTGCGGCACGGTGCAGTACCCGCCGCGCGAGGTCTGCCACAGATGCCTCTCCGCCGCGCTGCGCTGGCGGCAGCAAAGCGGCGAGGGCGAGCTGCTCGGCAGCACGACGCTGCATCACAGCAACGACCTGTTCTTCCGCGAGCGGCTGCCCTGGCGGCTGGGCCTGGTTCACCTGGATGCCGGCCCCACGCTCATGGTCCACCTTCATGGCGAGGTTGGCGACGCGCCGCAGAGGGTGCGCGTAGGCGCCCGGCTCGACCGCGCGGGCCAGGCCGTTCTCATTGGTTTTCCGAACGAAGGGAGTCCCCACATGGCCGACGACAAGATGCTGCGCGAGATGACCAGCGACCCCAAGTTCCGCAAGGTGCTGGTGACCGACGGCAAGACCGAGACCGGCCAGGCGATCGTGCGCGCCCTGGTCAAGGCCGGCGCCGACATCGTCTGGGTCGGCCACGCCGAGCCCTGGAAGAAGATGGGCGACGGCCTCGACGACATCTCGGCGCTGCCGCAGGTCACGCTGGTGCCGCTGGACCTGACTAACGGCCGGCAGGTGACGGAGCTCGCGGGCTCCATCGGCGGCAAGGTCGACATCGTCATCAACAACGCGGAGGTGCACCGCACCTTCGGCATCGGCGCGCGGCGTGGCACCGACGTGGCCAAGGCCGAGATGGACATCAACTACTTCGGCCTGCTGCGCCTCGCGCAGGAGTTCGGTCCCGCGCTCAAGGGCCGCTCGGCCGACGGCGTGACGGGCGCGACGGCGTGGGTGAACCTGCTGTCGATCTACGCGTTGAGCAACTTCCCGCCGCACGGCACCTTCAGCGCATCGAAGGCGGCGGCGCATTCGCTCGCGCAGTGCCTGCGCGCGGAGATGCGGCCGGCGGGCATCCGCGTGATCAACGTGTTCCCGGGCCCCATCGACGACGAATGGAACCAGCACACGCCGCCGCCCAAGCTCGCGCCCCCGGCGCTGGCCAACGCCATCGTGAAGGCGCTGCGTGATGGCGTGGAAGACGTGTACCCCGGCGACGTGGCGCAGGAGTGGCTGGAGCGCTGGCGCGACAACCCGAAAGTGCTCGAGCGCGAGCTGGCTGCAGGCGGTTGAGACAGGAGCCGAACGAATGACCACCACAACCGAACTGATGTCCGCAGCCGAAATCCTCGGCGGCCTCGTGACCGCCATGGCAAGCGGCCGTATCCGCGTGATCGACCTCACGCAGACGCTGACGCCCGAGTTCCCGCAGATCGCGCTGCCGCCCGAAATGGGCCAGTGCTGGCCCTTCCGCATCGAGGAGGTGTCGAAGTACGACGAGCGCGGCCCGGGCTGGTACTGGAACAACTTCTCCTGCGGCGAGCACACCGGCACGCACTTCGACGCGCCGATCCACTGGATCTCGGGACGCGACCTGCCGAACAACTCGGTGGACACCATTCCCGTGCAGCACTTCGTGGCGCCGGCCTGCGTGATCGACTGCTCGCCGCAGGTGAAGGACGACCCCGACTACCTGCTGACCCTGGAAGACATCGAGGCCTACGAGGCAGCGCATGGCCGCATCCCGAAGGGTGCGTGGGTGCTGATGCGCACCGACTGGTCCAAGCGCACCGACCCCGAGGCCTATCAGAACTTCGACGAGACCGGCCAGCACACGCCTGGACCGAGCACGGCGGCCGTGCGCTTCCTTGTCGAGCAGCGCGACGTGCTGGGCTTCGGCTCCGAAGCCATCGGCACCGACGCGGGGCAGGGCTATCACCTGCGCCCGCCGTACCCGTGCCATTACTACATGCACGGCGCGGGCCGCTACGGCCTGCAGTGCCTGAGCAACCTCGACCTGCTGCCGCCTTCCGGCGCGGTGCTGATCTGCCCGCCGCTGAAGATCGAGAAGGGCAGCGGCAGTCCGCTGCGCGTGCTGGCGCTGGTGGGAGCATCGGCATGAGCGGCACCGCACCCAAGGTCGCGGCCGTCACCGGCGGCAGCGCAGGCATCGGCAGGGCCATCTGCGAAGACCTGCTCGCGCAGGGCTACGAGGTGGTGTCGCTCGCGCGCCGCAAGGCCGAGATCGACCATCCGAAACTGCACAGCATCGAGGTCGACCTGAGCGACCGCTCCGCCACCGGCGATGCGGTGCGCGAACTAGTGGAGCGTTTCTCTCCCACCACCATCGTCCACAACGCGGGCGTGATCCGCGCCGCGCTGCTGCCCGAGGTGAAGCTCGACGACCTCGACGCGCTGGTCGACCTGCACCTGGGCTGTGCGATCCAGCTCGTGCAAGGTGCATTGCCCGCGATGCGCGCGCAGCGCTTCGGCCGCGTGGTGCTGCTGTCTTCGCGCGCCGCGCTGGGGCTGGCCACGCGCACCAGCTATTCGGCCACCAAGGCCGGCATGCTGGGCATGGCGCGCACCTGGGCGCTGGAACTCGCGGCCGACGGCATCACGGTGAACGTGGTGGCGCCGGGACCCATCCGCACCGACATGTTCTACGACGTGGTCGAGGCCGGCAGCGAGAAGGAGCGCGCACTCGCCGCCTCGGTGCCCGTCAAGCGCCTGGGCGAGTCGGCCGACGTGGCACGGGCTGTGCGTTTCTTCGCGGACGCCGACAACAGTTTCGTCACCGGCCAGGTGCTGTACGTGTGCGGCGGCACCAGCGTCGGCAGCCTGGCCCTCTGACCCGGATCCATCTTTTCGCGTTCTCGTCACCCAAAAAAACCACCTCTGGAGCACCGCCATGAAAGTACTGAACCGAATTCGCACATTCGCGGCCATCGCCGCGGGCCTCGGCGCGCTGAGCGCCGCGAGCGCGTGGGCCGCCGACCTCAAGGTCGGCTTCATCACGTCGCTGTCCGGCCCGGTGTCGTCGCTGGGCATTCCGTACGACAAGGGCATGAAGGCGGCTCAGGCCTACAAGTCGGAAGTCGGCGGCCGCAAGGTGCAGGTGATCGCGCTGGACGACGCCTCCGATCCGTCTACGGCGGCGCGCAACGCGCGCAAGCTGATCGAGGAGGACAAGGTCGACGTCATCATCGGCACGGCCGGTGCGCCGGGCTCGCTGGCCATCGCCGGCGTGGCGCGCGAGACGAAGACGCCGCTGATATCCATCGCCAACGCCGACCTGCCGGGCGAGGAGGGCGCGTGGATGGTGACGCTGCCGCAGCCCGCGCCGCTGATGATGGGTGCGATGGTCGAGAAGATGAAGCAGTCGGGCGTGAAGACGGTGGCCTACATCGGCTACTCCGACGCGTGGGGCGACCTGGTGTATGACGCGCTCATGAAGTCGGCGCCCGCCGCCGGCATCAAGGTGGTGTCGAACGAGCGCTATGCGCGTGCCGATTCGTCGGTGGCCGGCCAGGTGCTGAAGATCGTGGCGCTGCGCCCCGACGCGGTGATCACCGGCGCATCCGGCACGCCCGGCGCGCTGCCCTACCTGGCGCTGCAGGAACGCGGCTACAAGGGAAAGATCTACGGCATGCACTCGCTGATCAACCCCGACTTCATCCGCGTCGGCGGTGCGTCGGTGGAAGGGCTGCTGGCACCCACTGGCCCGGTGGTGGTGGCCGAGCAACTGCCCGACGCCAACCCGATGAAGAAGATCGCGATGGACTTCCGCGCCGCCTTCCAGAAGGCCAACGGCGCGCCGCCCACCGACACCTTCTCGGCCTACAGCTTCGACGCCTGGCTGATCTACCTCGACGCGGCACAGCGCGCGTTGGCCGGCAAGGCCGAGCCCGGCACGCCGCAGTTCCGCCTCGCGCTGCGCGACGCCATCGTGAGCACCAAGGAGTTGGTGGGCACGCACAGCGTCTACAACTTCAAGCCGACCGACCGCTACGGCTCTGACGACCGCTCGCGCGTCGTCGTGAGGCTCGACAAGGGCCAATGGAAGCTGGTTCCCTGAAACCCCCGACGTGAAATCGCCAATGAAAAAGATCGCCCGCATCCTCGCCACCACGGCCGTCGCGCTGGCCGCAGCGCAGGCCATGGCCGCCGACCTGAAGATCGGCTTCATCAGTTCGCTCTCGGGCCCCGTGGCCGCGCTGGGCGTGCCCTACGAGAAGGGCATCCGCGCTGCCATCGCCGAGCACCCCGAGATCGCCGGGCGCAAGGTGCAGCTCATCGTGCTCGACGATGCCTCCGACCCCACCACCGCAGGCCGCAACGCGCGCAAGCTGGTGACCGAGGACAAGGTCGACGTGCTGATCGGCACCTCGGGCGTGCCGGGCGCGATGGCCATCGCCTCGGTGGCGCGCGAGCTCAACACGCCGCTGATCTCGCCCACGCCGGTGACCATTCCGGGTCCCGAGGGCGCGTGGACGGTGACGGTGTCGCAGCCCTTCCCGCTGATGGTGGCGGGCGTGGTCGATCGCATGAAGAAGTCGGGCGTGAAGACGGTGGCCTTCATCGGATTTTCCGACGCTTTGGGCGACCTGGCCTACGACTCGCTGATGAAGAGCGCCGATGCCGCCGGCATCAAGGTGGTGGCGAACGAGCGCTATGCGCGCAGCGATTCGTCGGTGGCCGGGCAGGTGCTGAAGATCGTCGCGGCGCGGCCCGACGCGGTGTTCGCGGGCAACTCGGGCACGCCCGGCGCGCTGCCCTACATCGCGCTGGCCGAGCGCGGCTACAAGGGCAGGATCTACGGCACGCACGGCCTCATCAACGCCGACTTCGTGCGCGTGGGCGGCGCCTCCATCGAGGGCCTGCAGGTGCCCAGCGGCCCGGTGCTGGTGGCCGACCAGCTGCCCGACGCCAACCCGATCAAGAAGGTGTCGATGGGCTTTCGCAATGCCTACCAGAAGCTCAACGGCGCGGTGCCGACCGATGCCTTCTCGTCGTACACCTACGACGCGTATCTGCTGCTGGCCAACGCGGCCTCGCGCACCAAGGGCGAGCCGGGCACGCCGGCCTACCGCACGGCGCTGCGCGACGCCATCGTCGGCACCAAGGAGCTGGTGGGCACGCACGGCGTCTACACCTTCAAGCCCGACGACCGCTATGGCTCCGACCAGCGCGGCGTGGTCATCGTGCAGATGACCAAGGGCCAATGGAAGCTGGTCCCCTAGCGCCCGTCCGGCCACCGAGCACATTGCCATGACCACCTACCGAAACCGCCCCGATCTCGTCGCGGCGCTGGTTCAGGACGACCGGGTGCACCGCGACCTGTACCTGAGCGACGAGCTTTTCGCGCTGGAGCAGGAGCACCTGTTCGCCGGCACCTGGGTCTTCCTGGGCCATGCGAGCCAGGTGCCGCAGGCCGGTGACTTCGTGACGCAGGAGATCGCGGGCCGGCCGTTGCTCATGGTGCGCCAGCCCGACGGCGATGTGCATGTGCTCTACAACCGCTGCGCCCACAAGGGCACGCAGCTGGTGACGGACGAGTGCGGCAACACCGGCCGCTTCTTCCGCTGCCCGTACCATGCCTGGACCTACAAGCTCGACGGGGCGCCGCTCGGACTGCCGCTGAAGAACGGCTACGAGGGCACGCAGCTCAAGGCCTGCGAGTCGGGGCAGGGGCTTTCGGTGGTGAAGAACGTGAAGGTGTACCGCGACTTCGTGTTCGTGCGCCTTTCCGATACCGGCCCTTCGTTCGACGAGTACTTCGGCGAGGTGCTGGGCGCCATCGACAACATGGTCGACCGCTCGCCCGAAGGCAAGCTGACCGTTGGCGGCGGCGTGCTGCGCAACATCGTCCACTGCAACTGGAAGATGTACCTGGAGAACATCAACGACACGGTGCATCCGATGTCCACGCACGAATCTGCCACCAAGGCGGCCGAGGCGCTGTGGGAGGGCCATGCGCCAACGGATCCCAAGCCGATGGCGATGGAGCAGATCCTGCCTTTCGGCTCGGGCTACGAATTCTTCGACAGGATGGGTGGGCGCGTGTTCGCCAACGGCCACAGCGTGCTGGGGGTGAACTTCAGCATCCATTCGAACTACGCGCAGCTGCCCGAGTACGAGGCCGCCATGCGCGCTGCGCACGGCGAGGAGCGCGCGGCCGAGATCCTGCAGCGCTCGCCGCAGAACTCCGTCTTTTTTCCGAGCCTGTCGGTCAAGGGCTCGCCGCTGGCCATCCGCGTGATCCGTCCGCTGGCGGCAAACCGCACGCTGATCGAGGCCTGGAGCTTCAGCGCGGCCGGCGCGCCTGCGCTGCTCTTCGAGCGCGCCATGAGCTACAACCGACTGGTGTTCTCGCCGATGTCGGTGGTCGCGCACGACGACGTGCACCTGTTCGAGAGCATCCAGCAGGGCCTGCGCGCGGGCGGCAACGAATGGGTGAGCCTGCATCGCAACTTCGATCCGGCCGAGAAGCAGCAGGCCACGATCACCACCAACGGCACCAACGAGCTGCTGATGCGCAACCAGTTCCGCGCCTGGGCGAAGGCCATGGCGGCGGGTATGGAGGCCACGGCATGACGGACCCGCGCGATTTCGCCGCCCAGGAGGCGGCGCTGCTCGACGAGCGCCGCTTCGACGACTGGCTGGCCCTGTTCGCCGAGGACGGCCACTACTGGGTGCCGCTGCTCGGCGCGGCGCAGGCCGACCCCTTCTCGCACAACTCGCTGGCCTACGAAGACCGCCTGCTGCTGCAGCTTCGCGTGGAGCGGCTGAAGAACCCGCGCGCGCATTCGCAGCATCCCGCGAGCCAAAGCCAGCATGTGCTGCAGCCCTCGCGAATCGAACGCGAGGAGGGCGATGAAGCCTGGCTGCGCACGCCGTTCCTCTACGTCGAGGCGCGCGGCGAGGGGCAGATATTGCTGAGCGGCACCACCCGCCACCACCTCGTGCGCACTCCTGAGGGCTGGCGAATCCGCGAGAAGCGCGTCGACCTGCTCAACGCCCCGCGCGCGTTGCCCGCCATCCAGTTGTTCATCTGATCCATCCGAGTTACCCGTTGTCCATTCCAACCATCCTCACCGGAGCTACGACATGAAGAGCCTGATGCAGACATTGACGCGCGGCGCCCTTGCCGCCGCGCTGACCGCCTGTGGCGTTGCCAGCGCATTCGCGGCCGACCTCAAGGTCGGACTGAGCGTGTCGCTGTCGGGGCCGAACTCCTCGCTGGGCGTGCCCTACGCCAAGGGCATGCAGGCCGCGCTGGCCTACAAGGGCGAGGTGAACGGTCGCAAGATCCAGCTCGTCGTGCTCGACGACGGTTCCGACCCGACCACGGCCGGGCGCAATGCGCGCAAGCTGATCGAGGAGGAGAAGGTGGACGTGCTCATGGGCACATCGGGCGTGCCCGCGGCAATAGCGATGGCCCAGGTCGGCAAGGAGGCGAAGACGCCGATGATCGGCCTCACGCCGATCCTGCTCGACCCCAACGAGAACCCGTGGGTGATGACCGTGGCCCAGCCCACGCAGCTGATGATCGACGCGGTGGTCGAGCGCATGAAGCGCAACAACGTGAAGACCGTGGGCTACATCGGCTTCTCCGATGCCTGGGGCGACCTGGTGTACGAGGCGCTGATGAAGGCCGCGCCCGCCGCAGGCATCAAGGTGGTGAGCAATGAGCGCTATGCGCGCTCCGACGCCTCGGTGACCGGACAGGTGCTGAAGATCGTGGCGCTGCGCCCCGACGCGGTGATGACCGGCGGCGCCGGCACGCCGGGCGCGCTGCCCTTCCTGGCGCTGCAGGAGCGCGGCTTCAAGGGCGGCGTGTACGGCCAGCACGGCCTCATCAACCCCGATTTCGTGCGCGTGGTCGGCGCGGCGGGCCAGAACGCGCTGATGCCCACGGGCCCGGTGATCGTGGCCGAGCAGCTGCCGGCCGAGTACCCGACCAAGAAGATCGCCACCGACTTCCGCGCCGTCTTCCAGAAGGTCAACAACGCGCCGACCAGCGATGCCTTCTCGGCCTATTCCTTCGACGGCTGGCTGGTGTTCGCCGACGCCGCCTCGCGCGCGATGAAGAAGGCGGAGCCGGGCACGCCCGAGTTCCGCGTGGCGCTTCGCGACGCCATCTTCAGCACCAAGGAGGTTGTGGGCACGCACGGCGTCTATACCTTCAAGCCCGGCAGCCTCTACGGCGTGGATGAGCGCGCCCGGGTGATCGTCAAGCTCGACAACGGCCAATGGAAGCTCGCACCTTGAACCTCTTGTTCCCGACTTTCCGGAGGACCGCGCCATGACGTGGGACGTGGCGCTCATCCTCATCACCGACGGCCTTGCCAACGGTGCCATCTACCTGCTGGCCGGCCTCGGGCTGGTGCTGATCTTCTCGGTCACGCGGGTGGTGTTCGTGCCTTTCGGCGACATCGCGGCCTTCGCGGCGCTGTCGCTCGCGGCCTTCGAGACCGGCCGCGTGCCGCCGACCATCGGCATGGTCGCGGTGCTTGCGGCGCTGGCCCTGGCCACCGAAGTAGGCAGCCTCGTGCGGCGCGGCGAGACCGCGCGCATTCCGAAGGCGGTGCTGACCTGGGGCGTGCTGCCCGCCATTCCCTGCGCGCTGGCGTGGCTCGCGGCGCGGCCAGGCGTGCCGGTGGCGGTGCACATCGCGGTGGCGGTGCTGCTGGTGGTGCCTATCGCGCCGCTGCTGGCGCGGGTGGTGTTCCAGCCGATCGCCGACGCGTCGGTGCTGGTGCTGCTGATCGTGTCGCTGGCGCTGCACTTCCTGCTGTCGGGCCTGGGCCTGCTGTTCTTCGGGCCCGAGGGCTCGCGCACCACGCCGCTGACCAGCGCCGTGTTCACGCTGGGCGAGGGCTTCACCGTCAGCGGGCAGGTGGTGCTGATGGTGGGGGCGGCCATCGTGCTGAGCGGCCTCTTCTTCCTGGTGTTCGAGCGCACGGTGGCCGGCAAGGCGCTGCGCGCCACGGCGGTCAACCGTGTGGGCGCGCGGCTGGTCGGCATCCGGCCGGTGCGCACCGCGTTGCTGGCGTACGGGTGCGCCTCGCTGCTGGCGGGGCTGATCGGCGTGCTGATCGCGCCGGTGACGACGATGTACTACGACTCGGGCTTCATCATCGGCCTGAAGGCCTTCGTGGCCGCGATCATCGGCGGGCTCGTGAGCTACCCGATGACGGCCGTGGGCGCGCTCGCGGTCGGCGTGGTCGAGAGCTTCGCCTCGTTCTGGAGCGGCGCGCTGAAGGACGTGATCGTGTTCAGCCTGCTGATACCGGTGCTGATGCTGCGCTCCTTCATGGCCGCGCATGCCGAAGAGGAAGAAGACGAGGTGGACGAATGAACGGCAATCGCAAACGCATGGCGTGGATCGCCGGGCTCGTCGTGGTGCTGGCGCTGGTGCCGGTGTTCGCGGGCAGCTTCACCGTCTCGCTGCTCAACGACATCGGCATCGGCGCACTCGTGGCGCTGGGCCTTGTGCTGCTGACCGGCGTGGGCGGCGCCACCTCCTTCGGGCAGGCGGCCTTCGTGGGCATCGCGGCCTATGCGACCGCGTGGCTCACCACCACGCAGGGCATGTCGCCCTGGCTGGGGCTGCTGTTCGCGCTGCTGCTCACGGGGCTGTCGGCGCTGGCCATCGGCATGCTGACGCTGCGGCTGGGCGGGCACTTCCTGCCGCTGAGCACCATCGCCTGGGGCCTTTCCATCGCGATGCTGTTCGGCAATGTCGATGCGCTGGGGCGGCACACGGGCCTGTCGAATATTCCGCCGCTGCAGATCGCGGGCTGGTCGCTGGCCGATCCGCGCGCGATGTATTGCCTGATCTGGACGGTGGTCGGGCTGGCCTGCCTGTTCAGCCACAACCTGCTGCGGTCGCGGCCGGGGCGCGCGATTCGCGGGCTGCGCGGCGGCGCGACGCTGCTGGCGAGCGTGGGGGCCGATGCGTACCGCGTGCGGCTTTCGCTGTTCGTCACCGCAGCCCTGCTCGCGGGGCTGGCGGGCTGGCTCTACGCGCACATGAACCGCTTCGTGAGCCCGTCGCCCTTCGACGTGCGCGCCAGCATCGAGTACCTGCTGATGGCGGTGGCCGGCGGGCTCGGCCAGCTGGGTGGCGCGCTGGTGGGCGCCGCGCTGGTGCTGGTGCTGAAGAACGGCCTGCAGGACGTGCTGCCGATGCTCACGCAGCGCGCGGGCCAGCTGGAGGCGGTGGCCTTCGCGGCGCTTTTCATCCTGCTGCTGCACTTCGCGCGCGGCGGCGTGATGGGGCTGCTGCGCCGCTGGACGCGACGCCGCGCCGGCGCGCGCGGGCCTTCGCGCCACGATGGGCCGGCGGTCGAGCCGCTGCCGCACCGCACGCTGCCCGCGCGCGGCTCGCCGGTGCTGTCGGTGAACGGCGCGGTCAAGCGCTTCGGCGGTCTGGTGGCGGTGAACGACGTGAGCTTCGACGTGAAGGCCGGTGAGATCGTCGGCCTGATCGGGCCCAACGGCGCGGGCAAGTCGACCATGTTCAACCTGCTGACCTGCACGCTGCCGATGAGTTCGGGCCAGGTGCGCTTTCTCGAGCACGACATCGCCGGCATGCCGCAGCGCGAGGTGGCGCGGCTGGGGCTGGCGCGCACCTTCCAGCACGTGAAGCTGCGCCCGCACATGAGCCTGCTCGACAACGTGGCGCTGGGCGCGCATTCGCGCACGCGCTCGGGCATCCTGAAGGCGGGGCTGCGGCTCGATCGCACGGAAGAGCAGCAGATCCTGCAGGAGGCTCAGCGCCAGCTGGACCGCATCGGCCTGGGCGACCGCGCGCACGAACAGGCGGGCAGCCTGCCGCTGGGCACGCAGCGCATCCTGGAAATCGCCCGCGCGCTGGCCGCCGACCCGGTGCTGCTGGTGCTCGACGAGCCCGCGGCCGGGCTGCGCCGCAAGGAGAAGATGGCGCTCGGCGACCTGCTGCGCAAGCTGCGCGAGGAGGGCGTGACCATCCTCATCGTGGAACATGACATGGACTTCGTGATGAAACTGGTGGACAGGCTGGTGGTGATGAATTTCGGCTCCAAGCTCGTGGAGGGCGTGCCTTCGGCGGTGCGTGCCGACGAGCGCGTTCAGGCGGCTTATCTGGGGAGCGTCGTATGAGCGCCGCACGGCCGCCCGAAGGCGCGGGCCCCCTTCAGGGGGTGCGCGAAGTACACGAAGTGACGAGCCTGGGGGTGTGGGTATGACCGCGATGCTGGAGATCGGCGATCTGCACGTGTCCTACGGACAGGTCGAGGCGGTGCGCGGCGTGTCGCTCGACCTGCAGCCGGGCCAGATCATCTCGGTGATCGGTCCCAACGGCGCGGGCAAGACCACGCTGCTGGCGGCCGCCATGGGCCTGCTGCCATGCAAGGGTACGCTGCGCTTCGAGGGCGAAGACCTGCAGGGGCTCGACGTGGAAGCGCGCGTGGAGCGGGGCCTGTGCCTGGTGCCCGAGAAGCGAGAGCTGTTCGGTGAGCTCACCGTGCTCGACAACCTGCAGCTCGGCGCCTATGCCAAGCGCCTGCGCGGCGACGCGATGAAGAAGCGGCTGCAGTCGGTGTACGACCGCTTTCCGCGCCTGGCCGAGCGCCGCTCGCAGCGCGCCGACACGCTCTCGGGCGGCGAACGCCAGATGCTGGCCGTGGGGCGCGCGCTGATGTCGGCGCCGCGCCTGCTGATGCTCGACGAGCCCAGCCTGGGCCTGGCGCCGCTGATCGTGCGCGACATCCTGGCCATCGTGCGCAAGCTGCGAGAGGACGGCGTGTCGATCCTGCTTGTGGAGCAGAACGCGCGCGCCGCGCTCGAAAGCTCCGACCACGGCTATGTGCTGGAAACGGGCGAGATCGCGCTGTCCGGCGCCTCGGCCGAGCTGGCGAGCGACTCGCGGGTGCAGGCCACCTACCTCGGCGGAGGCACACACGATGACGACTGAGCCCCGTGCCGTGCCGCCCGCGCAGCGCACGCTGCCGGCGATGCTGCAGCGGCAGGCGGGGCTGTTCGGTTCGCGCGCGCTGCTGAAGATCGCGGGGGGCGAGTGGACGCATCGCGATGCGGCGCAGGCCGCAGCCGTGCGGGCCGGGGCGCTGGCTGCGGCCGGCGTGGTGCGTGGCGATCGCATCGCGGTGATGTGCGGCAACCGCGTCGAGTTTCTCGAAAGCTTCCTGGGAGCGGGATGGCTGGGTGCGTCGACGGTGCCGGTCAATACGGCGTCGATGGGGCCGCAGATCGAATACTTCCTCGCGAACAGCGAGGCGAAGCTGCTGGTGATCGAAGCGGGCCTCGTGGAGCGGCTCGCGGCGGCAAACCTGGGGCGTACCGTGCTGCGCGAGATCTGGGTCGTCGGCGAGACAGCTTTGGACGCCTGGCGTGCGCCTGCGGGCGTGCGTGTCGTGGCGTATCCCGCGCATGGAGAACCCGTCGAGCCTGCGCCGGTGCAGCCTGGGGATGCGCTCGCGATCCTCTACACGTCGGGCACGACCGGGCCTGCGAAGGGCGTAGTCTGCCCGCACGCACAGTATTTCTGGTGGGGCGTGAACAGCGCGGAAGTGCTCGGCGTGGGCGCCGACGACGTGCTGTGCACCACGCTGCCGCTCTTCCACATCAACGCTCTCAACACCTTCGCGCAGGCCGCGCTGACGGGCTCGCAAGTGGTGTTCGAGCCGCGCTTCTCGGCATCGGGCTTCTGGCCGACGATGCGCGCGAGCGGGGCGACGGTGGTTTATCTGCTGGGGGCGATGGTGCCGATCCTGCTGGCCCAGCCCGAAGGGGCCGGGGAGCGCGACCACCGCGTGCGCATCGGGCTGGGGCCCGGCGTGCCGGCTGCCGCCGGTGCCGCGTTCAAGGCGCGCACGGGCGTATCGTTGCTGGAAGGCTATGGGTCGACCGAGACCAACTTCGCCCTCGCCACGGCGCCCGATTCGCCGCGCGGCGGTGTGATGGGCTGGCTGCGCCCCGGCTTCCAGGCGCGCGTGGCCGACGAGGACGACGTGGCGCTGCCGGCCGGCGAGGCGGGCGAGTTGCTGCTTCGCGCGGACGAGCCGTACGCCTTCGCCAGCGGCTACTTCAACATGCCGGAGAAGACGGTCGAGGCCTGGCGCAATCTCTGGTTCCACACCGGCGACCGCGTGGTGCGCGATGCGGACGGGGCCTTCCGTTTTGTCGACCGCATCAAGGACGCGATCCGCCGGCGCGGGGAGAACATTTCCTCGTTCGAGGTCGAGCAGGTGCTGCTGAGCCATCCAGGCGTGGCTTCGTGCGCGGTGTATCCCGTACGCTCCGAGCTTGCCGAGGACGAGGTGATGGTCGCGCTGGTGGCCCGCGAGGGCGCGGCCATCGACCCGGCCGAGCTCGCGCGCTTCTGCGAAGGCCGGCTGCCGTACTTCGCCGTGCCTCGCTACATCGACGTGCTGGCCGACCTGCCGCGCACCGAGAACGGCAAGGTCCAGAAGTTCAAGCTGCGGGAACGCGGCGTGGGGCCCCAGACCTGGGACGGGCGGCCCGCGAAGGCCTGACGGGCATGACGAACGGTGCGCCGCAGCTTCCTCTTTCCGGGCGCGTGGCGTTCGTGACGGGGGCGGGGCAGGGCTTGGGGGCGGCCATCGCGAGAGGACTGGCGCAGGCGGGGGCGCGGGTGGCTCTGGCCGACATCGAGCTTCCGGCGGTCGAGGCCGTGGCGAGCGAGATCGGCGGGCTCGCGCTGGGGCTGGACGTGCGTGACGAGACTGCGTTCGGCGCGTGCTTCGGGGGCGCCGTGGCGCATTTCGGCTGCGTCGACATCATGGTCAACAACGCGGCGCGCACGCCGTCTACCTCCCTCTGGGACATCACGCCCGAGGAGTGGGACGACGTGCTGGCCATCAACCTGCGCGGCGCCTTCTTCGGCTGCCGCATCGCGGGGCGCCACATGCGCGAGCGGGGCGAGGGGCGCATCGTCAACCTGAGTTCGATGGCGGGGCAGCAGCCCAGCAGCGCGACTGGCGTGCACTACGCGGCTAGCAAGGCCGGGCTGCTGGCGCTGACGCGGTCGTTCGCGCAGGAACTGGCGCCTCATGGCGTGACGGTGAATGCGCTGGCGCCGGCGGCGATCCGCAGCCCTGCGCTCGACGCCATGGCGCCTGCGCGCCAGCACGCGTTGCAGGCGGGCATTCCGCTCGGCCGCTTCGGGCTGGCCGAGGAGGTGGCTGCGGCCGTGGTTTATCTCGCTTCTCCTGCGGCGGCCTTCATGACCGGCGCGACGCTGGATCTCAACGGCGGCCGTTTCATGCGCTGACAGCCTTGCCGGGCCGCTCGGCTAAAATGGTTCAGAACTAAATCATTCAGGTATGGACTCAAATTCACTGACTGGCCGGCACGCACTCGTCACGGGCGCGGCGCGCGGCATCGGGGCGGAGATCGCCCGCACGCTGGCTGCCGAAGGCGCCACGCTGACCTTGCTGGGACGTGACCGCGAGGCGCTGCAGCGGGTGGCGGATTCGCTGGCCGGCAGCGGGCACGGCGTTGTCGCCGCGGACGTGGCGAACCCGGAGGCCGTGCAGGCGGCGTTCGCCGAAGCCCGTGCCGCGCGTGGGCCCGTCACCGTGCTAGTCAACAACGCGGGGGCGGCGGAGAGTGCGCCGTTTCTCAAGACATCGTTCGAACTCTGGCAGCGGATGCTGTCGGTCAACCTCACCGGCAGCTTCCTGTGCGCGCAGGCCGCGCTGCCGGACATGCTCGATGCCGGCTGGGGGCGCATCGTCAACATCGCCAGCACGGCGGGCCAGAAGGGCTATGCCTATGTGGCGGCCTACACGGCGGCCAAGCATGGCGTAGTCGGGCTCACGCGCTCGCTGGCGCTGGAAGTGGCACGCAAGGGCGTCACCGTGAACGCTGTGTGCCCTGGCTACACCGACACCGATATCCTGCGCAACAGCGTCGCCAACGTGGTCGGCAAGACCGGGCGCAGCGAGGCCGATGCGCTTGCGGAGTTCTCCAGCGTGAATCCGCAGAAGCGCATCGTGCAGCCCGCCGAAGTGGCCGACGCCGTGCGCTGGCTGTGCGGCGAGGGCGCCGCGTCGGTCACCGGGCAGTCGATTTCGGTTTCAGGGGGAGAAGTGACATGACACGCAACGACGCGTCGCACGCAGTGCTGAGCGATGCGGAAGAACTGGGCCACGAGGCCCGCGCCGGCCACGACGACCATGCCGTGCTCAAGCTGTGGCTGCGCATGCTGGCCAGCACCACGCAGATCGAGTCCGAGATCCGTCGCCGGCTGCGCGAGCGCTTCGGCATCTCGCTGGCGCGCTTCGACTACATGGCGCAGCTCTATCGCTACAAGGACGGCCTGAAGATGCGCGTGCTGTCGCGCTACCTGATGGTGACCGGCGGCAACGTCACCGGCCTGACGGACGAACTCGAGCGCGAAGGCATGGTTGCCCGTGCGCCCAGCCCCGACGACCGCCGCGCGTGGATCGTGAGCCTCACGCCCACCGGACGCCGCACTTTCGAGACCATGGCGAGCGAGCACGAGCAGTGGATCCTGGAAATGTTCTCGGGGCTCGACATGAAGACCGTCAAGCAGTTGCACACGCAGCTCGGCCTGCTGCGCGTGCATGTGATGCGCGGCGAGCCCGCGAGCGAGGAGGGTTGAGCATGGGCGAGGACAGCGAGTTCTGCAGGCCGCGGCTGATCCGCTTCTCGGACTGCGATCCGGCGGGCATCGTCTTCTATCCGCAGTACTTCGTGATGCTGAACGGCCTCGTCGAAGACTGGGTCAACGAAGGCCTGGGCCTCAGCTACCACGGGCTGGTGGCGCAGCGCCGCATCGGCCTGCCCACGGTGAAGCTGGAGGTCGATTTCCGCGCGGTGAGCCGCATGGGCGACCAGGTGATGCTGGGGCTGGCCGTGGAGCGCCTCGGCTCCCGCTCGATGACCCTGCGGGTGCGCTGCTTCGAGCCAGTGGGCGGCGAGGTGCGCATGCAGATGCAGCAGGTGCTGGTGACCACGTCGCTGGAGACCCATCGGGCCGTTGCCATTCCGGACGACATGCGCGCTGCCATCCTGCGCAACGCGCCCGCGCTGGGCTGAGCCGTCTTCAGAGTGCGGGCTCGTTGCCGCCAGCGTCCTGCGCGCGCTTCTTCAGCCAGCCACTGAGCTCCTTCTTTCCCTTGGCGTTGGCCGATCGCCATGCCTCGCGCGCCGCTGCGATGAAGCGCTCCTCAGCGGCATCCGGCACTTCGCTGGGCCGGTCTTCCTCGTCGAGCCAGCCGAGCTCGACGCCGCAGTGCCTTTCGATCTGCCTCGCCAGGTTGTCGCCGATGGGGCGGGAGCTCTTGATCTGGCTCCACATGCTGGGGGAAATCTCGATCTTCTTCGCGAACGCCTGGTCCAGCCCCTTGGCTGGCAAGCCTGCGGCAACGGCCTCTTCGAGAAAGCGGCGGTGCAGCGCAAGCGCATTGCGGCGGCGCGCGACGGTGATATTGGGCACTGTTCAAAAACAACAACAAGACAAAAAAAGATTGTCCCGGTTGTTGACGCCGCCGTAAACACTATTTACAGTTGCCTTCACTCGCGGCTCCAAGCCGTACCATTTTTCCAACCCCTAACGGCCGACAGCGGCAATTTTTGACTCAGGAACCATCGTGAACACCGCACTGATCCTCACCAGCATTCGTCCCGCATTGGGCCGATCGCTCGTGCGCGTCTGGGCGTGCGGTGGTTTCGACGGCATGCCGTCGGTCCGATCGAACCAGCACCAGAGCCACGTGTATTCCACGAAAGCCGCAGCCAGCCTGCGTTTTGGAAAAACCGAGGATCAGGTGCTACCGGGTGGAGGTTGCGCATAGGCGCACACCTTCCAAGCTCTCTCGTTCAGAGGCCCGGAAACCGCAAGGTTCCGGGCCTCTTTGTTTTGTCGTGCAGTTTTCTGTTTGCCATTTCGGGTGTGCCTTCACCACACCGCCAGAGCCCACCGCGTAGACGGTCTGGCGGGATGTGCAGGAATTGATCACTCCTGTGCAGCGACGTCGTACGGGGCAGCGCCAGCGCGTTGTCCGTCGCGTGAGGACACAACCGAAATGGAAAGCGGACAGCCGTTCCAGGCACGACGACATCACCGAACCCGAGCGGGACAGGGCCATGCAGATGGTCCTCCCGCGGAAACCGGCCGCAAAGATTGGGCGGCGCCGGAACTCGTAACCGGACACTTTTTTCTTTTTGCCACCCGCGTTAGCTCAATGGATCAGAGCACTTGCCTACGAAGCAAGGGGTTGCACGTTCGAGTCGTGCACGTGGGGCCAGTTTCTTTGTCCTGCTGTCACACAACCGAGGAGTCACCATGCGCAAGCGCAATACCCCGATCCGGATGATCACCGTGCGCCCGGCGCAGCCGCGCGAGCGCACCACGATGCTGGCCTTGGTCCGGCGCTTCGGTTTCACCGCCGGTGCACGCGGCGCGAACCAGGAAGCGCCGGGTCGCGAACTGCAGTCCGACGGCCTCGATCTCGACCAACGCGTTCGCGCGGTCGGCGAGTGGTAATCGGCCTCTCACCGATCATCACTTCTTCATGGTGCGCGTAGCTCAATGGCAGAGCCGCGGGTTGTGGTCCCGCTGACGACGGTTCGATTCCGTTCGCGTACCCCATGGCTTCGTTCCTTCATTCATCAACCACGCAACCATCGCCGCGAAAGGAGGCGATTCATGCACCCTCACGTCCTGCAACTCGACATTCAGGGCACGCCGCAAGCCTGGATTTCGCTGGAGCAGGCGGTGTTGCACTACGCGACCGGCTCGGTCGCCTGGGAAGACGGCGACCAGCCGCTGGCCACGCTGCGCGGCGGTTTCAACGTGGCGCGCGGCGTGCAGTCGCGCATCGATGTCGCGCCGATCATCGCGCTGCGCGGCGCCTCGAAGATCAACCTCTTCGAAGTGATTCCGAGCGTCACCAAGAGCAAGCTGCTGCGCCGCGACCGCCACACCTGCGCCTACTGTGCGGGCGTCTTCCACGAGCGCGACCTGCAATGCGAGCACGTGCTGCCCGAATCGCGCGGAGGCCCATGGACCTGGACCAACCTCGTGAGCGCATGCGCCGCCTGCAACAACCGCAAGGCAGCGCGCACGCCGGAGGAGGCGGGCATGCCGCTGGTCTACCTGCCGTATGTGCCGAGCCGCTACGAGAACTTCCTGCTGGAAGGCCGCAACATCCGTGCGGACGTGCACGAATGGCTGGCGAAGCGTTTGCCCAAGGGTTCGCGGCTTCAGTAGGTGCGGGGCTGTGATGAGCTTCCTGTACCGCCGCGCCCATGAAAAAAGCCCGCTGTCCTTCGGACGGCGGGCTTTGGTTCGTGGCGAAGACTGCCTTTCAGCGCCCGATACCGAAGAAGCGGTAAGCGATCACGCCTGCTGCAGCCAGACCGCCGACGATCGCCAGGATGACTTTGGTTGCACGGCCCGTGCCGCGCTTCGAACGGGGCCAGTGATCCGGCCCGATCAGGTCGATGGGGACGGTGGGTTTGCCTATGTCGGACGCCTTTTCCATGGGCGGAAATATAGCTCACGCCCGAAAGCACGGTCCGGGGCGGGGCGCATTCCGTGGCTGTCGTGCGTCGCTGCGGAGGTTGCGGCGAGCCGGGCAAAAAAATACCCGCATGAGCGGGTCGAACGAGCGTCTGGCTTCGAAGTTGATGTCCCTGTGTCTTTCTTTGTTGTTGCGCTGCGTGACAGCAAGTGCAAGATGCCACGCCAGATGGGCGCCGTTTGCAGCTTTGGGGCAAGCTGCTTGTAGCTGATGGAGTAAATCGTGAAATATTCCCTTATGAACAAGAAAATCATCCTCGAAAGTTTGACGCGTGCGCTGGAGAGCTGGGTTCGCAATGCTTCTGCAGCACAGCTCTGGCAGGTGCATCAGGCTGGCGGCCTCGGTGCGCAGATCGAGGCGGACGACGAGGTCGTGCAGGTGCGCATTGTTCTTGGCGGCGCACGCGATGCGTTGTCGGAGCTTGGCAAGACCGATGGGCGATTGCCTGTCACCGAGGCCTTTCTGGGCACTGCCGCATGGGGAGCGCCGCCGGCGCAAGGGAGCCCGGATCGCGAGCAGTGGTTCCTGTCGAGCGAACTGGCGCAGGCGCATGCCCGCCAATACCTGGCGGCGGAGGTGGGCGAGCGACAGGATCTGCTGGAGCGCTGCGTCGACGACTGGGTTGCGCGGAAGGGCGCCGCTTCCAGCTCTGGTTCGTGACCGGGCGCGAGCCAGCAAAGAAAAAGCCTCCTCAGGGAAGGTCTTGAGGAGGCTTTGACGAAAAAATAGCGCGGAGACCGCGCTATTTTGGTGTTTGTGGTGGGCCCTGAGTGACTCGAACACTCGACCTACGGATTAAGAGTCCGCTGCTCTACCAACTGAGCTAAGAGCCCTTGCTTTGAAAACGTTTAGTGTTTTCTGGCAAGACCACGAGTATATCCCAGAAATCGAGCTTGTCCAAAAAATTTGTGACTTGCGGCGTTAGGATTCGTCATCGACTACGGGGCAGAGGCCCTCAACCAGGAGAACTTCGATGAGCGACGCCAGCACCACGCCACATATCTTGATCACCGGCGCCGCAGGCGCACTGGGGCGCGCGGTGGCCCAGCACTTCATCGATCAGGGCGCGCGCCTTGCGTTGGTCGACCATCATGCGGGTCGTCTGGCCGAAGTGTTCCCGGGGCTCGGCAACTCGCAGCACCTGCTCCTGTCGGGCGATGTGACTTCCACTACCGAGATGGCGGCTCTTGCGGAGCAGACGCTGAAGTCCTTCGGCCGCATCGACACGCTGGTGCACATCGCCGGCGGCTTCGAGATGGGCGAGGCGACGCATGCGCTCACGCGTGCGAGCTGGGACCGGATGATGAATCTCAACGCCTGGTCCTTCGTCGCGGTGACGCAGGCGGTGCTGCCTTCGATGATCGAGCGGCGTGCCGGCAACGTGATCGCCGTCACCGCGAAGGTCGCGGTGCGCGGCGTGCCGGCGATGGCTGCGTACATCGCATCGAAGAGCGCACTGCAGCGGCTGGTGGAAGCCATGGCGGCCGAGGCTGCGCCGCATGGCGTCAACATCAACAGCGTGGCGCCGAGCGTGCTCGACACACCCGCAAACCGGCAGGCGATGCCCGATGCGAATCCTGCCGACTGGGTGTCGACGTCGGTTGCCGCACAGACCATCGCATTCCTCGCGTCGCCGGCTGCGGCTGCGCTGCACGGGCAGCACCTGACGCTCGATACCTGAGCAAAAAAGAAAAGGCCCTGGCGGATGCCAAGGCCTTTTCCGTGTCGGTTGGTGGAGAGGAGGAGGATCGAACTCCCGACCTCCGCATTGCGAACGCGGCGCTCTCCCAGCTGAGCTACCCCCCCAACGCAGGGCGAATTTTAACCAAAACCGCCGTTTTGGCGCATGTCGCCGTGCCAAGATGCGCGCCTCGCAAAACACGGAGCAAAGACCTCATGGCCTTGTTCGATCCCGCCTGGCTGGAAGGCATGTACAACAACCTCGCGCGGGTCAAGGACCACCCCGCGTACTTCCAGCGCTGGGCCAGGGAATCCGCCGAGGCGCGCGAGACTCTGCCTGCCCGCACCGATTTGCCCTACGGCCAGGGCGTGAACGAGACGCTCGACATCTTTCCCGCGCCGGTGCCCGATGCGCCGGTGCTGGTCTTCATTCACGGCGGCTACTGGCGTGCGATGGACAAGAAAGACCATTCCTTCATTGCTCCGGCCTTCAACGACCGCGGCATCTGCGTGGTGCAGCCCAACTATGCGCTCTGCCCCGGCACATCGGAGCAGCCGGTCACGGTGCCCGGCATCATGCTGCAGATGGTGCGTGCGCTCGAATGGACGTGGCGCCACATCGCTGCCCACGGCGGCGATCCAAAGCGGATCACGGTCGCGGGCCACTCGGCCGGCGGCCACATGGCGGCAGCCTTGCTGGCCTGCGACTGGAAAGCGGTGGCGCCCGACCTGCCCGCGCACCTGGTGCGTAACGCGCTGTCGATCTCGGGCCTCTACGATCTTCGTCCGCTGCAGCGCACGCCGTTCCTCGAGAACACGCTCAAGCTGACCGATGCCGACGTGCTGCGCGCAAGTCCCGCCTTATGGCCTGCGCCGAAGCGCGGCCAGCTCTACGCAGTGGCCGGCGGCGCCGAGAGCGAGGAATTCATCCGCCACAACGCAATGATCCGCGATGCGTGGGGCCGCAACACCGTGCCGGTGTGCGAGGTGCTTCCAGGTCTCAACCACTTCGACGTGGTGGACGCGCTCGCCGATCCGGCGCATGCGCTGCACCGGCACGCGGTGCAGCTTCTGGAAACCTGAAGCCTGACGAGGGCAGTTACATCAGCAGGTGCTCGCCCGCGTTGTCGCCGCCGAGCGTCACGTAGTTGACCTTGCGGATGTCCATCAGCGCGCGGCCGCCGGCGTAGCTGATCGAGCTCTGCACGTCCTGCTCCATCTCGATCAGCGTGTCGGCCAGCTTGCCCTTGATGGGCTCGAGGATGCGCTTGCCCTCGACGTGCTTGTACTCGCCCTTGTTGAAGTCGCTGGCCGAGCCGTAGTACTCCTTGAAGAGCTTGCCGTCGACCTCGACGGTCTTGCCCGGCGACTCCTCGTGCCCCGCGAACAGCGAGCCGATCATGACCATCGACGCGCCGAAGCGCACGCTCTTGGCGATGTCGCCGTGGTCGCGGATGCCGCCGTCGGCAATGATCGGCTTGGTCGCCACGCGGGCGCACCACTTCAGCGCCGACAGCTGCCAGCCACCCGTGCCGAAGCCGGTCTTGAGCTTGGTGATGCAGACCTTGCCCGGGCCGATGCCGACCTTCGTCGCGTCGGCGCCCCAGTTCTCGAGGTCGATCACCGCTTCGGGCGTGCCGACGTTGCCTGCGATCACGAAGGTCTTCGGCAGCTTCTGCTTGAGGTAGCCGATCATGTTCTTCACGCTGTCGGCGTGGCCGTGCGCGATGTCGATCGTGACGTACTCGGGCACGAGGCCCTGGGCCGCCAGCTGGTCGACGGTGTCGTAGTCGGCCTTCTTCACGCCCAGCGAGATGGAGGCGAACACGCCCTTGCCCTGCATGTCCTTGACGAACTTGACGTTGTCGAGGTCGAAGCGGTGCATCACGTAGAAGTAGCCGTTCTGCGCCAGCCACAGGCAGATCGACTCGTCGACCACCGTCTTCATGTTGGCGGGAACCACCGGCAGGCGGAAGCAGCGCTCGCCCAGCGTGACGCTGGTGTCGCACTCGGAACGGCTCTCCACGCGGCACTTGCGCGGGAGGAGGAGGATGTTGTCGTAGTCGAAAATCTGCATGACCAGGCTCCTGAAGAGAATCGTTGAAAAAAACGAATGAGCGCTTGGTCCGGCCGGCCCCTGCAGTACGTTTCGCAAAGGAAACGCCCACAAAAAACCGGGCGCAAGAAACTTGGGCCCGGTGATTGATTTTACGCGGACTCGCGAAGCCGGGTCTTCCGCTTCTTCATATAACCCGCATACGCCGTGGTTTCTACAATTGGGGGATGTTGTTTAACGATCCCGCGGCCGACGCCAACCCCCCAGCGCTGCCGCTGCTGCAGAACCTGAACGCGGAGCAGCTCGCCGCGGTCACGTTGCCCGAAGGCAACGCTCTCATCCTCGCAGGCGCCGGCTCCGGCAAGACGCGTGTGCTCACCACCCGCATCGCCTGGCTGCTGCAGACCGGCCAGGTTTCCGCAGGCGGCATCCTCGCCGTGACCTTCACCAACAAGGCCGCCAAGGAAATGATGACGCGCCTGACGGCGATGCTGCCCGTCAACGTGCGCGGCATGTGGATCGGCACCTTCCACGGCCTTTGCAACCGCCTGTTGCGCGCGCACTGGAAGCTGGCCAACCTGCCTTCCACCTTCCAGATCCTCGACACGCAGGACCAGCTCTCGGCCATCAAGCGCCTGATGAAGCAGTTCAACGTCGACGACGAGCGCTTTCCCGCCAAGCAGACCCAGTGGTTCATCGCCGGCGCCAAGGAAGACGGCCTGCGCCCCGACGCCATCGAGGTGCGCAACGACGACGACCGCAAGAAGGTCGAGCTGTACCGCCTGTACGAGGAGCAGTGCCAGCGCGAAGGCGTGGTCGACTTCGGCGAACTCATGCTGCGCAGCTACGAACTGCTGCGTGACAACGAACCCGTGCGCGAGCACTACCAGCGGCGCTTCCGCCACATCCTGATCGACGAGTTCCAGGACACCAACCGCCTGCAGTACGCGTGGATCAAGATGCTCGCCGGCAACACCGTCGAGGGCCGGTTCGTTCCGGGCCAGCACAACAGCGTGATCGCCGTGGGCGACGACGACCAGAGCATCTACGCCTTTCGCGGCGCGCGCGTGGGCAACATGACCGACTTCGTGCGCGAGTTCGACGTGCGCCACCAGATCAAGCTGGAGCAGAACTACCGCAGCTACAGCAACATCCTCGATTCCGCCAACGAGCTCATCGGCCACAACAAGAAGCGACTGGGCAAGAACCTGCGCACCGACCAGGGCCCCGGCGAGCCCGTGCGCGTGTACGAGGCACCCACCGACCTCGCCGAGGCGCAGTGGATGGTCGAGGAAATGCGCCAGCTCGTGCGCGACGGCTACGAGCGCAAGGAAATGGCCGTGCTCTACCGCAGCAATGCGCAGAGCCGGGTGATCGAAACCGCGCTCTTCAATGCCTCGGTGCCGTACCGCGTCTACGGCGGCCTGCGCTTCTTCGAGCGCGCCGAAATCAAGCACGCGCTGGCCTACCTGCGCCTGCTGGAGAACAAGGACGACGACACCAGCTTCCTGCGCGTCGTCAACTTCCCGCCGCGCGGCATCGGAGCGCGCACGCTCGAAACCCTGCAGGACGCGGCGCGTGCCGCCAACCGTTCGCTGCACGACGCGGTGAGCGTGGTCGGCGGCAAGGCCGGCGCCAACCTCACCGGCTTCGTCGCCAAGATCGACGTGCTGCGCGAGCAGACCCAGGGCGCGAGCCTGCGCGAGATCATCGAACTGGTGCTCGACCACAGCGGGTTGGTGGAGCACTACAGGGCCGACCGCGAAGGCGCCGACCGCATCGAGAACCTGGACGAACTGGTGAACGCGGCCGAAAGCTTCGTCACGCAGGAAGGCTTCGGCCGCGACGCTGTGGCGCTGCCGGTCGACGAACTGCGCCAGTCGCCCGCGAGCCAGGGCCTGGACCCGAATCGTCCGGTGCTCGACGAGCCGCTCGCGCCCGACGCAGAAACCGGCGAAACGCTGAGCCCGCTGGCCGCCTTCCTCACGCACGCCGCGCTCGAGTCGGGCGACAACCAGGCGCAGGCGGGTCAGGACGCGGTACAGCTCATGACCGTGCACGCCGCCAAGGGCCTGGAGTTCGACTGCGTTTTCATCACCGGCATGGAAGAGGGCCTGTTCCCGCACGAGAACTCGATGAGCGACTTCGAGGCGCTGGAGGAAGAGCGCCGGCTGATGTACGTGGCGATCACGCGCGCCCGCAAGCGCTTGTACCTCAGCCACTCGCAGACCCGCATGTTGCATGGCCAGACTCGCTACAACGTGAAGAGCCGCTTCTTCGACGAACTGCCCGAGGGCGCCCTCAAGTGGCTCACGCCCAAGAACCAGGGTTTCGCGCCCTCGGCCTTCGGCTACGGCGGCGGCTACGGCAGCACGCGCGGCGGTTCTGGCGGATACGGTGGCGGCTACGGCGGCAGTTCAGGCGGAAGCCGCGACAAGGACACCTTCTCCAGCCCGCCCGTGCCGCCGCAGAAGGCCGCGCCGTCGCACGGCCTGCGCTCGGGCATGCAGGTGTTCCACAACAAGTTCGGCGAAGGCACGGTGACCGCGCTGGAGGGCACCGGGGACGATGCGCGCGCGCAGGTCAAGTTCGCGCGTCATGGGGTGAAGTGGCTGGCGCTGTCGGTGGCCAAGCTCACGCCGATCTGATCCGGCGCCCGGCGGACAACCTGCCGGGCCTGCCGTGGTCGATCAATCGGGATAGAAGGTGTCGCGGAAGGTGAACCAGTTCGACGCCTGCGTCATCGCCGCGAGCGTCAGCACCGTGCCGAGCATCAGGAGGTTGCCGGCCGTCATCGCGCCGCTGCCGGAGCCCAGCGAGCCCACGCCGATCACGATGGTGCCGACCAGCGCCGCCGCCAGCAGGCCGAGCAGCAGCACGCCGCACCACGCCAGCCAGTACAACGCATAGGCGCCGAAGTTGCGGAACATCGCGACCAGGCTGAAGAAGATGCTCTTCACCGGCTCCACCCGGTGCCAGTGGACCAGCGCAGGCGCATGCCATATGGCCGCGATCAGCGGCAGCGTCAGGCACATCTGCAGCAGGTTGGCCACCTGGAACCGGCTGCTCTCCATGACTTCCTTGGCTGGAGCCTCCCCGGCGAAATAGCTGCGCATGAACTGGCCGCCATCGACGACCGCGGTCACGAACACCGTCAGCAGGCAATACACAGCCGAGATCACGCCCAGCACTGCCAGCGAGCGCCATTCGGCCCGCATCGCCTGTGCCACCGACAGGAACATGAGCGCGCCGGTCGGCCTCCTTGGGCCGGCCGTGCCGTCATCCGCCGCGGCCTTGTCGTTCGCCGAGGCGTCGGCCACCGAAGCCGCGACCATGAAGCCCAGCGTGGAGAAGGGCAGCAGCACGAACGGAAGGAACCTGCCGATCACAGGCAGTTGCGAGATCGTCGAGATCAGCGCCATGAACAGCATGAACAGCGACACGAAGGCCAGTGGTTGCCGCCAGAAGTTCCGGAGTCCGAGGCGGACCCATTCCACGCCGGTTCGCGCCGGCACGAGGTTGAGTTTCATGTGTGAAGGTCAGGCAGCCAGCAGCGGCTCGAGGGCCTGCGCCATGGCGTGCGGATGTGTGGCGCGCTCGCGCAGCACGCGCTCGAAGTGCGTGGGGTCATGGGGCTTGAGCATGCTCGCCTCGCGCGGCAGATGGAAGTCCCACAGGCGCGAGATCCAGAAGCGCAGCGCCGCCGCGCGCAGCATCGCGGGCAGCAGGGCGCGCTCGGCTGCATTCAGCGCGCGCACGGACTCGTAGGCCGAGAGCAGCGCGTCAGCGCGCTCGGGGTCGTGGCGGCCGGTGGACAGGTCGATGGCCCAGTCGTTCAGGCACACGGCCAGGTCGAACAGCCAGGTGTCGGTGCCGGCGAAATAGAAGTCGAACACGCCGGTCAGGCGCGGGGCGGCGCCGGGCTCGCCGTCGGTCGCGAACATCACGTTGTCGCGGAACATGTCGGCGTGCACCGGACCGCGCGGCAGCGCCGCATAGGCCGACGACTCGGCGACGTGGTTCTGGTAGGCCAGCTCTGCGCGCAGCAGGGCGGCCTGGTGCTCCTCGATGTACGGCAGCACCACCGGCACCGTCTCGTTCCACCAGGGCAGGCCGCGCAGGTTCGGCTGGATGCGGGGGTAGTCGCGCCCCGCGAGATGCATGCGCGCCAGCATCGAGCCCAGCTCGGTGCAGTGCGCGGCGGTTGGCGCCAGCTCGCTGCGGCCCGAGAGCTTCTGCACAACGGCAGCAGGCTTTCCGGCCACGAGGTGCAGCAGGTCGCACGAATCCTCGGGGGGCACCGGCGGCTGGCCCTTGCGGGGCTTGCCGGCGACTTCGGGCTCGGGCTCGGGCTCGGGCAGTGCGACTGGCGCGGGCACCGGCAGGCCTGCGTCCGCCAGATGCTTCATCAGACAAAGGTAGTAGGGCAGTTGCTCGGCGCTCAGGCGCTCGAACAGCGTCAGCACGAACTCGCCGGACTCGGTGGTCGCGAAATAGTTGGTGTTCTCGATGCCGCCCTCGATGCCGCGCAGCTCGCGCAGCGGGCCCAGGCTCAGGCTCTGGACGAGCGCGTCGGCCTCGCCGAAGCCGACTTCGGTAAAAACTGCCATGGCGGTAGGTACTCAGCGCCGCATTGCTGCCGCGAAAACCAGAACGGAAGACCTCATTGCGGTCAGAACTTCAGCACGTTCCAGACGCGGGGGCCGTTGGCGCCTGTTTCGCTCGAACCCTGGCGACCCGTGGCGGCATCTGCCGGAAGCACTTCGTAGCCGGGCATGTTCGACTTGGGCTTGACGTTGATGCTCTGGGTGCGGCCGCCGTAGCGGACCTCGTCGACCGATGCGCCGCTGTCCTCTGTGTGGATGTTTTCCACCTTCTGGTTTCGTCGGCCCTCGGCCTTCGCCTGCTCCTGATTTGGGAGCGCCTCGGCCGGAGCCGCCGCGGGGGCGGGCGCGGCCTGTTGCGCCTGCACGGCGGCAAAGGGGGTTGCGAAGGCCAGCGCCAGCAGGATGCGGCGGGCGACCAGGAGTGTAGAGCTAGGCATGCATGCATTGTAGGCGCGCGCCTGCTTCCGGGGCGTCGGTTGGCACCTCGCGCCGTCGTGGTTCCGGGCGCCGCCGCGGGCACGGCAAAATGGCCCGATGACCGACAAGAAAACGCTGCTGCTCGTCGATGGCTCGAGCTACCTCTACCGCGCCTTCCACGCCATGCCCGACCTCCGGGCCGTGCCCGGCGACCCGAAGAGCCCGGCGACCGGCGCCATCCGCGGAATGATCAACATGATGACCGCGCTGCGCCGCGAGGTGCGCGCGGACTACGCCGCCTGCATCTTCGACGCGCCCGGCAAGACCTTCCGCGACGACTGGTACCCCGAGTACAAGGCCAACCGCTCGCCGATGCCCGACGACCTGCGCAGCCAGATCGAACCCATCCACGAGGTGGTGAAGCTGCTCGGCTGGCCCGTGCTCAGCGTGCCCGACGTGGAGGCCGACGACGTCATCGGCACGCTCGCCCGGGTCGCTTCCTCGCAGGGCGTCGAAGTCATCGTCTCCAGCGGCGACAAGGACCTGAGCCAGCTGGTCGACGAGCACATCACCATCATCGACACGATGAATGGCAAGCGGCGCGACGTGGCCGGCGTCACGGCCGAGTTCGGCGTGCCGCCCAGCCTGATGATCGACTACCAGACGCTGGTGGGCGACTCGGTCGACAACGTGCCCGGCGTTCCCAAGGTCGGCCCCAAGACGGCCGCCAAGTGGCTGCTCGAATACGGCTCGCTCGACGCGCTGATGGAGCGCGCCGCCGAAGTGAAGGGCGCCGCGGGCGAGAACCTGCGCCAGGCCATGGAACAGCTGCCGCTGAGCAGGCGCCTCGTGACCATCCGCACCGACTGCGACCTCGACGGCCACGTCGCGGGCCTGCCTTCGCTCGAAGGGCTGCCGGTGGGTGCGCCGCAGACGGCCGAGCTGAAGCCGTTCTACGAGAAGTTCGGCTTCAAGAGCCTGGTCAAGGGGCTCGAGGCGCAGGCCGTGCCGCCCGAGCTGATCGAGGAAAACCTCAAGAAGAAGGCGGCGTCCGGCAAGGCCGACACCGACCAGGGCGGCCTGTTCGACGAGCCCTCCGAAATGCAGGCGCTGGAGGCCGCCTCTCCCGCGAGCAACCTGAAGTACGAGACCATCACGACCTGGGAACAGCTCGACGCCTGGCTCGCGAAGCTCGAAGCCGCCGATCTCGCTGCCATCGACACCGAGACCACCTCGCTCGACGAGATGGTCGCGCAGATCGTCGGCATCAGCTTCAGCGTCACGCCCGGCGAGGCCGCGTACATCCCGCTGATGCACAACTACCCCGACGCGCCGCAGCAGCTGCCCTTCGACGAGGTGCTCGCGAAACTGCGGCCCTGGCTGGAGAACGGCGCGAAGAAGAAGCTCGGCCAGCACATCAAGTACGACCGGCATGTGTTCGCCAACCACGGCATCGAGGTGCAGGGCTACGCGCACGACACCATGCTGCAGAGCTACGTGCTCGAAGTGCACAAGCCGCACGGCCTTTCCAGCCTGGCCGAGCGCCACCTGGGCCGCAGCGGCATCTCCTACGAAGACCTGTGCGGCAAGGGCGCGCACCAGATCCCGTTCAGCCAGGTCGACATCGCCAAGGCCGCCGAATACTCGTGCGAGGACAGCGACCAGACGCTGGACGTGCACAACACGCTCTGGCCGCGCCTGCAGGCCGACGAGAAGCTGCGCTTCATCTACCAGCTCGAGATGGATTCGAGCGAGGCGCTCTACCGCGTCGAGCGCAACGGCGTGCTGATCGACGCGCCCACGCTGGCCGCTCAGAGCCACGAGCTGGGCAAGCGCATCATGGAACTGGAGCAGGAGGCCTACGAGATCGCGGGCCAGCCCTTCAACCTCGGCTCGCCCAAGCAGATCGGCGAGATCTTCTTCACCAAGCTGGGCCTGCCCGTGGTCAAGAAGACGCCGAGCGGCGCGCCGAGCACCGACGAAGAGGTGCTGGAGAAGCTCGCTGAAGACTACCCGCTGCCGGCCAAGATCCTTGAGCACCGCAGCCTCTCGAAGCTCAAGGGCACCTACACCGACAAGCTCGGCCAGCTCGCCAACCCGCGCACCGGACGCGTGCACACGCACTACGCGCAGGCCGTGGCCGTCACCGGCCGGCTGAGCAGCAACGACCCGAACCTGCAGAACATCCCGATCCGCACGCCCGAAGGCCGGCGCGTGCGCGAGGCCTTCGTGGCGCCCGAGGGCAGCGTGATCGCCAGCGCCGACTATTCGCAGATCGAGCTGCGCATCATGGCCCACATCAGCGGCGACGAATCGCTGCTGCGCGCCTTCACCGAAGGCATCGACGTGCACCGCGCGACGGCCGCCGAGGTGTTCGGCTCCACGCCCGACCAGGTGTCGAGCGAGCAGCGCCGCTACGCCAAGGTCATCAACTTCGGCCTGATCTACGGCATGAGCAGCTTCGGCCTCGCGAAGAACCTCGGCATCGAGAACAAGGCCGCGGCCTCCTACATCGAGCGCTACTTCGCGCGCTATCCGGGCGTGAAGGCCTACATGGACGAGACCAAGGCGCTGGCCAAGGAGCAGGGCTACGTCGAGACCGTGTTCGGCCGGCGCCTGTACCTGCCCGAGATCAACTCGCCCAACGGCCCGCGCCGCGGCGGCGCCGAGCGCGCGGCCATCAACGCGCCGATGCAGGGCACGGCGGCCGACCTCATCAAGCTCAGCATGGTCAAGGTACAGAACGTGCTTGACGAGGAAAAGCGCGCGACCCGGATGATCATGCAGGTGCACGACGAACTGGTGTTCGAGGTGCCCGAGGCCGAGGTCGAGTGGGTGCGCACCGAGATTCCGCGCATCATGGCCGGCGTCGCATCGCTGAAGGTGCCGCTGCTGGCCGAGATCGGCGTCGGTCCCAACTGGGACAAGGCGCACTGAGAAAGAACATCAAGAAGAAGAGAGCAGGGAACGGACAAGGACGAGACAACCAGTCAGCCACAGAAGGAAGAAACGCAAGAACATGAACCGATTCCCTCACCGCAAATTCCTGCTTGCCGCAGTCTGCGCCGCCTTCCTCGGCAGCGCCTTCGCGGCACCCGACGCGAAGATCGCCGCGCTTGCCGCCAAGGAAAAGCCGGCCCTGCTCGACACGCTGAAGGAGCTGGTCTCCATCGAGTCCGGCAGCCGCGACCTCGACGGCCTGGAGAAGATCTCCGATCTCATCGCCGCGAAGTTCAAGGCGCTGGGCGGCGAGGTCGAGTTGATCGACCCGAGCGCCGACGCCTACCGCATGGAGGACACGCCCGAGAAGATCGGTCGCGTGGTGCGCGCCACCTTCAAGGGCACCGGCAAGAAGAAGATCCTGCTGATCGCGCACATGGACACGGTCTACACCGTGGGCATGATCAACAGGCAGCCTTTCCGCATCGACGGCGACAAGGCCTACGGCCTGGGCATCGCCGACGACAAGCAGGGCGTGGCCGTCATCACGCACATCGTGTCGATGCTGCAGGCCATGAAGTTCAAGGAATACGGTACGCTGACCGTGCTCATCAACGGCGACGAGGAAATCAGCTCGCCCGGCGCGCGCTCCCTCATCACGCGCATGGGCGGCGAGCACGATGCGGTGCTGTCCTTCGAAGGCGCCTCCATCAAGGAAGACAAGCTCTCGCTCGCCACCGCGGGCATCGCCTCGGTCACGCTGAACGTCACGGGCAAGGCCTCGCATGCGGGCTCGGCGCCCGAGCTGGGCGTGAATGCGCTGTACGAGCTCTCGCACCAGATCCTGCAGATGCGCGATCTGTCCGACCCCGCCACGGGCCTGAAGATGAACTGGACCATCTCCAAGTCGGGAACCAACCGCAACGTGATCCCGGCCAGCGCCACCGCCGCGGCGGACGTGCGCGTGCTGAAGGTGAGCGACTACGACCGCATCGAGCAGCAGGTGAACGAGCGCGTGAAGAAGCAGCTCATTCCCGAGGCCAAGGTCGAGCTGAAGTTTGAGCGCCGCCGTCCGCCGCTGGAGTCCTCCGAAGCCTCGGTCGCCATGGCCCGCCATGCACAGCAGATCTACAGGGACGAACTCGGCCTGCCGCTGGGCGCCGACGACAAGGCCGCCGGCGGCGGCACCGACGCGGCCTTCGCGGCGCTGAAGACCAAGGCGCCGGTGGTCGAGCGCTTCGGCCTGCAAGGCTTCGGCGCACATTCGGCCGATGCGGAGTACGTGCTGGTCAATTCGATCGAGCCGCGCCTGTACCTCGGCACGCGGATGGTCATGGACCTCGCGCGAGGAAAGTGAGCTCACCCCCAGGCTTCGCGCACTTCGTGTCGCTTCGCCAACCCCCTCGCCGGGGGCAACACCAGTGGCCCGGCAAAGCCGGTTCCACGGTGTTCCGCGAAGAAGGCATGAACTGCCGCTGATCATCATGCGACTGCGCCACATCGAGGTCTTCAACGCGATCATGCTCACGGGCAGCGTGAGCGCGGCGGCGCGGCTCATCAACATCACCCAGCCGGCGGTGAGCCGCACGCTGCAGCATGCCGAGCTGCAGCTGGGCTTTCCGTTGTTCCAGCGCGCCAAGGGACGGCTCACGCCGACCACCGAGGCGCTCACGCTGTATCCGCACATCGAGCGGCTGTTCGCGCAGCTCGACGAGGTGCAGCGGCTCGCCGCCAACCTGCGCACGGCGGGCGACACCGGCGAGCTGCGCATCCTGAGCGTGCTGGCCCTGAGCTACGACATCCTGCCGCGCGCGCTGAAAGCGTTCCGCGAGAAGCATCCGGGCTACGCGATCACGGTGGAGTCGCTGCACTCGCCGCAGATCATGTCGGCGCTGCTGCTGCAGGAGGCCGACGTGGGCTTCGCCTTCAGCCCGGCGGTGCACCCATCGCTCACGCAGGAGACGCTGGCCGACAGCCGCATGGTGTGCATCGCGCCCAAGGGAATGCTGCCGCGCGCGCTGGTGCGCAACGGCTCGGTGGCACTGCACGACCTGGTCGACCGGCCGGTGATCGGCCTGGACAGCCGCGACCCCGTGGGCACCAGCCTGAGCCAGGCCTGCCGGCAGGCGGGCGTGGGCTTCCAGCAGGCGGTGGTCACGGTGCAGACCTATCACGCGGCGCTGGCGATGGCGCACCACGGCATCGGCGTGGCGCTGGTCGACGGCTGCACCGCGCGCTCGGCGGACCGCGCCAAGGTCGACGTGCTGACGCTGGAGCCGCACATCCCGGTGCCGATCCGTGCGCTGCGCTTCGCGGCGCGGCCCGATTCGGTGGCGGTGCGCGAAATCACCCGCTGCATGCAGCAGGCGATACAGGACACGATCTAGGTCCTAGGTTTCCAGGGCCTGCGCCACGCGCAGCGCCGAGCCGAAGGCCAGTGTGAAGCCGAGCGCGCCGTGGCCGGTGTTGAACAGCATGTTCGAAGGCGCGCTCTCCAGCCGTCCGATGATCGGCAGCCCCTTGGGCGTGGCGGGGCGCATGCCTGTCCAGGGGTGCAGTTCCTCGAGCCGGCTCGCATGCGGGAAGAGGGCGCGCGTGGCGGCCGCCAGCGTCTCGATGCGCGTGGCCGGAATGCTCGCGTCATGCCCAACCAGCTCGGCCATGCCCGCCACGCGCAGGCGCGAGCCGATGCGCGCGAACACCACCTTGCGCGCGCTGTCGGTCACGTTCACGCGCGGCGCGGCACCGGGCGCGGGGTCGACGTCCACCGTGATGCTGTAGCCCTTGAGCGGATAGACCGGCAGGTACGCGCCGAGCGCACGTCCCAGCTTGTGCGAGGCCGAGCCCAGCGCCATCACGAAGGCATCGGCTTCCACGTCGCCGCTGCCGGTGTGCACGGCAGCGACGCGGCGTCCGCTGCGCACGAAGCCGCGCACGTCGGTGCCGGTGATGAAGCGCACGCCGCGCGCGCCAAGTGCCTTCGTCAGCTCCGTGCACACCTTGAGGCAGTCGGCCGCGCATTCGCTCGGCGTGTAGACGGCGCCCGCCATCCGGTCGCGGTAGCTGGCGAGGGCGGGCTCGATGGCGACGCATTCCTCGGGCGTCACCAGCCGCTGCTCGCTGCCCATGCTGCGCTGCAGTTCGAGCTGCGCCCGCGCGCCCTCGAGAGAGGCGGCACTGGCGTACAGCACCAGCTTGCCGGTGGCGGAGAAATCGCAGTCGGGCGAGAGCTCGGCGCGCATGGCCTCGAACTCGATGCGGCTCGACGCGGCCAGCTCCAGCAGCCTCGCGGTGGTGTCGCGCGAGGTGCGCGCGTTGCAGGCCTCGAGGAACTCCATGCCCCAGCGCCACTGCAGCGGATCGAGCTGCGGGCGCAGCTTGAGCGGCGAGGCAGACGACAGCAGCAGCTTGGGCAACTGCTTCCAGATCGAAGGATCGGCCAGCGGCTGCACGTACGAGTAGCTCAGCTGCGCGCCGTTGCCCCCGCTCGCGCCCGAGCCGGGAGCGGCGCGGTCGATCACGGTGACCTGATGGCCCTGGCGCTCGAGCTGCCAGGCGGTCGCCAGGCCCACGATGCCGGCGCCGAGCACACACACATGCATGGAGGCAGCTTTCCGGAGAGATGGATGGATTGAATGAATGTTCGGCAGAACGGTGGCTTTGACTGTAGGCGCGCGCGGCCCGCACCGGAAATGCCAAAAGCACCCCCGCCCATAACCTTTGGGCATGGATCAGCTTTCTATTGGAATTTGTGGTTTTGTTTCGCCCGTTCCTACACTGGCCGCCTGTTCAGTCCAACCGAATGAAGGCTCGAATGAAACTCTCCGTCCTCATGGCTACCGTGGCCGCCACGGTGTTCTTCACCGCCACCGGCGCACAGGCCGCCGACACGCTCGCCAAGATCGCCGAGTCCGGCAAGATCACGCTGGCCTACCGTGAATCGTCGGTGCCCTTCAGCTACCTCGAGGGCCCCGGCAAGCCGATCGGGATGGCGGTCGATCTGTCCAATGCCGTGGTCGAGGCGGTGAAGAAGAAGCTGAACAAGCCCGACCTGCAGGTGGCGCTGATGCCCGTGACCTCGCAGAACCGCATTCCGCTGATCACCAACGGCACCATCGACCTGGAGTGCGGCTCCACCACCAACAACACCGCGCGCAGTAAGGACGTGGCCTTCGCCATCAACCACTTCTACACGGGCACGCGCCTGCTGGTGAAGAAGTCTTCCAAAATCAAGAACTACGCCGACCTCGCGAAGAAGACCGTCGCCAGCACCACCGGCACCACCAACGTGCTGGTCATGCGCAAGTACAACATCGAGAAGAACCTCGGCATGGACATCGTGCTCGGCAAGGACCACGCCGACGCCTTCCTGCTGCTCGAGAGCGACCGTGTCGCGGCCTTCGCCATGGACGACATCCTCCTCTACGGCCTGATCGCCAACGCCAAGACGCCGGGCGACTACGAGGTGGTGGGCGACTCGCTGCAGGTGGAGCCCTACGCCTGCATGCTGCCCAAGGACGACCCGGCCTTCAAGAAGCTGGTGGACGACACCTTCGCGGGCCTGATGAAGAGCGGCGAGTTCGAGAAGCTCTACAACAAGTGGTTCATGCAGCCGATCCCGCCGAAGAACGTGCCGCTGAACCTGCCGATGAGCCCGCAGCTGAAGGAAAACCTGAAGGCGCTGAGCGATAAGCCAGCGACCTGACAGCGGCGCGGAGAGAGAATGAAAAGGAAGTTGCAGTGACGCAGGTTGTCGGCATTCTTGGAGGCATGGGTCCGGCGGCGGGCGCCGACTTCGTGCGGCTTTTCGTGCAGGCCTGCACGCAGCAGATGCGTGCGCGCGGCGAGCCGGTGCGCGACCAGTCCTTTCCCGAGCACTGGCTCGCGCAGGTCCCGGTGCCCGACCGTACCGAGGCACTGGCTTCGACCAATCAGGGGGCGCACCAGCCGCTGGAGCCGATGCTGCAGGCGCTGGGCCGGCTGGCGGCGCTCGGCAGCCGCACGGTGGCCATCGCATGCAACACGGCACATGCGTGGCACGCCAACCTGCAGGAGCGCTTTCCGCAGGTGGAGCTGCTGCACATGGCGCGCGAGACGGCGCGCCACCTCGCGGCACAGGGTGCGACGGGCGTGGCGCTGATGGCCACCGAAGGCACCTACCGCATCCGACTCTACGAGCAGGCGCTGGCCCAGGAGGGGCTGGAGTGCCATGTGCCGCTGCCCGAAGAGCGCGAGACCATCACGCGCGGCATCTTCGAAGGCGTGAAGGCCGGCAACATGCCGCTCGCCGAGCAATGCTTTTCCGAAGTGGCGCTGAGGCTGGCCGAGCGCCATGGCCCCGTCACCATCATCATGGGCTGCACCGAGGTGCCGCTGGGCCTGCATGGCTCGGCCGCGGTGGCGGGGCTGGACCTGGTCGATCCGGCACAGGTGCTGGCGGCGGCGCTGGCCCGGCGGGCCTACGGGGCGCACCAACCCCAATGAAGTTCGGGGCATAGGGCCGCCGGCCGATTTCGCCTACATTGCGGCGTGCGTTTTTCCACAGCGCCACGCCCCTTGTCCGACGATTCAACCGGAGCCCAATCAATGCCTCTCGACGACAGCCGTTCCGAATTCGATTCGCTTCGCCCCGGCGACAGCACCGAGCAGGGCGCCACGCGCCGCACCGCCCTCAAGGCCGCCATCGGCGTCGGCTACGCGGCAGCGGTCATGCCGGTGATGGCGCAGTCCGCCATCAGCACCCCGGCCGACGGCCTGAAGGCAGGCCCCATCAAGTACGCCGTCGGCGACTTCGAGGTGCCCGCCTATGCGGCCGCGCCCGCCGGCAAGACCGGCCTGCCGGTGATCCTGGTGGTGCAGGAAATCTTCGGCGTGCACGAATACATCGCCGACACCTGCCGCCGCTTCGCCAAGCTCGGCTACCTGGCCATCGCGCCCGAGCTGTATGCCCGCCAGGGCGACCCGCGCGGCTACACCGACATTCCGAAGCTGCAGGCCGACATCGTCTCCAAGGTGCCCGACGCGCAGGTCATGGCCGATCTCGACGGCGCCCTGGCCTATGCCAAGGCCAACGGCGGCGACACCGGCAAGGCCGCCATCACCGGCTTTTGCTGGGGCGGCCGCATCGTGTGGCTCTATGCCGCCACCGGCAAGGTCAAGGCGGGCGTCGCCTGGTACGGCCGGCTGGTCGGCCAGGCCAGCGAGCTGACGCCGAAGCACCCCGTCGACGTCGCCGCCAGCCTGCAGGCGCCGGTGCTCGGCCTCTACGGCGGGAAAGACCAGGGCATCCCCCTTGACACGGTTGATAAGATGAAAGCAGCTCTGGCAACCGGAACCCCGGCGGCCAAGGCGTCGAGCTTCGTCGTGTATCCAGAAGCGGGTCACGCGTTCCATGCCGACTACCGCCCCAGCTATGTCAGGAGCGCGGCGGAAGACGGCTGGCAGCGTGCCACGGCCTGGTTCAAAGCCAACGGCGTAGCCTGAACGGCGCCCGTCAGCCAATCCCCGCCGAAGGCCGTCCTCGTGACGGCCTTTCTCTTTTTATGATCGGTATGCGGCCCCGGAAAAGTTCCGGCGGCCGTCTTTCTTGCGCAAGCAGCTATGAATTTGATAGTCATCATCGCGGCGACCCTGGTTGCCGGTATCGGAAGCGTGTGGGTCGCGGCTCTTCTGTTGAAAGTGGGCGTGCGCAGCGGTTCGGGCGGCGTGAACCCGCAGCACCTGCTGAGCCTGGCGGCCGGTGCGCTGCTCGCCACAGCCTTCATGCACCTGCTGCCCGAAGCCTTCGAAAGCCGCATCGAGCCCGGCTTGCTGTTCGGCGTGCTGCTGTTCGGGCTGGTGTTCTTCTTCCTGCTCGACAAGGCTGAGCTATGGCATCACGGGCACGAGCATCACCAGGGTGAAGAGAAGGGCGGAACGGACGGACACGATCACCACGGACACGACCACGCCCACGGTCATTCCCACGGCCACGCCCACGGGCCCCGCACCGGCGGCTGGGCCGTGCTCACCGGCGACAGCGTGCACTGCTTCGGCGACGGCATCCTGATCGCCTCCGCCTTCACCGCCGACATCCGGCTGGGCCTGGTGGCCGCGCTGGCGGTGCTGGCGCACGAGATTCCGCACCACATCGGCGACCTCGTCGTACTGCGCCAGAGCTCGGCCAACCAGCGGGCGGCACTGGTGAAGGTGTCGCTCGCGGGCACCATGACCGCGCTGGGAGGTATCGCGGGCTGGTGGCTGGTCGACCAGCTGCATGGCCTGCTGCCGTACTTCCTGGTGCTGGCCGGCAGCAGCTTCGTCTACGTGGCGCTGGCCGACCTGATCCCTCAACTGCAGAAACGGCTGCCGGCGCGCCAGACGGCAGCGCAGATCCTGTGGCTGGTGGCGGGCATCGCGCTGGTCACGCTGGTCAGCCGCCTCGCGCACGGCGAGCACGGGCACGAACACGGCCATGACGACCCCGGCCACGGGGAGCATGGGCACGTGCACAAGGACTGATCTTCCTTCGGGCCGGCGCGAAACTTTCCGACACCGAAGCCTCGCGCCGGATGAACCGCAAGGGCCGAAACAGGCGCACCATAGGGGGCCTGTCAGAAACAAGCCGAGGAACAGATCATGAACGCCACCGCGCGATCCGCTTCGCCCTCCGAAGACGATGAAGACAACCTGCCCGCCGACGATTTCGAGGAGCCCGATGCCGACCTGGGCGACGATCTCTCGGAGGAAACGGGGATCGATCTTTCCGATGCGAGCGAACTCGACGCGGACAACGTACCGGCCGACGAGGAATTCGACCGGGTCATGAACGCGCCCGACTGAGCCCGCTCAGGCAGCCGCTTCGCGCCGCGTGATCACCTGCCCGTTGCGCGCCCCGCAGTGCGCCCCGTTGCGCCAGGTCAGGGCTCCGTTGACGATCACCGCATCGATGCCTTCGGCAGGCTGCATCGGCGATTCGTAGTTGGCCGTGTCGCGCACCGTCGCGGCGTCGAAGATCACCACATCGGCGTGGTGGCCCGGCTTCAGCGTGCCGCGCTCGTGCAGGCCGAAGTTGCGTGCGGTGAGCCCGGTCATCTTCCACACCGCCGTCTCCAGCGGGAAGAGGCCCACGTCGCGGCTGTAGTGGCCCAGAACGCGCGGGAAGGTGCCCCACAGGCGCGGATGCGGCTTGTCGCCCAGCGGGATGCCGTCGGAGCCGATCATGGTTTCGTCGAACGCGAGGATGCGCTGCACGTCGTCCTCGTCCATCATGAAGTAGATCGCGCTGCCGGGCTGCAGCCGCTTGGCCGCTTCCTCGCCCGACATGCCCCAATCGGCTGCGATGTCCTTCAGGTCGCGGCCCGCGCATTCGGGGTGCGGCACGCTCGAGGCGATGAGCACGCGGCCTTCCATCATCCCGCGGTCGGTGCGGATCATGGTGGAGCCGGCCGTGTAGGGGTAGCAGTCGAGCCCGATGCACTGGTGCTTCATCGCCTCCTGGATGAAGGGCAGCGTCACCTTCGTCTTGCCGAAGTTGCGCGTGTTCTGAACCTTGTGGTGCGACACCACCACCGGAATGCCCAGCGCGCGGCCGATGTGGAAGGTTTCCTCCAGCGACTCCATCACCCGGTCGCTCTCGTCGCGCATGTGGGTCACGTACAGCGCCTTGCGTGAAGTCAGCGGTCGGCCGACCTCGATGATCTCCTCGGTCGTCGCCTTCACTGCTGGCGGGTAGAAGGTGCCGGTCGACAGGCCGATGGCGCCGGCCTGCATCGCTTCCTCGACCATCGCCTGCATGGCCTTGATCTCGGTCTCGTTCGCAGGGCGGTCAAGGTCTGACATGGCGACCGCACGCAGCGTCGAATGGCCGACCATCGCTGCCACGTTCACCGACGACGGTGTCGCGCGCAGCGCATTGAGGTACGCGGCGAAACTGGTGAAGCGGCCTTCGGCGGGCGAATCGAGCAGGCTCAGCGGCATGGGCAGGTCCATGCCGGCGCGCAGCGGCGCGGCGCTGATGCCGCAGTTGCCCGCGACCACGGTCGTCACGCCCTGCGACACCTTGAACGGCATCTGCGCCTGCGACAGCACCGCCTGGTCGTCGTGCGTGTGCGAGTCGATGAAGCCGGGTGCCACGATGCGGCCGGTGGCGTCGATCGTCTGTTCCGCCGTGTGGCCCGCGAGCTTGCCGATGGCGACGATGCGGTCGCCGACGATGCCGACGTCGGCGTCGAAGCGCGGCGCCTTGGTGCCGTCGATCACGGTGCCGCCGCGGATCAGCAGTTCGTAGTGGGGGAGCTTTTCGGACACGGGATGAATCCTTTCTTCAGCGGAAATGGCAGGCGACCAGGTGGCTTCCGTTCGCGGACGACGAAGGCCGCTCGCTCAACTCCGGCGCCTTCTCCTTGCACACGGCCTGCGCCATCGGGCAGCGGGTGTGGAAGCGGCAGCCCGAAGGCGGATTGGCCGGGCTCGGCGGATCGCCCTGCAGCAGCATGCGGCGCGCGGGCGTGCGCGGGTTGGGCACCGGCACGGCCGACAGGAGGATCTCGGTGTACGGATGCAGCGGTGCCGAGAACAGCGTGTCGCGGTCGGCGATCTCCACGATGTGGCCGAGGTACATCACGGCCACGCGATGGCTGATGTGCCGCACCACCGCGAGGTCGTGCGCCACGAAGAGGTACGCGATGCCGAACTCGGCCTGCAGGTCCATCAGCAGGTTGACCACCTGCGCCTGCACCGACACGTCGAGGGCCGACACCGGCTCGTCGCAGACGATGAGCTTGGGATTCAATGCCAGCGCCCGCGCGATGCCAAGCCGCTGGCGCTGCCCGCCCGAGAACTCGTGCGGGAACTTCTTCGCTGCCTCGGGCCGCAGGCCCACGCGCGAGAACAGCCACTGCACGCGTTCGCGCCGCTCGGCCGCGGCGCCCATGCCGAAGTTGCGCAGCGGTTCCGCCACGATGTCGCCGGCCGTCAGCCGCGGATTCAGCGAGGCATACGGGTCCTGGAAAATGATCTGCAGGTCGCGCCGGCGCATGCGCATGTCCTCGGCGGAGAGCGACAGCAGCTCCCGGCCTTCGAGCTGCACCGAGCCCGAGCTCGGCTCGACCAGCCGCATCACCGACTTGGCAGTGGTCGTCTTGCCGCAGCCCGATTCGCCGACCAGCGACAGCGTCTCGCCGCGCGCGACGTCGAAGGAGACGCCGTCCACTGCCTGGATCGCCGGTCTGGCCGGCCGCAGCCAGCGCTTCGGGGTGGTGTAGTGCTTGCGCAGGTTGCGCACCTGCAGCAAGGGCGTCGCAGCGGTTGTCGTCATGCGGCGATCTCCTCGGCACCGGCCCAGTTTTCCTCGACGGCGAAGCAGGCGACGACGTGGTCGCCGCCTTGCTGCGCCAGCCTCGGCGTCTCGGCACGGCAGCGTTCGCGCGCGTGGCTGCAGCGTGCCGCGAAGGCGCAGCCGCGGCCCAGCTCGTGCGCGGCCGGCACCAGCCCCGGTATCTCGGTGAGCCGCGTGCTCGCGGTGTTCATCGCGGGCATCGAGGCCATCAGCGCGCGGGTGTAGGGGTGCAGCGGGCGGTCGAAGAGGTCGATCACGTCGGCTTCCTCCACCTTCTTGCCGGCGTACATGACGACCACGCGGTCGCAGCTCTCGGCGACCACGCCGAGGTCGTGCGTGATCATCACCACGCCCATGCCCAGCTCCTTCTGCAGCCGCTTGATGAGGTCGAGGATCTGCGCCTGGATGGTCACGTCCAGCGCGGTCGTCGGCTCGTCGGCGATCAGCACCTCGGGGTTGCAGGCCAGGGCCAGCGCGATCATCACGCGCTGGCGCATGCCGCCCGAGAGCTGGTGCGGGTATTCGTTCACGCGGCGCTCGGGCTCGGGGATCTGCACCACGCGCAGCATCTCGACCGCGCGCTTCATCGCGTCGGCGCGGCTGGCCTTCTGGTGCAGCTGCACCGTCTCCGCGATCTGACGGCCCACGGTGAGCACCGGGTTCAGCGATGTCATCGGCTCCTGGAAGATCATCGAGATGCGGTTGCCGCGGATCTGCCGCATCTCGCGCTCGCTCAGCCGCATCAGGTCGGTGCCGCGCAGGCGCACGGCGCCCGAGTGGCGGCCCGGCGGCGTGGGCACCAGCCGCAGGGTCGACAGGGCGGTCACGCTCTTGCCGCAGCCCGACTCGCCGACCACGCCGAGCGTGCGGCCCGCGCGCACCGTGTAGGAAACGCCGTCGACCGAGCGCACCACGCCGCCGGGCGTGAGGAAGTGCGTGCGCAGGTCGTCGACTTCGAGCAGCGGCTCGCCTGGGGCCAGCGCTGCGTGGGACATGGCGATGGTCATGAGGCTGCCTCGCTCAGAGTTGGCGCGCCAGGCGTGGGTCCAGCGCGTCGCGCAGGCCGTCGCCCAGCAGGTTGATGGCCAGCACCGTGGCCGCCAGCAGCAGCCCCGGGTACAGGATGATGTGAAACGCCACGGCTACGAAGTTGCGGCCCTCGGCCATCATGTTCCCCCAGCTCGGCGTCTGCGAGGGCACGCCCACGCCGAGGAAGGAGAGCGCGGCCTCCGTCAGCACGGCGGCCGCGGCCACGAAGGTGGCCTGCACGATCAGCGGCGCCACGGTGTTCGGCAGCACGTGGCGCACCAGGATCACCGGAAGGCGCGTGCCCACCGCGTGCGCGGCCTCCACGAAGAGCTGTTCGCGCAGCGTGAGCGCCAGCGAGCGCACCAGCCGCACCACGCGCGGAATCTCCGGCACCGTGATGGCGATGATCACCGTCGTGAGGCTGGCGCGCGTGACCGCCATCAGCGCGATGGCCAGCAGGATGCCCGGGATGGCCATGAGCCCGTCCATCACGCGCATGATCGGTCCGTCCGCCCATCGCACGAAGCCCGCCACTAGCCCCAGCGCGACGCCGAAGAAGGTGGCCAGCAGCGCCACCGAGGCGCCCACGATCATCGACACCCGTCCGCCCCACACGGCTCGGCTGAACACGTCGCGGCCCAGCGCGTCGGTGCCGAACCAGTGCTCGGCCGAGGGCAGCTGCATGCGCGCGAGCGGGTCGATGTCCTGCGGGTCGTGCGTGGCGATCCAGGGCGCGGCAATGGAAAGCGCCGCCACCGCGATCAGCAGCAGCGCGCCGATGATCAGCGTCGGGTGCTTGCGCAGCCAGCGCAGGCGCGGCGGAACGAAGGGGGCCTCGACCGGCGGCGCGGCTGCCGGGGTGGCGGCTGTGGCAGACGTCGCGGGCACATCGATGTCGCTCATGGGAAGTACGGAGGACATGGGTGATTCAGTACTGGATGCGCGGATCGAAGAGCCGGTAGCTCAGGTCGATCAGCAGGTTGATCAGCACGTACACGCCCGCCGACAGCAGCAGCACGCTCTGGATCACCGGATAGTCGTGCCGCTGCACCGAGTCGATCACCAGCCGGCCCACGCCGGGAATGGCGAACACCGTCTCGGTGACCACCACGCCGCCGATCAGCAGCGCGATGCCCGCGCCCACGGTGGTGGCGATGGGGATGGCCGCGTTGCGCAGCGCATGGCCCAGCACCGGCAGCACGCCCAGGCCCTTGGCGCGGGCGGTGCGGATGTAGTCCTCGTGCAGCACTTCGAGCACAGTGGCACGCGTCATGCGCGTCACCAGCGCGATGTAGACCAGGGCGAGGTTCACGCAGGGCAGCACCAGCGAGCGCAGCCACTCGCCCGGGCCTTCGGCGAAGCGCACGTAGCCCTGCACCGGAAACCACGGCAGCTGGATCGCGAAGCTGTAGACCAGCAGGTAGCCCACCAGGAACACCGGCACCGAGAAGGCCAGCACCGCGAAGAGCATCACCAGCCGGTCGATCCAGCTGCCCGCGCGGTAGGCCGCGAGCGTGCCCAGCGGCACCGACACCACCAGCGTGATGAGCATGGTCAGCGCGGCGATCGACACCGTGGGCTCCAGCCGCTGGCCCAGCAGCTGCGTGACGGGCATCTGCGTGAAGATCGAGGTGCCCAGGTCGCCGGTGAACAGCTTGCCGATCCACAGCCCGAACTGCTGCCACAGCGGCAGGTTCAGGCCGAGTGCGGCACGCAGCTTCTCGATGTCTTCGGTGGTGGCGAGGTCGCCCGCGATGAGCGCGGCCGGGTCGCCCGGCGAGAGATGGATCAGCAGGAACACCACCACGGCCACCACCGCCATGACGGGCAGGGTCGCGATGAAGCGTCGAACGATGTAGCCCATGGCGGTGTCCCTCCGGCCCTTACTGCCTGTCGAGCGCCCAGACCGTCGGCATGCCGGACCAGAGCTTGTCCAGGCCCTTCAGGCTGGTGCGCGCGGCGAAGGCGGCCGAGTACTGGCCGGCGTTGATGTAGGGCACGGCCTCGTAGGCGCGGGCCTGGAAGGCGTCGAGCAGCTCCTTGCGCTTGGCGGGCACCGTCTCCTTCAGCCAGGCGGTGCGCAGGTCGTCCAGTTGCTTGTCGCATGGCCAGCCGGGCAGGGTGTTGCCGCAGGCCGCGCTCAGGTAGGCGTTGCTGATGGGCGAGTTGGCGTCGAATTCGCCGGCCACGGTGACGTACATGTTCCAGCCGCCCGCGTCGGGTGCGTCGCGCTTGGCGCGGCGCGCGCCGATGGAGGCCCAGTCCATGGTCTGGGCGTCGACGTTCAGGCCGATGCTCTTCATCGTCTGCGCGGCCATCAGCGCCTCTGCGTTCAGGTAGGGCACGTCGCTGGGCACCAGCAGCACCACCTTCTCGCCCTTGTAGCCGGCGTCGGCGAGCATCTTCTTGGCCTTTGCGACGTCGGCCTTGCGGTAGGGCTCGGCGCCGGCCGCGGTGTCGTTGGGGCTGCCGCAGATGAAGTAGGTGGCGCAGTAGGCCATGCGCATGTCGAGCGGGAAGCCCATGGCCGCCATGAAGCGCTCCTGGCTCACGGCCTGCAGCAGCGCCTGGCGCACCTTCGGGTTGTTGAAGGGCGGATGCAGCTGGTTCATCACCAGGAAGCCCTGGTAGGCGCCGCCGGAGCCGATCTTCACGCCCGTGTCGGTGCGCAGCGGCGCGATGTAGTCGGGCGGCAGCTGCTCGATGATGTCGACCTCGCCGCGCTTCAGCGCCGCTACCGCGCTGTTGGCATCGGGCAGGTAGAGCCACTCGACGCGGTCGAAGTTGCTCTTCTTGCTGCCGGCCAGCCCGCTCGGCGGCTCGCTGCGCGCCACGTAGTTGGGGTTGCGCACGAAGACGGCCTTGTTGCCCGGCACCCATTCGTCGCGCTTGAAGATGTAGGGGCCGGAGCCCAGCACTTCGGTCAGCGGTGCGGTGGCGGGCATCTTCGCCAGCCGCTCGGGCAGCACCACCGGCGGAAAGCCCGAGGGCTTGGCCAGCGCGTCGAGCACCATGCCGAAGGGCTCGGCGAGCGTGAGCGTGAAGCTGCGCGCGTCGGTGACCTTCCATTCGGCGCCGCTGGCCGTCATGGCGCGGCCCAGGCTGTCGCGCGCGGCCCAGCGCTGCAGCGACGCGACCGCGTCGGCCGAGGTGACGGCGCTGCCGTCGGAGAACTTGAGGTTGGGGCGCAGCGTGAAGCTCCACTGCTTGCCGTCCTTCGAGGCGGTGTACTTCTCCACCATCTGCGGCTGCGGCTGGCCGCTCGCGTCCTGCGCGAAGAGCGTGTCGTACACCATGTAGCCGAAGTTGCGCGAGATGTAGGCGGTGGTGAAGGTCGGGTCGAGGATCTTCAGGTCGGCATGCGCCACCACCTTCAGCGTCTTGGGCTGCGGCGTCTGGGCATGCGCGGGAAGGCTCGCCGCGAAGGCGGTGGAAAGGGCCAGGGCGGCGAGAGCGCCAAGCGTCCGTCGTTTCATCGTCGGTTCTCCGGTGAGGGCAGGCAGCAGGAAAAAAGGAAGGAAAGGCTCAGGCCGCGACGCCGATCGGCCACTTCGGCAGACGGGCCTTGCGATACGGCAGCGTGTTCAGGTCGAGCGTGACGGCGCCCGGCGCGCCCGCGTAGATGACGTGCTTCGCCACCTTGGAATACGACGCGTAGAAATGCTGGGAGGACTTCACGACGATGATCTTCTTCGCAGCGAGGTCGCAACCGAGCTGCGTGAACAGGTCGGTGCCCATCGCCTGGTTGCGCAGCGTGATCAGCACGATCTCGATGCCGTTGGCCTCGACCAGCGCGCTGTCGCCCATCAGCGTGGGCGTGCCGGCCAGGCCGGTCATCACCAGGTCGTGCTTCAGCGCCTTCACGGTGCATTCGACATCGAGCGGGTCGCCGGAAAGCGGGCTGATCTTGCCGCCGATGCGCATCGGCAGCTTCGCACCCACGCCCGCGTCGAAGGCGATGCGCACCGCGATCGGGTCCCACAGCGGGCCCAGTGCCGCGTTGGCAATGCCGCGCTCCACCATGCGGCGCAGGATGAAAGTGGAGTCGCTGGCCGCGCCGCCGCCGGGGTTGTCGGCGCCGTCGGAGATCACCACCGGGCCGCCGTCGAAGGCCAGCGCCTCGTCGAGCGATGCGTCGATGCCGGGGTAGTTCACGGTGAGGCCGTCGCGCATGGCGATGACCTCGTCGGCGAGCTGGCGCGCCAGCATGTCGGCCTTCGCCTTGTCGCCGTCGGTGTAGACCAGCACCTTGGTGCCCATCTCGGGCACGTCGCCCCACGAGAAGCCGTGCGTGAGCGAGATCGAGAGCACGCCGTCCTTGCCTTCGAGCGACTGCATGCGCTCGACGAAGCCGCGCGCCGGCTGGCGCGAGGTGTGCACCGTGACGATCATGTCGCAGTCGACCACCGCGGGCACCGGCCGCACCTTGCCCTCGACCGTGGCGGCGCAGATGTCGACCAGCTCCAGGCCGCGTTCGAGCACGTCGGTGTGCGGGTACTCCTTGAAGGAGATCATCACGTTCGCGTTGGAGATCATCTCCGGCGTGAGGTGGTTGTGCGGATCGAGCTCCGCGCCGATCACCACGTCGGGACCGACGATCTGCCGCACGCGCGCCAGCAGGTCGCCCTCGCAGTCGTCGTAGCCGTCGGCCACCATCGCGCCGTGCAGGCCGAGCAGCACCATGTCGACCGGCAGCACCGCGCGCAGGTCGTTCAGCAGTTCGTCGCGCAGCGTCTCGTAGGCGTGGCGCGTGGTGGTGCCGCTGGGCTGCGCGCCGGCCACCATGCCCTCGAACAGGGTCCAGCCCTTGTCGGCGCCGCGCATGCGCGCGGCCCACAGCGGGCCCGAGAACAGCGTCATCGCCTCGGGGTGCTTACCGGCGGGGAAGTAGCCACGGTCCTTGAAGGAGGCGAGGCCCGTAGGCATCGGGCCGAAGGTGTTGGTTTCGGTGGCAAGGGAAGCACTGAAGACGCGCATGGTCGGACCTCGTGGGGTGGTTCTGTTGTGTTGTTGGAGCAGGCCGGGCTCAGCCCGCGGCCGTGCGCAGCCGCTGCGGGCCCAGCATTTCCGCCGTGAGCCCGAAGGAGGCGATGCGCTCGGGCAGCGGCAGTCCGCGCGCCAGCGCGGCGCAGGCTTCGCCCATGGCGGCCGATGTCTGGATGCCGTAGCCGCCTTGCGCCGCTACCCAGAAGAAGCCGGGCACGCCGGGCTCGAAGCCGCCGACCAGGTCGCCGTCGGCCACGAAGGAACGCAGGCCGGCCCACGTGCGCGTGGGGCGGCGGATGGAGAGCGTGGTCGCTTCCTCGATGCGGTGCATGGCGATGGCGATGTCCATCTCCTCGGGCTGCACGTCCTGCGGCTCGACCGGGTCTGCGTTGGCCGGCGAGCCCAGCAGCATGCCGGCGTCGGGCTTGATGTACCAGCCTTCGTCGGCGCCGAACACCATGGGCCAGTGCGCCACGCTCTGGCCCTCGGGCGGCGCGAAGATGAATGCCGAGCGGCGACGCGGCTCGATGCCAAGCGGCGGCACACCGGCCATTTGGGCGATGGTGTCGACCCATGCGCCGGCCGCGTTGAGCACCACGGACGCTTCGTAGATTGCGCCGCCGGCTTCCACGCGCCAGCGATCGCCCTTGCGCTCGATGGCCGTCACGCCTGCATCGCACACCAGCTTGCCGCCCGCGCGACGCATGCCGCGCAGGTAGCCCTGGTGGATGGCGTGCACGTCCATGTCGGATGCATCGGGCTCGTAGACGGCGCCCTGCACCTGCTCGGGGCGCAAGGCCGGCACCATCTCGCACGCCTCTTCGCCGCTCAGGCGCGAGGCGCCAGTGTTCATGTCGCGCAGCACCTGCCAGTGGGCTTCGAGCTCGGCCATGTGCTCGGCGCCGGCGACCATCATCGCGCCGCGCGGCGTGAGCAGCGGGTGCTCGCTGAAGCCTTCGGGCGGATGCTCGAGGAAGGCCCGGCTCGCCATGGTGAGGGCGCGCACCTGCGCGGTGCCGTAGCTCTCCATGAAGAGGGCGGCGGAGCGGCCGGTGGAGTGGTAGCCCGGTTGCGATTCGCGCTCGAGAAGGATCACGCGTGCGTGCGGGGCGAGCCAGTGGGCCACCGAGGCCCCGGCGATGCCGCCGCCGATCACGAGGAAGTCAGCCACGACGGGCTCTGCAGTGCTGGAAGTCATCGGCGAAAAGTGTAGGAAGAAATTTGCGGATACGCAAATTGATTCAGGGGTGCCAAGGGGAAACCATGATGCACCGTGCTGGTGAAATTTGCGTTCGCGCAATTTGCGTATACGCAAATTCCGGGCCCGGGTCACGCGGGTTGGCATGGATGGCGCCCCTCTCGGCTGGCAGAATCTGCGGCACCACAAGAGAAAGCCAAGCGTGAATCCACACACAGGGACCAAGACGGGAACGAAGCCCAGGGACGAGCCGCCCACGCTGGACCGCGCCACCTTCGGCAACCGCCTGCGCGCCGCGCGCAAGCGCTTCGGCTGGACGCTGGCGCAGCTGGCCGAGCGCTCGGGCGTGTCGATCACCACCATCTCACGCGCCGAACGCGGCCAGCTCGCGCTGGGCTACGAGAACTTCACCGCGCTGGGCCGTGCGCTCGACATGGACATGAACGCCATGTTCGCGGGCGCCGGCGTCAAGCCCGCGCAGCTCGACGGGCCGGTGGTCACGCGCGCGGGCAAGGGCGTGGTCTACAAGGGGCTGTCCATCGCCTACGAGTTCCTCGGTACCACCGCGGCAGGCAAGCAGATGAGCCCCATCGTCGGCACGGTGCACGCGCGCAAGATCCACGGTCCGGAAGACTTCGTGCGGCATGGCGGCGAGGAGTTCGCCTATGTGCTGTCGGGCGAGATCGAGGTGCACTTCGACAACGGCGAGGTGGTGCGCATGGCGAAGGGCGATTCGCTCTACTTCGACAGCCGCCTGGGCCACGCGTACATCAGCGTGAGCCGGCAACTGGCGCGCATCGTCGGCATGACCATCGGTGAGAGCGGGCACATGCAGTCGGCCCGGGAGGGAGAGGGGCGCGCCATGCCGGCACCGGTCGCCCACAAGAGCGAGAGGCCCGTTGCGTCGGCGTTGCCCGTGAAGGCGTCGAGGGGGCAGTCGAAGTCCGCTCGGAAAGCCGCAGCAACAAGGGGCGCATAGCCGCCCTGGGCCGTGTCTCCGATTTGCTCGCCGCGCGAGGCCGCATGGCTATGCTGTGCGCCGTCATCCACTCCAGAGAAAAGACCATGACCTCGCGTCCGCCTTCATTCCCGCTTCGCTCCATGGCCCTGGCCTGCGGCCTCGTGCTCGGCGCCGCTGCCGCCCACGCCGCACCCGACGCGAAGCTGCTCGCCGCCGCCGAGAAGGCGCAGCCCGCGGTGATCGACAACCTCAAGGAGATGGTGTTGATCGAATCGGGCAGCCTGAATGTCGACGGCCTGCTCAAGATGGCCGATGTGGTGGAAGGGCGCCTGAAGGCGGCCGGCTTCAAGACCGAGCGCCGCAAGGCGACGGCCGGCGCGGGCGCCGACATCGTGATCGGCACGCTCAAGGGCACGGGCAAGCGCAAGATCATGCTGCAGGGCCACATGGACACGGTGTACGCGCCGGGCATCCTCGGCAGCCAGCCCTACAAGGTCGACGGCAACCGCATCTACGGTCCCGGCATCGCCGACGACAAGGGCGGCCTCGCGGTCATGCTGGCCTCGCTGAAAATCCTGGCCGATGCCGGCTGGCGCGACTACGACACGCTCACCGTGCTCATGAACCCCGACGAGGAAGTAGGCTCGCTCGGCTCCGGCGAGCTGATCGCGACCATGGCCGACCAGCACGACACGGTGCTGTCCTTCGAGCCGACGGTGGCGAAGTCGGTGGTCAAGGGCGAGTCGCTGCTGCTCGGCGCGGCCGGCATCGCCACCGCCACGCTCGAGGTGAAGGGCCGCGCGTCGCATGCGGGCGCGGCGCCCGAACTGGGCCGCAATGCGCTGTACGAGCTCTCGTACCAGATGCTGCAGACCAAGGACCTCGCCAAGGACATTCCCGGCGCCACGCTCAACTGGACCGTGGCACGCGCCACCGGCCCGCTCAACCAGATCACCGAAAAAGCGCAGGCGCAGGGCGACATCCGCATCACGCAGCCCGGCGCCGAGAAGAAGCTCGCCGAGGCGCTGCAGGCGAAGATCGCGTCGGGCAAGCTGATTCCCGACACCGAGACCACGGTGAAGGTGGAAGTGGGCCGCCCGGCCTTCATCGCGGGCGACAAGGGCCGCGCGCTGGCCGAGAAGGCACAGGCCATCTACAAGGAAATCGACCGCGACCTCGCGCTGACGCCCATGACCGGCGGCGGCACCGACGCGGGCTACGCGGGCCGCTCGGGCAAGGCCACGGTGGTGGAGAGCTTCGGCCTCGCTGGCTTCGGCTACCACGCACGCGACGAGTACATCGAAGCCGACTCGATCGTGCCGCGCCTGTACCTCGTCACGCGCCTGCTGACCGAGATCGGCAAGAACTGAGGCTGCGGATAGGCGCCACCGCGACGGTGCAGTCGAGGCGGCGCGGGCGCGCTACTGCTGCTGTTGCCTCGGGTCGCCGGGGCGGTGCTGCTGGTGTTGCTGTTGCTGCTGGCGTGCCGCGGCAGCGGCCGCCATGCGTTGCTGCTGCTGTTGTTGCTGGGCCTGCTGCTGTTGCTGCATGGCCTGCATCTGCTGTTGTTGCTGTCGCATGCGCGCGGCCTGCTGCTGGGCCTGCTGCTGCGCCTGTTGCTGCGCCTGTTGTTGCCGGCGCATCTGCTCCTGCTGCGCTGCCTGCTGTTGCTGCTGGCGAGCCTGGTTCTGTGCCTGCTGTTGCTGCATGGCCTGCTGGCGCTGGATCTGCTCCTGTTGCCGCTGCGCCTGTTGTTGCGCGCGCGCCTGTTGATCGGCCTGCTGCTGGCGGCGCATCTGCTCCTGCTGACTCTGCTGGTTGCGTGATTGTTCGAGCTGGGCCTGCTGTTGGCGCCGTTGCTCCTGCGCGGCCTGTTGCTGCTGGCGTTGCTGCGCGAGCTGTGCCTGTTGTTGGGCTTGCTGTTGCTGCTGTTGAGGCTGCATCAGGCCTCGCGCCTGGCGAGCCTGCTGGTCGCGCGCCTGCTGCTGGGCCTGTTGCTGCGCCTGTTGTTGCCGGCGCGTCTGCTCCTGCTGCTGCGCCTGCTGTTGCTGCTGGCGGGCCTGGTTCTGTGTCTGCTGTTGCTGCATGGCCTGCTGGCGCCGGACTTGCTCCTGTTGCCGCTGCTGGGCTTGCTGTTGCGCACGAGCCTGTTGTTGTTGCTGTTGGGTGAGCGCGGCCTGCTGCTGGAGGCGTTGTTGCTGCTGTTGCTGTGCCTGCTGTTGCTGCTGGGCGAAGAGGGCCCGCTGCTGTTGCTGCTGCAGTTGCTGCGCGGCCCCCGGGCCCGCTGCGAAATTGGGCGGCGCTCCCGGAGGCAGCGCGCCTCGCGGTCCGGCATTGTTGTTGTAGACATTGACGTTGCGCACGTTGTTGACCACCGTGGTTGAGCGCGAGACGTAGGTGCTGTTGTTGTAGACCACGGCGGGCCGCGCGAAGGCCGGCTGAGGGGCGGGGCCCCGGTCGCGCCAGCGCGGTGCGCCCCAGTTCATGTTCCACGAGTGCCAGCCCCAGTTGTGGCGCTCGAGCGCGGCACCCACGATCACGCCCGTGCCGAAGGCGAGCGCGCCGGCGGCCAGCACCTGGCCGCTGCTGTAGCCCGGCGACACCACCTGGACCGGCGGTGCGTAGGCATAGCCCGGATACACCGGCTGCGGCGCACCGTAGATCACCTCCGGATCGTAGGCGGGAACGTACACCACATCAGGCTGCACGGGCTCGATGGTGATGAACTCCTGCGGCGGCTCGATAACCGCGGGGCCCGCATACACGGGCTGCACGTCGGGCGCGGGCGCATAGTTCGGCGGCGGCGCGGCTGTGACCACGCGCATCTTGTCGTTGTTCTTGAGGCGGCCGGCCTTCGCCGCGCGCTGGCGCATGACCTGGATCGCGTTCATCACGTCGGCCGGGTCGTTGTAGTAGGCCTGCCCGAGCGCCTGGGTCCAAGGGATGTTGCCGGCCATCTGGTCGATGACGGGGCGGAATGCGGTGAGCGACTTCACGCTCGGGTCCCAGGGCTGCTGGTTGGCCGCATCGGCCAGCGGGCCTGCTTTGAGATTGCGGTTCTGCGCGAGCCAATCGTGCGCCGCTGTGATCTGATCGGGGTAGGTGGCGCCGGCCAGGATCTGCGCGACCAGCTTGTCCGGATACAGCGCAATGGGGGCGACCATCTGGTAGAGCTGCTCGGCGCTGGGCGGCGTGTAGGCGGCCTGAACAGGAGCGGCCGTAGGCGGCTGCGTCTGCGGCACGGACGGGGCAGGGATGCCGGTCGCCGGGTCCTGTGCCGAAACAGCGGCAGTGGGCGTGCTCGGGGACTTGTCGCAGCCTGCGAGGACGAGGGCGCCGATGCACAGCGAGATCGTCAACAGCCGCGGGGCGGTGGAGAGATTTTTTGTCATCTGGAGTTCCATGAGGACGCCGGCGTCGTGCCCGGAACTTCTTCAACGGTGCCCGGCTGCAGGCGATGACAGAGCCTGCGCCGTGGATGCAACGGTCTGTGTCGGCTCCCTGCCGTCAAGCCTGTCGGCGCAGAACCACACGGCCCGGAGGCCATCGCCTCCGGTGCCCGATGGCGGCAGCAGCCGCCGGCCTTACTTGGAGCCGCCGGTGTACTTGGTGACGGTGGCCGCGCTCACGTGATAGCCGCTCACGCCCATCATCGAATCGTTGCGCAGGGTCTGCAGCTTGCCGGTGACCCACACGGTGTCCATCGCGCGGAACTTGGCACCCTTCTGCGGCACCACGTGCAGGATCTGGTTGGCCGGCGGCGGCGGCGTGTGGATGCAGGCGCCGAAGTAGGGCACCAGCAGGAACTCGGTGACTTCGCCCTTGGCTTCCTCGAGCGGCACGATGAAGCCGGGGATCTTGATCTCGGTGCCGTTCATCGCGGGGTTGGTCGGTGCGTTGTTCGACACCTCCTGCATCTTCATGAGCAGCTCGTTGGCGCGCGGGTCGCCGTCGTCGAGCGCGCTCAGGTCCATGCCCTTGAACTCCTTGGCCGGGTCCCAGTCCTTGGGCACCAGCTCTTCCCAGGTGATCTGGCGCGGCTGGCCCGGCGTGGCCTTGGCCGGCGTCGCGGGGGTGGCCTTGCCGCCCAGCGGATTGGTGGCGGTGGTGTCCTTGGGGGCGGGCTCCGCGGCCCATGCGGCGGCCGCGAGGCCGGCACCGGCGATCAGCATTGAAAGCCGCATGAAAGCTTTGCTGGTGGAGGTCGCGTGTGTGAAAGGCATGGTTCAAATCCTCGGCGAGAGGCCGTCTGCAAGGGAGAGTCGATAGGCGCGGATGCCGGGCAGCAGGCTCGCCAGCCATCCGGCGACCAGCAGGCTCGCCATCAGCAGCCATTCGTTCAGTGTAGGTTCGGAAAGGCTCAGTGTCAGCCCGAACTGCGACTGCAGCCATGGCGAGAGCAGGGCGATGCCCAGCACCGCCATCACGAGGCCCAGCGCGACGCCCAGCACGGTGACCATCGCGCCTTCGAGCGCGAGCAGGGCCAGCACATGCCGCAGGCCCGCGCCCACGGCACGCAGCACCGCGAGCTCGCGGCGCCGCTCGTTGAGGCCCGCCATCACCACCGACACCAGCCCCGCGAGGCTCACCAGCGCCACCAGCGCAGACATCAGCAGCAGCGCGTTCTCGCCGATGCCGATCACGCTCCACAGCTCGTCGAGCGCCACGCCGGGCAGGATGGCCATCAGCGGCTCGCCGGTGTAGGTCGAGATCCAGCGCTGCACGCCGAACACGGCCGCGCGGTTCTTCAGGCCCACCAGCACGGCTGTCACGTTCTTGGGTGTGAGGTCGAACTTGCGCACCTGCTCCGGCGAGATGTGCACGCCCGGCATCGGCGCGCCGCCCACCCATTCGAGGTGGATGGCCTCCATGGCCGCGAGGCCGATGTGCACCGTGCGGTCGACCGGCGTGCCGGTGCGCGCGAGCACGCCGACCACGGTGAAGGGCTTGTCCGCATGCTCGGCCACGTTGAGCTCGCCGCTGCCGTGCGCGAGCGTGATCTTCTGGCCCACGTGGTAGCCGAGCTTGTCGGCCACCTCGGCGCCCACCACCGCGTCGAACAGCTCGCTGAAGGGCTTGCCCTCGCGCAGCTTCAGCGTCTGCCTGTCGCCGTAGCGGAAGTGCGTGAAGTAGTCGGTGGACGTGGCCAGCACCGCGAAGCCGCGATGCGAATCGCCCAGCGACAGCGGCACCACCCAGTCGACGCCCGGATGCGCCGACAGCGCCTGCACGCTTTTCCACGAGATGTTGTTGGTGGCCGCGCCGATGCGGAACACCGAGTACAGCAGCAGCTGCGTGGAGCCGGTGCGTGCGCCGACGATCAGGTCGGTGCCCGAGACGGACGATGCGAAGTTCTCGCGCAGCTCGGTGCGGATGCGTTCCACGCCCAGCAGCAGGAATGTGGAGAGCGCGATGGAGAACACCGTCAGCGCGAGCGTGAAGCGCCGGTTCCAGGCGCTGCGCCATGCAATGGAGAAGAGCGCTTTCATGCATCCACCGCCATCGCGCTGGTGGCGGCGCGGTTGATCTCGGGCAGCAGCACATGCCGCGCGAAGCGCTGCGCGATGCGTTGGTCGTGGCTCACGAACACGAGCGCGCTGTGGTGCTCGGCGCAGGCCGTGAGCAGCACGTCGAGAAAGGCTTCGCGCCGGTCCTCGTCGAGCGCGGAGGTGGGCTCGTCGGCGATCACCACCTCGGGCTGGCCGATGAGTGCGCGCGCCGCGGCCACGCGCTGCTGCTGGCCCACGGAGAGCTGCAGCGCCTGGCGGTTCCACAGGTTGCGGTCCAGGCCCATCTGGTCGAGCAGGTGTTCGGCTTCGCCACGCGAGCTGCCGTTGCGCGATGCATTGGCCTCGCGCCGCTGCGAGAAGCGGCAGGGCAGCAGCACGTTGTCGATCACGCTCAGGTAAGGCAGAAGATTGAACTGCTGGAAGATGTAGCCCACGTGCGCCACGCGGCTGCGGTCGCGCTGCGTGCCCGAGAGCTTCGACCAGTCGTGGCCCAGCAGCGTGACACGGCCTTCGTCGGCCACCAGCACGCCGGCCAGCAGCGAAAGCAGCGTGCTCTTGCCGCAGCCGCTGGGCCCATGCAGGAACACCGACTCGCCTGCCGAGATGCGAAAGGCCTCGATGTCGATGCACGGGGCCTTGGCCGAAGGCCATGTGAAGCGCAGCGCCTCGGCCGCGAGCACGACGCGCAGGGCCGAGGAGGCCTGCGCCGAAGGGAGGTCGCTCACGGCGTCACTTGCCCCAGCTCAGGCGTGCGGGCTGGGCCGCCTGCGCGCCGGCGGGGCGCTTGAGCTGGCGCTTGAACTGGCCCTGCGCGGTGGCGATCTGCGAGTCGATCTGGCGCAGGCCCTTGAAGGCGCCGAACAGGTTCAGGTCGATGAACTTCGCGGCGGCCGCGTTGGTGCAGTTGAAGGAGAAGGTGGCGTCGAGGTCGGCGTGGCCGACGGGCTCGTTGGGGTCGGGGTTGCCGAGACCCAGCGCGCCGGAACGCAGGTCGACCGGGCCCAGCTTGCAGTTGGCGGCGGGGTCGACGATGAAGAGCTTGTCGGCCGCGCGCAGCTGGGCGACGGCGTCTTCGACGATCTTCTTCTCGGCATCGGTCTTGGGTGCGCGCTCGAAGCCCACGATGTTGTCGAGCGGGGATTCCATGTCGATCACCACCGTGGGGCCGTCGACGGCCACGTCGAGCTTGAGCTGGCCGTGCACGTGGGCGTGCTGCTGCTGGGCCTGGGCGGTGAGGAACGGTGCTGCCGCGAGGAGCGCGGCTGCGATTGCGAGACCGGTGGTGCGTCGGAGTCGGATGTGCTTCATGGTTCAGCGCCTTGCCGGGTCGGCAGCCCCGGCGTGTTGCTCCATTCGCTCCAGCTGCCGGCATAGAGCGCGGTCGTCCCGAATCCCGCGATCTGCATGGCGAGCAGGTTTGGCACGGCGCTCACGCCGCTGCCGCACTGGTGGACGACTGTCGCCGCATCACGTCCCGCGAGCAGCGCTTCGAACTCGGCACGCAATTGCGATGCCGGCTTGAACTTGCCGTCGGGACCGATGTTGTCGGCGAAAGGCCGGTTCAGGGCCCCGGGGATGTGACCGGCGATCGGGTCCAGAGGTTCCACCTCGCCGCGGTAACGCGCACCGGCGCGTGCGTCGATCAGGTTCTGGTCAGGCTGGCCGAGCCGGCGCAACACTGTTTCGGTGGTCACGAGCTTCGCGATGGGCTCGCCCGCGACGAAGTTCGACTGGAAGCGGGCTGGCTCCTCGCGGCCGGTGACCTCGCCGCCAGCGGCCTGCCAGGCCTGCAGTCCGCCGTCGAGCACGGCCACCGCGTCGTGGCCCATCCACTTGAGCATCCACCACAGGCGGCCGCAGTAGTTGGCGCCGTTGCGGTCGTACACCACGGCCTGCATGTCGTTGGCGAAGCCGATGCCGGAGAGCCACGCCGCGAACTTCTCGCGGCTGGGCAGCGGGTGGCGTCCGCCCGATGCGGGCACGCCGTCCTCCTGCGCCACGACGACTTCGCCATGCGCGCCGGGGGCGCCGTGCTTGGCGCTGAGGTCGGTGTCGAGGTTGGCGTAGAGAGCGCCCGGAATGTGTGCAGTCGCGTACTGCTGCGCGCCGGCTTCGGGCTTCATCAGGTCGAAGCTGCAGTCGAACACCATGAAAGGCTTGCCGCTGGCCTGCAGCTGCTGCAGCTGCTCGGCGGAGATGAGGGTGTCGTACATGGCGCTTGCTCCTTGGGGAATCTGGAAATGCACGCTGCCTGCTTCAGTGTTCCTCGGCCGGGGCCTTGGGCACGGCCCGTTGTCGCAACACTGTTGCAGCAATGCCGCTCGCGATGATAAGGGTCATGCCCGCCCAGCCGGCCGCGTCGATCCGGTCATCGAACAGCACGACGCCGTAGAACGCGGCGAACACGATGCCCGAATACTGCAGGTTCGCAACCACCAGCGTGCCGGCCTGTGTCTTGGCGGTGGCGTAGGCGCGCGTCATGCACAGCTGGCCGAGCGCGGCGAGCAGGCCGATGGGCAGCAGCCACAGCGCATGCTCCCACGTCCAGGAAGTGCCGCCCGAAAAACCGGTGAACGTGGTGGCGATGGCGCCGGCCACGGCCGAGCCGACCGCGAAGTAGAAGACGGTACGCAGTTCGGGCTCGCCGATGCGCGACAGCGCCACCACCTGCATGTAGGCGAAGGCGGCCGTCAGCCCCGACAGCAGTCCCAGCAGGCCCGCGAAACCCTCGTTGCCGTTCACGCTGGGCTTGAGCATGAGCACCACGCCGACGAAGCCTGCGAGCACCGTCATCGCCAGCGCGCCCTGCAGCGGCGGGCGCTCCACGCGGCCGTCGCGACCGGGCACGGGCACCCAGGCCAGCAGCGCGCCGCCGACCAGGAAGGCCGCGACCCACACGCTGCTCATGTAGTTGAGCGTGACGGCGGTGGCCAGCGGCATGTGGGCGATGGCATAGAACCACGCACCCAGCGACACCACGCCGATGGTGCTGCGCCAGGCGTGCATGCCGGGGTAGCGCGTGGCCAGCGACACGCCGCGGTTGCGGGCCAGCAGCCAGAGGAAGACGATGCCGATCAGGCCGCGCCCGAGCACCATCTCGCCGCTGTTGAACCACGCCGAGGCGACTTTCACGACCACGCTCATCGTGGCGAACAAAAAGGCCCCCAGCACCATCCACAGCGCTTGCACTATTGGTTCTCCCCCAGGCTTCGCGCACTTCGTGTCGCTTCTCCTACCCCCTCACCGGGGGCAACACCAACGGCCCGGCAAAGCCGGTTCCGTGGTGTTCCTGGAACACCCGTCGATGCGGCAGCCATCGGCTCAGGCGTTCTGCATCGCGCTGCGGTACCACTCGTGGAACTGCTGCATGCCGTCTTCCATCGGGCTCTGGTAGGGGCCGGTCTCGTTGTCGCCGCGCAGCATCAGCGCGCGGCGCCCGGCATCCATGCGCTCGGCGATCTCGTCGTCTTCCACGCAGGTCTCCATGTAGGCGGCCTGCTGGGCCTCGACGAACTCGCGCTCGAAGGCGACGATTTCCTCGGGGTAGAAGAACTCGACCATGTTGAGCGTCTTCGTCGGGCTCACGGGGTGCAGGGTCGACACCGTGAGCACGTGCGGATACCACTCGACCATCACGTGCGGGTAGTAGGTCAGCCAGATGGCGCCGTACTTCGGCGGCTTGCCCTCGCGGTACTTGAGCAGCTGCTCCTGCCACTTCTGGTAGACCGGGCTGCCCGCGCGGCCCAGGCGGTTGGCCACGCCCACCGTCTGCACCGAATAGCGCGGCTTGAACTCCCAGCGCAGGTCGTCGCAGGTGACGAAGCTGCCCAGGCCGGGGTGGAAGGGGCCGACGTGGTAGTCCTCGAGGTAGACCTCGATGAAGGTCTTCCAGTTGTAGTTGCACTCGTGCAGCTCGACGCGGTCGAGCGCGTAGCCCGAGAAGTCGAGGTCGGCCTGCGGGCCGAGGCCGGCCATGTCGGCCGCCACGTCGGGGCCAGAGCCGTCGGGGTTCTTCTCGAACAGCAGGCCGTTCCACTCGGTGAGCGGGTAGTTATGCAGATTCAGGCAGGGGTCCTGCTCGAAGTGGGGGGCGCCGATCAGCGTGCCGGTGGTGCGCGGGTCGCTCGCGGCGTAGGTCCAGCGGTGCAGCGGGCACACGATGTTGCCGCCGGACTGGCTCTCGAGCTGGCCCCGGCCCTTCAGGATCAGGGCCTGGCGGTGGCGGCAGACGTTCGAAATCAGTTCCACGCCCTTGGGCGTGTGGACGAGCGCACGGCCCTGGTGCTCCTGGGGCAGGGTGTGGAAGTCGCCCATCTCGGGCACGGCCAGGCGATGGCCGACATAGCGGGGCCCTCGCGAGAAAAGGTTCTGCATCTCGCGGGCGAAGAGCGCCTCGTCGAAATACGCGGAAACTGGAAGTTGGCTCGCGGCCTGCTGCAGTTGAAGACTTAAATCAGACATGGAGGACCTGACCAAGCTCCCCACAGGGAGAAAAGGAAGAAAAGAACGGAAGGCGCCGCCAGGAGGATTCGGCTGCCCGGAGCAGTGTTGAACGTCGTCAACGAGAGAAGTTCGCATTGTACCCGGGGCCATTTTTTTGGCCTCCCGGCTTCCCGCGGCATTTCGCAATGTGCGATAGGTCTCCGCAAGGGCGAGGGGCGGCCCGCCCGCCACTTGTTCCGGTCACGGTCCTAAAATGCCTCGTTTCACCCACGTTTCGCTTGCATGCCCAAGGTGCCTCCCCCTTCCTCGTCCAGCCCGGCGGCAACGCCCGACACGGGTCCGATGCCAGCCAGTTACGAAGCCGGGCTCCAGGAACTGGAGCAACTGGTGGCGGAACTCGAGTCGGGCCAGCTTCCGCTGGACCAGCTGCTAGTCAGCTACCAGCGCGGCGCGGCGCTGCTGGCCTTCTGCCGCGACAAGCTGCAGGCGGTCGAAGACCAGATCAAGGTGCTCGATTCGGGCAGCCTGAAGGTCTGGACGCCTGAATGAGCGCCGCCACGCTGAATTCCGCGCCCTGGGACGCCCGCACGCTTGCCGGCTGGAGCGAACCCCACCTGGCGAATGTCGAATCTGCGCTGTCGCGCTGGGTCGGTGTCGATGCCCCTGTGCTGCTGGGCGACGCCATGCGCTACGCCGTGCTCGACGGCGGCAAGCGCCTGCGGCCGCTGCTGGTGCTGGCCGCCAGCGAGGCCGTTGGCGGCAATGCTGCCGCCGCTCTGCGCGCAGCCTGCGCCACCGAGTTGATCCACGCCTATTCGCTGGTGCACGACGACTTGCCGTGCATGGACAACGACGTGCTGCGCCGTGGCAAGCCCACGGTGCACGTCAAGTTCGGCGAGGCCGATGCCCTGCTGGCCGGCGACGCCCTGCAGGCCCTGGCCTTCGAACTGCTCACCCCCGAGGGCGATGAAATTCCCGCCGCCACCCAGGCCCTGCTGTGCCGACTGCTCGCGCGCGCCGCGGGCAGCCAGGGCATGGCTGGCGGCCAGGCCATCGACCTGGCCAGCGTCGGCATCGCCTTGAACGAAGCGCAGCTGCGCGAGATGCACCGCCTGAAGACCGGCGCGCTGCTGCAGGGCAGCGTCGAGATGGGCGCCGCCTGCGGCACGGTGAGCGCCGCGGCGCTGGCCGCGCTGCGCGACTACGGCGCGGCCATCGGCCTCGCGTTCCAGGTGGTCGACGACATCCTCGATGTCACGGCCGACTCGCAGACCCTCGGCAAGACCGCCGGCAAGGACGCCGCGGCCGACAAGCCCACCTACGTGTCGCTGCTCGGCCTCGACGGCGCCCGCGCCCAGGCCCGCCAGCTGCTGGCCGACGCGCTCGCCGCACTGGAGCGCAGCGGCCTGGCCGATACCGCGGCGTTGCGCGCGCTGGCCCACATGGTCGTCGACCGCGATCGCTGAGAGAAAAGAACAAACCTCCCCCATGGCTGCTCCGCTGCTTCCCACACTCCACGACCCTTCGCCCATCCGCAAATACGACCGGGCCCAGCTGCGCCAGCTGTCCGACGAGGTGCGCGCCTGCGTGCTCGACAACGTCTCCCGCACCGGCGGCCACCTGAGCTCGAACCTGGGCACGGTGGAACTGACGGTCGCGCTGCACCACGTGTTCAACACGCCGCACGACCGGCTCGTGTGGGACGTGGGCCACCAGACCTATCCGCACAAGATCCTCACGGGGCGGCGCGAGCGCATGCCCACGCTGCGGCAGATCGGCGGCATCTCGGGCTTTCCGCAGCGCACCGAGAGCGAGTACGACACCTTCGGTACCGCCCACTCGTCGACCAGCATCTCGGCCGCCCTCGGCATGGCCATGGCCGCCAAGCAGAAGGGCGAGGACCGCCACACGGTGGCCATCATCGGCGACGGCGCGCTCACGGCCGGCATGGCCTTCGAGGCGCTGAACAACGCGGGCGTGTGCGACTGCAAGCTGCTGGTGATCCTGAACGACAACGACATGTCGATCAGCCCGCCGGTGGGTGCGCTCAACCGCTACCTCGCGCAGCTGATGAGCGGCAACTTCTACGCCGCCGCCAAGAACGTCGGCAAGAGCGTGCTGCGCAACGCGCCGCCGCTGTTCGAGCTGGCCAAGCGGCTGGAGCAGCATGCCAAGGGCATGGTGGTGCCGGCCACGCTGTTCGAGCAGTTCGGCTTCAACTACGTGGGCCCCATCGACGGCCACGACATCGATTCGCTGGTGCCCACGCTGGAGAACCTCAGGCACCTCGACGGCCCGCAGTTCCTGCACGTGGTCACGAAGAAGGGCCAGGGCTACAAGCTGGCCGAGGCCGACCCCGTGGCGTACCACGGCCCCGGCAAGTTCGATCCGCAGGTCGGGCTGGTCAAGCCGGCTTCGGCGCCCAAGCAGACCTTCACGCAGGTGTTCGGCCAGTGGCTGTGCGACACCGCAGCCGCGGACGGCCGTCTCGTGGGCATCACGCCCGCGATGCGCGAGGGCTCCGGGCTCGTCGAATTCGAGAAGCGCTTTCCGGACCGCTACTACGACGTTGGTATCGCCGAGCAGCATGCCGTGACCTTCGCCGCCGGCCTGGCCTGCGAGGGGCTGAAGCCGGTGGTCGCGATCTATTCGACCTTCCTGCAGCGCGCCTACGACCAGCTCATCCACGACGTGGCGATCCAGAACCTGCCGGTGGTGTTCGCGCTCGACCGCGCGGGCCTCGTCGGTGCCGACGGTGCGACGCATGCGGGCGCCTATGACATCCCGTTCCTGCGCTGCATTCCGAACATGAGCATCGCCTGCCCGGCCGACGAGCGCGAAACCCGCCAGCTGCTGACGAGCGCCTACGAGCAGAGCCACCCTGTGGCGGTGCGCTATCCGCGCGGCTCGGGTGCCGGCGCGGCGCCGCATCTCACGCTCGACGCGCTGCCCTTCGGCAAGGGCGAGATCCGCCGCGAGGGCAAGGGCATCGCCATCCTCGCCTTCGGCACGCTGCTGTACCCGGCGCTCACGGCGGCCGAGTCGCTCGATGCAACCGTGGTCAACATGCGCTGGGCCAAGCCGCTCGATGTCGAGCTGCTGCTGAAGGTCGCGGGCACGCACGATGCCATCGTGACGCTGGAAGAGGGCGCGATCATGGGCGGCGCGGGCAGCGCGGTGCTCGAGGCGCTGCAGGCCGCCGGCGTGCAGAAGCCGGTGCTGCAGCTGGGCCTGCCCGACCGCTTCATCGAGCATGGCGATCCGGCCAGGTTGCTTGCCTCCATCGGGTTGGACTCGATCGGCATCGAGGCGTCGATCCGCGAGCGCTTCGTTCGCGCCAGCAGCAACAGCGCAGGGTAAACCCGCCCCGGGGCGTGTAAGCGCGTTTTTACAATCCCCGGGACTTACACAAAAGTCCCCAACGCGGTCACAAGCCGCGTTTCGTTTTTTCAAAGAACTCGGAGAGCTATCTAATGGATCGTCGTTCCCTCATCAAAAACGCCGGCATTGCGGGCGTTCTGGCTGCCGGCATCGCACCCGCGGTTCACGCGCAAGCCGCCGTCCGCTGGCGCCTGGCGTCGAGCTTTCCCAAGTCGCTGGACACCATCTTCGGCACCGCCGAGGTGTTCGCGAAGAGCGTCAGCGACATGACGGGCGGCAAGTTCCAGATTTCCGTTCATGCCGGCGGCGAGCTGATGCCCGCGTTCGGCGTGGTCGACGGCGTGCAGAACGCCTCGGTCGAGATGGCCCACACGGCCCCGTACTACTTCTACGGCAAGGACCCGACCTTCTGCCTGGGCTGCGCGGTGCCCTTCGGCATGAACACCCGCCAGCAGAACGCCTGGATGTACGAAGGCAACGGCCTGAAGCTGATGCGCGCCTTCTACGCCAAGTACAACATCATGAACCTGCCGGGCGGCAACACGGGCGCGCAGATGGGCGGCTGGTTCCGCAAGGAGATCAAGTCGGTCGCCGACCTGAAGGGCCTGAAGTTCCGCACCAACCCGTTCGCCGGCAAGGTGCTCGAGCCCTTCGGCGTGATCCCGCAATCCATTCCCGGCGCCGACCTGTACCCCGCGCTCGAGAAGGGCACGCTGGACGGCCTGGAGTGGGTCGGCCCCTACGACGACCAGAAGCTGGGCTTCAACAAGATCGCCCCGTTCTACTACTACCCCGGCTGGTGGGAAGGCGGCCCCGAGCTGGACTTCTACATCAACACCAAGGCGTGGGAAGGCCTGTCGGCCGAGTACAAGGCGATCGTCGAGGCGGCTGCCGCGCACGCCAACATCACAATGACGGCCAAGTACGACTCGAAGAACCCGATCGCGCTGAAACAGCTCGTGGGCTCGGGCACCAAGCTGCGTCCGTTCTCGCAGGACGTCATGAACGCCGCCTTCAAGTCGGCCCAGCAGATCTACTCGGACCTGAACAACACCAACCCCGAGTGGAAGAAGATCTACGGCGACTGGTCGAAATTCCTGGCCGACCAGAACGCCTGGTTCCGCTATACCGAAGGCACCTTCGACCGCTTCATGCAGCAGCAGAAGCTGTAAGAGGTCTCGCCTCGTCGAACAGGAAGCCCTGCCGGTCCCGGCGGGGCTTTTTTTCGTCGATGCGCAGCTTTCCACTTTCCAGCAGGTCCCGCCCGATGCTCCGAACGTCGTCCTTCGCCGCGTTGCTCTTCATGGCCGCGCTTGCTCCGGCCGCCCAGGCCGCTGGCGGCACGGGCATCTACACGCTGCCGTGGAACACGCCCGGCGAGGTGCTGGAGTACCGCTCCTGCGGCTGCGGCGATTCGTGCTGGGTGGCCGAGCTGCGCGATGCGCGCACGAAGACGCTGAAGGGCCGGCTGCGCTGCGATTGCGAGCGGCTCCACGCGACGGTGGGTCCGAAGGGCAAGGAGAGGGCGCAGGCCGCCATTTGCCCGGCCGGTGAGGGCGCCGGCAAGCCGCAGGCCGTCGGCGAAGCGATGCGGCTGCTGCTGCGCCGATAGGGTTCGCTATGCCTGCGGCGGCGCAGGCGGAATGGTCCGCTTCGCCACCTGCTCGCCGAAGGCCACGAGCACGGCCGCATCGGCTGAATGGAACCATGTCATGCCGCCGAAGCGCCGGCGCACCAGCAGGCGCGGCGCGATCACGCGCTCCAGCATGCGGATGTGCACCAGCTTCAGCTGTGCCACTTCCTGCGCGCTCACGCGCTTGTCCCAGAGCCATGTCTGCACCAGCACGTCGCCCTCGAGCCGGGTGCGGCTGTAGACGATCCAGTAGCCGACCCACACCACGCACAGCGCCGCGACGCCCATCACCACCAGCGCGCTGGCCGACCAATCGGCCGTGCGCAGCGAGGGCAGGCTCCAGATCGCGAATGCGAAGAGATCGATGACGAGCACCACCGCCAGCGTGCGCAGCAGCGGCGGGAAGGCGGGGCTTTCGATGATGCCCCCGGCCGTGTCGTTGCCGGGGCTGTTGTCGTCGTCTTGTTGTTTTGGTTCTTCAGCCGGGCCGTGGGCTTGGTCGCTCACGGCTTGGTGGCTTCACCGGAAGCCGGTGGCGCATCGGTGGACGGCGGCGGTGTGGAGGGTTCGTCCTTCTTCTCGTTGCCGAACGGGTCTTCCATGTTCACGCCGTTGTTCTCGGGCGAGGTTGGCTGCTCTTCCACCGGCATGTCGAGGTTGACCTTGTCGATGTCGACGACCTTTTCCTTCTCGAGGAACACGGTGACCGTCTGCGGGAAGAAGATCACGATGGCCACCAGCAGCAGCTGCATCGCCACCCAAGGCACCGCGCCCAGGTAGATGTCGCGCGATTCCACCTTCTTGGGCAGCGCCCCGTTCTTGAAGAGCGTGTCCGCTATGCCGCGCAGGTAGAACAGCGCGAAGCCGAAGGGCGGGTGCATGAACGAGGTCTGCATGTTCACGCACAGCAGCACGCCGAACCACACCATGTCGATGCCCAGCTTGTGGGCCACCGGGCCCAGCAGCGGCAGGATGATGAAGGCGATCTCGAAGAAGTCGAGGAAGAACGCGAGGAAGAACACGAAGATGTTCACCGCGATCAGGAAGCCGACCTGCCCGCCGGGCAGGCCCGAGAGCATGTGCTCGATCCACTTGGCGCCGTCCACGCCCTGGAACACCAGCGAGAACACGCGCGAGCCGATCAGGATGAACACCACCATGGCCGTCAGGCGCATGGTGCCTTCCATGGCGTCCTTCAGCAGCTGCCAGTTCAGGCGGCGGTGGATCAGCGCCAGCACCAGCGAGCCCACCGCGCCCATGGCGCCCGCTTCGGTCGGCGTGGCGATGGCCTTGTCCATGAAAGGCAGGCCGCCCATCGAGCCGAGCACCGCGAAGATCAGGATGGCCGAGGGAATGATGCCGCGCAGGCACTTGCCCCATAGCGCCCAGCCGTTGAGCGTGCGCGCGCTGGCCGGCAGGCCCGGCACGTAACTCGGGTAGAGGCGCCCGACCAGGAAGGTGTAGATCGCGAAGATCAGCACCTGCAGGATCGAGGGGCCCCATGCGCCCTTGTACATCTGGCCCACGTCGGTGCCGAGCTGGTCGGCCATGACGATCAGCACCAGCGACGGCGGCACCAGCTGCGTGATGGTGCCCGAGGCCGCCAGCACGCCGGTGGAGTAGCGCATGTTGTAGCCGTAGCGCATCATGATCGGCAGCGAGATCATCGCCATCGCGATCACCTGGCCGGCCACCGTGCCGGTGATGGCGCCGAGGATGAAGCCCACGATGATCACCGAGTAGCCGAGGCCGCCGCGCACCGGGCCGAAGAGCTGGCCCATGGAGTCGAGCATGTCCTCGGCCAGCCCGCATTTCTCCAGTACCGCTCCCATCAATGTGAAGAACGGGATGGCGAGCAGCGTTTCGTTGGAGAGGATGCCGAAGACGTTCAGCGGCAGGTTGGCCATGAAGCCGGCCGGGAACCAGCCCATCTCGATGGCGAAGAAGCCGCAGATCAGGCCGAGGGCCGAGAGCGAGAACGCGACCGGGAAGCCGATCAGCATGATCACCACGAGCCCCGCGAACATGATCGGGGCGAAATTTTCCATGTGCATTTCTACTTGTCCTGCGGTGCGGGAGAGGGCGAAGGCGTGAGGGCGCGGGGAACTGCGCCCGTCACTGCACCGGCTTCTCGTAGTGCGTGTCCATCTCGATCAGGCCGCGCAGGTAGGCGATGCGCTTGATGATTTCCGAGACGCCCTGCAGGAACATCGCCGCGAAGCCCACCGGCATCAGCAGCGCGGCGGGCCAGCGGATGAGGCCGCCGATGTTGCCCGACATCTCGCCCGTGACCCACATGTTCCAGAAGAAGGGCCAGGTGAGGTAGGTGAAGAGGCCCATCACCGGAAGCAGGAAGAAGATCAGGCCGAACAGGTCCACGTAGACCGGCCCGTAGCCCTTGAGCTTGCCGTAGATGATGTCCACGCGCACGTGCTCGTTGAAGCGCAGCACCACGGGGGCGCCCAGCATCACGGTGGCGGCGAACAGGTACCACTGGATCTCCAGCCAGGCGTTGCTGCTGAAATCGAGCCCATAGCGGATGAGTGCGTTGCCGGCCGAGATGAGCGATGCCGCGAGGACGGCGTAGCCGGCGATCTTGCCGAGTTTTTCGCTGATCCAGTCCATGCCGGTCGCGAACTTGAGGAATGCAGACAAGGGGGTGTCTCCCACGAATCCCGATGATGGAGCGCCGGCCCCTGGTGGGGGCTGCGCAAAGCCCGCGATGTTACCCCGGTGAACCTTTGTATTGCCTTGCAACCGGGGGCGGGGTTTACCCGGAATGCGGGCCCACCTGGCCGGCCGGGCGACGGGCCGGTCGCCATAATCTTCCATGTCCTCGCGCCTTCCGCCTTCCACGCCCTCGGGCGCCGCTGGCCAGCCCCATTCCATCGATTCGCCCGACATGTGCCGGGCCGGGCGCGAGCTCCTGTCGCTGGCGTTGATCGACGCGCGCAACCACACGCTGCACTTGCTGTCGCTCTATGAGCAGGCGCTCGGAGCCGAGGCCCTGGCCCTGCCGCCCGCGCCCGGAGAGGAAGACGTGGTGCCTCCGGTCTGGCTGGCGGGCCATATCGGCTGGTTCGCCGAATGGTGGATAGGGCGCAACACCCAGCGGGCCTTCGGCGCCGACTGCCCCGTGCGGCCCACGCGGCTGGCCGCCATCGACCCCGGCGCCGACGGCTGGTGGAACCCGGCCCAGGTCGGCCCCGGCCACCACTGGCCGGCCGATCTGCCCGACCTCGCCCAGACCAAGGCCTACCTGCTCGAGACGCTGGAAAGCACCCTCGAACTGCTCGACAACGCCGCCGAGACCGACGCCGGCCTCTACTTCTACCGCCTCGCGCTGTTTCACGAAGACATGCGCGGCGAGCAGTTCGTGGTGATGGCGCAGACGCTGGGCCTGCCCCTGGGCGTCGAGCAGGCGCCCATGGCTGTCACGCGCGAGCCGCTGCTGCTGCCGGCCACGCGCTGGGAGCTGGGCATGCCCGAAAGCGGCTTCGCCTTCGCGCAGGAGCGCGCGGCGCACCGGGTGGACGTGCCCGAATTCGAGATCGACGCCCAGCCCGTCACCTGGAACCAGTACGTCGAATTCGTCGAGGATGGCGGCTACGACCGCGAGGAGCTCTGGCATGGCGAAGGCTGGCGCTGGCTCTCGGCGCAGATCGAGGGCCGGCGCGGGCCGCGCCATATCGAGCAGATCGGCGCGGCGCGCAATGGCACGGGCGGCTCGGTGCTGCAGCAGCGCTTTGGCGCTACCGTGCGCGCGGCCGGCCATCACAGCGCCGTGCACCTGAGCTGGTGGGAGGCCGACGCCTGGGCGCGCTGGGCCGGCCGTCGCGTGGCGACCGAGGTCGAATGGGAGATCGCCGCCCATACGGCGGCGCGCCGCGGCTTCCGCTGGGCCGACGTGCACGAGTGGACTTCGGGCACTCTGCAGCCCTGGCCCGGCTACCGGGCCGATCCGTGGAGCGCGGGCACCGAGTTCGATCCGGCCGCTGCCTTCGGCCGGGCGCGCGTGCTGCGCGGCGCTTCGTTCGCGACACGTGCCCGTTTGCGGTCGCTGCGCCGCCGCGGCTTCGCGCTGCCGGAGCGCGACGACGGCTTCTTCGGCTTCCGGACCTGCGCTCTCTGACCCGGCGTCAGGGCACTCAGCGCTCCCCGCCGGCCTCGGAGGCCAGAGGCGGCGCCACTTCCTCCAGCGGCTTGCGTTCCGCGTCGGCCGCATGGCGCAGCGCCAGCAGCCCCGCCACGATGACCAGCCCCGCGCCGATGCAGTAGCCCACCATCACCGCGCCGCGGCTGCCGGTCTCGATCAGCAGGCCGAACAGCAGCGGCGCGGCGAAGCCGCCCGCGCCCATGCCCACCGCGTAGAAGATGGCGATGGCGATCGCGCGCATCTCCAGCGGAAACACCTCGCTCACCGTGAGGTACGCCGAACTCGCCGCCGCCGATGCCAGGAAGAACACTGCCGACCAGCACAACGCCTGCCCGCGCGCGTCGAGCCAGCCCTGCATGAAGGCCCAACCGGTCAGCGCGAGGCCGACGCCCGCGAGCACATAGGTCGCCGCGATCATGCGGCGCCGGCCCACGGTGTCGAACAGCGGCCCCAGCAGCAGCGGCCCGAGCACGTTGCCCAGCGCGAACGGAAAGATGTAGAGCGCCACGTTGCCTTCGGGCACGGCGTAGAAGCGGGTGAGCACGAGCGCGTAGGTGAAGAAGATCGCGTTGTAGAAGAAGGCCTGCGAAATCATCAGCGCCAGCGCGACGACGCTGCGCTGCGGGTAGCGCTGAAACAGCACCCGGGCCACTTGGCGCATCGGCGGGCTGTTCGGGCGCGCGGCCGTGTAGTTCACGACGAAGCCCTGCGGCGCGGGCAGCGGGCCGTGCTGCGCCTCGACTTCGGCTTCGATGCGATCGACGATGCGCTTCGCCTCGTCGGCCCGCCCGTGCGCCACCAGCCACCGCGGACTCTCGGGCACGTGGCGCCGCACCAGCAGGATGGCTACCGCCAGCACCGCCCCCAGCGCGAAGCCGGCGCGCCACCCCCACACCGGCCCGATCACGCGCGCGTCGAGCAGCACGAGGCTGAGCGCCGCACCCAGCGCGGCACCGATCCAGAAGCTGCCGTTGATCGCGAGGTTCACGCGCCCGCGCACCCGCGCCGGAATCAGTTCGTCGATGGCCGAGTTGATGGCCGCGTACTCCCCGCCGATGCCCAGCCCGGTGATGAAGCGGAACAGCGCGAAGAAGGCGAAGTTCGGCGAGAAGGCCGTCGCCAGCGTGCCGACGGTGTAGACCGCGAGCGTGATGAGAAAGAGCTTCTTGCGCCCGAGCCGGTCGGTCATCCGGCCGAAGAGCAGGGCGCCGAGCACCGCGCCCGCGACATACACCGAGCCCGACAGCCCGATCTCGCCGGCTGTGAGCCCGAGCGTGTCGGGCCGCTCCAGCACCGCGCCGATGGAGCCCACCAGCGTGACCTCCAGCCCGTCGAGCACCCAGGCCACGCCCAGCGCGATGACCACGCGCCAGTGCCAGCGCGACCACGGCAGGCGGTCGAGGCGGGCGGGGATGTCTGTTTGGAGCGTTGTCATCGGCAGCCCGGCAGATTCTGGGAATCCGCGGGCCGCCGGGGTGTAGGACCGTGCCGCTGCAGGGCCGTCGCCTGCCGGCGAGTTAACGCTAAAGGCTCAGGCTGTCTCGGCCAGCGCGTCCGCCAGCGCGTTCACCATGCGGTCGATCTCGGCCTTCTCCGCGATGAAGGGCGGGGCGAGCTGGATGGTGTCGCCGCCGTAGCGCACGTAGAAGCCCTTCTTCCAGCAGTTCATCGCGATCTCGTACGGGCGCCGCGCGGGCTCGCCCGGCAGGGCGGCGATGGTCAGGCCGGCGGCCAGGCCGTAGTTGCGGATGTCGGTCACGTGCTTGCTGCCCTTCAGGCTGTGCACTGCGTTCTCGAAGTGCGGCGCCAATGCCTGCACGCGGCCGATCATGTCTTCTTTCTTCAGCACGTCGAGCGCGGCGATGCCGGCGGCGCAGGCCACCGGGTGCGCGCTGTAGGTGTAGCCGTGCGGGAACTCGAGCATGTAGTCGGGGCCGCCCGCCGCCATGAAGGTGTCGTAGATGTCCTTGCTGGCCACCACCGCGCCCATGGGCTGCGCGCCGTTGGTGATCTGCTTGGCGATGTTCATGATGTCGGGCGTCACGCCGAAGGCCTCGGCGCCGGTGAGCGCGCCGCAGCGGCCGAAGCCGGTGATGACCTCGTCGAAGATCAAGAGGATGTTGTTGGCGGTGCAGATCTCGCGCAGGCGCTTGAGGTATCCCTTGGGCGGGATCACCACGCCGGCCGAGCCCGCGAAGGGCTCGACGATCACGGCCGCGATGTTCGATGCGTCGTGCAGCGCGATGATGTCGAGCAGGCGGTCGGCCAGTTCGACGCCGTTGTCGGCCATGCCGCGCGTGAAGGCGTTCGAGGCGAGCTGCGTGTGCGGCAGGTGGTCGGCCTCGACGCCCTGGCCGAAGAGCTTGCGGTTGGCCGCGATGCCGCCGACCGAGATGCCGCCGTAGTTGACGCCGTGGTAGCCCTTCTCGCGGCCGATCAGGCGGGTCTTGCTCGCCTGGCCCTTGGTGCGCCAGTAGGCGCGCGCCAGCTTCAGCGAGGTGTCGGCGGCTTCCGAGCCGGAGCCGGTGAAGAAGACGTAGTCGAGGCCGGCGGGCGTCATCTCCTTGATCTTGTTGGCCAGCTCGAACGAGAGCGGATGGCCGAACTGGAAGGCGGGCGAGTAGTCGAGCTTGGCGATCTGGCGGCTCACCGCCTCGGTGATCTCGGGGCGGCCGTGGCCCAGGCCGGAGCACCACAGGCCCGAGAGGCCGTCGAAGATCTTGCGGCCTTCGGAGTCGGTGAAGTAGGCGCCCTTGGCTTCCACGACGATGCGCGGATCGGCCTTGAAGTTGCGGTTGCCGGTGTAGGGCATCCAGTGCGCGTCGAGCCAGGCGGCGTCGGTGCGCACGGCCGATGCGGATTCGAGGGCAGGGGCTGCTGCGAGGGTCATGTCGATTCCCGCGCGCGGCGGGCTCCGGAGGTGAAGGGATGCGCCGATTGTTCGCAAGCCATTCAGTGTGGAGAATGGCGCAATATCAATGTTCACTTGACGTTTCATGCAAGTAAAGGCGAAAGCCCGGAATGGTGCCTCCGGCACCCGCAACCGCGCCGTGCTGGGGCAGCTCAGCGACATGGACCTGCGCCTGCTCAAGGTGTTCAGGAGCGTGGTCGACTGCGGCGGCATGGCGGCCGCCGAGCTGGAGCTGAACATCGGCACCTCCACCGTGAGCCGCCATGTGAAGGACCTGGAAACCCGCTTGGGGTTGGTGCTGTGCCGGCGGGGCAGGGCGGGCTTCGCGCTCACCGCCGAGGGGCAGCGCGTGTACGACGAGACGCTGCGCCTGCTGGCCTCGGTCGACGCCTTCCGCGGCAGCATCGACGACATCCACAACCGCATGGGCGGACAGCTCGACGTAGCGCTGTTCGACAAGACGGCGACCAACCCGCAGGCGCGCATCGGCGATGCCATCGCGCGCTTCACCGAGATCGCGCCCGAGGTGCGGCTGGCGGTGCACGTGGGCTCGATCAACGCCATCGAGCAGGGCGTGCTGGAGGGCAACTTCCAGATCGGCATCATCCCGGCGCACCGCGCATCCAAGAGCCTGGTGTATGCCGACCTGTTCGACGAGACCATGCTGCTTTACTGCGGCGCGGGGCATCCGCTCTTCGGCGTGAGCCACGACAAGCTCACCTGGGCTCGGCTGCGCGAGCACCATTTCGCGGGGCTGGGCTACCACTCGCCCAACATGGAGCTGAGCCACCGCGCGAAGCTGTCGCGCATGGCCACGGGCTTCGACCAGGAGGCGATCGCGACGCTGATCCTCTCGGGGCGCTTCCTGGGCTTCCTGCCCGACCACTACGCGCAGGTGTTCGAGGAGCGCGGGCTCATGAAGGCGGTGCTGCCGGCGCGTTTCAACTACGCGTGCCGCTTCGTGAGCCTGCTGCGGCGTTCGCCGAAGCCGTCGCGGGCGGTGCTGGTGTTCCAGGAGTGCCTGGAAGAGGCGCACGCGCGCTAGAGAAATCCTTCAGCGTTGCCCGCTCGGCAGCAGCAGATGCTTGGCGCCGATGTGCGCCTCCATCTCGTGCATGTGCTGCTCGGCGTCGACCATGTGCTCGGTCATCAGGCGGCGCACCTCGTCGGCGTCCTCTTTGCGGTAGGCCGCGAGCAGCTGCGTGTGATAGTCGACGTTGGCCTCGCCGAAGTGGTGATGGTCGAGCGCCTTCTTGTAGACCACGAGGTCGCGCAGCAGATCGTTGAGGAAGCGGCACATGAAGGAGAGCACCGGATTGGGGCAGCTCTCCGCCAGCATGGTGTGGAAGGCGAGTTCGGCTTCGCGCTGGATTCGCAGTTCGTCCTCGCTGGTCGGCTCGACCGTGCACAGCCGGACGTTTTCTTCCAGCTTCTCGAACTGCTCGGGCGTCAGCTTGCCCACCACGCTCACGGCCAGCTCGGGCTCCAGCGCCTTGCGCAGCTGGTAGATGTGATGGCCGTCGAGATGGTGGAAGTGCAGGAAGTTGCGCAGCGGCTCCGACGCGTGCTCCACGGACACCTGCTGCAGATAGGCGCCGCCCCCGGGGCCGGTGCGGATGGAGATCAGGCCGCGCACCTCCAGCGCCTTGAGCGCCTCGCGCACGGTGCTCTTCGAATAGCCGAAAAGCTCGATCAGTTCCTTCTCGTTCGGCAGCCGGTCGCCGGGCTGCTTGCGCTCCGCCACGATCCAGCGCTTGACGTCTTCGACGATGACGTCCGAGAGCTTCTGCCGCTTAGGACGGTTCTGCCCCACTCTCATTGAAACGCTCCATGCCCATCGGGAAATGCGCGGGATGCGCAACAGCGCGCGATCTTAAACGGCGCGGTTCGCAGGGTCGGTCTGGTTTTGGGCACAGGGCTTGCTAGCGGGTTTTTACCAGCATATTAATCCAATTTATCCGCTTAAATTCGCCGGCAATAGCAGGCACCCGTTTCCCTTGGTTCCCTTTCTTTCTTCCCCACCAACGACCGGAGAACTCATGCAACGCAGACAACTTCTTCAGCTGGCCGCCCTCTCGGCTGCCCCCGCCTCGCTCCTGGGCGGCCGCGCCGCCTTCGCCCAGTCGGCCGACGCGATCCGATTCGGCTGCCCGGTCCCGATGTCGGGCGCGTTCGCGGCCAACGGCAAGTTCGCCGACCTGGGCATGAAGCTGGCCATCGAGCAGTACGGCAGCGTGCTGAAGCGTCCGCTGGCCTACACGGTGCTCGACACCGAAGGCAAGCCGGCCACTGCCGTGCGCAAGGTGCAGGAAGCCTCGCAACAGCAGGGCGCGAAGTTCTTCGCGGGCGGCATCCTGTCGTCGGAGGCGCTGGCCATGGGCAAGGAGGCCGAGAAGGCCGGCGGCCTGTTCATCACCACCGCGGGCGCCGACGAGATCACCGGCAAGGACTGCAACCCCGCCACCTTCCGCTGGTCGGTGCCCACCTTCGGCGCCATCGAGCAGACGGTGCGCCCGCTGATCGCCAGCATGCCGAAGGCCAAGCGCTGGTACACCATCACGCCGCAGTACGTGTTCGGCGACGGCCTGCTGAGCGCCGCCAAGACCATCTTCCAGGAGAAGGGCATCGAGCACGTGGGCAACAGCTACCACTCGCTCACCGAGAAGGAATTCAGCGGCTACCTCACCAACGCCATGGCCGCCAAGCCCGACGTGCTGCTGCTGCTGAACTTCGGTGCCCAGTCGTCCGCCGCGCTGCGCCAGGCGGTGAGCTTCGGCATGCACAAGAACATGACGATCCTCATGGCCTGGGCCTCGGGCCTGGAGCAGTTCGACGAACTCGGCGCCGACCTGTGCGACGGCGTCTACTTCGGCGCGCAGTACTGGCACACGGCCGACACGCCGCTCAACAAGGACCTGGTGAAGCGCACCGCCGACAAGCTCAAGATCGTGCCCAACTACAGCCTCGCCGGCTCGTACATCTGCACCAAGATCCTGATCGACGGCATCGTGAAGGCCGGCTCGGTCGACCAGAAGGCGGTGATCGCCGCGCTCGAGGGCATGAAGTTCGACGGCCTCACCGGCGCCGAGGAAATCCGCAAGGCCGACCACCAGGTCGTCAAGGACTACTACCTGCTCAAGGGCAAGGCCAAGTCGAAGATGGCGAACCCCGCGGACTACGTCGACGTGGTGAGCTCCGGCAAGTCCTTCCTCCCCGTCGACAAGACCGGCTGCAAGCTGGCCTGAGGAAGCAACAGGGACACCGACTCGCCCATGTCCGTCTACCTGCTCCAGACCATCAACGGAATCGGCATCGGCATGCTGTATTTCCTGCTGGCGGTCGGCCTGTCCATCGTGTTCGGCCTGCTGCGCTTCGTGAACTTCGCGCACGGGGCCTTCTACCTGCTGGGCGCTTACCTCTGCTTCCAGGCCATGCAATGGGGCCTGGACTTCTGGCTCGCGCTGGTGCTCGTGCCGCTCTTCGTGGGCGCGCTGGGCTGGCTGTCCGAGAAGCTGCTGTTGCGCCGCGTCTACGCCAAGGCGCACGAGTTCCACATCCTCGTCACCGTGGGCCTCGCGCTCGCTGTGCAGGAGATGGTGATCGTGTTCTGGGGCCCGCTGGGCAACAGCGTCGCCACGCCCGACCTGCTGCAGGGCGTGGTCATGTGGGGCTCGTTCGTCTATCCGAAGTACCGGCTCTTCGTGATCGGCTTCACCGCCGTGCTCGCGGTGCTGCTGTGGTGGGTGCTCGAGGGCACGCGCCTGGGCAGCGCGGTGCGCGCGGGCAGCGAATCGACGGAGATGGTGTCGCTGCTCGGCATCAACGTGTTCCGCGTGTTCAGCCTGGTGTTCGCGCTCGGCGCGGCCACGGCGGCGCTGGCCGGCGTGCTGGCCGCGCCCATCCGCGGCGCCGAGCCCTTCATGGGCGTGGAGGCGCTGGCCGTGGCCTTCGTTGTGGTGGTGATCGGCGGGCTCGGCAGCTTCGGTGGCGCGCTCGTGGGCGGCCTGCTCATCGGCATCGTGCAGAGCCTCATGAGCACCATCTGGCCGCCGGGCGCGAGCCTGATGATCTATATCGCGATGGCGGCCGTGCTGCTGTTGCGCCCGCATGGCCTGCTCGGCCGCAAAGCATGAACGGACACGCCATGCCGAGAAAAATCACTTTCCTCCTGGCGCTGATCGCGGTGCTGGGCCTGCCGCTGGTGCTGAGCTCGGGCTCGCTCGCCAGCGAGGTGCTGATCTACGCGCTGGCCGCGCTGGGCTGCAACCTGCTGCTGGGCTACACGGGGCTGCTCTCCTTCGGGCAGGGCATCTTCTTCGGGTTGGGCAGCTACACCATCGCCATCCTGCTCACGCGGCTGAGCCTGCCGATGCCGCTCGCGCTGCTCGCCGCCGTGGCGATGGGCGCGCTGGGTGCTGCCGTGGTGGGCTGGGTCGCCATCCGGCAGCGCGGCACTTACTTCGTGATGCTCACGCTGGCCTTCGCGCAGATGTTCTATTTCATCGCCTACACCGCCACCGGCCTCACCGGCGGCGACAACGGCCTGCTCGACGTGCCGCGCCCCGGCTTCATGGACACGCCCTGGAAGTACTACGCCTTCGTGGCCGTGGTGTTCCTCGTCGCCTTCGGCCTGCTGCTGCGCGTGACCGATTCGGTCTTCGGCCGCACGCTGCTGGCCATCCGCGACAACGAGGACCGCGCCGCCGCGGTGGGCTACGACCTCAAGCGCTTCAAGCTGCTGGCCTTCGTGATCTCGGGCGCCGTCACCGGCCTCGCGGGCGGGCTGCACGCGATGATGACCGGCATTGCGCCTCTGTCGAACGCCGAGTACCACACGAGCGAGATGATCCTGGTCATCACCGTGATCGGCGGCACCGGCAACCTCTTCGCCTCGGTGCTGGGCTCGGCCTTCTACGTGCTGCTGGCCGACTGGCTCTCCACGCTGTGGCCGCGCTGGCTGCTGCTGCTGGGGCTCCTGCTGATCGGCGTGAGCATCGGCATGCAGCGCGGGCTCTGGGGCTTGGGCGAGAGCGCGTGGAAGCGCATCTTCCGCAAGGCGCCGGCCGACCCTGTCTCGCCTGCCGCCCAAGGAGAAAAAGCATGAGCGACGTTCTCATCGAAGCCGTAGGCGTCACCAAGCACTACGGCAAGTTCGCGGCGCTCGGAGGGGTCGACCTGAAGATCCGGCGCAACACGGTGCATTCGGTGATCGGCCCCAACGGCGCGGGCAAGACCACGCTGTTCCACATGCTCACCGGCACCGGCATGACCACCGGCGGGCGCATCCTGTTCGACGGCCACGACGTGACGCGCGAGCCCGACCACAAGCGCGTGCAGCGCGGCATGGCACGTTCCTTCCAGGTCACCGCGCTGTTCGCGAGCCTTGCGGTGCGCGAGAACCTGCGCGTGGCGGCGCAGGGCGTTTCGCCGCGCCAGGCCATGAACTGCTGGCGCGCGCCGGTCGGCGAACTGGCCTGCACCCAAATCGTCGACGAAGTGCTGCAGCGCATCGGGCTGGAGCGGCTGGCGAACACGCCGGCCGCCGAGCTCTCGCACGGCCAGCAGCGCCGGCTCGAAGTGGGCATGGCGCTTGCGGCGAGGCCGAAGGCGATCTTCCTCGACGAGCCGACATCGGGCATGGGTATCGACGACCTCGACGACATGAAGCAGCTGATCCGCGGTCTGCGCGACGCGCACACCGTGGTCCTCATCGAGCACAACATGAACATCGTGATGGACATCTCCGACACCGTGACCGTGATGCAGCTGGGCCGCGTGCTGGCCGAGGGGCTTCCGGGAGACATCCGCGCCGACGCGCGCGTGCGCACCGCCTATCTGGGCAACATGATCACGGGAGGCAAGGCATGAACATCCTCGAAGTCGAGAAGCTGCATGCCCACTACGGCAAGAGCCATGTGCTGCAGGGCGTGTCGATGACCGTGGGCGAGGCCGAGCTGGTCACGCTGCTGGGTCGCAACGGCGCCGGCAAGTCGACCACGCTCAAGAGCATTGCCGGCGCGGTCACGCCCACAAGCGGGCGCGTGCGCTTCCAGGGCGCCGACATCGCGGGCATGCCCGCGCACCGCATCGCCACGCGCGGCGTGTGCCTGGTGCCCGAGCACCGCGGCATCTTCAAGCTGCTGACGGTGGAGGAGAACCTGCTGCTCGGCCTGCGCCGCCAGTCGCCCTGGCAGCTGGACGACATCTACCGCATCTTCCCGCGCCTGAAGGAACGCCGGCGCAACGGCGGCGGGCAGCTCTCGGGCGGGGAGCAGCAGATGCTGGCCATCGGCCGGGCGCTGATGAATCACCCGCGCCTGCTGATCCTCGACGAGCCGGTCGAGGGCCTGGCGCCGGTGATCGTGGAAGAGATCGTCGCGCAGCTCAAGACCATCAAGGCCGCCGGCGTGGCGATCCTGCTGGTCGAGCAGAACCTGGAAGTCTGCGTGCAGCTGGCCGACCGCCACTACATCGTGGAGCAAGGCGTGATCGTGCACGAGGCCGGCAATGCCGACTTCATGGCCGACCACGAAGTGAAAGACCGCTACCTGGGCGTGGGGCTCGCCTGAGCGCTCTCCACATCAACCGTTTTCGAAAGCCATGAAGAACTCTCACAACGAACTCCGCATCGACGGCCGCCGGCTCTGGAACTCGCTGATGGAACTGGCGAAGCTCGGCGCCACCGAGAAAGGCGGCGTCTGCCGCATCGCGCTGACCGACCTCGACCGCCAGGGCCGCGACCTGTTCTCGCGCTGGGCGCGCGAGGCGGGCTGCGAGGTGCGCGTGGACGCCATCGGCAACATCTTCGCGCGCCGTGCTGGGCGCAACGACGCGCTGCCGCCCGTCTCCACGGGCAGCCACATCGACACGCAGCCCACGGGCGGCAAGTTCGACGGCAACTACGGCGTGCTCGCCGGGCTGGAGGTGATCCGCACCCTGAACGACGCCGGGGTTCAGACCGAAGCGCCGCTCGAGGTGGCGGTGTGGACCAACGAGGAAGGCTCGCGCTTCGTGCCGGTGATGATGGGCTCGGGTGTGTTCGCCGGCGCCTTCACGCTGGAGCATGCGCTGGCGCAGCGCGACAACGACGGCATCAGCGTCTCCGACGCTCTGGCTGCCATCGGCTATGCGGGCAGCGCACCCGTCTCGGCGGCAGCGTCGCCGGTGGGCGCGTACTTCGAGGCGCACATCGAGCAGGGCCCGGTGCTCGAAGCCAGCGAGCGCGTCATCGGCGTGGTCGAGGGCGCGCTGGGCCAGCGCTGGTACGACGTGGTGGTGCAGGGCATGGAGGCCCATGCCGGCCCCACGCCGATGGCGCTGCGCAAGGACGCGCTGCTGGCCGCCTCCGAACTCGTGATCGAGGTCAACCGCATCGCGCTGGCCCATGCGCCGCATGCGCGTGGCACCGTCGGCTGGATCGACGCGTACCCGAACTCGCGCAACGTGATCCCGGGCCGGGTGAAGCTCAGCGTCGACCTGCGCGCGGCCGACGACACGGTGCTGTCGGCGCTGGACGCCGCGCTGAAGGAAACCGTGCAGCGCATCGCCGCGAAGGCCAGGGTCGAGATGTCGGTGGAGCAGGTCGTGTACTTCCCGCCGCAGCCCTTCACGCCCGGGCTGGTGTCGGCCGTGCGCGACGCCGCGCAGGCGCAGGGCCTGAGCTGGATGAACGTGATCAGCGGCGCGGGCCACGACGCGGTGTACCTCGCGCGCGTGTGTCCCACGGCGATGATCTTCGTGCCCTGCCGTGACGGCATCAGCCACAACGAGATCGAGGACGCGCAGCCCGATCACCTGGAGGCCGGCTGCAACGTGCTGCTGCAGGCGATGCTGCGCAGCGCGGGAGTGGCGCAATGAAGGTGCTGATCGCGCGTCTGAACCACGAGACCAATACCTTCTCGCCCGTGCCCACGCCGCTCTCGGCCTTCGGGCCCGACGGCCCGACCTTCGGCGAACAGGCCTACCGCGACAACAAGGGCATGCGCACCGCGATGTCGGCCTTCATCGACCTTGCCGAAGCGGCGGGCGCGACGGTGGTCACGCCGGTGTCGGCCTCGGCCAACCCGAGCGGACCGGTCGACGCGCAGGCCTACACGCAGCTGACGCAATGCATCGTCGATGCGGCCCCGGGCTGCGACGCCATCCTGCTCGACCTGCACGGCGCGATGGTCGCGCACAACAGCGCCGACGGCGAAGGCGACCTGCTGGTGCGCCTTCGTGCGGCGGCGCCGGGCGTGCCCATCGGCGTGGCGCTCGACCTGCATGCCAACGTCACACCAGCGATGGTGGAGAACGCGGACGTGATCGTCGGCTTCAAGACCTACCCGCACGTCGACATGTACGAAACCGGCGAGCATGCCGGGCGGCTGCTCTTCGACATGCTCGCGGGGCGCAGCAAGCCGCACATGCGCTGGCACCGGCTGCCGCTGATGGCGCACACGCTGCGCAGCGCCTCCTTCACCGGCGCGATGAAGCAGGCCATCGAGGCGGCGCGCGAAGCCGAAAAGGCGGAGTCGCTGGCGGTGTCGATCCTCGCGGGCTTCTCGCTGTCGGACATCGAGGCACCGTGCATGAGCGTGATCGCCGTCGATGCGCATTCGCCCGAACGCGCGCAGGCCACGGCCGACCGCATCGCGGCGCAGATGTGGGCACAGCGCGAGTCCTTCGTCTACCGCAGCGAGCCGCTGGCGGAGTCGGTCGCGCGTGCGAAGCTGATTGCCGAGAGCGCGACGCGCCCGGTGCTGCTGCTCGACCATGGCGACAACTGCATGTCGGGCGGAAGCTGCGACACCATGGACGTGCTGCAGGAAGCGCTGGCGCAGGGGCTGCACGGCATCGGCGTCGGTCCGCTGTGCGACCCCGAGGCGGTGGCGCAGCTCGTCGCGGCGGGCGAGGGCGCGCAGGTGACGGTGGCGCTGGGCAACAAGGTCTCGCTCGCGGGCATCGGGCTGGAGAAAACACCGGTGCTGCTGACGGGCACGGTGCGCACCATCTCCAACGGCGAGTACGTCATCACCGGCCCTACCTACACCGGCCAGCGCAGCAGCATGGGCCGCACGGTGCTCTTCGACATCGGCGCGGCGCGCATCGTGGTGACCGAGCGCACGCAGGAGCCGTGGGACATCGGCGTCTTCGAGTGCGCGGGGCTCGATCCGCGAAAGGAACGCTTTCTGCTGCTCAAGTCGCGCATGTACTGCCGGCCGGTGTTCGAGCCGCTCTCCGCCGCACTGGTGGAGTGCGACAGCCCCGGTGTCACCAGTTCTGACTACAGCCTGTTCCCGTTCGGCAAGGTGCACCGGCCGGTCTTTCCCCTCGACGCCATGTGATCGCGAGGAGCGGTGGGGGAGGGTGGCCTCCGGCAGCCGCATTCCATGACCCGAGAGGTCATCGACCCGGATCGCGTGCGGCGCGACCATTACTTCACCCCGCGATGTTGCGGGCCGGAACCCACCAAAGGAATGGTCACCATGAACACCGCTGCACACGATGCCACCACCATTGCCCAACGCTACATCGCTGTCTGGAACGAGACCGACGCGGTTCGCCGCGCCGCGCTGATCGAGGCCGGCTGGACCGCCGACGCGCATTACGTCGACCCGATCGCGCAGGCCAGCGGGCACGAGCAGATCAGCGCGCTGGTCGGCGCGGTTCACCAGCGCTACCCGGGCTTCCGCTTCAACCTGCTGGGCAAGGCCGACTCGCACGGCGACCATCTGCGCTTCTCTTGGACGCTGGGACCGAGCGGTGCCGAAGACCTGATCCAGGGTACCGACTTTGCGCGGGTCGACGCAGGCAAGCTGCGTTCGGTGACGGGCTTCCTGGACAAGGTGCCGGTCGGCGCCTGAACGAAGGCTGAACGGCCGGGGCCTGCTTCAGTCCGGAGCCCCGGCAGGCCGCCCGCGCCACAGCTTACGGTAGACGGTCGCCCGGCTGATGCCCAATGTGCGCGCGGCCTCCGCCACGTTGCCGCGCGCATCGGCCACCGCCTTGCGGATCAGCGCGGTCTCCACGTCGCGCAGCCTCGGCCGGCTGTCCGTGGAAAGGGAGGTTGCGGACGGGCCCTTGCTGCCGCCGCGCCGCGGCCGCACCTGCACCCGCAGGCCGGACCACAGCGGCACCTCGAGCACGGCGTCGCCGCGGCGGGCCGCGTCGAACATCATGTGAAGGGGCAGGGCGAACAGGTCGTTGAAGTTCAGGGCGTGCTCGCTGCGCGACAGCGGCTGGTGCAGCATCTGACGTGCCGCCGCGTTGGCGCCCGTCACGTTGCCCACGGCGTCGATGCACAGCAGCCCCTCGGTGGCCTCGCCGCCCGAACTGCCCGGCCAGGCCAGGTGCAGCAGCAGTTCGCAGGGCTCGCGCATCACCAGCATGTTCTCTATGTTGCGCGCCGACAGGGTCGCCAGGTGGCGCAGCTCGGGGCGCTCCACCACGTGCACTCCGGTCAGGTCGAGCATGCCGATGCAGTCGCCCCGGGGACCGAAGAGCGGGGCTCCGGCGCAGCTGTAGACGCTGGTGTCGTCGAAGAAGTGCTCGCCGCGGTGCAGCCATACCGATTCCTGCTCGGCCAGCGCCGTGCCGATGGCGCTGGTGCCGATGGCGCGCTCCGAAAGATCGACGCCGATGCGGGCGATATCGCGCGCGTAGCGGCTCGCCGCATCGGTGCCGTCGGGCAGGTTGCCCACGTCGACCACGATGCCCTGGGCATCGGTGAGAACGGCGAAATAGCGTGTGTCGGCGATGGCGCGGGAGAGCTGCTCTATCACCGGCCGGGCCGCGGCGACGAGCGCCCGGTTGCGCTCGACGATGTCGATGCTGGCCGAGCGGCTCACCGGGTCGAAGTTGACGCGCTGCTGCGGCTGGCGGCCGGCCTCGATGCAGCGCTGCCAGGAGCGGGTGATCCATGAGTCGATGCAGGCGGCGCCGCGTGCGCGGGGCGCCGGCTCGCCTTCGATCAGTTCGCGGCGGGCTTGGGCAATTGCCAGGGAACGCTCAGGCGGCTGCGAAACGATTGATACAGACATCGTGGTTTTTCGCGCATGTATGCAGGCTTTTCCTGGCCCGCCGGATGGCAAGCTGTTTCATTTTGAGAATTTCGCGCGCTCTGTGCAAGTGTCAAGGGTTTTGCCTAGGATAGTGCCAAAGGTCGGCATCCAAGATGCTTTCGCTGAAACAGCCATCACCTTTTACGGAGACAGCCAAATGCAGGTCGCTTTCAAGGTCAACGGCCGCCAGGTCACGGTCGACGCTCCTCCCAACACCTTCCTCGTACACGCTCTGCGCGAGCATCTCCATCTCACCGGAACCCACGTCGGCTGCGACACTGCCCAGTGCGGCGCCTGCACCGTCCATGTGAACGGCCGGGCCGTCAAGTCGTGCAACGTGCTGGTGGCCCAGGCCGCCGGCGCCGACATCACCACCATCGAGGGCATCGCCGAGGCCGACGGCACCATGCATCCCATGCAGGCGGCCTTCAAGGAGTGCCACGGCCTGCAGTGCGGGTTCTGCACCCCGGGCATGGTCATGAGCGCCATCGACCTGTGCACTCACCACCCCAAGTCGAGCGAATCCGAGATCCGCGAACTGCTCGACGGAAACCTGTGCCGCTGCACGGGCTACCAGAACATCGTCAAGGCAGTGAAGATGGGCGGCGAGGCCATGGCCTCGGGCACTCCCGTCAAGGCAACGGCCGCGGCCTGAGGAGAGCGACATGGGCGCTTCCGATTTCTCGAACCTGCCGCACATCGGCGAGGCGGTCCGCCGCAAGGAGGACTACCGCTTTCTCACCGGCGCGGGCAACTACACCGACGACATCACGCTGGCCAACCAGAGCCATGCGGTCTTCGTGCGCTCGCCGCACGCGCACGCCCTCATCAAGTCGGTCGACACCGCCCAGGCGCTGAAGATGCCCGGCGTGGTCGGCATCTTCAGCGGCAAGGACATCGAGGGAAAGATGGGCGGGCTGCCCTGCGGCTGGCTCATCAACAACCCCGACGGCACCCCGATGAAGGAGCCGATGCACCCGATCCTCGCGATCAGGAAGGTGCGCTACGTCGGCGACCACGTGGCCATGGTGGTGGCCGAGACGGTCGAGCAGGCGAGGAACGCCGCCGAGGCGGTGGTGGTCGACTACGAGGTGCTGCCCGCGCTGGTGAGCGTGGCCGACGCCGCGAAGAAGTCCGGTGGCGTCACGCTGCACGACGAAGCCCCCGACAACCAGTGCTACAAGTGGGCGCTGGGCGACAAGGCGGCGGTCGACGCGGTGTTTGCCAGCGCCGCGCACGTGACGAAGCTCGACCTGGTCAACAACCGGCTGGTGCCCAACCCCATCGAGCCGCGCGTGGCCATCGGCAGCTACAACCGCGCGGGCGACGACTACACGCTGTACGTGTCCAACCAGAACCCGCACGTCGAGCGCCTGCTGATGACGGCCTTCGTGCTGGGCCTGCCCGAGCACAAGGTGCGCGTGATCGCGCCCGATGTGGGCGGCGGCTTCGGCTCCAAGATTTTCCTGTACGCCGAGGACGTGTGCCTGACCTGGGCCGCCAGGCAGCTCAACCGCAATATCAAGTGGACGGCCGACCGTTCGGAGTGTTTCCTCTCCGACGCCCATGGCCGCGACCACGTGAGCCACGCCGAGATGGCAATGGACAAGGATGGCAAGTTCCTCGCGCTGCGCGTGCATACCGATGCCAACCTCGGCGCCTACCTGTCGACCTTCTCGACGGCGGTGCCGACCATCCTCTATGCCACGCTGCTGGCTGGCCAGTACACCACGCCGCAGATCTACGTCGAGGTGGACGCCTGGTTCACCAATACCGCGCCAGTCGATGCCTACCGCGGGGCCGGGCGGCCCGAGGCGACCTACCTGCTGGAGCGGCTGGTCTCGCGCTGTGCCTGGGAGATGAACCTGGGGCAGGACGAGATCCGCAAGCGCAACTTCATCACCGCCTTCCCGTACCAGACGCCGGTGGCGCTGCAGTACGACACCGGCGACTTCCACGCCTGCATGGACAAGGCCCGCGTGCTCGCCGAGGTCGACGGCTACGCCGCGCGCAAGACGGCCAGCGAGGCCAAGGGCAAGCTGCGCGGCATCGGGTATTCGAGCTACATCGAGGCCTGCGGCATCGCTCCGTCGAACATCGCGGGCGCGCTCGGTGCGCGAGCGGGCCTGTTCGAATGCGGCGAGATCCGCGTGCACCCCACCGGCAGCGTGACGGTGTTCACCGGCTCGCACAGCCACGGCCAGGGCCACGAGACCACTTTCGCGCAGGTGGTGGCTGCGCGGCTGGGCATTCCGGTCGAGAACGTCGACGTGGTGCACGGCGACACCGGCCGCGTGCCCTTCGGCATGGGCACCTACGGCTCGCGCTCCATCTCGGTGGGCGGCGCGGCCATCATGAAGGCGCTCGACAAGATCGAGACCAAGGCCCGCAAGATCGCCGCGCACCTGATGGAGGCGAGCGACGCCGACATCGAGTTCGCCAACGGCGAGTTCACGGTCAAGGGCACCGACAAGAAGATCCCGTTCGGCCAGGTGGCGCTCACGGCCTACGTGCCGCACAACTACCCGCTCGACAAACTCGAGCCCGGCCTGAACGAAACCGCCTTCTACGACCCGACCAACTTCACATTCCCCGGCGGCACCTACATCTGCGAGGTCGAGGTCGACAAGCAGACCGGCGAGGTGCGCGTGGACCGCTTCACCGCGGTGGACGACTTCGGCACCATCATCAATCCGATGATCGTCGAGGGCCAGGTGCACGGCGGGCTGGTGCAGGGCATCGGCCAGGCGCTGCTGGAGAACTGCGTCTACGACAACGAGACCGGCCAGCTGCTCACCGGCAGCTTCATGGACTACGCGATGCCGCGCGCCGGCGACTTCCCGCAGTTCAAGCTCGACACCGTGTGCACCCCGTGCACGCATAACCCGCTGGGCACCAAGGGCTGCGGCGAGGCGGGGGCCATCGGCTCACCGCCGGCCGTGATCAATGCCGTGCTCGATGCGCTGGCGCCGCTGGGCGTCAAGGATTTCGACATGCCCGCTTCCCCCGCCCGCGTGTGGGAGGCGATGCAGTCCGCAGCCGCCAACCCCTGAACCAAGAACGAATAAAGAAGGAATCACACCATGTATGCCTTCACACTCGAACGGCCCGACTCGGTGGCCGACGCGGCACGACTCGTGGCCGCCGGCGCCAAGCCGCTGGCCGGCGGACAGACCCTGCTGGCCTCGATGAAGCTGCGGCTTTCCGCACCCGAGCAGCTCGTGGACCTGAGCGGCATCAAGGAGCTCACCGGCATTACGAAGAACGGTAACGCCATCACCATCGGCGCCATGTCGCGCCACCTCGACGTGGCGAACAACGCCGACCTGAAGGCCGCCTACCCGGCGCTGGCCGACCTGGCCTCGCGCATCGGCGACCGGCAGGTGCGCGCGATGGGCACCATCGGTGGCTCGGTGGCCAACAACGACCCGGCAGCGTGCTACCCCAGCGCGGTGCTGGCCTCGGGCGCGACCATCGTCACGTCCAGGCGAGAGATCGCGGCCGACGACTTCTTCCTCGGCCTCTTCACCACGGCGCTGGAAGACGGCGAGCTGATCACCGCGATCCGTTTTCCGATTCCGAAGCGCGCCGTGTACGAGAAGCTGCGCCAGAAGGCGTCGAACTTCCCGTTGGTCGGCGTGTTCCTCGCGCAGTACGACAGCGGCGTGCGCGTGGCGGTCACCGGCGCGGGCAACGGCGTGTTCCGCCATGCCGGGCTGGAAGACGCGCTCAACAAGAGCTTCACCGCTGCCGCAGCGGCTGCCGTGAAGATCGACGCGAGCGATCTCAACAGCGACCTGCATGCCTCGGCCGCGTATCGCGCGAACCTGATCAGCGTGCTGACGCAAAGGGCCGTGACCAAGGCGCTGGGCTGACGAAATCGGATTGCCGAACGCAGAAGTCGCAAAGCTCTCGCGGAAGTCGCGAAAGAAGACCAGAAAAGATCGAATCTGGTTTCTTCTGCGACCTCTGCGTGGTTTTTGTATTCCTTCTGCGTTCGGCTGTCCGCATCCCGAATGCAGCGGCCCCTGCATTACCCTAGGCCATGATCTTCCCCAGCATCGACACCCTCTCCGCCGGACTCATGGAGGCCGGCTACTTCGCCGACCGGCGCCTGGCTACGGCCGTGTTCCTTGCGCTCAAGCTGCAGCGTCCGCTGCTGCTCGAAGGCGAGCCCGGCGTCGGCAAGACCGAGCTGGCGAAGGCGCTGTCGGTCGCGCTGGGCCGCGAACTGCTGCGCCTGCAGTGCTACGACGGCCTGGAGCAGCGCGAGGCGCTCTACGAATGGAACTACGCGGCGCAGCTGCTGCACATGCGCGCGGCCGAGGCCACTGGCGCGGCCCGTGACGTGGAAGCCGAGGTCTACCAGCCGCACTACCTGATTCGCCGCCCGCTGCTGCAGGCGCTGCAGACGCCGCTGCCCGGCGCCGTGCTGTTGATCGACGAGGTAGACCGCGCCGATGAGCCCTTCGAAGCCTTCCTGCTTGAGTATCTGGGCGAGTACCAGGTCAGCATCCCCGAGCTGGGCACCGTGCGCGCGGTGGTGCCGCCCGTCACCATCCTCACAAGCAATCGCACGCGCGAGCTCAACGACGCGGTGAAGCGCCGCTGCCTCTACCACTGGCTCGACTACCCCGAGCGCGAACGCGAACTGGCCATCGTGCGCGCGCAGGTGCCGCAAGCCGGCGAGAAACTGTCGGCCCAGGTGGCGGCCTTCGTCGCACGGCTGCGCGAGACGCCCTTCGCCAATGCCTTCCAGCGCGCGCCGGGCATCGCCGAGAGCGTCGAATGGGCGAGGGCGCTGATCGCGCTCGACACGGTGGAGCTCGATCCCGAAGTGGTGGTCGACACCGCCGGCATCCTCTTCAAGCAGCGCGACGACGTGGCCGCGCTGACGCAGGAACTGGCGTCGGACCTGCTCAAGCCCGAGGCGTGATCGACCGATGGCCAGCACCGGCGTCCAGCAACTCGGCGACGTCCGCAGCGGCAAGCTCGCGGGCAACATCGCCGCCTTCGGCCGGGCGCTGCGCCGGGCGGGTGTTCGCACCGACGCCATGCGCATTGCGCTGGCGGCAGAGGCCGCCACGCTGGTGGGCGTGGAAGACAAGCTCGACCTGAGCGCGGCCATGGAGGCGGTGATGGTCAGCCGCGAGCAGGACCGCATGGTGTTCCGCGAACTCTTCGACGCATGGTTCCGCGACCCGGAGCTGGCCAACAAGCTGCTCGCCCAGATGCTGCCGAGCGCCGAAGGCAAGGCCGAGCCGTCGAAGCGGCGCCCGCGCGTGCGCGAAGCCCTCAGCGCGCCGCGCGCACTCGCCAAGCCTGTGGAGCCGGCCAAGTCCGATCGCGAGATCGAATTCGATGCCGCCATGACGTCCAGCGACCGGCAGCGCCTGCAGCATGCCGACTTCAACGCGCTCGGCGCCGCCGAATACCGGCTGGTGGAGCGGCTCGCGCGCGACATCCGCCTGCCCATTCCCGAGCTGCCGTCGCGCCGCCTGCGGCCTGCCGGCGATGCGGGCCGCCAGCATGCGCGCATGCACTGGCCGGGCGTGCTGCACGAGGCGGCGCGCACGGGCGGCGAGATCCTGCGCCTGCCACGGCTGGCCCGGCGCGAGCAGCCGTTGCCGCTGCTGGTGCTGGTCGACGTCTCGGGCTCGATGGAGCGCTATGCGCGCCTGCTGCTTGCCTTTCTGCATGCCGCAACGCGGCGTGCCGGCCGCCGCGACGTGTTTGCCTTCGGCACCCGGCTGACCGACCTGACGCCGGCCTTCCGGCTGGCCGACACCGACGCGATGCTGGGCGCCGCCAGCCTCGCCATCGACGATTTCGCAGGCGGCACGCGCTTCGGCGCCTCGCTGGCCGAGCTGCGCCACGCCCACGCCCGCCGGCTGACCGGCCGCCGCACGCTGGTGCTGGTGATCAGCGACGGCCTGGACACCGGCGAGCCCTCCGTTCTGGAGCATGAGGTGCTGTGGCTCAAGCGCCATTCGCGCCGCCTGCTGTGGCTCAACCCGCTGCTGCGCTTCGAGGGCTACGCCCCTCTGGCGCGTGGGGCCGCCGTATTGCACCGGCAAGCGGACGCGATGCTGGCGGTTCACAATCTCAGCGCACTCGAACAGCTCGCAGCGAGCCTGGCCGCCCTGATGCGGTCCGGCCGCTAGCGGCGCCGGGAAGGAAGACAAAGGAAACCCACCATGGAAATGCTCGGAAACCGACGCCTGGGCGTCACCCAACAACAGGCCTGGGACGCGCTCAACGACCCCGAAACGCTGAAGAAGTGCATCCCCGGCTGCGACAAGTTCGAGTTGGTGGGCGACAACCAGTACAGCGTCGCGCTCGCGGTCAAGATCGGCCCGGTCTCGGCCAAGTTCAACGGCAAGGTGCTGCTGTCCGACATCGTGGCGCCCGACGGCTACAAGCTCACCTTCGAGGGGCAGGGCGGCGTGGCCGGCTTCGCGAAGGGATCTTCGAGCGTCACGCTCAAGCCGCTCGCCACCGAAGCGGCGGCCTCCCCTGCGGGTGATGCCACCGCGCACGAGGCCGGTGCGGCAACTCCACCAGCCGCCGCGTCCGCAGGCTGCGAACTCGACTACACCGTGCAGGCCCAGGTCGGCGGCAAGATCGCCCAACTGGGCCAGCGCCTGATCGATGGCGCTGCCAAGTCCACAGCCGACGATTTCTTCAAGCGCTTCGAAGCCGAGATGCAGAGCCGCTACGGTCCTCCCCCGGCGGCCGCCGCTGAAGGCACCGAGGCGCCTGCCGAGAAGAGCGGGATGATGTCCGGCCTGATGAAGAAGATCGGCCTCGGCAAGAAGGACGACAAGGACGCGCCCTCCGCACCCGGCGGCGACGCGGCCTGAACCCGGGCTGCAGCGACATGGAAAACCTCGACGTCATGGTGCTTCGCACGCTGCGCGACTGGCGGCGTGCCGGCAAGCGCGCGCTGCTGGCGACAGTGGTGCGCACCTGGGGCTCGTCGCCCCGGCCGGTGGGCTCGATCATGGCCCTGGCGGAAGACGGCGCGGTGGTGGGCTCGGTCTCCGGCGGCTGCATCGAGGACGACCTGATCGCGCGCTACAGCCATGCCCACGGCAAGGCCGAGGACGTGCCATTGGGCGCGCCGCCCGCACTCGTGAAATACGGCATCACTGCCGACGAGGCGCACCGATTCGGGCTGCCCTGCGGCGGCACGCTGGAGCTGCTGCTCGAATACGCTCCCGACGCCGGCTCGCTCGAGCTGCTGGTGGCGCAGCTGGAGCAGGGCAAGCTGATGCAGCGCACCGTGACGCTCGCCACCGGCGCGGTGCGCATCGCCGAGGCGACCGCGCCCGACGAGCTCGCGGTGAACGACACCGAACTGACGAACACCTTTGGCCCCGAATACCGCATGCTGCTGATCGGCGCCGGCCAGCTCGCCGAGTACCTCGCCACCATGGCCAAGTTCAGCGGCTTCGCGGTGACCTTGTGCGACCCGCGCGCCGAGTACCGCACCGCATGGTCGCTGCCCGGCGTGCACATCACGACCGAGATGCCCGACGACGCGGTGATCGCCTTCAGGCCCGACCGCCGCAGTTGCGTGGTCGCGCTCACGCACGACCCGAAGCTCGACGACCTCGCGCTGCTGGAGGCGCTGCAAAGCGAGGCCTTCTACGTCGGCGCCATCGGCTCGCGGCGCAATGCCGACGCCCGGCGCGACCGCATGATCGAGCACTTCGACCAGACCGAGGAATCGCTCGCGCGGCTGCGCGGGCCCATCGGCATCTACATCGGCAGCAAGACGCCGCCGGAGATTGCGGTGAGCGTGATGGCCGAGATCCTCGCGGTGAAGAACGCGGTGACGCTGCCGCGCGAGGTCGAGGTGGCGCGCGCCAAGGAGATGCAGCAGCTGCTGCCGACCTGAGGCGTCCGGCCCGGCCAGCCGCTCAGCCGTGGTAAGGCGGGATCGGCCCCTGGTCCGAAGGCGCGGGCGGCGGCACCTCGCCGTGCTTCTGCCGCTCGCGGAACAGCGCGGCGCGCATCAGGAAGATGGTGGTGACCGGCGTGGTGAGCGCCACGAACAGCACGATCAGCACCGCGTGCATGAAGAGGCTGTGGCCCTGCGCCGAGAAGTAGACGATGGTGGCGACCGTCATCGACCACACGCCGCCGGTGGCGCCCAGCGTGGGCGCGTGGATGCGGCGGAAGAAAGTGGGCAGGCGCACCAGCCCGAAGGAGCCGATCGCGGCGAAGGCAGCGCCCAGCACCGCGAAGACCGCGGTGAGGATCTCGGCCCAAAGCGGCAGCGGACCCGCGATGAAGTCGTTCATTCAATCACCTCCCCGCGCAGCAGGAACTTGGCCATCGCCGTGGAGCTGACGAAGCCGAAGAGCGCGATCAGCATCGCGGCGGCGAAGTAGACGTCGCTCGCGTAGACGATGCCCAGCACGAGCATCATCAGCATGCCGTTGATGTAGAGGCAGTCCAGCGCCATCACGCGGTCTTGCGCGGAAGGGCCGATCAGCAGGCGTGCGACGGCGCACAGCATCGCCACCGCCAGCAGGAACAGCGCGAACTTGAGCGACCAGAAAAGGATGGGCGTCATGATTCGAAGATCTCCATCAGCGGACGTTCGTAGCGGCTCTTGATCTGCGCGATGAAGGCGGCTTCGTCGTCGAGATCGAACACGTGGATTAGCAGGGTGCTGCGGTCGAAGGCCACCTCGCCCCAGGCGGTGCCGGGCGTCAGGCACATGATCATTGAGAGCACAGCGAGGCCGTTGGGGTCGCGCATGTCCAGCGGTATGCGCAGGAAGCTTGCCTGGATGTTCTCGCTGCGGCGCGTGAGCAGCGCACGCGCCACCGCGAACACCGACACCGACATGTCGTAGAGCACGACGCCGCACAGCCGCAGCGCCACCCCCGGCCGGCGCATGCGCACCGTGGCCGGCCGCAGGCCCTTGGTCAACAGCGGCACGGCGATGGCGAGCAGCACGCCCGACAGCAGGGTGCTCGCCTCGAGCGACTGGTTGAGCAGCAGCCAGATGACGAACAGTGCGAGCGACAGCGGCGGGGAGGGGATCAGGCGTTTCATTGCGCGCCTGCCTTTCCTTCGGCATTTGCTTCGGTCTTTGCGGCGGGCGCCGGGTTCGGCACCTGCCGCGCCTCCATCACCGCTGCGCGGTAGGCCGTGGGCGTGCGCAGGCCCTCGGCGGTGGCCTGCGCGTGGCGCAGCACCGGCTCGGCCCAGACCGTGAGCGCGATGCAAGCGACGATGAGGCCGGCCACCGGCAGCACTTCGAGCGCGGGCAGCGATGGCAGGTTGCCGTGCGGCTGGGTCCAGAAATGGCGGATGCCGGTGCGGCTCAGCGCGATCAGCGCGAGGAAGCCCGAGGTGATCAGCAGCACCAGGAAGGTCCAGCCGGCGGTGCCGATGGCGCCGCTGCCACCCATGAGTCCCGAGAGCATCGCGAACTTGCCGACGAAGCCTGACAGCGGCGGCAGGCCGGTGAGCAGCAGCGTGCAGATCATGAAGCTCAGGCCGAGGAAGGCGACGCCCGCCGGAATGGCGCGGCCGTAGAGCGCCTGCGCGTCGTCGTCGAGGTTCACGTCGCTCAGCGCGCTCAGGTCTTCGGCCAGGAAGGGCGCGGTGCCCGCGACCTCGTGCGGCGCCACGCTCATGCCCGCGTTGCGCCAGCGCTCGATCATGTCGGTCAGCAGGAAGAAGGCGCTCACCGCGAGCGTGGAGCTCAGCAGGTAGAAGAGCGCGCCGGCCCACACGGCCGGCTGCCCCAGGCCCACCGCGGCGAGCAGCGTGCCGGCCGACATCAGCACGCTGAAGCCCGCGAGGTTGGACAGCCGCTGCGTGCCGAGGATGCCCAGGGCCGCCACGAAGAGCGTGGCGATGCCCGCGCCCACCAGCACCGGCTGGCCGAAGGCGGCGGAGGCGCCGGTATCGGGCGCGAAGAGCACCGTCCAGAGGCGCAGCACGGTGTAGACGCCGAGCTTGGTGAGCAGCGCGAACACCGCGCCCACTGGCGACACCGCGGCGCTGTAGGCCGGCACCAGCCAGAAGTTCAGCGGCCAGGCGCCCGCCTTGGCGAAGAAGGCGGTGAAGAGGATGGCCGTGGCCGCGTGCACCAGCCCGCGGTCGCCCGGCGAGAGCTCTGCGATGCGCAGCCCCAGGTCGGCCATGTTGAGCGTGCCGGTCACGCCGTAGAGGATGGCCGCGCCGATCAGGAACAGCGAAGAGGCCGCGAGGTTGATCGCGATGTAGTGCAGTCCCGCCTGCACCCGCAGCCGGCCCGAGCCGTGCAGCAGCAGGCCGTAGGAGGCCGCGAGCATCACCTCGAAGAACACGAACAGGTTGAACAGGTCGCCCGTGAGGAAGGCGCCGTTCAGGCCCATGAGCTGCAGCTGCAGCAGCGGATGGAAGTGCACGCCCGCGCGGTCCCAGCGCGAGGTGGAGTAGATCGACGCGGCGAAGGCGATCACGCCGGTGAGCGCCACCATCATGGTCGAGAGCCGGTCGGCCACCAGCACGATGCCGAAGGGCGCGCGCCAGTTGCCCGGCAGGTACACGCCGATGGAGCCCGGGCCGCCGCCGGTGTCGGGCGCGTTCACCCAGCGCAGCAGCGCCAGCGCGGCCAGCAGGCCGATCAGGCCCGAGACCACGCTCAGCGCCGACTTGGCGCGCCGGCGGTTCTCGCCCAGCAGCAGCATGAGCGCGGCCGTGAGCATGGGCACGAGGATCGGCACCGCCACCAGGTGCGGCATGCTGAACTCCAGCAGCTGATCGAGCAGATGAAAAACCTCTTTCACTCCGCCTCCTGCCGTTCTTCACCGTCCACGTGGTCGGTGCCGGTGAGGCCGCGCGAGGCGAGCATCACGACGAGGAAGAGCGCCGTCATCGCGAAGCCGATCACGATGGCCGTGAGCACCAGCGCCTGCGGCATCGGGTCGGCCGTGTTGGCCAGCGTGGCGGTGAGGCCCTTGACGAGCACCGGCTCGCTGTCTACCTTGAGCCGCCCCATGCTGAAGATGAACAGGTTGACCGCATACGAGATCAGCGTCAGGCCCATGATGACCTGGAAGGTGCGGGGGCGCAGCAGCATGTAGACGCCCGAGCCGGTGAGCACGCCGATGGCGAGTGCGAGCACGATTTCCATCAGCGGGCCCCTTCCTCGGAAGCGCCGATGGCGGCGTCGGCGTCCTTTTCCTTCTGCTCGTCGGCCCAGCGGTGGCTTCGTATCGACTGGTGGGCCAGCGCGGTCAGGATCAGCATGGTGGCGCCGAGCACCAGCGCGAACACGCCGGTGTCGAAGAAGAGGGCGCTGGGCACGTGCACTTCGCCCAGCAGCGGCAGGTGCAGGTGCGCAGTGTGCGTGGTGAGGAAGGGGTAGCCGAAGAACACCGCCCCGGCACCCGTGGCCAGCGCCAGCAGCAGGCCGATGGCGATCCAGCGGCGCGGGTAGATGCGCAGGTGCTCTTCCACCCACTCGGTGCCCGAGACGATGAACTGCAGCACCAGCGCCACCGACATCACCAGCCCCGCGACGAAGCCGCCGCCCGGCGCGTTGTGGCCGCGCATGAAGAAGTAGACCGACACCAGCACCGAGACCGGCAGCAGCAGGCGCACCAGCACGGCCGGCACCATCAGGTAGCCGACGGCGGTGTCCTTGGCGCGGCGCGGGTTCAGCAGGTCGCTGCTGCCGTCGTCGGCCTGCAGCCGCTGCTGGATCGGCAGCGCCATCGATTCGATCGCCGGGCGGAAGCGCCGCAGCAGCGCATACACCGTGAGCGCCACGATGCCCAGCACGGTGATCTCGCCGAAGGTGTCGAAGCCGCGGAAGTCGACCAGCATCACGTTGACCACGTTCGTGCCGCCGCCTTCGGTGAGCGCTCGTTCGAGGAAGAAGGGCGAGATGCTCTGCGGGAAGGTGCGCGTCATCATGGCCCAGGCCAGCGCGGCCATGCCGCTGCCGGCGAGGGCCGCGATCAGCAGGTCGCGCCCGCGCCGGCCCCAGGGCTTGAGCCGTGCGCGCGCCGGCTGCACCACGTCCTTGCTGCGCATCGGCAGCCAGCGCAGGCCCAGCAGGATCAGCACCGTGGTCACGGCCTCGACCACCAGCTGCGTCAGCGCGAGGTCGGGCGCCGAGAACCAGATGTAGGTGACGCACGAGACCAGCCCCGCTCCCGCGGCCAGCATCAGCGCCGCCAGCCGGTGGAACTTGGCCTGCCACGCGGCGGCGACCGCGCAGGTGCCGCCGATGAGCCATGTCATGGCGAACATCGGCGAGAAGGGCAGCAGCTCGCGCGTGCCGGGCGCGGCGGGCGTGAGCTGCAGGGAGACGGTCGCGCCAGCCACCGCCGCGACCACTAGCAGCAGCAATTGCCACTGCATGCGCTTCGTGCCGAAGAGGCGGCGGCTGCGCCGGCCGGCCTCGCTCAGCAGCGCGATGATGTGCTCGAAGATGGCCTGGCCGTCGAAGCGGTGCAGCAGCGGCGTGTGTTCGAGGCCACCGCGCGCGCGCTGGCGGCGATGCAGCAGGTACAGCGCGGCGCCGCCCGCCAGCGCCACGAAGCTCATCAGCAGCGGAAGATTGAAGCCGTGCCACACGGCCAGGCTGTACTCAGGCAGCGTGCCGCCGACCACCGGCGCGGCCGCGGCCGCGAGCATCGGGCCGACCGACCAGGCCGGCGCAACGCCCACCACCAGGCACACCAGCACCAGCAGCTCGACCGGCACGCGCATCCAGTGCGGCGGCTCGTGCGGATGCCTGGGCACCTCGTCGCCGCAGGGCGGGCCGAAGAACACGTCGAACACGAAGCGCGCCGAGTACGCCACGCTGAAGATGCCCGCCACGGTGGCGATCAGCGGCAGGCTGAAGTCGACCCAGGGCGTGGCCTGGATGAACACCGTCTCCGCGAAGAACATCTCCTTCGAGAGGAAGCCGTTGAGCAGCGGCACGCCGGCCATCGAGGCGCTGGCGATGATGGCCAGCGTGCCGGTGATGGGCATGAGCCGCATCAGGCCGCTGAGCTTGCGGATGTCGCGCGTGCCGGTCTCGTGGTCGATGATGCCGGCCGCCATGAAGAGCGACGCCTTGAAGGTGGCGTGGTTCATCACATGGAAGACCGCCGCCACGGCAGCGAGCGGGCTGTTGAGCCCCAGCAGCAGCGTGATGAGCCCGAGGTGCGAGATGGTGGAGTAGGCCAGCAGCGCCTTCAGGTCGCGCTGGAACATCGCGATGAAGCCGCCGAGCAGCAGCGTGATGGCACCTGCGCCGCCGACCATCCAGAACCACTGCTCGGTGCCCGAGAGCACGGGCCACAGCCGCGCCATCAGGAACACGCCCAGCTTCACCATGGTGGCCGAGTGCAGGTAGGCCGACACCGGCGTGGGCGCGGCCATGGCACGCGGCAGCCAGAAATGGAAGGGGAACTGCGCGCTCTTGGTGAAGGCGCCCAGCAATATCAGCGTGAGCGCGACGGGGTAGAGCGAGTGCGCGCGGATGAGATCACCCGAGGCGAGCACCTTGTCGAGTTCGTAGCTGCCGGTGATGCGGCCCAGCACCAGCACGCCGGCCAGCAGGCACAGCCCGCCCGCGCCGGTGACGGTGAGCGCCATGCGCGCGCCGCGGCGCGCGTCGCGGCGGTGGTGCCAGTAGCCGATCAGCAGGAAGGAGAACAGGCTGGTGAGCTCCCAGAACAGCACCATCTGGATCAGGTTGCCCGAGAGCACCACGCCCATCATCGCGCCCATGAACGCGAGGAAGAACGAGAAGAAGCGCGGCACCGGGTCGGAGGCCGACATGTAGTAGCGCGCGTACAGCACCACCAATGCGCCGATGCCCAGCACCAGCATGCAGAACAGCCATGCGAAGCCGTCCATGCGGAACACGAGGTTCAGGCCCAGCGCCGGGAGCCATTCGATCTGCTGGCGCAGCACGCCGCCGTGCGCGATCTGCGGGAAGAACCATGCGGCCTGGATGGCGCAGCCCAGCGCGACCAGCCCCGCGAGTGTCGACTCCCTGTTGCGCGCGTTGGAAGGCATCAACGCGGCCAGCACGCTGGCGATGAAGGGGAGGGCGACGAGAAAGACCAGGGGCATTGGGGTCGATTCTATCGGCGGGCCCTATGGAAAGCCTTATCTATAACCGCAAGACATAAGGCAGTTTTTCACCTGGCTTTCATGCGATTCAGGAGGAGAAAGCCTGCACCGTGCGCAGCCCGAGCCAGGTCATGCACAGCGAACCGCCCAGGTGCAGCGCGATGGTGCCCATTGCGAGCCCGAAGCGGCCGCTGGTCAGCATGCCCACCACTTCCGCCGAGAAGCTCGAGAAGGTGGTGAGCGTGCCGAGGAAGCCGGTGATCACCATCAGCCGCCACGCGGGGTTGATGTCAGGCAGGCCGCTGAAGACGCCGATGGCCACGCCGATGAGATAGCCGCCGATCAGGTTCACCGCCAGCGTGCCCCAGGGAATGATGCCCCCGGGGCTGAGCCAGAGCGCGAAGCCCCAGCGCATGAGGGCGCCGACGCATGCGGCGAGACAGATGACGATGGCGTTCAGCAGCATGGCCGCGATTATCCGCAAGCCGCGCGGCGGCCCGGCGGGGCTACTTCTCGCGGCCCATCACCATGTCGGGCAGGATCGTCACGATGCTCGGGAACAGCGTGATCAGCACGATGCACAGCACCAGGCAGAAGAAGAACGGGATCGCCGCCTTCGCGATCACGTTGCTGTCCTTGCCCGTCATGTTCTGCAGCACGAAGAGGTTGAAGCCCACCGGCGGCGTGACCTCGGCGATCTCGACCAGCAGCACGATGAAGATGCCGAACCAGATCAGGTCGAAGCCCGCCTTCTGGATCATCGGCAGCACCACCGCGCTGGTGAGCACGATCATCGAGATGCCGTCCAGCGCGGTACCCAGCACCAGATACACCAGCACCAGCGCGCCGATCAGCGCGTAGGGCGACAGGTGCATGCTGTCGACCCATTCCGCCAGCTCGCGCGGGATGCCGGTGAAGGCCATGGTCTTGGTGAGGAAGGCGGCGCCCGCCAGGATGAACATGATCATGCAGCTGGTGCGCGTGGCGCCCATGATGCCGTCCTTGAAGTTCTTCCAGGTGAGGCTGCGGCCCCAGGCCGCGATGGCCAGCGAGCCCAGCACGCCGAAGGCCGCGCACTCGGTGGCGGTGGCCCAGCCGGCCACCAGCACCCAGACGATGAAGACGATCAGCAGCGAGCAGGGAATGAGGTTGCCCGAGAGGCGGATCTTCTCCATGAAGGTGGTCGGCGGATCGGCTGGCGGCACCTGGCCCGGATTGCGCAGGCTCCACCAGCCGATGTAGCCCGAGAACAGCAGCATCAGCAGGAAGCCCGGCAGGAAGCCGGCCAGGAAGATGCGAATGATCGACGCGTCGGCCGCCACCGCGTACACCACCATGGTGATCGACGGCGGAATCAGGATTCCCAGCGTGCCGGCGGTCGCCAGCGAGCCGATGGCCAGCTTCTCGTTGTAGCCGCGGCGCTTGAGCTCGGGCAGCGCCACCTTGGCGATGGTCGCGCAGGTGGCGGCCGACGAGCCCGAGACAGAGCCGAACACGCCGCATCCGAGGATGGTGGTGTGCATCAGCCGGCCGGGCACGCGGTTGAGCCAGGGGCGCAGGCCCTCGAACATCTCCTCGCTGAGCTTGGTGCGAAACAGGATCTCGCCCATCCATATGAAAAGCGGCAGCGCCGCCAGCTCCCAGCTCGCGTTGCTCTCCCAGAAGGCCGAGAACAGGTTCTTGCCCGGCAGCGTGTTGGTGAAGAAGGCCTGGCCGACCCAGCCGACGATGGCCAGTGTCATCGCAATCCACACCCCGCCCGCCAGGAGCAGCAGCATGATCGCGAGCAGCAGCGCGCCCATCCAGAGGTTTTCGAACATCGGGTGTCTTTATTGCTGTTGTTGTTCAGACGTCGGAGGAGAAGTCGCCCGCCGCGTGGCGCTCCTCGATGGCGCGCTGGTAGCTGGGCTTGTCGCCGCGCACCACGCCGACCAGTTCGTCGATCATGGCGATCAGCAGCAGCCAGCAGCCGATCACGAAGGTCGACTGCGGAATCCAGATCGGAATGACCACGAGGCCGGTCGCCATCTCGGCGAACTCGTAGCTTTCGTAGGTGAAGCTGGTGGCCCAGTAGGTGAGATAGGCCACCGACACCGCGGCCACCAGCAGGCAGCTCACGTCGAGCACCCGCCGCAGCTTCGGCGACACCGCTTCGAGCAGCAGCGTCACGCGCACGAAGTCGCCGTGGCGGAAGGCGTGCGCCATCGCGAAGAACGCGGCGGCGGCGCACAGCCAGGCCACCACGTCATTGAGCCCGCTCACGTGCCAGTTCATCTGCCGGCCCACGCCGGCCAGGATCATCAGCACGAAGATCAGGAACACGCAGAGCGCGCCGAGCGCGCCTGCACCGTCGTACAGGCGGTCTAGAAAGCGCCGCATGGTCTACTTTTTCTTGTAGGCATCGACGATCGCGGCGCCGTCCGCGCCAGCCACCTTCAGCCAGTCGGCCTGCATGATGCCGCCGACCTGGCGCATGTCGGCGTCGAGCTTGGGCGAAGGCTTGTGGATCTTCATGCCGCGCTCGGCGAGCAGGCGCTTGTATTCCTCGTTCTTCTCCTGCGCCACCTTCCAGCCGCGGGCTTCGGCATCGGCCGCGGCCTTGGCGACGGCGGCCTTGGTGGCGGCGTCGAGCGCGTCGTAGGCCTTGGCGTTCACCAGGATCGCGTTCTTGGGGATCCAGGCCTGCGTGTCGTAGAAGTTCTTGATGTGCTCGTAGGTCTTGGTGTCGTAGCCGGTGGAGCCCGAACTCATGTAGCTCTCGATCACGCCGGTGGCCATGGCTGCACTGAGCTCGGCCTGCTGGATCTGCACCGGCTGGGCGCCGATGAGCTCGGCGATCTTGGCAGTGGCGGGGCTGTAGGCGCGCCACTTGATGCCGCGCAGGTCGGCCACTGAGCCGATCTCCTTCTTGGTGTAGATGCCCTGCGGCGCCCACGGCACCACGAACAGCACCTTGATGCCCTGGGCCGAGAGCAGCTTCTCCATGGCGGGCTTCGATGCGTCGTAGAGCTTGCGGGCCTCGGGGTAGGTGGTGGCGAGGAAGGGCACGCCGTCGAGCGCGTAGATCGGGTTCTCGTTGGCGAAGTTGGCCAGCAGGATCTCGCCGGCCTGCGCCTGGCCGCTCTGCACCGCGCGCTTGATTTCGGGCGCCTTGAACAGCGAAGCGTTGGCATGCACCGTGATCTTCACCTTGCCGCCGGTGGCCGCGTCCACGTCCTTTGCGAACTGCGTGATGTTTTCCGTGTGGTAGTTGGTGGCCGGGTAGGCCGTGGGCAGGTCCCACTTGGTCTGAGCGAAGGCCGCGGCGCCGAGGGTGAGGCCCGCGAGGGCAATGCCGAACTTGTGATTCATTGACTCTCTCCGGAATATGTTGAAAGCAAAACGAAAGGGAGCTTACGTGCAAATTCCGGACCACTTCCTGAGGCATTTCCCTGCCATCTCCTTGCCATGGCACCCATGAAAAAGCCGCCCGTAGGCGGCTTTGCATATTGCTACCGAAGCGGAATCAGGGCTTGGCGGCCTTGGCCGGAGCCTTCGCATCCTTCGATGCGGCGGGTGCCGCATCGCCGAAGCTCTTGCCGTTGACCGTGAGACCGTCGGCCGACAGCTTGGCCGCCTTCTTCTCCTTCACGCCCTTCACACGCTGCATGAAGTCGGGCCAGTCCTTGAATTCGCCCTCCTTGCGCGCCTCGAGGATGCGCTTGGACATCGACGGGCCGACGCCCTTGATGCCGTCGAGATCGGCTTCGGTGCCCTTGTTGACATCGACGGCCGCGGACGCGGCGATCGCGAACAGCATGGCGGTGGTGGCCAGGATCTTCTTGAACATGATTTGAGAACTCCCTCTATTCGTTGATGAATGACAGCCGACGGAATCGTCGGCCCGCGCTCAACGAGGTATGTGAAGAGGGCGTTGACGCATGAAGGCTCGACGAGCCTCCATGTGACCATTGTTCAGAAACGTGATCAGAGTTCTTCGACGCGGCGCGGCGGATAGCTGTCCCATGCCTGGCAGCCGGGGCAGTGCCAGAAGTACTGGTGCGCCTCGAAGCCGCAGGCCGCGCAGCGGTAGCGCATGAGCGGCCGCGTGGCCTGGTCGAGCGCACGCTGCACCTGTGGATGGAACTGCTCGTGCTCGAAGCGTTCGCCCGCGAGCCAGCGCGAGGCCGCCACCAGCGAAGGCTGCTGCGCGAGGTGCGCGATATAGCCGTCGCGCGGCGTGGGGTTCGGTTCTTCGGCGGTGGCGCTCGGCTTGCCGCCGAGCGCCATCAGCGCTTCGAGCACGTCGATGGAGGGCGACTCGACATAGCGACGCTGCAGCAGTTCGAGCGCGTCGGCTTCGCGGTGCGCGGCCATGGCGGCTTGCTGCAGCGTGGCGGCGTACAGCGGCAGCGCCAGCGGCGAGGTCTCGCTCAGGGCCGCGAGCGTGTCGAAGGCTGCGTTCGCCTCGCCCTTGCGCAGTTGCAGGTTGGCGGTGTCGATGGCAGGGCGCGGTGCCTGCGGTGCCAGTTCGACGGCCTGCGCCAGCAGCTTTCCGGCGCCGGGCAGGTCGCCTGCTGCCACGCGCTCGGTCGCCTGCTCGCAGAGGTGATGCGCGCGGCGCGTGCTGTAGCTGGCCTGGTCGGACTCGTCGAGCTTCTGCGCCACGTCGGCTGCCTGGGCCCATTCGCGCGAGCGTTCGTAGATGGCCAGCAGCGCGAGCCGGGCCTCGTTCTCGTAGCGCGTGCCCTCGAGCTTCTGCAGCGCGGCCTCTGCGCGGTCGAGCAGGCCGGCGCGAAGGAAGTCCTGCGCGAGCGCGTGCTGCGCGCGTTCGCGGTCGCTGCGGCTCAGGTCGCCGCGGCCCAGCAGGTGCTCGTGCACGCGCACCGCGCGCTGGTACTCGCCGCGGCGGCGGAACAGGTTGCCGAGCGCGAAGTGCAGTTCCTGGGTGTCGGGGTCGTTCTGCACGGCCTCGATGAAGGCGTCGATGGCCTGGTCCTGCTGCTCGTTGAGCAGGAAGTTGAGGCCGCGGAAATAGGCCTTGGGTGCCTGGCGGTTCTCGAGCTTGAGTTGCCGGATGTCGAAGCGCGATGCGAGCCAGCCCAGCACGAAGGCGACGGGCAGGCTGATCAGCAGCCAGCTGGGATCAAAGTCCATGTTGACGTGCGGCGGGAAGGTCGGTGGTGGCGATGGCCGGAGCGGCAGACGTTGCCATGGCTGCGGTCGTTGCAACGGTGGCCGGTGTCGAGGATGGCTGGACGGCTTCGCCTGCGGACGGCGCCTGGGCCGCTGCGACCCGGTGCTTCCACCAGCCTGGCAGCATGCCCAGCGCCCCTACCACGAGGCCGCCCGCGAAGGCTGCGAGCACGACCAGCACCAGCGGCGCGCGCCAGTAGGTACCGAAGAAGAAGTAGACGGTCGCGTCGTGCTGGTTGTTCAGCGCGAAGGCGAAGAGCGTAAAAAAAATGGCTGCCTTGAGCAGCCACAGGAGGTATTTCATAGCCGTTCCCGTTGCCGGGAGCATTCTACGTTTGCGGGCATTCCGATGGTCCGCGCGTCATGCCTTTCGGCTCTTGGCTTCCTTGCCCGCGTCGAGTTCGGCCGTCTTTGCGTCGACGGCTTCGCGCAGCGCCTTGCCGGGCTTGAAGTGCGGCACCCGCTTCTCGGGGATCTGCACGCTCTCGCCCGAGCGCGGGTTGCGGCCGATGCGCGGCGGGCGCCGGTTGACCGAGAAGCTGCCGAAGCCGCGGATCTCGATGCGGTGGCCGCGTACCAGCGCGTCGCTCATGGCGTCGAGGATGGTCTTGACGGCGTATTCGGCGTCGCGGTGCGTGAGCTGTGCAAAGCGGGCTGCGAGTTCTTCGACGAGGTCCGAGCGTGTCATAGGCCAAACATAAACGAAAAACGTGGGCGAAAAAAAAGACAGAGCGGCCCCAGGGCCTGCTCTGTCTTCCGGCTCAGCTTACTTGCTGTCGTTGTTGTCCAGCTTGGCGCGCAGCAGTGCGCCCAGGCTGGTCGTGCCCGCGTTCTCGCGTGCCGACTGCTGGCTCAGGCTGGCCATGGCGCCTTGCTCGTCGACCATGTCCTTCTGCTTGATGGACAGCTGGATGTTGCGGGTCTTGCGATCCACGTTCACGACGATGGCCGTGACTTCGTCGCCTTCCTTCAGCACGTTGCGGGCATCTTCGACGCGGTCGCGCGAGATTTCCGAAGCACGCAGGTAGCCGACGATGTCTTCGCCGAGGTCGATCTCAGCGCCGCGGGCGTCGACCGTCTTGACCTTGCCGGTCACGATCTGGCCCTTGTCGTTCACCGTGGTGAAGGTGGTGAACGGGTCGCTGTCGAGCTGCTTGATGCCCAGCGAGATGCGCTCGCGGTCGACGTCGACAGCCAGCACGATCGCTTCGACTTCCTGGCCCTTCTTGTAGTTGCGAACGGCGGTTTCGCCGGCTTCGTTCCACGAGAGGTCGGACAGGTGAACCAGGCCGTCGATGCCGGCAGCCAGACCCACGAACACGCCGAAGTCGGTGATCGACTTGATCGGGCCCTTGACGCGGTCGCCGCGCTTGGTGTTCTGCGCGAATTCCTGCCACGGGTTGGCCTTGCATTGCTTCATGCCCAGGCTGATGCGGCGCTTGTCTTCGTCGATTTCCAGGACCATGACTTCGACTTCGTCGCCCAGCGAGACGATCTTGTTCGGAGCGATGTTCTTGTTGGTCCAGTCCATTTCGGAGACGTGCACCAGGCCTTCGATGCCGGGCTCGAGCTCGACGAACGCGCCGTAGTCGGCGATGTTCGTGACCTTGCCGAACAGGCGGGTGCCTTGCGGGTAGCGGCGCGAAACGCCCATCCACGGGTCGTCGCCCATCTGCTTCAGACCCAGCGACACGCGGTTCTTCTCGGTGTCGAACTTGAGGATCTTGGCGGTGATTTCCTGGCCGGCCTGAACGACTTCGCTCGGGTGGCGCACGCGACGCCATGCCATGTCGGTGATGTGCAGCAGGCCGTCGATGCCGCCGAGGTCCACGAACGCACCGTATTCGGTGATGTTCTTGACCACGCCGCGCACCACTGCGCCTTCCTTCAGCGTTTCCATCAGCTTGGCGCGTTCTTCGCCCATGCTGGCTTCGACCACGGCGCGGCGCGACAGCACGACGTTGTTGCGCTTGCGGTCCAGCTTGATGACCTTGAATTCGAGGGTCTTGTTCTCGTAGGGGGTCAGGTCCTTGATCGGACGCGTGTCGATCAGCGAGCCCGGCAGGAATGCGCGGATGCCGTTGACCAGGACGGTCAGGCCGCCCTTGACCTTGCCGCTGGTGGTGCCGGTGACGAAGTCGCCCGATTCCAGCGCCTTCTCGAGGGCCAGCCACGAAGCCAGACGCTTGGCGGTGTCGCGCGAGAGGATGGTGTCGCCGTAGCCGTTTTCAACGCTGCCGATGGCAACGGAAACGAAGTCGCCGGCCTGCACTTCGAGTTCGCCCTTGTCGTTCTTGAACTCTTCGATCGGCACGTACGCTTCGGACTTCAGGCCGGCGTTGACGACGACGTGGTTGTGTTCCACGCGAACGACTTCGGCGGTGATGACCTCGCCCGTGCGCATTTCGGAACGCTTCAGGGACTCTTCGAACAGATCGGCAAAAGATTCAGACATTTATGTTTCCTTCCGTCAGGCAGGGTTGGCAGGCGCTCTTGCGAAATTGCGTGCGGCTGCTGTGGGTCTGTAGACGGCGGTTGGGTGAGCGTGAGCCCGGTTGGTTGAACAACCAGCAGGCCGGTGCGCTGCCGCGCGGAAGGAGCCTGCTGGAGCGGTATGCGCCTACGGATATTCCGTCGGGCGCCAGCTTTTCAAGCGGACCTGAAAGGCTGTGACTTCAGGCCGATCAAGCGTGCTCGAACGGCCGAATCTGCTGCCACCAGTCCAACACCGTGTCGATCGATTGCTCGATGGACAACTGCGAGTTGTCGAGGTGGCGGGCGTCCTGCGCCGGCTTCAGGGGGGCGACGCTGCGGGACGAATCCCTGGCGTCACGGGCCTCCAAGTCGGAGCGAAGACTGTCGAGTGTAGTCGAAATTCCCTTTGAAATCAACTGCTTATGCCGCCGTTCGGCGCGCTGGGCGGCGCTGGCGGTCAGGAAGACCTTGAGCGCGGCGTTGGGGAAGATCACCGTGCCCATGTCGCGGCCGTCGGCCACCAGGCCCGGCAGCTGGCGGAAACGCTGCTGCAGGGCCAGCAGCGCCTCGCGCACGGCCGGCAGCGCGGAGACGCGGGAGGCGTCCATGCCGGCGGCTTCGGTGCGGATCTCGTCGCTCACGTCCTCGCCATCCAGAAGCACCTTGCCTTCGGTGAACTGCAGGGGCAGGGCGGCGGCCAGGGCCGCAACTTCGGCCTCGTGCTGCGCGTCGGCGCTCAGGCCGGCGCGGCGCACCGCGAGGCCTGTCACCCGGTAGAGCGAGCCCGAATCGAGGTAGTGGTAGCCCAGCAGGCGCGCCACCTCGGCGGCCAGCGTGCCCTTGCCGGAGGCGGTCGGGCCGTCGATGCAGATCACCGGCACCTCGGCGGCCTCGGCCACGGAGAACAGCGTCTCGAAGTAGTCGGGAAAGGTCTTGGCGACGCAGTGCGGATCGAGGATGCGCACCGGCACGCCCGCCGGATTGAACGCCGCCAGCGAGAAGCACATGGCCACCCGGTGATCGTCGTAGGTGCGGATGCTCGCCGGGAGCCAGCCGGCCTGCGCCAGCGGATGCACCCGGATGAAATCGGGCCCCGCCTCCACCGTGGCGCCGAGCTTGCGCAGCTCGTTGGCCATGGCGTCGATGCGGTCGGTTTCCTTCACGCGCCAGCTCGCGATGTTGCGAAGCGTGGTCGCGCCGTCGGCGTAGAGCGCCATCACAGCCAGCGTCATCGCGGCGTCCGGAATGTGGTTGGCGTCGATGTCGATGGCCTTGAGCGGCCAGGCGCCGCGACGGATCTCGAGCCAGTTCGGCCCGCTGTCGACCAGCGCGCCCATCTGGCGGGCGGCGTCGATGAAGCGGATGTCGCCCTGGATGGAGTCGGCGCCCACGCCTTCGATGCGGATGCCTTCCTTGCCGGAAACACCCTTGGCGATGGCGCCCAGCGCGATGAAGTAGCTGGCGGACGAGGCATCCGCCTCCACGTGGATCTCGCCCGGCGAGCTGTAACGGCTGCCGGCCGGGATGGTGAAGCGCTCCCAGCCGTCGCGATGGACCTGGATGCCGAAGCGCGCCAGCAGGTTCAGCGTGATCTCGATGTACGGTTTGGAGATCAGCTCGCCGACCACCTCGATCACGATGTCGTTGGCCGCAGCCAACGGCAACCCCAGCAGCAGGGCGGTGAGGAACTGGCTCGACACGTCGCCGCGCACGCGGATCGGAGCGTCGAGCGCCAGGTCGCCGTGCGGCACCGGATGGATGCGCAGCGGCGGATAGCCGGGGTTGCCGAGGTAGTCGATGCGGCAGCCGAGCTGCGTCAGCGCGTCGACGAGGTCGCCGATGGGGCGCTCGTGCATGCGCGGAACGCCGCTGAGTTCGAATTCGCCGCCCAGCAGCGACAGCGCGGCCGTCAGCGGGCGCATCGCCGTGCCGGCATTGCCAAGGAAAAGAGGCAGCAGCGCCTCGCTGGGCTTCAGCTGTCCGCCGAGGCCGGTGATGCGCAGCGTACTGCCGGCCGGATCGACGCCGCAGCCCAGGGCGCGCAGCGCGTCGAGCATCACGCGGGTGTCGTCGGAATCCAGCAGGTCGTGGATGGTGGTGGTGCCGCTGGCCAGTGCTGCCAGCAGCAGCACGCGGTTCGAAATGCTCTTGGAACCCGGCAGCCGGACCGTGCCGGCCGCGCCCGCGAGGGGAGGGAGGTCGAGGAAAGCCGTCGAGAACATCTCAGTTGTCCTGCTGCTGCGACGAGGTGTCGGTGGCCGGCTTCCAGGCCGCCCGGGTCTTGCTGGCGGCGGCGATCGACAGTTCGAGGCCCTGCAAGTCGCTAGCGGTCATCATCGCCTCGAAGTCGTCCAGGGCCTTGCGGAAGGCGCGCGACTGTTCGAGCACATGCTCCCGGTTGGCCAGCAGCACGTCGCGCCACATGACCGGATCGCTCGCGGCGATGCGCGAGAAATCGCGAAAACCCGGACCGGCGAGGCTCAGGAAGCGCTCGCCCTGCGGCTGCGCGGCCAGGCCGTTGATGTATGCGAAGGCCAGCAGGTGCGGCAGATGGCTCACAGCGGCGAAGGCGCCGTCGTGCTCCTCGTGCGTCATCGTGACGACATTGGCGCCGATGCCGCTCCAGACCTGCGTGGCCCGCTGCACGTTGGAGCGCAGCGTGGTCTTCACCGGGGTCAGCACGACCTGGCGGCCGGCGAAGAGCGATGCCTCGGCATGCTCGATGCCCGAAAGCTCCTTGCCGGCGATCGGGTGCGCGGGCACGAAGCTCGCGAACTGGCGTTGCAGGCCGTTGCGCGCAGCCTCGATCACGTCGCCCTTGGTCGAGCCCACGTCCATCACCAGCGTTTCGCTCGAGATGCCGTGGCGGATGGCCTTGAAGGTCGCTTCGGAAGCCGCCACCGGCACCGCCAGCAGCACGATGTCGGCGCCCGACACCGCCAGCAGTGCCGAGGGTGCCGCCACGTCGATCACGCCGAGCTGGCGCGCCCGCTCGGTGGTGGAGGGCGACTTGCTGTAGCCCACCACGCGTTTCACCAGTTTCGCGCGCTTGAGTGCGAGCGCGAAGGAGCCGCCCATCAGGCCGCAGCCGATCAGTCCCAGTTGTTCGAACATGCTGTCTCTGTGTGTCCGCCTGCAGCTCAGGCCTTGACGGGGTAGGCGCCGAGCACCTTGTAGAAGGCGCAGAGGCCGCGCAGCTCGGCCAGCGCGGCAGCCACGTTGGGCTGCGAGGGGTGGCCGTCGAGGTCGATGTAGAAGTAGTACTCCCACTGGCCCGTGCGCGCGGGGCGCGACTCGAAGCGCGTCATCGAGACGTTGTTGAGCTTCAGCGGCACAAGCAGGTCGTGCACCGCGCCGGGCCGGTTCGGCACCGAGACGATCAGGCTCGTGCAGTCGCGGCCCGATGCCGGCGGCATCGCCAGCGTCTGCGGCAGGCAGATCACCGAGAAGCGGGTGCGGTTGTACGAGTCGTCCTGGATCGCGTGCGCCACGATGTGCAGGCCGAAGCGCGTGGAGGCGCGTTCGCCGGCCAGCGCGGCCCACTTGGGATTGGTGGCCGCCAGACGCGCGCCCTCGGCGTTGCTCGACACGGCGCGGCGCTCGGCGTTGGGCAGATGCTTGGACAGCCAGGTCTGGCACTGCGCCAGCGCCTGCGGATGGGCCAGCACCGCCTCCACGCCTTCGAGCGAGTTGCTGCTGCGCAGCAGGTGGTGGCGAATCAGCAGGCTGACCTCGCCGACGACGTGCGTGGGCGAATGCAGGAACAGGTCGAGCGAGCGGGTGACCACGCCCTCGGTCGAGTTCTCGACGCCGACCACGCCGTACTGGGCGCTGCCCGCGGCGGTGGCGTGGAACACCTCGTCGAAGCTGGCGCAGTAGATCAGGTCTGCGGCGCCGCCGAAGTACTCGATGGCGGCCTGTTCGCAGAAGGTGCCTTCGGGGCCCAGCACGGCCACGCGCTGCGGCGATTCAAGCGCCAGGCAGGCCGACATGATCTCGCGCCAGATGGCGGCCACGTGGATGTCCTTGAGCGGGCCGCCATTGCTCTTCTGCATCTTGTCGATGACCTGCGCCACGCGGTCGGGGCGGAAGTACGGCGTGCCCTCGCGCTTCTTGACCTCGCCGACCAGCTCGGCCACGTGGGCCCGCTCGTTGAGCAGGCTCAGCAGGCGCTGGTCGAGCGAGTCGATCTGCACGCGCAGATCGGCGAGGCTTTCGGAATTGTCGGGAGAAGAGGAGGGTGGGGTGGGTGCGGAGGCGGTCATCGGTGCGAGCGGCTGGGCATGCGCCTAGGCATGCGATCGCTCGAATTCTCGCATGTAGGCCACCAGAGCCTGCACCCCTGCCAGCGGCATGGCGTTGTAAATGCTCGCGCGCATGCCCCCGACCGATTTGTGCCCCTTCAGCTGCAGCAGCCCGGCTTCGCGCGCGCCGGCCAGGAAGGCCTCGTTGCGGCTTTCGTCGGCCAGGAAGAAGGGCACGTTCATGCGCGAACGGCAGCCCGGGTCGATGCGATTGGCGTAGAAGTCGGAGCCGTCGATGAAGTCGTACAGCAGCTGCGCCTTGGCGATGTTGCGCTGCTCCATGGCGGCGACACCGGTGTACTCGCCCTCGGTCTGCTCCAGCAGCCACTTGAACGTGAGCCCCGCCATGTAGATGCCCCAGGTCGGCGGGGTGTTGTACATGGACTGGTTGTCGGCCACGGTCTTGTAGTTGAAGGCGCTCGGGCAGATCTCGAGTGCATGGCCCAGCAGGTCGTCGCGCACGACCACGATGGTCAGCCCGGCGGGCCCGAGGTTCTTTTGGGCGCCGCCGAAGGCCAGGCCCACGCGGCTCCAGTCGACGCTGCGCGAGGCGACGTGCGAGGAGAAGTCGATGACCAGCGGCGCGCTGCTGCCGAGCGCGGCCAGGTCGGGCAGCTGCTGGAATTCGATGCCGTTGATGGTCTCGTTCGAGCACACGTGCACGTACGAGGCATCCTTGGAGAGCTGCCAGGTCGCGGGATCGGGCAGCTTCGTGTGCTGGTTGCCGGCATTGCTGGCGGCCACGCGCGCGTTGCAGTAGCGCTGGGCCTCCTTGTGCGACTTGGTGCTCCAGCTGCCGGTGATGACGAAGTCGGTGGCCTTGCCGCGCGACAGGTTCAGCGGAACGATCGCGTTCTCGCCCAGCCCGCCGCCCTGCATGAACAGGATGTGGAAGTTCGAGGGAATCGCCAGCAGCGTGCGGAGGTCGGCTTCGGCCTGCGTACAGATCGAGCCGAACTCCTTGCCGCGATGGCTCATCTCCATCACGCTCATGCCGCTGCCCTGCCAGTCGAGCATTTCGGCGGCAGCGCGCTGCAGCACCGCCTCCGGCATGGCAGCCGGACCGGCCGAGAAGTTGTAGGGGCGCTTGCCGGCCGGCGTCTGCTGCTGGGTCACGTTTCTCTTACTTCTTGGCTGGGGCCTTGGCAGGTGCCTTGGCGGGGGCTGCGCCACCGTCGGTGGGGGCGCCGAGTGCCTTGGCGACGGCGGTGTCGAGCGCCTGCATCTTGGGCTCGACCGAAGAGCGCGTTTCGGACACGAGCTTTTCCGTCAGGGCGGTCTGCATCTTGGGGTTCAGTTCCTGGTACTTCTTGCTCAACGGCGAGTTGATCCAGGCCAGCAGCTGCTTCAGTTCGTCTTCGCTGAAGTTCTGCTCCATCAGCGGGGTCAGGGCGCCCGGTGCCAGCTGCACGGCCTTGTCGCGCACGATGGGGTAGGTCTCGTCGAAGTACTTCTTCAGCTCGGCGTCGGCTGCCTTGGCGGCTGCTTCGCGCTTGGCTTCAGGCACCTGCGTCTGCAGGTACTGCGAACCCGCCTGTGCGATCGGGGCGCTCGATTGCTCGACCAGGCCACGAGCCAGCGATTCGATGCCGGGGCGCTGGATGTCGATGAACTGCTTGATGAGCGTGGCCTTGTCCTGGGCCATGGCGGCCATCGAGCTGCTTGCCAGGGCGACCGTCAGAAGTGCGAGTTTGATTTTTTTCACTGAGGATTCTCCGTTGAAGATGAGGAAGTATCGTCTGCGTCAGGCTCGGTTTCGCCGTTCGCGTCGTTTTCGACGATACGTTGTAGCCCGCTGAGTTTGGCGCCTTCGTCGAGACCGATCAGCGTAACGCCTTGCGTCGCGCGACCCATTTCACGAATCTCGGCCACCCGGGTGCGCACCAGCACGCCCTTGTCGGTGATGAGCATGATCTCATCATCCGCATGCACGAGAGTGGCGGCAACGACCTTGCCATTGCGCTCACTCTGTTGAATCGCGATCATGCCCTTGGTTCCCCGGCCATGACGGGTGTATTCGGTAATGCTTGTTCGCTTTCCGTAACCATTTTCGGTGGCTGTGAGCACGCTCTGCTGCTCGTCCTCGGCCACCAGCATCGCGATCACGCCCTGTCCGGCCTCGAGCGACATGCCGCGCACGCCACGGGCATTGCGGCCCAGCGGGCGGACGTCTTCCTCGTCGAAGCGCACGGCCTTGCCGCCGTCGCTGAAGAGCATCACGTCGTGCTTGCCGTCGGTGAGCGCGGCGCCGATCAGGTAGTCGCCCTCGTCGAGGTTCACGGCGATGATGCCGCCCTTGCGCGGGTTGCTGAACTCGTCGAGTGCGGTCTTCTTTACCGTGCCCATCGAGGTGGCCATGAACACGTACTGGTCGGCCGGGAAGTTGCGCTTGTCGCCGGTCAGCGCCAGCGCGACGTTGATCTTCTCGCCTTCCTGCAGCGGGAACATGTTGACGATCGGGCGCCCGCGCGAGCCGCGCGAACCCGCCGGCACTTCCCACACCTTGAGCCAGTAGAGCCGGCCGCGGTTGGAGAAGCACAGGATGTAGTCGTGCGTGTTGGCGATGAAGAGCTGGTCGATCCAGTCGTCATCCTTGGTGGTGGTGGCCTGCTTGCCGCGGCCGCCGCGCTTCTGCGCGCGGTACTCGCCTAGCGGCTGGCTCTTGATGTAGCCGCTGTGAGAGAGCGTGACCACCATGTCTGTCGGCGTGATCAGGTCTTCGGTCGAGAGGTCGTAGGCGCTGTGCTCCACCTGGCTGCGGCGCGCACCGATCTTCGACTGGCCGAACTCCTGCTTGAGGGTGCCGAGTTCATCGCCGATGATGGTCGAGACGCGCTCGGGCTTGGCCAGGATGTCGAGCAGGTCGTCGATCTCGGCCATGACTTCCTTGTACTCGGCAACGATCTTGTCCTGCTCGAGGCCGGTCAGGCGCTGCAGGCGCATCTGCAGGATTTCCTGGGCCTGCGTTTCCGACAGGCGGTAGAGGCCATCGTTGCCCATGCCGAACTCGCGCTCGAGGCCCTCGGGGCGGTAGTCGTCGGCATTGACCACGCCGCCGTCGGCGCGCGTGCGCGTGAGCATCTCGCGCACCAGCTTGCTGTCCCAGCTGCGCGTCATGAGTTCGGCCTTGGCCACGGGCGGCGTGGGCGACTCGCGGATGATGCGGATGAACTCGTCGATGTTCGCCAGTGCCACCGCCAGGCCTTCGAGCACATGGCCGCGCTCGCGGGCCTTGCGCAGGTTGAAGACCGTGCGGCGGGTGACCACCTCGCGGCGGTGCTGCAGGAAGACCTCGATCAGGTCCTTCAGGTTGCACAGCTTCGGCTGGCCGTCGACCAGCGCGACCATGTTGATGCCGAAGGTGTCCTGCAGCTGGGTCTGCTTGTAGAGGTTGTTGAGCACTACCTCGGGCACTTCGCCTCGCTTGAGCTCGATGACCAGGCGCATGCCCGACTTGTCGGACTCGTCCTGGATGTGGCTGATGCCCTCGATCTTCTTCTCGTGCACCAGTTCGGCCATGCGCTCCTGCAGCGTCTTCTTGTTGACCTGGTAGGGGAGCTCGTCGACGATGATGGCCTGGCGCTGGCCGCGGTCGATATCCTCGAAGTGGCACTTGGCGCGCATCACGACCTTACCGCGGCCGGTGCGGTAGCCGTCCTTCACGCCGTTGATGCCGTAGATGATGCCGGCGGTGGGAAAGTCGGGCGCGGGGACGATCTCCATCAGCTCGTCGATGCTGGCCTGCGGGTTGCGCAGCAGGTACAGGCAGGCGTCGACCACCTCGTTCAGGTTGTGCGGCGGGATATTCGTGGCCATGCCGACCGCAATACCGCCGGAGCCATTGACCAGCAAATTCGGCAGCTGGCTCGGCAACACCTTGGGCTCTTTTTCGGAGCCGTCGTAATTGTCCTGGAAGTCGACAGTTTCCTTGTCGATATCGGCCAGCATTTCGTGCGCAATTTTGGCCAGCCGGATTTCCGTATACCGCATTGCGGCCGCGTTGTCTCCATCGACGGACCCGAAGTTGCCCTGGCCGTCGACCAGCATGTGGCGCATCGAGAAGTCCTGGGCCAGGCGCACGATGGTGTCGTAGACCGACTGGTCGCCGTGCGGGTGGTACTTACCGATCACGTCGCCGACGATACGGGCGGACTTCTTGTACGGGCGGTTCCAGTCGTTGTTGAGCTCGTGCATCGCGTAGAGCACGCGGCGGTGCACCGGCTTGAGGCCGTCACGGGCATCGGGAAGCGCTCGGCCCACGATCACGCTCATGGCGTAATCGAGATAGCTGCTGCGCATTTCCTCTTCGAGACTGATGGGCAGGGTTTCTTTTGCGAACGAGGTCATGAGCAAGGGGCTGGCGGCAGGAAGGCGAAATTTTACGCTGTGAGGGGTGTCGCACCGCCGCAACACAAGGCGCCTATTCCGCCTCCGTCCTACGCTTCCGGGCCGTCCTGCGGGCTGTTTGCCAAAGACCCTATGGCACAATCGCCTCAACGTTTTGGGTGGTGGTCACTTAAAGCGTCCTTGATTCGCAGCGCGGCTGCGGCTTTTTCCCCAAGAGGAGAACCATGAAGAAACTGAATAAAGTGGCGATGATGTTTGCAGTCGCTGCGCTCGCCACTGCCGCCGGCGCGCAGACCCGTGTCACCGCTGCGGACGGCGGTCCTACGATCGACAACTGGCAAAACGGCACCGGCGAACTGGTTTGGAAGAACGGCACGAATGAACTGTGCTGGCGCGATGCCAACTGGACGCCTGCTACGGCTGCCGCCGGTTGCGACGGTGCTCTGGTTCCTGCGGCTCCCGCTGCCGTGGCTCCCACCCCCGGCGCCCCGACCCCCCCGCCCGCTGCACAAGTCGCCGCTTCGAAGGTGACCTTCGCTGCTGACGCCTTCTTCGACTTCGACAAGTCGGTTCTGAAGCCCGAAGGCCGCGCCAAGCTGACCGACCTGGTCGAGAAGATCCGTGGCGTCAACCTGGAAGTCATCATCGCTGTCGGCCACACCGACTCGATCGGTACCGACGCCTACAACCAGCGTCTGTCGGTGCGCCGCGCCGAAGCCGTCAAGGCCTTCCTGGTCTCGAAGGGCATCGAACGCAACCGCGTCTACACCGAAGGCAAGGGCAAGAAGCAGCCTGTGGCTGACAACCGCACCAAGGAAGGCCGCGCCAAGAACCGTCGCGTGGAAATCGAAGTGGTCGGCACCCGCGCCAACTAATCGATCGATTCCCATCGACAATGAAACCCCGCTTCGGCGGGGTTTTTTTATGGCCGCCGAATTCACGATTGATCTTCGGTAAAGGCTGACCGATGTTTAACGGACATCGCTCGTTTCATAATCGCTTCATGACAGAAAACCTGAATGCGGATCCGGCCGAACTGGCCAAGTTTTCAGAGCTCGCTCACCGCTGGTGGGATTTGGAAAGCGAATTTCGCCCGCTGCACGAAATCAATCCATTGCGCTTGGAATGGATTGACGGTATTGCTTCAATTTCGCAACGTCGCGTACTGGATATTGGTTGCGGCGGCGGCATTCTGGCCGATTCGATGGCCCGCAAGGGCGCCGAGGTCCTGGGAATCGACCTCGCAGGCAGGGCGCTCAAGGTGGCGCAGCTGCACGCCCTCGAGGCCGGCACCAAGGGCGTGAAGTACCGCGAGATCAGCGCCGAAGCACTGGCTGCGGAACAGCCCGGGAGTTTCGACGTCGTCACCTGCATGGAAATGCTCGAGCATGTGCCGCAGCCGGCCTCGGTGATCCAGGCCTGCGCCTCTCTTGTGAAACCGGGCGGATGGGTGTTCTTCTCGACGATCAACCGCAACCTGAAGGCCTTCATGCTGGCGATCGTGGGCGCGGAGTACGTGCTCGGCATGCTGCCGCGTGGTACTCATGAATATGCAAAACTGATCCGGCCCAGCGAACTGGCCGGCTACTGCCGTGCGGCCGGCCTCGATCTGCGGCACACCCGCGGGCTGGAGCACAACCCCCTGACCCGGCGCTACTGGCTCAGCGACGACACGAGCGTCAACTACATGTTCGCCACGCAGAAGCCGGGACCGCAAGGATGATGGGCGTCGAGACAAAGGCCGTGCTGTTCGACCTCGACGGCACGTTGATCGACAGCGCCCCCGACCTGGGGGCCGCTGCCGACAAGATGCGCACCGATCGCGGCCTCGACTCTCTCCCGCTGGAGCGCTACCGTCCCATGGCCGGGGCGGGCGCGCGCGGCATGCTTGGTGTGGCGTTCGGCATCACGCCGGAGTCGCCGGAGTTCCCCGGGTTGCGCGAAGAGTTCTTCGTGGCCTATGAGCGCCGCATGCTGCTCAATACCCAGGTGTTCGACGGCATCCAGGCGCTGATCGAGGCACTGCGCGAGCGCGGGCTCCTGTGGGGTGTCGTCACCAACAAGTCGATGCGCTTCACCGATCCGCTGACGCGGGCCATTCCGCTCTTCGGGAGCGCGGGCGCCGTGGTGAGCGGCGACACCACGCCGTTCGCCAAGCCGCATCCCGAGCCCCTGCATGAGGCGGCGCGTCGGCTCGGGGTGCCTTCCGAATCGTGCATCTACGTGGGCGACGACGAGCGCGACATCATCGCGGGCCGTGCAGCGGGCATGCGCACGGTCGCTGCGACATACGGCTACATGGGCACCCAGGCCGATTCGACGCTCTGGGAAGCCGATGCTTCGATAACTTCACCCCTCGAGCTCTTGAAGTTGCTCGATAGCGCCTAAAATACGCTTTCCTTGGGGCTGCACTGGTTTCGACGTGGGTTCGGAGTCGCAGCGGGGCATGTCGAGCTGAATGCGCTCGTAAAACAGATTCAAACAAACTAACTGCAAACGACGAACGTTTCGCACTCGCTGCTTAATTGCCAGTGAGCCTTGCAACAGTTGGCCGATGGGCTGGGCAAGGGGGTCTGGAGCAATCCTGACCTCCCGGCTGCAAGGATAACTACATGGGCTGGCTCCGATCCGGGTACCTTGGGTCGGGGCGAGAAAATAGGGTGCTGGCGTCCGGTTTAGCGTGTGACTGCGCGACTCCGGAAGCGAGATTCAAAACAGATCACTAAACATGTAGAACTGCGCGATGAAGGCTTGCGGACGGGGGTTCAAATCCCCCCAGCTCCACCAACATAACGTCCGAGGGCGTTCACTGAAGTCGGTGAACGCCCTTTTTCATTGGGAAATCGCCTGCTGGCAGCCCAGTGGCATCCGGCGGAGTCTTCAAGATATTGGTCATTCCGACCAGCGCAAACAGCCGTTGCGCACCCATGTTTCTATCTGCTTTCCCGATTGTTCCGAATCGATCCGGGATGGCTCAGTCCACGAAGGGTCAGTTCACTCAGACCTGGGCTCTCGCACCGCGAGTTCGTGGCGTACAGCCTGCGCCAGGGCGAGCAGCGACGGTCCGAGGTCCTGTGCGATTGCCTCGATCGACTCCTGTGTCGAAAGGCTGATATTCAACACGTAGATGCTGCCTTCCACCTCCAGCGGTGTAGCCAGCGCAACCACCTCGGGCTGCCAGGCCGCGGCGCAGAAGCCTCGCGTGCGGACGTCGGTGCACGCTTTCCTGATCTCGGACTCGATGCCTTTCCACTTGACGCGTCGTTTTGAAAGAAGCTGCATGAGCTGGGTCCGGTGCTGCGGCGTGAGTGCGGCCAGGTATGCGCGTCCCAGCGAGGTGAGCTCCATCGGCACGCGCTGGCCGGAAACCACGTGGCGAAGCGCGGCGCGCCTGGCGTAGCGAATCGACTCCAGGTAGACCATCTCGTCCCGGTCGGGTGCCGCCAGCCCCACGTTGATATGGCGCTGCCGGGCCAATTCGAGCATGCGCGGAGCCGCTGCCTGCAGCACGCGCGATGCGGTGCGCATCGCATGGGAGAGGCTCAGGACCGCGGGCGCCAGTCGATACGCACGCTCGGCCTTGTCGAGCTGCAGCATCCCGCTGCCGACCAGGGTTTGCGTGAGCCTGCTCACCGTGGCCTTGGACAGGCCCGTGCGCTCGGCCAGTTCGCCGTTGCCCAGCAGCTCCGAGCCGGGGCGGAACGCGCGAAGAATCTCCACGCCCCGCTCCAGCGAGCGGTTCGCGGGCGACCGTCCTGGCTTGTGATCGAGGAAGAAGCGGGCTTGATCGGTCATGGCACTGGATGAGAGAAGAGCCTGGATCATCGCAGGGAAATTCCAAGCAGTGGAATTGCATCCCCCGAACCGGAGTGCTTCCTCCTAAAGTCCGTGCACCCACTTGCGGCGTAGCCAAGAACGTCCGCGATCACCAGGGATTCACTACTTGGTTCTGGAGACATCAGATCATGACTGCTCATGGCTTGCGCAGGATGCGCGCGCTTTTCCTTCTCTTCCTCGGCTTCACTGCTTTCTTCGCCTTCGGCACGGCATTCGCCGCCTACCCCGACAAGCCCATCCGCTTCGTGGTGCCGTTCGCTCCCGGCGGGGGTACCGACATCATCGCCCGCACTTTGGGCGTCGAAATGTCCAAGGATCTCGGCCAGCCCGTGATCGTCGACAACAAGCCGGGCGCCGGAACGCTGATCGGCACCGACAACGTGGCCAAGAGCGCGCCGGACGGCTACAGCGTGGTGGTCGCCTCGTTCGCCCATGCCGTCAACCCGGCGCTGCAGCCCAAGCTTCCGTACGGCAGCAACAAGGCTTTCGCGCCGGTCATCCTCATCGGGCGCGGCCCCAACGTGCTGGTGGTGCGGCCCGACAGCCCCTACAAGTCGGTGGCCGACCTGGTCGCCGCGGCCAAGGCCAATCCGGCCAAGCTGACCTTCGCGTCGCAGGGCGCTGGCACCTCCGCCCACCTGGCCGGCGAGATGTTCGCCAACCTCGCGAAGGTCAAGCTCTCGCATATTCCCTACCGCGGCGCCGGTCCGGCGCTCACCGACCTGCTCGGAGGCCAGGTCGACATGATGTTCGCCACCGCCGCAGCGGTGTCCACCTTCGTCGACAGCGGCAAGCTGCGCGCGCTCGGCGTGACCACGGCGCAGCCTTCACCCGCGTTCAAGGGCGTGCCGGCCATCGCCGCCAGCGTGCCGGGCTATGTGGTGGAGAGCTGGTACGGCCTGTACGTGCCTGCCGGCACGCCGGCGGCAGTCATCGACCGGCTCAACGCCGCGGCCCGCAAGGCGGCGCGCGCGCCCGACTTCGTGCGAAAGATCGAGCACGAAGGCCTCGTCATCAATGCCGGCCCGCCGGCGGAACTCGACACCTACGTGCGGGCCGAGGAAGAACGCTGGGCGCGCGTGATCAAGGAAAACGGCATCAAGGCCGATTGAACGGCAGCCACCGGCCAGCCCCCAGGAAGAAGAACATGACCTACACCCTCATCGACTATCAGGTGACGGACGCCATCGCGACCGTGACATTCAACCGCCCGGACAAGCGCAACGCCATGAGCGACGACATGCGCACCGAGTTCATCGACGTGCTGGAGCGCGTGACCGCCGACAAGGGCATCCGGGCGATGGTGCTCACCGGAGCGGGCAAGGGCTTCTGCGCGGGCGGCGACATCAGCGGGATGCAAAAGCGCATGAACGCGCCGGCGGGGGAGGTCGGCTTCAACGGCTGGCACCGCCAGCAGCGCGTGCACCACGTGCAGGCCCTGCTGCACACCATGCCCAAGCCGGTGATCGCGGCCGTCAACGGCGCTGCCTCGGGGCTGGGCGCCGACACCGCGATGGCATGCGACTTCGTCATCGCGAGCGAGTGGGCCAGCTTCACCTGGAGCTACGTGCTGCGCGGCATCATTCCCGACGGCGGCGGCATGTATTTCCTGCCGCGCCGCGTGGGCCTGCCCAAGGCCAAGGAACTGATCTTCACCGGCCGCCAGGTCAAGGTGGACGAAGCCCTTGCGCTGGGCATCGTCGATCGCAAGGCGAGTGCCGAAACGCTCCTGGCCGACGCGCAGGCGTGGGCGCGCGAGCTGTCGTCCGCGTCTTCCACCGCGCTGGCGCTGACGAAGACCATCCTGAACCAGAGCTTCGAGCTCTCCTCGCACGACGTGTTCGCGCAGGGCAGCCAGGCCCAGGGCATCTGCTACACCAGCAGCGAGCACCGCGCCTCGGTGGAGGCCTTCCTGGCCAAGACGGCTTCGAAGGAGTGAGGCCATGAACGAAGCCATCGCCAAACTGCTCTCCCCGCGCAGCGTCGCCGTCATCGGCGCCTCGGCCGACCCGAAGAAGACCACGGGCCGGCCGGTGGCCTACCTGCAGAAGCACGGCTTCGCGGGGTGCATCATGCCGGTGAACCCGAAGGTCGAGCGCATCGGCGAGCTGCCGTGCTACCCCGACATCGCCTCTCTGCCCGAAGTGCCCGACGTCGCCGTCGTGCTGCTGGGCGCCGAGCGTGCGCACCTGGCCGTGAGGGAGCTCTCGCAGCGCGGCTGCGCCGCCGCCATCGTGCTGGCCAGCGGCTACACCGAGACCGGCGACGAGGGCGCGCGGCGCCAGCAGCAGCTGGTGGAGGCTGCCGGTGCGATGCGCATCCTGGGGCCGAACACCATCGGGCTCGTCAACCTGACCGACAACATCGTGCTGTCGCCGTCGGGTGCGCTGGAGATGGACGAGTTCCAGGCCGGCGGCATCGGCGTGGTCTCGCAGAGCGGGGGCATCCTGGGCTCGCTGCTGTCGCGCGCCGCGGCGCGCGGCATCGGCCTGTCGAAGCTGATCTCCACCAGCAACGAGGTCGACCTGGAGCTGGCCGATTTCATCGATCACCTCGCCGAAGATCCGGCCACCAAGGTGATCGCGCTGTACGTCGAGACCGTGCGCAACCCCGCCAGCTTCCGTGCCGCCTGCCTGAAGGCCGCGCGCATGGGCAAGCCGGTGGTGGCCTTCAAGATCGGCCGCTCGGAAGCCGGCGCAAAGGCCGCCGTGTCGCACACCGGCGCGATGGCCGGCGCGGACAGCATGTACGACGCGCTGTTCAGGCAGGTGGGGGTGATCCGCGCGCAGAGCTTCTCCGACCTGCTCGACATTCCGGCAGCGCTGTGCACCGGCCGCAAGCTGCGCGGCGCGCGCGTCGCGATCCTCACCTCCACCGGCGGCGCCGGCACGCTGGTGTCCGACGACCTGGGCGTGGCAGGCTTCGACACGCCCGCGCCCGACGCGGCCACCGCCGATGCGCTGCGCGCGCTGCAGACCGGCAGCGAGGCCGTGCTCGACCGAAACCCCATCGACGTGACGCTCGCGGGCCTGCGCCCCGACCTGCTGCGCGGTGCCATCAATGCGCTGCTGGCGAGCCCGAGCTACGACGCGCTGGTGATCATCGTCGGCTCCTCCAGCCTGGCGATGCCCGAGTTGCTGGCCGGCGCCATCCAGGAATGCCTGCCCAATTCCGACAAGCCGGTGATGGCCTATGTGAGCCCGCATGCGCCCGAAGTGGGCGCACTGCTCACGCGGCGCGGCGTGCCGGCGTTTACCGCCGCGGAGAGCTGCACGGCCGCGCTGGCCGGCATGCTGCGCGTGCAGCGCTTCCAGGCCCCCGCGCACGATTCCGCTGCGCCGCCGCTGGTCGAGGCCGGCGACCTGCCCTCCGGCTCGCTCGACGAGGCACAGGCCAAGCAGCTGTTCTCGCGCTTCGGCGTGCCCTGCGCCGCGGAACGCGTGGTCGCGTCGCCCGCCGAGGCGGAAGCCGCCGCGCGCGAGCTTGGCGGGCGAGTGGTGCTCAAGATCCTGTCGTCGCAGATCACGCACAAGAGCGACGTGGGCGGCGTCGCCGTCGGCCTGGGCGCCGACACCATCGGCGAGCGCATCGGCCGCATGGCGGCCGAGGTGAAGAGCCGCACCGGCACGGATGCGCAGCGCTTCCTGGTGCAGGAGATGGTGGCGGGCGGCACGGAGCTGATCCTGGGCATGCACCGCGACGCACTGGGCACGGCCATCCTGCTGGGCATGGGCGGCGTGACGGCCGAGCTCTTCAAGGACACCACCATGCGCCTGCTGGCGCAGGACGCACAACACGGGCAGAGCCTGAAGCCGCTGAGCCGCGCCGAGGCGCTGTCGATGGCGCAGGACCTCAAGACCTGGCCGCTGCTCGACGGTTTCCGCGGCCGGCCGAAGGCCGACGTCGAGGCGCTGGTCGACGTGATCGTCGCCTTCTCGGCCATGGCGGCGCAGCTCGGCGAGCGCCTGGTCGAGGCCGAGATCAACCCCGTCTTCGTGCTGCCGCAGGGGCAGGGCGTGCGTGCCGCCGATGGGGTGGTGGTGCTGGCCTGAGCGGCGCGCCGGCAGCGTTCGCCGCTGCTTAACTTTTTTCTTTTCTCGAACCGATCGGACACCCATGCACGCCACCGAGACATTCGCCCGCTACGCCACCGAATTCCGCCAGGCCCGGCTCGACGACGAGGTGCTTCACCACGCCAAGCGCGCGGTGATCGACTGGCATGCCGCGCTGTTCCCGGGGCTCGATGTCGCGCCGATGCCGCAGTTGCGCGCACTGCTGGCCGACGACCTAGGCCGCGGCTGTGCGCGTCTGCCGGACGGCCGCCTCGCACCTGCCCGAGCGGCGGCGCTGCTCAACGGCACCGCGGCACACGCGGCCGAGGTGGACGACAGCTTTCGCGACGCCATGTACCACCCGGGCGCGGCCACCGTGGCGGCGGCGCTCGCCATCGCTCAGGAGCGCGGCGCCAGCGGGCTGGACTTCCTGCGTGGCGTGGTGCTCGGCTACGAGGTCTCCACGCGCATCGGCGTGACGATGGGGCGGGCCCACTATCGCCACTGGCATAACACCGGCACCGTGGGCACCTTCGGCGCGGCTGCATCCGCCGCCGGCCTCCTCGGGCTGCACGGCGCGTCCTTCGCCCATGCGCTCGCCACGGCTGCGACCTTCGCGGCGGGGCTGCAGCAGGCCTTCCGCATGGATTCGATGTCCAAGCCGCTGCATGCGGGCCGGGCCGCCGAAGGCGGCGTGCTGGCCGCGCAGCTCGCCGCCCAGGGCGTGACCGGTTCGCTCGACGTGCTCGACGGCGAGGCAGGCTTCGGCCGCGCCATGAGCGACGGCCCCGACTGGTCGGCGGTGGGCGACACGCTCGGGCGCGACTTCCACATCAAGCGGCTGACCTTCAAGAACCACATCGGTTGCGGCCACACCTTCGCGGCCATCGACGGGGCGCTGGAGCTGGCGCGCCGGCACGGTCTGCGGGCCGCGGACATCCGCCGCGTCCACGTGGCCACCTACGGCCCGGCGCTGGACATCGCCTGCTACGAGGATCCGCGCACCGAGAACGAGGCCCGCTTCAGCATGCGCTTCGTGGTGGCGACCGCGCTCGTGCACGGCAGCGTCCGCCTTGCGGCCTACATGCCCGAGCGGCTGGCCGATGCCGACGTGCGCGCGATGATGGCGCGCATCACGGCCGTGGTCGACCCGGAGATCGACGCGGCCTTCCCGGGCCGGCGTTCGGCCCGCGTCGAGATCGAGACGAACGACGGCCAGCGCCACGCCTGGCTGCAGCCCGACCGCAAGGGCGACCCCGAGCTGCCGCTGTCGGACGCGGAGCTCGACGACAAATTCCTGGAGCTCGCTGCGCCGGTGATCGGCGCCGAGCGTGCGCAGGCCCTGCTGCGCAACATCTGGTCGCTCGAAAAGGCCGATGGGCTGCAGGGGCTGACGGCCTGAGGGGCTGCCAGCGTACGACACCGCCTTCGCGCGTTCGGTATCGACGGTCCGCGCCTGCAGGCATGCAGCGCGGAGAACCGTCGCGCCTGCGCGCTCGATTTCCACGCACGAGACCCAGACGGCGGGGAGCGACGCGGTGGCCCGCAGACTTTCTTCGCCATTGCACGGCTAGATAGCAGAAAAACATATCTGCTATAGGAGCCATGTGCTTACCCTTGATGTCGGCCCCTGAAAGACTCCAGGCATGGAGACGAAAGATTCAACCGCACAGGCCGCGACGCATGCCCCCGTATCGCGCAAGCTGATCACCTATCCCTCGGCGCGCGACGGTGCGCAGATCCGCATCGAGTACGCCGACGAAGGCGAGGGGCCCGCGATCTGCATCCTTCCTTCGCTCGCGCGGTCCGGGCGCGACTACGACGAGGTCGCGGCCATGCTGGCTCGCGAGGGCTTTCGAGTGCTGCGTCCGGAGCCGCGCGGCATCGGCCGCAGCCAGGGGCCGATGCAGTCGCTGGACATGCACGACTTCGCTGCCGACGTGGCGGCAGTGCTGGACCACGAGTGCACCGGCCCGCTCGTGGTGGTGGGTCACGCATGGGGCAGCCAGCCAGCACGCACGCTGGCCGCGGACCGCCCGGACCTCGTGCGCGGCGTGGTGATGGCAGCCGCATCGGCGGGAAAGCTGCCGCCCGGGTCGCAGGAGAAGCCGTACGGCCGCCTGCGCGATGCGATCGACGGCGCGGGCGACCCGAGCCTGTCCGAAGCGCAGCGCATCGACTGCCTGCGGCGCGCCTTCTTCGCCCCGGGCCATGACCCGCGCGTCTGGCTGGACGGCTGGAGTGCCGAGGCGCACGAGGCGCAAAGCCACGCCCGGCGCGTGACGCCGGTCGACGACTACTTCTCCGCGGGCCAGCACGTGCCCATCCTCGATCTTCAGGCCGAGCACGACGCGGTGGTGATTCCCGGCGTGATGAAGCCCTACCTGGGCGACCGGGTCACGGTGCAGGTGGTTCGTGGCGCGGGCCACGCGATGGCGCCGGAACAGCCTCGCGCGATGGCCGACGCGATCGCAGCGTTTGCGCAGCGCGTCTACGGCTCGCGCGCTGGCGCATAGCGCAACGAGGCGGCCGGCTCAGCCATGGCGGCGCCACCCGAATCACATCAATACACCAGGAGACAACATGGTCAAGAAATCCAGCCTTTCCGGCCTGAAGCTGGCGCTCGCCGGCGCGGCGCTGCTCGTGGGCGCCCTCGCTCATGCGCAGGGCTATCCGAACAAGCCGATAAGAATGGTCATTCCCTACACGCCGGGCGGCTCGATCGACACCGTCGGGCGCCTCGTGGCGGACCAGCTGCAGCGACAGCTCGGACAACCCATCGTGATCGACAACGCGCCGGGCGCCTCGGGCTTCGTGGGGGCGATGCATGTGAAGAAAGCCAAGCCCGACGGCTACACGCTGCTGTTCAACGCATCGAGCCAGGCCTACCTGCCGCTGGTCGTCGCGAAGAAGACCTACGACGCGCAGCGCGACTTCACCCCCGTGGGGCAGATTGGCTACGTGCCGCTGATCGTCGCCGTCAACAACGACGTGCCGGCCAAGACCATGGGCGAGTTCGTGCGGCTGGCCAAGGCCAATCCGAACAAGTACACCTGGGCGACCTCCGGGCTCGGCACCACCAGCCACCTGAGCGAGGAGATGGTCAACCGCGCACTGGGCCTGCAGATGGAGATCGTTGCCTACAAGGGCGCCGTGCCGCAGCTGACCGACGTGATCGGCGGCCACGTCTCGGCCGCGATCTCGCCGATGCCCGGCGTCGCGCCCTTCGTGCAGGGAGGACGCCTGCGTCCGCTCGCGGTGACCAGCAAGGTGCGTGTTCCGTCCATGCCGGATGTGCCGACGCTGTCCGAGGCGGGCATGCCCGGCTTCGAGCTGCTGTCGTGGTACGGCATCTGGGGCCCCGCGGACCTTCCCGTGGACATCGCGAACCGGCTCAACAGCGAGATCGCCAAGGCAGTCGATGCGCCTTCACTGAAGGCCAAGTTCGCCGAGCTCTCCTTCGTTCCCACGAAGTCCAGCCCGGCGCAGTTCAGGCAGCTGATCGCGGACGACCTCGCCAAGATCGGCAAGGCGGTGAAGGATGCGGGCATCCGTATCGACTTCTGAGATTCACTCTTCGCCGGCTGGCATCGGCGCCGCCGGCCGATACGCGCGAAAGTCCAGCGCCCGCAGCAGCCTCGCGGTCTCCTGGATGAGGCGGCTGGCGGGCCGCGCGGTCGGCATTGCCAGCACCAGGCTGTTCCACATGGCCGGAGGCCCGATGGGGGCTGCCCGCACCTTCGCGCGGCGCGCGCTGAGATTGAGCGCGCCCTCGGGCAGGATGGAGCAGGCCATTCCCTCCTCGACCACCGTCAGCGCCGTGTGCACGGCACCCACTTCGGCCACGATGTTCAGGTTGATCTTGCGCGGCAGCATCACCGCGTCGACCAGGCTTCGGATGGGGTTCGGCACGGCGGGCAGGATCAGCGGGAAATCGGCAAGGGATGCCAGCGAGACGCGCTCGGGCAGCCGATAGCCCTCTGGCGTGACGAGCAGCAGCCGCTCGCGCATCAGGGGCTCGTAGCTCAGCAACGGCGTGGGCGGAGGGTCGAAGAGCACGCCGACGTCGATGCGCCCGGCCAGCAGGCCCTCGCGCAGCGAGAGGCTCAGGCCTTCCACCACCGACAGCATCGCATTGGGCAGCCGTTCGCGGAACTCCCGCACGAGCGGCACGCACAGGCCGCTGGCTACCCGGTTCGGCAGCCCTACAACCACCTTGCCGGCGGGCTCGTCGCTCATCTCCTTGATCTCGAACAGGGCCTGCGCGGCCGCGTTGAGCATGACGCGGGCATGGGCTTGCAGCGCATGGCCCGCCTGCGTCGGCGTGACGCCGCGGCCGGTGCGTTCCAGCAGGCGCTGGCCGAGCTCCTGTTCAAGCAATGCGACCTGTCGGCTGATGCTCGGTTGCGCCAGGTTCAGGGCGGCCGCGGCGCGGCTGAAGCTGCCTTTCTCGACCACGACGACGAAGTACTCGAGCTGTTTGAGATCCATAGCGCAAAGACATATCTGATATAGGCCTCATTCGATTTAACTTTGCTTGCGTTCGGCCCAGACTCAAGGTTTTCCCGGGGAAGCCGGGCTCGAGGAGCAACGATGAAGAGATTCGAATCGAAGGTCGCGATCGTGACCGGCGCGGGCTGCGTGGGCGCAGGCTGGGGCAACGGTCGCGCGATGGCCGTGCGGCTCGCGGAGGAGGGCGCCAGGGTGCTCGCGGTCGACCGCGACGCCGAGCGCCTGGCCGAGACCCTGTCGCTCGCTGGCAGCGCCGCGGCATCCATCACCACCTGCATCTGCGACGTGACCAGCTCCGCGAGCGTGCAAGCGATGGTCGAGGCCTGCATCGAGACCTATGGCGCGCCCGACATCCTGATCAACAACGTCGGCGGCTCGGCCGCGGGCGGCCCGGTGCAGCTCAGCGAAGAGGCCTGGGACACGCAGATCGACGTCAACCTCAAGAGCGTGTTCCTCACCTGCAAGCACGTGCTGCCGCACATGATCGAGCGCAAGCGCGGCGCCATCGTCAACGTGGCCTCGACCTCGGGCCTGCGCTGGACCGGCAGCGCGCAGGTGGCCTATGCGGCCAGCAAGGCCGGCGTGATCCATCTGTCGCGCGTGGTGGCGGTCCAGCATGCGGCCGACGGCGTGCGCGTCAACACGGTGGTACCGGGGCAGCTGCACACCCCGATGGTCGAGGCACGCCTGGCCAGGCAGCGCACCGGTGGCGACATCGAAGCGCTGCTGGCGTCGCGCGTCAAGCGCATCCCGCTGGGCTTCATGGGCGACGGCCGCGACACGGCGAGCGCGGCGCTCTACCTCGCGAGCGACGAAGCCCGCTTCGTGACCGGCACCGAACTGGTCGTGGACGGCGGCATGACGGCGCGCTGCGACTGAGCGGCCCGCAAGGCAATCAAGGAGACAAGCGATGAAGAGAAGACAAGTCCTGGCCGCGGCCGCGATGCTTTCGCTGGCATCTGCCGCATTCGCGCAGGCCGGCGGGAAGCCGGTCCGCATCGTCACCTCGTTCAGCCCGGGCGGCCCGGTCGACTTCGTGGCGCGCACGCTGGCCGAGCAACTCGGGCGCGAGCTCAAGCGCCCGGTCATCGTCGACAACAAGCCCGGCGCCAACGGCGCGCTCGGTGCATTGGAAACCCTGCGCTCCGAAGCGGACGGCAGCACGATCTGGATCACCAGCGTGGGCGCGGCCGCCATCAACCCGTCGCTGGTCGAGAAGTCGCCCTATGACACCCAGCGCGACTTCGCGCCGGTCTCGCTCGTGGCGAACAACGTGGAAGTGCTCGTGGTCGGCGCGAAGGACCCTGCAGCGGATGCCGCGGAGTTCGTGAAGACGGCCAAGGCCAGCAAGGAGTCCACGCCGATGGCCTCTTCGGGGTCCGGCAGCATTCCCCATCTGGCCCTGATTCAGCTCGAGGAAGCCACCGGCGCACGCTTCCTGCATGTGCCGTACAAAGGCATGGCACCGGCTTTCACGGACCTGATGGGCGGCCAGGTCAAGGGCGTGTTCGCCGACGTCGCGGCGATCATGCCGCACGTGCAGGGCGGCCGGCTCAAGGCGATCGGCATCGCGGCGGGCAAGCGCCATCCGTCGCTGCCGCAGGTCAAGACCTTCGACGAGCAGGGCATCAAGGCCGTAGACACGAACAACTGGTATGCGCTCTTCGTCTCGGCGAAGACGCCGCCTGCGGTGGTGCAGGAGCTCAACAAGGCCGTGCGCAGCGCGATCGCCAACCCCGATGTCAGCGCCCGGCTGCTGCGTGGTGGCGCCGAGCCGAAGACATCCACGCCGCAGGAGCTTGCAGCGCTGCTGAAGGCCGACACGGCCAAGTGGGCCGCATTGATCAAGTCACGCAACATCAAGGCCGAATGATGAGCACGAGCCATATACGCGTTCCATTGGTGGTGCCGGGCACGGTGCCCGAACTCGCCGAGGTCGAGGCCCGCATCCTCTCGGAGCGCGGCCGGATCTCGCTGCTCTACCGGGTGCTGCTCAACAGCCCGAGCATCGCCAGTGGCTGGGAGTCGATGCTGACGGCCGTGCGCAACCGCACATCGGTGCCTGCCGACCTGCGCGAGATGATCATCCTGCGCGTCGCCGTGCTCAACGAGGCGGCCTTCGAGTTCGAGGCGCATGTGCCGCATGCGCTGAAGGCCGGATTCGCGCAGGAGAAGATCGATGCGCTGCGCGCGCCCGATCCCGCAGGCGCCTTTGAAGGGGTCTTCACGCAGGATGAGCTTCTGCTGCTGGCGCTGACCGATAGGATGACGCGCGATGTCAAGGTGCCCACCGAGCTGATGGACCGCCTGAACGCGCGCTTCGAGCCTTCGGCCGTGGTCGAAGTGGTCGCCACCGTGGCGGCCTACAACATGGTGTCGCGATTCCTCGTGGCGCTGAACATTTCGCACTAGACACCGCCATGACAGATGCAACCACCGAGGCCGGCGTTCCCGCGAGGACCTATCTGGAGCGACCCTCGCAACCGAGCCTGCGCCTGCCACCCGGGGCCTGCGACAGCCATGTGCACGTCTTCGGGCCGACCGCGCGCTTTCCTTATGCGCCAGCCCGCCCGGCCACGCCGCTGGAAGCGCCCAAGGAGACGCTGTTCGCGCTGCATCGCGCCCTGGGCATCGAGCGCTGCGTGATCGTGCAGTCGATCACGCACGGCACCGACAACCGCGTGGTCGAGGACGCCATCGCGGCGGGGCAGGGCCGCTATCTCGGCATCGCCCTGGTCGAGGCCGACGTGCCCGATGCCGAACTCCAGCGCCTGGCGCAAGCGGGCATGCGCGGCGTGCGCTTCAACTTCATGCGGCACATCGCGACCACCGCGGGCGTCGAGGCGGTGCTCGCGCTGACGCCGCGTCTGGCGGCGGTCGGCATGCATTTGCAGGTGCACTTCGAGAGCGAGCTGGTCCACGAACTCTCCGCGCCGCTGCAGCGCAGCCAGGTTCAGGTGGTGATCGACCACATGGGGCGCGTGGATGCCACGCGCGGGCCGGATGCTTCCGACTTCCAGGCGCTGCTGAAACTGCTGGAGAACCCGCGCTTCCACGTGAAGGTCAGCGGCATCGATCGCGTCGACGCGCATGCAGCGCCGGCCGAGCGCTATGCCCATGGCGAGGCGCTGGCCCGCATCCTGGTGGAGCGCTTTCCCGAGCGCTGCGTGTGGGGCACCGACTGGCCGCATCCCAACCACACCCACATTCCCGACGACGGCGTGCTCGTGGATGCACTGGGCCGTATCGCGCCGGATGCGAGGCATCTGGAGCAGTTGCTCGTGCACAACCCCCAGGCCCTGTACCGGTTTCCAACCTGAGCCGCGGCTTCGACGCCACACGGTTCCATCCGAGGTGCACATGTCAACAACTGGCCGGATTCCAACCGACGTCGTACTCCTGCGATGCCATGGCCCGCTCTCGGCTCCGGCTGGGTTCGGCGAGGAAGTGGCGACCTTGCCTTGCTGGAAGGAAATCGGTGGCCGCATCGTCCGGCATGTTCATTCGCAGGCGCTGCAGCTCTCGTACGTCTACCTGGGATTGCCCCACCGCACGGCGCTGTCGAGGCACTGCCTGATCGAGCTCTCCAGGGAGGCGGGCAAGGTCTGGCCCGGCACACGGGTGGCGGCCTCCCGCCTGACGCTGATGCACGACATCGCCGGCGCCAGCGCGGACTCGTCGGCGCGCTCTCACTACGTCGTCGAGATGAAACCCGAACCCGGCTGGGGCATCGAGCTGCAACGCTGGTACGACCAGGAGCACCTGCCCGCGCTGGCAGCGGTGCCGGGCTGCATACGCGCCCAGCGCTTCTGGAACAACGACGACGAGCAGGAGTCGCTGGCGTGCTATGACCTCGTCTCGGACCGGACCACGGCCTCCGCCGAATGGCTGGCGGTCCGCGAGACGAGCTGGAGCGCTCGCGTGCGGCCCCATTTCATGAAGCCCGTGCGGACCATGTTCGCCCTGGCCGACGCCGCTCTGCCTTAGCTGATCGTCCGGCCCGCCGGCAGGAACTGCTGCGGTCGGCACGGACGGCGACCAGTTCGCGCGCCCCCCTTTGGCGCGATGCGGCGCGATACGGCGCGATGCGTCGCGCGAGGCAGCCCTGCGTCGAAGCAGCAGTCCCGCACCCTCGCTACCGCGCCGAGGCGCCGCCATCGACCGGAATGATCGCCCCGGTCATGTAGCTGGAAGCAGGCGAGGCCAGCAGCAGGGCCAGTCCCTTGATCTCGTCGGCCTGGGCCACGCGGCCGAGGGGAATGTGGGTGCGCATGCGCTCGGCGGATTCGGGAAGGCGCAGGCGCCCGCCGTTGATGTTGGTGGCGAAGGGGCCGGGCGCGATGGCGTTCACCAGCACGTTGTGCGGCGCCAGCTCCATGGCGGCCTGCCTCACCAGGTTGTTCGCCGCCGCCTTCGAGGTGACGTAGGCGTAGCCCGAGAGCGACTCGGAGCGCAGGCCCGCGATCGACGTGGTCACGACGATGCGTCCCTCCCGGCGCGGCTTCATGTGCCGCGCCGCGGCGCGCACGGTGTGCAGCACGCCGTCGAGGTTGATGCGCAGGACCTTGTCCCAGTGCGCGAGGTCGATGTTCTCCAGCTGGCCCGCCTCCACGACGAAGCCGCGTCCCGCGCTGATGCCCGCGTTCGCGAACACGCAGTCGATGGCACCGTGGCGCGCAGCCATGCTGTCCACCAGCGCGTCAACGGCCGTGGCGTCGGCCACGTCCAGCGTCGCGCCTTCAACGAGCGGATAGCGCGACTTCAGGCGCTGCACCTCGGTGTCCAGCGCCTGCGCATCCATGTCGGTCATGAGCGTGCGTGCGCCGGCCTCCAGCATGGTCTCGGCGTATGCCAGGCCGAGGCCGCTGGCGGCGCCGGTGACCAGCACGCTGCGCCCGGTGAGGTCGAAAAGCGAAGCGATGCTCATGCGGCCTCCGCCTTCTTCGTCATTGGCAGCAGGGTCTCCCAGTGCTCCGCCGCCTCGATCATGTAGTGGACCGTGAGCACCACCTTCTTGAAGTACCACCGGCCGTCGATGCGCACGTAGGCGTCGTCGAAGCGGCCCACCACGTAGAAGCTCTTGCCGCCGTGCACCGGTCGGCCGTCCAGGTAGGACTGGCCGGTGCCCGTGTCGCCGTCGACGCTCACCTCGTGCTGGTGGATGAACTGCCGCGCGTATTGCACGGGGAAGTTCTCGAAGAAGGTGCGGATGGCCTCGCGGCCGAAGACCTCGGGTCGGCCGTTGTAGATGATGCTGGCGTCCGGCGCGAACAGTTCGTACAGGCGCGGGCCCTGGTCCTCGTTGACCAGCGTGTGGTAGCGCGCACGAAGGGCGCGGATCGCCTCCACGCTCTCCAACTGGTCGACGCGGCGCTGAAGGGCCTGAAGTTGTTGTGCGACCTGCGCGAGCGTGTTGCCGGATTCCGTGTTCATTCGAAGTCTCCTGTAGAAAGTGCTCGGCCCTGGCAGCGCAGGGCCGTCGTGTGGAAGGAAGAAAGCGCCGTTTCACCCCGCGTCGGGGTGCTCCCTGCCGAAGTCGGAAAGGATCGCGCGCATGCGCTTCTCGACGGACGCGCCCGTGTGGGCGTGCGGGATCACGTAGAAGCGCCCCGCGCGCACGGCCGCCAGCGTGGCCGAGGCCGCGTCCGTCGCGTCGATGGGGGATGCCGCCATGCCTTGGCGCACCCTCTCGTCATAGGCTGCGGCGGGCGCGACGGTATCGGCGAGGTTGTCGGGCCGGTTGCGCTGCGACACGTGAATGCCGGTGGGCAGCAGCGAAGGGCAGACCACGGTCACGCCGATCGGCGAGCCGGCCTGCTCCAGATCGCGCGCGAGGCATTCCGAGAAGGCGACCACTGCGTGCTTGCTCGCGCTGTACACGGCGGAGCCCGCCAGCGTCGCGAGCCCGGCGGCCGACGCCGTGTTGATCACATGGGCCGGGCGGCCGCGTGCGCGCATGCGCGGAACGAAGCTGCGCACGCCGTTGGCGACGCCCAGCACGTTCACGCCCAGCACCCACTGCCAGTCCGCATCGGTCGCGGCCCAGGCGGGCCCGAGCACCGCGACGCCCGCATTGTTGAAGAGCCAGTCGACGCCGCCGAAGCGGTCGTCGCAGGCTTGTGCGAAAGCCTCGACGTCTGCAGCGCGACTCACGTCGCAGCGCTGCGCCAGCGTGGGCACGCCCATCGATCGAACCAGCGCCTCGGTGGCCGCGAGCGCCTCGACCTCCACGTCGGCGAGCGCCACGGCCATGCCCTCGCCCGCGCAGGCCAGGGCCAGCGCGCGGCCGATGCCGCTGCCCGCGCCGGTGACGGCGGCCACGGCGGGTGCAGCGAGGGTGCGCGGTGTGGAGGCAGCAGTCATTCCAGCGTCACTCCCGCCGTGCGAAGGACTTCCGTCCACTTGGCGGCTTCCTTGGCCACATAGACCTGGAACTCCGCATGCGGCATGTCGATGATGAAGCCGCCCGCCGATTCGAGCGTGTTCTTCACCTCCTGCGAGCGCAGCGCTTCCGAGGTCTCCACGGACAAGCGCTTGACGATGTGCTCCGGCGTCTTCGCGGGCGCGAAGAACCCGCCCCAGGTCAGCGACTCGACACCTGGGTAGCCGGCCTCCGCCATGGTCGGCACCTCCGGCAGCATCGGCATGCGCTGTCCGCGCGTGACTGCCAGTGCGCGCAGCTTGCCGCTGCGGATGTGCGGCGCGGCGGTCTGGAGGAAGTCGAACATCGCATCGACGTTGCCCGAGACGAGGTCGACCAGTGCCGCCGAAGTCGCCTTGTAAGGCACGTGCGTGAAGCGCGCGCCGGTGCGCGTCTGCAGCAGCTCCAGGCACAGGTGCCCGCCGGTGCCGTTGCCGCCCGAGCCGAAGTTGAGCTTGCCCGGGTTCTTCTTCGCGAGCTCGACCAGTTCACTCACCGAACCGACGCCGAGCCTGGGGTTCACCACCAGCACGTTCGGGTTGCCCGAGAGTCCGTGGATGGCCACGAAGTCCTTCACCGGGTCGTAGCGGATCGTCTTGTACAGCGCGCTGTTGGTGCCCTGGGTGCCTTGCGTGCCCAGCAGCAGCGTGTAGCCGTCAGGCGATGCGCGCGAGACGAATTCCGCACCGATCGAGCCGCTCACGCCCACCTTGTTGTCGATCACGATGGGCTGGCCCAGTCGCGCGGCGAGCACGCGCGCGATCACGCGGGCCTGCAGGTCGACGACGCTGCCTGCCGAAAAGGGCACCACCAGCGTGATGGGCCGGCTGGGGTAGGTCTCCTGGGCGCGCAGCACCGGCGCGAGCGGAAGCAGGCCGGTGGCGAGCGCGAATTGGCGTCGGGTGAGGCTCATGTGTGTCTCCCGGATCAGTTCTGCCTGAGGATCTCGGCCCACGGGGCGTGGCCCGCGAGCACGTCGCTGCCTTCCAGGTCGACCTCGAAGTTCTCGAGCACGCGGCACACCAGCATGTAGTAGCCGATGGTCATCACGACCTCCATCAGCTGCTGGTGCGGCAGCTCGGCGGCCAGCGCATCGAACATCTCGCGCGGCGCCTTGACCTGGCGCACCACGGCGTCGGTGAAATCGAGCACGCGGCATTCGAGTTCGCTGAACGGGGCCCTGTCGACGCTGCCCTGCGGATGGTCGAGCACCGCCTCGACCTGGGTGGCTGGCACGCCGGCCTGCGCGGCCACGCGGCGGTGCTGTGTCACCTCGTAGCTGGAGCCGCACAGCGCGCCCACGCGCAGGATCACCAGCTCGCGCAGCGACACCGGCAGCGAGGCGTTCCGCAGGATGCTGGAGCCCAGGGCCAGGAAGCCCTGCGCGGTGGCGCCGCCGTGAGCCACCATGCGGTAGATGTTGAGAGGAGGGCGCCCGCCCAGCAGTGCGTGGAGTTCAGCGGGCGCCTGGGCGAGGTCGAAGTAGGGGATGCGAGCCATGGTCTTTTTCAGTCGAGTCGGATGGCGGCGGCGCGGATCACCTCGCGCCACCGGAGGGTTTCGCTGCGCGCGAAGTCGGCCAGCGCCTGGGGCGTGCCGCCCTGTGGCTCGATCGTCAGTTCGCGCATGCGGTCGGCCACTGCCGCGGTCTGCAGCGCGCGGTTCACTTCCTGGTTGAGCCTGTCGATGACGGGCGGCGGCGTGCCGCTGGGCGCCCACAGTCCGCCCCAGGCCGCGATCTCGCAGTCGGGCAGGCCCAGTTCCTCGAAGGTCGGCACCTGCGGCAGCAGCGGCAGCCGGGCGCGCGAGGTGACGGCCAGCGGGCGGATCTTCTCGCTGCGGATGTAGGCGAGGTTGCCCGCCACGTTGTCGAAGATCGCGGGCACCTGCCCACCGAGCACGTCGGTGAGCGCCGGAGCGCTGCCCTTGTACGGGATGTGTGCGAGCTGCACCTTGGCCGCGCGGTTGAGCAGTACGAGCGAAAGATGGCCGCTGGTGGCATTGCCGGGCGTGGCGACGGCGATGCGCTCGGGCTTGGCCCTGGCCATGGCCAGAAAGCTCTTGAGGTCGCGCGCCTCGAAGGCCGGGTTGACGCACAGCACGTTGTAGACCTTGCCTTCGAGCGCGATGGGCGCGAAGTCCTTCACCGGGTCGTAGTCCAGCTTCGGATAGAGGCTGACGTTCATCGCGTGGGTCGCGTTGCTGCCGTAGAAGAGCGTGTAGCCGTCGGGCGCACTGCGCGCCGCCGCCGCGGCCGCGATGTTTCCGGAGGCCCCCGGACGGTTGTCGACGATCACCGGCTGGCCCAGCTGGCGGCCCAGTTGCTCGGCCAGGCGTCGCGAGGACTGGTCGGCCGAGCCGCCCGCCGGAAAGCCCACGATCAGGCGTATGGGGCGGCTGGGGTAGGCATCGTCGCGCGCCGCCATCGCGGCGCCCAGGTGCGGCGCCGCGACCGTGCAGGCGGCTGCCTGGAGGAATCGGCGTCTCTGAAGCGGCTGCATGGTCTTGCTCAGGCCGAGGCGCGCGGCGCGGCGATGCCGCCGGTCAGGCCGCCATCGACGACCAGCGCGTGGCCGTTCACGTAGGAGGCTTCGTGCGACATCAGGAACAGGGCCGCATAGGCCACTTCCCAGCCGGTTCCCTGGCGGCCGAAGGGCAGCGGCATCGCGAGGCGGTCGGACCTGCGGCGCGTCGCCGCGCGGCCGATGGGCGTGTCCATCAGGCCGGGCAGGATGCTGTTGCAGCGCACGCCCCTGGCCTGCCCCGCCATCGCGATGGAGCGGGCGAGCGACACCTGCGCCGCCTTGGTCGTCTCGTAGGCCGGGTTGAAGCTGGAGTTGCGCAGCGCCGCGATCGACGACAGCAGCACGATCGAGCCGCCGGGCGCCATGTGCCGCAGCGCCTGCTGCCCGAACAGCATGCACGAGCGCACGTTGGTGGCGTGCTCTCGGTCCCAGGCCTCGGCGGTCTGGTTGTCCAGCGAGAGCCCGCTGGCCACGCCCACCACCATCACGAGGCCGTCGAGGCCGCCCATCTTCTGCACCGCGCGCTCCACCGTCGATGCGGCGGCCTCGGGCTGCGAGACGTCGGCCACCTCGGCATGGGCCGTCGCGCCCGATGCGCGCACCAGCTCGCAGGTCTGCTGCAGCGAGGCGGGGTTGATGTCGACGCAGCTCAGCGTCGCGCCCTCGTGCGCGAACAGCAGCGAGATCGCCCGGCCGTTGCCCACGGGCGGATCGGGGTCGTCGATGTCGCGCTGGCCCGCGCCCACCACCAGGATGCGCCGCTGCGCGAGGCGTTGCGCGGAGGGTCGGAGGTTGCCGAGCGCTTCGGCGAAAAGTTGCTGCTCGGGCTGGATGGCTTGCGAGGGCATGAACGTCTCCTTCTTCGTCTTTCAATGCGTTCATGGTTCGATTTTGGAAACGTTTCCGAAATGGTGGAAACCCTCGCCCGCTGTCACCTAAGATTCACCCCGTCCCAGTCCCCGTCTCCTTGCTCGCAAGGGAATCTCCATCCGAATGAATGCAGGAAAACAGAAGATCGATCTGCGCGACGTGGCGCGCCTGGCGGGCGTCTCGCTGGGCAGCGCATCGCGCGCGATGAACGGCGCCGGCGCCTCGGCGGCCACGCAGGAGAAGGTCAACCAGGCGGCTGCGGCGCTGGGCTACCGGCCCAACCACGCGGCGCGCGTGCTGCGCTCGAGGCTCAGCCGCACCGTCGGGTGCCTGCTGCCCGACATCTCGAACCCGCTGTATGCGCAGGTGTTCCGCGCGCTGGAAGACGAGTTCCTGCGCCACGACTACCTGCTGCTGCTGGCCAACGGCGCCAACGACGTCGATCGCGAGACGAAGGCGTTGGGAACGTTCACGCAGCGTGGCATGGACGGCGTGATCCTCGCGCCCGGCAACGAGCGCAACGCGGCGCTGGTGGAGGCGCTGCGGGTGCTGCCGATGCCGGCCGTCGTGTTCGACCGCGAGGTCAGCGGCGCCCACGACGCCGTGCTCATCGACCACGCGGGCGGCGTGCGGCGCGTGGTCGAGCACCTGCTGGGCCTGGGGCACCGCGACATCGCCCTCGTGCTCTGGCAGGGCGACACGCGGCCGGTGCGCCGCCGCGTGCAGGGCTTTCGCACCGCGTTCCAGGCCGCGGGCCTGCCGGTGCCCGACCTGCTGGTGCAGGCGCGCAGCGTCACGGCCTCGGTCAAGGCGGAAGTCACGGAGCTGCTTGCGCGACCCGACCGGCCGACCGCGCTGATCGTGCAGGGCACGCACATGCTCAACAGCGCGCTGCGCGCCGTCGCCGCGCGCGGGCTCCAGGTGCCGCGCGACATCTCGGTGGTCGCCATCGGCGACACGCCTTTCGCGGCCGAGCACGACCCCGCGGTGAGCGTGCTCGACATCGACCAGGCCGAGACCGCGCGCTGCCTGGTCGACCTGCTGCTCACGCGGATCGCCGACAACGGCCTGCCGCAGCGCAAGGCGCGCGTCGGGCTGCGCTACGTGGAGCGCGATTCGGTGGCCGCGCCGCCGCGGTATTCCTGAACGAGCGCATCCACCAGCTCGGCGACCGTCGGCACGGCGCGCACGCCGGAGACCGAGTGGCCCGCGCTCCAGATGTCCGTCCAGCGCTGGCTGGGCGCCGCATTGGCGCCGCCGCCGTAGCGTCTTCTCGCTTCTTCCACCGAGATGCTTTCGTCGAGCGTCGAGATGTCGATGCCCAGCCGCCGTGCCGAGGGCGCCAGGAAACTGGCGGGCAGGCCGGTGAAGCCGCGCGTGAGCAGCACGTCGTCGATCGAGCTGTCGACCAGCATGCGCCGGTATTCGTCGCTCGCCAGGCTCTCCTGCGTGGCGATGAAGCGGGTGCCCATGATGCCGAGGTCGCAGCCGAGCTCCCTGGCGGCGCGCAGGGCCACACCGTCCGACAGCCCGCCGGCCAGCACGATGGGGCCGTCGAACACCCCGCGCACCGCGCGCACGAAGGCGAAGGGGTTCGCCCAGCCGGTGTGGCCGCCGGCGCCCGCAGTGAGCAGCACGAGGCCGTCGACACCCGACTCGACGGCGCGCACCGCATGGTGCAGCGAGGCCACGTCGGCGAACACCCGGCAGCCGCCTTCGTGCAGGCGCGGAACCACCGCAGCGGGCGAGCCCACGCTGGTGATCACGAGCTGCGCGCGGTGCCGTGCGATGAGCTCGACCTCGGCCATCACACGCGCGGGGTCGCGCCGCATGATGAGGTTGGGGCAGTAGGGCGCCGTGCGTCCAGGTGCGGCGGCGGCTTCTTCGTCCAGGCGGGTGAGCCACTTGTCGAATTCGTCGAGCGTCTGGCAGTTGGCCGTCGGAAAGGCGCCGATCACGCCTGCGGTGCAAGCGGCGGAGACCAGTTCGATGCCGGAGACACGAAGCATGGGCGCGGCGATCAGCGGCAGAGCCAGTCGATCGAGGAAGGGGAGTGCTTTGGTCATTGCAGTGCGGTCGATGCGTTCAGGTGCGCCAGCGCGGCGCGCGTTTGCCGGATGAGTTCCTCGACGATCGTGGCCAGCGGCTCGGTGCGCGTGGCGAAGCCGATGGCGGGCCCGAGCGAGAGCATGCCGCCGCGCCAGTCGCCGTCGCCGTAGCAGCGGTCGCGCGCCACGCGGCTGTCGAGCAGGGTGCCGAAGGCGGCGTGGTCGGCCGCGCCGGCGCGCTCGATGGCGTCGACCTGCGCGGCGGTGTCGTTGCGCAGCACGCGCCAGGTGTTGCCCAGCGTGTGCAGCAGGCGCACGGTGCTGTGCTCGTCGCAGCCCAGCAGGTGGTTCTTGTAGGCGGCGTGGGCAGACACCTCGTCGCTCACGAGGAAGCGGCTTCCCATCAGCACGCCGTCGGCACCGAGCGCGAGCGCGGCGGCGATCTGGCTGCCATGGCCGATGCCGCCGCCAAGCACCAGCGGAACGTGGAACTGCCCGCGCGCCGTGGCCAGCGCGCCCATCAGCATGGTCGGCAGCTCGTTGGCGCCGGGGTGCCCGCCTTCCTCCATGCCGACCAGCGCGACCGCATCGGCGCCGGCCGCCTGGGCGGCGAGGGCATGCCGCACGCTCGATGCCTTGTGGATCACGATGCCGCCGGCTTCGTGGATGGCCCTGATCAGCGCATCGGGCGCGTAGCCCGCGCTCTCGAAGTGCCGCACGCCATGTTCGAGCGCGGTCTCCAGCGAAGCCCGCACACCGGCGTTGGCCTGCGGGCGCGCCGACAGCGTAAGGTTGACGCCGAAAGGACGGCCCCCGGTGATCTCGCTGCAGCGCTGCAGCTGCTCGCGCAGCGCGGCTTCATCATCGAAAGAGCGCGGTGTGATGAAGCCCATGCAGCCTGCGTTGGTCAGCGCGCCCACATAGCGCGCGTCCGAGAGCCACATCAGCCCGCCGCCGAGGATCGGATAGGCCAGGCCGAAGAGCCGCGTCAGCCGCGTGGGTAGCGGTGGCTGGCTCACTGCAACAGCTGCCGTGCGTTGTCGAGGCCGGGCGCGCCGCCGAGCGCGGATGGATCGACGCCCGCGAGCGGCACCGGAAAGCGCACCAGCGACAGCGCCTCGGCGCCGTTGAGCAGGCCGCGCTGCGCGAACTGCGGCAGCGCAGCGAGATCTGCAGGCGACACCACGGGCGCGACGGGCAGGTCGTTGCGGGCCATCGTCTCGAAGGCTTCGGCCGAATCGCGCGTGGCGAGCTGCTGCGCGATGCGGTCGTTGATGGCCTGTGCCTGCTTCTTGCGCGCGCCCAGCGAGCGGTAGGCATCGCCTGTGAAGTCGCCCATGTCGAGCACCTGGCAAAGCCGCGCCCAGAAATGGTCTTCGAGCGCGGCGACGCTCAGGTGCTGCCCGTCGCGGCAGCGGAAGCTGCCGTACGCGGGCTTCAGCTGCGTGGACGCGCGCTGGCGCTCGAGGCTGTCCGCGCCGTCGGCGCGGTAGGCGCCCAGGCGTGGGTTCATCCAGTGCAGCACGCAGTCGGCCAGGGCCACGTCCAGGTGCTGGCCCTGGCCCGTGTGTTCGCGCTGCAGCAGCGCCGCCAGCGTGGACGACAGCGCATACATCGAGCCGCACAGGTCCGCCACCGGCAAGCCGAAGTTCTGCGTGGGCGGGCCGCCGGGTTCGCCCGAGACCGCGAGCGCGCCCGATGCGGCAAGGTAGTTGATGTCGTGGCCCGGCAGCTGCGCCCAGGGCCCCTGCTGGCCGTAGCCGCTGAGGGAGACGTACACCAGGCGCGGGAAGCGCTCGCACAGGCTCGCGTAGTCCAGGCCCAGGCGCGCCATCACGCCGGGGCGGTACGACTCCACCAGCACGTCGGCCTGCGCCACGAGCTCGTGCACGCGGGCGCGCTGCGCCTCGTCCTTCAGGTCCGCGAGCAGGCTGAGCTTGCCCCGGTTGACCGCCTCGAAGCCGCCCGGCCCCATGCGCCGCGCGTTGTCGCCGCCGGGCGGGCGCTCGATCTTGATGACGCGCGCGCCCATCTCCGCGAGGTTCTGCGTGAAGAAGGGGCCGGGCAGCAGTTCGCTGAAGTCGAGCACGGTGACGCCCGCGAGCGGGCCGCCGGCGCTCACGCTGCCCCTCGCTCGACGATCACCGCGTCCAGCGGCAGGGCGCCTTCGCCCCGGGCGCCGACCCAGATCGGGTTGAGGTCCATCTCCTCGATGCGCTCGGCGTTCGCCGTCACGAACTCGGACACACCCAGCAGCAGCCGCTCCAGCGCGGGCACGTCGGCCATGGGGCGGCCGCGCGCGCCGTCGAGCACGGGGAAGCAGCGCATCTCGCGCACCATCGAAGCGGCATCCTCGGGGCTCAGCGGGAGCAGCCGGCGCGTGACGTCGCGCAGGATCTCCACGTAGACCCCGCCCAGGCCGAATGTCATCACATGCCCGAACACCGGATCGCGCGTGACGCCCGCCATCAGCTCCACGCCGCCGCCCGGCGCCATCTTCTCGATCAGCAGGCCGTCGATGGCCGCATCGGGCTTGTGATGCCGGGCCGAGGCCATGATGTCGTCCCATGCCAGCGCCAGCTGCGCGCCGTCGGCGATGCCGATGCGCACGCCGCCGATGTCCGACTTGTGCAGGATGTCGGGGCTCGCGATCTTCGCGACCACCGGATAGCCCATGCCGTCGGCGATACGGCGCGCTTCTTCACGCGTGCGCGCCACGGCCACGGGCAGCAGCGGGATGCCGGCCTTCTCCAACAGGGCCTTGGCCTGCAGTTCCGAGAGGTTGCGCACCTCGTCCTGCGCCGCTGGCACTGCGGCCGGAAGGCGGCGCGCCGGGCGGCCCGCCGCGCTGCGGTGCCAGCGGCCCCATTCGGTCCAGCGCCGGATCGCGGCGATCGCCTTGCCGACCGAGCGCGGCGGCGCGAAGCCGGCTTCCACCAGCATGCGGTAGCCCTCGCCGAGCCGGTCGCTCATCCAGATCGGCACGATGGGGCTTTGCACACGCTGCTGCGCGGCGATGATGGTCTGCGCCATGCGGATGGTGGTCTCGCCGTAGTCGAGTGCGATCGGCGTGACCACGCAGCCCGTGTTGGGGTCCGCCGCCACCGCGCCGAGCGTGCTCTCGACGAGGTCGGCGTCGCTGAGCACGGCGGCCGTGGTGTCGACCGGGTTGTTGATGGCCGCGTAGTCGGGCAGCTTGCTGCGAAGCAGCTCGGTGGTCTCGGGCGCGAACTCGGCCAGCGTGAGGCCGGCGGTGCCCACCGCATCGGCGGTCAGCGCGGTGGTGCCGCCCGAGGAGCAGTACACGCCGATCGCTTCGCGTTCGCCGGGCATGGCGCGCGCGAAGAGCCAGGCCGTGTCGACCAGTTCGTCGATGTCGTCGACCTCGATCACGCCGTACTGGCGGAACACCGCGCTGTTGACCTCGGCCGAGCCTGTCAGCGAAGCTGTGTGCGACTGCGCGGCGCGCTGGCCGTACTCCGACTTGCCGACCTTCAGCGCGATCACCGGCTTGCCGTTGTCCGCCGCGCACTGGAGCGCGGCCAGGAAGCGCGGGCCGTCCTTGATGCCTTCGAGCAAGGTCACGATCACCTTGATGTCCGGCGCGGTCGCCATGTAGTGGATGAAGTCGGCCACCTGCAGGTCGACCTCGTTGCCGGTGGAGGCCCACAGGCCGATGCCGATGCCGCGCTCCATGGCCTGCATCACGTTGCGTCCCAGGCCGCCGCCCTGCGTGGCCAGGCCGATCGGGCCCTTGACCAGGTCGTGCGGAAACGACGGCGAGAAGGTCATGCCCAGGCGGGCATTGACGTTGGTCAGGCCCGGGCAGTTCGGGCCGTAGATGCGCATGCCGGCCTGCTCGGCGATCTCCTTGAGCCGGGCCTGGGCGCGTTGGCCCTCGGCACCGGCCTCGCCGAAGCCCGAGGTGAGGATGATCGCGAAGGGCACGCGCCGGGCCGCGCATTCCTCCATCACCGCGATGACGCCCGAAGCGGGCACGGCGATCACGGCGACGTCGGGTGTCTGCGGCAGCGAGGCGATGCTGGGCCAGCAGCGATGGCCGCGCAGTTCGCTCTTGGTGGGGTTGACCAGGTAGAGCTCGCCGTCGATCTGCGAATGGTCGAGCAGGTTGCTCAGGGTGCGCCCGCCGATGCTCTGCGGCCGCTCGGAGGCGCCGACCAGGGCGATGGCGCGCGGATTGATGAGGCGAGACAGGTCGGTGCTGAAGGCCGGATGGGTCATGCTGTGCGACTCCCGCGGCGTTCAGGCGATGGCCGAGATGCCGAGGATCTCGCGCCCGACGATCAGCGTCTGCACTTCGGTCGTGCCTTCCGGAATGGTCCCGCCGCGGGTGTCGCGGAAGATCCGCTCGATCGGGTAGTCGGTGGCGTAGCCCAGGCCGCCGTGTACCTGCAGCGCCATGCTGGCCACCTCGTGGGCGGCTTCTGTGGCGTAGAGCTTGGCGATGGACGCGGCGGTGCGTGCGTCGTGGCCCGAGTCGAGCGCTGCTGCGGCGCGCAGGCCCAGGGCGCGCGCGGCCTCCACGCGGATCGTCATGTCGACGATCAGCTTCTGCACCAGCTGGAAGCTGCCGATGGGCTTGCCGAACTGCGTGCGCGTGCGCGCGTAGTCAATGGAAAGGTCGAGCGCCGACTGCGCGGCGCCCACGGCGCCCATGGCGATGTTCACGCGCGCGCTGTCCAGGCCGATCAGCATCTTCTTGAGCGCGCCGCCTTCCTCGCCCAGCAGGTTTTCGCGCGGCACCTTGACGTTGTCGAAGCCCAGCTCGGCCGTGCCGGTGCTGCGCAGCACCATCGTGTCGACGCGTCGCATCTCGTAAGGCGACACGTCGCGCTCGACGAGGAAAGTGGAGAGCTGGCCCTGGCAGTCGGGGCTGAAGGTGCGGGCCACCACGATGCCGAAGTCGCCGAAGGCGCCGTTGGTGATCCACAGCTTGCGGCCGTTGAGCACGTAGTGGTCGCCCTGCAGGTCGGCGCGGGTCTGTACCTGCGCGATGTTGGAGCCCGTGCCCGGCTCGCTGATGGCGCTGAAGCAGCGGCGCTCGTTGTTCAGCAGCGGCTTGAGGAAGCGCTCCTTCTGCGCGGGCGTGGCCTCGGCCGCGAGCTTGTTGATGGCCGCGTTGGTGATGTTGAGCATGGTGCGCAGCGAAAGCCAGGCATAGCCCGCTTCCTCCATCAGCATCGCCCAGGTGAGCTGGTCCAGGCCCATGCCGCCTTCTTCTTCCGACAGCCTTCCGCCCAGGTAGCCGAACTCCGACAGGGGCTTGAGCAGCTCGAAGGGAAAGGTCTTCTCCTGGTCGTGGCGCGCGACGATGGGGGCGACCTCGCTCTTCATGAAGCGGCGGATGCTGTCGCGCAGCATGGCTTGTTCTGCAGTCTGGGTGTACACGTTGTCTCCTGTTTGATGGTGATGAAGGTGGGCCGCGCTCAAGGCTCTGCGGGAGGCGAGGCCTTGGCGCCGCGGCGGGAAGATGAAGAGGCCGGCGAAGAAGCCGTTGAAGAAGAGGCCGCTGCCGTCGCCGGCTGCTCGCGCGTCGCGCCTTCGGCGGCCTGCTTGCGGAAGACGATGGCCTTGACCTCCTGCAGCGCCTCGAGGCAGCGCTCGCGCTGGTCTCGCATGCGATGGGTGAGCCCGGCCACCGACAGGGCCAGCGTCTCGCCGCCGATCTGGCCGGCGACCGCCACTGCGGTCAGCCCTTCGCTGCCTTCGTTCTCGACCCAGATCCAGCCCTGTTCGCGCGCACGTTCCACCTGCGCTTCGAGTTCGGACAGGTCGGTGAGCGTGCCCGAGGCCAGCACGCGCAGCGGCTTCAGGCGCAGCTGGCGCGCCGCCTCTTCCGGCGTGCCGACCGCGAGGATCGCCTTGCCGAGGGCGGAGACGTGCAGCGCGAGCTTGTCGCCCACGTGCTGCATGTAGCGCAGCGCGTGGCGGCCTTCGCTGAGCGCGATGACTTTCACGACGCCGTTCTCCAGCCGGCCGCACAGGCCGGTCTCGCCGGTGCGGTCGCGCAGCAGCTCGCAGGCCTCGGCACCCACGGCGTACAGCGGGTCGCTCGCGGAGATTTCCTTGGCAACGGTGAGCAGGCGCGCGGTTGGATAGAAGCGCCGGCTGCGCGCGGTGCGCAGCAGGTAGCCCAGTTCGTGCAGCGTGTGCAGCAGGTCGGAGCAGCTGCTCTCGGGCAGGTCCATGAGGCGGGCCAGGTCCGAGTTGGACAGCTCGCGTTTTTCGCGCGCAAAGACTTCGAGCAGGGTCATCGTGCGGGCGGCTGCAGGGACGATGGTTGGCATGAATCCTCCGATAGGTCGTAGAAGTTATCGATCATAGCTACGGGAGTCATGCATTTACCGGCGATTTCAGTTGAATGATTTCCTGGAAGAGGCAGAAAACACGGTTGTCAAACAACGATGGGTTGAAGTAGTCTACGTCTATTCGTAGAAAAAACGCAATCGAATAGCGTCACAAAACCCGGAGACAACCCTTGAAAACCTTCCTCAAAGCTCTCGTCGCTGCCAGCAGCGCGCTCCTCCTCGCCACTGCAGTGCATGCGGCTGGCGAAGCCGACGGCTGGCCTTCGAAGCCGCTGACCTTCGTCGTGCCGTTTCCACCCGGCGGCATCACCGACAACACTTCCCGCCTGCTTGCGCTGAAGCTGGGCGAGAAGCTCGGCCAGCAGGTGGTCGTCGACAACCGCCCCGGTGCCGGCGGCTCCATCGGCGTGGAGTACGCGGTGCGCCAACCGGCGGACGGCTACACGCTGATCTACGGCACGCAGGGCACGCACGCGGCCAACCTCGCGCTCTACAAGAACGTGCGCTACGACCCGGTCAAGGACTTCACGCCCGTGCACGGCATGTCGGAGTCGCCGCTGATCCTGGTGATCAACCCGAACAAGCCGTTCAAGACGGTGCCCGAGCTGGTGGCGTACGCCAAACAGAACCCCGGCAAGCTCAACTTCGGCTCGGCGGGCGCGGGCACGGCCACGCACCTGACGGCGGAGCTCTTCCAGACGACCGCGGGCATCAAGATGACGCACGTGCCCTACAAGGGCAGCAGCCCCGCGTTGACCGACCTGATCGCCGGCAACCTCGACCTGGCCTTCGACTACGCGGCCGTGGTGCTGCCCTTCGTGCAGTCGGGCAAGCTCAAGGCGCTGGCCGTGACCGGCAAGTCGCGCCTGGGCAGCGCGCCCGACCTGCCGACCGTCGCCGAACTGGGCTACCCCGGCGCCGAGTCGAGCGCATGGGGCGCCATGTTCGTCTCGTCGAAGACGCCCGCGCCCATCGTCAAGCGCCTTGCCGACGCCATGGCGGAAGTCATCGTGAATCCGGAAGTCCTGGCCGCCACCGAGAAGTTCGGCAGCGTGCCGATGCGCGGCATGCGCGGCGAGAAGCTCGACGCCTTCGTCAAGTCCGAGATGACGCGCTGGCGCGAGGTGGTGCAGAACTCCGGCGCCAGGCTGGAGTAGCACGCGCGCCGCACCCCCCCCCAACTCCTCTTTTTTTCGACAACCGGGAAATCCGTTTCTATGACCACTGACCTGCGTGGCCTGCAGCCACAGCATCCGACGCTCTACCAGCTCGCGCCCGACGGCGAGTCGCTGGAGTTCCTCTACGTGCAATGTCCGGCGTGCCGAAAGCTCGTCTTTCCCGCCAACGTGCCCGGCTGCAGCCACTGCGGCGATCCGCTGCAGGGCGCCGAGAAAGTGGCGCGTCCCGGCGGCGGCAAGCTGCTGGAGTACGTCACCCTGCACGTGCCACTGCTGCCCGGCATGGAGGTGCCGCGCATCGCCGCCGACATCCTCATCGAGGACGGGCTCGTCGAGGAGGGTGTGATCGCCGGCTCCGACGAGTCGGCCCTGCATGTCGGCATGGCGTTGCGTGCCGTCGCGGTGGCGCAGCCGGGCGGCGAGACTTTCGCCTGCCGCTTCGTTCCGGCTGAAGGAGCGGCGCGATGAGCAACTGGATCGACGACAACGAAGGCGTGTACGTGGCCGGCATCGGCATGCACGCGTACCAGTTCCCGAGCGAGATGCCCTACACGCACCTGGGCCTGACCGCGGTGCGCGCCGCGCTGGCGGACGCGGGCCTGGCCTGGCCGCAGGTGAACAGCGCCTACGTGGGCACCACCTCCATCGGCATGGCGGCCGGGCGCGTGATGCTGCGGCACCTCGGCTCCAGCGGGCTCGCGGTCACGCAGGTCGAGAATGCATCGGCATCGGGCTCGTTCGCTTTCCGGCAGGCGTGCATGGAGGTGGCGCGCGGTGTCAGCGACGTGGTGCTGGCGGTGGGCGTGGACAAGCACGGCGACGCCCGGCGCGCGGCCGACAAGGAAGGCCTCGCCCGGCTGAGCGAGACGGCCAACGTGCCTGCCGTGAAGTTCGCGATGATGGCCCGCACCTACCTGCGCGAACGCGGTGCGGACGCGGCCTCCATGGCGCAGGTGGCGGTGAAGAACCATGGCAATGCCGCCCGCAACCCGTTCGCGCAGTTCCGCAAGCCGCGCACCCTCGAACAGGTGCTTGCTTCGCCGGCCGTGGCCGGCGACCTGACCGTGCAGCAATGCTGCCCGCGCGGCGAAGGCGCCGCGGCCGTCATCGTCGTGTCGGGGCGCGCGCTGCGCCGTCTGGGCCTGGACGCTTCTCGCTGCGTGCGCGTGCGCGCCTCGACCGCGTGCAGCGAAACACCCGAGACCTCCTACGGTGCCGCGGCGGTCGACCTCGTGCGCGCCAGCGCCCGCGCGGCGCTCGAACAGGCGGCGATTCCCGCAAGCCGGCTGGACCTGCTGGAGCTGCACGACGCCTTCTCGGTGGAGGAACTGCTCTACAGCGAAGCCATCGGCGTGTGCGATCAGGGCGAGGGTGCCGCATACCTGCTGCGCGGCGACTCGCGCATCGGCGGGCGCTGCGCGATCAACGCATCGGGCGGCCTCATCGGCATGGGCCATCCGCTGGGCCCCACCGGCATCGGCCAGATCGCGGAGATCACGCGGCAGCTCCGCGGCGAGGCCGGCGACCGGCAGCACGCAGGTGCCGGCTGGGGCATGGCCCACATGATCGGGCTCGGGTCGGTGGCCATCGCGCACGTCTTCTCCGGCGCCAACGCATGACGGCGCAAGCAACCGAAGGAAGCACCATGTCCGAAGAAAACAACCGGCCCGACCACGTCGAACTCTCGACGCTCACCTACCGCGTCGAGGGACACGTGGCCGTCGTGACGCTCAATCGGCCCGACCGCATGAACACGCTGGGCGGCACCATGAAGCCCGACCTCGCCCACGTGTTCTTCGAGCTGGCCCGCGCCGACGCGCGCGTGCGCGCGGTGGTGCTCACGGGCGCCGGCGAGCGCGCCTTCTGCGCCGGCGCCGACATCAAGGAACGCGCCGACCACCAGATCTGCGCCACCGACTTCTTCGTCGCCCAGAAGGCGACGCACGACCTGTTCCGCGGCATCGAGGAATTCGAGAAGCCCACGCTCGCGGCGATCAACGGCGTCGCGCTCGGCGGCGGCCTCGAACTGGCGCTGTGCTGCGACCTGCGGCTGGCGGCCGACCATGCACGGCTGGGCCTTCCCGAAGTGAAGCTCGGCGTGCTTCCCGCAGCGGGCGGCACGCAGCGGCTGCCGCGGCTGATCGGCGAGGCGCGCGCCAAAGCGCTGATGTTCACGGCCGCGCAGATCGATGCGGCCAAGGCCCTCGACTACGGCCTGGTCACGCAGGTGCTGCCCGGCGCCGAACTGCTGCCGGCCGCCATCGCACTCGCGCAGCAGATCGGCGAGATGCCGCCGCTGGCGGTGCGCTTCGTCAAGCGGGCCGTCAACCGCGGCATGCAGACCGACCTGGACAGCGGCCTCGAGTACGAGCGCTATGCCGCGGCCATGCTGGTGGACAGCGAGGACCGCAAGGAAGGCATGCGCGCCTTCGTCGAGAAGCGCAAGCCCGTGTTCCAGGGGCGCTGAGCCCCGTCCGCATTCCCCATCCATTCAAAGCAAGCAAGCAATCAAGGAAACACACATATGAAACTCGGTTTGGACTCACAGGTCGCGCTGGTGACCGGCGGCGGCCAGGGCGTGGGCCGGCAGATCTGCATCGAACTCGCACGCGAAGGCGCGCGCGTCGTGGTCAACGACCTGTTCCCCGAGCGCGCGCAGGCCGTGGCGCGCGAGATCGAGGCGCAGGGCGGCAAGGCGTTGGCAGCGCCCGCCGACATCACGCAGGCCGAGCAGGTGCAGGCCATGGTCGATGCCGCCGCGCGGCACTTCGACGCGCCGGTGCAGATCCTCGTGAACAACGCCGGCATCATTCCCGAGCGCCGCGAGAAGGGCGGTCGCACGCCGGCCTTCGTCGACATGCCGGTGGCCGACTGGGCCAAGATCGTCAACCTCAACGTGTATGGCACCTTCCACTGCTGCCACGCGGTGCTGCCCGGCATGGTTGCGGCCAAGCGTGGGCGCATCGTGAACATCATCTCGGAGGCCGGCCGGATCGGCGAGGCCAACATGGCCGTGTACTCCGGCGCGAAGGCCGCCATCGCGGGCTTCGCCAAGGCTTTGGCGCGCGAGCACGGCCGCCACGCGGTCACGGTCAATTCGATCGCCCTCGGCGCGGTCTCGCACGAAGGCATCAAGGACGGTCCGCTGCATCCCGACGCAACAGTGCAGAACAACGAACTGCTTGCGAAGATGGTGAACCTCTATCCGATCTCAAAGGGCGTCGGACGGCTGTCCAGGCCGGACGACGTCTCCGGCCTGGTCGCATTCCTGGCATCCGATCGCGCGTTGTTCGTCACTGGCCAGACGATCGGGGCATCGGGCGGTTTCGCGATGATTTGAAGTGGTTGCCGCAAACAGCGCTCATCCCTATGCGGTCCTCTATCTGGATGGCTTCCAGGCCGAGACCGCCTGCAGGAAGGCGCGCGTTTCGGCATAGGGCTCATCGCGGCCCGGCGGCATGTAGCTGAGCTTCACGACCACCGTGCGGGTGGCCGGGTCGACGTACGTGTACTGGCCTTGCAGCCCAAGGGCGTAGTACGCGCCGGTGCTCGGAAAGGTCCACCACTGGTAGCCGTATCCGCCGTTCGGCGAGTCGCTGCCGGGCACCGAGGCCGTCGCCGCCTTGACCCACTTCTCGGGAATGATCTGCTTTCCGTTCGCCCGGCCATTGTTCAGGAAAAGCAGTCCCAGGCGCGCCCAGTCCCTCGCGGTTGCATTGAATCCCGCCCCGGTGAACTCGCGGCCCACGCCCGGGCCGCCGTCCATGATGAAGAAGCCGTTGCTCTCCGCGCCCAGGGGCTCCCACAGTTTCTCGCTCATGTAGCCCGCAAAGGTGGTGCCGCTGACGCGTTCGACCAGCCAGCCGAGCACGGCCGTGTCGATCGTCTTGTAGGCGAAGTGGCTGCCCGGCGGATGCGCACGCCCGATGGTCGTGGCGACATCCGCGAAGCGCGAGGTGTTTCGCACGAGCGACGACATGTGGTTGCTCGCCGCGATGCCGGGATTCTGGAAGTCGTACCGCTCCTCGTAGTCCACTCCGGACCGCATCTCCAGCACCTGCCGGATCGACACGTCCCTGTAGGCGCCGCGCGCGAGCTCGGGGAGGTACTTGACGATCGGATCCTCGATCGAGGCGATGCGTTTCTCCTCCAGCGCGATGCCGACCAGGGTGGAGACGATGGATTTCGTCATGGACCAGCCCATGAACCGCGTGCTGTCGTCGCAAAGGTTGCGGTAGTTCTCGTAGACGATGGCGCCGTCCTTGATGACCACAAGGGCGTTGGTGTAGGTGCGGTCGAGGAAGTCCTCCGGGGTGCGGGCGGCGCCTGCGAACTCGTAGCGGAAGTTCAGCGGCGCGTCGTTGCGCGGAATGGCCCATGTCGCGCGCCGGTGGGTGACTTCCCGGGTGTCGAAGATCCGGTCCATCGAGCGGAAGGTCAGCGCGTTGATGCCCGGGTTCAGCATCTGCCAGCGCACTTCCTGGAGCGCGACGGGAACAGAAGAAACCGGCGCGCCCGCGGGCGGGGGCGGCATCGGTTGCGAATGGGCGGCGCAGGCAAGCAGTGCCAGGCCGCATGCGGTTGCGAGTCCGCGCGCTCGCAGGCTGGCGGCCATGGTTTGGAAGCCGAGTCTCATTGGCGAATTCCTTGGGTGTAGTGCCCGCTCTCGCAGGCTGAGCTTTGGAGCCGGCAGCGTAGCGAGCGGCCTTCGCGGTCAGGCCTCTGCAAATGAGGAGGGGCGGGAAACTACGGGGCTTCGCGCGTGCCAGAGCCCAGGGCGGACAGAAGCTCGATCTTGTTGCGCACGCCCAGGGCGGCGTACACGTTGCGCAGGTAGGTGCGCACTGTCGCGGGGCTCAGATCGAGCCGCTCGGCAATCTCCTTGTAGGAGCGGCCCTCGGCGTACAGGGTGGCGGCCCGGCGTTCGCGCGGGGCGAGTGGATCGCCGGGGCTTCGGTCTTCGAGCACCAGCGCGAGCAGGCGACCGCAGGGCGCGATCGACAAGCGATCCGAGCGGCCCATCGCGACGGAGCACGGCGCCTGGCGGGCCAGGTCCGCGATGTCGGGAGGCAGCATCGTTCCCTGCCAGTCGGGATGGGCCCGATGGAGGACCTGCCCCAGCCTTGCGCCCAGGTAGAGCAGGCGGCCTGCGCCATCGGCGAACGCATACGCGCTCCACGCGCGGCCCGGCACGGCGCCTTGCAGGCCGTCGAGCACATCGCGCCAGTGCTGCACGAGGTGGCGCGTGAACTCGCCGAAGATGACGGCCTCTTCATCGCGGAAAGCCGAGTCGGCACCGCGGCGGTAGATCGATACGAAGAACAGCAGCCCGCTCGCCGGCAACTCCAGCGTGATCGCCATGGCGTGATGGAGGCCGTGCCGCTTGCAGAACGCGTCGACCGTGCTCCCCGGCGCATGCCTGCCGTCGCCCGAGCCGCCGCGCAGCACCACGCCGCAGTGTGCAATGGACGCACTGGCGAACTCGTCCGCGTCGGCGAGCGCATTCCACTCCTGCGCGAAGCTGGCGCTCAGCCCGATGCTGCCGTGCAGCCAGTTCCTGGGCGGGCTGCCGTCAGAGCCGGGCGAGACTTCTCCCCACCATGCCGAGTCGAAGGGAACCAGGCTTTTCAGCACCAGAAGGGCCTCGCGGTGGATGTCCTGCGCATTGCCGGAACGAGCGAGGGTGACCAGGGCCAGAAGGCACATCCCGAAATCCCTCAGGGTGGCCAGGCCGGACTCCGCCGGTACGCTCTCCAGCGTGCGCATGGTGGATGGGGCTTGCGCGGTCATGCGGGCGAAACCGGGTGTTGGTCGGAAAAAGTGTATCTGCCAAGACTGCGGGGCTTCTTGCCGGATACGTCGAGCGCGCGGCCAGCCGGCGGCCTCGGCCGGTCAGGGCGCGAACACCTCCGGATGGGTATGGCGCCAGGCGCCGATGCAGCCGATCAGGCAGACGGTGTGGCTGATCATCGTGCGCTCGCGCTCCTGGCCGGCGAACGTGATCGCGATGTTCAGGTGTTCTTTGCGCCAGGCCAGCACCCTGCCGGAGAACCCGGGCCGCTCATGCTCCTCGTCCAGGTCGGGTGGGCCGTGCGCGTCGATGCAATCCTGCGGCGTCGAGCCGATGGCGAGGCCCATAGGAAGAGGGCCGGAAAACGGCGCCTTGATCCTGTCGTCCGATCCGGGCGCGAGAAGCTCCACGGAGCCGACGATCCATGCTTCGTCCTCGGGGTGGTTCGATCCCGTCAGTCCGTTCAGTTTTTGCGCCTGGTAGATGTCGATGCGCACGGACGCCCTGGGTATCCAGATGATCTCCTCGCTCGAGGAGAAGGCACCCGGACCGGAAACCCTCTTGACGCCCAAGGAGCCCAGTACCTCGCGAACCTTCTTGCTGTCGAAAGGCTGGCCGATCATTGCGACCAGCCGTTCTGATATTTCTTTCACTCGAGAGACCTCTGCTTCGTACGTTGCGATGGGCCGATGCCCAAGAGACGGCGCGGCATGATAGGTGATCGAGCCATGCGGGAGCTTCGGGGTCGGGCGCAAAGCCATGACAAGATGGCCGCGGCCCGGCCGACATCGGCGGATCCAGTCTTTGCCAAAGGTCGAGGCAGGCGCGCAGCCCCGGCCAAGGTTCCGCGGAACGTGGCGATGACTGCGCAAGAATCGGGCGTGACCGAGTCCGCCCTTCTTTCTTCGCACCCCCATGTCTCAGCCTCACGCGGCGTCCACCGAACTCAAGGGATTCATCCTCACCCGCCACTGGCGTGACGCACCCGCCGGCACCGAGATCGAGTACTGGCTGGCCACGGATGCAGGACCGGTGAAGGTGCTCCTGACCTCCCAGGCCTGCGTCGCGTTCGTCGCCGCCCGGCACCGCGCGGCAGTGGAGGCGCAGCTTGCCGCCATGCCAGGGATGGAGATTCGCGAGCTCGACCTGAAGACCTTCGGGCAGGAACCCGTCGTCGGTGTCTATGCAAGGCACTTCCGGCAGCTGGGCCGGTTGGCGCGTGCGCTGCAGCCGCAAGGCGTTCCTGTGCTCGAAGCGGACGTGCGTCCGCACGACCGCCATCTCATGGAGCGCTTCATTACCGCCGGCGTGCTGGTGGAAGGAGGGCGGGCAGGCCGCGCCACCGTCGTCGACGGCAAGCTCAGGCCCGCGCCAGAGTTCCGCCCGGCGCTGAAGGTGGTGTCGCTGGACATCGAAACCAGCCAGCACGAAGCGCTCTATTCCATTGCACTGGACGGCCTTCCGCAGCGCGTGGTCTTCATGCTTGGCGAGCAGCCATCCGGGCGGGATGAGCCTGCGGACTTCTCTCTCGTCTATTGCCCGACCCGCAAGGCCATGATCGAGAAGCTCAACGAATGGTTCGAGAGGAACGATCCGGACGTCATCGTCGGCTGGAGCGTCATCCAGTTCGACCTGCGGGTGCTGCAGAAGACGGCCAACGACTGCGGGACGCAACTGCTTCCGGGACGGGAGCGAGGTGCCATCGACTGGCGCACCCATCCGGGCAAGCAGGGCTATCTGTTCGCGTCAGTGGCTGGGCGGGTGATCGTCGATGGCATCGAGGCACTGCGGGCCGCGATGTGGAGCTTTCCTTCCTTCAGCCTGGAGAGCGTCTCGCAGGCGCTGCTCGGCGAAGGCAAGGCCATCGGCGACGAGTACGACAAGATGGCCGAGATCGAGCGGCGCTACCAGGAGGACAAGCCCGCGCTCGCGCACTACAACATCCGTGATTGCGAGCTCGTCCTGCGCATCTTCGAGAAGGCGAAACTGCTGCAGTTCGTGCTGGAACGAGCGCAGACCACCGGCCTGCAGATCGACCACTTCGGCGGCTCCATCGCGGCGTTCAGCCACCACTACCTGCCTCGCATGCATCGCCTGGGCTACGTGGCGCCGAACGTGGGCGAGATCCCGAGCAAGGCCTTTCCCGGGGGCTACGTGATGGACTCGAAGCCGGGCTTCTACGACTCCGTCGTGGTGCTGGACTACAAGAGCCTCTATCCCTCGATCATCCGCACCTTCCTCGTCGATCCCGTGGGCCTGGTGGAAGGCACCGGTGCCGGCGCCGCCGAGCCGGTCGCGGTCGTGCAGGGCCCCCAGGGAACGACCTTCTCGCGCACGAAGCACTGCCTGCCGGAGATCGTGACCACGCTCTGGCGCGCGCGCGACGAGGCCAAGCGGGCCGGGAACGAACCGCTGTCGCAGGCGCTGAAGCTGCTGATGAACTCGTTCGCCGGCGTGCTGGGCGCGTCGGAGTGCCGCTTCTTCAATCCCAAGCTGGTGTCGGCCATCACTCTTCGGGGCCACGAGATGATGAAGCTCACGCGCGAGTTCGTGGAACGCCGGGGCTACGAGGCCATCTACGGCGACACCGACTCCATCTTCATCTGGCTCGGGCGCACCCACACCAACGAGGAGGCGCATGCCGTCGCGGCGGGCCTCGTGAAGGACATCAACGGCTGGTGGACGCGCACCCTGCGCGAGACGCACGGACTCGAGAACTTCCTCGAGATCGAGTTCGACACCCACTACAGCAAGTTCTTCATGCCCACCATCCGCGGCTCCGACGTGGGCAGCAAGAAGCGCTATGCCGGCCTGGGCAAGGACGCCGCGGGCAAGGAGGAAATGATCTACCGCGGCCTGGAGATGGCTCGCAGCGACTGGACCCCACTGGCGCGGCAGTTCCAGGAGGGGCTGCTATCGCGCATCTTCCGCGGCGAGCCCTACGAGGAGTTCGTGAGGGAGTACGTGCGCTCGACGCTGTCGGGCGGCCAGGACGAGCTGCTCGTCTACAGGAAGCGCCTGCGCCATCGCCTGGATGCCTACCTCGTCAACGTGCCGCCGCAGGTGCGCGCCGCGCGCCTGGCCGACGAGCACAACGACCGGCTTCATCGGCCCAGGCAGTACCAGAACGGCGGCTGGATCCGGTACGTCATGACGCGCAACGGTCCGGAACCGATGGAGGCCCTCCACTCCCGGATCGACTACGACCACTACCTGAGCCGGCAGTTGCAGCCGATCGCGGATGCCATCCTGCAGCCCATGGGAGAGAGCTTCGCGGCCCTGACGAGCTCGCAGCAGCATCTTTTCTAGCCCGGCAGAGGGGGTCAGTCGCCGGGTCTTCTCAGGTTTTCAGCAACGAGCCCCGAAAGCAGACGTGCTTGCGGACGTCTGCAGCCTGCCGCTACCGCAGTGCGACCTCGGCTCCATCGGCGGCCACCATGACGCCGGGCGAAGCTTCGTCGATCTCGATGCGCACGCCCATGTGTTTCGTCGCGCTCATGTCCCGCTCGCCCGGAATGGTCATGAGCTCCAGGCAATGGACGTATTCGGCGCGCAGTGCCGGGCTCAGCACGAACTTCTGGGGATAGGCGTTGTTGTTGGCTCTCCAGTGCTCGGAGAGCTTTTCGGTCATCTGCAGGTAGAGGGTGGTCATCCGGGGATTGTCGCGGCGCCGCGGCCACCCGGATTCAGCTCAATAGCACTGGAACAGCACACCCTGCTCCGCGGGTGCCCTGCCAAGCCAGCGCGGCGTCTTGTCGCGCGCATCGCAGTAGTCGGAGGCCTGGACATAGGTCATGGCGCGCAGCACGCCTTCGCGGACTTGCATCACTTCATTGGGTGGGGTCGAGCAGCCGGCCAGGACCAGGAGAGCAAGCGGAAGCAGTGTGCGCCAATTCATCGGGGCATTCTAAGACCGCGGATCGTTGGAGCTGCGCCCGCGCTCGGGGTAGAGATACTTGAAGTATTCGCCGGAGCGGCCGAACAGCTGCCGCGCCAGCTGGACCGGATCTTCACCCTTGTGCTTCTCGTAGAGCACGGGCCCCCAGATGATGAAGCCGTCGATGCTCAGGCTCTTCGGGGAGGGCTCGATGGCCTTCCACGCATGCGCGAACTTCGAGATCCAGGCCAGCGCATCCTTGAGCGCATGGTTGGGTGGGGCGGGCGTTTCTTCGGTTGGGGGCATGGCGTGCATCCTTGCTGAAAAGGCTGTACAAATATACAGTAAACTATGCCCATGGAAAACAAGCTGTTCACAAACGGGCCTGGCGGCTCGACGACTGTCCGGCATGTCCATCCGGTTTTCTGATTTCTCCTTGACGGGTAAACCGTCCCCCGCCGGTCAACCTGAGCGGGGGCCTTGATGCATTGCCAAGCAGATAGGCATTTCAAGCCCAGCCTCGTGCTGGGCTTTTTTTTGCAGGTGGCACCCGTGTGCGGCCCCGTGAAGCCGCGCTTCTTTTTGCCTGGGCGCAAGGCTATAGTCGGCAGGCACTGTCACATTGCAGTCACTGCAATCTCCCGCTCTCGCCCGCCTGCCCAGATCCCGAAAAGGACGCCCGTGCCGGATTCCCTGACCTCCGAGTTGACCAGCTACTACGACACGGTGCCCTATGACTCGCATCCGTTCCCGCAATCGGCGATGGAGCACCTGGAAGCGCTGGCCTTTCTCTTCGGTCTCGACGTTCCCCCTCCCGCAACGGCCCGCGTGCTCGAACTCGGCTGCGCCGCCGGCGGCAACCTGATTCCCTTCGCGGCACGCCATCCCCAGGCGCGCGCGGTCGGCGTCGACCTGTCGACCGTGCAGGTGGCGCAGGGCATGGCGGCCATCGCGCGTGCGGGGCTCTCGAACATCGAGCTCAGGGCTTTCAATCTCGCGGACATCGATGCCTCGTTCGGCCAGTTCGACTACATCGTCTGCCACGGCGTCTACAGCTGGGTGCCGGCCCCGGTGCAGGAGGCGATCCTGCGCATCTGCGCCGAAAACCTCGCACCGGACGGCGTTGCCTACGTCAGCTACAACGTGTACCCCGGCTGGAAGGCCCGCGAGATCGTGCGCGACGCGATGATCCTGCGCGGCGGCCCCCGCGACTCTCCCGACGAAAAGCTCTCCTATGCCCGCGGCATGCTCGACTTCCTCGAGCAGTCGGCCCGCGCCGACAGCGTGCTCAAGAAGACGCTCGAAGAGGCGATGCCCATCGTGCGCAACGCCAACAGCTCCTACCTGCTGCACGAGTTCCTCGAACCCTGCAACGCGCCGTGCTATTTCAAGGAGTTCGTCGCGCGCGCGGAGGCCTGTGGCCTTGCCTATCTTTGCGATGCCGAGCCGTCGACGATGTTCGTGCAGAACTACGGCGAGAAGGTGCGCGATCCGCTGCTGCGCGAATGCGGCGGCAGCCAGGTGCTCATGGAGCAGTACCTCGACTTCCTGGTCAACCGCACGTTCCGGCAGACGCTGCTGGTGGGGCAGTCGCATGCCAGGGACATCCGCTACAAGCTGCAGCCCGGGCGCATCCGCCAGCTCGAACTCGCCGGCATGTTCAAGACCGAGGACGGCACCGCGCTCTCGCTCGACGCGCGCGAGCAGCCCTGCAATGCGCAGCGCGGCCTCAAGGTCACGATGCGGCTGCCGGTGCACAAGGCGGTGGCGCATCTGCTCGACACGCGCTATCCGGCCTCGATGTCCGCCGGGGCCCTCATCGGGGCAGTGGCCGGGCTGGTGGGGCAGCCCGTAGCGGCGGTCGAGCCGGCCGTGATGGCCATGGTCGAGGAGCTGCTGATCCTCGGCGCCTTGCGCTTCAGGCGCTCGCCGGTGCTCACGGCCGATGCGATTTCCAGCCTGCCCCAGGCGCTTTCCGCGGTGCGGGGCTCGGTGGCCCTGGTGGCGGGCGCCAGCGTCACGGCCAGCACCTGCAACCAGTGGCACGAGCACGTGACGGTGTCGCTGCTCGAACGCAGCCTGCTGCCGCTGCTCGACGGCACCCATTCGCACGAGGCGCTGGCAGAGCATCTCGAAGCCGAGGTGCGCAGCGACCGGCTGCGCTTCGTCAAGGACGACAAGCCGCTGACCGACCCGGCGGCCGTCCGGGAGTTCGCGCGCCAGCAGGTCGCGATCGCGCTCGACGCATTGCGCCGCAAGGCGCTGCTGACGGCCTGACCCTATCGATCGGCAAGACACACACATCAGATTCTTCAACACGCTCTAGAGGAGACTTCAACATGCAACAAATCCACTGGACTCCCAGGCTGAGGGGCGCCGTCGCGGCGGTGCTCGCGCTGGCCGCGGCCGGCGCGTCGAACGCCGCTTCTGTGGCGCCCGTCGCGGCCGAGAACGGCATGGTCGTGAGTGCCCAGCACCTGGCCACCAAGGTCGGCGTCGACGTGCTCAAGCGCGGCGGCAACGCGGTCGATGCGGCGGTGGCCGTGGGCTATGCGCTGGCGGTGGTCTACCCCGCGGCCGGCAACCTCGGCGGCGGCGGTTTCATGACCGTGCAACTGGCCGACGGCCGCAAGACCTTCCTCGACTTCCGCGAGAAGGCACCTCTGGCCGCCACGGCCAACATGTACCTCGACAAGGACGGCAACGTCATCAAGGGCCTGAGCACCAAGGGCCACCTTGCCGTGGGCGTGCCGGGCAGCGTCTCGGGTATGGAATACGCGCGCGAGAAGTACGGCACCATGAAGCGCGGCGACCTGCTCGCCCCGTCGATCCAGCTGGCAGACAAGGGCTTCGCGCTGCAGCAGGGCGACATCGACCTGCTCGCCACCGCCACGGCCGACTTCAAGGAAGACCCGGCCACGGCCGCCATCTTCCTGAACAAGGGCGAGCCCTACAAGGTGGGCGACAAGCTGGTGCAGAAGGACCTGGCCAAGACCCTGCGCGAGATCAGCGCCAAGGGGACCGACGGCTTCTACAAGGGCTGGGTCGGCAATGCCATCGTGGCCTCCAGCCAGGCCGGCAAGGGCCTGATCACGCAGGCCGACCTCGACCAGTACAAGACGCGCGAAATGGCTCCCGTGGAGTGCGATTACCGCGGCTACCGCGTGGTGTCGGCGCCCCCGCCGAGCTCCGGCGGCGTGATCATCTGCGAGATGCTCAACATCCTCGAGGGCTATCCGCTCAAGGACCTGGGCTACCACTCGGCACAGGCCGTGCACTACCAGATCGAAGCCATGCGCCACGCCTACGTGGACCGCAACAGCTACCTGGGCGACCCCGACTTCGTGAAGAACCCGCTGGAGCGCCTGCTCGACAAGGGCTACGCCGAGAAGATCCGTGCCGTCATCGATCCGAAGAAGGCCGGCGTCTCCAAGGACATCAAGCCCGGCGTCGCGCCGCACGAAGGCAGCAACACCACCCACTACTCGATCGCCGACAAGTGGGGCAACGCGGTCTCGGTGACCTACACGCTGAACGACTGGTTCGGCGCCAAGGTCACGGCCGCCAAGACCGGCGTGCTGCTGAACGACGAGATGGACGACTTCACCTCGAAGGTGGGCGTGCCCAACCTCTACGGCCTGGTGCAGGGCGAGGCCAACAAGATCGAGCCGGGCAAGCGCCCGCTGAGCTCCATGAGCCCGACCATCGTGTCCAAGGACGGCAAGCCGGTGATGGTGGTCGGGACCCCGGGCGGCAGCCGCATCATCACTGCGGTGATGCTGACCATGATCAACGCCATCGACTACGGCATGAACGTGCAGGAGGCCGTGGACGCGCCGCGCTTCCACCAGCAGTGGCTGCCCGACGTCACCAATGTCGAGACCTACGCGCTGAGCCCCGACACGCGCAAGATCCTGACCGACATGGGCCACAACCTGGGCGTGCCGCAGCCGGCCAACCACCTGGCGGCGATCATCGTCGGCGCTCCTTCGCTGGGCGGCAAGCCGGTGGGCAACAACCGCTTCTACGGCGCCAACGACCCCCGCCGCAACACGGGCCTGGCGGCAGGGTACTGATCCTGCGGCAAACTCGAAGGCGGTCGTGCCCTGGTGGCGCGGCCGCTTTTTTCTTTTCCCATGCATCTGCAAGACATCCTCTACACCCAGGGCTTCGGCACGCGCCGCGTGTGCGCGGGGCTGGTCCAGCAAGGCCACGTGAGCATCGGCGGCGAAGTGGTGGACGACCCGTTCGCCGACCTGGAACCCGAAGGACTCCACTACATCGTCCAGGGCACCCCGTGGGAGTACCACGAGAAGGCCTACCTGATGCTGCACAAGCCCGCCGGCACCGAGTGCTCGCAGAAGCCCTCGACCTATCCGAGCATCTACACGCTGCTGCCGTCACCGCTGCGGCTGCGGCCCAACAAGGGCGCGGTGCAGGGTGTGCAGGCCATCGGCCGGCTCGACCAGGACACCACCGGCCTGCTGCTTCTGACCGACGACGGCCAGTTCATCCACAAGATGGGCTCGCCCAAGCACCACGTGCCCAAGGTCTACGAGGTGACGGCCAAGCACCCGGTGGACGAGGCGCAGATTGCGAAACTGCTGGCCGGCGTGGTGCTCGACGACGATCCGAAGCCGGTACGCGCCGCCGCCTGCGAATCCGACGGCCCGCTGCACCTGCGGCTCACCCTCACCGAGGGCAAGTACCACCAGGTCAAGCGCATGCTGGCCGCGGTCGGCAACCGGGTGGAGGGGCTGCACCGCTCGCGCATCGGCGAGCTGGCGCTGCCTGCCGAACTCGCGCCCGGGCAGTGGCGTTGGCTGACCGCCGAAGAGGTGGCGGGCCTGCGTGCGCCGGCCAAACCCGCCAAGGCGTTGAAATAGAAGGGAAAAACGCAAGGAAAACGCTGAGAAACGGGGGAAAAGGGCACGGTCCCGGTCAGCCAGTCTTAAGGGCCGGCCGTTAACATTCCGAACTCTCTCCCGGAACATTCCCTTGCGACTCCCAGCCCGACCGAATGGCCGCCTCGCGGCTTTCCTGCTTGCCTGCATGACGGCCTTCGCGGCCCATACCGCCGCCGCAGCGCCAGAACCCCCTCCGATCTTCGTGCTCAACTCGCTGGACGCGAACGTGAGCGTGATCAATCCCGTCGACTGGACGGAAAAGCAGCGCATTCCCACCGGCAAGGAGCCGCACCACATCTACATGACGCCAGACGAGAAGTCGGTCATCGTGGCCAATTCGGCGGGCGACTCGCTGACCTTCCTGAACCCCCGCACGGCGGAAGTGCAGCGCGTGGTCTACGGCATCATCGATCCGTACCAGCTGCAGTTCTCGCGCGACATGAAGTGGTTCGTCACGGCGGGCAACCGCCTGAACCACGTCGACGTCTACCGCTGGGACGGCAAGGACCTGAAGCTGGCCAAGCGCATCGCCAGCGGCAAGACGCCCAGCCACATCTGGATCGACAACACCAGCACCATCGCCTACGTGACGATGCAGGACAGCGACGAGATGATCGCCGTCGACCTGCCCACCCAGACCATCAAGTGGCGCACCGCCACCGGCGCCATGCCGGCCGACATCTTCGGCGTGCACAACGACAAGACCCTGCTCGTGGGCCTCACCGGCAGCGACGGCGTGCAGGTGTTCGACGTGGCCGGCGCCGAGCCGAAACTGGTCGGCAAGATCCCCACCGGCAAGGGCGCCCACGCCTTCCGCTCGGCCGGCGACGGCAAGACCGTGTTCGTGAGCAACCGCGTGGCCAACAGCATCAGCCGCATCGACCTGGCGACGCTGAAGGTGGTCGCCACCTACCCGGTGCCCGGCGGTCCCGACTGCATGGACGTGTCGGCCGACGGCAAGACGCTCTACGTGACGTCGCGCTGGGCCAAGAAGCTGAGCGTGGTCGACCTGGCCAGCAACAAGGTCGTGCGCCAGGTCAACGTCGGCCGTTCGCCTCACGGCGTGTGGACGCTGGACCATGCCAGGCGCATCTAGGCGCGCCGGCCTGGCCGTCGCGGCTTCCATGGTCGCGCTGGCGGCGGTGCCGTCTCCCGGCGCCTGGGCGGCGCAGGAGCCCCCCGCCTGCGAAAAGCCCGTCTACCTGACCTTCGACACCGGCCACATGGGCATCGCGCCTCTGGTGGCCGACGTGCTCAAGCGGCAGGACGTTCGCGTCACCTTCTTCGCCGCCGCCGAGCGCACTCAGACCGACGGCGACAGCCTCGACGACCACTGGGCGCCGTGGTGGAAGGCGAGGGCGGCCGAGGGCAACGAATTCGGCTCCCACACGTACGACCACGCCTATTGGCGCGCCGACGTGAAGGGTTCGCCGCCGTCCTTCCGCATCAAGCCCTCGGCCGGCCCGCAGAACGGCAAGGAATCGACCTGGAGCGCGGCCGAGTACTGCGCCAACATAAAAAAGGCTTCCGACCGGCTGGCGGCGGTCACCGGAAAGAAGCCACTGCCGCTGTACCGCGCTCCGGGCGGCAAGACCTCGCCCGCGCTGCTGGCTGCGGCCGAAGGCTGCGGCTACAAGTACGTGGGCTGGGCGCCCGCCGGCTTTCTCGGCGACGAGCTGCCGAGCGAGAAATTCAGCAACGCGAAGCTGCTCACGCAGGCGCTGGACACCATCCGCCCCGGCGACATCCTGCTGGCGCACCTGGGCATCTGGTCGCGCAAGGACCCGTGGGCGCCGGCCAACCTCGAGCCGCTGATCGTCGGCCTGAAGGCCAAGGGTTTCTGCTTCCGCACGTTGCGCCAGCATCCGGACTTCAAGGCCTGGATCGCCTCCCATCCCTGAACGACTGAACGACGAGTTTTCCTGACCGTGATCGACTGGCTGACAGACGCCTTTTCCGCCATGCAGGGCTGGTTCTTCGAAACCGCCGTGCAGCCGCTGGTCTACGCCGTGGGGCTGGGCGGCTGGACCGAGGACGCCTTCGACGCCACCGGCTGGCTGCTGGTGGGCATGATCCAGATCCTGGTGCTGCTGGCCATCATCGGGCCGCTGCAGCGCTGGCGTTCGGCGGAGCCGGTGGTCGACCGCCACGCGATCCGCATCGACGTGCTCTACACGCTGATCCACCGGCTGGGGCTGTTCCGGCTGGCGATGTTCTTCACGCTGCAGCCCTTCTTCGACGACGCCATGGGCGTGCTGCGCACGGCGGGGTGGGGCACTTTCCACCTCGACGAGGTGTGGCCGGGCGTCACCGACATTCCCTGGGTTGCCTTCGCCATCTACCTCGTGGTGCTCGATTTCGTGGGCTACTGGATCCACCGGGGCCAGCACCAGTTCAACTGGTGGTGGGGGCTGCATTCGCTGCACCACTCGCAACGCCAGATGACGATGTGGAGCGACGACCGCAATCACCTGCTCGACGACATCATCCACGACGCGCTGATCGTCATCGTCGCGCAGCTCATCGGCGTGGCGCCGGGGCAGTTCATCGCCTTCGTCGCCTTCACCCAGCTCAGCGAGAGCCTGCAGCACGCCAACCTGCGGCTGAGCTTCGGCGCCATCGGCGAGCGGCTGTGGATCAGCCCGCGCTTCCACCGGCTGCACCACAGCATCGGGCTGGGCCACGAATCGAACGGCCCCACCACCCTCGGCGGCCACAACTTCGGCGTGCTGCTGCCTTGGTGGGACATGCTCTTTCGCACCGCCAACTTCGATAACCGCTACGACCCGACGGGCATCCGCGACCAGGTGGAGCCCCGTGCCGACGGCCGCGTGCGCGACTACGGCCGCGGCTTCTGGGCGCAGCAATGGCTGGGACTGAAGCGAATGGTCGGTCGCGGTTGAGGGGCTCCGGGCCCTGAACCGCGTGCCCGAGGCGTTATCCTCGCTGCCTCATGCGCCTGCTCCTCGACTCCTTCTGGCGCGCGGTCGCCTATTGCATGCTGCCGCGTGTGATCGTGCTGTCGCTGCTGCCGCTGGGGCTCATGATCGTGCTGGCCGCGGCGCTGGGCTACTTCTACTGGGACGCGGCCGTGGTCTGGACGCGCGGCGCGCTCGACGCCTGGCCGCTGCTGTCGAGCTTCTGGTCGTGGCTCGGCCGCCTCTTCTCCGGCGACGTCACTTCCGTGCTGGCATCGCTGGTCGTGGTGTTCGCCGCCACGCCGGTGATCGTGGTGGTCTGCCTGCTGATCGTGGCCGGTTTCATGGCTCCCGCGTTGACGAAGCTGGTCGGCGAACGGCGTTTTCCGGGGCTGGAGCAGAAGAAGGGCGCTTCCTTCCTCGGCAGCGTGGCGCGCTCGCTGGCCGCCACCGTGCTGGCGGTGATCGCGCTGGTGGTGTCGATGCCGCTGTGGCTCATTCCTCCGCTGGTGCTGATATTGCCGCCGCTGATCTGGGGCTGGCTCACCTACCGCGTGATGAGCTTCGACGCACTGGCCGAGCATGCCAGCCCCGAGGAGCGCGCCGCGCTCATCCGAGCGCACCGGGTGCCGCTCTTGTGCATCGGCGTGCTGTGCGGCTACCTGGGCGCCGCGCCCAGCATCGTCTGGGCGTCGGGCCTGCTGTTCGCCGCCGCCTTCTTCGTGCTTGTGCCGATCGCCATCTGGATCTACACACTGGTTTTCGCCTTCTCGGCGCTCTGGTTCGCCCACTACTGCCTCGACGCGCTCGCGCAGCTGCGCGCCCGGCGCGCGGCGGCGGAAGCATCCGCGGCCGGCGGCACGCCCGCCATCGAGGCCGATGAAGCCAGCAAGGCCGCTCTTTCCCAATGGGGTTCTCCATGACTCGCGCATTCGGTCTCATCGTCGTCGGCGACGAGATCCTCTCCGGCAAGCGTGCCGACAAGCACATGTCCAAGGTCATCGAGCTGCTCGCCGCCCGCGGCCTGCAGTTGGGCTGGGCCGAATACGTGGGCGACGAGCCCGCCCGCATCACGGCGGCGCTGCAGCGCGCCTTCGCCTCGGGCGACGTCGTCTTCTCGACCGGCGGCATCGGCGCCACGCCCGACGACCACACCCGCCAGTGCGCGGCCAGGGCGCTGGGCGTGCCGCTGGCGCTGCACCCCGAGGCCGAGCTGCTGATCCGCGAGCGCATGCAGGACACCGCGCGCGAGCAGGGCGTGCCCTACGAGCCCGACCGGGCCGACAACGTGCACCGGCTCAACATGGGCGTGTTTCCGCAGGGCGCCACGCTCATATACAACCCGTACAACAAAATTCCGGGCTTCAGCGTGGGCGACGTGCACTTCGTGCCGGGCTTTCCCGTCATGGCCTGGCCGATGATCGAATCGGTGCTCGACGGGCGTTACGCCAGCCTGTTCGCCAGCAACGCGGTTGCCGAGAAGTCCGTGATCGTTTTCGGTGCCATGGAGGCCACGCTGACCCCCCTCATGGAAGCCATCGAGGCCGCCCACGCCGGCGTCAAGGTGTTCAGCCTGCCCAGCGTCGACCACCCGACCTACGGCCGCCACATCGAACTGGGCGTCAAGGGCGACGCGGGCCGGCTCGACGCCGCCTATGCCCAGCTCATCGAAGGCCTGCACACTTTTGACGCCAAGCTCGGCCCCGAATTGGTGCGATAAAAATTAATGCACCAAAATAGTGAATTTCCGCCTTCATTTGGGTTCCATGGCGGCCATCGAAGCCTCATCCGGCGAGGCGACAATGGCACAGAAACTGCATCCCACGTCCCTGTATTCCTAACCACCATCCAACTCAGGAGAAACTGATGGCAAAGACCGTCGCCGATGTACTCAAGCTCGTCAAGGAAAACGAGGTCAAGTTCGTCGACTTCCGCTTCACCGACACCCGCGGCAAAGAGCAGCACGTGACCGTGCCGGTCTCGGCTTTCGACGAAGACAAATTCACCTCGGGCCACGCATTCGACGGCTCGTCCATCGCCGGCTGGAAGGGGATCGAAGCTTCGGACATGCAGCTCATGCCCGACCCGAACACCGCCAACATCGATCCGTTCTTCGAAGAGACGACGATGATCCTGACCTGCGACGTGATCGACCCCGCCGACGGCAAGGCCTACGAACGCGATCCGCGCTCGCTTGCCAAGCGCGCTGAGGCGTACATGAAGGCATCGGGCCTGGGCGACACCGCCTACTTCGGTCCGGAACCCGAATTCTTCGTCTTCGACGGCGTGCGCTGGAAGAACGACATGTCGGGCTGCTTCGTGAAGATCGAGTCCGAAGAAGCCTCGTGGAACACCGACAAGGAGTTCGAGCACGGCAACAGCGGCCACCGTCCCGCGGTCAAGGGCGGCTACTTCCCGGTTCCCCCGGTCGACAGCTTCCAGGACATGCGCTCGGAAATGTGCCTGGTGCTCGAATCGCTGGGCATCCCGGTCGAAGTGCATCACCATGAAGTGGCCAACGCCGGCCAGCTCGAGATCGGCACCAAGTTCAGCACGCTGGTGCAGCGCGCCGACTGGGTCCAGCTGCAGAAGTACGTGATCCACAACGTGGCCCACGCCTACGGCAAGACCGCCACCTTCATGCCCAAGCCCGTCGTCGGCGACAACGGCTCCGGCATGCACGTGCACCAGTCGGTCTGGAAGGACGGCAAGAACCTGTTCGCCGGCGACGGCTATGCAGGCCTCTCGGACTTCGCCCTGCACTACATCGGCGGCATCATCAAGCACGCCCGTGCCCTGAACGCCATCACGAACCCCGGCACCAACAGCTACAAGCGCCTGGTCCCCGGCTTCGAGGCTCCGGTGAAGCTGGCCTACTCGGCCAAGAACCGCTCGGCATCGATCCGCATTCCGTTCGTGGCCAACCCGAAGGGCCGCCGTGTCGAAGCGCGCTTCCCCGATCCGCTGATGAACCCGTACCTCGGTTTCGCGGCCCTGCTGATGGCAGGCCTCGACGGCGTGGAAAACAAGATCCATCCGGGCGAAGCCGCCAGCAAAGACCTGTACCACCTGCCGCCGGAAGAAGACGCGCTGATCCCGACCGTCTGCCACAGCCTCGACCAAGCCCTGGAAAACCTGGACAAGGACCGTGCGTTCCTGACCAAGGGCGGCGTGTTCACCGATGCCTACATCGACGCGTACATCGACCTGAAGATGCAGGAAGTCACGCGCTTCCGCATGGCGACCCATCCGGTCGAGTTCGACATGTACTACTCCCTGTAATCGGTTCCCCCCAGACTGCATGCGCCTTCCTCACGGGAGGTGCAGGCCTGATGGGTCATGAAGGACGGCTCGGCCGTCCTTTTTCTTTTGGGCGGAACATCTGGTCACTTTTGCCGTCGAATTGCACGAAAATGCGCCTTTGTCGCCGCTCTCCACCGATACACATGAAGACTGCTTCCCTCATTTTCCTGGCTGGTTCATTGGTCGCGTTGCCGGCGCTTTCGCAGGAGCGCGTCTGGCGCTGCGGCAACGAATACACGAACAACTCCACCATCGCGCAGCAGAAGGGCTGCAAGGTGATGGAAGGCGGCAACGTCACGGTGGTGCAGGGCACGAGGGCTTCGGGCGGCGGTTCCGCATCTTCCTCTTCGGGCGGTGGCTCCTCGGCGGCGCGTTCACCGGCCGGCAGCCCCCGCGTGGAAGGCGTCGACCAGCGTGCCCGTGACGGCGAGGCGCGCGCGGTGCTCGAGGCCGAGCTCAAGAAGGCCGAGGCGCGGCAGGCCGAGCTGCAGAAGGAATACAACAACGGCGAGCCCGAGAAGCAGGGCAGCGAAGGCCGCAACTACCAGAAATATCTGGACCGCGTCGCCGAGATGAAGGCCGAGCTGGCGCGCAACGAGAGCGACATCGCCGGCATCCGCCGCGAGATCGCCCGGCTGCCCGCCAAGCAGCCTCAGTAAGACGCCATGGTGTTCGGGAAGAAGGCGGCCGGCGCCAATTCGCGCTTCCAGTCCTTCGACCTGCTGTCCACGCTGATCGCGGTGGTCGACAGCAAGGGCTCGGTACTGTTCGCCAACGCGGGGCTCGAGGACGCGCTCGGCACATCGCGCCGCACGCTCGAAGGCTCCCAGTTCGGCGCGTGCTTCCACGAGCCGCAGGTGCTGCGCACGGCCATCGACGGCGCGAGCAGCAACGACTTCGCCACGCTGCGCTACGAAGCCTTCCTGCGCCGCGTGAACCACGAGCTGATGCCGGTGCAGGTTTCGCTCGCGCACGGCGAGAAGAAGGGCGAGCTCATCATCGAAATGTCGCCGCTGGAGCAGCAGGTGCGGCAGGACCGCGAGGAGCGGCTCATCGACCAGGCGCAGGCGAACAAGGAGCTCATCCGCAACCTTGCGCACGAGATCAAGAACCCGCTGGGCGGCATTCGCGGCGCCGCGCAGCTGCTGCAGATGGAGGTCGAATCGCGCGACCTCGTCGAATACACCCAGGTCATCATCCACGAGGCCGACCGGCTGCAGACGCTGGTCGACCGGCTATTAGCGCCGCACCGCCGCCCGCACGTGGTGGGCGACGTCAACATCCACGAAGTCTGCGAGCGGGTGCGCTCGGTCATCCTCGCGGAGTTTCCGCGCGACCTGCACATCGAGCGCGATTTCGACGTTTCCATTCCCGAGTTCCGCGGCGATCGCGAGCAGCTCATCCAGGCCACGCTGAACATCGCGCACAACGCGGCGCAGGCGCTGGCGGAGCGCCGCGCGGCCGGTGACGCGCAGATCACTTTCAAGACGCGGGTGGCCCGCCAGGTGATCTTCAACAAGCAGTGGTATCGACTGGCACTGGAATTGCATGTAATCGACAATGGACCGGGTGTGCCGGACACGATCAAGGACCGCATCTTCTATCCGCTCGTATCGGGCAGGGAAGGCGGGACCGGGCTGGGATTGACGCTCGCGCAGACTTTTGTGCAACAGCATCACGGCGTGATCGAGTGCGACAGCGTCCCGGGCCGAACCGATTTCAAGATATTGATACCGCTGCCCTAGCGCAGCCACCGGCAACAGAGGAGATGCATGAAGCCGATCTGGATAGTTGATGACGACCAATCGATTCGCTTCGTGCTCGAGAAGGCTCTGCTGCGCGAAGACCTGCCCACGCGCAGCTTCACCAACACGCGCGAGGTTCTGGCGGCACTCGAGCAGGCCGCCGACGATGACCAGCTCGCGCCCCAGGTCCTGGTGAGCGACATCCGCATGCCCGGCGGTTCCGGGCTCGACCTGCTCGACAAGATCAAGGCCCTGCACCCGGGCCTGCCCGTCATCATCATGACGGCGTTCTCCGACCTCGACAGCGCCGTCTCGGCCTTCCAGGGCGGCGCCTTCGAATACCTGCCCAAGCCCTTCGACCTGCCGCGCGCGGTCGAGCTCATCCGCCGTGCGGTCGACGAAAGCCAGCGCGAGGAAGTGGCCGAGGAGCGCATGGTCGCCGCGCCAGAGATGCTCGGCCAGGCGCCCGCCATGCAGGACGTGTTCCGCGCCATCGGGCGTCTTTCGCAGAGCAACGTCACGGTGCTCATCACCGGCGAATCGGGCTCGGGCAAGGAGCTGGTGGCGCGCGCGCTGCACAAGCACTCGCCGCGCGCCAACGGCCCGTTCGTGGCCATCAACACCGCCGCCATCCCCAAGGACCTGCTGGAGAGCGAACTCTTCGGCCACGAGCGCGGCGCCTTCACCGGCGCGCAGACCATGCGCCGCGGCCGCTTCGAGCAGGCCGAGGGCGGTACGCTCTTCCTCGACGAAATCGGCGACATGCCCTTCGACCTGCAGACGCGCCTGCTGCGCGTGCTGAGCGATGGCCATTTCTACCGCGTGGGCGGCCACAACTCGGTGAAGGCCAACGTGCGCGTCATCGCGGCGACCCACCAGGACCTGGAGCAGCGCGTCAAGCTCGGCGGCTTCCGCGAAGACTTGTTCCACCGCCTCAACGTGATCCGCCTGCGCCTGCCGGCGTTGCGCGAACGCGGCGAGGACGTGCCCGCGCTCACGCGCCACTTCCTGCAGGTGAGCGCGCGCCAGCTCGGCGTGGAGCCCAAGCGCATCTCTGATGCTGCATTGGCGAAGCTCGCGGCATTCAATTTCCCGGGCAACGTGCGCCAGCTGGAAAACATCTGCCACTGGCTGACGGTGATGGCACCGGCCCAGCTGATCGAGGCGAAGGACCTGCCGCCCGAAGTGATGATGGCGGGCGGCACCGGTGCCGAAGCGCATGCCGTGGCCGACGCGCCGTTCGTCGCATCGACGCCCGTGGCGGCACAGCCTGCGCCCTCACTGCCGGTGACCAGCGGCGAGGCGGTGTCCTCCGCGCATGCCGTCTCCGAACACGCCGAGACTCATGCTCCAGCAGCGAGCACCACCAGCAGCTGGGAAGGCGGCCTGGAAGCCGAGGCGCAGGCCCTGCTGGCTGCCGGCCGCACCGACGTATGGGACGTGCTTTCGCGCCGATTCGAGTCGAGGCTGATCCTCACCGCGCTGGCCAACACGCGCGGCCGGCGCATCGAGGCCGCGCAGAAACTGGGCATCGGGCGCAACACCATCACCCGGAAGATCCAGGAACTCGGCATCGAATGAAAAAGGCCCCTTCAGGGCCTTTTTTCCTTCTTCCGCTTCGCTCTTTCAGCGGCTGCGCTGCCCCTGCGTCAGCGAATCGATCTGGAACTTGTCGCTGCGGTCCCAGAGCCAGGTGTCCACGTAGGTGTGGCCTCCGAGCTTGCCCGGGTTGGGCAGGGGAGAGGCGGCCTTGATCATCTCCGCGATCATCGGCGCCACCTCCGGCGCATGGCTCGGCGTTCGGCTGAAGGTGACGTTCACCACCTTGCCCGTCGCGTCGATGTCGGTCTCGACCACTACCACCGCATACACCAGCGGCGGCAGCTTGCCCTTGTAGATGCGGCTCGCATACTTGTTGTAGATGTGTCGCGCGCCGATCTTGCGGTAGGCGCGCACCGCGGGCGTCTGCGCGGTGATGAGCCGCACGGTCGGCACCTCGCGGCCGTCGGTCGTGGTCTCGCCGGTGGAAGAGGGCGGGGTGCCCTTGTTGTCGCCTTCCTCCGCCTTGTCGGCCGGCTTCAGCAGCGAACAGGCCGAGAGCATCAGCGCGACGGCGGCCACCGCCAGTTTGCGCGCGGCCATGGCCTAGGCCCCCAGGTCCAGGTCGAGCACCACCGGGGCATGGTCGCTCGGTTTTTCCCACTTGCGCGGCACGCGGTCGATGATGCAGCCCTTCACGCGCGGCACCAGCGGCTCGCTCACCAGGATGTGGTCGATGCGCAGGCCGCGGTTCTTCTGGTAGCCCAGCATGCGGTAGTCCCACCACGAGTAGCTTTTCTCGGGCTGCTCGAACATGCGGAAGCTGTCCTTCAGGCCGAGATCGAGCAGCGCCTTGAAGTGGTTGCGTTCTTCGGTCGTGTGGTGGATGGTTTCCTTCAGGCCCACGGGGTCGAAGCTGTCGCGGTCTTCGGGCGTGATGTTGAAGTCACCCAGCAGCACGAGGTTCGGGTTGGCCGCCAGTTCCTGCCGCAGCGCGTCGCGCAGCGCGTCGAGCCACTTTATCTTGTATTCGAACTTGTCCGTACCCGGCGCCTGGCCGTTGACGAAGTAACCGTTGACCACGCGCAGCGGACCCGACGCTGTCTCCACCGTGGCCGCGATCACGCGCGACTGGTCGTCGCTGAAGCCGGTGATGTTCTTCACCACGTCGCCCACCGGCGCGAGGCTGAGGATGGCAACGCCGTTGTAGGTCTTCTGGCCGAACACCGCGGCCTCGTAGCCGGCCGACTTGAGCACGTCGAGCGGGAATTTGTCGTCCGTCATCTTCAGCTCCTGCAGGCACAGCACGTCGACAGGGTTGGCGATGAGCCAGTCGAGCACGTGCTGCAGGCGCGCGGTGAGGGAGTTGACGTTCCAGGTGGCTATTTTCATGAAATTCGCTAAGTTATTGAGTGCATTTGGCGGTTCGTACCCTTTGGCATACCCGTTTTTTGAACCGCTGCCCCTGGGCCGCGGGTACACCGACCCAGCCAGCTTAGCAAAAGCCCCGGGCGAAGCTGGTAGCAAAAAGCACCGGACGGCATCGGCGTTGTCGTCGTGAGCGTGTTCTGGCTTCCGGGCTGACGGCTCCACGTCGTTCCAGCGCAAACAAAATGCCGATGACTTTCTGCACTGGGATCTTTGCGCCCCTCACAGAGAGACTTCGAAGACTCAAATCCTTGGTCTCAGGAGGGCACGTCGTGAAGAGAAACGTTTTGCACGCATCGGTCGCGATGACCGCTTCGAATGGTGGCTGCAAGGAGCGGTCACGAACGAAAAGCCGGATTGTCGCGGCGTCGGCATCCGTACTTGTTCTGGGCGTGCTTCAAGGCTGCGGGGGCGGAGGCGGCAGCGGTGGCGGCGGACTCGCCCTGTCTCTGGCCGCGTCGTCCGGCGACAAGCCGGCAATGGCATCCGATACCGCACCGTCATCCAAATCCGAGACGCTTCCTGTATCCGATCCGGGCGAGTGCCTGACGGCACCGCAGCCCGGTTCGATCGCGGATGTGGGCAACGGGATCGAGGGTGTCTGGGAGGCGCCACCGCTCGCCGGAGGCTTCAGTGGCGGAAGCATGCAGATCGACAGCGCTGCCAGGGTGCAAGGCTCAACCTTTGAACTCATGACCTTGAGCGGAGCGCAGTTCCCCAGGCTCGATGCGTCGTTCTACGGCGACATCGTTTTCAGCGCCGCCAACTCGAGCTGGCAGTTCAACCTCGGCTCAGGAGTGCTCTATCCGGAGATAGGCAACCCGAAGCCTCTGTCGGGCAACGGAAGCTTCAGCGCCAACAGCACCCTGAGCGGCAACTACACCGTCGGAGCTTCCGCCTCCAGGACTTTCGGCCCCTGGGCCTATTCGCCCGGCAATTCGCTCGCCGTGGATTCGACGGTGCTTGCCAAGCGCTGGGGCGATCTGAACGCGGCAACTGCGGGCGAGCTCGTCGTGGCGCCGGATGGCTCGTTCACCGGCGCGATCTCGCCGATGATGGCTTACGGCCTTGGCATGTGCGCGTTCTCCGGCAGCTTCCGGCATCGCGATGCCGGCACATTGAAGAACGACCTCGTTTTCGACTTCGTGGCCACCGATGTCGCCCAGCCCGGCCAGACGCCTTGCAGGATGCTCGACTACAGGGCCGGCTCGGCCCACGTTCACGTCACCCAGGCCACCGCCGCGGATGTTTGCAAGCGCTCGATGTCCCTGTGGATGGTCTTCGAGGATGCCGCCAGGAAGCCTTTGGCCAGTATCAACTTCTACGGGATGCGGCCTGCTCCGGCCTCCCTGTGAGGCGGGGCGCCTTCCGGATACGGGGTTCGACGGGCTCGTGCTAGGCAGCGGAGTCGGGCAGATCCATTCGTATGCCAGCAGCGACTCACGGCCGCATGATCCCTGACAGTCGAAAGCAAGTCGACCACCTTGCAACTGGCGGGTACCGCGGAGAAGGTATCTGTCGTGAAGTGTGCGTTGGCGCACATCCTCGGTCGAAGGGAGGGCCTACGCTGGGTGCTTTCCATTCTTCCCGACGCGATCATGAAGCTGTTCCGCTCCTTTCCCATGACTGTCCTGGCGGCCGTGCTGGCAGCCGGAACTGTCAACCTCTCGGCTCATGCCCAGCAAGCACCGGCGGTGGCTCCCCCGACGGCCACCGCAGCAGAGCGCGACGGTGGCGGCCTGAGCCTGAACGATCTCTACCAGGCGGCCCTGAAGGAAGGCGGAACGCTGACCGTCTACGCCGGCGGCGACGAGGTGACGCAGGGGTTCGGCATCAAGTCCGCCTTCGAGCGGCAGTTCCCGGGCATGAAGCTGGACCTGGTCGTCGACCTGAGCAAGTACCACGACGCGCGCATCGAGGAACAATTGCTGCGCAAGGACCTGCAGGTGGACCTCGCCCATCTGCAGACGCTGCATGACTTCGACGATTGGGCGGCCCGCGGCCTGCTGCTTGCGTACAAGCCCATCGGCTGGGAGCAGATCCCCCCGGCCTACAAGGACCCCCAGGGTCGCTTCACCGGCCTGTTCATGCTGACCTTCGCCAACAGCTACAACAAGAACTACGTCTCGGCCGAGAACGCGCCTCGCGACTACGCGGATTTCCTCAAGCCGGAGTTCAAGAACCGCATCATCATCACGTACCCCAACGACGACGACGCGGTGCTGTATGTGTTCGACAAGATCATCCAGAAGTACGGCATCGGCTTCATCGATCAGCTGAAGGCCAACGGCGTGCAGTGGGTGCGCGGCACGCAGACGCCGCGCGACGCCGTCGAGGCCGGCAAGTACGCCGTCTCCACGGGAACCTCCGGCAGCTTCGTTCCGGTCGAGTCGTCGTCGCTGCGGTTCGTGCTGCCCAGGACCGATCCTTTCCTGACCTGGGCCCAGACCGGCGCGATCTTCAAGGACGCCAAACATCCTGCGGCGGCGAAGCTCTACATGAGCTGGACGCTGTCGCTGCCCGTCGCTTCCAACCCTCGGCAGTTCCCTATCCGCAAGGACGTGCAGCCCCTGCCGGGCTTCAAGGGCATCGATCAGTACAACACCAGCCCCGAGGAATTTCACGCCTTCATGAAAGACCGCGCACGCGTGGAGCGCCTCAAGAGCCTGTTCGAACGCCTGATCGGGCCGGTGCAGGGCATCTCGCCGCTGAAGGACTGACGCAAAGCGTCAGGGCTGGTACTGGAAGAGCGCCTGGCCGTCGCTCTCCAGCAGCTCCAGCGTCCTGCGTACGGCGGGTGAAAGGTAGCCTTCCCTTCGCAGCGCGACACCGAACTCGCGGGGCATGGCGAGCTCGGGCACCTGCAGCGCGACCAGTCCTTCGGGCAGCATGCTGTGCGAGGTGAACACGATCACGTCGTGGAGCCTGGCGATGCCCAGCAGCAATGCCGGCGAGTTGGACTGCATCTGGATGGCCGGTGCAGCCAGCTGCAGGTCCTGCAGGCGGCGGTCCCACCACTGGCGGCTCGGGATCTCGCGCGTCGGCATGGCCCAGGGCCACGCCATCAATTCAACGGCGGTCACGTATCCGCGAGCTGCGAGCGGATGGCCTGCACGTACCGCCGGGCCGACCATGTCGTCCGCCAGCGGCACCGTGCGCAGATCGGGGTCCGGCGGCAGCAGGCCGATCAGCAGGTCGATGCGGCCCTCCCGCAGTTCGCGGCGCATGCCCACGTTGGTGCCGAGCAGCACCTGCAGCCGGATGCCGCTTTGCTGCAGCAGCCGCGCGCAGATCTGCGGCAGCACGTGCGCGGCCGTGCTGAGGCCGCTGCCGATGCGCACGTCGCCGATCGCACCGGTCGAGAAGTCGCGCAGTTCCTGCTGTACCTGGCTCGCGTGCTGCAGCAGCGGCCGTGCGCGTTCGAGCAGCAGCAAGCCGGAGGGCGTCAGCGTCACGCCCTGGCCGTCGCGCTCGATGAGCCGCTCGCCCACTGCGGCTTCGAGGCGGCGGATGCACTTGGTGATGGCAGGCTGGCTGCGCCCGAGGAGCTCGGCGGCGCGGCTGACGTGGCCCAGGGTCGCCACCGTCTCGAAGAATTTGAGGTCCCGGAGGTTGTAGTCCATGAAAAAAGGATATGGCGTCCGCACCATTAGCGATTGGACCTCGCCAGGGCGACGCCGGACGATATCGCCATTTTCAGGAAGGATGGCATTTCATGCTGGTGCAAGACGGAAGGGTTCGGATCGCCTCGATGCGCGACCGCTGTTCGGAAGCGGAATGGCAGGCGAGGGTGGACCTGGCAGCCTGCTATCGCTTGATCGACTTCTACGGCATGGCCGACATGATGGCCAACCACATCTCCATGCGCGTGCCGGGCGAGGAGGCGTTCCTCATCAACCCGTACGGCATGATGTACGAGGAGATCACCGCCTCGTGCCTGATCAAGGTGGACCATGCCGGCACCATCCTGGACAGCCCCGACTTCGGCGCGCTGGGCTACGGCGTCAACAAGGCCGGCTACGTGATCCATAGCGCCGTGCACGAAGCGCGGCCCGAGGTGGCCTGCGTGATCCACACGCATAGCTGGGCCTCGATGGCGGTGTCCGCGCTCGATTGCGGCCTGTTGCCCATCACCCAGACCGCCATGCGCTTCCTGAAGATCGGCTATCACGACTACCAGGGCGTCGTGCTCGATACGAAGGAGCAGGCATCGCTCATCGAGGATCTCGGCCAGGGCGAGGCCCTGATCCTGCGCAACCACGGTGTGCTGACGGTAGGGCGCACCGTCGGCGAGGCGTTCAACTGGATGCACCGCCTGGAACTGGCCTGCCGGGCGCAGCTCGGCGCGATGGCCTGCAACGTGCCCTTGCGGCCGGTGCCCGCGCAGGTGCTGCAGGACACCTGGAACCAGTACCAGCCCGGCACTCGCCGACCCTACGGCGTGATGGAGTGGCCGGCCCTGCTTCGCAAGCTCGACCGGCTGGACCCCAGCTACGCGCTCTGACCACGACCAGAACATATGGAGACATCGATGAACATCCCCAATCCCTCGAGAAGGCGCGCACTGCTGCTGGCGGGCGCCGCGGCGTTCAGCCTCTGCACGGCGGCGACGGCCCAGACCTATCCGTCCAAACCCGTGCGGGTCATCGTGGCGTTCACTGCCGGCGGAACCACCGACATCCTGGCGCGCGCCGTGACGCAGAAGCTATCGGAGAAGCTCGGCCAGCCCTTCGTCATCGACAACAAGCCGGGCGCCGGCGGCAACATCGGCACCGAGGTGGCCGTGCGCGCCGCGCCCGACGGCTACACGCTCATCGTCAACTCGGTGGGTCCCATGGCCGTGAACCAGACGCTCTACAAGAACTTGCCCTACGACCCGCTGAAGGACCTGGTGCCGATCGTGCAGATCGCCGACGTGCCCAACGTGCTGGTGGTGCACCCCAGCGTCCCGGCGAAGACGCTGGAGCAATTCATCGAGTACGCGAAGGCTCGTCCCGGCAAGCTGTCCTACGGCTCCACCGGCGTCGGCACTTCGTCGCACCTGTCGAGCTACATGCTGGGCCAGCGCAGCGGCATGGACACGGTGCATGTGCCCTACAAGGGCGCCAACGTGCTCAACGACCTGCTGGCGGGGCGGCTTCAGTTCATGTTCGCCACGGTACCGTCGGTGATCCAGCACATCCGCGCGGGCAAGCTGCGGGCGCTGGCCGTCTCCAGCGAGGGGCCCTCGCGCTCCTTGCCCGGCGTTCCGACGGTCGCCGAGAAAGGCTTCCCGGGCTTTTCCGCCGGTTCATGGTTCGGTTTCTTCGCGCCCAAGGGCACGCCGGCGTCCGTCATCCAGCTGGTGAACAAGACCGTGAACGATGTGCTGCCATCGCTGCAGGAGCAGATGGTGCGGGAAGGTGCCGATCCGGTGGGAGGCACTCCGGAGCAGTTCGGGCAGTTCGCTCAGCGCGAGCACGAGAAGTGGAAGGCGATCGTGCGCGACTCCGGCGCCTCCATCGATTGAGCAGCGCCTTGCCCACGTTCCGCGGGGCGCTGTGCTACCTGCCAATTCGATTGCTGCAGACGACTTCATGGGCGCTTGAGGCGCATCGCGCATCGCACCGAGTGCCTACGCGCTCCACACCACCTGTGTGGCCCGCGCGCATTCGTTCATGACCGTCAGTGCCCGCACGACGTTGGCCGTACCCATGACGAAGGGGTTGCGGCTGCTGCCGCCCTGTTGGCGGGCCTGCAGCTTCTTCACCGCCTCGTCGAAGAGGTCGTGATTGGAGATGAACACGTCCACGCCCTGCGCCTCCACCAGGCGGCGCACACGCTCCGTCTGGTCGATGTAGGCCTGCAGCCTCTGCATGCGGTCGGGGCTGCGCTGGAAGTTGAACGCGGTGCCTCCCCACAGCAGCGCACGGTGGCGTTTCGCGCCTTCGCGCACGTCGAAGAGCAGCGAGACCGTGCCCATCGTGTGGCCGGGAGTGAGCAGCACGTCGATGCGCGTATCGCCCGAGCGCAGCGTCTCGCCTTCCTTGAGCACCAGGTCGCGCCTGGGCGGACGGCCCCAGTCGGGGCGGTCGAATTCCAGCTTCGTTTCCGTCATCGTCCAGTCCGCCTCGCTCATGGCGGCGCGGGCACCGGAAATCGACTTGAGATGACCGAAGCCGCCGTAGTGGTCGCCATGGCCGTGCGTGATCAGCACCGTGCGGATGGTGGCCGGGTCCTGTCCCAGTGTGCGCAGGCCGGCGGCCACCAGGGTGCGGGCTTCGTCGTCGTTGTCCATCGCGTCGATCACGACCAGGCCTTCCGAGGTGGGCAGGCCCCACGCGCTCACCCACTTGTTGCCGACGAAGCACAGGTTGTCGAAGGCCCAGCCCGGGGCCGGCGCGGGCAGTGCCATCAGCGCTTCCGGCGACACCGGCGGTGCGCTGGGCGTGGGCGCGATGCCGTCGCCCAGGCGCATGTACGCGAGCAGATCGTCGCCAGCGGCTCGCCGGGCCGCGTCCAGGTGGGCCTGGGCCTTGGCCGGAAGAGGTCCGGTGGTCTGCGCCCCGGCCAGCGGGAACGCGCAGCACAGGCAGCCTGCGGCCAGCAGGCGCCGGCGGTTGAGCGCCACGCCCTCGGGCGTGGGGGAGGCCCCCGATGGGGTGCGCAGGAACGCGAACAGCGAAGAAGCCATGGTCGATTTCCTCAGAGTTGAACGTACGCAGTCTTGACGGTGGTGCGGAACGCGGGCGATGGCATCCCGCATTTCGATGCGGTCAAGGCAAGCGCCTGAAGCACGGGGCTGCAAATGCGGGCAAGGAGGAAGAGAGCTGATTCATGGACTGCCGGCATGGCCGTCGGTGGCGCTCTCAGGGCTTCAGAACGATCTTGCCCAACGTAGCGCCCACGTCCAGCAGCTCATGGACCTTGCGGGCCTCGCCGAGGCCATAGATGCTCGTGGGCGGCGCCTTCACCGCACCCTGGCGCATCAGCTCGATGGCCTTGACCATGAGGCCGCGGCGCTGCTCTCGATCCGCATCGAAGGTGTGGATGGAGAAGGTCCGAACGGCCAGGCTCCTGGTCAGCAAGGCCCGCAATTCCTGGAACACGTCGCTGGAGGGAGGACCTCCGGCGATGTTGTAGGAGACTGCGGTGCCCATCGGCGCAAGCGAGCGGATGCAGGCCACCAGCAGACGGTCGCCCACGTGGTCGAAGGCGAGGTCGACGCCTCGTCCATCGGTCGCCTCCATCACGCGCTGCGCAAGGCCTTCGGGATCGGGGTCGACCAGGATGCTGACGCCATGCTTGAGCGCATGCGCCTGCTTGGCGGGCGTCGAGGCCGTGCCGACGACGGTGATTCCGTGGAAGGCCGCTAGCTGGGTGAGTGCGGTGGCCACGCCGCCAGCAGCGCCAGGCACGAGAATGGCGCGCAGGGGCTGAACGGCCGGCACGCCGAGCAACAGGGCCTGTGCCAACTGCACGTTGCCCAGGCTGCAGGCGTCGGCGTCCGGAATCTCGTCGGGCAGCAGGAACGGCGCTTCGGCGGGAACGCTGATGTATTCGGCGTAGCAACCTCCGCGTTCGGGCAGCTCGCGCGAACTCACGAGCACGCGGCGGCCGAGCAGGCTCGATGCCACGCCTTCCCCCACGGCCTCGATCACGCCGACCATCTCGTTGCCCGGGATGGCGGGAAGTGGAGGCATCCACTTGTAGATGCCCTTGCGAATGAGGACATCGGGGCCGCCCGCGCCGATCGCCGACGCCTTGACGCGCACCTGCCCCGGCCCGCAGGCCGGAATCGCGAGTTCCACCGCCTCCAGCGCATCGGGGCCGCCGGGCGTGCGGACCTGGATCGCTCTCATCGTTTCAGCCATTGCTCGTTCGCTCCTGTCCGCCTGAGGGTTCAGCGTTGCCCGTCATGGACGGAAACCTGCTCGGTCGTCAGTCCGCCGAGGCGCGAATGCACGCGCCCGCCGGTGCCCATGACCAGCGCGAACAGGATCTCGTTGGGCCGCGGTGCGTCCTGGATGCCGATCTCCATGCTGTTGAAGTGGCTGCGCACGTAGCAGGCATGGATGTAGTGCAGCGGCACCATCAGGCGGTAGCCCGTCGCGGCCACGGCCTTGGCGGCCGGCACGATCGCCTTGGGCTCGTTGAGCACGGCGCGCATAGCCCAGCCACCAGCCTCGTGCCAGACCGCACCATGCTCCATCTCGCCATTCACGCCGACGATGGCGGCCTTGCTGTAGACCTCGACCTTGTCCCTGCCCAGCGTGTCCACCAGTTCCGTCGCCAACAGGGTGCCGAGCGAGCGCAACTCGGCCATGAAGGGCATCAGGTCGGGCTCGTATCGACCGGCGTAGGGGTTCTGGATGACGGCGCAGCTGGCCGCGAGTCTGAGTGGCGTGTCGACCGCCGGGCCGCCTTCATGGAAGACGGTCTCGACGGTCAGGCTGCGCTTGCGGATCTGGATCAGGGACATGGGGACCTCACTGTTTGGGAATATGGGCTTCGTTCACCACCGTCGTCCATTTGCGCAGCTCGTTCTGGACCAGCTGCCGCATTTCTTCGGGAGTGCTGCCGCGCGCTTCGCCGCCGATGTCTTCGAGGCGAGCGCGCACTTGAGCGGATTCCAGCGACTTCTGCACGGCGGCGTTGAGTTGTTCGACGATGGGGCGGGGCGTCCCGGCAGGCGCCATCAGGCCCGCCCAGGACGTGACTTCATAGCCGGCGACGCCTTGCTCCTGCACCGTGGGCAGTTGCGGCATCTGGGACCAGCGGCGCGGGCCGGTGGTGGCCAGTGCGCGCAGCTTGCCCGCCTTGAGGTTGCCCATGACGGCCGTCGGCGGCGAAATGATGAAGGGTACCTCGCCCGAGAGGATCGCGGTGATCGACGCCGCATCGCCGCGATACGGCACGTGGAGCATGGGCACCCCCGCGGTCTTGACCAGCAGCTCGCCCGCCAGGTGGTGCGTGCTGCCGATGCCTGCCGTGCCGTAGGAGATGTTGCCGCCGGGCGCGCGCGCCGCTTTCAGCAGATCCTGCAGCGAGGCATAGGGCGAGTCGGCACGCACCACGATCAGGAAAGGAAAGAAGGTGATCGTGGAGATCATCTCGAAGTCCGAGACGGTCTGGTAGCTCAGCTTGCCGTAGAGCGCGCCGGCCACCGCATGGCCGCCGGTGGCCAGCAGCAGGGTGTAGCCGTCGGGCTTGGCGCGGGCCACCGCAGCCGAGGCGATCGTGCCGCCGGCGCCCGTCTGCGCCTCCACCACCATGGGCTGGCCCAGGGTCTTCGTCATTTCGTTGCCCACCACGCGAGCGATGGTGTCCGCGTTGCCGCCTGCGGCGAAGCCCTGCAGGATGCGTACGGGCCTGTCGGGATAGCCCTGGGCCCGCGAGATCGATGGGATGGCGCAGGCCAAGCTCAGGCCTGCGGCGAGAAAGTCTCTGCGCTGCATGATGTTGTCTCCGTCTTTTGAATAATGGTCCGCCTGCAAGGCGGAGGGCAGGCGGCTCCCTTGAGGGCGTGCCGCTGCCAGCGCCGGCGGGGATCAGCTCCGCAGGCGGCAGGAAAGGCGCCGACGGTGCCGGCGCGCAGCAGGGGGACTCAGGCCTGCTGGACGATCGGGTTGCGCAGCACGCCGATGCCTTCGATCTCGACTTCGCAGACGTCGCCCGGCTTCATGAACTGCGAGGGCTTCTTGCTCCAGCCCACGCCGGCCGGCGTGCCGGTGATGATCACGTCGCCCGGGCTGAGCGTGAAGATGGTGGAGGCATAGTTGATGAGCCTGGGCACGCTGAAGATCATGTGCCCCGTGTGGCTGGACTGCACCACCTGGCCGTTCAACCGCGTCTCGAGCTTGAGCTCGCGGCCCGGCGCGATCTCGTCGGCCGTCACCATCCAGGGACCGAAGCCGCCGGTCGACTCGAAGTTCTTGCCCGAGGCGATCTGCTTGGCGTGGAACTGCCATTCGCGCACGCTGCCGTCGTTGTAGCAGGAGTAGCCGGCGATGTGGTCGTATGCATCGGCTTCTGCGATGTTGCGGCCGCCCTTGCCGATGATGACGGCGAGTTCGCCTTCCCAGTCGAGCGAGTCGGACACGTTCGGCCGCACGATGGGCTGGTTGTGGGCCGTCTGGGAGCGCCACACGCGCAGGAAGATGGGCGGCTCCGCGGACAGCTCGCGCTGCATGCCCGCGGCCAGGACCTCCTGGTGGTGATCCATGTAGTTGCGTACCGCGCAGACGATCTTCTCGGGACGCGTGATCACCGGCAGGTAGGTGATGTCCGCCAGCTTGGCGACCACCGGCAGGCCTTCCACATGTTGTGCGGCGTGCAGGTAGTCGCCGGACGCGATGTAGTCGAGCAGCGTGGGCTGGTTCGGGCGGGACTGGGCGAGTTCGACGACGCCGTCGCCGACGACGGCGCCCCAGGTTTCGCGACCTTGGTGCAGGAAAGAAAGCAGCTTCATGGAATCTCCGTGGAATGGGAAGGGTGGATGCGGTTACTGAACGGCGCCGGCGCTCATGGCGCGGCAGGTGAACGGGCCTGGAACTGGGCCTGCCACTGCTCCAGCGGCATGAAGGTCGGGTCGCTGCGGCAGATGGCCTCGGTCTCGCGCATCAGGGTCTCGTCGTCCTTGCTCAGGTCCAGCGGATCACCGTGCGGCTGCGAAACGTAGAACGGCATGTCCACGTAGATCTCGACCGTGTTGCCTTCGGGGTCCTTCAGGTAGATCGATAGCGCGTTGCCGTGGTTGAGTCCGCGCAGATCCGTGGCCCCGCGTTCCAGGGCCCGCTGCGAGACGTCGCGCAGGTGCTGGATGCTGGGCACCACAAAGGAGATCTGCATCACCGTGCTGAAGGTCGCATCCGCCGGGCGGCCGGAGGCGAGCACCAGCTGATGGTGCTGATCGGGGCTCGCGCTGGTGAAGACCAGCTGGTTCTTGAAAGTCCTTCCCACGCCACGGTCGGTGACGGTCAGCTCGAAAGTCTCTGTGTAGAAGGCGACCATCTTCTCCAGGTCGGTCACGAAGATGCCGAAATGGGAAGGCGTGGGTCTGAGGACCTTGAGCATGCTGTCTTGTCTCCGACGAAAGCGGTGTTGTTATGGAAGACGGGGCGGTCCGGCCGTTCAGGGGACCGGTGGTACCCCGTCCTTGAGGATGGCCTCGACGTTGCGCAGCGTGCCGAGCATGTGCTCCTCCAGCAATGCGCACGCGGTGTCGGCATCGCGCTTGAGCGCCGCATCGAGGATGCGGCGGTGCTCGTTGGTCTTGCGCTTGAGCGTCTTGCGGAAGCGTCCGCTGAATCGGCGGTACCTTTCGGCCTGGTCGAACAGGCTCTCGCTCCAGCGAAGCTGGCGCTGCGATGCGCAGGCCGCCAGCAAGGAAAGGTGAAAGCCGCGGTGCAGATCGGCCCAGGTGTCGTCCAGGATCACGGGACCGTCGGACAGACGCGACTCCACCAGTTCCAGCCGGTGAAAGGCCGCGACCACATTGCCTTCCCATGCGTCGTCGCCGCGCTGGATCGAATCGCGCAGCGCCTGCACGTCGAGCATCAACCGCATGTGCGTGATGTCGGCCATGTCGGCCGCCGACAGGAGCGCCACGCGGAACCCGCGCCGCTCGTCGGCGGTGACCAGCCCTTCCTGCGACAGCCGGCTGAGGGCCTCGCGCAGCGGGCTGCTGGAAAACCCATAGGCGTTCTGCAGATCGTCGACCTTGAGCTTGGTGCCGGCCGCGAAGGTGCCACTGAGCACGTCATGCCGCAGCCGCGCCAAGGCCTGGTCGACCAAGGTGGGCTCTCGCTGGGCTGACTGCGTTTTCTGCATGGACTGCATTTTGTGCATAAAATCGGCTTTGTCAATATTTTGTTGGGATCCTGATGATGACTGCTTCCCGTTTGGATGTCGTTCCTTCCGCTGTTCGCCTTCTCGGCATTTCCGGCAGCCTGCGCCGGGGCTCGTACAGCACCATGCTGTTGCGCCACCTCGCGGCGCGGCTGCCCGCCGAAGTGACGCTGCAGGTGGTCACCCTTGAGGAAGTGCCTCTGTACGACGCCGATCTGGACGGCGCAAACCCACCGGCAGGCGTGGCCGCACTGAAGGCCGCCATCGCAGAGGCCGACGGCCTGGTGCTGTGCTCGCCCGAATACAACTACGGCATCCCGGGCGTGCTCAAGAACGCCATCGACTGGGCTTCGCGTCCGGCATTTGCTTCGCCGTTGAAGGGCAAGCCCTCGCTGGTCGTCACGTCCTCGCCCGGCGCACTCGGCGGCGTGCGGGCGCAGGCGCAAGTCAGGGATGCGCTGGCCGCCACCCTGGCTCGGCCGCTGTCGCGCCCGCACGTGGCCATTCCCGTCATCGGCTCGCGCTTTCGCGACGGCGAACTCGTGGATGCCACCGCCCTGGAAATGCTCGACGGCGCCGTGGCCGATCTTCTTCAGGAAGTGCGGTTGATACGCGCCGCGACGGAAGCGGCGTGACGAGCCCCTCGCGGCAAAGCTCGCCTGGAACTGCCCTCACTCGATCGTTCATCGTCATGAAGAAGACCTGCTGGACGCCACTGTTGATCGCCGCGCTGCTGATGCTGCTCCTCCAGGGCTGCGCGTCGTTGCCGCCACCTTCGCAGAGTCGGCAGGCCGATACGTCCATCGCGGCCAGTACCGGCACCGCGCTTGGGCGCATCGCAGCGCAGAGCGTTCCTGCAGGAGAGTCGTCGGCCTTTCGACCGCTGCCCTTGAGCGCCTACTCGATGGATGCACGGCTGGCCTTGGCACGCCACGCCCAAAGCTCGCTGGATCTGCAGTATTACCTCCTGCAGAACGACGTGACGGGGCACGTGCTGCTGCAAGCCGTGAAAGATGCGGCGCTTCGCGGCGTGAGGGTGCGCGTGCTGGTGGACGACATGTACACGGCCGACAGCGACGGCATGTTGCTCGCGCTGGCGGCCTATCCCAATGTGCAGGTTCGCCTGTTCAACCCGTTCCCGGCAGGTAGGGCCTTCGCGTCGACGCGCTGGGCATTCTCATTGCTCGACTTCTCGCGCGTGAACCATCGGATGCACAACAAGATGTTCATCGCCGACGGTGCCTTCGCGGTCGCGGGCGGGCGCAATATCGCGAACGAGTATTTCTTTCACGACAAGGAAGGAAATTTCCTCGACTTCGATCTGCTGCTCGCGGGAGCCGCGGTGCCGAAGATGCAGGCCATCTTCGACACCTACTGGAACAGCCCGCACGTCTATCCGCTCCATGAGATCGAAGTCAGCCGGGAGACGCCGCAAGCCCTGCGGGATTCCTTCGACAAGCTGGTGGCCGACGGCGAAGCGGCTTACCCAACGCCGCCGCCGGACTCGCCAGACCTGCTCGGCTACAGGCCACTGTCGGGCGACCTCTCGAGGCCCGTGCCGCTCAAGATGCTGTATGGGCATGTCGACGTGTTTGCCGACAACCCCGAGAAGGTGGGCGGTCGTGCCGAGCAGGGCGACGACGCGAGCACCGTCACGGCGCGGCTGATCGAGGCGATGCGTGCAGCCCGGTCGGACATCGCGCTGTCCACTCCCTATTTCATTCCTGGGCAGCGGGGTCTCGCGCTGTTTGGAGAACTGCGCCAGGCAGGACGGCGCATTTCGCTGCTGACCAATTCGCTCTCGTCGAACGACGAACCGTTCGCGAGCGCAGCCTACGCCAGATACCGTGTCCCGATGCTCAAGCTGGGGGTGGAGATCGACGAAGTCGACGCGAGCCAGCTCAAGCAGCTTGCGATGCGCACCACAGGCGTGCCTGACGATGAGGCCGGCGCGGGCGATGCCAAGGCGGCATCCGGAATCACGGCCTCGTCGCTGAAGAATGCGGTGGGGCGTTCACATGCCAAGCTGCTGGTGATCGACCGTCGCAGGAGCTTTGTCGGGTCCATGAACATGGATCTGCGCTCCTCGCGCCTGAACACCGAGCTCGGCCTGATCATCGATTCGCCAGCACTTGCCAAGGACATATTCGGGCTGATCGACGGGGCGCGCGCATCGGGTACCTATCACCTGCGCCTGCTGGAACCAGGCGATCGGCTGCAGTGGATCAGCACCGGGAACGGCACCGAAGAAATCCACGACCATGAGCCTGAAGTGGGACTGGGAACACGCCTGCAGCTGCTGTTTTTCTTTCCATTCGTCAGCGAAGGTCTGCTCTAGTCTCCTACGGGGGGCTCGTGCCCGCGCCTGCGGCGTTCGGCCCGCGTCTGCTCGAGCGCGGCATGACCTTTCCTGGCCGCTGCTTCGCATCTTTCATGCAGAGCCGTCAGTTCCTGGTCGGTGAGCTTCTCGATCCCCATGAATTCGTTCTGCGCGTCGGACGAGCGAATGAGTTCGTCGAGCTTGGTCTGCAGCGCCACGCCGTCGCGGTTCTGGGTGTTCTGGATCAGGAACACCATGAGGAAGGTCACGATGGTCGTGCCGGTATTGATGAGGAGTTGCCACGTTTCCGAGTACCCGAAGAACGGTCCGGCGATGGCCCATGCAATCACCACAGCCACACAGGCCAGGAAGGTGAGGGGGCTACCCGCGATATGGGCGATCCGGTTGGCGAAGCGGGCGAAGATATGGTCCATGGGGTGAAACTCTCCTGCGGCGGAGAGCGAGATTGGCCGGTGCCGCGGTGCCCGAACGTCGGCCATTGCCGCAAGAAGCCTGCAGGAAAGCTCCGGAAATGCGTCAGCGCCGGCCGGACGATTCGATGCCGATAGGCCTTTCGCCGCTCAAGCCGCCTTGCCACGCTTGTCGCGAGCCGGCATCCCCGTATGCCCCGTGCGCTGGGCCATCAACAAGCCCACGGCGCCGATGCCGAGCGCGGTGAGCGCAAGGACGTTGCCCGATGCGGCCCGCCCCATGTCGAGCGCGATTTCGCCGCTGCGCGGACCCACCAGCTGGAGGCGACGCTTGGTCATGCGCATGCCGAGTTCGCCCAGCTCGTCGGCCAGGAGGCGCTCGGCCTCGGGAATCACGAGCGTTTCCTCGTCCGCCACGTGGTGCATCACGTCGCGCATCAGGTTCGCCACGGTTTCGTCGTAGTCGCGCGCTTCGGGCTCCATCTGCCGCAGCAGGCCGATCAGCCGCCGCATCTCCTGGTGCTCCTCCAGCGACTTGGCGATGAGCTCGTTCTGCGTGACCGCGCGCACCGCCGGGTAGAAGATCTCTTCCTCCAGCTGCGCGTGGATCTCCAGCGCAGTGCACATGGTGTTGACCAGGCCTTTTTTCACGCGCCTGGGCGCGCCCGCCTTGTACTGATGGAAGGTGGAAAGCACGTGCGTGTGATCCAGCCGGATCATGTTCGTCGCGCTCGGGAAAAGTCGGGAAAGAAGTCCGGTCACGAGGGCCTCCAGAACAGTAAGGCAGCGTGATGCTGGGTGAATAGGCCCGAAGTCGCCCGCCGGCGTCTTCGGGGGGGCGGGCGAACTCAGGCGACGGCGCCGAGTTCCTCCATCAGTTCCTCCTTGCGGGCGGCCAGTTGCTCGCGCATGGCGACCAGGTCCAGCCCACGGGCGGCGCGCGCCTTCACGAAGATCTCGTTGCGCTCCTCCTTCACATGATGATCGATGTACTCGCCCAGCACGATGACCTTGGCGTCGAACATCTCGTCGACCGCCGTGGCTCCCTGGATCTGCGCGATCAGGTCCTTGGCGCTCGCATGTTCCACCGCGGCTTCGTCGAGCAGGTCGGTCTCCTTGAGTGCCTTGCGGAGGGCGGGATAAAAAATCTCTTCCTCGATCTGCGTGTGGACCGTGAGCTCCATGCAGATCTCGTTGGCAAGCTCGCGCTTCTTCTGTTCGGCCGAAGCGGCGCGCGAATGGGTGAGTTCCTCGTATTCCTTGAACATCTTCTTGACTTTGCGGTGATCGGCGTCCAGAAGGCTGCAGGCATCGGGTTCTGCGCGTCGGGAAGTTGGCATCGTGGGCTCCATCGGTTGGGTTGTCGAAGGCCGAACCATGGGGTGGCGATCGAAGCACCGGCGTAGGAAGGCGCCGTATCCGCGTAGCGGAGGGCGTGAGACGCGGCTTCCTGCGGTCTCTTCCCCGCAGGCTTGCGCCAGACCTCAGCCCGGCCCTCGTGGCCGAGCTTTTTACTCGGCTTTGTGAAGGCACCGCGATGCCTTTCCCGGCATGCCGCGCAGGTTCGGGGTGCCGAAAATTTCCCTCTTGAAATTCGCGGCACGTCGCCTATCTTCACCTCCGTCGGAAATTGGTCGACCGAAAAGGAGGTATCGAAATGACCATGAACTTGCTCAAGCAAATCGCCGGCTCTCGCCTGCCTGTCACGTTCTACCGCACGGAGGACATCGATCAGGTCAGGGTGTTGCGCGCCGCCGGGCTCGTCGTCGCGCTGGTGCCATCGCCTTCGGACCCGCTGTCCCTTTCCGGTTCCGCCCTGGCCGCGCAAGTGCTGGCCGTCACCCAGAAGGGGCGCGAGGAACTGGCGAAATTCAACTATCCGGAATCACGACCTCCGCGCTGGCGAAACCGTTTGCCGCGCATCACCGCACGGCTTCGCCCCTATGCGAACGGCTCCTCGCAGCCGACCCGTGCGCATCACCTGCCCCAGTAAGGGCTGCGGCCCATTCCAGGTTTTGTCCGTTCCAGTTTTTTGGAGGTTCAGCCATGTACCGGTCTTTCTTTCCCCGCGACATGCTCGCGGAAATGGATCGCCTGCAGCGGGACATGCAGCAGGCGTTCGATCTGGCCCCCACCATCCGGGGCTTCGGCAGCAACGGTTTTCCGGCGCTGAACGTCGGCACGACCGCGCAGGCGGTGGAAATCTATGCCTTTGCGCCCGGCGTCGACCCGGCCACGCTGGAGGTCCACCTCGAGCGCGGCCTGCTGACGATCGCCGGGGAGCGCAGGAGCGTGCTGCCTGAGGCGGGCGCGAAGGCTGCGGTGCACATCAACGAGCGCTTCGAGGGAGCGTTCCGCCGCATGCTCACGCTGCCCGACGATGCGGATCCCGAAGCGGTCGACGCCAAGCTGCGCGACGGCGTGCTGCGCATCACCGTTCGCCGCCGCGCGTCGGCCCAGCCGCGCCGCATCGCTGTCCAGTGAACCCAAGGAGATGAACACCATGAGCAACGACATCCAGACCCGTTCTTCCGGTGCTCCGGACAGCACCGATTCCAGGCAGAAGGCGTCGCGCTACGGCAGCGCGGCGCTCACGCCCCCGGTCGACGTGATCGAGGACGCGGCCGGTATCACCCTCTACGCAGACCTTCCGGGGGTCTCGCGCGAGAACCTGAACCTGCATGTGGAAGCGGAGACCCTGACCATCGAGGCGCAGTCGGGCCTGAGCGTGCCCGATGGTCTGAAGACCAGCCACACGGAGGTCGGGCTCGGGCGCTTCCAGCGCGTCTTCACGCTCAGCAAGGAGCTGGACACCGAGAAGGTTTCCGCCGAGCTCGCGCAGGGCGTGCTGAAGCTGCGCATACCCAAGGCCGAGCACGCGAAGCCGAGGCGCATCGACGTCGAAGTGAGCTGAGCGGCGAGCCGGCACGCGGGACGGCTGCCCCGGCGGCTGTCCTGCGCCGGCTTGCATGCGGCGGGAAATGACTGACAGTGCTCCTGCGGGGTGGACGACACCGTCCCCGCGGCGCGTGCGCACCATGGACTGCAGCGGGCCATTCCGGTCCGTCGGTCGAATGCAGGCGCAAGCCGCCTGTTTCGGCCTTTGCCTCAACTTGAAGGAGCTTTCCATGCCTGACTACACAACCACCGGCAACCCCGGCGCCACTGGATCCGATGAGGTGGTCGACGTACTCGACGACCTTCTCGAGAACGCGCGCGACGGCGAATACGGCTTCAAGGCCTGCGCCGACGAAGTCAACTCCACTCAGCTCAAGCAGGTCTTCCAGGACCGGGCTTCGCAGTGCGCCGCAGCTGCCTCGGAACTGGCGCAGCTGATCCGCCGGCTGGGCGGAAAGGTCGACGACGGCGGGACTGTGAGCGGCGCAATGCACCGCGGCTGGGTGCACGTGAAGGGGTCCCTCGGCGCCGACAGCGCACTGTCGATGCTGGAGGAGTGCGAGCGCGGCGAGGATGCCGCGGTGGCCCGCTACCGCAAGGCGCTGAAGGCGCCGATCCCGGCGGATGTGCGCTCCGTGGTGGAACGTCAGGCCCAAGGGGCCCAGCGCAACCACGACCAGATCAAGGCCTTGCGCGACCAGATGCGCGCGAAAGCGTGAGGTCGCTATGACCGACGCATCTGAAAAGGCGTCCCGGCGACCGCCGCAGCTGTCGCCGGTGAACATCGACCAGAACCGCGCGGTGGGGCAGGACAGTCCCGCCGAGGGCAGCCGCATGGGGCGCGAAGCCGGCAAGAAGCACGGCTACCCCGGCTCGCGCGACATCGGCACAAACGCAGCGCAGAAGGAGGACGCGGGAGAGAAGCTCCCGCCCTCGGACGCCTGAGCGGCGCGCCCGAGGCAGGCGCAGGCGCGTGCGGCATTTCGGTGGGATCCGGCAACTGCATCGCGCGGCCGGTTTGCCAGGCGTCCGCGCCCGCCGCTACGGCCGGCGCGGCGATGTCCTCCCTTTCCTTGCGCTTCTCCGCGCTGCGCACGCCGAAGCGCCAGTCCCGCTCTTCGACCATGGCGGCATTGGCCTGGCCGTCGGCGGTGAAGCCCATCATGAGCTGCGGCACACCCACAGGCAGTTCCTTGTGCTGGTCGGTGTGCCAGGTGTGGAAAGTCTTGCCGTAGGTGCCGACCAGCTTCTTCATCAGTGCGTGTTCTGCGACAGCAGGAATGTCCGGTGCGATCAGCTGGCCCGATTTCACCTCGTGCGCATGGCTGTGCCAGAGCGCTTTCTCCGCCTCCGGCAGCGTGTTGAAGAGGCTCTCGCTCACGATGTATTCGACACCCATGAGCTTGGCCTGCTTCGTGTTGCCATCGAAGATGACGCACTGGATCACTTCCTCGTTGAGGATCGCGCAGTAGTGGTGTGCCTCCATCTGAGCGTCCATCCGGCCGCTGTAGAAGTGGAAGCCGTCGAGATACGCGTTGAGCGCGTCGACAGGGGGCTTGCTCTGCAGCAGGACCGCGCCGGCTTCGAGCACCGCGGTATCCGGGCGCTTCTGCGCGCCGGGCACCTCCACGTTCGATGGGCCGGGCTCGTCGCCGCAGCCCCCGAGCGCAAGAGCGAGCCAGAGCAACGCCGGCGCGCAGCGACGGTTTCGTGTTCGATTCATGCGATACCTGGGGCCGGGCGTCAGCCTTTGCGCGCGTCGACTTCCGCCTCGGCCTGCAGCCAGTCCTGCACGGCGTCGCCGGGGCCCTCGCCGCGAAGCACGTAGGCCTCGTAGGCGGCGCGGCGTATGCGTTCCTCGCGAGCGACGTCCAGGCCCGAGTCCTGGCGCCCGTCCTGCATCGACGGCTGCGACTGCGGTAGTGGCGTGGGCACCTCTTCTGCCGGCGGGGCCTGCGTGGCCGGGGCGGCGGGAGCGGCTGTTACGCCGCCGTTCTTGTTGATGGTCGTTCTTGGCATGGTCACCTCCGGAAAAAGCACTTGATCGTTGAAGAGACTGGCCAAGCTAGGTCGCCGCCGCGGCGGCGGTGTCGGACGGAGGCTCGAACTCGCGCGGATTGGCGGGAAGAAAGAGAAGGGCGAGAAGGGCGAGGACAGACGAAGGACTGTTCGGGCACATCGATCTGTTCCTTCTCCTACACCGCGCGCGGTGCGGGAATGGGAGCGTTCGGCGTTCGATCAACCCAGGAGTTCACCCATGACACCATCTCAACGCCAATTCGCGGCAAGCCTCGCCGTCGTTTCCTCGCTGCTCGCGGCGCCTGCCGGCTGGGCCGCGGACCGGCTCGCGGCGGCCGATGCAGCGATGCTCAAGGACATCGCCCAGGCCAATATCGCCGAAGTCGAGAGCGGCAAGATCGCGCTCGACAAGAGCTCGGACGCAGAGATCAAGAAGTTCGCGAAGATGATGGTCGACGACCATTCCAAGGGCCTGTCCGATGTGAAGACGCTTGCGGCCGCGAAGGGCACCGAACTGCCCGATGGCCCGGACGCGAAGCACAAGGCCGTGGCGCTCGAATTCAAGGCGCTCTCGGGCGGCATGTTCGACAGCCGCTACGTGAAGCAGGCGGGCGTCGGCGACCACGAAGCCACCGAGAAGCTGCTGAAGAAGACCCAGTCAGAAGCGAAGGACGCGGACCTCAAGGCCCTGGCCGGCAAGATGCTGCCTGTGGTGCAGACGCACCTTCAGCACGCGCGCACTCTCGAAGCGGGCATGGCCAGGAAATAGCGCGCTGCGCTGGCCGGCGGGCGTCCGCGATGCGGCATCCCAGGCTGCCTGGCCTGAGATGTCGGATCAGGAAGTCGTTTCCAGCCGGCCGGCCTTGAAGCTCGCCCAGTATTCCCGTATCACCGCCTTCAGCGTGCGCATGCCCTCAGGGTCGCCCTGCCACAGCGCGGAGAAGTACGCCCGGGTCTGCGCCAGCGAAACATCCGGCGGCAACGGCGGAACCGCCGCATCGGTCACCATCTCGAGCAGCACGGGCCTGTCGGCCGCGAAGGCCGCGTCCCATGCGTCGCCGATGGCTTCGGGCGTGTCCACGCGGATGCCTTCCAGTCCCAGCATCTGTGCGAAGCGCGAATAGGGAAAGTCGGGCAGCTTCTGCGATGCCTCGAACTTCGGATCGCCGCCCAGCACGCGCTGCTCCCAGCTCACGAGGTTCAGGTCGCGGTTGTTCAGCCCCATCACCACGAGCCGCGGATCGATCCAGTCGCGCCACAGCCGCGCGATGGTGATGAGGCCGTTGATCCCGTTCATCTGCATTGCGCCGTCGCCCAGCAGGGCGACCACCGGCCTTTCCGGGTGAACGTGCTTCGACGCGATCGCGTACGGAATGGCCGGCCCCATGGTCGCCAGCCCGCCGGAGAGGCTGGCCTTCATGCCGCGGCGCAGCTTCACGTCGCGTGCATACCAGTTGGCGGCCGAGCCGCTGTCGCAGGTGATCACCGCGAAGTCGGGCAGGCGTGGCGAGAGTTCCCAGAACACCCGCTGCGGATTGACCGGAGAAGCCGGCACATGGGCGCGCGCCTCGAGCACACGCCACCAGTGCGCGACCTGACTCTCGAGGGCTTCGCGCCACGAGGTGTCCTCCTTCTGAGCAAGCAGCGGCAGCAGGGCCGCCAGCGTGGCGCGACTGTCGCCCGCCAGGCCCAGTTCGACTGGATATCGCAGGCCCAGCGCGCGTGCGTCGGTGTCGATCTGCACACAGAGCGCCTGCCCCTCTTCGGGCAGGAACTCTGCATACGGAAAGGAAGAGCCCACGATCAGCAGCGTGTCGCACTCCTCCATCATCCACGAGCTGGGCCGCGTGCCGAGCACGCCGATGGCGCCCGTCACGAAGGAAAGATCGTCGGGCACCGCGGCCTTGCCGAGCAGTGCCTTGGCAATGCCCGCGCCCAGCCGTTCGGCCACCGCGATGAGTTCGTCGCCCGCATGCAGCGCACCCGCGCCGGCGAGGATCGCCACCTTGCGCCCGGCGTTCAGGATGTCCGCCGCGTACTGCAGCGCATCGGGCGGCGGCACCACCGACTGCGCCGTGGTGCCGATGCCGCTGTGCACCGTGCCGTGCTCGCGCGGCGGCACCGGCACGGCGGGAAGCTCCTGCACGTCGTTCGGGAAGATCACGCAGGTCACGGTGCGGCGGTCGCGCGCGATGCGCATCGCGCGGTCGATCAGGTGGCGCACCTGCTCGGCGCTGGTGGCCATCTGCACGAACTCGTGGGCCACGTCCTTGAAGAGCGAGACGAGGTCCACCTCCTGCTGGTAGTCGCCGCCCAGCGCGCTGCGCTTCTGCTGGCCGACCAGCGCCACCACCGGCTGGTGGTCGAGCTTCGCGTCGTAGAGGCCGTTCAGCAGATGGATCGCGCCAGGCCCCGAGGTCGCGAGGCACACGCCCACCTCGCCCGAGAACTTGGCGTGCGCGCAGGCCATGAATGCGGCCAGTTCCTCGTGGCGGGCCTGCACGAACTCGATGGCGTCGCCCGCGCGGTCGAGTGCGCCCACGATGCCGTTGATGCCATCGCCCGGATAGCCGTAGATGCGGCGAACGCCCCATTCGCGCATGCGCTCGACGACGAAGTCGCCGACTGTCTTTGCTGCCATGGCGTGCCGCTCCTCAGCCCATGTCGGGCTGGCCGTTGGAGGCCATCAGCCCGCCGTCCACCGGCATCGCGATGCCCGAGACGAAGCTCGCGTCGTCGCTCGCCAGGAAGGCGACCACGGCCGCGATCTCCGAAGGATCGGCGCCGCGCCCCAGCGGAATGCGTTCGGCGAACTTCGCCATCAGCGCGCTGTCGCCCTTCATGTCCTGCGTCATGGGCGTGAAGGTGAGGCTGGGGCACACCGCGTTCACGCGCACGCCTTCCTTGCCGTGGTCGAGCGCAAGGGCCTTGGTGAAATTGACGATGGCGCCCTTCGACGCGTTGTAGAAGCCCATCGCCCAGTCGCCGCCCAGGCCCGAAACCGAGGCCGTGTTGACGATGCAGCCCTTGCTGCGCACCAGGTGCGGCATGGCCGCCCGGCAGCCGTGGAACACGCCGCCGGCGTTGACCGCCATGATCCTGTTCCAGTCTTCCAGCGGCGGCTGCGTGACCGTGCCTTCGACCGCGATGCCGGCATTGTTGAAAAGCACGTGCAGCGCGCCGAAGCGTTCGACGGTTGCGTCCACCAGCGCCTGCACCTGGCCGAAGCTGGAAACGTCGGCCACCTTCACCAGCGTGCGTTCTTCCGGCAGATCGCGCGCCACGCGCTGCAGCTTGGCGAGCGTGTCGCCCGCGAGCACCACGCTCGCGCCTTCCTGCGAAAAGCGGCGCGCCGTGGCTTCGCCGATGCCGCTGCCTGCGCCGGTCACGATGACGACGCGATCCTTGAAACGTTGCATATCGTCCTCTCGATCATCAGGGTCGGGTGGGTGAAGGAAACGCGCTTCCTGAATCTCCGAATCCTTCGGGAACGTTGACGATCACGCTGTGCGCGCTGCGTAGGAGAGCGGCGTGCGTGATTGGCAGTGCCGGTCTTCCGCGGCAACGGGGCGCAACAACCCTGTGCGTGTGGATGCGCGCGCAGCTAGGAGCCGTCCGTATGCACGAAGCAGAGCTTGTTTCCCTCTGGGTCGCGGCAGTAGGCTGCGTAGAAGTCCGGCGCGTAGCGCGCCCGCAAGCCGGGAGCGCCTTCATCGCGCCCGCCGTGGGCGAGGGCGGCTGCCCACATCGCGTCCACCGTGCCGCGTCGATCGGCCAGGAAGCTGACCTGCGTGCCGTTTCCGACGCCGGCTTCCAGGCCATCGAACGGGCGATTGATCACGAACTGCGGCCAGCGCCGTCCCGGCCGTCGCCAGTAGAGGCCGGCGGGTCCGATGTTCTCCAGTGCCACCACCCGCTCGAGCCCGAGGTGCGCAAGCACCTGGTCATAGAAGGCGCACATGAGGGGCAGGTTCCGGGCGCCGAGCTGGATGTGCGCGTACATGGGCTTTCAACAACCTGGCGAGGGGGAGCACCCGGACTCAGAGGCCGTAGTACTTGTTGATGCTCGCGGTGTAGCTTTCGTCGTAGTCGGGAATGCTGTTGTCCGCGTAGCGGGGCGCGCCTTCGAGCGTCTCCTTCTGAAGGGGAACCACGTAGCCTTCCTGTGCGGTGTCGTACTTCAGCATGCTCCAGGGGATGGGATAGCGATCCTTGCCCATGCCGAGGAAGCCGCCGAACTCGAGCACGGCGTAACGCACCTGCCCGGAGAGCTTGTCGATCATGAGGTCGTCGATGCTGCCGAGCTTTTCGCCCCCGGCGTTGTAGACGGTGGTTCCTTCCACCCGATCGGACGAGATGACGTTTGTGACCATGGCCATGACTTTCTCCTTGACGACGCATCTGGGAGACGCCGACGCTCGCTTCAAAGCCCAGGCCACTGGTCTCCCTCCGATCGGCGGCGCGTCTCATCGGGAATGCTCGGGTCGGGGTGTAGGACTACTTGCCCACGATGGCCCGCGATGCTCCGGCAGCCCGGCCCTCGCGGTTCCTCCTACAGGTGCGAGCGCAGCCCACCGACGAACCGCGAGGCGCGGCCTGCCTAATTTCGCTCAACGAAGTCCTTTCTGATCTTTCCCTTCCTTCGCTTCATTTCATATTTCCATGTACGACCAGCCCTCCGACGACGACTTGCGGCACCTGCAGCTTCGGCACGGCAGCCGCCTGGCGCTCAGGCACCTTGTCGAGGCAGGGCTCGACGTGCTGCCCATGCCGGGCGCCGGCCAGACACTCGCGCGTTGGCGCGTGCTGGCGGAAGTGGCGGCCCACGATCTCTCGCTGGTCAAGCTCTTCGAAGGCCATACGGATGCGCTCGCGATCCAGGCCGAACTCGGTGGCGGGCTGTCCGCATCCGAAGGAGCGCGATGGGCGACCTGGTGTGCCGAGCCGCCGGATGCCCGAGTGATCGCCGAGGAGGAAAGAGGCACGGCCATCCGGTTGAGCGGCACCAAGGCCTGGTGCTCCGGCGCCGCCAGCGTCACGCACGCGGTCGTGAGCTGCTGGAACCGCGACGGCGAGCCCTGGCTTGCCGCCGTCGCCATGGACCAGCCCGGGGTTCGCGTCACGGACGAGGGATGGCACGCGGTCGGCATGGCGGACAGCGCCAGCGTGGACGTCCGCTTCGACCACGCCGCGGCCACTGCGATCGGCCGCCCCGGCGACTACACGCGGCGCCCCGGCTTCTGGCAGGGCGGTGCGGGCATCGCCGCATGCTGGTTCGGCGGCGCCCTGGGTATCGCCCGGGCGGCTCACGCGCTCATGGGCAAGGCGCCGGATCCGCACCGGCTCGCGCATCTAGGCGCCATCGACGCGGCATTGACGCCCGCGGTCGCGCTGCTGCGCGAGGCGGCCGCGTGGATCGACCGGCATCCGCGCGACGACGCCAGGCAGGTCGCCCTGCGCGCCCGCCTTGCCGTGGAGCAGGCCGCCAACGAGGTCATGCGCCATGCGGGCAGGGCGCTGGGCGCGGGCCCGCTGTGCCGCGACCGGGCCTTCGCCCGGGCGATGGCCGATCTGCCGGTGTTTCTTCGCCAGAGCCACGCCGAACGCGATCTCGCCGCCCTGGGCATGCTCGCCTCGCAAGACGTCGGAAAGGAGCCTTCTTCATGGATGCTGTAGCCCGTCCCGCCATCCGCGGAGAAGGCACGGCCGAGGCCGAGTGGAACGGCTGGCCGGTTCTGGCCGCGTTGCCCCGCATCGATGCGCGCACGCTGGTTCCGCGAAACGCCCGCGCGGTGGTGGTGGCTCCGCATCCCGACGACGAAGTGCTGTCGGTGGGCGGGCTGCTTGCACAACTGGCGGATGCCGGTGCGCGGATCGAAGTCATCGCGGTGACCGATGGCACGGCAAGCCACGACGGCTCGACGGAGTGGCCTGCCGAGCGGCTGGCGAAGGAGCGCCCGCTCGAATCCCGGCTCGCGCTCGAGCGCCTTGGGCTGCCTGTCGAACCCGTGCGGCTGGGCCTGCCCGATGGCGGCCTGGCGGCCGTACGCGGCACGCTGGCTGCACGGCTTGTGTCGCTGCTGCGGCCGCGCGACGTGGTGTTCACGACCTGGCGCCGCGACGGCCATCCCGATCACGAAGCCACGGGCCAGGCCTGCGCGCTCGCCTGCGCTGCTGCCGGTGCGAGGCTGGCGGAAGTGCCCGTCTGGGGCTGGCACTGGTCGCACCCCGGCGACACGCGCATGCCCTGGCGACACGCGGTCCGCATCGACCTGGACGAAGAAGCCATGAGGCGCAAGCGCGCCGCGGTGCAGGCATTCACGAGCCAGCTGCGGCGCGATGCATCCACCGGCGCCGGCCCCGTGCTGCGCGCCACCACCGTCGCGCGGGCGCGGCGTCCCTACGAGGTGGTGTTCCTGTGAGCGGCGGGCGCAGGTCTTACTTCGACGCGCTCTATGCAGGCAGCGAGGACCCTTACGCAGTGCGGCATCGCTGGTACGAGATCCGCAAGCGCGCGGTGCTGCTGGCCGCGTTGCCCCGGGCCCGGTACAGGCGTGCCTACGAGCCCGGCTGCGGCACCGGTGAACTCACGCAGGCGCTGTCGCAGCGCTGCGACCACGTGCTGGCGAGCGACTTCTCGCCGCATGCGCTGGAGATTGCCCGCAGGCGCACCGGTTCGCTCGCCAACGTACGCCTGGAGCGGCACGCCTTGCCCGCGGAGTGGCCGCGCGATGCAGGCGGCTTCGACCTGATCGTCCTGAGCGAGCTGGGCTACTTCCTCAAGCGCGACGAGATGCGGCGCGTGGCCGGATGCTGCGGCGAATCGCTCGACGCGGACGGCACGCTGGTCGCCTGCGACTGGCGCGCGGATTTCGCGCAGCGCAGTCTGTCCACGCACGAAGTGCATGCGGCGCTTTCTGCGCTCGGCCTGCCGCGCCTCGTGTTCCATGAGGAAGACGACTTCGTGCTGCAGGTGTGGGCACGCGATGGCCGCTCGGTGGCCGAACGGGAGGGCATCCGGTGATCGGCGTCGTCATTCCCGCGCACAACGAAGGCGAACGCATCGGCGCGTCGCTGGCATCGGTCCTGCGCGCGGCGGCCCATCCTGGGTTGGCTGGCGAGCCGGTGGAGGTTCTCGTCGTGCTCGACAGCTGCAGCGACGCGACCGCAGCCGTGGCCGAGCGTCACGGCGTTGCGCGCATTGCCATCGAGGCCCGCAACGTGGGCCTCGCCCGCGCTACCGGCGCCGGGCTCTTCGTCGATGCCGGAGCCCGCTGGCTCGCGTTCACCGACGCCGATACCGAGGTCTCGCCGGACTGGCTGGTCAGGCAGCTGGCCGAGAACGCCGACGCGGTCTGCGGCTCGGTCGGCGTCGACGACTGGAGCGCGCACGGCATAGACGGCCATCTGCTGCAGGAGCACTTCTCGCGCGCTTACGTCGATGCCGACGGACACAGGCACGTGCACGGCGCCAACCTCGGCGTTTCGGCCGATGCCTATCGCCGTGCGGGCGGCTTCGAGCCACTGGCTTGCGACGAGGACGTGATGCTGGTGCGGGCCCTGCAGGCCAGCGGTGCCCGCATCGCCTGGAGCGCGCAGCCGCGGGTGACGACCAGCGCCAGGACCGATGCGCGGGCACGCGGCGGCTTCGGCGATGCGTTGCTTGCGATGGTCGGGAATCTCGCCGGCGCGGTGAATGCGCGGGAGGGTTCTCGAACTCCTCCCGCGATGCAGGAGGCCCCGGGTCAGGCTTGACGCCGGTGATCCGCGCCCGGCTGGCGCGTGCGCAAGTTTCAGAAGCTCAGGTGCGCCGCCGGCCGCAGCAGGTGCATGAGGATGTCGGCCAGCCGATCGACGTCCACCGGCTTGGTCAGGTGGCTGTGGAAGCCGGCCTCGTAGCTGGTCTCGCGGTCGCTGGCCTGTCCATAGCCCGTCACGGCGATCGCCGTGGGCGGATCGACCAGCTCGGCGCGCAGCCGCCGAACCACGGCGTGGCCGTCGAGGTCGGGCATGCCGATGTCGATCAGCATCACGTCGGGCCGCAGTTCCTTCGCCGCCTCGACGGCGGCGAGCCCGCCGTGGACCACCTTGGTCGCGTAGCCGAGGGCTTCCACCAGCAGGGAGAGCGTTTCGGCCGCGTCCTTGTTGTCGTCCACCACCAGCACCAGCCTGTCTCCGGCCGACCGGGGCGTACCGCTGCCCGGCTCGGGCGGCGGCGATGCGGGCAGCTGCACCAGGAACTCGCTGCCTTCGCCAGGCCGTCCGCTGGAGAAAACGCTCACGCGGCCGCCATGCAGCGACACCAGCTGCTGCACCAGGCTCAGGCCAAGGCCGAGCCCGCCGCTGCTGTGCGAGGCGTCCTGCTCTCCCTGCACGAAGAGATCGAAGATCCTCTGCAGGTCCTGCGGATGCACGCCCACGCCGCTGTCGCGAACGGCGATCTCCGCCTCGGGCAGGCCGGTGACGGCATCGACCGCGCCGAGGCCCACCGCGACGCTCACCTGTCCGCCCACGGGCGTGAACTTGCAGGCATTGTGCAGGAGGTTGCTCACCACCTGCACGATGCGCGCCCGGTCTCCGGTGATCCAGGGGTCTGCTGCGTCGATCCGCACGTCGAACTGCTGGTCCTTCTGCGCGGCCAGCACCCGCACCGCGTCGGCCGCGTCCTGCACCGCTTCGCGCAGCCGCACGGGCTTGGCCTCGAGCTGGATCTTTCCGCTGGTGATGCGGCCGACGTCGAGCAGGTCGTCGATCAGCCGCGTCATCTGCTTGAGCTGGCGGTCGATGATGTCGCGGGTGCTGCGCAGCACCCGCGACTCGCTCTGTTCGCGCTTGAGCAGCTCCACCGCGTTGGAGATCGGCGCGAGCGGGTTGCGCAGCTCGTGCCCGAGCATGGCCAGGAACGTGGTCATGCGCCGGCCCTCGTCCTCCAGCGCCGTGATGCGGCGCCGCTCGGTGAGGTCGCGCGTGACCTTGGCGAATCCCTTGTGGCGGCCCGCCCGGTCGTACACCGCGGTGATGACCACGCTGGCCCAGAAGCGGCTGCCGTCCTTGCGCACGCGCCAGCCTTCGTCCTCGAAGCGCCCGTCGCGCAGCGCGTTGCGGAGCTCTTCCGCCGGCCAGCCGCGCGCCGCGACTTCCGGCGGGTAGAACTTCGAGAAATGCTGGCCGATGATCTCCTTGGCGGCGTAGCCTTTCGTCTGTTGCGCGCCGAGGTTCCAGCTCGCCACGTGGCCGTCGGGGTCGAGCATGAAGATCGCGTAGTCCTTCACGCCCTCGACCATGAGGCGGAAGCGTTCCTCGCTCGCGCGCAGAAGCTCCTCCTGCTGGCGCCGCTCGGTGAAGTCGCGCGTGATCTGCGCGAAGCCGCGCAGCGCGCCGTTCGCATCGACGAGCCGCGTGAGGGTGGTTTCCGCCCAGAAGCGGCTGGCGTCATGGCGCACGAGCCAGCCTTCGCCGTGCGCCCGGCCGTTCTCGCGCGCCTGCTGCAGATCCCTGGCGGGCAAGCCCGTCTCGAGCGCCTCGGGCGGATGGAAGCGCGAGAAGTGCTGCCCCACGGCGCCATCGCGTTCGCAGCCGCACAGCACCTGGGCCGCCGGATTGCAGTCGACGATCAGGCCGTCCGGATCGAGCAGGAAGACCGCGTAGTCCCGCAGCGCCTCCACCATCAGGCGGAAATCCGCGTCGGCCAGCGTCAGGGGCGAGAGCGCCGCCGGCGAGCGAGGTGGCGGATCAGCGGCCATGGGGTCTGGCCTCTGCGGCGGTTCTGTCGAATGTCACGGGAGTCTTCTGGGCCATGACGGAAAAATGTAGCAAAGCAGGCTCGACGCGCTTGTCGGGGTTTTTCCCGCGCTGCTGTGGCACATGCAAGAAGAGGCGAATCGGCAACGGTCGGGTTGACTCGCCGCAAGTCGCGGTGTGCGAAGCCTTCGCCGCCGCCGACCCCGCCCGTACGCTTCAGCGCGGCAGCCCCTGCTCGTACCAGCGCCGTGACCGCGTCACGACCGATACGACGGCCAGCATGAGCGGCACCTCGATGAGCACCCCGACGACCGTGGCCAGTGCCGCTCCCGACTGGAAGCCGAAGAGGCTGATGGCAGTCGCCACCGCGAGCTCGAAGAAGTTGCTCGCGCCGATCAGCGCCGAAGGTCCCGCGACGCAATGCGCCACGCCGAGCTTGCGGTTCAGCAGGTAGGCCAGCCCCGAGTTCAGCACCACCTGGCAGAGGATCGGAACGGCCAGCAGCGCGATCACCATCGGCTGCGCGATGATCGCCTCGCCCTGGAACGCGAAGAGCAGCACCAGCGTGAGCAGCAGCGCGCCGATGGACCAGCGGCCCAGCCGCGTGCCCACGGCCTGCAGGCGCGAAGGGCCCTTCTTCAGGAGATGCCCGCGCAGTAGCTGCGCGATGGCGACCGGCACCACGATGTACAGGCCCACCGAGATCAGCAGCGTGGCCCACGGCACCGTGATCGACGACAGCCCCAGCAGCAGCGCCACCAGCGGCGCGAAGCCCACCACCATCAGCGCGTCATTGAGCGCGACCTGCGACAGCGTGAAGTACGGGTCGCCCCGGCAGAGCTGGCTCCACACGAAGACCATCGCGGTGCAGGGCGCCGCCGCGAGCAGGATCAGGCCGGCCACGTAGCTGTCGAGCTGGTCCGCCGGCAGCAGCGTCGCGAACGCATGGCGCACGAAGAGCCAGCCCAGCAGCGCCATCGAGAAGGGCTTGACGATCCAGTTGACCACCAGCGTCACGCCGATGCCGCGCCAGTGCGCCCTGACCTGCCCGAGCGCTGCGAAGTCGATCTTCAGGAGCATCGGCACGATCATCACCCAGATGAGCAGGCCCACTGGAAGGTTGACCTTGGCGAGTTCGAGGCGCGCCACCGCCTGGAACGCGGTGGGAAACCATTGGCCCAGGGCCACCCCGGCGACGATGCACAGCGCCACCCACACGGTGAGGTAGCGTTCGAAGCCGCCGATGGAAGGCTGCGCGGCGGCCTGGTTCGCACCAGGCGGTGCAATGGAGGACGACATCGCGCGTCAGGACCCGGCCAGTTCGCGGGCGGTGGCCTGCAGCGCCATCCTGTCGAGGCTGGCCGCCGGCAGGTTCACCAGCAGCTCGAGGCGACGGCGGATGGCGTGCAGCGTCTGGCGGAAGGCTTCGCGCTTGCGGTCGTCGTCGCCTTCGACCGCCGAGGGATCGGCGTAGCCCCAGTGCGCGGTCGCCGGCTGGCCGGGCCAGTAGGGACAGGACTCGCCCGCGGCGTTGTCGCACACGGTGACGACGAGGTCCATGCGGGGCGCATCCGGCTTCCCGAACTCGTCCCAGCTCTTGCTGCGCAGGCCCGATGTGTCGATGCCGGCCTTGTGCAGCACTTCGATGGCCATCGGATTGGGCTGCTGGTTCGCGCGCGGGCTGCTGCCGGCCGAATAGGCCCTGAAGCGGCCGGCGCCGATGTCGTTGAGCAGCGCTTCGGCAAGGATGCTGCGCGCGGAGTTGTGCGTGCACAGAAAGAGCACGTTGAGCGGGGCGGTGTTGGTGTCGGTCATGAAACGAGGAGGGGCTTGGTGGCTCAGCAGCAGGCGCTGGCCTTGCCAGGGGTGACGCAGCAGGCGGATGACCGCTCGCGCGCAATGCCGTGCACGGGCACCGTGTCGAGCGTGCGGTAGTGCTCCCAGGCGATGCCCTGCGGGTCGGTCACCCAGTGCTTGTCGCTGCGGGCGTAGCAGCAGCTGGTTTCGCCTTCGTCGAGCAGCGACCGGTCAGCCAGTTCGGCGCGCGAGCGCAGCTCCCGCAGCTCGCCTTCGTCCTCTGCCTGGATGCCCAGGTGGTCGATGCCCTTGCCGCTGCCGAAGGTCGAGATGGCGAAGTTGACGCGCGGGTCTTCGAGCATCCACTTGGCATAGTCGGCCTCGACGCGCGCGGGCTCGGCGGCGAACAGGCTGGAATAGAAGGCAATGCTCTTGCGCAGGTCGTCGACGTGAAGGTGAACGTGGAATCGCTTCATCGGGTGCTTCCTTGGCTGTGGCAGGACTTTGTTCTGTCTTCCACCGCGCAGGGGGCCCCCGCACAGCAGTTCTCGGTGAGGAAGCCCAGCAGCGCATCCATCTGCTCGAAGGCGGCGCGGTAGACCAGGTTGCGGCCGCTGCGCTCCTGCGTGATGAGCCCGGAGTTGGTCAGCTCCTTCAGGTGGAACGACAGGCTGGTGGCCGGCACTTCCATCGCCTCGACCAGCGCCCCGGGCGTCAGGCCCTCGGGGCCGGCCACGACGAGGGCGCGAAAGACGCGAAGGCGCAGCGGCTGGGCAAGAGCGGCAAGAGACTGAACGACTTTTGATTCTTCCATGATTCGAGAATATTTGAATTATTGAATGAATGCAAGCGCCATGTCGTGGGCGCCTGCGTTGCTCCGGTTTATTCCGGCTGCTTCAACTCTTGCGGCAGCAGACCCTTGGAGGAGGGCGGCGCCAGCATGCCGTGTTTCAGGCTCCATACGCAGGCGCCGAGCCGCAGCAATCTCTCCACGTTGGCGTCGTGCAGTGGATTCTGCTTGTCTTCCCGCTCGATCAGCTCGCTGATGCAGGCGAGCGCGTCCGTGGGCGTGAAGCCCAGGCCGGCGCGCGCCATGCCGATCAACGTCACGAGAACATCCGTCTTCTTCATTTCAGCGCACGCCGGCGGCAAGCCGCATCTCGCTGCACAGCCGAGGGCCGTAGTCCTCGCTGCGCGCCGCGAAACCGTAAGCGGCGGCCCGGCGCAGCGCGAAGGCGGTCACGTCGCGCAGGTAGGTGCTGCCCGGCTCGCGGCCGGCGGCGGCGCGGGCCTCGAAGTCGGCCTGGAAGTCGCGGGCCCATTCCTCGCAGAGCCTGTAGCGCTCTCCTCGGGCGTCGAGGAAGCCCGCGCGCGCCAGCGTCTGCGCGATGTCGATCAGCGGCACGTTGAAGGGCATCTCCTTGGGTTCGCTCATGGCCGGCCTCTTCAGAACTTGCCCAGCACGTTCAGGAACCAGCCCTTGCTGCGGTAGCTCATGTCCGTGAGGTTGTCGGAGTAGTCGGTGAAGTTGTAGCCGACGCCGACCTTCAGGTTCTCGTTGACGTGGTAGTACGCGGCGGTGACCCAGCCGCTCTTGCGATCCTTGAGTTCCTTCGCGCGCAGGGTGCGCCATTCGAGCATCCAGTCCCAGTTGCGCACCAGCTTCCAGTCGACGCGCAGCACCGCGAGCTCGGCCGAGCTCTTGAACCATGGCGCGGAGCTGTCGCGGCTCGCGCGCAGCTCGCCGCGGCGCCAGGCGTACTTGCCGCCCAGCGTCCAGCGCTCGTTGAGGTCCCAGGTGGCGTCGATGGCGAAGACGTGGCTTCGCTGCTGGTAGTCGATGCCGGTGGTCGAGACGGTGCCCAGCGTGGAATCGACACCGCCCGACACCACCTGGCCCGGCGAGGAGAGGTCGTACAGGTAGGTGTACTTGAACAGCAGGTTGAGCCGGTCGTTCAGCGCCGGGCGCAGCGCATAGCCGAGCATGGCTTCGGTGTACTTGGCGGCGGCCAGCGTGCCGGTGGTGCTGTCGCTGTCGGCCCAGTTGAACTTGCCGATCCAGCGCGAGTCGTCGTCCACCTTCCAGCTGAAGGAGTTCTTCACCAGCCAGCTGGTGCGCGTCTCGGCGGTGGTGCGGTCCTTGCGGTATTCGAGGCCGCCGCTGTACTTCAGGCGCTCGCTCGAATAGCCGCTGGTGAAGGCCACGGCCTGGCGGCGCGTGGCGCCGAGCGTCTCGGCGCCGATCCAGCCGTTCTCGAAGTTGACGCCGAAGGTCCAGTGCGTGTCGGGTGCGTACTGCACGCCGTAGGCATGCGTGAGGCCGGGCTGCGCGCCGGTGGCCTGGCGGTGCTCGGTGAAGAGCGTGAGGCCGTCGCCCACGCGCGAGCGCACGCCGGTCACCAGGCTGCCGCCGCGGCCGATGAGGTTCTCGTCGGTGCGGCCGGTGTCCGACACGTAGGTCATGTAGACGCTGGAGCGGTCGTCGTACTGGTAGTCGACGCCGGCCTTGCCCGCGAAGCCGCCGTCGCCGGTGGAGAGCTCGCCGCGCAGCGCGAGCTTGTCGTTGACGCGGTAGCGCCCGCCCAGGCCGATGCGGTCGTTCTCCAGCCGCGTGCCGGTGCGCCGCAGCGTCTTCTGCGCGAAGCCGTAGGCGCTCCAGCGGTCGGCACCGGTGTATTCGAGCTGCACGGCCGCGTCGGCGCGCTCGCCAGACACCGCCTGCGTGGTCGGCAGCGACGGGCTGGTGATGAGCGCGTCGCCGGTCTTGTCGTCGTAGCGCAGGCCCAGGCCCAGCTTCCACTCGGGCGACAGGGCGAGCGAGTACTGCGCGTCGAGCACGCTGCTGTTGTAGCCGTTCTGTTCGTCGCGGCGGTCGGCCTTCAGGCGCAGCTCGCCGTTCTCCGCCTTCTCGCCGAAGGGCACGCTGGCCTGCACGCCGACCTGCCGCGTGGCGTTGCTTGCGTACTGTCCCGGCGCCGAGAAGCCGGCGCCGCGCGACTGCGCGTAGGCGCTCACGCGGCCGCCACCGCGGATGTCGAAGTCGCCGAGGTCGGCCTGGCCTTCGAGCCGCCATGCGTTGGCGCTGCCGGTGGGGCCGTTGCCCAATCCGTTGGTCAGCGATCCGTTGCGGCCTGTGAAGCTGAAGCCGCCGTCCGTCGAGTCGAGCTGGCTGGTGCCCGGGCCCCGGCTGCGCGCGAACTCGCCCTTGAGGTAGGTGTTCTCGGTCTTGCGCAGCGTGATGTCGGCGCCGGCCAGGCGCTGGTCGCCGCCGATCTGGTCCTGCCGCGAGGCGGTGACGCCCACGCCGACGTTGTCGTTGGCCCACCACGAGACGCGGCCGCCCACGGCCAGCGTGTCGAGCGATGTGGCCAGCGGCGTGTATTCGTAGTCCACCACCAGGTAGGTCGGCATGCCGGTGAAGCCGCCGGCGCGCACCAGCGAGCCGTCGTCCGACAGGCTGGGCAGCGGCGCCGACAGCAGCACGCGGCCCTGCAGGTAGTCGATCTCGTAGTCGGTGGTGGGCACGAGCTGCGTGCGCTTGAGCACCAGGCCGGAGTCGCGGTCGCGGATCTCCAGCGTCACGCGCTCGGCGCCGCGCGTGATGTCCTGGTTGCGCAGGTAATAGAGCGAGCCGCCGGTGCCGCGGAACTCTTCTCGCGCGGCCAGCGTGCCGGGCTCGGCCGCGAAGGCGTCGATCTTCAGCCGCGCCTCGCCGAAGGAGGTCGACTCCTCGCCGAGGTAGCGGCCGTGGAAGCCGTAGAGGCCGCGGCTCACGCGGGTGAGTTCGGTGTCGCCGAAGTTGAGCTTGAAGTTGCCCCACATCGCCTGCGAGCGGCCGTCGTCCACGCGCAGGTAGAAGCGGCCCTGGGTGGGCGCGTCCTCTACGGTGGTGGAGTCGTCGCCGAAGGTGCTCCACGAGTCCTCGGGGTCGAAGCGGCGGAAGAGGGAGGTCGGGTCCTTGCGGTCGAGGTTGCGGAACAACTCCTTCAGCGGACGCTCTTCGGTGTCGACGCTGGCGGTGAGCGTCCAGCGGTCGTTGAGCTGGCCCTTGGCGTAGCCGGCGATGCGGCCTTCGCTCCAGCCGCCGCCGCCGTAGCGGTTCTTGTCGTTGGTCATGATCGCGGCCGGGCCGCTCACGCTGTTGCTGCCCACGGTGAGGTCGGCCTGGCCCAAGAAGAACCAGTCGCTGGTGGGCAGGTCGAAGTCGCGGCGGTAGACGCGCGTGGCGCCCTGCGCGTCGGTGACGGCGATCTCGCCGGTCTGCACGCGGCGCGGCACCAGCTGCTGGAAGACGAAGCGCCCGGCCTCGTCCACCGGCACCGCGAAGCCCAGCGCGCGCACGCTCTCGCCGGGGCGGATGGCCGCGCCGCTGGCGGTGACGGTGCCCGCGCTCAGCGGAATGTTGGCGATGGCGATGTTGTTCTGTCCGTAGCCGCGCAGCAGCTCGCGTGCCGCATCGGGCGGCGTGCCGGTCTCGGGCTTGTGGCGCTTGGCCAGCGTGAGCGAGAGGTCGTCGGTCTCGTCGAAGCGGCCCTGGCGGTCGTACACGCGAACGCGGTAGTAGAGCTTGCCGCTCGCGCTCTCGGGCAGGCGGTCGAGCAGGCCTTCGGGCACCTGCCATTCGCCGCGCAGGCCGGCGTCCAGCGGCACGGTGGCCAGCAGGCGGCGCTGCATCGCCTCGTTGGCGGTGTACACGCGCAGTTCGGCCTTCGAGGTGAAGAGCAGGTAGTTGCTGTAGCCCGCGAAGCGCACCGTGTCGCCGGCCACCACGGTGGTGGGCCAGGCGCTGGCGCTCAGGCGGCGCGGCTGCGAGAGGTTGTCGTACTGCAGGCGCAGCTGGTTGCGCTCGAGTTGCACGTCGACGCAGCGCTGGCGGTCGGCGCTGGTGGTGCCGTCGGCCGCGGGCTGCTTGCCGTCGGGCGACAGCAGCTGGCCGTCCACGCTCAGGCGCAGCGGCGCGTCGTCGGTGCCGAAGGCGGTGAAGGTGCGGCACACGCCGGGGTCGGCGGGCGCGGCGACCGCCGGCGCGGTGGCGGGCAGCTCGCGTTCGCTGCTGCGCGGCAGGCGGCGTGCGCCGTCGATCTCCACCGCCCGCGGGTCGGCCGCGGCGTGGTCGAGCATGCGGCCGCGCACCGCGGTCTCCTGCGCGGCGGCCAGTCCCATGCCGAGGCAGGCGGTGGCCACGGCGCTCGCAAGGGCCATGCGCTTCGGAAGCGCCTTCTTCTTTCTTCTCATGTCGGCTCGCTCGATCGGGTTCGGTGTCTGTTGTCGGGTCATGGCGGCGGTGTCTTTTCCTCGCGTCATGGCTTGGCCTCCTCGGAAGAGGCGGCGGCAGGCACCAGTTCGATCTCGACGTCCAGGTTGAAGAGCGGCGGCTCGTTGCGCGAGGCGCGCTGCTCGCCGAGCTGCTTCCAGCGCGAGAGCACAGCGGCCTTCACCGCGTCGGTGCGGTCGCGGCCCAGCGAGGCGGGCTCGCCCGGCGCGGCCTTGTAGGCCAGCCGCAGCACCGATGTCTTCTCGGCCAGCACGGCGACCGTGCGGTCGAGTTCGCCCGCGAAGGCGGCGCGCAGCGTGGCGGCGCCGTCGTCGAAGGCCGCACCCTGCAGCGCGAGGCGCACCACCCGGTGCACGGTGGCGCCGAAGTTGATCTTCAGCACCTTGCCGCGCGTGGCGCGCTCGGCCGCCGGGTTCTCGCTGGTGGTGCGATAGCCCGAAGGCAGGGTGCGCTCGTCGAGCTTGAGCACCAGGTTGCTGCCGGTGCCTTCCTTCGGTATGGCGGCGCAGGCGATGTGGTAGCGGCCCTCGGCGTCGGTGGTGGCCAGCACGCCGTTGACGGTGGCGATGCGCACGTTGGCCAGGCCCGGTTCGCCGTCGTCCTGGTAGCCGTTGGCGTTCCTGTCGTCGTAGACCTTGCCGATCACGTCGGTGCAGTCGAAGAGGGCGTCGGGCACCACGCGCACGCTGGCGGTGGCCAGGTTCGACAGCGTCCTGCCCCCCACGCCCTGCGTGGCGACGACCTGGTTGACGAACTCGCCTTCGCCCACGCCCACGCCGACGCCCGCGACCATCAGGTATTCCTTGGTCTCGTTGGGCGCGAAGTTCTGGCCGGGCACGATCACCTGGCGGCCGCTGACCTGCGGCACCACCGGCAGCGCCACGCCGCCGGGCAGCGTGCGCACGCTGAGCGAGCCCTGGATGTACCGGAAGCCCGGCGGCAGCGTGTCGACCACGGCCACGCCCGGCACCGTGGTGCCGCGCGTGTTGCGCGCCGTGATGCGGTAGGGCAGCAGCTCGCCCTTCTTCACGGTGAGCTTCGAGGTGGTCTTGCGCAGCTCGATGAGCGTGGCGTCCGACGGGTCGAGCGGGATGTTGTTGGCCACCACGTGCTGGCCGCCGCCGCCCGGCATGTTGAACAGCATGTAGTAGCCCGCGCCCGGCACCAGTGCCGCGCCGGGGCTCACCACGCAGGGCTTTGTCTGCGCGGGTGCCGGGCCGTTGGCGGGCGCCGCGCACGACTGCGTGCCCAGCGCGCCGGCCGCGGGCGGGTACATCGAGGAGGGCAGGTAGGCCCCCGGCGGCGTGATGACGAGGCGGTACTCGCCGGCCGGTGCGCCCGGCAGCACGAAGAAGTCGTAGTAGCCGCTGGTGCCGGTGGTGTAGCTGTCGCGTCCGTCGAGCAGGTGCTGCGAGGGGTCGAAGCCCGCCGGGCCGACCAGCTTCACCAGCGCGCCGGGCACGGGCGTGCCGCTCACGCTGTCATACACCACGCCGCCCGGGTCGTAGGGCAGGTCCTGCTTCTGGATGTTGGCGCCCGCGCTCACGCGCACCTTGATGCTGAAGCGCGGGTCGCTCGCGGCAGGCGTCGGGTAGGGGCCGTTGGCGCCGTTCTGCGCGGCGTCGGTCGGCCACACGCCGCCAACGACGCGGCCGTCGGGCGAGCGGAAGCGCACGCGGTATTCGCCGGGCACGAGGTCGCCGAAGCGGTAGCTGCCGTCGGCGCCGGTGGTCACGGTGTAGAGCACGGTGGCCGCGTTCTCGGCGCAGGCGTTGCCGCCGTCGGCGCAGCGCATCAGCTCGACCGTCCAGCCTTCGCCCTGGCCTTCGCCCGATTCGCGGGTGCGGTTGTGGTTCAGGTCGAACCACACGGTGCCGGTGAGCGACGCGGGCTGGTTGCTGTGCTCGGTGAAGTCGTAGCCGGTACCGTTGGCTTCCAGGCCGGTGAAGTTCACGCGGATCTGGTTCGTGCCCTGCGCGGTGCCGCCCAGCGTGCCGGGGATGGCGATGCCTTCGTCGTAGCCGCTGGGCTGCGTCTCGGTGATGGTGTAGCCGCCGCTGCCCGGAAGGGGCAGGCCCGGCAGCTCGTAGCGGCCGTTGGCGTCGGTGACGGCGGTGCGCGTCACCGGCTGGCCGGCCGCGTCGGTGCCGGTGAGCGTGATGGTCACGCCGGCGATCGGCAGGTCCTGCGGCTCGCGCTTGCCGTTGCGGTTGGCGTCGTTGTAGACGGTGCCCGCCAGCGATGCGCCGCGTTCGCCGAAGTTGTAGTTGTCGCCGTTGCCGCCGCGGTAGGCGATGGCGCCGATGACGTCGTTGCCCAGCGTGCCGGTGGCCGCGCCCTCGACGGTGCCCACGGCGTCCAGGCCGTCGGCGTAGGTCACGGGCTGCGTCTCGCGGATGGTGTAGCCCGCCGCGTCGGCCGGCAGCAGGCCGGTGAAGACATAGCGGCCGTTCGCGTCGGTGACCACCGTGGCATTCACCGCGAGCCCGCTGGCCGAGCGGCCGGTGAGCGTGAGCGTCACGCCAGGAATGCCGGCCTCGGTCGGCTGGCGCACGCCGTCGTTGTTGGTGTCGACGTACACCCAGCCCGCGATCTGGCCGCCGCGCTCGCCGAAGTTGTAGTCGATGCCCGCGTCTTCCGACACCAGCGCCAGGCCGCCGAAGCGGTCGTTGGTGCCGCCGGGGTTGGCGGTGCCGCGCGGCGCGCCGCCCACGGTGCCCAGCGACTCGGGGCCGTCGGCCACGCCGGCGGGTTGGGTCTCGTCGATCTGGTAGGTGCCGGGCGTGAGCGCGTCGACCAGGTAGTGGCCGTCGGCCGCGGTCTGCACCGTGCGGTCGACCGGGTTGCCCTGGAAGTCGGTGCCGGTCACGCGGATGGTGGTGCCGGCGATGCCGGGCTCGCCGGTGTCGCGCGTGCCGTTGGAGGGGGCCACGTCGGCGTACACGTAGCCCGAGAGGCTGGCCGGCTTCACGGCCGAGAAGTTGTTGCCGGTGGAGCCCGCGCCCGCCGCGCCCAGCACGATGTTCTGGATGACGTTCGCGGTCGAGCCGTTGGGGCCGTTGCTCACGCCGCTGCCGCTTGTGGGCACCGAGCCGGGCGTGCTGCCCGCGCCGCTGACGTTGCCGGCGCGCGTGATGCCGGGCAGGTAGCCCGCGGGGCGCGCCTCGGTCACGGCGTAGCTGCCCGGTGCGAGGTCCGGGAAGCTGTAGTCGCCGCTGGCGTCGGTGGTGGTTGTGCGCGACACCGCCTGGCCGTTGACGTCGGTGCCGGTGAGCGTGATGGTCACGCCCGCCAGGCCCGGCTCGGTGGCCGGCGCGCCCTGCGCGCCGTTGCCGTCGCGGTCGTAGTAGACGCGGCCGGAGATGCCGCCGGGCAGCAGTTCGCCGAACCAGTATTCGCCCTGCGTCAGCGGCACGTTGGTGCCCGGGACGGTCACGCCGCTGATGACGTTGCCGCCGCCTTGCGGCGTGCCGGGCTGGCCGTTGTTGTTGGCCTTGCCCGGCGCGTAGTTGGCCGGCTGCGTCTCGGTGATGGTGTAGCCGCCCGCGCCCGAGGGAGGCACGTTGCGGAACTCGTAGCCGCCCGGCGTGCCGGTGGCCACCGCGAGGATATTCACCGCGTTGCCCGCGGCGTCGGTGCCCGTCAGGCGCAGCTCGACGTTCGGGATGCCGGTGTCGCCGGCCTGCGGAATGCCGTCGTTGTTGGCGTCGACGAACACGCGCGTCGTGATGCGGGTGAGCAGCTCGCCGAAGTTGTAGCCGGTGCCGTTCACGTTGGAGGCCAGCGCAATGGCGTTCACCACGTCGTTGCCCGCGGTGCCGCCGGCGCTGCCGGCCGCGTCGCTGCCGTCGGCGAAGCCCGCGGGCTGCGTCTCGGTCAGCACGTAGGTGCCGGGCGTGAGGTTGTTGAAGGCGTAGTTGCCGGTACTGGCCGCCGTGGTGGTGGTCAGCGATACCGGGTTGCCGAACATGTCGGTGCCGGTGAGCGTGACGGTCACGCCGGCGATGCCGGGATCGCCCGGGCTGGCCGTGTTGTTGTAGTCGGCGTCCTGGTAGACGCGGCCGGCCAGGCTCGAGGCGCGCACCTCGCCGAAGTTGTTGGCGCTGGAGGCGCCGCCCGTGCCGAGCACGATGTTGTCGATGCGGTTGGCGTTGGAGCCGTTCGGGCCGTTGCCGGTGCCCGGCGGCACGGTGCCGGGCGTGCTGCCCGCACCGCTGACGGTGCCGGCACGCGTGATGCCGGGCAGGTATGCGGCGGGCTGGTCCTCCGTCACGCTGTAGGTGCCTGCGGGCACGGTGAAGGCCCAGTTGCCGCCCGCGTCGGTGGTGGTGGTCATCGAGACCGCATTGCCCGAGCTGTCGGTGCCGGTCAGGCGGATGGTCACGCCGGCGATGGCGGGCTCGCCGCCGTCGATCAGGCCGTTGCCGTTCAGGTCTTCATACACGCGGCCCGAGAGCGCGCTGTTCTGCACAATCACGGAACCGTCGTTGAAGTTGTTGCCGCCGTCCGGATCGGTGCCGCCGTTGGTGTCGCCCGAACCGGTGGTGACGATGTGGGCGCGATTGGTGAGCACGGTGCCATTGGCCGGCGCCGCGCCGCTGAAGCGCACCGGAATGCGCACGGTGGCCGTGCCGTTGGCCGGCATCGAAGTGATGGCGCAGCTCACGGCGCTGCTGCCGGCCGTGCCGGTGCATGTAGGCGCGGCGGGCGTGAAGCTGCCCCCGGTCACGGTGAACACCGGCGTGCCGGCCAGCACCAGCGGTGCGGGCAGGTTGTCGGTGAAGGCGGTGGTCTCGGCGCTGTCGGGGCCGTTGTTGCGCAGCTGCACGATCCAGTCGAAGGGCACCGCCGAGGAGACGGTGCCCAGCGGCGTGTTGGTGCCGGCCACGACGGCGGCCTTGGAGACCACCTGCACGTCGGCCTTGAAGCGGAAGGTGGTGTTCTCGGCCACCGCGTTGTTGCCCTGCACGGTGTCGAAGGCGTTGCGCGCGGCTTCGAAGAAGTCGACCCTGGCGTTGTTCTGGAAGGTGCCGCGCGAAACGCCGCGCAGCACCACGCGGAACTGCAGCGTGTCGGGCTCTCCGGTTGCCCCCGACGAACCTTGCTTGCCGCCCAGCGTCGGGATGGTGAAGACAATCTGCCCGCCGGCCGAGCCGATCGCGGCGCCGTTGGCCAGCGCGAAGGTGGTGCCGCCCGGCGCGGTCACCGACACCAGCGTGGGCGGCGCCTCGCCGCTCGGCCCTGGCAGCGGCAGCGTGTCGACCATGCGCACGTCTTCCGCCGTCGAGGCGCTGTTGTTCGACACCGTGATGGTGTAGCCCACGTCGTCGCCCACGTTCACCGGGTCGACGTCGTCGCGCTTGGTGACGACCAGGTCGTACACCGGCGCACCGATGGTGGCCGGCACGGTGGCGTCGTTGTTGGTGGTGCTGATCTCCGGCGTGGCCGTGGAGACGTGCACGCTGTTGGTCACCGTGGAGCCGTTGAGCACGTACAGCGGCCGCACCTGCACCGAGACGGTCTGCTGCACGTTGCGGTCCAGCGAACTCCAGGCGCACTCCAGCTGGTTGTTGGTGGTGCCGGTGCCCGTGGGCTGGGTCTTGCTCGGCTGCGTCGAGCAGCTGCCGCCGCCCGAGGCTGTGGCCGAGATGAACATCAGGTTGGCCGGCAGCGTGTCGACCACGTGCACGTCGTAGGCGCGGCTCATGTTGCCCTGCGCGAGGCTCTGGTTGCGTGCCGTGAGCGTGTAGGTGAGCAGCTGGCCGACCGGCACCGTGGCGGGGCTTGCCGACTTGGTGACCGTGACATCGGCGCGCGCCAGCAGGTAGGCGGTGGCGCTGCCGTCGTTGTTGGCCAGGTTCGGATCGGCCGGCGTGGTTGCCAGCGCGTTGGCGGTGTTGTTGATCTGGAAGCCGTGATCGGTTGCCGATGCGCCGTCGCCGTAGTGCTTCGCGACGACCTGGATGACGGGGCACAGCGGCAGGGCGCTGGCGGGGTCGGTGCTCGCGCGGCAGACCGGCAGGGTCGACAGCGTGCAGTTCGACAGCGACGCCTGCCCGAAGCCGCTGCCGTTGGCCGGCAGCGCGCAGGTGCCCGCGAAGGTGCCGCCGTTGGGCGTCTGGGTGACGGCGCCCGCGCCGATCACCTGGGCGAAGGCGTCGGTGACGACCACGTTCTGCGCCTCGGAGGGGCCGGCGTTGACCACCTCGATCTGCCAGGTGACGTCCTGGCCCGCGACCTGCCGGTTGCCCGCGCTGTCGCCGATGCCCACCACGCGCTTGAGCACCTTCACGTCGGCCGCGGTGGCGCCGTCGTTCGCGCCGGTGCCCAGGCTCACGCAGTCGTTGCCGGTGTTGGCGTCGGGGTCGGCGCCGAGCGTGGGCGCTGCCGCGGGCAGCGCCACGTTCACGCACATGCTGTTGACGATCTGGCCGCCCGCCGGCAGCGACGGGATGGTGGCGTTCACGATGATGTAGCCGCCGTTGCGCGCGCTGCTGCCGTTGGAGGTGTCCACGCCGATGTCGGCCGCGAGCGTGCGCGTGCAGGTCACGGTGGCGGGGCCGGGCACCGGCGTCGCGGGCGTCGGCACGACGGTGGCGCCGCCCTTGGTCACCGCGCAGGTGTAGCCGTCGCGCTGGGTGACGCTGTTGATCTGCACGCCGGCGGGCAGGTCGTCCACCAGCTGGATGGTGCTGCCCGCGAGCAGGCGGGTGCCGCCGAGGTTGGTGCTGCCGACCTGGTAGTCGAAGGCCTGGCCCAGCGGCACGTTGTTCTGCGGCCAGCCGCGGCGCTTGTCGGCGCGGAAGTCGGTGGCCGAGACCGCCACGTCGGCCGGCACGCTGCCGGTGGCCGAGTTGGCGATGGGGCCGGTCGCGCTCACGGTGGCTTCGTTGACGATGCCGGTGCCGGCGGTCATCGCGATGACCGGCACCACGATGTCGCCGAGCGCCACGTTCGCGCCGCCGCTGCCGCCGATGTTGCTGCGGGTGCAGCTCACCGTCTGGCCGCTGGCGGAGCAGCTCCAGCCGGCCGGCTGGCTGGGCAGCGTCTGGATCGCGAAGTTGGCGGGAATGGTGTCGGTCAGCGTCACGCCCGTGGGCGCGGTGCCGCTGAAGCTCGGGCTCAGCCTGAAGTTGAAGCGCTGGCCCACCAGCAGCTGGCCGCCGTCGTGGCTCTTCGCGAGCGCGAGCACGTAGCCCGCCGTCACGGTGGTGTTGGCGGTGGCGCCGTTGTTGGTGGAAACGCCGTCCTCCACCGAACCCGCGGCCGCCACGGCCGGCTGGTGCGTGATGGTGGAGCCCGCGCCCGCGGTGACCACGGCGTTGATGCTGTAGGTGCGGCTGTTGCTGCCGGCGGTGGCCGGCGTGGCCGGCACGTTGCAGCGCAGTTCGCTGCCCGTGATCGAACAGCCTGAAGGCAGGCCGCTGCCCGACACCGACAGGCCCGTGGGAATCGGGTAGGTCAGCGTCGAGCCGGTGCTGGTGTCGGGGCCGTTGTTGGTGAGCGTGAAGACGATCGGCACCGTCGAGCCGCTCGGCGCGGTGGCCGGGGCGCTGATGGCCACCGCCACGTCGGCGCCCTGGTTCACGGTGATGATCTTCGTCTCGCTGGAGCCGCCACCGCTGGGTGTGGCGGTCACGGTCAGCGTGCCCTGCGAGACCGTGCGCAGCAGCACCTGGAAGTCGCGAAGCTGGTTCGCCGCGAGCGTGATGCCCGAGCAGGTCAGCGTGCCGGGGCCGGCCGTGCCCACCGAAATGGTCGCCGAGCAGCTGCCCACGGGGACCGTGCCGGTGCCCATGTAGATCGAATTGCCGGGAATCGTGTACGTGAACGACGCACCCGGTGCGCCGATCGGCAGGCTGTCGGTCTCGGCGATGGTGACGGTGCTCGTCACAGTGCCGCCGGCGGGAAGGATGTCCGGCGAATGCACCAGGCTCGACACCTGCGGCACCGCGTGCGCGGCCGTGGCGAAGAGCAGCCCCGCGAGAGGCGCGGCGATGCGCCTCAGGCAGTGCCGCAGTCGCGCGGCGTTGGAAGACAAGTCGCGGCGCTCCTGCGCGTGCGACAGATTCGATGGGGTCCTGAACATCCCGTCCCTCGTGATGGCTCTGGTGGCCGGGCACCTTTCGTTCTGGCGCCGCGAAGGCGGCGGGGTGCTCCGGAAAGGGCGGGATTCTTCGGCGGCCCCCCAGGGGCCACTTTTGCGATTCAGGACAAAAGCTTTGCCAATGATGACATTTGTTTACTAATGCAACATAATGTGAACTGAATGTGAACTAATTCACGCTGCGTTTAGGCGACGCACTCCTACGCTCGACGCCCATGTCCTACTGGTCGACCACGCCGCCCCGGCGCGCGCACATCCTCGTCATCGACGACAACATCGAAGAGCTGCAGCTGTTGCTGGCAACGCTGCGAGAGGCGGGGCACCGCATCAGCCTCGCATTCGATGCGCTCGAGGGCTACCGCCGTGCGACCGCGCTGCAGCCCGACCTGGTGCTGCTGGACGTGCGCATGGGCGCCACCGACGGCTACGCCACCTGCCGGCTGCTGAAGGCAGATCGCGCGACCGCGCGCATCCCGGTGATCTTCGTGACCTCGTCGAGCTCGGTGGAAGAGCGCCTCACCGGCCTGCGCGAAGGCGCCGTCGACTACATCCTCAAGCCCTTCGAGCCGGCGGAAGTGCTGGCGCGCGTGGCGGTGCACCTCGCGCTCGCGAGCTGCCGCGAGCAGGCGCAGGCCTGCATCGACGAGGCCGAGAGCGCGCTGGAGCACGCCCGTGGCGAGCCCGCTGCGGACCATGCCGACCGTGTGCTCGCCCAGGCCGTCGAGCGGCTGGTGCGCGCCGACCTCGCCAACGTGCCGGCGCTGCCCGCGCTGGCCGCGAGCGTGGGCACGCACGAGAAGCGCCTGTCGCGCGTGTTCAGGGAGCAGACCGGCCGCACGGTGTTCGAGTTCGCGCGCGAGGCCCGGCTTGCCGAGGCGCAGCGGCTGCTCGCGGGCTCGGCGCTCAGCGTGGAAGAAGTGGCTCTGGCAGTGGGTTTTTCGGGTGCCGCCAATTTCTCGACCGCATTCCGCGAACGCTTCGGCCGCACGCCCACCGCATTCCGCCAGGCGCGCGCCGCGCCAGTCGCGCCAGTCGCGCCGCCGTCGGTGCCTTCGGCCTGACGCGGCAGCGCAAAGGCGGTGACCACCCCGGGCCCTTGCGGCATTCGCGGCATTCACGGCATTCGCGGCATTCACTGCGCTCGCGCGCTCCTGCTGTGCGCCGTCCTCTGGCTGATGGCGCTTCCCGCCGCCTGGGCGGACGTGCTGCGCATCGACGACGAGACCCGCTGGCCGGTGCTGCTCGACACGCGCGTCGAAATGTTCGAGGACACCGGCGCGCAGCTCACGCTCGACGAGGTCGATGCGCTGCAGGACGACTCGCCCGACGGCTTCCAGCCCGGTAACTCCGCGCGCATGCGTCCGGGCTTCTCCAGATCCGCCTTCTGGCTGCGTCTGACCGTGGTGAACGGCAGCGCCACCATCCAGCCGCTGCGGCTGGTGCTCGATGCCACCTGGCTGCAGTTCGTCGACTTCCACGCCCGCCGCGAACTCGCCGGCTGGGCCAGCTGGACGCACGAGCAGGCGGGCGTGTCGGCGCGCTCCAGCGCGGGCCGCGACCGTGACCGCGTGCCCACGCTCGACCTCGACCTGCGCCCCGGCGAGCAGGCGCGCGTGCTGGTGCGCGTGCGCACCGACAGCAGCGTCAAGCTCGTGCCGAAGCTGTATTCGGCGGAGGCTTGGCGCATGTCGGAAAGCAGCCACGCGCTGATCGACGGCCTGCTCATCGGCGGGCTGCTGGTGCTGTCGGTGTATTCGCTGTCGCTGTGGGTCATCTCGCGCAACCTCGCGATGGCGCTGCAGAGCATGGGCTTCGCGCTGGTGGCGCTCTACGAGAGCACCTACCGCGGCCACGCGCGGCTTGCGCTGTGGCCCGACAGCATCGAGTGGAGCTACCGCGCGGCCGGCGTCACCGCGGGCTGCTGCGTGCTCTCGCTGATGTGGTACCTGTACACCGTGTCGCGGCGCGGGCCGGTGCGCGTGCCCGGGCTGCGATGGCTTTTCGTGCTCGCGCTCGCGCAGTGCGTGGTGGTGCTGGGCACGCTCGTCGGCCCCTATGCGCCCTTCGCGATGGCGGGCACGCTGAGCGCGCCGCTGGTGGTGGTTTCGCTGACCGTCAGCACCTTCATCTACATGCGCCGCGCGGGGCCGGGCGGGAGGCTGGCGTTTCCGGTGATGAGCATCGTCGCCGTCGGCGTGTGCCTGCGGCTGGTCGAGCTGGCGATGCCGGCGCACATGATCCGCGGCTTCGACGCCTATGCGCTGGGCTTCCCGGGCATGCTGGTCGGTCTGGTGGCACTGGCGGCGTGGGCGCAGCACCTGTCGCGGCAGCGGCATTCGGCGCAGCGCACGCTGGCGCACTGGCAGGCGGAAGAGCAGCAGCGGCTGCGCGAGGAAGTGGAGCGCAAGACGCACGCGCTGAACGCGGCGCTGGAGCAGGCCGACCAGCAGGCGCGCGAGCAGACGCAGCTGCTGGCCTACATCAGTCACGACTTGCGCGCGCCGCTGTCGACCATCATCGGCAACGTGCGCCGGCTCAACGAAGACGACGCTGCGCCGCCCGAGAGGCTGCAGGCCATCGAGCGCAGCGCGGCCTACCAGCTCGCGCTCGTGGACGACCTGCTCGACTACGCCAGGAGCGAGCTGCTGCCCTTTTCCTTCGAAGCGAAGCCGGTGCACCTGCGTGCGCTGATCGACGACATCGCGCAGTACGCCGACACGCTCGCGCAGCGCCAGCACAACCGCTTCGAGCTCGACGTGCTCGGCGCGCTGCCGACCGCGGTGTACCTGGACAGCAAGCGCTTCCAGCAGCTGCTGCTGAACCTCCTGTCGAACTCCGCGAAGTTCACGCGCGACGGCAAGATGGGCCTGCGCGTGCAGGCCCGGCCGCGCGAGGATTCATGGCGGCTCGAGTTCGACGTGTGGGACAGCGGCGTGGGCATCGAGAAGGAAGAGCAGGCGCGCATCATGCGCGCCTTCGAGCAGGGTGCGCCCAGTTCCAACGGCCATGGGCTCGGGCTGGCCATCGCCCGGCGCATCGTGCAACACATGGGCGGGCGGCTGCAGCTGGAGAGCCGCCGCAACCTGGGCACGCGCGTGCGCTTCTCGGTGATCGTGAAGGAGGCGCCGAAGGAACTGGTGCCCGTGGTCGCAAGGCCGCTGCCGAACCCGGCGCTGGTCCACAAACCCAGGCGCATGCCGGTGCCCGCCATCGAGCCGTTGCCCGCGGCGGTGCGCGACGAACTGGAAACGCTCGCGCGCGACGGCCGCTGGAGCGACCTTCACGAATGGGCCGACCGCCTCGCGGCCGACGCGCGCCATTCGGCGCTGGTCGAGGCCGTGCGGCACGCACTGGACCTGCTCGATTTCGAGCACATCCGGCTGCTGGCGCGCGCGACGCCGAACGCCAGCCAGTGATCTTCGGCCCGGCTGGGGCCCGAGCTATTGCGGCGAGGCCTGTGCCTGTGCTTCCTGCGGCGGTGTCTGCGCCTGCAGCTGGGCCTGCTGCGCATCTGCCGCGGCGGCCTGTTCGCTTCCGGCGTGGTGCCTTATCGCGATGCCCTTGACGAGGTGGCGGGGCAGGTGGTGCGTCTTCCGCAACTGAGCCAGCGCCTCGCTGCGCGCCGGCTCGCATACCGGTAGAAACATGTGCAAAACGCTCATGGTGTCGTCCCGTGGAGTAACCGGCGGACATTGTGAGCGCATGAAGACCGCAATGGGGGAATCGCCCTCCCGGCGCAGATGCTTTGGCCGCAGCGCCAGCGGCCCCGGTGCGGGATTCCACCAAGCTTGCGCTTCCGTAGGCGGGGCGCATACTGCGCAAAAAACACCACCAGCCACTCGTCGGCCCCTGCGGGGTTCCGGGCGACAGCCAGGAGACACGTGTTGCAGCGAACGAACATTGCCAACCCGGCCTACTTTCACAAGGTCGTCGATTGCCAGTACGCCTGCCCGGCGCACACTCCCGTCCCCGAGTACATACGCATGATCGCGCAGCGCCGATACGGCGATGCGTACATGGTCAACTGGGTCTCCAACGTCTTCCCCGGCATCCTGGGGCGCACCTGCGACAGGCCCTGCGAGCCGGCCTGCAGGCGCGGGCGTGTGGAAGAAAGCAATACAGAGGCCCCGGAGCCGGTCGCCATCTGCAGACTCAAGCGCGTGGCCGCCGACATGAAGGAGGACGTGCGCGCGCGCATGCCCAGGCCCGTGCCGAAGAACGGCAAGCGCGTGGCCTGCATCGGCGCGGGGCCGGCCTCGCTCACCGTCGCGCGCGACCTGGCGCCATTGGGCTATGAGGTGACGGTGTTCGACGGCGAAGCCAAGCCCGGCGGCTTCATCCGCACGCAGATACCGCGCTTTCGCCTGCCCGAGTCGATCATCGACGAGGAGACGGGCTACGTGCTCGACCTGGGCGCGGAGTTCCGCGGCGGCGAGCGCATCGATTCGATGAAGACGCTGATGGGGCAGGGCTGGGACGCGATCTTCGTCGGCTGCGGTGCGCCGCGCGGGCGCGACCTGGACATTCCGGGCCGCAAGGAAGCCGCGGCAAGCATCCACATCGGCATCGACTGGCTGAGCTCCGTCTCTTTCGGCCACGTCAGCAGTATCGGCCGGCGCGTGATCGTGCTGGGCGGCGGCAACACCGCCATGGACTGCTGCCGCTCGGCGCGGCGCCTCGGCGGCAGCGACGTGAAGGTCATCGTGCGCAGCGGTTTCGAGGAGATGAAGGCTTCGCCCTGGGAGAAGGAGGACGCCGCGCACGAGGGCATTCCGATCATCAATTTCCACGTGCCCAAGGCCTTCGTGCACGACAACGGCAAGCTCGTGGGCATGCGCTTCGAGATCGTCAAGGCCGTGTACGACGACAAGGGCCGCCGCACGCTGGAGCCCACGGGCGAGCCCGAGGCCTACTTCGAATGCGACGAGGTGCTGGTGGCGGTGGGCCAGGAAAATTCCTTCCCGTGGATCGAGCGAGACTGCGGCATCGACTTCGACAAGTGGGGCCTGCCGGTGCTGGACGCGAACACTTTCCAGTCGACAGTGCCCAACGTGTTCTTCGGCGGCGACGCGGCCTTCGGGCCGAAGAACATCATCACCGCCGTGGCGCACGGCCACGAGGCCGCGGTGTCCATCGACAAGCTGCTGCGCGCGGAGCCCATTGAGGTCCGCCCGCCGCCGATGACCAACCTGGTGTCGCAGAAGATGGGCATCCATGAGTGGAGCTACGACAACGACACCTCCAACGACCTTCGCTACAAGGTGCCGTGGGCCAAGGCCGAGGCGGCGCTGGCCAGCATCCGGGTGGAGGTGGAACTGGGCTTCGACGCCGCCACCGCCTTCAAGGAAGCCGCGCGCTGCCTGAACTGCGACGTGCAGACGGTGTTCAACGAGCCCGCCTGCATCGAATGCGACGCGTGCGTGGACATCTGCCCCATGGACTGCATCAACTTCGTCGAGAACGCCGATGAAGAGGGGCTGCGCTCGCGCCTGAAGGCGCCCGCGCTCAATCTGGCGCAGGACCTGTACGTATCCGGCGGGCTGAAGACGGGCCGCGTGATGGTGAAGGACGAGGACGTCTGCCTGCACTGCGGCCTGTGCGCCGAACGCTGCCCGACCGGCGCGTGGGACATGCAGAAGTTCCTGCTGAAGATGACGCTTGCCGGGCAGGAAAAGACCCCGGAGCAAAGCCGGAAGGAGACCGCATGAAGCAGATCGAGGCGGTCAACGACTTCGTCATCAAGTTCGCCAACGTCAACGGCTCGGGTTCGGCCTCGGCCAACGAACTGTTCGCCAAGGCCATCCTGCGCATGGGCGTGCCGGTGAGCCCGCGCAACATCTTCCCCAGCAACATCCAGGGCCTGCCGACCTGGTACGAGGTGCGCGTGACCGAGGAGGGACACCTGGGCCGGCGCGGCGGCACCGACATGATGGTGGCGATGAACCCGCAGACCTGGGACGCCGACATCGCCGAGCTGGCGCCCGGCGGCTATCTCTTCTACGACAGCACGCGGCCGCTGCCGCCTTCGAAGTTCCGGGAGGACATCCGCGTGATCGGCATGCCGCTCACCGAGATCTGCAACGCCGTCTACCAGGACCCGCGCCAGCGGCAGCTGTTCAAGAACATCGTCTACGTGGGCGCGCTGGCCATCCTGCTGGGCATCGAGCCCGAGGTGGTCGAGAAGCTCTTCGGCGAGCAGTACAAGGGCAAGGAGAAACTGCTCGCCTCCAACGTGCAGGCCCTTCACCTGGGCTGCGACTTCGCGCGCGAGAACCTGCGCGAGCCCGTGGGGCTGAAGGTGCGGCGCGCCGACCGGGTGGGCGACAGGATCTTCGTGGACGGCAACAGCGCGGCGGCACTGGGCTGCGTGTACGGCGGCGCGACGGTGGCCGCGTGGTATCCGATCACGCCTTCGTCTTCGGTGGCCGAGGCCTTCCAGAAGTACTGCACCAAGTTCCGCGTCGATCAGTCCACCGGCCAGCACCGCTTCGCCATCGTGCAGGCCGAGGATGAGCTCGCATCGATCGGCGTGGTGGTCGGTGCCGGATGGAACGGCGCGCGGGCCTTCACCGCGACCTCGGGGCCGGGCATCTCGCTGATGACGGAGTTCATCGGGCTGGCCTACTTCGCGGAGATTCCGGTCACGCTCATCAACGTGCAGCGCGGCGGCCCCTCGACCGGGATGCCGACGCGCACGCAGCAGGCCGACATTCTTTGCTGCGCCTATGCGTCGCACGGCGATACCAAACATGTGCTGCTCTTCCCCGAAGACCCGCACGAGTGCTTCGAGCACGCGGCGGCGGCGCTGGACCTGGCCGACCGGCTGCAGACGCCGGTGTTCGTGATGACCGACCTCGACATCGGCATGAACCAGCGCCTGTGCAAGCCTTTCGAGTGGGACGACAGCAAGGCCTACGACCGCGGCAAGGTCATGACCGCCGAGGAGCTGGAGGCGGGCCGCGACTTCGGCCGCTACAAGGACGTGGACGGCGACGGCATCCCCTGGCGCACGCTGCCGGGCACGCACCCGACCAAAGGCAGCTACTTCACGCGCGGCACGACGCGCGATGCCTATGCGCGCTACTCGGAGCGCGGGCCGGACTACATCTACAACATGGAGCGGCTGCTGAAGAAGTTCGCGACCGCGGCCACGCTGGTGCCGCAACCGGTGCTGCGGCCTGCTGCCCAGAAGACCGAGCTCGGCGTGATCTATTTCGGCTCCACGAGCCCGTCCATGCACGAGGCGCTGCAGGAGCTGGAAGAGCGCGGCATCCATCTGGACGCGATGCGGCTGCGGGCCTTTCCGTTCCCCGACAGCGTGGTGCAGTTCCTGGCCGAGCATGAGCGCGTGTTCGTGGTGGAGCAGAACCGCGATGCGCAGATGCGCAGCCTGCTGGTCAACGAGCTGGATGCCGATCCGGGGAAGCTGGTGCGGGTGCTGCACTTCGACGGAACGCCCATCACCGCGCGCTTCATCGTGCAGGCGATCGATGCGCACGTCGGCAAGGCGAACGTGCAAGGCAACACCACGACCGGCGCGAAGGAGGCCGCATGACTTACCTCGCCAAGCCGAAGCTGCGCCACCCGACGCTGGCCACCAACAAGGTCGGCTACACGCGGCGCGACTACGAAGGAAAGATCTCCACGCTGTGCGCGGGCTGCGGTCACGACTCCATCTCGGCCTCGATCATCGAGGCCTGCTGGGAGCTCGACATCGAGCCGCATCGCGTCGCCAAGCTCTCGGGCATCGGCTGCAGCTCGAAGACGCCGGACTATTTTCTCGGCGCATCGCACGGCTTCAACACGGTGCACGGCCGCATGCCCAGCGTGCTGACCGGCGCCAACCTGGCCAACCGCGACCTGCTGTACCTCGGCGTCTCGGGCGACGGCGACTCGGCCTCCATCGGCCTGGGCCAGTTCGCGCATGCCATGCGTCGCGGCGTGCGCATGGCCTACATCGTGGAGAACAACGGCGTGTACGGCCTCACCAAGGGCCAGTTCTCGGCCACGGCCGACCAGGGCTCCAAGAGCAAGAAGGGCGTGGTCAACACCGACAGCCCGGTCGACCTGGTGGCCATGGCGCTGCAGCTCGGCGCGAGCTACGTGGGCCGGGGCTTCTCGGGCAACAAGGCGCAGCTGGTGCCGCTCATCAAGGGCGCGATCAGCCATGGAGGCTCGGCCTTCATCGACGTGATCAGCCCCTGCGTGGCCTTCAACAACCACCCGGGCAGCACCAAGAGCTACGACTACATCCGCGAGCACAACGAGGCAGTGAGCCGCATCGACTTCATCAGCGGGCGGGAGGAGATCGCCGTGGACATGGAGCCCGGCGAAGTGATGGACGTGCGCCAGCACGACGGCACGCTGCTGCGCCTGCGCAGCCTGCACCCGGACTACGACCCGGGCGACCGCTTCGCCGCCATGGCCTACATGCAACGGCATCACGAGATGGGCGAGGTGGTGACGGGGCTGCTCTACGTCGACCCGCTGGCCACCGACCTGCACACCGCACTCAACACCTGCGACCGGCCGCTCAATGCGTTGGGGCCGCAACAGCTGTGCCCCGGCGCCCAGGCGCTGGAACGGCTCAACGCCTCCTTGCGCTGAGCAACGGCCGGCGGCACCATTCAGGGTTCGACTCACGGAGGGCGCATCATGTCCGAGCGCACCGTTTTCCAATCGATTTCGCGCAAGCACGTGCTCAGCGTGGCCCCGCAGGCCACCGTGCGCGACGCCGCATGCGTGATGACGCGCGCCAACTGCGGCAGCGTGCTCGTCATGGAACTTCCCGACACGCTGCTGGGCATATTGACCGAGCGCGACCTCATGACCCGCGTGCTCGCCAAGGGGCTGGACCCCGACGGCACCTCGGTGCGCGAGGTGATGACACCCAACCCGATCTGCGTGCCGCCCGAGACGCTGGTGTCCGACGCCGTGGTGCTGATGCTGGAGCGGGGCTTTCGACATCTGCCGCTGGTGGCGGGCGCGAAGGTGCTGGGCGTGTTCTCGGTGCGCGATGCGCTGCCGAGGGAGATCGGCGCGGCGGTGAGCCTGAGCGAGTTCAGGGAGCAGGTGAACGACGCGCTGGGCTGAAGCGCGGCGAGGCCCCGTTCAAGGGGTCACGTAGTCGGGATACTGCTTGCAGATATCGTTCACCGCGCTGAGCGTGCCCGACAGGTGCTTGCGCAGCGCGGCCTGAGCTGCGTCCGGATCCTTCGCCTCGATGGCCCGCACGATGGCGCGGTGGTCGCGCAGGATCGCCTCGGTCTTGCCGGCGGTCGGCAGGTGCAGGCGGCGCAGCCGGTCGACGTGGCCCGAGACGCGGCCCACCAGGTCCCACAGGCCCAGCACGCCGCCGGCTTCGTACATCAGGCGATGGAATGCGCGGTCGGCGCTGACGAAATCGCTGTAGCGCTGCGAGTTGGCGAGCGATGCCTGCTGGGCGATGACGCCCTTGAGCTGGTCGACCAGCCCCGGCGATTCTTCGATTGCCAGCTGGTGCACCAGCTCCAGCTCGATGGAGCGGCGAAGGAAGTGCGCTTCGCGCGCGGCGGAGATGTCGATGCGGCTCACCAGCGTGGCGTGCTGCGGATACACGTTCACCAGCCCTTCCTCGTCGAGCCTGAGCAGCGCCTCGCGCACGGGTGTCTGGCTCACGCCGAAACGATCGGCCAGCTCCTGCCGCTGCAGCACGGTGCCGGGGACGAGTTCGAGCGCAAGGATGGCTTCGCGCAGTTTCTCCAGCACCTGGGGCGCGGCAAGGCGGGTGCGGTCAAGTCGGATCTTCGGTGAGGCGCTCATCGCCGGCGATTGTGTCATTGACGCACTAATATACTAGTGTTTTAATTCTCGGAAAGACGCCGGCGAGCGCCGGCAAGGCCGCACCTGCAGTGCAGCGCCCATGGAGACGACCCCTTGACGAAACGCCCCTACGAATCCCTTCGCAGCGCCCGCTGGTTTGCGCCCGACGACTTCCGCTCCTTCGGCCATCGCTCGCGCGTGCTGCAGATGGGCTACAGCTACGCCGACTGGATGGGCAAGCCCGTCATCGCCATCGTCAACACCTGGAGCGACGCCAACCAGTGCCACTCGCACTTCAGGCAGCGCGTGGAAGACGTGAAGCGCGGCGTGCTGCAGGCGGGCGGCTTTCCGCTCGAGCTGCCGGCCATCTCGCTTTCCGAGAGCATGGTCAAGCCAACCACCATGCTCTATCGCAACTTCCTTGCGATGGAAACCGAAGAGCTGCTGCGCAGCCACCCCATCGACGGTGCCGTGCTGATGGGCGGCTGCGACAAGACCACGCCCGGCCTCACCATGGGCGCGCTCAGCATGGGCATTCCCTTCATCTACCTGCCGGCCGGCCCCATGCTGCGCGGCAACTGGAAGGGCAAGGTGCTGGGCTCCGGCTCCGACGCCTTCAAGTACTGGGACGAGCGCCGCGCCGGCCGCCTCGGCGAACAGGCCTGGGCCGAGATGGAAGCCGGTATCGCCCGCAGCCACGGCACCTGCATGACCATGGGCACGGCCGCCACCATGATGGGCATCGCCGAAGCCGTGGGCCTGACGCTGCCGGGTGCGTCCAGCATTCCCGCGGCGGACGCCAACCACATCCGCATGAGCGCCGACTGCGGCCGCCGCATCGTCGAGATGGTGTGGGAAGACCTGACGCCCGCGAAGATGCTCACGCGCGCGAACTTCGAAAACGGCATCGCCTGCGCGATGGCCATGGGCTGCAGCACCAACGCCGTCATCCACCTGATCGCCATGTCGCGCCGCGCCGGCCACGCCGTGAGCCTCGACGACTTCGACGCCTTCAGCCGCCGCGTGCCCGTCATCGCCAACATCCGGCCCAGCGGCGATGCCTACCTGATGGAAGACTTCTTCTACGCAGGCGGCCTGCCCGCGATGCTGGAACGCATCCGCGGCCACCTGCGCACCGAGGCGCTCACCGTCAACGGCCGCACCATCGGCCAGAACATCGAAGGCGCCGAGGTCTACGACGACGACGTGATCCGGCCGCTTGCCAACCCCATCTACGCCGAAGGCGCGCTGGCCGTGCTGCGCGGCAACCTCGCGCCCGACGGCGTGGTCATCAAGCCCAGCGCCTGCGCGCCGCACCTCTTGAAGCACACCGGCCGCGCGCTGGTGTTCGACGACTACCCGTCGCTCAAGAAGGCTGTGGAGGATCCGGAGCTCGACGTGACCGGCGACGACATCCTCGTGCTGCGCAACGCCGGCCCGCGCGGCGCGGGCATGCCGGAGTGGGGCATGCTGCCTATCCCGACCAGGCTGCTGAAGCAGGGCGTGAAGGACATGCTGCGCCTGTCCGACGCGCGCATGAGCGGCACCAGCTACGGCGGCTGCCTGCTGCACTGCTCGCCCGAGGCAGCCATCGGCGGCCCGCTCGCACTCGTGCAGACCGGTGACCGCATCAGCGTCGACGTGCCCGCGCGCAGCATCCACCTCGAAATCGACGATGCCGAACTTGCCCGCCGCAAGGCCGCGTGGACGCCGCCGCCACCGCGCTACGAGCGCGGCTACGGCTGGATGTTCGGCCGCCACATCCGCCAGGCCGACGAGGGCTGCGACTTCGACTTCCTCGAAACCAGCTTCGGCAAGCCGGTGCCCGAGCCCGACATCTTCTGACTCCAATCCGATTCCACCCACTTCCAGACAACGGAGACCCCACGTGAATCCCGCCACCCGCGAGCAGCTCATGAAGGTGAGCACCGCCACCCTGTGCACGGCCCTGTTCAAGCGCGGCCTGCGCCACCAGTTCATCCAGGACGTGCGGCCGCTCAACGCCGGCCTGCCCAACATGGTCGGCGAAGCCTTCACGCTGCGCTACATGCCCGCGCGCGAAGACCTCAACCAGATCGGCGTCTTCCTCGACCGCGACCATCCGCAGCGCAAGGCGGTGGAGCAGTGCCCCGAGGGCGCGGTGCTCGTCATCGACAGCCGCAAGGACGCGCGCGCCGCATCGGCCGGCGGCATCCTCGTCACGCGGCTCATGAAGCGCGGCGTGGCCGGCGTGGTCACCGACGGCGGCTTCCGCGACAGCCCAGACATCGCGAAGCTGGGCTTTCCCGCCTACCACCACCGCCCCAGCGCGCCCACCAACCTCACGCTGCACCAGGCCATCGACATCAACGTGCCCATCGGCTGCGGCGACGCGCCCGTCTTCCCCGGCGACGTGATCGTGGGCGATGCCGAAGGCGTGATCGTCATCCCGGCCCACATGGCCGACGAGATCGCCGCCGAGGCGACCGAGATGACCGCCTTCGAAGACTTCGTGCAGGAGAAGGTGCTCGAAGGCCGCTCCATCCTCGGCCTCTATCCGCCCACCGACGAACAGAGCCGCACCGACTTCGCCGCCTGGCGCCAGGCCAACGGCCGCTGAGCCCGCATCGATCACAGAAATCCAAGGAGACAAGACATGCGTTTCATCCGCTTCACTGCGGCGCTGCTTTCGGCTGCGCTCTTTCCCCTGGCCGCCACGGCCCAGACACCCGACTGGCCTGCCGCCAAGCCCATCGTCTACGTCGTGCCCTTCACGCCCGGCGGCTCCACCGACATCGTGGGCCGCACGCTGGCCCAGAAGCTGGGCGAGAGCCTCAAGCAGTCGGTGGTGGTCGACAACAAGCCCGGCCAGGCCGGCGGCATTGGCGCCGCCTATGTGGCGAAGGCGCCGCCCGACGGCTACACGCTCTTCGGCGGAACCATCAGCACGCACGCCATCAACGCCAGCCTCTACAAGAAGCTGTCGTACGACCCGATGAAGGACTTCGAGCCCGTCTCGCTGGTCGCGCGCCTGCCCAACGTGCTCATCGTCAACAGCCAGCTCGGCGTGAACTCGGTGGCCGACCTCGTGGCGCTGCTGAAGAAGGACGAGAGCAAGCGCACCTTCGCCTCGTCGGGTGCCGGCACCTCGACGCACCTTGCCGGCGAGATGTTCGCCGACCTCATCGGCGTGAAGCTCACCCACGTGCCGTACAAGGGCACGCCACCCGCGCTGACCGACGTGGCAGCTGGGCAGGTGCCCTTCATGTTCGACCAGGTGACGGCCGCGCTGCCGCTGGTCAAGAGCGGCAAGCTCAAGCTGCTGGCCGTGACCACCGCCAAGCGCATCGCGCTCGTGCCCGACCTGCCGACCATGATCGAGTCGGGCATTCCCGGTTTCGAGATGTCGTCATGGCAGGCCGTGTATGCGCCCAAGGGCACGCCCAAGGCCATCGTGCAGCGCCTCAACGCAGAGATCGTGAAGGCGCTGCACCAGCCCGACGTGCATGCCAAGCTTTCCGGGCAGCTCGCGATGGAACTCGTGGGCAGCACGCCCGAGGAGCTGCGCGACCACATGGCCCGGGAGATTCCGCGCTGGGCCGAGCTGGTGAAGAAGTCCGGCGCCGTGGCCGACTGAACGACCCGGAACAACCGACAAGAACCCAAGGAGACAACCGATGCAGAACAAGACGAACAACGACCGCCGCCGATTCCTCAAGACAGCGGCGGGCGCCGGCGCCGCAGCCTTCGGCACGCTCGCGGGCGCACAGGCCTTCGACTTCAAGCCCAGCCAGCGCTACCCCGACCCGGCGGTGCTGATCCTCGACCCGAGCTTCACCAAGTACCGGCTCTACAGCAGCACGCTCGAGCAACTGGGCTCCGGCATGCGCTGGGCCGAAGGGCCGGTGTACTTTCCCGAGCACGGCTACCTGCTGCTGAGCGACATCCCCAACAACCGGCTCATGAAGTACGACGAGAAGACCGGCAAGTTCAGCGTGCACAAGACCGGCGTCAACTACGCCAACGGCAACACCCGCGACCGCCAGGGCCGCCTCGTCACCTGCGAGCACTCCGTCACGCGGCGCGTGGTGCGCACAGAGAAGGACGGCCGCATCACCGTGCTCGCCGACAACTACCAGGGCAAGCGCCTCAACGCGCCCAACGACGTCGTCGTGAAGTCGGACGACACCGTCTGGTTCACAGACCCCACCTTCGGCATCAACGGCGAATGGGAGGGAAGCAAGGCCCCGTCCGAGCAGGCGACCACCAACGTCTACCGCATCGCGACCGACGGCAAGCTCACGGCGGTCATCACCGATCTCGTCAACCCCAACGGCATCGCCTTCTCGCCCGACGAGAAGAAACTCTACGTCGTCGAATGGAAGGGAACGCCCAACCGCAGCATCTGGAGCTACGACGTGTCACCGGACGGCACGAGCGTCTCGAACAAGACCAAGCTCATCGACGCCGACGGCCCCGGCTCGCTCGACGGCTTCCGCGTCGACCGCGACGGCAATCTCTGGTGCGGATGGGGCCACTCCGGCGCCATCGCTTCGGAGCCCACCGACGTCGGAGGCGGCATGAAGGCCTACCTGCCCACTGGCAAGTCGGAGGAAATGGACGGCGTGAAGGTCTTCAACCCGCAGGGCAAGCCCATCGGCTTCGTCCGCCTGCCCGAGCGCTGCGCGAACCTGGAGTTCGGCGGGCCCAAGCGCAACCGGCTCTACATGGCGAGCAGCCATTCGCTGTATGCGCTCTATGTGGAGGCGCACGGGGCGGTTTGAGGGGCCGCTGCCGGGCGGGGGCGCCGAGCCCGCGTCCGGGCAGGAGTGGCTCAGTTGAACTTCGAATTGTCGGAGTCGCTGGTGTAGGCGGACTTCGTGACCGCTATGGACGAAATGGCAATCGGCTGCAGGAATGTGGTCACCGTGCCCGCGTAGGTCTTCAGGGCTTCCCAGTTCGTACCGGGGTCGTATTTCGCTTCCTTCTTGCAATAGCACCACAGCTTGCAGCCCACGTGCTTCGTCTTGTGCTCCAGGATCTTGGTGTCATGAGCGGGATTGCCGGGAATCAGGAGACCCATCTCGGCAATCTCTTTGCGTGTCTTCTCCATGATCTTGTTGGTGGCCTGCGTGAGCAGCGTCTCCTGGTTGCGCTCCAGGTCCGCGATCCAGCCGTCCACCGCGTCCATCACCCTCTTGAACTTTCCCAATTCCTGGTTGAGCCTCTTCTTGCGCCGCTGAACCTGCTCGTACAGAAGAGCAAACTGGTACATGTCGTCGCATGTCTGGCCGCTGTTGTTGTAGGCCTCGATTCCCTGGTTGAGCTCTTCGAATGCATGGGCCACCTTCCAGCGGTACCTGTCCAGGTTCTCGACGGTCAGCTCCTTGATGCCGAACTTGGCCACCTCCGCGTTCGAGGCGGTGGCACCAAGATGCCCTTCATGAAGCGCGCCCCGGACCTTTCCGTTGACCGCATCGACAACCGCGCCCACGACGGACCCCACGACAGGCACCGGTATGAGGGTAAGGAACAGTTTCCCCACGCCCACGAGGGCTCCGATGCCTTTGCTGGCGCGGGATCCGCCGCTCGAGAACGCACTGCGCGTCGAGTGGAAGATGCGGGAGTGCGCGATCTGCGAGCCCATGCTCTTGTTCGCCACCTCCAGCTCGGCCTGCTTGAATGGATCTGGATTGAACGCCATGTCTTTTCCTCAAAAAATAAAACGTCGATGAATGAAGCGAAGCCATCCCGCTCAGAGAGGCATTTGCCCGAAACAGGAGCGGCTCGCGCAGGGCCATTGCCGGCTGGGGCGTCGGGTGGAGAACCCGGCCGGCTCACTCCGGCCTGATGCCCAGAATCGAGAAGTAGCGGTTCAGGTCGCCGTCCTCGCGCAACACCTCCTGCATCAACTGCGGCAGCGGCATGCGTCCCCAGGCCACGGCACGGTTCACGAGGTAGGGCGTCGGGCTGTGCGGCTCCTCGCGCATCAGGTAGGCGGCCGCGAGTTCCAGCAACTGGTAGGCCTCGGCGCGGTTGCCGATACGGCCGCTCGCCACGGCCTGCGGCAGCGACCCGGGAGCAGGGGAGAGGGGGGTGTCGCTCATGTCGTTGTCGTCCATCGGGATCGCGGGAGGGGTTGATTCGTCCGCCATCCAGCTGGCGGGAGCTTCGGCCGGTGCAAGCGGTTCTTCTTCCTTGTCGCGCGGATCGCGCCCCTGCAGCAGGCTGCGCAGCGCCTGCCGCATGCGGGCGAGCATCTCCGTCACCTTCGACAGGCTCGGCGCATCGATGCCCAGCCGCCCGTCGAGCAGGGCTTGCAGGCTTTGCCACGCATCGGTGGCCGCGGCGACGCGGTCGTCGAGCGCGGCGAGCGCATGCAGGTCGCGCGCTGCACGGTCGAGGATGTCCTGGCGCGACACCGTCTGGGCGCTCGGCTCCTCGGCCACTTCCTTCGCCTTTGTCCTGGCGTTGCCCGCAGCGCCGGCAGCTGCCGTGCCGTACTCGCTGGTCAGCGCGCGCTGCCAGTCCCCCAGCGTGATGAAGGGCGGCGAGAAATCCGCCCACTCGAGCAGCGGCACGCGCATCAGCAGCACGTGCGCGATGGTGTCGTTGACCCACACGAAGGTGGCGGTGCGCATGTCGGCGTCGCCGTCGTCGCCGATGCGCGGATGCGCGTCTTCCCAGAATTCGCGCGCCAGCCCTTCGAGCAGGCGCGCACCGGCGGCCAGTCCGTCGATCGAATGGCGGTGCACCCAGGCCTCTGTGAGCCAGGCGGCCATCTGCAAGTCCTTGCTGCGGCGCTGCAGGACCTCGGTGCAGAGCATCTCGGCGGTACGCCAGTCGGCCTTCTTCAGCGGGCGGGTCCATTCGCCCATCGGCAGGCTGGCGTCTTCCTCGGTGCGCGCCTCGCGGATGCGGGCGCACACCGGGTCGTAGCGCAGCGGAGGGCCGGCGGGGCCTTCGGGGCCTTGCAGCGGCAGGAGAAAGCTCGCGAGGTCGGGCGCGAAACCGCCGGTGGTTTCGTCTGCATCGGCGTTCAGGGGGGGCAGCAGGGCGGCCATCAGGGCATGTTCCATTCAGGAGCGCGCGCGGGGAACGCGGCGGGCCAGATCAGGGCGTTCTTCTTGCCGGCGGGGCTGGCCGCGATGCGCAGGAACACGCGTGCGCGTCCTCCGTCGGGTGCCTGCGCGGCGTCGCCGGCCGACTGGGCCACCAGCGGAAACTCGAACTTCAGCAGCTGCGAGCGGCCGTCGGGGCGCTGGGCGGGGTCGCCTTCGCGCTGCCGCTGCGCCAGCGTGAACAGCGCCCACGGGTCGGCAAAACGGAAGCTCACGGTCTGGCCGTCGGTGATCAGCGCGTGCTGCTGCGGATCGGCGCGCGCCATCAGCGGGGAGTCCTTCGCGATGCGCAGCACCAGCGCCACCGGCGTGCCGTATTCCCAGCGCAGCGTGCGCGGCGCGTCGCGCAGCCTGAGCACCTGGTCGCCGACCTCGAAGGACCAGTCGATGATCTTGTTGCCCTCGATCTCGGCCGTGGTGTTGGCGCGGAAATCCACGCTCAGGTCATAGCCCGGTGCGGCACCTTCCTCGCTCGGGAACAGCGGCTGCAGGAAGTCGCGTGCACGGGCGAACTGCTCCGTGAAACGGCGCGCGCCCGCTCCGGGCATGCCTGCATTGCGCACACCGGCGTCCGCGCCGCGGTTCTCCTTCAGCGCGCGTGCCAGCGGGTCGAAGGCGCGCGTCAGGTCGTTCACGTCGGCCGGGTCGGCCAGCTCGAAAGCCCGTCCCGTCGCCGGGCCGAACGGATGGCGGCCCGCCAGCGAACGGTTGAAGCGGGTGGAGAACTGCGTCCACAGCTCCTGCTGGTCGCCGAACTGCAGTTCCTGGCAGCGCGCGAGCAGGGCGCTGTAGATCTGCTGGTGGCGGTCGGCGAAGTAGTCGCCGATGCGCGTCGCCGGCGCCTTGCCGGCCAGCTTCGCGCCGCAGGTCTCGCGATCGATCTCCGCGCCGGTGGTGCCCAGGAACTGTTCGAGCAGCAGCAGGCTGCTGTTCGGGTTCTTCAGGCGGTAGCGCTCCAGGTCGCGGTTGATCGCCTGCCAGCGCTGCGCGAGCACCGAGCCGGCGCCCACGCCGTCGAGTGCCGCGATGTAGCTGTCGGCCTGCTTGCCCAGCGTTTCGGTGCGGTTGAACTGCTGGCCCAGGTAGGCGGCGAGCGAGCCCACGTCCGAGACGCCGAAGGCCACCAGCATCGGCCCGCGCTCGCCGCGCCAGGCCTGGAAGTCGCGTCCGCGCATGGCGTAGAGCTCCGACTGGTTGAAGGCCTCGTCCACGGCCTCCAGGCGCTGCAGCGCGTCGCGCGAGATCATCGCGCGAAGGTCTTCGGCGCGGGAGCCGGCTCCCAGCTCGTACAGCAGCGCCTGGATCTTCACGAGGCGCTGGCGCGAGGCCTCGTAGGCGGTCGCCTGTGTGTCGATGGAGCGGCCGCCGTCGCCCATGCCGTTCGCGGCCTCGGCCACCTGGTCGACCACCAGCTGCGCGAAGTGCGCGTTCAGCGCGCTCTCGATGCCGGGGCGCAGCGTGGCCGGGAAGGCCTGCATGCCCTCGCTCATGTAGCGCTTGCGGATGTCGCCGACGGCCAGCGCCTGGTCGAGCCGGGGCAGGTCCCACACGGCCATGGTGCGCATCCCCGCGCCGGGCAGCTCGCGATCGCGCGCGGGCGCCATGAAGGGCTGCGCCAGCAGTGCGGTCAGCGCGTCGCGCAGCGCGATGCGTTCGGGCGCCAGCGCGAAGCGGCCGTCCTTGTCCTGCCACACCAGGCCTGGCTGCGCGCCGCCGAAGCGCAGGCTGAACTCGACGCGGAATTTCTGGAAAGCGTCCTGCGCGCGGTTTTTGACCGCGTCGGCCGATTCCAGCCCCAGCAGCCGGTTCTGCTCGATGCGCGCGATGGTCCGGTCATACGAAGAGCCCAGCACCAGCACCGGCTGGCGCATCCAGCCGCCCTTGCCCGATGCGACCAGGTCTTCCTGGTCCTTGATGGCGGCGATCACCTCGCGGTAGCTCGCGGTGGTGCGCGCGAAGGTGCCGGTGCTCGCGAGCGAGGGCAGCAGCCGCGCCAGCGACTGCTCCGACACCAGCAGCTCGTTGTTGACGAAGAGCCGCGCATCGAGCTGCGCGGTGCCCTTGTCGAGCGCGCAGCGCAGCGCCGACTGCACGGGCGCCAGCGGAATGGCCAGCGCATTGCCCTCGGCCGCCTGGCGGAAATAGCGCAGGTTGCGGCTCAGGTCGGCCGGCAGCTCGGCGCCCAGCGCGTAGCGCACGGCCACGCGCAGGTCGTCGGCATTTCCGGTGGCGGGCTGGCGCAGCCGTTCCACCGCCTGCAGGGCGGCATCGAGCTGCTCGACCGAGCCCAGGTAGCGCTGCAGCGCGCCGAACTCGGGCTGATCTTCCACCAGCAGGCCGTTCTTGCGCGGCGCGTCGCCGATGGTCCTGAAGCTCGGCGGCAGGCCGCAACTGGCGCCCACGATGAATTCGCCGGTCGCCTCGTCCTGCTCCACGCCACTGATCTGGCTCACGCGCGCCATCAGCTCGCGCCGCAGCGTGCTCACCGCGATGTCGCCGAATTCGCGCTCGATGCGCTCGATCACGCGCTCGTTCAGGTCGTCGAAGGGCTGCCACGAACCCGGCATGAAGAAGGAGTACGTGCCGTCGGTGCGCAGCCGTTCGTTCATGGCCAGCAGCGACAGCGCCTTGTTGCGGTACCACGCGGTCGGAATGGTCTCGCCGCGCTGCAGCGCGCGCATGCGGTACTGCGCGTCGTGCTGCAGCTGGGCCAGCGCCGGCACCAGCGTGGCGTTGTGCCGGTGCAGCTGCCAGGTCGCGACCATCAGGCCGATGCCCCAGCCGCCGAGGAAGATCACCGCCGCCCAGCGCAGCGCACGGTGCAGCACCGGGCGCGTGAGCGTCTGCGTGCGCGAAGGCCTCGTAAGGCCGTACTCCAGGAAGATCTTCTTCTCGAACAGGTCGCGCAGGAAGGCCGGCTGGCGCATCAGCTGCGCGATCAGGTCGCCGCCGATGGGCTCCAGGTCCTTGTGGCCGTAGGCGTCGTGCTGCGCATCGATGGCCGCGACCGTCTGCGCCGATTCGCCGCTGTCGCCCGTGAGGTAGATGCCGCGGAAGAAGAAGGGCTCGTGGTAAGCGCTGGGGCGCATGAGCTCGTCGACGTACAGCTGCAGCTGGCCGCGCAGCGCCTCGACGCGCGAGGGCAGCAGCAGCTGCGCGCCGGCGCCTTGCGGCTCGGTACCGGTGGCGAAGAGCTCGGCCGACACGTCAGACACCGAGCGCACCACCGTCCCCACCGCCTCGTCGACCCACGCCGGCTGGTAGGTGGTCGACAGGTCGTAGGGCGAAGACCAGCCCAGCATGCTCGCGCGCAGCGGCTCGGGCAGCGCGCTCGCGAAGGCGCTGAAGCCTTCGAGCTGCTCCGCGCCGGTCACCAGCACGTACACCGCGAAGCGCATCGCGAAGCGGTTCTGCGCGAGCCACAGGCGCCGGTGCGCGAGCTTGGCGCGCTTGGAGAGTTCGAGCCGCCCGTCGGTGCTGTCGTCCAGCAGCAGCGCGGCCGGGATGGTGATGACCACCGAGTCGAACGGACGCTGCGGCCGGTAGGCGCGGCACATGCCGAGGAACTCGTCCCACGGCTTCTCGGAGGCGTCGTCGTCATCGGGCGAGCCCAGGTAGGCGCCCTGGATGTCGATGACCACGCCGCGGTCGAAGAAGTGCCACGAGATGCCCTGCGTGGCCGCGGCCGAAGCCGACTCGGTGCTCAGCGCGCTGGCGACGCCCGACTGCTCGATGGGAAGTTGCCGGTGGTCGTCGCCCTCGTTGAGCAGCATGATCCACGGAATGCCGTAGCGGTCGGCGCGCGAGGCGATGTTGCCCTCGATCAGCTCGACCGCCTGGCGGAACGAGCTGCGCAGCGAGTCGAAGCGGATGCGCGCGACCTTCGGGTCGCTCGACGGCTTGGCGTGCGAGCGCCGCGCCGCGAAGTACAGCACCATGCAGAGCACGAGCAGCACCACCAGCGTGAGCACCGCGATGGAAATGAGGAAGAGCTGGTCGGTCAGCATCGCGACGCCCTCCGGTGAATGCTGTGGAGACGCAAGTCGTTCATCGCAGGTAGGCCCCCGATGCGTCGACGGCGCCCGGTTGCAGCACCTGCCGCACCGGCCACGACTGCCACAGCCACAGCAGCTCCGACACCGCCAGCAGCGTGGCCACGCCCAGCAGGAACAGCACCGTCCAGCGGCTCAGCGTGGGCAGCTTGCGCGGCGCGATGTGCGAGAGCGTGCTCGCGTAGGCCCGCTCCGACACCACGCGGTCGCGGCCCGAGAAGTCGGCGGGCCGCTGGTAGACGAACTGGAACAACTCCTCGCGGTAGCCGAGCAGGCGGGCTTCCTCGCCCGCGCCCCGGTACTTGCCCTGGAAGCCCAGTGCCAGCGCGAAGAGGTACAGCCGCGCGATGTCTCGCTTGGAGGGTTCGCGGCCCGACAGCAGTTCCTCGATGCGGCTGAACACCAGGTCGCCCGCGATGTTGGTGCGAAAGAGCGACGACTCCAGCAGGTGGCCCGTCCAGCGCTCGAGGCCGATCCACGGCGTGTGCAGCAGGATCTCGTCGGCCAGCGCGGCCTTCAGGTAGCGCGCGTCGGCCACGTTCTCGAGTTCGAAGCGCGAGCTCTCGCGGCGCGACTCGAGCGACTGCAGCTCCAGAAGGTTCTCCAGGTGGCGCGCCAGCGTCTGCGCCACCGTGTCGATGTCGCTCTCGCGCGATTCGGCGGTGCGGTCGCGTGCCTTCACGATCTCGTCGTAGAAGGCGCGGAACTGCCTCGTGATGTGGTCGTCGACCGCGAGGTCGGGGAGGTTGCGTGCCATGGTCCGGTCAATCCTTGATGAACAGCACGATTTCCTGCGGAGGCTGCGCGGTGGCGCCTTCGTTGGCATTGGCGATCACCAGGAGTTCGGCGGGCACGGTCAGCCCCGGGCTGGTCTGGATCGCGTAGAGCAGGTAGCCCGAGCCCGGGCGCAGGCCCAGTTCGTCGGCCGATTCGACGCAGCGGCGCACCGCGCCCAGCACGCGGCGTTCACGCAGCGAGGGGTATGCCGACTGCGAACCGACGATGGCGCTGTCCATCCAGGCCATCAGGTCCTTGTCGGACTGCCCGCGCAGGCCCACCACGATGCGCGCGCCCGACACCCACTGCGGCTGCAGCGTGGTCTCGAAGGCGCCCTGGCGGAAGTCGAACTTGTGCTCGCGGTACTCCTGGCTCACCTCCGACACCGCGTCACGCAGCGCCAGCAGCAGCGGCTGGAACACGCGCGAGGGGTCGGCGTGGTCGTAGTCCATCGGCACCGGCGGCACGCCCCCCGGGCGCAGCAGGCTCAGCGAGGCCAGCAGCGCACAGAGCGACCAGTACATCGGCAGCGGATGCAGGTGCGGCGTGCGCATCACTGCCTCCGCATGCGGCAGGCCCGACAGCAGGCTGCGCAGCCGGTCCTTCAGCTCCAGGTGCGCGAGGCGGTCGTCGATGCGCGAGGAGGGCACGGCCGTCTGCTTGGCCACGAAGGCCGCCTTGCCGCGCAGCTGGCCGAGCAGGGCGGACGCGGCCGTCCACAGCGGGTTGTCGCGCGCCACTTCCAGCAGCGGCGGCTGCGCGTCGCCCAGCTTCACCACCTCGTTGTCCTTGAAGACCTGGCCCAGGCGCAGGTGCACGTGCGTGCCGGGCGGCACAGCGCCGGCGCTGAGCGCCAGGCGCGGCAGCATGCGCGGGATGTTCGCGGGCTCGGCGTCCGACACCGCATCTTCCACCGGCGCGCCGGCCACCGAACGGAAGCGCACGGTCGCGGCGCGGTGCCGGTTGGGCGTGGTGACGGGCAGGGTGAGGTAGATGTCCAGCGGCTCGTTGGCCAGCCGCTCGGCGTAGGGCGCGAGCGAGAGTTCGAGCGCGCCGTGCGCGGCCTCGGCGGCGGAGAACTGCACCGCGGTGCCGTCCGGCAGGATGGCTTCGAGCACCAGCACGCGCAGCAGGCCGGCGGGCAGCAGGCCCTGGTCGAACACCAGGCGGCGCACGCCCCAGGCGAAAGGCGCGGCGGCCAGCATCTGCCAGGCGACGAGAGTGTCCATGCGCGCGGAGAACTGCTGGAAGTGCTGCGGCGACAGCAGCATGCCTTCATGCCACTCGACGCGGTCGGTGATGGGGGCGGCGCGGTGCAGGTCAGACATGGCGTTCTCCCGCGCGGCTGTATCGAAGTTGTTTGTTCACTTGAAGGAATCCGGGTTGTTCAGCGTGCCGCGGCCGACACGTCGAAGCTCTGTGCATCGAAGCGGGCCACGATCGAGCCCTTGAGGTCTTCCACCCGGATGCGGTTGGCACCGGGCGTGGTGTAGTTCGCGAAGACGAGCACCGCCGCCACGCGCGGCGAGCCGATGGCGCTGGCGGGCACGCGAATCGTCTGGCCCGGCACCAGCTCCCACGAGAGGTACGACAGGCTCTGCGGAAAGGTCTTCTGCAGGTCGGCGCGTGCGCCGAACCACTTGGCGGCCGTGAGTTCGGTGACGCGCGCGAGCATCGCGTCGTCGAGCACCATCACCACGTCGACCGCGACCGGGCTGTTCTGGTTGGCGCCGGGCGCGGCCGAGAGCGTGAGTTCGTTCCAGTTCACGCGCGTGCCCTTGGGAAAGAGGCTGCCGCATGCGGCCAGCTGCACGACGAGCAGCAGCGCCGCCATCCGCCTGAGAAGGTTCTTGGTCCGGTTCATCGCGAAATTCCTGTGTTCGCCGTGGCGGGTGAGGCGTGCACGGCCGCCGGCTGTGCCTGCCGCACGCCCACGGCGATGCCCATCAGCATGATCAGCACCGAGGCCAGCACGCTGCAGCCCGCGAGCAGCGCGAGGTGCCCGCGCGCGAACACGAAGCGCAGCGGCTGGGCGGGCTCGACCTCGACGGCCGGCGCCGTCACGCGCTCCGAAGGCAGGCCGGCCGACACCACGGAAATCAGCGCGCAGGTGGCCAGCAGCGTCAGCACGTTGCGCGGGCCCTCGCAGATCAGGTCGATGGCCAGGAAGAGCGCGAGCGCGGCCTCGATGGGCAGCTGCAGCATCGACAGCACGATGCCCGCGTAGCCCACGTTGGTCATGCTGTTGTTGCCGGCCGAGGCGAAGGCCGCGATGGTCGCGCCGATGCCGATGGTGGCGAAGTCGGCCGGGACCAGCGTGCGGTCGTAGAGGTTGGCGACGAACAGCGCCGCCAGCACGTAGTAGAGCGCCGAGCCCGCGCGCAGGAACACCGAGGCCGTGGGCACCACCAGTTCGACGATGCCGCGGCTGAAGCCCAGGCGAGCGCTCATCGCCTCGATGGTGTGCGGAATGCTCGCCGTGGTGCTCGACGACATGAGACTCACCAGCATCGGCGTCTTCAGGTGCTGCAGCACCTCGGCCAATGGCTGGTTGCCGCGCCGGTGGATCACCGCGATGGCCGCAGTGCCCAGCAGTGCCACGAGCACCACGAAGTGCAGCAGGAAGCCGCTCATGGCGCGGATCGTCACCGCGTCGGTCTGCGACAGCACGTGCGCCGACATGCCGAAGGCCACCACCGGCAGCAGGATGTTGGCGCGCGCGATGATGAGTTCGAGTGTGCGGTAGATGCCCTCGAACATGTGGTTGAGCGCCGTGTGCTGAGTGCGCGCCAGCGCCGCGAAGGCGAGCCCGAAGAGCAGCGCGCACGAGAGGATGCCCAGCGAGCGGCCTTCCGCCAGCACGCGGAAGAAGTTGTCGGGCAAGAGCGTCGCCCTGGGGCGCTCGATGGGGGTGGCCTGCGTGCCGCTCTCGTGCAGCCGCATCTCGATGTCGCCGCCGTCGCCGGCGCGTTGCACGAGCTCGCCGAGGTGCTCGCGCGAAGCGGCGTCGAGCTGCGTGCCCGGCGCGTTCACCCAGCCCAGCGCCAGTCCGATCGCCGCGCAGCTGGTCACCAGCAGCAGCGCCAGCCCCGCGATCATCAGGATGCGCCGACCCGGAAAGGGCAGCCCCATGGTCTGCCTCAGGCCGAAGAAGGTGGCCACCACCAGCAGCGGAATGGCCGCCATGCTCACGATCGACAGGTAGACCTGCGCCACCGCATACGCCACGTCGCCCGCCACCGGCAGGTACACGCCCGCGAGGCCGCCCGCCGCCATGCACAGGAGCAGGGCGAACAGGCTGTGGGACATGCGCGTCAGGAAACCCATGTCGGCTTGTTCCATCCCTTGTCGAGAGCGAAGGCGACCGTGGCGCGGGCTAGTTCCAGCGAGCTGTCGACCAAGGCGAGGGGCGTGTGCTGCGCGGCACGAGCGGCCTGCGCTGCGATGGGCAGCTCGGTGCAGCCCATGATCACCGCGGTCGCGCCCGTGGCGGCCAGCGCCTCCAGGGCGCGCCCGAATGCGGCCGCGCCGGCCTGCACGTCGCCGCCCTTCACGGCGCGGATGCAGGCGTCGACGTGGTCCTGGCCGGTGGAGGCATCGGGCACGAGGAAGTCGATGCCGCGTTCACGCAGTGCATGCTGGTAGAAGCCGGAGGCCAGCGCGCCGCGCGTGGCGAGCACCGCCACCCGCAACGGCCGGTCTTGCGACGCGGTCGCGATCGCGGCCACGCACGACTGCGCAATGTGGATCACCGGCGCGCGGCTGTGCGCCGCGATCTGCGCGTACCAGTGGTGCGACGAGTTGCAGGGGATCGCGATCACGCCCACGCCGGCGTCGTTGAGCACGTCGATGCCCGCGAGCAGCGCGTCCAGCGGATCGGGGCCCGTGCCCAGGATGGCGCTGGAGCGGTCGGGCACATGGGGCAGGTTCGCCACGATCACCGGCAGGTGTTCCTGGTCGCGCGTGGCGGGGGTGAGCTGGATGATCTTGTCCATGAAGTCCACCGTCGCCGATGGGCCCATGCCGCCGAGAACGCCGATGCGTGACATGAAGGCGCGCTCCCTAGATCTTCAATGGCCGCGGGCACACGACGGCCACGGCGGCCGTGTTGCCGATGACCAGCACCAGCGTGCGCAGCATGTCGCAAACCGGGTCCACCGCCAGGAACAGGATGAAGGCCGCCTCGAAGGGCAGGCCCAGGTAGGTGCAGGTCATGCCGATCAGCGACACCGTCACCAGCCCCGTCATGCCGGCGGAGGCGAAGCCGGCGAGCACCGAGGAGGTGAGCACGATGCCGATCTCCACCGGCGAGAGCGAGCGCCCGTAGATCTGCGCGATGAAGAGCGTGGCGCACACGTAGTACACGACCGGCCCGATGCGCAGCAGCGACACCGTGAGCGGCACCAGCAGTTCCACGCGCGAGCGCGCGAAGCCCAGCCGCGTGACCAGGCTCTCGATCATGATCGGCATGCAGGTCGCGCTGCTGCGCGTGGCCAGCGCCAGCGCGAAAGGGCCGCGCAGGGCGTTGAGCGTCTGGCCCAGCGTGCCGTTGGAGCGCTTCCAGATGATCACCGCCGCCACGGCCAGCAGCAGCGCCGACACGACGAGAAAAGCGACCACGAAGGCGCCCATCGCCTTCAGCGGCTCGATGCCGGTCTTGCCCAGCTGCGCCGCGCTCATGCAGAACAGCACCGCAGGCAGCGGAAAGCTCAGCCAGCGCATCAGCGTCTGGCAGGCGTGGTAGACGGTCTCCAGCGCCTGCGTGAGGCCGTCCGAGATGCGCGTGGGCACGTGTCCCACCGCCAGGCCGAAGAGCAGCGCGAACACCAGCGTCTTCAGCGTGTCGCCGTTGGCAAGCGCCGAGAAGATGTTGGCGGGCACCAGGCTCACCAGCATGTCGGCGAAGCTCGCGGTCTTCTTGACCTCGTCCACGCCGCGCAGGTTCATGGCCGTGTCGCTGGCGCTGAGGTCGCCGCCCACGATCTGGCCGAAGGTATGCATGGTGCTGCTCGGCAGGTTCTCGCCGGGGCGAAGAATGAGCAGCGTCGCCGCGCCCGCGATGGCCACGAAGGCCGAGAACGCGAGGAACACCAGCGCCACGCGGCCCAGCAGGCTGGCCGTGCCACCGTCGCGGAACAGCCGCTGCAGGCTGAAGATCACGGCCGAGACCATGAAGGGCAGCGTGATCATCTTCAGCAGGTCGACGTAGATGTCGCCCACGAAGGCCAGCGGCGTGGCCAGCAGCGGCGCGAGCATGCCGAAGGCGACACCGGCGCCCAGGCTGATGATGACCACCCAGGGGTTGAGGACGAAGGCGTAGATCTTGGAGGTATTCATGATGGTTCGGGCGTCCTGTGCGGCTCAGCGGTCGAGTGCCTGCAGCACCTTCTGGATGTCCAGCTTCTCGGCGCGTTGCGCGAGGAACTGGTTGACGTAGGCCAGCAGCGTGGTGTCGGTAACCGCCACTCCGATGCCCAGCGTGTCCTCCAGGTCCTTCAGCGTCACGGTGCGCAGCACGAGCGAGACGGTGGGGTCGGCCTTGAGCACGCGCTTGACCTCGAACTCGTCGCGGTAGGCGCTCACGATCTCTCCCTTGTTCACGGCCACCAGCACGTCGTTCCAGGTGGCGTACTCCTGCACCTTGGCGTGCGGGAAGTTGGTGCGCGCGTAGTCCGCGAAGGACGACTTGGCGATCACGCCGATGCTGCCGTCGAAGTTGCGGATGACCTCCGGCAGCGGCCGTCCGCGCGAGAGTTGGGCGAACTTCACGCGGTTGAGGATCAGCGAGTGGTTCAGCGTGAGGTAGGAGTCGCTGAAGGCGATGGTCTGAGAGCGCGCCAGCGTGCGCGACAGCTTGCTGATGGCCAGGTCGGCCTGGCCGTTGGCCAGCAGGTCCACCACCGCGTTGAAGGTACCGGCTTCGCGGTTGAAGCGCAGCTTCACGCCCAGCTCCTTGGCCAGCGACTGGGCCAGGCCCACCTCGAGCCCGGTCCACTGGCCGCTGTCGTCGAAGAAGAAGAACGGCGGCGTGTCGACCTTGAGCATGGCCACCACCAGTTCGCCGCGCGTCACGATGCGGGCGATGTCGGGCGCGAGCAGCCGGCCGTCGGGAACGCGCACGAGACCGTTGACGAGCACGGGCGGCGTGGCGGGGGCGGCCGGTTCGACGGCGAAGGTGGTCGCCGGTGCCGCAGGAGCCGCAGGCGCAGCGACGACGGGCGTCGCTGCCGCGGCGGGCACCGCGGTCGCGGGCGCGCTGAGCGTGCCCTGCACCACGGGCCTTTCGCCCGCCGCGAGCGCGCCGATGCCGGTGCAAAGGCCGGCGAGCGCCAGCAGTGTGGGAAGGGCAAGGCGGCGAAGCGCGTTGTGCATGCCCGTGAGGTGTCGTGCGTTGTTCGACATGCTTGGAGTCGGTTTGGTCATTGGGTGGAGGCCGCGGGAGCGGGTGCCTGTGCGGGTGCCGGCGCGGCGGAAGGGGGTTGCTGCTGCGCCGGTGCAACCGCGGCGGGCACCGGCAGCGGCGCGGGCGCCAGCAGCTTGCCGATCTCGATGCCCATCAGGAACAGCAGGACGCACAGCAGCACCAGGCAGGCCGCCGTGATGGCGACCATGCGTGAACTCATCGTGAAGACGTATTGGGACATGTGGTGGTCGGGCGTGCCGTTCGTTGGTCGTCGTTCGTGTCAGGGAACCATGGAGGTGAATTGCCCCGGCGCTGCCACCTGGATCACGCCGCCCCAGTTGCAGGCGAGCTTGGAGCTGTCCTGCAGCGCGGGCATGTTGCCGACCAGCACCGTGGGTGAGCCCGGCGCCCATGGGGCGGCCGTCACGGGGATGCAGGGCATGGGCGTGAAGGCGCCGAGCGCGGCGGTGGTGGCCGCGGCCACCATCGGGTTCGACATGCTGTTGCAGGTGCCGAAGGGAAGGATGTTGACGATCGGCTTGTTGTCCATGATGTTGGCGCCCGGCGCGCCGCCGGCGAGCACGCCGCTCGCGGGCAGCACCACGAGGCTGGACGGCGCGGCGCCGAAACTGCACTGCAGCGTGGCTCCCATGCAGACGTGCATGCCCATGGCTCAGGCCCCCCTCACGAATTTTTCGAGGCTCTTCATGAAGCCCTGTGGCGCGGCGGCTTCCACGACTTCGCGGCCCGCCTGGTCGAAGCGGCGCGCGATGCCGTGCGGCTTGCCCTGTCGGTAGGCGACTTCTTCCATCAGCTGCCCGTTGGGCCAGTAGCGGCGCAGCGGACCGTGCAGCACGTTGGCCGCGTAGGTGGACGACTGCGCCACGCCGCCGCCGGGCGCGTAGTCGATGGCCTCGCCATCGAGCAGGCCGGCGCGGTAGCGCTCGCGCCGCAGCATGCGGCCTTCGCGGAAGTAGCTGGCCTCGCCTTCGAGCCTGCCGGCCGCATAGGGCAGGCGCGCGGTGACGTCGCCCGATTCGGCATACGACACCGCCTCGCCGTGCAGCACGCCGCGCACGTGCTGCTGCGTCTGCATGAGCTTGCCCGTGGGGTAATAGGTGCGCGTGATGCCTTCGGCCATGCCGCCCAGGCGCTGCGTTTCCTGCAGCATCTGGCCGCGTTCGTCGAAGAGACGCATGGGCCCGTGCGGCAGGCCGGCCTGGTAGGACGCCTCGAACGCCGGCTTGCCCGGTGCCGAGAAGACCTGCATCGGCCCGTGCGGCAGGTCGCCCACGAAGGAGGCGCGCGCCATCGTCCGGCCGGCGTCGTCCAGCGTCTCGCGCACGACGGCAGCCGGCAGCGCGGCGATGTCCTTGGCGGGGAGGGAGGAAGGGATTGCCATGGCGCCGCTCAATTGATCTTCACCAGCCCGCCCTTGAGCGTGACCATGCCGCCGCCTTCGACCGAATTCATGCCCGAGGCCTTGCTGCTGATGGAAGGCGCCTCGTTCGAGAGCGTGGCGCCGCCCTTGGCCGACAGCGCCACGCCGGCTTCGGCCGCGAAGTTCATGCCGGCGTTGGCGCCCAGGTTGGTACCGGCCTTCAGGTCCAGCGTCTGCGCCGACTTGATGAGCAGCGTGCCCGTCACGTCGATCACGAGGTTGCCCGTGACCTTGAGCTCGTAGTTGCCCGTCACCGTCTGCGTGAAATTGGCCTTGTTGTCGTGTGTCTCGTTGCCGGTGACGTCGAGCGCGCGCGTGCCCTTCACCGAGTGGGTCTCGTTGCCGGTGTCGACCTTGACGGTGCGATTGCCCTTGGTGACGGTGTGCAGCTCGTTGCCGGCCATCACCGTGGTGGTGAGGTCGTTCTCGATTTCCACGCGCATGTCCTTCTGCGCGTGCATGTAGAGCTCCTCGGAGCCCTTCTTGTCCTCGAAGCGCATCTCGTTGCCGGCTTCGCCGGCCTTGGTCGAGCGCGAGCGGATGGTGCTTTGCGACGAGCTGCCCGGCAGGGCGACCGGCGTGGCGTGCGTGCCGTTGTAGACGCTGCCCGAGACCAGCGGCCGGTCGGGGTCGCCGTCGACATAGCTCACGACCACCTCCTGCCCGATGCGCGGCAGGAAGAGCGCGCCCCAGCCTTCGCCGGCCCACATCTGCGAGACGCGGATCCAGCAGGAGCTCTTCTCGTCCTTCCTGCCAAGGCGGTCCCACGGAAACTGCACCTTGATGCGGCCGTGCTGGTCGGTCCATATCTCCTCGCCCGCGGGGCCCACCACCCGCGCCGTGTGGCTGCCCGCCACCACCGGCCGAGGCGTGATGCGAGGCGGGCGGAAGGGCATGGCCGGGGGCAGGGTCTCGAAGCTGTTGCCGTAGTGCTCCAGGTCGGCGTGGTGCCGCACGCTGTGCACCATGTGCTGCGCGTTGAGGTCCGCGCGCGGATGGTCCTGCAGCGTGAAGGTGGTGCCCGGCGTGAGGTAGTGGCAGTGGCTGTCGCCGCGGCCCGACTGGCTGCGGCTGCGGTATTCGTCCAGGCGGATGCGTGCGCGCGGCTCGCCCGCCGAGATCGCCACGCGCGAGGGGTATTCGTAGTCGGTGCCGCGCCCGGTCTCGGCCTCCTGCTTCTTCAGCAGGCTGGTGTCGGGCGCGAGGAAGTCGTAGTCGTCGACCTCCTGGCCCTTGGTCACCAGCCGGGCGTCGGATTCGAAGCGCGTGACGGCGTGGGCATGCGCGAAGCCTTCCTCGGCGCTGCGCACGACCAGCTTCTCCGCATTCGGGCAGGTGGTGCATGCGGAATTGCTGTCGGCCAGCACCAGCGTGTGCGCGCCGTCCGCGAAGGTGAAGAAGTAGAAGATGCCTTCCTCTTCCATCAGCCGCGAGACGAAGTCGAAGGCCGTCTCGTCGTAGCGCACGCAGTATTCGCGCGGTGCGTAGGTGCCGGTCAGCGATAGCCTGAAGTCCACGCCGAAGTCGCCGAGCACCTTCTGCACGATGTCGGGCGTGCTCAGGTTCTGGTAGATCAGGCGGTCGCGGCCCAGCGTGAGCAGCCACATGCGCGGCACCAGTTCGAGCGTGTAGGTCGCGAAGTCGCGGTTGCTGCCCAGGTAGGTGAAGCGCGAGACGATGCCGTTGAAGAAGCGGCTTTCCTTCTCGGGCCGCTGCAGCACCACCGTGGCCGAGGTACCTATCAGGTCGGCGGCCTGCAGCGTGCTGTTTGGCGAGCGCATGGTGAGCGAGCACGCGAACAGCTGCGACAGGCCCTCGGTGGCCTGGAAGGCGTCGAGCAGCAGCTCGTCCGGCCCGAGCGCGGTCTTCACCGTAAGGAAAGCGGCGTGCTGGGTGAAGCCTTCGCGCATGTTCATCGCTTGTTCGTCCCGATCCGGCTCAACTCAGCGTCGACGGCTCGAAGCCGAAGGCGAAGGCACCGTCCGCGCCCACGCTCATGTGCACGCCGGTGAAGGCCGCGGCCATCGAGATGCGCTCCAGCACCTGGCGCGACAGCTCGGGCAGCACCGCGTGCGCGAGGATGTGGTCGATGTTGCGCGCGCCGCTGTCCACCTCGGTGCAGCGCGCGGTGATGGCGTCTTCCACCTGCTCGTCCCAGGTGAAGCCGGCGTGGTGGTTCAGCGAGAAGCGCCGTGCCAGCTTGCCCAGCTTGAGGGCGACGATGGTGCGGATCTGCCCGTCGCCCAGGTGGTGGTACGGCACCAGCGCCAGCCGGCCCAGGAAGGCGGGGCTGAACTGCTTGAGCAGCTCGGGGCGCAGGCGCTCCACCAGTTCCTCGGGGTCGGGCCGGCGCCCGCCCTGCGAAGCCTGCGTGATCACGTCCTGCGCGGCGTTGGAGGTCAGCAGGATCAGCGTGTTCTTGAAGTCGATCGGCACGCCTTCGCCGTCTTCCATCGTGCCCTTGTCGAACACCTGGAAGAAGAGCTCCAGCACGTCGGGGTGCGCCTTCTCCATCTCGTCGAGCAGCACCACGCTGTAGGGCCGGCGGCGCACCGCCTCGGTGAGCACGCCGCCGCGCCCGTAGCCCACGTAGCCGGGCGGCGCGCCCTTGAGGCTGGAGACGGTGTGCGCTTCCTGGAACTCCGACATGTTCACCGTGATGACGTTGCGCTCGCCGCCGTACAGCAGGTCGGCCAGCGCGAAGGCCGTCTCGGTCTTGCCCACGCCGCTCGGGCCCACCAGCATGAACACACCCACGGGCTTGCCGGGGTCGTCCAGGTCGGCGTGGAAGGTGCGGATGCGCCGCGAGATGGCGTCGAGCGCGTCGTCCTGGCCGACCACGCGCTCGGCCAGCTTTTCCTTGAGGTTGAGCACCGTGTGCAGCTCGTCGGTCATCATCTTGCCGACCGGGATGCCGGTCCAGCCGGAGATGACTTCGGCCACCATCGTGCCGTCGACGCAGACGGGCACCATGGGTTCGTCGTTCTGCAGCGCCTCCAGGCCCTTCTCCAGCCGGCGCAAGGCGGCGGTGAGCAGGGCGGGGTCGTTCTCCTCGTCGGCCGGCGGTGCGTCGCTGCGCAGGCTCTCGGCGATCTTGCGGCGCAGCGCGACGATCTCCATCACCGCATGCTTCTCCTCGTCGACCTTGTCCGAGAGGCGCTTGTGTTTCTGGCGCAGCGCGTCGAGCCGCGCCGAGAGGGTGGCGATGGCTTCCTGGCGGTCGCTGCCCGTGGCCGCTTCATGGCGCAGCACGCGCAGCTCGCTCTCGCCGGTGGCGATGTCGCGCGCGGCCGATTCGAGCTCGGCCGGCAGCCCGTTCTGGCCGATGGCCACGCGCGCGCAGGCGGTGTCGAGCACGCTGATGGCCTTGTCGGGCAGCTGCCGGCCGGTGATGTAGCGGTGCGAGAGCTTGACGGCTTCGCGCACCGCGTCGTCGACGATCTCCACGCCGTGGTGCTTCTCCAGCGTCTCGACCATGCCGCGCAGCATGTCGATGGCGACTTCCTCGCTGGGCTCTTCCACCTTCACGACCTGGAAGCGCCGCGCCAGCGCCGGGTCGCGCTCCACGTATTTCTTGTACTCGGCCCAGGTGGTGGCGGCGATGGTGCGCAGCTCGCCGCGCGCGAGCGCCGGCTTGAGCAGGTTGGCCGCGTCGCCCTGGCCCTCGGCGCCACCCGCGCCGATGAGCTGGTGCGCCTCGTCGATGAAGAGGATCACCGGCGTCGGCGATGCCTTGACCTCGGCGATGACCGACTTGAGCCGGTTCTCGAACTCGCCCTTCACGCCGGCGCCGGCCTGCAGCAGCGCGAGGTCGAGCGAGCGCACCGACACCTGGCGCAGCGCGGGCGGCACGTCGCCCTGCACCACGCGCTGAGCGAAGCCCTCGACCACGGCCGTCTTGCCCACGCCGGCCTCGCCGGTGAGGATGGGGTTGTTCTGGCGGCGGCGCAGCAGCACGTCGATGATCTGGCGGATCTCGCCGTCGCGGCCGCGGATCGGGTCGATGGCGCCGTCGCGCGCGAGCTGCGTCATGTCGACCGTGTACTGGTCGAGGGAGGGCGTGGCCGAGCTGCCGCGGCGCGCGGTGGGCATCTGCATCGCGCCGGCTTCGCTCGCCTGCCGTGGCGCGGCGGGCTGGTTCGCGGCGGGTGCGGAGGGTGCCGATGCGATCGGCGCGGCGGCCAGCGCAGCACCCGCCGCATCTTCGGGAGAAGACTGCAGCAGGCCCGCGAGCTCGTCGCGCAGCGAGCCGCGCGGAATCTGCAGCAGCGCGGGCGCGGCATCGACCAGCCGGCCGCGCAGGCGGTCGACCTCGAGCAGCGCCAGCATCAGCGTGCCCGAGCGCACGTGCTGCTGGCCCAGCAGCATCGAGCTCATGAGCCAGGCTTCCTGGAAGAGAGGTGCGAAGTCGGGCGCGAGGCTGGGCGTGCGGCCGTTGCCGCGCTTGAAGGTGTCGAGCGACTTCTGCAGCTGCGCCTGCACCGTGTCGGGCCGGATGCCGAAGCGGCCGAACACCAGCCGCAGGTCGGGCGCCTCGTTGTCCACCAGCTTCATCAGCAGGTGCTCGATGTCGACGTTGTAATGCGTCTGCTGCACGCACAGCTCGGCGGCCTGTTCCATGGCGCGCTTGCATTCCGGGTTGAGCCGGCCGAGCAGGGTGCGGATGTCGATGTCCATAGGAGTGTTCGGATCAGGCGTGGGGCGCGTCGCCGCCGTCGCTGGTCAGGGTGTGTTGAACGGGCGGCAGCGCGCCGCGGAAGGCTGGCCCGGCAACCCACGAGGTCCAGCCCAGGCGCATCGGGTTGGCTGCGCCGAGCACGCTGCTGCGCGATTCGGCGGGCGCCAGCCGCAGCTCCATCTCGACCTTCAGGTCCTGCGGGATGAAGCGGCGCACCAGCCACTTGGCGAGTGCGTGGTCGGCGCCCTTGGGCAGCAGCTCGCGCAGCCGCTGCTGGCTCAGGTTGCCGAAGACGAGGCGGATGCCCGCGCCCTGGTCCCACACGCGCCTGCCGAGCACCGCGCCGCCGCCCAGCGGCGTGCGCATGTCCAGCCGCGCCGAGGCATCGGGCTCCAGCGCCAGCCAGCGGCCGCGGAACTGGGTGCCGTCCACCTGCACGCCCAGGCGGTCGCGCAGCAGCGCGAGCAGGGCGGTCATGCCGCGCGGCGCACCACCGAGCAGGCCGGCATGGCGCAGCCACAGGGCGGATCCGTCGGGCGCGCGCACGCCGGCGCGCAGGCCCAGCGCACTGGCGGCGTCGAGCGTGGAAGCCAGCGTGGAGCGCGCGGGCGACTGCGGGTTGAGCGCCACGTGGTGCTTGCGCCGGCTGCGGTAGAGGAAGGCCAGGAAGCGATGGTTGAAGATGTCGAGGAAATCGCCCGTGGCGTGGTCGCGCTGCTGGCGGCGCTCCAGCAGCATCTCGGTGAAGGGCATCGGCAGCGGGCCGCCGCTGCCGGCCAGCGAGAGCGCGGGCGTGGTGAGCGAGTAGGGCTCGCCGGTGACGGCCTCGGTGCCGACTTCTCGCACGTCGCTGGCCTCGAAGGCGAGCGAGACGAAGGCGTGCAGCCGCACGGCCTCGCGTTCGCGCGGGCCCTGCGAGCGGCCCACGGGCACGGCCTCGGGCGCGGCGCGCTCCAGCAGGCTGATGGCCTGGAACAGGTTGAAGTCCTGCGGGCGGGCGGCGAGTTCTTCGACGATCACAGCACCACCTGCCGGCCCGTCATCGGGGGCCATTGCTTGCGGATATCCTCGCCGCTGCGCACCGCGAGGCGCACGAAGGAGTTGACCGAGGTGTACATCGCGAAGAAGCGCGCGAGCACCGCCGACATCATGAGCGGCGAGCCGCCGACGAAGGCGTCGTCCTCGAATTCGAGCGTGACCTGCGTGCCCCGGCAGTACCCGCGCCAGGCCTCGGTGCCCACGTGCGCCGTGACGCCGCGCGCCGAGAGCCCCGCGATGCCGCGGATCTGCGCATGGTCGCGGCGGCTGTCGGAGGCGAACAGCAGCAGCATCTCGCGCAGCTGCTCGCGGCCGGTGGAGCCGTCGACCAGCGACTGGTGGTTGAGCGTGAGCAGCGACACCAGCCGCCAGAGCGTTTCGCTGCCCAGCGGCGGATCGCGCTGCGCGGTGGGCTCGTAGAGGCAGCGCACGTGCGTGGGCTGCGGCGGGCCCTCGGCCAGCAGGCGCGCGCCCACGGGCACCTGCTCGGCCAGGCGCCGGTTGGTGCACAGCAGGTGCGCGTAGACCACGGGCTGCGCGGGGCGGGTGTGGTCCTTGCCCTGGTCGACGAAGGACAGGAAGACGTCGGTGCCCGGAATGTTCTGGCGCAGGCAGGGCTCGCGCCGCGCGGACCAGAAGACCGTGCCATCCTTCGCGCCCGGCGCGCCGTCCACATGGCCCAGCGCGGCGAAGCCGGGTACGTTCACCGGCTTGTCGGCGTCCGGGTCGGACGCGACCACGGAGACGATGGAATGCACCTCGGTGGTCGCGTCGCGCTGGCGGTCGGGCACCAGCATGTATTCGTAGTGGCGCTGGTCCATCGCCAGCGGCTCGCTCACGCGCGGGAACAGGTTGACGATGGGCGTGCAGCCGAGCTGGAAGTTGTCGGCGTCGATGTAGCGCAGCGCGCGCGTGGAGCGGTCGAGCTGGAAGGCGATCTCGCAGCGGCGCCCGCCGCCCAGACGCGATCGCAGGTGATGCAGGTCGAAGAAATGGAACTTGCGCGGGAACGCGAAGTACTCCTGCAAGAGGCCATAGGCAGGCTGCGCGTTGGCGGGCTGCGGCAGAACTTCTTCTCCCTCGGCGAAGCCGACCTCGCGCCAGGCGTCGGCCGGCAGCATCTGCGCCATGCCGCCTTCGGGAATGACGGCCACCGACTTCACTCCGGACACCAGCGCGTCGTACAGCGGCATGGTGGTCATCCAGTCGCCCTGCAGGTGGATGCGCAGGCTGTCGATCTCCAGCTCGGAGAAGTCGGTCTGCTCCTCGCATTCGAGCGCGAGCCGCAGCACCGCGTCGCTGTCGATGGCGGCATGCGTGATTCGCAGCGGCCACAGCAGGGTGTCCCAGGCGGTGCGGAAGCGGCAGTCCTGGGAGGAAGCCCCCGGAGCCCCCGGCGCGTGCGGCGATGTGCGCGCGTGCAGCATCGTGTGGCGAGGCACGCGAAAGCCCGCCGTGACCTTGCCCTGCGCCGGATCGAGGCCGAACTGCGCCACCGACATCGACGGCAGCGGCTGCACGAGCGAAGGGCAGAGGTTGTCGAGCAGGGCGTAGGCGACGTCGGGAAATTCCTGGTCGAGGTCGCGGTGAACGCGCGCAGACAGGAAGGCCACCGACTCGATCAGCCGTTCGGTGTGCGGGTCGAGCGATTCGCCGCCGTGCAGCGAGAGGCGCGATGCGACCTTGGGGTAGCGCTGGGCGAAGTCCGCGCCCTGTCCTCGCAGGTAGGACAGCTCGCGCTTGTAGTACTGCAGCAGGTCGCTGTGCTGGATGTCGGACACGTCAGGCGACTTTCATCAGGCTGTCCGGCGTGCCCAGGAGCATCTCGAAGTCCACGCGGCGCAGCGCGAGCCCGGCGCGCGCCTGCGCGCCGATGCGCACCAGCGCCACCTCGTGCCGGTTGGGCGCGGGGCTGACCTGCACGCTCACTTCCGACAGGCGCGGCTCGTAGCGCGAAACGGCCGTGCGCAGAAGCGCGGCCAACCTCTGCAGGTCGGCCGCGTTCTGCGAGCTGAACACGGAAAAGTCGGGAATGCCGTACTCCAGGACGGTGCCGCCGCCTTGCGCGTAGTCCTCCGCCGAAAGCGGCGAGCGCGTGTTGAAGAGCCGGCGCAGCTCACGGCCGATGGAGTCCTGCACGGACTCCATCGTCTCGAGATGCGCGGCCCCTCTCACGTGCTCGGACTGCGCGGACGCCAACCGGTCGAACAGGGGGGCGACGCCCCCTTTGACGAGTTCGGACACGGTGGTTGGCGCCCGGGGTCAGCGGCGCCTCATCAGGCCACCGCGACGTTCTTCGAGATGTCCCAGCCGAACGGTGCGACGCCTTCCTGGCCGCCTTCTTCCTTCTGCTTCGTGTAGTCGACCTTGATGGCCGCGTAGTTCAGGGAGATGCTTTCGGAAGGCAGGTCGCCGCCGCTGGAGACCGAGAAGCCGCTGAGGATCACGTCGGTCAGCGTCACCACCATCAGGGGCAGCAGGCCGCTCTTGTCCTCGCGCGGGAAGGTGATGACGGTGTCGCCCGCGAACACCTCGCCGCCGGCGAGCTTCTGCAGCAGCTGGGGCGTGGCCGAGTCGCTGATGCGCGTCACGGTGATCTCGGAGAAGCTGGGCTTGCCCGCGGTGCGTTCCTGGTTGGAGGTGCCCGAGGTCACGGCCAGGCCGGCGCCGAACTGGAAGCTCTGCACTTCCATTTCGTCCTTGTGGCCTTCGATCTGGGTCTGGCCGGTGACGCCCGGCATCTTGAGGTAGATAGGCATTTTCGAGAATTCTTTCTTTCAGTCGGTATGTCGACGTTGATTGAGACGGTGCGGTGCGATCAGGCGGCGGCTGCCGGCAGGTCGGCCACCAGGCGGATCGAGGCCGAGAGTTCCTCGAGCTGGAAGTGCGGCTTCAGGAAGGCGATGGCGCGGTACGAGCCCGGCTTGCCCGGCACCTCGGTCACGTCCACGCGGGCCTGGCTCAGCGGGTACTTGGCCTTCATGGCCTGCGGCGCCGAGGGGCTCACCAGCACGTAGTTCGCGACCCAGTTGTTCAGGTGCTTCTGCATGTCGGCCTGCGTCTGGAAGCTGCCGATCTTGTCGCGCACGATCACCTTCAGGTAGTGGGCGAAGCGCGATGCGGCCAGGATGTAGGGCAGGCGTGCCGACACTGCCGCGTTGGCATTGGCCGCGTCCTTGTCGTACACCTTGGGCCTGTTGACGGTCTGGCCGCCGAAGAAGGCGGCGGTGTTCGAGCCCTTGGAGTTGACGATGGCGATGAAGCCCAGGTCGCTCAGTTCCTTCTCGCGGCGGTCGGTGATGGTCACTTCCGTCGGCGGCTTCAGGGCGATGTCGCCTTCGTCCGTCTTGTAGGCGTGGGCCACCATGCCGTCGACCTTGCCGCCGCCTTCCACGCCGCGGATGGCCGTGGTCCAGCCGTACAGCGAGTGCGCCTGCGTGATGCGAAGGCCGAGCTGGTAGGCCGCGTTGGCCCACAGGTACTTGCCGTGGTCGGTGCCGTCCACGTCTTCCTCGTAGTTGAAGTTCTCCACGGGGATGGTCTTGGCGCCGTAGGGCAGGCGGGCCGCGTAGCTGGGCAGCACCAGCGACACATAGCGCGAATCTTCCGAATCGCGGAAGCCGCGCCACGAGGCGAGCTCGGCGCTCTCGAAGGTCTTGGACAGGTCGCGCGGAACGCCCAGTTCGGTGAACGACTTGAAGTCGAACAGGGCCGGGGCGGCGGCGGCGATGAAGGGCGCGTGCGCGGCGGCGGCCACGCGGGAGATGCGCTCCAGCAGGGCGATGTCCTGCGGATGGCGGCCGAAGTAGTAGTCGCCGATCAGCAGCGAGTAGGGGTGGCCGCCGTAGGTGCCGTATTCCTCCTCGTAGATCTTCTTGAAGAGCACGCTGGTGTCGTGGTCGACGGCGCCTTCCAGGTCCTTCAGCAGGTCCTTCTTGCTCACGTTGAGCAGGCGCAGCTTGAGGTTGCTGCCGGTCTCGGTGCCGAACACCATGTCGTGCAGGCCGCGCCAGGAGGCTTCGAGGGCCTGGAACTCGGGGGCGTGCAGGATCGCGTTGAGCTGGTCGGTCAGCAGGCGGTCGATCTCGGCGACGCGCTCGTTGATCAGCGTGACCACGCCCTTGTCGGGGCTGGTCTTCATGCCTTCGTCGAGGATCTGCGAAGCCAGCTGGCCGATCAGCTTCTTCGCGTAGGCGCCCTGCGAGGGCTCGGTCGTCATGTTGCCTTCGTAGACGATCTTGTCGAGCAGGCTCATATCACTGGTCGTGACGGTGGTTGCTGCTGCGCTGCCGGCTTCGGCGGCTTTGGATTTGTTGGCCATCTCTATCACCATTCATGAAGTGCCGGGCTGCGCCGCGAGGGGCAGCGGCCGGCGTGGTTGATCACGCTGCCGGTGCTTCGGCTTCGGGGGAGGTCTGGGCAGCGGCTTCCGCGGAAGCCGAAGCCGAGGCTTGTGCCGGTGCCACGTCGGCTTCCGCCTTGGCCTGGCTCTGGACCGTCTTGAGGTCTTCGCTGTTCTGAACCACGCGCTCGAGCAGGCCGTCGAGTTCGTCGTTGCCGTCGAGCTTGGCCAGCAGGTCGCGCAGCTGCTGACGCGCCTCGAGCAGCTTGGCCAGGCGTGGCACCTGGCTCACGATGGCTTCGGGATGGAAGTCGCCGAACTCCTTGAAGTTCAGTTCGATCTTCAGGTTGCCTTCGCCCTTCATGGTGTCGGGCACCGAGAGGTCCAGGCGCGGGGAGATGTTGCCCATCACGCCGTCGAAGTTGTCGCGGTCGATCTCGACGAAGCGGCGCTCCTTGAGCTTGGGCAGCGGCTGCGCGGGCTGGCCCGACAGGTCGGCCAGCAGGCCCACCACGAGCGGCAGCTCCTTCTTTTCGACTGCGTCACCGATCTCGACGTCATAGGTGATCTGGACGCGCGGAGGACGATTGCGTCCCACCCATTTTTGCAAGCTGTTCGACATTGTTCGCTCTCAGAAAAGGTTGAATTGACAAGAACACACGTTGGTGTCTTCGACGCTGCTGCGCCTTGTGGAAGCGCCCGCGCGGCCCGTTGCCGTTGCAGTCCCGGCATGCATTGAGACGAACGAAAGATACAAATCGAGATATCTGCTCACAATCCCCAGAATTGGGTAGGTACCCCATGACGCGGGTAGAACCGCGCGAGAAAGCAAGCCATCGATCCGTAGAAAATCGTGTAATTGAGCGTTTTGTCACGCAATTGACGCGCAAAAGGCCAGCGTGGTAACGCAGACGCGCGCGAGCAAGCGCCTCCGGTCACGCGGATGAGCAAGAAACGCGAAGCGGAGGATGGCCGCGAACCGGCCGGGTTACGCGGAAAAGAGGGCTATTTGTAACAGCCGATGGAGGGTGCCGAGGCGTGGCCGCGGGGCTCGCGCGCAGGGAAGACGCAGCCGCGTCTTCCTACAGTTCGATGAATGCCGAGGTGGCCTTGTTGAGTGCCAGCATGCCCTTGGCCGTGATCGATTCGACCTGGGCGAGCTGGCGGATCGCGCGCTCGTCGGGCGCACGCTCCGAAGGCGGGATGAATGCTGTCACCAACTCTGCCGCACGCAGCACGCGCAGCCTGTCGATGTCGGCCGGCGTGTGGATGACATATGGCAATTTCTGCTCGGCGATGACCCGAAGAAATTCCATGGACATGAGCCGTCTCCTTTTGGTTGAGGGCGTTTCGGACATTGTGCGCACAAACAATTAGCGTTGTCTAAACCCTGTCCCGTGCGTGCCTTTCCGCGCGTGTACCGAAGTGTTCCTTTCGCGAAGAGAAGGGGACGAAGGTGCCGGTTTGTTTCCGGCGACCTGCCGCAGGCCTGACCGGTGCGCAGGCTGGTCGATGCCTAGTTGATGGCCTGCACGGGCCACTCGGCGGTGTCCGGCATCACGATGTGCCAGCGCACCGGATCGATGCCTTCGAAGGTCGCGCGATAGCGCTCGGAAGTGCGGCCTTCGCCCGTCACGTCGCGGATCACGATGCTGTCGATGCGCCGAGGATGCGAGCGAAACGTTTGCGCGTAGATCTCGGGATCGGCTTCGCCCGAATCGCCCACCAGCACGAAGCGCCGCTGCGGAAATTCCGCGAGCAGCCGGCCGATCACGCCGAGCTTGTGCGCGCGCGAATCGTCGTCGCCCGGAATGAGCGTGCGCCACGTCGTGCTCTCGCGCAGGTGCATGCTGCCCTGCGGGAAGCCCGCGTTGCGGATGAAGTCCGACAGCGCCGGATACAGCTGTATGGGACTCGCCGAGAGATAGTGGAAGCGCGTGCCCGGCACCTTCGCCAGTGCGCGATACCAGCCCGCCATGCGAGGCGCCGCCTCGAAGCGGCGGGCGAAGGTGTTGAGCAGCATCTCGCGCCGCTCGCGCACCTGCGTGCGCTTGATGGTGTCGTCGATGTCCGAGATGACCGACACACCCTGCTCGGGCACCACGAGCGCGTGCCCCCTGAAGCGGTGCAGCAACTCGCCCGGACCGGTCACGCCGTGGAACTGCACCCACTCCTGCGGCGAGGGCGAAGTCGGCAGCAGCGGTGCGCGCGGCGTGTCGATCACGACGCGCAGGTTGCAGCGGCCATCCTTGCCCGATGGCGGCATCGTCACGCGCGTGCGCCCGCCTTCGAAATCGACGTCGATCACCTTGCCTTCCTCCGACTCCGCGTGGAAGAGCGCGGTGCGCTGGTTGAAGCGCAGGCGCGCCGCGGGCGAGAGCTTCTTCAGGCTGAGGCCCAGGTAGCGCGCGAAGGCCGCGTTGAGGCCCCAGCGGTTCTCGCGCTCGAAGATCCATGCATGGATGTCGACCTCGATGCGGCCATCGGTGGTGGGGCGCGCCGTGCCGGTCATGAAGAGCGCTTCCTCGTCGGGCTCCAGTGGCTCGGCCGCCTGCACAGCTCGCGTCGGCGCGAGGCCCGCGAGAAGGACCGCGCCGGCGATCACCGAGCGGCGTCGCAAGCCGGGCGGAAGTGGCCGGTGCGCAACGCCTTCGCTCATGCCTGTTCGTCTATTTGTTCGCCGCGGCAGCGATGCGCTCGTAGGTCACGAAGCTGAAGCCCAGTCCGTCCTTGGCCGAGACATGCGATTCGCGCTGCGTCTCGCGCCAGGAGGCGGCATCGAGCTCGGGGGCGTATGCGTCGCCTTCGTACTCGCGGGCAACCTCCGTCACCACAGCGCGCTGCGCGAGCGGCGCGGCCTCTGCGTAGATCTGCGCGCCGCCGATGACCCAGGCGGTATCGACCTCGGGCTGTTCGCAAAGAGCGAGCGCCTCCTGCAGGCTGCCCGCGCGCTGCGCACCCTCGGCCTGCCAGTCGGCCTGCCGCGTGACAACGATGTTGCGCCGGCCCGGCAGCGGTCGGAAGCGCGGCGGCAGCGAGTCCCAGGTCTTGCGGCCCATGATCACCGGTGCGCCTGCGGTCTGCTGCTTGAAGTGCGCCATGTCCTCCGGGATGTGCCAGGGAATGGTGTTGTTCAAGCCGATCACGCCGTTGGCGGCGCGGGCGAAGATGATGTTGATGCGGGGCTTGCTCATACCGCCACAGGTGCCTTGATCGCCTCGTGATGCCGGTAGTCGAGCACTTCGAAGTCCTCGTACTGGTAGTCGAAGATCGACGCCGGCTTGCGCTTGATGTTCAGCGTGGGGTAGGGGTAGGGCGTGCGGCTGAGCTGCAACGCCACCTGTTCGGCGTGGTTGCTGTAGATGTGGCAGTCGCCGCCGGTCCAGATGAAGTCGCCCACGTCGAGGTCGCACTGCTGCGCGATCATGTGCGTGAGCAGCGCATAGCTCGCGATGTTGAAGGGCACGCCCAGGAAGATGTCGGCGCTGCGCTGGTAGAGCTGGCAGCTGAGCTTTCCGCGTTCGCCCTCGGCCTGCGGCGGCGCCACGTAGAACTGGAAGAAGGCATGGCAGGGCATGAGCGCCATCTTCGAGAGCTCTGCCACGTTCCATGCGCTCACGATGATGCGGCGCGAGTCGGGGTTGGTCTTCAGCGTCTTGACGACTTCGGAAATCTGGTCGATGTGGCCGCCATCGGGCGTGGGCCAGCTGCGCCACTGCACGCCGTAAACGGGGCCGAGGTCGCCGTCCTCGCGCGCCCACTCGTCCCAGATGGTGACGCCGCGCTCCTTGAGCCAGTTGTTGTTGCTGGAACCGGTGAGGAACCACAGCAGCTCCTGGATGATGGACTTCAGGTGCACCTTCTTGGTGGTCACCAGCGGGAAGCCCTCGTTCAGGTCGAAGCGCATCTGGTGGCCGAACACGCTCCTGGTGCCCGTGCCCGTGCGGTCGCTCTTGAAGACGCCATGGGTGTCGACGTGGCGCATGAAATCTTCGTACTGGGAGCGGACGGGGCGGGCGGGCGTGGAGGTCATGGACGAAAGGCTTCCGGGGGATCTGGCGGGAGGCTTCGAATTTTAAGTGCCCGGGCGTAGCATCGCCCGGATGAGCTCCGACCACCCCCACGACGACAGCGGTCACGACCACGGCCACCACCACGGCCATGACCACGATCAGGAACACAGCGAACTCGGCGAGATGGACCTGCGCGTGCGCGCGCTCGAGAGCGTGCTCTCGCAGAAGGGCTACATCGACCCGGCCGCGCTCGACGTGCTGATCGACACCTACCAGACCCGCATCGGCCCGCGCAACGGCGCGAGGGTCGTGGCGCGGGCCTGGGTCGATCCGGCCTTCCGGCAGTGGCTGCTGTCCGATGCCACAGCGGCAATAGCCTCGCTGGGCTACACCGGCCGCCAGGGCGAGCACATGGTGGCGGTGGAGAACACCGACGACACGCACCACATGGTGGTTTGCACGCTGTGCAGCTGCTACCCCTGGCCCGTGCTGGGCCTGCCGCCCACCTGGTACAAGAGCGCACCGTACCGTTCCCGCGCGGTGAAGGACCCGCGCGGCGTGCTCGCCGACTTCGGCGTGACCCTGCCCGAGACCACGCGCATCCGCGTGTGGGATTCGACCGCCGAGGTGCGCTACCTCGTCATCCCCCAGCGGCCCGCCGGCACCGAGGGCCTGAGCGAAGAGCAACTCGCCGATCTGGTCTCGCGCGATTCGATGATCGGCACGCGGCTGGCCGGTGCGCCGGCCGAAGCAGGGAGTGCCGCATGAGCTACGCGACGAAGGCCGACCTGGGCGGCCAGCCGGGCTTCGGCAAGGTGGTGCCCGAGGCTGAAGGCGAACTCTTCCACGCCGCCTGGGAGCCGCGCGCGCTGGCGCTGGTGCTGGCCATGGGCGCGACAGGTTCCTGGAACATCGATGCAAGCCGCTCCGTGCGCGAGACGCTGCCCGACTACGGCGAGTTGAGCTACTACCGGATCTGGCTTGGCGCGCTGGAGCAGCTGATGCTGCAGCGCGGCCAGATCTTTCCCGACGAGATTGCGAGCGGTGAGATGAGCCATCCGGCCGCGCCCGTGGCCCGCGTGCTGCGCGCGGCCGACGTGCCGGCGGTGCTGGCCAAGGGCTCGCCCGCGCAGCGGCCGGCACCTGCGCCGGCACGCTTCGCCGCGGGCCAGGAGGTGCGCATGCGTCTCGGCAAGGTCGAGCATCACACGCGGCTGCCGGCCTATGTGCAGGGCAGGCGCGGCACCATCGTCCAGGTACACGGCGCGCACGTGTTCGCCGACACCAACGCGCAAGGGCTCGGCGAGCAGCCGCAGTGGCTCTACACGGTGGAGTTCGACGAGGCCGAACTGTGGGGCGAAGATGCGCCGCGCCAGAACCTCTCGGTGTCGGTCGATGCGTGGGAAAGCTATCTGGAGGCCGCTGCATGAGCGGCGAACGCATGCCCCTCGCGCCCGGCATGCCGCGCGATGCGCACGGGCCCGTGTTCAGCGCGCCCTGGGAGGCCCAGGCCTTCGCGATGACGCTGGCGCTGCACGAGCGCGGCCTCTTCACATGGCCCGAATGGGCCGAGGCGCTGGCCGCGCAGATCTCCGAAGCCCAGGCCGCGGGCGACCCCGACAACGGCCAGACCTACTACCTGCACTGGCTCGCCGCGCTAGAGAAGCTCGTGGCCAGCAAGGGCGCCAGCTCGGGCGACGAACTGGCCCGCTACCGGCATGCCTGGGAGCACGCGGCGGGCCGCACGCCGCATGGTCAGCCGATCGAACTGCGCGGGGAAGACTTTCCCGGCTGAACTGTCTGTAGAGTGCGGGCGGCAAGGCGGGTGCGAGCCCGCCTTGCCTTTCCCGAACTTCCTTCAACAGAACGGACAACATGACGACTCACCCGCGCCATCCCGCATCGGCTTCTTCCGCTTCTTCGGCTTCTTCGGCCATGAAGTTCCCGGCACCCGCGCGCCGCCGCATGCTCGCCATCGCCCAGGGCACCGCGCTCGCATGCGCGCTCTTCGCCGGCAGCGCCATTGCGCAGAAGGCCCACCAGGGCGTGCTCGACGCGGCCACCCAGAGCAAGGATGGCGCGCTCAAGATGCTGGAGACCATGGTCAACATCGATTCGGGTTCGGCCGACACGGCGGGCCTGGCCAAGGTGCGCGAGCTGGCGGTGGAAGAGCTGCGCAAGCTCGGCGCGCGCATCGAGACCTTTCCGGCCGATCCGCATCCCGGCACCAACGTGGTGGCCACGCTGACGGGGCAGGGCAAGAAGAAGATCCTGATCCTGGCGCACATGGACACCGTCTTCAAGGAAGGCACGGCCGCGGCCAAGCCCTTCTACATCAAGGACGGCCGCGCCTACGGCCCCGGCGTGATGGACGACAAGGGCGGCGTGGTGGCCGGCCTGTACGCGCTGAAGATCCTGCAGCAGATCGGCTTCAAGGACTATGGGCAGATCACCTTCCTGCTCGACACCAACGAGGAGACCGGCTCCGTGGGCACCAGCGCGCTCATCGAGCGCGTGGCGAAGCAGCACGACGTGGCGCTGAACCTGGAGCCGGGCCGCCCGGCCGACGGCCTCGTGGTCGAGCGCAAGGGCTCGGCCACCGCGCTCGTCGAGGTGAAGGGGCTGGCGGCCCACGCGGGCGTGGCGCCCGAGGCCGGCCGCAACGCGGCGATGGAAGTGGCGCACCAGGTGCTGCAGCTGTCGAAGACGGCCGACGCGGCGAAGAAGACCACGGTCAACTTCACGGTGCTCACCGCCAACGGCCCGACCAACGTGATTCCCGCGACCGCGAGCGCCAAGGGTGACGTGCGCGCCGCCACGCCGGAGGAGCTCGATCGCGTCGAGAAGGACCTGGTGCGCATCTCGCAGAACAAGCTGATTCCCGAGACCGAGGTGCGCGTGCGCCTGATCCGCGGCCTGCCGCCGATGCCGCGCTCGCCCGCTTCCGACAAGCTGGTGAACATGGCCGAAGGCATCTACGCCGAGATCGGCAAGAAGCTCACCATCGAGAGCAGCGGAGGCGCGGCCGATGCGAGCCTGGTGGCGGGCGTCGGAGTGCCGGTGCTCGACGGCTTCGGCATCGTGGGCGGCGGCATCCACACGCCGGAGGAGTACGCGGAAGTCGAGAGCGTGGTGCCGCGGCTTTATCTGCTCTCGCGCATGCTGATGGACCTGTCCACCGGCAACTGAGTGCAATCGAAAGGGGCGCGCGGGCTTCCAGCTCAGCCGCGCTTCGGAATGCCCAGCCCCGCCACCACGGCGGGGCGCGCCACGAAGGTTTCGAGCGCGCGCGCGACGTTCGGGAAGTCCTTGAAGCCGACGAGGTCGCCCGCTTCGTAGAAGCCGATCAGGTTGCGGATCCACGGGAAGGTGGCGATGTCGGCGATGGTGTAGTCACTGCCCATGATCCATGCGCGGCCGGCCAGGCGCTTGTCGAGCACGCCCAGCAGGCGCTTCGACTCGTTCACGTAACGGTCGCGCGGACGCTTGTCTTCATAGTCCTTGCCGGCGAACTTGTTGAAGAAGCCGAGCTGGCCGAACATCGGGCCGATGCCGCCCATCTGGAACATCACCCACTGCAGGGTCTCGTAGCGGCCGGCGGCATCCTGCGGGATGAACTTGCCGGTCTTCTCGGCCAGGTACATCAGGATCGCGCCCGACTCGAACAGCGCCAGCGGCTTGCCGCCGGGACCATCGGGGTCGAGGATGGCCGGGATCTTGTTGTTCGGGTTGAGCGACAGGAACTCCGGCGACATCTGGTCGCCGGTCTCGAAGCTCACCAGGTGCGGCTCGTAGGGCAGGCCGGTTTCCTCCAGCATGATCGACACCTTCACGCCGTTGGGCGTGGGCAGCGAGTACAGCTGCAGTCGCTCGGGGTGCTGCGCGGGCCACTTCTTCGTGATGGGGAAGCTCGAGAGATCGGTCATGAAAGGGTCCTTGGGGGAGAAGACTGCAAGCGCGGGATTCTGCCCGGGCCTGTGGCCGGGCGTGCGCGTGCGGTCTTGTCCTGCCGTCGGCCCTTGCGTGTCCTCGGATCAGATGCCGAGCCAGTTCATCAGCGAAACCTCGACATCGGCCGAGGGCTTGACGAAGCCCACGTAGCTCGATGCCGCCAGCGCGCGCTTGCCGGCGTCGGTCTGCGCCAGGCCCAGCAATGCGTCGCGCGCCGTGTTCACCGTGGCCGCGTCGAGCTTGCTGGAAGCCAGCCATTGCTTGATCGGCACCGCGCGCGATTCCGCGCAGATCTTGCCGCCGCCGTCCTTCCAGGTCTTGATCACGCCCGAAGCCGCGGTGGCGCCATAGGCCGCAAAGCCGTTCTGCACATAGAAGGGCACGGCCTCCTGGAAGCGCGTGTTCGTCACCTTCACCGCAGCCGGCCCCTGCAGGCCCTGCTCGCGCAGCATGGCGCGCGTGATCACCGAGGTGATGGAGTCGGCGTCGGGCATCACCAGCTGCTTGCCGGCCACGCTCTTCCAGTCGGAGATCGGCTGCTGCTCCTTGCACAGGAACGACACCTTGTAGTCGGTGTAGCCGGTGGTCCAAGCGAAGGCCTTGTACTGCCCGCCCTTGATGGCGCCGAGCGCCACGTGCGAGGGATGCACGAAGGCCAGGTCGACCTGCTGCTGCTTCAGCGCCTCGCGCGCCCCGTTGTACGAATTGAGCACCTTGACCGTCACCGGCTGCTTCAGCGCCTTGGAGAGCACCTCGGCGATAGGTTCGAAACGCGCCGTGACCTGCGCGTCGGACACGTCGTAGCTCACGCCCTCGCTGACGCCGATCACGAAGGCATGCGCCGAGGCGCCGGCCGCGACAAGCGCGCCCGCAGCGAGGCGAGCGACGAGGCGAAGCGAGGGATGAAGGGGCAGGCGTTGCATGGCGAGTGGCTTTCTTCGGAGGGTGGTAGTGAATTTTGTAACTAAATTATTACATTGATCCAGTCTGGTGCAACAGCCCCACGTATCCCATGGCACGCCGATGGCGGCAGATAGTAGGTTCGTGCTACGGCTTGCGCATTGACGCCGGTCAACGGGTGCACCCCTCGGGAGGCTGCCCGCCCGCCGTCTATCGGAGGCGGAATACAAGGCGCGCCAGCTTTGTCCGACGCGACCGGAGCCCGGGGCCACGCAGACTCCTGCCGTCATCAACCGGAGGAACAAGAGATGAGAAGCCGCAGTCGACGAGGCCACCAGCAGCCACAGCCGCAACCCCAGCCCCAACCCTTGCGGGGAGAGCTATGGCTCGTGTTCGCCATGGCGGTGCTGATAGCAACCATTGCCCTCCTGCACCTGGCCGTGGAACGCGAGCGCGCCGGGGGCAGCTTCCAGTTCGACCTCCAGCAACTGATGTCCGAGGCGCCCGTCAAGAGCCCGGTGACGACGATGAGCCTGCAACAGGAAATGCGTTGACGCCGGCGGAAAAAGCCCCGTACGGGAGGGACCTCAGGCCGGATGCCCCCCGACCGGATGCGACGCCACCTGGTAGTTGTTGCGGCCCGCGCCCTTGGCCTGGTAGAGCATCTCGTCGGCCTGCCTGACGAGCGCGGCGGCCGTCGCGTCGCCGCCCTGGTAGAAGGCCACGCCGATGCTCGTCCTCACGAGGATCGTGCGCTCCTCCAGATCGAACGGCTGCTGCATGGCGTCGATCAGCCCGGAGGCCACCGAGATCGCGGCATCCGCGCCGGGCAGTCCTTCCATGATCACCGTGAACTCGTCGCCGCCCAGGCGCGCGCGGACGTCGCCGGAGCGCAGCGCCTGCGACAGCCTGCCCGCGAAGCCGCGCAGCAGCTCGTCTCCCACCTGGTGCCCGAACTGGTCGTTGATCTTCTTGAATCCGTCGATGTCCAGGTACATCAGCGCCATCAGCGCGCCGGCACCCCGGGCGCGCTCCATCGCTTCGTCCAGGCGCGCCTCGAAGCCCGAGCGATTGGCGAGGCCGGTCAGGGGATCGACCTGCGCGAGAGTCACGAGGCGCTTCTCCTCGAGTTTCTGCCGCGTGATGTCGGTGATCACGGCATGGAAGCCGACGATGGTCTCGTCGTTGACCGCGGGCTGCGGGATGTACTGGGCCTCGTAGCAGTAGTAGCTGTCGCTCCTGGCGACCTCGCTCTGGAAGGTGACGGTTTCGCCGGCCAGTGCCGCGCGGATGTGCGGCTGCAGGGCCAGGTAGTCGGGCTCGCCCAGCAGCTCCTGCACGGTGTGCCCCTGGATCTGCTCGCGCGAGAGCCCGAAGCCGCGCTCGTAGGCCAGGTTGTTGAACCGGTAGCGCTCCTCCGCGTCGATGTAGGCCACGCGCATCGGCAGCGCATCGGCCACGGTGCGCAGGCGTGCCTCGCTTTCCTGCAGCGCCTCTTCCGCCTCGTGGTGCGCGGTGATGTCGCTGTCCAGCGTGTAGAGGCCGATCACCTCGCCGTGCTCGTCGCGCTCCGGCACCACCGTGGCCTGGACGTCGCGGCGTCCGCCGGGCGTCTTCAGCCTGCGCTCGTAGGTGACCTGCCTGCCGGCCAGAGCCGCACGCAGGTGCGGCTCCATCTCGGCCCATGCCTCCTCGCCGTAGAACTTCCACAGGCCCATGCCCAGCAATTGCTCGGTGGGGATGCCGAACCAGTCCTGGTGGGCCTTGTTGACGAAGCGGAACCGCAGGTCGCGATCGAGGTAGGAGATCAGCGCCGGCAGGTGGTCCGTCACCATGCGCAGGCGATGCTCGCTGTCGCGCAGCGCCCGTTCCGCGGCCTTGGCCGCGGATATGTCGCGCATCAGTCCGGAGAAGTACTCCACCTTGCCGTGCTTGTCGCGATGCGCGATCACCATGTGGCTCGCCGGGAACGCCTCGCGCCTGGCGTCCCACACCATCGACTCGCCCACCCAGATGCCCGCGCGCACGGCGGTGGGCACGATCTCCGTGGCGAGCCTTTCCATGGTCTCCGGCGGATTGAAGTCGGCCACGCTGAACTGCTCGATCGGCGCGTCGAGCGCCAGGCCCGTGCGCAGCCGCGCCGCCGGATTCATGTAGATGAGCCGCCCCTTCGCGTCCAGCTGGACGATGTAGTCGGTCGTCATGTCGAAGATGGCGGTCAGCGTGCGCAGCGCCTGCTCGGCCCGGGTGCGCTCGGTGATGTCGGTCACCGTGCCCACATGGCCGAGCACGCGGCCGTCCGCCGCGAGCACCGGCCGGCTCCTCAGCGCAACCAGCACGCGGGTGCCGTCCCTGCGATGGAGCCGGCGCGTGACCGCCACCGGCGTGGCCGTGTTGGCAAGGTGCGCCCACTCCTGGCGAACCGTCTCGCGGATCTCCTCGCGCACCAGCGTGAGCCAGCCCGCCGCCGCATCCTTGCGCGCGAGGCCGTGGATCGCCAGGTACTCGTCGTTCACGTAGGTCATGCGGCCTTCGCTGTCGCAGCGGAAGAGGCCCACCGGCGAAGCGTCGGTGACCGCGGCCATCTCGAGCCGCTGCTCGCGCAGCTCGGCCATCAGCGCGTCGAACTCGCGCGCGAGGTCTCCGCGCTCGTCGTTGGCGACGACATCGAGGCCGACCTGGCTGTCGGGCGAGCGGCGCAGGGTGCGGATCGCGCCGCTCAGCGCCTCCAGGGGGCGCATCACCCATGTAGTGCCCACCCAGACCAGGAGCGCGCAGCCCAGGCCGAGCCAGAGCAGCTGCAGCAGCAGGTTGCGCCGTACCTGTTCCAGCGGCGCGTAGGCGATGGCGGCGGGCACGACCAGGCGCAGCTCCCAGCCGGCGGCGGGAATGAGTGCATGAGTGGCCACGTCCTTGCCGATGCCGTCGCCGGAGGCGAGGGCGCTCGCGGGCTTGAGCAGCAGGTTCGCATCGGGGTGCATGACGATCTGCGGGGAGGGGCCACGCGTGACGATCACGTAGTGGCCGCCCCGGCCGACGGTGGCGCGGCTGAGATCGCCGAGCACGTTGGCGCGCTGCAGGTTCAGCGCCGCGCCCAGCACGCCGGCGAGGCGCCCGTCCGTTCCGTCCACGGGCACGGCCATGATGACCGCCGGCTGCCGCGCGCTCCTGGTGAGAAGGGGCGCCGAGATCGTGGGCTGGCCCGTGTCGCGCACGCGGCGGAAGTAGTCGCGGTCGGCAATGCTCGAAGGCCGCTCGGTGGGAGGGTTGATCGCCACGATGGCGCCGTCGGGCGTGGCCAGCGCGGCGTTGTCGAACATCGTGCGCAGGTCCTGGTCCCTGAGAAAGCGCTGCTGAGCCGCGGGGTCCGCGAAGCCCTGCGCGCCGAGTTCGCGGGCCGCGCGCGCCAGGGCCGACAGATGGATGCCGAGCTTGTAGTCGAGGTCGGCCGCGGCGCTGTCGGTCAGCGCCTGCTGCTGCTCGCGCATCAGTTCGATGTACTCGCTGGACAGGCTGCGGTATTGCCACCCGCCCGTCACGCCGACCAGCACGAGCACCAGTGACGTGATCAGCAGTGCCGTCTTCGTTCTCAGCTTGAGCCGCACTCGCTTTCCTCCGCCACCACGGGGTGGCCGTGACTGCATGAGTCGATGATAGCAACGGGGTTTTTCGCTCGACCGCACGAGCAATGCCCTTGCGCCTGTAGGCATGGCGCTGAGGCGCAACGGTTCCTTTCGCCCGCGATGGACAATGAATCGGGCGCGGATGCCCCTGTGCGAAGGCCATCGTTAGGTCGAAGGTACAGGTGTCATCGCGACCTTCCTGCGAATGAAGACAAATGGATCTACGGATGACAGAAGAACATGCGGTAGTGATTGTCGGAGCGGGCCCGACGGGCCTGGTGCTGGCGGGTGAACTGGCTCTGGCGGGCATCGATGTCGCCATCGTCGAGCGCCGGCCGGACCAGGAGCTTGCCGGCTCGCGTGCCGGCGGCCTGAGTTCACGCACGCTGGAGGTGTTCGACCAGCGCGGGATCGTGGACCGGTTCCTCGCGCAGGGACAGGTGGCGCAGGTCACGGGGTTCGCGGTCACGCGCCTGGACATCAGCGACTTTCCGACCCGGCACAACTACGGGCTGGCGCTGAGGCAGAAGCACATCGAGCGCATCCTCGCGGGCTGGATCGACGAGCTCGCGGTGCCGGTCCATCGCGGCCGCGAGCTGAAAGGCTTCGTGCAGGACGATGCGGGCGTGACCATCGAGCTGTCCGGCGGCGAGACGCTGCGCGCGGGCTACCTGGTGGGCTGCGACGGCGGGCGCAGCCTGGTGCGCAAGACCGCGGGCATCGAGTTTCCGGGGTGGGACGCGACCACCAGCAGCATCCTTGCCGAGGTCGAGATGGCCGAGGAGCCGCCGCTGGGCGTGCACCGCACCGCGCGGGGCGTGCATGCCTTCAGCAGGGAGCAGTACGAGATCCGCGACGGCAGGATCATCTTCGCCAGGGAAGGTCCTGTCGGCGTGATGGTGACCGAGAAGACCGCGGGCGCCACGAGCGAACCCACGCTGGACGAGCTGAAGGAACTGCTCGTCGAGGCCTGTGGAACGGACTATGGAATCCGGCGCCTGAACTGGATCTCGAGGTTCACCGACATGTCGCGCCAGGCCGCGGCCTACCGCAAGGGCCGGGTGCTCCTGGCCGGCGACGCCGCGCACGTGCATTCCCCGGTGGGCGGGCAGGGCCTCAACACGGGCGTGCAGGACGCGATGAACCTGGGCTGGAAGCTGGCTCAGGTGGTCAAGGGCGTCTCGCCCGAAGGCCTGCTTGACACCTATCACGCCGAGCGGCATCCGGTGGCGGCTCGCGTGCTGCGCACGACGATGGCGCAGGTCGCGCTGCAGCGCACGGACGATCGCACCGAGGCTTTGCGCGAAATCATGTCGGAGCTTCTCGGCATGGAAGAGCCCCGCAGGCGGATCGCGGCGGAGATGTCGGGGCTCGCCATCCGCTACGACCTTGGCGAGGGACACCCGTTGCTCGGTCGCCGCATGCCGGATCTCGACGTGCTCACCGCCGATGGCCCCGTGCGCGTGTTCGCGCTGCTGCGGGATGCGCGGCCGCTGCTGCTGGATTTCGGCGCGCCAGGCCGCTTCGATGTCTCGCCGTGGGCTGGCCGCATCAAGCTGGTCAATGGCAGATGCGACGGCCCGTGGGAGTTGCCCGCGCTCGGAGCGGTCGCGGCGCCGGCCGCGGTGCTGGTCAGGCCTGATGGCTATGTGGCTTGGGCGAGCGATGGCGCATCGGATGGTCTCCAGCAGGCGATGAACAGGTGGTTCGGCGCCTGAGCGCAGCCACCTTGCTCAGCGTGACGCAGTCACATCCTTGCCCGGTCGCGCCGCCATGTAGCCGAGCGTGCTGCCCACCAGCGCACGCACGCCGATGCGCAGGGCCTTCTCGTCGATGGCGAACTCGGGCGAATGATTGGGCGCGCCGGGCTTGTCGCCGAACGGGGATGCGTTGAGGTTCCAGAACACCACCGGCAGGTTCCTGCCGAAGGCGCCGAAGTCTTCCGAGGCCATGCGCGGGCCGATCTCGCGGGCCTGCGCGTTGGGGCCCGCCGCGGCTTCGAGGCTCTTCACCACCGTCTGGGTCGCCTCGGGGTCGCTCACCAGCACCTCGTAGCCGGTGTCGATGTCCACCTTGGCCGTCAGGCCGTACTGCTCGGCGATCTTCTGGGCCTTCAGGCGGATGTTCTCGTGCGCCACCTTCTGGTTCCTGGCCGACAGCGAGCGCACCGTGCCGGCGAGCTCCGCCGTCTCGGGCAGGATGTTCGCGCGGTTGCCGCTTTGCAGCATGCCCACGGTGACCACGGTGGGGCCGTCGAGCGGATCGATGCGCTGGCTCACGATGTTCTGCAGCGCCAGCACGATCTCGGCCGCCGCCAGCGTCGGGTCTTTCGCGGTCCAGGGCGAGGAGCCGTGGCCGCCCTGGCCCTTCAGCGAGATCTTGAACATGTCGCCGCTGGCCATCAGGGCACCGCGCCGGTAGCCGATGCCCACCGCGCCGCTGGCGTTGATGTGCTGTCCCATCACCACGTCGACCTTCGGGTTGTCGAGCACGCCCGCCTGCACCATCGCCGAGGCACCGCTCGGCACCGGCCCCGGGCCCAGTTCCTCGGCCGGCTGGAACAGGAAGACCACCGTGCCGGGCAGGTCGGCACGCATCTCCGACAACGCCTGCGCCGCGCCAAGCAGCATCGCGACGTGCGTGTCGTGGCCGCAGACGTGCGCGACCGGTACCTCCTTGCCGAGCCAGTCGCCCTTGGCGAGCGACTTGAAGGGAAGGTCGTTGCGCTCCTCCACCGGCAGCGCGTCCATGTCGGCGCGAAGGGCCACCACCGGCCCCGGCTTGCCGCCGCGCAGCACGGCCTTGATGCCTGTCTTTGCAACGCCTGTCTGCACCTGGATGCCCGGCATCTTGCGCAGCGCCTCGGCCACGTACGCGGCCGTGCGCACCTCCTGGAACGAGAGCTCGGGGTTCTGGTGGATATGGCGGCGCCACGCGATCACCTGCGCCTCGGTGGCGTCCGCCAGCGACAGCCCGCGCTGCTGCAGTTCGGAGGGCGCGCCCGGGCCGTTGCCCTGGGCCACGGCATTCAGGTTGAACAGGCAGGCCGTGGCGAGTGCGGCAAGGAGATGCAGTTGCTTCATGCTGGTGCGCGAAAGGTTCGAAGGAGGAGGGGGCAGTCGTCGGTCGGCGCGAAGTTAATGGACCAGGGGATAGAAGAAAAGACAAAAATCTCCATCCGACGATCAAACTTCTCGATCGCCTTCCCGCGTACTCCGTACCCCGATGAGCTCCACGATGAGCTCCACGATGAACCTGCGACACCTGGAAATCTTCCGTCTCGTGGCCGAGGCCGGCGGCATCCGCGCCGCGGCCCGCAATGCCGCGCTGACGCAGCCGGCCATGACCTATGCGATCCGCGAGCTGGAGCGATCCATCGGCGCGCCCGTGCTGGTGCGCAGCGCCAGGGGCATCGTTCCCACGGAGATCGGCCAGGTCCTGCTGCGGCGCGCCGCCGTGCTCTTCGACGAGATCCGACGCACGGAAAGCGAGATCGCGCAATTGCGCGACGGCGGCGGCCACCTGCGCGCCGCCTTCAGCTCGCTCGCGGCGGCGCGGCTGCTGCCGCAGGCATTGCTGGTCTTTCGTGCGCACTGCCCCGGCGTTTCGCTGGAACTGGTGGAGATCACGAGCGCCGAGGCCACCGGCCTTCGGGCAGGCCACGACCTCGCGGTGCTCAGCGATCTGGAAGGCGCGGCCGTGCAGGACGGCCTGACGAGCGAGGTGCTGCTGCAAGCCCCGCTGGCCGCCATCGCCCGCGCGGGGCATCCGATGGCGCGCGTGCGCACCATCGAGCGGCTGCAGGGCGCGCTGTGGGCCGTGCCGTCCTACGGCGTGCGGGCGCTGGGCCAGGCCGGGCTGGCGGCGCCGCGCAACATCGTGGTGTGCCAGTCGGTCCAGTTCGGCCTTTCGCTGGTTCGCAATGCCGACGCGCTGACCCTGGCCGCCGCTTCGCTGGCGGACGACCCCGTCGCCTCCCGCGGACTGGTCCGCCTGCCGCTGGCCGCGCCGCTGCCGCGCGTGCAGGTGTCGGTGTGCCTGCCCGCCGGCTCCGGGCCTACGCCGGCGGCGCAGGCCTTCGTCGAATGTCTGCGCGATGCCGCCGCGGGCCAGCGGGATCGTCTACCTGCGAAGCCGGCTTCGCGGCAGAAAGGGCGGACGGTGAAGTGATTGCGTTGCGGCCTTGCACGCCAGCGTGCAGGCAACCCCTGCTCACCAGGGCTTCCACCAGGGCCGCTTTCCCTGCCGGTGCTCGAGCGACCGCAGGTCCAGCGTGTCTTAGTCGGCATGGTGGTGGACGCCGGCGCGCCGGCGCAGTTCGGCCTCCAGCTGATGGGCGATGCCGCGGGCGTGCAGCTCGCCTTGCAGCGCCCGCCGACGCCACTCGGTGGCCTGCGCGCCCAGTTCTTCATCGGGCAGCGTCTCTGTCTCGATCATGGTTCGCCTGGTGAAAAAGGGTCCGGGGGCTTCATTGAAGACAACGCGCCCCGTGGCTTCCCGAGCCTACGGGTTTGCCGCATGTCTTCATCGCCAGAACATGGGATGCGGGAGCGTCCCCAATGTGGGGCTCCGATCCCTGAATCGGGGCTGCTTCGCGGGTTGCGCACCACCTTTGTCGTTCTGATCGGGTGCATGAGTCTTGTATACCACTGGCACGGTTCGTGCGGCTTGGTGCGGGCGCGGCCGGGCCCGGCCTCGCGCCCGACATCAAACCCACAACCACTCGTCATCGTTCAGGCATCATGAAATTCGGCAGATTGCAATTCGTTCTGGGGCTGGCGCTCAGCGGCCTCATGGCAACCGGGGCGGTTCATGCGCAGAGCGCGCTGGACACCATCCTCAAGAACAGGAAGATCGCGATCGCGGTTCCTCCCGATTTCCCGCCCTACGGCTCGATGGACCGCGACTTCAAGATGCATGGCCTGGACATCGACATGGCCAACTACATCGGCGCGAAGCTCGGCGTGGAGGTCGACCTGATCCCCGTGACCAGCGCCAACCGCATTCCGACCCTGCAGAAGAAGAAGGCCGCGCTGGTCATCGCCACCCTGGGCAAGAACCCGGACCGCGAGAAGCAGATCGACTTCACCGCTGCGTACTCGCCGTTCTATCAAGCCATCTTCGGCGCGAAGACCGTGAACATCAGGAGCTTCGCCGACCTGTCCGGCAAGTCGATCGCGGTCACGCGCGGCTCGGTCGAGGACCAGGAGCTCAACAAGGTCGCGCCTTCGGGCACCGACATCCGCCGCTTCGACGACAACACCCGCACCGTCTCGGCCTTCGTTTCCGGGCAGGTGCAACTGATCGCCACGGGGGCATCGGTCGCAAACACCATCATGGTCGGCAACCCGGCGCTGGGCACCACCTACAAGCTGCTGCTGAAGGAGAGCCCCAATTACATCGGCGTGGCCAAGGGCGAGGACGCGTTGCGCCAGAAGGTCAACGCCATCATCGACGAGGCGAAGAAGAGCGGCGAACTCGACCGGCTGTCCATGAAGTGGCTGGAGCGCCCGGCCGGAGACCTGCCGCAGTAGATCCCCGAGACCGGAAACGCCAGGCCGATGCTCAGTGCCCGGCCGCCTCGACGATCACCCTGGTGACCGCCTCGGGCTGGGAGGTCATCACGACGTGCGAGGCGCCCTTGACCACCACCGTCTTGCGCGCGTTGGCGCGCTGTGCCATGAAGGCCAGCGCAGCCGGCGGAATGTTCTTGTCGCGATCGCCGTACACGAACCATGACGGCACCGACTTCCACGCCGGAGCCTGCGCCGCCTCGTTCAGCGCCGCCTCGGCGATGGGGCGCTGGCCCACGGCCATCAGGCGCGCCTTGGCCAGCGGAACGTCGGCCGCGAACTGCGCGGGAAACTTGTCCTGCTGGATGTACAGGTCCTTGCCGCCATCGGCGAGCGGCACCGCCGGTGCCAGCGTGGGGCCGAGCGTGCTGCCCGGGAACTTGCCCGTGAGGCCGAGCGCCGTTTCGCCCGCCTCGGGCGCGAAGGCCGCCACATAGACCAGCGCCTTCACGTTCGCCTTGCCGTTCGCGGCCGACGAGATGACCGAGCCGCCGTACGAATGCCCGACGAGCACGACCGGCCCCTTGACCGAATCGACGACGCTGGCGACGGAGGCCGCGTCGAACGAAGGTCCGCGCAGCGGATTGGCGGCGGAGATCACGGCGTAGTGCCGTGCCTGCAGGCGCTGCACCACGCCGTCCCAGCTCGATGAGTCGGCGAAGGCGCCGTGCACGAGCACGATCGTGGGCCTGGGGGAGGGCGCCGCATCCGCCGGCTGCGCGAACGAGTGCAGGGGCGCCAGCGCTGCCAGGCCGAGCGCCTGGGCCATCAGGGTCGCGGCGAGACGGCGAGAGAACTTCTTCATGACGATTCTTCCTTTTGGACTTGGGTGAAACAGGATCGGCCCGGTGCCGACGGCGCTGAATCTATGGGCGATGCGGGGCAAGTACGGCCCGGTCTGTATGCCTCTGTGTCCGGGGCGCGTGCAGTGACATTACTTTTCAAGCCGGGTGGCCGAAACAGCGCCGGTACACCCCGGTTCGGGGCGGCGCATGCCCGCGCCTAACAACGCCTAACACCAGCCAACGCACGCAGCGCCAATCTCGCGACCGGCGAGGTTCCAATGGCATCCGCGCACGAATGCGCCCGAAGACGGGGAGAGAAAAACGAGCAATGGCGGGCTGTGCCCGCGCCCCACGCATTCCGCGGCCCGAGCGGCCGCAAGAGGCCCACATCCATGCAGCAACACCAGGAACTCAGCGGACCCGAAGAGGCGGACGCAGCCGTGCCGGACGCCCCCGTTGTCGCGCAGCACGGGGCCTCGTCGGTGCGGTACCGGGACTTTCGCGAACTCGGCGCGGGCACGCCGCGCCTGGAGCGCGCACGCGCGCACGGCGTGGCTTCTTCGCTCGTGGCCGGGCGCGGCCAGACCACGCCGGCCACCGCCGCGCTGCTTCAACGGGAGTACGCGCTGCGCCACATGCTTCGCGACGAATGGGCCGCCGTGCCGGTCGCGCTGGTGCCGCATGGCGAGAGCTTCCTGCTGATCCTGAAGGACCCCGGCGGCGAGCCGCTTCGCCGCGGTGGCGCTCCTTGCTCCGACGTGGGCGCCTTCCTTGCGCTCGCGCTGCGCCTCGCCACCGCCGTAGGCGCGATGCACGAGGCCGGCGTGCTGCATCGCGCGCTCACGCCCGATCGCATGCTGCTCGGCGAGGACGGGCGGGCCTGTCTCACCGGCTTCGGCCAGGCCGCCGCCATCGGCGACGCCGACAGCAAGGCTGCGGGCGACGACCAGCTTTCCTGGGACGAGGACAGCTTCAACTACATGGCGCCGGAACTCGGCGCACGAATGAACCTGCGCGTGGATGCGCGCGCCGACCTCTACGCGCTCGGCTGCATCCTCTACGAGCTGATGACCGGCAGGCTTCCCTTCGAGGGCGCCGATGCCGCCGCGCGCGTGCACGCCCACGCGAGCCGTATCGCCCGCGCGCCCGCAGAACTGGTGCCGCAGCTTCCGCCGCAGCTCTCGCTGCTGGTCATGAAGCTGCTGGAGAAGACGCCCGAACACCGGTACACGGACGCCGCCGGCGTGCTGGCGGACCTGCGGCGCTGCGAGACCCTGCTGCGCCAGCACGGGCGCATTCCCCTGTTCGCGCTGGATGCCCATTCGGCCCTGCGCAAGCCCGGCGGCGCGGGCCTCGTGCTGGGACGCGACGCAGAACTGCAGGCACTGTTCGCGCTCTACCGCGAGGTCGCGGACAGCGCCCGCATGCGCGCGGCCTGGGTCTCGGGCCCCTCGGGCATCGGCAAGTCGACGCTGCTGCGCGAGGCCGTGGCGCGCATGCAGCGCTCGGGCGCACCGCTGCTGGCCGCGGCCAAGAGCGAGGAAGGGCGCCGCGGCAAGCCGTATGCGCTGCTGGTGGAGGTGCTCGATCCGCTGCTTCGGCACGTGGTCGGCTGCGCCAACGAGGAATTCGCGGTCTGGCGCAACCGCATCGCGGCCGCCGCGAAGCCGGTGGAGCGGACCCTGGCGGGCCTGCTGCCGGCGCTCGGCGTCATCCTCGGCCTGCAGTCCGGGCAGCCCGTGCCCGCCGCTCCGGAGGCGGCCCCCGCGCTCGAGCGCGAGCGCGTGCTGCAGGGCATGGCGCGGCTGATCGCCTGTTTCGCCGTGCCCGCGCGTCCGCTCGTGATGCTGCTCGACGACCTGCAATGGGCCGATGTCGAAACCCTGCAGGTGATCGAGCGACTTCTGCATCAGCACGACGATGCCGCGCTGCTGCTCGTCGGAACCTTCCGCGACAGCGGAGTGGATGCCGATCATCCGCTGCGCGCCAGCCGGCTCGCCGAGGTGCCGCAGGCCCTGCGCATCGAGCTCGGCCCGCTGGACGAGAACGCCTTGCGCGAGATGATCGCGCTCACGCTGCAGCAGGACGCGAGCGCCGTCGGCGAGCTTGCCGAGCTCATCGGCCGGAAGACGCAGCGCAATCCGCTCTTCGCCCGGCACCTTCTCCATCTGCTGGCCGACGACGGACTGCTCGCCTACGACGCCGAGACCGCCTCGTGGCGCTGGAGCCTCGAACAGCTCGCTTCCCACCCCGGTGCCGACACCGTCGGCGACCTGATGGCGCGCCGTTTCGAGCAACTGCCCGCGGCGGCGCAGGCCGTCCTGCGCGTGATGGCCTGCCTCGGCCACCGGAGCTCGGGCGAAGCGCTGGCGCTCGCGATGGACGTGCAGCCCGGCACCGAAGCGGCCAAGCGCCTGCAGGCGGCGCTCGACGATGCGCGCGAGGCAGGCAGCATCCAGCGCGACGGCGAGGACTGGGTCTTCTGGCACGACCGCATCCGCGAGGCCGCCTACGGCTCGATCCCGCCGGCGGAGCGGCCGCGCATGCACCTGCGGATCGTGCGGCGCCAGCTGCGGCAGGCGCCCGATCCCGCGCGGGTGTTCTCGCTCGCCGCGCAGGCCAGCCTTGCACGCCTGGCCGTCGAGGCACCGCAGGAGCGGCGCGACTTCGCGCGGCTCAACCTGGAGGCCGGCCGCCAGGCGAAGGCCGCGACCGCCCACCATTCGGCGCTCGGCTTCTTCCGCGCCGCGCTCGCCTTCCTCGGCGGGGACGACACCAGCGAGGACGGCCTGCATGCGCGCGCGCTCTGCGGCGAGGCCGAGTTCATGACCGGGGCGCTGGAAGCCGCCGAGGCCCGCCTCGCGGCGCTGGAGGAGATCGCGGGAGACGGCATCTTCGGCGCCGATCTCGCGCGCCTGCGCGCGGCGCTGTACACCACGCTCGGCAACTTCGACCGCGCGCTGGACGTGGGGCTGGCCTTCCTGCGCAAGTCGGGCATCGACATGCCGAGGCGGCCCGACGCCGCGGCCGTCGACCGGGAGCACGCGGTGCTGCAGGCATGGATCGACCAGCACGGCATCGGGGCGCTGCGCCGGCTGCCCGTCGTGGCCGACCCGCTGCGCCGGGCGATCACCGACATCTTCGCGGACCTCATCCCGCCGGCGCTCTACACCGACCAGGACCTGGTCGACCTGATCCTCTTGCGCATGATCGGCCTCAACATCGCGCAGGGCCATTCCGACGCGTCGGCGGACGGCTATGTCTGCATGACGCAGGTCTTCGGCGTGCGCTACGGCAACTACGCCGCCGCGCGGGAGTTCGGCGCGCTCGCGCTGCACCTGGTCGACGAGCGCGGGCTCGCCCAATACCGGGGCCGGGTCTACATGACCTTCGGCACCATGGTGGTCCCGTGGACGCAGCCGGCGCGCGCGGCGCGCGACTACATCCGGCGCGCCTACGACGTGGCGGTTGCGAGCGGCGACCACACCTTCGCGATCTACTGCGGGCGCAACCAGGCGACGGGAATGCTCTTCGCGGGCGAGTACCTCGGCGACGTGCGGGATACGGTCGAGCGCGGGCTGGCCGTTGCACGCGACGCGAATTTCCAGCTCGTGATCGAGGCGCTGCTGGCCCAGAAGGTGCTGCTGGCGCAGCTGCAGGACGGCACCGCCGGCGATGCCGACGAGCAGCCGAGCCCGCCGCGGGAAGGCCAACCCGCCACGCTCGTCGATTTCGCCTGCTGGGTCTACAGGCTGCAGGCGGCGTTCCTCGGCGGCAGGCTCGCCGAAGCGATCGAGGCGCGCCATCGGGCCGAGGCCTGCGCCTCATCGGGCCGGACCTTCGCCGAGAGCGGCGACCTGCCGTTCTACGGCGCGCTGGCCTTGCTCGCGCTTCCCGCGCGCGATGCGTCCCAGCAGGCGGCGCTGCAGCGTGACGTGAAGCAGCTGCAGGCCTGGAGCCAGGCCTGCCCGGCCAACTTCCTGGCCCGCTTCCAGCTGGTGCGCGCGGAGATGTGCCGCATCGACGGCGATCCGCTCGCTGCCGTGCAGGCCTATGCGCGGGCGGTGTCGCACGCGCGGCGCCACGGTTTCACCCAGGTCGAGGCGCTGGCGGCCGAGCTTGCCGCGGCCTTCCATGCCGGACGCGGCGACGACCTGTCGGCGCACGGCAACCTGCGCCACGCACGCGGCGCATGGCAGCGCTGGGGCGCCACGGCCAAGGTGCGCCAGCTGCAGGCTTCGCACCCGGGTCTCTTCGAGATCGAGGACCCGGCGCCGAACACGCGGCGGATGCAGGGGCTCGACGCGCAGGCCGTGCTGCGCATCTCGACGGCGCTGGCCGGCGAGATCGTCCCGGTCCGCCTGGTCGAGACGCTGCTTCGCACCGCGCTCGAGAACGCCGGCGCCGAGTCCGGCACGCTGGCGCTGTTCCGGCAGGAGGTGTGGCAGGTGCGCGCCCAGGCGCGGGTGCACGACGGCGCCGTCGTGCTCGCGCAGGAGGGCGTCGCCTTCGATGCCGAGGCGCTGCCGGTCTCCATCGTCCAGGCGGTCGCGCGCACCCAGCAGCACATCGTGGTGGACGATGCGCGCGAGAGCGCCTCGCTCGCGCAGGACGATTACATCCGCCGCCGGCGTCCGCGCTCGATCCTGTGCGTGCCGCTGATGCGCCACGCCATGCTCGTCGGCGTGCTCTACCTCGAGAACAACCTGGCCTCCCACGTGTTCACGCCCGCCAAGGCCGAGGTGCTGGAGGTGATCGCCTCTCAGGCGGCCTTCGCGCTGGAGAACGCGCGGCTGTACGAGGAGCTGATCGACCAGAACCAGCAGCGCGCGCAGGCCGAGGAGCAGCTGCGCAGCACGCTCACCGAACTCGAGCGCGCGACCCGCCTGAAGGCGATGGGCGAGCTGGTGGCTTCCATCGTGCACGAGGTGGGCCAGCCTATCGCCGCGGTCGACACCTCGGCCAGCGCCGCACTGCGCTGGCTAGACCGCAGCCCGCCCGACATCGGCGAGGCCCGCGAGATGCTCACGCACATCAGCAGGAGCGCGCTGCGCGCCCGCACCATCATCCAGGGCCTTCGCGCCAAGGCGCGCAACGCGGAGCCGCAGTTCGCCGCCTTCGATCTCGGCGAGGCCCTGAGCGAGGCCGCGACGCTGGTGGCCGGCGCGCTCGACACCATGGGCGTCACGCTGGAGACCAAGGGCCTGGACGCACCGCTGGCCGTGCATGGCGACCGCGTGCAGCTGCAGCAGGTGGCGGTCAACCTGCTGATGAACGGCGCCGAGTCGATGGCCGCACTCCCGCCCGGCCCGCGGCCGCTGTCGATGGCCTGCGTGCACGACGGCGGGCAGGTGCGCATCGTGGTGGAGGACGCCGGCCCGGGCGTCGGTGCGGAGGCGGCGCAGCACTTGCTCAAGCCCCTGTTCACAACCAAGTCGAACGGCATGGGCATGGGGCTGGCGATCTGCAAGTCGATCCTCGATGCGCACGGCGGAACGCTCGAACTGCAGCAGCGCGAGCCCACGGGCATGCGCGCCGTCTTCAGCCTGCCGCTTCCGGGCACCGGCGGCCGATGAAAGGGCCATCGCCCCCGAAGCCTTCAACAACGTCTCGATCCATGCCTTCTTCCGATCCGACTCCGGCAACTCTTCGCTGCGTGTTCATCGTCGATGACGACGAGCTCGTGCGCAATGCGCTGTGCAGCCTGCTGCGCTCCATCGACCTGGCGGTGCACGCCTTCGCCACGACCGAGGAGTTCCTCGCCGCGCCGCGCTCCGGCGGGCCTTCCTGCCTGGTGCTGGACGTGCGCCTGCGCGGCCAGAGCGGCCTGGCCTTCCAGCAGGCGCTGCTGGAGCGCGGCGAGCCCCACATGCCGATCGTGTTCATGACCGGCCACGGCGACATCGCCATGACGGTGAAGGCGATGAAGGCCGGGGCGGTGGACTTCCTGGCGAAGCCTTTCCGCGACCAGGACATGATCGACGCGGTCATCGCCGCGCTGGAGCGCGATGCGCGGCGCCTGGAGAGCGCGCGGCTGCTGCAGGCGGCGCGCGCCTGCTGGGATTCGCTCACGCCGCGCGAGTGCGAGGTGGTGCAGCACGTGGCCGGCGGCCTGATGAACAAGCAGATCGCCGATCGCATGGGCATTGCCGAGATCACGGCCAAGATCCACCGGGGCCAGGCGATGCGCAAGATGAACTCGCGCTCGGTCGCCGAACTGGTGCGCAAGATGGAGGCGCTGGGTGTGGTGGAGGGCGCCTGCTGAGGCGAAGCCATACCTACGGATGATGGCGCCGCGCGCTGGTGCCGCTATCCTGCAATCCTGGGCAGGGGCGGGAATGTTCCTGCGCCTTCACCGGAAACCCCCGGGGTAGAGAACGGGCTTCCTCCTTGTCCTCCTCCTTGTCCTCTTCAGCCATCGAACTCGTTTCCATCGTCGACGACGATCCCTTCGTGCGTGCCGCGACGAGCAGTCTCGTGCGCTCGTTCGGATGGGAGGCCCGCGCGTTCGAGTCGGCCGTCGACTTCCTCGCCTCCGACGTTCCGGCGCGCACGCGCTGCCTCGTCTGCGACATCCAGATGCCGGCCATGGACGGCATCGCGCTGGTCGAATGCCTGGAGCGCGAAGGCCTGCGCGTGCCCGTCATCTTCATCAGCGCCTTCGCCAGCGCCCGCACGCGGGAGCGCGTGCAGGCCAGCCCCGCGCTCTGCCTGATCGAGAAGCCGATCGACGCCGCCGAGCTCGAGACCTGGATCGGCCGCGCGCTGGGCCGGGCCTGAAACTCCCCGCAAGGAGACGGACCTCGCGGCACCCCGGCGCATGACGGGGGCAAACCTTCGTAGGGGGGCGGCAAACGCTGATGCAATGGTCTGTGCGACCCCTCGCGTGATGTCATCACTCCCACGCCGGCACGTGCGCCGGCAGCAGGAGAAAACCAATGACGAAGAAGTCCCGCGCATCCATCAGTTCCTTCCATCCGCCGCGCGCATCCGCAGCGCCCGCCGGGGCCGTTTCGAGTTCAGGGCGTCCGGGCCGCCGGTCCCACGGCCTGGCCTTGATCGCGGCGCGCGCGCTCGCGGTGGCCACGCTCGGGCAGAACGTCCATGCCGCGACGCTGTCGCCCCTGACCTGCCCGCTCGACGACAGCCTGCGGTGGATCCTGTGCGTGTCGGTGCTCGTCGGCTTCATGCTGCTCGCCGTCTTCCTCTGGCTGGAGGCGATGGACCACCGCGCGGGCGCGGCACGCCTGGCTCGCACGCTGGAGCAGCAAGGCAGCGGCGCCGGCATTCCCGAGCTCGCCGAAAACGGCCCGCGCGCCATCGTGCGGCTGGCACGCGCGATCAACAACGTCCGCCGCCGCCAGTCCGAGCGCGACGTGGCGCATCTCGACGTGCAGGCCGCCTATGCGCACGACCTGCGCACGCCGCTGACCCGCATGGGCCTGCGCTGCGAGATGCTGGAAGACGTCTCGCTGCGCGAAGCCATGGAACGCGATCTGGCGCAGATGCGCGAGCTGATCGAAGCCAGCGTGGCCAGCGCGCGGCTGCAGCGCAGCGTGGCCGAGCCGCTGCAGCGCGTCGATGCCGACGGCCTGCTCGGAAGCCTGATGCGCGACTACCGCGAGTCCGGCCGGGCGATCGCCGTCGACGGCCACATCGGGCAGCCGGTGATGGCCTGCCCGCTCGCGCTGCGCCGCGTGCTCGCCAATCTGATCGACAACGCGCTGCGCTACGGCAGCGACGTGCGGGTCAGCGCCCGCGTCGACGCCACGAGCCTGGTGCTGGCCGTGGTGGACTCGGGGCCGGGCATCCGGCCGGCGCAGATGGAGGCGGTTTTCGCGCCGTGGGTCCGCGCGCAGCAGGGCGGCTCGGAAGCCAAGGCCGGCTCGGGCCTCGGCCTCGCGATCGCCAGGCGCCTTGCCCGGTCGATGCAGGGCGACCTGCAGTTGCAGAACCGCCGCTGCGGCGGGCTCGAGGCGCGGCTCACGCTGCCGCTCGTGGTCGCATGACGGGGGCGGCGGCGCATGCTTCTACCTGGCTCAGCGCAGCGACCTGAACGCCGCGCGCACTTCCTGGCTGAACAGCGCCGGCTGTTCCCACGCGGCGAAATGACCGCCCGTGTCGACCTCGTTCCAGTAGATCAGGTCGTGGTACGCGCGCTCGGCCCAGCTGCGCGGCGCCTGGTAGATCTCGCCGGGGAACACCGTCACCGCGGCCGGCAGCGAGATGTCGACGGCATTGAAGTTGTTCGAGTGGTCTTCCCAGTAGATCTGCGCGGCCGAGGTCGCGCTGTTGGTCAGCCAGTACAGCGAGATGTCGTCGAGCATCTCGTCGCGCGGAAGCACCCGTTCGGGCACGCCGCCCGAGTAGGTCCAGGTGGCGAACTTGTCGTAGATCCAGGCGGCCTGGCCCACGGGCGAGTCGGCCAGCGCGTAGCCCAGCGTCTGCGGGCGCGTGACCATCATCGCGGAGTAGCCCGAGCTGTTTTTGTAGAAGGCGTCCAGCTTGTCGAAGGCCGCGCGCTCCTTGGGCGACAGCCCGGCGGGCGCGGGGCCGCCTGCGGCGAGGATCGACGCGATCTCGGCGGGCACGGTGCCCGGCATGTTGACGTGGATGGCCATGAGGCCCGGCACCTTCTGCATCGCCATGCGATGCGAGATGACCGAGCCGCAGTCGCCGCCCTGCGAGACGAACTGCCTGTAGCCCAGCCGCGCCATCAGCACGCCCCAGGCGCGCGCGATATGGTCGGAGCCCCAGCCGGTGGCCTGCGGCTGGCCCGAGAAGCCGAAGCCCGGCAGCGAGGGCAGCACGAGGTGGAACGCATCCTCCGCGCGGCCACCGTGGGCAGTGGGATCGGTCAGCGGGCCCACGACCTTGAGCAGCTCGAAGATCGAGCCCGGCCAGCCGTGGGTCATGACCAGCGGCATCGCGTCGGCGTGCCGCGAGCGGATATGCGCGAACTGGATGTCGAGGCCGTCGATGGTGGTCACGAACTGCGGAATGGCGTTGAGCCGCGCCTCGCCCTTGCGCCAGTCGTAGTCGGTGGACCAGTGGCGCACCAGCGAGCGCAAGGTGGCGAGCCGCACGCCCTGCGAGTCGTCCGCGACGGTCTCGGCGCTCGGCCACCGCGTGGCGCCGAGCCGCCGGCGCAGATCGGCCAGCGCCTCGCGGTCGACGCTGATGCGGAACGGCCGTACCGAGGTGTCGTCCGGGCCGGAGGCCCCGGACGGCCGCAGCATGGCGAAGGCGCCGGTGGCCGCCGACGCCGCGCCGAAGGCGAGCGACGTGGCCAGGAGGTGGCGGCGCGAGAGGGATGGATGGAGGCTGTTCATGCAGGCATCTCTGTGAAGTTGAAACGCCTCCATTGAAGTGGGCGGATGTATCCCGCGTGTGTGAAGAAAGGGCTGAATCGCATGCGCAGGTACCTCGGGGGCGGACCGACACACGGTCATACAAATCGGCACGCCGCGACCCTCGGTTATGCTCCGTCCGCCCGCGCTGCCGAGGCGGCCGGCGGGTCCGCCGGGCCGATCGGATCGACCGCGTGCGGCCTGGCAATCCGCCGCGTGCGCGGCACGCCGCAGTTCCCCCATCTCCATGAGCGACGACAACTCCTTCAAGACCGCCGGTCCCGTCTCCTTCGGCCCGTTCACCCTGCGCGTCGCGCAGCGGCTGCTGGAGCGCGAGGGGGTGCCGGTGGATCTGGGTGGACGGGCGATGGATGTGCTCCTCGCGCTGGTCGCCAATGCCAACACCATCGTGAGCAAGCGGGAGCTCATGGCGCTGGCCTGGCCCGGCATGGTGGTTTCGGACGGCAGCCTGCGCTACCAGATCGCGATGCTGAGGCAGGCACTCGGCGACGGGCAGGACGGCGCACGGTACCTGTCGAACGTCGTCGGCCGCGGCTACTGTTTCGTGGCCCGCATCACGCCGGCGGAGGCTGCCATCGAAGTGCAGCCCGAGGCCGAGGCAAGCTCCGTCGAGCCCGGCCTTCCCGCGCAGCCGGTGGAACTGGTCGGCCGCGCGAAGGACCTGGCCGCGATCCCGGCCCAGCTGGCCCGCACGAGGTTCGTCACCATCGTGGGCTCGGGCGGCGTGGGCAAGACCAGCGTCGCGGTCCGCACCGGGCAGGACATGCTCGGCGAGTTCGGCGGGGCCGTGGTGTTCGTCGATCTTTCGATGCTGCTGGACCCCGGCCTGGTGCCCAGCGCCATCGCATCGATGCTGGGGCTGTCGGTGCGCTCCGCCGACCCGGTGCCCAGCCTTATCGCCTACCTGCGCGAAAGGCGCATGCTGCTGATACTGGACAACTGCGAGCACGTGATCGCTGCGGCCGCCTCGCTGGCCGAGCGCATCTTCCAGGCGGCGCCGCGCATCCACATTCTTGCCACCAGCCGCGAGGCTTTGCGGGTGCAGGGGGAGCACATCCACCTGCTCGATCCGCTGGACAACCCGCCCGACCAGCCCGGGCTCGTCGCGCGCGACATCCTCATGTATCCCGCCACGCGCCTGTTCGTCGACCGGGCCGGCGCGAGCGGCGCGATGTCCGGCCTGAACGACGAGGACGCGCCCGTCATCGCGAGCATCTGCAGGAAGCTCGATGGCGTCGCCCTCGCCATCGAACTCGCGGCGCGGCGCGTTGCCGCCTACGGGCTCCAGCAGACGGCCGCGCTGCTCGACGAGCGCCTGGCGCTTTCGTGGCTGGGGCAGCGCACGGCGCAGCCGCGGCACCAGACGCTGCAGGCCACCCTGGACTGGAGCTACGAACTGCTCGACATGCCGGAGCGCCTGGTGCTGTGCCGGCTGTCGGTCTTCGTGGGCCACTTCTCGCTGGAGGCCGCTCGCGAAGTGGCAGCGGACCAGGAGCTGACGCAGGCGCAGGTGGTCGACGCGGTCGCGAGCCTCGCGGAGAAATCTCTGCTCTCCCTCCGGCGCTCCGGCGCCTCGACCCAGTACCGGCTGCTCGAAAGCACCCGCGCGTACGCGCATTCGAAGGCCGGCGCCGATCTGGCCGACTCGGCGGCGCGGCGCCACGCCATCTACTTCCGTAAGCGGCTGGAGCAGATGGCCGCGCAGGACGACGCCTTCTCGCGCGACACCGCCCGCGCATCGGACCTTGCGGACCTGGGCAACGTGAGGGCTGCGCTCGCCTGGTGCTTTGATCGCGCCGATGCCAGGGAGCTGGGCGTTTCCCTGATGCTGGCGGCCGTGCCGGCCTTCATGGCGATGTCGCTGCTGGCGGAGTGCCACGACTGGTCGAAGCGTGCGCTCGCCGGGCTGGGCACGGCTTCTGCTGGCAGCGCCGCAGAGATGCATCTGCAGGCGGCCGTCGGCCTCTCGCAGATGTTCACGCGTGGCCACAGCGACGAGGTGCGCCATGCGCTCGAACGCAGCCTCCGGGTGGCCGAGGAGCTCGGCGATTCCCGCAGCCAGGTCGAGCTGCTGGGGCGGCTGCAGATATTCCACGAGCGCATCGGCGACTTCGTCGAATCGCTCAGCCACGCCAGGCGCTGCGCCGACGTGGCCGCGTCCATCGACGACGCGACGGCGCAGGCGACCGCCAATTCGCTGGTGGGCCTGTGCCACCACCTGGTGGGCGACCAGCCCCGCGCGCGGCACTTCCTGGAGGCCGCGATCGCCGGCGCCTCGGTGTCGCGGCAGCGCAGCAGCATCCACGCGGGCTTCGACTTCCACAACCGCGCATGCATCGCGCTGGCCAGGACCCTGTGGCTGCAGGGGCATCCCACGCAGGCAGTGGTCGTCGCCCAGCGTGCGGTCGAGGAGGCCAGGCACCTGAACCACCCGGTGACGCTGTGCATCGCCCTGATATGGGCCGTGTCGGTCTACATGTGGGTCGGCGACCTCGCGCGGGCCGAGCAGGACATTGACCGCTTCATCGCCTATGCGGAGTCGCATTCGCTGACGCCCTACCTGGCAGTGGGCCGCGGCGTGAAGGGCGAACTCGCGGTGAAGCGCGGCGATGCGGCAAGGGGCGTGCAGGCGATCCAGGAGTCGCTGATCGAGCTGCGCGCGTCACGCTACGAGTTGCTCACCACCTCGTTCAACATCACGCTCGCCGAAGGCCTGAACGCCATCGGCAGGAACGGCGAGGCGCTGGAGCTGATGAACGACACGCTCGCGCTGGTGCATGCCAAGGGCGACCTCTACAACCTTCCGGAGCTTCTTCGCGTGAAGGCGCGCGCATTCTCGGGTGCCGTGCCGCCGGACATGGCGAGCGCCGAAGAATCGCTGCTCGAAGCGCTGGCTGCCAGCAGGCAGCAAGGGGCACGCTCGTGGGAGCTGCGCGTGGCGATGGACCTGGCTCGCCTCCGGGAAAAAGCCGGGCGCGTGCGGGAGGGAAAGGAACTGCTGGCCGGCGTGCTCGCCCACTACACGGAGGGCTTCGAAACCGCGGATCTGCAGGAAGCCGAGCGGCTGCTCGACGGGTCGATGGACTAGGGAAGGCGCGGCCGCGCCGCGCGCTTCCTCGACGGGAAGCGGGCGGCGGGCTGCGGCCGGGAAACGATCATCGAGATTTCCCGGCGTCGGGAACGATGGAAGCGGATGCGACGCGCATCGGTGGCCGCTTACAGCGTTCCCTCGGTCACGCCGTGGGCCGCCGTTGCGCGTGCCTGCGCGCGCACCGTCGAACGATCGAGCGTGCTGGTGAACGCCTGCGGCACGCCGGCGTCGGCACCGTCCGCATAGAGGTTGCCCGCGCGAGCAGCCGCCACGGCTTCGGCACGCGTGTCCGAGCGCTTGGCCAGGGTGGGCAGCGCGGGAGCGACGTCCGCCGAGGCGCCTTCGCGATAGGGGTCCGCGCTGTGCGAGGCGACGACGGCCTCGGCCCGGACGCCGGCGCGGCTCGCGCTGGAGTGGAACTGCAGCACGCCCTGGTATTCCTCGGCGCTCGCGCCCAAGGCGAACAACGAAGAGACGGCTGCGGCGGCGAGGAGGACGGAAGCTTTCATGATGAATCCTTTCGGTTGGGTGATCACAATTGGCAATAAGGTTTGCAAGAGGGTTTGTCAGCCGGATCGCATGTGCTTTTCCGAACTGATGGAGAGATTGTTCGGCGCATGAGGCGGCTCGTGAGCGGTTTGCGTATGCCTCTGTATCCGGGCCGTATCCGCCAACAATAAATTTCAAAACGACCGGTGCGGCCTCTCAGGGCGCGAGCCGCGTGAACACGTAGTCGTGGTTCTTCACCAGCGACTGGTGGCAGGCGAAGCAGGTCTGGTGCTGTGCCAGGTCCGCGGGCTTGCCGTCGATGAAGCGGCCGAAGCCCCAGCCGCCGGTGGCGGCGTATTTCTTCGAGTCCTTCACCATCACCTGCACGGTGGTGGCCGCGCCAGGAATGGAGGCGGGCGCGAACTCGGGCGACTGCACGTGTTTCCATGCCAGCTTGACGAGCACGGTCCCGTCGGGAAAGGGCAGCGTGCCCTGGTCGTAGGCCTTGATCGCCTTGGTGTTGCCGAGCACGACGCGCAGTTCGTTCAGCGGCTCGGCCTCGATGGCGGGCGCGATCAGCTGCCACTGCCGGTAGCCCTTGGGCAGGGTGACGCCGTAGATCGGCGATGCCTGCGGGTCCGGCGCGGCAGCGCGGGTCTCCTTCGCCGCAATGGGAGCGACCGCGAAGGTGGCCAGGGCGGCTGCGAGCGCGAGAACGCCTGCGCCGGCGAACTTCGCCGGAGCGCCTTTGAGGGAAAGGGGAAATGCCTTCGCCGCATTCGTGCTGGAAGGCAGGTGCGTGTGGAGATTGTTCATGGGTGGACTGTGCTGTTGGACAAGAAAATGCCCACGACACGCGGGACCGCGCCCCGGGGCGCGCCGATGGTCCGCCGCCTTCTTCCCTGTCTCCGCACACTGCGTATGCGCGTGTATCGCGCTTCGCCGGTCCACACACTACGTTACCGGGGCGTACTGTCGCGCTCTTGGGCCCGCACCCCCGCGGCGGCCTGCCGTGCGCCGTCGAGCACGCGCGGTGAAGTCCTGCACGAAGGCGCAGGCGTGAAAGCGGACCGGGCCCGGGTCAGTACAGCTCGATGGTCTGGCGCAGCAGCCCCGATGCATCGGCGCTCGGACCGACGAGGATATCGACCTCGCCAGCCTCGAACAGGGGCTGCAGGTCCGGACCGGGATAGCGCAGTTCGGCCGCCGGCAACTCCAGTTTCACGGAGCCGGTTTCGTCGGGCGCCAGCCGCAGCTTCGCGTAGCCCTTTAGCTCCAGCAGCGGCCGGGTGACCCGGCTCACCTTGCGGCGGGCGAACAGGAAGACCGTCTCCTCGGCCTCGCGCGCGCCGGTGTTGCGCAGCCCGATGCTGATCTTCAGCGTGTCCTGCTCGCTCACGCGCTTCTGTTCGACCTGCAATTCCTCATAGCCGAACTTGCCGTAGCTCAGGCCGTGGCCGAAGGCATAGAGCGGCGAGTTGTCGACGTCCTGGTACTTGCTCGTGAAGTAGTCGGCGGGGTTCATCGGCCGGCCGGAAGGGCGCTGGCCGAAGAAGACCGGCACCTGCCCGACGGCGCGCGGCCAACTCATGGGCGTACGGCCACTGGGGCTCGTCTGGCCCCTGACCACGTCGGCGATCGCATTGCCGGCTTCGACGCCGAGGAACCACGCGGCCAGCAGCGCATCGGCGTGTTCGGCCAGCCAGGGAACGACGAGCGGGCGGCCCGAGAACAGGATCGCAATGACGGGGATGCCCAGCGCCTTCGCGCGGGCTATCACCGCTTCGGCCAGCGCCTGCTGCCGGCCGGCGAGAGCGGGCGTGGCGCGGCTGGCCGCTTCGCCGCTCATCGTGGCGCGTTCGCCCAGGCACAGCAGCACGGCATCGGCGCCGTCGCACAGCGCGACGGCGGCGTCGATGCCGCTGTCGTCGTCGCTCTCGATGGCGACGCCCGGCGCGTGGCGTATCTCGGCCTGCGGCAGCGCGGCGCGAAGGCCGCCCAGCACGGTGACCGCCGGCTCGTGTTCGCCGGCGCCCCACCACGGGCCTTTCATTTCGGTGCTGGCGTCGGCAAGAGGGCCGATGACGCACAGCGTCTTCGCGGATGCGGGCAAGGGCAGGGTGTCGCGCTCGTTCTTGAGCATGACGATGGCCTTGCGTGCTGCGTCGCGCGCCACCGCGCGCCGTTCGGTGATGGCTTGTGCGGGCTCGAGTGTCGCGCCACGGCGGTAAGGGTCGTCGAACAGGCCGAGCTGCTCCTTCAGCCGCAGCACGCGTCGCACGCTCGCGTCGATCTCCTCGATGGTCACGCGCCCCTGTTCGAGCGCTACCGGCAGGCCCTTGCGGTACGCGTCGGCCATCATGTCGATGTCGACACCGGCCTTCAGCGCCAGCACCGCGGCATCGACCAGATCGGCGGCGACTCCGTGCTTGATGAGTTCGGCGATCGCGTTGTAGTCGCTGACGATCACGCCCTCGAAGCCCATCTCGCCGCGCAGCCAGTCGCGCAGCAGGGGGACGTGCGCCGTCATCGGCACGCCGTTGAGATCGGTGAAGGCCGGCATCAGCGTCGCGACGCCGGCGCGCACGGCGGCCGCGAAGCCCGGTAGGTGCACTTCGTGCAGGGTGCGCTCGGAGATGTCGACGGCGGCGTACTCCCGCCCCGCGTTGACGCCGCCGTATGCGACGAAATGCTTCGCGCAGGCGGCCAGTGTTTCGGCCGACGACAGGTCGGTGCCCTGGAAACCGCGAACCTTTGCCTGCGCGATGCGCGCGTTGAGCCATGGGTCTTCGCCCGGGCCTTCGGCGGTGCGGCCCCAGCGCGGATCGCGCGACACGTCGAGCATCGGCGCGAAGGTCATCGCCAGGCCGTCGGCGGCGCCTTCGCGCGCGGCCTCGCGCGCCGTGCGCTCCCAGAGTTCGTCGTCGAAGGCGCCGGCCTCCGCGAGCGGAATCGGGAAGAGCGTGCGGTGGCCATGGATGATGTCCAGGCCGATCAGCAGCGGAATGCCCAGCCGCGACTTCTCGACGGCCAGCCGCTGCATCTCGTGCGTGGGGCCGGCCCCGACCATGTTCAGCAGGTTGCCGACGGTGCCGTCGATGATCGACTGCGTGGAGTCTCCCGCGAGCACCGGTCCGGTGACCGTGTAGCTGGAGGCGGTCATCGTGAGCTGGCCGAGCTTTTCGGCAAGCGTCATCCGGGCCATGAGGGAATCGATGCGGCTCATCAGGGATTTCGAATAGAACCCAGGGGCCTCAATGATGGCATGCTGCGGGGCAGGGCCATCGGCCATGTGGTGTGGTCGATGATTCGGTGAAACCAAACGTCACACCGAAGACGACAACGACGAAAGGATCCGTTCGTGTTGAAGGATGAGAGAACCCCGAAGGAACTGGCTGCGCTGCCCGACGAGGCCTTGATCGAGGCCGTGCAGCGGCAGACCTTTCGCTATTTCTGGGGCGGTGCCGACGCCGCCAGCGGCCTTGCGCTCGACCGCCGCACGCTGGTCGCCGTCACGGGCGAGGACCTGGCCGACGAGCGCGTCGCGATCGGCGGCACGGGCTTCGGCATCATGGGGCTGATCGTCGCGGTGGAGCGCGGCTGGGTCTCGCGCGACGCGGCGCTGGAGCGGCTGGGCCGCATGCGAGACGCGCTCCTGCGCGCCAGGCGCTATCACGGCACCTTCCCGCACTTCATGGACGGGGCGAGCGGCGAGACGATCCCGATGAGCCCGAAGGACGACGCGGGCGACCTGGTCGAGACCTCGTTTCTCTGCATGGGCCTGCTCTGCGCGCGCCAGTATTTCAACGACGACACGGCCATGGCGCGCCGTCTTCGCGCCGACTTCGACATGCTCTGGCACGAGGTCGAGTGGGACTGGTTCACCCAGGGCGGACGGGACGTGCTGTACTGGCACTGGAGCCCGAACCACGGCTGGGCGATGAACCACGAGGTGCACGGCTGGAACGAGTGCCTCATCACCTATTTCATGGCCGCGGCGGCGCCGCGCCACGCGATCGATCCGCGGGTCTACCACCGCGGCTTCGCTTCGGGGCCCGACTTCCTCAACGGCCGCTCGTACCACGGCATCGAGCTGCCGCTGGGCCCGCCGAACGGCGGCCCGCTGTTCTTCGCGCACTACTCGTTCTGCGGTCTGGATCCACATGGCCTGAAGGACCGCTACGCCGACTACTGGAGCCTCAACACTCGCCACGTGCAGGTCAACCGCGCCCATTGCGTCGCCAACCCCCGGGGCTTCGCGGGCTACGGCGAGTCGTGCTGGGGCCTGACCGCCAGCGACGACCCCGACGGCTACCTCGCGCATGACCCGAACAACGACAACGGCACCATCTCGCCGACGGCGGCGCTGGCCAGCCTGCCATATGCACCGGCCGAGGTGATGCGGGTGCTGCGGCACTTCCTCGACGTGCACGGCACGCGCGTTTGGCGGGACTACGGCTTCATCGATGCGTTCTGCGAGTCGCGCGGCTGGTTCGCCGACACCTTCCTGGCCATCGACCAGGGCCCCATCGTCGTGATGATGGAGAACCATCGCACGGGCCTGCTGTGGAAGCTGTTCATGAGCGCGCCGGAGGTGCAGGCCGGGCTGCGGCGGCTGGACTTCAGCAGTCCGCATCTGGGGGCGTCCGCGTCGTGAGTCCTGGCGCGGCGAATCGAAAAGACCCGGGCTTCGAGTCCTGGCTCGAAGGGCAGCTGCGCCATTCGGCGGGCGCGATGCTGTCGAGCATCTCGCCGGTGTCGATCGTCAAGCATCGCCCGGGCTTCGGGCAGACCGTGCGGCCGGTCGCCGGCGCCATCGTCGCCTCGCCCGTGCTCGGCGACTACAACCCCGACCCGGACTACTTCTTCCATTGGTTCCGCGATTCGGCCGTCGTCATCGACGCGTTGCGGCTGCTCTACATCGACGGACACATCGGCGCCGAGGCACTGCGGCATCTGCGCGACTTCACCCGCTTCAGCCTTGCCCTGAACGGGCTCGACGGCCGGGCGATTGCCGCCGTGCCGGACCGCAGGGCGCGCGTGGCTCCCGGGCTGCTGCAGTACCTGCGCGAGGACCATGACCTGGCAAGCGTCCACGGCGACGCGGTCGTCGCCGAGACGCGGGTGAACCCCAACGGCACGCTGGACATCCTGCGCTGGGCGCGACCCCAGCACGACGGACCGCCGCTGCGCGCGCTGGCGCTGCTGCGCTGGGTGGCCGGTGGGCATCTCGACGATGCGGACCTGCTGGCCGAGGTCGCGTCGCTGATCCGCTTCGACCTCGAGTTCACGCTGCGCCACTGGCGCGAGCCGTCGTTCGACATCTGGGAGGAAGAAAGCGGGCATCACTACTACACGTTGCGTGTCTCGGCAGCGGCACTGGCCGAAGGCGCGGCATGGCTGGACGGCCTGGGGGAGACGGCTCAGGCATTGCACTGCAGTGAAGAATCGCAGGCCGTGCTGCGGCTGCTCGACGGCTATCGGGTCGATGACCGCGGCGCGACGTATGGCTACTACCGTTCGCGCGTGCTGGCGGACGGCGGGCCCGGCCCGAAGGCGCTGGACATCGCAGTGATCCTCTCGGCGATCCACTGCGCCGGCACCGGGGCCATGCACGGCCCGGCCGATCCGTGCATGCAGGCCACGCTGGCGCGGCTCGACGCGCTGTTCGACGCGGCCTATCCGATCAACCATGGCCGCTCCTCGGACCGTGGCGCCGCGATGGGCAGGTATGCCGGCGATGTGTACTGCTCAGGTGGCGCGTATTACTTCTCGACGCTCGGCGCCGCCGAGTTCTGCTTCCGCGCCGCGGCGGCGCATGGCGGCGACGAGCACCGGCGCGACGAGTGGGGCGGGCGCGGCGACGCCTATCTCGCCACCGTGCGCGCCTACACACCGGCGAGCGGCGATCTGTCCGAGCAGTTCGACCAGCGCAGCGGCGAGCAGACTTCGGCGAAGCAGCTGGCCTGGAGCCACGCCGCGTTCATCTCGTGCGTGTCGGCGCGCCGCGCCGCGCTCGCCGCTTCCGGGCAGCCGCGCTGACGATGAGCGAGAGGGCAGAGACCCCCCGCGCCGAGCCCGTCGCAAGGGTCGGCGTCTTCCGCCAGGTCGGCGAGCTGATCGGCGCCCTGCGGGGCTCTCCGGTCTCGAAGAAGCTGGTCGGGCTGATCGGCGCGATCGTCGTGGTCGTGGGGCTCACGGCCTACGGGCAGATCGAGCTCAACAGCTGGAACAAGCCTTTCTACGATGCCATTTCGCGCCGCGACCTGAACGAGTTCATCGTGCAGGTCGGCGTGTTCGCTGTGATCGCGGGCGCGCTGCTGGTCCTGAACGTGGCGCAGCGGTGGCTGGGCGAGACTCTGCAGCTGAGGCTGCGCGAGGCCGTGGTCAATGACCTCGTGGGGCTGTGGCTGCAGCCGCGCCGCGCGTTCTGGCTGCAGGCCAGCGGCCCGATGGGCGCCCATCCGGACCAGCGCATGCACGAGGACACGCTGAAGCTGTGCGACCTGTCGGTCAACCTCGGCGTGGGCCTGCTGCAGGCCACGATGCTGTTCGGCAGCTTCGCGAGCGTGCTGTGGGTGCTCTCCAAGGACTTCAGCATCTTCTTCAACGGCCAGGACCACGTGCTGCCGGGCTTCATGCTGTGGGCAGCGATCGCGTACGCGGTGGCCGGCTCGCTGGTGACCTACTGGATCGGCAACGGCCTGATCTCGCGCAATGCCGAGCGCTATGCGCGCGAGGGCGAGCTGCGCTTCTCGCTCACGCGCATCAACGAGCATCTCGACGGCATCTCCCTGGCCGGCGGCGAGGCCGACGAGAAGCGCCGCGTCGCCGTGCATTTCGGCGACGTGCTGCGCGCCACCTCGCGCGTGGTGCTCGGGCTGACCAACCTGACGTGGGCCACGGCGGGTTTCGGCTGGATCACCGTCATCGCGCCGACGCTGGTGGCAGCGCCGCTGTACTTCTCGGGCAAGGTGTCTTTCGGCGGCCTGATGATGGCCGCCGCCGCCTTCACGCAGGCGCAGTCGTCGCTGCGCTGGTTCGTCGACAACTTCAGCATCATTGCCGACTGGCGCGCCACGCTGCTGCGCGTGACCGACCTGCGCCGGATGCTGGCGTCCGACCTGGAGGCGCAGGCGGGCGGCAGCCGCATCGCCTACGAGGAGGGCGAAGCCGGGACGCTCGCGATGGAGGCGCTCGATGTCCGCTCCTGGAACGGCCACGACCGGCTGGACGTGCCGGCGCTCGTCGTGCAGCGCGGCCAGTGCGCGCTGATCCTCGGCACGCCGGGTACCGAGAAGACGCTTCTGTTCCGGGCGCTCGCGGGCCTGTGGCCCTGGGGCTCGGGCACGGTGCGCCGGCCGGACGGCGAGACCATCCACTACATGCCGCGCGGCACGCCCTACATTCCGCGCGGCACGCTGGCCGAGGTGCTGTCGTATGCAATGGAGCCGACGACCTATCCGAGGGAAGCGATGGTGGCCGCCCTGGAGAGCGTGGGCCTGCAGCGCCTCGAACCGCTGCTGGACAGGACGGGCCGCTGGGAGAGCGACCTCAGCATGGACGAGCAGCTGCGGCTGGGCTTCGCCCGCGTGGTGCTGCAGGCACCGCCCTGGCTGGTGATGGACGAGGCCTTCAGCGCGTTCGACGACGACACGCTCGAACTCATCATCGGTGCCTTGGGCAAACTCACGCGCACGGGCATCATTCACATCGGCTCGGCCGGCGGGGCGCACGACCGGCTGTTCACGCAAGTGGTTCATCTGGTCAAGGCGCCGCACGACGTGCCCGAGGAGCCGCGACCATGAGACGCAAAGAGTCGACCGTCAGCCGCGTGCGCCGCGCCCTCATGCGGCTGGGCGTCGCGCTGCCTGCCTTGCCCTCATGGGCCTGGGCGGCGGATTTCGGCTTCCGGCCGCCGCGCGATCCGGAGGATGCCGCGGCCGAGGGCCTGATGCGGGACCTGGCCGAGCGCATCCTGCCGGTGTATCAGGACGCGGACAAGGACGCCTTCCTGGCCAACGTGACGGCCCTGCAGATCGTCAGCGGCGCCTATCGTGCGGCCCAGGACAGCAGCCGCTCCCTGCGCGAGCGCCGCAAGGGCAAGCCCTTCGACGTGCTGGCCGAGCGCGCGACTCTCGACGGCATCTATGCGGGCGCGCGCATGCTCGAGGCGCAGGGGCGCGTCGGCTTCGCCGAAGCCTACGCGCGCTCTTTCGACGAGCTGGTATCGCCGCTGGACAACGCGCAGGCCCAGGCCGTCATGGCGCGGCTGGAGATTCCGGCGGCGGCGTTCAGGGAGCCGCTGCGCCAGGCCTTCGATCTCTGGCGCGCCAAGGGCAGCCTGCCGGAGGCCGAGGCCCTGGCGCTCGTGCGGACCTGGCTGTCGTACCAGTCGCGCCGCAGCTTCAGCGGGCTGCTGCCCGAGCTGTTCGCGGCGCAGAACGGCAGCCGCTACGTGGCGCAGGCCGACATCAGGATTCCCGTGCGCGGGGGAGTCATCCATGCCAGCATGGTCCGGCCCGGCCGCGCGGAAGGAGCGCTGCCGGCGCTGCTGCGCTTCACGCTGGACCCCGCCGAGGACGACGCGCGGCGCAGCGCGGCCAGGGGCTATGTCGGCATCACGGCGTACGTGCGCGGCCGCACGCCCGACGGCAAGGGCGCCGTGTGGCCCTTCGTCCGCGACAGCGAGGACGCCGCCGCCGTCATCGACTGGATCGCCCGGCAGGCGTGGAGCGACGGACGCGTGGTCATGCTCGGCGAGGGCTATTCCGGCTACGCCGCGTGGGCGGCAGCCCGCAGGAGGCCGGCGGCGCTCAAGGCCATCGCCACCATCGCTCCGATGGCGCCGGGCATCGACTTTCCGATGGCCGGGCAGATCTTCCGCAACGCCATGGTCCGATGGGCGCAGGAACATGCGCTGGCCGAGCCGCTGCACGCGAGCACCAACGGCGATGCCGACGCCGGCCCGGATGCCGTCTGGCAGGCGCTCGATGCTCGCTGGTATCGCGGCAATCGTCCCTATTGGGACATCGACCGCGTCCTGCTGGGCAAGCGCAGCAGGCTGATCCGCACGTGGCTGACGCACCCGAGCCACGACCGCTACTGGCAGAAGTTCCTGCCATCGGCGGATCAGTTCGCGCGCATCGACATCCCGGTGCTCAGCTTCGCGGGCTACTTCGGCGCCGACGCCGGCGCGCTCCACTTCCACCGCGAGCATCTGCGCAACCGGCCGCAGGCCGACACGACGCTGCTGCTCGGCCCCTACGACGCGAGCTCGATCCGGCGCGGCATGGCGACGACGCTGCGCGGCTATACGCCGGACCCCGTTGCGCATGTCGACCTGCCTGAGCTGCGCTACCAGTGGATCGACCACATCCTCAAGGGCGCGAACAAGCCTGCGCTGCTGGCGAATCGCGTCAACTACCAGGTGATGGGGGCGGACCAGTGGCGCCATGCTCCGCTGCTGGAGGCGCCGGAGCGCGCGCCGCTGCGCCTCTATCTCGACACCAGCGCGCGCGGCGAACCGCATCGGCTGCTGCCTGCGCCGGCCGAGGAGGGCGGCAACGCGCGGCTGTCGGTCGACCTGGCCGACAGGCGCGACGTGCACACCCCCTGGCCCGACGCGCTGCGGATGAAGCAGCTGCCGGCGCGCAACAGCATCAGCTTCGTCGGCGACCCGCTGCCCGATGGCACCGAGATCATCGGCAGCCTGCGCGGCGTGTTCGACATCACGCCCTCGCGGCAGGACGTGGACTTCAGCGTCTCGCTGTACGAGCAGACGGCAAGCGGCGAATGCCAGTTGCTTTTCGATCCCTATGACTTCCGCGCGAGCTATGCGGGCCATCGCGTGCGTCGCCGGCTTCTGCGGGCGGGCGAGCGCCAGCTGCTTGCCTTCACCGTCGAGCGCGTCACCGCCTGCAGGCTGGCGGCGGGCAGCCGCCTCGTGCTGGTGGTCGGCATCAACAAGCGGCCCGACCGGCAGATCGACTACGGCAGCGGCAAGGACGTGAACTCGGAGACCATCACCGACGCGAAATGGCCTCTGCGCGTGCGCTGGCATGCGCGCAGCTACGTCGAGATCCAGACCGGCAAATCGTCCTGATTCACTAAGCTTGCCCCGTGCCGATCACGACGCCTTCGCAGGGCGCCAGCACCAGCGGCTCTTCGATCGATCCGGCGCGCGCGGGATCGGTCGATGCCAGCACGACCGGCTGTCGCGGCAGCAGCGACGGCTGCACAGGCGCCGGAGTGCCGCCGAAGTTCAGAACAACCACCAGCCGCTGCCCGTCGCTCTCGCGCGCATAGGCGAGCACCTCGCTCCCGGCTTCGAGCGCTTCGTAGCTGCCCCGGTGCAGCGCGGGCTGCGCGCGGCGCAGCGCGATCAGACGCCGGTAGAGCGCCAGCATGGACCCGGCGTCGCGCGACTGCGCCTCGACGTTGCACGTGCGCCAGTCGGATGCCAGGCGCAGCCAGGGGCTGCCCGTCGTGAAGCCGGCGTGCGGGGCTGCGCTCCACTGCATCGGCGTTCTCTCCGGGTCGCGGCCCAGGCCCATGCCGGGCTTGTTCTTCTCGAACGGGTCCTGGACTTCGTCGGCGGGAATGGGAACGTCCGTCATGCCGATCTCGTCGCCGTAATAGAGCGTGGGCGTACCGCGCAGCGTGAGCAGCAGCATGGCCGCGAGCCGCGCCATCCGCGGGCCGACGCGGCTGGCGATGCGCGCCCTGTCGTGGTTGCCCAGCACCCAGTTCGGCGCGGCGCCGGGGGGCAGGGCGGCTTCGTAGTCGCGCACCAGCCGGTCGATGAGCGCGGCCTGCCATTCGGTCGCGATCAGCTGGAAGTTGAAGGGCAGCTGCACGCCTTCGAGCACGCCCCGGGCGTTGAGGCCGTAGTAGGCGACCAGGCGCGCGAGCGGCAGGTAGAGCTCGCCGATCAGCACGCGCGACGAGCGCGCGTCGCTGAACTCGTCGACCACGCGGCGCATCTCGGCCACGATGGGCTGCACCTCCGGCAGGTCGGTGTTGTAGAGCATCGTCAGGCGCAGGAAGGGGTCCTGGCCCTCGACGAAATCGGGGTTCGGCGGGTTGTCGCGGAACTGCGCGTCCTTGACGATCTGCGAGAGCACGTCGACGCGGAATCCGTCGACGCCTCGCCGCAGCCAGAAGCGCAGCACCTCGTACATCGCGGCGCGCACCTCGGGGTTGCGCCAGTTGAGATCGGGCTGCTCCTTCAGGAACGAATGGGCGTAATACTGGCCGGTGGCCTCGTCGAAGCTCCACGCCGGGCCGCCGAAATTGCCGAGCCAGTTGTTGGGAGGCCCGCCGTCGGGCGCCGGATCGCGCCAGATGTACCAGTCGCGCCGCGCATCGGTGCGCGCCCTGCGGCTGTGCACGAACCATGGATGACGGTCCGAGGTGTGGTTGGGCACGAAGTCCAGGATGAGCCTGAGGCCCTTCGCATGAGCCTCCCGCACCAGCGCATCGAAGTCGTCCAGCGTGCCGAAGCGCGGATCGATGTCGCAGAAGTCGGAGATGTCGTAGCCGAAGTCGGCCATCGGCGAGGGATAGATCGGCGATATCCAGACGGCGTCGACGCCGAGCGCGACCAGATGGTCGAGCCGGGCGCGGATGCCGTCGATATCTCCGATGCCGTCGCCGTTGCTGTCCTGGAACGAACGCGGGTAGACCTGATAGACGATTCCGTACTTCCACCAGTCGTCAGCTGACATCGTGATTCCCTTGCCCAGGCGTCGATCGGGCCATTGTCTCCAGAAAGCGCGCCGGGCATCCCGGGGAGCGCCGGAGTCTCCAGATATCCAAGTCGCCGCGTCTTTGCCGAGCCTGTCGGTGGAAAAAGTCAAGAGGCGGTTGCCTCGAATACAGGCACTCTGGCGACGGCCCGCACGGATGCTGGCAACGCCGATGTTGTCCCTGCGTTATCCACAAAGATTTCCACAGACTGGTGGAACAACTTTCTGCTGGAACACTGTCCCGGCGCGGCGCGCACCGTCTTCGTGAACGCACCTGCATTGCGCATCTCGACGCGAGATACGCCGATCTTCAATCCATATGAATCTTGCGTGGAAACCCGCAACGGCGAGGCGGGGTGTGGACGCGACCATCGCCTGCAGCCGAACCAGGCGAAGGAAAGCGACACACCCCATGAGCACCAGCACCATCGCGCAGCCCTGCGAGGGCCGCTTCGACAGCACCTCCGATGCCGTCTACCGCAAGGTCGGATGGCGGCTGATTCCGCTGCTGTTCCTCTGCTATATCGTGGCGTACCTCGACCGCGTGAACGTCGGATTCGCCAAGCTGCAGATGCAGGGCGACCTGCGGTTCAGCGACGCGGTCTACGGGCTGGGCGCGGGCATCTTCTTCATCGGCTACTTCCTGTTCGAGGTGCCGAGCAACGTGGTGCTGCACCGCGTGGGTGCGCGCCGCTGGATCGCGCGCATCATGATCACCTGGGGCCTGCTTTCGGCGGGCACCATGTTCGTGGGTTCGCCGTTGTCGTTCTACGTGATCCGCTTCCTGCTCGGAGCGGCCGAGGCGGGCTTCTTCCCCGGCATCATTCTTTACCTCACCTACTGGTATCCGGCCGCGCGGCGCGGCAAGGCGACCTCGCTGTTCCTCGCGGCAATCCCGTTCGCGGGCATTCTCGGCGGGCCGTTCTCGGGCTGGATCCTGCAGGGCATGGGCGGCGTGAACGGATGGGCGGGCTGGCAGTGGCTGTTCCTGCTGCAGGGGCTGCCGACGGTGGCGCTTGGCTTGATCGTGTGGCGCTACCTCGACGACCGCGTGAAGGACGCGCGCTGGCTCACGCCGGCCGAGCGCGAACTCATCGCCCGCGACATCGCCGCCGAGGCCGCGGGCAAGTCCGAGCCGCGCGTCGCCGGCGTGCTGGGCAACGGCCGCGTGTGGCTGCTGGCGCTGGTGTACTTCGCCTACACCTCGGGGCTGTACGGCATCTCGTTCTGGCTGCCCAGCATCATCAAGGCGGCGGGTGTCAAAGGGGCGCTCGACATCGGCCTGCTCAGCGCCATTCCATGGACATTCGGCGTGATCGCGATGTATTTCATGGCCCGCAGCGCGGACCGCCACCTCGAGTACCGCTGGCACAGTGCGACCGGCGCGGTGGTCGGCGCGATCGGGCTGATGCTGAGCGTGGCCTCCCACGGCGACGTGACGCTCGCGATGGCCGGGCTCACGCTGGCGACGATGGGCATCATGTCGACCTTCCCGGTCTTCTGGGGCATGCCCACGGCTTTCCTCGGCGGTGCGGCGGCGGCCGCGGGCATCGCGCTCATCAACTCCTTCGGCAATCTCTCGGGCTTCAGCGCGCCGTACCTGATCGGGCTCATCAAGGATGCGACGCAGAGCACCGATGCGGGGCTGCACATGCTCGCGGCGCTGCTGGTGATCGGCGCCGTGCTGGTGCTGTTCGTCGGGCGGGGCGCCACCTCGCCGAAGCGCTGATCGGTACCTGGCCAGGAGACATCCATGGACTCCATCGTGAACATTCCCGTGCGCTCGAACACACGGCGTTCGCCATCGCCCGAGCTGCTCGCCCTGCTGGAGAGCAGGTTCGCCGAGCGCTTCTCCACCAGCAAGAGCGTGCTGCTGCAGCATGGTACGGACGAGTCGATCTATCCGCCCCGGCCGCCCGATGCGGTGGTGTATGTGCGCAGCACGGAAGAAGCGGCTTTCGTGGTGCGAGCCTGCGCGAAGGAGCGGGTGCCGGTCATAGGCTTCGGTGTGGGCTCGTCGGTCGAAGGGCATCTGCTGGCGGTGGTGGGCGGCGTGTGCGTCGACTTCTCCCAGATGAACAAGGTGCTTGCGATCAGGCCCGGCGACCTCACGGCCACGGTGGAGGCGGGCGTCACGCGGGGGCAGTTGAACGCGGCGCTGCAGGGCACGGGTTTCTTCTTCTCGGTCGATCCCGGCGCCGATGCGTCCATCGGCGGCATGGTCGCAACGGCGGCTTCAGGCACCAACACCGTCCGCTACGGCACCATGCGAGACAACCTCGTGAGCCTCACGGTGGTCACGGCCGACGCAGAGGTCGTGCGCACCGCCTCGCGGGCTCGCAAGAGTTCGGCGGGCTACAACCTCACGCAGCTGTATTGCGGATCCGAGGGCACGCTGGGGCTGATCACCGAAGTCACCGTGCGGCTGCATCCGCATCCCGAGACGTACGCTGCCGCTGTGGTGCACTTTCCATCGGTGCGAGCTGTGGTCGACTGCGTGATCGAGGCGATCCAGATGGGCGTGCCGCTGGCGCGCGCCGAACTGCTGGACGCACTGACCATCCGCGCCGTGAACGCGCACAGCCGCACCACGCTCGGCGAGCATCCGACACTGTTCCTGGAGTTCGGCGGCAGCCAGGCGCAGATCGACGAGCAGGCGGGCATCGTGCGCGAGATCGCGAGCGGTCATGGCGGCGGCGCTTTCCAGTGGGCGAAGCGGCCCGAGGAACGCTCGCGCCTGTGGACGCCGCGCCATCACGCCTACTTCGCATGCCTGCAGCTGAAGGCAGGCTGCCGCAGCCTGAGCACGGATGCCTGCGTGCCGCTTTCCGCGCTCGCGCAATGCATCGAGGAGACGCAGGCCGACATCGCTGAACACGGGCTGCTGGTGCCGGTGCTGGGCCATGTCGGCGACGGCAACTTCCATTGCCTGGTGCTGGTGGACCCGGGAAATGCGGCGCAGAACGATGCCGCCGAGGCCTTCAGCCATCGGCTGGTGCAGCGCGCACTGCGCTACGGCGGGACTTCGACCGGAGAGCATGGCGTGGGGCTGCACAAGATGAGGTACCTGGTCGAGGAGCATGGCGAGCACACCGTGGCGCTGATGCGTGCAGTGAAGAAAGCGCTGGACCCGCATGACATCTTCAACCCCGGGAAGGTCGTCGCCCTGTCCCAGGGCTGAGCGCGGGTGTGCGATCTAGAATTTCCGGCCTTGCCCGCACCTTGCGGCGAGCGGCCGGAGGCCCCCTGATGGAGTTGCGCCAGTTCAAGTACTTCGTTGCCATCGTGGATTGCGGCAGCCTCTCGCGCGCCGCGCAGCAACTCTTCATCGCGCAGTCGGCCCTGAGCAAGCAGATGGCCGAGCTCGAATCCGAACTCGGCACGCAACTGCTTCTGCGCAGCCGCAACGGCGTTGCGATGACCGAGGCCGGCAAGGTCTTCTACGAATACGCGCAGGGCATCACCAAGCAGGTGCGCGACGCGAAGGCCGCGGTGCACGTCGCGGCCGAGTCCGTGGCGGGATCGGTGGTGGCGGCGCTGCCGCAGAGCGTGTCGCCGATGATCGCGCTGCCGCTGATGCGCGCTGCTGCGCGGCGTTATCCCGACGTGGTGCTGCATCTGAACGAGGAACTCACCGGCAACATGGCCGACCAGTTGCTGCGCGGCCGGGTCGACGTGGCGATGTTCTCGCCCACCATGCCCGAGGAGGACATCCGCTTCGTTCCGCTGGTGGAGGAAGACTTCGTTTTCCTCGACTCGCCCCAGAGCCCGCATGCGCTGCCGCCTGGTGACGTGAGCATCGCGCAGGCCACCGCGCGGCCGCTGGTGTGGCCGGCCCATGCCCACGGGCACTGCACGCGATGGCTCGTCGACACGGTGCTGGAGCAGGCGGGCCATCCGGCTGCGCGGGTGGCGGCGGAGATCAACTCCGTCTATACGCTGAAGGCGGCGGTGGAGGCAGGGCTGGGACCGACGATCATGCCGTTCGGACTTGCGCAGCGCGAGGTGCAGGAGGGGCGGCTCGTGGCGCACCGCATCGATTCGCCTTCGATGCATCGCACGCTGGGGTTGTGCGTTTCGGTGCACCTGCCGACCACGAACGCCAAGCGCGCGGTGTGCACGCTGATCGGCGACGTGGTGCGCGACCTGTGCGAGAGCGGGCAGTGGGCCGGCGCGCGTGCGCTCGCGCCGGTGAAGAGCGCCACGAAGAGCGCCGAGAAGTAGGGCCGGCCCTTCGCTTCAGGCGCGGCGCTTGCGGGCCGCGGGCGCGGCCTTTGCAGCAGGGGTGAAGAGGCGCATGATGGCCTGGCGCACATCGGCCTGCATGTTCTCGACGGCCTTCGTGTCGCCGGACATGTGCTTCAGCAATGCCTGCTGGAAGAGCCCGTCGAACAGCGCATAGGTGGCCGATGGCGACATGCCGGGCTGCTCGCCGGAAAGCTCGGCGAAGCGGCTCATGATGCGCCAGATCATGTCTTCCAGGCTCTTGTCGATCTGCACGACGTCGGTGCGGAAGGCTTCCTCGAAAAGGGCCTGCGAGCGCAGGTCGTACCAGAGGCGGTGCACGTGGCCTTCGTCGCAGAGCGTGTCGCCCAGGCTCTTGAGGAAGCCGTCCATCAGTTCGTCGTAGGTGGTGGCGCTTTCCACCGCATGGTCGTAGCGCGTGACGCAGCGGGCCTTGTACTGCTTCACGCTGCAGATGATCAGGTCGACCTTGTCGCTGAAGTAGTAGTGCAGCACGCCGTGCGAGAACTCGGAGTTCTGCGCGATCTCGCGCAGGCTCGTACGCGCATAGCCCAGTGCCGCCAGCGTGGTCAGCGCGGCTTCGCCCAGCTCGGCGCGGCGCTCGGAGAACTTGTCGACCCGCGCCTTGGGCACTCGTTCAGCGTGTTTCTTTACCCGTTGATGTGTCGTCATTGAAAGCCGGGCCGCGTGGATGCCGACCCTGTGTTCCTCGTGATTGCAGAACATAGCACGCAAGCGGGAGAACCCGCATCCGGCGTGCCACGGATGCCATTCTAGAAAAACTTGACGAGTGACTAGAAAAATCTTGACAGTCGTAAAGTCGATTTCTAGGATGGCCGCTCCATCTCACAACATATCCACAGGAGACAAGTGATGGCCAAGTTCGACTTGAAAGGGCGCCGTGCGCTCGTGACGGGTGGTGCGCGCGGCATCGGCGCGAGCATCGCCGAGACGCTGGCCATCGCCGGCGCGTCCGTGATGATCGGCGACGTGCTCGCCGACCTGGGGCGGGAAACCGCCTCCAGGCTCGCTTCCTCCGGGGCCAAGGTGGGCTTCGTGCCGCTCGACGTCACGAAGGACGGCGACTGGGCCTCGGCCGCCGAGACCACGGTGAAGGAGCTCGGCGGCTTCGACATCCTCGTCAACAACGCAGGCATCGAGATCACCTCGCTGGTGGTCGACGTCGACGGCGACGACCTGCGCCGCATGCTCGACGTGAACGTGGCCGGCACCCTGCTCGGCATGAAGCACGCGTTCCGCGCGATGCGTCCCGGCGGCAGCGCGGGCAAGGGCGGGGCGGTGGTCAACATCGCGTCGGTCGCCGCCACCATCGCATTCCCCGCCATCTCCGGCTACTCCGCCACCAAGTCTGCCGTCGACCGCGCAACGCGCGTCGCGGCCATGGAGTCAGGCAAGCTGGGCTACGGCGTGCGCGTGAACTGCATCTACCCGGGGCTCGTGCCCACCGAGATGGGCATGAAACTCGCCCAGGACATCGTGGCCGCCGGCCTTGCGCCCAGCGTCGAGGCGGCCGTGGGCGACGTGGTCGGCCAGACACCGCTGGGCCGTCTCGGCGAAGTCGGCGACATGGCCGACGTGGTGGTCTTCCTCTGCTCCGACGCGGCCCGGTTCATCACCGGTGCCGGCATCGCGGTGGATGGCGGCATGGGCATGTAAGTCACGCAGGCAAGCAATCAGGAAGGAGACACAACATGAGCAACAGCAAGAAGAAACCCGTCGTCGTCTACGGCGCTTCCGGCTACACCGGCCGGCTGGTATGCGAATACCTGCGCGAATACAACATCCCCTTCATCGCCGCGGGCCGCAGCGCGCAGAAGGTGGAGGCGGCGATGAAGGCCAACGTGCCCGGCATCGAGACCGCGAGCTACGAGGTGGTGGAAGTGGCGCACTCGGTCGAGGCGCTCACCGAGCTCTTCACCGGTGCCTCGGTCGTGCTCAACACGGTCGGCCCCTTCGCCCGGTTCGGCCCTGAGGTCGTCGACGCCTGCCTCGCCGCCGGCTGCCACTACACCGACACCACCGGCGAGCAGGACTGGCTCATCACGCTGGACCAGAAATACGGCGCGCGCTTTGCCGCGGCGGGGCTGCTGCTCTCGCCGGGCCTCGCCCACATGTACACCACAGGCGAGATCGCGGCGCAGATCTGCCTGGAGACGCCCGGCCTCGACACCCTCGACATCGCCGTGTTCTGGGGAGGCAGCCCGACCATCGCATCCACCCAGACCATCCTGGTGAACGCCGCCACCTCCAAGGCCTTCTACCTGGAGCAGAACGAGTACGTGGAGTGGCAGCCCGACGCGGGCCTCTACCACCTGTCCATTCCCGGCCAGCACGAGGCGGCGCTCGCGCTGCCCTGGGGAGGCACCTCGCACCCGGTGTGGTTCAGGCGCGATCCGCGCGTGGCCAACGTGAAGGTGCTCGGCGGGGTCTTCAACAAGGCGCTGATGCAGGGCGTGCCGCAGATCGTGGCCGCCGCGCTCAAGGCCACCGAGGGCATGAACGACGACGACCGCTATGCCGCGCTGGCCCAGACCGCTTCGGGCGTGATGAACACCATGCCCCCGCGCGAGAACCCGCGCATCAACAAGTCCGTCGACTCGGTGCATGCCTCCGGGCCGCTGGGCCGCGTGCACTGCGTGATCTTCGGCAACTGCAACTACAAGCAGACCGGCCTGCTGCAGGCCTATGCGGCGGCCTCGCTGCTGCAGCAGCCGCCGCGGCGCGCAGGCTTCGCCTCGGGTTGCCAGGCCTTCGGGCACCGCGAGCTGCTGGGGGCGTTGCGCGGCTTCGGACTGGTGCAGGAGCCCGTGCTCACCCGGATGGGCTGACTTCCATGCGCCTCGTCGACTATCTCGACAAGGGCGCCCAGCTGGGCGCCCACGCGCCGTGCCTCACCATGGCCGGCAAGGACCTCGGCTACGGCGAAGTGCAGCGCATCAGCTGGCGCGTGGCGCGCGGCCTGCAGCGCGCCGGCATCGAGCCCGGAGACAAGGTGGCCGTGCTCTCGAGCAACGACGCCACCGCATTCGCCACGGTGTTCGGCATCTCGCGCGCGGGCTGCGTGTGGTGCCCGATCAATCCGCGAAACGAGGCGAGCGAGAACGCCTTCGTGCTCGACGCCTTCGACTGCGCCTGCCTGGTCTTCCACGGCAACTACGCATCCATGGTCGAGCAGATGCGTTCGCAGCTGCCCAAGCTGCGCGCGCTCGTGTGCCTCGACCAGCGGCTGCCTTTCGCCCCTTCCATGGACGACTGGCTCGAAGGCCTGGACGATTCGCAGCTCGACATCGCGCCGCCCGATGACGTCGCGATGATCGCCGGCACCGGCGGCACCACCGGCCAGCCCAAGGGTGTGATGCTCTCGGGGCGCAACCTGGAAGCGATGTCCGCGCTGACGCTGATGGGCTATCCCTTCGAGGGCCGGCCCGTCTACCTCGCGCTCGCGCCACTCACGCACGCGGCCGGCGTGCTTTGCCTGCCGATCATGGCCCTGGGTGGGCAAGTGGTCATCATGCCCAGGCCCGATCTGGCCGAGTTCCTCGGCCTCGTCGAGGCGCATGGCGTCACCCACACCTTCCTGCCGCCCACGCTGATCTACATGCTGCTGCAGCATCCTCGGCTCGAGCAGACCCGGCTCGATTCGCTGCAGTGCTTCTGGTACGGCGCGGCGCCCATGTCTTGCGCGCGGCTCGAAGAGGCGCTGCAGAAGATCGGCCCCGTCATGGCCCAGCTCTTCGGCCAGACCGAGGCGCCGATGATGATCTCGATGATGTCGCCGCGCGAGCACTTCAACGCCGACGGCACCGTCGCGCGCCAACGCCTCGCGTCGGCCGGCCGGCCGGGGCCGCTGGTGCAGGTCGCCGTAATGAACGGCGAAGGCAAGTTGCTGCCCACCGGCGAAAGCGGCGAGATCGTGGTGCGCGGCTCGCTGGTGATGCTCGGCTACTACAAGAATCCGGGCGCCACCGAAGAGGCTTCGCGCCACGGCTGGCACCACACTGGCGACATCGGCTACCTCGATGCAGACGGCTTTCTCTACATCGTCGACCGCGCCAAGGGCATGATCATCTCCGGCGGTTTCAACGTCTATTCGGCGGAGGTCGAGCAGGCTCTGCTGCAGCACCCCGACGTGCAGGACAGCGCGGTGGTCGGCCTGCCCGACGAGAAGTGGGGCGAGCGCGTGGTGGCCGTGCTGCAGCTGCACGACGGCAGGCAGGTGGATGTCGAGGACGTCAAGGCCTTCGTCAAGTCTCGCATCGGCAGCGTGAAGGCGCCCAAGCAGATCGAGGTGTGGCTCGACCTGCCGCGTTCCAGGGTGGGCAAGGTGCTGAAGAAGGAGGTGCGCGCGACGCTGCTGCAGCGCGCGGATCAGCCGCCGCGCTCGTAGTGGTCGTGGTGCGCACGGCGCAGCTCGAACTTCTGGATCTTGCCGGTCGATGTCATCGGCAGCGCCGGCAGGAAGACGATCTTCTTCGGCACCTCGAAGCCGCCCAGGTGCTCCTTGCAGTGCGCGGTGAGCACGTCCTCGTCGAAGTCCGCCGGCGCATCGGGCCTGCGCGTGACGAAAGCGGTGATGGCCTCGCCCCAGCGCTCGTGCGGCAGGCCCACCACCGCCGCGTTGAGCACGGCGGGGTGCCGCAGCAGCACCTCCTCGACCTTGATCGAGGGCACGTTCTCGCCGCCCGACTTGACCATGTCCTTGAGCCGGTCGAGAAAGATCAGCTGCCCATCGGCGTCGAGCTTGCCCAAGTCGCCCGAGTGGTGCCAGCCGAAGCGCTGCGCGTTCGCCGTGGCCTCGGGGTCGTTGTAGTAGCCGAGCATCACGTTGGGGCCGCGAAAGACGATCTCGCCGACCTGCCCGGGCCCCAGCAGCTCGCCCTCGTCGCCCATCACGGCGACCTCGTTCACCAGCGTGCCCACGCCCCAGTAGGAGCCGAAGCGCCTGCGCTGCTCGTGCGCTTCGAAGATGGTGGCGCCTGGGTACATCTCGGTCTGGCCCGAGACGAGGGCGAAGTTCGGGCAGAACTCGTCGAGCAGGCGCAGCAGCAGCGTGCGCGACATCGGCGCCATCGCGTACACGCAAAGCCGCAGGCTCGAGATGTCCCGCGCGGTGCGCTGCGGGTGCGCGAGCAGCGCGCCGTACATCATCGGCAGGCCGACCATCACCGTGATGCGATGCCGTTCGATGGCCGCGAGCACCGCGCCAGGGTCGAAGCCGCGCAGCACCACCAGCGAGCCGCCCACCGCCAGCGCCGACATCAGCACCGTGTGCTGGCCGCAGTGGAAGAGCGGCAGCACGCTGCTCCAAACATCGGCGCGCTCGGGGCTGCTGCCCCATTCGACCATGTTGCTCAGCAGCACCGAATGCACCGAGGCGTGCGAATGCATCACGCCCTTCTGCCGGCCGGTGGTGCCGCTGGTGTACATGATGAGCGCGAGCTGCGTGCTGTCGATGGGCACCTCGGGCAGCGTCGCCGGGCCTTGCGCAATGGTCTGCGGCACCGTGGGCACGCCGGCGGGCGGCGCGTCGCCGTCGAGCACGCAGAGGATGGGCGCCACGCCTTTCTCGGCCAGCAGCTCGCGCAATTCGGGCCGCGCGTGCAGCGCCGTGTCGATCACCATGTGGCACACGCCGGCATGGCCGAGGATGTAGCCGATGGCATCCACCGCCAGCGCGGTGTTGATCGGCACCCACACGAGGCCCGCCTTCTGGATGCCCAGCATGGCGACCACCATCTGGATCGAGTTGTTGCACAGCATGCCCACGCGGTCGCCGCCCGCGAGGCCCAGGCCCAGCAGGTGGTGCGCGAAGCGGTTCGATGCGGCGTCGAGTTCGCTGTAGGTGATGCGGTGCTCGCCTTCGATCAGCGCGGTGCGCGCGCCGAAGCGGCGTGCGCTGCGGTGGACCACGTCGCCCAGTGCGATGCGCGAGATGCGTGAATGGAACTGCGACGGCACAGGGCCGGGGGCGGCTGCGGGCATGCTCTTCGTCTCCGTTCTTCGATGATGCGTCGGGAATGCGCGCAGCCTAAGGCCGCATCCCGCGCCGCGTCTTGCGAAGACTGGCTACCGCCCCGCAGGCGGCCGCAGAGGCTGCTAGAAGCGCGCCTTGAGGAAGGCCGATGGCCCTTGCAGCTTGACCTTCAGGCGCGACTCCGCGAAGTCGTTCTCGCGCGTCAGGTCGATGTTCGTCACGCCATAGGCCAGCACCACGCCGATGTTCTTCACAGGGAACCATTCCACGCCCGCCGAGGCGTTGTAGATGTTGCCGTGGAAGCGTCCGCTGCTCTTCCACACGCCGGAGGCGTCGGCGAAGAGCCGCAGGTCGGGCGTGATGGCGTGCCGCACGCCGATCTCGAGCAGCGGCGCCACGGTGCTCCCGCTGGAGCTTTCGCTGAGCGTGCCGATCTGGCCGTTCACCGAAGCCAGCGCGGTGGTGCCCAGCGTCGCCCGGTAGTAGGCCGCGCCGGCACCGAGGCCGAACACGGTGTTGCCCGAGCCGATCCACCACTTGTACGAGAGCTTGGCGAAGTCGAGCTTGGTGCTGATGTTGGCGTTGCCGAAGGTGTTGAGCGTGCCGAAGGGGCCCAGTGAGGTGGTGCTGTCGATGCCGCCCGAATAGTCGCGCTTATAGCGGTAGTAGTCGAAGGAGATGCCCTGGCTGTCGCCCAGCAGCAGGTCGGCCGAGATGCGCGGCATGGTGACGCGGCCGGGCTTGACGTCGCCCGTCTGCAGGGCGCCGTAGGCCGTGCCGAAGGAAGCGTCGAGCTTCGGATCGGCGCTGAAGCCGCCGACCGAGAGGCTGAAGCGGTCCAGCGCGGGCGAGGGGTCGGCGAAGGCCGGCACGGCTGCCAGCAGCATGCCGGCACCGAGCAGCGCAGGCTGGTGGATGAGGCTGGAGAGCAGGAAACGATCGCGGGAACGAGTGCGGCGATGCAGCGGCGTGAAGAGCGGCATGAAGCGGATCCTTGATGGCCCCGGAGGACCGGAAATGAATGAATGCCGCGGGCGCGCTGTCGTGACTTCAGGTGACGCTGGCGTGCTCCGGGCGGGGCTCCCTTGGACGGCAGCGACGACAGTAGTGGCGCGCGCGCGTCCCGCGGATGCGCGGAATGCCGCAGTGGTTGTAGGAATTCCTCTACGCCGCGACGGCCATTGCGCGCCTTGGCGGGCGCTACAGTGCCGTCATGCGCAGACACCTTTCCACCACTACCGGCCCCCAGCGTCTTCTCTACGGCGCGGCCGCGGGCTGCGCCGTCGTCGCTGCGCTGATGCCGGTGCCGATGAGCGGCATGGCGCGCGGGCTGGCCGGCTGGTGCGCGGCCGTGGGCGTGTACCAGGTGCTGTCCTGGTGGCTGGCCAGTACCTTCGACGCGAGGCGCACGCGCGAGCGGGCGCAGTCGCTGGACCAGCCCAACGTGGTGATCCTGGTGTCGATGCTGGTGGTCGTGGCGATGAGCGTGGTGGCCATCGCCATGCTGCTGCAGCAGGTGAAGGGGCTGAGCGGCCTGGAGCGGGCGGCGCACATCGCGCTGGGCCTGGTGGCGCTGGCGGGCTCGTGGCTGACGATGCACACGATCTACGCCTTCCACTACGCGCACCGCTACTACATCGACCAGCGCGACGGCACGCCCGACGGCGGCCTCGACTTTCCGGGCAAGGGCGATGCGCCCGACGCGCCGGACTACTTCGACTTTCTCTATTTCTCGTACGTGATCGGCATGACCTCGCAGGTGTCCGACGTGCAGGCGACTTCCAAGGAGATGCGGCGCATCACGCTGCTGCACAGCGTGCTGGCCTTCGCCTTCAACATGCTGGTGCTGGCGCTCTCGGTGAACGTGGTCGCGGGCGCCGTTTAGGCGCCTCGCGATGCCCGTTCAGGCCGCGGCCTTGCGTGGCCAGCCGGGCTTGACGATGCCGGTCGAAAGCGCCACGCCGCAGACGATCACCACCGCGCAGATCAGCATCCACTGCGTGATGCTCTCGCCCAGGAAGACCGCGCCGTAGAACAGCGCGAACACCGGCACCAGGAAGGTCACCGTCAGCGCGCGGGCCGGGCCGGCGCGCTCGATCAGTCGGAAGAACAGGATGTAGGCCACACCGGTACAGGCGATGCCCAGTGCCAGCAGCGCGAGCCACGCGCGCAGGCTGGGCATCTGCGCGGGCCAGAGCCAGATGGCGGGCAGGGCGAGGAATGCGGTGGCGCCGATCTGGCTGCCGGTGGCCGTGGTCAGCGCGGGCACGCCGCCCAGGTAGGCCCGCGTGGCGCTGGCCGAGATGCCGTAGCAAAGGCACGCGCCCAGGCAGGCCAGCACCGCGAAGAGCGCCGCATTGCCGCTGGCGCCGGAATGCAGGCCCGCGTTGCGGCTCGCCAGCATCGCCACGCCCGCGAAGCCGATCGCCAGCCCCACCAGCCGCCAGTTCGCCGGCCGCTCGCGGAACCAGGCCCAGGCCACGAGCGCGCCGAACATCGGCGTTGTGGCATTGAGCACCGCCGCAAGGCCGGTGTTGATGGTCAACAGCGCGAAGCAGAAGAGCGCGAACGGCATGCCCGAGTTGAAGACGCCGACCAGCAGGCTGGCCTTCCAGTGCTTCGCCAGCGACGGCCCCTGTCCGCGCAGCAGCGCGATGGGCAGCAGGAACAGCGCGGCGATCGCCACCCGCACCGCGGCCGTCGGCAGAGCGCCGAACTCGGCGGCGCCGATGCGCATGAAGAGAAAGGAGGCGCCCCACAGCGCGCCCAGCAGCACCAGGTCGATGAGCCAGGCGGTGGGTGCGAGGGGCTTGGCGGGAGTGGCAGCGGCGATGTTGTTCTTCGTTGTGGTCATGCGTCCTCTGATCGATCTCTTTCTTTCTCTTGCTATGCGCCTGGATTGCTCAGATCGCCTTTTCGAGCTGCAGCAATGCCGTCTTGCGTTCGAGCCCGCCAGCGTAACCGGTCAGCGAGCCGTCCGAGCCGAGCACGCGGTGGCAGGGCACGATCACGCTGATCGGGTTGCGCCCCACGGCCGCGCCCACCGCGCGCACCGCGGCCGGGTTGCCCACGTTGACGCTCAGCGCGCCGTAGCTCGTGGTGGCGCCGGCCGGAATGGCCAGCAGCTGCTGCCACACGCTCTGCTGGAAGGCGGTGCCGTGCGAGAGGTCGAGCTTCATGTCGAAGCTCTCGCGCTTGCCGGCGAAGTAGTCGCGCAGCTGCGCGGCCGCCTCGACCAGCGCCGGGTGGTCTTCCTTCGCGACCCAGCCGCTGGTGTCGGGCCAGTGGCGCTGCTGGTCGAACCAGACGCCGGCCAGGCCCTTGTCGGTGGCGGCCATCGTGATGCCGCCCAGCGGCGTGTCGATGTGCGAGGTGTAGATGACTTTGCTCTTGAACTTCATGACGCTTCAGGCTGCGACGCCTGCCGTTGCAACAAGGGGAGAACCGGCGTCGTTCGCCGGAACAGGAGAAGGGGCCGCACCGGGCGCATGCCAGGCTCGCAGCACCGCATAGCTGCGCCACGGCCGCCACGCCTGCGAGGCTTCGCTGGCGGCGCGTGCGGTGGTCACGCCCAGCGCCTTCTGCAGCGCGACGTCGCCGGCCGGAAAGGCGTCGGGCCAGCGCAGTGCGCGCATCGCGATGTACTGCGCTGTCCAGGCGCCGATGCCCGGCAACTCCTGCAGCGCGGCGATGGTGGAGGGCACGTCGGCCCCCGCATGCAGTGCCAGCTTGCCGGAAGCGACTTCGCGCGCGATGGCCTGCAGCGCCGTCTGCCGCTGCCGCACGATGCCGAGCCGGCCCAGTTCGTCGCCGCTCGCGGCAGCGATGGCGGCCGGGGTTGGAAAGAGCCGGTTCAGCCCTTCGACGGGCGTGGCCAGCGGCTCGCCGAAGGCCTCGACCAGCCGCGAACCCAGCGTGCGTGCCGCGGCCACAGTGATCTGCTGGCCCAGCACCGCGCGCACCGCGAGTTCGAAGCCGTCGACCGCGCCGGGCACGCGCAGTCCGTCGCCGTGCGGAAAGGCCGCGTGCAGTGCCGCGTTGATCGCCATCGGTTCCGCGTCGAGGTCGAACAGGGCACGGGCGCGGCTGATGACGATGGGCAGCACGGCGGCCAGCGAGTCGCTGACCGACAGCAGCATCTGCTCGCGTTCCAGGTCGAAGCGCAGCTGCAGCCAACCGGCGTGGGCCTGACCGCCCTGCTGGATGCGCAGGGTGCGGATCAGCTTTACGTACTCGGGCGTGCTGCCCTTGGCGGGCTCCTTGCCGCCGGCCGTGGAGACGACCTCCACGCCGCGCAGCGCGCGCCGCGCGAAGAAGCCCAGCATCGCGTTGGCGTCGTAGGGCGGGCGAAAGCCCAGCCGGACCTCGATGGCCTTGCCCTGGCTGCTACCGCTGCCATCTGCGTCGCCACCAACGCGCCGCAGCGCGCTCGGATTCAGGCCGTAGTGCTCCAGGAAGGCCGCGTTGAAGCGCCGCACGCTGGCGAAGCCGCTGGCCAGCGCGACCTGCGTCATCGGCAGGCGCGTGTCGGCGATGAGCTGCTTGGCGGCCAGCAGGCGGCGCGTCTGCAGGTATTGAAGGGGCGAGACGCCGAACTGCGACTCGAAGATGCGCCGCAGGTGGCGGTCGCTCACGCCCAGGCGTGCCGCGATCTGCGCGGCGCCGGGGCCGTCTTCCGACCAGGCGTCTGGCTCGTCGATCAGCCGTGCCGCCTGCAGCGCGAGGATGCGCGAGGCGTCTTCGGTCGACCAGCTGGCCGCGCGCGGTGCCAATTCGGGCCGGCAGCGCAGGCAGGGACGGAAGCCCGCGGCCTCGGCCTGTGCCGCATGGCGGAAGAACCGGCAGTTCTCGCGCCGCGGCAGTTTCACGCGGCAGACCGGGCGGCAATAGATGCCGGTGGATGTCACCGCGGTGAAGAACGACCCGTCGAAGCGCGCGTCATGCGTCTTCATCGCCAGGTAGCAGGCGTCGCTCTCGAGCGCTTCGGTGGAATGGTGGTTGGCAGGCATGGAGAAATGATACGGTTTCGACTCGTTTCAACTGGCCGTTTCCGGACATGTGGCCAGCCGGGCCCTTGCCTACAATGCCCGGTTTGCAAAACCATCAGGGAAACGCCTCTCCATGCAGCTCAGCGCGTCGATCTTCAAGGCCTATGACATCCGCGGCGTCGTGCCGGCCACTCTCGATGCGGAGGTAGCGGAAGCGCTCGGCAGGGCCTTTGGCAGCGCGGCCCGCGCGGCGGGAGAGAAGTCGGTGGCCGTGGGGCGCGATGGCCGCCTGTCGGGCCCGGCGCTGGCCGAGGCGCTGATCAAGGGCCTGGTGGCCACCGGCATCGAGGTCATCGACGTGGGCGCGGTCACCACGCCGATGCTGTACTTCGCGGCCCACACGCTGTGCACCAGCGGCATCCAGGTCACCGGCAGCCACAACCCCAAGGACTACAACGGCTTCAAGATGGTGCTTGCCGGCCGCGCGATCTACGGCGACGAGATCCAGGCCCTGCGCAGGACCATGGAAGCCGGCTCTGCCCAGCTCGCCCCGGGTGGCAGCGTGCGCAAGGTCGACGTGACCGATGCATACATCAAGCGCATTGCTGGCGACATCAAGCTGGCGCGCCCGATGAAGATCGTGGTCGATTCCGGCAACGGCATCGCCGGCGCCTCGGCCCCGGCAATCTTCCGCGCCCTGGGCTGCGAGGTGACCGAGCTCTTCAGCGAGGTCGACGGCAACTTCCCCAACCACCACCCCGACCCGAGCAAGCCCGAGAACCTGAAGGACCTGATCGCGGCGCTGGCCACCGGCGACGCAGAACTGGGCCTGGCCTTCGACGGCGACGGCGACCGCCTGGGCATCGTCACCAAGGACGGCCAGAACATCTTCCCCGACCGCCAGATGCAACTGTTTGCACAGGACGTGCTCTCGCGCGTGCCCGGCGGCACCATCGTCTACGACGTGAAGTGCTCGCAGCGCCTTGGCCCGGCCATCGAGGCCGCGGGCGGCAAGCCGATGATCTTCAAGACCGGCCACTCGCTCATCAAGGCGAAGATGAAGGAAATCGACTCGCCCCTGGGCGGCGAGATGAGCGGCCACATCTTCTTCAAGGAGCGCTGGTTCGGCTTCGACGACGGCACCTATGCGGGCTGCCGCCTGCTGGAGATCCTGAGCAAGAGCCCGGACGCGAACGCCGTGCTCAACGCGCTGCCCACGAGCTTCTCCACGCCCGAGCTGAACGTGGCCTGCGCCGAGGGCGAGCCGCACGCGGTGGTCGACAAGCTGGTGAAGAGCGCTGCCTTTGCCGCGCCCGCCCAGGTCTCGACCATCGACGGCCTGCGCGTCGACTGGCCCGATGGCTTCGGGCTGATCCGTGCGTCGAACACCACACCCGTGCTGGTGCTGCGCTTCGAAGGCCAGACCGATGCGGCGCTCAAGCGCATCGAGGCCGAAATGCTGGCCCTTCTGAAAACCGCCAAGCCCGACGCCAAGGTCGGCGAAGCGGCGCACTGAACACAACCGACGAGCCTGTGCGTTCCCTGCTGCTGCGCCTCTACGGCGTCTTCACCACCGTCGTGCAACCGCTCGTGCGCCGCAAGCTGCGGCGCCGCGCGCAGGCCGAGCCCGGCTACGGCGTGGCCGTGGAGGAGCGTTTCGGCTACTACGACGAAGCCACCACCGGCCAGGCCCAGTGCTGGGTGCACGCGGTCTCGCTCGGCGAGACGCGCGCGGCCGCCATCCTGATCGCCGAGCTGCGCCGGCAGTACCCGGGCGTGCCGATCCTGCTCACGCACGGCACCGCCACTGGCCGGGAGGAGGGCGCCAAGCTGCTCGAGCCGGGCGACACGCAGGTCTGGCAGCCCTGGGATACGCCGGGCGCGGTCGGGCGCTTCCTGGACCGCTTCCAGCCGCGCATCGGCGTGCTGATGGAAACCGAGGTCTGGCCCGAGATGACGGCCGCCTGCGCCGAGCGCCGCATTCCGCTGGTGCTGGCCAATGCGCGCCTCAACGAGAAATCGCTGGCCGCCGCCGAGCGCCTTGCCTGGCTGGCGCGGCCCGCGTACTCGGCCCTCACGGCCGTCTGGGCGCAGACCGAGGCCGATGCCCACCGGCTGGTGTCGCTCGGCGCCAAGGTCGCCGGCATCTACGGCAACGTGAAGTTCGATGCCACGCCCGATGCGCGCCAGCTCACAGCGGCCGCTTCGCTGCGCGAGCGCCTGCCCAAGCCGATGGTGGTGCTGGCGAGTTCGCGCGACGGCGAGGAGCGCATGCTGCTCGAAGTGCTCAAGCGCTTCGGCGCGACTTCGCCCGTGCCCCCCGAGCAGGGCGCGATCCGCTCGATTTCCAAGCGCGTGCACGACGTGCAATGGATGATCGTGCCGCGCCATCCGCAGCGCTTCGACGAAGTGGCGGCGCTGATCGAAGCCGAGGGCTTCGCGGTGGCGCGCCGCAGCGCGGCGGGCCAGCCGTCCGAGGCCGAGATCTGGCTCGGCGATTCACTGGGCGAGATGGCGCTTTATTACGGGCTTGCCGACGTGGCGCTGCTCGGCGGCAGCTTCGAGCCGCTGGGCGGGCAGAACCTGATCGAGCCGGCGGCCTGCGGCTGTCCGGTGGTCATGGGGCCGTCGACTTTCAATTTCGCCGAGGCGGCGCAGCTTTCGCTGGCTGCCGGCGCATCGCTGCGCGTCGAGGGCATGGAGCAGGCCGTAACGGCCGCCTTGAAGCTGGTCGAGAACCCCGAGCGCCGCGCCACCATGGCCCAGGCCGCGCTGGCGTTCTCCTCGTCGAACCGCGGGGCGGCCGAGCGCACGGCTGCCGCGGTGCTGGCCATCGCGCAGGCTGCGCAGCCGGTGACGGCGAAAGGCGAGCCGGTGGAAGAGGGCGGCGAGCCGGCGCGGGCCGAGCCCACGCTCGACTGATCGAAAAGAGCTGAAGCCGCGCCCGGCGGCTCAGCGCACAGGCGGATTCACGATCACCGGCGGCACGGGTGCCGTCGGCATCGTCGGCGCGGGTGGATTGAACTGCGGCGTCTGCACCGGCGGAACCACTGGAATGCTCGGCGGCGTCACGGGCACCGCGGGCGTCGTCGTGCCGCGGTCGGGACCGATGGCCGGCGGCACGGCCGGCACGCTGCCGCTGCTGGCCAGCGTCGCGTTGATCGCGTTCATGTCGTCCACCGTCAGCGTGCCGTTGGCCTGGCGCAGCTTCAGGTTGCCCAGCAGCACGTTGTAGCGGGCCTGTGCGAGGTCGCGCTTGGTCTGGTAGAGCTGGCTCTGCGAGTTCAGCACGTCGATGTTGATGCGCACGCCCACCTGGTAGCCGAGCCGGTTGGCGTCGAGCGCGCTCTGGCTCGATGCCTCGGCGGCTTCCAGCGCCTTCACCTGGCCGGCACCCGAGACGAGCCCGAGGTAGGCCGCCCGCGTGGCCTGCGCCACGCTGCGGCGCGTGCCTTCGAGCACGCTGCGCGACTGGTCTTCGAGCGCCAGGGTTTCCTTGATGCGGTTCTCGGTGGCGAAGCCGGCGAACAGCGGCAGGTTGAAGGTGACGCCCACCGTGGCCGCGTTGACGCGCGTGCCCACGGTGCTCGTGCTGGTGCCGGTCGGGTTGCGCGTGACGTTGTAGCCCAGGTTGGCGTCCAGCGTGGGCTTGTGGCCGGCCTTGGCCTTGTCCACTTCGAGCCCGGCCACGTCGAGGCCCAGGCGGGCCTGCCGGATGGCGGGATGCGCCTCGTCGGCCTGCGAGACCCAGGCGTTGATGTCGGCGGGCGTCGCCGTCGGCAGCACCACCGGCACGGCGAGCGGCACCGGCACGCTGCCGGGACGGCCGACCAGCTGGTCGAGCACCACCTTCTTCACCTGCAGGTCGTTCTCGGCGGCGATTTCCTGCGCGATCACCAGGTCGTAGCGGGCCTGGGCCTCGCGCGAGTCGGTGATGGTGGAGGTGCCGACCTCGAAGTTGCGCTTCGCCGAAGCCAGCTGCTCGGCCACGGCCACCTTCTGTGCGCGCACGAGCGCCAGGCTGTCCTGGCTCGCGAGCACGTCGAAATAGGCCTGGCTCACGCGCACGATCAGGTCCTGCTCGGCAATCGTGAGCACCGCCTGGGCGATCTCGGCCTGGCGCTTGCCCTGCTCGTAGGTGGCCCAGTTGGCGGGCCGGTACAGCGGCTGGGTGGCGTTGATGCCGACGTTCTGCGTGTTGAAGTCGCGCGAGGCGGAGGTGCCCCGGCCGGCGCCCGTGAGGGTGTCGATGTCGAGGTCGCTGCGCGTCACGCCGGCCGTGAGCCCCACGCTGGGCAGGATGCCGGCCTTGGCCTGCGCGGCGCGCGCGATGTTCGCGTCGTACTGTGCCCGCGCGCCCTGGTAGGTGGCGTCGAAGCCGCGGGCGGATTCGTAGAGTTCGTTCAGTGTCTGGGCCTGGGTCAGGGCCGGCGATGCGAGCAGGGCTGCGAAGGTGGTAGCGAGCGCTGCGGAAAGAGGCGAAAGCCGGGGCCTGGGGGGCATTGAACGTCCTTGGGGGAAAGAATCAGTAGCGCGGGACCTTGGGGTCGTGCGAGGACCAGGCGTCGATGCCGCCCGCCACGTTGGCGAGCTGGTCAAAGCCGTTCTGGTGCAGGAAGGCGGCCACGCGCTGGCTGCGCGCGCCGTGGTGGCACAGGCAGGCGATCCGGAGTCCGGGTTGGCCGTCATTCAGCTCGGCCAGCCGCCCGGGGATCTCGTTCATCGGAATCGCCACCAGGGTGAAGCCCTGGGGCGTGACGCTCGCCGTCTGCAACTCCCAGGGCTCGCGCACGTCGAGCAGCACGGGGGTGGCGTCGGCGTTCTGCGCGAACCAGGCGGCGAGGTCGGCGGGGCGGACTTGGTCGATCATGCTCTGGGTCAACCGTATGCTCAGAACGCGAAGCGCGAGGGCTCGGGGAAGTTCAGCAGGCGCGGCGCCATCGTGTCCCAGGGCTGGATGGTGTCCCACTTGCTCTCGCTGGTGCGGGTCACGAAGTGGGCGCGCATCATCGGCTCGTCACCCACGATGGCCGAGAGGCGGCCGCCGACCTTCAGCGAACCCAGGAGGTTCTGCGGAATGCGTGCGACGGAGCCGCTGAGCACGATCACGTCGAAGCTGGGGCCGCTGGGCAGGGGCACGGAGCCGTCGGCATGGCGCACCTCGACGTTGGTCACGCCGTTGCGGCGCAGCGTCTCGGCGGCGCGGGCGGCCAGCACGGGGTTGATTTCGAGCGAGAGCACCTGCGCGGCGCGGGCGCCCAGCAGGGCGGCCATGAAACCGGAGCCGGTGCCGATCTCGAGCACGGTCTCGTGCTTCTTGATGTGCAGGTCCTGCAGCGTGCGGGCCTCGACCTTGGGCGACAGCATGATTTCGCCGGGCACGGAGCCGTCGAGCAGCGGCAGTTCCATGTCGAAGAACGAGAGGGTGCGGTGCGCGTCGGGGACGTAGTCCTCGCGGTGGATCCGGGCCAGCAGCTCGAGGATGTCGTTGTCGAGCACGTCCCAGGGGCGGATCTGCTGCTCGATCATGTTGAAGCGCAAGCGCTCGAGGGTGGGGGTGGGGTTCATGGCGTGGCTTTCCTTGTGGGCTCAGGACAAACCTTCAATTTTAGGTGCCGCCGATGACACCCCCGGTTCGGTCGGCCTTCCGGGACGCACGCTGAGGCCGTTGATCACCACTTCGGCCTGGGTCGCCACGTATTTTTCGGGGTCGAGCGCCGCCGTTGCGTCGACGCAGACCATGGCCGAATGCTTCCAGAGCATGAGAAAGACCATGGGCGCGACCACCGAGTAGATCGCGTGGTCGATGTCCATGGGCGCGAATTCGCCGCTGTCGATGCCGCGCTGGAAGATGCGCCGAAGCAGCTCGTGGCCGGGCCGGACCACCTGCTCGCGGTAGAACTCCGCGAGCGCCGGAAAATTGGCGCCCTCGCTCATCATGAGCTTGGTCAGGCCCGAGGCCTGGGTCTTGCCGACGCGCTCCCACCACACGTTCATGCAGTAGCGCAGCATGTCGGCGGTGGTGCCCTCGAAGGCCTCGAACTCGGCATTCCACTCGGTGAAACGGCCTCCGAGGTTCTCCATGACCACGGCCTTGAAGAGCTCTTCCTTGCTCGGGAAGTAGAGAAAGAGGGTGCCCTTGGAAACGCCGGCGCGGGCCGCCACTTCCTCGGAGCGTGTCGCCGCAAAGCCTTTCTCGACGAACAGATCGAGCGCGGCCGCCAGCAGTTCGCCGGGGCGTGCCTCTTTCCGGCGCTCGCGCTTGGCGCGCACCGGGCAGATCTTGTCGACGAAGGAGCGGGGCGTGGACATACTCTTAATGACTCGTGGGTTAGTAATGTAGTGACGGGCATCCGTCACGTCAAGCCGCGACAATATCGGGTTCGCCTTTTCAACCTCCGCCGGAGCAGCACCATGTCCACTTCATCGTCGGCCACCGAAACCATCGTCCTGGGTGGAGGCTGCTTCTGGTGCACCGAGGCGGTCTTCGACCGCGTGCAGGGGGTGATCGACGTCGAGTCGGGCTACAGCAACGGTCAAGCCGTCAACCCGACCTACGAGCAGGTCTGCACCGGCCGCACCGGCCACGCCGAGGTGGTGAAGCTCGAATTCGACCCGGCGCAGATCAGCCTGCGCGAGATCCTCGAAATCTTCTTCGTCGTGCACGACCCGACCACGCTCAACCGCCAGGGCAACGACGTCGGCACCCAGTACCGCAGCGGCATCTACTACACGGACGATGCCCAGAAGCAGGTGGCCGAAGACGTCATCCGCGAGATCGGGGCCAGCAAGACCTACTCCTCGCCCGTGGTCACCGAGGTGGCCCCGCTGGCCAACTACTCGACGGCCGAGGCCTACCACCAGGACTACTTCCTGAACCACCCGAACCAGGGTTACTGCGCCTTCGTCGTCGGCCCGAAGGTCGAGAAGTTCCAGAAGACCTTCGCGTCCCGCCTCAAGGCCTGATGGCCTGAACACGCCCTTTTCGTGCACCTCGCGATCCGACAGTCCCGCCCCCGCTTGACCCGCGCGCTCGCGGTCGTGCTCGCGGCCGCGCTGTGGTTCGCGGGCACGCTGGGGCTGATGCACCGTTCGCTGCACGTGCCGGGCCTGCCGGACGCCGCGGCGCAGGCCGCGCAGGTCGTCCACAAGCACGCGGCTCATCACCTGGCCAGCCTGTTCGGCGATCACACCGACGCCGAATGCCGGCTGTACGACCAGCTCGCCCATGGCTCGGCCGCGCCCGGCGTGCCGCTGGTGGTGCTGCCGGTTTTGCTGCCGTCGGCCACCTTCGCTTTCCTGCAGGGCGAGGCTCTCGCCCGCTGGGTTGCGCTCTTCGACGCGCGCGGCCCGCCTTCCTCTCGCTGAATCCCTTGTGTTCCGGCTGCTGCTGCACCCGCCTAGCGCGCGGTGGCGGCTGGTCGTCCCTTGATTCATCGAGTGTCCATTTCATGACCCCCAATTTCCGTCGCAACGCCATCGGCGTTGCCGTTCTTTCGCTTGCCTCCTTCGCAAGCATGGCTCAGACGCAGGCGTCCAATGCCGTCCCGGCCCAGCCCACCGACGCCGCCAGCCTGCGCGAGATCACCGTCACCGGCAATCCGCTCGGCGCCTCCGACCTGATCGCGCCCACCACCGCGCTGTCGGGCGACAAGCTGCTGCTGCGCTCCCAATCGACTCTCGGCGAGACGCTGGACAACGTGCCGGGCGTGAGCAGCAGCTACTTCGGCCCCAACGCCAGCCGACCGATCATCCGCGGCCAGGACGGCGACCGCATCCGCATCCTGCAGAACGGAGGCGCCGCGCCGGATGCCTCGGCGCTCAGCTACGACCATGCCGTGCCCGTCGATGCGCTGGTCACCGAGCGCATCGAGGTGCTGCGCGGCCCCTCGGCGCTCCAGTACGGCGGCAGCGCCGTGGGCGGCGTGGTCAACGTGATCGACAACCGCATTCCCTCGGAGCCCATCAACGGCTTCGGCGGCCGCGCCGACCTGGGCTATTCCACCGGCAACAAGGAGAAGAACGGCGGCGTGGTGCTCGAAGGCGGCAACGACCGCTTCGCCCTGCACGTCGACGCCTTCAACCGCGACTCGAAGGACGTCTCGGTGCCGATCACCCTCGAGTGCAGCAAGCCCGGCTCGCCCTGGACGGCGCGCAAGATCTGCAACTCGGCCAACGAGGCGAACGGCGGCGCGCTCGGCGGCACGCTGTTCTTCGACCAGGGCTACATCGGCGCCTCGGTCAGCAGCTACCGTAGCAAGTACGGCACGGTGGCCGAGGACGACGTGACCATCAACATGAAGTCCGACCGCTACGCGCTCGAAGGCGAGTGGCGCCCGGGCGGCTTCATCAGCAGCATCCACGCCAAGCTCAGCCACACCGACTACCGCCATACCGAGTTCGAGGGCGGCACGCCCGGCACCACCTTCTCGAACATGAGCAACGACCTGCGCATCGAGGCGCGCCACCGGAAGATCGGCAACTTCGAGGGCCTGGTCGGCTTCAGCAGCGAGACCAACCGCTTCGCCGCCGACGGCGAGGAAGCCTTCGCGCCGCACAGCCGCACGCGCTCGAACGCGTTCTTCCTGCACGAGGAGTACGGCACTTCGTGGGGCCGCCTGAGCTTCGGCGCGCGCACCGAGCAGGTCCGCATCCGCTCGCTGGGCTATCCGGACGATCCGACAGTCACGCGCTTCCCCATCGGCGAGCGCACCTTCAACCCGCACAGCGCTGCATTCGGTGCGCTGGTGAACCTCGCGCCGCAGTGGCAGCTGACATCGAACCTCGCCTACACCGAGCGCGCGCCCAAGGACTACGAGCTGCTGGCCAACGGCCCGCACGTGGCCACGGGCGCCTGGGAGGTGGGCGATCCGAACCTGAAGAAGGAAAAGTCGACTGGCTTCGACCTGGGCGCGCAATGGAAGTCGGGCCCCAACACGGCCCGCGTGAACGCCTACGTCACGCGCTTTCGCAACTACATAGGCCTGACCGCGACGGGGCGCAGCCTCGACGAGGAGGGCAACGTGGCCGAACCCGGCGCCGCCGACACGCTGGCCGAGTACGTCTACGGCGGCGTGCGCGCGCGCTTCACCGGCATCGAGGCCAACGGCAACCTGCGCCTGCTGGGCTCCGACGGCTTCGCGCGCATGGACGACGCGGGCACGCTCGACCTGGAATGGCGCGGCGACATCGTGCGCGCGAAGAACCTCGACACCGGCGAGCCGCTGCCGCGCATCGCGCCACTGCGCCTGGGCGCCACGCTGGCCTACAACAACGGCCCGTGGGGCGCGCGCTTCGGCTTCGACTACAACGCCGCCCAGCGCCGCGTGCCCTCGGTGGGCGCGCGCGAGACCGATGCCTATACGCTGTGGAACGCGGCCATCACCTACCGCATGAAGGTGCAGCGCGCCAACCTCACCTGGTATGCGCGCATGGACAACATCACGAACAAGCTGGCCTACAGCGCGACCTCGATCCTGACGAGCACGGTGTATCCGAACGCGCCGCTGCCGGGCCGCACGCTGAAGGTCGGCCTGCGCGTGACGTTCTGAGCCTGAGGGCAGGAGAAGGCGGCGCAAGTCGCTCGGCTATCCTCGCCGGGTGAATTCCTTCGTCGTCTCCTCGCTCGTGCCCGTGGTCGTGCTCATCGCCGCGGGCTACCTGGCCGGCAAGCGGCGCTGGATCGGCGGCGGTGCGGTGAAGGATCTTTCTCACCTCATCTTCCTGCTGCTCGCGCCCGCGCTGCTGTTCCGCGCGATGAGCACGGTGCACGTCGAGCAGCTCAGCCTGAAGCCGGTGGCTGCCTACTTCATCGCCTCGGGCCTGCTGTTCGCGGGCACGCTGGCCTTGCGCGGCTTCAACCGCACGGCGGCGGTGATCGCGCTGGCCAACACCTACAGCAACACCGTGATGATCGGCATCGCGCTGATCGGCCTGGCCTACGGCGAGGAAGGCATGGTGGTGCTGCTTACGCTGATCTCGCTGCATTCGCTGGTGCTGCTGACCAGCGCCACGGTGGTGCTGGAGCTGGCCGTGGCGCGCGAGCAGACCGGTGCCTCCGGCAACGAGAAGCGCCCCTCGATGGCGCGCACCGTGGTGCGTGCGCTGCGCAACGCGATCATCCACCCGGTGCCGCTGCCGATCATCGCGGGCCTGCTGTTCGCGCAGACCGGGCTGGCGATGCCCGAGGCGATCGACAAGCCGATCCAGCTGCTGGGCCAGGCCTTCGGCCCGATCGCGCTGGTGATGGTGGGCATCACGCTCGCGCTCACGCCCATCGGCCGGCACTGGCGCGGCGCGCTGACGCAGGCGCTGGTGAAGAACCTGCTGCATCCGCTGCTGGTGGCCCTCATCGGATGGCTGCTGGGTGTGCGCGGCATTCCGCTCACGGTGATGGTGGTGGCCGCCGCGCTGCCCATCGGCGCCAACGTGTTCCTCTTCTCGCAGCGTTACCGCACCGCCGAGGACCTGGTGACCGCCAGCGTCGTGGTGTCGACGGTGCTCGCGCTGGCCACGCTCACGCTCGTTATGATGTGCGCGCAGTGGCTGCCCTGAGTCCTTCGGACTTCTTCAGGTAATTTCTCGCGCACTTTCGCCTTAGCGCTGCCGCCGGGCGCGCCTATGCCGTTCGGCAGGGTGGCCGTTTGGCGAGATGGCGCGCGGCCTTCGCGCACCTACATTTGCCGGCTGATGATTTACCCGGCGCGCTCTTCGCCCCTTCTTGCTATGGCGGTGGTCGCGACGGTGATCGCGCTGCACGGCCGACCCGCGCAGGCAGCCGAGACTGCCGCCGAGGCCCCCAAGCCGTGCCGCACGCCGTGCCTTTCGGCGGGCGTTGCGCGCGAGCCGGCGAAGGCGGAGAAAGCGGAGAAAGCGGAGAAAGCGGACAGGGCCGAGGAGGGGCCGTCGAAACCGAAGCCGGTGGCCAGGGCTCGCCCGCAGCCGGTCGCGCCGCCGCCGTCGCAACCACCCGTGCAACGCGAAGCAGCCGCCGCGCCGCGCCCCGCGCCGTCGAAGCGCTGCACCGAGATCAACATGCGCGCCGCCGTCGGCGAGCCGCTGTCGGACCAGGACATGAAGACATTGAGGAGCCAATGCTGATGACGACCATCACCCAACGTGCCCGCCTGGCGCTGCGCGCGTTCGCGCTGTGCGCTGCCGCTGTGCTCGCCGCCGCCTGCGCGCACCGCCCCGTGCCCGGCAACGCCATGCCCTTCGACCAGGCCGTGAACCAGGCGGTGGACGACCTGATGGTGCAGACGCAGAAGCTGCCGGCCTTCCTGGCCAAGGTGGAGTCGACGCTCACGCAGCGCCGCATCGTGATCGATCCGTTGCTCGAAGGCGCCAGCGGCCAGCAAACCGAGGTGACGCGCGTGGCCGAGCAGCGCATCGTCCAGCGCATGCAGGCGCAGTTCAAGCAGTTCACCGTCTCGCCCTTCAACGCCACCGAGATCGGCAATGCGCAGTACGTGCTCAATGGCACGCTGGTGCGCGACAAGGACGCCTCGGGCGGGCCCTACCGGCTGAACCTGGCGCTCACCGAAATCAAGAGCGGCGTGGTGATCGCGCAGTCGGTAACGCGCATCAGCGACACCTCGCTCGACACCCGCCCCACCGCCTTCTTCCGCGACAGCCCGGTGAACGGCAAGGACCGCGGCGTCGAGGGCTACATCCGCACCGCGGAGACGCAGCCCGGCCAGGCCGCCGATGCGCTCTACCTGGAGCGCCTGCCGACCGCCACCGTGCTGCAGGAAGCCACCGCCGCCTACGAGGCCGGCCGCATGAGCGAGGCGCTGAGCCGCTACGAGGCCGCATCTAAGCGGCCCGACGGCCAGCAGCTACGGATCTACAGCGGCCTGTACCTCACGCAATCGCAGCTCGGCCGCACAGCCGATGCCGAGAAGACCTTCGGCACCATCGCCAGGCTCGGGCTCGAAACCAACAACCTGAGCGTGAAGTTCCTGTTCAAGCCGGGCTCGACCGACTTCCTGTCCGACCCGAAGATCAGTGCCGCCTATCCGATGTGGCTGCGCCAGATCGCGCGGCAGGCGGCGCAGATCGATTCGTGCGTGGTGGTCACGGGCCACACCAGCCGCACGGGTTCGGAGGCGGTGAACGAGCGGCTGTCGCTGCAGCGCGCGACGAGCGTGAAGGCGAAGTTGGTGGGAGAGGCTCCGCCGCTGTCGAAGAAGCTGCGCGAATCGGGCATGGGATTCCGCGAGAACATCGTCGGTACGGGCGCCGACGATGCGAGCGACGCGCTGGACCGGCGCGTCGAGTTCAAGGTTGTCGGCTGCGAGGCCTGACCTCGATCGTTCTTACGGAGCCAGGCGCTCGCGCATCCAATCGCTGCCTTCGAGCCGGTAGCGCAGCCGGTCGTGCAGGCGGCTCTTGCGGCCCTGCCAGAACTCCCAGCGGTCCGGCACCAGCCGGTAGCCGCCCCAGTGCGGCGGTCGCGGCGGCGAGAGCAGGTGCTTGGCGGCGTAGAGGGCTGCGTTCTTCACCAGCACGTCGCGGCCGCTGATCACTTCGCTCTGCGGGCTGGCCCAGGCGCCGATGCGCGAGTCGAGCGGGCGGCTCGCGTAGTAGGCGTCGCTCTCATCGGCGCCGGCTTTCTCCACCCGGCCCTCGATGCGCACCACGCGTTCCAGCTCGACCCAGTGGAACTGCAGCGACGCATAGGGGTTGCCCGAGAGCTCGCGGCCCTTGCGACTCTCGTAGTTGGTGTACCAGACGATGCCGCGCGCGTCGTAGCCCTTGATGAGCACGATGCGGCTCGACGGCCGCAGGTCGCTGCCCACGGTGCACAGCGTCATCGCGTTGGGCTCGGGCACCTGTGCCTCGACGGCCTCGGTGAGCCAGCGCTCGAACTGCTTGAGCGGATCGTCGGCGCTGCGCGTCTCGTCGAGCTCGGCCCGCTCGTAGCTCTTGCGCAGCGCGGCCAGCGCGTCTTTGGAAAGAGAGGAAGTCATGCCGGGATTGTTGCGCACATACTCGGCCCATGACGACGCAGAAGGCGAATTCCCCGGTGGTGATCGTGCTGGCCTCGGGCCGTGGCGAGCGCTTCATCGCGGCCGGCGGCACCGGCTCCAAGCTCAGGGCGCTGCTGGCCGGCAGGCCGGTGCTGGAGCGAACGCTCGACGCGGTGCGCGCCAGCGGGCTGCCCTGGCATGTGGAAAACGCGGGGCATCCCGGCATGGGCGATTCGATTGCCGCGGCCGTGCGCGCCACTTCCGGGGCTGCCGGCTGGCTGATCCTGCCGGGCGATCTGCCGCTGGTGCAGCCGCGTACGCTACAGGCCGTGGCGGCCGCTCTGAACGGTGCGGTGAATGCCGTGCAGCCGCAGTACCTGGGGGAGCGCGGCCACCCGGTGGGCTTCGCCGCCGTATGCGGCGCGCAACTGGCGGCGTTGGAGGGGGCTGCCGGCGCGGCGTCCGTCCTGCGGGCGATGCGCGCCATCGATTCGGTCGTCGATCTCGCGGTGGACGACGTGGGCGTCGTCACCGACATCGACACGCCCGAGGCCCTGGCGAGGGCCGAGGCGCTGTGGCTGGCGCGCGAGGGCGCCTAGCTCTTTCTTTCGGCGATCAGGGCTTCGCGATCACCGCGCAGGCGATGCGCGGGCCGGAGTTGCCCGCGGGCTGCGTCGTGAAGTCGTCTGGGTCGCGGTGCACCACCAGTGCGCGGCCGACGACGCTGTTGGCTGCGCCCGGCGTGAGCGAGATCGAGTGGTCTTCCACGCTGAAGCGGGCCACGCCCTTGGCGTCGGCCACCAGGCTCGGCAGTTCGCCTGCATGGCTGCCCGGCGCGCCGAACTTGCCGTGCGTGCCGCCGGTCGGGTTGAAGTGGCCGCCCGAGGCATTGCCGTTGTCGCCGCAGTCGCCCTTTTCGTGGATGTGGAAGCCGTGCTCGCTGCCCGGCACCAGGCCGCGCACCTCGCCCGCCACGCGCACGCCATGGTCGAGGGCGGTGAAGGTCACCGTGCCGCGCGTCGGGTTGGGCGTGATCGCGGCGGTCGGCACCAGCTCGACGGCGGAGCTCGGCTTGCCGCCCATGCTGCCGCAGGCGGCCAGCAGGGCCGACGCGAGGAGGGTGGCGCCGATGGCGGTGAGACGACTTTGGTTCATGTGTTTTCCTTGTTGGGTCCGGATGGTTGGGAGGAAGACTTCTTGTCTGCTGACCCCGGAACATATACCGGAGCCTGCGGCACATCGCAATCAGCGGCGTTCTCCGACAGCAGCTGCTCCTTCACCTCGGCCAGCGCCACCAGCCGGGCCAGCGCGGCGTCGTGGATCGAATGGCGCCGCAGCTCCAGCAGCGTCTGCTGGGCGTAGTCGAGCGAGCTGCCGTAGCGGCCCACGGCATTGGCGAAGATGTGGCGGTAGCGCTCGTCGCTGAGTTCGCCCGTGAAGTTGGGGCTGCGCCGCGAGAGCGTGAAAGCCAGCGCGCGCACGTCGCCCTCGGCCGTGCCGCAGCGCAGCCACCTGGGGTCGTACACGCCGGTGGGCATCTCGCGCAGCCAGAGCCGCCGCAGGGTTTCGAGCCCCTCGGCCTTCGGCACGCGGAACACCATGCCGCGGCAGCTGCCGCCGGAGAGCAGCCCGAACACCAGGCCCGGCGTCTGCACGCTGCCCCGGTTCACGCGGCTCCACATCTTCAGCGCCCGGTGCCAGCCGCGCACCCAGGCCTGGCGCCGCTCGACGAAGTCGAACTCGGGCCGCCAGATCAGCGAGCCGTAGCCGAAGAGCCAGAGGTCCTCGTGCCCGCCCCAGTCGGCGATGGCGCGCTCGAGCATCGGCTGCGGGTCGCGCAGGGGCGCGGGCATGGGGTCGAGTCCCGGCGGACCGGGGTTCGGCGCCGGCTCCGACACGGAAGTGCCGGAACCGCCACCTACAATTTCCTGATCATGGTTCACCGCACCATTATTTACCGGCCCCTTCCTTACGGAGCAAGACCCCCGATGAGCGACGACGACAGCCAGCAGAACTTCATCCTCGGATTCGTCATGGCGTTGATCGCCCTGGTGATCTTCTTCGTGGTGGGCATCGCCATCTGGCACAAGGGCCACGGCAACGCGGCCGCTGCCAAGCCGCCGGCGGTGACCGCGATGGTGACGACCATGCCAGCTCCGCCCCCGGCCCAGCCGGCGCCCAAGGTGGCCGAAGTCACCGAGACGGTGACCGTGGTCATCCCCGACGGCGCGAGCATCCGCGTGGTCGACGGCGTGGTGAACTTCTATTTCGCGACCGGCAGCGCCGACCTCGCGCCGGGCGCCGCGGAGGCCCTGGCCGCGGTCATCAAGGGCGTGGAGAGCGGCCGCAAGGCGGTGGTCTCTGGCTTCCACGACACCACCGGCGACGCCGCCATCAACGAACAGCTCGCGAAGAAGCGGGCTGAGACGGTGCGCGACGTGCTCGTGGGCCTGGGCGTTCCGGCCGCCAAGGTCGACCTGCAGAAGCCCGCCGTGACGGCCGGCTCGGGCAACAACGCCGAGGCGCGCCGTGTCGAGGTCAAGCTGGTCGACTGACAGCCGCCTCGCCGCAAGAACAACAAGCCCGGCCATGCCGGGCTTTTTTGTGCGCGGCCTCTTTCAGCGCGCAACTGGGTAAATTCGTATTGCCCCGCGCTCGGATTTCATCGGGCTGCCGCACCCGGCTTGTTACCATGGGCCTCCAGGCCCAGAGTCGCCCGGGCGACAGCAGCAAGAGCCATAGACCCCCATGAGCAGCAGCACCAACCCCACCGTACGCGACGTCACCGATCGCATCCGCGAGCGCAGCCAGGGGCTGCGCAGTGCCTACCTCACCCGCCTTGCAGAACTCCGCAGCCGCGACCGCGGCTCCGACCGCATGGGCTGCGCCAACGTGGCGCATGCCGTGGCCGGCATTCCGGCCAACGACAAGTTCCGCGTGGTGGCCGAGCGCGCGCCCAACATCGGCATCGTCACCGCCTACAACGACATGCTCTCGGCCCACGCGCCGTACCAGGGCTACCCCGACATCATCAAGAACGAGGCCCGCGGCCTCGGCGCCACCGCCCAGGTGGCCGGCGGCGTGCCCGCCATGTGCGACGGCGTGACGCAGGGCACGCCCGGCATGGAGCTGAGCCTGTTCAGCCGCGACCTCATCGCCATGAGCACCGCCGTCGCGCTCACCCACGACATGTTCGACGCCGCGCTGATGCTCGGCGTGTGCGACAAGATCGTGCCCGGCCTGCTCATCGGCGCGCTGCACTTCGGCCACCTGCCCACCGTGTTCGTGCCGGCCGGGCCGATGCCCTCGGGCCTGTCGAACGGCGCCAAGTCGAAGGTGCGCGAGCAGGCCGCGCAAGGTCTGGTCGGCCGCCAGGGCCTGCTCGACGCCGAGATGGCGGCCTATCACACGCTCGGTACATGCACCTTCTACGGCACCGCCAACAGCAACCAGATGCTGCTGGAGGCCATGGGCCTGCACGTGCCCGGCACGGCCTTCATCCAGCCGGGCGACGCGATGCGCGAGACGCTCACGCGCGAGGCCGTGCGCACGGTGCTGGGCAAGGCGGGCAATACGCCCTTCGACTGCCCGCCGATCGGCGTGATGGTCGACGAGCGCTGCATCGTCAACGCCATGGTCGCGCTGCTTGCCACGGGCGGTTCCACCAACCACCTGATCCACTGGGTGGCCGTGGCGCGCGCCGCCGGCATCCTGATCGACTGGGACGACTTCTCGAAGCTCTCCGACGTGGTGCCGCTGCTGAGCCGCGTGTACCCCAACGGCAGCGCCGACGTGAACGAGTTCCAGGCCTCCGGCGGCCCCGGCTTCGTGATCGGCGAACTGGTCGATGCCGGCCTCATGCATGCCGACGTGCTGACGGTGCGCTCGCGCGGCATCCGCGAATTCGCGAACATTCCGTCGCTGGCGGAGGAAGCCGGCGAGCAGGGCCAGAAGCGCCTGCAATGGACTCCCGCCGCGCCGTTGAAGAACGAAGCGGTCACGCGCACCGTGGAAAGCCCCTTCAGCGCCACCGGCGGACTCAAACTGCTGAGCGGCAACCTGGGCCGCAGCGTCATCAAGGTGTCCTCGGTGCCCGATGACCGCCACGTCATCGAGGCGCCCGCACGCGTCTTCGATTCCCAGGCCGCGCTGCAGAAAGCGTTCACGGCGGGCGAACTGGAGCGCGACGTGGTCTGCGTGGTGCGCTGGCAGGGTCCGCAGGCCAACGGCATGCCCGAACTGCACAAGCTCACGCCACCGCTGTCGGTGCTGCAGGGCAAGGGGTTCCGCGTGGCGCTGGTCACCGACGGCCGCATGAGCGGCGCGTCGGGCAAGATCCCGGCCGCCATCCACGTCTCGCCCGAGGCCGCCGCCGGCGGGCCGCTCGCCAAGGTGCGCGACGGCGACCTGATCCGCCTCGACTCCGTCGCGGGTACGCTCGCCGTGCTGCTGCCCGAGGACGAATGGGCCGCGCGCGAGGTCGCGACGATGCCCGAGGCACAACGCATTGCCGACGGGCACGGCCTGGGCCGTGAGCTGTTCGCCGGCATGCGCCGCAATGCACTGACCGCCGAAGAGGGGGCCTGCTCCTGGCTGTGACCAGGGCGGCTTCTTCCCCAAGGCGAGGCATACGTAACCAGTTGGAGCCAGGAAATGACTGAAAAACTCACCCCCCTCGACGTGATGCGCGACGCCCCGGTCATTCCGGTGATCGTGCTGAACGATGTGAAAGACGCCATCCCGCTCGCGCGCGCCCTGGTGGCCGGCGGCATCCGCATGCTCGAAGTGACGCTGCGCACGCCGCAGGCGCTGCAGTGCATCGAAGCCATCGCCAAGGACGTGCCCGAGGCCGTGGCCGGCGCCGGCACCATCCGCAGCGCCGCCGACGCGCAGGCCGCGGCGCTGGCCGGTGCGAAATTCGGCGTGAGCCCGGGCTACACGCGCTCGGTCGGCAAGGCATGCCACGACATCGGCCTGCCGCTCTTGCCCGGCGTGGCGACCGGCAGCGAGATCATGACGGCGCAGGAAGACGGCTACACGCAGCTGAAGTTCTTCCCCGCGCTGCAGGCCGGCGGCCTGCCGATGCTCAAGGCATGGCAGGGCCCCTTCGGCGATGTCACCTTCTGCCCGACCGGCGGCATCCACGCCGGCAACGCGGCCGAGTTCCTCGCGCTGTCGAACGTGGCCTGCGTGGGCGGCTCGTGGATCGTGCCGACCGACGCGATCCGCGACGGCGACTGGACACGCATCGAGCAGCTGGCACGCGCCGCGAGCCAACTGCAGCGCTGAGCGCCGCCGCCATGAGCAGCGCTGAATTCGACGCGAGCGATCTCAAGGTCATCGCGTTCGACGTCTTCGGCACCGTGGTCGACTGGCACAGCGGCATCGCCGCCGAGGTCGAGCGCGTGTTCCCTGGCGTGGACGGCGCGGCCTTCGCGCTGGCGTGGCGCGCGGGCTACCAGCCGGCCATGAAGGCGGTGATGGAGCGCATCGCCGCGGGCGAGGGCGGCTTCACGCTGCTCGACGAGCTGCACCTGAGCATGCTCGACCAGGTGCTGCACGACTTCAGCCTGGCCGATCGCATCGACAACGCCGCCAGGCGCGACCTGAGCCGCGCCTGGCACCGCCTGCCGGCATGGCCCGACTCGGTGGCGGGGCTCGCGCGGCTCAAGAAGAAGTTCACCATCTGCACGCTGTCGAACGGCAACATCGGCCTGCTCACCGAGATGGCCAAGCGTGCCGGCCTGCCCTGGGACTGCGTGCTCTCGGCCGAGGTGTTCAAAGCCTACAAGCCCGATCCGCGCACGTATCTCGGCGTGGCGGGCGTGTTCGACGCGACGCCGGGCCAGGTGATGCTGGCCGCCGCGCATCACGACGATCTGGCCGCCGCGCGCGCATGCGGCCTGAAGACGGCCTACATCGAGCGGCCCCACGAGTTCGGCCTCGCGCGGCCGAAGGACGTCTCGCCGAAGCCGGACAACAACCTGCACGCGCGCGACATCAACCAGCTGGCCGAGCTGCTCGGCTGCTGATCAGTCGGCGAGGAGCTTTTCCACCGTGCGCAGGTTGCGCGTCGTGGTGCTCGACTTGTAGCGGGCCTTGCCGAGCAGCTTGGCCACCGGCGTGTCCAGGCTCTCGCCGCGAGGGCATTGCCAGTACAGCACGCCCTTGCCGCGTTCGAGCCGCTCGGTATCGGGTTTGGCATCGACCGTGCCGGCCTTTTCCATGATCTCGTCGAGCATCGCCTTGTCGGAGCCGAACACGATGTACGGGTGGCGCTCCTCGTCGATGCGTTCGAAGGGGTAGGCAGCGGCGATCGCGGCAACGGTCTTCTGCGTGAGCAGCACGATCCAGGCGTCGTAGCCGAAGCGCTTGCGCAGCGCCTGCTCGATGCGCGTGCGCAGCGCGGCGGCGTCGCTCTCATCGGTGTCGAAGAGCACGTTGCCGCTGGCGAGCACAGTGCGCACCGCGCCGAAGCCCAGTTCGACGAATAGCGCCTTCAGGTCCGCGCTCTTGATCGTGATGCCGTTGACGTTCACGCCGCGCAGCAGCGCGACATGGCGCGTTGCCGTGGCGGCTTGCCTCTTCGCGGTTGCCATGGCGTATCCGGCGCCGGGGCCTTCAGCGCAGGCCGCCGCCGGCAGCCTTCTCGTCGCGCTGGATCAGTTCCACCTTGTAGCCGTCGGGGTCCGTGACGAAGGCGATGACGGTGGTGCCGCCCTTGACCGGGCCGGCCTCGCGCGTCACGTTGCCGCCGGCGGCCTTGATCTTCTCGCAGGCCGCGTAGGCGTCGGGCACGCCGAGGGCGATGTGGCCGTAGGCGGTGCCCAGTTCGTAGCTCTCGGTGCCCCAGTTGTAGGTGAGTTCGATCTCGGCCTGGTCGGGGTTGCCGTTGCCATAGCCGATGAATGCGAGGCTGTACTTGTACTCGGGGTTCTCCGAGGTGCGTAGCAGGTTCATGCCGAGCACCTTGGTGTAGAAGTCGATGGAGCGCTGCAGGTTGCCGACGCGCAGCATGGTGTGGAGGAGTCGCATCTCGTTGTGCCTTGTTCGTGGTCGTGGAGAGGGAAGCCCGCTATTGTGGGCCTCCCGGCGCGGCGATCAAGCGGCCAGGGTCAGCAGGTGGGCCTGGTGGCGCTTCAGGAATTCCATCAGGTGCTGCGGGTACTCGGGCACCACCGCGTCCCGAACGCTGGGGCGCACGGCCAGCGCCTTGCGCCATGCATCGACCTTGGGCAGGGCGTCGAAGATGTGCGAGTCGCTGATCGCATCGAACACCTCGAAGTAGCGGAACACCGGCGCGAAGACCGCGTCGACGAGGCTGAAGCTGCCGCCCGCGAAGTAAGGGCCCTGGCCCAGCGCCGCTTCCACGCGCTGGAACTTGGCGAGCAGTGCCTGGCGCTTCTGTTCGAACACCGCCGCTTCCTGCGTGGTCTCGTAGCCCCAGAGGTCGCCGAGGATGGCCGAGCCGAACTCCATCCATGCGCGGTGTTCGGCGCGGGCGAGCGGGTCCTCGGGGTGCAGGCGAGCGCCGGGCTGGGTTTCTTCCAGGTACTCGCAGATCACGTTGCTCTCGAACAGCACGGACTCACCTCCGTCGGACCTGCGCACCTTCAGCAGCGGCACCTTGCCGAGCGGCGAGATGTCGAGAAACCACTGCGGCTTGTTGGCAAGGTCGATCACGACGCGCTCGAAGGGCACGTTCTTCTCGCGCAGCGCGATCGCGGCGCGCTGCACGTAGGGGCACAGCAGGTGGCTGACGAGGGTGAGGGACGGCTGGGTCATGGGGCTCTCCGTTGGGTGGATCGGTTGTGTCTGGATCGCGGCGATTCTTGCGATCCCGAACAACCTTTTCCCGGAAAGCCCATTCGGGAAACGGGCGCCTTGTGCTAGATGGGATCGACGGCCGTCGTATCTATCCAGTGCGTAATGCGCCCGCCGTGCATCACGCCGATGCGGTCCGCCATCGCGTGCGCCTCGGCCTCGTTGTGCGTGACGAGAATGGCCGTCTGCCCCGCCTGCTTCAGGATGTCGCGCACCTCCACGGTGAGCCGTTCGCGCGTGCCGCCGTCGAGGTTGGAGAAGGGCTCGTCGAGCAGCAGCAGGGCGGGCGAAGGTGCGAGCGCGCGGGCCAGCGCGATGCGCTGCTGCTGGCCCCCGGAAAGCTCGTGCGGATAGCGCTCGCCCGCATTGGCGAGACCGACCAGCGCGAGCATTTCGACGACCCGCGACTGTTGTTCGGCGCGGCCCAGCCGGCGCAGGCCGAAGGCCACGTTCTTCGCCGCCGAAAGGTGTGGGAACAGTGCGTACTCCTGGAACATCATGCCCACGCGCCGCTGCTCGGGCGACAGGTGCTTCTGCGCGGACGACAGCAGCACCTCGCCGAGGCGGATCGTGCCGGCGCGCACCGGCTCGAAGCCCGCGATGGCGCGCAGCACCGTCGTCTTGCCGCAGCCGGAAGGGCCGAACAGGCAGGCGATGTCGCCCGCGTCCAGCGCCAGCGAGAAGCCGTCGACGACGGTGTGCAGGCCGCGCGGCGTGTCGTAGGCGAGGCTGATCGCATCGAGGTGCAGTGGGGAGCTCATGTCATGTCTTCTCGGGAGCCAGTGTGGCCGAAGGTGCGCCCAGCTGGTTGCGCGCCAGCAGCACCACGGGCAGCAGGCCGGCCAGCACGATGGCGAGCGCGGCGATGGCGCCTTCCTCGTACGTGCCGCGCGCGGCCTCGGCGTACAGCCAGGTGGCCAGGGTGTCGAAGTTGGCGGGCCGCAGCAGCAGCGTGGCGGGCAGCTCCTTCATGGCGTCGACGAACACCAGCAGCGCGGCGGCCGCCATGGCGGGCCGCAGCAGCGGCAGGTGCACGCGGCGCAGCGTACCGGCGGTGGTTTCGCCGAGCAGGCGCGAGGCCTGCTCGATGGCGGGCGGAATGCGCGAGAGGCCGGCCTCGATGCCGCCGACCGGCATGGCGAGAAAGCGGATCGCGCAGGCCACGACCAGCACCACGCCGCAGCTCATGAGAGGCAGGCCCTGCAGGCCGAAGGCCGCGGCCAGCGCCGAGTCGAAGGCCAGAGCCGGCGTGAGCAGCCCGATGGCCAGCACCGTGCCCGGCACCGCGTAGCCCAGCGTCGCCGCGCGCGCCTGCCAGCGAGTACGGCTGGGGCCTGAACCCTGGCTGCGTGCGGCCCACGCGACGACCAGCCCGGCTGCCACCGCGACGGCGGTGACGCCCGTGGCCAGTGTCAGCGTATTGCCCAGGCTCGCGACCAGCCCCTGCGAGATGCCGCCGCCCTGGCGCAGCCGCTTGGCGCTCTCCCAGACCAGGTAGAGGGCAGGCGCCACGAAGCCGATCAGCACCGGCAGCGAGGCGGCCGCCATCGCGGCCCAGCCCGCGGCTCCGTGCAGCCTGCGTGGCTGCACCGCGCGCATTCGCTGCGCCGAGCCGAAGCGCTGGTGACGCCGGCCGTTGCGCTCCAGCCAGACCAGCGCGATCACCACGAACAGCATCGCGCAGGCGATCTGCGCGGCGCCCGCGAGGTCGGAGCGCGTGATCCAGGTGGTATAGACCGCGACCGTCAGCGTGTTCACGCCCAGGAATTCGGACGCGCCGATGTCGTTGAGCGTCTCGAGCAGCGCGAGGCTCAGCCCCACGGCCAGCGCCGGCCGCGCCAGCGGCAGCGCCACGCGGAAGAAGGCGCCGCGCCGGCTTTCGCCGAGCATGCGCGCGGCCTCCATGAGGTGCGCCGGCTGCGTCATGAACATCGCGCGCGCCGTCATGTAGACGTACGGATAGAGCACGAAGCCCAGCACGAAGATCGCGCCGGGCATCGAGCGCAGGTCGGGCAGGCGGAACTGGCGCGGGCTGTCGAAGCCCAGCATCCAGCGGATCGCGCCCTGCACCGGGCCGATGGGGTGCAGCAGGTCGAGGTAGGCGAAGGCGACGATGTAGGTCGGCATCGCCAGCGGCAGCAGCAGGGCCCAGTGCAGGGTGCCGCGTCCGGGGAAGTCGTGCGCCGTCACCAGCCAGGCACAGCCGGTGCCGATCACCAGCACCAACGCACCGACGCCCGCGAGCAGCACGGCCGTGTTGAGCGCCGCCTGCGGCAGCACGTGCGCGAAGAGCGGCCCCCAGTGGCCGAGGCCCGAGCCGAAGGCCAGCCACGCCAGCGTGAGCACCGGCGCGAGCACGCCGATGGCGATCAGGAACGACGCGCAGCGCCAGGCCGGGCCGGCTGCTTGCAGGCCCGGCGGCTGGCGCCGCAGGAGACTCATTCAGTCAGTCGCCGGCAGGCATGCCCGGCGCTCGTCGATGTCACTGGTCGAAGCCAACCTTGTCCACAAGCGCGCTCGCCTGCTTGCGGTATTTCGCGATCTCGGTCAGCGGCAGCGGGTCGACCTTCAGCTCGCCGATGGACTGGCCGATGATCGGGTCGAGCGCCACGCCCTTGCGCACCGGGTACTCGTAGTTGGCCTGAGCGTAGAGGGCCTGGGCCGGTTCCGACACCAGGAACTCGAGCAGCTTGACCGCGTTGGCGCGCTGCGGCGCGTTCTTCGCGACGGCCGCGCCGCTGATGTTGACGTGCGTGCCGCCGCTCTTGGCATTGGCGAAGGTCGGGCGCACCACCTTGATGGCGTCGCCCCACTTGCGCGCGTCGGTGCCTTCCTTGGCGCTCTTCATCTGGCCGACGTAGTACGAGTTGGCCAGGCCCACGTCGCAGATGCCGCCGAGGATGTCGCGCGCCACGTCGCGGTCGCCGCCGGTGGCCTTGCGCGCCAGGTTGGCCTTGACGCCGCGCAGCCACTGCTCGGCCTTGGCTTCGCCGTCGTGCGCGATCAGCGAGGCCACGAGTGCGGTGTTGTAGGGATGCTGGCCGGCGCGGATGCAGACCTTGCCCTTGTACTTGGGGTTGGCCAGGTCTTCATAGCGGAAGCTGGTGAGCGGCAGGCTCTTGTCGGCGTAGAGCACGCGTGCGCGCATCGAGAGCGAGAACCACTGGCCGTCGGCGCCGCGCAGGTTGGCTGGAATGGCCGACTCGAGCGCGGCCGACTTCACGGGCTGCGTCACGCCGCCGTCGACGAGGTCCATCAGGTTGCCGATGTCCACCGTCATCAGCACGTCGGCGGGGGATCGGGCGCCTTCGGCCTTGACGCGCTCCAGCAGGCCGTCCTTCACGAAGACGGTGTTGACCTTGATGTTGCTCTGGGCGCTGAAGGCGGCGATGAGAGGCTGGATCAGCGCGGGCTCGCGCGTCGTGTAGAGCGTGAGTTCTTCGGCGGCCTGCGCGGGCAGGGCGGTGGCGGTCAGCCACGCGGCGCCTGCGCCAAGCAGTGCGCGCGCGGCGCGGCCTTGGACGCGCGAGCGTTGTTCGGTCATGAGGATCCTCCAGGAGCGGGTGTTCTAGAAAGCTCCGGCGCCGGCGGCGGGTGGTGTCGCCGCCGGTGTCGCGTGTTGCGGCCGCCGGATGAGAATAATTATCACTGGCCGCCCTGGATCGCGACGCCTTTGGACTTACAGGTTGAAGGCCTACTGCAGTCCGCCTTCGCCCGCTGGCCTCGCGGCTCAACGCGCCGGCGGCACCTCGAAGACGAGGCAGGTGGTCGTCGCGTGCGCGTACAGCGTGCCGTCGGGGCCGTAGAGGCGGGCTTCGGCGGTGGCGAGCTGCTTGCCGCAGTGGATCACCTTGCCTTCGGCGCGCACGCGCTGCACTTTGGGCGTGAGGCCCTTCACGTAGTTGACGCCGAGTTCGGCGGTGGTGTAGGCGCGGCCGGGCGGCATCATCGTGTGGACCGAGCAGCCCAGGGCCGAGTCGAGCATCGTCGCGACCCAGCCGCCGTGGATGGTGCCCAGCGGGTTCAGGTGCTGCGGCAGCGGCGTGCCCTGGAAGATGGCCACGCCCAGGCGTGCCTCGATGATCGTGAAGTCCAGCGTCTTGGCGATGGCGGCGTAGGGAATGTCGCCGTTGAGCATCGCCTGCATGATCTCCAGGCCGGTCTTGCCCGCGATCTGGTCGGGGCGGGCGAGGCCGGGGCCCGGGCCGGCCTCGAGGCGGCCGGTGATCTTCTGTTCCTCGGCGATCCATGCGTCGAGCTGGCTGGTGGCCTGTGTCATGCCTGTGTTCCTTCTGGGGGCTTTGTGCCGGGGTGTTGATTGCATATGCAATAGTTGCACATACAATAATAGCCTATGGACACTCCCGCCAAGCCACGCGGCTGCACCAGCTTCAAGGTGCGACAGCTTTCGCGACGCCTCTCGCAGCACTACGACGCCGAGGTTTCGCAAAGCGGCCTCAAGACCACGCAGTACTCGCTGCTGTCGCACCTCGCGCGGCTCGGTCCCTCGCGTCCCGTCGACCTGGCGGCCGAGCTCAAGATGACTGCCTCCACCCTGAGCCGCAACCTGCAGCCGCTGATCGTCGCGGGCTGGATCGCGCAGGGTGCCGGCGCCGATGCGCGCAGCCGGCTGGTGCAGCTCACCGAGGAAGGCGAGGTCAAGCGGCGCGAAGCGCTGGCGCACTGGAAGACCGCGCAGCAGAAGCTGAATGCGTTGCTGGGCGTGGAGCGCGTGCTCGCGCTGCACCTGCTGATCGACGAGGCCATGGAGCTGCTGGGCGGCGAGGAAGAGCACGCCAGCGACGACTGACCCCCCAACCTTTCTTCACCCACACCCATTCGCTCAATCGTGCGCACAGGCGCGCGAGGGTCCCGTTTCGCCTTTTTTTCCTCCCATTCAATTCCAACAGCAGAGGCCCCATGTTCGCCAACTCCGTTTCCGCGTGGCTGCAGCGCCGCGGCATCCACTACGGCTGGATCGTCGCCGCCATCACCTTCCTCACCATGCTGACCATGTCGGCCGCGCTGGGCCTGCCCGGCGCCATGCTGCAGCCGCTGGGCAAGGAATTCGGCTGGAGCACCGAGCAGATCTCCTCGTCGCTGGCACTGCGCTTCGCGCTCTTCGGGCTGATGGGGCCGTTCGCCGCCGTGCTGATGGAGCGCTATGGCCTGCGCGCGGTGGTCTGCACCGGCCTCGCGCTCGTCGGGCTGGGCATGGCGCTGGTCACCATGGCCTCGCAGCTCTGGCAGCTCTTCGTGCTCTGGAGCCTGATGCTGGGCCTGGGTACCGGCATGACGGCGCTGGTGCTCGGCGCAGTGGTGGCCAACCGCTGGTTCGTCGCGCGGCGCGGGCTGGTGGTGGGCATGCTCACTGCGAGTTCGGCGACGGGGCAACTGGCCTTCCTGCCGCTGGCGGCCTGGATGATCGAGCACTGGGGCTGGCGCTCGGCCATCGTGCCGATCGTGATCGGCACCATCCTCATCGGCCTGCTGGCGCTGCTGCTGATGCGCAACCGGCCCTCCGACGTTGGCCTGCTGCCCTACGGCGAGGCACCCGGCACGCAGCCCGCGGCGCCCGCCGCAGCCGCGCCCGCGATGAACTTCGCCACGCCCTTTCGCGTGCTGAAGGAAGTCTCGACCAACCGCACCTTCTGGGTCCTGGCCGGCACCTTCTTCATCTGCGGCCTGAGCACCAACGGCCTGGTGCAGACGCACTTCATCTCGCTGTGCGGCGACTACGGCATGAGCGCCGTGCCGGCAGCATCGGTGCTCGCGATGATGGGGGCCTTCGACTTCGTCGGCACGATCCTGTCGGGCTGGCTCTCGGACCGCTACGACAACCGCAAGCTGCTCTTCTGGTACTACGGCCTGCGCGGGCTGTCGCTCTTCTGGCTGCCGCATTCGGAGTTCACCATCTACGGCCTGGGCATCTTCGCGATGTTCTACGGCCTCGACTGGATCGCCACCGTGCCGCCGACCGTCAAGCTCGCCGGTGCAGCCTTCGGCCCGGCAAAGGTCGGCCTGGTGTTCGGCTGGGTTTTCGCCGCGCACCAGTTGGGAGCCGCCACGGCTGCGTACGGCGCCGGCTTCGCACGCACGCTGCTACTGACCTACACCCCGGCGCTCTACACCGCCGGCGCGGCCTGCCTGGTGGCGGCGCTGATCGTGATGACCATCCGCCGCCCGGCTGCGAAGTCCGGCTCCCCGGCCACGCCGGCTGCGGCCCGTGCCTGAACCCGCCAAGGCTCCAGCCATGACCACACCCCACGGCACCACCGAACTCGATCCGCGCACGCGCCGCCTGCTCGAGGCTCCCATCGTCCCCACGCTGCTGCGCCTGGCCGCGCCCAATGTGCTGGTGATGGTGGCGCAGGCCTGCGTCGGCCTCATCGAGACCTACTTCGTCGGCAAGCTGGGCACCGATGCGCTCGCCGGCATGGCGCTGGTATTCCCCATCGTGATGCTGATGCAGATGACCTCCAGCGGCGCCATGGGCGGCGGCATCGCCTCGTCCATCGCCCGTGCGCTCGGCGCGCGCCGCCGCGACGATGCGAATGCGCTGGTGTGGCACGCCGTCGTCATCGCGCTGGGCTTCGGCCTTTGCTTCACTCTGGCGCTGCTTTTGGGCGGGCGCTGGCTCTACGGCGTGATGGGCGGCACCGGGGCCGCGCTGGAAGCCGCGCTCACGTATTCCAACTGGGTCTTCGCGGGCGCGACGCTGGTGTGGCTCTTCAACTCGCTCGGCGCCATCATCCGCGGCACAGGCAACATGTCTGTGCCGGCCAACGTGACGGTGGTGGGCGTGGTGTTCCTCATTCCGGCGTCGCCGCTCTTGATCTTCGGCTTCGGGCCGCTGCCGGGCATGGGCATCGCGGGCGGCGCGATCGCGCTGCTGCTGTACTACCTGCTGGGCTCTATCGCGCTCATCGCCTATCTGCGCTCGCCGCGCAGCCTGCTCAAGCCCACGCTCGACGCGCTGAAGCTGCGCTGGCCGCTGTTCCGCGACATCCTGCGCATCGGCCTGGTGGGCGCGGTGTCGACGGTGGCGACCAATCTTTCCATCGGCATCGCCACCGCGCTGACCGGCCATTTCGGCTCGGGCGCGCTGGCCGGCTACGGCACGGCATCGCGGCTCGAATACCTGCTGGTGCCGCTGGTGTTCGGCCTGGGCGCGCCGCTGGTGGCGATGGTCGGTACCTGCATGGGCGCGGGGCTGCGCGAGCGGGCATTGCGCGCCACCTGGGCCGGCGCGGCGCTGGCCTTCACGCTCACGGAGACCATCGGCCTCGCGGCGGCGCTGTTCCCGCGCCCTTGGCTGCTGCTGTTCGGCAACGACCCGGCGATGCTGGAGACCGGCTCGCACTACCTGCGCGTGGTCGGACCGATGTACGGCCTCTTCGGCGTCGGGCTGGTGCTGTACTTCGCCTCGCAGGGCGCGGGCCGGCTGCTGTGGCCGATGCTCGGCAACATCGCGCGCCTGGCCGTGGCTGGCACCGGCGGCCTGCTTGCGTTGCAATGGGGCGCCGGGCTCACCGGCGTGTTCGCGGCGCAGGGCGTGGCACTGGCGGTGTACGGCATCGTGACCGCATCCGCCATCGCGGGAGGCGCCTGGTTCGGCCGCGTGGGCTGGCCGCGAACCACCAGCGGGCTGCTGCGGCGCATGGCCCAAGCCTGAAATCCAGCCATCGATTCATCCACCAACCAACGAAAGACTCGTCATGAAAATCAAGGACTCCGTGGTCTTCATCACCGGCGCCAATCGCGGCCTCGGTCTCGCCTTCGCGAAGGCTGCGCTCGCCGCGGGTGCGCACAAGGTCTATGGGGCCGCGCGCGACCCCAAGAGCATCGACCTGCCCGGCGTGACGCCGGTGGCGCTCGACGTGACACAGCCCGCGCAGATCGAGGCGGCGGTGCGTGCCTGCGGCGACGTGACGATGCTGGTCAACAATGCGGGCATCTCGCGCGGCTCCAGCTTCCTGGGTTCGCCCGATGCGGTGGCCAACGCGCGCGCCGAATTCGAAACCAACTTCTTCGGCCTGTGGGCGGTGACGCAGGCCTTCGCTCCGGTGCTCGCGGCCAACGGCGGCGGCGGGGTGATCAACGTGCTGTCGGCGCTGGCCTGGACCACCTTCCCGAGCGTGGCGACCTACAGCGCGACCAAGTCGGCCGCGTGGTCGCTGAGCAACGGGCTGCGCAACGAACTGGCCGGGCAGGGCACGCAGGTCACGAGCCTGCACGTGGGCTACATGGACACCGACATGACGGCACACATCCAGGGCCTGCCCAAGGCATCTCCGGACGATGTGGCGCGCCAGGCGCTGGCCGGCCTCGAAGCAGGCCAGGCCGAGGTGCTTGCCGACGAGACTTCACGGCAGCTCAAGCAGGGCCTGTCGAGCGCGACACCCCCTTACGCCAGCGTGCCCCAGGCAGCCTGAACGGGAAACCCGGGCGCGGGGCCCGGGTCTCGTTCATCCTGGTCAGTAGCGGTAAGGGTTGTTGGGGCGGCGGTCGTAGCGGTTGGGCACACCGTCGCCATCGTTGTCGCGGCGGCCGTAGCGGCGGCGATCGTCCCAGCGGCGGTCGTAGTGGTGGTGAGGGCGGTAGCCCGGGCCGTAATAGTGGCGCGGCGGAGGCGGCGGCGCGTAGTAGCGGCGCGGCGGCGGCGGTGCCGGAACGACGTACACCTGCGCCTGGATGAACGAGCCGCCAGTCTGTGCCTGGGCGGGTGCGCTGATGGCGGCCAGCGAGAGCAGGGCCGCGGCGCCGAATGCGAAAGTGAGCTTTTTCATCTGATCCCCCGGTTGTGAGTTGGAAGCCTCATCCTCGCTGCCCTTTGTTAAGTTGGTGTAAGGCTCGAGCGAAATCGGATGAAGAGCTGTAACCCGTGCGCACGACGTGCGGCACGGGCAAGACACAATTGTGAATGGACTTTTCATCGCGGAAAACCTCCGCGGGTAGGCCATCGGCTCTATCGGCCGAAGGTTCAGCCGCGCGGCGCTGGCAGGAGGCGGCGCAGCGCCCCGAAGAACAGGTCGGACTGCTCGCGCTCGCCCTGGATCTGCGCCGCCACGTGGGCGGCCAGTTTCGGGTCCACGGGCGCCAGCGGGCGTCCGGTCGACTGCGCGATCACCTGGTGCAGGCAGGCGCGCTCCAGGTAGTAGAGATCGTCGTAGGCATGGGCGATGGTGCCCCCGGCCACGATCACGCCGTGGTTCGCGAGAAAGGCCACGTCCTTGCCGGCCATCGCGCGGGCAATGCGCTCGCCCTCGGCGTCGTCGAGCGCGAGGCCGTTGTATTCCGCGTCGATGGCGATGCGGTTCATGTAGCGCATCGCGTTCTGGCTCGCGGTCGGGTCGAGCGCGCGGTCGACCGTGATCGTGAGCGCCGTGGCGTAGGGCATGTGGCAGTGCAGCACGACCGCATGGCCGGTGAGCCGGTGCACCGCGCCGTGGATGAAGAGGGCGGTGGGTTCCACGCGATGGCGGCCCGCCAGCACCTCGCCGTGCACGTCGATGAGCACGATGTCGTCGGGGCCGATCTCGCTCCAGTGCAGGCCGCGCGGGTTGATGAGATAGCGGTCCTGCGTGCCCGGCAGCATCACGCTGAAGTGGTTGCAGACGCCTTCCGACAGGCCGTGATGGTCGGCGGCGCGCAGGGCGAGGGCGAGGTCTTCGCGCAGCTTGCGCACGGCGGGGCTGGCGTAGAGGGCATCGGCGGACATCGGTGGGGTCTCCTGTTTCTTCTTTGGGGGATCAGGCGAGCGTGAGGCCTTTCCAGGCCGCTACGAATTTCCGGGCGTCCTCGCGCACCGCCGCGGCCTGCTTGCCCGGCTTGTAGAGCGAGGAACCGATGCCGAAGCCGGCGGCCCCGGCCGCGCGCCACTCGGCCATGTTCGTGGGGGAGATGCCGCCCACGGGCATCACTGGCGTGCCGGCCGGCAGCACGGCCAGCAACGCCTTCACCACGGCGGGTGAGGCCAGTTCGGCCGGGAACAGCTTGAGCCCCGTGGCGCCGGCCGCGAGCGCGCCGAAGGCCTCGGTCGGCGTCATCACGCCGGGCAGGCACACCATGCCCAGCCGCACAGCCTCGACGACGACTTCGGCATTGAAGTTGGGCGAGACGATCAGCTCGCCGCCCGCCGCATGCACCTCGCGCACCTGCTGCGCGCCGAGCACCGTGCCGGCGCCGACCAGCGCCTGGGGAAAGCGCTTGCGCATGAGCGCGATGCTTTCGAGCGGCTGGGGCGAATTCAGCGGCACTTCGAGCAGCCGGAAGCCGGGCTCGACGATGGCGTCACCGACGTCGGCCGCTTCGGCCGGCGTGAGGCCGCGCAGGATGGCCACCAGCGGCAGCTCGCGCATCGCGGCGTCGAATTTTTCGAGGGGAGTGGGGGCGGTCATGCGGGAGTCCTGTCGGAATCGAGAAAGCCGGACAGCGCGTGCAGCCCGGCCCATGTGGCCTCGGCGCCGAGCGTGCGCGTGGCGACGCCGGTGGCGCGCAGGGCCAGCGTGTAGCGCTCGGTGAGGTTGGACGAGCCGATCAGGATCACTTCGCCCGACGCCTGCAGCGCCTGCGTGCGCAGCTCCTCGCCGATCAGCAGGCCCGAGAGGTAGCTCGACAGCTCCTCCTTCGGCATGCGCTCGAACAGCGCGAGGGTGCGCGTGCCGAAGGCGTTGTGCAGCAGGCCGTGTCCGTTCTCGGAGCGGGTCACGCCTTCGAGGAAGGCTGCCTCGTCGAGCGGCGCCGATGCATCGAGCGTGCGCGCGAGGATCGAGTGCTGGCTCAGCAGCGCATAGAACTCGCCCGTCATGTAGGTGCGGAAGCCCGCGACGCGGCCCTTCTTCACCGATGCCCACTTGTTGTGCGTGCCGGGCAGCACGAAGACGCCTTCGCTCAGGCCGGTGAGCTCCATCGCGCCGAAGATCTGCACTTCCTCGCCGCGCATCACGTCGGGCACGCCGGCGTGCTCGTCGCTCAGGCCCGGCACGATCGCGATGCGCGCGCCCGCAACGGCGTCGATGTCGATGATTTTGCGGCCCACTTCGACGCGGCCGGCGGGGCAGGCGCAGTAGGGCGCCTCCACCCAGCCCTGCTTGCTGCCGGCCATGCCGGAGATCAGGCAGCGCGCGCCTTCGAGGCGCATCCAGTCGCCGAAGAGCTTGTCGAAGACGGCCGGAAAGCCGCCTTCGGGCACCGTGAGAATGCCGCGCGCATCGCTGCGCTCTTCAAGCACCTTGCCGCTGGCATCAAGCAGCGCGCCGCGCAGTGAACTCGTGCCCCAGTCGATTGCAACCAGTCTTGTCATCTAGTGATTGTCGCGCGGCACGAAGGCACCGCGGCGACCGCGCAGGAAGGCCAGGTCTGCTCCCTGGTCGGCCTGCAGCACCGTATCGACGTACAGCTTCCAGTAACCGGATTCGAGCGGCGCCTTGGGCGCGACCCATTTCTCGCGGCGCTTCGCGAGCTCTTCGTCGCTCACGTGCAGGTGCAGCCTGCGATTGGGCACGTCGAGCTCGACGATGTCGCCGTCCTGCACCAGCGCCAGCGGGCCTCCGGCGGCCGCCTCGGGAGCGGTGTGCAGCACCACGGTGCCGTAGGCCGTGCCGCTCATGCGCGCGTCGCTGATGCGGACCATGTCTGTGATGCCCTTGCGCAGCACCTTCGGCGGCAGCGGCATGTTGCCTGCCTCGGCCATGCCGGGGTAGCCCTTGGGCCCGCAATTCTTCAGCACCATGATGCAGTTCTCGTCGATGTCGAGGTTTTCGTCGTCGATGCGCCTGTGCAGGTCGTCGGCGCTCTCGAACACCACCGCACGGCCCTTGTGCACCAGCAGCTCCGGCGTGGCCGCACTGGGCTTGATGATGGCGCCGTTGGGCGCGAGGTTGCCGCGCAGCACGCAGATGCCGGCCTTGTCCTTGAAGGGCTCGGCCAGGGGGCGGATGACCTGCGGGTTGAAGTTCTCGGCGTCCTTCACGTTCTCCCACAGGCTCTGGCCGGTGGCGGTGATCACGTCCTTGTGCAGGTGCTCGGCGATCTCCTTGATGACCACCGGCAGGCCGCCCGCATAGCAGAAGTCTTCCATCAGGAACTGGCCCGAGGGCTGCAGGTTCACCAGGCAGGGCAGCTCGGAGGCGAGGCGGTCGAAATCTTCCAGCGTGAGTTCGACGCCCATGCGTCCCGCGATGGCCAGCAGGTGGATCACGAAGTTGGTCGAGCCGCCGATGGCCGCGTTGACCTTGATCGCGTTCTCGATGGCCTGGCGCGTGAGGATCTTCGACATGTTCATGTCTTCATGCACCATGCCGACGATGCGCCGGCCCGCCTGCCGCGCCAGCACGTTGCGGCGGCCGTCCACGGCAGGGTAGGCCGCGTTGCCCGGCAGGCCGATGCCCAGCGACTCGACCATGCTCGCCATGGTGCTGGCGGTGCCCATCGTCATGCAGTGGCCGTGGCTGCGGTGCATGCAGCTCTCGGCCTCGAAGAATTCCTGCAGCTTGAGCGTGCCGGCGCGCACCTGCTCGCTCATCTGCCACACGCCGGTGCCCGAGCCGAGCTCCTGCCCGCGCCACTTGCCCGAGAGCATCGGGCCGCCCGACACGCCGATGGTCGGCAGGTCGACGCTGGCCGCGCCCATCATGAGCGCGGGCGTGGTCTTGTCGCAGCCCATGAGCAGCACCACGCCGTCGAGCGGGTTGCCGCGGATGCTTTCCTCCACGTCCATGCTCGCGAGGTTGCGATACAGCATCGCGGTGGGACGCAGCAGCGTCTCGCCGAGCGACATCACCGGGAACTCGAGCGGGAAGCCGCCGGCTTCGTACACGCCGATCTTCACCTGCTCCGCGAGCGTGCGGAAGTGCGAGTTGCAGGGCGTGAGTTCGCTGAAGGTGTTGCAGATGCCGATGACCGGGCGGCCGTCGAACTGGTCGTGCGGAACGCCCTTGCCCTTCATCCAGCTTCGGTAGATGAAGCCGTCGCGATCGTGCCGGCCGAACCATTGCTGGCTGCGGAGTTCTTCGGGTTTCTTCCTGGGGGCGGTGCTCATTGGATGTCTCTCTTTGTTGTCGAAACCTGCGCCCGATCCTCAGGGTTTGTCCTGCCGATAGAGCGTTTCAATCATCATATGATAAGCGCGAACAACGCGCCGGACCCTTAGTGTTTTCGAGCGACGGGATACCAGTTTTCACATCACGCATGATCAAGAACATCCACGGTCGCACGCTCGAACTCCTCGGTGAAGCCGTGGTGTCGGGCCGCTATGCGATCGGTGCATCCATCCCGTCCGAGCCCGTGCTCGGCGAGGAGCTGGGCGTGAGCCGTACCGTGGTGCGGGAGGCCATCAAGTCGCTGGTGGCCAAGGGCCTGATCGTGACCGGCCCGAAGGTCGGCACGCGCGTGCTGCCCAAGGACAAGTGGAACTGGTTCGACCCTGACGTCATCACCTGGCAGGCGCGCGCCGGCCTCACGCCCGAGTTCCTGCGCGACCTGCAGGACCTGCGCCGCGCGGTGGAGCCGGCGGCGGTGCGGCTGGCCGCGGAGAGGGCCACCGCGGAAGACATCGACGAGATCGAGCGTGCCTACGCCGGCATGAAGGAAGCCGTGGAGAACGGCGGCGACTACGTCACCTTCGACCTGCGCTTTCACAATGGCCTGCTGGGGGCCGCGCGCAACAGGATGATTGCGCAGATGAGCAAGGTGCTCAACGCATTGCTGCGCACCAGCTTCGAGATATCGACCACCAAGCCCGACGGCCCCACGCTCTCGCTGCCGCTGCACCGCGCTGTGCTCGACGCGGTGATCGCGCACGACCCCGACGTCGCGGAACGCGCGATCCTCCGGCTCATCGACGGCGCCCGCCAGGACATCGAGGACGTGCTGGGCTCGCGCCGCCGGCTGCCGCGGCTGAGCAGGCCGCCACCCAGGCTCAGGGCCAGTTAGCCAGCCAGGCGCACTGGCGGCGCTCACGGTCCACTTCCGGTTCTTTCACCCCCCACGCTCGCGCGCCGAGCAGATTCCACCCCAGAAGAGAAGGAGACAACGTCCATGAAATTCGTCAAGTCGCTGATCGCGCCGACGCTGGTCGCGATGGGCCTGCTGTCGGCAGGCCACGTCGCCGCGCAGGAGAAACTCACCGTCTGGTGGGTCAAGGGCTTCTACAAGGCGGAGGACGACGCACTGTTCGCCGCCATCAAGAAGTTCGAAGAGAAGAACAAGAACGTCAAGATCGAACTCTCGCAGTACCCGATCCAGGACATGATCCCCAAGACCGTGTCCGCGCTCGACTCGGGCAGCCCGCCCGACGTGGCGTACGCCGACGTCTACGACTTCCAGGTCACGGGCAAGTGGGCCTACGACGGCAAGCTCGAGGACATCAGCAGCGTGCTAACGCCCATGAAGGACCGCTTCGCGCCGAACACGCTGGAGACCACCTACCTCTACAACGACCAGACCAAGAGCAAGGCGTACTACGCCTTCCCGATCAAGCAGCAGACCATGCACATCGAGTACTGGCTCGACATGCTGGCCGAAGCCGGGTTCAAGGAGTCCGACATTCCCACCGGCTGGAAGGACTACTGGTCGTTCTGGTGCGAGAAAGTGCAGCCAGCCAGCCGCCAGAAGAGCGGCAAGCGCAACTTCGGCATCGGCATGCCGATGGGCGTGGACTCGAGCGACGCGTTCTATTCGTTCCTGACCTTCATGGACGCCTACAACGTCAAGCTGGTGGACGACAACGGCAAGCTGCTGGTCGACGACCCGAAGGTGCGCACCGGCCTCATCGGGGCCATGACCGACTACACCACGCCTTACGTCAAGGGCTGCACGCCGCCTTCTTCCACCAGCTGGAAGGACCCGGACAACAACGTCGCGTTCCACAACAAGACGACCGTGATGACGCACAACGCGACCATCTCCATCGCCGCCAAGTGGCTCGACGATTCGAACAACGCCTCGCTCACGCCCGAGCAGCGTGAAGAGGCGCGCAAGAACTACACCGAGCGCATCCGCACGGCCGGCTTCCCGAACAAGCCCGACGGCAGCAAGATGGTCTACCGCACGGCCGTGAAGACCGGCGTGGTGTTCAAGGACGCGAAGAACAAGGCCCGCGCCAAGGAGTTCGTCTCGTTCCTGATGCAGGAAGAGAACCTGACGCCGTACGTCGAAGGCTCGCTGGGCCGCTGGTTCCCGGTGACCAAGGCCGCGCAGCAGCGTGACTTCTGGAAGGCAGACCCGCACCGCCTCTCGGTCTACAACCAGTACGCCGCCGGCACCGTGACCTTCGAATTCACGAAGAACTACAAGTTCACCGTGCTGAACAACGAGAACGTCTGGGCCAAGGCCATGAGCCGCATCGTCACCGACAAGGTGCCGGTGGACAAGGCGGTGGACGAGATGATCGCCCGTATCAAGACGGTGGCGGGCCAGTAAGCCGCGCCCGCACGGTACCCGTCGGCACGTTCACCATCAGCAGCACGCCATGAGCAGCGCAACTGCCTCCGCCGCCGCGCCGAGTACTTCGGCGCCTGTCGTCAATCCCGGAGCGCGGCATGCGCGCTGGCAGTTCTGGGGCGCGGTCATGGTCGTGCCCTACCTGCTGGTGTTCGTGGTGTTCGTGCTGTACCCGGTGGGCTACGGCCTCTGGCTCGCCCGCCATCCGCAAAGCTACGTGAAGCTGGTCGAAGACCCGATCTTCTTCCGCTCCGTGATCAACACGGCCATCTTCCTGGTCGTGGCGATCAACCTCAAGATGCTCGTGGCACTCGTGCTCTCGGGCTTCTTCGTGACATCGCGCTGGTGGATCAAGATCGTCTCGGCGATCTTCATCCTGCCGTGGGCGATGCCCTCCATTCCCACGATCCTGTCGATCCGCTTCATGCTGAACCCGGAGTGGGGCGTGATCAACAGCACCATCTTCCGCCTGAGCGGTGCCGACGGCCCCAACTGGCTCAACGATCCCTCGCTGGCGCTGGCCTTCGCGATGATCGTGCACATCTGGAAGTCGCTGCCGTTCTGGACGCTCATCCTCGTGGCGGGCCGCCTGGCCATTCCCACCGAGCAGTACGAGGCTGCTTCCGTCGACGGCGCCTCGTCGTGGCAGAAGTTCCGCTTCGTGAGCTGGCCGGCGTTGAAGACGCTCTACATCACCTCGCTCATCCTCTCGATGATCTGGACGCTGGGCGACTTCAACAGCGTCTACCTGCTGACCGGCGGCGGCCCGGCCGACCTCACGCACGTGCTCGCCACGCTGGGCATCCGCTACCTGCGCCTCGACCAGGTCGACCTGTCGATGGCTTCCATCGTGGTGGCGATGCCGCTCGTTCTGCCGCTGGTTTACTTCATGATGAAGAGGCTCTCGAAATGAAGCGCTGGACACCAAGAGCCGTGCTCACCGAGGCCCGGCTGCTGCTCATCGGCATCCCCGTGCTGCTGTGGACGCTGATCCCGGTCTACCACATGGTGCTGTTCGCGATCTCGTCGAAGGACTCCGCGACCTCGGGCCACCTGTGGCCCAAGAGTCCGACGCTGGACAACTTCCGCATCGTGTTCCAGCAGAAGCACTTCTACCTCGACCACTTCTGGCTGCAGCTGTGGAACTCGCTGCTGATCGCGCTGTCGGTGGGCGCGCTCACGCTCTTCGTGGCGACCACGGCGGCGTTCGCCATCAGCCGGCTGCGCGTGCGCGGCGGGCGCACGGTGATGAACATGGCGCTGTTCACCTACTTCATCCCGGCGGCCTTCCTCGCGGTGCCCATGTACAAGACCATGGGCAACTACGGCTTGCTCAACAGCCAGTGGGCGCTGATCCTCGCGATGGTGACCATCGCTTCGCCGTACTGCATCTGGGTGCTGAAGCAGGCCTCCGACAAGCTGCCCTACGAGCTCGACGAGGCCGCGCGCATGGACGGCGCCTCGCCGCTGCAGCTGTTCCGCCTCGTGTACCTGCCGCTGATGGTGCCTTCGCTGGTGGCCGTGGGCACGTATTCGCTGCTGCTGGCCTGGAACGAGTACCTCTATGCCTTCCTGCTGCTGTCCAACGACAAGAGCGTGACGCTGGCCGTGGCGCTGGGCAACTTCCTCTCGGCCGACGATTCGCCGTGGGAGCTGCTGATGGCCACCGGCCTGATCTACGCGCTGCCCCCGGCGGCGATCTATTACGCATTCAAGCGCTACATGGTCGGCGGAATAACCGCCGGCGCAGTCAAGAGCTGAAAAAGCCCACGCAGGAAACGAAAAAATGGCATCCGTATCCTTTCGCAATATCCAGAAATCCTTCGGCAAGGTCCAGATCATCAAGGGCCTGGGCTTCGACATCACCGACGGCGAGTTCGTCGTGCTGGTCGGCCCCTCGGGCTGCGGCAAGTCGACGCTGCTTCGCATGCTCGCGGGCCTGGAGGACATCAGCGGCGGCGAGATCGTCATCGACGGCCGCGTGGTCAACGACCTCGAGTCCAAGGACCGCGACATCGCGATGGTGTTCCAGAGCTACGCGCTCTATCCGCACATGACGGTGGGCGAGAACATGGGCTTCAGCCTGCGCCTGCGCAACGCCGACAAGTCGGTGACCGACGAGCGCGTGGCCAAGGCCGCGAAGATCCTCAACCTCGACGCGCTGCTGGGCCGCTATCCGCGCGAACTCTCGGGCGGCCAGCGCCAGCGCGTGGCCATGGGCCGCGCCATCGTGCGCGACCCGAAGGTGTTTCTCTTCGACGAGCCGCTGTCGAACCTCGACGCCAAGCTGCGCGTGGCGATGCGCGCCGAGATCAAGGCGCTGCACCAGAGGCTGAAGACCACCACCGTCTACGTGACGCATGACCAGATCGAGGCCATGACCATGGCCGACCGCATCGTCGTGATGCACGACGGCATCATCGAGCAGATCGGCACGCCGCTGGAGCTGTACGACCGTCCCGACAACCTCTTCGTCGCGCAGTTCATCGGTTCGCCCTCGATGAACGTCATCGAGGGCACGGTGCGGCGCTCGGGCGGGGAATGCTGGGTCGAGTCGCAGGGTGCGCGCTGGCCGGTTCCGGCCGCGACCGCGGTGCCCGACGGCCAGCCGGTGCACTACGGCATCCGCCCCGGCGACATGACGCTGGGCGGCGGCTCGCACGGCGTGGAAGCCAGGGTCGTCGTCGTGGAGCCTACCGGCGCCGAGACCGAACTGCTGGTGCAGGTCGGCGAGGCCAGGCTGGTGCTCGCGGTGCACGGCCGGGTCGATGCCGGGCCCGACGACATCGTGCGGCTCGCCATCGAGTCGGAGAACGTGCACCTGTTCGACCGGCAGACCGGCCGCCGCATGGGCTGAGCCCGATCGTGGCTACGTGCGCAGCCGCAGCAGGGCGCGCACGAAGCCGTGGTCCGAGCGCGAGCGGTCGCGCCCTTCGTGCAGGTGGTCGTTGAAGTAGTCGACGCGCCGCACGTCGCCCAGGCTGTGCCGGCTGGTGGCGACGAATTCCTCGCTCACGAAGATCTGGTCGAGCACGTCCGGGTAGCCCTGGTGGATGTGCGAATAGGCCACGTCCTTCTTGAGTGCCGACTCGCCCTGCATCTCGTAGGCGTTGAAGAGGGCCACGTCGCGCGCCGCCTTGTCGTAGGCCACCTCGGAGGTGGCGGCCACGAGCTGGGTGGTCACGCTGTGCGGGTTGTCGTTGAAGTCGCCCATCACCACCAGCGGCACGTTGGTGCCCTGCAGCAGGTCGATCACGATGCAGCGCAGGGCGGCGGCCTCGGCGCCGCGCATCAGCAGCGAGCGCAGCGAAGCCATCACGCCCACCTTGCGGTCGTCGCGGTCTTCCAGCGGGTTGCCCTGCGCGTCCTGCAGGAACTTGGGGCGCTTGGACTTCAGGTGCACCGTGAGCACGTGCACCTGCTGGCCGTGCTTCATGCGAACCGTGGCGAGCAGGGGAGGCCGCTCGAAGCGCGTGTGCGGACCGAGCCCAGGCACATCGACGCCGAAGCCGGGCGGAAAGTCGACGAAGGAGCGGACCTCGTCCACCTTCAGCCGCGTCGCGATGCCCACGCGCGGCGTGCCCTCTGCGCCTGGCCTCCCGGGCGTGCCCGCGGGGCTGCCGGGCGGCGGCGTGTTCTCCGCGCCGGGCACCGAGATGAAGTCGTAGCGCAGGCCGCTGCGCGCGATGCAGGCCTTCAGCGCCGATTCGTCCCACACCTCCTGCACCGCCAGCACGTCGGCATTGAGCGCGTGGAAACGCTCACCGGTCCAATCGATCTTCCGCTCGTACTCGCGCTCGGTGTAGGCGTCCTGGTTCTCGTAGTACACGCGGTTCGGGGCCGCGAGATTGAGGAGGTTGCAGGTGGCTACGAAGAGGGTGGCGTAGTTGGGCGGGATGTATTGCATGGCGTGACGATTGTGTCTTGAGTCGTCGTCCAGCCGCCCTGTGCCGCGGCGCAGGAAAACCCCATGAAAAAAGGGCACCCGGCGGTGTGCCGGATGCCCTTTTCCGATTCCTGGCGGTAGCAGGCTGGCGCTACCGGCGGATCTCAGCGGCCGAACGAACGGCCACCGCCACCGCCGGAGCGGTTGCCACCGCCGTAGCCGCCACCGCCACCCGAGCGACGGCCACCACCGCCGCCACCGTAGCCACCGCCGCCCGAGCGGCCGCCGCGACCGCGGCCGCCCATGTGGTCGACGCTGGTGCGCAGCGGATCGGGCTGGCCGGCGCCGCCTCCGACCGATTCGGCGCGCAGGTGCGCGACCTGGTTGGCCTGCGTCGGGCTGTGGCTGTTGCCGTGATGGCGCGGCTGGCGCTCCTCGTGCGGAGCGTGATGGTGATGCTGCGGAGCGCGTGCCGGACCCTGCGGGTTGCGCGGCTGCTGTTGCGGACGCGCGCCCTGGCCGCGCGGGCCCTGGCCTTGTCCTTGACCCTGGCCGCCGCCATTGGCATTGCGGCCCTGGCCGTTGCCACCCTGGCCGCCGCCACGGCGCTGGCCGCCGCCATTGCCGTTGCCGCCGCCCTGGCCGGCCTTGTTCTCGCGGATGCGCTGCAGCATCTCGGTGCGCGCGGCCTTGGCGGCCGCTTGCATGACTTCGCGGCTCGGCGGACGGCCGGCGCCGCCCCAGATGGTCTGGCGGCCCATGGCGATGGGCTCGGCGCGCTCGCCTTCCTCGGGGCCGAAGCCCTCGATGACCTGCACGGGAATCGTCTGCTTGGTGAAGCGCTCGATCTCCTGCATGAAGCCTTCCTCGTCCAGGCACACGAAGCTCACGGCCTCGCCGCTGGAGCCGGCGCGGCCCGTGCGGCCGATGCGGTGCACGTAGTCTTCGCTGACGTTGGGAATCTCGTAGTTCACGACGTGCGGCAGCTCGTCGATGTCGATGCCTCGCGCGGCGATGTCGGTGGCCACCAGCGCGCGCAGCTCGCCGCTCTTGAAGCCGGCCAGCGCCTGCGTGCGTGCACTCTGGCTCTTGTTGCCGTGCAGCGCCATCGCCTCGATGCCGTTCTTGGTGAGGAATTCGGCCACGCTGTTGGCGCCGAACTTGGTGCGCGTGAACACCAGCACCTGGCTCCACTTGTTCTCGTTGATGATGTGCGCGAGCAGCGCCTTCTTCTTGCCGCGGCCCACGGGGTGGATCACCTGGGTGATGCGCTGCACCGTGGTGTTGCGCGGCGTGACCTGGATGCTCTGCGGGTTGCGCAGCAGGGTGGCGGCCAGGTCGCGGATCTCGTCGCTGAAGGTGGCCGAGAACAGCAGGCTCTGCTTTTCCTTGGGCACCAGCGCCAGGACCTTCTTCACGTCGTGGATGAAGCCCATGTCGAGCATGCGGTCGGCTTCGTCGAGGATCAGCATCTGGACCTGGCCCAGGTCGAGCATGCCCTGCTGCTGCAGGTCGAGCAGGCGGCCGGGGGTGGCCACGAGGATGTCGACGCCGCTCTTGAGCTTGCTGATCTGCGGGTTCATGCCCACGCCGCCGAAGATCACGGTGGAGCTCAGCTGCAGGTACTTGCCGTAGGTGCGCACAGATTCCTCGACCTGGGCGGCGAGTTCGCGGGTGGGGGTCAGCACCAGGGCGCGGATGCCGGTGCCGCCGAACTTGTTGGTGGCGCTGCGGCTCATGGTGAGCTTGTGCAGCATCGGCAGGGTGAAGGCGGCGGTCTTGCCGGTGCCGGTCTGGGCGCCGCCGAGCAGGTCGTGGCCCTCGAGGACGGCGGGGATGGCTTGCGCCTGGATGGGGGTGGGGGTGTCGTAACCGTGCTCGTGCACAGCCTTCAAGATGGCGGGAGCCAGCTTCAGTTCGTCAAAAGTCATTGAAAACAATAAGCGCCATACACGGCGCAGTGGCATCGGCCCGCTTGGCGTCTTGTTGACGCCGAGCCAGTCAAGGCAGATGAGGGTCAGGGGTGGGAGCCGGAAAGTCCGCCCTCGCAAAAGGGTTGAAATGGACCTTTCTTCGTCCCCGGCAGAGAGCCGGTGTCGCGGGCAACTGGACCCGGCAACGGAGCCTATTGTCGCATGAGTCGATAATCGGTGGTTTGCCGCGCCCGAATGGCTCCATTCCGGCGGCCGCGCATTCCCTCGAATCCCGCTACCCAAGGTAACAAAACCACACATGGCTCAATACGTCTATTCGATGAACCGTGTCAGCAAGACCGTGCCGCCCAAGCGGCAGATCTTGAAAGACATTTCGCTGTCCTTCTTCCCCGGCGCCAAGATCGGCGTGCTCGGCCTGAACGGCTCGGGCAAGTCCACGCTGCTCAAGATCATGGCGGGCGTCGACAAGGAAATCGAGGGCGAGGCGCTGCCCATGCCCGGCCTGACCATCGGGTACCTGGAGCAGGAGCCCAAGCTCAACCCCGAGCACACGGTGCGCGAATCGGTCGAGGAATCGATGGGCGCCGTCAACGCCGCCAAGAAGCGCCTGGAAGAGGTCTACGAGCTGTACGCAGCCGAAGACGCCGACTTCGACGCGCTTGCGGCCGAGCAGGCCGAGCTCGAAGCCATCATCGCCACCGCCGGCACCGACTCCGAGCACCAGCTCGAGATCGCCGCCGACGCGCTGCGCCTGCCGGCCTGGGACGCCAAGATCGGCGTGCTCTCGGGCGGTGAAAAGCGCCGCGTGGCGCTGTGCCGCCTGCTGCTGAGCAAGCCCGACATGCTGCTGCTCGACGAACCGACCAACCACCTTGACGCCGAATCGGTCGAATGGCTCGAAGTGTTCCTGCAGCGCTTCCCCGGCACGGTGGTGGCCATCACCCACGACCGCTACTTCCTCGACAACGCCGCCGAGTGGATCCTCGAACTGGACCGCGGCCGCGGCATTCCATGGAAGGGCAACTACAGCACCTGGCTCGAGCAGAAGGGCGAGCGCCTGGCGCAGGAGCAAAAGAGCGAGGAAGCCCATGCCAAGGCCCTGAAGAAGGAACTCGAGTGGTCGCGCCAGAACCCGAAGGCGCGCCAGGCCAAGAGCAAATCTCGCCTGGCCCGCTTCGAGGAGCTGAGCGACGTCGAATACCAGAAGCGCAACGAAACGCAGGAAATCTTCATTCCCGTGGCCGACCGCCTGGGCAGCCAGGTGTTCGAGTTCAAGAACGTCAGCAAGTCCTTCGGCGACCGCATGCTGATCGACAACCTGAGCTTCAACGTGCCGGCCGGTGCCATCGTCGGCATCATCGGCCCGAACGGCGCCGGCAAGTCGACGCTGTTCAAGCTGCTGGCGGGCAAGGAGAAGCCGGATTCGGGCGAGGTCACCATCGGCCAGACCGTGAAGATGGCCTTCGTCGACCAGGCGCGCGACGCTCTGGCCGACCAGAAGACCGTGTGGGAAGACATCTCGGGCGGCCTCGACATCATCAACGTCGGCAAGTTCCAGATGGCCAGCCGCGCCTACGCGGGCCGCTTCAACTTCAACGGCGCCGACCAGCAGAAGAAGGTCGGCACGCTGTCGGGCGGTGAACGCGGCCGCCTGCACCTGGCCAAGACGCTGATCGCGGGCGGCAACGTGCTGCTGCTGGACGAACCGTCGAACGACCTCGACGTGGAAACCCTGCGCGCCCTGGAAGACGCGCTGCTCGAGTTCGCCGGCACGGTCATGGTGATCAGCCACGACCGCTGGTTCCTCGACCGCATCGCCACGCACATCCTCGCGGCCGAAGGCGACAGCCAGTGGACCTTCTTCGATGGCAACTACCAGGAGTACGAAGCCGACAAGAAGAAGCGCCTGGGCGAAGAGGGCGCCAAGCCCAAGCGCATGCGCTACAAAGCCCTGAAATAAGGCTCGCCCCCAGGCTGCGCGCACCTCGTGTCGCTACGCCAACCCCCTTCCGGGGGCAACACCTGCGGCCCGGCAAAGCCGGTTCCGCGGTGTTCCTCGAATGGGCTCAGATCGCTTCGGCAAGAGCGCGCGGTTCCGCAAGGGGCCGTGCGCTTTTTTCATCCTCCGCCGCGAACACGTCGCGCGCCGCGAAGAGGCCGTTGAGTGCCGCCGGAAAGCCCGCGTACACCGCCATCTGCATGATGACCTCGACCACCTCGTCGCGCGTCACGCCGACGTTCAGCGCAGCCTGGACGTGCACCTTCAGCTGCGGTGTGGCATTGCCCATGGCTGTGAGCGCGGCCACCGTCGCGATCTCGCGGGAGCGCAGGTCGAGGCCGGGGCGTGAGTAGATGTCGCCGAACGGAAACTCGATCACCAGGCGGCCGAAGTCCGGCGCGATGCCGGCCAGGCTCTCGACGACCTTGACGCCGCCTTCACCATCGATCTCACGAAGCTTGGCCAGGCCACGCGCGTAGCGTTGGCTGTCGTCTTGATCCTTGTCTTGTCGTGTGTTCGTCATTGCTCGTCTTTCCTTCCCGGGCCTTGCCCGACAGAGGGGGACGCTTCTTCGTCTTCTCGACCTCGCGGTAATGGTCGATCTTGAGCGACAGCGCCTGCATGGATTGCTGCAGCGCCACCACCTTGGCCTGAACCTCGGTGAGATGCCGTTCGAGCATCTCGCGCCGTTCGCCGACGCTGGCGTCCCCCAGGCTTCGAAGCCTGACGAAGGCCTGCATGCCCTGGATGGACATGCCGGTCTCGCGCAGGCGCAACAGGAAATCCAGCAAGTCCATGTCGGCGCTCGCATAGCGCCGCTGACCGCCCGGTGCACGGGGCACCGCCGCGATGAGCCCGATGCGCTCGTAATACCGCAGCGTGTAGGCCGTGAGACCGGTTCGTTCAGCGACTTCCGCGATGGTCAGGCTGGTTTCCATGGCGTCGATTCTCGAAATTGGAGCGCGCTCTAAGTCAAGCGCTTTGTCGAACTATTTTTGAAAAGAGGCAAAGTCGGCATCGATCCAGCCGCGCAGGCTGTTGACGAAGGCGAGGGCCTGCACGCGGGGCAGATCGTCCACGCGCACGACCGCTTCGGCAAGCTGGCCGCTGCGCAGGCGATTGGCGCGGCCGATGCCGCCGAGCAGCCCGCAGCGCAGCGGCGGAGTGACCCAGCGGCCGTCCAGCAACAGGGCGATGTTGCCACGCGTGCATTCGGTGATCTCGCCGTCGCGGTTCCACAGCAGCGTGTCGAACGCGCCGGATTCCGTGGGCGCGAGGGCTTCGTAGTGGGCGCGGCGCGTGGTCTTGAAGCGGGTGAACTCGCTATGGGCCTCGCGGAAAGGGCGCGTGGCAAGCTGCAGGCGCACGCGCGCGGGCGGCGCTTCCATCGCGAAGGCTTCGGCGCGCGGCGTGCCTTGTGCGTCGAGCAGCAGGCGCACACGCCACATGCCCGTGGCGTGCCGGGCCTTCAGATCGTCGAGGCAGGAGGAAGCCGACGCCTGGTTCCACGGGCGCTCGAAATGCGCGGCTGCGATCGCCATGCGCGCCAGATGGGCCGGTGCGTCGCGGAGTTCGCCATCCACCAGCGCGAGGGTTTCGAGCAGGTCGAACGGCGGCCCTGATGCCCGGCCCGCCCGGTCCAGAAAGGCCCGCTTGTGCCGCCATTCCTCCCACTCCGCATCGGCCCGGGCATCGGCCGTGATGCCGCTGCCGATGCCGCAGCGCGCCTGCGCGCCGCGCAATGCCACGGTGCGGATCGGCACGTTGAAGATCGCATGGCCGCCGGGCTGCACGATGCCCACCGCGCCGCAGTAAACGCCGCGCGCCTCGGGCTCCAGCTCGCGGATCATGCGCATCGCGCTCACCTTGGGCGCGCCGGTGATGGAGCCGCACGGGAACAGCGCCGCGAACGCGTCGGCCAGCGTCGTGCCTTCGCGCGCGAGGGCTTCCACGTCCGACGTCATCTGCCACACGGTAGGCAGCGCCTCGGTGTGGAAGAGGCGTGGCACGCGCACCGAGAAGGGCTTGGCCACGCGCGAGAGGTCGTTGCGGATCAGGTCCACGATCATCACGTTCTCGGCCCGCTCCTTGGGCACGGTGCGAAGCCGTCGGGCCAGCGCCTCGTCCTCGGCGGGCGTGGCGCCGCGCGGGGCCGTGCCCTTCATCGGGCGCGTCAGGATGCGTTCGCCCTGCCAGTCGAAGAAAAGCTCGGGCGACACCGACAGAAGCTGCTCCTCGCCGGTGTCGATGAAGGCGGCATAGCCGTCGGGCTGCGCCTGCCGCAGCGCCATGAACAGGGGCAGCGGCTCGCCGTGGAAGTCGGCGTGCAGCGTGGCGGTGTAGTTGAGCTGGTAGAGCTCGCCGTTGGAGATCGCTCGGTGAATGGCCTGCATGCGGCTGTCGAAGTCCGCGCGAGAGAGACCGAGCTGCCAGTCGAGCGATGGAGGAGCGTCGTTGCCCGTGGCTTCGGGCCAGGGCAGGGCTTCGTCGTGCACGCCGAACCATGCCAGCGGTCCATCCGCCGCATGCACTGCGAACGCGCGGTCGAACGCTGCCGCCGCCTCGTAGCGCAGATAGCCCACGCACCAACGCCCCTCGCGCGCCAGCGCTTCGACGGCATCGAGCACAGGCCGCACCTCGTCGGCGGTGCGCGCCGCCAGCACGCGCGACGGCTCGCCGAAACCCAGCCGCAGCCGGCCGCCGGCGCCGAGCGGCTGTGCGAAGTCGATCAGCGTGCGCAATGTCCCGGGCCGGGCCTCGTCAGGTGGCATCGTTCGCGGCGGTTTTAGGGGCCGCTTCGGTCGCGGCGCCCTGCGGCGTCCTGGCCAGCACCCGCTTGCGCACCGCGTAGATGTTGTTGCGCAGCGCATAGAGCTCGTCGGCGTACGACAGGGGCACCGCCACCTTGTTGACCACGCGGTCGAGCTGGTCGAGGTCTTCGAGCAGTTCCTTCTGCTCGCCCTTCTGTGCGTCGACCTTCGCCTCGATGTCGCGCAGCCGCGCATACCAGCGGAACACGCGCCGGCGCACGCGGAACTGGTACAGCGGCGGCACCACGCGGCTCAGCGGCAGCATCAGCACCAGCAGACCGCCGAGCACCAGCCACATGCGCTCCACGAGGTTGCTGGCCCAGAAGGGCAGGTAGCGCTGCCACACCGGCGGCGTGCCGTTGATGGCGCGGTCGCCCTCGGGGCTCACCGGCAGTTCGCTGGTGCGGGTGTTGGGAAAGTCGCGCGCGCGGTTGAACCAGCCGGCGCCGCTGTGCACCGACTGCGCCGCCTGCGCGAAGAGCTGGCGCAGCGCGGGGTGGGTCTCGTCGCGAGACAGCAGCGAGGTGGTGGCCGCGAGCAGCGACACGTCGTGCGGCGGCATGTCCTTCGACAGGTCGATCATCCCGCGCGGCAGCGTCACGGCCGAGAGGAAGGGAAAGCGCCGCGAGTAGGCGTCGGCCTGCCCGAAGTCCATGAGCTTGATCGAGTCGGAGCGCAGCAGCCTCTGCACCTGCGGCGACTGCGGCGCGGAAGACAGCACGATGGCGTCGAGGATGCCAGCTTCCAGCGCCTCGGCGGCCGAGGCCTGTTCCAGGTTCGACAGCAGCAGGTCGTCGGGCCCGAGCCTGTTGGCCTTGAGCATGCGCTCCATGATGTCCGGCAGCCCGCTGCCGGGCAGGTCGACGTTCACGCGCAGGCCGCGCAGCTGGGCGAGCGAGGTCAGCGTGGCGGTCTTTCGGTCGATCTTCTGGGCCGAGTCGGTGCGGTAGAAGAGCCAGATCGGCTCGTAGAAGAGGCTGCCCAGCGAGGTGAGGCCGGCTTCCTCGTCGGCCTTCGGGTCGGCGCTGCCCCCGCGCACGAAGCCCACGTCGGCGCCGCCGGTGCGCAGCAGCTGCAGGTTCTCGGTCGAGCCCGAGGTGGCCTTGAGCTCCACCTCGATGCCGTTGTGCCTGAGCGCCTCGGCATAGCGCTTGCCGAACTGGGCGTAGGCGCTGCCCGTTGGGCCGGTGGCCAGCGTCACGTGCTTGGGCGGCTGCGGCTGCAGCCACCAGTAGGCCGCGACCAGCAGCCCGATGACGATGAACACGATCGGCCCCGCCGAAGCGATCAGGTCGCGGATCGACAGCAGTATCAGCTTCAGGGTTCTGGGGAACGCCATGGTGATGCCTCCCGTTGTCAGCCGCGCGCCTTGCCGAGATCCGCCGCGCAGGGAATGTGCAGCTCGCCCACCGTCACCGTGCGAGCCGCGTGCACCGCGCGCAGCGTGGCGATGGCGACGGCCTCGGCGGCCATGGTGCTCAGCACCGTCATGCCGGGGGCGTCGCCCTCCAGCGGCACGCGGCCGGTAGCCAGCGCGAACAGCGTGTCGCCGTCGCTCATGGTGTGCACCGGGTTGATGGCGCGTGCCAGGCCGTCGTGCGCCACCGTGGCGAGCCGGTTGGCCTGCACCTTGGTCAGCACCGCGTCGGTGGCGATCACGCCGATGGTGGTGTTGGTGCCCGCGAGCAGCGGCTTGGGGCTCAGGCCGCGCAGCAGCGCGCGGCGGGTGTCGAGCAGCGCATTGCCGTCCTCGGTGCGCGCGCCGGCCACGGGCTGGCCGGTGTCGTGGTCGATCACGTCGCCCAGCGAGTTCACGGCAATCAGCGCGCCCACCGTGACGCCGCCCACCTTGACCGATGCGGTGCCGACGCCGCCTTTCATCGCGCGGTGCACGCCGAAGAGCTTGCCCACCAGCGCGCCGGTGCCGGCGCCCACGTTGCCCTCGGCGGGCGCTGCGGTGCTGGCGGCTTCGCAGGCCGCATAGCCGGCGGCCGCGTCGGGACGGATGCGCGCGTCGCCCATGGGCAGGTCGAACAGCACGGCGGCCGGCACGATGGGCAGGGTGCCGAAGCGCACGTCCATGCCGATGCCGCGTTCCTCCATCCAGCGCATCGCGCCTTCGGCGGACGCCAGGCCCCAGGCGCTGCCGCCCGCGAGCATCACCGCGTGCACCTGCTGCACGAGGTTGCCGGGCGAGAGCAGGTCGGTCTCGCGCGTGCCGGGCGCGGCGCCGCGAACGTCCACGCCGGCCACCGCGCCTTCGCGCGCCATGATCACGGTGCAGCCGGTGGGACGGCGGGTTTCGGTGAAATGGCCGACCTCGATGCCGGCGACGTCGGTGATGGCACCGGCGGAATGGGAGAGGAGGGAGGAAGACGGTGCTGACATGGCGGCCGATTATGAGACCGCACCCTCTACGATCGCCCTCCATGACGGTTGCAAGAAGTTTCTCTTCCCCCGGCGGGGTTCGCCACGTGGTGGTGATCGGCGCGGGCGCGGTCGGCAGCGCCACCGCCATCGAGGCACTGCGCGCGGGCCTGCGCGTGACGGTGCTGGAGCCCGGTGAGCCGGGCGGCCAGCACGCCACCAGCTACGGCAATGCTGGCTGGCTTTCGTCGCACTCGGTGGTGCCGCCCGCGCTGCCGGGCGCATGGCGCAAGGTGCCGGGCTGGCTGGCCGATCCGCTCGGCCCGCTGGCCCTGCGCTGGCGCTACCTGCCGCGCGCCTTGCCGTGGCTGCTGCGGTACCTGGCTTCAGGCTTGACCGAGGGGCGCGTGCAGCACACGGCCGACGCGCTTCGCACGCTGCTGGCCGATGCGCCTGCGCTGCATGCGCGGCTGGCAGCCGAAGCCGGCGTGCCGCAGCTCATCGAGCAGCGCGGGCTGCTGCATGCCTACCGCTCGCGCGCCGAGTTCGACGGCGACGCGCTGGGCTGGCGCGTGCGTCGCCGAACCGGCGTGCAGTGGGAGGAATGGCCGCAGGACGAACTCCGCCGCCGCGAGCCCGACCTGGATGCGCGATACACGCTCGGCATCTTCGTGCCCGAGGCCGGCCATTGCCGCGACCCGGGCCGCTACGTGGCTGCGCTGGCACGGCATGCGCTCGACGCGGGCGCCGAGCGCATTGCGGCTCGCGCGACTGGTTTCCGCATCGAGGGCGGCCGCCTGCGAGCCGTGCTCACCGATACCGGCGAGATCGCCTGCGACGCCGCCGCCATCTGCGCCGGTGCCCGCTCCGGCCCGCTGGCGGCAGCGGCCGGCTCGGCGGTGCCTCTGGAATCGGAGCGCGGCTACCACGTGGTCGTCGAAGACGCCAAGGCCGGCCCGCGCACGCCGACCATGGTGGCCGACGGCAAGCTCATCGCGCACTGGATGGACGGCGGCCTGCGCGCGGCCGGGCAGGTGGAGATCGCGGGCCTCGAAGCCGCGCCGGACTGGCGCCGTGCCGAGATCCTGCACGCGCATCTGCAATCGATGTTTCCCTCGCTTGCACGGTCCGCACCGGGAGCGACTGGCGTGAAGCACTGGCTGGGGCATCGACCGAGCCTGCCCGATGGCTTGCCCTGCATCGGGCCGGCTGCCGCGACGCCCGACATCGTGCTGGCCTTCGGCCATGGCCATGTCGGCCTGTGTGGCTCGGCGCGCACGGGGCGGCTGGCGGCGCAACTGCTCGCGGGCACCGATCCGGAGATTCCGCTGGCGCCCTTCGACCCGGCGCGCTTCCGGACGCTGGTGCCCAACTCGGCCTGCTTCAACGCAAAGGCAGTCTGATGTCGAGCCGATCCGCTTGGCCCCTGCGACGTATCGCATGCGCAGGCCGAACCCTGACGCGCCGCGGTGGGTGACCTCGCAGGACTTGAGCGCAGTCCTCTTTCGGCATCGACAGGGAGGCACTTTTACTTGTTTTCAGGGATGGGCTCGAAACGAACCTCAGCCTAGGATTGCGCCCGATCCACTGCGGATGGTTATTCGCCGATTCGGTCCCGAATACTCCACTGATCAGTGTCAGCAATCGACAATTGTTCAACCAGCCGATCAGAGAGGATGCTGAGATGGTCGATTCAGTCGTCTACGTCCCCAACAAAGAAAAGAACAACACGGCTGCAGTATGGAGGCAGTCTGGTTCCGCCAGCCACATCAAGAACGGAGAGCACGCCGAGATACAGGCATACAAGAAAGCGCCGACCGACGCGACGGTGTACATGTTCATTCAGGACGCGGCGCCGTGCGACAAGACGTGCGACCCCCACTTTCGAACGGAATCGCGCGATGGGAACAAGTCCTTCATCTTTTGCGTAACCAGAGGGGGATACGCGGTCACCCTCGATCTGGCGAATGGCGACAAGATCGCTCCCCTGCACCTGGTTGGAACGAACCGTCAAAACGAAGCGACCATGACCAAGATCGCAAAGGATGGCGGGTTCATGCTGCCGGAAGGGCATCTTCCTGCAGTCATTTACTTCCACCGGGGCTTGGTGTTTCTGGACGTCAAGCCAATCGGCTTTCCAGCCCATCCACTGCTGTTTTCCGGGTACGGCGGATGACATTTCCGGCGTTGGCTAGAGCTCGGCGTTCTCCAGTTCGGCCAAGAGGGCGCGCGTCGCACGGCTGAGAAACGCCGAGCGGCGCACCACGCACGCCACGGGCACGCGCACGTCCAGATCGTCGATGCGGATCAGCGCGAGGCTGCCCCGCGCGACTTCTTCCGCGATGCCGCTTGCCTGCAGGAAGGCGAGGCCGAATCCCGCCTCCACCAGCCGCTTCTGCGCCGTGAGGCTGTCGACCGCACTCCAGTCGATGCGCTCCACGCCCCGCACGAGGAACTGCGAAAAGATCGCCTCCGCATGCGGCTCGGTGCGCCGGGGCGGCTGCGGAAATGCCAGCCACCGCTCCTTCGAGAGCCGCACCAGCGACTTCAGACGCCTGCCCGCCAGCGGATGCGACGGCGCGCAGGCCACCACCAGCTGCTCGTTGTGGATGACCTTGCACAGCAGGTCCGGCGATGGATCTTCGTAGTAGCGCAACCCCACTGCCACGTCGCTCGCGCGCACCTTCTCGCTGACCTCGGCGCTGGTGGCCGTCTGCAGGCGGATGTCGAGGCCGGGCAGCGAGGTCCGCAGCTTCGCGAGCACCGCCGCGAGGCCTGAGCTCGCCAGAGTGCCGACGGCGGCGATGTGCACCGTTCCCGCCGCGTCGGATTTCGCGGCCTGCACGGCGGCCATCGCGTCGCCCAGCGCTGCAGCGACCTTCTCCGCATGCGGCAGCAGCGCCTCGCCCGCCTGGCTCAGCCGCAGCCCCCGGCCCACGCGCTCGAAGAGCGGGGCGTCGAGCTCCTCTTCAAGCAGCGCCAGGCGGCGGCTGATGGCCGACTGCGTGCGCGAGAGGGCGGTCGCGGCGGCCGACACGCCGCCTTGGCGGTGGACCGTCAGGAATGTGGCGAGGGCTTCCGAGTCCATGTGGCGAATCCATGCAAAGAATCGATGGGTTGAAGAAATATTATGCGTTTGACGCGCGCCACAGCGGCCGCGACGATCGGGCCTTCATCGTTCAAGCCGGAGCTGGAATGGACCCGAAGACACGCCTGGCGCGCGGCCGCGCCTTTCTCGAGCTGCACCGCGCGAATCGCGGATTCGTCATGCCCAACGCCTGGGACCCGGGCAGCGCGGTGCTGCTCGCGGCGGAGGGCTTCGAGGCGATAGGCACCACCAGCGCGGGCATCGCGTTCTCGCTGGGCAGGCCCGACTACAACGTGAGGGACTCGCGGCTCGCGGTAGGGCGCGAGGAGATGCTGGAAGTGGTCGGGAAGATCGCCGCAGCGGTCTCCATCCCCGTCAATGCCGATCTGGAAGCGGGCTACGGCGACGCGCCCGAAGATGTGGCCGACACGGTTCGCATGGCGATGGATGCAGGTGCGGCGGGCGGCAATATCGAGGACACCGACGCCGCGCACGGACGCCTGTTCGACGAGCAACTGGCCGTGGCCCGCATCGCGGCCGCCCGCGCCGCCATCGATGCGGCCGGCTGCAGCTTCGTGCTGAATGCGCGCACCGACGCGTTCCAGTTTCCAGGCAACGGCGCGCTGCGCATCGCGATCCAGCGCGCCAACCGCTTCATCGAGGCTGGCGCGGACTGCGTGTTCGTGCCCGGCGTCACCGATCCGTCGCTGGTGTCGACGCTGGCGCGCGAGATCGCGGGCCCGCTCAACATCGTGATGGGGCTGAACGAGGCGGGCGCCAGCGCCTTCAGCCTGATCGAGGCCGGCGCCAGGCGCATCAGCGTGGGCGGCTCGATCGCGCGCTCGGCCATGGCGCTCGTGCGGCGCAGCGCGCAGGAACTGCGCACGCTGGGAACGGTTTCCTACGCGAGCAGCCAGATCCCGCAGCGCGAGCTGAACTCGGTTTTCGAAGCCGCGCTGCGGGCCGGGCTCAGTTCGCCGGAGCTATCGACAGCACGGTGAGCGCGCCGTCGACCTTGTCGGCGGTGAACTGCACCTTGTCGCCGGGCTTCACCTTGCCGAGCAGCGCGGGGTCGCTCACGCGGAACACCATCGTCATGCCCGTCATTTCGAGGTTGGGAATGTCGCCGTGCTTCAGCGTGATCTTCTTCGCGTCGAGGTCGATCTTGCGCACCTCGCCCTCCACGGAGGGCAGGGCAGCCTGGGCGAAAGCCGCGGCGGCGAGCAGTGTGGCGGCGAGGGCAGTGAACAGTTTCTTCATGATGAGTTTGCTTTCCTTGTCTGAGTGGTTCGAGGATCGATTCAGCGATAGCTCTGGAAGACGCGGGTGCTGCCATCGGCCAGCACCAACAGCACGTCGTAGGGATCGCGCTGGTCGCCGTAGGCCGGGCCGTCCATGCCCGGCGAGCCGACCGGCATGCCGGGCACGGCAAGGCCGACGGCCTTGGGCTTTTCCTTCAGCAGCCGCTGCATTTCGCGCGCGGGCACATGGCCTTCGATGGCGTAGCCGCCGACGAGGCCCGTGTGGCAGGAGCCCAGCTTGGCCGGAATGCCCAGCCGGGTGCGCGCCGCCGTGTTGCCTTCGTCGTGCACACGGGTGGCGAAGCCGTTCCTGTTGAGATGCTTCACCCAGTCCTGGCAGCAGCCGCAGTTCGGGTCTTTCCAGATCTCGACCATCGGCGCGGCGGCCAGCGCTTTGGTCGCGGCGAAAGGCATGGCGGTGGAAGCCAATGCCAGCAACACGCGTCTTCTCTTCATGGGGTCTCCTTCAGGATTTGTGGCCGCCCATGGCGGCAGGCAGCACGCGGACGCGGCCCGCCATGCCGAGCTCGTAGTGGTCTTTCACGAGGCAGGCGAAGTCGAAGTCGCCGGCGCGGTTGAAGGTCCAGACCATGCTGCCGGTCTTGCCGGCGGGCACGTGGACCATCCATGGATCGTCGTGCTCCATGTCCGGAAACTTCTTCATCATGGCCGCGTGGGCCTCGATCTCGGCGGTGGTGCCGAGCACCAGCTCGTGCAGCTCCTTGCCGCGGTTCTTCAAGCGCAGGCGGACGGTGTCGCCCTCGCGCACCTCGATGACCGAGGGCGTGAAGCTCATGTCGTCGGCCATCGCGATGTCGATGGTGCGCTTCACCGCGCTGCTCTTGCCGGCGATGCCCCAGGGCTTCTGCTCGGGCGCGAGTTCGGCGGCGCCCTTCGGCCTGGGTTTGTTGTGGGCCTCGTGCGCGAACGAGGCGCTGGCGAGTGCCGCGAGCGCAAGGCCCGCGACGATGGACTTGAGTTGTGTCTTTTTCATGAGGTGAGCTCCGTGAGAAAGGAGGACGAAAGAGCGAGAGGTCAGTGGTTGTGCGCGTCGTGCCCCGAGGGCTTGCGCACGGTCGCGTCGGGCTTGGCGCCCGTCGGCGAGGCCGGGGCTTCCTTGCGGGTCGCCGGCGGCACGTTCGCGCCCTTCACCTCGCGCGCGACGGTGCCCGGCGGGTGCCTGAACCAGCCCGGGTCGCGGTAGTCGCCCGGCTTCTGGTCGCGCCGCACCTTCAGCAGCGTGAACATGCCGCCCATCTCGGCCGAACCGAAGGGGCCGGTGCCGGTCATCATCGGCACGGTGTTGTCGGGAATGGGCATCTCCATCTCGCCCATGTCCGCCATGCCCTTGTCACCCATCACCATGTAGTCGGGCACGAGCTTTTTTATCTTCTCGGCCACGCCCTTGTGGTCGACGCCGATCATGGTGGGCACGTCGTGGCCCATCGGGCCCATGGTGTGGTGCGACTTGTGGCAGTGCATGGCCCAGTCGCCTTCCTCGTCGGCGATGAACTCCAGCTGCCGCATCTGGCCCACCGCCACGTCCACCGACACCTCGGGCCAGCGCGCGGTGCGCGGCACGGGGCCGCCGTCGGTGCCGGTCACCTCGAACTCGTGGCCGTGGATGTGAATCGGGTGATTGGTCATCGTCAGGTTGCCCACGCGGATGCGCACGCGGTCGCCCTTGCGGACGTTGAGCGTGTCGATGCCCGGGAACACGCGGCTGTTGAAGCTCCAGATGTTGAAGTCGGTCATGGTGTTGACCTTGGGCGTGGCGCTGCCGGGCTCCACGTCGAAGCTGCCGAGCAGGAAGCAGAAGTCGCGCTGCACCGGCTCGATCAGTGGATGGCTTTCCTTCGGGTGCGTCACCCAGAAGCCCATCATTCCCATCGCCATCTGCACCATCTCGTCGGCGTGCGGGTGGTACATGAAGGTGCCGGGCCGGCGCGCGGTGAACTCGTAGACGAAGGTCTTGCCCGGCGGAATGTGCGGCTGCGTGATGCCGCCCACGCCGTCCATGCCGTTGGGCAGGCGCTGGCCGTGCCAGTGCACGGTGGTGTGTTCGGGCAGCTTGTTGGTGACGAAGATGCGCACGCGGTCGCCCTCGACCACCTCGATGGTCGGCCCGGGCGACTGGCCGTTGTAGCCCCACATGTTGACCTTGAAGCCCGGCGCCATCTCGCGCACCACCGGCTCGGCGACGAGGTGGAATTCCTTGACCCCGGCGTTCATGCGCCAGGGCAGCGTCCAGCCGTTGAGCGTGACGACAGGGTTGTAGGGGCGGCCGTTGGGCGGCGAGAGCGGTGGCGCGGTGGCGGTGGAGCCCTGTGACACCGGCTCGGGCAGCGCGGCCATCGACACGCGGCTCACGCCGGTAGCGGCGACGGCCGTGGCCGCGCCCGCGAAGAAGTTGCGGCGGTTCATGTCAGTGGCCTCCCGTTGCCGGTGCCTCTGCTGCCGAAGCGCTCTGCAGCGCTGGCATGCCGGCGGGAGAACTGCCCGTGAGCACCAGCTGCAGGTCGGTATCCGCGATCCAGAAATCGCGCTGCGCCTCGATGCCCGCGTTCACCGCGAGCATGCTGGCGCGCGTTTCGCCCAGCAGCTCCCACACGCTGGCGAGCATGCCGTTGTAGCGCAGCACCATTTCCTCATTGACCTTCCTGCGCAGCGGCAGCACCTCGTCGCGGTAGCGGCGCGCCAGCGCATAGGCCGTGTTCCAGCCCTGCCACGCCTCTCGCGCCTCGCTCGCTGCGAGCACGCCCACGTCGCGCACGCGGGCTGCCGACTGCAGGTACAGCGCTTCGGCGCGGCCGTTGCGCGACTGGCCCCAGTCGAAGATGGGAATCGGCAGCTCCAGGTCGAAGCCGCGCTGGGTCTTCTTCGTGCGGTCGGCGTCGTTGTCGAAGGTGGTGTTGCGCACCACGCCGATCTCCAGCGCGTTGATGACGCTGGTGGCGTGCGTGAGGCCGAGCGAGCCGGCCACAGCGTTGTTCTGCGCCTGTGCAGAGCGCACGTCCAGGCGGTCGCGCAGCGCCCGCGCCTGCACGTCGCCGAGTTCCGGCGCGGCCTTCGGCAGCGGCGGCAGGCGGTCGGGCAGGGTGTAGCTCGCGGCGCGTTCGCCACCCAGGCCCATCAGGCGCGTGAGCTGCTCGCGCGAGGCGACGGCGGCCTGCTCGGCGCGCGCCAGCTGCGCTGCGGCATCGGCCAGCAGAAGCTGCTCGCGCGTGCGCTGCAGCGCGCTCCAGTTGCCGACCTGGGCCATGCGGTGAGCGAGCTCGGCGCCGGCTTCGGCGGCTTCCTTCGCGTCGCGCAGATAGGTCACGCCCTGTTGTGCGGCCACTGCGCGAACCCAGGCGCGGCGCGTGTCGGCCGCGAGCATCAGCACGCTCTGCGCGGCCTGCAGCTTGGCGGCCTCGTGCCGCTGGCCGGCCCACCGGGCCTGCCATGGCAGCGTGACGAGGCCCAGCACGTTGAAGCTGAGCATCCGCTCGAATTCGCGCTCGCTGCCCTGTGCAAGACGACTGAAGGAGAGCACCGGGTTCGGCAGGCTCGCGGCCTGCACGCGGTCGGCATCGCTGAGCTGCAGGGTGGCGAAGGCGTCCTGCACGCGCGGGCCGTTGATGAGCGCGATGCGCACCGCGGACTCGACGTCCAGCGGTTTGGCCAGCAGCGCATCGACGCTCTTCTGCGAAGCCTCGTCGGGCGTACGCTGGGCGGTGGCGCCCGCCATGAGCGGGTTGCCCGACACCAGCGCCTGCACGTCGGCGCTGCCGCCGTCGGGCGAGAGGCTGGCGCAGCCGGCGAGCACCAGCGCGGCGGCCAGTGCGGCGCCGGTCCTGATGATTCTGATGGATGGGAGCCGGGGCGGGCGCGCTTCGCTACGCCTGCGATGGCCACGGGTGCCGGCAGCCTGCCGGCGAATGAGGGAATTCACTTTCGATCTCCATGAGCAATACGACGGACGCCGCGAGCCGGAACAACGGGCTCACTGCGGACGGACTACGGGCTGGGAGATCAGGAAATGGGCGGCTTCAGGCCCTGGACGGGCTCCGCGCTGACGAAGCGGGCCGCGTGGACCGCGGGCGACGCCTGGGGCGCGCCGTGAACGATGGCGACCAGCGGCATGCCGCCGAGCGCCACCGTGTGGCAGACCTGGCAGGCGACGCAGGTGCCGCAGCCTTGGTGGTCGTTGTGGCTGGTGTTGCTGCTGCCGTCGTCATGGCTGCTGCCGTGGGCAGACATGGCCATCGCGATGTCGCCGCCTGCATCGGCATCCATCGCCTCGTGGCAATGGGCTTCGGCCGCTGCTGAGGCCACGGTAGCGGCCTCCATGGCCGCCGGCAGCGAATGCCGCACCATCTCGACCGCCATGGCATCGCCCAGCCAGCCGCGGATGGGCAGCAGGACGATCATGATGGCGAGCAACAGGGTGCGCATGGGGCGAGATGATAAACCGGCGGATCGGCACGCCGGTCAAGACACCAGTTGGCCGCGGGCCTTGTCGACCCACACCTGAAGGTTGTCGAGCAGGTCCTTCTGGCTGAACGAGCAGCTTTCCTCGCTGAAGAGCGCGCTCGACTCCAGCCGGTCGAGCAGGCCGAGCAGCACCTCGCCGTAGCGCGGGGGCAGGGTGCCCAGCAGTTCGGTACTGGCGCGGGCCTCGTCCGACAGCGTGGTGACGGAGCCGCCTTCGTTGTTGCGCAAGGCCGCGACGCGCGCGGCGATGGCGTCGAGCTGCTGCAGCGCGGCGCTCACGATGCGTTCTTTCCGGGAGGCGGCAGCGAGAGGCCGCGTTCGCGCATCAGGTCGCGCAGGATGTCGGGGTAGTCGGTGATGATGCCGTCGGCGCCCCAGTCCATCAGCCGCTGCATGTCGGCGCGCTGGTTCACCGTCCAGGGAAGCACCTTCAGGCCGAGCTTGTGGGCCTCGCGAATGACCTCGGGCGTGAGGTCGGCGAAGGCCGGCGACCAGATCACCGGCCCCGGCGCGTTGGCCGACGCGGCCCTGACCATCTGCGGCACCGAGGCGAAGCTGGCCGCGTCGAGGCCGTCGGTCCAGCGCTTGTCCTTCAGCGTGCGGGCCGTTGTGAGATAGGCGCGCGGCAGCTGCGGCGCGAGCTTGCCCACCAGCGTGAGCGTGCGCCAGTCGAAGCTCTGGATGGTCACGCGGCCGGCCATGTTCGCCTTGTCGATCTCGGCGAGCAGCGCGCGCACCATCGGCTCGGGCGCGGCGGTTTCGTCGGGCTTCGACGGGTCGATCTTGGTCTCGATGTTGAAGCGCACCGTGGCGGCATCCGCGCCGCGAGCCTGCACTTGCGCGAAGAGCGAGGCCAGCGTGGGAATGCGCTCGCCGTCGCGCGGAGCCTGCAGCGCGAACAGCTTGCCGTAGTTGCTTGCCGGGTTGATGCGCCCCACGTCGTAGGTCTGCAGCTGTGCCAGCGTGAGCGTGCGGATGGGCGCGCCGCTCTTCGGCGCGAGCCATGCGCCGCTCGCGTCGCGCGTGTGGTCGGGGTTGAGCGAGGTGTCGTGCGAGATCACGACCACGCCATCGGCCGTGAGCCCGATGTCCAGCTCCAGCGTGGTCACGCCCATGTCGACTGCGTTGGAGAACGCGGCCAGCGTGTTCTCGGGCGCCAGTCCGCGTCCGCCGCGATGGGCTTCGAGGTCGAAATGCTGCCTGGCCGTGGGCATGATGGCCGAGCAGCCGGCCAGGAGCAGCGCCGAGGCCAGGAGGGTGTATTTCATTTGAGCTGTACCTTGATGCCGTTGTCCTGCACGGTGATGTCGCCGATCTCGTAGGTCTTGCGCCCCACGGTGAGCTCGTCGGCCGTGAAGCTGCGCAGCACCTGCCCCTGCAGCAGCTCCTGCGCGACCACCGCGCCCACCTTCTGCAGCCGCTCCGCGTCGCGGCCCTCGATGCCCTGCAGCTCCAGGCGCTCGGCCTTGGGCTGGTCCAGCCGCAGCGCGCGCGCCGTGGCGTCGTACCGCAGGGCGCTGCTGACCGACACCACGCCCTGCACTGGCGAAGCCGCGAGCAGCGGGCTCGCGATGGTCAGCGTGGCGGTGATGGCGGCGCGATTGGCCTTCGAATCCAGGCCCAGCTGCGGATCGCGCAGGCCGACCATGAAGATCTCGGCATAGCGCTCTGCCATCGGAAAGCGCTTGGCGATCTGCGTCTGCAGCTCGTCGCGGCTGGCGGTGTATTCGCTCGTGAAGAAGTTGAAACCGGCCAGCGCCGCGAAGGGCGCCTGCAGCGCCGTGGCGCCCAGCAGCGCACGCAGCACCCGGCGGCGGGAGTTGGGGGGCGGGTTGCGGTGGTTCATAGGGCTCCGAGCTTGCCACAGGCGGGAAGTTTCCCGGTGTCGGGCGGCGCGCCGATGGCCTGTACCTGCATCTCGTAGCGGGCGAAGGCCCGCTCGCCCTTGTGGATTTCGCTGTGCAGCGAAAAACCGAAGCGCTCGTACAGCGAGCGCAGCGGCGTCCGGTCGGCCACGCAGTCGAGCCGCAGCCAAGGTCGGCCCAGTTGCGCCGCGCGTTCGCGCGCGAACTCCAGCAGCCGCACCGAAACGCCATGCCCCGCCCAGGCCCGGCTCACCGCGAGCTTGTGCACGTAGAGCGCGCTGCCGCTTTCCATCTCGGGCCAGAAGCCCGGGTCCTCGAGGTCGATCCGCACCACGCCGGCCACGTCAGTGCCTGCGCGGGCGATGAAGTAGCCGCCGGCATCGGTGTCGCGCTGCACGCGCTCCAGGCCGACGTCGGCAGCCGACCACAGCGGCCGGCCCTCGGCGGCGATCCATTTGGCGGCTTCGTTCAGCACGGCGGCGACTGTGGCGGCCTCGTCGGGCCTGGCTTGTTCGATCTGCATCGGGGGCAGAGCATAGCGGTGCGAGACCTCAGCCATGCCGGACGACGTCGAAGCCTTCCTCCGGCGACGGCGCGGCGAAGTGGCTGCCGATCAGGTCGAACTGCGCGTCCGTCGTCTCGAAGGGATGCATGCCGCTCGCGTTGCGCGCGCGCAGGCGGGCCTTGCAGACCTCGTCGGGCACGTCGAGAAAGTGCAGCACGTGCGCCGTGCCCGCAGCCTCGAAGATGCCGCGCATCCACTGGCGGCTGGCCACCGTGTTGGCGGGAAAGTCGAGCACCACCGAAACGCCCGCGCCGAGCAGCGCCACCACATGCTCCGCCATCGCCTTCTTCAGCCGGCCCGCGCGGCGCACGTAGTCGGGCAGTTCGTGGATCTCGCCGGGGTACAGCGCGGCCAGCCATGTGTCCTCGCTGATCAGCACCGTGGAGGGCGCTTCGGCGAGCTGCCGCGTGAGCGTGGACTTGCCGGCGCCGATCTTGCCGCAGACCATGTGGAGCACGGGGCGGGGGAGTGGTGTCATTTCGATCTCCTGGAGGGGTGGAAGAAAGATGCCCCAGGAAACGAAAAACCCGCCTCGTGGGACGGGTTGCATGGCGTGTACCTGTTGTCGTTCGAAGTGCCGCGCGCTAACCCACCGTCTTCCGGATGGGTCGAATAATGGACGTGATACGCAGGCAGGCCATGGGCCGAGGATAACCCGGCCGGTTTCGATTCAGTCGTGCAGCGAAGACAGGAACTGCTTCAGCTCCGCCGTCCGCGGATTGCCGAACAGCTCCGCCGGAGGCCCCATCTCGTGCACGCGGCCCTGGTGCATGAAGATCACGCGGTCGCTGACCTTGCGCGCGAAGCTCATCTCGTGCGTGACCATCAGCAGCGTCATGCCCTCGTCGGCCAGCGATTCCACCACGCGCAGCACCTCGCCCACCAGCTCGGGGTCGAGCGCGGACGTGATCTCGTCGCACAGCAGCACGGCCGGCTCCATCGCCAGCGCGCGGGCGATGGCCACGCGCTGCTGCTGGCCGCCGGAGAGCTGGTCGGGCATGGCATCGAATTTCTCGGCCAGGCCCACGCGAGCGAGCAGCTTGCGCGCCTGCGAGGCGGCTTCGAGGCTGGTGCGCTTCTTCACCAGCGTGGGCGCGAGCATCACGTTCTTGCCGACCGTGAGGTGCGGAAACAGGTTGAAGCCCTGGAAGATCATGCCCACGCGCTGGCGCAGCTCGCGCATGGCCATGGCGCTCTCGTGCAGCAACGGTTTGCCGTCCACCGTGAGCGAGCCTTCCTGGAACACCTCCAGCCCATTGATGCAACGAAGCAGCGTGCTCTTGCCCGAGCCGCTCTTGCCGATGATGGCGATCACCTCGCCGCGCTTTACTTCGAGGTCGATGCCCTTGAGCACCTCGTTGGTGCCGTACGACTTGCGCAGCGCCGTGATGCGCACGATGGGAGAGCCCGCCACGGTGGCGGGCTGTTGTTGGGGTTCAAGCACGGCGGCCATGGGATTTCCTCTCGAGGTTCTTGGCGTACAGGCTCACCGGGAAGCACAGCACGAAATAAAGCAGGGCCACGCAGCTGAACACCACGAAGGGCTTGAAGGTGGCGTTCGAAATCATGCTGCCGGCCTTGGTGAGTTCGACGAAGCCGATCACCGAGGCCAGCGCGGTGCCCTTGATCACCTGCACCAGGAAGCCCACCGTGGGCGCGATGGCGATCTTCACCGCCTGCGGCAGGATCACGTGGCGCAGCTGCTCGCCGAAGCTCAGCGCGAGGCTGCCCGAGGCCTCCCACTGGCCCTTCGGTATCGAGGCCACGCAGCCACGCCAGATCTCGGTGAGGAAGGCGCTGGTGTAGAGCGTGAGCGCAACGCTCGCGGCGGTCCACGCCGAGACGTCCACGCCGAAGAGCGCGATGCCGAAGTAGGCCAGGAAGAGCTGCATCAGCAGCGGCGTGCCCTGGAAGAGCTGCACGTAAAGGCCCACGGCCCGGCCGATCGCCTTGCCGCCGCGCAGCCGCAAAAAGAGCAGCAGCGCACCCACGATGCCGCCGCCTATGAAGGCGATGAGCGAGAGCACGACAGTCCAGCGCAGTGCCAGCAGCAGGTTGCGCAGGATGTCCCAAAGTGAAAAGTCAGCCATGGTCGTGAAAGTGCCCGTGTTCGCTCAGCGTCCGAAGAAGAACTTCGGCCCCGCCCAGTCGAGCAGCCGCCGCAGCGCCACCGACAGCGCCAGGTAGATCAGCGTGGCGACGATGAAGGCCTCGAAGGCCCGGAAGTTGCGGCTCTGGATGAGGTTGGCCGCGTAGCTCAGCTCCTCGGTGGAGATCTGCCCGCACACGGCAGAGCCCAGCATCACGATGACGATCTGGCTCACCATCGCGGGCCACACCTTCTTGAGCGCCGGCGGCAGCACCACGCGCAGGAACACCTGCGACTTGCTGAGCGCCAGGCTCACGGCCGCCTCGATCTGCCCCTTGGGCGTGGCCTCGATGCCGGCGCGGATGATCTCGGTGGAGTAGGCGCCCAGGTTCAGCACCATCGCGATCACCGAGGCCACCTCCGGCGTGAGCTTGACGCCCGCGGCCGGCAGCCCGAAGAAGATGAAGAACAGCTGCACGATGAAGGGCGTGTTGCGGATCAGCTCCACGTACGTGCCCACGATGGCGCGCAGCCACTTCGGGCCGTCGGCGCGCGCCCACGCGCAGAAGGTGCCCACGATCATGCCCAGCACGGTGCCGACGGCGGTCAGGCCGATGGTCCACGCCACGCCGCGCAGCAGCAGCGGCCACTCGGAGAGCACCGCAGCAAAGTCAAACTCGATGTTCATAAGTCAGTCTTCTCTTCGTGGAACGCCGCGGAACCGGCTTTGCCGGGCCGCAGGCGTTGCCCCCGGCGAGGGGGTGTGCGCAGCGACACGAAGTGCGCGAAGCATGGGGGAGTGCTTGTTCAGACAGGGAGGTCGCCAGCGGCCTTGCCGAGCCACTTCTTGGACATGGCGTCGAGCGTGCCGTCCTTCTTGGCGGCCGCGATGATCTCGTTGACCTTGGTCTTCAGCGCGGTCTCGCCCTTGGCCACGCCGACGAAGCAGGGGCTGTCCTTCAGCAGCAGCTTGAACTCGGCGCTGACCTTCGGGTTCTTGGCGAGCATGTCGCCGGCAACTGCGGCGCTGGTCGCGATGGTCTGCGTCTGGCCGGCCACGAAGGCGGCGATGGTCGCGTTGTTGTCCTCGAAGCGGCGGTAGTCGACGTTCGGCGGCGCCACCTTGTTCAGCTCCTGGTCTTCCATCGCGCCGCGCGTCACGGCCACGGTCTTGCCGGCCATGTCGGCGAAGCTGGTGAGCTTCATGCTCTTGGCGGCGTACACGGCCTGGAAGAAGGGCGCGTAGGCCGACGAGAAGTCGATCACCTTCTCGCGCTCGGGGTTCTTGCCCAGCGTGGAGATCACCAGGTCGGCCTTCCTGGTCTGCAGGTACGGGATGCGGTTGGCGCTGGTCACGGGCACCAGCTCGACCTTCACGCCGAGCTTGGCGGCGATCAGCTCTGCCATCTCCACGTCGAGGCCTTGCGGCTTCATGTTCTTGTCGACCGAGCCGTAGGGCGGGTAGTCGGTGGGCACGGCGATCTTGATCGTCTTGGCCTTGAGCACGTTGTCGAGCGCGTTCTGGGCATAGGCGCCGCCGGCCGAGGCGAGCATGGCGGCGGAAGCGAGCGCGAGGGCGATGCGGCGCTTGGAAGCAGAGAAAGTCATAGCAGGGCTCCTAGGTAAGTCGAAGAATCGGAATCGGGTGGTGCGCCGGGTTTGCGGCCCTTGCCTTTGGGCGTGGCCGTGTTCTGCAACGGCGCCAGCGCGTCGCGCAACTGCGCCAGCGGATCGGTGGGCGCCTGCACGCGCAGGGCCGACTGCACCGTGCCGATGTGCTCGGCCATCAGCGCCTCGGCGGCGGCGTGGTCGCCGCGCTCCAGCGCCGCGACGATCTGCACGTGGTCTTCGCAGGACTGCACCGCGTCGTGCGTGGACTGGTAGAGCATCGCGATCAGCGTGGTGCGCGCCGTGTAGTCGCGCAGCGTGTCGGCCAGCAGCGTGTTGCCCAGGCACTCGGCCAGGCAGACATGGAAATCGCCCAGCAGGAAGCTGCGGTTGCCGACGTCGCTCTCTTTCAGTGCGGCCTTTTCACGCTGCAGGTGCGCTTTCAGTTGGCGCAGGGCGGCCTTCTCGATCTTGCCGGCGGTGCCCGCGCTGCGGATGAGGCCGAGCTCGATCACCCGCCGCGCCTCGAAGGCCTCGCGCGCCTCGTCCTGCGAAGGCTCGATGACGAACCAGCCGCGACGCGCGCTCACCGTGACGATGCCGCGCGCCGCCAGCCGCGTGAGCGCCTCGCGCACGATGGTACGGCTGCAGTCGAACAGCATCGCCAGCTGCTGCTCGCCCAGGCGAGAACCCGGCGCGAGCTTCTGCGCCATCACCGCCTCGACGATGCGTGCACTGATTTCGGATGCGGAAATGGCCATAGGCCTGCATACCAGCAGCTTCTGTGCCAACTGGTATGCAAGATTTGCGCACCTGAATGGAGCATGCCCCCGCACGGAGGCCCGGCGCGGTGCGCCGATTCAGTGCCGGCCGCGCCCCAGCGCGCTGGCCGGCAGCGCCACAAGCATGAGCAGTGCCGACAGCACCAGCGCCCCGCTCAGCACGTAGAGGCTGGCGGTGAAGCCGCCGGTTAGCGTCTTGAGCCAGCCGACCATCATCGGCGCCACCAGCCCCGCGCTGCCGCCGATGGTGCTGATGAGCGCGATGCCAGCCGCCGCCGCGCTCTTCGACATGAAGTTGCCCGGCACCGCCCACAGCACGGTGAAAGCCGCCGAGATGCCCATGGCCGCCAGCGAGAGACACAGCACGGCGGCGATGGCATCGTGCATGAAGAGCGTGGTCAGCGCCAGCCCCGACGCGCCCACGACCGCGCTGAGCGCGAAGTGCCAGCGGCGCTCCTTGCTGCGGTCGGAATGCCGGCCCACGACGATGTTGGCCGCGATGCCCGCCACCGCTGGTATCACCGAGTAGAAGCCGATCTGCAGCACGCTCAGCCCCATCGACTTCAGGATCGTCGGCTGCCAGAACGACAGCGCGTAGATGCCCAGGATGATGAGGAAGGACATGAAGCCGATCAGCCAGACCCGGCCGTCGCGCATGGCCGCGCCGAAGGTGTGGCGCTCGCCGGCACCGTGCGCGGCCTGGTCCTCGGCCAGCAGGCGGGCCACGCGCTGCTTCTCGGCGGCGCTCAGCCAGGCCGCCTGCGCCGGACTGTTCGACAGCAAGCCGAAAGCCGCGATGCCCAGCAGAACGCTCGGCAGCCCCTCGAGCAGGAAGAGCCACTGCCAGCCGCGCAGCGACAGCACGCCGTCGAGATACGTCATCGTCAGCCCCGCGATCGGCCCGGCCACGATGGGCGCCGCGCCGAAGGCCATGAAGAAGAGCGCCGTGGCCTGCGCGCGGCGGTGCGAGGGGAACCACAGCGTCAGGTAGAACAGCACGCCCGGCGCGAAGCCGGCCTCGAACACGCCGATGAGGAAGCGCAGCACGTAGAACTGCGTGGGCGTGGTCGCGAACATCATCGCGGCCGAGGCCAGCCCCCACAGGCCCATGATGCGCAGCAGCGTCGCGCGCACGCCGATCTTCGCGAGCATCAGGTTGCTCGGAATCTCGAACACCGCGTAGCCGATGAAGAAGATGCCCGCGCCCAGGCCGAACACCGCGTCGCTGAAGCCGAGCTGCTCCTTCATCTGCAGCTGCGCATAGCCCACGTTGGTGCGGTCCAGGTAGTTCAGCACGTAGCAGGCGCACAGCAGCGGCATCAGGCGCCAGGTGATCTTGCGGAAGAGGGCGGCGTCCTCGCGCGCGGTGGCGCCCGGGGAGGTGCTTGCCTGCGCCCCGGCCAGGGTGGCTGCGTTCATCGTCTGTCTCCTCGTTGTCGTTGTTGGGTCAGGCCGTCATCGGCGTTCCGAAGCTGGTCTCGCCCCAGAGGAAGCTGGCTGGCGCGCCCGGAAAGAGCCAGTGCGGCGTGCATTCGGCCGACGGCACCACGTTGCTGAAGCCGTGCGAGGAAGATGTGCCCGCGAGCGTCTTCTCCAGCACCATCGACAGGTACTGGTCGTTGCTGCTCTCCTGCGTGTTGCCGTTGAGGATCACCTCCGCACCGGTGGCTTGCGCGTAGCGGCGGATGCCGTTGTGCCGCGACTGCAGCGGCGCCCAGCTGTCGGCCGACACACCGTTCTCGCTGCTCACCCGCAGGCCGTCGGCGGCGCGGTAGACCAGCGAATGGTTGCCCTCGGTGTGGCCCGGCGTGTGCACCAGCGCCAGCCCGCGCCCGAGCTGGATGCTGCCGTCGAAGGCCACGATTCGCTCGGCCGGGATGCCGTCGAGCCCGTGCGGGCAGTACCACTCGGCCTGCACCGGCATCAGGCCCTGCACGTTCGCGAATTCCTGTCGGTGCACCAGCAGCTTCGCGTTCGGCAGCAGGCCAGGCGTGCCGTCGTTGCCCAGCCAGCGGCGCACGTCCTGCGTGTGGAGGTGGTCGTAGGTGATGTAGTCGACCTGCTCTGGCGCCACGCCGCAGCTCGCCAGCGCCTGCGGCACGGTCTGGTAGACCGGCGCGATGGCCTTGTGCAGGAACTTCGGCGTCTGCGCGGCCAGGCGCTTGAAGTAGGGCGTCTCGTTGCCGGCCTCGAAGTCGGCCGGCGTGAACAGCAGGGTGCGCAGCCGGCCCTCGAAGTCGTCGTACTGGACGAGCACCGTGCGCGCCAGCAGATGCACCATGTGCGGCTTGAGCAACTGCTGCGAATACACGCCGGTGAAGGCGAACCAGGCCGGGTAGGGAATGCGCAGCAGGTCGAAGCTGCGTGCGTAGCGCACCGGCGGCGCGTCGAGCAGGCGCTCGCGCAGGCCCTCGGCGGCGCGGCGGACGGCGCGCAGGCGGTCCTGGGGCATGGCGGCGTCGCGCGCGCCGTCGAAATCCGCGAGCTGCGCGAGGCCGGAGGGTTCGGGGTCTCGGATCATGGGGGCTCCTTGTCTGCCTCGAAGGAAGCGAAATGGATGGGCGGGCGCTCAGTACATCGAGCGCCCGCCCGAGATGTCGAACACCGCGCCGGTGCTGAAGGAACAGTCGTCCGACGCGAGCCATGCGGCCATGGCCGCCACCTCGTCGACCTCGACGAAGCGCCCCATCGGCACGCGCGAGAGCAGGGCGGTGCGAAGCTGCTCGCGGTGCTCTGCGGGCACGGCCGCGAACACGTCGGTGTCGGCCGCCGAGGGCGTGATGCAGTTCACCAGCACGCCGGACGAGGCCATCTCCTTGCCCAACGACTTGGTGAGTGCGATGAGCCCGGCCTTCGAGGCGGAGTAGGCGGCGTTGAAGCCGTTGCCCTCCTTGCCCGCGACCGAGGCGATGTTGACGATGCGGCCGCGGCGCCGGGCGAGCATCGTTGGCGCCACCGCTCGGCAGCACAGCCATGCGCCCGTCAGGTTGACGTCCAGCACGTTGCGCCATTGCGCGGGCGTGTGCTCCCAGACCGGCACGGTCGGGCCGAGCACGCCCGCGTTGTTGACGAGGATGTCGATGCCGCCGAAGCGCTCGTTCGACTGCGAGGCCGCGTGTGCGATCTGCTCTTCGTCGCGCACGTCGACCACAGCCGATGTGGCGGTGCCGAGCGGTTCGAGCTTGCGCAAGGCATCCGCCAGCACCGATGCGTCGAGATCCCACAGCGCGACGCTCGTACCCGCCGCCATGAGCCGCCGCGCGATCGCCAGCCCGATGCCGCGCGCCCCGCCGGTCACGATGGCGTGCCGGCCCGCGAGCGCATCGCCGCGCAGCGCGCTCATGCCGAGGCCGTCTCGGGTGCGCGTGCGGCGGCGGGCTGGCCCAGCAGGCCGCCCACCAGCGCGCCGACGTGCTCGGCCGGCACGCCCGCCAGCAGCTGCCGCAGCATCGTCAGCGTGTCGAAGTACACGCGCTCGCACACCAGCCGGTCGCCCTCGAAGATGAAGAAGGCGTTCATGCGGCAGCGGAAGCTGTTGCCAGTGGGCGGCAGGCCCTTCAGCGGGCCCTTGTGGGTGCCCAGCAGCCAGAACTCGACGACCACCGAATCGTCGGCGTGGCGCAGCTGGATGATCTCGTGGCGCTGGTCGGGAAATGCGCGGCGCGTGTCGACGTAGTACTGGCGCACCTCGGCGATGCCGTCGTGCACCTCGCCGCTGGGAACCAGCTCGTAGTGGGGGTGCGGGAAGGTGCCGAGCACCGCGTCGAAGTCCTGCCGGGTCTCGTCGGCGAAGTGGTCGAGCACGAGGCGCTCGCGGCGGGCCTGGAGTGCCGTGCGTGGGGTGCTGTCGTCGTTCATCGGGGTGTGCTCCATGTGACAGGAAAGCTGCTGACATCGGGTTGGCGCGAATGCGCCTGCCCGGGCTCGCTGCGTACTATCGGCACGCCCCTGAAACAAGACTGTCCGGTGTTGGCAATCGCCGCTACGGACAAACCCGCGATGCCACGCACGCCCCCTTCATCGACCGGCACGGCGCCGGACTCTGCGCAGCCATCGCCGGTGCACAACGGCGACATGCGGCTGGCCGAGCACGTGCAGCGGCGCCTGCTCGAAGTGGCGCACCGGCGCACGCTGGCGCGCGGCGAATCGCTCTTCCACAAGGGCTCGTCGCCCGATGCGCTCTTCGGCGTGGTTTCAGGATCGCTGCGCGTGAGCGTGGTGGCGCCGGGCGGGCGCGAGGCCGTCATCGCGATGCTCGAACCCGGCCACTGGTTCGGCGAGGTGTCGCTGCTGGTGGGGCGCGAGCGCGTCTACGACACCTGCGCGGTCGACACCACCGAGATGGCGGTGGTCGCGGCGGCCGATTTCCACCGGCTCGTGGCCGAGCATCCTGACGTGCACATGGCCTTCACCCGGCTGGTGTGCCTGCGGCTGCGCCAGGCGCTGGCGTGGATCGACGACGTGATCCTGATGCCTCTGCCGGTGCGGCTCGCGCACCGGCTGCTCACGCTGGACGCGCGCGCCGAAGGTACGGGCGAGGGCGGCGGCACGCTGCTGGGCGTGTCGCAGGAAGACCTGTCGTTCATGCTCGGCGTGTCGCGCCAGAGCGTGAACCGGCAGCTCAAGCTCTGGGAGGAAGACGGCACGCTGCGCGTGCGCTACCGCGCCATCGAGCTGCTGGACCGCGCGCGGCTCGAGCGGCACGCGGCCACGCCGCCCTGAGCCGCACGGGTCGGGTCAGTCCATCCGTGCGCCGGAGGCCTTCACCGCCTTCTCCCAGCGCGGCGTTTCCGTCGCGAGGAAGCGCGCGAAGTCGTCGCTGCCCAGGAAGGCCGGGTCGGCGCCCTGGCTCACCATGCGCTCGCGCACCTCGGGGTTGTTGAGCACCTGTTTGAAGGCATCGCTGAGCTTCGCGACCACGTCCTTGGGCGTGTCCTTCGGCGCGAGGAAGCCGTAGAAGCCCACCACCTCGAAGCCCTTGACGCCCGATTCGATGACGGTCGGGATGTCGGGCAGGGCGGGGTTGCGCTCGCGGCTGGTCACGGCCAGGGCGCGCACCTTGCCCTGCTTGTGATAGTTGGCCGCCTGCGGGATCGACTCGGCCATGAACTGCACCTGCCCGCCCATCAGGTCGGTGAAGGCTGGCGCGCTGCCGCGATAGGGGATGTGCACCATGAAGATGCCCGTGGCGGTCTTGAACATCTCGGGCACCAGGTGGCTGATGCCGCCGTTGCCGGCCGAGCCGTAGTTGACCTGGCCGGGCCGCGCCTTGGCGTAGTCGATGAACTGTTTCAGGTTCTGCACCGGCAGCCTGGGCGTGACCAGCAGCGCCAGCGGCTGCATCGCGGTGCGCGCGATGGGCACGAAGTCGCGCTGCGTGTTGTAGGGCAGCTTGCTGTAGAGCGCGCCGTTGATCACCGCCACTCCGGTGTTGGCCAGCATCAGCGTGTAGCCGTCGGCCGGGCTCTTGGCGACCGCGTCGGCGCCCACCGAGCCGCCCGCGCCGGGCTTGTAGTCGACGATCAGCGGCTGGCCCAGCACGGCCTGCAGCTTGTCGGTCAGCAGGCGCGCATGCTGGTCGAGCGGCCCGCCGGCCGGGAAGCCGATGACGATCTTGATCGGCTTGTCGGGAAAGGCGGCCGTTGCCGCCGTGGCGCCGAGGCCGAGGGAAATGGCCGCGAGCGCGGCGCGAAAGGGCTTGTTCATGATCCGTCTCCTGTTCTTGTGAGGAGACGATCATAGGCAGCCCGCTCAGCCGGCCAGCGTCGCCTTCAGCGTGATCTCGGGCACGCTCGCCAGCGCCTTCGACAGCGGGCATCCGGCCTTGGCGGCGGCCGCGATCTCCTGGAACTTCGCCTCGTCGAGGTTCGGCACGCTGGCGTCGAGTTCGAGCTGGATGCGGTCGATCTTGAAGCCCGCGCCATCCTTGGCCAGGCGCACGGCGGCCCGGGTGTCGATCTTCGTGGCTGTCAGGCCTTCTCGTTCCAGCGCGAACGCGAAAGCCATCGTCAGGCAGGCAGCATGGGCCGCGCCGACGATCTCCTCGGGGTTGGTGCCGCGCTTGTCGTCCTCGAAGCGGCTGGCGAAGCCGTAGGGGTAGTCCTTCAGGGCGCCGGTCTCGGTGCTGATCAGGCCCTTGCCGGTCTTGCCGGCGCCTTCCCAGTGAACGCTCGCGTGCTTGTCTGCTGCCATGTCGACTCCTTCATTGCGGTGACGGGTTGCGGGTCAGCAGGTATCGCCGAAGCGGGGGCGCTTGTCTGTAGTCGCACATCGCGTCGCATGCCGCGTCAGAAAAATGGGCGTCGCCAAGGTGACGCCCCGGGGGCTTCCCCGATGGGAGCGGCGGGCGCGGCGGCTTAGGCTGGCGCAAAGCTGCTTTCCCTTCCTTCCCTCTTTCCTCCTTCCGCCCGTTTCAACCATGGAACAACGCCTGCACCACAAGTTCTGGCCCAAGCGCCTGCCGCATTCGATCACCGTCCCCGCCACCTCGCTCTGGCACAACCTGGCCACCTCGGCCGCGCGCTACCCCGACAAGCCCGCGCTGGTGTTCTTCGGCCGGGTGACCAGCTACCGCGACTTCGCCGCGCAGGCCGAGAAGCTGGCCGGCACGCTGCACGCGCTGGGCGTGAAGCGCGGCGACCGCGTGATCCTGGACATGCAGAACTGCCCGCAGCTGGTGATCGCGCATTTCGCGATCCTGCGCGCCAACGCGGTGGTGGTGCCGGTCAACCCGATGAACCGGGCCGAGGAGCTCAAGCACTACATCACCGACCCGGACGCCAGGGTGGCCATCATCACCGGCGACCTGGCGCCCGAGCTGGCCAAGGCCAGCAACGCGCTGCCACCCGGGCAGCGGCTGGACCACATGATCGTGACCCAGTTCACCGACGCCTTCGATGCCGATGCCTCGGGCGACGACGCCCCGGCGCCCGCCTGGAAGGAATGGCTCACCACCCGCCATCCGCTGCCCGCTCTGGAAGGCGGCAAGGTCATCGCCTGGACCGACGCGCTCGAAGCCGGCCACACGCCGCCCGAGCACGTCGTGGGCGCCAACGACATGGCGCTGCTGCCCTACACCAGCGGCACCACCGGCCTGCCCAAGGGCTGCGTCCACCACCACTCGAGCCTGATGCACAACGCCTTCGCGGGCCTGATGTGGGGCGGCTCGACCTCCGAGACGGTGGTGCTGGCCGTGGTGCCCATGTTCCACATCACCGGCGTGGTGAGCATGATGCACACGGCCATCCTCGCGGCGGCCACGCTGATCATCATGCCGCGCTGGGACCGCGACGTGGCCGGCCGGCTCATCTCGCGCTGGAAGGTGACGGCGTGGACCAACATCCCGACCATGGTCATCGACCTGATGGCCAGCCCCAACTTCGCGAACTACGACCTGTCGAGCATGACCTACATCGGCGGCGGCGGCGCCGCCATGCCGCAGGCAGTGGCGCAACGCCTGTTCGAGCAGTACGGCCTGAAGTACCAGGAGGGCTACGGCCTCACCGAGACCGCCGCGCCCTCGCACACCAACCCGTCGGACCACCCCAAGCAGCAGTGCCTGGGCATCCCTTTCATGAGCACCGACGCCCGCGTGGTCGACCCCGACACGCTGAAGGAAATGCCCATCGGCGAATCGGGCGAGATCATCATCCACGGGCCAGAGGTGTTCCAGGGCTACTGGAAGCGCCCCGATGCCACTGCGGCAGCTTTCGTCGAATTCGAGGGCAAGCGCTTCTTCCGCTCGGGCGACATGGGCCGCATGGACGAGGATGGCTACTTCTTCATCACCGACCGCCTGAAACGCATGATCAACGCGAGCGGCTTCAAGGTGTGGCCGGCCGAGGTCGAGCTGCTGATGTTCCGCCACCCGGCCATCCAGGAAGCCTGCGTGATCTCGACCAGGGACGACTACCGCGGCGAATCCGTCAAGGCCGTGGTGGTGCTGCGCCCCACCCACAAGGACACCACCGAGCAGCAGATCATCGACTGGTGCCGCGAGAACATGGCCGTCTACAAGATCCCGCGCAAGGTGCAGTTCGTCGATGCGCTGCCCAAGAGCGGGAGCGGGAAGGTGATGTGGCGGCTGCTGCAGGAGGATGAGAACGCGGGGAAGTGAGCTGGAGCCGGGGGCGCGCTACTCCTTGCGCCCCATCGACTTCAACAATCTCCCGGCTTCTTTCTTCCCATCGGGCGTAACCGAAGCCGCCAGCGTCGCCTTCGTCAGGTAGTCGACGACCTTGCGGTGGTTCTTGTGCGGGCCTTCCCAGAGGAAGAGGCGGCCCAGCTCCAGCGCTGCGTCGCCGTCGCCCTGTGCGTAGGCGCGCTCGAACCAGTAGCGGGCCCAGCGGAAATTGCCTTCGTCGCGGTAGCAGATGGCCAGGTTGGCGCAGCCCGCAATGTCGCCTGCCCTGGCCGCCTTGCGATACCAGAGTCGGGCGGCGGCGCTGTCCTGCTTCACGCCGATGCCGTGGTCGAGGAAGTAGCCGACGCTGTTGAGCGCGTGCGTCTCGCCGGCTGCAGCGGCCTTGAGGAACAGCGACAGCGCCTTCTTGTGCGCGCCGGCGTCCCATGCGTCGTTGGCCGCGAAAAACCAGTCGTCCCGGGTGGGTTCCTGCATGTGCGGGTCTCCTTCGAAGCGCCGTTCAGGGAAGAACGCAAGAAAGAAAAAAACTGTGTCCCGATCTTTTCCGGCGTGCGCATCACTTAGCCTCGATCGGACCGGCCATTCTGCCAATCTCCTGGTCCTTCCGGCTTTTTCATGCACTTTCGCGCGCTGCCTTCCAGTCTTCTTGCTCTCGCTCTTCTTGCCTTTCCCCTTCTCTCCCAGGCCGCGCCGCGCAACTGCCTCGTCGTCGGCATCAGCGACGGCGACACGCTCACCGCCCGCTGCGGGCGCATCGGCGCCTACGAGCGCGTGAAGGTGCGCATCGCAGCCATCGACGCGCCCGAGAAGGCCCAGCCCTACGGCCAGCGCAGCAGGCAGGCGCTCGGCGGCATCTGCTTCGGCGAGCAGGCGCTCATCACCGAGGTCGACACCGACCGCTACGGCCGCACCGTGGCCGACGTGAGCTGCAACGGCGAGGACGCCGGCAGCCGCATGGTCTCCGAGGGCTGGGCCTGGGTGTACGACTACAACCGCCTCGCCACCAAGCGCGGCGGCGGCTTGTTCAAGCTCCAGGAGCGCGCTCAGGCGCGCCGCGCCGGCCTCTGGGCCGACCCGAAGCCGACGCCGCCATGGGAATGGCGCAAGCACCAGCGCGACGAACAGGCACGGCCGCACTGGGGCGGCGGCCATTGGGGCAGCCTTTTCTGAGCCTGCCGGTGCCTGGAGCCCAGGTTGCCAATGTCACGGCAAATTCACGGGATCTCCGGAGCATGGCGGGTTCCCACAATCCCCCGCGACAAGAACATGGCCAAAGACTTCGCCCGCATGGAGGACTCCAATCCCTCCACCAACCCCACGATCCATGACGTTTCCGACCCGGCCCGGCGTGTGTTCGTGCGCGGCGGCATGGCGGCGGCGGTGGCCGGGCTCTTCGGCCCGCTGGCGGCCGGCACTCTGGCCGGATGCGCCACCACCGGCACCACCGGAGGAAGCGGCAACGTGAGCGGCCTGGGCCGCTCCATCGGCTTCAAGAGCGTGCCCATGGCAGCCGTCGACACCGTGGTCGTGCCCGAGGGCTACAGCACCCAGGTTCTCTATCGCTGGGGCGACCCGACCGGCATCGCGGGCGCCATGCCCGCCTTCAAGACCGACGGTTCCAACACCGCCGAAGAGCAGGCGCTGCAAGCCGGCATGCATCACGACGGCATGGCCTTCTTCCCGATCGAAGGCTCCAACCGTGGCCTGCTGGTGCTGAACCACGAATACGTCGACGATGGCCTGCTTCACCCCGACGGCATGAAGACCTGGACGCCCGAGAAGGTGCGCAAGTCGATGAACGCGCACGGCGTGTCGGTCATCGAGCTGCAGCGCGACGGCTTCGGCAAGTGGACCCAGCTCGCGCCCTCGCGCTTCGCGCGTCGCATCACCGCGCTCACCCCGATGACGCTCACCGGCCCCGCCGCCGGCCACGCGATGCTGCGCACCGCCGCCGACCCCTCGGGCACGCAGGTGCTGGGCACCTTCAACAATTGCTCCAACGGCCACACGCCGTGGGGTACCTACCTCACCTGCGAAGAGAACTTCGCCGACTACTTCGAGGGCACCGATACGCCCGACGCCCACCAGAAGCGCTGGGGCATCAAGAAAGGCAACGGCGCCAAGTACCGCTGGCACGAGCACGAGGCGCGCTTCGATGTGTCGAAGCACCCGAACGAATCGAACCGCTACGGCTGGGTGGTCGAGATCGACCCGCAGGACCCCGCCTCCACGCCGCGCAAGCGCACCGCGATGGGCCGCGCCGCGCACGAGGGCGCAGCCACCGCGCTCACCAACGACGGCCGTGCCGTCGTCTACATGGGCGAGGACTCGCGCTTCGAATACATCTACAAGTTCGTGAGCCGCGACGCGGTCAAGCCCGGCGGCGCGGCCGCCAACCGCGACCTGCTCGACCACGGCACGCTGTATGTGGCCCGCTTCGACGTGGATGGCACCGGCGAATGGCTGCCGCTCACGCAAGGCAAGGGTGGCCTCGTGGCCGACAAGGGCTTCACGACCCAGGGCGACGTGCTCATCAAGGCGCGCCAGGCCAGCGACCTGCTGGGCGCCACGAAGATGGACCGCCCCGAGTGGACCACGGTGGACCCGCTGACCAAGGAGGTCTACTGCACGCTCACCAACAACAGCAACCGCGGCGCCGCCGGCCAGCCCTTCATGGACGCGGCCAACCCGCGCTCCAACAACACGATGGGCCAGATCATCCGCTGGAAGGAAAGCGGCGACCTCGATGCCACCAAGTTCACGTGGAACCACCTCGTGCTCGCGGGCGATCCGAAGCAGACGCGCTACGAGGCGCAAGGCAACATCAGGGGCGACACCTTCGGCAGCCCCGACGGCCTGATGGTCGACGCGCGCGGCGTGCTGTGGATCGAGACCGACGTGTCGACCTCCACGCTGGGCAAGGGCGAGTACGCCAACCTGCCCAACAACCAGATGCTGGCCTGCGACCCGACCAAGGGCGAGATCCGCCGCTTCCTGCTCGGCCCGGCCGGCTGCGAGATCTCCGGCCTCACTGCCACGCCCGACCTGCGCACGCTGTTCATCAACATCCAGCATCCGGGCGAACCGGCCAACGAGCGCAGCGATCCCGACCGCCCGCTCGCCGTGTCGAAGTGGCCCGACGGCGCGGGCCGGCCGCGCTCGGCGACCATCGCCATCACCAAGAACGACGGCGGCGTGATCGGGACTTGAGGCTTGGGGGGCAGGGCGCTGCTAGCAGCTGCCCCAGCAGCGCAGCCCCGGCACGAACAGGCCCGCGACGAAGCTGACGGCGCAGAACAGCAGCAGGATCAGCGCCGCCATCTTCAGCCCCTCGGCGCTCCAGCGCGGCGCGAAGTTGCTGAAGAAAAAGCCCGAGGCGAAGGTGCCTTCGAGCCGCTCGGCGCCGCCCCAGCGCAGCACCCAGAGGCAGAACAGCGCTTCGGCCGCATGCGCCGCGATCCAGATGAAGAGCGAGAGCATGTAACTGGTTTTCAGGATTCGCTTTTGCCTTGAACGTCGGCCACCACGCGCGCGTTGCGCTGGAAGCTCCAGTAGGCGCTGGCCCAATCCATCATCACGACCACGCGGTTGCGAAAGCCGATCAGGAAGTAGGCGTGCGCGAACAGCCAGAACAGCCATGCGAGCCGGCCGCTGAAGCGCAGCGGGCCGAAAGGCGTGCCCAGGTCGACCACCGCCGAGTTGCGGCCGATGGTCGCAAGGTTGCCGTAGTCGGCATAGCGGAACGGCACCGTCGGCTGGCCCGCGATGCGGCGCAGGATGTTGGCGGCCGCCGCGCGCCCCGCCTGCTTGGCGCCGGGCGACACGCCGGGCACCGGCCTGGGCGGCTTGCCAGGCGCGTGGCTCATGGCGGCGGCGAGGTCGCCAACCACGCTGATCTCGGGGTGGCCCGCGAGGCTCAGGTCGGGCTCGACCTTGATGCGGCCCGCGCGGTCGCATTCGACGCCCGTGGCCGCGCCGAGCATGCGGCCCAGCGGCGAAGCCGCCACGCCGGCCGCCCACACCACGCAGCTGCTATCGATTCGGTAGCTGTCGACCGGAGCACCGTCCGCGCCGCCGCCAGTCTGCACTTCGAGCCCGGTGGTGTCGATGGAGGTCACCCGCGCGTTCAGCCGCACTTCGACGCCCAGCTTCTGCAACTGCTCCAGCGCCTTCTGGCTCAGCGACTCGGGCATGGCCTGCAGCACGCGCGGGCCGCCTTCGACCAGCAGCACCTGCGCGCTGGCCGGATCGATGTGGCGGAACTCGCCCGAGAGCGTGTGCTTGGCGATCTCGGCCAGCGTGCCCGCCATCTCGACGCCCGTGGGGCCGGCGCCGATCACCACGAAGGTGAGCAGGGCGCGACGGCGTTCCAGGTCGGCGGTGATCTCGGCGGTCTCGAAGGACAGCAGCACGCGGCGGCGGATCTCGAAGGCATCGGCCAGCGTCTTCAGCCCGGGCGCCACGGTGGACCACTCGTCGTGCCCGAAGTAGCTGTGCGTGGCGCCGGCGGCGACGATCAGGTGGTCGTACGGCACGCGGTCGCCGTTGGCCAGCTGCACCGACCGCGAGGCCGGATCGATGCCGCTCACCTCGCCCAGCAGCGTCGTGATGTTCTGCTGCTTGCGGAACAGCCCGCGCACCGGCGCCGCGATGGACGGTGCGGCCAGCCCGGCGGTCGCCACCTGGTACAGCAGCGGCTGGAACAGGTGGTGGTTGGTCTTGTCGATCACCGTCACGTCGACATTGGCGTTCTGCAGCTTGCGCGCCGCTTCGAGTCCGCCGAATCCGCAGCCGACGATGACGACTTTGGGCCTGCCCGATGGGTTGGTCGTTTGCATGCGTCGGATGATACGCAGCCCTCCTGCACGCCCCGGCGTCTTGTGCCACAGTGGCTCCCCCTTGTGCTCTTTGCCGAAGTCGCGGCGGCAGGCCTGCGGCGTTTTGTCCTACGTGCCGCCGCGACCCGGATGGGCTACAACTTGCGGCTGACCCGACTGGAGACTCCATGACGCTTTCCCGGCCGACCACTCAGGCGGCGGGCGCCCTGCGCGACAGGTTTCGCGAAGTGCGCGCAGCCAGCCTGACGCTTGCCGCCCCGCTGTCCGCCGAAGACCAGTGCATCCAGTCGATGCCCGATGCCAGCCCCACCAAGTGGCACCTGGCGCACACCACCTGGTTCTTCGAAAGCGTGCTGCTGCAGCCGCACGCCAGCGGCTACCAGCCCTTCGACGCGCGCTTTCTCTATCTCTTCAACTCGTACTACGAGGCGCTCGGCCCGCGCCATCCGCGCCCGCAGCGCGGCCTGCTCACGCGGCCGTCGCTGGACGAGGTGCACGAGTACCGCCGCCATGTCGACGAGGCCGTGGTGGCGCTGCTGGAAGAGGGCGGGCCCGACTGGAGCGTGATCGAGCCCATCGTCACGCTGGGCCTGCACCACGAGCAGCAGCACCAGGAGCTGCTTCTCACCGACATCCTGCATGCGTTCTCCTGCAACCCGATGCTGCCCGCCTACAGGCCCGCCGGCGGCCCCGCGCTGCGCCTTGCCGCGGTGCCGCCCGCGATGCGCTGGATCGAGCAGCACGGTGGCGTGGCCGAGGTGGGGCACGCCGGCACCGGCTTCTCCTTCGACAACGAAACGCCGCGCCACCGTGCGCTGCTGCAGCCTTATGCCATTGCCGACCGACTGGTGAGCTGCGGCGACTTCGCCCAGTTCATCGCCGACGGCGGCTACCAGCGGCCCGACCTGTGGCTGTCCGACGGCTGGGCCGCGGTGCAGGCCAATGGCTGGCGGCATCCGGCCTACTGGCTGGCGCAGGACGATCCGAGGCTGCGTTTCGCCGGTGCCGCCACGGCCCAGGCCGGAGGTGGCTGGCATGTGTTCGGCCTGCACGGCGTGCGGCCGATGGAGGCCGACGCGCCGGTGTCGCAGCTCAGCTTTTATGAAGCCGCCGCCTACGCCGAATGGGCCGGCGCGCGGCTGCCGACCGAGTTCGAATGGGAGGCGGCGCACGATGCGCCCGGCATCTCGCAGATGACCGGACATGTCTGGCAATGGACGCGGTCGTCGTACGACCCGTATCCCGGCTTCAGGCCACTGCCGGGCATCGCCGCCGAATACAACGGCAAGTTCATGGTGGGGCAACTGGTGCTGCGCGGCGGCAGCGTCGCCACGCCGGCCGGGCATGCGCGGCCCAGCTATCGCAACTTCTTCCCGCCGGCGGCGCGCTGGCAGTTCACGGGGCTGCGGCTCGCGAAAGACCTTTGATCATGCGCAATCCAACTTCCTCGTCCTCGCTGTCATCCTTCGTGCCCGCGAAGGCGCGGCAGAAGCCGGCAGCTTCGTCTTCGTCGCGGGCCGATGCAACTGCAGCGCCGCTGTCCGAGTTCGGCCGCGAGATGCAGGCGGGACTGGCGCGTTCGCCGCGCAGCATCTCGCCGAAGTTCTTCTACGACGCGGCAGGCTCGCAGCTGTTCGACCGCATCTGCGAACTGCCCGAGTACTACCCGACGCGTACGGAGCTGCGCATTCTTGGCGAATGCGCTGGGGAGATTGCGGGGCAGATCGGGCCGAATGCGGAGATCGTCGAGTTCGGAGCGGGGTCGCTGACCAAGGTTCGGCTGCTGCTCGATGCGCTGGAGACGCCCAAGCGGTATCTGCCTATCGACATCTCGGGGGAGTATCTGGAGGCTGCCGCGCAGCGGCTGAAGGCGGACTATCCGGAGCTGGTGGTGCAGCCTATCGCGGCCGACTACACGATGCCGCTGGTGCTGCCTGCGCCCATGGCTGGTTCAGGTCGACGGGTTGGATTCTTTCCCGGGTCGACGATCGGAAACTTCGAGCCCGACGAGGCGCTGGCTTTTCTGCAGCTGGCTGCGCGAATGTTGCGTGGAGGCGGGCTGCTGATCGGGGTGGATCTGGTGAAGGATCCGGGGCGGTTGCATGCGGCTTACAACGATGCGCAGGGGGTTACGGGGGAGTTCAACCTGAATCTGTTGCGTCGGGCCAATGCTGAGTTGGATGCCGACTTCGACCTCGATGGGTTCTCGCATGCGGCGTTCTACAACGCGCCTCGGCAGCGGATCGAGATGCATCTTGTGAGTCGGCGGGCTCAGAGTGTTTCTTTGAATGGGCAGGTGTTCGGGTTTGAGGAAGGCGAGACTATTCATACGGAGTACTCGCATAAGTTCACTGTTGAGGGGCTTCGGGCGTTGGCTGTTAGGGCTGGGTTTCGGCCTGGGGCGGTTTGGACTGATTCTGAGAGGCTGTTCAGCGTGCACTGGTTGGCTGCTTGAGTCCTTTGGTTGCTTGTTTCCCGGGGCCGGGTCTCGGCCCGGCGGCCGCCCTACTTTCTTTTGCTTCGCCAAAAGAAAGTAGGCAAAGAAAAGGCGACCCCACTGTCTGCGACCCCTTCGCTGCGCTACGGGGCAACCTGTGGTGCTCGCGTTTCGCGGGGTCTCGCAGAACTCGCTTCGCTCAGACAACTGCGAGCCCTTATCCGCGAAACGCTGCGCTCCTCGGCGCAGCCAGAGGGGAGGGGAGATGCTCGGGCCATCGCGTTGCTCGGCCCCCAAGGCACGGCAGGCGCTTCGCACCTGCCGTGCTTGGAATGAGACGACGGGCTTGTTGGGGTTGCGTGCGCTGTTGGCGCCGCCGGAATCGGTTCTGACCTTGGATCCCTGGCCGAGCGAAGCGAAGGCCAGTCCAAGGCTGTTCAGAAGCCGAGCGCAGCGATGGCGCGTGTCGATCCCTTCTGGCTGCGCCGAGGAGCGCAGACGTAGGAGGGATCAGGGCCGCAGCTGTTTGAGCGAAGCGAGTTCTGCGGACCCCCTCCTACGTCGAGCACCGCAGGTTGCCCGTAGCGAAGCGAAGGGACGCAGACAGTAGGGTCGCCTTTCTTTTGCCTACTTTTCTTTGGCGAAGCAAAGAAAAGTAGGTCGGCCGCCGGGCCGAGACCCGGCCCCGGAAAACAAACCCTCAAACAGGGTAGATACAGGTACCCCAAAAAAGCCCAACCCCCCAGCAGCGGCACAATAACCCCCGCAGCGGCAGCCAGCCGCCCTGGAGACCCCAAAAATCATGAAAGCAACCTGGAACGGCGTAACCATCGCCGAAAGCGACGACACAGTCCTCGTCGAAGGCAACCACTATTTCCCGATGAGCTCGCTCAACCGCGACTTCGTCACCTTCAGCAATCACAAGACCACCTGCCCCTGGAAGGGCACAGCGAACTACTACTCGCTGCTGGTCAACGGCGAACTCAACACCGACGCCGCCTGGTACTACGCCGATCCGAAGCCCGAAGCCGAAGAGATCCGCGACCGCGTCGCGTTCTGGAAGGACGTGAAGGTCAGCGCGCAGTGACCACCGCCGCCTTCACTCCTCCGTTCATTTCGCCGGCCGAGCTGCCCGCCGCGCTGCGCGATCAAGGCTATGCCGTGCTGAGCCCCCAAGGCGTAGCCGAATGGCTCGGTCTCCCGGTCGCGCAGCTCGAAGCGCTGCATGCCGACTGGAACGATCTTCCGCCCGACGACTACCTGAAGGACGGCGGCCGCTATCGCACGCGACGCCATGCCTGCTTCACCGTCGAAGCCGACGAGCAGGCCACGCTCGCCCAGGTGCCGCATCGCGCGCACTGGCAGCCGGTGGAATACAACGCGCTGCATGGCGGCATGCAGCGCTGGTTTGCGCCGATGCTCGACGCCACCATCGCGCAGCCGGTGTGGCAGCGGCTGCTGCAGCAGCTCGGGAAGGCCAGCAGCGAGATGCGCGGTGCGGCGCAGCGCTGGTACGTGGAGGCGCATCAGTTCCGCATCGACACCGCCGGCGGCATCGGTCGCCCCACGCCCGAGGGCGCGCACCGCGATGGTGTGGATCTGGTGGCTGTCGCGCTCGTGGGGCGGCACGGCATCAAGGGCGGAGAGACACGCGTGTTCGAGGCCAACGGAAGGCGTGGCGAGCGCTTCACGATGACCGAGCCGTGGACGCTTCTGCTGCTCGACGATGCGCGCGTGATCCACGAGTCGACGCCGATCCAGCCGCTCGAAGAGGGCGGCGAGGGCTGGCGCGACACGCTGGTGATCACCTGCCGGGCCGAGGGTTTCCAGGGGGACTGAAGCTGGGCGATCTCGGGGCTTGCCCTTGCTGGCACGAGTCCTACAGCCTGCTCCGCGCAACAACGGTTAAATTCGGGTCCCCGGTCCGGTATGGGCCGAGTCTGTCTGCGAACGAAAGCGAGGTCCCGCCATGTTCAATCACATCCTGGTTCCGATCGACGGCTCCGAAACTTCCATGCTCGCCGTCAGCAAGGCCAGCGGCCTCGCGCTGGCCTTCGGTAGCCGCATCACGCTGATCCACGTGATCGACAACTACCCCTTCATCGGCGTGGGCGCGGACTATGCGCTCGGCCAGAACGAATACCTCGCGGCGGCCACTGCCAGTGCCAATGCCGCCCTCGCACGCGGCGTGGCGGCGCTCGCGGCGGAAGGCCTTCACAGCGACCAGCGCGTGATCGACGGCCACGTGGTGCACGAAGGCATCGTCGACACGGCCATCGCCATCGCGGCAGACCTGATCGTGATGGGCTCGCACGGCCGCAGCGGCATCGAGAAACTGCTGCTGGGCAGCGTGACGCAGCGGGTGCTCCAGGACGCGAACATGCCCGTGCTGGTGGTGAAGGGCGGCTGAGGAAGGGCCCAGCCCGTCACGTCCAATCAGGCGGCCGGTTGAAGAAAAGGCTCTGCTGCGTCACCGGGTGCACGAACCCAAGTTCGCTCGCATGCAGCAGCAGGCGCGCCGCACGCGCCTGCAGTGCGGCGTCGCCGTACAGCGCATCTCCCAGGATCGGATGCCCGATCGACAGCAGATGCACGCGCAGCTGATGCGAACGGCCCGTCAGGGGCTCCAGCAGCACATGTGTGGCGGCGGGCTCGCCGGGCAGCACTGACAGCGCCTTCCATCGCGTGAGGCTGGGCTTGCCCTCCGGATCGATCTTCTGCAGCGGGCGGCGCGGCCAGTCGGCCATCAGCGGCGCGTCGATCAGCGACCACTCCTGGCGCAGCGGCATCGCGCCATCGACGATGGCTTCGTAGCGCTTGTGCACCTCGCGGTCGGCAAAGGCCGCGCTCAGCGCGCGCTGCATCTCGATGCCGCGCGCCATCAGCACCAGGCCGCTGGTGGCCATGTCGAGCCGGTGCACGATCAGCGCGTCGGGCCACTGCCGCATGGCGCGGGCGCTCAGGCAGTCCTGCTTGTCCTCGCCGCGGCCGGGCACACAGAGCAGGCCCGCAGGCTTGTCGAGCACCAGCAGGTACGGGTCTTCGTGAACGGGTTGCAGTGGCGGCGGGGCGGTCATGGAAGCCGCAGAGTGTAGACAGCGGGGCGCCGGGCCCCTTGCCCAGGCTCACGCCCCGCTCATCCGGCCTCGGCTATCCTCGGACGAATGTCCGGCCCCGCCCAAGCCTCCGCTTCCTCTTCCCCCGACGCCCAAGCCACATCGACGGCCGCAGCGGTTTCTCCCCCCAGCTTCTCCGACCTGACGCGCGAACGCCCCTTCATGCAGATGTGGACGGCGCGCCTCTTCGGCACGGCCGCCTCGCAGATGTTGCTGGTGGCCATCGGCTGGCACATGTACGAGCTCACCGGCAGCGCCTGGGACCTGGGCCTGGTCGGCCTCTACCAGTTCGTGCCCGCGCTGCTGCTGGCGCTGCTGGCCGGGCACATCGTCGACCGTCACCATCGCGGGCGCATCGTGGCGGCGTGCTTCGCGGTGCAGGGGCTGGTGGCACTGGTGCTGCTGCTGGCGGTGCTCGAGAAGCACGACACGCGCGGCCTGCTGCTGGGCCTTTCTCTGGTGCTGGGCGCGGTGCGGGCCTTCCAGATGCCGGCGCAGCAGGCGCTGACGCCGCTGCTGGTGCCGCCCACCATGCTGGCGCGCGCAATGGCCTTCAGCTCGGCGGGCATGCAGGGCGCGATCATCGGCGGGCCGGCCCTTGGCGGCCTGCTGTTCGTGGCGGGCATGGCGGTGGTGTATGGCGCCAGCGTGGCCTTCTTCGGTGTCGCCTGCGCGCTGGTGCTGCGTCTGCGCTATGCCTACACGCCGGCCGCGCGCGAGCCGGTGACGCTGTCTACCGTGTTCGCGGGCGTCGATTTCATCTGGAAGCGCAAGCCCGTGCTCGGCGCCGTCTCGCTCGACCTGTTCGCGGTGCTGCTGGGCGGCGCGGTGGCGCTGCTGCCGATCTATGCCAAGGACATCCTGCACACCGGTCCCTGGGGCCTGGGCCTGCTGCGCAGCGCACCGGCGGTGGGCGCGCTGGTGATGTCCATCGCGCTCACGCGCCGGCCGGTGGAGCGCCACATCGGGCGCACGCTGCTGCTGGCCATCGGGCTCTTCGGGCTGTGCATGGTGGTGTTCGGCATTTCGAAGAGCTTCGTCGTCTCGCTGATCGCGCTGGCGGTCTCGGGCGGCGCAGACATGGTCAACGTGGTGATCCGCCAGACACTGGTGCAGCTGGAAACGCCCGACGCCATGCGCGGGCGGGTGAGCGCGGTCAACTCGATCTTCATCGGCGCGAGCAACCAGCTCGGCGAGTTCGAGTCGGGCGCCACGGCGGCGCTGCTGGGGCCGGTCGGCTCGGTGGTGGTGGGCGGCGTGGGCACCATGCTGGTCGCGCTGACCTGGTTCAAGCTGTTTCCGTCGCTGGCGCAGCGCGACCGGCTGGTGGTGGCGGCGCCTTCGGTCAGGCCGCCAGCCGCCTAATCGGCAAACAGGGAGCGCGCGCCCGGCACTTCGAGCGTGACGTCGCCCAGCGCCTGTGCCACGCAGGGCAGGATCCAGCCCTCGGCCTTTTCCTCGGCGCTCAGGCCGGGCCATTCGATGATGTGGCGGGTTTCGCCCGCGAGCCGCAGGCAGATGCAGGTGCGGCAGGTGCCGTTGCGACACGAGCTCGGCAGCTCGATGCCGGCGGCCTCGGCGGCCTTCAGCAGGGTGGTTTCGGCGTCGGTCTCGAAGTCGAGGCCCGAAGGCTCGATCCGGACCTTCATGGTTGCTGTTGCTGTTGCTGCTCGCGGCGTTGCTCGCGCAGCATGAAGAGGTACAGGCTCTCGACCTTCTCGCGCGCCCACGGCGTCTTGCGCAGGAACTTGAGGCTGGAGCCCACGCTCGGGTCGAGCGTGAAGCAGCGGATGGGAACGAGCTCGCTCAGGCGCTTCCACCCGTAGTGGCCGGCCAGCGCCGTGACGATGGCCTCCAGCGTGACCCCGTGCAGCGGATTGCGCGGCTGGGGCCTGGGGGCGGGCGCTGGCGCTTCGCTCATCACTTGTTCTTGAGCTTGCCGCGGGGGATGACTTCGGTCGTGATGGTGCGGACCGGCTCGATGCCGCCAGTGCTCACAGGCTTGGGCGGCGAGGTGTCCTTCTTCGGCTTCTTCGCTTCCTTGTTGCTGCGTTGCTGACCCTTGGCCATGTCGGTTTCTCCTGTAGTTGCGACGTATGCGGCCAGCAGTTTAGCGGTGCGGCGACAATAGCCGGTTCCATCCGATTTCCCGCATCCATGTCAGATTACGAAGTTCGCCCCGCGACCCTGCGCGACGCCAAGGCCGTCGCAGAAATCCACGCACTCTCCGTCAAGGCCGCCTACGAAGGCATCCTTCCCGAGGAAGAACTGCGCGCGCTGGCCCCGGCCTCGCGCGAAGCCAAGTGGCGCGAGGCCATCGAATACAGCGAACCCCAGGTGCACGTGGTGGTGCAAGGCAGCGAGGTCGTCGGCTTCGTGGGCTTCGACCGCTCGCGCGACCCCAAGACGCCGCCGACCACCGGCGAGATCTGGGCCATCTACGTCAAGCCCGAGCACTGGGGCAAGGGCGCCGGCGTGGCCCTGTGGGACGCCGCCCGCGAAGGCCTGGAGGAAGAGGGCTGCACCACGGTCACCATCTGGGTGCCCATTCGCAACGACCGCGCCATGCGCTTCCACGAACTCGCGGGCTTCAAGCGCGAGATGAAGACCGCCAAGACCACCGCCATCGGCACCGTGCGCATCGAGGAAATCCGCCTCAAGCGCAACGTGGCCTGAGCCGGCGACCGCCACATGGACGCCGCCGGCAGCAGTTCTTCCTCCCTCGGCCATGCCGCGCGCGTGCGCTCGCACCAGCGCCGCACGGCCGCCGTGCAGTGGATCCGCCGCACCCACGGCTGGTTCGGCCTGTGGGGCGCGGTGCTGGGGCTGCTGTTCGGCTTCAGCGGCATCTGGCTCAACCACCGCAACGTGCTGAAGCTGCCGCAGGCCCAGGAGCGCAGCCGTGCCCAGCTGGCGCTGCCCGATCCGGTGCCGGAAACGCCCGAGGCCATGAGCCGCTGGCTGCAGGAGGCGCTGCGCATGAGCGGCCCGCCGAATTCCAGCCGCGTCGAGGCTGCCAAGCCCGTCGCATGGGCCGACAAGAGCGACAAGACGGCTCCCGCGCTCACGCAGCCGGCGCACTGGATCTTCAACTTCGGTGGCCCCAACGAGATCGTTCAGGCCGAATACTGGCAGGGCAACCGCTCGGTGGGCGTGACCACCACGCGCAACGGCTTCGTCGCCACGCTCACCAACATGCACAAGGGCGGCGCCATGCCGCTGCCCTGGATCCTGCTGGTCGATACGCTCGCCGGCAGCCTGATCTTCCTGTCGATCTCGGGCGTGGTGCTGTGGATGCTCACGCACCGGCGCCGCCGCGTCGGCCTGGCGCTCTTCGGCGCCTCGCTGGCGGCCATGCTGGCCATTGCGCTGAGCGCGCTCTGAGGGCCCGGGAGGCGCCGGCGTACGGGTATTGCCAAGGCGCAACCCGGCTGCGGATAAGCTCGCCGCTTCCTTTTCAGCCCGAATCCTGCCCATGGCCTCCAGCCTGCTCCTGCTGCTCGACGACATCGCGACCGTTCTCGACGACGTATCGGTCCTCACCAAAGTAGCCGCCAAGAAGACGGCCGGCGTCCTGGGCGACGACCTCGCGCTCAACGCGCAGCAGGTCACCGGAGTGAAGGCCGAGCGCGAGATCCCGGTGGTGTGGGCCGTGTGCAAGGGCTCCTTCGTCAACAAGGCCATCCTCGTGCCGGCCGCCCTGGCCATCGGCACCTGGCTGCCCTGGCTGGTGACGCCGCTGCTGATGATCGGCGGCGCTTTCCTCTGCTTCGAAGGCGCGGAAAAACTGGCGCACAAGTTCCTGCACAAGGACGAACACGACACCGACACGCAGCGCCACGAGAAGGCCATGGCCGATGCCTCGATCGACGTGGTCGCGATGGAAAAGGACAAGATCAAGGGCGCGGTGCGCACCGACTTCATCCTCTCGGCGGAAATCATCGCCATCACGCTGGGCACCGTGCAGGGCCAGCCCTTCACCACCCAGCTGAGCGTGCTGGTGGGCATCGCGCTCATCATGACCATCGGCGTCTACGGCCTGGTGGCCGGCATCGTGAAGCTGGACGACGCGGGCCTCTACCTGAGCCAGCGCGCGAGCGCGGGCGCCCAGGCCCTGGGCCGGGGTATCCTGGCGGCGGCGCCGTGGCTCATGAAGGCGCTGTCGGTGGCCGGCACGGCCGCGATGTTCCTCGTGGGCGGCGGCATCCTGGTGCACGGCGTACCGGCGCTGGGCCATGCAGTCGAGGACTGGGCCAAGGCCACCGGCGGCGTGTTCGGCACGCTGGGCTCCATGGGCGTGAATGCCGGCGTGGGCCTGGTGGCCGGCGCCATCGTGCTGGGCGCGGTGGAGCTGGTCGGCAAGATGCGGGGCAAGAAGGCCTGACGCGGTCCGGCTGCCGGTTGTTGGTGTGAGGGGCTGTTGAGCTTCGGCGGATGGCCGCTGCTGCACCGGGGCGTTCTGTGGCCTTCGCCAACTGCGTAACTGCGTATTGCAGTTGCGTTGTGCCTCATCTGACCTGTTCCGAGCCTTGCAGATACGGCTGCGGGCCCATTCGCAAAACTAGCGGGGCCTGACCCGGAGCCCGCGCTACCTACTTCGTGAGCGCGAAGAACTGCGGCCCGTTGGCTCCGGCTGGTCGCGCGGTTTGCAGAGCGAGCGCGCCAGTGGTCCGGTCGATCGTGAAGATCGAGATCGTGTTGTCGCCTTGGTTCGCCGTGTAGGCGAACCGGCCTGTGCGATCCACGGTCACGGAGTTGGGCGTGTTGCCTCCGACGGAGAACGGTTGGCCCGGTACCGATGTCAGCGCGCCGGTTCGTGGGTTGATGGCGTAGGCCGAGACGTCGTGGGAGTTCCGGTTCGCAACGTACACGAAGCGTCCGGTCGGATCGATGGCCATGCCGAAGGGCGTGTTGCCGGAGGGTACCGAGCCGATCGAAGTCAACGCGCCCGTGGTCTGGTCGATGGAATAAGCGAGCAGGGTGCCGGGGTTGTTGCCGGTGCTCACGTAGGCGAAACGGCCGCTGGGCTCGGCCGCGACGTCGACGAAGCCGCCGACCGGCAGCGCGACCGACACGGGTGGCGAGATCGGAACGCCGGTGCCCTGGTCCAGGCGGAACACCTCGACGGACGCACCGTTGGGCACGAACGCGAATCGCCCGTCGGGATCGAAACCCAGCTTGCGGCTGTTGCCGCCGGCCACGGCCACGGCCGTGCTGCCGTCGAGGTCGCCGGTGGTCGCGTCGATATTGAGCCGATGGATCTGCCCGTCGCCGATCACGTAGGCAAAACGTCCCTTGGGTTCGACGCCGACAAAAACCGGGCTCGTGCCGACGCCGGTGGTGATATTGAGGTCTTGCGACAGCGTGCCGGCGGGATCGATGGTGTATTGGGTGACGCCTTGGGTACCGACGTAGATGCTGGCGTAGAGCTTTTTCCCCGAGGGATGCGCTGTCACGTGCTGGGGGGTGCCTGCCAGGGAGTACGCAGCGGGAGTGGCTGCCGACAAACTGCCATCCGCAGAAACGGTGTATGCAGTCAGATTATTCGATCGCTCGTTGGCCGCAAAGCCGAAACGATCGGCTCCGGCCTCCGAGCAATTGACCCTCACCGAGTTCACTGCCGCCCCCGCCACCGTCCCGAAGGCCTGTTTCGCAACGCAGACCTGCAGCGCCGTGGGCTGCGTCTTCACGGTCACGCCGTAGTCGGCACCGTCGTCCAGCGAAGTGGCGAAGCTGAAGCTGCCATCGGCGCCTATGGCCAGGTCGTCGCCCGCGTTGTTCTGCAGCACGAGCCCGCTGCCTGCCAGGCCAGTGACGGTGCCGCCGACGGCGAACTTCGGCGCGCCCGGGGGCGGTGCAGGAGGAGGCGGTGCGTCGCCTCCGCCGCCATTGGCCGCAGGAAATGGCGTGAAGGAGAAGCCGCCGCCTCCGCCCCCGCCGCACGATGCAAGCATCAAGGGCACGGCGATGGCCAGGGCGAGGCTCAGGCGGGTGCGAGGGGGCAGCGGCGGCATTTTTTTCTTTGGGAAACAAATGTGGCCGCGATGTTATCGGGACACGCTTCCATTTGCACGCCCCGCGACTGGCCGCCGTCCACATGCCCGATGGCCGTGCCTATGAACAGCATCCGCTGCCGCGCCGGATGTCAGCAGGCCATACCGGCTGACGGCAACCAGTCCGGGGCTGCCGTCCGTCGCCTGGCGTGGAACGACCGCTTGAATCCGCCGCCGGATGCCGCTGTGGGCCAACTGGATCATGATGCAGGCCTTGGTCGTTTGCCGAGCCCATTTGCCGAGCTCATTTGCCATGAAAAAAATTCGCCACCTTCTCGTTCTTTTCACTGCGGCCGCGTGCACCCACACTGGCGCTCAAACCGAGGGAGCCACCCCGCGCGGTTCCAGCGACTTCCCGAGCCCCGCCGCGTCGCATGGCTCCGTTTCCGAATCGAATGCCGCCGTGTTCAAGGCTTGCGCCAACGCTCCGATAGCGAATGGGACGTGCCCGCTCGATGCGGTCTTCGGCCTCTTCAAGCTGGCGCCGAACAACGACGTGCTGGATTTCAAGGCTTCGAACACCGTCCCCCGGACGATCAACCAGAACTACGGCTGGATCCTGAAGCTCAACCGGAAGACCGGCAAAGTCCGCGTTCTCGAACGCATGACATTGCCGGAAACCCCGAAGACATGGGGCACCGGCGGCCAGCCTTACGGCATGTCGGCGGACCGCAAGACTCTTTCGCTGGACGTGACCTTGACCATCCACGACGGCACCATTTCGAAGTCCTGGGACGTGGTCGAGGGCGATCCTCCCGGCCACTACCTGATCACCGCCTACGTCGAAGACTCCGCCCCGGTGCAGTTCGAGTTCGATGTCATCGATCCAAGATGACCAACTGCCGTGGTCCTGTGGGTTGAATGCGGCTGAGCTGTCTTCCCACGGCAGTTCATGATCGTCCACCGGGGCGCGCCGCTTCGTGCCGTTGGCTGTTGCTGCGCCAGCCCGCCGCGCTGCGGATTTTTCCCTACTCGCGCTTCCTGCCCAGCTTCACCAGCTCGACCACGATCAGCGCGATGCCCAGCACCAATGCGAACCAGCCCACCAGATAGGCCCCCGCCACCATCTCGAACCAGCGCGTGCCCTGGAGGAAGCGCGGCCCCAGCAGGACGGCGACGCCGATCACCAGGCAGAGGATGCCGCGTTCGAGCGTGCGGAGTTGTCGTTTGGGTTGCGCCATGGCTTCGTCGTTGTCCGGGAGAGTGAGGGGGAGCGGGAAATCAGTGCGTCATTTTCCCGCGCATCGCGGCCGGATGGCCCTGCAGGTGGAACGACTTGCCCGTCGGCACCAGCGTGTCGCCGTCCAGCCTCAGGATCGTGATGTCCTGGTCGATGAAGTTGCCCACGTACAGATACCTGCCATCGGCGCTCCACACCGCACCCTCCGGCAGCCCGCGCACCACCACCTCGTTGGCGCGCGTGACTTTCTTGCCGTCGATCTTCAGCAGCACCACCGAGCCGTTGCGGTTGTAGAAGTAGGCGTTCTTCGCCGCGTTGCTGCCGCGCAGGATCACGGCCACCGCATGCTTGCCGGTCGGGCTCACGGCCAGGCCCTCGGGGCCGTCGCCGACCACCACCTTGTCGACCACGCGTGGTGGCGCGGCTTCCATGTCGATCACGCTGACCGTGTCGACCTGTCCGTCGGAGGCGCCCGAGTTGCCGTTGTCGGCGGTCAGCGCGAGCTTGCCGTCGGGCGTCACGTCGACGTTGTAGGGCCACAGGCCCGCGGCGAGGTCGACCTTGTTGTAGCTGACCTTCTCGCCGTTCACGTCGAGCAGCGCGATCTTGTGGCTCGGGAACTTGGCTGCCAGCGCGCGCTTGCCGTCGGGCGTGAAGCTCACGTGCGCCACCGAGTCGCCCATGGCCACGGTGTCGACCAGCGTCACCTTCTTGCCCGAGATGCGCAGCACGCTCACCGAGTTGTCGGCGCGGTTGGCCACCAGCGCCAGGTCGCCCGCGCGGTTGATCGACAGGCCCGAGGGCTGCCTGCCCACCTGCAGCGTGTCGAGCAGCTTGGGCGGCGTGGTGGTCAGGTCGATCACGAAGAGCCGGTTGTCGGGCACCTGCTTGCGCGCGCCGTTGTCCTCGACCACGTTGAGCGAGTTGGCGACCAGCGCCAGCGTCTCGCCGGGCGTGATCGCGAGGTTGGTCGGCGGGCCGGCGATGGTGTTGTCCAGCTGCAGCGTGCCGAGCACCTTGGGCGCCAGCGGATCGGTGCCGATGTCCAGCACCTGCACCGTGTCGCGCCCCATCGGCCCGAGGATCACCGCGCCGGCGTCGTTCCACGACTGCTTCTCGTCGTTCGCCACCAGCATCAGCTGGCGCTGGGGCAGCGTTGGGGTGAGGGTTGTGCAGCCCGCGACGAGCGCAAGGACAAGGGCCGCGAGCGCGGTGGAACGCAACTTCATGGGTGTCTCCGGTGTGTGTTGTTGTGAGCGCGCATGGTAGCGAAGGGGGCCGCCGGCACAATGGGCCGGTCGATCCAACTTCCGGAACAGCCCATGACCATCGAGATACCGAAGGAAGCCCGCCAGCAGGCCATCACCTCCATCGAGCGCTATTTCCGCGAGAACATGGAAGAACCCATCGGCAACGTCGCGGCGGGTGCGCTGCTCGGTTTCTTCCTGGAGGAGATCGGGCCGCTGGTCTACAACCGGGCGGTGGCCGAAGTGCAGGAGCGGCTGCAGGCGCGCGTTTCGGAGATCGACCTCGAGGTGCACGAGGACGAATTCCAGTACTGGCGCAAATTCGACAAGCAGAAGAAAGGCCGCTAGCGAAGCCTGCCAGCGTAGCGCCCGCGCATCGTGGCGAGTTCAGAAATGCTTCAAAACGTTGCAGAATTCGCAGCCATGCACCTCCACCGCACCTCCCAAAGCCGCGCGACTCCTTCCGTTTTGCGCGCCCTTGCGGCCTTGCCCTTCGTGCTCGCCGCTTCCTTCGCCACCGCACAGCAGGACCCGTCGGGCTTTCCGCTCGACTCGGTCGGCTACCTGAACGAGGAACTGCCCCGCATGGAGGCGGCCATCGCCGCGAAAGACCGAAGCTTCTTCCACGGCGCGATGGTCCGCACAGTGCAGTTCTCGGAGCGCTGGGGCTTCAAGAGCAAGGCCAATCCTGAACTCGCGGCGTACCCGATGTGCACGGCGGCGGTGATGGACTACGCTGTGGTCGGCATGTGCCGGCTCGCACCGTCCGACGAGTGCGAGCCCGGGCTGGCCTCGCGCTTCGACGCGAACGTGCAGCGCTGCCGGGAGCTGGCGGCAAGGAAATAGCCCAAAGAGACGAAAGAAAGAGACACCCGCCATGGACTACGCCGCCCGCTACAAGACCCTCGCCATCGAGCGCCGCGGCGCGAACGGCGGGGTGCTCGACATCCGGATGCTGGCGGCCAACGGCAAGCTGCCCACGGCGGGCCATGACGGCCATCGCGAGCTTGCCGAGATCTGGCGCGACGTGTCGGCCGACGACAGCGTGCGCTGCGCGGTGCTGCGGGGCGAGGGGTTGGGCTTCTCGGGCGGCGGCGACCTCGCCATGGTGCAGGACATGACCACCGACGACGCGGTGCGCCAGCGCGTGTGGCGCGAGGCGCGAGACCTCGTCTACAACATCGTCAACTGCGACAAGCCCATCGTGAGCGCCATGCACGGCCCGGCGGTGGGTGCGGGCCTGGTGGCGGGGCTGCTGGCCGACATCTCCATCGCCGCGAAGAACGCGAAGATCGTCGACGGCCACACCCGCCTGGGCGTGGCGGCGGGCGACCACGCCGCCATCGTCTGGCCGCTGCTGTGCGGCATGGCCAAGGCCAAGTACCACCTGCTGCTGTGCGAGCCGGTGAGCGGCGAGGAAGCCGAGCGCATCGGGCTCGTGTCGCTCGCGGTGGAAGAGGCCGACCTGCTGCCCCGCGCCTACGAGGTGGCCGACCGGCTCGCGGCCGGCAGCCAGAGCGCGATCCGCTTCACCAAGTACGCGCTGAACAACTGGCTGCGGCAGGCCGGCCCGACCTTCGATGCTTCGCTGGCGCTCGAATTCATGGGCTTCGCGGGGGCCGATGTGCGCGAGGGCGTCGCCTCGTTGCGCGAGAAGCGGGCGCCCAACTTCGGCTGAACAAAGACCGGCCGGCCTCAGGCCTTGCGCAACCCCTGCAGCGTCTGCAGCAGCACCACCCGCGTCTGGCCGAGGATCATCCCCTTCCACTCGTCGTTGTCGCAGTAGAAGCCGTCGCGCAATCGCGTGCGGATCTCGCGCTTCTGCGCTTCCGGCGCCTCGGGGTGGCGGCGCAGCCAGGTGTCGGCGCGCAGGCGGTCGAGCACTTCCAGGTCGGGCAGGGTGCCGAATTCGAGGCCCATGGGCGCGATCTTCGCGTTGGGGCATTCGTCGTACGCGGTGGAAATCACAGGGCCCGACACGTCGGCCGAGGCCGAGTCGCCGGCGAAGGGCGCGAACACGTCGGCGCCCCACCAGTCGTGAGCCCGCGCCAGGTCTTCGGGCGTGTTGCGGCCGGGGTAGATCTTCTCGCCGTGGCCGTAGGGGCCCAGGCCGGTGTGCACGTCGATCCAGCCGAGGTGCGTGGCCGAGGCGGCGTACTTGCGCAGGATCTTGCGGATGGTCCTGTTGCTCCACGAAGGTGCGGTGCCGCCGTAGAACAGGCCGTCGGGCGAGGTGTACTGGCCGCGCGTCACGGCGGCGCGGAAGGCGCGCATGCCGTGCTTCTCGACGTAGGCGGCCACGGCCGCTTCGTCGGCGGGCGTCGGCGGCCAGGTGGCGGGCAGCACCAGCGGCTCGACATCGGCGTACTCGGCATTGACCGGCAGCGGCGCGTTGAAGTCGATGTGGTTGCGGTTCAGGTCGATGTTGTCTTCGTTCGTGCGGTGCAGGTGCGAGAAGCCGTGGGGGTTGACCGCGTGCACCAGCAGCAGCGAGACGCCGGCCTGCTCCAGCCGCGAGAGCAGGTCCGCGTCGTTGAGCGTGGCGATCTGCGTGCCCGAGCCGCAGAAGCCTTCGGGGCCGTGCGTGCCCGAGCTCACGAGCAGCACCTTCTTCGCGTCGATGGCGCCGACCAGCGCGACGTCGGTGGCCAGCTCTTCGCCTAGCGCGCCCCTGTGCGCGTCCATCACGAAGGATTCGACCGTGGCGCCGCGCTGCGCGGCAGCCTCCAGGAACTTGGCGCGGGCCTCGACATACGTGCCCGAGAAGAAGCGCGTGGCGGCGGTGGGTTGTGCTTGCATGGGGTGGGGACTTCTGTGCTTTGAATGGTGATGAGGGCCGTGGGTCAGGCCGATGCCGAATGGGCGCCGGCGGCGTCGATGTCGCGGCCCGTATGGTCGCGCAGCCAGAGCAGGCCCAGCAGCGAGACCACCGTCATCGCCACCAGGTACCAGGCCGGCGCGAGCTTGCTGCCCGTGGCGTTGAGCAGCCAGGTGCTGATGAAGGGCGCAAAGCCGCCGAAGAGCGCCACGCCCACGCTGTACACCAGCGACATGCCGCTGGCGCGCACCGCCTTCGGGAACATCTCGGGCAGCATCGTGATGCCGGGCACCGTCTGGACGACCAGGCCGAAGCTGAACACGCCGAGCACCACGAACAGCACCGTGGGCGTGGGCGAGGCGTTCAGCCACAGGAAGCCGGGATAGATCAGCAGGGCGAGCGCGACGCGGCTCCAGACGATCAGCGTCTTGCGGCCCACCACGTCCGACAGCTTGCCGACGAAGGGCGCGAAGGCGAAGGAGATGAGGCCGGTGAGCGCGGCGCCGAAGAGCGCCACCGAGGGCGTGAAGCCCAGCTCGCGCACGGCGTACGTGGGCATGTAGAAGGTCACGACATACGCGGCCGTGGTGCCGCCGACCAGCGAGAGAATGGCTGCCAGCACCGTCCTGCCGTGCTGCGTGCAGACGATCTTCAGGCTGCTCTCGCGCGGCGCGGCGGCCTCCCGCGGCGAGATGTGCAGCGACTCTTCGAGATGGCGGCGGATGTACATGCCCACCGGCGCGATCAGCATGCCGATGATGAAGGGAATGCGCCAGCCCCAGCTCTGCATCGATTCGGCAGACAGCGTGAAGGTCAGCAGGCCCACCACGACGGCGCCGAGCATCACGCCCAGGCCCTGGCTCGCGAACTGCCAGCTCGCCATGTAGCCGCGGTTGGCCGGCGTGGCGTGTTCCACCAGCAGCGTGGTCGATGCGCCGACCTCGCCGCCGGCCGAGAAGCCCTGGATGAGCCGAGCCAGCACGATGACGATGGGCGCCGCGACGCCGATGGCTGCATAGGTGGGCGTGAAGGCGATCATGGCGCAGCCCAGCGCCATCAGGAAGATGGTGAGCGTCATGGCCTTCTTGCGGCCTGCGCGGTCGGCGTACGCGCCGATCACGATGCCGCCCAGCGGCCGCATGATGAAGCCCACGCCGAAACTGGCCACCGTCAGCAGCAGCTGGCCGTAGGAACTGAAGGTCGGGAAGAACAGCTTGCCGATCACGAGCGCCAGGAAACCGTAGACGGTGAAGTCGAAGAACTCCAGCCCGTTGCCGATGGTGGTGGCCACGATGGTCTGGCGGCGGCGCGCGGGGGACGAGGACGGCGCGGGCCGGGTGCTTGGGGTGCTCATGTGTCTCCAGTGTTGGCTTTGCTTTTCGGAATGTCGGTCGAAGGTCTACGCCCTGGCCGCGCCGGATGCTAGAGATTCGCCGCTGTCATGAAAAGACAATAATTGGGCTTCGAAGATAACTTTTGGTTTTCATGAAACCCAACCAGCTGCATGCCTTCGTGGCCGTGGTGGAGCAGTTGAGCATCCGTGCCGCCGCGCGCGTGCTGGGCATCTCGCAGCCGGCTGTCACCAAGATCGTGCGCGAGCTGGAGCGCGAGGTCGGCGCGCCGCTGGTGGAGCGCAGCGTCAAGGGCGTGCAGCTCACCGAATTCGGCAAGGCCTTCGCGCCGCGCGCCCGGCTGCTGCTGGCCGACATGCAGCGCGCCCGCGACGAGATCGCACAGATCCGCGACGGTCTCACCGGCAAGGTGGCGCTGGCCGTCAGCACCTCTTTCGCGCTCACCGTGCTGCCGGTGGCCTTCAAGGACTTCCACGCGCGGCTGCCCGCCGTCGATGTGCAATTCAGCGAAACCGTGCTGCCCTGGATGCTGGCGCGCCTGCGCGAGGGCTCGCTCGACTTCGCGGTGGCGCACGTGGTGCCGGGCCGGCTCGATCCGCAGTTCGAGGCGATGGAACTCTTTCCGGTGAAGCTGGTGGTTGGACTGCGCGAGCGCCACCCGCTGCGCGCGAGCCGCTCGATCCGCGATCTCTACAAGGCCGAGTGGATCCTTCCGGGCGACGACCACTTCAGCGGCCGCGAGGCCGTCTCGCCGCTGCTGCCGCTGGGGCTGCCGCCGCCGGCGCGGGTGATCCAGGGGCAGTCGGTCACGGTGGCGCTGGCGCTGGTGGGGCAGATGGATCTTGTGGGCCTGTTCGTCGAGCCGCTGGCCACGCTGACATTCAAGCGCCACGGCATTCGCCGCGTGGAGATCGAGGAAGAGCTGCCGATGCTCAGCGTGAGCGTCATCAAGCGGCGCGGGCAGCTGCTGACGCCGGCCGCGCAGCATTTCGTCGAATGCATCCAGCGGGCCTCGGCGGCGGCGGTGGCTGCCTAGGCCTGGGCAGGAGGAAAGACCACGCCGGCCTCGCCCGGCTTCCAGGGCTCGTACTTGTGCATGGCGCGCTCGAAGAGTTCAGATGCGGTCCAGCCCGAGAGCCAGGCCTGCAGGCGCGGCCAGGGCTGGGCGCCGAACCATGCCGCGTCGACCATCGCGAACTGGCGCACGAAGGGCATGAGGGCGGCGTCGGCCAGTGTCGTGCGGGTGCCGGCCAGGTTCGCCGAGGTCGAGAGCCGGGCTTCGAGATCGCGCAGGAAGGCCGCGCCACGCTCGCGTGCGGGCTCGCCGCCGTCCGCATGCCGGTCGGGGTACTTGTAGCGGTCGAGCTGAGGCTTGAAGCCCTCGTCGCAGGCGGCGACCAGCGCGAGCATGTCCTGCAGCGTGCCGGTCTCTGGCTGGAGCCAGCCGTGCGGATCGCTGCGGCGCAGCGCCCACAGCATCACGTCCAGGCTCTGCTCCAGCACCGCGCCGTCCTCGGCGACCAGCACCGGTACCGTCCCCTTGGGAGAGGCGGCGAGCATGTCGGCCGGCTTGTTCTTCAGCGCCACCTCACGCAGCTCGCACCGCTGGCCGCCGGCGACCAGCGCGAGGCGGGCGCGCATCGCATAGGGGCAGCGGCGGAATGAGTAGAGAACGGGCAGGGCGGGAGGCATTCGATCCGGACAGGCGAAGCAGCCGATTTTCGGACATGCCACGGCCGTTTTTTCCAGACAATCGGGCCCCATGGGTGAACGCCTCTTCCTCCGGCTCGACGACGACCCGCTGCACGGGCCGGAATCGGGTGCACCCGCCGGCACGCTGCGCGCGTTTCCGGTCGCGGCCGCGCTGCGCGGACATGTATCGCACCTCATGCTGTGCCGCGAGAACCTTGCCGACGGCCACGAGGTACGCGAGCGGGTGTTGCCTGACGGCGCTGTGCGGCTGATCTTCAACTTCGGCGATGCGCCCTTCGTCGGGGACGAGCAGGGGCAGGCGGTGGAAGCCATCGGCGCCTCGATCACGCCGGTCATGTTGCGCATGCGGCGGAAGGTGGAGGGCCTTTCCGTCACCCTCCGCCCCGGTGCCGCCGCCGCGCTGCTGGGACTGCCGGCCGGAGAGATTGGCGGCACGGCGGTGCATCTCGACGAGCTCTGGCGTGGCGAAGGCGCGGAACTGCTCGAACGCATGACCGAAGCGCGTGACGACGCGACGCGTGTGGCACAGCTGCAGGCCGCGCTGCTGCGCAGGCTCCGCGATGACGATGCCGGCGGCAACGCTGCCGCCATCCGCGCGGCGCAACTCATCGCAGACTCCGGTGGGCGGCGCCCTTTGCGCGAGGTGGCTGCGGCCGTGGGCGTCGGAGAGCGGCGCCTGCAGCAGCTCTTCCATGCCCACGTGGGGCTTTCGCCGCGCGCCTGGAGCCGGCTCGCGCGCATGCACGGCTGCCTGCGCGCGCTGCGGCAGCAGCCTTCGCCGGCCTGGGCCGAGGTGGCGCTGGAGGGCGGCTTCTACGACCAGTCGCATCTGGTCAACGAGTTCCGCGCGCTGTGCGGCGTCACGCCGACCGAGTTCCTCGACCAGGCGGTTTCGGGTTCTTCCAAGACGGCGGGTTGAGCGCTGGCTATCTTCATCCGCTCTCAGGCAAAAGGATCAAAGGAGCCATCAGGATGAACGACGAAGAAAAGACGCCAGGCCGGCCGCTGAAGGACTGCGTGGCGGTGGTGACCGGCGCGAGCCGCGGCGCAGGGCGCGGCATCGCGATCGAACTGGGCGCTGCCGGCGCCACCGTGTACGTCACCGGCCGCAGCACGCGCGCGCAGCCCGCCGCCACCTACGGCCAGTTGATGGCCCTGTCGGACATGGCCGCGCTGCCCGGCAGCATTGACGACACGGCAGACGAGGTCACGCGTCTGGGCGGTCGCGGCATTGCGGTGCGCTGCGACCACACCAGCGAGGAAGACGTGGCCGCGCTCTTCGCCCGCGTGGAGCGCGAGGCCGGCCGCATCGACCTGCTGGTGAACAACGCCTGGGGCGGCCACGAGACCTTCACCGGCGTGTTCGAGGCGCCGTTCTGGGAACACCCGCTGTCGAACTGGGACTCGATGTTCGACCGCGGCGTGCGCAACCACCTGCTGGCCAGCCGCTGCGCCGCGCCGCTGATGGTGCGGGCGAAGAAGGGCCTGATCGTCACCACCACTTTCTGGGACCGAGGCCACTACATGCGCGGCAGCCTCTTCTACGACCTGGCCAAGGCATCGATGACGCGGCTGGCCTTCGGCATGGCGCAGGACCTGAAGCCGCACGGCGTGGCCTCGGTGGCGGTGTCGCCCGGCTGGATGCGCACCGAGTTCGTGCTGGCCGGCCACAAGACCGACGAGGCCCACTGGCAGCAGCGCCCCGAACTGTCGCGCACCGAGTCGCCGCGCTACGTGGGGCGGGCCATCGCGGCGCTGGCCGGCGACCCGATGGTGATGGACAGGAGCGGCGAGGTGCTGCGCGTGGGCGACCTGGCGCGCGAATACAGTTTCACCGACATCGATGGCAGGCAGGTTCCGCCTTTCGAGATGTAGCAGGCCAGGGACGGCGGCCGAAGCAGGCAAATGCTGACAGGTGCAGGCGGCCGCGCGGTGAGGAAATCTCGTTCATCGTTTGTTCTTCCGGAGGCGATCCATGGCGACCCAGACATCCCCGGCCCGGCCACAGCTCAAGCCCGCCATCGAACTGGCTCGGGCCAACCCGGTGCGCTTTCCCAACGAGAGCGCCGAATACCGCGAGGCCCGCACGGCGCTCCTGGCCGAGGAGATCGAACTGCGCCGCCACCTGGAGCGCGTGGCGCAGCAGCGGCGCGAGCTGCCGCCGGGCGGCGTGGTGCCGCAGGACTACCTCTTCGAGGGCAGGGAAGGGCCGGTGCGGCTTTCCGGGCTCTTCGGCGGGCACGGCACGCTCATCACCTACAACTGGATGTTCGGCCCGAAGCGCGAGCGCCCGTGCCCGATGTGCACTTCGCTGTTGAGCGCCTACGACGGCGAGATGCCCGACATCCTGCAGCGCGTGGCTTTCGCGGTGATCGCGACTTCGCCTATCGCCCGGATGACGGCCTTTGCCGCCGAGCGCGGCTGGCGCTACCTGCCGCTGTATTCGTCGGCGGGCAACACCTTCAACCGCGACTATGCGGGCGAGACGCCCGACAGCGGCGACAACCCCGCGTTCAACGTGTTCCGGCGCGAGAGCGACGGAACCATCCGCCATTTCTGGGCCGGCGAAATGGGCGCCGGAGCGTCAGACCCGGGGCAGGACCCCCGCGGCGCGCCCGATCCGATGCCGATCTGGAACCTGCTCGACATGACGCCCGAGGGCCGAGGGTCGGACTGGTATCCGAAGCTCGCCTACTGAGCGGCCGGGGCGAGCCCGCGTACATCGATGCGGAAGCGCAGCTCCGGCGTGCCGCCGAGTGCGGGCAGCTTGACGAATTCTTCCACCAGCACGCCGCCGTTGGCGCGGATCACCTGCTGCGAGGCGATGTTGCCGGGGTCGGTCGTGATTTCCACCTGGTCGAGGCCCCTGGCGCGCGCTTCGGGCAGCAGGGCGCGCAGCGCGGCCTTGGCGTAGCCCTTGCCGCTTTTCCACGGCACCACGGCGTAGCCGATGTGGCCGAGGCAGTAGGCGGGCAGGGAGTTGGTGCCCGGCTGCCAGCGCAGCTGGATGCTGCCGCAGAACTCGCCGTCCCACATCCAGCGCCGGTAGCCCGGCAGGCGCGGCACGGTGCCGCCATCGGGCAGCGAGACGGGCGGGCCCTTGGCTTCCGGGTCGACGAGGCTGGCCAGAAAGCGCGCGGGGTCGATGCGGATCTGGGCAAGCTCTTCCAGGCCGGCCTCGGGCCGGAGGTTGTTGGGCGACCAGCCGCGCTCCAGCGCCGCAATGTAGCCGGGGAGATGTTCCCGCGAAGGCCAGACGAGCTGCAAGGGCGAGGCGGAGAAATCGGAAAGGGCGGTCATGCCGCCGATGGTAGGCGAAGGCCCCGGCGCGGCAGAAAACGCAACGCAGTTGCATTGGGTTCATATAATGCAATTCTGTTGCATATATGGAGCCGATCCCCATGGCCGACCGCCTTCCCGTTACCGTGCTCTCCGGCTTCCTTGGCGCCGGCAAGACCACGCTGCTGAACCACATCCTCCACAACCGCGAAGGCCGGCGCGTTGCGGTCATCGTCAACGACATGAGCGAGGTCAACATCGACGCGGCGCTGGTGCGCAATGGCGGTGCCGAGCTCTCGCGCACCGACGAGAAGCTGGTGGAGATGAGCAACGGCTGCATCTGCTGCACGTTGCGCGAGGACCTGCTCGTCGAGGTGCGGCGCCTGGCGAAGGAAAAGCGTTTCGACCAGCTGGTGATCGAGTCCACCGGCATTTCCGAACCCCTGCCGGTGGCCGAGACCTTCACCTTCGCCGGGGAGGACGGCAAGAGCCTGTCGGACGTGGCGCGGCTCGACACCATGGTGACGGTGGTCGACGCCTTCAACTTCCTGCGCGATTACGGCTCGCCCGACAGCCTGGGCCAGCGCGGGCAGTCGCTGGGCGACGAGGACACGCGCACGGTGGTCGACCTGCTGATCGAGCAGATCGAGTTCTGCGACGTGCTGGTGGTCAACAAGACCGACCTCGTCACGCCCGAGGAGCGCGAGCGGCTGATGGCGATATTGCGCAGCCTGAATCCGCGTGCGCGCATCGAGGTGTCGGAGTTCGGCCGCGTGGCGCTCGACCGCGTGCTCGACACCGGCCTCTTCGACTTCGAGCAGGCCGAGCGGGCGCCCGGCTGGCTGGCCGAGCTGCGCGGCGAGCATGTGCCCGAGAGCGAGGAATACGGCATTCGCAGTTTTGTCTACCGCTCGCGGCTGCCGTTTCACCCGATGCGCTTTTGGAAGCTGGTGCAGAGCGAGTGGGAGGGCGTGGTGCGCTCCAAGGGCTTCTTCTGGCTCGCCAGCCGCGCCACGCGCGCGGGTTCGTGGTCGCAGGCCGGCGGGGCCTGCCGCTACGGCGTGGCGGGCTTCTGGTGGGCGGCGGTGCCGCGCGAGCACTGGCCGACCGATCCGGATGCGCTGGAGCTCATCCGCAAGAACTGGGACCCTGCCACCGGCGATGCCCGCCAGGAGCTGGTGCTGATCGGCATCGGCATGGACGAAGAGGCGCTGCGCGCCCGGCTGGACGCCTGCCTGCTCACCGAAGACGAGATGCGCTTCGGCGCTTCGTGGTGGCAGAACTTCCCGGATCCGTTCCCGTCCTGGAACGTCTGAGGCGCGCTATCTGGCGCAGTCGCCGCAGGTGCCGTGGAGAGTCAATGCGGTGTGGCGCGTATCGATGCCCTGCTTGCGCAGCGCTCGCCCCAACCGGCCCATCACCTTCGGCAGCTCCGGGTCGGAGGGCAGCGCCAGCACCTTGTGGCACTGGTCGCATTCGAAGGTGTTGCCCGACTCGGCCTCCACGTGGCGCGAGAAGCGGTTGACGCGGTCGGCGCCCACGCGGCGGTCGCACAGGCCGGCCTCGACCAGCCGGTCGAGCACGCGGTAGACCGTCACCCGATCGGGCGCCTCGCCGGTGGCGGCGGTGTAGGCGGCTGCCACTTCCTCGTGCGTCAGGGGTTGCGAACTGTGCTCGATGAGCTCGAGCACGGTCTGGGCGGCGCGCGTCACGCGCAGGCCGTTCTCGCGCAGCAGCGTTTCGCTGTCGAACGGGGCGGCGCGCGGGGGCTTCGGGTGCGAGGTCGGGGTCTTCATGAGGTCTTCTTGCGAAACGCCATTGTGTTGCATCCCGGGGCGGCGTGGACAGCGGGCGGCCGAATCGCCCGCCTGGCATGCCAGATAATCGCCGCCATCGTCGAGACAGACAGACCACCGGGCGGCACGAACAGCATGGACATAGAGCGGGGCGGCGACGTACTCAGCCACGTGCTTGCGACATACAGGTCCGAAAGAGCCGTGACCGCGCGCTTCTCGCTGTCGGCCCCCTGGTCACTGCACTCCACCGGCGTGGCCGGCCCGCTGATCCGCATGTGCACCGGGGCGCCGTACTGGATCGCGGTGGACGGCGCAAAGCCGGTGCAGGTGGCGCCGCACGACATCGCGATGCTGCCGCAGGGCGGGGCGCATACCGTGTCGTCCGCGCCGGGGCTGGAGCCGGTGCCGTTCCGCTCGCTGATCGAGGCGCACTCGGTCGGCCGGCATGGCGACCACCCCATCGTCTTCTCGCACGGCGGAGGCGGCCCGGCCACCGAGCTCTTCTCGCTGCACCTGTGGATGCCCGCGCAGGGGCTGGGCTCCATCATCGGCAGCCTGCCGCCGCTGATCGTGCTGCGGCAGGCGCAGATTCCCACCACCGCCTCGCTCGCGCAGGCCATGGAAACGCTGGTGAACGAGACCATCACCCAGCGCCCGGGCTGGCAGCTGTCGGCGGCGCGCATGGCCGACCTGCTGCTGGTGCACATCCTCTGTGAGCACCTCTATGCCCAGCCGCAGGCGCAGGAGCACGGCGAAAAGTTCGGCAGCCTGCGCGGACTGGACGACGAGAGCATCGCCCGCGCGATCTCGCTGATGCACGAGCGGCCCGGGCATCCGTGGTCGGTGGCCTCGCTGGCGCAGGCCAGCTACCTGTCGCGCACCGTCTTCAGCGAGCGCTTCCGCGCGCTGGTGGGCGTGACGCCCATGCACTACCTGGGCTCCTACCGCATGACGCTGGCCGCCGAGAAACTCAAGAACCGGCAGCTGAGCCTGCACCAGGTGGCCGAGGCGGTCGGCTATGCGTCGGAAAAGGCCTTCTCGCGCGCGTTCCAGCGCTGGACGGGCATGACGCCGAGCGCCTACGCGCGCCGGGCCGAAACGGACTGAACCCACTGTCCCGTACGCCCGGTGCCCAAATCCGGCCTGCCGGAGGTTGAGGCCGCCACCCGCCAGCCGAACAATCGGCGCATGGCCACCACCCCACGCAAGAGAGTCGTTCCCGAAGTCCGCAACCCCGCGCTCGAGCTGTCGCTGGTGAAGCCCATCGCCACCGGCGACAACGCCCAGCGCGCCGCCACCGCGCGCGACACCGACGGCGAGCCGCTCACCGCCTTCGAGGGCGCGAGCAACCCCTACCTGGAGCACCAGCGCAACGACCTGCTGCTGAGCCTGCAGCACATGCGCAGCGAAGGCCACGACGAGATGGTCTTCATGTGCATCACCCACTGCAAGGAGCTGAGCTTCAAGGCCATTCACTACGAGCTGGTCAACATGCAGGCGCGCATCCGGGCCGACGACGTGGCCGGCGCGCTGCAGCTGGTGCCGCGCGTGCGGGCGCTGCTCGAATTCCTCGGCAAGACCTGGGATGTGCTCTCGACCATCACGCCGCACGAGTTCAACCAGTTCCGCAACACGCTGGGTGTCGCCTCGGGCCAGCAGTCGTACATGTACCGGCACGTGGAATTCATCCTCGGCAACAAGTCGGTGCCGCTGGCACGCGCGCATGCCAACAACCCCGACGTGTGGCCCTACATGGAGCGCGCGCTGAATTCGCCGAGCCTGTACGACGACGTGCTGGCGCTGCTGCACCGCCGCGACATCGCCGTGCCGCCCGAGGCACTGTCGCGCGACTGGTCGGCGCCCTATGTGCCCAACCCGGGCGTGGAGGCCGCGTGGCTCTGGGTGTACGGCGACCCGACGCCCGAGAACGAGCTTTACCGCCTCGGCGAGGCGCTGATGGACATCGCCGACGTGTTCTCGCAATACCGCTGGCGGCACTTCGTGTCGGTCGAGCGAATCCTGGGCTTCAAGCCCGGCACGGGCGGCTCGGCCGGCGTGGGCTGGCTGCGCAGCGTGGTCGACCACCGGTTCTTTCCCGAGCTCTGGTCGGTGCGGACCCAGCTCTGAGCTTTTCTCGCTTCCTTTCTTCCTTCCCAGGAGTTTTCGTGTTCGACCAATTGCCGGCCTATGCCGACGACCCCATCCTCGGCCTCTTCGAGGTCTACAAGGCCGACCCGAGGCCGTTCAAGGTGAACCTCGGCATCGGCATCTACTGCGATGAAGCGGGGCAGGTGCCGGTGCTCGAATCGGTGCGGGCTGCGCGCGAGGCGGGCGTTGGGGCTCGCGGGCCCAGCGTCTATCTGCCGACCGAGGGTGGCGAGGCCTACCGCGACGCCGTGCGCGAACTGGTTTTCGGCAAGAACGCCGACGACATCGTGGTGGTGCAGACCGTCGCCGGCACCGGTGCGCTGAAGGTGGGCGCCGATTTCCTGAAGGGTATGCTGCCCGATGCCGCGATCTGGATGCCCGACCCGACCTGGGCCAACCACGCCGCGATCTTTGCTGGCGCGGGTTTCCGTGTCGAAAACTACCCGTACTATGCGAAGGAGACCGGCGGCTTCGACCTCGACGGCGCCGTCTCCGCCTTGCAGAAGCTGCAGGCCGGCAGCGTGGTGCTGCTGCATCCCTGCTGCCACAACCCGACCGGCGTTGATCCGACCCAGGCCGAGTGGCACGCGCTTCTCGACGTGATCGAGCAACGCGGCCTGCTGCCCTTCTTCGACGTGGCCTACCAGGGCTTCGCGCACGGCGTGGACGAGGACGCCTGGGCCGTGCGCGAATGCGTGCGACACGGCATCGCCTGCCTGGTGGCGAGTTCGTTCTCGAAGATCTTCTCGCTGTACGGCGAGCGCGTCGGCGCGCTGGGCGTGCATGCGCCCAAGGCCGACAAGGCGCGGCTGCTGGGGCAGCTCAAGCTGGCGATTCGCCGCAGCTATTCGTGCCCGCCTGCGCTGGGTGCGGCGCTGGTTGAGGCGGTGCTGTCCAGTCCGGCATCGAATGCGCAGTGGCGCGCCGAGCTCGATGCGATGCGCGGCCGCATGCGCGAGGTGCGCACCAGCCTGCACCGCAAGCTGGGCGAGGCACTGCCGGGGCGCGACTTCGGCTTCCTCGTCGCGCAGAACGGCATGTTCAGCTACTCGGGGCTGTCGGCCGCGCAGATCGAGGCACTGCGCTCGCGCTTCGGGGTGTACGTGGTGTCGTCGGGACGCATCTGCGTCGCGGGGCTCAATGCTTCCAACATCTCCCATGTGTGCGAGGCACTGGCCGAGGTGTGTTCCGGCGGAGAAACCCGATGAAGCCGGTCTGCAGCATCCTGATCGTCGGCGCGGGCATCGCGGGCTGCTCGGCGGCCATCGCGCTGGCCCGCAAGGGCTTCGGCGTGACGCTGGTCGAGAAGCAGGCCGAATGGCGCTTCCAGAGCTCGGGCATCTTCATCTACGGCAACGGGCTGGAGGCGCTGCGCCGCGTCGGCGTGCTGCCGGAGATCCTGGGCGCGGGCTTCGCCATCGAGGACGGACGCAACGTCTACCTGGACCATCGCGGCGAGCCCATCGTCGACGTTTTCTATCCGTGTTCCAGCGGCGGCGCGGCGCCCATCGTGGGCATCAAGCGCTCGGAGATGCACCGCATCCTGGCCGCGCAGCTCGACCTGCTGGGCGTGGAGATCAGGCTGGCGACGACGGTGGCGAAGATCGACGCGCCGGCCGGCGGCGATCGTGCCGAGGTCGTGTTCTCCGACGGCACGGCGCGGCGCTTCGACCTCGTCGTCGGCGCCGACGGCATCCGCTCGCAGGTGCGCGAGGCCGTGTCCGGCGCGCTCGCGCCGCGCTACTCGGGCTTCGGCGTGTGGCGCAGCGTGCACGAGCGGCCGCGCGAGCTGGACGCCAAGATCATGATGATGGGCATCGGCAAGCGGCTGGGCATCATGCCGATCAGCAACGACAGGCTCTATATCTTCGGCACGGTCGCCGAGCCCGCGGGGCGCTGGTATCCGAAGGAGAGCTGGTCCGGGCAGATGCGCGAGCGCTTCGCCGAGTTCGGCGGGCCGGCGCGGCAGTTCCTCGACCAGCTCGGCGCGGATTCCGAGGTGCTCTACACGGCCGTCGAGGAAGTGCAGGCGCCGCTGCCCTGGCATGCGGGTCGCGTGCTGCTGATCGGCGATGCGGCGCATGCCTCCACGCCCTTCATGGGGCAGGGCGGCGCGATGGCGGTGGAAGACGCGGTGGTGCTGGCCGACATGCTCGCGCGCCACGGCATCGCCGAAGCCACGCTGCAGGCCTTCGGCGAGCGCCGCCATCCGATGTGCCGCTTCGTGCAGGAGGCTTCGCGCAAGGTGGGCGAGGCCGGCGCCGTGGAAGACGCCGAAAGCTGCGCCCGGCGCAACGTGGCGATGCGCGAGGGCGCGCAGCAGCAGGTCGATGCCTTCTACCGCCAGCTGGCGGGGTTCGCGGTGCCGCATATGCCGGAACCGGCCTAAGCATCTGACAAATGGGTCGTTCGCTTGCGGGCGAGGGCGCGACAGAATCGCGCCCTTTGTCTCCTGCTATCGAAAGTTCGCCATGCGTGCCCATCTCTCCTTGTCGAAGCTGCTGAAACCCGCCTTTGTGCTGCTGGCGTATGCTTCGCTGACCATGGCGGCGCAGGCGCAGGCGCAGGCGCAGGCGCAGGCGCAGGCCCAGGCGCAGCCGGCGGCCGGCGCCTATCCGTCGAAGCCCGTGCACATCACCGTGGCGAACACGCCCGGCAGCTCGCCCGACGTGCTGGCGCGCTACCTGGGGCAGCGCCTTTCGGAGCAGTGGAAGCAGCCGGTGGTCGTGGACAACCGCGCGGGCGCGGCGGGCATCCTGGCGGCCGACGGGCTGGCCAAGGCGCAGCCGGACGGCTATTCGCTGCTGGTGGGCGCCGACGGGCCCATCACCATCCTCCCCAACATCCAGGCCGGGCTGCCCTACGACGCGCGGCGCGACCTTGTGCCGGTGGTGTCTCTGGGGCAGATCGACTTCGTGCTGGTCGCCAACCCGAAGACGGGCTTTCGCACGGTGGCCGACTTCGTGCGCGCGGCCAAGGCCAGGCCGGGGCACATCAACTACGCCTCCGCCGGCAACGGCAGTCCGCAGCAGCTGAGCATGGAGCTGCTCAAGCAGAAGGCGGGCATCTACGTCACCCACATCCCTTACCGCGGCGGCCCGCTGGGCATGCAGGACGTGATCGCGGGGCAGGTCGACGTGATGTTCATCGCCGTCGGCCCCGCGCTGCCGCACATCCGCAGCGGCCGGCTGGTAGCGCTGGGCACCAGCGGCGAGAAGCGCCATGCGCTGCTGCCCGAGGTGCCGACGGTGGCCGAGAGCTACAAGGGATATCGCTCGGGCACGTGGTTCGGCCTGTTCGCGCCGGCGCGCACGCCGCAGCCGGTGCTGGACGCCATCGCCTCGGAGGCCGGGCGCATCGTGCAGGCCCCGGCCGCACGCGCCGAACTGGCGGCGCAGGGCATCGAGGCCACGGGGTACGCGCAGCGCCAGTTCCAGACGCAGGTATCGGCCGAATACGAGCGCTATGCGCAGATCGTGAAGGCCGTGGGCATCAAGGCCGAATAGCAGGAATCGCCCAAGTTCCGCCCGGGGAAGTAACGGCGGGGCTTTACATCGAAACCTTGTGCAAGTCGGTCTACCGGCCGTTTCCGCGGCTCGGGCGACGCCGGGATGCGCTAAGGTCCGGGCATCCGCGTTCCTGAATACCTTCGCCCGACCATGTCCCGTCCTCCCATCGAGATCGAAACTGCCCCCAACCCCACCGCCACGGTGATCGTGATGCACGGCCTCGGCGCCGACGGCAACGACTTCGTTCCCATCGCCGGCGAGCTCGACCTGTCGGCCGTGGGGCCGGTGCGCTTCGTGTTCCCCAACGCGCCCGTGATGCCCGTGACCATCAACGGCGGCTACCGGATGCCGGCCTGGTACGACATCGTCGTGCCCGACCTCGAGGCACAGGAAGACGAAGCCGGCCTGCGCCGCTCGCAGGCGACCATCGAGGCCGTCATTGCCAACGAGAAAGCCCGGGGCATCGTGGCCGGGCGCATCGTGGTGGCGGGTTTCTCGCAAGGCTGCGCGATGGCGCTGATGACCGGCCTGCGCCACACCGAGCGGCTGGCCGGCGTCGTCGGCCTCTCGGGCTACCTGCCGATCGCCGCCACCACCGCGGCCGAACGCCACGCGGCCAACCATGAGACGCCGGTGTTCCTCGCCCATGGCCGGCAGGACCCGGTGGTGCCCTACGCGGCCGCCGTGCGCACGCGCGAGGCGCTTTCCGCGTTGGGCTACGCCGTCGAATGGCACGAATACGACATGGCGCACTCGGTGTGCATGGAAGAAGTCGCCGACCTCAACCGCTTCCTGCTGCGGGTGCTCGGCTGAACCAGATCAACGCTCGCACGAAGGAGCCGCAACATGATCCTCGTCATCGGCCACGCACTGGCCAAGCCCGATACCCTGCAGGCGATGCTCGCCATCAGCACCGAGCACGTGCTGCGCTCGCGCTCCGAGCCCGGCTGCATCTCGCATGAAGTCTCGACCGACGCGCAGGAGCCGCTGCGCCTGACCTTCGTGGAGCGCTGGAGCGACATGGATGCGCTGCAGGCCCACTTCCGCGTGGACGCCTCGCGCGCGTTCGCCAAGGCGCTTTCGGCGATGGCGGAGGGCACACCGGAGATCCACGTCTACCGCTCGGAAGAGATCGACCTCTCGGCGGGCCAGGCCAAGGCCTGAACCGCGTCCGGAACGCCGACAGCTATCAAAAACATAGCGCACAACAGGGTAACCAGCCCCGGGATTCCCTGCACGAGCAGTGCCCGCTTGCCCGTGCTACCTTCCAGCCCCTCAGAAGATTGATGGGTCATAACAATATGAGCAACAGATTGCAGGAGAGGTTGGGTGCACTTTCAGCCGCACGACTGAAGGGCATGCGACGCGGTATCGAGAAGGAGAGCCTGCGCGCGCTGCCCGACGGCAAGCTTGCGCTGACGCCGCATCCGCTCGCACTGGGCTCCGCGCTCACGCATCCGCACATCACGACCGACTTCAGCGAATCGCAGCTCGAACTCATCACGGGCGTGCACGCGGACGTCGACTCGGCCGTCGAGGAACTCACGCGGGTGCACCAGTTCACCTACCGCGTGCTCGACGGACTGGGCGACGAGCGCCTCTGGGTGTCGAGCATGCCCTGCGGCCTGCCGACCGACGAGACCATTCCGATCGGCCGCTACGGCTCCTCGAACGTGGGCCGTGCCAAGAGCGTCTACCGCATGGGCCTGAGCCACCGCTACGGCCGGCGCATGCAGACGATTTCGGGCATCCACTACAACTGGTCGCTGCCCGAGGTGTCGAGCGAAGAGTATTTCGCGCTCATCCGCAACTTCCGCCGCCACGCCTTCCTGCTGCTGTACCTGTTCGGCGCCTCGCCGGCGCTGTGTTCGAGCTTCGTGGCGGGCCGTCCGCACGAGCTGCAGCCGCTGGGCGACGGCAGCATGTTCATGCCGCACGGCACCTCGCTGCGCATGGGCCGGCTGGGCTACCAGAGCGACGCGCAGGCCTCGCTGGCCGTGAGCTACAACAGCCTCGAAGGCTATGCCGCCTCGCTGCAGGACGCGCTCACCCGCCCGTGGCCGGCCTACGAGGCCATCGGCATCCGCAACCTGGGCGGCGACTACAACCAGCTCGGCACCAGCCTGCTGCAGATCGAGAACGAGTTCTACGGCACCATCCGCCCCAAGCGCGTGATCAACCCCGGCGAGCGTCCGCTGCACGCGCTGCGCGAGCGTGGCGTGGAGTACGTCGAAGTGCGCCTGATGGACCTCGACCCCTTCGAGACCGTCGGCATCAACGCGCAGACCATGCGCTTCATCGATGTGTTCCTGCTGCACTGCCTGCTGAGCGACAGCCCCGACGACACGCCGCAGGAAATCGCCGACCTCGCGCAGAACCAGCATCTCACCGCCGCGCGCGGCCGCGAGCCGGGCCTGAAGCTGCGGCGCAACGGCGCCGAGGTGACGCTCGCCGACTGGGGCCTGGAGCTGGTCGGGCAGTGCCTGCCCATCGCCGCCGCGCTCGACGCGGCGCAAGGCAGCGGCACGGCGCATGCCGACGCGGTGCGCGCCGCCGGCGCCGCGCTGCGCAACCCCGACAGCCTGCCCTCGGCCCGCGTGCTGGCGGCCATCGAGAAGGAACACGCCAACTCCTTCGTCGGCTTCGTGCGCGCCCGCTCCGAGCAGACCCGCGCCACGCTGCTGGACCTGCCGTTCTCGGCGGCCCAGCAGGCCGAGTTCGAGCGGATGACGGCCGAGTCCATCCAGGAGCAGAAGCGCATCGAGGCGGCAGACACCATGCCCTTCGAGATCTACCGCGAGCAGTACGTCTCGCCCGCGCGCCTGGGCATGCCACGCAGCCGCACTCCGGTCGCTGCCTGAGCGCCGCTGACGCGCTGGCGACTGGGCTCGCCGCGCCGAAGCTGCCCCGCGGCCGCTTTCTGGGGTAAAACGCCACGCTGCCGCCCGGGCAAGGCAAGCCCGGCGCGGCAACGAACAACGGCAACTCCCATGGAAGGCGACACAGAGACATGAGCAACGGCAGCAACCTCGATTTCAAGGGCCGCGTGGCCATCGTGACCGGCGCGGGCGGCGGCCTGGGCCGCCAGCATGCGCTGGCGCTGGCCGCGCGCGGCGCGAAGGTGGTGGTCAACGACCTGGGCGGCGCGCGCGACGGCTCCGGCGGCTCGGTGAGCGCCGCGCAGGCGGTGGTGGACGAGATCAAGGCGGCCGGTGGCGAGGCGATTGCCAACGGCGCGTCGGTGACCGACTTCGAGGCGGTGCAGGCCATGGTCAAGGAGGCGGTCGACGCCTGGGGTCGCGTCGACATCCTCGTGAACAACGCGGGCATCCTGCGCGACAAGAGCTTCGCCAAGATGGACCTGGCCGACTTCCGGCTGGTGGTCGACGTGCACCTGATGGGCGCCGTGAACTGCACCAAGGCCGTCTGGGCGCTGATGAACGAGCAGAAGTACGGCCGCATCGTGATGACCACTTCTTCGTCAGGCCTGTACGGCAACTTCGGCCAGAGCAACTACGGCGCGGCCAAGCTTGCGCTGGTGGGCCTCATGCAGACGCTGAGCATCGAGGGCGCGAAGAACGACATCCGCGTGAACTGCCTGGCGCCCACGGCGGCCACCCGCATGACCGAGGACCTGTTCCCCAAGGAAATGCTCGAAGCCTTCCGCCCCGAAGCGGTGGTGCCGGCGATGCTGGTGCTGGCCGGGCAGGACGCGCCCAACCGCACCGTCCTCTGCGCGGGCGCCGGCACCTTCGAGGCCGCGCACATCACGCTGACGCAGGGCGCCTGGCTGGGCATCGAGGCCGACACGCCCGAGCAGCTGGCGGCGCGCCTGCCGGAAGTGACCGACCGCGAAGGCGAGGTCGTGCCGCAAAGCGGCGCTGCCCAGGGCGCCAACGAAGTCGCCAAGGGCATGGCGAACGCGAAGCGGGGCTGAGCCCGGCACCGTGTTCATGGCGCGCTTGACCTTGAGCGCACTCGAGCATTTCCAATGAATTCACCGGATGTCCGGTTCATTCATTCAAAGCAAGGAAATCGAGCCATGAACACGATCGACAACAAGGCCCTGGTCCAGCACATCCACGACGAGCTGGACAAGGGCAACGGCCGGCCCTTCGTCGAGAGCCTCGCCGACGACGCGAGCTGGAAGCTCGAAGGCAGCACCGCCTGGTCGCGCACCTACCAAGGCAAGAAGGCGATCCGCGAGGAGCTGCTGGACCCGCTCTTCGCCCAGTTCGCCGCGCCCTACAGGAGCAAGACAGAGCGCGTCATCGCCGAGGGCGACCGGGTGGTGGTGCTCTTCAGCGGCGACGTGCCCACCAAGGCCGGCAAGCGCTACAACAACCGCTATTGCTACGTCTACCGACTCGAAGGAGGCAAGGTGAAAGAGCTGACCGAATACTTCGACACCGCGCTGGTGCAAGAGGCGCTGCAGCCTCCGACCGTCGTCCATGCCGGCTGAGGAAGCCACCAAAAGGGGCTCTCCCTTCCACATCGGCGAACTGGCCAAGCGCACAGGCCGCACGGTGCACGCCATCCGCTGGTATGAGACGCAGGGGCTCGTGCCCGGCGTGGCGCGCGACGAGGGCGGCCGGCGCCTCTACGTCGAGCTGCATGTCGGCTGGCTCGACCTGATGGAGCGGCTGCGCCGCACCGGCATGTCGATCGCCGAGATGCGCGAATACACCGCGCTCGCGCTGCAGGGCAAGACCACGCTGCGCGAGCGGCGCGACATGCTCGCAGCGCACCGCGAGCGCGTGAACGAAACCATCGCCGAGTGGAAGAGGGCGCTGTCGCTTGTCGAGCGCAAGATCGACTTCTACGACGAGTGGATGGCCAGCGGGCATCGCCCGCCGCTCATTGCCGCGGAACCCTTGCCCGCGCCGAGGAAGCGCGGAAGCGGCGCTACTCGGCGATGAAGCCCGGATCGGTGCGGATCGAACCCCTGTCCCGGTGGTTGTGAAGCCGTCCCAGCGTGTTCTCGATCAGGCGCTTGAGCTTGTCGGAGGCGCCACGGAAAGCCTCGTCGAGGCTGGCCGCGTGCTGCGTCACCGCCAGCGGCTGGTGGTGCGCCAGGCGCGCTTCCATCACGCAGCACTTGTCGCTGCCTCCGGCCTTGTCGTGGTTCTCGTCGCTCAGGTGCACCTCGACGCGCGTCACGTCGTCGACGAAACGGCCCAGGTTCTGCTTGATCTCGGTGTCGGCCCAGCGCTCCAGCGCGTCCTTGTTGGTGATGCCGTTGCTCGTATTGACCTGTATCTGCATGCAATATCCTCGCTGGATGGATGAACGAAGGCCCACTTTGCACCGTGCGGCGCCGGGCGGGCCGTAGGTCTGGTTCCTACCCGCGCGACGGGCAGGCCCCAATCAGCTCTGGATGTAGGTGGTCAGCTGCTCGATGGTGGCTTCCTGGTCCGAGATGATGTCGTCCATCAGGTCCTGGATGGAGATCATGCCGACCACCCTGTCGCCATCGACCACCGGCAGGTGGCGGAACTTGCGCTGGCTCATGAGCGCCATGCACTCGCGGGTGCGGGTGTGCGGCGTCACGGTCATCACGTCGGGCGTCATGATCTCGCGCACCTTCATTTCCTTGGAGTTCTTGCCCTGCAGCGCGACCTTGCGGGTGTAGTCGCGCTCGGAGAGAAAGCCCACCAGCCTTTCGCCGTCCATCACCATCAGCGCGCCGACCTCGAAGCGCGCCAGGATGGAGAGCGCGTCGAACACGCTGGTGTCGGGGGAGGTGCGCCATGCCGCGGAATCATGGCGCTTGAGCAGTTCGGAGACGGGTTTCATCGTGTGCAACTCCATGAAGGGTTTTCGATTCGACCGACGCTCGGGCGCCGCACTCGCTCAAATCATAGGGGCGATGAATGACCGCGCGGCGCAAAAAACTCTAAGGGATTGCGCGTGTGTGCAAGACACGCGCAATGCGCGAGAACTTAAGGCTGCGCAGCCGCGGCCGCAGGGGTGGCGATGAACACGCGGTTCAAAGCCACCGCGTCGCCGACCACCGTCTTCACCAGACCCTTCTCGTCGAACTGCACCTGGAACTCCGACCAGCTGTCGCGCCAGTAGCGCCACACAGGGGCGTCGAGGCTGGGGTTCTCGCTGGCCACCGGGTAGGCGATGGCCATCAGCACCTGCTCGCGCGTCATGCCGGGCATCACCTTGCCGGCGAGGATGGCCTCGCGCACCGGCGCGGGGAAGGTCGCCAGCTTCTGCTTCGGGTCGGCGGTCACCACGTAGCGTTGCGCGAAGGCCGGCAACGGGATGTTGCGGCTGTAGTCGTTCTTGATGCGCTGCTGCTTGCCGGCGAGCTCGAGGCTGAACCAGCGGAAGTCGTAGGCCGTGATGCGCGCCGGGGTGCCGACGGCGACGATGCTCGTGCCCTGCTCGTCGTAGTTGATGTCGCTGATCGAATCGCCGTAGGTGCGCATGTTGCAGCACAGGTAGCCGCTGACGAGCGGGCCGGGCGGCGGGGAGGGCCGCTGGGCATGGGCGACGGTGATGGACGCGGGCACGACGGTGGCTGCCAGCAGGGCGGCAGCGGCAAGGCGCTTGAGCATTTGTGGATTTCCCTCGGAGTTGTTGGAATCGCTGCGGATCGCTGTCCTCGGCAGCGAAGGGATTCTAGGAGCGAACAATCCCCAAGCGAAGGCAGAATGAGCGTCTGCAGCTATCGAAAGCGTAGCAACCAGCTTGCGTTCAGGTTCCCGGTTCACAATGCGCCCCGGCGGCCCCGCCGCCCACCCGAATTCACAGAGACAGCGCGAAAAGAAAGAAGAGCCCACCGATGGCGATCCAGTGGTTCCCCGGTCACATGTATTCGACCCAGAAGGCCATCACCGAACGGGTGAAGGACATCGACGTGGTCATCGAGTTGCTCGACGCCCGCCTGCCGGGCTCCAGCGCCAACCCGATGCTGGCCGAGCTCACGGCCGGCAGGCCCACGCTGAAGGTGCTCAACAAGCAGGACCTGGCCGACCCCGCGCGCACAGCCCTCTGGCTGGCGCACTACAACGCGCTGCCCGCCACCCGCGCCATTCCCCTCGACGCGAGCCAGACCACGCCCGCGCAGCAGATCGTGAAGGCCTGCCACGAACTCTCGCCCAACCGCGGCGGGCTGGCCAAGCCGATGCGGGTGCTGATCTGCGGCATTCCCAACGTGGGCAAGTCCACCCTCATCAACACCCTCACCGGCGGGCGCAAGGCCAAGACCGGCGACGAGGCCGGCATCACCAAGCTCGAGCAGCGCATTACGCTGGCCGACGACTTCTACCTGTGGGACACGCCCGGCATGCTGTGGCCGCGCATCATCGTGCCCAAGAGCGGCTACAACCTCGCGGCCAGTGGCGCGGTGGGGCGCAACGCCTTCGACGAGGAGGAAGTGGCGCTGGAACTGCTCGGCTACCTCAAGGCCAACTACGCCGCCGGCTTGGCCGCGCGATTCAAGCTCGTGGAGCTCGACGCCGAGACCATGGCCGGCATGAAGGACGAAGCCCTGCTCGACACCATCGGCCGCAAGCGCGGCGCGCTGCTGGGCAAGGGCCGCGTCAACCTGCAGAAGGCCGCCGAGATCGTGATGCACGAGTTCCGCGCCGGCAACCTCGGGCGCATCACCCTCGAGACGCCCGGGGAGTTCGCCGTGTGGCTGGCCGACGGCCAGCGCGCCGACGCCGAGCGCGCGGCGAAGAAGGCCGCGCGCAAGCAGAAGGGCAAGCCGAAGGCAGAGGCGGCGCCCGCGCAGGACGATTGAGCGACTGAGACCGGCCATGCCCGCGGCGCCCGACCACGATGCCCCGGCCGGCACGGCCTGGCACAAGGCGTTGGCGCGGCGCTTTCCGGATCTCCTGCCGGCATCGCTGGCAGCGCTCGCGGCGCACGCACGCAGGGAGACGCTGGGCGCGAACGGCATCGTGCTCACGGCCGGCACCGTCTGGCAGCACGCGTTCTGGGTCGAGCAGGGGATGCTGCGGCTCTTCTACATCGACAGCGAAGGGCGCGAATCGAACAAGAACTTCCATGCCGAGGATGCGTTCATCTGGCCCGTGACAGAGGCGATGCGGCACGAGCCCGCTGCCTTCTTCATCGCGGCGCTGGTGCCGGTCACGGTCTGGCGCCTGCCGTACGCCACGTTGCAGGCCACGGTCGAGGGGCTGCCTTCATGGACTGCGCTGCAGCTGCACGCGCTTTCGGGGCTGCTCGACGACAAGATGCGGCGCGAGCAGGTCTTCCTGCAATGCTCGGCGCGCCAGCGCTACGAGACCTTGCTGCGCGAACGCCCCGAGTGGGCGGGGCGCATCCCGCTGCGCCACCTGGCCTCGTACCTGGGCATGACGGACGTGTCGCTCTCGCGGCTGCGCGCTGAGATGGGACTTATCGAGGGTTAAGGCGCCTGCCGCGCGGCGGCCCGACAGTGCGGGCTTTCCCGTTCGAGGAGAGAGCCCGCCATGTCTTCACGCAACCCGGCTGCCCCATTGCCGCTGGCCTTCCATGCCCTCGCCGTTTTCTGGCTCGGCGCGATGGCCGGCTTTTTCTGGACCTACAGCGCCAACGTCAACTTCGCGACCCTGGAGATGGACGGTGCCACCTATGCGCTCGTGCAGTCGGGCCTGAACCGCAACGTGCGGCACGCGATGTTCTTCGGCTTCTTCTTCGGCCCGCCGCTGCTGTGCGCGCTTGCCCTTGCCACGGACTGGCGCGCCTGCCGGGCTGGCTGGTGGCGATGCCTGCTGCTGGCGGGCGTGCTCTACGGGCTGGGCATCGTGCTGTTCACCGCGCAGGTCAACCTGCCGCTCAATGCGTACACCGAATCGTGGAATCCGCAGGCGCTGCCGCCCGACTGGGCGCAGACGCGCCTGCGCTGGAACGCCGCGAACCTCTGGCGCACCGTGGCCAGTGCGCTGGCCTTCGGGCTGGGGCTCGCGGCACTGTGTCTGCGGGCGACGGCCGCGGCTCAGTCCAGCGCGAACAGCGCGGCCGCCGCCTCGTCGAGCGCCGCGACCCTGCGCGAGTCGGAACGCGGGCCGGCTGCCTGCAGCGCGCGCTGATACATCGCCACGCGCGTGGCCGACACCGGCCTGCACAGCGGCCGCCCGCGCGTCTGCGCGATGCCGCGTCCGGGCACCACGTAGCGCCCCGGGCTGAGCCGCGCGAAGCGGATGTAGGCCTGCAGCGTGGGGAGCACGTCGGCGTGCAGCGCGTTCATGCGCTTTTCCGCCTCCTTGCCGATCTGCGCGTAGCCCTTGGCGTCCTTGGTGATGGGCAGGCCGAGGATGTCGGCCATGTCGATCTCGAAGTGCGTGAAGTCGCCGTACGGGCGCTTGCAGTCGATGACGAAGCTGCTCCAGTTCGCGTGCTGCAGCAGGCGGATGTGCTCTTCGGTCACGTCGAAGGCCGCGCGCTTCTCGAAGGGCGGCTGGAAGGCGTAGTGGCCGGCCACGAAGCTCGCGTGCAGGAAGAAGGCGGCCGCCACGTTCACGAATCGGTCGAAGACCGGCGAGTTGCCGCCGTCGAGCACGTCGCCGAACTGTTCGAGCGTCATGTCGGGCGGCACGATGGCGGGCGCGCCGGATTCGCAGCCGACCCACTCGGCGTGGCTGCGGCGGAACCAGTCGATGTCGGCCTGCGTGATCTCGATGCTGCCCGGCTGGGGCGGCGCTGTCGGGGCGGATGCGGGCGCATCCTGCGACTGGCCGCAGCCCGAGGCGGCCAGCAGGCCGGTTGCGGCGCATGCGGCAGAAAGTACCAGCGCATCCCGCCGATGGAACCATCTCAATTTGTTCTCTCCAGGGAAAAGCTATCTGTCCGGCGCACGAGGATGCCATGCGGGCCTGACATCTGCCTGAGGACGGCCGGGGCATCGGGAGCGTCAGGGGCGCGGTGTAGGCTCGCCGCATCCACATCGCAAGGAGCGACATGACCGAAGCAGCGCAGGACCGAGGCAACGACGACGACGGTGACGACGAGCTCTCGCCCGGCTGGGACGCCATCACCGCCGCCATGGAGCGCCTCTACCCCGGCCAGGAGCCGAAGCACTACGGCACGGTGATCAAGTGGATGCTCGGCGGGCCCGATCCGCTGGACGGCGTGAGCGTGTGGAAGCGCATGGAGCCGGTGCCGCACTGGCACTACCTGAGCTACGGGCTCAGCGAGCTCTACACCAAGGAGTCGGACGTCGCCGAAACCAGCGGCTACGGCTTCGAACTCACTTTCCGCCTCGCCTGCGAGCCGGACGACGAAGAACCGCCCGCATGGGCCATCAACTTCCTGCAGAACCTCGCGCGCTACGTGTTCAAGAGCGGCAACGTGTTCGACGACGGCCACTGGATGACCGCCAACGGTCCCATCGCGCTGGAGCGCGAGACGCTGATCCGCTCGATGGGCTTCGTGTTCGATCCCGAGCTGCCGGCCATCGACACGCCCAACGGCCGCGTGAGCTTCATCCAGGTCGTGGGCCTGACGGAAGACGAGGAGCGCGCGGGCAAGCGCTGGGACACGCGCCGGCTGCTCGACGCGCTGCTGCCGGCGATGCCGCTGTGGGTGACCGACCTCGGGCGGCCCTCGCTGCTCGACGATGCCGAAGTGCGCGGGCGCGTGGAGGAGGGCGCGGCGCGCGAGGGCTCGTCCAGCGGTTTTCTCTTCACCGAAGTGCTGGGCTGGGAGACGAGCAAGCGGCTGCTGCGCGCGCCGGTCACCGAGATCACGCTGGGCGCGCGGCAGGTCGACGAGCTGGTCGCGCTGCTGCCGCTGCGGCTGCCTTTCGGGCGCGACTTCCACTTCGCGAGCCGCGAGCGGGCGCTGGTCTTCGCGCACGGCGAGACCGACAGCGTTTCCGAAGAAGACGGCAGACTCACGCTGCGGCTTTCCGATGCGACGGTGCGCGAGCTGGCCCGCACGCTGAGGCCGGTCGCCGGCACCTACGAGGTGCAGGGTCTTGGCGCCGTGCGCTGGAAGGTGCAGAAGACGACAATCAGGGACCCGCAGGGGAACGTTGTCGGCACCGTAGGCTGACCGGTCATCCCCACGCCAGCCCACAGCCAGCCCATCGCCAGCAACCCGACTCCAGATGCAACGTCTCACGCGTCAACGCAACGCCGTCTTCTCCGCCTTCAGCGACGCAGGCCGCGTCCTCACCGCTCCGCAGATCCTGGCGCATGCGCGCGAGATCGTTCCCGAGATCAGCCTCTCGACCGTGTACCGCCAGGTCTCGCTGCTGCTGGCGGACGGCGAAATCGCCAAGGTCGAGCTGCCCGGCGAGCCCGCCCGCTACGAGGTGGCGTGCAAGCCCGAGGCGCATGGCAAGGCGGGCCGCGGCGCAAAGCACGCCGACCATCACCATCACTACTTCCATTGCTCCAGCTGCGGGCAGGTGTACATGCTGCATTCCTGCCCCGGGCCGATGGACGACCTGGTGCCCGAGGGCTTCAAGGTCAGCAGCCACGAGGTGACGCTGCACGGGGTGTGCGCGTCTTGCTCGGGAGCGGCCGACAAGGCGCACTGACCAGTCGGCTTTCATCCGGCTTTCAATTTATTGAGAATGGATTCTCAATAACGTATAGTCGCGGGTCCGAATCCTCTGGTTCCGATCCGATCATGCAAGTCCTGTCCTCGCTCAAAGAAGCAAAGAAGCGCCACCGCGACTGCCAGGTGGTGACGCGGCGCGGCCGCACCTACGTCATCTGCAAGTCCAATCCGCGCTTCAAGGCCAGACAGGGCGGCGCGAAGAACAGGCACAAGCGCTGAGGAGCGCATGCGCCGCTGACGGGCGCGGCGACTGAAGAGCCGGCGCCCGAATCTCCCCAACACCGAACAAACGAACGATCGACTGACCGCCTCGGCGCGTGTGCGCCGGTGCGTGCCTGCGCGCGTCCCGTTCGTCCTTCCATTCACCGGGTTTCCTTCATGCTTCGAGCCACCGGCCTCACCAAGCAATACGGCGCGCACACCGCGCTCGACAGCCTCGACCTCGACATCCGCGCGGGCGACATCTACTGCCTGCTGGGCGCGAACGGCGCGGGCAAGACCACCACCATCAACCTGTTCCTGAACTTCGTCGAGCCGACCTCCGGCACGGTGGAGATCAACGGCATCGACGTCGTGCGCCACCCGGTGGCCACCAAGCAGCACGTGGCCTACATCCCCGAGCAGGTCACGCTGTACGGGCCGCTCTCGGGGCTGGAGAACCTGCGCTTCTTCGCCGGGCTCGCGCTGGGCCGCGAGCTGCCGCGCGAGCGGCTGCTGGAGCTGATGACCGAGGTGGGGCTGGACCACGCCGCGGCCGACAGGCGCGTGTCGGCCTACTCCAAGGGCATGCGACAGAAGGTGTGGATCGCGGTCGCGCTGGCCAAGCAGGCGAAGGCGCTGCTGCTCGACGAGCCCACCTCGGGGCTCGACCCGCAGGCCGCCAGCGAGTTCTCGGGCCTGCTGCGCCGCGCCGCCGACAACGGCGTGGCCGTGCTCACCACCACGCACGACCTGTTCCACGCGCAGCAGACCGCCACGCGCGTCGGGATCATGAAGCGCGGCCGCCTCGTCGAGAGCCTGGACGGCGAGGCGCAGATCGCGCGCACCGACCTGCAGTCCCTCTACCTGGCGCACATGAGGGCATGACATGCAGCTCGTGAACTGGATCGCACGCCGCGAATTCCTCGAACGCCTGCGCGACGGGCGCCTCTACTGGGCCGGCGGACTGGTGGCGGTGCTGCTGCTGACCGCGCTCGCCGTGGGCTGGGCGCACCAGCGCGACGCGCAGGCCGAGCAGCGCGCCGCGCAGGCCATGGACTACCGCGACTGGCTGCGGCAGGACCGTCGCCATCCGCACGACGCCGCGCACCAGGGCATGCACGCCTTCAAGCCCGAGGCGGTGCTGTCGATGATCGACCCGGGCATCAACCTTTTCATCGGCAGCACCGTGTGGCTGCAGGCGCATCGCCAGAGCGAGGTGAAGTTCAATGTCGCGCAGGACGCGACCGGCCTGCAGCGCTTCGGCAATCTCTCGGTCGGCTGGATATTGCAGGTGCTGAGCCCGCTGCTGGTGATCGTGCTGGGCTTCAACGCCTTCGCGGCCGAGCGCGAGCAGGGCATCCTGCGCCAGACGCTGAGCCTGGGTGTGTCGCCGCTGCGGCTGCTGGGCGGCAAGGCGCTGGCGCTGACGGCGTCGCTGGCCGTGTTGCTGGTGCCGGCGGGGCTTGTCGCGGCCATCGCCGTGGGGGCCGGCGCGGATGACGGCGAGCGGCTCGACGCGCTGCTCCGGCTGGGGGCGTGGGCCGTCGGCTATGCCGTGTACCTGGGCATCTTCGTGTTCCTGGTGCTCGGCGTTTCCGCGGCCTGCTCGACCTCGCGCATGGCGATCGCGCTGCTGCTGGCCATCTGGATCGCTCAGGCGGTGATGGCGCCGCGCGTGCTCTCGGAGCTGTCGCGCGCATGGTTCCCGAGCCCGACGCGGCTGGAGTTCAACCGCCAGCTCGGCGCAGAACTCAAGACCGTGTCCGACGAGGTGTGGCGGAAGAACTTCGGCTCCACCGAACGCTGGGGGCGCGACGTGCCGCTGAGCAAGTGGGGCATCGCGCTGCGCCTGGACGACCAGGCCTCGTACCCCGTGTACGACCGCCACTACGGCCGCCTGTGGGACACCTGGGAGCGCCAGCAGGCGGTGCAGGAATGGAGCGGCCTGCTGGTGCCCGTCCTCGCGGTGCGCAGCTTCTCGATGGGCATGGCGGGCACCGACTTCGCGCACCACCGCAGCTTCACCACCGCCGCCGAGCTGCATCGCCGCCATATCCAGGACCTGATGAGCGAAGACCTGGTGGCGCACGCCGACCCGCTGGGCGACCAGCATTTCGCCTACCAGGCGACGCCCGAACTGTGGGCGACGGTGCCGCCCTTCGACTACCAGCCGCCGCGCGCGGCCTGGGCGCTGATGCACCAGATGCGCAGCTTCGCCGTGCTGTGCGCGGGCCTGCTGCTGGCCGCCGCCTTCGCGGCATTCACCGCCTCGCGGCAGCGCGCGCTCTGAGCAACCGTCTTGTCAGTCAAGCGATATGCATCGTCGGATCCCATGTGGTGCCGTGTTTGGCGATGGCATTGAGCATGGTCAGCAGCTTGCGCATGCAGGCCACGAGAGCGACCTTCTTGCGCTTTCCTGCCGCCAGCAGGCGCTCATAGCAGGCCTTAAGCGCCGGGTTATGTCGCACCGCCGTCAGCGTGGCCATGTACAGGGTTCGCCGCACATCGGCGCGCCCACCCCAAATGCAGCGCTGACCACGCATCTGGCCGGAGTCGCGGTTCAAGGGCGCAACGCCCACCAGCGCAGCGATGCGGCGCCGGTCGAGCTTGCCGAGTTCGGGGAGTTCGGCCAGCAGCACTGCAACGCTGGCAGCGCCGATGCCCGGCACGCTGGCCAGCGCCTGGGCCAATCGGGCGTGATGGCGCTGCACATGCGCAGCCACCTCGGCTTCGCTGTCGCCGAGTTCCTGCTTCAAGAATTCAATGACTCGCTCGATGCTCGGGCGCGCCGCCGCGTGCGCCAGGCGCAGGCGCTGCCGCTCGGAGGTCAGCATCTGCACCAACTGGCGCCGACGCAGCACCAAGGCCTGCAGTTGCTGCAACTCGGCATCAGCCAGCGGCTTGACGAAGCGCTCGCGCTCGGGGTGTTGGTGCAGCACGCGGGCGAAGGCCGCCAGCATGCGCGCATCCAGCGCATCGGTCTTGGCCAGCGCGCCCATCGAGCGGGCGAAGTCGCGCGCGGTGCGCGGGTTGACCACCGCCACCGCCAAGCCCGCGGCTTGCAACGCGCAGGCCGCTTCGAACTCGTAGCCGCCCGTGGCCTCCAGCACAACCAGCGCGGGCGCCAAAGCCGATGCCTGGTTGACCAGTTGCTCGATGCCAGCCACGTCATTGGCGAGCTGCCAAGTCTTGCCCTGATCGCTGCTGGCGATCTCCAGGGTCTGGCTGGAGACATCAATACCGATAAAAACAGAGTCGGACACGTCCTCTCACTCCCATCCTTGTCTATACGAACTTCAAGTTCCTACAACCGTTCGGGCTGCAGAGAAGGACGGTCCGGCTCGGGCGCCCAGTGCTCAGAGGCGGGCTTCAACAAATGGCCCGGAGGCCGCTCGGGCTACCCGAGCCGGTCCGAGGCTTAAAGATACAAGGCAAGCCGTACATGACGACGACCACTTCTTCCTCGGTTTCTTCCCCCGTTCCCGTTTCCATCGTCGATCCGCCGCAGGGCCGCCGGCTGCTGGCCGTGATGCGCCAGGAATGCCGCCTGATGCTCGCCGAGCGCACGCTGTGGGCCGTCGGCCTGCTGTTCCTGCTGCTGGTGGCCTATGCGCTCGGTAACGGGCTGCTGCAGACCGCGAGCCGCGACCGTGCGCAGGCGGCTGTCGCGCAGGCCGACCGCGACACCCGCGCGGCGCAGCGCGCGCTGCTCGAAAGCATCCTCGCCGGCACCGCGCAGCCCACGCCCTTCGAGAACCCGGCCGATCCTTCGCGCATGGCCAGCGGCTACGGCGGGCACCACGCGATCCTGCCGACCGCGCCGCTGGGCCCGGTCGCGCTGGGGCAAAGCGACCTGTACCCGAGCCAGTTCAAGGTCACGAACCAGAGCCGCGTGGTGTTCATGAACCCCAGCGACATCGAAAGCCCGTGGCACCTGCTGAGCGGGCACTTCGACCTGGCCTTCGTCATCGTCTACCTGCTGCCGCTGCTGATCTTCGCGCTGGGCTACAACCTGCTGTCGGCCGAGCGCGAGAACGGCACGCTGAGGCTGCTGCTGTCGCAGCCGCTGCGCCTGCGCACGCTGCTCGCCGGCAAGCTCACGGTGCGCGCGGCGGTGCTGCTGGGGCCCGCCGTGCTGCTGCCGGTGGCCGTGCTGCTGGTGGCGCGGCAGGCCGGGCTGGCCGGCTCGCCGGGTGCCGCCCTGTGGTGGTGGGCGCTGCTGGTGGGGGCGTACGTGCTCTTCTGGTTCGCGCTGGTGGTGGCGGTGAATGCCTTCGGCGCCTCATCGGCGACCAACGCGATGGTGCTCGTCATCGCCTGGGTGCTGCTGGTGCTGGTGGCTCCGGTGCTGCTGAACCTTGCAGTGACGCAGGCCAGCCCCGCACCTTCGCGCACCGAGCTGGCCACGCGCCAGCGCATCGTCACCGCCGAGGCGATGAAGCGCCACGCCGACCTGATGAGCACCGACTACCGGCACGTGGGCCGCGGCGCGATCCTCGTGCCGCGCGACGGCAAGGTCGAGATCGCCGGCCGTGCGCTGGGCAACTACCTGATCGAGAAGGAAGTCGACGAGGCCATCAAGCCCGAGCTCGACCGCTTCGACGCGCAGCAGGCCGGGCAGCAGGCGCTGCTCGCGCGCTTCAGCGCGGTGTCTCCGGCGGCAGTGGCCTACGAGGGCATGACGGCGCTGGCCGGCACAGGCACGCGGCGCCAGGCGCGCTTCGAGGCCCAGACCGTCGCCTATCACGAGGCCTGGAAGCGCTTCTTCTCCCCGCGCATCGACGCGCGCGACGCGCTGGTGCCCGCCGAGTTCGACCGCATCCCCGCATTCGCCTGGCAGGAAGAGCCCGCCGGTCTCGTGCGCGGGCAGGCGGCCATCGCTGTGATCCAACTGCTGGTGCCGAGCCTGCTGCTGTTCGGCCTCGCGGCGTGGCGGCTGCGGCGCTTCTCGGTCGCCTAGCGGCCACCCGGCTTTTCTTTTCTTCCCGCAATTCCAAGCAATCGATCCAATGACAACCCTCATCCGCACGGCCATGGCGATGGCCGCCGCCACCGCATTCCAGGTTTCGTACGCGCAGCAGGCCGGCGGCGGCGAGCTCGGCACCATCACCGTCGAAGGCAGCCGCGACGCCAGCGGCCTGCATCTAGAGGAGTCGAGCGGCTCGGCCTCGCGCCTCGGCCTCTCGGTGCGCGAGACGCCGGCCTCGGTCGAGATCCTGCAGCAGGACACCATGCAGCAGCGCGGCGCGCGCACCTTCAGCGAGGCGCTGCGCGGCATGGCGGGCCTGTCGGGCGGCGGGCCGCCGTCGTCGCCGACCACGCTGTCCACGCGCGGCTTCACCAGCCTCATGTACCTGTACGACGGCGTGCGCAGTTCCGGCGCGGGCGTGACCAACCGCGTGCAGGACACCTGGAACTACGAGCGCATCGAGGTGCTGAAGGGCCCGGCCTCGGTGCTCGACGGCGAGGGTGCCATCGGCGGCGTCGTCAACTTCGTGACCAAGCGGCCCGACCGCAACAACCCGAACAAGGAGGCGCTGCTCTCGTACGGCAGCTACGGCTCCACGCGCGCTGCATTCGGCTTCGGCGGCGCGCTGGGCGATGCCAGCGCCTACCGGCTGGACTACAGCCGCAACGACACGAAGGTGGGCACCATCGCGCGCAACGGCGAGCGCATCGACCACTTCACCAGCGGGCTGATGGTCGACTTCGGCGGCTCGGTGAAGCTGGATCTTTCGTTCGACTACCTGCGCGACAACAACCAGGCCTACTGGGGCACGCCGCTGGTGCCGGCCAGCTTCGCCACGCAGCCGACCAACGTGGTCAGCACGCCTGACGGCCGCGTGATCGACCGGCGCCTGGCGCGCAGCAACTACAACGTGCCCGACGACGAGAACTCGTCGGAAACCTACTGGCTGCGCGCGCGGCTCACGGGCCAGCTCGACGGCGGCTGGTCGTGGCGCAACGAGTTCTCGGCCAACAAGGCGAACCGCGTGTTCCGCAATTCCGAGAGCGCGGTCTTCGTGGCGCCCGCCAGCATCGCGCGCGACCAGACGCTGATCACCCACGACCAGGACTTCTGGCTGAACCGCTTCGATGCCACGCACAAGGGCACGCTCGGCGGCATGGACAACCGCTTCGTCGCCGGCGGCGAATACAGCGAGACGCGCTTCGGCAGCCAGCGCCGCTTCTCCAACGGCAGCGCAGCCACCGCGAACCTGCTGCGCGTGCCGGTGTTCGACCCGTACATCGCGCCTTTCAACGACAGCCTCGCACTCACCACGGGCGCGGGCAACCGCACCAACACCACGTCGAACGTGAAGGTCACGTCGGCCTTCGTGGAAGACGCGATCAAGCCGGTGCGCGGCCTCACGCTGGTGGGCGGCCTGCGCCACGACCGCACCGAGGTCGACCGCGGCATCGCCGACCTGAACCTGGGCAGCTACACCCGCTTCGGCACCAGCTACCGCTCGACCTCGGGGCGCATCGGCGCGGTGTACGACATCACGCCGGATTCGAGCGTGTACGCCCAGTACACCAACGCGACGCTGCCGGTGAACTCGCTCTTCCTGCTGTCGGCGTCGAATGCGGCCTTTCCGATGTCGCGCGGCAAGCAGGCCGAGGTGGGCTTCAAGCAGAGCCTGCCCGAGGCGAAGCTGGAGTGGACGGCGGCCCTCTACAAGATCGAGCTCGACAACGTGCTCTCGCGCGACCCCAACGACGCGCGCAACACGGTGAACAACGGGCGGCAGTCTTCGCGGGGCGTGGAGCTCTCGGCCGTGTGGCGGCCGACGCGCGAATGGACGCTGGCCGGCAACCTCGCCGCGCTCGACGCGCGCTACGACACGCTGATCGAGGCCGGCGGCGTCTCGCGCGTGGGCAAGACGCCGCCGAACGTGCCCGAGCGGGTGGCCAATCTCTTCGCGACCTACCGGCCCGAGGGATCGAAGTTCGAGTACTTCGCGTCGTTGAACCACACGGGCCACATGTACACCGACAACGCCAACGAGATCCGCATCAACGGCTTCACCACGCTCGACGCGGCGGTGAGCTACAGGATGCGCAACGCCTTGCTGACTTTCCGCGTGCGCAACCTGACCGACAAGCTCTACGCCACCTGGGTGGGCCGCGCGACCTCGCAGGTGCTGCTGGCGCCGCGGCGCACCTTCGAGCTGTCGGCCAAGTTCGACTTCTGACGGAGCAGGCGGCTCAGCGCATCTGCAGCCGCGCGTCCTTCGGATAGCCGATGGTGTAGTCGGCCGTCACGCGCGCGGTCTGGCCGGCCGCGAGGTCGAGCTGCCACATGGCCAGGCCGGGCTGCTTGTTCCAGGCCAGCTCGGCGGGCTGCGGCGTGAACTCCGAGGCCACGCGCACCTTCTCGTCGACCGAGACCGGAGCGGCTTCCAGCACCTGCACCGCGATCGGCGTGCGGTGGCGGTTCTCGACCACGTAGGCGCGCTGCACCTTGCGCTCGGCGCGCGAGCCGGCGAAGCCGCCCGTGCCCTGGTTGTCGCGCTCGGGCTCGGCCTGCACGCGCACCAGCTCGTCGCGGCCGAAGGAAAGCGTCAGGCGCGCATCGGTGGGCGCGTTCCAGCGGCCGCTGCCCACGAAGGCGCCGTCGCGGTAGAGCTGCATCGGGCCGGCGGGCCACACGCCGGCGGGCTGGTCGAGTTCGGCGACGAGGAAAGCGCTGGCGTCCACGCGCGGGCTGGTGCGCGCGGCGAGCTTGGCCGTGTCTTCGTGCTGGCCCAGCGCCATGGTCACGCGCTGGCCGTTGGAGGGCACGTCGATGGCCTGCGGCACCGAGAATTCGGTGGCGAAGCTGTTGTCGAACACGCTCACGTCGAACAGCGGCTCCGTCCGGCGCTCGCGGCTGTCCATGGACTTGCTGGCCATGATGGGCGAGGGCGCCATGGCCGCCGCCGGCGCGGCGGGGTAGGCCATCTCCGCCAGCGGGCGCGGCGGCGGCTCGATGCCGATGCGCCACGCCGTGGGCAGGCGGCCGGCGGTCTCGCGGCGCGGCTGGCCGGTGGAGAGCACCAGCTTCACGCCGCGCCAGTCCTCGCCCGTGGCCTGCGCCACCAGCGCCTGGCGCTCGATGCGCACCTTGCGCGTGGTGGTGTCGAGCAGCGCGCGGTAGGTGGGCGTCCAGCCGGGGCCGTTGACCTGGTAGCTGAGCTTCACGTCGGCATCGGCGCCGGCGGCCAGGGTCACCGTCACGGCGGTTACCTGGCCGCCGTTGCCCTGGGTGCGTGTGCGCTCGACCAATAGCGGGTTGAGCTGGCGGTCGATCTCTGCCTGCCTGCGCTGGATCTGGTGCTGCTTGAGCAGTGAATCCTGCCCGGTGCGGCGCATGGCCTCGGTCATGGCGGCGAGGTTGCGCGCGTCCATCGGCGCGCGCGCGCCGGGGGCGTCGCCGCTGCCGCCGGCCAGGCCCTTGAGGTAGCCGGTGACCATGCCCAGCGCGTCGGTCTCGGCCTGCAGGGCGGCCTTCTGGTCCTCGAGCTCGCGGATGCGGCCGTCGAGCGGGCTGGTCGAGCAGCGTGCCGAGAGCTCGCGCTGCTCGCTGAGCACCGAGGTCTCGCCGATGCGCACCGAAGCATCGGCCGACACCTGCAGGCTCTGCACGTCCAGCCCCGCGGGCAGGCAGGCGAAGGTGATCGAGCGCGCGCCGGCCGCGACGCGCGCCACGCGCTCCACGGTGGCGCTGCCGGGGTAGACCTTGACCTGGGTGATGCGCGAGTCGGTGGCTGCCGTGGCGGGTTGTGTAGTCGCCTGACCCTGGGCGCTCAGGCTCAGGACCAGCAGGACGGCGGCACCGGCGGTGGCGCGGAGGAGGGCGGAAGTCGATGCTTTCATGGGATGCCTCTGGAGCGAAGGTGATGAATGACCCAGGCTCATACGGGCGGCCCCGGCGATCGGGGTTAAGGCATCGTCAAAAAAACTTCATGCAGCCGGCGGCGCTGTCGCCAATGCAACCGGCACGGCGTTTCCGGTCGCGCGCGCGACGGCGGATGCGGTGCGTGCTTCATAGAGTGGCTGCATCGTCTTTTCACCCAACCCCGGACAAGGACACACCGCCATGCTCGACACCATCCAGGCCATCAACAAGACCGCCGCCTTCAACCGCTGGGCCGGCTTCGAAGTGACCAGCGCTGCCAACGGCGAAGCCGAACTGCGCATGAACTGGCGCGAGGAGGACATGGGCCAGTACGCCGGCTTCCTGCACGCCGGAATGATCGGCGCGATGCTCGACACCGTGAGCGGCTACGCGGCCGCCACCGTGGCGGGCCGCGTGCTGGCGTCGCATTTCTCGGTGAACTGCGTCTCGCCCGCCATCGGGCGCGCCTTCGTGGCGCGCGGGCGGGTGGTGAAGGCCGGGCGCAAGCAGGTGTTCGCGGCGGCCGAGCTCTATGCGCAGGGCGAGGGTGCCGATTCGCTCAAGCTCGTGGCGACGGGGAACGCAATCCTGGTTCCGGTCGAAGAGCCTGCTTCCGCGCTGCCGAAGAAGGCGCAGCCCGCGGCCTGAGCTTCAGCCCGAAGAGCGGCCGAAGGATGTTGACGCGGCGGATCAGCCCGTCCGTCAACAGCCAGCAGCCCAGCAGCGTCAGCGCCACCAGCAGCGCGGGTTCGACGACCGGGCCGAGCGCGAACGGGGCCAGCAGGGTCACGCCGGCGATGATCAGCGTCTGGTGCAGCACGTACCACGGGTACACCGACTCGTTGGCCCAGCGCAGCCAGGGCCAGGGGCGGTTCAGGTGGCGATGGCCGTGGCCGAGGATGGTCGCGACGGCCAGCCACAGGTAGAGCATGCGCAGCGTGTCCATCAGCAGGCCCGGGGGCGGGCTCTTCATGCCGGTGCGCAGCGCGATGAAGGCGGCGATCACCGCGACCGCCAGCGCGAGCGACATGCGGCGCAGCCGTTCCAGCTCCTTCCACACGCCGGTGTCCACGCCCATCCAGTAGCCGTAGAGGAACATCGTGAAGTAGAGGCTGTGCAGGTGGAAATCGCGCACCAGGTTGTGCGTGGCCGGAAAGCGCGAGGCCAGCAGCACCGTGAAGACCAGCAGCGGCACCACCGGCAACAGCAGCAGCTTCCAGCCGCGCAGGCCGTTGAAGGCTGCGCGCAGCCGCTGGCCGGCAGCGGATTTCCACAGCGGCAGCGTCAGCGCGACCAGTGCCGTGTAGGTAAATAGATAGGGCAGGTACCAGAGGTGGTTCCAGGTGATGCCGAACTCCGCGCCGTCGAAGGCCTGCTTCGGCCAGGGCTGGGCCATCGACAGGTAGCGCAGCAGGAAGGCGCCGAAGCCCGGCGCGACCATCCCGTTGGCCACGCCCTGCGCGTAGGCCTGGTAGGGCACGATCACCGCCATGCCGAAGGCCAGCGGCAGCATCAGCCGCAGGCCCCGGCTGCGCAGCAGGCCCCAGGTGCCCTGGCCTCGGCTCAGGAAGCCGAGCGACACGCCCGAGATCAGGAAGACCAGGTCCATGCGCCACAGGTTCAGGATGCGCATCGGCCATTGCAGCCATTCGGCCGCGTGCGGGCTCTTGAGGTGCCAGGGCCAGTCGGCCACGTAGTACATGCCCACGTGATAGAGGATGACGAAGAGGAAGGCCAGCGCGCGCAGGGCGTCGATGTCGTGGCGGCGGTGGTCGGATGGAATTGCTGGAACGGGATCGGCGGTCATGGGCGGCTCCTCGAAGCGGGAAGGCCGCCATGCTCGGCCCGGCCGCCCCGCGCGGCGCGGCCGGGGGACGGATCGCCCCCGCTTTGTGACGAGCGGTGGCCCGCGGGGACGAAATCCGGCCCCGAAAAGCCGTCCCGGGGCCCGTTTTCGGGAGAATCCCGGCCATGGGAGACCCCCGCAAGAACCTGTACGAACGCTACGCGCCGATCCGCCGTCCGCTGGAGGTGGCTTTCTGGATCGTGCTGATGACGCTGCAGGCCGCGTTCAGCACCATGGTGGCGATCATGGACGTGCGCACGCGCGCCGTGCCCCGGCCCAACTGGGAGGTCGCGACCTGGGAGGTGTCGAGCCACCTGGTGCTCTTGCTGCTGGTGCCCGCGCTGGCGGCGGTCGAGCGCCGGCTGTCGCCGCTGGCGCGTGCCCATCTGCTGCGCTTCCTGGCCTGGCACCTGGTGGCGAGCGTGGTGTTCAGCGTGGTGCACGTGGCGGGCATGTTCGGGCTGCGGTCGATGGTCTACGCCATGGCGGGCGAACGCTACGACTTCTGGAACTGGGCCGGCCAGTGGAGCTACGAGTACCTGAAGGACGTGCGGGTGTACGCGAGCATCGTGTTCGGCATCTGGGCGTACCGGCTGTTCCTGCTGCGTCTGCAGGGGGAGGCGCGGGTGCTGGATGCGCCGGAGGAGGGCGTGATTGCGCCGGCTCCCGTCCCGATTCCGGCTTTGGCGGAACCGGAGGGATTCGAACCCTCCGTGCCCGACGCACCCCCGCCACCGCCAGCCCGCCCCGAACGCTTCCTGGTGCGCAAGCTGCGCCGCGAATTCCTCATCGCCGCCACAGACATCGACTGGCTCCAGGCCGAGGGCAACTACGTCGGCCTGCACGTCAACGGCCACGACTACTTGCTGCGCTCCACGCTGACCGACTTCCTGGCCCAGCTCGACCCGGCGCTCTTCGTGCGCGTGCACCGCAGCCATGCAGTGAACCTGGGGCGCATCAAGGAAATCGAGCCGCTGGACGGCGGCGACGCCCGGCTGCACATGCACGACGGCACCACCGTGCCCTGCAGCCGTCGCTATCGCGATGCCCTGCGCACGGGCATCGGCGCGGCCTGATCCGGTGCGCGGCGGGCCGTGATCGGCCCGTTATTGGTTCATTCCGCACCATCAGAGAGCTTTTAGGCACCATTTTTGCTTCATTGGCCAGCCGCGCCGGTTGATTCAGGTGCGACGCACCAATTCAAACCAAAAATCCGCAAGAAGCTCCAATGGACGCACTCAAACAGGGCGCAGACGCGCTGTTCATCCTTCTCGGCGCCATCATGGTCCTGGCCATGCACGCCGGCTTTGCCTTTCTCGAACTGGGCACCGTGCGCAAGAAAAACCAGGTCAATGCGCTGGTGAAGATCCTGGTCGACTTCTCGGTCTCGACCATCGTGTATTTCCTGGTGGGCTACGGCGTGGCCTACGGCACGCATTTCTTCGTGAGCGCCACCGAGCTGTCGGCGAAGAGCGGCTACGAGCTGGTGAAGTTCTTCTTCCTGCTGACCTTCGCCGCGGCCATACCGGCCATCATCTCGGGCGGCATCGCCGAGCGCGCCAAGTTCTGGCCGCAGCTCATCGCCACGGCGGTGATCGTCGGCTTCGTCTACCCGCTCTTCGAGGGCATCGCCTGGAACAAGCACTTCGGCATCCAGGAATGGATCGCCTCGCTGACGGGCCACGAGTTCCACGACTTCGCTGGCTCCGTCGTGGTGCATGCGGTGGGCGGCTGGCTGGCGCTGCCGGCGGTGCTGCTGCTGGGGGCGCGGCGCAACCGCTACCGCGGCGACGGCTCGCTGAGCGCGCATCCGCCGTCGAACATCCCGTTCCTGGCGCTGGGCGCGTGGGTGCTGTGCGTGGGCTGGTTCGGCTTCAACGTGATGAGCGCGCAGAGCATCGACAAGATCTCGGGCCTGGTGGCCGTGAACTCGCTGATGGCGATGGTCGGCGGCACGCTGGTGGCGCTGGCCATGGGCAAGAACGACCCGGGCTTCGTCTACAACGGCCCGCTCGCCGGCCTGGTGGCGGTGTGCGCCGGCTCCGACCTGATGCACCCGCTGGGCGCGCTGGTGGTGGGCGGCGTGGCCGGCGGCATCTTCGTAAAGCTGTTCACGCTCACGCAGAACAAGTGGAAGATCGACGACGTGCTCGGCGTGTGGCCGCTGCACGGCCTGTGCGGCACCTGGGGCGGCATCGCGGCCGGCATCTTCGGCACGCAGGCGCTGGGCGGCATCGGCGGTGTGAACGTGTGGGCGCAGCTCATCGGCACCGTGATGGGCGTGGCCTGGGCCGCACTGGCTGGCGCGGCGGTGTACGGCGCGCTCAAGGCGGTGGCCGGACTGCGGCTGTCGCAGGAAGAGGAATACGACGGCGCCGACCTGTCGATCCACCACATCTCCGCGACCCCGGAGCGCGAAGTCAACTGGTAAGCGGCAAGGTGCGGCGGCTTGGGCTATTCTCGGCGCCCCTTACAACCGCCGAGGAGTAGACCCATGACAACGACACCCGCTCGCTGGCTGCGCAAAGGCGTCGCCGCACTGGCCGGCAGCCTGCTGATGCTTTCGTTCTCTTCCGTGGCGCAGGCCGGCGCGCCGCAGGTCAAGACCCAGGCGCCGGGCTTCTACCGGATGATGCTCGGCGACTTCGAGGTGACGGCGCTGTTCGACGGCACCCTCGACCTCGAGCCCAAGAAGCTGCTCACCAACACCACCCAAGCTCAGGTCGGCAAGCTGCTCGACCGCGGCTTCGAGAAGGACGCCGTGCCCACATCGGTGAACGGCTACCTCATCAACACCGGCAGCAAGCTGGTGCTGGTCGACACCGGCGCCGGGGGCCTCTTCGGCCCGACGCTCGGCAACCTGCAGGCCAACCTCAAGGCCGCGGGCTACCAGCCCGACCAGGTCGACGACGTGCTCATCACCCACATGCACGGCGACCACGTCGGCGGCCTGGTACAGGACGGCAAGCTGGTCTTTCCCAACGCCACCATCCACGCCGGGCAGGAAGACGCCGACTTCTGGCTGAACAAGGCCAATCTGGAGAAGGCCTCCGCCGAGATGAAGGGCTTCTTCCAGGGCGCGATGGCCTCGCTCAACCCCTACGTGGAAGCCGGCAAGTTCAAGGGCATGAAGGGCGGTACCGAACTGGCGCCCGGCATCAGGGCCGTGCCCGCCCATGGCCACACGCCCGGTCACAACATCTACGTCGTCGAGTCCAAGGGCCAGAAGCTGGTGCTGTGGGGCGACCTGATGCACGTGGCCGCCGTGCAGTTCGCGCAGCCGCAGATCACCATTTCGTTCGACGTCGACTCCAGGCCCGCAGCGGCCGAGCGCAAGAAGGCGTACGCCGACGCGGCCAAGGGCCGCTACCTGGTCGGCAGCGCGCACCTGCCGTTCCCGGGGCTCGGCCACGTGCGGGCCGAAGGCAAGGGCTACGCCTGGGTGCCGGTGGACTACCAGCAGGTGCGCTGAGCCAGCGATGAAGGTTGAGCGGCGCGGGCCGGTGTTGCGGCGCCCGCGCGCGCGAAGGCGCGCCCTGTAGCAAACTGGCCGGCTGCTTCGCTTTCATCATCCATCGCCCCATGACCCAAGCTCCCCCCGCCCTCGAAGTCCTCCCCCGCGACCTGTCCGCCTACCGCAAGGGCAACGTCGGCGTCGACTACGTGCACCGCTTCGAGTCCGGCAAGCCCGGCCCGCACGTGCTGATCAACGCACTCACGCACGGCAACGAGATCTGCGGCATGACGGCGGCCACGCACCTGCTCGACAACGACGTGCGTCCCAAGATCGGCACGCTCACCGTGAGCTTCGCCAACGTGGCGGCGTATGAATCCTTCAACGAGGCGCTGCCCTTCGACAGCCGGCAACTGGTGCACAACCTCAACCGCATCTGGTCGCCCGAATGGCTGGACGGCAAGGAGGACAGCCCCGAGCTGAGCCGCGCGCGCATCCTGCGCCCGGTGGTGGACGCGGCCGACCACATCCTCGACATCCACTCGACCAGCCAGCCCGTCGTGCCCTTCTGGGTGTACCCGGGCTTCGAGCGCAACGCCCGGGTCGCGCAGGCCATCGGCCGCCCCTCGGTGCACCTCGTGATGCCCGACGGCCTGGGCTCCGGCACGCCGCTCATCCAGTACGGCAGCCACGGCGGCCCCGACGGCAAGGGCGTGGCGATGGTGGTCGAATGCGGCCAGCACTTCCTGCGCTCCGCGTCTGATCTCGCCACCGCCGTCACCTACGACTTCCTCGCCTACTTCGGCCTCGTCGACAAGGACCCGGCCACCCCGCCACCCGAGCCGCAACGGCGCTTCCAACTGCTGCAGACCTACGTCATCAAGTCGCCCGACTTCGCCTTCGTGCGCCCGCTCATCGGCTTCGAGACCTTCGCCAAGGGCGAGCTGATCGCGACCAACGGCGACGAGGAAATCCGCGCGCTTTGCGACGACTGCACGATCTTCATGCCGGCCCAGCGTGCGATCGTGGGGCGCGAGGCGGTTTATCTGACCAAGCCGATCTGATACTCGGCGTGCCTGCGCCAACCAGGGGACGCAAAGGGCTCAGGTTTCCAACAGCCGCACGACCTGCTCGCGAAGCGAAGGCAAATCGTGCTGGATGGTTTGCCAGACAAGGGTGTGATCGATGGTGAAGTAGCCGTGGGAAAGCGCGTTGCGCATCTCGTAGGCGAAGCGCCATGGAACAGCAGTGTGGGCGGCCGCGAATTCCGCGTGGTGCTTCACGATGTTGTTGCTGGCTTCGCCGATGACTTCCAGGTTGCGCACCACCGCGTCCTGGGTCTTGCGATCGGCCAGATAACTGTCCGCTGTAGCGTCGCTCGTGTACTCGCGGATGCTGTCGATCGCCTGCAGGATGTGGCCCAGGTAATCCGCCACCCGTTGCGGATCTCTTCGGCTCATACCGGCATAGCCTCGCGCAGCACCTGATCGCGGAACTTGGGAGGCAGGCCGTTGGGCGTGAGTACGTCTACTTCCATGCCCAGAAGGCTCTTCAGCTCATGTCTGATTGCCCCGATGTCCATGAGCGTGGTTTGCGCCGTGGGCTCCACCAGCAGATCGAGGTCGCTGTCGGCGTCGTCCTCGCCGCGCAATGCTGAACCGAAGACTCGCACACTGCTGACGTGATGGCTCAACGCGATCTCGCGGATGCGATCACGATGCAGCGACAGGGCTTCGGAGGGGCGCATGGTGCCGAGTGTAATGTTTGGCTGCCCACGACCCTCGGGCTACGAGGCTGGTCCGTCAGGCAGTCGGTCAGCAGATCAGCAGGTGCCGCGGTTTGTCCGCGGTGCTGTAGTCCGCGTGCCAGTAGTGCGGGTCGTCGCAGGGGCTGAAGACGGCCTGGGCGCTGGCGTGGCGGGCGTCGAAGTGCTTGTCGAGCGTGACGTGCACCGAGCCGGGGTCGGGCCAGTCGGTGCCCGCGTCGCAGACCCGGTTGCCTGACGAAACCTCGGCCGCGACGATCGCCTTCAGGGCCGGGTGCAGGCGCTCGTTGAGCAGGGCGAGGATGTCGCGCCGGCTGCCGGGGCGGATCGATGTGGCGAGGCAGGCTTCGGTGAAGGCGGGATCGGCGGCCATCGTCGGGGCGGTTCCGTATGTCAGGCTGCAATGAACAACGCCGGATCCACCATCGCCCGGTTCAGCATCACCGACCAATGCAGGTGCGGCCCCGTCACCCGCCCGGTGGCGCCCACGGCAGCAAGCGCTTCGCCGGTCTTCATCACGTCGCCGACCTTCACGTCGATGCGGCTCAGGTGGCAGTACATGGTCAGCAGGCCGCCGCCGTGGTCGAGCCAGACGGTGCCACCGTTGAAGAAATAGTCTCCCGTATCGATCACCTTGCCGGGCAGGGGCGTGAGCACCGGCGTGCCGGTGCCGGCCGCGATGTCCATGCCGCTGTGCGGATTGCGCGACTGGCCGTTGAACACGCGGCGCAGGCCGAAGGAACTGGAGCGGCGGCCGGGGACGGGCACGCGCATCTGCAGGGCGGAGTCGGGGCGCATGTCGGTGAGGGTGGCCATCACGCCGGTGAGGTGGTCGCGCTCCTTGACGTACCGCGCCTCGTCCTCGGGCGAGAGGTCGACGGTGCGCGGGGCCACGGTCAGGCGCTGTTCGCGGTATTGCTTCGGGGCGACGGTGTAGGCGATCTGGCGTTCGGGCTTGCCTTCGGCGCGCACGGTGATGCTGACCTCGCCGGGTTCGGTCGCGAGCGGAATGCCGACGAGCGCGGTCCATTCGATGGCGTCGCCCACCACCAGCAGGGGGATGTCGCCCGCGAATGCCTGCGGCCGCCTGGCCGACGGGCCCAGCGACAGGCGGGCGACGCCGCCGGGCACCTGCGATGCGCGTGGCCATACGCCGGGTGTTGCCGCGGGCTGTTTCTTTGCTGCCGTCGACTTGGTCGCGGCGCCGGCGTGCATCGCGGCGATCAGGCCGATGGTGCCGAGCACGGCGCTGCGGCGGTCGAGGGCGAGATGGGTGAGGGAATAGGAGGGCGTTTGCTTCATTTGAAGAGAAGGTCGGGAAGTCGATGGATGGAGGGCGCTATCCGCTCCAGGTTCCAGGCGCGAGGCCTTCGAGCGTGTGAGGGCCGATCGCGGCGCGGATCAGCCGCAGCGTCGGCAGCCCCACGGCCGCGGTCATGCGTCGCACCTGGCGGTTGCGGCCCTCGCGGATCGCGAGCTCGATCCATGCGGTGGGAATGCTCTTGCGCTCGCGGATGGGCGGCTGCCGTTCCCACACCTCGGGCGGCGGGTCGAGCAGCCGGGCGCGCGCCGGGCGGGTGGGGCCGTCGTTGAGCTGCACGCCATTGCGCAGGGCGGCAAGCGCCGCTTCGGTCGGCTCGCCTTCGACCTGCACCCAGTAGATCTTTTCCATCTTGAAGCGCGGATCGGCGATGCGCGCCTGCAGCCTGCCGTCGTCGGTGAGCAGCAGCAGGCCTTCGCTGTCGGCGTCGAGCCGGCCGGCGACGTAGACGCCGGGGATGTCGATGAATTCCTTCAGCCCGCGCCAGCGGCCCTCGGGCGTGAACTGGCTGAGCACGCCATAAGGCTTGTTGAAGCGGATCAGGCGGGAGGAGGACGGCGCAGGCGAAGAACGAGGGGACGAAGGGCTCGGACGATTCATGTGCCGACAGGATAGCCCGGGTCTGTCCTGCAACCTCTGGCGGCCGGCTCGGCTCCAATCGACCTGTTCATTCGAGACACAGGGAATCCGGTATGACGACGATGCAACGCTCCATTCAACTCGCCTGCGCGGCGTTGGCCGGCCTGCTGCTGGCGGCGTGCAACAGCCCGGGCATCCGGGTGGGCGGCGCGCCCGAGGCCAGCGTGAAGAACTGCGTGGCAGCGGCCGCGCGCGAACTGAAGGTGCCGCCGGCTAGCATCGTCGCCGACAAGGGCACGACGCCGCGCGACGGGGTCTACACGATCAACCTGAGGGTCGGGCCGCAGGGGCGTTCGGCCGTCTGCACCACTGACGAGAACAGCGCGGTGATCGGGGTGGTCTACAAGCGGCCCGAGTAACTGCGGGCCTGCTTGCTTACTTGCCCCAGCTGTCCCGCATCCCGGCCGCGCGGTTGAACACCGGCTTGCCGGCGGCGGCGCTGGCCTTCGCGTCGAGCACGAAGTAGCCGTGCCGTTCGAACTGGATGCCGACGCCCGGCTCGGCCTTGGCCAGCGAGGGCTCGACGAAGGCCGAACACACTTCCAGGCTGTTCTTGTTCAGCTCTTCGAGCAGTTCGCCGCTGCCCGGGTGGGCTTCAGCAAACAGGCGCTCGTAGAGCCGCACTTCGGCCTGCACCGCGTCTGCGGCGGCCACCCAGGTGATGTTGCCCTTCACCTTGATCGCGTCGGCGCCGGGCGTTCCGCTCTTGGTGTCGGGCACCAGCTTCGCCTGCACTTCGACGAGCCTGCCGTCGGCGTCCTTCGTGCCGCCGATGCACTCGATGACGTGGCCGTACTTTAGTCGCACCTTGTTGCCGGGGAACAGGCGGAAGAAGCCCTTGGGCTGCACTTCCTCATAGTCGGTGCGCTCGATCCAGACTTCGCGGCCCAGCTTGAACTCGCGCTGGCCCATCTCGGGGTGGTGCGGGTGCACCGGGGCCGAGCAGTTGTCGAGCGCATCGTCACCGCCCATCAGTTCGCCCCAGTTGGTGATGACCAGCTTGACCGGGTCGAGCACGGCCATGGCGCGCGGGGCGACCGGGTCGAGCGTGTCGCGCAGCGCGGCCTCGAGGCTGGCGTAGTCGATCCAGCCGCCCGACTTGGTGGTGCCGCTGCGTTCGCAGAACAGGCGCAGCGCCTCGGGCGTGTAGCCGCGGCGGCGCAGGCCGGCGATGGTGGGCATGCGCGGGTCGTCCCAGCCGTCGACGTACTTCTCCTCGACCAGCTGGCGCAGCTTGCGCTTGCTGGTGAGCACGTGGGTTACGTTCAGGCGAGCGAACTCGTACTGGCGCGGGTGCGGGCTGGCGATGAGGCCGCCTTCGGCGAGGCGGTCGAGCAGCCAGTCGTAGAAGGGGCGCTGGTCCTCGAATTCCAGCGTGCAGATGCTGTGGGTGATCTGCTCGAGCGCGTCCTCGATGGGGTGCGCGTAGGTGTACATCGGGTAGATGCACCACTTGTCGCCGGTGTTGTGGTGGTGGGCACGGCGCACGCGGTACAGCGCGGGGTCGCGCATGTTGATGTTGGTGCTGGCCATGTCGATCTTGGCGCGCAGGATGGCGGCACCGTCGGCCACCTGGCCGTCGCGCATGGCGCGGAAGCGCGCGAGGTTCTCCTCGGGCGTGCGGGTGCGGAAGGGGCTGTCGGTGCCGGGCGTGTTGAAGTCGCCGCGGTTCGCGCGCACTTCCTCTGCCGTTTGCTCGTCGACGTAGGCGAGGCCGGCGCCGATCAGGTATTCGGCGGCCTCGTACATGAAGTCGAAGTAGTCGCTCGCAAAGTACTCGTGCGGCTGCAGGGTGCCGGGGGCGCTGGGGCGGTCGGCCAGGTAGGTTTCGTAGCCCAGCCATTTCACGGCGTCGCGGATGGAATCGACGTATTCCTGGTCTTCCTTCTCGGGGTTGGTGTCGTCGAAGCGCAGGTGGCTCACGCCGCCGTATTCCTTGGCCAACTCGAAGTTGAGCCAGATGCTCTTGGCGTGGCCGATGTGCAGGTAGCCGTTGGGCTCGGGCGGAAAACGCATGCGCACCTTGGCCGGATCGGCCATGCCCTGCGCATGATGGGCGGCGTTGCCGGGCGATCCGCCCCACTTGCGGCCAGAATAGGCACCCTGCGCGAGGTCGTTCTCGATCACGTGGCGCAGGAAATTGCTTGGTGCAGCTGTCGTCTTGGTGCCGCTTTTGTCGGTCGGGGAGGTCATCGCGGCATTTTAGGGGGCACCCCCTATGGGTTACCTTTGGCAACGTTCTTCACATTGGCCGGTGCACCCCGTTTGCATTTGCCGCGTTCAATACACCACATGGGCGGTCCGGGTCCGGACTGTCCAGCTAAACAAGGAGAGCAGGATCATGAGCTTCACACGTTCAACCTTTTTCAAGTGGGCCGCCGCGGGCGTCGTGGCAGCCGGTGCATTGTTTGCCGCCACCTCGGCCAGCGCCCGCAGTGATGTGAGCTGGTCGATCGGCGTCGGCGTCCCCGGCGTGGCCGTGGGCGTTGGCAGCCCGGCCTACTACCCGGCCCCGGTCTACGTGCCGCCGGCCCCCGTCTACTACGCGCCGCCGCCCCCGGTTTACTATCGCCCGCCGCCGGTCTACTACCGTCCGGCCCCGGTCTACTACGGCCCGCCGGCCTATTACGGCCCGCGCTACTATGGTCGTGGCTACTACCGCGGACACGGCCACTGGCGCTAAAAAGCCACGGCAATCGTGACTGAATGAAAAAAGCCGGCCCCGAAAGGGCCGGCTTTTTCTTTGGGCGCTCGCCCGGCCGATTTCACATCGCGCGAAAAAGATGGGCGTAGAGCCGGCTGACCGGAATCTTCTCGGCCCGCCCGCGCAGCATCAGGTGCAGCTTGCCGGCCTCGTCGCGGTGCACCGACTCGATGGCCGAACTGCGCACCACCACCGCCCGGTGCACCTGCCAGAAGGTGTCGGCGTCGAGCTGGGGCAGCAGCTGCTTCAGCGGCGTGCGGATCAGGTATTCGTGCGTGGCGGTCAGCACGCGCAGGTATTTGTCGGCCGCCTCGAAATAAAGCACTTCGTCGATGGGCACCATGCGCACGGTGCTGCCGCCGGCGTCGCTGGCGGCGATCATGCGCAGCGGGGCGGGCGTGGCCATGGCGGCTCCTGTGCCGGCGGCGCCAAGCACCTGGCGCCATTGGGCGAGCGTCTGTTCCAGCGCCGCATCCGCCAGCGCGGGCGTGGTCGCCGGCTGCCGCGCGGCCAGCGCCTGTTGCAGGCGGCCCACGGTCTTGCGCAGGCGGTCGGGCTGCACCGGCTTGAGCACGTAGTCGATGGCCTGCGCCTCGAAGGCGCGGGCGGCGTATTCGTCGTAGGCCGTCACGAACACCAGCTGGGGCATGGGTGCTTCGTCGGCGGGCCAGCAGTCGGCCAGTTCGGCGGCGGCGCCCAGGCCATCGAGCCCGGGCATGCGGATGTCGAAGAAAAGCACCTGCGGCAGCAAGCGCAACGCCTCGCGCACGGCGCTGCGGCCGTCGCCCGCGGTGGCGACGATCTGCAGTTCGGGCCATGCCGCGGCCAGTTCGGCCTTGAGGGCCTGGGCCAGAAGGGGCTCGTCCTCGGCGATGAGGGCGGTGGGGGATGCAGTGGTCATCTTGTCGTTGTTTTCGTGTTGCATTCAGGCGGGTGCCGGAAAGCTCAGCGTGGCGAGGGTGCCGCCCGAAGGCGAGGGCGCCAGGCTCATGCCGCCGCGCTCGCCGTACACCGTGGCCAGCCGCTCGCGCACCTGCTCCAGCCCGAAGCCGCTGCCCTGCGACGGCGGTGCCGCGCCGAGGCCCACGCCGGTGTCGCTCACCTCGATCACCAGCAGGCCGCCTTCTTCTTGCCGGCGCGCACGCACGACGATCTCGCCGCCTTCCACCTTCGGCTCCAGCCCGTGGCGGATGCTGTTCTCCACCAGTGGCTGCAGCAGCAGCGGCGGCACCGGCGTATCGCGCAGATCCTGCGGCAGGTCGAGCGTGTAGCGCAGCCGGTCGCCCATGCGCACCGACATCAGCTCCAGGTAGTCGCTCAGCCGCTCGAACTCGGCCGACAGCGGATGCGAGAGCGCGCGCGAGCCGCTGAGCGTCATGCGCAGGTAGCTGTTGAGCCGGTCGAGCATGGCCACGGCGCGGGGCGGGTCGACGGTGATCAGCACGCGCAGGTTGGCCAGCGTGTTGAAGAGCATGTGCGGCTCCAGCTGCGTCTCCAGCAGCTTCAGCCGTGCCTCGGTGGCATTGCGCTGCGCCAGCTCGATCTGGCTCTGCATGTGCTTGCTCTTGCCGAGGCTGTAGAAGAAGAAGCACATGCCGACGGTCGCGATGATGGTGATCGTGACGCCGGTCGCCAGCTTGTGGCCCTTGAAGTCGAGGAAGTCGTACCGGGGCGCGCCGAACACGGCGTCGCCGATGAGATTGCCCACGAAGAAACCGACGGCCACGCCCAGCGCGATCAGCATGAAGCCCCAGGGCCAGTTCGGCCAGTGGGTTTCACTGGCCCCGCTGAGCAGGAGCCGCCCCGTGTCGATGAACAGCCAGCTGATCATCCCGATGGCCAGCGAATAGACCAGATGGCCGGCCCAGTTCTCGCCCCCCGTGATGGTCATCGCGATGGCGATGAGGCAGCAGAAGACGGCGGTGATCAGGCCATGCCGAAGCATGTCCCGGATGTTTTCCGCGCGGAAGCGGTGCAGCGGCGTCGTGGAACTCATCCGCGGTCCTGGCCCCCCAGCGCGCGGCGCTCGCGTTCGACCAGCCGGTCGTAGAAGCCGCCGCCCGGTGCGATGAACCAGACCACCGCCCCATGGATCAGGAGCCCCAGCCCCCAGCCCATGAGCGGATACATCGCCCAGCTGCGGCCGTTGGCGGCCGAGATGGTGACCAGCCCCAGGTTGACCAGCACATAGACGAAGGCGTGGATGTACCAGCCCATCTTGGCGCCGGCGCGGCGGCGGGCGATGCGCTCGACGTCGCAGCGGGAGGAATCGGAGGACGATGCGTAGGAAGTCATGACAGCTCCTTGTATTGGACAGGAATGAAATCGGTGGTCGCCACGGCAGGCTGCGGCGCCGCCTGAAGGGCCGCGCGCTGGCGCAGCTCCTCGGTGGTGTCGCCGGGGCCCTCGGGCTTCCAGCCGGGCGGCTTCACGAGGTAGCCGACGAAGGCGCGCACCGAGCGGGCCGAGGCGAGGTCGCGAAAGAGCGCGCGCCACTGGCCGAACTCGATCTCCAGGATGTTGTGCGTGGTGACCGGGTTGACGAGGCCGTAGCGGCAGGGCACGTCGGCGCGCTCCGGGATGTAGGTGCCGAACAGGCGGTCGAACACGATCAGCACGCCGCCGTAGTTGCCGTCCAGGTATTCCAGGTTCGAGGCATGGTGCACGCGGTGGGCCGAGGGGGTGTTGAGCACCCATTCGAGCGGGCCCAGGCGCGGGATCCAGGTCGCGTGGATCCAGAACTGGTACAGCAGGTTCAGCGTGAGCATCAGCAGGATCACCCGCGGCGGCATGCCCAGCAGCGGCGCCAGCATGAAGAAGGCCAGGGTGCCGGTAAGGCGGCCGGTCCAGCCGAAGCGGTAGGCGGCCGACAGGTTCAGCTGGTTCGGCGAATGGTGGATGGCATGGGTGCACCAGAACCACCGCACGCGGTGCGCGGCGCGGTGGTACCAGTAGTAGCAGAACTCCTGGCCGATGAAGCAGGCGGCCCAGCCGGTCCAGTGGTCCATCGGCAGGGTGAAGAGGCGGTGGGCGTAGAACCAGTCCATCGCGCCGGTCCAGAAGGCCAGGGGCAGCAGCCAGCGCAGGGGGTATTCGCGCACCAGGAAGTCGAACACCGAGACGCCGGCGGCCTTCCAGTCGTAGCTGCGCCAGCCGTTGCGCCACGAAAGCACCAGGGCCTCGGCGATGGAGGCGACGAGCACCACCGTGACGGAAACCTTGAGGATCAGCAGGAGCGCGTTCATGGCGGCGTTTCTTCTTCTGGAAGTGGTGGCCCGGGAATATTAGGCGGCGCGGGCGGCGGCAGCCATGGCGTCAGTGCGGATGGCCAGCTTCCACAGGCGCGCGGCGCGGGCCGCGAACACACCGGTGAACGCGCCGTACAGCACGGGAACCACGAGTGCGAGGGTGGGCTGGTGGCGCAGCTCGGGGTGCATGGCCAGGGCGGCGCCGACCACGTACTTGGTCAGGAAGATGCCCATCATGAGCATCAGCGGCACCGGGCTGCCGGCCACGTCGAACTGGCGGGTGGCCGCGTCGTAGCGGGTGGCGGCGTGCAGCGGGCGCTGCAGCACCAGGGCGGCCATCACGGCGGCGGCGGCGGCCCAGCCCAGCAGGGCGCCGAAGGAGTCGCCGAAGACCGAGGCCACGCCGTACAGCGACAGGCCGCCCATGGCGACGGGCATCAGCGTGACGCGGGTCAGGCTCACCTGGTTGGCCAGCAGCTGCCGGGCGCCGAGCCACAGCAGCAGGAAGAAGACGGCGAACACCCACTTGGGCGTGTGAAGGATGATCTGCATCAGCATGGCGGCACTCCGTTGAAGGTGAAAGGTGAAGAAAAGCTGAAAAGGCGGCACAAGGGAATCGATGGGGTGGACTGTGCCGGCGGCCCCCCATGCCCGCCATCGCCGTGCGACGGAATGCGCGCAGGCGGCGCCAATTGCAGCCGGGCGGCGCCAATTGCGGGGTTTCGCGGCAATTCGGGGAGGCTTCGAGGAGGCTCCGACGGGGCGCCAGCCAGCTTTACCGCCGCTTTACGGCCCAGCAAAGAGCCGGACTACCATCCGCGCTGTACTACGCTGGTCCGCACCTCTGCACCTTTCGCACGCACCGTCCATGGAACAAGAAAAACCAACCGAGCCTCTGCCTTCCACCGTGTCTCCCACGCATCCGACGGTACGCAGACGCCGTTGGATGGGCAGCCTGCTGGCCCTGCTGCTGCTGGCGGTGCTGGGCGGCGGCGCCTGGTATCTGGTCCAGCGCTCGAAGATGCCGGTTGCCGGCCCTGGTGCGGGCCCGGGCGCCGGGCGACAGGGCGGTCCCGGAGGCCCGGGCGGGCCGGGGGGGCGTGGTGGCGGCGGCGGCGCGGCCTCCAGCACGGTCGGCATCGCGACCGCCCGGCAGGCCGACATCCCCGTGCAGCTCGAGGCGCTGGGCACCGTCACGCCGCTGGCCAACGTGATCGTCCAGCCGCAGGTGTCGGGCGTGCTCACGGCGGTGCTTTTCCAGGAAGGGCAGATGGTCAAGAAGGGCGACGTGCTCGCCACCATCGATCCGCAGCCGTTCCAGAACGCGCTCGGCCAGGCCACCGGCGCACGCCAGCGCGACGAGGCGCAGCTCGCGGCGGCACGCGTCACGCTGCAGCGCTACCAGACCCTGCTGGGCCAGGACTCGATCGCCCGGCAGGACGTGGACACCCAGGCCGCGCTGGTCAAGCAGCTCGAAGGCACGGTGGCCATCGACCGCGCCAACGAGAACACCGCCAAGCTCAATCTCGCCTGGAGCCGCATCACCGCGCCGGTGAGCGGGCGCATCGGCCTGCGGCCGGTGGACGCGGGCAACTACATCTCCACCGGCACCGCCAACGGCGTCGCCACCATCACTCAGATCGCGCCGATCGACGTCGAATTCGCCATCCCGCAGGACCGCGTGCCCGAGGTGCAGGAGCGCCTGGCCCAGGGCGCCAAGCTCGACGCCACCGCCTTCGACCGTACCCGCACGCGCCGGCTGGCGAACGGCACTTTCTCCACGCTGGACAACCTGGTCGACACCGCCACCGGCACCGTCAAGGCCAAGGCCCGCTTCACCAACGCCGACAACGCGCTGTTCCCGAACCAGTTCGTCAACCTGCGGCTGCTGCTGCGCACCGTGAGCAGCGCCGTGGTGGTGCCCGTTACCGCGCTGCGACACGGCCCCAACGGCGACTACGTGTACGTGCTGAACGAGGACAGCACCGTGTCGCAGCGGCCGGTGACGCGCGGTGAATCGAGCGTGGACAACGTCGCGATCATGTCGGGCCTGAAGGCCGGCGAGCAGGTCGTGACCGAAGGCGGCGACCGGCTGAAGGACGGCGCGCGGGTGCAGACCCAGGCCGACCGTCCGGCCGGCGCGGCGTCGGCGCCGGCAGGCGGTACGCATCGCGGCCGCCGCCAGGGTGGTGGCGCAGGTGCCGGCGGGCCCGGCGCGCCCAGGGGCGGTGAAGCCGCTCCGGCTGCTGCTGCCCCCACAGCCCCTGCAGCCCCTGCAGCCCCGGCCGCATCCCCGGCGCCCTCGGCCGAATCGGCCCCTGCTGCCCCTGCAACCCCCGCCAGGCTCCCTACCGCCGAGCAGCGCCAGCGCATGCTCGACTCCGCCAAGGACAACCCCGAGCAGCTGGAACGCCGCAAGCGTTTCCTCGAGGCGCTGGACCGCGGCGACCCGGCCGCGCTGGAACGCTGGCAGCGCATGTCCGAAGGCCGCGGCGGCGAAGGCGCGCAGGGCAGGCGCGGCAACCAATGACGAGCGGTCCTTGCAGTAGCAGCAGCACGGAGGCCCCACGTTGAGCCCCTCACGTCCGTTCATCCTCCGGCCGGTGGCGACTTCGCTGCTGATGGTCGCCATCGTGCTGGCCGGCCTGGTGGCGTTCCGCTTCCTGCCGCTGTCGGCGCTGCCGCAGGTCGACTACCCGACCATCCAGGTCCAGACGCTCTACCCCGGGGCCAGCCCCGAGGTGATGAGCAACACCGTCACCGCGCCGCTGGAGCGCCAGTTCGGCCAGATGTCGGGGCTCGACCGCATGAGCTCGACCAGCGCCGCGGGCGTGTCGATCATCACGCTGCAGTTCTCGCTGGGCCAGACGCTGGACGTGGCCGAGCAGGAGGTGCAGGCCGCCATCAACGCCGGCGGCTCGCTGCTGCCGGCCGACCTGCCGGCGCCGCCGGTGTACGCCAAGGTCAACCCGGCCGACGCGCCGGTGCTCACGCTCTCAATCACCTCCGACACGCTGCCGCTCACCGACGTGCAGAACCTGGTCAACACCCGGCTCGCTCAGAAGATCAGCCAGGTCTCTGGCGTGGGGCTGGTGTCGCTCAGCGGCGGGCAGCGCCCGGCGATGCGCATCCAGGCCAACACCCAGGCGCTGGCGGCCAACGGCATCGGGCTGGACACGCTGCGCACCGCGATCTCGGCGGCCAACTCCAACGGGGCCAAGGGCAGCTTCGACGGGCCCAAGCGCGCCTACACGATCAATTCGAACGACCAGCTGATGACGGTCGACGACTACAAGAACCTGATCGTCTCGTACAAGAACGGCGCGCCGATCCGCATGGTCGACGTGGCGCAGGTGGTCAGCAGCGCCGAGAACAACCAGCTCGCCGCCTGGGCCGGCAACAAGGCCGACGGCACCAGCAAGCTGTCGCCCGCGATCATCATGAACGTGCAGCGCCAGCCCGGCGCGAACGTGATCGCCACCGTCGACGCCATCAAGAAGCAGCTGCCCGAGCTGCAGGCCGGCCTGCCCGCCGGGCTGAAGATCGAGGTGCTCAGCGACCGCACCGCCGGCATCCGCGCCTCGGTGCAGCACGTCGAGATGGAACTGGTGCTGGCCGTGGTGCTCGTGGTGCTGGTGATCTTCGCCTTCCTGGGCAGCCTGCGCGCCACCGTCATCGCCAGCATCGCGGTGCCGATCTCGCTGATCGGCACCTTCGGGCTGATGTACCTGCTGGGCTACAGCCTGAACAACCTGAGCCTGATGGCGCTGACCATCGCCACCGGCTTCGTGGTGGACGACGCGATCGTGATGATCGAGAACATCGCGCGGTACATCGAGGAGGGCGAGAAGCCGCTGCAGGCCGCGTTCAAGGGCGCCACGCAGATCGGCTTCACCATCATCTCGCTGACGGTGTCGCTCATTGCGGTGCTGATCCCGCTGCTCTTCATGGGCGACGTGGTCGGCCGCCTGTTCCGCGAGTTCGCGGTGACGCTGGCCATCACCATCCTGATTTCCGCGGTCGTCTCCCTCACGCTGGTGCCGATGATGTCGGCGCGCTGGCTCAAGCACGAAGAAAAGAAGCAGGTCTCCGACAAGGGCTTCGGCGCACGCGCCCAGCGCTTCTTCAGCGGCGTGATGGTGCGCTACGACCGCTCGCTGCACTGGGTGATCGAGCACCAGGCGCTCACGCTGCTGGTGGCGCTGCTCACCCTGGTGCTGACGGTGCTGCTCTACCTCACCATTCCCAAGGGCCTGTTTCCCACGCAGGACACCGGCCAGCTGCAGGCCCGCGTGCAGGCCGCGCAGGACGTGTCGTTCGACCGCATGTCGCAGCTTCAGCTGCAGGCGGCGCAGGCCATCCTCGAAGACCCGGCGGTCGAGAACCTCAGCTCCTTCGTTGGCGTCGACGCGGCCAACAACACGATGCTGCACACCGGCAGCATGCTCATCAACCTCGCGAAAGACCGCGACAGCCAGCAGGTCGTGATGGACCGCCTGCGCGAGCGCGTGCGGCAGGTGGCGGGCGTCACGCTCTACCTGCAGCCCACGCAGGACCTGACCATTGACGCCGAGACCGGCCCGACCGAATACCGCATGTCGCTCGAAGGCGTGGACAGCGCCGCCATCACCGAGTGGATGAAGAAGCTCGTCGCGAAGCTGCAGGAATCGGACAAGGTGCGCAACGTGAGCAGCGACGCCGGCGCCCAGGGTCTGGCGGCTTTCGTGAACGTGAACCGCGACACGGCTGCGCGGCTGTCGATCACCGCGAGCACCGTGGACGACGCGCTCTACAGCGCCTTCGGCCAGCGCATCGTCTCGACCATCTTCACCGAGACCAACCAGTACCGCGTGATCCTCGAGGCCCAGCCCGGCATGGTGAACACGCCGCAGACGCTGGGGCAGCTGAGCCTGATCGCCGGCTCCGGCACCGCGACGCCGCTGTCGGCCATTGCGCAGATCAGCGAGCAGCAGGCGCCGCTGCAGATCACTCACGTGGCGCAGTATCCGGCGAGCACGCTGAACTTCGACACCGCGCCCGGTGTTTCGCTCGGGGCTTCGGTCGATGCGATTCGTGCGGCGGCAAAGGAAATCGGGCTGCCCAGCAGCGTGACGATGACCTTCCTTGGGGCTTCAGGGGCTTACGAGAAATCGTTGTCTAACCAGCTGTGGCTGATTCTTGCCGCCGTGGTGTGCGTGTACATCGTGCTGGGGGTGCTGTACGAGAGTTACGTGCATCCGCTGACGATCCTGTCGACGCTGCCTTCGGCCGGGGTTGGGGCGCTGCTGGCGCTGATGATCACGGGCAACGACCTGGGGGTGATCGGGATCATCGGGATCATCCTGCTGATCGGCATCGTGAAGAAGAACGCGATCATGATGATCGACTTTGCGATCGATGCGGAGCGGACACAGGGGAAGTCTCCTCGGGAAGCGATTCACCAGGCTGCCTTGCTGCGGTTCCGGCCTATCTTGATGACTACGTTGGCGGCTTTGTTTGCTGCTGTGCCGTTGATGTTGAGTTTTGGGGATGGGGCTGAGTTGCGGCGGCCTCTTGGGTTGGCGATTTTTGGGGGGTTGATCGTCAGTCAGTTGCTTACTTTGTTCACTACGCCTGTTATTTATCTGGCGTTTGATCGACTGGGTGGGGGGAGTGCTCGGAATGTTGTGATTGAGGAGGAGGCGGTTTGACTTGGTTCGCCTCTTGTCGTTTTGTGTTCCGGGGCCGGGTCTCGCCCCGGCTGGCGACCTACTTTCTTTTGCTTCGCCAAAAGAAAGTAGGCAAAGAAAAGGCGACCCTACTGTCTGCGACCCTTCGCTTCGCTACGGGCAACCTGCGGTGCTCGACTCCGGAGGGGGTCCGCAGAACTCGCTTCGCTCAAACAGCTGCGGCCCTTATCCCTCCTACGTCTGCGCTCCTCGGCGCAGCCAGAAGGGATCGATCCGCGCCATCGCTTCGCTCGGCTTCTGAACAGCCTGGACGGGCCTTCGCGTTGCTCGGCTGCGCATTCGAGATCAACGGCTTCAATCACCCCACTGCCCAATCCCAAGCCCAGCAGGCGCAAAGCGCCTGCTGGCCACCAGCGGCCGAGCGCAGCGATGGCCCGCGTGTCCCCAATCCCCTCTGGCTGCGCCGAGGAGCGCAGCGTTTCGCGGATCAGGGCTCGCCCTTGTCTGAGCGAAGCGAGTTTGGGCGAGACCCCGCGAAACGCGAGCACCGCAGGTTGCCCCGTAGCGCAGCGAAGGGGTCGCAGACAGTGGGGTCGCCTTTCTTTTGCCTACTTTTCTTTGGCGAAGCAAAGAAAAGTAGGTCGGCCGCCGGGCCGAGACCCGGCCTCCGCCCTCCGCAAGGAGAGCAGCGATGAACCTATCCCTACCGTTCGTCCGCCGCCCCATAGGCACAGTGCTTCTGACCATAGGCGTAGCCCTGGCCGGCATAGCAGCCTTCTTCGTCCTCCCAGTCTCCCCCCTCCCGCAGGTCGACTACCCCGTCATCTCGGTAAGAGCCTCGATCCCCGGAGCGAGCCCGGAGACGATGGCCACCAGCGTAGCCACCCCGCTGGAGCGCCACCTCGGAACAATCGCAGGCGTCAACGAAATGACGTCGACGAGCTCGGTCGGCTCGACCCGCGTCACGCTGCAGTTCGACCTCAGCCGCAACATCGACGGCGCGGCCCGCGAGGTGCAGGCCGCCATCAACGCGAGCCGCATCGACCTGCCCGCCACGCTGCGCAGCAACCCGACCTACCGCAAGGCCAACCCGGCGGCGTCGCCGGTGATCATCCTGGCGCTCACGTCCAAGACCAAGACACCAGGCCAGATCTATGACGCCGTGTCGAACATCGTCAGCCAGCGCCTCTCGCAGGTCGATGGCGTCGGCGACGTGGAGATCGGCGGGGGCTCGCTGCCCGCCGTACGCATCGAGCTGCTGCCGTTCGCTCTCAACCGCTACGGCATCAGCACCGAGGACGTGCGCGCCGCCATCCAGGCGTCGAACGCCAACCGGCCCAAGGGCATGGTGCAGGGCGACGGGCGCAAGCTGCAGATCTACACGCAGACGCCGGCGCTGCGCGCGAGCGACTACGCGTCGATGGTGATCGCCTGGCGCAACGGCGCGGCGGTGCGGCTGCAGGACGTGGCGGAGGTGGTCGACGGTGTGGAGGACACGCGCACGCTGGGTCTCTTCAACGGCGAGCCGGCGATCATCGTGCTGATCACCCGGCAGCCCTCGGCCAACATCATCGAGACGGTGGACAGTGTGCGGGCGCTGTTGCCCGAACTGCAGGCCCAGTTGCCGCCCGACGTGACGCTGCAGGTGGCGTCGGACAGCACCAACTCCATCCGCGGCTCGCTGCGCGAGGTGGAGCTGACGCTGGTGATCTCCGTCATCCTGGTGGTGCTGGTGGTGAGCCTGTTCCTGCGCAGCGTACGCGCGACGATCGTGCCGGCCGTGGCGACGGTGGCGGCGCTGCTGGGCACCTTCGGGGTGATGTACCTGCTGGGCTTCAGCCTCAACAACCTGAGCCTGATGGCGCTCACGGTGGCCACCGGCTTCGTGGTGGACGACGCCATCGTGGTGCTGGAGAACACGAGCCGGCACATCGAGTCGGGAATGACGCGCATGAAGGCGGCGTTGCTGGGCGCGAAGGAGGTGGGTTTCACCGTGCTGTCGATCAGCGTGTCGCTGGTGGCGGTGTTCATCCCGCTGCTGTTCATGGGCGGGCAGGTGGGGCGGCTGTTTCGCGAGTTCGCGGTGACGCTGTCGGCGGCGGTGCTGATCTCGCTGGTGATCTCGCTGACCACCACGCCGATGATGTGCGCCTGGATGCTCAAGCCCGGCGGCGAGCACGACAAAAACAAGCCGCAGGGCAGGCTGGGCCGCATCGCCGCGCGCAGCTACGACTGGATGCTCAAGCGCTACGAGAGCAGCCTCGACTGGGCTCTGGACAGCAAGGCGCTGGTGATGCTGATCCTGGTGGCGGTGGTCGGGCTGAACGTGTATCTCTTCAGTGCCGCGCCCAAGGGCTTCTTCCCGCAGCAGGACAGCGGCCAGCTCAACGGCGGCCTGCGCGCCGACCAGAGCATCTCTTCGCAGGCGCTCGCCGAGAAGCTGCGGCAGGTGGTCGACATCATCCGGAAAGACGAGGCGGTCGACACCGTGGTGGGCTTCACCGGCGCGGGCCGGGCAGGGGGCGGCTTCATGTTCGTCAACCTGAAGCCGGCGAACCAGCGCAAGGACAGCGGCCTCGCGGTCATCGCGCGGCTGCGCCCGCAGCTCAACCAGGTGACGGGCCTGCGCGTGTTCCTGGGCACGGTGCAGGACGTGCGCTCGGGCGGCCGGGCAAGCAACTCGACCTACCAGTACACGCTCAAGAGCGACAACGTCGCAGACCTGCGCACCTGGGCCGTGAAGCTGGCCGACGAGCTCAAGCTGCAGCCGGTGCTGACCGACATTGACACCGACCAGGACCAGAACGGCGTGGAAACGGTGGCCAAGGTCGACCCCGACAGCGCGCGGCGCCTGGGCCTGACATCCACGGCCATCGACAACGCGCTCTACAACGCCTTCGGCCAGCGGCAGGTGGCGACCATCTACACCGAGCTGAACCAGTACCACGTGGTGATGGAATGGGCGCAGCGCTACACGCGCAGCCCGAACTCGCTGAGCGACGTTTACGTGCCGGCCACCAGGACGTCGGTGGTGGGCGGGCAGACCGTGACCACGCAGGTGGCGGCGAGCAGCACGTCGACGGGGTCTTTGTCTACTTCCTCGTCGAGTTCCTCGTCTTCCTCCTCGTCCTCGTCCGCCGCAACCGCGGCCACCGTGCCGGTGTCGGCCAACGCGGCGCTGCGCAACGCATCGACGGGCAACGTGCTGAGCAACACGGCCACCGCGCTCGTGCCGCTGTCGGCGGTCGCGAAGTTCGAGGAGCAGTCGGTGGCCACCTCGGTGAGCCACGAAGACGGCGAGCTGGCCACGACCATCTCGTTCAACCTCGCCGAGGGCGCCAATCTGGGTGACGCGCGCGAGGCCATCGCCAAGGCCGAGGCCAACATCGCCATGCCCACCAACGTGCGCGGCGCGTTCGCGGGCACGGCGGCGAGCGCGCAGCAGTCGCAGGGCCAGCAGGCGATTCTGATCCTGGCGGCGCTGATCGTGATCTACATCGTGCTGGGCATCCTGTACGAGAGCCTGGTGCACCCGATCACGGTGCTATCGACGCTGCCTTCGGCGGGCGTGGGCGCGGTGCTGGCGCTGCTGATGTTCCGCATGGAGTTTTCCATCATCGCGCTGATCGGCGTGTTCCTGCTGATCGGCATCGTGAAGAAGAACGCCATCCTGATCATCGACTTCGCGCTCGAGGCCGAGCGCCAGCGCGGGCTCACGCCGCTGGAGGCGGTGCGCGAGGCGTGCCTGCTGCGCTTCCGCCCGATCCTGATGACGACCATGGCGGCCGCGCTCGGCGCGCTGCCGCTGGCCATCGGCTTCGGCGAGGGGGCCGAGCTGCGCCGTCCGCTGGGCGTGGCCATCATCGGCGGGCTGATCGCGAGCCAGCTGCTGACCCTGCTGACGACGCCGGTGGTCTACCTGCTGCTCGACAAGCTGCGCCGCCGCGGCGCCAACGAGCGCGAGCTGAGCCGCGTGACGCCCGCCTGAGCGAGAAACGACAACGACATGAACGCACTGTTTACTTCCACTTCCCGCTTTTCGATTTCGGCGCTCGCACTGGCCGCCATGCTCGCGGGCTGCGCGGTCGGCCCGCGCTACGAACAGCCGGCCACCGCCGCGTCGGCCAACTGGAAGGAGCAGAAGGCCGCCGAAGGCTGGCTGCCCGCGGCGCCGGCCGACGCGCTCGACCGCGGCGAATGGTGGAGGCTCTTCGGCGACGCCACGCTCGACGACCTGGCCGGCCGCGTGCAGGTGTCGAACCAGAACATCGCCGCCGCGGTGGCCAACTACACGCAGGCCCAGGCGCTGGTGCGCGGCGAGCGCGCGGCGCTGTTCCCGTCGGTGTCGCTCGACGGCAGCGGCAGGCGCTCGGGCACGGTGGGTGGCAGCAGCACCTCGAGCCCGTCGAACAGCTTCTCGGCATCGTTGGGCGCGAGCTGGACGCCCGACGTCTGGGGCCGGCTGCGCGAGGCGGTGAGCAGCGCGCAGGCCAACGCGCAGGCCAGCGAGGCCGACCTGGCCGCGGCGCGGCTGTCGGCCATCGGCGACCTGGCGACCAATTACTTCTCGCTGCGCGAGGCCGATGCGGAGATCGTGCTGCTCGACGAGACCATCCAGGGCTACCAGCGCGCCTTCGACATCACCAGCAATCGCTATGCCGCCGGCATCGCCGCGCAGACCGACGTGCTTCAGGCGCAGACGCAACTGGTGAATGCCAAGGCCGAGCGCGTGGGCCTGCAGCGCACGCGCGCCACCTACGAGCACGCCATCGCGGCGCTGATCGGCGTGGCGCCGGCCGACTTCAGCCTGCCCGCCGCGCAATGGACGCCCACGGTGCCCGGCGTGCCGCTGGGCGTGCCCTCGACGCTGCTGCAGCGCCGTCCCGACATCGCGGCGGCCGAACGCTCGGTGGCGGCGGCCAATGCGCAGATCGGCATTGCGCGCGCGGCGTACTTCCCGAACATCAGCCTCACGGCGTCGGTCGGCAGCAGCAACGTCAGCCGCGTGAAGGACCTGTTCAGCTCGTCCAACACGCTGTGGGGGCTGGGGCTGTCGGTTGCGCAGGTGGTGTTCGACGCAGGCGCGATCGCGGCCAATGTCGATTCGGCAAAGGCGGGCTACGAATCCAGCGTGGCGCGCTATCGCCAGACCGTGCTCACGGCCTTCCAGGCGGTGGAAGACCAGCTCACCGCGAGTGCGACGCTCGCGCAGCAGGAGGGCCTGCGCCGCGAGGCCTCGGCGGCGGCCGACAAAACCGAGCAGCAGCTGCTCAACCGCTACCGCGCGGGGCAGGTCAGCTACACCGACGTGGTCACGGCACAGGCCGCCGCGCTCAGCGCGCGACGCACGCTGGTGCAGCTGCAGGTCAACCGCCAGACCACGGCCATCGCGTTGATCCAGGCCATGGGCGGTGGCTGGCAGGCCGGGTGGATGGACGGCGCTGCGCAGGCGCAGCCCGCCACATCGCCTGCCACGCGGTAAGCGCGGCGAGCGCTGATACCTGACCGGCGCGGGCGGTCGTCAATGCGCCGGGCGGTCCATGGTGTGACCCAGGTAGTCCTTGTCGGTCACGAGAACCCACAGCGCCAGCACCAGGATCACCGCGGCCACGAGCACCGCGTTGACCATCGCCGTCTCGGTGCCGCGGAAGCCGAGCACCCAGGGCGATACCGCGAGCCAGGCCGCCAGCGCGACCTCGGTCCATTCTTCCCACTGCCGGGGCACGAAGGTCGCACCCAGGGCCACCGCGCCGAGCACGATGCCGGTCGCCACCATCGTCCACATGGCGGCCGTCATGCCCGAAAAGCCCAGGACCCAGGGCGAGACGATCAGCCAGGCGCCGGCGGCGGCGTTGACGGGGTCTTGCCAATGCTTCACTTGCTTCATGGTCATTACCTCCTGTCGCGACAAGGCGCCGCGACAGAGTTTTGGACCCTTGCCGCGGCGGAGGGGTTCCTGCTGGAGCTGCGTCGCGCCTAGAGTGGCAACTCCAATGTTTCCCACTTGCGCGGCACGGTCACCTGGCGGCGGAGGTAGTCGGTCGGCATCGCCTGGGAGCCCCGGACGGGAAGACGCCATGGTTGCCAGCATCCGGATCGCGTTTCTATAATTGAGCACGTACTCAATCAATAAAGACCGCAGCCGACCGCCATGGCCAGACCCAGAAGCGAAGACAAGCGCAACGCGATCCTCGATGCAGCCATTGCCGAGTTCGCCAGCCGGGGCGCGTGGAGCACGCCCACCTCGGCCATCTCGCGCGCGGCAGGCGTGGCCGAGGGCACGCTCTTCACCTACTTCGCGAACAAGGAAGTGCTGGTCAACGAGCTCTACCGCCAGCTGAAGACCGAGCTCGCCGAGGTCATGCTCGCCGACTGGCCCGAGGAGGCGGACCCCAAGACAAAGTACCGCCACATCTGGGACCGCTATGTGTACTGGGGCGTCGACAACCCGGAAAAATTCAAGGTGATGTCGCAGCTCAAGGTGTCGGACCAGGTGAGCGATGAAAGCAAGGCGGCGGGCATGGCGCCGTTCCTGCGGCTGGAGGTGCTGGCGACGGAGTGCATCCGCAACGGGCTGATACGCGACCAGCCGCTGCCCTTCCTCGGCGCGATGCTGGGCGCGATGGCCGAGACCACGATGGTCTTCGTCGCGCAGACCAAGAGCAGGAAAGGGCGCGCCGGCTACTGCGAAGCCGGCTTCGAGACCTTCTGGCGCGGCATCGTCGCCGGCGCCTGAGTCCCCCGCAGACCCCCACGAGAGAGAACCACACCATGCCCAAGCTCAAGCGCCGCCATTTCGTTCTTGGCACCGTGGGGGCCGTCGGCGCCCTCGTCGTCGGCTGGTCTGCAACGCCGGCCGCGTCGCGGCTCGTGCCGGCCGAACCCCTGCCGGCCGCCCCAGGGCAGGTCGCGCTCAACGGCTGGGTCAAGGTGGGCAGCGACAACACGGTCACGCTGATGATGTCGCAGTCGGAAATGGGGCAGGGCACGCACACCGGGCTGTCGATGCTTCTCGCCGAAGAAATGGGCGCCTCGCTCGAGCAGATCCGGCTGGAGACGGCCGGCCCCGACGCCATCTACAACAACCAGGCAGCGATCCTCGACGCGCTGCCTTTCCGGCCCGGCGATGAGGGCGCGGTGAAGCGCTCGACGCAGCACGTGGTCGGCAAGCTGCTGCGCTCGATTCCGGGGCTCTCGGGCACGGGCGGCTCATCGAGCATCACCGACCAGTGGGTGCCGCTGCGCGAGGCCGGCGCATCGGCGCGCACCATGCTGCTGGGTGCCGCCGCCGCGCTGTGGCAGGTGCCCGTGGCCGAATGCCGCGCCGAAGCCGGGCGCGTTCTGCATGTCAGCGGCAAGAGCTCCACTTTCGGCGAACTGGCCCCGAAGGCCGCGCAGCAGCCGCTGCCGGCGCAGGTGGCTCTGAAGAAGCCTGCCGATTTCAAGCTCATCGGCCAGCCCGCGCGGCGCGTGGACGGCGCGGCCAAGCTCGACGGCTCCGCCACCTTCGGCCTCGACGTGCTCCCGCCGGGCCTGCTGTACGCGAGCATCGCGATGTGCCCGACCACCGGCGGCCGCGTCGCGAGCTTCGACGCCACGGCGGCGCAGAAGCTGCCGGGCGTGCGCAAGGCGATGGCGCTGGAGCCGGTCGGTGCCACGCTCATCGGCACCGGCGCCACGCCGGGCGGCGTGGCCGTGATCGCCGACACGCCGTACCACGCGATGCGCGCCGTGAAGGCGCTCGCCATCGAATGGGACCACGGCCCGGCCGCCAGCCTTTCGAGCGCCGAGATGATCGAGCGGCTCTCGCAGACGCTGCGCACCAGGCCCGGCAACGCGCAACTGAACGACGGCGACGTGGCCGCCGCGTTCCGGTCATCCGCCAAGACCATCGAGGCCGAGTACCGCGTGCCCTTCCTGGCCCACGCGACCATGGAGCCGATGAACTGCACCGTGCAGTTCAAGGACGGCAAGGCGACCGTGTGGGCGCCCACCCAGGCGCCGGGCTTCACGCGCAACGCGGCGGCCAAGGCGCTGGGCATCGACGCCGCCAAGGTCGAGCTGCACGTGACCTACCTCGGCGGCGGCTTCGGCCGGCGCTACAGCACCGACTTCGTCACCCAGGCCGCCACGCTGGCGCGCGAGACCGGCGGCGCGCCGGTGCAGCTCTTCTGGACGCGCGAGGAGGACATGGCGCACGACTTCTACCGGCCGGCCTACGTCGCGCGATGCAAGGCGGGCTTCGATGCGGCTGGCGCGCTGGTTGCCTGGCAGACCACGACGGCCGGCTCGAGCATGGGCGCGCCCTCGTTCATGGACACCACCACCGATGGCGCGTGGAATACGGCCTACGCATTTCCCAATGCGCGTGTCGCCCACGTGCCGGTGGAGTCGGCCATGCCCACGGGCGTGTGGCGATCGGTCGCGCATTCGCAGAACGCCTTCTTCGTCGAGAGCTTCATCGACGAATGCGCCGCCGCAGCGGGCAAGGACCCGGTGGCGTTCCGCGCCGCGCTGCTCGCCAAGGACGAGCGCCACCTGCGCGTGCTCAGGCGCGTGGCCGAGCTGTCGAACTGGGGCCAGCCACCGGAGCCGGGGCCCGACGGCGCGAAGAGGGCGCGCGGGCTGGCGATCCACCGCTCCTTCGGCAGCATCGTCGCGCAGGTGGCGGAGGTGTCGGTCTCGGCGGACCGGCAGGTGCGGGTGCACCGCGTGGTCTGCGTCATCGACTGCGGCGTGGCCGTCAACCCGAACCTGATCCGCCAGCAGATGGAAGGCGCCATCGTCTACGGCCTCTCGGCCGCGCTGCACGGCGAGATCACGGTCGAGAAGGGGCAGGTGCAGCAGAGCAACTTCCACGACTACATGCCGCTGCGCATGAACGAATGCCCGGCCATCGAGGTCGAGATCGCCGCCAGCGGCGAGGCGCCCGGTGGCGTTGGCGAGCCCGGCACGCCGCCCATTGCGCCGGCGGTGGCGAATGCCGTGTTCGCGCTCACCGGGCAGCGGCTGCGCAGCCTGCCGCTGAAGCTCGCCTGAGCGGCCGGACACCGGACAAACAAACAAGCAAGGAAAACGCGATGACCACCACGCTCACCGTCAACGGCAAGGCCGTCACCGTCAATGCCGAACCCGATACCCCCCTGCTGTGGGTGCTGCGCGGCGAGATGCGGCTCGTCGGCACCAAGTTCGGCTGCGGCAAGGCGCTCTGCGGCGCCTGCACCGTGCACCTCGACGGCGAGGCGGTGCGCTCCTGCGTCACCCCGCTGGAGGCGGTGGGCAGCCGGGAAGTGACCACCATCGAGGGACTGAATGGCAAGGAGGCCGACGCCCTGCGGCAGGCCTGGGCCGCAGTCGACGTGGTGCAGTGCGGCTACTGCCAGAGCGGTCAGCTGATGTCGGCCTGCGCGCTGCTGAAAAAGACGCCAAAGCCTGGCGATGACGACATTTCTTCCGCAATGAGCGGAAACATTTGTCGCTGCGGTACCTATCCGCGCATCCGCGCCGCCATTCACATCGCCGCGCAGACAGCCTCGCGCTGAGAAGAACTGGCCGGGTTTCGGGCGGCGCAACCGGGCGGGGGCGGGTTAACGCTCGTGGTCAGAAAGCTGTTTACAAAAATTAAGAATTTTTCCGTAATCATCGAAAAAGCCCAGAAATAAAATTTTTACGGAAACAGGGGATATGAAGCTTTTGTACGCCGCCGTACCATCCGCGCGGCCCGCTTCCGGCCGCCCCCAGTTCCCGACTTTCGATGACCCCCCCAGATCCTTCACGGACGCGAGCGTTGTCCGTGGCCGAAACCCTGCGTGACCGCATCTTCGATGGCGAGATCGCGCCCGGTTCCCATTTGATGGAAATTACGCTGGCCAACGAGCTCGGCGTGTCGCGCACGCCTGTTCGCGGCGCCATGGCACGGCTGGCGGACGAGGGGCTGCTGGTCTACCTGCCCAACAAGGGCTTCCAGGTGCGCCGCTTCAACGCCAAGGACGTGCACGATGCCTTCAGCGTGCGCGCCACGCTGGAAGGCATGTGCTGCCGGCTGATCGGCGAGGTCGGGCTCGACGGCGCGGCCCTGTCGAAGCTGACCGCCATGCTCGACGAGCAGCACGAGCTGCTGCATCACACCGGCGAATGGTCCGAAGGCCGCGCCGCCCGCTGGCAGGACCTGGACCTGGCCTTCCACCAGAAACTGCTGGCGCTGGCGGACAACCGCTGGCTCGCCGAAGCGGTGCAGCGCGCCAGCCAGCTGCCGATCATCTTCGACAGCAAGCTGCGTCCCCACAACCGCGATGCCTCGATGCTGCTGCACAGGCACGAGCAGGCCCTGCAGGCGTTCGCGGACCACTGCCGCATCGTCGAGGCGCTGGGCCGGCAGGAAGCCGCCGCCGCCGAGGCCGCCATGCGCGAGCACATCAACTCCAACCGCGATCTGCTGGTGCTCTACCTGAGCCAGAAGAACCCGACCCGCACCCGGGCCCTGGTCTGAAGCAGACTCAGGCCGGCCCCTGGCCGCCGCGCATGGCCGGCGCCGTGAGGTAGGCCCCCGACTCGAATAGCTGCGCCTCGGCCTGGTCGATGCGCCGGATCACCGGTTTGCCGGCGCGGCTGGCCAGCAGCTCGACCAGCGCCTCCGTCACCGCCACCCCGGCCGCGACCGAGGGGAAGAAGGAGGGGCTGTTGATCGTGAAGAGCAGCGTCTCCTCCGCCAGCAGCGACAGCGGCGAGGCCACGCTGTCGGTGATGGCGACGATGCGGCAGCCCGCCGCCTTGGCCGCCCGCGTCACCTGCAGCGCCTCGCGCGAATAGGGCGCGAAGCTCGCCACCACCAGCGCGTCGCCCTTGGCGAAGGCGCGCTGCTGCATCTCCAGCGAGCCGCCCTGGCCGTCGACCAGGTGCACGCTGGCGCGGAAGAGCCGGTACACGTACACGAACGAAAAGGCGATCGGAAAGCAGGCCCTGAAGCCGGCGGCGTGCACGGCGGGTGCCTTCTCGATCAGCGCGCAGGCCTTCTGCAGCGCGTAGCCGCTTTGCTGGTGGGTGGCTTCGAGGTTGCGGCGCTGCACTTCGAACATCTCGCCGGTCAGCGTCTGGTCGCTGGCGCGGCCGACGAGCTGCTTGGCGCGGCCGCCGTAGGTCTCGGAGCCCAGGCCCATCCCGGCGGCGAAGGCTTCCTTGAGCTGTGGCCAGCCTTCGTAGCCCATGTGTTGCGCGAAACGCACGAGCGTCGCGGGCGTGCTCTGCGAGCGCATGCCGACGCTGCGCATCGAGCCGGTGACCACCGCGTTCGGGTGGTCGAGTACGTAGCGCGCCACCTGTTGCAGCGCGGGGCTCAGTTCGTTGAAACGCTGGCGGATCTGCTCTTTGGCGTCCATGACGATGTGTCTCCTTGGCTGAGTTGGAACAAATGTACCGGAGCAGGGAAAACACGGCAGTTGACGGAACAAATGTTCCAAACAATAATTCGCCGGAAACGTTAGTTCCAAACACCCAGCCATGACGCACGTCTTCCACCGCCACCTCCGCCAGACCCCGCCCGTTGCCGCGGGCTCCCACGGCATGTTCATTCGCGACGCCGAGGGCCGCGAGTACCTCGACGCCTCCGGCGGCGCCGCCGTGTCCTCGCTGGGCCACGCGCATCCCGAGGTCATGGCCGCGATGCACGCGCAGATCGACAAGCTGGCCTACGCCCACACCAGCTTCTTCACGAGCGAGGTGGCCGAGCAGCTGGCGGACGAGCTGATCGGCTCCGCCCCCGAGGGCATGAGCCATGTCTACCTGGTGAGCGGCGGTTCCGAGGCGGTGGAGTCGGCGCTGAAGATGGCGCGGCAGTACTTCGTGGAAATCGGCCAGCCGCAGCGCACGCACTTCATCGCGCGCCGACAGAGCTACCACGGCAACACGCTGGGCGCGCTGGCCGTGGGCGGCAACGCATGGCGCCGCGAACCCTTCGCGCCCATCCTGGTGCCGGCCACGCATGTCTCGCCCTGCTATCCGTATCGCGAGCAGCACGCCGACGAGAGCGCCGAGCAGTACGGCCTGCGCCTGGCGGCCGAGCTGGAAGCGGCCATCCTCGCGCAGGGCGCCGACCGCGTGATCGCCTTCGTCGCCGAAACGGTCGGCGGCGCCACGGCCGGCGTGCTCACGCCGGTGCCGGGCTACTTCAAGGCGGTGCGCGCGGTGTGCGACAGGTACGGCGTGCTGCTGATCCTCGACGAGGTGATGTGCGGCATGGGTCGCACCGGTTCGCTGCACGCCTGCGAGCAGGAGGGCGTGGTGCCCGACCTGATGACTGTCGCCAAGGGCCTGGGTGGCGGCTACCAGCCGGTGGGCGCCGTGCTGGCGCAGCGCCGCATCGTCGAGGCGATGTCGAAAGGCAGCGGCTTCTTCCAGCACGGCCACACCTACCTCGGCCACCCGATGGCCTGCGCCGCCGCGCTCGCGGTGCAGCAGGTGATCCGCCGCGACGGCCTGGTCGCCAAGGTGCGCGAGGACGGCCTCGCCTTCGGCCGCATGCTTGCCGACGCGCTGGGCGCGCATCCGCACGTGGGCGACATCCGCGGCCGCGGCTTCTTCTGGGGCATCGAGCTGGTGGCCGACCGCGCGAGCAAGGCGCCGTTCGATCCGGCGCTGAAGGTCAACGCCACCGTCAAGAAGGACGCCATGTCGCGCGGCCTGCTGTGCTACCCCTTCGGCGGCACGGTCGACGGCCGCCAGGGCGACCACGTGCTGCTGGCGCCGCCGTTCATCGCCACCCGGCAGGACCTGCAGGAGATCGCCGCGCGGCTCGCGGCCTCGATCGACGCGGTCACGCGTGCCGCGGCAGCGGCTACGGCGCGCTGAGCGCCACCACTTTCCCGTCCGTTCGTCTTCCCTCCACCATCGCCTCGAGGAGCGTTCCATGCCCAAGCTTCGTCCGCTGTTTTCCTTCGCCGCCGTGCTTGCGGCCGCGCTGATGCCTTTCGCCGCCGCGCAGGCGCAGGAGAACGACACGCTCGCCAAGATCAAGGCCAGCGGCGCCATCACCTTCGGCTACCGGGAGTCGTCCTTCGGCTTCTCTTACCTCGACGGCAACCTCAGGCCGGTGGGCTACAGCCTCGACATCTGCAACCGCATCGTCGAGGCGGTAAAGAGCGAGCTGAAGATGCCGGCCGTCGAGGTCAGGTACCAGGCCGTCACCTCGGCCAACCGCATTCCGCTGGTGCAGAACGGCACGGTCGACATCGAATGCGGCTCCACCACCAACCTCGTCGAGCGGCAGAAGCTGGTGGCCTTCTCGCCGGACATCTTCCGCTACAACGTGCGCATGCTGGTGAAGGCCGATTCGGGTATCAAGGGCATCGCCGACCTGCAGGGCAAGACCGTGGCCACCACAAGCGGCACCACCTCGTTCCGCCTGCTGCGCGAGGCCGACCGGGGCCGCAACCTGGAGGTGACCAATCTCGCGGGCAAGGACCACAGCGACTCCTTCCTGCTGGTGGAAACCGGCCGCGCCCAGGCCTTCGTGCTCGACGACATCCTGCTGGCCGGCCAGATCGCGAACGCGCGCAATCCCAAGGACTTCCTCATCACCGGCGAGAGCCTGCGCACCGAGAACCAGTCGCTGATGTTCCGCAAGGACGACCCGGCCTTCAAGGCGCTGGTCGATCGCGTGGTCTCGGGCATGATGAAGTCGGGCGAGATGGAGAAGCTCTATGCGAAGTGGTTCATGTCGCCCATTCCGCCCAAGGGCATCAACATCAACTACCCGCTGAATGCCGAGACGAAGGACGCCTTCGCCAATCCTTCCTCCAAGGGCATCTGAGCGCCGGCGCCTGAACTCATGACCCGCATCGCCCTGATCCACGCGCTCTCGCACTCCGTCGCGCCCATCAACGAAGCCTTCGCGCGCGACTGGCCCGATGCCGTGCGCATGAACCTGCTCGACGACAGCCTCTCGGCCGACCTGGCGCGCGAGGGCAAGGGGCTCGACGCCGCCATGCACGTGCGCTTCCAGCGCCTCGCGCAGTACGCGGTCGACACCGGCGCGCAGGGCATTCTCTTCACCTGCTCGGCCTTCGGGCCGTGCATCGAGGCGGTGGCGCGGCGGCACGCGGGCATTCCGGTGCTCAAGCCCAACGAGGCCATGATCGACGAGGCAGTGCGAGGGCTGCAGGGCAGGCTGGGCCTCATCGCCACCTTCGCCCCCACGCTGGCGTCGATGCCGCCGGAGTTTCCTTCGGAGGTCGCGCTCGAAACCGCGCTGGCCGAAGGCGCGCTCGATGCATTGAACGCTGGCGATACGCAGCGCCACGACGCGCTCATCGCCGCCCAGGCCGCCGCACTGCGCGAACGGGGCTGCACGCGCATCGCGCTGGCGCAGTTCAGCATGGCACGGGCACGTTCTGCCTGCGAGGCCGCCAGCGGGCTGCCGGTGCTCACCACGGTCGACAGCGCGGTGCGCGCGCTGCGCCGCCGCGCCGGTGGCGGCGCTTCAGCGTAGGCGAGAGAACTCGATCACCGAGAACAGCGCGGTCATCGCGATCTGCGCCGCGTCGCTGCGCCCGAGGGTGCGGGCGAGGCCGGTCTCGCGGTCGGTGGCTTCAAGCCCCTGCGACAGGCGGCGGTAGATGTCCGCCGAGGGCATGCTCGCCGAGGTGCCCAGCGCATCGCAGTAGGTGTCGGCGAGCACGGCCGCGAGCTGCTCGCTCTGCTCGTTCGACAGCTTCATCGGGTCGCCGGTGAAAACCGACGCGATGCAGTGCATCAGGTAGGCCTGTGTTTCGAGCGAGAACGACTGTTGCCGCACGTAGCATTCGACCGCTGCCCAGAAGAGCGGCTCGGAGGTGCGGCGCCAGCTTTCGAGCACCTTGCGCGCCTTGGCCACCAGGTCGGCGTGCGTGTCGCCGGGTTCTGTGGGGCGCAGCGCCAGCCCCTGCAGGGTGAGCGCGGCTTCCGGGCCGGCCGCGCCGAGGATGAAGCTCCAGAACTTCCAGCGCGCATACCACTTCTTGTCGTGCGCGGGGTCCAGCGGTTCGAGCAGCCAGAAATCGATGCTCTGCACCGCGTCGCCGCGCTGTTCGGCCACGTTGCCGTCGCCCAGGTCGAGCGCGGCCATGCCCGACTGCATGCGGTCGGCCTCGATGTGGCCCTGCGCGACGATGCCCGCGCTGGAGCCCGAGAGGTCGATGTCGCGCAGCCGCTGCATCAGCTGCCGCAGTTCGTGGGCCGACGCGCCCGTGGCCTCGGTCACGCGGCGCATCGAGGCGCGCTGCTCGCGTTCCAGGTCGAGGGCGTTCTTGCGGCGGTCTTCGCCGTGATCGTCGAAAGTCGAGGCGTGCTCTTCGAGTCTGTCACCGGGCGTGAACGTTCGCATTACCAATGGCTCCTTAGGCATCCCATGCCTTCGCACACCCTCGACTGTGTGTCAACGCGCCGTGCCTGAACATCACCGGAACAGGGGAGTCTGAGCCCTGGCTGACCAGCCCCCTCGCGATAATGGCCGCACTTGAAAGGAGTACGCGTGGATATTGTTTTGCTGGCCAAGGCCGCCATCATGGGCATCGTCGAGGGGCTCACCGAATTTCTTCCGATCTCTTCGACGGGCCACCTGATCCTTGCGGGCTCGCTGCTCGGCGGCTTCGGCGACAACCGGGGCAAGGTCTTCGAGATCGCCATCCAGACCGGCGCGATCTTCGCGGTGATCCTGGTGTACTGGCAGAAGATCCGCTCGACCGTCGTCGCACTGCCGCGCCAACCCAAGGCCCAGCGCCTGGCGCTGAACATCTTCATCGGCTTCCTGCCCGCGGTGGTGCTGGGCCTGCTGTTCGGCAAGGTCATCAAGGAGCACCTGTTCATCCCGACCGTGGTGGCGAGCACCTTCATCATCGGCGGCTTCATCATCCTCTGGGCCGAGAAGCGGCCGCCCGGATCGGTGCGCGTCGAGCATGTCGACGACATGACGCCGTGGGACGCGCTCAAGGTCGGCCTGGTGCAGTGCTTCGCGATGATCCCGGGCACCAGCCGCAGCGGCTCGACCATCATCGGCGGCATGCTGCTGGGCCTCTCGCGCCAGGCGGCGACCGACTTCTCGTTCTTCCTGGCCATTCCCACGCTGATCGGCGCGGGCCTCTACAGCATCTACAAGGAGCGCGCGGCGCTGTCGATGGCCGACGTGCCGCTCTTCGCGGTGGGGCTGGTGTTCTCGTTCATCAGCGCATGGCTTTGCGTGCGCTGGCTGCTGAAGTACATCAGCAGCCACAGCTTCATTCCCTTCGCCTGGTACCGCATCGCCTTCGGCATCCTGGTGCTGGCCACTGCGTGGACCGGCACGGTGGTCTGGGCCGACTGATCCTGGTTTGATTCTTCAGCCCGCGGCGCCCAGCAGGGCGCTCGCGGCCCTTGCTTCCTGCCGCACCGCCGCGGCGATGGGCCCGTCGATCGACGGGTCGAAGCCGCCCGTGGCGCCCAGCGCGGTGATCACGGCGCAGACCCGTCCCGCATAGTCGTACACCGGCGCCGCCACGGCGCTGATGCCACGCAGGTAGGTGTCCTTCACGCTAGCGCAGCGCGCCTGGCGCACCTCGCGGCGCAGCTCCCCGATCGGGTCCTTCGCGTCGAGCTGCGAGCGCATCTCCGGCGTAGCCTCGCCCAGTTCCTGCTCGGCCAGAGCCAACACGCGCGACTCATCCAGCAGTCCCAGGAAGGCGCGGCCCGTAGCCGACCACAGCATCGACATCACCGAGCCGGCGCGCACGTTCACCGTGACCGGCAGGCCCGGTTCCTCGAAGCGCACGATGGTCGGGCCCTTGTTGCCCATCACCGCCACGAAGCAGGTCACCTCCAGCGATTCGCGCAGGCGGATCAGGCAGGGCTCGGCAGCGCGGATCGGGTCGGCCTGGCGCATGGCGGCCAGGCCGATCTGGATGGCTTCGGTGCCCAGGTAGTAGTGCTGCGAGGCGGCGTCCTGCAGCACGAGGCCCGCTTCCATCAGGCTCGCGAGGTAGCGGTGCACCTTGGCCGGGCTCTCGGCGACGTGCGCCGACAGCGCGGTCAGGCTGCTGCGCCCGCCCAGGTGCGCCAGCCCCTTGAGCACGGACATGCCGGTCTCGGCGGACTGCACCCGCTGGCGGCGTTCGCGCGCTGGGGAGGAGAGAGAGCGATCGGATTCCGGAGGCTGCTTCATGACGGCTGGATGTTAGGTGCTCGACCGGCAGAGCCGGGTAAACCCGCGATCTGAGAATTACGCTATGCGTATGATAATTACGCAATACACAAAATTCCTCACGGAGACTCCCTCATGAAGAAGCACTTCGCCCGCTGCCTCGCGGTTCTTTCGCTGGCTGCCGTCGCCGCCGGCGCCGGCGCACAGCAGGCCTATCCCGCCAAGCCGATCCGCTGGATCGTTCCCTACGCGGCCGGCGGCGGCTCCGACTTCCTGGCGCGCACGGTCGCGCAGACGCTCTCGACCCAGGTCGGGCAGCCAGTGCTGGTGGACAACAAGCCCGGCGGCAACACCGCGCTGGCCGCTTCCGAAACCGTGCGCGCCGCAGCGGACGGCTACACCGTGCTCTCGGCCGACAACGGCACGCTGGTGTTCAACCCCGCGCTCTACAAGTCGCTGAGCTACAACCCCACCAAGGACCTGGCGCCCGTCACGCTGATGGGCAAGTTCCCGATGATCCTGGTCGTCGGCGCCAACTCGGGCTTCAGCTCGGCCAAGGACTTCATCGCCCAGGCCCGCGCCAAGCCGGGCGGCATCAACTACGCCTCGGCCGGCGCGGGCAGCCCGCACCATCTCGCGATGGAACTGCTGAAGGTGGAGGCCAAGCTCTTCATGGTCCACGTGCCGTACCGCGGCGCGGCGCCCGCGCTGGCCGACGTGGTCGGCGGGCAGCTGCCGGCCATGATGGTCGACCTGGCCGCGGGCTCCGGCTTCATCAAGGGCGGCAAGGTCAAGGCGCTGGCCGTGGCCAACCCCACGCGCCTGCCGCAACTGCCTGACGTGCCCACCTTCGCCGAGCTCGGCTACAAGAACGTCGAGGCCGCCGCGCTGGTCGGCGTGGTGGTGCCCTCGGCCACGCCCGCCGATGTGGTGACCACGCTCAACCGCCAGCTCGTCGCCGCCATCAACGAGCCCTCGGTGCGTACGCGCATGGTCGACTTCGGCGTGGAGCCGGTCGGCAACACGCCCGCGCAGTACGCCGCGCTGCTCAGGAGCGAGACCGAGCGCTGGCACAAGCTGATCCGCGACCTGAAGATCACCCTCGACTGAAGCTGTCCGCCATGCCCGATACCGCCACGTCCTCGCGCACTTCCGGCTGCCCCGTCGCGCACGGCCCGCTGTCTTCCGAGCGAACGCCCACCGGCTGCCCGGTGAGCCAGCGCGCCGCCGGCTTCGACCCCTTCGAGGACGGCTACCAGCAGGATCCGCCCGAGTACGTGCGCTGGGCGCGCGAGCAGGAGCCCATCTTCTACAGCCCCAAGCTGGGCTACTGGGTGCTCACGCGCTACGAGGACATCAAGGCGGTGTTCCGCGACAACATCACCTTCAGCCCCTCCATCGCGCTGGAGAAGATCACGCCCACGGGCGAGGAAGCCAACGCGGTGCTCGCCTCCTACGGCTTCGCGCTCAACCGCACGCTGGTCAACGAGGACGAGCCCGCCCACATGCCGCGCCGCCGCGCGCTGATGGACCCGTTCACGCCCGAGGCGCTGAAGCACCACGAGCCCATGGTGCGCGAGCTGGCGCGCGAGTACGTCGACCGCTTCATCGACGACGGCCGCGCCGACCTCGTCGACCAGATGCTGTGGGAGATCCCGCTCACCGTGGCGCTGCACTTCCTCGGCGTGCCCGAGGAAGACATGGACACGCTGCGCAAGTACTCCATCGCGCACACAGTCAACACCTGGGGCCGTCCGAAGCCCGAGGAGCAGGTGGCGGTGGCGCATGCGGTGGGCAACTTCTGGCAGTACGCCGGCAAGGTGCTGGCCAAGATGCGGCAGGACCCGGACGCACCCGGCTGGATGCAGTACGGCATCCGCAAGCAGATGCAGCACCCCGAGGTGGTGACCGACTCGTACCTGCACTCGATGATGATGGCCGGCATCGTCGCCGCGCACGAGACCACCGCCAACGCCACCGCCAACGCGGTGAAGCTGCTGCTGCAGCACCCGCAGGTGTGGCGCGAGCTGTGCGAGGACCCGGGGCTCATCCCCAACGCGGTGGAGGAGTGCCTGCGCCACAACGGCTCGGTGGCCGCGTGGCGCCGCATGGTCACCAAAGACACGCAGGTCGGCGGCGTCGACCTGCCGGCGGGCTCGCGCCTGCTCATCGTCACCTCGTCGGCCAACCACGACGAGGGGCATTTCTCGGATGCCGACCTGTTCGACATCCGCCGCGACAACGCCAGCGACCACCTGACCTTCGGCTACGGCTCGCACCAGTGCATGGGCAAGAACCTGGCGCGCATGGAGATGCAGATATTCCTGGAGGAGTTCACGCGCCGGCTGCCGCACATGCGGCTTTCCGAGCAGCGCTTCACCTACGTGCCGAACACCTCGTTCCGCGGTCCCGAGCACCTGTGGGTGGAATGGGACCCGGCCGCCAACCCCGAGCGCGCGAACCCCGGCCTGCGCGACGTGCGCGTGCCGGTGCGCATCGGCGAGCCCTCGGCGCATGCGATCGCGCGGCCCGTGGTGGTGCAGGGCGTGACGCCGGTGGCCGAGGGCGTCGTCAGGCTGCGCCTGGTGTCGCCCGATGGCAAGCCGCTGCCGCGCTGGACGGCCGGCTCGCACATCGACGTCGAATGCGGCACGCCCGAACTCTCGCGCCAGTATTCGCTGTGCGGCGATCCTGACGACGCGGGCGCCTTCGAGATCGCCGTGCTGCACGAGCCCGAAGGCCGCGGCGGCTCCGCCTGGGTGCATGCGAACGTGAAGGCCGGCGACAGGCTGCGCATACGCGGCCCGCGCAACCACTTCAGGCTCGACGAATCGCTGGAGAAGGCGACCTTCATCGCCGGCGGCATCGGCATCACGCCGGTGAGTGCGATGGCGCGGCGCGCCAAGGCGCTGGGCATGGACTACGAGCTGCACTACAGCGGCCGCAGCCGCCGCAGCATGGCCTTCGTCGATGAGCTGGCTGCGCTGCATGGCGACCGGCTGCATCTGCACGTTGCCGACGAAGGCCGGCGCAACGATTTGCAGGCGCTGCTCGCGCAGCCGGTGCAAGGCGCGCAGGTCTACGCCTGCGGCCCGCTGCGCATGCTGCAGGCGCTGGAGGTGTGCTGCGCCGCATGGCCCGAGGGCGCGCTGCGCGTGGAGCATTTCGAATCCACGCTGGCCACGCTCGACCCGTCGAAGGAACGGGCCTTCGAGGTCGAGCTGAAGGATTCGGGCCTCGTCCTCACCGTGCCGCCCGACCAGACCCTGCTGACCGCGCTGCGCGCCGCCAACGTCGACGTGCAGAGCGATTGCGAGGAGGGGCTGTGCGGCTCCTGCGAGGTGCGCGTGCTCTCCGGCAAGGTCGATCACCGCGACGTGGTGCTCACGCGGGTGGAGCGCGACGCGAACACGAAGATGATGGCCTGCTGCTCGCGCGCCTGCGAAGGGCGGCTGGTGCTCGAACTCTAAGGGCTCAGCCGGCGAGCGGCATCCGCAGCGCCACACGGGTCTCGCCGGGGCGCGACTGCAGGTGCAGCTCGGCGCCAAGGCGGCGGGCCCGCGTGCGCAGGCTGCGCAGCCCCGCGCCGGCCGTCCGGTCATCGACCGCGAAGCCGCGCCCGTCGTCGCGCACGCTGAGCTGGAGCTCGGCGCCCGCGCGCGCCACCGTCACGTCCACGTGGCGGCTCGCGCTGTGCTTGAGCACGTTGGTCAGCGCCTCCTGCAGGAAGCGCATCAGGTCCAGGCTCTGCGAGGGCGGCAATTCCAGCGTTTCGATGCCCGACACCTGCCAGCGGCAGTCGATGCCGTTGGCGTCGAGCAGCTCCGTGCTGCGGTGGCGCATCGGCACCAGCAGCTCGCCGAGCGCGCGGGCGCCGTCGTCGCGGCCGGTGGCGTCGATGATCAGCCGCAGGTCGTCGCGCAGGCGCTTGAGCATGGCGAGCAGCTCCGGCGCGCTGAGGTTCTCGGGCTTGCGCTCCAGCGTCGCGATGCTGCCCACCAGCATGCCGCCGAGCCCGTCGTGCAGGTCGCTCACCAGGTTCACGCGCTCGCCGATGCGTGCGTGCGCCAGCTCCAGCGCGTGCTGCTGGGCCAGCGTGGCGGCGAGCTCGGCCTTGGCTGCGTTCACCTCCTCGATCAGCTCGGTGTTGAAGTTCTCGATGCGACGCAGGCTCTGCGCGAAGCGCGCGGCCTGCGTCAGCGCCATGCCCAGCAGCAGCACGTACGACGACATGTTGGTGTAGTAGACGTTGCTGTCGATCACCTGCGTGAACACCAGCAGGTCGTGCGCGCCCGTCACGGCCGAGATCGCCATGAAGGGCGCGATGGAGCGCACCGGGCTGCCACGATGGCGCCAGCCGTACACCAGGGCGCAGCTGTTCACCACGATGACCGTGAGGCCGCCCACCAGCGTCCAGATGGCCCTGTGCGCCGCCAGCGACGGCTCGGGCGCCAGCCACAGGTCGAGCACACCGGCCGCCGCCACCAGCGCGGCCGCGCCTTCGAGCCGGGGCAGGCGGCGCCCGCAGTAGCGCAGCACGAACAACAGATAGGAGACGCTGAACACCAGCAGCAGCGAGGTGTTGAGCGCCTGCCAGTGATGGTTGGAGCCGAAAGGCCAGGGGCTGGTCGCGATCTGGTTGTAGGCGAAGAGCAGCCACAGCACCGACATCGCCGCGAACCAGCCATAGGCCGTCTCGCGCCGGCGCAGCCACCACCAGGCGGCGAAGAAGGCCGAGACCGCCGCGCTGACCGCGAGGCCCAGTACCTGCAGGTCGTGCCGCACCAGCCGTTCGCGCTCGAAGCGCGACTGCATCGCAGCCGGTTCGCCGATCTCGACCGGCCCCAGCCCCGCCTGGTAGGGCGCCAGCCCCGAGACGCGCACCAGCAGGGTGTTGGTGCCTGGCTTCAGCAGCGGCGGCGCCAGCAGCCAGTAGCGCGGCGTGTTCCAGGCGCGCGTGAGCGGCTCGACCAGGCTTTGGTCGCGCGAGATCGTCGTGCCGTTGAGCGAGACCTCGCCGGCCATGTTCAGGTAGTGCAGCAGCAGGCCGGCTTCACGCGCCTGCTCGGGCTGCTCCCATGTCAGGCGGTACCAGGCCACGCCATCGAAGCCGGGCCAGCGGTTGGCCCAGCTGTCGGGCAGGGCGACGGGCGTCCAGCCTTCGGCGGGCGGGGCGGTGTCGTTCCAGCCGGTGCCGCGCACGGCCTCCACGCGCAGCGCGGGAGCGGCGGTTTCTCCGGCAGCGAAGGCCGGGCAGGCCGCGAGAAGAAGCAGGACGAACGCGCCGCTCAGCGCAGCAAGCCATGCCGTCGCGCTTCGAAGACGGCCTCGGTGCGCGAACTGACGGCCAGCTTGCGGTAGATGTTCTTGGTGTGGCATTCCACGGTCAGTCTGGAAATCGAGAGCGATTCGGCCATGTCGCGGTTGCTCAGGCCCTGCGAGACGAGCTCGAGTATCTTGAGCTCCCGGCGCGTGAGCGCCGCCGGTGCCTCTGCGCAGGCCTGCGCCTGCGCGGGCGCGTCGGCCGGTGGCTGGTGCGATGCGAGCCAGGCGAGGATGTGGCGCGCGATGCTCGGGTCGATGGGCGCGCCGCCCTGTTCGATGCTGCGCAGCGCGATGCCCAGCTCGACGTCGTCGCGCTCCTTCAGCAGGTAGCCGATGGCGCCCGCGCGAAGGGCCGCGAAGATGATTTCCTCGGTGCGCCAGGCCGAGATCACCACCGCCGGTACGCCCGGGTGTTGCGCCTGCAGCCAGCCGATGAGCTCCACCCCGCTGCCGTCGGGCAGGCCGATGTCCACCAGCACCACGCCGTAGCCTCGTTCGCCCAGCAGCTGCCGGGCGCCTGCGACGCTGTCGGTCACCGAGATGCGGCTCTCGTCGCAGCCGAGGGAAGACAGCACATGGCGCAGGCGCTCCTGCGTGGCCGGATCGTCCTCGACGATCAGCGTGGGGCTCAGCGAGACGGGTTCGGCGGCTTCAGCGGGAAGAGAGGACATGCGGCGGAATCTTCGGCCGGCCTGGCGCGGCGGGTGGAACGTATCTGCCTATTTTCCCGTTTGCTGCCGACTACGGCCGAGCCGGCCTGCACATGATCAGGTACGCCGAGTTCGTGACCGGCTCCAGGTGCTCGGCCTCGCCGCGGAAGCCCAGCCGCTCGTAGAAGGCCACGCTGCGCGGCGTGAAGGTTTCCAGGAAGCAGGGCACACCCGCCGCGTCGGCCTCGGCCAGGGTCGGCGCCAGCAGTTGCGCGCCCAGCCCGCGTCCCTGCGCCGAGGGCGAGATGCCGAGGATCGACAGGTACCAGGCATGCGCCGGCACCACGGCCGGCGAGCGCGCGGCCATGAAATCGACGATGCGGCGGTAGTTGCCGTGGCCGCGCGGGCCCAGCGTGGCGGCGAGGTATTCGCCCTTTGCCGCCGACTCGGCCGCGTCGAGCGCATCGGCGCGCGGCAGCAGCCAGGCCGCTGCGCCGAGCCGGGCATCTTCGGCGGCGAGGTAGCGGCCGGTGCGCGCGGCCTCGCCCAGCGAATAGGCGAAGTAGTCGGCGAGCACCGCCTTGCGCGCCGGCATGTCGTCCTCGAAATCGACGGAGATCGCCAGGTAGAACGGATCGACGATCAGGGCGTCGGCCAGCGCGGGCGCTGGCGGGAAGTCGGGCTGCATGCGGAATCGGCTCGGTTCGGGAATGACCCGGGCGATTCTAGGGAGCCCGGTCGGGCCCGGCCTCAGTCCAGCGTGATGCCCCCGCTCAGGTTGAGCACCGCGCCGGTCATCGCGCCGGCGCCTTCCGAGGCCGCGAACAGCGCGGTGGCGGCCATCTGGTCGAGCGAGGGCAGCCGCTCCACCAGCAGCCCGGGCGGCTTGGCCGCGAGCATCTGCTCGACCGTGAGCCCCATGCTTTCCGCCGCCGGGCGGAATACCTCGCGGGCGTGCGAGCCGGCGGTCACCGCCTCGGGAATGGCATGCGAGCGGATGCACACGGTACGGATGTTGAAGGCCGCCATCTCGCCCGCCATGTGGCGCGACAGCGCCTCCACGCCCGCGCAGGCCACCGCATGGCCCAGGTAGCCCGGCCCCGGCATGCGCGAGGCCGGCGTCGACACCGACAGGATCACGCCGCCGCCGCGCTTGGCCATGTGCGGCGCCACGGCCTTCGCCGTGAGGAAGCAGCTCCGGGTGTAGGCCTGCACGGGCAGGAAGAAGTCTTCCAGCGGCAGCTCCGCCAGCGGCGTGCCCTGCACGTGCACGATGCCGATGGCATTGAGCGCGATGTCGATGCCGCCGGCGCGCCCGGCCACTTCGGCGGCGTGGCGGAGCATGGCCTGTTCGTCGAGCGCGTCGACCACGGCAGCCTCGGCATGTCCGCCCTCGGCCTCGATGGAGCGCACCGCCGCGTCGAGCCTGGCGCGGTCGCGCCCCGTGATGAACACCCTGGCGCCTTCACGCGCGAAGGCACGGGCCACCGCCGCACCGATGGCTCCGCTGCCACCGTGAACCACCACGCATTTGTCCTTGAATGTCTGCGACATCGTCTTTTCCTTGGTTTGCCGCCCGCGAAATGCGTGCGTTCCAGCCAAGGACGGGCGGCGGTGGCCCGATCCGACAACGCCGGCAGATTTTTTTACTTCAGACCTGCGGAATGCGCGCAGCAATCACACCTGGGTCGTACCAGGTGATCGGCCTGATCTCGAACACGCCGCCCTCGAAGGCCAGCCGGTGCGCTGCGTGGGTGGCTTCCTCGACCGACTCGCACTCCACGATGTAGATGCCCATGAGCTGCTCCTTCGTCTCGGCGAAGGGCCCGTCGGTGACCAGCGGATGCATGTCGCCCGCGCGGCGCACCGTGGTCGCCACATTGGGCATCAGCCGCAGCACGGTGCCGAGCCGGCCCTGGCCTTGGAGGTCCTCGCGCAGGTCGGTGTGGCGTTCGAGCATTTCCTCTTCGACACCGGGCTCCCAGGCGGCCACCGCGGATTCGGAGCCGTAGATGAGGATGGAATAAAGCATGGTCTTCCTTTTCTTTTCCGTGTTTCGTGGGTGGCGGGCGGGGTGGAATCGGGTCAGCCGGGCCTGCCCAGGCGGTCGAGCATCGCCCGGATGTGCGCGGCCTCCGCGGCGGTACGGGCCATGCCCAGGGCGCGAGCGAAGGCGGCGCGGGCCTCGTCGGGGCGCTGCAACTCCATCAGCAGTGCGCCCCGCAGGCCGTGGAAGTGAAAGTAGCCGTCCAGAGCGCCGGCCAGTGGTTCGGTCAGGGCCAGCGCGACCTGCGGCCCGCGCAGCTTGTGCACTGCCACCGCGCGGTTCAGCGTGACGACGGGAGAGGGCTGCAGTGTTTCGAGCGCTGCGTAGAGGCGGTCGATCTCGGCCCAGTCGGTGTCCCGGGCGCGTGGCGCCTGCGCGTGGGTGGCGGCGATGGCGGCCTGCAACTGGTAAGGGCCGGGCCTGCACTGCCGCAGTGCGCCTTCGACCAGCGCCAGCCCTTCGTCGATGAGCGCGCGGTTCCAGCGTGCGCGGTCCTGGTCCTCGAGCAGTACGACCATGCCGCCCGCATCGAGCCGCGCATCGGCGCGCGCGTGCTGCAGCAGGAGCAGGGCGAGCAGGCCCATCAGCTCGGGCTCGCCCCGGAACAGGCCGAGCAGCAGCCGCGCAAGGCGTATCGCTTCCTCGCACAGTGCGGTGCGCACATGCTCCTCGCCGCCGCTGGCCGAATAGCCTTCGTTGAAGAGCAGGTAGACGGTGGTGCACACGGCCGCCAGCCGCTCGTCGCGCTCGCGCCGGCCCGGCGTGTCGAAGGGAATGCCGGCCGAGGCCACGCGCTTCTTGGCGCGGGTGATGCGCTGCTCCATCGCGGCCTCGCCGACCAGGAAGGCGCGCGCGATCTCGCGCACCGACAGGCCCGAGACGACGCGCAGCGCCAGTGCGATCTGCTGCGTCAGCGGCAGCTCGGGGTGGCAGCAGACGAAGAGCAGGCGCAGCACGTCGTCGCGGTAGTGCGCCTGGTCGTGCTGTTCGACGAGGGCGGCCTCGGTGTCGTCCAGGTCTGAAACGAGCGCGTCGTCCTCCGGCAGCGGCTCGTGCTGGCCGCGCCGGCGCACTTCGTCGAGCGCCGCGTTGCGCCCGACGAAGATCAGCCAGGCCAGCGGGTCGCGCGGCGGGCCGCTTTCGGGCCAGTGGCGCAGGGCGCGCAGGCTGGCTTCCTGGAAGGCTTCCTCGGCCATGTCGAGCTCGCGGAAGTAGCGCAGCAGCGCGGCCACCGCGCGCGGGCGCGAGGCGGTCAGCGTGGTGGCGATCCAGGCGGTGTCGGCGTTGGTCATGCGGTCGCTTGTTTGTCCTTCGTTCCTGCTCACCCAAGGACGCGCCAGTATGCGTCGCGCCGACACGCTCGGCAAAATCGGACGCACTTTCCTCGACGAACAAGAAATGGAGCAATGCGAATGACGCTGGCAATGAGCTGGAGCGAATGGGCCGACCACGACGGAGTCGGCCTGGCCGAACGGGTCCGCAAGGGTGACGTGACGGCGGCGGAGCTGGCCGCGCAGGCGGCCGCGGGCATCGCGAGGCTCGATCCTCAGCTCGACGCGGTCGTCGAAGTCTTCGACGACGTGGTGGCCGATCCGCTGAAGGACGGCATGAACCCCGAGGGCGTCTTCGCCGGCCTGCCCTATCTGATGAAGGACCTGGGCCCCACGTTGAAGGGCCGCCTGCAGGAGTTCGGCTCGATGATGATGCAGGGCCACCGCCCGGCGGCCGACAGCTTCCTCACGCAGCAGCTGCGCAAGGCGGGGCTGAACATCATGGGCCGCAGCACCACGCCGGAGTTCGGCGTGTGCAGCTCGGCGGAGAACGCCTTCCACGTCACGCGCAACCCCTGGGACCTCGAATACACCACCTGCGGCTCGTCGGCCGGCACAGCGGCGATCGTGGCCGCAGGCGTGCTGCCGCTATCGCACGCCACCGACGGCGGCGGCTCCATCCGCATTCCGGCGGGCGTGAACGGCAACATCGGGCTGAAAGTGTCGCGCGGCGTGTTCTCGCTGGCGCCGGGGCTGTCGGATCTTTCGGGGCTGGTGTCGATCCAGGGCTGCCACAGCCGCACCGTGCGCGACACGGCCGCCTTCGTCGATCATTGCCGTGGCGGCGCACCCGGCGAGTTCATGCCCTTCTGGTCGCCGGCCGAGCCGTACAGCGAGCTCATCCAGCGCGATCCGGGGCGGCTGCGCATCGCGCTGTCGCACGAGTGGGGCGACTTCCGCGCCACGCCGCATTTCGTGGCCGAGCTGGAGCGCGCGGGCAAATTCCTGGAGGGTCTGGGCCACCACGTCGAGTGGGCGCTGCCGGAGCTGGACTTCCGCACCGCCTTCGAAGCCCAGACCACCTGCTACATCAGCAACTTCGCGCAGGTCATCGACGGCCACCTGCACCGGCTGGGCCTGGAGCGTCCGCCGGCCGAGCTGCTGGAGCCGATCAACATCAAGATCTGGGAAGCCGGGCTGCACACCTCTTACACCGAGCGCGCGAAGATGCAGGCGGTGTTCAACACCACCTCGCGCGCCTTCGGCGAATTCTTCCAGCGCTGGGACATCATCCTCACGCCCATCACCGCACTGCCCACGCCCAAGGTGGGCACCAGCGAGTACCTCACGACCAGCACGAACCCCTCGGTATACGACTGGTTCGCCAATCTCTGGCAGAACTTCGCGTACACGCCACTGGCCAACCTGTGCGGCATGCCGGGCATCTCGCTGCCGATGGCAGCGCAGGAAAACGGCTTGCCGCTGGGCATCCAGGCGCAGGCGGCTCAGGCCAACGACGGGCTGCTGCTGCAGCTGGCCGCGCAGATCGAGCGGGCGCTGGGCGGCAAGTGGAATGCGGGGCGCCGGCCGGGAGTGCACGTCACGCAGGCGTGACGGGGGCCGCCGGCTTGGCGGCTCAGAGCAGGTTGCGCAGCGCGGCCTCGATGGCCGCTGCGGTGGCCAGCGGCTTTTCCATCGGGAAGAGGTGCGTTCCGTCCAGCATGGCGATGCGGCCGCGGGTGACCTTCTGCGTCATCGCCATGCCCACGCGCTTCATCTCGGCCGACTGGCGCCCGCCGATGAAGGCCGCCTTGCACTTGAGCGGGTGCGCCCGCAGCAGCGCGCCGAGGTTGTGGGGCAGGGTGTTGTAGATGGCGGTCTCGACGTCGCGGTCGAAGCTCAGCGCGCGAGCATCGTCAGCATCGAAGGTGCCGTGGTCGATGTAGTCGTGCAGCACCTGCTCGTCCCACTTCGCGAAGGCCTTCTTGCTGCGGAAGTGCTCGAACACCGCCTCGCGGTGCTCCCAGCTGTTCTTGCGCTTGCGGCTGATGGCGCCGGGCGACACGCTCTTCATGAGCGGCGTGCGCTTGACCACGTTGAGCGTGTTCGCGCGCCAGCCGCCGAGGATGGGCGAGTCGATCAGCAGCACGCCGCGCGCCAGCTCTGGGTGCTGGGCGGCGCACATCAGGCTCAGGAAGCCGCCGAGCGAATGGCCGATCAGGAACACCGGGCCGCCCGCGCGGTCGGCGCGCGCCTTGGCGAAGTCGGCCAGCTGCTGCACCAGGTGCGGCCAGTTGTCGGTGACGGGGTACTTCGGGTCGTGCCCGAATTTCTCGATGGCGTTGACCTCGAAGCCGCGGTTGCGCAGGCTGTCGAGGACGACGCGGTAGGTGCTCGCGGGAAAGCTGTTGCCGTGCGAGAAGACGACGGGGGGCATCACGGCCGTCGCCGGGCCGCCCCAAGGCGGCCGAGCCTCCCCCTCGGGGGGTGGAGAAGCACACGAAGTGGCAAGCCGGGGGGCATCATTTCAGATGAGCTTTTCGTCGGGGGTCGAGATCTTGCGCAGCGGGCTGTGGCGCGTCGCGGGCATCTTCAGCGGGTGCTCGGTATGGCTGTCGTCCCACACCGGGTCCTCGATGCTGTCGAACACCTCGCGCAGCTTCTGGCCCCAGCTGTTGTGCACCATGCGGTAGTAGGGGTTGTCGGCGTCGATGCAGATCACGCGGTCGGTCTCGAGCTTGTTGGCCTCGTAGACCACCATGTCCAGCGGCAGGCCGACCGACAGGTTCGACTTCATGGTCGAATCCATCGACACCAGCGCGCACTTGGCCGCCTCGTCCAGCGGGGTCTCGGGCGTGAGGACGCGGTCGAGCACGGGCTTGCCGTATTTCGACTCGCCGACCTGGAAGTAGGGCGTCTCGGTGGTGGCCTCGATGAAGTTGCCGGCCGCGTAGACCAGGAAGAGGCGCATGCCCTCGCCCTTGACCTGCCCGCCGAAGATGAAGGACACGTTGAAGTCCAGCCCCGCGTGCTTCAGCGCCTCGGCGTCGCGATCGTACACATGGCGCACCGCCGAGCCCAGCACGCGGGCGGCGTCGAACATGCTCCTGGCGTTCCAGATGGTGATGGGGGCGCCCTGGCTGCCGTCCTCGCGGGTTTCGCGCAGTTCCTCGATCTGGAGGATTTCGCGCACCGACTGCGAGATGCTCAGGTTGCCCGACGACAGCAGCACCATGACGCGGTCGCCCGGCTGCTCGTAGACGATCATCTTGCGGAATGTGCTGATGTGGTCCACGCCCGCGTTGGTGCGGGAGTCGGAAAGAAACACCAGGCCGGCGTTGAGTTTGATGCCTACGCAGTAAGTCATGGGTTCAGGTTCATCTGGCATGAACTGTGCCGGGTCATGCGGCGCCGAGTTCACGTTTGTTCAGTTTCTGAAGGGCATACAAGGCATCGAGGGCCTCGCGCGGGCTCATCGTGTCGGGGTCGAGCGCGGCCAGCGCGGATTCTACGGCGCTGGCCATGGGGGTTTCGGCCACCGGAGGCGGAGCGAACAGGTCGACCTGTGCACGAGTTTGCGCATGCTGCGATTCAAGTGCCTCCAGCGCCTGCCGCGCGTGGTTGACCACCGCCGCGGGCATGCCCGCCAGCCGCGCCACCTGGATGCCGTAGCTCTTGCTGGCCGGGCCGGGCTGCATTTCGTGCAGGAAGACGATGTCGCGGCCCGCCTCGGTGGCGCTCACGTGCATGTTCACCGCGCCGTGGTGCGTGGCCGGGAACTCGGTCAGCTCGAAATAGTGCGTGGCGAACAGCGTGAAGGCCTTGCTGCGGTCGTGCAACTGGGCCGCGATGCCGGCGGCCAGCGCCAGCCCGTCGAAGGTGCTGGTGCCGCGGCCGATCTCGTCCATCAGCACCAGCGACTGGGCGGTGGCGCTGTGCAATATCTGCGCGGCCTCGGTCATCTCCAGCATGAAGGTCGACTGCGCGTTGGCCAGGTCGTCCGCCGCGCCGATGCGGGTGTGGATGGCGTCGATGGGCCCGAGCCGGCAGGCTGCCGCCGGCACGTGCGAGCCGATGGAGGCCAGCAGCACGATGATGGCCACCTGCCGCATGTACGTCGACTTGCCGCCCATGTTGGGGCCGGTGATGACCTGCATGCGCTGCTGCGGCCCCAGTTGCGTGTCGTTGGCGATGAAGCCGCCCGACGACTTCTCGGCCAGCCGTGCCTCCACCACAGGGTGGCGGCCCTGCTGGATCTCGATGCATGGGTGCGACACGAAGCTGGGCGCGCGCCAGTGCAGCGTGTGCGAGCGCTCGGCCAGCGCGCACAGCGCGTCGAGCGTGGCGAGGCCGCCCGCCAGCTGCGTGAGCGCGGGCACCGAGGGCTGCAGCGCGTCGAGCAGTTGCTCGTAGAGCCACTTCTCGCGGGCCAGCGCGCGGTCCTGCGCGCTCAGGGCCTTGTCCTCGAAGGCCTTCAGCTCGGGCGTGATGAAGCGCTCGGCGTTCTTCAGCGTCTGGCGGCGGCGGTAGTTGTCGGGCACCTTGGAGAGCGCGCTCTGCGTCACCTCGATGTAGAAGCCGTGCACGCGGTTGAACTGCACCCGCAGGTTGCCGATGCCGGTGCGCTCGCGCTCGCTGATCTCCAGCTTCAGCAGGAAGTCGTCGCAGTTCTCGCTGATGGCGCGCAGCTCGTCGAGCTCGGCGTCGTGGCCGGTGGCGATCACGCCGCCGTCGCGCACCAGCGCGGATGGGTCGGGCTTGATGGCGCTGGTCAGCAAGGCGGCGCAGCCCGGCGGCGGGGCGAGCCGCTCGGCGATCTGGCCGAGCAGGGCGGACGCCGCGGGCAGCATCGGCGCCAGCTGTTCCGCCTTCGACAGCGCCAGCTGCAGCGCCAGCAGTTCGCGCGGGCGCACCTGGCGCAGCGCGATGCGCGCGGCGATGCGTTCCACGTCGCTGGTGTTCTTGAGTTGCTCGCGCAGCGTGCGCCAGGGGGCGGCCGTGGCACCGGGCGCCGTGGCCTGCAGCGCGCCGATGGCTTCGAGCCGGCCTTGCGCCTCGGAGCGGTCGCGCCGGGGCGAAAGCAGCCAGCGCTTGAGCAGGCGGCTGCCCATGCCGGTCATGCAGGTGTCGAGCAGCGAGAACATGGTGGGCGAGTCTTCGCCGCGCAGCGTCTGCACCAGTTCGAGGTTGCGCCGCGTGGTGGGCGGCAGCTCGATCAGGTCGCCGTCGCGCTCCACCGAGAGGCGCTGCACGTGCGAGAGCGCCCGGCCCTGCGTGTGCTCGGCGTAGCCCAGCAGCGCGGCCGCCGCGGCGTGCGCGTTGGCGAGCGATTCGGCGTTCCAGGCCGCGAGGCTGTTGCTGCCCATCTGCTCGGCCAGCTTGCGCTCGCCGAGGCCGCCGTCGAACTGCCACGCCGGGCGCAGCGAGAGCGTGAAGGGCGTGGCGGCGCGCGCGGCCTTCAGGCGCTGCTCGAAGGCGGGCGTGACTTCGGCGCTGTAGAGCAGCTCGCTGGGGCCGATGCGCGCGATCCAGGCTTCGAGCGCGTCGGAGGGGCACTCGGCCAGCCGCAGCTCGGCGCCGGTCACGCTGAGCCAGGCCAGGCCGCAGACGTTGCGCGTGCCCGCGTGCACCGAGAGCAGCAGCGAATCGGCCTTGTCGTTGAGAAGCTCGGAGTCGGTCAGCGTGCCGGGCGTGACCACGCGCACCACCTTGCGCTCGACCGGCCCCTTGGCGGCGCCCACTTCGCCCACCTGCTCGCAGATGGCGACCGATTCGCCCAGCTTGATGAGGCGGGCCAGGTAGGTGTCGACCGAGTGGAAGGGCACGCCGCACATCACCACCGGCTGGCCGGCGGACTGGCCGCGCTGGGTGAGCGTGATGTCGAGCAGGCGCGCGGCCTTCTCGGCGTCGGCCCAGAAGAGTTCGTAGAAATCGCCCATCCGGTAGAACAGCAGGGTGTCCGGATGGTCGGCTTTCAGGCCCAGGTACTGGGCCATCATCGGCGTGTGCCCAGAGAGGTCTGTCTTGGTCATTTCAATCAGTTGCTTGCGATCCATGCCGCCGGCGCGCGGGGCATGGGGGGCAGGTGGGGGACGTTCCTAGGCATTTTCCGCGCGGCGCTCCGTTCAGCCGGCCCGGTGGCCGCCCTCGAGCGGCCACTGCCTGGTCTTGAGCATGAACAGCTCGAAGAGGCCCGGCGCCATCGAACGGTCGCCGGCCTCCCACTGCTGCCATCCGCGCAGCGAGGCCTGCACCGTCTGCGCGGCCTCGGTCTGCGTGAGGCCCGCGGCAATGCGGGCGTCGCGGACGGCGGCGGGCGAGGGGCTGGAGTGCTTGTTCGGGGAGGGCATGGGAGGCATGGCGCATGACGCCTGCGCGCACGGGTGAAAGTGCCGCGGGCATTCTACGTTCAATGCGCGTATCGCCGGCCTGCGCGCGGCGCCGTGTTCGCCGCCGGCCTGAAGCGGAATTCGTCGCGCGGTGATCCGTCGCGCCCGGCCTTGCGTACCACGGGACCAACCACTGCCGACGTCCCGCCATGCCCCGAGCCTCCAGCGCATCCGCCGCCATCCACTGGGTCGAACAGGGGCTGGTGCCCGACGGCGCCGTCCGCATCGGCGTGCGGCGGCTGCTGCGCCAGCGCCTGGCCGAACTGGACAGCGGCAACCCCGAGGCCGTCGCGCGGCACTCGCAGGCATTCTTCGACGAACTGCGCAACGCCCCGCTGGCCCTGCTGCCCGAGAAGGCCAACGAGCAGCACTACGAACTGCCCGCCGACTTCTTCGCCGCCGTGCTGGGGCCGCACCGCAAGTACAGCTGCTGCTGGTGGCCCGAAGGTGTCGAGACGCTGGAGCAGGCCGAGGCGGCCGCGCTGGCCGAGACCTGCGCGCGTGCGGGCCTTGCAGACGGGCAGCGCATCCTCGAACTCGGCTGCGGCTGGGGTTCGCTGAGCCTGTGGATGGCCGAGCGCTTTCCGGGCTCGCGCATCACGGCGGTGTCCAACTCGCATTCGCAACGGATGTTCATCACCGCCGAGGCCGCGGCCCGCGGCCTGGGCAACCTCGAGGTGATCACCTGCGACTTCAACGACTTCGAGACGGCCGGGCGCTTCGACCGCGTGGTGTCGGTGGAAATGTTCGAGCACCTGCGCAACTGGCCGCGCGCTTTCTCGAACGTTGCGCGCTGGCTGAATCCGCAGGGGCGCTTCTTCATGCACGTGTTCGTGCACCGCGAGGCGCCGTATCCCTTCGAGGTGCGCGACGCGAGCGACTGGATGAGCCGCTATTTCTTCTCGGGCGGCATGATGCCCGGCGACGACCTCGCCCTGCGCTGCCAGGACGACCTGCGCCTGCTGAACCAGTGGCGCTGGAACGGCCGCCACTATGCGAAGACCTCCGCCGCCTGGCTGGCGCGCATGGACGCCCGGCGCGACGAGCTCATGCCGCTCTTGGCTTCCGTCTACGGCGAGAGCGAGGCGCCCATCTGGTGGACGCGCTGGCGCCTTTTCTTCATCTCGGTGGAAGAGTTGTTCGGCTACGCCGAAGGCGGCCAGTGGTGGGTCGCCCACTACCTGTTCGAGAAGCGCTGATGCCGGCGCGCGCCCTGGCTCTCGCCCTGGCGATGGCCGCCTGCATGGCCTTCACGGCCTCGGCGCAGGAGGGCGCGACCGAGGAAGGCGAGTGGAACTTCACCGCCACGCTCGACGGCAAGCCCATCGGCACGCATCGCTTCGCGGTCGGCGGCAGCGCGGCGGCGCGCAGCGTCGACAGCCGCGCCGACTTCGTCGTGCGCATGCTCGGCGTGCCCGTCTACCGCTATCGCCATCACGCCGGGGAGCGCTGGGCCGGCGACTGCCTGCGCGAACTGCGCGCCGACACCGACGACGACGGCACGCGGCAGCAGGTCGCGCGCCGCTTCGAGGACGAGTGCGTGATGACTTTCGCCTACTGGAACCCCCGCCTGCCGAAGCAGCAGCGCCTGGTCGATCCGCAGACCGGCAAGCTGGAGCCGGTGCGCTTCGAGCCGCTGCCCGACACCAACATCGAGGTCCGCGGCCAGCCCGTGCGGGCGCGGGGCTGGCGCCTGCAGGCCGCGCAGCAGCGCATCCGCATCTGGTATGCCGCCGACAGCGGGCGCTGGATCGGGCTGGACGCCGAGACCAAGGGCGACCGGCAGCTGAGTTACCGATTGACTTCTCCTACTGGCGCACCATGAAACCTTCCGCCCGCACCTTGTCCATCGCCTACCTGTGGGCACTCTTGAGCTTTCTCGTGCTGGACGCCGTGTGGCTGTCGCTCATGGGCCCGCGCCTGTACAAGCCGGCGCTCGGCGACCTGATGGCGTCCGACGTCGACTGGCTCGCGGCGGTGCTTTTCTATGCCATCTACCTGGCGGGCCTGCTGGTCTTCGCGATCGCGCCGGCCTTGGCAGAAGGCTCGGCCGGCGTGGCGCTGCGGCGCGGCGCCTTCTTCGGGCTGGTGGCCTACGCCACCTACGACCTCACCAACCAGGCGACGCTGCGCGACTGGCCCTGGGCCATCACCATCGCGGACCTGGTGTGGGGCAGCTTCGTGAGCGGCGTGGCGGCCTGGGTGTCTGCCCGCCTCACATCCCGACGAGCGAACCCAGCACGCGCGCGATAGCGCTTTCGAAGCGCAGGCGGCCGTCCAGTGAGGCGAGGCAGATGCACTCGCTGCCGTCCTGGACCACGGGCTGGTGGTGGATTTCTCCATCCGCCGCGTCGAAATCCCCGGGGCCGAACAGGGCCCGCCCGTCGTGGAAGCGGCCGTGCAGCACCTGGGTCAGCTCCAGCCCCTGGTGCGTGTGCTGCGGCAGGTACTTGCCGGCCGCGATGCGCAGCAGGAAGACGTTCGCATCCGGCGCCTCGGGCACGCTCACGCGGCTCCAGCGCATGCCGGGACCGATCCAGCGCCATGGCGTGGCGCTGCAGTGGGCGAGGGCGCGTGGCCAGCGCGCGCCGGGCGGCAGCGGCGGCGGCGCGCTCACCCGCACCGTCCCGGCAGGCGCGTTCTCGAGCGCGTCGATCGAGGCCCAGGTGCGCGCCAGCGCATCGTCGGCCATCGGCACGGGCTCCAGTTCGTCGAGCAGGATGCCGCCCAGGGCATCGAGCGTGCGCGCGCGCTCGCGGCACAGCGGGCACAGTTCGAGGTGGCTGGCCAGTACCAGCCGCGTTCCGGCCGGCAACTGGCCGGAGGCCCGGGCCAGCAGCAGGTCGTCGTCGGGGTGGTGTCGGATGTCCATCATCAGCGTTCCAGCAGGCGGCGCAGCTGAGCGACCGCCAGGCGCACGCGCGACTTCACCGTGCCCAGCGGAATGCTCAGCTGGGCCGCGATGCGGGCATGCGGTTCGTCTTCGAAATAGGAAAGGTGCAGCACCTGCTGCTGCTCGGGCGGCAGCTGCCGGAAGGCGCTGCGCAGGCGTTCGTTCAGGCGCGAGGCGTGCAGTCCGTCGTCGAGCGAGGCGCCGTCCGCCTGGAGCAGGTCGAAATCGAACTCTTCCTCGGCCGACTCCACGCCCTGGCGCCGCCGCAGCGCGTCCACGCGCAGGTTGCGCGCGATGGTGAAGATCCAGGTCGAGACGGCGGCCTGCGCCGGGTCGAACAGCGCGGCCTTGCGCCACACGCTCACCAGCGCTTCCTGGGCCAGCTCCTCGGCCTGCAGTTCCGGGCAGCCGATGTGCATCAGGTAGTGCTTGACGCGCGGCGCGAAGTGCGAGAAAAGCCGCGCGAACGCCTCCCTGTCCTGCCGTTCGGCCACGGCCGCCAGGGCCTGCGCCCAGAGGTCGTCGGAGCGGCGCGGCTGCTTGAAATCGGTCACAACAACAGTCAAGTTGGGCGCTCGGCGGCCGCGGGGCACCGGAATGCCCGCAGGTTGGGTGGATGGGTCGGGAACGGCGGCCATGCTAACCCTTACGCAATCCGGCCGCGATCGGATCATCGCCGCAATGCGCCATGGTCCAAATGGTGGTTTCCTGCGTACAAGCTCCAACACTTGGATACGCACCATGCCGCCCTTCGACCCCCAGCCCGCCCAGCCTACCGTCCTCGCGACACCCACCTCGCCGGGTCAGGGCCAGCGCATCGCCGTCGTCGGCACCGGCATCTCGGGGCTTTCCTGCGCCTGGCTCCTGTCCCAGCGGCACGAAGTGACGGTGTTCGAGAGCGAATCGCGCCTCGGTGGGCACAGCAACACGGTGGACGCGCCCGGCCCCGAAGGCACGGTGCCGGTGGATACCGGCTTCATCGTCTACAACGAGCCCGCCTATCCGAACCTGAGCGCCTTGTTCCGGCACCTGGGCGTGCCGACCACGGCCTCCGACATGTCCTTCGCTGTCAGCCTCGATGCCGGCCGCCTCGAATACGCCGGGACCGACCTGCGCGGCCTGTTCGCGCAGAAGCGCAACCTGGCGAGCCCGAGGTTCTGGTCGATGCTGCGCGAGCTGCTGCGGTTCTACCGCGAGGCGCCGCGCGATGCCCAGGCCGCCGGCGACCAGGCGCTGGACGACTACCTGGACGCCCGCGGCTACGGCCGCGCGTTTCGCGACGACCATCTCTATCCCATGGCGGCCGCCATCTGGTCGGCGCCCGCAGCGCGGGTGGGGCGCTATCCGGTGGCGGCCTTCGTGCGCTTCTGCGAGAACCACGGCCTGCTGCAGATCAGCGACCGGCCGGTCTGGCGCACCGTGGCAGGCGGCAGCCGCGAGTACGTGCAGCGCCTGAGCCGGCCTTTTGCCGACCGGGTCCACCTCGACGAGGCCGTGCTCGAACTGCATCGCGAGCCCGACGGCGTGCGCATCCGCACCACCGGCGGCTGGTGGCCCGAGCGCTTCGATCACGTCGTGCTGGCGACCCACGCCGACCGGTCGCTGGCGCTGCTGCCCGACGCCTCCAGCGCCGAGCGAGCCCTGCTGGGCGCATTTCCCTACAGCCGCAACCTGGCCGTGCTGCACCGCGACCCGGCACTGATGCCGGCGCGCCGCGCCGTGTGGTCGAGCTGGAACTACCTCGGAACGCGCGGCAGCGGCGCCGCCCCGACGGTGACCTACTGGATGAACCGGCTGCAACCCCACCTGCCGCAGGGCTCGCGGGCCGAGCCGATCTTCCTGACGCTGAACCCCGTCGCCGGCCCGCGGCCCGAGCACCTGATCCGCACGGAGGTCTACGACCATCCGCTGTTCGATGCCGCCGCCATGGCCGCGCAGCGCCATCTCTGGAACCTGCAGGGCCAGCGCCGCACGTGGTTCTGCGGCGCGTACTTCGGCTCCGGCTTCCACGAGGACGGGCTGCAGTCCGGCCTGGCGGTCGCCGAGGCGCTGGGTGGCGTCCGCCGGCCCTGGAGCGTGCCGCAGGAGTCCGGGCGCATCCACCTGCCTCAGGCCGCGCAGGCAGCGCAGGCGGCGAGGGCGGTCGCCCCATGAGCGGGCAGGGCGGCTCGGCGCTCTATGTCGGGCGCGTCATGCACCAGCGGCTGCGGCCCCGGCGCCATCGGCTCGCCTACCGCATCTACAACGTGCTGGTCGACATCGACGAGCTGCCGCAGCTGCACGAGCGGCTGCGCCTGTTCTCGGTGGACCGCTTCAACCTGTTCAGCTTCCACGCCGCCGACTACGGCGACGGCTCGGGCCGCGACCTGCGCGCCCAGGTCGAGGCGCGGCTGCGCGAGGCCGGCCTGCCCACGGGCGGGGCGATCCGGCTGCTGACCATGCCGCGCCTGCTTGGCCACGTCTTCAACCCGCTCAGCGTGTGGTTCTGCCACGCCCCGGGGGGTGAGCTGCAGGCGATGGTCTACGAGGTCAACAACACCTTCGGGCAGCGGCACAGCTACCTGATCCCGGTGGCCGACGCCGCCGCCCCGGTCATCGACCAGCGCTGCGACAAGCAGATGTACGTCTCGCCCTTCAACGGCATGGACCTGCGCTACCGCTTCCGCATCGCGGCGCCGGGCGAGTCGGTGTCGATCGGCGTGAGCGTGCACGATGCCGACGGCGCCGTGCTCAACGCGCGCCAGGACGGCCGGCGCACCGCGCTGAGCGACCTCGCGCTGCTGCGCGTCTTCCTGACCCATCCGCTGCTGACCCTCAAGGTCGTCGCGGCCATCCACTGGCAGGCGCTGCGCCTGTGGATCAAGCGCGTGCCCCTGCATCCGCGTCCGGCAGCCCCGGAGCGCGACATCACCATCGTTTCCACGAGCGAGACTCCATGAGCCTGACCACGCCCTCCGCCCCCGTTCTCGACGCCGTGCCGTCCTTCTCGCCGCTGCGGCGCCTGCTTGCGCGCACCCGCTTCGGCCGGCTGGCGCTGACGCTGCCCGGCGGGCGCAGCATCGAGGTGGCCGGCCGCGAGCCGGGCCCGCATGCCAGCCTGCGCCTTTCGAGCTGGCGGCCGATCGTGCGGCTGCTCATGCAGGGCGACCTCGGCCTGGCCCTGAGCTTCCGCGACGGCGAATGGGACAGCCCCGACCTGCTGGCCCTCTTCGAATTCGGCCTGGCCAACGAAGCCGCCTGGGGCTCGCTGCTCAAGGGCCGCGGCCCTTCGCGCTGGCTGGCCCGGCTGCTGCACCTGGCGCGCAGGAACAGCCGCAGCGGCAGCCGGCACAACATCTCCTTCCACTACGACCTGGGCAACGAGTTCTACCGGCACTGGCTCGACGACAGCATGCTGTATTCGAGCGCGATCTTCAGCGACGAGCCCGACGACACTCTCGAGGCCGCCCAGGCGCGCCGCCTCGATGCCATCCACCGCATGCTCGACACCCCGCAAGGCGCGAACGTGCTCGAAATCGGCTGCGGCTGGGGAACGCTGGCTGCGAGCCTGGCCCGCCGGCACGAGGCGCGCGTGACGGGGCTCACGCTGTCGGCCGAGCAACTGGCCTTCGCGCGCGAGCGCGGCCAGGCATGGGGCGTGGCCGAGCGGCTCGACCTGAGGCTGCAGGACTACCGCGACGTGCAGGGCCGGTTCGACCGCATCGTGTCCATCGAGATGATCGAAGCCGTCGGCGAGGCCTACTGGCCCGCCTACTTCGCGACCCTGCGCGACCGCCTCGAGCCCGGTGGCGTGGCGGTGCTGCAGGCGATCACCATCGCCGACGAGCACTTCGACGGCTACCGGCAGGGGGCCGACTTCATCCAGCACTGCATCTTCCCGGGCGGCATGCTGCCCAGCCCGCGCGTGCTGCAAGAGCAGGCACGGCGCGCGGGGTTCGTCATCGAGACTTCGCACTGCTTCGGAATGGACTATGCGCGAACGCTCGCCGAGTGGCGCCGGCGGTTCCTGGCGGCCTGGCCGCAGATCGAGCCGTTGGGCTTCGACGCCGCGTTCAAGCGGCTGTGGACCTACTACCTGTCGTACTGCGAGGCCGGCTTTCGCTGCGGGCGCATCGATGTGGGGCTGTACCGGCTGCGCGCGGCCGATGCCTGAGGAGGGCGCCGGCGGCAGACGGCCCAGCGCAGTGTCAGGGCGTGTAGCCGCCCGCCTTTTCGAGCGCGTCCCTAAGTGCGGCTGCCTGCGCCCTGATCGCCTCGGCCTGCTGCCCGGACAGCCGCGAGAGGTTGCGCACCTGCGCGCCGATGCGCTGGTGCTTCGCGAAGCGCTCGCGGTGCCTGAGCAGGAAGTCCCAGTACAGCGTCGTGAAGGGGCAGGCCTCGGGCCCCTGGCTGACGCCGGGCCGGTAGCGGCATTGGGCGCAGTACTGCCCGCCGCTCATGCGCTCGATGTACTTGCCGCTGGCGATGTAGGGCTTGCTCGTCATCACGCCGCCGTCCGCGTACTGGCTCATGCCCGCGGTGTTGGGCAGCTCCACCCATTCCACCGCATCGACGTAGATGGCGAGATACCACTCGTGGACCTCGCGCGGCCGCACGCCGAGCAGCAGCGCGAACAGGCCAGTGATCATCAGGCGCTGGATGTGGTGGGCGTAGCCCAGGCGCAGCGTCTGCCGGATCGCGTCCGACAGGCAGGCCATCGGCGTGTCGCCGGTCCAGTAGAAGGCCGGCAGCGGCGCCCGCGCATCCAGCGCGTTCGACTCCACGAGGCCGGGCATGGAAGTCCAGTAGACGCCGCGGACATATTCGCGCCAGCCCAGCACCTGGCGGATGAAGCCTTCGGCGCTCGCCAGCGGAACGCGGCCCTCCTGCCAGGCGCGTTCCACCCGCGCGACCACTTCGCGCGGCTCGATCAGCTTGAGGTTCATCGCCGCCGAGAGGTGGGCGTGCCACAGCCAGGGCTGGCCGGGCCAGATCGCGTCCTGCCAGGGGCCGAAGCCGGGCAGCCGCTCGTCGACGAAGCGCTCCAGCGCCAGCAGCGCCTGCTCGCGCGTCACCGGCCAGGCGAAGCCATCGAGCTCGCCCGGATGGCGTTCGAACTCCCGGGCCACCAGCGCCAGCACCTCCTGCGTGATCGCGTCGGGCTCGAAGCGGGCGGGCTCGGGCACGATGCCCGGACCCTCGGCGCCGAAGGACTGGCGGTTGTCGGCATCGAAATTCCAGCGCCCTCCAGCGGGCCCGTAGCCTGGCGTTCCTTCTTCGCCCTCCATCAGTACGCGGTGCTGGCGGCGCATCTGCCGGTAGAAATTTTCCATGCGCAGGGTGCGGCGGCCGCGGGCATGGTCGGCGAACTCGCGCACGGTGCAGAAGAAGTGGCGGTCGTCGCGCAGCTCCACCGCGAGGCCGGCCTCGGCGGCGGCACGTCGCAGCGCGCGCAGCACGCGCCAGTCGCCCGGCGCGGTCATCACCAGCCGCCCGGGCCGCAGCAGCCGGATCGCACGCGCGAGTTCGCCGGCCAAGCTGCCGGTGTTCGCGGGATCGTCCAGGCGCACGTAGTGCAGCGGCCAGCCGCGCTCGCGCAGCAGCCGCGCATGGTGGCGCATGGCGGACAGGAACAGGGCGATCCGGATTCGGCTGGAGGCGACGTGCGTGGACTCCTCGCGCACCTCGGCCATCCAGATGCCGTCGCGCGCGGGGTCGAAGCCGTCGAAGGCCGAGGCCCGGCCGTCCAGCTGGTCGCCCAGCACCAGCACCAATTGGCGGATCGGCGGCGTCATGAACGGCTCTCCCGCATCGGGGCGGGCGTGATCGAAGCTGGCATCGTGACTCCCGGAAATGCGGCGGCCCGGGCCGAACGTCGCCGGCCCCGCAACTTCCCTACGCCGCAGGGCCGTGCCCGGATCACCGCCGCAGCTTTCGCCGAACAGGCCCGGTCCGCATGAAGACACTGCTGCGCCAGTACGGCCCCACCGTTCTCAACCTCGTGGTCTTCCAGGCCGCCTGGTTCGCGTGCGTGCTGGGTGCCGCGCGCGGCGCGCCCGGCTGGGGCGTGGCGGCCTGCATCGGCGCCGCGCTGCTGAACCTGTGGTTCAGCGATGCGCGCCGCGACGAACTGCTGCTGGCGCTGTGCGCGATGCTGCTGGGCCTGGCATGGGACACCGGCATGGCGCGCGGCGGCGTGCTGGTCTATGCCTCGCCGGGGCCCTGGCCGGGCGTGGCGCCCGCGTGGATCCTGGGGCTGTGGGCGCTCTTCTCGACCACGCTGCGCGGGCCGCTGCGCTGGCTGCACGGGCGCTGGCTGCTCTCTGCCGTGATCGGGGGCGTGGGCGGTGCCTTGTCTTACGCGGCCGCGGTGCGGATGGGGGCCGGCCACTTTCCCGACCCTAGCCGGGCGATGCTGGTGCTGGGTGCCGGCTGGGCCGTGATGACGCCGCTGCTCGTGGAACTGGCGCGCTGGCTGGGGCAGCGCGCCACCCGCCGCATGCTGCGCTGATTCCGCCCGGCCCGCCTGCTTCAGAGCCGCATGAGGCTCAGCCCGCCACCCATTCCTCCTGGCTGACCCAGCAGTTGCGTCCACCCTGCTTGGCCTTGTAGAGCGCGGCGTCCGCCGCCTCGACGAGCCGCTGCTCCGGCGCGTGCGACTGCGGGTCCTGCAGGGTCGCCACGCCGATGCTGACGGTGACCTGCCCATGCGGGCTCTCGCTGTGGGTGATGCCGAGCGCGCGCACCTGTTCGAGCATGAGTTCCGCGACCTTGCGGGCGCCCTGCAGGCCGGTGCTGGGCAGCACGATCGCCAGCTCCTCTCCGCCGTAGCGCGCGACCAGGTCGCCCGGGCGCCTGATGCTGCGCCTGAGCGCCATCGCGACGGCCCTCAGGCACTGGTCGCCGGCGACGTGGCCATAGGCATCGTTGAAGCTCTTGAAGCAGTCCAGGTCCAGCAGCAGCAGCGACAGGGCCGTGCCTTCCCTGGCCGCGCGGCGGGATTCCTGCGCCAGCACTTCGTCGAAGCTGCGGCGGTTGGCCAGGCCGGTGAGCGGGTCCTGCGTCGCCAAGATCTCCAGCCGGCGGTTGGCCTGCAGCAGGTCCTCGCGCGCGGCCATCAGCGAAGCCTCGGCCCTGATCCGCCGCCCGATGTTGATGATCAGCTTCCAGCCCACCGCCGCCACCGCGGTCAGCAGGGCGCCGACGACGGCGAGCGTCAGCAGTGCCTGGTGCCTCCAGGCCTGCAGCGCCTGGTCGCGGCCCACCGCCACGGTGGTCAGCACCGGGTAGCGGTCGCTCTTGCGGAAGGCGTAGAGCCGCTTCGTTCCATCCACGCTGGAGCGGAACGATGCGGTACCCGAAGTGCCCGAGAAGTGGCGCTGGAAATTGACCGACTTCGAGAAGTCGAGGCCGACGTACTTCTCGCGGTAGGGGTAGAGCACCAGCATCTGCCCCGTGTTGGTGCTCAGGCCGATGGTGCCGGTGTCGGGCAGGGCGATGGTTCCGAATGCGCGCAGGAAGTTCTGCAGGCCCAGGCCGATGACGACGACGCCTGCGAACTGGCCCTTGTCGTCTTCGAGGCGTCGGCTGACCGTGATACCCCATTCGCCGGTGAACGGATTGCGAAGCGGCGGGCTGATGAGGACATCGTTGGAGCGCTTGTCTCGGTGATGCACGAAGTAGGGCCGATGGGCGCTGTTGGTGCCCGGCGGAACCTGTCCCTTGGAGTAGATCAGCCAGTCGCCCCTGGCATCGAGGACGGCGACGCCGTCGAGCGGGTCGAGCAGGCGCTTCTGCCGCTCGACCAGCGACTGCACGCGCTGCAGGTGCGCGTGCGGGTGACCGTCGGCCTTCAGCGTCTCGGTCACGCCCTGCAGCAGCATGTCGCTCTGGGTGAAGATGCCTTCGGCGTAGATGTTCAGCGCCTGGGCAAGGTTGAGGTTGTTGGTGTCGGCTGCGGCCAGCGTCTGTTCGCGCGATATCCAGAGCTGCCAGCCGGTGGCTGCCGACACCGAGATCATGACGGCCGCGAGCAGGGTCTTCGCAAGGCGAACGTCCCGCTTCACTTGAGCGACTCCTCGAACAAGCTTTTTCTCATCGACTTCCTCCCTTTTCCCCATCTTGTGCGTTGCGGCGTCTGCGCTGCGCCGCTGGACTGCGTTCACCGGTCTCGCGCCGGCCGGACCATGGCGAACTCTAGCCGAGCCGGCCGAAGCCCCGGCGACAGCCCCACCGGCGGCAGCGGGAGGCCCGTGGCACCATCGAAGGCTTCCACCAACGTGAACTGCGAGGGCATCGATGCTGATCAACTGCGTCGCCTACGAAAACGGCTCCAAGCTCGCCGACATATCGGTCGAGGACATCAGCGAATACATCAGCCGGCCCGGCTGCTTCGTCTGGGTGGCGCTGAGCGATGCCTCCGACGAGGAACTGCGCGAGATGCAGAAGGAGTTCGGCCTGCATCCGCTGGCGGTGGAAGACGCCCACCACGGTCACCAGCGCCCGAAGATGGAGGAATACGGCGACTCGCTCTTCGTCGTCATGCACCTGGTGGAGCCCTCGGCCGAGGGCGAGCACTGCATGAACGTGGGCGAGGTCGACGTCTTCGTCGGCGCCAACTACGTGCTGTCGGTGCGCAACCGCAGCAAGCAGGGCTTCCTGGGCGTGCGCGAGCGCTGCGAGCGCGAGCCGGAGTTGCTGCGCCACGGCGCCGGCTTCGTGCTGTACGCGCTGATGGACGCGGTGGTTGACCGCTACTTCCCGGTGATCGACGCGCTGGAAGTGGAGCTGGAGTCCATCGAGCAGCAGATCTTCGGCCAGGGCGGCGCGGCGCGCGACAAGATCAAGCAGCTCTACGACCTGAAGCGGCGCAGCATGGTCCTCAAGCGCGCGGTAGCGCCGCTGGTGGAGGCCGCCGGCAAGATGCACGGCGGGCGCGTGCCGCAGATCTGCATGAGCTCGCAGGAATACTTCCGCGACGTGGGCGACCACCTGGCGCGCATCAACGCGTCGATCGACGCGATGCGCGACACCATCGCCACGGCGATCCAGGTGAACCTGTCGATGGTCACCATCGAGGAGAGCGAGGTCATCAAGCGCCTCGCGGCCTGGGCCAGCATCTTCGCGGTGTGCACCGCCTTCGCCGGCATCTGGGGCATGAACTTCGAGAACATGCCGGAGCTGAAATTCCGCTACGGCTATGGCATCGCGCTGGGGCTCATCGTGAGCACCTGCGGCTATCTCTATTACCGGTTCAGGCGAGCAGGTTGGCTCTAGAGACTCCCAAGAGCCTCGGACGCGCTCGTTGCTAATGCTCAACTAATAAACATGTAGACAATCAAGTCCCTTATGAAAAGGGACTTCACGCAGCGCTTCGGCTTCCTCGTCAAGAGCGTGGGCAAGCTCTACAGCGAGGAGTTCGACCGCCTCGCGCGCGAGCGCATCGGGCTCACCAGCGCGCAGTGCCGCCTGCTGGGCGCGCTGGCGATGCACGGCGACGAAGAAGAGCCGCTCTCGCAGGCCGAACTGGCGCAGCGGCTCGACCTCACCCCCATGGCCGTGGCCGGCCTGTGCGACCGCATGGCCGCCGCCGGCTGGATACGCCGCGAGCCCAGCCCCACCGACCGCCGCGTCAACAGAATCCACCTGGAGCCCAGCGCCGAGAAGGCGCTCGACAGCGCCCTGAGCATCAGCGACGGGCTCAACGCCCGCGTGATGTCGGTGCTCTCGCAGGCCGAGCGCGCCCAGCTGCTGGGCCTGCTCGCGCGGGTGCACGGCAGCCTCGTGGAGATCGCTTCACCGGCCGGCCGCAGGTCGTCATGAGCGTCGCGCCCGGAACCACCGTGCCGCACCGCGGCATGATCACCATCTCGATCATGCTGGCGACCATCATGCAGGCGCTGGACACCACCATCGCCAACGTGGCGCTGCCGCACATGCAGGGCAGCCTGCAGGCCTCGCAGGACCAGATCACCTGGGTGCTCACCTCGTACATCGTGGCCTCGGCCATCGCGCTGCCGCTCACGGGCTGGCTTTGCGGGCACTGGGGGCGCAGGCGCGTCTTCATCATCTCGGTGATCGGCTTCACCGTGGCTTCGGCGCTGTGCGGGCTGGCGACCTCGCTGGTGGGCATCGTGGCCGCGCGGCTGCTGCAGGGCATCTTCGGCGCGGCGCTGGTGCCGCTTTCGCAGGCGGTGCTGCTGGACATCAACCCGCGCGAGAAGGTCGGCCAGGCCATGGCCATCTGGGGCGCGGGCATCATGGTCGGGCCCATCCTCGGGCCGCTGCTGGGCGGCTGGCTCACCGAGAACTTCGACTGGCGCTGGGTGTTCTTCATCAACCTGCCGGTGGGCGTGTTCGCCTTCTGGGGCATCGCGCGCTACCTGCCCGAGAGCCGGCCGCAGGGCGAGCGACTGGACATCTTCGGCTTCGTCACGCTGAGCATCGCCATCGGCATGCTGCAGCTCTTCCTCGATCGCGGCGAGCAGCTCGACTGGTTCGAGTCGTGGGAGATCAAGCTCGAAGCCGCGGCCGCGCTGGTGGCCTTCTGCTTCTTCGTGGTCCACACCTGGATGGTGCAGGGCGTCTCCTTCTTCGACCGCGACCTGCTGAAGGACCGCAACTTCGTCACCGGCCTGCTGTTCGCGTTCATCGTCGGCATGATCCTGTTCGCGACCATGGCCTTGCTGCCCAACTTCCTGCAGGGGCTGATGGGCTACCCGGTGATCTACACCGGCGAGGTGACCGCGCCGCGCGGCGTGGGAACGATGATCGCGATGATCATCGTCGGGCGGCTGGTGCAGCGCATCGACGTGCGCGCGATCATGGCGCTGGGCTTCGGCCTCACGGCCTTCTCGCTCTACCAGATGACGCGGCTCACGCTGCAGATGGACAGCACGCTCATCGTGGTCTCGGGCTTCATCCAGGGGCTGGGCATCGGCTTCACCTTCGTGCCGCTTTCCACCGCCACCTTCGCCACGCTGGCGCCGAGGCTGCGCAACCAGGGCACGCCCATCTTCAGCCTGCTGCGCAACATCGGCAGCAGCGTGGGCATCTCGATCGTGCAGGCGTTGCTGACCGAAGGCTCGAGCAGGGCGCATGCGCAGATCGCCTCGACCGTGGCGCCGGGCAACGCGGCGCTCGCGACCCTGCCGCAGACGATGTCGCCCGACACCGCCACGGGGCTCGCGTTGCTCAACGCCGAGGTGACGCGGCAGGGCGCGCTGATCGGCTACCTCGACGACTTCGCCATCATGATGATCATCACGGTGCTGGCGATTCCGCTGCTGTTGCTGATACGCAGCCCGAGGCGCAGCGCGGCGGCTTCAGGCCCGGCTGAAGTGCCGCACTGACCCCCGACATTTCTCCCTCCCCCAGCGGGGGGAAGGAGCAAGCCCACTCACTCGTCGTGCGAATCGTGCGTGGCCACCGCACCGCGGCGCCAGTAGCCCGAGGCCCGCGTCCATTTCGGGTTCGCGCCGCGCTCGCCCACCAGATGCGCGCGCAGCGCCTTGGCGATGGCCGATTCGCAGCCCACCCACGCGTGGAAGTCGCCGGCAGGCAGCTTCATGGCCTTCAGCGTGTCGACAAGCACGGGGCTCAGGCCGGGCTCGGTGCCTCGGCGGTGCGCCCATTTCAGGGTGAGCTCGGCCTGCGTGTCGAACGCGATCTCGTCGGCTTCGCTGTCGACTTCCGCCAGCACCACCGCGCGCGAGCCGGCGGGCAGTTCGGCCAGGCGCCGCGAGATCGCGGGCAGGGCGGTGTCGTCGCCGATCAGCAGGTGCCAGTCGAATTCGGTCGGCACGATGAACGAGCCGCGCGGGCCGCCCACGCCGAGGATGTCGCCGGGCTTCGCCTGCTCGGCCCATTGCGTGGCCGGACCGGCCTCGTGCAGCGCGAAGTCGATCTCGAGCGTGCCGGCCTTCGCGTCGTGGTTGCGCGGCGTGTAGTCGCGCATGGTGGGGCGGCCTTCGGGCCACACCGGGCCTTCGGGGCCCATGGTGGGCAGGCTCAGCTTGCCGGTGGCGGCGTCGGGAAAGAACAGCTTCACGTGGTCGTCGAAGCCCGGGCTGTAGAAGCCCGCGAGGTCGTCGCCGGCGAGCGTGACGCGGATCAGGTGCGGCGTCACGCGCTGCACCGTCTTCACCGCGAGCCGGCGAAAGCGCAGCTCGTGGCGCACCCGGCGGGGCGTGCGGTCCGGCACGATGGGGGCCGTGGACGCTGGTGATGTACTGAAGTCAGTCATTGCGGAAATCCTGTTGCGAGACAGGGTTGGTTGGGATTCGGGTTGCCCTCGGCCCTTCAGATCCTTTCGATCTGCTGGGCCGCGGCGTCGAGCACCGCGGCAAATTCGTGCGCCTGCTGATCGGTCAGCGGCGCGCCCGTCAGGCGCATGCGCATCGCGAGCTTGAGGTTCTCGATGGCGCGCGTGACCTGCGGCGGGCGTCCGCCGCGCGGGCCGGCGCCGTCGACGCCGCCGCTCATGCGGGCCATCATGGCGTCGGCCATCTCGCGGTTGGCCGCGAGGAACTCGCGGCCGCTGCCGGTGATGCTGTAGCTCTTGCGGCCGCTGCCGTCGGCGGTGTCTACGCTGAGATAGCCCATCTCCTCGAGCAGCGTGAGCGTGGGGTAGACCACGCCGGGGCTGGGCGCGTAGCTGCCGCCGAGGCGCTCTTCGATGGCCTTGATGAGTTCGTAGCCGTGCGAAGGCTTGTCGGCGATGAGCTGCAGCAGCACGAAGCGCAGGCCGCCATGGCCGAACACGCGCCCGCCGCCGCCACGTCCGCCGCGATGACCGCGGCCGCTGCCGGAAAGGCCGTCGTCGTGCTCGCCGCGGGCGACGCTGCAGTGGTGATGGCCGTGGCCGAAGTGGAAATGTCTCATGGTGGGGATCCTTCTTGAGGTATGTCTGAATTATTTTAGATATATCTAAAATTTAGTCAAATCGATACCCGGAACGAAGGGCGTGCCTCTTCCTGGCCAAGGCCCGAATTCATCGGATGTCCGGACGTCCGTTCTGGTTAACATCTGCCCTTCCTCGGGGCTGCGGCGTGCCTGCCACGCCAATCCGGCGCCAGTTCGCCGCGCGTGCGGCCCCACCATTTGTCAACCTGCCTGGCATCCGCTGGATGCATGGGCGCTTCGAACACAGGGAGTTTCAATGGGGATGATGGACACGCTCGGCCACGCGATGATGGACAACGACAAGCTTCACTTCGACGCCGCCGAGGCGCTCTCGGGCCAGGAGCAATGGCTGGTCACGCTCAGCGCGCCCTTGTCCGCCTTCAACGGCGACTTCGTGAACGCGGTGGCCACCGGCAAGGACAACGACGTGCTGCGCGAAGGCATCGCCGACGTGTGGAGCGTGCACGACCGTGCCAGCTTCGAGCAGACCGCCCGATGGCTCGTCGAGGAAGGGCAGCGATCGGCCTACCGGTCCCTGTGGAACGCCATTGCCGCGATCGACACGGCAACGCAGGAAACGCCAGCGGTCCTGCGCATGGCGATGGACGCCTTCTTCCCCTCGTTCTTCCAGATCAAGGCGCGCAAGAGCCTGGACTACCGCGAGCTCTCGGCGCAGAGCGGCAAGCCGATGGCGGACCTGGCCCAGTTGATGGCGGGCAGCCGCAGCTGGGTGGACGAGTTGCGCAAGCACTTCAAGGCCTCGCCCGCCGACATATCCAGCCTGGTCGCGTGGGACGCCGTGCGCCTGGCCAGCCTGTCGCGCTGGGCGGTGCAGCTCGGCTACATCGAGCGCGCGGAGTTCGCGGGCTTTGCCGGCGGGCTCGCCAGTCAGGTGCGCGAGGCGTACGGCAGCTGGCCGCAGGTGAGCGCTGCCTACATCGCCGGCGGCCTGATCTGGAAGTATTCCGATGCGCGCGAAGAGCACCTGCTGCGCACCAACCGCCTGCTGCTGAGCGACGCGCGCAGTCCCTATCGCAGCGTGCCGTTTGCCGGCTGAAGCGGCGGCCGGCCCGTTTCCCGCCCGGGCTCGCCCGGCGTCGTCGATGCCGCCGGTACCGGCAGGCGCAGCAGCAGGCTGGTTTCGCCGGGCTTCGAGCGCACGGTGAGCGTGCCTCCCAGCGCAGCGGCGCGCGTGCGCATGTTCGCGAGGCCCTTGCCGGCGAACGCCGCTTGCGTGTCGAAGCCGCGGCCGTTGTCCTGCAGTTCGATCTCGATGGCGCGTTCCCCGGAGCCTTCCAGCAGCCTCGCGCCAAGGCCGGCCTGCGTCGCCTGCGCATGCGCCATCAGGTTTCCGAAGGCTTCGAACAGCAGCATCTGCAGCTGGTGCGATTCGCGTGCGGTCCAGCCCGTCATCGTGGGCAGGGAACCGACGTCCCACCGAAGCTCGATGCCGGCAGCCTGCAGGCGAGGGCCGAGGCGGTAGCGCACGCTGCCGAGTGCGGAGGCCACGTCGCCTTCGCAGCCGTGCATGGCGTCCACCGTGAGCTTGAGCTGGTCGACCGCGTCGCGCAGGTGCAGCGCCACGTCGTTCATGGCGGCGCCGGGCTGCTGGGCCATCTGCAGCAGGCCGACCAGCTGGCCGCCGAGGCCGTCGTGCAGGTCCTGCGTGAGGCGCTGGCGCTCTTCCAGCGCGCCGCGTGCCTTCTCGCCTTCGCGTTCGCGCGCGAAGACGGCTTCGAGCGCCGCGTTGCGCTCGGCCAGCTCGGCCTCGAGCGATGCGTTCATCTGCGCCACGGCGCGCACGTCCTTGCGCATGCGCTCGGCGATCACCCAGGCCAGCGAGATCGCGAAGCCCACCCACGCGAAGCGGATCCACGGCACCACCGCATAGGCCTCGGGCGAGGTGCGCATCACCCAGTTGTCGCGCGCGGCGCTCAGCACCACCAGCACCACCGCCACGCCCAGCACGCGGTGCTCCAGCACCGGGCTGCGCACCGCCACCCGCAGCACGACCACGACCATCGCCAGGCCGGACAGGAAGAAGAGGATCTGCCACGCCGGCATCAGCCACAGCAGCGGCACCGTGATGCCCAGCGTGGCCGTCACCGGAGACAGCAGCGCGAGCAGGCCGAGAAAGCGCGCAAGCCGCGAGTCTCCCTTGCCCACCACCGACAGCGCGAAGCGGCACAGCAGCGGCACCGCCGCCTGGAAGGCCGCCAACGGCACCACGCCCCACCAGGGCCACGGCAGCGGCGCATGGGTGAAGAGCACCCGCGCCGTCTGCACCGACCAGAGCAGCTCGCCCAGGCCGTAGTAGAGGTACAGCGACTCGCGTTGCCGCAGCCACACCAGCAGCGACAGCGCCCCGAGCACGCCGCTCACGATGGCGATGAAGCGCCCGCCGCTGATCTGCCAGAAGAGCGCGTCTTCATACAGCGGCCGGATCTCCGCCTCGGTGCCCGCCACCACTGGCGAGAGCCCGCCCTGGCGTGCGGCCTGCGCGGCGACGACGATCTCCACGCGCCGCACCGGGGCCGATGAATCCGGCAGCGCGAAGTACTGCGGCGTGAACGAGGCATCGTCGTACGGCCCCGGCGGAAAGGTGCCGAATCGCGCCAACTCCCGTCCATCGACCAGCACCCTGAAGCTGTTGCCGATGCGCGGCACGAACAGCGCGTGCGGCACGCTCGGGTCGTTGACGGGAACGTCGAACGCGAAAGCCGCCTCGCCATCGACCGCGCCCTGCCGCTGGTCCCAGTTGTAGGGCAGCTGCACCGCGTGCGGCTCGGGCGGCTGGTCCGTGGGGTGTTTGCCATGCAGCGTCAGCGTGAGCTGAGCCTGTTCGACAAGCTTGACGGCCCTGGCGGGGAAGCTCCAGCCGGTGCCCAGCAAGAGGAGCACCAGCAGCGCCAGCAGGCGCAGTCCAAGCATTTCTTGTTGTTGTCGTCGCATGACGCGTACGACTTTAGCAATCTTTTTTAACAATTCGGGGCAGGAATTGCCCGTCATCGCGAGAAACCAACGCCTCAGGTCTTTGCCGTGATTCCTGCCGCGATGATCGGGTCGAGCTTGGCCCGCAGCCGCCTCACCGCCGTCTCGTGCTTCAGCGTCTGCGGCCCGCGCCCGTAGGTGGCGGCCTTGCGGATCAGCCGCAGCTGCTCGCGCTGCAGGTGCGTCTTCAGGCGCCTTGCGCGCCAGCCGTAGGTCCAGCCCATTTCGCGGCGCACCCTGTAGCGCTGCATGGGCGCGCCCAGCCGCACCCATTCGTCGTCCTGGATCAGGTCGCGCTCGGGCACGAACCAGGCCGCCAGCGCATGCAGGTAGGTGCCGTTCTCGCGCGCGGCAACATGCCAGAAGAGGGCGGCCACGATGATCGCGGGCAGGCCCTTGATGACCAGCATCACCGCCATCTCTCCATAGCCGCCGTCGAACAGGTCTTCGAGGAAGGGCGAATTCCAGATGAAGTGCATCGCCCACGCGAGCACGAAGCACAGCACCGCGACCGCGACGCGCACCACCATCGGCCGCTGCGGATGCAGCAGGAACCAGGCGACGCCGAAAGACGCGATCGCCGTGTAGGCCGCGTGGCTCCACAGCCCGCTCAGCAGCCCGCGCGTGAACAGGTTCAGAAGCACCGGATAGACCTGGTTCTCCAGCGGAAAGTGCACCGCCGACTTGACCGTGTAGCTCAGGTTCTCGACCACCTGGAAGCCCAGCCCCACCATCGCGCCGACGATCAGCACCGACAGATATGTCTGGAACTGGTTTCGCGCCACCAGCACCAGCAGGACGACGCCCGCGAGCTTCAAAAACTCTTCCGTCACCGGCCCCGCAATGGCCGGCCCCCAGGTGGCAACGAACTCCGGCGAAATCAGCTTGGCGCACAGGCTCTGGATGGCGACATTGGCCGGCGCCGCGAAGTACACGGCGCCCATGCCGCCCCATGCGAACGCCAGCACATAGGCCTCCGTCGGGTGCTGCTCCAGCAGGTCGAGCGTGCGGAAGGCCTGCACGAAGAGCATCGTGTAGATGCCCCACACCGTCAGCCCCAGGAAGGCGGTAACGGGCACCACCCGCACCCCCAGCGAGAACATGTAGACCGTGTAGAACAGCCCGTTCAATATCAGCGCCGCCAGCACCCAGAAGGCCACGCGCCGGGGCTGGAAGAAGGAGTCGGTGCCGACGGGCCAGCCGGCCACCTCGGTCACCTGCTGGCTGCCTTGGCCGCTTTGGTCGCCCTGGTCGAACACCGGCATGTTCATTGCGGCGCCTCCAGGTCCATCGAGTCGAGCATCGAGCGCGCCTCCTGCAGCGCGTCGTCCATGCCGTCGCTGGAGCCCCAGAAGTCGATTTGCACCAGCGACTTGCGCCGCACGTCGACCACCTGCCAGAACCGGCCCGCCAGCTTCGAGCCGTAGTAGGCGAAGGTCTTGCCCTGCAGGCCCCAGGAGGTGATGAAGTCCGACACGTCGCCGTCGATCTGCAGGCGCTGGCCGCGCTCCATCAGCCGCTGCTGGCGCACGAGAGGGCCATCGGGCCCGCCCGCCCACGGGAAGGTCGTCACCAGGAACTTGTGGCCGCCCTTGAAGAGCATCAGCGACTGGCCCGCCTTGGAGCGCGAAACGTCCATCTCCCAACCCTCGGCCGGCACGAACCTGGCCTGGCCCGCCTCGACCGTTTCGCCCGGCTGCAGCGGCCGGTTGCCCGGCGTGTGGCGGTCCCACCAGGTGAGGCCGCCCACGTAGGCGGCAATGGCGAGGAGCACCGCCAGCGCCCCAGGCCAGGTGCGATACGGTATGCGGCGTGAGGGCTCGTTCATCCGTTGATCGTGCCATACGATTGCCTGCGCACGGGCGTCGGCGCCGGGCGATGCGGCATACTCCCCACCCCCTCAAACTCAGCAGAATTCCACTGAATGGACAAGGAAGTCGACCCCCGCGTACTCACTGTGATCGACGAGATGCGGCTCAAGGGCCCACGGCTCACGCCGGTCGAGATCGTCGCCAAGATGGGTGTGTTCGACGCGCGCGACAAACCATTCGAGCACGCGTGGCTGGCCACCGGCGACAACGTCATCGCCACCATCTGGGCCGAATGGGTCAACGTGTCGGCCAGTGGGCGCTGGTTCTATCTTGAATCGCTCGACGCCCACCACCGCGCCGGCGGCGGCGAACGCAACGCCCAGCAGTTGCAGCGTGCAAAAGACAGGCTCGCGCTGCTCAAGCGCAGCTACGACGCCGGCAACGGCTTTCGCGCCGTAGTGCAGACCAACCGCATCGCCATTCTCGAAGTCGAGAGCAACAAGGACGCCAAGGTGTCCACCCGCGTGCGCGACGACGACGAATGGCATGTGGCCAGCTGGGAGCCCGAACAGAAACTCGCCGTGCTCGTGCGCGGCCCGCGCGGCTGGGCGCCGAGCGAAGCCGAAGTGCAGGCCGCAAGGGAGCGCGGCAACATTCCGCAGAAACTCTCCGCCGCCGCCAAGGCCGCCGACGACGAAAAGGCCACGCCCGAAGCCGTGCAGGCCGCCGCCCTCGAATACGTCGTCAAGCATTTCACCGGCTACGGCTACAAGGCCGAGAACATGACCGGCAAGGGCTTCGACCTCGAAGTGTCCAACGCCAAGGGCCAGACCCTGCTGCGCGTGACCGTCAAGGGCACCGCGCCCGGCGTGCCCAGCTTCAAGCTCAGCAAGGAAGAAAGCGACTGCTCCGTGCGCGAGCCGCTGTGGCGCCTGCTGGTGGTAACAGATGCCGGCACCGGCATGGCGCAGCACAAGATCTACAAGCCGACGGAAATCAGCTCTGCGCCGGGCTACGACCCCTCGTGATCTGGCCCGCGCGCCCCGATCCCCGACTGTTGTAAACCAGCCCTGTGGGCGTAACCAGACTATTCATCGCCTCCGCAGAAGATTACATTTTGCGGAATTGTCACCAGGCGATATGACCCAGAGCAGCCCAAGAACGTCCCATTCGATGATCTACCTGCCCGTATCGGGCAAGTTCTTCATCGCGTTGGTCGGCTCGGTTGCCTGGGTTGCTTTCTCCATATGGGCCGCCCAGGCCTGGCTGACTGAGCTGACCACCCATGTCGGCATGGTGCTGGCGGTTTTCCTGGTCTATGGCATCGCCATCGTTCCGGGGTTCATGAATGCCTTCCTGGCCATCAGCCTGCTTCTGGACAAAAGGCCGCCGCGTACCGCGCTCTCCGTCTATCCCCCGATATCCATCCTGATTGCCGCGTACAACGAGGAAGCCTCCATCGAGGAAACCCTCGTCAGCATCGAGCGGCAAAACTACCCCGGCGAATTGCAGGTCCTCGTGATCAACGACGGCTCCAAGGACGGCACCGCCACCGTCGTCGAGGGCGCCTGCGCCCGGTATCCGTGGATCACTTTTGTCGACCTCAAGCAGAACGGCGGCAAGGCGCGCGCCCTGAATATCGGCTTCAAGCAGGTGCTGCACGACATCGTCATCACGGTCGATGCCGATTCATTCCTCTACAAAGGCGCGCTCACCAGCATCGTCGAGCGCTACCACTCCGACCCGCCCAATACGCGCGCCGTTGCCGGAAAAATCCTGGTGCGCAACTCGCGCTACAACTGGATCACCCGCTGCCAGGAATGGGACTACTTCCACGGCATCGCGGCCATCAAGCGCGTGCAGTCGCTCTTCCAGGGCACGCTGGTGGCGCAGGGCGCGTTCTCCCTCTACGACCGCGACGCGCTCGAAGAAGTCGGTGGCTGGCCCGAATGCGTGGGTGAAGACATCGTGCTCACCTGGGCCCTGCTGAAAGCCGGCTACCGCATCGGCCACAGCGAGGACGCCTGCCTCTTCACCAACGTGCCCACCAGCATCCGCCAACTGGTGAAGCAGCGCCAGCGCTGGGCGCGCGGCATGACCGAGGCCTTCGCCAAGCACCCGGGCATTCTTCTGCAGCCGCGGCTTTCGACCTTCTTCATTTACTGGAACCTGCTTTTTCCGTGGCTCGACCTGGCCTACACCATCGGATTCATTCCGGGGCTGGTACTCGCGCTCTTCGGCTATTTCTGGATCGTCGGCCCGATGACCCTTGCGCTCATACCGGCCGCATTCGCATTGAGCCTGCTGATGTTTTCCATCGAGCGCCGGATGTTCAAGCAAACCGGGCTCGTCGTGCGAAAGAACTTCCAGGGCTTCTTCATCTACGTGCTGCTCTACAGCCTGATTCTTCAGCCGGCCAGCGTTCTCGGATATCTGGACGAGCTCTTCAAAAGGCCCAAGTCCTGGGGCACCAAATGACCCAGGCATCGATGAAACCGATGAGACGAAATTCGGCCACCGCTTCTTTTCTTCTTGTTCCGGCGCTCGCACTGCTTGCCGCCGCTTCCTGCCAGGCGCAGGAAGAAGAGAAGCCCAAGACCATGGCCTTCGGCCCCGAGTTCTACCTGACCAACGACAGCGACCATTTCCAGTCACGCCGCGTGTCCGTCGAATTCTTTCCTGCCTTTGAAAATGCCGACCGTTTTCTCGGCTTCAGGCTCGGCGACTACCGATACAAGCAGGACAACTGGAAAAGAAGCGGCCAGAAGCTCACCTTCCTCGCGCGCGACATAGAAACCCGAACCGCCGACGGCGGCTCCATGGAAGCCGGCGTGTTCGAGCAGGGCGGCCACACGCTGCTCACGCTCGACGGCAGCTACCGCATATCGCCCACCAAGAGCACGGCGGTCGAATTCCTCATCACGCGCGACTGGGTCGAAACCCCGAAGTCGCTCGACAGGGGCATCGACTTCACCTTCGTCGGCGTCGCGGCCGACCAGCGCCTGGGCGAGCACGTCACCCTGGTGGGCCTCGTCGCGCAGCAGTACTTTTCAGACGGCAACCGGCGAGACCACGGACGCCTGCGGCTCATCTACCAGCCCTCGCTCGACCTCGGGCTCACGCTGCAGGCGCGCTACCGCACATACCGGAGCACCCACGACGACGTCGACAGGGCCTACTTCAACCCCACGAGCTACAGCGAGTCGATGTTCGCCATCGGCTGGCGCCACCGCTTCCAGGGATGGACCGCCTCCGTGACCGCAGGCCTCGGCAACGAGACCATCAACCACGACATGAGCCAGCCCACGAGGCTGCTCGACGTGAGCCTGCAAAGCCCCGTGAGAGGCGCGCACGTGTTCCGCTTCGGCGCCGGCTACAGCCGCAGCACCACCTTCGCGGGGCCGAGCTACCAGTATCGGTATCTGCGTGGGGAGTGGATCATCCGGTTCTGAGATTCGATCGGGCAGCGCGGCATCAAGCTGGACTTGGACATTTACGCTGCGGAAATAGCTCGCTGATCGTCGCGTTCAGATGGCGCCCATTCGCGCCCCCGAATACTCCCAGGGATACGCCAAAGTCAGAGCTTTGTATCTCGCTGCAGGGAGTAGAGCAGGCCAGCTTTTCTGGCGCAGATACACGTCAAATAGGATTCGCGTGAAATAGAAAAGGGGCATTATTTGAAATCAGGGTCAAATGCGATGCCGCCCTGAATTCAATGCTTCTCTACAAATAGAGCAATCCAGCAATTTCACTGAGAGGCGGCTCTTTATTCAAGAGCCGTCTACCAGTTTTCGGGTATGGCGCAATTGGTGGACGCTTGACACACTTGGAAACGCCTCGCGCAAATCCTCATGTTCAAGAAAATCACCCATATGTCCGCACCTCTCCCGCCCCATAGCTCTTTCAATCAGCGCCGGCGCTTTCTGCCCATGCCGCTCGCAGGCGTTCTTCGGGAGTGGCGCACTGCCGATAGCGTGCAGTCCGTGTGGAGTTCTCGGCCCGCCCGCCTGAGCCGGGCCGCGCTGGGCGGCTTGATGATCGCCGGCGTGGCAGCTTGCGGTGGGGGCGGAAATGGCGGTGGTTTTGTCGCAGCTTTCCCGATGGCAACCACTGCCCCGGCACCCGCTCCGGCTCCCGCTCCTTCCGCGTCGCCAGAAACACCGGCACCCGCTCCGGCACCCGCACCCACGGGACCGGCGCCGACCTACAAGGTGAGCGGCACGGTCAAGGGCCTGCTCGGCACGGGCCTGGTGCTGCAGAACAACGTTGGCGATGACCTCGCCATCGCCGCCGACGGCAGCTTCAGCTTCGCCACCGAACTGGCCAGCGGTGTGGGTTACGCGGTCACGGTCAAGAGCCAATCCAGAGTCCTGACCAGAACCTGCACCGTCAGCAATGGCTCCGGCACGGTCGCGAATGCGGCTGTCGTCAACGTCGACGTGGTCTGTGCCGCACCCGCAGTGCGCTTCGCCTATGCGACGAATGCAGTGTCCAACAACCTGTTTCCCTATACCGTCGACACCAGCACCGGCGTGTTGGGATCGATGGCCGCGCCCATGTCGGGGACAGGGAGCACGCCAATGGCCATCACCGTGGATCCCGCTGGCCGCTTCGCTTACGTGGCGAATCGAGGTGACAACACCGTGTCGGTCTATTCCATTGGCGCAGGCACCGGCTTCCTCACTCCGGTCGCAACTATTGCCACAGGGTCTGCACCCCTGTCCATCGTCGTGGACCCCACGGGCCGCTTTGTCTACGTGGTGAATCAGGGTATCGACAGGGTGTCGGCCTACAACATCGATGCCGGCACCGGCAACTTGACCCCGATGGCTGTGCCGCAGGTGGCAGTGGGTTTGATCCCCAGCGCCATTGCCCTGGACTCCTTGGGCCGTTTCGCCTACGTGACGAATCGAGGCAACAACACCGTGTCGGCCTTTTCCATCGATGAAAGCTCCGGCGCCTTGAGCCCGCTGGCAGTGCCAACCGTGCCCACGGGGAACAACCCCTTCGCGATTGCCTTGGATCCCCTGGGCCGGTTTGCGTACGTGGCGAACTCGGACGACAACACCGTGTCGGCCTATTCCATCGATGCAGGCTCCGGCGTCCTGACCCCTATGGCAGCGTTCGCCACTGGGGTCCTTCCCCGAGCAGTCGCCGTGGACACCACCGGCCGTTTTGCCTACGTGGCGAATACTGCGGAAGACACCGTGTCGGCCTACAACATCGATTCCAGCACCGGCGCCTTGACGCCAATGGCCATTCCGATGGTGGCCGCACGGGTTTCCCCCCGCGCCATCGCCCTGGACCCCACGGGCCGCTTTGCCTACGTCACGAACTCCGATTCCAAAGACATATCTGCCTACACCATCGATGCAAGCACAGGGGCCTTGACTCCCATGTCCGTGCCGACGGTGGCGACCGGGGGGATCGGCGCATGGTCACTGGCTTTGTCTCGATAGCGCTTCCAGACAGACTGTCTCGTCGCGAGAGCGTCTGCCGCTGCCGACTTATCCGCCGGTGCAGCACGTCGGTCAGTGCAAAGGTCAAGATCGACACTCCCTGCCCGAAGCCCAGAGTGTCGTCACCATGCATCCGGGCACTCTGGTGGCCGGTTTTCCTCCGGCACTTCGCCTGCCTTGCATTCCCAGGTCATCCCGGTGGCTTCAATTGTGGGATTGAGAAAGAAGGTTCTGGTAGGCGAGGGGGCCCATCCCATCAAGACGATCTTCAAGGCTCCGCTTTCGGGGTTCACACGAATGCTCTCGACAGGTTCGGGCAAGGGCGCATCGAACTGCGCCGCCGTCAAGCTGGACGGGAACTCCTTGTGTTTCGCGAAGTAGCTTTCGACTGTCTTCGCGGCAACTCGTCCAAAGGCAATTCCAATCGTCGCGTCCGAACGTGACTCCGATACGGTGGGGCGCTTCACCTCAGGCTCGAATGCTGCATTGAGCAGCTTCGAGCCGATCTTTGAGGCAGACGAGATGGCGCAAAAGATGACGATCCAGCGTAGCCACTTCCGGCGGGGGCGACCGGTCGATGATGCCTCCGACATGCTCCAACCTCCTTGTAGATCGCCTCGGTCAATGGTGGCGATGACGATCGTTTTTTTGCTTGCGGGCGATGGTAGCTGGCACTGAAAACCAGCAACTCAGACGGCCGATAGCGACGCAATCTGCGCCCAAACGTCAGAGCTTTGTGTCCCGCCACAGCACCCCGGCAGATATCCCGCCGATTCGAGAAATCCTCGACGAAATCTTTTCTCTTGCGCGGCTTCGCTTCTCTAAAGTGAATGCCCCTGTCGCAAGACGCCCCTCCTTGTGGGCGACGACCACCGATCGTGAAAGGAGCTCCCCCAACAGCTGACCCACTGACCTGATGAACCGCCTACCTCACGGCGGGTTGCCGGTGCTCCTCGGTGCACTGGTGCGAACGTGAGGCACAAAAGGCGACGGCCAGGGTGCGTGAACACCCTGACCGTCTGACCACATGACGTGCAACACCTTGGAAAGAGAGCACACCAAATGGCTACGCGAATTATGGCCGGGCGTCCCACGCCCAAATCTTCCCGCCGCAGCAGCAACAGCAGCACCACGCGCGGCACCACCACCAAGCCGACGGCGCCCACCCCGACGCCCGACGAGGCAAGGGAACTACTCGAAATCAAACTGGCGCAGCTGAACTCGCTGCTGTGGTGCTGTTATGGCGACGGCAATGGGTGGTTCGAGGAGGCGGGGGAGAAGCATCGGGACAACATGCTCTGGATTGCTGCGGATTTGGCTATGGAGGCGGAGATGTTGTTGCAGGTGAGTAGCAGGGAATAGGGAAGTTAGGCCTATGGGCATCCCATAAAGACGGGATGCTCTAGGGCTTTCCCCTCGGCTACTGTGGCGCCCAATTACAGCGATGTGTGGGGACTTCTGCTATGCAGCGAATAGCGGTCTGCGGGGATCGGGCGCCGAACGTTCGTTCTGCGCCACGGTGCGGAAGTTCAGAACTCCGCGATATCGGTCGACTGCTTGCGGGAGGCGAGGTCGTCGCTAGACTGCCGCAATCTTCCGGCTGCCTACAGCAGCCACACCGCGCGCGCCTCCTCGCCGTCAATATCCTGCTCGGCCAGCCGAGTCTGGCCCATCTCCTTGACCAGAACGCCCAGGCGCGTGAGCATCTACATGAACCGGGCGATGACGGTCTGCAGCAGCGCGTGCAACTCTTCGTCGGTGGACGCAGCAGCCTTGATGAGGTGGGTGCGCCATCGGCGCCGCACCGGTACACCCCGTCCAACAGCAAGCAGTGCAGGGCCTTACGTAAGATTGATGAGTTTTGCTCGCTATGAGTACGACTCGCGAAAACAGAACGGAGGCAGGGGAATGGTCTCAGAAGCGGATTTCGCTGCGGCAACGCGCCTGCGTCTGCCGACAAGATATGCTTTCCGGAACCGGGACGGCGTAATCGACGCCTCATGCAGCGGACGTGCGAGTGCGGTCTATCCGGCCAGCCGTTCTCGATTTCCGAGATCGAGGTTGCTTGCCCGGGGGGGAACCGAGACATGGCGCGGTTGGTGCTGCGGGCGATGAAGTCAGAGGGAGTGATCGAATCCATGGGCAAGGGGCAAGGGGCAAGGGGCGAGGAGCGACGATTGAAGTGGAAGCAAGTCAAGATAGACGGAGGAGACTGATGCAACAGCCCCTTACGTTGTATCAAAGCCAGTACTACGCATGGCTTCTGACGCGCCGCGCGGCAGGCGACTCCGTGGAGTCGCTGGCATCAACGCTGGTTGACTCACAGGTTGATCTCAATCCGCATCAGGTCGATGCGGCGCTCTTCGCATGCCGCAATCCCCTTTCGCGCGGTGTGCTCCTCGCTGACGAAGTGGGTCTCGGCAAGACCATTGAAGCGGGCTTGGTGATCTCACAACGATGGGCGGAACGGCGCCGCAAGATTCTCATCATCGTCCCGGCCAACCTGCGCAAGCAGTGGCACCAGGAGTTGCAGGATAAGTTCGGCCTGCAAGGGCTGATTCTCGAAGCCAAAAGCTATAACGCAATCCGCAAGAAGGATCGACAGAATCCGTTCCTCTTTGCCTCTGGCCCGGTCATCTGTTCCTATCAGTTCGCCAAATCCAAGGCTGATGAGGTTAAGAGCATCGACTGGGACTTGGTCGTCCTTGACGAAGCGCATCGCCTGCGCAACGTCTACAAGACCAGCAATGTCATTGCCAAGACTCTCAAGGAGGCGCTATCGCACGTTCACGCCAAAGTACTACTGACCGCAACGCCGTTGCAGAACTCATTGCTCGAACTCTATGGACTGGTCAGCTTCATCGATGACCGCGTGTTCGGAGATCTTGACAGCTTTCGCTCGCAATTCACTGGCCGAGAACAATCCTTCAGTGGCCTGCGTGACCGGCTGGCGCCCATCTGCAAACGCACCCTGCGCAAACAGGTTCAGCCCTACGTGTCGTATACGTCGCGCAAGGCCATCATCCAAGAGTTCACGCCATCGAGCGAGGAACAGGAACTGTCCGGGCTGGTCGCCGACTACTTGCGCCGTCCCAATGTGAAGGCCATGCCTGAGGGGCAGCGCCAACTGATTTCACTGGTGCTGTGGAAGTTGCTCGCGTCCAGCTCGCACGCGATCGCAGGTGCGTTGGAGACGATGGCCAAGCGCCTCCAGGGAGTGCTCGACGAAACCACTGAAGTTCCCGATCTGACCGAGGAACTCGACGACGACTACGAGTCGCTGGACGAAACCGCCGATGAGTGGAGTGACCAGGATCCAGACGCCACGGCACCGAGTCGCATGGAACGTGATGCCATCGCACAGGAAATCGAGGAGCTTCGCCGCTTCAAGACGCTTGCAACCAGCATTCAGGACAACGCGAAGGGCAAGGCATTGCTCACCGCGCTGGATCGTGCCTTCGCTGAACTGGACCGGCTCGGCGCGGCCAGAAAGGCCATCATCTTCACCGAGTCCAAGCGCACACAGGAGTACCTCCTCAGCTTGCTGGCTGACACGCCATACGGCGATGACGTCGTGCTCTTCAACGGCACCAACAGTGACCAGCGTGCGCAGGCGATCTACAAGGACTGGCTCGAACGCCACGAAGGCACCGACCGCATCACCGGCTCCAAGACCGCCGACACCCGCGCGGCACTGGTCGAGCACTTCAACAAGCGCGGCAAGGTCATGATTGCCACCGAAGCCGGCGCCGAAGGCATCAACCTCCAGTTTTGCTCGCTCGTCATCAATTACGACCTACCGTGGAACCCGCAGCGCATTGAGCAGCGCATCGGGCGCTGCCACCGCTACGGCCAGAAGCACGACGTGGTGGTGGTGAACTTCGTTGACCTCGGTAATGAGGCGGACAAGCGCGTCTACGAATTGCTGGCGCAGAAGTTCCAGCTTTTCGAGGGCGTTTTTGGCGCCAGCGACGAAGTGTTGGGCGCCATCGGTTCTGGCGTCGATTTCGAGCGGCGCATTGCTGATATCTACCAAAATTGCCGAGAGCCCGAGGAAATCAGATCCAGCTTCGAGCAACTCCGAGTTGATCTTTCGGGAGAGATCAGCGAAGCCATGGTCAAGACGCGCCAGCTCCTCTTGGAGAACTTTGATGAGGAAGTACAAGGCAAGCTCCGCGTCCGTGCGGAAGACAGCCGCAGCGCCCGGAGCCGTTTCGAGCGGATGCTGATGGAGCTGAGCCGGGCGGAACTGCGCGAATTTGCCAGCTTCGATGACCACGGCTTCCTCCTGCAGCGTGTACCGGACGGCATTGATGCCAGTGCACGCGCTGGAATCGAGCTGGGACGTTATGAGTTGCCCCGTCGCTCCGGCGACGCACACCTGTACCGAATCCATCACCCGCTGGCTTCATGGGTCGCCGAGAAGGCCAAGACCCGTACGCTTGAAGGTGCGAAGCTCGTCTTCGACTACGACGCATACGGTACCAGGGTGAGCACCCTGGAGCCTTATCGCGGCAAAGCGGGATGGCTCACACTGAAGCTGATCGAAGTCGATGCGTTGGGCAACCAGGAGCAGCACCTGCTGGTAACGGCCATCACGTCGGATGGCATCACTCTGCTGGAAGACGATCCCAGGAAGCTACTGCGCCTACCCGCCGTTGCCCAGCCGCCCAGCCTGCTCAGCAGCTCGGCCGACTCCGCACTGGCGTCCGACGTCGAAGCCCGCAAGGCCGAGTTGCTGCGCGAGATCAGTCAGCGCAATCTCGGTTACTTCGAGCAAGAAGTACAGAAGCTGGATGCGTGGGCTGACGACCTGAAGTTGGGCCTTGAGCAGGAAATCAAAGAGATCGACCGGCAAATCAAGGAGGTGCGCAGCACTGCCGCCACCGCGCCGACGTTGGAAGAAAAGCTGTCCTGGCAGAAGAAGCAACGGGAGCTTGAGGGCAAGCGAAGCAAGCTCCGCCGCGATCTGTTCTCCCGACAGGACGAAGTGGAAGCACAGCGCAACGGGCTCATCGGCCAGTTGGAATTGCAGCTTCAACAGCAAGTGGAGGAGCACATGCTGTTTACCATCGAGTGGGAACTGAAATGATGACAAAAAGAGAGATTTCTCGGGGAGCAATCTGGAGGCAATGGGACCTGCATGTCCACACGCCCGCATCGTTCCATTGGTCGGGAGATAGGTTCGATGTCGATCTCTCTTCTGCAAAAAGCAAGAAGCTGGTCGATGAAATGATCGAAGCGATGAACAATGCCGAGCCGGCTGTGTTCGCGATCATGGATTACTGGACCTTTGACGGCTGGCTTGCACTGCGAAGACGCCTCAAGGACGAGGATGCCCCCGCCCTAAAAAAGCTCGTCCTTCCAGGGATCGAACTTCGGCTTGCCGCGCCAATGAAGGGACGACTGAATGCACACGTACTGTTCTCGAACGAGGTCGATGAACAGGTGCTCAGGGATTTCATTTCTGCCTTGCGCATTGAGTTAGTGGACAGGCCACTTTCTGAGCCTGCGTTGAGAGAGCTTGCCAGGAAGGTCGGCGAGGACAAGTTGAAGCATCACGGCTTCAAAAAAGCCGATGTTGATGCTTCCGACGAGAAGGCTCTGCTCGCTGGAGTAGTGATTGCCGAGATCAATGCTGACTCGTACAGGGAAGCGATTCGGAAGGTTCCGAACGAGCACGCGATCGGCCTTATGCCGTTCGATACGAATGATGGACTGGCAGAGGTCGGATGGCAAGAGCACTACGCCTATGCCATGAACCTCTTTCAAACCTCTCCGATCTTCGAGACACGAGACGCCGATCTGCGCGGCGCATTTGTTGGCGAGCAGACAGCCGGCAACGCCAAGTGGTTCAAAAACTTTCAAGCGGGTCTGAATAACATTCCGCGCTTGGCAGTCTCAGGAAGCGACGCCCACTGCTTCGTTGGAACACCTGGCGACAACAACAAGCGGGGCTATGGCGACTTCCCCTCTGGGAAAAGGACGTGGATCAAAGCCGACCCAACGTTCCATGGCCTCAAGCAAGCCATTCTTGAGCCGGCGAAGCGCTCCTTCATTGGTGACAGGCCCCCCAAGGTTCAAGAAGTCGAGTCCAACAAGACCTTCTACATCGAGTCTATCGAGATCAGCAAAACAGGGGGCAAGGCCGGCGTCGGGCGGTGGCTGCACGGCTGTGACATCCCGCTGAATCCCGATCTTGTCGCCGTCATTGGGAACAAGGGAAGCGGCAAGAGCGCTTTGGCAGATGTAATCGCGACGCTCGGCAACTCCAAACAATCCAAGCACTTCAGCTTCTTGAAGAAGGATCGATTTTGGGGCAAGACCGGCGAACCCGCACGTCACTTCACCGGAACGCTGACCTGGCGAGACGAAAGCACCGAGTCCAGGCCGTTGAATGAGTCGCCATCAGAGGAGAAGGCGGAGCTTGTTCGCTACATCCCGCAGGGCTACTTCGAAGAGCTTTGCAATGAGCACGTATCGGGCAAGTCGAACGCATTTGAGAAGGAACTGAGGTCAGTGATCTTCTCACATGCGAGCGAAGAAATGAGGCTTGGCGCGCTCGACTTCGATCAGTTGACCGAGCAGCAGGAGCAGTCGCTCAGGAATCGATTAGGTGAGTACCGTAAGGAGCTGGCATCGACCAACGCAGACATCGTTCGCATCGAGGAGCAGCTTCAACCCATTGAGCTGAAGAAACTCACCGATGTGCTTTTGCTTAAGGGCAAGCAGATCGAGGAACACGACAAGCTGAAGCCTGCGGAGGTCGCGGCGCCGACTGAAGCAATGAGCCCCGAGCAAAAACAAGCGGCTGAAGGCTTGGCTGCAGCAACTCAACAGGCGGAAGCTGCCAGAAAGCGCAGCCAAGAGATCGCTGGCGAGACCACTGAACTGGCCAAACGCCAGAAGGCCATAGGGAATATTCGCGAGCAGTTGAGGTTGCTTCAACGATCTTTCGATCAAGCCGAAAAGGCAGTTTCCGATGATGTCAAACTTCTCGGCTTCGTTTGGACCGATCTCGCTGCCATCGAAATCAAGACCGCCGTTCTTGACCAAAGATCGACCGATTTGGCGACGAAGCAAGGCGAGATAAAGATCGAGGCCGAAAAGCTGGCTGAAACCCTCAATGCCGTCACCGCAACTCAGCAAGGTTTCACCGCAAAGTTGAACGCTCCGCAACAGCAGTATGAGGCCTATCAACGCCAGCTTGCGGAATGGAACACAAAGCGCGACGAACTCATCGGCTCAATCACCGAGCCTGAGACCAAGGTCGGATTGGAAACCAGGATCGAGCAGATCAAGGAGCTTCCGCAGCAGCTCAAGGATTTGGAAGCAAGACGTTTGCAGCTGTCCGGGGAAATCTTCGACACCCTCGATGCACAGCGGCGTGCGCGCGCGGAACTGTTCAAACCGGTGCAAGATTTGATCCAGAAGAACGTACTGATACGTGAGGACTACAGGCTGCAGTTTCAGGCAACACTGGCGGCATCCGCTGATGCTATCGCCGACCAATTGTTTGCTCTGATCAAGCAAACCTCGGGTGACTTTCGCGGGCAGGACGAAGCGCTGGCGACCATCAGAAGGTTGTTCGATGGCCATGACCTGAACACCAAGGATGGGGCGCTAGCCTTCATTGCTTCCTTGCAGGAGAAGGTTTTGGCTGCGGCGAAGGCTTCCGGCTCGGATGCTGGGATATTCAGCTTGCTGAAGAAGGGGCAGCCGGCCGCGGCCGTCTATGACCTCATCTTTGGTTTGAACTTCCTTGAGCCTCGCTACTCGCTGCTCTTCCAGGACACGCAGATCGAGCAACTGTCCCCTGGTCAACGTGGCGCGCTCTTGCTGATCTTCTACTTGCTGGTGGACAAGGGAAAGACCCCCATAATTCTCGATCAACCGGAAGAGAATCTCGATAACGAGACGGTGTTCCGTCTACTCGTTCCCGTTCTCTCCGAAGCCAAAAAGCAGCGGCAGATCATCATGGTCACGCACAACCCCAACCTGGCGGTTGTTTGCGATGCAGAGCAGATCATCCATGCGAGGTTCGACCGAGCGTTGGACTCCACCATCAGCTATGAATCGGGAGCCATCGAGAACACAGGGTTGAACGAAGTCGTCGTGACCATACTGGAAGGTACGAAGCCCGCATTCGAGAACCGATACGGGAAATACCATTGACATGGCGGCGCTCGAACCTCAGTACATGACCATCCTGAAGCAGGCGCTCGCCGCCCGCTTCGTGCCATTCCTGCCCCCGTTGCTCGGCAACGCCAATCCTACCGATCAGGCGGCAAAGCAACTCTCACGAGCCTTCAGCGCCTTCGCCCTGCACAAGCTGCTCGACATCACGCCGCAGGCGGCCGCCGCTTCGGTCGTTGACGACTTCAACGACAAGGGCATCGACGCGATCCACTATCACGCGCCGTCGGAGACGCTGTACCTTCTGCAAACAAAGCTGAAAGAATCTGAGCAGTTCAAGCAGGAGGATGCACTGCCGTTCTGCGAGGGCATTCGCCTGTTGCTCAAACAGGACTTCATCGCGTTCAACGGCAACGTCCAGAATCGGAAGGCCGATATCGAGAGCGCACTCGATACGTGCTGCCATATCAAGCTGGTCGTGCCTTACACCGGCGATGGTGTGTCGCAAACGGCACGCGATGCCTTGCAGGCGCTGCTTGATGACGAAGACCTCGACGAAGAGCGCTTGGACAAGCAGGTGGAGTACTACACGGCAGTCGAGATTACCCGCGACCTGCTGGCGGAGCAGGCCTACCAGCCCGTGCATGCGGATGTCGCATTGCAAAAGCATGCGAAAGTTGAGATGCCGCGGACAACGTACTACGGGATCGCGCGGCTGGCAGACTTGGTGGCTCTGCACCAGGCGCACGGAAAAGCCCTGTACGAGCGCAATATCCGTTACTTCCTAGGCAGTAGCAAATCCGATGTCAACAAGGCCATCAAGACGACCTTGCATGACTGTCCTGCGGACTTCTTCTATTTGAATAACGGCGTCACTGCCGTCTGCGACTTGATCGAACCCAAGGCCAACAAGAACGGCATCAAGAATTTCAAGGTGCGGGGCCTGTCCATCATCAACGGCGCGCAGACCGTGGCGTCGGCCGCCGAGTTCGTGCGGCAGCATCCGGGCAGGAGCATCGATGACGCCAAGGTGATGCTCACGTTGATCAAGGCATCGGCAGACGGCCAGTTTGGGAAGAACGTGACCAAGGCCCGCAACCACCAGAATCCGGTTCAAACCGCGAACTTCGCGTCGCTTGACGAGAACCAGGAGCGGCTGCGGCAGGAGATTGGCCACCTGGGATTCGATTACCACTATCGCCCCGAGGCCCTCGCAACCGGTGCCGGGGCCATCACGCTCGACGAGGCGTTGCGGGCGTTGGCCTTGCAACAGAACGATCCACGCTATGCTGTTTGGCTCAAGACCGAACCGGCGCGGCTCGCCAACCCCGACTCCGTCGAATACCAGGGGCTGTTCGCCGCCAGCCTATCGGGGGCGTTGTTGGTCAACGCCGTCCTGTACCACCGCGCGATTCGCACTCTAGTGGTGGATTACGAACAGAATGCCCCTGCGCGCAGTCAAGAACGCCTCATCTATCGACATGGCATTCACTTGATCGCGACCGTCATGATGAAGCGCCTGCGCAACCGCATTCGCGCAGCAGCCGTCATCGAATCCGCTGCGATTCCCGCGCTGATCAGCCAGCCGCTCGATCAACTCCGACAGCAGGCTTTCGATCTCGGCGGGCAACGGCTGATTCTGGAGGGTCCGTTGGCTTACTTCCGCAATCAGGGCAACGTCGCAGCCTTCCTGGCCGAGCTGATGGAAGCACATTTCGCGCTTAGTACCGATCCGGCCCTAGCGCCCCTACGCAATACCCAGAATGCATCGGACGCGTATCCGCGCAAGCGCCTGATCGACTACTTGTCGAGTCGGGCGCCACAACTATGAGAGTGATGTCATGACTAAACAAAAACTAGAACTTACCTGGATCGGCAAGGAGAAGCGGCCGAAGCTGGAACCGCGCATCCTTCTAGAAGATCCAGAGAAGTCGTATCACGCCAAGCACCGTGTGACGAACAATGACGTCTTCGACAACCGATTGATTTTTGGCGACAACCTATTAGCGCTCAAGGCGCTGGAGGCCGAGTTTGCTGGCAAGGTGAAGTGCGTGTTCATTGATCCGCCCTATAACACGGGAAGCGCGTTCGAGCATTATGAGGATGGACTAGAGCACTCCATCTGGTTGGGTTTGATTCGTGACCGGCTGGAGCTCATCAAACGTCTGCTTTCAGATGATGGATCGCTATGGATATCTATTGACGACAATGAAGCACACTACCTAAAGGTGCTGTGCGACGAGATCTTCGGGAGAGCTAATTTTGTTGCGTCGGTGATATGGCAGAAACTCTTCACGGTAAAGAACTCTGCGAAGTATTTTTCCGACATGCATGAATACGTTCTTGTTTACGCCAAGGATATTGCAGGGTGGCAACGAAATCTTTTACCTAGAAGCGCCGCGCTTGATGACTCGTACTCCAATCAGGATAACGATCCGCGTGGCCCTTGGACTACCAATGCTATTCAAGCGCGCAACTTTTACAGTCAGGGAACATACGAAATCGTCTCTCCATCCGGGAAGTCTTTCACCCCGCCATCAGGCACCTATTGGCGAGTCTCGAAGGCTACGTTTGACGAACTTGAAAAGGATGGGCGCATCTGGTGGGGTCGAGCTGGCACTGCAACGCCTCGAATCAAGAAATTCCTCAGCGAAGCGAAGCAAGGAGTAGTTCCGGCGACACTATGGTTTCACGAAGAAGTAGGAACCAACGCAGAAGCGAAGGTTGAAATTCGCAAGCTCTTCGAGGGGATAAATGATGACGATGTTTTCATGACCCCCAAACCCGAAAAACTGCTTAAAAGAATTTTGGAGCTCGCTACCAACCCTGGCGATCTGGTGCTCGATTCCTTCGCAGGCTCAGGTACCACCGGGGCGGTTGCTCACAAGATGGGCCGTCGCTGGATCATGGTCGAGTTGGGGGAGCACTGCCACACCCACATCATCCCGCGCCTGAAGAAGGTGATCGACGGCGAGGACAAGGGCGGTATCACCCAAAGTGTCGACTGGAAAGGAGGCGGCGGGTTCCGCTATCACCGCCTCGCCCCCAGCCTGATCGTCAACGACCGCTGGGGCAACCCGGTCATCAATCCCGAATACAACGCTGCGCAACTGGCCGAGGCGTTGGCCAAGTTGGAAGGCTTCACCTACGCGCCATCGGAAACACACTGGTGGCAGCACGGCCATTCCAGTGAGCGCGATTTCATCTACGCCACCACACAGAACCTCTCTGCGGAACAGTTCCAGGCGCTGTCCGATGAAGTGGGCGCTGAGCAAAGCCTGCTGGTGTGCTGCGCCGCTTTCCACGGCGTCACGGCGGCCAAAGCGGCGGAGCGCTGGCCGAACCTGACGCTGAAGAAGATCCCGAAAATGGTGCTGGCTCGCTGCCACTGGGGCCGCGACGACTACAGCCTGAATGTGAGCAACTTGCCGATGGTGGATATGGAGAAAGCTGAGCCTGCGGCCGCTGGTAATACCGCTAAGAACACCAAGAGCAGAAAAGCCGCCCTCGCCGACGCGGGACAGGGTGGCCTGTTCGGGGAGAACGAATAATGAACGCCCGCGTCCTGCACGCCGTCACCGGTCGCCTGTCTCTTCGTCCGCCCCAGGCGGAATCTCTCATTAAGCTGGTTAGCGCGCTCGACGCAGCGCCCGAACTCTTGGATCACGAGCGCGATGTCTCGGCGATTCTTTCCACGCTGAAGGCTGAGTTCAGCACGCTGGAGGACTTCGAGCGCGAGTTTCCGTCACTGTGCTTTGCGCTGGCAACAGGAGTGGGCAAGACGCGCCTGATGGGAGCATTCATCGCTTACCTGCATCTGGCCCACGGCATCAATAACTTCTTCGTGCTCGCGCCCAACCTGACGATCTACAACAAGCTCATCACGGACTTCACGCGCAACACGCCGAAGTACGTTTTCAAGGGCATCGCCGAATTCGCGCAACAACCGCCGCTGATCATCACAGGTGACAACTACGACCAGACTGGCGCGGCGGTGGATGACCAGCCACAGGGCTTCGCCCACGACGTGCGCATCAACATCTTCAACATCTCCAAAATCAACTCCGAGGTGCGCGGCGGCAAGGAGCCGCGCATCAAGCGGATGAAGGAAGTGCTGGGCGACAGCTACTTCAACCATCTCGCGACCCTGCCAGACCTCGTGCTGCTGATGGACGAATCGCATCGTTACCGCGCCAGCGCGGGTGAGCGTGCCATCAATGAACTGAGGCCGCTGTTTGGCCTGGAGGTGACGGCGACGCCATTCGTCGAATCGAGCAAGGGGCCGGTGCCGTTCAAGAACGTGGTGATGGACTATCCGCTGGCGCGGGCGATGGAGGACGGCTTCGTCAAAGAGCCTGCCGTGGTCACCCAGCGCAACTTCGACGCCAAGGCGCACACGCCCGAGGAGATCGAGAAGACCAAGCTGGAAGACGGTGTGCGCCTGCACGAGACGACCAAGGTCGAGCTGCTCACCTACGCCCGCGAGAACGGCGTCAAGCCAGTCAAGCCTTTCATGCTTGTCATCGCTCGCGATACCACGCACGCGGGTCAGCTCTTGGCGCTTCTGGAGTCGGAAGCCTTCTATGAGGGCCGCTACCAGGGCAAGGTGATTCAGGTCGATTCAAGCCGTACCGGCGCGGAAGAAGAGATGATCACCCGCCTGTTGGCCGTGGAGAGCGTGGACGAGCCGACCGAGATCGTGATTCACGTCAACATGCTCAAAGAAGGTTGGGACGTGACCAACCTCTACACCATCGTGCCGTTGCGCGCAGCCAATGCCCGCACCTTGATCGAACAGTCCATCGGCCGCGGCCTGCGACTGCCCTACGGCAAGCGCACGGGCGTCGCGACGGTGGACCGCTTGAACATCGTCGCGCACGACAAGTTCCAGGAGATCATTGACGAGGCCAACCGCGGCGACTCGCCGATTCGCCTAAAGCAGGTCATCCTCGATGCGCCCAGTGCCGACGACAGGAAGGTCAGCGTGCAGGTCGAGTCTGGGGCGGCGGCGCGCCTCGGTCTGACGGAAGCCCCGGTCGTGGTCACGGGGGCTTCAGCCACTGACAGTGGAGCGGAAGTCCCCGTGCCCAAACCGGTGTTCAGCACGGAGGCGGAGAAGCAGGCCGCGCGCGTGGTCATGGACGTCATCGGCAAGTACGAGGTCAAGCGCGATCTTGTGCCCACCAGCAGCGCGTTGCTGAAACCCGAAGTTCAGAAGGAAATCCTCGCGGAGGTCGCGGAGCGGCTGAAGCCGCTGCAAGGCGAATTGCTGGCGGGCGCGGATGCATCAGCCTCCGCTCTTGATTTGTCCTCCGTGGTGGCGAAGACCACCGAAATCGTCGTGCAGCAGACCATCGACATCCCGCGCATCGCGGTGGTGCCGACTGGCGAAGTCACAACGGGCTTCCACGCCTTCAAGCTGGATGTGAGCCAGCTCCATCTTCAGCCGGGTGAGCGCGCGATCGTCGGGCAGATGCTGCGCACCAACGAGCAGTTCACCCTTGCCGCCGAGGTCGGGCTCAAAGAGCAGCGCCCTGAAGACTACATCGTCCACGCGCTGGTGGACTTCGACGACATCGACTACTTCACCCACGCCGATCTGCTCTACGACCTCGCAGGCCAGATGGTGCAGCACCTGCGCGGCTATCTGTCCGAGGATGAAGCCATCAGCGTTCTTGATCGTGACCGCCGCCTGATCGCGCGGGAAATCCACGCGCAGATGATGGCCCACTTCTGGGAAGAGGCGACGGAGTACGAGGTGCAGGTCAGTCGCGGCTTCACCGAACTCAAACCGTGCAACTACACCGCCACGGCGGGCCAAACGGCTCACCACTTCCGGGAGACCGTGACTGAGACAAGTCGCATCAAGCAGATGCTATTCGGCGGCTTCGCGCGTTGCCTGTACCCGCTGCAGAAGTTCGACTCGGATACCGAACGGCGCTTCGCCATCATCCTGGAGCGCGAAGCGACGAAGTGGTTCAAGCCTGCTAAGGGGCAGTTCCAGATCTACTACAAGCTTGGCACCGAGCAGCCGGAGTACATCCCGGACTTCGTCGCCGAAATGGACTCGACGATCTTGGTGGTGGAGACCAAAGCACGCGGCGACATCAACACGCAAGAGGTGCAGGCCAAAGCTGCTGCTGCCTTGCAGTGGTGCCAGCACGCGTCGGACTTCACGGCGAGCGTCGGCGGCAAACCGTGGCGGTATCTGCTCGTACCTCACGATGAAGTCAATGAGTCGCGGCGGATGGCCGACTTTTTGAGATTTGTCAAGGCTTGAGGCACTACCGTATCTGGCGACTTGCTCAACTCAGATGACGCAATAAGGAATAGCCATGGCCAAGGCCGAAGCAAGCGTTGAAGAGCTGGTATCAATGATCGAGCGGGGCGAACTGCGCTTGCCAGAGATGCAGCGCCAGTATGTGTGGCGCTCCACGCGAGTGCGCGATCTGCTGGATTCGCTGTATCGCGGCTACCCCTCGGGCGCAATCCTGCTTTGGGAAACGGATGAAGCTGTGCCGCTGCAGGATTTCGCGGTCAGCCAGAGCACGAATCCTTACCAGAGCACGCGGCTCCTGCTGGATGGTCAGCAGCGTCTGACATCGCTCTCTGCCGTCATTCGCGGCGAGCCAGTATCGGTACGCGGCCGTCGTCGGCCTATCGACTTGCTGTTCAATTTGGAACATCCCGACCAGTTGGCGGTCGTGACCGAAGTGGAAGAGAACGGCGACGACGAGGATGATGTTGACGACGATAGCGAACTGATTGGCGATGAGACGGACTCGACCGAGGACGAACTGCTCAAGCGCTTCAACAAGATGACTTTCGTGGTGGCCACGAGGAAGCTGGAGCAGTTGCCGCATTGGGTGAAAGTGTCGGAAGTGTTCAAGACCGACAACGATGCGCCGTTCCTCAAACGTGCGGGCATCAGTGGTTTTGACGATCCTCGTTACGAGAAGCACAGCCAGCGTCTGGCCCGGCTACGTGGCATCCGCAAGTACGTTTATCGGATGGATGTACTGGAACGGATGCTTTCCTACGATGAGGTCACGGAAATCTTCGTCCGGGTCAATTCACTGGGAGCCAAGCTGCGCAGTTCCGACCTGGCTCTGGCGCAGATCACCGCGAAATGGCGGCACTCGCTGCAAACGTTCCAGGATTTTCAGAAGGCCTGTGCCAAGACGGGCTTTGACCTCGATCTCGGTTTGCACCTGAAGAACCTGATGGCGTTTGCCACCGGTCAATCACGTTTCCAGATCGTGGGTAGCCTGAATGTGGAGAAGCTGCAGAAGGCATGGAAAGAAGCCTGCGATGGCATGGAATTCGCGCTCAACTTCCTGCGCAGCAATCTTGGCATCGATAGCCCGGCACTGTTGTCGTCGCCTTTCCTGCTGGTGGTGCTGGCGTATTTCGGGCATAGCCGCAACTATGCGCTGAGCAACGATGAGGCCCGCCAACTGCGCTACTGGGCGCTGATAGCCAATGCCAAAGGCCGCTTCTCCCGAGGCTCCAGCGAGACCATTCTGGATCAGGATTTAGCAAATATTCGTCAGGGCGGAGCGGTGAGCGAGCTGATCGACCGGCTGCGCCTGCAGTTCGGCCGCCTCGACATTACCGCGGAGGAGCTGGAAGGCCGCAACCAGCGCAGCGCGCTGTTCAAGACCATGTTCCTGGCTTTCCGTGCTGCCGGTGCGAAAGATTGGCGCAGCCATCTGACCATTGCTCTGGATCATTCGGGCGCCCAGCATCGCTTGCAGTTCCATCACATCTTTCCCAAAGCTGTACTGAAGACCAGCTTCACTGCCCGCGAGGCGGATGACATCGCCAATCTGGCCTTCATCGGCGGCAAGACGAATCGCGCGATCAGCGACAAGGCTCCGGCGGTTTACTTGCCCCCGCTGGTGGACCAGCTTGGCGAGCCAGCGTTCGCAGCACAGTGCATCCCGGTTGAGGCTTCGCTGCTGGAAGTGGAAAGCTACAAGGCTTTCTTGCTTGAACGACGCAACAGGATTGCAACTGTGCTGAATACGTTTGTTGGGCCTGCAGACTAAGTCGGTGGATGGCTGCGTATGAGGCCAGGGGTGTTGAGTTCCATGCAACAGTCCCCCTTGGAGCTTACTGGATCAGTTACAGATGGAAATCAGCACTCTGTCGTGTGATGGGCACAGTTCGCTCCCGACCGCCCTCGGTCCATGACCCTTGAGGGCGATGTGGTCGCCTCGATTCGCGTAACTGGGTTGGAACTTGTTCGCGTCCTCCCGACGCAATCCGAAGGCGGCCTGTAGCTGAAAGCCCATGCGTACGTGCGAGTCAAATCTGGCCGACGGTACCCAGTTTTGGGCGGCCATTTGATGAGATCGAGAGGCCACGCGACCGAGAACTACGGCTTGGGAATAAGCAGAGCGATCACGTACACCAGTTCGAGCCGCATGACCTTAGTGCTCTAGAAGCCCGCATGCGCTCGTTTCTGCGGCGGCACTCCGTACTGCCATCCCTCACCTTTGCGGCATATCCTTCACCGAGTAGCCAAGACTCACAGTCGCATCCTCCGGAATAGCCGGCATGGTCGCATTCCACGCCTGCCAATCCGCCCGCATCGCAGCCAGCCGCTCAGGCTGCTTCTTCGCCAGATTCGCCCGCTCGCGTTCGTCGCCGGGGATGTTGAACAGGTACTCGTTGCCGTCGACCTTCAGGTACTTCCAGTCGCCGTCGCGCAGGGCCTCTTGCCCGCGATGGTTCATGCGCCAGTGCAGCGGGCGGCGGAAGCTCTTCGATGCGTCCTTGAGCACGGGCATCAGCGAAACGCCGTCCAGCGGGTAGTCGGGGTGCGCGGCCACGCCGGCTGCGTCGAGCATGGTGGCGGACCAGTCCATGGTCATGCACAGCTGGGTGCTCTCGCCGCCCTTGCCGATCACCGCTGGCCAGTGCGCGATCCATGGCACGCGGATGCCGCCTTCGGTCAGATCCATCTTGCCGCCGACCAGCGGCCAGTTGTCGGAGAAGCGTTCGCCGCCGTTGTCGCTGGTGAACACGACCAGGGTGTTGTCGGCCATGCCGTGCTTCTTCAGCGCGTCCATGATCCAGCCGATGCCTTCGTCCATGTGATGGATCATGCGGCGGTACACGTGGATGTTGCCGCCGGCCAGGTCGAACAGGTTGTCCTTGATGTTCGGTGCCTTGGCCGCGTCGTCGCGGGTTTCCCAGGGCCAGTGGGGGGCGGTGTAGTGCAGGCTCAGGAAGAAGGGGGCTTCCTCTTTTTTCTGAAGCTCTGCCATGCGCTCGACGTAGTCGACGGCGCGTTTGGAGAGGATGTCGGTGAGGTAGCCCTCTTCAACCTTGTCTTCCTCGCCGAACCACAGGTCGTGGCGGCCGGTGGAGTCGCAATGCGTGAAGTAGTCGACGCCGCCCGACATGGGTCCGAAGAACTCGTCGTACCCCGAGCGCAGCGGGCCGAAGGTGGGCGGGTAGCCCAGGTGCCATTTGCCGATGAGCGCGGTCTGGTAGCCGCTGGCCTTCAGCAGCGAGGGCAGGGTGGGGTGGTCGGTGGGCAGGCCCAGGGTGGTGCTGCCACGGCTCCTGCTGTTGATGGGCTCCTCGGCCGCGCCGCGCAGGCGGTACTGGTAGCGGCCGGTGATCATGCCGAAGCGCGTGGGTGAGCACACGGGCGAGTTCGAGTAGCCCTGCGTGAGCTTCAGGCCGTTGGCGGCCAGGCCGTCGAGCACGGGCGAGACGGGGCCGAACGCAGCGTCGCGGCCGCCGTAGCAGCCGAGGTCGGCATAGCCGAGGTCGTCGGCCACGATGAAGATGATGTTGGGTCTTGCCATGTCTCTCTGGGGCTCTCTCTCGCTTGCTTGGTTCTTTGCTTCTGCTTGTCGGGGGTCAGGGCTGGTAGCCTGATTTCTGCACCACCGGCGCCCATTGCGCACGGTAGGCCTTGAGCATCGCAGCGGTCTGCGCCTGGGTGCTCACCACGGGCGTCATGCCCGAGTCCTTGAACTTGCGCTGCGTGTCCGGGTCCTGCATGACTTCGCGGATGACGACGGCGAGGCGCTCGACCTTTTCCTTCGGCATGGTGGCCGGCGCGAAGAAGGTGTTCCAGCCGGTGGCCGCGAGGTCGAGGCCGGCTTCCTTGAAGGTGGGCACGTCGGGCACGAAGGGCGAGCGCTTGGCGCCCGAAATGGCGAGGATGCGCAGCTTGCCCGCGGTGTGCTGCGGCACGGCCACGTCTTCGGTGTCGACGGCCACGGGCACCTGCCCGCCGATCACGTCGTTCAGCAGGGGCGCCGAGCCGCGGTAGCCGATCACCTGGGTCTGCACCTTGGCCTTCTCGCCGACCATGAGGCCGAAGAAGTGCGGCAGGCTGCCGGTGGCCGGCACGCCCACGTTGGCCTGCGCGGGGTTGGCGCGCATCCAGGCGAGCAGGTGGTTCAGTTCGCGCACGGGCAGGGTGGGCGACACGGCGAGCGCGAAGTTGTAGTCGTTGACGTACGACACGGGCACGAAGTCGCGGTCGGGGTCGTAGTTGTTGTCCTTGAAGACCAGCGGCGCCACGATCATCACGGCGGGGTTGGCGAGCATCAGCACGTTCTGGCTGGCGGGCGTGGCCTTCACCTGCTGCGCCGCGAGGCGGCCGCCGGCGCCGGGCTTGTTGTCGACCACCACGGGCACGCCCAGGCGGGTGGTGAGCTTGTCGCCCACGATGCGCGCCACGCGGTCGGTGGCGCCGCCGGGGGCGTAGCCGACGACGATGCGCAGTGGCGTGTCGAACTTGACCTCGGCGGCCGTCGCGCCGCCAGCGAAAGCCGTCGCGAGGCCGGCGATGGCCAGCAGGCCGGCAAGGCGGCGGGTGATGGAGAGGGATGGGGTCGGCAGCATGGTGGGCAGGTCCTTGTCTTCGTCGTTCAGGCGATGGCTATCGATGGCAATCGAGTATGGCCGCGGGATCCGCAGTTGCGGACGATTCTGAAGAGGCCGCGCTCGATTGATCAAATCAACCATTCACCGGACTTACCCTTCCTTCATTGCCGTTCTGCCTGCTGTCTCAATCCACCTTCATGCCGGTGGCCTTCACGATGCGGCCGTAGCGCGCCTGGCTGGCGGCCAGGTGCTCGCTGGCCACGGTGCCGGTTTCTCCCAGCGGAACCATGTCGAGCGAGGCGAGGCGCGACTTGATCTCGGGCAGCGCCATCGCCTTCTGCAGCGCGGCGCGCAGCGTCTGCGCCACAGGCTCGGGCGTGCCGGCCGGCAGCATCGAGACGTAGAGCACTTCGAATTCGAGGCCCTTCAGGCCCAGTTCGCCCACGGTGGGCACCTGGGGCAGCAGCGGCGAGCGTTGCTTGCCGGTCACGGCCAGGGCGCGCAGCTTGCCCGCCTGCACCTGCGGCAGCAGGCCCGGCGTGGCGAGGATGCCGGCCTGCACCTCGTCGCCCATCAGCGCCAGCACGGCGGGGGCGTTGCCCTTGTAGGGCACGTGGGTGATCTTCGCGCCCGTGTCGCTGGCGAAGATCTCGGCGGCGATGTGGCCCGGGCTGCCGTTGCCGGCCGAGCTGAAGGTGGCGGGCTCGGCCTTGGCCTGGGCGATGAACTCGGGCAGCGTCTTCGCCTTCACGCCCTGCGCCACGCCGAAGGCCAGGCCCGAGGAGCTGAAGATCATCAGCGGCTTCAGGTCTTTTGCCGCGAAGGGCATCGAGGCGTACAGGTGCGGGTTGATGGTGAAGGTGCTGTCGATGCCCAGCAGCACGGTGTAGCCGTCGGCCGGGCTCTTGGCGACCAGGTCGGCGCCGATGTTGCCGCCCGCGCCGGGCCGGTTGTCGACGATGAAGGGCTGCTTCAGGTCTTTTTGCAGCGCGTCGGCCAGCGCGCGGGCGAGGATGTCGATGGGCCCGCCGGCCGGGAAGTTGACGAGCAGCCGCACCGCCTTGGCGGGGTAGGGCGCGTCGGCGGCCAGGGCCTGCGTGGTGGCGGTGGCGCCGAAGGCGAGGGCTGCGCAGGCCGCAAGGGCAGCGGCGAGGCGGCGGCGCGTGCCGCGAAAGGTGTTGCTGGGCGAACCGGTGGTCATGTCGTCTTGTCTCCGTTATCCAGGGCAACTCTAGGTGGCCGGCGGGGGCGGCACAACTGAAAGCTCTTCTGCCAGCTATTCCAGCTGGTTATATTGAAGAGGCCACTCTCCCAAGGAAACACCGTGTCAGCCATGAACTTTGGGCGCCTGAAGATGCGCCACCTGCAGTGCCTCGTGATGGTGGCGCAGGAGCGCAACCTGGTGCGCGCGGCCAAGGCGCTGTCGCTCACGCAGCCGGCGGTGTCGAAGACGGTCGCCGAGCTGGAGGAGATCGTCGGCCGCCAGCTGCTGCTGCGCCGCCGGCGAGGCGTGGAGCTCACTCCCGCCGCCGAGGTGCTGGTGCGCCACGCCGTCTCGGCGCTGCGCGGCCTGCGCGAGGGCCTGGGCCTGGCCATGGACCAGCCCGAGGCCGACCAGCTGCGCGTGGCCGTCGGCGCGCTGCCGAACATGGTGGCCAACCTGCTGCCCGAGGCCGTGGCCATGCTGCACGCCTCGCAGCCGGCGCTGCGGGTGCGCGTGGTGAGCGGCACCAACGCGCAGCTGATGACGCAGCTGCGCCAGGGCGAGATCGACCTCGTGCTCGGCCGCCTCGCGCAGGCCTCGGCCATGGCCGACCTGGCCTTCGAGCAGCTCTACAGCGAGCCGCTGCTGCTGGTCGCGCGGCCCGGGCATCCGCTGGCGGCACGCCGCAAGCCGCCACTCGACGCGCTGGCGGGCCACCCGCTGGTGCTGCCGGTGTCGGGCACGCTGATACGGCACACGGCGGATGCCTTTCTCATCGCGCAGGGCATGGCGCTGCCCGGGCGGATGGTGGAGGCGACCGACACCAGCTTCGTGCTGGGGCTGCTGCGGCGCTCCGACGCGGTGTGGTTCGCGCCGCAGGGAGCCGTCGAAGGGCTGGTCGAGCGCGGTGAACTCAAGCGGCTGGCCATCGACACCTCCAGCACCGAGGGGCCGGTGGGGCTCACCATGCGGCGCGGCGACGAGCCCGGCGAGGGCGCGCGGCTGCTGGTCGATGCCATCCGCGAGATCGTGGCTGCACGGCCCCGCGAGCCTGAGCGGGTGCCGGCATGAGCGGCAGCGAGAAGACCGCCCCCGGCGAGCGCCAGTCGCTGGTCGACGCCCTGCGCGGCTTCGCACTGCTGGGCATCCTCGTCGTGAACATCGCGAGCTTTTCTTCCACGTATTACGGCGCGGGCATTCCAGACCCGATGGCGCAGTCGGTGCTCGAACGCGCGGCGCTGCTGGTGCGCACGCTGGTGTTCGAGACCAAGTTCTACCTGCTGTTTTCCTTCCTCTTCGGCTACAGCTTCACGCTGCAGATGCAGCCGGCCGAGCGCAACGGAAAGTCTTTCGTGCCGCGCATGGGGCGGCGGCTGGTGGGGCTGTGGGTGCTGGGGCTGCTGCATGCGGTGGTGCTGTACCACGGCGACATTCTCACCACCTACGCGGTGCTCGGGGCGGTGCTGCTTGTGCTGCGGCGGCGCGGCGACTTGTTCATGGCGCGCGCCGCGGTGTTCCTGGTGCTGGCCACCTCGCTGCTGTGGGCGGGCATCGGCTACCTGCTGGTGAAGGCGGGCGTGCCGAACGATACGCGCACGGCCTATGCGGATGCCGCCAGGGCGCTGGCCGCGTATCGCGGAACGCCGTTCACGGTGATCGTGCAGCACCTGCGCGAGCTCTCGCAGATCTGGTGGATCACCGGACTGGTGCAGGCGCCGACGGCGCTGGCGATGTTCTTCGCGGGCTTCATCGCGGGGCGGCGCGAGCTGTTCGCCAATGCCGATGCGTACCGGCCGCTGTTCGAGCGCCTGCTGCGCTGGGGGCTGGTCATCGGGCTGCCGGGCGCGGCGGTGTACGCCTTTCCTTCGATCCGGCTGGACAACCCGGTGCGCGAGCTCTATGGCCTCGCGGCCACGCTGCTCACCGCGCCATTCCTCACGGCAGCCTACGCGGCCGGCCTCGTGCTGCTGATGCTGTCGCCGCGCGGCCGGGTGCTCGAAGCCATGCTCGCGCCGGCAGGCCGCATGGCGCTGACCAACTACCTGATGCAGTCGCTGGTCTGCGCATGGCTCTTCCTGGCCTACGGGCTGCGCTGGATCGGCACCATGGGCCCGCTGGCCGCCACCGGCATCGCCTTCGCGATCTTCGCGGCGCAGCTGGTGCTGAGCCGCTGGTGGATGGGGCGCTTCGTCTACGGGCCGGTCGAGTGGGTGCTGCGTGCGTTCACGAACCTGGAGCGTCCGCCGATGCGGCGCAAGGGGGTTCAGCGCGGCAGCAGCGTCGACAGCTGATAGACCGCGAAGCCCAGCAGGATCGCGCCCGACAGCCGGTTGATCGACTGCATGGTCTTGGCACTGAGCTTGTGCCGCACCGACGACACCATCGTCGACAGCCCCAGCCACCACAGCGCGGAGCCCAGGAACACGCCGAGCACCATCGTCGCGGCCTGGGAGGCGCCGAGGGTGTGGCCTGCAACGTGGCCCGTCGAAATGGACGCGAACACCGCGACGAAGGACAGGATCGTCATCGGGTTCGCCAGCGTGAGCACGAAGACCGAGAGCGTGGCCTTCAGCGGCGTGGTGGCGTCCGCCGCCTGCCGGGCCTCGGTCGCCACCGGCGCGCGAAGCAGCTGAACGCCCATCCAAGCGAGGAAGGCGGCGCCGCCCAGCGCAAGCGGCACGCGGGCCGCCACCATCGACGCGATGACGGCCGACACGCCCAGTGCGCCGATGGCGCCATAGAAGGCATCGGCCAGCGCGGCGCCGAGCCCGCTGAGAAAGCCGATGCCGCGGCCATGCGCGAGGGTGCGCTGGATGCACAGGAGGCCGATGGGGCCTACGGGTGCCGCGATGGAGAGCCCGATGACGAGGGCCTTGAGGAAGAGGGTGGAGTCCATGCTGTAAATTGTGTTTACAGCTTCGCCTGAGGAGAATGGCGAAGCTCAGGCGGAATGCGCTTCCTGCCTGAAATTCAAGACGAATCGACCGCCGAAGCCTGAAATCCATGGAAATCGACAGCAAGAACTGGCAGATCCTCGAAGTGCTGCAGGCCGATGCGCGCACCTCGCTCACGGCGCTGGCGCGGCAGGTGGGGCTTTCGGTGCCGTCGACCTCGGAGCGCGTGAAGCGGCTGGAAGAAGCCGGCGTGCTGGCCGGCTACCGGGCGGTGGTGCCTCCGCGCAAGGTGGGCTATACGGTGACGGCACTGGTCGGCATCACCACGCCGCAGCCCGACAAGGCGCGGCTGCTGAAATTGCTGGAGGGTCGAAACGAGGTGCTCGAGTGCTTCCACGTCACGGGGCAGGACTCTTACGTGCTGAAGGTGGCCGCGCGCGACATCGAGCACCTGGAAGCCTTCGTGAGCGCCATCAACCACCTGGGCGAGACGCGCACGTCGATCGTGATGTCGGTGCCGATTCCGCCGCGCGCCGTTACCGCCCCGAACATGGAAAAGCAGCCGCGCCGCTAGGGGCGCCAGGGTGCTAGGTTGGAGGCAGTGGCCGCGACCACAGCCAGGCCAGCACGCAGGCCATGCACCCGATGGCCAGCGCGGCGAGCCACGCACGGTGCGCGGTGAACGACACGATCACCGCGCACACCGCCATCGTCACGGTCGCGCTCCATTTGGCGCGCCGGCTCACGGTGCGGCCGTTGGCCCAGTTGTGCAGCAGCGGGCCGAAGAGGCGGTGGCTCAGCAGCCACGCATGCAGCCTCGGCGAGCTGCGGGCGGCGGCCCATGCGGCCATCAGGATGAACACCGTGGTCGGCATGCCGGGCACGATCACGCCGATGAGGCCCAGCACCAGGCACAGCACCGCGAAGGCATAGAGCAGCGCGCGCGTGAGTGCGGGCTTGCGTTCGGGGGCGGGGGCCGGCTCTGGCTTCAAGACAGGATCAGGCCGGGGCCTGTCCTTGTTGCGGCAGCTGTTCGCGCTCGGGCAGCCCGTCGGCCGAGATGCGCATCTTCGGCAGGAACTGCGGATACTCGCGCTGCATGAAGTCGATGAGGCCCTCTCGCACGCTGCAGCGCAGGTCGAAGGTCAGGCCCGAGGTGGCGGCCGTGCACAGCACGCGGATCTGCATGGTGCGCTCCGTGGCGTCGGTCACGCGCACGTTGAAGAAGCGGCCGTCCCACTCGGGCGCGGCCTTCACGATGCGCTCGACCTCGGCGCGCAGCGGCGCGAGCGGCATGCCGTAGTCGACGTAGACGAACACCGCGCCCAGCAGTTGCGACGAATGCCGCGTCCAGTTCTGGAACGGCTTCTCGATGAAATAGCTCAGCGGCAGGATCAGGCGGCGCTCGTCCCAGATCTTCAGGACGACGAAGGTGCCGGTGATTTCCTCGACGCGGCCCCATTCGCCCTCGACCACCAGCACGTCGTCGATGCGGATCGGCTGCGCCAGCGCGATCTGCAGGCCGGCGATGAGGTTGCTGAACACGGGCTTGGCGGCAAGACCGGCCACGATGCCGATCACGCCGGCCGAGGCCAGCAGGCTCGCGCCCACCTGGCGCGCGCCGGGGAAGGTCATGAGCATCATCGCGCCGCCGGCCACGATGACCACCGACATGGCGGTGCGCGCCAGCACACGGGTTTGCGTGAGCACGCGGCGGGCCTGCAGGTTGTCGGCGATGTCGGAGGGGTTCTGCGCCAGCACGCCTTCGGCGAAGCCGCTGATGGCCTTCACCGTGAGCCAGGTGGCGGCGGCGATGAGCAGCAGGCCGGTGAGATGGCGGACGTTGCCGATGAAGCGCAGGTCGTCCGGCGCGCCCTGCCACACCATGGTGAGCGCCACCAGCGGGAACACGAGCCGGGCGGGAGCCCTGCAATTGACCACCATCGCATGGATGGCCGGCGCGGGGCGGGTGATCCGCCTGAGCACCAGGCCGACGATGCGGTGGGCGAGAAGAGAGAGGGGAACTGCGATCAGTGCGGCAAGCCAGGTGCCGAACCAGGGATGGGCGAGTATCTCTTGGGTCATCAGGCTGTGGTCGTCTTCGCTTGTGCTGTTGTCTCGTTCAGAGGTTGAAGAATGCGCGCCGCGTCGTCGCGCAGCTGCGTGGCGAGTGCCGTGGCCAGGTCGAGGCGGCGAAGCAGCCAGGGGCTGATGTCGTTGTCGAACGGGTCGGGCAGGGGGATCGGGCCGCCGACGGCGGTCGAACCCGAACTCTCGGGGTGGGAGGGGCCGGTGGTCGGAATGGTTCCGATGGCCGCCTCGATTCGTTGCGCGGTGCGGCCGATGGGGCCTTCCACCTCCGCCGGCGTGAGGCGGTCGCGCCGCAGCACCAGCATCGACTTCACCGCGCTGAGCTGCGCGAGCAGCTGGTAGCTGTGGGCCTGCAGGTGCTCCAGCGGCTCCAGCGGCGGCTGCACGGCGCGCGGCTCGGAAAGCGAACGCTGCGTGGCCTGCACCAGCGCCGAGAGGCTGTCGTAGGCCTCGCGGCGCGCAAGGCGCCACTCGAGCTCGGGGCTGCTGTCGATGGCCTTGAGCTGGCCCAGGCCCAGCGCGAGGCGTGCATGGCGGGCCTGCGCGGTGAGCACGCGCGAGACCAGCGCCGGGATCTGCGTGCGCTCCCACGAGGGCAGCACGTAGCAGAAGCCCCAGGCCAGCGCGGCGCCGATGAGCGTGTCGGCGATGCGCTCGAAGAGCGCGAAGATCGGCGCGATGCCCACGTTCAGCATGTGGGCCTGTACCAGGCCCAGCACGGTGGCGGCCACCGCCGTGATGAGGTAGCGCCGCACCGCGAAGCTGTGCGCGATGGCCTGCGCGACCGTGACGATGACCAGCAGCATCAGCGCCGAGGGGTGCGCCGACAGCAGCCCCACCGCCAGCACGCAGCCCAGCAGCGTGCCGGCCACGCGGGCGTTGCGCCGCTCCAGCGTCTGCGAGAGGCTGCCGCGCAGCACCACCACGATGGTCAGCAGGATCCAGTAGTCGTGCGAGCCCCAGGGCATCGACACCGCGATGGCGTAGCCGGCCGCGATGGCCAGCGCGGCGCGGATGGCGTGGCGCAGCGGCGGCTGGTCCCAGCTCCACAGCGTGAAGAAGGGGCGCAGCGACCAGTCGGTCGGGCTCACGAAGAGCTGCCAGTTGGCGCGCACCACGGCCAGGTTGGGCTCGGCGTCGCCGCGTGCCATGGCCGACAGGCGCAGCACCTCGTCGTTGATGTGGCCGATGCGGCTGGCCAGCCCGCGCGCGAGCATGGCGGCCGTGGGCCCGATGTGGCCGCCGCCGCTGCCATCGGCGCTGTCGTCGGCCGAGACGTGGATGGCCGCCAGGCGCGGGCGGCGGTCGACCACGGCGTCGGGGTGGCGGCCGAAGAGCAGGGCGTCGGCCAGCGCGACGGTTTCGTCGGCGAGTTCTTCGAGCACGCGGCGCATCTCGATGAGCGCCTCCGCATGCGCGGGGTGGGCGCGCAGGGTGTCCAGGTCGAGCTCGCTGGCCAGCAGCTGGTCGCGCATCTCGAGCACGATCACCAGCATGGCGGCCAGGCGCTGGCGGCGCGGGGTGCGCGGCGATTCGAGGACGATGTCGCGCGTGGCCTGCAGCTGGTCGGCCAGCGCGGCCTGCTCGCGCAGCAGCTGGCCCAGCAGGGGCGCGGGGGTGTCGCGCACGTCGCGGGTCTCGTCCTGCGGCAGGAACTGGCTGGCCTCGGTGCGCATGAGCGCGGCCAGCGAATACAGCACGTCGGCCACAGACTGGGTGCGAAAGCGCCCGTTGAGCGCCAGGTTGGCGAGCGTGGCCCAGATCACGTACAGCCCCGCGCCCAGCCCGAAGTGCCAGGTGCGCTCGATGGCGTCGGCCATGCCGGAAGGCGCGGGCGTGGCCATGGAGAAGATCATCGAGAACATCACCGCGATGGCGATCGGGATGCCGCGCTTGCCCCAGGCCATGGCCAGGAAGGCCATGAAGGTGGCGGGCACCAGCACCAGCCCGAGGCGGATGGGGGCGCTGTGCAGCATCTGCACCGCGAAGAAGAGCGGCAGCCCGATGAGCGGCGCTGGCAGCATCTGCAGGAACTTGCCGCGGCGCGGGCCGGGCAGGTCGGGCGGCGCGGTGACGATCACGCCGGTGGCGGCGGCCGATGCCGCGATGGTGCCCAGCCAGAGATGGACCCCGCCGGAGATGAAGAGCAGGCCCAGCGCGACGGTGAGCCCGCTCGCGACGTAGTGGCTCAGCGCGATGCGCAGAGCGGCACGGACCCGGGGCGCGGCGCTGCTGGGCCCCTGCATCGTCACTTGGCGGAGGAGTTGCCTTCGGAAGGCGCGCCGTTGGCGGGTGCCTCGCGGCGCACGCGCGTGAGCTTGCGCGGAGCGGGAGCCGCCGCCGGCGCGGCCGGGGTTTCGGCTTCGGCTGCCTCGTCGGCGAAGCCCGGCACCGTACTGCGGGCGTAGAGGTCGGTCGAGTCGTTGGAGTTGCCGGCGCTCGCCTTGGCGGAGGCAGACACGGCGCGCACGCGGTCGCTGGCGCGAAGCTTGTCGTCCACGGTGGCGAATTTGGAGTACTTGGCGAGCAGCGGCACCAGCTGGCCGTACACGCGCGGGGCACCGGCCAGGCATTCGCGCTGGTCCATGAACTCGGGCTCGCCCGTGAAGTTGCCGATCAGGCCGCCGGCCTCGGTGACCAGCAGCGAGCCCGCCGCCACGTCCCAGGGGTTCAGTCCGGTCTCGAAGAAGGCGTCGGTGAAGCCGGCCGCCACGTAGGCGAGGTCGAGCGCGGCGGCGCCGGGGCGGCGCAGGCCGGCGGCGCGGGGCATCATGTCCGCCATGATGGCCAGGTACTGCTTGAAGTTGTCGCCGGTGCGGAAGGGGAAGCCGGTGGAGATCAGGCACTCGTTGAGGCGGGTGCGCTTCGAGACGCGGATGCGGCGCTCGTTCATGTAGGCGCCGCGGCCCTTGGTGGCGGTGAACAGGTCGTTGCGGGTGGGGTCGTAGACCACGGCCTGCTCGATCTTGCCGCGCACCGACAGCGCGATCGACACGCAGTAGACCGGGAAGCCGTGGATGAAATTGGTGGTGCCGTCCAGCGGATCGATGATCCAGACGTAGTCGGAGTCCTTGGCGCCGTACTGGCTGCCGGATTCTTCCGCCAGGATGCCGTGCCCCGGGTACGCGCCGAGCAGCGTCTCGATGATCGCTTGCTCGCTGGCGTGGTCGACTTCGGTGACGAAGTCGTTGACCTGCTTCTGGGAGATGCGCACGGCCTCCACGTCGAGGGCGGCACGATTGATGATGGCGCCAGCGGCGCGTGCGGCCTTGACGGCCACGTTGAGCATGGGATGCAGGTTGGGGGACGACATTGGATTGTGGGAAGAACGGTGGGGAGGGCCCCCGGAGACGGCCCGGCGATGCGGGCGGCGAGAATCGGGGGATTTTACCGGCTCCGCCCGTTAGTGTCCGCCAACCCTCCATGCGCACCCGTTTCATCCTGATCCAGACCAGCCACGCCGGCAACGTGGGCGCCGCCGCCCGCGCCATGAAGACCATGGGTTTTTCCGACCTGGTGCTGGTGGCCCCGCGCTGGGCCAACGTGCTGCGGCGCGAGGAAACCATCCAGCGCGCGAGCGGCGCGCTCGACGTGCTGGCCAACGCCCGCATCGTCGAGACGCTCGACGAGGCCCTCGACGGCGTCACACACCTGTGCGCCACGGCAATGATCCCGCGCGACTTCGGCCCGCCCACGCGCACGCCCCGCGAGCACCTGGAGCCGCTCGCCAAGCAGGGCGACCAGCACGTGGCCTTCCTGTTTGGCTCCGAGCGTTTCGGCATGCGCAACGAGGACGTCTACCGCTGCAACGTGGCCCTGAGCATTCCCACCGACCCGAAGTTCGGCTCGCTCAACCTGGGTGCGGCCATCCAGGTGATCGCCTACGAATGGCGGCTGGCGCTGGGCGGCTACGAGGTGCGCGAGGCCATCCAGCCCGTGCAGGCGGCAGACGCCCAGGCCGTGGCCGGCATGCTCGACCACTGGGAGCGCTCGCTGGTGGAGATCGGCTTCCTCGACCCCGGGGCGCCCAAGAAGCTCATGCCCAGGCTGCAGCAGCTCTTCAACCGGGCCCAGCCCACGCCGGAGGAGATCCACATCCTGCGCGGCATCGCCAAGGCGATGAGCGACGCCACCCGGCCGCCGAGGGGAGACAAGGCAGACAAGGGCGGCAAGGCCCCCGGGAACGACTAAAACCTTATCGTTCGTACGCGAAGACGCCCGGCCTTAGACTGCGCGGCCCCTATCGATATAACGACAACAGACAGAAGGCACAAGGCAGCGATGTTCTCCAGACTGCGCGCCGACATCCGGTGCATCCTCGAACGCGACCCGGCCGCCCGAAGCGCCTGGGAAGTGATCACGGTCTACCCCGGCTTCCACGCCGTGGTGCTGCATCGCTGGGCGCACGCCTGTTGGACCCATGGCTTCAAGTGGCCCGCGCGCGCCATCGCGCACTGGGCCCGCTGGCTGACCGGCATCGAGATCCACCCCGCCGCCAAGATCGGCGAGCGCGTGTTCTTCGACCACGCCATGGGCGTCGTCGTCGGCGAGACGGCCGAGATCGGCGACGGCTGCACCATCTACCAGGGCGTGACGCTGGGCGGCACCTCGCTCTACAAGGGCACCAAGCGGCATCCGACGCTGGGGCGCGACGTGGTCGTGAGCGCCGGGGCCAAGGTGCTGGGCGGCTTCGTGGTGGGCGACGGCGCCAAGATCGGCAGCAACGCGGTGGTCATCAAGCCGGTGCCGGCCGGCGCGACGGCGGTGGGCATCCCGGCGCGGATCATCCCCTCGAAGGCCGGCGAGAGCGCCGACGTGGCCACGCCGCAAAAGTTCTCTGCCTACGGCATCACGCAGGACGACGACCCGCTGAGCCAGGCCATGCGCAGCCTGATCGAAAACGCATCGAGCCAGGAACACCAGATCGCGCTGCTGTGGCAGGCCATCGAGAAGCTCTCGGCGCAACCCGGCAGCAAGGACTGCGTGCCGGGCGACGCGGCGCGCGACGAGAGCTTCGAGGCCGACAAGCTCTCGCAGCTCATCGGCAAGTAGAAGGAAAAGAGAAAAAAGAAGCGCGGTCAGCCGCCGCGCTTGGCCGGCGCATGCAGCGCGCCGTGGACGTGGCCCGCGTGCTGCCCGAAGCTCTCGGGTGCCAGCGCGGTGGTGTCCAGCTCCTGCAGGATGCCGCAGGCGTTCGCCGATTCGGGGCCGCAGCACTGCTGGCGCAGCGCCTTCAATTGCTTCTCGAGCGTCTTCAGCTCGGCGATGCGCGCGGCCACGTGGCCGATGTGGTCGTCCAGCAGCTGGTTGACCTCGCCGCAGTCTTCCTGCGGCGCATCGCGGAATTTGAGCAAGCTGCGGATCTCGTCCAGCGTCATGTCCAGCGAGCGGCAGCGGCGGATGAAGCCCAGGCGCTGGGCGTGGTCTTCGTCGTAGATGCGGTAGTTGCCCTCGGTGCGCGCGGGCTCGGGCAGCAGTTGCTCGCGCTCGTAGTACCGGATGGTTTCGACCGGCGTGTTCGCGACCTTGGCCAGTTCACCGATTTTCATGATGCGGCAAATGAACAAGTGGAATGAGTGATTGACTCTACACCTGCTTCAGGGTTTCCAATCGATTCCATGACGAACCAGAACGCCCTGAACCCGCCCGTGCCGCGCGCGCATGCGCACTCTCATCCGCATCCGCATGCCCATGAAGAGGGACATGGTCACACCCACGAGCACACGCAGCCGAAGGCGGCCGATGCATGCTGCGGCTGCAGCGCAAGCAGCCACTCGGCGATCCCGCTGGCGCCCGATGTGAGCGACGTGCCCACCGGCGCCTTGCTCTTTCGCATTCCCACCATGGACTGCGCGGTGGAAGAGTCCGAAATCCGCCGTGCGCTGGAGCCCATCGCGGGCGTCAAGGCGCTGCGCTTCCGCCTCGGCGAGCGCACCATGGCCATCACCACCGACGACGGCGTGCTGCCCGAGGCGCTTGCCGCCATCCGCAAGGCGGGTTTCAAGCCCGAGCCGCTGAATGCACCGGGCGCGCAGGCAGCCCCGGCAGCGCCCGCGAAGATCGCCGGCATGAGCGCGGGGCTCGCGCGGCTGGTTGCGGCGCTGGTGCTGGCGATCGCGGCCGAGTCGGTCTCGTTCATGGGGCTGGAGGGCCGGGGCTTCATGGTGTTCGAGATGGCGCTGGCGCTTGGTGCCATCGGCCTCGCGGGCCTCGACACCTACAAGAAGGGCTTCGCGGCGCTGGTGCGCGGGCGCCTGAACATCAACGCGCTGATGGCGGTGGCCGTCACCGGCGCATTCATCATCGGCCAGTGGCCCGAGGCCGCGATGGTGATGGCGCTCTACGCCATTGCCGAGCTCATCGAGGCCCGCGCCGTGGACCGCGCGCGCAACGCCATCCAGAGCCTGCTGGCGCTCGCACCCGAGCAGGCGGAGGTGAAGCAGGCCGATGGCAGCTGGAAGACGGTGATGGCGAGCGAGGTGCCGCTGCAGGCCATCGCGCGCATCCGCCCCGGCGGTCGCGTGCCGCTGGACGGCATCGTCACCGAAGGCTCCAGCGCGATCGATCAGGCGCCGGTCACCGGCGAGAGCATTCCGGTCGACAAGACCATCGGCGACCAAGTGTTCGCCGGCACCATCAACCAGACTGCCGCGCTGGAGTTCCGCGTGACTGCCGTAGCGGCCAATACCACGCTCGCGCGCATCATCCACGCGGTCGAGGAGGCGCAGGGCTCGCGCGCGCCCACGCAGCGCTTCGTCGACAGGTTCGCCGCCATCTACACGCCCACCGTCTTCGTGCTGGCGCTGGCCGTCGCGGTGCTCACGCCGTTCTTCATGGACTGGACCTGGCTGCAGGCCATCTACAAGGCGCTGGTGCTGCTGGTCATCGCCTGCCCGTGCGCGCTGGTGATCTCCACGCCGGTGACGGTGGTGAGCGCGCTGGCTTCGGCCGCGCGGCGCGGCATTCTCATCAAGGGCGGCACCTACCTCGAAGAGGCGCGCAAGCTCAAGGCCGTGGCGCTGGACAAGACAGGCACCATCACCGAAGGCAAGCCGAAGCTGGTGGAGTCGTCGCTGATCGGCGAATCCTCGGGCAACGAGGCGGCCGTGTTCGCCGTGGCTGCGAGCATTGCCGGCCGCTCCGATCACCCGGTGTCGAAGGCCATCGCCGAGGGGCTGAAGGGACCGCAGGGCGCCGTCGCCGACTTCACCGCGCTGCCCGGCCGCGGCGTGCAGGCCGCGCATGCTGGGCAGGTCTATGTGCTGGGCAACCACCGGCTGATCGAGGAGCGCGGCCTTTGCACACCGTCGCTCGAAGCCGACCTCGAGCGCCACGAGGAAGCCGGCCGCACCGTCACGCTGCTGGCTTCGGACAAGGCCGTGCTCGCGCTCTTCGCGGTGGCCGACACCATCAAGGAATCGTCGCAGGCGGCGGTGGCCGAGCTGCGCTCGCTGGGCGTCATGCCCGTGATGCTCACCGGCGACAACACCGCCACCGCCAGGACAATCGGCGCTCATGCCGGCATCGAGGACGTGCGCGGCAACCTGCTGCCCGAAGAGAAGCTCGACGCCGTCAAGGCCATGCAGCAGCGCTACGGCGCCGCAGCGATGACCGGCGACGGCATCAACGACGCCCCCGCGCTCGCGCAGGCCGACATCGGCTTCGCGATGGGCGGCGCCGGCACCGACACCGCGATGGAGGCGGCCGACGTGGTCATCATGAACGACGACCTGCGCCGCATCCCCGAAACCATCCGTCTTTCGCGCCGCGCCCACTCGGTGCTCTGGCAGAACATCACGCTGGCGCTGGGCATCAAGGCCGTGTTCTTCGTGCTCGCCGTGTTCGGCAGCGCGACCATGTGGATGGCGGTGTTCGCGGACATGGGCGCCAGCCTGCTGGTGGTGGCGAACGGGCTGCGGTTGATGCGCGCGCAGAAGTGAGCGAGCCTTACCAGCGCGCGGCCCACTTCTCCAGCGGCACGCGCGCCGCATTGCAGACGTAGCTCACCGAGTGATACCAGCCCGCGAGCATCATCAGTTCGATGAGCTGTGCGTGGCTCCAGTGGGCGCGCAGGGCTTCCCAGAGCGCGTCGTCGACGTCGCTGGTGTGGTGGAGCTGATCGACCATCGACACCAGCAGACGGTCGCGTGGGGCGAGCAGCGAGAGATCGCCGTCGGGCGATGCCATCACGCTGCGGTCGATGTCGTCGAAGCCGGCGGCGTCGGCGAATCCGGTCCAGTGAACGCCCCATTCGTATTCGGCGCCGCAGCGGGCGCAGACCCGCAGGATGACGATCTCGCGCTCCCGCAGGCTGATGGCCGCCTTGCGCCCCAGCAGGTAGCGGCCGAGTTCCATCGTGCGCTCGGCAAGCGCGGGGTTGACGGCCAGCACGCGGAACAGCGCGAGTATTTCGGGCGCCTGCGGCGGCGTCATGCGTGTGAGCAGCTCGCCGATGGGCTCGGGGTAGGGGGCTTCGAGCGGGGGGATGCGCGGGGTGCGCTGTGTGGTGGTGTCGGTCAAGAGGTTGTCTCCTTCGTTGCAACCGGGTTGAAATCGCTACGGAATACGTAGCGGTCGATCGCAGTCTATCGCTACGAATTGCGTAGCGCAAGCGCGTACACTCGCACGATCGATCAATGAAGGCTTCGCATGGAAGACGCACAACCCGCCGCATCGCGCCGCCCCGTCATGCGGTTGCTGGAGCAGCTCGGCCGCAAGGGCACCCTGCGCATCCTCTGGGAGCTGCGCGACGGGCAGCCTCAGAGCTTCAGGGCGTTGCGCACGAGCACGGACCAGATGTCGCCCTCGGTGCTGAACGACCGGCTCAAGGAGCTGCGCGCGGCCGGTGTGGTCGAGCTCGCCGTGGCGGGCTATGTGCTGACCGAGGCCGGCGCGGAGCTGGTCAGGCGCCTGCTGCCGCTGAACCAGTGGGCCAACCGCTGGCTCGATGACGCGGCTTCGAACTAACATCGGCCGAAATCCAACTCCCGGCTACCCGATGTCCGTCACTTCGCTCCTGCTGCAGCTCATCGTCATCCTGGTCACTGCGCGTCTTTGCGGCTGGATCCTTCGCCATGTGGGCCAGCCCGGCGTGGTCGGCGAGATGGCCGCGGGCCTGATGCTCGGGCCGGTCGTGATGGGCGCGCTCTTTCCCTCGCTGCACGCGCAGCTGTTCTCGAAGGAGTCGCTGCAGGGGCTCTCCTCGCTTTCCACGCTGGGGCTGGTGCTCTTCATGTTCGTGGTCGGCCTCGAGCTGCGTGCCTCGAAGGGCGTGCGCGAGCAGCTGCGCTCGGCGGGCTACGTGGGCGTGCTGAGCGTGGTCGTGCCCATGGCGCTGGGCATCGCGATCGCACCGGCGCTGCATCCCACGCTCGCGCCGGCAGGTGTCGGCTTCTGGCCCTTTGCTCTTTTCATCGCGGCGGCGCTGTCGATCACCGCCTTCCCGGTGATGGCGCGCATCCTGAAAGACCGCGGCATGACGCGCACGCCCTTCGGCCAGCTCTCGCTGGGCGCGGCTGCCGTGGTCGACGTGTTCGCCTGGATCCTGCTGGCCGTGGTGGTCGCGCTGGTCGGCGCGGGCGAGGGCTACCAGGGGCTGCTGAAGACCACGCTGGGCATGGCGGTGGTGCTTGCGGCGCTGTTCCTCGGGCTCAAGCCGGCCTTCGCGTGGCTGCTGCGCGTCAAGGCGCCCGAAGGCGAGCCCTCGACCACGGTGATGGCGGCGCTGATGATCGGCCTGCTGGCAACTTCGCTGGTCACCGAGTGGCTGCACCTGCATGCGGTGTTCGGCGCCTTCCTGTTCGGCGCCTGCCTGCCGCGCGACGACCGGCTGCTGAAGTCGCTCACCGAGCGCATCGAGCCGATCTCCATCGTGGTGCTGATGCCGCTCTTCTTCGCCCTTGCCGGACTTGGCACCACGGCCAACGCCTTCTCGGGCGCGAGCCTGGGCGCGATGCTGCTGATCGTGGGCGTTGCCACCGTGGGCAAGATCGCCGGCGGCGCGGCCGGCGCGCGCATGGCGGGCTACGGCTGGCGCGACAGCCTGGCCACCGGCTCGCTGATGAACGCGCGCGGGCTGATGGAACTCATCGTGATGAAGATCGGCCTCGACGCGGGGCTGATCGGCCCCGAGCTCTTCACCATGCTGCTGGTGATGGCGCTCGCGACCACCGCGATGACGGGGCCGCTGATCAACCTGTTCATCGGCCGCAAGCAGGCGGTTGCAGCGGACGCCGCGCACGCCAAGCCCTGACTTCCATCAGCGCTTCGCCACGGTGAAGCCGATACGCGTCTCGCCGCCCCGGCTGGCCGCGAACACCCGCCCGCCGTGCATGCGGGCAATGGCTTCCACGATCGACAGGCCCAGCCCGTGGTGCCGCGTGGAGCCGTCGCGGGCCTGTGCGGCGCGATAGAAGCGCTCGAACAGGCGGGGCAGGGCGGCGGGGTCGATGGGGTCGCCCTTGTTGACCACGGCCACGGCGAACTCGGTGGCGCTTTCCTCGCCGATCTCGATGCGTATCGTCGAAGCCGGCGCCGCGAAGCGTATGGCGTTGCCCAGCAGGTTGAAGAGCGCGCGACGCAGCAGCGCCGCGTCCACATCGGCCATGGCCTCCCCGCGCACCTCGGCGCGCAGGCCGGCTTCCTCCAGCATGGCGTCGTAGAAGTCGATCACGTCGGTTGCCTGCGCCGCAAGGCTCGCCACCGCCCGCGTGCGCATCGGCGCGCCGCGCTCGGCCTGCGAGAGAAAAAGCATATCGGTGACGATGCCCGAGAGCCGGCCGACTTCTTCCAGGTTGGAGGCGAGCACGGTCTGCAGCTCCTCGTTGCTGCGCGGGCGGGTGAGAGCGAGTTCGGTGGAGCCGATCAGGTTGGCCAGGGGCGTGCGCAGTTCGTGCGCCACGTCGGCGTTGAAGGATTCGAGCTGTACATAGGCCCGCTGCACCCGCAGCAGCAGGGCGTTGAACTGGGTGATCCAGGGGCGCAGCTCTTCGGCGAAGTCGCTGGCGTCGATGGGCTGGTTGGCCTTGTCGGGCGCCATCGCGGCGGTGCGCTCGGTCAGCGTCTTGAGCGGCTTCAGGCCCCGGCGCACCAGCCACATGCCGGTGAGCGAGACCAGCGCGGTGCCCAGCACCACGGCGCCCAGCAGCGTCCACGCCAGGCGGCGCAGGAGCTGGGCTTCCTGCGCGGTGTTCACGCCGAGGCGCACCGACAGCTGCGTGGTGGCGCCGGCCTGAGTCCACGGCACCTGCAGGTCGCGCAGCATCCATTTGCCGCCGGTGGCGGGCCTCGATTCGAAGAGCCGCCTGCCGCCGGCGGAGATCGACAGCGTCACGTCGTCCTGCATCGAGAAGAAGTCGTCGAGCTTGTGGCGCAGGAAGACGAGGTCGCCGCCTTTCTCGGCCTCCAGCAGCAGGTGCTCCACCAGCACCGCCTTGTTGGCGAGCTCCTCTTCCTGCTTCTGGCCGAAGTTCCAGGCGGTGACGAGGTAAATGGCGAAGCAGATCACGCTCAGCCCGAACAGGGTCTGTGCGGCGAGCCAGAGGGACAGCCGGCTCTGCAGGGATTGCGGCCGGGCGCTCAAGTCCAGGAGCGGTCTTCCAGCACGTAGCCCATGCCACGCACCGTGTGCAGCAGCTTCACCTCGAAGGGGTCGTCGAGCTTGCTGCGCAGGCGGCGGATGGCCACTTCCACCACATTGGTGTCGCTGTCGAAGTTCATGTCCCACACCTGCTCGGCAAGCGTGGTGCGCGAAAGAATCTGGCCGCGTCGGCGCAGCAGCACCAGCAGCAACGTGAACTCCTTGGCCGTCAGATCCAGCCGCGTGCGGTTGCGCATGCATTTGCGGCTGACCAGGTCGACCTCCAGGTCGGCCAGCCGCAGCACCGTAGAGTCCTGCGGCTTGCCGCGGCGCAGCAGGGCCTGCACGCGCGCCAGCAGCTCGGAGAAGGAGAAGGGCTTGACCAGATAGTCGTCGGCGCCCTGCTGCAGCCCCTGAACGCGGTCTTCGACCTTGTCGCGCGCCGTGAGCACGAGCACCGGCACGTTCTTCGTGCGGCGGATGGCCTGCAGCACGGCAAAGCCGTCGATGCCGGGGAGCATCACATCGAGCAGGATCAGCGCGTAGTCACCCTCGGTGGCGAGGTACTTTCCCTCGATGCCGTCGCGGGCTATGTCGACGACGTAACCGTTCTCCTCGAGCCCCTTCTTGAGGTAGTCGCCCAGCTTGGGCTCGTCTTCGATGACAAGGATTCGCATCTGCGGATGGTATCGAAGCACTTACGGTACGGGGGTTACGTTTCGGTAATCCTGCTGACAGACAAAGCCTCACCCCCCGGTCGTACATTGCGCCGGCCCGCTTCGTTCAGGGCCTGCGCCTTGCAGGGCCATTGCCGAAATGCCCGATGCAGCCCGCCGATATACTTTTTGCCTCCATGCGCCGCTGGTTCCTCATCTTCATGCTCGTCCTGCTGCCGTTCCAGTTCAGCTGGGCGTCGGCATCGGCGTACTGCCAGCATGAGCGCGACACCCGGCCCGACCACTGGGGCCACCACGAAAGCGAAACCCGCGGCACCGACCGCAGCCACAGCGGCGAAGGTGCGCAGAAGAACTCCAGCACCCAGCCCAATGCGGTGGTCGGCGATTGCGCCGTCTGCCACTTCGGCCATGCCCAGCATGCCGATGCGCTGGACGAACCGGTGGCCTCCGTGGCGCGTGTGGCCCAGCCGCTGCGCGCGACGCCCGACGAGCGTTTCGCCTCGCATGTCTCCGACGTTCCGGTCCGCCCCGACTGGTCTCTCGCCTCCTGATTCGGCGAGAGCACACCACCCCCTTCTGATACCCACCATCAGCTAGCCGAGCTCTCGCCGAATTCGTCCGTCCGTTGTTTCGCAACCCAGGAGAATTCGATGCGCACGCTCTTCGTGCCGCTGGCCGTGCTGGCCATGGCGGCGCCCCCGGCTTTTTCGCAGGTCGCTCAGGCCTCCGCCGGAGTCCCCCATTCACAACCCGCGCCGTCCGGTGCGGCCAACACCCGTGTGCAGGAGCCCGCGGGTCCGCTGACCCTTCGCAGCGCCGTCGCCATGGCGATGCGGGCCAACCCCGGCCTGTCCTCCGCATTGCGCGAGCAGGAGGCCACCGAGGGCGCCGTCGTCCAGGCCGGCGCCTGGCCCAACCCCACGCTCGACGTGCAGTTGGAAGACATGCGTCGCGACAACCGCACCACCACGCTGCAGCTGAGCCAGCCCATTGAGCTGGGCGGCAAGCGCTCGGCCCGCGTCACAGCGGCCGAGCGGGCGCGCGACCAGGCGGCCTCGGCGCTGGCTGGGCGCCGCGCCGAGATCCGCGCGGCCACTGTCACAGCCTTCTTCGACGTGCTGACCGCGCAGGAGCGCCTGCGGCTCGCGCAGGATTCGGTGGGCCTCGCGCAGACCGCCACCCGCGCTGCCGCCAACCGCGTGGCTGCCGGCAAGGTCTCGCCGCTGGAGGAAACCAAGGCGCGCGTGGCCGAGGCCGGCATCCGCGTCGAGCTGATGCAGGCCGAGGGCACGCTGCGCTCGGCACGCCAGCAGCTCGCAGCGCTGTGGGGTAATCCCGCCCCCCGCTTCACGCAGGTGGATGGCGCGGTCGACCAGCTGCCGGCGATAGCTTCGGCGCAGGACATCGCCGGCAGGCTCGCCGATGCACCGGTGGTGCGGCAGGCGCGGCTCGAGGTCGATCGGCGCAAGGCGCTGGCCGACCTGGAGCGCGCCAGGCGCATTCCCGACGTGACCGTCTCGCTGGGCGCCAAGCGCGTGCCGGCTTCCGAGGGCGAGACCGGCAGCAGCCGGCGCAACCAGGTGGTGCTGGGGCTGTCGGTGCCGCTGCCGATCTTCGACACCAACCGGGGCAACGTCGCCGAGGCGCTGAGCCGCGAGGAAAAGGCACGCGACGACCTCGCCGCCGCCGAGTTGCAGCTGGGCACCGACGTGGCCCAGGCCACCGAGCGCCTGCGCTCCGCGCACGCCACCGCCGAGACGCTGCAGCGCGACGCGCTGCCCGGCGCCGAGAGCGCCTACAAGGCCGCCACCAAGGGCTTCGAGCTGGGCAAGTTCAGCTTTCTCGAAGCGCTGGATGCGCAGCGCACGCTGTTCCAGGTGCGCGCGCAGTACCTGCTCGCCCTGGCCGACGCGCACCGCGCCGCGGGAGAGCTCGACCGGCTGCTGGGCAATGAAGGCGACGCGACCGCTCCCGCGATGACCACGCCCGTCGCGCGCTGACAGGCAAACAAGGAATTCCACAGATCATGAACACAGAAGAACGCAAGACTTTCGCCGAGCGTGTCGGCAAGAAGCAGCTGATCGCCATCGCGGCGGTGCTCGTGCTGGGCGCGGGTGCCGGGGCGCTGATATTGCGCAGCGCGCCAGCCAAGCCCGAGGCGGCCGGCCATTCGGAAGCCGCCGGCCATGGCGACGGCGAGCACCACGAGGAGGGCGGCCACAAGGAAGAGGGCCACAAGGAGGCCAAGGCCGGCGAAGACCATGACCACAACCACGGCGAGGCCAAGGGCCACGGCGACAAGGAGCATCACGCCGAGGAAGGCAAGGGCGAGGCCAAGGCAGCCTCCGGCGAAACCAGAGGCGAAGAGAAGTCCGCCGCCCACAAGGAAGACGAGGAAAAGATCGCCTTCACCGACGAGCAGATCAAGGCTGCCGACATCGCCATCGAGAGCGCCGGCCCCGCGCGCATCAAGCTGTCGCTGCAGCTGCCCGGCGAGATCAAGTTCAACGAAGACCGCACGGCGCATGTGGTGCCGCGCGTGGCGGGCGTGGTCGACAGCGTGCCGGCCAACCTGGGCCAGGAGGTCAAGCGCGGCGAGGTGCTCGCGGTGCTGTCGAGCCCGGGGCTCTCTGAGCAGCGCAGCGAGCTGCAGTCGGCGCAGCGCCGGCTGGAGCTGGCCCGCACGACGTATGAGCGCGAGAAGAAGCTGTGGGAGGAGAAGATCTCGCCGCAGCAGGACTACCTGCAGGCCGAGCAGGCCATGCAGGAGGCGCGCATCGCCGTGGCCAACGCCAACCAGAAGCTGCTGGCGCTGGGCGCCACGCCCGGCTCGTCGGCGCTGGGCCGCTACGAGCTGCGCGCGCCCTTCGACGGCATGGTGGTCGAGAAGCACATCTCGCTCGGCGAATCGGTGGGCGAGGCGGTCAACGTCTTCACCATCTCCGACCTGTCGACCGTGTGGGCCGAGATCAGCGTGGCCGCCAGCAACCTGAACCTGGTGCGCGTCGGCGAGCAGGTGAAGATCCGCTCCAGCGCCTTCGACCAGACCGCGACCGGCAAGGTCTCGTACGTGGGCTCGCTGATCGGCGCGCAGACGCGCACCGCCACGGCGCGCGTCACGCTGACCAACCCCGACCGCATCTGGCGCCCGGGCCTCTTCGTGAATGTCGAGCTGGTGGCCTCCGAGACCGAGGCGCCCGTGACGGTCGCGGCCGACGCGGTGCAGACCGTGGAAGACAAGCCCACCGTGTTCCTGCGCGTGCCCGGCGGCTTCCTGCCGCAGCACGTGCAGACAGGCCGCAGCGACGGCAAGCGCGTCGAGATCGTCGGCGGGCTGAAGCCCGGTACGGCGTATGCGGCCAGCGGCAGCTTCGTCGTGAAGTCGCAGCAGGGCAAGAGCTCGGCCACGCACACCCACTGAGGAAGCCCGCATGTTCGAACGAATCATCCGCTTCTCCATCGAGCAGCGCTGGCTGGTGCTGCTCGCCGTGTTCGGCATGGCGGCGCTCGGCATCTTCAGCTACCAGAAGCTGCCTATCGACGCCGTGCCCGACATCACCAACGTGCAGGTGCAGATCAACACCGCCGCGCCCGGCTACTCCCCGCTGGAGACCGAGCAGCGCGTGACCTACCCGGTAGAGACAGTCATGGCCGGCCTGCCGGGCCTGCAGCAGACGCGCTCGCTCTCGCGCTACGGCCTCTCGCAAGTCACGGTGATCTTCAAGGACGGCACCGACATCTACTTCGCGCGCCAGCTCGTCAACGAGCGCATACAGTCCGCGCGCGAGAGCATGCCGCGCGGCATCTCGCCGGTGATAGGGCCGATTTCCACCGGCCTGGGCGAGATCTATCTCTGGACCGTCGAGGCGGAGGAGGGCGCGAAAAAGGCCGACGGCAAGCCGTATTCGCCCACCGACCTGCGCGAGATACAGGACTGGATCATCAAGCCGCAGCTGCGCAACGTGCCGGGCGTGACCGAGATCAACTCCATCGGCGGCTTCGCCAAGGAGTTCCAGATCGCGCCCGACCCGGCCAAGCTGCTGGCCCACGGCCTGACCATGGGCGATATCGTGCTCGCGCTGGAGCGCAACAACGCCAACGTGGGCGCGGGCTACATCGAGAAGCGCGGCGAGCAATACCTCATTCGCGCGCCGGGGCAGGTGAAGTCGGCCGAGGACATCGGCAATGTCATTCTGGGCAACGCCAACGGCATTCCGCTGCGCGTGCAGGACGTGGCCGAGGTCGGCATCGGCCGCGAACTGCGCACGGGTGCTGCCACCGACAACGGCCGCGAGGTGGTGCTGGGCACAGTGTTCATGCTGATCGGCGAGAACAGCCGCACGGTGTCGCAGGCCGTCGACAAGAAGATGCAGGAAATCAACCGCACGCTGCCCGCCGGCGTGAAGGCTGTGACGGTGTACGACCGCACGGTGCTGGTCGACAAGGCCATCGCCACGGTGAAGAAGAACCTGTTCGAGGGCGCGGTGCTGGTCATCGCGATCCTGTTCCTGTTCCTCGGCAACATCCGCGCCGCGATCATCACGGCGCTCGTCATTCCGCTGTCGATGCTCTTCACCTTCACCGGCATGGTGAACCAGAAGGTCAGCGCCAACCTCATGAGCCTGGGCGCGCTGGACTTCGGCATCATCATCGACGGAGCGGTGGTGATCGTGGAGAACTGCGTGCGAAGGCTGGCCCACGCGCAGGCCCACAAGGGCAGGCCGCTCACGCGCAGCGAGCGCTTCCACGAGGTGTTCGCAGCCTCGCAGGAGGCGCGGCGCGCGCTGCTGTTCGGCCAGCTGATCATCATGATCGTGTACCTGCCGATCTTTGCGCTCACGGGTGTCGAGGGCAAGCTGTTCCACCCGATGGCCTTCACCGTGGTGATCGCGCTGTTGGGCGCGATGGTTTTGTCGATCACCTTCATTCCCGCTGCCGTGGCGCTCTTCATCGGCAACAAGGTCAGCGAGAAGGAAAACCGCCTGATGCTGTGGGCCAAGCGAGTCTACGAGCCGCTGCTGGCGCGCGTGATGGCGGCCAAGCCGCTGGTCATCACCTTCGCCGCCGTTGCTGTGGTGCTGTCGGGCCTGCTGGCCACGCGCCTGGGCACGGAGTTCGTGCCCAGCCTGAGCGAGGGCGACTTCGCCATCCAGGCGCTGCGAATTCCGGGCACCAGCCTGACGCAGTCGGTCGAGATGCAGAAGCAGCTCGAGCGCACGCTGAAGGCGAAGTTTCCGGAGATCGAGCGCGTGTTCGCGCGCACCGGCACGGCCGAGATCGCGTCCGACCCGATGCCGCCGAACATCTCCGACGGCTACATCATGCTCAAGCCCGAGAGCGAGTGGCCCACGCCGAAGCGCTCGCGCGCCGAGGTGCTCGCGGCGGTGCAGGAAGAAGTGGAGAAGCTGCCGGGCAACAACTACGAGTTCTCGCAGCCCATCCAGCTTCGCTTCAACGAGCTGATCTCGGGCGTGCGCAGCGACGTGGCGGTGAAGATCTTCGGCGACGACATGGACGTGCTGAACAAGACCGCGGCAGAGGTCTCGGGCGTGCTCAACGGCATTGCCGGCGCGGCGGAGGTGAAGATCGAGCAGACCACCGGCTTGCCGATGCTCACGGTGAATATCGACCGCACCAAGACCGCACGCTACGGCCTCAACGTGGGCGACGTGCAGGACGCCATCTCCGCCGCCGTGGGCGGGCGCGAGGCGGGCACGCTGTTCGACGGCGACCGGCGCTTCGACATCATCGTGCGCCTGCCCGAGGAGCTGCGCACCGACCTTGAGGCCATCAAGCGCCTGCCCGTGGCCCTGCCCAAGGGCGCGGGCGCCGAGGGCCTGCGCACCAGCTTCATTCCGCTGGGCGAGGTGGCCACGCTGGATATCGCGCCCGGCCCCAACCAGGTGAGCCGCGAGGACGGCAAGCGCCGCATCGTGGTCAGCGCCAACGTGCGCGGGCGCGACCTCGGCTCCTTCGTGGCCGAGGCCGAGGAGGCGATGGGCAAGGTGAAGATCCCCACCGGCTACTGGACCGTGTGGGGCGGCCAGTACGAGAACCTCGCCTCGGCCACGCAGCGGCTGCAGATCGTGGTGCCGGTGTCGCTGCTCCTGGTGTTCACGCTGCTGTTCGCGATGTTCGGCAACATCAAGGACGGGCTGCTGGTGTTCACCGGCATCCCGTTCGCGCTCACGGGCGGCATCGTGGCGCTGTGGATGCGCGGCATTCCGCTGTCGATCTCGGCGGCGGTGGGCTTCATCGCGCTGTCGGGCGTGGCGGTGCTCAACGGGCTGGTGATGATCTCCTTCATCCGCAACCTGCGCGAGAGCGGACTGCCATTGGACGCGGCCATCCGCGAGGGTGCGCTCACTCGGCTGCGGCCGGTGCTGATGACGGCGCTGGTCGCCTCGCTGGGCTTCGTGCCGATGGCCATCGCCACAGGCACCGGCGCCGAGGTGCAGCGGCCGCTGGCCACGGTGGTGATCGGCGGTATCCTGTCGTCGACCGCGCTGACGCTGCTGGTGCTGCCGCTGCTCTACCGCATCGCCCACCGGCGCGACGAGGAAGAGGAGAAGGCGCAGCAACAGGCGATCGGCGCGCCGCCCGATCCTTCGGACCCTTCACTGCGAGGTTCCCATGGCACATGAGCATGCCCACGCCACCGGCGGCAACGAGAAGGCACTGCGCTGGGCGCTGCTGCTGACCTCGGCCTACCTCGTTGCCGAGGTGGTGGGCGGGCTGGTGTCGGGCAGCCTCGCGCTGCTGTCCGATGCCGCGCACATGTTCACCGACACGGTGGCGCTGGCGATCTCGCTGGCCGCCATCTGGATCGGCAAGCGGCCGGCCGACCGGCGGCGCACCTTCGGCTACTACCGCTTCGAGATCCTGGCGGCGGTGCTCAACGCGGTGCTGCTGTTCTTCGTGGCGATCTACGTGCTGTACGAGGCCTACCGGCGCATCTCGGCGCCGGCCGAGATCCAGTCGACCACGATGCTGCTGGTGGCCGCCGGCGGGCTGGTGGTCAACCTCATCGGCATGCGGCTGCTGGCCTCCGGCAAGGACCGGAGCCTCAACGTGAAGGGCGCGTACCTGGAGGTGTGGGCCGACATGCTGGGCTCCATCGGCGTGATCGTCGGCGCCATCGTCATTCGCTACACGGGCTGGGGCTGGGTCGACTCGGTGATCGCCGTGGCCATCGGCCTCTGGGTGCTGCCGCGCACCTGGCGCCTGCTGCGCGAGAGTCTCAACGTGCTGCTCGAAGGCGTGCCCGACGAGGTGGACCTGCCCGCGATCGAGAGCGCGCTGCTGGGCAGCGAGGGCGTCGCGAGCCTGCACGACCTGCACGTGTGGGCGCTGTCCAGCGGCAAGGTGAGCCTGAGCGTGCACGTGGTGTGCACGCCGGAGGTGGGCGACCTGGCGCCGCTCACGCAGCGGCTGCGCGCGATGCTGGCCGAGCGCTTCGATATCCACCATTCGACCGTGCAGGCTGAACGGGTGCCCTGCGAGCAGGCGGCCGACACGCACGGTTTCGGGGCGGTGAAGGGGCGGTGAGGGCCCAGAGCGGGGTTCGGGCCGATTTTTTTGGAAGAAAGAGCGATCCGGCTGTCACAAGCGCGTGCGGCCGGACGTCTTGCAGGCGAGGGCGGCCATCGGGGGCGCCCCTTCGCACTCCTCGCACTCTTTCTTGACCAAGGAATCGACCATGAAGATCGCCATCATCGGAGGCTCCGGCCTCATCGGCTCCAGGCTTGCCGCCCGCCTGCGGGAGGCCGGCCACGACGTCGTCGCCGCATCGCCCTCCACGGGCGTCAACACCCTCACCGGCGAGGGCCTGGACGAGGCGCTCGCGGGCGCCCGCGTCGTCGTCGACGTGGCGAATTCGCCCTCGTTCGAGGACCAGGCGGCGCTCGACTTCTTCGCGACCGCGGGGCGCAACCTGCTCGCGGCCGAGGTGAAGGCCGGCGTGGTGCATCACATCGCGCTGTCGGTGGTCGGCACCGCGCGCCTGCTCGACAGCGGCTACTTCCGCGCCAAGCAGCTCCAGGAAGACCTGATCGAGGCCTCGCCCGTGCCCTACACCATCGTGCAGGCCACGCAGTTCTTCGAGTTCGTGGGCGCCATCGCGGCGTCGGGCGTGCAGGACGGCGTGGCTCGGCTTTCGGACGCGCTCATCCAGCCGATGGCGGCCGACGACGTGGCGGCGGCGCTGGCCGAGGTCGTGACCGAGCTGCCGGCGCGCGGCCGGATCGAGATCGCCGGGCCCGAGGCCTTGCCGCTCGACGCGCTGGTGCGCCGCTTCTTCGCGGCGACGGGCGATGCCCGGAAGGTCGTGACCGACCCCGGCGCACGCTACTTCGGCGTGCAGCTCGACGACCGTTCGCTGACGCCCGGATCGAACCCGCGCCTGGGCGCGATCCGCTTCGACGAGTGGCTGGCGCGGCGCGCAGCGGCCTGAGCGAGGAGGAACACAGCCACCGGCCGTTTCAGCCTGCGGGGGACGGCTGTTGGACAATCGCGTCCGGACTACCTCCCCATGCACGCAGATCGATGAGCAGCCGCTACGACAACAAGTCTTTCACCCAGGCGAAGGCCGAGCCGCGCGCCCCGCAGCGCCGCAGGGTCCACGGCGGCTCGCCGGCGCAGCCGCCGATGGCCTTCGACGTGGGTTACGGCTCGGCACCTCCCGCCGCGCCGGCGCGGACCTGGCGCTCGACGGTGGTCGGCATCGCTATAGGCTTCGGCATCGTGCTCGCCTTCGCCATGAAGTGGCTCATGAGCTACCAGATCGATAGCGCCGAGGAACGGCGCGTTCAGCAGAAGGCCGTGCGCGCGGCCGCTGCGCGCTGCTACGGGCTGGTGTCGAACGCCGCCATCAACGCCTGCCTGAAGGACGTCGAGGCGAAGAGCGCGCAGGCGGCGCAATGAGCAACAGGCTCAGCGGGCTCGAATGGCCGACTTGGGCCTGAAGGCCTTGCAGACGGAATCGTCGGTCTCGAGATAGGGCCCACCGATCAGGTCGATGCAATAGGGCACGGCCGCGAAGATGCCCGGCACCACCTGCACGCCCTCGGTGTCCTTCAGCCCTTCGAGCGTTTCCGCGATCGACTTGGGCTGGCCGGGCAGGTTGATGATCAGGCTCTTGTCACGGATCACCGCCACCTGACGCGAGAGGATCGCGGTGGGTACGAAGCGCAGGCTGATCTGGCGCATCTGTTCGCCGAAGCCCGGCATTTCCTTGTGCGCTACGGCCAGCGTGGCCTCGGGCGTCACGTCGCGCAGGGCGGGGCCGGTGCCGCCGGTGGTCAGCACCAGCGAGCAGCCGGCGTCGACCAGCTCGATCAGCGTGGCGCTGATGCGGTCCGCCTCGTCGGGGATCAGCCGGGGTTCGAATTCGATGGGGTTCTTCAGCGCCCGGCCCAGCCATTCTTTCAGCGAGGGCAGGCCCTTGTCCTCGTAGGTGCCGCTGGAGGCGCGGTCGCTGACGGAGACGATGCCGATGCGCACCGGATCGAATGCAGCCTCGCTCATGCGTCTTCTTCCCGGTCCTGGGCTGCCGCTGCGGCGGCATGGTCGGCGCCGCCGTGCACGGCCAGCTGGGCGCGCACCACCTGGAACACCTCGCGATAGGCCTTGCCCTGGCGCGGCGCCTCGCCGGCGGGGCCGGCCTTCATGTCCTTGCGGGCCTGGCGCACCAGGGCGCGAAGCTGCTGGGCGTCGGTGGCGGGGTGGGTTTCGATCCAGCCGCCGAGGGCGTCGTCGTCGGCAATCAGCCTGTCGCGCCAGCGCTCGGCCTCGTGCAGGGCGGCGACTTCGGCGGCCGGCACGGTGTTCTGCTCTGCCAGGGCCCGCTTCACGGCCTCCAGCGCCTCGGGCTCCAGCTTGCGCATGAGCTTGCCGACGTACTGCATCTGGCGGCGCTTGCCCTCGAAATTGGTGATGCGCTTGGCTTCGGCGATGGCCTCGACCAGCTTCTCGTCGAGCTGGAGCGCGTCGAACAGGCCGGCGCGCAGGGTGAGCAGCTCGGCGCCCAGCTTCTGCAGCTCTTCGCTTTCGCGCTTCAGGTCGGTGCGGCTGGCGTCGTCGGAGCCCTTGAGCTCGCGCTTGAGTTCGAGGTCGAGCTCGCTGCCTTCGGCCACGAAATGGCCGCGGACGTAATAGCCTTTTTTGGGTTTGCGGGACATGGGATGGATTCTGGGCCGCGCCGCGAGGCGTTGCAACGCGTGCAATGCGCGGTGGGAAGCTGCTGAAAACGGGAAATGGGGGGCGCAAGTATCATAGCCACCACATGACGACATCCTCCTCGCGCGCCGATTCCGGCTTCGCCTACAGCCGCTCCTTCTTCGAAAACCTGGTCGACACCGCCCTGGCGCACGCCAAGCGGCTGGGTGCCACCGACGCCGGGGCCGAGGCCTCCGAGGGCTGCGGCCTGAGCGTCTCGGTGCGCAAGGGCGAACTGGAAAACGTCGAGCGCAACCGCGACAAGTCGCTGGGCGTCACGGTCTACGTGGGCCACCGCCGCGGCAATGCCAGCACCTCCGATTTCTCCGAGGCGGCCATCGCCCAGACGGTGCAGGCGGCCTACGACATCGCCCGCTTCACCGCCGAAGACCCCGTGAGCGGCCTGCCGGACGAGGAAGACATCGCCAAGGAGCACCCCGAGCTCGACCTGTTCCACCCCTGGGACGTGACCAGCGAGCAGGCCGCCAAGCTGGCCCTCGAATGCGAGGAAGCGGCCCTTTCGACCGACAAGCGCATCACCAACAGCGAGGGCGCGGGCGTCTCGGCCCAGCAGAGCCACTTCTTCAGCGCCCACACGCATGGCTTTCGCGGCGGTTATGCCAGCTCGCGGCACTCCATCTCGGTGGCGCCCATCGCCGGCAAGGGCGACGACATGCAGCGCGACGCCTGGTACAGCTCCATGCGCTCGGCCGACGAACTGGCCAGCCCGCAGGCCGTAGGCCGCTACGCCGCCGAACGCGCGCTCAGCCGCCTGAAGTCGCGCAAGATCAAGACCGTCGAATGCCCGGTGCTCTTCGAGTCGCCGCTGGCCGTGGGCCTGCTGGGCTCGCTGGTGCAGGCCGTGAGCGGCGGATCGCTGTATCGCAAGAGCACATTCCTGCTCGACTCGCTGGGCAAGCCCGTGCTGCCCGCGCACGTCGACGTGGCCGAAGACCCGCACCTGTTGCGCGGCAAGGGCAGCGCCCCCTTCGACGACGAAGGCGTGACCACCCGGGCGCGCAAGGTGGTCGATGCAGGCCGCCTCGAGGGCTACTTCCTCTCGACCTACTCGGCGCGCAAGCTGGGCATGAAGACCACCGGCAACGCCGGCGGCTCGCACAACCTGACGCTGAGCTCGCGCCTGACGAAGCACACCGACGACCTCGACGCCATGCTCGCCAAGCTGGGCACCGGCCTCTTCGTGATCGAGCTGATGGGGCAGGGCGTGAACTACGTGACCGGCGACTACTCGCGCGGCGCCAGCGGCTTCTGGGTGGAAAAGGGCAAGATCGCCTTCCCGGTGCAGGAGATCACGATCGCCGGCAACCTGAAGGACATGCTGCTGGGTATTGAAGCCATCGGGGCCGATGCCTACACTTTCGGCGCCAAGACCACGGGGTCGGTCCTGGTGAACCGCATGAAGGTCGCCGGCGCCTGAAGGCTGCGCCGCCGGCCTGCGCGCGAGGGCTAGTCGAACATGAGGCACAACGCAGCGCGAAAACCCGAACTCGAGCACGAACTGATGCGCGACCCGAGGCTCGGCTTCGAGCCGGCGGGCGGCAGTTCGGTGCGCTGCCTGCAGCACGGCGTGCCCTGGCCCTTCGACTGCTGGCACTACCACGACGAATACGAGCTGCAGTGCATCAACCGCAGCAGCGGCGATGCCTTCGTCGGCGACCACATCGGGCGCTTCGAGCCCGGCTACGTGGCGCTGGTGGGTGCCCGGCTGCCCCATACCTGGATCTCGCACGACGTGCCACCCGAGGGCATCGCCGAGCGCAGCATGGTCATCCACTTCCGCGACGAGCCGCTGCGCAAGGGCACGGACCTGTTCCCCGAGCTGAAGGCGGTGCTGCCGATGCTCGACCGGGCGAAGCTGGGCATCGAGTTCTTCGGCATCGGCGACCTCGTGCGCGAGCGCTTCCAGCGCGTGCAGGGGCAAGAGGGCATGGCGCGGCTGTCGGCCTTCATCGGACTGCTGCACGAGCTGGCCCGCTGGCCCGACTGGCGGCAGATTTCCAGCACTGCGGAGCCGGTGGCCGAGGATCCGAGCGTCAACACGCGCATGCGCCGAGTGCTCGACCACCTCGACCGGCACCTCACGGAAGAACTCTCTCTGCCGGCAGTGTGCGCCGTGGCCAACATGGCCGAGAGCAGCTTCTCGCGCTGGTTCCACAGGCACATGGGCGCCACCTTCACCGACTTCGTCACGCGGCTGCGCGTGGCCAAGGCCTGCGAGATGCTGCAGAAGTCGGACAGGCTGGTGAGCGACATCTGCTACGAGGTGGGCTTCGCGAACCTTGCGAACTTCAACCGCCGCTTCCTGCAGCTCAAGGGCATGACGCCCTCGGTCTACCGGCAGCAGGCGCAGGACCGCTTCGGGCTGCGCACCGCGCAGAACACGCCGCTGGTCACCACGGACTGAAGTCAGGCGGCCGTGTCTCGCGGCGTCAGGTGCCGGGTCAGCGCCCAGAACAGCAGCGCCGCGCCGCTGACAAGGGCTCCGGCCAGGCAGACGCCGTTCCAGCCCGCATGGGCGTACACCATCGTCGAAGCCATCGATCCAGTGGCGGAGCCGATGGAGTAGAAGATCATGTACCCGGCCGTCAGCCGGCTCTGCGCCTCGGGGCGCACGCGGTAGATCAGGCTCTGGTTGGCCACGTGCACCGACTGCAGGCCGAAGTCGATGACGATCACGCCCGCCACCATCGCCCAGATGGACCACGGCAGCATCGCGATGAGCCCCCACGACAACAGCATCGCGCTCAGGCCGATGCAGGTGGTGCGCTGCGCGCGGCCTCGGTCCGACTGGCGGCCCGCTCGCGCGGCACCTAGCGCCCCGGCCGCGCCTGCCAGCCCGAACAGGCCCACCTGCGTGTGCGAGAGCGAGAAGGGCGGTGCCGTGAGCGGCAGCACCATCGGCGTCAGCAGCATGGTGACGGACATGAAGATCAGCATCGCGAGCACGGCGCGGATGCGCAGCACCGGCTCCTGCGCGAAGAGCGCGAACACCGAGCGGATCAGCCGGGGGTACGAGATGCCCGGCGCGGGCCGCGTGCGCGCGGGCAGTACCATCCACAGCAGCCCGGCGACCACCAGCGTGGCCGCCGCCGAGGCCAGGTACACCGAGCGCCAGCCGAAGAGATCCGACAGCGTGCCCGAGACCGCCCGCGCCAGCAGGATGCCGATGATGATGCCGCTGGTGACGGTACCCACCACGCGGCCGCGCTCGCCTGGCGCGGCCATGCTCGCGGCGTAGGCGACCAGCACCTGCGTCACCACGGCCAGCACGCCCACGGCGGCCATCGCCGGCAGCAGCACCGACGCGCTGGGCGCCAGCGCCACGGCCAGCAGCGCGGCCACCGACAGCAGCGACTGCCCGACGATCAGCCGGCGGCGGTCGACGAGGTCGCCCAGCGGAACCACCAGCAGCAGCCCCAGCCCGTAGCCGATCTGCGTGATGGTGATGACGACGCCGACAGTGGCGGGCCGGATGCCGAAGGTGTGCGCCAGCGTGTCCAGCAGCGGCTGCGCGTAGTAGACGTTGGCCACAGCCAGACCGCAGGCGATGGCGAAGAGGAGCGCCAGTGCGCCCGATATCGACGGCGTGTCGCATGGGCGCGCGAAGGTGGCCTGGCATGGCGGCGTGGTGCTCATGATTGCTCTATTTGGTTTCAAATAAAAACTGAAATCGATTCTATCGATGAAGTTTTGAAATGCAACCAGGCGGGGTCGAAAGCCCTCGACTCCGGCAAAACCCCAAGCAGGCTGGTCATGAAAATACCAGTGCCCCGGCTCGCGTGTACGCGGCGCCGCGCCGCCGCTGCCTACGCTTCGTTCCACCTGTTTCCGCCGCGATCCGCCGGCAATTCGCGACAGGTTCAAAGGAGACAAAACGATGGCTGTTCAAGAAAACCGGCACCGGCTCAAGGGCTGCGCGATGCTGCTGGCGGCGCTGGCCGCATGGGGCGGCGCGGCCCAGGCCCAGCAGGTCTGCAAGGAGGACCTGCGCGTCCTGTCCCAGCCCCGCGACGGGCTGACCCTGCTCGAAAAGTACAAGGACGAGTTCAAGGCCCTGAGCGGCGCCTCGTTCAGCATCGACAACCTCAACGAGAACGACCGCCGCACCAAGACCCGCGCAGACGCCTCGACCGTGGGCAAGTACAACGTGTACTACGTCGACGAGGCCAATGTGCCGCTGTTCGCCCAGTCGAAGTGGATCGTGCCGCTGGCGAAGTACTACCCCGCCGACTACGACTACGCCGACTTCGACCCCGGCCGCCAGAAGGTCGCGACCTTCGACGGCCAGGTCTGGTTCGCGCCGCTCACCGGTGGCGGCGACCTGCTGGTCTACCGCAAGGACCTGCTGGAGAAGGCCGGCATCAAGCCCCCGACCACGCTGGAGGAATTCGCCGAGGCCGCGAAGAAGCTCAACGATCCGGCCAACGGCGTCTACGGCGTGGCGCTGCGCGGCCAGCGCGGCTCGGGCGCCAATGTGTGGCGCTGGATGCCTTTCTTCCGCGGCTATGGCGGCCAGTGGTTCGACGGCGACAAGCCCGTGTTCGACTCGCCCGCGGCCGTGAAGGCCACGCAGACCTATCTCGATCTCTTCAAGTACTCCGCGCCCGGCACCAAGACCGGCGGCTGGGACGAATCCACCGGCGCCTTCCTCGCAGGCAAGGTGGCGATGCTGATCGAGTCGACTCCGCTGGCCGGCAACGCGCTCGACCCGAAGATGTCGACCGTGATCGGCAAGGTCGCCTACCTGCCGCCGCCCACGCCGCTGACCGGCGGCGGCTACGGCCACGGCCTGGCCATCGGCGCCAAGGCCAACAAGACCGAGGAGGCCAAGAAGTGCGCCGGCCTCTTCGTCGCCTGGGCCACTTCTAAGAAGCAGGAGCAGCGCCGCCTCGCCGAAGGCCAGTTCGGCGAACTCAACCGCACCAGCGTGCTGGCCAGCCCCGAGTTCGCCAAGCGCTACGGCGCCGACCTCGGCAAGGCGCTGGCCGACACCGGCAAGGTCACGGCCGTGAACTTCTGGCAGGACCCGGCCTGGCCCGACCTCGGCGACCGCTGGGGGATCATCCTCGAAGAGCTGATCACCGGCTCGCGCACCGACATCAAGGGCGGGCTCGACGAACTCGACGCCTACGCGAAGCAACTGGTCGCGCGGCGCAAGAAGTAATGACGCTCAGGGAGAAGAAAAAGAAGACGGCGACGGCAACCCGGCTGCCGCTCGTCTTCATCGGGCCCGGCCTGCTGGTGCTTGCAGTGCTGGCGCTGGTGCCCACCCTTTTCGCGATCGGCATCTCGCTGCAGGACCGCGAGCTGGGCCAGGCCGACACCGCCTGGGTCTGGCTGTCGAACTACGTCCAGCTCTTTTCCGACCGGCGCTTCCTCAATTCGGTGCGCGTGTCGCTGGTGTGGGAGGTGCTGACCGTCAGCGCCACCATGGGCCTCGCGGTGCTGCTGGGCGTGCTGATGTTCCAGTGCACCACAGCGCGCTGGCGCAACGTGCTGTCGATGCTGTTCATCGTGCCCGTGCTGCTGCCGCGCGTGTCGGCGGCCTTCGTGTGGAAGTTCGCCTTCCACCCGCTGTTCGGACTGCTGACCTGGCCGTACAAGGCCGTCACCGGAGAACCGCTGGACCTGCTCGCCAGCCCGGTGACCGCGCTGCTGACCGTGGCCTTCGTCGACGTGTGGCAGTGGGGCCTGTTCTTCGCAGTCATCGTGCTGAAGCTGCTCGAAACCCTGCCGCCGCAGCCCTTCGAGGCCGCGCGCATGGACCACGCGAAGACCTGGGAGGTGTACGCCTACGTGGCTCTGCCGATGCTCAAGGCGCCGCTGGTCAGCCTGTGCTTCGTGAAGATGGTGGAGTCGCTGCGCGCCTTCGACCTGATCTACGTGATGACCCGCGGCGGCCCCGGCATCTCGACCGAGACGCTGGACATGTACGCCTTCTCGCAGGGCTTCATCGAGTCGGGCCGCATCTCGTACGCCTCGGGCATGGCGGTGCTGATGATGATCGCCTCGACCGTGGCCTTCACCTACATCTGGAAATGGACGCGGCCGAAATGAGCGCATCCCCCAACAGGAAAATGAAGAAGCTGTCCCTCGGCACGCTGCTCGCGCGGCTGGTGCTGGTCCTGGCCGGGCTCTCGGCGCTGGTGCCGGTGCTGTGGACCTTTCTCAACTCGTTCAAGAACCGGGTCGACATCGTCTCGGCCGTGCCCAAGTTCTTCTTCACGCCCACCCTGGAGAACTACGTCTACGTGCTGAGCCGCGAGGCGGTGACGCAGGGGCTGCTCAACTCCGTCGTGGTGGTGGGCGCGGCGGTGATCGCGGGCGCGGTGCTCGGGCTGCCTGCGGCCTACGCGCTCGCGCGCTATCCGCTGCGCTGGGCGAACGACATCCAGTTCTTCGTGCTCTCGATGCGCTTCCTGCCGCCGGTGGCGGTGGCCATTCCGCTGATGGTGATCTGGCTGCAGCTGGAGTTGTACGACACGCGCATCGCGCTCGTCGTCACCTACACGCTGCTCACGCTCTCCACCGTGATCTGGCTCGCCATTCCCGCCTTCAAGGCGGTACCGAAGGAAGTGGAGGAGGCCGGCCGCGTCGACGGCTACGGCCCCTACGCGATCTTCTTCAAGGTGGCGCTGCCGATCGCCGCGCGCTCGCTGATCGGCGCCATCGCCTTCGGCTTCGTGCTGGTGTGGAACGAGTTCCTCATCGCGCTGATGCTCACCACTTCGGATGCGAAGACGCTGCCCATCGTGGCCTCCGAGCTGAGCCAGCTCGGGCGCGACGTGCCCTGGGGCATCCTGAATGCCTCCGTCATCCTGCTGTCGCTGCCGCCGCTGCTCATGGTCGGCGTGCTCAGCGGCTTCCTCAACGCGGCGTTCAAGCGCAAGCGCGACGCGGCATGAGCCCCGGCGTGCATCACGGCGCACAACCCATTTCCCTGAAGAACGACATGTCCGCAATCAGCTGTCACAACATCATCAAGCGCTACGGCGACACGCAGGTCGTCCACCAGTTCGACCTCGACGTGTCCGACAACGAGTTCGTCGTGTTCCTCGGCCCCTCGGGCTGCGGCAAGTCGACCATCCTGCGCATGCTCGCGGGCCTGGAAGACATCTCCGGCGGCGACCTCATGATCGGCGGCCAGCGGGTGAACGACCTGCCGCCGCAGGAGCGCGGCATCGCGATGGTGTTCCAGAACTACGCGCTCTATCCGCACATGAGCGTGCGCGACAACATCGCCTTCGGCCTCAAGCGGCTGAAGGTGCCGAAGGCGGAGATCGACGCGCGCATCAAGGAGGTGTCGGACACGCTGGGGCTGGAGCGCTACCTGCAGCGCAAGCCCACGGAACTCTCGGGCGGGCAGCAGCAGCGCGTGGCGATCGCGCGGGCGATGATCAAGACGCCGAAGGTGTTTCTCTTCGACGAGCCGCTGTCGAATCTCGACGCCAAGCTGCGCAACCACATGCGCATCGAGATCGCCCGCCTGCACCAGGCGCTGAAGACCACCACCGTCTACGTGACCCACGACCAGCACGAGGCGATGACGCTGGCCGACCGCATCGTGCTGCTGCGAGACGGGCGCATCGAGCAGGTCGGTTCGCCGCGCGAGATCTTCGAGCGGCCGCGCTCGGCCTTCGTGGCAGGTTTCATCGGCACGCCGCCGATGAATCTGGTGGAGATGGATGTGCGCGACGACGGGGTGGCCACCGGAACCATCGAACTCGCTGGCCTCGAAGGCACCGTGTGGGTGGACGCGCACCGCTTCGCGCTCGAAGGCCGCAAGCGCGTCACGCTCGGCGTGCGGCCCGCGCACCTGCACCCCGACGCCAGCGAAGGGCAGGGTGGCGGCTTCCACGGCGAGGTGCAGCTCATCGAGTACCTCGGCAACGAGGTGCTGGTGAGCTTCGGACAGGGCGACGGCGAGATCGCCGCGCTCATGCCCTCCGCGCAGTGCCCGGGGCTGCGCGAGCGCGTGCGCTTCGTGGCCGACCCGGCGCAGGTGCACCTCTTCGACATCGACTCCGGCGCCTCGCTGCTGCGCGCCGGCACCTCATTGCATTGACCGACGACACACAGACAACACCCATTCAAGGACTCGAATACATGAAAGCACTGGTTCTGGAAAAGGCGCACGAGCTCAGGCTGCGCGACGTCGAACTGCCCCTGGACATGGGGCCGCGCGACGTGAAGATCCGCATGCACACCGTGGGCGTGTGCGGCAGCGACGTGCACTACTACCAGCACGGCGGCATCGGCCCCTACGTGGTGGAGGACCCGATGGTCCTCGGCCACGAAGCCTCGGGCACCGTGGTCGAGGTGGGCGCCGAGGTCACGAACCTCAAGCCCGGCGACCGCGTGTGCATGGAGCCCGGCATCCCGGCGGCCGATTCGCGCGCCACGCTGGAAGGCATCTACAACCTCGACCCGGCCGTGCGCTTCTGGGCCACGCCGCCCATCCACGGCTGCCTCACGCCCTACGTGGTGCACCCGGCGGCCTTCACCTTCCGGCTGCCTGACAACGTGAGCTTCGGCGAGGGCGCTATCGTCGAGCCGCTGTCGATCGGCCTGCAGGCCGCGAAGAAGGCGGCGCTGAAGCCGGGCGACGTGGCCGTGGTCGTCGGCGCCGGCACCATCGGCGCGATGACGGCGCTGGCGGCGCTCGCGGGCGGCGCGGCGCGCGTGATCCTCGCGGACCTCGTGCCCGAGAAGCTGGCGCTCTTCGACAGCAACCCGGCGGTGACGACCGTCGACGTGCGCGGCGCCGACCTCGCCGGGGCCGTGAAGTCGCTCACCGACGGCTGGGGCGCCAACGTGGTCTTCGAGGCCAGCGGCAGCGCACGCGCCTTCGAGGGCATCGTCGACCTGCTGTGCCCCGGCGGCTGCCTGGTGCTGGTGGGCATGCCCGGCGGCAAGGTGCCGATGGACATCGTCGCGATCCAGTCGAAGGAAGTTCGCATCGAGTCGGTGTTCCGCTACGCCAACATCTTCCCGCGCGCGCTGGCGCTGATCGCCTCGGGGCAGGTCGACGTCAAGCCCTTCATCTCGCGCACCTTCGCGTTCACCGATGGCGTGCGGGCCTTCGAGGAAGCGGCGGCGGGGCGCGCGGGCGACGTGAAGATCCAGATCGAGTTTCCGCAGGGCGCAGAAGCCTGACGCATTCCTGAAGCCCCGTTCCGGCAGCCGCCGGGGCAAGGGGAAATGCCGGGGGGCGGGGCGCGCATGCGCGGCTACAGTGGCCGGGTTTTGCCACCCGGAGACCGCGAGCCGATGCCCCTGCAGTTTCGCAACGTAGTCCTCACAGGCGCCTGCGGCGGCCTGGGCCAGGCGCTTGCACGCGAGCTGATCGAAGAAGGAGCGCAGGTTGCGCTGGCAGGGCTCGATGCCGGAAAACTGGAAGCACTGGCCGCGCTGGCACCCGGGCGCTGCGCGGTCTACACGCCCGACGTGTCGAACGGGCCGCAGATGCAGGCCCTGGCCGTCGACTGGATGGCCAGGGCCGGCGTGCCCGACCTGGTGATCGCCAATGCCGGCGTCGCCGGCGGCTACAACACCGCCCAGGCCGACGACCTGGCCGTGTTCCGCCGCATGCTCGAAATCAACCTGCTGGGCGCGGCCACCACCTTCCAGCCTTTCGTCGCCGCGATGTGCGCGCAGCGGCGCGGCGCGCTCGTCGGCATGGCCAGCATCGCCGGCTGGCGCGGCATGCCGGGCAACGGCGCGTACTGCGCGAGCAAGGCCGGCCTGATCCGCTACCTTGAAAGCCTGCGCGCCGAGTTGCGAGAGACGGGGCTCACGGTGCACACGGTCAGCCCGGGCTACATCCGCACCGCGCTCACCGCCGGCAACCGCTTTGCGATGCCGGGGCTGCTCGAAGCCGACGATGCCGCGCACCGGCTGCTGGCGGCCGTGGCGGCTGGGCGCGAGAAGATCGTGCTGCCGCGCCGCATCGGCTGGCTGTCGAAGGCGCTCGACCTGCTGCCGGAGAAACTGCACGACCGCCTGCTGCGCGGCCAGCCGCGCAAGCCGCGCGTGGGCGAGGCGGGCGCCACTGCAATTCCCGGACTTCCCAAGGAGCCTCCGACCCGATGACGCCGCCGAACGACGCCGTACCCACCCACGAACAGATCGCGCTGATCGGCGCCGGCCCCTCCGGCCTTGCCGGCGCACGCAACCTGCAGAAGCACGGCGTGCCGTTCCAGGGCTTCGAGGCGCATGGCGACGTGGGCGGGCTGTGGGACATCTCCAACCCGCGCTCCACGGTCTATCACTCCGCGCACCTGATCTCGAGCAAGCGCACCACCGAGTTCAGCGAGTTCCCGATGGCCGACACGGTGGCCGACTACCCGAGCCACCGCGAACTGCGCCGCTACTTCAGCGACTTCGCCGACCGCTTCGGGCTGCGCGAGCACTTCCGCTTCAACACGCGCGTGCTGCGCGTCGAGCCGGTGAGCGATTCGCCCGGCACGCACTGGCTCGTGACCGCCGAGGATGCCGAAGGCACCATCGAGACGGCCGAGTACAGGGGCGTGGTCATCGCCAACGGCACGCTCGCCGAGCCCAAGCGGCCCAGCTTCGACGGCCACTTCGACGGCGAGCTGCTGCACACCAGCGACTACAAGCACCCCGAGCTCTTCAAGGACAAGCGCGTGCTGATCGTCGGCGCGGGCAACTCGGGCTGCGACATCGCGGTCGATGCCGTGCACTACGCGAGGAGCGTCGACATCTCTGTGCGGCGCGGCTACTACTTCGTGCCCAAGTACGTGTTCGGCAAGCCGGCCGACACGCTGGGCGGCAAGCGCCCGCTGCCGCCATGGCTCAAGCAGCGCATCGACTCGACGGTGCTCAAGTGGTTCACCGGCGATCCGGTGCGCTTCGGCTTCCCGAAGCCCGACTACCGGATGTACGAGTCGCACCCCATCGTGAACTCGCTGGTGCTGCACCACGTGGGCCACGGCGACATCGGCGTGCGCGCCGACATCGCGCGGCTCGACGGGCATACGGTGCACTTCAAGGACGGCGGCGCGCGCGACTACGACCTGATCCTCGCTGCCACCGGCTACGCGCTGCACTACCCGTTCATCGACCGCGAGCTGCTGAACTGGCAGGGCATGGCGCCGCGGCTGTACCTGAACATCTTCTCGCCGCGCTTCGAGAACATCGCGGTGCTCGGGATGATCGAGGCCAGCGGCATCGGCTGGCAGGGCCGCTACGAGCAGGCCGAACTGGTGGCGCGCTACTTTCGCGCGCAGGCGGGCGATTCGCCGAAGGCAGCCGCCTTGCGGGCCGCTGCGCAGGGGCCGGCGCCCGACCTGTCGGGCGGCTTCAAGTACCTGCAGCTGGAGCGCATGGCGTATTACGTGCACAAGGACACCTATCGCGCGGCCGTGCGCAATGCCGCCGCTGCGCTGGCCGATCCCACCTGAAGAAAAACGAAGGAGGCCCTCCGCATGCTGCCTGTCGACGAGATACGCCTGCATTTCAATCCGGCCTCGCTGGTGCTGCTCAACGTGGTGCTGGGCTTCCTGATGTTCGGCATCGCGCTGGACACGCGCATCGAGGACTTCAAGCGCGTGGCGCGCATGCCCGGCGCCATGGCCGTGGGCATCGGCGCGCAGTTCATCGTGCTGCCGGCCGTGACCTATGTGCTCACGCTGGTCCTCAAGCCGGGACCGAGCATCGCGCTGGGCATGATCCTGGTGGCCTGCTGCCCGCCGGGGAACATTTCGCAGATCCTCACGCACCGCGCGGGCGGCAACGTGGCGCTGTCGGTGTCGATGACGGCGATCTCGAACGCGATCTCCATCGTGGTGATGCCGCTGAACTTCGCCTTCTGGGGCGGCCTGCATCCGACGGCCTCGGCGCTGTTGAAGACCATCGCGCTCGATCCGCTGGACATGCTGGGGCACATCGTGGCGATCATCGGCATTCCCTTCGTGCTGGGCGTGGCCTGCGCGCACAGGCTGCCGGCGCTCACGGCGCGCATCAAGAAGCCGGTGGGCGTGCTGAGTTTTATCGCGCTGATCGTGTTCATCATCGGCGCCATCGCGGGCAACTGGCGCTTCTTCCTCGACTACGTGGGGCTGGTGCTGCTGGCGGTGGTGATCCACGACGCGCTGGCCTTCGGAACGGGATACATCTGCGCGCGGCTTTCGGGGCTGGGCGACTACGACCGGCGCGCGGTGTCCATCGAGGTGGGCATCCGCAACTCGGGGCTCGGGCTGGTGCTGATCTTCAGCTTCTTCGGCGGGCTCGGCGGCATGGCCGTGGTGGCGGGCGTATGGGGCTTCTGGGACATCATCGCGGGCCTCGCACTGGCGAGCTGGTGGGGGCGCAAGCCCGCGAAGCCATGAGCGGCGGCGAAGGCATCGTGGCGCGTCGCGTGCTGGTGACCGGGGCCGACGGCTTCCTGGGGCGCAGCCTGCTCGCCACCCTGGCGCAGCAGGGCACGCTGGAGGCGCTGGTCGCGGTCGACGTGCGCGAAGTGCCGCCGGACCGGCAGCTCATGGGCGTCACCTACCGGCAGCTGGACGTACGCGATTCGCGCGTCGCCGAGACCATCGCCGACCACGCCATCGACACGGTGGTGCACCTCGCTTCCATCGTCACGCCCGGCAAGGATTCGAACCGCGTCTTCGAGCATTCGGTGGACGTGGGCGGCACGCGCAATGTGCTCGACGCCAGCGTGGCGAACGGTGTGCGGCACATCGTGGTGTCGTCCAGCGGCGCGGCCTACGGCTACCACGCGGACAACCCGGCGTGGATCACCGAGTCACAGCCGCTGCGTGGCAACACGGTGTTCGCCTACGCCGACCACAAGCGGCAGGTGGAGGAGATGCTGGCCGACTACCGCGCCCGGCATCCCGCGCTGGCGCAGACCGTGCTGCGCATCGGCACGATCCTCGGCGAGCGGGTGGACAACCAGATCACGGCGCTGTTCGAGAAGAAGCGGCTCATCGCGATACGCGGCAGCGCGAGCCCCTTCGTCTTCATCTGCGACGAGGACGTGACCGGCGCCATCGCGCATGCGCTCGGCGGTGCGCCGCCCGGTTGCTACAACCTCGCGGGCGACGGCGCGCTGGGCATCCACGAGATCGCTTCGCGCCTCGGCAAGAGCGCGGTCGACTGGCCGGCCGGCGTGCTGAAGACCGCGCTGGCGGTGGGCTCGGCGCTGGGCGTGAGCCGCTACGGGCCGGAGCAGCTCGACTTCCTGCGCTACCGGCCGGTGCTGCTCAACACCGCGCTGAAGGAGCGCTTCGGCTACGTGCCGAGCAAGACCAGCAGCGAAGCCTTCGACGCCTTCGTGGCGGCGCGGGCGCGGCTGGGGCGGCCGGTCACTGCAGCTTCCTGACCTCGTCGGGAGGCGGCGCGACCAGGTAGTCGAGCATGCGCCGCGCGTTGAGCGGCAGGTCCTCCGACGAGCGCACGCAGGCCATCAGCGTGCGCTCGGCCCACGCGTCGGCGAGCGAGGCGCGCGCGATCTTCATCGAGCGGGCGCAGCGCTCGGCGGCAGTCTGCGGAACGATGCCGACGCCGATGCCGTACTCGACCATCCGGCAGACCGCCTCGAAGTTGCGCACGCGCACGCGGTAGGCCAGATGCCTGCCCAAGGCGCGCACGTGCTGGGTGATCAGCTGCTGCAGCGCGCTGTCGGCGGGCAGGCCGACGAATTCGCTGTCGACCACCTCGGCCAGCTTCAGGCGCCGCCGGGTAGCCAGTGCGTGGCCGCGCGGCATCACCAGCACGAGGTCGTCGCGGCGGAAGGGATGGCATTCGAGGCCCTCGCTGTCGATGGCGTCGGAGACGATGCCGATGTCGCACAGGCCGGCGCGCAGGGCTTCCACCGTGTCGGGGCTGGGGCGCTCTTCCAGGTCGACCGAGATGCGCGGATGCTCGGCGAGGAAGCGGCTCAGCACCTCGGGCAGGTGCTCGGTCAGCGCCGAGGTGCCGCACATGAAGCGCACGTGGCCCTTGAGGCCCTGGCCGTATTCGCCGAGTTCGCCGCGCAGGCGCTCCATCTGCTGCAGCACGACGCGCGCATGGTGCAGCAGCGTGCGGCCGGCCTCGGTGGGCTTCACGCCCTGTGCGTGGCGGGTGAGCAGGGGGCTGCCGAGGGCGTCTTCCATGCCACGCACCCGCTGGCTGGCGGAGGCCAGCGTCATGTGCGAGCGCCCGGCGCCGGCGGTGAGGCTGCCGGCCTCGACGACGTGGATGAAGAGCCGCAGGTCGGTGAGGTCGAATCGCATGGTTGGGCGGAGTGTGCACCAGGAGCCTCAGCCTGAGACTGAGGCCTGCTTCGCGAATCCCGCATTTGCGGCGGCGGGCTTCGTTGGCAGAGTCGACGTCCGATGACGCATCCGATCGACGCAACCGCTTTCTGGGCCGCCGCCACGGCCGTGTACCTGCTGGCCGGAGTGATCAAGGGCGTGGTCGGCCTCGGGTTGCCGACGGTGTCGATGGCGCTGCTCGCGCTGTGGATGTCGCCGGCGCAGGCGGCTGCGCTGCTGATCGTGCCCTCGCTGGTCACCAACATCTGGCAGACCGGGCCCCGCGCGACCTTCATGCCGGTGCTTCGGCGCATCGGCGGCATGCAGGTGGGGGTGGTAGTCGGCACGTTGGCGGGGGCACTATGGCTGGGCGTGCCGGCGGGTGCCTGGGCTTCTTTCGCGCTTGGGGTGGCGCTGGTCGTCTATGCGCTCTGGGGGCTGTCCGGGCGGCAGCTGCATGTGAGCGACTCGCAGGCGCGCTGGATCGGGCCGCTGGTGGGCGTGGTCACCGGGCTGGTGACGGCGGTGACGGGGGTGTTCGCGGTGCCGGCGGTGCCGTACCTGCAGGCGCTGGGGTTCCAGCGCGATTCGCTGATACAGGCGATGGGGATCTCGTTCACCACCTCGACGGTGGTGCTGGCCATCGGGCTGGCCGGGAACGGCGGGTATCCGGTGTCGGCGATCGGAGGCTCGATCGCGATGCTGGCGCCGGCCATCGGCGGCATGGTGCTCGGGACCTGGCTGCGCAAGCGGCTGTCGGTGGCGGTGTTCCGGCGCTGCTTCCTGATCGGGCTGGCGCTGCTGGGGCTCTACATGGCCGTGCGGGCCGCGGCCTGATGAGGCGCTTCTTCCAGTCAGGCCGCGAGCACCAGGGCGGTGCGCACGCGCTCGATGGTCTGGCGATAGGGCAGGGCGAAGTCGTCTAGCGCGTCGCCGGCATCGAGCCAGCTGAAGAGGAACACCAGGCCCTCTTCCTCGGGGCTGCCCGTGGCCGTGTGGGTGAAGCTCTCGGGCAGGGCGCTCTCGGCGCGCATCAGGAACAGGTGCCACAGCTGCGGGTGGCGATGCGTGTTGCCTTCGACACCGGCTTCGCATTCGCGCTCCAGCGTGCCCAGCGACTGCAGCTCGCCGGCGTAGTCGATGCCGGATTCCTCGAGCAGCTCACGGCGAACCGCCACTTCGGGCGATTCGCCGGGCTCGATGGTGCCCTTGGGAAGCTGCATGTTGCCATCCTCGGGATGGCGGAACACCAGCAGCCGGCCCCGTGCGTCGATCAGGCAGGCGCAGGCCTTGGGGATGGTGACGCTCGGGCTGCCGGCGTTCATGCTCAGGCGCCCGTCAGAGCGGCCTTGACCGCTGCGCTGACCTGGCCCATGTCGGCCTTGCCGGCCAGGCGGGTCTTGACCACGCCCATCACCTTGCCCATGTCGCCCGGGCCCTTGGCGCCCAGCTCGGCCACGATGGCCTTCACCTCGGCGGCGACCTCGTCGGCGCCCATGCGCTGGGGCAGGTAGACCTCCAGCACCTTGATCTCGGCGGCTTCCTTGTCGGCGAGGTCGGTGCGGCCGCCGGTGGTGAAGGCGGCGATGGAGTCCTTGCGCTGCTTGACCATCTTGTCGACGATGGCGACCACCATGGTGTCGTCGAGCTCCACGCGCTCGTCGACTTCCTTCTGCTTCATCGCGGCCAGCAGCAGGCGGATGGTGGCCAGGCGCTCCGAGTCCTTGGCGCGCATCGCCGTCTTCATGTCTTCGGTGATCTGTTCTTTGATAGTCATTCGGCAACCTTTCGGAAAAAACAAAGCCGCGGCAGGTTTCCCTGGCGCGGCTGAGGCAACGAGGCGACCGGGCCGACTTTCGTCTGGGGCCCGCCGCCGGGGTGTCGCTTAGTACAGCTTCTTGGGCAGCTGCATGCTGCGCACGCGCTTGTAGTGGCGCTTGACCGCGGCTGCCTTCTTGCGCTTGCGCTCGGCGGTCGGCTTCTCGTAGAACTCGCGGGCACGCAGGTCGGTCAGCAGGCCGAGCTTTTCGATGGTGCGCTTGAAACGGCGCAGGGCGACGTCGAAGGGCTCGTTTTCTTTAACGCGGATGGTGGTCATTGATGAATCGTTGAAATGAATTTGGCCTGGAGAGATCGAGGCCCCAAGCCGGGGTTCCTCAACTGAAAACTTTTGCGGCCGTTGAGGGGAGGCCAGAGTTAGCCCGCGATTATAGCACTCCCCCAGGCGAAAATGGCACTCCCCCAGGCTTCGCGCACTTCGTGTCGCTTCGCCAACCCCCTCGCCGGGGGCGACACCTGAAGCCCGGCAAAGCCGGTTCTTCGGTGTCTCTGAGATGGAGCGGGGAAGGTCAAAGGGCCTGGGCGCACGCATGGGCGCTGGCCCAGGCCCACTGGAAGTTGTAACCGCCGAGCCAGCCCGTCACGTCGACCACTTCGCCGATGAAATACAGGCCTGGCTGCTTCGATTCCATGGTCTGCGACGACAGGTCGCGGGTGTCGACGCCGCCGGCCGTGACTTCGGCCTTTTTGTAACCTTCTGTCCCGCTGGGGACGATCTGCCAGCGCGCGATGCGCTCCGAAAGCGCCGCCAGCGCCTTGTCGGCCGCCTCGTTCACCGGCCGCTGCAGGGCAGGGTCCTGCCCGACCCAGGCATCGGCCAGCCGCGAGGGCACCAGCGCGGCCAGCTCGTTGGCGATGCGTTTCTTCGACAGCAGCTTGGCCTCGCCCAGCGCCTCGGCCACGTTCACGCCGGGGGCGAAATCGATGGTCAGCGGGGCGCCGGGCTTCCAGTAGCTCGAAATCTGCAGCACCGCCGGACCCGAAAGGCCCCGGTGGGTGAAGAGCAGGTCTTCGAGGAAGGCTGTCTTTTCCTTCTTCGCGCCGGTCTCGATGCGCACCGGCAGCGCCAAGCCAGCCAGTTCGGCATACGGCGCCCAGGCGTCGCCGCCGAAGGTCAGCGGCACCAGCGCGGGCCGGGGCGTGACCATCCGCAGCCCGAATTGCTCGGCGATGCGGTAGCCGAAGTCGCTGGCGCCGATCTGCGGGATCGACAGGCCGCCGGTCGCGACCACGATCTTCGGCGTCTCGACCGGCCCCCGATTGCTCTCGATTCGATAGCTGCCGGCTCCCGTCCCATCTGCATTACCGGCGGAAAATGCAATCTCTCCGATCCTGCACGGCTGCCAGCGCTCGACCCCGCCCGCCTCGCATTCGGCCAGCAGCATGTCGACGATCTGCTGCGACGAGCCGTCGCAGAAAAGCTGCCCCTTGTGCTTCTCGTGGAAGGCGATCCCGTGCTTCTGCACCAGCTCGATGAACTGCTGCGGCGCATAGCGCGACAGCGCCGAGCGGCAGAAATTCGGGTTGTCGCTGATGAAGTGCCGCTGCGGCGCGCGCACGTCCAGGTCGCGGTTCGTGAAGTTGGCGCGTCCGCCACCCGAGATGCGGATCTTCTCGCCCACCTTCTCGCTGTGGTCCACCACCAGCACCTTCAGCCCGCGCTGGCCCGCCACGCCGGCGCAGAAGAGGCCCGCGGCCCCGGCGCCGATCACGACGACGTCGAACTCCGCCGCGCTCAAGGTCCATCGGCCGCGAGCAGCGGCGGCGGGTTGTATTTCAGGTGGCCCACGTAGCGCAGCGGCTGCGTGGCGGCGATGGAGGGCACGTCGCCCTCGCGCATGTGCAGCAGGTCGGCCGGGCTCACCCAGCGCGGGTCGGCGTTGGTGATCGGCATGCCTGCCTGGCGGTAGGCCTCCAGCACGAACTGGGAGCAGAAGAACTGGTCGTCGCGGCTCGCGCCCAGCTGCACCATGGCCAGGCCGCTCATGCAGTAGTGGCTGACGGCGGTGGGCACCAGCGGCAGTTCGCACAGGCGGCGGTTCAGCACGAAGGGCGCGTTCAGCAGCACGCCCACGGTGTTGTAGCTGGTGCCGACCTGCGACAGCGCCCATTCGCGCATGCGGGCGGCGCTCGCGTCGTCCACGCCGGGCACGCGGAAGGCCACGACCATCTGTTCCTCGTCGACCACCTCCGAGAGCGGCCGCGCGCGCACGCCCGTGCCCACGGCCTCGGCGATCTGGCCGTTGCCCAGGTACAGCACCGCGTGGCTCACCGGCGAGAAGGTGCCCAGCCGGATGCCGAAGGAGTTCACCGTGGCGATGGAGGTCAGCAGGATGTCGCCCGGCGCCAGCGCGTCGGCGGCGATGAGCTCGCCGCCGTTGCCCGGCGCGATGACCGAGCTCTGCACGCGCAGGCGCAGGCCGGTGTCCTTGGTCGGCAGGTCGAGCCGGGTGGCGCAGGCCGAGAGCAGCAGGGCGGCGCCCGCGGCAACGATGGCCGCGGCGGAACGGAAAGCGATGCGCATCAGCCCTTCCAGACGAACGGGAACTTCAGCTGCTTGAAGAATCCGTTGGGCACGTAGTCGCCCAGCACGCCGTACTTCTCGGGCCAGAGCTTGGTGCTCTTCACGGCGGTGCCGAAGATGTAGTCGAGAAAGGCGTAGTGCGCCGCGTAGTTCTTGTCCAGCGCCTCCTGGTCCTGGCTGTGGTGCCAGTGGTGGAAGTTGGGCGTCACGATCAGGTAGCGCAGCGGGCCGAGCCGCACGCTCACGTTGCAGTGGTTGAACACCGCCTGGAAGCCCACCACCACGATGTAGGCGTCGATCACGTCCTTGCTGAAGCCCAGCACGTAGATGGGCGCCAGCACCAGCGTGCGCGTGATCAGCAGCTCGAGGATGTGCTGGCGCGAGCCGGCCATCCAGTCCATGCTCTTCACGCTGTGGTGCACCGCGTGCAGGCGCCACAGCACGGGCACCTCGTGGTAGGCGCGGTGCGTCCAGTACTGCACCAGGTCGGCCACCAGGATGATCAGCAGCAGCCCCGCCCAGAACGGCAGGTTGCTCACCCAGCCCCGGATGCCGTCGTTGGCCGCCCAGCCGAAGAGCTTGTGCACCATCAGGTTGGTGGCCAGCAGCACGAAGCCCACGATCATGTGGTTCACCACGAAATGGTGGAAGTCGGTCTGCCACTCCTCGCGGAACACCGGCTGGTCCTTGCGCAGCGCGAACAGCTTTTCGATGAAGATGAAGATCAGCGAGGAGCCCAGCAGGTCGAGGATGAACCAGTCGAGCCCGATGTAGGGCGTGTTGTCCGCGAAGTCGTGCACCGGCACCTTGTGCCCGCCCAGCAGCGCCGAGGCCGCCACCAGCAGGAACGCGGCCGAGGAGAGCCAGCGCGAGCGGTTGAAGATGATGTTGACCAGCGAGAGCCCGCCCGAGACGACCAGCGCCGCCAGCAGGATGATGCGCATCACGTCGACGTTGTAGCTCTTGCGCAACTCCGGCGTCGTGAGGTACTGCGGGAAGTGGAAGGCCAGCACGCCCAGGAAGCACAGGATGGCCAGGCTCAGTGCGATGGTGCCGGTGACCAGGCCCTGTCCGCGGCGCAGCTCGCCGTGGTTCTGGGTGAATTCGTTGAGCTTGTCGATGTCCAGCATGCCCCGCCTCTCTCTCTTCTTGACTTTTGTGGGTGCGCGATTTTAGAGGCGCGGCGGGAAAATGCTCACCCCCTGCGCACGGAGCGCCGCCGCAGCAGGGCCGCCGTGCCCAGCGCCACCGCCATCACCAGCAGCGACACCACGGTGGTCACCGTCCCCAGCGCATAGATCGAAGGCGTGGTCACCGTCGACGTAAGCCCCTGCAGTTCGAGCGGCAGGGTGTTCACGTCGCCGATGGCCTGGGAGGTGCGGGCGATCTCGTCCCACGACAGCGTGAAGCCGAACATGCCGATGCCGACGATCGACGGCCCGATCAGCGGCAGCACCACGAAGCGGAAGGTCTGCCAGGGCGTGGCGCCCAGGTCGCGAGCGGCTTCCTCGTAGGCGGGGTCGAAGCGGTTGAACACCGCGAACATGATGAGCAGCCCGAAAGGCAGCGTCCACGTCAGGTGCGCGCCGAGCGCGGAGCTGAAGAGGCCCAGCGCGGTGCCGTAGCCTTCGAGCAGCGTGGTGGCGTCCATCGCCGTCAGCACGCTCTTGATGCCGGTGTCGATCAGCCGGAACTGCAGGCCGATGCCCAGCGAAATGATGATCGACGGCATGATGAGGCTGGCCACCGTCACGAAGAACAGGGCGTTGCTGCCCGCGAGCTTCTTGCGGAACGCGAGGCCGGCGAGCACCGACAGCACCACGGTGAATGCCATCACCACCGCGCCCAGCGCCAGCGAGCGCCTGAAGGCCGCGCCGATGTCGACCGTGCCCAGCCCTTCGGCCAGCTTGTGGAACCAGTGCAGCGATACACCACGAAGCGGAAAGGTCAGCCCGCCCTCGGCGCCCTGGAAGCTCAGCACGAAGATCGTGATCATCGGGCCGTACAGGAACAGCACGAAGAGCCCGAACACGGTGGCCAGCGGCCAGAAGCCGGGGGCGCGCTGGGCGCCGATGGGTGTCTGCATCTCAGAGCTCCTTGCGGATGTCGACCATCCGGGTCAGGCCCCAGATGATCATCAGCACCACGGCCAGCAGGATCATGGCGTTGGCCGCCGCCAGCGGGAACTGCAGGTACGAGGTCTGCACCTGGATGATCTTGCCGATGGAGGCGATCTGCTGGCCGCCCATCACGCCGATGGTGACGAAGTCGCCCATCACGATGGTGATGACGAAGATCGAGCCGATGAGGATGCCGGTGCGCGACAGCGGCACCACCACGTTCCACAGCGTCTGCCAGCCCGAGGCGCCGGCGTCGCTGGCCGCTTCGAGCAGCGAGCGGTCGATGCGCATCATGCTGTTGAAGATCGGCACGATCATGAACATCGTGTACAGGTGCACGAAGGCCAGCACCACCGAGAAGTCGGAGAACAGCAGCCATTCGACCGGCTGGTTCACGAGGCCCATGCCCATCAGCGCCTGGTTGACCAGCCCGTTGCGCCCCAGCAGCGGCACCCACGAGATCATGCGGATCACGTTGGAAGTCCAGAAGGGGACCGTGCACAGCACGAACAGCACCGTCTGCATGGTCGACGAGCGCACGTGGAACGCCAGGAAGTACGCCACCGAAAAACCGATCACCAGCGTGATGCCCCACACCAGCAGGCAGAACTTGAAGGTGCTCAGGTAGGTGTTCAGCGTGACGCACAGGTCGCCGTTGTCGGTCAGCCGCGAGCAGCCCTCGAACAGGCTCAGGTAGTTGCGCAGCGTGACGGCAGGTATCAGCTCGTACTCGTTGAAATTCCAAAGGCTGACCATCGCGACCAGCGCCAGCGGAATCAGGAAGAACAGGAGAAACACCAGCGCGAACGGCGCCGCCTGCCACCAGGCTTTCACGGCGTGAACGGGGGCGGTGGCGGCATGGCTGGACGCGACGGGTGTACTCATGGATGAAAGCGAAAAACTGTGCCCAAGGGCGAGCAAGGCGAAGCCCGTTCGCGGGACACCGCGGAACCGGCTTTGCCGGGCCGCAGGTGTCGCCCCCTTACAGGGGGTTGGCGAAGCGAAGCGCAGCCTGGGGGTCGAGTTCGTGGACTGCCGTCAGGCAGCCACGAACTCGTTCCATTTCCTGACCATGTATTCGTTCTCGTCCATCACGGCGTTCCAGCACGCGATGCCGCCCATGCGCTGCTCGTAGCTGCCGCCGTCGCGCACCGCGCCGGCCTTGGCGATCACGTCGCCCTGCGGGCTCTTGATGTCCTGTGCGGCGGGCTTGCCTTCCATCCAGTAGGCCCACTCGTAGGCTTCCATCTTGGTCTTCGCGGTGTCGAGCACGGCGCTGTAGTAGCCCTGGCGGTTGAGGTAGGCGCCGGCCCAGCCGTCGAGGAACCAGTTGATGAACTCGTAGGCGCCGTCGAGCTTCTTGCCCGACAGCGTGGCCGGCAGGCCGAAGCCCGAGGCCCAGGCGCGATAGCCTTCCTTGAGCGGCTGGAAGGTGCAGTCGATGCCCTTGCTGCGCACGGCCGTGACCGCGGGCGACCACATCGACTGGATCACCACCTCGCCCGAGGACATCAGGTTCACCGACTCGTTGAAGTCCTTCCACAGCGCGCGGAACTGGCCGGCCTTCTTGGCCTCGATCAGCGCCTTGATGGTCAGGTCGATCTCGGCCTTGGTCATGTTGCCCTTGTCGGCGTACTTGTGAATGCCCTTGGCCTCCACCACCATCGCGGCGTCCATGATGCCGATAGAGGGAATGTTCAGGATCGCGGCCTTGCCCTTGAACTCCGGGTTCAGCAGCTCCGCCCACGAGCCGATGGGACGCTTGATGAGGTCGGGGCGGATGCCCAGCGTGTCGGCGTTGTAGGTGGTCGGAATGAGCGACATGTACTGCGTGGCCGACTTGGCGAAGGCCTTGCTCTTCTCGCCTTCGAGGTAGATCACCTTCACCGGAGCCGTGCCCTGGTCGCCCACCTTCTTGCCGGCCACTTCGCCCTTGGTGAAGAGCGAGGTGATCTTGTCCGCGTTCTTCACGCGCTTGGTGTCGATGCCCTTAAGGTTGCCGGTGGGCACGATCTTCTTGAGCGAGAAGAACTCGGTATCGATCAGGTCGAAGCTGTTGGGCGCGGTGACTGCGCGCTTGGTCACGTCGTCGGTGGTCACGGCCACGTACTGGATCTCGATGCCGGTGTCGGCCTTGAATTTCTCGGCGATCGCCTTGTCCTGGTTCACCGCGGTGCCGAGATAGCGCAGCACGACCTTCTCCTGTGCATGCACGAAGGGGGCGATGCCCGTGGCAAGAATGCCGGCGGTGCCTTGCAGCAGGGTGCGGCGCTTGAGGCCGTTGTTGTCGATGGAATCGGTCATGGGCAGGGTCTCCATTGCAGAAAGAAAAGGAAAGTGAAGGGGAACGAACGCGGAGAAAAGCGGGTGGCGCGGGCGCTCAGAAGGGAACGGCGAGCACGGCGGTGTCGTCCTGTCGGGCGGCTTCGGCCCCGGCGGGTGCCGGTGCCCGCTCGCTCGGCGGCTTGGCGCCGGGGCCGAGCACACGCGCGTCGGCTTCGGCCCACGAGAGGTGCACCGCCTCGCCGTGCGCGTAGGGGCGCGCGAGGAAAGCGGCTTCGCTGAGCAGCACCGAAACGTTCTGGCGTCCGGCGGCGGCGACACCATCGAGCGCCAGCCCGAGCAGGACGTAGGTGCCCTGGTACTCGACGTCGGTGACAGTGGCTGCGAGAGCTCCACCTGTTGCTGCCTGCGCGGCGGCTGCGATCCGCATGCGGTCGTTGCGCACCGCGATCGGCCCGGCAGGCGTGTCGAACACGTTGTGGCCGCCCATGAAGCGCGCCACGAACTCGCTCGCCGGATGGTTGTAGACCGCGTGCGGCGAGCCGACCTGCTCGATGACGCCATGGTTCATGACCACCATGGTGTCGGCCAGCGCCATCGCCTCTTCCTGCGAGTGCGTGACGTGGATGAAGGTCAGGCCCAGCTCCTTCTGCCAGCGCCGAAGCTCGGCGCGCATCTGGATGCGCAGGAAGGGGTCGAGGGCGGAAAGCGGTTCGTCGAGCAGCAGCACGCGCGGCTCGGTGATGAGCGCGCGCGCCAGCGCCACGCGCTGCTGCTGGCCGCCGGAAAGCTCACCCGGCTTGCGCGCGGCAAGGTGGCCCATCGCGACGCGCTCGAGCAGGTCGTTCGCACGCTTGTGGCGCTCGGCCTTGCCCACGCCCTTCATCTTGAGGCTGAAGGCGACGTTGTCGGTGGCCGAAAGGTGCGGGAAGAGCGCGAAGCTCTGGAACATCATCGCCGTGCCGCGCGCGGCGGCGGGCAGGTTCGTGATGTTGCGGTTGTCCAGCAGGATGTCGCCGCTGCTGACCGATTCGTGCCCCGCGATCATGCGCAGCGTGGTGCTTTTGCCGCAGCCCGAAGGCCCCAGCAGGCAGCAGTAGCTGCCGCTGGCGATGCGCAGGTCGATACGGTCGACGGCGGCCGGCGTACCCGGGGCGTAGCGCTTGGTGAGAGCGACGATCTCGACGGCGGCGGGTTCAGGCGTGGCGGCTGCATTCATTGCCCATCGCTGAGCACGATCCATGCCACGTTGTGGTGCGCGGCGCCCGCGCCGCTTGCACCGGCGCCGCCCTGGTCAGGTGCGGTTCAGGTGCCGAACCTGGTCGCGCCCACCGCTGTCTCGGCCGCTGCCAGCCCGCGCAGCACGTCGCCCACCACGATCACCGCGGGGCTCGCGAGGCCGGCTTCGGCGATGCCGTCCTGAAGCCTGCCCAGCGTGGTCGCGATGTGCTTCTGGTGCGGCAGGCTCGCGTGCTGGATCACCGCCACCGGCGTGTCGGCCGGCAGGCCGTGCAGCAGCTCGCGCTCGATATGCGCCGCGCCCGACACGCCCATGTAGATCACCAGCGTGAGCCGCGCGTTGTAGGCGGTCGCTGCCAGCGCGCGCCAGTCGGTCGGGTCTTCGGCCGCGCCGGCGCCGGTCTTGGCATGGCCGGTGACGAACACCACGCCCTGCGCATGGTCGCGGTGCGTGAGCGGCACGCCCAGCGTCGTCACGGCCGCGAGGCCTGCGGTGATGCCGTTGACCACCGTGCATTCGATGCCGGCTTCGCGCAGGTGCTCCACCTCCTCGCCGCCGCGGCCGAAGATGAACGGGTCGCCGCCCTTCAGGCGCACCACCGTCTCGCCTTCGCGCACGGCGGTGATCATCAGCCGCTCGATGAAGGCCTGCGGCGTGCTCTTGCAGCCGCCGCGCTTGCCCACGTGCACGATGCGCGCCCCGGGCCGTGCGTAGGCCTGCACGATCTGGTCGTTCACGAGGTCGTCGACCAGCAGCACCGTGGCCGCCTGGATCGCCTTCGCGGCCTTGATGGTCAGCAGTTCCGGGTCGCCGGGGCCTGCGCCCACCAGCGTGCATCGGCCGGAGATGAGGGAGTTGGGGTTGTCGTTGTTCATGCGTGGGATGCCAATGCCAGTTGCGTGATGTGCCTGACCTGCGTCGCGATGGCCTCCGGCACGGGAAGCTCGCCGGCCAGCACGCGGCGCGTGTAGTCGGCGGTGGTGGCGACGTCGATTTCCTTCGGCAGCCCCGGCACCTCCGAGGCGGTGCCGGCCTGCTGCGACTGCAGCTCGGTGCGTGCGCCGCGCACGAAGCCGTCGATCTGCGCGGTGCGGCGCGGGTCCGACACCACTTCGCCTTCGAGGCCGCGCGAGAGCAGGGCGGTCATGCCCATGAGCTCGAAGGTCTCGGCCATGACGCGCGCGTATTCGGGGTGCGTGTAGCTGGCCACCACCACGCTCGGCCCGGCGGTGGGCTGCATCAGCTTCACCACGCTGTGGCCGGGGTTGCGCAGGCCGACCACGCGGCGCACGTCGAGCAGGCGCTTGAGCGCGGGATTCAGCAGCTCGGTGGAGGCAAAGGCCGCTTCGCCGTTGGCGACGGCGCGGATGGCCGTCATCGGCGCATGGCCCAGGGCGGCGAGCACGTTCGACGCCAGCACGCGCGATGTTTCGCTGGCGCTGCCGTGCACCAGCACCGGCAGGCCTTCGCGCGCCAGCAGCAGCGCCAGCAGCGGCGTGAGCACCGGCAGCTTGCGCGCGCCGTTGTAGCTGGGCAGCACGATCAGCGGGCGGTCGCCGGCGGGAACCATCCGGAGCCGCGCATGGGTGGCATCGAGAAAACCGGCCATCTCCTCGGGCGTCTCGCCCTTGATGCGCATGGCCAGGCAGAAGCCGCCGATCTCCAGGTCGGTCACGGTGCCGTCCAGCACCTCGCCGAACAGGTCGGTGGCCTGTTCGCGCGTGAGCGGCTTGGCGCCTCGCGCGCCGCGGCCGATTTCCTTGATGTATTGGCTGATTCCCATGGGTAGGCGGATTGTCCTGCAACGCTTATGCCGGAATGTGAGTCGGCTTATGCACCTGTCAGGGCGCAAGCGCCTCCGCCTCGGCCGGCGTCGCCCGCACCATGCGCTTGAGCTCGGGAATGCACGAGCCGCAGTTGGTGCCGCACTTCAGCGCGCCCTGCAGCCTGGCCAGCCGCTCGTCCGGCGTGCCGGCGCAGCGCGCCAGCTCGGCCTGGATCGCCCCATCCGCCACGTTGAAACAGGTGCACACCGTCTTGCCGCGCGACTGCACCGCCACCGGCGCCTTCGAGCCGGCCGACAGCAGCAGGCGGCCGTAGCTCTGGGCGGGCAGTTCCTCGCGCAGCAGGGTGGCGATCCATGCCTCGGCGCTGGTGTCGCCGCCCAGCAGGAAGGCCTCGAGGCCCGCGCTGCCGTCGGCGCGGCGCGCCAGCCGCGCCGAGCGGCGCTGGCCGCGGCGGCGGTCGGCGTAGCGCAGGGTGTCGGGCGTCTGCAGGCCGAGCAGGGCTTCGATCTTCCCGACCAGCGCGTCGTCGGGCGCGTCGTGCGCGGCGGCGCGAAAGAGCAGGCCGCTGCGTTCGCCTCCCTGCGTGTTGCCGGAAAACGGCACGCAGGTTGCAAAAGGAAAGAGCGCCATCATCGGCTGCAGCGCGCGGTGCGCCGCCAGCGCCTCGCCGTCGGGCAGCCAGGCCATGGCCAGCAGCGACCACGGCAGCTCTGCCTTGAGGATCTTCACCGCCGCGTGCTTCAGCTCGGGCTGCTTCGAGGTCGGGCAGAAGGCCGGCGTGGTGATCGCGTTGATGCCGGCCAGCCGCGTGCCGTTCGACGAGCAGCCGCTGAGGTACTCCTCGCCCCAGTGCATGGCGACGAAGGCCTGGCTCAGCCCCACCTCGGCGCTGGCGCGCGCGGGCAGCATGATCGAGCCGCGCTTCGAGGTCAGGTGCACCAGGTCGCCTTCGCCGATCTGGCGGCGCGCCATGTCCTGCGCGTTCATCTGCACCACCGGCTCGGGCACGTGGCCGAACAGGCGCCCGGCCGTGCCGGTGCGGCTCATGCCATGCCATTGGTCGCGCAGGCGGCCGGTGTTCAGCGAGAAGGGATAGCGGGCCTCGCGCGCCTCGGCCACCGGCTTGTAGGCGGTGTCAACGAAGCGCGCGCGGCCGTCGGGCGTGGGGAAAACGCCGTCTGCGTAGAGGCGCGCGCGGCCGATGCTTTCGCCTTCCTTCAGCGGCCATTGCTGCGGGCCGGCGCTCTCCAGCATCGCGTAGCTCAGGCCGGTGATGTCGAGGTCGCGCCCGCGCGTGGATTCGCGATGCTCGTTCCAGACCGATTCGGCCGTCTCGTACGGGAAGAGCGAGAGGCCGCTGCCGGCCAGCGCTTCGAGCCGGTGCGCGAAGGCCACCGCGATCGACCAGTCGTTGCGCGCCTCGCCCGGCGCCGCAACGGCCGGGCGCACGCGCGAGATGCGGCGCTCGCTGTTGGTCACGGTGCCTTCCTTCTCGCCCCAGGTGGTCGCTGGCAGCAGCAGGTCGGCGAAAGCGCAGGTGGCGGTGGTGGCGAAGGCTTCCTGCACCACCACGAACTCGGCGCGCTCCAGCGCGCGGCGTACGGTCGCCTGGTCGGGCATCGACTGCGCCGGGTTGGTGCAGGCGATCCACAGCGCGCGGATCTCGCCGTCGGCCGCCGCCTGGAACATCTCCACCGCGGTCTTGCCCGGCTTCTCGGGCACCGAGGGCACGCCCCAGAGCGCCGCCACTTCGGCGCGATGGTCGGGGTTGGCCAGGTCGCGGTGCGCGCTCAGCAGGTTGGCCAGGCCGCCCACCTCGCGCCCACCCATCGCGTTGGGCTGGCCGGTCAGCGAGAAGGGGCCCGCGCCGGCGCGGCCGATCTGGCCGGTGGCCAGGTGCAGGTTGATGAGCGCCGCGTTCTTCGCCGTGCCGCTGGACGACTGGTTCAGGCCCTGGCAGTACAGGCTCAGCGTGGCCGGCGAGGTGGCGAACAGCCGCGCGGCCTCGAGCAGGTCGTCCTTCGGGATGCCGCAGACCTGCGCCACCTTGTCGGGCGTGCACTCGCGCACCGTGGCCTTCAGCGCGTCGAAGCCGCTGGTGTGCGCCGCGATGTACTTCGCGTCGGTCCAGCCTTCCCACAGCATCAGGTGCAGCATGCCGTTGAAGAGCATCACGTCGGTGCCGGGCTGGATCGGCAGGAACAGGTCGGCGATCTCGACCGTGTCGGTGCGGCGCGGGTCTGCCACCACGATCTTCAGCGCCGGGTTCGCCGCCTTCGCGTCCTCGATGCGGCGGAAAAGAATCGGGTGCGCCCAGGCCGTGTTGCTGCCCACGATGAAGAGGCACTGCGCATGCTTCAGGTCGTCGTAGCAGGCCGGCGGCGCGTCTGCGCCCAGCGTCTGCTTGTAGCCGGCCACCGCGCTGCTCATGCACAGGCGCGAGTTGGTGTCGATGTTGTTGGTGCCGATCAGGCCCTTGGCCAGCTTGTTGAAGACGTAGTAGTCCTCCGTCAGAAGCTGGCCCGACACGTAGAAGCCGACCGCGTCGGGCCCGTGGTCGCGGACCACCTGCGCGAACTTGCCGGCGGCGTTGTCCAGCGCGGTGTCCCAGCTCACGACCTGGGGGGCCTCGCCGCGCGCGAGGCGCTGCATGGGCTGCAGCAGCCGCGTCTGGCGCGTGACCGTGGCGCTGGCCGTGAGGTGCAGCGTCGAGCCCTTGGTGCACAGCCGCCCGAAGTTGGCGGGGTGCGCCGGGTCGCCGCGCACGCCGGTGATCTGGTCGCCGGTCGACTCGATGATCACGCCGCAGCCGACGCCGCAGTACGGGCAGGTGGACCGGGTCTCCCGCATCATGGGTTTATTCCAGCGGAAGGACCGACAGCACCGCGAAAGGCTTCGGGCCCGCGCTCGGGCGCTCCAGGTCGATGGCGTGCGTCGCCAGTTCGGCCGCGTCGAGGTGCACCACGCCGTCTTCCACCTTCACCGCGAACTTCGGCGTGCAGCCCTCGTCGGGTGCCTTGGCGCAGCCGTCGTCCAGCCCGATGGCCCAGTTGTGCAGCGGGCAGGCCACGCTGGTGCCGAACACGATGCCCTGGCTCAGCGGGCCGCCCTTGTGCGGGCAGCGGTCGAGCAGCGCGAACACCTGGTCCTCCGAGTTGCGGAACACGGCCACGTCCAGCCCGGCCGGCCGCGTCACGCGGCGCGCGCCGAGCACGGGGATGTCGTCGATGCGGCAGATCACTTTCCAGTCGCTCATGGTGGGGCTCTTCTTTCTTTCGTTCCTTGTTGCGGTTCAGGCGGCCGCCGTCAGCGGCGTGAACTGCCGCACGTCCACCGAGGCCTGCGCCGACTCGAACCACGGGTCGGGTTCGCCGTCGAGCGCGAACTGCAGGCGCTCCCACAGTGCCTTGCGGCCCTCGGCGTCGTCGAGGATCTTCTTCTTCACGTAGTCCAGGCCCACGCGGCCGATGTAGTGCACCGTGCGTTCCAGGTACCAGCCTTCCTCGCGGTACAGCTGCAGGAAGGCGCCCGAGTACTCCATCACCTCGGCGGCGGTCTTCACCTTCACCAGGAACTGCGCTACCTCGGTCTTGATGCCGCCGTTGCCGCCCACATAGAGTTCCCAGCCGGAGTCGACGCCGATCACGCCCACGTCCTTGATGCCGGCCTCGGCGCAGTTGCGCGGGCAGCCAGAAACGGCCAGCTTGACCTTGTGCGGCGAGTACATGGCCCACAGCGCGCGTTCCAGGTCCTTGCCCATCTGCGTGCTGTCCTGCGTGCCGAAGCGGCACCACTCGCTGCCCACGCAGGTCTTCACCGTGCGCAGCGACTTGGCGTAGGCGAAGCCGCTGGGCATGCCGATGTCCTTCCACACGCCTTCCAGGTCTTCCTTCTTCACGCCCAGCAGGTCGATGCGCTGGCCGCCCGTGACCTTGACGGTCGGGATCTTGTACTTGTCGGCCGCGTCGGCAATGCGGCGCAGCTCGTCGGGCGTGGTGTGGCCGCCCCACATGCGCGGAATGACGGAGTAGGTACCGTCCTTCTGGATGTTGGCATGGCTGCGCTCGTTGATGAAGCGGCTCTGCGGATCGTCCTTCGCCTCCTTGGGCCAGGTGCTGATCAGGTAGTAGTTGATGGCCGGGCGGCAGGTGGAGCAGCCGTTGGGCGTGCGCCAGCCGAGGTTGCGGTAGACCTCGTCGTGCGTCAGGTAGTGCTCCTTGCGGATGGCGTCGCGCACGTCCTGGTGGCTCGCGTCGGTGCAGCCGCACACCGCCTTCTTCTTGGGCGTGGCCGAGTAGTCGCCGCCGGCGGTGAACATCAGGATCTGCTCGACCAGCCCGGTGCACGAGCCGCAGCTCGCGCTGGCCTTGGTGTGCTTCTTCACCTCGTCGAGCGTGAACAGGCCCTTTTCCTTGATGGCCTTGCAGATGGTGCCCTTGTTCACGCCGTTGCAGCCGCACACCTCGGCGTCGTCGGGCATGGTGGCGGCCTTGTTGTGGCCCTCGTGGCCGGTGTCGCCGATGTTCGATTCGCCGAACATCAGCTTGTCGCGGATGTCATGCACGCTGCGGCCGTCGCGCAGCAGCTTGAAGTACCAGCTGCCGTCCACCGTGTCGCCGTAGAGGCAGGCGCCCACCAGCTTGTCGTCCTTGATGACCAGCTTCTTGTAGACGCCGCCGAAGGGGTCGCTCATGACGATCTCTTCCGTGCCTTCGCCGCCCATGAACTCGCCGGCCGAGAACAGGTCGATGCCCGTCACCTTCAGCTTGGTGGAGGTGAGCGAGCCCAGGTAGCGGCCGATGCCGAACTGCGCCAGGTGGTTGGCCGCCACCTTGGCCTGCTCGAACAGCGGCGCCACCAGCCCGTAGGCGATGCCGCGGTGCGCCGCGCATTCGCCCACCGAGTAGATGCGCGCGTCGGTCACGGTCTGCATGGTGTCGGTGACGACGATGCCGCGGTTGCAGTGCAGCCGCATCTTCTCGGCCAGCTCCACGTTGGGGCGGATGCCCACGGCCATCACCACCAGGTCGGCCGCCGTTTCGGTGCCGTCCTTGAAGCGGATGGCCTTCACGCGGCCATCCTCTCCACCCACCAGTTCCTGCGTCTGCGCGCCCATCATGAACTTCAGGCCGCGGTCTTCCAGCGACTTCTGCAGCAGCTTGCCCGCCACGTCGTCGAGCTGGCGCTCCATCAGCCAGGGCATGACGTGCACCACCGTCACGTTCATGCCGCGCAGCATCAGGCCGTTGGCGGCTTCCAGGCCCAGCAGGCCGCCGCCGATGACCACCGCGTTCTTGTGCGTGCGCGCGGTCTCGATCATGTAGTCGGTGTCGGCGATGTCGCGGTAGGCGATCACGCCCTTCAGGTCCTTGCCGGGCACCGGCAGCATGAAGGGGTTGGAACCGGTGCACATCAGCAGGCGGTCGTAGGCGGCCTCGGTGCCATCCTCGGCGCGCACGATGCGTTTCACGCGGTCGACCTCCACCACCTTCTTGCCGGCGTGCAGCGTGATGTTGTTCTCGGCATACCACTCCCAGCTGTTGAGCACGATCTCGTCGATCGTCTGCTCGCCCGCGAGCACCGGTGACAGCAGGATGCGGTTGTAGTTGGGATGCGGCTCCGCGCCGAAGACGGTGATGTCGTACAGGTCGGGCGCGATCTTCAGAAGCTCTTCGAGCGTGCGCACGCCGGCCATGCCGTTGCCGACCATCACGAGTTTCATTTTCTTCATGGGGCTGGACCTTTCAGGGAAATCAAGCGGACTTGCGCCCGCAGCGCGCGTTCAGAATCGCGCCATGAGCTTTGAAGTGGATATCGGCTACAGCAGCCGTCGCGGACCGCGCGAGGTGAACGAGGACTTCGCCGGCGCGGTGCACGCGCCGCCCGGCGACGAGGCACGCGGGCTCATCGCGGCCATTGCCGACGGCGTGTCCAGCGGAGGCCGGGGCCGCGAGGCGGCGCAGACCACGGTGATGGGGCTTCTGGCCGACTACTTCGCCACGCCCGCCACCTGGGAGCCGACCGCCGCGCTCGACCGGCTGGTCGCCGCGCAGAACGGCTGGCTGGCCGACCACAACCGCCGCCGCCAGAGCAGGAGCAGCGAGGAAGGCGGCACGGCGCTGACCACGCTCACCGCGCTGGTGCTGCACGGCCAGGGCTACACGCTGGCGCACGTCGGCGACACCCGCGCCTGGCGCGTGCGTGCCGGCGGCGAAGCGGCGGTGCCGCTCACGCAGGACCATGCCTTCGACCATCCCGACATGCGCAGCCGCCTGACGCGCGCCATCGGCCTGGACGACCAGGTGCGCGTCGACTATGTGCAGGGCGACGTTCGCGTGGGCGACTGCTTCGTGCTCACCTCCGACGGCGTGCACGGCGTGCTCAAGCCCCAGCAGGTGGCCGCGCTGGCCCTGCAGGGCGACGACGCCGAGGCCGCCAGCGAGGCGCTGGTGCATGCGGCGCTCGACGCCGGCACGCGCGACAACGCGACCGCGCTGGTCATCCGTGTCGTGGGTTTGGACGCCCGCCAGCTCGACGACGAACTCGGCGACGGCCGCCGTCTCGCGCCGCCGCCCGCGCTGAAGGTGGGGGAGGTGCTCGACGGCTACGCCATCACCGCGCTGGTGGCCGACACCGGCGTGCACCTGCTGTACCAGGCGCGCCATCCGGCCACGCGCGAGCTGGTCGCGCTGAAGACGCTGCACCCCTCGCGCGCCGGCGATCCGCAGGAGCGCGCGATGCTGGCCCACGAGGCCTGGCTGGGGCTGCGCGTGGGCGGCAATGGTTTCGTCCGCGTGCATGAGCGCGCCGCGGACGCGAGCGCGCTGTACGTCGTGTTCGACTGGCACGGCGGGCGCACGCTCGAGCAGCTGCGCAAGGCCAACCCGCGCGGCGCGGTGCCCGAAGTGGTGGCCGCCGCCATCGAGCTCAGCCGCGCGCTCGGCAGGCTGCACCGCCAGGGCGTGATCCACCGCGACGTCAAGCCCGGCAACCTGCACCTGGGCGAGGACGGGCGCTGGCGCATCCTCGACCTGGGCGTGGCGCTGTCCGGCCGGGAGGGCGCGGCGCAGCGCGAGCTGCATGCGGGCACGCCCAGCTACATCAACCCCGAGCAGTGGGAGGAGGGCGGCACCGCGAACGCGGCCAGCGACCTGTTCGCCCTCGGCGTCACGCTCTACCAGTGGCTCACCGGCCATCTGCCCTACGGCGAGATCGAGCCCTACCAGGTGGCGCGCTACCGGCGCGACCCGGTTGCGCTCTCGCGGTTGCGGCCCGACGTGCCCATCTGGCTCGACCACCTGGTGCGCAAGGCCGTCGCCCGCGATCCGCGCGAGCGTTTCGAGACCGCCGAGGAGCTGCTGCTCGCGCTCGAACGCGGTGCATCCCGCCCCGTGAACGCGCCCGCCGCCACGCCGCTGATCCGCCGCGACCCGCTCGCGCTCTACCAGCTGGCGCTGGGCGTGTCGGTGCTGTTCAACCTCCTGTTGATCGTGTGGCTCCTGTTCTTGCCACGATGAGCGGAGGCGGGCGGGGCGGTTCATGACCGGGCAGCCTTCCGCGTGTTGTTGACTGCGGGCGAAGCATGTGCCGGCGCGATGCGCGCACGGCCACCCTTCTCGGCCCAGGTGCGGGTCCAGCGGATCTGCATCACGCGCATCACGCCCAGCATCACGAGCGAGAGCACCGCGAAGAAGATGAAGCCCCAGAGGTAGCTGCCCAGGTACTGCTTCGACAGGCCCATGGCGTTGGGCACGAGGCCGCCGCCCAGGGCGCCGATCTCGCCGATCATGGAGCCGGCCACCGCGGTGCTCGCGGGCCAGCGCAGCGGCACCAGCTGGAACAGCGCGCCGTTGCCCGCGCCCAGCGCTGCGAAGCAGACGATCAGCGCCAGCGTGGTCACGGCCAGCGAGGCCGACGAGACGCCCACCAGCACCAGGCTGGCGGTCACCACCAGCAGCACCACCGTGAGGGTGTTGACGCCGCCCCAGCGGTCGGAGATCCAGCCGCCCGCGACGCGCACCGCCGCACCCATGAAGGCCGCGAGCATGGTCAACTGGCCGGCCTGCACCTTGCTCACGCCGAACTGGTCGTAGTAGTAGGAGGGCAGGAAGGTCGTGAGGCCGATGAAGCCGCCGAAGGTCACGCCGTAGATCAGGCTGAACACCCAGCCGTCCTTCTCGAACAGGCAGGCGATGTGCTCGCGGAAGCTCGAATGCGCGTTCACGTCCGGCGGCTCCTTGGCGAAGAGCACCATCACCACCATCGGAATCAGGATGGCGACGGCGGCCACGCCGTACACCGCCTGCCAGCCCAGCCAGTTGGCCAGCGGCGGCGCCACCAGCACCGACACGGCAGTGCCCACGTTGCCCGCGCCCACCAGGCCCATGGCCAGGCCCTTGTGCTGCGGCGGGAACCAGCCCGAGCCCAGCGACAGCGCCACGCCGAAGCTCGCGCCCGCGATGCCCAGCAGCACGCCCATGGCGAGCAGGTCGTTGAAGCTCTTCACGAAGAAGAAGCCGAAGAGCATCGCCACCGCGATCAGCGCCATCTCCACCAGCGTGGCCTTCTTGCGCCCGATGTACTGCGACAGGATGCCCAGCGGAAAGCGCATGAGCGCGCCCGCGATGATCGGCACCGACAGCATCAGTCCCTTCTGCGCCGGCGAGAGGCTGAAGGTTTCGCCGATGAAAGGCGCCATGGCGCCGTTGAGCACCCAGATGCAGCAGGAGAACGAGAAGTACAGGAAGGCCGCGAACAGTGTCGGACTGTGGCCTGACTGCAAGAAATTCCTGAAACCTGACATGGCGTTCAAAGATGCAAAGAGCCGCGGCGCGGCCCTGGGGAGGCCGTGTCGACGGACGGGGTTGGGAGCGGAGTGCCGGCAGCGGACGCTGTCGACGTGGGGGTGCGCGCGGCATGTGCGTTGCCGGGCCGGATGCAGGAGCCTGCAGCCTCTTCACCAAAGCGGTGCTTCGTTACACCGCGCCCTGTTTCATGCAAGAGGCGTGCCTGCGAATTCGCGCGGGCGTGGCCTATGCTCGCGGTGCGCTCCCGCACCGCTTCTTTTCCACGATGTCCCTTCTCGTTGTCCTGCCCGATGAAACCGCCGGCCTCGTGCTGCCAGAGGCGCTGGCGAAGGCCCTGTCCGGTGCGGGAATCGATGTGCTCGCGGTTGCCGATTGCGCCGGCTTCGCGCGGCAGGTCGAGGCGCTTTCCCCTCGGCAGGCGCTGATCTTCCTGTCTCTGCCTACGCCCGCGCTGTTCGACACCTTGCACAGCTGGGCCGGCGTGCCACCGTGCGCGCTGAGCCTTGTCAGCGAGCCGCTGAGCGCCGCGCAGCACGAGGAACTGGTCGCGCTCGGCGTGCACGCCTGGATACAGGCCGAAGCCATCGAGGCCGGATCGCTCGTCGCATTGATGGCGCGCGCCTCGTCCCGCTGGCAGCGCGAAGCCGCGCTGCGCACCGAACTGGAGAACCTGCGCACCCGCATGGACGAGCGCAAGTGGGTCGATCGCGCCAAGGGCCTGCTGATGTCCGCGCGCGGCATCGGCGAGGACGAAGCCTTCGGCCTGCTGCGCGGTGCCGCGATGCACGCGAACCTGCGGCTCGGAGAGGTGTCGCGCTCGGTCATCGAGGCCGCGCAGTGGGCGGACGCCATCAACCGCGCCGGGCAGCTGCGCATGCTCTCGCAGCGGCTGGTGCGCGTGGCGGCGCAGCTGCTGGGCGGCATCGACGCGCAGCGCGCCCGGCTGCTGCGCACGCAGTCTTCCGAGCGGGTGCAGCAGAACCTGGATCATCTGGCGGCCCTCGGGCTTGGTGCTGCCGGCGTCGAGGCGCTCGCGCAGGCGCAGGCCGCGTGGAGCGGGCTGGCCGATGCGCTCACGGCGAAACCGACTGCTACAGGGCTGGCCGACATCGACCGGCGTGCCGAAGTGCTGCTGGAGGCTGCCGAGGCGCTGACCGAGGCGCTGGAAACCTCGGGCGCGCGCCGCGCGCTGCGCATCGTCAACATCTGCGGGCGGCAGCGCATGCGCGCGCAGCGGCTCGCGAAGGACGCGCTGCTCGCGGCGGCGCTGAAGGAAGAAGCGGCCAAGGCGCGGCTGGTGCCGACCATGGCCGAGTTCGAAGCCGCGCTGCTCGAACTGGAGCGCGCGCCGCTGAGCACCGCAGAGATCCGCGCCGCGCTGGCGAGCGCGCGCGACGAATGGCTGCGGCTGGTCGGCGGCGTGCAGGCGCTGGACAGCGCCGATGGCCGCGCCACGCTGGTGCGTTCCAGCGAGGCGCTGGTCGACACCTTCGAACGCCTCACGGCGTCGTACGAGCACAGCCTCCAGGTCATCATGTCGTGACGCCTCCGGTGCCGGCGCTCGGTCTGCGTCAGGCCGCGACCTTCTCCACGTGCGCCTGGCGCGTGTAGAGGAAGTCGATCACCGCCTTGCGCGCGTGCACGTAGACAGGGTCCTCGGCCAGTTCGACGCGGTTGCGCGGGCGGGGAATGTCCACCGACAGCACGTCGCCGATGGTGGCGGCCGGGCCGTTGGTGAGCATCACGATGCGGTCGCTCAGCAGCACGGCCTCGTCCACGTCGTGCGTGACCATGACGACGGTGCTATGCGTCTTCTGCACGATGGCCAGCAGCTCGTCCTGCAGCTTGGCGCGGGTGAGGGCGTCGAGCGCGCCGAAGGGCTCGTCCATCAGCAGTACCTTGGGCTCCATCGACAGCGCGCGAGCGATGCCCACGCGCTGCTTCATGCCGCCGGAGATTTCGCCGGGGCGCTTCTGCGCGGCGGCGGTGAGGCCCACCAGCGCCAGCGCGGCATCGGTGCGAGCGCGAAGCTGCACCTTGCTCTCGGTGGCCGCGAACACGCGCTCGACCGCGAGGTAGACGTTCTCGAAGCAGGTGAGCCAGGGCAGCAGCGAGTGGTTCTGGAACACCACCGCGCGCTCGGGGCCGGGGCCCTTGATCTCCTTGTTGGCGCACAGCAATGCGCCCTCGGTGGGCGTGGTGAGCCCGGCGATCAGGTTCAGCAGCGTCGACTTGCCGCAGCCCGAGTGCCCGATGAGCGTGATGAACTCGCCCTTGGCCACGTTCAGGTTCACGTCGCGCAGCGCGACGAAGCGGCCCTTGGGCGTCTTGAAGGCCTGCTCGACGCCGTGGATCTCGATGTACTTGGTGTCGTTCATGATGTGTGCTCCTGAATGCGGGGACAGAACGCAGAAGAAAGTCAAAAACTACGCAGAAGTCGCAGAAGGAAGACCGAAGATTTTTTGTTTCTCTTCTGCGACCTTCGCGGAACCTTTGCGATTTCTGCGTTCGGCTGTCCGAATCTGTCTTCAGCTCAGCCCTTCACTTCGTCGAAGGTGAAGGCCGTCGCCAGCTTGATGAGCGCGAACTCCAGCACCAGGCCGACGATGCCGATCACGAAGATCGCGATGATGATGTTGGCGACGTTGAGGTTGTTCCACTCGTCCCACACCCAGAAGCCGATGCCCACGCCGCCGGTGAGCATCTCGGCGGCCACGATCACCAGCCAGGCGGTGCCCACGGCAAGCCGAACGCCGGTCAGCATGTAGGGCAGCACGGCGGGGAAGAGGATCTTGGTGAGGATCTTCCATTCGCTGAGGTTCAGCACCTTGGCGACGTTCATGTAGTCGGTGGGCACGCGCTGCACGCCCACGGCGGTGTTGATGACCATCGGCCAGATCGAGCAGATGAAGATGGTCCAGATGGCCGCCGGGTTTGCGCCCTTGAACACCAGCAGGCCGATGGGCAGCCAGGCCAGCGGCGAGACCGGGCGCAGCAGGCTGATGAGCGGGTTGAACATGCGCGAGAGGAACTCGAAGCGCCCTATGGCGAAGCCCGCCGGAATGCCCACCAGCGCCGCGAGGCCGAAGCCCAGCGCCACGCGCTGCAGCGAAGAGAGCACGTTCCAGCCCACGCCCTGGTCGTTGGGGCCCTTGCTGTAGAACGGGTCGCTGAACACCGTCACCGCCTGCTGCCAGGTGGCCGCGGGCGTCGGGAAGCCGGTGGTGCTCTTCATGGCCACCACCTCCCAGATCAGCAGCAGCAGGCCGAAGCCCGCCAGCGGCGGCAGCACGCGCATCCAGAAGGCGCGCAGGTCGATGGGCGCGCGCGCCCGTGGCTCGGGTGCAGGGGCGGGAGCCGGCTGCGGGGCGACTGCCTTGGAGGCCGCCGGCTTGGCCGGGGCGGAGGGCGCCGCCTGCGCGGCGGCCACATCGAGCGGCGAGTGGAAGACTGCGCTGACCATGGTGTTCTCCCTATGCATGGAGCTTGAAGGATTCGGCGTACTTCTTCGGGTCCTTGCCGTCCCAGACGGAGCCGTCGAAGAGCTTGCTGCTGCGCATCGCGTCCTTGGGCACCGGCGTCTGCGTGGCGGCGGCGGCCTGCTTGTAGATGTCGATGCGGTTGATCTCGGTGGCCACCTTCAGGTAGTCGGGGTGCTCCTTCAGCAGGCCCCAGCGCTTGTGCTGCGTGAGGAACCACATGCCGTCCGACAGGTACGGGAAGTTCACGGCGCCGCCGTTGTAGAACTTCATGTGGTTGGGGTCGTCCCAGCTCTTGCCCAGGCCGTTGGTGTAGCGGCCCAGGATGCGCTGGTTGATGGCGTCCACGCTGGTGTTGACGTAGCTCTTGTCGGCGATGGTCTCGGCCATCTTGTTCTTGTTCTGCAGGCCGGTGTCGATCCACTTGCCGGCCTCGAGGATGGCGGCGGTCACGGCGCGCGCGGTGTTCGGGTACTTCTTCGCGAACTCGGCCGTGGTGCCCAGCACCTTCTCGGGGTGGTCCTTCCAGATGTCCTGCGTGGTGATGGCCGTGATGCCGATGCCGTCCATGATCGCGCGCTGGCCCCAGGGCTCGCCCACGCAGTAGCCGTCCATGTTGCCCACGCGCATGTTGGCGACCATCTGCGGAGGCGGCACGGTGATGTTCTTCACATCCTTGAACGGGTCGATGCCGGCCGATGCGAGCCAGTAGTACAGCCACATGGCGTGCGTGCCGGTGGGGAAGGTCTGGGCGAAGGTGTATTCGCGCTTCTCGGCGGCGATGAGCTTGGCGAGCGAGGCGGCGTCGACCGCGCCCTTGTCGGCGAGCTTCTTCGACAGCGTGATGGCCTGACCGTTGTTGTTGAGGGTCATGAGCACGGCCATGTCCTTCTTCGGGCCGCTCAGGCCCAGGTGCATGCCGTAGACCAGGCCGTAGAGCACGTGGGCGAAGTCGAGCTCGCCGTTGGCCAGCTTGTCGCGCACGCCGGCCCAACTGGCTTCCTTGCTGGGCACGATCTTCACGCCGTACTTTTTGTCGATGCCCAGTACCGACGCCATCACCACGCTCGCGCAGTCGGTCAGCGGGATGAAGCCGATCTTCACTTCTTCCTTCTCGGGCTTGTCGGAGCCCTGGGCCCAGACGGCCGCGCGCAGGGCGGGGTCGATGCCCACGGCGCCGATGGCGGCGGCTTGCAGGACGCGGCGTCGGCTGAGACGGGTTTTGAGCAGGTCGGTCATGGGGCGGGGCTCCGGTTGAAGACGAACAAACAAGAAGACAAAAACGAAAAGGCGTCCGCACCGCGCAGGGGCTGCTCGAAAACGAGCCCTTGCGGGATGGGGACGCCTTTGTCCGGTTCGACAGGAGGCACCCGCCGTTGGGTGTCGCCTGCCTGAAGGCCCATCGAGGGCCTGTGAACTTGTTGCTTGCAAGCCGTGTGCCAGCTTGGAGATTCGCCGGACGCTATCAAGAAAGTAGCTGGATGTCGCGCGAAGGCGCGGAGCGCCGTGGGTGATGGGCGGATTGAGGCGGCGATCGCAGTGGCACGGTTGTTGTGCGGTGCACCAAGTTCGAACGCCGCGGGAGCGCTCGCCTCAACGCGGCGGTGCGCGGTCGAGCATGGGCAGGTAGTCGGCCATCGCGAGCATCGACTCGGCCACGTCCACCAGCCTGCGCTTCTGGTTCATGGCGGTCTGGCGCAGCATCTTGTGCGCCTCTTCCTCGCTGAGGCGGCGGTGCGCCATCAAGAGGCCCTTGGCGCGCTCGACGATCTTGCGTTCGTTGAGCGAGGCGCGCACGGTCTCGAGTTCGTCGCTCATGGCCTGCAGGCGCTGCGACTGCTCGCGGACCATGTCCAGCACCGAGCGCTCCAGGTGTCGGCCGAACTGGGCAGGTGCGGCCGCCTGCGCGTCGGCGTCGTCGAAGAAGAGGGCGCCGGCCTGTGGCGTGAGCGTGTCCAGCAACTGGCGGTATTCGCGCAGTTCGCTGCGGGCCTGCGCGGTCTTGTGCTCGCACAGCGTGCGCAGGTCGCAGGCGAGGCGGTCCTCGACGGTCTTCATGGCGTCGATGCGGCGGGTGCAGCAGTCGAACCAGGCCTGGCTCAGCGCCACGTCGGCCGGCGCCGCGATGCCGCCGCGCCGGCGGATGCGTTCGAGCTCGGCCACCTCGGCGTCGGGCTGGCTGTCGCGCCAGAGCGCGAGCACCGCCTCGCCCGAGAAGTCGGTGAAAACCTGGAAGCAGCGTTCCTGCGATTCGATCAGGTGCAGCCACTGCAGGCGCTGCGCCTCGTCGCTGCGGCCCAGCGCGAGCGCTGCGGCGCCGAAGGCGCGCTCCTGGCCGGCGAACTCCTTGCCCTGCATGAAGTTGAACATCGCCACCAGCAGGCGCGAGATCTCGGGGTCGGTGGCGCCGTCGGCCGCCTCGAACACCACCGAGAGCAGGCCGGCGACCAGCTTGGCGAAGGCGGCGGTGGACTGGGCGGGCTTCAGCTCCAGCGCGTCGATGCGGCGGCGCAGGGCGGGCAGGGCGTCCAGGCCCGGCAGCACCCAGGCGATGCGGCTGAAGAGGCGCGCGTTGTTGCCGGCGTCGGCACCACGGTGGTAGTTGTCGGCTTCGAGCTGGTCGAAGCCGGCTCGCACTTCCTGCTCCAGCACGAGGCACTCGGCGATCTGCGGGCCGCGCTGCTCGGCGAAGCGGCTGCCGCGCGAGGTGAGGAACATGTTCGACATGCCGCGCTCGCGCTGCAGCGCATGGACCAGCCGCCCGATCACGCCCACCAGCTCGCTGGTGCGGGCGAGCCGGTCCAGCTCGTCGATTTCGCAGCGGCGGGCGGCGATGAGGAAGCTCAGTCCGGATTTCATGGTGGGGCGGTGCTCGAGAGCGTCACTGCAACATCCGTGCCGTTTGCCCCTTCGCGGGCGCCGGCCAGGGGGCGCCGCCTACACTCGGCGGCATGCTCTTGTTGGGAATCGAATCATCCTGCGATGAAACCGGCGTGGCGCTGGTCGAGTCGCAAGGCGACGCGCTGCCGGTGCTGCGTTCGCACGCGCTGCACAGCCAGATCGCCATGCACCAGGCCTACGGCGGCGTGGTGCCCGAGCTGGCCAGCCGCGACCACATCCGCCGCGTGCTGCCGCTGACCGAGACGGTCATGGCCGAAGCCGGCCGCTCGCTCGGCGAGATCGACGTGGTGGCCTACACGCGCGGGCCTGGGCTGGCGGGCGCACTGCTGGTGGGCGCGGGCGTGGCCTGCGCGCTGGGCGTGGCGCTGAGCAAGCCGGTGCTGGGGGTGCATCACCTCGAAGGGCATCTGCTGTCGCCGTTCCTGAGCGCCGATCCGCCGGAATTTCCGTTCGTCGCGCTGCTGGTGTCGGGCGGCCACACGCAGCTGATGCGGGTGGATGGCGTGGGGCGCTACGAGCTGCTCGGCGAGACCATCGACGACGCGGCCGGCGAGGCCTTCGACAAGAGCGCCAAGCTGATGGGCCTGCCGTACCCGGGCGGGCCTTGGCTCGCGAAGCTGGCGGAAGGCGGCGATGCCGCGGCCTTCAAGCTGCCGCGGCCGCTGCTGCACAGCGGCGATCTCGACTTTTCCTTCGCCGGCCTGAAGACGGCCGTGCTCACGCAGGCCAGGAAGCTGGGCGACGAGCTCGAAGTGCGCAAGGCGGACCTGGCGGCGTCCACGCAGGCGGCCATCGTCGAAGTGCTGCTGAAGAAATCGCTCACGGCGCTCGACCAGACCGGCCTGAAGCGGCTGGTGGTGGCGGGCGGCGTGGGAGCCAACAGGAGCCTGCGCGAGCAACTGAACGCCGCGTGCGCCAGGCGCAAGGTGCGCGTGCACTACCCCGAGCTGCACCTGTGCACCGACAACGGCGCCATGATCGCCATGGCCGCCGCGATGCGCCTGCAATCAGGCCTGTCGCAGGCGAGCGAGCGCTATGCCTTCGACGTCAGGCCGCGATGGCCCATGGCGTCGCTTTCGGTGCCTGAGACGGCGCTACCTGAGACTGCGTAATCGTTTGCTTAGACGGCCGGCCGACGGCCGGCAGCGGCAACACGTCCAGCACATTGCGCCAGAGCTGGCGCCATTGCGGCCAGTCGTGGCCGCCCTCGATCGTGAAGACCTGTTCCGGCGGCAGGGCGTCTGCCAGCAGCTTGTGGTTGCTCGCGAAGCGGTCTTCCAGCCCGAAGCCCAGGTAGAGCCGCGGCAGGTTCTTCGACGGCTTTGCCGACAGGTACTGCTGGAAGAAGGGCCAGAGCTTGCGGTCGGGCTCCTCGTCGGGCAGCGGACCGGTGGGCGCCTGCCAGGCACGCAGGCCGCCGGCCTTCTTGATCTCCGCGCCGAGCACGCGCCGGCCCAGGTAGGGCGCGAGCGCCACGATGCCGTCCACCGAGCCCGGCCGCGCCAGTTCGTGGATCAGCGCACCGAAGCCGCCGATGGAGATGCCCACGAGCCAAATCGACTTGTAGCCCTTGGCGCGCTGCGGCTCGATGACCTCGGTGTGCAGGCGGTCGCTCAGGGTCTGCTCGTAGTAGTAGGAGACATCCGCGTCCACCAGCAGCGCATCGGCCGCCAAGTGGCGTTCGCGCACGGCGGCGATGAAGCCCTCGCGCTCGAACTCGTCGGGCTTGAGGTACGCGCCCGGCAGGAACACCAGGAGCGTGTCGGATTGTTCGTTGGGATTTGCGGGCTGCAGATGAGTTTTCATGGTGCCTTGAGGGGGCACCCGAACCGCACCGTCGGGAAATCAGTGCGTTTACAAGACGCCCACGAAGAAGAAAGTTCTAAAAAAACGTCACATCATGTGACGTTAATCCAGCGCTATTGTGAATAAGGTGCTCGTTTAATGTCAAAAACGAGGTCTTACTAACATTTTCCTCTTGTGGGCTTAGGCCTGTTTAGTTGATTTGCAACTGCGTGGCCTGGCTCACCGGCACCAGCTTGCCGAGCTTCAGCGTAAGCACGCCGTTCTCGAGCTTCGCCTCGCTGGCGGCCACGTCAATGTCCTGCGGCAGCTCGTAGGCGGCCTTGAACTGGCGCTTGGCTTCGGCCTTGCTCTCGATGCGCAGCACGGCGCCTTCGATGCTGATGGCGAGGTCTTCACGCGCGAAGCCCGGCACGTCGAGCGAGAGGGTCCAGCTCTTGTCGTCCTGCTCCACGAGGGGCGAACGGCGGGTGCCTGCGAAGGCCTCTGCGGCGAAGCGCTCGAATGCGCGGTCGTAGGCGCGGGGAGCGAAGCGGGCGGTGCGAAGGGTGGGGGCGAAAAACATGGTGAAGAACTCCTGAATGAACACAATGGGGACAAGAAATGTGTGTCCCTTACACTGCGCGGCCGTTCCATCGTGAGTGCCGCTTGAGACCTCATCTAGGCGCAGCGGCACGCGTTTCAAGACAATGAATCCCCCCTTTAATTTGCGTCGCGAGACCTTGAAATTCGCGGCGCTGGCGCTATGCGCGAGGCCCTTCGCTGCGCTTGCTCAGACGCCTGCGGCACCCATTCGCCTGGCCCTCATCGAAAGCATGAGCGGGCCTTTCGCCAACACCGGGGAGGCCGTGTTCCGCAACCTGCTGTGGGCGGTGGAGCGCGTGAATGCGCGTGGCGGTGTGAAGCTGCCGGGCGTTCCCGGCGGCGCGCGGCCGCTGCAACTCGACCGCTACGACAGCAAGGGGCAGAACGAGGAAGCGCTCTCCGCGCTGCGCGCCGCGCTGGACGACGGCGCGCGCGTCGTGCTGCAGGGCAACTCTTCGGCCACTGCAGCGGCGCTGATCGATGCCATCGACAAGCACAACGAGCGCGACCCTTCGCGGCGCGCGATCTTCCTCAACTACGCGGCGGTCGACCCCGCACTCACCAACGAGCGCTGCAGCTTCTGGCACTTCCGCTTCGACGCGCATGCCGACATGCGCATGGCCGCGCTGATGGACGTGATGAAGGACGACGCGGCGCTCAAGCGCGTCTACCTGATCGGGCAGGATTACAGCTTCGGCCAGGCCGTGCTGCGCGAGGCGCGCCGGCAGCTGGGCGCGCAGCGGCCCGACGTGGAGATCGTCGGCGACGAGCTGCACCCCATGGGCAAGGTGAAGGACTTCGCGCCCTACGCCACGAAGATCATCGCCAGCGGTGCGCAGGCCGTGATCACCGGCAACTGGGGCAACGACCTCACGCTGCTGGTGAAGGCCGCTCGCGAGGCGGGTTTCGGCGGCAGCTTCTACACCTTCTATGGCAATGCGCTGGGCGCGCCGGCGGCCATCGCAGACGCGGGCATCGGCCGCGTGGTGGCCGTGGCCGACTGGCTGCCCAATGTGCAGACGGCGCAGTCGGAAGCCTTCTACCGCGCCTTCCGCGCGCGCTTTCCGAAGCCTTCCGACGACTACGTGCATATGCGGCTGCAGCTCATGGTCGAGGCGCTCGCGCAGGCCATCGAGCGCGCTGGCAGCGCCGATGCGTTGCCCGTGGCGCGCGCCCTGGAGCAGGCCGACGTGAGCATGTACGGCCAGCGCGGGCGCATGCGCGCGGCGGACCACCAGTTCCAGCAGCAGCTCGTGGTGGGCGTGATGGACAGGCAGGGCCGGCCGGGCGTGCAGTTCGACGTGGAAGGCTCGGGCTACGGCTTCCGCGTGGTCAAGACCATCGCCCCGGAGCGCGCCGAGCTGCCGACCTCGTGCAAGATGAAGAGACCTTGAAGCTGATGACGAACAACAGGAACTGCCTACATGCGTGAAGCCATCCACAACCTCGAAGCATCGAAGATCCGCGAAGTCGCCAATGCCGGCATGGGCCGCGACGACGTGCTGGCCTTCTGGTTCGGCGAGAGCGACGAAGTCACCCCCGAGGTGGTCCGCCAGGCAGCCATCGAATCGCTGCAGCGCGGCGAGACCTTCTACGCCCACAACCTCGGCCTGCCCGAGCTGCGCGAAGCCATCGCGCGCTACACCAGCGCGCTGCACCCCGCCGTCGAGGCGTCGCGCATCGCCGTCACTTCGGGTGGCGTGAGCGCGCTGATGCTGGCGGTGCAGGCGCTGGTCGATGCGGGCGACGAGGTGGTCGCCGTCACGCCGGTGTGGCCCAACCTCACGGCGCAGCCCGCGATCATGGGCGCGCACGTGCGCACGCTGCCGCTGGTGCCGGTGAACGGGCAGTGGACGCTCGACCTGCCGGCGCTGCGCGCGGCGGTCACCTCGAAGACCAGGCTGCTGATCGTCAACGCACCGAACAACCCGACGGGCTGGACCATGAGCCGCGACGAGCAGCAGGCCGTGCTCGACCACTGCCGCCAGACGGGCACGTGGATCCTGGCCGACGAGGTGTACGAGCGGCTCTATTTCGAGCCCACGCCCAACGCCTGCGCGCCGAGCTTCCTCGACATCTCGAAGCCGGACGACCGGCTCGTGGTCACGCACAGCTTCTCCAAGAGCTTCCTGATGACCGGCTGGCGCCTCGGCTGGCTGGTGCTGCCGCCGTCGATGGTCGATGGCATCGGCAAGCTGATCGAGTTCAACACCTCGTGCGCCAGCGTGTTCACGCAGCGCGCAGCCATTGCCGCCATCGAGCACACGGCCGAGATCACGCCGCGCGTGGTGGCGCACCTGAAGCAATGCCGCGATACGCTGGTGCCGCTGCTGGCCGCGCTGCCGGGCGTGCAGGTGGCGCCGGCCAAGGGCGGCATGTACGCCTTCTTCCGGCTCGAAGGCTTCGGCGATTCGCTCGAAGTGGCCAAACGGCTGGTGGCCGAGGCCGGCCTGGGGCTCGCGCCGGGCAATGCCTTCGCGCCCGAGGCGCAGGGCTGGCTGCGCTGGTGCTTCGCGTCGAAGGATCCGCAGCGGCTGGTGAAGGGCGTGGAGCGGCTGCGCGACTGGCTGGCGCGGCAGAAGTAACACCGGCTGCAACACGGCCGGTCGGCCGGCTGCAATTTCGTTCAATACGCGGCGCGGCCGGGCCGCGAAGCTCGGGCTTTTCTCCACGAAGGCGGAAGGTCCGGGATGTCGCAACGGTTCAAGGGCATGGCGCTTTGTGCGCTGGCAATGGTCACGGTCGGGAGCACGGTGGTGGCCAGCAAGGTCATCGCGGCGGGGCTGCCGCCTTTCACTGCGACGGCGCTGCGCTTCGCGCTGGCGCTGCCGGTCTTTCTCGTGCTGCTGCGGTTGACCCGTACGCCATTGCCGCGGCCCGATCGGCGCGACCTGGCGCTGCTGGTGTGCCAGGCGGGGCTGGGGAGCGTGGGTTACACGGTGCTGCTGATCCTCGGCGTGCGCTGGGCGCCGGCCGCCAGCGCGGGCGTGGTGGCGGGCACCTTGCCGGCGGTAGCTGCGCTGGTGGCGGTGATCGCGCTGCGCGAGCGGCCGGGGCGGTATCTGGTGGGCAGCATCGTGCTGGCGACGGCGGGGGTGTTGGCGATCAACTGGCCCGGGGGCGGTGCGGCGGCTGGATCGAGCTCCCCGGCGGCGCTGGCAGGCAACCTGCTGGTGCTGGGTGCGGTGATCTGCGAGGCGATGTTCATCCTGCTCAACAAGCGGCTGCGGGTTCCGGTGCGGCCGCTGGCGCTTTCTACGCTGATGACGGCGTTCGGGCTGCTGCTTTCGCTGGTTCCGGCTCTTTTCGAGCGGGCCTGGGAGCGGCCTTTGCCCGCCGAGGCGCTGGCCGGCGTCGCCTACTACGCGCTGGTGCCCACGGTGCTGGGCTTCGTGCTGTGGTTTGCGGGGTCTTCCCGGCTGAACGGGGCAGAGGCGGCGCTGTTCACGGCCGTCCTGCCGGTCTCGGCGCTGGTGCTGGCGGCGCTGTGGCTGGGCGAGAGCATCAGCGCGGCGCAGATCGGCGGGGCGGCCTGCGTGCTGGGCGCGGTGGGGCTGGCGTCGCTCGACGGGAGGCCTGCCCGTGCTTCCAAGGGGGTAAAAGGGCGGGGCGGGGCGGTCGGGCTATAATCCCAAGGCTTTGCATGCCGCAAGGCGCACGGCGAGGGCAGTTCCAGTCCTGGCCGCAAGTCAAACATCCAGGAACAAGGAAATCAACATGATCGCAGCCTCCATCAAGGCCGAAGTTGTCAAGGACAACGCCCGCGCCGCCAACGACACCGGCAGCCCCGAAGTGCAAGTCGCACTGCTGACCGCCCGCATCAACGAGCTCACCCCCCACTTCAAGACGCACGCCAAGGACCACCACGGTCGTCGCGGCCTGCTGCGCATGGTGAGCCGCCGCCGCAAGCTCCTCGACTACCTCAAGTCCAAGGACGCCGACCGTTACACCGCGCTGATCGCCAAGCTGGGTCTGCGCAAGTAATCCAAATCGCATGAAAAAACGCCTGGGTTAGTCCGCTAGCTCAGGCGTTTTTTACTTCGCGATCCACTTTCGGAGTGCCCAAACAGAGCGAAGCTGTGTCATTCCAATGAAGTTCCCGCCGAGCTTCGCTGGAATGGCATCGTGTTCTGAGAAGCCTCCGTCACCTGCGGACTCCGTGTAGTTCGCTATCAAAACAGGAGCAAAACATGAGCCTCTTCAACAAAGTCACCAAGTCGTTCCAATGGGGCGGCAAGACCGTGGTCATGGAAACGGGCGAGATCGCCCGCCAGGCCAGCGGCGCCGTGCTCGTCGACATCGAGGGCACCGTCATCCTCGCGACCGTGGTCGCCTCCAAGTCAGCCAAGCCCGGCCAGGACTTCTTCCCGCTGACCGTCGACTACATCGAGAAGACCTATGCCGCGGGCAAGATCCCCGGCAGCTTCTTCAAGCGCGAAGCCAAGCCCAGCGAGCATGAGACGCTGACCAGCCGCCTGATCGACCGCCCGATCCGTCCGCTGTTCCCCGAAGGCTTCCTGAACGAAGTGCACGTGGTCGTGCACACGATCTCGCTGAACCCCGAAGTCGACGCCGACATCGCCGCCATGATCGGCGTGAGCGCCGCCCTGTCGATCTCCGGCGTGCCGTTCAACGGCCCGATCGGTGCCGCCCGCGTGGGCTACATCAACGGCCAGTACGTGTTGAACCCGGGCCAGACCGCCCGCAAGGATTCGCAGATGGACCTCGTCGTGGCCGGCACGCAAGCCGCCGTGCTGATGGTCGAGTCCGAAGCCCTGCAGTTGAGCGAAGAAGTCATGCTGGGTGGCGTGGTGTTCGGCCACGAGCAGGCCAACATCGCCATCGACGCGATCCATGAACTCGTGCGCGACGCCGGCAAGCCGGTGTGGGACTGGCAAGCGCCCGCCGAAGACGAAGCCTTCGTCGCCAAGGTCAAGGGCCTGGCCGAAGACAAGCTGCGCGCCGTCTACCAGATCCGCAGCAAGCAGGCCCGCACCCAGGCCCTGCGCGAAGCCAACGCCAGCGTGCTCGAGGCCCTGAAGGCCGAAGGCGCCGAATTCGACTCCGGCAAGGTTTCCGACCTGCTGTTCGCCATCGAATCGAAGATCGTGCGCAGCCAGATCCTGTCGGGCGAGCCGCGCATCGACGGCCGCGACACGCGCACCGTGCGTCCCATCGAAATCCGCAACTCGGTGCTGCCCCGCACCCACGGCTCGGCCCTGTTCACGCGCGGCGAGACGCAGGCGCTGGTCGTGACCACGCTGGGCACCGAGCGCGACGCACAGCGCATCGACGCGCTGGCCGGCGAGTACGAAGACCGCTTCCTGTTCCACTACAACATGCCTCCCTTCGCCACCGGTGAGGTGGGCCGCATGGGCTCCACCAAGCGCCGCGAAGTGGGCCACGGCCGCCTGGCCAAGCGCGCGCTGGTCGCCGTGCTGCCGAACAAGGAAGAGTTCCCGTACACGGTCCGCGTGGTGTCGGAGATCACCGAGTCGAACGGCTCGTCGTCGATGGCATCGGTGTGCGGCGGCTGCCTCTCGATGATGGACGCCGGCGTGCCCATGAAGGCGCACGTGGCCGGCATCGCCATGGGCCTGATCAAGGAAGACAACCGCTTCGCGGTGCTGACCGACATTCTGGGCGACGAGGATCACCTGGGCGACATGGACTTCAAGGTGGCCGGTACGACCAACGGCATCACCGCCTTGCAGATGGACATCAAGATCCAGGGCATCACCAAGGAAATCATGCAGGTCGCGCTGGCACAGGCCAAGGAAGCGCGCATGCACATCCTCGGCAAGATGCAGGAAGCGATGGGCGAGGCCAAGTCCGACGTGTCGCAGTTCGCACCGCGCCTGACCACGCTGAAGATCAACCCCGAGAAGATCCGCGACGTGATCGGCAAGGGCGGCGCGGTCATCCGCGGCCTGCAGGAAGAAACCGGCACGACGATCAACATCGACGAAGACGGCACCATCACCATCGCCTCGACCGATCCGGAGAAGGCCGAGATGGCCAAGAAGCGTATCGAGCAGATCACTGCCGAAGTCGAAATCGGCAAGGTCTACGAAGGCCCGGTCACCAAGATCCTGGACTTCGGTGCGCTCATCAACCTGCTGCCCGGCAAGGACGGCCTGCTGCACATCAGCCAGATCGCGCACGAACGCGTCGAGAAGGTGACCGACTATCTGAGCGAAGGCCAGATCGTGAAGGTCAAGGTCCTCGAGACCGACGACAAGGGCCGCGTCAAGCTGTCCATGAAGGCCCTGACCGAGCGTCCGGCCGGCATGGAGTTCAGCGAGCGTCCCCCGCGCGAAGACCGTGGTGACCGCGGCGAGCGTCGTGAGCGTGGCGACCGCGGAGACCGCGGTGATCGCGGCGAGCGTGGTGGTGACCGCGGCGGCGATCGCGGCGAACGCGCGCCTCGCTTCAACGAACAGCAGCAACAGCCGCGCAGCGAAGCGCCGGCCGGCGAGCAGCCGCAGCAGCAAGCTCCGCGCGAGCCTCAGGAGTAAGAAGGGCGCGAGGGTGGCGGCTGTGCATGCAGCCGCCATTGCTGCCTCTTCATCTTTTGAACGTCAAGCTGCGCCCCATCTGCGGGCGCTGGAGGCCGAAAGACCATGAAAGCCATTGAAATCACTTCGTACGGCGCCCCCGAGGTGCTGCGCGTCGCCGAGCGTCCCGACCCCGTCGCGGGCGCCGGCGAACTGCTGATCCGCGTTGCGGCGAGTGGCGTCAATCGCCCCGACGTGTTGCAGCGCAAGGGGCACTACCCGGTGCCGCCGGGCGCGTCCGATCTGCCGGGCCTCGAAGTGGCTGGCGAGATCGTGTCGGGCGATGCCGCGGCGCTGGCAGAGGCCGGCTTCAAGGTCGGCGATCGCGTCTGCGCGCTGATTGCCGGCGGCGGCTATGCCGAGCTGTGCGTGGCGCCAGTGGCGCAATGCCTGCCAGTGCCCAAAGGGTGGAGCGATCTCGAAGCGGCTTCGCTGCCCGAGACCTTCTTCACTGTCTGGAGCAACGTGTTCGAACGCGGCCGCCTCCAGAAGGGTGAGACGCTGCTCATTCAGGGCGGCTCGAGCGGCATCGGCGTCACGGCGATCCAGATCGCCAAGGCGCTCGGCGCGACCGTGATCGTCACGGCCGGCAGCGACGACAAGTGTGAAGCCTGCCTCAAGCTCGGCGCCGACCACGCCATCAACTACCGCACCAGCGACTTCGTCGAAGAGGCGAAGAAGCTCACGGACGGCAAGGGCGTGGACGTGGTGCTCGACATGGTCGCTGGCGACTACGTGGCGCGCGAGGTCGAATGCCTGGCCGAAGATGGTCGTCTGGTCATCATCGCGGTGCAGGGCGGCGTGAAGAGCGAGATCAATGCGGGTCTCGTGCTGCGCAGGCGGCTCACGATCACCGGCTCGACGCTTCGTCCGCGGCCCGTGGCGTTCAAGGGCGCCATTGCCAGGGCGTTGCGCGAGAAGGTGTGGCCGTTGCTGGAAAGCGGCGCGATCAAGCCCGTGATCCACAGCACCTTTGCCGCGGCGGGCGAGCCCAGCGGCGCGGCCCAGGCTCATGCGTTGATGGAATCGAACCAGCACATTGGCAAGATCGTGCTGACGTGGTGAGCAACGACAAGAAGAACGAGATGACGACCAAGAAGAAACTGATCGCCGGCAACTGGAAGATGAACGGCGGCCTGGCTGCCAACGAGGCGCTGGTGAAGGCCCTCCAGCAGGGCCTGGCCGCGAGCCCGGCCGCGTGCGACGTGGCGCTGTGCGCGCCCGCTCCGTATTTCGCGCAGCTGCAGTCGCTGCTGGCGGCTTCGCCGGCCTTGGCGCTCGGCGCGCAGGATGTCTCGGCGCACCCGCAAGGCGCGTTCACGGGCGAGCAATCGGCCGCGATGCTGAAGGACTTCGGCGTGCGCTATGCAATCGTCGGCCACTCCGAGCGTCGCCAGTACCACGGCGAAAGCGACGAAGCGGTTGCTGCCAAGACCGCGGCTGCGCTGGCCAACGGCATCACGCCGATCGTCTGTGTGGGCGAGACCCTTGCGCAGCGCGAAGCAGGGCAGACCGAAGAGGTGGTCAAGCGCCAGCTGGCTGCCGTCATTCACGTGAACGGCCATTGCATCAGCGAGATCGTGGTGGCTTATGAGCCTGTCTGGGCCATCGGCACAGGCAAGACGGCCACGCCGGAGCAGGCGCAGGCAGTGCACGCGGTGCTGCGCGCACAACTGCATCACGCGGCCAGCGAGCATGCCGCCGGCATCCGCATTCTTTATGGCGGCAGCATGAATGCGGCGAACGCCGCGGAACTGCTCGCGCAGGCCGACATCGACGGCGGCCTCATCGGCGGTGCGTCGCTCAAGGCGCCCGACTTTCTGCAGATCATTTCCGCCGCTGCGCGTTGAACGCGCAACGGTTGCATCAAATTAGGAGTAAGAACGAATGAACGTGGTCCTCAACCTTCTGGTCGGCGTGCAGATGCTGGCAGCCCTCGCGATGATCGGCCTCATCCTGATCCAGCACGGCAAGGGCGCCGACATGGGCGCGGCCTTCGGCAGCGGCAGCGCCGGCAGCCTGTTCGGTGCCAGCGGCAGTGCCAACTTCCTGTCGCGCACCACGGCAGTGCTTGCCGCGGTGTTCTTCGCTTGCACGCTGCTGCTGGCCTACTTCAGCCATGCGCGTCCTGCTGGCGGCGGCAGTCTTCTGGAGCGTGCGGCAGTAGGTGCGCCTGCTGCGCCGGCCTCCGGTGCTGCGAACGAGATCCCCGGTGCGGCAGCTCCGAATGCGCCTGCTTCGGCTCCTGCAGCCCCTGTTTCGGGTGCGGGGCAGATTCCGGGCAAGTAATCAACTCGTTTTCATGAGTTGCCCGTGAGAAATGGCTCCATTTCAGGGTAAACTCTAAATCTGTTCGGAAAGCCAAATTCCTCTTGCAGGTACCTCATGCCATCCGAACAGCAAAAACCGCGGTCGTGGTGAAATTGGTAGACACGCTATCTTGAGGGGGTAGTGGCGAAAGCTGTGCGAGTTCGAGTCTCGCCGACCGCACCAAATCTCATCGGCGGAAAACCTCATCCAGAGGTTCTTCCTGCCGGTGGCAAGCGGTGAAAAACTCTCGATGAATCTCGACTCCTACCTCCCCGTCCTTTTGTTCATTCTGGTCGGAGTCGGCGTAGGCGTCGCCCCTCAGGTCATCGGATACATTCTCGGCCCCAACAGGCCCGACACCGCGAAGAACTCCCCGTACGAGTGTGGCTTTGAGGCCTTCGAGGATGCGCGCATGAAGTTCGACGTGCGCTATTACCTCGTCGCGATTCTCTTCATCCTGTTCGACCTCGAAATTGCATTCCTCTTTCCATGGGCTATTGCGCTCAAGGAAATCGGCGCTGTTGGCTTCTGGGCCATGATGATCTTTCTCGCCATCCTCGTCGTGGGCTTCGCCTACGAGTGGAAAAAGGGCGCGCTCGACTGGGAATGACAAGGAAGAAACACGATGGCCATTGAAGGCGTTCTCAAGGAAGGCTTCGTCACCACGACCTACGATTCGGTCGTCAACTGGGCGAAGACTGGTTCTCTCTGGCCGATGACCTTCGGCCTTGCATGCTGTGCGGTGGAGATGATGCACGCGGGCGCCGCCCGCTATGACATCGACCGCTTCGGCATGCTGTTCCGCCCCAGCCCGCGCCAGTCCGACCTGATGATCGTGGCTGGCACGCTGTGCAACAAGATGGCTCCAGCCCTGCGCAAGGTCTACGACCAGATGCCGGAGCCGCGCTGGGTTCTCTCCATGGGTTCGTGCGCGAATGGCGGTGGCTACTACCACTACAGCTATTCGGTCGTGCGCGGCTGCGACCGCATCGTGCCGGTCGATGTCTACGTTCCGGGTTGCCCGCCCACCGCCGAGGCCTTGCTCTACGGCGTGATCCAGCTGCAGCAGAAGATTCGCCGCACCAACACCATTGCCCGCGCCTGAGGGACCGCCGACGATGACTGACTTTGCAATTTCGCCGGAGGTGCTGCGCGCCACCGTCGCCGAGACGCTCGGCGCCAAGGCCAAGAGCGTGACCGTCGCCCTCGACGAGGTGAACGTGGTGGTCGGCGCTGCCGACTACCTCGAGGCTGCACTGCTGCTGCGCGATGCGCCCGGCTGCCGCTTCGAGCAGTTGATCGACCTCTGCGGTATGGACTACTCCGACTACCGTGACGGCGAATGGCAGGGCGGGCGCTATGGCGTCGTCTCCCATCTGCTGTCGGTGAGTCTCAATCAGCGCGTGCGCCTGACGGTGCTCGCATTGAGCGACGACTTCCCCGTGGTCGACTCGCTGCAGTCCGTTTGGAACTCCGCCACCTGGTTCGAGCGCGAAGCCTTCGACCTCTATGGCATCGTGTTCGAAGGCCACGACGACCTGCGCCGCCTTCTGACCGACTACGGCTTCATCGGCCATCCGTTCCGCAAGGACTTCCCGGTGTCGGGTCATGTCGAGATGCGCTACGACGAAGAGCAGAAGCGCGTGGTCTACCAGCCGGTTTCCATCGAGCCGCGCGAAATCACCCCGCGCGTGATCCGCGAAGACAACTACGGCGGCGGTTTGCACTGACTGATATGGCCGAAATCAAGAACTACACACTCAACTTCGGTCCCCAGCACCCGGCAGCGCACGGCGTGCTGCGCCTGGTGCTCGAGCTGGACGGCGAGGTCATCCAGCGCGCCGACCCCCACATCGGCCTGCTGCACCGCGCCACCGAGAAGCTTGCCGAAACGCGCACCTTCATCCAGTCGCTGCCGTACATGGACCGTCTCGACTACGTGTCGATGATGAGCAACGAGCACGCCTACTGCCTGGCCATCGAACGGATGCTGGGCCTCGAGGTGCCGGAGCGCGCGCAGTACATCCGCGTGATGTTCGCCGAGATCACCCGCCTGCTGAACCACCTGCTGTGGCTCGGCGCGCACGGTCTCGACTGCGGCGCGATGAACATGCTCATCTACTGCTTCCGCGAGCGCGAAGACCTGTTCGACATGTACGAGGCCGTTTCCGGCGCGCGCATGCACGCGGCGTACTTCCGTCCGGGCGGCGTGTACCGCGACCTGCCCGACGCGATGCCGCGCTACAAGGTCAGCAAGGTCAAGAACGCGAAGGCCATCGAGAAGCTCAACGAGAACCGCCAGGGGTCGCTGCTCGACTTCGTCGACGACTTCTGCAAGCGCTTCCCGAAGATGGTCGACGAGTACGAGACGCTGCTCACCGACAACCGCATCTGGAAGCAGCGCACCGTCGGCATCGGCGTGGTTTCGCCGGAGCGCGCCCTGAACCTCGGCTTCACCGGCCCCATGCTGCGCGGCTCGGGCATCGAATGGGACCTGCGCAAGAAGCAGCCCTACGACGTCTACGACCGCATGCAGTTCGACGTGCCCGTGGGCAAGACCGGCGACTGCTATGACCGCTACCTGGTCCGCGTCGAGGAGATGCGCCAGGCCAACCGGATCATCCAGCAGTGCTCGGCCTGGCTGCGCGCCAACCCCGGTCCTGTCATCACCGACAACCACAAGGTCGCCGCGCCCGCGCGCGAATCGATGAAGGCGAACATGGAGGAGCTGATCCACCATTTCAAGCTCTTCACCGAAGGCTTCCATGTGCCCGAAGGCCAGGCCTATGCCGCCGTCGAGCACCCGAAGGGCGAGTTCGGCATCTATCTCGTGAGCGACGGCGCCAACAAGCCGTACCGCCTGAAGATCCGCGCCCCTGGTTTCCCGCACCTAGCCGCCCTCGACGAAATGTCGCGCGGTCACATGATCGCCGACGCTGTCGCGGTGATCGGCACGATGGACATCGTGTTCGGCGAGATCGACAGGTGAGAAAGAGCGAATGACTTCCTCGACCCACCATGACACGGCGCCCTCGGCGCCTTCTGCCCCTCTGGAGCCTGCGATCCTCGAGCGCTTTGCGCGCGAGGTGGCGAAGTACCCCGAAGCGGGCAAGCAGTCGGCCGTGATGGCCTGCCTGTCCATCGTCCAGCAGAACGAGGGCTACGTCAGCCTGCAGCGCGAGCGCGAGATCGCCGAGTACCTCGGCATGGCGCCCATTGCCGTGCACGAGGTGACGACCTTCTACAACATGTACAACCAGCATCCGGTGGGCAAGTTCAAGCTCAACGTTTGCACCAACCTGCCTTGCCAGTTGCGCGACGGCGTCACCGCCCTCGTGCATCTCGAGAAGAAGCTCGGCATCAAGATGGGCGAGACCACGCCCGACGGCCTGTTCACGCTGCAGCAGAGCGAATGCCTGGGCGCCTGCGCCGATTCGCCCGTGATGCTGGTCAACGACCGCACGATGTGCAGCTTCATGAGCAACGAGAAGCTCGACCAACTGGTCGACGGCCTGCGCAACGCCGCGCCGGCCACCAAGGGGGAGGCTTCCTGATGTCACCCGAACAAGTGCTCCAGCAGTTCCAGGCGACGGGCGTCCAGACCTGTTTCCATGACCGCCACATCGAGCCGCAGATCTATGCCGGCCTCGACGGCACCAACTGGCGCCTGGCCGACTACGAGGCGCGCGGCGGCTACCAGGCCCTGCGCAAGATCCTGACCGAGGGCCTCACGCCCGACCAGGTGATCGCCGAAGTGAAGGCCTCCGGCCTGCGCGGCCGCGGCGGCGCGGGCTTCCCGACCGGCCTGAAGTGGAGCTTCATGCCCCGCCAGTTCCCGGGCCAGAAGTACCTCGTCTGCAACTCCGACGAAGGCGAGCCGGGTACGTGCAAGGACCGCGACATCCTGCAGTTCAACCCGCACATCGTGATCGAGGGCATGGCCATCGCCGCTTACGCGATGGGCATCAGCGTGGGCTACAACTACATCCACGGCGAGATCTTCCAGACCTACGAGCGCTTCGAGGAAGCCCTCGAAGAGGCGCGTGCCGCCGGCTATCTCGGCGACAAGATCATGGGCAGCACGTACAACTTCCAGTTGCACGCGGCCCACGGCTTCGGCGCCTACATCTGCGGCGAGGAAACCGCGCTGCTCGAATCGCTGGAAGGCAAGAAGGGCCAGCCGCGCTTCAAGCCGCCGTTCCCCGCCAGCTTCGGCCTGTACGGCAAGCCCACCACCATCAACAACACCGAGACCTTCGCGGCGGTGCCCTGGATCATCCGCAACGGCGGCCAGGCCTACCTCGAGTGCGGCAAGCCGAACAACGGCGGCACCAAGATCTACTCGGTGAGCGGCGACGTCGAACTGCCCGGCAACTACGAAGTCCCGATGGGCACGCCGTTCTCCAAGCTCCTGGAGCTGGCCGGCGGCGTTCGCAAGGGCCGCACGCTGAAGGCGGTGATTCCCGGCGGTTCGTCCGCGCCGGTGCTGCCCGCGTCGATCATGATGGAATGCACGATGGACTACGACTCCATCTCCAAGGCCGGCTCGATGCTGGGCTCGGGCGCCGTCATCGTGATGGACGACAGCCGTTCGATGGTCGAGTCGCTGCGCCGCCTGTCGTACTTCTACATGCACGAGTCCTGCGGCCAGTGCACGCCGTGCCGCGAAGGCACGGGCTGGCTCTACCGCGTGGTCGACCGCATCCACAACGGGCAGGGCAGGGCGTCCGACATGGATCTGCTGAACTCGGTGGCCGACAACATCCAGGGCCGCACGATCTGCGCCCTCGGCGACGCAGCGGCAATGCCGGTGCGCGCCATGATCAAGCACTTCCGCCATGAGTTCGAGGCCCTGATCCCGGGCTACGTACCGAAAGCGCCCGTCAAGGCCTGAGCGCGAGAAATACACATATGGTTGAAATCGAACTCGACGGCAAGAAGGTCGAAGTCGCCGAAGGCAGCATGGTCATGCACGCTGCCGACAAGGCCGGCACGTACATCCCGCACTTCTGCTATCACAAGAAACTGAGCATCGCGGCCAACTGCCGCATGTGCCTCGTGGACGTGGAGAAAGCGCCCAAGCCGATGCCGGCCTGCGCCACGCCCGTCACGCAGGGCATGATCGTTCGCACCAAGAGCGAGAAGGCCATCAAGGCGCAGCAGTCGGTCATGGAGTTCCTCCTGATCAACCACCCGCTGGATTGCCCGATCTGCGACCAGGGCGGCGAATGCCAGCTGCAGGACCTGGCCGTCGGCTACGGCGGTTCCTCTTCGCGCTACGAAGAGGAAAAGCGCGTCGTCTTCCACAAGGACGTCGGCCCGCTGATCAGCATGGAAGAGATGAGCCGCTGCATCCACTGCACGCGCTGCGTCCGCTTCGGCCAGGAAGTGGCCGGCGTGATGGAGCTCGGCATGTCGAACCGCGGCGAGCACTCCGAAATCGAGACCTTCGTGGGCGACTCGGTCGACTCCGAACTCTCGGGCAACATGATCGACATCTGCCCGGTCGGCGCGCTCACGAGCAAGCCCTTCCGCTACAGCGCCCGCACCTGGGAACTGTCGCGCCGCAAGTCGGTGAGCCCGCACGACTCCACCGGCGCCAACCTGATCGTCCAGGTCAAGAACAACCGCGTGATGCGCGTGGTGCCGCTCGAGAACGAAGACGTCAACGAATGCTGGATCGCCGACCGCGACCGCTTCTCGTACGAAGCGCTCAACGGCCCCGAGCGCCTGACGCAGCCCATGCTGAAGCAGGGCGGCCAGTGGCAGCAGGTCGACTGGCAGACGGCGCTCGAGTACGTCGCCAACGGCCTCAAGCAGATCAAGGCCGACCACGGCGCGCAGAGCATCGGTACGCTGGTCAGCCCGCACAGCACGCTCGAAGAGCTGCAGCTCGCAGCCATGCTCACGCGTGAGCTCGGCAGCGACAACATCGATTACCGCCTGCGCAATGCCGAATTCGCCGCCTTCGAAGGCGTGCGCTGGCTCGGCACTTCCATCGCGTCGCTCACGCAGCTGCAGCGCGCGCTCGTCGTGGGTTCGAACCTGCGCAAGGAGCACCCGCTGTTCGCGCAGCGCATCCGCCAGGCCGTGCGCAAGGGCGCCGCGCTGTCGGTGATCACTTCGGCCAGCCTGATGGCCGACCGCGACGCCTGGGCCATCAACGTGGCGCAGTCGACCATCGTCGATGCCGGCGAGTGGGTCGAGGCGCTGGCCGCGGTGGCTGCAGCCATCGGCGAAACCAGTGGTGCGGCCGCTCCTCTGGCTCCGAAGAACGCACCGGACGACGCCGCCAAGGCGATCGCTGCCTCGCTGCTGAGCGGCGAACGCAAGGCCATCCTGCTCGGCAATGCAGCCGCGCACCACGCACAGGCCAGCAGCCTGCTGGCGCTTGCCAACTGGATCGGCGCGCAGACCGGCGCCACCGTCGGTTACCTGACCGAGGCGGCCAACACCGTGGGCGCGCAGATCGTCGGCGCGTTCCCGAAGAACGGCGGCCTCGATGCCGGCCGCATGCTCGCCGCTGGCTCGGGCCTGAAGGCCGTGATGCTGCTGAACACCGAGCCGGTGTTCGACTCGGCAGCCGGCGCAGCCGCGGCCGATGTCATCGGCAATGCGCAAATGGTCGTCACGCTGAGCCCCTTCAAGGCCAACCTCGAATTCAGCGACGTGCTGCTTCCGATCGCCCCGTTCAGCGAAACGCCCGGCACCTTCGTCAACGCCGAGGGCCGCGTCCAGGGCTTCCACGCCGTGGTGAAGCCCCTGGGTGAGACCCGTCCGGCCTGGAAGGTGCTGCGCGTGCTGGCCAACCTGCTGGGCCTGCCCGGCTTCGCGTTCGAATCGACCGCCGAAGTGCTGGCCACCGTGGGTGAGAAGGGCGCCGTGCCCGCGAATGCGCTGAGCAACGCCACGTCCGCCACTGCGGTCGCTGCCGACGGCGCGGCTGCTGCACCCGTGGTCGCGAGCATCTACCAGCTGGATTCGATCGTGCGCCGCGCACCATCGCTGCAACTGACTGCCGACGCGCGCAACGCATCGGCCGGCTCCAACGTGACGGCTGGTGCCGAGGAGGCATTGGCATGATCGTCGACACCATTCACGGCTTCGGCCAGGGCCTGGTGGCCGCGGGCTGGTGGACCGGCGTGGTCTGGCCGGTGATCTGGACGCTGATCAAGATCATCATCGTCGTCATCCCGCTGATGCTGGCCGTGGCGTACCTCACGCTGTGGGAGCGCAAGGCCATCGGCTTCACGCAGATCCGCATCGGCCCGAACCGCATCGGACCGCTGGGCCTGCTCCAGCCGATCGCCGACGCGCTCAAGCTGATGACCAAGGAAATCATTCTTCCGACGGTCGCCAACAAGGGCCTGTTCCTGCTCGGCCCGATCATGACCATCATGCCGGCGCTCGCCGCATGGGCGGTGATTCCCTTCGGCCCCGACGTGGCGCTGGCCAACATCAACGCCGGCCTGCTGTTCGTGATGGCCATCACCTCGCTCGAGGTGTACGGCGTGATCATCGCCGGCTGGGCGTCGAACTCGAAGTACGCCTTCCTTGGCGCGCTGCGCGCCTCGGCACAGATGGTGAGCTACGAAATCGCGATGGGCTTCTGCTTCGTCGTGGTGCTGATGGTCACCGGCAGCCTGAACATGACCGAGATCGTCAACGTGCAGGGCAAGGGCATGTTCGCGGACATGGGCATCAGCGTCCTGTCGTGGAACTGGCTGCCGCTGCTGCCGATCTTCGTCGTCTACTTCATCTCGGGCCTCGCCGAAACCAACCGCCACCCCTTCGACGTGGTGGAAGGCGAATCCGAAATCGTGGCCGGCCACATGATCGAGTATTCGGGCATGAGCTTCGCGATGTTCTTCCTGGCCGAATACGCCAACATGTGGCTCGTCTCGATCCTGACCGTGGTGCTGTTCCTCGGCGGATGGCTGCCCCCGTTCGAGTTCCTGAGCTTCATTCCGGGCTGGATCTGGCTGGGCCTCAAGACCTTCTGCGTGGTCACCATGTTCCTGTGGGTGCGTTCGACGTTCCCGCGCTTCCGCTATGACCAGATCATGCGTCTGGGCTGGAAGATCTTCATTCCCGTCACGCTCGTGTGGCTGGTCGTGGTCGGTGGCTGGATGCAGACGCCGTTCAACATCTGGAAATAACAGGGAGCGCCAACCTCATGTCTGCTGCGCACACCGCAACACCATCCGCGCCTTTCTCGCTCAAGGACTTCCTGAGCAGCTTCATGCTGTTCGAGCTGTTCAAGGGCCTGGCCATCACCGGCAAGTACGCCTTCGCCCGCAAGATCACGGTGCAGTTCCCCGAAGAGAAGACGCCGCTGTCGCCGCGCTTCCGCGGCCTGCACGCGCTGCGCCGCTACGAGAACGGCGAAGAGCGCTGCATCGCCTGCAAGCTCTGCGAGGCCGTCTGCCCGGCGCTGGCGATCACCATCGAATCGGACGTGCGCGACGACGGCTCGCGCCGTACCACGCGCTACGACATCGACCTGACCAAGTGCATCTTCTGCGGCTTCTGCGAAGAGAGCTGCCCGGTCGACTCGATCGTCGAGACGCACATCTTCGAATACCACGGCGAAAAGCGCGGCGACCTGTACTTCACCAAGGACATGCTGCTGGCCGTGGGCGACCGCTACGAGAAGGAAATCGCAGCGAACAAGGCGGCCGACGCCAAGTACCGCTGACCCGGTTCAGCCCGAAACCCGTACCAATTCGAATTCCAATGGACGTCAAGACCGGTCTGTTCTATCTGTTTGCCGTGGTGCTGCTGTTCGCAGCATTCCGCGTCATCACCGCCCGCAACCCCGTGTACGCCGCGCTGTACCTGGTTCTGGCCTTCTTCCAGGCATCGGCCATCTGGCTGCTGCTGCGCGCCGAGTTCCTCGCGATTTCGCTCGTGCTCGTGTATGTGGGCGCCGTGATGGTGCTGTTCCTGTTCGTGGTGATGATGCTGGACATCAACGTCGACAGCTTGCGGGAGGGCTTCTGGAAGCACTTCCCGCTGGCGGCGGGCGTGGGTGCGCTGATAGCGCTCGAGATGGCGGCGGTGCTCATGGGCGGTTTCCGCCTGGGCGAGGCACCCCGCGCCGCGGCCAATGCGGCAGCGGCCAACACCTCCAATACGCTCGAACTGGGCAAGCTGCTCTACTCCGAATATCTCTATCCGCTGGAAATCGCCGCGGTCATCCTGCTCGTGGCCATCGTGGCCGCCATCGCACTGACGCTGCGCACCCGCAAGGACAGCAAGTACGTCAACCCGGCCGACCAGGTCCGCGTGAAGGCGCGCGACCGCGTGCGCATCGTGCAGATGCCGGCAACGCGTGCCGCGGAGCCTGTGGTTGAAGCTGCGGACGCTGCAAAGGAAAACAAGGCATGACGCTCACGCTCGGACACTTTCTTTCGCTCGGCGCGATGCTTTTCGCGCTGTCCGTGATCGGCATCTTCCTGAACCGCAAGAACCTGATCGTCCTGCTGATGGCCATCGAGCTGATGCTGCTGGCGGTCAACATGAACTTCGTGGCCTTCTCGCACTTCCTGGGCGACATGCATGGCCAGATCTTCGTGTTCTTCATCCTGACGGTGGCCGCGGCCGAGTCGGCGATCGGGCTGGCGCTGCTGGTCCTGCTGTTCCGTAACAGGTCGAACATCAACGTCGACGAACTCAACTCGCTCAAGGGTTGACAGCAACATGAGCGCAACCCTTTCCGCATCCACACTGCTGGCCGTTCCGCTGGCACCCCTGGTCGGCGCAGCCCTGGCCGGCGTGTTCGGCACGAAGTTCGGCGGCAATCACATCGGCCGCAAGGTCACGCATTCGCTGACCATTCTCGGCGTGCTGGTCGCCTTCATCATCTCGGCGATGACGCTCAAGAGCGTGATAGCCGACGGTGCCCGCTTCAACCAGACCATCTACGAATGGATGGTGGTCGGTGGCCTGAAGATGGAAGTCGGCTTCATGGTCGACGGCCTCACCGCCATGATGATGTGCGTCGTGACCTTCGTGTCGCTGATGGTCCACATCTACACCATCGGCTACATGGAAGAGGACGACGGCTACAACCGTTTCTTCGCGTACATCTCGCTGTTCACCTTCTCCATGCTGATGCTCGTCATGAGCAACAACATGCTCCAGCTGTTCTTCGGCTGGGAGGCGGTGGGCCTGGTGTCGTACCTGCTGATCGGCTTCTGGTTCAACAAGCCGACCGCGATCTTCGCGAACATGAAGGCCTTCCTGGTCAACCGCGTGGGCGACTTCGGCTTCATCCTCGGCATCGGCCTGATCGCGGCCTACGCCGGCACGCTGAACTACACCGAAGCCTTCGCCAAGGCGGGCACGCTGGCCGGCATCACCTTCCCGGGCACCGAGTGGATGCTCATCACGGTGATCTGCATCTGCCTGTTCATCGGCGCGATGGGCAAGAGCGCGCAGTTCCCGCTGCACGTGTGGCTGCCCGACTCGATGGAAGGCCCGACCCCCATCTCGGCGCTGATCCACGCGGCGACCATGGTGACGGCCGGCATCTTCATGGTGGCGCGCATGTCGCCGCTGTTCGAGCTGAGCGACACGGCGCTGAGCTTCATCCTCGTGATCGGCGCCATCACCGCGCTCTTCATGGGTTTCCTGGGCATCATCCAGAACGACATCAAGCGCGTGGTCGCGTACTCGACGCTCTCGCAGCTCGGCTACATGACGGTGGCGCTCGGTGCCTCGGCCTACTCGGTCGCGGTGTTCCACCTGATGACGCACGCGTTCTTCAAGGCGCTGCTGTTCCTCGGCGCGGGCTCGGTCATCATCGGCATGCACCACAACCAGGACATCCGCTGGATGGGCGGCGTGCGCAAGTACATGCCGATCACCTGGATCACCTCGCTGCTGGGTTCGCTCGCGCTGATCGGCACGCCGTTCTTCTCGGGCTTCTATTCGAAGGACAGCATCATCGAGGCGGTGCACGAAAGCCACCTGTGGGGCGCGAACTTCGCCTACTACGCGGTGCTGGCCGGCGTGTTCATCACGGCGTTCTACTCGTTCCGCATGTACTTCCTGGTCTTCCACGGCAAGGAGCGCTACGACCAGAACCCCGACGCGCATCATGACGACCATGGCCACGGCCACGACGATCACGGCCATGGCCACGACCATAAGCCGCACGAGTCGCCCTGGGTTGTCTGGCTGCCGCTGGTGCTGCTGGCCATTCCCTCGGTGGTGATCGGCTTCATGACGATCGACCCGATGCTGTTCGGCGAGTTCTTCAAGGGCGCGATCTTCGTGGACGGCACCAAGCACCACGCCATGAAGGAACTGGAAGAAGCCTTCCACGGCCCGGTGGCCATGGCCATCCACGGTCTGCAGACGCCGCCGTTCTGGCTGGCGCTGGCCGGCGTGGTCATGTCCTGGTACATGTACATGATCAATCCGGCGCTGCCGGCGGCGATCAAGCGTGCCTTCGGCCCGATCTACCGCCTGCTCGAGAACAAGTACTACATGGACTGGTTCAACGAGAACGTCATCGCCCGCGCCACGCGCGCCCTGGGTACCGGCCTGTGGAAGGGCGGCGACCAGGCCCTGATCGACGGTGCCGTGGTGAACGGTTCGTGGAAGGTCGTGGGCCGTATCTCTGGTGTGGTGCGCTGGATGCAGTCGGGCTACATCTATCACTACGCCTTCGCGATGCTGCTCGGCGTCTTCATCCTGATGACGTACTTCGTCTGGTTCAAACGCTGAGCCTAGCGCTGGAGAAAAAGAAAAATGGGTTTGTTGAGCCTTGCCATCTGGGTGCCGATCGCATTCGGTGCCGTGCTGCTGGCGTTTGGCCGTGACGAGCACGCCAGGGGCGTGCGCTGGGTCGCGCTCGTCGGTTCCATCGTGAGCTTCCTGGTCACGGTGCCGCTGTTCACGCGCTTCCAGAACGGCACCGCCGCGATGCAGTTCGTCGAGAAGACGGGCTGGATCTCGCGCTTCAACGTCAACTACCACCTCGGAGTCGACGGCCTGTCGCTCTGGCTGGTGCTGCTGACGTCGTTCATCACGGTCATCGTGGTGATCTCGGCCTGGGAAGTGATCACCGAGCGCGTGAACCAGTACATGGGTGCGTTCCTGATCCTGTCGGGCCTCATGATCGGCGTGTTCGCCGCGCTCGACGGCGTGCTGTTCTACGTGTTCTTCGAAGCCACGCTGATCCCGATGTACCTGATCATCGGCATCTGGGGCGGCCCGAACAAGATCTACGCGGCGTTCAAGTTCTTCCTCTACACCTTGCTCGGCTCGCTGCTGATGCTGGTGGCGCTGATCTACCTGTACAACAAGTCGGGCGGCAGCTTCGACATCCTGTCGTGGCACAAGCTGCCGCTGGGGTCGACCGCGCAGACCTTCCTGTTCTTCGCCTTCTTCGCGGCCTTCGCCGTGAAGGTGCCGATGTGGCCGGTGCACACCTGGCTGCCCGACGTGCACGTCGAGGCGCCGACCGGCGGCTCCGCCGTGCTGGCCGCGATCATGCTGAAGCTGGGCGCCTACGGCTTCCTGCGCTTCTCGATGCCCATCGCTCCCGACGCCTCGCACGAATGGGCCTGGCTCATGATCGCGCTGTCGCTGATCGCGGTGATCTACGTCGGCCTGGTGGCGCTGGTGCAGCAGGACATGAAGAAGCTGGTGGCCTATTCGTCGGTGGCCCACATGGGTTTCGTGACGCTCGGCTTCTTCATCTTCAATGAGCTGGGCGTGTCCGGCGGCATCGTGCAGATGATCGCCCACGGCTTCGTCTCGGGCGCCATGTTCCTGGGCATCGGCGTGCTGTACGACCGCGTGCACTCGCGCCAGATCGCCGACTACGGCGGCGTGGTGAACACCATGCCCAAGTTCGCCGCGTTCGCGCTGCTGTTCGCCATGGCCAACTGCGGCCTGCCGGGCACCGCCGGTTTCGTGGGCGAGTGGATGGTGATCCTGGGCGCCGTGAAGGCCAACTTCTGGATCGGCCTGGGAGCAGCCACCGCGCTGATCTTCGGCGCCGCCTATACCCTCTGGATGTACAAGCGCGTGTATCTGGGCCCGGTCGGCAACGACCACGTGAAGGAACTCAGCGACATCAATTCGCGCGAATTCCTGATGCTGGCGCTGCTGGCCATCGCCGTGCTGTGGATGGGCCTGTTCCCGAAGCCGTTCACCGACGCGATGGACGCCTCCGTGACCGAGCTGCTGCGCCACGTGGCAGTCTCGAAGCTGCCCTCCTGATGCCACGCTGAAGAAGAGAACGAGATGATTGACAAACTCAGCTGGGTCACGATCTACCCCGAAATCGTGTTGCTGGTCATGGCCTGCATCATTGCGCTGGTCGACCTGTCGGACACGAGCCCGCGCCGCACCCGTACCTATGTCCTGACGCTGCTCACGCTGGCCGTGGTCGCAGTGCTGTCGGGTCTGCAGGCTTCCGAAGCCAAGACCATCTACGGCTTCGGCGGCATGGTCGTCAGCGACCCGATGGGCAACTGGCTCAAGTGCTTCGCCACCGTCGCCCTGATGATCACGCTGGTCTACGGCCGTCCCTACGCGGCCGATCGCGAGATGCTGCGCGGCGGCGAGATGTTCACCATCAGCATGTTCGCGCTGCTGGGCATGTTCGTGATGATCTCGGGCAGCAACTTCCTGCTGATCTACCTGGGCCTCGAACTGCTCACGCTGTCGAGCTACGCGCTGGTGGCGCTGCGCCGCGACAACGCGGTGGCCAGCGAAGCCGCCATGAAGTACTTCGTGCTCGGCGCCATGGCCAGCGGTTTCCTGCTCTACGGCCTGTCCATGATGTACGGCGCCACCGGTTCGCTCGACGTGAACGAGGTCTTCAAGACCATCGCAACCGGCAAGGTCAACCACCAGGTGCTGGTGTTCGGCCTCGTGTTCATCGTCGCCGGCCTGGCTTTCAAGGTGGGCGCAGCCCCGTTCCACATGTGGGTGCCCGACGTCTACCAGGGCGCTCCGACGGCGATCACGCTGCTGATCGGCGCGGCGCCCGAGCTGGCCGCCTTCGCGATCATCATCCGCCTGCTGGTCGACGCGCTGCAGCCGCTGGCCATCGACTGGCAGCAGATGCTCGCCGTGCTGGCCATCGCCTCGCTGCTGGTCGGCAACCTGGCCGCCATCGCGCAGAGCAACCTCAAGCGCATGCTGGCCTATTCGACGATCTCGCAGATGGGCTTCATGCTCCTCGGCCTGGTTGCCGGTTCGGACCAGCAGGGCACCTACAACGCCCAGTACGCCTACAGCGCCGCGATGTTCTACATCGTGACCTACGTGCTGACCACGCTCGCGAGCTTCGGCATCATCCTGCTGCTGGCGCGCGAAGGCTTCGAGAGCGAGGAAATCACCGACCTCGCCGGCCTGAACCAGCGCAGCCCGCTGTACGCCGGCGTGATGTCGATCGCGATGTTCTCGCTGGCCGGCCTGCCGCCGCTGGTCGGCTTCTACGCGAAGCTGGCCGTGCTGCAGGCGCTGATCGCCTCGGGCCACGCCATCTACATCGGCCTGGCCGTGTTTGCGGTGATGATGTCACTGATCGGCGCCTTCTACTACCTGCGCGTGGTCAAGGTCATGTACTTCGATGCGCCCGTCACGGCCACCACCGTGTCGGCACCGCGCGACGTGCGCACCGTGCTGACGATCAACGGCGCGCTGATCCTGATCCTGGGCATCGTGCCCGGCGGCCTGATGACGCTGTGCTACGACGCCATCGTGGCGACGCTGGCCCACTGACGCGGCCGACCTAGGGTGTCGCAGACCGCGTCCGTCTGGGTCGTTCTCCTGGTGGCCCTCGTGGCCGCCAACCTGCCGTTCTTCAACGACCGCCTGTTCGGCGTCGTGCCTCTGGCGACTGCGCCCAAGTCGCTCGCGGTGCGCCTCGCCGAACTGGTGGTCTTGTACTTTCTGGCCGGCGGCGTCGGGCTACTGTTCGAGCGCAGGGCAGGGCAGATCGCCGCGCAGGGCTGGGAGTTCTATGCGGTGACCGGCGCGCTGTTCATCGTGCTGGCCTTTCCGGGGTTCACCTGGCGCTACCTGATGAAGCACAGGCACTGAAGAGGACGAGCGACCGACCATGACCACCAAGCCGACCGACACCTCCACCGCCGATTCGCACCTGAAGGAAGAGCTCCAGAGCCGCGAGGAGCTGTTCAACGGCAAGTTCCTGAAGGCCCGGCGCGACACCATCCGCCTGCCCGATGGCCACAGCGCCACGCGCGAGTACGTGGTGCACCCGGGCGCCGTGGTGGTCATTCCGCTGCTTGACGACGGCCGCATCGTGCTGGAGCGGCAGTTCCGCTATCCGGTCGGCCACGTGATGATCGAGTTTCCCGCGGGCAAGCTCGATGCGGGCGAGGATCCGTTCGACTGCGGCCGGCGCGAGCTGATCGAGGAAACGGGCTACACCGCGCGCGAGTGGGCGTATGCGGGCGCCATGCACCTCGCCGTGGCCTACTCGACCGAGATCATCCATATCTACTTTGCGCGGGGCCTTTCGCTCGGCGAGCGGCAACTCGACCACGGCGAATTCCTCGACGTGTTCACGGCCACTCCCGACGAGCTGGCCGGCTGGTGCCGCGAAGGCAAGGTCACCGATGCCAAGACGCTGACCTGCACGCTCTGGCTGCAGAACGTCCTTTCGGGCGCATGGGCACTGGACTGGCAGGCTGCGCCCGCGCAGGGCGGCGCGGGATAATCCGTGCCATGAAGGTTCTCGATCTCCGCTGCACCCACGGCCACGGCTTCGAAGGCTGGTTCGCCTCGAGCGAGGATTTCGAGACCCAGCTGGCATCAGGTCTGGTCGAATGCCCGGTCTGCGGCGACACCGCCATCGTCAAGCTGCTGAGCGCGCCGCGCCTCAACCTCGGCAACGTCAGGGCGCCGAAGGAGGCTGCTGCGGTTGCTCCAGTCGCTGCTGCTTCCAACGTTCCCGCCGATCCCTCGCCCGAAGCCCGCTGGATGCGTGCAGTGCGCGAGGTGCTGGCGAAGACGGAGGACGTCGGCGAGCGCTTTGCCGACGAAGCCCGGAAGATGCATTACGGCGAGACCCCCGAGCGCGGCATCCGCGGGCAGGCCACGCCCGAGCAGACCGAGGCGCTGCTCGACGAGGGCATTCCGGTGATGGCGCTGCCGATTCCGGCGGCACTGAAAGAAACCCTGCAGTAACTGGCTGAGTAGCGCGGCCTGTTCAGGCCGTGAACTGGAGTGCGGCCAGCCGCGCATACACGCCGCCCTGCGCGACCAGCGCCGCGTGCGTTCCCTGCTCGACGATCCCGCCGTGGTCCAGCACCACGATGCGGTCGGCTTTCTGCACCGTCGCCAGGCGGTGGGCGATCACCAGCGTGGTCCGGTTCTCCATCGCCGATTCGAGCGCGGCCTGCACCATGCGTTCGCTCTCCGCGTCGAGCGCGCTCGTGGCTTCGTCGAGCAGCAGCAGCGGCGGGTTCTTGAGGATCGCGCGCGCGATCGCGATGCGCTGTCGCTGTCCGCCCGAAAGCCGCACGCCGCGCTCGCCGAGGAAGGTGTCGTAGCCCTCGGGCAGCGCCTGCAGGAAGTCGTGGGCGAAGGCGGCGCGCGCTGCGGCCTGCACTTCCTCGGCCGTCGCCTCGGGGTTGCCGTAGCGGATGTTCTCGAAGGCGCTGGCCGAGAAGATCACCGCGTCCTGCGGCACGAGGCCGATGCGGGTGCGCAACTCGGGCAGGGCCAGCGAGGCCAGCGGTGCGCCATCGAGCAGCACGCGGCCCGTTTGCGGGTCGTAGTAGCGCAGCAGCAGCTGGAACACGGTGCTCTTGCCGGCGCCGCTGGATCCCACCAGTGCCACGGTCTCGCCGGGTGCGACATCGAGGCTGAAGTCGCGCAAGGCCGGTGTGCCGGGGCGGGAAGGGTAGTGGAAGGTCACCGCGTCGAACCTGATCGCGCTGCCCGCTACGGGGACGGGCGCAACCGCCGGATTCGCGGGTGACACGATGGCGGTGGGCGCGTGCAGCAACTCCATCAGCCGTTCGGTCGCACCGGCCGCGCGCAGCAGGTCGCCGTAGACCTCTCCGAGCACAGCGGTCGCGCTGGCGAGGATGGCGACGTAGACCACGGTCTGGCCCAGGTGTCCGGCGGTGATGTCGCCGCGCAGCACGGCCTGCGTGCCCTGGTAGAGGCCCCAGAGCAGCGCCGCGGAGGTCGCGATGATGATGAAAGCCACCAGCACCGATCGGGCCCGGGTGCGGCGCACGGCGGTGCGGAAGGCGTTCTCGGTGGAGCCGCTGAAGCGCGCGGCCTCGCGGCCCTCGGCCGTGTAGCTCTGAACCACCGGAATGGCATTCAACACTTCGGCGGCGATGGCGCTGGAATCGGCCACGCGGTCCTGGCTGGCGCGCGACAGCTTGCGCACGCGGCGGCCGAAAACCATGCTCGGCAACACCACCAGCACGAGGATGCCCAGCACCTGCACCATCACGTAGGGGTTGGTCCAGATCAGCACCGCCAGGGCGCCCACGCCCATGACCGCGTTGCGCAGGCCCATGCTCAGCGATGAGCCGACGACCGTCTGCACCAGCGTGGTGTCGGCTGTCAGGCGCGACAGCACCTCGCCGGTCTGCGTGGTCTCGAAGAAGGCGGGGCTCTGCCTGAGCACATGGCCGTAGACGGCGTTGCGGATGTCGGCCGTCACGCGCTCGCCCAGCCAACTCACCGTGTAGAAGCGCGCCGCCGAGAACACGCCCAGCGCCACGGCCACGGCGAAGAGGGCGCCGAAATGCTCGCGCAGCGCCATGGTCTGGGCGCCCTTGTCGGAGCTGATGAGGCCGTTGTCGATCAGGCTGCGCAAGGCGATAGGAAAAGCCAGCGTCGTTACCGCCGCCATCACCAGGAAGACGCCCGCCAGCACGATCTGCACACGGTACGGACGAAGAAAAGGGCTCAGGCCCGAGAGCGATCGGGGCGAGCCCTTGGCCATGGAAGACGGTGGGGAGGAAGCCATGCGCCAATTCTACCGATCCCTTGCCTCTACAAAGGTAGCCTTGACAATAATTGCCGAGGCAACTAATATTGCGGCCATGAGCGATGCCAACACCCCTCAGAACCCGTCGGCTTCCACCGGCGAGGAGCGTCGTGAGCCCGTCGCCTTCTACACCCCGGAAACCTACCGCGCCGAGGAGAGCATCGGCTACCTCATGCGCCGCATCGTCACGGCGGTCGGCCAGTCGGTCGAAACCCGCATGTGCGAGCCGGGCAGCCCCACCTATCCGCAGTGGGTGCCTCTCTACAAGCTGCACGTCGGCGCGGCCACCACGGTGGCCGAACTGGCCAGGGCCTGCGAGCTCGACACCGGCGCCATGACGCGCCTGCTCGACCGCCTCGAGGCCAAGGGCCTGTGCCGCCGGGTGCGCTCGCTCGAAGACCGGCGCGTGGTCAACATCGAGCTCACCGACGAAGGCCGCGCGGCCGCCAAGGAAGTGCCGCACGTGCTCAGCAGGGTGCAGAACGAGCACCTCGCAGGCTTCACCACCGAGGAATGGGAGCAGCTCAAAGGCTATCTGCGCCGCATTCTCGACAACGCCCAGGCCCTCGCGGCCCGTGGAGATAAAAATGACTGACTCCCTCGCCGTGCGCGCCATGCGCCGCACTCCCGTCGTGGCCGCCGCGCTGCTGGTGGTTGCACTCGCCGGCTGCGCCGACATGGCCGGAATCGGCTCGCAGGCCAAGCTGCGCGACGCCTCGTCGCTGGGCATCGCGCCCGACAGTGCCGCTGTGCCCGTGTCCCGCCTCGACAGCCAGTGGTGGCTCGCCTTCGGCGACTCGCAGCTCAACTCGCTCATCGACCAGGCCGTGGCCGGCAACCCCAACCTGCAGGTCGCGCAGGCCCGCCTCGCGCGCGCGCAGGCATCGGCCGACATCGCCGGCGCCGCGCTCAAGCCGCAGGTCAAGGGCGAGCTCGACCTGAACCGCCAGAAGTTCAACACCAACTACATCTACCCGGCGCCGCTGGGCGGCTCCACCCAGAACATCGGCCTGCTGCAGCTGGGCGCGAGCTGGGAGCTCGACTTCTTCGGCAAGAACCGCACCGCGCTGGACACCGCCATCGGCGCCGCCAATGCAGCCGCGGCCGATGCCGACGCGGCCCGCGTGCTGCTCGCGAGCAACGTGGCGCGCAGCTACTTCCAGTGGGCGCGCCTGAACGATCAGCTCACCGTTGCCAGGCGCACGCTGGCGCAGCGCGATGAAACGCTGAAGCTGGTGCGCGACCGCGTTTCCGCCGGCCTCGACACCCGCCTCGAACTGCGCCAGAGCGAAGGCGGCCTGCCTGAAGCCCGCCAGCAGATCGAAGCGCTCAACGAGCAGATCGCGCTGCAGCAGCACGCGCTCGACGCGCTCGTGGGCCAACCGAACGTCACCGCCTCGCTCAAGCCGCCGGTGCTCGATGGCGTGAAGCCGATGGCGCTGCAGGCGAACATCCCGGCCGACCTGCTCGGCCGCCGCGCCGACATCGCCGCCGCGCGCTGGCGCGTCGAAGCTGCCACCAGCGACGTGGCCAACGCCAGGACGCTCTTCTATCCCAACGTGAACCTCACGGCCTTCGTCGGCTTCCAGAGCCTGGGCTTCGGCAAGCTGTTGAAGTCGGGCAGCGAGCAGTGGGGCGTGGGCCCGGCCATCAGCCTGCCGATCTTCGAGGGCGGCAAGCTGCGCGCCAACCTGCGCGGCAAGTCGGCCGACCTCGATGCGGCCGTCGAGAGCTACAACGCCACCGTGATCGACGCGGTGCGCGACGCGGCCGACCAGGTCACCAGCGCCCAGTCGATCACCCGACAGCAGGCCGAACAGCGCGCCGCGCAGACCGCGGCCGAAGGTGCCTACGACATCGCCGTGCAGCGCTACCGCGCGGGCCTCGGCAACTACCTCAACGTGCTGACGGCCGAAACGGCAGTGCTGGCCCAGCGCCGGCTCGCGGTCGACCTCGCGGCCCGCGCGCTCGACACCCAGGTGGGCCTGGCGCGCGCGCTCGGCGGCGGCTGGCAGCCGCCGACCACCGCCACGGCATCGGCATCGGCATCGGCTCCCTCGGCCCCGCTGAACTGATCGGCACGGCGCAGATCCAGCCCGGCCCGACTCCTTCGTCTTCGGAAAGAACTTCATCATGAGCGACAACAACACTCCGACGCCCGCTGCAGCCGCAGCTTCCGCAGCCCCCGAGGCGCCCGCCGGCAACGGCAAGCGCCGCCGCGCACTCACCGCGCTCGCAGCGGTGGTCATCGTCGCCGGCGGCGGCTGGGGGCTCTACGAATGGCTGGTGGCCAGCCACTACGAGGACACCGACAACGCCTACGTCTCGGGCAACGTCATCCAGATCACGCCGCAGATCGGCGGCACGGTGATGGCCATCAACGCCGACGACACCGACTTCGTGAAGGCCGGCCAGCCGCTGGTGCAGCTCGACCCGGCCGACGCCAAGGTCGCGCTCGAGCAGGCCGAGGCCGCGCTCGCGCAGGCGGTGCGCCAGGTGCGCACGCTGTACGCCAACAACGGCTCGCTGGCCGCGCAGGTCACGCTGCGCCAGGCCGACATCGTCAAGGCGCAGAGCGACATCGCCAAGGCCCAGGACGACCTGCAGCGCCGCCGCGCGCTGTCGGGCAACGGCGCCGTGTCGAAGGAAGAACTCAACCATGCCGAGACGCAGCTCGACACCGCCAAGAGCCAGCTCGCCGCCGCGCAGGCAGGCGTCGTGGCCGCGAAGGAAGCGCTGGTCAGCAACCAGTCGCTGACCGAAGGCACCAGCGTGGCCCAGCACCCGAGCGTGCTGGCCGCCGCCGCCAAGGTGCGCGAGGCCTATCTCGCCACCCAGCGCGTGGCCATGCCCGCGCCGGTCGACGGCTACGTCGCCAAGCGCACCGTGCAGCTCGGCCAGCGGGTGGCGGCCGGTACGCCGATGATGTCCATCGTGCCGCTCAACCAGCTGTGGGTCGACGCCAACTTCAAGGAAGTGCAGCTGCGCAATATCCGCATCGACCAGCCCGTGAAGCTCACCGCCGACGTGTACGGCAAGAAGGTCGAGTACACCGGCAAGGTCGCGGGACTGGGCGTGGGCACCGGCAGCGCGTTCGCGCTGCTGCCCGCGCAGAACGCCACCGGCAACTGGATCAAGGTGGTGCAGCGCGTGCCCGTTCGCATCGCGCTCGACCCCGAGCAGCTCAAGGCCAACCCGCTGCGCATCGGCCTGTCGATGGACGCCGAGGTCGACATCTCGCAGAAGGGCGGCAAGATGCTCGCCGATGCGCCGCGTGCCACCGCGCTGGCGCAGACCGCGGTCTACAGCCAGCTCGACCGCGGTGCCGATGCCGAAGTGGAGCGCATCGTCGCCGCCAACATCGGCGGCAAGGGCGGCGCCACGGCTGCGGCACCCGCCAAGGCGCCTGCCGCGCCTGCCGGCAACACTTCCGTGGCCGTGCAGGGCCAGCCGGGCTGATCGCGTTAGCGTTCGTCCGGACCTTTCTTCCGTCCAGGTAAACAGCCCGCCCCATGGCCACCGCTGCTCCTGCATACGTTGCGCATCCGCCGCTCGAGGGCGCAGCCCGCGTCTGGGGCACGGTCGCGCTTTCTGCGGCAACCTTCATGAACGTGCTCGATTCGTCGATCGCGAACGTGTCGCTGCCTGCCATCTCGGGCGACCTGGGCGTGAGCACCACGCAGGGCACCTGGGTCATCACCAGCTTCGCGGTGGCCAACGCCATCGCGGTGCCGCTCACCGGCTTCATGACGCAGCGCTTCGGACAGGTGCGCCTGTTCATGGCCAGCGTGATCCTGTTCATGATCAGCTCGCTGCTGTGCGGCCTCGCGCCGAACATGACGACGCTGATCGCCTTCCGCGCGCTGCAGGGCTTCGTGGCGGGGCCGATGATCCCGCTGTCGCAGGCGCTGCTTCTGTCGAGCTATCCGCGCGCCAAGGCGGGCCTGGCGATGGCGATGTGGTCCATGACGACGCTGGTCGCGCCGGTGATGGGACCGCTGCTCGGCGGCTGGATCACCGACAACATCTCGTGGCCGTGGATCTTCTACATCAACATCCCGGTGGGCATCGTCGCTGCCGCCATCACCTGGGCGCTCTACCACAAGCGCGAGAGCGCCACGCACAAGGTGCCCATCGACGCCATCGGCCTCGCGCTGCTGGTGCTGTGGGTGGGCTCGCTGCAGCTCATGCTCGACAAGGGCAAGGAGCTCGACTGGTTCCACTCCGCGCAGATCGTCACGCTGGCGGTGGTGTCCGTGGTCGGCTTCGCCTTCTTCCTGGTCTGGGAGCTGACCGACAAGCACCCGGTGGTCGACCTGTCGCTCTTCAAGCGCCGCAACTTCTGGTCGGGCGCGGTGGCGACGGCGGTGGCCTACGGCCTCTTCTTCGGCAACGTGGTGCTGCTGCCGCTGTGGCTGCAGCAGTGGATGGGCTACACCGCCACGCAGGCGGGGATGATCATGGCGCCCGTGGGGCTGCTGGCGATCTTCTTCTCGCCGGTGGTGGGCCTCACGGTGGCCAAGATCGACCCGCGCCGCTACGCGACCTTCTCGTTCCTGGTGTTCGCGCTGGTGCTGTGGATGCGCTCGAACTTCAACACGCAGGCCGACTTCGTGACGATCATCATCCCGACGATCATCCAGGGCATCGCGATGGCGTTCTTCTTCATCCCGCTGGTGACGATCACGCTGTCGGGCCTCACGCCCGACCGCATCCCGGCCGCCTCGGGCCTGTCGAACTTCCTGCGGATCACCGCGGGCGCGATGGGCACGTCCATCACGACCACGCTCTGGGACAACCGCGCGACGCTGCACCACGCCCAGCTGGCCGAGACGATCAACCAGGGCAACAACGCGGCCACCAGCGCGATGGCCGGTCTGAACGCCAACGGCTTCGGCACCGACCAGGTGATGGGGCAGATCAATCGCCTCGTCGACCAGCAGTCGTACATGCTGGCGACCAACGATATCTTCTATGCGTCGGCGATCCTGTTCCTGCTGCTGATTCCGCTGGTGTGGCTGGCAAGGCCGCAGAAGGGCGGAGCAGGCGGCGACGCCGCGGCCGGCGCGCACTGACCGCGCCAGACCCCCTCGCAACCCCCAGCCTCCGCAAGGAGCCTGGGGGTTCTTCTTTTTCGTTGCCGCTTCTACCTGCCCAACGCGCGCAGCACGTCGTGGCAAGCGCCCATGGTGTGATAGTCGGTCTTGCCTGCCGGACTCTTCTCGTCGCCGATCTTCCCGTTCGTCGGCGTGAGGATGCGATACCAGGCGCCGTGCCTGTGGTCGACGAAGTGCTCCCAGCTGTAGGCCCAGATGCTGTCGTACCAGTCCCAGTAGCCTGTTTCGCCGGTGCGCACCGCGAGCAGGGCGGCGGCCGCGAAGCTCTCGGCCTGCACCCAGAAGTACTTGTCGCCGTCGCACACCTTGCCGTCGGGGCCGAAGCCGTAGACCAGCCCGCCGTTGTCGGCGTCCCAGCCGCGGAACATGGCGGTGTCGAAGAAGTGGCGCGCGCGCGGCACGATCCAGCCGGCCTCGCGGTCTTCGGTGGCGAGGTGGCCTTCGAGCTGCAGCAGCAGCTTGGCCCATTCGCTCAGGTGGCCGGTCTGGAAGCCCCAGGGCTTGAAGATGTCGGTCTTGTTGCCGCGGTTGTAGTCCCAGTCGACCGACCAGTCCTCGCGGTAGTGCTCCCACACCAGCCCGTCGGCCAGAGAGGCCAGCCAGCCGGTCACCGATTCGGCCACGGCCAGCGCACGCTCGAGGTAGCGCGCCTCCTGCGTGGCCTCGAAGGCGGCCATCAGCGCCTCGCAGGCGTGCATGTTGGCGTTCTGCCCCCGGTAGGCACCGACGCGCCAGTCGGTCGTGGCCTCGTCGGCATAAAGCTGGTGCCGCGGCTCCCAGAAATGCGCGTCCATCAGTCGCCAGGTGTGATCCAGCCCCGGGTACGCCTCCTCGATGCCGGCCATGAGCGCATGCGCCTGCGCGAGCAGCACGAAGTCCAGGCCGTAGCAGCGGTTGGTGGCGTCTTGCACGGTGGCGCGCTGCTCGTGCCAGTCGAGCTGCCATGCATAGCCGCCGTCCTGCTGCCTGTGGGCATGTTCGATGAACGCGAGGCCGTGTCGCGCGGCCGCAAGGTCGGCAGGCTTGCCGAAGCGCCGGTAGGCCGTCGCGTGGTTGAACACGAAGCGCGTGCTGCTCACCAGGTGGCGCGTGCGCCGGTCGTACACCGTGCCGTCGTCCCTGAAGAAATGGAAGAAGCCGCCGGTGGCGTCGAGATTGCGCGTCTCGTAGAAGGCCAGCGTGTGCAGGATGTGGTCGGTCAGGAAGTCCGGAGAGCGGAAGTCGGGCATGTGCAGCGATGTCGTTGGTTCCATGGTCGCGGTCATGCCCGGCGCTTGCCGGTGCGGCCTTCGACGTGATGAGTCCCGGTCAGTTTAGGTTGGCACCCGCGAGACGGCGTGCCGTGATTTCCCCGACGGAAGTCGGCGCTGCCGGCGCAACATGCGTGCGATCTTTGCCGTGCTCCGGATTCCGCTTTGTCGTCGAGATGACAGTCGTGGCGAACAAGCCTGCGGCGCCGTGAAATGGTTGCACTGCAGCATAGGCATTTGCCCCAGTATGCAAGCCGGAGGCACCCACGAACAATCGGTCCGCGCTCGATGGTTGGCGCATTGAGATGGACCGCATGACCCACATTCTTCACACGAACCCGGGCGACTTCGCGAGATGAGCGACGTCATCCTCGAAACACGCCAGCTCACCAAGGAATTCAAGGGGTTCACCGCGGTCAGCAAGGTCAATCTGTCCGTGGTGCGCGGCTCCATCCACGCGCTCATCGGCCCGAACGGCGCTGGCAAGACGACCTGCTTCAACCTGCTGACCAAGTTCCTCGAGCCCACCACCGGCACGATCCTCTTCAACGGCCAGGACATCACGCGCGAGCGCCCCGCGCAGATCGCACGCCGCGGCATCATCCGCTCGTTCCAGATCTCGGCCGTGTTCCCGCACCTCACATTGCTGGAGAACGTGCGCCTGGGCTTGCAGCGCCGTCTCGGCACCTCGTACCACTTCTGGAAGAGCGAGAAGTCGCTCAAGCCGCTGGATGCCAGGGCCCGCGAGCTGCTGGCCGAAGTCGGCCTCGAAGAGCTCGCCGACGAACAGACCGTGAACCTGCCCTACGGCCGCAAGCGCGCGCTGGAGATCGCCACCACGCTGGCCATGGAGCCCGAGCTGATGCTGCTGGACGAGCCCACGCAGGGCATGGGCCACGAAGACGTGCACCGCGTTGCCGAACTCATCAAGCGCGTGTCGGCCGGCCGCACCATCCTCATGGTGGAGCACAACATGAGCGTGGTCTCGACCATCGCCGACACCATCACGGTGCTGCAGCGCGGCGCCGTGCTGGCCGAAGGCCCGTATGCCGTGGTCTCGAAGAACCCGCAGGTCATGGAGGCCTACATGGGCACCACCGAAGGCCAGTTGCAGGGAGCCCACTGACATGACGGCTGCACTCGAAATCAAAGGCCTGCAAGCCTGGTACGGCGAATCGCATGTGCTGCACGGCGTCGACATGGTCGTGCAGCCGGGCGAGGTCGTCACGCTGCTGGGCCGCAACGGCGCGGGCCGCACCACCACGCTGCGCGCCATCATGGGCCTGACGGGCGCACGCAAGGGCAGCATCGAGGTCAACGGCCGCGAGACCGTCGGCATGCCCACGCACCGCATCGCGCATCTCGGCGTGGGCTATTGCCCGGAAGAGCGCGGCATCTTCGCCAGCCTCTCGTGCGAGGAAAACCTGATGCTGCCGCCCGAGCTGAAGGGGGCGGGGCCGGGCATGTCGGTCGAAGAGATCTACGCCATGTTCCCGAACCTCGCAGAGCGTCGCCACAGCCAGGGCACTCGCCTGTCCGGCGGCGAGCAGCAGATGCTGGCCGTGGCCCGCATCCTGCGTACCGGCGCCAAGCTGCTGCTGCTCGACGAGATTTCCGAAGGCCTCGCGCCGGTCATCGTGCAGGCGCTGGCGCGCATGATCACCACGCTGCGCGCCAAGGGCTACACCATCGTGATGGTGGAGCAGAACTTCCGCTTCGCCGCGCCGCTGGCCGACCGCTTCTACGTGATGGAGCACGGCCGCATCGTCGAGAAGTTCGGCGCCGCCGAGCTCGAAGCCAAGATGCCCGTGCTCACCGAACTGCTGGGCGTCTAAAACACATCGAGTCCACAAGACCTGTCCTTCCATCCCACAAAGATTTCTCCAGGAGACAAAAGCATGAACAAGAAACTCGGCCTCATCGCAACCGCAATCGGCATCCTCGCCATGAGTGCAGGCGCCGCGCAGGCGCAGGAAAAAGTGAAGATCGGCTTCGTCACCGACCTGTCGAGCCTTTACGCCGACCTCGAAGGCAAGGGCGGCGCCACCGCCATCCAGATGGCCATCGACGACTTCGGCGGCAAGGTGCTGGGCCAGCCCATCGAACTGCTGACCGCCGACCACCAGAACAAGGCCGACATCGCCGCCTCCAAGGCCCGCGAGTGGATCGACACCGCCGGCGTGACCATGGTCTTCGGCGGCACCAATTCGGGCGTGGCGCTGGCCACCGCCAAGGTGGCCGAAGAAAAGAAGCGCGTGTACTTCAACAACGGCGCCGGCAGCTCGGTGCTCACCAACGAGCAGTGCAGCCCGTACACCATTCACTATGCCTACGACACCGTGGCCCTGGCCAAGGGCACCGGCGCCGCGGTGGTCGACCGAGGCGGCAAGAGCTGGTTCTTCCTGACGGCCGACTACGCCTTCGGCCACGCGCTCGAAGCCGACACCACCAAGGTCGTGAAGGAGAAGGGCGGCACCGTGGTGGGCGCCGTGCGCCATCCGCTGAATGCTTCGGACTTCTCCTCGTTCCTGCTGCAGGCGCAGAACTCCAAGGCGCAGATCCTGGGCCTGGCCAACGCGGGCGGCGACACCATCAACTCGATCAAGGCCGCCAAGGAGTTCGGCATCAACAAGACGATGAAGACCGCCGGCCTGCTGGTCTTCCTGAGCGACATCCATAGCCTGGGCCTTAAGAACACCGAAGGCCTGCTGCACACCACCAGCTGGTACTGGGACCTGAACGACGAGTCGCGCAAGTTCGCCAACCGCTTCTTCGAGAAGACCAAGCGCATGCCCACCGACGTGCAGGCCGCCGACTACTCGGCCACCATGACCTACCTGAAGGCTGTGGCCGCCGCCAAGACCACCGACTCCGACAAGGTGATGGCGCAGCTCAAGAGCATGAAGATCGACGACTTCTACGGCAAGGGCCAGATCCGCGCCGACGGCAGCTTCATCCACGACATGTACCTGGTGGAAGTGAAGTCGCCCGCCGAGTCGAAGAAGCCCTGGGACTACCTGAAGGTGCTGAAGACGCTGCCGGGCGACCAGGTCTTCACGACCAAGGCCGAGACCAAGTGCGCGGCCTGGAAGTGATCGCCTGACGCGGCAGTCCGGGTTCTCCTTCTCCTTTCTCTTCCCTCTTTCCTTCCACCGAAGTCATCACGAGGATCAAGCCATGAAACGCACGCTCATTGCCTCCGCCTGCCTTGCCGCCACCTGCCTCGTGGCGGTGGGAGCCGCTCAGGCACAGGACAAGGTCAAGATCGGCTTCATCACCGACATGTCGAGCCTGTACGCGGACGTGGAGGGCAAGAACGGGGCGCTGGCGATCCAGATGGCCATCGACGACTTCGGCGGCAAGGTCAACGGCATGCCCATCGAGCTGCTGCAGGCCGACCACCAGAACAAGGCCGACATCGCCGCTTCCAAGGCGCGCGAGTGGATCGACACGCAAGGCCTGACGATGCTGTTCGGCGGCACCAGCTCGGGTACCGGCCTGGCCATGGCCAAGGTGGCGCAGGAGAAGAAGCGCGTGTTCATCGTGAACGGCGCGGGCAGCTCGGCGCTCACCAACGAGCAGTGCAGCCCCTACACCGTGCACTACGCCTACGACACCGTCGCGCTGGCCAAGGGCACGGGCAGCGCCGTCATCGCGCGCGGCGACAAGAGCTGGTACTTCCTGACGGCCGACTACGCTTTCGGCCAGGCCCTGGAAGCAGACGCCTCCAAGGTCGTGAAGGAGAAGGGCGGCACCGTGGTGGGCAGCGTGAAGCATCCGCTGAACACCTCCGACTTCTCCTCGTTCCTGCTGCAGGCGCAGAACTCCAAGGCGCAGGTGCTGGCGCTCGCGAATGCGGGCGGCGACACGCAGAACGCCATCAAGGCGGCGCGGGAATTCGGCATCACCAAGAGCATGAAGATGGTCGGCCTGCTGGTGTTCGTGACCGACGTGCACAGCCTGGGCCTGAAGAACACCGAGGGCCTGCTGCTGACCACCAGCTGGGACTGGAACCTCGACGACAAGACGCGCGCCTTCGGCAAGCGCTTCTTCGAGAAGACCAAGCGCATGCCCACCGACATCCAGGCCGCCGACTACTCGGCCACCATGACCTACCTGAAGGCCGTGCAGGCCGCCAAGACGGTCGATGCCGACAAGGTGATGGAAACGCTCAAGTCCACCCCCATCGACGACTTCTATGCCAAGGGCAGCATCCGCGCGGACGGCCGCTTCGTGCACGACATGTACCTGGTGCAGGTGAAGTCGCCGGCCGAGTCGAAGCAGCCGTGGGACTACTACAAGGTGGTCCAGAAGCTCAAGGGCGAAGAGGTCTTCACGACCAAAGCCGAGAGCAAGTGCGCGTTATGGAAGTAACCCCCCAGGCTGCGCGCACTGCGTGTCGCTTCGCCAACCCCCCTTTGCAAGGGGGGCGGGCCGGCCGCTTCGGGCGGCCGTGCGCGGCGGCCCCCGCGAAAAAGAAGAAACGGCCAGTGGTGTCCTGAACTTTCTATGAACATTTCCCTTCCCGCCCTGTTGAGCCAGCTCCTGCTTGGGCTGGTCAACGGTTCCTTCTACGCCATCCTGAGCCTCGGGCTGGCGGTGATCTTCGGCCTGCTCAACGTCATCAACTTCGCGCACGGCGCGCTGTTCATGCTCGGCGCCGTCCTGACGTGGATGGCCATGGAGTATTTCGGCATCAACTACTGGGTGATGCTGATTGCCGCGCCGGTCGTCATCGGCATCTTCGGCGTGCTCATCGAGCGGCTGCTGCTGCGCTGGATCTACAAGCTCGACCACCTCTACGGCCTGCTGCTCACGCTGGGCCTCACGCTGCTGATCGAGGGCGTGTTCCGTTCGATCTACGGCGTTTCGGGCCTGCCCTACGACGCGCCCGACGCGCTGTCGAGCGCCACCGACCTCGGCTTCATGGTGCTGCCCAACTACCGCGCATGGGTGGTGGTGGCGTCGCTGGTGGTGTGCTTCGCCACCTGGTACGTGATCGAGAAGACCCGCATCGGCGCCTACCTGCGCGCCGGCACCGAGAATCCGCGCCTGGTGGAGGCCTTCGGCGTCAACGTGCCGCTGATGATCACGCTGACCTACGCCTTCGGCTGTGCGCTCGCCGCCTTCGCCGGCGTGCTCGCCGCGCCCGTCATCCAGGTGTCGCCGCTGATGGGGCAGAACCTCATCATCGTGGTGTTCGCCGTGGTCGTGATCGGCGGCATGGGCTCGATCATGGGAGCGATCCTCACCGGCCTCGGGCTCGGCGTGATCGAGGGGCTCACCAAGGTTTTCTATCCGGAGGCATCCTCCACCGTCGTGTTCGTGATCATGGTCATCGTGCTGCTCATCCGTCCGGCCGGCCTGTTCGGCAAAGAAAAATAAGGCGGACGGCATGAACATGAAAAAGATATCCACCGTCGTCTACGCGCTGCTGCTGCTCGCACTGGTCCTGGCACCGTTCTTCGGCGCCTACCCGGTGTTCGTGATGAAGCTCATGTGCTTCGCGCTCTTCGCGGCCGCGTTCAACCTGCTGCTGGGCTTCACCGGTCTGCTCTCCTTCGGGCACGCGGCATTCCTCGGCGGCTCGGCCTACGTGGCGGGCCATGCGATCAAGGTCTGGGGCCTCACGCCCGAGCTGGGGCTGATCGCGGGCACGCTCACCGGCGCCTTGCTCGGCTGGGTCTTCGGCGTGCTGGCCATCCGCCGCCAGGGCATCTACTTCGCGATGATCACGCTGGCGCTCGCGCAGATGATGTTCTTCGTCGCGCTTCAGGCCAAGTTCACCGGCGGCGAGGACGGACTGCAGGGCGTGCCGCGCGGCAAGCTGTTCGGCGTGATCGACCTGTCGAACGACCTCACCATGTACTACGTGGCGCTTGTCATCGTGGTCGTGGCCTTCCTGCTGATCGTGCGCACCATCCATTCGCCCTTCGGGCAGGTGCTGAAGGGCATCAAGGAGAACGAGCCGCGCGCTCTCTCGCTGGGCTACGACGTGAGCCGCTTCAAGCTGCTGGCCTTCGTGATCTCGGCGGCGCTGTCGGGCCTGGCCGGCTCGCTCAAGACGCTGGTGCTGGGTTTTGCCACGCTATCGGACGTGCACTGGACCGCCTCGGGCCAGGTCATCCTGATGACGCTGGTGGGTGGCCTGGGCACGCTCTCGGGTCCGCTGGTGGGCTCGGCGGTGGTGGTGCTGCTGGAGAACAAGATCGGCGAACTCGGCAACCTGCTCGCGCGCATCACCACGGTGGACTGGTTCAACACGCTGGGCGAGTCGGTGACGATGGTCACGGGCCTGATCTTCGTGATCTGCGTGCTGGCTTTCCGCAAGGGGATCATGGGCGAGATCATCGCGTTCATCGACCGGCGACGGACGAAGTAAGAAGCTAAGAAACCGACTGCAAACGAAAAGGGAGCCTGTCCGGGCTCCCTTTTCCGTTTTGCGGCGCGGTGATCAGGGCCTCAGCAGTTGCCCTTCTTGGCCTGCCCGGGGGGGCAGAAATACTCGCCGCGGTCGCGATCATGGCCGTGCCGGTGGTCGCGCTCGTAGCGGTCATGGCGGCGGTCTTCTTCCCACTCGCGTTCGCGTCGCGCTTCACGGTAAGCCTCGCGCCTGCGCCAGTCGCCTTCGGTCCAGCGCCAGCCGCCGCGATCCTCGATCCAGCGGCCGGGCGCATAGACGTAGCCCGGGCGCTCCTGCTGCCATCCGCCCGCGCGCCATGCATAGGCGCGGCCGTCCCAGATCCAGCGGCCCGGCACCCAGACGAAGCCGCCGCGGGGCGGGGGCAGGGGCTCGTAGCGCGGCGGGGGAGGTGCCGTCATCACGAGGCCGGGCACGTTGATGTTGACCGAGACCTGCGCGTTGGCAGCCAGGGGGCTCGCAAGGATGGAGAGCGCGCCGGCCGCGGCCAGCAGTGCGATTCGGGTTTTCATGGGGGCTCCTCTGAGTCGGGTGATTATTTATGGGAAATTTTCCCAACGCATGTAGGAGGCGTTCGGTTGTCAGCTGCCGCGCATGGCGACAACAGTTACAGCTTCAGCGGCGCGACGTATGCGGTCATCTCACTACAAGCCCGTTGGCGCCGCGGCTGTTCAGCTTGGGGGTCATCCAGACAATCAACCGCCTTGAAGCGCTGACGGCGGGAAAAACACCCAATCTCTGATTGCGTTAAATGCGTGAGTTGGCAGCGTGCCGGCGATTGCAAATTGCCAGAGGGAGTACGAATATGGTCAAGCGATAGTCATGGCTACATGATGATACGCAACCATCTTTAATCATCTTTTTTGATTGGTTAAAAAAATGAGTGCAAGAGAATTTCTTTGAAGATAAAATATGTGAGATGCTAATTTCCAATCTTCCGGCAATCATTGCGGCAGTAGACGAGTTCAGCCAAAGTCATTCATGAATTGTAGAAATCGCGATTGATTTCCGTGTTCATAAAAGTCTCTGTAAAGACAATTTGAGTCACGAAGGTCTCTCGATTTAACATTGCGTTGTTTTTGACTCAATAAACCCCAAATTCCTTAGCCGCTTCTAAAAAAAGCAGACAGCCACGCTATCTTCCCCTATGTGAAACCGCAGAGTTCAGCATTGGGAGGGATTAATGACGGGCACGATAGAGGCGCTGACTGGGGCCGCTCTACAGGCAGGCACGCATCCGAGTTCCGCACGAAAAGAGCCGCCGCCTAGGGCGACGGAGTCTCTTATTGCGCTCTGCACTCTCGCGCGGTTCCATCAGATCGCAGCCGATGCGTCGCTGCTGACTCACCAGCTGGGTCTTGCATCCGCTGAGGCTGTCGACACCCCCACGCTGCTGCGCGCAGCCAAGCACCTGGGCCTGAAGGCCAAGTCCTCCCGCGCCACACTTGACCGCCTGTCGCTGACGCCGCTGCCCGCATTGGCGGTGCTGCGTGGAGAAGATGGTGCTGAACGCTTCGTCATCCTCGCCCAGTGCGATGCCCAACGCGTCCTGCTGCAAGACCCTTCTTCCTCGAACGGCCGCCCCGTCATCGAGCCCCTGGAAGTCTTCGCCGCGCACTGGACAGGCGAACTCATCCTCATTACCAGCCGCGCAAGCCTGGCAGGCGAACTCGCCAAGTTCGACTTCTCCTGGTTCGTCCCCAGCCTCGTCAAGCACAGGAAGCTGCTCGGTGAAGTGCTCTTCATCTCCTTCATCCTGCAGCTCTTCGCGCTGGTCAGCCCGCTGTTCTTCCAGGTCGTCATGGACAAGGTGCTCGTGCACCGCGGCCTCACCACGCTGGACGTGCTCGTCGTCGGCCTGCTGGTGGTGGTCGTCTTCGAATCGCTCCTGAACGGCCTGCGCAGCTACGTCTTCAGCCACACAACCAATCGCATCGACGTCGAGCTCGGGGCACGGCTGTTTCGCCACCTTGTGCAACTGCCCCTGGCCTACTTCCAGGCCCGACGCGTCGGCGAATCGGTCGCCCGTGTGCGCGAACTCGAGAACATCCGCAGCTTCCTGACCGGCAACGCCTTGACCGTGCTGCTGGACGTCGTCTTCTCTATCGTCTTCATCGCCGTCATGCTGTTCTACAGCGTGCCGCTGACGCTCATCGTGCTCGCGAGCATGCCGCTGTACTTCGGGCTGAGCCTGGCGGTGGTGCCCATCCTGCGCCGGCGCCTGGACGAGAAGTTCGCACGCGGCGCGGAGAACCAGGCCATGCTGGTGGAAACCGTCAGCGCCATCCAGACCGTCAAGGCCACCGCGCTCGAACCTGCGTTCGGGCGCCGCTGGGACAACCAGCTCGCCGCCTACATCTCCGCGAGCTTCCGCACCCAGAACCTCGCGAGCTGGGCGCACGAGGGCTTCAACCTCATCGGCAAGCTCGTCAACGCCGCCACCCTCTGGTACGGCGCGCACCTCGTGATGAACAACGACCTGACGGTGGGCCAGTTCGTCGCTTTCAACATGTTCGCCCAGCGCGTGTCGCAGCCCATCATGCGCATGGCCCAGCTGTGGACCGACTTCCAGCAGACCGGCATCTCCATGGCCCGGCTCGGCGACATCCTCAATACCCGCACCGAAGTGCCGCCAAGCACCGCGGCCCAGTTACCCGCCCTCAAGGGGCGCGTGACCCTGGACAACCTCAGTTTCCGCTACCGCCCCGAGGCCGCGCCCGTGCTCAACGGCGTCAGCCTGGACGTGCGCCCCGGCGAAGTCATCGGCATCGTCGGGCGCTCGGGCTCGGGCAAGAGCACACTGACCAAGCTCATCCAGCGGCTGTACTCGCCCGAGCAAGGGCGCCTGCTCGTCGACGGCATCGACATCAGCCTCATCGATGCGGCCCAACTCAGAAGGCAGGTGGGCGTGGTGCTGCAGGAGAACACCCTCTTCAACCGCAGCGTGCGCGAGAACATCGCCGTCGTCGATCCGGCGGCACCGTTGGATGCGGTGATCCATGCGGCCCAATTGGCGGGGGCTCATGAGTTCATCAGCGAACTGCCCGAGGGCTACGACACCATGGTCGGTGAGCAAGGGGCCTCCTTATCCGGCGGGCAGCGCCAGCGCATCGCCATTGCCCGGGCGCTGTTCACTCACCCGCGCATCCTGATCTTCGACGAGGCCACCAGCGCGCTGGACTACGAGAGCGAGGCCATCGTGCAGCGCAACATGGCGCACATCTGCAGGGGGCGCACGGTCTTCATCATTGCCCACCGCCTGAGTGCGGTACGCCATGCCAACCGCATCATCGTGATGGACAAGGGCAGGATCGTCGAAGGCGGTACGCACGAGAGTCTGCTGAACCGGCCCAAGGGCATCTATGCGCACCTGTGGAACATGCAGGGTGGTGGGCATCCGACGGAGACGGAAGGCTCGAAGGGCATAGGAGCTCCCGCATGACGCCAGAAGTCTCCACCACTGCTCCTGCGGCCAATGCGCCCAGCGTTCGCCACCCAGTCTTCGAACTGCTGGGCCGCTACAGCGCGATCTTCAAGGCCGCCTGGAAGCTCCGCCACGAACTGGCCGGCCCGAAGCGCCTGGCCGATGAGGCGGCGTTCCTGCCTGCAGCACTGAGCCTGCAGGACACCCCCGTGCACCCAGCCCCAAGGCGGCTGGCCTACGCGCTGATTGCACTATTCCTCATTGCGCTGGCCTGGTCCATCTTCGGGCAGGTCGACATCGTGGCGGTAGCGCCGGGCAAGATCATCGTGAGCGAGCGCACCAAGATCATCCAGCCACTGGAGGTGAGCGTGGTCAAGCGGGTGCTGGTGCGGGACGGAGACCATGTGGAGGCAGGCCAATCTCTGGTCGAGCTCGATCCCACGATGGCCACGGCCGACAGGACGAACGTCCACGAGCTGCTGAAGTCGGCCCAATCCGAGGTAATGCGCACTCGAGCACTCCTGAAGGCGTTGAACGCCGCTGAGCCGCATGCTCCGGATCTGGGCAAGGACATTCCGTCAGGGTGGACCGATGAAGACGTGAGTTCAGCCCGCGCGGAGCTAAATGACGAGTGGAGCGACATCACGGCCAAGCTGGCCAAGGCGGCGGCGGAGATCAACCGGCGTCAGGCCGAGATCGCGACTGCGCGCGAGGTGGTCACCAAGCTGGAAACGACCCTCCCCATCGCAAGACAGCGGGAGGCCGACTTCCGCCAACTGGCGGACCAGGGCTTCATGTCCAGCCATGCGAACCAGGACCGCACGCGCGAGCGCATCGAGATGGAGCGGGATCTGGCGACGCAGCGGGCGAGATTGGCGGAAGCCAATGCCACGCTGAGGGAAAGCGAGAACACCAGGGCGGCTTACATCGCGGAGACCAAGCACAGCCTGAGGACGCGGGAAGCTGCTGCCGAACTCAAGCGCCAGCAGGGCACGCAGGACCTGGCCAAGGCGGGACAGCGGGAGCGCCTGACCACGCTCAAGGCGCCGGTGGCGGGCACGGTGCAGCAACTCGCCGCGCACACCGAAGGCGGGGTGGTCACGGAAGCGCAGCCCCTGATGGTGATCGTGCCCGATGGGGCACAGGTGACGGCCGAGGTGACGCTGGAGAACAAGGACATCGGCTTCGTGAGTCCGACGCAGGAAGCGGCGATCAAGCTGGAGACGTTCCCGTACACGCGCTACGGCACGGTGAACGCGACCGTGAAGACGGTGACGGCGGATGCGGTCAATGACGAGAAGCGCGGGGCGATCTTCCCGGTGACGCTCAGCCTGAGCTCGACGACGATCGATGTGGATGGCAGGCCGATCAGGCTGTCTCCAGGGATGAATCTCACGGCGGAGATCAAAACGGGCAAGCGGCGAATCATCGAATTCCTGCTGAGTCCGGTTCAGCGGGCAACGAGCGAAAGCTTGAGGGAGCGCTAGTGTCAAACAACATTTAATTATGAATATCTATCAAAAGATTGGCAAAACGATTTGCATCGGATTGGCGGGAGTACTTCTGGGATGTGCCTCGGGCAGATCCTGGTTGGCTGGAGAAGCCCCCCCGCCCAAAGTCCAGACCACCGAAGACCTCCTTTCTGCACTGAAAGATGGCCTTGATCAGGGAGTTCTGGGAAATCCTGAATTCTATTGGCGAAGGATTGGATACAAATTTACGCGATTCCCAATAAACAGGAATGACCCCAGCGAGTTTGGCTATGGCACTGGCGAGGCAATAAAAATGGACGAAGGCGCATTCGGCGGGTCAATGGCCGGGCTAAATAAAAGAGATGTAGATAAAAAAAGAAAAGTCATAAGCGTTGGATTTCCTGCGCCAGGCTGCACGGAGTATGAAAGGGTTGAGGAAATATTCATGCAGCCATTTAAATATGTTCCAGAAAACATTCTTTTTGCCGCGCGCCCAATAGATTGGCCTGGGCAATACAGAATCTCAAAAATATATAAAAATTCGGAGCAATCAATTACTTTATATATAGGTGGCTCGACCGGTTGCCTGCAAAGAATTGAAGCGACGGAAATCTTTAATCAGGAGTAGTTAATATGACCGTGTCCTTGAACATGAAAATGGCTAACGGAAAGCCATTCTTTCAGGTGGAGAATGAAGTAACGCAACCTGCCGCCAAGTGGACTGAGCTTCACATGCAGATCATTAATGCGTCACCGGCATTGACCACACAATATGAGGCAGCAGCTGCCGCCAATACGCCGTATATTATCTCTGCCACCAGGCCAGGAATTTCTTTTGACCCCAATCTCGGGACTGTTGGGATATATATTTCGCAAGACTATTTTCGCACAGGTACGCCGGCAAATATTTTTGCCAACTCGCTGTACATTGCGATCGAAGGCGGCCACGAAACACAGCATGACGCGGACAACCGAAATCCCTCCATCGGAATTCCCCGGATAGAGGATTACAGAAGCCCGGGGGACTATAGCGTGGCCCGAGGAGTCGTCGAAGGACGCGCTGTTGCTTTTGAAGCGCTGGCTGATTCGCAATTGCAAGGAAAGAAATTCGTTATAAGCGGCCGAACCTTGACCATAGATCCACTGTCGTTCATCGTTGGGCAAAGCTCAATCTTGGACTCCTTGCTGGCAAAAACCTATGCCGACCCTGCCTTGACTGCTGCTCAAAAATTCGATAAGGCCGCCTTCGGAGCAAAGGATGCGTACCTAGATCAAATCACTTCCACTGGCGCCGGTGGAATTTCATATTTCGAACAAAATATGAAAATATTCGCGCAAGCATGGTCTGGTTTCAAAGAAAAAGAAATCACCAGCGTCTCACAGGACAACAACGGCTACTGGTCGGTGACCGCAACGATTCCGGGCGGCACCGTGACGAAAAATTACGACCCCAGAACCGCTGTCGGCTTGTATGCCCCAGCCCCTCGACCGAATTCTCAGGTCACCACTAGCAATCTGGATGGCGGCGCGACCCTGATGGACAGCGTCAACTACAACACCGACAGAGAGTCAATTCAACTCTTCGATGCAGATCAAAATTTGATCCGCCGTACAGAGATTGTTGCCATGAAGGGAGGAGGGAGCATTTCGACCGTCAGCACGTATCTGCCGGGCGCAATGCAGCCAGAACACGTTGAAGTTCAGCAGTTTGATGCCAATGGTGTGCGCATTGCTCCTGAGACCAACGGCACTGAGATCAACACTGCCGTCCTGAATACGGCAACCACGACGCCAGTGGCTGGTGAGACAAGGACACCGTTCAGCACGAGTTCAGGCCCGAGCGGCGCCAACAATAACTTGGTCACCGGCGGAAGCTATACCGCTGGTATTGGCAACTTCTGGAACGTCAATACCGCCGTCGGCAACCAGGCCATTGCAAGCTACGCGATCACGGATGGTTTGCGGCCCGGCAACTTCAACTTCGGTCTGAACATCAACGCATCGAGTGGTCTGGGCCTGCCGTTCTCCAATACCGGCGGTGTTGGAAACATCGACCCCCTGGCGGGACCTGTCGACTACAGTCTTTTCGGCAGCAGCCTGAACAATGCGTCGGCCTTCAACTTCAACCTCTTTCCCGCAGACCCCTTGCTGCTGGACCTGAACGGCGACGGCGTAAAGCTCACCGACTCCGGGACATCCCCCGTCCTCTTCGACGCCGACAACGACGGCGGCTCTTTGGAGCAAACCGGCTGGGTCAGTGCGCAGGACGGGATCGTCGTGCACGACCTCAATGGCGACGGAAAAATCAACAACATCAGCGAGACGCTGAGCGAGTACTACAACGGCGTGACCGGTTCCGGCGGCGTTGCCGGCACCAAGCCGTATGCGAATGGCTTCGCGGCCCTCCGGAGCCTCGACAGCAACGCCGACGACCAGTTCACCGCAAAAGATGCGGCCTGGAATAACCTGCGTGTCTGGGTCGATGCCAACCACGACGGCAAGACCGATGCGGGCGAACTGAAGACTTTTGCCGAACTGGGCATCACTGCGATCAATCTGTCGGCTGTCGCGCAGAGCGGTGAAGTGCGCGATGGCAACGAAGTCTTGGCCCGGGGTACCTTCACGCAAAACGGCATCAGCAGGGAAGCCATCGCGGCCAACTTCCTGGCCAACCCTGCAGGCAGCACCGTCACACAGAACGAGAAGGGTAGCTCCGTCACCGTTGTCACGGAGAGCGCTGTCGGGGGCGCGGCTGCCACGACGGCCTATGTGTCGAAGAACACCAATGCTGCCATCGCCGAAATCCTCGATGCGGCGTCTCTCAAGGTGCGCAATCTCACCGGTGGGGCTGGCAGCGACCTACTGGCGGGTGATGCTGGCAACAATTGGTTGGCTGGCGGCGCGGGCGCCGATACCCTTCTTGGCGGCGTCGGAGACGACGTTTTGCTGTTCGACGCGGCAGACAAGCGGGTCGATGGCGGTGATGGCTTCGACATTGCCCAGGTGATGGGCGCTCAAGGTGTTTCGCTCAACCTGAGTCAGAGCAACATCGAGATGGCCATCGGCGGCGTCGGAAACGATGTCTTCATAGGGGGAGGCCACTCCACCGTGGTTGTGCGTGGCGGCGCGGGGGGCGACGTGATCATCGGCGGTGCTGCCAATGACGTGCTGTCGGGCGAGGATGGCGATGACACCCTGGATGGCGGTGCAGGCAACGATCTGATTCGCGGCCATCGCGGGCGTGACAAACTGATAGGCGGTGCGGGTGACGATGTGCTCGACGGCGGCCTGGACGATGACACCCTGAGTGGCGGCGCGGGCAATGACGTACTTATCGGTGGCGGGGGCGATGACAGCCTGAACGGCGGCGATGGCATCGATGTTGCCCAATACGCCGGGAGCTATGCTGACTACCGCATTACCAAGCTCAACAGTGCAAAGGGAAGTGCCCGCTATCGCGTGGTAGATACCCGCACCGGCCGTGATGGTGCCGACACACTTATTGGCATCGAGAAACTGAGCTTCGCCGACGTCAACCGCGTCGACCTGACCATTGGCAGTCCATTGCCGGTCAAGGATGTTCTGACCGTCAACTCCGCAGGGCAGGCGCTGAGTCGAACCGCCGCTCACCTGCTGTCCAGAACGCAGTTGCTTATCAACGATCGCGACTGGGACAGCCGAATCGATCAACTCAGCATCACCGAGGTTCTGGACGCCAAGGGCGGTACCGTCGCACTCACCGGCAGTGGTGACGTGCTTTTCACGCCCGATCCGAACTACACCGGAGTGATGGGGTTCAAGTACAAGGTGAAGGATGCCGAGGGGCATTCCACGGAGGTGAGCAATGGCACCACTGGCCAGACGGAGTCTATGAAGGCTGCTGTCTACCTGCACACGGATGACCTGCCGAGGGACCCGCTGGCTGTAGAGCAGTGGTACCTGAGCGATGTCAACGTGATGCCTGTGTGGAAGGACTACACCGGCAAGGGCGTCAGAATCGGCCAGTTCGAGCCAGGCGGTGCGTTCAGTGCGGGGCCCGAGGTGTTCGACTACCGTCACCGGGATCTTCAGCCCAATGTCGACAAGGCTTGGCTGAACACGCTGGACGCGAATGGGAGAAACGACACGCCCCAGACCTTCAGCAGCCATGCGACCATGGTGGCTGGCGTCATGGTCGCAGCGCGGAATGGCGAGGGCGGCGTCGGTGTGGCCTACAACGCAACGCTCGCGGGTCATTACATCCAGGGCGAAGGCCTGGAAGTCGGCAAACTCGGCCAGGAAATCTCCAATGCACTGGCCAAGTTCAAGAATTTCGACGTGGTCAACAACTCGTGGGGTGCTTCCACGAGTTTCGGGCTGAATGTGGTTCCAACAGGCACCGTCGAAACCGGGATTCTTGAGGCCATTTCCCGCGGTCGAAACGGGCTTGGCACGGCAATCGTGATGGCCGGTGGCAATGATCGCGCGACGGGCGCCAACACCAACTACAACGCACTGACCGCAAACCGGGCTGTGATCGTTGCGAGCAGCATCAACGCGCCGGGCGATCTGGGCACGTTGCAACAGGGGAGCAAGCCTTTTAGCAACCCGGGCGCCTCCATCCTGGTGTCGGCACCTGGCAGCAACATTGGTTCGACCAGTCGCGAACTCATCGGGGATAACGGCTCGACCTTCGGAGGCAATTACGGCACCAGCCAGGGCACAAGCTTCGCGGCACCGATCGTGTCTGGGGTCATAGCCCTGATGCTCGAAGCCAACCCATCACTTGGCTACCGCGACATACAGGCCATCCTGGCTATGACGGCCACGAAGGTGGACGATCCAAATGGCACCGACTGGGTCACAAACAGTGCCAAGACTTGGAATGGCGGGGGCATGCATGTCAGCCACGACTACGGCTTCGGCAAGCTCGATGCCCGTGCCGCGGTACGGATGGCCGAATCCTGGATCGAGGAGCAGAACACGTACGCGAACGAGTTCGTTGCAAGTGCCTCCAGCGGCGCCCTGAGCGCTGCGATTCCCGATGGTGCCGGCATTCTGACGCGCATCCTCTCCGTGGGAGCCGGCCTGGAGGTCGAGAGTGCGCAAGTCACGCTCGACCTGGATCATCAGCGTTGGGGCGATCTGATCATCAAGCTGATTTCTCCCGGAGGAACCGAGAGCATTCTGGTCAACCGGCCCGACAAGGCGCCGGGGAGTGCGGCCACCGACCTGGGAAATGCGTCGTCGGGTCCACTCAGCTTCAGCTTCAACACGACTCATGTGCGAGGGGAACAAAGCGCGGGCGACTGGAAATTGCAGGTCATCGACGCAACCGCCGGGAATTCCGGGACGCTCAAGAGCTGGAAGCTGGATCTCTACGGCAAGAAGACCGGCCCTGACGATGTGTATGTCTACACCGATGAATTCGGCAGCAAGGAGCAGTTCGTCCGCGGCATCCGGATACCCACGCTTCAGATCCCCAGCATGTTGGTGGACAGCAATGGTGGAATCGACACCATCAACGCCAGCGCCGTAACGAGCGACAGCACGATCAATCTGCTCAGTGGGAGCACCAGCACCATCGCGGGACGGGAGCTGAAGGTCCTAAGCGGCGACATCGAGGCTGCGATCGGCGGTGATGGCAACGACATCCTGATGGGGAACGGGCTGGGCAACGTGTTGATAGGGGGGCGTGGCGCGGATGTCATCAGCGGTGGCGGCGGCAACGACACGCTGGACGGCGGCAAAGGCAACGACGTGCTCACGGGCGGAGAAGGTAGCGATCTCTTCGTCATCGGCAAGGATGCAGGGTCGCGGGACGAGATTGTCGACTTCGGAGTGGGAGACAGCGCGGATGCTCCTGAAGCCATTGCATTGGTGGGCTTCGGCAACATGAATTTCGCCTCGCTCGCTCGCACTCAGGTAGGGGCAGACGTCCGCTTGGACCTGGGCGACGGCCAGCGTGTGCTCGTGCGGAATCGGCAGGTGGATCAGCTCGGTGGGGCGCAGCTGCGGTTCTTTGCCTCACCGGCAGCGCTGCAAACTTGGCAGAAGGCAGGTCAAAAATTGGGCGAAGGCGTCGAGAGCAAGGGCGTCGGGCTCCAAGACACCGCCCTGCCGTTTGGTGGTGGCGGTAACACCACCTCGCTGGGCACCGACGGCAACGACAGGCTGCTGGGTAGTGGGGCGGTTGATACCTTGAATGGCGGCGCCGGAGACGATGTTCTCGTGCTGGATGGTGACCAAGGTCGTGTTTCGTATTCGACGGGGCGGGCAGGTGCAGGCACGCGGACAGGCGGAGCCGGAGCTGACCGCTTCGTGGTTGCGGCGGGTGGCGGCGGTTCGAGGTCGATGAGCTTCATGGGCAGCGACATGGGCGCCAGCAACCTGATCGCGGATTTCGAACTGGCGGCGGACAGGATCGACCTGAGCCAGTTTGCCTGGATCAAGGATTTCAGCCAGCTCAAGATCAACAAGGCGATGAACATCAACGGCAAGTTCATCACGCGCGTGCTGGCCGAGGCGCCGGGACAGTCGCTGGTCTCGGTCGGACTCTTTGCCGTCGAACCTGCGGCCCTTACAGCCGCTCATTTCATCTTCGCCGGGAGCCCGGACGCGACGCCGATGTCGCTGCCTGCTTTGAAAGCGAGCGGTGTCACAGTGCCCGGTGCTGCGCTACTGGGAACTGGCGCTTCCGCAGCGACTGCCGCTCGACCGGCGCAGCCTTTGCCCATCGCGGGTACGAGCGGGAACGATGTGCTGACAGGCGATGCGGGTGCCAACACGATCAATGGCATGGAAGGCGCGGACAGCATGACCGGCCGTACCGGAGACGACACGTACATCGTCGACAACGTGCGCGACACCGTCAACGAACTGCCAGGTGGCGGCTACGACACCGTACGATCTAGCGTGAGCTATAGCTTGCCGGACGAGGTCGAAGTACTCGAGCTCGAGGGCACCGCGAACATCAATGCGACCGGCAACGGTCAGCGCAATCGCTTGTTGGGCAACGCCGGCGACAACCGATTGGACGGGGGAGCCGAGGCAGACGATATGGCGGGCAGAGCGGGCAACGATACCTATGTCGTTGATGACCAACTGGATACGATCCATGAAGATGTCGATGCCGGCATCGACACTGTCGAGTCTTCCGTTTCTTGGACGCTGGGCAAGAACCTGGAGAACCTCACGCTGACCGGCAAGCGCAACATCAACGCGACAGGCAATGAGCTTTCGAACGTGTTGACTGGGAACGCAGGTGACAACACCCTGGACGGTGCGCAAGGGGCTGACAGCATGGCGGGCGGCTCCGGTAGCGACACTTACTATGTCGACGACCTCGGCGATACGGTGATGGAGGCGGTGGACGGCGGATACGACACTGTCTATACGAGTGTGAACACTACGTTGGCGGCGAATGTGGAAAAGGGCGTGCTACTGGACCGCGCGACGGTGCTGGCCGGCAACGACCTGAACAATACCCTGATCGGTAACGAGCAAGCCAACTCGCTGTACGGGGGCGCCGGAGCCGACGTGCTGGATGGAGCGGGGGGCGATGACGTGTTGGAGGGCGGTGCTGGCAACGACATCTACCTGATGAGGCGAGGCTATGGCGTCGATCGCATCGTCGAGAACGATACAACGGTCGGGAACAAGGACGCCGTGCTCTTCGATGACTCCGTCGATATCAATCAGCTGTGGTTCCGTCGAACATCAAATGACTTGGAAATCAGTCTGATCGGAACCCTAGACAAGATGATTGTCAGCAACTGGTACCTAGGCAGTCAGTATCAGGTAGAGGAGTTCAAGTCGGTCGGCGGCAGGACATTGATGGATAGCCAAGTGCAGAACCTCGTCCAAGCCATGGCAAGTTTCTCGTCGCCAGCCTCAGGCCAGACTACGCTGCCAGCCAACTACCAAAGCAACTTGACGCAAGTCATTGCTGCTAACTGGCATTAGGCGCGGTAGCACGCGGCGCTGCCCAGGGTACTGGGGTATCACAGCTTCAGCGGCGTCGCGTAGCCCGTCATCTCCAGATACCCCCGTCCCAGTCGCTCCCCCTGCCCATCGACCAGGTCGCTCAGGCCTTCCCAGTACACGCCGCCAGTGGAGCCTCGGCTGTCCAGTTCCTGGTCGTCGAGCAGGGCGCGCACTTCGAAGTTGCCGGCGGGCGTCCGTACGCGCCATCGCGTCGGATACGTCGCCTGCGTGCGGGGGCTGATCCATGTGGCGAGGCTCTCGAAGCTGACCTCGTCGTGCCGGAAGATCCGCGCCGCGCCATCGCGCGGCCGAAACGAGCCGCCGGCCCACAGCGCGCTGCCGTCGCTGCGTCGCAGGTGGAAGGCGGTGAGGGCGCTGCCGTCGTCGAGGTTCATGCCGATCCAGTCCCAGCCCACGGCCTCGGGGTGCATGAGCGCCTCGCTCCATTCGTGGTCGAGCCAGGCGGTGCCGGCGACGTCGAAGGGCTGGCCCTTGAGCGTGAGCCTGCCCTGGGCCTTGAGCTGCGGCTCGCTGTAGTAATAGCTGGCCTGCGATTCTTCAGGCCCCTTGCGCGAGAGCCCGGCGTTGCCTTGCAGCAGCACAGGCTGCGTGGGCGTGAAGCGCAGTTCGAGCGCGAATTCGCCTGCCGGAATGCGCGCGACATAGATGCCGTTTTCGCGTGCCAGAGACCAGTCGCGGATGCGCACGTCGGTGTCGTCCGCCGAGGCCTCCGCCACGCCGAAGCCTGCGCGCGCGATGCGCTGGTCATGCAACAGCACGCGGCCTTCGAGATCGGTGACGGCCGCATGCGCGAACACCAGGTGCTTCGCTGCGAAGGCCGAGCGCATGCCCTGCGTGGCCTCGACGCGCGAGCGGAAGAAGGTGACCTGGTAGCCGAACTCGCGCCCGGCGGATGTCTTCGCGTGGCCGGTGATGTACCACCACTCGGTGCGCAGGTCGGGGTGGCTGCCGAAGTCGCGCGGGAACTGCAGGCGGCGTTCGGGCAGCGCCCATGCGGCCAGCGGGCCGGATGCGAGCGCGGCCAGCAGCAGGCTTCTGCGCGAAAGGGAGAATGAGAAAGGTGCTTGCTGCATGGGTTCCAGTCCAAGAATCGGCTTTGCACGAATACGGTCGTCGGCCTACCAGTCTTCCTTGACCGCCAGCACCACGTCCTTGCCTGCGGCCGCGCGGCCCGCCATCCAGGCCGTCACGGTGCCCGCCGCCACCACCGCAGCGCACAGCGCCAGCAGCCGCTCCCACGGCACCAGCAGGTCCATGCTCCAGTGGAAGCTCTGCGGGTTCACCACCTTCACCAGCACCACCGACACGGCCAGCCCCAGGCCGAGCCCGGCGACGGCGCCGATGGCCGTCCACGCGGCGCCTTCGCCGGCGACCACCGCCAGCACCTGCCGCCGCGTGAAGCCCAGGTGCGCGAGCAGGCCGAACTCCTTGCGCCGCGCCAGCACCTGCGCGCTGAAGCTGGCCGCGATGCCGAACAGGCCGATGGCGATGGCCACCGCCTGCAGCCAGTAGGTGACCGCGAAGCTGCGGTCGAAGATGCGCAGCGAGGTTGCGCGGATCTGCCCCACCGAGGCGATCTCCACCGAGCCCGCGGATGAATCGCCTGTGCCACCTTGCCGCGCCGCCAGTTCCCGCACCGCCGACTGCACGGCGCCCTCCGATGCGCCGGGTGCGAGCCACAGCGCCACGTCGCTCACTTTGCGCTCGCCGGTGAGGCGCTCGAAGTCGCGCGCATCCATGGCGATGGCGCCGAACTGCCGCGCGTAGTCGCGCCACACGCCGGCCACGAAGAACGAGGCCCCAGCCTTGCCCATGGCGGCCGACAGCGGCGCGAACACCGTGCCCGGCTTCGCGCCGTAGAGCTCCACCATCGGCTCGCTCACGTAGATGCCGATCTGCCCTTCGGGCACCGGCAGTGCGCTGCCCACCAGCGGCAGAGACTGCGCGGCTCCGCCTTCGAGGCTGCGCGCGATCAGCGTCACCGCCGGCCGCGCCGCATCCAGCTGCAGCGGTTGCGTGCGCAGCGTGCCGGTGCGCGCCACGCCGGGCAACTGCGCCAGCGACTGGACGAAGGCCGGCGCGAAGGTGGCGGTGTCGGTGCTGCTTCCGCCGCCGCTGTTGCCGCCGCGTCCGCCCGAGGTGGCGCGCACGTACAGGTCGGCAGGCAGCACCACGTCGAGCCAGTGCGTAACCGAGTCGCGGAAGCTCGCGACCATCACCGTGAGCGCGACCGCAAGGCTCAGGCTCGCGACCACGCCGCTGACCGCCACGGCCGCCGTGCCGCGCATGCGCCGGGCTCGCTCCACCGCCAGCATCGGCAACACGCGTTGCGAGAACAGCGGCGCCACGCGGTCGTACAGCAGCGCGATCAGCCAGGGCAGGGCGGTGATGCCACCCACCAGAAGGCAGGCGACCGAGAGATACGCCGCCACCGGAATGCCGCCGATGGCCGGCAGGTTGGCCAGCACGGCGCCCAGCGCGACCAGGCCCAGCGCCAGCCAGTGGCTTTTGCCTTGCGTGGGCGCGGCGCCCAGGCCCTTGAGCGTCTGCGCCTCTGGCAGCGACTGCGCCGCGCGCGCGGGCCACCAGCCGCCGACCAGCGCGGCCAGCACGCCGAGCCCGCCGTAGAGCAGGGCGGCGCCCGCGCTCCAGTGCAGCGTGGGCGCCACGCCCTCGAAGTAGCCGCCGCCCAGGTCGCCGCCCAGCACGCGCAGCGCGAAGGCCGCCAGCGCCGTGCCCAGCGCGAGGCCGGCCAGGCTTCCGATCAGGCCCAGCACCAGCGATTCGGCCAGCACCAGACGCAGCCGCTCGCGCGGCGTGAGTCCGAGCACGCCCAGCAGCGCGAACTGCTGCGCGCGCTTGGCCACGCTCAGCGCCAGCACCGAGAACACCAGGAAGGCGCCCGTGAAGAGCGCCACCAGCGCCAGCACCGTGAGGTTCACGCGGTAGGCGCGCGACAGGTTGCTCACGCGCTGCGCCGCGTCGCCGGGCTCGGCGAACTGCACGCCTGCGGGCCAGCCGGGTGCGCGCTGCAGCGAGGCCATGAACGCGGCCCGGTCTGTACCGGGCGCGAGGCGCAGGTCGATGCGGCTGAGCTCGCCGATGCGGCCGAAGAGCTCCTGTGCCGCCGCGATGTCCATCACCGCGAGCGCCTTGCCGCCCGCGGCCACGTGGCCGGCCACCGAGAGGCTGTGCCAGGCGTCGCCGCTGCGCAGCTGCACTTTCTCGGCCCTGCCGTCGGCCGGCGCCTGCGCGGGCAGCCCCAGCGCATCGCGAGCCGCGAGGTTGAGGAACACATGGCCCGGCGCAAAGAGGGCGAAGCGGTCGGCACCCGCCGCGGCCTGCGGCATCAGCGCGGGTGCGATGGTCGGCAGCGCCAGCGCGTCGATGCCGATCACGCGGATCGGCACTTGCTGCCCGCCGGCAAGCGCCAGGCCCTGCACCTCGACCACCGGACTCGCCAGCGCCACCTGCGGATGGCGGGCGAGTTGCGCGAACACGGCCTCGTCGAAGCCGCCCTGCACGGCGCGCACCTCCAGGTCGGGCTCGCCGTTGACCGAGCGCACCGCGCTCGAGAACTCGTCGAGCGCCGAGGCGTTGATCAGCTGTACCGAGAAGGCCAGCGCGACGCCGAGCATCACGGCCAGCACGGCCGCCGCGTTGCGCCAGGGGTGGTGGCGGAGTTCCTGCCAGGAGAAGGTGCCGAGCAATGCGCGCATCGGCCGATTGTCGTCGCGGCGCGCGAGGGGGACTCCGGACGTGGCAGGATTGCGGCTCTTCGAACGCCTGAGGAATCCGACGATGCGGCTCATGCCCCATGCCTTGCTGTACCGCTCCTGGCTTGCGGCCTGGCTTTTCGTCCCTCTGCTGGCCGGCAATGCCCTGGCGCAACTGCAGCCGCCGCAACAGCAACAACAGCCCCTGACGCTGGCAAGCGATCCGGCCGTTCTTGCGAAAGCAGCCCTCGGCACCGAGCGGGGCACGATGGTGGTGGGCACGCTGCACGACGGGCAGGTGGCCTACGGCGCCGCCTACAACCCCGAGCCGCCGTCGCAGCCACGTGCCATCGCATCGGGCAGCGCAGAGCAGCCGATGTTCGAGATCGGATCTGTCACCAAGGTGTTCACCGGCCTGCTGCTCGCGCAGGCGGTGCAGCGCGGCGACCTGAAGCTGGACGACACGGTCGGCAGGCTGCTTGCCGGCAAGGTCGACGGCCTTTCGCCCGCGGTGGCCTCGGTCACGCTGCGCCAGCTCGTCACGCACACCGGCTGCATGCCCGTGATGGCCGACGGCGTGACCGGCGGCGCGCCGCTCGTCGAGCAGTTCCACTCCTACGACAAGCCCATGTTCTGGGCCGCGCTCGCGCGCATCAGGCTCACTGCCTCGGCGCCGCCCTGCGAGGGCGCGTACAGCAATTTCGGCATGGCGCTGCTCGGGCAGCTGCTCGCCGAGCGCTACGACACGTCGTGGGGCGAGCTGGTGCGCGCGCGCATCACCGAGCCGCTGGGCATGAACGACACCGTCATCACGCTGGGCGACAAGGCCTCGCGCATGGCCCCGGCCTTCGCGGGCGACCGCCGCCAGCCGCTGTTCGACATGCAGGCCTACGCGCCGGCCAGCGCGCTGCGCTCCACCGCCGCCGACATGATGACCTTCAGCCGCGCCATCCTCGCGGGCGCCGCCGGCCCGCTGGGCCCGGCCGCCGCGCGCATGCTCACGCCGCTGGCACGCTACGAGGGCGCCGAGATCGGCTATGCCGTGATGGTGCGCGGGCCCGAAAGCGGCCGGCGCACCTACTATCACGCGGGCGTCACAGAGGGCTACCGCACGCTGTGGCTGCTCGCGCCCGACACCGGCGAGGCGATGATCGTGCTCAGCAGCAACGCGCGCGCGCCGATGCAATCGGTGATGCTGGCCATCGGCAAGAGCCGCTATCCGGTGCCGACCGCCGAAGTGCCGATCGATGCGAAGCGGCTGGACGAGTACCGCGGCGAATACCGCGTGACCAGGAACAAGTCGCTGAGCTTCACCGTGCGCAGCGGCAGGCTGCTGGTGCGCGAGACGGGCCGCGGCTACAGCGCGCTCACGCCCACGGGCAACGACCGCTTTGCTGTGACTGCCATCGGCGCGCAGGTCATGTTCAGGCGCGATGCGGCGAATGCGGTGGTGGGAGTGTCGCTGGCGCAGGGCGGCAGCCAGCTCGATGCGCGGCGGGTGGGGGACGCGGCCGTGCAGCCTGAGTAGTCGCCGGGCTTCGTCAGCCTGCCAGTGCGAGGAGCTGCCCGGCCATCTCTTCGATTTCCGCGCGCATCACGAGCTTGTCGAGCCAGTCCCGCGGAATGCCTTCGACGCCGTAGTAGGCGCCTGCCAGCTGGCCGCAGATGGCGGCCGTGGTGTCGGCATCGTCGCCCAGGTTGGCGGCAGCGAGCACGGCTTCCTCGAAGGAGCCGGTGTTCGCGAAACACCAGAGCGCCGCTTCGAGCGATTCGACGCAGTAGCCCGATCCCTTGATCTGCCCGACGGTCTTCGAGGCATGGTCGTTACTTGCCAGCGCCGCGACTTTCTCGCTCAAAGGCGCCAGCGGTTCGGTCGAGAGGACGGCTGCCTTGTCTGCGCCAAGCAGCGCCGCACGCAACTGCAATGCGAAGAGCCGAGAGCATTCGATGGCCTCCAGCGCGCCGTGCGTGGTGCGCGTGCTTTCGCCGGCCTGCTTCCAGGTGGCCTCGGCGCTTGCCGCGTAGAACATCGGCACCGGCGCGAGCCGCATCAGCGCGCCGTTGCCGGCAGTGCGCGGATCGGGGTCGCCGGCAAAGGGATCGCCCGAGGCCAGGTAGCGGGTGAGGGCGCCCGACACCGTCAGGCCGATGTCGAAGCAGCTGCCGGTGCTGCTCATGTAGCCCACGTTGCGCCAGTTGCAGTAGCGGTTCATCTGGTCGATTGCGTCGAAGCCCTTGCAGTGGATCAGGCTCGCGGCGAGGCACAGGGCCATCGAGGTGTCGTCGGTCCACTCGCCCGCGGCGAGCCCGAAGGGCCCGCCGCCGTGCATGCCCGTCACCGGCGCGAAGCTCCCGCGCGTGCGGAACTCGACCGTGGTGCCCACCGCGTCGCCACAGGCCAGACCGAGCAGGCAACCCCGATAGCGCTCGATCACGTTCATGGCCGCTGCCTCAGCGCCTCGCGCGCGGCCATGAGCGCGAAGCCCAGCAGGTTGAGCCCCTTCCATTCGCGCGGGTCCTGCGCGAGCGGATCGTTGGCGGCACGTCCGATGCCCCAGATCGGATCGACAGGGCTGGCCTCCACCAGCACATGGTGGCCCGTGCCGAGCAGGAAGGCGCCGAGCTCCGCGTTCTGCGAGAACTTGGCGATGTTGCCCTGCGTCACGATGTCCAGCCGGGCGGCCACCCATGCGGCCTCGTCGAAGCCGCGTATCTCGCGGCCCAGCTTCTTGGCCTCGCCGGGCGTGCGCGCGGCGAGGATGCGATCACAGATTTCTTCATCGCCGAACAGGCGCGCCTTGCCGGCCATCATGAAATGCTCGGCCGTGCGGTACCGGACGCCGTCGACGGTGAACGCGGCTTCGAACCATTGGCTGAAGCAGCTCTTGTTCACGCCGGTCTTCGGCGCCTGATGGCCCCAGAAGAGAAGGAACTCTGGGCGATGGCCCTGCGCGAAGTAGGCGGGCAGCTCGCGGGTGCTGCGGGGTGTGACGGTGGTGGTGTTCGTTGTTGTTGTCGTCGTCATTTGGAATTTTCCTTTTCTAAGCCGATTTCGAGCACATGCTCCACCGGCAATTGCAGCTCGGGGCTATCGTCCTGCGCCAGTGGGCGCTGCGCGGCCACGAAGGCGCGCATGTCGATGACCTCTAGCAGTTCCTCGTGCGCGAAAGCAGCCAGCGTGCGGCCGCGCAGTCCCAGCTGGATCGCGCGGCGTTCGAGCTTGCCACCCTTCGGCGAATGATCCGGGTCCCATTGCAGGCGCACCTCGGAGCCCCCCACGGCTTCCTGCCAAGCCTCGCGGCTCGGGTAGCCGGCTGCACCGAAAGTCGAAGGCACCGCCTCACGGACCACGCGCTCGAAGAACGCGCGGCGCAGCCGCAGGCCCAGAACGACTTCCTGGCCTTCCTTCGTACCCCACCCGCTGCGATACATCATCCAGAGGAAGTTCGGCTTGATCCAGCTCATCCGCGAAAGGCTGAAGTCCGGACCGTCGAGCCGGCCGTGCCTGATGGCGTATTCGCCGATGGCGGGGCGGTAGGCCTGGTAGACGATGACCGAGTTCGCGTCGTGGTGGGCGAGGATGTGCTGGCCGCTTCGAGGCCAGCGGGCGCGTTGGGCAACGTGCGATTCCGTTGGAAGTGGCGCGTTCATGGGGCGAGCACTTTCTTGAATGTCTTGTAGACCTCTTGCTGGGCAGATGTGTCGAGCACCGAGAAGATGATGCGTTCGAATCGCGCAGCCCACATTGCATTGCCATGGAGAAGGTCGCGGAATGCCCGCGCCACCATGGCCGGATCGTTTCGAAAGACGCCACAGCCCCAAGCGCCCAGGATCAGGGTAGGGCAGCGTTGAAGAGCGGCGCCAGCCAGGACGAACTCGGCTCGCCTGCGAAGCGCGCTCTCGATCTGCTCGACATCGTCGGGCTGGTTCTTCGCAACGGCCCCCGCATTTGGCGCGGCGCAGGTGATGAAGGTCACCAGCTCCGGCTGCCGCAGCAATCGGCCGTCATCCGCGCGAAAAACAGGGCAGTCGGGCGACAGGATCAAAGCGTCCGAGTACAGGCACGACGTCTCCGCGCGGTGCCGCTCGTAGAACTCCGGTGCCTGCAGCAGCGACGAATAGAGCGCCGAACTGCTCGCCAGCGATTCCTCCTGGGCGAGGCTGCCTCCGAGGAAGCCGCCGCCAGGATTCCGTGCGGACGCGAAGTTCAACGCCGCCACGCGGCCATCGTTCTCGCGCAATGCGCGCGAGATGCCGGCCAGCGTTGTTTCATTGCTGACCTCGATGGATGCGAGGCGAGTTTGCCGGGGCTGCGCAGAGGCTTGCTGGAGCAGGGCAGCTGTTTCGGATGGGGCGATATGGCGGGTTGTGCGCAGACATTCATCGATGAGCGCAGCCAAGTCGACGGAAAGACCTTCGGTCGTTGTGTAGTGCTTTTGCTCGAGGATGGCCAGCGTCTCTTGCGCCATGAGCATACGTTGGTGGCGATTCATTTCTTGTTCTTCGTTGTTGTTGCGTGTGACAGCATTTTTAGTTGTTCAGTACAACTAAATATAGGTTGTATAGTACAACTAAATATCCGGGAGTCAAGCAATCCGTGAATTCGCCTTCTTCAGAGTTTCCGCCACTGACCTTCCCGCGCCCGCTGGTCACCGTCGACATCGTGATGTTCACCGTACTCGGCGACGCCCTCCAGGTGCTGCTGGTGAAGCGGCCCGCCGACACCGACGAGCCCTTCCCGGGCAAGTGGGCCTTGCCCGGCGGCTTCGTGAACATCGACGAAGACGCCACGCTGCTCGACTGCGCGCTGCGCAAGCTGCGCGAGAAGACGGGCGTGGTCACGCCCTACCTGGAGCAGTTGGGCAGCTGGGGCGGCGCGCAGCGCGATCCGCGGGGCTGGTCGGCCACGCACTGCTTCTACGCGCTGATCCCCGCGCAGGCGATGCAGCTGCGCAGCGGCGCGAACGCGACCGAGGTGGCGTGGTTCGAGGTCGATGCCGCCTCGCGCAAGCGGCTGGCCTTCGACCATGGCGAGCTGCTCGATGCGGCCGTGGCGCGGCTGCGCGGCAAGGTCGAATACACCTCGCTGCCGGCCTTCCTGCTGGAGGAGCCGTTCACGCTGCCGGCGCTGCAGCACACCTACGAGGTCGTGCTGGGCAGGGCGGTCGACAAGAGCGCCTTCCGCAAGCGCATGCTCGACGGCGGATTCATGGAAGAGGCCGGCATGGTCACCGGCAGCCTGGGGCGGCCGGCCATGAGCTACCGGCTGCGCGACCGCTCGCAGGCGGCGCTGTTTCCGCGCACCTTCAACGCGACGAAGTAGCTGGGCGACGGCTCAGAGCCGATCCGACATCGCGTGCAGGTACGCACGCACGGCCGCGTTGGAACTCAGCCCGATGGCCCGGTCGAACGCCTGCCGGGCGGCGGAGCGCGCACCACCGGCCGCGAGCAGATGCGCTCGTGCAGCCCAGTACGGCTGGTAGTTCGCCACGTCCTGCGCGGGAATGGCTTCCAGTGCCCGCAGGCCGATCTCCGGGCCGCGCGCGTTCGCGAGCGCGCAGGCGAGGCTGACCTGCGCGCCGATGCTGGTCCGCAGCGCCAGCAGTCCCTCGTACAGCGACACCAGCGCCTCGGGCGGCACCGGTGCGCCGACGCGGCGTTCGCAGTGGGCCGACTGGATCGCGGCTTCGAGCTGGTAGGCGCCGAGCGACTTCATTTCGGACGCGCGGCGCAGGCAGAGCTCGGCCTCGGCGAGCAGGTCGGGGTTCCAGCGCAACGGGTCCTGCTGGTCGAGCGGCACGTAGGCGCCGGTGTCGCTGCGGCGCGCAGGCATGCGGGCCTCGCAGAAGAGCATCAGCGCCAGCAGGCCCAGCGGCTCGGGTTCGGTGGGCATCAGGCCGCAGAGGATGCGGCACAGGTCGATGGCCTCGGTGGTGAGGCCGCGCGGCAGGGCGTCGGCGCCGTCGATGTCGTCCCAGCCGGTGCCGTAGGCGGCGTAGATGCCATCGAGCACGTCCTGCAGCCGCTGCGGCAGGTCGCGCGCCTGCGGGTATTCGAAGGGAATGCCGGCTGCCCGGATGCGGGCCTTGGCGCGCACCAGCCGCTGCCCGAGGGTCGAAGGCGCGGTGAGGAAGGCGCCGGCCATGCGCGCCGCGTCGAGGCCGAGCACGGTCTGCAGCATGAGCGGCGCACGTGCCGGGGCATCGACGGCCGGGTGCGCGCACACGAAGAGCAGGCGCAGCCGCTCGTCGGGAATGGCGCCGGCGCCGTCGGCGGCGTCGTCGACTTCACCCGCGAGCAGCAGCAGGGTCTGCGTGGCCTGGTCCTGCACGCGGCTGTGGCGCCAGGCGTCGAGCTTGCGGTGGCGCGCCACGCTCAGCAGCCAGGCGTCGGGCTCGGCCGGAATGCCGTCGGCGGGCCAGCGTTCGAGCGCGCGGGCGAAGGCGTCGGCGAGCGCGTCCTCCGATGCGGCGATGTCGTGGGTGCGCGCGGAGAGGATGGCCAGCAGCCGGCCGTACGACTCGCGCGCCGCCCGCTCGGCGGCCCAGTGAGCCGCCGGGTCGCTCATGCAGCAGCCAGGGCCGTGGCCACGAAGACGGGCCGCACCTCCACCCCGCCGCTGGTCGCGCAAGGCGCACGCGCGGCCCATTCGAGCGCGGCGTCGAGGTCGGGAACGTCGATCACGAAGTAGCCGCCGAGCTGCTCCTTGGTGTCGGCGAAGGGGCCGTCCTGCACCTGGCGCCTGTCGCCGCGCACGCGCAGCGTGGTGCCGGTCATGGGCGGGAAGAGGCCGTGGCCGCCGAGCGAGATGCCCGACTGGCGCACGGCGTCGGCATATGCGACCCAGCTGGCGCGGTAGGCCTGCGCGGATGCGTCCTCGCGTTGCTCGAATTCGGCCGCGGGCTGATAGAACATCAACATGTACTGCATGGTGTCTCTCCGTCGTGGAAAAGCTTGCTGAGCAGGATCGCTCACCACAATGACGGCCCGCCGGCGGTCATTTCGACACGGGCCTCGTGTCGAGCAGAACATTTTTTACGTGGAAGCCGCCCGGTGCAACGGTGGCTGCACCGAAGCGAAAAGTTCTCGGCCCGCCTCCTTCAGGCGGCCTCTGCCTGCGCCGCGGGCGCGAACAGGGCTTCCATCTCGTTACGCAGCTTGTAGGCCGCGGTATTGGTGTCGATAGCCACGTCGGCCCAGCTCAGGCTCTGGCCCTTCTTCACCGGGCGCACCAGCCTGATGTTGTGCGCCAGCCCGAGCGGCAGGCCGCCCAGGCGCAGCGAGCGCCCGGCCGGCAGCAGCTTGCCCCAGACGGTATAGCCGCCTTCGCCGTCGAGCATCTCGCCGGCGGCCAGGTCGCGCTTGGCGGTGGCGACCACGTCGGCGTTCCAGCAGGTGGCCACGCCGGTGGCCTCGCCGCGCAGCGCCACGCTGGCCACCGACATGCCCACTTCGAGCCCGATCAGGTGCCAGCGCTTGTAGAGCGTGAAGTAGCGCCCGCTCGGGTCGGTGTGGGCGTTGTATTCCTCGAAGCAGTTCTTGATGTACTCGGTCTCGGCCTCGACCGTGACCCACACGCCCATGCGGATGTCGTACGGGATCTTCCGTCCGTCGGCTTCCAGCGAAGAGACCACCTCGACCATGCCCTTGCGCTCCAGCACGCCGCCTTCGCTCCTGGGCCGGGTGACGAAGGGAATGTCTTCCACGCTCGCGGGCGGGTAGAGCAGGCCGTCCGATGGCACCGCGAGGCCGGTGGCGTTGGCCACCGCCGAGCTTTCGATGGAAGGCTTGGAGCCGTCGAGGAAGCTGTTGAACATCTTCGGATTGAGCCCGCCGCGTTTCGCCTGCTCGGGCGTGAGGCCGTAGTTGCCCCACACCGTCTCGGGCGTCGATTCGGTGAAGCGCGGCAGCCACTTGTGGCCGCGCCCGGCCGCCACCACCGGAAAGCCGCAGGTGCGCGCCCAGTCCACCAGGTCGCAGATCAGCGCGGGCTGGTCGCCGAAGGCCAGCGAATAGACCACGCCGGCCTGTTGCGCCCTGCGCGCGAGCAGCGGGCCGCAGAAGGCATCGGCCTCGACCGTCACGTTCACCACGTGCTTGCCGTGCGCGAAGGCATCCAGGCAGTGGTCCACCGCCGCGATGGGGTTGCCGGTGCACTCGACCACGATGTCGATGGAGGGCTCGCGCGTCACGGCCTGCCAGTCGTCGGTGATCCAGGTGGTGCCTTGCTTCAGCGCCTCCTGCACCGATGCGGCTGCGGCGCGGCCGGGCTCCCAGCCCACGCGCTCGAGGTTGACGCGGGCCGCGTCGGGCGAGAGGTCTGCGATGGCCACCAGCTGCACGCCGGGCGTGCGCGGAATCTGCGCGAGGTACATCGAGCCGAACTTGCCGGCGCCGATCAGGCCGATGCGGATGGGGCGGCCTTCGGCGGCGCGCTGCTGCAGGCGGGCATGGAGGCTCATGTCGTCAGGCCTCCACGGTGTCGAGCACGTCGGGCGAGGTGCGCAGCGCGCTCTCGGGCAGGCCGTTCTTCCACGGCACATCCACGGGGTAGGGCTTCAGCAGGCAGTCGTCGGGCAGCAGCTCGATGGGCGTGAAGTCGCGATGGGCGATGTATTCGGGCCGCTTGTGGCGGCGGATGTGGTTGCTGACGGCGCACAGGCTCAGGTACACGGCCACTCGGTTGAAGGGCGAGAGGTTGCTGCCCGAGGCATGCACCAGGCAGCTGTGGAACAGGATCATCGACCCGGCCGGCCCCTTGGGCGAGACGATGCCGCCCTGCTTGCCGCCGGCGCGGTCCACCAGCTGGCGGATCAGGTCGTTGTCGACGGTCCACAGCGGATAGCTGGTGGTGGTGAGGTCGTGCTTCGCATCGACCACGCCCTTGCGGTGGCTGCCCGGGATGAACATCAGCGGGCCGTTGTGCTCGTTCACGTCGTCCAGAAAGATTGCGACGTTCATCGCGCGCTCGGTGGGCATCAGGTCGTCGTTGAGCCAGGTACCGTAGTCCTGGTGCCACTGCCACACGTCGCCTTCGAAGGCCATCTTTCCGTTGATCTTGAACTGGTGCATGTACACGTCTTCGCCGAAGAGATCGGTCACCGGCTCAACCATGCGCGGGTGGCGCGCGAGCCGCGCGAAGGGCTCGCTCACGAGGTGCGCGGCGAAGTTCGTGCGCACGGCGTCGGAGCCTTTCTCGCGCACGTTGAAGGCCTCGCGCTTCGCATAGAGATCGGGCACCGCGTCGGTCAGCACCTTGGTTTCTTCGGCCGAGAAGTGGCCGGGGAAGAACAGATAGCCGTCGCGCTCGAACTGCGCGCGCTGCTCGGGGTTGAGCTTCATGCCTTGTCTCCTTTTTGCTTGGGGGTGATGGCGGTGTGCGGGGATGCGGCATGCGCCAGCAGCCGTTCGCTCAGTGCTTCGCTGGCCCGCGAGACGTGTTCCTCGCTCAGGCGCGCGGCGCGGTCCGCGTTGCCTGCCGCGATGGCGTCGGCAATGGCTTCGTGCTCGTCCCACAGCGTCTCGCGCTGCGGCTCGGCCTGCAGCACCGCGCCCATCGCGCGGCGCAGGTGGCGCCAATGCGGATCGGCGCTCTGCGCGATCAGCGGATTGCCCGATGCCTCGTAGATGGCCTGGTGGAAGGCCACGTCGGCGTCGATCATGGCCTCCACGTTGCGCCCGCGCGCGGCGCGCCGGCCGCGCTCGATGAGCTTCGGGTCGATGCGAAAGCGCTGCCGCGCCGCCAGCCGCGCGGCCAGGGCATCGAGCGCACCGCGCACCTGGTAGACCTTGCGCATCGCCTCCGCTTCGAGCGGGGCCACCAGCACGCCACGGCCGGGCGCGTCGAGCACGAAGCCGTCCTTCTTCAGCAGCCGCAGCGCCTGCAGCACCGGCTGGCGCGACACCGAGAGGCGCTGCGCGATGTCTTCCTGCGTGATGCGCTCGCCGGGTGCGAGCGTGCCGCTGCTGATGGCGCCGAGCAGGGCGCGGTAGACTTGGTCGACGAGGTCGGGCGCGACCTCGATGCTGACGAGCTGGGCGGGCACGGTTGTCTCCTTGCGCCGGGTTCTTTGAACTCTGTATACAGAGTACGAAGTTCAGCGCTGCCGCAGCTAGCGGGTTTTTACCCATTGGGGCTGCAAAAGAGCGGAAGCCGCCGCTAAGCTCGACCCCATGCAACTACCCACCTACGACGACGTCATCGCCGCAGCCGCGCGGCTCGAAGGCCATGCCCACCGCACGCCGGTGCTGCGCTCCACCACCGCCAACGAGCGCTGGGGGGCCGAGTTCTTCTTCAAGTGCGAGAACTTCCAGCGCATGGGCGCCTTCAAGTTCCGCGGCGCGTTCAACGCGCTGTCGAAGTTCGACGCCTCGCAGCGCAAGGGCGGCGTGATTGCCTTCTCGTCGGGCAACCACGCGCAGGCCATCGCGCTGTCGGCGCGCCTGCTGCAAATGCCGGCCGTGATCGTGATGCCCAAGGACGCGCCGGCCGCCAAGGTCGCCGCCACCAAGGGCTACGGCGCCGAGGTTGTGATGTACGACCGCTTCACCGAGGACCGCGAGGCGCTGACGAAGAAGCTGGCGCAGGAGCGCGGCATGACGATGATCCCGCCCTATGACCACCCCGACGTGCTCACCGGCCAGGGCACGGCGGTGAAGGAACTGATCGAGGAAACCGGTCCGCTCGACCATCTGTTCGTGTGCCTCGGCGGCGGCGGGCTGCTCTCGGGCTCGGCGCTGTCGGCGCGCGCGCTGTCGCCGGACTGCAAGGTCTACGGCGTGGAGCCCGAGGCGGGCAACGACGGCCAGCAGTCGTTCCGCGCCGGGAAGATCGTGCACATCGAAACCCCGAAGACCATCGCCGACGGCGCGCAGACGCAGCACCTGGGCGAGTACACCTTCGGCATCATTCGCCGCGACGTGGACGACATCTTCACCGTCACCGACGAGCAGCTCGTCGACGCGATGCGCTTCTTCGCCGAGCGCATGAAGATGGTGGTGGAGCCCACCGGCTGCCTCGCCTTCGCGGGCGCGATCGCGGCGGGCAAGGCGATTGCGGGCCAGCGCGTGGGCGTGCTGATCAGCGGTGGCAACGTCGACCTGTCGCGCTTCGCGGCGCTGATCGCACCGCAGTAACTCTCGGCCTCGTTCAGGCCCGGATTCCGCTGGCCGTGAGGTGCAGCAGGCGATCGGCCTGCGCGGCCGCGCTTTCCGAGTGCGTCACCAGCACCAGCGAGGCACCGTGCTCCCGGGTCTGGCCGATCAGCAGCTCCATCACCTTCGCGGCGGTGGTGGGGTCGAGGTTGCCCGTGGGCTCGTCGGCCAGCAGCAGGGTGGGGCGGTGTACCAGCGCGCGTGCGATGGCCACGCGCTGCAGCTGGCCGCCCGACAGCGTCTGCGGCAGCCGCGTACCCATGCCGGGCAGGCCCACCGCCTCGAGCATGTGCGCGATGCGGCCTTCGCTGTCCTTCTGCTGCCCCAGCAGCATCAGCGGCAGCGCCACGTTCTGCGTCACGTCCAGGTGCGGCAGCACGTGGAAGGCCTGGAACACGAAGCCGACATGCCGCCGCCGCCAGAGCGCGCAGGCTTCGCCGTCGAGCGCGCCGATGTCGACGCCGTCGTGCGTCACCGTGCCCTGGTCCCAGCTGTCGAGGCCGGCCATGCAGTTGAGCAGTGTCGACTTGCCCACGCCCGATTCACCCACGATGGCGACGAACTCGCCGGGCTCCACGGTGAGCGTCACGTTCTCGAAGACAGGCGCATCACCGTAGTGCTTGCCGAGGTTGGAAATACGCAGCGTCATCTGGGAGCGACGGCCTTGGCCATGAGTTGAACGGCGGCCTGCACCGCGTCGGGAGCGTCGCAGGCGATCACGGTGCGCTGCGGCATGCTGCGCAGCCAGGTGACCTGCCGCTTGGCGAGCTGACGCGTGGCGGCGATGCCGCGCTCTCGCAGATCGGCCATGGCCCTGGCGTCGGGCGCCGCGCTGCCGGCCGCATCGAGCGTTTCCCAGGCCTGCCGGTAGCCGACGCAGCGCATCGAGGGCAGGTCGGTCGAAAGATCGCCGCGTGCGCGCAGGGCACGCACCTCGTCGAGGAAGCCTGCGGCGAGCATGGCGTCGAAGCGCTCGGCGATGCGGCCGTGCAGCCACGAGCGGTCGGCGGGCTCCAGCGAGAACAGCGCGCCGCCTTCGACAGCGCCGGCTGCCTTGTTGTCGCTCGCATGGAAGCTCGACAGCGGCTGGCCGCTGCTTTCCCAGACTTCGAGCGCGCGCTGGATGCGCTGGCTGTCCTGCGGTGCGAGCCGTGCGGCCGTGACCGGATCGACCTGCGCGAGCCGCGCGTGCATGGCGGGCCAGCCGAGCGCGGCCGCGTCGGCGTCGATGCGCGCGCGCACCGCGGCATCGGCCGCGGGCATGGCGTCGATGCCGTCGAACAGCGCCTTGAAATAGAGCATGGTGCCGCCCACCAGCAGCGGCAGCGCGCCGCGCGCGCGGATCTCGCCGATGAGCCGCGTGGCGTCGGCCACGAAGGCGGCGGCGCTGTAGCTCTCGCGCGGATCGAGGATGTCGATCAGGTGGTGCGGCACGGCGGCCTGCTCGGCGGGCGTGGGCTTGGCGGTGCCGATGTCCATGCCGCGGTAGACCAGCGCCGAATCGACCGAGACGATCTCCACCGGCAGCAGGCGCGCGAGCGCCAGCGCGGCGGCCGTCTTGCCCGAGGCGGTGGGACCTGCGAGCGCGATGTAGCGCGGTGGAGTCGGGGAGGGCGCGGCATCGGGCGATGCGCGGGTGGCGGTCTTCGCGGCCGCGTCGGAACTGGGAGACATGGTGCGCCGAGCGTAGCAAATGGCGCGGGCCCGGCAGCGTGCCGGGCCTTGGGTGGAGGCGGGGAGGTGGCCGCCCTCAGATGGCGGCGGGCACTGGCGGCTCCACCTTGCCGCTCACGTCCTGCGGCGTGAGCGGGGCCGAGGCAGCCGGCGGCGCGAGGCGCGGTGTCGGCCGCACGGCAGCGTTGCTGGCGACCATGTTCTCCGGCTTCATGCGGAACAGCTGGGTCAGCGCCGCGCGGTACTGCGCCTCGCCGATGGAATTGGTGTTGTGGTGCGAGCCGCCCTCGACCAGCACGAACATCTTGGGCCCGGTGGCCGCGTCGTACAGCTTGCGGCCCAGCGTCGGGTTGATGAGGCTGTCGGCCGTGCCGTGCACCACGAGCAGCGGCGAGCCGATGTCCTTGACCGCGTTGATCGCCTCGAAACGCTGCGTAATGAACGGGCCGAAGGGCAGCCAGCCCCACTTGAAGCCGCTGACCACGTCGGCGATGGAGGTGAAGGTGCTCTCGACGATGGTGCCGCTCTCGTCTTTCACGTGCGCGGCGAGATCGATGCCGATGGCGCCGCCGAGCGAGTGGCCGAAGATGTAACGGTGCTGCCTGGGGTGGCGCGCGGCCAGCCAGGTCCAGGCGGCGCGGGCGTCCTCGCGGGCCGATTCTTCCGAGGGCAGGCCCTTGGAGCTCTTCCCGAAGCCGCGATAGTCGATGGCCAGCACAGAGAAACCCAGCTCATGCATGCGCTGGATGCGTGGTGCCGAGCCGGCCACGTTGTAACGGGCTCCGTGCAGGTACAGCAGGACAGGAGTGGCGGTGGTCTCGGGCGCGCCGCCCAGCCACAGGCCGTGCAGGCGCGCGGGCTCGCCGGTGAGGGAAGACTGGAAGTCGATCCACACGTCCTCCATGCCCTGGGCCATGGAGGCGGTGTTGCCCCAGCTGCGGTCGCTGGGCTGGAAGATCCATTCGCGTTGCTGCTCGTCGAGCGTCGAGCAACCGGCGGCAAGCAGTGCACACAGCGAGAGGACAGACGCGAGGAGGGTCCAGCGTTTCATCATGGGTTTGAGGGACAGCGGAGTCGGCTCGAAAGTTCACCTGCTTTCACCTTGATGCGCCGACACAGCAGCAAGGTAACTCCCTGAAACAGTGCTCGCCGGCACTTTACCGAGCACATGCAACGGATGTGCCTGGGATTTCGCCGACTGCGGAAAACCCTAGAAAAAAGGCTTAAAAATGTCCGAAAACCGCGGATCGAGCGGAGTTTCGCTGCTTATCGGCCACGCATGAAGAGCGAATCCAGCTCGCGCACCGAAAGCTGGCGCCAGGTCGGCCGGCCGTGGTTGCACTGGTCCGAACGCTCGGTGGCCTCCATCTGGCGCAGCAGCGCGTTCATCTCGTCGATGGTGAGCTTGCGGTTGGCCCGCACCGCGCCGTGGCAGGCCATGGTGGAGAGCAGTTCGTTCTGGGCGCGCTGCACCACCGTGCTGGCGTCGTGCTGGCCCAGTTCGGCCAGCACGCTGCGTGCGAGTTCCACCGGATCGCCGTCGGCCAGCGTTCCGGGCACGGCGCGCACCGCGAGCGTGCGCGCCGAAAAGGGCGTGATCTCCAGCCCCAGCGTCGGCAGCACCTCGGCGCAGGCCTCGGCCGTGGCCACTTCCTGCGGCGTGGCCGCGAAGGTCGCCGGAATCAGCAGCGGCTGGCTGCTGATGGCAGCGCCGTCGAGCTGCGTCTTGAGCCGCTCGTAGACGATGCGCTCGTGTGCCGCGTGCATGTCGACGATCACCAGGCCCTGGCTGTTCTCGGCCAGGATGTACACCCCCTGCAGCTGGGCCAGCGCGCGGCCCAGCGGCCAGGCCTCGTCGTTGTTGGCGATGGACTGCGTGCCAGGGCTCGGCGCAAGGGGAAGTCCGCTCGGAGCCTGGAAGCTTGCCGGCGCCGCGCTGGCAGCGGGCCAGGGTGGCGGCGCGGAAGGTTCCGCCGCATGCAGTGCAACCTGCCGCGGCTGCTCGCTGCGCTGGGGCCACATCGCCTCGAAATCGCCGGTGCCGCGTTCGCGCGGCGTGAAATCCATGGCCGGCTGGGCCCAGCTGGCATTCGGCGGCAGCGGCGCCTGCTTGAAGAAGGGCTGCGGCGCGCCTGCCGGCGCTGTCGCGTCATTGGCGCGCGGAGCCGCCAGCGCGTCCTCGACGGCATGGCGTACGGCCTGGTGCACCTCGCGCCCGTCGCGAAAGCGCACTTCGATCTTGGTCGGATGCACGTTCACGTCGACGCGCGACGGATCGATTTCGAGGTACAGCGCATACACCGGCTGGCGCTGGCCGTGCAGCACGTCTTCATAGGCGCTGCGCACCGCGTGCGACAGCACCTTGTCGCGCACGAAGCGTCCGTTGACGTAGAAGAACTGATGATCGCCGCGCGAACGCGCCGCGTCGGGAATGCCCGCGCGGCCGACCACGCGCACCGCGCCGCCTTCGCGCGCGACGGCCACGCTCTGCGACACGAACTCGTCGCTCAGCGCATCGGCCAGCCGCTGCTCGCGCGTGGCGGCTGCGCGCCACTGCTCGACCAGCTTGCCGTCGTGCCAGATCGAGAAGCCCACCTCGGGCCGCGCCAGCGCATGGCGGCGCACCGCCTCGATGCAATGGGCCAGCTCGGTGGCGTCCGTCTTCAGGAATTTGCGGCGCGCGGGGGTCGCGAAGAACAGCTCGCGCACCTCGACCGTGGTGCCGGCTGAGCGCGCCACGGGCCGCAGCTCGCCGGTGCGCCCGTCGAGCGCGAAGGCGGAATCGGAGCCGGCGAAGCGCGAAAGAATGCTGAGCTCGGCAATCGCATTGATGGCGGCCAGCGCCTCGCCGCGAAAGCCCATCGTGCCGACCGTCTCGAGGTCGTCGAGGCTGGCGATCTTGCTGGTCGCGTGGCGGCGCAGCGCCACCGTGAGTTCCTCGCGGGGGATGCCCAGGCCATCGTCTTCCACGGAGATCAGCCGCACGCCACCGGAGGCCAGCCGCACCGTGATCTGGCCGGCACCTGCGTCCAGCGCGTTGTCCAGCAACTCGCGCACCACCGAGGCCGGACGCTCGACGACTTCACCGGCGGCGATCTGGCTGATCAACTCGTCGGGAAGCTCGCGGATCGGGCGGCGTTGTGGGGGGGAGATGGTGGTGGGGAGGGCGCTCACCGGGGCATTCTAAAAGCGCGGGTTCAGAGGCGTCCGCTCAGGGCTGCTGCAGCTGCTTGAACATCACGTAGGCATCCACGAAGCCGTGCCGCGGATGCCTGAACGCGCCCGGCAGCGTGCCGACGATCTCGAAGCCCATCTTGCGCCACAGGCGCACCGCGCCTTCGTTGGTGGACACGACGAAGTTGAACTGCATCGCGCGAAAACCCATGCGCAGGGCCTCCTGCTGCGAGTGTGCGCACAGGGCCGATGCGACACCCATGCCGCGCGCCGCGTCGGACACGACGTAACCGCAATTGCTTACGTGCGAGCCCTGGCCCGGCTGGTTGGGTCGCAGGACGTAGGTGCCGAGCACCGCACCCTGGTCGTTGCAGGCGACGAAGATCGCCGTGGGCACCTTCATCCACGAGTGGCGTGCCTGTTCCTCGGTCACGTCGGGCGCATACGTGTAGGTGTCCGCGCGGCGGAAGGTGGGTTCCAGGACGGACCAGATGGCGGGCCAGTCCGCATCCGTGGCGGCGCGTATGTGCAGCATGGGGTGATTCGCGAGTGCGTCGAGGTCGAGCAAGGATAATCCGCGCCCATGGAAATCATCAGCTTTCTCGTCGACTTCATCCTTCACGTCGACAAGCACCTCGAGGCCTTCGTCATCGCCTACGGCCCCTGGGTCTATGCCTTGCTGTTCCTCATCGTCTTCGTGGAAACCGGCGCGGTGGTGATGCCGTTCCTGCCGGGCGACTCGCTGCTCTTCATCGTCGGCGCGCTGTGCGGCGCGGGGCTCATGAACTATCCGCTGGCGTGCGGCATCCTGATCGCGGCCGCGATCCTGGGCGACCAGTGCAACTACTCCATCGGGCGCTACTTCGGGCCGAAGGTGTTCCAGTGGGAGAACTCGCGCTTCTTCAACCGCAAGGCTTTCGACCAGGCCCATGCCTTCTACGAGCGCTACGGTGGCATCACCATCATCCTCGCGCGCTTCATGCCCTTCATCCGCACCTTCGCGCCCTTCGTGGCCGGCGTGGCCGAGATGAACCGCGCGAAGTTCACGATGTTCAACGTGGTGGGCGGGCTGATCTGGGTGCTGGGCATCGCCACCGCCGGCTACTTCTTCGGCAACCTGCCTTTCGTGCGCCAGCATCTGGACAAGATCATCTGGGCGCTGATCTTCGTACCGGGCCTTCTGGCGATCTACGGCGCGTGGCGCGCCTCCAAGGCCGAGAAGGCGCGCGAGGCCCAGGCCTCGCAGGCCTGATCCGACTTCGCCAGCCAATGAAAAAGCGCGCCGGGGGGCGCGCTTTTTTCATTCAGGCCCGTTGTCCAGACCGTGCATCAGTAGTTCGGCCCGTTGCCCGGGTAGTAGCCGCTGCCGCGCGGATAGCGTTGCTGGTTGTAATAGTTGCGTTCATCGGCATTGCGGCCGACCTGGTTGCCGATGAGGCCGCCGATGGCCGCGCCGCCCACGGTGCTCGCAGTGTTGCCGCCGATGGCATTGCCCACCAGAGCGCCGCCCACGGCGCCTACGCCGGTCCCGAGGTTCTGATTGGGACCGCTTGCGCAACCCGCAATGGTCATGACCGAAGTGGCTGCGGCTGCAGCGATCCAGAGACGTGTGTTCATGATGTCCACCTTTCGATGAGTGATGGTTCATCATGTCCAAAGCACCCCGGTGCGCCGTGTAGGAACCAGCCGCACGTGCCTGTGCGGCCTCGCGGGGCGCACCGCGTGGGACAGCAGTGCATGCTTTGGCCCTACAGCCGGAAGCGGCGGGGCCGGAGCGCGATCAGAGCTGCCGGCTGCGCGCCAGCGGCGGGTTCTGCGCGAAGTAGCGCTGGATGCCGCGCATCAGTGCGTCGGCCAGGTTCTCCTGGTAGTCGACACGGCGCAGGTTGGCTTCTTCTTCCGGATTGCTGATGAAGGCGGTTTCCACCAGCACGCTCGGGATGTCGGGCGCCTTCAGCACGGCGAAGCCGGCCTGTTCGACCTGGCCCTTGTGCAGCCGCGCGCCGATGCCCTTGATCTCGCCGAGCATTGCGCCGCCGAGCTTGAGGCTGTCGTTGATCTGCGCGGTGGTGCTCATGTCGAGCAGCGCTCGCTGCACCTGGGCCTCGTGGTTGCCCACGTTCACGCCGCCGACGCGGTCGGCGTCGTTCTCCTTGTTGGCGAGCCACCGTGCGGCGCTGCTGGAGGCGCCGCTCTGGCTCAGCGCGAACACGCTGGCGCCGCGCGCGGCGGGCGTGGTGAATGCGTCGGCGTGGATGCTCACGAACAGGTCGGCCTGCACGCGCCGCGCCTTCTGCACGCGCACGCCCAGCGGCACGAAGAAGTCGGCGTCGCGCGTGAGGAAGGCGCGCATGGGGCTGCCGTTCACGCTGCTCGCGTTGATGCGCTGGCGCAGGCGGTGTGCCACCTGCAGCACGATGTCTTTCTCGCGCGTGCCGTTGGGGCCGATGGCGCCGGGGTCTTCGCCGCCGTGGCCGGGGTCGAGCGCCACGATGATGATGCGGTCGGTGCGATTGGCCGTGGCGGAAACCGGTGGTGGGGGCGGCACGGGCGATGCGGACGGCGCAGGGGGCCTGGCAGGCGCGGCGGCCACCACGGGAGGCGGTGGTGGCGTCACGGGCCTTTCGCCGCCGGCCGTTGCGGCGGGAGGCGGCGATTGCGGGCCGGGTCGCATCGACTGCTGCGCCATCAGGTCGCCCAGCGGATCGGCGGCCGGTGCAGGCGCGGTTGCCGGCGGCGCGACGGCGACCGCGGAGCCGCCGCCCGAAGCGCGCGGCGCATCGCGCAGGCGCTCGGCGATCAGCGCTTCCATCGGGTCGATCGCCTGCTCGGGGTACAGGTCGAGCACCAGGCGGTGCTTGTAGGCGGCCACGGGCGCGAGCGAGAACACCTGCGGCACCACGGCCTGCTTCAGGTCGAACACGATGCGCACCACCTTCGGTGCGTTCTGCCCCACGCGCAGGCCATTGATGTACGGGTCGCCGGGCTTGATCTTGCCGACGAGCTCGCGCAGTTCGGGGTTGAGGTCGATGCCCTCGATGTCGACCGCGAGCCGAGGCGGGCTGCCCACCACGAGCTGCTGCGAGTTCAGGCGTGCGTCGGATTCGATGGTCACGCGCGTGTAGTCGGCGGCGGGCCACACGCGCACTGCGAGGATGGTGGCTCCGCGCGCGATCTGGTGCACGCCGAGCATCAGCGCAATGCTGCCGCCCTGCAGCAGCACGCGCCGTTTGAGGCCGGCCGCCTTCATGCGGCGATGCGCGCCAGCAGATCGCTGCCGCGAGCGGTGTTCGCCAGGAGGGTCACGCTGCGTGTGTCGTCAGTCATTGCTTCTATTTTAATAGCGAGGTCGGCAATTGGCGTACGGCCCGCGGCGTTGTCCGGCCACTCGGCCAGCTTGAGGCCCGGCCCGGCGAAGATGTCGCGGAAGCCGGCGTCGTCCCATTCGCGCGGATCGGCGAAGCGATAGAAGTCGAAATGGAAGATCTGAAGCCCGTCGGGCGCCTCGTGGGGCTCGACCACCGCGTAGGTGGGGCTCTTGATGCGCCCGGTGATGCCCAGGGCGCGCAGGAGGTGGCGTACGAAAGTGGTCTTGCCGGCGCCGAGGTCGCCATGCAGTTCGATGAAGGCGTCGCGCAATGCGGGTGACGAGGCCAGAGCCTTCGCGAAGACTTCGGTGTCGGCTTCGCTGCACCAGCGCAGGCTGCGGGTGCTTTTGTGCGTTTCTACAATCGGCAAGTGATCGTCAGCCATCCACTCGTTGTTCGTATTCAGGCCTTGGCCAGGGAACTCGGATTCTCCCAAATCGGAATCGCGGGCGTCGATTTATCGAGCGCCGAGGCCGGTCTGATGCAATGGCTGGCCCATGGGTTCCATGGCGAGATGCAATACATGGAAACGCACGGCACGCGCCGCGCGCGCCCGGCCGAACTGGTGCCGGGCACGGTCAGCGTGATCACCGCGCGCATGGACTACCTGCCGCGCACCACCGAGCCCGAGTGGCAGGCCATCGAGTTCGACCGGCTGAAGCGGCCCGGCGAGGCCATCGTGTCCGTCTACGCCCGGGGCCGCGACTATCACAAGGTGCTGCGCAACCGTCTCGCGAAGCTGGCCGAGCGCATCGCCGAGGAGGTCGGCCCCTTCGGCCATCGCGCCTTCACCGACTCGGCCCCCGTGCTCGAGGCAGAGCTGGCCTCGCGCAGCGGCCAGGGCTGGCGCGGCAAGCACACGCTGGTGCTCGACCGCGATGCGGGCTCGATGTTCTTCCTGGGCGAGATCTACGTCGACATGGAACTGCCGCCGAGCGAGCCCGTCACCGCGCACTGCGGCAGCTGCAGCGCCTGCATCGACGTGTGCCCGACGCAGGCCATCGTGGCGCCGAAGCGGCTCGATGCGCGCCGCTGCATCTCGTACCTCACCATCGAGCACGGCGGTTCCATTCCGGTCGAACTGCGTCCGCTGATGGCCAATCGCATCTACGGCTGCGACGACTGCCAGTTGATCTGCCCCTGGAACAAGTTCGCGAAGAAGAGCACGCTGCCCGACTTCGACGCGCGCGAAGAGCTCACCGGCCGCACGCTGGCCGATCTCTTCGCGTGGACCGAACAGGACTTTTTGCGCCGCACCGAAGGCAGCCCGATCCGCCGCATAGGGCACGAGCGCTGGCTGCGCAACATCGCGGTGGCGCTGGGCAACGCGGTGCGTTCGGGCGAGGGTGGTGCGAAGGAAGCGCTGGCGACGCGGGCGGAACACCCGAGCGAACTGGTGCGCGAGCACGTCGCCTGGGGCCTCGCGCAACGCGCAGACTGAGCCTCAGGCCGGCAGGATCCCGCGCACCCGCTCCCACGGCCGGCACATCAGCGTGCCGCGCGGCGACACCACGATGGGCCGCTGCAGCAGGATCGGGTGTTCCACGATGAAGTCGAAGATCTGGTCGTCGGTCCATTTCGGATCGGCGAGGTTCAGCTCCTCGTAGGGAGCCTCCTTGGCGCGCAGCAGGTCGCGCGCGCCCATGCCCATGGCCTTGGAGAGTTCGCGCAGCTTCTTCTTCGAGGGCGGCGTTTCAAGATAGAGAACGATCTCGGGCTCCACGCCGCTTTCGCGGATCAACTGCAGCACGTTGCGCGACGTGCTGCAGTTGGGCTTGTGGTAGATCGTCATCGGGTAGGCGGTGGCGGGGGTGCGTGCGGTCATGGTGCCGATGATAGGAAACAGGCGCCGCTCAGCTTTCCTGCGCGTCCATCGAGAACGGAAACCGCGCCTCCCAGAATTCCGCCAGGCGCGGATCGGCGTCGACACGGCGCACCACCTGCGCCATGCGCGGCGCCACGCGATAGAAGCGCCGGCGGCGCGGCGTCCAGCGCGACACCACTGTCACGTACAGGTCGAGCATGCTGATCTTCTCGCCCAGCAGGTAGGGCGCGGGCTCGTCGATCTGCGAATCCATCAACTGCCAGCAATGCGCGATGCGCTCGGCGGTGCGTTCGAGCATCGCCGGCTGAGCCGCCGGGTCGGGCACGAGGCGCGAAGGCTCGTCGCGCACCCAGAACATCGAATAGATGGCGGCCGGCAGGTAGACCATCCAGCGCAGGTACCGCGCACGCAGCGGGTCGTCGGGCGCGGGGCAGAGTTGGGCCTCGGGATAGCGGTCGCCCAGCCAGAGCAGGATGGCCGCGCTCTCGGTCATCACCTCGCCCGAAGGCAGCACGAGCGCCGGCACCTGCCGCATCGGGTTGACGCCGGCGACCCGCTCGCGCTCGGCATCGCCCTCCCACGGGGCGATGTCGACGGTCTCGACCTGCGCGCCGATCAGCGTGAGCGCGGCGTGCACGGGCGTGGCGCCCGAGCCGGGGGCGCCGTAGAGGGTGTAGCGGTCTTCGCGGGCGGAGGTGGATGGAGCGTTCATCCGCGCAGGTTACGCAGGCCCGCCCCCGATGTCACGTAGGTCAGGCGGCCAGAAGCGCGTCCACCTTCTTCAGCCCTTCGAGCGTCTTCACGCAGGCCTCGGCCACTTCCGTGCCCTTCACCGCGAAATGGCGGTGGAAGTACTTGCGGTGCTCCACGTGCTCGTGGAAGTGGTGCGGCGTGAGCACGGCCGAGAAGATCGGCACGTCGGTTTCCAGCTGCAGCGACATCAGCGTGCTGACCACCGTGTTCGCCACGAACTCGTGGCGGTAGATGCCGCCGTCGACCACCAGCGCGCAGCCGACGATGGCCGCGTACTTGCCCGAGTTGGCGAGCCGCTTGGCGTGCAGCGGAATCTCGAAGGCGCCCGGCACGTCGAAGATGTCGATGAGGTCGCGCGCCACGCCCTGGCGCTCCATCTCCTCGAGGAAGGCGTCGCGCGCCTGGTGGACGATGTCGGAATGCCACTGCGCCTCGACGAATGCGATGCGCGTGCCGCGCGGCGAACCCGACGCGGTGACGGCGGAAAGGGGAAGGTCGTTGATCTGACTCATGGTGTGCCTCTTGAAGAAAGCAGGTTTCCTGAATCAGGGCGCACGAAACAGCGAGCCCGCTCGCGCGCCGGTTCGCCTGAAAAAGCGCAGCGCGCGGGCCGACCCGCATTTCGCGCTCTCTTTCATCCGGACTGTGACCGTCGGCTTCGGAATCGCACCGAAATCTGCTGACCCTGGAGCTCATTGCGAGCCCCAGGCGCTCGCGGGCTTGTGCTGCCTTTCCTTCCGGAACATGCCGCCATCACCGCCGGTGGGGAATTTCGCCCCGCCCTGAGAACGCTTGCCGCGCGGCGAACCGCGCAGCGGGGGCGATTCTAGGTGGCACCCACGGTGCCGGCCTGTCGCCCCCGCGCCAGACCTTCGCCCGGACAAGGATTTTCTTCAGAAGCGATACGTGGCCGCCGCAGTCACGGTACGGCGCTGGCCGTAGAAGCAGTCGCCGCGCGCGAGGCAGGTGGTCAGCTGAACCTTGTCGGTCAGGTTGCCCACGTTGAGCGACAGGCGCAGCGGGCCGTTGTCCCAGGCGATCATCGCGTCGAGCAGCGTGACCGAGGGCACCGGGTTGGCGTCCATGCCGTCGTACGATTTGCCGAGGTAGCGCACGCCGCCGCCCAGCGAGAAGCCGGGCACGCCGCCGATGGAGAAGCGCCGCATCAGCCAGGCCGAGGCCGTGTGCTTCGGCACGCCCGAGATGCGCTTGCCCAGGTCGGAGCCGGTGCTGCGCGAGACGCGTGCGTCGGTGTATGCGTAGGAGGCGACCCAGTCCCAGTCGCGGCCGATGCTGCCCTTGTATTCGAGCTCCAGCCCCTTCACGTGCACCTCGCCGAGCTGAATGCTGTTGAGCGGATTGGTCGGGTCGGTGGTCTTGCGGTTGGTGTCGCGCAGGTCGTACACCGCCGCCAGGAACGAGGTGCGCTGGCCTTCGGGCTCCCACTTCACGCCGGCTTCCCACTGCTTGCCGCGCTGCGGCTTGAATGGCTTGTTGTTCACGTCCGCGCCGCCCAGCGGCAGAAACGACTCGGCATAGCTCAGGTAGGGCGCCCAGCCGCCGTCGGCCAGGTAGACGAGGCCGGCGCGCTTGGTGGTGGCCTTGTCGTCGACCGCCACCGCGGGGCGGCCTTCGGTGTCGGTGGTGGCCTTGTCGTGGCGCAGGCCGAGCAGGCCGATCCAGCGGCCGTACTTGACCTGGTCCTGCACGTAGATGCCGGCCTGCTTCTGCAGCACCGCGGGCTGCCGCGTGAGGAAGGTGGGCGCGGAGTAGTTGCCGTACACCGGCGCGTAGACGTCGAGCGCGCCCGCGCGGCCGCGGCCGGTGAGCTGCGAGGTCTCGTTGCGCTGGAAGTCCGCGCCGACGAGCAGCGTGTGCTCCGCCGCGCCGGTCTTGAAGTGCGCCTCGGCCTGGTTGTCCAGCAGCAGCATCTTGCCGCCGTTGAGCTGCACCACCAGGTCGCGCTCGATGGTGCGCTGGTCGGCGTTGAACACCGGGCGCGCCGGGCGGCCGGTGAGCCGGTTGGCGGTGAAGCTGGTGTAGGCGGTGTTGTAGACCACCTTGCTCTCGGTCGAGCGCAGGTTCTGCCTGAAGGTCCAGGTGTCGTTGAAGCGGTGGCTGAACAGGTAGCCCAGCGAGGTGTTGCGCGTGTCGAAGCGGTCGAAGCCTGGCTCGCCGGTGAAGGTCGAGGTGGGAATCTGTCCGTAGAGCGAGGGCAGCAGCGTGCCCTGCCATGGGAAGAAGCCGATCAGCGAGCCGCTCTTGTCCTTCTGGTAGAGCGCTTGCAGCGTGAGCGAAGTGTCGGCGCTCGGGCGCCAGGTGAGCGAGGGCGCCAGCAGGATGCGGTCGTCGGGCACGTGGTCGACCTGCGTGCCGCTGTCGCGGTTGACGGCCACCAGGCGGTAGAGCCACTTGCCCTCGGTGTCCAGCGGCCCGGTGAAGTCGGCCGCGACCTGCTTGCGGTTATGGCTGCCCAGCTGCACCTGCACCTCGCGCTGCTGCTCGGCCTGCGGCCGCTTCGACACCAGGTTCAGCACGCCACCGATTCCGCCCTGGCCGTAGAGCACCGAAGAGGGCCCGCGCAGCAGCTCGACGCGCTCCAGCGTGTACGGATCGGCGCGGGTGGTGTTGTACACACCGTAGCTGCGCTGCAGCCCGTCGAGGTACTCGATGGCATCGCCGCCGCGCACCTTGAAGCGGTCGACGCGGCTGTCGAAGTTGCTCGACACCACGCCCGCCGTGTAGTTGGTGGTCTCGCGCAGCGTGAGCGCGCTCTGCGCCTCCATCTGGTCGCGCGTGATCACCGAAATGGCCTGCGGCGTCTCGATCAGCGGCGTGTCGGTCTTGGTGGCGGTGCCGCCGCGCCTGGCGACGAAGCCGGTCACCGGGCCGGTCGCGCTCTCGACCGCGTCACCGGTCACGGTGATGGTCGGCAGGGCCTTGCGGGTCTCGGCGGATTCGTCTTTTTCCTCGGCGTAGGCTGGTATGGAGGCGCCCAGCGCCATGGCGGTTGCGGCGAGCGTGGCGCGGCGGGTATGCGAAATGCGCCAGGTGGGGCGCCAAGCCGGGCGCCGATGCTTCTTCGATGTCATGTGCAGCTTCTCCTGTGTCCTGCGTTTGGGGGGAGTGGCTGCGGCGTGCGCCGGATGTGGGCGCGCCATGGCTTCTCGTCTCTGATCCGGTGATTCCGTCGATCCGGACGAGCGCAACCGGCGGCTCGCTTCGGGCTGGCGGCCGGTGTGTTTTGTGGGTTCTTGTTGCGTCGTCGCGGGCAGCTTTTTCGGCTGCGGTCTTCGTTCCTTCGAAGACGGCTGGCGCCCGTTGCGGGCGGCTGGCTGAGGCCGGCGATTATAGGAAGAAAGATGTCAGCGCCCGGCGAGAAACAGCGTCATGCGTTGCAGTTCGTCGTCGAGCGCCGCGCGGAACCCCGCGTCGCGAGGCCTCTTGTCGGCATAGCCGAACACCGGCTTCAGCCGGCCCTCGGGCGAGCTGCCGAAGTTGGCCCAGCCGATCACGCGGTCGTGCCACAGCATCGGCAGCGCGTAGTAGCCGAACTGGCGCTTCGGCGCGGGCGTGTAGGCCTCGAACTTGTAGGTCCAGCCCCAGAGCAGCTCGAAGCGGCGGCGGTCCCACACGACAGGGTCGAAGGGCGCGAGCAGGCGCACCGCGTCGTCGGGCGCGTGGCGGCGCGAGGCCGGGTTCTCGTCGGCGGGCCAGAACCAGGTGGTGCCATCGATGCTGCAGCTGGCGAGTTCTTCGCGCGCGATGCGCAGCGCCGCCTGCGTCTGCGCCGAAAGATGCGGCGCACCGTAGCCGAGCAGCCGCACGAGGTACGTGAGGCTCGATGCAGGCAGCGGCGCGTACTTGCGCACCACCAGTTCGATGAGCGCCGCCGCACGCCAGGCGCGGCCGGCAGGGCTGTCGTCCGCGGGCTCGTGCGTCACCGCCTCGTAGACGCGCGTGCCGCTGTCGCGCCGCACCACGCGCAGCATGCCGCGGTAGTGCATGCCGTCGAGCAGGTGCGTGGTCGCGTTGCTGGAGCCGCCCCAGTAGTTCTTGACGCGGCCGTGCGCGAAGTGCTGCTCGACCTGGCGCGGATGCACCGGGCCATGCTCCTGCACGTAGGCGAGCACGTCGGCCGCCTTGCGCCGCGTATCGGCGTCCCAAGCCTGCCTGGCCTCGCGCGGATGCATCAGCGCCAGATGCTCGCGCGGCAGGAAGCCGTAGTTGACGAGGCAGTCTTCCTCGATCGCGAGGCGCGTGTAGCGGTTTTCGAGATCGCCCGCGCGGTAGTCCTTCACGCGATGGCGCAGCGTGAGGTCTTGCGCGCGTGCCGGGGCTCGGATCGGGTCGGCCTGCACGAAGCCGAGCCGGCGGATCGCGGCGGGCAGGGTCGTTGGCTTGAAGAGGGTGCGCGCCACTGCGTAGCGGCGCAGGTCGTCGAGGGTCGGGGCAGGCATCGGCGGATTGCAGCACAGGCGGGGCGGTTTCGCTTTGCTGGGTTTGTTTGTTGAGCGCTGCTGTTGTTCAGGGCGCGCTCACGCCGACGGGGTACCTTGCTCCGCGAATGTCCTCCGCCCTTCGGGCTCCTCCTTTATTTCGCTGCGCAAGGCACCCCGTCGGCGTGAGCGTTCAGCGCCGCTGCGACATGGGCTCACGGGGGCTTGCGCACGGCGCATGCGGAAGCTGCATTTGTTGGCAGTCTCGGCGACTTCCTGCTGAGCGAGGAGGCGTCTTGCAGTGTTCTTCTCTAGAGTGAATGCCCCTGTCACTCAACACCTCGCCAAGGGGAGCAGAAAGGAGCCACCCACTCAAGTCACCCAGATGTTCAAAGGCTGCTTGCCTCGCGGCAGGTTGTCGGTGCGAAAGCAGCGATGCAGATGCGAGGTATCAAAAGGCGACGGCCAGGGTGTTACTAGCACCCCAGCCGTCTAACCAAGTTCGTGCAACACCTTGGAAGGACCGCACAAAAATGGCTACCAAGACTATAGCCCGGCCAACTACGCCGGTAGCTTCCGCAGAAACCGCCCAACAAGATCCGGCGGATCTTCTCGAAAACACCCTCACTCAGCTTGAAGCTCTACTGTGGGTCTGCCACGGGGAAGAGATCGACTGGTGCAGCGGGGATGGACCTCGGCAATTGAACAACCTGCTCTGGCTCGCGGCTGAAATGGCTCGCAAGGCTGGGGAGTTGTTTCAGATGAGCGAGAAGGCGCGGCGTGGGGCGCTTGAGACCGGCGGTTAGTTGCCGGTCTGCGGGCCGCGAGTTTCGCGGCCTGCCTGATGGCCCGGTGGTGAAGGGAATTCGGTTCGATTGAGGTTTGCGACACAGGGCTCCATGGCGACTATGTGTTCCAGGTTGACCACTGGCTGGCAATGCGCGCCCCCGCTTTGCAGCGATGCCGGCGATGGTTGTGGCGAGGTGGATGGTTCTACCGACCCGGACCTGACACTCACGACCGTGCGGCTCACGTGCCCAGGTCTAAGGATTGCCTGAGCGGCGAGGCCTACGCCGAGGGCGTTCAGCCTTTTCGCATGGTGATCGCATGAAAAGGGCAAGTCACTGCGCAATCGCTGCACACTGTGCACCGATTCGCGTCTTGGAGGGTCGACGACTTCCTCCATTGCTTGACTTCGAGGCTGAGAAGGTGGAGGTCGCACGCGGCGACGCACCAACCGCAGCCCGTGCAGCGCGCGACGTCGACAACTGGCAGCCAACCCGGTCGGTGCGGGCGGCGAGGTGGGTGTGCGTCCATCTATGATTCGAACGAGCGTATCGGCGCGAAAGGTAGCATGCCGCTGGCTCCGGCCGGCCAGGACCGGACGCCCCCGACCTCTCCTGCCAATTCGCCTGCAGATGCCACAGCATGCCCATTGAAGCTGACCTCAACATCGCTGAGATTCCCTACGACTCAGGAGCCGTCAGACTCCGTTATGCGCGGGTGATGGCACCAGACCGAACGCGCTGGATTCGACACGGCCTCTTTGTTGAGTACCACGAGAATGGCAAATTGGTTTCCGAAGGCCAGTACGTGGATGGCAAGGAAGACGGGCTCTGGCGCGACTTTCATGCGAACGGCCAACTTGCAGCAGAGGGGCGCTATCGCGCGGGCAAGGAGGTTGGCGTGTGGCGGTTTTGGAGTCCCGCTGGAATCGAAGAGCCGAGCACGAATTTCAACTGACGGCTAGGAGCTGCAGTCCGCCAAGCCCTCAAATCCTTCATGAATCTTCGTTCAAAAACTATGGATCGCTGGGTTCCGATTTCTCGTGACGAACTGGAGGAACTGGTGTCCGCCCAGCTCATCGAGTATTCACCAGAGCAAGCCGACCAATTTGCCCGTCTTCGCGTCCCGTTTCGTGCCGCACCGATCATGCGTGCTGGTGTGAGCGAATCGGTCTTCATCGTGGCACAGCTTGGGGAAATGGCTATTTACTACGAAGACGTTGAAGATGGGTTCAACGTTTCGGAGGTTGCACCTGATGGCTCGATTGTCACCCCTGGCTTCGAACAGTGGACTATCGCGGATGCGATCCAGCATCTTCTAGCTTTCCCGTGCGATCCCATTCGCCGTGGGGCTGCATCCTCTCTTCTTTGACAGGCAAAGTTAGGCCAGATGTAGTCGCTCTTCAGCAGAGCTCAGTCTTTGATTCAACAAAGGGGTGGGGAAAATGCAGACTCTGAAGAGTCCGTCGATGTGGGGAAGACTCATCAAACGCCTCAAGCTGGCGCTACTTCGGAGCGGGGCGAAGATTGACTGAGCCCGGCCAGAACCGGCCGTTTGCTGGGCCGGCACAATGCGGCCAGCAGCGGACGTTGCTCCCCCCGAACCATCCTCCTTAAAGCACGCTATGGTCAGAAAGGTACTGGAATGGATAGCGGCTTTGCGAAAAGATCGGTCCGTTCCCGAGCAAGCTGGTGCCACCGCTCAGTTTGCAACAGTAGCAGCCGACGACTCGGTTTGCGATTCACTTGTTCAAGCCGGCCGTTGTGTGTGGGTGCCCGAAGAGTGGGTGCGAGAACGTCAAGTTGATGGGTTCGTGTTGTATTGCGCCCCCGACTCACGCCGCGGGATGGTTCGAATAGTCGTGCCAGGCTCGCGAGGCGCAATTGAGTTCTTGATGGAATGTCCTCCGGGCTCCTCATGCGCTGCGACAACTCCCGAGGCGCAGTTCCATTCGCTCCGAGCGCAATCCCGACCGCCGCGCGAAGGTCGGCTTTCCTGAGGCAGCCATACCGCAAAGGGCTCAGACTTGGTGCCGGCAACTGCCGGCAGAATCCGGCCAGAAGCCGACGGTCGTTGCCTCGGCAGAAGCCGGCGATATGGTCTTCTTTACGTAGAGAATCGGCGACCAGACAGCGCATAACGGAGTGCAGAATTGGGGCACCAAACAGTTGTATACGGGTCTATTGAAGTCTTTCAATCCTCGGACGTTCCGGGCGCTGACGCTCGTACGGATGAAGCATTGATGCGCTTGCCGGAGATTGACGAATGGCCGTTTCTCACGCGCTCGATGTTCAGCGTCACTCCACCTGGCTACGGACCACATGGCTCCTATCTGTACAGGGTGATTTCGTTCGGCGCCTCCTACAAGGCCGTTGAATGGGAGTGGGCTGAGTGGTTGCTTAAATTTGAGCGATTGCTAGCATCGCTCGATTTCACATACGCGAGAGTGCATCTTGAGACGGAACTGGTCGGCAAGCACACCTATATCTGGGATGGACATTCCGACGACGGCAAGAAGATCTCACCGGACCATTGGCAATTTTCGGGAGGGCCGCGCACCTTCTCCGATTGACGTCCTCATGGCTCACAGCGGCCAGAAGCGGCCGTTCGCCGAGCCGGCACAACGCGGCCACAAGCGGACATGGCCCTGAGCAAGCGAACTTGAATATCTCATTCCACTTCAACTCATGAGTGCAACTCATCGCACCGATCAGATCCTCCTCCACGCAGCTGAACCTCCCTCAGCGGGAAGCCAACGTGTTGTGTCAAGGGTGGAAGTGGAAACTGGGTCTGGCTATGTTCATGTCTTGCAGAACACGGTCGCATCCAAGCACGAACTCGACACCTTTTGGGCATCATGTCTCAGCGCTGATCAGTCCATTGAGCCCGTGCGAGCTCAGATAGAGGCGGCAGACCCGGCTCAGCTGCAGGGGATTCTCGAATCCATTGGACGCGATCTTGCTCGAGTGGAAAGTGTCGCGACGATCAATATGTTGACGCCGGTAGACGAATGCTTTCACGTCATAAATGGGTGTGAGCATTGTTTTGGGCATGTGTTACTGCTGAGCTCACATGGCAACGCTGTGTTCATTCATTGGCATCGGGAGTCGTAGACTCCACTCGACCAAAAGGAGTCAGTCGCGCATGCGGTCTGATTTCGCCCAGAAGCGGACGTTGAGGAACCGGAATGATTGCATCGCAAGTGCGCGACGAGTTGCTCCAGGCGGAGCATGTTCTCGATACGAAGTTCTCGTTCGATCAGGCTGAGCCGTTCTATCGGCGCTGCCTTGCGCACATCGAATCTGCACCGGAAGACCGCGAGGCCATTGAGCAGCTCCTGATCCGGCTGTTCCGCGAGCGGCAGATCAGCAGCGAGCCATTGGCGTACCTAATGCACGTCCTGCGGTGGGAAAGTGTGCGCCACGCAATCGAAGCGGACCTACGAAGCCAAACAGCGCCCATCATCACTGGTGTCGAGCATGGAAAGGTGCTGGATGGCTTCGAGACGGATTGGGGCAACAAGGTGTTCTACCGTTTCTCGTGACAGCCTGTGCTCGGCATGAAGCGCCACAGGATCCATCGGGCATCTAGCTGTCTAGCTCCTGTGGCACGATTCGGCAAGAACCGGACGTTTGCCGAGCCGGCACAATGCGGCAGCAACCTGTCATTCGACCTCGGCTCACAAATTCAATGAAATCTGCGCTTTCCGTCAACGCCGCGCTTGATGAACTTGCGACCTTGAGAGGTCAGGACATCGCAGTGGAAGGCATTTTGCGCTTCGAGTTTGAAGGAACGGCGCTGGATCACTTCCCTAAGGCCGAGCGCCGCGGTGCGAAAGATGAGGGGCCGCTTGAGGCCTCCAGCGTGTGGCTGTGCGTTGGATCTGGCGCTTTGCAATTCAACGAGGACCAGCTTCGCCGATGGCATGGCAAACGAGTCACCGTGCTCGGCACCTTGCTGGGTCCCGATGAGAAGCTCGGAGGGTGCGGCCATTTTTCGGCGTATCCCGCCGAGCTATCGGCTCGCTCAATTGAGCGAATCTAATCGACAACATCGAACGGTCGGCCGCGCGTCAGAATTCGCGGGGAGCCGGGGTGGTGAATGCGACGCCCCCGGAATCCTCAACCATTTATCCCCTGCACCTGACCGATGCTTACTCTTCACGCATTCATCACATCAGCCGACGACGTCCAGCCGTTGGAGGCCCTGGAGCCAAAGCTAACCGGACTCTTTCAGGGGGAACACAGCGCTCGGCCGGATGTATCGTCTAGCAGCCTGCCGTTTCGGAACGTGCCCCGGCTCCTCTATCACTGGCCAACATGGAGTTTTTCCGTGACATGTGAGAGCGGCTCGGAAGTCGCCGCAGATGCAGCGCTCGCGCAAGAGGCAGGTGCCGAATTCCCCGGCGGCCCGCCCGTCAATCGCATACGGGTTGTTTTTGCACACGACGAGAGCCAGCTCTTCACGAACCACATCATCTGGATTGCGGACTGGCTCAAAGAAATCCCAAGCGCCGTGGTCTACGATGACGTGGGCAAGTGTCTGTGGTGACAGGTCCTTCAGCGACGAGCTTCGGCCACAACCAGACCTTCGCCATGAAGCCAGAAAATTGCCCGGTACCTGCAACGGTGGACTACGTCAAAGTCGGTCGTGAGTCGCACGAGTTGGCGCTTCGCCACGGGCGGGATGCACACAGATATGCACCGCGAATGTCTCAGCAAGCCAAGGACGCTGGCGATGAAGACGCTGCCGCATTCTGGTACGCGGTAAACCGGACGCTAGAGCCGAGGGCATAGCAGGCCACTTGCCAGGCTGGCTCCCTTGGGCCTTCGCGATAGTTGGGCGACCAGCTACAGTCGGCCACAACCGGACATTGACTAGATGGAATTTCTACAACGTTTCATGCCTCAAAATGACGAGCCTTTTCGGGGAGTTCAAGAGCCTCTACTGACCTTTGACGAATCCAGGTATTGGCGCGTTTACACGCTGACTGAGGCACTCGAAGCCGACCCGAGGCAAATGGAACTAGCTCAGGCGCTCACGTTGAATCCGAGCAAGCCTCGGATGGGCCTCAAAGGAACCTTCGGTCTGTTTGGCTCGCCCCAGTGGTGGGACAGCATCAATCGGCGAAAGATGCCGCTACGCTTCATCTCCGGGACTATTGTCGAGGCCTATGAGGCAGGGCAAGACAGCAAGACCGGTTTAAACAACAGCATGCTGCTTGAGCTCGGGACTGGGAGTAGAGAGCACTTCGGAATCTATACGAACAACAAGAAGCAGGCAAAGCTATTTGTCCCCGGTGCCACTGTCTTGATGGTCGATGCGCTCGACGAGTACAAGCGACCTGAACATAACGGGCCTGAATCCGGGATCACGCTTGAAGTCGTCATAAGCAAGCCTGATTCGCAACGTCTCGGCTGATCTTCCGCTTAGGGCCCGAACGAGACATTCGCTGACTCCCAAAGAGGTCAGTCCTGTTTCCCCCTAAGGTCTGAGGCCCGTGGTCGCTGGATGATCGTTTTCGGCGCGGCCATCCGTTGCAGGATGAAGCACGGCTGCTCCTGCAGCGCATAGAACTCTTCGGTCCATGGCGCGGCCCCGAGCCTTCCGAGAAGATTCGCCATCAGTGATTCGTTGAGACGGTCGCTTTTGCGCCGAGCCAAATATGAGCTGGCATCTTCTGCAGGCAACGGGGAGCCGATTTCTCCAAAGAGCCACTTGCGGTCATTCTGAACTGCATAAACCGACCGTTCGACCACGGTTGCTTCTTCCAAGCTTCGATATGTGAATGTTGCGCCGGGCTGCGTTGTCGTTATCGAATCGTGCGCGTTCCAATGGACAGTGGTCAGGCCATGATTGGCAGTGATGCAATAGCAAAGCGAGTCGTAGCCGTCGCAAAGGAGGCTGTTATTCCAGAGGACGGTCCAATCGGAATGTGTCGGCAAGAGCAGGAAGTAAGTCGGCACATTTGCAAATTCTGTGGCCGCTCCAAATGCCGCATCCAAATTGGCATATCGGGACCAGGACTTCGACAAGGCCTCAGCACCAACGAAGCGAGTTACCTCGGCCTCGACTGCTACTGCCACTTGAGGAACTGTCCCTCGCACCAGGTCCAATGATTGAGTGGTCGGCCACCATCGTTCAAGAGATTCACTACGCAGCATAGTCTCTAATGCAGATATCAAGGGCCGTTATCGGCAGAACACCGCCGTTTTCGGGTGCCGAAACTTTGTTCACGCAGTGTTGAACGCGTACTGCTCAGCAACTGAAACGGGCCGCCTCGAACTGGTCTGTGTCGAACCTTCCTTGGTGCTCAAGAACGGGTAGAAGTTGAAGCATTGGTCCCCTGGCAGTCGCCGTACGTCTTCCTCCCAGCCGGTCCAGCGCATTCCATCGTAGAAAGTGCGCAACCGATCCGTGAATGCCCATTGTGTGAAAGCAGAGTGACTGAACCCAAGACTTTCCCATGTCAGCGTGTCTGGAGCGAGATAGTGCACGGCGCCTCTATCGTCGCCGAGCGCACCCCCATTGATAGCGAAGAAGCCGCCAACCGCATCGTCGGCCACAAGGCAGAACCCGTTCGACCGCCCGGCATTCCATGCGCCGATGTTGCGGGTCAACTTGGGATGCCCGGACCCGAGCATTCTGAGCCAGCCACCGTCCACCAGAACGCCACCGGTTCCATAGGCCAGCGCTCCAAGGACCGATCGAGTCGTCACTTGCAGTTCGATGAGGACGTCGCCCCGGCTGGAAGACGGAGGCAATATTTCAACCGAGAGGGCGGCTGCTCTCGCCCAATGCTCAACCTGCGGCAGGGCTGGTTCCTGGGTGTCCAGCAATTCGTCTAGTGAACGCAAGGCTCCTCCTCAAAGTCCGGTTTTGGCCGATGGCGGCCATCGTATCCGCGAAAGCCACGGACCCTGGGCGGTCTTACTATTCGCTTGAAAGCAGACGCTCTCCAAACCGCGATCACCGTGCGCCGCCGGCTAGGGGCAACGCAGAACGACTGATGCACCAATAGCCTCGAGGGCCTCGGCGATAGGCCTGAGTTCCGCGTCTATCGGCCACCCCGCTTTGATCCGGAAATTGCCGGTTTCCAGCGATGCTTTGACTTCGCTCGGATTGCGGCCTGTCACTTGACGGATGATGCTGAACACCTTTGCTCGATTCTGGCCAATCGATGTCAGCCATAGTTCCGGATCTGGGCAAGGGCCATAGGAGAGGCGAGGTTCGAAGGTGCCGTATTCCTGTCCCAAACAAGTCATGGCGTCACTCAGCGGCTTGTATGCCAAGGCTCTTGCTGCTGGCAGGTGGCCAGAGCAGAACCACTCCATGGATCGAGGATGCCCAGCTGCACCTTCACTGAGAGGCAAGTAATCGGCGAACCTTACATATCCGCCTCCGGCTTGGAGGTGCCATGACTCGCAGCGGCAATCCTTGTGGCAAAGGTGACAGTACTCGGGCTTCATAGGGCTTCGTCCGCGGTTGTATGCAAAAGTCCGAAACCGGCAGATATTAGCCCCCCAATCAGCGTCATCGCAGGTCAGCAGCACTCGGCTTCCCCATTGAACGCGCTACTCCAATGGCGACCGCGCCAGCATAAGCCCTTCGACCTTCTGCTTGTCCGCTGCTCATCTCACACAAAAGCTCGGCGGGTTGCGCCCCGCATGCTCATCTGCGATCCGAAGCAGAGGTCAAACCGCCAGCGCCACAGCCGCGCTCATCGTGCACAGGGCATCGGGTGCTCCCCGCAGCGAAATAAAGGAGGAGCCCGAAGGGCGGGGGACATTCGCGGAGGGGAGTGCCCGATGGCCTGTGCACGCCCCCCGAACAACGCGCATACAAAGCAGCTCTAGACCGCCTGCTTGTGCCGCTCGATACAGACGTCCAGCGTCTCAGCCCCAGTCCGCTGCCACCAGTCAAGATTCGAAAAGATCTCCACCTCGCTGAACCCCGCGAAGCCCGCGTCTTCCACCCACCCACGGATCTTCTTCAGCTCGACCACCCCATCCCCCATCATCCCGCGGTCGCTCAGCAGATCGCGCGTAGGCGTGAGCCAATCGCAGACGTGGTACGCCAGAAGCCGCTCGCGGCCTGCGCGCGCAATCTGCTGCTGCAGCTTCGGATCCCACCACACGTGGTAGATGTCCAGGGCCACGCCCAGCATGCCGCTTTTGCCCGCGTCGAGTTCGTCGCACAGGTCAAGCGCATGTTCGAGCGTGTTGATGCACGCGCGATCAGCCGCCTGCATCGGGTGCAGGGGCTCGATGGCGAGAGGCATGCCGACCTCGCGGGCGTATTCGAGCGAGGCGGCGATGCCGTCGCGCACCTCGCTGCGGGCGCGGCCGATGTCCTTGTAGGCGGCCTTGCCTTCGAGCGCCCCGGGCAGGGCGCCGACCACCAGCACTAGGCAGGGTGCATCGAGCGTCTTGGCCTCGTCGATGGCGCGGCGGTTGTCGTCCAGCGCGGCCTTCAGGCCGGCGGCGTCGGCAGCCGGAAAGAAGCCGCCGCGGCAGTAGCCCGAGAGGCCGATGCCGTGCGCCTTCAGCTGCTTCGCCACCTTGTCGAGCCCGACGGCTGCCACCTGGTCGCGCCACGGGCTGATGGCGCGGATGCCGCGTTCGGCGCACTGGTCGATGATGCGGTCCAGCGGCACCTCGGCGCCCGACTGCTTGCGCACTGTGGCGGTGTTGATCGAGAGCCAGTCGTGGTTCTGCGAGAAATCGCGCATGCTCGTCTTCAGCCTTCCACGCCGTGCAAAGCCAGCAGCGTCTTCATGCGCCGCACCGCCAGCTCGGGCTGCTCCAGCAGGTTGGCCGCATCAGCCAGCCTGAACAGTTCCGCGAAGTGCTGCAGCGAGCGCGTGCTCTGCTGGCCGCCGACCATCGTGAAGTGCTTCTGGTGGCCATTCAGCCACGCCATGAACACCACGCCGGTCTTGTAGAAGCGCGTAGGCGCGGCAAAGATGTGGCGCGACAGCGGCACCGTGGGGCCGAGGATGTCGTGGAACTTCTTCTCGTTGCCTTGCGCCAGCGCACCGAGGGCCGCGCTCGCGGCGGGTGCGATGGCGTCGAAGATGCCCAGCAGTGCGTCGCTCTTGCCGTGCGTGGGCTCGCTGCCGAAGCCGTCGCCTGCGATCAGCTCGGCGTAGTTGAAGTCGTCGCCGGTGTACATGCGCACCCCCGGCGGCAGGCGGCGGCGCATCGCGATTTCCTTGTCCTTGTCGAGCAGCGAGATCTTGATGCCGTCCACCTTGTCGGGATGCGCGGCGATGATGCCGAGCGCCGTGTCCATGGCTGCATCGACATCCTTCGTGCCCCAGTAGCCCGCCAGCGCCGGGTCGAACATGTCGCCCAGCCAGTGCAGCACCACCGGCTGCTTCGCCTGGCTCAGGATGCGGTCGTACACCCGCTCGTAGTCGGCCGGGCTCTTCGCCACGCGGGCCAGCGCGCGGCTGGCCATGACGATCAGCTTGCCGCCCAGCGCCTCGATGGCGGCCATCTGCTCTTCGTAGCCGCGGATCACGTCGTCGACACTCTTCACGCTGTCGATGTCCAGGTGGTCGGTGCCGCAGCCCGAGGCGACCAGCGCGCCGGGCACGTCCTTCGCGGCGTCGAGCGAACGGCGGATCAACTCCAGCGAGGTGGGCCAGTCCAGGCCCATGCCGCGCTGCGCGGTGTCCATGGCCTCGGCCACGCCCAGGCCCAGCGAGAACAGGTGGCGGCGGTAGGCGATGGTGGTGTCCCAGTCGACCGCGCACTGCAGCCACGGGTCGATGGCGGCCATCGGGTCGGCCACCACGTGGGCGGCCGAGTAGGCAATGCGGTTGAACTTGACGCCCGCATCGGGCTTCACCGGTGCGGTGCCGCGCAGCGCGTAGGGCGCGAGCGTGCCGCCGGCGGTGGGGAGGTTCAGCGAGAGTGCCATGTCAGACCTTCAGTGCAGGCACGTCGACCCAGCGGCGGTCCTTCCACGACTCGAGCGCGGCTTCGACCAGCTGCACGCCCTTGGCGCCTTCGGGCAGCGTCCACTTGTAGGGCGCGTCTTCCACCACGTGGCGGATGAAGTGTTCCCACTGGATCTTGAAGCCGTTGTCGTAGAACTGCGAGTCCGGAATCTCCTGCCACTGGTCGAAGAAGTTCATGGTCTGCTTCTCGTCGGGGTTCCACACCGGGCGCGGCGTGGCCACGCGCGACTGGGCGCGGCAGCTCGACAGGCCGGCCACGGCCGAGCCGTCGGTGCCGTCGACGTGGAAGGTCACGAGGTCGTCGCGGCGCACGCGCGTGACCCAGCTCATGTTGATCTGCGCGATGACGGGCTCGCCGTTGTGGCCGGTGAGCTCGCAGGTGGCGTAGGCCGCGTCGTCGGCGGTGGCCTCGTAGGGCTTGCCGGCCTCGTCCCAGCGCTTGGGGATGTGGGTGGTGCCCAGGCAGCTCACCGACTTCACCTCGCCGAACAGGTTGTCCAGCACGTAGCGCCAGTGGCACATCATGTCCAGGATCATCCCGCCGCCGTCTTCCTTGCGGTAGTTCCAGCTCGGGCGCTGGATGGGCTGCAGGTCGCCCTCGAACACCCAGTAGCCGAACTCCAGGCGCACGCTGAGCATGCGGCCGAAGAAACCTGCGCGGCGCAGCATGTCGAGCTTGCGCAGGCCTGGCAGGAAGAGCTTGTCCTGCACAGCGCCGTGCTTCAGGCCCTTGGTCTTCGTGGCTTCCTCGGCCAGGCGGGCGATCTCGACGGCCTCGTTGAGGTTGGTGGCAATGGGCTTTTCGCAGTAGACGTGCTTGCCGGCGCGGATGGCCTTGGCCAGCAGGGCGGGGCGCATCTGCGTGGTGCCGGCGTCGAAGAAGATGGTGTCGTCCTTGTTCTCCAGCGCCTTGTCGAGGTCGGTGCCCCAGCGCGGGATGTTGTGCGCCTTGGCCAGCGCTTCCATCTTCTCGGCGTTGCGGCCGATGAGGATCGGATCGGGCATGACCTTGTCGCCGTTCGACAGCGTGACGCCGCCCTGGGCGCGGATGGCGCAGATCGAGCGGATCAGGTGCTGGTTCATGCCCATGCGCCCGGTGACGCCGTGCATGATGATTCCTAGACGTTGGGTGGCCATCGTTTTCTTCCTTGGGGTGCGAGAGATTTGTGCGGGCTGGACGCGCGCTTCGGTTCAGTAGACGGAACGCATCGCGTCCCACGAGATGCCGGCGCCTGGCTTGCCGGTGGCGAAGCCGGGCGCGGCGTTGAGCGAGGACAGGTCGAGCTGCCCTTCGCGGATGGCGAGGCGCACTGCGCCGTCGCTGGTTTCGTAGAGGCCCGGGTGGGCGCGCAGCAAAGCCTGCTGCTCGGCCTCGGGCGCCGCTGCGAGGCCGTTGACGTAGTGGTGGCCGTTGCGCTCGACATGCGAGAGGCCGAGCCAGGAGACGAGTGCCAGGTCTTGCTGCACGCCGATGCCGGCCTGCATGGTCAGGTCTTCGCCGGAGAGGAAGTAGCGCGGCTTCTCAGACGCGGCATTCCACTGCGCGCAGCGCGCGGCGTTGATCACCGACTTGTAGAAGCCCTTGCAGCTCTTGCTCGACACGCCGGTGTAGCCCAGCGCGCGGGCCTGCACGAAGGCGTCGAGCGTGGCGTCCGATTCGTCGATGAGCAGCGGAATGCGCTTGCCCAGCGCCGACACGTCGCGCTGCAGCGCCGCGTCGCGGCGGATCGGCTGCTCGACGAACACCGTCTTCTGCGCGAGCTTCCACAGCGTGGGCGTGGAGAGCATACGGTCGAGAAAAGTGGCGAAGTCGTCGGCGTCCGCGTACTGCTCGTTGCCGTCGAGCGTGACGAGCTGGGCCTGGCCGTCGATCACGCGAGCGATGCGCTGGAGCCGGTCGATGTCCTGCGCGGTGTTGCCGCACAGCTTCAGCTTGAAATGGGTGTGGCCGTAGCGCTGCACGGCGGCCTGCAGCGTCGTGGGCAGGCCGTCGGTGGGGGCATCGGGCGAGGCGTCGTACTCGTCGATGGCGTCCGCCAGCCCCACGGTGTGGCGCGCGGCGATACGGTCGCGCGGCGACTGCTTCGCCAGGAAGGCCTGCATGTCGAAGCCCGCGAGGTCGTCGGCCAGGCCGCTGCCGGCGATGTCGATGCCGCAGAGGTTGCCGCTCATCGCCGCCGCGAAGCTGGCGCCGCTGTGCAGGCACAGCGCATCGAGCAGGGCGCGGTCGATCAACGCAGGGCCGTAGCTGGCCACCAGCGGCTGCAGGCCCTTGGCCCTGGCGCGCGACTGCAGCGCGGCGTAGTTGGAGGCGAAATGCGTCCAGGCGGTCTGCGCGTCGGGCTCGGCGGTGTAGGCCTCGCGGGCGTCGCGCAGCGCGAAGCGCAGCTGCTCGAAGTTCTGCTCGTTGTTCAGGGCCGGGTTCTTGTCGAACCACTTCGGAATCATCATCTCCGCCGCACAGCCCTCGGCCGTGCGGCCGTCGGCAAAGCGCACGCGCGCCTTCACGTAGACCTGAGGGCAGGCCGTGACGGTGGCGGCGCCGAAGCGGAAAGGCAGCCGCAGCGCCACGTTGCGCTCGGCGAAGCGGATCTCCTCGACGTGAAAGCGGATCGCGTCCATGGCCGGCTCTCGCTCTTCAGTGGTCCAGGATGCCCTGCGAATAGAAATGCGCGCGCACCAGCTTGGTGTAGGCGCCGAACTCGGGTGAGGACATGACGTCCAGCGTGCGCGGGCGCGGCAGGTCGATGTCGTACACGGCGGCGATGGAGCCGGGGCGCTCGCTCATCACCATCACGCGGTCCGACAGGAAGATGGCCTCGGGAATGCTGTGGGTGATGAGCATCACCGTCTTCTTCGAGGTCATCCAGATGCGCTGCAGCTCCAGGTTCATCTTCTCGCGCGTCATCGCGTCGAGCGCGCCGAAGGGCTCGTCCATCAGCAGCACCGAGGGGTCGTGCAGCAGGGCGCGGCAGATCGACGCGCGCTGCTGCATGCCGCCCGAGAGCTGCCACGGGTACTTGCCCTCGAAGCCCTTGAGGCCGGCCATCTCCATCAGCTCGCGGGCGCGGGCCCTGGCTGCGTCCATGGGCATGTGGCGCATCTCGGCCTGCAGCAGGATGTTGTCTTCCACGCTGCGCCAGGGCAGCAGCACCGCGCTCTGGAACACGATGCCCACGTCTTTCTGCGCACCCTTGATCGGCTTGCCGGCCAGCGTGAGGCTGCCGCCGCTGATAGGCAACAGGCCCGCCACCATCTTCAGCAGCGTGCTCTTGCCGCAGCCCGACGGACCGACGACGGAGACGAACTCGCCTTCCTTGATGGCGAAGTCGAGCGGCTTGAGCGACTCGACGGGGCCGTCCTTGCTTTGGTAGATCTTCGAGACGCCGCGCGCTTCGATCAGGTTGACTTGGGACATGGAATGCGTGAGAGGTGACTACTGCGGAAGGCGCGCGGGGTTCAGGACCGAAGGAAGGTCAGGGGAGGAAATCCAGAGTGACGTAGTCCTCGGGCTTGCCGCGCGTGGAGGCATCCATGCCGCCGTACTGCACCAGCAGGTCGAGCGAGTCGTTCACGTTCTTCATCTGCACGCGGAAGGGGCGCTGGTTGGCGGTTTCCTTCGTGTGGTAGAGCGCCACGCTCTGCTTCATGCCCACGATGAGCGTGTCGCGCACGCCGGCCTTGGGGTTGGCCTTGAGCATCGCGTCGACCGCGGCCTCGGGGCTCTTCTCGGCGGCTTCGGCGGCCTTGGTGGAGGCGCGCATGAAGCGCTTCACCAGGTCGGGGTTCTCGGTCAGCAGGTTCTTGTTGGCGATGATCCCGGAGCTGATCTGGTTCACGCCCGAGTCGGCAAAGCGGATCGGCGTCACCGGCTTGCCGGTGGCGTCCTGCAGCTTGATGGCCTGGTCCATCACGTAGCCCAGCAGCAGGTCGGCCTGGCCGTTGGTCACGGCATTGAGCTTGGTCTGCGCGTCGCCCGAGACGGTCTTGATCTGGTCGGGCTTGATGTCGTTCATCTTCAGGAAGAGCGGCCACATCTGCGACATCGAGTCGCCAGGCGTCACCGCCACGGTCTTGCCGATGATGTCCTTCGGCGTCTTGATGTTCTTCTCGGTGAAGCCCATCACCGACATCGGGCTCACCTGGAACAGCACGCCCGTCGACTTCAGCGGCGCGCCCTTGGCGGCGGCCTTGATCATGGTCGTGACGTCGATGTAGCCGAAGGTCGCCGACTTGGCGGCCACCGCCTGCGCGGTGACGGCGGAGCCGCGGCCTTCCTGGATGTCGAGGTCGATGCCCTCCTCTGCGTAGAAGCCCTTTTCCTTGCCGAGGAAGAAGGGCGCGTGCTCGCTGTACAGATACCAGTTGAGCATCAGCGTGATCTTGTCCTTGGGCTTGTCGCCCTGCGCATGGGCAGGTGCGATGGCGAAGGTAGCGAGCGCGGCCGCGGCGAGCAGCGTGGGAAGCAGTTTCTTCATGGTGTTGTCTCCGGGAGTTGTTGGCTTTGCGAAGGAAATCAGTGCGTGTGGCGCTGCGAGGCGTGCCAGGGAATCATCACGCGCTCGACCAGATCGACGGCTACGAAAAGAATGACGCCGATGCTCGAAAGCACCACCAGCGCCGCGAACATCAGCGGCAGGTCGAGGTTGCCGTTGGCCACCTGCAGCACGTAGCCGATGCCCGAGTTGGAGCCGACGAACTCGCCGACCACCGCGCCTACCACCGCCAGCGTGACCGACACCTTCAGGCCGCTGAAGATCTGCGGCAAGGCCTGCGGCAGGCTGATCTTGAAGAAGGTCTGCAGGCGGCTTGCGCCCATGGAGCGCGAGAGGTCGAGCATGTCGGGCTCGACCGACTTGAAGCCCATCACCGTGGACACCACCACCGGGAAGAAGCCCAGCAGGAAGGCGCTGATGACCTTCGGGAAGATGCCGAAGCCGAACCACACCACGAAGAGGGGCGCGATCGCCACCTTGGGAATGCTCTGCGAGAACACCAGCAGCGGATACACGTACGACTCGATGACGCGCGAGTAGGCGATGACCATCGCGATCGGAATGCCGATGAGGATCGTCAGCCCGAAGCCGCCGAGCGTGGCGAGCGTGGTCTTCCAGCTCTCGGCGAGCAGGCGCGGCCATTCGGCGACGAGCTGCTTCACCACCTCCCACGGCGGGGGAATCAGGTAGGCCGGAATCCTGAACAGGCGGATCGCCAGGTCCCACAGCACCAGCAGCAACAGGATCAGGAGGAAAGGGCGCAGGGCCGGGGAGAGCAGGAGCTTGCGGAACATGGCGGGAGCCGGGGCTTTCGGGAGAGCGAAGGGAGCGTGCTTGCGTTGCTTACTGTTGGACCGAGAGGCCGGCCGCCTTCACGAGCTGGGCGTTGCTCGCGATTTCTTCCTTGATGTAGGCGTCGAACTGCTCGGGCTTGAGCGTCCAGGCGTCGGCGCCCAGCTTGGCGAAGCGCTCCTTCACCTCGGGCGTGGCCAGTGCCTTCGCCACCTCGGCGTTCAGGCGCTCGACGATGTCGCGCGGCGTCTTGGCCGGCGCCATCATTCCGATCCAGAAGTTGAACTCCGAGCCAGGCACGCCGGCTTCGCTGGTGGTGGGCACGTCGGGCAGGGCGGCCGCGCGCTTGGGCGAACCCACGGCCAGTGCCAGCAACTGGCCTTCCTTGATCTGGCCGATGACCGGCGCGATGGGCGAGAAGTAGTAGTCGACGCGACCCGAGAGCACCTCGGTCACGGCCTCGCCCGATCCCTTGAAGGGGATGTTGGTTGCGTCGATCTTCGCGGCCAGCTTGAACTTCTCTGCGTTCAGGTGCGTGGCGCTGCCCTGGCCGGCCGAGGCGAAGTTCATGCTGCCCGGCTTGGCGCGCGCGGCGGCCAGCAGCTGCGGCAGCGTCTTGATGTTCTTGCCCGGCGAGATCACCAGCGCGTTGGGCAGCGACGAGATCGGCGTGACGCCCGCGAAGTCGTGCACCGTGTCGAAGGGCAGCTTGGCGAAGGTGGAGGGGCTCACCGTGTGCGACGACGAATGGATCATCACCGTGTAGCCGTCGGGCGCGGCCGTGGCCACCGCCTGCTGGCCGATGGTGCCGCTCGCGCCGCCGCGGTTGTCGACCACCAGCGTCTGGCCCATGCTGGCGCTCATCTTGTCGGTGATCGCGCGGGCAATGATGTCGGTGGTGCTGCCGGCCGCGAACGGCACGATCACGCGGATCGGCTTGTTCGGATAACCGTTCTGCGCCGCCGCCAGCCCCGGCAGCAGCGCCGCGATGCAGGTCAGGGAGGCGAGGGCGGCGGTGCGTGCCGCACTGCTGGCAATGAACTTCATGGATGTCTCCGCGCGGTCGGTCCGCATTCTTGAAATCGATCAATTCACCATTGAGTGAATTATTGATTGTAGGAACGGCCGCGCGGGAGCGTCAACGGGCGCTCCCTAGTGAATACCCGCAGGAGGAGGTTCAGTGGTTTTCAGGTGCGACTGCGCAGTGCACGGTCGTCGGAACCGGCACGGGCCAAGGTCGGGAACACCGTGGAACCGGCTTTGCCGGGCCACCGGTGTTGCCCCCGGTAGGGGGTGGCGAAGCGACACGAAGTGCGCGAGCCTGGGGGCGAGCCCAGCCTTACCGCGGAACCGGCTTTGCCGGGCCGCTGGTGTTGCCCCCGGAAGGGGGTTGGCTTCGCGCACGAAGTGCGCGAAGCCTGGGGGCTATTTCAGTACATAGCCGAGAACCAGGTCGGTCATGTGCGAAAGCCGCTGCGCCATCGCCTTGGGCGCACGCAGGTCACGACCGAAGATGGCCGATAGCGTGTGGTTGTTCGAGAGGTAGAAGTAGCAGAGCGACGCGATGGAGATGTAGAGCTGCACGGGGTCCACGCCCGCGCGGAACAGGTCGTCGCGGCGGCCGCGCTCCAGCACGGTGTCGAGCAGCTGCACCAGCGGCGAGTTCATCTCCTGGATGCGTTCCGAGCGCTTCAGGTGCGCCGCGCAATGCAGGTTCTCGCTGTTGAGCAGCGTGATGAACTCCGGGTGCTCGAGGTAGTAGTTCCACGTGAACGACACCAGCTGGCGGATCGCCTCCACGGGGTCGATCTCTTCGAGGTGCAGGCGCTGTTCCGCCTCGCGGATGTCCGCGTAGACGCGCTCCAGCACGGCAAGGAAGAGGTCGTCCTTGCTGCCGAAGTAGTAGTAGATGAGGCGCTTGTTGAGGCCCGCGCGCTCGGCGATGCTGTCCATGCGCGCGCCCGCGAGGCCGCGCGCGGAGAACTCGTCGCGGGCCGAGGCGAGGATGGCCAGCTGCGACCTGTCCGCGTCGCGCGAGCGGGGTTCCATGGCCTCGATGGCGATGTCGGGCGTGGGGTCCTTGGAGGCCTTCATGGCGCGAATTTAACCAATTGGGGAATTAACGCAAGGCGTCTGGAGCGGGCGCACATAATTGCCGGAGACATTTGCAGCTGAGGTTCCTACTTCCCATGAGTACATCACAACCCGCAGGCCACCTGATCGTGGAGTGCCTGGTAGAGCAAGGCATGGAGATCGCATTCGGCGTGCCGGGCGAGAGCTTCCTGGCGGTGCTCGACGGCTTCCACGCCTATCGCGACCGCGCGCGCTTCATCGTCAACCGGCAGGAGGGCGGCGCCGCCTTCATGGCCGAGGCGCACGGCAAGCTCACGGGACGGCCGGGCGTGTGCTTCGTCACCCGCGGTCCGGGCGCGACCAATGCGTCGATCGGCGTGCACAACGCCTTCCAGGATTCGACGCCGATGGTGCTGTTCGTGGGCGACGTCGGCAGCGACTTCCGCGACCGCGAGGCCTTCCAGGAGGTCGATTACGCGAGCTTCTTCGGCCCGAGCACCAAGGGCTTCGCCAAGCGGGTCGAGCGCATCGACGACGCGAACCGCATTCCCGAGTACATCGCGCGCGCCTTCGCCACCGCGATGAATGGGCGGCCGGGGCCGGTGGTGCTGGTGCTTCCCGAAGACATGCTGCGCAGCGAGACCGCCGCGCGTCCGCTGGCGCGGGTGGAGGCGGTGGAGCCATGGAGCGACCCGGGCGCGCTGCGCACCCTGCGCGAGCTGCTGCTGAAGTCGCAGCGTCCGCTGGTGATTGCTGGCGGCGGCGGCTGGACGGCGCAGGCCGCGCAGGCGCTGCAGCGCTTCGCCGAGAACTGGCGCCTGCCGGTGGCGAATGCCTTCCGCTTCCAGGACACCTTCGACAACCACCATCCGCAGTACGCGGGCGACGTCGGCATCGCCATCAACCCGAAGCTGGCGCAGCGCGTGAAGGACGCCGACCTGATCCTCGCCATCGGCCCGCGCCTGGGCGAGATGACCACCAGCGGCTACACGCTGCTCGAGGCCCCCAAGGCGAAGCAGACGCTGGTGCACATCCACGCGAGCGCCGAGGAACTCAACCGCGTCTACCAGGCCGACCTGGCGATCAACGCTGGCATGAGCGCGGCCGCGCGCAGCCTGGAAGTGCTGAGCGCGCCGCCGACGCTGCCCTGGGAAGAATGGACGCTGCAGGCCCATGCCGACTACGAAGCCAACCTCGTGCCGCAGGCGCTGGCCGGCATGCCGGCCGAAATGCCGCGCGGCCCGGTCGACATGGCGCAGGTCGTCGCGCTGCTGCAGAAGCACCTGCCCGCGGATGCGGCCATCACCAACGGCGCGGGCAACTTCGCGAGCTGGGTGCATCGCTACTTCCGCTACAGCGGTCTCGCCAAGGGCGCGAAGACGCAGCTGGCGCCGACCAGCGGGGCGATGGGCTACGGCGTGCCGGCGGGCATCGCCGCCAACCTGGCGACGGGGCGCGTGGCCTTCACCATCGCGGGCGACGGCGATTTCCTGATGACCGGGCAGGAGCTGGCGACGGCTTCGCAGCACGGGGGCAAGAGCATCATCGTGCTGCTCAACAACGGCATGTTCGGCACGATCCGCATGCACCAGGAGCGCGAGTATCCCGAACGCACCAGCGGCACGGCGCTGCGCAACCCCGACTTCTGCGGTCTTGCGCGCGCCTATGGCTACGCGGCCGAGCGGGTGACGGAAACGGCGCAGTTCGAGTCGGCCCTGCTGCGCGCGCTGGAGGCCGACACCGGCACGCTGATCGAGATTCCGCTCGACCCCGAGGTCATCACCACGCGCGGCACGCTGTCGTCGATCACGCGTTCGGCGAAGCAGCAGCAGGCACAGGGCTGAACGCGGCGCGATGGCGGGCCACCTCCTCGCGCAGGAACGGCGAGCGCAGCTCGAAGACGTCGAACAGGCCGAGTGCGTCGAGGGTGGGGATCAGCGAGGCGAAATCCTGTTCGGCGGCCTGCCTGTCGGCGGCGGATGTGCCGGCGTCTTCGAGGATGCGCGCGTTGGCGAGGAAGGCGGCGACCGATCCCTTGCGCAACGTGCGGCCGTTGATGGTGGTGAAGTCTTCGCCGTCGGGGAGTACGTCCTGGGCTTTCATGGAGGCTGTTCCTTGCTTGGAGTTGAGAGGGTTTCGATGCTAGGCAGCGCCGCTTATTCGGGCTTGCGGGGCGGGGCCAATCGATACCTCCCGCGGGCCACCCATGGCTGAACGGACGCCCGCGACGCTGTGGATCAATGCCCACGAGGCGGCGCGCGTCACCGGCTATCACTCGCACGAGACCGGGCAGCTGTTCGCCTTGCGGGAGGGGCTGCAGGTCATCGAGACGCCGTCGGGCCGCTGGGTGCAGCCGCCGGGGTGGATCGGCTGGATCGCGCCGCGCTGTGCTCATGCGGCGCAGACCTTCGGCGCCACCGCGGGCTGGAGCCTGCACATCGATGCAACGACGGCACAGACGTTGCCGGGCGTGCCGCACGTGTTCGCGGCGACGCCGCTGGTGCGCGCGCTTGTGGACCGCCTGACGGGCATGGATGCATCCGAGCCCCTGCTGGAGTCCCGTCGAGGGCGTCTGGTGGGCGTGCTGATCGACGAGCTTGCCGCGGGCGACAGGCCGTCCCTTCATCTGCCGATGCCGCAGGACAGCCGGCTGGCAGCTATGTCTGCAGCCCTGGCCCACAACCCGGCGCTGCCGGACGGCATCGACCGATGGGCCGATCGCATCGGCATGGCACGAAGGACGCTCACGCGCCGATTCGCTGCCGAGACGGGACTGAGTTTCGCGCTGTGGCGCCAGCAGGCGCGGCTGCTCAAGGCGGTCGAGTTGCTGAGCCTGCGCGAGAGCGTCACCGCGGTCGCGCTGACGGTGGGTTACAGCTCCGTCAGCGCCTTCATAGAGGCATTCCGCAAGCACTTCGGCTGCACGCCGGCGCGTTTTTTCGAAGAGGGCGGGGCGATGCCGGAGGCGAAAAAAAAGCCCGCATGAAGCGGGCTTCTTGATTCAGGAGCGCGAGGCCCCCGAGGACTTACTTGACGTGCTTGCCGATCAGCGCTGCCAGTTCGAACATCGACACTTGCGGCTTGCCGAAGATTTCCTTCAGCTTGGCGTCGGCGTTGATGTTGCGCTTGTTGGCCTTGTCCTGAAGGTTGTTCTTCTTGATGTAGTCCCACAGCTTGCTCACGACAGCGGTGCGCGGCAGCGGCGTGGAGCCGACGACGGCGGCCAGTGCCGGGCTGGGGGTCAGTGCCTTCATGAACGCGGCGTTGGGCGTGCGCTTCTTGGCGGGAGCTGCCTTCTTCGCGGGGGCCTTCTTGGCAGGAGCAGCCTTCTTCGCCGGTGCGGCCTTCTTCGCCGGAGCCGCCTTCTTGGCCGGAGCGGCCTTCTTCGCCGGAGCCGCCTTCTTTGCAGGAGCGGCCTTCTTTGCCGGAGCTTTCTTGGCCGGAGCCTTCTTTGCAGTTGCCATGGTTGATTTCCTTTTTTGGTTGAACACTCACCAATGAAAAACTTGCGTCTCCAGTGGCACTGCGGATGCTAAATGAGAAAAAACGCGTTTCCAAGGGAAAAAGCGCTTTTTTCATTGGGAGTTGTTGTTTTTTCAGAGGGGAGAAGCCCCGTTTTTCACGTTCGGCGCCCAGGCCACGTTGCAAGCACCACGCCGATGAGCGCAACGACGAACGCAACCAGCTGTGGGGAAGAGAGGCTTTCGCCGAGCACGAGCACGCCTACGAGGGCCGCGCTCACAGGCAGCAGCACGGCGAAAACACCCGCTTGTGCGGCTGGTACGTGGCGAAGTCCGGTCATCCAGAGCCATACCGTCCAGATGCTCGCGGCCAGTGCGTAGGCCACGAGCAGTGCCCAGGTGCCGAAGCGCACGGCAGTGAAGTCGAACTGCAGCGCGAACCAGATGCCGAAGGGCATCGACAGCACGAAGCCCCAGAGGTTGATGAGCGAAGCGATGCGCTTGGGTCCGAGGCGCCCGGTGAGCGACTTGCCGATCACCGCATAGGCCGTCTCGCAGAGCACCGCGCAGAAGACGAGCAGATTGCCGAGCCAAGGCATCGACGTCGACGCAGATGCGGTCGCGGTGGAAGCCGGCGCATGCGATGCCGAAGGCGACAGCGCCAGCAGTCCGATGCCGATTGCCGCGCAGGCGATGGCCAGGCCGATGCGCACCGTGATGCGCTCGCGCAGGAAGAGCCAGCTCGCGACGGCGACGCACGCCGGGATCGACGCCATGATCACGCCCGCCGATACCGCGCTCGTCAGGCTCACGCCGAAGAGCATGCAGATCGAGAACAGGAAGTTGCCGAGGAAGGACTCGAGGAACACCAGCCAGCGCGTGCGCGTGGTCATCGGCGGTTCGTCCGGCGAGCGCTTGAGCCAGTGCGGCATGGCCAGTGCCGCAATGCCGAAGCGCAGCCAGGCGAGCAGCAGCACCGGAAAGGCCGCGACGAGGGGTTTGGAGAGGGCGACGTAGCCGCCGACGAGCGACATGCTCAAGGCCAGGCAGCCATAGGCCACGAGACGACCTGATGCGGGGGCAGCGGAGTTCAATAGACTGGACGACGTGTTGTTGTGAAGGAAGGAGTGCGCTTTCGATGATGCCCCACGTTTTTGTCTACGGCACGCTGCGCGGCGGCGGACGCAACGACATCGCGCGCTACCGGCCCGCGCCGAAGTTCATCGGCCAGGCGTGCATCGCCGGCACGCTGCTCGATCTGGGCGCCTATCCGGGCATCGTGCTCGGTGGTGAAAGGCGGGTGAGGGGAGAGGTCTACGCCATCGAGCCTGCGGTGGAAGCGGCGCTCGACGTGCTGGAGGAAGTGGCGGACGACGATTCCGGCGAGTACATCAAGCGGCAGGTGCGCGTGGAGGTGAATGGGCAGTGGTTCGATTGCCTGGTCTATGAGATCCACCCGACACGCATCGCAGGGCTCGAAGTGATCGAAAGCGGCGACTGGATCGCCCATGCGGCACGCAGCGACGCCGCATTTTCACAACCGAAAGATTGATTGCGCATTACGGAATGTGCGCCTGCTGCGCCGCAATATTTTTTCTCGATATGGGAAAAATGATTCTGCATTGAGAAATATATCCGTAAGTTGTTGATTTTATTGGTGCAAAAATATGTCTTCTATAAGACATAAGAGTCCGCGGCGGAGTTACAGTAACTCCACGGCCGCAGCGCCAATCCTTCAATCAACCTCACGGAGTGACCATGCCCCAGACCCTCACAGAACAACTGAGCCGCGAACAGCAGATCGCCGCACTCGAGAAAGAATGGGCCACCGACCCCCGCTGGAAGGGCGTCAAGCGCGGCTACAGCGCGGCTGACGTCGTGCGCCTGCGCGGTTCGTTCCCCATCGAGCACACGCTGGCCAAGCGCGGTGCCGAGAAGCTCTGGGACAAGATCAACGGCGGCGCCAAGAAGGGCTATGTGAACGCCTTCGGCGCGATCTCCGCCGGCCAGGCGATGCAGCAGGCCAAGGCCGGCCTCGAGGCCGTGTACCTGTCGGGCTGGCAGGTCGCCGCCGACGGCAATACCTCCGAGACGATGTACCCCGACCAGTCGCTGTATGCCTACGACTCGGTGCCGACGATGGTCCGTCGCATCAACAACACCTTCCGCCGTGCCGACGAGATCCAGTGGGGCCGCGGCATCAACCCGGGCGACAAGGAATTCATCGACTACTTCCTGCCCATCGTGGCCGACGCGGAAGCCGGCTTCGGCGGCGTGCTCAACGCTTTCGAACTGATGAAGAACATGATCACCGCCGGTGCCGCCGGCGTGCACTTCGAAGACCAACTGGCCGCCGTGAAGAAGTGCGGCCACATGGGCGGCAAGGTGCTGGTGCCGACGCAGGAAGCGTGCGAAAAGCTGATCGCCGCGCGCTTCGCAGCAGACGTGCTGGGCGTGCCGACCATCGTCCTGGCCCGCACCGATGCCGAAGCCGCGAACCTGATCACGTCCGACCACGACGCCAACGACAAGCCGTTCCTGACCGGCGAACGTACGCAGGAAGGTTTCTTCCGCGTCAAGAACGGCCTGGAGCAAGCCATCAGCCGCGGCGTGGCCTACGCCCCCTACGCCGACCTGGTGTGGTGCGAGACCGGCGTGCCCGACATCGGCTTCGCCCGCGAATTCGCGCAGGCCGTGCACGCCGCCTGCCCGGGCAAGCTGCTGTCGTACAACTGCTCGCCTTCCTTCAACTGGAAGAAGAACCTCGACGACAAGCAGATCGCCTCGTTCCAGGAAGACCTGTCGGCGCTGGGCTACAAGTACCAGTTCATCACGCTGGCCGGCATCCACGTCAACTGGTTCAACACCTTCCAGTTCGCCCATGCATACGCTCGCGGCGAAGGCATGAAGCACTACGTGAACATGGTCCAGGAACCCGAGTTCGCCGCACGCGACAAGGGCTACACCTTCGTGTCGCACCAGCAGGAAGTGGGCGCTGGTTACTTCGACGACGTGACCACCGTGATCCAGGGCGGTTCCTCCAGCGTGAAGGCGCTGTCGGGTTCGACCGAGGAAGAACAGTTCCACTGATCCGACGGACAGTTTTCGCTGTCACTTTCAGCCCGGCCTCGTGCCGGGCTTTTTTGTTTCCGCTGCAGCGAGGTCAGGCCTCGAGCCGCACTTCGCGTACGCCGCGTCCCAGCCGCTGGCGCAGCAGGGTGCGCAGCGTGACGCCGTCGGCATAGCCGACCATGCCGGCGATCTGCTCCAGGCTCTTGTCGCTGGTCTTGAGCAGGTGCACGGCGCGCTCGACACGCAGGTCCTGCACGTACGAGAGCGGGCTCTTGCCCAGCACCTGCTGCATGCGGCGGGCCAGCGTGCGCTTGCTTGTTCCCGCGGCCAGGGCCGCCTCGTCGAGCGAGAAGCCCTCGGCCAGCCGGCCGCGCGCCCAGCGCTCGAAGCGCTCGACCAGCGGATCGGAGTGCGAGAGATGGTCGGAGATCACGTAGGCCGACTGCGACGGGCGCGAGTCGACGATCAGGTAGCGCGCCACCAGCGTGGCGAGTTCGGGGCTGGCCTGGCGGACGATCCACAGTGCCAGGTCGACATGGCTCAGTGCGGCGCCGGCGGTGACCAGATGGCCCGAGCTGACCAGCATGCGCGAGTCTTCCAGTTGCACGCCGGGGTAGCGCTGGCGGAACAGCGTGGCGAGCCACCAGGTCGTGGTCGCCTTGTGCCGGTCGAGCACGCCCGACTCGGCGAGCACGAAGGTGCCGATGCAGGCGGCGGCCACGTTGGCGCCTCGATCCGAGCGTTCTCGCAGTGCGGCGCAGGCGTCGCGCACGTCGGGGCGGGCTAGGGCGGGCTCCAGCGTTTCGGGCATCTTGCAGCCCAGCGCGGGAACGATCAGCCAGTCGGCCGTGCCGGCGCCGAGCGCGCGGGCGATCGGCACGGCGAAGCCCTGCGAGGTCCGCACGCGCTTGCGGACGCCCGTCACCACGACTTCGAAGGGCGCCACGTCGAGCTGCAGCATGGCTGTGAGTTCGTTGGCGGTGGTGAAAACGTCGAGCACGGCGGACAGGCCGGTGTCGAATACGCCATCCAGGGCGAGTATGTCGAGTTTCATGGCCATAACGATATCAAAGATGTCAAAAACGCCAATGGCTACAGAGGCGGCGGCTGCCTAGAGTTCATGCCAACGCCGCGCAATGTCGCGCGCCGTTCAACACTCAGGAGATTGACCCATGATCAAGTACGCACTGTTCGTCCGCCTCGAAGCCAAGCCAGGCAAGGAAAGCGATGTCGAGAAGTTCCTGGAGGCCGGCCTTGGGATGGCCCGCGACGAGAAGACCACGCCGATCTGGTTTGCGCTGCGCCTGTCGCCGACCACCTTCGGGGTGTTCGATGCTTTCGAGAACGAGGCCGCCCGCCAGGCCCACCTGACCGGTCCGATCGCCCAGGCGCTGATGGCGAAGGCCCCTGAGCTGTTTGCCGCGCCGCCGTCGATCGAACCGATCGAAGTGTTGGGACTGAAGAACACTGCGGCCGCGTCCTGAGCGGGCAGCGGCTAGAATTGCCGGCTCTGCACTCCAACAAGAGCGAGAAAGGCACCTTGGTTATGACACCGCGAACTACCCGGCAAGGTTTCAGCGGCTTTTTCTTCCCCGAAGGAAAAGGCCGGTAGCCCCGCGCTCGCTGGTTTTCGCCAGCTACACAACCAAGCAAAGCGCGGTCATCCACCGCGCTTTTTTGTTTTTCTCACCGAGGTTTTCCCAAAATGATCCAGATCACGCTCCCCGACAACTCGCGCCGCGAGTTCCCTGGCCCGGTCTCGGTGGCCGAAGTCGCCCAGTCCATCGGCCCCGGCCTGGCCAAGATGACGGTGGCCGGCAAGGTCGACGGCCGGCTCGTCGATGCCAGCGACGTCATCGACCATGACGCGAAGCTGCAGATCATCACGCCGAAGGACGAAGAGGGCCTGGAAATCATCCGCCACTCGACGGCTCACCTGGTCGGCCATGCGGTGAAGCAGCTCTACCCGACGGCCAGGATGGTGATCGGGCCCGTGATCGACGAGGGCTTCTACTACGACATCGCCTACGAGCGCCCGTTCACGCCCGAGGACATGGCCGCCATCGAGGCGCGCATGCGCGAGCTGATCGCGCAGGACTACGACGTGATCAAGAAGATGACGCCGCGCGCCGAGGTCATTGAGGTCTTCAAGTCGCGCGGCGAGGACTACAAGCTGCGCCTGGTCGAGGACATGCCCGACGAGCAGGCCATGGGCCTGTACTACCACCAGGAATACGTCGACATGTGCCGCGGCCCGCACGTGCCGAACACGCGCTTCCTGAAGGTCTTCAAGCTCACGAAGCTGGCCGGCGCCTACTGGCGCGGCGACGCCAAGAACGAGCAGCTGCAGCGCATCTACGGCACGGCCTGGGCCGACAAGAAGCAGCTCGACCAGTACATCCAGCGCATCGAGGAAGCCGAGAAGCGCGACCACCGCCGGCTCGGCAAGGAGCTCGACCTGTTCCACATCGACGAAGTGGCGCCGGGCGTGGTGTTCTGGCATCCGAAGGGCTGGGCGATCTGGCAGGCGGTGGAGCAGTACATGCGTGCCATCTACCGCGACACGGGCTACTGGGAAGTGAAGGGGCCGCAGATCCTCGACAAGAGCCTGTGGGAGAAAACGGGCCACTGGCAGAACTACCGCGACAACATGTTCACGACGGAGTCGGAAAAGCGCGAGTACGCGCTCAAGCCGATGAACTGCCCGGGCCACGTGCTCATCTTCAAGAGCGACCTGCGCAGCTACCGCGACCTGCCGCTGCGCTACGGCGAGTTCGGCCAGTGCCACCGCAACGAGCCCAGCGGCGCGCTGCACGGCATCATGCGCGTGCGCGGCTTCACGCAGGACGACGGCCACATCTTCTGCACGGAAGACCAGATCCTCGACGAATGCATCGCCTACACGGCCCAACTGCAGAAGGTCTATGCCGACTTCGGCTTCACGGACATCCTCTACAAGGTCGCGACGCGTCCGGAGAACCGCGTCGGTTCCGATGAGCTGTGGGACAAGGCCGAGCATGCGGTGATGGAGTCGCTGCGCCGGTCGGGCGTCGACTTCGTCATCGCGCCGGGCGATGGAGCCTTCTACGGCCCGAAGATCGAATACACGCTGCGCGATGCCATCGGCCGCCAGTGGCAGTGCGGCACGATGCAGGTCGACTTCAACACGGCCGAGCGTCTTGGCGGCGAATACGTGACGGAATCGAGCGGTCGCGCGCACCCCGTGATGCTGCATCGCGCCATCGTCGGCAGCCTGGAGCGCTTCATTGGCATGCTGATCGAACACCACTCCGGCGCAATGCCCGCATGGCTCGCGCCGGTGCAGGTTGCGGTGCTGAATATCAGCGAAGGGCAGGCGGATTACGCTGCTGAAGTTGCGAAAACGCTGCAAAATCAAGGGCTTAGGGTCCAGCTCGACCTGCACAACGAAAAGATTACGTATAAAATACGGAAGCATTCGTTGCAAAAGCTCCCTTACATCGTTGTCGTGGGCGACAAGGAAAAGGAAGCAGGTGCCGTCGCAGTGCGCGCCCGGGGCAATCAAGACCTCGGTGCAATGTCCCTCGAATCGTTCATGCAGCGGCTCGTTCAGGATGTTGCCGACAAGCGTTGATTTGTCCTCGAAACACCCCACATGTTTCCCTGCCAAATCGTGCCGCTTGTCCGCGAGGGCTGAGCGGCGTTCGCTACAGATTTTGTAGCAAATTTTGAAGGATTCTGACCATCGCTACTGCATTCCGCGACCGCCGCCACCGCGAGGAACGCCAACACCGCCTGAACCGGGAAATCATGGCCCCGGAAGTCCGCCTGATCGGCCCGGATAACGAGCAATTGGGTGTCGTGAGTCTTGCAGAGGCTCTACGCCTTGCCGGTGAGCAGGACGTGGACCTGGTGGAGGTCGTCGCGGCGGCCAACCCGCCCGTGTGCCGCCTGATCGAGTACGGCAAGTTCAAGTACCACGAGCAGAAGAAGGCGGCCGAGGCGAAGTCGAAGCAGAAGGTCATCGAGGTCAAGGAAATCAAGTTCCGGCCCGGTACCGACGATGGCGACTACAACATCAAGATGCGCAACATCCGGCGCTTTCTTGATGAGGGTGACAAGTGCAAGATCACGCTTCGCTTCCGCGGCCGCGAGATCACGCACCAGGAACTCGGCCTGGCCCTGCTGCAGCGCATCCGCGACGAGCTGGGCGACTCGATCATCGTCGAGCAGTTTCCGAAGCTCGAAGGCCGGCAGATGATCATGATGATCGCGCCGGGCCGCAAGAAGCCCGGCGGCGGTGGGCAGCAGAAGCCGGCAGCCGATGCCGGCGCCGCTCCGGCAGCGACGCCCGCTGCGGCCTGACGGGCCGAAGGCTGGAGCCGCGTTAGAGAGGTTTTGAAGGGATTTCGCCATTGCCCGCATTTCGAAAGAAATGCAGGCGAGGGCGGGATGAAGAAGTGTCTCGGGGCCAACAAGTCCGTGGAGCATCCATGGCGCCTCACGAGCACAAACTAAAGGAGCATTCACATGCCCAAAATGAAGACCAAGAGCAGCGCGAAAAAACGTTTCCGCGTTCGTCCCGGTGGCACCGTCAAGCGCGGTCAAGCCTTCAAGCGTCACATCCTGACGAAGAAGACCACCAAGAACAAGCGTCACCTGCGTGGTGCAGTCGCAGTGCATGAAACCAACATGGTTTCTGTCGCCGCCATGCTGCCCGGCCGTGGCATCTAACTCAGACGAACAAGGAGTACACACATGCCTCGCGTCAAACGTGGTGTAACGGCTCGCGCCCGCCACAAGAAAGTTCTCGCACTCGCCAAGGGTTTCCGCGGTCGCCGCGGCAATGTCTTCCGCGTCGCCAAACAGGCGGTGATGAAGGCAGGCCAATACGCCTACCGTGACCGCCGTACCAAGAAGCGCGTGTTCCGTCAGCTGTGGATTGCGCGTATCAACGCCGCCTCGCGTGAACTGGGCCTGACCTACAGCCAGTTCGCCAACGGCATCCGCAAGGCCGGTATCGAGATCGACCGCAAGATGCTTGCGGACATCGCCGTGCACGACAAGGCCGCTTTTGCCGGCATCGTGGAGCAGGTCAAGGCCAAGCTGGCTGCTTGATTCTGCATAGCGGGGCGCTGCCTTCGGGCAGCTTCCTGCGCCCACGGCTCAAGGGCTGGCGCTTGAAAAGGCTCCAGCTCTTTTTTATTTCCCCTCGAAGATTTTTGTTGCTATGAACGAGTTGGACTCCCTGGTCGACACCGCACGCGCCGCCTTCGCCGAAGCGAAGACACCCGCCGAGCTTGAAAACGCCAAGGCCCAGTTCCTCGGCAAGTCGGGCCGCATCACCGAGTTGATGAAGGGCATGGCCGCGCTGAGTGTCGAAGAGAAGAAGTCCCGCGGCGCCGCCATCAACGTCGCCAAGCAAGCCATCGAAGCCGCGCTGACCGAGCGCCGCCAGCAACTGGCCGACGAGGAGCTCTCTCTGCAACTTCGTGCCGAGGCGCTCGACGTGAGCCTGCCCGGCCGCCGCCGCATTTCGGGCGGCCTCCACCCCGTGAGCCGCACCCTGGAGCGCATCGAGGAAATCTTCTCCAGCATGGGCTTCGACGTGGCCGACGGCCCCGAGATCGAGAGCGACTGGCACAGCTTCACCTCGCTCAACAACCCGCCGAACCATCCCGCGCGTTCGATGCAGGACACCTTCTACGTCGACCTGAACGGCGACGACGGCATCCCCTACAACCTGCGCCCGCACACCAGCCCGATGCAGGTGCGTTATGCGCATCAGCACATCAAGAAGTACGCCGCCGAGTTCGCGGCTGCCGCGGCCGACACCACAGGCACCGTGAAGGCGCCCGAGATCCGCGTGATCGCGCCGGGCCGCACCTACCGCGTCGACAGCGACGCCACCCACTCGCCCATGTTCCACCAGTGCGAAGGCCTGTGGCTCGGCGAGAACGTGAGCTTCAAGGACCTGAAGGTCGTCTTCACCGACTTCTGCCGCACCTTCTTCGAGCGCGACGACCTCGTGCTGCGCTTCCGCCCGAGCTTCTTCCCGTTCACCGAGCCGAGCGCCGAGATCGACATCCAGTTCGCGAGCGGCCCGCTGGCCGGCCGCTGGCTGGAGGTGTCGGGCTCGGGCCAAGTGCACCCGAACGTGGTGCGCAACATGGGCCTCGACCCCGAGCGCTACATCGGCTTCGCCTTTGGCATGGGCCCCGACCGGCTCACGATGCTGCGCTATGGCGTGAACGACCTGCGCCTCTTCTTCGACGGCGACCTGCGTTTTCTCTCGCAGTTCCAGTAAGCAGCAGCACCCCATCACAGAAAAAACCAGATCGAGATCGAAGAGATGCAATTCCCGGAATCCTGGCTGCGCGAGTTCTGCAACCCGCCCATCGACAGCGCCGCACTGGCCGAAACGCTCACCATGGGCGGCTTCGAGGTGGAAGAGCGCCGTCCGGTGGCGCCGCCTTTCACGCGCATCGTGGTCGGCGAAATCAAGGAAGCCGTGCAGCACCCGAATGCCGATCGCCTGCGCGTGTGCCAGGTCGATGCGGGGCAGGGTGCCCTGCTGAACATCGTGTGCGGCGCGCCGAATGCGCGTGTCGGCATCAAGGTGCCGTGCGCGCTGGTCGGCGCCGAACTGCCGCCGGGTGAGGACGGCAAGCCCTTTCTCATCAAGCTCGGCAAGCTGCGCGGCGTGGAAAGCCAGGGCATGCTGTGCTCGGCGCGCGAACTGCAGCTGAGCGAAGACCACGGCGGCCTGCTCGAGCTCGACGCCGACGCGCCCATCGGCGCCGACGTGCGCGAGGTGCTCAAGCTCGACGACATGCTGCTCACGCTGAAGCTCACGCCCAACCTGGCGCACGGCCTCAGCGTCTATGGCGTGGCGCGCGAACTGGCCGCGCTCACGGGCGCGCCGCTCAAGACCCCCGAGATCGCACCGGTCGCCACCTCGTTCGCCGACGTGCTGCCGGTGAAGGTCGAGGCGCCCGAGCTCTGCGGCCGCTTCTCGGGCCGCATCATGCGCGGCGTGAACACCAAGGTCGCGACGCCGGCCTGGATGGTCGAGCGCCTCGCGCGCTGCGGCCAGCGCAGCGTGACGCCGCTGGTCGACATCTCCAACTACGTGATGTTCGAGTACGGCCAGCCCAGCCACATCTTCGACCTCGACAAGATCCATGGCGGCCTCACGGTGCGCTGGGGCAAGCCGGGCGAGCAGCTGAAGCTGCTCAATGGCAACACGATCACCGTCGACGACAAGGTCGGCGTGATCGCCGACGACCGCGAAGTCGAGTCGCTCGCCGGCATCATGGGCGGCGATGCCACCTCGGTGTCCGACGACACGCGCAACATCTACGTCGAAGCCGCCTTCTGGTGGCCCGAGGCCGTGCAGGGGCGTTCGCGCCGCTTCAACTTCTCGACCGACGCGGGACATCGCTACGAGCGCGGCGTCGATCCGAGCCGCACGGTCCAGATCATCGAGCGCATCACGCAGCTGATCGCCGAGATCTGCGGCGGCCAGGCTGGCCGCATGGACGACCAGACGCTGAGCGTGCCCCAAGCCGTGCCCGTCACGCTGCGCGTGGCGCGCGCCTCGCGCGTGATCGGCATGCCGCTGACGCAGGCCCAGTGCGCCGAGGCGCTGAACCGCCTCGGCTTCGCCATCACCGAAGGCGAAGGCACGCTGACCGTGACCCCGCCGCCGCACCGCTTCGACCTGCTGATCGAGGAAGACCTGATCGAGGAGGTCGCGCGCCTGATCGGCTTCAACAACCTGCCGACCACCGCGCCGCTCGCGCCCATCACCGCGCGCGTGCGTCCCGAGGCGCAGCGCAGCCGCTTCGCGGTTCGCCGCAGCATCGCCGCGCTGGGTTACCAGGAAACGATCAACTTCAGCTTCGTCGAAGCGCACTGGGAGCAGGACCTGGCCGGCAACGCCAACCCTGTGAAGCTGCTGAACCCCATCGCCAGCCAGATGAGCGTGATGCGCTCGTCGCTGATGGGGTCGCTGCTGCAGGTGCTCAAGTTCAACCTCGACCGCAAGGCGCCGCGCGTGCGCGTGTTCGAGCTGGGGCGCGTGTTCATGCGCGACGACAGCGTCGTCACCACCGACAGCACCGTGCGCGGCGTGAGCCAGCCGATGCGCGTGGCGGGCCTCGCATGGGGCGACGCCGACGAGGCGCGCTGGGACGGCAAGCCCGAGCGAATCGACTTCTACGACGTGAAAGGCGACGTCGAGGCGCTGCTCGCTCCGCTGCAGCCCGTCTTCGAGGCGGCCGAACATCCGGCCCTGCACCCGGGCCGCTCGGCACGCGTGCTGGTCGACGGCAAGGCCATCGGCTTCGTCGGCGAACTGCATCCGCGCTGGCGCCAGAAGTGGGATTTCTCGCAGGCGCCCGTGCTGTTCGAACTCGACCTCGACGCCGTCACCGCGCGCCTCGTGCCCGTGGCGCAGCCGGTGCCCAGGCACCAGGCCGTCGAGCGCGACATCGCCGTCGTGGTGGCCGAGGCCGTCACGCACGACGCGCTGATGCGGGCCATCCGCTCCACCGCGGCGGCCAAGGGCCTGCTGCGCGACGCCGTGCTGTTCGACATCTACCGCCCGCAGCCGCTGCGCGACGGTGCGGTGGCCGCGGCCGGCGCGCTGGCGCAGGGCGAGAAGAGCATGGCGGTGCGCCTGAGCTTCCAGAGCGACAGCGCCACGCTGACGGACGAGCAGGTCGAGCCCGCTGTCCGCGCGATCGTCGAACAACTGGGCGCCAAGCTCGGCGGCCGCTTGAGGGGGTGATGAGAATGAACGCTGCCGAATTCACGCTCGAGGCTCTGGAAACGCCTGCGCTCACCAAGGCGCATCTCGCCGACCTGCTGTTCGAGCAGATCGGCCTGAACAAGCGTGAGTCCAAGGACATGGTCGAGGCGTTCTTCGAGCTCGTGGCCAACAGCCTCATCGAAGGCACGGACGTGAAGATCTCGGGCTTCGGCAACTTCCAGATCCGCGTGAAGGCGCCCCGGCCCGGGCGCAATCCGCGCACCGGCGAAGCCATTCCGATCGGCGAGCGCCGCGTGGCGACGTTCCATGCGAGCGCCAAGCTCAAGGAACAGATTCACGGAAGCATCGATCAGGGCGGGACATCCGAAGTCGAGTGGAGCCTCGGCTCCGAATAAGTGCTTGGTGCTGCGCGGCCGCGTAGAGTAATCTCTGAGGTTTCCCGCGCACAGTCTTGATTTCAATGGAGAAAACGCTCCCTCCGATCCCCGTCAAACGCTACTTCACCATCGGTGAGGTCGGCGAGCTGTGCGGCGTCAAGCCGCACGTGCTGCGTTATTGGGAGCAGGAGTTCACGCAGCTGCGCCCGATGAAGCGGCGCGGCAACCGCCGCTACTACCAGCACCACGAGGTGCTCATGATCCGCCGCATCCGCGATCTGCTCTACGACCAGGGCTTCACGATCAGCGGCGCGCGCAACAAGCTGCAGGAACTGGTGCAGGGCGAGCGCGACCGCCGCAAGGCGGGCGAAGTGCCGCTCGAAGGCGTGGAGGCCATCGAGATCGACCAGGAAGAGTTCGACGCCGCCATCGTCGAGGATTCGCCCGCGTCCGCAGCCGTGCAGACGGCCGATCTTTCGCAGCTGCTGCACCTTCGTCGCGAACTATTTGAAATTCGTGAGCTGCTGACCGTCGGGCGCTGAATTTCCAAGGCTATAATCGAGAGCTTCGGTGTGTGGCGCAGCCTGGTAGCGCACTTGCATGGGGTGCAAGGGGTCGAAGGTTCGAATCCTTTCACACCGACCAAAGTCAGTAGATGGAACAACGGCTTACGCTCAAAAGGCGTAAGCCGTTTTTCTTTGGGCCCCCGATCGCCACGGCCAAAAAAAAGCTCACCCAAGGGTGAGCTGAAGGACCCCGTTCTCGCATGGGGTCGGAGGGAGGAGCCCGCCGGAGGGAGGCGGGCAAGGCGATGATCGCGACCAATCTGGGAGACATCGAGGACGAGTCGCCTGTTTCGGGGCTCTCGCGCGTCTATTCCGAAGAAATGCGGACGCCCCGGAATTAGTTCCTTTGTTTGCTGTGCCTTCGCGCCTATCCTTCGCGCCCAACATGAATCCCGCACAGCAACTGCAACTCCTCGTCGACCTGCCCGATGGCTGGTCCAGCCGCATCGACATCAAGCGCACCACCAACGGCCGTTACGCCGGCGTTGCCGAACTGAATCTGCGAGGGCTCAGGCGCGGCGTGCTGGTCTTCATGCAGCAGCCCACGCTGGAAGCCGCGCTGCAGCGCGTGCGGTTGCGGGCCAGCCAGTTCGCAAGAGAACGGCTCGTCCCGCAGGATGCGCCGTCGAAGAGGGGGGCGAGGCCCGCCTGAAGAAGCCGCGTCGGGAGGTTGGTGTTTCCTATCCCGCGGATGAGGATTCCCAACCCACGAAGCGTCGCTCCTGCGGCACCATCAGGCGTCATTCCCACTCCAGGATCACGCCATGAAAGCATTCAGAAGACTCGTCGGCGGCGCCATCTCCATCGCCGGAGCCGTGGTGCTCATCACCCAGCATCTTTAGCATCGTTCGCATCTTCAGGCAGCAGGGAGATGAGCGCTGCCCCGCCGTCCATCATCAGCCGAATGTGAACGCGTAGGCCTGTGCGCCCGCGTCCAGAAACTCGATCTCGAACAGTCGGTCCTTCACGTCCGACGTCTGTCGCACCAGCTGATAGAGCCGCTGCCCGTCGATGACGCCGTTGCCTTGCGCGTCGGTGTCCGTGCCATGGTCAGTGAGCGGCAGCGCGCCGTCGATCCGTACCCTGAAGCGCACCGGCTTCCCGTCCGCCGATGGCCCGAGCACCAGGTGCAGGTCGCGCGCGTGGAAGCGATAGGCGATGCGGCCGTTTGGCTGCACCAGCACCGCACGCTCTCCTTCCACCTTCCACTCGCCGGCCAGCGTCCACTGATTGATGCGCAGCGCCGAAACCCCTGAATAGACCCGTGCGCGATCATTCGAGATGCCACCGGGCGACGCGAAGTTGCGCGCCTGCCCGTACCCCAGGTAGGTCTCGCCCGAAAGAGCCGGCTCCGGGGCTGCCGCAGCTTGCGTGCCCTTGCCCTCGGGCGAGACAAGTGCCCGCGAATCAACCGGCCTGCCGGCTTCCGCCAGCAGTTGCTGAATGGCCTGCTCCGACTTCGCATACTGCCCCTCGCCGAACTGGTGGTGCCTGATGCGCCCCTGTGCGTCCACAAGATAGAAGGCCGGCCAGTACTGGTTGCCGAAGGCGCGCCAGATCGCGTAGTTGCTGTCGACGGCCACCGGGAAACCGATGCCCAGGTCCTTCGTCGCGCGGCGCACGTTGGCCGGCTGCTTCTCGAAGGCGAACTCCGGCGTGTGCACGCCCACCACCACCAGCCCGGCGTCCTTGTACTTCTCGGCCCACGCGCGAACGTAGGGCAGGGTGCGCAGGCAGTTGATGCAGGAGTAGGTCCAGAAGTCGACCAGCACGACCTTGCCGCGAAGGCTCTCTGGCGTGAGCGGGGTCGAGTTGATCCACTCGGTGGCGCCTGCGAGCGACGGGAGCATGCCCTCGTCGGGCAGCGTCAGCGAAGGCTTCTTGGGCTCGGGCTGCGTCGACGTCAGCATCAGGCCGCCGGGGTCGACGGATGCCTGCTGCGCGGACGAAGGCTGCTGCGACGGCATCGGCATGCCGATCCTCTCCACCAGGGCCTTCTCCAGCGCCGAGGTCGTGCCGATCGACAGCTGCGCGAGCAGCCCCGTGTCCAGCCCCGACGCGATGGCCGCCACGCCCGCGAGCACCGCCACGCCGGCCACGCGCCGCGCCCATTCGCCCGCGTGCAGCGATCCCTTCATCGCCGAGAACACCCGTCCTCCGAAGAGCAGCGCCGCCGCCAGCGAGGTGCACGCGCCAGCCGCATAGGCCAGCAGCAGCAGCGAGGTACCGACGCTCGCGCCGTTGAGCGCTGCACCCGTCAGGATCAGCCCGAGAATCGGCCCCGCGCAGGGTGCCCACAGGAATCCGGTGCCGATGCCCAGCAGCAGCGGCGAGAACACCGACGCCTTCGCGTCCGTCGCCGGCCCGGACAGCCGAAGCCCCAGCGCCACCAGCGGCCGGGTCAGCCGATCGGCCACCGAAGGAAACAGCAGCGTCACACCGAACAGCGCCAGCAGCGCGATCGCCGTATGGCGCCCGTACTCGTTGAGCGCCACCACCCAGCCGCCGCCCACGGCCGCCAGCGTGGCGACGGCCGAGAACGCCAGCGCCATGCCCAGCAGCATCGGCAGGCCGTGCGAGCGGAACGGCCGGTCGGCGCGCGCGAACACGAAGGGGAGCACGGGCAGGATGCACGGGCTCAGGATGGTGAGCACGCCACCGAGGTAGGCAACGATGAGGAGGAACATGGTCGGATTCCTGTCGGTGAATGTTGTCGATGAATGGCTGAAAAGGAAAGTCGAGGGCGAGCAGCGGCCTTCGCGGTCTCGCCATGCGAGCCGCTTCTTCGTCGGTCAGTGATTGGGGGCGGCGGCTCAGTCCGGTGGCGCGGCCGTGTTGGTATTCATGGTCAGCCGGGCTTCCAGCCCGCCTTGGTCCCGGTTGCGCAGCGTGAGCTCCGCGCCCATTGCCGTCGCCAGCTGCTGGGCGATGGCCAGGCCGAGACCGGTGCCGCCGGTGTTGCGGTTGCGCGAGCCCTCCACGCGGTAGAAGGGCTTGAGCACGTTCTCCAGCTGGTCGGGCGGAATGCCGGGGCCGTTGTCGATCACGGCCAGCGTCAGCCGGTTGCCGCCGGCATCGGCACTGGCATGCACCTGCAGCCGCACGTCGGTGCCGAACTTCAGCGCGTTGTCGATCAGGTTCGTCAGGATGCGCCGCAGCGCGTTCGGCCGCGTCACCATGGGCTCGCCCACGCGGCCCTCGAGCAGCACCTGCTGGCCCGAATCCTCGTAGTCGGCCACCATGCTCTCGAACAGCGCGTCGGCGTCGATGCGACGTGGCGGCTCGGTGGCTCCGTGCAGGGTGCGCGCGTAGGTCACGCCTTCGCGCACCAGGGCGTGCATGGCGTCCAGGTCCTGGCGGAACTTGTCGCGGTCATGGCCATCGTCCATCAGGTCGGTGCGCAGCCGCATGCGGGTGATGGGCGTCTGCAGGTCGTGCGAGATGGCCGCGAGTATCTCCACCCGCTCGGCCATGTAGCCGGCGATGCGCTTCTGCATCGCGTTGAAGGCGCGCGCCGCGTGCTGCACCTCGGTCGGTCCTTCCTCGGCCAGCTGCTGGCCCTTCAGGTCGGGGCCCAGCTCGTCGGCCGCGTCGGCCAGCTGCGCCAGCGGCCGCGTGACCAGCCGCACCGCATACCAGGCGCACACCGCCAGCACCAGCAGCTGCACCCACAGCAGCCACATCACCCAGCTCGACACCGGCATGTCCACGCGCCGCGCATGCACGATCACCGAGGAGCCGTCCGACAGCCGCACCTGGATCTGCAGACCCTGCGGCGGGCTGCTCACCTGGCCGATCTTCACGATCTCGAAGGGGCGCATCGCGTCGGCGATGGCGGTCGCGAACTGCTGCGTCGAAGCCGTGTCGGGCGCCTTGCCCTGTGCGTTTCCGCCGAGCACGAAGTGGTAGTTGCGCCGCTCCAGCCGCGCCAGCCAGCCCTCGCGCTCGGCGGCCGGCAGCCGGTCGAGGATGGCGACCGAGCTGGCGATGTCGCGCTCGATGCCGATCATCATCAGCTCGCGCATCGCGATGCCGCGCTCGTAGCCGATGGCCATGAAGGTCAGCAGCTGCGCGATGGCCAGCCCGACGACGATGATCAGCGTCACCCGCGAGAACAGCGAGCGCGGCAGCAGGCGGCGCAGGCCCGTGGCGGGGGAGGCCGGGGCGATGTCGGCAGGAAGGCTGGCGGCGGAAGTAGGCATGGGCAGGTTTATAGACCCGCTTGCGCCTCGCGGCGCGGCGCTTTGTATTCCAGTGTGTTGGGCGGCGTGGCCCGACATACAACATTACCCGCCACACCCGGGCCGCAGCCGTGGCGCCGGCCGGGCAACATAGTGTGGCCGGCTCGCCCGCCGGATACACGGGAATACAAAACCACCCGATCCGGCGCCCGTCCGGGCTACATTGCACCTGCCCGCTTTTCCTCGGGCGCCTCGCCGCACCGCCATGAACATCGCCAAGACCTCCGACCACATCCTCATCGTCGACGACGACCGGGAAATCCGCGAACTGCTCTCCACCTACCTGGTCAAGAACGGCCTGCGCGTGGTGACGGTGCCCACGGGGCGGCACATGCGCGCGGCGCTGGAGGAGTCGGGGCCCTTCGATCTCATCATCCTCGACCTGATGCTGCCGGGCGAAGACGGCCTCACGCTGTGCCGCGACCTGCGCACCGGCAAGTACAAGGCCACGCCCATCCTGATGCTCACCGCGCGAAGCGAGGAGGCCGACCGCATCCTCGGGCTGGAGATGGGGGCCGACGACTACCTGGCCAAGCCGTTTTCCGCGCGCGAGCTGCTGGCGCGCATCCGCTCGGTGCTGCGCCGCACGCGCATGCTGCCGCCGAACATGCGCTCCACCGAGTCGGCCTCGAGGCTGGCCTTCGGCGACTGGCAGGTCGACACCACCGCGCGCAACCTGATCGACGACAGCGGCGTGATGGTGGCGCTCAGCGGCGCGGAGTACCGGCTGCTGATGGTGTTTCTCGACCATCCCCAGAAGGTGTTGAGCCGCGACCAGCTGCTGAGCCTCACCCAGGGCCGCGAGGCCGAGCTCTTCGAGCGCTCCATCGACCTGCTGGTGAGCCGCCTGCGCCAGCGGCTGCGCGACGATGCGCGCGAGCCGCGCTACATCAAGACGGTGCGCAGCGAGGGCTACGTCTTCTCGTCGGCCGTCGAGGCGCTGGACTGAGGCCGAAACCGCGGGCCTACACTGGCGGAATGATCAAGCCACTGTTCCTCCCGGCGGGCGCGCTTCTTTCGCTTCTGCTGGTCACCGCGTGTGCCCAGCCCGAGCCACCCCGGCCCGCGCCGCCGCCGGTCGGCATGGCGAACCCGGCCTCGGTCTACTGCAAGAGCCTCGGGGGCAAGACGCTCCTGAGGTCGAACGACAAGGGGCAGTACGGCATCTGCGAGCTTCCGGATGGCAGGCAGATCGAGGAGTGGGAGCTCTACCGCCGGGATCATCCGGCGAAGTAGAGCGGTCTCAGCTTCACTTCGACGGCTTGCGCGAGCCGTCTTCCCGTCTGGACGAGATGCATTGGCAGCTCACCGGATTGCGGATTTCATGCGCGACGCCGCCCGCGAAGAAGAGCAGGGCGAGCCAGAGTTTCTTCATGTCTGCTGCTCCGCGCGGCTTCAGGTTCCCGAAGGAGCCGCAGTGGTGGTGGCGGGCGCAGGCTCGGCCAGCAGCGCCTGGATCTTCTTCTCCGTGGTCCCGTAGCTGCCCTCGCCGAAGTGCGAGTAGACGATCTTCCCCTGCTTGTCGATCAGGTACACGGCGGGCCAGTACTGGTTCCTGAAGGCCTTCCAGGTGCCGTAGCTGTTGTCCTGCGCAACCGCGTGTTTGATCTGCAGGCGCTCGATGGCGTCCTTCACGTTCTTCGTCGACTTCTCGAAGGCGAACTCCGGCGTGTGCACGCCGACCACCACCAGGCCCTTGTCCTTGTACTTCTGGTTCCAGTCCTTCACGTAGGGAAGGTGGTTCAGGCAGTTGATGCAGGTGTAGGTCCAGAAGTCGACCAGCACCACCTTGCCGCGCAGCTCGCTGAGCTTGAGCGGCTGCGAGTTGAGCCAGTTGTCGATGTTCTGGAATTCGGGCGCAGGCGCAGCCTCGCTGGCGGGAACGTCGCCACCGAAGGGCGAGGGCGCGGCGAAGGTCAGCGTGAGGGCGGCCGCCGAGGCGGCGATGGCGACTGCGAAATAGAGGGCGGAAGAGCGAAAGCGCATGGCGGTTCCTTCGGAAGAGTGACGGACGTTCGTCTGTGAACGGAGCCGATTCTTCGCCGGGCCGCCTGCGCGCGCAGCGGATTGCGTATTCCTCTGTATCTGCGGGGCGCTGGCCGCACACTACGTTTCACACTCCACCGGGCGCGAGGGTCAGTCGACCCTGATGTTGCGCGCGCGGACCAGCGCGCTCACCCTGCCGGTCTCGTCCTTCACGAACTTCGCGAAGGCTTCCGGCGTGGTGCCGGCCGGTTCCAGGCCGAGCTGCAGCAGCTTCTGGTTCACTGCGGGGGCGTTGACGGCGGCCTGCACCGCCTTGCCCAGCTTCTGCACGATATCGGCCGGCGTGCCCTTGGGCAGGAACACGCCGTTCCACTCGACCACGTTGTAGCCCGGCAGGCCAGACTCGGCCAGCGTCGGCACATCGGGCAACCCCGGCACGCGCTTGCTGGAACTCACGCCCAGCGCGCGCAGCTTGCCGCTCTTCACGTAGCTCAGCGTCGAGGCCACGTTGCCGAAGTAGGCCGACACCTGCTCGCCCATCACGTCGGTCAGCGCGGGGGCGCCGCCCTTGTAGGGCACGTGCATCAGGTTGATCTTCGCCTGCTCGTTCAGCGCCTCGCCCGCCAGGTGCGAGCCGGTGCCGCCGCCGGCCGACGCGAAGCTCAGCTTGCCCGGGTTCTTGCGCGCGTAGTCGATGAACTCCGGCACCGTCTTGTAGGGCGCGGTCGCGGGCACGACCAGGATCTGCGGCGCCGTGGCCACCAGCGACACCGGAATGAAGTCCTTCGCCGCGTCGAAGGGCAGCTTGCGCAGCGAGGGGTTCACCGAGAACGCCGAGGCGTCGTACAGCACGGTGTAGCCGTCTGCCGCGGCCTTGGCCACGTTGTCGGCGCCGATCACGCCGCCCGCGCCCGGCTTGTTGTCGATCACGATCTGCTGGCCCAGCGCGGCGCTCATCTGCTGCGCGACGATGCGCGCCGTGTTGTCGGCGCCGCCGCCTGCGGCATACGGCACCACCATGCGGATCGGCTTGTCGGGCCAGGCGGCCCAGCCAAGCAGGGGAACGGCGCAGGCCAGGGCGGCAATGGATTTCAGGAGTCGCTTCTTCATCTCGATGTCTCGGGTCTTGGGGTTCATTGAAAGTCGTAGAGCCGCGCGGGGTTGTCGACGAGCACGCGGCGGCGCGCGGTCTCGTCGGGCACCCAGCGGCCCAGCAGGTCGAAGAGCTGCGCGTCGTCGGGCTTGGCCGTGCGCTCGGTGGGGTGCGGCCAGTCGCTGCCCCATACGACCCGCTCGGGCGCCTGCGTCGCCCAGGCCCTGGCAACGTCGATAGTGTCGGCATAGCCGCCTTCGGCGCCGGCTGCGGAGTCGAGGTAGGCGCCCGAAAGCTTGATCCAGGTGCGGCCGTTGTCGAGCAGCCGGCTCACCACCCGGCATGCCGGGTGCGAGAGCCTATCGGGCTGCGGCAGCCGCGCGAGATGGTCGAAGACCACCGTGCAGGGCAGGCGATCGAGCAGCGCCGCATGCGCCGCGATCTGGTCGGCGCTCCAGTGCAGCTGCACATGCCAGCCCAGCGCGTGCACACGCCGTGCGAGCGGCTCGACCATGGAGAAATCCGTTGCCGCGTTCGCCGAGGTGTACAGCGTGAAGCGGATGCCCCGGATGCCTCCCTCGTGCAGCTGCTTCAGCTCGGCATCGCTCACCTCGGGCCGCACCACCGCCACGCCGCGCGTGCGGTGCGCGCCCAGCGCCCGGATGGCTGCGAGCGTCACTCTGTTGTCGGTGCCGTGCACGCGCGGCTGCACGATCACCGTGCGCTGCGTGCCGTTGCGCTGCTGCAGCAGGCGGTAGTCGTCGGCGGTGGCGTTGTCCAGCATGGCATCGGGCGAGCCGTACATCGGAAAGCGGCGGTCGTACACGTGGATGTGCGCGTCGCATGCGCCCTCTGGCGCCGCGATGGCCGGCTTGCGCGTGCCGGCGCTGTAGGGCAAGGCGATCATCTCGTCGGGCATTTCTCAGTCGTCCGCGCGTCGCCTGGCCAGTACGGCGGCCGTGTGCTGCCCCAGCGTCGGCGCTGCAAAAGGCTCGGGGCCGGGCGTGCGGCCGAAGCGCACCGGGCGGGTGAAGCCCCGGTACGAGCCCAGCGTCGGGTGCGGGAAGTTCGCCACCATGTCCTCGGCCCGCACCTGCTCGTTGTCGAACATGTCTTCCACGGTGCGGGCGGCGGAGCAGGGCACTTCCTCGCCGAAGATCTCTTCCCATTCGAGCGCGCTGCGCCCGGCCAGCGCCGCGCGCAGCTTCGGCACGATCTCGGCCGCGTGCTGCGCGCGCTTGCGCACCGAGTCGTAGCGCTCGTCGGCCGCGAGCTCGGGCAGTCCGGCCTTGGCGCACAGCGCCTGCCAGAAATGCGGCGTGTTGGCCGAGATGTAGATGTGCCCCTCGCGCGTCGGGTGGATGCCGGTGATGCCGCCGGAGCGCATGTCGCGCCCCACGTCCTTCGGCTCGCCCTCGGCCCACACCATGCGCGCCGACTGCATCGTGAGCGCCGAGCGCAGCAGCGACACGCCCACGAACTGGCCTTCGCCGCTCTTCTCGCGCTCGTACAGCGCCGAGGCGACGCCCGCGGCCACCAGCGCGGCCGCGTAGTAGTCCACCACAGAGCCGTAGATGATCTCGGGCGGCTCGCCGCGCTTGCCCTGCAGCGCGCACATGCCGGTCATGGTCTGCAGCACCTGGTCGTAGCCGGCCTTCTCGCGCAGCGGTCCGGTTTCGCCGTAGCCGGTGACGGCGCAGTAGATGAGCCGCGGGTTCACCGCCTTCAGCTGCTCGTAGGCGATGCCCAGCCGCGGCGGCACGCTGGGCCTGAAGTTGTGCACCAGTACGTCGGCGCCGCGCACCAGCTCCATCAGCGCGGCCAGGTCCTCGGGGTTCTTCAGGTCGAGCACCGCGCCCAGCTTGCTGCGGTTGACGCCGATGAAGGCTCGGCTCTCGGCCTCCAGCGTCGAAGGGTATTTGCGCAGGTTGTCGCCGGCGGGCGGCTCGATCTTGATGACTTCCGCGCCCTGGTCGGCCAGCAGCGAGCAGCCGTACGGGCCCGCGATGTAGGCGCTCAGGTCGAGCACGCGCAGGCCGCTCAGCGGCCCGGCGGGGCCCTGGCGCTCTGGCAGGCGCGTGTTCTCAGGGGCGGTGTGGCTCATGGGCTTTCTCTTTCCTTGTTCAGTCTGCGGTGATGTTCTGTTGCTTCGCCAGCTTCTTCCAGCGCTCCACGTCCTCGGCGATGACGGTGCCGAACTGCGCCGGCGTGAGCGGCGTGGCGATGGCGCCTTCGCGCAGGAAGTTGGCCGCGATCTCGGGCTTCGACAGGATCTGGTTGACCGCGCCGTTCAGCTTCGCGACCACGTCGGGCGGCGTGCCCGCCGGCGCCAGCAGGCCCCACCAGAGTTCGAACTCGTAGCCGGGCACCGCAGTCGAAATGGGTGTGAGGTCGGGTGCGATGGGGCTCGGCTTCAGGCTGGTGATGCCGACCGCGCGCAGCTTGCCGGCGCGCACCATCGGCAGCAGCGAGGGGCCGCTGGAGATCAGCAGCTGCGTCTGGTTGCCCACGAGATCGGTCACCGCCGGGCCCATGCCCTTGTACGGGATGTGAGCGATCTGCAGGTCGCCCACCTTGGCCTTCAGCAGCTCGGTGCCGAACTGGTTGACGCTGCCCGAGCCGGAGGACGCGTAGTTGTACTGGCCCGGCTTCTCCTTGATGGCGGCGATCAGCTCGGCCGGCGTCTTCGCCGGGAACTCGTTGTTGACCGCGACGATGAACGGCCCCTTGGCGAACATCGCCACCGGCGCGAGCCCCTTGACCGGGTCGAAGGGCAGCTTCGACTGCACCGCCGCGTTGGTCGTCATGCTCGAAGACACGGCTACCAGGGTGTAGCCGTCGGGCGCCGCCTTGGCCACCTGGCCCGTGCCGGTGTTGCCGCTCGCGCCGGGGCGGTTGTCGATGATGACCGGCTGCTTGAGCTGGTCGCCCAGCTCCTTGGCCACCTGCCGCGCGAAGGTGTCGTTGGAGCCACCGGCCGGGTAGGGCACGACGATGGTGATGGGCTTGGAAGGGTAGGCGGCCTGCGCGAGCGCGGTGCCGCCCAGCGCGGCAAGCACGAGCGCCGAGGCCGCGGCGAGCGCGCGCGGGCGAAGGAACGAGGGAATACGCATCTGTCTTGTCTCCGGTTTTCTTATGGATGGGGAAGCAGGTCCAGCCCGAAATCAGTTCGGGATCAGACCGAGGCTGCGCGCGCTCTCGACGATGGCGCGCGCGCGGATCACGAAGGGGATGTCGATCATCTTTCCGTCCACCACGTACGCTCCGACGCCCTTGGCGTCGGCTTCGCGCGCCGCCTCGACCACCTTGCGGGCGTGCGCGATCTCCTCGTCGGTCGGGCGGAACACCTCGTTGGCGATGGCGATCTGGCTCGGGTGGATGCAGGTCTTGCCCAGGAAGCCGAGGTCGCGCGCCAGCTTCGCCTCGGAACGGAAGCCCTCGGCGTCGCGGATGTCGGCGAAGGCGCTGTCGTAGGCGTACAGGCCCGCCTCGCCAGCGGCAATGCGCACCGCGAACATCGCCTGGAGGATCGCCGAGGGCTCGCGCCGGGCGATGCCCAGCGGCTCGAACAGGTCGCCCAGCCCCAGCTGCAGCCCCGCCACGCGCGGATGCGCCAGCGCGAGTTCGGCGGCCATGCGCAGGGCGGCGGGCGTCTCGATGTTCAGCAGCAGTCCGATGGGCGCCTGCACGCCGTTGGCCCGCTCGGCGCGCTCGATGGCTTCGGCGGCTGCGCGCACATGCGCGGGGCTCTGCGGCTTGGGCAGGTTGATCAGGTGCACGCCGGTGCGTGCGACTGCCGCAATGTCGCGCTCGAAATGCGGCGTGTCCATAGCGTTGACGCGCACGATCAGCGTCTTGCGCGACGAAGCCGCGTCGCCGCTCTCGAGGAACTGGCGCACCGTCTCGCGCGCATCGTCCTTGCGTGGCTCGGACACGGCGTCTTCCAGGTCGAGGCTGATGGCGTCCGCCTCGCCCGCGAGCGCCTTGGCGAACAGTTCGGGGCGGGTGCCGGGGACGAAGAGTTTGCTTCTCATGAGGGCAGTGTCGGCAGTTCATGAGAAGAGAAAAACAGCTGTTCACTGCGATCACATCGCAGAAAATCTATCTTCATGGAAACGGCCTATCTGCAAAGCTTTCTTCTGGTGGTGGAGTCGGGCTCGATGTCCGAGGCCGCGCGCCGGCTCGACCTCACGCCCGGCGCGGTGGCGCAGCAGATCCGCGCGCTGGAGCGCGAGCTCAACGCGCCGCTGCTCGCGCGCGCCGGCCGCACCGTGCAGCCGACCGAGGCCGGCCACCGGCTGGTGCAGCGGGCGCGCACGCTGCTGCGCGAGGTGAGCGACATCAAGGCGCTGCTGGGCAGCGAGTCGGCGGGCGGCGAGTTGGTCATCGGCACCATCAACACGGCCATCCACAGCCTGCTGCCGGACATCCTCGCGCGCTTCGTGAAGACGCATCCGGGCGTCAAGGTGTTCCTGCAGTCGGGCACCACCGCCACGCTCTACAAGGCGATGCAGCAGGGCGATCTCGACGCGGCCGTGTGCCTGTACCCGCAGTTCGCGCTCGCCAAGACATTCGACTGGGCGCTGCTGCGCGAGGAGCCGCTGGTGCTGCTCGCGCCCAGCCGCCTCGCGCGGCGCGACCCCCACGAGCTGCTGCGCACCTCGCCGCTGATCCGCTACGACCGCAACCTCGGCGGCGGCAAGCAGGCCGACCGCTACCTGCGCGCCGCCGGCATCGTGCCGCAGGAGCGCTTCGAGCTCAGTTCGTTGCTGGCCATCGCGATGATGGTCGACCGGGGCCTGGGCGTGTCGGTCGTGCCCGACATCGCTTCACCACTGCTCGAAGGGCAGCGCATCGCGAAGATCCCGCTGCCGCTGCCCTCGGAAACGCGGCGCTTCGGCATCCTGTGGCTCAGGGCTTCACCGCGGCTGAAGCTGATCCATGGCTTCGTCGAGAGCGCGGGGCTGGTCACCGCCGCGAAGGGCGAGGGCGGCGGTTCCCGCAAGCGCTAGCGTCGAGGCTTTGGCTCCCCGTACGGCCGCCGCTGGAACAGCGCGAGTGCGACGTCGAAGCCGCGGCTCGCCCCGACCGCGACCGCACCCGTGACCGTCAGCATCGCCGCCATGTGCACGCCGACTGCCGCGAAAGCCAGCGCCAGCGAGCCCGACGCGGTGATCTCCCGGGCCGCCGGCGCTTCGCTCATGCAAAGCGGGATCAGCGCCGGCACCAGCATCAGTCCGGCGCCGTGGGCGGTGGACATCATGAAGGACCAGAGTGCGAGCCCGGCGTGGCCGGTCTTGCTGCCGCGCCACATGTGATGCGCGATCACGGCGACGAGCAGCATGCCCGCCGCCCACTGCAGGGCGACGCGATCCATCGAGGGAGCGAGCACCACTGCGCCAGCCACGAGCGCTACGGACGCGGCGTGCCCGAGGGCGATCGGCACCAATGCCCGCAGCACCCGCGAACGGTCTCCCGACCGGAGGCCGCTGGCGGCCGCGAAGACCCAGCCGGAGGCGGGGTTCAGCCCATGAAGGGCGCCGACTCCCGCGACCGCCAGCCAGGGCCAGAGGCTTGCCATGATGTCGTCGCCTTCACGCGCTCGGAGCACCGCTCGCGCTTCAGGCCTGCCTGTCGCAGCAGCACGCGCCGATGGCGGGCGTTTCCGTCTGCGACTCGTAGCGGTCGTGGTGGCGCACCCAATCCATCTTGTAGGGCACGTCGCGCTCGTCGCGGCCCTTGGGCATGAGGTCCATCATGTTGTAGGCACCCATCATCACTTCCACGCCGCGGCCGAAGGTCGAGTAGGTGTGGAACACCTCGCCGGCCTCGTTCCTGTAGAACGCGCTGATGCCGGGTGCCTCGTCGTGCGGGAAGGGCAGCTTGCCGTAGTTGTAGTAGACCTCGCCGGTGGCCAGCTCCTCGGGCGTGAAGCTGACGTGGAAGTCGAGGTTGAAGTCGCTGCCGTGCGACGACACCCAGTCGAAGCGCCAGCCCATGCGTTCGCGGAACTGCATGATCTTCGCGAGCGGCGCGCGCGAGACGGCCACCAGCGTGATGTCGCGGTGCGCGAGGTGCACGTTCATGCCGTCGGAATGGTCGGCCATGAAGGAGCAGCTCTGGCAGCCTTGCTCCCAGTCCGGGCCGAGCATGAAGTGCTGCACCAGCAGCTGGCTGCGGCCCTTGAAGAGATCAGCCAGCGTGCGCTTGCCCTCGGGCGTGTCGAAGACGTAGTTCCTCTGCACGCGCTCCCACGGCAGCGCGCGGCGCTCGCGGGCGATCTGGTCGCGCAGATGTGTCAGCTCCTTTTCGCGTGCAAGGAATGCCTTGCGTTCCGCGAGCCACTGCTCGCTGGAGACGACGCGGTGGTTCGTCGTTTCGGGTCTCTCGATGGTCGTGGTGTTCATGATGGATGGCTCCTGGGTCAGTGGCTGGACTGGGGACGGCGCACCGCGCGGACCTTGCCGCTGGCGCCGCCCCCGGCATAGAAGAGACCGGCGCCGTCGGACTCGAGCCCGCTCACGCCCGCGCCGCGCGGCATTTCGAGCCGCTCCAGCACGGCGCCTGTCTGCGGGTCGATGCGGCGGATGTCGCTTTCCTCCGCCTCCCAGGTGCCGTGCCAGAGTTCGCCGTCGACCCAGGTCACGCCGGTGACGAAGCGGTTCGACTCGATGGTGCGCACCACGGCGCCGGTCTCGGGGTTGACCTGGTGGATCTTGCGGTCGCGGTACTGGCCCACCCACAGGCTGCCCTCGGCCCAGGTCAGGCCCGAGTCGTAGCCGTTGCCGGGCGAGGGGATCGACGCCAGCACCTTGCCGGTGGCCGGGTCGATCTTGTCGATGCGCGACTCGGCGATCTGGTAGAGGTACTTGCCGTCGAAGGCGGTGCCGGCGTCGCAGGGCACGTCCAGCGTCTGGCTGGCCTCGCCGCTGGCGGGGTCGAAGGCCACCAGCTTCGCGCCGGTGGCGGCCCATACGCGGCGGCCGTCGTGGGTCACGCCGTGGACCTGGCCGGCGCCGCCGAACGGGCCGTATTCGCGCACGATCTCGGCGGCGCGTACCGTGGGATGGCTCTTGCCTGTCTTGCTGCTCATCGTTGGCTCCTTGTGTGAAGCGCCCCGGACAGGCGCCTGGAGCCAACTCTATTCAATAGGCAGCGCAGCGGGGAGTAACAAGATCGTCGTGAATCCGGCCAGCGGCGGCGCGAGCCACTTCTGCGACCGCGCCTTGCCGATGGAACGCACCCGGCCCTGCGCCTCCAGCTCGACCAGCGCGCGCTGCACCGTGCGCTGGCTGGCCCCCAGCGCCAGCGCAAGGGCCGAGGTGGACCACGCGGCGCCGTCGGAAAGCAGCGCCACCAGCGAGGCCTGCTCGCCGTCGATGGGCGGCGCAAGCACCGCGACGCCGCACTCGCCGTGCGGCCGGAGCACGAAACCGCGCGGCGTGGCCTCGATGTTCGCCATCGCTTTGACGAGCGCGCGCAGCCGGCCTATCTCCACGCGCAGGCGCGCGCGATGCGTTTCGTCGGGGTGGCGGGTGCGGAAGGCGCTTTCGATCAGGGCCTCGCGATCGACATCGCCCGGCCATGCCTCGGCGAGCGAGCGTGCCAGCGAGAACAGCACCGGCCGCCGCGCCAGAGGCCGCCACGCATCGCCGGCGCCCAGGCCACGGCGGCAGGCGTCGACCACCAGCGTGTCCGAGGCGAGGAGGGCGGCGACTTCGCCCAGGCGCAGCGGCTGCTCGCCGCCGGAGCCGACCCGCCGGGCGGCGGGGCGCTCGAAGGCGGCTTGGGCCTCGGCGACTTCGGCGAGCAGGGCCGGCACGCGCGCGCGAACCGCTGCTTCGTGCGCACGGGCGAGCGAGGCCTGCGCAGGCGCGATGCGCAATGAGCGAAGCGACAGTTCTGTCGCCGCAAGCTCGGCCACCGCCGTCAGCGAAGGTGGCAGCCCGCGCGTGTTGAGATGAGCGAGGGCCGCCTCCGCGTCTTCGAGCCGGCCCAGCAGCAGCAGGCGGCGCGCCGCGATCAGCCGGGCCTGCACTGCATTGGCGTGATCCTCGTGCGATTCCAGCGCGGTGGCGGCATGCGCCAGCGAGCGTGTCGATCCGCCCAGGTCGCGCATGGCCAGGGCGACTTCGGCCTCGGCGACGATGCAGCGGGCGCGCGAAAGCTCCTCATGCGCACCGAAGCCGCGCGCGGCGCGCCGCAGCAACTCGCGCGCACGCGGATGCTCGCCGAGCTGGGCCATCGCGATGCCGCGCAGCGCCAGCGCCGGCGGATCGTCGCGCAGGGCGACCCGCTTGAGCGCTCCGAGCGCATCGCCCGCGGCAAGGGCGCGGGCGGAGGCGGCGATGAGGGAGTCCATGGAGGCGGATTATCTTGATGGCGGCCTCCGCATTGACAGTTTGTGTTGCTTTGCCGCTTCAGGCCGCGAGCTTCCCGTTCTTCGGCTGCGGCACGCGCGACTGCGGTGCCTGCCGGGGCCAGACACCGGAGCAATACAGCGCCCAGGCAATAAAAACGGGCTGGAACAGCGGCCGGATCCAGAAGTACCACGCGCCGAACTCCAACCCCTGCACCGTCTGCCCCTTGAGCGCGACGCTGATGTTCGCGCTGACCACGCAGACCAGCATCACCGAGAGCCAGATGCCCGCCTGCCGCTGCAGGTTGGGCAGGCCGAGGCGCCGGTAGACCGGCACCGGGACCAGCAGGCCCAGCCCGCCGGCAAGCTCCGCAACGCCGGTCAGGTAGACCCATGCCAGCGCATGACCCGCGAGGGCGTCGGGAATCATCGGCGCGTAGCGCGTGGAGGCGCTCACGAAGTGGTCGACGCCGGTGAACAGGAAGCCGAGGCCCATGCCCCAGCGCATGGCGGCGCGCAGGCCCAGCGGGCGCTTCAGCAGATGGGACACCGCCCAGGCGATCACGCCGAAGGAGGAGATGAAGACGAGAAAGCTCATGACGGATGACGTGTGTTTACAGTGGAAACATTGTGCGGGCGTATAGTTTCCATTGTCAACATCAGGGCATTGCCGATGAGCACGACCTCGTCCTCCTCTTCCTCCTCTTCTTCTTCATCCTCTTCGTACCACCACGGCGATCTCAAGGCGGGCCTTCTTGCCTATGCCCGCGAGCAGATGGAGCGCGACAACCTCGACGGCCTTTCGATGCGCGAGATGGCCAAGGCGGTGGGCGTCTCGCACACCGCCGCGTACCGCCATTTCCAGGACAAGCGCGCGCTGATGGAGGCCGTGGCGCTGCAGGGCTTCGAGGAGATGCAGGCCGCCTGCCAGTCGGCGATCGACGCGGCTCCCGCCGGCGCCCGTTCGAGGCTCAAGGCCTGCGGCAGCGCCTATGTCGGCTTCGGGTTGAGGTCGCCGCGGCTGCTGGCCCACATGTTCGGCGCGGTAGCTCAATCGCGCTCGAACGAAGGGCTGGTGCAGGCCGGCGCGCGACTTTTCGACCAGCTGCTCCAGCTGGTGGGCGACGGTCAGGCCGATGGCACCTTCCGCGAGGGCGATGCCCGGCAGCTTTCGCACACCTGCTGGGCGATGGTGCATGGCCTCTCGGCATTGCTGGGCGTGGGCGTGATGCGCACGCCCGATGCGCAGATCGACACCCTGATGCTCAGCGCCGGGCAGGCGCTCGATGTGCTGCTCGACGGAATTGCGGCGAACACTGCCTCATGCTGATGGCTCGGGTGCCGTGCGCATCCCGCACAACACTTGTCGCCGCGCCCGCCTAGGCGTGAAGGAAGGCTGTTCCTAGACTTTCCCCCATCGATTTCGATGGACCTACAGGAACAGCAAACATGTCTTTCTCATCAGGACTCTCCCGCCGCGGGCTCATGGGCCTGCTCGTCGCACCGTACGCGGCCGGCATCGTCGGCACCTCTGCGGCGGCAGCGACAACGACGGCAGACGCACCCACGCCCACCATCCGCGCCATGTCGGGCGCGAAGCCGATACAGCAACTGCGCCGCAACGCGACGGCGCTGCTGGTGATCGACTTCCAGAACGAATACTTCACCGGCCGCATGCCCATTGCCGACGGCGCGCGCGCCGCTGCCCAGACCAGGCGCCTGCTGGCCTGGGCCGACCAGCACGCGATGCCCGTCTTCCAGATCCAGCACATCGCCCCCGAAGGCGCGGCCACCTTCGCCAGGGACGGCAAGACCGTCGCCTTCCACCCCGAGATGCAGCCCCGCTCGCGCGACAAGGTCGTGCAGAAGACCACCGTCAGCGTCTTCGCGAGCACCGACATCGCGCAGCAGCTGCGCTCGGCCGGCGTGCAGACGCTGGTGATCGCCGGTCTGATGACCCATGCCTGCGTGGCCGGCGCCGCCCGCGACGCAGGGCCGCAGGGCTTCGACGTGGTCGTGTCTTCCGATGCCACCGCCACCCGCGCGATCCGCCGCGAGAACGGCGACACCGTGTCGCACGACAGCCTGCACCGTGCGGCACTGGCCGAGATCGAGGACACCTTCGGCGACGTGCTGAGCACTTCGCAGATCCTGGCCCTGCCGGTCGCCTGACGGAAAATGCGCGGCTTCTGAAGTACCCGCGGGAGGGCGGCGCATGGATCAGGTCAAGGCGATGCGTGCCTTTCAACGCATCGCGCAGGCGAAGAGCCTCTCGGCGGCAGCCCAGTCGCTGGACACGACGCACTCCAGCCTCTCGCGCCAGCTGCAGGCGCTGGAGAAATCGCTGGGCGCGCAGCTGGTGCGGCGCGACACGCGCGGCATCACGCTGACCGAGGCGGGCAGCCGCTACTACGCCGCCTGCGCCGACATCCTTTCGCGGCTCGATGCCGCGCAGGCGGATGTCGCGGCCGATGGCAAGGCGCCCTCGGGCACGCTGAAGGTGAGCATGCCGCTGGCGATCGCGACGCTCGAGCTGCCCGAGTGGCTGCCGGCGTTCCAGTCGCGCCATCCGGGCATCCGGCTGGAAGTGGTCTGCACCGACCGCTTCACGAAGCTGGTCGCCGAAGGCATCGACGTCGCGCTGCGCATCAGCGACGGGCTGAAAGACGCTTCGATGATGGCGAGGACGCTGGCGGTCTCCGACATGGTGCTTGTCGCCGCGCCGCGCTACCTGGTGGAGCACGGTGTTCCCGCAGCGGCGGACGAGCTGTCGAAGCACCAGTGCCTGCTCCACAACGGGCCCGAAAGTCTCGCGCACTGGGCGCTGCACATGCCCGATGGCCGGCAGCAGCCATTCAAGCCGGAAGGGCGCTTCGCCTGCGACACGATCACCGCGCTGTACTCGGCCGCGAAATGCGGCCTTGGCATTGCCGCGCTGACATGGCACACGGTGCGTGCCGACCTGCAGTCGGGCGCCCTGGTCCGCGTGCTGCCGGAGGTCACGCTGGGGCAGCGCACCTATGCGGCGCTGTATCCGCGCACGCGACATGTTCAGCCCTCTGTGCGCGCCTTCATCGATTTCATGGCGGGCCACTACCGGTAGCGGCCGCGGCCGGCTACGCTTCCTTCAGCTCCGGCAGCACCGAGGTCAGCGCGAAGTCGACGAGGTGCAGCCAGGTCGCTTCCAGTCCCATGATGTTGTGATGGTCCGAAGCCGGCACGGTCGTCACGCTGACGGGCGTGGGCCATGCCGCGATGAGCTTCTGCGAGCGCTCGGGCAGCACCACGTCGTCGGTCTCGGCCAGCAGCACCTGCGTCTTGGCCGCGACCTCCTTGCAGTGCTCCAGCGAGTTGAACTGGTGGCGCAGCAGCAGCGACAGCGGCACCAGCGGAAAGCGCTTCTTCGCCACCTCCAGCATCGAGTCGTAGGGCGTCACCAGCTGCAGGCTCGCGAACTCCTGCCGCGCCACGAGCTGGATGGCCACGCCCGTGCCCAGGCTGCGGCCCACCACGTGCAGGCGCGCGTGGGGAAAGGCCTTGCGCAGGTGCCTGGCGAACTGGCAGGCGTCCTGCACCGAGGCGATCTCGGACGGATGCCCCTGCGAGTCGGCCACGCCGCGGTAGTTGACCGCTGCGAAGCCGAAGCCCTCGGGCAGCCAGTGCAGCGTCTGCGCGGTGGCGCGCACGTCCTCGCCGCGGCCTGCGAAGTAGATGAAGAGGTCCTGCAGCGCCTCCTCTCCCTGCGGGTGGTAGACATAGCCGCGCACCATGCCGCCCGGCACGGTGTGGGAGTAGGTCGAGAAATCGTCGGACAGCGGAACGACCGGCAGCTTGCGGGCGTTGAAGAGGATGTGCCCCTGGCGCGTGGCGAGCAGTGTCCAGTAGGCGGCGATGCTCCCGATCGCGGCGGCCGAGGCGGAGAGGGCGATGCGGGCGGCTTTGGATGACGACAAATTGGGCTCCGGGGGGAGAAAGGCTGGCGCCTAGTTTCGCCTCTTTCTCCGGTGCGGAGCCCTTGCCGGTCTTTTCGCCTGTTTCTCTTTCTTTCCTTTTCAGCGTGCCGCAATCAGCTGCAGGCGGCCGGCCCCGATGCCCGGGGTCTCGTCAGCGTGGTTCTGGCGATGCTGCTGCTCCAGCCTGAACTTGCCGACGATGCGCGACAGGCTGCCCGCCTGTTCCTGCAGCGACTGTGCCGCCGCCGAGGCCTGCTCGACCAGCGCCGCGTTCTGCTGAGTCGTCTGGTCCATCTGCGTGACGGCCTGGTTGATCTGCTCGATGCCCGAGGTCTGCTCCTGGCTCGCGGCGCTGATCTCGCCCATGATGTCCGTCACCCGCTTCACGCTGCCGACGATCTCTTCCATGGTGCGGCCGGCGTCGGCCACCTGGCGGCTGCCTTCCTCGACCTTCTCGACCGAATCGCCGATCAGCGACTTGATTTCCTTGGCCGCGGCTGCCGAGCGCTGCGCGAGGCTGCGCACTTCGGAAGCCACCACCGCGAAGCCGCGGCCCTGGTCGCCCGCGCGCGCGGCCTCGACGGCCGCGTTCAGCGCGAGGATGTTGGTCTGGAAGGCGATGCCGTCGATCACGCTGATGATGTCCACCACCTTGCGCGAGGAGGCATTGATCGAGCCCATCGTCTCCACCACCTGGAACACCACGCTGCCGCCGCGCGCCGCCACTTCCGAAGCGGAGGTGGCCAGCTGGTTGGCCTGTCGTGCGTTGTCGGCGTTCTGCTTCACGGTGGAGGTCAGCTCCTCCAGCGATGCGGCGGTCTGCTCCAGCGAGCTGGCCTGCTCCTCGGTGCGCGAGGACAGGTCCTGGTTGCCCACGGCGATCTGCGTGCTGGCGGTCGACACGTTCGCCACCACGCCGTGCACCTGCGCCAGCGAGCCCTGCAAGGCGGTGCGCATCTGGTCGAGGGCGCGCAGCAGGTGGCCGGTCTCGTCGCCGGCGTAGCTGGCCTGGGGATTGCCGGTCAGGTCCATCTCGGCGATGGCCTGCGCGATGGCCTCGGCGCTGCGCAGCGGCCGGGTGATGCTGCGCGCCAGCATCCAGGCCAGCAGGGTGCCCAGCACCAGGCTCACGGCGGAGCACACGATCAGCAGGGTGCCGGTCTGCGCGCGCAGGTCGTTGGCGCGGACGGCGGCGGCGTCCAGATGCTCGCGCTGCATGTCCACCACCTGCTGCACGCCGGCGATGTAGCTGACCGAGGTGGGCTGGAACTGCGCGTCGAACACGCGGTTGGCGCCCTGCAGGTCGCCCGCGAGCTTGAGCTTGCTCACTTCCTCGCGCGCGGCCAGGTAGGCCTTGCGCAGGCCCGCGACCTTCTCGAGCAGGGCGCGCTCGTCGGGCTGGACCAGCTTCTCCTCGATGAACTTCTGCAGCTCGTTGGTGTTCTTGATCGACGCCGCCGTGGCCGGCGCGAAATAGTCGATCAGGCTGGCGTCGCTGCTCTTGGCGATGGCCGCGGCGCGCTGCACGCCGGCGGTGGTGTGGCGCAGCCAGTCGGAGCCGGCGCGCTCGGTCTTCACGTTGTCCTCGATCATGGTCTCTATCTCGCGGCTGAGCTGTTGCAGCTTCCATACCGCGGCGGCGCTGGTGGCGAGAAACAGCGCCAGGATGATGCCCAGCACGATGGCCAGGCGCTTGCCGATTGAGACGTTGCTCAGGAACATGATCGAACTCCGGAAACCAGGAATGAGAGGAAGGAGGGCAGCCCTCGGGCTGCCCTCCAACGCTGGTTATCGGCCGATCAATTGAAAACTTTAGAAAACTTCTGATGAAGCCTTGCGGGAGCACCGGCCGGCTGCCGGCCCCGCCACTCAGATCTTCAGCGGCGGGAAGGACTTCACCAGGTCGTCCAGCGCCTTGATCTGCGTGAGGAAGGGCTCCAGCTTGTCCAGCGGCAGTGCGCTCGGGCCATCGCACTTGGCCTGGGCCGGGTCGGGATGGGCTTCGAGGAAGAGGCCCGCCAGCCCCACGGCCATGCCGGCGCGCGCCAGGTCGGCCACCTGTTCGCGGCGGCCGCCCGATGCGGCGGCGCCGGCCTCGCGCTGCTGCAGCGCGTGGGTCACGTCGAAGATGATGGGCAGGTTCTGCGACACCTTCTTCATCACGCCGAAGCCCAGCATGTCGACCACGAGGTTGTCGTAGCCGAAGCAGGTGCCGCGGTCGCAGAGGATCAGCTTGTCGTTGCCCGCTTCCTTGAACTTCTCGACGATGTTGAGCATCTGCGAGGGGCTCAGGAACTGGGGCTTCTTGATGTTGATGACCCGCCCGGTCTTCGCCAGCGCCACCACCAGGTCGGTCTGGCGGGCCAGGAAGGCGGGCAGCTGCAGCACGTCGACCACCTCGGCCACGGGCGCGGCCTGGGCGACTTCGTGCACGTCGGTGATCACCGGGACGCCGAAGCCGTCCTTCACGGCCTGCAGGATCTTCAGGCCCTCGTCGAGGCCGGGGCCGCGGTAGGAGTGGATGGAGGAGCGGTTGGCCTTGTCGAAGCTGCCCTTGAACACATAGGGAATGCCCAGCTTCTGCGTGACGCGCACGTATTCCTCGGCGCTGCGCATGGCGAGGTCCTTCGATTCGAGGACGTTGACGCCGCCGAAGAGGACGAAGGGGGCCTCGTTGCTGGTGGCGACTTTGGGGGTGATGGTGACGGTGGACACGGTTTTCTCCTGACGGTGCTTCGTTCGGTGCAGGGGCCTATTGTCGTTGCGCCGGCCCGGCCGGGGTTCAGCCCCCCGGCGTCACCGTCAGGTAGAAGGGCGTGAGCGTGCCGGCCACCGGCCGCAGCAGCTTGAGCAGCAGCGGCTTTCCGTAGCCTTCGCCCGCCAGCCGCTTGAGCAGGTCGGACAACTGGGCCAGCGGTACGCCGTCGCAGCCGATGAGGATGTCGCCGGCGCGCAGCCCGTCGCGCGCGGCGGCCGATCCGGCCACCACCTCGACCACCCGCACGCCGGTGGCCACCGGCCATTCGTTCTCGCGCACCCAGCGCCGGGGCAGGGCCACCGCCGCGCACTGCACGCCCAGCTTGCCGCGCCGCACGGCGCCGTGGCGCATCAGCTCGCCGGCCACCCAGCGGGCGGTGTCGATGGCCACCGCGAAGCTCAGGCCCTGCGCCGACGGGATCACGGCCGTGTTCACGCCGATCACCTGCGCCGCGCTGTCCAGCAGCGGGCCGCCCGAGTTGCCGGGGTTGAGCGCCACGTCGGTCTGGATCACGTCCTCGATCATCCGCCCGCCGCGCGAGGGCAGGCTGCGGCCCAGCGCGCTCACGATGCCGGCGGTCACGGTGAAGTCGAAGCCCAGCGGGTTGCCGACCGCCACCGCCAGCTGGCCAGGCTGAAGCGCGGCCGAGCTGCCCAGCGGCAGGAAGGCACTGGGGTGCGACTCGATGCGCAGCACGGCGATGTCGGTGGAGGCATCCGTGCCCACCAGCCGCGCCGTGCTCTCGGTGCCGTCGGCGAACGCGGCTCGCAGCTCGCCCGCGCCCTCGACCACGTGGGCGTTGGTGATCGTGAAACCGTCTGGGGTGAAGAGAAAGCCGGAGCCGCTGCCGTGGGCCGCGGCATTGCCACGCTGGGCCGGTTTCCGGACCTTGATGTGGGCGACCGCCGCGCTGGCGGTGTGAGCCACCTGCGTGACGGTGGCCGAGTAGGAGTCAAGAATGAATTCGTCGCGCGCGCCCATGGAGCACCTCTTCTTTCGGTCGGCTGAACCTGAAGGAAGTGGCGGTGCGCGCCCGGTTTTCAACCCGGCGCCGCGGCCTCAGGGCCCCTTCGGCCGCGACGACGGCTCCCACGAGTCCGGCGTGGTCGCCACCAGCGACTTGAAGTCCTTCCACGGCCGCGCCCCGGGGATGGTGCGCCCGCCGACGATCAGCCCCCTGGCGAACACCACCATGCGCTCGCGCAGGTAGGCGCGGTCCGATTCGGGCCAGGTCTCGATGGAATGCGGCCCGCGGGCGAGCACGATCTCCTTCAGGCCGCGGATGCGGTTGTAGGCCGCCACCGTGCCTTCCAGCGTCTCGGCGCGGTCCCACAGGCCCTTGCCGAAGAAGGCGGCGGGCCAGCGGTCCATGCCCGCGAGCGTGGACGAGTTGGGATAGAACACGATGTGGTGCTCCGCCGCCATGCCGCCCAGGAACAGGTTGCGGTCGGCCAGGTCGGGCGAGTCGCCCACGTAGCCCGCGCCGCTCGCGAACGAAGACAGCAGCAGCGCACCGCGGATGTTGCGCAAGCCCTTGGGCGGCGTGCAGTTGGGCTGGGGCATGTCGAAGCTGCACTGGGCGACGTAGTTCTTCGTCATTGCCCAGGCGGTGGACATCGAGCCGCGCGAGTAGCCGCCGAGCACCAGCGGAATCTCGCTGGCCGGCATGCCCGCCAGCAGCCGGCCCCGCGTCGCTTCGCCTTCCAGCAGTTCGCCCCTGGGCGTGAGGATGCGCAGGCCGCGCCCGGTCTCCAGCGCCGTGAGCGCGCGGAACACGTCCTCGCCTTGCTCCAGCGTGTTGGTGTCGCTGAAGCCCCCCGAGAGGCCCTCGCCGCGCCGGTCGTAGGCCAGCACGTCGAAGCCGGCCCGATTGAGCGCGTACAGGTTCTCGCGCCACCAGCGCTGGCCCATGGTCTCGGTGGTCGCGTTGGGAAAGCTCACCGGCACGGTCTTGCCGGTCTTCTGGTCGACGCGGTACGCCACCTCGTCGGGATGCTGGATGGCCGTGAGCTGCCCGCCGCCGCCCGGCGCCATGACCACCAGCGCGCGCGTCTTCTTCCCCTTGCCGTCGTCGATGCCGGCGCCCTCGATGTACCAGCCTCGCAGCTTGATGTCGCCGGTCATCTTCAGGTCGATGCGCTCGAAGGTGTCGCGCGGCGCGGTGAACTCCACCACGTAGGTGCGTGCATCGGCCTCGGCGATGCCTTCGCGGTAGGGCGCCCTGGCGAAGAATGCCGGCCGGCGGATCTGCTTCAGGTCGACGTTGGCGCTGTCCGGATCGATCCGGCCCGACGGGTCGACCACGCCGGTCGAGCGCGTGGCGCGTTCCTTGTTGGGCGGCAGCCAGCGCTGCATCTGCGCGTCGATGCGCCTGAAGCAGGCCGGGTCTTCCTTGCAGGCGCGCCAGCGGGCCTTGAGCTTGTCGTCGGTGAACTCGCCGATGTAGTAGTTGCCGCCCGCGTAGCCGGCCGGCGGGTGGTTGGCCGTCATCAGCACCGGCACGCAGACCTTGGGCCCCTTGGCGTCCTTCGGATTCTTCGGCAGCAGGTAGCCGCCCATCATCGCGTTGCGGTCGGTGCCGACCCAGGCCGTGCAGTCGGTGGGCGGCGCCGTGGTCACCGCCGCCTGGCGCTGTGCCTCGCTGGGGCCGCCGCACGCGGCCAGCTGGAGGGCGAGCGCGGCAACAGCCAGGGCGGACGCGACGCTGCGCGGGCGGAGCCGGGCAGGGAGCGTGAGGGTTGCGGTCATCGGGGCAGGCCTTGCGGCGGAGAGAAAAAAGAGCATGCAGCGAAGTGCGAATCGGGAGGCCCCGATCTTCGCCGCATCGGCGCGCGGAAAACCAAGCCATGGCCGTTTCCGGGTGAAAGATGGCGCCTCGATCCGTGTAGGACGTTTCCTGCATGCGCATGCGCTTCTTTCTCCCTCCCGACACCGCGCGGTGCGCGCCCAATCGCCGCCGACCCGCGAGCGAATCGCGGAATCGCGAATTGCGGCAGCAAGGAGACATCAGAGATGACGAATTTCGAAGGCATCTACTGCTTCGACAGTGCGAGCGTGCGCTTTGCCTTCTATCCCGACGGCCCTGGCGGCCCGCGTGTACTCGCGCAGATTTCCGAGGAAACGCTGCACGACGAATTCGGCGTTCGCGTAATGGGCGAGCACCTGCTCGACGCGTGCCAGGAGCACTTCTACGCCATAGAGCCCGCGGCCATCGCGCGCTACAGGGCGACCCCGGGCAGCGCCATCACGCTCACCATCAGGGATTTCGGGCTCCACGCCTGAAATCGCCTCGCCGGCCTTCAGCCGGCGCACGGGCACCTTGGCGACAGGGCGAGGCGGCTCAGGCCGTACCCCGGGGCATCCGGCGCCCCGGCAGATGGGCGCCAGGCCAGAACAGAACTGAACAAAAGAGCGCCGCTCCGGCGTAAGCCGGACGCGGCTGCGCACTCAGGTTGCGCTTGCCCCGTGCGGTGCGCGGTGCCGGATTTCGCTTTGCAAGGCGCGCTGGCCCGAGGAAAGAGCCAGCTCGTAGCTCTCCGCGGGCTCGAAGGCCTTGCGCAGCACGCGCGGGCGCTTTCCCTGATCGTCGGTTTCGAGCAGCTGCCAGACAAATGCACCCGGCAGCGGCTCCTCGATGGTGAGTTCGATGGGATGTGTCATGGCGCCACCTTGGCGCGGCGCGGGTGTTCTGTCTGTAGGCCTGGAACGACGTTCGGGCTGCGCATGCACCGCGCCCTTTTTCTCCTGGAAAGACAAGCATCGAAAGAAGAAAGGACTCAGCCATGCAACAAGCCACACCGCCAGCCTTCGAGGAACGCCTCGTCACCTTCAGCTACCGCGGCCGGCTCTTCCTATGCCGCGCCGAGCGGCTCGACGACCAGACCTACCGGCCCGTCGTGATATGCCGTGCGCCCTCCGTGGGCGAGGACGACATCGAGCTGCCTGCCGATACCGACAACGCTTCCTACGGCACCGAGGCCGAGGCGCTGCGCCATGCGGAGCAGCAGGCCATGCGATGGGTGCACGACCGCACGGAAGGAGCGCAGGGGCAGGCTTGATCAGCCGTGCACCAGCCGCTCGAAAACGTCCAGCGTGCCCATCTGCCCGCCCTTGAGCATGACTTCCATGCCGTCGAGCGACGCGTCGTCGCTGTGCACCCGGCACAGCGATGCGCCGGCGCCCATGTCGGCGGCATAGGACAGCCCCCAGACGTCCAGCGCCTGTATGCCGTGGCTGGATGTGTCACCGCCGGCCACGCCGATGCGCCCGAGCGGCTGCTTCGCCAGCACGGCAGCCAGCAGGTCGCCGCCCGCGCGGGCGAGGGCTTGCGCGTCCAGGTCCGCGCCCGCAGGCATGCCGGAGGCGCCGTTCGAGTGCGGCGCGCGCGTGCAGGCCAGCACGTTGCGCCCCTGCGCGAGGCCGCGGGCGATCGCGTCCGCCTGGTCTTCCAGTGTTCCCGCGTTGCGCCGGGCCATCTGCTGCGCATCGAGCCACACGACGTCGAATGACTTCGCGGCCGCGACCTGCGACGCGGTCACGGGCGACAGGCTTCCCGCGAGGACCAGCACCGGGCCCCTCGCCGGCGCCAGCTTCGGCTGCCCGCCCGGCGCGCGGCCGGAAGAGGGCATGGCCGTGGCGAGCGCATCGACCACGCTGCTCGGGCCGACGGCGAGCATGGTCGCACCCCGCGCGCGTGTCCACAGCACCTCGCCGATGGCCGCGAGCTGTCCGGCATCCGCGACATCGAACAGCACTGCGTCCGCGGGCGGCGCGTTGAGCGCCTGCCGCAGCGCGGTGTCGAGTGCATCGCTGCCTCGGGAGGCTGCGGTGAAGGGCACGCAGTGCACCTCGGCCAGGCCCTGCCTTGCGAGGTGCAGCCGCAGGTCGGCCTCGTCCATGGGTGTCACGGGGTGCCGGCTCATCGTGGGATGGCGGTCGATGCGGAACACTTCGCCGCCACTTCCCGCCGCGGCGAAGAGGTTGCCGAAGAGACAGTAGCGGCCCAGGCCGGGCTGGCCGCCGACGATCGCGGTCCACGGCTGCTGCACCGCCGAGCGCAGCAGCCGCACGGCCGCGCCGATGGAGCCGATGTGCGGCGCGCTGTCGAAGGTCGAGCAGGTCTTGTAGTGCAGCACGCGCGCGCCCACCGAGCGGAACAGCGCCGCCACCGGGCGGAGCTCGGCCTGCATCTCCTCGGGCGTCATGGCCCGCGCCGCGCCGGCGATGCCCAGCACGTCGAGCGGCCCGGCGCGCTCGAGCTGCGCTGCGTCGGGCGTCTTCAGGAAGAGCAGCGTGCGCAGGCCCGCGCGCGCCGCGGTGCCCAGGGTGTCGGTCGCGCCGGTGAAGTCGTCGCCGTAATAGACGATGGCCGGCGCCGGTGCCTCGCCGGGCGTCATGGCTTGCCGAAGAAGGCGAGGGCGCTCGCCAGCTCGGGCTGCTCCCTGGCGGCGTCGGCCAGCGCGATGCCCGCGCGCGCGGCCGACCAGGCCTGGCGGATGCTCGCCACGCCAGCCGCCGCGCCGTCGGGGTGGGCGAGGATGCCGCCGCCGGCCATGAAGAGCAGGTCGTCGCTGCCGACGGCCGCCCAGGTGGCGGGCACCGTGCCGGCCCACTGGCCCGACGAGAAGGCCGGCATCACGCGGTCGTCCGCCGCTTCGGTCAGCGGGGTGAAGCAGTCGCGGGCCGATTCGACCACCTCGCTGTCGGGCTGCGAGAACTTGCCCTGCAGCCCGTGCACGTGCATGTGGTCCACGCCGGCCAGCCGCCATAGCGTCTGGTAGGCCTGGAAGGAGATGCCCAGCAGCGGATGCCGCGACAGCGCGCCGTAGCCGTTGCGGTGCCCGTGCAGCGCCAGGCCGGTGTGCCGGCGCAGCGTCTGGATGCCCGAGTGCCCGCACCAGTTCAGGCTGGCCATCACGCAGGAGCCGCCTTCGCGCTCGACCAGGTCGGCGTGGCGCTTCATCGCGTCGGTCTCGTCGGTGATGTTGAAGGCCACCATCACGTGCTTGCCGGTGCGCTCCCGGTGCGCGCGCACCACGGCCATCACGGCAGGAACGCGCTCGGCCAGCGGGGCATGCGCGGGATCGGCGCAGACCTCGTCGTCCTTGATGAAGTCGACGCCCGCGGCGCACAGCCGGCCCACCAGCTCGGCGGTTTCCGAGGCCCGCAGCCCGACGTTGGGCTTGATGATGGTGCCGACCAGCGCGCCGCTTTCCACGCCGGTGGCGCGCCGCGTTCCGGCGATGCCCGCGCGCGGCATCTCGAAGCGCGCGCGGTAGTCGGCCGGCAGCTGCAGCGATTCGAGCCGCAGCCCCGTCACCTCACCCAGGTCGTAGAGGTTGCCCGAGACCGTGGCCGCGAGCGTCGGCAGGTTGGCGCCGATGTTCGCCACCGGAAACGCGATGTCGACATGCGCGCGCCGCCACGGCCCCTTCGCGCCCTTGCGTTCGAGCAGCGCGTTGGGCAGCGAGGGCGCATCGGCCGCTTCGAGTTCGGTGATCGCCTCGACCGTGGCGCGAGCCCGCTCGCGCAGCGCGTCGGTCTCGCCCTCCACGCGCGTGAAGGTGCCGCAGGACTGCTCGCCCGCCATCACCTCGGCCACGGCGGCCGGCTCGAGCGGCGTCTCGATCAGGTAGCGCGCGCGGATGAATCCAGGTGCTGTTGCGCTCACAGCTTGTCCAGCTCGGGGAAGGGGCGCACCGGGTCGCTGCCGTCCCAGCCTTGCGATGCGCTGCGGATCAGGTCGAACATGCGGCCCTTGGGGCCGGCCACTTCCGACAGCTCGATGACGGTGCCGGGGTGGTATTCGGTGTCGAAGTAGATGAAGCGCCCGCGCTCGCCCACTTCGCCGCTCATCACCGGCTTGAAACCCTGCGCGGTGAGGCGCGCGAGGTCGGCGTCGTAGTCGGCGGTCCAGTAGGCCACGTGCTGCAGCCCGGTGCGCCCGGCGCGGAGGAAGTCGCGGTACATCGAGGGCACGTCGTTGCGCGTCTGGATGAGCTCGACCTGCACGTAGCCCGAATTGGCCAGCGCGACCGAGTTGTGGGGCTCGTGCGCCTCGCCGTTGTAGCGGTAGTTCCTGATGGGCACCCTGGGGTTGTAGAACCAGGGGCCCACGCCGAGCGTGGTGCTCCAGTAGTCCATGGCGGCTTCGATGTCGTGCACGACATAGCCAAGCTGGCGGATCTCGCCGAGGAATCGACTCATTGCGGGTGGCTCCGTGAATGTGAGTTTGTTGTGTGTTGTGTTTATTGGGGACTGCCCGTGGAGCGGCAGGGCCGCCTCAGGACTTCAGGAAGCCCGTCGAGAACCACGGGAAGGCGGCCACGATCAGCAGGCCGATCAGCATCGCGGCGATGTAGCCCCAGATGTGCCTGATGCCCTCGTCGGGATTGACCTTGCTCACCGCGCAGGCACCGTAGTAGCCCACGCCGAAGGGCGGCGCGAACAGGCCGATGCCCATCGCGAAGATCACCACCATGGCGTAGTGCACCTCGTGCACGCCGGCGGCCTTGGCGATCGGAAAGAGCAGCGGCCCGAACAGCACGATGGCCGGGATGCCCTCCAGCACGCTGCCCAGCACGATGAAGGCGACGATCGACACCGCCAGGAAGCCGTAGGCACCGCCGGGCAGCGCGCCCATGAGCCGCGCCAGGTCCTGCGAGAAGCCCGACTGCGTGAGCCCCCAGGCCATGGCGGTGGCGCAGCCGACGATGAAGATGATGGCGCCCGAGAGCGAGGCGGTGTCCACCAGCATCGGCTTGATGCGCTTCCAGTCGAACTGCCGGTACACCACCAGGCCCACGATGGCCGAGTAGACGATGCCGATGGTCGACACCTCGGTGGCCGTGGCCACGCCCTCGACCACCGCCGCGCGGATCACGAAGGGCAGCAGCACGGCCGGCAGCGCCACCAGCAGCAGCCGGCCGATCTCGCGCCTGCTGTGGCGCTGCACCGCGCTCAGGTCTTCGCGCCGATAGCGCCACCACACCACCACGCACAGCGCCGCGCCCAGCACCACGGCCGGAAGCAGCCCGCCCGTGAACAGCGCGGCAATCGAGATGCCGGTGACCGAGCCGATGGTGATGAGCACGATCGACGGCGGAATGGTCTCGGTCTGCGCGCCGGTGGCCGACAGCAGCGCCACCAGGTCGCCGGGCTTGGCGCCGCGCTTGGTCATCTCGGGGAAGAGCACCGGCGCGATGGCCGCCATGTCGGCGATCTTCGAGCCCGAGATGCCCGACACCAGGTACATGGCGCCGATCAGCACGTACGAGAGGCCGCCGCGCACGTGGCCGAGCAGGCTGGCCAGGAACTGGATCATGGCGCGCGCCATGCCCGTCATCTCGATCAGCGCGCCGAGGAAGATGAACAGCGGCACCGCCAGCAGGATCAGGTGCGACATGCCCTCGTCGAGCCGCCCGACCATCACCAGCAGCGGCGTGCGCGTGGTCAGCGCCAGGTAGCCGAAGGTGGCCAGCGCGAAGGAGAACGCGATGGGCACGCCCGAGAGCACCGTGGCCGCCACGAGCACCACGAAGAAGATCACCAGGTTGAACTTGCCCAGCGTGGCGAAGAGCGGCGCGGCCAGCCAGAAGGCGCCGACCAGCGCCGCCATGCCGAGCAGGGCCACGGCGATCTGCCGGCCCGAGCACACGCGCAGCAGCCGCAGCAGCGCCATCGCCAGCATGATGCCGATGCCCGCCGGAATGGCCGCGGCGCGCCACGCGTTGCTGACCTCCAGCGCAGGCGTGACGATGAACGACTCCTCGTGCGCGTAGTCGATCGACGGCCAGATGATGAGCGCGAGGAAGGCGACCGAGGCCGCGATGGCGAAGGCGTCGAGCATGGCGCGCGCCTGCGGGTGCACCTTCTGCACCAGCGCCGTCATGCGCATGTGCTCGCCGCGCCGCAGCGCCACCACGGCGCCAAGCATCGACAGCCACAGGAAGAGGATGGACGCGAGCTCGTCAGACCACACCAGCGGCGCGTGGAACACGTAGCGCGACACCACGCCCGCGAACAGCACGCAGATCTCGGCCAGCACCAGCAGCGCGGCCACCGCCTCGACAGCGCCGCCGAGCACGCGGTCGGCGCGCGCGGCGAAGCGGACGAGCGGGTTGGCCGGGGAGCCGGCGGCCGAGCCTGAAAGGGCTGCCGCCTCGAAGGTCGATTCGTGCACCATCGGTCCTCAGGCCAGCTTGCCGACCGCGCCTTCGAGCAGCGCCCAGGCCTCGGGGCCGAAGCGGCCCTTCCATTCGCCGTAGAAGCCGGAGTCGCGCAGCTTGGCGCGGAAGCTGTCGGCCGCGGGCCGGTTGATGGCGAGGCCCTTGGCCTGCAGGTCGCCGACGACCGATTCGTTGAGCTTTCTGATGTCTTCGCGCTGCTGCATGCCGGCGTCGTTGATGGCGCGCGCCACGATGGTCTTCAGGTCATCGGGCAGGGCGTCCCAGGCGCGGCCGTTGGCGATGAACCAGTAGCCGTCCCAGATGTGGTTGGTGAGCGAGCAGAACTTCTGCACCTCGAAGAGCTTCGCCACCTGGATGATGGGCAGCGGGTTCTCCTGCGCGTCGACGATCCTGGTCTGCAGCGCCGAATACACCTCGCTGAACTGCAGGCTGGCCGGCGCGGCGCCCAGGCCCTTGAACATGGAGATCGACAGCGGGCTCACCGGCACGCGGATCTTCAGGCCGTCCATGTCCTTCGCGGTGGCCACCGCCGCCTTGCTGCTGGTGGTCTGGCGAAAGCCGTTGTCCCACATCTTCTCGAAGGCATACAGGCGCGACTTGGCGATGGCGCCGCGCACGTGCGCGCCGAGCTTGCCGTCCATGGCGGCCCACACCTGGGCGTAGTCGTTGAAGGCGAAGCCCACCGCGTTGATGGCGGCCACGGGCACCAGCGTGGCGATGACGAGCGCCGAGGGCGTGAAGAACTCGATGCCGCCGGAGCGCACCTGCGCCAGCATGTCGGTGTCGCCGCCGAGCTGGTTGTTGGGAAATATCTTGATCTCGACGCGGCCCTTCGTTTCCTTGGCGATGCGGTCGGCGGCCTCCTGCGCGCGGATGTTCAGCGGGTGCGTCAGCGGCAGGTTGTTGCCGTACTTGTACGAGAACTCCGCGGCGCGCGCGATGCGCGGCACCGCCGCCACGATGCCGGCGGCGGGCAGGGCGGAGAAAGTGCGCAGGGCATCCCTGCGGGTCAGGCGGGTGGCTGAGGTCATGTCTCGTTGTCTCCGTGATCTTCTGAAGGGGCGCTGAACGGCAGGTGGGCCGGGCAGCCGATTGAGCGGGGCTCGCCGTTGATGCAATCTGATGCATCGCCGGATTCGAACCACAGCGAAGATAAAAGCCTGCATCATTCGGGTCAAACTTCAATCTGATGGTTTTTGATGTATGCGGGAAAACCCTTCACAAACATCGCGGCCCGACTCTCGACCCGACTCTCGACCCGATTCGCAGCGTGAGGCGCGCCGCGCCCGCGTGGTCGACATCGCGCGCTCGGCGCAGGTATCGACCGCCACCGTCGACCGCGTGCTGAACCGCCGCCCCGGCGTGCGCGACGCCACGGTGCAGCGGGTGCTCAAGGCGGCGGGCGAGCTCGACTACCTGCCGGGGCCGGCGCTCTATGCGGCGCTCACGCCGCCGCCGTTGCGGCTGGTGTTCCTGCTGCCGGCCGGCACCAACCGCTTCATCCGGATGCTGGGCGACATGGTGGGCTACTCGCAGGAGCACTGGGCGCCGTTCAACGTGCAGTGCCGCACGGTGTTCATCGAGAGCTTCAACCCCCACGAACTGGCCGACGCGCTGCGCAGCCACGGCCAGCGCTGCGACGGCATCGCGATGATGGCGCTGGAGCATCCGGCCGTGCGCGAGGCGGTGGCCGCGCTGGCGGCGCGCGGGCTGCCGGTGGTCACGCTGATCTCCGACCTGTCGAACTCGGAGCGCGCGGCCTTCGTCGGGCTGGACAACCGCGCGGCCGGGCGCACCGCGGGCTATCTCATCGGCCGCTTCATCGGCGCGCGGGCCGCCAAGGTCGCGCTCATCGCGGGCAGCCTGAGCTACAAGGCGCACGAGGAGCGCGAGGCCGGCTTCCTGCACGTCATCGACGAGATGTTCCCGCGGCTGGAGGTGGTGGGCCTGCGCGAAGGGCAGGACGACGCGGACAAGAACCACCGCCAGACGCGCGCGCTGCTGGAGCAGCATCCGGACATGGGCGGCATCTACAACATCGGCGGTGCCTCCGACGGCGTGGCGCGGGCGCTTAAGGAGGCGGGGCGCGAACAGAAGGTGGTCTTCATCGGCCACGGGCTCACGCCCGATACGCGCGCGCTGCTGATCGACGGCAGCATGGACGCGGTGATCACGCAGAGCCCGCACACCACGCTGATGAACTGCGTGCGCATCTTCACCAACCTGCGCGACCGGCGCGAGGCGCTCAGCGGCGTCGAGACGACGCGCAGCCAGGTGATCTTCAGGGAGAACCTGCCGTAGTCCTCTTCAGGCCTGCGCGCCGGCCGGCACGGCCATGCGCTGCAGCAGCGGCTGCCTCGCCAGCACCTCCTCGCATGGCCCGTGGTCGAGCACATGCCCGGCTTCCATCAGTACCACCGTGTCGAAGCGATCGAGCAGGCTCAGCCGGTGGACCGAGGCGATCAGGCAGGCGTCGGGGAACGCACCGGCGATGCGTTCCAGCACCCGGGCTTCGGTGCTCGCGTCGAGCGCGCTGGTCGGCTCGTCGAGCAGCAGCAGCGAGCTGCCCTGCGCAGCGAGCACGCCGCGCGCGAGGCACAGCCGCTGGCGCTGGCCGCCCGAGAGATTGAAGCCGCGTTCCGACACGGCCGTGCCGAGGTCGCCGTGGGTGGCCCGCAGCACTTCGTCGAAAGTGCTGACGTGCAGGGCGGCTTCGAGCAGCGCGTCGTCGCTCGGCTGGCCGAAGGCGAGGTTCTCGCGCACGCTGGCCTCGAAGAGCTCGGTTTCCTGCGGGATCAGCGTGGCGAAGCGGCGCAGCCGGGGCCAATCGGCGGGCTGGCCGTCGAGCAGCAGCGTGCCGCTGTCCGGCGGATAGAGCCCGGCCAGCACGCGCAGCAGCGTGCTCTTGCCGCCGCCGCTCGGGCCGACGAGGGCGATGCGCTCGCCGCGGCGCAGCGTGAGCGCCACGTCGTGCAGGCCGCTGCGTGGCGGGCCGGTGGCTTCGACTTCCGCCGGAGCATTGCGCGGCGCATAGCGCCATTGCAGCGCCTGTATTTCCAGCTGCCGCCATGGCGCATCGGCCTCGATGCGCTCCGTGCCGGGCACCTGCTCGGGCGGCGTGTCCAGCGCCTCCTTGCTCGAAGGCGCCCGCCAGATCGGCTCCGCGCTGCCGTAGTCGGTGTGCATGCGCGCGAAGAAACTGAAGTTGGCCGCGACCGAGCTGACGACGCCGGCCGCCTGCTGCGCGTATTGGTGGATCATGAACACCGCGCCCAGCATCACGGCCTGCCCGGGCGTGCGCGATTGCCACACGTAAAGCACCACCAGCCCCCATGTCAGCGCCAGCCCCATCAGGTCGACCGCGAACCACTTGCCTTCGTTCAGCACCACGGTGCGCTTCAGCGGCAGCGAAATGGCGGCCATGCGCCGGCGCAGCAGCAGCCGCGAGGCGCCCTGCAGGCGCAGGCCGATCACGGTCGAGGCGTTGCCCAGGAAGTCGAGCAGCGCGGCCACGTAGCGCCGGTCGGCGTCGTTCTCGGCGCGCGCCAGTTTCATGAGCGCGCGGTCGATGCGCACGATGACGAGACCGATCAGCACGTAGCCCGCGAGCGCCGTCATGCCGCTGGTGCGCGACAGCAGCGCCAGCGCCACGAGCGGCCCGACGAAGTTGACGGCGTTGGTCAGCCAGATGAACTGGTTCTGCGCGAAATCCGACAGCGCCCGGCTCGCCTGGTGCACGCGGTGCTGCAGTTCGCCGGAGTGGTGCCCGTCGTGCCACGCCAGCGGCGCGGCGGCGATGCGCGCATAGAGCTGGTCGGCCAGCGTCTCGCGCACCTTCAGGCCCACGTTGCGTTCCAGGATGCGGCCCGGCCCGTGCAGCATCCACGCGCCCAGGTACACGCCGGCCAGTCCGCCGATCCAGCGCCCGGCGGTGCCAAGCTCGCCGCGCTGCAGCGCGTTGATGGCCTGGCCCGCGAGGTAGGGCGCCGTGAGCCGTATCAGCTGCGAGCCCGCGAGCAGGGCGGTGGCCGCCAGCAGCTGCGTCCGCGCGCCGGCCGCGAAGTGCCACAGCGCGGCGTACAGCTCGCGCATCGCGCCCACGGGGCTGGTCTTGCGTGCCTTCCTTGTTTCTTCGCTCGCCTGCATGCGCTCAGCCCGCCTTGCGGAAGGTGAGGTTGATGCGGATGGCGCCGAGCAGCGGATGCGGCTCGTCCTTCAGCGGCAGCACGCCGTGGTAGCGCAGCCGGTCCTCGCCGCCCCAGACCACCACGTCGCCGTGCGCGAGCGGCACCCGCGCCGCCTTGTCGCCGCGCGCATGGCCGCCGAAGAGGAACACGGCCGGCATGCCCAGCGACACCGAGACGATGGGCGCGCCGTAGTCGCGCTCGTCCTTGTCCTGGTGCAGCGACAGGCGCGCGCCGGGCGCGTAGCGGTTGACGAGGCAGGCGTCGGGCGCGAAGCCGTCGAAACCGGCCGCCGATGCGGCCTCGCGCGCCAGCCGGGCGAGGGGCCCGGGCATGGCGGGCCAGGGCCTGCCGCTGTCGGGATCGGTCGCGCTGTAGCGGTAGCCGCGCCGGTCGCTGGTCCAGCCCAGCACGCCGCAGTTGGTCAGCGCCACCGACATGGTGAAGCCGCCGGGCGTGACGAGGTGGCGGAAGGGCGCGTCCGCCTCCACGGCGCGGATCGCGGGCAGCAGTTCGTCGACGAAGGGCAGGGCGAAGCCGGGCAGCACGAAGGCGCCGGTGCCCAGCGCCTCGCGCGCCGGCCGGGGCGGATCGTCGAAGAGGGCGAGGGTGGCCGCGCTGGCGGCCCTGGATTTCATCGTCGTCGTCATCGGATTCATGCTCCCCGATCTTTGCCCAAAAGCCGCCGGCGCCTCCCATGTTCAGGCGATGCCGTTTACAGCCGCAGCCGGTAGCCTCGGCTCCCCCGCACTCGGAGGTAGTGCTTAGGGTTTAAATTCATGGAAGTACGTTAATAAATGGGTTATGGTGAATCCATCATGGACGGCGCTCGGCTTGCTCTCAGCGTACCGGACGGCTGGACGGGCTGGCTCGAACTCATGCGTACGCCCAGCGGTACCTACGCGGGTATCGCCGAACTGAGCTTCAGCGGAGTTCCCCGCTGCGCGCTCGTCATCACACAGCAGCTCTCGTGGGACGCGGCGGTCGAAAGGGCCACGCTGCGGGCCGAGCATTTCGTCAGGCAGTGGGGGCCTGCGCGCAGCTCCTGAGCGGGACCCCTTGAAACTGCTGCGGCGGCGCGGCACATGAGTCGGGCTCGTGGTAGAAACCGCGAGCTTTTTCGGGCCTTGCCCCGATCCACGATTCACGCTCCAACCCACGCGCCGCCATCCATGCCGAAACTCCACCGCCGGACTGCCGATCAACCGCACGTCCGATGGCTGGCCTGGCTGCTGCTGGGCATCGCGGCGCTTTTCATGGCGGGCTGCGCCGGCCTGCCGTCGGAGGTGCAGCGCAAGCCCTCCACGGCCATCTCCGATGGGGCGGACACCAGGCTCGGCCGCCTCGTGAAGGCCTCGGCGCCGCCGGGCGAACCGCTCAGCGGCTTCCGCCTGCTGCCGATGCCGCAGTTCTCGCTGCATGCGCGCATCGAGCTCGCGCGCCGCGCGCAGCGCTCCATCGACGTGCAGTACTACCTCGTGCAGAACGACGAGACCGGCCGCTACCTGCTGCGCGCCCTGCGCGATGCGGCCGACCGGGGCGTGCGGGTGCGGCTGCTGGTGGACGACCTCTACACGGCCGGCGCCGATCCGCTCTTCTCGAGCTTCGCCTCGCATCCGAACGTGGAGGTGCGCTTCTTCAACCCCTTTCCCGCCGGGCGGGAGCGCTTCGGCACGCGCTGGGCATGGTCGATCCTCGACTTCGACCGCGTGCACCGCCGCATGCACAACAAGCTCTACGTGGTGGACAACACCATCGGCGTGATGGGCGGTCGCAACATGGCCAACGAGTACTTCCTGCGCGACGGGGGCTCGAACTTCATCGACATCGACACGCTGGTGGCCGGCGAGGTGGTGCCCAGGCTGTCGTCGCTGTTCGACATGTACTGGAACAGCCCCTACGTCTACCCCATCGAGTCGCTGGTGCCGCCCACCGGCGAGACGCGGCAGCAGCTGCGCGAGCGCTTCGACCGCCTCACGACCGGGCCCGAGGAGCTGCACCCCGAGGTGCCCGGCTCCACCGACCTGCTGGGCAACAACCCGCTGGCCAAGGACCTGGACGCGGGCGAGCTGAAGCTGGTCTGGGCCCGCGCCGAGGCTTATGCCGATCCGCCCGCCAAGGCGCTGGGCCAGACCGACGAGGCGCGCGGCCTGCCGGCCGACGAGTCGAAGGACAGCGTGCTCTACAACGTGCGGCGCTACCTGCGCGGCGCCGAGAACGAGATCATGCAGACCACGCCCTACCTGATCCCGGGGCGCGGCGGCATGGAGACGATCCGCCTCGTGCGCGGCAACGGCGTGAGCTACACCATCGTCACCAATTCGCTGGCGGCCACCGACGAGTCGCTGGTGCACATCGGCTACCGCCGCTACCGCGCCGAGATGCTGCGCCTGGGCGTGGAGCTCTACGAGCTGAGCCCCAAGCGGGTGGAGCAGACCAGGCGCTTCGGCATGTACGGCTCGGCCAGCGGCCGGCTGCACGGCAAGTCGGCGGTGGTCGACCGCAAGATCGTCTTCATCGGCTCGATGAACTTCGACCCGCGCTCGATGCTGCACAACACCGAGGTCGGCATCTTCATCTTCAGCCCGCAGATCGCCCAGCAGCTCACCAGCCTGATCGGCTTCATACGGCTGGACGGCGCATACCAGCTGCAACTGGGGCCGAAGGGTGCCATCGAGTGGGTGAGCCCGGCCTCTGGCGACGCGGCCGACACCATCCTGCACCAGGAGCCGGAGACGGACTTCTGGTCGCGCTGGAAGCTGGAACTGCTGGCGCCGCTGGTACCCGAGAGCCTGCTTTAGGCACGCCCGGCCCGCATCCTCAAAACAGAGGATGGTCTACGGAAGGGGCCTCCAGAAGAATCGCATCGCTCGTGTTACGAGTTGATTCTTTTGTTTGCCCTTCACCTGACAAGACCATCCATGAAAACAAACTTCGCGACCCCCGCGGCCTCCGGCCAGTCCTTCTTCAAGACGACGCGCTGCGCATGCGCAGTGGCGCTGCTGATCTCGCTCGGTGCCTGCGGCGGAGGCGGGGGTGGCGGAGGCGGCGGCTTCGCCGGCTTCCCGGCTGCGGGTGGCAGCAGCAATCCGCCGGCCAGCGAGCCGCCGGCAAGCTCTGCGCCTGTTACGTTCTCGGGCACGGCGGCCTCCGGCCTGCCGCTGGTGGGTACCGTCACCGTCAAGGATGCCAAGGGCGCGAGCAAGACCGTGCCGCTGGTCGATGGCAAGTACACCATCGACGTGAGCGGCATGACCGCGCCCTTCGTCTTCCGTGCGGAGGGCACGGTGGCTGGCGAGCGCACGGTGATCCACTCGGCCGCCACCGCGGCCGACGTCAACGGCAACATCAACATCACGCCGCTGACCGACCTGGTGGTGTCCAACATCGCCGGCCGCCTGGCTTCGCAGTACTTCGACGGCGGCGAGTTCGCCTCGCTCTCCGCCGACGAGCTCAAGGCCGAGAGCGATGCGCTGAAGGCCAAGCTGCTGCCGGTGCTGCAGGCCATGGGCGTGGACGCCAGCATCGACCTGCTGCGCACGGCCTTCACGCCGCTTTCGAGCGCGCTCGACAAGGCGCTGGACGTGCTGCGCGTGAGCGTCGATCCGGCCACCAACGTGGCGACCATCACCAACATCGTCACCCAGCAGCAGATCGCCGACGACCTGGCGGTGAAGGCGGCGGCCGAGCCCGCCACCACGCCGATGAGCGGCTCCGGCATGGACACCGCGGCCGACGACATCGTGGCGATCCGCAAGGTGCTCTCGGACTTCGTGGGCAAGTTCGCCACCGGGCTGCCCGCGCCCTCGCAGCTGCTGTCGCTGATGACCGATGGCACCAATCCCGTCACCGGCACCTACGGCTTCAGGTTCTCCGACCTCTCGGCCATGCAGTTCGCCAACGAGACGGCGACCGACACCAGCCTCATCGGCGCCAGCTTCACCGACGTGGTGATCCAGCGCATCAACTACACCATCGACGCGAACAACACGAGCCCGCGTGCCTTCGTCGAATTCACCCACAAGGACAAGGACGGCATCGCCTTCAGCAACACGCAGGGCATGCAGATCGTGAAGGGCACGGACGGCGCCTGGCGCCTGCGCGGCGACGGGCGCGTGCTGGACATCAATCCGCACATGCATGCCACCAAGGAGAAGTCGACCGGTTGCGTGAGCAGCTCGCTGCAGTTCGAGATCCAGGACACGAACACCAGCAACAGCGGCACCGTCGCCTCGGTGGTCGTCACCGGGCCGGGCCTGCCTCCCGGCGGCCTGCGCCACGTGCGTCCTTCGGGCGGCGGCGCATGGCCGATCGACGGCGGCTCGAGCTTCAACTACTACTACCTGACCTCGAACTGCAGCGGCCGGCCGACCGCCGGCCTGAGCGACAGCGCGATCGCGGCGCTTCCCGCCACGCCCGAGTACACCTTCACCGCCTACGAGAGCGACGGCACGACGGTGGCCAAGTTCAACGGCTTCGACATCATCTACAGGCACCGCTTCCACGGCCGTCCGCTGACGCTGGCCGAAACCGCCGCCGTGAGCTACCCGGCCTTCTCGACCACGCCGGCCCTGTCGTCCTACCTGGGCGGCAGCGACTTCGCCGTCAGCGCCACCGGCCTGAACCCGGCCTTCGCCGCGCAGTTCTTCCTGAACCTGATCGCGGGCCCCTCGGCCGGCGCGGAAGACCGGGCCGACGTCGCGCCCTCGGCCACCGGCACGGCATCGAAGACCTTCAACCTGCCGGCGCAGGGCTCGGTGTCCTTCCGCAACATGTTCGTCAGCACCTACGACAGCAGCTGGCGCGAGATCGTGCTGCGCGATACCACCACGTCCGAGTGACGCGACTGGACAGGGAGAGGGCGCCCGTTCTTTCGGGTGCCCGTAAAAACGAAAAAGCCCCCGAAAGGGGGCTTTTTCCTGGTGAGCGCCGCGGCGCTTACTGCATCAGCCGGCCGCTGAGATACGGCTCGGGATCGACCGGGTTGCCGTTCTTGCGGATCTCGAAGCGCAGCTTCACGCGGTCGGCGTTGCTGCGGCCCATCTCGGCGATCTTGTCGCCCTGGCGGACGACGGCGTTTTCCTTCACCAGGATGGTCTGCACGTGCGCATAGGCGGTGAGGAAGGTTTCGTTGTGCTTCACGATGACCATGTTGCCGTAGGCCGGCAGTTCGCCGCCCACGTACACCACGCGGCCGTCGGCCGAGGCGACGACCGGGTCGCCGAGGTTGCCGGCGATGTCGATGCCCTTGACGCGGTCGCCGTCGAAGCGGGCGATGGTCGGGCCGTTCGCCGGCCTGATGAACAGGGCCGCCGGGCGCTGCTGCACCGGTGGCTTGGCCGCCGGGGGCGCCGGCCAGGGCGTGTTGAGGTCGACCGTGGAGCAGGCTGCGAGGCCTGCGGCGAGCAGCGCCATGGCGCCGGCGCGTAAAACGAAAGTCTGAAGGTGCATGGGCTCTGTTCGAACGGGTTCGTTGCGGAGGGTTCCTGCAAACCGGCGCGCCGTGGGGGCGCGCCACGCGGGCGATGCTAGCAAACCGCCGCGCCGGCGCCGCGCGAAAGAGCAACCGGCTGTGAAGAGGACATAGTCCGCCGGCTATTTGAGCGGGATCGGCGTGCCCCGGTCGATGGGCACCGCCGTCACGCTGTTCTTGGGCGAGCCGTCGATCAGCAGGTCGGAGTAGGTCAGGTAGACCAGCGTGTTGCGCCTGGCGTCGACCATCCGAACCACGCGCAGGCGCTTGAAGAGCACCGACAGCCGCTCGCTATAGACCTCCTCGCGCTTGGGCAGCGGCTGCGTGATGCTCACCGGGCCGACCTGGCGGCAGGCGATGGAGGCTTCGGCCTTGTCCTCGGCCACGCCGAAGGCGCCGGCCAGCCCGCCGGTCTTGGCGCGCGAGACGTAGCAGGTCACGCCGTTGACCTTGGGGTCGTCGTAGGCCTCGATCACGATCTTGTGGTCGGGGCCGATGAGCTTGAAGGCGGTGTCGACGTCGCCCACGGTTTCCGCCCTGGCCGCCGCTGCCGCCAGCGCGAAGCCGAGGCTGGCGCCGCAGAAGAGGGTAGTGCGCAGTGTCTTGTTCATGGATCTGGTCAGACGATGCTGAGTTCGTGCACGCGGTCGAAGCTGCCGCGCTTGCGGTCCGCGAAGTAGTGCTCGAGCGTCTCGCGCACCGTACGGAAGGCGATCTCGTCCCAGGGAATCTCTTCCTCGGTGAACAGGCGCGCCTCGATGGTCTCGTGGCCCGGGTCGAACTTGTCGTCGAGCAGGCGGGCGCGGTAGAACAGGTGCACCTGGCCCACGCGCACCACGCTGATCACCGAGAACAGGCCCTCGAGTTCGAAGTTCGCGCCGGCCTCCTCGTCGGTCTCGCGCGCGGCGCCCTGGGCGGTGGTCTCTTCGAGTTCCATGAAGCCGGCCGGCAGCGTCCACTTGCCCCAGCGCGGTTCGATGTTGCGCTTGCACAGCAGCACCTTGTCGCCCAGCACGGGGATGGTGCCGACCACGTTCAGCGGGTTCTCGTAGTGGATGGTGTGGCAGGCCGGGCAGACGGCGCGCTGCTTGGTGTCGCCGTCGTCCGGCACGCGGTAGACCACCGCGGTGCCACAGTTCTTGCAATGCTTGATGGGTACGCGCAGAAGCATGAAACCGGCCGCCGTCTTCAGACGACCTTGACGGTCAGCTTCGGCAGGCCCGCGACCTCGCCCACGAGCGTGTCGCCGGCCACCACGGCGGCCACGCCTTCGGGCGTGCCGGTGTAGATCAGGTCGCCGGGCTGCAACTCCCAGGCCGCCGACAGGTGCTCGATGGTCTCGGCCACGTTCCAGATCAGCTTGCTCACGTTGCTGCGCTGGCGGTCGGTGCCATTGACCTGCAGCGAGATCTCGGCCTTCTCGGCGTCGCCGGCCTGCGCCACGGGAACGATGGGGCCGATGGGCGCGCTCTGCTCGAAGCCCTTGCCGATGTCCCAGGGGCGGCCCTGCTTCTTCATGTCGTTCTGCAGGTCGCGGCGCGTCATGTCGAGGCCGACCGCGTAGCCGTAGATGTGCTTGTGGGCGTCGGCCGCGGCGATGTTCCTGCCGCCGGTGCCGATGGCGACCACGAGCTCGATCTCGTGGTGCAGGTTCTTGGTGAGGGAGGGGTAGGCCATGGTGCCGGTCTGGCCCGCATCGACCACCACCAGCGCATCGGCGGGCTTCATGAAGAAGAAGGGCGGCTCGCGGCCGGTGAAGCCCATTTCCTTGGCGTGATCTTCGTAGTTGCGGCCCACGCAGTAGATGCGGTGCACCGGAAAGCGGGCTGACTGGCCGGCCACCGGCACCGAAACGGCGGCGGGCGGGGCGAAGACGAACTCGGAAGCCATTGCGACGTGTCCTTTTTTCAGGGAAGCCAAGCGGGAAACCGGCAGTGTGCCAGAGGCGGCAGGCTCACAATAGGCGGCCCGCCCGGCGTATTCCCTCTCCATTCCCCTCGAATCCCACCATGCCCATCCGAATCGGCAAGGCCGGCAAGGCCAACGCGCTCAACGAACTAGGCCGCCGGCTCGACGAGAAGGGCGACCAGGACGGCGCGCTGCAAGCCTATGCGCAGGCCGGCGCCGTGCTGCCGAACTGGTCGGCCCCCTGGTACAACATCGGCCTCATCCACAAGTACCGCGGCGATTGGGCCGCTTCGCTGCAGGCCAACGCCCGCGCGGTGCAGTGCGACCCGCGCAACGAGGGCGCGATCTGGAATCTCGGCATCGCGGCCACCGCCCTGGGCGACTGGACCACGGCCCGCAGTGCATGGCGGCAGTACGGCATCGAGGTGCCCGAGGGCGACGGGCCGGTCGATCTCTTCATCGGGCTCACGCCCATCCGCGTGCATGGCTTCGAGGCCAGCGAGGTGGTGTGGGCCGACCGCATCGACCCGGCGCGCGCCATCCTGCGCAACGTGCCCACGCCCGACTGCGGCCACCGCTACGGCGACCTCGTGCTGCACGACGGCGCGGCCAATGGCTACCGCCTGCATGGCGAGCGCGAGGTGCCGGTGTTCGATGCCCTGGAGCTGATCGCACCTTCGGACTATTCGACGTACGAAGTCACCATCGAGGAGGCGACCAGGCAAGACATCGACGCGCTGATCAAGCGCTTCGAGGCCGCCGACGCCAGCGCCGAGAACTGGACCGCCAGCATGCAGATGCTCTGCCGCGCCTGTTCCGAGGGCCGCCCCTACGGCGAGGGCCAGCACAACCACGGCGAGGGCGAGGAGCCTGGTGCGCTGGGGCCCTGGCGCATCGGAATCGCCGCGCGGGAGGAGGAGGCCGCGCGCCGCATCCTCGGCGAATGGCGCGAAGGGATCGCAGCCACCTCGCCGAAGGCGGCTCTGCAGGACTTCCGCTGCGTGCTGGCCGCCATGCCCCGTTCCTGAACTTGCTCCCTGGGGAGCGCTATCCTTGCGAAACCATGAAGCTGCATAACTACTTCCGCTCCTCCGCCTCGTTTCGCGTGCGCATCGCCCTCAACCTGAAGGGCCTCGACTTCGACTACGTTCCCGTGCATATCGCGCGCGGCGACCACCGCACCGGCCCCTTCGCATCCATCTCCGCCGACCGACTGGTGCCGCTGCTCGAAGACGAGGGCGAGCGCTTCTCGCAATCGATGGCCATCATCGAGTACCTCGACGAAACCCACCCCGAGCCCGCGCTGCTGCCGCGCGACCCGGCGGGCCGTGCCCATGTGCGCGCGCTGGCCCAGTCCATCGCCTGCGAGATCCATCCGCTGAACAACCTGCGTGTGCTGAAGTACCTCGTGAAGGACCTGAAGCTCGACGAGGAAGCCAAGAACGCCTGGTACCGCCACTGGGTGCGCGACGGCCTGCTGGCCTTCGAGCGCCAGCTCGCGCAGTACCCCGCCGGCACCTACTGCTGGGGCGACACGCCCACCCTGGCCGACTGCTGCCTGGTGCCGCAGATCTTCAACGGCCGCCGCTTCGACTGCGACTTCAGCGGCCTGCCGCGCACCATGGCCGCCTTCGAGGCCTGCATGGAGCTCGACGCCTTCCAGCGTGCCCAGCCTTCGCAGGCCCCCGACGCGGAAGCCTGAAGCCGATGGATGCGAGCTGGCTCGTGCCCGACTGGCCCGCGCCGCCGAACGTGCGGGCCGTGTGCACCACGCGCGAGGGTGGCGTCTCGCTGGGGCGCTACGAGAGCCTGAACCTCGGCGACCACGTGGGCGACGAGCCGGCGCACGTGGCACAGAACCGCAACCGTTTGCGCGCTGCCGTCGGGGCTCGTCCGGTCTTTCTCCAGCAGGTGCACGGCACGGGCGTCGTCGAGCTCGATGCCGCCGCTGGTGCGGTGAACGACGGCACGGCCGCTGACGGCTGTACCGCCACCGAGGCCGGCCTGGCCTGCACGATCATGGTGGCCGATTGCCTGCCGGTGCTCTTCACCGACGAAACCGGTCACCGCGTGGCCGCCGCACATGCCGGCTGGCGCGGTCTGGCGGGCGGCGTGCTGGAGCAGACGGCGAAGTCTTTCGATGGCGCTTCGAAGGTCATCGCCTGGCTGGGGCCGTGCATCGGCCCCAAGGCCTTCGAGGTGGGACCGGAGGTCAAGGCCGCGTTCGAGGCGCATGCGCCAGCGGCGGCGTCCTGCTTCCGGCCTGCGCCTGCTGCAGGCAAATGGCTTGCCGACCTGCCCGGGCTGGCGCGCCAGCGGTTGCGCGCGGCGGGCATCGAGTCGATCCATGGCAACGACGGCAGCGACCCGTGGTGCACCGTCGGCAACGCTTCAAGGTTCTTTTCGCACCGGCGCGACGGCATCAGCGGCCGTTTCGCCGCCCTGGTCTGGAAGGCCTGAGCCTGCAGCAGCCTCGGCAGCCGCCCGCCGGGCGGCTTCCTGCGCCTCGAGTTCGCGCTGCCTGATCGCGCGTCGCCTCGCGGGAGTGCCCATCAGGTAAACCACCAGTGCGACCGGCGCCAAACCGTACAAAAGAAATGTGAAGATGGCGCCCAGCACCGTTCCGGTGGTGTTGGTGGCTTCGGCCACGGCCATCATCAAGGCGACATACAACCAACCGATGACGATCAGATGGACAAACACGGAAAGTTTCAGTTGGTAAGTGGTGGAGGTAGCGTTGTGAGCGCTCTTTGAATGCAGCATACTCAAAAGACGCAAGCCATCCGTACCGTTTCAGGCGAGGACCAGGAGAGATGATGAAGCAACAAGCAACGGGTGCCGATGCGTTCGCGCCCTTCCAGCAGGCTCTTTCAGAGGGATGGAGCAAGGCGCTGGAATCGTTCCAGCAGTCCGCCGCGCAAGGGGCTTCGGCCTTCAACGTCGGCGGCACGCCGCTATGGGAGTTGCCGCAGGGCATGAAGATGCCCGAGCTGCCGCGTTTCTCCATCGATCCCGAAAAACTCCAGTCCATCCAGCAGCAATACCTCGCCGAGGCCACCGAACTCTGGCGCCAGGGCTTCGGTGCCAAGCCCGAGGGCGACAAGCGCTTCGCGGGCGACGCCTGGGGCCGCAATCCGCTGTCGGCTTTTTCGGCGGCCGTGTACCTGCTCAACGGCCGCACCATGCTGAGCATGGCCGAGGCCATCGATGCCGACCAGAAGACCAAGGCGCGGCTGCGCTTCGCGGTCGAGCAATGGATGGCCGCCTCGGCCCCCAGCAACTCGCTGGCCTTCAATGCCGAGGCGCAGAAGAAGGCCATCGATACCCAGGGCGAGAGCATCGCCAAGGGCATCCAGAACCTGCTGCATGACGTCAGGCAGGGCCACCTCAGCATGACCGACGAGAGCGCCTTCGAAGTGGGGCGCAACGTGGCCACCACCGAGGGTGCCGTGGTGTTCGAGAACGAGTTCTTCCAGCTGCTCGAATACAAGCCCCTCACGCCCAAGGTGTACGAGCGGCCCTTCCTGCTGGTGCCGCCTTGCATCAACAAGTTCTACATCCTCGACCTGCAGCCCGAGAACTCGCTGATCCGCTATGCGAACGAGCAGGGCCACCGCGTGTTCGTGGTGAGCTGGCGCAACCCCGACGAGTCGATGGGCAAGGCCACCTGGGACGACTACATCGAGAACGCCGCCATCAAGGCGATCCACACGGTGCAGGAGATCAGCGGGAGCAAGCAGATCAATGCGCTGGGGTTCTGCGTGGGCGGCACCATCCTGAGCACCGCGCTGGCCGTGCTCGCGGCGCGCGGCGAGAAGCCGGCCGCCTCGGTCACGCTTCTCACTACCTTCCTCGACTTCAGCGACACAGGCATCCTCGACATCTTCGTGGACGAGCAGATGGTGCAGTACCGCGAGATGCAGCTGGGCAACGGCGGCCTGCTGCCCGGTGGCGACCTGGCCTCGACCTTCAGCTTCCTGCGGCCCAACGACCTTGTGTGGAACTACGTGGTCGGCAACTACCTCAAGGGCGAGACCCCGCCGCCTTTCGACCTGCTGTACTGGAACAGCGACGCCACCAATCTGCCGGGCCCGTTCTACGCCTGGTACCTGCGCAACACGTACCACGAGAACAAGCTGGCCAAGCCCAACGCGCTCACGGTGTGCGGCGAGAAGATCGACCTGGGCCGCATCGACATCCCGGCCTACATCTACGGCTCGCGCGAGGACCACATCGTGCCGATCGGCGGTGCGTATGCATCCACGCAGCTGCTGCCCGGCAAGAAGCGCTTCGTGATGGGCGCCTCGGGCCACATCGCCGGGGTGATCAACCCGCCCGCCAAGAAGAAGCGCAGCCACTGGATCCGCGAGGACGGCAAGTTTCCCAAGACCCAGGCCGAATGGCTGGCCGGCGCGCAGGAGCACCCGGGCAGCTGGTGGACCGACTGGGCACAATGGCTCAAGGGGCATGCGGGCAAACAGGTTCCCGCGCCCAAGGCGTACGGCAACGGCAAGGCCTACAAGGCCATCGAGCCGGCACCCGGACGCTACGTCAAGGCCAAGGCCTGACGGAGTTCGGCACGGCAAGGCCGTAGCAGCAGAGTTTCAAATCACTTCAACGGAGAACCTCATGGAAGACATCGTCATCGTTTCGGCAGCCCGCACGGCAGTCGGCAAGTTCGGCGGCTCGCTCGCCGGCATTCCGGCCACCGAGCTCGGCGCAGCCGTCATCAAGGAAGTGATTGCGCGCGCCAACCTCACGGCCGACCAGATCGGCGAGGCCATCATGGGCCAGGTGCTGGCGGCCGGCGCGGGCCAGAACCCCGCGCGCCAGGCGTGGCTGAAGAGCGGCGGCGCCAAGGAAACGCCGGCGCTCACCATCAACGCCGTGTGCGGCTCGGGCCTGAAGGCCGTGATGCTGGCGGCCCAGGCCGTGGCCACGGGCGACAGCGAGATCGTCATTGCCGGCGGCCAGGAGAACATGAGCGCCGCGCCGCACGTGCTGCCCAACTCGCGCAACGGCCAGCGCATGGGCGACTGGAAGATGGTCGACACCATGATCGTCGACGGCCTGTGGGACGTCTACAACCAGTACCACATGGGCATCACCGCCGAGAACGTGGCCAAGAAGTACGGCATCGACCGCTCCGCTCAAGATGAGCTGGCGCTGGGCAGCCAGACCAAGGCCGCCGCCGCGCAGGACGCCGGCAAGTTCAAGGACGAGATCGTCGGCGTGAGCATTCCGCAGAAGAAGGGCGACCCGGTCGTCTTCGACACCGACGAGTTCATCAACCGCAAGACCAGCGCCGAAGGCTTGGCCGGCCTGCGTCCCGCCTTCGACAAGGCCGGCGGCGTGACGGCGGGCAACGCCTCGGGCCTGAACGACGGCGCGGCAGCCGTGATGGTCATGACGGCGAAGAAGGCCGCTGCCCTCGGCCTGAAGCCGCTGGGCCGCATCGCCAGCTACGCCACCGCCGGCCTCGACCCGGCCATCATGGGCATGGGCCCCGTGCCCGCGTCGACCAAGGCGCTGCAGCGCGCCGGCTGGAAGGCCGCCGACCTCGACCTGCTCGAGATCAACGAAGCCTTCGCTGCCCAGGCCTGTGCCGTGAACAAGGAAATGGGCTGGGACATCAACAAGGTGAACGTCAACGGCGGCGCCATCGCCATCGGCCACCCCATCGGCGCATCGGGCTGCCGCATCCTGGTGACGCTGCTGCACGAAATGCAGCGCCGCAACGCCAAGAAGGGCATCGCCTCGCTGTGCATCGGAGGGGGCATGGGCGTGGCGCTGACCATCGAACGCTGATCGGCGTGCAGGGGACGTGCTTGCCGAAAGGTGGGCGCGTCCCATTCGATCTTTCATCGTAACCACTCATGTGGGTCGGCCTTTCCAGGGAGCCAACGCGCGAGGTCATTGGGCAGGCGCTTGCACGTCATGCACCTGGTGCACGAGTGTGGTGGGGCGATCTTGCCGATCCCACGTTCGATGCCGAGATTGCACTCAGCATCGACCCGAATCCCAGCGAGTTCCCTTTTGTCATCAACGGATGGGTTGTTGGCGGTCAGGAGTCGCAGCAGTACGAGTTGGGGCTTCGGTTGGCAGGGGAGCTTTGCGTGAAGCTCGACTGTTCAACCATCTGCGATGGAAGTCATCACGGCCCGACCAAGAGCCCGTACTGGAGCATCATCTGGCAGCGCGGCGTCCCGTTCCTGGCCGATGATTGCGGCACGCTCTTTGCCGACTACTCGGAGGATCTATCGCTCGAGGAGCGGCGGCAGCCTGGTCCGGTCAAGATATTGCACCCCATCCAGATAGACCCTTGGCCCTTCGACTTCAGCGCGCCATCGCCATCGACGGCCGCTGTGCCATAGCCGCACGCCAGCGCAGCAGCTCGGGGTGCTGCTCCCCGGGTTTGACCCGCACCACGCGGGCGAAGTCCACCGCCACCACGGCGGTGATGTCGGCAATGCTGAAGCGGTCGGTGGCGATGAAATCGCGGCCGGCCAGCCGTTCGTTCAGCGTGTCGAAGAAATGCTGGACGCGTGCGAGCCCGCGTTGGGCGAGTTCGGGAATCTGCGCGTAGTTGACCGGGCCGGGCAGTGCGCGGTCGGCCATCGCGGGTGAGCTGTTGCGCAGCGTCTCGGCGATGGCGAGCAGGCCTTCGAATTCGATGCGCCAATTCCAGCTGGCGATCTCGGCTTTTTCCCGTGGGGTGATGCCCATCAGCGGCGGCTGCGGGTATCGGGCTTCCACCCAGGCCGCGATGGCGGCGTTGTCGGTCAGCAGCAGGCCGTCTTCGTCGTCGGTGCGCAGGGCAGGCACGGTGCACTGCGGATTGATCGCGCGGTAGGCCTCGCCCATCTGCTCACCACGGACCAGGTCGACCTGCACGGTCTCGTGCGCAATGCCCTTCTCGGCAAGCAGGATGCGCGCGCGCCGCGGGCTGGGGGCGGTGGCGCAGTCGTAGAGAATGATCATCGTCGGTTCAACTCCAGGAACTCATCGCATGAATGGCACGACAGCCTACACGCCGCCCACCGTCTGGTCATGGAACAAGGAAAGCGGCGGCCGCTTCGCGAACATCAATCGTCCCATCGCGGGCGCGACGCACGAGAAGGAGCTGCCCGTAGGCAAGCATCCGCTGCAACTCTATTCGCTCGCCACGCCCAACGGCGTGAAAGTGACGGTGATGCTCGAGGAACTGCTGGCGCTGGGCCATGCGGGCGCCGAGTACGACGCCTGGCTGATCCGCATCAACGACGGCGACCAGTTCGGCAGCGGCTTCGTGGCGGTGAACCCGAATTCGAAGATTCCCGCGCTCATGGACCGCAGCGGCGACAAGCCGATCCGCGTGTTCGAGTCGGGCGCGATCCTGCAGTACCTGGCCGAGAAGTTCGGCAACGCCTTCCTGCCGACCGAGCGGGCGGCGCGGGCCGAGTGCCTGTCGTGGCTCTTCTGGCAGATGGGCAGCGCGCCGTACCTGGGCGGTGGCTTCGGGCATTTCTTTGCCTACGCGCCCACGAAGATCGAATACGCCATCGACCGCTTCGCGATGGAGACCAAGCGCCAGCTCGACGTGCTCGACCGCCGCCTGGCTGAAAGCCGCTATCTCGCGGGCGACGAATACACCATTGCAGACATGGCCGTCTGGCCCTGGTACGGCACGCTGGCCAAGGGGCAGCTCTACGAGGCGGGCGAGTTCCTGCAGGTGAGCGGATACAAAAATGTGCTGCGCTGGACCGACGAGATCGCCCAGCGCCCGGCGGTGCAGCGCGGCCGCATAGTCAACCGCACCTGGGGCCAGCCGACGAGCCAGCTGCACGAGCGGCACGACGCGGCAGACTTCGACACCCGCACGCAGGACAAGCTGCAGGCTCCGACCTGAGCGAGCCACTGCACACCGACGCAAAGGAGCACAGACGATGAGCGACAAGATCCTGGTGTTCTACGGCTCCTACCGCTCCGACCGCATGGGCGTGCGCCTGGCCGACTTCATCGTCGCCGGCCTGCGCGAGCGCGGCGCCGACGCGGAGCTGATCGACGCGAAGGCGGTCGACCTGCCCATGCTCGACCGCATGTACAAGGAATATCCGAAGGGCAGCGCGCCCGCCGCGATGGAGGCGCTGGCCGAGAAGATCCGCACGGCTGACGCCTTCATCTTCGTCACCGGCGAATACAACTGGGGCCCGCAACCGGGCCTGAAGAACCTCACGGACCATTTCCTGGAAGAGTGGTTCTGGCGCCCCGCGGCCATCGCGAGCTATTCGGCGGGGCGCTTCTCCGGCGTGCGCTCGGGCACGGTGTGGCATTCGATCCTCTCGGAGATGGGCATGGTCGTGGTGTCGAGCACCCTCGCCGTCGGGCCGATCTCGCAGACGCTGGATGCCGCCGGCAAGCCGACGGGGCCCGCGGGCGAGTCGCTGCAGCGCTCATTCGGCCGGTTTGCGGACGACCTCGCGTGGTGGACCGAGGCGGCACGCGCGCAGCGGGCGCGCAAGGCGCCGCCTTACTGATCGCCGGCAGGGCTCGCGGCGAGTCCCGAAGGACATCTTGTTCACCGCCCAAATTTTGGGCAGATTAACTAATCCCTTTGCAAAACAACAACTTACGTTGCTTTTACAACGCTCCTCATCAGTTATCCCCAAAGTTGTGCACTGAAAGTGGGGAAGAAGCTGGCTTTTCCACATTCCGGCTGCAAGTGGCTGATCCGATAGCGTTTTTCGCTCACGGAAAACCGTGAAAAACAGGAGTCGGAGGCGCTTCGAGGGCTTGGCGACGCGGTTTTGGCGACCAAGGTTGTTCACCGCCCAAAATTTGAGCAAACTAAGGAATACCCTTGTAAAACAATGACTTGCATTCGTTTTACAAGGCTCCTCATGAGTTACCCCCAAAGTTGCCCACAGAAAATGGGGACGGGAGCGAGTTGCTCAGCAATCGCGCGCAAGTTGCTGTTTTTTCGATGCCGTCGTCAGCTTTCAGGCGCTGCCTGCTGTTCTGCGTAATGCCGGCATAGCGTGTCGACCAGCGCCTGCGCGTAGATCGGCAGCGCCGCGCGGTCGCGCACGAGCAGGTAGCGCTCCCGCACGCACCAGGCGTCGTCGAGGTCGATCAGCGCGAGCTGCATGCTTTCCTGGTTGCGCCGGGCGGCCGACTCGGGCACGACGCCGATGCCCACGCCGTTGCCGATCATCCGGCACATGGCGTCGAAGCTGCCGAGCTGGATGCGCAGCTTCTGCCGCTTGCCCAGGTTGTCGGTGATCTGCGAGAGGAAAGTCTGCAGCGTGCTGCCTTGCTGCATGCCGATGGCGTCTTCGTCGAGCGTCTCGGCGAAGGAGATCTTCTTGCGCCTGGCGAAGCGGTGCTTGCGCGAGGTGGCGAGCACCAGCCGGTCGGTGCTGAAGTGGATGGCTTCCAGCCCCAGCGTGTCGACGCGGCCCGCGACGATGCCGATGTCGGCGCGGCCGTCGAGCACGCCGCGAGGGATCTGAGCATTCGGTTTTTCCTGAAGGTCGACGTTGATGCGCGGGTTGCGCGCCAGAAAGCCCGGCAGGATCTCGGGCAGGAAGTCCGTCACCGCCGTGGTGTTGGCGAACACGCGCAGGTGGCCGCGCAGGCCGCCGCCGTATTCGAGCAGGTCGGCGCGCAGCTGCTCCGTCTGGTGCAGCACGAGTCGGGCGTGATGCAGAAAGGCTTCCCCTGGCGGCAGCAGCCGCACGCCCCGGGCCTCGCGCTGCAGCAGTTGCAGGCCGGCCTGGGTTTCCAGCGCCTTGATGCGAGCGCTGGCCGCCGCCAGCGACAGGTGCTGGCGCTCGGCCGCTCGCGTCAGGTTGCCGAGCTCGGCCGTGGCGACGAAGAGCCGGAGGTCGGTGAGGTCGAAAAGCATGCAGTGATGGTAGGCGCCGGCATGCCACCAGCCTTCGGCATTGCAGAAGGCTGGGTTCCGAAATCGCAGATTGCGCACGAGGGTGGGGCGGCCGACGATGCGGGCCATGGAGACGACAAGACACACGAAATTCCGCACATGGGCGCTGCTGTCGCTGGCAGCCGCGTTCGTGCTTCCGGCGGGCCCCGCGCTCGCGCAAAGCTATCCCTCGCGCCCCGTCACGCTGGTCGTGCCGCAGGCCGCCGGCGGCACCAACGACATCGTCGGCCGCCTCGTGGGCCAGAAGCTCGGCGAGGTGATGAACAACGCCAGCGTGGTGGTCGACAACCGTCCCGGTGCGGGCGGCAACATCGGCACGCAGTTGGTGGCCAAGGGTCCGAAGGACGGCTACACGCTGCTCATGACCATCAGCAGCAGCCAGGCCATCAACCCGGCGCTCTACAAGAACCCGGGCTTCGATCCCGAGAAGGATTTCAAGCCCGTGGGCCTCGTCGGCGCGGTGCCCAACGTGCTGCTGGTCAACCCCTCGTTTCCGGCGAAAAACCTCGCCGAGCTCCTGAAGCTCGCGCGGGCGAAGGGCGCGAACTACCAGTACGCCTCGGCCGGCAACGGCACGCTCAACCACCTGCTGGGCGAAATGCTCAACAGCATGGCCGGCATCTCGATGCAGCACGTGCCCTACAAGGGCGTGGCGCCGGCGCTCAACGACGTGCTGGGCGGCCAGTTGCCCATCGTGTTCGCGAGCCTGCCTTCGGCGCTGCCGCACATCAAGGCCGGCAAGCTGCGCGCGCTGGCCGTGAGCGGCGAAAAACGCTCGCCCGTGCTGCCCGACGTGCCCACCATCGCCGAGGCCGTGCCCGGCTACAACGGCACGCTGTGGATCGGCCTGTTCGCCCCCGCGGGCGTGCCGCCCGATGTGCTCGCCACGCTGCAGGACGCCACGCGCAAGGCGCTGGCCTCGAAGGACCTGCGCGACAAGCTCGACCAGCAGGGCGTGGAGATCGCCGCGCCGACCACCCCCGAACAGTTCTCGGCGCTGCTGCACGACGACCTTGCCAAGTGGGCGCGGATCGTCAAGGCCTCCGGTGCCGCGGTCGACTGAACGACGCAGGAATCGACGAAGGAATCCATGAGCAACGACGCGCAGACTCCATCTCCCACCATCGACAGCGAAGCGCTGGCGAAGCTGCAGGCCTGGCAAGGCCGCAGCGAAACGCTGGCCGACGACATCACCGCCGCGCCCGTGCGCGCGCTCTCCGCCACGCTCGACCGTGACGATCCGCTGCCGCAGGCCGGCACGCGCCTGCCCGAGCTGTGGCACTGGCTCTACTTCCTGCCGCACCACCGCCAGTCGGAGATCGGCGAGGACGGCCACGCGAAGCGCGGCGGCTTCCTGCCGCCCGTGCCGCTGCCGCGCCGCATGTGGGCGGGCGGGCGGCTTGCGTGGGAGCCGGGCAATCCGCTGCAGGTGGGCGACAGGGCGGAGCGCACCTCGCGCATCGTCTCGGTCACGCACAAGGCGGGTCGAACCGGCGAGCTGGTGTTCGTGCTGGTGCGCCACGAGGTGCGCAACGAACGCGGCCTCGCGCTTACCGAGGAGCACGACATCGTCTACCGCGCCGCTGCGCAACCTGGCGAGGCCGGCCCGCCGCCCACGCCCGCACCGAAGGACGCCGCCTTCAGCCGCGACATCGTGCCCGACGACGTGCTGCTCTTCCGCTATTCGGCGCTCACCTTCAACGGCCACCGCATCCACTACGACCGCCGCTACGTCACGCAGGTCGAGGGCTACCCGGGCCTGATCGTGCATGGCCCGCTGATCGCGACGCTGCTGGTCGACCTGCTGCGCCGCAACGTGCCGGGCGCGCAGCTGGCGCGCTTCGAGTTCCGCGCGGTGCGCCCGACCTTCGACATCGCGCCGTTCCGCGTGCACGGCAAACCCGAGGCCGACGCAAAGACATTCAGCCTGTGGGGCGAGGACGCCGACGGCTGGCTCACGATGCAGGCCACGGCCGTGCTGGCCTGAGCGGAGGAACGAACACATGACAAGACCCCTGGACGGCATCACCGTCATCTCGCTCGAGCACGCGATCGCCGCGCCGTTCTGCACCCGCCAGCTCGCCGACCTCGGCGCACGCGTCATCAAGGTGGAGCGCCCCGGGGCGGGCGACTTCGCCCGCGCCTACGACGCCCGCGTGGGCGGCGAGGCCTCGCATTTCGTGTGGGTCAACCGCTCGAAGGAGAGCCTCACGCTCGACCTCAAGCAGCCCGCCGCGCTCGCGGTGCTGCAGGAGCTGCTGGCCGACGCCGATGTGCTGGTGCAGAACCTCGCGCCCGGCGCGGCCGCGCGCATGGGGCTGGGCGCGCAGGCGCTGCAGGAAAAGCACCCGAGGCTCATCGTCTGCGACATCTCTGGCTACGGCGAGGACGGCCCGTACCGCGACAAGAAGGCCTACGACCTGCTGATCCAGAGCGAGGCGGGCTTTCTTTCGGTGACGGGCACGCCCGAGGAGCCCTGCAAGTCGGGCAATTCCATCGCCGACATCGCGGCCGGCATGTATGCCTACACCGGCATCCTCGCGGCGCTGCTCCAGCGCGGCAAGACGGGCAAGGGCTCGCACATCGACGTGTCGATGCTCGAGTCGCTGGCCGAGTGGATGGGCTACCCGATGTACTACGCCTACGACGGCGCACCGCCGCCGCCGCGCAGCGCCGCCTCGCACGCGACCATCTACCCCTACGGCCCGTTCCCCGCCGGCGACGGCGGCACCGTGATGCTGGGCCTGCAGAACGAGCGCGAGTGGCGAGTCTTCTGCGAGAAGGTGCTGCTGCAGGCCGGGCTGGCCGCCGACCCCCGTTTCGACAGCAACGCGCGCCGCAACGAGAACCGCGAGGCGCTGCGCTCGATCATCGTGGAGACCTTCGGCGCGCTGAGCACGGCGCAGGTGCTGGAGCGGCTCGACACCGCGCAGATCGCCAACGCCCGCATGAACGACATGGCCGGCCTCTGGGCTCATCCGCAACTGCAGGCGCGCGAGCGTTGGCGGCAGGTGGGCTCGCCGGCCGGAGACATTCCGGCCCTGCTGCCGGCGGGGCGCCAGAGCGCGTTCGACTACCGCATGGACCCGATCCCTGCGGTCGGCGAGCACACCGACGCCATCCTGCGCAGCCTCGGGCGCGGCGAGGCGGAGATCGTGGCGCTGCGCGAGGCGGGGGCGGTGTGAGCGCGCCGCCGCTTTCGCTGGCGCGCGCCTTTCTCTTCGTACCCGCTGACCGGCCCGAGCGCCATGCGCGCGCGCTGGCCACGGGGGCGGGCGGCGTGATCGTCGACCTGGAGGACGCCGTGGCGCCCGAGCGCAAGGTGCAGGCCCGCGAGCAGCTCGCGGCCTCGTTCGCCGCGCTGCCCACCGAAGACCGGCGACGGCTGCTGGTGCGCATCAACGCGGCCGGTACGCCGTGGCATGACGACGATTGCGCGCAGATCGGAGCGCTCGCCGCGCAGGGACTGATCGCCGGCATCGTGCTGCCCAAGGCGGAGCGCGCAGCCGATCTCTCGCGGCTGGCCGAGGCGGCTGGCCCGTCGGCCGCGCTGGTGCCGCTGATCGAATCGGCCGCCGGCCTCGCCGCCGTCGACGAACTCGCCGCCGGCCCGCAGGTGCTGCGCCTGGCCTTCGGCAACCTGGATTTCCAGGCCGACCTGGGCCTGGCCTGCGACGCCGACGAAGCCGAGCTGGTGCCGGTGCGCCTCGCGCTGCTGCTGGCCTCGCGCCGCGCCGGACTGCCAGCACCCATCGACGGCGTGACGCCCGACTGGCGCGACGCCGCGCGGCTGGCAGCCGACACCGCGCGCGCCCGGCGCGGCGGCTTCGGCGCCAAGCTGTGCATCTACCCCGACCAGGTCGCGCCTGTGCACGCCGCGCTCGGCCCCACGGCGCAGGAGCTGGCATGGGCCCGCCGCGTGGTCGAGGCCATACGCGCGGCCGGCGGCGGCGTGGTCAGCCTCGACGGGCGCATGGTCGACGCGCCGGTGGTGCGGCTGGCCGAACGCCTGCTCGCGCTCGAAGAACAGCAACCCTGAGACACCCCTGAGCAAACAACCCATAAAGGAGACAAGCAAGTGACGAGAGCAACGAAGAAAGACTGGAAATTCAGGACCCTGATCGCCGCCTCGGCGGGCGCATGCCTGCTGGCCTTCCAGGCGCCGGCATCGGCGCAGGCCGCATGGCCCGACAAGCCGGTGACGATGGTCGTGCCGTACTCGGCCGGCGGCCCCACAGACGTGGTGGCGCGCATGCTGGCCATTCCCATGGGCAAGTCGCTGGGCCAGCCGGTGATCGTCGAGAACACCGTGGGCGCGGGCGGCACCATCGCGCCCACGCGGGTGGCCAAGGCGGCGCCCAACGGCTACACCATCCTGATCCACCACATGGGCATGGCCACCGCGCCCGCGCTCTACAAGAAGCTCAACTACGACCCGCTGAAGGACTTCGAGTACGTCGGCCAGGTGCTGGACGTGCCGATGACGCTGCTGTCGCGCAAGGACTTTCCCGCCAACAACTACCAGGAGCTGCTGGCCTACGTGAAGGCCAACAAGGACAAGGTGACCCTGGCCAACGCGGGCGTGGGCGCGGTGTCGCAACTGTGCGGGCTGCTGTTCATGAACCAGATCGGTGTGCAGCTCACGACCGTGCCCTACAAGGGTGCGGGCCCGGCGCTCAACGACCTGATGGGCGGGCAGGTCGACCTGCTGTGCGACCAGACCACGCAGACCGCGCCGGTCATCAAGGACGGCAACCGCGTGAAGGTGTTCGGCGTGACCACGCCGCAGCGGCTGTCGAGCATGCCGAACATCCCGACGCTGGACGAGCAGGGGCTCAAGGGCTTCGACGTGCGGGTGTGGCACGGCATCTATGCGCCCAAGGGCACGCCGGCCGCGGTGATCGAGAAGCTCAACGTCGCGCTGCGCGCGGCGCTGCAGGACGACATGGTGAAGCACCGCCTGGCCGAACTCAGCTCCGAGATCGTGCCGGTGGAGAAGCAGACGCCAGAGAGCCTGCGCACGCACCTCGCGGCGGAGGTGGGCAAGTGGGGCAAGGTGATCCGCGCCGCGGGCGTGCAGGCGGACTGATCTTTTTCAGTCGGTGGCCTGTGCCCGCAGCGTCTCGTCGAACAGGGCGAGCAGGTGCCGGGCGAACAGATCCATGTTCGCTGGCCGGTCGGCATTGCCGGTTTCGATGGTGCGGCTCACGGTGACCGGGCCGGCGAGTGCGAGGCACACGCGCCCCGGCACGTCGCCGTAGGGGCTGGGCGAGGGACCGGCCGCGCCGCTCTCGGCGATGCCCCAGGTCGAGTGGTGGGTGTCGCGCACCCGGCCCGCGACGAGTCGGGCGTAGGGCTCGGTTTCGCCGCGCATGCCGGCCATGTCTTCGGCGGTCAGGTTCAGCAGCGCGCGGCCGGCGCGCCTCGAATAGACGACCGCGCCGCCCTTGAAGTAGGCCGAGGCGCCCGCGATGGCGAGCAGGGCGGCCGAGACCAGTCCGCCGGCCGAGGACTCGACCACCGCCACGGTCTGGCCCCGCGCGCGCAGCGCTTCGCCGACGCGTGCCGCAAGCACGGGCAAGGAATCGGGCAGGGATTCGGGCAGGGAGGGCGCGGTCATTTGGCCTGGAAGCGCGGACCGGGCCGCTTCACGTAGGCCGGCGCACGCTCGTGGCTCGCGGTGCTTCCGTAGACGGTGTCCGCGGGGTAGTACTCGGCCTGCAGTTGCACCTTGGCGGCGGCCTCCTCGCCCGCGGTGTGGGCGATGTAGGCCAGCATCAGGTCGGTACCGGCCGATACCCCGGCCGAGGTCCAGACGTTGCCGTCCTGCACGAAGCGCTGCTCCACCACGTTCACGTCGCCCAGCGCGCGCAGGCGGTCGAGCGACCCCCAGTGCGTGGTGGCGGTCTTGCCCGAGAGCAGCCCGGCCGCGTGGAGCACGAAGGCGCCGGTGCATACGGACATCAGCGTGGTGCATCCGGGTGCCTGGTCGGCGAGGAAGCGGGTCATGACGACGTTGTCGACCTCGCGGCGCGTGCCCATGCCGCCGGGCACGAGCAGGCAGTCGAGCTGGGGGCAGTCGGAGAAGGAAACGTGGGGGTTGATCGAAAGGCCCTTGGCGCAGGCCACCGGCTCGCGCTTCTCGGCCACGATCAGGCAGTGCTCCGGACCGCCGGCGAGCTTGCTCCACATGGTGAGCATTTCCCAGGGGCCGACGAAGTCGAGTTCCTCGACGTCGGGGAAGACGATGATCCCGAAATTCATACTTTGGAACTCCTTGGGTGATTGGCTCGTGCTGACACGCACGGATGAGAGGATAGAGGCTGAGCACGGAGGCCGCTTCGTGACAGCTGGTTGCAAGCCTGGCTCAGTGTTTTCCTGAGAGGGCCCATGGCTTGAAACTCGCTAGAGTGAAGGCGGCCGTTCAGGCTTTTGCCATTACACAAAGGAAATCTCATGAGCAAGAAAGTTGCATATGTCACCGGGGGCATGGGTGGCATCGGAACAGCCATCTGCCAGCGTCTCTACAAGGACGGGTTCACCGTGGTCGCAGGTTGCGGCCCCACGCGCGACTACGCCAAGTGGCTGGCCGAACAGAAAGCCGCAGGCTTCGAGTTCCATGCGTCGGTCGGCAATGTCGGCGACTGGCAATCCACCGTCGAAGCCTTCTCCGCCGCCAAGGCCGCGCACGGCCCGATCGACGTGCTGGTCAACAACGCCGGCATCACGCGGGACCGCATGTTCCTCAAGATGACGCCCGAGGACTGGAGCGCGGTGATCGAGACCAACCTCAACAGCATGTTCAACGTCACCAAGCAGGTGGTGGGCGACATGGTGGAAAAGGGCTGGGGCCGCATCATCAACATCAGTTCGGTCAACGGCGCCAAGGGCCAGGCGGGCCAGACCAACTACTCGGCGGCCAAGGCCGGCATGCACGGCTTCACCATGGCGCTGGCGCAGGAGTTGGCCAACAAGGGCGTGACGGTCAACACCGTGAGCCCGGGCTACATCGGCACCGACATGGTCAAGGCCATCCGCCAGGAAGTGCTCGACAAGATCGTGGCCACCATCCCGGTCAAGCGCCTGGGCGAGCCCAGCGAAATCGCCTCCATCATCTCGTGGCTGGCCACGGACGAAGGCGGCTACAGCACTGGCGCCGACTTCTCGGTCAACGGCGGTCTTCACATGCATTAAGCATGCTGACTTACACCTGATCGACAGACCCGCTTCGGCGGGTCTTTTCTTTTTCACCGATACGGATTCCACGGATAGAAAACCACGAATACGCGTCCTACATTCTTCAACCCTCCGGAGGCAAACATGGAAAGCACAACAAGCACTCCCGCCAGAAAGCTCCCGCTCTACCGCTCCCTGTACGTTCAGGTGATCACCGCCGTGATCATCGGCGTGCTGCTCGGCCACTTCTATCCCGCGGCCGGCGAGGCGATGAAGCCGCTGGGCGACGGCTTCATCAAGCTGATCAAGATGATCATCGCGCCGATCATCTTCTGCACGGTGGTGGTGGGCATCGCCGGCATGGAGGACATGAAGAAGGTCGGCAAGACCGGCGGCCTGGCGCTGCTGTACTTCGAGGTGGTGAGCACCATTGCGCTCATCGTGGGCCTGGTGCTGGTGAACGTGCTCAAGCCCGGCGGGGGCATGAACATCGACCCGAGCACGCTCGACACCAAGGGCATCGCGGCCTACACCGGCCCGGGCAAGATGACCGGCACGGTCGACTTCATCATGAACATCATCCCGAACACCATCGTGGATGCCTTCGCGAAGGGCGAGATCCTGCAGGTGCTGCTCATCGCTGTGCTGTTCGGCTTCGCGCTGCACCGTTTCGGGGGGCGCGGCACGCTGGTGTTCGACGTGATCGAGAAGGGCTCGCACGTGCTCTTCGGCATCGTCAACTACATCATGAAGCTGGCGCCCATCGGCGCCTTCGGCGCCATGGCCTTCACCATCGGCAAGTACGGGCTGGGCAGCCTGTTCTCGCTGGGCAAGTTGATGGGCACCTTCTACCTGACCTGCCTGCTGTTCATCTTCGTGGTATTGGGGCTCATTGCGCGATTCCACGGCTTCAGCATCTGGAAGTTCATCAAGTACATCAAGGAAGAGCTGCTGATCGTGCTGGGCACGTCGTCGAGCGAATCGGTGCTGCCGCGCATGATGGAGAAGATGGAGAACCTGGGCGCCAACAAGACCTGCGTGGGCCTCGTGATCCCGACCGGCTATTCGTTCAACCTCGACGGCACTTCCATCTACCTGACGATGGCGGCGGTGTTCATCGCGCAGGCGACCAACACGCCGATGACGCTCACGCAGGAGATCACGCTGCTCGCCGTGCTGCTGTTGACCTCGAAGGGGGCGGCGGGCGTCACGGGCAGCGGCTTCATCGTGCTGGCGGCCACGCTGTCGGCGGTGGGGCACGTGCCGGTGGCGGGGCTGGCGCTCATTCTGGGCATCGACCGCTTCATGTCGGAAGCCCGCGCGCTGACCAACCTGATCGGCAACGGCGTCGCGACCATCGTGGTCGCCAAGTGGACCAACGAGCTCGACGAGAACCGGCTGCAGGCCGGACTCAACAACGAGAGCTGGGTGGAAGCGCAGGAGCCCGAGGCGCTGGACGCGGCCCGGGCGAGCAAGATGGCTGGCTGAGATTGCCGGCCGGGATGGCCTCCTGAAACAAAAGGCCGGGCATCGTTCCTGCAAAATGCAGCGATGCCCCACAGCGTCTCCCTCATCAACACGATCGCCGCCGGCCTGGGGCTGGCGCTCATCCTCGGCTTCCTGGCGGCCAGGCTGCGTTTGCCGGCGCTGGTGGGCTACCTGCTGGCGGGCGTGATCATCGGGCCCTTCACACCGGGCTTCGTGGCCGATGCGGGCATCGCGGCCCAGCTCGCCGAGATCGGCGTGATGCTGCTGATGTTCGGCGTGGGCCTTCATTTCTCTCTCGACGACCTGCTGGCGGTGCGCAAGATCGCACTGCCAGGCGCGCTCGCGCAGATCGTGGTGGCCACGCTCCTTGGCGGCGGGCTGGCCATGTGGTGGGGCTGGAGCCCTGGCGCGGCGCTGGTGTTCGGGCTGGCGCTGTCGGTGGCGAGCACGGTCGTGCTGCTTCGCGCGCTCGAGAGCCTGGGCATCCTCGATTCATTCACCGGCCGCATCGCGGTCGGCTGGCTGGTGGTGGAAGACCTCGCCATGGTTCTGGTACTGGTGCTGCTTCCGCCGCTGGCGGGCACGCTCGGCGACCGGGGCGCGGCGGGTGGCGCAGGCACTGCCGACCCGCTGTGGCAGACCCTGGGCCTCACGCTGCTGCAGGTCGGCGGCTTCGTCGCGCTGATGCTGGTGGTGGGGCGGCGGGTGTTCCCGTGGATCCTCTGGCAGGTCACGCGCACCGGCTCGCGCGAGCTGTTCACGCTGTGCGTGGTGGCGGCGGCCGTGAGCATCGCCTACGCGTCCGCGGCGCTCTTCGGCGTGTCCTTCGCGCTGGGCGCCTTCTTCGCCGGCATGGTGATGCGCGAATCGCAGTTCGCGCACCGGGCGGCGCAGGAGTCGCTGCCGCTGCGCGACGCCTTCGCGGTGCTGTTCTTCGTGTCGGTCGGCATGCTGTTCGACCCCTCGGTGCTGCTCGACCGACCGCTGCAGGTGCTGGCGGTAGTGCTGGTGATCGTGCTGGGCAAGTCGCTGGCGGCCTGCGCGCTGGTGCTGGTGTTCCGCTACCCGCTGGGCACGGCGCTCACGGTGAGCGCGAGCCTGGCGCAGATCGGCGAGTTCTCGTTCATCCTGGCCGGGCTGGGCGTGTCGCTGGGGCTGCTGCCGGTGGAGGGGCAGAGCCTGGTGCTTGCCGGTGCGCTGATTTCCATCGCCACCAATCCGCTGTGGTTCAGCCTGATCGCGCCGATGCAGAAATGGCTGCATGCCCATTCCTCCTTCGCGCGCGGGCTGGAGATGCGTGAAGACCCGCTGGCCGAGCTGCCCATGACCACCGAGGCCAGGTACCTCTCGCGGCAGGTGGTGCTGGTGGGTTACGGGCGCGTCGGGCGCCGCATCGCGGCCGAACTCGACGCCAACGACATTCCCTACGTGGTGGCCGAGCAGAACCGCGAACTGGTCGAGAAGCTGCGCGAGGCCGGCACGCCGGCCGTGTGGGGCGATGCGGCCGACCCGGCGGTGCTGATCCAGGCGCACATCGCACGCGCCCGCGTGCTGGTGGTGGCCACGCCCGACGCCATGAACGTGCGGCAGATGATGGAAACCGCGCACACGCTCAATCCGGCGATCCAGACGGTGATTCGCAGCCACAACGAGCAGGAGGCCCGGCTGCTCACGCAGGAAACCTCCGCCACCGTGTTCCTCGGCGAGCACGAACTGGCCCAGGCCATGGCCCGCGACGTGGTCCAGCGCGCGGTGTCGATGGCGGTGCCGGCCTGAAGTCCGGTCAGGGCGGCCCGGTTCAGAGGTCTTCTATCACCAGCGTGCGGTAGCGCTGGGCGATGGAGTAGGGCACGGTGCGCACCAGCTCCATCATCTGCTCGGCCGCCGCGCCGTCCTTGGTCCTGACCAGCAGCCCGGTGTGGCCCTCGCGCGCCAGCTTGGCGTAGGCTCGCACGGTTGCCGCGTCGGTGCCGGCGGACGGCAGCGGATCGTCGGCGATCCTCACCGTGGGCACGATCTCGCTGAGCACGGTCTCGGCGGGGAGCAGGTAGACCTCGTCGCCGCTGACGCCCTTTTCGATCAGCCGGTGGCCGATGCGGTCGGCATCTTCCGCGCTCGGGAACATCACCATCGAGTAGCCGGTGGGGTAGAAGGCGCCGCCGATGCTCGAGCGCATGCGGGGTTCAAGGGTGAAGTGCTTCATGCTGCCTCCTGGTTCTTGTGGAAGTCCCTGGATACAACATTAGGTCGCACCCGCAGGGGCCTCTGTAGGAGAACCCCGAAAGCTCTGTCAACCGCCCGCCTTCCTGGCCTGTTCAATTCATTCAGCAGTCAGCAAGCAACGCCATCCTCGCTCCATGCCTTCTCCCAGAAACATCGCACTCACCGTCCACGAGCTGGAGGAGGGGGAGTTCTACTGGGTGCTGATGGAGGCCGTGGAGGGCTCTCCGGGCGACACCACCCATGTCTACGTGCCCCTGGAGGCTGCCCACGAGCCCTACGCCACCTATTCGAACGCGCTGGTGGCGGGCGTGGCCATGATGCGGCGGCTGTTCGGGCCCGACGGCAAGCCGGCCTCCTGAGCCTGGCGGCCGGCTTCGGGGCCGGCCCCCGAGGGGCGCTACCTATAATCCCGCCGTTCCGGTGCGGCAGTTTTCATTGGTTACTCGCCGTTCCGGACCACACGGTTCGAAGGTGCCCCGCACGCCATCCATCTGATCGACGGCGACGGGGTTAAACGGGAAGCAGGTGAGCCGCGCCGTCGTTCTCTCTGGAGATCGATGGACGCGCCGATTCCTGCGCTGCCCCCGCAACGGTCAGCGGATCTGGAACCCCTCGGGCTCGTGCCTCCTCGATTGGCACGGGCAGCCACTGCGCTTGGGCGTGGGAAGGCGAGGGCTTCCGCCACTGCGTGCATCCAACAGCACGCAGTGGCACTCCGCAAGCCCGGATACCGGCCTTCGCAACCGCCTTCGGACGCTGCGGGAGTGCGTGTCCGGGCCAGCCGCCTACCGCGCCCGCCGCGGGCCGCCGCAGCCCTTTCGCCTCTTCCGCCACGTCCTTCAACGGTCAGGAGCCTGCGGGGACGCAGGCTGGAGGAGAGGTTTCATGGGTCATGCGTCGCGAGGGAGCGATCGCAGAAGAGCGTCGCCACAACGGCTGCGACGCTGGGCGCGGTTTTCAGGTCTTTCGAGTCTTTCACTGGGTTGGGGGCTCGCCGTGGGCCCCTGTGCGGCGGTCTTCGCGCAGACGCCCGACGGCCAGACGCTCAAGCCCATCCAGGTGGACGCCGAGCGGCACACGCCGCTGGCCATCGACGAGCCCACGCAGACCGGCAGCCGCCTCGGCCTCACGCCGCTGGAGACGCCGGCCAGCGTCGAGGTGCTGACCGGCGACACCATCCGCGCGCGTGGCGACGTCTCGGTGATCGACGCCGTCACCCGCGCCACCGGCATCACCGGCTCGCCCGGTCCGGGCAATGGCGGTACCGCGCTGGTAGCTCGTGGCTTCCTCGGCCACGGCTCGGTGATGCAGCTCTTCGACGGGACGCGCCTCTACGCGGGCGCCGGCACCGTCACTTTTCCCTTCGACACCTGGTCGGCCGACCGCATCGAGGTGCTGCGCGGCGCGGCCTCGGTGATGTACGGCGAGGGCGCCATCGGCGGGGCGATCAACGTGGTGCCGAAGAAGCCCGCGCGCGGGCCGATCCGCAATGAAGCGCTGGTCACGCTCGGCTCCGACGCCACGCGGCAGGTGGCCTTCGGCAGCGGCGGGGCGATCAACGACCGGCTTTCGTACCGCTTCGACATCAGCCAGCGCAACACCGACGGCTTCATGCTGCGCGGCGAGGCCGAGAGCCTGGCCGTGAGCGCCGCAGTGCGGCTGGACGTGTCGCCGCAGCTGCAGTTCACGCTCTCGCACGACGAGGGCCGCCAGTCGCCGCAGCGCTACTACGGCGTGCCGCTGATCGATGGCCGCCTCGGCAGCCAGACCCTGCGCCAGAACTACAACGTGGACGACGCCGAGATCAAGTACCGCGACAAGTGGACCCGCCTCGACGCCCAGTGGACGCCCAGCGACGCCGTGACGGTGCGCAACCAGCTCTACCGCCTGGAGAGCAAGCGCCACTGGCGCAACAGCGAAACCTACACCTACAGCGCCACCACCCGGCGCCTGACGCGCGGCGACTACCTGGAGATCGGCCACGACCAGGAGCAGATCGGCAACCGCACCGACGCCACCTTCAGGCATGGCCTGTTCGGCCTCGCCAACCAGGTGCTGGTGGGCTTCGACGTGAACCGCATCGACTTCACGCACATCAACGACTCGCCCTACGGCGGCCGTTCGGTGGTCGATCCTTTCGTCTTCAGCCCCGGCTACTACGCCTCGCCGGTGGCCTACACGCCGCGCTACAAGACCAGGACCAGCACCTACGCCTTCTTCGCCGAGGACAAGCTGGCCTTCAACCAGCAGTGGTCGCTGGTGGGCAGCCTGCGTTGGGACCACGCGAAGATCGCGCGCACCGACCTGCAGAACGCCGCCAACAACTTCGGCAAGACCTTCGAGTACGCCACCGGCCGCCTCGGCGTGGTCTACGCGCCCGACGCCTCGCAGTCGTTCTACGCCCAGGTGGCGCGCGCGGCCGATCCGCTGGGCTCGCTGGTGACCACCTCGGCCTCGCAGGCGGCCTTCGACCTCAGCACCGGCAGGCAGGTCGAGGTCGGCTACAAGCGCCAGCTCGCGGACAACCGCGGTGCCTGGACGGTGGCGGCCTACCGCATCGAGAAGAACAAGCTGCTCTCGCGCGACGCCATCGACCCCACCGTCACCCAACAGGTCGGCAAGCAGTCTTCCGAAGGCATCGAGGCCACGCTGGACCTGGCTCTGACCTCCACGCTGCGGCTGGAGGCCAATGTCGCCAAGCTGCGCGCGCGCTACGACGACTTCAACGAAGTGGTCGGCGGCAAGCTGGTCTCGCGCGCGGGCAACACGCCCACCGGCGTGCCCGAGGAGGCCGCCAACCTCTGGCTCACCTGGCGCTTCCTGCCGCAGTGGGAAGCCGATGTCGGTGTGCGCTACGTGGGCCCGCGCCAGGTCGACTCGGCCAATTCGCGAAAGATCGGCTCCTACACCGTGGCCGACGCGGGCGTGAGCTGGCAGGCGAACCCATCGCTCAAGCTCGCGCTGCGTGCCTACAACCTGGCCGACCGGCGCTATCCGGTGTCGTTCTCGAACGGCGGCAACCAGTGGCTGCTGGGGCGCCCGCGCTCCTTCGAGCTGTCGGCGCTGGTCAACTTCTGACGAACGCGGGCAGGACGAACGCATGACCTCCGCATGGCGCCGCGCCTGGCCGCGCATCCGGCACGGGCTCTACTGGACGCACCGGTGGCTGGGCATCGGCGGCTGCCTGCTGTTCGTCATGTGGTTCGTCTCGGGCGTGGTGATGATGTACGTGGGGTATCCGAACCTCACGGACGAGGAGCGCCTCGCGGGCCTCTCGCCGCTGCGCTTCGGACAGGCGGCGGTGTCGCCCTCGGCCGCGCTCGAAGCGCTGCCGAAGGAGGCACGCGCCCAGCCGCCGCGCCGCATGCTGCTGGAGATGCAGGGCGGAACCGGCGCCGGTCCCGTCTGGCGCATCGTCGATGCGCGCGGCGGCCGGCATACAGTCTCGGCGCGCGACGGCCGCGTGCCCGGCCCGGTCGATGCCGCGCAGGCCGAGGCCATCGCGCGCGACTTCTCCGGCGATGCCGGCGCCCGCTGGGCCGAGACGCTGGAGCGTGACCAGTGGACCGTGCCGCAGGGCCTGAACCCGCTGCGTCCGCTGCACCGCATCGAAGTGGGCGACGCGGCGGGCACCGAGCTCTACGTGTCCCAGCGCAACGGCGAGGTGGTGCGCGACACCACGCGCTCCGAGCGCTTCTGGAACTGGCTGGGCTCGGTGCCGCACTGGATCTACTTCACGCCGCTGCGCGCCGATCCGCCGCTGTGGCACGACGTGGTGGTGTGGCTGTCGGCGGCCTGCATCGTCTCGGCCGTGACGGGCATCGTCATCGGCATCCTGCGGGTGCGCCTGCGGCGGCGCTTCCGCAACGGCTCGGTCACGCCCTACAAGGGTTGGATGGCCTGGCACCACGTCGCGGGGCTGGTCGGCGGCTTCTTCGTGCTGACCTGGATCATCAGCGGCTGGCTGTCGATGAACCCCAACGGCTGGTTCCAGCGCGGAGGCGCAGATGCTGCGGCGATGGCCCGCTACACGGGCGCCGGTACCTCGCCGTTCCCGTGGCCGCCAGCAACGCTGCCGGCGGGCGAGGGCGCCGACGCGCCGCGCGAGGCCGTGCTGCTGTGGTTCGACGGCAGGCCGCTGCTGCAGCTGCGCGACGCGAAGGCGCGCTCGCGCGTGGTCGATGCGGTTTCGGGCGAGCCGGCCGCCATCGCCAGGGAAGACATCCTGCGCGCCGCCGCCCGCCTGCGCCCCGGCTCGAACATCACCGAAGCCGTGCTCCAGACCCGAGAAGACTTCCACTGGTACGGCCACCACCGCGAGCGCATCGTGCCCGTGTGGCGCCTGCAGTTCGACGACCCGGCGCGCAGCTGGATCTACATCGACCCGGCCAGCGGCCAGGTGGCCGGCAGCAACGACGGCAACTCGCGCCTGCGCCGCTGGCTCTTCAACGCGGCGCACAGCCTCGACTTTCCCTGGCTCATCCAGTACCGGCCGGCCTGGGATCTCGTGGTGTGGCTGCTTTCCATCGTCGGCGCGGTGGCTTCGGCCAGCGGCGCCGTGATCGGCTGGCGCCGGCTGCGGCGAAAGCCGAAGCCGGCGGCCGTACCGGGCGCGCGGCATGCGCTGCGGCGTTCATGAGCGGGGCTTGCGTGAGCTTGCCCATCCACCAACAATCAACTTTCGCACCGCGGTGCATTTCAGGAGGTGCTCGATGCACATCGAACCAGGTCTAGTCGACGGATCCAAGATATTCCTCAGCTATGCGACGGCAGCCGCCGCGCTTGCCTACACCGGCAAGGTCGCGTTCCAGACGCTCATGAAGGACGGGCCCGCCGCACTGGTGCTGCGCTCTGCCATCGCCGTGGCGCTGGTGTTCTGCTTCTTCGAGGTGTTCCCGCACCACCCGGTGGGCGTGTCGGAGGTGCACCTGATCCTGGGCACCACGCTGCTGCTGGTGTTCGGGCTCGCGCCCGCCGCCATCGGGCTGGCTGGCGGCCTGCTGATCCAGGGGCTCTTCTTCGAGCCGCAGGACATTCCGCAGTACGGCATGAACGTCACCACACTGCTGGTGCCGCTGTTCGCCACTTCCGCGCTGGCGCGCCGCATCATTCCCGAGAACCTGGCCTATGTGGACATCGGCTACCGCGAGGCTTTCAAGCTCTCGGTGGCGTACCAGGGCGGCATCGTGGTGTGGGTTGGCTTCTGGGCGCTGTACGGACGCGGCACCGGCATCGAGAACATGAGCCAGATCGCCAGCTTCGGCGCTGCCTACATGACCGTCGTGCTGGTCGAGCCGCTGGTCGACCTGGGCGTGCTGGCTGCTGCCAAGGCATGGCGCCGGCTGCAGGGCACCGCCCTCGTCGAGCGTCGCCTGTACGGCGGCGCCTGATCCGCGCTTCTCGCGCGCTTCCTTTCCCCGCGGGCGCCGCGGTGCCTGCCCGGGCGCCTGTGTGCCGCCCACCCATCGCGCCGCCGCCATCGCCGGCGGCGCCTGAAAGACCTTCTCCCATGACACAAGCAAGCAACGCCAAGATTCCCGTCACCATCATCACGGGCTTCCTCGGCAGCGGCAAGACCACGCTGCTGCGCCACATCCTCGGCAACGCCGAGGGCCGCCGCATCGCGGTGATCGTCAACGAGTTCGGCGAGTTGGGCATCGACGGCGAGATCCTGCGCGGCTGCGGCATCGGCTGCGACGATGAAGGCAACGAGCGCGAAGGCGCGCTCTACGAACTGGCCAACGGCTGTGTCTGCTGCACCGTGCAGGAAGAGTTCCTGCCGGTGATGCTGCAGCTGGCCGAGCGGCGCGGCGAGCTCGACGCGGTGCTCATCGAAACCTCGGGCCTCGCGTTGCCCAAGCCGCTGGTGCAGGCCTTCCAGTGGCCGGACATCGCCAACATCTTCACCGTGGATTCGGTCGTCACCGTGGTCGACGGCCCCGCCGCCGCCTCGGGCCAGTTCGCCGAGAACCCGCAGGCCGTCGACGAAGCCCGCCGCGCCGATCCCAACCTCGACCACGAATCGCCGCTGCACGAACTGTTCGAAGACCAGCTCTCGGCCGCCGACCTCGTGGTGCTCAACAAGACCGACCTGATGGACGACGCGGCGCGCGCCAAGGTCGAAGCGATGGTGCGCGAAGAGCTTCCGCCCGAGGTGAAGATCGTCGCCGCCAGCGAAGGCCGGCTGCCGCTCGCGCTGCTGCTGGGCCAGGGCCGCGCGGCCGAGGCCACCATCCACCTGCGCGAAAGCCACCACGACCACGAGGAAGACCACGACCACGACGAGTTCGACTCGCTCGTGATCGAGCTGCCGCCCGTCGAGCGCGACAGCCTGCTGGCCGTGCTCGGCAGGCTGGTCGAGCAGCACACCATCTACCGCGTGAAGGGCTTCGTCGCCGTTCCGGGCAAGCCGATGCGCCTGCTGGTGCAGGGCGTGGGCCGCCGCTTCGACCACCACTTCGACCGCCGCTGGCGCGACGGCGAGGGGCAGCGCACGCGGCTGGTGTTCATCGGCGAAGACCTGGACGAAGGCGCACTGCGCAAGGCGCTCGAAGAGGCGGGCGCCGTCGCCGCCGCCTGACGCCCCGAGCGCATGCACCTGCTGAGCACCCAGCCCGGACGCTTCGTCGAGGACGACAGCGTCGTCACCCGTCTCGACCAGACACCGGGCGACATCGTGGTGCTCAGCTCGGCCGACACCACGCTCGCGCTGCTCGCCGCCGCGCGCACTGCGCTGGCGGCCACCGACCCAGGCTATCCGTCGCTGCGGCTGGCCAACCTCATGTACCTGCGCCAGCCGGCATCGCTCGACCTGTATGTCGACGAAGTGCTGCAGCATGCGCGCGTGGTGGTGGTCGACCACCTGGGCGCCGAATCGGCCTGGGCCTACGGGCTGCAGCAGCTCGAGAAGCTGGCCAGGCGCAAGGGCCAGCAGCTCGCGATGTTCTCCGGCGACCTGCAGGAAGACGAAGACCTGCTCGCGCGCGGCACCCTGTCGCGCGACGTGAGCCGCCAGCTCTGGCAGTACATGCGCAGCGGCGGGGCGGGCAACGCGATGCAGTTCCTGCGCGCGGTGGCCTTCCACGGCCTGGGCCATGGCGAGGCGCCGCTGCCGCCGCGCAGCCTGCCGCAGGTGGCGCTGCATGTGCCGGGCGGGGCGGGCGCTTCGCACACGGTGGCCGGCATCGACGACCTGCGCAACCGCTGGCACGCCGGCGCGCCGGTGGTGGCGCTGGTGTTCTACCGGTCGCATCTGCTGTCGGGCAATACGGCCGCCTTCGATGCGCTGGCGGCGGCGTTGACCGCGCAGGGGTTGAACCCGCTGCCCGTCGCGCTCGATTCGCTCAAAGACCCGCTGTGCCTGTCCACGCTGCGCGAGCTGTGCGCGGAGCACGACGTGCAACTCGTGCTCAACACGACCGCATTCGCGGCGCTGGGGCAGGGCGGCCAGGGCGAGGGCGAGGGCGTGGAGCTCGCCGGCGACGCGCCCGTGCTCCAGGTCATCGTGAGCGGCGGCAACCGAGAGGACTGGCTGGCCGACAGCCAGGGCCTGCGCCCGCGCGACATCGCGATGCAGATCGCGCTGCCCGAGATGGACGGCCGCATCGTCACGCGGGCCGTGAGCTTCAAGGGCCTGTCGCACCGCTGCGAGCTCACGCAGACCGAGGTGGTGAACTACCAGCCCGAGCCCGACCGCATCGCCTTCGTGGCAGAGCTGGCGCGGCGCTGGTGCCGGCTGCGCAGCCTGCGTGCCGAGGAGAAGCGCATAGCGCTGATCCTCGCCAACTATCCGGGCAGCGAAGGCCGCATCGGCAGCGGCGTGGGACTGGACACGCCGGCCTCCGTGATGGCGATCCTGCACACGATTGCGGCCGAAGGCTATGCGCTGGGCGACCCCGCCGCGATGCCCGCCGATGGCGACGCGTTGATGCGCAGGCTGCAGGAAGGCATCGCCAACGACCCGTCGCAGTGGGCTTCGCGGCCGGCGTGGCAGAGCTTCGCGCTGGCCGACTACCGGGCGTGCCTGGCCCGGCTGCCCGATGGCATGGCGGCCGCCATCGACGAACGCTGGGGCACGCCCGAGCAGGACCCGATGCTGCGCAACGGCCGCTTCATGATCGCGGGCCTGCGGCTGGGCCGCGTGTTCGTCGGCATCCAGCCCGCGCGGGCGCTCGGCAGCCTGGGCGCCGCCGACTACGCGAGCTACCACGACGCCGAGCTGGTGCCGCCGCACAGCTACCTGGCCTTCTATTTCTGGCTGCGCGAGGCCTTCGCCATCGACGCGGTGGTGCACGTGGGCAAGCACGGCAACCTCGAATGGCTGCCGGGCAAGAGCATCGCGCTGTCGCAGGCCTGCTGGCCCGACGCGATCCTCGGGCCGCTGCCTAACGTGTACCCGTTCATCGTCAACGACCCGGGCGAGGGCGCGCAGGCCAAGCGGCGCACGCAGGCGGTCATCGTCGACCACCTGATGCCGCCGCTCACGCGCGCCGAGAACCACGGCCCGATGCAGGACCTGGAGCGGCAGGTCGACGAGTACTACGACGCGCTGCTGGTCGACGCGCGCCGCGCGAAGGTGCTGCGCGCGCAGATCCTCGCGGCCGTGCGCGCCCAGCATCTGGTCGAGGAACTGGGCATGCCGGGCGCGGAGGAAGACGACGCCGTGCTCGCGCGCGTGGACGCCTATCTCTGCGAGCTGAAGGAAACGCAGATCCGCGACGGACTGCACGTGTTCGGCGCTTCGCCGAGCGGTCGGCTGCGGCGCGACACGCTGCTGGCGCTGGCGCGCTATCCGGCCGCCGACGGCGCCGGCGCGAATGCCGGGCTGCTCGGCGCGCTCTCGCAAGACCTTCTGCCGGACGACGCCTTCGACCCGCTCGACATCGACGCGGCCCGGCCTTGGCAGGGCGCGCGCCCCGCGCTGCTGCAATCGGTGAGCACCGGGGCATGGCGGCACCAGGGCGACACGCGCGAGCGGCTGGAGCTGCTGGCGCAGCGGCTGCTCGAAGCCGGCGAGTACCCGCCCGGGTTGCCGAAGACAACAGCCGTGATGAGCCGCATCGCACAAAGCCTGGCCCCCGCGCTCGACGCCTGCGGCGCGCAGGAGTTGCGCCAGTTGTCCCGCGCCCTGCAGGGCCGCTTCGTGCCGCCGGGGCCGAGCGGTTCTCCTTCGCGGGGCCGCCCCGACGTGCTGCCCACCGGCCGCAACTTCTACGCTGTCGACACCCGCGCCATTCCAACGCCCACGGCCTGGATGCTGGGCCTCAAGTCGGCCGCGCAACTTGTCGAGCGACACATGCAGGAGCACGGCGACTACCCGGTGGCGATGGGCCTGTCGGTCTGGGGAACGGCCACCATGCGTACCGGCGGCGACGACCTGGCGCAGGCCTTCGCGCTGATCGGCGTGCGGCCGAAGTGGGCGCCGGGCAGCCAGCGCGTGGTCGATTTCGAGGTGCTGCCGACGGTCGGGCTCGGGCGTCCGCGCATCGACGTCACGCTGCGCATCTCGGGCTTCTTCCGCGACGCCTTTCCCAATGCCGTGCAGATGTTCGATGCAGCGGTGCAGGCCGTGGCCGCGCAGGAAGACGAGGACGAGGAGCGCAACCCGATCCGCGCGCGCATCCTGCGCGAGACCGCCGCGCTGCAGGCGCAGGGCATGGCGCCCGAAGCGGCCCGCACGCAGGCCGGCTGGCGCGTGTTCGGCTCGGCGCCGGGCAGCTATGGCAGCGGCCTGCAGCCGCTCTTCGACCATGGCAGCTGGCAGACCGACGACGACCTGTCGAAGGCCTACGTCGGCGGCAGCGCCCATGCCTACGGACAGGGCAGCGACGGCGTGCCGGCGGCCGACGCGCTCAGGCGCCGGCTGCGCGCGATGACCGTTGTCATGCAGAACCAGGACAGCCGCGAGCACGATCTGCTCGACTCCAACGACTACTACCAGTTCCAGGGCGGCATGGCCGCCGCCGTGCGCCACCTGAGCGGCCGCCAGCCCGCGACGTACCACGGCGACCACGGCAATCCGCAGGCGCCGCGCGTGCGCACGCTGAAAGAAGAAATCGGCCGCGTCGTGCGCTCGCGCGTCGTCAACCCCAAGTGGATAGACGGCGTGAAGCGCCATGGCTACAAGGGCGCCTTCGAGATGGCCGCGACGGTCGACTATCTGTTCGGCTTCGATGCCACCGCGCGCGTGGTCGGCGACCACCAGTACGCCATGGTGGCCGACGCCTACGTGCTCGACGACGCCACCCGCGACTTCGTGAATGAACACAACCCGCGCGCGCTGCACGACATGCTCAGCCGCCTGCTCGAAGCCATGCAGCGCGGCCTCTGGCAATCGCCCGGCGACTACCGCGCCCGGCTCGAAAACCTGCTGCTCGACCACGAGCAGCGGATGGAAGGAAGCCTCCGATGACGATCACCGCCGCCGCCATGCCGGCGCCTTTTCCTTTTTCCGCGATAGCGGGGCAGCCACACCTGCGGCAGGCGCTGCTGCTGGCCGCCGTCGATCCCGGCCTGGGCGGCGTGCTGATCGAAGGACCGCGCGGCACCGCCAAGACCACCGCGGCGCGCGCGCTTGCCGAATTGCTGCCCGACGCGCCCTTCGTCACGCTGCCGCTGGGCGCGAGCCTCGAGAGCCTGGTCGGCACGCTGGACCTCGGCCGCGCGATGGCGGGCCACGAACTCCAGTTCGCGCCCGGCCTGCTCGCGCGCGCGCACGGCGGCGTGCTCTACGTGGACGAGATCAACCTGCTGCCCGACGCGCTCATCGATTCGCTGCTCGACGCCGCTGCCAGCGGCGTCAACGTGGTGGAGCGCGACGGCATCTCGCATCGCCACGCAGCGCGCTTCGTGCTCGTGGGCACCATGAACCCGGAGGAGGGCACGCTGCGCCCGCAGCTGCTCGACCGCTTCGGCCTGTGCGTCCAGCTGCGCAACATCGACGACCCGTCCGAGCGGCAGGCCATCGTGCGTGCGCGGCTGGCCTTCGATGCCGATCCGCAGGGCTTTCGCGACAGGCATGCGCAGGCGCAGGGCGAGCTGTCGGCGGCGCTGGTGCGTGCACGCGCGCTCGTGGCCGACGCGGCGGCGCTGCCGTACACCGACGCGGTGCACGAGGCGGTGAGCGAGATGTGCATCGCCGCGGCCGTCGATGGGCTGCGTGCCGACCTCGTGATGCTGCGCTCGGCCCGTGCTCTTGCGGCGTGGGAAGGTGCAGCGGCCGTCACGTCGGACCATGTGCAACGAGTGGCCGAGGCCGTGCTGCTGCACCGGCGCAAGCCGGAGGCCGAAGCTCCCGCTCCTCGGACTGCGCCGCCCGAAGCGGGCGGCAAGGCCAGCAGCGATGCTGACGGAAAGAACAGCACAGGCAGCGCGGACGACGGTGACTGGGGCGCCATGCCCCCCGAGCCCGTCGGCATCGAGCGCGTGAAGCCGCTGCGCCCGCTGATCGACTCGCGCCAGCGGCAGCCAACCCCAAAAAAAGCCTGAGCCTCCGGCACGCCGCACCGCCCGCTGGCGCACGCCAGGGCGACCGGAGGCAGGGCCCGCAAAGGGACGCATGGCACGGGCCCGCGAAGCAGGGCCCGGCCTTCGACTGGCCGCGCACTTTCGCGGCACGCGGCGCCGACCGGCTGCGCGCCGGGCATCTGCGCCATCGCCCACAAGAAGCGCGCAGTGGCGTGCTCCATTGCTTCCTGCTCGACTGCTCGGCCTCGATGCGCAACGACGGCAACCTGGCCCGCGCCAAGGGCCTGCTGCTGGCGCTGATGCAGGAGGCCTACCAGCGCCGCGACCATGTCGCGCTGCTGTGCTTCGCCGGCGAGATCGTCGAGCTGCGCCTGCCGCCACGCCGTGCCAGCGTCTGGAACGACGACTGGATCGCGCCGATCGCGGCCGGCGGCGGCACGCCGCTGGCATTGGGCGTGCGGCGCGCCGATCAGCTGCTCGCCAAAAGCGGAACCCGGCAGAACTGGCTGTGGTTGCTGACCGATGGCCGCAGCAGCGAAAGCCCCGAGCGGCCCGAGTCGGCCGATGTGGTGTGCGTGGTCGACTTCGAGGCGGCGCGCTTGCCGCTGCACCGCGCGAGGCAACTGGCCGAAAACTGGGACGCGCGCTATCTGGCGGCGGATGGCGCCTAGGCGGGCTGCACGTCAGCCGATGCCGCTTCGGACGGCGTTTCGTCTGGCGGCGCCAGCATCGTCCCCCTGCAGTTCGGCGAGCCGCAATGGCAGGGGTACTTCGATGGCGGCGAGCCGTCGTCCGCGGTGAGCGAGTAGTCGATGAAGAGCTCGTCGCCCGCGTCCACCGCCACCAGCGTCTGGAACTTGAGCACCAGCTCGCCGCCCTCGTCGTATTCCTCCACTGCCTCGCAGTTTGGCTCGCAGGAGTGGTTCAGGTGGCGGGTGGCGTTGCCGCCCTTGGCTCCGTCGATGGTTTCGTTGTTCGACAGGGTGAACAGGTAGGTGAGCTGGTCGTCCCAGACCTTGGTGGCGATCTCTGCCTTGGTGTAGCGGCGGCCTTCGTAGAGGCCGAGAAAAGCTTCGGCCGGCAGGTCGCGGGTGGCGAAGGCGCCGAGGCCGTGCACGCCGCTGGGGCCGACCCGGACGAAGGGAGTGGACGAGGTTCGCTTGTGGTGCTTCATGGGGGAGAAGGAGCCGTCTGGCGCGTTGTTGTTGGCGTTGTCTTGCCGCTGGAGTGTCGACGCTGTTTCGATCGGGCGGATGACAGTCATCTGCTCAGGGCCTGGGCTCGCCCAGAGATGCCAGGCAGCCCACGATCGCGTCGGCCGCCTCGTCGAGACGGGGGCCGGGGCGCATCATGAGGTCGAAGTGCGCCGAGGCGAAGCTGCACACCCGCCCGCGCTGGATGGCCGACATGGCCGACCAGCCGGGCCGCGAGGCCATGGCGGAGATCTCGCCGAGGGCCGAGACCATCAGCACGTCGGGGTTGGCGCGCACCACGAACTCGGGGCTCATCTTCGGGAAGGGGCCGAGCGTGCCCGGCACGGCATTGCCGAGGCCGAGGCGGGCCAGCGTCTCGCCGATGAAGGAGCTCTCGCTGGCCGCGGCCATGCCGCCATGCACCTCGAAATACACGCGCCGGCCCTGCCAGCCGGCCGGCACGCGGGCCCTGGCTGCGTCCAGCCCGGCGTCGAGCTTGCGCCAGTAGGCCTCGCCCGCGCCGGGGCGGCCGGTGGCACGGGCCACGGTTTCCATCACCCGGCGCATGTCGGCGTGGGTCTTGGCGTCCAGCGCCAGCACCTTCAGGCCCAGCCGCTCCAGCGGCTCGGCGGCGCGGCTGCGAGGGCGCAGCAGCACCAGGTCGGGCTTGAGCGCGAGGATGCGTTCGACGTTCGCGTCGTCGATGCCGCCCACCTGCGGCAGTCCCTTCACCGAGACCGGCCAGTTGGCATGGCGGTCGATGCCCACCAGCCGGTCGCAGGCGTCGAGGGCGCAGACGGTCTCGGTCAGCGAGGGCATCAGCGACACGATGCGCTTCGCCGGCGCCTGCAGTTCGACCGTGGTGCCCCGGTCGTCCTCCAGGCGGATGCCGGCGCCGTGGGATGCCGCGGCGCCGAGGCCCAGGGCCACGAAGGCGGCGGCCTTCGCGACCTGCCGGGCGGCAATGGAGGTTGAGAACGGAAAAGGCAAGGGGTAGGAGTACATCGGAACGGGCATCGTCGGCGCGCCGGCCACCAGGCTATTGTCGTCGCGGGAAGCTGTGCTGGTCCTCAGCGCAAGCTGCGAGGGCGCTCGATGCGATGGACGAAATGCGCGGTGCCGTCGATCGGGTTGTCGGGCGTGAGCGGCCCCTCGGCCACGCGACGGAAACCGGCGCGCTCCAGCACGCGAGAAGAGGCCGCGTTGGCGGCCGACACCGGCACCACGATGCATGGTGCAGCTGGGTAGTCGCGCCATGTGGCATCGACCAGCGTGCGGATCATCGCCGCGCCAAGGCCACGCCGCAGCGCATCGGGTTCGCCGACGAAGTAGTCGATGCTCAGCGCCGCGGGCGGCACCTCGACGAGAGGCGCGAGTTCTTCGAGATAGCCGGGGTTGTCCTCGAAGGTGTAGCGTTGCACGAGGCCGAAGTCTCGGCCTTCGGCGGAGGCGATGTAGATCTCGGCCGGGTCGGTTCCATCCACCGAAGGGCCGAAGTCGCGCTCGATGGCTTCCTGCGATGTCTCGTGGTTCCACCAGCGCACCACATGCGGCTCACTGAGCCAGCGCGAAAGCATCGCGAAGTCGGCACGCGAGAGCCGGCGCAGCGTGATCGGTGCGTCGGCCCTGAACATGCCTTCAGTTCTTCATGCTGTGGACCAGGGACGCCAGCGCCGACGATATGAAGATCGCCACGATGAAGCGCAGCCAGCCCGACTTGCGCTGCACGAAGTTGCCGATGGCGACGCCGCCCGTCATCAGCCAGATCAGCGGGCTGGTTCCCGAGAGGAAGACGCTGACGACGTACAGGGCCTGCAGCATCATGCTGGCGACCCAGCCGATCTGGGAGAGGGCGCCCGGTGCTTGCTTTGCAGCCGGCGCGGCAGCGGGCTGTGCCGTGGCGGGCGCGCGCGCCGGCGCCGGGCTGGCCGCGACCGGTTGCGGGCGTGCTGCTTCCCGCTGCGCCTTCTTTTCTTCAGCGATCTGCTCGGCCGTCTTCTCCAGCACCGGGACGGCCGCTTCCGCCGGCTGCCACCACGCCGGCCATGGCGCCTTGCCCGCGGCGGACTGCTTGCGGAACTCGCCTGCGCCGAGCCTGCGCTGCGATGCCTGCGTCTTCGGTGCCGCGCCGCCTTCATGCTTCGCCGCCAGCGCGCGCACGCGCTGCAGATAAGGCTCGGCGCGGGTCGCATCGGTCATCGCGATGAAGTTGGCATAGCCGCGCAGCGCGCCGATCACGTCGCTGTTGCCGTTCCACTGCAGGCCCTGCGGACCGTGGCGCTCGGCCTGGTGCAGGACCGCGCGGAAGCGCCGCAGGGTGTCGCGATCGACCGAGAGCTTGTCGTTGACGACGATGCCCGTCACATGCTGCTGGCGGTGCTTTCGCATCACCTGCTGCTTGTCGGGGTGCAGCGTGAGGCCCTCGCTGGCCACGATCTGCTTTGCGCGCCACAGCAGCTTGGCGGTGTCGCGGCTGTGCTCGGGGCCTGCCGAGAACGTCAGGTCGTCGGCGTAGCGCGTGTAGCGAAAGCCCAGCTTCGCCGCACTTGCCGACAGACGGGCGTCGAGCCGGCGGCACAGCAGGTTGGTGATCATCGGGCTGGTGGGCGCGCCCTGCGGCAGCACGCGGTCACCGCGCGCGACGAAATAGCGGTTGCCGTCGAGCTGCACTTCGTCGGTCGGCGCCTCGGTGCACACCAGTGCCAGCAGGCTCGCCACCTGCGACGAGTAGCCGAGCTGGCGGAACACGCCGCGCACGCGGCGCATGCCGATGGAGGGGAAGAAGTCCTTCAGGTCGAGGTTGATGACCACGTCGCGACCCACGTGCGGCGCGGCGTTGGTGATGATCGAGCGGCCCGGCACGAAGCCGTGCGCGGCCTCGTGCACCCGCATCTTCGCGAGGATGTTGTCGAGTACCCAGTACTGCGCGCGCTTCAGCCGCGGCATGGGCGCGGAGATGTGGCGCTCGCCGCCGCTCTTCTTGGGCATGGTGAAGCGCTGGTAGTGGCTCACGCTCGACACCTCCCGATGCCATGCGAGAAAACGCAGCTCGCCCAGGCCGATGCCCATGGCCTGCGCGAGATCGCTCGCGTGGTCCAGCGCGGGCAGGGCGTTGCGGGCCAGCGCCTGGCTGTCGCTGTGCGCGTCGTTGAGGCCGCCGGAGACGCCGTCGCCCACGTAGAGCAGCTCGCGCTGGCGCCGCTCGTGCCATGCAACGGCGCGCGCGTGGCGGCGCTGTGCTGCGCGCTGGCGGGTTTCCTCGCGGCGCTCGCGGGCGCGGGCCATGCGCTCCTTGCGCATGATCTTCAGGGCCCGGTCGCGGTCCTCGATGCCGCGCAGTTCGCTGCCGAGCTTCGAGAGCGCCGTCTGCAGCTCGCCCTCTCGGCGGATCAACTGCTCCTCGACCGTCGGCTGCGCTGCGTCGCGCGGCCAGAAGCCCAGGCGCTGCATTTCCTCGAGGACGACTTCCTGCTTGGAGCTCTTGCGGATGCGCTCGTACAGCTCCTCGCGGGTGAGCGCGGAGTCGGGAACGGAAGATGAAGAAGAGGCGGGAGACTGCATGGTCATGGCGCTGCGCCACCGGCCGATGCACTGCTGGAAGAGAAAGGTTGCGAACGAAGCGGGAATCTCGTCGAAGAGCCTCGGGACTGGAGGGCTCCACTCGACGCCGGATGGCCATGGTGACGCCGATGAGCTTCGAGGAAGCCGCACTGTTGTCGCGTCACCATGGCCATCCGGCACAGTGAAGAGACGTCCAGTGACGCTTGGGAAGTGCTGTATGCGAGGGCGGCGATACGCCGACCGGATTGCAAGAGCCTTCCCGCTCCGTTCGCAAAAAGCAGTGTATCAGCCGATGTGGGCGGTGGTCCTTTCCTGGTCTGTCGTTGTTGTTGTCGTCGTGTTCGCGGTGATCGAAGGCGCGGCCGACAGGCGCAGCGCGAGCATGTGCTCGCACGGCCCCTTGGTCATGCGGTGGCGCACGAAGTGGCTGCACTGGCATTCGCCCGAGGCGACGCGCTGGTCGGCGTCGAGCTGCAGGCTCATGAAGTACTCGCGCTGCCCGGACGCGCCCTTGCACTTGCCGCTGATGGAAACGCCGCCGTCGGCGCGCGCCTGCGTCTTCACGCCCGCGATGCGGCGCGCGCGCACCAGTTCGGCCGCGGCTTCCTCCTCGGGGCTGGCGTAGCGCAGCTTGTCCATGGGCAGCGGCTCGCGGCTGAGCTCGCGCAGCCGCCACACGCCGTGCGCGATGTCGTACACCACGCGCCCTGCCTGCACGTAGCCGCCGAGCGCGGCATCGACCGTGAGCGTCGAAAGACCCGTGGCCGCCGCCAGCTCGGCGGTGGTGGCGCGCCAGCGTTCGCCCAGCGCCGCGAACACGCGCAGCAGGCTGTCCTGGTCGACCGCCTGCCGCGGCTGCAGCAGTTCGAAGTGGCCGTTGCGCGACCAGTCGTTGGCGGTCCAGCCCGAGAGGCCGAGGGTGAATTCCATGTCGGGCATCTGCGCGACCCAGAAGCTGGGCATGCCGGTGCCCAGCAGGTGCACGGTGAAGCCCTGTGCCACCGGCACCAGGCGTTCGAGCTGCAGCAGGCGGCGCCGGCCCCACACGCGGATGTCGATGTCGGCGGCGGCACTGTGCGTGGAGCGCGGGCACACCAGCTCGTGGCCCCAGGGCTCGAACACGATGCGCACCGGCTGCCCCGGCCGAAGCACGAAGCGTAGCGAACGCGGGCCCACGCGCTCCTTGCGGCGGCGCAGCACCAGGCAGATGTTGTGGATGTCCATCGGGTGCAGCTGCAGCCGGTGCGCGGGCAGCAGCATCGCGCTGCTCACCTGCAGGAAGCCGCGCACCCAGCTGTCGGGCACGTCGATCTTTGGCTCGTGGAAGGCCGGATCGTTGTCGCTCTGAACCTGGAAGCCGCCGGGGTCGATGGCCAGCCGAGTCGTCTTGTAGTCGCGGATCTTCTGGAACTCGTCGTACAGCGACTCGGAGTAGTCGACGTTGGTGGTGCCGTACGCATGGTCGCTCACCCGGTCGAAGATGTCGTGGCTGCACGAGAACATGCCGTAGCTCGACTCGTCCTGGCTGAAGCACTCGAAGAACACGCGGTCGGGGTGCACCGTGATGACCGGATCGAGCACGAACCACGCCTCGCGGTTGACCCTGTAGAGGTGGTCGAAGTAGCGCTTCTGCGCGCTCATGAAGGGCTGCAGCACCGACTGCTTGCGCTTGCGCAGCTCGGCCAGCTCCTTGCTGATGGGCTCCATCTGCGCCTTGAGCTCATCGCTGCGCGCCATGAACTGCGCGAGCAGCTGGCCCTCCTGCCCGGCCAGCCATTCGAGGTACGCGCTCTTGTCGCGCGGCTTGAAGCGCAGGTCGCCTACCACCACGTCGTGCAGCGCCGACATGCCTTCGCGGAACGGCAGGTGGCGGTTGATGTCGGCGACGAAGTGCACCGGCGCGCGCAGCGTATCGGGCGCGAACTGCAGCGCGGTGCTGTTGGCCGTGTGCTGTGCGCCTGAATGGCCGAAGTAGCGGTACTGGAATCTCATGCGGCGGGCCCTCCGGTCAGGGCGGAGGAAGAGGGCGGAGGCGCGCGGCGCGGCGCGATGCTGCGCACCGGCGCGGTCTGCAAGGGGTTGTCCAGCCCGGGGAAGGCTTCCTGGATGCTGCGCAGCCCCGCCACGTATTGCGCGCGCTCCGTGATCGCGCCGGTCACGGCCTGCCGTGCGAACACGCGGGCGACGATGCGCGCGATGTCTTCCGAGTGCATCGCCTGCGCGGCCAGGAACTCCATGACGCGCGCCTTGGCCAGCCGGCCCCGGTTGGCCTGCGAGAGCACGCTGAGGAAGTAGGGCTCCAGCCGCGCGAGCACGTCGGCATTGCGGCTCGCGGCCGAGGCCAGCCAGTTGGTCACGAAGAGCTGCATGCCCGGCGAAGGATGCTGGCTCAGCTGCAGCATGTAGGTGGTGACGTCGGTCACGTCGAAATGCGTGGTGAGCAACTCGCGGCCCAGGCGCTGGGCGCCGGCGTCCTTGTGGTCGCACAGGCGCACGAGCAGCGCAGGCGTCCACAGGCTGGATTCGCCCTGGGCGCCGAACCACTGGCGCGCCCAGTCGCGCGCGTCGTCCCAGCGGCTGTCGAAGATGCGCAGCGCGTCGCCGAGTTCGGCGAGCGTGCGTTCCGGGCTCGCTGCCAGCTGCTCGGTGGCCCACTGCCGCGCGGCGGCGGTGTCGACAAGGCCGAAGCTCGCGGTCTGCAGCACGCTGAAGCTCAATGCATCCTGTTGCGGCAGCAGCCATGCACCCAGGCGCTGAGCACCCTTGCTGCGCGCTTCGAGCAGGCGCAGCGTCACGGCGGGCTCGCCGCGGCGCGTGTGCTCGGCCAGCGGGCCGCACAGCCATTGCAGCAGCGAATCGAACACGCCCTCGGCGGCTTCGGCGCGGAACAGCTCGTCGCGCAGCAGCGGCATCAGCGCGGCGGCGAAAGCCGGGTGCGCGGGCAGCAACTGCGCAAGGCGCGGTGCGACGGCGGCACGCACGACCGGCATCGGGCTGCTGCAGAAGGCGGCAAAGAGTTCGGGCTGGGTGACCAGCGACTCGTCGGGCAGCGATGTGAAGAGCCTCACGCCGGCGCCGCGCAGCCGCTCGTCGTCGGAATGCAGCAGCCGCGTGAGCACGCTCACCGGCAGGCCCTGCACCGAGGCCGGATGCAGCAGCAGCCACTCTGCGGCGGTGCGCACGACTTCGGGGCTCGCATGATCGAAGAGCGCCAGCAGCCTGTCGAGCGGCGCCTTGGCGGCAGCCGTGCGCAGCAGGCCCTGCAGCGCCCATTGCACGTTCTCGCAGATGGCGTCGAGCTGCGGCTGCGCGGCATCGCAGGCCGACAGCCACGAGAGCAGTTCGGAGGCGAGCACATCGAGCGTCGAAGGGTTCGGCGCGGCGGCCTGCAGCAGCAGGCGCGAGGCGCGGCGCACTTCGGCGTCGGCCGAGGTCAGCAGCATCAGCAGCAGGCCGACGTGCTGGCTGTAGAGGCCCGGGTCCTGCCCGATGTATTCGAGCGCGAGCGTGCGCGCCTCGGCCAGCGGGGAGCCCAGCAGCGCTGGCAGCCAGGGTAGGGGGGCTTCGCCCGCCGCGATGCGCCGCCGTGCGATGCCCAGCGCGAAGCGCGCCGTGTCTTCCCAGGTGCTGGCCAGCAGGCGCCAGACGGTGGGCGCTTCGAGCGCTTCGCAGAAGGGCTTGTTGTCCTGCAGCGCGCGCGCGGCGAAGGCGTGCACGGCGGCGCAGCGGCCCTGCTGCATCAGCTGCAGCAGTGCCTGCGGATGGCGATCCCAGCGTTCGGGCCAGGCTTCGGTGCGGTTCAGGCGCTGCGCGGGCAGCGGCGTGCCGCGGCGCCACTGCAGGCCACCGCGCTGGGCTTCCCATTCGGGGTCGTGGCGATGCAGCAGCTGCATCAGCACCAGCCAGCGGCTGTAGGGGCCGGTGTGCCAGCTGCGCGGCTCGGGCGTCCAGCGCGACTCGCGCTGTTGGCCGGCGGTGCCGGCTTCGGCGTCGTCGGCCGCGAGCAGCACGCCCATGGCGAGCCGGAGCCAGTCGGCTTCATCGGCCGCGCCGGCCAGGGCAAGCCTGCGCAGGTTGCGCCAGGTGCGGCGGCGCAGGTAGTCGCGTGTGCGCTGGCTGTAGGCGAGGCGGCTGTCGGGCCGCACGATTTCCTTGGCGATTTCGACGTAGCGTCCGTTGACCTGCGCCCAGCGACCGCCGGTGCGGAATGCCGCGCGCTGCGTTTCGAGGCGCTGGTGCAGCACGCCGAGCAACTCATAGTCGCCCGCGAACTCCGCGCCCTTGTAGAGGCGCCGCCATGCGCGGAAGCTGCCGGCCGCGAGCTGCAGCGTCGGCGCGATCTGGAGCAGCGCGGCATGCGCGAGCCCGTCGGCGCGGCGGCCTTCGAGCAGCGACAGGTCGAAGAGCTGTTCGACCCAGACGGCGTACTTCAGTCCGTTCCAGAGCGCCGGGTCGGCCAGGTGTTGCTGGAGCAGCGGCATGGCCTGTGCGGCAGGCACTTTGCCCATCGCGGCCCAGGCGCGTCGCAGCGGGGCGGGCCAGTCGTCGATGATGCGCGCCGCCTCGGCTGCGCGCTGCTCCTCGGGCCAGAGTGCGAGCGCTGCCCATCGCGCGGCGCGCGTGACCACCGGCGTGCGGCCGCGCTTCGACAGCTCGCGCATCGCCTCGAAGGCGCCAGCGTCGCCGCATCGGCCGACGGCCCAGGCGATGCAGTAGTCGAGCATCGGCTCGCCGGTCTCGATGTGGTCGATGAGCTGCGGCACGGCGGCAGCGAGCCGGCGTTCCCCGATGCGCCACACGACTCGGGTGCGGCGCACTGGGGGCAGCAGCCGCCATGCGTCGGGGCGGATGGCTGCCAGCAGCACGGCGTCGCCGGGGTGCGCGACGGCGGCAGCGGTGGGCGGGGTTGCCGCCGGAGCCGGTGAGGCGGAGCCTTCGGGCACATAGCCCTGCGCGATCTGCGCGGCAACGGCATGCTCGAATGCGGTGCTGGCTGCCTCGAAGGGCAGCGGCGACGGGGTGAAGACCGTTTCCTTCCATTGCAGCCCGTCGCGGCTGGTGCTCACGTGCACCACATGGCCGGGAGCTTCCGGCAGGGCGAACAGTTCCACTGTGCTGAAGCCGGCGGCGCCTGCCACGCCGGGCTTCGTGCGGATCAATTTCTCTGAGCGAATGCGCTTCACGCGGAGGCCTCCCCTGCCTTCGGTTGGTGCTTGTGCTGCTTTCTTGTGTCGCCGCGCATCTTAGCGGGCGTTTGCGGAGTTCACGGCGATCACTTCGCTCTTGCCTGTGTAGCATGCGCGCTCCGGCAACCACGCAGCGATTCTCCAGATGTCGAACACCGCGCAGACTCCGCAGTCGAGCTTTCTCTACTTCACGGGCGCAGGCTCGGACAAGGTCTACCAGGTGCACCTGCGTCCCAAGGACGACGGATGGGTGGTCGACTACGGCAACGGCCGGCGCGGCGGCACGCTATCCACCGGCACCAAGACCAGCAGCCCGGTCGCCTACGAGGCCGCGCTGAAGATCTACGACAAGGTCGTCAAGGAGAAGACTTCCAAGGGCTACACGACCGACCAGTCCGGCGCGCTCTACACCTCCACCGACCTTGCTGGCCGCGTGAGCGGGGAGCTGCCGCAGCTGCCCACGCTGATCCTCGAGGAGCAGGCCGCGCGCTATTTCGACGACCCGGGCTGGGGCCTGCAGGAAAAGGCCGATGGAGAAAACCGCATCCTGCTGATCGAGGGCGAGACTGTGCGCGGCACCAACCGGCGCGGACTGTTCGTCGACATTCCGCAGGCCTGGCTCGCAGCGGCCGCAGCACAGCCTGGGCGCACCGTGATCGCGGGCGAGCACGTGGGCGATGCCTTCATGGCCTTCGACCTCCTGGAGTTGCACGGCGAGGACCTGCGCGGCGTGCCCTTCATCGAGCGATTCGGCCATCTGCGCACGGTCGCGCCGTCGATGCCGTGGATCAGCCTGCTCGAACTCGAGCTCACGGCCGAGGGCAAGCGCCGCCGTGCTGCCGAGCTGCTGGCCGCGCACGGCGAAGGCTATGTGCTCAAGTCGCTCGACGCACCCTTCGCCGCAGGCCGCAGCACGAGCAGCCTGAAGTTCAAGTTCAACCAGAGCGCGACCTGCGAAGTGATCCGTGTGAACGCCCAGCGCTCGGTGGCCGTGGGACTGCGCGACGATGGCGGCGAAATGATCGACCTGGGCAACGTGACGGTGCCGCCCAACGAGGCGCTGCCGGCCGTGGGCACGCTGGTGGAGGTGCGCTATCTCTACCGCTATGCCGGCGGCAAGTTCGAGCAGCCGGTCTACAAGGGGCAGCGGCCGGACATGACGGCGGAAGACGCTGTGCTGTCGCAGGTCACGCGCATCAAGGACCGAAGCGCCGCGGCTGGCGACGACGACGCCTGACGCCGGCCATTCAGCCCAGCGCCGCGCGCAGCCTGGCAGCGAGCCGGTTGGCCTCGGCGGCGGTCGCGATGTTGGTGAAGCCCATCAGCAGCCCCTGCGCGCCGGGCCCCGAGACGCCGCGTGCCGACAGCGGCTGGCAGTTGAGCCCCGCCTGCTGCGCGCGGCGGGCCAGCGCGACGTCGTCTTCCTCGCGCCCGTCGAAGCGCGCGATGAGGTGCATGCCGCCGCTGCGCAGGTCGAGGTGCACTGCATCGCCGAAAGCCTTCTGCAGCGCGGCAACGAGCATCGCGCGGCGGCGCGCATAGAGCAGGCGCATCTTCTTCAGGTGGCGCGGGAAGTGGCCCTCGCGCATGAAGTCGGCCACCACTGCCTGCGTGCTCTGCGGGCTGCCGTTCGACCATGTGCGCGCCGCTTCCTCGAAGCGCGGGCACAGCGATTCGGGAACGACGAGGTAGCCCAGCGCCAGCCCGGGGAAGAGCACCTTCGAGAAGCTGCCGGCGTACAGCACGCGGTCGTGGCCATCCAGGCTCTTGAGCGCGGGCAGCGGTGCGCCGGCGTAGCGGTACTCGCCGTCGTAGTCGTCCTCGACGATCCAGGCGTTCGCCTTCGAGGCCCAGTCGAGCAGCTGGAGCCGCCGCGCGAGCGTCATCGACACGCCCAGCGGTGCCTGGTGTGAAGGCGTCACGACAGCCATCCGGGCTTCGGGCGCCTTGCGCAGGCCGCGCGCGACGACGAGGCCGTCTTCGTCCACGGGCACCGGCACCGTGCGGTGGCCGGCAGCGCGCAACACCTCCTGCGTCGGCGGAAAACCGGGGTCCTCGATCCACACGCGCTCGTCCTTCTTCAGCAGCGTGCGCGCGACGAGCGCGAGCGAGGCGCGGTAGCCGCCCGTCACCAGCACCTGCGAGGCATAGCACGAGACGCCGCGCGACACCTGCAGGTAGGCCGCGATGGCTTCGCGCAGCGGCGGGTAGCCGCCGGGGTCGCCGTAGAACATGTCGGCCGCGTTCATGGCCCGCGCGCGGCGGGCGGCGAGGCGCGACCACAGCTTGCGCGGAAACGCATCGAGCGCCGGGATGCCCAGCTGCATGAGCGGCGGCTCGCCCGGGTGCTTGAGCGCATCGGGCGCCGGCTTGTCGATGCGGCGGGGCGGCTCCCGCCTTGCCGGCCGATGCTGCGGCAGCGATGGCGACACCACCGTGCCCGCCTGTCCGCGAGAAGAGAAATAGCCTTCGCCGGTCAGCTGGTTGTAGGCGGCCTCGATAGTGCCGCGCGCCACGCCGAGCTCGGCCGCGAGGCTGCGCGCCGAGGCGACGCGGTCGCCGGGGCGCAGCGTGCCTTGCTCGATGGCGCTGCGGTAGCGCTCGTAGATCTGCCGGAACAGCGGCGTCTTCCTGGCCCGGTCGATTCCCGGTACGTCCTTCGGTGCTTGGGGCTGGGTCATCATGGCCTGGTCATTTTGGCGAATCTTGGCTCTTTTGGATGGGGCATCGTAGACCTAAGCTCGTCCTCATGGACAGCCTGGAAGGAAGAATGCAATGAGCGAGAAGGTATTTCTGGCGGGAGCGACCGGCGCGGTGGGCGTCGCGCTGGTGCCGATGCTGATCGAGGCGGGCTACACCGTTCACGGCAGCACCCGGCGCGCGAACCGGGTGGGTGCATTGGAGGCGATGGGCGTGCACCCGGTCGTCGTCGACGTGTTCGACGCGGCGGCCCTGCGCGAGGCGCTGGTGCGCATCGCGCCCTGGGGCGTGATCCACCAGCTCACCGACCTGCCCAAGGACCTGGACCCGGCCCGCATGGCCGATGCCGCCGTGCTCAATGCGCGAGTGCGCACCGAGGGCACGCGCAACCTCGTGGCCGCGGCGCAGGCGGCGGGCGCGAAGCGGCTGGTGGCGCAGAGCATCGCCTGGGCCTACGCGCCGGGGCCGAAGCCCTTCACCGAAGCGCAGCCGCTGGACATCGGGGCCGAAGGCGCGCGCCGCGTCAGCGTGGGCGGCGTGGCCGCCCTGGAGCAGAGCGTGATGGGCGCACATGGCATGACCGCCACGGTGCTGCGCTACGGCCTGCTGTACGGGCCGAACACTTCGACCGAGACATCCAAGGGCCCGAGCCCGCTGCATGTGGAAGCCGCCGCGCGAGCCGCCTTGCTGGCGCTGCAGCGCTCCATGGGCGGCATCTTCAACATCGCGGAAGACGGCAACGAAGTCAGCAGCGAGAAGGCGAAGCAGGCGCTGGGCTGGCGGGCCGAGGCGCGGTCGGGAGCCACGCCGTGAATGCGCTGCCGCTGTTGATGCAGCGCCGCGCGGGCATCGGCTTTGCCGCGCTGGCGTTCGTGGCGGCGGGCTGGGCCTTGCTGCCGCATGCGAACAGGCAGTCGACGGCGCGGCTCATCGACGACATCTGCAGCACCGTGAGCCGCCCGATGTTCTCGTCGGCGCCCGCGCCCGAAGGCTCCGCCGCCGCCGCGCGGCCGCGCACCTCGGTGAAGGTGATCTCCTGCGAGGCGCTGCCCCATGTGCCCGGCAAGTCGGTGACCACTGCGATCGTCGACTTTCCGCCCATGGCTTACTCGCCGGCGCATCGGCATCCCGGCTCGGTGACGGCGATCATTCTCGAAGGCATGGTGCGCTCGCAGCTGGCCGGTGGACCGGCGGGCGACTACAAGCCCGGCGAGACCTTCTTCGAGCCGCCCGGCACGCTGCACCTGTTCGCGGAGAACCCCGATCCGGTGAAGCACGCCAGGCTGGTGTCGGTGTTCGTGACCGAGGAGAACTGCGGCCCGCTGGTGCTGCCGCCCTGATCAGGCGGTCGCTTCGAAGGCCGCGTGATACGCGACTGTGCCCGATGGCATCGTGCCGTTCAGGAGCAGCGCCTGGAAATACTGCGGCGGTACGCCGGGGTAGACCAGCGCGGGCGTTGCCGCGAAGCCGAAGCGGCCGTAATAGGCCGGCTCGCCCAGTACCACGCAGCCGGCCGCGCCCAAATCGCGCAATGCAGCCAGCGCCTTGTTCACGAGCTGCGCGCCGATGCCTTGCCCTTGATGTTCGGGCGCAACCGAAACCGGCCCGAGCCCGTACCAGCCGGCCGAGTCGTCCGAGATTCGTACCGGCGAGATGGCGACATGGCCGACGACTTGCCCGCCGGCATTCTCGGCAACGAGCGAGACGGAAAGCTGGCCGGCACTGCGCAACGCATTGACGATGAATTGTTCGGTGCGGCTCGAATGCCCGGCATCGAGAAATGCCGCGGCCGTCACTGCCTCGATGGCTGGCGCGTCGGACGCCGCTTCGTTCCTGATCGTGATGTTCATCGTGGTCTTGCGGCTGCCGGCTATCGCATCTTCTCGCCGTCGCGCACCGATTCGACAGCGCCGTTGTAGAACCGGACGATGCCGAGGAAGTTGCCCTGGCCCCGGTGGTACACCCAGTCTTCCATCGGCACGCACTGCTGCGTCACCACCTGCTGCGCCGGGCCGCCCGGGTAGGGCGAGAGCACCCACGCCACCTGCGGGCGCGGCACGCAGACGAATTCCTTCGACATCGGCTCGCCGCATTTCTGCACCACCGAGAACTTGGAGTCGCCCACGCCGGAAAGCGTGCCGCCGCAGCTCAGCGACTGGGCCGATGCGCCGTTGGCCTGCATGAGGGCGACAAGACAGAAGAGGGCGCTTGCGGCGAATGTGCGCATGGTGCGAATGGACTCCTTGTGCGGGCTGGGACCGTGGCCGGCTCCGATAGTTTCCCCGGGCTTCATCAGGACCTCGGCCCGCGCAGTCTGGTGACTCCGAAGCCCAGTGCGATGGCCGCGCAAAGAAAGACAAGCAGCGTCAGCCAGATAGAGCGCGTGAACGCATAGGTTCCCAGCGCCGCGCCCGATGACAGCGCGACAGCCAGCCATTCGAGCACCGGGTCGATCCAGCTCCTGGGTTTGCTCTTGCGTTCCTCCGCGTGCCGGGCGCTTCCTTGTTTGCGAGGCGCTCGCTGCCTCGGGTCGGGAAAGATGGCTCTCACCGCCGGCGTGGGCCAGGGGCCGCCCGGCGAGGCGCCGATGCCCGCGAGCTGCCAGACCGGGTCGGTGTCATGGCGCGAGAGATCGGACACGAGCCCGGCGAGTGCGCCGGTGTCGTTCAGCTTGTCGACGAGGGCCAATTCGGAGCGAAGCCACGGCTCGGCATCGGCGGCATCGGGCAGGCCTTCGGTCCGCAGCAGGATGTGGTCCGCGAAGCCTTGCGCGGTCCAGGTCTCGAAGCCTTCGTAGAGAGGCCTGTAGCGCTCGCCGATGGCCGCGACGATGGCTTCGCGCCGCGCAGCGAGCCGCGACAGCGCCGTGGCCTTGTCGGTGACGAGGTAGGGATAGGCGGCTTCGGGGCCGTAGTCCTGCTGGCACTCCTCGCGTTCGATGGCGCTGTCTTCGTCATCGATGTCGTAGGTCTCGACGAAGCGTGCGTGGCGGATGTCGCCTTCGCTGAAGAGCGCCCGCCAGAACAGCGGGAAGAAGGCGTTGGCCTCCAGTTCCCCGCCGTGGCCGAAGAAGCTGCGCCACTCGTTGCGGCTGCCTTCGGGCATGCGTGGCTGCTTCGAGCTGGAAAGGTAGACGGGGTGGGACATCTTTTTCTTCTTCGCTCCAGGATGGCCCCGGGAGGGGGGCGGGCGCCATCTTACGGGCGGGTGCGCGGATTACGCCCTTGTAATCCGCGCGAAAGGCGCTGGCCGGATGGGCTTTCCAGAATCCGATGCGTTGGTCTGACTTCTTTCTTATTCATTCGCCAATCGTCCATTGCGTCCATCGCCACTTCAAGGAGCATCGAATCATGAAACACGCATTCCTCGCCACCTCCGTCTTCGCAACGCTGCTGGCTTTGTCTGCCACCGGCGCGTCGGCCTCGGGCTCGCACAGCGACGCCATCGGCAAACCCGGCGTGGCCGCCAAGGCGACCCGCACGGTAGAGGTCGACATGACGGACAGCATGCGCTTCACGCCCGCCGACATCACGGTCAAGAAAGGCGAGACCGTGCGCTTCGTCGTGAAGAACTCGGGCAAGCTGAAGCACGAGCTGGTGCTCGGCACCGCGCAGGAACTGAAGTCGCACTACGCCGCGATGATGAAGAACCCCGAGATGGAGCACGCCGAGCCGAACATGGTGACGCTGGCGCCGGGCAAGACGGGCGAAGTCGTCTGGCAGTTCACGAAGGCAGGGAAGGTCGATTTCGGCTGCCTGCAGCCGGGGCACTACGACGCGGGCATGAAGGGTGTGGTGAACGTGGCGCAAGCCGGCCAGTAGTTGGCGGGATAGGGGAATTGGGCGCGTGGCCGGCGGAACTGGATAGGCTCCTTCGCATGAGTCTGCCCACATCGGCCCTTCCTGATCCCCGTCTCCTTCTTCCCGCATTGCCAGTCGGCATGGAGTGGCTCTGCGTGAATCATGGAGAGTCGGGCGACAGCGTCTATCGCCGCAGCGATGCCTCGGTGTTCGCCAAGGTCTCCGTCGGCGGTGTGGAGTCGCTGGCCGGGGAGCGGCTTCGCACCGAGTGGCTCGCGCCTTTCGATCTCGGGTCCGCGAAAGTGCTCGACTGGCATGCGTCGCACGAGGGCGCTTGCCTCGTCATGAGCGCGGTGCCGGGCATACCGGCCAGCGAGCTGCCGGCCGACAAGCTGCTGCGGGCGTGGCCCTCCATGGCGCGGCGGCTCAGGCTGCTGCACGAAGTTCCCGTAGCGGATTGCCCCTTCGCGCGCCCCCTCTCGGCGATGTTCGATCGCGCTGTCGACGTGGTCGGGCGCAATGCGGTCAACAAGGAGTTCCTGGATCCGGACCAGCAGGACATTCCGCCGCCGCAACTTCTGGAAGTCGTGCGCATGCAGATGCCGCAGCGCCTTGCGCAGGAGGCGCGCGATCGTGTCGTGTGCCACGGCGATGCATGCATGCCGAACTTCATGGTCGATCCGCGGACGCTGCGCTGCACGGGGCTCATCGACCTCGGCCGGCTCGGCACCGCCGACCGGTATGTGGATCTCTCGCTCTTTCTTGCGAACGCTCGCGACAGCTGGCGCGGACCCGACGACGAACTTGCCGCGCGCAGGAGCCTGTTCGACACCCTGGAGATCGGCGAGCCCGACGACGCGCGCCTCGACTTCTATCTGCGCCTGGACCCATTGACCTGGGGCTGATGAAACGCGCCTTCGGGTGCGGCGATTGTTTCCACCGCATGAACACCGCGGTTCTTTTTGCTTCGGGTTTTTACCTATCTGCAGGCTCACAATTCATCTCACAGACCAGCCCACGACAAACAAGCAAGCCAGTCTGGATGAACAGGCCCCGAGCGAGGTGGCTGCCCCCGAGAGGGACGGCGCCCCACCCAAGACCGGTTCGAAACCATCCCGTATGCAAAGAACTGAATTGAAGGAAATCCAAATGACCGCCTCGAAGCTCCTCTCCGCCATCTCCCTCGCCCTGCTGGCCGCCGCCGGTGCCGCCCATGCCGAAAGCTATGACGGCGTGCATCAGCTGACCTCGGCCGCCAGCCGTGCCGACGTTGCCAGCCAGGCTGTGGTCGCCGCGCGCAGCGGCAACCCGTATGCAGACGGCGCCAACCAAGGCCCCGTGCAACTGATCGCATCGACCACCAGCCGCGCCGCCGTCCGTGCCGAAGCAGTGGCCGCTGCCCACAGCGAGAACCCGTATGCCGAAGGCGTGACCTCGCGCGTCGCGCCGGTATTGGCCAGCGGCCTCGATCGCTCCACCGTGCGTGCCGCTGCCCGTGCGGCGGCCCGCGGTGACGCACTGCCGCTGTAATAGGCGCCGGCGCTGGAAGAAGCGCAAAAGAAAAAGCCGGGCCCTGCGAAAGCGGGGCCCGGCTTTTTGTTTGCTTTGCTGAAAGATGCGTGCTCGCGTGCAATGGTCAGTAGACGCGCTCTTCGATCGGCCCGACGCGATCGGGATAGAACGCCACGTAGTCCTTGAGCTGCGAGACCGAGTCGTACGGCGACTCGTAGGTCCACACCGCATTCACCGAGCGCTCGCCGCCGGCCGGGATGCTGTAGTAGTTGCACTCGCCCTTGTACGGGCAGTAGGTTGCGTGAGAGGTGCGTTCCAGCAGCGACATCTTCACGTCCTTGCGAGGGAAGTAATGCACGGTGCCGAAATGGGCTTCACGCACTGTCAGCGCCTCGCGGGTATCGGCGACGATGCAGCCATCGACCGACACCACCACGCGCAGCGGGTTCGGTGTGATGGTGATGGGATGGTCGGGGCCGGGGGTCTTGATGGTGCGCTCTGCTGTAGCGAACATGGAAAGCTCCTTAGTCCTCAGGTCAGATCGGGTGACACAAGAATCGGGGGATGCGCATATTGCCGCGACCGGATGTCGATTTGAAGTCCCCCGAAAATCAGCCCATTCCCGACGTGGTTAAAGACCGAATGCCTGTCAGAAGCGCTCTGCAAGCCTTTCGGCTTCATTTCGTGCCCGGGCCAGCGAGGCCGCGACAGCCTGCGGCGATGCGAGCGTCGGTGCCGCCGCTATCTCGGCAACGTCGTGGATTCCGAGGAAGCCGAGCCAGGCGCGCATATACGGTTTCTGGAAATCCTTATCGTGCGACGGCATGCCTACCGGATAGTCGCCCGCACTCGAATAGACGAGGGCTGCACGCTTGCCGCGCAGCAGTCCGCTATAGCCTTCCTGGGGCGTCCAAAGCCAGTTCTCGCCGGGCAAGGTAACGATATCGATGTAGTGCTTCAGTATGTAAGGAATGCCGAAGTTCCACATCGGAAGGCTGAAGACGTATTTGTCCGCGGCATTGAAGGCGCGCGCGAACTGCACGGCGCTCTGCCAGCGGCGCCTCTGGTCCTGGGTGGCACCGGTGGAGCGCAGCACCGCGAACTTGGCTTCGATCATCGTGGCGTCGAAGGCGGGCAGGTCCAGGTCCCAGAGGCGCAACGTCTCGACTTCCACCTCGGGATGCAGCGCCCGATGTTGCTGAAGGAAGTAACGCGCCGTATCCGCGGAGCGCGATCTCTCGCCGGAAGGTGATGCCTCGATGTGCAGGATGCGTGTGGTCACGATTGTGTTTCCTTTCCGCATCACCCATTGACCAGGCGCAGGCCCACGGTGCCGCCGATCACCATTGAGATGCATGCAAGCCGCGCGGCGGAGAGCGCTTCGCCGAAGAAGAGCACGCCCATGAGCACGACGCCCACCGAGCCGATGCCGGTCCAGATCGCGTAGGCCGGCCCCAGCGGCAGGTAGCGCAGCGCCCGTGCCAGCAGGTAGATGCTGAGCAACGCGGTCAGCACGCCGACCACCGAGGGCACGAGCCGCGACCAGTCTTCCGATTGCTTGAGCGCGGCGGCCATCGCGATCTCGACCAGGCCCGCTGCCAGCAGAAATATCCAACCCATGAAAAAACTCCTTCGTTGTCGTTGGTTGCTGAAAAGAGGAACTGGATAATTCCGGCCCGGGCACCGAGCTACAAGTACGCACCTTCTGGTAACCATGGGAAATTCAAAGATGCCGTCGAAGAAGAACCTGGATGTGGCAGAGGCGGAGGCAGAAGCCGAAGCAGCCTCCGCCGACGTGTGGAGCGCGGACTGCCCCTCGCGCCGCGTCCTGGAACTCATCGCCAACAAGTGGGCACTGCTGCTGATTCCGCTGCTGCGCGGCAAGCCGCAGCGCAACAACGAACTGCTGCGCAAGGTGGGCGGCATCTCTCAGAAGATGCTCACGCAGACCCTGCGCGACCTGGAGCTCAACGGGCTGGTGCTGCGCGAGGACCACCAGACCGTGCCGCCGCACGTCGATTACAGGCTGAGCCCTCTGGGCCTGTCGCTGAGCAGGACGCTGATCGCGGTCGACCGATGGGCCGAGGCCAATCATGCGCAGATCGATGCCGCGCGGGAGGAGGCGAGAAAGTGAAGATGAAGAACCCGCTCCCGTTTCTTGCCGTCTTTCTGTTCGCCGCCGCTCTCTCGGCGGGCGCATGGGCGCAGCAGCAACAGGCATGGCCCTCGAAGCCGGTGCGCGTGATCGTGCCCGCGCCGGCCGGCAGCTCGCTCGACCTGATCGCCCGCACGCTCGCCGACCGCCTGCGCGTGACGTGGAAGCAGCCCGTGGTGATCGAGACCAAGGCCGGCGCCGGCGGCCTGATCGGCATGGACACCGTGGCCAAGGCGCCGCACGACGGCTACACGCTGGGCATCGGCTTCAACGGGCCGATCGCCTTCGGACCCTACATGTACGCCCGCATGCCCTATGCGCCGGCGCGCGATCTCATCCCGATCGTGCTCACCACCTCGCAGCCCAATGTGCTCGCGGTGCAGGCCGACAACCCCGCGAACACGCTGCCCGAGTTCGTCGAATGGGCGAAGAAGCGCGGCAACAGATTCAGCTACGCGTCGGTGGGCGCGGGCAGTTCGTCGCACCTCACCATGGAGCTGTTTCGCAGCGCGACGCACATCGAGGCGGTGCACGTGCCGTACTCTGGCTCGCCGCCGGCCGGTCTCTCGCTCGCGGCCGGCGACACGCAGGCGCTGTTCACGGTGGCGCCCGCGCTGCTGCCGCTGATCCAGGGGCAGCGCGTGAAGCTCATCGCCATCACGAGCGCGAAGCGCTCCGAGCTCATGAAAGACCTGCCGACCGTGGCCGAGTCGGGCTACCCCGGATTCGAATCGCTGGCCTGGAACGGCCTTTTCACCGCTGCCGGCACGCCGCCCGAAGTGGTGCAGCGCATCAACGCCGACGTCAATGCCGTGCTGCAGGAGCCCGCGGTGCGCGAACTTCTGGCCAACCAGGGGCTGGTGGCGGGCGGCGGTTCGCCCGAGGAGTTCAGGGCCTTCATCGATGCCGAGGGGCGCAAGTGGGGCGCGATCATCGCGAAGGTCGGCATCCGGCTCGACCAGTGAGCGGCAGGCGAGTCAGGGAAGCCGAAGGTTGATGAGCGACACTCCTGCCCCATACAGCAAGCCCCTTCGAGGAGAGAAGAACATGGAACAGCAGCAAGCCGCGACGCAATTCCCGCGCGACATTTACACAGAGCCGGAACCCGATCCGAACACGCTCGCCAACCTGGGCCCGCTCACCGCGCTGGCCGGCATCTGGACCGGCTCGGCCGGCCACGACGTGAGCCCGAAGGAGGACGGCCCCGAGGCCGAGGCCTACATCGAGCACGCGGAGTTCCAACCCATCGATGCGCAGACCAACGGCCCGCAGATCTTCTACGGCCTGCGCTACCACCTGCGCATCGTCAAGCCCGACGACGTGGAGACCTTCCATGACCAGGTCGGCTACTGGCTCTGGGAGCCCTCCACCGGCGCGCTGATCCAGACGCTCACCATTCCGCGTGGCCTCACCGCCATGGCCACCGGCCGTGCGAAGGCCGACGACCGCAGCTTCAGGCTCGAAGCCGTGCGCGGCAGCGAGAACAACGGCATCGTGGACAACCCCTTTCTGCAGCATGCGTTCAAGACGCTGCGCTACGGCATCGAGGTGACGGTGCACGACGACGGCAGCTGGTCGTACGAGCTCGAAACGGTGCTCGAGGTGCTCGGCAAGCCCGAGCCCTTCAGCCACACCGACCGCAACACGATGCGCAAGATCGGCGAGCCCACGCCGAACCCGACCGCGCTCGCCGCGATGAAGGCGCAGGCGGAGGCCGCGGTGGAGTCGGTGGTGGAAGCCGCAGTGGAGGCGGTGGCGGCGACCGGGAAGGCAACGGACAAGGCGACAGGAACGGGCACCGAGGCTGGCACCGAACCAGCCTGAACCGTTTTCGATTTCTCCTGAGGCGGCGAGCAGCGCTCGCCCGCCTTCAGTCCAGCCGCAGCGACCCGAGCCGCTCCACGATGAGGTCGTGCAGCGTCTGCGCCGCCACCGACAGGCTGCCCTCGCGCCGCTGCACCAGGTAGAGCGTGCGTGTGAGCGAAGGCAGCGGCAGCGGCCGCGTCACCAGCGTTTCGCGCTGGAAGTGGAAGAGCGTGAGCGCGGGCACCACGCTGATGCCCAGGCCGGCTTCGATGAGCCCCATCACCGTGGCGAGGTGTTCCACCTCGAACACCGAGTTCAGCCGCTGCGGATGCAGCGCCGCGTCGAGCGCCTGGCGCACGCTGCTGTTGCGCGTCATCTGGATGAACGGGTGCGGCGCGATCTTCTTCAGCGTCAGGCGCGGTTCGTGCGCGAGCGGGTGGTCGGCGCGGCACACGAGATGGAAGCGGTCGGTGCACAGCCTGCTCGCGCGCAGGTCGCTGTCGGCCGTGCCGCCCGCGCCCGAGGCGGCGAGCGCGAAGTCGGCCTGGCCGCTGCGCACGAGCGCGATGCAGGCGTCCGACAGCGCATCGTCCAGGTCGACGCGGATGCCGGGCCACGCCTGCATGAACTCGGCGAAGACGGCGGGCAGCCAGCCGGCCGCGAGCGAGGGCAGGGCGGCCACGCGCACACGGCCCTTGCGGCGCTCCACGTGATCGGCAAGGTCGTCCATGGCGCTGCCCATGTCGTCGAGCAGCCGGCGCGCCGAGCTTTCGAACAGCCGGCCTTCGGGCGTGAGCTGCACGCTGCGCGTGTCGCGATCGAACAGGCGCGTGCCGACGGCGTCTTCGAGAGTGCGGATCAGCGCGCTGAAGGCGGGCTGCGAGAGATGGCTGCCCTGCGCCGCGCGCGTGAAGTTGCGGTGCTCGGCCAGCGCGAGAAAGGCGCGCAACTGGCGCGTGGAGAGGTCGGGCGTCTTTCGCATGTCTGTCCTGTCTCTGGTGCTGGTAGCTGGCTTCTTATTTGAAAAGCAGATCAATCGATCCGTATTTTCGATTTTACGGATGAGAACACGCTGCCTACAGTGCACGGCGATGAATCCCATAGACACGCCAACGCTGCTGATCGGCTGCGCCGCAGGCTTCTCGGGCGACCGCACCGACGCCGCCGGACCGGTGGTCGACACGCTGATCGCGCGGCTGGCCGCAGGGCCCGAAGGCCGGCGCGCCTTCCTGATCTTCGAGACGCTGGCCGAACGCACGCTCGCGCTGGCCCAGCTGCGCCGGCGCGACAACCCCGAGGCGGGCTACGAGCCGCTGCTAGACCCCATGCTGCGGCCCGTGCTGGCGCGCTGCCTGGCGCACGGCATCCGCATCGTCAGCAACTTCGGCGCAGCGAATCCACGTGCCGCTGCCCGGCACATCGCACGCATGGCGCGCGAGTTGGGCGCGAGCGCGCCGCGCATCGCGGTGGTGGAGGGCGACGACCTGTCGGGGCCCGAGCATCGCGCGATGTTCCAGGAAGCTCTGGGCGCACGGATGGAAGGCCTGCGCGTGGTCAGCGCCAACGCCTACATTGGTGCCGAGCCCATCGCCGCCGCGCTCGACGCGGGCGCGCAGATCGTGGTGTGCGGCCGCGTGGCCGATCCGTCGCTCACGGTCGGCCCGGCCATGTCGCACTTCGGCTGGCGCGCCGACGACTGGAACAGGCTCGCCCGCGCGACCATGGCGGGCCATCTGCTCGAATGCGGCGCGCAGGTGTGCGGCGGCTACTTCGCCGATCCGGGCTACAAGGACGTGCCCGGCCTGGAGTCCGTCGGCTTCCCCATCGCCGAGATCGACGCCGAAGGCCGCTGCACCATCGGCAAGGCCGACGGCACCGGCGGCCTCGTGAGCGAGCCGACGGTGAAGGAGCAACTGCTCTACGAGGTGCACGACCCGGCCGCCTACTTGACCCCCGACGTGGTCGCCGACATCTCGGAGGCCGAGGTGCACGCGTTCGACGGCATCGAGCGAGTGGCGCTCTCGGGCGTGCGCGGCCATGCGCGGCCTGAGCGCTACAAGGTCAACGTGTGCCATGAAGGCGGCTGGCTGGCCGAGGGCGAGATCTCCTACGCCGGCCCGCGTGCCGAGGCCCGTGCGCGGCTCGCGGCGGAGGTGCTGAGGAAGCGCCTCGACGGCCTCTCGCTGCGCGTGGACCTCATCGGCGCGCTGAGCATCTTCGGCGACGACGCCGGCCGCGCGCTGGCGGACACGCCCGATGCCGGCCTGCGCGACGTGCGCCTGCGCGTCGCGGCCTCGCACACCGAGCGCGCGCAAGCCGAGCGGCTGGCGCGCGAGGTGATGGCGCTCTACACCTGCGGCCCGGCGGGCGGCGGCGGCGTGCGCACCGCGCTCACGCCGCGGCTCAACACGCTGTCGTGCCTGCTGCCGCGCGAGGCGATACCGGTGCGCTTCGCGCTGCTCTCGCAGGAGGAACTGGCATGACGAACACGGCAGACACCATCGAAGTGCCGCTGTACCGCGCCGCCCACGGCCGCACTGGCGACAAGGGCGACCGCTCCAACATCAGCGTCATCGCCTGGCATGCGCAGCTGTATCCCATGCTGGTCGAGCAACTCACGCCCGAGCGCGTGGCGGCGCAGTTCCACCACCGCTCGCCCTCACAGGTGCAGCGCTTCCTGCTGCCGAAGCTCAGTGCGATGAATTTCGTGCTCGACGCGGTGCTCGACGGCGGCGTCAACGACGCGTTGAACCTCGATGCGCACGGCAAGGCGCTTTCCTTCCTGCTGCTCGACATGCCGGTGCGCGTGCCGCGCGAGCTGGTGCCGCTGCTGGCGGGGCCGTAGCGGCAACCCTTTTTTCCTTCCCCAAGCCATTCCATACGGAGACAAGACAATGAAGCGATTCCCCCTCACCGTGCTGACCGCCGCGCTGGCCGTGGTGCCATTGCTGGCACAGGCGCAAGCCTTTCCCGAGAAGCCGATCACCTTCGTCGTGCCCTTCGCGGCCGGCACCGCCACTGACCAGATCGCGCGCGCGCTTGGCACCCAGATCACCGCGGAGACCAAGCAGGCCGTGGTCATCGACAACAAGGCGGGCGCCAGCGGCTTCATCGCCTCGCAGAGCGTGGCGAAGGCGCCGGCCGACGGCTACACGGTGCTCATCACCACCAACACCACGCACGCCGCCAACGAGCACCTGTTCAAGAAGCTGCCCTATGACCCGGTGAAGGATTTCGCGCCCGTCGCCGCGCTCGGCAAGGGCGGCCAGATCATGGTGGTGAACCCCAGCTTCCCCGCGAAGAGCGTGGCCGAGTTCATCGCGCTCGCCAAGAAGGAGCCGGGCAAGTACAGCTTCGGCAGCGGCAGTTCATCGAGCCGCATGGCGGGCGAGCTGCTGCAGCAGATGGCCGACATCAAGCTGCTGCATGTGCCTTACAAGAGCAACACGCTCGCCGTGACCGACCTGCTGGGCGGGCAGATCAACATGATGATCACCGACACCGCCACCGGCCTGCCGCAGGTCAAGGCCGGCAAGCTGCGCGCGCTGGGCTTCTCCAGCTCCACGCGCTCGGCGCTCGCGCCCGACGTGCCCACCATCGCCGAGGCGGGTGTGAAGGGCTACGAGATGGGCTACTGGTTCGCCGCCTACGCGCCCGCGAAGACGCCGCCGGCCGTGGTCAAGCGGCTCAACGAGCTGCTGGTGAAGGCCGCGAAGAGCGAAGCCGCGAAGACCGCGTTCTACGAGCCGACCGGCACGGAGGTGTTCACCAGCTCGCCCGAGGAACTGGCGAAGTTCCAGGCCGGCGAGTCGCAGAAATGGGGCCGCATCGTGAAGGCGGCCGGCATCGAGGCCGAGTGATCTGACGGCCCACGCGCCGTAGCGGGGATCGGCGCCGCACGCAGACAAAGACCCACAACGAAGGAGACAAACCATGAAACGCTGGAGCCTCAGGGCTGCCACGGTGGCTTCGGCCGCCCTTTTTCTTCTGAGCGCCTGCGGCGGAAGCGGCGGAGGAGGGGGCGGCCTGCTGCTGCCGCCGTCCACCGGCACGCCGCCTGCCACCACGCCGCCCGCAGCCGCCACGGCGCCGAAATACAAGCTCGTCGTTACCGCGACGGAAGACGTGGCGGGCACCTTCGGCAGCGTCGGTGCCTACGAGAAGATCACCGGTACCTTCACCGGCGAGGTCGACCCGAAGGACGCGCGCAACGCGATCATCCAGGACCTGCAGCTCGCGCCGCTCAACGCCAACGGCAAGGTCGAGTACACCTCCGACTTCGTGCTCTTCAAGCCCAAGGACATGGGCAAGGCCAGCGGCGTGCTGCGCTACGACGCGCCGAATCGCGGCAACATCGTGAACCTCGATCCGTACTTCGCCTCGCGCGGCTACGTGTTCCTCACGGCCGCATGGCAGGGCGACGTGCCGGCGGCAGCCGGCAAGCTCACGCTGAAGGTGCCGGTCGCGAAGAATGCCGACGGCAGCAGCATCACCGGCACCTACCGCGCCGAACTGCTGCCCACCGCGGCCACCAACGATTCGCTGCCGCTGCCCGGCGGCCCGTTCAACGCGGCGATGCAGGCCTACCCGACCGCGAGCCTCGACAACACGAAGCCCGGCTACGTGCTCACGCGTCGCATCAACGAAGGCGATGCGCGCCAGCTCATTCCCGCGAGCGACTGGAAGTTCGCCAAGTGCAGCGCCGCCACGCCATTCCCGGGCACGCCCGACGAGACGAACGTGTGCCTGAAGGACAAGTGGGACCCGGCCTACCTGTACGAGCTGGTCTACGTCGCGAAGGACCCGAAGGTCATGGGCCTGGGCCTGGGCCTCGCGGCGCTGCGCGACATGATCAGCTTCTTCCACCGCGACGCGAGCGACTCGTCCGGCACGGCGAACCCGGTGGCCGCGGCGATCAAGAACACGATCGCCTCCGGCGTCTCGCAGTGCGGCAACTTCATGAAGACCTTCGTGCACCTGGGCTTCAACGAGGACCGCGCGGGCCAGAAGGTGTTCGACGGCGTGTTCGCGCAGATCGCGGCGCGGCAGACCAACATCAACATGCGCTTCTCCATTCCGGGCGGCGGCGGCGGCGTGCGTGCCGACCACACGGCCTTCGGGCAGGCCGGCACGCGCGGCCTCTCGAAGGACTACGTGGACGACGTGGCGCAGCGCCGTGGCGGCATCCTGTCGCGCTGCGAGGCCAGCGGCACCTGCCCGAAGCTCTTCATCGGCTTCAGCGGCACCGAGTTCTACGTGCTGCAGGGCTCGCCGCTGCTGACCGACGCCTGGGGCACCACCGACCTCGTGCAGCCCTCGAACGCCCGCGTCTACTACTACGCGAGCACGCACCATCTGCTGGGCCTGGCCTCGCTGCCGGGCTCGAGCGCCGGCGCGCTCTACGCGACCAACGGCAATGCCGGCGTGATCCCGGTGGTGCGCGCGCTGTACCAGAACCTGGAAGACTGGGTCGTCAAGGGCACGACGCCGCCCGACAGCCAGGTGCCGAAGATCGCCGACACCACACTCGTGCGGCCGCAGCAGGTCAAGTTCCCGGCCATTCCCGGCGTGAGCTACACGGGCCTGGTCAACAACTACTCGCTGCTCGACTGGGGCCCCAGCTACCGTCCGCAGGACGAGAGCGGCATCGCAACCCAGGTGCCGCCGGCCTACCTGGGCCGCGACTACGCGATCCTGGTGCCGCAGGTGGACACCGACGGCAACGACCTCGCCGGTATCCGCAGCCTCGACGTGGCCGTGCCGCTGGGCACGAACACCGGCTGGAACTACACGGGCGTGCCGGGCCGCATCGACCAGGCGGGCCTGTTCGGCTCGTACTTCCCGTTCGCGAAGACGGCCGCCCTGCGCGGTGCCGATCCGCGCCCCTCGCTGCAGGAGCGCTACACCGACCAGGCCGGCTACGTGGCCGCGGTGACCGCCGCCGCCAACGACCTGGTGGCGAAGCGCTTCATGCTGCGCGTGGATGCCGATGCGGCCATCGCGAACGCGGTGGCGAATCCGGTGCTGCCCTGAGGCTGGCTCAGCCGGCGGTGTGCGCCGCGAAGCCCGTCTTGCCCGGCGCGATGTGCTCGCGCAGGGTGAGCGCGGGGATCTCGTAGTCGCCGGCATTCTGGCGACGGAACGGAATCGGCTCGGCGGTGAAGAGCGTGTCGAGCCGCTCGCCCAGTTCCTGCGTGATGCGCGCATACGCGGCCTCGTCGACCTTGTGGGTACGGTGCACCACGTAGGGTGGCAGCACGTCGAAGCCGGGGTAGTAGAGGATGCCGTGGTGGATCGGGAAGAGCAGGTCGTCCATCGGCCCGTTGATGCCGCGCGGCGCGTAGTGCGAGGCCCAGCCGCCGGTGGTCACGACCAGCATGGCGCGCTTGCCGGCCATGACGCCTTCGCCGAAGCGGTCGCCCCAGTGGGTGTCGGAGTGCTCGCCGACGCCGTATGCGAAGCCGTAGGCGTAGATGCGCTCGATCCAGCCCTTGAGGATGGCGGGCATCGAGTACCACCAGAGCGGGAACTGCAGCACCACCGCGTCGGCCCAGAGCAGCTTTTCCTGCTCGGCGGCGATGTCGGCGGTTTGCGTGCCGGCCTGGAAGGCCTGCTGCGAATCGAGGGCGGGGTCGAAGCGCGTGGCGGTGTCGCGCGCGGGAAAGTCGTCGGCGTCGAGCGCGGGTTTCCAGCGCATGGCATAGAGGTCGGACACGCGCACCGTGTGGCCGGCGGCCGTGAGGCGGTCGACCATGAAGCGGTGCAATGCGCCGTTGAGCGAAGCTGTTTCGGGATGGGCGAGGACGAGCAGGACGTTCATGATTTCTGGAAGGTTCGAGTGGAGATGCCCTCAGGTTAGGTGCCGCGGCGATATATTGGAAATGAATAGTCTGAATTCCAGGAATTGCCATGAACAATTTCAGCCGCCTCGACCTGAACCTGCTGGTCACGCTCGACACCCTGCTGGCCGAACGCAACGTCACCCGCGCGGCCGAGCGGCTGAACCTGTCGCAGCCCTCGGTGAGCGTGCAGCTCGCCAAGCTGCGGGAGGTATTCGGCGATCCGCTGCTGCTGCCCGCGCAGCGCGGCATGCGGCCCACCGCGCGGGCCGACGAACTGCGCGAGCCGCTGCGCGAAGCGCTGGAGGCGCTGGGCCGCGCGGTGGCGCCGACGCGGCCCTTCGAGCCGGCCGGGGCCAGCACCACCTGGCGCGTCGCCGCGGCCGACTACGCCGAGTCGGCCATCCTGCTGCCGTCGCTGGCCGGGCTGCGCGCCGCCGCGCCGAACACGCGGCTGGCGGTGGTGGAGGCGGTGCCTTCGCGCATGGCGCGGCAGCTGGAGAGCGGCGAGATCGACCTGTTCTTCCACACCAGCGTGGGCGCGCCGCCGGGCCTGCACGCGCGGGTGCTCTTCAACGAGCGCTATGTGCTCGTCGGCCGAGCCGGCCATCCGCGCCTGAAGCGCCGGCCGACGCTGGCGCAGTTCTGCGCGCTGGAGCACGTGGTGGTGTCGCTGGCCGGCGGAGGCTTCGCGGGGCCCACCGACGAGGCGCTGGCCGAGAGGGGCCTGGCACGCCGCGTGGTGCTGTCGGTGCCGCACTTTCTCTTCATGATGTCGGCGGTGGCCGGCACCGACATGGTCGCGATGCTGCCCGAGCGGCTGGCGCGCAGCGCACCCGGGCTGAGCGTGGTCGAGGCGCCGCTGGAGGTGCCGGGCTACGAAATGGCGATGCTCTGGCACGAGCGCCGGCATCGCGATCCTGCGCACCGGTGGCTGCGCGAGCATATCGCGTCGAGTCTCTGAGCCGTCAGGCCACGCCCAGGACCCTGCCGGCTCCGGCCGTGCGCTCCAGCGGGAGCCAGAGCACGAAGCGAGTTCCTGCGGCGCCGGCCTCCCAGCTCACGGTGCCCCCGATTTCCTGCGCGCGACGCTGCTGGTTGCGCAGGCCGCGGCCGCCGCGCCGCAGGGCTTCGCTCACGTCGAAGCCGCCGCCGTTGTCTTCGACGATCACGCACACGCCTTCGTCCACAACGGTGGTGCTCACGCAGATGGTGGTCGCGCGCGTGTGGCGCAGCACGTTGGCCACGCACTCCTGCACGATGCGCAGGATGTGCAGCGCGCCATCCGGGTCCAGCCAGTCGAGGGCGGGCACGGGCTGCACTTCCCACTGGAGCGTGATGCCGGCGCTCTCGATGCGCGGCGCGAGGCGGAAACGCATGGTCGCCAGCAGCAGCAGCAGGTCGGCGTCGACGCTTTCCATGGAGTCGATCACCAGCCGCAGGTCTTCCATGCAGCCCTTGAGCACGTGGGAGATCTCGGCCTCCGTCATGGCGCCGCGCTCCACCGAGCGGATCGCGCTGATCAGCGATGAGCCCAGCCCGTCGTGCATGTCCTGCATCAGGCGGCGGCGCTCGGCGCTGAGCATGTGCTGGTTCTCGCTCGCGCGAAGGCGCTGGTAGCTCTGCTCCAGTTCGGCCTCGCGCTCCTTCAGCCGCAGCGCCAGGCCCCGGTTGAGCCGGCCCACCTCGGCGAAGGCGCCGGTGTAGCGCTGGAACATGATGTACGAGAAGACGAAGAACAGGCTGATGATGGCGTAGGGCGACATGTACACGCTCTCCGGGCTCACCAGGTTGTTCTGCAGCAGCCCGTCGTAGGAAGTGAGCGCGAGCGCGAACACCGTCCAGACCGCCACCAGCCGCCCCTCGGTCTGCTGGGTGCCCAGCGACCTGCGCAGGTTGACGGTGAAGATCAGCACCGCCACGGGCAGTACCGCCAGGTTGAGCAGCGGCGTGAACAGGTACAGGCTGACGATCTTCGACGACAGGTGCGGCAGCGTCGAGACGCTGCAGGCCACGGCCAGCGTGACCGCGATGCGGGTGAGCCACACCGAGGGCTGCTGGTGCAGGCGCTGCAGGAAGAGGTGGATGAGGATCACCAGCCAGAGCAGGCTGGAGACGGTCATCCATTCGAACCATTCGTCCGAGATCGGTATGTAGCTGCCGCCCGCGTAGTAATGCAGCGTCCTGAAGAAGGCGAGCGCCGAGATGGCGAAGAACAGCAGGTAGAGCAGCTCGCGCCGACGGCCCACCCAGACCGCGAAAGCGAAGGCACCGACCGCGAGGAAGGCGGCGCTGCCCATGAAAGGCAACTGCACCTGCAGCAGCTGGCGGATCTGGTAGCGCCAGCTCAACGACTCTTCGCTGCCCACCCAGACGGTGGAGAAGCCGCTGCCGCTGTTGCGCAAGCGGTCGATGCGGATCAGCACGGTCTTCGGCGGCGGCGTGTCGGCGGTCGGGTTCAGCGGCAGCAGCAGCGGATGGTTGTAGCCGTTGTGGATGGGGCTGCCATGCGACTGGTAGAGCAGGGTGCCGTCGCCGTACACCGCGATGTGGCCCAGTGTCTTCCAGCGCGGGAGATAGAGCAGCTGAGGCTCGCGCACCGAAGCCCTTCCGGACAGGTCGATGCGGTACCAGTCGGTCACGGTGCGTGCGCCGCTGCCTTCGTCGGGCACCAGCTCGCGTCCCACCGTGTACGGGAGGTTGACCTTCCTCCAGCCCTTTTCGGGCAGCGCCGCTTCCTGCACGTTGCGTGGAGGCGCGGTGTAGCCGCGGCCCGGCACGGAAAGCAGCTCGGCCCGGGTGATGTGGACGGCTTCGTCGGCTTCGGGTGATTGCTGCGCGACCGGCTCGGCGGCATTCGCGCAAGGCAGGAGTACCGGCGCGGCGGCCAGCAAAAGCTTTGCGATCCACCTGCCGATTCGCCAACAGCTCTTGCTGCCAAGCCTCATAGATCGCTCTGCCTTGGAAGTCGCTTCTTTGTGATTTGCACCGGCCCGAAACCGCTGCGTTGCGGCTTCGGGCCGTGGAGCCCGGATCCCGCCCTCGCGAGACGGGCGCGATTATGTTCCCCGTCGAATACGCGCGCGATTACGACCTCTAACACGGCCGCGACCCGGGGCGGGCCGCGAGCCGGGGCCGTGCACAACGGGTGCCCGGCGGGGTGTCCGACGGGTGGTGCGCGGCATAGGCCGTCCGTCGAATGCACAGCGACGGCGGCATTGCCTAGCATGGAAAGGACGCCGCTTTCCGCCTCCATTCATCTTCCAGGCCCGCCGATGAAACAGTCCGCCTTCATGGTTCTCGTTGCCCGCCTGGCCGCAGGCGCGCTGCTGATCTCGGCTTCCGCAGGCAGCTTCGCCGCCGAGCCGGCCAAGGACAACCCCCTCGTCGGCCGCTACGAAGGCTCGGTGCTCGACGGCTACAAGGCCGCCGCCTACGACGAGGTCGGCCTGATCAAGGAGCCGTTGCAGAACTGGGGCGGCGGCAAGCCCGACCTGCTCAAGGTGGAGGGCAAGGTCACGCTCTATCTATACAGGCTGCCCAAGGAGCGCTCGCTGCTGGAAGTGCAGCGCAACTACGAGTCCAGCCTCAAGGCCAAGGGCTTCGAGATCGTGTTCAGCTGCGGCACCGCCAATGGCTCGTGCTACAAGCCGCGCGACGGCAGCGTGGACACCACCACGCCCTACGACTTCGCGCTGGCCTTCGACCAGCCCGAATGGCCGCGCCTGGGCAGCCGGGGCGACTATGCGCGCAACTATTTCGCAGTGAGCGGGCGCTATCTGCTCGCGCGGAAGACCGGCCCCTCGGGCACCGTCTACGCCAGCATCGCGCTGGCCGAGCACAACGCCGAGGTCGGCAACCATGCCTTCGTGCGCGTGGTGGAAAGCAAAGCGATGGAGGAGAACAAGATCGTGTTCCTCGACGCCACGGCCATGCAGAAGAGCCTGGCGGAGACGGGGCGTGTCAATCTCTACGGCATCCTGTTCGACCTCGACAAGGACGTGATCCGCCCCGAGTCGCAGCCCACCCTCGACGAGATGACCAAGCTGATGCGCAACAACCCGCCGCTGAAGCTCTCGGTGGTCGGCCACACCGACGCGCAGGGCGAGGCGAAGCACAACGACGATCTTTCGAAGCGCCGCGCGCTGGCGGTGATCTCGGTACTCGTGAAGGCCGGCGTCGATCCGCGCCGCTTCACCACCCGCGGCGCGGGCGCCTCGGAGCCGGTGGCGCCCAACGACAGCGAGGCGGGGCGGGCGAAGAACCGCCGGGTGGAGCTGATCCGGCTCTGAGCCCGGCCACGGCGGCGTGCCTCAGATGATGGGCACGCTCGCTTCCTTCAGCACCCGCAGCACGAAGTGCGACTTGCTGTGGCGGATGCCCGGGATCTTGTAGAGCTTCTCTCGCAGCAGCCGCTCGTAGTCGCGCGTGTCGCGCACCGCGATGCGGATGTAGTAGTCGTAGTCGCCCGAGACCAGATAGGCCTCTTGGATCTCCGGAATGGTGGCGAGCGTGCGGCCGAAGTCGTAGAGGGTCTCGTCGGTGTGGCTCTCCAGCGTGACCTGCACGATCACCGAGTCGTGATAGCCCAGCTTGGCCGGGTCGACGTCCACCGTGTAGCGCTTGATGACGCCCGTGGCCTCCAGTTTCTTGATGCGCGTCCAGCAACTGGTGGGCGAGAGGCCGACCTCGTTGCCGATCTCCTGCAGGGTCTTGCGCGAGTCGAGCAGGAGCACCCGCAGGATCGCCAGGTCGGTCTTGTCGAAAGATCCTTCGCTGTCGCTCGGTGTTTGCCGATTGGTTTTCATGAATCGAGCTTAAAGGGCCAAAAGAAAGATGCATATTCTGCGCCCGAAACGGAAAAATTGACGGCATGCGACTGCTCGACCTACCCCCCACGTCCTCCCCGTCCCTTCACCCCGACACGACGCCGGTTCGCATCCGCAACGGCGCCGAAGCACTGCTCGACACCCTGGTCGAGTGCGGCGTGGACACCATCTTCGGCTACCCCGGCGGGGCGGCGCTGCCGCTGTACGACGCGCTGCACGGCGAGCCCCGGCTGCGCCACGTGCTGGTGCGCCACGAGCAGGCGGCCGTGCACGCGGCCGAGGGCTATGCGCGCAGCACCGGCCGCGTGGGCGTGGTGCTGGTCACCTCGGGGCCGGGCGTGGGCAACACCATCACCGGGCTGCTGGACGCGATGAGCGATTCGGTGCCGGTGCTGTGCATCAGCGGGCAGGTCGCCACCGCCGTCATCGGTACGCAGGCGTTCCAGGAAAGCGATGCGCTGGGCATGTCGCGCCCGGTGACGAAGTGGAACCGCCAGGTCCGTGCCGCCGACGACGTGCCCGCGCTGGTGCGCCGCGCGCTGGAGATCGCTTCCACCGGCCGCCCCGGACCCGTGCTGCTGGACGTGCCGAAGGACATCCAGCTGCAACGCCTGGGCCGTGCCCCCGAGCCCGCCCCGCTGCGCGCCCTGCGCACCAGCCGTACCGCCTTGCCGCCGAAGGCCATGGTGCAGCGCGCGGCCGACCTGCTTTCCACCGCGCGCCGGCCCGTCATCTATGGCGGGGGCGGGCTGGTCAACTCGGGGCCGGCGGCCTGCGAGGCCTTCACCAAGCTGGTGAACCTGATGCATGCGCCGTGCACGCTCACGCTGATGGGGCTGGGCGCCTTTCCGGCGTCGGACCCGAAGTTCATCGGCATGCTGGGCATGCACGGCATGCTCGAAGCCAACCTCGCGATGCACGAGGCCGACCTGGTGGTGTGCGTCGGCGCGCGCTTCGACGACCGCGTGACCGGCAAGCTCGACGAGTTCTGCCCGCACGCCCGCAAGATCCACATCGACATCGACCCCGGCAGCATCAACAAGGTGGTGCGCGTGGACGTGCCGATGGTGGGCGATTGCGCCGCGATCCTGGAAAGCCTGCTCGCGCTGCTGCCCGCCGAGGGCTTTGCGCCCGAGCGCCTGGCGCCGTGGTGGGAGCGCATCGAACGCTGGCGCGCCGTCGACTGCCTGGCCTTCGAGCCGAAGGCCGGCTCGATCCTGCCGCAGCAGCTGATGTCTTCGCTGCAGCGCGCCATCGCCGGGCTCGCCGGGCGCGACGCCATCGTGTCGACCGACGTGGGCCAGCACCAGATGTGGGCCGCGCAATACCTGCGCTTCGACAGCCCGCGCCGCTGGCTCACCTCGGGCGGTGCCGGCACCATGGGCTACGGGCTGCCCGCCGCCATCGGCGCGCAGATCGGCCACCCCGGCGCGCTGACCGTGTGCGTGAGCGGCGACGCCTCGGTGCTGATGAATATCCAGGAGCTTTCGACAGCGGTGCAGCACCGCGTGCCGGTGAAGCTGGTGCTGAGCAACAACGGCTACATGGGCATGGTGCGCCAGTGGCAGGAGCTGAACCACGGCAACCGCCTGAGCCACAGCTGGAACGAGGCGCTGCCCGACTTCGTGGCGCTGGCCAAGGCCTTCGGCTGGGGTGCGCGGCGGGTGAGCGACCCGGCGGAGCTGGAGGATGCTTTGGCCGAGTGCCTTGCCAGCGAGGGCCCGTTCTTCCTCGACGTGCAGGTCGAAGCGCAGGAAAACTGCTTTCCGATGATGCCCTCGGGGCATGGGCACCACCGGGTGATGCTGGCGAAGGACCGGTGGTACGAGGAGGTCTGAAAGTCTTGTCCCCTCTCCCTCAGGGAGAGGGCCAGGGTGAGGGCGCTGTGCCATCGATGAGGCGCGGCCTTGGCGTTGAGGCCGATGCCCTCACCCCAACCCTCTCCCCGAGGGGAGAGGGAGCAGTGCGCGTCAGACGCTCTGCAGCCGCACGTCGTTCGCCGGAATGGCGCTGAGTTCGGCCCAGTCCATCTCCTCCTCGAGCTGGTGGTAGGCGTCGTCCTCGATCTCGCCGGCGCGGCGCAGCGAGTCGAGCGCCTCCCGCTGCGCGCGGATGGCCACGGCGCGCAGCCGGTCGTGCGCGGTCTTGGCCTGCGGCTGGCGCTGGTCCTGCGCGAGGGCGCGCGCGGCGCGGTATTCGTCGCGCACGGCGTCGGCCTCGCGCCCGTCCTCGGCTTCGATGGCGGCGAGCGCCGCATCCATCATCGCGGTGCGGGCGAGCGAGAGTTCCCTGTCCAGCGAGTCGTCGGGCTCGATCTTCAGCGCGCGGATCAGCGGCCCGATGGTGAAGCCCTGGATCACCAGCGTGCCCAGCACCACCGAGAACGCGCTGAGCACGATGAGATCGCGCCCCGGAAAGTCCGCCGGCAGCGCGAAGGCGGTGGCCAGCGTGACCAGCCCGCGCATGCCCGACCAGCCGACCAGCAGGCTGATGCGCTTGGAGGGCAGCGCAACCTTGCGTCCGCGCGCGATCAGCCGCAGCTTGTACCGGTGCATCGCCGCGCCATAGATCAGCACCCACGCCACCCGCACCGCGATGACCAGCACCAGCACGAGGACCGCGAACTCCAGCGCATGCGCCAGCTGCGGCCCCGACAGGCGCGTGATGATGCCGCGCGCCTGCAGCCCCATGAGAAAGAAGGCCAGCACGTTGAGCGTGAACACCACCGCGCCCCACACCGCGTAGGAATGCACGCGGTCGCGCGGTGCATGGCGCTTCGGCGCGAACTGGCCCAGCGTCATGCCGAAGGCCACCACCGAGATGATGGGCGACAGGTGTAGCCGCTCGGCCACGATCCACGCGCCGAAAGTCATCACGAACTGGAAGATGATGGCCGAGCGCGTGCCCGCGAAGAGTGGCGCGCCGAAGTGCAGATTGAGCTTGGCGAAGGCGAAGCCCACCAGCGCGCCGCCCGGCACCGCCACCAGCAGCATCGGCAGCGAGCTCGTCATCGGCACATGCGCGGCGCCGGCCGCCGACACCGCCACGCCGAACACCAGCAGCGCCACCGCGTCGTTGAGCAGGCTCTCGCCGTTGATGAGCGACAGCGTGCGCCGCGGAATGCGGAACTGCTGCATCACCGCTGCCGCGGCCACCGCGTCGGGCGGCGCGACGATGGCGCCGAGCGTGATCGCCGCGGCCAGCGGCAGCCCCGCGAAAGCCCAGCCGGCCCACGCGACCACGGCGGTGGTCAGCAGCACCGCCACCAGCACCAGCGAGACCAGCGACATCCAGTTGCGCCGCAGCTCGCGCGGCGAGGTGTCGAAGGCCGAGTCGAGCAGGGCGGGCGCGATGAAGAGCGCCAGCGCCAGGTGCGGATCGAGGCTCACGTGCGGCACCCAGGGCATCGCGCCCAGGCATACGCCGGCCAGCGCCAGCATCGACGGGTAGGGCAGTGCAAGACGTCGCGAGAGCTGCAGCAGCAGGCAGGCGGCGATCAGCATGACGAGCACGTTCTCGAAGACGTCCATCGGGGCCTCGGTCTTGGTGTTGTTTGCCCCGAATACTAAGAGGTCGCGTTGTCGCGCCCGGCAAAAGAAGAAGGGGCCCGTGCGGGCCCCTTCTTCGTCAACGCATCAGCGCATCAGGACTTGACGAACGCCAGCAGGTCGGCGTTGAACTTGTCCTTGTGCGTGTCGGTCAGGCCGTGCGGCGCGCCGGGGTAGACGATCAGCTTGTTGTTCTTCACCAGCTTGGCCGAGGCCAGGCCGGCGGCGCCGATCGGCACGATCTGGTCGTCGTCGCCGTGCACGATGAGCGTGGGCACGTCGAACTTCTTCAGGTCTTCGGTGAAGTCGGTTTCCGAGAAGGCCTTGATCGAGTCGTAGGTGTTCTTGTGGCCGCCCATCATGCCCTGTGCCCACCACGAGTCGATGAGGCCCTGCGACACCTTCGCGCCGGGGCGGTTGAAGCCGAAGAAGGGGCCCGAGGGCACGTCCTTGTAGAACTGCGAGCGGTTCGCCAGCTGCGCGGCGCGCAGGCCGTCGAACACTTCGATCGGCAGGCCGCCGGGGTTGGCGGCGGTCTTCAGCATCTGCGGCGGCACGGCGGAGATCAGGGCCGCCTTGGCCACGCGCTTCGTGCCGTGGCGGCCGATGTAGCGCGCCACCTCGCCGCCGCCGGTCGAGAAGCCGACCAGGATCGCGTTCTTCAGGTCCAGCGTCTCGATGACGGTGGCGAGGTCGTCGGCGTAGGTGTCCATGTCGTTGCCGTTCCACGGCTGGCTGGAGCGGCCGTGGCCGCGGCGGTCGTGCGCCACGGTGCGGAAGCCTTGCGATGCGAGGAAGAGCATCTGCGATTCCCAGCTGTCGGAGTTCAGCGGCCAGCCGTGGCTGAACACGACGGGCTGGCCGGTGCTGGGGCCCCAGTCCTTGTAATAGAGCTCGGTGCCGTCCTTGGTGACGATGATGTTCTTGCTCATGGTTTGCTTTCCTTTCGAAGAGGCGTTGGCCGCGCCCGATGCGGGCGCGGCGGCGGATGCGGCGGATGCCGCGCTGGAGAAGCCGGTGCCCACGAGGGCGCCGGCTGCGACGGAGGCTCCGCCCAGCAGCAGGCTGCGGCGGGTGGGAGCGGTGGAGTCGATGGTCTGGGTGCGTTGTTCGGTCATGGTGCTTTCCTTTTGCTGGCAGGTCGAGTGGTGAAGTGGTGCGATGCGGTAAATATCGTATGAATTAATATCGCATGCGATGTATTTGTCTTGAAAAAGCAGGAACGGCGAAGCTGCTGTGCATCACGCGTTCCTGTCGAGGCTTGTGCGCAGGCTCAGCAACTGGGTGCGCAGTTCGCCGATCTGTTCGGGGGAGAGCTCCATGGCCTGCGCCACGCAGCCCGGCAGCCCCTGTGCCCTGGCGCGCAATGCGCGCCCATCGGCCGTGAGCGACACGATGACCTGTCGCTCGTCCTTGGGCGAACGCACGCGCTGGATGAGTCCGCGCGCTTCGAGCCGCTTGAGCAGGGGAGTGAGGGTGGTGGTTTCGAGCGCCAGGCGCGTGCAGATCTCGGAGACGTTGATTTCGTCCTTCTCCCACAGCACCAGCATGACGAGGTACTGCAGGTAAGTGAGATCGAGATCGCGCAGCAGGCCGCGGTACACCTTGTTGAGGCTCAGCATCGTCGAGTAGACGGCGAAGCAGAGCTGCTCGTCCAGCGCCAGCGCATTGCTCGCCGGGGCTTCGGTGGATGGGGCGGTGATGCGCTTGGCAGGCATGGCGCGAATATTAGATCGCATGCGATCTAATGGCAAGCAATATTTATCGGCCGGACGATTTCTCAGGCTGGCGACTTGCGCAGGCCTCCAGGAGGCACGCCGAACCGGTCCCTGAAGCTTCGGCTGAAATGGCTCGCGTCGCCGAAGCCGTTGCGATAGGCGATCTGGGCCACGCTCAAATGGTCGAGCCGCCTGTTCCGCAGATCGTCTTTCGCGCGTTCCAGGCGGCGCATGCGCAGGTACGCGCCATATTGCGTGCGCTGCGTCTCGAAGAGCCGATGCGTGAGCCGCCTCGAGATGCCGAGCTCCCTCGATACCGCATCGACCGAGAGTTCCGGATCGCCCAGGTTCGCCTCGATGAAGGCCACCAGCCGCTGCCAGCGGTCGCGCTCGCGGTGCTTGCCGTCGACCGCGTCTTCGTCCACCGATTCGCAATAGGCCGCAGCCAGCAGCGAGACGAAGGACTGCTCGGAGAAGTACGCCAATGCCGGCAACGCCTGCGCATTGCCCGGAAACACATGCCCCATGTGCACACGGGCCGCCTCGGCCAGGCGCGAATCCGCCCGCGAGATCGAAGGCACGAAGCGGTCGTGCAGATCGGCGTAGATGCCGAAGAACCGGTCCGACGGCACCCGCAGCACCACCAGCCTGCCGGGCGTGGTCAGTGTGCAGGCCGAAGGAAGCCGCGTGGTGCGGAAGGTGATGTCGCCCTTGCGGAAAGGCATGCAGCGCCCGCCCTGCTCGATGGTGCCTTCGCCCTCGACCGCGATCATCGCGAGCACATCGCCCGCGCCGCCGATGGAAGCCAGCGCCGTGTCATGGCGAACCGCCAGCGGCGTGGAGGCGAAGCTGATCGCCAGCCCGCCGCCCACGAGCCGGCAGGCCTCCAGGCTCATGCGCGGGTTGCTGTCCCGCACGCTGAGCTCGCCGGGGTACACCAGCGAGTCGAGCGCATTCGAGTAGCCCTGCACGTCGCCCATGTAGAACGGACGGAAGCATGGCGCGAAGCTCAGGTCGGAGGCTGCTGCTGTGTCGTGGTGCATGGCTGTGTTTCCTGCCGCCGATGCGCATGCTTCGTGCCAGGCAGCGTCGGCAGGGGCAGTCTAGGCGGCCGACATCCGATCCGGGGCTGAGGCTTTCCACTAGTTGGCACGCCGGATCAATGCGCGTGCACCCACGCGCAAGAGCAAAGCGGGGGCCGCTTCTTACATTGGCCGCACCCCCCCACGAATGCACACAGGAGCCAACGCGTGAGCGACGACACCCGCACCACAACCCACGAAAGCCCCGCGCCGTCCCTCGACGGCCTCAGCTACGGCAATTGGACCGAGGCCGAGAAGCTCGCGCTGAGCTGCCGCATCCTCGCGAAGGAAGGGCATTGCGAAACTCTGGCCGGCCAGATCACCGTGCGGCAGCCCGACGGCAGCTTCCTGACCACGCCGCTCGCGCATGCCTTCAGCGAGATCCGCCCCGACTCGGTCATGCGCATCGACGATTCGCTGCGCGTGCTCGAAGGCCGCGGCGTGCCCAACCCGGCCGTGCGCTTCCACCTGTGGGTCTACAGGCGCAGGCCGGACGTGAACTGCGTGATCCACACGCATCCGCCATACGTCTCCGCGCTGTCGATGACCGGCGAGCCGCTGCAGATTGCGCACATGGACGCCACCCCGTTCTTCGACGATTGCGCCTTCCTGCCCGAGTGGCCCGGCCTGCCGATCGCCGACGTCGAGGGCGAGATCATCTCGGCCGCGCTCGGCACCAAGCGCTGCGTGCTGCTTGCCAACCACGGTTTCCTGGCCGCCACGCCGACCATCGAGGAGTCGCTGTACATGTCGGTGCTCATCGAGCGCGCGGCGCGCAACCAGCTGATCGCGCAGTCGGCCTACGGTCGCCTCAAGCTGGTGGACCCGGCACTGGCCAGGGAGTCGCACGACTTCCTGCTGCAGCGGAGCATCGTCAACGCCAGCTTCGCGATGTTCGCGCGGCAGATCACCGGGGAGCGCCCATGAACAGCATCGCCACCCCGCTGCAGGGCACCGTGGAGAAGAAAAAGCACCAGAGCGTCTGGAAGATCGGCGCCGCCACCATGGTCGGCACGGCCATCGAGGCCTTCGACTTCCTCGCATACGGCACCGCCGCGGCGCTGGTGTTCAACAAGCTCTTCTTTCCCAACTTCGACCCCACCGTCGGCACGCTGGCGGCCTTCGGCACCTTCGCCAGCGGCATGCTAGCCCGGCCGCTGGGCGGCATCATCTTTGGGCACTATGGCGACCGGCTGGGCCGCAAGTCGATGCTCACGCTGAGCCTGCTGATGATGGGCATCTGCACGGTGCTGATCGGCCTGCTGCCGACCTACGAGTCCCTCGGGCTGTGGGCGGCCGTGCTGCTGGTGCTGCTGCGCATCGGGCAGGGCCTGTCGTTCGGCGGCGAGCTCGGCGGGGCGATGCTCATGGCGGTAGAACACGCGCCGCCGCGCTGGCGCTCGCTGGTCGGCAGCATGCCGCAGATGGGCGCTCCCATCGGCGTGCTGCTGTCCTCGGGCGCCTTCGCGCTGGTCACGCAGCTGCCCGAGTCCAGCTTCATGAGCTGGGGCTGGCGGCTGCCCTTCCTTGCGAGCGCGGTGCTGATCGTGCTGGGCGTCTTCATCCGCATGAAGGTGGACGAGTCGCCCGAGTTCATGCAGGTCAAGGTCCACCGCAGGACGGCGGTGCTGCCGGCGCGCGAGGTGGTGGTGGCACACCTCAGGCCCCTGCTGCTGACCATCGGCGGCAAGCTGGCCGAGGTGACGCTGATCTACACCGTGCTGGTGTTCTCGATCTCCTACGCGACCAGCCGGCTCGGCTTCTCGCGCTCCGATGCGCTGCACGCCCTCATCGCCGGTTCGGCGGCGATGGTCTTCACCATTCCTGCCAGTGGCTGGCTTGCGGACAAGGTGGGCGCGCGGCGGCTCTACGTCTTCGGCGGACTGCTGCTGGCGCTCATGGCGGTGCCGCTCTTCCAGGCCATCGGCAGCGGCTCGCTCACGGCCTACACGGTGGCGATGGTGCTGGCGCTGTCGCTCAACTACCCGCTGATGTTCGCGCCGCAGTCCAGCCTCTATGCGGCGCAGTTTCCGCCCGAGCTGCGCTACTCGGGCATCTCCATCGGCATCCAGTTCGCGGCGGCCATCGGCGGCGGGCTGGCGCCGATCATCGCGGCGACGCTGGTGGCGAACTATTCGAGCATCGTGCCGGTGGGCGTCTACGTCGCGGTGCTTGGCGTGGTGGCCGCGGGGTCGGCCTGGCTGATGCGCCCTGTCGCGAACGAATGACCGGCCGCCCTCAGGAGTGCCCGTCCACCCGCATCTGGAAGAGGAAGTAGGGCGGAATGCAGGCGCCTTGCCCCTCGGGCTTGCCATCGGCCTGCGCGCAGATGTAGTCGTCTCGGCAGGCCTGCTGCGCCGAACAGCTGCGCAGGTTGCCGGGGCGCGTGTGCTTGGCCAGGCATTCGCCGAAGGGCTTCTTCGCGGCCAGGCAGCTGTTGAAGTCGCTGAGGATCGCGATGGCGCCGCAGGTGCCGTTCGGGTCCCTGGGGTCGCAGGGGCCGGAGCACATGCCGCCCGGAAAGCCGACCGAGGTTTTCTCGCACACCGAGGCCGCGCCTTCGCAGGCAACGGGCGGCAGCTTCTCGGCGCGATCGGTCCACGCGTTGGCCGACTGCGTGATGCGCGTGGGCTCGCAGCGCGCGCCGACCGTCGCGCGTCCGGCGGCGGCATCCGCTTCCATCGGCTCGGCCAGGGGCCGGAACGGATCGGGCCGCGGCGTGGAGAGCGCGGCCTGCACATAGCTTTTGCGCCGCGCGAGCTCGTCCTGCACGTGCGGCGAGTGCGGCACCGCCAGCGCGTTGCCGGTGGTGAAGGTCCGCGAGGCGCCGCGCCGGTCGACACCCAGCAGGTGGAAGCCCGCGACCGCGCGGCTCTGGTGGCAGCCCATGCAGCTCAGGTCGTCGAGGCGGCGCAGCACCGCCTGCGGCGACTGCAGCGCGCGGCTGCCGGGCACGGCCTGCCATTCGCCGGGCGCGAAGATCTGCGCGAAGGGCCGGTTGGCCTGCCGTTCGAGTCCGCGCGGCGCGACCGAAATGGCTTCGGTCGCGAGGAACCTGTCGGGAATCTGCAGCGTGGCCTCGTCCAGCGCGCGCAGGTTGGCGGGTTGCCGAAGCCACTGCTGCAGTTCCTTGCGCAGCGGGGCATTGGCCTTGAGCCTGGCGACGTCGGGCGTGTTCTCCAGCGGCGCGACCTCGAAGCGCCTGGCGCCCGAGTTCCAGCGGAAGGCGCGCAGCATGTATTCGGCATGGCCGCCCAGGTCGGGCCGCACCGCCGAGGGCCAGCGCACGCTCTGCAGGTTGGTGGTGAGCTGCGCGATGCGCGCGTGCTCCAGCCGCTTCGGCGCGAGCGGGCCATCGGCCGAGGTCAGCCAGCGGCCCAGCGCCTCGTCGGCCATCGTGGCCTGCGGCGGCTGCCATCGCTTCGCGGCGGCGGCGCAGCTTCCGTCTGCATCGGGCGCGTCGCCGCGCAGTTCGACGTTGACAGTCATCGGCAGGCGAGACTGCATCGCGGCTGTGCGATAGGCCAGCCGGTACACCAGCCGCGTCTCGCCGCAGGCGCCGCTCTGGAAGGGCCGGCGGTCCATGCGGTTGGCGACGCCGACCAGCTCGAAGAAGGCATCGGGGCTCGCGAGCCAGCGCGCGTCGAACAGCCGGTGCGGATAGCGCGAGATGCCCACGCCCGCCTGCCTGTCGCGCCGCTGGATGCCGGAAAGGCTGGCGCCCAGCGGTTCGGTGATGGAGCGCCAGGCCGGAGTGCGCATCAGCGCCTCGTTGGCGGTGACGCCATCGGCCGACTGTGCCGATTCGCCGTTCATCCAGCGCGCGAAGCCGGCGCCGGATTTCTCGGCCGCCTGCAGCGCGGCGGGCGAAGTGACGAGCAGCACCGGCTCCGCCGCTTGCGCCATGGGCACAGCGGAAGCAAGCGTCAGTGCGAGGAGGGCGGCGGGCAGGTGATGTCGGATGAGCGGCACGCGGCCGATTGTGCCGCTGTGCCGCCCGTCATCACGCGAAGGCCCGACCCGCTTCGGGCATTGCCTGTGCCGTGTCCAGCGCATCCAGCGCCGCCAGCGGCCGCGGCGTGGCTGCGAGCAGCGCCTGCGTGTATGCATGGCGCGGATCGTCGAACACCGCGTCGCGTGGGCCTTGCTCCACGATGCGCCCGCGCTCCATCACGATCACGCGGTCGGCGATCTGCTCCACGGCCGCGAGGTCGTGGCTGATGAACAGGCATGCGAAGCCGTGGTGCTGCTGCAGGCTCTGGAACAGCTTGAGCACCTGCGCCTGTATCGTCATGTCGAGCGCCGACACCGGCTCGTCGGCAACCACGAAAGCGGGGCGCCGTACCAGCGCGCGGGCGATCGCCACGCGCTGGCGCTGGCCGCCCGAAAGCTCGTGCGGGTAGCGCGCGCCGAGGCCGTCCAGGCCGACCTCGTCCAGCGTTTCCTTCACGCGCCGCGTGCGCGCCGTCGCATCGAGCTCGGGCAGGTGGCGCAGCGGCTCGGCCACGATCTCCTGCACGCGCATGCGCGGGTCCAGCGAGGAGAACGGGTCCTGGAACACCAGCTGGCAGGCCAGCCTGAAGCGATGCAGCGCGGCACGGCCGGCGCTGCGAACGTCCTCGCCGCGAAACAGGATCTGCCCGGCCTGCGAGGGCGCGAGCCGCAGGATGGCGCGGCCCAGCGTGGTCTTGCCCGAGCCGCTGCCGCCCACGAGCGCGACCATCTCGCCCGGATGGATGTCGAGGTCGAGCGAGTCGATCACGCGAACCGGCGCGTGGCGTTTGAAGAAGCCGGCGCGTGCGCCGGCGTAGCTCACGCACAGGCCGCGCACCTGCACCAGCGGCTGCCGCTGCTCGGCGGGTTCGGCCTTGGCCGCCTGCCGGCGCGGCAGCGCGTCGACCAGCTTGCGGGTGTAGGGCTGCCTCGGTGCCAGCAGGATGCCCGGCACCTCGCCGGTCTCGACCAGCCGGCCCTTCTCCAGCACGATGGCGCGCTGCGCATAGCGCCCCACCAGCCCGAGGTTGTGCGTGATGAGCAGCACGGCAGTGCCGTTGTCGCGCGCCAGGCCCACCATCAGGTCGAGCACCTCGCGCTGGCTCAGCGTGTCCAGCGCGGTGGTCGGCTCGTCGGCGATAAGCAGGCGCGGCTTCAGCAGCATCACGCTGGCCAGCATGATGCGCTGGCGCATGCCGCCGGAGAACTCGTGCGGATAGGCGTGCATGCAGCGCTCGGGGTTGGCGATCTGCACGCGGCGCAGCATGTCGACGATGCGCGCGCGGATCTCCGCCGCCGGCAGTTGCGTGTGCATGCGCAGGCCCTCGGCCATCTGTTCGCCGATGCGGTGCACCGGGTTGAGCGAGACCATCGGCTCCTGGAACACCATGCCGATGCCCGGCCCGCGGATGGGGCGCATGGCCTTCGCGTCGCGCGCGGCGAGGTCTTCGCCGTCGAACACGATGCGCCCGCCGGTCTGCGAGATGCCCGGCGGCAGCAGCTGCAGGATGGCGCGCGCGGCCATGGTCTTGCCGCTGCCCGATTCACCCACCACAGCGAGGAATTCGCCGGCCTTCACCTCGAACGACAGGTCGTGCACCAGCGGCTGGGCGCCGTTGCGCAGCTCGATCCTCAGGTGCTCGACGGAAAGCACGGTCTGACTCGATTGAACGCTCATGACTTCTCCGTTCGCGGATCGAGCCGGTCGCGCAGCGATTCGCCCAGCAGGTTGATGCCCAGCAGCGTGAGCGCGATGCACAGGCCCGGCACCACGCACAGCCACACGGCCGAGGCCATGTAGGGCCGCGCGCTCGCGAGCATGTTGCCCCAGGTCGGCGCGGGCGGCGGCACGCCCAGGCCGAGGAAGCTCAGCGCGCTTTCCGACAGCAGCACCCAGCCGAACATGCTGGTGGCCAGCACCGCCACCGGCGCCATGCAGTTGGGCAGCACGTGGCGCCACATGGTGTAGAGCTCGCCGTTGCCGATCATGCGCGAGGCCTCCACGTACTCGCGCTCGCGCAGCGACAGCACCGTGCCGCGCACCACGCGCACCACCGAAGGCGCATAGGCCATGCTCAGCGCCAGCACGATGCCCCACTTGTTGGCGCCGACGATCACCATCACGCCCAGCGCCAGCAGCAGGCCCGGAAAGGCCAGCAGCGTGTCGTTGAAGGCCATCAGCACGCGGTCTGTCCAGCCGCGCACGAAACCCGCGACCACGCCGACCACCAGCCCCATGGCGGTGGCCAGCGTCACGGTGAGCAGCGCCACCAGGCAGCTGGTGGCCGCGCCCTGCATCGCGCGGCTGGCCACGTCGCGGCCGAATTCGTCGGTGCCCAGCCAGTGCGCCATCGAGGGCGGCTGCAGCTTGGAGCGCAGGTCGATGCCCAGCGGGTTGTAGGGCGTCCACAGCGCGGCGACCACGGCGACGGCCAGCAGCACCGCGACCAGCGCGCCGCCGATGAGGGTATGGGTCTTGAACTTCGTCTTCACTGCACAGTGACCCGTGGGTCGAAGAGGGGGTAGCACATGTCGACGATCAGGTTGATCACGACGTAGATGCAGGCGGTGAACAGCAGGCAGCCCTGCAGCACCGGGTAGTCGCGCGCGAAGATCGAGTCGATCATCAGGCGCCCGAGCCCGGGCAGGGTGAACACCGTCTCCAGCACCGCGATGCCGCTGAGCAGGTGCCCGAGGATCAGCCCGATCATGGTGAGGGTCGGGTTGAAGGCGTTGGGCAGCACGTGGCGGCGCAGCACCTGCGACTCGGGCACGCCCTTGGCTCGCGCATGCGTCACGTATTCGAGCCGCAGGATCTCGATGGTGCTGGCGCGCGACATGCGCGTGAGCACGCCGGTCTCCACCAGCAGCAGCGTGGCGATCGGAAGAATCACGTAGAGCACGCCCTGCGAGAAGTTCTCCGACATCGGCACGTAGCCCACCACCGGCAGCCAGCCCAGGTACTGGCCGAAGAACATCAGCAGCAGCAGGCCCAGCCAGAAGCTGGGCACCGAGAGCATCAGCGTCGCGGCGCCGATGATGGCGAGGTCGGTGGGCTTGTCCTTGCGCCAGGCGGCGACCAGGCCGGCGGGCACGGCGATCAGCGAGGCCAGCGCCACCGCGACGAGCACGATGACCGCGCTGACGTGAAAGCGCTCCCAGATCAACGGCAGCACCGGCAGGCCGTTGGTGGTCGATACGCCCAGGTCGCCGGCCAGCGCGTGCCTCAGCCACACGAGGTACTGCACGGGCAGGGGCTGGTCCAGCCCCATCTGGTGGCGCATGAGCGCCAGCTGCGCGGGGTCGGCGCCTTCGCCCAGCATGAGCAGCACCGGGTCGCCCGGAATCAGCCGCATCAGGGTGAACACCGCGATGGAAACCAGCAGCAGCGTCGGGATCGTCATCGCGATCCGGCGCAGGAGGTAGGCGGGCATTGCTCGCGCGGCTCCGTTCAGCCGGCGGCGGCCAGCCGCACGTTCCAGAACCTGGGCTTGGCCGGCGCCCAGCCCTTGAAGCCGGTCACGCTCTTGCGCATGGCGGTGGCGTCGCTGGCATTGAAGAGCACGATCATCGGCACGTCCTGCAGCATCTGCTTGTGCATCTCGTCGAACAGCACCTGGCGGCGCACCTTGTCGCGCGTGACCATCGACTCCGCCAGCCGCGTCTGGCCGTAGGCGCTGTCCCAGACCTTGCGCGGCTGGGCGGCCTTGTCGCCCGACACCATCTCGAAGTTGAGCGAGGGATCGATGCGCGCCGAGTAGATGAAGGCCATGCTCTGGTACTGGCCCTTGGTGTAGCGGTCGAGCTGGGTGGCCCAGTCGAGCACCTCCAGCTCGATGTTGATGCCCGCCTCGGAGGCCATGGCCTGCACCAGCACGGCGGCCGAGTACAGGGCCTCGTAGCGCTTGTTGGCGATCATGCGGATCGGCTGGTTGCGGTAGCCCGCTTCGGCCAGCAGCTTCTTCGCGGCGGCGATGTCGCGCTTGAAGCCGCCCGCCTGCACTGCGTCGTAGTAGGGGCTGGAAGACGGCACCACCGAGTTGTTGACCGGCGAGAGGCCCTCGGTGACAGAGCGCGCGATCTCGGGCGTGTCGAGCGACAGCGCCAGCGCGCGGCGGATGCGCACGTCCTTCAGCACCGGGTCGTTGGTCTGCAGCAGCAGCGCGACCATCGACATCACCGGCGTGGTGTCGACCAGCACGTCGGTGCGCTTGCGCATCTCGACCACGTCGGCCGGGCTGGGGTTGACGAAGGCGTCGATGCCGCCGCTGTAGAGCGCGGCCTTGGCCGCGGCCGAGTCGGGGATGACGACGAAGCGCAGGTTCTCGATCTCGGCCTTCTTGCCGCCCGCGAGGCCGTCGCGCGGCTCGGCGCGCGAGGTGTAGCCGTCGAAGCGCGTGAGCTCCACGTACTGGCCGCGCTTCCATTCCTTGAGCTTGTAGGGGCCCGTGCCCACGGGCTCCTTCCACTGGCCGTCGGCACCGACCGAACTGCGGTGCAGGATGGCTGCGCCGCCGCAGTCGGGCCGGGCCATCATCGTGAGGAAGAGGGCGCTCGCGCGCTCCAGCTTGAACACCACCGTCTTCGGGTTCGGCGCCTCCACCGACAGCACCTTGGTCATGCCCTTGCCGTCGAATTCGGGCAGGCAGCGCCAGCCGCTCGTGGGCTTGAGGTAGCGCTGCCAGTTCCAGACCACGTCGTCGGCCGTGAGCGTGGCGCCGTTCTGGAACTTCACGCCGTCGCGCAGCGTGAAGGTGTAGGTCAGGCCGTCGGCCGAGGTGTCGACCTTGCTCGCGAGCATCGGGCCCACCGAGGTGTCCTCGCGCAGCGCGACCAGCCCTTCGGCCACGTGCAGCAGCACGTTGTCGGTGTTGTCGTCGCGGTTGCCGCCGGGGTCGGTGCTGCGGATGTCGGAGTTGATCTGGATGCGCAGCGTCTGGCCCGCGCCCACCGTCGGCTGGGCGACGGCGGGAGCCGCGGCTGCCAGGCCGAGCGCCAGGGCGGCAATCAGCGATGCAGGCGATGCGGAGGGCGGGCGGGAAGGGGGAACGGGGACTTTCATGGCAACACTCCTGGCATGGACTGGGCGGTCGATAGAGCGGTCGGACTCAGAGGGAATATTCGGTGAAGCGGTGCTCCTTGAAGGGCGCCGGTGCAATGCGCATCTTCCGTGCCGCCGGGTCCATCACGATGGTCGCCACCGTGGCCGACGAGGCGCCGCCGGGGCCCGCGCTGGGGCTGCGGCACACGGCGCGCGGCGCGCCGAATCGGTCCTGCAGCGCGTCGATCACGTCCTGCTCGCCGAGCAGGCCGGCGGCGCGCCGGTTGTGCAGCGCCTCGGTCACGCGGCGGTCGCGGTAGAGCGAGTCGGGCGTGGTCTCAAGGCTGCGGTCCACCACGCGCGCGAGCGCGGCCGGCGTCTTGAAGTGGTTTGCGTGCACCAGGATGCCGCCTTCGGGCTGCTGCCAGAACACCTGCTCGGGGCAGGTCTCCAGGCTCACGGCCTCGCCCTCGGCGTGCGTGACGATCATGTTGTTGGAGATGGAGCGCGCGGTACGGCACACCACGCCCAGCGCGTTGGCATACAGCTCCGACTGCAGGATGCCGCGGCGGATCAGCGCCAGCGGCACGCCCTGCTGCCTGCCGTCGCTGTCGGCCTTGATGAAGTTGCCGGTGACGGCGATGCCCGCGCTGTTGAGGCCGGCGCGCGCGAGTGTGCCCGCCTCCGCGAAGGTCAGCATCGACGGACCCTTGGCGGGCTGGATGCGCAGCACGATGCCCAGCTCCAGGCTTTCCACGCGCCAGTCCCAGTTCTGCGCGTGGATGAGCCGGCCTTCGCGCGAGGCCGACGGCATCACCACCACGCCGGTGCAGCCGTCGGGCGGCTCGGTGGCTTCGAGCTGCTGGAAGGCGTAGAGCATCTCGCTGCGCGCGTTCAGCGCCACGATGTCCTCGGCCGGCACGCCCGCGCCTTCGGCCACGCCTTCGATCTCGCGCAGCATGCCGGCGTCGAAGGCCTCGATCACCGGCATGAAGCGGCGCGCCAGCGCGCGGGTGCGGTCCCAGCTGAGGCCCACGCGTTCGAAGGCGGCGCGGTAGGTGCGCAGGCTCAGGTCGATGCGCTCGCCTGCCGCGCGGCCGTACTGCTGGCCGCACTGGCGGGCGTCGCCTTCGATGTCGTAGAGGGGGAACGATTCGATGTCCATCTGGTGCTTTCGTGTGTGTTCAGGCTGCGGCGTCGGTCGGCCGGGCGGTCTGCGCGATGGCGGCGCGCAGGCTGTCGACGATCTGGTCGACGTGCCGGCGCTCCAGCGTGAAGGGCGGCGACAGCGCGATGGTGTCGCCCACGGAGCGCACCAGCACGCCGCCCTGGTCCACGCAGTGCTGGGCCACCGCCTGTGCGTGCGTGCCCGCGCCCTCGGCCCAGGGCTGCAGCTCGATGCCGGCGAGCAGGCCGACGTTGCGCACGTCGATCACGCCCGGCAGGCCGCGCAGCGTGTGCAGGCATTCCTCGAAGTAGGGCGCGGTGGCCGCCGACTGGGCGATCAGCCCGTCCTGCGTGTAGGCGTCGAGCGTGGCCATCGCCGCCGCGCAGGCCAGCGGGTGGCCCGAGTAGGTGTAGCCGTGCGAGAGCTCGATGCCGCTCACGCTGCCCTGCATGAAGGCGTCGTGCACCTCGTCGCGCATCAGCACCGCGCCCATGGGCACCGCGCCGTTGGTGAGGCCCTTTGCGGTGGTGATGAGGTCGGGCCTCACGCCGAACAGGTCGGCCGCGAAGTTGGTGCCCAGGCGGCCGAAGCCGGTGATGACCTCGTCGAATATCAGCAGCACGCCGCGCTTGTCGCAGATTTCGCGCAGGCGCCTGAGGTAGCCGCGCGGCGGCGGCAGCACGCCGGTGGAGCCGGCCACGGGCTCGACGATGACGGCGGCCACGGTCGACGGGTCGTGCAGCGCGAGCAGCGCCTCCAGCGCGTCGGCCTTCTCGATGCCGTGCGCCGGCTCGCCGCGCGAGAAGGCGTTGCGCGCCAGGTCGAGCGTGTGCGGCAGGTGGTCAACGCCGTTGAGCAGCGGGCCGAAGGTGCTGCGCTGGCGGCCGATGCCGCCCACCGAGATGCCGCCGAAGCCCACGCCGTGATAGGCGCGCTCGCGGCCGATGAGGCGGTAGCGGCCCGCGTCGCCGCGTGCGCGGTGGTAGGCCAGCGCGATCTTCAGCGCGGTGTCGACCGACTCGGAGCCCGAGTTGGTGAAGAACACGTGGTTCATGCCCGCGGGCGCCATTTCGGCCAGCCGCTGCGCGAGCACGAAGGCAGCCGGGTGGCCGATCTGGAAGCTGGAGGCGTAGTCGAGCACGTCGATCTGCGCCTTCATCGCGGCGCTGATGCGCGGGTGGCGGTGCCCCGCGTTCACGCACCACAGGCCGGCGATGGCGTCGAGCACGCGGCGGCCGTCGGCCAGATCGTAATAAAGGCCTTCGCTGCCGACGATGAGGCGCGGCGACTGCTTGAACTTGCGGTTGGGGGTGAAGGGCATCCAGAACGCGTCGAGCGACGCGGGGGAGGCGGGGGTGTCGGCAAAGGCCACGAGATGGTTCTCCGTTGGGAAGCGACCCGGCTCTCGGGTCGTCGTGGAGCCGATCTTGAAACTCGAATTGTATTTTTGGCGCGAGATGTACATGGTTTTTTCGGGTCAAAAATACAAAACCCGGGCGATGATCGGCGCCCAAGCCCCGCGATTCCGGAGAACCCCTGGATGGCCGCATCCCAGACGGACGACAAACCCCTTGCATCGCCCCTTGCGCCGGTCGCTCCGCTCGTCCAGCGCGTGAGTCGCTACGTGCTCGACCAGGCGTTGGCCGGCGGCTACGAGAACGGCAGCCGCCTCACCGAGGCCGAGCTCGCGAGCCGGCTCGGCATCTCGCGCACGCCGGTGCGCGCGGCGCTGCGGTTCCTGCACGAGCGGGCCTTGCTGGCCCACACGCCGAACCGCGGCTACACGCTGGAGGCCGACCGCCAGGCACTCGCCAAGGCCCGGCGCGAAATGCCCGAAGACGAGGAGAAGACGCTCTACTACCGCCTGCTGCGCGATCGCCTGGCCGGCAAGCTGCCCACGCGCGTCAATGAACTGGAACTGGCGCAGGCCTACGCCGTGCCGCGCCCGCTGCTGCGCACCGTACTCACCACGCTGCTGCAGGACGGCGTGCTGCGCGGGCGCCACTACCAGCGCTGGGAGTTCACCGAGACGCTGGATTCGGTGGAAAGCGAGCGCGAGAGCTACCGGTTTCGCCTGACCGTCGAATGCGCCGGGCTGCGCGAGCCCGGCTTCAAGGTCGACCTGCAACGGCTGCGCGCCTGCCGCGAGCGCCAGCAGGGGCTGCTCGCGCAGGCTTCACGCTATTCGTGGATGGATTTCTTCGAGGCCAACGCGCAGTTCCACGAACTGCTGGCCAGCGCCTCGGGCAACCGCTTCTTTCTCGATGCGGTGCAGCAGCAGAACCGGCTGCGGCGCATGTCCGACCTCTCGGACTACCCGCTGGTGAACATCGACCTGCTGCACAAGTCCTGTCACGAGCACCTGGAAATCCTCGACGCGGTGGAGCGTGGCGACCTCGAAGCCGCCGCCGGGCACATGCGCCGGCATCTCAGCCGCGCCAGCGACCTGGTCGAACAGCGGGTGACGGGCGTGCTGGGCGACTGACTTACCCTGCGGCGTTCAGCTTGCGGCGCGGCGAGATGTTCAGCGTCCTGCAGAAGTCGTAGAAGGCTTCGAGCTGCAGCGACTTGTCGAACACCGCGTCCACCCCTGCGGAAAGCGCACCTTCGCGCACTTCGGAGGTGGCATGGTTCATGAGCACCACCGTGCGCTGCGCCGGCGACTTGTGCTCCTGCAGATACTGCGCAACGGTGAGGCCGTTGCCTTCGGCCAGGAAGATATCGATGACCGCCGCGTCCCATTCCTGCGGGTTCTTCCTGAGCCAGTCGATGGCGTCGACCGATGTGGTGGCGGTGCCGATCACGTCGCAATCGGAAAACTCCTGCAGGCCGTCGGTCAGCGTGGTGGCGATCAGGGGGTTGTCTTCTATCAGGTAGATGCGGGTCATTGTTCGCAGTCGGGGCTTCTCGTTCTGAGCGGTCTTCGTTCGTTCTCGTCGGCTTGTCTCGGGCCGATGCGGGCATTGTCCCTGCCGGGGCGGCGTGTCGAGTCGGACAACGCCTTCATCTGCCGTAGAACCCTGCGCTGGAGGATCACTGGCGTACAAGACGCGTCGGCATGCGCAGCCATATCGTGGGGTCTTCATCAACAACCGCCCGCACGGTACGCATGGCCACGCCGCAATCTTTTACGCCTCCTTTCACATCCTCCGGCCGCAGCGCGCTGGTGCAGGCGCCGCCCTGGCACTACGCGGGCTGGCTCGTCAACGTGGCCTTCGAGTTCGATGCCGCGAACGGCGCCGTGCTGGTGCCGGCCGGATTGGGCGCGGCCACCGGCAAGGGCTGCGTCCATTTCGCGGACTGGCAGTTCTGCGGCGACGACGGCCGCGAGCTGCTCGACCCGGTGTATGCGCAATACCGCGAGACCATCGTGGTGCTCGAAATCGAGCAGAAGAAGCGCGGTGACGGCGATGTGCCGCGCTCCTTCTATTGCCCGCTGATCTACGTCGACCAGGACGTCTCGCTTCTGCGCGGCTGGCTGCAGGGCTGGCCCAAGAAGATCGGGCAGACCTGGCTTACGCGCAGCATGCCGCTGATCCACCCGGCGGCCGCGCCGCTCGCGGCGGGAAGCCGGCTCGGTGCGAGTCTCAGCGTGAAGGAGCGGCGCCTGGTGGACGCGACAGTCACACTATCGGGCGAGCAGACCGGGCGGCTGGGTTTTCTTTCCGCGCCGACCGTGGGTGCCATCGGCTGGCCCGACCTGACACAGCCAGGCATCGCGGCGGTGCCGCGCTACCTGCGCGCCGACATCATCGACCGCGTCGAGCCCGGCTGGACCGCCGGCAGCGCGACGCTGAAGTTCCACGAACATCCGGTCGAGGAACTGGCATCTCTCGGCCCTGTGGAGGCGACTGCCGCCAGCGCCGGCTGGATGGGCATCACCGTGCGCGGTGCGATCGCCGTGTGACGCGGCCGGCCGCGCTACCCTTCGCGGGATGACCCGCAACCCGCCCTCGAACCCGCCGGCTTCGCACGTGATCGGCCTGCCGATGGAAGGCGGCGCGCAGATCGAGGCCATGTTCGCGGCCGACCCCAAGGCGCGCTTCGAGCTGCACTGGCATGCGGAGTGGAGCGTGGGCGCCATCCTCGAAGGCCGCTGCGAATTCACCTGCGCCGGCGAGCGGCAGGTGGCGCAGGCGGGCGACATCGTGCTGATGGCGCCCTTCATGCTGCATACGGCCGGCGTCAGTGCGCAGGGCTTTCGCATGGTGATGCTCTACGTGCCACACGCCTGGGCGAGCAGGCGCCTCGCGTGGCCGCCGGGCCTGCGAGGCACGCTGAGGCAGGGCGTGTGGCGCGACGAGGTCATGGCAGGCGAGCTGGCATCCGCTGCGCAGGCGCAAGACGGTGCGCAGGTCGGCCGCTTGCTGGAAGAGATTCTTCGCGCGCAGGCCGATGGCGGACTCGTGCCGGTCGAGCGCCACATGGGCGATGCGCGCGTGGAAGCCGTCTGCGAGGCGCTGGCGACGGAAGATGCTTGCCGCATCGATCCGGCCGGGCTGGCGCAGCGACTGGGCGTGTCGCGAGAGCATTTCCATCGTCTGTTCCGCCTGGCCGTGGGCATGACGCCGGCCCACTACGCTCGGCTCGCGCGCATCGGCCGAGCCAGGGCGCTGCTGCGCGAGGGCCACGCGGCGGCCGAGGTTGCTGCGCAATGCGGCTTCACCGACCAGGCGCACTTCTCGCGCTGGTTCCGCCGCTGCTTCGGCGTGACGCCGGGCAACTACATGGCCGGGCGGGAGCGGACGGAAAGGCGCGCGTGAGAAACTAGCGGGCTTGCCAGCCCGGCCCGATCGAGGTCGGGGCACTGCTGCCAACCACAGGAATCCCGCGTTTTGGAAGAGAAGGTCGTCTCCGTTGCACCCATGATGGACTGGACCGACAGACACTGTCGTTACCTCCATCGCCTGCTGTCGCGCCACGCGCTGCTCTACACCGAGATGGTGACGACCGGCGCGCTGATGCATGGCGACGTGCCGCGCCATCTGCGCTTCAACGCCGAGGAACACCCCGTTGCGCTGCAACTCGGCGGCAGCGAGCCGGCCGACCTCGCGCACTGCGCGAAGCTCGGGGAGGAGTGGGGCTACGACGAGATCAACCTGAACTGCGGCTGCCCCAGCGAGCGGGTGCAGCGCGGCGCCTTCGGCGCCTGCCTCATGAACGAGCCGCAGCTGGTGGCCGATTGCGTGAAGGCGATGGTCGACGTGGTCGGCATTCCGGTGACTGTCAAGCATCGCATCGGCATCGACAGGATCGAAAGCTACGAGTTCGTGCGCGACTTCGTCGGCAAGGTGAGCGAGGCCGGCTGCAACACCTTCATCGTGCATGCGCGTAACGCCTGGCTGCAGGGGCTGAGCCCGAAGCAGAACCGCGAGATCCCGCCGCTGCGCTACGAGCTGGTGCACCGGCTGAAGCACGAGTTTCCCGATCTGCACATCGCCATCAACGGCGGCATCACGGTCGACGCACAGGTGCACGAGCATCTGCGGCTGCTCGACGGCGTGATGGTGGGGCGAGAGGCGTATCACAACCCCTGGTGGCTGGCCGGATGGGACGCCGAGTTCTTCGGCGCCGGCGAGCAGACGCTCACGCGCGAGGAAGTCGAGTCGCTGATGTGCGACTACATGGCCCGCGAGGCGGCCGAGCACGGCACGCACTGGTGGCCGATCGCGCGGCACATGCTGGGTTTGCGCAACGGTCTTCCGGGTGCGCGCCGCTGGCGGCAGGTCTGGAGCGACCATCGGCTCAAGACACTGCCCGCGCACGAAGTCATGGCGCTGGCGCGTGAGCCTGCCGCGGCGCAGGCAGCCTGAATCCGTAGCGCCGCGCGCGCTTCCATCGGCACGGCATCAGGGGTCGGAATCGGCCTCCAAGCCTTTCCTGAAACGATGTTTCGAAATCGCTACTTCACGATAAGTGGCGCGTCAACCGTTTTTTGCTGAAAAATGAGGACATCAGGGACATAAAAAGGTTTGGATACATGAGTGACGCGATTGGCGGCAAAGAAGAAGTGAGCGCGCTCGCCAGAGGACTGGCTCTCCTGAGAGTCATCGGCATGGCATCGGCACCGATAGGCAATCGCGAACTGGCAGACACCACCGGCATCCCCAAGGCCACGGTGTCCAGGCTCACCGCAACGCTGGTGAGTGCGGGGTATTTACGACAGTCTCAGGACAGCGAGCGCTTCAGCCTCGGCCCCGCGCTGCTCGACATGAGCAGCCGCTACCTGCGCCATTTCGACCTGCGCACCGTGGCGCGGCCGCACCTGGCGGCGCTTTCGGAAGCGGCGGGCGTGAGCGTGCACCTTGGCGTGCGCGACGAGCTCGACATGCTGGTCATCGATTCGCTGCGGCCGCGCTCGGTGGTCATCAGCTCCCGCATCGAGGTGGGCACGCGCATGACCATCGCGACCTCGGCTGCCGGGCGCGCCTACCTGGCGGCGCTGCCCGAGGCGGAGCAGTCCGAGCTGCTGGCGCAGATCCGGACCGAGAGCGGAGAAAGCTGGGGCGTCATCGAGCCGGGCCTGATCTCGAGCCTGGACGAGTACGGCGCGCTGGGCTACTGCGGCTCCTTCGGCGAATGGAATCCGCACATCCACGCCATCGGCTTCGCCCTGGAAGGCCCGCGCGGCGAGCGTTATTCCGTGAGCTGTGGGGGCCCCGCCTACCTGCTGCCCAAGGAAACCATGGTGGGGCGCATAGCTCCGCTGCTGCTCGAAACCGCCCAGCGCCTGGCCAACGAAACCGGCACCCTCAGCCTGGATTGACCTTCTTCCCGCAGGGAGACAACGCGCCCGAGGATTCGCGAAATACCGCGGAGCCGGCTTTGCCCGGCCGCAGGTCTGGCTTCCTTTCCGGGGGATGCGAAGCGACCCGAGAATTCGCGGGATACCGCGGAACCGGCTTCGCCGGGCCGCAGGTATCGCCCCCGTGAGGGGGTGGCGAAGCGACACGAAGTGCGCAAGCCTGGGGGCGGACCTAGTTCGCCGCTTCCAGCCCGTTCTGGAAGTGCTCGCGCATGCGGGCCATGGCGGCTTCCGCGTCGCGTGCTTCGATGGCAGCCATCACCGCGCGGTGCTCCGCCAGCGATTCGCCGATTCGGCCGGCCTTCAGCAGCGAGTTGTGCCGGTTGAGCTTCATCACCTTGCGCAGGTCGGCCACCATCTGGTCGCGCCACTTGTTGTTGGCGATGGCCAGCAACTGCATGTGGAAGCGCTCGTTCACGGCGAAGAAGTGCTCTCGGTCTTCAGGCGAGGCCGCCGCCTCCAGCTCGGCGTGCAGCGCCTTCAACTCGACGCGCTGGGCGTCGGTGGCGCGCTCGGCCACCACGCCGGCGGCATCGCTCTCCAGCAGCGAGAGCAGGTGATAGACGTCGGCCAGATCCTGTTCCGACACCTCGGTCACGTAGGCGCCGCGCCGCACCTTCATCGTCACCAGGCCCTCGGCCGCGAGCACCTTCAGCGCCTCGCGCAACGGGGTGCGGCTGATGCCGTATTCCTCGGCCAGCTTGAGTTCGTCGATCCAGCTGCCGGGCTCCAGCTCGCGGCGAAAGATCCGCTGGCGCAGCAGTTCGGCGACCTCTTCGTAGAGGGCGCGGGGGGTGAGGGTGACGGCGGACATGGGCCGGACTGTACTTCAAAAAAGGCGTTTGAATTAATAATTATGGATCGGTTAGACTCGCGGCCGGCTTGCAGATCCCTGCAGGCGAATTTGCGAACACCCTGCAAGACTCTGCGAACGGCCCCTTCATGAGCAGCAAACCCGAACCCTCTTTCAAGCAAGCCGACCTCGAAGCCTGGGCCAAGGCCGCAGCCAAGTCCGCACCCGGCGGCGACGTGAGCGCGCTGAACTGGATCACGCCCGACGGCATTGCCGTGAAGCCGCTGTACACCGCCGCCGACCTGCAGGGGCTGAAGTACACCGACACGCTGCCTGGCTTCGAACCCTACCTGCGTGGCCCGCAGGCCACCATGTACGCGGTGCGCCCCTGGACCATCCGCCAGTACGCCGGCTTCTCCACCGCGGAGGAATCGAACGCCTTCTACCGCAAGGCGCTGGCCGCGGGCGGGCAGGGCGTGAGCGTGGCCTTCGACCTCGCCACCCACCGCGGCTACGACAGCGACCATCCGCGCGTGACCGGCGACGTCGGCAAGGCCGGCGTGGCCATCGACTCGGTCGAGGACATGAAGATCCTGTTCGACCAGATCCCGCTCGACAAGGTGAGCGTGTCCATGACGATGAACGGCGCCGTGCTGCCGGTGCTGGCGGGCTATGTTGTTGCGGCGGAAGAGCAGGGCGTGGCGCAGGACCAGCTCAGCGGAACCATCCAGAACGACATCCTCAAGGAGTTCATGGTCCGCAACACGTACATCTTCCCGCCCGGGCCGAGCATGCGGATCATCGGCGACATCATCGAGTACACGGCGCAGAAGATGCCCAAGTTCAACTCGATCTCGATCAGCGGCTACCACATGCAGGAAGCCGGCGCCAACCAGGCGCTGGAGCTCGCCTTCACGCTGGCCGACGGCAAGGAGTACGTGAAGACCGCGCTGGCCAAGGGCTTGGACGTCGACGGCTTCGCCGGCCGCCTGAGCTTCTTCTGGGCCATCGGCATGAACTTCTATCTCGAAGTCGCCAAGATGCGCGCGGCGCGCCTGCTGTGGTGCCGCATCATGAAGGAGTTCGAGCCCAAGAACCCCAAGAGCCTGATGCTGCGCACCCACTGCCAGACCTCGGGCTGGAGCCTCACCGAGCAGGACCCGTACAACAACGTGGTGCGCACCACCATCGAGGCGATGGCCGCGGTGTTTGGCGGCACGCAGAGCCTGCACACCAACGCGCTCGACGAGGCCATCGCGCTGCCCACCGAGTTCAGCGCGCGCATCGCGCGCAACACGCAGCTCATCATCCAGGAAGAGACCCACATCACCAACGTGATCGACCCCTGGGCCGGCAGCTACATGATGGAGAAGCTCACCCAGGACATGGCCGATGCGGCCTGGGCCATCATCGAGGAGGTCGAGGCCATGGGCGGCATGACCAAGGCGGTCGACAGCGGCTGGGCCAAGCTCAAGATCGAGGCGGCCGCCGCCGAGAAGCAGGCGCGCATCGATTCCGGCAAGGACGTGATCGTCGGCGTCAACAAGTACAAGCTCAAGAACGAAGACCCGGTGGAAATCCTCTCCATCGACAACGTGAAGGTGCGCGAGCAGCAGGTCGCGCGCCTGCAGAAGATCCGCGCCTCGCGCGACAGCGCCAAGGCGCAGGCCGCGCTCGACGCGCTCACCGAAGCCGCCGAGAACAACACCGGCAACCTGCTGGCGCTGAGCATCGACGCGGTGCGCCTGCGCGCCACGGTGGGCGAAATTTCCGACGCGCTCGAAAAGGCCTTCGGCCGCCACCGCGCCGACACGCAGAAGGTCACCGGCGTGTATGCCGCCGCCTACGACTCCGCCGAGGGCTGGGAAACGCTCAAGACCGAGATCAACGCCTTCGCCGAAGAGCAGGGCCGCCGCCCGCGCGTGATGATCTCCAAGCTGGGCCAGGACGGCCACGACCGCGGCGCGAAGGTTGTCGCCACCGCCTTCGCCGACCTGGGCTTCGACGTGGACATGGGGCCGCTCTTCCAGACGCCGGAAGAATGCGCGCGCCAGGCCATCGAGAACGACGTGCACGCCGTCGGCGTGAGCACGCTCGCGGCCGGCCATAAGACTCTTGTGCCCGCCATCATCGACGAGCTGCGCAAGCAGGGCGCCGACGACATCATCGTGTTCGTCGGCGGCGTCATCCCGCGGCAGGACTACGAGTTCCTCTACGACGCCGGCGTCAAGGGCATCTACGGGCCGGGCACGCCCATTCCCGCCAGCGCCAAGGACGTGCTGGAGCAGATTCGCGCGGCGGTCACGGCCTGAGGCGCGCCGTCGTGAGCGATCTCTTGTCGCGGCTGTCGCTGCAGCCGGTGGATTCCAGCGATTTCGAGGCCATGCTGGCCCTGCGCATCGACGCGATGCGCCCGAGCCTGGAGCGCGTGGGCCGTTTCGACGCGGCCCGCTCGCGCGAGCGCCTGAACGCGGGCTTCGTGGTGCCCTACATGCACCACATCGTGCTCGACGGTGGCCAGCGCATCGGCTTCGTCACGCTCAAGCCCGAGGACAGCGACGCGCTGCGCCTCGACCATCTCTACCTGCGCACCGGCTTCCAGGGCCTGGGCATCGGTGAATGGGTGCTCGAATGGGCCAAGTCGCAGGCGCGCGAGCAGCGGCTGGACATCAAGCTCACCGCGCTCGTGGAGAGCGACGCCAACCGCTTCTACCTGCGCCACGGCTTCGTGCTCGAAGGCGGCGAGGGCGTCGACCTGCATTACCGCTGGCGCGTGGCGTCGGAGGCTGCGTGCTGAGCGACAAGGCGAAGGCTTTGGAGAACGCGATCGCCGGCACCGAAGGCATGCCGCAGCGACGCGCCATCGCCAAGGCGATCACGCTGCTCGAATCGACGCGCGACGACCATCGCGCGCAGGCCGACGAACTGCTCACGGCGCTGCTGCCGCGCACGGGCAATTCGTTCCGCCTCGGCATCTCGGGCGTGCCGGGCGTCGGCAAGTCGACCTTCATCGAGACGCTGGGCCTGCTGCTGATCGGCAAGGGGCATCGCGTGGCGGTGCTCACCATCGACCCGTCATCTACCGTTTCGGGCGGCTCCATCCTCGGCGACAAGACGCGCATGGAGCGCCTCTCGGTCAACGAGCGCGCCTACATCCGTCCGAGCCCGTCGAGCGGCACGCTGGGCGGCGTGGCGGAGAAGACGCGCGAGGCCATGCTGGTCTGCGAGGCCGCCGGCTACGACATCGTGATCGTCGAGACCGTCGGCGTGGGCCAGAGCGAAACGGCCGTGGCCGGCATGACCGACATGTTCGTGCTGCTGCAACTGCCCAACGCGGGCGACGACCTGCAGGCCATCAAGAAGGGCGTGATGGAGCTGGCCGACCTCGTCGTCATCAACAAGGCCGACATCGACAAGGACGCCGCCACGCGCGCGCAGGCGCAGATTACATCGGCGCTGCGGCTCTTCGGCCACCAAGGCAACCCCGAGCACGCGCATGCCGCGCACGACGCCCACAGCGGCGCCGAAGTGCGCTTCTGGCTGCCCAAGGTGCTGCAGCTCAGCGCACTGGCCAACACGGGTGTCGACGCCTTCTGGGACGCAGTCACCCAGTTCAGGCAGCTGCAGACCGTCAACGGCCGCCTCGCGAAACGCCGCGAGAAGCAGGCCACCGCGTGGATGTGGGAGCGCATCGACGCCGGCCTCAAGCAGGCCTTCAGGCATCACCCCCAGGTGCGCGAACTGCTGCCGCAGCTCACGCAGCAGGTGGCGCAGGGCACCCTGCCGGCCTCCACGGCCGCGCGCAACCTGCTCGCCGCGGCCGCCATCACAGCCAGGCCATGAAGAAAAGACACGGAATCCAGGACCACAGCTTCGAAAGCACACCATGCAAGAACTGATCGAACAACTCGAAAAGCGCCGCGCCCAGGCGCGTCTCGGCGGCGGGCAGAAGCGCATCGACGCGCAGCACGCCAAGGGCAAGCTCACGGCGCGCGAGCGCATCGAGCTGCTGCTCGATGACAACACCTTCGAAGAGTGGGACATGTTCGTCGAGCACCGCTCGGTCGATTTCGGCATGGCCGAGCAGAAGGTGCCGGGCGACGGCGTGGTCACCGGCTACGGCATGATCAACGGCCGCCTGGTGTTCGTGTTCAGCCAGGACTTCACCGTCTTCGGCGGCGCGCTCAGCGAGGCGCATGCCGAGAAGATCTGCAAGGTGATGGACCAGGCCATGAAGGTCGGCGCACCGGTCATCGGCCTGAACGACTCCGGCGGCGCGCGCATCCAGGAAGGCGTGGCCTCGCTCGGCGGCTATGCCGACGTGTTCCAGCGCAACGTGATGGCCTCGGGCGTGGTGCCGCAGATCAGCATGATCATGGGCCCCTGCGCCGGCGGCGCCGTGTATTCGCCGGCCATGACCGACTTCATCTTCATGGTGAAGGACTCCAGCTACATGTTCGTCACCGGCCCCGAGGTGGTGAAGACCGTCACGCATGAAAGCGTGACCGCCGAGGAACTGGGCGGCGCCATTACCCACACCACCCGCAGCGGCGTGGCCGACATGGCCTTCGAGAACGACGTGGAGGCGCTGATGATGCTGCGTCGCCTCTACAACTACCTGCCGCTGAACAACCGCGAGAAGCCACCCGTGCGCCTGGGCAACAACGGCCTGGGCGACCCGGCCGACCGGCTCGACTACTCGCTCGACACGCTCGTGCCCGACAACCCGAACAAGCCCTACGACATCAAGGAACTGATCCTGAAGGTGGTGGACGACGGCGACTTCTTCGAGTTGCAGCCCGACTACGCGAAGAACATCGTGATCGGCTTCGCCCGCATGGAAGGCCAGACCATCGGCATCGTCGCCAACCAGCCGCTGGTGCTGGCGGGCTGCCTCGACATCAAGAGCAGCATCAAGGCCGCGCGCTTCGTGCGCTTCTGCGATGCCTTCAACATCCCGGTGGTCACCTTCGTCGACGTGCCCGGCTTCATGCCCGGCACCGGCCAGGAGTACGGCGGCATCATCAAGCACGGCGCCAAGCTGCTGTACGCGTACGCCGAGTGCACGGTGCCGAAGATCACCGTCATCACGCGCAAGGCCTATGGCGGCGCCTACGACGTGATGGCCTCCAAGCACCTGCGCGGCGACGTCAACCTCGCCTGGCCGCGCGCCGAGATCGCGGTGATGGGCGCCAAGGGCGCGGTGGAAATCATCTTCCGCGAGGACAAGAACGACCCCGAGAAGCTCGCCGCCCGCGAGGCCGAGTACAAGGCCCGCTTCGCCAACCCCTACGTGGCGGGCGCGCGCGGCTACATCGACGACGTGATCCTCCCGCACGAGACCCGCAAGCGCATCTGCCGCTCGCTGGTGATGCTGCGCGAGAAGAAGCTCGAGAACCCGTGGCGCAAGCACGGCAACATCCCGCTGTGAGCGAAACGGAGAAGAAGAACATGTTCAAGAAGATCCTGATCGCAAACCGTGGCGAGATCGCCTGCCGCGTCATTCAAACGGCCAAGAAGATGGGCATCCTCACCGTCGCCGTCTATTCCGACGCCGACAAGGAAGCCCGCCATGTCGAACTCGCCGACGAGGCCGTGCACATCGGCGCCGCGCCCAGCCGCGAGAGCTATCTGCAAGCCGACCGCATCATCGCGGCCTGCAAGAAGACCGGGGCCGAAGCGGTGCACCCGGGCTATGGCTTCCTGTCGGAGAACGAGGCCTTCGCCCGGCAGGTCGAGGAAGAGGGCATCGCCTTCATCGGGCCCAAGCACTATTCGATCGCGGCCATGGGCGACAAGATCGCCTCGAAGAAGCTCGCGAACGAAGCCAAGGTCAACACCATTCCGGGCTGGAACGACGCCATCGAGACGGCGGAGCGCGCGGTGGAGATCGCCAGGGACATCGGCTATCCGGTGATGATCAAGGCCTCGGCCGGCGGCGGGGGCAAGGGCCTGCGCGTGGCCTTCAACGACAAGGAGGCCTTCGAGGGCTTCACTTCGTGCCGCAACGAAGCGCGCAACAGCTTCGGCGACGACCGCGTGTTCATCGAGAAGTTCGTCGAGGAGCCCCGCCACATCGAAATCCAGGTGCTGGGCGACTCGCACGGCAACGTCATCTACCTGAACGAGCGCGAGTGCTCCATCCAGCGCCGCCACCAGAAGGTGATCGAGGAGGCGCCGTCGCCCTTCATCAGCGACGCCACGCGCAAGGCGATGGGCGAGCAGGCCGTGGCGCTGGCCAAGGCGGTGAAGTACCAGAGCGCGGGCACGGTGGAGTTCGTGGTCGGCAAGGACCAGAGCTTCTACTTCCTCGAAATGAACACCCGCCTGCAGGTGGAGCACCCGGTGACGGAGTGCATCACCGGCCTCGACCTGGTGGAGCTGATGATCCGCGTGGCCGCCGGCGAGAAGCTGCCGCTCACGCAGGAGCAGGTGAAGCGCGAGGGCTGGGCCATCGAGTGCCGCATCAACGCCGAAGACCCGTTCCGCAACTTCCTGCCTTCCACTGGCCGGCTGGTGAAGTTCCAGCCGCCGGGCGAGACCATGTTCGCGAGCGACACGCAGCGTCTGAACGGCGTGCGCGTGGACACCGGCGTGTACGAGGGCGGCGAGATCCCGATGTACTACGACTCGATGATCGCCAAGCTCATCGTGCACGGAAAGGATCGCCAGCACGCGATCGCCCGCATGCGCGAGGCGCTCAACGGCTTCGTGATCCGCGGCATCAGCAGCAATATCCCGTTCCAGGCGGCGCTGCTGGCCCATCCGAAGTTCGTGGCGGGCGACTTCAACACCGGCTTCATCGCCGAGCACTACGGCAAGGGCTTCCACGCGGAGGACGTGCCGCACGCCGATCCCTCGTTCCTGGTCGCGCTGGCGGCGTACGTGCATCGCCGCTACCGTGCACGGGCTTCCGGCATCAGCGGGCAGCTCGAAGGGCATGGCGTGAAGGTGGGCGAGCAGTTCGTCGTGGTCGAGCTGGGACACGAGGGCAAGCATGTGCACCACCCGGTGTCCGTCTCCGACTTCCACGGCAAGACCGGCGCGAGCTCGGTGACCGTGAACGGCAAGACCTACAAGATCGACAGCAGCCTCGCGCTGGGTTCGATCCGGGTGCAGGGCATCGTCAACGACAGGCCTTTCACCGCGCAGGTGGAGCGTGGCGCGGGCAAGAACCCGCTGGCGCTTCGTGTGTCGCACGACGGCACGCAGATCGAGGCGATGGTGCTGTCGCCGCTGGGCGCGCGGCTGCTCGAACTCATGCCCTACAAGGCGCCGCCGGACCTCAGCAAGTTCCTGATGTCGCCGATGCCGGGGCTGCTGGTGGAGGTGTCGGTGCAGCCGGGGCAGCAGGTGCGCGCCGGCGAGAAGCTGGCCGTCATCGAGGCGATGAAGATGGAAAACGTGCTGTTCGCCGCGCAGGACGGCGTGGTGGGCAAGATTTCGGCGAACAAGGGCGAGTCGCTCGCCGTCGATCAGATCATTCTGGAGTTCAACTGATGGGGGCCAACGACTTTCAACAGGCAGTCACGCTGCATCGCCCGGCCAAGATCGCGACGCCGCAGGGCCCGTGGTCCGTCGAGGCGATCCAGGCGCTGCTCGACAAGCCGCTGATGGACCTGCTGTTCGAGGCGCAGACCGTGCACCGCCAGCATTTCCCCGAAGGCGACATCGAGCTGGCGACGCTGCTGTCGGTGAAGACCGGCGGCTGTCCCGAGAACTGCGGCTACTGCCCGCAGTCGGCCGAGTTCGACACCGGCGTGAAGGCGCAGAAGCTCATGGAGGTCGACGAGGTGGTCCGCGCCGCGCAGGCCGCGAAGGACGCCGGCGCCACGCGCTTTTGCATGGGCGCCGCATGGCGCGCGCCCAAGGACCGCGACGTCGAGAAGGTGGCGGTGCTGGTCGAAGCCGTGAAGGGGCTGGGCATGCAGACCTGCGCCACGCTCGGCATGCTGGAGCCGCATCACGCGCACCAGCTGAAGGCCGCCGGCCTCGACTACTACAACCACAACCTCGACACCGCGCCCGAGTACTACACCGACGTGGTCGACACCCGCACTTATCAAGATCGGCTCGACACGCTGGCCAACGTGCGCAGCGCCGGCATCAGCGTGTGCTGCGGCGGCATCGTCGGCATGGGCGAGCAGCCGGTGCACCGCGCGGGGCTGATCGCGCAGCTGGCCAACCTGAATCCGTATCCGGAATCGGTGCCCATCAACAGCCTGGTGCGCGTGCCCGGCACGCCGCTGGCCGACTCGGAGCCGGTCGATCCCTTCGACTTCGTGCGCATGATCGCGGTGGCCCGCATCACCATGCCTACCGCGCGCGTGCGGCTGTCGGCCGGCCGCCAGCAGATGGGCGACGCGGTGCAGGCGCTGTGCTTCATGGCGGGCGCGAATTCGATCTTCTACGGCGACAAGCTGCTGGTCACCGGCAACCCCGACGTCGAGGCCGACACGGTGCTGCTGCGCAAGCTCGGCCTGAATTCGCGCCAGGTGCAGGAGCAGGCGGAAGGGTGCGCAGCATGACCGCCGCTACCGAGCGCCCCTTCAAGGTGCTGGGCATCCAGCAGATCGCCATCGGCGGGCCCGACAAGCTGCGGCTGCAGAAGCTGTGGGTCGACATGCTGGGGCTTGAAGTCACCGGCACCTTCAGGAGCGAGCGCGAGAACGTCGACGAAGACATCTGCGCGATGGGCGTGGGGCCCTTCAAGGTCGAGGTCGACCTGATGCAGCCGCTGGACCCCGAGAAGAAGCCTGCTGTTCACACCACGCCGCTGAACCACGTCGGCCTGTGGATCGACGACCTGCCCAAGGCCGTCGAATGGCTCACCGCGCAGGGTGTGCGCTTCGCGCCGGGCGGCATCCGCAAGGGCGCGGCGGGCTTCGACATCTGCTTCCTGCACCCGAAGGCGAACGACGAATTCCCGATCGCGGGTGAGGGCGTGCTCATCGAGATGGTGCAGGCGCCGCCCGAGGTGGTGGCGGCCTTCGGCGCGCTGGCCGCTACGCGTTGACGATCTTCTTGATGGGCGGCTTCACGTCCGAACTGCGCGGCGGCAGCATCGGCTGGTGCTCGCGCGCCGGGTTCAGGATGATCGAAGTCGCCGTCTCGGTGAGGATGCAGAACTTGGTGACCACCGCGTCGAGGTGGCTCACATCGATCACCGCGATTTCGAGGATCCAGCTGTCCTCGCCGGTCACGTTGTAGGCATTGACGCACTCGGGCGTCTCCTGCACCAGCTTGACGACGAGGTCGTAATCGGCGCGGCCGACGCGAATGATGGCGCGGATACCGTAGCCCAGCTTGCCGAGGTTGACGGTGGCGCGGTAGCCGCTGATGACGCCGGCCGCCTCCAGCTTCTTCACGCGCTCGGTCACGGCCGGCTGGCTCAGGTGCACACGGCGGCCCAGTTCGGCCATGGTCAGGCGTGCGTCGGCCTGCAGCTCGGCGAGGATGCGGGTGTCGTGGGCGTCCAGGGCGGGGTTCAAGGAAAAGTCCATGCAAGTCCTTCAATTTGACGGTGAAGCGGTGGCAGAACCATGAAAACTGCATGGCTGCGGGAGGATGGCTTTCATACCATGACCGGCACTCGATACCAACAAGAGACGCCATCGACATGCCGACCCTCGCTTCTCCCGCCCAAGCCGCATCCGGCACCGCCCGTCACGGGCTGCCGCCGCTGCTGTGGCTTTGCCTCGCCGCCACATGGGTGGTGTGGGGCTCCACCTATCTCGCGATCAAGTACGCGCTGATCAGCTTTCCGCCCTTCCTGCAGATGGGCTCGCGCTTCCTGGTCGCGGGCGTGCTGCTGGCGGCCTGGATGCGCTGGCGCGGGGCGCCGTGGCCCTCGCTCGTGCAGTGGCGCAATGCGCTGATCGTCGGCGCGCTGATGCTGGGCGGCGGCATGGGCGGCACGGCCTACGCGGAGGTGTCGATCGGCTCCGGTCTGGTGGTGGCGTTCATCGCGGTGATCCCGCTGCTGATCGCGTTGCTCAACCTGATCTGGGGCGTGAAGCCATCGAAGCTGGAGGCCGCCGGCATCGCGCTCGGCCTCGTCGGCGTGCTGATGCTCACGCAGGGCAGCGGATTCCGCTCGTCGCCAGAAGGCCTTGTCGCCATCTGCATCGCCACGGCCTGCTGGTCTCTGGGCAGCGTGCTGAGCCAGCGCAGCCTGCCGCTGGCGCCCGGCGCGATGGGCTTCGCGAGCGAGATGCTCTGCGGCGGCGTGGTGCTGATGGGGCTCGCGGCCGTGTCCGGCGAAACCATGAGCTGGCCGCCTCAGCCCGAAGCGCTCGCCGCCTGGGTCTACCTGGTGGTGTTCGGCTCGCTGATCGCCTTCAACGCCTACATGGTGCTGCTGGCCAGGGCTCCGGCCGCGCTCGCCGCGAGCTACACCTTCGTCAACCCGGTGATCGCGATGCTGCTGGGCGTGTGGATCGCCAACGAGGCCGTGACCCGCTTCGAGTGGTACGCCGTGGCCGTGGTGCTGGCCGGCGTGCTGCTGATGCTCTTCAAGCGCAGAGGTTGAACCGGGCTGGTCAGGAACACCGCGGAACCGGCTCCGCCGGGCCGCAGGTGTTGTCCCCGGAAGGGGGGCGCAGCGACACGAAGTGCGCGAAGCCTGGGGGGAGCCTTGCTATGCGCCGGGGCGGCGCCACACGGCCAAAGTAGCCGCGAGCAGCCACATGCCGGCTGCGCAGCCGCGGTTCATCAGCCTGATGCCCCGCTGCGAGAGGAAGCGCACGGCCTGCGTGCCGGCGCCCGCGTAGGCCAGCATCACGCAGGTGTCGAGCACGACGAACACGGCGCCGAGCAGCAGGTATTGCGGGCCCTGCGGCTTCGTGATGTCGACGAACTGCGGCAGGAAGGCCGCGAAGAACAGCACCGTTTTCGGGTTCGACAGCGCCACCGCGAGGCTGCGCACGAGGGCGATGCGCCCCTGCGGCCGCATCTCGAGCGGCGACTTGGCCAGCGCGGTGCGCAGGTCGGTCGCCTCGCTGCGCCAGAGCTTGATGCCCAGCCACACGAGGTAGGCGACACCGGCCACACGGATGGCATTGAAGAGCCATTCGGAAGCCGCCAGCAGCGAACCCAGTCCGAGCGCCACGACCGCGATCAGCGTGATGCTGCCAAGCGATGCCCCGGCAATGCCCCAGCTCGCGCGGCGCATGCCGCCTTCGATGCCGTTGGACAGCGCCAGCAGCATCGTCGGCCCCGGAATCAGGGCCAGCGCGAGCGAAGCGATCACGTAGATGAGCAGGGTGTCGAGCGTCATAGTTTGGCAGCCGGAGGGCGTCGTTGTTGGGAGGCGGCGCGGGCGCGCGCCAGGGCGGCTTCGACGACGGAGCGCTTGCGGGCGTCGGCGTCTTGCGGCGCATTTTCGGGCTCGGGGGCGGTTTCGGCCAGCCGGGCGTCGGTGTTGCGGTGCCTGCCGTGCACCTCGTAGCGGCTGCGCGCGCTGCGGGCCTGCTCGGCCGACCAGGCCTGCCAGCCGCTGAGGCCCGGCGTTTCCACTTCGAGCGAGATGCAGTCGACCGGACAGACCGGAATGCACAGCTCGCAGCCCGTGCAGTGGGCTTCGATCACCGTATGCATGCGTTTGTTGATGCCGACGATGGCGTCTGTGGGACAGGCGTCGAGGCACAGCGTGCAGCCGATGCACCAGGCCTCGTCGATGACGGCCATGGCGCGCGGGCCTTCGGTGCCGAACCGGGGATCGAGGGGCAGGGCGGGGCGGCCGGTGATGCGGGAGAGCCGCTCTATGCCTTCCGCGCCGCCGGGCGGGCACTGGTTGATGCCGGCCTCGCCGTCGGCCACGGCCTGCGCGTAGCCTGCGCAATCCGGGTAGCCGCAACGTGTGCACTGCGTCTGAGGCAGTGCGTCGTTGATCCGTGCGGCGAGCCCGTTCACTTTGCGTTGTCGATGCGCTGCCGCTTCAGCGGGCGGTGCGCTTCTTCGCCGCCACGGTCGCGGCCTTCTTCACCGGCGCCTTCTTGGCGGCCACGGAGGCGGGGATCCTGCGGCCGGGTTTGACGGTGTCTTCGGCACCCAGGCCGCCGCGGCTGCTGGCACGGCTTTGCGGCTGGTCGTTGGCCGCGATGAACTTCAGCACCTTCGGATAGACCAGTTCGCGCCAGCGGCGGCCGCTGAAGATGCCGTAGTGGCCGGCGCCCTTGACCTCGTAGTGCTCGCGCTTGTCGTCGGCGATGCCGGTGCACAGGCTGTGCGCGGCCTCGGTCTGGCCCGAGCCGGAGATGTCGTCGAGCTCGCCTTCGACCGTCAGCAAGGCGGTGGCGTGGATGTCCTGCGGCCGCACGCGCTCCACCTGGCCCTTGGGGTTGCGGACGTCCCAGGTGCCGTTGACCAGGTCGAACTCCTGGAACACCGTGCGGATGGTCTCGAGGTAGTAATCGGCGTCCATGTCGAGCACGGCGTTGTACTCGTCGTAGAACTTGCGGTGGGCCTCGGCGCTGGCGTCGTCGCCCTTGATGAGGTCCTTGAAGTAGTCATAGTGGCTGCTGGCGTGGCGGTCGGGGTTCATCGCCACGAAGCCGGTGTGCTGCAGGAAGCCGGGGTAGACCTTGCGGCCCGCGCCGGGGAAGCCCTGTGGCACGCGATAGATCACGTTGTTCTCGAACCACTCGAAGCTCTTGTTCATCGCGAGGTTGTTCACCGCCGTGGGCGACTTGCGAGCGTCGATGGGGCCGCCCATCATGGTCATGGTGAGCGGCAGCGGTTCGCCGCGGCTGGCCATGAGCGACACGGCAGCGAGCACCGGCACCGTCGGCTGGCACACGCTCACCACGTGGCAGTTGCCGTACTCGGCCTGCAGCCGGCGGATGAATTCCTGCACGTAGTTGATGTAGTCGTCGAGGTGGAACTCGCCCTCGGCCAGCGGCACCATGCGCGCGTTCTTCCAGTCGGTGATGTAGACCTTGTGGTCCTGCAGCATGGTGCGCACCGTATCGCGCAGCAGCGTGGCGTAGTGGCCCGACAGGGGAGCCACGATCAGCACCACGGGCTGGCTCTTGAGCGTCTTGAGGATGTGCGGCTCGTCGGTGAAACGCTTGAAGCGGCGCAGCTCGCAGAAGGGCTTGTCGAGCTCGACGGCTTCCTGGATCACGACCTCCGCGCCGTCGACCTTGACGGACTTGATGTTGAACTCGGGCTTCTCGTAGTCCTTGCCCAGCCGGTAGAGCAGGTCGTAGCTCGCGGCCATGCGCTGGGAGATCGGAAGCTGGCCCCACACGGCACCGGGGCTGTAGAGCTTGGAGGCCGCCTGTGCGAAGTCCGCGAAGGGCTCCATCAGGGAACGCTGGGCTTCGTAGAGTTGATAGAGCATCGGAGTCTTGGAGTGGAATGTTGCGGCGCAATATATCAGCGCATCCGCTGCATTGCAGGAGGCCTAACCCCTACATTCACCCGCCGCCGGGGCTCTTCTCGGAGGGAGTGTGAAGGAATCGTCGCCCCGGGCGGATTCCCTCACACATTGCTGTCACCTAGATGACTTTGGCGATCGAAGCGCAGACGTGCCCGATGTTCTTGCTGTTGAGCGCGGCCACGCACATGCGGCCGGTGTCGGTGCCGTACACGCCGAACTCGTTGCGCAGGCGGACCATCTGGTCCTTGGTGAGGCCCGAGTAGCTGAACATGCCGATCTGGGTGGTGATGAAGCTCATGTCTTCCTTCACGCCGGCGGCCTTCAGGCCGTCGACCAGCGCCTGGCGCATGGCCTTGATGCGCACGCGCATCTCGCCCAGTTCTTTCTCCCACAGGGCGCGCAGCTCGGGGTTGCCGAGCACCGCGGCCACCACGGCGCCGCCGTGCGTGGGCGGGTTGCTGTAGTTGGTGCGGATGGCGATCTTGAGCTGCGACAGCACGCGGCCGGCTTCTTCCTTGTTCTCGCACAGCACCGACAGGGCGCCTACGCGCTCGCCGTACAGGCTGAAGCTCTTGGAGAAGGAGGTCGAGACGAAGAAGGTCAGGCCGGCTTCGACGAACTTGGCGACGGCGGCGCCGTCTTCCTTCAGGCCGTAGCCGAAGCCCTGGTAGGCCATGTCGAGGAAGGGCACCAGGCCCTTGGCCTTGACGGCGGCGACCACCTGGTCCCACTGGGCCGGGGTGATGTCGTAGCCGGTCGGGTTGTGGCAGCAGGCGTGCAGCACGACGATGGTGCCGGCGGGGGCTGCGTTGAGGGCGGCCAGCATGCCGTCGAAGTTGATGCCGCGCTTTGCGGCGTCATAGTAGGGGTAGCTCTCGACTTCGAAGCCGGCGTTGGTGAAGAGCGCGCGGTGGTTTTCCCAGCTCGGGTCGCTGATCAGCACCTTGGCGTTGGGGTTGAGCTTCTTCAGGAAGTCGGCGCCGACCTTCAGGCCGCCAGTGCCGCCGATGGCCTGGATGGTGGCCACGCGGCCGGAGGTGACGGGTTCGCTGTCGGCACCGAAGACCAGCGCCTTGACGGCGTTGTCGTAGGCGGCGATGCCGTCGATGGGGAGGTAGCCGCGCGCGGTGGGCGCCTTCATCATGTTCTGCTCGGCCGCCTGCACGCACTGCAGCAGGGGCAGCTTGCCGTTGTCGTCGTAATAGACGCCGACGCCGAGATTGACCTTGTTGGGGTTGGTGTCGGCTGCGAATTGTTCGTTGAGGCCGAGGATCGGGTCGCGCGGTGCCATTTCGACCGCGGTGAACATAGACATGGAAAGGTCCTTTGGGATGAAAGCTGCGCTGCAACCGGATGTGGCTTTATGCTTTCCGGTTGCCTTGAATTTTACCGGCGCGAGCGCCACCTGTCGGGAACAGCCATGCCAGACAACAACGAAGCCATAGCAGACCTGAAGAAACTCGACCCGATCGGGCCGGCGAAGCAGGGCGAGTTCGTCAAGTTCCCGGGCTCGCCCTTCGAGCTCTACCAGCCCTATCCGCCGGCCGGCGACCAGCCCACGGCCATCGAGGGGCTGGTGGAAGGCGTGAAGGACGGCGAGTCGTTCCAGACCCTGCTGGGCGTCACCGGCTCGGGCAAGACTTTCACCATGGCCAACGTGATCGCCCGGCTGGGGCGTCCGGCCATCGTGTTCGCGCCCAACAAGACGCTGGCTGCGCAGCTCTACAGCGAATTCCGCGAGTTCTTCCCCAAGAACGCCGTCGAGTACTTCGTCAGCTACTACGACTACTACCAGCCCGAAGCCTACGTACCCCAGCGCGACCTGTTCATCGAGAAGGACTCGTCGATCAACGAGCACATCGAGCAGATGCGCCTGTCGGCCACCAAGAGCGTGCTGGAGCGGCGCGACACGGTCATCGTGGCCACGGTGAGCGCCATCTACGGCATCGGCACGCCCGAGGACTACATGGAGATGCGGCTGATTGCCCGCGTCGGCGACAAGGTCGGCCAGCGCGACCTGATCTCGCAGCTGATCCGCATGCAGTACACGCGCAACGAGCAGGACTTCGCTCGCGGCACGTTCCGGGTGCGCGGCGACACCATCGACGTCTTCCCGGCCGAGCACAGCGAGCTGGCGATCCGCTTCGAGCTGTTCGACGACGAGATCGAGTCGCTGCAGCTCTTCGACCCGCTGACCGGGCGCGTCCGGCAGAAGGTGCCGCGCTTCACGGTGTACCCGTCGAGCCATTACGTGACGCCGCGCGACAAGGTGCTGGCGGCGGTGGAAACCATCAAGCTCGAGCTGGCCGACCGGCTCAAGGAACTCGTCGGCGCCGGCAAGCTGGTGGAGGCGCAGCGGCTGGAGCAGCGCACGCGCTTCGACCTCGAGATGCTTTCGGAAATCGGCCACTGCAAGGGCATCGAGAACTACACGCGCCACCTCTCGGGCGCCGCGCCGGGCGATCCGCCGCCGACGCTGACCGACTACCTGCCGAAGGACGCGCTGATGTTCCTCGACGAGAGCCACCAGATGGTCGGCCAGCTCGGCGGCATGTACAACGGCGACAGGGCGCGCAAGGTCACGCTCGTCGAGTACGGATTTCGCCTGCCGAGCGCGCTGGACAACCGGCCGCTCAAGCTGGAGGAGTTCGAGGCCCGGGTGCGCCAGTGCATCTTCGTCTCGGCCACGCCGGCGCAGTACGAGAAGGACCATGCCGGCAACGTGGTCGAGCAGTTGGTGCGGCCCACCGGGCTGATCGACCCCGAGGTCGAGGTGCGCCCCGCCACGCACCAGGTGGACGATGTGCTGGGCGAAATCCGCACCCGCGTCGAGAAGAACGAGCGCGTGCTGATCACCACGCTGACCAAGCGCATGGCCGAGCAGCTGACCGACTACCTGGGCGACAACGGCGTGAAGGTGCGCTACCTGCACAGCGACGTCGACACGGTGGAGCGGGTGGAGATCCTGCGCGACCTGCGCCTGGGCACTTTCGACGTGCTGGTGGGCATCAACCTGCTGCGCGAGGGGCTGGACATTCCGGAGGTGTCGCTGGTGGCGATCCTCGACGCCGACAAGGAAGGCTTCCTGCGCGCGGAGCGCTCGCTGATCCAGACCATCGGCCGCGCCGCGCGGAACCTGAACGGCAAGGCCATCCTGTACGCCGACAGGATGACCGACTCGATGAAGAAGGCCATCGGCGAAACCGAGCGCCGCCGCGCCCGGCAGATCGCCTACAACGAGGCCAACGGCATCACGCCGCGCAGCATCGTCAAGCAGGTGCGCGACCTGATCGACGGCGTCTACAGCGAAAAGAGCGGCAAGGAAGCGGCCAAGCTCGACCTGGAGCGCGCCAAGGTCGAGGACATGAGCGAGAAGGACATCGCCCGCGAAATCAAGCGGCTCGAGAAGCAGATGCTGGAGCACGCACGCAACCTCGAATTCGAGAAGGCAGCCCGGGTTCGCGACCAGCTGGCGCTGCTGCGGGAGCAGGCGTTCGGGGCCTCTGGCGGCGACAACATCGCAGGTCTGGCGCAGTAAGCCGGACGTTCGCATCTCCCCGCAAACCCGCGCTGGGGTTTACCCGAGCAGACCTCGGGGGCTTCTGTTATACTTGAGCGAAATACTCAACAACAAAGAGAAGAACTTCGCGATGAAGGACCGACTCCTACCGGCTGGTTCACCAGCGTCAGGGGTCGGGCAGGGCGGAGACGAGGTCACCGCGGTCCTGGACCAAGGTGTCATTTCAACGGTAAGCACTTGAAGGAGCTTGCGATGCGTCTCACTACCAAAGGCCGTTTTGCGGTCACAGCCATGATCGATCTGGCGTTGCGTCAGAACACCGGTCCGGTCACGCTGGCCGCGATCAGCCAGCGGCAGCAGATCTCGCTGTCGTACCTCGAACAGCTGTTCGGCAAGCTGCGCCGCCACGAGCTGGTCGAGTCGACCCGCGGCCCCGGGGGCGGCTACAGCCTCGGCCGCAAGGCAGCGGACATCACCGTGGCCGACATCATCGTCTCCGTCGATGAGCCCATCGACGCCACCCAGTGCGGCGGCAAGGAAAACTGCCTCGGCGAAGCCGGCCGCTGCATGACTCACGAGCTCTGGGCCTCTCTGAACCAGCGCATGGTCGAGTTCCTCGACTCCGTCACCCTGCAGAAGCTGGTCGACGACCAGATCGCCAAGGGCGTGCAGATCGAGAACAAGCCGGTCGTCAAGCGCGCCATCTCCGCGCAGCCGGTGGTCAAGCCGATTCGCGTGAACGCGCCGAATTCGGTGTTCGCGCTCGGGAACGCATTCGCGAAGTCCTGAAAGCGCTGAGTCAGAGTCCCGGCGGCGCCTTCGGGCGCCGGCCTGAGCAGCCCAGATCAAAGAACAACCCCACGCCAGCACGAGCCAGCCATGGACGTAACTCCTCATTTCCCGATCTATCTCGATTACGGCGCGACCACGCCGGTCGACCCCCGTGTGGTCGACGCCATGATTCCCTGGTTGCGCGAGCACTTCGGCAACCCGGCATCGCGCAGCCACGCATGGGGCTGGGAGGCTGAAGAGGCGGTCGAGAAGGCGCGCGGCCAGGTGGCGGAGCTGATCAACGCCGACCCGCGCGAGATCGTCTGGACCTCGGGCGCCACGGAGTCGATCAACCTCGCCCTGAAGGGCGCGGCCAATTTCTACAAGGGCAAGGGCAAGCACCTCATCACCCTGAAGACCGAGCACAAGGCCGTGCTCGACACCATGCGCGAACTGGAGCGCCAGGGCTTCGAGGTCACCTACCTCGACGTCGAGGAAAACGGCCTCGTCGACCTCGAAAAGTTCAAGGCAGCGATCCGCCCCGACACCATCCTGGTCAGCGTGCTCTTCGTGAACAACGAGATCGGCGTGATCCAGGACGTGGTCTCCATCGGCAACATCTGCCGCGAGAAGGGCATCGTCTTCCACGTCGATTCGGCCCAGGCCACCGGCAAGATCGATATCGACATCACGAAGCTGCCCATCGACCTGATGAGCCTGGCCTCGCACAAGACCTATGGCCCCAAGGGTATCGGCGCCCTGTACGTGCGCCGCAAGCCGCGCGTGCGCCTCGAGGCGCAGATGCACGGTGGCGGCCATGAGCGCGGCATGCGTTCGGGCACGCTGCCCACGCACCAGATCGTCGGCATGGGCGAGGCCTACCGCATCGCCAAGCTGGAGATGCACAAGGACATCGAACACGCGCGCCGCCTGCAGAAGCGCCTGCTCGACGGCCTGAAGGACATCGAGCAGGTGTTCATCAACGGCGACCTCGAGCACCGCGTGCCGCACAACCTGAATATGAGCTTCAACTACGTCGAGGGCGAGTCGCTGATCATGGGCATCAAGGGCCTGGCGGTGTCGTCGGGTTCGGCCTGCACCTCGGCCAGCCTGGAGCCCAGCTACGTGCTGCGCGCCCTGGGCCGCAGCGACGAACTGGCCCACAGCAGCCTTCGCATGACCATCGGCCGCTTCACGACCGAAGAAGAGATCGACTACGCCATTTCGACCATCAAGCACAACGTTGCCAAGCTGCGCGAGCTGAGCCCCCTGTGGGAGATGTTCCAGGACGGCGTCGACATCAGCACGATCCAGTGGTCGGCCCACTGACGCGAAGAGCGGCAGGTCAGGCCCGCACCCGGCACCACGATTGAACAAAGTTTGAGAGGTACACCATGGCATATTCTTCCAAGGTCATCGACCACTACGAGAACCCGCGCAACGTCGGCTCCTTCGAAAAGGGCGACGACTCCGTCGGCACCGGCATGGTCGGCGCGCCGGCCTGCGGCGACGTGATGAAGCTGCAGATCAAGGTCAACCCAGAAACCGGCGTGATCGAAGACGCACGCTTCAAGACCTACGGCTGCGGCTCGGCCATCGCCTCGTCGTCGCTCGTGACCGAATGGGTCAAGGGCAAGACGCTCGACGAAGCGGCTGCGCTCAAGAACGCGCAGATCGCCGAGGAACTGGCGCTGCCGCCGGTGAAGATCCACTGCTCCATCCTGGCCGAGGACGCCATCAAGGCAGCGGTGAACGACTACAAGGCCAAGCACGGCGCGAAGACCGAATCCGCTGCCGGCGCCGCCGAAGCTGTCCACTGACATGGCCGTCACGCTGACCGAAGCCGCTGCCCGACACGTCACCCGCTACCTCGGCAAGAGGGGCAAGGGGCTGGGCGTGCGGCTGGGCGTGAAGACCACGGGCTGCTCGGGCTTGGCCTACAAGCTCGAGTATGTGGACGAGCTGACGCCTGAGGACGTGGTCTTCGAGGACCATGGCGTGAAGGTGCTGGTCGATCCGAAGAGCCTCGCCTACATCGACGGCACGCAGCTCGACTTCGTGCGCGAGGGCCTGAACGAGGGCTTCAAGTTCAACAACCCCAACGAGCGCGACCGCTGCGGTTGCGGGGAAAGCTTCCGCATCTGAGTTGATGCGCCGTCGCTGACTGCGACCACAGCCGCCAACATGTCATGTGCTGGCGGTTTTTTCTTGCCATGAACCTGAACGACACCGACTTTCAACTGTTCGCCGTCCCGGCGACCTTCGCGCAGGACCGCACAGTGCTCGACGCGCGCTGGAAGGAACTGCAGCGCGAGGCCCACCCGGACCGTTTCGCCGCGCAAGGCGCCGCAGCGCAGCGCGTGGCCATGCAGTGGTCGGTGCGCATCAACGAGGCCTACCAGCGGCTGAAGGACCCGATCCGCCGCGCCAGCTACATCTGCGAGCTGAATGGCGCGCCGCTCGATGCCGAGAACAACACGGCGATGCCGTCCGATTTCCTGATGCAGCAGATGGAGTGGCGCGAGGCGCTCGACGACGTCGCCGATATCGCTTCTCTCGAAAAGCTCAACGCCGAAGTCGAGGCCGGCCGCACCCGTGCGCTCTCGTCGCTCGACTGGCTGATCGACGAGAAGGGTGACTACCCGGCGGCGGCCAGGCAGGTGAGAGCCCTCATGTTCATTGAGCGCTTCGCGCAGGACGTCGAAGCCAAGTTCGATCAGTTGGGACAATAACGGCATGGCTCTTCTCCAGATTTCAGAACCCGGCCAGGCGCCCGACCCGCATCAGCGCCGCATCGCCGTGGGCATCGACCTCGGCACCACGCATTCGCTGGTGGCCTCGGTGCGCAACGGCGTGGCCGAATGCCTGCCCGACGACCAGGGCCGCCTGCTGCTGCCTTCGGCCGTACGCTACCTCGAGGGCGATCGCCGCCAGATCGGCTTCGACGCGCTGGCCGCTCGCGCACAGGACCCGGCCAACACCATCACTTCGGTGAAGCGCCTCATGGGCCGCGGCCTGGCCGACATCGCGAACCGCGAGTCGATGTCGTACCGCATCGGCAGCGGCGACGGCGGCATGGTCAAGGTGCAGACGCTGGCAGGCGAGAAGTCGCCGGTCGAGATCAGCGCGGAAATCCTTGCCACGCTGCGCTTCCGCGCGGAAGACACCTTCGACGACGAGCTCTACGGCGCCGTCATCACCGTGCCCGCGTATTTCGACGAAGGCCAGCGCCAGGCGACCAAGGACGCGGCGCAGCTCGCCGGCCTCAACGTGCTGCGCCTGATCAGCGAGCCGACGGCCGCGGCCATCGCCTATGGCCTGGACAACGCGAGCGAAGGTGTCTATGCGGTCTACGACCTCGGCGGCGGCACCTTCGACATCTCGATCCTGCGTCTCACACAGGGCGTGTTCGAGGTGATCGCCACCGGCGGCGACTCGGCCCTCGGCGGCGACGACTACGACCATGCGCTGGCCGACTTCGTGCTCGCGCAGACGGGCGTGCAAGCCGCCAGCGATGCCGACAAGGCTGCGCTGCTCGTGGCCGCGCGTGCCGCCAAAGAGGCGCTGACCGATTCGGAGACGGTCGTGTTCAAGGCCCAGGTCGCAGGCAAGACGATTTCGTTCGAAGTCACGCGCGAGCAGTTCTACGCCGCCACGCAGCCGCTCACCGACCGCACCATCGCCGCCGTACGCAAGGCGCTGCGCGACGCGAAGCTCAAGGCCGAGGAGCTCAAGGGCATCGTTCTGGTCGGTGGCTCCACGCGCATGCCGCAGATCCGCCGCGCGGTGGCCGATTTCTTCGGCCGCGAGCCGCTGGTCAACCTGAACCCCGACGAAGTCGTGGCGCTGGGCGCCGCCATCCAGGCCAACCAGCTGGCCGGCAACAACGGTGCGGGCGAACTGCTGCTGCTCGACGTGATCCCGCTGTCGCTCGGCATCGAGACCATGGGCGGCCTCGTCGAGCGCATCGTGCCGCGGAACCAGACCATCCCGACTGCGATGGCGCAGGACTTCACCACCTACCAGGACGGCCAGACCGCATTGGCGCTGCACGTGGTGCAGGGCGAGCGCGACCTGGTGTCCGACTGCCGCAGCCTCGCGCGCTTCACGCTGCGCGGCATTCCGCCGATGGCGGCCGGCGCCGCGCGCATCCGCGTGACCTTCACGGTCGACGCCGACGGCCTGCTGAGCGTGAGCGCGAAGGAGCAGACCAGCGGCGTCGAGGCCAGCGTGGCGGTCAAGCCCTCGTACGGCCTGTCGGACGACCAGATCGCGACCATGCTGCAGGAGAGCTTCTCCACCGCCCAGCAGGACATGCAAGCCCGCGCGCTGGTCGAGGCGCGCGTCGATGCCGACCGCATGCTGCTGGCGACGCAGAGCGCGATCGATGCCGACGGCGACCTGCTGAGCGACGAAGAGCGCGCGGCCATCGATGCATCGATGGCCCAGTTGCGCGAAGCCGTCAAGGGCAGCACGGACGCCGCCACCATCGAAGCCGCGACCAAGAAGCTGGCCGACGACACAGAGGCCTTCGCCGCACAGCGCATGAACGCGGGCATCGCGCGCGCGCTCGCCGGGCGCAAGGTCGAATCTCTCTAGAACAACAGCATGCCCACGATCAAGATCTACCCGCATCCCGAGTACTGCCCCGAAGGTGCAGAAATCACCGCGCCCGCCGGCACCTCGATCTGCGAGGCGCTGCTCGACAACCACATCGACATCGAGCACGCCTGCGAGATGAGCTGCGCCTGCACCACCTGCCACGTGATCGTGCGCGAGGGCTTCAACTCGCTGAACGAGGCGGAAGAGGGCGAAGAAGACCTGCTCGACCGCGCCTGGGGCCTGGAGCCGCAGTCACGCCTGAGTTGCCAGGCGATCCTGGCGCAGGAGAATGTGACGATCGAGATCCCCAAGTACACGATCAACCACGCCAAGGAAAACCACTGATGCGCGCACGCGCCGCAGTGCGAAGCACGGAGGTACTCCAATGACCCGCCAGATCGTCTTGGACACCGAAACCACCGGTCTTTCCGCCGAGAACGGCGACCGCATCATCGAACTCGGCTGCGTGGAGCTGTTCAACCGCAAGCTCACCGGCAACGACCTGCACATCTACTTCAACCCCGAGCGCGAGAGCCACGAGGACGCGCTCAAGGTCCACGGCCTGACGACCGACTTCCTGCGCGACAAGCCGAAGTTCGGCACGCTGGCCAACGACATCGTCGAGTACCTGCGCGACGCCGAGATCATCATCCACAACGCGGCGTTCGACGTCGGCTTCCTCAACAAGGAGTTCGAGCGCGTGGGCCTGCCGCCGCTGCGCACTTTCGTCAGCGAAGTGACCGACACGCTGGCGATGGCCAAGCAGGTGTACCCGGGCAAGCGCAATTCGCTCGACGCGCTGTGCGACCGCTTCGGCGTCGACCGCTCCAACCGCACCTTCCACGGCGCCAAGCTCGACGCGCAGTTGCTGGCCGATGTCTACATCAACCTCACGCGCGGGCAGGACGCGCTGCTCATCGACGTGGCGGCCGCGGAGCCAGTGCAGGGGACGACCGTCGTTGCCGTCGACCTGAGCCAGTTCGAACTGCCGGTGATCATGGCGGCCGAGCACGAGCTGACCGCGCACGAGGCCGTGCTGGCCCAACTCGACAAATCCAGCGGTGGCCGAACGCTGTTTCGCGAAAACATTGCAGTTTCTTGAAAGCAGCTGAAAAGCTATGGCATAATCTGAGGCTTCGCAGAACGCGATACGTTTTCTAGGCACTGAAGCAAAAAGCAGCGGTGCCGAGGGCGGTTAGCTCAGGGGTAGAGCACAGCATTCACACTGCTGGGGTCGGAGGTTCGAAGCCTCCACCGCCCACCAATCAAAAAGCGACCTGGATTTCCGGGTCGCTTTTTTGTTTTGTGCGCCGAGAGGGGCTTCGGTTCGCCTCTCTCTGCTTCTCTATCCGTTGACTACTTCGTGGCGCCGAAGAGGTCGCCGCAGTTGTCGCACGCGAAGTACAGCTTCTGCTCTGCGCACTGCACCGAACCCGTCGCACCGGCGCGGATCTGCCAGTCGCACGATTTGCCCTGTCTCACAAGCGTGCCTTCGGCGTAGCAGGGCGCCACTTCGTAGTTGTCGTGCAGCGTCTTGTAGTCGACCTCGCGTGCCTTCGAGAAGAACTCGCGCGCCTGTCCATGGCTGCGTGGCACGTCGGAGCTGCGGCAGGTGGCCGGCGAGTCGGAGTGGAAGTCCGCAACGTAGATGTTGCTGAAAGCGGTGTCGCGAGTCGTCGCGCAAGAGGAAAGCAGCACGGCCCCGATTGCGAGACCCACCGCGCGGAGTCTCACTTCCATATCGCCGAACTCGCTTCGCTAGGGTTCTTGTACGACACCGTCGGATGCCGGTAGACATCTTCCGGCTTGAGATTGAACTGCGCATACAGCACCTCGATGAGCCACTGCAGCGAGCTGTTCTGCGCAGCGGTCACGGCCTCGTAGTTCTTGTCGTCGATGTGCATGCCGACCAGCTCGATGCCGATCGAGTCGCTGTTCACCGGATAGCGGTCCGGATACGGCTTCGCGCGCTCGTGCGCGTCGATGGCGTTGATCTGGTTGACCCACGACATCGCCAGCATCTTTGCCATTGCACCCGTGTCGCAACTGCTCTTGTTGATGGTCAGGCACTTCGACTTGATCAGCTTGCCGACGTGATAGCAGCGCGCGAGAACGCTTGCCGTCTGGTAGATCTGGCCGTTCTTGTCGATGAGGAAGTGGGCGCCGTTGCCGCCCACCTGGTAGCCGTTGAGACTGGATTCGGCGGTGCCCGAGTCGGTCTGGTGGACGACGATGGCGAGCACGCTGGGAAGGGTGCCGTGTTCGATTCCCGGTGATCGTCGCAGGATCACCTTGGGGTCGATCAGCATCCCGTTTGCATCGATGGTGGACATTTCTCTCCCTGAAGAAAGTGACGCGATGACGGTTGCCTGCCGTGCTCCGGCAGCACGGGCCAGTACAACACATCCACCGTCGATGCCCAAGTCGCAGGAAGTAGTAACGCGACCTCCGGGCGACGATCCTGCAACAGTCGTCATTACCGTGTCACGAAGCTCGTGTTGCCCGTTGTCGGCCCGCGCCGACGGCAGATGCAGCCCGCAGCTGTCGAATTTCTCGCACCGATGACCTAGAACCATTTGGAAAGGAGCGCAGCCATGGCCACTCATCCCGACATTCCACCGCCCGTCGCGCCCGACCTGCCCGTCGAGCCCGACGAAGGACCCGAGACGCCGCCCGACGAGCCCACCGATCCCGAGCCGCCCCCGTCCGCGCACTGAGATAGCGAAGCTCCCGCGCAAGCCGCGCTAAGCTCGCGCGATGGACGAAATTGATTGCGCCGTCATCGGCGGTGGTGTGGTGGGCTTGGCAGTGGCACGCGCCTTGGCGCTCGCGGGCCGGGAGGTGCTGGTGCTCGAATCCGAAGGAGCCATCGGCACAGGAACGAGTTCGCGCAACAGCGAAGTCATTCATGCCGGCATCTACTACCCGCAGGGCTCGCTCAAGGCGAAGCTGTGCGTCGAGGGCAAGCAGTTGCTTTACGCCTACGCGGCCGAGCGCGGCGTGCCACACCAGCGCTGCGGCAAGCTGATCGTCGCCACCTCGCCCGAGCAGGCCGGCCAGCTCGAAGCCATCCAGCAGAAGGCGGCGGCGAACGGCGTCGATGACCTTGTCCTGCTCACGGCACAGCAGGCCATTGCGATGGAGCCGCAGCTGCACTGCGTGGCTGCGCTGCATTCGCCCAGCACCGGCATCGTCGACAGTCATGCCCTCATGCTGAGCTTGCTGGGCGATCTGGAGAACGCGGGCGGGATGCTGGCGCTGAAGTCGCCGATCACGCGCGCGGAGTGCGGTGATGGCGCCATCGTGCTGGCGGCCGAAGACGGCACCGTGCTGCGCTGCCGCAGCGTGGTCAATGCGGCGGGCCTCGGGGCCCCGGCATTGGCCCGGCGCTTCAAGGGCCTGCCGCCGTCGTCGGTGCCGAAGGAGTACTTCGCCAAGGGCAACTACTTCACCCTGTCGGGGCGTGCGCCGTTCGGCCGGCTCGTCTACCCCGTGCCCGAGCCGGGCGGGCTGGGCGTGCATCTCACGATCGACCTGGGCGGCCAAGCCAAGTTCGGGCCGGACGTGCAATGGGTTTCATCGCCCGGCGAACTGGTGGTGGATCCCTCGCGCGGCGAGGGTTTCTACTCCGAAGTCCGCAAGTACTGGCCCGCGCTGCCGGATGGCGCGCTGATTCCGGGCTATGCGGGCATGCGGCCCAAGATTTCGGGGCCCGGCGAGCCGGCCGCCGACTTCATGATCGACGGGCCCGCATCGCACGGTGTGCCGGGGCTGGTGAACCTGTTCGGCATCGAGTCGCCCGGCCTCACGAGCAGCCTGGCCATCGGGCTGTACGTCGCCCGGCTGCTGGCCGAAGCATGACTGCGGAGGGGCAGGCGTCAGCCGATACCCATCGTGCGACAAAGTCTGCACATCTGTAGCGCCTGAGGGCCTTTCGAGCCTGTAACATGACAGCACGCCACTTGCTGGCGCGAAGCCGCCGGCGCGGTGCCGGTGTCATCACGGAGGAAAGTTTCCAATGAGTGCATCCCAAAATCTTGAAGCGGCAGCCGAAGACATTGCAAGCGACGTGCGCGGCGTGCTGGCGAGCAAGGACCTGGATTCGGTTCCCCACATCAAGGCGCTGCGCCAGCGCATCGACACCAAGCTGGCCATCGCACGCGAACTCGCGGCGGAGAAGAGCAAGCTCGCCGCCAAGAAGGCCCGCGAAGCGGCCAGCTCCGCCAACGCCTACGCCCACGACGAACCATGGCAGATCGCCGGCGCCGCATTGGCCGTCGGCGTGCTGGTGGGCCTGCTGCTTGGCCGCCGCTGACCCGGTAGTGCACGGCAGCAGCGGCGTTCCCGTTCACCCGGGCATGACAGGGGCCAGCCGATGAGGCTGCTCTCCCTGTTCGGACTGAACGCCCGCATCCGTCGGCTGCGCATCGCCGCGGCCGAGGGCGCCCTGGCGGCCGAGGACCGGGTGCAACTGCTGCGCATGGCCTGGGAAGACGAGAAGCAGCGGCTAAAGCTGATGCTCGTCCTCGGCTTGGCCGTGCTGGGGCTGACCACGGTCACGGTGGCTCTGCTGTCCGTGGCGGTGGTGGTGAACTTCTGGGACACGCCTCACCGCGTCACCGCCGCATGGTCGGTGGCTGGCGTATGGATCGCGCTCTGGCTGGCGGCCGTCATCGGGCTGCTGCTGACCCTGCGCAATGCGTCCAACAGTTTCGTGCCTGCTCGCCGGGAGTTCGAGCGTGACTGGGCCTGGGCCCAGGAGCGTTTCGGCCTCGGCAAGGACCCAGGGGAGGACGAGGAAGCACCGCGCCGCGTTCGCCGTCCGGCCACGCGCGAAGAACTGCTTGCTCGCATGGAGATCCAGCGCCAGCGCATCGCGACGATGCAGGGCGGGCGCGAGACTCAGCCCGCGCCCGAGGCGGATGCCCCTCCGCCCAACGAGTCCGCCGCCGCTGCCGCGCTGCGCATCGCGCGTGCGCACCCGGTGGCCACCGGCGTCGTCGCGGCGGCTGCCGTGGTGGTGATCCGGCCGAAGCGTCTGCTGCGCTGGGCTGCGGTCATTGCGCCAGTGCTCTGGCGCATGCGCTGAGAGACTGAGGAGAAAAGGCGCTCAGGCCTTGCTGCCGCGATCGCGCAGCAGCGCCTGGGTCGCTTCGCGGACCAGCGCCGGGCCGCGATAGATCAGGCCGGTGTAGATCTGCACCACGTCCGCGCCTGCGGCGATCTTCGCCTTGGCATCGGCGCCGCTGAGGATGCCCCCCACGCCGATGATCGGAAAGTCCTTGCCCAGCGCCGCACGCAACTGCGCGACCACGCGGTTGCTGGCCTCGCGCACCGGTGCGCCCGACAGGCCTCCCGCTTCCTCCGCATGAGGCAAGCCCTTTACCGCATCGCGCGCCAGCGTGGTGTTGGTCGCGATCACGCCGTCCATGCCGTGGCGCTTGAGCGTGGCGGCGATCACCGAGACCTGTGCTTCGTCGAGGTCGGGCGCGATCTTCACGAAGAGCGGCGAGCGCTTGCCGCCATGGCGCGTGGTCAGGGTTTCGCGCCGATCGGCCACTGCGCCGAGCAGGGCGTCGAGGGCTTCGTCGCTCTGCAGCGAGCGCAGGTTGGCGGTGTTGGGGCTGGAGATGTTGATCGTCACGTAGTCGGCATGCGGGTACACGCCGTCGAGGCAGGCCAGGTAGTCGTCCACCGCGCGCTCGATGGGCGTGGCGGCGTTCTTGCCGATGTTGAGGCCCAGCAGCATCGGCGACTTGGCACTGCTGGCGTTCTTGCGGAAGCGTGCCTTCTGCACGTTGGCCAGGAAGGCGTCCAGCCCCTCGTTGTTGAAGCCCAGCCGGTTGATCAGCGCGTCGCGCTGGGGCAGCCGGAACATGCGCGGCTTGGGGTTGCCCGGCTGGGCCTTCGGCGTCACCGTACCGACCTCGACGAAGCCGAAGCCCATGGCGGAGAAGGCGTCGATGCAGCGGGCGTTCTTGTCCAGCCCGGCCGCCAGGCCCACGCGGTTGGGAAAGGTCAGGCCGGCGAGCTCGACGGGATCGTCGACGCGCGGTGCCGAATAGGCGCAGGCCAGGGGCGTGTTCTGGGTGCGCGCCAGCCCGTCCAGCGTGATTTCATGGGCGTGTTCGGGGTCGAAGCCGAACAGGAAGGGGCGGGCCAGGCCGTAGAGCGAGGAGGGCATCAGCAGGGGCATCGGATAATTCGGGGCTTCAATGAGCCAAGGATTGTCCGTGATGACCGCACCCGCCTCCCCAACCCCCTCCAAACTGCTTTCCCAGGACGAACTCAAGGCCCAGGTCGGCCGTGCCGCGCTGGCCTACGTGGTCAAGGGCGAAATCGTCGGCGTGGGCACCGGCTCGACGGTGAACAAGTTCATCGACGCGCTGGCCACGATCAAGGACGAGATCAAGGGCGCGGTCTCCAGCTCGGTCGCCTCGACCGAACGCCTGCGCGCGCTGGGCATTCCGGTGTTCGACAGCAACGAGGTGGAGGAACTGTCGGTCTACATCGACGGCGCCGACGAGATCGATCACCGCGGTTTCATGGTCAAGGGCGGCGGCGCCGCGCTCACGCGCGAGAAGATCGTCGCGGCGCAATCGCGCAAGTTCGTCTGCATTGCAGATGAGTCGAAGCTGGTGCAGGTGCTGGGCGCGTTCCCGCTGCCGGTGGAGGTGATCCCGATGGCCGCGCAACGCGTGATGCGCCAGTTCGCGGCCATGGGCGGCATCGCCCAGGTGCGCGAGAAGGACGGCCTGCCGCTGGTGACCGACAACGGCCAGCACATCGTCGACGTGACGGGGCTGCGCATCACCGATCCGCTGGCATTCGAGTCGACCGTGAGCCAATGGCCGGGCGTGGTGACGGTCGGCGTCTTCGCGCACCAGAAGGCCGACGTGTGCCTGCTGGGCACTGCGGCCGGCGTGAAGACGATGGAGTTCGCGGCCTGAGGTTGAAGCCCAGGCCGTGGGGGCCTAGAACTTGATGCCGGCCGGGTTGCTCGGCGTCGGCTCGCTCGAGGCCGGAGGCGGTGGTGCGGGTTGCGCGGCCGGGGCGGGCGCTTCGGCCCCCCGGGGCGCCGGCGTCGCCTGCTGAGCCACCAGCGGCCGGACCGGGCCGTTGCGGTAGCCCGCGGGCAGGCTGTTGCTCTTGGGATAGCCGGCCGCGTCGAGGTACTGCGACCATTCCACGTCCGAGAAGCCCTTGAGCTGCTGCGAACCGATCGTCAGCAGCGGCAACGCATTCTGGTTGCTCAGGCGCTGCAGGGCTTCGATGTCCGCGTTGCTCTTGACGGTTCGTTCCTCGAAAGGAATGCCGCGCGTCGTGAGCAGGGTGCGCGCCGCGCCGCAGGGGCCGCATTCGTCCCCGCTGTAGAGGGTGACGGGATAGCGCTGCGCCACCTGGCGCAGTTCATAGGGCAGGCCGGCGGCGTTGGCGCCGGAAGGGGCCGTCGCGCCTTGCTGGCCGGCCGACGCCGGCTCGGTGCTCGCGCTCGGGGCGCGGTCGGAGAAGGTGACCTTGCCGTTCTTGTCCACCTGGCGGTAGATGGGTTGCGCCATCGCGCCCGCGGCAACGAGCACGAGGGCAAGGCCGGTCAGGCGATGCAATGGTGAGATTTTGTAAATCGTATGCATCGCCCGAGTATCGCAAGCTTCAGCGCCGCATCAAGCGGGCTGGGCCTGCGCCATGCCCTGGTGTCGCAGCAGCGCATCAAGCTGGGGCTCGCGGCCTCGGAACGCCTTGAACGAGTCCATCGCGCTGCGGCTGCCGCCAGCCTCCAGGATGGCCTGGCGGTACTTGCGGCCGGTCTCGATGTTCGGCTCGCCGTCGGCGCCCACGGTTTCCTCGAAGGCCGCGTAGGCATCGGCGCTCAGCACCTCGGCCCACTTGTAGCTGTAGTAGCCGGCCGCATAGCCGCCCGCGAAGATGTGGCTGAACGTGTTTGGTGTACGGCTGAAGGGCGGCGACGGCATCACCGCGACTTCGGCACGCACGCGGCCCAGCAGGGCCATCACTTCGCCGGGCTTGGCGGTGGCGACGTGGTACTCGGTGTGAAGCAGCATGTCGAACAGCGAGAACTCGATCTGGCGCAGCGTCTGCAGGCCGCTCTGGAAGTTCTTGGCCGCCGTCATCTTGTCGAAGAGGGCGCGCGGCAGCGGCTCGCCGGTGTCGACGTGGGCCGTCATGTGCTTGAGCACGTCCCACTCCCAGCAGAAGTTCTCCATGAACTGGCTCGGCAGTTCGACCGCATCCCACTCGACGCCGCTGATGCCCGAGACGTCGCGCTCGTTCACCTGCGTGAGCATGTGGTGCAGGCCGTGGCCGAACTCGTGGAAGAGGGTGGTCACGTCGTCATGCGTGAGCAGCGGCGGCTTGCCATCGACGCCGCTGGCGAAGTTGCACACCAGCTGAGCGACGGGCGTCTGCAGCACGCCGTTGTCGGGGCGCAGCCAGCGGGCGCGCACGTCGTCCATCCAAGCACCGCCGCGCTTGGCTGCACGGGCGGAGGGGTCGAGGTAGAACTGGCCGACCTTCTGGCCGGCGCGCTCGATGCGATAGAACTCCACGCTCGGGTGCCAGGTGGGCGCCGAGTCGCGGCGGATCGACACCTCGAACAGCGTCTCGACGATCTTGAACAGGCCGGCCATGACCTTCGGCGCCGGGAAGTACTGCTTCACCTCCTGCTCGCTGAAGGCATAGCGCGCCTCCTTGAGCTTCTCGCCGATGTAGCTCCAGTCCCAGGGCTGCGGATCGGTGATGCTCAGCTGCTCGGCCGCGAAGACGCGCAGGTCGGCAAGGTCGCGCTCGCCGTAGGGCTTGGCCTTGGCAGCGAGGTCGCGCAGGAACTTCACGACCTGCTCGGGCGACTCGGCCATCTTCGGCACCACCGACAGCTCGCCGTAGTTCTTGTAGCCCAGCAGCCCGGCTTCTTCCTCGCGCAGCGCGAGGATCTCGGTGATGAGGGACGTGTTGTCGAAAGCCGGGTCGCCGAACTCGCTGGCGCGCGTGACGTAGGCGCGGTAGAGCTTCTCGCGCAGCGCGCTGCTCTTTGCGAACTGCATCACCGGCAGGTAGCACGGCATCTTCAGCGTGAGCTTGTAGCCTTCCTTGCCGTCGGCCTCGGCGGCCGCGCGCGCGGCGCTCACCACATCCTCGGGCACGCCTTCGAGCTCACCGAGAGCGGCGTAGTAGGCGAAGGCGTCGGTCGCGTCGAGTGCGTTCTCGCTGAACTTCTGGCTCAGCTCGGCCAGGCGTTCCTGGATGTCGGCGAAGCGCTTCTTGGCCTCGCCCTGCAGCTCGGCACCGCCCAGCACGAAGTTGCGCACCGCATTGCTGTGGGCCTGGCGCTGCTCGGCATTGAGCGTCGTGGCGTCGATGGCCTTGTACTTGGCGTACAGGCGCTCGTCGGAGCCCAGGCGGGTCCAGAAGGCGGTAACGCGCGGCATGGCCTCGTTGTAGGCGGCGCGCAGCTCGGGCGTGTCGGCCACGGCGTTGAGATGGCCGACGGCGCCCCAGGCGCGGCTGAAGCGCTCGGAAGCCACGTCGAGCACCTTGGAGATCGCGTTCCAGTCAGCGGGAAAGTCGGGCGCGGTGACGGTCTGCAGCGCGGCCTCGGCATCGGCCAGCAGTGCATCGACGGCAGGAGCGACGTGCTCGGGCTTGACTCGGTCGAACAGCGGGAGATCGGTGAAATCGAGAAGCGGGTTGGTCATATGGGGGATCCTGTTCGAACGTGGCGAGACCATTTTTCGGGTGCCACCGCGGAACCGGCTCTGCCGGGCCGCCGGTGGCGCCCCTCGAGGGGAGGCGGCTACACGAAGTGAGCAAGCAACGGGGTGGTTCTCATGTTGCGGCGCGCTCGGCCGCTTCAAGGGTGTTGACCAGCAGCATGGCGCGCGTCATCGGGCCGACGCCGCCGGGCACGGGCGTGATCCAGCCGGCCACTTCCTTCACGCCGTCGAAGTCGACATCGCCGGCGAGCTTGCCGTCGGGCCGGCGGTTCATGCCCACGTCGATGACGACCGCGCCGGGCTTCACCATGTCGGCAGTCAGCAGGTCGAGCTTGCCCACCGCGGCGACGATCACGTCGGCCTGGCGCGTGATGGCGCCCAGGTCCTTGGTGGCGCTGTGGCAGATGGTCACGGTGGCGCTCTTGGCGAGCAGCATCATGGCCATCGGCTTGCCGACGATGTTGCTGCGGCCGATGACCACCGCATGCTTGCCGCGCAGGTCGTAGCCGATCGATTCGAGCATCTTCATGCAGCCGTGCGGCGTGCAGGGCCAGAAACCGGGAGCGCCGGTCATCAGCGCGCCGGCGCTGGCGACGTGGAAGCCGTCGACGTCCTTGGCCGGAGAAATCGTCTCGATGACCTTCTGGCTGTCCATGTGCCTGGGCAGCGGCAACTGCACCAGGATGCCGTGCACCTTCGGGTCGTCGTTGAGCGTGCGGATGCGGGCCAGCAAGTCGGCCTCGCTCATGTCGGCGGGGTAGGTCTCCAGCGTGGCGTCGAGGCCGGTCTGCGCGCTGTCGTTGACCTTGTGCTTGGTATAGACCTGGCTGGCCGGGTCCTCGCCCACGAGGATGATGGAAAGGGCAGGGTTCACGCCACGGGCCTTGAGCGCCGCGGTGCGGCCGGACACCTCGGCGCGGATGGTTTTGGCGAGGGCGTTGCCGTCGATCAGTTGGGCGGTCATCGGTTTCGATTTTCCAAGTAAAAACGCCCGCTTTCGCAGGCGTGGGGTTCATTCGTCGCTATCGGGCGGATAGCTGTTTCTAGGCCTTGGCTGCTGGCGCCGCCTGCCCCAGCGCGATCTTGAGCAGATCGGCCACGGTGTTGGCGTTGAGCTTTTCCATGATGTTGGCGCGGTGCGCCTCGACCGTCTTGATGCTGATGCCCAGGTCGTCGGCGATCTGCTTGTTCAGGCGGCCGGCGACGATGCGTTCGAGCACCTGCGCCTCGCGGCCCGTAAGCTTGGACAGCAGCGCGTCGCGGCTGGCCGACTGCTGGTGCTGCGTGAAGGCGCCGCGCGCATGTTCGAGCATGCGCTCGACCAGCGTGACGAGTTCCTCGTCGTTGAAGGGCTTCTGAATGAAGTCCATCGCGCCCTTCTTCATGCTGTCGACGGCCATCGGCACGTCGCCGTGGCCGGTGATGACCACGATCGGCAGCGGGGAGCGTCGCTCGATGAGCCGGTCTTGCAATTCAAGGCCGGTCATGCCCGCCATGCGGATGTCGACGATCAGACAGGCGACTTCGCGCGGGTCGTATCGGGAGAGAAAGGATTCGGCGGAATCGAAACAGCGGACTCTGTAGTCCTTGCCTTCGAGCAGCCATTGCAGCGAATCGCGTACGGCTTCGTCGTCGTCGACGACATAGACCGTGCCCTTCTTCGGAATCAAACTCATGCAGGTACCTTTGCCTCGTCGCTAGCTACGGAACTGATAGCGTCCAACACCGGAATCCAGAAGGAAAAACGGCATCCGATCACATCCGGGCCATTGTAGATGTTCTCCGCCTGCATCCGGCCGCGGTGCGACTCTACGATGGTGCGGCACAAATTGAGCCCGATGCCCATGCCCTCGGGCTTGGTGGAGAAGAAGGCTTCGTAGAGCCGGTCCATCACTTCCGGGGCCAAGCCCTTGCCGGTGTCCTGCACCGAGAACTCGATGGCGTTGTGCCCCTCGATCACCTTGGGCAGCACCCGCAATTCCACGCTGCGACGCGCCAGCGGGCGGTCGGCGAGGTCGATGGATTCGGCGGCATTCTTGAGCAGGTTGACCATCACCTGCTCGATGAGGATCGGGTCGACCCGCACCACCGGCAGCCGCGCCGCCACGTAGTGGTTAAGGCGCACGTTGCGCCGGCGCAGCTCGATGCCGGCGAGCTCGACAGCCTCGCTCACCATGGTGGCCACGTCGGCCGGCGTGCGGTTGGGCTCGCTGCGCTTCACGAAGGAGCGGATGCGCTGGATGATCTGGCCCGCGCGCTGGGCCTGCTTCGACGTCTTCTCGAGCGCGGCGAGCAGGGCGTCGTTGTCGATCGACTGGCCCTTGATGCGCGACATCATCCCGTTGCAGTAGTTGGTGATGGCGGTCAGCGGCTGGTTGAGCTCGTGCGCCACGCTGGAGGCCATCTCGCCCATGGTGATGAGGCGGCTGGCGGCCTGGGCCTTGTCGGCCTGCGCGGCGGCCTGCTCCTCGGCGTCGCGGCGCGGCGTGATGTCGGTGGCGATCACCAACTGCGCGAGGCGGCCGTCCACCCAGGTCAGGTAGCGCGAGCGCACTTCGAGCCACTTGCCGAGGTGGGGCACGAAGATCTCGTTGTTGGCGGTCTGTGCGGCGGTGAGGGTGTCGATCGGCAGGCCGGCGTACGGGTCGACGTCGTCCAGGCCCTCGTCGTGCGCGTTCGACGCGGGCACGCCGGCCTGCGCGACCATGCCGAGGTGGCCCACGGTGTCGGAGCCGAACCAGAGCCGGTACAGCTTGTTGGCGAACAGCAGCTCCTCGCTGCCGATGGGGGCCACCGACACGGCCGCGTCGAGCGCTTCCAGCACGGTGGTGAAGCGCTCGTAGGAGGCCGAGAGCTGCTCGCGGATGCGCGTGGGCTCGGTGATGTCGGTCATCGACGTCATCCAGCCGGTCTGGTGGCCGCGCGCGTCGATCAGCGGCGACACATAGAGGCGGGCGTTGAACACGCTGCCGTTCTTGCGCTTCACCCGCACCTGGAAGCCACCGGGCAGGGCGCGGCCATGCAGTTCTTCTTCGAGCCGTTCGTTCATCACCTCGCGATCGGATTCGAGCCAGTAGGGGAAGGGCGGCGACTGGCCGACCAGTTCTTCCTCGCTCCAGCCGGTCATGGCGCAGAAGGCGGCGTTGACGTAGGTGATGCGGCCCTGCAGGTCGAGCACGCGCATGCCGGTGAGCATGGAGTTCTCCATCGCCCGGCGGAAGTTGGTCTCGGCCACCAGCCGCTGCTGCGCCTGCAGGCGGCGGCGCGTGTGGCGCCAGGTGCCGATCAGCATCCAGCTGGTGAGCACGCTCAGCGCGCAGACCAGCCAGAAGAGCCCGTTGCCGACCACGCCCTGCGAAGTGCGGTAGGCCTGAGCCCGCAGCACCAGCGCATTGCCGACGGGCGACACTGGCACTTCATATTCGTTGGTCCGCTCCGACCAGGGCAGCAGGCGCGTGCCGCTTTCCTTGAGGTTGGCGGTGTTGCCGGCGATCACATGCCCCTTGGCGTCGAGCAGCGACACCGCGTAGCGCGCCTGCACCTCGGAGGGCATGCCGTAGCGCAGCAGGCCGTCGACCGAGAACTCGCCCAGCACCACGCCGGCGAACAGGCCCTGGTCGAAAAGGGGAATATGGAGCTGGAGCATCGCCGGCGGGTCTCCGCCGGCCACGGGCTGCGAGAAGACGGGCTGGCGCAGTTCGCGGGCCAGCGCATAGTTGCTCTCGATGTCGCCAGGGCGCAGCACGTCGCCGATCAGGTGCTGCTGCGCCGGGTGCACGCTGGGCGCCGCGTAGCCGGCCTTGAAGCGGCGGCGGTCGTCGATCCAGGTGATGGTCTGCAGCTCTGGGAACTGGCTCACCAGCGACTCGGCGCGGCTGGTGAATTCGATCGGGTCGATCTCGCGGTTGGAGGCGTCGCGCGCGATGCGCATCAGCTGCTCCTGCCGCTCCAGCAGCCGCAGGCGCATGCGCTGCTGCGCGTATTCGACGTCGCGGCGCACAGATTCCTGCTCGCGCTCGACCTCCTCGGTGCGCAGGTACCAGAAGGCGGAAACGATGGCGGCGAGGAACAGCAGCACGGCCGCCATCGGCGCGAGCATCGCGACCGCGTCCTGCAGGACCGGTGTCTGGCGTCGCCACCACCTGCGCCACCAGGACAGCGGCGAGGCGTTCACGGCACTGCGGGCAACCGCCAGCGGGGAGGAGAGAGGCATGGGGCGGATTCTAGGCTTGCCCCCTCGGCTTGCCATGTCCCGTGCGGACATCCGTTCCTGCTCTGATTTCTTTTGAATTTCACATTGGAAAATCAATGAGCACTATTTGAAATTGCGATGTTTCTATGAGAAACTCCGCCGCGTTCGCTGCACAGCGCACTTAAATTACTGCCACAGCCCTAAAAGGAGACACAAGCATGTCGGCAAATCCCGAGAACCTGTTCGGCTCGGCCGCTAACGACGCGGACGCCCAGGAGACCCGTGAATGGATGGATGCACTGTCTTCCGTCATCCAGAGCGAGGGGCCTGAGCGGGCTCACTTCCTTCTCGAGCAGCTGCTCGAACATGCCCGCCAGAACACGGTCGACATGCCGTTCTCGGCCAACACCGGCTACGTCAACACCATCGAACCCTCGCAGGAAGCCCGAAGCCCCGGCAACCTCGAGATCGAACAGCGCCTGCGCGCCTACATGCGCTGGAACGCGATGGCCATGGTGGTCAAGGCCAACCGCCACCATCCGGCAGAAGGCGGCGACCTGGGCGGCCACATCGGCTCCTTCGCTTCGCTGGCCAGCATGTTCGGAGCCGGCTTCAACCACTTCTGGCACGCCGAGAGCGAGAACCATGGCGGCGACCTGCTCTACATCCAGGGCCACGTTTCTCCAGGCATCTATGCCCGCGCCTATCTCGAAGGCCGCCTTTCCGAAGAGCAGCTGCTCAACTTCCGCCAGGAAGTCGACGGCAAGGGCCTCTCCAGCTACCCCCACCCCAAGCTGATGCCGGAGTTCTGGCAGTTCCCCACCGTGTCGATGGGCCTGGGCCCGCTGATGGCCATCTACCAGGCGCGCTTCCTCAAGTACCTGCACGCACGCGGCATCGCCAACACCGAGAACCGCAAGGTCTGGGTCTTCTGCGGCGACGGTGAAATGGACGAGGTCGAATCGCTGGGCGCCATCGGCCTGGCTGCGCGCGAGAACCTCGACAACCTGATCTTCGTCATCAACTGCAACCTGCAGCGCCTGGACGGCCCGGTGCGCGGCAACGGCAAGATCATCCAGGAGCTCGAAGGCGAGTTCCGCGGCGCCAACTGGAACGTCGTCAAGCTGGTCTGGGGCAAGGGCTGGGACGCCCTGCTCGAGAAGGACCACGACGGCGCGCTGCGCAAGATCATGATGGAGTGCAACGACGGCGACTACCAGTCGTTCAAGGCCAACGACGGCGCCTACGTCCGCAAGAACTTCTTCGGCCGCGATCCGCGCACGCTGAAGATGGTCGAGCACATGACCGACGACGAGATCTGGAACCTGCAGCGCGGCGGCCACGACTCGCAGAAGGTGTACGCCGCCTTCCACGCCGCGCAGAACCACAAGGGCCAGCCCACCGTGCTGCTCGTGAAGACCGTCAAGGGCTTCGGCATGGGCAAGATCGGCGAGGGCAAGAACACGGTCCACCAGACCAAGAAGCTCGGCGACGAGGACATCAAGGCCTTCCGCGACCGCTTCAACATCCCGATTCCCGACAGCCAGATCGCCGAGCTGCCGTTCTACAAGCCGGCCGACGACACGCCGGAAATGAAGTACCTGCATGAGCGCCGCAAGGCCCTGGGCGGCTACCTGCCGCACCGCCGCGTGAAGAGCGACGAGAGCTTCACCGTGCCCGCGCTCGACACCTTCAAGGCGGTGCTCGAACCCACGGCCGAAGGCCGCGAGATCTCGACCACCCAGGCCTACGTGCGCTTCCTCACGCAGCTGCTGCGCGACAAGGCGCTCGGCCCGCGCGTCGTGCCCATCCTGGTGGATGAGGCCCGCACCTTCGGCATGGAAGGCCTGTTCCGCCAGGTCGGCATCTACAACCCGCACGGTCAGCAGTACACCCCGGTCGACAAGGACCAAGTCATGTACTACAAGGAAGACAAGGCCGGCCAGATCCTGCAGGAAGGCATCAACGAAGCCGGCGGCATGTCGAGCTGGATCGCTGCCGCGACCTCGTACAGCACGAACAACCGCATCATGGTGCCGTTCTACGTGTACTACTCGATGTTCGGCTTCCAGCGCATCGGCGACCTGGCATGGGCTGCCGGCGACATGCAGGCGCGCGGCTTCCTGCTGGGCGGCACCTCGGGGCGCACCACGCTGAACGGCGAAGGCCTGCAGCACGAAGACGGCCACAGCCACATCCTGGCCAACACCATCCCGAACTGCGTGAGCTACGACCCGACCTTCGCGCATGAAGTCGGCGTGATCCTGCACCATGGCCTCAAGCGCATGGTCGAGAAGCAGGACAACGTCTACTACTACCTGACGCTGCTCAACGAGAACTACGCGATGCCCGGCCTCCAGCCCGGCACCGAAGAGCAGATCATCAAGGGCATGTACCTGTCGAAGCAGGGCCCCGCGCTGAAGGCCAAGGCACCCACGGTGCAACTGCTGGGCAGCGGCACGATCCTGCGCGAGAGCTTTGCCGCGCAGGAGCTGCTCGAGAAGGACTGGGGCGTGTCGGCTTCGGTGTGGAGCTGCCCGAGCTTCAATGAGCTGACCCGCGACGGCCAGGACGCCGACCGCTGGAACCTGCTGCACCCCGACCAGACCCCGCGCGTTCCCTTCGTGGCCGAGCAGCTGGGCGCCACGACCGGCCCGGTGGTGGCATCGACCGACTACATGAAGGCCTATGCCGAGCAGATCCGTCCCTTCGTGCCGAAGGGCCGCAACTACAAGGTGCTGGGCACCGACGGCTTCGGCCGCAGCGACTTCCGCAACAAGCTGCGCGAGCACTTCGAGGTCAACCGCCACTACATCGTGGTGGCGGCGCTCAAGGCGCTGAGCGAAGATGGCACCGTGCCGGTGGCCAAGGTGGTGGAAGCGATCAAGAAGTACGGCATCAATGTCGACAAGGTCAACCCGCTCTACGCCTGATCCCCAATCAACAACCAATCAACGAACGAACGGCGCCTGACGGCGGGAGACAACGATATGGCAGCAGTGGAAGTGAAGGTGCCGGACATCGGCGATTTCGATGAAGTCGCGGTGATCGAGGTGCTCGTGAAGGTGGGCGACACGGTGAAGGCCGAGCAGTCGCTCATCACGGTCGAATCGGACAAGGCGTCGATGGAGATCCCGTCGTCGGCCGCCGGTGTGGTCAAGGAACTGAAGGTCGAAGTCGGCAGCAAGGTGAAAGAGGGCTCGGTGGTCCTCGTGCTCGAGGCCGAGGGAGCGGGTGCTGCGGCGGCTCCGGCCCCTGCGCCTGCAGCGGCTCCCGCGGCCGCCGCGCCTGCGCCCGCACCGGCCCCTGCGGCCGCGCCGGCGGCTTCGGGCCCGGTCGATGTCAAGGTGCCCGACATCGGCGACTTCAAGGACGTCGCCGTCATCGAAGTGCTGGTGAAGCCGGGCGACACGATCAAGGCCGAGCAGTCGCTGATCACGGTCGAGTCGGACAAGGCCTCGATGGAGATTCCGTCGTCGGCCGCCGGCGTGCTCAAGGAACTCAAGGTCAAGGTCGGCGACACCGTCAACATCGGCGACCTGATCGCCGTGCTCGAAGGCGCGGCTGGCTCCGCTGCCCCGGCCCCCGCGCCGGCTGCAGCCGCCGCTGCTCCGGCCACCGCCACGGCCAGCGCTCCTGCGCCGGCCGCGGCACCCGCGCCTGCAGCCGCTCCCGCGACGGCAGCACCGGCCCACAACCCGACGGTCGCGCCCACCGGCAAGCTGCCGCACGCCTCGCCCTCGGTGCGCAAGTTCGCCCGCGAACTCGGCGTGCCGCTCGAAGAGGTCAAGGGCTCCGGTCCCAAGGGCCGCATCACGCAGGAAGACATCCAGAGTTTCACCAAGGCGGTGATGAGCGGCCAGGCCAGCACCAAGGCCTCGGCGGCCAAGGCTCCGGCCGGTGGCGGTGGTGCCGACGGCGCGGCGCTGGGCCTCATCCCGTGGCCCAAGGTCGACTTCACCAAGTTCGGCACGGTCGAGCGCAAGGAGCTGTCGCGCATCAAGAAGCTCAGCGGCGCGAACCTGCACCGCAACTGGGTGATGATCCCGCACGTCACCAACAATGACGAGGCCGACATCACCGAGCTCGAAGCCTTCCGCGTCTCCACCAACAAGGAGAACGAGAAGTCGGGCGTGAAGGTGACGATGCTGGCCTTCGTCATCAAGGCGGTGGTCGCGGCCCTGAAGAAATTCCCCGAGTTCAACACCAGCCTGGACGGCGACCAGCTCGTCTACAAGCAGTACTACCACATCGGCTTCGCGGCCGACACGCCCAACGGCCTGGTGGTGCCCGTGCTGAAGGACGCCGACAAGAAGGGCATCCTGCAGATCAGCGCCGAGATGGGCGAGCTCGCCAAGAAGGCGCGCGACGGCAAGCTCGGCTCGGCCGACATGCAGGGCGGCTGCTTCTCGATCAGCTCGCTCGGCGGCATCGGCGGCACGCACTTCACGCCGATCATCAACGCGCCCGAGGTGGCCATCCTCGGCCTGTCGAAGAGCGCGATGAAGCCGGTGTGGGACGGCAAGCAGTTCGTGCCGCGCCTGACGCTGCCGCTGTCGCTGTCGTACGACCACCGCGTGATCGACGGCGCCCTGGCTGCGCGTTTCAACGCCTACCTGGGCCAGGTGCTCGCGGACTACCGTCGAATCCTCCTATGACCACGGTAGTGGCCGTCCGCAAGGGCGGCCAGGTCACGATGGCAGCGGATTCTCTGGTGACCTTCGGCGACACGCGGCTCTCGCACCGCGCCGAGACGAACCAGAAGATCTTCACCGTCGAGGACGCGGCGGGCACCAGCCTGTTCGCGCTGGCCGGCGCCGCCGCGCACTTCCTGGTGCTGCAGCACGCGCTGGCCGCGCAGCCGCGCGAGCAGTTGCTGTTCGGCAGCAAGCACGAGATATTCCGCACCTTCACGATGCTGCATCCGGTGCTCAAGGACTCGTTCTTCATGCAGACCAAGGAAGACGACCACGAGCCCTACGAGTCGAGCCAGTTCACGATGCTGATGGCCAACCACAGCGGCATCTACGGCATCTACAGCTACCGCGAGGTGTTCGAGTTCAAGGAGTTCTGGGCCATCGGCTCGGGACGCAGCTTTGCGCTCGGCGCCATGCACGCGGCCTATGACATCAAGTCGCGCACTTCGCGCGAAGTGGCGGAGGCGGGGATCGCCGCCGCCTGCGAATTCGATCGCAATTCGGCCCCACCGGTCGACGTTCTCACACTCAAACTGAAAGTGTCCAAATGAGCGAACAACAAATCAAGGTGCCCGACATCGGCGACTTCGACGAAGTCGCGGTCATCGAGGTGCTGGTCAACGTCGGAGACACGGTCAAGGCCGAGCAGTCGCTGATCACGGTCGAATCGGACAAGGCCTCGATGGAGATTCCGTCGTCCGCCGCCGGCGTGGTGAAGTCGCTCGCGGTGAAGGTGGGCGACAAGGTCAGCGAAGGTTCGGTGGTGCTGACGCTGGAAGTCGACGGTGCCGCGGCACCCGCGGCCGCCGCGGCTGCGCCTGCCCCGGTGGCTGTCGCTCCCGCGGCGAAGGCTGCAGCACCCGCACCGGCCCCTGCCGCGCCGGCCGTGGCTGTGTCCAGCTACGGCGGCAAGGTCGACGTCGAGTGCGACGTGATCGTGCTTGGCGCCGGCCCCGGCGGCTACTCGGCCGCCTTCCGTGCCGCCGACCTCGGCCTGAAGGTCGTGCTGATCGAACGCTACGCCACCCTCGGCGGCGTGTGCCTGAACGTCGGCTGCATCCCGTCGAAGGCGCTGCTGCACGTGGCTTCGGTCATGGACGAGGTCAAGCACTTCGCCGACCTCGGCGTGAGCTTCGGCGCGCCCACGGTCGACCGCGCCAAGCTGCTCGGCCACAAGAACAAGGTGGTGGGCAAGCTCACCAGCGGCCTCACGGCCATGGCCAAGATGCGCAAGGTGACGGTGCTGCGCGGCGTCGGCAACTTCATCGACCCGCACCACATCGAGGTCGAGGAAACCTCCGGCACCAGCTGGGACACCACCGGCAACAAGCAGACCGTCAAGTTCCGCAGCGCGATCATCGCGGCCGGCTCGCAGGCCGTGAGCCTGCCCTTCATGCCGAAGGACCCGCGCGTGGTCGACTCGACCGGTGCGCTGGAGATGGGCACCGACCCCAAGCGCATGCTGATCCTGGGCGGCGGCATCATCGGCCTCGAAATGGGCACGGTGTATTCCACGCTGGGCGCGCGCCTGGACGTGGTCGAAATGCTCGACGGCCTGATGCAGGGCGCGGATCGCGACCTGGTGAAGGTCTGGCAGAAGATGAACGCGCCGCGCTTCGACAACATCATGCTCAAGACCAAGACGGTCGGCGCCGAGGCCACGAAGGAAGGCATCAAGGTCACCTTCGAGGGCGAGAACGCCCCGAAGGAGCCGCAGGTGTACGACCTTGTGCTTCAGGCCGTGGGTCGCAGCCCCAACGGCAAGAAGATCGGCGCCGAGAAGGCCGGCGTGACGGTGAGCGACCGCGGCTTCATCCCGGTCGACATCCAGATGCGCACCAACGTGCCGCACATCTTCGCCATCGGCGATATCGTGGGCCAGCCCATGCTGGCGCACAAGGCGGTGCATGAAGCGCACGTCGCGGCCGAAGTCATCGCCGGCGAGCTGAAGGGCGACAAGGAGCTTTCGAGCGCCGCCTTCAACGCTCGCGTGATTCCGAGCGTGGCCTACACAGACCCCGAAGTGGCGTGGGTCGGCCTGACGGAAGACCAGGCGAAGGCCGAAGGCATCAAGATCAAGAAGGGCCATTTCCCGTGGACGGCTTCGGGCCGCGCCATCGCCAACGGCCGCGACGAAGGCTTCACCAAGCTGCTGTTCGACGCCGAGACACACCGCATCCTGGGTGGCGGCATCGTCGGCACGCATGCCGGCGACATGCTGGGCGAGATTGCGCTGGCCATCGAGATGGGCGCGGACGAAATCGACATCGGCAAGACGATCCACCCGCACCCGACGCTGGGCGAGAGCATCGGCATGGCGGCGGAAGTGGCGCACGGCACCTGCACGGACCTGCCGCCGCAGAAGAAGGGCTGAGAAGCCGAAAAGAGCGCCCGTCGATCGGGCGCCCATAAAAAATCCCGCCTAGGCGGGATTTTTTTCGTCCTTGATCAGGAAGCGAGGCTCAGTTGCCGGTGTTCGCGACGGCCGCAGCCTTCACTTCGTCCGCCGATCCGCCCATTACGCGGCGCGCGCCGTCGAAGCGGCGCTGCCAGTAGCTGCCATTCATGTCTTCGACACGAACCTGGGCGCCCGAGCGGGGGGAGTGGATGAACTTGCCTTCACCGACGTAGATGCCGACATGGCTGAAGGCGCGGCGCATGGTGTTGAAGAACACGAGGTCGCCGGGCTTGAGCTGGCTGCGGTCGATCTTCTCGGTGGCTGCGGCTTGCTCTTCGGCGCGGCGGGGGAGCATGTGGCCGACCGTCTCGTTGTACATGGCGCGGACGAAGCCGCTGCAGTCGAAACCCGATTCGGCGGTGTTGCCGCCACGGCGGTAGGGGACGCCGAGAAATCCGATGGCGGTGACGACCAGATCGGAGGTGCGTTCCGTGACGGTTTGACGAACCTGCTTGAGTTGTCCGATCAGGCCTTTGTCGGCAAGCATTCGTGCCAACTCGTCATCGGTTTTTTCCTGTTGGGGGGCTGCATGGACTGCAACGGCAAAGAGGAGGGATGCGGGTAGGACGAAAAAACGCATGGCGCGTAGGATATTGATGACGCGCGGTTATGTCAATTTAAACAGAATTAGCGGATCCCTCTGTAAGTCGTTGATTTACATAGAAAATTCCGATCCGGTCAAAGAAAAAATGTAACGGCGAACGTTTATGGTCCATAAACGGTTGACGGCCGAAAGGCCTTGGAACCTCGGGTGGATCGGTGCTCACGCTGGATTCGGTCGCTATTTCTCGTCAAGATCGCCTCAACTTCACGGAAAAGCCATGAACTTGCCGCGCTTGCCTCTTCCCTCATCCCATTGTCGTTGGGCATTTGTCACAGTAATCGGGTTCTGCGGACTCGCCGCCGCGCAGCCGCGACCCGAAACCGTGGCGACAGGGCTCGAAAACCCATGGGGCGTCACCTTCCTTTCGGGCGGCCGTTTCGTGGTGACCGAGCGGCCGGGCCGCATGCGGCTGGTCGGTGCCGACGGCAAGATCGGTGCACCCATCGCAGGCCTGCCGCCCATCGCGGCGGGCGGGCAGGGCGGCCTGCTCGACGTGCTCGCCGACTCCGGCTTCGAAAGGAACCGCACGCTGTATTTCTGCTTCTCCGAACCGGATGCCGGCGGCTCTGCCAACAGTACGGCGCTGGCGCGCGCCAACCTGTCGGCCGACGGCACGAGGCTGGAGGAGCTGAAGATCATCTTTAGCCAGCAGCCCAAGGTGGCGAGCCGCGCCCACTTCGGCTGCCGCATCGTCGAGGCGCGCGACGGAACGCTCTTTCTCACGCTCGGCGACCGCTTCAGCCGCAAGGAAGACGCGCAGAAGCTCGACAACCACCTGGGCAAGATCGTGCGCATCGGCAAGGATGGCTCGGTGCCCAAGGACAACCCCTTCGTCGCCAAGGCAGGCGCGCTGCCCGAGATCTGGAGCTACGGCCACCGCAACGGGCAGGGCGCCACGCTCGCGCCCGACGGCCGCCTCTGGATGACGGAGCACGGCCCGCAAGGCGGCGACGAAATCAATATTCCGCAGGCCGGCCGCAACTACGGCTGGCCCGTGATCACCTACGGCGAGAACTACGGCGGCGGAAAGATCGGCGACGGCATCACGGTCAAGGAGGGCATGGAGCAGCCGCTGCACTACTGGGTGCCGTCGATCGCGCCATCGGGCATGGCCTTCCTGACCAGTGACCGCTACGGCGCCGCCTGGAAGGGCAACCTGTTCGTGGGTTCGCTGAAGTTCGGCTACCTGGATCGCATCGAACTCAAGGGCGGCAAGGTGGCGGCCGAGCACAAGCTGCTTGCCGAAGGCCGCGCCCGCATCCGCGACGTGAAGCAGGGGCCGGACGGACTCCTCTACGTGCTGACCGACGAGGCCGACGGCAAGCTGCTGCGCCTGCGGCCGAACTGATTCAGCCGGGGCAGCCTGGCAGCGGCAATGTCGGCAGCATCCGGCGCCAGAGCCGGTTCCATTCGGGCCAGTCGTGGCCGCCTTCGGTCGTGAAGACGCGTTCGGGCGGCAGCACGCCCGCCAGCAGCCGGTTGCTGAAGGCAAAACGGTCGTCCACGCCATAGCCCAGATACAGCGGCGGCCGTGCGCCCGCCGTGTCCGTGAAGCCCGCATAGCCGCGCAGCCATTGCCAGAGCTGCGTTTCGTTGGGTGTCCGGGGAGGCTCGGCGGCCGGGTCGGTCAGCGGCCCCTTCCATTTGGCGAGCCCGCCGGCGTTGGCGATGTCCGTGCCGAGCGCGCGCTCGCCGAGGTAGGGGGCCAGCGTCACCAGCCCTGCGAGATCGCCGGGGTGCGTCTGCGCATAGAGCATGCCGCCGAAGCCGCCGAGGGAAATGCCGACGAACCAGATGTGGCGGTAGCCCTGGCTGCGCGCCGGCGCCACCACGTCGGCGTCCAGGCGGTCGAGGATGGTCTTGTCGTTGAAGTAGCCGAGATGGGCGTCGACCAGCATCACGTCCGCCGCGATGCGGTTTTCGGCGACCGCGCGGACGAAGCCCTCGCGCTCGAACTCGTCTGGCGTCGAATAGGCGCCCGGCAGCATGACCAGCAGCGTGTCGACCTTCCCGCGCGCGCAACTGCTCTTTTCGAGCGAGGTCGTCATCGGCGCCGTGGTCTTGCGCACCGCACCGCAGGCCGTGACGAGGAGGGCGGCGCCGATTCCCAGCGCGGCGAGGCAGAACCGTTTCGAGAAGAGCTTCTTCATCCGCCGGAGTCTAGGCGCGCCGCGAGACGGGCAGCTCGATCATCACGGCCTGGCCGGGCGTGGTGCAGCCGGTGTCGCAGCACTTGCCGGGCTGGCGGTTGCGGGTGATCGCGCGGGCCGGGTCGTGCGGCGCGGCGGCGGGCGAGCCATCGGCCGCGATGCCGCGCTCCAGGATGCGTTCGACCAGCTCGACCTTGGAGCCGACCGGGTAGTTGCGCCAGATCTCCTGCTTCATCGCCGCGGGCGAGCCGCCGCCGTGCAGGCTGATCACGCTGTACCAGCCGCCCTGGTAGCCGGCCGTCAGGTCCTCGATGAAGCGGGCGGTCTCGATGCGCTGCTCGTAGGGAATGGCCGGGTTGGCGCGCAGCACGTCGGACAGGCGGGCCGCGGTCTCGGGGTTGTGGTCTTCGTCAGGGCCGGGCAGGGTGACGATCAGGCCGCCGCTCACGTAGTGCGCAATGCGGTGCATGTCGTAGATCTTCGTGGCCAGCAGCAGCTTGCCGATGTTGCTGAACACCGGGTCGGGCATGAACACTTCGCAGTGCTCATCGGCCTTGCCATAGACGCTGGCCGCCACGCCGCAGGCGAAGAAGCTCTCGGTGATGGTGATGAGCTCCACCATCTGCTCACGCAGGTGGCTTTCCTTGCCCGGGTCGAAGCCGTTGGCCTCGCACATCAGCGCCCCCGCACCGATCAGCAGGTCGCCGAAGCCGGCGCGCGCGCCGATGCAGCTGTGGCGGTGGTGCGTGGCGTAGCTGTAGGTCAGGTGGCCGGAATGCTCCCACTCGCCCGCGTAGAACACGCGCTCCCAGGGCACGAAGACGCGGTCGAACATGCACACGCCGGTGCTCTGGCCGTACTTGCGGCTGAAGAGGGCGTCGCCGTGCTCCAGTTTCTCGCCGGGCCGGCCCGCCGGTCGCGCGACGATGGTGAGGCCGGGCGCATCCAGCGGCACGGCGCAGCAGACGGCGAAGTCGGCGTCTTCCTTGCCCATGTTGCGGCAGGGCATGACCAGCAACTCGTGCACGTAAGGCGCGCCGGTCACGATGGCCTTGGTGCCCGAGATGACGATGCCGCGCGCGTTGCGTTCCACCACGTGCATGTAGCTGTCGACGTTCGCCTGCTCGTGCGGCCGGCGGCTGCGGTCGCCCTTGGCATCGGTCATGGCCACGCCCAGGGTCAGGTCCTGGTCCTGCACGCGGTGCAGGTACTCGTGGAAGCGCGCGGCGTGCTCGGTGCTGCCGCGCGCGTCGTCGATGCGGGCCGACACCTGGGCGATGGCGTTGAGCGCATCGTGCGTCAGGTAGCGCTGGGCGCAGCCTGTTTCCTGGCAGACCAGCCGCACGGCTTCGAGCTTGTTGAGCAGGTCGCCCGCGCTCGTGTTGATGTGGGACAGCCGGTTGACCCGCTTGCCGCTGGTGTGCTGCACGGCGGTCATCAGCGGCTCGTGCTCGCTCCTGCGGGCGTAGTCGTAGGTGAGGGCGATGGCATTGATGCCTGGCTGGAAGGCGGCTTCGTCGGCCACGCTGTCGACGCGGCGGCCGTCGACGAACACGGTGGGCTTGTAGCGGCGCAGCGATTCGCGGTAGTCGGCGCCGGACATGAGGGAGGTGCCGGGGAGTGGGGCGTTCATCGTGTCTGTCTCCTGATCGGATGGGTTTTATCAAGATTTAAACACTGTTCAATTTTTCAATCAATGATCAAAAAATTGGGCGTGCGATCAATCGAGGGCTATAGTCCCGTCCATGGAAGCCAAGACCCAGCGCCGCCAGGCGCTCAGCGACGCCCGCCGCGCCCTCGTGCTCGATGCCGCCCGCGCGGTCTTTCTGGAAGCCGGCATCGAGGGCGCCAGCGTTCGGGAGATCGCCAGGAAGGCCGGCTACACGCCCGGCGCCATTTATTCGTACTTCGAGAGCAAGGAGGCCATCTACGCGGCCCTGCTGAACGAGTCCATCCAGCGGCTGCAGGCCGCGGTGGCCGAGGCCTCCGCGCCGCAGGACGGCCCCGGCCAGGCCCTCGCCGCGAGGGCCCAGGCCTGGTTCGACTTCTATGCCGCGAACCCACGCGAGCTCGACCTGGGCTTCTATCTGGTGCAGGGCATGCGCCCGCGCGGGCTGACCAGCGAGCTCGACCACGAGTTGAACGACCATCTCTACCAGGCCCTGCGGCCCTGCGAAGAGGCGCTGCAGGACATGGGGCTGGACGCCGACGCAGCCCTGCGCGAGAACACCGCGCTCTTCGCGCACGGCGTCGGCCTGCTGCTGCTGCTGCACACGGGGCGCATCCGCATGTTCAGGCAGTCGGCCGACGCGCTGTTCAAGGCCTACGTGGCGCAGCTCGTGGAGCGCGTTGCCGGCGGCGCGCGCCAACCGGGTCTTTTCGGTGGTACGGTTCAGCCCGATTCAACCGATTCCTGAAAAAGAAAGAACCCGTTCATGCTGCTCGACGCCTCGCAATCCCAACTCGTCCTGGTCGATTACCAGGCGCGCCTGATGCCGGCGATCTTCGAGGGGGAAGCGGTCGCGCAGAACGCCGTGCGGCTCGGCAGGATGGCCAAGCTGTTCCAGGTGCCGGTGTTCGGCACCGAGCACAACCCCTCCAAGCTGGGCCAGAACCTGCCCGACATCCGTGCGCAATGCCAGCGCACCATGTCGAAGATGCATTTCAGTGGCGTGGAAGAGGGCCTGGGCGAGTGGCTGCGCGTGCCGGCCAAGGCACCGCAGGGCAATGCGCGCAGCCTGCCAAAGCACCTGCAGAAGCCCGCGGCGCCCGCCGAGGAGCGCAACAGCATCGTCATCGCCGGTTGCGAAGCCCATGTCTGCCTGCTGCAGACGGCGCTCGACCTGCTGGAAGACGAGTTCGAGGTCTGGGTCGTGACCGATGCCTGCAGCTCGCGCACCGAGCGCAACCGCGATGCCGCCTTCGACCGGCTGGCCGGTGCTGGCGCCGAGTTGGTGACGACCGAGATGGTCGGCTTCGAGTGGCTGCGTACGGCGGAGCATCCCGCGTTTCCTGAAGTGCTCTCGCTCGTCCGCTGAGCCGGGCGGCGGAGCAAAGCCGGGTTGCCCCGGCTGTCAGCTTGCTGCAAGATCGGTCTCCATAATTATGAATTCAGTTTTGGCGCCTGCCAGGACTGGACGAATAACAGGAGACAACCGAGATGAGCCGCTACGAAGAGTTCTATCGCCAATCCGTCGACGCGCCCGAGGCCTTCTGGGCCGAGCAGGCGAAGCTGATCGACTGGCAGACGCCCGCGCAACAGATCCTCGACGCCAGCCAGCCGCCTTTCGCGCGCTGGTTCGTGGGCGGCACCACCAACCTCTGCCACAACGCCGTCGACCGGCACCTGGCGGCGCGTGGCGACCAGCCGGCGCTGATCTTCGTGTCCACCGAGACCGGCGTAGAGAAGAGCTACAGCTTCGCCGAGCTGCACGCCGAAGTGCAGCGCACCGCCGCCAGCCTCCTCGAGCTGGGTGTGGGCAAGGGTGACCGCGTGCTCATCTACATGCCGATGATTCCGGAGGCCGCCTTCGCGATGCTGGCCTGCGCGCGCATCGGCGCCATCCATTGCGTGGTGTTCGGCGGCTTCGCCAGCGGCTCGCTCGCCACGCGCATCGAGGACGCCGAGCCCAAGGTGATCGTGAGCGCCGACGCGGGATCGCGCGGCAACAAGGTCATCGCGTACAAGCCGCTGCTCGACGAGGCGATCCGGCTGTCGAAGCACAAGCCATCGGCCGTGCTGCTCACCGACCGGGGGCTGGCGCCTATGGACCTGACGGCGGGGCGCGACCACCTGGCCGCCGAGCTGCGCCGCAAGCACCTCGACGCCAAGGTGCCCTGCACCTGGCTGACCTCTACCGACATCAGCTACACCATCTACACGAGCGGCACCACCGGCAAGCCCAAGGGCGTGCAGCGCGACGTGGGCGGGTACGCGGTCGCGCTGGCTGCGAGCATGAAGCACATCTTCGACGGGCGGCCCGGCGAAACCTACTTCTCGACCAGCGACATCGGCTGGGTGGTAGGGCACAGCTACATCGTCTACGGCCCGCTGATCGCCGGCATGGCGACGATCATGTACGAGGGCCTGCCCACGCAGGGCATCGACCGGCAGCCCGACGGCGGCATCTGGTGGCGCCTCGTCGAAAAGTACAAGGTCACGGTGATGTTCAGCGCGCCCACGGCGGTGCGCGTGCTCAAGAAGCAGGACCCGGCGCTGCTGAAGAAATACGACCTCTCCACGTTGCGCGCGCTGTTCCTGGCCGGCGAGCCGCTCGACGAGCCGACCGCACGCTGGATCAGCGAGGGCCTGGGCGTGCCGATCATCGACAACTACTGGCAGACCGAATCGGGCTGGCCGATGATCACCATCGCCAACGGCGTCGAGCCCAAGCCCAGCAAGTTCGGCAGCCCCGGGGTGCCGATGTACGGCTACCGCATCAGGATCGTGCACGAGTCCACCGGCGAGGAGTTGACCGGCGCGAACGAGAAGGGCGTGGTCGTGGTCGAGGGGCCGACCCCGCCGGGTTTCATGCAGACCGTGTGGAAGGACGACGCGCGCTTCGTCAACACGTACTGGAAGAGCGTGCCGGGCAAGATGGTCTATTCGACCTTCGACTGGGGCATCCGCGACGAGGACGGCTATTTCTACATCCTCGGGCGCACCGACGACGTGATCAACGTGGCGGGCCACCGGCTGGGCACGCGCGAGATCGAGGAAAGCATCTCGGGCCATTCCAACGTCGCCGAAGTGGCGGTGGTCGGCGTGGCCGATGCGCTGAAGGGACAGGTCGCAATGGCCTTCGTGGTGCCCAGGGACGGCAAGGCCGTGACCGATGCCGACGTGGCCCTCAAGCTCGAAGGCGAGATCATGAAGCTGGTGGCCGACCAGCTCGGTGCCCTGGCCCGGCCGGCCCGCGTGCGTTTCGTCTCCGGCCTGCCGAAGACCCGTAGCGGCAAGCTGCTGCGTCGGGCCATCCAGGCCGTCTGCGAGCAGCGCGACCCCGGCGACCTGACCACCATCGACGACCCCGCCACGCTGCAGCAGATCAAACAGTTACTTTCTTGAGCCGAATGAGCGGGGAATGAGCAACAGCGGGGGGTTGCGAAGCCGGGTTGGACCGTCATATGGTTGACGTGGCACAATGCCAAGGTACTCAGGCCCTTCCCCAGCCACAGTCGCATCCGCCAATCGGTTCAGCCGTGTCGCGGAAGGTTTCTTAAACCAGCTAGTGCTTCCCTCAGGGAAGCGAAGGTCAGCGGATCATGAGCGATTCTTCTACGCCCACGGCGTACACCGCCTATCAAGGCAACACGTACCTCTTCGGCGGCAATGCGCCGTACGTCGAGGAAATGTACGAAAACTACCTCGCCAACCCAGGCAGCGTTCCCGACAACTGGCGTTCGTACTTCGACGCGCTGCAGAACGTTCCCGCCGCCGACGGCACGAACACCCGCGACGTCCCCCACCAGCCGGTCATCAACGCCTTCGCCGAACTCGCGAAGCAGGGCACGACCAAGGTCGTGCAGGCCAGCGGCGCCGACTCCGAACTCGGCCGCAAGCGCACCGCGGTCCAGCAACTGATCGCCGCCTACCGCAACGTCGGCGCCCGCTGGGCCGACCTCGATCCGCTCAAGCGCGCCGAGCGTCCCTCCATTCCTGAACTCGAGCCCTCGTTCTACGGCTTCGCCGACGCCGACCTCGAGACGGTGTTCAACACCAGCAACACTTTCTTCGGCAAGGACACCATGTCCTTGCGCGAACTGCTCAACGCACTGCGCGAAACGTACTGCGGCACCATCGGCGCCGAGTACATGTACACCACCGACCAGAACCACAAGCGCTGGTGGCAGCAGAAGCTCGAGAGCGCCCGCACCAATCCCAAGCTGAACGCCGACCAGAAGAAGCGCGTTCTCGACCGCCTGACCGCGGCCGAAGGCCTGGAGCGCTTCCTCCACACCAAGTACGTCGGCCAGAAGCGCTTCTCGCTCGAAGGCGGCGAGAGCTTCATCGTCGCGATGGACGAACTCATCAACCGCGCCGGTGAGAAGGGCGTGCAGGAAATCGTGATCGGCATGGCCCACCGCGGCCGCCTGAACGTGCTGGTGAACTCGCTGGGCAAGATGCCTGCCGACCTGTTCGCCGAGTTCGACCACACTGCCCCCGAAGAGCTGCCCAGCGGCGACGTGAAGTACCACCAGGGCTTCAGCTCCGACGTCAGCACCCCTGGCGGCCCGGTGCACCTGTCGCTGGCCTTCAACCCCTCCCACCTCGAGATCGTCAACCCGGTCGTCGAAGGCTCGGTGCGCGCCCGCATGGACCGCCGCGGCGACAAGGAAGGCGACTCGGTGCTGCCGGTGCTCGTGCACGGCGACGCCGCCTTCGCCGGCCAGGGCGTGGTCATGGAAACGCTGGCGCTGGCCGAAACCCGCGGCTACTACACCGGCGGCACGGTCCACATCGTCATCAACAACCAGATCGGCTTCACCACCAGCGACCCGCGCGACAGCCGCTCGACGCTGTACTGCACGGACATCGTCAAGATGATCGATGCGCCGGTGCTGCACGTGAACGGCGACGATCCCGAAGCCGTGGTGCTGTGCATGCAGCTCGCGCTGGAGTTCCGCCAGGAATTCAACAAGGACGTGGTCATCGACATCGTCTGCTACCGCAAGCTGGGCCACAACGAGCAGGACACCCCCTCGCTCACCCAGCCGCTGATGTACAAGAAGATCGCCCAGCACCCCGGCACCCGCCGCCTGTACGCAGACAAGCTGGCCGCGCAAGGCCTGGGCGAGACGCTCGGCGACGACATGGTCAAGGCCTACCGCGCCGCCATGGATGCCGGCAAGCACACCATCGACCCGGTGCTGACCAACTTCAAGAGCAAGTACGCGGTCGACTGGAGCCCCTTCCTCAACAAGAAGTGGACCGACGCCGGCGACACCGCCATCCCCACCACCGAGTGGAAGCGGCTGGCCGAGAAGATCACAACCGTGCCGCAAGGCTTCACCGTGCACCCGCTGGTGAAGAAGGTGCTGGACGACCGCGCTGCCATGGGCCGCGGCGACGTCAACGTCGACTGGGGCATGGGCGAGCACATGGCCTTCGCCTCGCTGGTGGCCAGCGGCTACCCGGTGCGCCTGTCGGGTGAAGACTCCGGCCGCGGCACCTTCACGCACCGCCACGCGGTGCTGCACGACCAGAACCGCGAGAAGTTCGACGAAGGCACCTACGTGCCGCTGCAGAACGTGGCCGACAACCAGGCTCCGTTCGTCGTCATCGACTCCATCCTCTCGGAAGAAGCGGTGCTGGCCTTCGAATACGGCTACGCCTCGAACGACCCGAACACGCTCGTCATCTGGGAAGCGCAGTTCGGCGATTTCGTCAACGGCGCGCAAGTGGTGATCGACCAGTTCATCGCCTCGGGCGAAGTGAAGTGGGGCCGCGTCAACGGCATCACCATGATGCTGCCGCACGGCTACGAAGGCCAGGGCCCCGAGCACAGCTCGGCCCGCCTGGAGCGCTTCATGCAGCTGGCCGCCGACGCCAACATGCAGATCGTGCAGCCCACCACGGCCAGCCAGATCTTCCACGTGCTGCGCCGCCAGATGGTGCGCAGCCTGCGCAAGCCGCTGATCATCATGACGCCGAAGTCGCTGCTGCGTAACAAGGACGCGACCTCCCCGCTGTCCGAGTTCGTCAAGGGCGGCTTCCAGACCGTGATCCCCGACAGCCGCGACCTGAAGGCGGAGAAGGTCAAGCGCCTGATCGCTTGCTCGGGCAAGGTCTACTACGACCTGGCCAAGAAGCGCGAGGAGAAGGAAGCCGACGACGTGGCGATCATCCGCGTCGAGCAGCTCTATCCGTTCCCGCACAAGGCATTCGCCGCCGAGATCAAGAAGTACCCGAATCTCGTCGACGTGGTGTGGTGCCAGGACGAGCCGCAGAACCAGGGCGCCTGGTTCTTCGTGCAGCACTACATCCACGAAAACATGCAGGAAGGCCAGAAGCTCGGCTATTCCGGCCGTGCCGCCTCGGCATCGCCGGCGGTGGGCTACTCGCACCTGCACCAGGAACAGCAGAAGGCGCTGGTCGACGGCGCGTTCGCCAAGCTCAAGGGCTTCGTGCTGACCAAGTAAACCTGTCCTCTTTCACACGAACACCCTGAAGAACAAATCGGAGCCCACTCCAAATGTCTATCGTTGAAGTCAAAGTCCCCCAGCTTTCCGAATCCGTGGCCGAAGCCACCATGCTCACCTGGAAGAAGAAGGCCGGCGAAGCCGTCGCCGTCGATGAAATCCTGATCGAGATCGAGACCGACAAGGTCGTGCTCGAAGTGCCCGCTCCCTCGGCCGGCGTGCTGGCCGAAATCATCCAGCCCGACGGCGCCACCGTGGTCGCCGACCAGCTGATCGCCAAGATCGACACCGAAGGCAAGGCCGGCGCGGCCGCTCCCGCAGCGGCACCCGCCGCCGCGGCGGCCCCGGCGCCCGCGGCCGCTCCGGCAGCGGCTGCTGCAGCCACCGGCGGCTCGAAGGCCGACGTCGCGATGCCCGCCGCCGCCAAGCTGCTGGCCGACAACAACCTGAAGACGGGCGACGTGGCCGGCACCGGCAAGGACGGCCGCGTGACCAAGGGCGACGTGCTCGCCGCAGTCGCCTCGGGCGCCAAGCCTGCAGCACCTGCCGCCACCGTCGCCGTGCCGGCCGCCAAGCCTGCACTGCCGCAGGTCGCCGCTCCCGCCAGCGCCCCCGACCTGGGCGAGCGCCCCGAGCAGCGCGTGCCGATGAGTCGCCTGCGCGCCCGCATCGCCGAGCGCCTGATCCAGTCGCAGTCGACCAACGCCATCCTGACGACCTTCAACGAAGTCAACATGGCGCCCGTCATGGAACTGCGCAAGCGCTTCCAGGACAGCTTCACCAAGGAACACGGCGTGAAGCTCGGCTTCATGTCCTTCTTCGTGAAGGCTGCCGTGCATGCCCTCAAGAAGTACCCGGTGCTCAACGCCTCGGTGGACGGCAACGACATCCTGTACCACGGCTACTTCGACATCGGCATCGCCGTCGGTTCGCCGCGCGGCCTGGTGGTGCCGATCCTGCGCAATGCCGACCAGATGAGCTTCGCCGACATCGAGAAGAAGATCGCCGAGTACGGTAAGAAGGCCCAGGACGGCAAGCTGGGCATCGAGGAAATGACCGGTGGCACGTTCTCCATCTCGAACGGCGGCACTTTCGGCTCGATGCTCTCGACCCCGATCATCAACCCGCCCCAGTCGGCCATCCTCGGCGTGCACGCCACCAAGGACCGCGCCGTGGTCGAGAACGGCCAGATCGTGGTCCGTCCGATGAACTACCTGGCAATGAGCTACGACCACCGCATTATCGACGGCCGTGAAGCCGTGCTGGGCCTGGTGGCCATGAAGGAAGCCCTCGAGGATCCGTCGCGCCTGCTGTTCGATATCTGACCCACCCCCGTTGCTTGCTCACTTCGTGTAGCCGCCTCCCCCCTCGAGGGGGCGCACCCGGCGGCCCGGCAAAGCCGGTTCCGCGGGTGCCTCCGAGATGGCCTGCGCTTCGCGCGGCCGTGGCGGAAGGCGGTACACCGAATTACGAAAGAACCTATGTCCAAACAATTTGACGTGATCGTCATCGGCGGCGGCCCTGGCGGCTACATCGCTGCCATCCGCGCCGCGCAACTCGGCTTCAACGTCGCCTGCATCGACGAGTGGAAGAACGGCAAGGGCGGCCCCGCACCGGGCGGCACCTGCACCAACGTGGGCTGCATTCCCTCGAAGGCGCTGCTGCAGTCGTCTGAGCACTTCGAGCAGGCCGGCCACCACTTCGCCGACCACGGCATCAAGGTCGAAGGCCTGGGCCTGGACATCGACAAGATGCTGGCCCGCAAGGACCAGGTCGTGAAGCAGAACAACGACGGCATCTTGTACCTCTTCAAGAAGAACAAGATTTCGTTCTTCCATGGCCGTGGCTCGTTCGTGAAGGCGGACGCCGGCGGCTACGAGATCAAGGTGGCCGGCGCCGCCGAAGAGTCGATCGTCGGCAAGCACATCATCGTGGCCACGGGCTCCAACGCCCGCGCGCTGCCGGGCACGCCGTTCGACGAGGAGAACATCCTCTCGAACGACGGCGCGCTGCGCATCGGCGCGGTGCCGAAGAAGCTGGGCCTGATCGGCTCGGGCGTCATCGGCCTGGAAATGGGCTCGGTGTGGCGTCGCCTCGGCGCTGAAGTCACGGTGCTCGAGGCACTGCCGACCTTCCTCGGCGCGGTGGACGAGCAGATCGCGAAGGAAGCCAAGAAGGCCTTCGACAAGCAGAAGCTCAAGATCGAACTCGGCGTGAAGGTCGGCGAGATCAAGTCGTCGAAGAAGGGTGTGAGCGTCGCCTGGACCAACGCCAAGGGCGAAGCCCAGACGCTGGAAGTCGACAAGCTGATCGTGTCGATCGGCCGCGTGCCCAACACCATCGGCCTGAACGCCGAAGCCGTGGGCCTGAAGCTCGACGAGCGCGGCGCCATCGCGGTGGACGACGAGTGCAAGACCAGCCTGCCCAACGTGTGGGCCATCGGCGACGTGGTGCGTGGCCCGATGCTGGCGCACAAGGCCGAGGAAGAGGGCGTTGCCGTGGCCGAGCGCATTGCCGGCCAGCATGGTCACGTCAACTTCAACACGATCCCGTGGGTGATCTACACCAGCCCCGAGATCGCGTGGGTCGGCCAGACCGAGCAGCAGCTCAAGGCCTCGGGCCGCGCCTACAAGGCCGGCACCTTCCCGTTCCTGGCGAACGGCCGCGCACGCGCGCTGGGCGACACGACCGGCATGGTCAAGTTCCTGGCCGACGCCGCGACCGACGAGATCCTGGGCGTGCACATCGTGGGCCCGCAGGCCAGCGAGCTGATCTCCGAAGCCGTTGTGGCGATGGAGTTCAAGGCCAGCGCCGAGGACATCGCGCGCATCTGCCACGCGCACCCGTCGCTGTCGGAAGCCACGAAGGAAGCGGCACTCGCCGTGGACAAGCGCACGCTGAACTTCTGATCCCACCGATCTTTTGACCAGCGTCAAACAGGCCTACGAGGCGGAACTCGCTGCGCGCGGGTTCAAGAGCGATCCCGCGCAGCTGCGCGCCGTGGAGGCGCTGGATCGCTGCGCCAGCGAATGGGCCGAGTACAAGGCCCAGCGCTCGAATGCGCTGAAGAAGTTCATCAACAGGCCGGAGCTCCCGCGCGGCGTCTACATGTACGGCGGCGTCGGGCGGGGCAAGAGCTTCCTGATGGACCTGTTCTTCAACGCCGTGCCGCTGCGGCGCAAGACGCGCCTGCACTTCCACGAGTTCATGCGCGAGGTGCACCGCGAGCTGCGCGAGCTGCAGGGCACGGTGAACCCGCTCGACGAACTGGGGCTGCGCATCTCGAAGCGCTACAAGCTGATCTGCTTCGACGAGTTCCACGTGGCGGACATCACCGACGCGATGATTCTCCATCGCCTGCTGGTGTCGCTCTTCGACAACGGCGTGGGGTTCGTCACCACCTCGAACTTCAAGCCCGACGACCTGTACCCGGGCGGCCTGCACCGCGACCGCATCCTGCCTGCCATCGAGCTGCTGAACGAAAAGCTCGAGGTGCTGAGCGTGGACAACGGCACCGACTACCGGCGCCGCACGCTGGAGCAGCTGCGCATGTATCTCACGCCCAACGACGCGGCGGCCGAGAAGGAGATGCGCAAGGCCTTCGAGAAGCTCGCCGAGACGGCGGACGAGAACCCGATCCTGCACATCGAGCAGCGCGAGATCCGCGCGCTGCGCAAGGCCGGCGGCGTGGTCTGGTTCGATTTCAAGACGCTGTGCGGTGGTCCGCGCTCTCAGAACGACTATCTGGAGATTGCGAGCCAGTTCCACACCATCCTGCTGTCCGACGTGCCACACATGCCGGTGCGCATGGCTTCCGAAGCACGCCGTTTCACATGGCTGGTCGACGTCTTGTACGACCGGCGATGCAAGCTCATCATGTCGGCTGAGGTTCCGCCCGAGGCGTTGTACACCGAGGGCCCGCTGTCGCATGAGTTTCCGCGCACGGTCTCCCGGCTCACCGAGATGCAATCGAGCGAGTTCCTTGCCCTGGAACGCCGCGTCGTCGATACCCGACTTACATGAAAAAAATCGTTCTTGCCCTGTTCATGGCGTTGGCCAGCCTGCCGCTGTGGGCGCAGTCCAACGCCACGGCGGGCAACGCCGACCTCGACGCCGAGAAGCGCCGGCTGTCGGCCGAGCGAGAGGCCATAGAGAAGCGCTACGTCGAGGAGCGGGCCGCCTGCTACAAGAAGTTCGCGGTGGAAGACTGCCTGCGCGAGAGCCGCACCCGTCGCCGCGCCGAAACGGACAACATCAAGCGGCAGGAAACCGCGATCAACGACATCCAGCGCCAGCGCAGCGGTGCGGCCGAGCTGAGGAAGCTCGACGAAAAGGCGGGCACGCAGCGCTCGGTGGATACGCCCGAGAAGCAGCAGCAATCCATCCAGAACCAGAAGGACCGCGAGCAGCGCGCCGCCGATCACGCGGCCAGCCGTGCCTCCACGGCAGCCGAAGCTGCCGAGCGCGAGCGCCAGTTCCAGTCCAAGCAGCAGTCGCACGCCGACGAGCAGGCCAAGGCAGCCCAGCGTCGCGCGGAAGCGCCAGAGGCCGTTCGGCGCTTCGAGGAGAAGCAGCGCCGTGCAGCGGAACACAGGGCCGATCGCGAGCGGCGCAACGCCCAGCAGCGCGACAAGCCGCGCGGGGCGCCGTTGCCCCCGCCGCCTTCCGAGCCGGGACCGGCCAAGCCCTGACAGGCAAAGAGAGAGGGTGGCGCCCGCTGCCCGCGCTCAGGCGGCGGCAGCGGGGAGCGGATCGAGCTTCAGGACCGCGATCGAGATGTTGTCGCCCGTGCCCCGGGCCCGGCGGCGCGCTTCGCCCACCAGGATTTCCACCGCGTCGCGCGGCGGCTGCGCATAAAGCACGCTCGCCAGTTCCTCGGGGCTGAAGTAGTGCCAGAGCCCGTCGCTGCAGGCCATCAGCAGGTCGCCCGGCGCCATCTTCGGGATGTAGTAGGGGTCGATGGGCGGCGGCGTGGTCGTCATGCCCAGGCAGCCCAGCAGGATGTTGCCCTGCGGATGGATGTTGGCCTCGGCCTCGGTGATCTGGCCCCGGTCAATCAGCACCTGCACGTACGAGTGGTCGCGCGTGCGCTTGAGCAGCTCTCCGTCGTGGAAGTGGTAGATGCGCGAATCGCCGGCGTGGATCCAGGCGCAGTCGCCCTTCGGGTTCATGAGGAAGGCCGCGATCGTGCTGTGCGGTTCCTGCTCGGCGGAAACGGCGGTGAGCTTGATGACCGTGTGCGAGTCCTCGAGGATTTGCTTGAGCAAGGCTTCCGGGTCTTCCTTGCCGGGCTGGTAGCGCGTGAAGAGCTGGCGCGCCGTCATGAGCACCTGGTCGGAGGCCTTGCGCCCGCCGCTGCGCCCACCCATGCCATCGGCCACAACGCCCAGCACGCAGCCGGGCACGCGCGGGTGGCTCATCAGCAGGACCTGGTCCTGCTGGTACGGGCGGTCTCCCTTGTGGAGTCCGGTGGCCGCTGCGAGTCGAAAGCCTTGGGTCATGAAGCAATGGGCGCCTGAAGCGCGGGTTCCTGTCTTCTCGGAGATTCGTGTCAGGACGTATTATCGAATGAACATGCGGCGCGAAAACCAGGCGTGCGCTCCCCACCGTTGGACTCCAATCTTCACTCCCTTTCCCGCCAGCTGATCGAACTGCGCATCGAGCACGCAGACCTCGATGCCACCATCGACCGTCTGGCCGAAGGCTCGCCGCAGGACGAGCTGCTGCTTCGGCGCCTCAAGAAGCGCCGCCTCGCGCTGCGCGACCAGATCGCCCGCCTGGAAAACATCCTCGATCCGAAAGAGCCGGCGTGACGGGGTCGCTCGAAGACAAGGTGCGCGACGCCTTCGCGCAGGACGGTGGCCTTTCGCGCGCCGCGGAGCAGTTCCGCGAACGCTCGGGGCAGACCGAGATGGCGATGGCCGTGGCCCGCACCATCGACAAGGGCGGTGTGCTGGTGGTCGAGGCCGGCACCGGCGTCGGCAAGACCTTTTCCTACCTCGTGCCGGCGCTCCTGAGCGGCGAGCGCGTGCTGCTTTCCACCGCCACCAAGACCCTGCAGGACCAGCTCTTCGGCCGCGACCTGCCGCGTCTCGTCGAAGCCTTCGGCCTGCCGGTGCGTACGGCGCTGCTCAAGGGCCGCGCCAGCTATCTGTGCCTGCACCGGCTCGACATGGCGCGCCACGATGCTTCCCTGCCAGAGCGCGGCAGCCTGCGCACGCTCGCCAAGATCGAGCAATGGTCCAAGGCCACGCGCACCGGCGACCTGGCCGAGCTGCCGGGGCTCGACGAGCGCTCGCCGCTCATTCCGCTGATCACCTCCACCCGCGAGAACTGCCTGGGCGCCCAATGCCCGCAGTTCAAGCCCTGCCACGTCAACCTGGCGCGGCGCGAGGCGCTGGCGGCCGACATCGTCGTCATCAACCACCATCTCTTCTTCGCCGACCTCGCGGTGCGCGAGACCGGCATGGCGGAGCTGCTGCCGACGGTGAGCGTGGTGGTGTTCGACGAGGCGCATCAACTCAACGAGACCGGCGTGCAGTTCCTGGGCGCCCAGCTCGGAACCGGCCAGGCGCTCGACTTCGCGCACGACATGCTGGCCGCGGGCCTGCAGCATGCGCGCGGCCTGGTCGACTGGCAGCAGCTGGTGTCCACCACCGAGCGCGCCGCGCGCGATCTGCGGCTGGTTGTCGGCAAGCAATGGCCGGGCGCGAAGCTGCGCTGGCTGGGCCCGTCGCCCGAGGGCATCGACCCCGCGGCGTGGCAGGGGGCGCTCGACGACCTGCTGGATGCATTCCGGGCGGCAGCGCAAGGGCTGGACACCGTCAGCGAAATCTCGCCCGACTTCGTGCGGCTGCACGAGCGGGCTCGCCAGCTCGCGAAACGCACCGCGCGCTTCGCCTTGCCGTGCGAACTCGATTCCGTGCGCTGGGTGGATGTGGGCACGCAACTGCGGCTCATCGAATCGCCTCTGGACATCGCCGATGCGATGCGCAAGCGGGTGCTCAAGATCGCCGACGAGGCCGGCGAGGCCGATGAGGCCGGGATCGACGGTGACGAGCAGGAAGACGGCCTGGACGCCTACGGCGAGCAGCCGGCGCGTTCGGGCGCTGCACACGAAGAGGGCGGCCGCGCCTGGGTCTTCACGTCGGCCACGCTGGGCGACGAGCCCACGCTGCGCTGGTTCACCGAGCCCTGCGGCCTGCAGGACGCCGAAGTGCTGCGCGTGCAGAGCCCCTTCGACTACGCCTCCCAGGCCGCGATCTACGTGCCGCGCGCCTTTCCCAAGCCCAACGATCCGTCGCACAGCCAGCGCGTCGCGCAGCTCGCGGCGCGCGGGGCGGCGGAGCTGGGCGGCCGCACGCTGGTGCTGACGACCACGCTGCGCGCATTGCGCACCATCGGCGACGAGATGAGGCAGCAGTTCGAACTGCTCGACGCACAAGTTCGGCCCGAAGTGCTCGTGCAGGGCGAACTGCCCAAGCGCGTGCTGATGGACCGCTTCCGCGAAGGCTCGAGCGCCGGGCGCGCGGGCTGCGTGCTGGTGGCGTCGGCGTCGTTCTGGGAGGGGTTCGATGCACCGGGAGACGTGCTTCAGCTGGTGGTGATCGACAAGCTGCCGTTTCCGCCGCCCAACGATCCGCTGGTCGAGGCGCGCTCGCAGCGGCTGGAGGCGCAGGGGCGGAGTTCGTTCGCCGACTATTCGCTGCCCGAGGCGGCGGTGGCGCTCAAGCAGGGTGCGGGGCGCCTGATCAGGCGCGAGACCGACAGCGGCGTGCTGGCGATCTGCGATACGCGGCTGGTGGCGATGGGCTATGGCCGCCGTCTGCTGGCAGCCTTGCCTCCGATGCGGCGGCTCGAGAACGAAGCCGATTTCGATGCCGCGCTGGAGGCGCTCAGGAACTGAGCGGGAGGCTTCGGCAGGGCGCTTGCGGCCCTACCGGTTCAGGAAGGTCGTCTGGCTTACCAGACCTTCCACCACGGGTCGTCCTTGCCCTTGAAGCCGTTGGCGAGGAACGTGCTCTGCGGGTAGTTGGTGGTCAGCACGCGCTGGGCGTCGTCGCGCAGATCCTTCATGCCGAGTGCGTCGTACGACTTGACCATGATGTACAGGGCTTCTTCGAGCGCCGGCACTTCGCGGTAGTCGGCCAGCGCGACCTGGGCGCGGTTGATGGCCGCCAGGTAGGCGCCGCGCGTGTAGTAGTAGCGCGCCACGTGAACCTCGTACTGCGCGAGCGAGTTCACGATGTAGTTCATGCGCTGGCGTGCGTCGGGGGCATAGCGCGAGTCGGGGAAGCGCGTGGCCAGGTCCTTGAACGCCTCGAACGATTCCTTGGCGGCCTTCTGGTCGCGCTCCGACAGGTCCTGGCGCGTCAGGAATGCGAACATGCCGAGGTCGTCGTTGAAGTTGATCACGCCCTTGAGGTAGAGCGCGTAGTCCATGGCCGGGCTCGCCGGGTGCAGCTTCATGAAGCGGTCGACGGTGGCGATGGCGGCCGCCTTCTCTCCGGACTTGTACTGGGCGTAGGCCTTTTCCAGCTGTGCCTGCTGGGCCAGCGGGGTGCCGGCTGCGCGGCCTTCGAGCTTCTCGTAGAGCGGAATGGCCTTGTCGTAGGCGCCCGATCCGGCCTCGTCCTTGGCTTCCGAATAGATGCGGTTGGGGCTCCAGGTGGCGGTCTTGTCGGCGGTCGGGGTCGACGAGCAGCCAGCTGCCAGCAGAGCCGCCGCGCTGAGCGCGATCCAGGCGGGGACCGATAATTTGGCGCGAATCATCACATACGGCTTTCGTGAAACAGTTGCCCTCAATTATATCGACCGACCCTCTGGGCAATATCCCCGACAGCCCGGAGGTGGCCGAGCACGAAGAGGGCGCCGACCCGGCCGAGGCCAGCGAGCAGCGGCCCTTCGTCATCGACCCGGCCCAGCACGGCCAGCGGCTCGATCGGGCCCTGGCGGCGCTGGTGCCCGAGTTTTCCCGCAGCTATCTGCAGCAGCTGATCGAGGCAGGCGTCGTCGAGTTGCAGGGGCGCACCGTCACAAAGGCCTCGGCGCCGGTGAAGGCGGGGCAGTCCGGGCGCATCGAATTGCGCCCCACGCCCCAGAGCCAGGCCTTCCGGCCGGAGGCGATGGACATCGTCACCGTGTACGAGGACGAGCATCTGCGCATCGTCGACAAGCCCGCCGGCCTCGTGGTGCACCCGGCACCGGGGCACTGGAGCGGCACGCTGCTGAACGGCCTGCTGGCGCTCGACCCCAAGGCGGTGCTGCTGCCGCGTGCCGGCATAGTGCATCGGCTCGACCGCGATACCAGCGGCCTGATGGTGGTGGCGCGCACGCGCCCCGCCATGGATGCGATGGTGGCGCTGATCGCCGCGCGCGAGGTCAAGCGGCAGTACCTGGCCATCGGCCACAGGCAGTGGGAGGGCGCCCCTGCACGGCATGTCGACGCCCCCATCGGGCGCGATCCGCGCAACCGGCTGCGCATGGCGGTGGTCGATCTGGAGCGCCATGCGGGCAAGACCGCCCGCACGCTGATCGAGCGGCTCGACAGCAACGCCGAGGGTTGTGCCGTGCGCTGCACGCTCGAAACCGGGCGCACCCACCAGATCCGCGTGCATATGGCCTCCATCGGCCATCCGCTGGTGGGCGACGCGCTCTACGGCGGCGCGCCGGCCGCGGGGCTGTCGCGGCAGGCGCTGCATGCATTCAGGCTGGCCTTCGTGCATCCCGTCACGCAAGCGGCGCTGGAGTTCCGCTCGCCGTTGCCGGGGGACCTCGTCCAGGCTTTGCAGGCCTGGGGGCTGGATTACAATCGCGCCTGACGGCCCGAGGGCCGCGCCGGTCGCCCGAGACCGGCCTTGCGTTGCATTCGCCGCGTGCCTGCAGCGCCTACTCCTTCCATCCATCTGAACAAGCGCCCCCAGGCGCCTTTTCCCGGATAACGCGAACCATGAATACGGCGGATGCCAAGCGCATTCTCGAAACCGCCTTGATCTGTTCGAGCCAGCCGTTGCCGGTGCGCGATATGCGCGTGCTGTTCGACGACGAGCTGGGTGCGGACACCATCAAGGCGCTGCTGCTCGAACTGCAGGAAGACTGGGCGCAACGTGGCCTGGAGCTGGTGAGCGTCGGCAGCGGCTGGCGCTTCCAGAGCCGGCCGGAAATGCGCGACCACCTCGATCGCCTGCACCCCGAAAAGCCGCCGCGCTACACGCGCGCGGCGCTCGAGACGCTGGCCATCATCGCCTACCGACAGCCCGCCACGCGCGGCGACATGGAAGACATCCGCGGCGTGACGATCAACTCGCTGATCCTCAAGCAGCTGGAAGATCGCGGCTGGGTCGAGGTCATCGGCCACCGCGAAACGGTCGGCCGCCCGGCGCTCTACGCGACCACGCGCCAGTTCCTCGACGACCTGGGCCTGGCCTCGCTCGACCAGCTGCCGCTGATCGAGACGCCCGCGCAGCAGGCGGCGCTGGTCGACGCGCTCGAGCAGGCCTCGGGCGAGCAGCAGGGGCTGCCGATCGATGCGGCGCCGGAGGGCGATGCAGATGCGTCCGGATCGGCGGAGCTGGAACTCTCCTTGGCCGGCGTGCCGGCGGCGGACGCCGAGATTGCTGCTGCGCAACAAGGCGAAGAAGCCGTTGCCGAGACGGCTGAAGCGCTGGAGATGCCTGCCCGGGAGCCCGCGATCGTCGACACCGCGCCCGAAGTCGTGGAAGCAGTCAAGGCAGCCGAAGCTGCCGAAGCGATCGAGGCCGCCCAGGCACAGTTCGCCGAGAACGAAGCGGGAGCCGAATCTGCCCCCGCCGAGCCAGAACAAGAACCCGCGTCAGAGCCCGATGCCCCGTCCGAGGACGAGACCGACCCTGACGCTCCCTCCCCCGGAAAAACCTCATGAGCACAACCGACACCGAAGACGCAGCGATGCTGCCGGTCGAGCCCGAAGTCAAGAAGAAGAAAAGGGCGACCCCGGCCAGGAAGGCGGTCGATGCAGTCGAGGCGGTAGCGCCGGCCGAGGCAGAAGTCGAGGCACCGAAGAAGCCGCGTGCACCACGCAAGAAGAAGGTGGTCGAGCAGGTTGCGCCCGAAACTGAGGCCGAGGCCGTGGCCGCGCCCGTGGCGGAGGCGCCCCGGCAAGTGGGCGAGCCGGAAGTTGTCGCGGCCGTCGTCGAAGAGGCGCCTGTTGCAGTCGTCGCGGAGGTGGCGCGTGATCCGGAGCCTGTCGAGGCGCATCGGGCCGAGCGCCTCGATGACCGCGACGACCGCGACGATGACTCCCGTGACGAAGACGAGGAAGACGAAGAGCCGGACGAGGAAGAAGACGACCTCGACCGCGCCCGCCGCGCCGCCGAGCGCGAGCAGCGCAACGCGCCGCCGCCGGAGCCGATCCGCTTCGCGGACGTCATCTCCGGCCAGTTCGACGCCGACGAGGAAAGCCCCGAAGTCCCGCCGCTCAAGCGCGTGCTGCTCCCTGAGGCCGATTCGCCCAAATTGCACAAGGTGCTGGCGCAGGCCGGCCTGGGCTCGCGGCTCGAAATGGAGCAGCTCATCCTGCAGGGCCGCATTTCCGTCAACAACGAGCCGGCCCACATCGGCCAGCGCATCCAGTACGGCGACCAGGTCAAGATCAACGGCAAGCCGATCCGCTATCGCATCGCGCCACCGCCGCCGCGCGTGATCGCGTACCACAAGCCCGTGGGCGAGGTGGTCACGCACGACGATCCACAGAACCGCCCGACCGTGTTCCGCAAGCTGCCGCGCCTGCAGCAGGGCAAGTGGCAGTCGGTGGGCCGTCTCGACCTGAATACCGAGGGCCTGCTGCTATTCAGCAGCTCCGGCGACCTGGCCAACCAGCTCATGCACCCTCGCTTCGGCCTGGAGCGCGAGTACGCGGTGCGCGTGCTAGGTGCGCTCACCGCCGAAGAGAAGCAGAAGCTGCTGGACGGCGTGCGCCTCGACGATGGCATGGCGCAGTTCGGTGCCATCGAGGACGGTGGCGGCGAAGGCTCCAACTGCTGGTATCGCGTGACGATCTCCGAAGGCCGTAACCGCGAGGTGCGCCGGCTGTTCGAGTCGGTGGGCCACGCGGTCAGCCGGCTGATCCGCATCCGCTACGGCGCGATGGTGCTGCCGCGCGGCCTGAAGCGCGGCGCCTGGATGGAACTCGACGACCGCGACATCCGTGCGCTGTTCCAGGCCTCGGGTGGCGCGGTCGCCCGTCCGGGCCAGCAGCAGCGTGGCCCGGGGCAGGAGGGCGGTGGCGGCAACGGCCGCGGCGGCCGCAACAAGAAGCGCCGTGGCAATCGCAACGGCGGCGGCCAGCAGCAGCCGCGCGACATGCGCGAAGCGCGTGACGACGGCGGGCGCGAGGCGCCGATCCCGAATCCGCTTGGCGACGGCCGTCCGCCGCGCGGCGAGCGGGGAGGACGTTCCAACCGTGGCGGCGGGCAGCCCCAGGGGCAGGGACGCCGCGGCAACGGCAACCGCCAGAGCGGCGATCGCCAGCAGCAGGGTGGCGGTGGCAATCAGCCCGATCCGATGAAGACCTCGCTGGGCTACATCGGCGCCGACAGCTTCTCGCGCCAGCGCAAGGAGCAGCGCGGAGGAGGTCAGCGCCGCGGAGGCGGCGGGGGCGGGGGCGGCTTCGCAGGCCAGGGCGGCGGACGCCGCCGCGGGCGCTGAAAGTCTGCCGTCGCAGCGCGGCCTTTCGCGGGGTTTTCACCAATCCGCAAGGCTGCGCCGGTTAAAATCAGAGGCTTTGTCGACATGTGACGCAACAAACTCGTTGCAGTTGTGACAAAACACTTCAAAATCAAAGCTCCAGGAAGCATTTCAATGGCTATCGAACGTACCCTTTCCATCATCAAGCCCGACGCAGTTGCCAAGAACGTCATCGGCAAGATCGTTTCCCGCTTCGAGGCCGCCGGCCTGAAGATCGTCGCCGCCAAGCTGGTGCACCTGTCGCGCAACGAAGCCGAGCAGTTCTACGCCGTGCACAAGGAGCGTCCCTTCTTCAAGGACCTCGTCGAATTCATGATCTCGGGCCCCGTGTTCGTGCAAGTGCTCGAAGGCGAGAACGCCATCGCCAAGAACCGTGACCTGATGGGCGCCACGGACCCCAAGAAGGCAGCCGCCGGCACCATCCGCGCCGACTTCGCCGACAGCATCGACGCCAACGCCGTTCACGGTTCGGACGCTCCCGAAACCGCCGCGAACGAAGTGGCCTTCTTCTTCGCCGGCCTCAACGTCTACGCACGCTGAAACCCGGATCTCGCCCCGATTCCATGACCACGGCCAATCTGCTCGATTTCGATCTCGAGGGGTTGGCTGCGTTCTGCGAAAAACTCGGCGAGAAGAAATTCCGCGCCACGCAGCTGTTCCGCTGGATCCACCAGCGTGGCGCCAGCGACTTCACCCAGATGACAGATCTGGCGAAGTCGCTGCGCGAGAAGCTCGCGACCACCGCTCGCGTCGAGGCCCTGCCGGTCATCACGCAGCACGAATCCAGGGACGGCACGATCAAGTGGCTGTTCGACGTCGGTGACGGCAATGCCGTCGAAGCCGTATTCATTCCCGAGGACGACCGCGGCACTCTTTGCGTGTCGTCTCAAGCCGGCTGTGCGGTCGGTTGCCGCTTTTGCTCGACGGGGCATCAGGGCTTCAGCCGCAACCTCAGCACGGGCGAGATCGTCGCCCAGCTCTGGTTTGCCGAACACTTCCTTCGCAAGCACCTCAAGCGCGACGAGCGCGTCATTTCCAACGTGGTGATGATGGGCATGGGCGAGCCGCTGCAGAACTACTCGGCGCTCGTGCCAGCGCTGCGCACCATGCTCGACGACAACGCCTACGGGCTGTCGCGCCGCCGCGTGACGGTGTCGACCTCCGGCGTGGTGCCAATGATCGACCGCCTCGGCGCCGATTGCGCCGTGGCGCTCGCGGTTTCGCTGCACGCGCCCAACGATCCGCTGCGCGACGACCTCGTTCCGCTGAATCGCAAGTACCCGATCGACGAACTCATCGAGGCCTGCAAGCGCTACCTGGCCCATGCCCCGCGCGACTTCATCACCTTCGAGTACTGCATGCTCGACGGCGTGAACGACCAGCCAGAGCATGCACGCCAACTGGTCGAACTGGTGCGCAGGCACGGCATCTCGTGCAAGTTCAACCTGATCCCGTTCAACCCGTTTCCGGCCTCGGGCCTGCTGCGTTCGCCGCAGCCGCGCGTCCTGGCGTTCGCCAAGGCGCTGAGCGAGGCCGGTCTCGTGACCACCGTGCGCAAGACGCGCGGCGACGACATCGATGCCGCCTGCGGCCAACTCGCCGGCGACGTCAAGGACCGCACCCGCGCGGCCGAGCGCATGGCGCAGCGCCGTGCGGCCGAGCAGCGCCCCGTTGTTTTGCATCCGGTCCGCAAGACCGCCTCCCAGGAGCATTGAACCGATGAGCATGGCCATTTCGATGACGACCGCGAACGTGCAGCGGATGCTGACGGTGGGTTTCGCGGGCGTCGCCGTGTCGCTGCTGCTTGGGGGCTGCGTGAGCACGCGCACCACCACCACCAGCCTGGCCGACAGCAGCAACTCGTCCAAGGGCACCGAGATCGTCACCGAGTCCGACGAGTCCAGCCGCCAGCGCCGCGCGCGCCTGCGCATGGAACTGGCCGCCGGCTACTTCGAGCACGGCCAGACCACCGTCGCGCTCGACGAAATCAAGCAGGCGCTGGCCGCCGACCCGAACAACGCCGACGCCTACAACCTGCGCGGCCTGGTCTACATGCGGCTCGACGACGCCGCCCTGGCCGAAGACAGCTTCCGCCGTGCCATCGCGATCAATCCGCGCGACCCGAACACACGCCACAACTATGGCTGGCTGCTGTGCCAGCAGAACCGCTATGGCGACGCGGCCGCCCAGTTCGGCGAGGCCCTGGCCGTACCGACCTACACCGAGCGCGCCAAGACGCTCATGACACAGGGCGTGTGCGAGCTCAAGGCCGGCCAGCGCGACAAGGCCGAGCGCACCCTCATGCAGGCCTACGAGATCGACGCCAGCAACCCGGTGGTCGCCTTCAACCTGGCTTCCGTGCTGGCGCAGCGCGAGGAATGGTCGCGCGCGCAGTTCTACATCCGCCGCGTCAACAACAGCGCCGCGGCCAGCGCAGAGACGCTCTGGCTGGGCATCAAGATCGAACGTAAGCTGAACAACCGCGAGGCAGTCGCGCAGTTGGGAGGCCAACTGCAACGACGCTTCCCCCAGTCGCGGGAGGCAACAGCGTACGAGCGCGGGAATTTCAATGACTGATCGGGTTTCGGAGTTCGGCACTTCCGCAGCATTGCCACTGGAAGCTGGCGATATCGCGAACAAGACGGCCGGTGACCTGCTGCGCGAGGCGCGCGAGGCCCACGGCCTGCACATCGAGATGGTGGCCGCGGCCCTGAAGGTCCCGCCGCAGAAGCTCATGGCGCTCGAGGCGGACGACATCGCCTCGTTGCCCGACCCGGTCTTCGCCCGCGCACTGGCCAGCAGCGTCTGCCGCGCCCTGCGCATCGACCCGGCCCCCGTGCTCGCGAAGCTGCCCAGCACGCAGAAGGTGTCGCTCGCCGAAACCGACCGCACCCTCCGCTCGAACATCAATTCGGGCACGCCACGCTGGAACGGCAACGGCCGCTCCAGCGGGCTGCCTTCGCGGCCGCTGCTGATCGTCGTGCTGCTGCTGCTGATCGGCGCGGGTGCGCTGTTCTGGCTGCCGCAGTCGGTGTTCGATCAGCTCGGCGCTTCCGTGTCGCGCCTTGCGGCGCGCGGCGATTCCGGTGCGGAATCGCCGTCCGCCAACGGTCCGGCCTCGGCCGGCGGATCCGTGGCCGAAACCGTGCCCACACAGGCCGTGGCGCCCAGTGGTCCGGTGGCCAGCGAGGCTCCGGCCGCGGCGCCTGCTTCCGGTGCGCCCGCGGCTACCGCTGCCGCGCCGGCTGCCACGGCTGCTGCTGCACCTGCGGCCACGCCCGTGGCTGCAGCCTCGAGCAGCCAGCAGCTGGTCTTCGTGGCTCGCGAGGAATGCTGGATCACCGTGACCGAAGCCGGCGGCAAGCAGTTGCTGCGCCGCAGCCTGCAGGCAGGCGAAACGGTGGGGCTGTCGGGCACGCTGCCGCTGTCGGTCGTGGTCGGCCGCGCTTCGAGCGTCGACGTGCAGGTCCGTGGCCAGCCCTTTGACCTGAAGCCCTTCACCAAGGGTGGTGGCGTGGCGCGTTTCGAGGTGAAGTCGTGACCTCCACTGGCAATTGCCTTCCCGTTCCGATCGAGGCCGCGGCTCCCAAGGCCCGCCGCTCGCGCCAGGCCAGCGTGGTCTGGGGGCCGAGAGTGGTCACCGTGGGCGGCGACGCCCCGGTGCGCGTGCAGTCGATGACCAACACCGACACCGTCGATGCCATCGGTACGGCGATCCAGGTGAAGGAGCTGGCCCAGGCCGGCTCCGAGATGGTCCGCATCACGGTCAACACGCCCGAGGCCGCCGCGCAGGTCCCTTACATCCGCGAGCAGCTCGACCGCATGGGCATCGACGTGCCGCTGGTGGGAGATTTCCACTACAACGGCCACCGCCTGCTGACCGAATATCCGGCCTGCGCCGAGGCGCTGAGCAAGTACCGCATCAACCCCGGCAACGTGGGCAAGGGCGACAAGAAGGACAGGCAGTTCGGCCAGATGATCGACGCCGCCATGCGCTGGAACAAGCCCGTGCGCATCGGCGTCAACTGGGGCAGCCTCGACCAGGAACTGCTCGCCAGCCTGATGGACGCCAACAGCCGGCGCGCCGAGCCCTGGGACGCCAAGCAGGTGATGTACGAGGCGCTGATCACCTCTGCCATCGAGTCCGCCAGGCTGGCCGAGTCGATGGGCATGGCCGGCAACCAGATCATTCTTTCGTGCAAGGTGAGCGGCGTGCAGGACCTGATCTCGGTCTACCGCGAGCTGGCCCGCCGCTGCGACTATCCGCTGCACCTGGGCCTCACCGAGGCCGGCATGGGCACCAAGGGCACCGTGGCGTCGGCCGCGGCGCTGTCGATCCTGCTGCAGGAGGGCATCGGCGACACGATCCGCGTGTCGCTCACGCCGCAGCCGGGCGAGTCGCGCACGCAGGAGGTGGTGATCGCCTCCGAGATCCTGCAGGCGCTGGGCCTGCGCGTGTTCGTGCCGAGCGTCACCGCCTGCCCGGGCTGCGGCCGTACCACCAGCACCACCTTCCAGGAGCTTGCCAAGCAGATCGACGACTACCTGCGCATGCAGATGCCGGTCTGGCGCAAGAAATATCCGGGCGTGGAGACGCTGAAGGTGGCCGTCATGGGCTGCATCGTCAACGGCCCCGGCGAGAGCAAGCACGCCGACATCGGCATCAGCCTGCCCGGTACGGGCGAGGCGCCTGCGGCACCGGTCTTCATCGACGGCGAAAAGGCCCTCACGCTGCGCGGCGACAATATCGCCAACGAGTTCCATCAGCTCGTCGAAAACTACATTGAAAAGCGCTTCGGCCAGCCGCTGGCTGCCGACGTCGCCTGACCGCTTTCTCCTATGGCTGACAAGATCAATGCCGTCAAAGGCATGAACGACATATTGCCGGCGAGCGTGCCGCGCACCGACCGCCTGCCCGATTCGGCGCTGTGGTCGTGGTTCGAACAGAAGGTGCGGCAACTGCTGGCCCGCTACGGCTACCACTACATCGTGACGCCCGTGGTCGAACCTACCGCACTGTTCGTGCGCGGTCTCGGCGAGGTCACCGACATCGTCGAGAAGGAGATGTACTCCTTCACCGACTCGATGAACGGCGACAAGCTCACGCTGCGCCCGGAGGCCACGGCCGGCATCGTGCGAGCGATGGTCGAGCACAACGCGCTCTACAACGGCCCGCTGCGCCTGTGGACCATGGGGGCGATGTTCCGCCACGAGAGGCCGCAGAAGGGGCGCTACCGCCAGTTCCACCAGCTCGACGTCGAAGCGCTCGGCTTCCCGGGCCCCGACGTGGACGCCGAACTGATCCTCATGGTGCGCGCGCTCTGGCGCGAGCTCGGCCTGGTCGAGGGCGAGCATGTGCGCCTAGAGATCAACAGCCTCGGCCAGCCGGCGGAGCGCCAGGCGCACCGTGATGCGCTGATCCGCCATTTCGAGGCGCATGCGGACGTGCTCGACGCCGATGCGAAGCGGCGCCTGCACAGCAACCCGCTGCGCATCCTCGACACGAAGAACCCGGCGATGCAGGCCATCGTCGAGGCCGCGCCCCAGCTGATGGACTTCCTCGGCGAGGAATCGCGCGCGCACTTCGACGCCGTTCGGGCCGTGCTCGACGCCGCGGGCCTGGCCTATCGCGTGAATCCGCGCCTGGTGCGCGGCATGGACTACTACAACCTCACCGTCTTCGAGTGGGTCACCGAACAGCTCGGCTCGCAGGGCACCGTCTGCGGAGGCGGGCGCTACGACGGGCTCATCGGGCAGATGGGTGGCAAGCCGGCGCCGGCCGTGGGCTTCGGCCTCGGCATCGAGCGGCTGCTGCTGCTGATCCAGGAACTGGGCCTGCCGGTGCCGTCCGCGGCGCCCGCGGCCTATGCCGTCGTTCCCTCGGCCGCGGTGCTGCCGCAGGTCATGATGGTGCTCGAGCAACTGCGCGCCGCAGGCGTCAGCGTGCTGCAGCACGCGGGCGGCGGCAACATGAAGGCGCAGTTCAAGAAGGCCGACGCGAGCGGTGCGCGCTACGCACTGATCTTCGGCGAAGACGAACTGGCGCGCGGCGAGGTCACCGTCAAGTCGCTGCGCGACGCAGGCGGCGCCCAAGTCGCCCGGTCTCTTTCGGAAGTGGCCGCCTGGGCCGCCACCCTACAATCGCCGGCTCCCAATACCTGACACGCATGGCAACCCATCTCGACCTCGAAGAACAGGAACAGCTCGACCAGCTCAAGCATTTCTGGAATACCTACGGCACCCTGATCACCTCGGTCGTGCTGCTCGTTGCCGGCGCCTTCGTGGCCTGGAACGGCTGGCAATGGTATGGCCGCAACAAGGCGGCGCAGGCCTCGTCGCTCTACGACGAGATCGAGAAGACCGCGCAGGCGGGCGACCCGGCGCGCATCGCGCTCGTGCTCGACGACATGAAGAAGCGCTTCGCGGGCACCACCTACGCGCAGCAGGCCGGCCTGCTGGTCGCCAAGACGCTGTACGAGAAGGGCAATGCCGCGGGTTCGCGCGCCGAGCTCGAATGGGTGGCCCAGAACGCCATCGACCCCGGCTACAAGGCCGTTGCCCGGCTGCGGCTGGCGGCCGAGCTGCTCGACGGCAAGTCCTACGACGAGGCCCTGAAGCAGCTCGACAGCGGCGTGCCGAAGGAATTCGAACCCCTGGTGGCCGACCGCAAGGGCGACATCTACCTGGCCCAGGGCAAGCGCGCAGAGGCTCAGACCGAATACCGCAAGGCCTGGACTGGCCTCGGCGCCACTTCCGACTACCGCCGCCTGGTGGAGATCAAGCTCAACGCGGTCGGCGTCGACCCTAAGAGCCTGGCTCCTGTAGTCACCGTCACTCCCGCAGCTCCCAAGACTCCCTGACCGCATCATGAATTTCAAGCGCCTCATGCCTGAATCGTCCGCCCTGCGTGCGGGATCAGCTCTCGTTTTGGTAGCGCTCCTGGCTGCCTGCTCGGGTTCGTCCAAGCCGAAGCCGGACGAGCTTCCCGCCAACCCGGCCCTGATGGGCGTGCGCCAGGCGTGGACGGTGCGCATCCCCGAGGTGAAGTTCCCCCTGACCACCGACGTCAGCGGCGACACGGTCACCGTGGCCGGCAGCGACGGCACGGTGGTTGCCATCGACGCGCGCGCCGGCCGTGAAGTCTGGCGCGCCAGCGCTGGCGCTCCGCTGGCGGCCGGTGTGGGCAGCGACGGATCGGTGGCGGCAGTCGTCACCACCGGCAACGAGCTGGTCGCCATCGAGAACGGCAAGGTGCTCTGGAAGCAGAAGCTTTCGGCGCAGGCCTTCACCGCGCCCCTGGTGGCGGGCCGCCGCGTGTTCGTGCAGACCGCCGACCGCAGCATCAGCGCCTGGGACGGCCAGAGCGGCCGCCGCCTGTGGATCCAGCAGCGCGCGGGCGAGAACCTGGTGCTGCGCAAGTCGGGCGTGCTGCTCGCCGTGGGCGATACGCTGGTGGCCGGCATCGGCGGCCGGCTGGTGGGCATCAACCCCGCCAACGGCACTTCGCGCTGGGAATCGCCCATTGCGGCGCCGCGCGGCACCAACGATGTGGAGCGCCTGGTCGACCTGACCGGCAGCGTGAGCCGCTTCGGCGACACGATCTGCGCGCGTGCGTACTACGCGAGCGTCGGCTGCGTCGAAACGGTGCGCGGTTCGCTGGTCTGGAGCAAGCCTGCCTCGGGCGCAGACGGCGTCAGCGGCAACGAGAGCTTCGTCTACGGTACCGAGTCCGACGGCAGCGTCGTGGCCTGGCGCCGTGCCGACGGCGAGCGCGCCTGGCAGATGTCGCGCCTCAAGAACCGCGTGCTGACTTCGCCGCTGGCCGTGGGCCGCTCGTTGATCATCGGCGAGGACACCGGCACCCTGCATTTCGTCTCGCGTGAAGACGGCGCGTTGCTCAACCGCATCACGCCGGACGGCTCGGCCATCACCGTTGCGCCGGCACTGGCCGGCAACACGGTGGTCGTGGTGACCGCCAAGGGTGGCGTGTTTGGCTATCGCCCCGAGTAACCCTCTTTCTTCTTTCCTTCTCTCTTTCCAAGGCCCGACCATGAAAACCGCGCCCTCGAAAGGCCGGCCATGAAGCCGGTCGTGGCCCTGGTCGGGCGGCCGAACGTCGGCAAGTCGACCCTCTTCAACAGGCTCACGCAGACGCGCGACGCCATCGTCGCCGACTTCGCCGGCCTCACGCGCGACCGCCACTACGGCAACGGCCGCCTGGGCAAGCGCGAATTCATCGTCATCGATACCGGCGGTTTCGAGCCTGACGCCGGCAGCGGCATCTACAAGGAGATGGCCAAGCAGACGCGACAGGCCGTCGCCGAGGCCGACGTCGTGATCTTCGTGGTCGATGCACGAGAAGGACTCTCCGCGCAGGACCATGACATCGCCAACGAGCTGCGCCGTATCGGCAAGCCCTGCGTGCTGGTGGCCAACAAGGCCGAGGGCATGCACGACGGCACCAAGCTGGTGGACTTCTACGAGCTCGGGCTGGGCGAGGTGCACGGCGTGTCCGCGGCGCACGGGCAGGGCATGCGCGGCCTGGTCGAGCTGGCGCTGGCGCCGCTGAACCTTCCCGACCCCGATGACGAGGAGGAAGAGGACGACGTCAACAAGCCGATCAAGCTGGCTGTGGCAGGTCGTCCCAACGTGGGCAAGTCGACGCTGATCAACACCTGGCTGGGCGAAGAGCGCCTCGTGGCCTTCGACATGCCGGGCACTACGCGCGACGCAATATCCGTACCCTTCGAGCGCAACGGCCAGCGCTTCGAGCTGATCGATACGGCAGGCCTGCGCCGCAAGGGCAGGGTGTTCGAGGCGATCGAGAAGTTCTCGGTGGTCAAGACGCTGCAGGCCATCGAGTCGGCCAACGTCGTCCTGCTGCTGCTCGATGCCACGCAGGGCGTGACCGACCAGGACGCGCACATCGCAGGCTACATCCTCGAAAGCGGCCGCGCGGTGGTGATCGCCATCAACAAGTGGGACGCGGTCGACAGCTACCAGCGCGAGCAGATCCAGCGGCAGATCGAGACCCGCCTCGCGTTCCTGAAGTTCGCGGCGCTGCATTTCATCTCGGCCATCAAGCGCCAGGGCCTGGGCCCGGTTTGGCAGGCCATCGCGCAGGCTCACAAGTCGGCCACGCGCAAGATGTCGACGCCGGTGCTGACGAGGTTGTTGCTGGAGGCGGTGCAGTTCCAGGCGCCCAAGCGAAGCGGGATGTTCCGTCCCAAGCTGCGTTATGCGCACCAGGGGGGCATGAACCCGCCGGTGATCGTGATCCACGGGAATTCGCTCGAACATGTGACCGATGCTTACAAGCGCTTCCTCGAGGGACGCTTCCGCAAGGAGTTCGATCTCGTGGGTACCCCCTTGCGCATCGAGTTCAAGAGCTCCCACAATCCCTTCGTCGACAAGGACGACTGACTGAATTTGGCGGCCGATGGCCGCCGTTGAGTTCTGACCGGGGTCGAAGTTCCGGCTTTTGAGAGACGTTATTTTTCAAAGGCTTTTGGGTGCGATTGCTGCGGCGCGGAAACCCTGTGTTAAGGTCTTCTCCTCCAACAACTACTCTTGAACACGGAGAATATCGTGAGCAATAAAGGGCAACTTCTACAAGACCCGTTTCTGAACACCTTGCGTCGCGAGCATGTGCCGGTCTCCATTTACCTGGTGAACGGTATCAAGCTGCAGGGCCAGATCGAGTCTTTCGACCAGTACGTCGTGCTGCTTCGCAACACGGTGACGCAGATGGTCTACAAGCACGCCATTTCCACCATCGTGCCAGGTCGTGCCGTCAACTTCTCGGCTACCGAGAACGACGACAACGCCGCCTGATCGCGCGGAGCGCGGCGGCACCGCTGCCGCGCTTTTCCCTATTTCTGATCCCGCTTGTCTGAACTGACTTCCCGCCAGGAAGGCGCCGCCGTTCTCGTCGGCGTCGATTTCGGGCTGCCCCATTTCGACAGCGAACTCGAGGAACTCGGCCTGCTTGCGCAGACCGCGGGCCTCACGCCCGTCGCCCGCCTCGCGTGCAAGCGCAAGGCGCCCGACGCGGCATTGTTCGTTGGCAGCGGCAAGGCCGAAGAAATCAAGGAGCTGGCTGCCCTGCACAGGGCGAGCGAGGTCATCTTCGACCAGGCCCTGAGCCCTGCGCAGCAGCGCAACCTCGAGCGCCAGCTCGACGTCGCTGTCTACGACCGGACCTTCCTCATCCTCGAAATCTTCGCCCAGCGCGCGCGTTCGCACGAAGGCAAGCTGCAGGTCGAGCTCGCCCGCCTGCAGTACCTCAGCACGCGGCTGGTTCGTCGCTGGTCGCACCTCGAGCGCCAGACCGGCGGCGCGGGCGTGCGCGGAGGCCCGGGCGAGAAGCAGATCGAGCTCGACCGCCGGATGATCGGCGAGTCGATCAAGCGCACGCGCGAGCGCCTCTCCAAGGTGCAGAAGCAGCGCGGCACGCAGCGCCGCCAGCGCGAGCGCCGCGACGCCTTCAACATCTCGCTGGTGGGCTACACCAACGCGGGCAAGTCGTCGCTTTTCAATGCGATGGTCAAGGCGCGCGCCTATGCGGCCGACCAGCTGTTCGCAACGCTCGATACCACCACGCGCCATCTCTACCTGGGCGATGCGCGCAGGCAGGTGTCGATCTCCGATACGGTGGGCTTCATCCGCGACCTGCCGCACGGGCTGGTCGATGCCTTCAAGGCCACGCTGCAGGAGGCGGTCGATGCCGACCTGCTGCTGCACGTGGTCGATGCCTCCAACCCGCACTACCCCGAGCAGATGGCCGAGGTGCAGTCGGTGCTGCGCGAGATCGGCGCGGACGCCGTGCCGCAGCTTCTGGTCTTCAACAAGCTCGACGCCCTTGAAAGCACGCAGCATCCGCTGCATCTGCAGGACGAGATGGAAATCGACGGCGTGCAGGTCCCCCGCATCTTCCTCAGCGCCAGGACCGGCGAGGGCGTGCCGCTGCTCCGAGCCGAGCTTGCCCGGCAGTCAGGCTCCGCACCCGATACGATGACCCCTGCTGCGGACGCTGAATTGCACGATGCAACCGATGGATTGGGCACAATCCCGCCACTGACAAGAGAACGAAGCGAATGAATTCAAAGCCAGCGCGGAGAGGGTTTCTGGGCATGTTCAACCTGAACGACGGCCGATGGGGGCGCGGCGACGAGCCGTCCTCCTCCAACGGCGACCGACCGGCCGGCAACCGGCCCCCCGATGCCAATCCCCCCGGCGGCCCCACGCCCCCGCCCCAAGGCAACAACGGCAACGACAACCGTCCCCGCGGCCAGGGCCCCAACCAGGGCCCGCCCGACCTCGATGAACTCTGGCGCGACCTCAACCGCAAGCTCGGCGGCTTCTTCGGCGGCAAGGGCGGCGGCAACCGTCCCAATGGCGGCGGCGGCAACGGCTACAAGCCCGACATGAAGAACGCAGGCTTCGGCATCGGCCTCGTGGCGGCGGTGGCCGTGCTGATCTGGCTCGGCACCGGCTTCTTCATCGTGAACGAAGGCCAGCAGGCCGTCATCACCCAGTTCGGCAAGTACAAGAGCACCGTGGGCGCAGGCTTCAACTGGCGCCTGCCTTATCCCATCCAGCGCCACGAAGTCGTGGTGACCACGCAGATCCGTTCGGCCGACGTGGGCCGCGACGCCATCGTGCGTTCCACCGGCCTGCGCGAATCGGCCATGCTGACCGAAGACGAGAACATCGTCGAGATCAAGTTCGCCGTTCAGTACCGCCTGAGCGACCCGCGCGCCTGGCTGTACGAGAGCAAGTCGCCCGCCGACACCGTCGTGCAGGTGGCCGAGACTTCCGTGCGCGAGGTGGTGGGCAAGATGAAGATGGACGCCGCGCTCGCCGAGGAGCGCGACCAGATCGCGCCGCGCGTGCGCGCGCTGATGCAGACCATTCTCGACCGCTACAAGATCGGCGTCGAAGTCGTCGGCATCAACCTGCAACAAGGCGGTGTGCGCCCGCCCGAGCAGGTGCAGGCCGCGTTCGACGACGTGCTCAAGGCCGGCCAGGAGCGCGAGCGCACCAAGAACGATGCGCAGGCCTACGCCAACAACGTGGTGCCCCTGGCCACCGGTACGGCCTCGCGCCTGAAGGAAGAGTCCGAGGCCTACAAGGCGCGGATCGTGGCTCAGGCGCAGGGTGATGCGGGCCGCTTCAGCGCCGTGCTGTCGGAGTACCAGAAGGCCCCGCAGGTGACGCGCGACCGCATGTACACCGACGCCATGCAGCAGATCTACGCCAGTACCACCAAGGTTCTGGTCGACAGCAAGCAGGGCTCGAACCTGCTGTACCTCCCGCTCGACAAGCTCATGCAGATGAGCGGCGGCAACGCGGCAACGCCGGTCGATGCGGCCAGCCCCAGCGTCGCCGGCACGGCGCCGGCACAGTCCTCGGTCATCCCGGTGGCCCCTGCCACGAACGACGTGCGCGGCCGCGACGGCCGCTCGCGTGACCGCGACGTGCGTTGAGAAAGGCCCGCAAGAACATGAACAGAATCGGATTCATCGCAACCTCGATCCTCGTGCTGCTGGTACTGGCAAGCTCGACGCTCTTCGTGGTCGACCAGCGCCAGTTCGGCGTGGTCTATGCCCTCGGCCAGATCAAGCAGGTCATCACCGAGCCCGGCCTCAACTTCAAGCTGCCGCCGCCGTTCCAGAACGTGTCGTACATCGACAAGCGCCTGCTGACGCTCTCCAGCGTGGACACCGAGCCCATGCTCACCGCAGAGAAGCAGCGCGTGGTGATCGACTGGTACGTGCGCTGGCGCATCAGCGACCCGCAGGCCTACATCCGCAACGTCGGCCTCGACGAGAACGCCGGTGCCATGCAGCTCAACCGCGTGGTCCGCAACGCCTTCCAGGAAAACATCAACAAGCGCACGGTGCGCGACCTGATCTCGGTGCGCCGCGAGGCCCTGATGGCCGACGTGCAGCGCGAGGTGCTCTCGGTGGTGAAGGGCAGCAAGCCCTGGGGCGTGGACGTGGTGGATGTGCGCATCACGCGCGTCGACTACGTGGAAGCCATCACCGAGTCGGTCTACCGCCGCATGGAAGCCGAGCGCAAGCGCGTGGCCAACGAACTGCGTTCCACCGGCACGGCCGAGGGCGAGAAGATTCGCGCAGACGCCGACCGCCAGCGCGAAGTGATCGTGGCGAACGCCTACCGCGATGCCCAGAAGATCAAGGGCGAAGGGGATGCCCAGGCTGCCGCCACCTACAGCGAGGCCTTCGGCCGCGACCCGCAGTTCGCGCAGTTCTACCGCAGCCTCGAGGCCTACAAGCAGAGCTTCAACAAGAAGAGCGACGTGATGGTGCTCGACCCGTCGTCGGACTTCTTCCGCGCCATGCAGGGCTCGGGCTCGACCACCAACGCGCCTCGCCGTTGATCACTTCCGGCCGCAGCCGACTTCAGGAGCCGTGAGCGCCGACACTTTCTGGAGCGCGCTGGCGCTCGTCCTGGTGATCGAGGGCATCCTGCCTTTCGTGTCGCCGGGAGGGTGGCGGCGCGGCTTCGGGCAGCTCATGCAGCTGCGCGACGGCCAGCTGCGTTTCTTCGGGCTCTGCAGCATCGTTCTGGGCCTGGTCCTGCTCTGGATCCTGGGCTGATCCGGCCCGCCGATTGACGCCGGTGCCGGACCGGGTGCCCGGTGCCGGTAGAATCCCGTTTTAACCACGCCCCCGATCCCCATGTCCGCCTGGGTCCTTCCGGATCACATTGCCGATGTGCTGCCCTCCGAGGCGCGCCACATCGAAGAACTTCGACGCCAGCTGCTCGATACCGCCCGTGGCTATGGCTACGAGCTGGTGATGCCGCCGCTGCTCGAGCATCTCGAATCGCTGCTCTCCGGTACCGGCGAGGCGCTCGACCTCCAGACTTTCAAGCTCGTCGACCAGCTTTCCGGCCGCAGCATGGGCCTTCGCGCGGACACCACCCCCCAGGTGGCGCGCATCGATGCCCACCTGCTGAACCGCGACGGCGTGGCCCGCCTGTGCTACTGCGGCCCGGTGCTCCACACCCGGCCCGACCGCCCGCATGCCACCCGCGAGCCCTTGCAGTTCGGCGCCGAGATCTACGGCCACGCCGGCCTCGAGGCCGACACCGAAACCCTGCTGCTGGCGCTCGACTGCCTCGATGCCGCCGGCTTGCGCGAGGGCGTGATCGTCGACCTGGCCGATGCCCGCATCGTGCGTGCCCTGTTCGCCGGCGTGCCGGTCGACGGCGCCACCCTGGCGCAGGTGCATGCAGCACTGGCGGCCAAGGACGCGAGCGAGCTCGAGTCGCTCACCAGGAACTTCCCCGCCGCCTCGCGCGAGGGGCTGCGCGCGTTGATCCAGCTCTACGGCGACGAGGCCGTGCTCGACGAGGCCGCCAAGGCCCTGAAGGGCACACCCGCGGTAGGTGCGGCGCTGGCCGACCTGAAGCAGCTTGCCGCCGGCCTGCAGGGCGTGGCCGGCCGCCAGATCAGCTTCGACCTGGCCGACCTGCGCGGCTATGCGTACTACAGCGGCATGCGCTTCGGCATCTACGTGCCCGGCGCGGCCGATTCGCTGGTGCGCGGCGGCCGCTACGACGAGGTGGGGGCCGTGTTCGGCCGCAACCGCCCGGCCGTCGGCTTCAGCCTCGACGTACGCGAACTGGTCGGCGTGCTGCCGGCCCGCCCGCTGCGCGCCGCCATCCGCGCGCCCTGGAGCGACGCGGCCGGCCTGAGTCAGGCCATTGCCCAATTGCGCAAGGCCGGTGAAACGGTAGTCTGCGTGCTGCCGGGCCATGGCAGCGAAATCGATGAATTCCACTGCGACCGCGAGCTCGTCGAGCAGGCCGGCCAGTGGAGTGTCCGTGCGATCTGATTTTTTGAAGTAATGGAACGAGCATGAGCGTAACCACCGGAAGAAACGTGGTCGTCGTCGGCACCCAGTGGGGCGACGAGGGCAAGGGCAAGCTGGTCGACTGGCTGACGGAGAGCGCCCAGGGCGTGGTCCGCTTCCAGGGCGGCCACAACGCGGGCCACACGCTGGTCATTAACGGGGTGAAGACCGCGTTGCACCTGATCCCGAGCGGCATCATGCGGCCCGGCGTCAAGTGCTACATCGGCAACGGCGTGGTGCTTTCGGCCGCAAAGCTGTTCGAGGAAATCGAGGGGCTTGAAAAGGCTGGTGTCGAAGTGCGCTCGCGCCTGCGCATCAGCGAGGCCTGCCCGCTGATCCTGCCGTTCCACGCTGCGCTGGACATCGCGCGCGAGGCCTATCGCGAGAAGGGCGGCATCGAGAAGATCGGCACCACCGGCCGCGGCATCGGCCCGGCCTATGAAGACAAGATCGCCCGTCGCGCTCTGCGCGTGCAGGACCTGAAGCATCCCGAGCGTTTCGCCGCCAAGCTGCGCGTGCTGCTCGAGCTGCACAACCACGTGCTGACCCAGGTGCTGGGCGCCCCCGCCATCGACTTCGACGAAGTCTTCAACGAGGCGATGAAGCACGCCGAGCTGCTCAAGCCCATGATGGCCGACGTTTCGCGCGAGCTGAACGATGCCAACCGCGACGGCGCCAACCTGCTGTTCGAAGGTGCGCAGGGCACGCTGCTGGACGTGGACCACGGCACCTATCCATACGTCACCTCCAGCAACTGCGTGGCCGGCAACGCCGCCGCCGGTTCGGGCGTAGGCCCGGGCATGCTGCACTACATCCTGGGCATCACCAAGGCCTACTGCACCCGCGTGGGCGGCGGTCCGTTCCCCACCGAACTCGACTGGGCCACGCCCGGCACCCCCGGCTACCACATGAGCACCGTGGGCGCCGAGAAGGGCGTGACCACCGGCCGCAGCCGCCGCTGCGGCTGGTTCGACGCCGCGCTGCTCAAGCGCTCGGCACAGGTCAATGGCCTGTCGGGCCTGTGCATCACCAAGCTCGACGTGCTGGACGGCTTGGAGAAGCTGGAGCTGTGCACCGGCTACGAGCTCGACGGCGAAACCACCGACATCCTGCCCATGGGCGCGGACGAGATCGAGCGCTGCACGCCGATCTACGAAACGCTGGAAGGCTGGAGCGAAAGCACCGTGGGCGTCACGCAATACGACAAGCTGCCGATCAACGCGCGGCTGTACCTGCAGCGCATCGAGCAGGTCACCGGCGTGCCGATCCACATGGTGTCCACCAGCCCCGATCGCGACCACACGATCATGATGCGCCACCCCTACCTGGCCGACTGATCTGCCTAACCCCCAGGCTTGCCCACTTCGTGTGGCCGCCAACCCCCTTGCAGGGGGCAACACCAGCGGCCCGGCGAAGCCGGTTCCGCGGTGTTCCCCAGAAGAAGAGACATTGAAGGAAAAACCACGCTATGTTGACTGAAGACGGCAAGCATCTCTACGTCAGCTACGACGAGTACCACAACCTGATCGAGAAACTCGCGATCAAGGTGCACCAGTCGGGCTGGCAGTTCGACACCATCCTGTGCCTGGCGCGCGGCGGCATGCGCCCGGGCGACGTGCTCTCGCGCATCTTCGACAAGCCGCTGGCGATCATGTCGACCAGTTCGTACCGCGCCGATGCCGGCACGGTGCAGGGCCATCTCGACATCGCCCGCTACATCACCACGCCCAAGGGCGAGATCGCCGGCAAGGTGCTGCTGGTGGACGACCTGGCCGACTCGGGCCACACGCTGCACGCGGTGATGGACATGCTGCGCAACAACTACAAGCCCATCACCGAGCTGCGCAGCGCCGTGATCTGGACCAAGGCGCTGTCGACCTTCACGCCCGACTACTCGGTCGAGTACCTGGCCACCAACCCCTGGATCCACCAGCCCTTCGAGGGCTACGACTCGCTCGGCGCCGAGAAGCTGATCGAGAAGTGGTCGGTCTGATCCGGCAATGCCGGCGCCGGATCACCCGGCGTCGGTGAACATGGCGGTGTAGCGCCGCTGCATTTCCTCCGGCGTCAGCTTCTCGATGCTGTGCCCCACGTTCCAGCGATGGCCGAACGGGTCATGGAAGACGCCGGAGCGTTCCCCATAGAACTGGTCCTGTGGCGCCATGTCCAGCGTGGCGCCCGCGGCGACCGCGCGCGCCACCACCGCGTCGGCGTCGTCCACGTGCAGATGCAGCGAGACTGCGCTGCCGCCCAGCGTCTTCGCGCTGAGGATGTCGAACTCGGGGAATTCCTCCGAGATCATGAGGATCGCGCCGTTGTGGAAGTCCAGCTCGGCGTGGCCGATGCGGCCGCTGGGCTCGGTCAGGCGGAAGATCTCCTTCACCTCGAAGACCTTGCAGTAGAACTCGATGGCTGCGTTGGCGTCGTTGACGCAGAGGTACGGAAACAGTTCGTGGATGGCCATGGCGTCGTTGTCCCTTCGGGTTGTGATGGGCGCGATTCTGGTGCTCGCGCTCCGCGTCGTCTTGAACAAATTTGACCTGCTGCGCGCCGCCTGCTCCGGCGCTCGGCTCAGATGCGCACGTGCCGTGAAGAAACCGGTGCCGCCCGCCGGTAGGCCTGCGGCGACATGCCGGCAATGGCCAGGAAGTCGCGGTTGAAATGCGCCTGGTCGCTGTAGCCGGCCTCCAGCGCCAGCTCGACCCAGGGCCGGGCGGGCTGGATGGCGAATTGCCCGAGCACATGGTCGAAGCGCAGCATGCGCGCGTACTGCTTGGGCGCCAGCCCGGTCATGCCGCGAAAGAGAGCGATGAAGCGCCGGTGGCTGTAGCCGCTTTGCTTCACGAGCTGGCCGATGGCGCCGGCCTGTCCGTCGTCGTCGTTGGCGCTCGCGCCGGACATGCGCGCCAATGCCTGCGCCACAGCGGGGTGCAGGCCATGCATCGCGGACGACGAGGCAAGGCGTGCTTCGAGCAGCGCGACGACGATGGCAAGCTGCCGCGGCAGCGAGTCGGTGCCGTGCAGCTGTTCGAGCGCGAAGTTCGCGTCCGCGCCCCAGAGCGCTTCGAGCGGGGTATGCCGCTCGGCCAGAGCGTCTTCAGGCGCGCCGAGAAGGGCCCGGGCCGCCCCCGGCTGCAGCATGACGCCGACCGAGCGCGTCGTCACCGACACGTCGCGCACGAAGAAGGCCGAGCGGGTTCCGCCCACCATCGCGTAGCCCACTGTGAATCCCCGCACGTCGGCGCCGTCGTGGAAGAGGCGCAACGACGGCCCCGAAAGCCTGAAGACCAGATGCATGCCCCCGGTGGGCAGCACATGCTCGCGTGCGCCCGGCTGCTCGACGGGCGTGCCGTCGGGCGACGAGGCCCACATCAGCCGCACGAAGGGCCGCAGGTGGGGAGGGGCGAGGCGTGTCAGCTGCACTGTCTCGGGCTTCTTCCATGAAACGGGATGAAGGGGAGGACCGGTCCGCGCATTGTGCGACGGAAGCTCCGCGCAAGGCCCCGAATGCGGGTCGCGCTAGCATGCACCCATGAGCAAGCCTTCCACGAACCTGATCCACCACCCCTACGTTCCGCCCGCCACCTTCGCCGCGCCGCAGCCCGGCGTGTTCAAGGCATCGACCGTGTTCTTCGCCGACGTCGCCGCCATGCGCGCGCGAGACTGGCGCACCAAGGCCGGCTACACCTACGGCCTGCACGGCACGCCCACCACCTTCACACTGGAAGAGCGCCTGGCCACGCTCGAAGGCGGTACCGAGTGCCTGCTCGTGCCCAGCGGTCTGGCGGCCATCTCGCTGGTCTCGTTCGCCTTCCTGAAGACCGGCGACGAAGTGCTGATTCCCGACAACGCCTACGGTCCGAACAAGGCGCTGGCCACCGGCGAACTGGCGAACTTCGGCGTCACGCACCGCCTGTACGACGCGATGAACCCGGCCGACCTCGCGGCCAAGCTCTCGGAGCGCACGCGGCTGGTATGGCTGGAAGCGGCGGGCTCGGTGACCATGGAGTTCCCCGACCTGCCGGCGCTGGCCAGCATCTGCCGTGCGCGCGGCGTGATGACCGTGCTCGACAACACCTGGGGCGCAGGCCTGGCCTTCGCGCCCTTCGATTTCAACGGCAGCGGGCAGGGCGTCGACATTTCCGTGCACGCGCTCACCAAGTACCCCAGCGGCGGCGGCGACGTGCTCATGGGCAGCGTGACCACGCGCGACGAGCGCCTGCACCGCGCGCTCAAGCTCACGCACATGCGCATGGGCTTCGGCATCGGCGTGGGCGACGTCGAGACGCTGCTGCGCTCGCTGCCCAGCATCGCGCTGCGCTATGCCGCGCACGACCGCGCCGCGCGCGATCTGGCCGGCTGGCTCAACGGCTGCGAGGAGATCGCGCAGGTGCTGCACCCTGCACTCGAGGATTCCCCGGGCCATACCCACTGGCGCGCGCTGTGCGGCGAAACCAACCTGGCCGCCGGCCTGTTCTCGGTGGTGTTCGACGAGCGCTACAGCACCGAGCAGGTCGACCGCTTCTGCGACAGCCTGCAGTTGTTCCGCCTCGGCTATTCGTGGGGCGGACCGATCAGCCTCGTGGTGCCCTACGACATCGGCCTGATGCGCGATGCCAGCGTGGCGCGCTGGCCGTACAAGGGCACGCTCGTGCGTTTTTCCATCGGCCTCGAAGACGTGGAAGACCTGCGCGCCGATCTTCAGCAGGCGCTGGCTCGGATGTAAGAAATCGCATCCTGCCGTCGCTCCTGTCGCCTCGATCGCGTCATGGGGTACCTCCTCGAGACTGCAGCTTTATCGCTTACAGTAGGCCACGGCAGTCAACCCGACTGCCTCGCCTCAAGGAGATCCAGTGGCAACACCCAACTACGGCTACGAAAAGCGTCAGAAAGAGCTGGCCAAGAAGAAGAAGAAGGAAGACAAGCTCCGCGAAAAGGCGAACCGCAAGCTCAATCCCAGCAGCGACGGGCTGGCGCCCGGAGATCCCGAAACCGACGTTGCCTCACTCGAACGCGATCCGCCCACGGTGCCGGACCTGCCCACCAAGAACGGCTGATATCCCGTCCAGGCTTGCCGATCCATCAAGAAAAGCCGCCGCAGGCACTTGCCCGCGGCGGCTTTTTCATTGCTTGGGCAACAGCTTGCGCAGCTCGGCCCAGACGTTGTCCAGCAGTTGCGGCTGGGCGGCCGCCGTCGGGTGGATGCGGTCGGCCTGGAACAGCGAGAGCGCGTCGGGCGCATCCGCCACGCCCTTGAGCAGGAAGGGCACGAGCGCCGACTTGGTCGCGCTCGCCACCTTGGAGAACACCGCCTCGAAGCGCCGCGTGTAGTCGCCGCCATAGTTGGGCGGCACCTGGATGCCGACGATCAGCACCTTCGCGCCCGCGGCCTGCGCGGCCTTGGTGATCTGCATCAGGTTGCTTTCGGTGTCGGACAGCGGCAGGCCTCGCAGCGCGTCGTTGGCCCCGAGTTCGAGCACCACCAGGCTGGGCTTGTGCTGCGCGAGCAGCGGCGCGAAGCGGGCACGGCCGCCGGAGCTGGTGTCGCCGCTGATGCTGGCGTTGACCACCGTGGCGGAGATCTTCTGCTGCACAAGCCTTTTCTCGAGCAAGGGTACCCAGCCCTCGCCGCGCTTGAGGCCGTACTCTGCGCTCAGCGAATCGCCCAGCACCAGGATCACCGGCTTGCCTGAAGAAGCAGCCGTGGAAGACGATGCCTGGGCCTGCGCCGTCGTCGTCCATATCCCCGCGCTGCCGAGCGCGGTGGTGGTCAAGATAAAGTCACGTCGATTCAAAACCAGAGCCTTTCCATGTCCCAACCCCCGTCTGATGCCATTGTCGCCGTCGAGCATGTGTTCAAGTCCGTCACCGATTCGGCAGGCACGCTGGACATTCTGCAGGACATCGATTTCACCCTCGGCGCGCGGGAAACCGCCGCCATCGTCGGCGCCTCGGGCTCCGGCAAGAGCACGCTGCTGTCGATCATCGCCGGGCTGGACACGCCCACCCGCGGCACGGTGAAGCTCGCGGGGCAGGACATCTTCGCCATCGACGAGGACGAGCGCGCCGCCGTGCGCGCGCAGCGCGTGGGCTTCGTGTTCCAGAGTTTCCAGCTGCTGGGCAACCTGAGTGCTCTGGAAAACGTGATGCTCCCGCTGGAGCTGGCCAACCGCAAGGACGCCCGCAAGGCCGCCACCGAGATGCTCGGCCGCGTCGGCCTCGGCCAGCGCCTGGGCCACTACCCGAAGGTGCTCTCCGGCGGCGAGCAGCAGCGCGTGGCGCTGGCCCGTGCCTTCGTCGTGCAGCCCGCGCTGCTGCTGGCCGACGAACCGACGGGCAGCCTGGACTTCGCCACCGGCGAGCAGGTCATGCAGCTGATGTTCGACCTCAACCGCGAGCTGGGCACCACGCTCGTGCTCGTCACCCATGACCGTGGCATCGCCGCGCGTTGCGAACGACGTATCACCATCGAGGCCGGTCGCGTCGCGCTTAATGAAAAAGTGGCTCTGGCGCCTGCCTGACAAGAGCAATAAGCTATTAAATGAATAGCAAGCCACATTCAAGGAGATGTTCATGGAGGAACTTCCGCCCGACGCCGTCCTGGCGCTGCAGCGCGGCAGGATGATCGAGGCCATCAAGATCGTGCGCGCCCGCACGGGCATGGACCTCAAGTCGGCCAAGGAAGCCGTCGATCGTTTCGCCGATCGGCAGGAAGCGGGAGACGACGACAGCAGCGCCATGGGCGGGCGCTGCGTGCCCACGGCGGCCAGGCAGGACCGCGGCTTCGCATCGATGCCCTCCACCGCGCTCACGGCGCTTGCGCAGGGCAACAAGATCGAGGCCATACGCCTCACGCGCGAGGCCACCGGGCTGAGCTTGGCGGCGGCCAAGCGGCTGGTCGACAACCATGACGATCCCACACTGGGCGGCTTCGGCCCCCTGACCCAGCACATGCCCCGCCGTCCCATGGACGAGCCGGGCCGCGTGTACGGCGGCGGCTACAAATGGCTGCCGGTGCTCATCATCCTGCTGGCGGCGGTCATGGTCTGGCTGCTGTTCGGACAGAAGGCTTGAGCCAAGAAAAAACAAATCGATGATCGTTCCCGAGTACTGGGCCGAAGGCCGCATCCAGGAGCGCGTGGCCGGCAAGCAGATCACCGTGCGGCGCTACGGCTGGTCCGACGAGAGCCCCGTGGCGGCACAGGCGCACGCCGACCAGCGCACCCGCGACGCCTTCGACCGCATCGCCCACAAGGGCGAGAAGCTCGAGCGCCGCGAACGCAAGCTCGCCTACAACGGTGCCGAGGGCGTGCCGATCCGCGAGGAAATCGTCGAGCGGCACGGCGATACCGTCGTCACCCGCAACGGCTACGGCGCGCGCTGCCTCAACACGCCCGACGTGCTCTTCGTCGACATCGACTTCGAGGAGCCCCTGCGCGGCAGCGTGTTCGGCTTCGCGCTGGTGCCTGCACTGATCGCGGGCGTGGTCGGCGGCTGGGCCGCCAGGACCTGGCTGGGCGGGTTGATCGCGGGCATCGTGGTCTTCGCCGTGGCCTGGGTCATCGGCCAGCGCAAGAAGCGCGGCGAGCACAGCGGCAACCCGGCACCCGAGAAGCGGGCCGCCGAGCGCATCGCGCGCTTCATGCAGCAGCATCCCGACTGGAACCTGCGCATCTACCGCACGCCGGCGGGCTTCCGGCTGCTGGCGATGCACGACGTGTTCAACCCGTCCGACATGGCGGTGGCCGACTGCTTCCACGCCCTGGGCGTCGACAAGGTCTACGCGCGCATGTGCCGCAACCAGAACTGCTTTCGCGCCCGGGTGAGTGCCAAGCCCTGGCGCGTCGGCATCGGCGACCACATGCGGCCCCGTCCGGGCGTGTGGCCGGTGTCGCCCGACAAGCTGCCCGCGCGCGATGCCTGGATCGCGCGCTACGAGAAGGCCGCCGAGGGGCACGCCGCCTGCCAGTACCTGGAGAGCGTGGGCAACGCCGCGAAGGTGCATCCGAGGGCGCTGGCGGTGCAGGAACTGCACGACGAGCGCACCCGCGCGCTCAGCGGCCTGCCGCTGGCCTGAGCGGGCGGGTGGGGCCGGCCCCGAGGGGGCAGGGATAATCCACGGATGTCTTCCCCCAAAGTGATCTTCGGCTTCCATGCCGTGGGCGTGCGCCTCAAGACCGCGCCCAAGTCGGTGCTCGAAGTGCTGTTCGACGCCAGCCGGCGCGATGCGCGCATGAAACAGTTCCTGGCCCGCGCGCAGGAAACAGGCGTTCGGCTCATCGAGGCCGACGGCGCGCGGCTTTCCAAGCTCAGCGGCAGCCACGGCCACCAGGGCGTGGTGGCGCGGGTCGAGCCCGTGGCCCAGGTCCTCTCCCTCGACGAACTGCTCGAAGGCCTCGAAGAGGCCGGCACCGTGCCTCTGCTGCTGGTGCTCGACGGCGTGACCGATCCGCACAACCTCGGCGCCTGCCTGCGCGTGGCCGACGGTGCCGGCGCGCACGCGGTCATCGCGCCGAAGGACCACGCGGCCGGCATCAACGCCACCGTCGCCAAGGTGGCGAGCGGTGCGGCCGAGACGGTGCCGTACTTCATGGTCACCAACCTCGCGCGTACGCTGAACGAGCTCAAGGAGCGCAACATCTGGTGCGTGGGCACCAGCGACGACGCGCCGGGCACCATCTACCAGAGCGACTTCAAGCGCCCCCTGGCGCTGGTGCTGGGCGCCGAAGGCGAGGGCATGCGGCAGCTCACGCGCAAGACCTGCGACGAGCTCGTGAGCATTCCGATGGCGGGTGCGGTCGAGAGCCTCAACGTCTCGGTGGCCAGCGGCGTGTGCCTGTACGAGGCCCTGCGCCAGCGCAGCGCCTAGCTCCCCGGCGATCCACCCTTGCGGTGGAAATAGATCAGTTCCGCCACCCGCCGCATCTGCGGCGTGCCGAGCAGGTGGTTGAACATCCAGTCGTTCTGGAAGTGGTCGAAGGCCCAGCGCAGTGCGCGCTTGAGCCTGAAGCCCGGATACCCGCGCACGAACCACGTGGCCGGATCGCCCGCTTCCCTTCGGATGAAGCGCGCCACCGCCTCGCCTGCGCCCTGCCCGTGCAGCAGGGCGGTGTGGATGCCGCCTGCGGTCACCGGCGACACCATGCCCGCCGCATCGCCCACCAGCAGCGCACGTTCGCGCGCCACCACGGGCAGCACGCCGCCGCAGGGGATCATTCCCGCGCGCACCGCGACCGGCGGCGCATCGCCGGGCGTAACTGCCGGGGCGATCTTGCGAAGCAGCGGATCGAGCTTCAGCGCGCCCGGGTCTCCGTGCCCCACGCGGCGCGCCAGCCCGATCTGGCTCACGCCCACGCCTTCGAGCGCCCAGCCGATGTAGCCGGGCGCCAGCTTGCGGTCGATGAAGCAGTGCAGCAGGTCGGGCGCCATCCTCGCGCCCTGGTATTCGTGCTCCACGCCATAGAGAAAGCGCGTGTTGCGCGACAGGCCCAGTGCCTTCGCGACGCGCGAATGCGGGCCGTCGGCGCCGACAAGATATGTGGCCGTGATGCAGGGACCGCGCGTCAGCGGCACTTCCCAGCGGCCATTGAGCCACAGCGCCTGCTCGAACAGCGTGCCGAGTTGCACGTCGACGCCGCAGGCCCGGGCCGAGTCCACCATCCAGTCGAGCAGGGCGGGCGCATCGGTGGCCCAGAACCAGTAACCCGGCGCATGCAGGTCGACGTGGTGCATGTCGGGGGCATAGAGCCGCACGCCCTCGATGCGCCGCACCAACTCGGGCGGCACCTCGGACAGCCAGGGCACGCTGTCGACCGCGTCCTTGACGATGATGCCGGTGGTGTGAAGCTTGGTGCCCGCGGCGGTCTTCTTCTCCAGCACCACCACGCTCAGGCCTGCGAGTGCCGCGGCCCTGGCGCAGGCAAGGCCCGCGAAGCTCGCGCCGACGACGAGCAGGTCGACCTTGATGTGGCCCGTGCCGCTGCCGGCGGAAGAGGCCGGTGCGGGCGCCGTCGAAGCGGCGGAGGGAAGAAGCGGAGCGAAGAGGCTTGGTGATGTATGCATGGGGCCGCTGACTTGAAGCAATGCGCACCGCTTGCCGCGGCGCGCTGCGAAGTTAGCGGCCCTCTGTGCGGGCGGCGTGAAGCCCGCGTGAACTCAGGACGCTCAGGACGGGTCCTTGCCGCGCGTGCGGCCCACCGCGCTGAAGATGCCGATGCCCAGCAGGATCACCGCACCGATCCCGATGTAGAGCGTGGGCACGCCGGCCACGGAGGCGCCCCATGCGACGCCGGCCAGGAAGATCAGGAAACCGATCATGTAAAGCGCGAAAGACATCGTCGTTCCTCCGAAAGTCTGGATGCCTTGCAGTATTCAGGACGAGGCCGCCCGCAGCACCGGCGCGCGCCGGATGTGCATGTGGGAGCCTGCCTACCGCGTGGGTACGCCGATTCCGCGCGTCGTAGGCTATTCCGGGCTTGCCACCAGCAGATAGCGGCAGGCGCCGCGCCCCAGCGCCTTGAAGACCAGCGGCCGGTCCACGCCGAAGTCCAGGCAATCGCCCGGTGCGAGTTCGAAGCGCTCGTCGCCGTAGTCCACCCGCAGTTCGCCTTCGAGCATCCACAGGCATTGCCGGTATGGCTTGCCGCTCCAGCGTGGGTAGTCGACCTGCACCGAGCGCGGCAGCTCGATCTCGACCATCTCCACGCCGCTGCCCGCCTGGCGCTCGGCTACCTGCCGCCGCAGGTAGCCGGCCTGCGGGTCGCGCCACACCTCCTGCTCGGCGCGCGTGCGCAGCCGCTTCGGCTGCCCTTTCTCCTCGGTCAGCAACTGCGCCAATGGCACGCCGAGCCCGGCGGCCAGCTTGCCCAGCAGCACGGCCGTGGGGCTGCTCTGGGCGCGCTCCACCTTGGAAATCATGGCCTTGCTCACGCCCGAGCGTTCGGCCAGCTCCGCGAGGCTCAACCCCTGCGACTGGCGCAGCGCCAGCAGGCGGGTGGCGATGAGCAGGTCGATGTTCTGGCCGGAAACTTCGGCGGGGGATGGATCAGGAGATGGATCAGGAGATGGATCAGGAGATGGATCAGGAGATGGATCGTTTCTCATATGAGATTATTATTCTCCTATATTGAACGAAATTTCAACGAAGGCCAGCACCATGCGTCTCATCTCCTGCACCGAAGAAGCCCACGCCGCCGCCATCCTGGCCATCCTCAACGAGGCCATCGTCACCTCCACCGCGCTGTATGACTACAAGCCTCGCACGCCCGAGAACATGGTCACGTGGTTCGCCACCAAGCGCGCCAACGGCTTCCCGGTGATCGGGGCCGAGGACGAGAGCGGCAAGCTGCTGGGCTTTGCGAGCTACGGCAGCTTCCGCGCCTTTCCCGCCTACAAGTACACGGTGGAGCACTCGGTCTATGTCGACAGCGCGCATCGCGGCAAGGGACTGGGCCGCACGCTGATGGAGGCGGTCATCGCAGAGGCGGTGGCGCGCGACGTGCACGTGATGGTCGGCGCCATCGACGCGGCCAACGCGGGCAGCATCGCGCTGCACCAGAGCCTGGGCTTCGAACACTCGGGCACGGTGCGCCAGGCGGGCTTCAAGTTCGGGCGCTGGCTCGACGTGGCCTTCTATCAGCGCATCCTCTCGACGCCGCTGAACCCCGTCGACGGCTAGTTCAACGCGAAGAAGCGCATCACCACCTCGGCCGGATGGCGCACGCCGGCTCCGGTGAACATGCGCTCGTTGATCCATTTCAGCGAAGCCGAGGCAGTTTCGAAGCGCGGGCTGCAGCGGAAGTACACCTGCGACGGGTCGACCGGCTCGCCGCGCAGCAGCCTGCCCATCACCTCGGGCGGGGCGCTGCGCATTGCGCTGTTGTGCACGTAGACCAGGTCGCCCGCATCGGTCTCCAGACCGTAGCGCGCGTCGAGTTCCGAGAGCGTGTCGCTCACGATCAGCTGGAAGTCGCTGCCGCCCGGCAGCACGCGTGCCCGCCACCCGTGGCCCATGGCTTCGCCGCCGATGATCGGCACCACGCGGCGCAATCCGCGCGGGCTGTTGCCCAGCACCTGTGGCACGCCCACCTCGATGCGCAGGTCGGCGAAATGCTCCAGCGTGGGGGCGGCGATGGAATCGAACGCGCTCATCAGGCTGCGGGCTTCGCGGTCTCGGCGCTGGCGCGGTCGAGCATCTCGATGGTGCCTGCGTCCAGCTTCAGCTGCGTCGCGACCACGAGTTCCTCGAGCTGCGCGACGGAGGTCGCGCTGGCAATGGGCGCCGTCACGCCCGGGCGCGCGATCTGCCACGCGATGGCGACCTGGCCCGGCTTGGCGTTGTACTGCTGGGACACCTTGTCGAGCGCGTCGAGGATGCGCAGGCCGCGCTCGTTGAGGTACTTCTTCGTGGTGTTGGCACCGCGCGCGCTCTTGGCCGCATCGGCCTCGGTGCGGTACTTGCCGGTGAGGAAGCCGGCGGCCAGCGCGTAGAAGTTGATCACGCCCACTTCGCGCTTGATGCACAGCGGCTCCAGCGCGTCCTCGAACACGGCGCGGTCGTAGAGGTTGTACAGCGGCTGCAGGCTCTCGTAGCGGGCGATGCCCAGGCGCTCCGACACGTCGAGCGCCTCGGCCAGGCGCGGCGCCGTGTAGTTCGACGCGCCGATCGCGCGCACCTTGCCTTCCTTGATCAGCTTGTCGAAGGCGCCGAGCGTTTCTTCCAGCGGGGTGCTGGCGTCGTCGTCGTGCGACTGGTAGAGGTCGATGTAGTCCGTCTGCAGGCGCTTTAGCGAGGCCTCGACGGCTTCGCGGATGTATTTGGGCGCGAGGCCCACCTTGCCTTCGCCCATCGGCTTGCCGACCTTGGTGGCCAGCACCACGCGGTTGCGCTTGCCGCTTTGCCTGAGCCACTTGCCGATGATGGTCTCCGACTCGCCGCCGGTATGGCCCGGCACCCATGCCGAATACACGTCCGCGGTGTCGACGAAGTTGAAGCCGGCGTCCAGCCAGGCATCGAGCAGCTTGAACGAGGCCGCCTCGTCGACGGTCCAGCCGAACACGTTGCCGCCGAAGGCGAGCGGAGAAACCTGGAGGCCGGAGCGGCCGAGCGGGCGAAGTTGCGACATGTCGATGTGTTCCTGTTGAAAGGGGAAGGAAGAACGGTCAGACGAAGCCCACGGCGCCCAGCACAGCCCCGGCGCCGAGCAGCCAGAGCAGGTGGACGCGCGTGCGCCAGACGATAAGCGCGGCGGCGCCGGTCAGCAGCCACAGGTGCCACGCGGGCGCATCGCCGGCATGGTTTCCTGCCGCCAGCACCCAGCCGGTGGCGATCAGCAGCCCGACCACCACGGGCGCCATGCCCTGCTTGAAGGCGCGAACCTCGCGGCGCGTGCGATTGCGGTGGCCCCAGCGGGTGGCGAAGTAGGTGAGGGTGGTGCTCGGCAGCATGATGCCCAGCATCGTGACCAGCAGGCCGAAGAGGCCGAGCACCCAGGCGTGCGGCCCGGCGCCGATTCCGCCGCCCGCGTTGAGCCCCACGTTCCAGCCCATCAGCGCCACGAACAGCACGTTGGGCCCGGGAGCCGCCTGCGCGATGGCCACCGAGGAGCTGAACTGCGCATCGGTGAGCCAGCCGTGCTGCGTGACGAGGTAGCGGTGCATGTCGGGCACCGTGGTGATGGCGCCGCTGATCGACAGCAGCGACAGCAGCATGTACTGCCCGAAGAGGGCCAGCCAGTCGTGCCATTGCATGGCGATGGTCATGGGGCGATCCTCTTCCAGGTCCAGATGCAGGCCACGCCGCCGACCACCAGCAGCACCCAGCCCAGCGGAATCTTCAGCACCGCGATGGCCACGAACACCAGCGCCATGATGACCAGGCAGGTCGCGAAGCCCAGCGGGTGCTTGCGCAACTGGGGCACCAGCTTGACGCCCGTGGCGGCGATGAGCCCGCCCGACACCGCCCCCATGCCCCGCAGCGCGGCCGCCACCTGCGGGTTGCCGGCATAGTGCGCGTACAGCACGGCCAGCGCGAGGATCACCACCAGCGGAATGGTCAGCATGCCCGCCACCGCCGCCACCGCGCCGCGCAGGCCGAAGTAGCGGTCGCCGATCATCAGCGCGAGGTTGATCACGTTGGGCCCCGGCATCACCTGCGCCACGGCCCAGTCCTCGAGGAACTGCTCGGGCGTGAGCCATTTCTTCTTCTCGACCATCTCGCGCTGGACGATGGCGAGAACCCCGCCGAAGCCCTGCAGCGCGAGCCATGTGAACGAAACAAAAAGGTCGCGCGGCGACTGGGGATGGGCTGCGGGGGGAGACGGTTGCATGTCGAGCGATTATCGTAGGCGGGCATCCAGCTGCTTCAAGCGTTTCACGGAGGACATTCCAGCATGGTCACGCAAATGGTCACGCAATTGCGCGCGCTCTTCGATCTCTGCCGCCGGGCCTTCAATTCGTGGTCCAACGACTACGCTCCGAGCATGGGCGCGGCGCTGGCCTACTACACGGTGTTCTCGATCGCGCCGCTGCTCTTGATCGTGATCGCTGTGGCGGGCCTGGTCTTCGGGCAGGAGGCCGCGCGCGGCGAGATCTTCGCGCAGCTCTCGGGCCTGATGGGCGAGCAGGGCGCGGCCGCCGTGCAGGGCATGCTCAAGGCCGTGAACAAGCCGACCGAGGGCATCGTGGCCACGGTGGTCGGCATCGGGCTGCTGGTGGTCGGCGCCACCACGGTCTTCGGCGAACTGCAGGATGCGCTCGACCGCATCTGGCGCGCGCCGGCGCGCACCAACACCAAGGGGCTGTTCAACATGCTGCGCGTGCGGCTGCTGTCGTTCAGCATGATCATGGGCATCGGCTTCCTGCTCATGGTGTCGCTGGTGGCGAGCGCGGCGCTCGCGGCGCTGGGCAAGTGGTGGTCGCCGATGTTCGGCGCCTGGGAGACGACGGCGCAGGTCGTCAACTTCGTCTTCAGCTTCGCGATGGTGACGGTGATCTTCGCGATGATCTACAAGATCATGCCGCGCGTGAAGGTGCAGTGGCGCGACGTGTGGGTGGGCGCGGCGGTGACGGCGCTGCTGTTCACCGTGGGCAAGCACCTGATCGGCCTGTACATCGGCAAGAGCAGCGTGGCCTCTGGCTATGGCGCGGCGGGGTCGCTGGTGGTGGTGCTGGTGTGGGTGTACTACTCGGCGCAGATCTTCCTGCTGGGCGCGGAGTTCACCTGGGTCTATGCGCGCACCTATGGCTCGATGAAGGACATGAAGGACCTGCCCGAGCTGAACCCGTCCCCCACGCGCGAAGCGCCGCTGCCGCACAACGACGACTGACCGGCGCTGCCTTGCAGGCGGCTCAGCCTGCGAAGCCGCCTTCGTCCAGGAACTTCTGTTCTTCCGGGGTGCTGGCGCGCCCCAGCATCCTGTTGCGGTGCGGAAAGCGGCCGAAGCGCGCGACGATGTCGCGGTGCAGCACGGCGAAGCGCTGGGTGTTGTCGTCGAGCGCGGCGTTGAGCTCCACCGAGCGCTCCTGCTCGGCCAGCACTTCCGAGTGCATGAAGGGCAGGTAGAAGAAACGTTGCAGCACGGGCTCGCACTGGCGATCGAAGCCCGCCTCGATCGCGGCCTTGGCCACGGCCAGCGCCCGGCCATCGGTGGCCAGCATGTGCGGATTGCCGCGCCAGGCGTTGCGCGGGAACTGGTCGAGCAGCACCAGCAGGGCCAGCGCACCCTGGGCATCGGCCGCCCAGTGGTCGAGCTCGCCGCGGGCTGCGGCCTGGTGGGCTTCGGCGAAGCGGGAGATGAAGTCGGCGTCGAAGGCGTCGTTCTTGGCGAACCAGCGCTCGGGGCCGGCTTCGCTCCAGAAACCGACCACGTCGCGGGCTGAAGGGACTGCAGGGGCTGAAGAAGTCATCGACACATTCTCTTTCAGGTTGTGCACGCCGGGCCAAGTCGGGGCGATGGCCGACAGGAAAGGGTCCAGGGAGCTGCCTATGCTGTGGACGCTTTCACAACCAGGAGATCAAGCTCATGACCCAATATCGCTCTCTTTTGCGTGCGGCTCTCGTCGCCGGCGTTGCCAGCGCCGCGCTGGCCGGCTGCGGAATGATGTCGAAGTCGAACGTCGCGAGCTTCAGCGGTGCGATGAACGCGGCCAGCGAAGTCCCGCCGAACATGACGCGCGGCACCGGCATGGCCGAGGCCTGGCTCAACCGCGACACCAACGTGCTCAAGTACAAGATCACCTACTCCGGCCTGAGCGGCCCGGCCACCATGGCGCACTTCCACGGCCCGGCCGCGGCGGGCGCCAATGCCGGCGTGGTGCTGCCTTTCGCCAACCCGGCCAGCCCGATCGAGGGCCAGGCCACGCTCACGCCGGCACAGGCGGCCGACCTGTCGGCGGGCAAGTGGTACGCCAACATCCATACGGCCGCGAATCCGGGCGGCGAGATCCGCGGGCAGATGCTGCCGAAGATGTGAAATCGTTCCAGGGGCAACAACCCCTGGTCAGGTTTGTGTCTCGGGGGTGGTGTCAAATGAACGCATGACGACGACACCACCGAAGAAGAAAACCCGTGCCGCCTCCACCGCTTCCAGGAAGCCCCTCGACCCCTTCGCCTCGCGCCGCGAGGACATGCGCACCGCCCGCAAGGCGCTGGTGCTGCAGGGCGGGGGCGCGCTCGGCGCCTACCAGGCCGGCGTGTACGCGGCGCTCAGCGAGACCGAGCTGCAGCCGCACTGGATCGCGGGCGTCTCCATCGGCGCCATCAATGCAGCGCTGATCGCGGGCAACGCGCAGGAAAACAGGGTCGACCGGCTGCGCGAGTTCTGGCACCTCGTGTCTTCGGGGCCTTCGCAGCGACTGCCTTCGTGGCTGGGCGACCGGGCCACGCAGAACCAGTACAGCGCCACCATGGCCTCGCTGGTGGGCATTCCCGGCTTCTTCGAACCGCGCTATTCGCCAGCCTTCCTGATGGGCGGCGCCGCGCCGCTTCTGAGCTACTACGACACCTCGCCGCTGAAGTCCACGCTGGAGCGGCTCGTCGACTTCGACCGCATCAACGCCTGCGAGGCCCGCTTCAGCGTGGGCGCGGTGAACCTGCGCACCGGCAACTCGGTGTACTTCGACAACACGCGCCAGCGCATCGGGCCCGAGCACATCATGGCCAGCGGCGCGCTGCCGCCGGGCTTCGCGCCGGTGAGCATCGACGGCGACGACTACTGGGACGGCGGCATCGTCTCGAACACGCCGCTGCAGTACGTCCTCGACACGCACCCGCGCAACGAGCCGCTGGTGGTGCTGCAGGTCGACCTGTTCAACGCGCGCGGCGAAATGCCCCGCACCATGGCGGGCGTGCTGGAGCGGCAGAAGGACATCACCTACTCGAGCCGCACGCGCATGAACACCGACGCGCTGGCCGCCAACATGAACCTGCAGCAGGCGATTGCCGACCTGATCTCCAAGCTGCCCGCCAGCCTGCGCAACGACCCGAGCGTGCACGAGGTGCAGTCGCAGCTCACGCACGAGCCCATCGACATCTTCCACCTGATCTACCGCGACAAGCCCTACGAGCTGGAGTCGAAGGACTACGAGTTCTCGCGCGCCGCGGTGGAAGAGCACTGGGAGGCCGGCGCGCGCGACATGCGCGTGACGCTGGCGCACCCGGAGACGCTGCGCGCCGACGCCACGGTCAACGGCGTGACCACCTTCGACCTCGGCGAGCACGGCTCGGGGCGCGTCAAGCGGCCGGGGTTGTCGCGCTGACTTGTCGGGCCGAGTCGCGCGGCGATTCAGCCCCGGCTAAGAAACCAGCGCGAGACTGGGCCGTCATTTCACCGCTTCAGCTTCACCAGGAGGAAATGTTTGCATCATGAACATTGAAGACGTGCGACGAACGGCATTCGCGATGCCGCTGACCAGTCCGGCCTTTCCGCCAGGGCCTTACCGCTTCATCAGGCGCGAATTCCTGATCATCACGTACCGCACCGACATGGACGCCCTGCGCGCGGTGGTGCCCGAGCCGCTCGAAGTGGTCGAGCCGCTGGTCAAGTACGAATTCATCCGCATGCCCGATTCGACCGGCTTCGGCGACTACACCGAGTCGGGCCAGGTCATCCCGGTGCAACTGCGCACCGCCAAGGGCGTGGAGAAGGGGGCGTACGTGCACGCGATGTACCTGAACGACCATCCGCCCATTGCCGGCGGGCGCGAGCTCTGGGGCTTTCCGAAGAAGCTCGCCTCGCCGGTGCTCGACTACGAGACCGACGTGGTGGTCGGCACGCTCGACTACGGCAAGGTGCGCGTGGCCAAGGCCACGATGGGCTTCAAGCACCGCACGCTCGACCCCGCGCCCATCCTCGCGGGCATCGCGCAGCCGAACTTCCTGCTCAAGATCATTCCGCACGTCGACGGCACGGCCCGCATCTGCGAGCTGGTGCGCTATCACATGGTCGACGTGACGCTGCACGGCGCGTGGGGCGGGCCCGGCTCGCTCGAACTGCATCCGCATGCGCTCGCGCCGGTGGCCGACCTGCCTGTGCGCAAGGTGGAGTCGGCGGTGCACTACATCGCGGACATGACGCTCGCGCTCGGCACCGTCGAACACGATTACCTCGCCTGATTCCTGCTGGCAGCTTCAGGTCGCCGGCTTTCCAACCCCAACCCTCAAGGACATCACCATGCAACTCAAGGACAAGGTCGCCTACATCACCGGCTCGGCCAGCGGCATCGGCAAGGAAATCGCCATCCTGTTCGCGCAGGAAGGCGCCAAGATCATCATCGCCGACCTCAACAAGGAAGCGGCCGACGCCACGGCGGCCGAGCTCAAGGCCACTGGCGCGCAAGCCATCGGCGTAGGCGTGGACGTGACGAACGAAGACCAGGTCAACGCCTCGGTGGAAGAGGGCGCTGCGGCTTTCGGCGGCATCGACATCCTCATCAGCAACGCCGGCATCCAGATCGTGCATCCGGTGGAGGAGTTCAGCTTCGCCGACTGGAAGAAGATGCTGGCCATCCACCTCGACGGCGCCTTCCTCACCACCAAGGCCTGCCTGAAGCACATGTACGCACAGGGCCGCGGCGGCAGCGTGATCTACATGGGCTCGGTGCACTCCAAGGAGGCTTCGCTGCTGAAGGCGCCCTACGTGACGGCCAAGCACGGCCTCATCGGCCTGGCCAAGACGGTCGCGAAGGAAGGCGCCAAGCACGGCGTTCGCGCCAACGTGATCTGCCCTGGCTTCGTGCGCACGCCGCTCGTCGAGAAGCAGATTCCCGAACAGGCGAAGACGCTGGGCATCACCGAGCAGGAAGTCATCAGGAACGTGATGCTGAAGGAGACGGTCGACGGCGAGTTCACGACCACGGAAGACGTGGCGCGCGTGGCGCTGCTGTTCGCAGGGTTCCCGACGAATGCGCTGACCGGGCAGTCGCTGGTAGTGAGCCACGGCTGGTTCATGCAATAACTTTTGCTCGCCCCCAGGCTGCGCGCACTTCGTGTCGCTTCGCCAACCCCCTACCGGGGGCAACACCGGCGGCCCGGCAAAGCCGGTTCCGCGGTGTTCCTGGCACTACAGCTTCAGCTCCCAGGTCTCGCCCACCAGCGGCGTGCCGTATCCCTCATGCGGCTCGGAACCTGTGAGCTCGAAGCCGCGGCTGGCGTAGATGCCGCGTGCAGCGGTCAGGCAGCTGTTGGTCCACAGCACCATCTTGCGGTAGCCCTTCAGGCGCGCGAAGGCGATGCACTCGTCCACCAGCTTGCCGCCCAGCCCCAGCCCGCGCGCTGCGGGCGTGAGGATCAAGAGTCGTAGTTGCGCCACTGTGGCCGACTTGCGCACCACGAAGATCGAGCCGACCCGCTCGCCATTGAGCTCGGCGATCCAGCAGCGCTCCCATTCGGGCTGGAACTTGAGCAGGAACTCGCCTGCGATGTTCGCGACGAGCGCCTCGAAGGTGCTGTTCCAGCCGTATTCGCGCGCATAGATCTCGCCGTGCTGCTGCACGACCCAGCCGATGTCGCCGGGCGCCGGGTCGCGCAGGACGGCGGCCTGCGGCTTCGCGGGCGGCGCCTCGGGGTCGAGCAGCGATTGCACCGTGCCCATGGCGTGCACCAGCTGCTGGCGCTGCGCAGGTGCGAGCGTGGCGAGCAGGGCGGCAGCCTCCTCGCGTGATTTCTGCTGCAGCGGCGCGAACGCGGCATGGCCCGCGTCGGTCAGGCGCAGCACGCTCTGGCGCGCGTCGCGCGGATGCGGCTCGCGCACCAGCCAGCCCTCGTTCTCGAAGCGGCGCAGGATGCGGCTGAGGTAGCCGGCGTCGAGCCCGAGGTCTCGCCCGATCTCGCTCGCGACGGCCGTTTCGCGGTGCGCCAGCTCGTACAGCACGCGTACGTCGGTCAGCGACATGGCGCTGCCAAGGTAGGGGTCCAAGGCGCCGATGCGGCGGGTGTAGAAGCGGTTGAACTGCCGGACCGCCTTGACGGCAGTGGTATCGATGGGCGGCGAAGATGCGGACATAGTTGCCATTGTCATTCAGTTATTTGACTTTGGCAATCAAATTGCCGGGGCATGAGTCCTTCGGGAAAATCCGGTCACAGGTCACACGGGGCGACAGGCATGGTGGAAAACCCTAAAATCGAGGGTTGCCCACAACGGCGCTCCTGCGGCGCTGTCAACTCCCACCGATGAACGCTCCCGTCGACGTCTCCTTCTTCGCGCGTGCCGCCAAGCCGCTGACCAGCTACCGCAAGTACTGGGCGGCGCGTTTCGGCACGGCGAAATTCCTGCCGACCTCGCGCAAGGAGATGGAAGCGCTCGGCTGGGACAGCTGCGACATCATCGTCGTCACGGGCGACGCCTACGTCGACCACCCCAGCTTCGGCATGTCGGTCATCGGCCGCATGCTGGAGGCGCAGGGCTTCCGCGTGGGCATCATCGCGCAGCCCGACTGGCAGAGCGCCGAGCCTTTCAAGGCGCTGGGCAAGCCGAACCTGTTCTTCGGCGTCACCGCCGGCAACATGGATTCGATGATCAACCGCTACACGGCCGACCGGAAGATCCGCAGCGACGATGCCTACACGCCCGGCGACGTCGGCGGCGCTCGCCCCGACCGTGCGGCCATCGTGTATTCGCAGCGCTGCAAGGAAGCCTGGAACGACGTGCCGATCATCCTCGGCGGCATCGAAGGCTCGCTGCGCCGCATCGCCCACTACGACTACTGGTCGGACAAGGTGCGCCGCTCCATCGTGGTCGACGCCAAGTGCGACCTGCTGCTGTACGGCAACGCCGAGCGCGCCATCGTCGAGATCGCGCACCGCCTGGCGGCCAAGGAGCTGGTGCAGCAGATCACCGACGTGCGCGGCACCGCCTTCGTGCGCCGCGAAACGCCTGAGGGCTGGTTCGAGATCGACTCCACCAGCGTCGACGAGCCCGGCCGCGTCGAGGCGCATGTCAATCCGTACCTGATGGTGTCCGACCAGGCCAAGGCCAACGGCGCTACCTGTGTGAAGGAAGACGAGGCCGAGGCAGTCGCGAAGGCAGCCGAGGCTGCGGGCTCTCCGGCCGTCAACCCCGCCATCAAGCCGCTGAACTTCGTGCCGAACCCCGCGCTGCAGGGCAAGGGCAAGACCAAGGTGCCGCCGCGCGAGCGCTCGGTGATCCGCCTGCCTTCGTACGAGCAGGTGCGCAGCGACCCGGTGCTCTATGCGCACGCCAACCGCGTGCTGCACCTGGAGACCAACCCCGGCAACGCCCGCGCGCTGGTGCAGGCGCACGGCGAAGGCACCACGGCGCGCGACGTGTGGATCAACCCGCCGCCCATTCCGCTGACCACGGCCGAGATGGACCACGTGTTCGACCTGCCGTACGCGCGCAGCCCGCATCCGCGCTACGCCGACGAGAACGGCAGCCACGACGGCGCGACCAAGATCCCCGCGTGGGAAATGATCCGCTTCAGCGTGAACATCATGCGCGGCTGCTTCGGCGGCTGCACCTTCTGCTCGATCACCGAGCACGAGGGCCGCATCATCCAGAGCCGCTCGGAAGACTCGATCATCAAGGAGGTCGAGGCCATCCGCGACTCGGTGAAGGGCTTCACCGGCACCATCTCCGACCTCGGCGGCCCCACGGCCAACATGTACCGCATCGGCTGCAAGTCGCCCGAGATCGAGGCCGCCTGCCGCAAGCCGAGCTGCGTGTACCCGGGCATCTGCCAGAACCTCAACACCAACCACGACCCGCTCATCAAGATCTACCGCCGGGCGCGCGCGCTCAGGGGCATCAAGAAGATCCTGATCGGCTCCGGCCTGCGCTACGACCTGGCCGTGCAGTCGCCCGAGTACGTGAAGGAGCTGGTGCAGCACCACGTCGGCGGCTATCTCAAGATCGCGCCCGAGCACACCGAGCAGGGCCCGCTCACGAAGATGATGAAGCCCGGCATCGGCAGCTACGACAAGTTCAAGCAGATGTTCGAGAAGTACTCGGCCGAGGCGGGCAAGAAGCAGTACCTCATCCCGTACTTCATCGCCGCGCATCCGGGCACCAGCGACGAGGACATGATGAACCTCGCGATCTGGCTCAAGAAGAACGGCTTCCGCGCCGACCAGGTGCAGACCTTCTACCCGAGCCCGATGGCCACGGCCACCGCGATGTACCACTCCAACCGCAACCCGCTGCGCAAGATCACGCGCGAGAGCGAGACGGTGGACATCGTGCGCGGCGACAAGCGCCGCCGCCTGCACAAGGCCTTCCTGCGGTACCACGACGCCAACAACTGGCCGCTGCTGCGCGAGGCCCTCAAGAGCATGGGCCGCGCCGACCTGATCGGCAACGGCAAGCACCACCTCATCCCGACCTGGCAGCCGCTGACCGATGGCGGCTACACCAGCGCGCGGCGCAAGAACTCGACGGCGGCTCCGGCAACCGCCAAGGCCGCACCGGTCAAGCTGGCACCGGTGAAGCCCTCCAAGGGCCGCATCCTCACGCAGCACACCGGCCTGCCGCCGCGCGACAACGGTTCGGGTTCGGGGCCAGCCACGCGCAAATCGGCCGGCCCGGTGCGCGGCAACATCCGCAAGCCGCGCTGAGCGGCGCCTACAGCGCCGGCACGAGCTTGCCGACCCAGGCTCCGACGGCCGCCAAGTGCGCCAGCACGGTGGCCCAGTAGACGGCCATGAAGTTTGTCTTGCTCACCTTGTGGCGGAACAGCCGCTGCGCGATCCACGCGCCTGGCCAGCCGCCGGCCAGCGATAGCAGGTGCAAGGTGTTCTCCTCAGTACGCCAGCGGCCCGCCTGAGCCGCGTTCTTGTCGAAGCCGTAGACGAAGAAGGTCAGCAGGCTGAGCAGCAGCAACACGCCGAGCGCGATCGGCGGGATTCGCCCGGTCCACACGCCGTAGCCGAGCAGCGCGGCGTACCCGACGAGCAGCAGCGCCATCGGCAGCGAGGACGAGGCTGAACGGGGAGAGCGACGTTGCGGTTGCTGCTGCTGGCGTCGTTGCGGGCGCTGCTGCTGTGCTCCGGCTGCTCGGACCACCACCGCGCGCGGCCCCTTGCCGCCCACATGGATCTCCTCGAAATCCAGCCGCATGCCGACCTGCGGCGCAGTGCCACGTTCCGAGAAGTCGCGCAGGTGCACGAACACGTCGGCGGAGATTTCGGGACAGCGGATGAAGCCGAAGCCCCGGTCCTTCTCCCATCGAACGAGCGTGCCCTGGCGTTTCATCGCCGGGATTCTCGCCGCTATGCGTACTGCATCTCCCCATTGCCGAAGGACCAGTTCTCCTTCGCCACCTCGACAAGGTTGATGAACACGTCCTCGCGCCGGATGCCCAGCTGGCCGTGCAGGTCGTCGGCCACGCGCCTGTAGAAGGCCTTCTTCATCTCGGTGGTGCGCCCCTGGTTCAGCGTGATCTGGATCAGCACGAAGCCCGGCGAATACGTCACGCCGAGGTAGCTCGCCGGATGCACCAGTTCGTGCGGGGCATGCCGCGTGATGACCTGGAACTTGTCGTGCTCCGGCACGTTGATGGTGTCCCGCATGGCCTGGTAGACGAGGTCCCCGATGGCCGGGCCCAGGGTTTCGGGGCTGTCGCTGGAAAGCTCGATCCGCACGAGTGGCATGTGCTGTTCCTTGAAAAAGTCTTGGACGCATAAGATACGCGACATGGTCCGCCATCTTTCTCCCCCGTCCGTCGTCCGCTGCTGAAGCGCGCCTCGCGCTCAGACCCAAGCGGTTGCCGCCAGCCCCGTGCCTCCTCGGCCGGCCGGCGGCTCGGATGGTCACGCCCGCTGCCTGAACCCCGGTCCTGAAGCGACCGGCCATGGCGGGGCGTCATGGAGAAAGAACTTTCATCAATGAACGCAAGAACGTCTGCCGCCCTGGCCTGGGGCGGCGTGCTGCTGGCTGGCGCCCTCTGGGGCGGTGGTGCGCTGGTGGCGCAATTCCTGATCGATGGCGGCATCGCGCCGCAGAGCCTGTCGCTGGCGCGCTTCGCCCTCGGGCTGCCGTTGCTGTGGTGGCTACATTGGCGGGCGCCGGCGATGCCCGGTGCCGGCTGGGCCGATCTGAGCAGCCGGGAGCGGTCGCAGATGCTCGCCACGGGCGCCGCAATGGCGCTCAACGTGAGCTGCTGGTTCGCCGGCATCGTGCACCTGGGGGCGGCGCTGCCAACCGTCATCTCGATCTGCTGCGCGCCGGTGATCGTCACGCTGGTGTCGGTGATGCGGGGCTATGAGCGCCTCGGCCGCAGGCTGATCGCCGGCCTGCTGCTCGCGCTGGCCGGCGTGCTGCTGCTGGTGATGCTCGCCGGAGGATGGGGCCCGCTGGCCCCGGGGCATGCGGCCGGCGTCGCCTGGTCGCTGGGCTCTGCTTTCTGCTACGCGATGGTGGTGCTGGGCAACGCGCGCATGCCGGCGCGGGTGCCGGCCGTCACGGCCTCGGCCTGGGGGATGACGGCCGCGGCGTTCTGCATGCTGGCCGTGGCGCTGCCTTCGGGCATCACCTGGCCGTCCGGCGGCGCTCAATGGCTGGGCGTGGGCTACACGGGCGTGGTGACGACCTCGGTGGCCTACCTGGCCTTCGCCTGGGGCGCGCGGCGCCTGTCGCCGACGGCGGCGGTGGTCGGCACGCTGATCGAGCCGCTGGTGGCAGCCTTGCTGGCGGCGGCACTGTTCTCGCAGGCGATGACGCCGCGCCAGTGGGCCGGGGCCTTGCTGCTGGCCGGCGCGATGCTGCTGCTGGTGCGGCGCAGCAAGCCGGCGCAGTCCGACTGAAGGCGAGGGCGGGGCGGTCCGTTGTATGGTGTGGCCCCATGAGCAGCACCATGAGCACCGTGAGCAGTTCGCCCCACCCGCCGGCTCCATGGACACGCATCCTGGCTGCTGCGGCGCTGCTGCTTTTCGCGGCCTGCCCGATGCAGTCTTCGTTCGCGGCCCCGGCGGAGAACTCTTCCGCCCAGGCGCTGCGCGCCACCTACCAGCGCCTGAGCGACAAGCTGAACCGCAGCAGCTTCGGCCGGCCCGTGCAGCTCGATTCCATGGAGACGGCGGACGGCCTCCAGGGCGACGTCTACGCCGTGGTCGAGCATCCGCTCGCCGAGATCAGCACCGCACTCAAAGGCTCCGCGCATTGGTGCGAGGTGCTGACCCTGCACGTCAACAACCGGCGCTGCAGCGTCGCCAGCGGCCCTCAGGGAAGCGAGATGCTCACGCTCTATGTGGTGCGGCGCTACGACAAGCCTGTCGACCAGGCCTTCGAGCTGCCCTTCGTCTACCGGGTCAGCGGCAATTCGCCCGATCACCTGCTGGTGGAGCTTTCCGCCGAAAGCGGCCCGCTAGGCACCAGCAACTACCGAGTGACGCTCGAGGCGGTAGCGCTCGACGAGCGCAAGAGCTTCCTGCACTTCAGCTACAGCTACGACCACAACACGATGGTGCGGCTGGGCACCATGGCCTACCTGGCGACCTTCGGCAGCGACAAGGTGGGCTTCACCGTGGTCGGCAAGACGCCCGAGGGCCAGCCCGACTACATCCGCGGCCTGCGCGGGCTGGTGGAGCGCAATGCGATGCGCTACTTCCTGACGCTCGACGCCTACCTCTCGGCGCCGGGGCCGGACCAGGCCGAGCGCCGCCAGCGCCGATGGTTCGCGGGTGCCGAGCAGTACCCGCGCCAGCTGCACGAGATCGATCTGGACACGTATCTCGCGCTCAAGCGCGAAGACCGGCAGCGCGACGGCGCCGCCCGCTGAGCCCGATCTGCCGGATCAGTCAGCCAGCGTGAGCAGCGGCACGTCGCGCTCGCGGCTCATGGCTTCGAGTTCGGCACGTGTGCGCGTCAGCAGCCAGGCCGCCAGCGCCTCGCGCGTGGCCGGCGCCAGCATGTCGCGCGAGGCGATCTGCGCGGCCTCGCAGAGCCGCTTCGCGAAATGCGGCTCCAGCGCCGCCATCGCCACGCGGCCGTCGGCGCAGGGATAGACGCGGTAGCCCGCATGCGCGCCGCCGACCGTGCCCGAAGGCTGCGTCAGGCCCCAGGTGCGCGGCAGGGCGAGCCAGTCGGCCGAGGCGTTCAGTGCAACCTCCAGGTACACGCCGCCCGCCTTTCGCGAGCGCAGCAGCATGGCCTTGAGCACCGCCTCGCTGGCGAGCAGGGCGCCGCCCATGTCGGCGTAGAGCGTGGGCGGCAGTTCGGTGCCGGTGACGAGGCCGCTTTCGGCGAGGTAGGTCAGGTCGTGGCCCGGCTCCTCGGCGCGCTCGCCCGGCGCGCCGACGATGGCCACCTGCGACAGCGAGGGATGGCGCGCCTGCAGCGTGGCCCAGTCGAGCTTGAGCTTGGCGAGCGCCGAGGGGCGGAACGAGGTGAGCAGCACGTCGGTGGAGGCAAGCTCGGCGTGCAGCTGCTGCTGGCCGGCCTCGGTCTTCAGGTCGAGGGCGCGGATCTCGATGCCCTCGTGCAGCGCGGCGTAGGCCGGGCGGTTGTAGAGCCCCATCGGATCGCCGCCCGGCGGCTCCAGCTTCAGGCAGGTGGCGCCCATTCGGCGGCAGCGCAGCAGCGCGGCGGGCCCGGGCAGGTTCAGCGCGAGGCTGAGGACGCGAACGCCCTCCAGCGGTGCGAAGGCTTGATCGTCGGCGGGGCTCGGCATCGGTCGTCGTCTCCGGAAGAATCGTTTCGCGCATTCTCGCCCGAGGGGCGGAGCCACCTCACGCAAGCCGCGAAAGCACGGCACGCGTAGCATGTGCCGGTGGCGGCGCGTGCCGCCTCTCATCGACGAAGGAGACGATTGATGTTCGAGACTTCCCTCATGAGCGGCCAGCGCATCCTGGTGACCGGCGGCGGCACCGGCCTCGGCCGGGCGATGGCCGAGCGCTTCCTGAGCCTCGGCGCCGACGTGGCCATCTGCGGCCGTCGCCAGTCGGTCTGCGAGGAGACGGCGGCCGAGTGGCGCAAGCAGTTTCCGCAGCGGCGCATCGACACCTTCGGCGTGGACATCCGCATCGCCCAGCAGGTCGACGAGATGGTCGAGAGCCTGTTCCAGAGCGGCGGCCTCACGGGGCTGGTGAACAACGCCGCGGGCAACTTCGTCTCGCCCACCGAGGCCCTCTCGCCGCGCGCCTTCGACGCCATCGCCAACATCGTGTTCCACGGCAGCTTCTACGTGACGCAGGCGGTGGGCAAGCGCTGGGTGGCGCAGGCGAAGTCGGGCGAGTGGAAGCAGGGCGACGCCTTCCGCAGCGTGATGAGCATCATCGTCACCTGGGTCGACAACGGCAGCCCCTATGTGGTGCCCTCGGCCATGAGCAAGGCCGGCATCGAGGTCATGACCAAGTCGCTCGCGGTCGAATGGGCGCGCCACGGCATTCGCCTGAATGCGGTCGGCCCCGGCGAGATTCCGACCGAAGGCATGAGCAAGCGCCTGAACCCCGGCGAGGAGCCCGGCGCGCGCAGCAAGCAGAACAACCCGATGGCGCGCACCGGCCGCATGAGCGAGCTGCAGAACCTCGCTTCCTTCCTGATGGCGCCGGGCCAGTGCGACTGGCTCACCGGCCAGAGCATCATGATGGACGGCGGCAACGCGCTGGCCACCGGTGGCAACTTCTACGAGCTGCGCCAGTGGAGCGACGCCGACTGGCTGGCCGCGCGCGAACGCATCGAGGCGCAGAACCAGAAGGACAAGGCGCAGCGCTGAAGGCTGCCGTCTATCGCCTATTTCTTCGGCGGCCTGGCCGCGTGCACGGTGACCCGCTTGTTCACCGGGCTCGACAGCACCAGCGAAGTCGTCACCGATCCATCGACCGCCAGCGCGTCCACCACGCGCTCCAGGTCGGCCGGCTCGGCGATCGCGCAGCGCACGAAGAAGCAGTCTTCGCCGGTCACGCGGTCGGCGCTCAGCACCTCGGGCATGGCCTCGAACAGCTTCAGGTACCTGGCGATGCCCGCATGCGTGGTGTCGATGCGGATGATGGCCTGCAGCCCCACGCCCAGCGCGCGCAGGTTGACGCGCGCGCCGTAGCCCTCGATCACGCCGGCCTCTTCCAGCTTGCGCACACGCTCGCTCATCGCCGGCTGCGACAGGCCGATGCGCTTGCCGATGGCGGCCAGGCTCTGGCGCGCGTCGGTCTGCAGCGCTTCGAGGATCAGGCGGTCTTTCTTGTCGATGTTCATGGAAGAGGTCGGTGGGGAGGGGCGCGGCCGATGTTTGATCGGTCCGCGAGCGCGATTTTCGATGGATTGCCATTCAACGATCGTGGCGGCGCCGCTATCGTGAGGCCCGTCTTTCAGGAGAACACCCAATGCAACTCGTCGGCATGCTCGACTCGCCCTACGTGCGGCGCACCGCCATCTCGCTGCGCCTGCTCGGCATTCCCTTCGAACACCGCTCGATCTCCGTCTTCAGCACCTTCGAGCAGTTCAGCGCCATCAACCCGGTGGTCAAGGCGCCCACGCTGGTCTGCGACGACGGCTCGGTGCTGATGGATTCGACGCTCATCATCGACTACGCCCAGGCTCTCAGCGGGCGCAGCCTGCTGCCGGCGGATCTGCCACAGCGGCTGCGCGAACTGCGCCTCACCGGGCTCGCGCTCGCGGCGTGCGAGAAGACGGTGCAGATCGTCTACGAGCGCAAACTGCGTCCGGCCGAGAAGCTGCACCAGCCGTGGATGGACCGTGTGCAGGGCCAGCTCGCCGCAGCGTATTCGGCGCTCGAAGGGGAGCTCGCTGCCGAGCCCCTGTCGGCCAGCGAAGAGACGATGACGCAGGCGGGCATTTCGACGGCCGTGGCCTGGGCGTTCACGCAGTTGATGACGCCCGATGCGATTTCGCCGAACGACTTCCCGATGCTTGCCGCGTACTCCGCGCAGGCAGAGCGGCTGCCGGTTTTCGTCGGCGCGCCGATGGTCTGAGCGGAATCAGTCGGCGATCTTCGCGCCGCGCTCCGCGAGCAGGCTGCGCAGCACCGAGCGGTGGCAGCGCGATTCCTCCTCGCAGTAGCAGCCCACCGAGAGTGATGCGCCGTGCGACAGCGCGGCCAGCAGGTCGAGGCTGCGGCTCGCATCGGGCTCGGCCATCTCGGACTTGAACTTGCGCACGAAGGCGTTCCACTGCGCGGGCGATTCCTCTTTCTGGGCTTCCTGTGCCTGCTTCATCGCCTCGACGGAGGGCGCGAGGTTGGGATACCACACGTCGTACCAGTCCTGCGAAGCGAACTCGGTCTTCGGAACGCCGCGCGGCGGACGGCGCACGGTGCCGACGCGCAAGCCTTCGCCGGGAGCGCGGGGAGTGCCGAGGCGGACGATGCGGATGCTCATGGTGGGTTTCCCTTTTCTCTGCTGGTGCTTGTCTCAGGTGCCGACGATACCGCCGTCGCGCCGCCGTATCGCCAGCGTCGCCGAGCGCGGCCGGGCGCTGCCCGGCGTGGTGCCGTCGGGCCAGGCGCTGTTGGGTTTTGTGTCGCCGTCGTCGCGTGCCTCGCCCGGGTGCTGGATGTTGACGAACAGCGTGCGGCGGTCGGGCGTGACCACGCAGCCTGTGATCTCGCAGCCGTTGGGTCCGGTCAGGAAGCGCTTGATGCGGCCCGAGGCCGGGTCGGCGCACAGCATCTGGTTGTTGCCCAGCGCGGTGTAGGGCGGCTTGCCGATCACCTGGCCGCTCATGTCGGTCTGGATCCAGAGCAGGCCGCCGCGGTCGAAGTGCAGGCCATCGGGGGCGCCGAAGGCGTCGGCGCTGGCCGAGGGGTAGCGCGCGCCGCTGCCGGGTTGCGCGGGGTCGCCCGCCAGCGCGAAGTGGTCCCAGGCGAAGCCCGTGGCGGCGGCATCGCCCGCGTCCTCGCGCCAGCGCAGGATGCCGCCGAAGAGGTTGTTGGCACGCGGGTTGGCCGCATCGGGAGCGGGCTTGCCGGCGTCGCCGCGCTGGCTGTTGTTGGTGAGCGTGACGTAGACCTCGCCGCTTTGCGGATGGATGGCGATCCATTCGGGGCGGTCCATCTTCGTGGCGCCGACCTGGTCGCCCGCCAGCCGCGCGTGGATCAGCACCTCCGCCTGGTCGGCGAAGCCGTTGGCCGCGTCCAGGCCGTTGCGTCCGTGCGTGAGCTCGAGCCACTGGCCGCGGCCGCCGGCGTCGTAGCGCGCGGCATAGAGCGTGCCTTCGTCGAGCAGGTGGCGGTTGGCCGCTCGCGCGGCAGCGTCGGTGCCGGGGCGCACCTTGTCGCGGCTGACGAACTTGTAGATGTATTCGAAGCGCGAGTCGTCGCCCATGTAGACCACCAGGCGGCCGTCCTTCGCGACGGTGCAGGTGGCGCTTTCCTGGCGCTTGCGGCCCAGCGCGGTGCGCTTGACGGGCGTGGCCGTCGGGTCGAACGGGTCGATCTCGACCACCCAGCCGAAGCGGTGCGGCTCGTTCGGATGGCGGCTCACGTCGAAGCGCTCGTCGAAGCGCCAGTACTCGACCCACTGCGAGCCGGCCACCGTGCCGTAGCGGCGCTGGGCCGGCGTGGCGTTGCGGGCCGCGTCCTTCGGGCCGCCGAAGTAGCCGTGGAAGTTCTCCTCGCAGGTGAGGTAGGTGCCCCACGGCGTGACGCCCATCGCGCAGTTGGCGAAGGTGCCGAAGACAGCGTCGCCGGCCGGATCGGCCGTGGTGCGCATCAGCGGCGTGCCTGCGGCGGGGCCTGCAATGCGCATCGGCGTGCTGCCGTGCACGCGTCGTGCGAAGGGCGAGGGCAGCACCTGCTGCCAGCCCTTGTCGGTGCGCCGGATCTCGATCACCGAGACGCCCATGGCATGCAGCGACTTGCGGACCTTTCCGGCGGTCCATTCCTTCACGCCGTCGGTGTGCAGCAGCTGCTCGTCGGTGTACTCGTGGTTCATCGCCAGCAGGCCGCGCTCGCCGCTCGCATCGAGCGCGAAGAAGTGCATGCCGTCGTGGTGCATGCCGGCCTGCACGGCCTGGTCGTCGGCGCTGTTGCTCGCGTCGGGCGCGAAGCTCGGCATGCGGTTCGCGACGCCGGTGGGCGTGCCCCAGGGGTAGAGCAGCTGCCATTCGTATTCGGGAGGCACCACGATGCCGTCGCGCAGCGACGCCGGTACGCCGGTGAAGCCCAGCGCCTCTCCGGAGCGAGCGGATGCGGGAGCCGACGTCGAGGCGCAGCCCTGTCCGAACAACGCGACCACGGCGGCGGCCGAACCCGATTGAATGAGAAAGTGGCGGCGGTCCAGGGGCATGGCGGAGATGTTTGCGGTGTTGTGTTGGCGACAGGCGCCATCATCGCCTGAGCCCGTGCCCGGCGATACTGGTGCGGCAACCGCACAGGAGACATCGAATGACCGATCGCATCGAACGCACCCGCCACGCCGACGGCGTGGTCGAACTGCATCTTTCGCGCGCCGACAAGATGAACGCGCTCGATCCTGCGATGTTCGATGCGCTCATCGAGGCCGGCGAGGCGCTGCGTGAAGACAAGGCGGTGCGCGCGGTGGTGATCTCGGGCCGCGGCAAGGCCTTCTGCGCGGGGCTCGACATGGCTTCGTTCGAACGCATGCAGCAGCAGGACGCGGGCGCCAGCGTGCTGGGCGAGGGCGCCGCCGGCGCCGACCTGGTGGTGCGCACGCATGGCATCTCGAATGCCGCGCAGCAGGTCGCGATGGTCTGGCGCGAGGTGCCGGTGCCAGTGATCGCCGCAGTGCACGGCGTGGCCTTCGGCGGCGGCCTGCAGGTGGCGCTGGGGGCTGACATCCGCATCGTCGCGCCCGACACCAAGCTCTCGGTGATGGAGATCAAATGGGGCCTGGTGCCCGACATGGCCGGCATGGTGCTGATGCGCGAACTCGCGCGCAGCGACGTGGTGCGCGAACTCACCTTCACCGGCCGTATCTTCTCGGGCGAGGAGGCGCTGCGCCTGGGCTTCGCCACCCGCGTCAGCGCGGACCCGCTGGCCGAGGCGCTGCAGATGGCGCACGAGATTGCCGGCAAGAGCCCGGACGCGATCCGCGCGGGCAAGCGGCTGCTGAACGCATCGCTCTCGCAGAGCGCGGCCGAACTGCTGCGGGCCGAGTCGGTGGAGCAGAAGGCGCTGATCGGCAGCCCGAACCAGGTCGAGGCCGTGAAGGCCAACATCGAGCGGCGCGCGCCGCGCTTCAGCGCGCCGGGTTGACGGCCGGCGGGGCGCCCCGCGTGAAATCCATCGCTGCCGGGTGAACGGCCGGGCGGGTATTCCCCAGCCCGCCAACGCCGTTCTTCGCGCACCCTCGCATCCCCCGTCTTGCGCGGGCGCGGTTACATCTGCGCCTTCTGTTCGGCCGACCCTTCAATTCGGGCCGGAACAGCCGAAAACATCAAAAATCCCACTCGGTGTATCTTTATGTAAGAATAAAGTGGTTGTTTTATGGGGCAAAACCATGCGGATGGAGACAATTTGTGTGCAGAAGGTCACGTCTCCTCCGTTGATAGCTCCTGCGGAGGATGGCTCCAGACAGCTCACTCATTAACAATTGAACGCTTTGCCTAGCGACGGCGATCCTGCATGTCGACGACCACGTTTTTCTGTAACCTCAGCGTGCCCATCCTGGTGGGCGAGGATCGCTACAAGTACGTCCCCATCGTGGGAGTCTTCCGAAGCATTCCGTTCGATCAAGTCGATGAATGGGTGATGCACCCCGACGGCCGGCCGCGCAGCGACCGCGAACTGGCGGCCGAAGTCCTTGTTGAGATCCGCAAGCCGCTCGGCTCGAGTGGACGCACGGCGCCGCACGCCTTCGACGTCGCGGACATCCTGCAGCTCGACCGGGCCGCGGCGATCGTCGTGTCCACCTTCCTTGCGGCGCTCCCGCGCGTCTGAAGACGCCGCAGAGCCTTCAATTCCCTCGATCCTTCTTCAGTCGCACCTGAAGAGCACGCCGCTGCCCGGCGTGGTCGGTGCGTCGGCCTGCGTCAGGAACCGGATCGGGTTCCCGTCGATACGGCAATAGGCCTCCGCTTCCTGCTGGCTCGCAGCCCTGAAGACACCATCGTTGAGACGCTGCACGCCGGTTTGCGGCGTTGCGCAGCTGACGATGAGCAATAGGAGAGAGGCTGGCAGCAGGCGGCGCATGAAGCAAACGGGTCCGTTGGAGAACCCGAGACTTTAAGCGCTCCCCACCGCCCAGTAGAAAGTCGGCCTCGCCCCGTTGAGCAGGTGGTTGCCCACCACGCGCCCCTTGTAGATGGTCGGGTTGTGCGAGGCGAGTGTGCGCGCGTTGCGCCAGTGCCGGTCGAGCCGCCGGTCTTCCTGCAGCGCCGAAGCGCCGCCCACGTCGAAGAGACGCGTGCCCGCCTGCAGCACCGCATCGACGATGCCGGCCTGCGCCTTGGCGGTGTTCAGCTCCACCTCGAACAGCAGGCTCTCGGGCACGGCCTCGCCGCGCTGGCGGAAGCGGTCGACCTCGTCCAGGCCGCGCGCCACCGCCTGCACGGTCGATGCCGCGATGAAGGCCGTGCTCGCGAGCTGTCCGACGACCTGCTGCACCAGCGGGTCTTCACGCGGCGTGTCGCCGCTGCCATGGCTGTAGATGCGCTTGCGCGGCTGCACGAAGGCCACCGCGTCGCGCACGATGGCGCGCGCGATGCCCGCGAGCGTTGCCAGGTGGAAGAGCTGGAAGTGCGCAGTCAGCGGGGTGGGCTGGTCGCGCACGTACAGCAGCACGTTCTCGGGCTTCACGCGCACGTTGCGAAAGCGCGTGGTGCCCGATGCGCTCAGCCGCTGGCCGAAGCCGCGCCAGTCGTCCACGCGCTCCACGCCTTGCGCCTCGGCCGGCACGAGCGCGATCACGCGGTCGCTGCTGCCGTCGTCGTTCAGGCGCTGGGCCGAGACCGAGATCCAGTCGGCGTACAGCGTGCCGGTGCTGTAGGACTTGTCGCCGTCTAGCCGCCAGGCATCGCCGTCGCGCCGCAGCGTGGTCCGCAGCTCGCCGAGCGGGCCCTCGCCGAGCTCGGTGGTGGCGTTGCCGAAGATCACGCCCTCGGCCGCCAGCCGCATCCACGGGCCGTGCAGCGCGGGGTCGATCTCGGCGAAGAGCCGTTCGATGAAGCCGAAGTGCGCGCGCAGGATCTGCGGCAGGTTGGAGTCGGCCTCGCCGAGCTCGATCAGCAGGTCGTAGAGCTGCTCCACCGATCCGCCCAGGCCGCCGTGCTCGATGGGCACGCGCAGCGCGCCGAAGCGCTCGGCGTTGAGCCAGGCCACGGGCTCGTAGGCAAGCTCGCGTTCGTTCTCGCGCTGGGTGGAGCGCTCGGCGATGCGCTGGAAGACAGGACGAAAGCGGGCGGCAAGCTGCTGGAAGGATGGCGCCTGAGCGCCTGGCGCGTGCGCCGCGGGGTGCGTCGTTGCTTGGATGGATTCCATGGGGCAGGGCGGCCCCGAAAGGCACGCCCGGGAGAAGAGGGACAGCGCCCGACTGTCCCCCGCGGCACGGCGCTTGTGAAATACGCTTTTCGAGTTTTCTTATGCCTCTATCGCCTGCCGCGCGCGTCCACCGGCCAGATGGCGACCAGCGTGCCGCCTTCGACCACGTGATAGGCGTCGTGCAGGTTCACCGTCGGATCGCAGTGCGGGGTGACGAACTCCACACGCGAGCCCAATGCCGGTCTTTGCGCCTGCGAATTTTGCGAGCCCGCTGGCGGCATCAGCTTGCCGTGCTCGTCGCCGAAGAAGGCGTAGCGGCTCGCGGCGTCGGCGCCCTTGGCCACCAGCGGCACGCCGCTGTCGGTGGAGAAGCACTTGGTGCCGCCGTCCACCGTCACCCAGTCGGCCGCGTTCGTGCTTACCACCGCCGTCTGCACGAAGAGCGATGTCTCGAAGGGCGAGGGCCGGTCGCCGTCGGCCAGCACGCGGCTGTACTCGGCGTCCATGAACACGTACGAGCCGGCCTGCAGCTCGGTGAAGGCGTTTTCCTGTGAATCGAGGTCGTGCGTGCCGGTGCCCGCGCCGGTGACGATGTCGAAGTTCAGGCCCTGGCGCCGCGCCGCCGCGACGATGCCCGCCACGGTCTCGCGCAGGCCGGCGGCCGCCGCGCTGCGCTCCTCGCGCGCCACGATGTGCTGCAGGTTGCCCGCATAGGCCTGCAGCCCGCGCAGCCGCAGGCGCGGCTCGGCGGCGGCCAGTGCGGCCAGCTCGAGCACCTTGGCCTGCGTGGCGGCGCCGGTGCGGTTGTAGCCCGCGCCGTAGTCCACCAGCACGTCCAGCGGATGGGTGAGTTCGCTCGCGGCGCGCGCAAGCTCGGCGAGGTTCTGCGGGTTGTCGACCACCACCATCACGTCGCCCGGGCGCGCCTGCTGCGCCAGCCTGATGAGCCGCGCGATCTTGCTCGGCGTGACCGCCGGCGAGGTGATGAGCACACCCGGAATGCCGCCCTGGACCATCACTTCCGCCTCGCCCAGCGTGACGCAGCTCACGCCGATGGCACCCGCGGCCACCTGGCGGCGCGCGATCTCGACCGACTTGTGCGTCTTCACGTGCGGGCGCAGGTTCACGCCGCGCGACCTGGCGAAAGCGGCCATGCGTTCGATGTTGCGCGTCATCGCGGGCAGGTCGATCAGCAGGGCGGGGGTGTCGAGGAGATGGCGGCCGCCGGGAACGCCGATCAGCGGCGTGTTGACTTGCTGCAGGGCTTGGGGCATCGGGGAAAAGCCTTTGTCTCGGTTCTTGTTGTGGGACAGGCACCGGGCGCCCGGTGTTCCGGGGCGAGATGATCGCACCGATTCGCCCGGACCGACCAGGCCGGGTCAGGCCGGATGCGAGGGCCCGTGCCGCCCGGGCCGCCGCAGCGCCAGCCACCACAGCAGCGCGGCGTTCACCGACCAGCTCGCGGCGAGCATCAGCAGCGCCGTGTCGGCCACCCCGGGCGACAGGCCCAGCGTCAGCAGGCTCAGCGACCAAGGCAGCCCGCCCGCGATGGCGATCAGAAGGCTCACGTCGCTGTCGGGGGCGACGGCGCAGCCCAGGATGCAGACGACGCCGGCGACCGTGTAGATCAGCGCGGCGACGCGCCATCCGGAGCGCGCTGGTGAACGTGAATTTGCGATCGGCATGCCCTGAGCATCGCCGATCCCCCGCCGCCGCGTGAAGGCCTTCCGGACGAAAGGATGTAGTGTTTTCGAGCAGTCGAACACGAAGCCGAACGTTCATGTTTACTTCTTGGGCCTGTCATTCGAGCGCGCCACCATGCGCGGCATGGCTGGCCAACTTATCTCCATCGCCCTGACCGTCGACCAACACGACGAGGGCCATTACTTCTGGGTGCTGCTGGAGTCCTTCGACAACTCCATGGAGTTCGAGCCGCTGATGGAGGCGGCCAAGGGTTTCCACACCTACGCCGAGGCGCTGCAGGCGGGCTACGTCGTCCTGAAGGGGCTCTCGGAAGACCTGAATGTCGGACCTCGGGAGGAGGTCGACGACACCATCGCCGCGGAAGAGGAAAACGCCTTCGGCGGCATCCGCTGAGCGGCGTCGGCACACCCGCCGAATGCCCGGCGGCTGTCAGCTGCGAGCGATTTCGACTGACACGCGACCGACGCGCCTCCGACGAGATTGAGTCGAAAGGTCAACGACGTTGCGTCTTCCGCTCTTGTCGAGCGGGCCGCGGCGACCTTGATCGAACGATTACAAACAAAGTCAGGGATTTCGCATGGTCGAGTATTTCCGCGTGGGCCTCCCGTACATCCGGATGCGCTTCAGGGTGCCCGCACGGCGTGGCGGCAGGGTCGAGCTTCGGGGAAGGTTCGGAGCCATCACCGGTGCCAGCGGCGAATATCTGCTGGTGCGCTTCGACGGCGAGCCGGCGGCGTCGATCGTTCATCCGATCGAGCTCAACTATGTCGAGGCGGGGGAGGCGGCAGAGCCGCCCCGTGCATCGCGCAACGGGGCGAGACCGACTTCCGGCGAGTAGGGTGCCGGGCGCCGGGCGCCGGGCACCGGCGAGGGTAAATCCCCGCGATTTTTGTCTTCGGCAGGTCTATCTTGAATTGGTGACCAACTGCTGGAGACGATCATGTTGATGGTTACAAAAGTGGTGGCGGTCAGCGTGACTGCACTCGTCATCGGCGGCACTCCGTCGCCGGGCAGCGATCCTGCCGATCTTTCCCTCCTCGCATCATCCGTCGTGGCCGCACAGGCGAACCCTGGCCCGGTGGCGCCCGCGTGTCCGAGCGGATGCAACATGTGGCGAATGATTCACGACCGCCGTTGAGTCGTCGGACGATCGGCAATGCCGAGCCTTCGCAGGCTGGTTAACAGTCGCCAAAGACTGTATATTCATCCAGTCTTTGGCCACGAGCCCGGATCGGCGCGTACCTGCGCGCCGGGGCGATGAACCATGAACCAGTTCGAGCTTTTCTTTCCGCGGGGTGCTGCCGCAGCAGCGGCCTCAGCCTTTCCGGTTGCCTTGTCGCAGCCACAGCCACAGCCGCAACCGCATGCGCCGGTGCTGTTGCCGGAGCCCTCGTTTTCGCGCGCGCAGTCCGAGGAGCCGTTCCGCTTCGAGGACGTCGAAGTCGAGGAGCGGGTCGCGTACACCGTGAGGCTTGCCGACTATTCGCACCCGGCGGCCGATGCGGTGAAGGTGGCGCAGCAGCGCTTCAGGCGCGAGATCGACCGGCAGCTCGGCGGCGACGTGGTCGAGGCGTTGCGGGCGTTCCAGAACGCGAGCGAATCGAGCGAGAGCGATCTTTCGAAGGCGGAGATCGCCCTGGCCAAGCGATGGGCCAAGGCCTACGACGCGGCGCGCACGGCGGGCTTTCGCGACCTGGGCGACACGGACGAGGCGTTCTTCGACGTTCGGCCGGTCTGAGCCGGCCGGGCCCTCCTTCGGGGCCGGCAGCACGCGGCCGCACCGGGTTGCTGCATATCCGGCCGCAGATGTGTCAAAGTCGGCGAGGCGCTTCAGACATCGTTGCCTCGAAAGCAGATCTTGTTTCGTCGACCTTCCATCATCTTCCGGACCACGGCCTTCGTCGCCGTCGTCTGTCTCGCCCTTGTCGCGCTCGACTGCTGGAACAGCTGGCAGTCGCGCATGGTCCAGCTCAAGCAGATGAGCGTTGCCACGGCGAACCTGGCTCGTGCGATGGCGCAGCAGGCGGACGACACGATCAAGGAGACCGACACCGCCCTGATCGGCGTCGTCGAGCGCGTCGAGTACGACGGCACCGGGCCTGCGGCCCTCGAGAGGCTCCACAAGGTGCTCGCGATGCGGGTGGCCGAGCTCCCGCAGCTCGATGCGATCCACGTCTACGACAAGGAGGGCAACTGGGTCGTGAACTCGCGGAAGGTGCAGCCGCAGAACCTGAACAACGCCGAGCGCGAATACTTCATCTTCCATCGCGACCACGAGGACCGCGGACCGCACATCGGCATACCGGTGAAGAGCCGCACCAACGGCAAGCTGCTCGTGCCCGTCTCGCGGCGCATCGACAACCCCGACGGCAGCTTCGGCGGCGTGGCGCTCGCGACCATCGACGTCGAGTTCTTCACCAGGTTCTACGACAGCCTGGACATCGGCCAGGCCGGCGCCGTCGCGCTCATCCTCGACACCGGCACCATGATGACCCGCCGCCCGTTCAGCCCCGAGATGGTCGGACGGAACATGCTGGACACCTCGCTCTACCGCGCCTACAGGACCCTGGGGCCGGTCGGAACGGCCGAGATCAAGTCGGCGCAGGACGGCGTCACGCGGCTGAACAGCTTCAGGCGCCTTTCCAACTATCCGCTCTTCGTCGGGGCGGCTCTCTCCAAGGACGAGATCCTGGCCGAATGGTGGAGCGAAACGCTCTGGCACACAGGCGGTGTCGTCCTGCTGGTCTTGATCGTCGGCTTCGTGGGCTGGCGGCTGGTCAGGCAGATGGAGCTGCAGAACAAGACCGAGGCCGAGCTGCGGGGCGCGCGCGACGCGCTGGAAAAGCTCAACAAGACGCTGAACACGCTCGCCATGGAAGACGGCCTCACCGGCCTGGCGAACCGCCGGCAATTCGACGTGACGCTCGACACCGAATTCAGCCGCGCCATGCGCGACGCGAGCACGCTGGCGCTGATCCTGCTCGATGTGGACTGCTTCAAGCAGTACAACGACATCTACGGCCACACGGCCGGAGACGAGTGCCTGCAGACGATCGGCCGCACCATCTCGAACCTCGCGGCCCGGCATCCGGGTGACCTCGCCGCCCGCTACGGCGGGGAGGAACTCGCCGTGCTGCTGCCGAATACCGACGTGGCGGCCGCGGCGGTGCTCGCGGAAAAGATCCGCAGTGCGGTGCGCGACCTGGAGATCGTGCACGCCGGTGCGCCGGACGGCTTCGTCACGTTGAGCGCCGGGGTGGATGCGTTGAGCCCTGCCGGCACCCGTCAGCCGCCGAAGGAACTGATCCAGGCTGCGGACAGGGCGCTGTACGCGGCCAAGATGAATGGGCGCAACCGCGTCTGCACCGCCGCAGACCGGCCAACGACAGAATGAACGGCCGAATGAACGGGCGATACGCGCAAAGCGCATAAGCAAGCGCGATAACCGGATTTCCCTCGGGCGGCATCCCGCGCAAGACTCGAAGGCCAGTCACAACGCAGCCTTCTCTTCCGGATGCCCGGCATTCCCCACCAACCACCGCGCCCGCTTCGCCTCGGCTTCTTCAGCCGCCTGCTCGACGACGTGCCAGCCGCGGAACGCTACCGCCTCGTCGCGGCGCAGATCGCCCATGCCGAGGCCGCGGGCTTCGATTCGGCCTGGGTGGCGCAGCATCACTTCCACGAGCACGAGGGCGGCCTGCCGTCGCCATTCGTCTTCCTGGCCTACGTGGCGTCGCGCACGCGGCGCATCCGCCTGGGCACCGGCATCGTCACGCTGCCGCTGGAGAACGCCGTGCGCGTCGCCGAAGACGCGATCGTGCTCGATCTTCTCTCGGGCGGCCGGCTCGAGGTGGGCGTGGGAACCGGCGGCACGCCAGAGTCCTTCGCTGCCTTCGGGCTGGACGGCAACGACCGCTCGGCCATCTTCGCGAAGCAGCTGGCCGCGGTGCGCTCGGCCTGGGCTGGCCGGCCGCTGGCGGGCGGCGACGCGCTGTACCCCTCGGGCGAGCAGCTGCTCGGGCGCATCTGGCAGGCCACGTTCTCGGTGAGCGGCGGTACGCGGGCAGGGGAGGCCGGCGACGGATTGATGCTTTCGCGCACGCAGCCTCGCCCGGAGCATGCGCCGGATGCATCGCTCGCCGAGATCCAGAACCCGATCGTCGATGCCTATCTGGCCGCATTGCCGGCGGGCCGCACGCCGCGCATCGTGGGTTCACGAAGCGTCTTCGTGGCGGACACCCGCAAGGAAGCGCTGCGCCTGGCCGACATCGGCCTGCGCCGCTCGGCCGCGCGCTTCGCCGCTTCAGGGCAGGCCGGCCTCGCCGGTCGGGCCGGGCCCGATGCGCCGCTCGAAGAGCTGATTGCCGCCTACGACGTGCACGTCGGCTCGCCCGACGACGTGATCGCCTCGCTGCGTGCCGACAGCACGCTCGCGCGCGTGACCGATCTCGTGTGCCAGGTGCACTCCGTCGATCCGCCGCACGAGGCGATCCTGCGCTCCATCGAACTGACCGCCACCGCAGTCGCGCCGGCCCTTGGCTGGACGAGCGGAGCGAGCGCGTCCGACCTGCGATCGCTTGCGCTTCTCTAGGTGCACTCTTTTTTCCCCTTTTTTTGTCATGAACGCCATCGTCGCTTCTCCCATCGCACCCGTGGTGCCCGATGTCATCGACCGGCTCGTCGGCATCGAGCCCGGCAGCCATCTCGATCGCATCCGTGCGCATCGTGAACAGTCACGCACACATGCGCAGCAGAGCTATCTCGCGCTGTTTGCGCCGGCGCCGCCCGTGTTCGGGAATTTCGGGACCGCGGACAGGTTCGCCGTCGCGGCCTTCGTCACGGGGCTGCACGGACAGGCCGACGTGGCGCGCTTCTATGCCGATGCGCTGGCGGGGCAAGGCGCTCGCGCCGGCGTGGCGGATGCGATCGCTATCGAAACGCGGCGAGGCGCCGCGCAAGGCCCCGATGGACCCTATGGCCGCTATCCCCCGGGGCCGCTCAGCGCGGAGGATGCAAGCGGGCCTTCATACGAGGTGAGCGAAGCCGGGCGCGCGGTGCTGGGCGAGAAGCTCTCCGCCGCGCTGGCGCATGCGCACCTGCTCGTCTTCCATCCGCGCGACGCGAGCGCCGCGGCGCTGCAATCGCTGCTTGATGCGGGATGGACCGGCACCGAGGCCGTGACGCTGTCGCAGCTCGTGGCTTTCCTTGCTTTCCAGATCCGCGTCGTCGCCGGCCTGCGGGCACTGGCACAGCGGCCCGTCACCCTTGTCGATTGAGCAGAGAAAGACAGCGAGAAACACAGCCATGAGCGCCGAATCCGTGCTGAGCCACCCCGAGAACCACCATCCGAACGCCTTCACGCAGGCGCAGCTCGAGTGGCTGCCCTGGCTGGAGCCTTTGCCCGAGGCCGAACTGACAGCGCGGCATTTCGAAGGCCTGGTCGATGCAGCGCGCGCCAAGTCGCCGTACTTCCGCCTGCTGGCGCGCGACCCGGACATCCTCGGGGCGCGCACGCGCACCGACAAGGACATCTTCTACAACCCCGAAGCCGGCCTGCCGCGCGCCGAGCGCGAGCTCTCGGCCGCGGCGGCTTCGCGCTACAACGGCTGCATCTACTGCGCATCGGTGCACGCGCGCTTCGCCTCGCATTTCTCGCAGCGCACGCAGGACGTGCAGAGGCTGCTCGACGAAGGCGTGAAGGCCGACCTGGGCGAGCGCTGGAACGCGATCGTGGCGGCTTCGGTCGCGCTGTCGTCCACGCCCTCGGCGTTCGGGGCGGAGCATGTGGCACAGCTGCGGGCACAGGGGCTGGACGACCTCGCGATTGCCGATGTCGTGCATGGCGCGGCGTTCTTCAACTGGGCGAATCGGCTGATGTTGTCGCTGGGGGAGCCGCAGCAGCCCTCGGGCGGCTGAGCCTCCACGCTCAGGACAGCAGCGTCAGCAGCCAGGCCAGCAATTGGCCGATGGCAACCAGTGCGGCCCACAAGGCCCGTAGTGCGTCGAGCAAATTCGGTGTCCTGCCGGAAGGGCCGTTCGTTTTTTCGGGTCAGCGAATGCCGAAGCCCGGCCCCGGCTCTCCATGGCCGCAGTGGCTGAAGAAGGCGCCGGGTACGCACGACAGGGCGACGAGGGCGGCAGTGGTGGCCGTGGTGGCCGTGGTGAGTTTCCGGGTGGGGTATCGCATTCGGGGCGGTTTCCCTCGACGTTGAAGAAGCCCAGCCTAAGGCGCGACCTGGGGAGAAATTGGGAGGGCGGGAAAGGACCGGCGGCGACGGGCCCGTCGTCGCCGGCCTCCTCGTTTCAGCTCAGCTCGCCCGGGCCGTCAGCCACTTGTCGGAAGTCAGGGGCACGCCGACGATGCGGATTTCGCCGATGCTTCCAAGGAAGCCCGTGGACATGTTCCCGGCCCATTGCCCGCAGCCGATGGCGAGCTGCTGCGTCGGGGCGACGTACTGGATGCCCTGCATGTTCGTGTTGTTGCGCAGCACGGGCGCTCCCTCCACGTACATGGTGGTCGCATACGAAGCCGCGGGATCGTTGACGATGGCAACGTGCAGCCATTGGCCGGCCGATACGCCGCCCGACCAGCAGGTGAGGTTGGTTGCCTGGTTCACGGGAGCGACTTCCCATTGGAATTCCATCAGGTTCGAGAAGGCGAACATCAGGGCGCAGTCGCCATCGTCCGAGGCGAAGCCGGGCAGGTTCGAGCGTGCCCCCAGGCGATACAGGATGCCCATCCATCCATTCTTCGTCGCGTCGAAGCCGGCGTCGATGTACACGAACGCTTCGATGGTGTAGCCCTTGGCGAAGGTCTCCACGTTCAGTGCCGAATTCGCGTCGGTCGTGAAGTAGGAGAACCTGGTCTTGGTGGCGTTCAGGAAGCGCAGGCTGCCGGGCGCGGCCGACAGCGGATGATGGCTCTTCGACCAGACCAGGTCGCCGGACTGCCCCGCCCACGTGTTCACCGAGACGGGGTTCTTGCCTCCCGGGGAAACGTCCTGGATCTGCTGCCCAGGCTGATAGGGAAAGAGATCTCCCTCGGCCGCCGCCGCATTGAAGAAGCGCCAGTGGGCGAGCGTGTTGTCGACCTTCGGATAGTCGTCGGGGCCGGAAGGAAGCGCGGCTGCCTTCTGCGGCGGCTGGCTGTAGTTCGTCAGGATGAGCTTCTTCGCCACGTCCGTCAGGTTGCTGTCCGACGAACCGTCGGGCACCGAGAAATCCGGATTGAAGGAGGCGAATCTCTTGACGAAGTCCATGTCCAGCGCGAAGGACTGGTTCGAATCCGACAGCCATGCGGCGTCGAACTCGTTGAGCGTTGCGGCTGGCTTCAGGGGCACCCACGGGGAGAACGAGCTGGCGATGATCTTCCTGTTGGTCAGGTCGAACTCGAACATGCGCATGAGGCCGTTGCCGCCCATGTAGGCCATCTGGTAGTCCACCACCATCAGGTGCACGTCGTTTCCGCGGGAGTTCTTCTTCGTGCTGGTGCACGAGCCGTGGTAGTGGCCGCTGACGGCCATGAAGATCTGGTCGTTGTCCTTGATCAGCTTGTCCCACATGTAGTTCGAGTAGGCGGTGTCCGCGGCGGTCTTGCCGTCGCTGCCGATGCCCACCAGCTGGTGATTGACGAGGATGACCGGGGTCGTCTTGTTGGCCTGGATGACCTGGTTGGCCCAGCCGATCGCGTCGTCCGACGCCCGCCACGACATCGACAGCACCAGGAACCTGTTTCCCTCGGCTTCGAAGACGTGGTACTCGTGAAAGCCCGATGAGTGCCTTCCTCCGAAGGTGGCCTGCCGCTTCGCGCGCTCCGTGGGAAACACCTGCAGGTAGGGCTCGAACAGGCCGACGCGGTGGCTGCCTCCGTCCTGGTAGCCGTCGTTGTTGGCGAAACCGGTGACCCCCACGCCCCAGTCGGGACCCCACTGCATGTCGGAATCGATGGCTCCCACGTCGTGGTTGCCCGCGCAGATGGAGTAAGGGCATCTGGCCGCCTCCAGCACCTGCATCGCCTGGCTCGCGAGCTCCCATTCCTTCGTGACCTGTCCGTTGCCGATCTGGCCGTTGCCCACGAGATCGGTGGAGGCGCTCCAGGGCGACGAGCCTTCCGATGTGTAGTACCACGACTGGTCGACGATATCGCCCAGATGCATGGTGAACGGCATCTTCAGCAGCCTGGCGTTCTGGGCAATCCACTGCGTCTGGGTCTTGAAGGGGTTGTCGTATTTCGGGTCGATGCCCGAGTAAAGCTTCTGGTAGAGCTCGCCCATCTTTTCCGATGCATAGCGCGGATAGAACTGGGTATCGGGAAGCACCGAGATCGTGAAGCTCGAAATCTTTTGGGCGGTGACGCCCTGGCTCGCCGGCGGCGGCGCGCCGGTGGGCGATCCGGCTGTCGAAGGCTCGTTCGTCCCTGTCACCGGGAACGCCCCGGCACCGGCGCCACTGCCGCCGCCGCACCCGGGCAGCGCGACCGCGAGTCCCGTGACCGAGCCCGCCAGCATCAGCTTCAGCAATTCCCGGCGCCTGTTCTCCGGAACGGAAGCCAATTGAGCCAAGTCGATTTTTTCTTCATTGGAAAGAGTCTGCTTTTTCATGGTATTTGAATTCGTAGTGCATCAAATTCTTTTCTGAAATTGCCGGCAACTTCGGAAAGCGCAGACTCTATGCATTGAATATGATGTTCTCGTGAATTTATTGCCGCGAAAACTGCAGGTATTCGTTCCTCATTGCATCGATAAACAAGGCAATCAATTTCCCGGGTGGCCTGGAAATTTCAAGGGGACGCCGATTTTTCCGGAATTGCATGGATGTGTCCGGCCGCTGGGCATCGCGCCTCGTCGACTTGGGCTCGCACGGAGCGCCGCCACGGACGCCCGGGGTGTCGCCGGGGTTTGCTTTCAAAATTCTTTCAACGGGTATTGCTAATTTTCTTCTAATTCTGAAGTCAGTCTGTGGTCAGGTTTATTTGAGCGGGAATTCGATTGATCTGTTTTCGAGGTATTGACGGTGCACTGGCGGCAATTGACACATAAATGTCACCGGCCATTTCTACATTCCTCCCTGATCCGCGCTTTCTTAATGGGAAAGCAGCATCTCCCAAGTTTTCTCTCGCAGCTTGCTCAAAACCATCAATAACTCACTGCCCCACGATATGACGATATTCGACAAGAAAATCCTGCTCTCGTCCTTGACGACGGTCGCGGCCTGCGTGCTCGCCGCCTGCGGAGGAGGTGGCGGCGGAAGCAGCGGCTTCTTCCCGATCACCACCCCGCCCACCAGCACGACGGGCGCCACCCCCACGACCTTCAGCGGCGTGGTCGCGGCCAGCGGCTATGTGCCGGGCAGCAGCACGGGCAATCCGACGCTCAAGGCCGGCTACTACCAGAAGGCAACGGTCTTCGTCGATGCCAACGGCAACGGCGTGCTCGACAGCGGCGAAGCCTCGACCGTCACCGACGCGAGCGGCAAGTTCACGCTGACGACCACCCAGACCGGGCAGCTGGTGGCCGACATCGGCGCCTCCGCGATCAACACCGCGACCGGCGCGGCCGCGGGCAGCCACCTGATCCTGCGCGCTTCGGCTGCCCAGGTCGCCGACCAGGGCACGGACAAGATCGTCATCAGCCCGATGTCGAGCGAGGCCCAGCGCCTCGTGGAAGCCAACGGCAGCAGCTACGCCGCCGAGAAGGCCAACCTCGTCGCCCGTCTCAACGGGCCGGCCTTCAACCTCGGCACGGCCGCTTTCACCGATCCGCTGGCCGACGTCAACACGCTGAGCGGCGCCACCCAGTACGCGGCGCTGTATGAGGACAACCAGCTGACCAACCGCTACACCTACGCGACGGCCAAGCTCGACCGCAAGGACCTGTTCCCCGACAACCTGGCTGTCGCGGGCGGCGACCCGCGCCTCGTCGGCCTGTCGGGCGTGACGCTCACCAACAGGGACGGCAGCCAGGCCACTCCCACGTTGCCCTCGCAGAAGCAGGCGCCCATCACCTTCGCGCAGGCACAGCAGGCGGCCTTCAATGTGGAAGGCGTTCCGGCCTACGACAACATCTTCATCATCGTCGAGGAGAACAAGTCGACCGACGTGATCGTCGGCAATCCGCGCGCGGCGAACATCAACTACATCCTGAACAACTACAACCAGCTCAAGACGTACTACTCGACCGGCAATCCGTCCGAGCCCAACTACACCGCGCTGGGCGGCGGCGACGACTTCGGCATCCACGACGACAACTGGTTCGGCTGCGGCGCTGTCGCCCCCTACGACATCAAGGACGTCGCATTCGCCGGCGGAACGGCCTCTGACGGCCAAGTCATGCCCATGCAGGGCGCACTCCCGCCGGCGACCCCACAAGCTCGCTCCCAGTACGTCCCGGCGGACACGACCTGCGGCGACCACCCGACCGGGGGCACCGTGCACAACGTCCCGGGCAGCAATCTGTTCACGGCGATGTCCAAGGCGGGCCTCACCATCCGCACCTACAGCGAGTCGATGAACCCCGGCCAGGACGTGCGCGCCGACAGCATCCTGGACAACTCCGTCACCGCCACCTACGACTCCAGCAAGCTCAAGGGCGCCACCAACCTCGACGGCTCGGCACCGCCAACCCTGGTCGGCTCGCCCAGTTTCCCCGCGCAAGGCGGCCTCTACAAGGTCAAGCACGGTCCCTCGATCGCCTTCCAGGGCGCGCGCAGCCTGCCCGATTTCGTGGCCAACAACCGCACCATCTTCGGCACGCAGTACCAGGAAGCGGACTGGCTCAATTCGTCGATCTACCCGGTTCCGAAAGGCTGGATCTACGACCAGTTCGGCAAGGACCTGGACGTCGGTGACGTGGGCAACATCAACTTCATCGTTCCGGACCAGTGCGACGACATGCATGGCGTTGGCAAGGACACCAGCTGCGCGAACACCAACAACGACGGTCAGGCCGCCGGCACCACGCGCGCCGACATCTACCTGGGCATGGTGATCAACAAGATCCGGAGTTCGGCGCTGTGGAAGAACCCGCAGAAGCGCGTCGCGATTGTCGTGATGTACGACGAAGGCGAAGGCGGCAGCAATGGCTCCTGCTGCGGCTGGAACGCGGGTGGCCCGAACTCTGATGCGGCGCCGGTGACCGTGGATGCGAGCGGCAAGGCGGCGGCCACCACGCCGCCGCCCAACTATGCGGGGGGCAACTTCGGCCACGGCAATTCGATCTTCGGCATCATGACCAACCAGCAGGACGTCGGCACGGCGAAGAAGCAGGTGGCGGACAGCGACTCGTACAGCCACTTCTCGTTCCTGCGCACCCTGCAGGACATGTTCCAGATCGCCGACCCGGCCGTGGATGCGTCGTACCTGAACCGCACCAAATACACGGAAGCGTTCATCACGGCCAACATCCTTGCATTGCCGGAATACCAGGGCAGCGCGGACACGCACTTCGACTCGGTGCGGCCGATCAACCATGCCTACGTGATCCCGGCCAACTACACCCAGAAGCTGTACGCGAACGACATCGTAGGTGTGCAGGACCCCGTCACAGGCAAGCTGGAAGGCCAGATCACTCCTCAGGTCGGTCCTGATACGAGCCAGAACAACGTCTGGGCAATCAGGTAGCCGGATTGCGGCAGCAAGCCCGGGGGGACGGTTGGAAGAGGTTTCTTCCGCCGTCCCGCGGGCTCCTCGAATCCCGCAAGGTGAGCAGGTCCGGCGCGACTTGCCGCACTTGGGGAACAACAGCGAATGATGAATCCGGCAATGGAAAAAGTGGTCCCGCTCGCCATGGCGCTCTCGGTTGCGCTGTGGTGTCTCGTGGCCTGTGATGACAAGGGCGCGGCGAAGGCGGGCAACACCGTCCCGCGCGCGCCCACACTGAGCCCGGCGGCCCAGGTGGGGCAACTGGCCTTCTTCGACAAGAACCTGTCGGGTGGCCGGAACATGTCGTGCGCAAGCTGCCACGACCCGCAATACGCCTATGGCCCGCCGAACAGCATTTCAGTGCAACTGGGCTCCGACGTCACAAAAATCGGCGCACGTGCCGTGCCTTCGCTGCGCTACAGCTCGGCGACGCCGCCCTACAGCGACGACGCACCCAACCCCGACGGAGTGACATCCAGCTCGCCGGGCGGCGGCCTCATGTGGGACGGCCGCGCGGCAACACTGGCGATACAGGCCGGCATGCCGCTGCTCAACCCGGTCGAGATGAACAACACCTCGAAGGAAGCTGTCGTGAAGGTGGTTCAGGCCAGCGCCTATGCGGGCTTGTTCAAGCAGGCTTTCGGTGCCGATGTGTTCAACGACACCGATGCAGCCTTCAACGCCCTTGGCACCGCGATACAGGCGCTCGAGACGGAAGACCTGAGCTTCCACCCGTACAGCAGCAAGTACGACCTGTATGTCTTCAACAAGGCCGGCGGCATGCTGACGCCGGCCGAGCGGCGTGGCGAAGTGCTGTTCCACAGCAGCGCCGTCGCCAATTGTTCGGGCTGCCACTACACCGGCGCCAACTTCAACGGCAACACGGGCCTGATGACGGACTTCACCTACCAGGCCCTGGGTGCACCGCGCAACGACAGGTCGATTCCCAACAACCCTGATCCCATTCCGGCCAACGACGATCCGAAGTACTTCGACATGGGGCTGTGCGGCCCATTCCGCACCGACCACATGCCCGCCACGCCGGATACGGCGAATCCGTACTGCGGCATGTTCAAGGTGCCGGTACTGCGCAACGTGGCGTCGCGAGGCGTTTTCTTCCACAACGGCGTGTTCCACTCGCTGGAGCAGGTCGTCAATTTCTACAACACGCGGGACACAAACCCGGAGTACTGGTATCCCGCCAGCAACGACGGCAGCGGCGCGCCGCAGGCCAACCCGGCCTGGGCGCTGCAGCCCACGCACGTGCCGGGTGCGACGCTCGACAAGTACAACGACCTGCCGCAATCGCAGCACGGCAGCCTCGACGAGGAAGTGCCGCTGGGCACCGGCGAGGGCGGCGAAAAGACCCTTGCCAGCGGCACGCGCCCGCGCCAGCCTGGCTCCGCCCCGGCGATGACGCCGCAGCAGATCGCCGACCTGGTCTGCTTCCTGGGCACGCTGAGCGATGGCTATCAGCCTTCCGCCAGGGCATCGGCCACCGACAGGTGCACGAAATGAAAGCCGATCGTCGAGCGATGCGCCGCCTCGGCGGCATCCAGGTCCTGCTGGCGATGCTGCTCGCGGTCTTCCTGGCCGGTTGCGACAACGAAGAGGCGCGCTTTCCGAGCCGCGACAACTTCACCGCGACAACCAACGACTACCTCGCGCAGCGCGGCCATGTGTGCCTGGCCAAGTACGCCTGGCCGATCACCGTGGCTGCCGGATCGCACGAGCCCGATGCGCAGCAGATGCCGGTGCTGGAGAAGCTGGGATTGGTAAGCGGCAAGGATGTCGTCGCCGCTCAGCCCCCAGCCCGCGAATACGCGCTGACCGAGGCGGGGCGCAAGTACTACCTGCAGGTGCCCGTGGTGATACGCACGACGACGCAGACGATCACGCACCCGGCCGACTTCTGCGTGGCCACCCTGAGCCTGGATCGTCTGATCGGCTGGGATCCGCCGCAAACGCGCGATGGCCGCACCGCGACCTCGCTGCTGTTCACCTACCGCATCGCGCTCGAGCCGTGGGCCTCGACGCCCGAAGTGCTGCAAGCCTTCCCGCTGCTGGCGCGTGCCATCCAGCGCGAGGGAACGATGCAGGTGCGCCTCGGCGTTCACCTGACGCGACACGGCTGGGTTGCCGATGAACTCGACGAGCACTGAGCCGGCGATTCGCCACTGACATTCAAGAAAGCCAACCAGAAATCCCATGAATCTCCGTTTCATCGAACCGAGCCTGCGCATCCTGAATTCGCTCAAGACCCTGGCGGGCCTCGCCGTCATCTGTGCACTGGCCGCGTGCAGTGCCGGCCGTGACGCCAATGCGCCCACCGCCGAGAATCTCGCCGCCCCGCTGGATGACTACCTCGCCCGGCGCGGCGACATCTGCCTTGCCATGTTCGACTGGCCGATCGACCTGACCGAAGCCGAAGCCGGCTCCGGTGCGCGCCACGCAGTCCAGTTTCCGGTGATGGAACAACTGGGGCTGGTGCAGAGCACCATCGTCGCTGCACCGAAGAGCAAGGAAAACCCCGACGGTGCGATCAAGCGATTCGATCTGACCGAAGCCGGCCGCCAGTTCTACAAGCCGCATCCGCACGCGAGCCATGGCACCGAACACGCCAGCGACTTCTGCGTGGCGCATCTCAAGCGCGAGAAGATCGTCGACGTCAAGGTCGACGCCTCCGACGCACGGCATCCACTGGCGGTGGTCAGCTACACCTACCAGGTCGATACGGCGCCGTGGATGCGCAACGCCGACGCGCAGCGCGTGTTTCCGATGATCACGCGCATCATGAACGGCGCGGGTGGCCCGCTGCAGCTGCGCCAGGGCTTCCGGCGCGACGACAGGGGCTGGGTCGCCCAGATGGGGCCGGTCTGAGGCGCGGTACGGCGAACACACGGGTTCCCATGAGCACCATCGTCCGCTTCTCGCCCGATCTGGGCCGCTGGCTCACGCACAACCTGGATGCGGGTCTTGCGCCGCAGGCGGTGTTGGCCACGATGCTGAAGCAGGGAATGAGCGAGCGGGCCGCGCACGCCATCGTCGCGGCGTTTGTCGATGCGCGGCGGCAGGGCGGGGCGATGCCGGACGGCGCCGTCGAACTTCCGGACGAAGCGTCGTCCAGGCCGGTGGCGCGGCTCGCGCCGGGCACTCGGATACTGGCCGCCGGTCGCGAGATCGTCGTGCATTCGCGCGGCGAAGATCCGGTCTTTGCCGTGCTGGGCAACGTGGTCGACGCCGAGGAGTGCAAGGCCATCATCGAGATGGCGCGACCGCGGCTGAAGCCCTCCACCCTGGTCGACCCGATGAGCGGCCGCGACGTGGTGAGCGACAAGCGCGCAAGCTGGGGCATGTTCTTCCGTCCGGGCGAGAACGACCTGGTCGCCCGTCTCGACCGGCGGCTCTCGGCGCTGATGAACCTTCCGCTGGAAAACGGCGAGGGACTGCAGGTGCTGCACTATCCGACCGGCGCCGGCAGCGAGCCTCATTACGACTACCTGGCACCCACCAACGCCGCCAACCGCGAATCCGTCGCGCGAAGCGGCCAGCGCGTGAGCACGCTGGTGACCTATCTCGACGACGTGCCCGAAGGCGGCCAGACCGTCTTTCCGCAGCTCGGCCTCGCGGTATCGCCGATTCGCGGGAATGCCTGCTACTTCGAATATTGCGACGACCGCGGCCGCGTCGATGCGCGGTCTCTGCATGCGAGCGCGGCGGTGACCCGGGGGGACAAGTGGGTCATGACGAAGTGGATGCGGGAGCGGCGGTTCGTGGCTGCAGGAGAGGGCGCTTGATGGCTCCGGGTGGGCTTCGGTCGACCAATAGCGCTCGAGGCGCTGGCGCCGCGAGCCCATCGCATCAAAAAGAAAACCCGCCGAAGCGGGCTAAATGAGCAGCCATAGGAGGAGGGTAGAGGGAGAGATTGGCTGCCCGGGTGCAGTGTAGCCCTTTTGTTTTCATTGTTGGGCAGCCAAAAAGTGACAGCATGTTGCGCGCTGATGATCAACCCGCAACAGGCGCTGGCCAGGTCTCCGATCGCCTTGGGCTCGGCATCCTTTGCTCGACCGTGATCGAGTGCCATTGCGCGAAAGCTGCGGGTTGTTATCTCGGCGTTTTCAAGGCCCGTCCGGCGCACGGCGGCATGAGACCGTCCGGGACCGCGCCGGCCAGCTCATATCTTGCGAGGCTGCGTGAAGGACTGGATTGGCCTGCCCGGAGGGGATCGAACCCCCGACAACCTGCTTAGAAGGCAGGTGCTCTATCCAACTGAGCTACGGGCAGATTCCAGGCTGAAGAGATGCCTGGAAAATCAATGACTTGAGTGCGATTGCTCTCAAGCGGCAGCGGCGGATTCTACCGAGTTCCGCGTCCTGATTTGGCGCGCGGGGCGGTTTCGAGGCAGGCGACAGACCGCAGTCATGCGTGTCCGACCGCCTGCATCTCCGGCTCTTACCAGAGCACCTTCACACCCACGCTGGCGTTGACGCCGCTGCTGTTGCGTGCATCGCCGCTCATGTCCCACAGCTTGCCAAGTTCGCCGTACAGGCTGGTGCTGCGGCTCAACTGCCAGGATGCGCCCGCCGCCAGCTCGCCGCTGCTTCCACCAGTGCGCGTGGCGATGTCGGCGAAGCCGGCCGGACCGATGAAGCGCGCCACATCGGTGCCACTGCCCGTGTGATAGAGGTTCAGCCGCGCATAGGGTTGCAGCGGGCCCGCGCTGGTGTCGATCTCGCCCTTGACCCGCACGCCGACGCGCACCAGCCAGCCGCTGTCACTGTCCTGGCGGATCAGTGCACCGACGATGCTCGCGTCGTCCAGGCTCACGCGCTGGTGCACCAGCTGCAGCTGCGGCTCGATGGTCCAGCCGGCAGCGATGCCGAAGGACTGGCCTACTTCGACGGAGGCCAGCAGGCTGCTGCCCTTGCCACCGCTGCCCAGACCCAGCACCGGCGATGCCGTATAGCGGTGGCGGCCGCCCTGCAGCACACCGTCGATGTAGAGGCCGCTGTCGTTCTTCCAGGTGCCGTAGACGCCGAAGTATTGATTCTTGAGGTCGTTGATGCCGACGCCGAGATCGAGCAGGCCGCTGGCGAAACCGTTGACGCGCATGTCACCGTCGAGCTGACCGACATAGACGCCGGCGCGCCAGTGGGTATCGGCCCAGAGGTCGGTGCCGGCCTGGACGCCGGTGAGGCGGCCCCTGCTGGTAGGGCTCACGGTACCGGTCTGGCTGGTGGTGCGGTCGGTGCTGATGAGGCGGCCCCACGCCTGGCGGTAGCTCTGGCCGGCGACGGCAGGGCCTGCGTCGTTGGCGGCGGGGCGGACGTTATCCCCCATGCGCATGTGCAGGCTGCCGAGCATCGACAGGTTGGCCTGGCGGAACTGCTCGGGAAGCACTGCGTAGAGTGGAACCTCGGTACGGTAGGCCGGCACGACCACGCCGCCGCCTGTGCCACCTCCGTTGGTCGGAGGCACCGCCGCGACGGTCGAGCGCAGATACCAGTTCTCGCCCGCGCCGCTCGCGTCGGCGGCGTACAGCCGGTACTCGTAGGCGCCGGCGTCGACGTGGCCGCCCGCGAGCGCAAAGGCGTTCTTCGTGGTCTGCGCGGTGGTGGTGGCGCCGTTGATCGCGCTGATGACCTCGATGCCGTTGCCGGTGGTCAGCGCGCCGAGGCCGCCGAGGTTGGTGATCTGCACGTTGGTCGTGCCGCTGGCGATGGCGGTCGCGCCGCTGAGCACGAGCTTGTCGCTCGCGCTGCTGCTGTCGCCGAGTGCAGTGCCCAGCCGGAGCGTGCCGCCGTTGCCCACCCACGGGCCGGTGACGGTCAGCGTGGTGCCAGGCGCTGCGCCGGCGAGACTCACCGTGCCGCTGTTGTTCACGGATGCCAGAGTCTGGTTGTGGCCCGCCAGGTCGAGCGTCGCGCCATTGGCGACAACGGTCGCGCTCTTCGAACTGAAGGTGCTCACAGCCCCGGCGCGCACGGTGCCTTGCGTCACGGAGGTGTTGCCGCTGTAGCTGTTCGTACCGGAGAGCGTCAGCACGCCAGCCCCGGACTTGACGACGCCGCCCGTGCCCGTGATGGCGCCGGCGTAGGTGCTGTCGCCGGCCTGGTTGGCGGTGAGTGTCTGGGCGTTCAGCGCCACGGTGCCGCCGGTGCCGGAGAGGTTGGAGGTGGTGAGGTCCCAGATGCCCAGGTCGAGCGTGCCGCCGTTGACCGTGTAGGCGGTGTTCTGCACGAACGCGCCCGCGCTGCCGGCCAGCAGCCGGCCGGCCTGCACCACAGTGCCGCCCGTGTAGGTGTTGGTTCCGCTCAGCGTCGTGGTGCCCGTGCCCCGTTGCTGGACGACACCGCTGCCGCTGATGGCGTCGGGGAAGCTGACGGCATTCGAGCGGTTGATGGCCAGCGTGGCGTTGTTGACGACAGCGCCGGAGATCGAGCCGGTGGTGCCTCCGTTGCCCAGCTGCAGCGTGCCCGCGGTGATCGTGGTGCCGCCGCTGTAGTTGTTGTCCCCCGTCAGCGTGGTCGTGCCGCTGCCGATCTGGTTGACGATGACATTTCCGCCGATCGGCACCGCGAATTCGTAGCTGCTCGCGTTGTGGTTGAAGTTGATCGTCGACTGGCCGCTGCTGGAGGTGATGTTCTTCGCCGTCACGGCACCGGGGGCGGCAGGCGCACTCCCGACCGGTGCACCGATGTTCAAGGTTGTCACGCCGGTCGCCGTGTTGGCCAGGGAGAGCGTATTGGTGCCGCTGGTGCCTGAAGTCAGCAGGGCGCCGTCGGCCACGGTGACCGTGGCAGTTCCTCCTCCACCGATGGTCAGATTGTTGTTGACGCTGCCGAAGACGGACCCGGGCCCCGTCACGGTCGCGGTAAACACGTCACCCGCCCGGAAACCCACCTGCACCGTGTTGGCCCCGACGAAGCCGCCAGCGGAGACTTCGAGCGTGCCGGCATGGTGGTAGTAGCCGCTGGCCCCGCTGAACTGAATGGCAGAGCCGGTGCCGCTCACCACGACGTCCGTGATGCCTCCGTTCGCGGCGCCGTTGCCGCCCCCCAGGTTGGCGTTGGTGCCGACCGTGATCTTTCCGCCACCCGTCACGTTGATCGCGGTCTGGCCGATGCCCGAGTTCAGGTTGCCAACCGACATCGAGGCGCCTTTGCCCACGTTGATGGTGGCCGATCCAGCTCCGGTGTTCAGATTGCCGGTGAAGACGGCGGAAGCGCCGTCCAGAACGCTGACCGTGCTCTGACCTGCCCCGGTCGTGAGGGCAGTACCCGACAGCGCGGTGCCGCTGCCCTGGGCCACCACGATCCCGGTCGTGTTGGGGGCGATGCCCACCTGGACCACGGCGGCTTGATAGGTCGCGCCAGTCTGTAGATCCAGCGTTGCACCTGCAGCGGAGCCGATGGTCGTGGCAAACGTGCCGGTATTGACTGTCACTTTCGACGAGAGCTGGGGCAACTGCGTCGTCACCGTGATGGCCTTGGTGACGGTGATGGTGGAGCTCAAGTCGGGGCTGGCATTGGCGTCGTTGATGGCCGTGATCAGTTCCGCCTCGCTGGCGGCGGTGAAGGTCGCTGCCTGTGCGGCTCCGCCGGCGGCCAACGCGGCCAGCGCCAAGGCCGCGCTCGCAGTAACTGTGCGCCTTGAACCGCTCGCCTTGCCGCCCCGCTTCGAAGACACGTTCTCTGCTGCTGCTACACAGGCGCCCAGTGCCGCATTCCATACCGTTTTGTAACACGAATTCATCCAATCACTCCTTGTTCTAATGGCAGATTTCCCCAATGAGAAGCCAGAAAGCAATGCTTCTTGAGGCTGGAAAAATCTTACATATGAAACAAGATGTGTGAATCCGGTTTCAGCAGTCTCCCGCAGTGGTCGTGGGTCTTTCTGCCCGCGGGCTGCCCTCACGCGATCTGGGTGTAGGAAGTCGATAGGGGGCTCGGCGCATCGGCCCGCGAACTGTCCGCGTGTCAGGTGACGCAGAATGCAAAACGGTGACAGCAGCCCGAGCCACTGTCACCGTTCACATTTTTTGGTCGGGGCGAAAGGATTCGAACCTTCGACCCTCTGGTCCCAAACCAGATGCGCTACCAGGCTGCGCTACACCCCGACAAGCCTTCTATTCTAGCCCGGATAAAAGGGCCTCAGCGTTTCTCGTACTGGGTCTTGCCGAAAAGAATCTCTCGCTCCTTGTCGCCGGTGATCGGCTGGCGCAGATCGGCAAGCACTTTCACGCCGCGCTGCACGGCCGGGCGGGCGGAAATGCCGTCGAACCAGTCCTTCAGATGGGGGAAATCGGTGAGGGTGATTCCCTGATTTTCCCAGCTGCGCAGCCACGGGAAGATGGCGATGTCGGCGATCGAATAGCTCTTGCCTGCGATGAACCTGTTCTTCGACAGCTGCTTGTCGATCACGCCGTAGAGGCGCTTGGCTTCGTTGCTGTAGCGGTCGATGGCGTAGGCGATCTTCTCGGGCGCGTACAGGCGGAAGTGGTGCGCCTGGCCGAGCATGGGGCCGACGCCACCCATCTGGAACATCAGCCACTGCAGCACGTCGTAGCGCTCGCGGTCGCCGGTGGGCAGGAACTTGCCTGTCTTGCCCGCGAGGTACACGAGGATGGCGCCTGATTCGAAGAGCGAAATCGGCTTGCCGTCCGGACCATCGGGGTCGGTGATGGCCGGGATCTTGTTGTTGGGGCTGATCTGCAGGAAGTCGGGCGCGAACTGGTCACCCTTGCCGATGTTCACGGGGTGCGCGTGGTAGGGCAGCCCGCACTCCTCCAGCATGATGTGAATCTTGTGGCCGTTCGGCGTTGGCCATGAATAGACCTCGATGGGCGATGCGGGCATGTTGTCTGGCACTCCGGTAATGGGATGTGTTTGATGCGAGCCCGGCAGCATATACGTGCGAATTCAAACGCGTGCCGGCGCGGGAATTCGCAGTCTGGTTGGTGAAATTCGGGGAAATATCAACCGACTTGCTTCTCGTGCACGTTGCACCACATCCAGCTTTCACCGGGCTCGAGCGACCGGATGACGGGGTGACCTTCGGCGTGCGAGTGCCGCGTCGCATGACGGTTCTTCGACGAATCGCAGCAGCCGATGTGCCCGCAATGCACGCACAAGCGCAAGTGAACCCAGGTGTCCCCGGTCTTCAGGCAGTCTTCGCAGCCGCGCTGTTGCTGGGCGTGGGGCTGTGCGATCTCGGCGGGCACGTGGTCACAAGGTTTGATTGGCAACTTCGGACTCCTTCTGGTTTGAGCTGATGCGCTGTTCAGGCCACGGCCGAGGCCTGCGACAGGTGCTGGTGAATCAGCGCTACTGCGGCCGCGCCTTCGCCGATGGCGCCGCCCACGCGCTTGACCGAGCCCGAGCGCACGTCGCCGACGGCGAACACACCCGGCACGCTCGATTCGAGCGCCGCGGACGGCCGGGCCGGAAAGCCGCGGCTGGCGGCATCGCCGGTGAGCACGAAGCCATGCTTGTCGACCGCCACGCCGCAGCCTTCGAGCCATGAGGTTTCCGGCTCCGCGCCGACGAAGAGGAAGATGTTGCGCGCAGCGCAGTCGTGTTCGTTGCCGGAGGTATGACAGCGCCATGTCGCGCCGGTGAGGCCTTCGTCGGAGCCGCCATGAAGGCGAACGAGCTCGGTGTGTGGCTGCAGCGAGATATTGGGCGTGGCCTCGATGCGGTCGATCAGGTAGCGCGACATGCTGGCGGCGAGCGACGGCCCGCGCACCAGCACGTTCACCTTGGCCGCATGGCGCGACAGGAACACCGCGGCCTGTCCGGCCGAGTTGCCGCCGCCGACCAGCGCCACTTCTTGCTGCGCGCAGATCTTTGCTTCGATGGCAGAGGCCCAGTACCAGACGCCGCGGCCCTCGAATTCTGCAAGCCGCGGAACGTCGGGCCGGCGGTAGCGCGCGCCGCTGGCGATGACCACCGTGCGCGCATGGATCGTGCGGCCGTCCGCCAGCGTGACTGCCAGGCTCTCGAGCGCGTTTTCTCGAGAGCAGTCCAGCGACGCCACCTTGGCCGGAATCAGCATCTCGACGCCGAATTTCTGTGCCTGGACGAACGCTCGGCCCGCCAGCGCCTGCCCCGAGATACCGGTGGGAAAGCCGAGGTAGTTCTCGATGCGCGCACTGGCACCGGCCTGGCCGCCGAATGCCCGGCAGTCGAGCACGATCACGCGCAGGCCTTCGGAAGCCGCGTACACCGCAGTCGCCAGCCCGGCAGGCCCGGCGCCGACGACGGCCACGTCGTACAGCTCGTTGCGCTCCGCCGTATCGACCATGCCGAGGCAGCGCGCCAGCGCATCGTCGCTCGGGTTGACCAGCACCGAGCCGTCCGGGCATACCGCCAGCAGCTTGCAGGTTCCGTATTGGGCGAGCAGGGCGGCGGCGTCGGGGTCCTGGGCAGCGTCGACCAGGTGATATGGATAGCCGTTGCGGCGCAGGAAGTTCTCGAGCCGGGCCATGTCGGGCGACTGCGGCTGGCCGATCAGGACCGGGCCACTGGCGCCCGATTCGATCAGCGCCACGCGCCGAAGGATCAGCGCGCGGGTGATGCGCTCGCCAAGGTCGGCTTCGGCGACCAGCAGCGCGCGCAACTGCGCGGGGGACACCAGCAGCGCCTCCACATCCTCGTCGGCGTGGCCGTCGACGAGGGCAGGGCGGCCGCTCAACTGGCCGACTTCGGCCAGGAACTCTCCCGGTCCTTGCCGCACGATCGGCACCACATGACCGAGCCCGTCGCGTTGCGTGACAGCCACGACGCCTTTCAGCAGCACGAACATGCCGGGGCCTGTTTCGCCCGCGGTGAACAGCCTGGCGCCGCGCGCGAACTGTTGCACGGTGCCGAAGCGCGCGATGCGCGCAATCTCCGTGTCACTGAGGACGGGAAAGGTCTGATGGAGGCGGCTGCTGTCGGTGCCGTTGGCGGCGGTTGTGGCCATGTGTGGAACTCCGTTTCGCGAATCCATCGCATTAGACGACGAAGCTGGCCCTGTGGGTTGCAGTCGTTCTGCAGGCGGCGTGGGGTTGTAACAGCGTCACGCGCCTGCAATTTTCCTGACATGCCCGCTTCATCGCAGGTGCGGAGACTCCCTCGGCAGAAAGGGTCTCCCCATGAAAGAACTGCCCAACCCGACGTTTCCGCTTTCGCAGATCGGGCTTCGCGCGGCCTTGTGGCCCGCTCCCGCGGCTGGTGCTCCTGCCGCTGCGGCCCGTACGTCGGTGCCTCAGGCCCCCGCAGTCATCCTGCCGCAGGCCGTCGAATCCAAACAAGGTATCACCGTTGGCTGGGCCCGCCACGTCGACGACGTGCGGGCCGCCCAGCGCCTGCGCTACGACGTGTTCGTCGGTGAAATGGGCGCCCGGGTTTCCTCTCCGGTCGCCGGTCACGACATCGACCTGTTCGATGACTTCTGCGAACACCTTCTGGTGCGCGACGAACTGACCCAGCAAGTCATCGGCACCTACCGCGTGCTCACTCCCGCCCAGGCCCGGCGGGTCGGCAGCACCTACAGCGATACTGAATTCGACCTCACCCGCCTGCGCGACCTGCGCGAGCGCATGGTGGAACTGGGCCGCAGCTGCGTGCACCCCGACCATCGCCAGGGCGGCGTGATCCTCGCGCTCTGGGGTGCCCTGGCCGGCTTCATGCACCGCAACAAGCTCGACACGATGATCGGCTGCGCGAGCATCCCGATGTCACATAACGGTGTCACGAACGGTGACGCCGCTGCCAGCATCTGGCGCCAGGTTTCGGCCAAGCACATGGCGCCCATCCAATATCAGGTGCAGCCCCGTCTGCCGCTGCCCGTCGAACGCCTCGATAGCACGCTCGACGTGGAGCCCCCGGCGCTCATCAAGGGCTACCTGCGCCTGGGCGCGAAGGTCCTCGGCGCGCCGGCCTGGGATCCCGATTTCAACGCGGCCGACCTGCCGATGCTGATGCGCATCGACGACCTGCCGGCGCGTTACCGCAAGCACTTCCTGGGCGCATGAAGCCGGCGGCTGACCGGCCCGGAACCGGGCCGCTCGCTTCTCCCCCCGGTGCCCTCGGCCAGCAAACCGCCGGCCTCGGCGCGTCACGGAATAGTCATGGAACTGTCACAAGAGAGGCTGACACTGTCATATTTCAGCCTGTGTTCCCTCCTGTGTCGCCTGCCTCAGAATCAGTGTCCATGTCTCCCGCTCCCGCAAACCCGTCCCCTGAGGTTGCGGCGCCCGCGTTCACGTTGCTGGACCGCGACCACAGCATTCTTTCGTTCAACGAGCGCGTGCTCGACTGGGCGCATCGCAAGGAAGTGCCGCTGATCGAGCGGCTGCGATACCTGTGCATCGTGTCGTCGAATCTCGACGAGTTCTTCGAAGTCCGTGCCGCGCCCCACCTGATTGCAGGCAGCGCCGGCGACCACAAGGGCACTTACACGGTCGAGTCGTTCCAGCGTCTGGCCGAAGCGGCCCACAAGCTGGTGGCGCGCCAGTACGCGCTTTACAACGACGAGTTGATGCCGACCTTCGCGACGCACGGCATCCGCATCATTTCCCACGGTGAGCGCAATCCGGCGCAGCGCAAATGGGTCAGCGAGTATTTCGAGCGCGAGGTGCGCCCTCTGCTGATTCCGGTCGGCCTCGATCCGGCCCACCCGTTCCCGCAGGTGGCGAACAAGTCGCTCAACTTCATCGTCAGGCTGGGTGGCAAGGATGCTTTCGGGCGTGAAAACCCGATCCAGATCGTCAAGCTGCCGCGCGTGCTGCCGCGGCTGATCAGGATGCCGGCCAAGGTGTCGGAGGGCAAGACGCTTTTCGTGGCGCTTTCCAGCGTGGTGCGTGCACATCTGAGCGGCATGTTCCCGGGGCGCGAGGTGGGCGACTTCTCGCAGTTCCGTGTCACGCGGCATTCCGACCTTGCCGTGGACGAGGAAGACGTCAAGAACCTGCGTACCGCGCTGCGCCAGGGGCTGCAGCACCGGCACTACGGGCAGGCCGTTCGCCTCGAAGTTTCGGCAAGCTGTGCCGAATCGCTCGCGAGCTTCCTTCTGGCGCAGTTCAATCTGCCGCCAGAGGCGCTGTACCGGGTACACGGCCCTGTGAACCTGGCCCGGCTCACGCAACTGGCTGACCTGCTCGACGAACCGCAACTGCGGTTTCCGCCGTATCGCGCCTCGTACCCCGTCACCTTGTCGTCCGGCCAGTCGTTCTTCGAGCAGTTGCAGCGAGGCGACGTCCTGATCCATCAACCTTTCGAGAGCTTCGACGGGGTGCTGGCATTCCTGCGCGAGGCCGTGCAAGACCCGCAGGTGCTGGCGATCAAGCAGACCATCTACCGCACGGGTGCCGACTCGGAAATGATGGACCTGCTGCGTGAGGCCGTTCGTCGCGGCAAGGAAGTCACGGTGGTCGTGGAGCTGAAGGCCCGCTTCGACGAGGAGGCCAACATCAACTGGGCCGAGATGCTCGAGTCGATCGGTGCGCAGGTGGTGTATGGCGTGGTCGGACTCAAGACCCACGCCAAGATGCTGCTGGTGACGCGGCGCGAGGGCAAGCAGATGCGCCGCTACGGCCATCTTTCGACGGGCAACTACAACCCGCGCACGGCCAGGCTCTACACCGACATCAGCCACCTCACGGCCGATCCGCTGCTGACGGCCGACATGGAAGCCGTCTTCGTGCATCTGGCGAGCCAGAGCCGCTTGCCGAAGCTCAACCGCATGTGGCTGGCGCCATTCGACCTGCACAAGAACGTCATCGCCCAGATCGATGCGCTGGGCCTGGCAGCCGCAGCTGGCCAGCCGACCCGCATCGTCGCCAAGATGAATGCGCTGACCGACGACGAAATCATCGCCTCGCTGGTTCGCGCCGGCCAGAAGGGGGTGAAGATCGACCTGATCGTGCGCGGAGCGTGCACGCTGCCGGCGCAGGTGCCGGGCGTCACCGACAACATCCGGGTGCGCTCGGTGATCGGCCGTTTCCTGGAGCATTCGCGGGTCTTCTACTTCCGCAACGGGGAGGACGAGTCGCTGTACCTGTCGAGTGCCGACTGGATGAACCGCAACATGATGCGGCGCGTCGAGCTCGCATGGCCCGTGACGGACCCCGGGCTGCGCCAGCGGCTGATCGACGAATGCCTGGTGGCCTATCTGCACGACGGCCGCGACGCCTGGGACCTGGGCGCCGACGGCACGTACACGCGCGTCGACCACGATACGCATTCGGGCGAAGCAGGCTCGTCGCCCGTCGTCGAAGCCCATGGCGCGCAGGCGGCGCTCATGAACCGCTACGCATCACGAGGGCATCTCAGAGATGCATCCAGCAACTGAAGATCGAAAGACGATGACCATGGACTTGATCTTCTGGCGTCATGCCGAAGCCGAGGACTGGACCGAGGGTTGCGACGACATGCAGCGCTCGCTCACCGCGCGCGGCGAAAAGCAGGCCAAGCGGATGGCGGCATGGCTGGACCGCCAGTTGCCCGACGGTACGCGCATCATCTGCAGCCCGGCGCGGCGTTGCGAACAGACCGCGCTGGCGCTGGGCCGCAAATACAAGCTGCGCTCGGAACTCGCTCCGGACACCACCGCCGAGGCGCTGCTCGGCGCGGCCGGCTGGCCCAATGGCAAGTCTGTGGTGCTGATGATCGGCCACCAGCCATCGGTGGGGCAGGCGATCTCGCTGCTGCTGGGGCTGAAGCAGGACAGCTGCCCGGTGCGCAAGGGCGCGCTGTGGTGGATCCGCACGCGCGAGCGCGACGGCGACGTGCAGACCGTCGTGGTGACGGTGCAATCGCCCGAGTTGCTCTGATCGGGAGCGAGAAAGCCCGGCAGTCGGGAGTGCTCAGCAGCCGCTGAGCTCGACCCGCCAGTTGCTGGTCTTCTGCCAGGCCAGCACTTCCTCGCGCAGCAGGTGCGCCGATTGCGGATAGGCCTCGGCCCAGTCCGGAGCGCAGGCGATGGCGAAGGCCCGTGCGCCCAGTGCTGCCAGGTGGAGCGCCTGCGGGTCGGGATCGCGCCGTGCGTGGCACAGGATCACCGCGAGCCGCAGCGACAGCAACTGCATCACGAAGGTTTCATCGTCCAGCGACGCCTCGAGCTTGCGAAGCTTGCCTCGCTGGCCCAGCACCAGCTGGCCCAGCGCATGCAGTTCGTTGACCGCAAAGCCGGGTGCGTCGGTGTTGTCGAGGATGTAGGCGCCATGCTTGTGGTAATCGCTGTGGGACACCAGCGTGCCGATCTCGTGCAGATGTGCGGCCCACCCGAGCTTGCGAAGCGCGCGGCCAGCCCGGTTGGTGGTGCTGCCGCCGCGCGCGGCGGGCGAGAGCTGCACGAAGAGGGCCGCGGCGGTGTCGCCGACACGGCGAGCCTGCTCCGGATCGACCGCGAACCGGCTGGCCAGCCGCGCGACGGTGGTGGTGCGCATGTCGGCGACGCTCTCGTCGCGCTCAAGCAGCTCATAGAGCACGCCGTGGCGCAGCGCACCCTGGGCGACCTTCATTTCGTCGATGGACAGGAGATCGAACACGGCACGCAGCACGCTCAGGCCGCCGCCGATCACGGCCTTGCGGTCTTCGCGCATGCCATCGATGCGCAGCTTGTCAGCGCTGCCGGCCTTGAGCAGGCGATCGAGCAGCCAGTCGAGGCCCTCGCGAGTGACCAGGCCAGGCTCGCCGCCCGCCGCGGCCAGCACATCGCCGACGGCACCGATGGTGCCCGAGGCGCCATAGGCCACGTCCCACTGGTCACGCGTGTAGCTGCCGAGCGCGTCGTCGAGCACGGCCTTGGCCGCGACTTCGGCGGCGCGGAAGGCGGCCTGGGTGAAAAGACCTTCACCGAAGTGCTTCATCGACCAGGCGACGCTGCCGACGCGGTACGACTCCATGCGGTCGGCCTCCAGGGCGCGGCCGATGATCATTTCGGTGGAGCGCCCCCCGATGTCGACCACCAGCCGACGCTCGCGGTCGGATGCATCGTTGTGCGGCAGCATGTGCGCCACGCCCTGATAGATGAGGCGGGCTTCTTCCCGTCCAGGGATCACGTCGATGCCGAACCCCAGAATGGTGCGCGCGCGCAGCAGGAATTCTTCGCGGTTGCGCGCCTCCCGCAACGTTTGCGTGGCCACGGCCCGGACCTGCGAGCGCTTGAAGCCTGCCAGGCGCTCGCCGAAGCGGGCGAGGGCGTCCCAGCCGCGCTGCATGGCTTCGGTCGTGAGATTGCGGGCACTGTCCAGGCCGTTGCCCTGGCGCACCGTCTCCTTGAGATATTCGGTGCGGTGGATCTGGCCGTGGTCGACCTGTCCGATTTCGAGCCGGAAACTGTTCGACCCCAGGTCGACTGCTGCGAGGCGGGTGCCGTTTTGCATGTGATTCTGAAAAGGAGGGCGGTGTCTTTGTGTTTGATCGTAGCGCCGTGACAGGGCGTGCCGCCTTCTGATCGCGCGATGGCGAGTTCCGGAAGGCTAGGGGGCTCGCATGACGGTTATGTGACAGCGTCACATGCAAGACCGGCGAAACAAAGGCATTTTCCCTCGGTAGAGGGGTGTCATATTGATGTCACAGAAGCTTTCTAGAGTCCGTCCCAAGCCCGGAAAGGGACTACTTCTTACTTCTAAAAGGAAGCTTCATGAAAACGACGTTCAAATTTGCAACAGCCGGTCTCGTGGCCGCGGTGTTCTCCATTCCCGCCCTCGCGCAAGACGTGACCGGTGCCGGCGCCAGCTTCCCAGCGCCGCTGTACGCCAAGTGGGCTTCCGACTTCAACAAGGCCACCGGCGTCAAGATCAACTACCAGTCGGTCGGCTCGGGTGCCGGCATCAAGCAGATCGAAGCCAAGACCGTCGATTTCGGCGCTTCGGATGCTCCCCTGAAGGACGACGAACTCCAGGCCAAGGGCCTGATGCAGTTCCCCACCGTCATCGGCGGCGTGATTCCCGTGGTCAACATCCAGGGCGTGAAGCCCGGCGAGCTGAAGCTCAACGGCCAGGTCCTGGGCGACATTTACCTGGGCAAGATCACCAAGTGGAACGACCCCGCCATCAAGGCGCTGAACGGTTCGCTGAACCTCCCCGACGCGGCCATCGCCCCGGTTCGCCGCGCCGACGGTTCGGGTACCAGCTTCCTGTTCACCAACTACCTGAGCAAGGTCAACGCCGAGTGGAAGACCAAGGTCGGCGAAGGCACGGCCGTGAACTGGCCCACCGGCGCGGGCGGCAAGGGCAATGAAGGCGTCGCCGCCTTCGTGAACCGCCTGCCGAACTCGATCGGCTACGTCGAATATGCCTACGTCAAGCAGAACAAGATGACGTACGCCCAGATGCAGAACGCCGCCAGCACCTTCGTGTCGCCCGACGACTCGGCATTCAAGGCCGCCGCCGCCGGCGCCGAATGGAACAAGAGCTTCTACCAGGTGCTGACCAACCAGGCTGGCAAGGACGCATGGCCCATCACCGGCGCCACCTTCATCCTGATGCACAAGGTGCAGGACAAGCCCGCCAACGCGACCACCGTGCTCAAGTTCTTCGACTGGGCCTACAAGAGCGGCGACAAGACGGCCGACGAGCTCGACTACGTGCCGATGCCCGACGCCGTGAAGGCCACCATCGCCAAGGCATGGGGCGAGGTGAAGGACTCGTCGGGCAAGGCCGTCGCGTTCAAGTAAACCTACCCACCAGTCCAGAACGGCGCGCCCATGAGCAATTCTTCGCTCGAGGACGCGCCGCTTTCGTCTTTGCCGGAGCGACCCGTGTCATCCACCTTTCCCGCCGCCACCACCTCTCTCGACCTCGCGGCCGAGCGCGGTCGTGCCACCGCACCTCCGCCGCCTGTGAAGGCGCCGCGTTCCGGCCCCATGGCCGACCGGCTGTTCGGCTGGGCCGCCAAGGGCGCCGCCTTGCTGACGCTGGCGATGCTCATCGGCATCCTGCTGTCCCTGGTTGCCGGCGCCTGGCCCGCCATCTCGAAGTACGGCCTCGGCTTTCTCACGAGCAGCGTGTGGGACCCGGTCAAGGACGAGTACGGCGGCCTGGTCATGATCTACGGCACGCTGGCCACCTCGATCATCGCGCTGGTGATCGCGGTGCCGGTGAGCTTCGGCATCGCGCTCTTCCTCACCGAACTCTCGCCCAGCTGGCTCAAGCGCCCGCTGGGTACGGCCATCGAGCTGCTGGCGGCGGTGCCGTCCATCGTGTACGGCATGTGGGGCCTGCTGGTGTTCGGGCCGATCCTGTCGACCTGGGTGCAGCAGCCGCTGCAGAAGCTGCTCTCCGACGTGCCGTATCTCGGCGCGCTGGTGTCGGGCCCGCCCGTGGGCATCGGCATCCTGTCGGCTGGCATCATCCTCGCGATCATGATCATCCCGTTCATCGCCTCGGTGATGCGCGACGTGTTCGAGGTGACGCCGCCGCTGCTGAAGGAGTCGGCCTACGGCCTCGGCTCCACCACCTGGGAAGTCGTCTCCAAGGTGGTGCTGCCCTACACCAAGGCCGGCGTCATCGGCGGCATCATGCTCGGCCTCGGCCGGGCGCTGGGTGAAACGATGGCGGTCACGTTCGTGATCGGCAACATGAACCAGCTCAACTCCCTTTCCGTGTTCGAGGCTGCGAACAGCATCACCTCGGCACTCGCCAACGAATTCGCCGAAGCCGGCGCGGGCCTGCACCAGGCCGCGCTGATGTACCTCGGCCTCGTGCTGTTCTTCATCACCTTCGTCGTGCTGTCGCTTTCCAAGATGCTGCTGGCCAAGATGAAGAAGAGCGAAGGAACCAAGTCGTGAGCACCGCCCAGAACCTTCTCGTGGCCAAGGCGCTGGCCGAAACGCGCCAGGCCAAGTTCGCCGCGCGCAACCGCGTCAACAAGATCGCGCTCACGCTGTCGCTCGCCGCCATGGCCTTCGGCGTGTTCTGGCTGATCTGGATCCTCTGGGAGACGCTGCGTCAGGGCGTGGGTGGCCTCGCCATCGCCACGTTCACGCAGATGACACCGCCGCCGAACGAGGCGGGCGGTATCGCGAATGCGATCTTCGGCTCGTTCGTGATGGTGATGCTGGCCACCTTCGTGGGCACGCCGATCGGCATCATGGCCGGCATCTATCTGGCCGAGTACAACCCCAAGGGACTGCTCTCTTCGGTCACGCGCTTCGTCAACGACATCCTGCTGTCCGCGCCGTCGATCGTGATCGGCCTGTTCGTCTATGCAGTGGTGGTGGCCTACTTCAAGACCTTCTCGGGTCTGGCCGGGGCCATCGCGCTGGCGCTGATCGTGATCCCGGTGGTGATCCGCACCACCGAAAACATGCTGCAGCTGGTGCCGCCGGGCCTGCGCGAAGCTGCCTATGCGCTGGGCACGCCGAAGTGGCGCGTCATCACCAACATCACGCTGCGCGCCGCCCGCGCCGGTGTGGTCACCGGTGTGCTGCTGGCCGTGGCGCGTATCGCCGGCGAAACCGCGCCGCTGCTCTTCACCGCCCTGAACAACCAGTTCTGGACCGCCGACGTGAGCCAGCCGATGGCCAGCCTGCCGGTCACGATCTTCAAGTTCGCGATGAGCCCCTACGAGAACTGGCAACAGCTGGCATGGGCCGGCGTGTTCCTGATCACGATTGCCGTGCTTGCCCTCAACATCCTGGCGCGGGTACTGACGCGCAACAAACATTGAATCCGGAAGAAGTCAACAACATGCCAAACACCGTCGCACAACCGTCGCGCTCGAAGATCTCGGTCAAGGACCTGAACTTCTACTACGGCAAGTTCCACGCGCTCAAGGGCATCAATCTCGAAATCCCCGAGAACAAGGTCACGGCCTTCATCGGCCCGTCGGGCTGCGGCAAGTCGACCCTGCTGCGTACCTTCAACCGCATGTTCGAGCTCTATCCGGAGCAGCGTGCCGAGGGCACCATCGCCCTCGACGGCGAGAACCTGCTGACCTCGAAGCAGGACGTGGCGCTGATCCGCGCCAAGGTCGGCATGGTGTTCCAGAAGCCCACGCCGTTCCCGATGTCGATCTACGACAACATCGCTTTCGGCGTGAAGCTGTTCGAGAACCTCTCGGCCAGCGAGATGGACGACCGCGTCGAATGGGCGCTGAAGAAGGCCGCGCTGTGGACCGAAGTGCGCGACAAGCTGCAGCAAAGCGGCTCGGGCCTCTCCGGCGGCCAGCAGCAGCGCCTGTGCATCGCACGCGGCATCGCGATCAAGCCCGAAGTGCTGCTGCTCGACGAGCCCTGCTCGGCGCTCGACCCGATCTCGACTGCGAAGATCGAGGAGCTGATCGCCGAGCTCAAGAACGAATACACGGTGGTCATCGTGACGCACAACATGCAGCAGGCCGCCCGCTGCAGCGACTACACCGCCTACATGTACCTCGGCGACCTGATCGAGTTCGGTGCCACCGAACAGATGTTCTTCAAGCCGCAGCGCAAGGAGACCGAGGACTACATCACCGGCCGTTTCGGTTGAAGTCAAAGGAGACAACAACATGACCGAGAAACACCTCTCCAGCCAGTTCGACAGCGAGCTCAACGGCGTTTCGTCGCGCGTGATGGAGCTCGGCGGCATGGTCGAGTCGCAGATCAACCAGGCCGTGTACGCGCTGCTGCAATTCGATCCCGAAGCGGCCAACCGCGTGATGGAAACCGAGCACCGTGTCAATGCGATGGAAATCGACATCGACCGCGAGCTGTCGTCCATCATCGCGCGCCGCCAGCCGACCGCACGCGACCTGCGCCTGCTGATCGCCATCAGCAAGACCACCGCCAACCTCGAGCGCGTGGGCGACGAAGCCAACAAGATCGCGCGCATGGTCAAGTCGATCATCGAGAGCGGCGCCGCCCGCCAGCTGCCCACGACCGAGCTGCGCATCGCCGCCGACCTCGCCGCTGGCCTGCTGCGCAAGGCGCTCGACGCCTTCGCCCGTCTCGACACCGCCGCGGCGCTGTCGATCCTGAAGGACGACGACCTGATCGACAAGGAGTTCGACGGTTTCGTGCGCAAGCTGGTCACCTACATGATGGAAGACCCGCGCACCATCTCGGCCAGCCTGGACCTGCTGTTCCTGGCCAAGGCCATCGAACGCATCGGCGACCACGCGAAGAACATCGCCGAATTCATCATCTACATCGTCAAGGGTGCCGATGTGCGGCACACTTCGATGCAGGAAATCGAGTCCGCGCTGCAGTAACGGCTGCGGCAAGACTCCCAAGAAAGCATGAAGAAACCCCGAGTCCTGATCGTCGAAGACGAGTCCTCGATCGCCGAGCTGATCGCCGTCAACCTGCGCCACAACGGCTTCGAGCCGATCTGGTCGGAAGATGGCGCCGCGGCCCAGCGAGAGATCGACGCCTTCCTGCCGGATCTGATCCTGCTCGACTGGATGCTGCCCGGCCAGAGCGGCCTGCAGCTCGCGCGCCAGTGGCGCAAGGACCCGCGCACCAAGGCCATCCCGATCCTGATGCTGACCGCGCGCGGCGACGAACCCGACAAGGTTGCCGGCCTCGATGCCGGTGCCGACGACTACATCACCAAGCCGTTCTCCACCCAGGAGATGCTGGCCCGCATCCGCGCGGTGCTGCGCCGCCGGGCGCCGGAAGTGGTCACGGAGCGCGTCGAGATCGGCGAGCTGGCCCTCGACACCTCCACCCATCGCGTGACCTGGCAGGGCGGCGCGCTGAAGGTCGGCCCGACCGAGTTCAAGCTGCTGGCCTACCTGATGCAGCATGCCGAGCGTGTGCACAGCCGTGCGCAGCTGCTCGACAAGGTGTGGGGCGACCACGTCTACATCGAGGAACGCACGGTCGACGTGCACGTCAAGCGCCTGCGTGAATCGCTGGGCGCGGCGGCGCCGATGGTCGAGACCGTCCGCGGAGCGGGCTATCGCCTGACCGCCCAAGTCACGGTTTGAGCGCCGTGGCTTCCTTTGGCCGCGGGCGCGGATAATCGCCCGCCATGCCTTTCCGAATTGCTACTTTTTTAATAGCGTCCCTTGCAGTAGGAGCGGGCGCTGTTGCCATTTTTGGCTGGAAGTTCGGCTGGCTGGGGGCCTGGCTTGGTTCCGTGCTCTGGCTGGCGCTGGATGCATGGCGCGCTGATCGGTTGCTGCGCATCCTGCGCAACGACGCCGCCGGCCTGCCGTCTCGCTGGCCGGGTGTCTGGGGCGAACTCGCCGAGCGCATCCGCAAGCTGCTGCGCGACCGCGAGCAGCAGACCCGGCAGGCCGAAGACCGCCTGCAGGAGTTCCTCGCGGCCATCCAGGCATCGCCCAACGGCGTGGTGCTGCTCGACGAGCAGGGCCGCATCGAATGGTGCAACCAGACGGCGGCCAGCCAGTTCGGCATCGATGCGGAGCGCGATCTGGCGCAGCATCTGGCGAATCTGGTGCGCGATCCAGCTTTCGTCGCATACCTTGCGTCCTGGAACTACAGCCGCGACGTCGTCATCGACGGCCCGGGGCTGGGGCATGGGCACCAGCGCAGCCATCCGGTCAGGCTCTCCGTGCAGGTGCACCCCTATGCCGGCAATCGCCGCATGCTGCTCACGCGCGACATCACCGCGCTCGAGCAGGCCGAGGCGATGCGCCGCGATTTCGTGGCGAACGTGTCGCACGAGATCCGCACGCCGCTGACGGTGCTGGCGGGCTTCGTCGAGACCCTGCAGAACCTGCCACTCGATGCGGACGAGCGCGCGCGCTATCTGTCGCTGATGGGGCAGCAGTCGCATCGCATGGAGACGCTGGTGAACGACCTGCTGACGCTGTCGCGCCTCGAAGGCAGCGCGCCGCCGTCCGGCAGCCAGTGGATCCGCATCCGCGCGCTGTTCGCGCAGTGCGAGGACGAGGGGCGCGGACTGTCGGAACGGCTGACGCCCAAGGGGCACCAGTTGTCGTTCGTCGTGGATGCCGAGTCGGAAGTGTCGGGCGCGCCGACCGAACTGCAGAGCGCGATGTCGAACCTGCTGAGCAACGCCATCCGCTACACGCCCGGCGGCGGCGAGGTAGCTGTGAGCTGGAAGGTGCTGCCCGACGGGCGCGGCGAATACGCCGTGAAAGACACCGGCCCAGGCATTGCCGCGGAGCACATCCCGCGGCTGACCGAGCGCTTCTATCGCATCGACCGCAGCCGCTCCCGCGAAACCGGCGGCACCGGGCTGGGGCTGGCGATCGTCAAGCACATCGCCCAGCGGCACGGCGCGGAGCTGCGCATCGAAAGTACGGTGGGCAAGGGCTCCCGCTTCGCGCTGGTGTTCCCGGCGGCACGTGTGCGGGAAGCACGCGTGATGGCGAAGTAGGCCTTCGGGCCTCGTCTCTTTATCTTGCGCGCTGACCCATCGTCCAGCGCAGCAGCACGCCGAACAGCAGCGCAGTCAGGGCCAGAGCCGCGGCGCTCATGATCCAGAACGCCAGGGGCGACTGCATGGCTGCCCAAGGCCCAAGGCCGTGGTATGCGAGCAGATAGCTGCCACCCAGGCCCACTCCCCACAGCATCGTGCAGTAGATGACCAGCGGCGCCAGCGTGACCCGGTAGCAGCGCAGCACGAACACGCAGAAGGTCTGCACCGCGTCGGCGACGTGGTATGCAGCCACCGCCAGCAGCAGCGCGCCCGCCATCGCGATCACGGCGGGGTTGTCGGAGTACACATTGGCGAGCTGGTCGCGCAGCAAGGCCATGGCCGCGGCATAGAAGAGCGCGCACAGGGCCGTCAGCTCGAAGCCCAGGCGACAGGCGTGCCGCGCCTTGGCTGCGTCACCGGCACCGAGCCAGAAACTCACGCGGGCGCTGGTCGCGATGCCCAGGGACAGCGGCGTCATGTAGGCCACGGCCAGCAGGTTCGATGCGATCTGGTGCGAGGCCGCAGCGGCGGTGCCGAGGCGGGCGATGAAGAGGGCCATCAGCGTGAACGACGTGACTTCGACCAGCACCGCCAGTCCGCCCGGCACGCCGAGCCGGGCGAACTTGCGGATCTGCTGCCAGTCGGGCGCCTCGATGCGCTTCCAGAGTCCGTAGTCGGCATAGAAAGGCTGGTTGCGCAGCAGCCAGATGGCGCAGCCGAGCATGGTCCAGTTCACGCACAGCGTGGCCCAGCCACAGCCCACGAGGCCCATGGCCGGCAGGCCCGCGCCGCCGAAGGTGAACCAGATCGACAGGGGCAGCTTCACCAGCAGCGAGCCCAGTTGCAGCCACGTCACGAGCTGGGGCCTGCCCAGGCTCTGGTTCAGCGTGCTGAACAGGCGGAAGAGCAGGGCTGGCGCCAGCGCGAAAGCCAGCACGGCAAGGTAGGCCTCGACCTCGCCGCGCATCTCCGCCGGCACCTGGGTCCACTGCAGGACGGAGCCCGGCAGCAGCAGGATCGTCATGCCGACCACGATGGCGATGGCCGCAAGGTACAGCGATTGCCGCACAGAACGCCCCACCTCGCTGCCGCGCCCGCCGCCGTGCAGCTCGGCCCAGACAGGCAGCAGCGCCTGCAGAACCCCCATCAGCGACACGTAGACGCTCACGAAGACCGCGGCGCCGACCGACAGCGCAGCCAACGCGTGCTCGGAGTAGCGGCCCGCGATGATGGTGTCGGTCACGCCGAAGGCCATCACGGCCAATTGGCCGACGAGCACCGTGCCTGCGTGCCGCGCGATCAGAGCCCGTTCGCTCCTCACTGCGGCGTGATCTTCTGGTAGAGCAGGAGGTCGTCAGCGGCGCTGCTCGGTCGGCGCAGCGTGCCGGCGAAGCGCCACTGGTCGAACGGAATGATGGTGTGCAGGCGCTCGATCGTGTCAGGGCTGACCAGCAGCCACGGGCAGTCGGTGCCCAGCAGCAGCGGCTGCACGTTGAAGTTGCCGTGATGGCGCAGTGCCGCGATGTGCGGACGGCTCAGCGCCAGTTCCGCGATGCAGCGAGGCTGGCCCACGCGTTCGGCCACGGCGCGGATCTGCGGGACATAGCTGCGCGCATAGTCGATCGGCGGCAGCCACAGGGTCATCAGCAGCATCCAGCACAGGGCGGTGCCGCCGGCCGGCAGCACCAGCGTCTTCCAGAGGGCGGCGCGGTGCCGTCCCGTGCGCCAGCGCACCAGCCAGCACCAGGCAATGGTTGCTGCCACGGCGAGGACCACGGCAATGGGCGAGAACTCGGGCACGAAGCCAGGCACCAGGCGCGCGACGCTGGCTGCGGGCTTGGGCGGCACGCCCGTCTGCATGGCGATCCAGTAGATCCAGCCCAGCACGGCGAGACCGCTGAAGAACAGCACGTTGAACCAGTCGATCAGCGCCGAGGCGCTGCGCCGGAAGGTGGGCAGGGCGAATGCCGCGAGCGTGGCGAAGGCGGGCAGGGCCAGCAGCAGCGAACGGTCGGAGTAGTCGGTGCTCCAGGTGGCGGCCAGCGGCACCAGCGCGAACCAGAAAGGCAGGGCGACATGGCGCGCCGTGAGCTGTCGCCGCCAGCGCCAGAGCGTCCAGATGGCCAGCGGCCAGACCGGCCAGGTGAACCAGACCAGCAGCTTGGCCTGGCTGCGCACGTCGCCCAGCAGGGTGTTGCCGATCACGGTGATCTTCCAGGTCGGCAGCTTCAGGCTGAACACCAGCACCGCCGCCAGCGCGGTGATGCCGATCATCGTGAACAGCGCAGCCCGCGTGTAGCCAGGGCCGCTGCTTTCGTCGTCGATGAAGTCTTCGCTGGCGGATTGCGCGGCGAGCCGGCGTTCGTAGGCGACGTAGAGCACGCTGCCGATGGCCAGTGCGAGCCCGACCGTGGGTGCACCGCTCAACGTGATGCCGATGGTGCCGACCGCCAGTGCGATCACCGGGCCGTTGCGGCGATAGGGCAGCGCTGCCACGCCATAGAAAAGATGCGAGGCGAAGAAGAGCTGGGCCAGCGCGGGCGTGGTTTCGTGGCCGAGCTGGGCGAGGCCGAGGCAGGCGATCAGTGCCAGCAGGCCGCCGTCGGCGATGGCGCGCGCGTAATCGGTAGGCCGGGCCTCGCCGCCGAAGGCAAAGGCCACGGGCTGGGCGCGCGCGGTGCGGGCCAGGTAATAGACGGCGTACCAGGTGGCCGTGAAGGTGCCCCAGAGCAGGAATGCGAACGCGACGCGAACGGCCAGGTCCGGGTTGATCCATGCGGGGGCGATCTTGATGGCCAGGGCGCCGATCCAGTACGGAATCAGCGCCGGTGTTTCCGGTCGCAGGCCCAGCAGCATCGGATCGAACCAGCGCGCGATGCCCTCGGTGCTGCGGGCCAGCTCGGCCATGTAGCCAAAGGCCGTGATGTCCGCGCTCTTCCAGGGGCCCCGGCCGACCAGCCCCGGCAGCAGGTAAGCCGCACAGAGCAGCAGCAATGCGATGCGCGGCAGCCGGCGCACGGCGCTCTGGGCAACGATCGCGGGGGTGGGCTGGTTCAAGTGGCGGGAAGAGGCAGGATTGGGAAAGAAAAAGGGCAGCGCGGTAAACCGGGCTGCCCTCGACGCAAAAGCGCGTACCTTACTTCGAGGCGGCGCCGGTGGTCTTGCCGAAGCGGTTGCGGAACTTCTCGACGCGGCCGCCCATGTTGTCGACCGACTTCTGCGTGCCGGTGTAGAACGGGTGCGATTCGCTCGTGGTGTCGAGCTTGAACAGCGGCAGTTCGCGACCGTCGTCGGTCGTGCCCATTTCCTTGGTGTTCGCGCACGAACGGGTCACGAACTTGAAGCCGTTCGACATGTCGACGAACAGGACTTCGCGGTAATTCGGGTGGATGCCTTCTTTTGCCATGGTGTTTCCTTTTGCGCTTTTGGAATCAATGCGCGGTCGATGCGAGAGCCACCAGCGTGCCTAGAGTGGCGCGCTGCCTCGGAGGAAACCCGAGGAGCCAGGCGAAGCTGCCTGACCGCACTTTTCGCGAAGCCAGCGATTATCGCATACTGCCCCATTTTCGAGCAAACCGAAGGCTCCCCAATGACTTCCACACCCTTGCGCGCGGGCCTCGTCGGCTACGGATTTGCCGGCCAGACCTTCCACGCGCCCGTTCTTTCGGCCGTTCCGGGGCTGGAACTGGCGGCCGTGGCCAGTTCGCAGCCCCACAAGGTACATGCCGACTGGCCCGGCGTGGCGGTGGTGCCGGACGTGGCCGCCCTCGTGGCCCGTCCGGACATCGACCTGATCGTGGTCGCCACGCCCAACGCCCAGCACCATCCGGTCGCCAAGGCGGCGCTGGAGGCTGGCAAGCACGTGGTGGTCGACAAACCCTTCACACTCGACGTGGCCGAGGCGAGGGAGCTCGAACTGTTGTCAAAGCGCAACGATCGGCTTCTCGCGGTCTACCAGAACCGTCGCTTCGACTCCGATTACCTGACTCTCAAGGATGTCCTTGCGTCCGGCGAACTGGGCCGCCCCGTGTACCTGGAGTCCCATTTCGACCGCTTCCGTCCCGAAGTGAAGGAGCGCTGGCGCGAACAGGCAGTGCCCGGCTCCGGCCTCTGGGTCGACCTGGGCTCCCATCTGGTCGATCAGGCGGTGCAGCTTTTCGGCCGTCCCGACACGATCCAGCTCGACACTGCCGTGCTGCGCGACGGCGCCGTGGTCGAGGACTACTTCCATGCCGTGCTGCGATACGAGTCCGGGCCGCACGCACCGCTGCGCGTGGTGCTTCATTCGACGACGCTGGCGGCTCATGCGGCGCCGCGCTACATCGTCCACGGCACGCTCGGAAGCTACGTCAAGCACGGCGTCGATACCCAGGAAGATGCGCTGCGCGCCGGGCAGCGGCCGCCCGCCGTAGGGTGGGGCGACGATCCGCTGGACGGACAGCTTTCGCTGGCCGGACCCGGCGGGACCTTCACCAAGCGGAGCATTCCCACGCGGGCCGGCAACTACGTCGACTACTACGCCGCGGTTCGCGATGCCATCCTGGGTCACGGACCCAATCCGGTACCACCCGATCAGGCTGTCGCACTGATGGAGCTGCTCGACCTCGGCCGCCAAAGCGCCTTGGAGGGCCGAGCGATTCGCACATAAAAAATGCCCGCACAAGGCGGGCATTCATTCGTGGGGTGCCACTGATCCGGCTCTGCCGGTCAGTAGGCACCGCCCCCCGGTAGGGGGGAGGCGTAGCGACACGAAGTGCGCGCAGCCTGGGGGCGAGCAACAGCTACCCGCCGCGACGCATCATGTCGAAGAACTCAACATTGGTCTTCGTCGCCTTCATGTTCTTGAGCATCAGCTCCATCGACTCGATCTCGTCCATGTTGTACATGAGCTGGCGCAGGATGCGGGTCTTCTGCAGGATCTCGGGTGCCAGCAGCAGTTCTTCGCGACGGGTGCCGCTGCGGTTGAGCTGGATCGAGGGGAACACGCGCTTTTCGTACAGGCGGCGGTCGAGGTGGATTTCGGAGTTGCCGGTGCCCTTGAACTCTTCGAAGATCACTTCGTCCATGCGGCTGCCGGTGTCGATCAGCGCGGTGCCGATGATGGTCAGCGAGCCGCCTTCCTCGACGTTGCGCGCGGCGCCCAGGAAGCGCTTGGGGCGCTGCAGCGCGTTGGAGTCGACACCGCCGGTCAGCACCTTGCCCGACGAGGGCACGACGTTGTTGTAGGCGCGGGCGAGGCGGGTGATGGAGTCGAGCAGGATCACCACGTCCTTCTTGAGCTCGACCAGGCGCTTGGCGCGCTCGATCACCATTTCGGCCACATGCACGTGGCGCGCGGCAGGCTCGTCGAAGGTCGAAGCAATGACCTCGCCCTTCACCGTGCGCTGCATTTCGGTCACTTCTTCAGGGCGCTCGTCGACGAGCAGCACCATCATGTGGACGTCGGGGTAGTTGGCGCTGATGGCGTGGGCGATGTGCTGCATCATCACCGTCTTGCCGCTCTTGGGCGGCGCCACGAGCAGGGCGCGCTGGCCTTTGCCGATGGGGGCGATGATGTCGATGATGCGGCCCGTGATGTTCTCGTCGCCCTTGATGCCGTCGCGCTCGAGCTTCATCTGCTCCTTGGGGAACAGCGGCGTCAGGTTCTCGAACATCACCTTGTGCTTGTTCTGCTCCGGCGGGCCGTTGTTGACCTTGTCGAGCTTGGTCAACGCGAAGTAGCGCTCGCCGTCCTTGGGCGTGCGCACCTCGCCTTCGATCATGTCGCCGGTGTGCAGGTTGAAGCGGCGCACCTGGCTGGGCGAGATGTAGATGTCGTCCGTGCTGGCCGTGAAGCTGGTGTCGGGGCTGCGCAGGAAGCCGAAGCCGTCGGGCAGTATTTCGAGCACGCCATCGGCGAAGACCTGTTCGCCGGCCTTGGCGCGCTTCTTGATGATCGCGAACATCAGCTCCTGCTTGCGCATGCGGCCGACGTTTTCGATCTCAAGCGCTTCAGCCTGCTTGAGGACTTCAGACACGTGGAGTGCCTTGAGTTCGTTTAAGTGCATGGAATGACCCCTCGCGGGGTAATCGAACTGGAAACGGGGGGAGGTTGAACGTGAAGCGAGAAGTGCTTCACCAACCGGGGAACTCGAACCGGTTGCCTCTATGCAGAAGGACCGGTGAACTGGAGGAGATTATGACAGGAAAAACGCGCCGGCCAACGCATTGCGCGCTGGCCGGTTGAAATGTCGCTCAGGCGAGTTGCTGGTCGATGAAGGCCGTGAGTTGAGCCTTGCTCATCGCGCCGACCTTGGTGGCGGCCAGCTGGCCGTCCTTGAACAGCATCAGGGTGGGGATGCCGCGGATGCCGAACTTGGCGGGGATGTCGCGGTTCTCGTCCACGTTCAGCTTGGCGATCTGCAGCTTGCCTTCATATGCAGCCGACACTTCGTCCAGGATGGGGGCGATCATCTTGCAGGGGCCGCACCATTCGGCCCAGTAGTCGACCAGAACGGGCTGGCTGGACTTGAGCACGTCGGCCTCGAAGGAGGAATCGGAGATGTGTTTGATGAGTTCGCTGGCCATGTGTGAATCCTTGTGCGCAGAGAGTTTCGGTGCAGCTAAAGTGCTGGTCATTGTGACAGAAACCAAGGGGTGGCGTTCCGCGCGGAGACGCTATGGCGGCGATAGCCAAAGCCCTTGCGCGATGCGCTCTCCAACCCCTCGATGGAACCAATGAACGAAGGCCACCCCGTGCAGGCCCTGTGGTGCGATCCAGCCGACGGCATCGTCGCGCGGATCGTCCGCGCGCTCGCCGAACGCCAGTTGCACGCCGCCCGCACCGTGGTGCTGGTGCCCTATGCGCAGCTGATGGGCGTGGCGCGCGCCATGTGGGCGCGCTGCGGCAGCCCCGGCTTCGTGCCGCGCTTCGAAACCACCCACAACTGGGCCCGAAGCGCTAGCGGCTTCGTGCCGACGGGCTACGACATCGCCCACGACATGGCGCGCGACCTGGTCACCGCCCAGGCGCTGCTGTCGCAGGCGGGCTTTCATGCCGAGCGCTTCGCCCTGGCCGGCCGCGTCGTCGAGCTCGCCTATCAACTCGGTCCTCTTGCGGCTGCAGTGACGCCCGAAGAGCGGGGGGGCGGGTGGGCGCAGCGTGCCGCGAGCGTGGCCGACGCCGGCAGCGAGTCGGAGTGGTTCCGCATCGAAAGCGCGCTGATCCGCATCGCCGTCGCGTGGACCTCCACTTCTGGCTACGCCACCGACGTGCTCCAGCGCGAATCCACGCGCGCCCAGGTCGATGCGCTGATCGTTCTGGAGGGCTTCCAGTCCGATCCGCTCACGCAGTCGCTGTGCAAGCTCTGGGGCGACCGCGCCCTTCATCTTTCGCTCGTGCCTTCGGGTGCGCCCACGCGGACATGCGCCTCGCACGTCGCCCTCGACCCCGAGGACGAAGCCGAACTCGCCGCTGCCTGCGTGCTGCGCCATCTCGCCGAAGAGCGCGCTCCCGTCGCGCTCGTGGCGACCGACCGCGCGCTCACGCGCCGCATCAGCGCCCAGCTGAGCGCGCAGGGCGTCATCACGCACGACGAAACGGGCTGGAAGCTCTCGACCACCCGCGCCGCCGCCACGCTGATGAGCGCGTTGCGCGCCTGCGCCCACGACGCCACCAGCGACCAGGTGCTCGAATGGCTCAAGAGCAGTGTCGATGGCGATTCGCCGATCGTCCATTCGCTCGAGGCCCGCCTGCGGCAGGAGGCGATGCGCGACTGGTCGACCTGGTGCGCCCTGATGGCCCGTAGCGAGAAGTCGAAAGACACCGCGCTGCTCGTCTTCACCGAGGCCATCGAGGCCCGCCGTGCGCCCGTGGCCCGTGCGCGCCCGCTGGCCGAGTGGCTGCGCGCGCTGCGCGAGCTGCTGGAGGCCAGCGGCCAGTGGAGCCTGCTCGAGGAAGACCTGGCCGGCGGCAAGGTGATCGGTGCGCTGTGGCTCGACGCCGGCGCGCACGGCGACGATGAAGACGAATTCCCTGGCGGCCGCCACACCCTGGCCGAGTTCACCGCCTGGGTCCGCGACGTTCTGGAGGACGCGAGCTTCGTACCACCCGCAGGCGACCAGGCCCCGCGAGTCGTGGTGCTGCCGCTCTACCAGCTGCTGGGCCGCTCTTTCGGCGCCGTGGTCGTGCCGGGCTGCGACGATCGCCGCCTGCCCGCATCGCCCGAGCCTTCCGGCAACTGGAGCGCCGCCCAGCGCCTCGAACTGGGCCTGCCTTCGCGCGAAGCGCTCGAAGCCGCCCAGCGCGCGGCCTGGGCCGCGGCCCTGCACAACCCCTCGTGCGAGCTCATCTGGCGCCATTCCGACGCCAGCGGTGAGCCCGTGCGGCCCAGTCCGCTGGTGCAGGCGCTGCAGCTCGACCACGCACTGCAGCCATCGGCCGACCCGCGTACGCCACGCGAGGTGGCCCTCAGGCCGACCGGATACCCGACGCCCTCCGGCGCGCTCCTGCCGCTGCAGAACATCTCCACCAGCGTGTACGAGGACCTGCGCCGCTGTCCCTATCGCTTCTTCGCGCTGCGCCAGCTGGGCCTGCGTAGCGCCGACGAACTCGATGCCGAGGTCGACAAGCGCGACTTCGGCAACTGGCTGCATGCCGTGCTCGGCCATTTCCACGAGGCACTGGCCGAAGCCCCGACACAGGATGCGCAGGAGCGCGTCGCCCTCATCGAGGAGGCGGCCCGTCGCTCCACGCAGGAGCTCGGGCTTTCCGATGCCGAATTCCTGCCCTTTGCCGCCGCATGGCCCGCCGTGCGCGACGGCTACCTGGCCTGGCTCACGGGGCATGAGGCGGCCGGCGCCGTCTTCGCCGAATCCGAGCCCTGGAAGGAGCAGGCGCTGGGCGACCTGCGCCTGATCGGCCGGCTCGACCGCATCGACCGCATGCCCGACGGCCAGGCCTTCGTGATCGACTACAAGACTGAGTCCGCCACCGTCAGCAAGGAGCGCGTGAAGGACCCCACCGAAGATACCCAGCTGGCCTTCTACGCCGCGCTGGTGGCCGACGACACGCTGCGCGCGGCCTATGTGAACGTGGGCGAGAAGGCCGCCGGCACGCAGACCGTCGAGCAGCCTGCCGTGGTCGAGGCGCGCGATGCGCTGGTGGCCGGCATCATCGAGGACTTCAGGCGCATCGGGCAGGGCGCGGCGCTGCCGCCGCTGGGCGAGGGCGCCGTCTGCGACTACTGCGCCGCGCGCGGCCTGTGCCGCAAGGACTTCTGGGACGAAGCCGCACCGCCGCCGGGCGTCGAAGCCACCGGAGGCGACACGCAATGAACGGCGCAGCCTACGAACACAACGGCCGGCACGTCACGCGCGAGGCCTTCTACACGGTCGCCTGCGATCCGCGCCGCTCGGTCGCGGTCGAGGCCTGTGCCGGCGCGGGCAAGACCTGGATGCTGGTTTCGCGCATCCTGCGCGCGCTGCTCGAGGAGGGCGATGCCGCCTGCGAGCCGCACGAGATCCTGGCCATCACCTTCACGAAGAAGGCCGCGGGCGAGATGCGCGAGCGCCTCGACCAGTGGCTGGAAGATTTCGCCGAACGCCCGCAGGAAGAGCTGGTCGCCCAGTTGGTGATGCGCGGCATGGCGCCGGCGGCCGCATCGGCTGCGGTCCCGCGCCTCAAGGGCCTCTACCGGCGCCTGCTCGAAGGCGGCCGGCCGGTGCAGTTCCGCACCTTCCACGCCTGGTTCGCGGGCCTTCTGCGCAATGCGCCGCTCGCGGTGCTGCGCGAGTTGGGCCTGCCGTCGAACTACGAACTGCTCGAAGACGACGCCGAGGCACGCAGCCGCACGTGGCGTCCCTTCTTCGAGGCCGTGACCGCCGACAGGCAGGCGCTGGCCGACTATTACGCCGTCGTCGCCACGCACGGCCGCTCGCAGACGGCCAAGGCGCTGGGCGAGGCATTGTCGAAGCGCGTCGAGTTCTCGCTGGCCGATGCGGAGAGCGCCGTACAGCACTTCAGCGCGATGTACCCGGCGCTCGAAGGATTGGACGAGCCGACCGAGGCCCTGCGCGGCGAACCGGTCCGCCGGCGCTGGCTCGACCGCGCCGCCGCGTTGGGCCGCGAGAGCAACAAGACGCCGCAGAAGGCCGCCGAAGCCATCATCGACGTGTTCGGCACTGGCGAGCCGGCCGGCGATGCGCTGGTGGCCGCCCTTGCCCATCTGCGCAAGAACTTCTTCGTGGCGACGGAAGACCGTCTCAACAAGAACCTGCAGAAATTTCCCGCCGCGCAGGAGGCCGAGGCCGAGCTGCAGGTGCTGTGCGCCGCGCAGGCCCAGCACGCCGCCTGGCTCTACCAGCAGCGCATGACGCGCCTCACGCGCCTGCTGATAGCCGCCTTCGCCGACGTGAAGCGAGCCCACGGCTGGGTCGACATGAACGACGTCGAGCAGGCGGCCCAGCTGCTGCTGGGGCAGTCGGCGCTCTCGGGCTGGGTGCAGGAGCGCCTCGACGCGCGCATCGCGCACCTGCTGATCGACGAGTTCCAGGACACCAACCCGCTGCAGTGGCAGGCGCTCTACGGCTGGCTCAGCGCCTACACCGGTGCGCAGGGCCGCGCGCCGCGCGTGTTCATCGTGGGCGACCCGAAGCAGAGCATCTACCGCTTCCGCCGCGCCGAGCCGCAGGTGTTCATCGCCGCGAAGAAGTTCGTGCGCGAGGGGCTCGACGGCGAGCTGCTGAACTGCGACCACACGCACCGCAACGCGCAGTCGGTGGTCGGGCTGGTCAACGCGGCAATGCTGGCGGCTCAGGAGGCCGGCGAGTTCGACGGGTATCGCGCCCACACCACCGAGCGCCGCGACGACGGCGAGCTGCTGCGCCTTCCGGCCATCGACCGCGACGCGGTCGGCGGCGACGCATCCGAAGCCGCTCCCGCCGACGACGGCATGCTGCATTGGCGCGACAGCCTCATCACGCCGCGCGTGCTGCCCGAGGAGCAGCTGCTGCAGAAGGAATGCGAGCAGGCCGCACGCTGGGTGGCGCAGCGCATCGCCGATGGCACGCAGCCCAGCCGCATCATGGTGCTGGCGCGCAGGCGCAGCCGGCTCTCGGCCATGCAGGAGGCGCTGCGCCAGCGCCACATTCCCGTGCAGCAGCCCGAGAAGAACGATCTGTACGACGCGCCCGAGGTGCAGGACGTGGTCGCGCTGATCGACGCGCTGGTGTCGCCCGCGCACGATCTTTCGCTGGCCAGGGCGCTGAAGTCGCCGGTGTTCGGCATCGGCGACGATGCCCTGGTGCAGCTCGCGCTGCGCCAGCGTGAGCGTGGCCCCGTGAGCTGGTTCTCGCTGATCCAGAAGGACGAGAGCCTGCCGCCGGTGCTCGTCGAGGCGGGCGTTCAGCTCAAGCGGTGGCAGCGTTGGCTGATGACGCTGCCGCCCCACGACGCACTCGACGCGATCTTCCACGATGGCGACCTGCTCGCGAAGTTCGGCGCCGCCGTGCCGGCCGCGATGCGGCAGGGCGCGCTGGCCAACCTGCGCGGCGTGCTGTCGGCCTCGCTGGACATCGATGGCGCACGTTTCGCAACGCCCTATGCGCTGGTGCGTGCGTTGCGCGCAGGCGGCGTGCGGGCGCCGACCGTGACCGCGCCCGAGGCCGTGCAGCTGCTGACCGTGCACGGCGCCAAGGGGCTGGAGGCCGACACCGTACTCATGCTCGACTGCGATGCCCCTCCGCCGCGCGCCCAGACCATGGGCGTGCTGGTCGAGTGGAAGGGCAGCGACAGCGCACCGACGCGCTTCATCTTTCTCGCGAGCGAGAAGACGCCGCCGGCGTGCGCCGTCACGCTGCTCGAGGAAGAGCAGCGCGCGCGCCATCGCGAGGAACTCAACGGCCTGTACGTCGCCGTCACGCGGGCGCGCGAGCGGCTGGTGCTCTCGTCGGTGAAGCCGGCACGCGCCAACGAAGGCAGCTGGTGGTCGCGCCTGCAGCCGCTGTGCGAGCCCACCGAGGCCGACGAGCCGCTGGTCGCGCTGTCGACCGAAACCGGGTCGGGCAGCTTTGCAATGAAGCGCATGCCGCAGGCGCCGGAGCCTGCCGAGCAGCCGTCCGCGAAAAAGGCTGTCACCACCACGGTCGACGCGCGCGCCGCCGCCTTCGGGCAGGCCATGCACCGGCTGCTCGAATGGGCCGTGCCGGGCGAGCCACTGGCGGCCGCCCATGTACGAGCCGCCGCCCGCGAATTCCTGCTCGATGCGCAGCAGGCGCGCGGCGCCGCGGCGCTCGCCCACCGCATCCGCGCGGGCGAGGGTGCCTGGGTGTGGGACGATCGCAGGGTCGACTGGCATGGCAATGAAGTCACGCTGGTGCACGAAGGCGAGACCCTGCGCATCGACAGGCTGGTGCGCGAGCGCGGCAGCGGCGTGTGGTGGGTGCTCGACTACAAATCCGCGGCACGCCCCGAACGGGACGCCGCGCTGATCGCACAGATGCAGCGCTATCGCGCGGCAGTGCAACATGCCTATCCCGGTGCCACCGTGCGTGTCGCGTTCCTCACCGGGCAGGGCGAACTGGTGAATCTCGAATGACTGTTTCCCCGACCGTCGCCGTCATCGGCGGCGGACCCGCCGGCCTGATGGCGGCTGAAATACTGAGCGCGTCCGGCGCGCAAGTGCACGTCTACGACGCGATGCCCTCGGTGGGTCGCAAGTTTTTGCTGGCCGGCCGTGGTGGACTGAACCTCACGCACTCCGAGCCTTTCGACGCGTTCGTGAGCCGATTCGGCGAGCGCCGTGCGCAACTGGAGCCGATGCTCGCGCAGTTCGGGCCGCAGCAGGTGCGTGAATGGGCGAGCGGCCTGGGCATCGAGACTTTCGTAGGCACTTCGGGGCGCGTGTTTCCGACCGACATGAAGGCCGCGCCGCTGCTGCGTGCGTGGCTGCATCGGCTGCGCGCGGCTGGCGTGCAGTTCCACATGCGGCATCGGTGGGTGGGAGAGGGGGCCTTCGACCCGGCATCGCTGCGATTCACCACACCGGCCGGCGAAGTCATTGCCAGCGCCGATGCCGTCGTGCTGGCGCTGGGTGGAGCGAGCTGGGCGCGGCTCGGGTCCGACGGTGCATGGGTGCCATGGTTGCAGGCGAAGGGCGTGGATGTGGCTCCGCTCGAGCCGGCCAACTGCGGCTTCGACGGCTTGGGCTGGAGCGAGCATTTCTCCAGCCGCTTCGCAGGCCAGCCATTCAAGTCGGTCGCGATCTCGTTCACCGACAGCCACGGCCGGCAGTTCGCGCGCAAGGGCGAATTCGTCGCGACTGCCACCGGCATCGAGGGCAGCCTGATCTATGCGGCCTCGGCCCTGCTGCGCGACGAGATCGCCGAAAAAGGGAGCGCCACGCTGCTGCTCGACCTGTTGCCCGATCGCAGTGCCGAGCAGGTGTTGGCTGCCGTCAAGCATCCGCGCGGTGCGCGTTCGCTCAGCAGCCACCTCAAGAGCAGGCTCGGTCTGGAGGGCATCAAGGCCGGCGTGCTGCACGAAGCCCTGAGCCGCGAGGCGATGCACGACCCGCAGCAGCTTGCGGCGACCATCAAGGCAGTGCCGCTGAAGCTCGTTGCGGCCCGGCCAATCGACGAGGCCATCAGCACGGCAGGTGGCGTGCGCTTCGACGCGCTGGATGCCCAGCTCATGTCGAAGGCGCTGCCGGGCGTGTTCGCGGCTGGGGAAATGCTCGATTGGGAAGCGCCTACCGGTGGCTATTTGCTGACGGCATCGATGGCCAGCGGCGCGATGGCGGCGCGCGGCGCGATCCAGCGGCTCGGCCTTTGAGGGCCTGGCATCGCTGAAACTTTTTCGCTGGAGATTTGTTTGTGCGGGCCCCGTTTCATTTCGCATGGAATGAAACGAAACCGCTGAAGAGGTTGACGAGCCTTACCCCTGGCACTGACTACGCAGTTAGGGCTGCTTGGTTCCCCACCTGACCCGGTTGGCCACTTCACCATGCAGGGAGGCCCGTCAGGGCGTATTGTAACCCCCCCAGGCTGCGCGCACTTCGTGTCGCTTCGCCAACCCCCCTGCTTGGGGGGCGACACCGGAGGACCGGCAACGCCGGTTCCTCGGTGTCCTACGAAAGCCCCGCCCCAGTATCGGGATGGGTGCTCCGCGCCTTTTAGAATGCCCGCAATGTCTTATCTCGTGCTCGCCCGCAAGTTCCGTCCGAAAACCTTCGGTGAGATGGTCGGCCAGGGGCATGTGGTTCAGGCGCTCGAGAACGCGCTGACGACGCAGCGCCTGCACCACGCCTATCTCTTCACCGGCACCCGGGGTGTCGGCAAGACCACGGTTTCGCGGATTCTGGCGAAGTCGCTGAACTGCCAGGGGCCGGACGGGCAGGGCGGCATCACGGCCACGCCGTGTGGCGTCTGCCAGGCCTGCCGCGACATCGATGCGGGCCGTTTCGTGGACTACACCGAGCTCGACGCGGCCTCCAACCGCGGCGTGGACGAGGTGCAGTCGCTGCTCGAACAGGCGGTCTACAAGCCAGTGCAGGGGCGCTTCAAGGTCTTCATGATCGACGAAGTGCACATGCTCACGAACACCGCGTTCAACGCGATGCTCAAGACGCTCGAGGAGCCGCCCGAGTACCTCAAGTTCGTGCTGGCGACCACCGATCCGCAGAAGGTGCCGGTGACGGTGCTTTCGCGCTGCCTGCAGTTCAACCTGCGGCCGATGGCGCCCGAGACGGTGCTCGAGCACCTCACCGCCGTGCTGCAGACCGAAAGCGTGCCGGCCGAGCCGCAGGCGCTGCGCCTGCTGGCGCGCGCGGCGCGCGGCTCGATGCGAGATGCGCTCTCGCTCACCGACCAGGCGATCGCGTTCGGCAACGGCGAGCTGGTGGAGGCCGGCGTGCGCCAGATGCTCGGCAGCGTCGATCGCGGCCATGTGTTCCGCCTGATCGAGGCGCTGGCCCAGGGCGACGGCAAGACGGTGGTCGAAACTTCCGAGGCATTGCGCGTCGACGGCATGTCCGCCGCCTCCACGCTGGAAGAAATGACGGCTGTGCTGCAGGCCATGGCGGTGCTGCAGGCCGTGCCCTCGCGCGCTGAAGCGGCCGACGCCGCCACCGACCCCGACGCGGCCGACACTGCGCGCCTCGCGGCGCTGATGCCCGCAGACGAAACCCAGCTGCTCTACAGCCTGTGCCTGCACGGGCGTGGCGAGCTGGGGCTGGCTCCCGACGAGTACGCCGCGCTGACCATGGTGCTGCTGCGGCTGCTGGCCTTCAAGCCTTCCAGCGCGGCCGCTTCGACGGCTACCCCGGAAAAAAAAACTCTGAATGAACCAGAGGCCGCGGCGCCGCAGGCTCCGGTGCGTGCGGTTCCGCCTGCTCAGGCTCCCGCCCCAGTGGCTCGCCCGCCAGTCGAAGCGCCCGCGGCGGCCGTGCAGGCCCCGGTCCCGGCACCTGCGGTGCAGGCCGCCACTCCGGTTCCCGCAGGCCACCGCCTCGCAGTGGTCGACGAGCCCCGGCAGGCCGAGCCTCGTTCCGGCGGCGCCAACGGCGATGCTCCCGCAAAGGTCGTCGGCGTGCCTATCCGAGTGCAGCCGCCTCCGAGCGCCCGCGACACCCCGCGCCCCGACGAACCGCGCAGCGCTTTCACGCCGATTCCGACCAGCGAGGACGGCGACTTCTGGTACGCCACTGTCACCCAGCTGGTCGCTGCCGAGGCCATCACCGCGCTGGCGCGCGAGCTCGCCCTGCAGTCGCAGCTTGTCGGCCGCGACACCGACCAGTGGCTGCTGCGCATCGAGCGCGAGACGCTCAACCAGCCGTCCGCCCGCGAGAAGCTCACCGCGGCGCTGAACGGCGCCGGCCACAACGTCAAGCTCGCCATCGAGGTCGGCGGCGTGATCGACAGCCCCGCGCGCCGCAACAAGCAGGCGGCCGACGAGCGCCAGCGCCTGGCCGAGGAAGCCATCATGAGTGACCCCGAAGTCCAGGCGCTGATGCGCGATTTCGACGCGAAGATCGTCCCCGGCACGCTCAAGCCGGCCTGAGTTCGCGTCTCCCGTATCCTTCACCCACTTTCCAACCCGACAGATCAGGACCAACGATGTTCAACAAAGGACAACTGGCCGGCCTCATGAAGCAGGCGCAGGCAATGCAGGACAACCTCAAGAAGGCCCAGGAAGAACTGGCCACCATCGAGGTCGAAGGCGAATCCGGCGCAGGCCTCGTCAAGGTCGTCATGACCTGCAAGCACGACGTCAAGCGCATCACCATCGACCCCAGCCTGCTGGCGGACGACAAGGACATGCTCGAAGACCTCGTGGCCGCCGCCTTCAACGCCGCCGTGCGCAAGGCGGAGGAAACCAGCGAGCAGAAGATGGGCAAGCTCACGGCCGGCATGCCCGGTCTTCCCCCCGGCATGAAGCTGCCGTTCTGAGCCGGCGGCACGGATAGATGGCAGACGCCAGTTCGCTCGACGCCTTGGTCGAAGCGCTGCGCCGGCTGCCCGGTGTCGGCGTCAAGTCGGCCTCGCGCATGGCGTTCCACCTGCTGCAGCACGACCGCGAGGGAGCGCAACTGCTCGCACGCGCCCTGCAGCAGGCAGCGGGACAGGTGCGGCATTGCGAGCGCTGCAACACCTTCACGGAAGCGCCGATCTGCAGTGTCTGCCTCGACACGCGGCGCGACCCGACGAAGCTCTGCGTGGTCGAGACGCCGGCCGACCAGGCCGCGCTGGAACGCACCGGCGCCTTCCGCGGCTATTACTTCGTGCTGATGGGCAAGCTCAGTCCGCTCGATGGCGTAGGTCCGAAGGACATCGGGCTGCAGAAACTCTTCGACCGCGCGCGCGACGGCACGGTGAGCGAAGTCATCCTCGCCACCAACTTCACGGCCGAAGGCGAGGCCACCGCGCATGTGATCGGTGAAGGGCTGAAGCAGCGCGGCCTGAAGGTGACGCGCCTCGCGCGCGGCGTGCCGGCCGGCAGCGAGCTCGAGTACGTCGATCTCGGCACCATCGCGCACGCGCTGGTGGATCGCAGGTAGGGCAACCGCACATGACTTTCTCGCTGCTCACGGTCGCCTACTGGTGCGTGCTCGTTGCTTGCGTGTTGCCGTATGTCGCGGCATGGATCGCCAAGGCCGGCAGCTTTGCACCGCGCGACAACCAGCATCCGCGCGAATGGGCCGCGAAGCAGAGCGGCTGGCGCGCTCGCGCCAACAGCGCGCAGGCCAACAGCTTCGAGGGCCTGCCATTCTTCATCGGCGCGGTGATCATCGCGCACCAGCTCGGCGCGGCGCAGGCGCGCCTCGACATGCTCGCGATGGCCTACGTGGTGCTGCGCGTGATCTATCTCGCGCTTTACATCAGGGGCATCGGAAGCCTGCGCAGCGCTGTCTGGGCGCTCGCGTTTCTGGTCAATATCGCGATACTTTTTCTGGCTCGCTGAAGCCTCGGCGAAGGCTTCTCTGCGAGGCCTTCATGCTTACGTGGAAACCCGCACGGGATGACCCCGATGCAGTTGCCTGTTGCGGCCCCTAAGCTCGATTCAGTTTCTTACGAATCACAGAGCCCAGAAGCAACAGTTCAGGCAACAGCTTCAGGCAACAGTTCCAGGCCAGTTTTCATGCTTCATCGCCGTACCCTCATTTCTGCTTCCGCCATCGCCGCCGCAACCATCGCGTTGCCGCGTGTCTTTGCGCAGCAGGCCAAACTGGAGAAGACGAAGATCTCCATCGCGGTGGGTGGCAAGGCGGCGTTCTACTACCTGCCGCTCACCATCTCCGAGCAGCTCGGCTACTTCAAGGCCGAAGGGCTCGACGTGGAGATTTCCGATTTCGCCGGCGGCGCGCGCGCGCTGCAGGCAGTGGTGGGCGGATCGGCCGACGTGTGCTCGGGCGCCTACGAGCACACCATCAACCTGCAGGCCAAGAACCAGTTCTTCCAGGCCTTCGTGCTGCAGGGGCGCGCACCGCAGATCGCGGTGGGCGTGTCGACCAAGAACATGGCCGGCTACACCGGCATCCAGGATCTCAAGGGGAAGAAGATCGGCGTCTCGGCACCGGGCTCGTCGACCAACATGGTGGCCAACCTCGTGCTGTCGCGCGGCGGGCTCAAGGCCAGCGACGTGAGCTACATCGGCGTGGGCGTGGCGGCCGGCGCGCTCACCGCGCTGCGCTCGGGCCAGATCGACGCCATCAGCAACACCGATCCGGTGATGACCATGCTCGAGCAGAAGGGCGACGTGAAGATCATCAGCGACACGCGCACGCTCAAGGGCACGCAGCAGGTGTTCGGCGGCACGATGCCGGCGGCCTGCCTCTATGCGTCGTCCGACTTCGTCCAGAAGAATCCCAACACCTGCCAGGCGCTGGCGAACGCGATCGTGCATGGGCTCAAGTGGCTGCAGACGGCAGGGCCGGGCGACATCATCAAGACGGTGCCCGAGACCTACCTGCTCGGCGACCGCGCGCTGTACCTGGCTTCTTTCGACAAGGTGCGCGAGTCGATCGCCACCGACGGCCTCGTGCCCACCGACGGCCCCAAGACCGCGCTGAACGCGATCGCCAGCTTCGACACCACCGTGAAGGCCGACAAGATCGACCTCGCCAGGACCTACACCAACGATTTTGCAAGGCGCGCCAAGGACAGGTTCAAAGCCTGACCCCCGCATGTCCCGCGACCCGGCTCAGGCCGGGTTTTTTCTGCCATGTCCGAACACGCACTCGAACTCCTCTCCATCAGCTGCACCTTTCTGTCGAAGGACGATCCTGGCCGGCGCTACACGGCGGTAGCCGACACCACGCTGCGCGTGAAGGCCGGGGAGTTCGTCTCGGTGGTCGGTCCCACGGGCTGCGGCAAGTCGACGCTGCTGAACGTGGGCGCCGGGCTGCTGCAGCCTTCCTCGGGCACGGTGAAGGTCTTCGGCCAGACGCTCTCGGGCATCAACGCGCGCGCGGGCTACATGTTCCAGACCGAAGCGCTGATGCCGTGGCGCAGCGCCATCGACAACGTGATGGTGGGCCTGCAATACCGCGGCGTGCCCGAGGCGCAGGCGCGCGAGCAGGCCGGGGCATGGCTCTCGCGCGTGGGCCTCTCGGGCTTCGGCGACCGATATCCGCACCAGCTCTCCGGCGGCATGCGCAAGCGCGTGGCGCTGGCGCAGACGCTGGTGCTCGACCCCGACATCATCCTCATGGACGAGCCTTTCAGCGCACTCGACATCCAGACGCGCCAACTCATGGAGAACGAGGTGCTCGAGCTCTGGAGCGCGAAGAAGAAGGCGGTGCTCTTCATCACACACGACCTCGACGAGGCCATCGCGATGAGCGATCGCGTAGTGGTGCTGTCGGCCGGCCCGGCCACGCATCCCATCGGCGAATTCGCCATCGATCTTCCGCGTCCGCGCGACGTGGCCGAGGTGCGAACGCAGCCGCGCTTCGTCGAGCTGCACACCCAGATCTGGGAGGTGCTGCGCGACGAGGTGCTCAAGGGCTATGCGCAGCAGCTCAGGAAGGCCGCGTGATGGCACGGCCCGGTCTGAACGAACGCAATGCGCGCTTCTGGCAGCTGGCGTTGCTGGCGCTGATCCTGGTGGCGTGGCATGTCGCCTCGCGCAATCAGCAGATCGCCTTCTTCCTCGGTGAGCCTATCCAGGTTGCGGGGCGCATCTGGAGCTGGTTCCTGCCGTTCGAGGTTCCGGCCAACGCACTCTTTCCCGAAGGACTGAAGAGCAACGCCGACATCTACCAGCACCTGGGCACCACGCTGCTGGAGACGGTGCTGGCCTTCGGCATCGGCACCGTGCTCGGGCTGGCCTGCGGGCTGTGGCTGGCGCTCGCGCCCACGGCGAGCCTGATTCTCGATCCGTACATCAAGGCCGCCAACTCGATGCCGCGCGTGATCCTCGCGCCCATCTTCGCGCTGTGGTTCGGGCTGGGCATCTGGAGCAAGGTGGCGCTGGCGGTGACGCTGGTGTTCTTCATCGTGTTCTTCAACGTCTACCAGGGCGTGCGCGAGGTGAGCCCGGTGGTGCTGGCCAACGCGAAGATGCTGGGCGCCAACCAGCGGCAACTGCTGCGCACCGTGTACCTGCCGAGCGCGACCAGCTGGGTGTTCTCCAGCCTGCACACCTCCGTGGGGCTGGCCTTCGTGGGCGCGGTGGTGGGCGAGTACCTGGGCTCGGCGCGCGGCGTGGGCTACCTGATCCTGCAGGCCGAGGGCACCTTCGACGTCAACACCGTGTTCGCCGGCATCGTGGTGCTCACGGCCTTCGCGCTGGCGCTGGACGGGATCGTCGGGGTCATCGAAAGGCGCCTGATGAAGTGGCAGCCGAGGACGGGCGAGACCGAGAAGCTCTAGTTCGGCCCCGTGCGATGATCGCGCGCGGCACCCGCAGGGCGCCGCAACGATTCATGGGGGTAAACGAACAATGAGCCACGACAACAACCACAAGCGGGCCACGACCCTGCGCTCGCGCAGCGAGGCGGCACGGGTCTCCAACGAAGAGCTGTTCTTCGACCTGGTCTACGCCTTCTCCGTCACGCAGCTTTCCCACTACCTGCTCGACCACCTCACGCTGATGGGGGCGCTGCAGACGCTGGTCATGTGGTTCGCCGTCTGGCTGGGCTGGCAGTACACGGCCTGGACCACCAACTGGTTCAACCCCGGCACGCTGCGCATCCGCGGCGTGCTCTTCGCGATCATGCTGCTGGCGATGGTGATGGCCTCGGCGCTGCCAGGCGCCTTCTCCGAGCGCGGGCTGGTGTTCGCGCTGTGCTTCGTGGGCATCCAGGCGGGGCGCACCTTCTGCATGCTGATCGCCATCGGCCCGAACGATCCGCTCACGCCCAACTTCCGCCGCCTGCTGGCCTGGAACTGCGTGGCCGGCGTGTTCTGGATCGCCGGCGGCTTCGCCGAAGGGCAGGCGCGCCTTGCGTTGTGGTTCGGCGGCGTGCTGTGCGAGTACATCGCGCCGATGATCGGCCTGCGCTTTCCGGGCCTGGGCCGTTCGCTGACCAGCGACTGGACCATCGACGGCGGCCACCTCGCCGAGCGCTGCCAGCTCTTCGTGATCGTCGCGCTGGGCGAGTCGGTGCTGGCCACCGGCATCGCCTTCGGGCACCACGTCGAATGGCATGGCGTCGACCTGTTCGCGCTGCTCGTGGGCTTCGCGGGCAGCCTGGCGATGTGGTGGATGTACTTCGACACCAGCGCCAGGGAAGCCACGCACGTCATCGAGCATGCGCAGGACCCGGGCGCCATCGGCGCGAAGTTCCACTACACGCACGTGATCCTGGTGGCCGGCATCATCGTGTGCGCCGTGGCGGACGAGCTGACGATCGGCGAGGGTTCGCACCACGCCGAGCTCAAGTACCTGGGCGCGCTGATCGGCGGCCCGGCGATCTACCTGTTCGGCAATGCGCTCTTCAAGCGTGTGGTGCGCGGCTTCCTGCCGCAGTCGCATCTCTTCGGGCTGGGCTTCCTGGCGGTGCTCGCGGTGTTCGCCTCGCACTTGACGGTGCTGGTGGTGGGAACGCTCACCACCGCCATCATGATCGGGGTCGCCGCGATGGAGGCTATCGTGCGACGCAGGGCACAGCAGGCCGCAAAGGCCCACTGAGCCTCCGTCAGCCTGCTTCTCAGCGCTTCTTCTTGGAGGGCGTGCCGCCGCGCTTCTCGCGCACGACCTGCTGCTTGCTGCTCGCAGGCACCTTGACCACGCTGCCGGCGCCACGCGGGGCTGCAGACTTGGACGGCGCGCCGCCGCGGCGGGCCGGGGCGGGCGCTGCTGCATGCGAGGTTGCGCGGATGCCGGTGCCGGCGCGGGCAGCCACCGTTGCGCGAACGGGCAGGTACACCACCACGCTGTAGCCGCGCTTGAACGCGTGGTTCGGCTTCACGTCGTTCCACTCGGCCACGCTGGCGGGCTTGAGGTTGTAGCGGCGCGCGATGCTCGCGACGTTGTCGGCGCGTCCGGCCTTCACCGTCGTGCGGCGCGTGACGATCTCGGGCTGGAAGCTCAGGTGGCCGCCATCGGCGACCACCGCTGCCACGTCTTCCTTCACACGGGCGCCGCGCGGCACGATCAGCGTCGAGCCGGCCTTGATGAGCATCCGCGGCGGGATGTTGTTGATGGAGCGCAGATCGTTCTCGCTCATGCCCGAGCGCTGGGCGGCGTCGGCCACCGTCATGGTGTTGGGCACGACCCAGGCGGTCCAGCTGGCGTACTGGCCCTGCGAGTAGGCGTCGAAGTTGCGCTGGAACACGGCGGCGTTGTCCCAGGGCAGCAGGATCTGCGGCGTGCCGGCGGCGATCAGCACTGGCTTGTGGGCTGCGGGGTTCAACGCGCGGAAGTCTTCGAGCCGCACGTCGGCCAGCTTGGCGGCGAGCTCGACGTCGAGGTCGCGCGTGAGCGTGACGGTCTGGAAGTAGGGGTGGTTGGCGATCAGCGGCAGCTCGGTGTTGAAGGCCTGCGGATTCGCCACGATGTTCTTCACCGCCTGCAGCTTGGGCACGTACATGCGCGTCTCGGCGGGCATGGTGAGGTCGCTGTAGGTGGTGGGCAGGCCCAGGCGCTGGTTCTTGGCGATGGCGCGGCTCACGCTGCCTTCACCCCAGTTGTAGGCGGCCAGCGCGAGCTGCCAGTCGCCGAACATGCCGTAGAGCTTCTGCAGGTAGTCGAGCGCTGCGCGGGTGGAGGCCACCACGTCGCGGCGGTCGTCGCGGAAGATGTTCTGCTTCAGGTCGAAGTCGTTGCCGGTGGCCGGCATGAACTGCCACATGCCTGCGGCGCGGGCGCTGGAGATGGCCTGCGGGTTGAACGCGCTCTCGATGTAGGGCAGCAGCGCCAGCTCGGTCGGCATGTTGCGGCGCTCGAGCTCCTCGACGATGTGGAAGATGTACTTGTTCGAGCGCTCCGTCATGCGCTGGATGTAGTCCGGCCTGCTGGCGTACCACTGCTCGCGGTCGCGTACGAGGTCGTTGTCGAGGTCCGGCATCTTGAAGCCGCGGCGGATGCGGTCCCACATGTCGACTGGCGGTGCGAGCGTGACGACGCTCTGCGAATGGGCCTGGCCGCTGGTCAGCGGGGAGAGTGCATCGCGCGGATAGACGGGGGCCGCGCTGCCGGCGACCTTGGAGCCGGTGCCGCCGGCGCGCGCCGACGAGGAGGGGGAAGAGGAGGAGGAAGAGGTGCTGTTGTCGTTCGTGTTCGCGCAGCCGGCGAGCACCAGTGAACCTGCAAGGCAGGTGGCAGCGATCAGTTTCATCGGAAGTCGTTTTTCCATTGGCGCAGTGCCGCGAACACGTCGGCCTCGGCTGCATCGGCAGCCAGCTCGGCGTGGGCACGCACCGCTCTAAGGACAGTGGCTTCGCGGCTGCGAAGAAAGGGGTTGACCTGGCGTTCGACCGCCAGTTGCGACGGCAGCGTGGGCTGCCCCTTCGCGCGCAGGCTCTCGCAGCGCGCGTTGTAGTGAGTCAGCTCGGCGTTGGCCGGTTCCACCGCCTGCGCGAAACGCAGGTTAGAAAGTGTGTACTCGTGGGCGCAGCACACGCGCGTGTCGCCGGGCAAGGCGGCGAGCGCGTCGAGCGAGGCCAGCATCTGCGAGGGCGTGCCCTCGAAGAGGCGCCCGCAGCCGCCGGAGAAGAGCGTGTCGCCGCAGAAGAGCAGCGGCGCGTCTTCGCGCGAGGCCTGCCCGGCGGGCAGGAAGTAGGCGATGTGCCCGGCTGTATGGCCCGGCACGTCGATGACCTCGAAGCGCAGCCCGAGGGCCTCGGCAATGTCGCCTTGCGCCAGCGGCGCGAAGGGCTCGGGAATGCGCTCGCGCGCGGGGCCCCATACCTTTGCCCCGGTGGCTGCATGCAATGCGGCCACGCCGCCCGTGTGATCGGGATGGTGGTGCGTGACTAGAATCGCGGCCAGCCGCAGCTTGTCGCGCGCCAGCGCGTCGAACACCGGTTGGGCATCGCCCGGATCCACCACGATGGCGTGGGACCCGTCGTGCAGCATCCAGATGTAGTTGTCGGCGAAAGCGGGCAGCGGAACAAGGGTCATGAGCGGTCAAATTATAGGTTTGCAGGATTGGTTCGCGACCCCCCCGGGGCGGTACCTGCTGGCTTGGGAGCAGGCCCAGTTCGATCAGGCGGTGGCCGATGTATTCGGCTATCACGCGCTCCAGCTGGGCGCCGCCGAGGTCGATGGCCTGCGCGCCAACCGCATGCCGCACCGCTGGCTGGCTCTCGACGACCCGGCCCGCGGCGGCAAGGCGACGCTGCTCACGGACTTCGCTGCCTTGCCTTTCGCGGCCAACAGCCTCGACCTCGTGGTGCTGCCGCACGCGCTCGAGCTGAGCCCCGACCCGCACGCCACGCTGCGCGAGGTCGAGCGGGTGCTGGTGCCCGAGGGCCGCGTGGTCATCTGCGGGCTCAACCCGACCAGCCTCTGGGGCATGCGGCAGCGCCGCGCACATGTCTACCGCAGGCTGGGCATCGGCGATCTCTACCTGCCCGAGGGCGGCGAGTTCATCGGCTACTGGCGCATGCGCGACTGGCTGCGCCTGCTGAGCTTCGAGGTGGAGTCGGGTCGCTTCGGCATTTACCGGCCGGCGGTGCGCAGCGAAGCCTGGCTGGAGCGCCTGCGCTGGATGGACTCCGTCGGCGAGCGCTGGTGGCCGATCTTCGGCGCGGCCTACTTCCTGGTCGCGGTGAAGCGGGTGCGCGGCATGCGCCTGCTGAGCGCCGACTGGCGCCGCGCCGGTGCCCGCGCCACGGCGCCGGTGCCCATCGCCGGCAAGGTGCATCGCGACGGGCCCGGCAAGAATTGGAAGAAATGAAGATCGATTGGAATCGAATGAAGAAGAAGGAAACGTCAGCTTGAACGAAGTCGTGATCTATACCGATGGCGCATGCAAGGGTAATCCCGGGCCCGGCGGCTGGGGCGCGTGGCTCAAGTCCGGCACCAGCGAGAAGGACCTGTTCGGCGGTGAACTCAACACCACCAACAACCGCATGGAGCTGACCGCCGTCATCGAAGGACTGGCCGCGCTCAAGCGGCCTTGCAAGGTGCTGCTCTACCTCGACAGCCAGTACGTGCGCAAGGGCATCACCGAATGGATCCGCGGCTGGAAGGCCAAGGGCTGGGTCACCGCGAGCAAGGAGCCGGTGAAGAACGTCGAACTCTGGAAGCGGCTCGACGCGCTGGTGAACGAAGGCGGCCACCAGATCGAGTGGCGCTGGGTCAAGGGCCACTCGGGCGATCCGGGCAACGAGCGCGCGGACATGCTGGCCAACAAGGGCGTGGACAAGGCGCTGGGCCGGATCTGACCCCGGGCCCGTTCTCCGGCGGCTAGATCACGCCGTCGAACATCATCACGTCGACTTCCTCGCCGGGCGCTACGCTGCCTTGGTCGTGGCGCAGCACCACGAGCCCGTTGGCCTCCAGCATCGAACTCAGCACGCCCGAACCCTGGTTGGCCGCCACGCACACCTCGGGCAGCGCGCCGGGCACGGCCTTCACGAAACCGCGTTGATATTCGGTGCGGCCCGGCTTCTTTCGGATCGGGCCCGTGCTGCGTGCACGCAGCAGCGGCGGCGGTGCGGCGGCCGCCTCGTGGCAGCCCATCATGCGCAGCAGCGCAGGCCGCACGAAGGCCAGGAAGGTCACCATCACTGCCACCGGATTGCCCGGCAGGCCGAACAGCACGGCCGGCGGCTTCGATGCGCTTTCCTCCGTAGGAATCAGTCCCACCGCCAGCGGCCGGCCCGGCCGCATCGCCACGCGCCAGAAGGCCATGTCGCCCAGCTGCTGCATCACGGCGCGCGTGTGGTCGGCCGTGCCCGCGCTCACGCCGCCGCTGGTGACGATGGCGTCGGCCTCGCGCGCTGCGCGCCGCAGCGTGGCGGCGAGCGTGGCCGGGTCGTCGCGCACGAGGCCGAGGTCGAGCACCTCGCAGCCCAGCCGCGTGAGCAGGCCGATCACGGTGTAGCGGTTGCTGTCGTACACGGCGCCCTCGCGCGGCGCGTCGCCCAGGCTCAGGATTTCGTCGCCGGTCGAGAAGCAGGCCACCCGCAGCCGCCGCAGTGCGGGTACGCCCGGCAGGCCCAGACTCGCGACCATGCCGAGCGCGGCGGGCGAAAGGCGCTCGCCCTTGCGCAGCGCGGGCTGGCCCTTCATGAGGTCTTCTCCGGCGAACCGGCGGTTGTCGCCGCGGCGCAGCACCCGGGCGGGGAAGCAGACGCGGTCGCCATCGACCTTGCAGAACTCCTGCGGAATGACGGTGTCGAGGCCCGCCGGCATCATCGCGCCGGTCATGATGCGCACCGCATCGCCGGGCCCCAGCGCGCCGCGCCATGCGGCTCCGGCGAGCGCCGTGCCCACCACGCGCAGCGTGATGGATGCGTCGCTGGGCGCCTTGTCGGGCAGCACGGCGCCGTCGAAGGCGTAGCCGTCCATGGCGGAGTTGTCGTGCGGGGGCACGCTGACGGGCGAGACGATGTCCTCGGCCAGCACGCGGCCGAGCGCTTCAGAGAGCGAGACGCTCTCGCGCCCGGTGACGACGGCCGTGGCCGTCAGCTGGGAAAGAAAGGCGTGGACGGCCTCGACGCTCAGGTCGGCGTCGTCATGGCCCGCGAGGGCGGAAGCGAGTTCTGCGATGCGGCTCATCTCATCGGTTTTCGAGGGCGTGCAGTTCGGCCAGGGTGTTGGCGTTGAAGAACGCGTCGGGCGCGTCACAGGGCCGGTCGAAGGGCACTTGCACGGTGCGGTGCTGCGCGATCCAGGCGTGGACCTTGCGGCCGCCGGCCGTGGTGTAGCGAAGCAGGCTTTCGCGAAGGCTGGCGCGCAGCAGGCAGAAGACAGGCTGGGGGCGCAGTTCCACCGTGCCGCCGCCATCGGCGGGCTCGGGCGCTACCACCATGGCGATGTCGGCCTGGCTGGCCGCCGCCGCTTCGGCGAGGCGGGCGGCGAGGTCCGGCGGGAAGAGGGGCGTGTCGCAGGGCACGGTCAGCAGCCAGGGCGTGGCGCAGTGCTCCAGCCCGGCCAGGAAGCCCGCCAGCGGGCCAGGGTAGTCCGCGAGGCTGTCGGGCCACACCGGCGCGCCGAAGGCTTCGTACTCGGCGAGATTGCGGTTGGCATTGACCATGAGCGTGCCGACCTGCGGCGCCAGCCGGCGCATCGCATGCAGCGCCAGCGGTTCGCCGTTGAAAGGCTGCAGCCCCTTGTCGACGCCGCCCATGCGCGAGCCGCGGCCGCCGGCCAGCAGCAGTCCCGTGATGTCGGCGGACGCGATGCTGGCGTGCGCGGGCATGGCAGGCGCCTGCCTCATCCGCCGATGTAGCTCATCTCGACGCGGCGCGGGCCCTTGGAGCCGGCGTCGCCGTTGCCGCTGTCGCCATCGGGGCCGCGCAGGGCGCGCAGCTCGGAGTAGCGGTCGGCTCGGCCCTGCCAGATGTGGCCGATGGCCGAAGCGATGTCTTCGTCGCTGGCGTTGCCGCGCAGCAGCGGGCGCAGGTCGTGGCCGGCGCTCGCGAAGAGGCACAGGTACAGCTTGCCTTCGGTGGAGAGACGCGCGCGGCTGCAGTCGTGACAGAAGGCCTGCGTGACGCTGCTGATGACGCCGATCTCGCCGCCGCCGTCGGCATAGGCCCAGCGCTTGGCGGTCTCGCCGGGCGCGGTGGCGCCCAGCGGCACGAGCGGGAATTCGGAATGGATGCGCGTGACGACGTCGGCCGACGGCAGTACCTCGTCCATGCGCCAGCCATTGGTGGCGCCAACGTCCATGTACTCGATGAAGCGCAGCACCACCTTGCCGGCGTGATGGGTACGGAAGTAGCGCGCCATCGGCAGGATCTCCTGCTCGTTGGTGCCGCGCTTGACCACCATGTTGACCTTGACGGGGCCCAGGCCCGCGGCCAGCGCCGCGTCGATGCCCGCGAGCACGTCGGCCACCGGGAAGTCGACATCGTTCATCTGGCGGAACACCGCGTCGTCGAGGCTGTCCAGGCTCACGGTCACGCGCTGCAGGCCGGCGGCGCGCAGGCCGGCGGCCTTGCGCGCGAGCAGAGAGCCGTTGGTGGTGAGCGTCAGCGCCAGCGGCTCGCCCGCGGGCGTGCGGATCTCGGCGAGCTGCTCCACCAGGCCCTCGATGTTCTTTCGCAGCAGCGGCTCGCCGCCGGTCAGCCGGATCTTGCGCGTGCCGTGCGCGGCAAAGAGGCGGGCCAGCCGGGTGATTTCCTCGAAGCTCAGCAGGGCGCTGTGCGGCAGGTACTTGTAGTCCTTGTCGAACACGTCCTTGGGCATGCAGTAGCTGCAGCGGAAGTTGCAGCGGTCGGTCACGCTGATGCGCAGGTCGGTCAGGGGCCGGCCCAGCCGGTCGAGCAGCATGCCGGTGGCGGGCACGGCGACCTCCGGCATGGCCACCGCAGGGCGTGCTCGGCCGATGCTGGAGATCGGAATGACGGTGCTGCTGCTGTTCTTCATGGCTTCACGAGGCGGGTCCTGATTTTGCGCCAGGCCCCAAGGGCCTGCGGAACACAGGCTACTTGATCACGGCCGCATAAATCATGTCCCGGGTCAATGTTCTGTAATGTGTCCTGAATTTCGGCGACTGCAGCATCAGCACCACGAACATCTCGTTCTTCGGGTCGACCCACATGTAGGTGCCGCCCGCGCCGCCCCAGTTGTATTCGCCGCCCGCCGAGGGGTAGGGCGCCTCGCCGTCGTTGCGGCGCACCGCGAAGCCCAGGCCGAAGCCGTAGCCAGGGCCCGGCAGGTAGAGCGGGCCGGGCACGATGCCGGCGCCCGCGTTGGAGTGGTCGGCGGTCATCAGGGCGATGGTGCGCGGGCCGAGATAGCGCCTGCCATCGAGCGAGCCGCCGTTGATCAGCATCTGCAGAAAGCGGGCGTAGTCGTTCGCGGTCGACACCAGCCCGCCGCCGCCCGATTCGTACTTGCGCACGATGCGCGGGTCGTTGAAGTCGGCGCCGACGCCGAAGCTGCGGTCGTTGGGCAGCGGCTCGGCGATGCGTGACTGGCGGGCCGGCTCGGGCACGTAATAGGTGGTGTCCTTCATGCCCAGCGGATCGAATAGCCGGGCCTTCTCGAACTGGTAGAGAGACTGGCCCGAGACCACCTCGATCACCCGGCCGAGGATGTCGGTCGACTGGCTGTAGTCCCAGGTCGTGCCCGGCTGGTAGGCCAGCGGCAGCTTCGCCAGGCGCTGGGAGAACTCGGCCAGCGTGGGGTCGCCAGCGCCCAGGTTGGCGGCGTTGTAGGCCTGCTTCACGAGGCCAGGGCCGAAGAAACCGTAGGTCAGGCCCGAGGTGTGGCGCATCAGGTCCTGCACGGTGATCGGGCGGCGCGCGGGCACGGTCTCGAGCACCGGCTTGCCGTCGGCGCCGGGCTTCTCGACGCCCACCGTCATGTTCGCGAATTCGGGCAGGTAGGTTGAGATCGGGTCGTCGAGCTTCAGGCGGCCGTCCTCCACCAGCATCATCGCGGCCACCGTGGTGATGGGCTTGCTCATCGAATAGATGCGGAAGATGCCGTCGCGCGGCATCGGCGTGCCGGCGGCGCTGTCGAGCTTGCCGACCGGCTCGAACCACGCCACCTTGCCCTGGCGGGCCACCAGCAGCACCGCGCCCGGGATCTTGCCGGCCGCCACGTCGGCCTTGAGGACGTTGTCGAGCATCTGCAGGCGCTCGGTCGAGAGGCCGACCTGCTCGGGCGTGGCCGTGGGCAGTTGCTGCGCCGCCGCAAGCAGGGGAATGGCCAGGCCCAGGCCGAGCACTGCGGCGCGCAGCTTGCGCTTCAGGAATTTCATGGTGTCGTCTCCGTCTTGTTGTGGTGGATGAAAAAACGAAAACCGTGCGCGGCGGTCCCGGAGCCGCCCGTGCCTGACCAGCCCGGCGCTATCCGCGGCAGAGCTTCAGGTTCGTGCGCGTGGCGCGGACCACGGGCAGGTAGATGTCGGCGTCGGCCGGTGGGTAGTTTTCCTTGATGCCGTCGTCGGTGCGGGCGGCGTCCTCGGCCAGCGGCTGCAGCGTCCTGAGGCAGGCGGCGCGGTCATCGAGCTTGTACTGCGTGAGCGCGAGGTCGTTGCGCAGCCAGGCCTTGGTGATCCAGTCGAGTGTCCTGTCGCAGTCCGAGAGAACGGGCGCGAGGGTGGTCTGCGCGGCGGCGTAGTCCTTGGCGTCGTACTGCCGCTTGAAGGTTTTGCGCGTGCTGCTCACGGCCTTGTCGGTGCAGGAGGGGGCAGGGCGGATGTAGGTGCCTTCGAAGACGGCGCGCATGCCGCAGTAGCCGCGGCACTCGTCCGAGCCATTGGTCGTGACCTGCAGCTTGTCGGCATTGGCCGCGAAGTTCACCACGCACCCCGTGTCGTCGAGCTTGGCCTTGCCGCGCGCGATGGTGCCGTCGAGCGCGCAGGTGTGGGCGTTGGCGCCGATGGTGGTGATGTCGAAGTGGCCGTTGGGCTTGATGCGCAGCGAACCGCTGCCCCCCTCGTAGATGTAGTCGCCGGCGGGCTGCGCGGCGGCGAGGCCGCAGCCAAGGAGCAATGCGAGGGGAAGAAAGATGGATCGTGCGAGCTTCATCGTTGGAGATCTCCCGGAAAACATGCCGTAGGGCAGTGTATCGATCGTTGCCGAAAGCTTCCGGAATTGGCGGATTTGCGTCATTCGAGGTCTTTATGTCTTGACGTAGACAATGAGAATTCTTATCATTTGGGTGCCCGAGTACGCACATGTCGACAACGCAAAGGGCTCTTTCAACCAAGGAGCTTCCCGACCGTGCCGTACACCCTGCCAGCCTTGTCCTATGCCTTCGACGCGCTCGAACCCCACATCGACGCGCTGACGATGGAGATCCACCACGGCAAGCACCACCAGACCTATGTGAACAACCTCAACGCGGCGTTGAAAGACACGCCGCACGAGGGAACGCCGGTCGAAGAGCTCATCGCCGGTGTCGAGCAACTGCCCGAAGCGCTGCGCGCGCCGGTGCGCAACAACGGCGGCGGGCACGCCAACCACACCCTGTTCTGGACCGTGATGGCGCCCGTCGGCCAGGGCGGCGGCGGGGTACCCACCGGAGCGCTTGCCAAGGCCATCGACGCCGACCTGGGGGGCGTCGACGCCTTCAAGGACGCATTCACCAAGGCCGCCCTCACGCGCTTCGGCAGCGGCTGGGCATGGCTCTGCGTCGGTGTCGGCGGCAAGCTCGCGGTGGAAAGCAGCGGCAACCAGGACAGCCCGCTGATGCGCGGCACCGGTTCGGGCAACACGCCGATTCTCGGGCTCGACGTGTGGGAGCACGCCTACTACCTCAAGTACCAGAACCGCCGCCCCGAGTACATCGCGGCCTTCTACAACGTCGTGAACTGGGCCGAGGTGGCCCGGCGCCACGCTGCCGCCACCGGCGGTTGAGGAGCAACCCATGAACGAGCCGCGACAGGGCGCCATCGCGCAAGGCAGGCAGTCGAGGCCCGCCAGGCCGATGCGCGAACGGATCGGCTTCGCCATCGTCGCGGCCGGCGTGTTGATCGGCGCCTTGCAGTTCTGGCAGTTCGTGCGATCCGACCCGCTGGTGTGGAACGCCTTGCTCGGCGGCTCGGTCGCGGCGCTGGCGACCGCGCTCGGCACGCTGCCGGTGCTGTTCTCGCAGAAGCTGCCCGAGCGGCTGCAGGACACCCTCTTCGGTTTCGGCGCCGGCGTGATGCTGGCGGCCAGCGCCTTCTCGCTGATCATCCCGGGCCTGGAGGCCGCGAAGAACGCGGGCACCTTCGGCAGCGGAAGCTGGGCGGCGGGCGGGGTGATCGGCTGCGCCATCCTGCTGGGCGGCATCGCGCTGATGCTGATGGACCGCGTGCTGCCGCACGAGCATTTCATCAAGGGCCGCGAAGGCAATGCCGCCAAGCAGCTGCGCCGCACCTGGCTCTTCGTCTTCGCGATCGCGCTGCACAACGTGCCCGAAGGCCTGGCGATCGGCGTGGGATACGCGGCCAACAACGGGCTGCGTGCCGATGCGCTGGCCACCGGTATCGCGATCCAGGACGTGCCCGAGGGGCTGGTTGTCGCGGTGGCATTGCTGGCCGCGGGCTACAGCCGTGGGTTCGCCGTGCTGATCGGCATGCTCTCCGGGATGGTCGAGCCGCTGGGTGCCGTGCTGGGCGCGGCCGTGGTCGGCCACTCGGCGATGCTTCTGCCCTGGGGGCTGGGCTTCGCGGCGGGCGCGATGCTCTTCGTGATCAGCCACGAGATCATTCCCGAGTCGCACCGCAAGGGGCACGAAGCCTTCGCCACCAGCGGGCTGATGATCGGCTTCGTGCTCATGATGCTGCTCGACACAGCGCTAGGCTGACGCACCGTGCCCGCAGGGCGCGCCAACCAAGGCCCTCAGCCGTGCTTGACGGCGACGGTCTTCAGGGTGGTGAATCCGTACAGCGCCTCGAAGCCCTTTTCGCGGCCATAGCCCGACGACTTCACGCCGCCAAAGGGCAGTTCGACGCCGCCGCCGGCGCCGTAGTTGTTGATGAACACCTGGCCGCTCTTCACGCGCTTGGCCATGCGGAACTGGCGCGCGCCGTCGGCCGTCCATACGCCGGCGACCAGGCCGAAGTGCGTTGCGTTGGCTAGCGCCACGGCTTCGTCCTCGTCGGCGAACTGCATCGCCGCCAGCACCGGGCCGAACACTTCTTCCTGCGCGAGACGGTGGTTCACCGGCACGTCGCGCAGCAGGGTGGGGGCCTGGTAGAAGCCGGTTTCGGGCGCTTCCTCGACCACGATGCCCTGCGCCACCATCGGGATGCCGGCGTGCTGGGCGTCGCTCAAAAAGTCCCACACGCGCTGCTGCTGCGTCTGGCGGATCAGCGGGCCCACGTCGAGGTCCATGGCCGCCGGGCCGACGCGCAGCGCCTCGAAGGCGTGGCCCAGGCGCTCCAGTAGCGGCTCGTAGATGTCGCGCTGGATCAGCACCCGCGAGCCGGCCGAGCAGGTCTGGCCGGCGTTCTGCACGATGGCGTTGATGACCACCGGAATGGCCGCGTCCAGGTCGGCGTCCGCGAAGATGATCTGCGGGCTCTTGCCGCCCAGCTCCAGCGTGACCGGGCAGTGCCGCTCGGCCGCCACCTGCTGGATCAGCGTGCCGATCTTCGGGCTGCCGGTGAAACTGATGTGGTCGATGCCCGCATGCCGCGCGAGCGCGTCGCCCACCTCGTGGCCGTAGCCCGTCACGATGTTCAGTGCGCCGGCCGGAAACCCCACCTCGGCCGCCAGCTGCGCCACGCGGATCAGCGAGAGGCAGGCGTCCTCCGCCGGCTTGACCACGCACACATTGCCCGCCGCCAGGGCGCCGCCCACGCTGCGCCCGAAGATCTGCATCGGGTAGTTCCAGGGAATGATGTGGCCCGTTACGCCGTGCGGCTCGCGCCAGGTGAAGACGCTGTAGCCGTTCTGGTAGGGGATGGTCTCGCCGTGCAGCTTGTCGCAGGCGCCGGCATAGAACTCGAAGTAGCGCACCAGCGCCACCGCGTCGGCGCGTGCCTGCTTGACAGGCTTGCCGCAGTCGCGCTGCTCGATCAGCGCGAGCTCGTCGACGTGCTCGGCGAGCTTCTGCGAGAGCTTGAAGAGCAGGCGGCCGCGGTCGGCGGCGCTGACCTTGTGCCAAACGCCATCGAAGCAGTCGCGCGCGGCGCGCACGGCGGAGTCGATGTCGGCGGCATTGCTGCGCTGGATTTCGTCGAAGGGCTGGCCGTCGGAGGGGTCGATGACCGGCAGGGTGCGGCCGGAGGAGGACGGGACGTCCGCGTTGGCGATGTAGTTGAGCTGCATGGGGCTGGATTTTGCGCGAAGCATTCCAAACCCGTGGCCCGGCGGGGCTCAGACCCCGGACGCTACTTGGCTGCGCTCGTCTTCGGCAGCGCCTTCACCGCATTCAGCATCCGCTCCACATGCTTGTCCGGATTCAGGTTCTGGTAGTAGTAGGCGACTTTGCCGTCCGGCGCGATCACGTACGACAGGCGGTTGGCGAAGTCGGGGCGGGTCTGCATCAGGGCGTCGAAGCCCTGGATCACGGTCTTGCCCTCGTCCGAGGCGACCGGGAAGCGGCTCTGGCATGACTTGACCGAGAACTTCGACAGGGTACCTATGTCGTCGGCCGAGACGCCGATGACGCTGGCGCCCAGCGCGGCGAACTGGTCGATGGCTTCGGCGAAGGCGTGGGCCTCGATGGAGCAGTCGTTGGAGTCGGCCGCAGGGAAGAAATACACCACCACCGGGCCCTTGGCGAGCGCTTCGGCCAGCGAGTAGCGGAAGGTCTTGCCGCCGAGGGCGGCGTTGGCGGTGAACTTGGGAACCGGGTCGCCGATGTCGAGAGCGGCCCAGGTGGTATTCGTAAGAGCCGCAAAAAAGGCGAGGCAGGCGATGCGGTGGGGGAGTGAACGGGCCATGATGTAACTCCGCAGCGGTATGGATCGAATTCTAGGCCGGAGCCTTCCCGAAAAGGAGGCGAAAAGCGCCTTGAAACCGGTGCGGACCGGCCGGCGTACTGCAGGAACACAAGGACAGAAAACCACAAGAACACGACCTCATGGAAACACGATCATGAACGCCTGGCTCCAATCATTTCTGCGCATCGCGCTCGCGGGCGCGCTGATGGCGTTGCTCGGCGCCTGCGGCTCGCTGCCGCCCGCGCGCGAACGGCCTGCCGAGTTCGCCGCATCCGCCGATCCCTCGACCACGCTCGCCAGGATTGCCACCGCCTCCACGCCGCCCGACGAGCATTCGGGCTTCCGGCTGATGCCGCTGGGCGTGTATTCGCTCGACGCGCGCATCCAGCTCGCCCAGCGGGCCCAGCGCTCGCTGGTGGTGCAGTACTACCAGCTCGAGAACGACCCCGTCGGCCGGCTGCTGCTGCGCACGCTGCGCGAGGCGGCGATGCGCGGCGTGAAGGTGAGGGTGCTGGTGGACGACCTGTACACGGTCAAGAGCCAGCAGCTGCTGCTTGCGCTGTCGGAGACGCCCAACGTGGACGTGCGCCTGTTCAACCCGTTCTGCTGCGGACGCAACGGCTTCCTGTCGCGCTTCGCAGCCTCGCCGTGGGAGATTCCGCGGCTCAACCATCGCATGCACAACAAGCTCTTCATCGCCGACGGCGTGATGGCGGTGGTGGGCGGGCGCAACATCGCCGAGGAATATTTCGTGCTGAGCGAGGCGCAGAACTTCATCGACATGGACGCGCTGGTGGTCGGCAAGGTGGTGCCGCAGCTCGAATCGATCTTCGATGCCTACTGGAACAGCGAGCAGGTCTGGCCCATCGCCGACATCGTGACGGGCGAGGGCGGCCGCAAGCCGACGGGCGCCGATTTCGACGGCTGGGTCGGCATGGCCGCCGCGCCGCCGAAGATCGTGCTGCCGCCGTCGGACATCCTGGGCTACGGCCCCATCGCCGAAGAGCTCGACGCCGGCCGCATGGGGCTCCTGTGGGGCGAGGCCCGCGCGATCGCCGATCCGCCCACCAAGCCCACGACCATGACGGCCGACGAGGCCATCGCCACCAGCGTCACGATGAAGGTCTGGGGGCTGCTGATGGACGCCAAGACGGAGGTCGACCTGACCTCGCCCTACCTCGTGCCGGGCGAGCGCGGCATGGAGGCCTTCCAGGACCTGACGCGGCGCAAGGTCAAGCTCACGCTGCTGACCAACTCGCTGGCGGCCAACGACGAGCCGCTGGTGCACACCGGCTATGCGCGCTACCGTGAGCGGCTGCTGCGAAGCGGCGCCGACGTGTACGAACTGAGCCCGCAGCGCACCAGCGCGGGCGAGCGCTTCGGCATGTTCGGCAAGTCGCTCGGGCGGCTGCACGCGAAGACGGCGGCCATCGACAAGACGCGCATCTTCATCGGCTCGATGAACCTCGATCCGCGCTCGGCCAGCCAGAACACCGAGATGGGGGTGGTGGTTGACAGCCCGCAGCTGGCGCGCGAGATGCTGCGCGTGATCAACATCAGCAAGCTGCAGAACTCCTACCGGCTGCGGCTGGCCAAGGACACCGGCACGCTGCAATGGCTGACGAACGACGGCGAGAAGGAAATGATCCTGACCTCGGAGCCGGAGTCGGGCTTCTTCCAGCGCTTCTACAACATGCTGATCGCGCCGATCGTCCCCGAGATGCTGTTGTAGCCTCGGGGGATGGCGCAGACCTTCACCTCGTTGTCCGCCCCGCAGGTCATGCTGTGGGGCCTGCTTTTCTTCGGCGGCATTTATCTCGGCTTCGGCGCCATCACCTGGCTGCTGACGAAGCGCGTGCTGCCGGCGCTGGGCGTCGGGCGCGTGCTCGATCCGCGGCCGCTGCAGCCGGGGCAGCTGCGGCGCGAGCTCACGCAGTCTGGCGTGTCGGTGCTGATCTTCGGGCTGGGCATGGTGTTTCCGTGGGGGCTGCTGCAGCTGGGCTGGGCGAGGCTCGATCCCGATGCGGGATGGCGGCAGATCGTGGCAGAAATCTTCGTGCTCGCGATCTGGAACGACGTGCACTTCTGGATCAACCACAGGCTGCTGCACACTCGCTGGCTGCGGCGCTTCCATGGGCCGCACCACCGCTCGTTCGTGACCACGCCCTGGTCGACCTACAGCTTCCATCCCGTCGAGGCGCTGATGCTGGGCAACGTGATCCTGCTGCCGATGGTGATGCACGACTTCAGCTTCTGGTCGCTGGCGGCGGTGCCGGTGTTCAGCCTGTTCTTCAACTGCGTCGGGCATTCGAACTACGACTTCTTCACGGGCGTCTCGTACAGCCACTGGTTCGCGGCGAGCCGCCGGCACCACCTGCATCACGCGGTGCACAACGGCAACTACGGATTCCAGTTCACCTTCATGGACCGGCTGTTCGGCACGCGCGTGGCGGCCGACGCGGCCGAACCGGTTCTGCAGGCTTTCCGCAAGAAGCATGGCGCGACCACGGCCTGAGGTGAGCCGCCGCGTGCCGAGCTTGCGTCACTGGCGCGACTGGCAGAGCCTCGCCTATCTCGCCGCCTTGCCCGCGCTGGCGGCGTGGCAGTGGGTCCGTGGCTTCGACATGGTGCTGTACGGGTTGATGCTTTTCCTGACGCTGGGCGTCGGCGTGATCCACCACAACCACGTGCACCTGCGCATGTGGCGCAGCCGGCGCATGAACCGGTTGACGGATTTCTGGATCACGCTGCTGCAGGGCCATCCGACCTTCGTGTTCTGGCCCGCGCATGTGGCCAACCATCACCGCCATCGCCATGGCCCGAAGGACGTGGCGCGCACCTACCGCTTCGGCGGCGACACCAATCACCTGTGGGGCTATCTGCTGCACCCGTTCCAGGCCGTCTGGGTGCTGATGCCGCTTTTCTTCGCATGGCTGGCCCGGCTGCGGCGCCATCGGCGTGGCGCCTGGCGCTACTGCATCGCGCAATACGCGGTGTGGCTGGCGAGTTGGGCGGTGCTGCTGGCGATCGACTGGCGCAAGGCGCTGCTCTTCGTGATCGTGCCGCAGTTGCACGGCCTGCATTGGCTGCTGGCGACCAATTACCTGCAGCATGCGCACGCCGACGGCCGAAAGGCTCCGCCGGGTGCACCGCGCGATACCGCGGGTAGCCGTCTGAACTACGCACGCAATTTCGAAGGGCTGGTGAACCCGTTGCTGTTCAACATCGGCCTGCACACCGCACACCACGAGAACCCGCATGCCCACTGGTCCGAGCTCACCCGCCTGCATCGCACGCGCTACCGCGCGCAGGTGGACCCCGTGCTCAACGAGGGCGGGCTGGTGCCGTACATGGTGCGCGTCTTCGTGCTGGGGGCCGTGTGGCCGCGTTTTCGCAGCCGCCCGCTGATGCCCCGCGATTCATCAACTCTCTGAACCATGCCTGTCTCATTCCAACGCGTGTACCTCGAAAGCGCCGGCTATTTCATGCCGGGCGAGCCCGTTTCCAACGATCACATGGACGCGTACATCGCGCCGCTCAACCGCATGTCCGAGCGCATCAAGCGGCGCATCCTGGCAGAGAACGGCATCCTCACGCGGCACTACGCCATCGACGCCGAGGGCATGACCCGGCATACCAACGCGCAGATGGCGGCCGGCGCGATCCGCGACTGCCTGCAGCGCGGCGGCGCCGAGCTCTCGCGGGTGTCGCTGCTGGCCAGCGGCTCCTCGGGCGGCGATGCGCTGATGCCGGGCTTCGCCAACATGATCCAGGGCGAACTGGCGGCGCAACCGATGGAGACGCATTCGGTGCACGGCATCTGCGCCGCTGGCGTGTCGGCGATCCAGACGGCCGCGCAGGGCATCGAGCTGGGCGCGCACCGCTCGTCGTTGGCGGTTGCCAGCGAGATGCCGTCGCGCCTTTTCAAGCGTTCGCGCTTCGCGGCACGCGGCTACGAGACCGACTTCGACTCGCACTTCCTGCGCTGGATGCTGTCCGATGGAGCAGGAGCCCTGCTCCTGTCCGACAGCGCATCGGCCCTGGCCGGCTCGCGGGGCCTGCGGCTTAAGCTGAAGTGGGTGCACCAGCGCGCCTTTTCGGGCGACTACCCGGTCTGCATGCAGCTGGGGCTGACCGAGGATCGGGTGCGCGGCCATCTGGACTTCGGCTCCTGGGCCGAGGCCGAGGCGGCGGGGGCGCTGTCGCTGAGGCAGGACATCCGGCTGCTGCCGCACCTGTTCGACATCGGCATCCACGAGTACGCGGGGCTGGTACGCGACGGCTGGGTCGATCCGAAGCGGGTCGACCACTTCCTGTGCCACTACTCGTCGGAGAAGTTCATCCCGGTGGTCGAGGACCTGATGGCCAAGGCCGACCTGTCGATCCCGCGCGAACGCTGGTGGAGCAACCTCGCGTGGCGCGGCAACACGGGGGCGGCGTCGATCCTCGTGATGCTGGCCGAATTCCTGCACACCAAGGCGCTGAAACCGGGCGAGCAGATCTTCTGCTACGTGCCGGAGTCCGGGCGCTTCATGGCGGCGTACATGCTGTGGGAAGTAGAGGCCGTCGATGCGGCGCCCGTCGCGGTGGTGCCACGCGCCGCGGCCGTGCCGGATGACGACCTCCTGATCGCGCCCCCGCACGACCCCGCAGCCGCGCCCGAAGGGCTGGGCGCGCTGCTGACCGAGTTGGCCGCCATCTGGCACGACTACCGTTCGCGCGTGTGGCGCACGCCGCTCATCCGCCAGATCCGCGAGCGCCGCTTTGCCGTGCCCGACTACCTGAACTGGATGGAGCAGTGGGTCCCGCAGGTGCGCGAGGGCAGCAAGTGGATGCGCGAAGGCGCAGCCTCTCTGAGCGAGCCGTACCAGGTGCTGGCCTCGCTGATCGGCGTGCACGCGGGCGAGGAGCAGAACGACTTCAACATCCTCTTCAGCGACTACCGAAAGGCCGGCGGTACGGTCGAGAACATCGAGGAGCTGCGCCGCAACCCCGGCGGCGAGGCGCTCAACGCCTACCTGCACGGCCTGGCCGCCACGCGCGACCCGATCGGGCTGCTGGGCGCGATCTACATCATCGAGGGCACGGGCCAGCGCATCGTGCCGGCGCTGCTGCCGCTGCTCAAGGCGAGCCTGAAGCTGCCGCCGGATGCCTTCCGCTTCCTGGAGTACCACGGCCACAACGACGAGAACCACCTCAGCCGCTGGCTCACGGCGGTGGAGATGGTGATGGCGGTGGAAGGGCAGTCGCGCGCCGCCAGCCAGATCGTCGAGACGGCGCGCCACACGGCCGCGCTGTACCTGATGCAGTTCCAACACATCACGCAGCGGATGCCCCATGGATCGAACGCCTGAATTCCTGAAGCAAGCCCACGACGAGCGCGACCCCAGCCCCTGGCTGGCGCTGTACCTCGACCAGAGCACGCCGCTGCCGGACGACGTCAAGTCGGCCTGGCTGGCCGATTCGAGCTCGGGCTCGCGGCAGTACCTGCTGCCGTTCCTGCGGCCGATCGCGCGGCTGACGATCATCCTGATCCAGATCGCCAAGGTGTTCGTGCCGCGCAACTGGTCGCATTCGATCCTGCTGCACCGGCTGCTGGCCTGGGGGCTGAAGCGCTTCGTGTCGCCGGAAGCCAACTGGCTGATCCTGCGGCACTTTCACCTGGGCTCGCAGATCCTGGCCTTCATTGGGCGAAATTCGCCGGCGCCCGTGGCCACCAATCCGCTGGAGCCGGCCGACATCGACGCGCTGAAGGACGAGATGTTCCTGAAGCACGACCTGAACCTCTTCAACTTCGTGATCAGGCTGAACACAGCGCTGCGCGAGAGGGGGCTGGCGCTGTGCAAGGCGGAAAAGGTCGATTTCTCGATGATCAGGGAGCCGGGGCTGCGGCTGGAGGACATGCCGCAGGGCAGGCTCAACTTTCTGGACCTGCAAAGCGCCATCGAGCTTTTCACGCCGCTGTACCAGCTGATGCTCACGGACAACGATTTCTGGCGCGCGGCCAATTCCCTGCAACTGGACGAGACCATCGGCATCTACGCGGCGACCATCCTGAACGCTCCGGAGCACCTGATCCTGGTCAACAACAAGCACCCGCTGGTGCCGCTGTCGACCCTGCGGGCGGGGCACCGGCTGGTGATCCACGGGCTGTCCACCGAAATGCTCCACAGCCTGCTTCAGCGGATGCAGGTGACTCAGCAGAAGGCCGCAAAGGACGAAACTGCCGGCCAGCCGGAGACAACCCTGTACGAGCAGCCACTTGCATAGGCGTATGCTGCCCCCAGATGCCGATCATGAACACGACCGATAATCCGTCTTCCAAGGCCGATCTGGCGGTGACCCATGTTTTGGCGCAACTGCTGGAAAAGCTCGAGCACAGCCCTGTACCCGTGGGTGCAGAGCAGTACCGCTCCGTGGTCGAACACCTCGTGCACGAGTTCGAGGACATAGGGCAGGGCGCCGAACTCGGTCGCCTGCTCGATGCGTATCCGGCCGCGGCAGAGGTGTACGAGAACCTCAACTACCAGCACGCCGGGCTTTGCCGCTCGGCGTTGGACGCTTCCCTGGCGGCCGAAATCAGCGCCCGGGAAGCCATTGCACGCGCGATGCGCCGTGCAGAACCGAACATCAAGGATCAAATGCATGGCGAAGGGTGAAGTGAAGACGGCAGTGGTGGCGGATGGCCTGCGCTACAAGTCGAAGGCGCCGGGGTCGCCATTTCGCGCCTCGGCCTCCTTCAGCGGGGCGACCATGTCGTGCTTCATGTGCGGCAAGCACCGCGTGCGCTCGCAACTGCGCACCCGTCAGGTGCTGGGCAAGTCGCAGACCGTCTGCGCGCCTTCCTGCAAAGCGCTCGACGAAGCCCTGGAGTAAGGGCGTCCTGCCTCTGGTGCGGGCTGGCTGCTACCACATCGGAGAGGCATTTTGGAGACATTTCCTCGTGCATAAGTCACGGATTGGCCTTCCACATTCCCGGTAATCGCTATACAGTTGGACACAAATGATGCATGTAATTGCATGTAATCAAAGGTTCTACTAGTAGCTGATTTCCAATGAATTGCTGCCACGCTGTCCACACCCAATGCGGGACATGGAATTCGACCTTTCCAGAAGGGTTCCGCCATGGCTAAGTCGCGTCACGTGATCATGCAGGTGGTCAAGCGCTCCTCCGGCAGCGCCACGCACCACGTCGAATTCCTGATGGACGACACCTTTGCCGAGCGCCTGCGCCAGCTGCGCTCGCTGGTGCCTCCCCTGGGCAGCCTCAACAAGCAGCGCGACCTAGTCATTGACAAGGTGCGCGTGCGCCTGCCCAACGCCATCTGGCGCTCGGGCAACGAGATCGAGATGGACGGCGGCGTGGACGGCTCCTGCATCGTCATCGCCGCCGAAGGCTCGTTCAACTGCGGCGGCAAGGACCGCAAGACGCGCGAGAAGCTCGTGACGTACAACTTCTCGATCGCCCGCCTGGTCGAACTGCACGCCGAGCGCCCGGAAGGCGAGACCCTCTACATCCGCGACGGCGTGTTCGCCAACGACGAGCCGGCCGACTCCCCGGCCGGCCGCTGGGTCGCGTCGATGCACGAGCTGGAAGTGGTGATGCGCGTGCCGGATGCCCCGTCCGACTTCGACACCCTGCACGACCTGCAGATGCGCCCCGAGCACCAGCAGGCCGGTGGCAACACGACGACCCGCGCCACCTTCTTCTGAGCGATTGGGCGCGGTCCGGCGCCGTCAGCGCGCCGCCGCCGCCTCGGGTGCCGCGCCCACCGGCGTGTACTGCGCCCGGTTGTCCGCGAGCCAGCGCGTCGAAAGGCTGCTGTCCTGCTGCATCGGGTGGAAATCCGGGCGCAGGTAGCTGCGCCAGCCGGCGAGATTGCCGCGCAGCAAGCCATCACGGCTCAGCAGGATGCGCGCGGCGCTTTTCCAGGTCGACCATTTCCACAACTGCTTTTCCTGGCGCAGGTTGTCGATGGTCTGGCGCATCAGGTCGCCCAGGAACATCATCGTGACGCGGCGGAACCAGCGCGTGCGCCATTCGTCGGAGCCGCCCGCGGCCTTGTAGATGTCGAAGGCCACGCTCTTGTGCTCCAGTTCTTCGGCGCTGTGCCACAGCCACATGGTGCGCAGCCGGGGTTCGGCACCGTCGAGGACGGCGGGGTGCGCCAGCAGCCACTCGGCGAACATGGCCGTGAAATGCTCGGTGGCTGCCGTCACCGCCAGCGCGTGGCGCGGATCGGCGCCTTCCATCAGCTCCATGCGCTTGCTGGCGCGGGCGGTCCAGCGGTCGACCAGCCCCTGCTTCTCGAGATGGTTGTTGAACAGCGAATGGATGCGCCGATGCGTGGCTTCCTGCCCGATGAAGCCGCGCACGTCGGCCTTGTACTGCTCCTGGACCTCGGGCGGCAGCGTGGCGACGGCATCGCGCACCGCGTCGATGAAGAACTGCTCGCCGAAGGGAAAGCTCATCGACAGGGCGTTGAAGAAGGCGGTCGAGAATGCGTCGCCACCGCACCAGTCGCGGGCGAAAGGCGGTTGCAGGTCGATCAGAAGGCGGCGTACGACAAGATCGGTCATGGGAACAAGCCTCGGAAAAAGCACTGATTGCGTGGAGCTGGAATGCTGGTACATCTGCGTACCGCATGCTGCCATGTTGCAATTGTGAATTGGTACTGTCAAGTACCCGAGCGTAGGAAAATGTGTCGTCCATGAGCGAAACCATCGAAAAAGCAGCGCCCTCCAAGTCTGGCGACGGCCCCGGAAGCGAGCACTACGCGCGCCTGTTGCAGGGCATGGCGCATGCCGTGGCGGCCAAGGGCTACGCCGAGACCACCATCGCCGACATCGTGCGCGAGGCCGCGGTGTCGCGCCGCACTTTCTACGAGCACTTCAGCACCAAGACCGAATGCCTGATCGCGCTCTATGAAGCCGCCAGCCGGCTCGCGCTGCAGGCAGTGAGCGAGGCCTTCGATCCGGCGCAGCCCTGGCATGCGCAGGTCGAGCAGGCCATGACGGCGTATTTCGACTATCTCGCGCAGGACCCGGTACTGCTGCGCACGCTCTTCGTCGAGATCCTCGGGCTCGGTCTTCCCGGTCTCGCGGTGCGTCGCAGGGTGAACGATGAAATCGCCAATTTCATCCAGGCCGCCATCAACAGCAGCGGCAACGGCGATGCGGAAGGCCCCGCCGTGCATCTCACGAACCAGATGGCGATGACGGTGGTGGGCGGCATCAACGAACTGGTGCTGCAGGCCATCGAGCAGAACCGCGCAGGCGACCTGCGCGAGCTGGTGGAGCCCGCCACGCGGCTGGTGCGCGCCGTGGCCGCAGAGAGCCGGCGCTAGGTCGGCTTCGCCGGCACCGGGGCCACGAGGCGGAGCACCAGCAGCCCCGCCAGCGTCAGCGACAGCAGCACGCCCAGATAGGGCAGCACGTCATGCAGCGGCGCGCCCATCTGGTTGAGCCGCAGCGAGGCCTGGATGCCCGCCGTGCTCGGAAAGAGCCAGCGCAGAGCCTGCAGCGGCTCCGGCAGGGCCTCCACGGGCCACGAGAACCCCGAGAGGAATGCCATCGGCAGCGCGGTGAACAGCAGCACTTGCAGGGCCCGCTCGCGATCGCGGAACCAGCAGCCCAGCAGCAACCCCACCGTGCAGATCGCCGGCACATAGAACGCCAGCAGCACCAGCGCCCCCAGGGGATTGCCGCCGCGCGGGTAGTCCTGGAGGAAGAACACCCAGCCGAAGTAGAAGATCCCGCTCAGGAAGCCGAAGCCCGAGAGCGCCCCCAGCCGCCCCAGCCAGGCGCCCATCGACGCGCGCAGCCGCCCGGCCTCGGCCCAGGTGCCGGCCAGCATCGCCACGCCCATGAGCAGCGTCTGCTGCAATATCAGCAAGGCGACCGCCGGCACCACGTAGCTGCCGTAGCCCTCGGTGGGGTTGAACAGCGCGACCAGCTGTGTGTTGAGCGGACTGCGGCTGCGTGCCGCCTGCACCGCGCTCTGGCCGCCGGCCTGCAGCTTGCGGATCTCCACCCCGGCCGAGACCGTTCCCACGGCCTCCGAGAAGCCGTACAGCACCGCCTTGTTCAGCAGCGCATAGGCGCCGTTGCCCTCGATGGTGACCACCGCCGAGGTCCCGCGCAGCACGTTGCGCTTCAGGTCGGCCGGCAGCAGCGCATAGCCCTCGATCTCGCCGCGCCACAGCGCCTGCTGCGCCTCGCCCACGTCGCCCGTGACCATGCGCACGTCCAGCCTCGGATTGGCCAGCGCGAAGCGCGCGATCTGCCGCGAGAGGCCGGTGTGGTCCTGGTCGACCACCGCCACCGGCACACGCGTCACCGCCTGCGTGCCGTAGGGCCACGGATAGAAGAAACCGTAGATGACGGGCGCGAGCAGCATGATCAGCAGCACGCCCTTGTCGCGCAGCACCGCGAGCGCCGTCTCGCGCCATGCGGAGCCGAAGCGAAGGGCTTCGTCAGCCATCAGCGTCCTCCCCAGCTTTCGGGCGCCTTGGCCACCTTCACCAGCGCCCCGGCGCATGCGGCCATCAGCACGCCCGTGCCCACCACCATCCACAGCGGCGTGGCCACCGAGTACGCCACCGGCGCGCCCATCTGCAGTTGCTCCATCTGCACGCGGATGTAGTGCGTGTAGGGCAGCAGCTTGGCCCAGGCCTGCGCCAGCAGCGGCATCGCGACCAGCGGAAAGCCGACACCGCCGAACGCGAAGGCCGGCGCCGTGATGAAACCCGTGGCCGACAGGGCGGTGCGCAGCGAGCGCGTGAGTGCCGCCACGAAAGCTCCCAGCGCGATCGACAGCGCCAGGAAAACCAGCAGCGCGAAGAGTGTCCACCCGAGCGAGCCGGCCGGATGCCAGCCCCGGCCCGCGGTGATCCACAGCATCGCCGCCAGCGCGACCGCCGAAAGACTTGCGAACGCCAGCGCCAGCTTGCCCACCAGCGCGGCCAGCGCCTCGTGCCAGCGGGGAGAGGCGCCCAGCCATTCGCCGATGCTGCGGTCGCGCAGCTCGCGGCCCACTGCCCAGGCTCCGGCCGTCATCGCGAGGATGTGCAGCAGCGCCGGAATCAGCGCAGCCCCGAGGAACTGCTCGTAGTCGGTCGACGTGTTGAAAAGTGCCACCATGCTCGCCTTGATCGGCTCCATGCTCACGCGCGCCGCCTTCATCGACTCGCCGCGCTTGTTGCGCACCGTGAGCTCGACCCCGCCCGATACGGTGCCCACAGCGGTGCGCACGTCGCGCTGGATCAGGCTCGAATGCGTGCCGAGCTGTGCGTTGTGCAGCAGCACGATCTGCCCGACGCGGCCCTGCTTCACGTCGCGGCTCAGCTCGCGCGGCAGCTGCACCGCCGCGTCGACGTCACCGCTTGTGAGCGCGCGCGCCATCTCGGCTTCGTCGCTGTAGCGCTGCGCCACGCGCAGGCCGGGCGTGGCATCGAGAAAGCGCACCACCTGCCGCGAGAGCGAGGAGTGGTCCTGGTCGAGCACGCCGATCGGCAGCCGCTCGGGCAGGCCGGCCGAGAAGATCCACCAGATCAGGAACACCGCCAGCAGCGGCACCCACGAGATCATCGCGAGGTCCCACGGTCGCGTGCGCAGCAGCGCGAACTCGCGCCTTGCGCTGGCGGTGGAGAAGCCGCGGAGGCTCATCGCGGATGGTCTCAGTCGACCAGCACGCTCATGCCGGGCCGCGCGCCTTCGATTGGCTTGAGCGGACGTGCCCGGACCTCGAAGGTGCGCACGTCGAAGCCGGTGCCGCCGCGCGTGGCTCGCCACGTCGCGAAGTCGGGCAGCACGGCGCTGTAGTAGACCTTGAAGCGGGCGGTGCGCTTGCCTTCGGGCAGCGCGGGCAGATGCGCGTCGAACTCGTTGCCGAGCGCGAAGCGGGAGAGCCGGTCTTCGCGCACGTTCAGCACCACCCACTGGTCGCTCAGGTCGACCACCGTGACCACCGCCACGCCCTGCGGCGAGAGCTCGCCGACCTTCGCCAGCACCTTGGCCACTTCGCCGCCGACCGGGCTGCGCAGCTCGGTCTCGGCCTTGGCGGCTTCGGCCTCGGCCACCACACCCGCGACCTGGCGGGCCTGCGCGCTGGCTGCCGCCTTGTCCTCGGGGCGGGCGCCGGTGCGGGCCATGTCGTACTGCGCCTTGGCCGCGATGGCGGCGTCGCGCGAGGCTTTCCAGTTGGCTTCTGCTTCGTCGCGCTTCTGGTCGGCCACCAGGCCCTCGCGCGCCAGTCCGTCGACACGGCGGAACGAGGTCTGCGCGAGCTGGGCCGCGGTTTCGGCGCGCTGCCACTGCATGCGCGCCATTTCCACCTCCTGCGGGCGGGCGCCGTTCTGCGCCTTCTCGGCGACGGCCTGCGCGGCCTGCTCGGCGGCGGTGGCCTGTGCGAGCTTGGCGCGGACCTCGGGGCTGTCCATGCGCACCAGCACCGTGCCGGCCTGGATGCGGTCGCCTTCCTTCACTGGTACCTCGGCGATGCGCGCCGTCACCTTGCCGGCGACGTCGGTCTCGCGCGCTTCCATCTGGCCCTGGAACACCTCGGGCGCCGGGCGCGAGGCGCGCCAGAAGCCCCAGGTGAGCAGCGCCAGCACGAGCAGGGCGGCGAATATCGCGATCAGTTTTCGGGTCTTGGCACTCATCATCAATTCACCTTCACGTCGGCACGCGCGATGTAGTCGGAAAACTTCTCGGAAAGCCCCGCGCTCTCGAGCAACTGCGCGAGCGCCTGCACGTAGTCGTTGGCGGCCTGCGCGCGTTCGGTCAGCACCTTCGCCTGGTTGGTCTCGGCGTCGATCAGGTCGAGCGTCGTGCTCGTGCCTTCGCGCAGGCCGGCGGTGCGCAGCTTCACGACCTCCTGGGCCAGCTCGACCGAGGCCTTCATCTCCAGGTACTGGCGCCGCGCGTTCTCCAGCGCGCGCCAGTTGCGCTCGACCAGCAGCGAGATGTCGCTGCGCGCCTGCGCATCGGTGCGCTCGGCCTGCTCGACCTGCTTGAGCGAGGCGGCGGAGAGCTTGTCGCGGTCGACCGAGTCGTAAAGCGTCCAGCGCACGCCGACGCCGGCCACCCAGTCGGCGTTGCCGCTCTTGAGCTCGCGCGTGCCGAAGGCGATCACCTGCGGGCGGCGCAGCGCCTCTTCGCCTTCGTGCAGCTGCTCGGCCTGCGACTTCCTGGCCGCGACCTTGTCCAGGCCCGGATGCCGCATGAGCGCCGAATCGATGAAGTAGTTCAGCGGCTCGATCGGCGTGCTGATGAGAAAGAGCGGCGTCTGCGGTGCCACGCTGCCATCGGCGCGCACCGTGCGCGCCAGCGCCACCGAGGCCAGCGCCGCATCGTTCTCGGCCTTGCGTGCGTTGCGGCGGGCTTCTTCATATGCGGCGCTGGCCTGCAGCCGCTCGACGCGCGAGATCACGCCGGCCGCCAGCATCTTCTGCGCCGCCGAGTCGTGCTGCGCGATAGTGCGCTCGGCCTGCAGGCGCAGGGCGGCAGCGCGACGGGCGAGCTGCGCGCCGAAGTAGCGCTGCACGAGCAGGGTGTCGACCTCGTGGCCGGCTTGTTCGGCGTCGGCCTGCGCCTCGCGCGTCTGGGCCGAGACGAAGCCGCGCACCGCGTCGGTCGCGCCGCCCACGTAGAGCGGCCACACGGCCGAGATCGACGCGTTGGCGCCGGTGTCGTGGCGGTTGAGCGTGTAGCTGTTGGGCAGCTGCGGAATCGGCACGCGCGCGATCACGCTCTGGATGGAAGTCGGCAGCGAGGAGCCGAGTTGCCCAAGCCGCTGGTTGAGCGGATCGAGGTCGAGGTTCAGGTTCGCGTTGTAGGCATAGGCCAGCCCAGAGACGCTGATCGACGGGCCGCCCAGTCTCTTGAGGCCCTGGCTCTGCAGTTCCTTGGCGTCGACGGCCGCGCGCGCCGCGGCCAGCTTGTCGGAGCGGTCGAGCATGCGGGCGCGGGCCGCGTCGAAGCTCAGGGAAAGGGTGTCTTCGCCGGTCTGTGCGAACGCGGCGCCGCACAGCACGAGCAATGCCGGAAACAGGCTCAGCTTGATGGGGCTTGCGGCGTGGCAGGTTCGTGTCGTCATCGTTTCAGGTGGTCTTGCGCAGCAGGACGTCGAGTTCCTGCTGAAGGATCACGGGGAACGCGGCCTGCACCGCGCCGGCGGCGAGCCCTCGGGCCTGTTCGAGCAACTGGGCAGTTCGCCCGGCCTCGATGGCGTCGTCGCTCAGCAGGTTGTCCGCCAGCGCGCGCAGCCAGTGGCGCGCCACGGTGCGCAGCGTGCGGACCATGGTTTCCTGCATGCTGATCGCAGCCTCCAGCGGCAGGCCGAGTGCGGCGAGCTGCTCGGCGATCTGGCCGAGTGCGGGGCTGAGCATCTGCACCTGGCCGTCGGGCAGCTCGCGCATGAGGCCGGCCTTGGTGGCGCGGGCGAGCAGGGCGGGTGTCATCTGGCCCTTCCATTTGGCGGCCAGCGCATCGGCCGAGACCACCACCGGCGTTTCCTCCGCGAAGAGGCTGCCCGAGACGGAGCGGGCCACGGCCACCAGGTCGCGCCAGGCCGAGGCCGGCGCGCGGCCGAAGATGCGGCGGATGGCTTCTATGCCGAAGCCCTGGTCGCGCAGTTCGCGGATCAGCGCGAGGCGTTGCGCGTGCTCGTCGCCGTACAGGCCGAGGCGGCCGCGCAGCCTGGGCGGCGGCAGCAGGCCGGCGGTGGTGTAGGCGCGGATGTTGCGCACCGTCACGCCGGTGCGCGCTGCCAGCTCCTCGACGGAGAGTTCCCGGGCGGCATCGGTGACGGCTGAGGTGTTCATGTGACGGGCTGAATGTTACATCATCGATGTCACATAGCCTTGCCTAGACCTGGATCGTCGGCTTGTAGTCCGCCGGCAGCACTTCGTTCCACTTGCCGAAGATGGCCATCAGCCCGACGGCCACCGCGCCCGACAGCAGCACCGCGCCGCAGGCATGCGCCCAGCCGTTGTCGAAGGCACCGAACATCACGGCGCGGAAGGCCTGCACCACCCAGCTGAAGGGCAGCCAGCCGTGCACGTCGCGGAAGAAGCCGGCCGAAAGCTCCACCGGCAGCACGCCGCCGCCGGCCGACAGCTGCAGCGTCAGCAGCAGCACGGTGAGGATGCGGCCGAAGTCGCCGAACACGTGCAGGATCGCGAACAGCACCACCAGGAACACCAGCGAGGCCAGCGCCATCGTCAACGCCAGGGCAGGAACGTCGGGGGCCTGCACCCGCAGCACGCCCACCAGCGTGGCCAGCACCAGCGCCACCTGCAGCAGCACGACCAGCGCTGGCATGGTGATCTTGCCAAGCGTCTTCGCGAGCTTCGGGTAGTGGCTGTGCTCCGACAGCACGATGCGGATGTTGAACAGGTAGCCCGCCATCACCGCGCCGATCCACAGCGCCACCGACACCATGTTGGGCACGAAGGCGCTGCCGTTGTTGGCCACCGGTGCCACCACTTCGACCTTGGGCTCGACCGAGTCGGCCAGCCCCGAGGCGCTGCCCTGGATGCGGGTGATCGAGGCGGGCAGGGCGGCCTCGATGGTGCGCACGCCGGTCGACAGGCGCTCCGCGCCCTGGGCGAGCTGCGCGCCGCCCTGCACGAATTCGTCGAGCTTCCGGTCGGGGGGCAGCTTGCCGGACATGGTGTGGATGCCGGCCGCAAGCGCCGTCATGCCGTCGGTGAGCTTGACCACGCCGCCGTCGAGGGCCGTTGCGCCGGTTGCGAGCTTGTGGTTGCCGTCCTGCGCCTTGGTCATGGCCGCCTGCGCCTGTTCGATGCCGCCGCGCAGCTTGTCGGCGCCGGTGGCGAGTTCGCCCGCGCCCTTGGCGATGCGATCGCCCACGAAGGGGATGTCGGCCGTGTCCTTCTGCAGTTTGCGCGCGCCGTCGCCGAGCTGGCCGGCGCCGCCTTCCAGTTGCTCCAGCCCGTCGCCGATCTGCGCGAGCCCGCTGCCGAGTTCGCGCTGGCCCGACGCAAGCTGCTGCGAGCCGGCCTTGAGCGCGCGCAGGTCGGCGTCGGCCGGCAGCTTCGACTCGATGGTGCGGATGCCGCCGTTGACCTGCTTGAACCCGCTGCCCAGCTGCTGAGCCGCCGCGCTGTACTGGGCCGCGCCGCTGGCCAGCGTCTGGCTGCCGTCGCGCAGCTCCAGCAGGGCCTGCTTGAGCTTGTCGAGCCGCGCCTGCGAGCCGGAGGCCGCGCTCAGCACCAGCCCCCAGCGCTGCTCGTTGAGCATCTCGTTGACCTGGTGACCCAACTCGCCCGCGAAGCGCCGCGCCAGGCCGGCCGAGCTGTAGTTGTTGCCCTCGGAGGTGTAGACCACGATCTGCCCCGCGCCACGCTGCGTGCCGGGCACCGCGTTGGCGCTGAAGTCGGGCGGGATCAGCAGCGCGAAGGCCAGCGTGCCGCGCCGTACCTCGGCGCGCGCGGCTTCGGTGTCGGTCATCGTGCGGAAGCCGAAGGCACGCTTGTCGAGCAGGGTCTGCGTGAGCTCGTCGCCGACGTTGACCGTGCGCGACATGTAGGTCACGCCCTGGTCCTGGTTGACGATGGCGGCGGGCAGGTCGGCCGTATGGCCGGCCGGGTCCCACACGCTCGAGAGATAGATCAGCGCATAGATCGCCGGCACCACGCCGACCGCCACCACGGCCAGCAGGATGCGCGGAAAGCGCCGCACGATCGCCAGCTCGGCCCGGGCAATGGCCCAGGTGCCGGCGAACAGTGCTTGGAGGTATCGCATGGGGCTAGGAGGCTACCAGCAGCGCCATGGCGGTGGGGCGCGCGAGAAAGGCGCTGGTCAGCCCGGCTTTCGTTGCGCGGGGTCGTAGAAGAACTGCTCCTCTGCGATGCGGTCGCCCTCCCAGCGCTGCCAGGCGATCTCTTCCATGCGCATCCTGCCGCCGCCCTTGAACGTGAACTCGAAGATCCAGTGGATCGCCACGTGGTCGCCGTTCACCAGCACCGGCCGCACGCAGGTGGAGGCCACCGACTCGGTGCGATCGAGCACGGCGGTTTCCTGCGCCACCAGCGTGCTGCGCCCGCGCCGGGGCTCGGCTTGGTTCTCTCGCATGGTGGCATCTTCGGTGTAGTAGTCCTCGATGGCCTTGGCATGCGCGCCGCCTTCGACGGCGGCGATGAATGATTCGAGTCGTTCGGGCGTGGGCATTCTCAGGACTTTACTTTGACTTCGACGCGGCGTGCCTCGGCAGGCGGGCCGTCGGCCTGCGACTGCTCCGGCTTCGCCAGCTCGATCTTGTCCTCGGGCGCGCCAGCGGCCTTGAGCGCATCGCTCACCGCCATCGCGCGCTGCTTGGCGAGTTCGGCGTTCTTGGCCGGGTCGCCGCTGGCGTCGTGGTAGCCGCTCACGAGCACGGTGCTGCCGCTCTGCACGGCCTTGATGACGTCGGCCAGGGCCTCCTTGGCGTTCGGCGCCACTTCGGAGCTGGCGCTCGCGAAGTAGAACTTCACCACGCCGTTCTCCACCTTCACAGCGGCGGCTTCGGCGGCCGACACGGCGCCCGATGCGACCACGGCAGCAGGCGTCGACGGTGCCATGGCTGCCGGTGCCGTGGCGGCGGGCGGAGTCTCCACCTTCGCCGGAGCTGCCGCAGCCGCATCGCCCGCATGGAACTTCACCACCAGCGGCACGATGAGCAGCGCCACGATGTTGATGATCTTGATCAGCGGGTTCACGGCCGGGCCGGCGGTGTCCTTGTAGGGGTCGCCCACGGTGTCGCCGGTGACGGCCGCCTTGTGCGTCTCGCTGCCCTTGCCGCCGAAGTGGCCATCCTCGATGTACTTCTTGGCGTTGTCCCAGGCGCCGCCGCCCGTGCACATGCTGATGGCGACGAACAGGCCCGTGACGATGGTGCCCATCAGCAGCCCGCCCAGCGCCTTCGGCCCGAGCACCAGGCCGACGATGATCGGCACCAGCACAGGCAGCAGCGACGGGATCATCATTTCCTTGATGGCCGCGCCGGTCAGCATGCCCACGGCCTTGCCGTACTCAGGCTTGCCGGTGCCTTCCATGATGCCGGGGATGTCGCGGAACTGGCGCCGCACTTCCTCCACCACCGCGCCGGCCGCGCGGCCCACGGCCTCCATGGCCATCGCGCCGAACAGGTAGGGAATCAGGCCGCCGATGAAGAGGCCGACGATCACCATCGGGTCGCTCAGGTTGAAGCTGATCGCCTGGCCGAAGCTTTCCAGCTTGTGCGTGTAGTCGGCGAAGAGCACCAGCGAAGCCAGGCCCGCCGAGCCGATGGCGTAGCCCTTGGTCACCGCCTTGGTGGTGTTGCCGACCGCGTCGAGCGGATCGGTCACGGCGCGCACGCTGTCGGGCAGTTCGCTCATCTCGGCGATGCCGCCGGCGTTGTCGGTGATGGGGCCGTAGGCGTCGAGTGCCACCACGATGCCGGCCATGCTCAGCATCGACGTTGCGGCCACCGCGATGCCGTAGAGGCCCGCCAGCGAGTACGCGGCCAGTATCGCGATGCACACGAAGATCACCGGCCAGGCGGTGGAGCGCATCGACACGCCCAGGCCCGCGATGATGTTGGTGCCATGGCCGGTGGTCGAAGCCTGTGCGATGTGCTGCACGGGCTTGTACTGCGTGCCGGTGTAGAACTCGGTGATCCACACCAGCGCGGCTGTGAGTGCCAGGCCGACGAAGCAGGCGCCGAACAGCTTGAGCTGGCTGCCGCTGGCGGCGATGGCGTTGTCGGGAATGAGCCAGTTGGTGACGAACCAGAACGCGATCAGCGACAGGATGCCCGACACGGCCAGCCCCTTGTAGAGCGCCGGCATCACGTTGACCATGCCCGGCGAGGCCTTCACGAAGAAGCAGCCGATGATCGACGCGATGATCGACACCCCGCCCAGCGCGAGCGGGTACAGCACCGCGTTGGTGGGCGCCGCCGCGACCATCAGCGCGCCCAGCACCATGGTGGCGATGAGCGTCACGGCGTAGGTCTCGAACAGGTCGGCCGCCATGCCGGCGCAGTCGCCGACGTTGTCGCCCACGTTGTCGGCGATCACGGCCGGGTTGCGCGGGTCATCTTCGGGGATGCCGGCTTCCACCTTGCCCACCAGGTCGGCGCCGACGTCGGCACCCTTGGTGAAGATGCCGCCGCCCAGCCGCGCGAAGATCGAGATCAGCGAGGAGCCGAACGCAAAGCCGATCAGCGGATTGAGCACCGCCGAGAGGCTGTGCCCCGCGGCCGGCGTGCCGCTGCCGATCAGCACCCAGTAGAAGGCCGACACGCCCAGCAGGCCCAGCCCCACCACCAGCATGCCGGTGATGGCGCCTCCGCGGAAGGCGACGTCGAGCGCCGGGCCGATGCCGTGCGTGGCCGCCTGCGCGGTGCGCACGTTGGCGCGCACCGACACGTTCATGCCGATGAAGCCGCAGGCACCGGAGAGCACCGCGCCCACGATGAAGCCGACGGCGGTGGTGAGGTCGAGGAAGACGGCGATCAGGATCGCGAGCACGATGCCGACGATGGCGATGGTGCTGTACTGCTTGGCGAGATAGGCGGAGGCGCCGGCCTGGATGGCCGCCGCGATCTCCTGCATGCGGGCATTGCCCGCGTCCTTCGAGAGAATCCAACTTCGGGCCCAGAAACCGTAGGCCACGGCGACGAGACCGCAGACGATGGCCAGTATCAGGGGGGTGTTGCCGATCATGCTTTGCTTCTCCATTCGTTCGTTGTGACTAGTGGAGACGGACAGCACGGGCCCTCTGCGTGCAACGCGTACGGGACCGTGATTTCCGCCGCGTTGCTTCCTCGAAGCTCGCTGCACCGGGGGTGCGGAGCCGATTGGCCAACGGTTGCAATTTACAGGCAAAAACAGATGCGTGTGCGACCGGCCGGTGACACGGAAAGTAAACTCAGGGTTTGTCCCCGTCTCTCTCATACTTTTCAACTACTCGAAAAACGTCATGTCCTTCGACAAAGTTTCCCCCGGCAAGAACCTGCCCGATGCCTTCAACGTCGTGATCGAAATCCCGATGAACGCCGATCCGATCAAGTACGAAGTGGACAAGGAATCGGGCGCCATCTTCGTCGACCGCTTCATGACGACGGCCATGTACTACCCCGCCAACTACGGCTACGTGCCGCAGACCCTGTCGGGCGACGGCGACCCGGTCGACGTGCTGGTGATCGCCCCGTACCCGCTGCTGCCGGGCGTGGTGGTGCCGTGCCGTCCCCTGGGCATCCTGATGATGGAAGACGAAGCCGGCGTAGACGGCAAGGTGCTGGCCGTGCCCACCGACAAGGTGCTGCCCATCTACAGCCACTGGAAGTCGGTGGACGACGTGAACCCGATGCGCCTGAAGGCCATCAGCCACTTCTTCGAGCACTACAAGGACCTGGAAGCGGGCAAGTGGGTCAAGGTGCTGGGCTGGGAAGGCATCGACTCGGCCAGGAAGGAAATCCTGGACGGCGTGGCCAACTACAAGAAGTAAGAAACTGAAAGTGAAAGCGGCAAGCTCGCCTATTCGTTCAGGAAGGGCGAGCGCCGCGGGTCGCGCACGAAGCTGCCGGCCAGCGCAGGTGCGCAACCCGGTCCGTCCGATACGGTGACGCGGTCGGCGTCGAACCGCAGCGTGCGGGTGCAGCCACCGGCCTCGCGCACCACGAGGCGCCGCTGCCCGTCGAGCACGTTCTTTCCCTGCAGCAGCATGTTCCCGCGCGAATCGGGGCAGACGTACAGATCGATGCTCAGCGTGCCGCCGACCTCCGGCGTCACGTCGAGGAAGCGGCCGTCCTTGGGGCATCGGCCCTCCACGTAGCGGCCCATCCACTGCAGAAGAGGGTGGCCGAGGTAGCTGATGCGCCGCTCGTAGTCCTGCTTCAGGCACTCGGCGTTGCCCTTGCATTCGCGGTTGCGAACGACGATCCAGTCGCGCTGGTCGCGTTTCAATAGGGTGGACCACTGGCCCGCATCGGGCATCTCGACCTGCCGCTTGTAGAGCGCGGCCATCGCCTCGTCCTGGCGCGAGAGACCGGGGTCTGCGCAGATCGCCTTCTCGGTGGCGTTGCCGGCCTTGGCGCAGTCGAAGCTGGCGGCCGTTGCCAGCGGCGCGGCGGCAATGAAGCAGAGTGCCGTAATTGCTCGGCGTGTGGATGTCGGCATGCGGGGATCTCCTCGAAGCCGATGCTAGGAGAGGCCCGGCACGCCGTCGATGTGCCAAACGGACAAGGGCGCTATGCCCTTGGACAGAGAGAAGCCTCAGCCCCGGACGGCGTCGCCGGCCAGCCGCATCCATTCGCGGTTGACCGAGCGTGCGTGCGAGTTCCAGTGGCGCGCGGCCTGCTGGAGCTCGTCCCACTGGCGCTGCGCGCCGGCGGTGTCGCCTTGCTGCGCGAGCCACGCGATGTAGCGGGCGCGGGCCTCGACGGTGTTGTAGCGGCCGAGCGCGTCCTCGAAGGCCTGGCGGGCTTCCGCCTGCTGGTTGTCGGCGGCGAGCGCGCGTGCGGTGAGCACCGCCACTTCGTCCTTGCGGTAGTCGTCGCGCGTGGAGCGCAGCGTATGCAGGGCCTGCAAGGCGTCGCGCCCGGCGGTGGCGCCGCCTGCGGCGAGCAGGGCGCTGGCCAGGCCGAACTGCAGTTCCGGGTCGGAGGCCAGCGGGCCCTTCAGCGCATCGCGGTAGTGTCCGACGGCGTCGGCGGCCTGGCCCCTGTCGAGCGCGGCCCTGGCGAGGCGCAGCTTGTTCTGGGCGGTAGGGGCGAGGTCGTAGGCCTCGGCGGCCGCGCGGTACTCGCGCTCGGGGTCGATGAAGCCGATGGCCGCGTTCGCCACCTTGCCCGCGGTGCGCTGCATGCGCGAGGCGGGGAGGTACTCGACCACGAAGTACACGATGCTGCCCAGCAGCGGAAAGCTGAAGAGGATGAGCAGCCAGTACATCTGCTTGCCGTGGCGCATGGCATGCACGGCGAAGAACAGTGCGATGAGGACGTGCAGGCCCAGTCCCAGGAATGGCATCGGTTTCTCTCTGAGTTGTTGTGGATGGCGGGCGCTTTTATAGCAGCGCGCCATGGCACTCAGGCTGACTTGAAGGGGCTGCGCTCGCCCAGGTGGTCCATGTAGTTCTCGATGCCCGCACCCTCGCGTTCGAGAAAGCGCTCCACCGCGTCTGCGAAGGACGGATGCGCCAGCCAGTGGGCGCTGGTGGTCTTCACCGGCATCAGGGCGCGCGCCATCTTGTGCTCGCCCTGGGCGCCGCCCTCGAAGCGCTGCGCGCCGTGCTCGATGCACCAGGCCAGCGGCTGGTAGTAGCAGGCCTCGAAGTGCAGGCAGTCGACGCGCTCCAGCGCGCCCCAGTAGCGACCGTAGGCAACCAGCGGCCTGTCGGTATCCGTCGAGAGCGCGATCAGGCTGCTCGCCATCGGCTTGCCGTCGCGCTCGGCGATGAAGAGCAGCCACGCCTCGGGCATCGTGTCCGCCATGCGCCGGAAGAAGTCGCGCGTGAGGTAGGGCGGGTTGCCATGCTCGCGGTAGGTGCGTTCGTAGCAGCGGTAGAAGAAGTCCCAGTCGGCCTTGCGGATGTCAGCGCCGCGCGACCAGCGGAAGCTCACGCCTGCATCGGCCACCTTGCGGCGCTCCTGGCGGATCTTCTTGCGCTTGTCGTGGGAGAGGCTCGCGAGGAAGGCGTCGAAGTCGGCGTAGTGCGCGTTCGTCCAGTGGAACTGCACCGTGTTGCGCAGCATCAGGCCCGCTTCGGTGCAGGCGGCGATGTCCGCATCGGCGCCGAACAGCAGGTGCAGCGACGACAGCTCGAGCTGCTTGCACAGCGCAATGAGCCCTTGCACCAGCAATGTGCGGCTTTCGGCATCGCGCGCCAGCAGCCGTGCCCCGGGCACGGGCGTGAACGGCACCGCCACCACCGCCTTCGGGTAGTAGGCGAGCCCGTGCTGCTCGTAGGCATTGGCCCAGGCCCAGTCGAAGACGTATTCGCCGTAGGAGTGGTCCTTGACGTAGAGCGCGCACGCGGCCTGCAACTGCTCGCCCTGCCAGAGCGTGACGAACTGCGGCAGCCAGCCGCTGTCGGGCGCGGCGCTGCGGCTGTCGGTCAGGGCCGAGAGGTATTCGTGGCGCATGAAGGGCGACGGCTCGGCCTGGGCGGCAAGCAGCGCGTTCCACGCTTGCGGGCTCACCTCCGACGGAGACGGCAGAACCCGAATGACATAATCGTCCAAGCCTTTTTCTTCCTTCTGTATGACGCTCAAGCTCGCCATCGCGCAACTCAATTTTGTGGTGGGCGACCTCGCCGGCAACGCAAAGAAGATCAACGATGCCGCACGCGATGCCCATGCCCAGGGTGCGCGCCTCCTGCTGACGCCCGAACTCTCGATTGCCGGCTATGCGGCGGAGGACCTGTTCCTGCGCCCCGCCTTCACCGAAGCCTGTGATGATGCCGTGAAAGGCATCGCCGCCGCTCTGGCCGACCTCAAAGACATGGTCGTGGTGGTGGGGCATCCGACCGGCGGCAGCCTGCGCAGCCGCTCGGTGGCCGTGCAGATGCGCCACAACGCCGCCAGCGTCATCAAGGAAGGCCGCATCCTCGAAACCTACGCCAAGCGCGAGCTGCCCAACTACCAGGTGTTCGATGAGCGCCGCTACTTCACGCCGGGGCAGGGCACCTGCGTGTTCGAGGTGGAGGGTGTCTCGGTCGGACTGCTGATCTGCGAGGACGCCTGGTTCGACCAGCCGGCCGAGCTGGCGCGCGAGAGTGGTGCGGAGGTGGTGGCGGTGATCAACGCCTCGCCGTACCACGTGGGCAAGGAGGGCGAGCGCGTCGCGCGCATGGCCGACCGGGCGCGCGCGGTGGGGCTGCCGCTGGTCTATGCGCATCTTGTTGGCGGGCAGGACGAGGTGGTGTTTGACGGTGCCTCCTTCGCGCTGCAGGCCGACGGCTCCACGGCGATGCAGGCCGAGAGCTTCCGGGAGAAGCTGGTTTTCGCGCAGTTGGAGCGCAAGCCGCAGGGCGGCGTGGGCTTCGTGGCCGACCCTGCTGCCGTGGCGCCGCCACGCGATGCCGAAGCTCAGCTCTGGGACGCCCTGGTGCTCGGCGTGCGCGACTACATCGGCAAGAACGGTTTTCCGGGTGCCATCCTGGGGCTTTCGGGCGGCATCGATTCCGCCCTGGTGCTCGCGATCGCGGTCGATGCGCTGGGCAAGGACAAGGTCCGCGCGGTGATGATGCCTTCGCCTTACACCGCCGACATCAGCTGGATCGACGCGCGCGACATGGCTGGCCGGCTGGGCGTGCGCTACGACGAGATTTCGATCAGGCACACCTTCGAGTCCTTCAAGGGCGCGCTGGCGGAGGAATTCAAGGGCCTGCCCGAGGACACGGCCGAGGAGAACATCCAGGCCCGCATCCGCGGCACGCTTCTGATGGGACTGTCGAACAAGTTCGGCTCCATCGTGCTCACCACCGGCAACAAGAGCGAGATGGCCACCGGCTACTGCACGCTGTACGGCGACATGGCGGGCGGCTTCGCGGTCATCAAGGACCTGCTCAAGACCACGGTGTTCGCGCTGGCGCGCTGGCGCAACGCCCACGACCCGTACGGCACGGGCAGCGAGCCGATCCCCGAGCGGATCATCACGCGTCCTCCCAGCGCCGAGCTGCGGCCCAACCAGACCGACCAGGACAGCCTCCCGCCCTACGACATCCTTGACGGAATTCTGGCACGCTACATGCAGGACGACGAGGGCATCGACGAGATCATTTCGGCCGGCTACGAGCGCGCTGTGGTCGAGCGGGTCGCGCGGCTGATCAAGTTCAACGAATACAAGCGGCGCCAGGCGCCGGTAGGCATCCGGGTCACCCATCGAAGCTTCGGCAAGGATTGGCGTTACCCTATCACCAGCAAATTCAACGAAACCGCCGGAGCGCAAAAACCATGAAGCAGATCACCGCCATCGTCAAACCCTTCAAGCTCGAGGACGTGCGCGAGGCCTTGGCCGAAGTGGGCGTCACCGGCCTGACCGTGACCGAAGTCAAGGGTTTCGGCCGCCAGAAGGGGCATACCGAGCTCTACCGAGGCGCCGAATACGTGGTCGATTTCCTGCCCAAGATGAAGGTCGAAGTGGTCGTCAACGAGGCCGACGTGGAGCGCTGCATCGAGGCCATCGTCAATTCCGCGCGCACCGGCAAGATCGGCGACGGGAAGATCTTCGTGACTGGCGTGGAGCGCATCGTGCGTATCCGTACCGGCGAGGAAAACGAGAACGCTGTCTGATTGGTTCGCCCCCAAGCTGCGCGCACTTCGTGTCGCTGCGCCAATCCCCTTCCGGGGGGCAACACCTGAGGCCCGGCGGAGCCGGTTCCTCGGTGTTTCTGGAATGGCTTTTCCGGGGTTACCTGAGGGTCAGAGGTTTTCCGAGAGGCGGTCTTCGCGCGGGTGCAGCGGCACCTCGGCGCGCAGCGCGGTGAGCAGTTCGGGCACGTCGGTGCCTGTGCGGATCAGGTCCATCTGCCAGTCGCCCATGAAGCCCTCGCGCACGCTGTGCGCCAGGAAGGCGAGCAGGCCGTCGTAGTAGCCGGCGGTGTTGAGGATGCCGGTAGGCTTGTCGTGGTAGCCGAGCTGGCGCCAGGTCCAGATCTCGAACAGCTCCTCGAAGGTGCCGATGCCGCCCGCCAGGGCGATGAAAGCGTCGGCGCGCTCGCCCATCATGGCCTTGCGCTCGTGCATGGTGTCGACCACATGCAACTCGTCGCACAGGGGGTTGGCCAGTTCCTTGTCGACCAGCGCCTTGGGGATGATGCCGACGACGCGGCCGCCGGACTGGCGGGTGGCCTCGGCCACGGTGCCCATCAGGCCGGTTCGGCCACCGCCGTAGACAAGTTGACCGCGATGCTGGCCGATCCATTGGCCGACCGCCTGTGCGGCTTGGGTGAATTCGGGACGCTCGCCAGGGCGCGAGCCGCAGTACACACAGATCGAAAATTCAGGAGTCATCCCGCCATCATGCCGCAGGCGGTGGGCCGTCTCATGACATGAAGCGCTGCCACAGTGCCGCGGCCCAGATGCCCCCGCACAGCGTGAGCGACAGCAGCACGGCGGCGCTGCCCATGTCCTTGGCGCGCTTGGAGAGGTCGTGCCACTCGGGCCCGATGCGGTCGATGGCGGCTTCCACGGCCGTATTGAGCAGCTCCACGATCATCACGAGGATGGCGCTGCCTGCGAGCAGTGCGACCTCGACCCAGCTGCGCCCGAGCCAGAAGGCGGCCGGGATCATGATGATCGACAGGATGGCTTCCTGGCGGAATGCGGGCTCGCTCCAGCCGGCGCGCAGGCCGTGCAGCGAGATCAGCGTGGCATGCCAGACGCGCTCGAGGCCCTTGCGGGCCTTCTGCGGGTTGACGGCGGGATCGGGAAGCTTCGGCACGGCACTCATCGGCGGCTCATCGGTTTGGAGGTGATGAGCCGTGTACCGGCCCAGGCGTCGTGCCAGAACTGGCGGTCGGGGTGAAAGCGTGCCAGCACGGCCCAGACGGCCACCCAGCCGAAGATCAGCACGGTCGATTCGGCGCCCGACAGCTTGAAGGGCGCGATGGCGGCCAGCGGCGGCAGGAACCAGACCCAGCTCAGCAGATAGCGCGCGAGCGCGCGGCGCTGGCTCACGGGCCGGCCGAGCATGTCGACGATGCGGATGTTCCAGGTTTTCATGGCGAGGGTCTGGCCTTTGGTCCAGAACCAGACGAAGTACACGCCGAATACCACGAAAAGGAAAGCCTGCAGCAGATGGCGCCGCGAATCCATGGCGTCGCGCATCTGGCCGAGGGTGCTGAAGAGCCAGCCCGAGACGAACACCACCGCGAACAGCAACATGCCCTCGTAAAGCCAGCAGGCCATGCGGCGCCAGAGGCCGGGCACTGCGGAAACAGGAGCGCTGGCTGCGGTAGGGGTGGAGGAGGCGGGCTGGTCGGAGCCTGAGGCTTCGGAAGAGCTGGAAACCATCGAAGCCTTGCGGTCAGGGGGCAGAGGAGGAAGGCGGCTGCTCTGCTGCCGACGACGGCGCCGGCACCTGGGCTTCGGCGGGAACCGGTGGAGTCGCCGAGCTGGACGACGGGGCAGAGGCTGCCGGCACCACGGAAACCGCTGGCGTCGCCGTCGAGGCGGCGGGTGCACGCTCGGGCGGTGACGACACCAGCACGGTCGTGGCCGGCGTGGCGGCAGGCGCGGGCGGCGGGGCCAGCAGGATGCGCGGTGTGTGCTGCCCGCCTGGGGTGATGGCGGGTACCGGCACGAGCTTCTGGGACGACACCGGCCGCACGGGAATGGCGGCGCCGCGTGGCTTGGGCGGCGCGCGCTCGGCGAGCTTGCGCTTTTCTTCGTCGCTCAAGGCTTGATACTGCTCCCACTTGACCTTGCGCTCGTCAGCCGGAATGCGCTTGACCTCGGCGAAGTTCAGGCGGGCCTGGGCGCGCTGCTGGTTGCTCAGGGCGGCCCATTCGATCATGCGGCTATGCAGGGTGGACTGGTCGTCCGCGGACATGCTCCCGAAGTTGCGCGAAAGCGCCAGCCACTTCCGCTTCTGTCCGATGTTCAACGTGTTCCAGTGGGTACCCAGGGGTTTGAGCGCCTGCTGTTGCTCGGCCGTGAGCTCGCTCCAGAGCGGCTTGGTCGTGGAGACCGCCTTGGGACTGGAGGCCGGCGCGGAGCTCCCAGCCGCTTTCGAGGCCGCCTCGGAGTGAGGCTGGGCGCAGGCAATCGTCAGGCTGAAGGCCGCGACAACAAACGCCCCTGCCCAAACGACTGCGCCCGCCGGAAGCGGGCGCAACGGGCGGGGGCTGTTCGCGCTGGAAGTGGAACGGCGTCGCATTCGATCGATGAAGGTTCAGTCGGAGGCGTTTTCGGCCTTGAGAAATTGGGCAAAACCGGGGTCGGTATAGGCGGCCGGAGGGAGATCGCCCGTCAGCAGCGCGGAATCCACTTCGGCCAGCTCGCTGGCGCGGTCGTCGTCCTGCATCACGCTGATGGTGATCAGGCCTGCGACGAGTGCGATCAGCGGCACCACGGAACCGATACGGGTCCACCAGCTGCCGCCCATGGTCAGCGTATGGCCCGACTGAACCACCACAGGCGCGGCCCTCAATTGCGGGGCCTGCTTGCGCGCCGCAACGGCCTGCGCACGCGCCACGCGCAGCCGCTCGCTGATGTCGTGCGGCAATTCGCCGTTGCCGGCCGAAAGGCGGGCGGCAAGACGCTTGCCAAACTGGTCTTCGGCGACGGTGTTGGTTGAGGTTGGAACCTTAGTGTTCATAGCGATATTCCCTTGGCCTTGAGCGCCTTGCTCAGAGCGTGGACGGCTCGCGAGCAATGGGTTTTGACGCTGCCCTCGGAGCAGCCCATCGCGGCGGCCGTCTCTGCGACGTCCATTTCCTCCCAGTAACGCATCAGGAAAGCCTCGCGTTGACGGCCCGGCAATGCTGCGATCTGCTCCTCGATTTCCTGGAAGATCTGGGCACGGCGGGTCGTGTCTTCGGCGCTCTCCGACTCCCTAGAGTCGGCCGGCGAGACGAAGTTCTCCAGCAGGTCGAAATCTCCGTCTTCGTCAACCGAATCGAAATCGCTGAGGTTGGAGAACAGGGCGCGCCTGGTTTTCTGACGGCGGAACCAGTCGAGCGTGCAGTTCGACAGGATGCGCTGAAACAGCATCGGCAACTCGGCCGCGGGCTTGTCCCCGTAGTGCTGGGCCAGCTTCATCATGCTGTCCTGCACGATATCGAGGGCCGCTTCTTCATCCCGCACGTGATAGACCGAGCGCTTGAAAGCGCGCCGTTCGACGCTTTTCAGGAAGTCGGAGAGTTCTTGTTCAGTGGCCAAGCGAGAGGGGGCGCGCAGGGCGCGCCGCGTGGGAATGGGGTCTAGCGATCGCTACGTTTATCGCCGCGGATTATGCCTTTGTAGCTTTACAAGGCAGCTGAAGCGAATATGAACGCCCGGAAATGTCATAATCCGGGTCGCAAGTCAAAAGGCAAACGGGTCACGGTCCGGCGGAACATCAGTCCGCTCATGGCTTTGGCCTCAAGTCCTGGCGCGACCTCACAAGGGTTGGCAAGGGGCACCCAAGGTATTTCGTTCCCGAAATAAACAAAGGTTGATCATGGAAATCTCCAAGGCGGAAATCGTCTCCGCAGCCGCTGCGTCCGCTGGCGCCGGCAATTCGACTCAGGAACTCATGGGCGCCGAAGTGCTGGTCAAGGCACTGCAGGCCGAAGGCGTCCAATACGTCTGGGGCTACCCAGGCGGCGCGGTTCTCTACATCTACGACGCGTTCTACAAGCAGGACACCATCCAGCACGTGCTGGTGCGCCACGAGCAGGCCGCCGTCCATGCGGCCGACGGCTATGCGCGCGCTACCGGCGAAGTCGGCGTGGCGCTGGTCACTTCCGGTCCCGGCCTGACCAACGCGGTCACCGGCATCGCGACGGCGTACATGGACTCGATCCCGATGGTGATCATCTCGGGCCAGGTGCCGACGGCGGCCATCGGCCTCGATGCCTTCCAGGAATGCGACACGGTCGGCATCACCCGTCCCATCGTCAAGCACAACTTCCTCGTCAAGGATCCCAAGGATCTGGCCATGACGATGAAGAAGGCCTTCCACATCGCACGCAGCGGCCGTCCCGGCCCCGTGGTGGTGGACGTGCCCAAGGACGTCTCGTTCAAGAAGATCCCGTACGCTGGCTATCCCGACAAGGTCGAGATGCGCTCGTACAACCCGGTGCGAAAAGGCCACGGCGGTCAGATCCGCAAGGCGCTGCAGCTTCTGCTGGCCGCCAAGCGCCCCTACATCTACACAGGCGGCGGCGTGCTGCTGGGCAATGCCTGCAACGAACTGCGCACGCTGGTCGACATGCTGGGCTATCCGGTCACCAACACGCTGATGGGCCTGGGTGCCTATCCGGCGAGCGACCGCAAGTTCCTGGGCATGCTGGGCATGCACGGCACGATCGAGGCCAACAACGCGATGCAGAACTGCGACGTGCTGCTGGCGGTGGGCGCGCGCTTCGACGACCGCGTGATCGGCAATCCCAAGCACTTCGCGCAGAACGAACGCAAGATCATCCACGTCGACATCGACCCGTCGAGCATCTCCAAGCGCGTGAAGGTCGACATCCCGATCGTCGGCGACGTGAAGGACGTGCTCACCGAACTGATCTCGATGATCCGCGAGAGCACAGCCAAGCCCGACGCAGGCGCCCTGGCCGACTGGTGGAAGACCATCGAGTCCTGGCGTTCGCGCGACTGCCTGAAGTACGACCGCGGCAACAAGGACGTGATCAAGCCGCAGTACGTGGTCGAGACCCTCTGGAACATGACCAAGGACACCGACACGTACATCACGTCGGACGTCGGCCAGCACCAGATGTGGGCAGCCCAGTACTACCGCTTCGACGAGCCGCGCCGCTGGATCAATTCCGGCGGCCTGGGCACCATGGGCGTGGGCATTCCCTACGCCATGGGCATCAAGCTCGCCAAGCCCGATTCGGAAGTGTTCACCATCACCGGCGAAGGCTCGGTGCAGATGTGCATCCAGGAACTCTCCACCTGCCTGCAGTACAACACGCCGATCAAGATCTGCTCGCTCAACAACCGCTACCTGGGCATGGTGCGCCAGTGGCAGGAGATCGAATACTCCGGCCGCTACAGCCACAGCTACATGGATGCGCTGCCCAACTTCGTGAAGCTCGCCGAGGCCTATGGCCACGTCGGCATGCTGATCGAGCGTCCACAAGACGTGGAGCCGGCGCTTCGCGAGGCGCGCAAGCTCAAGGACCGCACGGTGTTCATGGACTTCCGCACCGATCCGACCGAGAACGTGTTCCCGATGGTGAAGGCCGGCATGGGCATCACCGAGATGCTGCTGGGTTCCGAAGATCTTTGACCGATCGACGGAACGGACATTCGCTCAACTCTTAACTACTGACGAATCTATTGCCCGCCAAGCCCGCGCATTACCGTGCACGGGGGAGGGCGGCGAAAAGAGGAGTCACGCAAACATGAAACACATCATCGCAGTGCTGCTGGAAAACGAGCCGGGTGCTCTTTCCCGCGTGGTGGGCCTGTTCTCGGCCCGCGGCTACAACATCGAATCGCTCACGGTGGCGCCCACGGAGGACTCGAGCCTCTCGCGCATGACCATCGTCACCACCGGCTCGGACGACGTGATCGAGCAGATCACCAAGCACCTGAACCGCCTGATCGAAGTGGTGAAGGTCGTCGACCTCACCGAAGGCGCCTACACCGAGCGCGAGCTCATGATGGTGAAGGTGCGCGCGGTCGGCAAGGAGCGCGAGGAGATGATGCGCATGGCGGAGATCTTCCGCGGCCGCATCATCGACGTGACCGACAAGAGCTACACCATCGAACTCACCGGCGACCACGGCAAGAACGACGCTTTCCTGGAAGCGATCGAGCGTAGCGCTATCCTCGAGACTGTCCGTACCGGTGCCAGCGGCATCGGCCGCGGCGAGCGCATCCTGCGCGTGTAGGAGGGTGAAGGCGCCCTCAGTTCATACGTTCATCCACACATGAGGCAAGAGTGATGCGAGGTCTGCTCGGTTTCGACAGGATGGTGACCCCGGCGATCGTCCGGGTGCTCTACTTCCTCGGGCTGCTGGGCGTGGTCGTGCTGGCGGTGGCCGCGCTGTTCCAGCGGCAGTACCTGCCGGCCTTCACGGTCCTGATCTTCGGCACCATCGGCGTACGCATCTACAGCGAACTGCTCATCGTGCTGTTCCGCATCCATGACAGCCTCGTGTCCATCAACCAGCAGATGAAGGACCGGAATTCGTCCGGCCTTTGAGTGAAGTGCATCCGTACGGATGCTCGAGATTTTTTAGGAGAGATTCAAATGAAGGTTTACTACGACAAGGACGCTGACCTGAGCCTCATCAAGGGCAAGACGGTTGCAATCATCGGCTACGGCTCGCAAGGCCATGCGCACGCACAGAACCTGAACGACAGCGGCGTCAAGGTCGTGGTCGGCCTGCGCAAGGGTGGCGCCTCGTGGCCCAAGGTCGAGAAGGCCGGCCTGAAGGTCGCCGAAGTCGCCGACGCCGTGAAGGCCGCCGACGTCGTGATGATCTTGCTGCCCGACGAGCAGATCGCCAACGTCTACAAGAACGACGTCGCCCCCAACATCAAGGAAGGCGCTTCGCTGGTGTTCGCGCACGGCTTCAACGTGCACTACGGCTTCGTTCAGCCGCGCGCCGACCTCGACGTGTGGATGGTCGCTCCCAAGGCCCCTGGCCACACTGTGCGCAGCACCTACACCCAGGGTGGCGGCGTGCCCCACCTCGTGGCGGTGCACCAGGACAAGACCGGCAAGGCGCGTGACCTCGCGCTGAGCTACGCCACCGCCAACGGCGGCGGCAAGGCCGGCATCATCGAGACCAACTTCCGCGAAGAAACCGAGACCGACCTGTTCGGCGAACAAGCGGTTCTGTGCGGCGGCACGGTCGAGCTGATCAAGGCCGGCTTCGAAACGCTGGTGGAAGCCGGCTACGCCCCTGAAATGGCGTACTTCGAGTGCCTGCACGAGCTGAAGCTGATCGTCGACCTGATCTACGAAGGCGGCATCGCCAACATGAACTACTCGATCTCGAACAACGCCGAGTACGGCGAGTACGTCACCGGCCCGCGCGTCGTGACGGAAGAGACCAAGAAGGTCATGAAGCAAGTGCTGAAGGACATCCAGACCGGCGAGTACGCCAAGAGCTTCGTGCTGGAAAACGCCGCCGGCGCTCCCACGCTGATCAGCCGCCGCCGCCTGAATGCAGAGCACCAGATCGAAGTCGTCGGCGAAAAGCTGCGCGCGATGATGCCCTGGATCAAGAAGAACAAGCTGGTCGACCAGACCCGCAACTGACCTGCGAGCCAGGAGGGCGCTTCGGCGCCCGTTCCCGAGGGCCACCCGTTGCGGTGGCCCTTTTGTTTGACGAGGGGCGGTGCAGCCCCTGAACTACACTGCGAACCATGCGATTCAAAGATCAAGATGCTATCGAATGGATAGCTGTCAGCGCAGTGCCCACGAGGGACGGAGGCAAATTCAATGCATGACGACACGCTCCCCGACGATGTGCAGCCGCGCAAGCGCCGCAAGGGCATCTACATCCTGCCGAACCTGTTCACGCTGGCGGCGCTTTTCGGCGGCTTCTATTCGGTCGTGATGGCCATGAACGCGCGCTTCGACCTCGCGGCGCTCGGCGTGTTCGCGGCGATGATCCTCGATAGCCTAGATGGCCGCGTCGCGCGCATGACCAACACGCAGAGCGCGTTCGGCGAGCAGATGGATTCGCTGTCCGACATGGTTTCTTTCGGCGCAGCGCCGGCGCTCATCGCCTACGAGTGGTCGCTCAAGGGACTGGGCCGCTGGGGCTGGATCGCGGCCTTCGTGTACTGCGCCTGCGCGGCGCTGCGGCTCGCGCGCTTCAACGTCAACACCGGCGTGGTCGACAAGCGCTGGTTCCAGGGGCTGCCGTCGCCCGCGGCCGCGGCGCTCGTGGCGGGCTTCATCTGGCTGGTGAACGAGTGGGGCAAGCCGGGGGGCGAGGTGCTGTATCTCTCGTGGACGCAGATCACATGGGTGACTTTCGCGTTCACGCTGTATGCGGGCCTCACGATGGTCACCAACGCGCCGTTCTACAGCTTCAAGGACATCCAGATGAAGAAGAGCGTGCCGTTCGCGGTGATCGTGCTGATCGCGCTGGGCATTGCCGTCATCAACATCCATCCGCCGACAGTGCTGTTCGGCCTGTTCGTCGTCTATGGCCTGAGCGGCTACGTGGTCTATGCATGGCGCAAGGCCAAGGGCCAGCAGGCCAGCGTGATCAGCACGTCGACCGAGGAGCCCGACGAACGGGGCTTGCATAACTGAGCGTGGCTTGTGCTACATTCGTCACCCTCATGAACAAGATTTCGCTGCTGGCCCTACTAGACCTCCCTCACGGGCGGAGACGGTAGCGCACGCGCAAATCCCTCACCACGGCCCGTTCGCACCAGCAACGGGCCGTTTGTTTTTTGGGGTTGCTGGTCGATTACCAACCATCTAAGAGAAATCGACATGCTCAAGCAACCTCAAAGCAAATATCGCGCATTCGCCCCGATCGGCCTCAAGGACCGTACCTGGCCCGATGCCGTGCTGACCAAGGCGCCGATCTGGCTGTCGACCGATCTGCGTGATGGCAACCAGGCCCTGGTCGAGCCCATGGACATCGCGCGCAAGATGCGCATGTTCGAAACCCTCGTGGCCATCGGCTTCAAGGAGATCGAAGTCGGCTTTCCCTCTGCTTCGCAGATCGAGTTCGATTTCGTGCGCAAGCTCATCGAGGAAGACCGCATTCCCGACGACGTGACGATCCAGGTGCTGACGCAGGCGCGCGACCACCTCATCGCTCGCACCTTCGAAGCGCTGCAGGGCGCCCCGCGCGCCATCGTGCACCTCTACAACGCCGTCGCGCCCGTGATGCGCCGCGTGGTGCTCGGCATGGACGAAGACCAGATCGTCGAGCTCGCCAGCAGCCATGCCCGCATGTTCAACGAGTTCGCCGGCAGGCAGCCGAACACGAAGTGGACCTTCCAGTACTCGCCCGAAATGTTCTCGGGCACCGACGTCCACTTCTCCAAGCGCGTGGTCGATGCCGTCACCGAAGTCTGGGCGCCGACGCCCGAGCGCAAGTGCATCGTCAACCTGCCCACCACGGTCGAGCACTCCACGCCGAACATCTTCGCCGACATGATCGAGTGGATGCACCGCAACCTCGCTCGCCGCGACTCCATCGTGCTGTGCGTGCACCCGCACAATGACCGCGGCACCGGCACGGCGGCCGGCGAACTGGCCTTGATGGCCGGCGCCGAGCGCATCGAAGGCTGCCTCTTCGGCAACGGCGAGCGCACCGGCAACCTCGACCTGGTCAACGTCGCGCTCAACCTCTACACCCAGGGCGTCTCGCCGGAGCTCGACTTCTCGAACATCGACGAGATCCGCGCGACGGTCGAGCACTGCAACCAGATCCCGGTGCACCCGCGCCATCCGTACGTGGGCGACCTGGTCTACACCTCGTTCTCGGGCTCGCACCAGGATGCGATCAAGAAGGCCTTCGCGGCACGCAAGGACGGCGACATCTGGGAGATTCCGTACCTCCCCATCGACCCGAAGGACGTGGGCCGCAGCTACGAGGCCGTGATCCGCGTGAACAGCCAGTCGGGCAAGGGCGGCATGGCCTACCTGCTCGAGAGCGAATACGGCATCGAGATGCCGCGCCGCCTGCAGATGGAATTCATGCAGTCGGTGCAGCGCGTGATGGACGTGGCCGGCAAGGAGCTCACCGCCGCCGACCTCTGGCAGCTGTTCGTGCGCGAATATGGCATCGAGACCGCGCAATCGCTGCGGCACCGCCTGATCGAGGAGAAGAGCGAGGGCGCCGACGCCGCCGTGGCAATTCACGCCGACGTGCATTGGGACGGTGAAGTCCGCGCCATCGAAGGCCGCGGCAACGGCCCCATCGACGCCTTCACCCAGGCGCTGAGCCAGGCCACTGGCCATTCCGTGCGCGTGATGGACTACCACCAGCACGCCATCGGCGCGGGTGCCGACGCCAAGTCGGTGGCCTACCTGGAGCTTCGCGTGGACGGCAACCAGACGCTCTTCGGCGTCGGCGTGGACGCGAACGTGGTCACGGCCTCGCTGAAGGCGATCGTCTCGGGCGTGCAACGTGCGCGTGCTCGGGACGCGCACAGCGCACAATCGGTGGTTGAAGTCGCCTGACGCTGAAGCGCTGGTCCGGTCCGGACGCGCAGGAAGGGCGCGTACGAAGGAGAACCACGATGACCGACCAGCTGATCATTTTCGACACCACCCTGCGCGACGGCGAGCAATCGCCGGGCGCCTCGATGACGCGCGACGAGAAGATGCGCATCGCCAAGCTGCTGGAGCGGCTGAAGGTCGACGTCATCGAGGCCGGCTTCCCGGCCAGTTCGAACGGCGACTTCGAGGCGGTGAAGGCGATCGCCAACGCGATCAAGGATTCGACGGTGTGCGGTCTCTCGCGCGCCAACGACCGCGACATCGGGCGCGCGGCCGAGGCCCTGAAGGGCGCCGCCCGAGGGCGGATCCACACCTTCATCGCAACTTCGCCGCTTCACATGGAAAAGAAGCTGCGCATGTCGCCCGACGAGGTCCATGAGCAGGCCAGGCTGGCCGTGCGCTTCGCGCGCAACCAGATCGGCGACGTGGAGTTCAGCCCGGAAGACGGCTATCGCAGCGACCCCGACTTCCTGTGCCGCGTGCTCGAGACCGTGATCAACGAGGGCGCCACCACCATCAACGTGCCCGACACCGTCGGCTACGCCATCCCCGAGCTCTACGGCAACTTCATCAAGATGCTGCGCGAGCGCATTCCCAACAGCGACAAGGCGATCTGGTCGGTGCACTGCCACAACGACCTGGGCATGGCCGTGGCGAACTCGCTGGCCGGCGTGAAGATCGGCGGCGCGCGCCAGGTGGAGTGCACCATCAACGGCCTGGGCGAGCGCGCGGGCAACTGCTCGCTCGAAGAGGTCGTGATGGCTGTGAAGACCCGCAAGGACTACTTCGGTCTCGACCTGCGCATCGACACGCAGCACATCGTGGCCGCGAGCCGCATGGTCAGCCAGACCACCGGTTTCGTGGTGCAGCCCAACAAGGCGGTGGTGGGGGCCAATGCCTTCGCGCACGCTTCGGGTATCCACCAGGACGGTGTGCTCAAGGCGCGCGACACCTACGAAATCATGCGCGCCGAGGACGTGGGCTGGACGGCCAACAAGATCGTCCTGGGCAAGCTCAGCGGTCGCAACGCCTTCAAGCAGCGCCTGCAGGAGCTGGGCGTGGCCATGGACAGCGAGGGCGAGATCAACGCCGCCTTCCTGCGCTTCAAGGAGCTGGCCGACCGGAAGTCGGAGATTTTCGACGAGGACATTCTTGCGCTCGTCAGCGCCGAAGAGGTGTCGAACGTTGGTGAGCAGTTTGCTTTCGTCTCTCTCTCCCAGCACAGCGAAACCGGCGAGCGCCCCCAGGCGAAAATCGTGTTCACCGTCCAGGGCAAGGAAGTCACCGGCGAATCCGACGGAAATGGCCCGGTTGATGCTTCCCTGAAGGCCATCGAGTCGCACGTCAAGAGCGGTGCCGAAATGGTTCTTTACTCTGTAAATGCCATCAGCGGCTCGACGGAAAGCCAGGGAGAAGTTACAGTCCGGTTACAAAACGCAGGGCGGGTGGTCAACGGTGTGGGTGCAGATCCGGACATCGTTGTCGCTTCGGCTAAGGCTTATTTGAGTGCGCTCAACAAGTTACAGAGCCAAGCTGAGAGAGTTGCGGCACAAGGTTAGGTTTTCGGGCGATCCTTGATATTCGAATGAAGAAGAGGATGCAAGTAACTGATATTGCGTGTCTTTTTTGATTTCGATACACTGCGGTCCTCGTTTTTGCCGCTGGAGATTTTTTAATGCCTGAAGCCCGCCTACGCCGAGTTTCCAGCCAGCGGTTCCTGCCCGCTTTCAAAGCCATCGCCGTCGCGCTCTGCGCCACGGCGTTTTTGCTGCCTGGCGCCCAGGCCGCGAAGAAGGAAAAGCCCGCCGCCGCCAAGACCGCCGTCGCCTCCAAGAAGGCGAAGGGGCCGGTGCCGGTCGAAGTCAAGCGCAACGCCGCTTCCTCCAAGACCGCCACTGTCGCCAAGCGCGGCGGCCGTGCCGAAAAGGCCGAACGTGCCGAGAAGGTGGTTCGCGGCGGCCGCAACGTCGTCGCCACCATCCACAAGAAGAACGGCAAGACCGTGGTGGCCGTGCAGCGCCGCTCGGTGGTTCGCGTTGTCGAGGCGCCCGCGCGCCAGTCCTTCGGCCAGATGGCCGGGCTGCATGGAACCGAAGATGCGCTCGACCTGAAGTCGAGCGTCGCCCTGGTCATCGACCAGGACACCCACGAAGTGCTGTTCAGCAAGAACGACCACGCCGTGCTGCCGATCGCCTCGCTTACCAAGCTCATGACCGGCCTGCTCATCAGCGAGGCCCATCTGCCGAACGACGAACTCATCACTATCACCCAGGACGACGTCGACACCGAGAAGCGCAGCAGCTCGCGCCTGACGGTAGGCACCACGCTCTCGCGCGGCGAACTGCTGCACCTGGCGCTGATGTCGAGCGAAAACCGCGCCGCGCACGCGCTGGGCCGCACCTACCCGGGTGGCCTGACGACCTTCGTGAGCATCATGAACGCCAAGGCCAAGATGCTCGGCATGAAGGACACGCGCTACGTGGAGCCCACGGGCCTCTCGAGCCGCAACCAGTCGAGCGCGCAAGACCTGGCGCTGCTGGTCAATGCCGCCTATGCCGATGCCACGGTGCGTTCGCTGTCCACCTCGCCTGAATACCAGGTCGAAGTCGGCAACCGAGTGCTGCAGTTCAACACCACCAACCGCCTCGTGAAGAGCCCTGACTGGGAAATCGGCGTGCAGAAGACCGGCTACATCTCCGAAGCGGGCCAGTGCCTCGTGATGCAGGCGCGGGTGGCGGGCCGCAAGCTGATCATGGTGTTCCTGGATTCGGCCGGCAAGTTCAGCCGTATCGCCGATGCGGAGCGCGTCCGCCGCTGGGTGGAAGCCACGCACTCGGTGGGCTCGCCGGCGGCTTCGTCGCGCAATGCTGCTTACCAGGTGGCTGGCTGATCAGCCGATCGGGCAAGTCCCGGCCCTCCACCTCCAACGAAAAACAGGCCCTCTCGGGGCCTGTTTTGCTTGGGGGTGGCTGTTTGGCCCGCTTGTCAGACGCTGGCCGATGGCGCAGACCCCCCCGAGGGTGACGGCGTTGCCGGCATGCCTTCCTTGAACCCCAGTGCACCCGAGATTTCGTTTGCCGTCGCCTGCAGCTTGGGTAGCCAGCCCTCGTCCAGCCGGTCGGCCGGCGCGGAGATCGACAGCCCCGCCACCAGCTTGCCCTGGTCGTCGTAGATGCCTGCGGCCATGCAGCGCACACCCAACTCCAGTTCTTCGTTGTCGCGGGCAATGCCGTATTGGCGCGCCTTCGACAACTCGCGCTCCAGCGCCGGCAGTTGGGTGATGCTGTTGCGCGTGTGGCCAGCCAGGCCGGTGCGGGTGGCGTAGCTGCGCACCCGTTGCGGGTCATCGGCCGCCAGGAACAGCTTGCCGGTCGAAGTCAGGTGCAGCGCGGCGCGGCCGCCGATGGCACGCACCACCTGCATGCCCGAGCGCTCGCTGTAGGAGCGCTCGATGTACACGATCTCGTCGCCCTGGCGCATGCTGAGGTTGACGGGCTGCTGCGTCAGCTTGTGCAGCTCGCGCATCGGGCCCAGGGCCGCGTCGCGCACGTTGAGCCGGCCCTTGACCAGGTTGCCCAGCTCCAGCAGGCGCATGCCGAGCCGGTAGCTGCCGGCCTCGGGGCGGTCGACGAAACGGCCAACGGCCAGGTCGTTGAGGATGCGGTGCGTGGTCGACGGGTGGAGCCCCGTCTTTTCGCTGATCTCCTTCAGCGAAATGGCGTCCTCGCGAGATGCCAGGACGTCGATCAGCGCAAACATGCGCTCGATCACCTGGATCACGGGAACGGCGGGAATGTCGGATTGGTTTTTTCTCATGGCGCTCTGCGGTGATGACCGAGCGCCATTTTACCTTGTGAAATCACTTGGCGGCTGCCAGCGGCCATCCAACAACACTTCATGAGGGGAGAAGCGCGCCTTGTAGTTCATCTTGGGGCTGTGCTCGATCCAGTAGCCCAGGTAGACGTGCGGCAGCCCGAGCTTGCGGGCCTGCTCGATCTGCCATAGCACGCTGTAGGTGCCGTAGCCGGCGCTCGAATCGGGCTCGTAGAAGGTGTAGACGGCCGAGATGCCGTCGTTGAGCACATCGAGGATCGACACCATCCTGAGCGCTCCCGCGCTGCCGTCGGGCTGGGTCTCGCGGAATTCCACCAGCCGCGAGTTGACGCGGCTTTGCAGCAGGAACTGGGTGTACTGGTCGATGCTGTCGTGGTCCATGCCGCCGCCCGCGTGGCGGCCGTTCTGGTAGCGCAGGTAGAGCTGGTAGTGCTCCGGCATGAAGCACAGCTTGAGCACGCGGGCCTGCAGGTTTGCATGCTGCTTCAGCGCCCGGCGCTGGCTGCGGTTGGGATGGAAGGCATTGGCCAGCACGCGCAGCGGAATGCAGGCACGGCAACCATCGCAGTACGGCCGGTAGGTGAACATGCCGCTGCGCCGGAAGCCGCTGAGCACCAGGTCTGAATAGGCGTCGTTGTGGATCAGGTGGCTGGGCGTGGCCACTTGCGAGCGGGCTTGCCGGTCCGGCAGGTAGCTGCACGGGTAGGGCGCAGTCGCGTAGAACTGCAGCGTGTGAAGCGGGAGGTCCTTGAGGTGCGTCACGTCAGGGAAGGAGGTCGCGCTGAAAGGAGTTCGGACCAGTATACGGGCTCGAATCGCCACCGTGGGCCCTCTTGCTGCCGTGCCCCCGCCACGTGCGCGACGAAGCGCTTGCGGGCCATTTCGCGTGCGCCGAGGCTCGCGAGGTGGGCGGTGTTCTGCTGGCAGTCGATCATCCGCACGCCGAAGTGGCGGCATAGCGACACCAGCGCGGCCAGCGCGATCTTCGACGCGTCCGGCCGGCGGGTGAACATCGACTCGCCGAACACCGCGCGGCCCAGCGAAACGCAGTAGAGGCCGCCCGCCAGTTCGCCATCGATCCAGGTCTCGACGCTATGGGCGTGGCCCGCGCGGTGCAAATCCGTATAGGCGGCCACCATGTCCGGCACGATCCAGGTGCCCGACTGGCCCACCCGCGGCGAGGCCGAGCAGGCCCTGATGACGGCCTCGAAACCGTGGTCGATGCGCACCTCGCAGCCGGGCGCTTCCACGAAGCGCGCCAGGGTCTTGCGCAGAGAGCGGTGCAGCCTGAACTCGTCCACCTGCAGCACCATGCGTGGGTCGGGGCTCCACCACAGGATCGGCTGGTCCTCGCTGAACCAGGGAAAGACACAGTTGCCGTAGGCCTGCATCAGAGTATCGACGTCGAGAGCACCTCCGGCGGCCAGCAGGCCGGGCACCGGGTCGGCCACACCCCAGGCCGAGGCGGGGTCGGGCAGGGCATCTCCAGGTTCCAGCCAGGGAAGTTGTCGCATGGGCATAGGTATACACGGCTTCGCAAACACCAATCCAGTGGGCGAAAATCGCTGGTCGCCGATATCGCCACCAGCGTTCGGCCCACACGCCACGGCACCACAAGACCCGCCGGAAACCCTATAGTGCACAGCTTGCATCCGCAGCACCCACGAACAGATCAGGCAGGCCCGAGCGCACGCCGGGGATAAGTACAAGAGGACAACGTTGACCACTGAACCCAATCCCACCCGCTTCGGCAGCGGCCAGGCAGTGCGCCGCCTGGAAGATGAAAGCCTTCTGTCGGGCGCCGGCCGCTACACCGACGACGTCACGCTCCCCGAGCAGGCGCACCTCGTCTTCCTTAGATCCTCTTACCCGCACGCGCGCATCCTGTCCATCGACACCAGCGCCGCCGCCGCCATGCCCGGTGTGCTGCGAGTGATCACCGGCGCCGAGATGGTGGAGGCCGGCGTCAAGCCTCTTCCTGGCGCCGCCGGCTTCAAGCGCGCCGACGGCAGCGACAGCGCCAGCCCCCCGCGCCGAGCCATCGCCCACGAGCGCACCCGTTTCGTCGGCGAAGTGGTGGCTGCCGTGGTGGCCGACACCGTGCAGCAGGCGCGCGACGCCGCCGAAGCCATCATGGTCGACTACGAAGACCTGCCCATGGTGGTCGACCTCGCCAGCGCCACCGCGGAAGGCGCGCCGCTGCTGTGCGAGGAGGCCACCGGCAACATCTCCGCCGAAATGCGCCACGGCAGCAGCGAAGCCGCCACGGCCGCCTTCGCCAAGGCCAGCCACGTGGTCGCGCTCGACGTGAACAACCAGCGCGTGGTCGCCCTGACGATCGAGCCGCGCTCGGTGCTCGCGGCGCGCGACGCCGAAACCGGCCGCCTCACGATCCGCATGAGCACCCAGATGCCCTCCGGCGTGCGCGATTCCATCTGCGCCGCCATCGGCCTGCCCAAGGAAAAGGTGCGCGTGGTGGTGGGAGATGTCGGCGGCGGCTTCGGCATGAAGACCGGCGCCTACCCGGAGGACATCGCCGTCGCCTATGCGGCGCTCCAGGTGGACCGGCCGGTGAAGTGGGTGGCCGATCGCAGCGAGGAGTTCCTCTCCAGCGCGCACGGCCGCGACATCGAGGCGCGCGCCGAGATGGCACTCGACGCCGACGGCAAGATCCTCGCGCTGCGCATCAAGACGCTGGCCAACGTCGGCGCCTATGCGACCGGCACCGGCGTCGCGATCCAGCTGCTGATCGGCCCCTGGGTGCAGACCAGCGTCTACGACATCCAGACCATCGACTTCCATTTCAAGGCGGTGCTCACCAACACCGCTCCCACGGGCGCCTACCGCGGCGCGGGCCGCCCCGAAGCCATCTTCACCATCGAACGGCTCATGGACGAAGCCGCGCGCCAGACCGGCATCGACCGCATCGTGCTGCGCCGGCGCAACTTCATCCGCCCCGAGCAGATGCCGTACAAGAACCCGATGGCGCAGACCTACGACACGGGCAACTTCGAGTCGGTGATGGACCAGGCGCTCACGCTCGCCGACTGGCAGGGTTTCGAGAGCCGCGCCGCCGAGTCGGCCGGCCGTGGCAAGCACCGCGGCCTGGGCATCGCCACTTTCCTCGAATGGACCGGCGGCAACGTGTTCGAGGAACGCGTCACCGTCTCGGTGCAGGCCGACGGCGTGATCGAGGTTTTCTCGGCCGTCAACGCCATGGGGCAGGGCATTGCCACCTCGCTGGCCCAGCTCGCCGTGGATGCCTTCGGCGTGCCCATCGAGAAGGTGCGCGTGGTGCTGGGCGACACCGACCGCGGCGACGGCTTCGGCAGCGCCGGCTCGCGCTCTCTCTTCACCGGCGGCTCGGCCGTGCGCATCGGCGCCGAGCGCACCATCGACAAGGCTCGCGAACTGGCCGCGCAGGAGTTCGAGGCGGCGCTCGACGACATCGTCTACAGCCGAGGCGTCTTCAACGTGGCCGGCACCGACCTGGAACTCGACCTCTTCACCCTGGCGGCCAAGCAACCGGGGCGCGAGATCTTCGTCGACTCCACCAGCACCGTTGCCGGCCCCACCTGGCCCAACGGCTGCCACATCTGCGAGATCGAGATCGATCCGCCCACCGGCGAGATCAGCGTGGTGGCCTACAGCTCGGTCAACGACGTGGGCCGCGTCATCAATCCGATGATCGTGCGCGGCCAGCTCGAAGGCGGTGCGGTGCAGGGCATCGGCCAGGCGCTGTACGAGCAGGTGGTGTACGACCACGAGACCGGCCAGCCCGTCACCGGCAGCCTGATGGACTACGCCGCCCCGCGCGCCGACATCGTCGACACCATGTTCAACATGGAGATGGACGAGTCGACGCCCTGCAAGAACAACCCGCTGGGCGTGAAGGGCGTGGGCGAGCTGGGCACCATCGGCGCCACGCCGGCCATCGTGAATGCGGTGGCCGACGCCTTCGCGCGCAACGGCTTCGCTACGCGCGCGCCGCGGCTGCACATGCCGCTGAGCCCTGCGCGTGTCTGGCAGGCGATGCAAACGGTCGATTGAGCAATCGTTTTCGTGGGACAGAAAGGCACCGGCCATGCTTGTCACCACCGAGGTCCGGACCGATGCGATCCGCATCGCCAGCTACCGCTGCGACGCGGGGCCCGACGCGCAGCCCTTCACCGAGCTGCACGAAGGCCATTCCGTCTCGTACGTGCGAAGGGGCAGCTTCGGCTATCGCACGCGCGGCAATGCCTATGAACTGGTCGCTGGCTCGGTGCTGGTCGGCTGTCCGGGCGACGAGTACGTCTGCACGCACGACCACCATGTCTGCGGCGACGAGTGCCTGGCCTTTCACCTCTCGCCGGGCTTCGTCGACCTGATCGGCGGTGACCGCAAGACCTGGCGCACCGGCGGTGTGCCGCCGCTGGCCGAGCTCGTGGTCATCGGCGAACTGGCCCAGGCCGCTGCCGACGGACAGAGCGACGTGGGGCTGGACGAACTGGGCATGTGGTTCGCGAGCCGCTTCGTCGAGGTCGTCTCGGGGCGGGCGAAGCCAAAGTTGCCGTCCCCGGCCATCTCTCGCGACCGCCGCCGCGCGGTCGATGCCGCGATGTGGATCGACGCCAACCTGCAGCACGACATCGGCCTCGACGGCGCCGCTGCCGAAGCGGGCCTGAGCTCCTTCCACTTCCTGCGGCTCTTCTCGCAGGTGCTGGGCGTCACGCCGCACCAGTACCTGGTGCGCTCCCGCCTGCGGCATGCCGCGCGCCTGCTGGCCGACGACGACAGCCGGCCCGTGACCGAGGTCGCGCTGGACGTGGGCTTTGCCGACCTCAGCAACTTCGTGCGCACCTTCCATCGCGCAGCGGGCGTGTCGCCGGGCGGCTTCCGCAAGGCGGCCAGGGGCGACCGCAAGATTCTCCAAGAACGCATCGCGGCGCTCTTAGATGATGGACTCCTGATCAACACATCGAGCAGGAAGCCATCATGTACGACCACATCGGACTGAAAGTCAAAGACCTCGCCGCGAGCCGCCGCTTCTATGAAGCAGCGCTCGCGCCGCTGGGCCATGTGCCGGGCCCGCACGACGACAGCTACGCCGGCATCGGCCCGGCCGACGAACCCGCGCTGTGGCTCTACGCCGCCAAGGGCGCGAAGGGGCCGGGCACTCACATCGCATTCCGCGCGCCGAACCACGAGGCCGTGGCCGCCTTCCACAAGGCCGGCCTGAAAGCCGGCGGCACCGACAACGGTGGCGCGGGCCCCAGGCCGGACTACAGCCCGACCTATTACGCTGCCTTCCTGATCGACCCCGACGGCAACAACGTCGAAGCGGTCTGCCCCTGAAGAGAGGTTCCACGCCATGGCCACGGTCTACAAGGAATTCATCGTCGAGGCGAGCGCGGCGCAGGTCTGGGACGCGCTGCGCGACTTCGATGCAGTGCACACGCGGCTCGCGCCGGGCTTTCTCACGGCCTGCACGATCGATGAGGAGGGCGCGCGCATCCTGACCTTCGCCAACGGCCTTGTCGCGCGCGAACTGCTGGTGGGCATCGACGAGGCCCATCGTCGGCTGGCCTACACCGTCACCGCCGGGCAGGCGAGGCATCACCATGCGACGGCGCAGGTTTTCGAGGAAGGCGAAGGCCGCTCGCGCTTCGTCTGGATCACCGACGTGCTGCCCGATGCGATGGCGGCCTACATCGGGCCGATGATGGAGCAGGGCGGCGCTGCCATGAAGGCCGCGCTGGAAGGTCGCCCGGTTCCGTCTGCGGCCTAGAAGTCTTCGAGCGGCAGCCCGACGTAGTTCTCCGCCAGCGCGGTGGAGGCGGCGGCTGAATGCACCAGGTAGTCGAGCTCGGCTTCCTGGATCTTCTGGCCGAAGGCGCCCGTCTCCGGAAAACGGTGCATCAGCGAGGTGAACCACCACGAGAAGCGCTCGGCCTTCCATACGCGGCGCAGGCACAGGTCGGAATAGCGGTCGAGCGCCGAGGCCGACTTCTCGCCGTAGAAGATTTCGAATGCGCGCGAGAGATACCCGACGTCGGCCGTGGCGAGGTTCAGCCCCTTGGCGCCCGTCGGCGGCACGATGTGCGCCGCGTCGCCCGCCAGGAACAGCGAGCCGAAGCGCATCGGCTCGGCGACGAAGCTGCGCAGCGGTGCAATGCTCTTCTCCAGCGAAGGCCCGGTCACCAGTCGCTCGCGCGCTTCTGGGTCGAGGCGTGCGCGAAGCTCGTTCCAGAAAGCCTCGTCGCTCCAGTTCTCCACTCGCTCCTCGGTCGGCACCTGCACGTAGTAGCGGCTGCGCGTGGCGCTGCGCATGCTGCACAGCGCGAAGCCGCGCTCGGTGTTGGCGTAGATGAGTTCGTGCGACACGGGCGGCACGTCGGCTAGCACGCCGAGCCAGCCGAAGGGGTAGATCTTCTCGTAGGTCTGGATCGCATCGGCCGGCACGCTGGCGCGGCTCACGCCGTGGTAGCCGTCGCAGCCGGCGATGAAGTCGCATTCGATCTCGTGCGTCTGGCCATCCTTTTCGTAGCGCACGCGGGGCTTGCCCGACTGGAAGTCGTGCAGGCTCACGTTGGCCGCGCTGTAGATGGTGGCGAGCCCTTCGGCCGCGCGCGCTTCCATCAGGTCGCGCGTCACTTCGGTCTGGCCGTACACCGTCACCTGCTTGCCGCCCGTGAGGCCGTGCATGTCGATGCGGTGGCGCGCGCCCTTGAAGAGCAGCTCGATGCCCTCGTGCGGCAGTCCCTCGGCCTTGGCGCGGGCGTCGACGCCCGCACGCGCCAGCAGGTCCATCGTGACCTGCTCGAGCACGCCGGCGCGGATGCGGCCGAGCACGTAGTCGCCACTCTGGCGTTCGACAATGACGTTGTCGATGCCTGCCTTGTGCAGAAGCTGTCCGAGCAGAAGGCCGGCGGGTCCGGCTCCGATGATGGCGACCTGGGTGCGCATGTTCGTGTCTCCGAGAGGGTTTCACGAAGCGTAGGGTGCACGGGGCCTTCCAGGGAGGCCGTGCGTGCGGCTGTGTGCGATCATGCGAATGCGTGCGCGATCATCGCGCAACACTTCCACAGACGACGAACCCCATCCTCCATCGACCGAAGAATGAGCATCGCCAAGGCCGACTTCATCGAGGGCATCGCCAAGGGCATGGCCGTGCTCGAAAGCTTCGACACCGAGCGCCAGCGCCTGAACGCCACCCTGGCCGCCGAACGCGCCGGCCTCACGCGCGCAGCAGCCCGCCGCCATTTGCTGACGCTGGCCCACCTGGGCTACCTGGAAACCGACGGCAGCTATTTCTGGATGGCGCCGAAGGTGCTGCGCTTCTCGGGCAGCTATCTCGCGTCTTCCCGATTGCCGCGGGCGCTGCAGCCCACGCTGAACCGGCTCGCGGCGCAGACCGGCGAATCGTTCTCGGCCGTGGTGCTCGACGGGGAAGAGGTGGTCATCGTTGCGCGCAGCGGCAGCTACGGCACGCCGACGCGCGTGCTGGCCTATGGCCTGCACCTGGGGGCGCGGCTGCCCGCGCATGCCACTTCCACCGGGCGCGTGCTGCTCGCGGCGATGGCACCGGCGCAGTTCACGCAGTGGCTCAAGGGCCGGCATCTCGCACGGCTCACGCCGCGCACGGTGACGCAGGCGCGCGGCCTGCGTCAACTGATCGCCCGCACGCGTAAAGACGACTACTGCTTCGCGAGCGAAGAGCACGAGCTGGGCGTGCAGGCGCTGGCCGTGCCGCTGCGTGACATGCAGGGCCGCACCGTGGCGGCGCTGAACGTGGTGCTCTCGGGCACGCGCTACCAGGAAGAAGCGCTGCAGCGCGAGATGCTGCCGCTGCTCTTCGAGGCCGCGCGCGAAGTGCGGTCTCTGTTGTGAGCTCGGAGCCAATCTGAACTTTGGCCGCGGCCTGCGCCTCGAATCCCCGAAACGGACACAACCATGCGACTGCTCCTTCTCGAAGACGACGTGATGATCGGCGAAGCGGTGCTCGACCTGCTTCGCGCCGAACAATACGCCGTGGACTGGGTGAAAGACGGCGAGGCCGCCGAAACGGCGCTGCGCACCCAGCAATACGACCTGGTGATGCTCGATCTCGGCGTGCCCCGGCGCGACGGGCTCGAGGTGCTGCGCAACCTGCGAGCCCGCAAGCAGCGCATGCCGGTGCTGATCGCCACGGCGCGCGACTCGGTGCAGCAGCGCATCGAAGGCCTCGATGCCGGCGCCGACGACTACGTGCTCAAGCCCTACGACCTCGACGAGCTGCTGGCGCGCATCCGCGCCTTGCTGCGCCGTGCGGCGGGACGCGCCGAGCCTGTTTACGAGCACATGGGTGTGAGCATCAACCCGGCCACGCGCGAGGTCACGGTGGCCGGCCAGCCGGTGGTGCTGTCGGCGCGTGAATGGGCCGTGCTGGAGCCGCTGCTGGCCCGGCCCGGCATGGTGCTGTCGCGCGCCCAGCTCGAGGAGAAGCTCTACAGCTGGAAGGACGAGATCAGCAGCAACGCGGTGGAGGTCTACGTACACGGCCTGCGCAAGAAGCTCGGCGCCGAACTCATCCGCAATGTGCGCGGCGTCGGCTACATGGTGCCGAAACTATGACTCGCCCCCAGGCCTCGCGCACTTCGTGTCGCTTCGCCAACCCCCTTCCGGGGGCGACGCCTACGGCCCGGCAAAGCCGGTTCCGTGTCGTCCCGCGAAGGGGGCGTGTATGAGCAGAGTCATTGGTTCGCTGACAGGCTCGCTGCGCGCGCGGCTGCTGTGGTTCCTGCTCGCAGCCATCGTGCTGGCGGCGGGGGCGCAGGCACTGGTGGCCTACCGCACGGTGCTGGCCGAGGCCGACGACATCTTCGACTATCACATGCAGCAGATGGCGCTGTCGCTGCGCGCCGGCCTGCCGCCGAGCGCTGCGGTGGGCGGGCTGGGCGCCGCCGAGCAGAACTTCGATTTCGTCGTGCAGGTGTGGACGGCCGATGGCACGCGCATCTTCGAATCCGCCGAGCAGGCCGCGCTGCCGCAGCTCGCGGTGCTGGGCTTCGCCGACGTGAACGCGCGCGGCACCACCTACCGCGTGTTCTCGATGCAGACGCGCAGCCTGGTGATCCAGGTGGCGCAGGACATGGCGGCGCGCCGCCACATGGCGGGCACGCTGGCCCTGCGCACCATCGCGCCGGTGGCGCTGATGGCGCCGCTGCTGATGCTGGTCGTGTGGTGGGTGGTGAGCCAGTCGCTCGCGCCGGTGGCGCGGGTGCGCAAGCAGGTGGCCTCGCGCCAGGCCGACGATCTCTCCCCGGTGAGCGAGGAGAACCTGCCCGAGGAGGTTCGCCCGTTGGTGCAGGAACTGAACCTGCTCTTCGACCGCGTACGCCATGCCTTCGACGCGCAGAAGCACTTCGTCGCCGATGCCGCGCACGAGCTGCGCTCGCCGCTGGCCGCGCTCAAGCTGCAGGTGCAGGGCCTGCAGCGCGCGCCTGACGATGCCTCGCGCGAGCTGGCGGTGAGCAGGCTGGTGGCGGGCATCGACCGGGCGACGCGCCTGGTCGAGCAGATGCTTGCGCTGGCCCGGCATGAAGCCAGCATGGCGGCCGGCGCGAAGCCCGAGCCGGTGGACCTGGCCGAGGTGGCCCGGCTCGCGGTGTCCGACGCCGTGGCGGCCGCACAGGCGCGCGGCATCGACATCGGCATCGCCCATGCCGACGAAGCGGTGGTGCATGGACAGTCCGAGGCGCTGCGGATGCTGCTGCGCAACCTGCTGGAGAACGCGATCAAGTACACGCCGGTGGAAGGCCGCGTCGACATCGGCATCGCGCGCAAGGGCGATACGGCCGAACTCACCGTGGACGACAGCGGGCCAGGCCTGCCGCCGGAGGAGCGCGAGCGGGTGCTCGACCGGTTCTACCGCTCGGGCGAATCCCAGGCGCCCGGCAGCGGCCTTGGGCTGGCCATCGTCAAGTCGATCGCCGACCTGCACGGGGCCACGGTGGCGCTGGAGCAGTCGCCCAGCCTCGGCGGGCTGCGCGTGCTGGTGCGCTTTTCCGCGCGCGCCTGAGCCCCGGCCGCGCCGTTTAAGCGGCGCTTAAGTCAGACCCGCGACATTCCTTTCATCGTTTTGCGTCCATACGCCTTGAAAGGAACCGAAAAATGAACTCACGTCTGACTTCGCCCCGTGCCCTGGCCATCGCCCTGGCAAGTGCGGGTGTGATCGGTGCGGTCGGCGCCGGCGCCTACACCAGCGCCCGCGCCGTGGGCGCGCCGACCACCAATGCCGTCGCCACCGCGCCCGCGGCCATGGTCACGCTGCCCGACTTCTCGACGATCACTTCGCGCGACGGCCCGGCCGTGGTCAACATCAGCGTGACCGGCACCATGAAGGCCTCCGACGACGAGGCAGCCGCCGAGATCCAGGGCATCGATCCGGACGATCCGATGTTCCAGTTCTTCCGCCGCTTCCAGGGCCAGATGAATCCGCGCGGCCAGCAACAGCAGCGCGAAGTGCCGGTGCGCGCGCAGGGTTCGGGCTTCATCGTCGACCCCAGCGGCATCATCATCACCAACGCCCACGTGGTGAAGGATGCGAAGGAAGTCACCGTCAAGCTCACCGACCGCCGCGAATACCGCGCGAAGGTGCTGGGCGCCGACGCCAAGACCGACATCGCGGTGCTCAAGATCGACGCGAAGAACCTGCCCGTGCTCGCGCTGGGCAACACCAAGGACCTGAAGGTCGGCGAATGGGTGCTGGCCATCGGCTCGCCCTTCGGCTTCGAGAACACCGTCACGGCCGGCGTGGTGAGCGCCAAGGGCCGCTCGCTGCCCGACGACAGCTACGTGCCCTTCATCCAGACCGACGTGGCGGTGAACCCCGGCAATTCCGGCGGCCCGCTGCTCAACACGCGCGGCGAGGTGGTCGGCATCAACTCGCAGATCTACAGCCGCAGCGGTGGCTACCAGGGCGTGTCGTTCGCGATCCCAATCGACGTGGCGATCCAGGTGAAGGACCAGATCGTCGCCACCGGCAAGGCGCAGCACGCGCGCCTTGGCATTGCGGTGCAGGAGGTGAACCAGGCCTTCGCCGATTCGTTCAAGCTCGACAAGCCCGAAGGCGCGCTGGTCTCGAACATCGAGAAGGGCGGCCCCGGCGACAAGGCCGGCCTGAAGGCGGGCGATGTGATCCGCAAGGTCGACGGCCAGCCCATCGTGTCCTCGGGCGACCTGCCCGCGGTGATCGGCCAGCAGGCCCCCGGCAAGAAGGTCACGCTCGAAGTGTGGCGCCAGGGCGAACGCCAGGAGCTGCAGGCCAAGCTCGGCGATGCGAGCGACAAGCCCGCGAAGGTCGCCAAGGCCGATGCCGACGTGGGACAGGGCAAGCTGGGCCTGGCGCTGCGCCCGTTGCAGCCGCAGGAAAAGCGCGAGGCTTCCGTCGACAACGGCCTGCTGATCGAGGACGCGGCCGGCCCCTCGGCGCAGGCCGGGGTGCAGGCGGGCGACGTGCTGCTGGCCATCAACGGTACGCCCGCGCAGAGCGTGGAGCAGGTGCGCGAGGTGGTGGCCAAGGCCAGCAACAAGTCGGTGGCGCTCTTGATCCAGCGCGGTGAAGACAAGATCTTCGTGCCGGTGCGTATCGGTTGAGTTCGCCCCGCAGGCATGACGTCGCCCGCCCAGAGCCTCTCGGCTCACATCCTGCCCACGTCGGCGACCATGATCGGCGTGTGCATGACGGTGATGTCCATCGGGCACCTGGGGCCGCGCGACGACATGCGGCTTCTGATCGACCGCCTGCTCGCAGTGGACGCGCTGGTCTTCCTGGCCAGCGCGTTGCTGTCTTTCATCTCGATGCGTTCGCGCAGGTCGGGCGCGGCTGGAGGCCTGGGGCGAGATGGTCTTCATCGCCGGCCTCGGGCTGCTGGCGCTGGGTGCGGTGACGCTGGCCTTTGCCCTGCGCTGAACGGCTGCGCGGCGCCTCAGGCAGGCGAGCAGGGCCAGTCGAGCTGCATGCGCGTGCCGCCGGCGGCCGGGTCCGCCGTCTCGATCTGCAGCCTCGCGCCGATGGACTGGGCGCGCGCCCGCATGTTGGCGATGCCGTGGCCGGTTCTCCCGCCATTGGCCGGCGCCGAAGGCAGGCCGCGCCCGTTGTCGGTGAGCATGATGCGCACCAGCGAAGGTGTCTCTTCCCCGTGCCAGCTCGCGTGCATCACGATGCGCGTGGCGCCCGCGTGCTTGAGCACGTTGGTGAAGGCTTCGAGCAGGATGCGTTGCAGCTGCAGGGCCGCCTGTGCGGCGAAAGGCTCCAGCTGCGGGATCACTTCCACGTCCCACACCAGCTCGATGCCGGCGGCGTCCAGCCGCGGCTGCAGGCGGTAGCGCAGCGTGGCCAGCACGGTGGCCAGGTCGTCGTGCGTGGGCTGCAGCGAATCGACGGCCATGCGCATCTCGTCGAGCGCGAGCTTCACGTGTTCCTCGATCACCGTGCGGTCCGGTTTGGCCTGCGTCACCACGTTGAGGAGGCCGACCAGCTGCGAGCCGACGCCGTCGTGGATCTCCCGCATGATGCGCTGGCGCTCCAGCAGCACGGCCTGTTCCTGCTGCTGCTGGCGTACGGTCTCGAAGGCGCCGCGCAACTGGTCTTCGCGCTCGGCCACGCGGGCCGCGAGGTTGGCGTTGAGCGCGCGGTAGTCGGCTACGGTGCGGCTGTAGCGCTCGACCACCAGGCCGGCCAGGATCATCACGAAGAAGAACATCGCGTGCGCCGTCAGCGTGTAGTAGGCGCCGCCGAAGAGGCCCATGCGCACCAGCAGCAGGTCGTGCGCGCCGGCCAGGATGGCCAGCGTGCCCGCGGCCATCAGCACGCCCGCGATACGGCGACGGTCCACCAGCGCCCCGTACACCACGTAGGGCAGGCAGATGATGCTGATGCATTGCAGGATGACGAGGCCGCCGGTCCACAGCAGCGGCTGCGCGAAGGCGAAGGAGGCGCAGGCCAGCGTGACCGACAGCGCGAGCGCCGTGTAGATCGAGCGCACCAGCCACGGCGGATTGCGCTCCAGCACCAGCAGCACGAAGCGCGCGATCAGCCCGATGTGGCAGGCGTAGCAGACCGCCACGATGGCGCCCCACAGCGGCCAGGGAATGGCCACGTCGGGCCACACGCGGTCGAGGTTGCGCGCCACGCCCGAGAGCGCGGCCAGCGCGAAGCAGCCGTAGAGCGCGTCGCGCTGGCGCAGCCACAGCCCGCCGGCGATGCCGCCCATCAGCAGCAGGCTGACGGCATAGACGATGGCCGAGGTGTTGCGCCAGTTCTGCCGGGCGCGGTAGACCGTTGCCAGCGACGCCTCGGGGCCGTAATCGATGCTGGCCAGCCCCGCGCCGCGCTGGCGCTGGATGGTGGTGCGCACCACCAGCGACTGTGGCTGGCCTGCCTGGTGCAGCACGGCCGGCACCGGCACCAGCAGGTTGCTCTTGGACGCGTCGTAGCTCGGCAAGCCCAGCGTGCCATAGCTCGCCACCAGCGCGTCGTTGAACGAGATCGCCACCTGGTTGCCCGCGCCCGAGAGCAGCAGCGCGGCGGGCTTGCCGGCCGGCACCGCGGAAGCGGGAAGTTCGATGCGGTAGGTGGCCTTGCCGCCGCGCCCGGGGAATTCATGGTCCCAGCGGAAGGGAATCTCCACGCGTCGCTGCTGCGCCGGCAGGCCGTCGGGTTCGAGCACCGCCTCGGCCGAGGGAACGTCGAAAGCGTCGGGCGATTCCGCTGCGTCGGCACGGGAGGCCGCCGACGCCAGGGCGAGCCACAGGCACAAGGCGGCGAGCAGCAGGCGGCAGAGGCCGCCGGCGGTCACGCTAGGGAAGCCAGCCGAGGTTGCGGGCCTCGAACACAGCTTCCGATTTGTTGTGCACATCCAGCTTGCCGTAGATATTGCGGATATGGGTTTGGACAGTCGAGGCCGAGACTCCCATCTGCACACCGACTTCGACATAGGTGAAACCACGAGAGACCAGGTCGAGCACCTCGAACTCGCGCGGCGACAGGCGCTCGGGCACGACCGTCGGCGTGCCAGCCGCCTTGGCCGCGGCCTGTTCCCTGGGCGCGCCGCCCGAGTGCGCCTGCCAGCGGCGCAGCAGCTTGCGCGCGATGACCGGCGACATCGGCGAGCCGCCGGCGCGCAGGTGGCGGATGTGGGTAGCGAGGTCGGCCTCGGTGCCGTCCTTCAGCAGGTAGCCGCTGGCGCCGGCCTCGAAGGCCTGGACCATGTTGGCTTCGTCGCCGAAGATCGAAAGCACCATCACCGCGCAGGCCGGCTGCATGTTGCGGCACTGGCTGATCACCTGCAGCCCGGGGCGGTCGGGCAGGCCGAGGTCCACCAGCAGCACGTCGATCGGGTTGTCGACCAGCCAGCGCAGGATGTCGCTGGCGTTGGAGGCGCTGTAGGCCAGGCTCAGGGACGGGTCTGCGTCGACCACGCGCGAGATGCGCTCGCGCATGCCGGTGTCGTCTTCGACGAGGGCGACCTGTGTTTCCGCGGTCATGCGTGGACCGGGCCCGGAAAGAAGCTGCATGCGCTCATGCATGGCGTGGTGACAAGGCGCATGGGGGAAAAGACCTGGGTTGCTGATGCCGCAAAGGGTAGGGGGCTGCCCGCTCGCTGCCCATCCTATATACGGGGGAGGCGGCCTACCGCTTTCGGTGGCCTATGGGATGTCTTGCCGGTTGCCGCCCTGGCCAGCCGCCCTGCCACGAGCGCGATGTGCCCGACCAGCTCCAGAGGCGACTCGACCTCGAAATCATGCGGCAGGCAGCCCAGCCACACGGCCAGCGCATCGAGCGAATTGGCCGCGGTGGCGATGCGGGTGGAACCGTCGCCGACAGCCTGCGGCGTGCCGCCGACCCAGCCGAGATAGGGCTCCAGCGCCTCGACGGGTGCATGCACCACGATCTGCGCATGGTGCAGGTAGGGCGACACCTTCAGTGCGTGCTCCATGTAGGCGGCCACGTCGCCATGGGGCAGCCGGCGCGGCGTGAAGCGCTCGCCGGTGGGCTCGGGCTCGACGATGCGGTCGAGGCGGAAGGTGCGCCAGTCCTCGCGCGCCACGTCCCACGCCAGCAGGTACCAGCGCCGGCCCGTCTGCACCACGCGATGCGGCTGCGCCGTGCGCTCGGTGAGGGCGTCGTGGTGGTCGCGGTAGCCGAAGCGCAGCTCGAGCCGGTCGGTGCAGGCTTCGGCGAGGAAGGACACGGCCTTCAGGCGCACGGGCGATTTGTCGTGCATCACCGGCACCACCGAAGAGCGGACGCTGTCGAGCCGGCGGCGCAGGCGCGGCGGCATCAGCTGTTCGAGCTTGGCCAGCGCGCGCATCGAGGCGTTCTCGATGTCGCCCGAGGCGCCCACCGGATTGCCCAGGCCGAGCGCGACGGCGATGGCTTCCTCGTCCTCGAGCAGCAGCGGCGGCATCGCGGTGCCAGCGCCGAGCCGGTAGCCGCCGGCCACGCCCGAGGTGGAATCGACCGTGTACCCCAGGCTGCGCAGGCGGTCGACGTCGCGGCGCAGGGTGCGCTCGGTGATCTCGAGCCGGGCGGCGAGGTCGGCGCCCGTCCAGGAGCGTTGCGCCTGGAACAGGGAGAGAAGCCGGATCAGGCGTGCGGTGGCGGAAAGCATGCGCGCATCATGCCTTTGATCGAGGACAGAATCTGTCCGCAATGGGTCGTAGCCTCGGTTCTTCTCTCAACCACCTCCGCACCGCGGAACACAGGACGAAGACCCATGAAGAAGACGTACAACGGCAGCTGCCATTGCGGCAAGGTCCGCTTCCAGGCCCTGATCGATCTCGCCGAAGGCACGGGCAAGTGCAATTGCTCGATCTGCACCAAGACCCGCGCATGGGGCGCGATCGTGAAGCCGGATGCCTTCACGCTGCTTTCGGGGGAGGAGGACCTGTCGCTGTACCAGTTCAACTCGCACAGCACCGAGTGGCTGTTCTGCAGGAACTGCGGCGTGCGTTCGTTCGGGCGCGGCAACGTGCCCGAAATCGGTGGCGCCTATGTGAGCGTCGCGGTGAACTGCCTGGACGACGTGACGCTGGAGGAACTGTCGACGGCGCCCGTCCGGTACATGGACGGGCGCAACAACAACTGGTTCGAGGCGCCGGCCGAGACGCGCTACCTCTGAGCGAGGCGGGCCCGGCCGGCGGGTTGCTGCCTTCTTACTTGCGGCGGCGGGTTGCCGGCGCGGCGCCCGGTGCCGAGGTCTGCGAGGGAGCGGCACCGCCGTCCACGCCCAGACGACCGCCGCCGCCCAGGCCCTGGCCGCGCACCGTCTGCGCCTTGTAGTTGCGCAGCGAGCGGACCATCTGGTTGAAGGCGTCCATGAAGGCCGCCGCGATCACCTTGCCCTGCGGCGTGCGGGTGTAGCCGCCGATGCCGCCGGCGGCGGAGAGGCCGCCCAGGCCGGCGAAGCCCGCGAAGTCGGTCTTGGAGGCGCTGCCTTCGGCGGCCGCGACCTGCACGCCCGAACGGTTGTCGATCAGCGTCAGGAGGGCGCTGGCTTCCTTGGTCTGCAGGCTCGCGCCGAGGCTGGCGATGGCGCGGCCGCGGCCGCCGCCCACCAGGCCGCCGAGCGCGCCGCCCAGGCCGCCGGCATCGCTGTTGCTGAACACGATCTCGGGCGACAGGCCGTAGTCGGAAGCGACCATCTGGCCGCGGCCGAAGTTGCTGCCGCCGCGCATTTCACCCGACTGCATCAGCGCGCGCTCGCGCGTCATCGCGTTCATGCCGGCGGCGCTGCGCTCGACCACCACGAAGCAGTTCGACTGCTGCACCAGCAGGCGCAGCAGGTTGGCCGTGGGAGGCAGCTTGTACTCGCCGGTGAGGATGGTGTACCAGCCCGCGTTCACGTTCTCGATCAGCGAGACCGTGCCCAGCGGCGAATCGCAGCGCTCGAGCTGGCTGCTTTCGCCGGAGGTCGCGGCGCCGGCGGCGCTGCCGGTGGCCACGGTCTTGGCCGACTGGCTGCCCATTTGCATGTCCATGGTCTGGCAGCCCGAAAGGGCCAGCAGGCCGGCGAGTGCGCTTGCGAGAGAAAGTTTAGAAAAAGCCATGTCCCGATCTGTCAAGTGAAAAGAATGCGGCGCCCGTTGCGGACGTCACTTGTCAAGATCGAAGATGGATCTGCCCTGGCCTGTATGACCTCCCGATTCGACGCGCCGCCGGCGACCGCGCGACGATACGACCCGAGATTCAGGCACGCCAGTGCCGAAAGTCATGTGCATTCACGCGCGGCCCGGCCGTGTTTTTTCCACCGCGCGGGCGGCGGCGTATCGGCCGGAGTCCGAAGTGTGGGAGGTGCGGGCCGCGGCAGCCCCCTTCCTCGATCGCCCGGCCGCGACGTCGGGCAGGCGCACTGCGCTTGGGGGACGGGCGGGTGGGGCGCGGCGATTCTATTACTCTGGAAACTTTCAGGAACACCGTGAAACAACGAGAGCTTCCGTACCAATGGCTCAGGAGGGAAAAGCCGCGGGATGCGCTGTCCCGAAAGTTACATTCGGGCCTTCACTTCCAGGAGTTTCAGATGGCGACCAAGAAGAACATCGTTGGAGAAGCAGCCGCGGAACTGACCCGCCAGCAGGTGCAACAGGCCCTGGCCATTGCGGGAGCTTCGAACTTCAGCGCAGCGGCCGACCCGGCTTTCGTCGGCTCCATCCTGGTGGCCCTGGCAGTCAACACGAACTCGGTGAGCGCGACCATCGACAGCGCCAAGGACCGGACCAGCGCGGTGATCAAGCACTGAAAGAAACGACCTGCCTCAGCGCGTGTAGTCGCCGTTGGCCTCGGGCTGGAAGAGCACTGCGGTCACACGCGCAGAGCGCTCGATGCCGTTGGGCATGCGCCAGCAGGCGAGCGCCCCGGTCTTCACCCCCAGCAGGCCGATGCCGACGGGCGACAGCACCGATACGAAGCCAGCGCCCGGCTGCGAGTCGCCGGGATAGCACAGCGTGATCTGCTGGCGCTGGCCCGTGGCCGGGTCCTCGATCTCGACCTGGGAATTCATCGTCACGAGGTCCGGCGGGACTTCGCGCGATGGCAGCACGTCCGCCGCGTCGAGCAGTTCGGCGAGTGCCGGTGGGAGCTGGTGATCCGCCAGTTTGCCGAGGCGGACGAAGTCGAGTTCGGTGAGCGTGCGCTCCCCGTGAATGGTGGCAAGCATGAAGCACTCCAGTTGAGTGCGGCGCCGTCAGGAACGAAGGAAATGAACGGCGACGCGGCCGCGCGGCGGGTGCCCGGCGGTCAATGGTTCGCGCATCAGAAGGAAGGGTAGCGGACCGCCGGGCTCAGGAAAGTGCGCAGGTGCGTCGGTAGGCCGCCATCGTCGCCACGGCACCGGTACGCGCTGCTTCGAGCGCAGCGTGCTTGCGGGAGTGGAACGAACGGGCCATCCGCACGAGTGTAGGGATGCACCACGAGCCCATCAAGCAATGGCCCCGCGTGTACTGCCGTTAAGCACGGCGGGCATGGGCTCATCGCGTTCCAGCCGCGCTAGCCGTTTTCACGGCGTGCCTGTGCGGCGGATCGGAATCAGCAAGTCGGTGCGAAGCTCGGCCTGCGAGACCTGCCGCGGCGAGTTCAGGTAGTGCTCCAGCGTGGGCCGGTCGTCGGGCTCGTAGCCGCTGGCGGGCAGCCAGCGGATGTAGAGGGCGCGCACGGCAGCGTTGATCTGCGAGTACGGGCCCGCGAGGCGATGCGCCGCGTAGCAGCCGCCGGGAATGTCGAGCATCTCGACTTCGGGGACTTCCGGCCACGCATCGGGAGAGTCGACGGCGGCGTAGTACCTGAAGCCGATGCTGCCCTCCGGCTCGTCGAAAGACGCTCCCCAGCGGTCCGTGATGCGGGCCGTGCCGGCGTGCTGGCGTAACCGCCGATGAGTGTGAGGGATGGTCGAGAACGGCCCCTGGTGCCGCAGCGCATGCAGCCGTCGTGTCGGGTGTTCGACTATGCGCACGGCTGGCGCGGCGACGCCGTCATCGGGTTGCGGCAACGCATCGACATCGAGAATCGCCCGCACCATCTTCTGCTGGAATGCGCGCGGCGACTGTCCGGTGAACTGGCCGAAGGCGCGCGTGAAGGCCTGCGGGCTTTCGTAGCCCACGGCCAGCGCGACCTGCGTGATGCTCTGGTCGCCGGCTTCCAGCAGCCGGGTGGCGAGCGCCAGTCGTACGCGCCGCACTGTGGCCGCTACGGTTTCTCCGGCCACGCTCGCATAGACGCGGTGGAAGTGGAAGGGCGAGAAGTGCGCGAGCCGCGCGAGGTCTTCGAGCCGGTGCTCGGCCATCGGATCGGCAACGATGGCCGCGACGGCGCGCGCGACGCGGGCGCGGTAGTCCTGCTCGATGCGGCGGCTGCTTTCCATGCGCGCGAGTGTGCGCCTTTCATGCGAGGGGCACTTAGCCGACTTTGCTCACATGGGCCAGCGGAGCAACCAAAGAAAAAGCCCGCTGTCCGTAAAGACAGCGGGCTCTTCAGAGGCCTTGCGGCTTGATGGTGGCTCCTCGACCTGGGCTCGAACCAGGGACCTACGGATTAACAGTCCGGCGCTCTACCGACTGAGCTATCGAGGAACAAGCCTTAAATTATATGCAATGGATTTGCCGATCTCGGCGCTTCGACTGCATTTTTTGCATCGATGCGACGATTGCCTGCAAGAAACACCGCGCACCACTTCTAATGAAATGCCCCGCTACCTTGTGGGTAGCGGGGCATCCAGAGGCCTTGCGGCTTTGTGGTGGCTCCTCGACCTGGGCTCGAACCAGGGACCTACGGATTAACAGTCCGGCGCTCTACCGACTGAGCTATCGAGGAACAAGCCTTAGATTATAGCGTCATTTTTCATGACTTTCGGCAACGCGTTCAAAGTGCAACGCTCAGCCCCAGACGCAGCGTTCGCGGCGCGCCAGGGAACAGGTAGACGTGCCCGAACTGGTAGGGCGATTCCTTCCAGTAGCGGCGATCGAACAGGTTGTCTACCGACAGCGTCCAGCTCGCGTTCGCGCCGCGCAGCTTCGTGTCGTAGCGCAGCACGGCATCGACGCGCGTCCACGAGGGCAGCGTGATCGAGCCATCAGGCAGCACGTTGCGGCGGCCTTCATAAGAAAGCTGTCCCGCCACTTCGAGCCCCGGCACCGATGAGAAGCGATACGCCGTTTGCGCGCGCAGCACCTGCTTCGGCACATTGGTCGGCGACTGCCCGTTGAGCGCCGGATTGGCCGTGCTCCCGCGCCGCTTCGCATCGATCAGCGTCACGCTGCCACCGATGCGCCAGGGCCCCTGGTTCCACTGCGCACCCGCTTCGAGACCACGATGCACCGCCTTGCCGTCGTTGCGCACCTCGCACAAGCCGCTGCACAGGTCCATGTTGGTCAGCGGCCGCGAGATGTCGAACCATGCGAGCTGCCAGTTGAAGGCGTCGTTGCCGCCCTTGAGGCCAAGCTCCCACTGACGCGAGCGCAGCGCGGGCAGGGCCTGCCCCGCGTTGCTGTACTGCGAGATCCTGTTCGGCACCACCTGCGACTCGACGCCGCGCCCCCAGCTCGCGTAGGCCAGGAGCCCCGGCTGGATGGCGTAGCTCGCCGCGATCCATGGCGTGGTCACGTCCTGCTTGTAGCCGGTCGGGTCCGAGCCGTCGTTGCCGATGCTGCTGCGGTCGAGCCGGGTGTGGCGCGCGCCGAGCCAGGTGGTGAAGCGGTCGTTCCAGCGGATCGCGTCCTGCACCGAGAGCTCGGTCGACCGCTCGTCCCGGTTGGTCTGCGGCGTGGTGGCATCCGGAGCCGGCGGCACGACGGCCGTGCCCCAGATGTTGCCGGTGCCCGCGTAGTTGTAGGCCTGGTTGTCGAAGCGGTTGCGCACGCGGCTTTGCAGCAGCCCGAAGCCGAGCTCGTGCCGCACGCTGCCCGTCGTCACGTTGCCCTTGAGGTTGATGCTGCCGGCCGTCAGCGTGCGGCGCTCGTTGTCGCTGCGGAAGTCGTAGAAGTCGAAGGTGCCATCGGAGCAGTAGCGGTCGTAGTTGCCTTCGGCGCCGCAGCCGAAGGCATAGGCCAGTCGGTCGTCGCTCTTCAGCCGCTGCTGGCCGATCTGCGCGCTCCAGCGCCAGTCGGCGTTCAGCGCCTGGCTGAAGCGCAGCGTGCCCGTCAGCGCCTTGAACACCGAGGGCTGCGACCACGGCTGATTGTTGAGGTTGATGCGCGGATCGACCGGTGCCGGCAGCACGCTGCCCAGCAGGCTGTAGCCGTTCTGGCTGGGCTGCGTCTTGCGGCTTTGCTCGATCTCGAACTCCAGCACCGAGTCGCGCGTGATGCGCCAGTCGGCTGCGAGCGAGAACAGGTTGCGGTTGCCGTCGAGGTTGTGCGTGAGCGGCTTGAGGTTTTCGCTTGCCACGTTGAGCCGGTAGCCGAACTGCCGGTTCTCGCCGAAGCGCCCGCCGAGGTCGATGGCGCCGAGCACGCTGCCGCGGCTGGTGGTTTCGATGCGCACCGTGCGCAGGTCCTGTTCGGTGGGCCGCTTCACGACGTAGTTGACCAGCCCGCCCGGCGCGCTGGTGCCGGCCTGTATGCCGCTGGTGCCGCGCAGGATCTCGACGCGCTCCTTGTTGTCGAGCGGAATCGAAGTCTCGGCGCTGATCGGCAGGCCCTCGCGCCGGTAGTTGAAGCGGTTGTCGAGCACGAAGCCGCGCACCGTGAGGTAGTCCCAGTAGCCGGCGGAGTTGTAGGCGTCGGTGACGGAAGCGTCGAACTGCGTCAGATCGGCGAGCCGTCGCGCGCCGCTGGCCTGTAGCTGCTTGCTGTCGATCACCGTGGCCGAGATCGGCAGCTCGCGAAGCGGCACGTCGCCGAAGCCGCTCACGTCGGCCTGGGGCGCGGCCGTGCCTTCGCTGACGGTGATCTCCGGCAGCGCGGATTGCTGCTGCGCATGCGCTGAACATGCCGCCGCGAAGAGCATGGCTGCCAGCGCACGCGAGACGGGAGACAGCCGATGCCGGCCGGAAGAATCGAAGGGAAGCTCTGTCTTTTTCATTCTGTTCATTTGCCCGCAGCGGCATCGATGGCCGCGATCCATTCCGCGGCCGTGGCTTCCGGGTCGTCGGCTGCGACGAGTGCGCGCACCACGGCGATGGAACCCACACCGGTCGCCAGCACCTCCGGCAGCCGCACCGCATCGATGCCGCCGATGCCGACCTGCGGATAGCCGCGCAGCAGCCGCGCATACGCGCCCAGCCGCGCCACGCCCTGCGGCGCGGTCGCCATCTTCTTGAGCGTGGTCGGGTACACGGCGCCCATGGCGATGTAGCTCGGGCTCACCTTGTCGGCGCGCACCATCTCCGCATAGCCGTGCGTGCTGACGCCAAGGCGCAGGCCGGAGGCGCGAAGTTGCACCAGTTCGTCTGGCGAGAGCGCGTCGAGATCCTCCTGGCCGAGGTGGATGCCGTAGGCACCGGCCGCGATGGCAACCCGCCAGTGGTCATTGATGAAGAGCAGCGCGCCGGTACCTCGCACCTCCTCGACGGCCGCTTGAACTTCGCGCTCGATGGCCGCGCTGTCGTCCGACTTGAATCGCAGTTGCACCGTCGGCACACCCGCGCGCGCCATGCGGCCGACCCACTTCGCATCGGGCAGCACGGCATAGAGGCCGAGCCGTTCTGGGCAGGGCGGAAATGCGTCGTCGCGCGCGGTGGGCGGAAAGGGGCGCATGCCGAAGTCCTCCGGCGCGTCGGGCCACAACGCAGCATCGAAGCTGCTCAGGCGCTGTGTCTGCGCGGTCCATGCGAGGGCCAGGCATTCGGCGTCGATCTCGATGAAGCCGAGCGCGGAACACGCGCGCTTGGCGCCGCGATACACCGGATCGTCGGAAGAGAAGTTGGGCGCGCTCACCGGCGCCGACGTGATCGCGCCGAAGCGCAATCCGTGCGCAGCGACGATGGCCTGCGCGATGGCGCCGGAGTCGAATGTGGTGCTCATGATTCGTGGTGCCAGAAAGGCGTGCCGAGCACGGGCGTGCTGGGTTGCGCGGCCTCCTGCGCGGCCATGGCGCCGGCGCGATGCGCGCTGCGCCCGGCCTGCACTGCGTCGGCGAAGGCGCCGGCCATTGCGACCGGGTCCTGCGCCAGCGCGACGGCCGTGTTCAGCAGCACCCCGTCGTATCCCCACTCCATCACCTGGCAGGCGTGCGAAGGCAGGCCCAGTCCAGCGTCCACCAGCATCGGCACCTTGAGCCGGTCGCGCAGCACCTGCAGCGCGTAGGGGTTGACCGGTCCGCGGCCGGTGCCGATGGGCGCGGCCCAAGGCATCACCGCCTGGCAGCCGACGTCGACCAGGCGCTGGCACAGCACGAGGTCCTCGGTGCAGTAGGGCAGTACCTTGAAGCCCTCGCGGATCAACTGCGAGGCCGCGTCGACCAGGTTCAGCGTGTCGGGCTGCAGCGTGTAGTCGTCGCCGATCAGCTCCAGCTTGATCCACGGCGTGTCGAACAGCTCGCGCGCCATCTGCGCGGTGGCGACCACCTCCTGAATGCTGTGGCAGCCGGCGGTGTTGGGCAATACCGGCACCGCGAGCTTGCGCAGCAGCTCCCAGAAGCCGTTGCCGAGCTCGCTGTTGCCCGAGCCCTGGCTGGCCGTCTGCCGGCGTAGCGAGGCAGTGAGCATTGCGGGCTTCGCGCGCTTCACGGCGGCTTCGAGCAGGTCGGGCGACGGGTAGCGCGCGGTGCCCAGCAGCAGGCGGCTGTGGAAGGTCTCGCCGTAGAGCACCAAGGGGTCGTTCGGGGTCGTCATTTCTGTTGTCTCCATCAATCAGCCGCCCGTCACGGGGCGGATCACTTCGACGCGGTCTTCGGGTTTCAGCGCGCGCGTGGCGTAGGCCGAGCGCGGCACGAATTCGCGGTTCACGGCCACCGCGAAGGGCGGCGTGGCCTCCAGCGCGGCCAGCGCGTCGGTCAGCATCGCCTGGTCGGGCAGGGTGAAGGGCTTGTCGTTGATCAGGATGTTCATCGTCATGTGTCTCGGGTCTCCATGCCGAAGCTCTCCGCAAGGGGCGAGCGGCCCTGCGTCAGCACCTCCATCGCCGCGTCGAGCATCGCGGGCGCGATCATGAAACCGTGGCGGTACAGGCCGTTGATCTGCAGCACGCGCGGTTGCGGCAGGCGCAGGGCAGGGAGGTTGTCGGGCAGCGTGGGCCGGCACTGCGTCGCGATCTCGACGATGCGCGCCTCGGCGAAGCCGCTGTGCACCGCATACGCGGCACTCAGCAGTTCGAGCGTGGAGCGCACGCTGGCGGGCGACATGTCGTCCGACTCGATCTCGGTCGCGCCGATCACGAACAGGTTGCCCGGCTTGGGCGCGATGTAGAGCGGGTAGCGCGGATGCACGAGGCGCGTCGGTCGCTTCAGGCTCACCTCGGGCGCATGCACGCGGATCACCTCGCCGCGCACACCACGAAGAGCATTCCACTGCGGACGGGCGCCGAGGCCGCGGCAGTCGATTACCCAGTCGGGCTGGCCTGTCGTTCCGGGCGAGAAGTCCGAAGGCGTACGCGGCGATTGCCAGTGCAGCGTGACGAGAGGGCTGCTCTCGAGCGTGGCGAGCAGCGAGGCCAGCAGCGCGCGATTGTCGAGCTGGCCTTCGCCCGGAAGGAACAGGCCCTGAGCGAAGCGCTGGCCCAGCGAGGGCTCCAGCGTGGCGATCGCGCGAGCGTCGACGGATTGCATCGGCGCCAGCTCGGGCACCTGCGCACCGGTGTTCGCGAGCACGCGGGCGAGCCGCGTTGCTTCGGCCGCGTCCTGCCGATGCCAGAGCACCAGCGTGCCTTCGCGCTGGAAGAACACGGGCTGTGCCAGCGGCGCGAGCAGCTCCGGCCAGCGCGCGAGCGCGTGCTGCCCCATGCGCACGACAGACACCGGTGCGACGGCCGATTCGGCCAGCGGCGCCAGCATCGCGGCGGCCACGCGCGCGGCAGCGCCTTCGGCCTCGGCGCTGCCGGCCTCGAACACATCGACCTTGCACCCGGCGTGCGCCAGCGTCACCGCCATCAGCCGGCCCATGAGGCCTGCGCCGAGGATGGCGACCGAGTCGAAAGGAAGGCTCATGCCAGGGCTCCTTCGCGTCGCCGATAATTTTCGGCATGACCCAAGAGCCCACTCAGCGCTACGCACGCGTGCTTTCCATCGCCGGTTCCGACAGCGGTGGCGGCGCCGGCATCCAGGCCGATCTCAAGACCTTCGCCGCCCTGGGCTGCTACGGCATGACGGCCATCACTGCGCTCACCGCGCAGAACACGCTGGGCGTCTCGGGCATCCACGGCGTGCCGCCCGACTTCCTCAAGGCGCAGATCCAGGCCGTGGTCGAAGACATCGGCGTCGATGCCGTCAAGCTCGGCATGCTGCACGCGCCCGAGGTGGTCGAAGTGGTGGCCTGGGCCATCGACCGCTACCGGCTGAAGAACGTGGTGCTCGACCCCGTGATGGTCGCCACCAGCGGCGATCGCCTGATCGCGGCCGAGACGGTGCAGGTGCTGGTGCGCGAGCTGTTCCCGCGCGCCGTGGTCGTCACGCCCAATCTCGACGAAGCCGCCTTGCTGATCGGCCGTGCCATCGAAGGCGTGGATGCACTCGACGGCGCGGCCGACGAACTGCTGGCGCTCGGCGCGAAGGCCGTGCTGCTCAAAGGCGGCCATCTGCCGGGCAACCAAGTGGTCGATGTGCTGCTGCAGGCCGATGGCGAACGCAAGCGACTGGCCTCCGGCCGCATCGAAAGCCGCAACCTGCACGGCACCGGATGCACGCTGTCGTCCGCCATTGCCGCGCACCTTGCGCTGGGCGCGACGCTGCCCGAGGCGGTCGAGAGGGCGCGCGCCTACATCCTCGGCGCGATGGCTGCAGGTGCAGACGTGAAGATCGGCGCGGGTCATGGCCCGCTCAACCACGGCTTTGCGCCAGTGCCGACGCACCGGCTGCCGTTGAAGGCCGGCTGAGCCAGGCCAGCGCGAAAGTCGCGGCCAGTGTCGGCAGCGCGGAGCCGAACTGCGGTGCCCACTTGGCAAGCGCGTGATACGCGGCGATGCCCGCGATCCAGATCAGTGCCGCGCCGAAGTCGATTTTGCGCCGCGCGCCTTGCGGCGATACCGCCTCGCCGCTGCCCAGCCGGCCGATGATCACCCCATACAGCGGCACGAACACCGAACTCAGCAGCAGCAGGAAGGGCTCCAGCGTGTGCATCGGCAGCACCAGCGCCAGCGCGATGCACAGGGCAGCCAGCAGCAGGCCCCAGCGCTTCACGCTCCAGCGCGGCAGCAGGCTGTGCGTGGAGACCGAGCCCGAGTAGACGTCGCCGTACGCGTTGTCGAGCTCGTCGATGAGGATGAGGCCCAGCGCCACCAGGCCGCCCTGGGCCAGCAGCAGCGCGGTGACGAGGCCCGTGCCCGGTTCGGCCACGCTCACCACCATCACGCCCAGCGCATAGCACCAGACGTTCGCGACCGCGTAGCCGATCCAGGTGCCGCCGAATGCGCCGCCGAGGCCGCCGGAACTGCGCTTGCCGTGCCGCGCATAGTCCGCCACCAGCGGCAGCCACGACACCGGCATCGCGATCACCAGGTCGAGCGCACTGAACATGCCCATCGTGCCGTCGCCGGGGCGCGCCCAGAAGGCGTCCAGCCCCTTGGCCTGCAGTTGCGCCGCGAACTGCCACGTGAGCCACAGCAGCGACAGCACCACCAGCGGCAGCCCGAACCGGCTCACGAAGCGCCGCACCAGCTTCACCATCGAGCCGGCGAGCAGCGCCAGCAGCACCGCGCCCCACAGCAAGGTCGTCAGCACGCCGCCCCAGAAGCTGCCCAGCGCCGGCCCCACCACCGTCTGGCCGATGGCCTGCGTGCCTTCGCGCATCACCACGAGTTCGAAGGTGGTCCAGCCCACCAGCTGCACGATGTTGAGCAGCACCGGCAGCCGCGCGAAGGCACTGCCGTAGGTGGCGTGCATGAGGCCGGCGCTCGCCAGGCCGCTCTGGCAGCCAAGCCGCGCGGTCCAGGCCAGCAGGCCCGCGCCGATGCAGGAGCCGAGCACGATGGCGATCGCCGCGTCGCGCGTGCCCACGGCCGGCACCAGGTAGGCGCCGATCTGCATCACAAGCAGCCCCACGCCGAGGCTGAACCAGAGCGAGGCATGGTCGCGCCAGCCGAACACGCGCTGCGAGGCGGGCAGGGGCGTCAGCGCCTCGTTCGAGACGCCAGCGGCATCGTTGTTCTTGTCGTCGTATGCCATCCGTTTGCTCCAGTGCAAAAGGTTTGGCAGGTGGGCGAGGCCCCAGTGGCGCGGCTTTCACGCGAGAAGGCGTGAGAGGCCACCGGACCAGCTTCCCTGCGCGAGGATTACCTCAATCAGGTTCAAAGGGACTTTCTCAGCCGGACGGCAAGCCGCCCAACACCCCTAGCAAGTACGCCGCGGCAAACCCGTGGCGCGGAGCCGATTTTATGCGGGGCCGGGAAGCCGCGACGCCAGGCATGCCTTTGCGGGCAGGGAAAACCCTCGGCATGCGGATGCGCCGCGCGAGAATCGACCGCCGAGGAAAACGACGGCAGAAGAAACGGGAGCGCATGCCGATAAGCGTGCAGAAACAAGAAATGAAGAGGAGCTTGCATGGTCGATGAGGATTTCAAGGGCACCCGCCTCAGGCGGTTCAGGGTCGACGTGGGGACCATCATCTGCGCGGTGGCGCTGGTGCAGTCGCTGCTCCTGGTGGCCTTCGGCTACTGGGCCGCCGAGAGGCTGGTGTCGAGGCTCGGCACCGCCGCGCACAAGATCAACCACGACCGGGTCGAGGACAGCGTGCTCGCCTTCCTCGCGAAGACCGAGGCGGCGATCCGTGCGATCGCCGATTCGCCCAGTGTCCATGTCTGCGGCGAAGACGGCGAGCAGACTGCCGAGATGCTCTGGACGCTGCTGGAGCAGACGCCGGAAATCGACAGCATCAACGTGGCCACCGACCATGGCCACGTGCTGATGGCGGTGCGCTACCCGGTGCCGGCCATCCGCCAGGTGCTGCGCGCCGACGGCTTCAGCACCGAGACCTGGCACTACAAGGACTCGCCGGACCGGGACGGCGGCGACGCGAAGCAGCGTTTTGCGACAACATCGATCTCGGCCTACCGCAGCGACTTCGATCCCGAGAAGCGCACCTGGTACCTGGAGGCCATGAAGGCGAAAGGACCGGTGTGGACCCAGCCATTCATGATGAGCGACTCGCAGGAGCTGGCCGTCGGGCACGCGCGGCCTTCGGCGCGCGCCGACGACGAAGGGCACACGCGGGGACTCGTGGTCGATGCCAACGTGTCGCTGGGGCATCTGGCCAGGCTCGTGGGTGCCTTCGGTGCGCAGGGCCATGGCGAGAGCGCCCTGATGAGTTCGGATCACCACGTGATCGCGCGCAGCGACCATCCCGATCCGGTGCGCGAGCTGGAATCGCCCGACAGCGGCGTGCTCGGCGCCATCCATGCGCACATGCTCTCGGTCAGCACGGCAGGCGGGGCCGACGACCAGGCCTTCTCCATCGAGCACGAAGGCAGTCGCTACCTCGTGCAGACCTCGCACCTGCCGCACACCCGGTGGCAGCTCGTGAGCTGGGAGCCCGAGGAGCTGCTGCTCGGTGGCCTGCAGCGCTCGGTGCTCTGGTCGCTGGCGCTGACGGTCAGCTTCCTGGCGCTGGCGCTCATCATTTCGCTGCGGTTGTCGAAGCTGGTGACCGGGCCCATCGAGAACCTCTCGCGCGTCGCGCGCCGCATCGGGCGGCTGGAACTCGACGATCTGCCGATCGAGCCGAGCCGGGTGCTCGAGGTGCAGCACCTCAACCAGGCGCTGGACGAATCCGCGCGCAGCCTCAAGGCCTTCAGCAAGTTCGTGCCGGTGGACATCATCCGGCAACTCGTCGCGGAAGGGCACGCGCTGGGGCCGAGCGGCTCGCCGAAGCGCATCACCGCGATGTTCACCGACGTGGAGGGCTTCACCAGCATCTCGGAGTCGATGCCGGCCGAGGTGCTCGTGCGCCAGCTCACCGAGTACTTCAATCTCGCCGCCGGCATCTTCGCGCGTCACGGCGGCGTGATCGACAAGTTCATGGGCGACGGCATCATGGTGCTGTGGGGCGCACCCACCGAACTCGAGGATGCTGAGTACCGCGCCTGCCTCGCGGCGATCGAGCTGCATGCCGAGATGAACGCGCTCAACGAGAAGTGGCGCGCCGAGGGCCTGCAGGAGTTCCGCACGCGCGTGGGCATCCACACCGGCCATGTGATCGCGGGTGTGCTCGGCTCGAGCAACCGCCTGTCGTACACCGCCATCGGCGACGCGATCAATGCGGCGAGCCGCATCGAGGGTGCCAACAAGGAGCTGGGCACGCGCACGCTGATCTCCGAGGCCACCTTCGAGGGGTTGGGCGGCCGGCTCGCCACGCGCCGCATCGAAGAGCTCGCGGAGCTGCGCGGCCGGCAGACGCGCATGGTGCTCTACGAGCTGCTACAGATCGAGCATCAGCCGGGCTGAACGGGCCCGCGAGCAGCAGGGCAGGAACTGGTCGTTGGCGGCCTGCTCCTCGGGCGTGAGATAGAGGTCGCGGTGCTCGACCTCGCCCTGCAGCACGCGCGTAAGGCAGGTGCCGCACACGCCCTGCGCGCAGGACACGGGGATGTCGACACCCTCGGCCGCCAGTGCGTCCACCACGCTGAGCGAGGCTGGCACGCGCACCACGCGGCCCGAACTGCGCAGCTCGACTTCGAACTCGCCTTGTTCGCCTGCCGGCTGCATCGCGCCCGAGAAGTATTCGAAGTGCACCTGGGCGTCCGGCCATTGCAGGTCGCGTGCCATGGCTCGCACCGCATCGAGGAAGCCCTGCGGGCCGCACACGTAGATGTGCCTGCCGGGTGCCGGGCGGCCGATGGTCGCGGCGAGATCCAGCCGTTGCGTGGGCGGACCGTCGTCATGGTGGAAGAACACCCTGTCGGCGAAGTCGCTGCCTTCCAGCCGACGCCGGTAGGGCGCCCGCGCGGCGGTTCGGCTGCAGCAGTGCAGCGCGAAATCGGCACCCAGCGAGGCCAGCCGCTGAGCCATCGACAGCAGCGGGGTCACGCCGATGCCGCCGGCCAGCAGCAGGCTGTGCGCGGCGCCTTCGTCCAGCGGAAAGTGGTTGCGCGGCGGGCTGATGTTCAGCACCGCGCCTTCATGCACCGCATCGTGCATCGCGAGGGAGCCGCCGCGTGAGGCGGCGTCGCGCAGCACACCGATCTCGTAGTGCTCGTCTTGCCCTGGCAGGTTGCACAGCGAATACTGGCGCACCAGCCCGCCGGGCAGCGACACGTCGATGTGCGCGCCTGGCGCGAAGCCCGGCAGCGGCGCGCCGCTGGCCGAGACCAGCCGGAAGCTGGCCACGTCCTCGGCCTCGACCGTCTTGCGCGCCACCCGCACGGCGATGGGCTGGCCCGCGATGGACGCCGCTGCGCTCATTCGCTCACGATGAAGTTTCCGGCGTCGAAATGCACGGGCGGCGCTGCCGGGTCGAAGCTCACGCCCGCCGGATCGCGCCCCTCGCGCACCGCATCGAGCTGGCGCTGCAGCAGCCGGCGCAGCATCACGATGCCGCGGTCGGAGGTGGCCAGGTGCTCTTCCGAATGCGCGGTGATCGCGCCCTGGCTCACCTGCGCTTCGTAGTCGCCCGGGAAGGCGCGGTGCTCGGCCTCGGTCAGTTCTTCCCACAGCTTGCCGTTCAGGCGCGAGCGCACGCGGGCCAGGTCGCCCGGCGTCTTCACGCGGCCCACGGTGTAGATGCGGAAGCTGTGGTCGTCGATGGGCAGCACCCAGCCGATGGACTCCACCCGGCCGTAGGCCGCCACGCGCGGGTTTGGCACCACGCGCAGCGTGGGCAGCACCGGGCCCGCCACGCGGCGGAAGATGCTGCCGTCTTCCAGCTTGCGGATCGAGATGATCTTCACGCCGGTGTCGGTGCTCTCGAAGGTCACGTCGGGCATCTGGCCCATCAGCGCCACGAACTGCGTGCCGCTGAAGCTGCCGTGCAGCACGGGCACGTGGAAGGGGTCGGCCACGTTCTCGTAGTGCTGCAGCCAGTTGCACGGAATGATCTGCGGCCCGCCGCCGCCGATGCTGTTGCCGTCGGCCTCCAGCGTCTCGCCTTCGTCCAGCGTCTCCAGGCAGTCGTAGCGCGGCAGCACCGGCTTCTTCTCGGCCGGGCCGAGGTAGGCCCAGATCAGCCCGTACTGCTCCTGCACCGGATACCAGGGCTGGCGCACGCGGCCCCGGCTGCGCGCGCCGCCGTCGGGCTCGCAGGGCTGGTCGACGCAATGGCCCTGCACGTCGAACATCCAGCCGTGGTAGCAGCAGCGGATGCCTTCTTCCTCGACGCGCCCGTAGTAGAGCGAGGCGCCCCGGTGCGCGCAGCGCCAGTGCACGAGGCCCGGGCGGCCCTTCCTGTCGCGGAACAGGATCAGGTCCTCGCCCAGCACGCGCACCTGGCGCGGCGTGTCGGTGGCGTCGGCGGCGAGACCGATGGGATGCCAGTAGCGGCGCAGCAGTTCGCCCATGGGCGTGCCCCCGCCGACCTCGGTCAGCTCTGGCTTGTGGCTCGGCGGCTTGCGGCCGTAGGCTGTGCCGGTGTCGAAGGCGATGGGCTGCCATTCGGCGGTGGGGGATGCGGATGCGACGGTGCTCATTCGGGAGTGACTCCTGCGGCCTTGATCAGGTCCGCGACACGGGGAAAGTCGGCCTTGTAGCTGGCCCTGAACTCGGCGGGCGTGCTGCCCAGCGGCTCGAATCCGAAGCCGGCCAGGCGCTCCTGGATATCGGGCATCTTCGTGATCTCGCGCAGCGCGGCCGACCACTCGTCGAGCACGGGCTGCGGCGTCTTCGCGGGGGCATACACGCCGATCCAGCTGTCGAGGTCGAAACCGGGAAAGCCCTGTTCGGTGAAGGTCGGCACGTCGGGCATCGAGCGCACCCGCTGGCGCCCGGTGATGCCCAGCACCTTGATGCGCCCGGCCTGCGCGAGGCCGCGCGCGGTCGCCGGATTGGCCCAGGCCACGCCCAGTGCCTCGCCGAACATGTCGTTGTGCGCGGCGGCCTCGGCCTTGTAGGGCACGTGCACCAGGTCGAGCTTGTTCTGCCGCGCCAGCAGCTCGCCGAACAGATGAGCGTTGGAGCCATTGCCCCAGGTGCCGTAGGAGATGCCGGGATGCGCCTTGGCATAGGCCACGAACTCGCGCACGTTCGAGAACGGCGCCGAGGCGCGTGCGATCAGCATCGGCCCGCCGGTGGCAAGCTGCGACAGCGGCTCGAAGTCTTTCACCGGGTCGTAGGGCAGCTTCGGTTGCAGCACCGCGTTGTTGATGTGGGTGAGCGGCAGTGTGAGAAGCACGGTGTAGCCGTCGGGCGTGGCTTTTGCGACGGTGTCGGCGGCGATGGTGCCGCTGGCGCCGGGCTTGGCCTCGACGATCACCGGCTGGTTCCAGCGGGCCTTGAGCTTTTCGGCGTAGACGCGGGCGATGGTGTCCATCGGGCCGCCGCCGGAGCCGAAGGGGATGATGCGCACCACGCGGTTGGGAAAGTGCGGCGTCTGCGCGAAGGCGGGCAGGGCGAGTGCCGCGAGGCCCGCGCCGAGGGTGCCGAGCGCGCGGCGGCGTGTGGCCTCGCCGGGCGGCGAGGGTCTGAACCGATTCATCGTGTCTCCAGTCGTGATGTACTTGTGCGCTCGACGATACGGACAGCCCGCCCCGCGGGCAATTCGAAGCTTTTGATATGAGATATGGCCCAACGTGATATCCGCAGCCTCGACGTCGGCATGCTGCGGACCTTCGATGCGCTGATGCGCGAGCGCAGCGTGTCGCGCGCGGCGACCCGGCTCTTCCTGAGCCAGCCTGCGGTGAGCGCCTCGCTCAACCGGCTGCGCGATACCTTCGGCGATCCGCTCTTCACCCGCACCGCGCACGGCGTGGAGCCCACCGCCCGCGCGCAGGCCCTGGCCGGGCAGGTAGAGCGCGTGCTGGCCGACCTGTCGGCGATGCTCGAGCCCGGCGAGGGCTTCGACCCGGCCGGGTCGCAGCGCATCTTCCGCATCTCGGGCGGCGACTACGCTAGCCACCTGCTGCTGCCGAGGCTGGCCAACGAGCTGGTGGCCTGCGGCTCGCGCGTGCGCATCTACTGGGAGACCAGTTCCTTCCTCACGCTGACCGAGCGGCTGCGCAAGGGCGACTTCGACATCGCCGTGCTGCCGCGGCTGCAGCCGCCGAGCGACTGCGAATCGGAGTTGCTGTACGAGGACCGCTACGTGGTCGCGGTGCGGCTGGGCCATCCGACGATGACGCAGCAAGCCACGCTCGACGACTTCTGCGAGGCGCCGCACGTGTTCCTGGGCTACGGCAGTTCGGCACTCGACGATCTCATCGACCAGGTGCTGGCGCGGCTGGGCCGCACGCGCACTATGAGCGTGGCCATGACCAGCTTCGGCCAGATCGTCGACCTGCTGGCGCAGACCGACCATGTCGCCGTGATGCCGCTGCGCGTGGCCGAGCGCTTCAGGCATCTGCTCGCGGTGCATCCACTGCCCTTCGAACTGCAGGGCTACCGCTCGGTGGTGTGCTGGAACCGGCGCTCCAACTCCGACGCCGGCCTGCTTTGGCTGAAGGACGCGCTGCTGCGCATCGGGCGCGACGCGCCGGCCGAAGGCGCTGCCGCTAGCGGGCTCTGATCCGGCGCGCGAAGGCTTCGAGCCCGTCGATGGTGATCTGGATATGGCGCTCGAAGCTGCTGTCCAGCGGCACCGTCGTGCCGTTGTCCCAGCGCAGGATGAAGGCCTTGTTTGCCAGCTGAGCGAGATTGCGCGTGAGCACCGGGTGGTCGAGCGGACGGATCGTGTGCACGCGTTCGCGCAGCTCCTCGGCCCAGGCCTGCGTGTTGTCGGCGGGCAGGGGCGAGAACTCCATCGTCAGGAAGCCCAGCATCGCGGCGACCACGCAGTTGTAGGCCTCCAGCAGCGCTTCGTCCTCGAAGCCGGCGTCGGCCAGCGTGGCGAGGATGCCTTCGACCAGCTCCATCGGCAGGCTGCCGTTGGACACCAGTTGCGCGCCCAGCAGCTGCGCCACGTTCGGATGGCGCCGCACGGCGGCACGGCAGCGGCGGAAGAGTTCGGCGATCCAGTCCTTCCAGACGAGCTTGCCGGGCGGCGGCGCGACCTCGGCCATGACCAGCGCCGCCACTTCGGCCAGCAGTGCCTCGCGCGTGCTCACGTGCCAGTGCACGGTGGCCGGGTAGACGTCGAGCCGGGCCGCCACCTCGCGCATGCTGAAGGCGCCCAGGCCGAATTCGTCGATCTGCGCGAGCGCCTCCTCGGCGATGCGCTGCTTCGTCAGGCCACCGCCGCCGGAGGGGCGGCCGGCAGTGCGGGGTTTCGGTGACTTGGGGGGCGATTGCTTCGTCATGGTTGCAGCCATTGTGCGGCAGTCGGGTTGACTGTATAAACAAAATAAATTGAGCATCGAACAATAAATCGCGCTGCATGCGACGGGCGCACACCCTACGAAGGACATTGCCATGGCGCACGCCGACATCGACCAGGCCCTCGCAGCAGCGCACCTGCGCTTCACCGAAGGCAATCCCGCCAGCATGCGCCAGTTCGAGGAACAGGCGCGCTACATGCCCGGTGCCAACAGCCGCTCGGTGCTGTTCTACGCGCCGTTCCCGCTGACCATCGCGAAAGGCGAGGGCGCGACGCTGTGGGACGCCGACGGCCACCGCTATGCCGACTTCATCGCCGAGTACACGGCCGGCGTCTACGGCCATTCGGCGCCAGAGATCCGGGAGGCCGTCGCCGAAGCGATGAACAGCGGCATCAACCTCACAGGCCACAACCTGCTCGAAGGCCGGCTCGCCAGGCTCATCTGCGAGCGCTTTCCGCAGATCGAGCAACTGCGCTTCACCAACTCCGGCACCGAGGCGAACCTGATGGCGCTGACGGCGGCGCTGCACTTCACCGGCCGCCGCAAGCTCGTCGTGTTTTCGGGCGGCTATCACGGCGGCGTGCTTGGCTTCGGCGCCAAGCCGCTGCCGACGACCGTGCCCTTCGACTTCCTGGTGCTGCCCTACAACGACGAGCGGACCGCGCGCGAGCAGATCGACAGGCACGGCCCCGAGATCGCCGCCGTGTTGCTGGAGCCGATGCAGGGCGCGGGCGGTTGCATTCCGGGCCGGCTGGAGTTCCTGCAGGCGCTGCGCGAATCGGCCACCCGCGTCGGCGCGCTGCTGATCTTCGACGAGGTGATGACTTCGCGCCTCGCGCCGCACGGGCTGGCGAACAAGCTGGGCATCCGCTCCGACCTGACCACACTGGGCAAGTACATCGGCGGCGGCATGTCCTTCGGCGCCTTCGGCGGACGTGCCGACGTGATGGCGCTGTTCGATCCGCGCACCGGGCCGCTGGCCCATTCGGGCACCTTCAACAACAACGTGCTGACGATGGCGGCCGGCCATGCCGGGCTCACTAAGCTGTTCACGCCGGAGGCCGCGGGCGCACTGGCAGCGCGTGGCGATGCAATGCGGCAGCGGCTGAACACGCTGTGCGCAGGCGAGGGTGTCGCGATGCAGTTCACCGGCATCGGCTCGCTGATGAACGCGCATTTCGTGGGCGGCGAGGTGCGCAGCACCGATGACCTGGCACCGGTCGACGCCCGGCTGCGACAGCTGCTCTTCTTCCACCTGCTGAGCGAGGGCATCTACACCTCGCCGCGCGGCTTCGTGGTGCTGTCGCTGCCGCTGACCGATGCGGACATCGACCGCTACGTGGCCGCCATCGGTAGCTTCATCGGCGAATACCGGGTGCTGCTGCCCGGTGCCGCTAGGAACTAGCGGGAGCCGGCCACGCCCAGCAGCTCGTGCAGGCGGGTGCTGGTGGTCGTGTACTGCAGCGGAACGGCCTTGCCGGGGAACACGATGGCCGTGGCGCCCCAGGCAGCCAGCGTGGCCTCGTGGAAGCCGCAGACGATGAGCTTCTTCTTGCCCGGATAGGTGTTGATGTCGCCCACCGCGAACACGCCGCGTTCGCGGGTTTCGTACTTCTCTGTGTCCACCGGCACCTGCTTGCGCTCCAGCTCCAGCCCCCAGTCGGCGATGGGGCCGAGGCGCGGCGAGATGCCCAGGCAGGCGACCAGCGCGTCCAGCGGCAGGTCGAGCGTGGTCGCGTCGGGCGTGGTGATCTGGAGCTGCTTGCCGTCGAAGGCCGTGGGCTGGCCGACCTGGAAGGCCATCTTGCTCGCGGCCACGAGGGCGCGCATGGCCGAAACGGTGGCTTCCTCTGCCTGGAAGCCGTCGCGCCGGTGCACCAGCGTGACCTGCTTCGCGATGGCGGTGAGTGCAATGGCGGTTTCGAGCGCGATGTCGTCGCCACCGTTGACCACCACCGTCTGCCCGGCGAAGCGGTCCAGCGAATCAGGGTGATAGAAGAGCGAGGAGCCCTCGAATTGCGCGATGCCTTCGACCGCGATGCGCTTGGGCACGAAGGCGCCGATACCGGCCGCGATGAACACCGTTTTGGCGAGGAATGATTTGCCCGCCGAAGTGGTGAGAAGCAGCCGCCCGTCGGCCTCGCGCGCCAGGGTGGAAACCTGCTCGCCGAAATGGAATTGCGGCTTGAAGGGCGCCACCTGCTGCAGCAGCGACTGCGCCAGGTCGCGCCCGCTGGTCACGGGCGTGCCGGGGATGTCGTAGATGGGCTTGTCGCCATACAGCGCTACGCACTGGCCGCCGGCGGCGGGCAGTGCATCGACGATGTGGCAGGAGATTTCGAGCAGGCCCAGCTGGAAGGCCTGGAACAGCCCCACGGGGCCGGCGCCGACGATCAGCGCGTCGGTCTCGATCGGGGAAACGGCAGGGGCGGCGGGCTGGTTCAGCGCACCAGCTCCCCGATCTTGTCCGTCTTGTCCTTCCACTCCTCGGCGTCGGGCAGGGCGGGCTTGCGCTTGGTGATGCTCTTCCAGCCGTCGGCCTGGGCCAGTTCGGCGTTGATCTTGATGAAGGCGATCTGGTTGGCCGGCAGGTCTTCCTCGGCGTAGATCGCGTTGACCGGGCACTCGGGGATGCAGACCGCGCAGTCGATGCACTCGTCCGGGTCGATCACCAGCATGTTGGGACCTTCGCGGAAGCAGTCGACGGGGCAAACGTCCACGCAGTCGGTGTATTTGCAACGGATGCAGGCTTCGGAGACGACGTGGGTCATTTGTTTTCTGGCGTCAGTGGTGAGGTCGGGGAAAACCCGGGATTTTAGGCCTTTGCGGCGGAAGGCTGCACGAGCACGGCAGCGGCGGTCTTGTGGGAGGCCGTATCGACCAGCACCAGCGAGCCCAGGGCGCGCGATTGCGTGAAGGGCAGCACCGCCAGCGGCTGCTGCAGCGCCAGCACCACGTCGCCGATGGCGTTGGCCTCGATCTGCGTCGCGGCTTCCGATTCGAGCGTGGTGATGTTCACGCGGTCGACAATGCGCGCGACCTTGGCCTTCACCCAGCGGTGGCCCTGCAGCGCCCAGTAGACGCGTCCCGCGACCAGCGGCTCGTCGTCGAGCCAGGCCACCGTGGCGGTGATCTCGCGCACCGGCTCGAAGGCGCCGGGCGCCAGCAGCCAGTCGCCGCGCGACACGTCTACCTCGCGGTCCAGCACGATGCCGGCGCTGTGGCCCGCATGCACCGCCTTCGGCTGGCGCGTGTGGCTCAGCACTTGGGCGACGGTGGCGGTCTGGTTGCTCGGCAGCACGGTCACGCGCTGGCCCGGCTCCACGTGGCCCGAGGCGACGCGGCCCCAGAACACGCGGCGGCCCTGCGAGGTGTCGGCCGACGACGAGAACTTCTCGACCCACTGCACCGGGAAGGCGAAGGGCACGGCCTCGTCCTGCGCCGTCACCGGCAGGTCTTCCAGCAGCTCGAGCAGGCTGGGGCCTTCGTAGCCGACCCAGTCGGCATGGCGCGTCGCCACGTTCCAGCCCTTGAGCGCGGAGATCGGCACGATGGCCGCGACTTTCACGCCGGCCGCTTCGGCAAAGGCGTTCAGCGCGGTCGAGATGCGTTCGAAGGCAAGGCCGGCATCGCCGATGGCGTCCAGCTTGTTGATGGCGAACACGATCGACTGCACGCGCAGCAGGTTGCACAGCAGCGTGTGGCGGCGCGTCTGCGGCAGCAGCTCGCGCTTGACCACGGTGCCGTCTTCCACCTCGGCGGCCCAGGCCAGCTTGGTCGCGTCGACCAGCACCACAGCGGCGTCGGCGGCGGAGGCGGCCGTGACCATGTTGCGCGTGTACTGCTCATGGCCGGGCGCGTCGCCGATGATGAACTTGCGCCTGGCGGTCGAGAAGTAGCGGTACGCCACGTCGATGGTGATGCCCTGTTCGCGCTCGGCCGAAAGGCCGTCTGTCAGCAGGGCCAGGTCGGTCTCGCCGCCGCGCTGCACGCCGGCCAACTGGTCCTGCAGCACGGTCTTGCTGTCGACCAGCAGTCGGCCGATGAGCGTGCTCTTGCCGTCGTCGACGGAGCCGCAGGTGATGAAGCGCAGGGCGGTGCCGGTGTCGCCGTGGACTTCGGCGGGCGAGGCGTTTGAAATGACAGCAGCGTTCATTGAGTGATTCTCCAATTCGTGGAACACCGCGGAACCGGCTCTGCCGGGCCGCTGGTGTTGCCCCCTTCGAGGGGGTGGGCGTAGCGACACGAAGTGCGCGAAGCCTGGGGGTGGGTCAGAAGTACCCGTCTTTCTTGCGCTTCTCCATGGAAGCTTCCGAAGTCATGTCGTCCATGCGCGTGGCGCCGCGCTCGCTCACGTCGACCGACAGCGTCTCGAGCACCACGTCGCTCGCGTCGGCCGCCAGGCTTTCCACCGGGCAGGTGGTGGTGATGTCGCCCACGGTGCGGAAGCGCACGTCGCGCACCTGCACCGTCTCGCCGTCGCGAGCGGGGGTCAGGTTGGTCACCGGCACCAGCAGGCCGCGGCGCTCCACCACTTCGCGCTTGTGCGTGTAGTAGATCGAAGGCAGGCCGACTTCCTCGCGGGCGATGTACTGCCACACGTCGAGTTCGGTCCAGTTCGAGATCGGGAACACGCGAAAGTGCTCGCCCGGGGCGAGGCGGGTGTTGAACAGCGTCCACAGCTCGGGGCGCTGGTCCTTGGGCTGCCACTGGCCGAAGCTGTCGCGGTGCGAAAAGATGCGCTCCTTGGCGCGCGCTTTTTCCTCGTCGCGGCGGGCGCCGCCGATCAGCGCGTCGAAGCGGAATTCTTCAATGGCTTCCAGCAGCGTCACCGACTGGTGCGCGTTGCGCGACTCGCCCGGGTGCGCCAGGCGCACGGTGCCGCGCTTCATCGAGTCCTCGACGCTGCGCACGATCAGCTCGGCACCCAGTTCCTTCGCGCGACGGTCACGGTACTCCGTGACCTCGGGGAAGTTATGGCCGGTGTCGATCATCAAGAGCGGGTAGGGAATGCGGCCGACGCCGAAAGCCTTCTCCGCGCACTTCAGCAGCACCAGCGAGTCCTTGCCGCCCGAGAACAGCAGGGTGGGGCGCTCGAAGGCGGCCGCCACTTCGCGCAGGATGAAGATGGTTTCTTCCTCCAGCGCGTCGAGGTGCGTGTTGGACAGGTGCGCCGGCGGCAGCAGCAGTTCGGTTTCGGTACGTGCGTTCATCGGAGATGGGGCTGGATGCGGTAGGTCGGTGCGGTGCAGGGGCTCAGTGCGCGAGGTGCAGTCCGCACTCGCGGTTGTCTTCGCCCTTGGTCGGGTCGACGTAGTCGAAGTTGTTGGGCAGGCCGTGCTTCACGCAGTACTCGTGCAGGTCCTTGGAAGACCAGTGCAGCAGCGGCGCGACCTTGATCAGCCCGTCGGGGTTGATGCTGACCGGGTCCATCTGCGCACGCACGGCCGTGTCGGTGGCGCGCAGCGCGGTGAACCACACCTTCGGCGCCGTCTCGCGCAGGGCGCGCGCGAAGGGCTCCAGCTTCACCTCTTCGGTGAATGCGGCGTGGCGCGGGTCGTCCAGCGCGGGCGTCGGGCCTTCCACTGCCTCGCGATGGGCGCGCGAGCGGCGCGGCAGGTAGATGTGCAGGTCCAGGCCCAGCTGCTTCGTCACTTCGTCGGCGAAGCGGTAGGTGGCCTCGGTGTTGTAGCCGTTGTCCATCCACACCACCGGCACGTCGCGCTCCACCTGCGTGACCAGGTGCAGGATCACCGCCTCGAAGGGCCGGAAGTTGGTGGTGACGATGGCCGGCTGGCCCAGGCCGAGTGCCCAGTCCACCAGGCCCTGCGCGTTGCGGCCGAGTTCGGCGTTGATGCGTTCGATGTCGATGCTCATGTGCGGTGCTTTCCTGCGCTCTCAGTTTCCGGCCGCGAAGTGCGGCGCGGTCTTCACCGCGTCGCCCTGGTAGAAGGAAGCGAAGCGGTCGAACTGGCGCTGCGCGTCGGTGGCGTCCACGCCTTCCTTGAGCACGGCGCTGGAGAAGCCGGTGCGCTCCATCTGCACGAGCTGGTCGATCAGCACGTCGCCGGTGGCGCGGATGTCGCCGGTGAAGCCCAGGCGGCGGCGCAGCAGGAAGGCCTGGCTGTAGGCGCGGCCGTCGGTGAACTTCGGAAAGTGCAGGTCGATTCGCTCGATGTCGGCCAGGCACTCCTCGATGGCGAGCGGGTCGGCGTCGTTGGCCAGCTGCAGCACCTTCGGGTCGCCGTCGTCGACGTGCTCTTCCGCCGAGAGAATGTTCAGGGTCTTCTTCATGCTGCTTCCTCCACCTTGAAACGTGCACCGTTGGCGGCGGCCTTGAACGCGTCGTGGCCGACGCGGCGCAGCGTGTCGATGAAGTTCTCGCCGCTTTCGCGGGTGTCGCGGTAGGTGTTGAGCACGGCCTCGATCACCCCGGGCACTTCTGCCGCCGAGAACGAGGGGCCGACCACCTTGCCGGCCTGCGGCGTGCCGCTGAGCGCGGAGCCGTCGGAGCCGCCGAGGGTGACCTGGTACCACTCCTTGCCGTCCTTGTCGACGCCGAGGATGCCGATGTGGCCGCTGTGGTGGTGGCCGCACGAGTTGATGCAGCCGCTGATGTGCAGGTCGATCTCGCCCAGGTCGTCGAGCTCGTCGAGGTCCTGGTAGCGCTCGGTGATGGCTTCGGCCACCGGAATGGAGCGTGCGTTGGCCAGCGCGCAGAAGTCGCCGCCGGGGCAGGCGATCATGTCCGTCAGCAGGTGCACGTTGGCGCTGGCGAAGCCGGCGGCACGGGCTGCGATCCACAGCGCGTGCAGGTCTTCGGCATGCACCCAGGGCAGCAGCACGTTCTGGTCGTGCGTCACGCGGGCTTCGCCGGCCGAGAAGCGGTCGGCGAGCTCGGCGATGGTGTCGAGCTGGTCGGCCGAGGCGTCGCCGGGCGCCTGCTTCAGGCGCTTGAACGACAGCGTCACGGCGCGCAGGGCCGGGTTCTTGTGCGGCGCCACGTTGCGCGCCAGCCAGCGGACGAACTGCACGTCGTCGGCGGCGTGGTGGCGCAGCTCGGCGTCGGTCTTCTCGGCGCTCTGCAGCACGCGGGTGGCGAGTGCGGGCGGCACGAAGGACGCGGCCACGCGGTCGTACTCTTCCTGCGTGATGGTGTGCGGCGCGCCGTCGTGCTCGAGGATCTGCTTGTACTCGGCCTCGACATCGTCGATGTAGCGCTGCCCCTCGGCCTTCACCAGGATCTTGATGCGAGCCTTGTAGATGTTGTCGCGCCGGCCGTACCGGTTGTAGACGCGGATCACGGCCTCGAGGTAGTTCATGATCTGCTGCCACGGCAGGAACTCGCGCAGCACCGTGCCCACGATGGGCGTGCGGCCCATGCCGCCGCCCACCTGCACGCGGAAACCGATCTCGCCGGCTTCGTTCTTCACCACGTGCAGGCCCACGTCGTGCCAGCCGGTGGCGGCGCGGTCCTCGGTGGCGCCGGTGATGGCGATCTTGAACTTGCGCGGCAGGAACGCGAACTCGGGGTGCAGCGTGCTCCACTGGCGCATGATTTCCGCGAACGGGCGTGGATCGGCGACCTCGTCGACGGCGATGCCGGCGCGCTCGTCGCTCGTGATGTTGCGGATGCAGTTGCCGCTGGTCTGGATGCCGTGCATGTCGACCGAAGCCAGCAAGTCCATCACGTCGGCCGACTTGGCCAGCGGAATCCAGTTGTACTGGACGTTCTGGCGGGTCGTGAAGTGGGCGTAGTGGGTGGGCAGCTTGTGGCTGCCGAGCAGGCCCTGCGTCTCGATGGCCTTCTTGTAGACCTCCGCCTCGGGCTCGTCGTATTCGCGGGCGATGCGGGCCAGCACGCGCAGCTGGCGGCTCGACAGTTCGCCGTAGGGCACGGCCACGCGCAGCATCGGCGCGTAGCGCTGCACGTACCAGCCGTTTTGCAGGCGCAGGGGGCGGAATTCGTCTTCGGCGAGCTTGCCCTTCTGCCAGCGCTCGAGCTGGTCGCGGAATTGGGCAGCCCGCTGGTGGACGAACTGGCGGTCGAATTCTGTGTATTGGTACATCGTGCGTTTGTCTTGAGGGAAGTGCGGTGCCGCGCGCGTAGCGGGTACCCCAGCAAGAAGGCGCGATTGTCCAAGCGCTCCTTATGGAACCAAACTATTTTTTGGTTCGCGCTTTATGCGGATAAGCTTATTCGCCAGTATCCATGCGGGTTTCCGGATGGTTTGATGCTTATTCCGGATAAGGCGAGGCAGCCGGAGCGAAGAGTCCGGCAAGGCGTTTCCGGGCACGCGCCTGCCCGGCGGCGGAAAGACGGAGGGCCGGGCAGCGCCGGCCGTCATCCGCTCAATCCAGCGGCAGATCGGCCTTCTTCGCCAGCGTCTGCCAGCGCTGGAGTTCCTGCACCACGAAGGTCGTGGTCTGCTCCGCCGTGGCGGGAGCCGGCGTCACGCCCGCGGCCGCGTAGCCCGACTGCACCTCGGGCTTCTGCAGCGCCTGCGCAATCGCCGCGTTGAGCGCGCGCACCCGCTCAGCCGGCACGCCCGCGGGCGCGGCCACCACGAACCACTGGTCCGCGTCGAAACCGGGCAGGCCGGCTTCGCGCAGCGTGGGCACATCGGGCAGCGCAGGCGAGCGCGTGGCAGTGGTCACGCCGTACGCATGCAGCTTGCCCGACTTGATGTGCGGCAGCACCGGCGTGATGCCGAGCATGCCCAGTTGCACCTGCCCGCCGACCACATCGGTGACGGCCTGGCTGCCGCCCTTGTAGGGCACGTGGACGATCCGCGTGCCGGCGATCTGGTTCATCAGCTCGCCGGCCAGGTGCTGGCTGGTCCCGTTGCCGGACGATGCGAAGCTGAAGGCCTTCGGGTCCTTGCCGGCGGCGAGCAGCGCGGCCAGCGTGGGCGGCATCGGGCTGGCCGTGGTGCCCACCAGCACCATCGGCCCCTTGGCCAGCGTGGCCACGCCGGTCAGTTCCTTGCCGATCCGGGGCACGGGCATGCTGGTCAGGATCGGCCCGGGAATGGTGACGACCGTCAGCCCGTCATGCGGTGCCCGTGCGGCCGCCTGCAGCGCGATGGCGCCCGCGGCGCCGGGCCGGTTGTCCACCACCACCGGTTGGCCGAGCGCCTGCTCGACGTGGCGCGCCACGAGGCGGGTCAGGATGTCCACGCTGCCGCCGGCCGGCTGGCCGACCAGCCAGGTCAGCGGGCGGGCACCTTGGGCAAAGAGGCGGGGAGAGGCCGCGAGCGCGACGGCACCGCCCAGGGCGGCCATTGCACGACGACGGGAGATGGAAGGCATCTTGTTCATGGGAGCTCGCTGTTCATCAGGTTAGTCGTCAAGCTGGCCGGGCGGCGTGTTCGGATGCCGCGCGAAGCTGTCCTGGAACGCCTTCACCAGCTTGAGCACCGGCCCCAGCACCCAGGTGTTGTAGACGAGCACGTCGGTCGTTTCCTTCGGGTCGCGGGTGGTGTTGAAGAGATAGGGCGACTCCAGCTTGCCTTTGCCTTCATTCACCTCGGGCTCCCAGTAGAAGTGCAGCTTCCAGTCGCGCCACTTCACCGCCCGCAGCTCGTTCTTTATGTAGAAGGGAAAGCCCTCGCGGGCCGACTTCTCCTGCTCGCCCAGCAGGAAGGGCAGTTGGTCCACGCCGTCGATAGGCCTGTCCTGCGGCAGCTCGGCACCGGCCACGCCCGCCAGGGTGGTGAAGAGGTCGGTCACGTGCACGATCTCGTTGCTCACCCGGCCGGGTGCGATGCGGCCCGGCCAGCGCGCGATGAAGGGCACCCGCAGGCTGCCTTCCATGGCGGTGTGATAGGTGCCGCTCCAGGGGCCGGCCGTGCCCCGGTAGGGAGCGCGGAACTCGGGGCCGTTGTCGCTGCAGAAGATCAGCAGCGTGTCCTCGGCCGCGCCCATCTCGTCGAGCGCGCGCACCACCTGGCCCACGCGGTGGTCCATTTCCACCATCGAATCGGCGAAGTCGCCCGCGCCCGTGCGGCCGGCGAACTCGGGGTGCGGCAGCGTCGGGAAATGCAGGTGCACCAGCGGCAGATAGAGAAAGAAGGGCTTGCCGGCCTCGCGCTGGCGCCGCATGAAGCCGATGGACATGTCGACCAGGTCGGCGTCGATCTGCCGCCGCGCTTCCAGGTCGTACACCTTCACGCCTTCCGAGGGCTCGCCGCTGCGGCCGCGCATGATCCAGGGCAGCTCCACCACGCTGGGGTCGAAGCCCACCGTCGAGGTGAACTGGCTCTCGTCCGTGGTGCGCGGAATGCCGTACCACTCGTCGAAGCCTCGGTCCGACGGAAAGCGCCCCGGCACGTCGCCCAGGTGCCACTTGCCGTAGTGCGCGGTGGCATAGCCCCGGGCAGAGAGCAACTGGGCCAGCGTGATCTCGCGCCGCGTCAGCCCCTGCGGAAGGCCCGGCGGCACCGACTGCAGGCAGCCGGTGCGGATCGGGTGGCGCCCGCTCATCAGCGCGGAGCGGGTCGGCACGCAGTCGCTCTCCACATTGAAGTTCTGCAGCAGCAGGCCCTGCTTTGCGAGGGCGTCGATGTTCGGCGTGGGCGCGCCGCGCAGCGCGCCGCCGCCGTAGCAGCCCAGTTCGCCCCAGCCGAGGTTGTCGGCGACGATGAGCACGATGTTGGGAGAGGAGGAGGGTGAGGGCATGGCGATGGGCTCCGGGAGTGGCGTTTCCGGAATCTAAGTGCCGGTGCCTCCCAGGCTCATTCCCAAGCCATCACTGAGTCATAAACTCGGGGAATGTCCCTGTCGATGCGCGATGTCCAGTATTTCCTCGCCGTGGTCAAGACCGGCCTGCTTTCCGCCGCGGCCGACGAGCAGGGCGTGACCCAGCCCGCGCTGACCAAGGCCGTGCGCCGGGTCGAGGCCGAGTTCGGGCTGCAGCTGTTCGAGCGCAGCGCGCGCGGCATGGTGCTGACCTCGGCCGGGCAGCGGGTCGCCGAACAGGTGCGGCGCCTGCAGGCCGACTACGCCGACACCGTGTTGCTGGCCAACGAGATGCGGGCGCAGCAGGCCGGGCTGCTGCGCGTGGGCGTGACCGACACCACCTCGGGCAACCGCGTCGCCGCTGCGCTGGGCACGCTGCTGAACCAACGCCCGGGGCTGCGAGTGCGCCTGCGCGTCGACCGCTCCGACACGCTGGCCACACTCGTGCGCGAAGGCGAGCTCGACCTGGCCCTGGTGCCCGCCTACGAAGGCCAGCCGCTGGATGCCGAGCGCACCAAGGTCGACAACGACCCGATGCTGCCGCTGGTGCGAACCGGCCATCCGCTGACGCAGCGCTCGCGCGTGTCGCTGGCCGACGTCACGGCATACGGATGGATCTCGGGCCCGGCTACGTCGGCCGCCTTCAAGGCGATCACGGACATCTTCGCGCGCAACAACCTCGCCGCGCCCCGGGTCGTGATGGAGGTGCCTTTCGCGTCCGAGCTGAACCTGTCAGTGCTGGCCGCGACCGACCTCATCACGCTGGTGCCTCGCTCCTTCATGCGGCATGCCGACGACAGCCGCTTTGCGGTGCTGCCGGTGGCGGCACTGCGCGTGCCGCGCGCGGTGGTGCTGCTTTCACGGCCCGGCTCGTCGTGGTCGCCGCTGATGCAGGCGCTGCGCGACAGCCTGCTGGCGCTCAAGGCCGCGTCGGCCTGAGTTGGATAGGTCCCCGCGCCTCAGCGCAGCATCGTCGACATCGCCGAGCAGCAGTTCAGCATGCGCACGGCCGCTTCCACGGTCGGCGCGGTGAAGCGCAGGGTGACGCCGTCCACGCGTTCGAAGCTCGGCCACTGGCAGAACAGGTCGGCCAGCGCGGAGGTCTGGGCGCGCAGCGTCACGGTCTGCGGGCCGGCGAAGACCAGCGGCTTGGCCTTCGAGCGCGCCGCCAGAGCTTCTTCCACGCCCGCGCGGATCGCCCGGCGCGACTGCTCGGGCGACAGTGACACGCCGCTCAGGCAGCCCGTGGCCTTCTTGGTTTCGACGAAGGTCGCGTGCGGGAAGAGCGGGCGGTTCTCGGCGATGAACACGTCGTCGCCGCTGGCCATCACCACGGGCACGCCGTACTCGCCGGCCAGCGCGCCGTAGAGGCCGGCCTCGCCCAGCTCCTCGCTGCCGAGCGAGATGCCCGCGAAGGCGAAGCTGTTGATGGTGTGCGCGAGGATGCCGCGCCCCTGCGCGCGCGAGTGGTAGCCGACCATGCAGACGGCGTCCACGCCGCCTTCCTCCACGCCCGCCACCATGCTCAGGTAGCGCGGCTTGCCCTGGATCACGCGGGCGCGTGCGTCGAGCAGGTCGGGCGGCATGTTGCGGAAACCGCCGTGCGAATCGTTCACCAGCACTTCGGTGGCGCCCGCGTCGAAGGCGCCGGCGATGGCGGCATTGGCCTCGTGCGTCATCAGCAGCCGCGCGCGCTCGTACTCGGGGTTGCCCGCGCGCACCTGCTCGGAGTGGTAGACGCCGGCGACGCCTTCGATGTCGGTGGAGATCAGGACTTTCATGGGTGAAACGGCTCGCGTTCAGGCGTGGGTTGAGAAGATGGCGGAGGCCGGCAGTACGTCGGCCAGCGCGGCGCGGTGGTTGCCGTCGCGCCCGGTGACGGCGGTGGCGCGCCACAGGGCATGGATGATCGCCTGCTCGGTGCTGTCGGCCGCGGCCTGGAACAGGCCGTCGAGCAGGCCGTCGTGCAGCATCGCCACGGCGGGCATCGGCCGCTCGACGCTGTCGGGCACGGTGTAGGCGGTGGAGAAGGCCAGCACGATGTCGCCGCTGCCGTGCCCGAAGACCGAGCCCGTGCGGGCCAGCCCGGCACCGGCGCGCAGCGTAAGGCGGCGCAGCTGGCGCGCGTCGAGCGGCGCGTCGGTGGCCACCACGATGATGATCGAGCCCTTCTCGGCCTCGTTCACCGCCGGCAGGCTGCGTTCGGCCTGCAGCGCGGCGAGCCGTTCGCCCACCGCGTGGCCGGCCAGCAGCAGCTGCGGCTGGCGCCCGTAGTTCGCCAGCACCAGCGCGCCCACCGTGTGGCACAGGCCCTCGCGCGCCGACACCCGCCGCGAGGCGCTGCCGATGCCGCCCTTGAGCTGGAAGCTCGACATGCCGCGCCCCGCGCCGACCGAGCCTTGCTCGAAGTCAGGGGCGGCGCCAGCCAGCGCGTGCAGGTAGTCGGCTTCGCTCACGGCCATGCGCTGGATGTCGTTGAGAAAGCCGTCGTTGCACTCGAACACCAGCGGATTGACCGTGGGCAGCGTGCGTCCGCATTCGGGGTTGTCGGCCACGCAGCGGCGGATCTGCGCCGCCGCCACCGCGCCGACCGAGAAGGTGTTGGTCAGCGCGATGGGCGTTTCGAGCACGCCCAGCTCTTCGACCTGCAACAGGCCGACGCTCTTGCCGAAGCCGTTGAGCACCGCCACGGCGGCAGGCACCTTGTCGCGGAAGAGATCGCCCGCGTGCGGGCGGATGACGGTCACGCCCGTCTGCACCGGGCCGTCGGCCAGCGTGCGGTGGCCCACGGTGACGCCCGCGACGTCGGTGATGGCGTTGCGTTCGCCCTGGAGCAGATTGCCGATGAAGGGGAGGGAGGCCTGCTGCTTGCTGGAAGACATTGCGGAAAAAAGAAACTTACTGGCGGTCGATTTTCGGGTCGAGCGCGTCGCGCAGCGCATCGCCCAGCAGGTTGAAGGCGAGCACGGTGAAGAAGATGGCCAGGCTGGGGAAGAGCGCCACGTGCGGCGAGGTCACCATGTCGGCGCGGGCTTCGCTGAGCATCGCGCCCCATTCGGGCGTCGGCGGCTGCGCGCCCATGCCCAGGAAGGAGAGGCTGGCGGCGGTAATGATCGAGGTGCCGACGCGCATCGAGAAATACACCACGATCGACGAAATGGTGCCTGGCAGGATGTGCCGCACGATGATGGTCCAGTCCGAGGCGCCGATGCTGCGCTCGGCCTCGATGTAGGTCTGCTGCTTCAGCACCAGCGTGTTGCCGCGCACGAGGCGCGCGAAGGCCGGCACGCTGAACACCGAAACGGCCACCACCACGTTGGTCATGCTGCTGCCCAGGATGGCCACCACGCCCAGCGCCAGCAGGATGCCGGGGAAGGCGAAGAGCACGTCCGAGATGCGCATCACGATGCGGTCCCACCAGCCCTCGTAGTAGCCCGCAAGCAGGCCGAAGGCGGTGCCGATGATGCCGCCCAGCACCACCGACAGGAAGCCCGCCATCAGCGAGATGCGCGCGCCGGCCAGGATGCGGCTGAAGATATCGCGGCCCAGCGGATCGACGCCGAACCAGTGCGTGGCCGAGGGGCCGGTGTTCAGCATGTCGTAGTCGAAGAAGTTCTCCGGATCGAAGGGCACGATCCACGGCGCGAACACCGCGACGAACACCAGCAGCAGCACGAAGAGCGCCGCGACGATGCCCACCGGCTGTTTCTTGAAACGGCGCCAGCATTCGCCCCAGGGCGTGCGGACCTTGCCGGCGGTTTGAACAGTCACCACGGCCGGTGCGGGAGATGGAATGGTTTCGGCAGGCACGCCGGAAGCTTGTTGCGTCATGGCTGCTTGCTCACTTGTAGCGGATGGTCGGGTTGATGTAACCGTAGAGCACATCGACCACCAGGTTGATCAGGATGAACTCGAGCGAGAACAGCAGCACCAGCGTCTGGATCACGGGGTAGTCGCGCATCTGCACCGCGTCGACCAGCAGGCGGCCGAGGCCCGGCCAGTTGAACACCGCCTCCACAAGAATGGAGCCGCCCAGCAGGAAGCCGAACTGCAGGCCCATCATCGTCACGACCGGAATGAGCGCGTTGCGCAGGCAGTGCTTGATGATCACGGCGCGCTCGCGCACGCCCTTGGCGCGCGCGGTGCGCACGAAGTCTTCCTGGATCACCTCGACGAAGGAGGCCCGCGTGAAGCGCGCCATCACGGCCGCCACGGCGGCGCCCAGGGTGATCGAGGGCAGGATGTAGTGCTTCCAGCTGCTGGCGCCCACCGTGGGCAGCCATCCGAGCTGGACCGAGAAGATCTGCATCAGCAGCATGCCGAGTGCGAATGCGGGAAAGGAGATGCCCGACACGGCGAGCGTCATGCCCAGCCGGTCCGGCCATTTGTTGCGGTACACGGCAGACACGATGCCGATGGCCATGCCGAAGATCACCGCCCACACCATGCTGGTGATGGTCAGCATCACCGTCGGGAAGAAGCGCTCGCCGATCTCGGTCGCCACCGGCCGCCGCGTGCGGATGGAGGTGCCGAAGTCGCCCTGCAGCATGTGGGTGAAGAAGTTCACGAACTGCTGCGGCAGCGGCTTGTCCAGCCCGAGCTCCGCGCGGACCATGGCCACGGTCTGCTCGTCGGCGTCCTGGCCGGCGGCGAGACGCGCCGGATCGCCGGGCAGCATGTGGACGAACAGGAACACCAGCACCGCCACGATGAGCAGCGTGGGGATCAGGCCCAACAGTCGTTTGAGGAAGTAATTCAGCATGGCATCAGGAAACAGTCACCCTCATTCGGGAAACACCGCGGAACCGGCTTTGCCGGGCCGCAGGTGTTGCCCCCGGCGAGGGGGTTGGCGAAGCGACACGAAGTGCGCGAAGCCTGGGGGAGTACTTAGTTCGACACGGCGATGGCGTCGATGTTGATGTTGCCGTCAGGCATTACGAACACGCCCGACAGACGCTTGGCGTGCGCCGACAGGTTCTGCTCGGTGATCATCGGCACGCGCGGCAGGTCCTTGCGGATCTCTTCCTGCGCGGTCTTGTACAGCGCGGCGCGTTCCTTCTCGTCGGTGGTCACCAGCGCCTTGGCCAGCGAGCTGTCGACCACCTCGCTCTTGTAGAACGACATGTTGTTCAGCTTCGGAGCCCAGGCTTCCGAGGCGAACAGCGGGCGCAGGCCCCAGTCGGCCTCGCCGGTCGACGACGACCAGCCGGTGTAGTACATGCGGACCTTGGCCGTCTTCGGATCGGACCATGCATCCACCTGCTCGGTGCGCTGGCCCACTTCGAGCGCCTGCACCTGCAGCTTGATGCCGATCTGCGCGAGCTGCTGCTGCACGAACTGGATCGTCTTCTGCGAGGTCGTGTTGTTGTAGGCGCTCCACAGCACCGACTCGAAGCCGTCGGGGTAGCCGGCTTCCTTCATCAGCTCCTTGGCCTTCTTCAGGTCGTAGGGAATGGGAGCCATCTTCTCGGCGTACTTCACGCCCTGTGGCAGCACGCCCTGCGCCGGGAAGGCATAGCCGCCGAACGCCACCTTGGCCAGCGCCTCCTTGTTGATGGCGTAGCCGATGGCCTCGCGCACCTTCGGGTTGTCGTAGGGCTTCTGCAGCATGTTGAATGCCAGGAAGCGCGTGATGATCGAGGGCGTTGCCACTACTTCGAGCTTGTCGCTCTTCTTCAGCAGCTCGGCCTGCTCATAGGGAATGGGGAATGCGAAGTCGGCCTCGCCGGTCTGCAGCATCGCGGCGCGGGTGTTGTTCTCGAGCACCGGCTTCCACGACACGTTGTCGACCTTCGGGTAGCCCTTCTTCCAGTAGCCGTCGAACTTCTTGGCCTTGACGGCCTCGGTCTGCTTCCACTCGACGAACTCGAAGGGGCCGGTACCCACGGGGTGGAAGGCGATGTCCTTGTTGCCCCACTTCTTCAGCGCGGTGGGCGAGATCATGGCGGCCGATGCGTGGGCCAGCGAGTTGATGAAGGGACCGAAGGGCTCCTTCAGCGTGATGCGCACGGTGCTCGGGTTGACCACCTCGACCTTGCTCACGCGGTTGAACTGGTTGTAGCGCAGCAGCTTGTTGTCCTGGTTCAGCACGCGGTCGAGCGTGAACTTCACCGCGTCGGCGTTGAAGTCGGTGCCGTCGTGGAACTTCACGCCGGTGCGCAGCTTGATGGTGTAGACCAGGCCGTCCTTCGACACCTCGTAGCCCTCGGCGAGCACGTTCTGCACCTTCAGGTCCTTGTCGAACTGGAACAGGCCTTCATAGAAGGTCTTGGTCACGGCCGTGGTGATGGTGGTGTTGGTGTTGTACGGGTCCAGCGTTTCCGGCTGGTAGCCGATGGACAGCACCACGTCTTTCGCGGCCAGTGCCGTGCCCGAGGCGGCCAGCGCGGCCAGGCCCAGCAGTGCGGATGCCCATCGCAGGGAGGAGGAAGCTTGTTGCGTCATGGAAGAACTCCAGTCGGTTCGAGGAAAAAAGCAGGAGGGCCTGCGGGTTGAAAAAATTGATTGACCGTTCAGAACGCACCGCCGATGGCGTGCTGCGCGACGAAGTGACCCGGCGCGACCTGCACCAGCGGCGGCACCACGGGCTCGTCGCCCACGGCGCGGATCGGGCTGGGAATCTCGCCTTCGAGCAGCGCGCGCGGCTTGTGGCGGCGCGCCGGGTCGGCCACCGGCACCGCGGCCATCAGCTTGCGCGTGTAGGGGTGCTGCGGCGCCTCGAACACCGCGCGGCGCGGGCCGATCTCGACGATCTGACCCAGGTACATCACGGCCACCCGGTGGCTGATGCGCTCCACCACCGCCATGTCGTGCGAGATGAAGAGGAAGGCCACGCCCAGTTCGCGCTGCAGGTCGAGCATCAGGTTGACGATCTGCGCCTGGATGGACACGTCCAGCGCCGACACCGATTCGTCGGCCACCACCACCTTGGGGTTGAGCGCCAGTGCCCGCGCGATGGCAATGCGCTGGCGCTGGCCGCCCGAGAACTCGTGCGGATAGCGCTGCGCCGCCTCGGGCGGCAGGCCCACCTTCTGCAGCAGCCAGTCGACGCGCTGCTGCGCCTCGGCGCCCTTGGCGATGTTGTGGATGAGCAGCGGCTCCATGATCGAGAAACCCACCGTCACGCGCGGATCGAGCGAGGCGAACGGATCCTGGAAGATGAACTGGATGTTGCGGCGAAGCGCCTGCAGCTCGCGCGTGGGCAGCTCGCGGATGTTCTTGCCGCCGAACTCGATCGCGCCGCTCTGGCTCTCGACCAGGCGCAGCAGCGAGCGGCCGGTGGTCGACTTGCCGCAGCCCGATTCGCCCACCAGCGCCAGCGTTTCGCCGGGGTACAGGTCGAAGCTGATCTTCTCCACCGCATGCACGCGGCGCTTCACGCGGCCGAAGAGGCCGCTGCGCACGTCGAAGCGGGTGACGAGGTCGCGCACGCGCAGGATCGGGCCGGCGTCTGCGCGCACCGTGTCCTGCGGGGTGGCCTGATGGGGCGCCGCGGCGTCGGCGCTGGCCTCGGTGCGCAGCAGTTCGAACTTGGCCGGCAGGTCGGTGCCCTGCATCGCGCCCAGTTTCGGCACGGCCGACAGCAGCGCGCGGGTGTAGGGGTGCCGAGGCGCTGCGAACACGTCGTCGGAGACGCCTTCTTCCACCTTGTCGCCGCGGAACATCACCAGCACGCGGTCGGCGATCTCGGCCACCACGCCCATGTCGTGCGTGATGAAGAGCACGCCCATGTGCATCTCCTTCTGCAGTTCGCGGATGAGCTGGAGGATCTGCGCCTGGATGGTCACGTCCAGCGCGGTGGTCGGTTCGTCGGCGATCAGCAGCTGCGGCTTGCACGACAGCGCCATCGCGATCATCACGCGCTGGCGCATGCCGCCCGAGAGCTGGTGCGGAAAGCGGTCGAGCACGTTGCGCGCCTCGGGAATGCGCACCAGCTCCAGCATGCGCAGCGCCTCGGCGCGCGCTGCCGCGTCGCTCTTGCCCTGGTGGATGCGGATGGCCTCGGCGATCTGGTCGCCGGCGGTGAACACCGGGTTCAGCGACGTCATCGGCTCCTGGAAGATCATCGCGATGTCCGCGCCGCGGATGTTGCGCATGGCGCTATCGCGCGCCTGCGCCAGGTCGAGCACTTCGCCGTTGCGGCGGCGGAACATCATGCTGCCGTTCAGGATGCGGCCGCCGCCGTGCTCCACGAGGCGCATCAGCGCCAGCGAGGTCACCGACTTGCCCGAACCCGATTCGCCCACCACCGCGAGCGTTTCGCCGTGGTCGACGTGGAATGACAGCTTCTTCACGGCATCGACCGTGCGCTCGGAAGTCGAGAAGCGAACGGTGAGGTCGTCGACGGCGAGAACGCGGCCGTCCGGCAGGGCGAGGGCAGGGGTGGACATGGGAGTGCGGGAAAAGAAGGAGGCTGCTGCGTCAGGCGAAGATGGCCGTGAGGGGCGCTTCGTTGCCGCGCGCGTGGCCGCGGTACATGCCTTCGCTGTTGAAGGCCAGGCTCAGGTTGCCGTGGCGGTCCACGGCGATCAGGCCGCCGGAGCCGCCGATGGCCGGCAGCGACTGCTGCACCACGGCGTGCGTGGCGGCTTCGAGCGTCGCGCCGCCGTAGGCCATGCGCGCGCAGACGTCGTAGGCGGCGGCGACGCGGATGAACATCTCGCCGCTGCCGGTGCACGACACTGCGGCCGTACGGTCGTCGGCATAGGTGCCGGCGCCGATGAGCGGCGAATCGCCGATGCGGCCGACGCGCTTGTTGGTCATGCCGCCGGTGGAGGTGGCGGCGGCCAGGTGGCCGTGCATGTCGAGCGCGACCGCGCCGACTGTGCCGAACTTCTTGTCCTCGTCGAGCGGGGACGGAGTTGCTGCTGCAGCCGCCGCCATCGTCGCGCCTTCATGGTCCGTCACAACGCGGCCCGTGCCGCGCACGCGGTAGAGCTGCTGGCGGCGCGCCTCGGTGGAGAAGAACGAAGGCTCGACCATCTCCAGCCCGCGTTCGCGCGCGAATGTCTCGGCGCCGGCACCGGCCAGCAGCACATGGGCGCCGTCTTCGAGCACGGCGCGCGCGGCGCGCACCGGGCGGCGGATGTGGCACACGCCCGCGATCGCGCCGGCGGCGAGCGTGGCGCCGTCCATCACGGCGGCGTCGAGCTCATGGGTTTCGTCGTGCGTGAACACCGCGCCGTGGCCGGCGTTGAAGAGCGGACACTCCTCGAGCATCTCCACCGCGAGGCAGGTGGCATCGAGCGCGGAGGCGCCCTTGAGCAGCATCGCCTGCGCGGCGGCCACGATGTTCTTCAAAGCATCGTGATAGGCCTGCGCCTGTTCCGCGCTCGTCGTCGCGGCGCTGATGGTGCCGGCGCCGCCATGGATGGCGATCACGGGCACATGGGTCTGGGTCATCGGGAAGCTTTCTTCTTCTTGCTGCCCGCGCCGCTGGGGGCGGGGGCATCGGGTGTCTGGGGTGCTGCCGCGGCGGTCCCGCTGATGCGCTGCAGGCCGTTGGCGCCATGCAGCCAGGGGCGCACCGCCTGCAGGATGCGGCCGGCCGACTGCACAGGGTCGGGCGCGCGCAGCGACACCGCGCTGGTCAGCGCCTCGATCAGCGCGAGCACGCTGGTCTCGCAGTTCGGGCGGTAGCTGGTTTCGGTCTGGCAGAACAGCGCCACGTCGGCCAAGGGGGCCAGCGGCGAGCTGGGCCGGTCGGTGAGGGCGATGACGGCGCAGCCCTGGCTGCGCGCGAGCTGCGCCAGCGCGATGGTGTCCGTCAGGTAGCGCGGAAAGGTCAGGCCGATGAACACGTCCTGCGGCCCAGCGTGCATCAGCGTGCGCGCCGCATGCGTGACGCCGCTCACGCTGGAGAGCATGCGCACGTCGCTGCAGCTGCCGTCCAGCCCGTGCTGAAGCAGGCCCGCGAGCCACGCGCTCGCGCCGAAGCCGCCGATATAGACCGAGCGCGCCTTGCCGATGCGCGCCACTGCGGCTTCGCAGGCGGCGTAGTCCAGCGTCTGACGCGTCGCGTCGATGTTGCGGCGGCTCTCGTCGAGCGCCGTGGCGAACACCTCGGCCACCGTGGTCGGCCGCTCCAGGTTGCCCCGCAGCCGCTCCACCGGCGCCACCAGCGGCTCGAAGCCCCGCACCAGCTCTGCACGGAAGGTGGCGTAGCCGTCGAAGTCGAGCGCCCGAGCGAAGCGGTTGGCCGTGGCCACCGACACGCCCACCACCGCAGCCAGCTCGTCGATGGGCAGCGTCGCCACCTGCAGCGGATGCTCCAGCACGTAGTCGGCCACCTGCCGGTGCGAGCGCGACAGCCGCGGCAAGGCCTGCGCGATGCGCTGTGCCACGGTGGTGCCTGGGGTATCGAAAGGTGTGCTCATGAAGGGTGCGTTGCGCCCGAAAGTGTGCGTTTTTTGAAAACCAGTTTACAAATATAAGTCAGATAAGAAAATTTTCTGTCATTTTTGATCACGATCGCAAGTAGCGGGCCAGCGGGAAGGGGGTTCGGGAGGTGTAGAGGCGCGCCGTTTCCCTCGTGGAGGGAACGCCCGGGCCGGTGACGGCGTGGTCTCTAGGTATTTCCCCTGATGTCGCTGATTTGCGCCGGCTGAAGGCCCGACACGTCAAAATCCTCGGCAAATGAGGGATCTGCAATGAATGAGGGGAAGCAACCGGACCGGGGTTCGACGCTGGGCGGACGGATCCTCAAGGTCGACCATGCGGGCGAGCAAGGCGCGGTCAACATCTACAGGGCGCAGATCTTCGTGGCGCAATGGACCGCACCCTCGCTCGTACCGGAGTTGCGTGAGTTCAAGTCCCACGAGGAAAGACACCGGGCTCTGTTCTGGGCAGAACTGCAGAGACGGGGATTGCGCAGTTGCCGCAGCTATTGGTTGTGCGGCATCGGCGGATGGGTACTGGGTCTGCTCACCGGGCTGCTGGGTCGCGATGCCATCGCTGCGACCACAGTGGCTGTCGAGCGCGTGGTGCTGGGACACCTGAAGACGCAATTGCGCGAACTGGCTGGCAAGGACGAAACGGCCGTCCATGTCATCTCGCAAATCGTCGAGGAGGAGCAGTTGCATCACGACCAGTCGGCGTCGCATGTGCGTGCGGGCCATGTGTGGACGAAGTTGCTGAGCCCGGTTGTTGCGGCCTCGACCGAGACGGTAATCTGGCTCGGAATGCGGCTTTGAGTTCGCTTCGATGAGTTCTTCATCCGGGCGATAAACTGCGCCCCGCACGCCGAAAGCTCGGGGTGCTCGGGATTGGCGTCTCGAAGCATCTCTGCGTTCACCGGAGGCCATTCATGGCTGCTTCTACTCGCTCGCGTACGCCATCCGCATCAACCCGCTTCGACGCTGCCGAAGCCCTCGCTCTTCAAGCCTGCGACGACACCGACAGTCTTCGCGAAGTGCTCTGCGCCTATTCATGCCTTGAAAAGCTCATCGCGCCGCTGGAGGTGGGCGATACAGAACAACTCGGTCCCACGCGCACCGAACTCGGCTCCTTGGTGCGTCTGGTCAATGAGGAAATGAGCCGTCGCATCGAAGCTGCCGACAGCGCGACCCGCGCGATGCGTGCGGCGTTGTCGGGGCCGGAGGCAGGCTGAGCGCAGCGCGGCCTTGGTGCGGATCAGGCGCTGACCGGATTCATCGGCGATGGAGGCTGCGGCCTCTCAGCCCGCGACTTCCTTTTGCATGAACACGCTCAGCGGATCGTCCGGGTACGTCCCGAACGGTCCGCGCCGCGCATAGCCCGCGCGCGCATAGAACGAGAGCGCCTCCGGCTGGCTCACGCCCGTTTCGAGCCTGAACATCGCGCAGCCGCGCGCCTTCGCTTCGCCCTCAAGGAAACCCAGCACTTTCGCGGCGACGCCTTGCCCCCGGTTCTCGGGCCGCACGTACATGCGCTTGAGTTCACCGAAGCCGGGCTCCATCACTATGGCGCCGCAGCCCACGGCCGTGCCTTCGCCATCGCGGGCGACCGCGAACAGCACGTTCGGCGCAGACAGCGCCGCAATGTCGATGCCGTAGTGGCACTCGGGTGGATACAGCGGCTTCTGGTAGGCGTCGAGGTCGTCGATGAGCTGGATGACGTCGGGCTGGGCGGGGCTTTCGAGGGAGATTCGCATCGGGTGATGGTAGCCAGACGCTGGTCTGCCCAATGCGAGAGGTTGCGAGGGTCGGAGCCAGAGAAACCCGCCGAAGCGGGTTGGGTGTAGTCGCTCAGCGGCTGATTCGCAAGGCTTTCAGCCGGCGCTCGGCCTCGCCGGGAGGGATTTTTCCTTCTGCCTCCAGCCTTTTGAGCCGTCGCTCGTCTGCTCTGTCCAGCGCATCTTTCAGGAGCGCCATCTTGCGGTCCCGGCAAGGGCTGCATTCGTAGAAGCTCGTCGGACTGTTCTTTAGGTTCATCCGTGCGTCGTACTCAAGAGCAAGAGTTCGTCCGTTAGGCTCGATACCCATGACGAGGATTTTTCCGTTTTTGAACGTAACGTTGGCACCTCCTTCGCACCCCGTGGTATCGGTTTTTTCAGGGGCGTAGGCACTGCGCGAAATCCGGCGCATATGCCGCAGGGCAAAAAGAACGTCCTCTTCCGTCAAAACGACATCATCGCAATCGAGAAAATCCTTGTTCTCCCATACCGTTCTGCCCGAAGGTTCTGTGATCTCAACCTTCTGTACACGGCTGATGGGATATCGCCTGTCGGACGCTTGCGCCGGAAACACCGCAGCCGCAATCAGCACTGCCGCTGGAATCAAGAGATCGATGCTTCGTTTCATGGCGTTGGCACCTGCATTTTCCAATTTGCCCCCTGAGCCTCTGTCGGGTTCTTGCGGCTGACCAGAGGATGGCGAAAAACTTCCTCGCTATCGATTCGAATTGCCTCCTGAAGCACGCTGACAAGCCATGAGAGCGATTGATTCTGCGCCGCAGTCGGCTCGTCATAGATTCCACGCCTGCCGCGCAATTCATCAAGAGTCAGTTCTGCTTCTTTCCCAACAGCTTTAAATCCCGCAGGCAATCTGGCCCTTCCGACGATCTCGATCCCGATTGGACTGCGCGCATGTCGCACGCGCGCGTGACCGATCATTCCGTGTTCGTCGATTTCGACAAGCATGGGTTTTCCTCCCTGAAGAATTTGTTGGTTATCGACTCTCTGCAGAAGCCAGGCCTCGCGCATCGGATGAGCGCGAGGTCACGACCTCGCGGCGCATGCTAAAGGCTTAAAAAGTGAACTGGTTGATGACTTCGTCAACCACTTGTGACCCGCTGCGCAAAGCCCATTCGTCCGCAGGGTTGAACGCGCCAACCAACAATGGCCGCGCGGCAGTCCGACCGGTCTGTCGGCCACCTTTCTTCATCCCGAATCCGCAAGCACCAAGGAGCACCACTTTGGAATACCGTCATCTGGGCAAATCCGGCCTCAAGGTCCCCGTACTGAGTTTTGGCACCGGCACCTTCGGGGGCAAGGGCGAGTTCTTCAGCGCATGGGGAAGCACCGACGTGGCCGAGGCGCGCAAGCTCATCGACATCTGTCTCGAAGCCGGCGTGAACATGTTCGACAGCGCCGACATCTATTCGTCCGGCGCGGCCGAGTCGGTGCTCGGCGAGGCGATCAAGGGGCGGCCGCGCGACAGGCTGTTGATCTCGACAAAGGCCACCTTCCGCAGCGGCGAGGGGCCGAACGACGTGGGCTCTTCGCGTCACCACCTCGTGCAGGCGGTCGATGGTTCGCTCAAGCGGCTGGGCACCGACTACATCGACCTGTTCCAGCTGCATGGCTTCGACGCGAGCACGCCGGTGGAAGAGACGCTCTCCACGCTCGACGACCTGGTGCGCGCGGGCAAGCTGCGCTACATCGGCGTGTCGAACTTCTCGGGCTGGCACCTGATGAAGTCGCTGGCCGTGTCGGAGCGCCACGGCCTCGCGCGCTATGTCGCGAACCAGGCCTACTACTCGCTGGTCGGCCGCGACTACGAATGGGAGCTGATGCCGCTGGGCATCGACCAGGGCATCGGCGCCGTGGTGTGGAGCCCGCTGGGCTGGGGCCGGCTCACGGGCAAGATCCGCCGCGGCCAGCCGCTGCCCGCCAACAGCCGGCTGCACGTGACGGCCGACATGGGCCCGCCGGTGCCCGACGAGCTGCTGTACCGCGTGGTCGATGCGCTGGAAAAGATCGGCGCCGAAGTCAGCAAGACGGTGCCGCAGGTGGCGCTCAACTGGCTGCTGCAGCGTCCGACGGTGTCCAGCGTGGTGGTCGGCGCGCGCGACGAGGCGCAGCTGCGGCAGAACCTCGGCGCGGTGGGCTGGAACCTCACGCCCGAACAGGTTGCCGAGCTCGACGCGGCCAGCGCGACGACGCGGGCCTATCCCTACTGGCACCAGCAGGGATTTCTCGAACGCAACCCGAACCCGGTCTAGCGTCCTTTTCTAGCCGGGCGTCAGCCCGAGCACCCAGCGCTTGAAGTCTTCCAGCGCCCCGGAGGCCGGCCGGCCTTCGGGGTACGCGAAGTAGTAGCCCTGGGGCACGTCGAGGTGCCGGTCGACCGGAATCACGAGTTCGCCCGTGCGCAGCTCGTGCTCGATCAGGATGCGCGGCGCGAGGCCCACGCCCATGCCGGCGGCCGTGGCCGCCACCACCATGGTGAAGAGTTCGTAGCGCGGCCCGCGCGAGGCATGCACCGTGTACTCCCAGCCCTGCTGCGCATACCAGTCGCGCCATGCATGGGCGCGCGTGCTCAGGTGCACGTGGCGGCAGCGCTCGAAGCCGGCTTCGTCCCACGGCCCGTGCGCGTCGCGGAAGGCGGGGCTGCAGATGGGCACCATCTCTCCCTCGGAAAAGATCAGACCGCCGCGCGTGTTGGGCCAGAACTGGTCGCCGAAGTAGATGGCCGCGTCGTAGGCGTTCTCCTGGAAGGAAAAAGGCTGCGAGCGCGCCGACAGGTTCACCGTGATGTTCGGATGCAGCCGGCTGAACTCCGGCAGGCGCGGTATGAGCCACTGCGTGGCGAAGGTGGGCACGACGGCAAGCTCCAGCACGAAGCCCATCTCGTGGCCGGCGCTGATCTCCAGCGTGTCGCGGCGGATCTGGTCGAGGTGGCGGCGGATGCGCGCCGCGTACTCGCGGCCGGTGTCGGTGAGCGTGAGGCGGCGCCGCACGCGCGAGAACAGCGGCACGCCCAGGCGCTGCTCCAGCATGGCCACCTGCCGGCCGACGGCGCTCTGCGTGAGCGCCAGTTCGCTCGCCGCGCGGGTGAAGCTGCCCAGCCGCGCAGAAGCCTCGAAGGCCTGCAGCGCGCCGAGGTTGGGAATGTCTTTTCTCATCGATCGATAGCCAGCAGTTGTCTCGTTGCCGGTGCCGAAGCACCGGTCGTGCCCGGGTCGGATTCCTTCCCGGCTCGCACAACGTTGTGAGTTTTTAGCGTTTGTTCCGTGTCCGCCCGCGACTCTATTCTGCGTGCCGACCCCTGCCAACGATACGAGGAGACTTCCGATGATTGGTTCGCGCACCCGTCGCAATGCCGCCGTTGGCATCGCACTGGCTTCCGTCCTGGGCCTGCCCGCCGCCGCGTTCGCGCAGGCTGCCGCCGAGCAGACCGTCACCATCGGCCACGCGGGCCCGCTCACCGGCGGCGCGGCCCACTGGGGCAAGGACAACGACAACGGCGCGCGCCTCGCGGTCGAAGACCTGAACAAGCAGGGCCTCGTCATCGGCGGCAGGAAGATCAGGTTCGTGCTGCAGTCCGAGGACGACCAGGCCGACCCCAAGCAGGCCATGGTGGTCGCCAACAAGCTCACCGACATGGGCGTGAAGGGCATCCTGGGCCACTTCAACTCGGGCGCGGCCATTCCGGCCTCGGCGGTCTACAGCCGCGCGGGCCTGCCCGACGTGTCCACCGCCACCAACCCGAGCTTCACGAAGCAGGGCTACGACAACGTCTTCCGCATCCTCGCGAGCGACGAGGACGTGGGCATGGCCATCGCCAGCTACACGGTGAAGGACCTGAAGGCGAAGAACATCGCGGTGATCGACGACCGCACCGCCTACGGCCAGGGCGCCGCCGAGGTGTTCACGCGCGGCGTGAAGGCGCTGGGCGGCAACGTCGTGGCGCAGGAGTACGGCAGCGACAAGGCCACCGACTTCATGGCCATCCTCACCACCATCAAGAGCAAACAGCCCGACGTGGTGTTCTACGGCGGCATGGACGCGCAGGGCGGTCTCATCGCGCGGCAGATGAAGCAGCTCGGCATCACGGCCAAGCTGCTGGGCACCGACGGGCTGTGCACCGACGAGGTCGCGAAGATCAGCGGCGGCGCGGTCGACGGGCTGCTGTACTGCACGCGCGGCGGCAAGGAAGTCGAGAAGACGTCCAAGGGCGCCGATTTCGAGCAGCGCTACAAGGCCCGCTACGGCACCGAGGTGCTGACCTACGCGCCGTACCTCTACGACGCCATGATGGCGCTGGCCGCCGGCATGCGCGCCGCCAACTCGGTCGAGCCGCAGGCCTACCTGCCGGCCATGCGCAAGGTGAAGTTCGACGGCGTCACCGGCACCATCAGCTTCGACGCCAAAGGCAACCTGCAGAAACCCGACTTCACCGTCTTCACCTACAAGGACGGCAAGCGCGTGCGCGTGGCGGGCTCCTGAAGAGGGCGGCCCGCATGCGCACGCTGGATGCCGCGCAGACCGCCGCCGCGCTGCCTTACGGCGCGCTGGTGAAGGCGCTGCTGCAGATGTTCGAGCGCGAGCGGCTTGGCGAGGCGCATGCATCGCCGCGCACCTGCGTGCAGCTCGCCGGAGGTGGCGTCATGCTGCTGATGCCGGCCGCCGACCGGCGCTTCGCCGCTCTGAAGACGGTGACCGTGCACGCCGCCAACGCGGAACTCGGCCTGCCCGTGGTGCAGGGCGATGTCGCGCTGATGGATGCGGCCACCGGCACCCGGCTGCTGGCGATGGATGGCAACGTGCTCACGGCGCGTCGCACGGCGGCGCTGTCGCTGGCCGGAGCGGCGAGGGCGGGACGCACGGAGGCGCGTCGCATGCTGCTGATCGGCGCCGGGGTGCAGGCTCGCGCGCATGCCGAGGCCTTCGCGGAGGTCTGGGGTGTGCGACAGATGAAGATTCATGCGCGGACGCCCGAGCACGCCGAGACGCTGGCCCGGCATATGCGCTCGCGGGGCGTCGATGCCGAAGCGATCGCCGACCCTGCTGCGGCAGCGGAAGAGACCGCCCTGATCGTCGCCGCGACCAATTCGCAGGAGCCCGTGGTGCCGCCAGGCGTGAGGCCGGACGCCACCCTCATCGCCGTGGGCGCCTATCGCCCCGACATGGCCGAGGTGCCGCCAGAACTCGTGCGCCGCTGCGCCGTGTTTGTGGATACGCTGGAGGGCGCGCGCAACGAGGCGGGCGACCTGATCCGCGCGGGCGTGGACTGGGCGGCGGTGCAGGCGTTCCGCGATGCATCGCCGGCGCCGCCGGGCCGGCCGGTGCTGCTCAAGACGGTGGGGCATGCACTGTGGGACCTCGCGGCGGCGCAACTGGCCCATGAAGGGCAGGGCTGAATCAATGAAGGCAGACAGCAGCAAGGAAGGCAATTCATGCGGCGTGTGGTGATCATCGGCGGCGGGGCCATCGGCTCCGCCATCGCCTACTTCCTGACCCGCGAACCCGACGGCGAGCGCTTCGAGGTCACGGTGGTCGAGCGCGACTTCTCGTACAAGCAGGCATCGTCGGCGCTGTCAGCCAGCTCGATCCGCCAGCAGTTCTCCACCGCCATCAACATCCGGATGTCGCTCTACGGCATCGACTTCTTTCGGGATCTTGGCGAGACCCTTCGCGTGGGCGACGAGGTGCCCGACATCGGCCTCGTCGAGCCCGGCTACCTGTACCTGGCCTCGCAGGCCGGCGTCGAGGTGCTGCGCGAGAACCACGCGATGCAGAAGGCGCACGCGGTGGACGTGGCGCTGCTCACGCCCGATGAACTGAAGGCGCGCTTTCCGTGGATCTCGACCGACGGCGTCGAACTCGCCTCGCTCGGTCTCTCAGGCGAGGGCTGGTACGACGGCTACAGCCTGCTGCAGGCTTTCCGCAGGAAGGCGGTGTCGCAGGACGTGCGCTACGTGCAGGCGCATGCGATAGGCCTGCGCCGACACGGCCGCACCGTGACCGGCGTGCAGCTCGACAGCGCCGAGACGCTGGAAGCCGACTTCGTCGTCAACGCCGCCGGCGCCTGGGCCGCGAAAGTGGCGCAATGGGCCGGCATCGACCTGCCGGTGCGCGGCCGCCGCCGCAGCGTGTTCAGCTTCTCGTGCCCCGAGACGCTGCCCGGCTGCCCGCTGGTGATCGACACCTCCGGCATCTGGCTGCGCCCCGAGGGCCGCCAGTTCATCTGCGGCTTCGCGCCGCCGGAAGACCATGACCTGGATGACGCGCCGCTCGAGGTCGAGTACGAAGCCTTCGACAGCTTCATCTGGCCCTCGCTGGCCGAGCGCGTGCCCGCTTTCGAAGCCATCCGCATGACCGGCGCCTGGGCCGGCTACTACGAGATGAACGTGTTCGACCACAACGCCATCCTCGGCCTGCACCCCGACTGCGACAACCTCTACTTCGCCAACGGCTTCTCGGGCCACGGCCTGCAGCAGTGCCCGGCGGCGGGGCGCGGCGTGGCGGAGTTGATCCGCTTCGGCGAATACCGCAGCCTCGATCTGTCGCCGGTGTCCTTCGCGCGGATTCTCGAGAACAGGCCCTTGCTCGAGAAGAACGTGATCTAGGTCCTGTTTCGTCAGGGCATCGCCAGCGCGGTGAACGGCCCTTGCTGGCCCAGCGCGGATTGGCCTTCATTGAGCACCGCGACCAGCCTGCCGTAGAAGAACGGAAGGCCGAAGTCGATCGCGCTGGTGCCCGAACTCGCGGCGGCGATGTTGTCGACCGCCACGACGCCTGGATTGCCGGTGAAGAGCGATTGCGCGCTCGCGATCGCGAAGCTCTGGCTCAGCGCCGGGCCCGTCGCAGCCGTGAAGCTGGCGCTGAGGGCCAGTGTGCTCGCAGGGCAGTAGAAGCCCTTGAACGTGCCATTGCTCGCGCACTGGGCGATCGTGGAATCGTTGAGAAAGAAGAAGTTCGACCCGCTGTCCAGGAAGCTGTCGGGAAAGCTGGTGTTCTTGTAGCTGACCGAAACGCTGAGCGTGCGCGAGTCGGTTTTCAGCACCGTGGCTCCGCTCATGGCGTTGTTGCCTTGCGTCGCCACGCCGAAGTAGAGCGTGCCGACGGTCACGCCTTGGCCGGCCGATGAGATCGCCGGCAGGCCGAGCACGACGCCGTTGTTGTCCTGCGCGAAATTGGCGACCACGTTCTGGGCCTGCATCGCGAGCGGAACCGTGGTCCCCTGGCACGACGCGCCGGCGGCGCAGGTGTAGTAGGTGGCCGGAATGGCCTGCTGCGCGCATGCCGCGCCGCAGTCCTGGAGAACCGCGGCGACGCCGATGATGCCGTTCGTACCGAGTTTGTCCGGAGTGTTCTCGGGCTGCAGCGTGTTGTTGTCCGAGCATGCGGCGGGCACGTTGCCGGAGTTCAGATCGCCCACGATCTGCAGCGGCTGCGCGCTGGCGGACTTCGGCCCGAGCGTGACGTCGGCGACGCGCATCGTTCCCCATGTGTAGCCGTCGAGGAACTGGGCGCAGGCGTTCAGCGGCGCTCCGTTCACGGCTTCCTGGGGCAGGGCCGACTTCATCGCCGAGTTCAGGGCGTCGGCGGCGATGCGGATGCCGGTGGAGCCGGTGTCGACCAGCACGTTGTCGATGGTCTGGCAGGTGCCGGTTCCCGGTGCGCAGAGCCTGATGCTCACCTGCGGCAGGTTGACGCCGCTTGAATCGGTGCCGTTGGACACGGTGAGCGGCATCGAATTCTGCGAACTCGACGCGGCGGTGGCGGGGGGAGTACTGGGCGCCGGAGCAGGCGCCGGCGCGGAGCTTCCCGCGGCCGGCGTCGAAGTGGGCAGGAGCCCGATCGGCAATGCGCCACCACCGCCTCCGCCGCCGCCACCGCCACCGCAGGCAGCAAGGCCCAGCAGGCTCGCGGCACAAGCCACGGCGCGAAGGAGGTTCATGGCACCGGCTGCGCGCCGGTTGCCTGCTTGTCGTGAGTCCATGGGCACGAAGGGCGAAGATGAGTTGAAACGATCAGGAGCCTTGCGCGATGGCCAGCGAGTCGGGGTCGACTCCCGCGGGCAGCATCCGCGGCAGCCAGGCGACGCCGGCCGACAGCCGCTGGTGCGACGAGGCATGGACCGCGAAGTCCTCGTCGTGTTGCGACGTCGTGGCGTGGGAGCCCCTGCCAAGCTGGCGCTGCGCCCGGGCGTTGTCGGCCATCTGCCTGGCGTAGCGCGTGCCAAGCAGCACCGAGAGTTCCGGTCGGCGCGGCCCGCGCCACGCGACGGCGAACACCGTGCCGTCGGCCGTCAGGTACTCGCGCTGGACCAGGCCATCGTCGGACGTGCTTTCCCGTGTGCTCCAGCCGGTGGCGGATTCCGTCTTGGCTGCGGCACCGGTCGCTTCGGCAGCGGCCGCCTTGCGCGACACCATGTCGATCCGCTGGCCCGGCGCCAGCGTGGGCGCGCCGCCTAATTCGGCGAACGCGAAAGGCGTGGCGAACAAAGACGCAGCCAGCGCCAGGGCCGCCCGCATCGATGCCCTTCCGGCGCCGCGCGCATTGCACTCTCGTGACCCACGTTCCATTCAGTTTCCTTTCCGTCCCGACCGCGCGCAGATTACTGCCGGCCAGCGTCGGCTTGATAAAGACCCGGCGGGCCGCACAGGCAGGAGCGCCAAGTCGGCCAGCGATCAGGTTCGCGGTGTTAACGAGTGAGCGGCACGGGCGTACCATGCCCGCCAGAGAGGTGCCCCGCATGACCGAACGAACACTGATCGACACCGCCCGCGCGCTCGTCGCGGACGATAAGGGCCTGCTCGCGATGGACGAGAGCAACGCCACCTGCAACAAGCGCTTCGCCGCACTCGGCATACCGCAGACGGAGGCTGCGAGGCGCGACTGGCGAGAGCTGATCGTCACCGCGCCGGGCCTGGCCGACAGCATCTCTGGCGCGATCCTTTTCGACGAGACGATCCGGCAGAAGACCAACGCAGGCCAGCCCTTTGCGAAGGCGCTGGCCGACGCCGGCATCATTCCCGGCATCAAGGTCGACACGGGCGCCAAGCCGATGGCCGGCCACCCCGGCGAGACCGTCACCGAAGGGCTCGACGGCCTGCGCGAGCGCCTTGCCGAATACGCCACGATGGGCGCGCGCTTCGCCAAGTGGCGCGGCGTGATCGCCATCGGTGACGGCCTGCCGAGCCGCGCCTGCATACGTGTCAACGCACATGCACTGGCGCGCTATGCCGCGCTGTGCCAGGAGACCGCGCTGGTGCCTATCGTCGAGCCCGAGGTGCTGATGGACGGCGACCATTCGCTCGCGCGCTGCGCAGAGGTCACCGAGGAGGTTCTGCACCGCACCTTCGTTGAATTGCGCGCACAGGGCGTCCTGCTCGACGGCATGCTGCTGAAGCCCAACATGGTGCTGCCGGGGCTGAAGGCTGCCGTGCAGGATTCCGTCGAGGCAGTGGCAGAGGCGACTGTGCAGTGCCTGCTGCGCACCGTGCCGGCCGTGGTGCCCGGCGTGGCATTTCTCTCGGGCGGCCAGCCGGCGCAGTTGGCGTCGGCGCGGCTCAACGAAATGAATCGTCGCTACAAATCGCGCCTGCCATGGGCGCTGACCTTCTCGTTCTCCCGCGCGGTGCAGCAGCCAGCGCTCGATGCATGGAAGGGCGATGCGGCCAATGTGGCGACTGCCCAGCAGGCGCTGGTGGAGCGCACCAGCGCCAACCGGGCCGCGCGCCGCGGCGAATACAAGGAATGACCTGGCGCCCGCTCAGCCTGCCTTGGCCGCCTTCACCAGTGAAGGCGTGGCCTTGTAGCTTTCGGGGAAGAGCTTCTTCAGGTCGTCGATCTTCGGCATGTCGTTGATCGCGATGTAGGGCTGGCTCGGGTGCAGCGTCAGGTAGTCCTGGTGGTAGTCCTCGGCCGCGTAGAAGGGCTTCGACAGCTCGACCGTGGTGGCCAGCGGCTTGCCGAAGGTCTTCGCCTGGTTGAGCTGCGCGATGTAGGCGTTGGCGATGCGGGCCTGCTCGGCGTTCTCCGCGAACACGGTGGAGCGGTATTGGGTGCCGGTGTCCGGCCCCTGGCGGTTGAGCTCGGTAGGGTCGTGCGCCACCGAGAAATAGATCTGCAGCAGCTTGCCGTAGCTGACCTGCTGCGGGTCGTAGGTGATGCGCACCGACTCGGCATGCCCCGTGCGGCCCGAGCCGACTTCGTCGTAGCGGGCGGTCTTCGCCTCGCCGCCGGCATAGCCCGACACGGCGTTGCTCACGCCCTTGACGCGCTGGAACACGCCCTGAACGCCCCAGAAGCAGCCACCGGCGAACACGGCGGTTTCGGTCTTCGTGCCCGGTGCCGCGGCCAGGTCGGCGGTGGGCGCGGGCACGCGGCGGGCGGTTTCTGCGAAGGAGGGCGCCGCCTGCCAGACGAGGACTGCGGCAGCCAGCGTGCCGGCGGTGAGTGCGAAGGATTTCTTCATGGTGCGGATTCCTTGAGGGATGTGACATTGACGCCGAATCGCCCCGGCGTCAATGGTGATGCGGTAGCGCTGTGGGGCGGCAGCGCGGCGGGGCGCCTACTTCTTCATCTCGTCCTTGCCCATGGCGTCCTTCTTCATGGCGTCCTTGGACATGGAGTCCTTCGCCATCGAGTCCTTCTTCATCGCGTCTTTCGACATGGAGTCCTTGGCCATCGAATCCTTCTTCATGCCGTCCTTGGACATCGAGTCCTTGGCCATGCCGTCCTTCGCCATTTCGTCGGCGGCAAAGGCCGAGGCGCCGGCGAAGGCCATGCAGGTGGCGAGAAGGGTTGCGGTGAGCTTGTTCATTTGGCGTCTTCCTGAGTGAGTTGAGGTTGGGTCTTCAATGTCGGCTCGGTTCCGGTGGAACTCCGCCTTTCGCTTTCTTCGGCAGTCGAGTGGCTGTCGGCCCCTCAGCTCCCTCCGAACCAGTTGTAGCCCTGGTCTTCCCAGTAGCCACCGGAATAGGTGTTGGTGACGAACATCGCCTTGATGTGCTTCGGGTTCTTGTAGCCAAGCTTGGTGGGCATGCGCAGCTTCATCGGAAAGCCGTACTTCGGCGGCAGCGGCTGCCCGTCGTAGCTCAGCGCGAGCAGCGTCTGCGGATGCAGGGCGGTGGGCATGTCGATGCTGGTGTAGTAGTCGTCGGCGCACTTGAAGCCGACGTACTTGGCCGTGAGGTCGGCGCCGATGTGGCGCAGGAAGTCGGCGAAGCGCACGCCGCCCCATCGGCCGATGGCGCTCCAGCCCTCCACGCAGATATGCCGCGTGATCTGCTCCTGCTGCGGCATGGCGCGCAGTTCGGCCAGCGTCCAGGCGTGCCTGTCGGCGACCATGCCGGTCACTTCGAGGCGATAGCCGGCTTCTTCCACCTCGCGCACCTCGTCCTCGCCGTAGTAGGCGTTGAAGGGAAAGGGGCGGGTGATCTCGGCCTCCGTGTAGGTCGGCGCGAGCTGCGTGGGGCTGAAGATCAGGCCCTGCACCTTGTCGTTGAAGCGGGAGATTTTCGTGAGCGCGGCCTCCACCTGCGCGTTGTCGCTGATGCTGCAGCCGGTGAGCAGCGAAAGGCCGCCGAGGGTGAGCGAGCGCTGCAGGAAGACGCGGCGCGAGGGCTCGTCGAGCTTCTTCGAGATCAGCGTGCGGGCTTCGCGCAGCACGGCGTCGCCGTCGATGCCGCTCAGGGTGGGGGCTTTGAATATCTTCATCGGGCTTTGGCGGCGCGGCCGCGGATCATGGTGAGGAGCGTGCGGGGCACCAGGGCCACCATCACGAGGTGCACGACGACGAAGGCGACGATCGCGGCCATGCCGAAGAAGTGCACGCGGCGCGCCGACTCGTAGCCGCCCATCAGCTCGCGCAGCACCGGGAACTGCACCGACTTCCACAGCACCAGGCCCGAGAGCATGATCACGATCAGGTCGAGCATCACGAACAGGTAGGCCAGCTTCTGCACGCTGTTGTAGTGGCGCGGGTCGGCGTGCGAGAGCCTGCCCTTGAGCGCGGCCAGTGCGTCGTGCAGCACGCCGCGCGGCGTCAGCGGAAAGAACTTCGTGGCCAGCCTGCCGGTGGCGATGTTCATGAACAGGTAGAACAGGCCGTTGGCCACCAGCAGCCACATCGCCGCAAAGTGCCATTGCAGGGCGCCGCCGAGCCAGCCGCCTAGCGTGACCACGGTCGGGATGGTGAAGGGGAAGAAAGGCGAGGCGTCGTAGATGCGCCAGCCGCTGGCGACCAGGATCACCACGGCCAGCGCGTTGAGCCAGTGCGAGATGCGCATCCACAGCGGATGTACCGGCCCGGCCGTGGCCGTGGCGGGGATGGGGGCGGTGGCTGTCGTGCTGTTCATGGGGCGGATTGTTCGGCGCACCCCATGGCCGATTCATCACGCAAAGTTCAATTAATCGTGATAACTCCGCCGGCCGGATGGCGGGACAATGGCGCCACCATGGACACTCCCAAGCGCGTGCTGATCGTCGAGGACGACGCCCACATTGCCGAACTGCTGCGCATGCACCTGCGCGACGAGGGCTATGCCATCGAGCACGCCGCCGACGGCCACGCCGGCCTGCGCGAGCTGGAGCGCGGCAACTGGGACGCGCTGGTGCTCGACCTGATGCTGCCCGGCATCGACGGCCTCGAGATCTGCCGCCGCGCCCGCGCGATGGCGCGCTACACGCCGATCATCATCATCAGCGCCCGCTCGAGCGAGGTGCATCGCATCCTCGGCCTGGAGCTGGGGGCCGACGACTACCTGGCCAAGCCCTTCTCGGTGCTGGAGCTGGTGGCGCGCGTGAAGGCGCTGCTGCGGCGCACTGACGCGATGGCGCGCAACGCACGCATGGACTCGGGCAGCCTCACGCTGGGCAACCTCGACATCGAGCCGCTGGCGCGCGAAGTGCGGGTGGACGGCAAGCCGGTGGAGCTCACGCCGCGCGAGTTCGACCTGCTGTACTTCTTCGCGCGCAACCCCGGCAAGGTGTTCTCGCGGCTCGACCTGCTCAACCAGGTCTGGGGCTACCAGCACGACGGCTACGAGCACACCGTCAACACCCACATCAACCGGCTGCGCACCAAGGTGGAGGCCGACCCCACGCAGCCGAAGCGCATCCTCACCGTGTGGGGGCGCGGCTACAAGCTCTCGGCCACCGGCAGCGCGGAGGAGGCCGCATGACGATGGCCTGGGCCACGCTTTCGCGGCGGCTGTCGGCCGTGTTCGCAGTGCTGCTGCTGGTGTGCTGCGGCGCGTCGGTGTGGCTGCAGGTTCGCTCCAACGGCATGCACGAGCAGGAAGTGGTGCAGCGCCTCTCGCTCGGGCTGGCGGCGCACATCGCCGAAAACTCCGAACTCATGAAGCCCGGAGGGCTCGACCAGGCGGCGGTGAAGGACCTGTTCGACAAGCTGATGGCCGTCAACCCCAGCGTGGAGGTCTACCTGCTCGGGCTGGACGGCCGCATCGAGGCGCAGGCCGCGCCGCCGGGACACCTGAAGCGCGACAGGGTCGACCTGGGACCGGTCCGCAAGCTGCTCTCGGGCGCACCGCTGCCCATCGCGGGGGACGACCCGCGCAGCCCGACCGGCGCCAAGGTATTCAGCGCCGCGCCGCTGCAGATGGGCGGGCGCGACGCGGGCTATGTCTATGTGGTGCTCCAGGGCGAGGACCACGACGCGCTGGTCGCCAACGTGGCGGCCGACAACGTGCTGCGCACCACGCTGTGGGCGATGGGGCTGGTGGCGCTGCTCGGGCTGCTTGCGGGGCTGGCGGCATTCCGGCTCATCACGCGGCCGCTGCGCGAGCTGACGGCGGCGGTGAAGCGCTTCGAGACCGAAGGCATCGCATCGCTCGAAGGCGAGGCGCCCACGCTGGAGCGGCTTTCGCGCGGCAGCGACGAGATCGCCCAGCTGGGCCAGGCCTTTGCACAGATGACGAAGCGCATCGCCGAACAATGGCGCGAGCTGACCTTGCAGGACCAGCAGCGCCGCGAGCTCTTCGCCAACATCTCGCACGACCTGCGCACGCCGCTCACCTCGCTGCATGGCTACCTCGAAACGCTGCTGCTCAAGGCCGGCACGCTCGACGAGGCGGAGCGGCGGCGCTATCTCGAAATCGCCCTCGGCCAGAGCCGCAAGGTCGGCCGGCTGGCGCAGGAGGCCTTCGAACTGGCGCGGCTCGAATACGGCGTGGTCAAGCCCGAGAAGGAAAGCTTCGCGCTGGCCGACCTGGTGCAGGACGTGTTCCAGAAGTTCGAACTGGCGGCAGAAGCAAGGCACCAGCGCCTGAAGCCCGACATCGCGCCCGGCCTGCCGGTGGTGTCGGCCGATCTCGGCATGATCGAGCGCGTGCTGACCAACCTGCTGGACAACGCGATCCGCCACACGCCCGAGGGCGGCGAGATCGTGGTGCAGCTGCGTGCTGAGAACGGCGGCGTGACGGTGCAGGTGAGCGACACGGGGCCGGGCATTCCGGGCGAGCTGCAGAAGGCGATCTTCACGCGCCCGGTGTTCATGAGCGGCTCGCGCGCCGACGGCACGGCGAGCAGCGGCGGGCTGGGGCTGGTGATCGTCAAGCGCATCCTGCAGCTGCACGGCAGCGACATCCGGCTGGTGCAGCAGGCCGACAAGGGCGCGGTCTTCCGCTTCCAGCTGGGTGGGGCAACAGCGGGCTGAAGGCTCTTTCCGGGGCTGGGCGTGCGAGGCGGTCGATGCTAAAAAAGCAGCGCGACCGCCCCTCAACACAAGGAGACAGCCCGTCATGCCAGCCTTCGAAACCGTCCTGATCGACAAGGACCCGCAGCACCCGCGCATCGCGCGCCTGGTTCTCAACCGGCCCGACAAGCTCAACGCCATCGGCGAGACCACGCCCGCCGAGATACGCCGCGCGGTCGAATGGGCCGAGGCCGACGACGAGGTGCACGTGATCGTGGTCGAGGGCGCAGGCCGTGCCTTCTGCGCCGGCTACGACCTGGGCGATTACGCCGAAGGCCATGGCCGCCAGGGTGACGGCGACCAGGGCGACCACCCCTGCCGGCAGGAAAAGACGCCCTGGGACCCGATGCTCGACTACGCCGCCATGAAGCGCAACACCGACGACTTCATGGCCCTGTGGCGCAGCCGCAAGCCCACCATCGCCAAGGTACACGGCTACGCGGTGGCCGGCGGCAGCGACATCGCGCTGTGCTGCGACCTGCTGACCATGGCCGACGATGCGCGCATCGGCTACATGCCCACGCGCGTGTGGGGCTGCCCGACCACCGCGATGTGGACCTACCGCCTCGGCGCCATGCGCGCCAAGCAGCTCATGTTCACCGGCGACACCATCACCGGCACGCAGGCAGCCGAATGGGGGCTGGCCAATTTCTCGGTGCCGGCTGAGCGGCTCGAAGACGCCACGATGCAGCTCGCGCAGCGCATCGCGGGCGTGCCGAGCTCGCATCTCATGATGCACAAGCTGGTCGTCAACCAGGTCTGGCATTCGATGGGCCTGGAGCAGAGCCAGATGTTCGCCACCGTGTTCGACGGCATCACGCGCCACAACCCCGAGGGCATGTGGTTCAGGCGGCAGGCGGAGGCCGAAGGCTTCAAGAGTGCGGTGCAGTGGCGCGACAGCGGCCGGCCGATTCCGGAAGGCGACGAGGCGAGGGCGCGTATCGCCGAACTTGAAGCGAAGGTGGCGGCGCGCGGTTGAGCACCGCTGCCGCGGCGCTCAGCCCTCGCGGCGCGTGACGACCACCGTGGCCTCGAGTCCCTCGTAGGCCTCGGGGTCGCCGAACCAGCTGCCCGAGATCGGCGCCGCCAGCGAAGGGTCGCGTGCCACGCCCACGCGGATCAGCTGGCCGCTGCCCATGAGGTTGTTGGTGGGGTCGAAGGCGAGCCAGCCCACGCCCGGCAGGTAGGCCTGCAGCCAGGCGTGCGTGGTGCCGGCGCCGGTCATCGAGTCGGGCTCGCCCTGAGCCCGCGCGGCGGTGTCGAGTGCCGCGTCGTAGAGGTAGCCCGAGACGAAGCGGGTCGCGATACCCAGGCGGCGCGTGGCTTCCATCATCAGCAGCGCGTAGTCGCGGCAGCTGCCGCTGCCCAGCGCCAGCGTTTCCAGCGGCGTCTGGGTGCCTTCCTCGTCGCGCGCCTTGTATTCGAAGCTCCGGCCGATGTGCGCGTTCATGCGCGTGAGCACCTCGCGCGTGCTGTTGGGCTTGTCGGCCTGCAGGAACTGGTGGGCCCAGCGGATCAGCGTACCTTGCTCGTCGTCGTCGTGGTGCGGGCGCAGGTAGTGCTCCAGGTCGAGCCGCTCCTGCACCGAGTAGGCGAAGGGCAGGAATTCCGCGGACGGATCGAGTGTGAACAGGTCGCGCTGCGACGGCGGCACGTGCTCGATGGTGAAGGAGCACACGATGCGCAGCTCGGTGGCTTCGCCCAGTGGCTGCACCAGCGCGACGGAGTTGGAGTACGGGTCCTGGATGAGCCGCGTGTTCGCCTCCGGGCTCACCTGCAGGTCGGTGGCCAGCACGCGCAGGTCGTGGCTGTCGCGCGGGCGGAACATCACCCGGTGCAGGCCGAAGCTGACCGGCTGGTTGTAGCGGTAGACGGTGGTGTGCCTGATGTCGTACTGGGTGGCCATGCGCCGCATTCTCGTGCCTTCGCGCGGCAAAAGTGTGGAACGCACGGGCGTCGATGCCGCAGAATCGGCGCCCGTCCATTCGACCGTCCGGCTCGCACATCCGTTGCGCCACCCAGGAGATTCCGGCCCGCCATGTACTGCGCCACCTTCATCTTCGCCAAGAAGCAGTTCGACGACGAGTTCCACCGCCTCGACCAGACCATCGCCGCAGCCGCCAGGTCGCTGCCCGGCTACCTGGGCGAGGAGACGTGGGAAAACCCGGGCAACGGGCTCGTGTCGAACGTCTACTACTGGGATTCGCTCGACAGCCTGCAGGCGCTGATCAGCCACCCCGCGCACCAGCAGGCCAAGGCCGCGCAGGCGAACTGGCTCGACGGCTACAAGGTGGTGATCTCCGAAGTGCTGCGCACCTACGGGGACAGCCGCATCGACCACATACTGGCGCCCTCGGTGCACAGCGCCGGGTAGTCAGGCAGGCAACCGTTGCCCGAAGCCTTCGGCCCTTTGCAGGTGCTCGGCGGGCCGGCGATCGGCATCTTCCCGGGCGCCATGGTGGCCTGCTGGGCGTGACCCCGGCGACGGGCTGATTCTCAGAGCCGCTGAGTGCCGAGCGCCTTGGCCAGCGTGGCGGGCAGGGGCAGCGGTTCGGCATGCCACTGCGCGGCGAGCAGCTCGGCGCACAGGGCCGCGAAGCTCAGGCCGCGCGAGCCCAGGGCTGTGCAGGTCCAGAGGCCAGCATCGACCGGGCCTGCAAGAGGGCGCCGGTCGCCCGAAGCGCATCGAACGCCGACCCATGTGTGGCTCTCGCCGCCGGCCAACGCCCTAGCGGCGTCCGGGTGCAGACGCTCGAGGCGCTCGCGGTTTGCGTTGCTGTCCGCCTCGGTGGGGTCGAGGCTGGTGCTGTCGCGATCGAAGGTGGCACCGGCCAGCCACATCGCCGCATCGCCGTGCTCGCCGGGGACGTGAGCGACCAGATGACCGTCGCCGTTGACCGGCGTCGTGGGTAGCAGGGCGCTGTCGTCGGGCATCGGGCCCCAGGCGACCTGTCCGCGCACTGGCTGCAAGGGGAGCGCGGGAGCGAAGCGGCCCGATTCCAAGCCGGCACAGATCACGATGCGATCCGCTTCGGTCAGCAGCTCGCCGGCCGCGTCGAACAGTTGCCAGCCGTCTGCATGGCGCTCCAGCCGTTCCACCCGGCAACGGCCGCGGAACTCGATGCCCGGCTGGCGCAGCCAGGCGGCAATCAGCCGCTGCGGCTTCACCCAGGCCGCCCGCGCATGCCAGATCGCGGGAGTGCCGGCGGGCAGGCCGGCCGCCGACAGCTCGTCGCTATCGGCAGGCCACGATTCGTTCGGCCCCTGGCTGCTCCAGCCGGCGGGCACGCGGACATCGCCATCGGGCCGGCGCTCCAGCACGCCGCTGGCGCGCCAGTCCCGGCCTTCTTCGAGCAGCCGTGCCAGTTCGATCCAGGTCGCACGGATGCCGGCGCGCGTGAGCCGCGAGAGCAGGGCGTCGTCGGGCGATACATGCGGCGCGAGCATGCCCACCGGCAGCCCCGAGGCGCCGGATGCGGGCCAGTCGGCAGCGTCGAGCACCGTCACCTGCCAGCCGCGCCGCGCCAGGCTGGCCGCCACGGCTGCACCCGCGAGGCCCGCGCCGATGACGGCACAGCGGCCCGGCGCCTCGACGCGCTCCGGCGCGGGTTCGCGGCGGCGCACGGTCCAGGCGGGGGCGAAGGTGCCGCGCAGGCAGTCGCGCTTGGGCGGCAGGCCGGGTCGCTTCTCGACGGCGAAGCCTTGCTGCGCGAGCGCATCGCGGATCGCCCGCGCGATGGTCCAGGTGGCGATGCGTGTGCCCTGGCGGGCGAAGCGCGACACCGCCTTGAGCGTGTCCGCCGACCACATCGCCGGGTTCTGCTGCGGGCTGAAGCCGTCCAGGAAGATGCTGTCGGCCTCGAAGCGCTGGGCGCGCAGCATGGGCTGCACGTCGCCGACGCACAGGGTGAGCATCACGCGGCCCTCGTCGAGAGTCAGCCGGTGGAAGCCCGGTAGCAGGCCGTTCCACTGTGCGGCCAGTTCACCGGCCAGCGGAGCGAGTTCGGGGTACGCCCCGGCCGCGCGCACCAGATCCCCGGCCGAGACCGGATGGGCCTCGACCGAGACGAAGTGCAGCAGCCGAGGCCGTGCCGGATCGGCGCGCCACGCCTGCCAGGTTGTCAGGAAATTGAGGCCCAGGCCGAAGCCGGTTTCGAGAATCCGCCATTGGGGCTGCCCGCCCCAGGCCTCGGGCAGGCCGCAGCCGCCGAGGAAAACATGGCGCGACTGGGCCAGTGCGCCGGTTTCGGTGTGATAAATGTCGTCGAAGCGTTCGCTCCGGGGAACGCCGTCGGCGCGCCAGGTAACAGGCTCACCCCCAGGCTTCGCGTACTTCGTGTCGCTTCGCCCACCCCCTTCGAGGGGGCAACACCTGCAGCCCGGCGAAGCCGGTTCTGCAGTGTTTCCCGAAGAAGAGGTGGGCGGCAATCGCAGGGGTGACCGTCAGGGGGCAGATGGGGGAACGTAGCCCTGGGCCACGTCGGCGCCTTCGCCGAAGAAGTGCTTTTCCATCTGCCGCGCCAGGTACTGGCGGGCGCGCAGATCGGCAAGGTTCAGGCGGTTTTCGTTGACCAGCATGGTCTGCTGCTTCAGCCAGGCAGCCCAGGCTTCCTTGCTGACGCTTTCCCAGATCCGCTTGCCCAACTCGCCGGGGTAGGGCGGGAAGTCGAGACCTTCGGCTTCTTTGCCGAGCTTGATGCACTGAACCATGCGTGCCATTTCTGTTGCCTTTTGAACGGGAAAAGTGGGGATACGGGAAAAAAAGCGGGAAAGGGCTGCTTAGTTGATTTGGCTATTTAGAACTGAAAACTTGGTCGTTCCAGTTTCTATATGTCGTATTGAGAATACGCAGCTTCATCGATATGCATTTTCAGAGCAAGACACCATGAGCCTTCGCCGCGACTTTATCAAGCTTTCCCTGGGTGCCGGCGTGGCCGGTGCCATGGCCCTGTCGGCGTTGCCGACGTTCGCGCAGGGCGCCGCGGCGGCCAAGGGCCCCGTGACGCTGCTGAATGTGTCGTACGACCCGACACGCGAGCTCTACGTGGACTACAACCAGGCTTTCGCCAAGTACTGGAAGGCCAAGACCGGCCAGGACGTGACGGTCAAGCAGTCGCACGGCGGCTCGGGCAAGCAGGCCCGCTCGATCATCGACGGCATCGACGCCGACGTGGCCACGCTGGCGCTGGGCGGCGACATCGACGCGCTGGTTTCGCACGGCGGCTTGGTCAAGGCCGACTGGCAGAAGCGCCTGCCGCACAACTCCGCGCCCTACACCTCGACCATCGTGTTCCTGGTGAAGAAGGGCAACCCCAAGGGCCTGAAGGACTGGGACGACCTGGTCAAGCCCGGCGTGCAGGTGATCACCCCGAACCCCAAGACCTCGGGCGGCGCCCGCTGGAACTACCTGGCTGCGTGGGAGTTCGCCAAGCGCAAGTACGGCGGCGACGCGAAGGCCAAGGAATACATCGGCAACCTGTTCAAGAACGTGCCCGTGCTCGACACCGGCGCGCGCGGCGCGACCATCACCTTCGTGCAGCGCGGCGTGGGCGACGTGCTGCTGGCCTGGGAGAACGAAGCCTTCCTGGCGCTGAAGGAATTCGGCCCCGAGAAGTTCGAGATCGTGGTGCCGTCGATCTCCATCCTGGCCGAGCCCAGCGTGTCGGTGGTCGACAAGGTCGTCGACAAGAAGGGCACGCGCGCCGTCGCCGAGGAGTACCTGAAGTACCTGTACTCCGACGAAGGCCAGGACATCGCGGGCCGCAACTTCTACCGCCCGACCTCCGAGAAGGCCAAGGCCAAGTACGACAAGCAGTTCCCCAAGCTCACGCTGGTGACCATCGACCAAGCCTTCGGCGGCTGGGCGAAGGCCGACAAGGAGCACTTCGCCGACGGCGGCTCCTTCGACCAGATCTACACAGCGAAACAAAAGTAACCCCCCCGGCCGCGCGCACTTCGTGTCGCTTCGCCCACCCCCTGCCGGAGGGCGGGCCGGCCGCTTCGGGCGGCCGTGCGCGGCGGCCCCGCGAATTCGCGCTTTTTTTCATCGAACTGAGGTTTTCCGTGTCCGTTCTCCTGATTGCCGGTAGCCCGACGGCCCCGTCCCGTTCCACCGCCTTGCTCGACGCGGTGGGCGAGCGGCTGGCCCGGCGCCATGCGCGGATCGAGCGGCTCGCCGTTCGCGAACTGCCGGCGCAGGCGCTGCTCCTGGCCGAGTGGAACCATCCGGCCATCGAGCGCGCCATCGCCCAGGTGGCGGCGGCCCGCGTGATCGTGGTGGCCACGCCGGTCTACAAGGCGGCCTACAGCGGCCTGCTCAAGGTTTTTCTCGACCTGCTTTCGCAGAACGCGCTCAAGGGCAAGACGGTGCTGCCGCTGGCCACCGGCGGGAGCCCGCACCACATGCTCGCGCTCGACTACGCGCTGCGGCCCGTGCTGCAGTCGCTGTCGGCGCGCCACATCCTTCCGGGCGTTTACGCCAGCGAATCGCAGATCGCGCTGACGCCCGAGAACGCCTACCAGGTGCACAACGACCTGGCCGAACGACTCAACGAGGCCGTCGAGGTACTGGCCACCGAGGGCCTGAAGCTGCCGGCGACGCACGGCTTCGAGCCGGTGCCGTTCTCGCGCGTGCGATGTAGCGTCTGAAAGCACGGGCCGCGCGCCAGCGCGAGCCCGGCTTTTTCGGAACTCTTCCTCCGGTCATCCCGCTTCCCTTTTTGAACACCGCCTGTGCGCGGTGCGGGACAGCCTTTGCCTTTCGTTTCGCAACACCAAGGAACCCACGCATGACTCCCGTTGCCACCGAAGACTCCGTGCTCGACACGACCCCGCGCTCCCTCTGGCATGCGCTGGGCGACCTGGCCGCGAGCGTGATCGTCGTCAGCGCCGTCGCGCTGATCGTGAGCTTCATCGCCGCTGCCTGAGCGCGCGGCCAACACAGTCGAAAGCCTTCTCATGACACTGATCTCCGCACCCCGCCGCCGCCTGCTGCAGGGCGTTGCCGCTGCCATTGCGCTGCCTTCGTTCGGTGTACTGGCGCAGTCGCCGGCGCGCCAGTTCCGCATCGGCCACCAGAAGGGCTACCTCACGCTGCTCAAGGGCCGCGGCACGCTCGAGAAGCGCCTCGCGCCGCTGGGCGTGAGCGTGAAGTGGACCGAGTTCACCGCCGGCCCCGTGCAGCTCGAGGCGCTGAACGTCGGCTCCATCGACTTCGGCGACGTGGGCGAGGCGCCGCCGATCTTCGCGCAGGCCGCCGGCGCGCCGCTGGCCTACGTGGGCGCGACCGTGCAGCGTCCGCAGTCCGAAGCGGTGCTGGTGCCCAAGGGCTCGGCCATCAAGACGGTGACCGAACTGAAGGGCAAGAAGATCGCGCTCAACAAGGGCTCGAACGTCCATTACTTCATCGTCAAGCTGTTCGAGAAGCACGGCCTCTCCTACGCCGACCTGAACCTGGTCTACCTGCCGCCTGCCGACGCGCGCGCGGCCTTCGAGAAGGGCTCGGTCGATGCCTGGGTGATCTGGGACCCCTTCCTGGCCGCCGCCGAAAAATCGCTCGACGCACGCGTGCTCGCCGATGCCACGGGCGTGGTCGGCAACCGCGCCTACTACTTCTCGTCGCTGGACTACGTGGCGAAGAATGCCGACGTGCTGTCCATCGCGATCGAGGAACTCAACAAGGTGGACGCATGGGGCGCCTCGAACAAGGGCGAGCTGGCCGGTGAGCTCGCCGCTCTCTGGGGCCTGCCCAAGCCCGTGGCCGAACTGTCGGTAAACCGTTCGGCGTACGGCACCACGCCCATCACCAAGGCCATCCTGGCCGAGCAGCAGAAGATCGCCGACACCTTCTTCGAGCTGAAGCTGATCCCGAAGAGGATCAACGTGCTCGAAGCGGCCGGCGCGGGAGTCGCGTGATGCAGATCTTCTGGTTCCTCCCCACGCACGGCGACGCCCGCTACCTCGGCACCAGCGAGGGCGCGCGCCCGATCGACCTGGCCTACCTGCAGCAGATCGCCGGCGCGGCCGACAACCTCGGCTACGAGGGCGTGCTGATACCGACGGGCCGCTCCTGCGAAGACCCGTGGGTCATCGCCTCCAGCCTGATCGGCGCGACGAAGAAGCTCAAGTTCCTGGTGGCGGTGCGCCCCGGGCTGCACCAGCCCAGCCTGGCCGCGCGCATGGCAGCGACCTTCGACAGGCTCTCGGGCGGGCGCCTGCTCGTCAACCTCGTGACGGGCGGCGACCAGGCCGAGCTCGAAGGCGATGGCGTGTACCTGGACCATGCCTCGCGCTACGAGCAGTCGGCCGAGTTCATCCGCATCTGGCGCGAGATCATCGCGCGTAGCCACGACGGGCAGGCCTTCGACTACGAGGGCAAGCACCTGAGCGTGAAGGGCGCGAAGCTGCTCTACCCGCCGGTGCAGAAGCCGTATCCGCAAGTGTGGTTCGGCGGCTCTTCGGCGGCTGCGCACGAGCTGGCGGCGGAGCAGGTCGATGCCTACCTCACCTGGGGCGAGCCGCCCGCCGAGGTCGCGAAGAAGATCGCCGACGTGCGGGCGCGCGCCGAGCGCAAGGGCCGGCGGGTCGAGTTCGGCATCCGCCTGCATGTGATCGTGCGCGAGACGGAAGACGCCGCCTGGAAGGCCGCCGAGGAACTCATCAGCCGCGTGGACGACGAGACCGTGATCCGCGCGCAGGCCGCCTTCGCGCGCATGGATTCGGAAGGACAACGCCGCATGGCCGCGCTGCACGCGGGCGGCGCCAAGCGCACACGCGCCGAGCTGGAAATCGCGCCGAACCTCTGGGCCGGCGTGGGCCTGGTGCGCGGTGGTGCCGGCACGGCGCTGGTGGGCGATGCGAAGACGGTTGCGGCGCGCATCGAGGAATATGCGGCGCTGGGCCTGGATAAGTTCATCCTGTCGGGCTACCCGCATCTCGAAGAGGCCTACCGCTTCGCCGAGCTGGTGTTCCCGCTGCTCTCGCGCAGGGCGAAGACACGGCTGGCGGGCGGCTCGCTGAGCGGCCCTTTCGGCGAGGTCGTCGCCAATCTCGATGCGCCTTCGCGCCTCGTCTCCCAAAGTTGAAGGACTGCCATGACCGAACAGGTTCAGGAACTGCCGGCGGTGGTGCCGGCGGAGAACGCGGGCAACAACGCATTCAAGGCCTTCGCCGTCAGCGTCGCGAAGCGGCTGGTGCCGTGGCTGGTGCCGGTGGGGCTCATCGTCTTCTGGCAGATCGCCTCGTCGCTGGGCTGGCTCAGCACGCGCGTGCTGCCGGCGCCGGTCGACGTGGTGAAGGCAGCGTGGAACCTCACGGTCTCCGGCGAGCTGTGGACGCATGTGAAGGTCAGCGCGGGCCGGGCGCTCGCGGGGCTGGCCATCGGCGGCGGCGCGGGGCTGGTGCTGGGGCTGCTCACGGGTTCGGTGAAGTTCTTCGAGACGCTGCTCGACTCCACCATCCAGATGGTGCGCAACATCCCGGCGCTGGCGCTGATTCCGCTGGTGATCCTGTGGTTCGGGATCGACGAGTCGGCCAAGCTCTTTCTCATCTCGGTGTCGGTGTTCTTCCCGATCTACCTGAACACCTTCCACGGCATCCGCAACGTCGATCCGCAACTCATCGAGATGGGGCGCACCTACGGCCTGTCGCGCTGGCAGCTGTACCGCGAGGTGATCCTGCCGGGCGCGCTGTCGTCGATCCTCGTGGGGCTGCGCTTCTCGCTGGGCCTGATGTGGGTGATTTTGATCGTGGCCGAGACGATCTCGGCGCAGGCCGGCATCGGCTACCTCACGATGAACGCCCGCGAGTTCCTGCAGACCGACATCGTGCTGGTGGGCATCCTGCTGTACGCGCTGCTCGGCAAGCTGGCCGACCTGTTCGCCCGCGGTCTGGAGCAATGGTGGCTGCGCTGGCACCCCGGCTACCAGAAGAAGGCGAAGTGAGGGCAGGGGAATGACGCATTCATCAGCCTCCATCTCCCGCCGCACCGCCATCGCGACGATCGCGGCGCTCGGCTCGGGCGCGGTGCTCGCGCAGGGCGTGGCCGCCCGGCCCGCCACCGTGCGCCTGGGCTACCAGAAGTCGTCGACGCTCATCGCCGTGCTCAAGGCGCAGGGCACGCTCGAGAAGCAACTCGCACCGCTCAACGCCGCGCTGAGCTGGCACGAGTTCACCAGCGGCTTGCCGCTGCTGGAGGCGCTGAACCTCGACAACCTCGACATCAGCGCCGACGTGGCCGACACCGTACCGGTGTTCGCGCAGGCGGCTGGTGCCGACCTGACCTTCATCGCGCAGGAAGCGCCGTCGCCCGCCGCGCAGGCCATCGTGGTGCGCGAAGACTCGCCGCTGAAAAACGTCGCCGACCTGAAGGGCAAGAAGATCGGCTTCGCGAAGGCGGCCGGTGCGCACTACCTGCTGATCGCCGCGCTCGACAAGGCCGGCCTCTCGTTCAAGGACATCGAGCCCGCCTACCTCACGCCCGCCGACGGCCGCGCTGCCTTCGAGAAGGGCGCGATCGACGCCTGGGTGGTGTGGGACCCGTTTCTCGCCGCGGCCCAGCGCCAGTCGAAGGTACGCGTGCTGGCCGACGGCGCAGGCATCGCCTCGTACCAGCGCTACTACCTCGCGAGCAGCAAGTTCGCCAAGGCGCGGCCCGACGTGCTGCGCGTGGTCTACGCCGAGCTGGAGAAGACCGGCCGATGGGTGAAGCAGAACCCGAAGGAAGCGGCCACGCTGCTGTCGCCGGTGTGGGGCCTCGACGCCGCCACCATCGAGCAGGCCAACGCCCGCCGCAGTTACGCGGTGCGACCGGTGGTGCCCGAGGTGCTGGGCGAGCAGCAGCGTATTGCCGATGCCTTCCTCACCGAGAAGCTGCTGCCCAGAAAGATCGATGCGCTGAACGTGGCGCTGTTCAAGCCCGGAGTCTGAAGAAACCATGAGTGCCGTACTGAAAGACATCCAACCCCTGGCTCGTTCGCACGAAGGCGTTGCGGGCGGCGTGCGCCTCGAGGCGCGCAACCTGCACAAGCGATATGGCGCGCGCGAGGTGCTGCGCAACACGCGCCTGACCATCGAGCCGGGCCAGTTCATCGCCATCGTCGGGCGCAGCGGTTGCGGCAAGAGCACGTTGCTGCGGCTTATCGCGGGCCTGGAGGAGCCGAGCTCCGGCGGCCTCTACACCGACGGCAAGGCCGTGAACGGCCTGCACGACGACACCCGCATCATGTTCCAGGAGGCGCGCCTCTTGCCATGGCGCCGCGTGCTCGACAACGTGACGCTGGGGCTGCCGAACGACGCCAAGGCGCGCGGCAAGGAAGTGCTGGCGCAGGTCGGCCTGGCCGATCGCGAGAACGAATGGCCGGCGCGCCTGTCGGGCGGCCAGCGCCAGCGCGTGGCCCTGGCGCGCGCGCTGGTGCACCACCCGCGCCTGCTGCTGCTCGACGAGCCGCTGGGCGCGCTCGACGCGTTGACGCGCATCGAGATGCACCGCCTCATCGAGAACCTGTGGCAGCGCCACCGCTTCACCGCGCTGCTGGTGACGCACGACGTGCAGGAAGCCGTTGCGCTGGCCGACCGCGTGATCCTGATCGAGGACGGGCGCATCGCGCTCGACGAGAACATCGCGCTGGCCCGTCCGCGCTCGCAGGGCGACCCGGCCTTCGCCGCGATCGAAAAACGAATCCTCGACAGGGTGCTGCAGAAGTCCGGAGAGACCGAAGCCGAGAGCACCGACGCCAGCTGGCTCGCCACGCCCGCGCACGCATTGCGCTGGGCGATTTGATGTCCACCCCCAGGCTTGCCCACTTCGTGTGGCCGCCAACCCCCTCGCCGGGGGCAATACCAGCGGCCCGGCAGAGCCGGTTCCGCGGTATTCCTGGATGAACCCGTCAGCCCGTTCTTTCCTTCAACCCTGAAAGGTATTCCGCATGTCGCAGAACTGGAAATTCGAAACCCTGTCGGTCCACGCCGGCTATTCGCCCGATCCGACCACCCGCGCCGTGGCGCCGCCCATCTACCAGACGGTGGCCTACGCCTTCGACAGCGCGCAGCACGGCGCCGACCTGTTCGACCTGAAGGTGCCGGGCAACATCTACACCCGCATCAACAACCCGACACAGGACGTGCTGGAGCAGCGCGTGGCGGCGCTCGAAGGCGGCATTGCCGCGCTCGCGCTGGCCTCGGGGCAGGCGGCTGTGACCTACGCGATCCAGACCATCGCCGAAGCCGGCGACAACATCATTAGCAGCACAGCGCTCTACGGCGGCACCTACAACCTGTTCGCCCACACGCTGCCGCAGTTCGGCATCACCACGCGCTTCGCGGACCACCGCGATCCGTCGAGCTTCGAGAAGCTCTTCGACGAGCGAACCAAGGCCGTGTTCGTCGAGTCGCTCGGCAACCCGGCGGGCAACGTGACGGACATCGCGGCCATCGCCGAGATCGCGCACCGCAACGGCGTGCCGCTGATCGTCGACAACACGGTGCCCTCGCCGTACCTGAGCCGGCCCATCGAGCACGGCGCCGACATCGTGGTGCACTCGCTCACCAAGTACCTGGGCGGCCACGGCACCAGCATCGGCGGTGCCATCGTCGACTCGGGCAAGTTCCCGTGGGCGGAGCACAAGCAGCGCTTCAAGCGCCTGAACGAGCCCGACGTGAGCTACCACGGCGTGGTCTACACCGACGCGCTGGGCCCGGCCGCCTACATCGGCCGCGCGCGCGTGGTGCCGCTGCGCAACACGGGCGCGGCCATCTCGCCGTTCAATGCCTTCCTGATCCTGCAGGGCATCGAGACGCTCGCGCTGCGCGTCGACCGCATCAGCGACAACGCGCTGCGCGTGGCGCAGCACCTGAAGACGCACAAGGCGGTGAAGTGGGTCAACTACGCGGCGCTCGAAGACCACCCCGACCATGCGCTGGCGAAGAAGTACCTCGGCGGCAAGGCCAGCGGCGTGCTGACCTTCGGCATCGGCTCGGGGCGCGAGGGCGGCGCCAGGTTCCTCGACGCGCTGAAGCTCTTCACGCGCCTGGTCAACATCGGCGACGTGCGCTCGCTGGCCACGCACCCCGCATCGACCACGCACCGGCAGCTCTCGCCCGAGGAGCTGGCCAGGGCCGGCGTGACCGAGGCCACGGTGCGCCTGTCAGTCGGCATCGAGCACATCGACGACCTGATCGCCGACCTCGACCAGGCGCTGGCGGCAGCATCGAACTGAATCAAAGCTTTCTCCTGAAGCCATGACCACACTGCTATCGATTCCCGAAGCCGCGCTGGACCAGCTGTTCCGCAAGGCCCGCACCGTGCACGCGTTCAAGCCCGTGCCGGTGACCGACGAGCTCATCCACAAGCTGTACGACCTCCTCAAGTGGGGCCCGACCGCCTTCAACGCCCAGCCGGCACGCTACGTGTTCGTGCGAAGCGAGGAGGCCAAGGCGAAGCTGAAGCCGGCCGTGTCGGCGGGAAACACCGCCCAGACGCTGGCCGCAGGCGTCACGGTGATCGTGGCGCAGGACACGCGCTTCTACGAGCACCTGCCCAGCCAGTTCCCGGCCTACGACGCCAAGCCGCTCTTCGAGAAGAGCGCCGAGGCCGCGCAGGCCACGGCCTTCCGCAACAGCAGCCTGCAGGGCGCTTACCTGATCCTGGCCGCGCGAGCGCTCGGGCTCGACGCGGGCCCGCAGTCGGGTTTCAACGCCGATCTGGTCGACAAGGCCTTCTTCCCCGATGGCCGCTATCGCGCGAACTTCCTCGTCAACCTCGGCGTGGCCGACCACGCCGGCACCTTCGAGCGCGGGCCGAGGCTGGCGTTCGACGACGTGGCCGAGATCGTCTGAGCGCCGCCAGTCCGCCGTGCTTTTCCTCAACGAATTCCCTCATCAACCTGAAAGAGAACCCATCATGTCCATCCAAGCCATCAACGTCCGCAACCAGTTCAAGGGCAAGGTCCGCGAAATCATCCGCGGCGACGTCGTCTCCGAAGTCGACGTCGAAACCGCCTGGGGCATCGTCACCTCGGTCATCACCACGCGCTCGGTCGACGAACTGCAGCTGAAGGTGGGCTCCGACGTGGTTGCCCTCGTGAAGTCCACCGAGGTTTCGATCGCGAAGCTCTGACGGACCCTCGGGCATCTGCGACGACCCGGCGCCGATTGGCGCCGGGTTTTTTCGTTTGTGGGGTTTGTGTTTTCAGAGGTTTACCGAGTGTGGATTGATCGATCGTGCTGAATTTCTGAATTCATCATGATCTTTCAGTGACCTGAATTTTCTTTAAGGGCATCGCCATAGCATGCGCGCCGCGAGGCGCGGTCGGTGTCGTTTTTCGATGCATGGAAACGCCTCGTGAAGAGTCGTTAACCAATCAAAGATATTCAGGGAGGAACCGCATGCTCGTTGAGATTGACGAACATGGAATGATCAGCCACGCGCGAGTGAGACGTGCTCGCAGTCCACAGATCGAACGAGGGAAGAGGGCCGGGGCGATCACCGGCATCGTCGTGCACCAGACGGACGCCGATACTTCGGCGTCTTCGTTGAACAGCTACAAGCGGCCGAAGGCGAACGGGGCGCACTTTCTGATCGACAAGGATGGAACGATCTATCAGACGGCGGCGATTTATCAGAGGACGAATCATGTGGGGCCGTTGCAGGCAAGATGTCTGGCGATCCAAAAATGCAAGCCGCGAGATTTCCCTGCAAAGGTGGGCGCAGCCGAGATGCATCGCATTGAAATGCTCAAGGCGCCTGCCGATCGATATCCGAGCAATATGGAGGCTATAGGGATCGAACTGGTCGGAAGAGCCAAATTGCCCGCGGGGTTCAAAGCGCTCGGTGAAGAAGCAACATGGTCACTCGACAAGATACGAGGCAAGTACGGCATATTTGAAACGCCGACCGCAGCTCAGAATCAATCCCTCTCGTGGCTTGTCAACGCACTCCAGGGGTCGATGCAGATCGCTGCGGATGAGGTATTTCGCCATCCCGTTGTCAGCAGGAAGAATCTGACGGAGGCGCAAGGCGCGAACTGGACTCTGTCCACCCCCAAACCATGACCAGGACCAAGAACTCAATAACTGTCGCTGCGCTAGCTGTGGCGGCAACCGCATTCTCGGTACACGCTGCCGACGGGCGCTATCCGGTCACTTATGTGCAGAAGGTGGAAATCACGCACCCTTCGCATCGAAGCGCGTGGGAGAACAAAGACTTTCTGGACTGCGACGACGTTGTTCTGACAGAAGAGGATGTTTTCTACGCCTTGCGGCACATGCGCAGAATTTCGTGGAAATCCTACGACCCGGAAAATACGGATACCACAGGGTGTGAAGGAAAAACGCTCGTCACGTTCAAGAACGGAAAAATCCTCGCGATGGGCATCGAGCCGACCGGCCGAATCAGTACCGGGGAATTCGACGCAAAGATGAAGCCCACAGCGAGTCCACCGAGCTTCTACGAATGCGACCCGTGCAGGCAACGCAAGATGGCGCTTCTAAAAGATGCTCTGCATCGCGCGGACGAGCGACGGCTCAAGCGACTTGAGGCGGAAGGCAGGATTCCTCCCGGTGAGGCGGAAGTCCGGCTGAAGAGGAGCAAGGCTGAGCGAGACAAGCCCTGAGGGCCTGTCAACTCGGTTTTTCTGACGGCCCACTGCAGTGGGCTGATCGCACCAACACACTATGAAAAAGACCATCAACTTGATGACCGCAGCGGCGCTGCTCCTCGCCGCGGGAGTTTCAGCGGATGCCGCCGACAAGCGATACCCGATTGCTTATGTGCAGAAAGTGGAGATTACGGATCCTTCGCACCGGAACATCGCCTGGGAAAACAAGGACTTCCTGAACTGCGACGACGTCGTATTGACGGAGGAGGATGTTCGCTATGCCTTGCGGCACATGCGTAGAGTTTCGTGGAAAGGCTACGACCCTGAACAAGTGGTGGATGCCACGGGATGCGAGGGCGAGGCACTCGTTACGTTCAAGAATGGACGGGTGCTCGCCATGGGCATCGAGCCTACTGGGCGAATCGGCACGGCGGAGTACGACCGAAAGGCGGATATTGTCGCGGGGTCCACGAGCTTCTACGAATGCAGCCCCTGCCGGACACGCAAGATGGCCCTCCTGAAAGACGCACTGAACCGCGCAGACGAGCGAAGGCTCAAGAGGCTGGTGGCGGAGGGACAGCTCTCCGCCAGCGAAGCAGCGCGTCGCTTGAATTGGGCGCGAGTTCAGCGCGACAAGCCCTGACGCATCGACTGAAGCATGGCTTCCCCCGAAAACCCGCCACGGCGGGTTTTCTTTTGCCAGTCCTCCATCGGCGGCCCTCTTAGTCGCACAGCGCATTAGAAACTGCAAACACCTTCCTTCCACCCCCATCAGCCGCCTCGCAGAATCTTCCGGATCCCCCGAAAAAGGACCTCCGATGAGCGCCATTCTTTCTTCCACGATTCCCGCGCAAGCCGTGCACCACCACGAACTCGACATCGTCCGCCAGGCCGGCCACATTGGTGCAGAGGTGCGCGGCGTGCGCCTTTCGGGCTCGCTTCAGCCCGAGGTGTTCGGCGCCATCAAGGCCGCGCTGCTGAAGCACAAGGTGCTCTTCTTCCGCGGCCAGCAGCATCTGGACGACGCACAGCAGGAGGCCTTCGGACGCTTGTGGGGCGAACTGGTGCCGCATCCCACCGTGCCTTCGAGGGACGGCACACGGCTGCTGGAGCTCGACTCGCGCCACGGCGGCCGCGCCAATTCGTGGCACACGGACGTGACCTTCGAGGTCGCCTATCCGCAGGTGTCGATCCTGCGGGCGGTGGTGATCCCGGCCCATGGCGGCGACACGGTCTGGGCCAACACGGTGGCGGCCTACGAGAGCCTGCCCGACGATCTGAAGGCGCTGGCCGACCGGCTGCGCGCCATCCACGGCAACGACTACGACTACGCCGCCACGCGCTCACCGGCCGATCTGGACGAGGAGGGCACGAAGCGCTACCGCGATGTCTTCACTCGCCGCCTGCTCGAGGCCGAGCATCCGGTTGTGCGCGTGCACCCCGAGACCGGCGAACGCAGCCTCGTGCTCGGCCACTTCGTGAAGCGGCTGGCCGGGCATTCCACGCACGATTCCGGCCATCTGCTGAACGTGCTCCAGAGCCATGTGCACCGGCTGGAGAACACGGTGCGCTGGCGCTGGACCCAGGGCGACGTCGCCATCTGGGACAACCGTGCCACGCAGCACTACGCGATCAACGACTACGGCGACCAGCACCGCGTGGTGCGCCGGGTGACCATCGCGGGCGACGTGCCGTATGGCGTGGACGGTGCGAAGAGCGTGGACCTGACGGCCCCGGCCGTGCGCGCGGCCGAAGCTGAAGGAGCCGTCGCCTGATCGCGCCTGAATCGATCCTTTACAACGGCTGGTTGTTAGAAATCGACTTTTCGGTTGTTTGAGCTTCGGCGCCCGGCTCCTACAGTGGTGGTTATCGCCACCAAGGCGTATCCAACGCACAACAGGAGCCTCACAGCATGCCAGTGGAAGTTGAAGAAGAAGTCATCGCCTTGCCCGAAGCACTCGAACAGGCGCGCGCCAGGGCCGCCGGCAGCAATCTGCCCTATGCGGGCGGCGTCGCGCCGCAGAAAGCCTGGGAACTGGTACAGAACGGCCAGGCCGTACTGGTCGACGTGCGCTCCGGCGAGGAGCGCAAGTTCGTCGGCCATGTGCCCGGCAGCCAGCACGTGGCCTGGGCCACGGGCACGGCGCTCACGCGCAATCCGCGCTTCGTGCGCGAGCTCGAAGCCAGGCTCGCGAAGGACGGCGGCAAGGAAGCCGTCGTGCTGCTGCTGTGCCGCAGCGGCAAGCGTTCCGCGCTGGCGGCCGAGGCTGCGGCAAAGGCCGGCTTCACGAACGTCTTCAACGTGCTCGAAGGCTTCGAGGGCGAGATCGATGCGCAGCAGCACCGCGGCGGCTCCGACGGCTGGCGCTTCCACAAGCTGCCGTGGGTGCAGGACTGAGACCGCACCCCACACGACATTTCTCCGGGAGGAACTACAGATGGCCCATTTCGAGGTGAGCGACATCGTGCGCGCACTGCATGGTGTGCGCGACGAGTGGCGCGATTCGCAGCGGCGTTCGCGCGAGCCCGGCGCGCGCGAGTTTCCGTCGCGCGATGCGCTCGCGCAGATCGTCGAGTCGCTCAAGGGCGCGCTCTTTCCGATGCGGCTCGGCCCGCCGGACCTGCGCCACGAGAGCGAGGACTTCTACGTCGGCCACACACTCGACTCGGCGCTGCAGGCGCTGCTGGTTCAGGCGCGGCTGGAGCTGAACTTCAATGCGCGCCACGAGCCACGCCCTGCCAGCGAAATCGACGATATCGCCACCGAGGCCGTGCGCCGCTTCGCGAATGCGCTGCCGGGCCTGCGCAGCCTGCTCGACAGCGACGTGCTCGCCGCCTACCAGGGCGACCCGGCCGCGCGCAGCGTCGACGAGGTGCTCCTGTGCTATCCCGGCGTGCTCGCAATGATCCACCACCGCCTTGCGCATGAGCTCTACAAGCTCGGACTGCCGCTGCTGGCGCGCATCGTGGCCGAGCTGGCGCATGCGCAGACGGGCATCGACATCCATCCGGGCGCGAAGATCGACGCGGGCTTCTTCATCGACCACGGCACGGGCGTCGTGATCGGCGAGACGGCCGTCATCGGCAAGCGCGTGCGGCTCTACCAGGCGGTCACGCTCGGCGCCAAGCGCTTCCCGACAGATACCGAAGGCAACCTGCAGAAGGGCCTGCCGCGCCATCCGGTGGTGGAGGACGACGTCGTCATCTACGCCGGCGCGACCATCCTCGGGCGCGTGACGCTCGGCAAAGGCGCCGTCATCGGCGGCAACGTGTGGATCACCGACGACGTGCCGCCGGGCGCGAGCGTCACGCAGGCCAGCCTGCAGAACGCACCGAAGGCAGGTGGCGTATGAAGGCGTTCGTCGAAGACTTCGGCGTGACCATCCGCCAGCTGCGCGAGGACAGGGGCTGGTCGCAGGAGGAACTGGCCGAGCGTTCCGATCTGAACCGCTCCTACGTTGGGGAGATCGAGCGCGGCCGCGTCATTCCATCGATCGTCACCGCGCAGAAGCTGGCCACCGCGCTGGGCATCAACATGGTCGGCCTGCTCATGCGCTGCGAGCAGTTGGAGCAGTCGCGTCTCGCGCGAAGGATCAACTTGGCGGCTATAGCCTGTTGAGGGAAAACCCGTGGCCGCCGGACACTGGCGGCCACTTTTTTCTCAACCACGAAAGCCTGATCCATGAGCGCAACAGTTGGTGGTACCACCGCCCTTGGCGACAACGCCGCAAGACAGCTGGCCAATGCCACCAAGACAGTCCCCCAACTCGAGACCATCAGCCCGCGCTGGCTGACGCACCTGCTGCAGTGGGTTCCGGTGGAGGCGGGCATCTACCGCGTCAACAAGGTCAAGAACCCGGAGGCCATCAAGGTCACCTGCACGTCGCGCGAAGAAGAGAACCAGCTGCCGCGCACCTTCGTCGACTACGAGGAGAACCCGCGCGAGCACTACCTGAACGCCGTGAGCACCGTGCTCGACGTGCACACCCGCATCTCCGACCTCTACAGCAGCCCGCACGACCAGATCAAGGAACAGCTGCGCCTGACGATCGAGACGATCAAGGAGAACCAGGAGAGCGAGCTCATCAACAACCCCGACTACGGCCTGCTGGCGCAGGTGAGCGAAGAGCAGCGCATCTTCCCGCTGACCGGCGCGCCCACGCCCGACGACCTCGACGAGCTGCTGGCCAAGGTGTGGAAGGAGCCGGCCTTCTTCCTCACGCACCCGCTGGCCATTGCCGCCTTCGGCCGCGAAGCCACGCGCCGCGGCACGCCGCCGCCCACGGTGAGCCTCTTCGGCTCGCAGTTCATCACCTGGCGCGGCATTCCGCTGATTCCGTCGAACAAGGTGCCGGTGGCCGATGGCAAGAGCAAGATCCTGCTGCTGCGCGTGGGCGACAAGCGCCAGGGCGTGGTGGGCCTCTTCCAGCCGGGTCTGTCGGGCGAGCAGGGCCCGGGGCTGTCGGTGCGCTTCATGGGCATCAACAACCACGCGATCGCGTCGTACCTGATCTCGCTGTACTGCTCGCTCGCGGTGCTGACGACCGACGCGCTGGCGGTGCTCGACGATGTCGAGATCGGCAAGTACCACGACTACGCCGACACCTACAAGTAAGCCGCTGTGAGCAGCATTCCATCGATCCCGGGCGAGGCGCCGTTCGACCCGGCGGTTCTCGCGCGCATGGCCAGCGCCATGTTCTCCGCACTGCCGGGCACGCCGCCCGACTCGGTGCCCGGCGTGGCGAACGGGCTGGTGCCGGGAGCGCAGTTTCCGGCCAACGTCGCGCCCGCGGGTTCACCGCTGGCGAGCCCTGCCGGCTTCGGGCCCAGCGTGCCGGGTGCGCCCTTCCCACAAGGGCAGATTCCGGGCGCCAACCTGGTGCCGGCATCGCCGACGCAGGTGCCTTCGCTCGCGAACCGCGCACCGGCGCTGGTGCCGCACGCGGTGGCGGGCAACGGCGTGCCGGACAGCGTGCTCTCGGTGGCGCCGGCCTTCGAGCCGCGCTCGGGTGGCACGGTGCAGGGCGTGCCGCAGCTGAATGGGGCAGTGGCACCGCAAGCCGCGGCTTCGTCGTTCTACTTCCTGGACAACGGCTACGGGCATCCGTCGGCCGGCGCGACTCCCGTGGTCTCGCCCCCTCTCCCGCTTGCGGGTGAGGACTGGGGTGAGGGCCAGCGGACGACGCAAGGTGCGGGGCTGCCCCTCACCCCAACCCTCTCCCCAGAGGGGAGAGGGAGTGAACCCCAGTTTTACTTCGTCGATGCGGTGCGCCTGCCCAGCGGCTTCGTCACGCCCGCCAAGCCCGATCCGCGCGGGCCCGGCGCCGTGCCGCTGGCCGGCAGCGGCCAGCATCCTCCCTTCGACATCCAGGCCGTGCGGCGCGACTTCCCGATCCTGCAGGAGCGCGTGAACGGCAAGCAGCTCGTGTGGTTCGACAACGCGGCCACCACGCACAAGCCGCAGTCGGTCATCGACCGCATCTCGTATTTCTACGAGCACGAGAACTCCAACATCCACCGAGCGGCGCACGAGCTGGCCGCGCGCGCGACCGACGCCTACGAGGGCGCCCGCGAGCGCGTGCGCAGGTTCATCAATGCGCCCGAGGTCGAAGAGGTGATCTTCGTGCGCGGCACCACCGAGGCCATCAACCTCGTGGCCAAGAGCTGGGGCGGGCAGCACGTGGGCGAGGGCGACGAGATCGTCGTGTCGAACCTGGAGCACCACGCCAACATCGTGCCGTGGCAGCAGCTTGCCGCCGCCAAGGGCGCGAAGCTGCGCGTGATTCCGGTGGACGACTCGGGCCAGGTGCTGCTCGACGAATACCGCAAGCTGCTGAACGACCGCACGAAGATCGTCGCCGTCACGCAGGTCTCGAACGCGCTGGGCACGGTGGTGCCGGTGAAGGAGATCGTCGAGCTGGCGCACCGCGCTGGCGCGAAGGCGCTGGTCGATGGCGCGCAGTCGGTCTCGCACATGCGCGTGGACGTGCAGGACATCGGCGCCGACTTCTTCGTCTTCTCCGGCCACAAGGTGTTCGGCCCGACCGGCATCGGCGTGGTGTGGGGCAGGCGCGAGGTGCTCGAAGACATGCCCCCGTGGCAGGGCGGCGGCAACATGATTGCCGACGTGACCTTCGAGAAGACGGTGTTCCAGCCGATCCCGAACAAGTTCGAGGCCGGCACCGGCAACATCGCCGACGCCGTGGGGCTGGGCGCCGCCATCGACTACGTCAACAAGATCGGCATCGAGAACATCGCGCGCTACGAGCACGACCTGCTGGTGTACGGCATGGCGCAGCTCGGCGCGATCCCGGGCGTGCGGCTGATCGGCACGGCGGCCGACAAGGCCAGCGTGATGTCCTTCGTGCTCGACGGCTACACCACCGAGGAGGTGGGGCAGGCGCTGAACGAGGAGGGCATCGCGGTGCGCACCGGCCACCATTGCGCGCAGCCCATCCTGCGCCGCTTCGGCGTGGAAACCACGGTGCGGCCCTCGCTGGCCTTCTACAACACCTTCGACGAGATCGACCGGCTGGTGGCGGTGGTGCGGCGGCTGGCGTCGCAGCGGCGCGCGGGCTGAAGACTGGTCAGTGAAGGTCAGTGCGTTGGCCCGAGGTGGCGGTTGAAGAAGGCCGCTACCTCGGCGTTGAGCGCCTTGTGAAAGGCGATTCGGTCGAAGCCGGGCGCATCGCGGCAGATTTCGATCCTGGCATCGAGCTGTGCCTGCGAGCACGGCGCGAGAAAACCGAAGTGCTCGGCCTTGTCGGCCACATGCCATTCGGGCGCCACGGGCAGGTTGCTGCGAACGGCGGCCACGCTCTCGGGCGTGACGCCGTCGCCGCCGTAGGTCGACGCCCAGAGCTCGATCGGGATCTTCACGTTCTTCAGGCCCCGGGCGTCGAAGAGCATGCCGAGCGGGTCGGCGATCACGGCCGCCGTGATGCGGGTGTCGTGCGTCAGCGGCGTGGCCAGCAGTTCCTGGAAGCCCTGCTTCACCCATTCGCACGCCTTGCCTTCGGGCTGCGTTGCGCACGGGGATGAGGGCAGCGGCGGCAGCCGCTCGAAGTCCGGGCGCGCTCCCGCGAGCACGAGGCCCGTGTAGCCGCCCCTCGAAAAACCGTAGAAACCGATCCGGTCGGCCGCGATCCTGCCGTGCGCGGGCCACTTCTGGAGCATGTGGTCGATCAGCCGCTTGATGTCGGTGGTTCGCGTCGCAAGCGCGACGATCCTGTCGTCCGGGCCGCCACGGAGCTGGAAGTTGTCTTGCGAATGGCTGATGGCCGCGACGATGAAGCCCGCGTCGGCGAGCGCCTGCGCCGTGTCGTGATGGCCGAGGAAGGAGCCGCCGTAGCCGTGCGAGATCACGATGAGCGGCAGCCGGGCGTTGCCCGGCGGGAGCGGACAGTCCCGCACGCCCTGGATCGTGTTGCGGCCCAGCTTGATTTCGCCCGCGGGTGCGGCGCACGGTGTCCATACGGCGCCCTGCATCGCCGGGCCTTCGCGGTCGGCAGGTATATCGATGGTGCCGAAGCCGGCGGCATGGGCGAACACCGCCGACAGGCATGCGGCGGCGAGGCAGAAGGGGCGCAGAAGATGGAGGAGGCGCATTGCCCCAGTGTGCGGCGCCAGCCGGTGGGCTGCTTAGCAGGCTTTGCGGTCTTCGCAGGCCGCCGCGCTATGCTTGCGATTGTTAACAACGTTGCCTGCCTTCGCATGTCCCTGTCCCAAGCTTCTTCTCCCGCGCCCCGGGCCGCCGACGAATCCTGCGACGTGCTGGTCGTCGGCGGCGGTCCCGCCGGATCGACCATCGCCACGCTGCTTGCACGGCAGGGCCGCAAGGTGGTGCTGCTGGAGAAGGCGCACCACCCGCGCTTTCACATCGGCGAATCGCTGCTGCCCGCGAACGTGGAGCTGTTCGACAAGCTCGGCGTGCGCGACCAGGTCGAGAAGATCGGCATGCCGAAGTTCGGCATCGAGTTCGTCTCGCCCGAGCACGAGCACCGCAGCTATGTGGAATTCGGCGAGGGCCTGGACAAGTCGCTCGACTCGGCCTGGCAGGTCCGCCGCTCGGAGCTGGACGAGCTTCTGTTCCGCAACGCCGCCACCTGCGGCGCGCAGGCCATCGAAGGCTGCAAGGTGCGCGACGTGGCCTTCGACGCCGAGGGCGCGACGGTCCAGGCCGAGATGGACGACGGCGCGCGCCATAGCTGGCGCGCCCGCTTCGTGGTCGATGCCACCGGCCGCGACACGCTGCTGGCCAACAAATTCCGCTGCAAGCAGAAGAACCCCGACCACAACAGCACCGCGCTCTTCGGCCACTTCACCAACGCCGAGCGGCTGGAGGGCAAGAAGGAAGGCAACATCAGCATCTGCTGGTTTCCGCACGGCTGGTTCTGGTTCATTCCGCTGGCCGACGGCACCACCAGCGTGGGCGCGGTCTGCTGGCCGTACTACCTGAAGACGCGCGACAAGCCGCTCAAGGAGTTCTTCTACGACACCATCGCGACCTGCCCGGTGCTGGTGGACCGCCTGAAGAACGCCACGCTGGTCGACGACGCGGTGCATGCCACCGGCAACTTCTCGTACTCCAGCACGCACGCCACGGGCGAGCGCTACCTGATGCTGGGCGACGCCTTCACCTTCATCGACCCGATGTTCTCCTCGGGCGTGTACCTCGCGATGCACAGCGCCTTCGACGGCGCCGAACTGGTGGCGACAGCGCTCGACAAGCCGGCCCAGCTGGCCGCGGTACGCAAGGGCTTCGAGGCCATGATGCGCAAGGGCCCGCGCGAGTACTCGTGGTTCATCTACCGCGTGACCAACCCGACCATCCGCGACATGTTCATGCATCCGGGCAACCCGTTCCGCGTGAAGGAAGGGCTGATGACGCTGCTGGCCGGCGACATCTACCGCGGCACGCCGATGCGCGGCCCGGTCGGCATGTTCAAGGTGCTGTACTACCTGATCTCCATCGGCAACATGCGCCGCACCTGGGAAGGCTGGAAGCGCCACCGCTTCAACATCCGCGACATGGGGATGCTGAAGGGCGAGACGATCCTCAAGTCGGACTGAGCGCCAGGGCCAGTGTCACCGCGTGGGCGGTGCCGGGTACGGGGCTGCTGAGCACGTCGATGCCCAGGTCGGCGAGCTTATCGGCCACGGGGGCCATCGAGGCCTGGGCCAGCACGACGACGTCGGCCTCGATTGCCGCCGCACGGATCGCGCCAGCCAGTGTCTCGATGTAGCGCGCGTGGGCTCCGGCTTCGAAATGCGGCCATGCGTCCTCGACGAACAGCAGGGCCGGCTGGACGGCGATTCCAGCGTTCTGTGCGGCGGAAAGAACGAGGGCCTTCGTAGGCGCCAGCGTGCTTTCGAGCGCTGCGGCGATCAGCACGCGAGGCCCGGTGCGAACGGCCTTGTCGGCCATGGCCCGGTCGATGCGCAGGGCTCTGAATGCATCGCCGGAGGGCGTGCGTTCCGCGATGGCGCCGATGGTCGAGCAGGTGCACACCACGACCTTTGCGCCGCCCGCGGCGGCTTCGCGCATCGCCTCGTTGACGCGGGCGATGAGGTCGGCGTCGTCGACGCCGGTGACGCGCGCGTCAGCCAGCAGCTCTTCGCGCACCACGTGCCGCACACGCAGAGTGGGAGCGTTCTCGCGCGCCAGCCGCTCGAATGTCGGCACGTGGACCTGTGCCGTGTGCAGGAAGGCGAGCGAGTCTTTCATCGGATCCTCAGACAGCCGCGGCAGCCTCGCGTGCGCGTCGCGCCTCGTAGGCCTTGAGGTGCACGTAGGCGGTGCGCAGCACGGTGGGCACCGTGGCGTTGCCGGGCGCTGCGCGGCTCAGCAGGTCGCCGACGATGTGATCGGCTTCCACGGCCGCGCCGCGCGCCATGTCCTTGTACATCGAGGCCGTCATCGGCGAGCCGGCTGCCGTGATGATGGCGCGGCCGCGCTGCACGGCGGCGGGGCGCGGCGCGAAGCCGTTGTGTGTGGCGATGGCGCAGCACTCGTCGAAGATCGACAACGCCACGTCCTGCCCGCCGGCGGCCACGATGTCGCCGATGGAGGCGTGCATCAGGCTGGTGAGGCCGGCGGCCGAGGCGATGAAGACCCACTTCTCCCACATGTCCTGCGAGATGTTCTCGCTGGCGGTGGCATCGAACTTCGCGCCGGCGAACTGCGCCGCGATGGCGTCGACCCGCGCCGAGCGGCCGCCCGAGCGTTCGCCGAAGCTCAGGCCGTGCATGTCGTTGAGATGCAGCACGCGGCCTTCGTCGTCGAGGGTGGCGGAGATCATGCACAGTCCGCCCAGCACGCGCTCGCTGCCGAATCGCTCGGCAAGCCTGTCGATGTGGCTCATGCCGTTGAGCAACGGGAGGATCACGGTGTTCGGGCCCACGGCTGGCGCGAAGGAGTCCATGGTCGAGCCGAGGTCGTAGGCCTTGCTGCCGACCACGATCACGTCGTAGGGGCCGTCGATGCCATCGGCCAGCACATGCTTCGGAGATGGCAACTGCAGGTTGCCGAAGGGGCTCTGCACCACCAGCCCGGTCTTGGCGAGCTGGGCCGCGCGGCGCGGGCGCAGCAGGAAGGTGACGTCGCGTCCCGCCTCCAGCAGACGGCCGCCGAAATAACCACCGAGTGCGCCGGCACCCACCACCAGAAATCTCATCGCGTTTCGCTCCTGTATTCGACAGAGGAAAAAAGACCGGCCGCGATGATGCCCGGGATCGCCGCAGCCTGCTTCGAGCGGGCGCTTTCCCCGGCTGTCGGCGGCGGGCAAATGGCAAGAGGTGGAACACGCGCGGGCGGTCCGGCACATGATGCGCGATGGCATCGCCCGGCAGGCCTGGGCGCAGGGCAGGTTCGACATGCCCCGAGCGCATCGATCGCGAGGCAGCGATCGGGTGCCACGGTGTAAATGCATGAACTTTTCCGGATAAGGTCTTGGGCGCTTCGCATAATCGCGTTCGTCATTTCCGACCCCCTCATCAAAGGAGCTTCACCCATGGCACAGACCCGCATCGCCGTCATCGTCGGCAGCCTGCGCAAGGATTCGTTCAACCACAAGCTGGCCCTCGCGCTGGCGCAGCTCGCGCCCTCGGACTTCACCTTCGAAAGCCTGCGCATCGACGACCTGCCGCTGTACAACCAGGACGACGACGCCAACCAGGCTCCTTCGGTGAAGCGCCTGAAGACCGAGATCGCGGCGGCCGACGGCCTGCTGTTCGTCACGCCCGAGTACAACCGCTCCATTCCCGGCGTGCTGAAGAACGCCATCGACCACGCCTCGCGCCCCTACGGCCAGAGCGCCTGGGCAGGCAAGCCGGCCGGCGTGGTCGGCATCTCGGTCGGCGCAATCGGTACCGCGCTGGCGCAGCAGCACCTGCGCAACATCCTGGCCTACCTCGACGTGCCCACGCTTGGCGCCCCCGAAGTGTTCCTGCAGGCCAAGGACGACCTGTTCGACGACAAGGGCCACATCGGCAACGAGGGCTCGAAGAAGTTCCTGCAGGGCTGGATGGACAAGTACGTGGCCTGGGTGAAGAGCCACTCGGCCTGAGATTCCGCGCAGGCCGGAACGAAAAAACCGCCCATCGGGCGGTTTTTTCATGGTGCGAGGCTGAACGTGCTCAGGCAGCCTGCGCGACGCTCTTCTGGTTCGCGGCTTCTGCCGTCGCCACCAGGATGTCGGCGCGGGCAGCCGCCAGGGCGCTGTTGCGGGCTTCGTCGCCCATCGCCACGCCCTCGGCGCGCACGATGCGCACGTCGGTGATGCCGAAGAACCCGAAGACTGCCTTGAGGTAGCTCTCCTGGTGTTCCATGGCCTGGCCGCCTTCGCTGGTCGAGTAGACGCCGCCGCGGCTGGAGGCCACGATGATGGTCTTGCCGCCGGCCAGGCCCACGGGGCCCTTGTCGGTGTACTTGAAGGTGCGGCCGACCTGACCGAGGCGGTCGATCCACGCCTTGAGCTGCGTCGGGATCGAGAAGTTGTAGAACGGCGTGCCGATGACGACCACGTCCGAAGCCAGGAACTGGCTCACGAGCTTTTCGGACAGGGCGTTTTCACGCGCCTGGGCTTCGGTGGGCTGGGCCTGCACGCCGACCTTGATGCCCAGCGCGTCGGCGCTGAAGTGCGGGGGGGCGTCGACGGCCAGGTCGAGGTACTCCACGGTGGTGTCGGGGTGGGCGGCGCGCCATGCGGTCACGATCTCGGCCGAGAGCAGGCGCGAGGTCGAGTTGGTGCCGAGGATGCTGGAGTCGATGTGGAGCAGCTTCATTTCAATCAATCACTTTCTGTGTTGGCTGTCGGCACTCAAAATCGGCCGGCGATGGCGTAATTCTATTTTTGGGTCGAGTTGCCGATAAGTAGCCAAAAATTGCATAGATCGTCCTGATTGCAGGACAATGGCCGCCATGCAGGACCTCAACGACATGGTTTTCTTCGCCGAAGTGGCCGAGCGCGGCGGCTTCGCGGCCGCCAGCCGGGCCTTGGGCATTCCCAAGTCGCGGCTCTCGCGGCGGGTGGCGGAGCTGGAAGAGCGCCTCGGCGTGCAGCTGATGCAGCGCAGCACCCGGCGGCTGTCGCTCACGCCGGCCGGCGAGATCTACCTGCGGCACGCTTCCGCGATGCGCGACGCGGCGCAGGCGGCGGCCGAGGCGGTGGCGCAGGTGCAGACCGAGCCCAGCGGGCTGGTGCGGCTGAGTTGCCCGGTCACCATCGCGCACAGCGGGCTGGCGCAGCTGATGCCGGTGTTCATGGAGCGCTACCCCGCGGTGCGCATCGACATGAAGGTGATCAACCGGCCGGTGGACCTGATCGAGGAGGGTATCGACATCGCGCTGCGCGTGCGGCCGGCCATCGAGGACAGCACGGTGCTGGTGGCCAAGACCTTCGGCTACAGCCGGGGCGTGCTGGTGGCGAGCCCGGGGCTGCTGGCGCGACACGGGCCGGTGCAGACGGTGGCCGACCTGGGGAAGCTGCCCACGGCGGCCATGTCGGTCAACGGGGAGGGGCGCAGCGACTGGCGGCTGGAAGGCCCGAACGGCGAGAGCCTCGTCCATTCGCACACGCCCCTCTATGTGGCCGACGACCTCGCCACGCTGCAGTTCGGCGCGCTGGGCGGCATCGGCGCGACCATGCTGCCCGACTACATGTGCCGTGCCGACGTGGAAGCCGGCCGTCTGGTACGGCTGCTGCCGGGCTGGGGGCCGCCGCCGGTGGTGGCGCACATGGTGTTTCCGGCGCGGCGGGCGCTGGTGCCGGCGGTGCGCAAGCTGATCGATTTCCTGATGGAACACCTGCAGAGCGCAGACATGCGGATGTTCTAGCGCCCGGCCGATCTGGGGCCGGGTTGCCCTCGTTATGCGGAAAACGTCATATCCAAACAAGCAGATATTCGTTTGGCATTGAAGCAAGGGTTCGCACAATCCGGGACTCCCATCCCCATCCAGGAGCGATCATGGCTACTCTGCGTCTAGGCGACACCGCCCCCAATTTCACCCAGGATTCCAGCGAAGGCCCCATCGACTTCTACCAGTGGGCCGGCGATTCGTGGGTCGTGTTCTTCTCGCACCCCGCCGACTTCACGCCCGTGTGCACCACCGAACTCGGCAAGACCGCGGCGCTGTCGGGCGAATTCGCCAAGCGCGGCGTGAAGCCCATCGCGCTGAGCGTGGACCCGGCCACCAGGCACAAGGAGTGGATCGGGGACATCAACGACACGCAGAACACCACGGTCAACTTCCCCATCATCGCGGACGCAGACCGCAAGGTGGCCGACCTGTACGACCTGATCCACCCGAACGCCTCGGCCACGGCCACCGTGCGCAGCGTGTTCATCATCGACCCGAAGAAGATCGTCCGCACGACCATCACCTACCCGGCGTCCACCGGCCGCAACTTCGACGAGATCCTGCGCGTGATCGACTCGCTGCAGCTCACCGACAGCCACAAGGTCGCCACGCCGGTGAACTGGAAGGACGGCGACGACGTGGTCATCATCCCGGCCATTCAAGACCCGGCCGAGCTCGCCGAGCGCTTCCCCAAGGGCTTCAAGGCCGTGCGCCCGTACCTGCGCATCACGCCGCAGCCGAACAAGTAAGCAAGCGGGCAGGGCAGCTCGGTCATGCAGACTCGTGTCGTCATCGTGCCTGGTTGGCGCGACTCCGGGCCCGGCCATTGGCAGAGCCTGTGGGAAGAGCGCATTCCGGGCGCAGCGCGCGTGGTGCAGGACGACTGGGCCTCGCCCAAGCGCGAAGCCTGGGTGAGCACACTGGCCAGGCTGGTGCTCGACAGCCCCGGCCCGGTGGTGATCGCCGCGCACAGCCTGGGCTGCATCGCCACGGCGCACCTGCCGCCCGAGGCGGCCGCGCGCATCCGCGGCGCGCTGCTGGTGGCGCCGGCCGACCCCGAGCGCCGCGCCGTGTTGTCCGATTTCGCACCCGTGCCTTATGCCGCGCTGCCGTACCGCAGCATCGTGGTGGCCAGCAGCAACGACCCGTACTGTCCGATCCGCCTGGCAGGCGCATATTCGCGCGCCTGGGGCAGCGAATTCGTCCGGATGCAGAATGCGGGCCACATCAACATCGATTCGGGGCACGGGGACTGGCCGCTGGGCCTTGCCTTGCTCCAGTCGCTGACCGACGAGCCCGCCGCATGGTCGGCGGGCCGTGAATTTTCAGAGAACCTCGCAACCACATGACTTCCAGAATCAAGACCTTCGTCGCCGTGCTCGCGCTGGCGTCCTCCGCACTCGCCGGCAGCACCGCCTTCGCACAGGGCACCTCGCTGCTGAACGCCTCCTACGACGTGGCGCGCGAGTTCTACAAGGACTACAACGCGGCCTTCGTGGCGCACTACAAGAAGGCCACCGGCAAGGACGTGAAGATCGACCAGTCGCACGGCGGCTCCAGCGCGCAGGCCCGCGCGGTGGCCGACGGCCTCGACGCCGACGTGGTGACGATGAACACCTCCACCGACATCGACTTCCTCGCCAACGCCGGTGTGGTCGCGAAGGACTGGAACAAGAAATTCCCCGAGAACGCATCGCCGACCACGTCGACCATGCTGTTCCTGGTGCGCAACGGCAACCCCAAGGGCATCAAGGACTGGGACGACCTGGTCAAGCCCGGCGTGCAGGTTGTGATCGTCAACCCCAAGACCGGCGGCAACGGCCGCTACGCCTACCTGGCCGCCTGGGGCTACATCAAGAAGAAGGGCGGCACCGATGCCCAGGCCGCCGAGTTCGTCGGCAAGCTGTTCAAGAACGTGCCGGTGCTGGCACGCGGCGGGCGCGACGCGACCACCGCCTTCCTGCAGCGCAACATCGGCGACGCGCTGATCACCTTCGAATCGGAAGTGGTCTCCATCGACCGCGAATTCGGCACCGGCAAGGTCGACTCGGTCTATCCGTCGATCAGCATCGTGGCCGAGAACCCGGTGGCCGTGGTCGAGCGCACCGTCAACAAGAAGGGCACCGGCGAGCTCGCCAAGGCCTACCTCGACTGGCTGTATTCCGAAGAAGCGCAGGAAATCGCCGCCAAGCACGCGCTGCGCCCGCGCTCGCAGACAGTGCTCAAGAAGTACGCCGCGACCTTCAAGCCGCTGCAGCTCTTCACGGTGCAGGAACTCTTCGGCAGCCTCGGCGAAGCGCAGAAGGTGCACTTCAACGACGGCGGCCAGTTCGACAAGCTGTACACGCCCGGCGCGAAGTAAATGAGCGGCGCTGTGACTTCGGCGCTCCCGTCGGCGGGAGCGCCTTTTTCTCGTGCCAACCGGGCAGGCGGCGCCAAGCGCGTGCTGCCCGGTTTCCACATCACGCTGGGCTTTTCGATTCTTTATCTGAGCCTGATCGTGCTGATCCCGCTGTCGGCGCTGGTCTTCAAGACCTTCACGCTGAGCTGGGAGCAGTTCTGGGTGGCCGTGACCGCGCCGCGCGTGATGGCTTCCTACCGGCTGACCTTCGGCGCATCGCTGCTGGCCGCCATCGTGAACGCGGTATTCGGCCTGCTGGTGGCCTGGGTGCTGGTGCGCTACAAGTTTCCGGGCAAGCGCATCGTCGACGCGCTGGTCGATCTGCCTTTCGCGCTGCCCACGGCCGTGGCCGGCATTTCGCTGACCGCGCTGCTCGCGGGCAACGGCTGGATCGGCCAGCTGCTGGAGCCGCACGGCATCAAGCTGGCCTTCACGCCGGCGGGCGTGGTGATCGCGCTGATCTTCATCGGGCTGCCCTTCGTGGTGCGCACGGTGCAGCCGGTGCTGGAAGACGCCGAGAAGGAACTGGAAGAAGCCGCCACCTCGCTGGGCGCGACGCGTCTGCAGACCTTCACCAAGGTGATCTTCCCGTCGATCGCGCCTGCGCTGCTGACGGGCTTTGCCATGGCCTTCGCCCGCGCCATCGGCGAGTACGGCTCGGTGATCTTCATCGCCGGCAACATGCCGATGATCTCGGAGATCACGCCGCTCATCATCATCGGCAAGCTGGAGCAGTACGACTACGCGGGTGCCACCGCGGTCGCGCTGGTGATGCTGGTCATTTCCTTCGTGCTGCTGCTGGTCATCAACGGCCTGCAGGCATGGCAGCGTCGTCGCGGAGGGGCCTGACATGAGCGCACCAACCAAAGTCGTTCGCCGTGCTCAGGCCGGCACCACCGAAGCCGCCTGGGTGCGCTGGCTGCTGATCGCGCTTGCCCTCGGGTTCATGTTCCTGTTCCTCGTGCTGCCGCTGGCCGCCGTGGCGACCGAGGCGCTGCGCAAGGGCGTCACCGCCTACCTCGACGCGCTGAAGGAACCCGATGCCTGGAGCGCCATCCGCCTCACGCTGATCACGGCCGCCATCGCGGTGCCGATGAACCTGGTGTTCGGTGTGGCCGGCGCCTGGGCTATCGCCAAGTTCGAGTTCCGCGGCAAGGCGCTGCTGACCACGCTGGTCGACCTGCCGTTCGCGGTGTCGCCGGTGGTGGCGGGCCTGATCTACGTGCTGGTGTTCGGCGCACAGGGCTGGCTGGGCCCGTGGCTGGCCGAGCACGACATCAAGATCATCTTCGCGGTACCTGGCATCGTGCTGGCGACCGTGTTCGTGACCTTCCCGTTCATCGCGCGCGAGCTCGTGCCGCTGATGCAGGCGCAGGGCACCGACGAGGAGCAGGCCGCCATCGTGCTCGGTGCGACCGGCTGGCAGACCTTCTGGCGCGTGACGCTGCCCAACATCAAGTGGGGCCTGCTGTACGGCGTCATTTTGTGCAACGCGCGCGCCATGGGCGAGTTCGGCGCGGTGTCGGTGGTGTCTGGCCACATCCGCGGCCAGACCAACACCATGCCGCTGCACGTGGAAGTGCTCTACAACGAATACCAGTCGGTGGCCGCCTTCGCCGTGGCTTCGCTGCTGGCGATCCTGGCGCTGGTCACGCTGGTGATCAAGTCGGTGATCGAATGGCGCCACGAGCGCGAGATGAAGGCCATTGCCGAGCTGCCGCCGGAACGCCCCCCTGAAGCCACTGCGGCCTGAGAGAGTGAGAGAGAAGAAATCATGAGCATCGAAATCCGCAACATCAGCAAGCAGTTCGGCGACTTCCGCGCGCTGCGCGACGTGAGCCTCGACGTCGATTCGGGCGAGCTGGTCGCTCTGCTCGGCCCCTCGGGCTGCGGCAAGACCACGCTGCTGCGCATCATCGCGGGGCTGGAGACGGCCGACACCGGCAGCATTCTTTTCTCGGGCGAGGACACCACCGACGTGCACGTGCGCGAGCGGCAGGTGGGCTTCGTGTTCCAGCATTACGCGCTGTTCCGCCACATGACGGTGTTCGAGAACGTGGCCTTCGGCCTGCGCGTGAAGCCGCGCAAGGAGCGCCCGAGCGACGCGCAGATCAGGCAGAAGGTGACAGACCTGCTCAAGCTGGTGCAACTCGACTGGCTGGCCGACCGCTATCCCTCGCAGCTCTCCGGCGGCCAGCGCCAGCGCATCGCGCTGGCCCGCGCGCTGGCGGTGGAGCCCAAGGTGCTTCTGCTCGACGAACCCTTCGGCGCGCTCGACGCCAAGGTGCGCAAGGAACTGCGCCGCTGGCTGCGCCGGCTGCACGACGAGCTGCATGTCACCTCCATCTTCGTCACGCACGACCAGGAAGAGGCGCTCGAGGTAGCCGACCGCGTGGTGGTCATCAACAAGGGCCAGATCGAACAGGTCGGCTCGCCGCAGGAAGTGTGGGACCAGCCCGCCAGCCCCTTCGTCTACGGCTTCCTCGGCGACGTGAACCTGTTCCACGGCCGTGCCGACAACGGCGCGGTGCAGCTCGACGGCATGCGCCTCGAGTCTCCCGAACACAGCGGCGCGCGCGACGCCAAGGCGCGTGCTTATGTGCGCCCGCATGACATCGACGTGACACCCTACGTGAACGGCGCCTCGGGCATCGTCGCCACGCTGTCGCGCGCGATCGTCGTCGGACCCATTGCGCGGTTGGAACTTGAGCCCACGGAATCGAATCCAGATAATCCGGGCTCCGGAACCATCATCGAAGCGCAACTCCCTGCGCAACAGTTCCGCGATCTGGGCTTGAAGGAGGGCGACACGGTCGTCGCCAATCCGCGCAAGGCCAGAGTGTTCGTAGAAGAAGATTGGGTATCTCCTTGATCGATTGGTACTTCGGCGCGCCGCGCCGCGCGTTCGGGCTGATCTGCCTGGCCTGTGTCCTGATGCTGGCCTTCGGGCTCTACCTGCAGCACGTGGTCGGGCTCGAACCCTGTCCCATGTGCATCGTGCAGCGCTACGCTCTGGTGCTGGTGGCGCTGTTCACCGGACTGGCCGGCGTGTTCCGCAACGTGGGCCTGCGTGTGGTGAGCGGCGTGCTGGCGCTGCTGGCCGCTTTCGGCGGCGCCTACACGGCGGCCTCGCAGAGCTGGCTGCAGTGGTATCCGCCCGAAGTCGTCACCTGCGGGCGCGACCTCTACGGGATGATCGAGACCTTCCCGCTGAAGCGCGCTCTGCCGATGATCTTCCGCGGCGGTGGCGACTGCTCGAAAGTCGACTGGTCGCTCTTCGGCCTGACGCTGGCGAACTGGTCGTTCATCGCGTTCGTGGTTCTGTCGCTGATGCTGATCACGCTGCTGGTTCGCTCGCGTCGCGCGCGCTGAGACGGTCGCGCAAAGAAAACGCCGCCCGACGGGCGGCGTTTTTGCGTTCTCGAAGAGAGCGAGGCGGATTCGCCTCAGTTGAACCAGCCCTGGCCCGAGAAGCCGCAAGCCATTTCTTCCAGCAGGCTGCGCCAGTACCAGCGGGCCGAGCAGCTGTTGACCATCGCGGTGTTCATGGGCTGAGCCGTTTCGGTCTTGGCGGCAGGCGCGACGAAGCTCAGCAAGTCCTGCTGGGCCGAAACCCCTTCCACCTTCGTCTTCGAAGCGGGCGCGCCGATACTGGCGATGACGCCCGTCGTCTGCAGCATGTCGCTGTCCTGCGGGGTATGTGCCGCGCCCGCAATACCGCTGAAAGCCAGCAGCGTCGCAATTGCACCGGCCAGGGCTGCATTGCGCAGCAGCGTGTTCGACTGTTTGAATTTCATGGTCGTTTCCCTTAATTGAATACGTCGGAAAAGTGATGCCCCGGCCGCGAAAAAAGATATTCGCGGGCCCATTGGCATCTGCTGTGGCGGGCGGCTTTCAGTGCGCTGCCCAATTGCCAATGTAGGAGGGCAATTCGCGTGCATACAGTGCCTAAAGTCACGATCCGGCCGGGGTGTGGGCCGCAGGGCGTTCCCTTGTAAGAGGATGGTGTCAATGCACTGCGCAGGTCTTTAAAAGTCCTTCAGCAAACGCGGCTAGGATCGTGCGAAAACCGTGGAGCTTCTCCGGAACTTCTTTTCCGGCGCCGAATTCTTCTTGAAGGAAAGCGGCCCGCCCCGGAGCCTTTCATCCATTTCCTTCCGCATGCCCAATAACCCACCCCGGCGATCGCGCAAATACCTGATCGGCATTGCCTTTTTCATCGTGCTGGTCGTCATCGCCTCTTCATGGCTGCGGCCGGCGAAAAAAAGCGAATACCTCACCGCCACGGTGCAGCGCACCGATCTCGAGAACGCGGTGCTCGCCACCGGCGTGCTGCAGGCGCTCAAGCAGGTGGAGGTGGGCGCTCAGGTGAGCGGCCAGCTCAAGTCGCTGAAGGTGGTGCTCGGGCAGACGGTGAAGAAGGGCGACTGGCTCGCCGAGATCGACCCCGTCATCTCGCAGAACACCCTGGCGCAGGAGCAGGCCAGGCTCGACAACCTGCAGGCGCAGAAGCTCGCGAAGGAAGTGCGCGTCAAGCAGGCGCAGCTCACCTGGACTCGGCAGCAGGAAATGCTCGCGCAGGACGCCGCCGCCAGGCAGGACATGGAGAGCGCCGACGCCGAACTACGCGCACTGCGTGCAGACGCGGTGTCGCTCGAGGCTCAGATCCGCCAGCAGAAGCTGGCCGTCGCCTCGGCGCAGCAGAACCTGTCGTACACGCGCATCGTCGCGCCCATCGACGGCGACGTCGTCTCCATCAACACGCTCGAAGGCCAGACCGTGGTCGCCGCTTTTCAGGTGCCCACGCTGATGAAGCTGGCCGACCTGTCGACCATGACCGTGAAGGCGCAGGTGTCCGAGGCCGACGTGGTGCGCGTGAAGCCGGGGCAGCCGGTGTACTTCACCATCCTCGGCGACCCCGACAAGCGCTATCACGGCACGCTGCGCGCGGTGCAGCCTTCGCCGGAGAAGATCAACAACGCCGTGTTCTTCAACGCGCTGTTCGACGTGCCCAACCCCGACCGCACGCTGCGCGTGGACATGACGGCGCAGGTCGCGATCCTGCTGGGCGAGGCCAGGCAGGCGCTGACGGTGCCGCTCACGGCGCTGGGCGCGCGCGACAAGGACGGCCGCCAGGAGGTGCGCGTGCTCAAGCCCGACCAGACCGTGGAGACGCGCAAGGTGCGCGTCGGCATCTCCAACAACTTCCAGGCGCAGGTGCTCGAAGGCCTGAAGGAGGGCGACAGCGTCATCACCGGCGACGCCTCGGCGGTACCCGAGCGCGGCGAGACCGCCGACAACGGCGGCGGACGGGGCAAGCCTCAATGACGCAGCCGCTGCTCAGCCTGCGCGGCATCGGCCGCAGCTTTCCCTCGGGCGAGCAGGAAGTGCAGGTGCTGAAGGACGTGAACCTCGACGTCGGCAGCGGCGAAATGCTGGCCATCGTCGGCGCCTCGGGTTCGGGCAAGTCGACGCTGATGAACATCCTGGGCTGCCTCGACCGGCCGAGCACGGGCTCCTACACCGTCTCCGGCCAGGACGTGGGGGCGCTCGACAGCGACGCGCTGGCCGAACTGCGGCGCGAGCACTTCGGCTTCATCTTCCAGCGCTACCACCTGATGCAGCACCTGACGGCCACCGGCAACGTCGAGGTGCCCGCGGTGTACGCCGGCACCGACGGCCAGGCGCGCGACTCGCGTGCGCGCCAGCTGCTCGCGCGGCTCGGGCTGGGCGACCGCACCGAGCACCGGCCCAGCCAGCTCTCGGGCGGCCAGCAGCAGCGCGTGAGCATCGCGCGCGCGCTCATGAATGGCGGGCAGGTGATCCTGGCGGACGAGCCGACCGGTGCGCTCGACAGCCGCAGCGGCCAGGAGGTGATCGGCATCCTGCGCGAGCTGCATGCCCAGGGCCACACGATCATCATCGTGACGCACGACATGCAGGTGGCGAGCTGCACCGAACGCATCATCGAGATCGCCGATGGCGTGATCGTGGGCGACAGGCCGAACGTGCCGAGTGTGCCGACCGTGGCGGCCCCGGCGCAGGAGGCTTCGCAGGCCGAAGGCGACCCTTCGGCTGCGATGACGAAGCCCGGGCTGGGCATCGCCCGCTTCAACACCGGCTGGGCCCGCTTCGCGGAAGCCTTCCGCATGGCCTGGCGCTCGATGATGGCGCACCGCATGCGCACGGCGCTCACCATGCTGGGCATCGTCATCGGCATCACTTCGGTGGTGTCGATCGTGGCGATAGGAGAGGGCGCCAAGCGCTACGTGCTGTCGGACATCCGCGCCATCGGCACCAACACGCTCGATGTGTACCCGGGCCGCGACTTCGGCGACGACAAGGCGTCGAGCATCCGCACGCTGATACCTCCCGACCTCGACGCCATCGCGGCGCAGCCCTACGTTCACAGCGTGACGCCCGTGACCTCGCGCAGCCTGCGGCTGCGCTACCGCAGCGTGGACATCAACGGCACGGTCAACGGCGTGAGCGACAGTTTCTTCCGCGTGCGCGACATGCAGATGGCCAGCGGCGCGGCCTTCACCGCCTCCGACGTGCGCCACCAGTCGCAGGTGGTTGTTATCGACCAGAACACGCGGCGCAAGCTGTTTCCCGACGGAACCGAACCGGTGGGCAAGATCATCCTCGTGGGCAGCCTGCCATGCACGGTGATCGGCGTGGCGCAGGAGAAGAAGACGGTGTTCGGCGACGGCAACAAGTCGCTCAACCTCTGGCTGCCCTACAGCACGGGCGCGAGCCGGCTCTTCGGGCAGCAGCACTTCGACAACATCACGGTGCGCATCCGCGACGACCAGCCCACCAAGGCGGCCGAGGACAGCATCGTCAAGCTGCTCACGCTGCGCCACGGCACCAAGGATTTCTTCACCTTCAACATGGACAGCATCGTCAAGACGGCGGAACGCACCAGCCAGTCGCTGACGCTGCTGCTGTCGCTCATCGCGGTGATCTCGCTGGTGGTGGGCGGCATCGGCGTGATGAACATCATGCTGGTGTCGGTGACCGAGCGCACCCGCGAGATCGGCATCCGCATGGCGGTGGGCGCGCGCCAGAGCGACGTGCTGCAGCAGTTCCTGACCGAGGCGGTGCTGGTGTGCCTGGTGGGCGGCCTGATCGGTGTGACGCTCTCGTACGGCATCAGCTTTCTCTTTTCGCTTCTCGTCAAGCAATGGCAGATGATCTTTTCAATCGGCGCCGTGGTTTCGGCGTTTCTCTGTGCATCGCTGATCGGCGTGCTGTTCGGCTACCTGCCAGCGCGCAACGCGGCGCGGCTGGACCCCATCGAGGCGCTGGCTCGTGAGTAAGGCGCATGTTCTTTCCCTGGCCTCGGTGGCCATCGCGGTGCTCGCCCTGGGCGGCTGCACACTGTTCCAGCCGGAGCAGCGCGCCCAGCGGCCGTTCGACATTCCGCCGCGCTGGCAGCAGTCGGCTTCGCCCGCGACCACCGGGGCCGCGGTGGCGCTGTCCGCCAACTGGTGGACGGCCTTCGATGATCCGCAGCTCGACCGGCTGATCGACAACGCACTGCGCACCAATAACAACCTGGCGGTGGCCGGCATCCGCGTGCAGCGCGCTCAGCTGCAAGCCGGGCTCACGAACACGAATCTCACGCCGGGCGTGATCGGGCAGGCCAGCACCAGCCGCAGCTACGACCTCAAGCGCGGCGGCGTCGCCGGCTCGGCGTCGAACTCGTCAGTGGCGCTGAGCTACGAGATCGACCTGTGGGGCCGGCTCTCGGCGCTGCGCAGCGCCGCCGACTGGGAGCTGAAGGCCACCGAGTCCGACCGGCAGGCGACTGCGCTGTCATTGATCGGCACCGTGGCGGGGCTCTATTGGCAGACCGGCTACCTGAACCAGCGCATCGCGCTGAGCGAGGCGGGCATGGAAGACGGCCGGCGCATCCTCGCGCTGGCGCGGGTCAAATACGCGGCGGGCGCGGTGTCGGGGCTGGACGTGGCGCAGGCCGGCCAGAATCTCGCGACGCAGGAAGCCGCCCACACTCAACTGCTGCAGCAGCGCGTGGAGGCACGCAACGCGCTGGCGATCCTGTTCGACCAGCCGCCGGAGCCGATGGCCGCCGAGCCGGCGCAACTGCCCGACATCGCATTGCCCTCCATCGATGCCGGCGTGCCCGCGAGCCTGCTGGGCCGCCGCCCCGACCTGCGCGCTGCCGAGCAGCGCCTGCGCAGCGCGCTGGCAAACGTAGACGCCACGCGCACCGGCTTCTATCCCACGCTGAGCCTGACGGGCACGCTGGGCACGTCGAGCACCGCGCTCGGCGAACTGCTGAAGAACCCCGTCGGCACGCTGGGCGCCGGGCTGACGCTGCCGTTCCTGCAATGGAATACCGCGCGGCTGACGGTGGCCGTGTCGCAGACGCAGTACGAAGAGGCGGTGGTGGGCTTCAGGCAGTCGCTGTACACGGCGCTGTCGGAGGTCGAGAACGCGTTGTCGTCACGCACGCAGCTGCGTGCCGAAAGCGAGAGCCTGGTGCTGGCGCTGCAGGAGGCACAGCGCGCCGAGCGCCTGTCGGAAGTGCGCTACCGCGCGGGGGCGACCGCGCTGCAGCCGGTGCTCGACGCGAAGGACAGGCGCCGCGCGGCCGAGGTGTCGCTGGCGCAGAACCGGCTGAACCAGCTCAACGCGACGATGACGCTCTACAAGGCGCTGGGCGGGGCGGCCGACGCGTCGTAGCCGGACGGCTTCCTCAGTCCTGGAACGGCGGCTTCTTCGCCAGCTTGCGCAGCAGCAGCAGGGGCAGGCGCAGCACGAACTCGACCATAAGCCGTGTGTGCATCCAGGTGAGCAGCACGTTGTCGCGGCCATAGCGGAAGTGCGAGACGCCGCCTTCCTCGGCCGTCAGGTATTTCACCGGTGCGTCGATGTTGACCGGCTTCACGCCGCGCCAGGCCAGCCGCACGACGGCCTCGGTGTCGAAGTCGAAGCGGCGCATCCAGGGCTGGCGCGCCATCACCGCGATCAGGTCGGTCACCGGATACACGCGAAAACCGTAGAGCGAATCGCCGACGCCCGCGAACAGGGTTTCGAGCTGCGTCCAGCCGTTCGACACGCGCCGGCCGCGCACGCGCAGCAGCGGCGCGCTGGCGTCGAACACCGGGCGGCCGAGCACCATGGTTTCGGGGCGAGCCAGCGAGGCTTGCATGAAGGCGGGGATCAGGTCGGCCGGATGCTGGCCGTCGGAGTCCATCGTCAGCGCGTGGGTGAAGCCGGCCTCCTTCGCGGCGCGCAGGCCGTGCAGCACGGCTGAGCCCTTGCCCTGGTTCTGCGGCAGCACCCACACGCGCAGGCCCGGGTCGCCCTCGGCCATCTGTTGCAGGCGCTCGCCGGTGCCGTCGTCGCTGCCGTCGACCACCACCCACACCGGGTTCCATTGCGCGCGCGCGGCGGCGACCGTGGAGAACAGGCGCTCGCCGGTGTTGTAGCTGGGGATCAGGACAAGGTGTGTGCGCGAGGCGTCTGGCATTCGGGGGACGCGTCGGTGGCGCGCTGCTCCATGTTTTGTCGGAAGTATTGTTCGAGTTCGGCCTGCAGCACGTCGCTGTCCTGCGTGGGCGCGAAGCGCTTGCCCAGCCGCAGCCTGAAGACGATGGGCAGCGGCGGCACGCGCCACAGCGGCCAGCCCTTGGCGAGGTAGGGCGAGTCGGTGTCGATGAACACCGTCTGGATCGGCGCCTGCGCCAGCTTGGCGATCAGCGTGGTGCCCGGGCGGAACGGGTTGAGCGGCGGCGTCACCGTGCGGGTGCCCTCGGGGAAGATCACCAGCTGGCCGCCGTTGCGCAGGTCGTTCACCGCCAGCCGCACCATGGTGCGTGCCGACTTGTTGCTGATGTAGCGCGCCAGCCGGGCGCCCGCGCCCAGGAAGATGTTGCCCATCAGGTCGGCCTTCATGATGCAGGCGCTGCGCGGCAGCCGCGCCACCAGCAGCAGCGCGTCGAGCATGGTCGGGTGGTTGGCCACGAAGATCACGCCGGGCTCCTTGCTCATCGGGTCGAGGCAGCTGGCGTCGATGCGCATCATGCCGGTCACCGAGGCCAGCCACCAGAACATGCGGTAGGCGAAGGCGATGGTCATGCGGCCCAGGGCACGGGCGGGCGCCGCCGGCATCACCGGATGGATGAGCATGGCGAAGATGTTCCAGACCAGCGAAATCAGGCCGAGAAACAGCAGCAGCGCATAGAGCATCAACGCGAGCGGAATCGACGTGAGAAATCTCAGCACGCGGTTCATTGAATCGGTCAATCGGACGGAAGGACGGAACGGCCGGGCAATAGCCGGTCAGGCCCGCAGCTGCCCCGCGGCGACGGCGTGGGCCTCGATCTCGACCAGCAGGTCGCTGCGGCAGATGTCCGCCTCGAGATATACGGCGTGGCGAGCCATCGGCGCGTCGGCGCCCAGCGCTTCCTCGATGACGGCGCGCACCGTGGCGGTGTCGGAAGGGTGCCGCACGTAGACCACGCAGTCGAGCCCGGCCAGCGAGAAGGTCGCGCTGCAGCGCTCGTTCGCGGCTGTGATGACGGCCTGCAGGTTACGCAAGGTCTCGCGCGTCTGCTCTTGCACGTCGCCATGGTGCACGGTCTCGTGGCCGACGATGCTCGCGGTGCCGGAGATGAAGAGGGCGAGGTTGCCGTCGCCGGTGTCAGCCAGCGCGGCGCGGGAGAAGGTCGGAGAGCGGGGGCCGTAGGTTTCGGGATAGCGGTAGGCCGAAACCTGCCGCGGATTCTCGACCGGCAGCGGCGCCTGCTGGCCGGCCAGGAAGCGGATCGACAGCGCACCCTGGTGGATGCCCAGCGCGCAGGCGGCCGGCGCGCCTTCGAAGGCTGCGCGGCCGGCTTCGAGGAAAGCTTCCTGGCGGCCCAGGTTGAACTGGCGGTAGCGCTCCAGGCCGCCGCCGTCGGCGTTGATCTGCGGCAGGTAGTTCCAGATGCGCTGCAGGTGCGGCGTGCCGGCCTGGTCCAGCGTCTTGAAAAGATCGCGGTAGGCGCGGTGCGCGAGTTCGGCCAGGCCCTGCTTCTCGGCGGATTCGTCGAGGTCGATGGCGCCGAGCAGCCAGTGGCCGTCGGTGCGCCAGCGCGCGATGCCGGTGGTGCCCGACTTGATCTGCGCACCGCCCGCGTGCCACACGTCGGCCATGGCGCCGCTGTCGGAGAGCACGCGCGCGTTGACCGTCGGCATCCAGGCCACGCCGTGCGGCGTGCCGTAGCCGAGCGCGGCGAAGGGGGCCTTGCCGTCGGTCGCCAGCGCCAGGCTGGCCGGCAGCGACAGGCGCTCGACGCGCAGATGGGTCTCGTGGCGCTGCGGCAAGGTGGCGTGCGACGGGGTGTCGGGATTCCCGGGCCCGACGGAAGGCGATGGCGTCATCGAACAATTATCACCAAAAGCATTGACCCGAATTCCGGCCTCCAGGGCCGGCGTTGTGTGCGCCGGACAGTAAACTCGGGGCTGCTCGGATTGACACAGAAACACAGGACAGCGAGATAGAAAGCCATGGCCGGACATAGCAAGTGGGCGAATATTCAGCACCGGAAGGGCCGCCAGGACGAGAAGCGGGGCAAGCTCTGGACCCGCGCGATCCGCGAAATCACGGTAGCCGCCCGCGCCGGCGGCGCCGATCTGGGCGCCAACCCCCGGCTGCGGCTGGCGGTTGAAAAGGCCAAGGCCGTCAACCTGCCCATCGACACCATCAAGCGCAACATCGACAAGGCCACGGGCAACCTCGAAGGCGTCAATTACGAAGAAATTCGTTACGAAGGGTACGGCATCGGCGGCGCGGCAATCATCGTCGACACCATGACCGACAACCGCGTGCGCACCGTGGCCGAAGTGCGCCACGCCTTCTCCAAGCACGGCGGCAACATGGGCACCGAAGGCTCGGTGGCCTTCCAGTTCAAGCACTGCGGCCAGATCATCTTCGCGCCCGGCACCAGCGAGGACAAGGTGATGGAAGCGGCCCTCGAGGCGGGCGCGGAAGACGTTGTCACCGACGACGACGGCGCCATCGAGGTGATCACCTCCGTAGCCGAATTCGAGGCCGTGAAGAACGCGCTCGAAGCCGCCGGCCTGAAGCCCGACGCCGCCGAAGTCACCATGCGCGCCGAGAACACGGTGGAAGTGACCGGCGAGGACGCCGCAAGAATGCAGAAGCTGCTCGACGTGCTCGAGGACCTGGACGATGTGCAGGACGTCTATCACAACGCCTCGCTGTCCGAGTGAGCTGCCGTCGTCGAATGAATGTTTGTTGAATCACAGCGAGAAATGAAGGCCCGCGAATGAAGGTACTGGTAATTGGGGGAGGGGGCCGCGAACACGCTCTGGCATGGCGCCTGGCGCAGGCCGCACGGGTGAGCCGCGTGTACGTGGCGCCGGGCAATGGCGGCACCGCCAGCGACGAGCGCTACGACTGCATCGACATCACCGAGCCCGCCGCGCTGCGCGAGTGGGCCATCAAGGAAAAGATCGCGCTGACGGTGGTCGGTCCCGAGGCGCCGCTGGCGGCCGGCGTGGTCGACGAGTTCCGCGCGCACGGCCTGCGCATCTTCGGCCCGACCCAGGCCGCCGCGCAGCTCGAAAGCTCGAAGGCCTTCTCCAAGGCCTTCATGAAGCGCCACAAGATCCCGACGGCCGAGTACGAGGCCTTCACCGACGCCGCAGCCGCGCACGCCTACATCGACGCCAAGGGCGCCCCCATCGTCGTCAAGGCCGACGGCCTGGCAGCCGGCAAGGGCGTGGTGGTCGCCATGACGGCCGAGGAAGCGCACGAGGCCGTCGACTTCATGCTGGTCGACAACAAGTTCGGCGTGTCCCACAACGAAGGCGGCGCGCGCGTCGTCATCGAGGAATTCCTGCAGGGCGAGGAAGCCAGCTTCATCGTGCTGTGCGACGGCAAGAACGTGACCGCGCTGGCCACCAGCCAGGACCACAAGCGCCTGCTGGACAACGACGAAGGCCCCAACACCGGCGGCATGGGCGCGTATTCGCCCGCGCCGGTGGTCACGGCCGAGGTGCATGCGCGCGCCATGCGCGAGATCATCCTGCCGACCATCCGCGGCATGGAAAAGGACGGCATCCCGTACACCGGCTTCCTGTACGCCGGCCTCATGATCGACGCGGCCGGCCACCCCAAGACGCTCGAATTCAACTGCCGCATGGGCGACCCCGAGACGCAGCCGATCATGATGCGGCTCAAGTCCGACCTGTTCGAAGTCTTCTGGCACGCCACCGACGGCACGCTCGACCAGGTCGAACTGCAGTGGGACCGCCGCGTGGCGATGGGCGTGGTCATGGCCGCGCACGGCTATCCGCTGTCGCCGCGCAAGGGCGACCGCATCACCGGCATTCCGGCCGAGGCGCCCGATGCGGTGGTATTCCACGCGGGCACCACGCTCGACAACGGCGAGCTCAAGACCAGCGGCGGCCGGGTGCTGTGCGTGACCGTTCTGGCCGACAGCGTGAAGCAGGCGCAGCAGCGGGCCTATGAGGTCGCGGCGCGCGTCAGCTTCGATGGCGCCCAGTACCGCAAGGACATCGGCTTCCGCGCGGTGCACGCACGCAACCCCCACGGCAGCTGATGCAGCAGGCCAATCCGGCGGCGGTCGGCGAGTACCTGCGCGGACTGCAGCAGTCGATCATCGCGGCTGTCGAGAAGGCCGACGGCGGCACCTGCGTGCGCGATGCCTGGCAGAAGGCGCCCGGCGAGCCGCTGCAGGGCAACGGCCTGACCTGCATCCTCGAAGGCGGCGAGCTCTTCGAGCGCGCGGGCTGCGGTTTCTCGCAGGTGCGCGGTCCGAAGCTGCCGCCCTCGGCGACGCAGAACCGCCCCGAGTTGGCGGGCGCGCCCTTCGAGGCGATGGGCGTGTCGCTGGTGTTCCATCCGCGCAATCCGTACGTGCCAATCGTCCACATGAACGTGCGCATGCTCGCCGCGCTCCCCGAGGGCAAGGAACCGGTCTGCTGGTTCGGCGGCGGCATGGACCTCACGCCCTGCTACGGTTTCGAGGAAGACGCGCTGCACTTCCACACCGTGTGCCGCGATTCGCTTGCCGCGTTCGGCGACGACAAGTACCCGCGCTTCAAGACCTGGTGCGACGAGTATTTCTTCCTCAAGCACCGCAACGAGCAGCGCGGCGTCGGCGGCATCTTCTTCGACGATTTCTCCGAAGGCGGCTTCGAGAACAGCTTCGCGATGATCCGCTCGGTGGGCGACAGCTTCCTGCCGGCCTACCTGCCCATCGTCGAGCGCCGCCGCGCCACGCCATACACGGAGCGTGAGCGCAACTTCCAGCTCTACCGGCGTGGCCGGTACGTGGAATTCAACCTCGTGTGGGACCGCGGCACGCACTTCGGCCTGCAATCGGGCGGGCGCACGGAATCGATCCTGCTGTCGATGCCGCCGCTGGCGAGTTGGGCCTACCAGCAGCAGCCCGAGCCGGGCAGCCCCGAAGCCGCGCTCTACAGCGACTTCATCGTGCGGCGAGATTGGTTGTGAACTCTCCTCCCGGTAAGGTGCAACGCCGCATCGGCGTGTTTGGCGGCGCGTTCGATCCACCGCACAACGCCCACGTGGCCCTTGCCGAAGCCGCGCTGGCGCAGCTCGATCTCGACGAGCTGCATGTGATTCCCACCGGCCTGGCCTGGCACAAGAGCAGGGCGCTCACGCCGAAGGAGGATCGCCTCGCCATGGCCCGGCTGGCCTTCGGCGACCTGAAGGGCACCATCGTCGTCGACAGCCGCGAGGTGCTGCGCGACGGCCCCACCTACACGCTCGACACCCTGCACGAACTGCAGCGCGAGCAGCCGGGTGCCCAGCTGGTGCTGATCATGGGCGCCGACCAGGCCAGCGCGCTGCCGACCTGGCACGGCTGGCAGGATATACTCGGCATTGCTATTGTTTCTGTAGCGTATCGCGCACTATCGACGGGTAACACTGCCCGTTTTGATCCGAAATCACTGCCCGGCCTTCCTGCTGGCGCGCGTTTCGAGGCGCTCGAACTGCCTCCCATGGACATCAGCGCCACCGAGATCCGGCGGCGCGCGGCGCTCGGCGTGGACATTTCCTCGCTGGTTCCTCCCACGGTTGCACGCTATATTGACCAACACCACCTCTACCGCACTGCCTGATGACCACTGAAGCCGCCGCCAAGAAAGACACCCAGAAACTCCAGCGAGCCATCATCGATGGCCTCGAAGACGTCAAGGCGCAGGACATCCAGGTATTCGACACCGAGCATCTCTCGCCACTGTTCGAGCGTGTGATCGTTGCCTCGGGCACCTCCAACCGCCAGACCAAGGCGCTGGCCGCCAGTGTGCGCGACGCGGTACGCGAGGCCGGCTTCGCCAAGCCGCGCGTGGAGGGTGAGGACAACGGCGAGTGGATCATCGTGGACTGCGGTTCGGCCGTCGCGCACATCATGCAGCCCGCCATCCGCCAGTACTACCACCTGGAAGAGATCTGGGGCGACAAGCCGGTGCGCGCCAAGCTCGGCGGCACCAAGCCCGCGGTAGCCACCGCCTCCAAGGCCGGCGCCGAAGAGAAGAAGGCCGCCGCCAAGGCCCCGACGCTGCGCCGTTCGAGCGCCGCCAAGACCGCGATCCGCGCGGCCGAGCAGGAAGCCAAGGCCGCGAAGGCCCCGGCCAAGAAGACGGCTGCGAAGAAGGCTCCCGCCAAGAAGGCCGCAACCACCACCGCGCGCGTGCCGGTCAAGGTCGTGGGCAAGCCCGCCGCCAAGAAGCCGGCGGCAAAGAAGACCACGGCCGCCAGGAAGGCGCCAGCCCGCCGCGCATGAAGCTGCTGGTGGTCGCCGTCGGGCAGCGCATGCCCGATTGGGCACAGACTGCCTGGGACGACTACGCCAAGCGCTTTCCGCCCGAGCTCAAGCTCGAACTGCGCGCGGTCAAGACCGAGCCGCGCGGTTCAAAGACGCTGGAAACCCTCTACGCCGCCGAGCGCGAGCGCATCGAAGGCGCCATTGCGCGCGGAATGCGCATCGTGGTGCTCGACGAGCGAGGTACCGCGCTGACCACCAAGGCGCTCGCCGCGCGCCTGCAGACCTGGCAGGGCGAGGGCGATGACGTAGCCCTCGTCATCGGCGGGCCCGACGGGCTCGACCCGGCCTTCAAGGCGGCGGCGCACGAACGCATCCGGCTATCCGACCTCACGCTGCCGCACGCGATGGCGCGCGTGCTGCTGGTCGAGCAGTTGTACCGTGCGTGGTCGGTCAACGCGGGCCATCCCTACCACCGCGAATGACGAACGCCGCCGGGCACGTCGCGTTGCTCGACGAACGGGGCCATGCGCTGGTGCCGGCGCTGCTGCCGGCCGAACTCCTGGATGCCGCCGCGCGGTCGCTCGACGACCGGCTGGGCCACGCGGCGGGCAGCCGCAACCTGCTGGCCCATCCGTTTTGCAGCGACATCGCGGTTCGCCTGAAAGCGCGGCTGTGCGGCATGGGCCTGCTCGATGCCCGGTCGGTAGCCGTGCAATGCACGCTCTTCGACAAGACGCCCGACAGCAACTGGCTGGTCGCGCTGCACCAGGACACGTCGATCCCGGCCTCGGGCGCCGGCATGGCCGCCGTCATCAAGGAGGGCGAGCCCTACGTACAGCCTCCGATCGACGTCCTGCAATCGCTGCTCGCTGTTCGGGTGCATCTGGACGACTGCGGCGCCGACGCAGGACCGCTGCGCGTCGTGCCGGGCAGCCACCGCGCCGGTCGGCTCGATGGCGAGGAAGCGCTGGCGCTGCGAGCCGCCCATGGAGAAACCGTCTGCACCGCGGCGCAAGGCGATGTCTTGCTGATGCGCCCCTTGCTGCTGCATGCCTCGTCGCGCGCGAAATCGCCGGCGCGTCGCCGCGTCCTTCATTTTCTTTTCGGACCTCCGGGCCTGCCGCACGAGCTGGCCTGGAACCACACGGTGGCCGGCGATCAGCCGAGTCCACGGGAGACTTGAACCTTGCCCGATTTCATCTACCTCGCCTCGCAGAGCCCGCGCCGCGCCCAGTTGCTCGGCCAGCTCGGAGTGCGCCACGAACTGCTGCTGGCCGATGCCGACGAGGATGCCGAATCGCTGGAAGCCGTGCTGCCCAACGAAGCCCCGGCCACCTACGTGCAGCGCGTCACCGGCCTGAAGCTCGACGCCGCCGTGGCCCGGATGCGCAGGCGCGGCCTGCCCGACGCGCCGGTGCTTTGCGCCGACACCACGGTCGCGCTCGGCCGCACCATCCTCGGCAAGCCGGAGGACGAAAAGGACGCCTCTCGCATGCTGCGGATGCTCTCGGGCACCACCCACCGCGTGCTGACCGCCGTGGCGCTGCATCACGGCAGAAAGAGCCATGCCGCGCTCAGCGTGTCGCGCGTGCGCTTCGCCGACATCACGAAGCCGCAGATCGCCCGCTACGCCGAAAGCGGCGAGCCGCTGGGCAAGGCCGGCGCGTACGCCATCCAGGGCGCAGCGGCGGCGTTCGTCGAGCACATCAGCGGGTCCTATTCGGGCATCATGGGCCTCCCCATGTTCGAGACCGCACAACTCTTGCGGCAGGCGGGGATGCTCAAGTGAATACGCCATGACACTCAAGACCGCATTCTTTTTCAGGGCCGCCGCGGAACCGGCTTCGCCGGGCCGCTGGCGGCGCCCCCCTGCAGGGGGGTGGGCGAAGCGACACGAAGTGCGCGCAGCCTGGGGGGCGAACCTATGAGTCAAGACATATTGATCAATTGGTCTCCGCAGGAGACCCGCGTAGCGCTGATCGAGCACGGTGCGGTGCAGGAACTGCACGTCGAGCGCACGCTGGAGCGCGGGCTGGTCGGCAACATCTACCTGGGCAAGGTGTCGCGCGTGCTGCCGGGCATGCAGTCGGCCTTCATCGACATCGGCCTGGAGCGCACTGCCTTCCTGCATGTCGCCGACATCGTCGCGCCGTTCACGCCGGGCTCGCGCCCCAGCGCCCCGGCACCCGAGCGCGACCACCGCAACGGCGGACCGATGGTGCCCATCGAGAAGCAGGTGTTCGAAGGCCAGTCGCTGCTGGTGCAGGTCATCAAGGATCCCATCGGCACCAAGGGCGCCCGGCTTTCCACGCAGATCAGCATCGCCGGGCGGCTGCTGGTGTTCCTGCCGCAGGACAACCACATCGGCGTGTCGCAGAAGATCCCGGCCGAGCAGCGCGAGTCGCTGCGCACCCGCATGCTGGCGCTCATCGAGGCGGCTGCCGCGGCCGACAGCGGCGGCGCGGTGCCGGCCAACACGGGCGGCTTCATCCTGCGCACCAACGGCGAAGACTCCAGCGACGCGGAGCTTGCCGAAGACATCGCTTACCTGCGCAAGACCTGGTCGCGCATCCGCGAAGCCTCGATGCGCATGCCGCCGATGTCGCTGCTGCACCAGGACCTGAGCCTGCTTCAGCGCGTGCTGCGCGACATGACGGGCGAGGAGACGCAGACCATCCGCATCGACTCGCGCGAGCAGTTCGAGCTGCTTTTGAAGTTCGGCCTCGAATACATGCCCAAGGCAGCGGGCAAGCTGCAGCACTACAAGGGCGAGCGCCCGATCTTCGACCTGTACTCGGTCGACGAGGAAATCGCCAAGGCGCTGGGCCGGCGGGTCGACCTCAAGTCGGGCGGCTATCTGGTGGTCGATCAGACCGAGGCCCTGACCACGGTGGACGTGAACACCGGCGGCTTCGTCGGCGCGCGCAACTTCGACGACACCATCTTCAAGACCAACCTGGAAGCAGCGCAGGCCATCGCGCGGCAGCTGCGGCTGCGCAACCTGGGCGGGATCATCATCGTCGACTTCATCGACATGGGCCGCGACGACCACCGCGAGCAGGTGCTGGCGGAGTTCCGCAAGCAGCTCGCGCGCGACCGCGTGAAGACCACGGCGGGCGGCTTCTCGCAACTGGGGCTGGTGGAGATGACGCGCAAGCGCACGCGCGAATCGCTGGCGCACATGTTGTGCGAACCCTGCATCGCCTGCGGCGGGCAGGGCATCGTGAAGACCGCGCGCAGCGTGGCCTACGACGTGATGCGTGAAATCTTGCGCGAGGCGCGTCAGTTCACGCCGCGCGAGTTCCGCATCGTCTCGTCGCCGCAGGTGATCGAGCTCTTCCTCGACGAGGAAAGCCAGCACCTGGCGGGTTTGAGCGACTTCATCGGCAAGCCGATCTCGCTGCAGGCCGAGCCGGCTATCGGGCAGGGGCAGTACGACATCGTGCTGCTCTGACCGGGCAGGATCACAGCGTCGGATCCTGCCCCGGCGGTGCGCTTCGCACGGCCAGCGTCTGCAGCCGCGCATACAGCCCGTCGAGCGCCATCAGCTGTTCGTGGCTGCCTTGCTCGGCGATGCGGCCTTGCTCCATCACGATGATCCGGTCGGCGTGCTGGATGGTCGAAAGGCGGTGCGCCACGATCAGCGTGGTGCGGTTCTGCATCAGGCGCTGCAGGGCGTCCTGCACCAGGCGCTCGGATTCGGTGTCGAGGGCAGACGTCGCCTCGTCGAGCAGCAGCACGGGCGCATTCTTGTAGAGGGCGCGGGCGATAGCCAGGCGCTGGCGCTGACCTCCGGAGAGCTGCGTGGCGTTATGGCCCAGCACGGTGTCGATGCCCTGGGGCAGGTTCTCGACGTGCGAGTTCAGGTTGGCCGCTGCTATGCATTGCTGCACGCGCTCGCGGTCGATCTCGGCGCCAAGCGCCACGTTGGCTGCCAGCGTGTCGTTGAGCATCACCACGTCCTGGCTCACCATCGCGAACTGGGCGCGCAGGCTCTTGAGCTGCCATTCGCTGGTGTCGTGGCCATCGAGCAGCACCTGGCCGCCGCTGGGCTGCACGAAGCGCGGCAGCAGGTTGACCAGCGTGGTCTTGCCCGAACCCGAGGGGCCCACGAAGGCCACCACCTGGCCAGGCTCGATGGTCAGGCTCACGCCGTCGAGCGCGCGCTGCTCGTCGTCGCCGCGGTAGCTGACCCGCACGTCGCGCAGCTCGATGCGGCCCTGGGCATGTTCGAGGCTGAAGCTGCCTTGCGACTCTGGCGCCACTTCGTCGATGAGGATCAGCCCGCGCTCCAGCGCGGCGAGGCCGCGCGTGATCGGGCCGGCCACTTCGGCAAGGCGGCGGATCGGCGCGATCAGCATCAGCATGGCCGTGATGTAGGCCACGAAGCCGCCCACGGTGAATCCCTGCTTGCCGCTTTGCCACAGCGCGATCATCACCACCACCGAGAGCGCGAGCGAGGCCATCATCTGCGTGAGCGGCGTGGTGGCCGCCTGGGCGATGGTCGACTTCACGGCCAGCCGGTTCAGGCGCTGGCTGAGCTGCTCGAAGCGGCGGCCCTGTGCGCCTTCGGCGCCGTGCAGCCGCACCACGCGGTGGGCGAGCACGTTTTCCTCGACCACGTAGGCCAGCTCGTCGGTGGCCTGCTGGCCCTGCTGCGTCAGGCGGTAGAGCCGCTTGGAAAACACCTTCATGATCCAGGAGATGCTGGGCACCAGGAAGGCGACGATGAGCGTGAGCTTCCAGTTCAGGTAGACCAGATAGCCCAGCAGCGCAATCAGCGTGAAACCGTCGCGCGTGAGCCCGAGCAGCGCCTGCACCAGCAGCATCGCACCGGTCTGCACTTCATAGACGACCGTGTTCGAAAGCGCGCTGGCCGACTGACGGGCGAACAGCGCGAGCTCGGCGCCCAGCAGCCGCTCGAACAGCACCCGCCGCAGCTTCTGCATGCCCTCGTTGGCGATGCGCGAGAGCGCGTACTGCGAAATGAACTGGGCGATGCCGCGCACCGCGAACAGCAGCAGCACGGCGGCGGGCACGAACCACAGGGGCATCTGGCCGCGCGTGAAGCCGCGGTCGAGCAGCGGCTTGAGCAAGGCTGCCATCAGCGGTTCGGTGACGGCGGCGAGCAGTGCCCCGATCAGTCCGAGGGCCCACCATTGACGGGAGCCGCCAAACCAGGTCATGAGTCGCGCCAGGCGGCGCATCAGGGGAGGGCGCGCGTTCTCGGCGCCGGGGGATGCTTGCATGGCGGCGGATTTTACGGGGCGGGCCTTTGCAGGCCCGGTGCTGCCCCGTCTGTAGGACCGGATCGACGGATAAACGTTTTGTGACGGCAGGCCCTGGCCAGTGTGTAACATGTCGGCCGTTGAAGCCGGGGAGAACTTTTTCACCCCGAAACCTCTCCGAACCGCATGAACAAGCCGTTGCCAGCCCAAATTCCAACTCCTTCTTCATCGCTATTTGCACGCCGCACCGTCATCGCGGCTCTCGCTGCCACCCCCATGATTCCCGCTCTGGCCCAGTTCCGGGTCGAGGTTTCCGGTGTGGGGCTCACGCAGCTGCCGATCGCGCTCGTTCCATTCAAGGGGCAGGAATCCTCCCCGCAGAAGATCTCCGACATCGTCCAGGCCGACCTGGAGCGCAGCGGCCAGTTCCGCGGCGTCGATGCCTCGGGGCAGGCCCTCGACGAGGCATCGCGCCCCGATCTTTCGCTGTGGCGCCAGCGCACCGCCGATTCGCTCGTGGCGGGCAGCGTCACCCGTCTGGCCGACGGCCGCTTCGACGTGCGCTTCCGCCTGTGGGACGTGGTGAAGGGCCAGGACCTCGGCGGCCAGAGCTACACCGTTCCCCAGGGCGACCTGCGGCTGGCATCGCATCGCATCGCCGACTACGTTTACGAGAAGCTGACCGGCGAAAAGGGCATCTTCTCGACCCGCATCGCCTACGTCACCAAGGGCGGCAGCCGCTACTCGCTGTGGGTGGCCGACGCCGACGGCGAGAACGCGCAGGCCGCGCTCGCCAGTCCCGAGCCGATCATCTCGCCGTGCTGGTCGTCCAATGGCCAGCAGCTCGCGTACGTGTCCTTCGAGTCGCGCAAGCCCGTCGTGTACGTGCACAACGTGGCCACCGGCCAGCGCCGCCTGCTTGCCAACTTCAAGGGCTCCAACAGCGCCCCGGCCTGGGCACCCGACGGCAACTCGCTGGCCGTCACGCTCAGCCGCGACGGCGGTTCGCAGCTCTTCTCCATTCCCGCCAGCGGCGGCGAACCGCGCCGCCTGACGCAGAGCTCCAGCATCGACACCGAGCCGGTGTACTCGGCCGACGGCAGCACGATCTATTTCGTGAGCGACCGCGGCGGCGCTCCCCAGATCTACAAGATGAGCGCCGGCGGCGGCAGCCCCACGCGGGTGACCTTCAGCGGCACCTACAACATCTCTCCATCTGTCAGCGGCGATGGCCGGTGGTTGGCCTACATCTCGCGAGTGGGCGGCGCCTTCAAACTCCATGTGATGGAGTTGGCAACCGGCAACGTCAGCGCGATCACCGACACCTCCGCGGACGAAAGTCCGAGTTTTGCTCCGAACAGCAAGCTGATCGTCTACGCCACCCAGCTCCAGGGCCGCGAAGCCCTGATGACGACCACGCTCGATGGAAAAATAAAGGCACGACTGGCGGGACAGGCGGGAGACATCAGGGAACCGGACTGGGGTCCGTTCCAAAAGCAATGACCAAGGTTTATTTGAGGAGTTTGAAAAAATGTTGAAACGTACGCTCTATTCGCTGGCCATCGTGGCTCTCATCGCCGGTTGCTCGTCGGGCACCAAGCTCAACGAAACGCCGGTGACCGACCGCTCGGGCACGGCTGGCGGCCAGCAGGGCGCCAGCACCGTGGCACCTGTCACCATCGACCCGACCGCGGGCACCGCGCAAGGCCCGGTGGGCGTCGAGCGCATCGTCTATTTCGACTACGACAGCTACACGGTCAAGCCCGAGTTCCAGTCGCTGATCGACGGCCATGCCCGCTTCCTCAAGGCCAACCCGCAGCGCCGCATCTCGATCGAAGGCCACACCGACGAGCGCGGCGGCCGCGAGTACAACCTGGCCCTCGGCCAGAAGCGTTCCGAAGCCGTGCGTCGCGCACTGACCCTGCTGGGCGTGAACGACAACCAGATCGAAGCCGTGAGCTTCGGCAAGGAAAAGCCGGCCGTGACCGGCTCGGGTGAGGAAGTCTGGGCGCAGAACCGCCGCGCCGAAATCCGCTACACCCGGTGATGCCACGCGCCCTACTGCGAGGCGCGGCGCTGGCCGCCGCCTTGCTCTGCGTCTCGGCGGCCTCGCAGGCCGCGCTGTTCGAGGATGACGAGGCTCGCCGCGCCATCCTCGACCTGCGCCAGCGCGTCGAGGCCATGCGCCAGCAGACCGACCAGCGGCTCACCGACGAGAACGGCCAGCTGCGTCGCAGCCTGCTCGACCTGCAGAACCAGATCGAGCAGATGCGTGGCGATCTGGCCCGAATGACCGGCCAGAACGAGCAGCTCACGCGCACGCTGAGCGAAATGCAGTCGCGCCAGACCACCATCGACGACAAGCTCAAGCAGAGCGAGCCCTCGAAGGTGTCGGTGGACGGCCGCGAGTTCACCGCCGATCCCAAGGAGAAGGCCGACTTCGAGGCTGCCCTCGGCGTGTTCCGCTCGGGCCAGTTCGCGCAGGCGCAGACCGCGTTCGCCGAATTCGTCAAGCGCTACCCGCAAAGCGGCTACAACGCCTCGGCACTCTTCTGGCTTGGCAACGCGCAGTACGCCACGCGCAACTACAACGAGGCCATCGCGAACTTCCGCTCCATGCTCTCGCTCGCGCCCGACCATGCCAAGGCTCCCGAGGCCGTGCTGTCGATCGCGAACTGCCAGATCGAGCTGAAGGACACGCGCGCCGCGCGCCGTACGCTGGAAGACCTGACCAAGGCCTATCCGCAATCCGAAGCCGCGCAGGCCGGCCGCGAGCGTCTCTCGCGCCTGCGCTGATGCGGGCGGAGCATTCCGCTTGAGCGCCATCATCGCTACCGCATCTCTCACTCCTCCCACAGCCGCCGCGGACGTCGTCACAGACACCGCGGCGCCTGACTTTGCGCGCCGCTTCGGCGGGCTCGAGCGGCTCTACGGCGTGGCCGGCGCAGCGCGCATCCGCGATGCGCACGTGCTGGTCGTCGGCATCGGCGGCGTGGGCTCGTGGGCGGTCGAGGCCCTGGCGCGCAGCGGAGTGGGGCGCCTGACCATGATCGACCTCGACCACGTGTCGGAGTCGAACATCAACCGCCAGATCCATGCCCTCGACGCGACCGTCGGGCAGGCCAAGGTCGAGGCGATGCGCGAGCGCATCGCCCAGATCAACCCCGAGTGCAAGGTGCAGGCCATCGACGATTTCGTCGAGCCCGGCAACTGGCTTTCGCTGCTCGAGGCCGCGCAGGCTGTGAACGGGCCGGCAACGGCCGTCATCGACGCCTGCGACCAGGTGAAGGCCAAGGTGGCGATGGCGGCATGGGCCCGTGCTTCGCGCGCTGCGTTCATCACGGTGGGCGCGGCAGGGGGCAAGCGGCAGGCACACAAGGTGGACATCGAGGACCTGTCGCTGGTCACGCACGACCCGCTGCTGGCCCAGCTGCGCCAGCGCCTGCGCAAGGAGCATGGCGCCCCGCGCGAGGGCCGCAAGATCGGCGTCGCCTGCGTCTTCAGCCGCGAAAGCGTGGCTCCGCCGGACGCCTCGTGCGCCATCGAGAGCGGGGACGGCACGCTCAACTGCCATGGCTACGGATCGGTGGTCAGCGTGACCGCGACTTTCGGCCAATGTGCGGCAGGTTGGGTTCTGGACAAAATCGCGTCCAACGTCGCGCTATAATCTTTGGCTTTGCCGGATATCACTTCGGCAAAGAACAGAAAAATGGTTCCGGGACGTTAGCTCAGTTGGTAGAGCAGCGGACTTTTAATCCGTTGGTCACTGGTTCGAATCCAGTACGTCCTACCAGACCTTCTTCGAAATCCTCGCCTGCCTTGTGCACGCGAGGATTTTTTCTTGGCCGCTCCAATACGCCTTGCCCTGCGACATGTGTTCAAGGCCGCTGCTGAGGACACCCCAGCCTGAACTGCCTGTCCCGCGTGCGGTGCCGTTCGGCACGCTGCCAATCCTGGGTGTACATGCCTTGCGGCTGCCTCCCAAGTGCGTCCAGCCACTTGATGCGCTCGGCAAGTCCGCTGCACTCATCGGCGAAACCTTGATCGACGTTCTGCGCCACCTGTCGCTCGTATTCCTGCTGTTGCGCCGCGATGACCGCGTTGTTCCGCCGCGATGCCTCGCGCTCCTGCGGACTCATCCCATCGGCGACGTTCACGTCGCGCCGCAGGCGCACCGTCGTGGCGCGTGAGCCTTCGGGACACGGTCCGTCGGAGTACGCTGCCTTGCCGGAAGGCGTGAGGCACTTCGTGACCTCGAAGGTGTCCTGTGTCGTCGTTCTTTCCTGGGGAAGCGAAGGCGGCGCCGTAGGTGCAGGACGATTGCTCGCCGACGGCGGTGTGGCAGACGAGGGCATCGGGATGGAACGCGGTCCGACAGGCTGGGTCAGCAGCCACTCGGCCAGCAGGTAGAACACGAACACCACCACAACGCCCACAACCAGCCACAGCCCCAGGCGACGTTCCGGTTGGGGCTGTCGCAAGCTGCGCTCCCAGGCGGCCATGGCCTCCCGGCGTTCGCGCATCGGATCGTGTTCGTCTTCGGTGCTCATGGGGCCGTAGTATCTGCGTTGAAGGCTCCCGCAGAGCGGTCGCCTGGCCCGGCAAGCACTCGGCTTTCACCTACGCAATCAGCTCTTCGCTCTCCACATCGAAGAAAACCACCTTCGACAGATCGACCGAAAACCGCGCCCGCGCTCCGGCCGTCAACGTCACATCCGGCGCCAGCCGCGCCGTGAAGTCATGCCCGTCGATGTCCAGCAGCACCAGCGTGTCCGCCCCGGTCGGCTCGACCACCTGCACGCGCGCTTCCAGATGGCACTGCGAGGGACGGGGCACCGCATCCGAAGCAACGAGGCTCACCGCCTCGGCGCGCAACCCGACGATGACATCCTGCCCAGCGCAGACCGCCTGCGGCACAGCCGCCAACACCTCCGCCGGCAGATTGATCGCCGTTTCCCCGGCACCACCATCCGCAGCCACCAGCCGCAGCTCCCCATGCCGCTCGCTCGCCATCCGCATGCGCAGCAGATTCATGCGCAGCAGATTCATGCGCGGCGATCCCATGAAGCTGGCCACGAAGGTATTGGCCGGCCGGTTGTAGACCTCGTGCGGCGTGCCCAGTTGCTGCAGCACGCCGCCCTTCATCACCGCGATGCGCGTGGCCAACGTCATGGCCTCGATCTGGTCGTGGGTGACATAAACGATGGTGGCGTTCAGGCGCTGATGCAGCTTCTTGATCTCGGTGCGCATGTCCAGCCTGAGCTGGGCGTCGAGGTTGGACAAGGGCTCGTCGAACAGGTAGAGCTGCGGCTCGCGCGCCAGCGCGCGCCCGATGGCCACGCGCTGGCGCTGGCCGCCGGAGAGCTGGCGCGGCTTGCGGTCCATCAGGTGGCCGATCTGCAGCAGCTCGCCCACCTTCTTCACGCGCTCGGCGCGGGTGGCCTTGTCGACCTTGCGCATCTCCAGCGGAAACTCGATGTTCTTCGCCACCGTCATGTTGGGGTAGAGCGCATACGACTGGAACACCATCGAGATGTTGCGTTCCGCCGGCGCGGCGTGCGTGATGTCGCTCCCGTTGAGCTGCAGCCGGCCTTCGCTGGGCTCTTCCAGCCCCGCGATGATGTTCATCAGCGTGCTCTTGCCGCAGCCCGAAGGGCCGACGAGCACGAGGAATTCGCCGTCTTCCAGCGCGATGGAGATGTCGTGCAGGATGTGCACGGGGCCGAAGCTCTTGCGGATGCCAATCAAGTCCAGAGAAGCCATTCACCTACCCAACTAACCTTTGACCGAGCCGGCCATGAGGCCGCGCACGAAATACTTGCCGGAGACCAGGTACACGATGAGCGTCGGCAGCGCCGCGATGAAGGCGCCCGCGAAGTGCACGTTGTATTCCTTGACCCCCGTGGAGCTGTTGACGAGGTTGTTCAGCGCCACGGTGATGGGGAAAGAGCTGTAGTCGCTGAACGAGGCCCCGAAGAGGAACTCGTTCCAGATGTTGGTGAACTGCCAGATCACCGTCACCACGATGATCGGCGTGCTGTTGGGCAGCAGGATGCGCCACAGCACGCCGAAGAAGCCCGCGCCGTCCATGCGCGCCGAGCGCACCAGCTCCTGCGGAAAGGCCGCGTAGTAGTTGCGGAAGAAGAGGGTGGTGAAGCCGATGCCGTACACCGTGTTGACGAAGACCAGCCCCGTCACCGTGCCCGCGATGCCCAGCAGGCCCAGCGTCTTGGCCATCGGGATCAGCACGATCTGGAACGGGATGAACACCGAGAACAGCATCGCCGCGAACAGCAGGTGCGCGCCGCGCACCCTGAACTGCGTGAGGATGTAGCCGTTCACCGCGCCGATCAGCGTCGACAGCACCACGCCCGGCACAACCAGCAGGAACGAGTTGATGAAGTAGGGCTTCAGCCCGGTGGGCTGCACGCCGATCTGCGCTGTGCTCCAGGCGGCGCGCCAGGGCGCGAGGGTCCAGTCCACCGGCAGCGTCATCAGGTTGCCGTTGCGGATCTCCTCCAGCGGCTTCAGCGAGTTGACGACCATCACGTACACCGGCATCAGGAACACCAGCGCCATCACGGCCAGGAGCGCGTAGAGCGCGATGCGCAGGCTCCGCTCAGCCATTGTTCTTCGCTCCCCGCATCTCGCGCAGCAGATAGGGCACCACCACGACGCTGATCGCCAGCAGCATCAGCACCGAGCTCGCCGCGCCCACGGCCATCTCGTTGCGCGCGAAGGTGTACTGGTACATGAAGACCGAAGGCAGCCAGGTCGAGCGCCCGGGCCCGCCGTTGGTCAGCGCGATCACCAGGTCGTAGGACTTGATCGCCATGTGCGCCAGGATCACGAAGGCCGAGACGAACACCGGCCCCAGCTGCGGAATGACGATGCGCGCGTAGATCTGCCAGGTGCGCGCGCCGTCGACGCGCGCGGCGCTGATCTGCTCGCTGTCCACGCCACGCAGCCCGGCCAGGAACATCGCCATCACGAAGCCGGAGGTCTGCCACACGGCGGCGATGACCACGCAGTAGATGGCCATGTCGCCGTCCTTGATCCAGCCGAAGGCGAAGCTGCTCCAGCCCAGGCTCTGCAGCGTGTGCTCCAGGCCCACGCCGGGGTCGAGCAGCCATTTCCAGGCCGTGCCGGTGACGATGAGCGAGAGCGCCATCGGGTAGAGGAAGATGGAGCGCAGCACGCCCTCGGCGCGGATCTTCTGGTCGATGAGTATCGCCAGCGCCAGCCCCAGCACCATCGCAATGACGATGTAGAGGCTGGCGAACACCGCGAGGTTGTGCAGCGACACCTCCCAGTTCTCCAGGCCGAGCAGGCGTTCGTAGTTCGCCGTGCCCGCCCACTCGGCGGTGGGCAGCATGGTCGACGTCGTGAACGACAGGTACACCGTGAACATGATGTAGCCGTACACGCAGACCAGCACGAGCAGGGCGCTGGGGCTCAGCAGGAGCCGGGGGAGCAGGTTGGATTTCAAGGGCGGCAGCAGGCGTCGGTGAGGTCTTCAGTTCTTCGCCGCCGACACCAGTGCCGCGACGGCTTTCCTGTCGTCCAGCTGGCCGTTGAAGTGCCGGGTGATCACGTCGTAGAACGCGTTCTTGATCGACGCGGGCACCGCGTGGCCGTGCGCCATCGAGCCCACCAGCGTGTTGCCCGCGCTGGCCTCGGCCACGTCCTTGATGGCCTTCTTGCCGCAGGCGTCGAAGGCCGTGTCCGGCACGTCCGTGCGCGCGGGCGCCGAGCCCTTCACCACGTTGAAGGCCGACTGGAAGCCCGGCTCCATGATCGCGGCGGCCAGCTTCTGCTGCGCGGCCTCCTTGTCGGCGTCCTTCATCTTGAACATCACGAACTGGTCGGTGTTGAAGGTGACCACGCCCTGCGTGCCCGGGAAGCGGAAGCAGGCGAAGTCCTTGCCCGGCACCTGCCTGGCGTTGACGAACTCGCCCTTGGCCCAGTCGCCCATCACCTGGAAGCCGGCCTTGCCGCCGATCACCATGCCGGAGGCCACGTTCCAGTCGCGTCCCGAGAAGTCCTTGTCGACCAGCTTGCGCAGCTGGCCCATGCGCTGGAACACCTTCTCGGTGGTGGGCGAGCCGATGGTCTTGCCGTCGAGCTCGATGAAGACCTTGCGGTAGTAGTCGATGCCGCCCGTGGAGAGCGCCACGCTCTCGAACAGCGTCGCGTCCTGCCACGGCTGGCCGCCATGGGCGATGGCGACGAAGCCGGCCTTCTGCACCTTCTCGGCGGCGGCGATGAACTCGTCCCATGTCCTGGGCTCGGCCGTCACGCCGGCCTTGGCCAGCACCGCCTGGTTGGCCCACACCCAGTTGGTCGAATGGATGTTGACCGGCGCGGCGATCCACTTGCCGTTGTACTTCGAGAACTTCTGCAGCGCGGGCGGCACCACCTTGTCCCAGCCGCCTTTCTGGGCGAGCGCGTTGAGGTCGGCCACCACGCCCTGCTTGCCCCAGTCGAGGATGTCGAAGCCCAGCATCTGCGAGGCCGTGGGCGGGTTGCCCGCGGTCACGCGTGCCCGCAGCGCGGTCATCGCGGCCTCGCCGCTGCCGCCGGCCACGGGCATGTCGTTCCACTTGACGCCCTGTTTCTCGAGGTTGCCCTTGAGCACGTTGAGCGCGCCGGCCTCGCCGCCGGAGGTCCACCAGTGCAGGACTTCCACGCTCTGCTGTTGCTGGGCCATGGCGGCGCCGCTGCCCATGGCGAGGCTGAGGGCGGCTGCGGTGAATCGGGATGAGGTTTTCATGTGCTTGTCTCTTCTCATTGCAGTGTTGGATGCCGGAGCCGGCGGCAGTTTAGGCAGCCCCTCCGGGGCCGCGCGCTGTGATTTCCCGGACGAAACACAGCGTTGCGAGCGCAACAAGAGCGCCGCCAGGAGCGTGTGCGGGATCGCCATTGCCTGGTTCACTCCCACCAGGCTTCCATCTGGATGCCGAACACGGTGGCGCTGCGCCGCCCGTTGGCGCCGAAGGTGCCTGCGTTGGCGTCGGCCGCGGCCTTGTTCCAGCTGGCGCGCGTGGCGTAGATGCGGAATTCGGGCCGGGTCCAGAAGTCGGTGTTCGGCGAGAAGGCCACGGCGATCGTGCCCTTGTTCAGCGTCTGCCTGGGCTGGCCGTCGATGCTGCGGCGCGTCGTGCCCAGCTCGGCCAGCAGCTTCGTGTACTTGGCGATGCCGTAGGACACGCGCCCGCCCAGCGTGAAGTCGCGCGTCTCGGGGCCGTCGTCGGGGCGCGTGGTCTGGTAGCCGATCAGCGTCTGGCCGCCGAAGCGCCCGATCTGGAAGTCCATCGAGTCCAGGATGCGCCGCTGCTTCGCGCCCGCCTGCGGCGTGATCACCGTGCGCTCCACCAGCGGCGCGAAGAAGAAGCTGTCCGACTGGCCGATGCCCGCCGGCAGCAGGAAGCCGGTGGTCGTCGTGCTGTTGTCCAGGTTGTAGAACTTGCCGCTGAGCGACGAATGCCCGTTGGAGGCCTGCGCAATGAAGATGTTGTTCAGCCCCGGCGTCAGGAAGTTCTTCTGCACATGCATCAGGCCCAGCGCGCCGCCGTCCTTGCCCTTGGCGAAGTTGCCCGAGATCAGCCCGCCCGTGACGGTGAGCTTGCCGTCCGGGTTGGTCGGAATGTCGCGCCACTGCACGTTGATGCGCTTGGCGTTGTTGGGGTTGCCGCTTCTGTTGTCGACCGAGTCGGCCGTGTGCACCGCCACGTTCAGCCGCCCGAGGCCGCCCAGCGGAATGTCGTCGATGCCGGCGCCGTAGTTGTCGCCGTCCTCCACCACCCACTTGTCGACGATGTGCACGTCCTGCACGCGGTGGTAGCGCTGGCCGGCCCACAGCGTGGCGCTGTTGCCGAAGATGCCGCTGAGCGAGAAGTACGCCTGCGCCGTGCCGCTCTTGCCGTTGTAGATCGTGGGCATGTAGAACACGCCCCACTTGATGCCGTCGCCCAGGTCGAAGCGCTTGCCGATGCCGAACTCGAGGTAGTTGTCGCCCTCGTTGCCCAGGCGGTACTTCTGCAGGTCGCCGCCCAGCGAGTAGCCGCCCTTGGGCTTGCCGTTGCCGGCGCTGTAGAAGCCGCCGCGGCCGTAGCCCCAGAACTCCAGGCCGGTGGCCTCATTGACCTTCTTGACGAAGTCCTTGGTGGGGTCGGACTTAACCGCCGCCTCGGGCGGTGCGTCCGTCGGTGTCTCCGCAGTCTGGGCATGCGCCAGGCCGTGCAAGCCGGCGAGCAGCACGACGGCCGCGGCGGTGATTCGGTTCAGCTTGGGTCTCACGGGAGTCTCCTTGGTCAGGGTTGTTGTGAAGGCGTGAAAGAAGCGGGAAAAAAGAGAAAAAAGGCCGTCCGGCCGCTTTGGGCAAAAGCGGTCCCGCACCGGTCGAAACCGGCGTGTCGCGTTCAGACGCGTTCGAACGGAAAGGGGGAGAGAGGGAGCGAGGGAGGCGCTATCGCTTCATCGGGCGACAGGCAGGGCGGGCGCACGGCACAGGGCGTTCGCGAAAGAAGTGACGCACGGCGATGCGGCAATGAGGCCTGCGTTCAGGCATTTGCCGGTCGTGCATGCAGGTCGCTGCCATGTGCTGTGTCTCCTCTTGTTGTGCTGCGTTTGCCGTGTCGCTCTTTGTCGGAAGGCCGGCTTCCCGAGGGGGCCCGACGTGTGACGGCACGCAGTGTAGGAGCGGGGTTTCGCGCGGCGATCTTGTGATTTCCCGGACGAAACACAGCGTTGGCAGCGCAAAAAGCGCCGGGGTGAAGAGCCTGCTGTGGCGGAAGAAAAGCGCTTCAGCCGCTCGTGCTCGCGCGCACGATCAGCTCGACGGGCAGCGTGTTGAGCCGGGGCATCGAGGAGCCCTGCAGCACCAGCTCGACACCGAAGCGGCCGAGTTCCTGGCGGTCCACGCGCAGCGTGGTGATGGGCGGATCGGACTGCGCCGCGGCGAGTGTGTCGTCGAAGCCGACGATGGCGATATCGCCCGGCACCGAGAGGCCCGCCTGCCTGCAAGTGCGCAATGCGGCGAGCGCCGCCGCGTCGTTGTACGCGAACACCGCGTCGGGCGGCCTGCGCAGCCGAAGCAGCTGCTGCATCGCGGCCGATGCGCCCAGGTCGTGCAGTTGCCCCGTGGGCGCCACCACTTCGAGCTCGGGGTCGGCGAGGATGCCGGCCTCGAAGAGCGCGCGGCGGTAGCCCTGCGCGCGCTCGAGGATGCTCACATGCGCCAGCGAGCCCGCGATGTACGCGACGCGCTTGCGGCCGATGTCCAGCAGGTGGCGCGTGGCCATGTAGCCGCCCACCGCGTTGTCGGGGTTCACCGAGGGCAGGTCGCCCTGCGAGAAGTCGATGAGCGCGATCGGCAGCTCCAGCCCCGCCACCATCTGCAGCACCTCGCTCTCGAAGTAGCCGGCCGCGAGGATCATGTCGGGCTCGTGCATGCGCAGCTGCTCGCGTATCGGATCGGTGGGCCCGCAGGTCAGCAGCGTGGGCACGATGCCGAACCTGCGGCACGCCTCCTCCACGCCATGCAGTACGTCGGAGAAGAAGGGGTTGGTCGAGAAGTGGCTGTGCTGCCTGTGCACCATGAAGGCCAGCTGCCTGGCCTTGGCGCCGCGCAGTCGCGCCGCGTTGTAGCCGATGTCGCGTGCCACCTGGCGGATCATGCGGCGCGTCTCGTCGGAGAGGCCGCGCTGGTTCTTCAATGCGCGCGATACGGTGCTGATGGAGACGCCGGAGGCCTCGGCCACATCGCGGATGGTTACGGGCATGGATCTCCTTGGGATGAGCTGTCGCGGTGAGAAAGGGCGCCATTTTGGGGTTGGCGGCGCGGCCTTGTCGAGGCACTGCTGCACGCGCGAAGCCTTTGCCTGGAAGGGGAAGCGCGCTGATTTGTTTCCCTGCCAACGCCATGTTTCGTTCGGGAAATCACAAGACCGCCGCGGCCGCGGCCGTACCTACACTGCGGCCGTCCGGCGCTCCGACCGTGAGCGATGTACAGACAACCAGGGAGACAGACAACATGGAAAAGAAGCTCGCATGCGGCAGGACCCTGGCCGCGAGCGTGATCGGTGCGTCGCTGCTTTGGGGCTGCGGCGGCGGTGGTTCGGGTGGCTACTCGATGCCCCTGCCGACGGCGGCAGGCGGGACGGCCACGGCTCCTCCGGCCGCGAACGGTTCCGACCCCGGCACCGTCGCCTCGGGCACGAGCCCTGGCCCCGATGCGGGTGCGTCGACGCCGACCGTGCCGGTGCAGGAAAAACGCATCGACATCCCGCTCACGCAGTACGTCAACCTGTTCGTCGGAACGAAGATCTCCGACACCGGCAGCGGCCACTCCGGCAACGTCAACCCCGGCGCGCAGACGCCCTTCGGCATGGTGAGCTTCGGGCCCGACACGCGCGGCAGCGGCTCGCCCTGGGGCTACGGCTCCGGCGGCTACTACGACGGCGACAACGCCATCCGCTACTTCAGCATGACCCATCTCAACGGCCCGGGCTGCAGGGGGCAGGGCGCGGTGGCTATCCTGCCGAACAACGCCGGCGGCGGCATTCCCTCGGGCGGCCTTGTCTACACGAAGGCCAACCAGTCGGCCAGCCCCGGCTACTACAGGGTGAAGTTCAACAACGGCATCACCAGCGAGCTGACGGCGACCACGCGCACCGGCATGGCAAGGTTCAGCTACGCGGACAAGGACAAGGCCTTTCTCGTCATCGACTCCGCGCGCAACAACCCCAACCAGAGCGGCGTGCCCTACAGTGGCCTGACCGACATCGCGCTGGGCGCCGATCTCAGGTCGGTGTCGGGCACGGCGGTTGCCAACGAATTCTGCGGCGGCACCTGGAAGCAGCCCGTCTACTACTACGCGAGCTTCGACAAGCCGCTGAAAGCCGGCTCGGCCATCTCGGGCAAGGCCGCGCAGCTGCAGTTCGACCTGAAGGACAACGACCTCTCGGTGCAGCTCAGGGTCGGCATCTCCTCGGTGAGCGTAGCCAACGCGAAGGCCAACCTCGAGGCCGAGAACCTCGACGCCTCCTTCGACACCGTCAAGGCCACGGCCGACAGCAACTGGAACAGCCGGCTCAACGTCGTGCAGCTCGACCTCGCCAGGACCGGCGCGCTCGACAAGCTCGATGCCGGCAAGAAGGACGACGCGACCAGCCAGCTCGCGAAGTTCTACACCGCGCTCTACCGCGTCTACAGCGGGCCGACCGTCTACAGCGACGTCAACGGCGACTACCGCAGCATGAAGCAGGCCGACCTCTCGCAGTCCAACAACGTGCTGCCGGCGAGGGCCACCGAGAACGTCGCGAACTACAAGTTCAAGCTTGACGGCAAGGACGCGAGCTACAAGACGCACTACAGCGGCTTCTCGATGTGGGACACCTACCGCAGCCAGGCCCAGTTGCTCGCCATGATCGCGCCCGACGAGGCCAGCGACATGATGCAGTCGCTGGTGGCCGACGCGCAGCAGTGCGGCGCCTTCCCGCACTGGGTGGACGGCAGCGAAGACACCACGCCGATGAACGGCGACCACGCGCCCACGGTCGTCGCGGGTTCCTACATGTTCGGCGCACGCAAGTTCGACCTCGACACGGCGCGCAAGTACATGCTGCAGGCCGTCACCAACCCCAGGGGCCAGTGCAACGACAAGTTCTCCATCGGCAAGCCCGGCGACAGCCTGGCCGACTACATGAGCCTCGGCTGGATTCCCTCCGACAGGGGCTACGACAACCCCTCGTCGACAACGCTGGAGGCCATCACCACCGACCGCTCCGTCGGTGCCTTCCTCGATGCGCTGCCCGCCACCCGTGCCACCGACAAGAGCGTGATCGACACGGTGTTCAGGCGCGCGGGCAACTGGCAGAACATCTTCGACGACACGAGCAAGACGCTGAAGTCGAAGACCGCGGCGGGCGACTGGGCCGGCGGCGTGTTCCATGAATCGACCGAAGCCAACTACCTCTGGACCTTCGCCTACGACTGGACCCGTCTCGCGCAGAAGCTCGGAGGCCAGAAGGGCACGCTCGACCGGCTCGCCAGCCTGTTCTCGCTCGATACCGCCGATGCCTTCAACGGCACCGAGCCCAGCGGGCAGGACCTGAACGGCGGGGAGAGTTCCGACAACTACTACATCGGCAACGAACCCGCCTTCCAGACGCCGTGGGCCTACAACTGGATCGGCTCCGCCAAATACGCGCAGTACGTCATCCCGGTCATCCTTCGCAAGAACTTCAGCCTCGGCTCGGGCGGACTGCCTGGCAACGACGACATGGGCGCGACCTCGGGCTGGTTTGTGTGGGCTTCGATGGGGCTGTATCCGGTGATTCCTTCTGCCCCCGGACTGGCCGTGTCCACGCCGCAGTTCTCGGGCATGACCCTCTGGCTGGGCAACGGGAAGAAGCTGCGCATCGAGGCCGACCGGCAGGCGCTCATCGACAACGTGCGCTACATCGGCGAGATGAAGCTCAACGGCACGACCTACGCGGGCTCGTGGCTGCCGCTCGACAGGATCAAGGACGGCGGAACGCTCTCCTTCAAGCTGTCGACGACGCCCACCGACTGGGCTTCCGATCCGTCGCTGACGCCGCCCTCGGGACCAGCCGCGGACTACACCAAGGCAACCTCCGCGGGTGCGATGTGAGCGCCCCGGCACGGTTCGCGGGCAGGGCTGCCCGGGCTGCCGCATGGGTTGTTGCGGCAGCACTGTGGGGGTGCGGAGGCGGCCCCGGCGGGGGCTTCCCGGTGCCGTCGCCGCAGGGCGGAGCACCCGGCGATCAGCAGCAGGTCGCCGGAAGCAATGGAGGCGATGGCAACGGCAGCACAGGCGCGGGCAACACCACCGCCACCACCGTCACCACGGGCGGCACGAGCGGGAGCGCCCCGTCCCGCGAGAAGCAGGACCTCGCGAACTATGTCAACACGCTGCGCGGCTCCCACTCCAACGCCTACATCTACGACGGCTATTCGCGTGGCAACACCTTCCCGGCCACGGCCGTGCCCTTCGGCTTCACGATGTGGTCGCCGGTCAACCGCATCGACCCCGATGACGAGAGCTCGGGCTGGAGCAACACCAAGCCCTATGACGGCTACATGGGCAACGATTTCTTCTACACCTTCTTCGAGGACGAGAACGACACCAAGCCGCTGGACCGCATCTTCGCCTTCGCGGCGGTCCACGAGGCCAGCCCGTGGATGGGCAACCGCCAGTCGCTGCAGTTCATGCCGGTCACGCAGACCGACAGCGCTGGCAATCCGGTGCTCGACAAGGCCACGCGCGGCGAGAAGTTCAGCCACGGGAACGAAGTGGCGCATGCGCACTACTACAGCGTGACCTTCGACAACGGCACCCGCACCGAGATCACCCCCACCGACCACGCGGCGTACTTCCGCTTCACCGCCGCCGCGAACCAGCCATCGCTGGCGGTGGTGTTCGACATGTTCAAGGGCGTGTCGGGTTCGCTGAACGTCGACGCAGCCAACGGCACGGTCTCGGGCTACACCGACCAGGGCTCGCCGCGCATGTACTTCCACGCGGTGGCCGACGCACCGGTGAAGGCCTCGGGCGCGGCCTCGTTCCCGACATGGCTGAGCTTCGACACCGCCTCCGCGGGCAGGCAGGCGGTGGGCCTGAAGGTCGGTACCTCCTTCATCAGCGTGGAGCAGGCCAAGGCCAACCTCGTGCAGGAGATCGGCGCCAGGTCCTTCGACGACGTGCTGGGCGCGGCCAAGGAGGCCTGGAACGACAGGCTCAACACCATCCAGGTCGAGGGCGCGACGGAGGACCAGAAGACCATCCTGTACTCCAACATGTACCGGGCCTTCCTGTACCCCAACTCGGCCTGGGAGAACGTGAACGGCGCGCCGTCGTACCTGAACCCCTACGTGAGCCCGATGACGGTGCGGCCCGGCAAGCTGTGGGTCAACAACGGCTTCTGGGACACCTACCGCACCACCTGGCCGCTGTACACGCTGCTCTTTCCGCAGCAGACCGGCGAGATGCTCGACGGCTTCGTCAACGGCTACAAGGACGGTGGCTGGACCACGCGCTGGGCCAGCCCGGGCTATGCCGACATGATGGTGGGCACCAATTCCGACATCATCCTTGCCGACGCCTACCTGAAGGGCGTGCGCAACTTCGACGTCAACGCCGCCTACGACTCGATGCTGAAGAACGCGTCCGTCTACAGCCCCAACAGCGACCGCGGCCGCAAGGGAATGGAGAAGACGCCGTTCTACGGCTACTCGACGGTCTACGACGAGTCGGTGTCGTGGTCGCTCGAGGGTTACCTGAACGACTTCGGCGTGAGCCAGATGGCGAAGGCGCTGGGCAAGACCGACGACGCAGCCTACTTCGCCAACAGCGCGACCGGCTACGCCAACATCTTCGACGGCGCCTCCACCGGCACCTGGGCCGGCGGCTGGTTCCGCCAGAAGAGCACGGGCGGCGCCTTCGGCGGCGGCGCGCCGAACCCGATGGCCTGGTACTACGGCTACACCGAGGGCAACGCCTGGACCTACGCCTTCGCCACGCCGCAGGACGGCCGGGGCCTGGCCAACCTCTACGGCGGCCGCGCCGCGCTCAGGACGAAGCTGGATGCCTTCTTCACGACCAGGCCGGGCCTCGGCTACGACGGCACCGATCCGAACGGCTCGCACACCGGCATCAAGCCCGAGATCAAGTCGGCCTACGACGTGGACGCGTTGGCAGGCGTCGGGCAGTACCAGCACTCCAACCAGCCGGTGCACCACACGATCTACATGTACAGCCACGCCGGAAGCCCGGCCTCCGGCCAGAAGTACCTGCGCGACGTGATGGACAAGCTCTACTTCTCGGGTTTGGACAAGAACGGCGTGCCGAACGGCGACGGCTACATGGGCGACGAGGACAACGGCGAGATGTCGGCCTGGTACGTGCTCAGCGCCATGGGCTTCTATCCGGCCTCCACGGGACGGCCCGAGTACACGATCGGTGCGCCTTACTTTCCGAAGATGAGCGTGCTGGTGCCCAACGCGAAGGGCGAGCCGCGCGCCATCACCATCAGCGCACCCGGCGTGAGCAGCACCAATCGCTACGTGCAGGGGCTGAAGCTCAACGGCGCGAGCATCACGCGCACCTACCTGACGCACGCCGAACTGGTGGAGGGCGCGACGCTGGAGTTCCAGATGGGGCCGAACCCGTCGTCATGGGGCACTGGCGACGACGATGCGCCTTCGTCCGTCACCAAGGACGCTGCCAGGCCTTCGCCCTTGCAGTCGCTGCTGCCAACCTCGGCCTTCTCCACGACCGCGAGCAATACGACCGGGCTGAAGAACCTGAACGACCGGACCTCGCTCACGGAATGGAGCAGTGGTGCCGGCGCGGCGTGGATCCAGGGCAGCACGGCCGGTACGGCGCGCAAGGTGGCGATCTACACGCTCACCTCCAGCAGCAAGACCGGGCAGGACCCGGCCGGCTGGACACTGAAGGGCTCGAACGACGGCATCGACTGGACCACGCTCGACACGCGCCAGGGCGAGGTGTTCGCCTGGCGCCGCCAGGTACGGCCCTTCGTCGTGAAGACCCCGGGCGCTTATTCGACCTACCGGCTGGAGATCGGGGGAGGAGTGGGTGGGGGCGGGGCGGTCAGCCTCTCGGAATTCGAGTTGCTGGCCGCGCCGCTGAACTGAAGACCCGAGCCAGCCGCTCAGGCCTCGGGTGCCACGCTGCCCGGCAGCGCGGCCGGCGGCGTTGCACCGCTGGCAGGTTCCTCGCCCGGGCCTTCTTCCTTCTGGTGCCGCGCGGCGATGAAGAGGTACATCGCCGGCACCACGAAGAGCGTGAACAGCGTGCCGATGGAAAGTCCGCTGAAGATCACGATGCCCATCGCCTTGCGGCCCGCGGCGCCGGCGCCTGAGGCGATCACCAGCGGCAGCACGCCGAAGACCATGGCGGCGGTCGTCATCAGGATGGGGCGCAGTCGGGTGCCGGCGGCTTCCACGATGGCGTCGAGCTTGCTCAGGCCCTGCTTCTGCAGGCGGTTGGCCACCTCGACGATCAGGATTCCGTGCTTGCTGATGAGGCCCATCAGCGTCACCAGGCCCACCTGCGTGTAGATGTTCATCGAGGCGAAGCCCCAGAAGATGAAGATCATCGCGCCGAAGAGCGCCAGCGGCACCGACACCAGGATCACCACCGGGTCGCGGAAGCTCTCGAACTGCGCCGCCAGCGCCAGGAACACGATGATCAGCGCGAACACGAAGGTGATGGCGAAGTTGCCCGACTCCTGCACGAACTGTCGCGACTGGCCCGAGTAGTCCACCGTGTAGCCGCTGGGCGCCATCTGCTGCACCAGGCCGCGCAGGTACTCCAGCGTCTCGCCCTGCGTGCCGCTGGGCACGCCCTGGATGGTCACGGAGTTCAGCTGCTGGAAGTGGTTCACCGTCTCCGGCTGCACGCTGTACTTCAGGCTCGCCACCGTGCTGGCCGGCACCACGCCGCTGGGCGTCTTGATGTAGAAGTTCAGCACGTCCGACGGGTTCAGCCGGTCGACCTGCTGCACCTGCGGGATCACCTTGTACGAGCGGCCCGAGATGGAGAAGTAGTTGACGTAGGCGCCGCCCAGCGCCGCCCCCATCGCGTTGCCCACGTCCTGCTGCGTGATGCCCAGCGTGGCGATCTTGTCGCGGTCGACCACCACGGAGGCCTGCGGCAGGTCGATCTTCAGGTCGGCGTCGATGTAGTAGAACTTTCCGTCGGCGCGCGCCTTGTCCATGATCTGCTGGGCGAGGGCATTCAGGTTCTCGAAGGGCTCGGTCGTCTTGATGACGAACTGCACCGGCAGGCCCGAGGCGCCCGGCAGCGCCGGGAACTGGAAGGCCACCACCTTCGCGCCGGCGATGCCGTTCCAGCGCTTCTGCAGGTCGGTCTGGATGTCGTGCGCGCTGCGCGTGCGCTCGTCCCAGGGCTTGAGCAGCACGCCCGCGATGCCTGCGTTGGTGCTGGGCACGCCGGTCAGCTGGAAGAGCTGCGCGTACTCGGGCGTGTCGTGCGCGATCTTGAAGATCTGGTCCGCATACGTCTGCATCTGGTTGATGGTGGCCGTGGGCGCGCCCACCACCTGCGACAGCACGATGCCCTGGTCTTCCTCGGGCGCGAGCTCCGACTTCGACATCTTGAACATCACGAACAGCAGCGCCACCAGGATCGCGCCCATGACGATCATCACCGGCCAGGTCTTGAGCACGCCGCGCAATATCAGCTGGTAGCGGTGGTGCACGCGCTCGAAGACGTGCTCGATCTTCATCGCGAACTTGCCGCTGTCCTGCTCGGGCTTGAAGAAGCGCGAGCACATCATCGGCGACAGCGTGAGCGCCACGATGCCCGACACCACCACCGAGCCGGCCAGCGTGAAGGCGAACTCGGTGAAGAGCGAGCCGGTCAGCCCGCCCTGGAAGCCGATGGGCACGTACACCGCCACCAGCACCACCGTCATGGCAAGGATCGGCCCGCCCAGTTCACGCGCCGCGAGCAGCGAGGCCTGCATGGGCGACTTGCCCTCTCGCATGTGCCGGTCGACGTTCTCCACCACGATGATCGCGTCGTCCACCACCAGCCCGATGGCCAGCACCAGCGCCAGCAGCGTGAGCAGGTTGATCGAGTAGCCCAGCGCCAGCATGATGAAGAAGGTGCCGATCAGCGACAGCGGCATCGCGATCACCGGCACCACCACCGCGCGCAGGCTGCCCAGGAACAGGTAGATCACCACCGTCACGATGACCAGCGCCTCCACCAGCGTCTTGATCACTTCGCTGATGGACGTGTTGATGAAGTCGGTCGAGTCGTAGACGATCTTGCCCGTCAGGCCGGTGGGCAGCTGGGACTGGATGTCGGGGAACACCGTGCGCACCTGCTTGGCCACGTCGAGGATGTTGGCCTCCGGCGCGACCTTGATGCCGATGAACACCGAACGCACGCCGTTGAAGGCCACGTTGAAGTCGTAGTTCTCCGAGCCCAGGGTCACGTTGGCCACGTCCTGCAGCCGCACGATCGCGCCGTTGGAGCTCTTCACCGACAGCTGCTTGAACTCGTCCACGCTGTGCAGCGAGGTGCCGGCCGTGAGAGGCACGCTCACCATCTGGCCCTTGCTCTGGCCGACGGCCGCGAGGTAGTTGTTGGCGGCCAGCGCCGCGCTCACGTCGGTGGCGGTCACGCCGTAGGCGGCCATCTTCTGCGCGTCGAGCCAGGCCCGCAGCGCGAAGGTGCGCGCGCCGAGGATCTCGGCGGTCTGCACGCCCGGAATGGCGTTGAGCTTGGGCTGCACCACCCGCACCAGGAAGTCGGTGACGTTGTTGTTGGGCAGGGTGTCGCTGTAGAAGCCGATGTACATCGCGTCGGTGGTCTGGCCCGTGGCCACCGTCAGCACCGGCTGCTGCGCCTGCGGCGGCAGCTGGTTGCGCACCGAATTGACCTGCGTGTTGATCTCGGTCAGCGCGCGGTTGGAGTCGTAGTTCAGCCGCAGCGTGGCGGTGATGGTCGACACGCCAAGGCTGCTGGACGACGACAGGTAGTCGATGCCCTGCGCCTGCGACACGGCGGCCTCCAGCGGCTGCGTGATGAAGCCCGCGACCGTGGCCGCGTCCGCGCCGTAGTAGGCGGTGGTGATGGTGACCACGCCGTTCTCGGTCTTCGGGTACTGGTTGACCGGCAGGCCGGCCAGCGCGCGCAGCCCGAGCACCACGATCAGCATGCTCACCACCATCGCCAGCACCGGCCGGCGGATGAAGATGTCCGTGAAGTTCATGCGGGCGACCTCACTTTTCCTGCGGCGTCGGCGCCGGGTTGTTGGCGGGCTGGACGCTGTTGTCCACCACCACCGGCGTGCCGTTCTTCAGCTTGTTCTGCCCGCTGCTCACCACCACCTGGCCGGCCGTGAGGCCCTTGACGATGGCGATCTGGTCGCCGCGCGTGGCGCCGGTCTCGACGAACACCTGCTGAGCGACGAGCTGCTTCGCGCCCGAAGGGCTGGCTGGCTGGGCGGGAGCACCTGCGGCACCTTCCTTGGGCGGCTCGGCCTCCTTCACCACGTACACGGTCGAGCCGTACGGGTTGTAGGTGACGGCGGTGGACGGCAGCGTGAGCTGCTCCTGCACGCCGCCCACGTCGATCTTCACGTTGGCGAACATGCCGGGCAGCAGGAGCTGCTTCGGGTTGGAGACGGTGGCCTCGACCTGCACGTTGCGCGTGGCGGCGTCTACCTTCGGGCTGATCGCGTTGATCTTGCCGCTGAAGCCCTGGCCCGGGAAAGTGTCGACCGACAGGTTCACCACCTGGCCCACCGCCAGCCCCGCGAGCTGCTGCTGCGGCAGGGCGAAGTCGACGTAGATCGGGTCCAGCGTCTGCAGCGTGACCAGCTTGTCGCCCGCGTTCACGTACTGGCCGGGGTTCAGCGTGGTGATGCCCAGGCGGCCCGAGAAGGGCGCGCGGATCGACTTCTTCGCCACCACCGCGGCCTGCTGCTCGACCTGCGCACGCTTGGCCTTCAGGTCGTTGGTGTCGGCGTCGATCTGCGCCTGGCTCACGGCCTGCACCGCGAGCTGCGCCTGGTCGCGCTTGAGCACGATGGCGGCCTGCGCGGCGGCGGCTTCGGCCGAGTGCAGCAGGGCGATGTCGGAATCGGCATTGAGCTCGACCAGCAGCGTGCCGGCCTTCACATCCTGGCCCGACTTGAAGTGCACCGTGCGCACCAGCCCGGCCACTTCGGTGCTCAGGTCGGCGCCGCGCACCGGGTTCAGCGTGCCGACTGCCGTGAACTGCGACTGCCACTGCAGCTTCTGCACCTCGGCCGTCGACACCGTCTGCGGCGCCGGCTTGGGCACGGCAGCGATCAGCGCGCGGATCTGCATGAACTTGCCGAACGCGAGCACGGCGACCAGCAGCAGTACGCAGCCGATCATGATGATCATTCTTCGGGTCATAGATTGTTTTCTTGGAGTTTTTGGAGTGTTCGGGGCCGCTCAGTTCTGCGGCGCGGCGGCTTGCTGTGCAGGTTGCGCGGGCTGCCCCGGTGCGATCGCCGCGTCGGCCAGCGCGCCGCGGTTCCACCAGCCGCCGCCCAGCGCCTGGAAGAGGGCGGCCGTGTCGGCATAGCGCGCGGCCTGCGCCTGCGCCAATGCGGTGTGCGTCTGCAGCCAGGCCTGCTGGGCGGTGAGAAGCGTCACGTAGCTCACCGCGCCGGCGCGGAACTGCGCGGTCGACAGGTCGAGCGACTGCCTCGCGAGCGATTCGGCCGTGGCCTGGGTCTGCAGCGCGGCGGCGTCGAGTTCGAGCGCGCGCAATGCGTCGGCCACGTTCTGGAAGGCGCCGAGCACGGTGTTGCGGTATTGCGCCGCAGCCGAGTCGTAGGCCGCGATGGCGGCGCGCTGCTGCGCGCGCAGGGCGCCGCCGTTGAAGATCGGCTGCGTGAGCCCGGCGCCGATGTTCCACAGCGTGGTCGGCCCGGTGAACAGGTCGCGTGCGCGCAAGGAGGTGTTGCCGTAGCTGGCACTGAGCTGTATCTGCGGATAGAGATTCGCCGTGGCCACGCCGACTGCGGCGCTGGCCTGGTGCAGCTGCGCCTCGCTGGCGCGCACGTCGGGCCGCTGGCGCGCGAGCTCGGAGGGCAGCGACAGCGGCAGCTCCTGCGGCAGCGAGAGGCTGGCGAGATCGAACTCGGGCAGGCCCTGCTCAGACGGCAGGCGGCCCGCGAACACCGCGAGCTGATGGCGCGTCTGCGCGAGCGATTTCTCCAGGGGCGGCAATGTGGCCTGCGTCTGCGCGACCTGCGTGCGCTGCTGCAGCACGATCGACTTCGGGATCGCGCCGGTGTCGAACTGCTTTTCGATCACGCCCAGCTGCTCGCGCTGCGCCTGCAGCACCTCGCGCGTGGCCTGCAGCTGGCCGCGCAGCGCGGCTTCGCGGATCGCGGTGGTGACGAGGTTCGAAGTGAGCGTGAGGTAGGTCGCCTCCACCTGGTAGCGCTGAGCTTCCACTGCGGCCTGCGCGCCCTCGATCTGCCGGCGCGAGCCGCCGAACACGTCGAGGTTGTAGCTGACGTTGACCGAGGCGTTGTACAGCGTGAGCAGCTGGCCGCCCGGCACCTGCGTGCTGACCTCGGAGGCCCGCTCGCGCTGCGCGCCCAGTTGCGCCGTGACCTGCGGCCACAGCAGGTTGCCCGACTTCGCGTCATAGGTGGCTTCGGCCTGCCGCAGCGCGGCCTGCGCGGACGCCAGCGTGGGGCTCTGTTCGAGCGAGGCGCGGATCAGCCGGTCGAGCTGGTCGGAGCGGAACACCTCCCACCACTGGGCCGGGATGTCACGGCCCGGCAGCAGTTCCTGGGCCTGTCCGGCCGGCACGTCGGACTTCGCGGTGCGCGCCGGCATCGGCGCGGGGGTGTAGTCGGCACCGCTGGCGGCGGCGGGAAGATCGGGCGTCTTGAAATCCGGCCCGACCGCGCAGCCGCCCACCAGCAGCAGGACGACGCCGAGCACGGCACCCTGAACGGGCCACCCCGGCCGCGAGCGCGCAGGCGCAGCGCGCAACGACGAACCGGGGTGATCCTCCAACGCATTGTTTTCTTGATATTGCATGGGGCAGCGGTTGTACACCCGGAACGCCCGGGCTGCCTGACTTTCCCGAAGTCTCGTAGCCGTCGCCCCGCGTTGCGAGGCCGTTGCGACGAAACAGGATCTGCACGGCGCGAAATGTACGGGCAAGGCGCCAAACGCACCACCCCGAGGCGCGGCGCAAGCCTCACCGCTGCCCCAATGCCAGGAACACCGAGGAACCGGCTTTGCCGGGCCTCAGGTGTTGCCCCCGGTAGGGGGTTGGCGAAGCGGCACGCAGTGCCGCGCAGCCTGGGGGCGAGCAACATCCAGACAAAAAAAAAGCCCGCACGAAGGCGGGCTCGAAGGTGACCTGCTGGAGGAGGGAGGATCAGAGGATGCAGGCCACAGGGAGAGCCATGAATATCGCTTCCGAACCTGCACGCAACCTGACCTCGACGGAATCCTGTTCCACGCTAATTTCCGGCTCATTCTTCGCCGGACGCGTCAATCGCGCTCGCGACCGGTCCTCGCTCAGTCTTCGTCTTCCCACTTGCCGACAACGGTGCCCAGCACGGTGAAGGACGTGCGTACCGGCTCGTGCTTCGGGTTCAGCGGCAGCAGCCAGCGGCGGCCGTCGTCCTGCTTGAACACCTTGAAGGTGACCTCGTCGCTGTCATCGAGCTTCGCGATGACGCGTTCGCCGTCGTCGGGCTTTCTCAGTGCGGTATCGACGAACACGATGGAGCCTGGCGGGTAGCTCTTCAGCAGGCCGCTGGTGGAGGTCATGCTGTCGCCGCGAACGCGCAGCGCATAGCTCTGGAGGCTGTGGTGGGCGATGCAGGGAATCCAGCGCTCGGCGTGCGGCTGCTGCGAGATCTCGTGGCTGTCCCAGTTGGCTGCGTCGGCCCAGGAGATGAGCGGCACCGTGCCCGGCGTGCGCGGGTTGAAGCTGGGAATGGACGGCGGCGTGTGCGTCACCCGATAGGGGCCGAGCGGTTCGCTGACCCGGTCGCGGGCCTGGCGGAGCTGGTCTTCGTCCCACGGGGCGGGGCCGTCGCCGGTGTCCAGCCAGTTCGGATCGGCACGGTAGGCGCGCGCCAGGGCCAGCACGCTCATGGAGCGGGTGACGTCGCCTCGTTCGATCTTGGAAATGCTGGATTGCTTGACGCCCGAGACCGCTTCGGCCTGCTTCTGCGTCATCTTGGCGAATTTGCGCGCGGCAAGGGCGCGTTTGGCAATGCTGTCCATCGAGTGGGGATTTAAGCCCAAACGAATATTCTTCTCAAACTCTAGAATAGTAAGAAAAGGGAGGAAAGAATGAAGCCACGGGAGTTGGTTCTGGCGCTGAGGGCCATGGGCCTCACGCAGAAGCAGATCGAAGAGAGAACGGGAATTCCCCAGCCGACGGTCTCCAAGATCGGCCTGGGCCGGGTGGCCGACGTGATGTCGCGCCACTACGTCGCGCTGGTGGCCGCCTACGAGCAGCGGGTGAAGGAGGAAGCGCTCAAGCCCGGGCCGGAGGCCTTCCGCCAGCCCGAGAAGAAAAAGCAGCCGTAGCGATGAGCGCGCGATGCGCCGTCAACTATGGCCGTCGGGCCTGTGGTTCGACCGCACGCTTTGCGTGCTGCTGGCGCTGCTGTCCCTCGCGGGGCTTGCCTTCGGGCTGATCGCGGCGCGCCCGGCCTTTGCGGGCGGCGGCTGCTTCGGGCTGGTCTGCGCGGCGTGGGCGGCGCAGGTGCTCTTCGACGGCGAGGCGCTCAGGCGCTCGCGTGCGGTTCGGGCGGCGCGAGAGCGAGGGTGGTACTGACCCGGACGCAGTCCTTGATGTGCTGTTCGCCGAGGGCGCGCAGCGCCGCGTAGCCGAGCGCGGCCGACACCACCTGCCCGGCGATGGGCACGTACTTGGTTGCCTGCTTGGCCGTGAGGCGCACGCCCGCGTGCCTGGCGAGGCGCAGCAGCAGGTCGCGCGTGACCAGCCTGCCGACCAGCAGCGCGCCCACCGTGGTCGCGGCCTTCTGGATGCGCTCGCGCTGGTGCGGCGCGAGCTTCTCGACCTGCGTGACCGAAAGGCCGAACTCGGCGCTGATCTGCGGCACCAGCCGCGAGAGCAACGCGGCGTCGGCCATCCAGTCCAGGCCGGGCAGGGGAACCGCGCTGGCCGCTGCCGCCATCAGCGCCTTGCGGCTGATGAGGCGGCGGCTGCGGTGGACGGCAGCGATGAGCTTTTCATCGCCCCGGGCCAGTTCGATGGCTGACGGCATCCGGCGGCTCCCTTCCTTCTTCCTGCCTGCGTGGCCTTGCGGTTCAGGCCGCCAGGGCTTCCAACTGGTCCGAAAGGGCCAGCCAGCGCTCCTCGAGGCGGCCGATTTCGTCGTTGAGCGCCTTCAGCCGCTTGCCGGCCTCGGCGATCTCGCCGGCGGGCAGCGGCTGGGCCAGCCGCGCTTCAAGTTCGGCACGCTCGGTGCCGGCCTTGGCCAGGCGCTCGTCGATCTGGGCGATCTCGCGCTTGATCGGCTTGGCCTGGTCGCTGCGCTGCTGGCGCTCCTGGGCATCCTGCTTGCGCTGCTGGGGCGCGGGCGTGGCTGCGGCGGCCGGTGCCGCGGCGGCTTCGGCCTCGCGCACCGCCACCTTGGCTTCCTCGCGCAGTCGCTTGGACTCGTCGAGCAGGTAGCGCTGGTAGTCGTCGAGGTCGCCTTCGAAGTCGCCGACCACGCCGCGGCCCACCAGCCAGAACTCGTCGCACACCGAGCGCAGCAGCGCGCGGTCGTGGCTCACCAGCATCAGCGTGCCCTCGAACTCGTTGAGCGCCACGGCCAGCGCCTCGCGGGTGGCGAGGTCCAGGTGGTTCGTCGGCTCGTCGAGCAGCAGCAGGTTGGGGCGCTGCCACACCATCATCGCGAGCACGAGGCGGGCCTTCTCGCCGCCGCTCATGGTGCCCACGGGCTGCTTGACCATGTCGCCGCTGAAATTGAAGCTGCCCAGGTAGCCGCGCAGCGCCTGTTCGCCCGAGGGCTCCCGGGCGTTGCCGCCGAGCTCGCGCGCCAGGCGCACCATGTGCTCCAGCGGGTTGCTCCCGGGGTGCAGCACGTCGAGCTCCTGCTGCGCGAAGTAGCCGATGTTCAGGCCCTTGCCCTCGGTGACCTGGCCCGCCAGCGCCCCCATCTCGCGCGCGATGGTCTTCACCAGCGTCGACTTGCCCTGGCCGTTGGCGCCCAGTATGCCGATGCGCTGGCCCGCCAGCACCGAGCGGTTGACGCCGCGCAGGATGGTCTTGGGCTCGGCGTCTTCCACGACGTAGCCGAAGCTCGCATTGCTGATCGACAGCATCGGGTTCGGGATGTTGCCCGGCTCCTTGAACTCGAAGCTGAAGTCGGCTTCGGCCAGGAGCGGCGCCACGCGTTCCATGCGCTCCAGCGCCTTGACCCGGCTCTGCGCCTGCTTGGCCTTGCTGGCCTTGGCCTTGAAGCGGTCGATGAACTTCTGCAGGTGGGCGATCTTTTCCTGCTGTTTGGCGAAGGCCTGCTGCTGCTGCTCCATCTGCAGCGCGCGCATGTCCTCGAACTTGCTGTAGTTGCCGCCGTAGCGCGTGAGCTGGGCGTTGGCGATGTGCAGGGTGACGTCGGTCACGGCGTCGAGGAACTCGCGGTCGTGGCTGATGACGATCATGGTGCCCGGGTACTTCTGCAGCCAGGCTTCGAGCCACACCAGCGCGTCCAGGTCCAGGTGGTTGGTGGGTTCGTCCAGCAGCAGCAGGTCGCTCGGGCACATCAGCGCGCGAGCCAGTTGCAGGCGCATGCGCCAGCCGCCGGAGAAGCTGTTGACGGGCGCGTCGAGCTCGTGCGTCTTGAAGCCCAGCCCGAGGATCAGCGCCTGCGCGCGCGGCACGGCGTCGTGCTCGCCGGCGTCGGCCAGGTCGGTGTAGGCGTGGGCAAGCTGCATGCCGATGTCCGCGTCGTCGGGGTTCTCGGCGTAGGCGGCCTCGATGGCGGCCAGCTGCTCGCGCAGCTCGGTCAGGCGGGTGTCGCCGCCAACCACGAAGTCGGTGGCCGACTCCTCGGTCTCGGGCATGTTCTGCGCCACCTGGGCCATGCGCCACTGCTTGGGAATGGAGAAATCGCCGCCGTCTTCGTGCAGCGTGCCGTTGAGCAGGGCGAAAAGGGTCGACTTGCCGGCGCCGTTGCGGCCCACCAGCCCGACCTTCTCGCCGGGGTTGAGGGTGACCGTGGCGCCGTCGAGCAGGACCTTGGCGCTGCGGCGAAGAATGACGTTCTTGAGAGTGATCATGAAAGAGGAACCGTAGGGGCGATTATCCCGCCCGGCCTCCGGAGCCCCGGAAAAAGGGGCAAAGGCACGGGGAAATCGGCATCGATCGCCCGGTGAATGGGGTTTCGCAGCCAATGGCTGCGAGAAGGCGGCTGAAGGAGGCGCGGCGGGCGCAGCTAACGCACGCCGGCGCCGGCCACCAGGGCATCGCGCGTCACGAGCAGAACCTGGTCTTCGCCCGCCGAGGTTTCGAGCCAGAAGACTTCGAGCTGCGGAAATGCCGCCTCGAAGTATTCGCGCTCGTTGCCGATCTCCAGCACCAGCACTGCGCGCTCGCTCATGCGCGAGGGCGCGTCGGCGAACAGCTGCCGCACGAAATCCATGCCGTCGGTGCCGCCGGCCAGCGCCAGCTCGGGCTCGGCGCGATATTCGGCGGGCAGGGCGGCCATGCTGGCGCTGTTCACGTAGGGCGGGTTGCACAGCACCAGGTCGTAGGGGCCGGGCAGGTTCTTCAATCCGTCGGATTCGACCAGCCTCACGCGCGAGTCCAGCTCGTGGCGGGTGACGTTGATGGCCGCCACTTCGAGCGCCTGCACCGACAGGTCGCCCGCGTCCACCGTCACTTCCGGGTAGGTGAGCGCGGCGAGCACGGCAAGGGAGCCGTTGCCGGTGCACAGGTCGAGCACGCGCTGCGTGTGTTCGCCCAGCCAGTAGTCGATGGTTCCGTCGGCGATCAGCTCGGCGATGAAGCTGCGAGGCACGATGGCGCGCTCGTCCACGTAGAAGGGCACGCCCTGCAGCCAGGCTTCCTTGGTGAGGTAGGCGGCGGGCTTGCGCGTGGAAATCCGCTCTTCGATGAGAGCCGCCACCTTGCCGGCGTCGGCGGGCGAGACGGCCCTGTCGGCCACGCCGTCGAGGTCGTCCAGCGGCAGCTTCAGGCGCCACAAGACCAGCCAGGCAGCTTCGTCGAAGGCGTTGGCGGTTCCGTGGCCGAATGCGACGCCGGCTTCTTCCAGCCGCTTCGCGCCCGACTCGATGAGTTCGATGACGGTGCTCATCCGGCGAGCGCGCCGTCCAGCCGCTTCAGGGCGCGCAGGTAGATGTTCTTCAGCGTCTCGATCTCGGCCACTTCGATGTGCTCGTCGATCTTGTGGATGCTGGCGTTCACCGGGCCCAGTTCGACCACCTGCCTGCAGATCTTGGCGATGAAGCGTGCGTCGCTGGTGCCGCCGCTGGTCGAAAGCTCGGTCTCGATGCCCGTTTCTTCGCGGATGGCGCCCTGCACCGCCTCCACCAGCTCACCCGGCGTGGTCAGGAAGGGCAGGCCGCCGATGGTCCAGGCCAGGGTGTAGTCGACCTGGTGCGCATCGAGCACGGCGTGCACGCGCTGCTGCAGCGACTCGGGCGTGGATTCGGTCGAGAAGCGGAAGTTGAAGTCGATCACCGCGCTTCCCGGGATCACGTTGCTCGCGCCGGTGCCCGCGTGGAAGTTGCTGATCTGCCAGCTGGTCGGCTGGAAGTACGGGTTGCTCGCCGCGTCCCAGCCGCCGGCGGCGTTGATGGCCACCAGCTCGGCCAGCGCGGGCGCGACCGCATGCACCGGGTTCTTCGCCAGGTGCGGATAGGCGATGTGGCCCTGCACGCCCCTGACCGTGAGCTTGCCGCTCATGGTGCCGCGGCGGCCGTTCTTGATCATGTCGCCGCAGCGCTCCACGGCCGTGGGCTCGCCGACGATGCAGTAGTCGATGGTCTCGCCGCGCGCGGCCAGTGCGTTGCAGACGACTACCGTGCCGTCGACGCCGGGGCCTTCCTCATCGCTGGTGAGCAGCATGGCCAGCGTGAGCCGCGGCTCGGGCACGGCCTGCAAGAAGTCTTCGATGGAGGTCACGAAGGCCGCGACCGAGGTCTTCATGTCGCAGGCGCCGCGGCCGTAGAGCTTGCCGTCGCGGTGCGTGGGCGTGAAGGGGTGGCTGGCCCACTGCTCGACGGGACCGGTGGGCACCACGTCGGTGTGGCCGGCGAACACCAGCGTCTTCGTGGCGGCCTGGGCGTTCGCGGGACGGCGCACCGCCCACAGGTTGGTCACCCGGAAGTCGGCCGGGCCGCTCTCGATGGTCTCCAGCGTGAAGCCCAGCCGCGCCAGCCGCTCGCCGAGGATCTGCTGGCAGCCCGCGTCGTCAGGGGTGACGGAAGGGCGCGAGATGAGTTGTTCGGCTAGCTGGAGGGTTCGGGACATGGCACAGGAATGGAGGGTGACTCTTCCAGGAACACCGCGGAACCGGCTTTGCCGGGCCGCTGGTGTTGCCCCCTGCGAGGGGGTGGCGAAGCGACACGAAGTGCGCGCAGCCTGGGGGAGAGTCAGAATTTGACGTCTAGTGTGATGTCGGTGAAAGTGGGTTCGTCGACCTGGTCCGTGAGGTGGCGGTCGTCGACGTGAGGCTTGGGCGCCGCGCGGTTCTGCAGGCGCCACATGAGGTTGGTGGGCGAGTCGGCCTGCGACAGGCCCTCTTCGCGGGTGATGCGCTCTTCGACGATGAGGCGGGCGATGTCTTCCTCGAAGGTCTGCGAGCCTTCGGCCATCGACTTTTCCATCGCCTCCTTCACGCCGGAGAAGTCGCCCTTCTCGATCAGCTCGGCCACCAGCGCGGTGTTGAGCATGACTTCGAGCGCCGGCACGCGGCCGCCGGTCGGCGTGCGCAGCAGGCGCTGCGACACGATGGCGCGCAGCGCGCCGCCCAGGTCGCCCAGCAGCGTGGGGCGCACCTCGACGGGGTAGAAGCTCAGGATGCGGTTCAGCGCGCGGTAGCTGTTGTTGGCATGCAGCGTGGCCACGCAGAGGTGGCCCGACTGCGCGTAGGCGATGGCGGCGGACATGGTGTCGCGGTCGCGGATCTCGCCGATCTGGATCACGTCGGGCGCCTGGCGCAGCGCGTTCTTCAGCGCCGTCTGCAGCGAGGTGGTGTCGCTGCCCACGTCGCGCTGGTTCACCACCGACTTCTTGTTGGTGTAGGTGAACTCGATCGGCTCCTCGACCGTGAGGATGTGGCCGCTGGCGTGCTCGTTGCGGTAGTCCAGCATCGAGGCCAGCGTGGTGGTCTTGCCCGCGCCAGTGGCGCCGACCATCAGGATCAGCCCGCGCTTTTCCATGATGAGCGTCTTCAGGATGTCGGGCAGGTTCAGCTCGTCGAAGCTGGGAATGGTGGAGGCGATGTGCCGCACCACCACCGCGTAGGTGCCGCGCTGGCGCATGGCGCTGATGCGGTAGTTGCCGGCGCCCTCGATGTGCACCGCCATGTTCAGCTCGCCCGTGCTCTCCAGCTCCTGGATGCGCCCGGCGGGCACCACCTCGGACAGCAGCGCCAGCGGCGCCGTGGGCGGCAGCACCTGCGCGTTGACCGGCAGGCAGATGCCGTTGATGCGGATCAGCACCGGCGAGTGGGCCGAGAGATAGATGTCGGAGGCCTTGCGTTCGGCCATCAGACGAAGAAGCCGTTCCATCATGTTCATCGGTCTCTCTCCTCGGGTGCTGTTTGTTTTCTCTGGGGCTCTGAAGAAGACCGGCCCCGCAAAGGAGGGGCCGGCGGGAGGCGATCAGTCGCGCAGCAGGTCGTTCAGGCTGGTCTTGGAGCGGGTCTGCGCGTCGACCGTCTTCACGATGATCGCGGCGTAGGTGCTGTAGTCCTGGCCCGACTTGGTCTTCTTGGGCAGGTTGCCGCTGATGACGACGCTGCCCGACGGCACGCGGCCGTAGGAGATCTCGCCGGTGTCGCGGTTGAAGATCGGGGTGCTCTGGCCGATGTACACGCCCATGCCCAGCACGGAGTTCTCTTCGACGATCACGCCCTCCACGACTTCGGAGCGCGCGCCGATGAAGCAGTTGTCCTCGATGATGGTCGGGTTGGCCTGCAGCGGCTCCAGCACGCCGCCCAGGCCCACGCCGCCGGACAGGTGCACGTTAGCGCCGACCTGCGCGCACGAGCCCACGGTGGCCCAGGTGTCGACCATGGAGCCTTCGCCCACGTAGGCGCCGATGTTCACGTACGAGGGCATCAGGATCGCGCCCTTGGCGATGAAGCTGCCGCGGCGGGCCACGGCCGGCGGCACGATGCGCACGCCCGAGTCCTTCAGCTCGTTGGCCGACAGGTGCGAGAACTTGGTGGGCACCTTGTCGTAGAAGCCGAGCGAGCCGGCCTGCATCTGCTCGTTGTCCTTCAGGCGGAACGACAGCAGCACGGCCTTCTTGACCCACTGGTGCACGGTCCACTTGCCCACGCCTTCGCGGGTGGCCACGCGCAGCTTGCCGTTGTTGAGTTCGGTGATGACGTGCTCGACGGCGTCGCGCACTTCGGCCGGCGACGAGGCGACCGAGATGTTGGCGCGGTCTTCCCACGCGGCGTCGATGATTTGTTGCAGTTGCTGGGTCATGGAGGGTCTCGGGTGAAAAATGGGAGCAGGGGCCAGGAGAGGCGGATCAGCGGCGGGCTTCCTTGCAGAAGCGCACGATGCGCTGTGCGGCCTCCACGCATTCGGCCGTTTCGGCCACAAGCGCCATGCGGATGCGGCCCCGGCCGGGGTTGACGCTGTGCGCGCCGTAGGTGGTCTGGCGCGCCAGATAGCTCCCCGGCAGAACCGTCACATTGTATTGAGCGTAAAGGGCGCGGGCGAAGGCTTCGTCGTCGCCAGCCCACACTTCGGGCACGCCGGCCCACAGGTAGAAACTGGCGTCGGGCAGGCGCACGTCGAGCACCGGCTCCAGCAGCGGGGTGACGGCTGCGAACTTGGCGCGGTACTGGGCGCGGTTGTCGACGACGTGCGACTCGTCGCCCCAGGCCGCGATGCTGGCGGCGGCCACGGTGCCGCTCATGGCGCTGCCGTGGTAGGTGCGGTAGAGCAGGAATTTCTTGATGATGGCCGCGTCGCCCGCCACGAAGCCGCTGCGCAGGCCGGGCACGTTGCTGCGCTTGGACAGCGAGGTCAGCGCGATCAGGTTGCGGAAGTCGGGCCGGCCGAGCTTGACCGAGGCCTCGAGGCCGCTGAGCGGGGGCTCGTCGCGGAAGTAGATCTCGCTGTAGCACTCGTCGGCCGCGATCACGAAACCGTGGCGGTCGGAGAGCGCGAAGAGCTTCTTCCACTCGTCCAGCGCCATCACCGCGCCCGTGGGGTTGCCCGGCGAGCAGACGAACACCAATTGGGTGCGCGCCCAGACCTCCTCGGGCACGCTGTCCCAGTCGACCGCGAAATTGCGCTCCGGCACGCTGGGCACGTAGTACGGCTCGGCGCCGGCCAGCAGGGCCGCGCCTTCATAAATTTGATAGAACGGATTCGGTGACATCACCACCGGCTGCGGCGAGGCCGTCGGGTCGACCACCGTCTGGGCCAGCGAGAAGAGCGCCTCGCGCGAGCCATTGACGGGCAGCACCTGCGTGGCCGGATCGAGGGCGAGGCTGTAGCGGGTCTTGAGCCAGTCTGTGAAGGCGGTGCGCAGCTTCAGGTCGCCGGCGGTGGCGGGGTAGGCGGCCAGCGCGCCGAGGCTGGCGCTCAGCGCGTCCTTGATGAAGCCCGGCGTGGCGTGCTTGGGTTCGCCGATGCCCAGGCTGATGGCCGTGAACTCGGGGTTGGGCGTGACGCCCGCGAACAGCTGCTTCAGCCGCTCGAAGGGGTAGGGTTGCAACCGGGAAAGCAGGGGATTCATGGCCGGGATTATCGGTGACAGGTGTTACCGCTCCCGGCGAAGCGGCTACTCGCGGCGGCCGGCAGCAAGGCTCAGGCGGCGCTGCGGCGATAGAAAGCCAGCGAGCCGGCCAGGGCCAGCAGCATGCCGCCGCAGGCGCGGTCGATCCAGCGCGTGGCCGACACGGTCAAGAGGCGGATCGCCCGGGCGCCGACGAAGGCGTAGGCCAGCATCACCGCCATGTCCAGGCCGGCGAAGATCAGCGCGATGACGATGTACTGCGGCGCCTGGGCTGCCGAAGGGTCGATGAACTGCGGCAGCAGCGCCGAGCAGAAGATGTAGCCCTTGGGGTTGGTCACCGCCACCAGGAACGACTTGAAGAAAATGCGCCGGCTCTCGCCCGCCGTGGCCGAGGGCGCCGCATCGGCGGCCGGCAGGTGGAAGCCGCCCCTGGAGCGCAGCATGCGCAGGCCCAGCCAGGCCAGGTAGATGGCGCCCACCCATTTCAGCATCGAGAACCAGAACTCCGACGCAGCCAGCAGGGCGCCCAGGCCGAGCGCCACCGCGCCGACGAGCACGAAATCGGACAGCACCGCACCGAGCATCCCCGGCAGCGCACGCCGCACGCCGTGGCGCGAGCCGTTGCTGAGCGCCAGCAGCACCGTGGGCCCGGGCGTGGCGATGGCGGCGAAGGCCACGATCGCGAAGAGCAGGGCGGTGGCGAGCGTCATCGGGGCAGTCTCCTTGTTGAGCTTTGGCGGCCGGGGCTAGATCTTCTTGACCAGTACCTGGCTCTTGCGGTCCCAGTTGTACTTGCGCTTGCGGGCCTCGGGCAGCCAGTCGGGGTTGACCTGCTGGAAGCCGCGCTTGAGGAACCAGTGCATGGTGCGCGTGGTGAGCACGAAGATGCTCTCCAGGCCGATGGCCTTGGCGCGATGCTCGATGTGCTTGAGGATGCGCTCGCCGTCGCCCTGCGACTGCGATTGCGGCGACACCGTGAGCGCTGCCATCTCGGCCGTGCGCGCCTCGGGGTAGGGGTAGAGCGCCGCGCAGCCGAAGATCACGCCGTCGTGCTCGACCACCGTGTACTGATGGATGTCGCGCTCGATCTCGGTGCGGTCGCGCTTGACCAGCGTGCCGTCGCGCTCGAAGGGCTCGATCAGCTGCAGGATGCCGCCGATGTCGTCCACCGAGGCTTCGCGCAGGCTCTCGAGCTTCTCGTCGATCACCATGGTGCCCACGCCGTCGTGCACGTACACCTCCAGGAGCAGAGAGCCGTCGAGGGCGAAGGGCAGGATGTGGTTGCGCTCCACGCCGGCCTTGCAGGCCTTCACGCAGTGCTGCAGGTAGAAGGCGGTGTCGGTGGGCTTCTGCGGCGGCGGCAGCGAGGCCAACAGCTTCTCGGCGGCGTCCAGCGGCAGCTCGGTGTCGATGGGGTTGTCTTCGCTCTCGGGCAGTTCGCTGTCGATGCGGATGCCGGGAATCTCGGTCAGGAAGATCAGCTTGTCGGCCTGCAGCGAGATGGCCACGCTGGTGGCGACTTCTTCCATCGTCAGGTTGAAGGCCTCGCCCGTGGGCGAGAAGCCGAAGGGCGACATGAGCACCATGGCGCCGAAGTCGAGCGTGCGGCGGATGCCGGCGGCGTCCACCTTGCGCACCAGGCCCGAATGCTTGAAGTCCACCCCGTCGACCACGCCCACGGGCCGCGCGGTGATGAAGTTGCCCGAGATCACCCGCACCGTGGAACCCGCCATCGGCGTGTTGGGCAGGCCCTGGCTGAAGGCGGCCTCGATCTCGTAGCGCAGCTGGCCGGCGGCTTCCTGCGCGGAGTCGAGCGCCACTTCATCGGTGATGCGGATGCCGTGCGAGTACTTCGCCTCGTGCCCCTTGGCCGCCAGTTGCTCGTTGACCTGCGGGCGGAAGCCGTGCACCAGCACGATCTTCACGCCCATGCTCTGGATCAGCGCCAGGTCTTGCGCGATGTTCTGCAGCTTGCCCGCCGCGATCGCCTCGCCCGCGAGCCCGACCACGAAAGTCTTACCGCGGTGCGTGTGGATGTAGGGCGCGACCGAGCGGAACCAGGGCACGAAGGTGAAATTGAAGACGGTGGACATGGGGCGTGATTGTGCATTCATGAAGGGGCATTTGCCTGACTCGGCCGACTCGGCCCGACCCGGGCCGGGTCAGGCGAATCAGGCGATCGCGCGCAGCACGCGGGCCGCGCTGGCGGGGACCGAGCCGCCGCCTGCGCGAGGCGCGGGAGGCGGCGGCAGCGGCAGTCCCCCGTGCCGGGCACGGAAGCCCGCCAGCAGCGCCGCGTAGGCGTCCGTGGCCGCGTTGGCCTCGCCCGAGCCCGGATCGGGCAGCCCCAGCATTGCCGCCAGCGCTGCCGGCGCGATGGAGCCGTCGCGCAGCAGCGCATCGACCACCGTCATCAGCGCCGGCGTGTGGGCCTCCAGCAGCGCCAGCGCGCGCTCGTGTTCCTGCGCCAGCAGAGCTTCGATCTCGGGGTTGGTGGCCGCGATATCGGTGTTGACGTTGTCGCCCGGGTCGTTCGCGACGTCGGTGCGGCTCAGCCGCGTGCCGAAGGCGAAGTGGCGCACGTACTGCGCCGCATTGGCAGTCGCCTGCATGAAGTCCTGCGTGGCGCCCGAGGTGCAGGCCTGCTCGCCGAACACCAGCTGCTCGGCGGCGCGGCCGGCCAGGCTCACGCAGATGCGATCGCGCAGGTTCTCCTTCGACCAGGCCTTGCGCTGCTCGTAGCTGTTGTAGCCGCCCTCGAACGAGGCCACGTTGATCTTGATCTCCTGCGGCGCGCGGCCGAAGAGCAGGCCGTACGCCACGCCGTGGCCGGCCTCGTGCACCGCGAGCAGGGCGCGGAAGTCCTCGCTCGAACGCTGCTTGAGGCGGTTCAGCTCCAGTGCCACCGGAAACTGGCGGCGCGCCTTGCGGTACTTCGCCGAGATGGCCGACACGCCCGCGTCCAGCGAGAGCCATACCGGCTCGCTGCCGTTGGCGCCTTGCTCCAGCGCCCACAGCGCGGCGTTGACCAGCGTGGCGCTCAGGATCGCGTGGATCGACGAGAACAGCGGCCGCGTGCCCTGCGCCGGGAACACCGCGTTGGCGTAGATCTGCTCGTACACGCTCGCATCGAGCACGAAGCGAACGCCGGAGCTCTCCTGGATCTCGGCCACGTAGCGGTCGCAGATCGACAGGATCAGGCGCACGTAGGTCGCGCGGTTGAACGAGGGGTAGATCACGTGGTTGTTGCCGAGGCGGGCGATCTGCTCGGGTCGGAAGCGCTCGGCCAGCGCCTTCTTCACGTCGATGACGGAGAGCTTCTTCGTCAGGGCGTGGAAGATGTCGGCGTCGGTGTCGCAGTCTTCGACGCGCTGGGCCGTCTCGGCATACATCTCGTCGAGGTTGCCCGAGACGAACACCAGCAGCTTGCTGTAGTCGGTCTCCCAGCTCTGCTGGGTGTCGCGGAAGGCGCGCAGGCGCGCGTGCACCTCGGCGGGCTTCCAGGCCATGATCTGCAGCAGCGTTTCCGACAGCTTCAGGCAGCGCTTCACCTCGCGCGCCTCCCAGGGCGACAGGTGCAGCTTGCGCTTCTTGTCGTACTTCTTCTTGTCGGTGCCATCGCGGTCCTGCGTGTATTCGGCGTAGGCCAGCGACGACTCGATCTCGCCGAGCATCGAAAGCGCGGGCGGCAGGCGGCCGTCGGACAGCAGCGCCCACACGTCCTGGTAGCGCTCTACCTTGGCGTCGTTGCCGCCGCTGTCGACCGTGCGGAAGCGCTGGAACTCGTCCAGCACCAGGATGCCGGGCATGCCCTCGGCGATGCCCGACTCGGCCAGCATCGCCGAGATGGAGCCGCGGCTGTGATGGCCCGAGCCATGGCTGAAGCCGTCCATCTGCACTTCGATGAAGCGGTCGTAGAAGCCCAGGTGCTGCGCGAGCCTGCGCACCAGTTGCGTCTTGCCGGTGCCGGTGAGGCCCCAGAGGCAGACGATGACGGGGCGGCTGATGAGCTGCGGCAGCACATACCAGGCGCGGATCGAGTCGATCACGCGATCGATGATGTCGTCGATGCCGAAGAGCTCGGTCTTCAGTGCTTCGGCGACGGTCTGCAGGTGGCGAGTGCGCTCGGCGAGCTCGGCATGCAGTTGGGTACGGATGTCTTTGGACATGTTTTTCTTCTTGGATATCTGACGGGAACAGGAATGCGGCCGCCCCTTCACCATGAAGGAGTCGGCGGGCGTGACGCTGTGGGTGTCGGTTGCGGCGCTTCGGTCTGCGAAGCGCGCCGACCGTGTCGATGGCGCGGGCTTCAGGCCGGGCGAGGCAACTTGACCCTTCCGTGCGCACGGGGCGCACGGCTTGCGCAGCGACGGCGCAAGGTGGTGAGGGCAAGGCGGCAGGACATGGACGCGATCGTAGTGGCGGTTTGCAATCGAGTAAAGACTATTTACGGATCGTGTCGCGATCTTGTTGCAATCGGACTGCGGCTGTGGATGCCGTGCAACAACGGTGGTGCGCGCCGATAATCGACGGTTTGCCTGCCGCGCCGGCCCGACGACTGTTTTCCCTTGACGACCACCACACCCCTTCGCATCGAATTCCCCGAATCGCTTCCTGTCTCCAGCAGGCGCGACGAGATCATGGCCGCCATCTCGGCGCACCAGGTCGTGATCGTCTGCGGCGAGACGGGCTCGGGCAAGACCACGCAACTGCCGAAGATCGCCCTCGCGCTGGGCCGCGGCAAGCTCAACGCCGAGCCCGGCAAGGGCCGGCTCATCGGCCACACGCAGCCGCGCCGCATCGCCGCGAGTTCGGTGGCCAAGCGCATCGCGGAAGAACTGAAGACACCGCTGGGCGACGTGGTCGGCTTCAAGGTGCGCTTCCAGGACCGCCTCTCGCGCGACGCCTCCGTCAAGCTGATGACCGACGGCATCCTGCTGGCCGAGACGCAGACCGATCCGCTGCTGAAGGCCTACGACACGCTCATCATCGACGAGGCCCACGAGCGCTCGCTGAACATCGACTTCCTGCTGGGCTACCTGCGCGAGATCCTGCCGCGCCGGCCCGACCTGAAGGTGATCGTCACCTCGGCCACCATCGATGCAGATCGCTTTGCCCAGCACTTCGCCTCGGCGAAGGGGCCGGCGCCCACCATCTTCGTCTCGGGCCGCACCTATCCGGTGGAGCAGCGCTACCGCCCCTTCGAGGAATCGCGCGAACACGACCTGAACGACGCCATCGCCGACGCGGTCGACGAACTCTGGCGCGATCCGCACAACGCGGGCGACATCCTCGTCTTCCTGCCCGGCGAGCGCGAGATCCGCGAGGCGGCCGACCACCTGCGCCGCCACCTGAGCCACCAGCCGCTGCTGCGCAGCGCCGAGGTGCTGCCGCTGTTCGCGCGGCTCTCGGGCCCCGAGCAGGACCGCATCTTCGACGGCCACACGGGCCGGCGCATCGTGCTGGCCACCAACGTGGCCGAGACTTCGCTCACCGTGCCGGGCATCCGCTACGTGATCGACACCGGCACCGCGCGCGTCAAGCGCTACAGCTTCCGCAGCAAGGTCGAGCAGTTGCTGGTCGAGCCGATCAGCCAGGCGGCGGCCAACCAGCGCGCGGGCCGCTGCGGCCGCGTGGCGAACGGCATCTGCATTCGCCTGTACGACGAGAAGGATTTCGAAGGCCGTCCGCGCTTCACCGACCCTGAAATCCTGCGCTCCTCGCTGGCAGGCGTGATCCTGAGGATGAAGTCGCTGCGCCTGGGCGACGTGGCGCGCTTTCCGTTCCTGGAGGCGCCGTCGCCGCGCGCCATTGCGGACGGCTACCAGCTGCTCAACGAGCTGGGCGCGGTCGACGACGCCAACGAACTCACGCACACCGGCGCCGAGCTGTCGAAGCTGCCGCTGGACCCGCGCGTGGGCCGCATGATCCTGGAGGCCCGCTCGCGTGGGGCGCTGGAAGAAGTGCTCGTCATCGCGTCGGCCCTGAGCGTGCAGGACGTGCGCGACCGCCCGATGGACGCGCAGCAGCAGGCCGACCAGGCACATGCGAAATTCGACGACGAGAAGAGCGAGTTCAGCGGCTACCTGCGGTTGTGGAAGTGGATCGCCGATGCTCGCGGGGGGCATGGAGACACCCACAAGCTCAGCAACCGGCAATACGAACAGCTGCTGCGCCAGAACTTCATCAACATCCGCCGCGTGCGCGAGTGGCGCGACATCCATTCGCAGCTGCTCACCGTGGTCACCGAGCACAAGTGGCGCATCAATGCGCAGCCGGCCGGCTACGAGGCGCTGCACATGTCGATGCTGTCGGGGCTGCTGGGCAACATCGGCTGGAAGCTGGAGGACGACGAGGCCTACCTCGGCGCGCGGGGCATCAAGTTCCACAAGCACCCCGGCGCTCACCTGAAGAAGAAGCCCGGGCGCTGGATCGTCGCGGCCGAACTGGTCGAGACCACGCGGCTCTTCGGCCGCGGCATCGCCAACATCGAGCCGCAGTGGCTCGAACAGGTGGCGGGGCACCTGCTGAAGAAGCAGCTGCTCGATCCGCACTGGGAGAAGAAGGGCGCGCAGGTGTCGGCGCTGGAGCGCGCGACGCTCTACGGCCTGGTGGTCTACAGCGGCCGGCGCGTCGACTTCACCCGGGTCGATCCGGTGGCGGCGCGCGAGATATTCATCCGCGAGGCGCTGGTGGGCGGCCAGTGGGAAACCAGGTTCCCGTTCCTGCAGGCCAACCGCAAGCTGGTGCGCGAGGTCGAGGGGCTGGAGCACAAGTCGCGCCGGCAGGACGTGCTGGTCGACGACGAGCTGATCTTCGCCTTCTACGACGCGCAGCTGCCCGCCGACGTGGCCGGTGGCACCAGCTTCGAGAACTGGTACCGCCAGGCTTCCAAGGACCAGCCGCGCCTGCTGTACCTGACGCGCGACGAGCTCATGCGCCACCAGGCGGCGGGTATCACCACGCAATCATTCCCGCCTACGCTGCGGCTGGGCGGCGTCGATTGCGCCGCGACTTATCTGCACGAGCCTGGCGACGCGAAGGACGGCCTCACCGTCAGCGTGCCGCTCTTCGTGCTCAACCAGGTGAGCGAGGAGCGTTGCGAGTGGCTGGTGACCGGCATGCTCAAGGACAAGATCCAGGCGCTGCTCAAGAGCCTGCCGCAGCGCCCGCGCTCGCGGCTGGTGCCGCTGCCCGAGTCGGCCTCGAAGCTGGCTGAAGAACTGTCGGCGCCCGAAGTGTTCGGCACCGGCTCGCTGACCGACGTGCTGCTCAAGCGCGTGCGCGACATGACCAGCATCGACGTCAAGCGCGCCGACTTCAAGCTCGACATGCTGGCGCCGCACCTGTTCATGAACCTGCGCGTGGTCGACGAGCACGGCCGGCAGCTGGGCATGGGGCGCAACCTCGGCGCGTTGAAGGCGGAGCTGGGCGCGCAGGCACGCGGTGCCTTCCAGGCGCTGGCGGGGTTGAACGTCAAGGCGTCGCCGCAGAAGAAGGCAGCCGCCGCCGCGCCGGACGACCGGTCGAAGACACCTCCCGCGAAGGCGGCCGAGGCGCCCGCCGCGCTGCCCGCCGGCCAGCGTTACACGGCCTGGACTTTCGGCGAGCTGCCTGAACTGATGGAAGTGCGCCGCGGCTCGCAGTCGCTGATCGGCTTCCCGGCGCTGCGCGACGAGGGCGACGCGGTGACCATCGAAGTGTTCGACGAACCGGCCGTGGCGGCCGCCAGGCATCGCGCCGGCCTGCGCCGCCTGTTCGCGCTGCAGCTCAAGGACGCGCTCAAGTACCTGGAAAAGAACATCCCCGACCTGCAGAAGATGTCGGTGGCCTACATGCCGCTGGGCACGTCGGAGGAACTGCGCGCGCAGATCATCGACGTGGCGATCGACCGCGCCTTCCTGCAGGAGCCGCTGCCGACCGACGAATTCGCGTTCAAGCGCCGGCTGGAGGAGGGCCGTGGCCGGCTCACGCTGATCGCCAACGAGGTCGCGCGGCTGGCCGGCACCGTCCTCGTCGAGTACGCGGCTGCCGTGCGCAAGATCAAGGACACGAAGATCCAGCCTGAAGCCGTGCAGGACGCCGCGCAGCAGCTGCAGCGCCTTGTCGGCAAGCGCTTCATCTCCGACGCGCCTTGGACGCAGCTGCAGCACTTCGCGCGCTACCTGAAGGCCATCGTGCTGCGGCTGGACAAGCTGCGCGCCGATCCCGCACGCGACGCGAGCAAGCTCGCCGAGCTGAAGCCGCAGGATCAGCGCTACTGGCGCCTGGTCGCAGAGCGCAAGGGGGTGGTGGACGAGCGCATGCTCGAATTCCGCTGGCTGCTGGAAGAGCTGCGCGTGAGCTTCTTCGCGCAGGAGCTGCGCACGCCGCAGCCGGTGAGCGTGAAGCGGCTGGACAAGGCCTGGGCGCAGCTGCAGGCCTGATGGCACGAAGAAAAGCCCGCTTGCGCGGGCTTTCCCTTGGTTCCCTCAGTAACGTGACGCGTTGGCCGCAAAGGCTATATGCGTCCCATGAGCACGAGGATCACCACGATCAGCACGACCAGGCCAAGGCCGCCGCTGGGTCCGTAGCCCCAGGAGCGGCTGTAGCCCCAGCTTGGCAGGGCGCCGATCAGCAGCAGGATCAGGATGATCAGCAGAATGAATGAGAGCGACATGTTTTCTCTCCAGGGCGTTGTTGCGATGAGTCTTCATGCTGGCCCCATCGAATCGCGCGGAGGGCCGGAGGGTAGCCCCTCCGGTGGTCAGGCAACGTCCTACCGGTGGCGTCGGCGCTTTGCCGGCGCGCTCGCAGGCATGAACAGAAGCCCAGCCGCCACCAGCAGGAAAACAAGGCCCAGGCCGCCCGTGATGGCCGCGCCGCCCCACAGCGAAAAGAAGCCGTCGAGCATGGCGTCCTGTGGGGCGTTCGGATCGAAGAAGACGTCGACCGTTTCGCCGACCTCGTAGGCCGGCGGGCTGCTGCTGCTCGACGGCGCGAACTCGATGATCTCGCCCGACGGCGCCTTGAAGCGCACCAGCGGCTTCCAGGTGCCCGACTCGTTGCGCTTCGAGCTTTCGACGTGGAGCAGCCGCATCACCTCGCCCTGCGTGCGGCCGGCCGAAGCGATGAAGGTTGCCGTGTTGTGGTGCAGCAGCCAGGCGACGGCGCACAGCACCAGGCCGACCGCACCGAAAACGAGCCTCAGGATCGCAACCGGGTTGTTCTTCATTCGGGCAGCGTCGGCCGGGCAACGTCGCCGCGTCAGAGGCGCGCGAGGCGCTCCAGCGCCGCGAGCAGCGTTTCGTCCTTCTTGGCGAAGCAGAAGCGCACCACGCGCTGGTCGAAGCCATTGCCGTAGAAGGCCGACAGCGGAATGGCGGCCACGCCGATCTCGCGCGTGAGCCACAGGCAGAACTCCGCCTCCGAGAGGTCGCTCACCGCCGAGATGTCCACGCACTGGAAGTAGCTGCCTTCGCTGCGCAGCAGCCTGAAGCGGGTCTTCTCGGCCAGGCCGGCGGCGAACAGGTCGCGCTTGCGCTGATAGAAGGCCGGCAGCTCCAGGTACGGCTTCGGCTCGGCCATGTACTGCGCGAGCGCGTGCTGCATCGGCGTGTTGACGGTGAACACGTTGAACTGGTGCACCTTGCGGAACTCGGCCATGAGCGGGGCGGGCGCGGCCACGTAGCCGACCTTCCAGCCCGTGACGTGATAGGTCTTGCCGAAGCTGCTGACGATGAAGCTGCGCGCGGCCAGCCCCGGAAAGCGCGCCACGCTCTCGTGGCGGGCACCGTCGAACACCATGTGCTCGTAGACCTCGTCGCTGATCACGAAAACGTCGGTGGGCGCGAGCAGCTCCTCGAGCTTGCGCATCTCGGCTTCGGTCCAGACCGTGGCGCTCGGGTTGTGCGGCGTGTTGATGATGATGGCCCGCGTGCGCGGCGTGAGCGCGGTGGCGATCCTGTCGAAGTCGGGGCGGAAGGTGCCTGGTACCAGCGGCACGCGCACCACGCTGCCGCCGGCGAGCTCGATGTTGGGCACGTAGCTGTCGTAGCAGGGCTCCAGCACGATCACCTCGTCGCCCGGGCGCACCACGGCGAGGATGGCCGTGATGATGGCCTGCGTGGCGCCAGCGGTGACGGTGATCTCGGTCGCCGCGCTGTAGCTGTGGCCGTACTGCGCCGCGATCTTGGCGGCGATGGCATCGCGCAGCGCCGGAATGCCTGGCATCGGAGGGTACTGGTTATGGCCCGCGGCCATGGCGGCCGTCACGTCTTCGAGCAGCTTCGGATCGCAGTGGAAGTCCGGGAAGCCCTGGCCCAGGTTGACCGCGTTCTTCTCCGCGGCCAGCGCCGACATCACGGTGAAGATGGTGGTGCCGACGGCCGGCAGCTTGGTGACGATGTCGGGCGTGCGTGGGGACGTGCTCATGATGTTCGTGATTTCTTCAACTGTTGTTCCACATGCCACTTGCTCGTCGCGACCCCTTCCAGGAACGCCGCGGAACCGGCTTTGCCGGGCCGCAGGTGTTGCCCCTGCAAGGGGGTTGGCGAAGCGACACGAAGTGCGCGAAGCCTGGGGGTGATCCTGTTTACAGTTCGTAGTCTTGTTGGTGGCCACTCAAGGCCTTCGCGATCAGGTTGCGGTCGAGCCGGTCGGAGAGCAGCTCGGCGAACTTGAACACGAAGTTGCGCAGGTAGGCGCTGCGCTTGAACGCGACCCGCGCGATATTCTGGCCGAACACATGGCCCATCGGGCGCACCACGAGGTCGGCGTTCGACTCGTCGCGCACCGCCATCTCGGCCACGATGCCCACGCCCAGCCCCAGGCGCACGTAGGTCTTGATCACGTCGGAGTCGATGGCCTCCAGTGCGATGCGCGGGGTGAGCTTCTTCTGCGCGAAGGCGTGGTCGATGCGCGTGCGGCCGGTGAACGAGGGGTGGTAGGTGATGATCGGCTCGCTCGCCAGGTCTTCGAGCGAGACGCGCTCCTTGGAGGCCAGCGGGTGGTCCTTGGGCAGCACCAGCACGTGCTGCCATTCGTAGCAGGGCAGGGTCACCAGCTCGGCGTAGCCGTCGAGCGACTCGGTGGCGATGCCGATCTCGGCGATTTCGTCGATCACCATGCGCGCCACCTGGTCGGGCGAGCCCTGGTGCAGGCTGACGTTGACCTTGGGGTAGGCCTCGCGCAGGTTGGCCACGGGCACCGGCAGCACGTAGCGCGCCTGGGTGTGGGTGGTGGCGATGGAAAGCGTGCCGCTGTCCTGTGCGCTGAACTGCTCGCCGATGCGCTTGAGGTTGCCCACCTCGCGCATGATCAGTTCGATGCTGGCGATGACGTGCTGGCCGGGTTCGGTGACGCGCTTCAGCCGCTTGCCGTGGCGCGCGAAGATCTCGACGCCCAGTTCTTCCTCGAGTTCGATGATGGCCTTGGAGACCCCGGGCTGCGAGGTGTGCAGTGCCTTGGCCGCCTCGGTGAGGTTCAGGTTGCGCCGCACGGCTTCCTGAACAAACTTGAACTGATGCAGATTCATATCAAATTCCGTCTTATTGCGGAATTCATTATGCCTTCGGAATCTATCGAAATTGCCGAATGTTCATGATTTGACCGCAATCCGGGCCAGGAGATCGACCAGTTCTGGCTCTTCGCCAACGATGCGAGCGAGCGAGAAGCCGATGGCGGGCCAGCGTTGGCGCAGCGCCTCGACCTGCAGCGGCAGGTCTTCGCGCGCGTGCTTGCCCATGCCGAGGAAGAGCGGAACCACCCGGATGGCGGTGGCGCCGCCGCCGATCAGCGTCTCGACTGCGGTGGGCAGGTCGGGCGTGGCCAGCTCCATGTAGGCGCAGGCCACGAGGGCGTCGGGATCGTCGGCGCGCACCCGCTGGGCGACGGCCTCGATGGGCTGGCGCCAGCGCTCGTCGCGCGAGCCATGCGCCAGCAGGACGATGCCCCGCCGGATGCCCTGGGCTGCGGTCATCGTCGCAGCACCAGCCAGCTGAAGGCCGTGAGCGACATCACCGAGTAGATCAGCCCCGGCGCCGCCGCAGTGAGCCATGGCGACCAGTTGCTGAGGTTGCCCAGGTAGCCGAACACGTTGTTCAGCAGGAAGAAGCTGATGCCGATCATCACGCCGCCGAACACGTAGGTCGTGATGCCCGACTGGCGGAAGTGCAGGTAGGCGAAGGGCAGGGCGAGCACCACCATCACCAGGCACGACAGCGGGTAGAACACCTTGCGCCAGAACTCGATCTCGTAGCGCTGCGCGGTCTGGCCGTTGGCGTCGAGATGGCGGATGTAGTCGAACAGGTCGATCGTGCTCATCCGGTCGGGCCGCAGCAGCGCCACCGACACCATCTCGCCGGTCAGCGAGGTCGGCCAGTTCAGCTGCGGGATCTTGGTGGTGACGATGTGCGCCTGCTCGGCCGAGCTGCGCGTGTCGTATTTCTGCTCTTCCACGCCGGTGAGCATCCAGTGGCCGTCGTTGCCGATGGCGGCCGAGGCCGCGGTGATCTGTGTCTTGATGTAGCCGTTCTCGTCGAACTCGAAGATGCGCGGGCTCTTCAGCGCGCCCTTGCGGTCGATGGCCAGCACGTTCACCGCGTAGGAGACGTTGTCGCGCTTCTCCTTGAGCCAGGCGCCGGTGTTGCCGGCCAGCGAGTAGGTGCCCTGGTACTTGGCCTTCAGCAGCTGGCCGGTGCGCTCGGACAGCGGCGCGACGTAGTCGCCGATGGCGAAAGTCAGCACCACGAAGCCGATGCCCATGAGCAGAAGCGTGCGCAGCGCGCGCCAGGGACCCAGTCCGCTGGTGCGCAGGATGGTGTATTCGGAGCTCTGCGCCAGCCGCGCCATCACGAAGATCGAGCCGATCAGCACCGTGATCGGCAGCAACTCGTAGAGATGGCTCGGGACCAGCAGGGCCACGTAGACGAGCGCCTGCGCGGGCCCGTAGTTCAGGCTGTCCGGCTTGCCGATGGACTGGAGTTCGTCGACGAAGTCGAAGAAGAAGAAGAGGCTCAGGAAGCCGAGCGTCACGAACGCGACGGCCTTCAGCACCTCGACGTAGATCAGGCGTCTTATCGTTTTCACGTGGGTTCGATCCTGGGAGCGGAAGGCGGCATGGCCGGGGTGGCGGACGGGCTCCTCCTGATCCGGCGTCCCCAGTTGTTCTGGCGGGCGCCGAGCCATGCCAGGTTGATCAGCAGCACGCCGCCGTGCAGCAGCAGCATGAAGCCGCCCATGCCGAACTTGCCCGAGCTGATCCAGCTCTGGCCCAGGTTGAGCATGTTGTAGTAGACGACGAAGGCGAAGAGGGCGAGCAGGAGGTTGCCGCTGCGGCCCACGCGTGGATTGCCGCTGGAGACGTTCAGCGCCAGCAGCACGAAGTTGATGGCCGCCAGCAGCATGCCGATGCGCCAGGCCAGCTCGCCGCGGCTCGCATCGCTCGCGTCGGTCAGCAGCGACAGCGTGGTGCGCGCGCGCGGAGGCGTCGCGTCGCCCGTGAGGCCGGAGCTTCCGCCGGCGCGCGTGCCGTATGTCTTGAATTCGCTGATCTTCAGGCCGGTGGCGGTCATCGGCTGCTCGAGCCGCTGGCCGTTGTTGAGCAGCAGGTAGCGCGAATCGCCGATGTTCTCGATGCTGCCGCTGCGCGCCGAGGTCGTGATCTGCATGTTGCGCTCGATCGACCAGATGAAGACGTTGGTGGCCCTGGAGTTGTCGGGCGTCTCCTTGTCGATGAAGAACACGCGCACCCGGCCGGCGGATTCGCGGAATTCACCTGGAGCCACGCGCTCGATGTCGCTGCGCTGCTCGTACTGCTTGCGCATGCCGATGGTCTGCGAATTGGCCCAGGGCCAGCCCACCAGCGCCATCACGGCGATCAGGATCAGCACCGGCCAGGCGAAGCGAAACAGCGGCTTGACGAAGTCGGCCATCCCCTGTCCGCTGGAGAGCCAGATGACCATTTCGCTGTCGCGGTACATGCGCGACAGGGTGCCGACGATGGCGATGAACAGGCTCAGGCTCAGGATGGTCGGCATGTAGCCGAGCACCGTGTAGGCCATCACCAGGAACACCTCCTGCGGATTCACACTGCCCTTGGACGCGAGCCCGAGGGTGCGGATGAGCATCATGGTCATCACGATGGTGACCAGTACCACGAGGGTCGCTCCGAAGCTGCGGGACAGCTCCTTGCGTAGGGAAGAATGGAATAACATCGTTCGAGGAAAAAAAGGATTATGGACTTTCAACTCAAGACCCTCACCGTCGCCCAGGCCGCAGCCGAGAAATCCGATGTCCTGATCGTGCTCGTCGGCAGCGCTCCCATCACTTCCAAAGACCCGCTTTCCGTGCTCGCCGCCAGCGCCCGCAAGGCCGGCGACCTGCCCGACAAGGCCGGCAAGCTGCTCGGCCTCTACCGTCCTGAAGACGTGGTCGCGGGCCGCGTGGTGCTCGCCGCCATCGGCGACGGCAAGCCCGCCTCGGTGCGCAGCGGGGTCGCAGCGGCGATCAGTGCCGCCAAGGCGCAGGCTCCCAAGCGCGTGACCCTGGCCTTCGCGCAGCCCGCCGATGGCGCGGCGGTGGCCGCTGCCGTCACCGCGGCGGCCGACGCCAGCTATGTCTACACCACCACCAAGTCGAAGGCCGAACCCCGCAGCATCCGCCAGCTGACCATCGGCGTGGCCGACGCCGGGGCGGTCTCCGCCGCCTTCGACGAAGCCCGCGCCACCGTCCGGGGCATCGAACTGGCCAAGGAATGGGGCAACCGCCCCGCCAACCACGCCACGCCCACGCTGCTGGGCGAGGCAGCAAAGGAGTTGGCGAAGCTGCCGAACATCAAGTGCGAGGTGCTGGGGCCGAAGGAAGTCGAGAAGCTCGGCATGGGCTCCTTCGCCGCCGTGGCGCAGGGCTCGGCGCAGCCGCTGCGCTTCATCGTGCTGCGCTACCACGGCGCTCCCAAGAGCCAGGCGCCCGTGGTACTGGTCGGCAAGGGCATCACCTTCGACACCGGCGGCGTCTCGCTCAAGCCGGCGGCCGAGATGGACGAGATGAAGTTCGACATGTGCGGCGCGGCCAGCGTGCTCGGCACCTTCCGCGCGCTGGGCGACATCCAGCCCGCCATCAACGTGGTCGGCCTCATTCCCTCGTGCGAGAACATGAACGACGGCCGTGCCGTGAAGCCGGGCGACGTGGTGACCAGCATGAGCGGCCAGACCATCGAAGTGCTCAACACCGACGCCGAGGGCCGGCTCATCCTGTGCGACGCGCTGACCTACGCCAAGCGCTTCGAGCCCGCCGCCGTGATCGACATTGCCACGCTGACGGGCGCCTGCGTGATCGCCCTGGGCGGCGTGCGCAGCGGCCTGTTCGCCAGCGACGACACGCTGGCAGCCGCGCTCGAAGCCGCCGGCGAAGCTTCGCAGGACCGCTGCTGGCGCATGCCGCTGGACGACGACTACGCCGAGGGCCTGAAGAGCAACTTCGCCGACGTGGCCAACATCGCCGGCCGTGCGGGCGGCGCCATCACCGCCGCAAAGTTCCTGCAGCGCTTCACGAGCGACTTCGCATGGGCGCACCTGGACATCGCCGGCACGGCCTGGAAGAGCGGGGCGGCCAAGGGCTCTACCGGCCGGCCCGTGGGGCTGCTGGTGTCCTACCTCATGGGCCGCGCGGGCAGCGCCGACACATCGGGCAAGGCCGACGGTGCCAAGGCGAAGACCGGCAAGAAGGCCAGCAAGGCCGCCGCGGCTCCCGCCGGAAAGACCCGGACTGAGAAGTGACCGAGATCGGCTTTCACTACAACGCGCGCGACAAGCTGAACTACGCCTGCCGGCTGGTTCGCAAGGCCGTGAACACGCGCGGCCTGCGCGTGGTGGTGGTGGGCGATGCGCGCTCGCTCGATGTGGTCGATGCGGCGCTCTGGCAGCTGTCGCCGGTGGACTTCGTCGCGCACTGCCGCGACGATGCGCCGGCCCACGTGGTCGCGCGCTCGGCCGTGGTGCTGTCGTCGCAAGGCGCCGACGCGGCCTCGCTGCCGCACCGCGAGATGCTGGTGAACCTGGGCCTCGAAGTGCCCGCGGGCTTCGAGCGCTACGAACGCATGATCGACATCGTGAGCGACGAGGCCAACGACCGGCAGGTCGGCCGGTCGCGCTGGCGCCACTATGCCGATCGTGGCTACACCATCCAGCCGCACGACTTCGCAAAGAGTTCCTGACATGGCCAGCACGCTGCGCACGCCGCCCCGGTTCGTTCCCACACTGACGACGGTACTCGACATTCCCGCGGAGCCCGCGAGTCCCGAGCCGCAGGCCGAGCCGGTGCCCCAGCCCGACCCCGCGAACTCGATGGCATTGCCGCCTGCGGCACAGCTATCGCAGGCGGAAATCGTCAGCCTCGAAGAGCAGTTGCTGCACCGCGTCCTGCAGCGCGTCGACCTGTCTCTGGAAGAGCGTTTGAGCGACACCGTGTCAGCTGCCGTTCAGCATCAACTCGATGCGATGGTGCCGCGTCTGCGCAATGAAATCGAGGCTGTTCTGCGTGCGCTCGTGATCGAGGCAATGGCCGCGGAACTCAGCGAAAACACCGGGTCTACGCCAGCTTCCGGGGCCTGAATACTGGGCTAAACTGCGCCGCAGGTCGGAAGGGCGTGAGGGTGCCGCTGGTCTGCGGCGCGAAACTTGCGAGGTCTGCGCGCCCGGATCACACGACCGGTGTTTTTATTCTTTTCATCCAAGTTCTGGAGGTTCCCATGCAATTGAAATGGACTGCGGTCGCACTGGCTGCAATCACGCTTGTGGCTTGCGGCAAGAAGGAAGAAGCCGCTGCCCCTGCGGCAGCGCCCGCGCCAACGGCCGCGGCCCCGGCTGCTGCGCCTGCACCCGCACCTGCCGGAGACACCCTGGTCGTCAAGATCGGTCACGTGGCACCTACCAGTGGTCCCATCGCCCACCTCGGCAAGGACAACGAGTTCGGCGCCAAGATGGCCATCGAAGACCTGAATGCAAAGGGCATCAAGATCGGCGACAAGGTCGCCAAGTTCGAACTGGTTCCCGAAGACGATGCTGGCGACCCGAAGCAGGGCACGGCCGTCGCCCAGAAGCTCGTGGACGAAAAGGTCAACGGCGTTGTCGGTCACCTGAACTCCGGCACCACCATCCCCGCCTCCAAGCTGTACAGCGACGCTGGCATTCCGCAGATCTCGCCTTCGGCAACCAACCCGAAGTACACCCGCCAGGGCTTCAAGACCACCTTCCGCGTCGTGGCTGACGACACGCAGCTCGGCGGCACGCTGGGCAAGTACGCCGTCGAAACGCTCAAGGGCAAGAACATCGCCGTGATCGACGACCGCACCGCCTACGGCCAGGGCGTCGCAGAAGAATTCGAGAAGTCGGCCAAGGCAGCTGGCGCCACCATCGTGGGCCACGAGTTCACCACCGACAAGTCGACCGACTTCAACGCCATCCTGACCAAGCTGAAGGCTGCCAAGCCCGACGTCCTGTTCTTCGGCGGCATGGACGCCGTGGGCGGCCCGATGCTCAAGCAGGTCAAGCAACTCGGCCTGAACGTCAAGTTCATGGGCGGCGACGGCCTGTGCACCGGCGAACTGCCGAAGCTGGCTGGCGATGCCATCGGCGAAGACATGGTGGTGTGCGCTGAAGCCGGCGGCGTCGACGGCGACTTCAAGCAGCCCCTGGAAGACTTCAAGGCCAAGTTCAAGACCAAGAACGGCGTGGACGTGCAGATCTATGCACCGTACGTGTACGACGCGGTCAACGTGCTGGCAGAAGCCATGGTGAAGGCCGGTTCGTCCGACCCCGCCAAGTACCTGCCCGAGGTCGGCAAGGTCCAGTACAAGGGCGTGACCGGCCCGATCGCCTTCGACGAGAAGGGCGACATCAAGAACGGCGCCCTGACGCTGTACACCTACAAGGGTGGTGCGCGTACCCAGATCGCCGTGGTGCGTTGATTCGCTCCAGCCGAAAAGAGAAAAGGGCCTTCGGGCCCTTTTTCATTCCCGCTCTGTTTGCGGGGGCTGTGGATCAGAGTGGTGTCAGAGCGGCGCCAGGCCAGACGGACGGTTGGCGTTGCAGTATTCGATGAAGGCGTCGAGGTCCCGCGACTTGTCGAACACCGCGTCGGCGCCCAAGGCGGTGCAGCGCGCCCGGATGTCGGCCGTCACGTAGTTGCTGAGGACCACGACCCGCTGGCTGGGCTTGCGCTCCTTGCAGCCGCCGAGTACGCCGAGGCCGGAGCCTTCCTTCAGGAACAGGTCGACGATGAGCAGTTGCCAGTCGTCGGGATGCGCAGCGAGCCAGGCGAGGGCGTCGCTCTCGGTCTCGGCGAAGCCGACCACACGGCCATTGACCAAATCCTCGAGTGCCGGGACCAGGTTGTCCCTGATGGTCTTGTTGTCCTCGACGAGGAACGTGATGAGGGCCATGCCGTGGTTTCGCTTTGAGAACGAATAGCGTAGCGTGCCTGACGCTGCCCACGCGTAGGAGAAAGGATATGGACGCGGTGCGCCGCCCCGTCAGTCCGAACCCTCGGCGCGGATCTTCGCCTTGAGCTTCTCGGCCAGCGCCTGGCTTTCGTCGCGCTCGGCCGTCACCTCGAGCCGTTTCTCGATTTCCTCGCTCAGGGCCGCATTCACCTCGGCGAGCTTCTCGGCGGACTGGGCCAGCTTTTCCTCCAGCTGGCTGGTGTGCTCGATGGCCTGCGCCACCTCGCCGACCTGCACTTCCTCGGGCAGCTCCTGCTCGAGCACCGTGTTCACCACGGCGAGGTTGTCCGATGCCCGCTGCACTTCGGCGGCCACCTGCTCGCTCTTCTCGAGGGTGTGGTCCAGCGTTGTGGTGCCGCGCGGCGGGTTTTTGGGTTTTCCGGCCATCGGAGTTCCTTAGGGGGGCTTGGAAGTAGAACCTTTGGATCGTACTGCCAGACGAGGGGCTCGGGAGGCCATGGCTGGTTGTTGCAAAGCAACGCATTGCCTTTCAAGCCGAGGGCGCGACCCGGATGGCAAAAACAAAAAAAGCCCAGGTGCTTTGGGCAACCTGGGCTTCTTGTTTCTCTGGCGGAGCAGGCGGGATTCGAACCCGCGGAGGGCTATTAACCCTCACACGCTTTCCAGGCGTGCGACTTAAACCGCTCATCCACCGCTCCGAAGCCCACGATTGTAGCAGTCAGATCAGCCCTGATTCGCCTGACCTTGCGCCGAAGACTTGCCGGCCTGCACCATCCGCATCGCCGAAGCGATGAGCGAGGCGGTCTCGGTCATGTTGCTCGGCACGATCAGCGTGGTCTTGGAGTCGGCCGCGACCTTGCCGTAGGCGTCGACAGCGCGCTCGGCCACCTTGAGCTGCACGGCCTGTTCGCCGCCCGGCTGGCGGATGGCGGCCGCCACCCGCTCGATGGCATCCGCCGTCGCCGTTGCCACCGCCGTGATGGCCGCTGCCTCACCCTGGGCGTTGTTGATCTGCGCCTGCTTCTCGCCCTCGGAACGGGCGATGAAGGCCTCGCGCTCGCCGGTGGCGATGTTGATCTGCTCCTGGCGGCGGCCTTCGGAAGCCGCGATCAGCGCGCGCTTCTCGCGCTCGGCGGTGATCTGGCGCTGCATCGCCTGCAGGATTTCCTTCGGTGGCGTCAGGTCCTTGATCTCGTAGCGCAGCACCTTCACACCCCAGTTCAGCGCCGCCTCGTCGATCGCCGCCACCACCTGGGCGTTGATGACGTCGCGTTCCTCGAAGGTCTTGTCGAGTTCCAGCTTGCCGATCACGCTGCGCAGCGAGGTCTGGGCGAGTTGGGTGACGGCCACGATGTAGTTCGACGAGCCGTAGCTGGCGCGCATCGGGTCGGTCACCTGGAAGTACAGGATGCCGTCGACCTGCAGCTGCGTGTTGTCGCGCGTGATGCAGATCTGGCTGGGCACGTCGAGCGGGATTTCCTTCAGGCTGTGCTTGTAGGCGACCCGGTCGATGAACGGGATCAGGAAGTTGGGGCCGGGCGTCATCGTGCCGTGGTACTTGCCCAGCCGCTCGCGGATCCAGGCGTTCTGCTGCGGCACGAACTTGACCGACTGGCTGATGAAGATGATCGCGATGACCAGGATGATGAGGGGTACCGAAAATTCCATGGTGCGCTTCCTTTTCTGAGTTCTACCTACGACAGACTGACTGACTAACTAAACCTTGTCGACCACCAGCCGGCTGCCGACCACTTCGACCACGCGATGCTCGCCGGTGGAGGGCGTGCGGCCGGCCCGCTGGACCACTGTCCACTGAGCGCCCCGGTAGCGCACGGTCGCCGTGCCGTCGGCGTTCCAGGCGTCGACCTGCACGCTCTCGCCGATGTCGAGGTTCACGTCGCGGTTGGCTTCGGTGGGAGGGGCAGGGGGACGCCTGCGCTGGATCGTGTACCAGACCAGCACAGCCCCCACGCCGATGACGGCCGCCACGATCAGCTGAGTGACGGTGCCGAAGCCCAGGTGCGCGGAGATCGCCGCAGCCGCGAAGCCCGCCGCCAGCAGCAGGAGATAGACGGTGCCCGAGAGCAGTTCGAGCACGATGGCCGCCCCCGCGATCAGCCACCAGACAGTGGAATTTGCCATGTCGACTCCTCGTTTTTGCTTGTTCGATGCGCGCCATTCTGAGGCATCCGATCCAAGCGCTTGTCCTACGTAGGGATACTGGGCAGGAAAGGGAAAAACCGGTCTTGTCCGACGGCACCGGATGTCTTGCGCGAAGCTGACCGGATCCGTCATCCGAATTCCGTACACTTCGCGCCTCGCTACATTGCCCTGTGTGTCCTTTCCAGCCTGACCGTCCGGAGCCCCGCTCATGAAATTCCGCTTTCCCATCGTCATCATCGACGAGGACTTCCGCTCCGAAAACACTTCGGGCCTCGGCATCCGCGCGCTTGCGCAGGCCATCGAGACGGAAGGTTTCGAGGTGCTGGGCGTCACCAGCTACGGCGACCTGAGCCAGTTCGCCCAGCAGCAAAGCCGCGCCAGCGCCTTCATCCTGTCGATCGACGACGAGGAGTTCACCATCGGCCCCGACCTCGACCCGGCCGTGCTGAACCTGCGCACCTTCATCGGCGAAGTGCGGCGCAAGAACGCCGACGTACCGATCTACATCTACGGCGAGACCAAGACTTCGCGGCACCTGCCCAACGACATCCTGCGCGAGCTGCATGGCTTCATCCACATGTTCGAGGACACCCCCGAGTTCGTGGCGCGTCACATCATCCGCGAGGCCAAGAGCTACCTCGAGAGCGTGCAGCCGCCGTTCTTCAAGGCGCTGATCGACTACGCGGAAGACGGCTCCTACTCGTGGCACTGCCCGGGCCACTCCGGCGGCGTGGCCTTCTTGAAAAGCCCCGTGGGCCAGATGTTCCACCAGTTCTTCGGCGAGAACATGCTGCGCGCCGACGTCTGCAACGCCGTGGAAGAGCTGGGCCAGCTGCTCGACCACACGGGCCCTGTGGCGGCCAGCGAGCGCAACGCGGCGCGCATCTTCAACGCCGACCACTGCTTCTTCGTGACCAACGGCACCAGCACCAGCAACAAGATGGTGTGGCACCACACGGTGGCGCCGGGCGATGTGGTGGTGGTCGACCGCAATTGCCACAAGTCGATCCTGCACGCGATCATCATGACTGGCGCGATTCCGGTGTTCATGAAGCCCACGCGCAACCACTTCGGCATCATCGGCCCCATTCCCAAGAGCGAGTTCGAGCAGAGCGCGATCAAGGCCAAGATCAAGGCCAACCCGCTCTTGGCCGACGTGGACGCCGACAAGGTCAAGCCGCGTGTGATGACGCTCACGCAGTCGACCTACGACGGCGTCATCTACAACACCGAGACCATCAAGAACATGCTCGACGGCTACGTCGACACGCTGCACTTCGACGAGGCATGGCTGCCGCACGCGGCCTTCCACCCGTTCTATGGCGCCTACCACGCGATGGGCAAGCGCCGGGTGCGTCCGAAGGAGTCGCTGGTGTTCGCCACGCAGTCCACCCACAAGCTGCTGGCCGGCATCAGCCAGGCCAGCCATGTGCTGGTGCAGGACTCGCAGAACCGCCAGCTCGACCGCGACCTCTTCAACGAGGCCTACCTGATGCACTCGTCGACCAGCCCGCAGTACGCGATCATCGCGAGCTGCGACGTGGCCGCCGCCATGATGGAGCCGCCCGGCGGTACCGCGCTGGTGGAAGAGAGCATCCTCGAGGCGCTGGACTTCCGCCGCGCCATGCGCAAGGTGGAAGAGGAGTTCGGCAAGGACGAGTGGTGGTTCAAGGTCTGGGGCCCCGAGAAGCTCGTCGAAGAGGGCATCGGCCGTGCCGAAGACTGGATCATGCATGGCGAGAAGAACGGCCAGCAGAAGACCGGCAAGGGCAAGAACTCGTCGCGCAACTGGCACGGCTTCGGCGAGCTGGCCGACGGCTTCAACATGCTCGACCCGATCAAGTCGACCATCGTCACGCCGGGCCTGGACCTCGAAGGCAACTTCGCCGAGACCGGCATCCCGGCCAGCGTAGTGACCAAGTTCCTTGCCGAGCACGGCGTGATCGTGGAGAAGACGGGCCTCTACAGCTTCTTCATCATGTTCACCATCGGCATCACCAAGGGCCGCTGGAACACGCTGCTGACTGCGCTGCAGCAGTTCAAGGACGACTATGCGCGCAACCAGCCGATGTGGCGCATCATGCCGGAGTTCTGCCAGCAGCACCCCGGCTACGAACGCCTGGGCCTGCGCGACCTGTGCCAGCACATCCACCAGCTGTACGCGCGCTACGACGTGGCCCGCCTCACGACCGAGATGTACCTGAGCGACCTGACGCCGGCCATGAAGCCCAGCGACGCCTTCGCCCACATCGCCCACCGCAAGACCGAGCGCGTGGAAATCGACGACCTCGAGGGCCGCATCACCACCAGCCTGATCACGCCGTACCCGCCGGGCATTCCGCTGCTGATCCCGGGCGAGGTGTTCAACAAGAAGATCGTCGACTACCTCAAGTTCTCGCGCGAGTTCAACACGCAGTGCCCGGGCTTCGAGACCGACATCCACGGCCTGGTGGCGCGCGTCGACGAGACGGGCAAGAAGCGCTACTACGCGGACTGCGTCAAGGAATCCAGGTAAGGGGCGAGAGGGCTGATCAGGGCTGATTGGCCAGCCCAGCAGCCGGCCAATCAGCCTTCGCGCACCCGCATGAAGCGTGCGAAGCGGGGCAGGCCCTTGGCGGTCAGGCCGTTGTAGCGGTAGGTCACCCAGGTGCCGATGGCGGGCGGATTCTCTCGCTCGGCATCGGTCAGGCCGGTGCCGAGCCTGAAGCGTTTGCCGTCGGGCGTCTCGACCACCAGCGCGCCCAGCCGGGTGCTGTGCCTGCCCTTGCCGGGCAGGTGCTCGATCACTCGGGCTTCGGCGTCGTCGTAGGGCTTGACCTTGAGCAGGTCGTTGCCACGTTCGCCCTTGTAGAGCGAAGCCCCGCGGTGGAGCATCAGGCCTTCGCCGCCCATCTTCACCGTCTTGTCGAGCAGCGCCTGCAGGGCTTCGTGCGTGGTGGCGCGCTCCTGTGGCACGGGCACGACCCACGGCGCGTCGGTGATGGGCAGCAGCCTGCGCAAGGCAGCCAGCCGCGTCGTGAAGTCGCCGGGCTGCGCAGGCAGGTCGAAGACCATGTAGCGCATCTCGTGCCAGGCGATGTCGTTGGGTGTCTGGTTGCGTGCGGTCGACACCGCGTGCGCGAACCGGCCCCGGCCGGCCCAGAGCTCGCCGTCGAGCGGCTGCTTCGGCAGCGGAGTGGTGAACCATGCCGGGGCGACGATGCGCTCGCCGCCGCGCGTCCAGAGCTGCCTGCCGTCCCAGAAAGCGCGCACGCCGTCGTACTTCTCGCTGACCCAGTAGTCCGCCAGCGACATGTCCCGGCGGTAGGTCTCGGCCAGCATCAGCGGCGGCGCGGGCTCGCGCGCGAGCGCGGCCGGCGCGATGGCCAGGCCGAAAGCGGCGAGCAGCAGGGAGCGGCGGTTCAACACGATGCTATGAAATAGAGAGCAAAAAAAGCAAGGCCGCTTGCGCGGCCCGTCTTGGTGGGCGTTGGGCGGGCTACTCGGCCATGCCTCCGACCACGTTGCTGAAGCCGCCGTCCACGTAGGTGATCTCGGCAGTCACGCCGCTGGCCAGGTCGCTCAGCAGGAAGGCGGCGACGTTGCCCACTTCCTCGATGGTCACGTTGCGCCGGATCGGCGATGCGTCGGCCACGGCCGCCAGCATCTTGCCGAAGCCCTTGATGCCGCTGGCCGCCAGCGTCTTGATCGGGCCCGCGCTGATGCCGTTGACGCGCATGCCCTTCGGGCCCAGCGAGGCGGCGGTGTAGCGCACCGAGGCTTCGAGCGAGGCCTTGGCCAGGCCCATGGTGTTGTAGTTGGGCAGCGCGCGCTCGGCGCCTAGGTAGGTCAGCGTGAGCAGGGCCGACTTGTCGTTGAGGTAGGGCAGGGCTGCCTTGGCCATGGCCGGGAAGCTGTATGCACTGATGTCGTGCGCGACCTTGAAGCCCTCGCGCGAGAGCCCGTCGAGGAAGTCCCCCGCGATGGATTCGCGCGGCGCGAAGCCGATGCTGTGCACGAAGCCGTCGAACTTGGGCCAGGCCAGGGAGAGGTCGGCGAAGAGCTTGTCGATCTGGGCATCGTCGCTCACGTCGCAGTCGAAAATGAGCTTCGAGCCGAAGTCTGCGGCATATTCGGTGATACGGTCCTTGAATCGCTCGCCGACGTAGCTGAAGGCGAGCTCCGCGCCCTGGTCGTGACAGGCCTTGGCAATGCCATAAGCAATGGAGCGATTGCTCAGTACACCGGTGATCAGCAGTTTCTTGCCCGAAAGAAAGCCCATGGGGTTGCCTTGTGAAAATCTTGGGCAGAATTCTCGCATGCGAGGTTGGCTGCTTCTGACGATGGCTCTCTTGGCGCCCACCTCGTGGGCGGCACACGGTCTGGGCATGGGCTACGAGCCCAAGTACCCGGCGTCCTTCAAGAATTTCGACTACGTGAACCCCGACGCCCCCAAGGGCGGCGACCTGGTCCTGTCGTCCAGCGGGAGCTTCGACAAGCTCAATCCGTTCACGCTCAGGGGTGTGCCGCCGGTGGGCATGGGCTACAGCTCCAACGGTTTCGTGTTTTCCGAGTACGGCCTGGTCTTCGACTCGCTGATGACGCCCAGCGAGGATGAACCCTTCTCCAACTACGGCCTGCTCGCCGAGGACGTTCAGCTGGCGCCGGACCGCCTGAGCGTCACCTTCCGCCTGAACCCGAAAGCGAAGTTCTCCGACGGTTCCCCTGTGCTCGCGAAGGACGTGAAGTACTCCTTCGACACCCTGATGAGCAAGCAGGCCGGCCCGACCTTCCGCTCCTACTGGGTGGACATCAAGGACGCCGTGGTGGTCGGGGAGCGCACGATCCGCTTCGATTTCAAGCGCCAGAACTCCGAGTTGCACATGATCATCGGCCAGTTGCCGGTGTTCTCCAGCGCCTGGGGCAAGGGCAAGCCCTTCGACCAGATCGTGAGCGAGCCGCCGATCGCCAGCGGGCCCTACGTGGTGGACAAGGTCGATTTCGGCAAGTACATCTCGTACCGCCGGCGGACGGACTACTGGGCCGCCGATCTGCCGGTGCGCAAGGGCATGTTCAATTTCGGCTCGGTGTCCTACCAGTACTTCAAGGACAAGCTCGGCGAGGAAGAGTCGCTCAAGGCCGGCTCGCTCGATGCGATGGAGGAGGGCTCGATCATCGCCTGGGTGCGTCGCTACAAGGGCCGCCGCTTCGACTCCGGCGAGCTGATCAAGGAAGAGATCTCGCACCGCCGCTTCACCGGCATGCAGGGCCTGGTGCCCAACCTGCGGCAGCCCCGCTTCCAGGACATGCGCGTGCGTCAGGCACTCGCGCTGGCCTTCGACTTCGACTGGCTCAACCAGCATCTGTTCTATGGGCGCCGGGCGCGCACCACGAGCTACTTCCAGAACAGCGACGACCTGATGGCGCAGCCCGAGGTCACTCCGGAAGAGCAGGCGCTCATGGATCACCTGAAAAACAGGCAGCGCTACATCGACAACACCAGGGGCGAGCTGCCGCGCCCGGCCGCAAGCGGAGACACGGCCGAGGGCCTGCGCCGCAACCTCGTGCGCGCGCAGGAACTGCTGCGGGAGGCGGGCTGGACCTACAGGAACGGCGCCCTGCGCGACAAGGACGGCACGCCCTTCGTCATCAACTTCGACATCGCGGATCGAAGCTCGGGCGTGGTGCTCGCGCCTTACGCGCGCAACCTCGCCAAGCTCGGGATCACGCTCGACTACCGCCTTCGCGATCCGAGCCTGCTGAAGAAGAAGCAGGACGACCTCGAGTTCGACATGGCCATCAACATCGCCGGTGGCTCGTCGAGCCCGGGCAACGAGCTTTTCGACGACTTCGGCTCCAAGTCGGCCAACGAGAAGGGCAGCCAAAACCTTGGCGGCATCAGCGATCCGGTGATCGATGAGATCCTGGAGGTGATCGTCAACTCCCCCGACCGCAAGTCGCTTGCCGCTGGCGCGCGCTTGCTGGACCGTTACTTGCTCCACCAGAACTACGTGATCCCGATGTACTACGGCAAGCAGTATTTCATTGCCCACAAGCGCAAGCTGCGCCGGCCGGAGGCCCCGCTGCCGCAGCGCCTGCTCGCCGGCTCGGCGATGCTGACGATGTGGTGGATCGACCCCGCCGCGAAGTAGCCGGGCGGACGGACCAGCAACCCATAAGCAAACCGAGACACGAGCAGACCAGACCGCATGGCCGCCTACCTCCTCAGACGCCTTCTGCTGATCATTCCCACGCTGTTCGGGGTGCTGCTGATCAATTTCATCATTGTCCAATTCGTTCCGGGCGGTCCCGCCGAGCAACTGCTGTCGCAGCTGACGAACAAGGAGAACCGCATCTCCGGCGGTCCCGCCGGGCGCGCCCTCGATGCCAGGCAGGTGGCGGAAATCAAGGCGCTCTATGGCTTCGACAAACCAGCGCCGGAGCGTTTCTGGCAGATGCTCAAGCAGTTCGCCAGCTTCGACCTGGGCAAGAGCTTCTTCCAGAGCAAGGACGTATGGCAGCTCATCAAGGAGAAGCTGCCAGTCTCCATCAGCCTCGGGCTCTGGACCTTCTTCATCAGCTACCTCATAGCGGTGCCGCTCGGCGTGGCAAAGGCGGTGCGCGCCGGTTCGCGCTTCGACTTCCTGACCACGCTTCTGGTGCTGGTCGGCTATGCCATTCCGGGCTTCGTGCTGGGCGTGGCGCTGCTGGTGATCTTCGGCGGCCAGCTCCAGTGGTTCCCGTTGCGCGGGCTGACCTCGCCGAACTGGGAGTCGCTGAGCTGGGGCGCGCGAATCGTCGATTACCTGTGGCATATCACCCTGCCGGTCACGGCGATGGTGCTCGGCAGCTTCGCGATCACCGCGATGCTCACCAAGAATTCCTTCCTGGAGGAAATCCGCAAGCAGTACGTGCTGACGGCGCGCGCAAAGGGGCTGGCCGAGCGCCAGGTCCTGTGGAAGCACGTGTTGCGCAATGCGCTGATTCCGATCATCACTGGCTTCCCGGCGGCGTTCATCGGCGCCTTCTTTGCGGGTGCGCTCCTGATCGAGACGCTGTTCTCGCTCGACGGCATGGGCCTTCTGAGCTACGAGAGCGTTCTGCGACGCGACTACCCGGTGTTCCTGGGCACGCTCTATCTGTTCACGCTGATCGGACTGGTGACCAAGCTCATCTCCGATCTCTGCTACGTCTGGGTCGATCCGAGGGTGAAGTTTGACTGACAAGAAGAACGAAGCACCCGCCGTGGTGTCGGTGAGCCCGGGGCGCCGCGCCTGGCGCCGCTTTCGCCGCAATCCGCTCGGGTTCTGGAGCCTGGTGATTTTCTCGGCGCTTGTGGTGCTGAGCCTTTTCGCCGACGTGCTGTCCACCGACAAGCCGCTCATCGTGCGCTACGAGGGTCAGACCTATTTCCCTGTACTGCGCGACTATTCCGAGAAAACCTTCGGCGGCGATTTCGAGACGCCGACCGACTACCTCGATCCATTCATCGAGCAGCGCATCACGCAGGGCGGCAACTGGGCGATCTACGCGCCCAACCGCTACGGTCCCAGCACGCTCAACTACTTCTCGAAACCGCCGAACCCCGCGGCGCCCTCGGGCGAAAACCTGCTCGGCACGGACGAGCGGGGGCGTGACCTGCTGGCGCAGCTGATCTACGGTTTCCGCGTGAGCGTGCTGTTCGCGCTGGCGCTCACGGTGATCGGCGTGGTGCTGGGCGTTGCGACCGGCGCGGTACAGGGCTTCTTCGGCGGCAAGACCGATTTGACCTTCCAGCGACTGATCGAGATATGGAGCGCGATGCCGGAGCTGTACCTGCTGATCATCTTCAGCGCCATCTTCACGCCCAGCGTGGCGCTGCTGCTGATTTTGCTGAGCCTGTTCGGCTGGATGGGGCTGTCCGACTACGTTCGTGCCGAGTTCCTGCGCAACCGGCAGATGGACTACGTGCGCGCGGCGAGGGCGCTCGGCGTGGGCAACCTGCAGATCATGTGGCGCCACATCCTTCCCAACAGCATGGTGCCGGTCGTTACTTTCCTGCCGTTTCGCATGAGCGCGGCGATCCTTGCGCTGACTTCGCTCGACTTCCTAGGGCTCGGCGTGCCGCCCGGTACGCCGTCGCTGGGCGAGTTGCTGAGCCAGGGCAAGGGCAACATCGATGCCTGGTGGATTTCGCTGTCGACCTTCGTTGTGCTGGTCGTCACGCTCATGCTGCTGACCTTCATGGGCGACGCCCTGCGCGACGCTCTCGATCCCCGGAAGGCCGACAAGTGATGAGCAGCGACGTACAACAAACCGCCGGCAATCGGCAGCCTCTTCTCGAAGTGGATGGCCTTCGCATCGCCTTCGGCGGCAAGGAGGTGGTGCACGGCATCGACTTCCGGATGGCCGCGGGCGAGAAGCTTGCGCTCGTCGGCGAATCGGGCTCGGGCAAGACCGTCACCGCACTGTCGCTGCTGCGGCTGGTGCAGAACGCCGAGCTTTCGGGCAGCGCCCGGCTCTTCGGCAACGGGCAGAAGGAGCAGAAACAGCAGGTGCCGCGCGACCTGTTGTCGATCCCTGAGCGTCAACTGCGCGGCATCCGCGGCAAGGAGATCGCCATGATCTTCCAGGAGCCGATGACCGCGCTGAACGCGCTCTACACCGTGGGCGACCAGATCGCCGAGGTGCTCGAGCTGCACGAGGGCCTCTCGAAACGGGAGGCGCAGGCGGCGGCGGTCCAGCTGCTGGCCGATACGGGCATTCCCGAGCCGGCGCGGCGGGCCAGGGCGTTCCCGCACCAGCTCTCGGGAGGCCAGCGCCAGCGCGCGATGATCGCCATGGCGCTCGCCTGCAAGCCGCGCCTGCTGCTGGCCGACGAGCCGACCACCGCACTCGACGTGACCGTGCGCGCGCAGATCCTCGACCTGCTCGCCGACCTCCAGCGCAAGCACGGCATGGCGGTGCTGCTCATCACGCACGACCTGAACCTGGTGCGCCGCTTCGCCGATCGCGTGGTGGTCATGGAAGGCGGTCAGATCGTCGAGCATGGCCGGGTGGCCTCGGTGTTCGAGGCGCCGCAGCATCCCTACACGCGCAAGCTGATCGACAGCCATCCCGAGCGTGACGTGGCAGCCGTGGCCGTGAACGCCGGCACGTCGCCGCTGATCGAGGCGAAGGCGCTGCGCGTGAGCTATCCGGTGCCGAAACCGGGTTTTGCCGGCTGGTTCGGCAAGGGCGAATTCGTGGCGGTGCAGGGCGCCGATTTCCGCATCGCGCCCGGCGAGACGCTGGGCGTGGTCGGCGAGTCGGGCTCGGGCAAATCGACACTGGCGCTGGCAGCGCTGGGATTGCTGAAGCACAAGGGCGCGCTCACGGTCGCCGGCAAGGGCTGGGCGGTGGACCGGGCCTCCGACCTGGCGCTGCGCCGGGTGATGCAGGTGGTGTTCCAGGATCCGTTCTCCTCGCTTTCTCCGCGCATGACGGTGGAGCAGATCGTGGGCGAAGGGCTGCGGGTGCATGCGCCGGAGCTGGGTGTCGAGGCGCGCCGCGCGCGTGCGCTGGCCGCGCTGGCCGACGTCGGCCTGACAGAGGCGCAGTTTCCGGCGCTGCTTGATCGCTATCCGCACGAGTTCTCGGGCGGGCAGCGGCAGCGGCTGGCGATCGCCCGGGCGCTGATCGTCGATCCGCAACTCCTGGTGCTCGACGAGCCCACGAGCGCGCTCGACGTCACGATCCAGAAGCAGGTGCTGGGCCTGCTGCAGCGGCTGCAGCGTGAGCGGGGGTTGAGCTACCTGCTGATCACGCACGACGTGGAGGTGATCCGTGCGATGGCGCACAACGTCATCGTGATGAAGGACGGCGCCATCCTCGAAACCGGGCGGGTCGAACAGGTGCTGGACGCGCCCGAGCACCCCTATACGAAGAAGCTGGTGGCCGCCGCGCTGCTGGAATAAGACGGAGACTGCAAGAAGAATGTCGGAAATCGGACGCGACCGGCGCGGTGCATGGCGCGCGGCGCTTGCCTGCATGGTCACCCTCGCGGTGGCGATGGGCCTGGGGCGCTTCGCCTTCACGCCCATGCTGCCCATCATGCTGCACGAAGGAAAGCTCGAGTTGGCTGCCGGCGGGGTGCTGGCGTCGCTCAACTACCTGGGCTACTTCCTCGGCGCCGTGAGCTGCGCGGCGATCGGCATCAAGGCATCGAGCATGGTGCGCGGCGGCCTGCTGGCCACGGCCGCGCTGCTGGTGGGCATGGGGCTGCTGCACAGCTTCGCGAGCTGGGGCGTGCTGCGCACGGCGGCGGGCGTGATGAGCGCCTGGGTCTTCGTCTTCGCCTCGGGCTGGGGGCTGCGCCGGCTGGCGGAGACGAATGCGCCGACGCTGGCCGGAGTGATCTATACGGGGCCGGGGATAGGCATCGCCATGACCGGGCTGCTGGGCGGTGCGCTGGGGCGGTGGGGCTCGGACGCGGGCTGGATAGGGCTGGGCATCCTCGCGGTGGTGCTGATCGCCCTGATCTGGCGGGTGTTCGACGACGGCGAAATTGCGCCGGCCGGCGGTGCGGCGGCTCCGGCGCCGGCTGCGGCGGCCCGCATTGCCGGGCCGGACGACCGCAGCGACGCGATCTGGCTGGTCGTGCTCTACGGACTGGCGGGCTTCGGCTACATCATCACGGCCACTTTCCTGCCGGTGATCGCCCGGCAAGCGCTGCCGGGGTCGTCCTGGCCGGATTTCTTCTGGCCGCTGTTCGGGGCGGCCATCATTCCGGGGGCGCTGATCGGTGCCCGTGCGCCGACGCACTGGGACAACCGGCTGCTGCTGGCCGTGGCCTATGCGCTGCAGGCGCTGGGCGTGGTGCTTTCGGTGGCGTGGCCCAGCATTCCCGGGTTCGCGCTGGGCAGCCTGCTGCTGGGCATGCCGTTCACCGCCATCACTCTTTTTGCGATGCGGGATGCGCGCCGGCTGCGCGGCAACGCGGCGGCGGGGCTGATCGGCTATGCGACGGCCTCGTACGGGGTGGGGCAGATCGTCGGGCCGCTGTTCGCCGCGCCGCTGGCGCAGCGGACCGGGTCGTTCCAATTGCCCTTGCTGGTTGCGGCGGCTGCGTTGGCGCTCGGGGCGGTGCTGTTCGCCTTCGTCTGGTTCAAATCGCGCCGCGCGGCCGTGGGGACCCCGCAATAGCGGGTCAGGGCGTTTGGGAGCCCTTCATTAATTGCGCAAATAGCATATAATTCGAGGCTCACGACCAAACGGGCGGGTACCAACCGCCCGTTTTTTTTGGTCCATCCATTCCAGGCTTTCATTCATGGCTATCTGGCATCCGTGGCGGGCGGATGGCAGGGCCGGGCATTTAAAGGCGCTTTCGAACACGTGGCATTGCAGCAAATAGTGGAACAAACCGTAGCCGGTCTCGGCTACGACCTGGTCGAGATCGAGCGTTCGGCCGGGGGATTGCTGCGCGTGACGATTGATTTGCCCTGGAAAGGCCCCAACTCCGAAGCTGCGGCCGCTGGCCTGCCGGAACCTTTCGTCACCGTCGAGGACTGCGAGAAGGTCACTCGCCAGCTGCAATTCGCGCTCGAGGTCGACGGCGTCGATTACAAGCGGCTCGAGGTGTCCTCGCCGGGTATTGACCGGCCGCTGCGCAATGAGCAGGATTTCGAGCGTTTCGTGGGCGAGGTGATCGACATCACGCTCAAGGCGCCGATGGGTGCCGCCGCGGCCGGCCAGGTGGCGGCCAACCGCAAGAAGTTTCGCGGCACGCTGGAGCGGGCCGCACAGGTAGAGGGCGCCGGCGCCCCGGGCTGGCAGATCGTCTGGAGCGATGCGCCCGAGCCCAAGCCGGGTCAAAAAGTGAGCAAGAAGCGCGCGCCCGCAACGCTGCAGGCGCTCGGCTTCGCGCTGGACGAACTGCGCGAGGCGCGGCTCGCGCCAATTGTGGATTTCAAGGGCCGCAAGGCCAGAACCCAGCCGGGTTTTTCGGATATTGACGACGGAACGCAGGTTCCGGACTGACCAGAGGAGTGGTGGCATGAATCGCGAAATGTTGATGTTGGTGGATGCGATCTCGCGCGAGAAGAACGTCGAGCGTGACGTCGTCTTCGGCGCGGTCGAGTCCGCGCTGGCGCAGGCCACCAAGAAGCTCCATCAGGGCGATGTGGACATCCGCGTCTCGGTCGATCGCGACAGCGGCGACTACGAAACCTTCCGCCGCTGGCACGTCGTGCCCGACGAGGCCGGCCTGCAGCTGCCCGACCAGGAAATCCTGCTGTTCGAAGCCAAAGAAGAAATGCCCGACATCGAGGTCGGCGAGTACATCGAGGAGGCCGTCGACTCGGTGCCCATCGGCCGCATCGGCGCCATGGCCGCCAAGCAGGTCATCCTGCAGAAGATCCGTGACGCCGAGCGCGAAATGCTGCTCAACGACTTCATGTCGCGCGGCGACAAGATCTTCGTCGGCACCGTCAAGCGCCTGGACAAGGGCGACATCATCGTCGAGGCCGGCCGCGTCGAAGGCCGTCTGCGCCGCAGCGAAATGATCGCCAAGGAGAACCTGCGCAACGGCGACCGCGTGCGCGCCATGATCATGGAGGTCGACCTGACGCTGCGCGGCGCGCCGATCATCCTGTCGCGCTCGGCGCCCGAGTTCATGATCGAGCTGTTCCGCCAGGAAGTGCCCGAGATCGAGCAGGGCCTGCTCGAAATCAAGAGCTGCGCCCGCGACCCGGGCTCGCGCGCCAAGATCGCCGTGCTCTCGCACGACAAGCGCGTCGACCCGATCGGCACCTGCGTCGGCGTGCGCGGCACCCGCGTCAACGCCGTGACCAACGAGCTCGCCGGCGAGCGCGTGGACATCGTCCTGTGGAGCGAAGACCCGGCCCAGTTCGTGATCGGTGCGCTGGCTCCGGCCAACGTGTCGTCGATCGTGGTCGACGAGGAAAAGCACGCCATGGACGTGGTGGTCGACGAGGAGAACCTCGCCATCGCCATCGGCCGCGGCGGCCAGAACGTGCGCCTGGCTTCCGACCTCACCGGCTGGAAGATCAACATCATGGACGCCAACGAGTCGGCCCAGAAGCAGGCGAGCGAAACCGACGCCAGCCGCAAGCTCTTCATGGAGAAGCTCGACGTCGACGAGGAGATCGCCGACATCCTCATCTCGGAAGGCTTCAACAGCCTCGAGGAAGTGGCCTATGTGCCGATCTCCGAGATGCTGGAGATCGAGGCCTTCGACGAAGACACCATCAACGAGCTGCGCGCGCGTGCCAAGGATGCGCTGCTGACCATGGAGATCGCCAAGGAAGAGGGCGTCGAGTCGCAGTCCGCGGTGTCGCAGGACCTGCGCGACCTCGAAGGCCTGAACCCCGAGCTGATTCCCAAGCTGCACGAAGCGGGCGTGAACACCCGTGACGACCTTGCCGACCTCGCGGTCGATGAACTCACCGAGATCACCGGCCAGAGCGCCGATGACGCCAAAGCCCTCATCTTGAAGGCCCGCGAACACTGGTTCGCCGGCCAAGAGTGACGGTCATGGAGGCACGAAACCAATATGTCCAGTACCACTGTCGCCGAGTTCGCGAACGAGCTCAAGAAGACTCCCGAAACCTTGCTTGACCAGCTCAAGAGCGCAGGCGTGCCCAAGGCTTCCGCCGCCGACGCCCTCACCGAGGCCGACAAGCAGCGCCTGCTCGGCCACCTGAAGGCCAGCCACGGCACTGTCGAGCCCGAGCGCAAGAAGATCACGCTGACCAAGAAGTCGACCAGCGAGATCAAGCAGGCCGACTCCACCGGCCGCGCCCGCACCATCCAGGTCGAGGTGCGCAAGAAGCGCACCTTCATCCAGCGCGACGACGGCCACCTGGCCGCCGCCTCCGAGACGACGCCTGCCGCCGTCGAGGCGCCCGCTGCGGCTCCCGCGGCCCCTCGCATCGACGAGGCCGAACTGGCCCGCCGCGAGGAAGAGGCACGCCGCCAGGCCGAACTGATCCGCCGCCAGGAAGAAGAGCTGGCCGAGAAGCGCCGCCAGCGCGAGGAGGCCGAGGCACGCGAACGCGAGCAGGCCGAGAAGGCTGAAAAAGCCGAGCAGGAAGCTGCGCGCGCCGCCGCCGAAGCAGCCGAGAAGAAGGCTGCCGCTGCGGCCGCGGCTGCTGCTGCCGCCGCCAAACCGGTCGCTGCCCCTGCGCCTGCGGCTGCCGCGGTCAATGCTGCCGCCGATGCTGCTGCTGCCGAAAAGGCAGCAGCCGAGCAGAAGGCCGCCCAGGCCAAGGAAGACGCGAAGGCCAAGGCCGCCGCCGAATCCAAGGCCCGCGCCGAGGAAGAAGCCGCGCGCGCCCGCGATCTGGACGAGCGCCGCCGCAAGGCCCTGGCTGAGGCCGAGGCCATCCGCGCCATGATGAACGCGCCCGCCCGCGTGCTGGTGCCGCACAAGGCGCCCGAGAAGCCGCAGGCCGAGAAGGCTGGTGGCGTCAAGGGCACGCTGCACAAGCCGACCGCTCCGGCAGCGCGCGCGGGTGCGCCCGCGGCTCCCGGCGCTGCAGCGGCTCCCGCCGCGCCCGGCAGCGGCAAGGAAGTCAAGTCCGCGAAGCTCTCGTCGAGCTGGGCTGGCGATCCGGCCAAGAAGAAGGAAATCAAGACCCGCGGCGACGCCAGCGGCGGCGTGGGCCGCAGCAACTGGCGCGGTGGCCCGCGCGGTCGCCGTGGCAACGACCGCGGAGGCCATGAAGAGCAGCACGTGCCGGCCGCACCGGTCGAGGCACGCGTGCTCGAAGTGCACGTGCCCGAAACCATCACCGTGGCCGAACTGGCGCACAAGATGGCCGTCAAGGCGCAGGAAGTCATCAAGCAGCTGATGAAGCTGGGCCAGATGGCGACCATCAACCAGTCGCTCGACCAGGACACCGCCATGATCCTGGTGGAGGAAATGGGCCACAACGCGGTGGTCGCCGCGCTGGACGACCCCGAAGCCTTCACCGACGAGGACGTGTCGGCGCAGATCGCCGAGCCGCTGCCGCGCGCTCCGGTCGTGACCGTCATGGGTCACGTCGACCACGGCAAGACCTCGCTGCTGGACTACATCCGCCGCGCCAAGGTCGCCGCGGGCGAAGCCGGCGGCATCACGCAGCACATCGGCGCCTACCACGTGGAAACCGAGCGTGGCATGGTGTCGTTCCTGGACACCCCGGGTCACGAGGCCTTCACGGCCATGCGTGCCCGCGGCGCGCAGGCCACCGACATCGTGATCCTGGTGGTGGCGGCCGACGACGGCGTCATGCCCCAGACCAAGGAAGCCATCAAGCACGCAAAGGCTGCTGGTGTGCCGATCGTGGTCGCGATCAACAAGATCGACAAGCCCGATGCCAACCTGGACCGCGTGAAGCAGGAACTGGTGGCCGAGGAAGTCGTGCCCGAGGAGTACGGCGGCGACGTTCCGTTCGTCGGCGTGTCGGCCAAGACCGGCCAGGGCATCGACGACCTGCTCGAGCAGGTCCTGCTGCAGGCCGAAGTGCTGGAACTCAAGGCGCCGGTGGATGCCGCCGCCAAGGGCCTGGTCATCGAAGCGCAGCTCGACAAGGGCCGCGGCCCGGTCGCCACCGTGCTGGTGCAGTCCGGCACGCTGAAGACCGGCGACGTGGTGCTGGCCGGCTCGACCTACGGCCGCGTGCGCGCCATGCTGGACGAGGATGGCAAGCCGACCAAGTCCGCGGGCCCGTCGATCCCGGTCGAGATCCAGGGCCTGACCGAAGTGCCGCAGGCCGGTGACGAGTTCATGGTGATGGGCGACGAGCGCCGTGCGCGCGAAATCGCCACCTACCGTGCCGGCAAGTTCCGCAACACCAAGCTGGCGAAGGCCCAGGCCGCGAACCTGCAGAACATGTTCACCGACCTGTCGGCGGGCGAAGTGCAGACGCTGCGCATCATCATCAAGGCCGACGTGCAGGGCTCGCAGGAAGCGCTGTCGCAGTCGCTGCTCAAGCTGGCGACGGACGAGGTCAAGGTGCAGGTCGTCTACGCCGGCGTTGGCGGCATCAGCGAAAGCGACATCAACCTCGCCATCGCCTCGAAGGCGGTCGTGATCGGCTTCAACGTGCGCGCCGACGCCGGTGCGCGCAAGCTGGCCGAGAGCAACGGCGTGCAGCTGAACTACTACAGCATCATTTACGACGCCGTGGACGAGATCAAGGTCGCGATGTCGGGCATGCTGGCGCCGGAGCGCCGCGAGGAAATCATCGGCTCGGCCGAAATCCGCACGGTGTTCGTTGCCTCGAAGATCGGTACGGTCGCGGGTTCGTACATCACCTCGGGTTCTGTCAACCGCAGTGCGCATTTCCGCCTGCTGCGCGACAACGTGGTGATCTACACCGGCGAGATCGACTCGCTCAAGCGCATGAAGGACGACGTGCGCGAAGTCCGCGAAGGCTTCGAGTGCGGTATCAAGCTCAAGAACTTCAACGACATCAAAGAGGGCGATCAGCTCGAATTCTTCGAGATCAAGGAGATCGCTCGCACGCTGTAAAGCGCGCCGCGATATCGGGCTCATTGCCGCGTTGCAGCCGTCTTGCCGTACTGAAGTACTGTCTGCGACGGCGCGCCTTGCACTGAGCCCGATCTCGCGACGCTAGTGATTTATCGAATGCCTAAGAAAAAAGCAGCCGCTCCCAACCGCGCCTTCAAGGTCGCCGATCAGATCCAGCGCGATCTGACGGAGTTGATCGCGCGCGAGTTGAAGGACCCGCGCGTGGGCATGGTCACGCTCCAGGCCGTCGAGGTCACGCCCGACTACGCGCACGCGAAGGTCTTCTTCAGCCTGCTCACGGGCGACGTGGCCGAAACGACCGAGGCACTGAACCAGGCCGCGGGCTTCCTGCGCAACGGCTTGTTCAAGCGCCTGCATATCCACACCGTGCCGACGCTGCACTTCGTGTTCGACCGCACCACCGAGCGTGCGGCCGACATGAACGCGCTCATCGCACAAGCCGTCGCTTCGCGCTCGAAAGACGACTAGCCATGAACGCGCCACGCACAAGGGTGCAGCGGCGCCCTGTGCATGGGGTGTTGCTGCTCGACAAGCCGCTGGGTTTCTCCAGCAACCAGGCCTTGCAGAAAGCCAAGTGGCTGCTGCGCGCCGAGAAGGCGGGCCACACGGGCACGCTCGACCCGCTGGCCACCGGCGTGCTGCCGCTGTGCTTCGGCGCCGCCACCAAGTTCAGCCAGCTGCACCTGGACGCCGACAAGACCTACGTGGCCACGGCCCGCCTTGGCGTGAAGACGTCCACCGGCGATGCCGAGGGCGAGGTTGTTTCCCGGCGTCCCGTCCATGTCACCCCTGAGGACCTGGCTCGCGTCGAGGCGCAGTTCACCGGTCCGATCCGCCAGGTGCCGCCGATGCACAGCGCGCTCAAGAAAGACGGCAAGGCGCTGTACGAGTACGCCCGCGAAGGGGTGGAGGTCGAGCGGGCGCCGCGCGACGTCGTCATCCACAAGCTCGAACTCCGGGCGATCGACGGCGACACCATCCGCATCCTCGCCTCCGTCAGCAAGGGCACCTACATCCGCACCCTCGGCGAAGACATCGGCGAGGCGCTCGGCTGCGGCGCGCACCTGAGCTCGCTGCGGCGCGTCGCGACCGGCGGCTTCGCCGAGGCCCAGTGCGTCACCATCGAGGTGCTGGAGGCCATGGACGAAGAGGAGCGTCTCGCGCAGCTCCTGCCGGCCGAATCGCTCGTGGGCGGCCACAGCCGCGTCACGCTGGGCACGGAAGATGCGGCACGCTTTCTTTCGGGCCTGCGCCGCCGCGGGGCCTGGGCCGATGCTGACGAGGTGGCCGTCTTCGGCGCCCAGCCGCCGGCTTTCCTCGGCACGGCCCACGTCAAGGCCGGCGAACTGATTCCGGGGCGCTTGCTGAACCCCATCGAAATCCAGCAAATTCTTTTGAACGCACAACAGACCGAAGCGACACCATGAGTACCAAGCAAATCCGCAATATCGCCATCATTGCCCACGTTGACCATGGCAAGACCACGATGGTCGACCAGTTGCTGCGCCAGTCGGGCACCTTCGCCGAGCACGAAAAAGTGGTCGACACCGTGATGGACAACAACGCGATCGAAAAGGAACGCGGCATCACCATCCTGGCCAAGAACTGCGCCGTGAGCTGGAAGGGCACCCACATCAACATCGTCGACACCCCCGGCCACGCGGACTTCGGCGGCGAGGTGGAGCGCGCTCTCTCGATGGTCGACGGCGTGCTGCTGCTCATCGACGCCCAGGAAGGCCCGATGCCGCAGACCCGCTTCGTGACCAAGAAGGCGCTGGCGCTGGGCCTGAAGCCCATCGTGGTGGTGAACAAGGTCGACAAGCCGGGCGCCAACCCCGACAAGGTGGTCAACGCCGCCTTCGATCTGTTCGACAAGCTCGGCGCGACCGACGAGCAGCTCGACTTCCCGGTGGTGTACGCCTCGGGCATCAACGGCTGGTCGTCGCTGGAAGAAGGCGCGCAGGGCGAGCAGTGGGGCCCCGACATGTCGGCCCTGTTCGACACCATCCTGAAGCACGTGCCCTCGCAGAAGGGCGACCCGGCCGCGCCGCTGCAGCTGCAGATTTCCGCGCTCGACTTCTCGACCTTCGTCGGCCGCATCGGCGTGGGCCGCATCAGCCAGGGCACGCTCAAGCCCATGATGGACGTGCTGGTCATGGAAGGCCCCGATGGCAAGACCATCAAGGGCCGCGTGAACCAGGTGCTGACCTTCCAGGGCCTGGACCGCGTGCAGGCCACCGAAGCCGGCCCGGGCGAGATCGTGCTGATCAACGGCATTGCCGACATCGGCATCGGCGTGACCGTCACCGACCCGGCCAACCCGGCTCCTCTGCCGATGCTGAAGGTCGACGAGCCGACGCTGACGATGAACTTCTGCGTCAACACCAGCCCGCTGGCCGGCCGCGAAGGCAAGTACGTCACCAGCCGCCAGATCTGGGACCGCCTGCAGAAGGAACTGCAGCACAACGTCGCTCTGCGCGTGAACGAGACCAGCGAAGAGGGCGTGTTCGAAGTGATGGGCCGCGGCGAACTGCACCTGACCATCCTGCTGGAGAACATGCGCCGCGAAGGCTACGAAATGGCCGTGTCCAAGCCGCGCGTGGTGTTCCGCGAAATCGACGGCGAGCGCCATGAGCCGATCGAGCTGGTGACGGCCGACATCGAGGAAGGCCACCAGGGCGGCGTGATGCAGGCACTGGGCGAGCGAAAGGGCGAACTGGTCAACATGGAACCGGACGGCCGCGGCCGCGTGCGCCTCGAATACCGCATTCCGGCGCGCGGCCTGATCGGCTTCACGAACGAGTTCCTGAACCTCACGCGCGGCTCGGGCCTCATCAGCAACATCTTCGACAGCTACGAGCCGCACAAGGGCGACATCGGCGGCCGCAAGAACGGCGTGCTGATCTCGATGGACGACGGTGAAATCTTCACCTACGCGCTGGGCAAGCTGGACGACCGCGGCCGCATGTTCGTGAAGGCGAACGACCCGGTGTACGAAGGCATGATCGTCGGCATCCACAGCCGCGACAACGACCTGGTGGTGAACGCCACGCGCACCAAGCAGCTGACGAACTTCCGCGTCTCGGGCAAGGAAGACGCGGTCAAGATCACGCCCCCGATCGAACTCACGCTCGAATACGGCGTGGAGTTCATCGAGGACGACGAGCTGGTCGAGATCACGCCCAAGAGCGTGCGCCTGCGCAAGCGCTTCCTGAAGGAGCACGAGCGCAAGCGCGCCAGCCGCGACCTGATGCAGGGCTGAGATCGAACGGCCGCTCGCAAGGCACCGTTCTTTTTCTTCTCTCTCCATGCGCCTGACGCACGGCGGCGCCGTCTGGCTGATGGTCGTCGTGACCCTGATGTGGGGCACGGCGGGCGTCGTCACGCGGCATCTGACGCAGGCGCACAGCTTCGAGATCACCTTCTGGCGCAGCCTCTTCACGACGCTGGCGCTGCTGGTGATCCTGCCGCTTTGGCGCGGACGCGCCGTGTTCTCCCAATTGCGCCGCGGCGGGCGCGAGATCTGGATCTCCGGCGTGTGCTGGGCCGTGATGTTCACGGCCTTCATGGTCGCGCTCACGCTGGCTTCGACGGCCAGCGTGCTGGTCACCATGTCGCTCGGGCCGCTGTTCACGGCGCTGGCGGCGCGATTCTTCATTGGGCACCGGCTGCCGGCGCGTACCTGGCTGGCCATCGTGGTCGCGGGGGCGGGCATCGGCTGGATGTATGGCACGCAGCTGATGGCAGGCGGTGGCGGGTCGCTGGCTGGCACGCTGCTCGCGCTGTGCGTACCGCTGGCGGGCGCGGCGAACTGGACCGTGGTTCAGCACGCTCAGGCCAAGGGCCACAAGATCGACCTGGTGCCGGCGGTGCTCACCGGCGCGGTGATCACGGCGCTCTTCACGCTCCCGTTGGCGTGGCCGTTCCGGGCCGGCGCGCATGATCTCGGGCTGCTGGCTTTCCTGGGCGTGTTCCAGCTCGCCATTCCGTGCGTGCTCTCGGTGCTGTGCGCCCAGGTGCTGAAGGCGCCCGAGGTCGCGCTGCTGGCCTTGCTGGAAGTGATCTTCGGCATCGCGCTGGCCTGGATCGGTGCAGGCGAACAACCCGCGCCAAGCGTGCTGGCCGGGGGCGCGCTGGTGATCGGCGCCCTTGTGTTCAACGAGCTGCTGGCGTTGCGCGGACGGCGCACCGCCGTTGCCGACACCGCGGTGCCGGGCGCGCACTGACTTTTTTCGCTACTGCGGCAGGCTTGGATTCGGCACGCCGATGCTGCCCATGCGCGCCTCGAGCACCTTGCGCATGAAGGTCTGGGCGAAATCGTCGCCCACGCGCCAGCCGCCGTTGTCGTCTTCCACGAAGGTGAATTCACCCTTGACCGGCAGCGAGCTGTCGCTGCCGGAAAGAGCGCTCATCAGGCTGTCGTTGTATTCGACGACCAGCGGGCAGGCGTGGCCCGTGCCGTCCCCCAGCTTTCGGCAGGGGCCGGTGGGCTCGATCTCGGCAATTGCCCGCGAACGGTTGGGGTCCTTGCGCACGAGGCCGGAGTCGGTGCGCGGGCGCATGCGCGCGGCCGAGGCCGTCCGCGCGGAGCCGAGCGGCGCCGCGCCTTCGCGGAAAGCCTTCTCCATCGCCTCGCGGCCGATGGGCTCGGCGTTGTAGAGCGGCCGGCCGTCGGCGTCGAGATTCCCGAAGCGGGCCTCGACGATGGCCACATCCGCGCCTCGCACCACCATGTCGTCGCCCTTCGGTTCGGTGGGGCCGATGGTGTAGGCCATCGGCTCCCTGCTGTCGCCCTGGGTCATGACCGCGGTGCAGCCGCGGATGCGCTCCGGCTTGCGGTAGCCGACTTCGCGCATGCCGCCGACGGTGGGCGTTTCGATCACGGCTCCCGCGTCGGGATCGAGGCGGCGCATGCGCGCGTCCATGCTCACGCGGCGCATGAGGCTGTCGAGCGTCTTCCGGGTGGACGCGGCATCGCAGGCGGGCACGCTGGCCGGAGCGAAGGCATACCAGCCGATCCCGCCGCCGATCACCGCCACCGCCACGGCGAACTTCAGCGCGCCGATGCGGCTGGTGCGTTTCTGGCGCGCCTGCCATGCCTTCACGGCCTGCTCGTCCGCCTCGATGAGTGCTTGCGCGCCGGCCACGATGCGCACGCGCTCGACGGCCGTGGCAAAGGCCGGCTCGGCTGCGACCTGGGCACGCAGGGCGTCGAAGCGCTCTCTTTCGAGCGGACCTTCCGTGGCCAGCCAGGCCAGCGTGGCGATGGGGGAGGCGGGCACGGCGCCCACGACGGGTGTTTCGATCAGCGCCATGTCGCGCGTCTCGGCGTCGATCAGGGAGTCCTTGCAGAGCGATTCGACGGCTTCGTGCGTGATTCCCTGTTCCGCTAGTTCGAAGAGGTCGTCGGCGTCGATGGCTGTGTCCGTGGCGTCGTCCCAGTGCGGGGCGTCCTCGTCGATACGGTCGACCGCGGCGTGCTGTTCTGCCTCGGTGACGAGGCCGCGCACGCGCATCCATGCCAGTGCATGGGCCGGGCTCGGCAGCGGAGGGAGTGCTGCGGTCTCGGGGTGGGCGAGCACGGCGCCGTGCTGCGCATCGCTGATCAGGCCCTGGTTCAGCAGGGCGCGGAACGCGTCCGGATTGGCGTCGGGAGTCATGCGGGGATTCTGCCGTGTGCGGCGCCGGCCCCGTACCGGGGGAACCGGCAAGAAAAACGCCGGCGGGAGCCGGCGTTTGCAAGTCGAGCCTGATGTCGATCAGGGACGGGCGATCTTCCAGGCGCCGTTCGCGAAGCCGTCGCCGGTCTTGTCGCCTGGCTTGGCGTCCTTGGCCCAGTAGTACAGCGGCCAGCCCTTGTAGGCCCACTGGCGCTTGCCGTCTTCGCGAATGATGATGGTGTAGCCACCGATGGGCTTTGCGGTGTCGGCCACGCCCAGCGGAGGCCAGTTGGCGGCGCATTGGCCGTTGCAGGCGGAGGTGCCGGCACCGGCGGTGTCCTTGGTGAAGGTGTACAGCGTCATTCCGTTCGGCCCGACCAGCACGCCGTCGGCGGTGCGGGTGGGCGTGTCGGGTGCGCTTGCGGTCTTGTTGGACATGCTGCCGCAGCCGGCAAGCAGGGCCGCCGCGAGGATCGAGGCGCTGAGCAATTTCATGCAGTTTCTCCTTCGGTTGAAAAATCGCGAAAACCAGGGCCGGTGGCGAAGCACCGGACGAGGGGGATGCGCGACCCGGCAGTTTATGCGGTCGTCAAGACAAATCGCGGTAGGCGAGGGTCGCAAGTTTGAGCAAAAGGTCGCGCGGCAGCTTGCCGGCGATGGCATAACCGAAGCCTTGGTCCACCCAGTAGAAGCTCGGCACGGGGCCTTCGGAGGCGAAGCGGAAGGCGGTCTCGTTCGTCGAAGGGGCTGTCGGCGAGGCACTGGCAGTGCGTGCGTCCAGGGTGCCGACGTAGAGCGTCACGCGTTCGCCAGTGGCATCCTCGAACATGAACTGGGCGCGCGCGCCGGTCTCGCCGGGCAGCAGGCGGCCGCCGACCAGCGTGTAGCCCTGGCTGGAGAGGTCGGGCACCTTCAGCGGGCGGTCGAGGCGTCTGGAGAGCCACTGGACCAGATGCTGCTGCTCGGATGCAGCGACCTCGACCGGGTGCCGTTTCTCGGGCGCGTAGACGGCATGGGCCACCGAGGCGTCGTGCACGAATTCGCGCAGGGCGGGTGCGCGGGCCAGCTGCGCGCCGGCGCGCGGTACAGACCACTGGGCCCATTGCGCATTCCCGATCCAGCCCGCGGCGAATGCGACCAGCAGGCCGGCAGCCAGCCCGCCCCAGCGCATCCAGGAGCCGCCTTGGCTGCGATCGAGCGCGCCCATCAGCGGCGCAGGGATCGGCGCATCGAGCAGTTCGCCGTGCAGCCGGCGCAGTGCATCGCGCTGCGAATGCCATGCCGCGACCTTGGCGGCCACAGCAGGATCGCGCGCGATCGCAGCCTCGACCGCATCGCGGCAGTCCGGGGCCAGCTGGCCGTCGACCCAGGCGTGCAGCTCGTCGTCGGTAGGGGGCGGGGCGGGGCGGTTCATGATCTTGCGGCGGCGGGTTGGTTCACTTGAGACGGCGCAGGCCGGGGCGTGCCGGAACCGACGCGCCGTCCATCAGCTCCTGCAGCCGGACGCGGGCGCGCGAGAGGCGCGACATCACCGTGCCGACCGGAACGCCGAGTACCTTGGCGACTTCGGCGTACGACAGGTCTTCGAGCGTCACCAGCAGCAGCACGGCGCGCTGCTCCTCGGGCAGCTGCATCAGGCAGCGTTGAAGGTCGAGGCCCGTGCCCTGATCGCGGCCCGGGTCGGCAAGGCCCTGCACCTCGTGCGCTACGTCGTCGAGCGGCACCACGGCGTGGGGCGGCGGCGTGCGGCGTACCTGGCTCGCGAAGATGTTGTGCATGACGGTGAAGAGCCAGGCGCGCAGGTCGCTGCCCACCACCCACAGTCGCCATTTGCCGCAGGCGCGCTCCAGCGTGTCCTGCACCAGGTCGTCGGCCGCCCAGGCATTGCCCGTGAGCGCCCGCGCGTAGCGGCGCAGGCTCGGGATGTGCTCGACGAGCAGGCGGGCGTCCATGGGGTGGCTGGCTGGTCAGGGCTTGGCGGTCTTCCAGGTGCCGTTGACGCCGTCGCCGGTCTTGTCGCCGGGCTTCGTGTCCTTGGCCCAGTAGTACAGCGGCCAGCCCTTGGCGGCCCACTGCTTCTTGCCGTCGTCGCGGGTGACGATGGTGAAGTCGCCGCTGGGCTTGTCGCCATCGGCGGCCATGAAGGGCGGCCAGTTGGTGGCGCAGCCGCCGTTGCACACCGACTTGCCGTTGCCGGCCGTGTCCTTGTCGAAGGTGTAGAGCGTCATGCCGTTCGGGCCGACGAGCGCACCGTCGGCGGGCTTGGGCTGGGCGAAGGCGGGGAGCGCGAGAACGGCGCTGAGCAGAACGGCGGAAGATGCACGGAAAGGCGACATGGAGAACTCCTTGTGTTGGCGACACCGGCGTTCCGGTGACAACCGCACAAACGCCCGCAGCCTGGCTTTTATTCCGTCGCCCCGCAAAAAAAGTTCAGCGGTTGCGGCTCTTCATCGCGCGCTCGACCTCGCGCTTGCCTTCGCGGTCCTTGATGGTGTCGCGCTTGTCGTGCTCGGCCTTGCCCTTGGCCAGCGCGATCTCGCACTTCACCTTGCCGGCCTTCCAGTGCAGGTTGAGCGGCACCAGCGTGTAGCCCTTTTGCTCGACCTTGCCGATCAGGCGGCGGATCTCGTCTTTTTTCAGCAGCAGCTTCTTGGTGCGCACCGAATCCGGGTTGACGTGGGTGGAGGCGCTCTTGAGCGGGTTGATCTGGCAGCCCAGCACGAAGAGTTCGCCGTTGCGGATCACGACGTAGCCGTCGGTGAGTTGCACCTTGCCTTCGCGCAGGGACTTGACTTCCCAGCCTTCCAGGACCATGCCGGCCTCGAAGCGCTCTTCGAAGAAATAGTTGTACGCGGCCTTCTTGTTGTCGGCGATGCGGGAGGAGGTATCTTGTTTTTTGGTGGCCATGACTCGGGAATATGGGGGCTGCATGGCTTCAATACAATCCGTCGCGCACGCTGTGCCGATTCTATGAAAACAGTCAACAAGTCCGTCCTCATCTGGTACAGCGCCGAAGAGATGTATGCGCTCGTCACCGATGTGGCCAAGTATCCGCAGTTTCTTCCGTGGTGCGACAAGTCGCGCGTCATCGAGGAAGACGAGGCCGGCATGACGGCCGAAGTCGGTCTCGCATTCGCCGGCCTGCACCAGAGCTTCACCACCCGCAACACCCATGTTCCGGGGCGTGAGGTGCAGCTGAAGCTGGTCGACGGCCCGTTCTCCAACCTCGACGGCAAATGGAAGTTCACGCCCGTGGGCGAGCAGGGCGAGCGGGCCTGCCGCGTCGAGCTGCATCTGAGCTACGGCTTCAGCAACTTCGCCCTGCAGGCGCTCGTGGGCCCCGTGTTCGACACCATCGCGTCCAGCCTGGTCGAGGCCTTCGTCAAGCGCGCCGAGCAGGTCTACGGCTCGTCCTGAGCGCGACAATGACCATCGAGGTCACACTGAGCTGCTCCCCCGCGCCCCGCGAGGTGTTCGAGCAGGTGCTGCATCTTCCTTCCGAGGCGACACTGGCCGATGCCGCGAAGGCCAGCGACCTCTCGCAGCGCTTTCCGGATCTCGATTGGCGCCACGCCATGACGCCCGGTATCTGGGGCAAGGCCGTGGACTGGGACCAGACGCTCAAGGACGGCGATCGCGTCGAGCTGTGCCGGCCGCTCACGGTCGATCCGAAAGTGGCGCGCCGGGAGCGCTTCCAGCGCCAGGGTGCGCGGGGCACCGGCCTGTTCGCGAATCGCCGCAAGGGCGGCAAGGCCGGTTATTGATCGTGTGACCGCGGCTTACTTGCAGTCGCTGTTGATCACGTCCTGGATGCGCTTCTGCTCGGCGGCGCGGGCGTTGTCATCCATGATCTCGCGCTCGCCCTTGGCGTTGACCCGCGCGAGGCGGATGCCGCTGTCGACCGTGGCCTTGCTCTGGCGGGCGAGGGCGCAGTTGTCGGCCTTGGCCTTGGCCACCTTGGCTTCTTCGGCGGCCTGCTTGGCCTTCTGCTCGGCTTCGGCTTTCTTGGTCTTTTCCTCGAGTTCCTTGTCCACGCCGGTGGGCTTCGGCGCTGCGGCGGCCTTCGGCGCGGCAGCGGGGGCCTCGGCGGTGCCTTCCGCGGCCGGTGGCGCGTCGACGTTCGGGTTGGCGGTGGAGCGCGCCGCGGGCGGCGGGCCCACGCGGCGCAGGATGTTTTTCTCGGGGACGTCGGGCGGCGGGGCCTGGTCGCTGAAGACCTTCTTGCCGTTCTTGTCGAGCCATTGCCATTGGGCGCTTGCCGACATCGGCAGCGCAACGACACATCCCAGTACCAGCCAGTGCACGAATTTCATCCCTGAAGTTTAGCCGGGCCTTACTTTTTGCAACATCCGGATAGGGTGGTTTTGCAACGTTCGTCAATCGCCCGCACCGGCAAACCCATTGGCGGCCTCGTTACAATCCTTCTTTTGGAGCCTCACCCATGCGCCTTCTCGGCAAAGCGCTGACCTTCGACGACGTGTTGTTGGTGCCAGCCTTCTCCCAGGTCCTGCCCAAGGACACCTCCCTCGCCACCAAGTTCTCCCGCAACATCACGTTGAACCTGCCGCTCGTTTCCGCGGCCATGGACACCGTGACCGAAGCCCGCCTCGCGATCGCCATCGCGCAGGAAGGCGGCATCGGGATCGTGCACAAGAACCTCACCGCGCAGCAGCAGGCCGCAGAAGTGGCCCGGGTGAAGCGCTACGAGTCGGGCGTGCTGCGCGATCCGGTCGTGATCACGCCGACGCACTCGGTGCGCCAGGTGATGGCGCTTTCGGACCAGCTCGGCATCTCGGGCTTCCCGGTGGTCGACGCCGGCAAGGTGGTCGGCATCGTCACTGGCCGCGACCTTCGCTTCGAGAGCCGTTACGACGTGCCCGTCAGCGAAATCATGACGCGCCGCGAGAAGCTCATCACCGTGCCCGACGGCACCACGCTGGCCGAGGCCAAGGCGCTGCTGAACAAGCACAAGCTCGAGCGCCTGCTCGTCATCAACGGCGACTGGGAGCTCAAGGGCCTCATCACCGTCAAGGACATCACCAAGCAGACCAGCTTCCCCAACGCCGCACGCGACGCCAACGGCCGCCTGCGCGTGGGCGCCGCGGTGGGCGTGGGTGACGGCACCGAGGAACGCGTCGAGGCACTGGTGAAGGCCGGCGTCGACGCCATCGTGGTCGACACCGCCCACGGCCACAGCGCCGGCGTGATCGAGCGCGTGCGCTGGGTCAAGAAGAACTATCCGCAGGTCGACGTGATCGGCGGCAACATCGCCACCGGCGACGCCGCCCGCGCGCTGGCCGATGCCGGCGCCGACGCGGTCAAGGTCGGCATCGGCCCCGGCTCCATCTGCACCACCCGCATCGTGGCCGGCGTGGGCGTGCCGCAGATCATGGCGGTCGACAGCGTCGCCACCGCGCTGCAGGGCACGGGCATTCCGCTGATCTCCGACGGCGGCGTGCGCTACTCGGGCGACATCGCCAAGGCCATCGCAGCCGGCGCCAGCACCGTCATGATGGGCAGCATGTTCGCCGGCACCGAAGAGGCTCCGGGCGAAATCGTGCTGTACCAGGGCCGCAGCTACAAGAGCTACCGCGGCATGGGCTCCATCGGTGCAATGCAGCAGGGCAGTGCCGACCGGTACTTCCAGGAATCGACCACCGGCAACCCCAACACCGACAAGCTGGTGCCCGAAGGCATCGAAGGCCGCGTGCCCTACAAGGGCTCGATCGTCTCGATCGTCTACCAGATGGCCGGCGGCGTGCGCGCCAGCATGGGCTACTGTGGCTGCGCGACCATCGAGGACATGCAGAACAAGGCCGAGTTCGTCGAAATTACCACGGCCGGCATTCGTGAGAGCCACGTTCACGACGTGCAGATCACGAAGGAAGCGCCGAACTACCGCGCTGATTGACCACAATCTGGCCAGACCTTGAAAGTCAGGCCAGACTGGGTTTAAAATTTGGGCCAGATTCAAATTTTCTGGCCCAAATGCAATCCATCGGCATCGCCGAAGCCAAGAACAACTTCTCCGCCCTGATCGACTCCGTCGAAAAGGGCGAGGAGGTTCGCATCACCCGCCACGGCAAGGAAGTCGTGCGCATGCTGCCGGTGCGCCGCAAGCCGGTCATCACCGACGAGCAGATCGAGCGCGAACTGGGCCAGATCGACGCGCTCCACGCCACCATCCAGCCCGGGCCGCAGCCGCGTGCCCTGCTCGACGAAGGGCGCCAGCAATGACGGCCTTCGTCATGGACGCCTCGGTCACCGCCGCCTGGCTGCTTCCCGACATGGCCAGCGAACATACCCGCAGGCTCTACGCCGCCATCCGCCGCGACGAGGTGGAGCCGCAGGCGCCCAACGTCTGGCAATGGGAGTGCGCCAACATCCTCGCCAACGGCGTGCGCAGCGGCCGCATTCCTTCGTACGCCGTCGAAGGGCTGTGGAGCGTGCTCGATGCCATCCGCCACCGCGTCGAGCTGCACGAACTCGCGCCGGCCCAGCACAAGGCCGTGCTCGCCGTGGCCATCGACGCCGGCATCTCTCTCTACGACGCGGGCTATCTCTGGCTCGCCAAGTCGCTCAATCTCCCGCTCGCCACTTTCGACGAGCAACTCATCAAGGCTGCACCCCGGGCGGGTGTGAAGCTGTTCGACATTTCAACGCTCTGAGTCCTTTCGCCATGCAACACGACAAGATCCTCATCCTCGACTTCGGCTCGCAGGTCACGCAGCTCATCGCACGTCGCGTGCGCGAAGCGCACGTGCTGAGCGAAGTGCATCCCTGCGACGTCACCGACGAATGGGTGCGTGCATACGCGGCCGACGGCCACCTCAAGGGCGTGATCCTCTCGGGCAGCCACGCCAGCGTTTACGAGGAAACCACCGACAAGGCCCCGCAGGCCGTGTTCGACCTCGGCGTGCCCGTGCTCGGCATCTGCTACGGCATGCAGACCATGGCGCACCAGCTCGGCGGCAAGGTCGAAGGCGGCCACAAGCGCGAGTTCGGCTTCGCGGCCGTGCGCGCCCACGGCCACACCGCGCTGCTGAAGGACATCGCCGACTTCACCACGCCTGAAGGCCACGGCATGCTCAACGTGTGGATGAGCCACGGCGACAAGGTCACCGAACTGCCGCCGGGCTTCAAGCTCATGGCCAGCACCGACAGCTGCCCCATCGCCGGCATGGCCGACGAGGCGCGCCGCTACTACGCGGTGCAGTTCCACCCCGAAGTCACGCACACCATGCAGGGCAAGGCGATCCTCGAGCGCTTCGTGCTCGGCATCTGCGGCGCGAAGCCCGACTGGGTCATGCGCGACCACATCGCCGAAGCCGTCGAGAAGATCCGCGAGCAGGTGGGTGACGAGGAAGTCATCCTCGGTCTCTCGGGTGGCGTCGATTCGAGCGTGGCAGCCGCGCTCATCCATCGCGCCATTGGCGACCAGCTGACCTGCGTGTTCGTCGACCACGGCCTGCTGCGCCTGAACGAGGGCGACATGGTCATGGAGATGTTCGAAGGCAAGCTGCACGCGAAGGTGATCCGCGTCGACGCCAGCGATCTCTTCCTCGGCAAGCTGGCCGGCGTGAGCGACCCCGAAGCCAAGCGCAAGATCATCGGCGGCGAGTTCGTCACCGTGTTCAAGCAGGAAGCCGCGAAGCTCAAGGCCGGCGACGGAGGCCACAAGGGCGCGACCTTCCTGGCGCAGGGCACCATCTACCCCGACGTCATCGAGTCGGGCGGCGCCAAGAGCAAGAAGGCCGTCACCATCAAGAGCCACCACAACGTGGGCGGCCTGCCCGAACAGCTGGGCCTCAAGCTGCTCGAGCCGCTGCGCGACCTGTTCAAGGACGAAGTGCGCGAACTCGGCGTAGCCCTCGGCCTGCCGCCCGAGATGGTGTATCGCCACCCGTTCCCCGGCCCCGGCCTGGGCGTGCGCATCCTCGGCGAAGTGAAGAAGGAATACGCCGACCTGCTGCGCCGCGCCGACGCGATCTTCATCGAGGAACTGCGCAACTTCACCGACGAGGCCACCGGCAAGACCTGGTACGACCTCACCAGCCAGGCCTTCACCGTGTTCCTGCCCGTGAAGAGCGTTGGCGTGATGGGCGATGGCCGCACCTACGACTACGTGGTCGCACTGCGCGCCGTGCAGACCAGCGACTTCATGACCGCCGACTGGGCCGAGCTGCCGTACGCGCTGCTGAAGAAGGTGTCGGGCCGCATCATCAACGAGGTGCGCGGCATCAATCGCGTGACCTACGACGTGTCGAGCAAGCCGCCGGCGACGATCGAGTGGGAGTGATGAACGGCGCGACGCGGCCCCGCTGATGCGAGGCCGCGTCGATCAAGTGCAGAAAGAGGCGGTGCTCAGAAGCTCGCCTTCAAACCCACCGTCACCATCCCGCCCTTCGCCTGCTTCGACAGCTTGCCGAAGTAGTCGTAGTCCGCGGTGACAGACAGGTTCTGCGTCATGCGGTACTCGGCGCCAAAGCCGGCCATCATGCCGGTCGAGCTGCCCGAGATGCGCTGACCGGGCAGCACCCAGTTGTTGTCGCCGGAGATGCGTCCGCGCGCGATGCCGAGGCGGCCGTTGAGCGCGAAGGATTCGCCCAGTGGCAGGCGGGCGGTAGCGGCCGCGTAGAAGACCTGGCCGGTGCCGGACTGCAGGCGGGAGTAGGCGCCGTTCGAGCTCCACTGGCTCACGCGGCCGAGGCGCGCATAGCCGGCTTCGACGCCGAAGGTTTCGGTGAAGCGATAGCCGCCATATAGCTTGTAGGCCGTGCCGCTCTTGCTGCTCTTCTCGCCGCCCCACGGCACGGGCACGCGGTTGGAAGACGAGAGGCTGTAGCTCGAACGGCCGATGGCGCCGCCCACATAGATTCCGCTGTCCTGGTTGGGGCCGGCGGCGCTCGCGGCCATCGAGGCGGTGCCGAGCAGAAGGGCTGTTGCGAGGACGGTGCAGGCTTGCGTTTTCGTCAAGATGAAGTTCCTGGTTGGATGGTTGATTGAGATCGATCGACAGGTGGCTTCCGTGCATTGACTGCTGCAGTGCCACCAGCGTGAGACGATTCTCGAAACGCAGCCTGAAGGAGTGCTTGGCGCTTGCTGAAGAGCTGATGAAGGGCGCATGCCATGGGCGATGATCGAGGCATGTCAGATCAGCTTCTTCTTCCCGGTATCGAGCCTCCGCCCAAACCCTTGCCACGCCCTCGGGGCAAGGCGCGCAGCAGCAAGGCTCCGGCGCCGGAGCACTCTCTCTTCTTCGCAATTCTTCCGGGCCCGCAGGATGCCGCTTCGATCGCCGCGCTGGGCGAACGCATGAACTCGCAGCACGCACTGAAAGGAACATTGGTCGCGGCGCATCGCCTGCACGTCACGCTCTTCGATCTGGGCGAGTACGCGGAGGTGCCGGCCGACAAGGTCGCATTGGTCATGAAGGCAGCCGCCTCGGTGCCGCCTCCCGCGTTCGACATCGTCTTCGAGAAGGCGATGAGCTTCGCCAAGGGCGCGCTCGCGCTGTGCTCCGATGACGAGGTGGGCATCTCCGCACTCAAGGCCTTCAGGCAGCGCCTGGGCGAGGCACTCGCCGATGCGGGCCTGAAGCCCGCGCGCTCCTTCACGCCGCACATGACGCTGGCCTACGCGCGGCGCAAGCTCGAAAGGCATGCGCTCGAAGCGCCGGTTCGGTGGTCGGCTGGCTCTTTGGTGCTGATCGACAGCCATGTGGGCGAGGGCGTGCACGAAGTGCTGGGCCGCTGGCCAGATGCGGCCTGAAAAGATGGCGCCCCCGTCTTCTGTTCTGCCTCGCATCGGCGGCTTCTGTATCTGTTTCATCGCTCAGGCGCTGACGACAATGGCATTCCCTTTCACGGAATCGACATGACAGCAGAAATGACCCGGGACCAGATCGCCGACCAGATTGCCGCCGAGCTGGGGCACAGCTTCGAGGGCGAGATCATTGCCGGCGGTCACTACGTGCCGCTGGTGCGCGACGGCCGCACGATCTATCTCAGCGGCCAGGTGCCGCGCGTGGGCACCACGGTGGTGGTCACGGGCCGTGTAGGCGATGCGGTGTCGCTGGACAAGGCGCGCGAGGGCGCGCAGATCTGCGCATTGCGCAGCCTCGCGCTGCTGCGGCGCGCGCTCGGTTCGCTCGATGCGGTGGAAAAGGTTTTGCGCGTCGGCGTGTTCGTGCAGTGCACGGCCGATTTCACGCAACAAAGCGAAGTGGCCGACGCCGCCTCCGACCTGCTGCACCGCGTGTTCGGCGAGGTCGGCGTGCACGTGCGCACGGCGGTCGGCGTCTACGCGCTGCCGAAGAACGCGACCGTCGAAGTCGAGATGACGGTCGCCGCGAAGCAGAACATCGGCTAGCGCGGCGCCAGGGCCAGGATGTCGCGCGCCAGCTGCGCGATCGTCAGCGGCGCGCAGCCTTCGGCGTTGTTGCTCACGGTGACGAAGGCGTTCTGGCCCGCGCGGGTGGTGCCCGCGATCACCTTGGCGAGCGCGGCGCGCGTCTCCGGATCGGGGTCGACGATCTTGTCGAAGGGGCCGTAGAGCTTTTCCGCGTCTTCGTACCCGAAACGGCCATGGCGCCGGTGCAGGTTCCAGCGGCACACCAGCGGGCCGGGCCACATGGCGCGCAGCATCGGCAACTGTTCTTCGATGGGCGGCATCTTGGCGTGCAGGCCCATGCAGAAGGTGGCGCCCACGCTGCGCAGCATTTCGGCAAAGGCGGGGTTCAGCAGCTGCGGATCGCGCACCTCGACGGCGATCGCCGCGTCGGGCGCGGTCGATGAGATGTCGGGCAGCGATTCGAGCATCGCCGCGATGCGCGCCAGCAGTGCGGGCTGGTCGGCCAGGATGTGCCCCGGAATAGGGCTCAGCTGGAACACCAGCACGCCGATGCGATGGCCCAGGCCCTCGAGCGCGGGCTGCACGAATTCCTGCCGCGCGATCTCGCTGCTGAGGAACACCGGGTTGGCCTGCATGCCGCGGCCGCTTTCGTCGCGCACTGTCGCATCGGTCACGAGGCTGGGCGCCTTCACCATGAAGCGGAAGTCGTCCGGCACCATGGCCGCGTAGCGTGCGTACTGGCTGGCGGTGAGGGCGCGATAGAAGTTGCGGTCCACGCTCACGGTGCGGAACAGCGGATGCTTGGCAAGCGCAGAGAGACCGTTCTTCGAGAGCACCGTCTCGGCGTATTCGCCATCCCAGACAAGATTGGCCCAGCCGGGGTAGCTCCATGACGAGGTTCCGAGCCGCAGAGCAGGCGGCAACGCGGCGGCCAGCTCGACGAGTTCGGGATCGGTGGGCGCGGGCTCGACCGTGGCGGCGCGCGGCTTCTTCTTCGCGGTCGGCTCGGCAGGCGGCGGCGCGGCCGAAGGAGCGCCTTCGGGGCGCGGAAGATCGGGAAAGAGGGAATCCTGTACGTCGGCCATGGCTGGTGCCGCATTTTCGGCCAAGAGCAAAGCCGCCTTGCCGCACCGGGCACAATCCGCGCCATGAAACAGTGGTTGCGCGCGCAAGGTGGTTGGTGGCTGGCATGGCTGGCCCTCACCGCCGTGGGCGCTGTATGGATCGCGCGCGCCGAGCTCGCGCAGATGCAGCAGTACTTCGAGACCGACGTGCGCATCGCGCACCGCCTCATGAGCCAGCAGATGGTGCAGTACGACGCCGTGCTGGCCACGCTCGCGCTGCTGGAGCCGAGCACCGGAGCGGACCATCCCGAGCAGCGCCTGCCTTCCGTGTACTCGTCGATCCTGCGCGTGCAGCGGCGCGACCGGGACCAGCCCTGGCCAGACAGCGCGCGCGCTGGCGCACTGGACGCGGCCGAGGCGCGCTCGCGCAGCCTTCAGCGCGCCGAGCTGGCCACGCTCGATCTGGCACATGGCCGCTACACGCTGGTCATCGGCGCCAACCCGTTCAGCTATGCGCTCGATATCGATCTTGCCGGCTCAGTGCCCTGGCGCGATTGGCCGATGAACCCGCAGCGCAGCCCGGTGCGGCTGAGCCTGCAGCGCGACGGCCAGCAGCTGGTGCTGCAGCCTGGTGTGCAATCCGCGAGCCCGGAGAGAGGATGGCGTTTCGGCCTGAGCAAGGCACTGGCCTCGCCGAGCCAGCCCTTCGATCTGGTGGCCGAGCGGCAGGTGGGCTGGGGCGAGCTGCCGTGGCGCGCGATCGCCGGTTGGGCCCTGGCGATGGCGATGTTGCTGGCAGGCCTGTGGGCCGCGCAGCGCCAGCGCGTCGAGCGGAGGCGCGCCGAAGAGTTGCTGCGCCTCGGACAGGTCGCGCGCCTCAACGCGCTGGGCGAACTGTCGGCCGGCCTTGCGCACGAGCTCAACCAGCCGCTGACGGCAGTGCTCGCCAATGCGCAGGCCGCGCGCCGCCTGCTCGACGACGAGCCGCCCGACCTGGCGACCGCGCGCGACGCGATGGGGCAGGCGGTCGAGCAGGCCCGCCGCGCGGCCGGCGTGGTGGGGCGGCTGCGACGCGTCATCGAACGGCCCGAAGCTGGCGGTGACACCAAGCCGCTGGTGCTGCAGGAGGTGGTGCGCAGCGCCATGCACCTGCTGGCGCCCGAGTTCGCGAAGCACGACGTCGCCGCGCAGTTCGATGCCAGCGCGCAAGCGCCGGTGCGCGTGCAAGCCGAGGCAGTGGCGCTGGAGCAGATCGTGCACAACCTGCTGATGAACGCCCTGCAGGCTCTGGAGCTGGTGCCGGCCGCAGAGCGGCGGCTCGTGGTGTCCGTCGGCCGCAACGGGCAGGAGGGCGTGCTGACCGTGACCGACAACGGACGCGGCATAGCCCGCGAAGCCCTGCCGCGCCTCTTCGAACCCTTCTTCAGCACACGCGAGGGCGGGCTGGGCCTCGGCCTGAGCCTCAGCGAGACGCTGGCCGGCGGCATGGGCGGCAGCCTGGGCGCGGGTAATGTCCAGCCGCGCGGCGCGCGCTTCACGCTGCTGCTGCCACTCGTCGCGCCATCGCCATGAATACCTCGAACACCCATCCGCCGCAGTCCCCGCTGGTCCACCTGATCGACGACGACCAGGCGGTGCGCGACGGCCTCTCGCTGCTGATCGGCACGGTCGGGCTGCGCGTGCAGGCCTGGGCCGATCCGCAGGCTTTCATCGACGGGTTCGACCGCGCGAGCGTCGGCGCCATCGTGCTGGACGTGCGCATGCCCGGCATCAGCGGGCTCACCGTGCTCGACCGGCTGGTGGCGCAGGGCGTGGACCAGCCGGTGATCATGCTGACCGGCCACGGCACGGTCGAGATGTGCCGCCGTGCCTTCAAGGCCGGCGCGGCCGAGTTCCTCGAGAAGCCGGTGGACGACGAGCAGCTGCTCGAGGCGCTGCAGCAGGCGGTGCGCCAGCATGTGCGCTCCCGCGAGCGTTCGCAGGCCGACAATGCCGCGCGCGAGCGGGTGGCGCAGCTGTCGGAGCGCGAGCGCGAGGTGCTGGCCTTCATCGTGCAGGGGCTCACCAACAAGGAGATCGCGCGCACGCTGGCGCTGTCGCCGCGCACGGTCGAGACGCATCGCGCGAACCTGTTCGCCAAGCTCGACTGCGATTCGCTCGCGCAGCTGATCCGGCGCTATGCGGTGCTGGTGGACGGGGAGGGCGCTCCGTAGAACTACGGAGCGCCGCGCGTAGCCGTACGAATGGCCCGCGCGGGCGGCGTTTTCTACAGTGGCGCAGCCGTCGGCAACAGCCGGCGCAACAACCCGAATCCACTGGAGATCACGAACAATGCAATCCATCATCCGCCTCGGCGGCGTCGCCGTCCTGCTCGCAGCTTCCGTCGCCCAGGCACAAGCTCAAGCCCAGGCGCCCGCGCCGGCCGTGCGCACCGAAAAGAACATCTCGCTGGCCCTGGCCAACCAGATCGCCGCCGAAGCCGTGGCCGCCTGCGCCGCCAATGGCTACAACGTGGCCGCCACCGTGGTCGACCGCGCCGGGACCGTGCGTGCCGTGCAGCGCGCCGACAACGCCGGCCCGCACACGCTGGCTTCGAGCGAGCGCAAGGCCTGGACCTCGGCTTCGGCCAAGAGTCCCACGCAGGCCATGATGGAAGGCGCGCAGAAGAACCCCGGCGCCGCCAACCTGGTGTACCTGCCGGGCTTCCTGCTGCTGGGCGGCGGCGTGCCGGTCAAGTCGGGCAATGAAGTGATCGGCGCGGTCGGCGTCGGCGGCGCGCCCGGCGGCCATCTCGACGACCAGTGCGCCAACGCGGCGCTCGAGAAGGTCAAGGGTTCCCTCTGATGATGGCGCGCGGTATCTGGCCGGGCCTGCTGGCGGTCGCGCTCGGGCTGGGCGTGCCGGCCGGTGCGTCCGCCCAGGTGCCGCCGCTGGCGGCCGAGGTGCTGGCCTTCGACGGGCTGCACCAGGCCGCCTGGCATGGCGATGCGCAGAAGCTGAAGGCGCTGATCGCCTCGGGGGCGAATCTCAATGCACGCGACACGCGCGGGCGCACGCCGCTGCACGTTGCCACCTTCGCCCGCCAGCGCGAGGCGATCAAGCTGCTGGCCAAGGCCGGCGCCGACCTCGACCTGCTCGAAGACGACCGCTACGACGCCGTCACCATCGCCGCGGTGGCCGACGATGCCGCGACGCTCTCGGTGCTGCTCTCGCTCGGTGCCAAGGCCGGGCAGACCACGAGCCGGTACGACGGCACGGCGCTCATCGCGGCCGCGCATCTCGGGCACGATGAGGTGGTGCGCAGGCTTATTGCAGCCGGCGCGCCGCTGGACCATGTCAACAACCTGCACTGGACGGCGGTGATCGAATCCATCGTGCTCGGCGACGGCGGCCCGCGCCACCAGCGGACGCTGGCTGCGCTGGTCGACGCCGGCGCCGACATCAGGCTGACGGACCGCCAGGGCAACACGCCGCTGCAGCTGGCGAAGGCGCGCGGCTACACCGCGATGGCGAAGCTGCTGGAGACACCGCGCGCAAAGTAGGCGGCTCGGGGAGAATGGGGCCTCGCCACGAGGCGCCACGAGGAAACCGCCCATGTACATGCCCCCGCAGTTCAATGCGAAGGACCCGGCCATCGCGCTGGAGCTGATGCGCTCGCATCCCTTCGCGAGCCTGATCTCGAACGACGACGACGGGCTGCCGTACGTCACGCACCTGCCGCTGGTCGCCGAGCAGCGCGCGGGCGACGAACTGGTGCTGTGGGGCCATTGCGCCAAGCCGAATCCGCACTGGCGCTACCTGCAGACCAGGCCCCGGGCGGTGGCCACCTTTCTCGGGCCGCATTCGTACCTCTCTCCCTCCGTCTACCCCGACCTGGCCCGCGTGCCGACCTGGAACTACCTGGCGGTGCATTGCACCGTCGAGGCACGGCTGATCGAGGAGCCCGCCGACAAGGACGCGCTGCTCAAGAAGCTCATTCACGACCACGAGCCCGCCTACGCGCAGCAGTGGCGCGACCTGGGCGAGGAGTTCCAGCTCAAGATGCTGGCCGGCATCGTGGGCTTCGAGCTGCGCGTGACTGCCCTGCAATGCAAGATCAAGCTCAACCAGCATCGCCGCGAATCGCATGCCGCGATGCACGCGGTCTACAGCGCTGGCACGCCGGACGAGCGGGCGCTCGCCGTGTGGATGGGCCGCCTGGGCATGGCCGCCGAGGCTCCCGTGGCGGAGGGCGGCTGAGATGCGCGGACTGGGTCTGATCGGCCTTGTGCTCGTGCTGGCGATCGTCGGGCTGGTCGCGAAGAAGCAGATGAGCAGCATGGCCTCTTCCGCACAACCGTCCGTGCCTGGCGTTGCAGCACCCGCCGCGGGCGATGCGCGAATGAATCCGCAGCAGGTGCAGCAGCAGGTCAAGGAAGCGCTGGACGCCGCGGTCAAGACACGCCAGATGCCCGATGACAACTGAGGCGACTCCATTGCCGGACGTGCACGACGACACGCACTGGATGGCGCTCGCGCTCGCCGAGGCGCGGCTTGCCGCCGAAGCGGGCGAGGTGCCGGTGGGCGCGGTGCTGGTGAAGGACGGCCGCCTGGTCGCGACGGGGCGCAACACGCCGGTCGCGCAGAACGATCCGAGTGCGCATGCCGAGATCAACGCGCTGCGTGCGGGAGCCCTCGCGCTCGGCAACTACCGGCTCGACGGCTGCGAGCTGTTCGTCACGCTCGAACCGTGCGCGATGTGTTCAGGGGCGATGCTGCATTCGCGCCTCGCTCGCGTGGTGTACGGCGCGGCCGATCCGAAGACTGGCGCGGCCGGCTCGGTGCTCGATCTCTTCGCGGAGCCACGGCTGAACCATCGCACGGTGGTGCAGGGCGGGGTGCTGGCGCAGGAGTGCAGCGCGGTCTTGCAGGCTTTTTTCCAGCAGCGCCGGAACGCTGCGCGCGCGACTGCCGAGCCCTTGCGCGACGACGCACTGCGCACGTCGCCCGAGCGCTTCGAGGCCTTGGCCGGCTATGACTTCGCGCCGCATTACGTGCAGGACCTGCCGAGCTTGCAGGGCTGGCGCATGCACTACGTCGATGAAGGTGCGGAGGATGCGGCCTGTTGCCTTTGCCTGCACGGTCCCGGCGAATGGGGCTACTTCTTCAGGCATCTCGTGGGCCTGCCGGGGCTGCGCACGCTGGTACCCGACCTGATCGGCTTCGGCAGGAGCGACAAGCCCAAGCGCGAGGCGGCGCATAGCCTGCAATGGCATCGCCACGTGCTGCTCGAATGGATGGCGCGGGTGGGAGTCGAGTCGGTGGCGCTCGTGCATAGCGAGGCCGCTTCCGAACTCGCCGTGCTGCTGCAGGCGGCAGCGCCCGGTCGGTTCGCGGCGGCACTGGTCGCGCCGGAGGGGCACGAGCACATCAAGGACGCATGGCGCGCGCCTTTTCCCGACCGGGGATACGAAGCAGCGCTGCGCGCACTGGGGCCTCTTGCCACTTCCTCGGGGCCGACGCCGGAGCAGGCCCGAACGGTCGTTCTGCAAGTGCGAAACGCAATGGGATACTCGAACGCGTGACCAAACACATCTATATCTACTCTCCCTCCAGCGCGGTCCGGGACAAGGCCGCTTTCCGGCGCGGCGTGAAGCGGCTCAGAGCGCTGGGTCATGAAGTCGAAGTCGACGACGCGGCGCTGTCGGTGCACCAGCGCTTCGCGGGCGACGATGCCACGCGGCTCGCCGCGATCTCGCGTGCCGCGGCCAGCGGCGCGGACGTGGCGCTCATAGCACGCGGCGGCTACGGGCTCACGCGCATCCTCGATGCCGTTCCGTACAAGGCGCTCACGAAGGCGATCGAGAAGGGCACGGAGTTCGTCGGCTGCAGCGACTTCACCGCGCTGCAGAACGCGCTGCTGGCCAAGACCGGCGCGGTGACCTGGTCGGGCCCCGCCGTCGGCGAGGACTTCGGTGCAGAGGCCGGTCCCGACGACATCATGGAAGCCTGCTTCGACGACCTGCTCACAGGGCAGGGCGAAGGCACGGGCTGGCGCATGCCGGCGCGCGATGTCGATCTGAAGTTCAAGCCCGTGCAGGACGCCACGTTGTGGGGCGGCAATCTGTGCGTGCTGACCAGCCTGCTCGGCACGCCGTACTTCCCGATGGTGGAGAAGGGCGTGCTCTTCATCGAAGACGTGAACGAGCACCCGTACCGCGTCGAACGCATGCTCGATCAGTTGAAGATGGCCGGTGTGCTGGCGCGCCAGCGTGCCATCGTGTTCGGGCAGTTCACCGGCATCCGGCTGGTGCCGGGCTACGACCGCGGATTCGGCCTCAACACCGTGATCGACCGGCTGCGCGCAACGCTCAAGGTGCCCGTGCTCGCGGGCCTGCCGTTCGGGCACGTGCAGACGAAGGTGTTATTGCCCGTGGGTGCGAAGGTGTCGATGGCTGCGGAAGGGCGTGATATTTTTCTCGTTTGGGGCCACAGGCATGCACATGGTCATGACGACCACCATGGACATGACCATCATCACGCCCATTGATCCGGACACAAAGAGAATAGAACGTTAAAAATCAGAACGGCCCCGAGGGGCCGTTGCAGTTTCAGTTGTTTTTGGTGAAGCGTTGATGCGCGCGCGGCCCCATCGAGCCGGGCAATCCGCCCTTGAACATGCTGTTGATGGCTTTCATCTGGCGGCGCGCGGCGGTTTCTCCGTCGATGGCGCTCAGCGCGATCATCACGTCCTGCCGCAGGTACCAGAGAGCTTCGACGTCGGCGGCAAAGCGCACGCGCTGGCTGACGCGCTGCACGGAATGACCGCCATGGCCCTGGAGCGCCGACAGCATCGCGGTACGGATGCGCCCCAACTGGTTCTCCGTCGCTTGACGGGATCCGGAGCCGGGTACGTTCAGCAGACGGAGAAGACGGCGAAAGAGCATGGGACGGGAAGTGTGTTGCCGGAACCGAGAACGGCCGCTACCTTAAGCCTGAGTTAACCATTCCACAAGATCTGAAACGTTGTTTCTTGTTTGCAAACAACACGCTTTACTTATCGTTTTCACTAGTCATTGAATTTTGTTTTCCAAAGTACTACAAGCCGATGAATGACTCTGTCTGCATTCGCCCTGTCGGCAGCGGCGTATACCCGGGAAGACAACAAAAGGGGCACGCAAGCTGCATATTCCGTGTGTGAGCGGGCGCGCGTACGCAGCGCCGGCCGCATGGACATGGAAGCGCGAAGGGCCCCGGGCAATTACAACCATCGGTAGAAATCGAGAAGAGCAAAAAGTATGGGTGTCAATTCCACAGTCGTATTCGCGGACTTGACGGGGAGCACGAGGGTCTTCGAGGCCATGGGAAATGCGCGGGCCACGGAGACAGTGACCCGTCTGACGCAATGGATCGGCGGCGTGTGCCAGGCGCACGGCGGCCGCGTGGTGAAGTCGCTCGGCGACGGCGTGTTCGCCATCTTCACCAGCGGTGCCGCGGCCACGCATGCGGTCATCGAGTTGCAGCGCTATCACCAGAAGCGGCTGCTCGCGTGGCCCGCGCCCCTGCGCATGGCGTTGCAGATCGGCGTGGCCAGCGGTGAGGTGGTGGAAGTCGAGGGCGACTGCTACGGCGATGCCGTCAACCTCGCCTCGCGTCTGAGCGACCTGGCCGGCCCGGGCCAGATCTGGGTGACTGCCGCGGTCATCTCCCAGTTGCGCGAAGGTTCGGTGCAGCACCGCGACCTCGGCCTCATCAACATCCGCGGGCGCAGCGAGATGTCGGTCGTCCACCGGATCGACTGGCAGGAGGACGTGACCTCGTTCCTCACCGTGCCCGCAGCGCTGGCCCCGCTGCGCATGCCCGATTCCTCGTTCGGCCAGATCGAACTCGCGTGGCTCGACGTGCGCTCGATGTTCCGCACAGAGGAGCTGCCGATCCACCTCGGCCGCGTCGACGACGCCCAGTTCGTCGTCAACGACCCGCGCGTCTCGCGCCTGCATGCGCGCATCGAGTTGCGCCAGGGCAGCTGCGTGCTGATCGACGTCAGCACCTACGGCACCTGGGTGCGTTTCCACGGCAACGACGGCCCCAGCACCGAGATCGCCTTGCGGCGCGAGGAGTGCGTCCTGCACGGCCGTGGAGAGATCGGCCTGGGCGCGCCGCTCAGCGATTTCAGTGCGCCGACCATCGCCTTCAATACGAGCAGCGGCGACGTGATGCTGTCGCGGCGCGAAATCGCGCGCTGATGCGGCCGCGCACCGCCCGAAGCGGTGACGTTTGGCTACCATGCCCGCATGCAATCGGGTGCACCGCGAGCACGCGTCGGGCGTTGCGTATCCACTCGGGCATTGTCCGCCCCAGGCCTGGAGCCACTGTGAACTTCAAATCTCGATCTTCTGTTTTCAAGCTGGCGGCCATCGGTGCCGTCATCGCCGGCGCGCTGCTGGCGGCGGGAGCCGCGAACGCGCGCGGAAGCTGGTCGGTGCAGATCGGCACCCCCGGCTACGTGGCCGGCGGCTACCCGGCGCCGTACTACGCGCCGCCACCGGTCTACAGCTATCCGGCACCCATCTACTACGCGCCGCCGCCGCCGGTCTACTACCGGCCGCCGCCCCCTCCGGTGTACTACCGCCCGGCACCCATCTACACGCCGCCGCCCGGCCGCATCTACTACGGGCCCGGCTATCCCTACCGCCCGCCGAACGACTGGGACGACGAGCGCGACTGACACTGTCACCTGAATGTTTTCTGAAGCATTGGCATGCCCTCTGGCATGCCAATTTTGTTTCAAGGAGTGACTAAAAAGTCACATTGGCACACATTTTTGTGGTGACTTGGCCCGTCTTGGACACTTGCCTTGCTGTTTTTTGGAGGGCATGCCGCTTGCCTTTAACGCTCCAACAGGCGTCGATACGCCGCAGGAGCGAGGATCATGTTGGAACAGCTGGAGGCCGAGCACACAAGACCGGCCGACGAGGTGGTGTACGTCGCGGAGACGGCGGCCACCCATGAAAACGAGGCGGCGCCCGACGGCTCCCGCTCGCTGAAGGCGGCAGCCGCGTTTTCCATTTCGGCGGCGCTGGCCGCATGCGGCGGCGGAGGAGGGGGTGGGAGCGGCGCCGGGGGCCTTGGCTTCCCCATCGGCGGCGGCACGCCCGGCGCCAACCCGGGCACCACGCCCGACACCGGTCCGTATCACTACCCCCAGGCGCAGAACGACGCCGAAGCCGCGCGCTTCCTGCTGCAGGCCCAGTTCTCGGCCTCCGACGACGAGATCGCCGCCGTGCGCGCCAAAGGCTACCTGCCGTGGCTCAGCGAGCAGCTCGGCGCGGCGCGACAGCCTTCGGCCTGGGAGTGGGTCAACAGCAAGGAGTACGCAGACGTCGAGACCGACGCCATGATCTGGCGCCAGCTCATGACGGCCGCCGACCCGGTGCGCAAGCGCATGGCACTGGCGCTCAGCGAGATCTTCGTGGTCTCGGGCACGGAGATCGGCTCGAGCTGGCCCACGGCCATGATGGCCCAGTACTGGGACATGCTCGCCAACGGCGTCACGGGCAACTTCCGCCAGCTGCTGGAAGACGTGACGCTCAACCCCGCGATGGGCTTCTATCTCAACACCCGCGGCAACAGGAAGGAAGACAACTCCGGCCGCCAGCCCGACGAGAACTACGCGCGCGAGGTCATGCAGCTCATGACCATCGGCCTCTACCAGCTCGAGGGCGACGGCACGGTGAGGACCGGCGCCGACGGCCAGCCCATCGAGACCTACGTGCAGAACGACGTGACCAATCTGGCGCGCGTCTTCACCGGCTACGACCTCGACATCCGCTCGTCCGAGCGCAACGCCTTCACTCCGCCCGGAGCCAGCTACACCATCGAGACCAACGCGTGGACCACGCGTCCCATGGCCTACAAGGCCTCCAACCACTCGATGCTGGAGGCGCGCTTCCTGGGCGCCACGGTGCCCGCGGGCACGGACGGTCCGGCGGCGCTGAAGATCGCGCTCGACACGCTCTTCAACCATCCGAACGTCGGGCCTTTCATCGGCCGGCAGCTGATCCAGCGGCTGGTCACGAGCAACCCGAGCCCCGCCTACGTGAAGCGCGTGGCCGACATCTTCGCCAACAACGGCGCGGGCGTGCGCGGCGACATGAAGAGCGTGTTCGCCGCAGTGCTGCTCGACGACGAGGCGCGCGGTCCCGCGGGCCTTTCCGATCCGAACTTCGGCCACCTGCGCGAGCCCATGCTGCGGTTCGTGCAATGGGGCCGTACCTTTGGCATCGGCTGCACATCGGACAACTGGAACATCGGCAACACCTCCGACCCCAGTTCGAGCCTGGGCCAGTGCCCGCTGCGCTCGCCCTCGGTGTTCAATTTCTTCCGGCCCGGCTACGTGCCGCCCTCGACCGCCATCGCCAGCAACAAGATGGTCGCGCCCGAGTTCCAGCTGGTCAACGAGACCAGCGTGGGCGGCTATCTCAACTTCCTGCAAGGCAGGCTGCAGAACGGCTTCGACAACAAGGACGTGATCGCCACCTATACGGCCGAGAAAGCGCTGGTGAACGACCCCGCCGCGCTGGTGCGCCGGCTCAACCTGCTGCTCACCGGCAACCAACTCTCGGCCGCCACGGTCGCGCTGATCACCGACGCCCTGAGCAAGGCGCCGCTGGCGAACCCCTCCACCGACGCCCGAAGGCTCGACCTCATCTGCGCCGGCGTGCTGCTGGTGATGGGCTCGCCCGAATACCTCGTGCAGAAATGAAGAAGAAAGAAGCCGGAGCGAACCGAACATGCACCTGATCGATCCTGCCCGCCACACGCGCCGCGCCTTCCTGCGCCGCTCGGGCCAACTCGCGATGGCCGGCACCGCGCTGCCGTTCGCGCTCAACCTCGCCGCCATGGGCGAAGCGGCCGCCCAGGCCGCGCCGGGCGACGACTACAAGGCGCTGGTCTGCGTCTTCCTCTTCGGCGGCAACGACTACGCCAACACACTCGTCAACTTCGACACCGACAGCTACAACAAGTACAGCACCATCCGCGGCGGCATCGCGCTGCCGTACGCGGGCCTCGCAGCCACCGAACTCAAACCCAACGTGGCGCTCGCCAACGGCCGAAAGTACGCGCTGAACCCGGCCATGGGCGGCCTCGCCACGCTCTTCGAGCAGGGCAAGATGGCCGTGCAGCTCAACGTCGGCCCGCTCATCAAGCCGCTCACGCGCGCGCAGTTCAACAGCACGAACCGCCGGGATTTCCCGATCCCCCCCAAGCTCTTCTCGCACAACGACCAGCAGTCGATCTGGCAGTCGTCGTCGCCCGAGGGCTCGACCATCGGCTGGGGCGGCAACCTCGGCGACCTGATGCTCGGCGGACAGCGCAATGCGTCGCTGTTCACCTGCATCTCGGTGGCGGGCAACGCGGTGTTCCTCTCGGGCGACGAGGCGCTCCAATACCAGGTCGGCACCGGCGGCGCGGTGCGCATCAACAGCGTGAGCCCGGCCACCGGCAGCGTCTACGGCTCATCGGCGGTCAAGGCCGCCATGCAGCAGATCGCGCAGCAGGCGCGCGGCCATACGCTGGAGAACGAATACAACAAGGTCACGCTGCGCGCCGTCGAGGCCGAAGGCAAGATCACCGCCGCCATTCAGGCCAACGACCTGAACGGCAACTTCCCCACCGGCAACAATCTGGCCGACCAGCTCAAGATGGTGGCGCGCCTGATCCGTGGGCGCACCTCGCTGGGCGTGAAACGCCAGGTGTTCTTCGTCTCCATGGGTGGCTACGACCTGCACGACGACCTCGACACCAAGCAGGGGCCGTTGATGCAGCGTCTGTCCGAGGCCATGACCGCCTTCCAGCGGCAGATGGAAACTCTCGGCGTCTCCGACAAGGTGACCGCCTTCACCGCCTCCGACTTCGGCCGCACGCTCTCGAGCAACGGCAACGGTTCCGACCACGGCTGGGGCAGCCATCACTTCGTGGTGGGCGGCGCGGTGAAAGGCAAGGCCTTCTACGGCACGCCGCCGCCGGTGAGCGTGGGCAACACCTCGGCCGACGACGACCAGTGGCACGTCGGCCAGGGCCGGCTGCTGCCCACCACTTCGGTCGACCAGTACGCGGCGACGCTGGCCAAGTGGTTCGGCGTGCCTGATCAAGACCTCAACGGCATCCTGCCGAACCTGAAGAATTTCAACAACATCACCGCGCCGAGCGGCATCAGCTACCCGCGCGACATGGGGTTCATGACATGAACACAGCAATGAGCAGCATGGCCAGCATGAGCGCCATCGGCGGCCTCAACGGCATGGAGGGCGGCGCCAGCGTCAACTTCAGCGCCGACCCGCCTGAGCAGGCACACGCCCCCGCGCGCAACAAGGGCGTGACCCACGTGCGCCCCTTCACCAGCGTCGATGCCGCCGTCGCGGCGGTGGAGTCGCTGGACCGCGATCTCAAGAAGTTCGAGCTCGCGGTGGCCGACAGCCTGCAGGACTACCTCGGCGTGCAGATGGCGCAGATCACCGACTGTGCATTGGCGCGCGGCTGGGAGCCGGTCAGCTTCATGCAGCGCGACGGCTTCCGCGTGTATCGCTACGAAGCCATGCGCAGCCCCCGCAAGAGCAAGAAAGGCGCAGCGGGGAAGACCGATCGCGCCTAGCCAGCCGATGCGAGGATTTGCCCCAGCTTCTCGATGTCGACCGGCTTCTGCAGGTGATGGTCGAAGAGCCCCTCGGCCGAGCGGCCGCCCGCGTCCTGCGCGGAGAAGCCCGAGATGGCGACCAGCAGCTTCGGCGTGCCTTCGCCGGTGCTCTCGCGCAGCCGCCGCGCCACCTCGGCGCCGGGCAGGTCGGGCAGGCTGAGGTCGATCAGCGCCGCGTCGAAGCTCCCGGCGGCGGCCGCGTCCAGCGCCTGGCGTGCCGTGTAGGTGCATTGCGCGGTGTGGTCGTGCAGGCTCAGCAGCTCCTGCAGCAGGTCGGCCGAGGCCTGGTTGTCATCGACGATCAGCACGTTCACTGGGGGCTCTTCTTTCCGTCAGGTTGGGCGTCAGATTGATTGGGAAGTATGGCGGGCGCCTGCAGCGGCAGCTCGACCGTGAAACGCGACCCTTCGCCCGGCGCGCTTTCCACGCCGATGCGCCCGCCGTGCAGGTCCACGATCTTGCGGGTGATGAAGAGCCCGAGGCCCAGTCCGGCCGCGTGCTTGCGGCTGTCCTCGGTGCGCTCGAATTGCTCGAAGATGCGGGCCTGGTCCTCGGGCGCGATGCCGATGCCCTGGTCGCGCACGCTCACCTGGGCCGTGTTGCCCAGCTGCTGAACGACCATCTCGACCGGCTTGCCGCCGCCGTAGCGCAGCGCGTTGGTCAGCAGGTTGGTCAGTACCTGCTCGATGCGGAACTCGTCCCATGCGCCGCGCAGTTCGGCAGGCGCCGAGAGCGTGATGGCCGCGCCTGCGGCTTCGGCCTGCTGGCGCAGGTTTTCCACCACCGCGTGCGCAAGCGCCGCCAGATCGGTCGGCTGGGGCTTGATGGACAGCGCGTCGCGCCGCATGCGCGTGACGTCGAGCATGTCGTCGATCAGCCGCACCATGTTGCGGATCTGCCGCTGGTCGCGCTCGATCATCGCGGGCAGGCGCTCGGGCGAGAAACTGGCGAGATTGCCCTTCGCCAGATGCAGCTGCCGCAGCTGCGCCTCGAGGTAGAGGGTGTTCAGCGGCGTGCGCAACTCGTGCGACACCATCGACATGAAATCGTCGCGCATGCGCACCGCGCGCTCCAGGTCGTGCTGCGTCTGCTGCAGCTGCTGCACCAGTTCTTCCTGCTTCTTGTGGGCGGCGGCGAGCGAATCCATTTCGTGGCGCAGCGCCTTGCGGTGCTGGTAGAGGTCGACGAACACGTTCACCTTGCTGACCACCGCGTGCGGGTCCAGCGGCTTGTGCAGGAAGTCGACCGCGCCGCTCTCGTAGCCCTGGAAGGCGTAGTTCAGCTCGCGACCCGCGGCGCTCACGAAGATGATGGGGATGTGCCGCGTGCGCTCGGTGCCGCGCATCAGCTCGGCCAGCTCGAAGCCGTTCATGCCGGGCATCTGCACGTCGACGATGGCGAGCGCGAATTCGTGCTCCAGCAGCAGCGCCAGCGCGGCGTCGGCCGAACCGGCGCGGTAGGCGATGCGGCCGGGCGCGCGGATCAGCGCCTCCAGCGCCAGCAGGTTTTCGGGCAGGTCGTCCACGAGCAGCAGCTTGCTTTCGATGTCAATGTTCATGGACGGCTTCCAGTTGGAGCAGCAGGTTGCGCAGTTCGCGCAGGGGCAGCACGTAGTCGGGGATATGGCGCGCGATGGCGGCCTGGGGCATGGTGGGAATCTGGGCTTCCCCGGGTTCCTGCACGGCGGTGAGCCCGCCGGCCAGGTGGATGCGGTGCAGGCCTTGCGCGCCGTCGTCGTTCGCGCCGGTCAGGAGGAAGCCGGCGAGGGCGGGGCCGTAGGCATCGGCGGCCGAGCCCATCAGCAGGTCGATGGACGGGCGCGAGAACAGCACCGGCGGCTCGCAGCTCAGCGAGAAGGTGCGCTCGCGCTCGATCGACAGGTGATAGCCCGGGGGCGCGAAGTACAGGCTGCCGGCCGAAACCGGCATCTTGTCGTTGGCCTCGTGCACGGGAATAGGCAGGCGCTGCGCGAAGATCTCGGCCAGGCGGCTCTCGTGCTCCTCGGGCAGGTGCAGCACCACCGCCATCGGCAGGCGCCAGACGGCCGGCAGGTCTTCGAGCAGGACGCACAGCGCGTCGATGCCGCCGGCCGAGGCGCCAAGCACCACGGCGTCCACGCGCTTGCGGATGGGGAAGCGCAGCTGGCGTTTCATCTGGCCCGTCATGCGGCTTTCTTGCGGTAGATGCGCTCGGCGCGCGCATGCGCGTCGAAGCGGTCGGCGTAGCCCGAGAAGTCGATGCTCTCCTTCGAGCCCAGTCCCAGAAAGCCGCGGTGCGACAGCGACTCGTGGAACAGGCCCAGCGCCCGGTCCTGCAACTCGCGGTTGAAGTAGATCAGCACGTTGCGGCACGACACCAGCTGCGTCTCGGCGAACACGCTGTCGGTCGCCAGGCTGTGGTCGGCGAAGATCACGTCGGCGCACAGCGAGGGGTCGAAGCGCGCGGCCTCGTAGGCGGCGGTGTAGTAGTCGGAGAACTCGCTGCGTCCGCCCGCGCGCTGGTAGTTGGTGGTGTAGCCCCGGATGGCTTCCAGCGGGAAGATGCCCTGCCTGGCCTTCTCCAGCGAAGCCGGGTTGATGTCGGTGGCGTAGATCTGCGTGCGCGCGAGCAGGCCTTCCTCGCGCAGCAGGATGGCCAGCGAGAACACTTCCTCGCCCGTGCTGCAGCCCGCCACCCATACCTTGACGGAAGGGTAGGTGTGCAGGATAGGCACCACGTGCTGGCGCAGGGCCAGGAAGTACGACGGGTCGCGGAACATCTCGCTGACCGGGATCGTCAGGAACTGCAGCAGCCGGCCGAAGAGGGCCGCATCGCGCAGCACCCGCTCCTGCAGCGCCGAGATGCTCGGCAGCCCGAGCTGGTCGAGCGCGTGCAACACGCGGCGCTTCTGCGAGGCCACCGTGTAGTTGCGGAAGTCGTAGCTGTACTTGAGGTAGATCGCCTCCATCAGCAGCCGCAGCTCGATCTCGGTGTCGCTCAGCGGCGGCAGCGGCGCCACGCCGTTGCCGTTCTTCGGATTGCGCGGGCTCGTGGTCACAGCCGCTCCATCTTCGGCAGCCAGACGCGCAGCAGCGAGAACAGGCGCTCCAGGTCCACCGGCTTGGCGAGGTAGTCGTTGGCGCCGGCGGCCAGGCATTGCTCGCGGTCGTCCTTGGTGGCCTTGGCGGTGATGGCGATCACCGGCATATGGGCGAAGCGCGGGTCGCCGCGCAGGCGCCGGGTGGCTTCCAGGCCATCCATCTCCGGCATCATCACGTCCATCAGCACCAGGTCGATCTCGCTGACCTGGTCGAGCTTTTCGAGCGCCTCGCGGCCGTTGCGGCCGATCTCGACGATGGCGCCGCGCTGCTCCAGCGCGCTGGTCAGCGCGAAGATGTTGCGCACGTCGTCGTCCACCAGCAGGAGGGTGCGGCCCTCGAAGATGCGGTCGCGCCCGCGTGCCGTCTTCAGCATGCCCTGGCGCTCGCTCGAAAGCTCGGCCTCCACCTTGTGCAGGAAGAGCGTCACCTCGTCGAGCAGGCGTTCCGGCGAGCGGGCGCCCTTGATGATGATCGAGCGCGAGTAGCGCTGCAGCTCGGTCTCTTCGTCGCGCGTGAGGTTGCGCCCGGTGTAGACGATGACGGGCGGGAACGACACGATCTCCTCCGCCGCCATGGCCTTGAGCAGCTCGCTGCCCTGCATGTCGGGCAGCTTCAGGTCGGTGATCATGCAGTCGAACACGCGGGTGCGCAGCAGCTCCAGCGCCTCCTCGCCGGAGCCGACGGCGACGATCTCGATGTCGTCGTCGCCGATCAGCCTGATGACGCTCTCGCGCTGGAGTTCGTCGTCTTCCACCAGCAGCACGACCTTGACCTTCTGCGTGAGCTTTTCTTCCAGCCGGCCGAACACCTTCATCAGCTCGTCGCGGGTGGCCGGCTTCAGCGCGTAGCCGACGGCGCCCATCTGCAGCGCCGCGCCCTGCGCGCTCTCGGCGGCCGAGACCACGTGGATCGGGATGTGCCGGGTGTGCGGCGAATCCTTCAGCCGCTGCAGCAGGTCGAGGCCGGTGCTGTCGGGCAGGCGCATGTCCAGCAGGATCGCGTCGGGCAGGAACTGCGAGGCCAGCTCGAAACCGTCGGCCGCGCCATGCGCCACCAGGCAGCGGTAGCCCAGCTCGTGCGCCAGGTCGTAGAGGATGTGCGCGAACTGCGGCTCGTCCTCGATCACCAGCACGCGGCGCACCTGGTCGCGCGGCAGGCTGCGGTCGTCGGCGAACTGCGGCGCAGGCACCGGCGCGGGAGGGTTGGGCGCCAGCGTGGGCTGCACGTGGACGGCAGGCGAGTGCGCGGAGCGGGGCGTGTAGACGGCCGGCGGCTTCTGCTGCTGCTGCTGCTGCTGATAGTCCGGCGAAGCCTGCGGCGCCCTGGCCGGCAGTTCGAGCACGAAGGTGCTGCCCTGGCCCGGCGTGCTGTCGACGGTGAGCGTGCCGCCCAGCAGCTGCGTGAGGTCGCGCGAGATCGACAGGCCCAGCCCGGTGCCGCCGTAGCGCCGGCTGGTGGTGCCGTCGGCCTGGCGGAACGCTTCGAAGATCAGCTCGTGCTGCTGCGGATCGATGCCGATGCCCGAGTCGGATACCGCGAAGGCCGCGCCGCCGCCCGCCGCCGGCGAGATCACCAGCTTCACCTCGCCGCTGTCGGTGAACTTGATCGCGTTCGACAGCAGGTTCTTCAGGATCTGCTCCACCCGCTGCCGGTCGGTGAGCAGCGAGACCGGTGCATCGGGCTGCAGTTCGAGCCTGAATTTCAGGTTCTTCTGCATGGCCAGCGGGCCGAAGGTGCTCTCCAGGCTGTGGGCCAGCCGGGCCAGGGGCACGTCCTCGGTCACCACCTCGAGCTTGCCGGCCTCGACCTTCGCGATGTCGAGGATGTCGTTGATCAGCACCAGCAGGTCGTTGCCCGACGAATAGATCGACTCCGCGAACTTCACCTGCTCGCTGGTCAGGTTGCCCTGCGGGTTGTCGCCCAGCAGCTTGGCGAGGATGAGCGCGCTGTTGAGCGGCGTGCGCAGCTCGTGGGACATGTTGGCGAGGAATTCCGACTTGTAGCGGCTGGCGCGCTGCAGTTCGTCGGCGCGGTCTTCCAGGTCGCGCTGCACGCGGCGCAGCGCGGTGTTGCGCTGGTCGAGCGCCTCGGTGCGCTCGGAAAGCTGGCTGTTGGTCTGCTCCAGCTCGGCCTGCTGGTTCTCCAGCATGGCCTGGGAGGCGCGCAGCGCGCGCGACTGTTCCTCCAGTTCCTCGTTGGCGGTGCGCAGCTCTTCCTGCTGCACCTGCAGCTCCTCGTTGAGCTGCTGGGTTTCGGCGAGCACCTCCTGCAGCTGCTCGCGGTAGCGCGCGGCCGCCAGCGAGGTGCCGATGTCGTCCGCCACCATCTCGACCAGCTGGCTGCCGCGCTCGTCCAGCGTGCCGGGCAGGCCGAGCTCGACCACGCCGTTGACCATGCCGCCGCTGCCCACCGGCACCAGCAGCACCGCCTTCGGCGCCATCTCGCCCAGGCCGGAGTTGACTCTCAGGTATTCGGCGTCGATCGGGTCGATCAGCATGCGCCGGTTCTCGGCCGCGGCCTGGCCGACCAGGCTTTCTGTGGGCGAGAAGACCTGCGGCATGGCCTCTGCGGCGCTGGAGAAACCGTAGCTCGCCGCCCGGCGCAGCGGGCCATGGCGCTCGCGCACGTAGATGGCGCCCACCGAGGCGCCCAGGTGGCGCGAGAAGAAGGACAGGATCTTGCGGCCCATGTCCGGCGCGCTGAGCTCGCCCACCAGGTCGCCCACCAGTTCGGTCTGCGCGCCGCGCAGCCAGGCCTCGTGCGCCAGCCGGTCGTTATGGCCCGCCTGTTCCTGCAGCACCACGTCGTAGCTGTCCGACAGCCGCACCAGCTGCCTGCGTCCGAAGTAGGCCACCAGCCCCGTGAAGCCCAGCGTGAACAGCAGGAACAGGCCGACCACCCACCAGGCGGTGCGGTTTGCCTCGTTGTTGCGCTGGAAGCGCAGGGCCTGCTCGGTTTCCATGAACGCGGTGAACTCGGCGCGCATGCTGTCGGTCAGCCGCTTGCCCCGGCCCAGGCGCACCTGCATCTGGGTGTCCTGGCCGTTGCGGTGCGCCGAGATCAGGTCGGCGGCGTAGTCGTTCCAGCTGGCCTGGATGGCTGCGATGCGGTCGACGCGCTCCACCTGCTGGCGGTTGTCCGCCACGAGCTCGCGAAGCATCGCCGTATCGGCTTTCACGCGGGGCAGGGCGTTCTGGTAGGGCTCCAGGAAGCTCTCGTCGTTGGTGATCAGGAAGCCGCGCATGCCGGTTTCCATGTCGATGCTCTGGCGCTGCAGTTCGCTGGCGGCGCGGGTGACGCGGTCGGTGTGCTCGACCCAGCCGATGGTGGACAGCAGGAACAGGATCAGCCCGACGAACACCACGGCGCCGAACACACCGCCGATCAGGGGGAGCTTGATGTTGCGGCTCAGCAGTCGCTCGAAATCGTCGGGGTCGATCGCGGTGGGGGTTTTCGTCATCGGTGCTATTTGTAAGCAAAACTTGTGAAGTCTGGCCGATAAAAGCGCGTGACCCTGTCGGAAAACATCCCGACAGGGCACCAAGGCGGGGCGTGCAGGGTGGAGTGCCTCGTTATACTGTTATTTCATACAGTAAACGCCAGATGGGCTCCGAACCCTTCAAGCCGCAAGACGCGGCTCCCGCCATTGCCAGGCACGTAGTGTCGGTCAAGGCCCTGTGCGCCTTCGGCGCGAAGGCAGGCGACCTCGACCTGCGCTTCGTGCCCGCGCCCAGCGCGCTCGAAGGCATGGCCGGGCATGCGCTGGTTCAGCACCGGCGCGGCGGCGAATACGAGTGCGAGGTCGCGCTCGAAGCCACCTGCGGTGCGGTTCACGTGCGCGGTCGTGCCGACGGCTACGAATTCCACCGGGCCAGGGTCGAGGAAATCAAGACCTTTCGGGGCGACTTCGACGCCATCCGCGGCAACCACCGCGCGCTGCACTGGGCGCAGGCCCGCACCTACGGCTGGATGCTGTGCGAGCGCGACGGCCACGACGAGATGGTGGTGGCGCTGGTCTACCTCGACCTCGCCACGGGCGACGAGACCGTGCTGGAGGAGCAGCACACCCGAGAGGCCCTGCGCGAGCATTTCGAGCTGCTGTGCGGCCGCTACGCCGCCTGGGCCGCGAGCGAGGCGGCTCACCGTGCCGCGCTCGACGGCACGCTGGCTGGGCTGGAATTCCCGTACGGCAGCTTCCGCGCCGGGCAGCGCGAACTTGCGGAGGCCGTCTACCGCGCCGGTGCGGGCGGGCGCTGTCTCATGGCGCAGGCGCCCACCGGCATCGGCAAGACGCTGGCCACCATCTTCCCGTTGCTGAAGGCCCGTGCGGCCCGCAGGATCGACAAGCTGTTCTTCCTCACGGCCAAGACCTCGGGCAGGCCCGTGGCGCTCGATGCGCTGCGCGTGCTTGACAAGGGCCGGGGGCAGGGCAGGCTGCGCGTGCTCGAGCTCGCGGCGCGCGAGAAGGTCTGCGAGTACCCCGACCGCGCCTGCCACGGCGACGCATGCCCGCTCGCCCGGGGCTTCTACGACCGCCTGCCCGCCGCGCGCGAGCAGGCCGCGCAGATGGCGTGGCTGGACCGCGAGGCGCTGCGCGACATCGGCCTCGCGCACGAGGTCTGCCCCTATTTCCTGGCCCAGGAGATGGCGCACTGGGCCGATGCCGTCGTCGGCGACTACAACTACTACTTCGACAGCAGCGCCTTTCTCTACGCCACCATGCGCGAAGACGACTGGCGTGCCGCGGTGCTGGTCGACGAAGCCCACAACCTGCTCGAACGCGCGCGCGGCATGTACACGGCCGAGCTCGATGGCGGCGCGCTCGAGGAGGCCCACCGCGCAGCCCCCGCCGTGCTGCGCGGCCCGCTCGCGCGGGTGTTCCGCGAGTGGGACACGGTGCAGCAGTCGCAGCAGGCCGGCTACGAAACCGCCGACGAGATTCCCGAGCGCTTCCTGCGTACCCTGCAGGCCGCCAACACCGCCATGGCCGAGCACTTCGCGGCCACGCCCGAGGCGTCGCAGGGGCCGCTGCAGCGCTTCTTCTTCGACGCGCTGCACTTCGCGCGGCTGGCCGAAGCCTTCGGCGACCACTCGGTGTTCGAGCGCACGCTGGGGGCCACGCAGCAGGCGCGCCGCCTGGCCATCCGCAACCTGGTGCCGGCGCCTTTCCTGCAGAACCGCTTCGCGGAAGCGGCTTCGGTCACCTGCTTCTCGGGCACGCTGTCGCCCTTCGGGTTCTACCGCGACGCCCTCGGCATGCCCGAGGACGCCGCGCTGCTGGACGTGGCCTCGCCATTCCACAGCACGCAGCTGCGCGTCGAGGTGGCGATGCACGTGTCGACGCGCTTTCGAGACCGTGCGGGCTCGCTGCGCAACGTGGCCGACATCATCGGCGCGCAGTTCGAGCGCCTGCCGGGCAACTACCTGGCCTTCTTCAGCAGCTTCGACTACCTGGAGAAGGCCTGCGCCGCCTTCTCGCTGCGGCACCCCGGCGTTCCCGTGTGGACCCAGACGCGCGGCATGCGGGAAGCCGAGCGCCAGGGCTTCGTGGCGCGATTCGAAGAGGGTGGGCAGGGCGTCGGCTTCGCGGTGCTGGGCGGCGCTTTCGGCGAGGGCATCGACCTGCCGGGCAGCCGCCTGATCGGCGCCTTCGTGGCCAGCCTTGGCTTGCCCCAATACAACGAACTCAACGAGATCACCCGCGAGCGCATGCAGGCGCGCTTCGGCAAGGGCTACGAGTACACGTACCTCTACCCCGGCCTACAGAAAGTGGTGCAGGCCGCCGGCCGCGTCATTCGTACCGAGGAAGACCAGGGCGTGTTGCACCTGCTGGACGACCGCTTCGCACGCGCCGAGATCCGTGAGCTGCTGCCGCGCTGGTGGGACGTGCGAATGGTGAAGGACTGATGCGATGGGTGCCGGCCGGCGGAATCCGCCTTCGGGCGGGTGCAATTGCAAACTATTGGGGCCTGGCGCGCTCTCAATTGGAAAACATCTCAGAGGAGAACTCAATTCAATTGCTGGACTGAATTGTAAACTTTTGGGCGAATCTAGAATTAAAAACCGAATTCAATGAGGAGGAAATTCCATGCAATCAGATCGCCCGATCGAACAATCAGCCATTCCTGAAAAATCGCGCAGGCAATTCCTGCAAAAGGGTGCGCAGGCAGCCACGGCGCTCCTGGGCACCTCGGTCATGGGCGCTTGCGGCGGCGGTGGTGATGGAGGCAGTGGAGCGGCCAGCACCTCCAATCTCTCAGCCCTGCTGCCTGCCTCGGCAAATCCTGCGGGTCCGATTTCACCCGAGTCTTCCGCCGCACCGCCAGCGGCCGCAATGCCGGCCCTGGTAAAAAGCCCGGTCATCCATTCCTTTTCTCCGAGCCTGGAAAAGCGAGGCAAGGTAATTGTCATCAGCGGCGCCGAATTCGACTCGAGTGCCTCGGTTTGTTTTGGCGAGGTCGTTGCGACCAGGTTCAGCGTCGATTCCCCGAACCAGATTTCGGTTTTCGTGCCCGATTCGGCAAAGGACGCGGAAATCATCGTCCGTACCGCCGGCGGCGAAGCCAGATCGAGCCGCAAATTCGAAGTCGCGCTGGTGCCGGAGTCGGCCAGGGACTATCGGCTCGCGTGGCACGACGAGTTCGAAGGCAGCGCGCTCGACCCCGCCAAATGGGCCGCGGTCACCGGCGTGCGCGCCAACGCGGTCCAGACGCCCGAAGCCGCCACGGTGGCGGACAGCGTCCTGAAGATCTCGACCTACACCGACCCTTCGGCCGGCACCCATCACACCGGTTTCCTGCGCACGGCCCGGCTCTACGAATTCCGCTTCGGCTACATCGAGGCACGCGTGCGCTTCGCATCGAAGCCGGGGCAGTGGAGCGCGTTCTGGCTGATGTCCAATGCGAACAAGGCGGCCACGCCGCCCGATCCCGCCGCCGGCGTGGAGGTGGACATCATCGAGCACCGGGAGTTCTCGAAGAATGACGCGGAGAAGATCAACAACCAGTTCTCGAGCGCAGTGCACTGGAACGGCTACGAGACAGGCAAGACCATCAGCCGCAACACCGGCCAGCAGCAGCTGCCGGCAGGCCAGTCGTTTTCCGAATGGCACACCGTGGGCCTGCTGTGGACCCCGGAGGGATACGAGTTCTACCTCGACGGCGCGGCGACACCCTACGCCACCATCAAGGAGGGGGTGTCGCTGAGCAACCAATACATCAAGCTCACCTGCGAGATCAAGGACAACGGCTGGGCAGGCAATATTCCTTCCAGCGGCTACGGCCCCCTGGGCGCCGGCACGAACGCGACCATGGAAGTCGACTGGGTCCGCGTCTGGCAGGCCGCCTGACATGACGCGCGCCGCCCGACGCCTCGAACACGCCGGACAGCCCGACCTGTTCGGCGAGGCGCCGGTGGCTGCCATCGAAGGGCTTCGCTACGAGAACGGATTCCTGTCGCGCGAGGAGGAGGCCGGCCTGCTGGCCATCGTGCAGGCCTTTCCGCTCAAGGAGATGCGCTACAAGGAATACACCGCCCGCCGCAGGGGCACGAGCTTCGGCGGCAGCTACGACTTCGACACCAACCGCCTGAAGCCCGGCGCACCGCTGCCTCCGGAGTTGCATCCACTTCGCGACAAGGCCGCGGCCTGGGCCGGCATCGCGCCCGAAGAGCTCACGCACATGCTGATCGCCGAATACCGCCCCGGCACGCCGTTGGGCTGGCATCGCGACGTGCCCGATTTCGAGGACATCGTCGGCATTTCGCTGAACAACGACGCCGTGATGCAGTTCAGGCCCTACGTGCCGGGCGCGGCGGCGTCGGGGCCGGCCACGCTCGAATTCCTGATCGAGCCGCGCTCCGTGTACCTGCTGCGCGGGCCGGCGCGATGGGCATGGCAGCACGCGATCGCGCCGACCGAGGCGCTGCGCTACTCCATCACCCTGCGTACGCGGGCTCATCGTGTCCGGACTTCTCCCGCGCCTTCTCCTTCTTCTCGTTCTTCCGCGGCGCGAACAGCGGGGCTGCCGCCGACAGGTCGCTGATCCACGCTTCCCACGCCGATTCGCGCTGCGCACGGTTGCCACGCAGCAGCGCCGAGGGATGCAGCGTGACCAGCACGCGCCGGCCCGCCGGGTCTTCAAGCCACTGGCCGCGCAACCTGGTCACGGCCACCGGACGCCCGAGCAGCGATCGCGCCGCCACGGCGCCCAGCGCCACGATGGCGTGGGGCCGCACCAGCTCCAGTTCGCTTTCCAGCCAGTGATGGCAGGCCTCGGCTTCGCGCTGCCCCGGCGTCTTGTGCATTCGCCGTTTGCCGCGCCACTCGTACTTGAAGTGCTTGACGGCGTTGGTCACGTACAGCTTCTCGCGCGACCAGCCGAGTTGCGCCACCGCCCGGTCGAAGAGCCTGCCGGCCGGGCCGACAAAGGGGCGGCCGGCAAGGTCTTCCTTGTCGCCGGGCTGCTCGCCGACCACCATCAGCACCGGCCGCACCGGGCCTTCGCCGAACACCGACTGCGTCGCGTACTGCCCGATGGGGCATTCGCGGCACGCGTCGGTCGCTCTGGAGAGCGTGCGCAGCCCGGCTTGCGCGTCGCGCACGGAAATCCGTCGGCCGCGCATGCCGCCCTGGCTGCTCAGGCGGCCGCCGCCATGCTCCGGCATTCGGTCTCGCACTGCCGGCAGGCTTCGGCGCAGCGCTGGCAGTGGTCCATGTCATGGCTGCCGCATTCGGCGGCACAGCGCTGGCAGATCTCGGCGCACATGCCGCATGTGACAACGATGTTCTCGCCGCCGCGCGCCATCACGGCAGCGGCGAAGGCGCAAGCCGCGGCGCAGTCGATGTCCAGCGCGATGCAACGCGCCATGCCGCTCCTGCCTTCAGCCAGGCAGGCGGCCGCGCAGCGATTGCACGCCAGCGCGCAGTCATTGCACGCCGCGATGCAGCGATCCATGGCTTCGCTCGTGTTCAGTGCCGCGGTGGTCATTGCGCACCTCCACGGCGGGCCTGTAGCTGATTGCTGCCGCCCACGTGGCTCTCGCGGTCGCTGCGGCTTTCGGGCGTGCGCCGCGGCTCGTTCTTCGGGGTGGCCGGCTGGTTGCCGGCCTTGTTGTGCTGCGTGGGCAAGCTGTCGTGCTCGTCGGTGGTGACGGCGTCGGGATTCTGGTGCGGGGTCTGCCTGGGGGATGTCATGGGGACGGAACTCCTTCGAAAGAACGGGTTGAAAAACTGCTCGTCATGGTCTTTCTGCTGCGTCCCGCGAGGCATGCATGTGGGAATGGGCCGACCCCGTGCGTCGTCCCCGGAGGGCAAGCCGGCTTCCTGGTCAGGCCCGAGTGGGCAATCAGCAACGCCGGACAACGCCGACGCCCGGCATGACCGTCTTCTTACCCATGGCGCACATGCCGCGCCCAGCATGAAAGCTCCTCAACCAACTGCAGGAGCACCACATGCCAAGAGGCGACAAGTCGTCCTACACGGACAAGCAGAAGCGGCAGGCCGAGCACATAGAGAAGGGCTACGAGCATCGCGGCGTCGGCAAGGGCGAGGCTGAGCGCCGCGCGTGGGCCACGGTGAACGCCGAGACCGGCGGTGGCAAGAAGAGCGGTGGTGGCCGCGGCAAGGCCGAGAACCACGGGCCTTCGCGCAAGGGCGGAAAGCTGGGCGGTGCGGCCGCGGCGCACCGCACCGCGGCCGAGCGATCGGCCTCCGCGAAGAAGGCCGCCGCCACGCGCAAGCGCAACGCCGAGAAGCGCGGCTGAACGGAACGCGGAGGCTGACGATGCACATCATCCTGGGAGCGACCGGCCACGTCGGCTCGGCGCTGGCGCAAGCCTTGCTCGAACGCAGCGAGCCGGTCACGGTAGTCACGCGCGACGCGCACAAGGCCGAGGCGCTTCGTACCAAGGGCGCGCACGTGGCGCAGGTCGACGTGTTCGACACGCACGCGCTGCACCAAGTGTTCAAGAGCGGAAAGCGCGCGTTCGTGCTGAATCCGCCGGCGCCGCCGTCTTCGGACACGGTGGCCGAGGAGCACAGGAGTGTGCGCGCCATCGTTTCGGCGCTCGAAGGCTGCAAGCTCGAGAAGATCGTCGCCGAATCGGCCTACGGCGCGCAGCCGGGCGAAGGCATCGGCGACCTCAGCGTGCTGTACGACCTGGAACAGGCGCTCGCCGCGGGCCCGGTGCCGTTCAGCGCGCTGCGCGCCGCGTACTACATGAGCAACTGGGACACCGCGCTGGAAACCGCGCGCAAGGAAGGCAAGGTCCACAGCATGTTCCCCGCCGACTTCACGCTGCCCATGGTGGCGCCGCACGACCTCGGCCAGTACGCCGCGAAGCTGATGCTGGGCCCCGCCGAATCGTCGGGGCCGCACCACGTCGAAGGGCCCGAGCGCTATTCGCCAGGCGACGTGGCACGGGCTTTCTCCGAGGCGCTCGGAAAGCCGGTCGAAGTGGTGGAGACGCCGCGCGAACAGCTGGAGCAGGCCTTCGGGAAGCTGGGCTTCTCGGACGCCGCTGCGAAGTCTTATGCCGCAATGACGCGCGCCACGATGGACCAGCATTACGAACCGGCCAGCAAGCCGGTGCGCGGGACGATCTCGCTGCGCGATTACGTCGGCAGGCTGGTGAACAAGAGTTCGGGCTGAGTCAGGCGGTCCGCGAGGCCTGCTGAAACCGGCCACGATGGATGTCCGAAACTCGCGCCCTTCGCCGCCGCGTCCCGAGAACCGGACATTCGTGACCTGTTTCTGGCGTCAGCCGGACAACTTGCGCTTTCCGGCCATGCGGCCGGGAAGGCAAGAAGCCGGCTTGTTTCACGACGTTGCTCCGAACGCGCGCGCTACGCCGGGCAACATCGCTGAACTGGCCTTCATTTCACACGCTTGAGAGCGGTTTGCCGCCCCCTGAATGCGTCGATACGATCCCGCGCCTTGCCCTCACGAAAGGACCGCGCGGGTGCCTCCGACAACTGCTTTTTCCTCATCTTCCAACGCCGACCTGCAACAGCGCAGCCGGCGACATGTGTGGCATCCGTGCACGCAGAGCATCCGGCTCGAAGCGGTGCCGCCGCTGCCCATCGCCCGCGGCGAGGGCGTGTGGCTCATCGACCAGGAAGGCCGGCGCTACATGGACGCCACCAGTTCGTGGTGGGTCAACCTGTTCGGGCACGCGCATCCGGCGATCAACGCCGCGCTGAAGCAGCAACTCGACACGCTTTCGCACGTGATGCTCGCAGGCTGCACCCATGCGCCGGCGGTGGAGTTGGCGCAGCGGCTCTCCGCGCTCACGGGTGGCGCGCTCGGGCATTGCTTCTACGCGTCCGACGGCGCCTCGGCAGTGGAGATCGCGCTGAAGATGAGCTTCCATTTCTGGCGCAATGCCGGCCGCGGCGACAAGCGGCGCTTCGTCGCGCTGAAGCACGGCTACCACGGCGAAACGCTGGGCGCGCTGCATGTGACCGACGTGCCGGTGTTCCGCGACGCCTATGCGCCATTGCTCGCGAACGCGCATCTGGTGGCCTCGCCCGACGCGCGCAATGCCTCTGCGGGCGAGAGCGCGGCCGATGTCGCCAGCCGCGCCGCCGCCGAACTCGAAGCGCTGCTGGCCGAACAGCACGACACCATCGCCGCCGTGATCGTCGAGCCGCTGGTGCAGTGCGCCACCGGCATGGCGATGCACGACCCCGAATACCTGCGCCGCGTGCGCGCGCTTTGCGACCGGCATGGCGTGCACCTCATCGCCGACGAGATCGCGGTGGGCTGCGGGCGCACCGGCAGCTTCTTCGCCTGCGAGCAGGCCGGCATCTGGCCCGACTTTCTCTGCCTCTCGAAGGGCATCAGCGGCGGCTACCTGCCGCTGGCGCTGGTGATGGCGCGCGACGCCATCCACGACGCCTTCATCGACGACGACGCGGCGCGCAGCTTCCTGCATTCGCATTCCTACACCGGCAATGCGCTGGCCTGCCGCGCGGCGCTGGCGACGCTGGACCTGTTCGAGGCCGAGGAGGCCTTGCGGCGCAACCGGGGCAGGGCGCAGCGCCTGCTGCAGCGGTTGAGCGGCGGACTCGAAGGCCGCGCGGTCGACCATCTGCGGCAGCGCGGGATGATCACCGCCTTCGACGTGCGCGAACCCGGTGCCCGCTTCGCGGAGCGTTTCCACCTCGCGGCGCGCGCGCAGGGGCTGCTGATGCGGCCCATCGGCAACACCGTGTACCTGATGCCGCCGTACGCCATCGGCGACGGCGAGATCGACCTGCTGGTCGACGGCACGCTCGCCACGCTGGATGCCGTGCTGGCCACGAACCCGAGGCAGGAAGGAGCCCGCGATGTCGCGCTTGCTTGACCGCCTGCAGGACGAGATCGACGCACTCGACACCCAGTCGCTGCGCCGCCGCAGGCAGATCGCCGAGACCGCCTGCGCGCCGCTGCAGACGCTGACGCTGGCCGGCAGCAGCGCAGCGTGCACCATGCTCTGCTTCAGCAGCAACGACTACCTCGGGCTCGCGGCCCATCCCGCGCTGGCGAAGGCATGGGCCGAAGGCGCCGCGCTGTACGGCACGGGCAGCGGCGGCTCGCACCTGATCCTCGGGCACTCGCGCGCGCACGCCCAGCTCGAGGAAACACTCGCCGGCTGGATGTCGCCCTTCATCCCGGAGGCGCGCAGCCTGTTCTTCTGCACCGGCTACATGGCCAACCTAGCAGTGCTGTCGGCGCTTGGAGGGGCTGACGCGGTCATCTTCTCGGAGTCGCTCAACCACGCCTCGCTGATCGACGGGGCGCGGCTGGCCAAGGCGCGCGCGGAGCGCTACGCGCACTGCGACGTGGCGGCGCTCGACGCGCAGCTCGCCGCCTGCGACGCGCCGGTGAAGCTCATCGTGAGCGACGCGGTGTTCAGCATGGACGGCAACATCGCGCCGGTGGCCGCGCTGCTCGCGCTGGCCGAGAAGCACGATGCCTGGCTGGTGATCGACGACGCGCACGGCTTCGGCGTGCTCGGCGATACCGGGCGCGGCGTGCCCGAGGCACTGGACCTGCATTCGCAGCGGCTGGTGCTGGTCGGCACGCTGGGCAAGGCGGCGGGCGTGTCGGGGGCCTTCGTGGCGGCGCATCGCACGGTCATCGACTACCTGGTGCAGCGCGCGCGGCCGTACATCTTCACCACGGCGGCGCCGCCGGCCGTCGCGCACGCGCTGCTTGCGAGCCTGGCGCTGATCGGGGGCGAGGAGGGCGCGCAGCGCCGCGCGCAACTGAAGGAGCGCATCGCCCAGCTTCGCCTGGGGCTGGAGGCTGTGCTGCCGGCGGACGGCAGTGCGTGGCTGCCCGATTCGCCAACCGCGATCCAGCCGCTGATCGTGGGCGACAACGCGCGCGCGATGCTGACCATGGCGCAACTCGATGCGCGCGGCCTGCGCGTCGGGGCGATCCGCCCGCCGACGGTGCCGGCCGGCACGGCGCGGCTGCGTATTGCGCTGTCGGCCAGCCACACGGAGGCCGATGTCGCGCGGCTGGTCGATGCGCTGGGCGAGGCCCTCGCCAGCCAGCAGTTGACGGAGGCGGCATGACGCAGCAGCGCCGCTGGTTCGTCACCGGCACCGACACCGGCATCGGCAAGACGCTCGTCAGCAGCGCCATGCTGAGCCTGCTGGCCGGATCGGGCCTGCGCGCGGTCGGCATGAAGCCGGTGGCGGCTGGCCTCGAAGAGGTCGACGGCGCCTGGCGCAACGAGGACGTGGAGCAGTTGCATGCCGCCGGCAACGTCGATGCACCGCTGGAGCTGCGCTGCCCCTATCTGCTGCGCGCACCGATGTCGCCGCATCTCGCGGCAAGGCAGGAGGGCGTGAGCATCACGCTGCAGCCGCTTCTGTCGGCCTTCGAAGAGCTCTCGGCCCGCGCCGACGCGGTGGTGGTCGAGGGCGTGGGCGGCTTCTGCGTGCCCTTCGGCGACGACCTCGACAGCGCCGACCTGGCCGTGGCTCTGAAACTGCCTGTGATCCTGGTGGTGGGGCTGCGGCTGGGCTGCCTCAACCACGCGCTGCTGAGCGCCGAGGCGATCCGCGCGCGCGGGCTGGTGCTGGCGGGCTGGGTGGCGAGCATGGTCGATCCGTCGATGCTCGCGCCGCAGGCCAATCTGCAGACGCTGCGCGCGCGGCTTGGCGCGCCCTTGCTCGGCATCGTGCCGCACCTGGAGAAGCCCGACGCATCCAGCGCGGCCCGCCACATCGACCTGCGCGCGCTGAGGGCGACGGCGGCACATGCCGCGCGCCGAGCCGCATCGCCCGAGGAGACCTCAGCCGCGCAGGCCTGATTCCGCAAGCCGCTTGCCGCGCACGCCGCCCTGGCGCTCCAGCATCCAGCCGGGGTACTCTGCTGGCAGCGCGCTCACCTTGTCCAGTGTGGCAAGTTCGTCGGCCGTGAGCTTGATGGCGGTGGCGGCGATGTTGTCGTCCAGTTGCTCGACGCGCTTGGCGCCGATGATCACGCTGGTCACCACCTGCTGGTGCAGCAGCCACGCCAGCGCGATCTGCGCCACCGACACGCCGCGCGACTCGGCCAGCCCGCGCATCACGTCGATGCAGTCGTAGGCACGTTCGACGTTCACCGGCGGAAAGTCGAAGCTGGTGCGGCGGCTGCCTTTCTCGGCCTCTGTGTTGCGGCCGTACTTGCCGCTGAGCAGGCCGCCCGCGAGCGGGCTCCACACCATCAGGCCGACGTTCTCGCTGCGCAGCAGCGGCACCAGCTCGCGCTCCAGGTCGCGCCCGGCGATGGTGTAGTAGGCCTGCAGCGATTCGAAGCGTGCCAGCCGGTCGCGCTCGGCGATGCCCAGGGCCTTGGCGATCTGCCAGGCGGCCCAGTTCGACACGCCCACGTAGCGCACGTGGCCCTGGCGCACCAGGTTGTCGAGCGCGTGCACGGTCTCCTCGATGGGCGTGACCGGGTCGAAGCCGTGGATCTGGTAGAGGTCGATGTGGTCGAGCTGCAGGCGCCGCAGGCTGGCCTTCACGCCATCCATGATGTGGAAGCGCGAGGCGCCGGCCGAGTTGACGCCCTTGCTGCCGGTCTCGCCCAGCACCTTGGTGGCCAGCACGAAGCTGTCGCGCGGCACCTTGAGGTTCTTCAGCGCCTGGCCGGTGATGACTTCCGACTGGCCTTCGGAGTACACGTCGGCCGTGTCGATGAAGTTGATGCCGGCGTCCAGCGAGCGGCCGATCAGCCCTTCGGCCTCGGACTGCTGCAGGTTGCCGATCTGGCCCCAGATGCCGGAGGAGCCGCCGAAGGTCATGGTGCCCAGGCACAACTCGGAAACGAAAAGGCCGGTGCGGCCGAATTTGCGGTATTGCATGGAGAGGTTCCTTTGCAGGCAGAAGGGGAATGCGGGAGAGGGGAACGGGATCCGCCGGAAAAAGTATCCTGCCGCCTTCTGCCCCGCAGCGAGCGCGTTCCTGCAAAGTATTTGCCTGATTCTCCAGACCTCCCGCGCGGGGCGTGCGAAGCGGTGGGAGGAGCGCTAAGCTTCCGCTCGCTCATTCCTCCAGGGGCCGTCCGGTCGTTCCCGCGGCTCCCCATCGCGACAAGGCTCCAGAAACATGTCCGACGAAACACCCGAAATCGCCGCCGCCATCGCCCAGCCGATGCCGCTCGAACCCGAACTCGAAGAAGCCCGCAAGCAACTCGTGGCGCTCATCGAGCACATCACGCAGGGGCAGGAAGGCACCGTCGTCACCGCCGTCCCCGGCCTGCAGGTGTTCTGCATCCGCAAGCCCGAAGGGCCCAAGCACGGCTTCGCGTCCCCCGCGCTGGGGCTGATCGCGCAGGGCTCCAAGCGCATCATCGTGGGCGACGACATCTACGTGTACGACCCGATGCACTACCTCGTGACCTCCGTCGACCTGCCCGTGTGCGGCCAGGTGTGCGTGAAGAGCGAGGACGAGCCCTACCTGGGCGTGCGGCTCGAACTGGCCATCGACGAGATCGGCGACCTCATCGGCGACGAGAAACTGCCGGCCAAGGCCAATGCGCCGGCTTCGCGCGGCATGTACGTCAACCGCATCGCCATGCCGGTGCTGGAGCCGGTGCTGCGCCTGCTGCGGCTGCTCGACACGCCGGAAGACGTGCCCATCGTGGCGCCGCTGATCAAGCGCGAGATCATGTACCGCCTGCTGGTCAACGGCGAGGGCGCCCGGCTGCGGCAGATCGCCCTGCAGGACAGCCACACGCAGCGCATCACCAAGGCCATCAGCGCGCTGCGCATGAACTACGCCCAGTCGCTGCGGGTGGAAGACATGGCTCGCGCGGTGCACATGAGCGTGTCGTCGTTCCACCACCACTTCAAGGCGGTGACCGCGATGAGCCCGCTGCAGTACCAGAAGCAGTTGCGGCTGCAGGAGGCGCGCCGGCAGATGCTGATCGCGGGCGCCGACGTGGCGAGCGCAGCGCACAGCGTGGGCTACGAGAGCACCTCGCAGTTCGCGCGCGAGTACGGGCGCATGTTCGGCGCGCCGCCGTTGCGCGACAAGCGCCGCTGGCTGGGCGAGGCGGGCAACGACGCGATGGGCGCCGCTTCCATGGAGGCTGCGTGAACCTGCCGGCACGCGGAGCTGCGCCGCGTGGCTGAATCGAAGATCGCCATCTACGGCGCCATCGGCGCCAACGTGGCGATCGCGGCCACCAAGTTCATCGTCGCGGGCATCACCGGCAGCTCGGCGATGCTGTCGGAGGGCGTGCACTCGGCGGTCGACACCTTCAACGGCGTGCTGCTGCTGGTGGGCCTGCACCTGAGCAAGCGGCCCGCGACGCCCGAGCATCCGTTCGGGCACGGCAAGGAGCTCTACTTCTGGAGCCTGATCGTCGCGGTGCTGATCTTCGGCCTGGGTGGCGGCGTGTCGTTCTACGAGGGCGTGCAGCACATCCGGCAGCCTGAGCCGATGCGCGATCCCACCTGGAACTACGTCGTGCTCGCCGCGGCGGCGCTCTTCGAGGGCACGAGCTTCCTCATCGCGCTCAGGCAGTTCCGCGCGCAGGCACGCGGATTGCCCTTCTGGCAGGCGCTGGACCGCAGCAAGGACCCGACCACCTACACCGTGCTCGCGGAAGATTCCGCCGCGCTGGTGGGCCTGGCGGTGGCCGCGCTCGGCATCTACCTGAGCCATGCGCTGAACATGCCCGAGCTCGACGGCGTGGCCTCGGTGATCATCGGCTTGCTGCTGGCGGGCGTGGCGGTGGTGCTGGTCGCGCAGGCGCGCGGGCTGCTGATCGGGGAGGGCATCCGCCCCGAGACCGCCCGCGCCATCCGCGCGATGGCCATGGAGCAGGAATGCGTGGAGGAGGTGGGGCACATCCTCTCGATGTACATCGGCCCCGACGAGGTGCTCGTGATCGTCGATGTCAACTTCAAGGACGACACGCCCACCGGCGAAGCGGCCGATGCCATCGCGGCCATCGAGAAGCAGGCGCGTGCGCGGTTCCCGATGATCAGGCGAATCTTCATCGAGGCGAGCGAGGCGCCCGTTCCCGCCAGGACCAGCGGCGCCTTGTAGCACTTGCCGCGATTTCTTGCGTCGTCGCGGCCATGCAGGCTTCGCCGAACTTCGCTATCTTCTGGCGCGCTGCAGCGACGACCCGCCCGGGCGGGAGAACTCAACAACACGGAGAAATGCATGCTTTGGGAAAAGAAGCTGGCGCAGTGGAGCGCCGCGGTCCGCGAGCGCGCCAACCTGCCGGCGCGGCTCACCCTGTGGGATGGCCAGTCCTTCGACTTCGGCACCTTCAGCGGACCCGCCGTCACGCTGCACGTGAAGTCGCCGGCCGCGCTGTCGCTGATGCTGCAGCCCACCCTCGACAACCTGGGCGAGGCCTACGTCAAGAGCAAGATCGACATCGAGGGCAAGCTCAGCGACGTGATCGACATCGCCTACGGCCTCGCCCGGACCTCGGCCGACAAGCCCGGCGGCGCGCTGCAGAACATGGCGCGCTACTTCACGCACACCAAGTCCTCGGACAAGAAGTCCGTTCAATACCACTACGACGTCTCGAACGAGTTCTACAAGCTCTGGCTCGATCCGAACTTGGTGTATTCGTGTGCCTACTTCGAGAACGGCGACGAAGACCTCGCCACCGCGCAGCTCAAGAAGATCGACCACATCCTCACCAAGATCGAGCTCAAGCCGGGCCAGACCCTGCTGGACATCGGCTGCGGCTGGGGCGCACTGGTGATTCGCGCGGCGCAGAAGTTCGGCGCGCGCTGCGTGGGCGTGACGCTGTCGCAGAACCAGTTCGACCTCGCGACCGAGCGCGTGAAGGCCGCGGGCCTGGAAGACCGCATCGAGATCCGCCTGCAGGACTACCGCGACGTGACCGGCCAGTTCGACCGCATCACCAGCGTCGGCATGTTCGAGCACGTGGGCCGCAAGAACCTGCCCGAATACTTCAGGCGCGTGCAGCAGCTGCTGGCCGACGACGGCGTGGTGATGAACCACGGCATCACCTCGTCCGACCCGGAAGGCGGCGGCGTGTCATATGGTGGCGGCGACTTCATCGACCGCTACGTATTCCCCAACGGCGAGCTGCCGCACATCAGCCTCGCGCTGCAGGCCATGCAGCAGGGGGGGCTCGAAGCCTTCGACGTGGAGAACCTGCGCCGCCACTACGCGCAGACACTGCGCTGCTGGAGCGACGCCTACGAGGCGAACAGCGAGCAGGCGCACGCGCTGGTCGACGAGGAGAAGTTCCGCATCTGGCGCGTGTACCTCGCGGGCTGCGCCTATGCCTTCGAGAACGACGACGTGGCGATCTACCAGATCGTGGGGCGCAAGGCCGGCCGGCCGGCGAAGACGCTGCCCTGGTCGCGCCGCTACATCTACGACGGCACTTCGGCGCTGAACGCGGGTTGAGCGCGGGTTGAGCGCGCACGGCGCGGGCGCCCGAGAGCCCGAGCCAGCGACAGGGGCTCATGCCGTCTATAGCATGCACGGCTCATGACCTCCACGACCCACAGAACAACAAGCCGCCCACTGGTCATCGCCTCCATCATGGCCTCCATGGCGATGGTGGCCATCGAAGCCACCATCGTCTCCACCGTGATGCCGCAGATCGCCTCCGAGCTGGGCGGGCTGCATCTCTACAGTTGGGTGTTCGCCTCCTTCCTGCTGGCGCAGACCGCGATGACGGTGGTGTTCGGCAAGCTCTCCGACCTCTACGGCCGCAAGCCGATCATGTTCGTCGGCATCGCCGTCTTCGTCATCGGTTCGGTGCTGGCGGGCTTCTCGTGGTCGATGCCGGCCATGATCTGCTTCCGGCTCATACAGGGCATCGGCGCGGGCGCGATCCAGCCGGTGGCGCTCACGATCGTCGGCGATCTCTATCCGGTGCGCGAGCGCGGCAAGGTACAGGGCTGGCTCGCGAGTGTGTGGGCGGTGTCGGCGGTGGTCGGACCGATGATCGGCGCGCTCATCGTGCAGAAGCTCTCGTGGGCGTGGATCTTCTGGGTCAACGTGCCCATCGGCCTGGCGGCTGCCGCCGGTTTCTGGTTTTTCCTGCACGAGGCGCCCACGGTGCGGCGCTCGTCCATCGACATCGTGGGCGCGGTGCTCTTCACCGTCGGCATCGCGGCGCTGATGATCGCGCTCACCGAATTCGGCGTGGGCAACTCGGGCGTGGCGCTCGCGTGGGCCGGGCTCTTCGTGGTCACGCTGGTGCTCTTCATCGCGCAGGAACGCCGCGCATCCGACCCGATGGTGTCGCTTCGCCTGTGGGGCGGCCGGATGATCGCCACAGTGAACGGCGCGGCGATGCTCGCCGGCATGGTGCTGATCGGCATCACCACGTTCCTGCCGATGTACGTGCAGGTGGTGCTGGAGCGCTCCTCCGTCACCGCCGGCCTCGCACTCACCATGGTGATGCTCGGCTGGCCCATCGGCGCGACCCTGACCTCGCGCACCTTCCATCGCATCGGCCTGTGGCGCATGGTGGTGACCGGCGCGGCGCTGATTCCGGTGGGCGCCTCGACATTCGTGCTGCTGGGTGCCGGCAGTTCGCCTGTGCTTCCCGCGGTCGGCTCTTTCATCATCGGCCTCGGCATGGGCGTGATGAGCCTGAGCTCGCTCATCCTCATCCAGGAGGGCGTCGATCTCGCGCAGCGCGGCGTCGCCACCGCATCGAACGTGTTCTCGCGCAACCTCGGCAGCGCGCTGGGCGCGGCCTTCTTCGGCGCAGTCTTCAACTTCGGGCTCACGCACGGCGACGGCCGGCCGATGTTCTCCGACGAGCAGCTGCGCATGCTGCTGCAGGGCATGCACGGCTCCGTCGCGGGCGATTCGGCCATCCGCCTCGCGCTGGGCGGATCGCTGCACTTGACCTTCGTGATGATGCTGGTCGTAAGCCTGGGCGTGATCGCGCTGGCCTTGCTGCTGCCCCGGGAAGGGCTGGTGGAGAACCGGGCGGTGGCGGCCGGCGAGGCTGCTCCGAAGTAGAGCGCGGTCTGAGCTCAGGCAGCGATCGCTGCCTGAGCTCCCGATGGGAGAGACCGAGTTCGCACTCTCCGGCCAACGAAGAAAGCCGCGCATGCAGCTGCGGCGAGGAATAAGTGCGACAACCGCGTGGAAATTCTTGCCGCGCGATGCATGTGGGGTGCATCCTTGAAGGCTCTTCCTCCCCGTTTTCCTTGTTTCTCCACTATCAGGATAAAACCCCATGACCTACCACGCCGACCCCAAGCGCTACGACGCCATTCCCTACCGCCGCGTCGGCCGCAGCGGGCTCGTGCTGCCGGCCATCTCGCTCGGGCTCTGGCACAACTTCGGGGACACCACCTCCATCGCCACCCAGCGCCAGCTGCTGCGCACCGCCTTCGACCTGGGCATCAACCACTTCGACCTCGCCAACAACTACGGCCCGCCCTACGGCAGCGCCGAGACCAACTTCGGCCGCCTGCTGCGCGAAGACTTCAAGCCCTACCGCGACGAGCTCATCATCTCCAGCAAGGCCGGCTGGGACATGTGGCCCGGTCCCTACGGCAAGGGCGGCGGCTCGCGCAAATACGTGCTCGCGAGCCTCGACCAGAGCCTGCAGCGCCTGGGCCTGGACTACGTCGACATCTTCTATTCACACCGCTTCGACCCCGAGACGCCGCTCGAGGAAACGGCCTCCGCGCTGGCCCAGGCCGTGCAGCAGGGCAAGGCGCTGTATATCGGCATTTCTTCTTACTCCGCCGGCAAGACGCGCGAGATCGCGGCGCTGCTGCGCGAGTGGAAGGTGCCGCTGCTGATCCACCAGCCGGCCTACAACCTGTTCAACCGCTGGATCGAGAAAGACCTCTTGAACGCCACCGACGAACTCGGCGCGGGCGTCATCGCCTTCACGCCGCTGGCGCAGGGCCTCCTGACCGACAAGTACTTGAGCGGCATTCCGGCCGACTCCCGCATCAACCGGCCTGGCGGCGGCTCGCTGAAGCAGGAGCACCTGTCGGACGCCAACATCGAGCGTGCCCGCGAGCTCAACAAGATCGCGCGCCGCCGCGGCCAGTCGCTGGCCCAGCTTGCACTGACCTGGACGCTGCGCGATCCGCGCGTGAGCTCGGCGCTGATCGGTGCGAGCCGGCCGGAGCAGATCGTCGACAACGTGGCGGCGCTGTCGCACGCGCCGCTGAGCGCGGAGGAGCTGGCCGAGATCGACAAGTACGCGGTGGAAGGCGGCGTCAATCTGTGGGAGAAGCCTTCGACCGACTTCGCTTGAACCCGCCTGAGCGTGTCTGAAAGCCGGCATCGCGATCCACGAACCGCATCAGGTAACTTGGAATCCGTCTTTGGCAGGAACGCTGGTGCCCAGCAGAATCGGCGCAAGAGAGCATTTCGCGACTAACTGCCATGCAACTGCGCACCCACCATGTTTCCCCGGCCGCCCGGGCTCGCCATGTGATCGACCTGACGGCGAAGTCATGGCGCATACCCCCGAGTTCACCGCACGCGCTGGCGCGACGCGCACCTTATGGCCATGTGCCGCTGAGGGCGCTGCGCCGGCTTGGCGCGGCCGCGATGCCGACGCTGCTGCCGCATTCGTGGTGAACTCCGAGCCGGGCCGCGGGGCCCTGATGGAGGCGACGCCATGCTGATCGTCCTGGGTGGCTTGCCGGGCACAGGCAAGACCACCATCGCGCGGGAAATCGTCGCGCTCATTCCTTGTGCTTACCTGCGCATCGACACCATCGAGCAGGCGCTGCGTTCTTCGGGCGCGCTTGCGGGTGAGGTTGGGCCCGCGGGCTACGTCGTGGCCTATGCGCTGGCCCGCTCCAATCTCTCGCTCGGGCAGACGATACTGGCCGATTGCGTCAATCCGCTCCCAGTAACCCGCGAGGCATGGCGCGCGGTCGCGGCTGATGCCGCTTCTCGCATCGTCGAGGTCGAGATCGTGTGTTCCGACTCCGCCGAGCACCGCCGCCGCGTCGAGCAGCGCAGCATCGACGTGCCGGGCCTGGTGCCGCCGACCTGGGAGGCCGTGCAGCGGCACAACTACGCGACGTGGAGCACGCCGCATCTCGTCGTCGACAGCGCAGTCCTTGGTGCGCGCGAGGCCGCGAAGTTGATTCTTTCGCATGCTCGCGGCCGGGATTGAGCGCGAGAGCCATTGAGCGACTGAGCATTCAGCAGATATCGATATAGAAATTCGGCGCAAACGATGCGCGCGATGCCTTGGAGAATTCGATGCAGCTCATTCAAGAGCGTGTCCCGCCGCCTGCTCGCTGTCGGCCGGCCGGTGAGAAGGCGAATGAAGTGAGAGGACGAAGGAGCATGTAGTTGAGTTCGAGGTGAGTCGGGGTCGGGTCGCGTGCTTCTCACGACCCGATAGACGGCTTTTGGCGGGCCCCCTGAGGCCCGCTTTTTTTCAGTTCCGCGTGGAGGAGGCGCCGAGCAGGTAGTCCGTCACCTCATCCGAGAACACGTATCGCCGTCCGCCGACGAGTACCCAGTCGGAACTCCTGGGGTCGGGCCTTGCACCTGGCATGCCATGGGCGACGAGCGCCTCGGCGCAGCCGAGCCAGTCGCCTTCGCCGTCCGGCGGCTCGTTGCACGAAGCCCACGAGAGCCCGCCGCAGGCGTTGTCGCCGAAGCCGTGCTTCTCTTGCCAGCTTGCGCCGTGCTCCAGCAGGAACCGGACGAGTCCGGCGTCGCCGCGGAACACGGCCTTGTTCAGCGCCGAGGCATCCCAGTCACCACCGCGGACGGCGATGGGCCAGCCGAGCTCCACCATCAGCTTCACGGCGTCGGCGCAGCCCTGGGCCGCGAGCTCGGGCAACTGGCGCAGCTGCGCCTCGGAGAGCGTCTTGACGATGCGGGGGTGAGCCGCCTGGATGCGGTGGGCGGTGGCCTTGTCGCCCTGCGCGCAGGCTGCGACGAAGGCTTCGTCCACGGGAAGCGCGGCGCTGCCATCGGCCTGCTGGAGGAGTCGCGCGACTTCCGGCAGCCCGAAGCGCAGGGCTGCGGTATGGGCGCTGGTGCCGTCGCTCGTCGTGGCCGAAGCATCCGCGCCGGCAGCCAGCAATGCCTCGATGTGCGCGGGGGACCTCCGCCGCCGGATCGCCCACAGCAGCAGCGAGCCCCAGTCGGAAGTGGGCGGGCCCATGGGCGGTTCGTTCGCGTTACCGGCGTGCGAAAGCAGCAGCCGCAAGGTTTCGACGTCGTCTAGATCGAGCACGCGATAGAGCGCGTTCGTGCTTTCGATGCGCGCGCCAGCCTCGAGCAGAAGCTTCGTGCAGGCCGGGTTCTCCAGCGAGTGGTAGAGCGATTCGCCGTCGTTGGGGTCGGCGCCCGCATCCAGCAGCAGTTTGGTGAGAGCGACATCGCGGTTCTGCCCGGCGGCGCCGTAGAGCGCGGAGAGCCGCTCGTTTTCGGCAGGAGCCTCCACGGACGCCGGAGGCCAGCGGTTGCCGACCGATTGGTTCGGGTCCGCACCAGCCTCGAGCAGCAGCCTTGCGCAGGCGAGCAGGCGTTCGCGAAATGCGGGCAGCCGCATCAGTCCCGAATGGGCCACGGCAACGAGCGGAGGCAGGGCCAGCGGGCCGCCTGGCCGGTTCACCCAGGCGGGATCATGTGCGATGGCGCGGCGCAGCGATGCTTCGTCGCCCGTCGCGCAGGCAAGGATCGGGGCGTCGCCCAGCAGGCCTGGGCTTTCCTCGAGCAGGCGCAACGCCGCTGCGGGCCGCGCGCGATTGTTGCCGCCGGCGATGTCGCCCGCGTAGGCGAGGCGCAGCCAGTAGAGCACGGCCCTTGCCGGGTCTTCGGCCTGCGACCGCCGCGCGAGAACGAAGCCCTGCAGGTCGGCCCAGGATGCGAAGCCGTACTCGCGCGCGACGCACGACTGGGCGTCGTGCAGGCGCAATCCGAGCGCCGCGATCTCCGCATCGGTCTTGTCGGCAGCGGCCGGAAGGGCGTCGCGAAAGCGGGCGGTGGCGGCGGGATCGTTGCTTCGATGGAGAGCAAGCAGTTCCTTGGCTTGCTTCTTCAGATGGCCCAGGTCGGGCCGGGCGGGCATGCGCTTCATGTGTACCTCCGTGCATCAGACGCCGATGACCCGCAAATCCGGCTGCACAAAAGGCGTGTGGATCGTCAAATGAAGGCAAGTGGGTTCAACCCTTCCCGCGGGTCCGGGCGCGGCTTGCAACCGCGGCGGCGATGTTAGGCCACGTCGAGCGCGAAGGTCAATGCGCGCGACCAGTTGGTGGAAGCAGCTAAAGTGGCACGCGCTGTCCGTCAGCGTCTCGCACATCCTGTATCCCATATCCGTACGAATATCCTACGCCATGCTGCCCAGATTCCTTCAGCGTCTCGCTGCACGCCTCACGGGCTCGGCGCCTCCACCCGAACCGCCGGCGAAGGGCGCCGCAGCGACATCGACATCGACATTGAAGAAGGGCGACGTACTCGCCTACAGGAACGCAAACGCCTGGCGGGCCGTCTGGGTTCTCGAAGTCGATCCGTGGCCCGACGGAACATCGGTGGCCCACTGCCTGAGCTACCAGCAGCTGGACGAGAAGCCCACCCTGGAATCGCTGAAGCACGCCGAGGTGCTGATATGGCATTCGCCCATCGACGCCGACGGCGTGAGCCAGGGCAGCGAGCTCATCGGCAACCGGCAGCCCGCCGAGGACGATCTGGTCGGCTTCGCCGAGTACCTGAAGCTCACCGACTTCCCGAGGTATCTGGCGCTGATGGGCCAGGACGGCCAGGAGATCGTGCGCCAGGCCAACGCGCACTACCTGCGCGGGAACGAGCTCTGCGAGCAGGGTCGCAAGGAGGAGGGCATTGCAGAGTACGACGCGGCCGTGGAACTCTTTCCGCTCTTCTTCGAGGCCATCGACAACCGGGCCTTCACACGCATGGAGCTCGGCAATTTCCAGGAGGCGCTCGACGACTTCGAGCAGTCGCTGCAGGTGAACCCCGACGGAGAGGCCGCCTTCTTCTCGAAGGGCGAATGCCTCATGCGGCTGGGCGAGCTGGCAGCGGCGGAGGCCATCTTCGCCGAGGGCATGGAGCGCTTTCCGGGTAAGAAGGCGCTCTTCGGCGAGTTCCTCGGGCGCGTGCGGGCGCAGCAGCGCTCGGGAAACAAGTAGCTGGCAACAAGGCAGTCGCCTAGCGCGCAGCCTCGGGCCGCAGCTGCTCCCTGAGGATGCGCCGTATCTCCAGGATCGCCAGCGGGTTCTCCTGCACGCTGTGCGCCGACGGAATCACCAGCTCGGAGGCCGCGCCGTCGAGGTGCGCGCTGGCGTAGGGCACGATGCCGTCGCTGGAGAGCGCCTGCGCCACGCCGGGCGTGTCGTTGCCGATGATCGAGTGGAAGCGCACGCGCGGGTTCATCGGCAAGCCCGACGACAGCCGCACGAAGGGATCGCGGTCGCTGAGGTTGTCGATGCTGTTGGGAATGCGCAGCGTGCCCTGGTCCTGCCGCGCGGGCGCGATGCGGATCAGCTCGCGCGAGATGTCGCCCAGCTGCCCGAGCATGGCCACCGGCAGGGTGATGAGGTTGGCCACCCAGCGCGAGATGCGGTTGTTGGCGAAGTCGGTGCCGCGGTGCGGCGAGGCGATGAAGATCGCGTCGCTCACCTGCGGCAGCGGCTCGAAGCGCAGGTAGGGCGCGAGCTTTTCCTCCATGCGTTGCTGCTGCGCGCCCTGCATCGGATAGCTCGCGAGCAGCGCCTCCCAGAGCTTGTCTTCCGACGAGGACACCATGAGACGCGACAGCACGCCGCCCATGCTGTGGCCGATCAGCGTGATGTTGTTCGAGGCCACGGCCTTGCCCGTCGGGTCGAAGTGCGCGAGCGTCTGCGTGACGGCTTCGCGGATCGCGAAGTTGTTGATCGGCAGCGGCGCGTTGGTCGGGTAGTAGACCTGCCAGATCTGGTAGCGGCGGCGCAATGTCTCGTCACCCAGCACCTCGTTGGCCACGTTGATCCACGCCTCGGGGCTGCTCGCCAGCCCGTGCAGCATGATGACCGTGCGGCGGTTCGGGTCGTAGGGCTGCATCAGGTAGATGCGTGGCTGCGTGAGGCCTTCGCGGCCGCCGAAGAGGCTGCGCAGGGCCTGCAGCGCGAAGTCGGAGCGCGCGAGCCACAGGCCGTAGCCGGAGGTGAAGTTGGCGGCCAGCGGCACTTCCTGACCGGCGAGCCGCACGTTGGCGGTGCGGTACGGGTCGTAGGCGGCGATGCGCAGCGTGCGCGTGCCCAGAACCTCGCCGAGGCTGGCGCCGTCGAAGAGCAGCAGCGCGGTGACGGCGGGGAAGGGCATCTCGCGGTAGGGCGGACGCGGCTTCTGCTTCTCCACGGGATCGGCTTGCTGCCTTGGCGCTTCGTCGTCCGTGCGCTTGTTGCTCGCGGCTACCAGCTCCGCCCCGAAGCCGTCGCGCCGGTAGGTATTGCGCAGGCCCGAGAAGGTCAGCGAGGCGGCGGGAATCAGCTCGTCGGGCAGTGGCGTGTCGGAGGGCAGGCGCAGGCCCGAGACGTCGGTCTCGATGCGCCAGTCGCCCACCTTCGGCATCTCGGGCTGCGCGCCGCTGCGCGAGCCCGTTCGCTGGATGTCCCGGTACAGGCCGGTGATGGCCTGCTGCACCGCGTAGTTGTAGTAGTCGCGCACCTGCGTCTGCCGGTCCTCGAAGGCGCGGTCGCGCGGCTTGCGGGCAGTGAAGAACAGGTAGGCGTAGGCGTGGCGCGCGGTTTCGAACCAGGCCTCGATGGCAGTGGCATCGGCGGCGCCGCCGCCTTTCTCCGCCGCGAGCGCTACCTGCAGCCAGACTTCGGACAGCGCGGAAAGGCGCTGTTCATCGCTCAGCCCCGAGGAGTCGGCCAGTGCGTTGCGGCATGCCTGGCCGTCCTTGCGGCAGATGTCCGCGTCGGAGCCGATCACCCGAAGCACTTCCTGCGCGGAGGTGCTGAGCCTGCCGGTGGTGAGCACGTCGCCCCTGCGCTGGGCGAGGTATTCGGCCGGGGAGATCGAGCCGACCGTCACGCCCGCGCAGCCGGCCAGCAGCGCGGCGGCGCACGCGAGCGCGGGCAGGGAGGCGACAAGGCGGAATGCGCCTTTCATTGCGCCGCTCCCGCATTGGCCGTCGTGCCCGGCAGCCCTTGCCGGATCGCCTGCGAGAAATTCGCGGCCGGCGTCTTGTCCGCGGCGAGGGCGCGGTCGGTAATGCGGCCCGCCGCGCGCAGCGCTTCCATGCTGTAGCCGGGCGCGAGGCCGCCCACGTCGAAGAGGTAGTCGGGCAGGTAGCCCGAGGCCAGCAGCCGCCAGTCCATCGGCAGGCCGGGCACGATGCGCCTGGCCAGCGCGTAAACGATGGTCGTGCAGTTCGCGGTGAGCGTGTTGTAGAAGCTGGGCTCGCGCGCCAGCGCGGCGCTTTCGCCGAGGTAGGCGAGGAAGAGCGAGCGCATCTCGGCCCGGGGCAGGCTCACGCGGTACATGTAGACGTCCTCGCCGCGCACGTTGGTGCGCACGCGCAGGATGTCGTGCTCGTCGGCCGCGATCAGGCTGTTCTCGAACTGCCTGAAGAAGCCGCCGATGGACGAGAAGGCCTCGCCGCGCTCCTTGCGTATCTCGATGGAGAAGGTGAGGAACCGGCCATCGTCGAAGCCGAAGGACACCAGCGTGTGCGCGATGGCGGGGCCGCTCCAATAGGAGAGCGACACGTCGACCGTGCGCAGCCGGTCGAGGTCGTACTCGCGCGTTTCCCAGCGCTGGGTGTAGTCGGTGTCGCTGCGCCACTCGAAGTTGCGCACGTTGTCCAGCGTGACCACGCTGCCGTCGATGTGCGAGCGCAGCTGGCGCGACACATCGTCGGCCCACACGCGGTTCTGCGACGGCAGGATGGTGCTCCACCAGACCAGCAGCAGCGCGAAGCCGGTCGCATAGGAGAGCAGGGCGCGCGCAGCCCGCCTGCGCCACGTCAGCGCGATGGCCGCGAGGCCGAAGGCGGCCCAGAGCACGCCCGCGCCGATCTTCACCGCGGCCGGCCCGGGGAACTGGTACCAGAGCGCGAGGCAGGCCCAGAGGCAGGTCGAAAGCACGATGAGCGACAGCAGAATGCGGCCGACGTGACGCAGGAGCGTTCGGATCATGAAAGGCAAAACCAGGAATGCGACCCGCCGAGCTTACGACGGGCGTCCATGGCTACAGCATGTAGGTCACGAGCTTGAAGTCCGGGTCTTCCGGAAAGGGCTTCACCGTGAAGCCCAGCCGGCGCACCAGCTTCAGCATGTCGGGGTTGTTGGCCAGCACCAGCCCGTCCATCTCGGCGAGGCCCTTGTCTCGGGCCACGTCGATGATGCTTTCCATCAGCCGCGAGCCGATGCCCTTGCCGCTGAACTCGTCGGCCACCACCAGCGAGAACTCGCAGCTGGTCTGGTCGGGGTTGGTCACGTAGCGCGAGACGCCCACGATGCGCTCGCTCTCGAGCACCGTGCCTTCGGGCGACACGCTGCGCTCCATGATCACTGCCACCAGCGCCATCTCGCGGTCGTAGTCGATCAGCGTGAACCGCGAGAGCATGGTCGGCGGCAGCTCGTGGAAGCGCGAGACGAAGCGGAACCAGCGGCTCTCGGGCGACAGGCCCTGCACCAGCGCCTGCAGCATCTGCGCGTCGTTGGGATGCACCGGCCGCACGATGTAGGTGCCGCCGCCCGTGCCCGCCAGCGGCCATTCGCGCCGATAGCGCGCGGGGTACGGCATGATGGCCAGGTGCTGGTAGCCGTTGACCGCGTTGCCCACGTGGGCAGCCACCGCCTGCGAGCTGCTGCCCACCACGATGCGCGCGTCGACCGAGATGGCGCCGTTCTCGTCCACGATGATCGGGTTGATGTCCATCTCGCGCAGCTCGGGCAGCTCGCACACCATTTCCGACACGCGCAGCAGCAGGTCTTCGAGCGCTTCCATGTCCACCGAATGGGCGCCGCGCCATTCGCCCAGCGTCTCGGCCACGCGCGAGCGCTCGATGAGGCGGCGCGCTAGGAACTGGTTGAGCGGCGGCAGCTCCATCGCGCGGTCGTTCAGCAGCTCGATCATGGTGCCGCCCGCGCCGAACACGATGACGGGGCCGAAGGGCTCGTCGGTGACCATGCCCACGTAGATCTCGCGCCCGCGCCGCGCGCGCACCATCTTCTGCACCGTCACGCCGTTGATGCGCGCCTCGGGCGCGAGGCGGGCCACGCGCTCCATCATCTCGACGTAGGTGTCGCGCGCGCCGGTGCCGTTGAGCACGTTGAGCGCCACGCCTTCCACGTCGGACTTGTGCGGGATGTCGGGCGAATCGATCTTCAGCGCCACCGGAAAGCCCAGTTGCGTCGCGATCATCATCGCCTCGCTGGGGCTGCGCGCGAGCAGCGTGCGCGTGATCGGGATGTGGAAGGACGACAGCAGCGACTTCGACTCCATCTCCGTGAGCACATGGCGCCGCTCGGCCAGCACGCTCTCGATGAGCAGCCGCGCGCCCTCGATGTCGGGCTTGGCCAGTGCCGACAGTGGCGGCGGCGTCTGCTGCAGCAGCTGCTGGTTCTGGTAGAAGGCCGCGATGTTGCCGAAGGCGCCCACGGCAGCCTCGGGCGTGCGAAAGCTCGGGATGGTCGCCTCGGCCAGCACCGAGCGCGCCTTTCCCACGGAGGAGTCGCCCATCCAGCAGGCCAGCAGCGGCTTGTTCATCGGCCGCGGAATGTCGGCCAGCGCCTTTGCCGTTGCAGCCGCGTCGATGCCGGCCTTGGGCGAGAAGATGGCGAGCACGCCGTCGACCTGGCTGTCGGACGAGGCCGCGTCGATGGCGGCGCGATAGTGCGCCGGCTGAGCTTCTTCCGACAGGTCGATCAGGTCGGCCAGCGAGGCGAGCGGGGGCAAGGTGGGCTGCAGCACCTTCTGCGCGGGTGCGGAGAGCTTGCCGAGGTCTAGCCCGATCTCGTTGATCCAGTCGGCCGCCAGCACGCCGGGCCCGCCGCCGTTGGTGACCACGGCCAGCCGCTTGCCGACGGGGCGGTAGCGCGAGGCCAGGCACTTAGCGGCCGAGAACAGCTCGACGAAGGAGCGCACGCGCACCGCGCCGGCGCGGCGCAGCGCGGCATCGAACACGTCGTCGCTGCCCACGATGGCCGCGCTGTGCGTCTGCGCGGCCTCGTTGCCGGCAGGCTTGCGCCCGGCCTTGAGCACCACCACCGGCTTGGCATGCGAGGCCGAGCGCAGCGCGCTCATGAAGCGTCGCGCGTCGGCAATGCCTTCGAGGTAGATGATGATGCTGTGCGTGGCCTGGTCGTTGGCGAGGAAGTCGAGCACCTGCGGAATGTCGACCGAGGTGTGCGGGCCCAGCGACACCACGCTGGAAAAGCCCACGCCGTTCTGTCGCGCCCAGTCGAGCATCGAGGCCGTCAGCGCACCCGATTGCGCCACCAGCGCGAGCGGCCCGCTGCCGGCCAGCGGACCGGCCACGCTGGCGTTCAGGTGCAGCAGCGGCCGCTGGAAGCCCAGCGAGTTCGGCCCCAGCAGGTGCACGCCCTCGCGGCGCGCGATCTTGCGCCACTGCGACGCCTGCTCGGCGCCGATGCCGCTCGAGAGAACCACCGCCGCCTTGCAGCCGATGCGCCCCGCGATCTCCAGCGCGGCCGCCACGTCACCAGGTGCCAGCGCGATCAGCGCGAGGTCGGCATGGGTCTGCGCCAGTTCTTCGAGCGTGCCCTTGGTGCGCACGTCCAGGAAGCGCAGCGTTCCGTCGAAGCGCTGCGCGCGGAAGGCCTCGCGCAGCGTGTGGCCGGCCGGCGTCTGTCCGCCGGGGCCGTCGGCATTGCCGACGAAGGCGACGATGGAAGCGGGCGCGAAAAGCGGTGTCAGGAAATGCTTGTCCATGCCCCCGAGTCTGCACCGTTCGGACGCTGCTGTGCAGCATGGCGGCACTGCTCGGCGAATGGTCAGGACGGGTCAAGAACGCAGGGCTATAGTCAGGGTTCCATGCAAAAACGTATCGGCGTGATCTTCGTCTCGCGACGAAATTCATTGCGCAGCATCCTGGCAGAAGTGTGCCTCACGCACCTGGACCCGAAGCGGTTCTCGGTATCTTCCTGCGGTCAGCCCGGGCAGGTCGCCCGCGAATTCCATCCCGCCGCCATCGCCGCGCTCAAGAGCGCGAGCATTCCCTTGCCGAACCGGCAACCGCGCGGCTGGGACGAGCTCGCGCGCGCCAATGCCCACGCCGCGGACTTCGTCATCACGCTCGACGAGTCCACCGAGCCGCGCCAGCCCTCATGGCCCGGCCAGCCCGATGCGGCGCTGTGGGCCTACCCCGACGTGCTCGACGGCCGCGACCCCGACAGGGTCGCGCACGACGCGGTGCAGATGCTGTTCTCGCTGCGCCGCCGGCTCGAACTGCTGGTGAGCCTGCCGATGCAGGGGGCGGACCGGTCGGCCGTGCGGTCCGACGTGCGCGACCTGGGGTACATGCGCTAGCCGCTCCCGCCGGCCGGAGCGGGCTCACTCCAGCGTGAACCCGATCTTCAACGTCACCTGCCAGTGCGCCACCTTTCCGTCGACCACATGACCGCGCGTCTCGGTGACGTTGAACCACTGGATGTTGCGCACCGTCTCGTGCGCCTTCGCTATGGCGGTCCGCACCGCATCTTCGATGCCGGTGGGCGAGGAACCGGTGAGTTCTAGCGTTTTGTAGACGTGGCTGGACATGGGCTGTCTCCTTCGGGGTTGAGGGGATGGACTGATCGATCGATTGATAGCAAGGGGCCCGGAAGAACATCGTAGTCCCGTTGCGGACACAGGTGTCAGTGGACGTACCCGCCCTTGACGAAGCGCACGGGCTCGGCGTCCATGCGCGCGATGAGGGCGCCGAGGCCGTCGGGCGGCAGCGGGCCCTCTCCGGGCTTCGCGGAGGGCTGTTGTTCGGTGCGGCAAAGAAGATCGTCGTCGCTCCACGCGCTCTTGCCGGGTTCGCCGCGTGCGCGCAGCCAGCCGTCGCGGTCCACGATGAACTGCGTGCCCGCCAGTTGCGTTGTCGCGGCGACGAGCGAGAAGGCCGCCCACGCGGCGGGCGAGGTGGCGATGCAGTCGGCCGACTGCGGCGCCACCTCCGTGGACTGAGGCGCGAGCAGTACGGTCACGAGGCGCGGATCGTCGGGTAGCGGCGATGCCTCGCGGCCAGGCTCCGACGCGATGATGCGCAGGCGCTGGCCGCGCCAGCTCGAAAGGCTGCGCGGTGGCTTGTCGCCGCATTGCACCGTCACATCCGGCGGCGCTATGGGCTGGGCCCAGAGACCGGCCGCGCGCAGGCTCTCGCCGGCGCCCTGGGCTTTCATGAAATCGATCAGCGCCCATGCGTCCGCGTCGCTCAGCGCGGTGCCGAAGCCGGGCATGGTCTGCGCACCAAGGCGGTCGCGCATGCCGTTCATCACATGCCACAGCAGGTCGCCATCGGCGCGCCGCCACAGCAGCGGACCGCCCAGGTCTGGAGGCCACACAGCCTGCGCCGAGGCCAGCGGCCCGTGGCCCCGGCCATTGGTTCCGTGGCAGGCGGCGCACTGTGCCGCGTACAGCGTGCGGCCGCGCTCGATGCTGCCGGCGGTGAAGCCGCTGGGCGATGCGTGGAAGCTGGTTGGGTACGCAGGTACAAGCACCACGCTGGCCTCCGGCCACGGTGCCAATGCCGCCAGCAGCGCGGCTCCGGTGGCAAGCCATATGCGGCGCCGGCGCCAGAGCAGCGCGACCAGAAGGACAAGCAGCGCCACGGCAAGCACCACCAGCGTGAGGCCGAGCCGCCGGGCCTGTCCGAGGTCGATCAGCAGGTTTTCGCCGGATAGCCGTTGCGCCCACGGCCATGCCGGCTGCCCGTGCGATTGCCCGGACAGCCCCAGTGCATCGAGCACGCGAAGAAGCCAGAGCTGCGCGCCCTGCAGCAGGCCGATCAGCAGATTGAGCCAGCCGGCCTCGGGAGGCGGACCGCTCATCTTCTCGACTCACCAGGTCGCATCGAGCCCCAGGTGCCTGAGCGCCTCGTGTCGCAACTCGGCCAGCTTCGGATCGCCGCGATGGCGCGGGTAGGGCAGCTCGACCACCAACTCCGCCGCGATGCGCGCGGGCCGGTCGCTCAGCACGATCACGCGGTTGGCGAGGAACAGCGCCTCTTCCACGTCGTGCGTCACCAGCAGCGCCGAGAAGCCGGCCCGCTGCCAGAGATTGACCAGCTCGCTCTGCATCGCGATGCGCGTGAGCGAGTCGAGCTTGCCCAGCGGTTCGTCGAGCACCAGCAGTTGGGGATCGTTGACGAGCGCACGCGCCAGCGCCACGCGCTGCGCCATGCCGCCGGAAAGATGGTGCGGAAAGGCTTTCGCGAATTCGGTCAGGCCCACGAGCTTGAGCGCCTCGTCGACCCGGGCGCGCTGCTCCTTCAGCACGCCGCGTGCCTGCAGGCCCAGCGCCACGTTGTCCCACACGCTGCGCCAGGGGTAGAGCGTCGGGTCCTGGAAGACGACGATGCGCGACGGATCGGGCCGCGAGATCGGCTCGCCGTTCTGCGTGATGGCGCCGGTGGTCGCGGGCTCCAGCCCGGCCACCAGCCGCAGCAGCGTCGACTTGCCGCAGCCGCTGGGCCCCAGCAGCGCGACGAACTCGCCGGGGCGCACCTGCAGGTCGATGCCGTCGAGCACCTGCAGCACGCCGCCGGACACTTCGAACCAGTGGCTGACGCCGCGTATGCCGATATGGGCCCCGGCGCCCGTGGTTGGTGCGGGGGCGGGCGGAAGCACCGCGTTCGGGGTCGTCTCGGTCACCATTTCACGGTTCCCTTCTGCCACGACAGCACGCGGTCGCGAACCTTGAACAGCAGCGTGATGAGGCCCGAGCACAGCGCCGCCATCACCAGCAGCGCCGCGTACATGTTGGCGTAGGCGGCCCAGCCCTGGGCCCATTGCAGATACCAGCCCAGCCCGGCCTTCACGCCCATCATCTCGGCGGTGATGAGCACCGAGAACGACGCTCCCAGACCCATGAAGAGGCCCACGAACACCTGCGGCAGCGCCGCCGGGATCGCCACGCGCAGCACCAGGAAACGTTCAGAAGCACCCAGCGTGCGCGCCACGTCGTAATAGCTCTTGTGCACCGAGGCCACGCCCGACCAGGTGAGCACCGCCACCGGGAAGAAGGTGGCCAGGCCCACGAGGAAAACCGCCGCCGAATAGCTCGAAGGCGCGAAGAAGAAGGCCAGCGGCAGCAGCGCCGACGCGGGCACCGGCCCGAGGAAGCGCAGCAGCGGATGCACCCAGTACCCCGCGATGCGCGACCAGCCCACGGCCACCCCGGTGCCGAAGCCCACCAGCGCGCCCAGCACGAAACCGTTGGCCAGCAACCGCAGCGAATGCACGGTCGACAGGCCCAGGCGCTGCCAGTCCTCGTGCACCACGTCGATCAGGCTCTGCGGCGGCGCGAAGAAAGGCGAGGGCAGCACGCCGAGCTTGGCGGTGGACACCTCCCACAGCGCGAGGCCCACGGCCAGCGCGACAAGCCATTGCCCGGCGGGCCGCAGCGTGCGGATCAGCCGCCCGGTGCGGCCGCCCAGCAGCGCGATCGCCAGCAAAAGCACGGCGACCACCAGCGTCGCGATGCCGAACTCCTGCGTGAAGGCCCAGTCGCTGAAGCCGGCTTCCTTGTTCGGCCACAGCAGCGTGAGCAGGCCCAGCGCGACCCATGCGGCAGAGGCGAGCAGGCCCGTGCTCCAGATGCCTGCGGGGGCGGCCGGACGCCGCGGCTGTGCCTGCGATTGCTCTTTGGCGGGCCGTGCGGCGCCTCCTTGCAGCACGCTGCGGCGCGAGGGGGGCAAATGATCGAGAGCAAGGGTCATTGCAGGCTTCTTCTCCGGAAATACGAAGCTGCGAGTGTTGGCGGACCATGGCGGCGCGGCCAACGAAGGAATGCGGCTATGGATATGCGCGCAGCTACTTTCCCTTGGCGGCGCTGCTGCCGAAGCTCTCGGCGAGGAACTCGACGACGGCCTGCACCCGGGCCGTGCGCCCCTTGCGCGTCGGCACCAGCAGCGTGACCGGCGCGCTGTCGAACTGCCAGTCGTCCAGCACGCGCACCAACGTGCCGCGCGCCACGGCATCGGCCGCGTCCCATTCGGAGCGCAGCACCAGGCCCAGCCCCTGTTCGGCCCACTGGCGCGCCACGCCGCCGTCGTTGGTGAGGTAGGCGGGGGAAATGCGCAGGGTCTCGCGCCTGCCCTTGGCGGCCGCCGCCCGGCCCGCGGGGCGCAGGTGCCACAGTGTCACGTCCTCGTCGTTCTCGCGGATGCAGATGCAGTCATGTGCAGGAATGTCGCGCGGCACGCGGGGCACGCCGCGCTGGCGCAGGTAGGCGGGGCTGGCGCACAGCCAGCGCTCGTTGGCGCTCAGCGTGCGCGCTACCCACGACGAATCGCGCACCGTGCCGATGTGGATCACCGCGTCGGCGTCGTGCCGGTCGGGCCACGGGGTCTCGCGCAGGTCGAGCTGCACGCCCAGCCCCGGGTGCAGCCTGGCGAAGCGCGCGAGCATGGGCGCGATGTATTGGCGGCCGTAGCCGAAGGGCGCGGCGATGCGCAGCGTGCCGGTGAGGCGTCGGTCGTCGCGCTGCATCGATTCGCGCAGCCCCTCGATCTGCCCGAGCAGCGCGGCCGCCTCGCGCGCGAAGCGCTCGCCCTCGGGCGTGAGGCTCAGCTTGCGCGCGGTGCGGGTGGCCAGCGACAGTCCCAGCGCGGCCTCCAGCTTGCGCAGCCGCATCGAAAGGGCCGGCGGCGTAACGTCCAGCGCCCGCGCCGCCGCGCTCAGAGACGGCTCGCGCAGCAGGGCGGCGGCGAGCTGCATGTCCTCGATCTGGATCGTCGTCATTAACTTGTGCTTAACGATTGATGACTCCGCATTGAAGCACAGGCATGGCCTCGAAACGTACAGTCGCAGTCCATGCAATCCTCCAACGCCTATCCGCGCGCAGCGCTCTTCGACCTGCTCACCGCGCTGCTCGATTCCTGGACCGTCTGGAACGCCGCCGCCGGCTCCGAGGAGAAAGGCCGCACCTGGCGCGCCGAGTACCTGCGGCTCACCTACGGCTGCGGCGCCTACGTGCCCTACGAACAGCTCGTGAAGGAGGCTGCCCGCAACACCGGCATGCCCGGCTCCGCCACCGATGCGCTCGAAGCGCAATGGGACACGCTGCCCGTGTGGAGCGGCGCGCGCGAGTTGCTGCTGGCGCTCAAGCCGCACTGCCGCCTCGCCGTGGTCACCAACTGCTCCAGGCGCCTGGGCCACCGCGCGGCGGCGCGGCTGGGCATCGATTGGGACGCGGTCGTCACCTCGGAGGAAGCCGGGTTCTACAAGCCCGATCCGCGCCCGTACCGCGTGGCGCTCGAACGGCTTGGGGTGGAGGCGCATGACGCGGCCTTCGTCGCCGGCTCGGGCTACGACATGTTCGGCACTTCGGTAGTGGGCCTGCGCACTTACTGGCACAACCGCGTAGGCCTTGCACTGCCGCAAGGAGCGCCGTCCCCCGAGCTTCAGGCGCCGACGCTCGCACCGGCGCTGCCCTGGCTGCAATCCTTCGAAAAGAAATGACGAGTTCCAGAATGAACACCCTCGCCACCATCGACACGCCCGCGGCCCTCATCGAACGCACGCGCATGCGGCGCAACATCGAACGCATGCAGCAGCACATGAACGAACTTGGCGTGCGCTTCCGACCGCATGTGAAGACCAGCAAGTGCATCGAGGTCGCCAAAGCCCAGCGCGAGGCGGGAGCGCAGGGCATCACCGTCTCCACGCTGAAGGAGGCCGAACAGTTCTTCGCCGCAGGCTTCACCGACATCCTTTATGCCGTCGGCATGGCGCCGCACCGGCTGCCGCATGCGCTGGAACTGCGCCGGCGCGGCTGCGCGCTGGGCATCCTCACCGACAGCGTGGCCTCGGCCAGGGCGATTGCCGAGTTCGGCCGCGCGAACGGCGAGGCCTTCGATGTGCTGGTCGAAGTCGATACCGACGGCCACCGCAGTGGCATCAAGCCGGAGGAAGACGCGCTGCTCGAAGTCGGCCGCGTGCTGCACGAAGGTGGCATGCGCCTCGGCGGTGTGCTGACCCACGCGGGCTCCAGCTACGAGTTGGATACGCCCGAAGCCCTGAAGGCGATGGCCGAGCAGGAACGCTCAGGCTGCGTGCGCGCCGCGCAGCGGCTGCGCGACGCGGGCCTGCCGTGCCCGGTGGTCAGCGTGGGTTCCACGCCCACCGCCCTGGCTGCGGATGCGCTGGACGGCGTGACCGAAGTGCGGGCCGGCGTGTACGTGTTCTTCGATCTCGTGATGTGCAACATCGGCGTGTGCACCGAGGACGACATCGCCCTGAGCGTGCTCACCACCGTGATCGGCCACCAGGCCGACAAGGGCTGGGCCATCGTCGACGCAGGCTGGATGGCGATGAGCCGCGACCGGGGGACGCAGAAGCAGAAGCGGGACTTCGGGTACGGGCAGGTGTGCGATGCGCAGGGACGGGTGCTCGATGGCTATGTGCTCATTGGTGCGAACCAGGAGCACGGCATTCTTTCGCGGGAGGGCGAGGCGGATGCGGACATCGCGGTGCGCTTTCCTGTAGGGACGCGGCTGCGCATCCTGCCGAATCATGCCTGTGCGACGGGGGCGCAGTTTCCGGAATATCAGGCGTTGTCGGAAGACGGAACGCTGCGGGCATGGGGGCGCTTTCACGGCTGGTGAGGCGTGGCGCTGCGGGCTTTTGCGGCATCTAACGCCGGCGATACACGGTGGAGTTCGACGCCGCAGGCATTGCCCGCTCGTCGTGCGAGGCCCGGTGCAATTCGATCTGGCCCAGATGGTCCAGCACCCATGTGGCCAGGTTCATGAGAGGCGACGCGAGCGAGTGACCCAGTTCGGTCAGCGCGTATTCGACCTGGGGAGGCACGGTGGGATGAACCGTTCGCGTCACCATGCCGTCGCGCTCCAGGGCCTTGAGCGTTCGCGTCAGCATCTGCTGCGATATCCCGCCGATCAGCCGCTTGAGTTCATTGAACCGACGCGGCTTCTGTTCGAGCATCGTGATCGCGAGGATGGTCCACTTGTCGCCCATTCGGCCGAGCATCTGGTTCACCTTCCGGCAGTGCTCGTTCGTACCGGGCTCGTCGGGTGGGGCAGGCATATGCATGTGACTAGGCCTCAAACATCTGCGTTCTTGTCATTGTGACGGTCAATCTCAATCATCTGGTCATCGAAACATACCACCTGAAGGAATACCAGATGACTGCAAAGAAAACCCTCGCAATCTTCGGCGCAGGCTCCGGCCTCGGCACCTCCCTGGCCAAGCGTTTCGGTCGCGAAGGTTATCGGATCGCCCTCGTCGCGCGGCGCGCCGAGCCGCTGGAGGCATTCGTCGCCGAACTCGCCCGGGCAGATATCGAGGCCGCAGCGTTTCCGGCCGACCTCACGAAGATCGACGGAATTCCCGCGCTGGTCCGATCCATCGAGGAGCGGTTCTCGAGCGTGGACGTCGCCGTCTACGCTCCCGCGCCTTCCGACGCCAACTTCGTACCCGCGGTCGAACTCGATGCGGCGAAGCTGCAGGCCATGGCCTCGATCTTCATGCTCTCGCCCATCGAGGTATCGCACGCCGTACTGCCGGGCATGCTGGCCCGGGGAGACGGCGCGATGATCGTCGTCGGAGGCCTGGCCGGTGTGGTTGCCATTCCCGGCATGAGCGGCGTCGGCCCCGCGATGGCTGCCGCGCGCAACTACGTCCTCACCCTCAATGCGGAATTGGTCCCGAAGGGCGTCTACGCGGGTACGGTGAGCATCGGCGCGGTCATCGATCGTTCGACGGGGCTGCGTGCGATGACCGCCTCGGGAGCGAAGCTCGATCCAAGGTTGCCGGTGCTCGATCCCGACGACATCGCAGAGGATATCTGGAGCCTCGCCACGAAACGCGACCGCCCCGAATCGATCCTGCCGCCACTTCAGCCGGCATGAACGAGGAAGGCCAGACGCACATGCTGCGAATAGACCTCTATACCGAGATCACCTGCCCCTGGTGCATCGTCGGCCAGTACCGGCTCGACAAGGTACTTGCACAGGGCTTTGCCGGCCTTGCGGCGGACATCCGCCACCATCCGGTGCTGCTGATGCCCGATGCGCCTGCGTCAGGAACCTACATTCCCGATCTGCTGCGCTCGCGCCACGGCATCACCGATCCGGCAATTGCGTTTTCACGTGTCGAGTCCGAAGCGCGATCCTCGGGACTCGAGCTCGACCTGCGTCGCCAGCCCTGGGCCTTTCCCACGCAGGCAGCCCATGCGTTGATCCTTGCCGCCGGGGAGCGAGGCTTGCCCCAGCATCGGTTGGCAGTCGCCATCACGCAGGCGTACTTTCTCGGCGCAAAGAACATCGGCAATGCCGATGTGCTTGCGGCCATCGCCGTGGATCACGGATTCGATCGGATGGAGGCAAGGGCGATCGCTGTCGACCGCGCCTGGCACGGGCGAGTCGAAGAGGCGGCGAGGAGAGCTGCCGTGGCGGGTGTCCGGTCGGTTCCCCATTTCGCCTTCGGTCCGGGCATCGTGTTGCGGGGTGGACGAAGCGAACAAGAGATCGCCTCATGCATCCGGGAGGCACTGGGCGGCGTCGCCGTTTCCTGAGCGCTCGTTCAGTACGACTGCTCCTCGACCACCCGCCGCACAGTCCGCAAGGCACTTCGCAAACCCTCCAGCCCGACCGACCCCAACGCCAGCCGCAGTGCATGCGGCACATGCTTCGACGTAGCGAATGGCTCGGCCGTGGACACCGAAACGCCTTCACGCATCAGCGCCGCGGCAACGAGGTCGGCCCGCGTCTCCTCCGGCAGCGGCAGCCACGCGAAGTACGACGACGGATGCCGCATGCATCCCATCCCGGCAAGCACTTCGCCGACGATGGCTTGCCGCGCAGACGCGTCCTGCCGCTTCTGCGATTCGAGCCGCTCGACCGTGCCGTCTTCCAGCCATGAGCACGCGATGGCGGTGGTCACGCCCGGTGTACACCACGTCGTGGCCCGGATCGCACGTTCGAGCTTCGGCACCCACGCATCGGGCGCGGCGACGAAACCCACGCGCAGCCCGGTCGCGACGTTCTTGGAGAGACCCGAGACATACACCGTCGTCTCGGGCGCCAGCGCAGCCAGTGGCGCGGGCGGATCGTCGGCCAGGAAGGCATAGGCCGCGTCCTCGATGACGAGCAGCCCGTGCCGCCGCACGATGGCCACGAGGCGCTTGCGGCGGCTCGTGCCCATCACCCAGCCCAGCGGGTTGTGCATGGTCGGCATGGCGTAGATGGCCCGCACACGGCGCCGCGCGCACAGGCGCTCCAGCACGTCGAGGTCGGGCCCCTGACCGGCAGCGGGCAGGGGCGCCAGTTCCAGTTTGTGCGCCTCGGCCAATACCTTGAAGCCGGGGTAGGTGAGGGCGTCCACCGCGACCACGTCGCCGGGTTGCTGCAGGGCCATTGCGGTCACGGCCAGTCCATGCTGGGCGCCGTCGACGATCAGCACGTTAGATGGCTCCGCTGTCAGCCCTCGCGAGGCGAGGTGCCGGGCGAAGCAGGCGCGCTCGTGCATCCGTCCGCCGTGGGGTGCGTAGCGCAACATGGCCTCGAGTTCGCCGCCGGCCGCGAGCTGGCGCAGTGCGCCGCGCAGCAGTTCGGCCTGTCCGGGCAGGGCGGGGTAGTTGAAGTTCAGGTCGACCAGGTCCGCCGGCAGCGCCCGCTGCTCGGCGCCGGGGCCCATGCGCAGCGACGCTTCGCGCACGAAGGTGCCTCGGCCGACCTCGCCGCTGACGAGGCCCATGGCTTCCAGCTCGGCGTAGACGCGCGACGCGGTGACCAGCGCCAGCCCGTGGCGTTCGGCCAGCTTGCGGTGCGTGGGCAGGCGGGTGCCGGGTGGCAGGCGGCCGTCGCGGATTTCGGCGGCAAGTTCGTCGACCAGTTGCTTGTAGCGGGCTTCGGCCATCGCGAGCTCGATGTATCCATGACAATTCTTTGATTGTATTGATCGCCTCTCCTACGATGGCTCCATCCGCCCACGATCACACCAATACAGGACGCCATGCACATCGCCATCCTCACCTTCGACGGCTTCAACGAACTCGACTCGCTCATCGCGCTGGGCGTGCTCAACCGCATCAAGAAGCCGGACTGGCGCGTGAGCATCTGCTGCCCGACGCCGGAGGTCACGTCGATGAATGGCGTGACCATCCGCGCGCAGTCGCTGCTGGAAGATGCGCGCTCCGCCGACGCGGTGGTCGTCGGCAGCGGTGTGAAGACGCGCGAGGTGGTCGCCAGCCCGGAGCTGATGGGGCGCCTGTCGCTCGATCCGCAGCGGCAACTGATCGCGGCGCAATGCTCGGGCACGCTCGTCCTGGCCAAGCTCGGCCTTGTCGAAGGCGTTCCGGCCTGCACCGACCTGACGACCAAGCCCTGGGTGCAGGAAGCCGGCGTGGAAGTGCTGAACCAGCCCTTCTTCGCGCGCGGCAACGTCGCCACCGCGGGCGGCTGCTTCGCTTCGCCTTACCTGGCCGGCTGGGTCATCGCGCGCACCGAGGGCATCGAGGCCGCCGAGGCGGCGCTGCACTACGTGGCGCCAGTGGGCGAGAAGGAGGCCTACGTGGCCAACGCGCTGAGGAACATCACGCCGTATCTGCCGCGATGAGGTCCGTTGTCGCCGTGGTCGCCTGCGCCGCGCAGCGCCCGTAGGTGTCGTCGAAACGCACGATGTCGTCTTCGCCCAGGTAGCCGCCGGTCTGCACCTCGATCACTTCGAGCACCGTCTTGCCGGGGTTCTCCAGCCGGTGGACCGCGCCGGAGGGCAGGTAGATCGACTCGTTCTCGTGCACCAGGCTGACCTTGCCGTCGCAGGTGGCGCGCGCCGTGCCCTTCACCACCACCCAGTGCTCGGAGCGGTGGTGGTGCATCTGCAGCGAGAGCCTGGCGCCGGGCTTGACCGTGAGGCGCTTGACCTGGAAGCGCTCGCCCAGGTCGATGCTGTCGTAGGCGCCCCATGGCCGCACCACGCGGCGGTGCTCGGTGGCTTCGGCGCAGCCTTCCAGCGAGAGCTTGCGCACCACCTCCGCCACCTGCTCGGCGCAGCCCGCGCCGGCTACGAGCACGGCGTCGGGCGTATCCACGATGATCAGGTCCTGCGTGCCCAGCGCCACCACCGGCCGGTGCGGCGCATGCACGAAGGTGTTGCGCGAGTTCAGCGCGCTGGCCTTGCCGCTGAGCCGGTTGCCGGCATCGTCGGCCGGGTGCAGGCTGGCGACCGCGTTCCAGCTGCCCACGTCGCTCCACAGCCCCTCGAACTTCACGACCGCGATCTGGCGATGCTTCTCGAGCACCGCGTAGTCGATGCTGTCGGCGCGGCATTGCTCGAAGGCGGCGCGGTCCAGCCGCACGAAGCTGCCGTCGCGGGTCGCGTTGGCCGCGGCGCTCTCGCAGGCCTGCAGGATGTCGCCCGCGTGCTCGCGCAGCGCGGCGATCAGCGTGCGCGCCTGCACGAGGAAGATGCCCGCGTTCCAGCTGTAGCCGCCGTTCAGGATCAGCATTTCGGCCACCGCTGCCGTCGGTTTCTCGACGAAGCGCGCCACCGCCTGGCTGTGCCCGCCGGCCAGCGCCTCGCCGGCCTCGATGTAGCCGTAGGCCGTGCTCGGGAAACTGGGCACTACGCCGAAGGTGACGATCCGGCCCGCCAGCGCCGCATCGACGCCGGCATGCACGGTGCGGGCGAAGAGGGCGGCGTCGGGGATGTGATGGTCCGAAGGCGCGAACAGCAGCAGGTCGTCAGGCTCGGCCATCAGCGCGGCCGATGCCATCGCTGCAGCGGTGTTGCGCGCCACCGGTTCCAGGATCTGCCGGCCCGTGACACCGGCGTTCTCCACCGTTTCCTTCACCAGGAAGCGGTGGTCTTCCGAGGTCACGCAGGTGATGTCGGCGTTCAGCAGAGCCAGCCGCTCCAGCGTGAGCTGCAGCAGGCTCTTGCCGCCGACCAGCGGCGCGAACTGCTTGGGCAGGGCCTTGCGCGACAGCGGCCACAGCCGCGTGCCGCTGCCGCCGCACAGGACCACGGGATGGATGGAGGGAGCGGTTTTCATGATCGGTCGCCAGCGTTGGGTTGCGTGCAGGTTGATGAAGAAGAGAGGAAAGGGCCGCTTCAGATCAGCCCGGAATACGCGGCATAGCTCACGGCCTGCGCGCGCGAATGGACGTGCAATTTCTTGTAGATGTTCTTGATGTGGGCGTTGACGGTCTGCCCCGAGATGCCCAGCCTGTTTCCGATCTCCTCCGTGACGTGCCCGCGCGCGACGAAGCGCAAAACCTCGCACTCGCGCGCCGTCAGCGTCGTCTCGCGCGGCAGGGGTTGCGCAGCCGGTGGCAGCGCGCCCATCGGCCGGTGGCTCAGCCGGGAGAGCAACCGGCGTGCCAGCCGCGGCGTGATGGCCGCGCCGCCGTTGACCACCTGCAGCACCGCCTGGGCGAAGCTCTGCAGCCATGCGTCCTTCAGCAGGTAGCCGGTGGCGCCCAGTTCCAGCGCGTGCAGCACGTGCGCCTCGTCCTCCAGCACGGTGATGACGATGATCTCGGCCGAGCGGCGGTGCTCGCGCGCTTCCTGGATCAGGTCGAAGCCGGAGCCGTCGCCCAGCCGCAGGTCGACCATCAGCACGTCGAACTCGTGCGTGGCCACCAGCCGCCGGCCGTCGCGCAGGCTGCCGGCCTGGCCTTCGAGCTGTATGCGCAGGTCCGACAGCAGCTCCTGCGCGATCACGCGGCGCATGAACTCGTCGTCGTCCACGAGCAGCACGCGCACCGGCGCGTCTTCCTGCCCGGTCAGGAAACCGGGCCACAGCGGCGTGGCCGGCGCGCAGACCCCTGGCGGATAGCCCGATTGGCCGGCGCCCAGCTCGATGGCTGGGGGTGTAGCTTGTTCAGACATGGGTGTGCCCCCGGTTGGAGTGGATGTTGATGGCTCTGTCTTTGTTCTGGAACAGCACGGCACCGGGCACCAGGGTGGGCACCGGGTCGTCGAATCCGCGCGGGCTGGCGCACTGCCAGCGCCAGCTGTCGGCGCACATCTGGTCGAGGTCGCGGCGCGCCCGCCAGCCGAGCGTGCGCCACGCGCTGCGCACATCGGCCCAGTAGGCGGGTGCGTCGCCCGGGCGGCGCGGCCCGATGCGCAGCGCGATGCGCCGGCCGCTCGCGCGCTCGAAGGCCGAGACCACCTCCAGCACCGACGCGCCGTGGCCGGTGCCCAGGTTGGCCATGAGGATGCCGGGTCGTCGCGCCGCGCGGTGCAGCGCCGCCACGTGGCCCTCGGCCACGTCCATCACGTGCACGTAGTCGCGCACGCCGGTGCCGTCGGCGGTGTCGTAGTCGGCGCCGTGCACCACCAGGCACTCGCGCTCGCCGGCCGCGACCTGCGAGATGTAGGGCATCAGGTTGTTGGGCGGGCCGTTGGGCAGTTCGCCGAGCAGGCCGCTCTCGTGCGCGCCCACCGGGTTGAAATAGCGCAGGCAGGCGATGCCCCAGCGCGCATCGGCGTGCGAGAGGTCGGCCAGCATGCTCTCCACCATCGACTTGGTGCGGCCGTAGGGGTTGACCGGCCCATGCGGCGCGGCCTCGGCGATGGGCGAGGGCTGCGAGTCGCCATACACCGTGGCCGACGACGAGAACACCAGCGTGCGCACGCCCGCACGGTCCATGGCCCGCGCCAGCACCAGGCTGCCGGCCAGGTTGACGTCGTAGTAGCCCAGCGGATCGGCCACCGATTCGCCGACTGCCTTCAGTCCCGCAAGGTGCACCACCGCCTGCACGCCGTGCGCGGCGAAGGTGCGGTCGAGCGCGGCGCCGTCGCGCACGTCGGCGCGCACCAGCACGGGCTCGACGCCGGTGATGCACGCCACCCGCTTCAGCGAGCGCGCGTCGCTGTTGACCAGCGTGTCGAGCACCACCGGCTGGTAGCCCGCCGCGATCAGCGCCACGCAGGTGTGGCTGCCGATGAAGCCTGCGCCGCCTGTCACGAGGATCCTGGGTGCGGGCATGGCGGTGTTCCTTGGGGCGGGCCGGTCGTCGCGTCAGGCGGTGACGCAGCGCTGCAGCTGCTCTTCGAGGCGCTGCAGGATCACGTTGCGGTCGAGCTCGGCCTCGGCGAAGCGCCGGCCGATCGACCCCATCAGCTCGCGCGTGGCGGGCGACATGGAAAGCTGCTCGATGGCGTCGGCCAGCGCGGCGGCGTCGCCGGGCTCGACCACCACGCCGCGGCCCCACACCGCCTCGCTGAGCGCGGTGCCGGCATGCGCGGTCACGATCACCGCGCGGCCGCTCGCCAGCATGCCGCCCAGCTTCGAAGGCATGACCAGGTCGGCGGCATCGGCGCGCTGGGGCAGCACATGGATGTCGGCCATGCCCAGCAGCTCGTTGAAGCGCTCGGTGGGCTGCAGGTCGAGGAAGTGCACGTTGACCAGCCGCACGCAGGCGTTCATCAGCGATGGGCGGCTCGGCCCGTTGCCGCAGAACACGAAGTGGATGTTGTGCGAGCACACCAGCAGCCGCGCCGCCTCGGCCAGCAGCTCGATGCCCTGCTTGCTGCCGAGGCTGCCGGCATAGAGCACCACCACCGCGTCGGCCGGAATGCCAAGTTCGGCCCGGTAGCCCTGCGCGGAAGCACCCGAGACCAGCGCCGGCCGCTCGAGGGGCCGGATGGCCTCCACGTCGACCCAGTTCGGGAACAGCACCAGCCGCGATTCGTCCACGCCCTTTTCCAGCGCCTTGGCGCGCATCGCGGTCGAAATGGTCGAGACCCGGTCGAACCTGCGCATCAGCCAGCGCTCGGCGGCCAGCGCGAAGCGCCGCACCCGCTCGCCGCGCAGCCAGCCCAGGCCGAAGGCGGCGTCCACCTCGTAGTCCTGGATGTGCAGCCACGAGCTTGCGCGCATCAGCTTGGCCAGGCACAGCGCGGCCGGCGCGCAGGACAGGGGCGGCTCGACCACGAACACCACGTCAGGACGCCAGAACAGCTGCGCCAGCAGCAGCGGAACGCTCGACAGCGTGAACGACAGCAGGTGCCCGATGCGCCCCAGCGCGCGCGGCTGCGAGGGCACCCAGGTGGGCGCGCGCCATACCTTCACGCCGTTCCAGTCGGACCTGCGGTACATCCAGGCCGAGTACCCCTCGAACACCGACCACTGCGGAAAGAAGGGCGGCGAGGCGATCACCCGCACCTCGTGCCCGCGCGCCTGCAGCCACTCGGCCATCTCGCCCGAGTACTTGCCGATGCCGGCCAGCTCGGGCGCGAAGTTCATCGAATACAGGAGGATCTTCACGATGCCTGCCTCCGCGCCAGCAGGCGCGCGATGGGAAAGAAGCCGAAGTGCAGGCGCATGCGCGTCTCGTACAGCGCGAAGTCGCTCAGGCAGGCGATGAAGAAAACGTAGTGCGGCTTGCCGGGAAAGAGCGAGGCCACCACCACGTACGACGCCAGCCGCAGCGCCACCTCCAGCAGCGCCCACTGGCCCAGCGAGCCCATCGAGGTCTTCAGCGACAGCACCATCTCGTGGTGGATCGTGTAGGTGCGCAGGAGGAAGTAGGGCGCGATGCAGAGGAAGATGGTGCGCGCCTCGTTGCCCAGCTTGAGCAGCGGCGCGGCCACCGAGATGAGCGCGGCCAGCCCGACGAAGAGCCCGCAGCCCAGCAGGAAGGAGTGCCGCGCGAGCCGCAGCTTCGCGGCCGTGAAGTTGCCGGCCTCGGTCTCCAGCATCGCGGGCGTTTTTGTGACCAGGAAGGCCTGCACGAACTGCGAGGGCGCCTCGGCCAGCAGGAAGGCGAGCTTGAAGGCGCCCACGTAGCTCAGCGGCATGAAAGAGGCCACGATCAGCAGGTCCGACTTGCGCAGAAGGAACATGAGCAGCGAATACACCGTCGCCCCGGCCTGCGAGGCCAGCCCGAGCGCCGCGCGCCCCACCGGCGGCGCCTCGCCGTTGGCCGGCAGGCCCACGGCCAGGCACACCACGACCACCGCGATCAGGTTGATGAGCAGCAGGTGCGCCACGCCCAGGTCGAAATGCACCGCGGCGCAGACGCCCACGCCCGCGACCAGGACGGTCGAGCGGATTCCGGCCTCCAGGTTCAGCAGCCCCGAGTGCCCGAGGCCGCGGCTGAAGGAAAGCCGCAGGCTGTTGAATGCGAACACCGCCAGCGTGACCACCAGGATGGCGAAGGGCGCGTCGCCCACCGGCAGGCGCTGCACCGTGAGGATCACCGTCGCGAGCACGGTAGCCAGCGGCAGGCCGATGGACAGCGTGCGCACCACGTCGCCGCGCGTCACGCCCGGCGGCGCCGAGGCCGCGTTGCGCGAGAACAGCAGCGAGCTGCCCAGCGTGGCCACCACCAGCGCCACCTCCAGGACCGACTGGTAGACCGAGTACTCGCCGAAGCGCGCGGGCGGAACGCTCGCAGCCATCAGGAAGATGGCCAGGAAGCCCGACAGGTACACGTAGAGCCGCGAAGCGAGCGCGCCCAGGCCCGACAGCCATGCCATGCGCGCCCCGGGCAGCGGTAGTGGCAGGCTGAAGTGCTTCATGGCGTCGGCTCGCTGGTGCTCATTTGCCGGCCGGCACGCGGTGCACGCGGCGCGTGTCGAACAGCCGGCGCGCGAAGGCGCCCGCGCGAAAGGCGTTGTTCTTCGCGCGACGGGCGATCTGCAGCCCATAGGTCACGGCCGCCACGGTGAGCATGTGGCCGCGCAGGGCGTAGGGCATGGCCATCTTGGCGCTGCCCTGGAAGTGCAGCGCCACCACGCGCGTGAGCTCGCCCGAGGTGCTGGTCAGCCAGGCCTTGCCCTCGCGGTAGGCGATGCGCTTGGCGCCGCCCAGCACCTTGAACTCCCCGCGATGCAGGTTGTGCATGCCGTTGATGTTGTGGTCGACGACCGTGCCCTCGAGCACCCGGTTGATGGGCTCGTCGTTGCCGGTGGCGTGCGCCCAGAGGTAGAGCAGCGTCATGTCCGACACGCCGCCGCGCACGCCCCGCGCGGCGAAGCGCGCCGAGATCTCGCGCAGCTTCCGGCGCCCCGAGGGCGTGGCATAGGTGTCGAGCACGCAGGCCACGAAGCGGCGCAGTCCGCTCGATGTCCAGTAGCTCACGTGCGGCGAGATCTGGCAGGGGTTCCAGCCGTCGGCCGACTGCATGCTGGAACCCGAGAAATCGGCCCTGCCCACCAGCCGCCTGATGTGCTGCCCCGCGCCCTGGAAAAGCAGCACGTCGCTGTCGATCAGCACGAAATCGCGCACTTCGGGGTTGGATTCCAGAAAGCGCGCAAGCAGGAAGTAACGCCGGAAGCAGATCTTCTCGAACTCCGGCGTGTTGCTCGACAGGTGCACGTAGGAGCGGCAGAAGCGCTCGTAGGCCGGACCCGCGTCGGTGTCCGAGAGCACGAGCAGCGGCTCGCCGGCCAGCTCCGCCGATTCGCGGCACAGCGCGAGGGTCTTGTTCTGGCGGTCTTCCACGACGATGAAGGGCAGGGGCGGGTTCATGGTGATCGGGTTGGGTTGAGGCAGGTGTGACAGCGTTTCTCTGATTCAGGGCTTGCTCGCCGCCGTGACGCTCTTGATGAGCGCGACGTGCGCGGGAACGAAGCGGCCGGCTGCGTCGATGGGCATGTCCAGCGTGAAGAGACCGCGCGCGGCTGATGCGTCGGCGATCCAGGCACGAAGCTGCGCGGTCGTGAATCGCGCCGGCGCGTCGCGGCCCCACGAGGCGGTCAGCGGCGTCAGCACGTGCAGGACGAGTTCCGAGGGCGGGCCGCTCAGGTGCGGCGGCGGCTGCATGTATTCGCCGGCCATCAGGTTCTGGCAGGGGGCCGACTTCGCGCTGAAGCGCTCCGCGCCTTCGCCCGCGTTGAAGGCCAGCCAGCGGTTGGTGGCGCCCGCGCGCGCGGCGCTGCACAGCATGTCCCAGCCGGCGGGCGTGATGCCCTTGGTGTTGTAGGTGCCGTCGAACCACCAGCCGCTGGCCAGCGCGCCATAGCGCTGCGACCAGTCGCGGATCACGCTGGACCACGCCGCTATGAAACGGGCCGGCGGCGGCTCCTGCTCCGACACGTCGCCCAGGCAATCCATGAGCGCGCGGTCGGCCTGCGGCGCACGGAACGGCAGGTACAGGATCAGCGCGATGCCCCGGCTGCGCAGGGCCCGGCCGATCTCCAGCGGCAGGTCGCGCGGCGGGCGGTTTGCGGCGCTGGCCGGGCAGAGCACCTCCAGCGCCGCATTGGGCGCGATGTACTGGCCGCTGTTCTGCCCCAGCGTCAGGATCAGGTGCGAGACGCGCATCTCCGCCAGCGTGGCAGCGAAGGCTTCCACGTCGAAGCGCCTGATCTCGCCGATCGATTGCTTGTCGGGCAGGTAATGAACCATCACGCCGAAGCCCGGCGTCGGCGCCGATGCGGGCTGGGCATGGGCCGCCAGCGGCAGCGCCACCGCCAGCAGCAGCTTCGCGATGAATCGCACGACGTGCGGCAGGCATGCAGTCATGGCACGGCCCCCGCGAGCGAAAGCGTGCCGCGCTTGAGCATCAGGTAACGCCTCGCGACGTTGGCGGGTGCGCAGGTGCCGGCGTGCACCCACGCCGGGCGGGCGTGCTCGTGGTGCGCCAGGTACTGCGCGATCTGCTCCGGATCGTCGCCGTCGCTGCCCGCGAAGAAGGCGTAGTCCGCGAACAGCTCGCGGTGCACCGGAATGTCCGACAGCAGCAGCGGCACTCCCAGCGTCGCCGCCTCCGCCGCCGAGAGGTTGAAACCCTCGAAGGTCGAGAGCGAGATGAAGGCGGTGGCGCCCTGGTACAGCCGCAGCAACTCGTCGCGTGGCACCAGGCCGCGGTGCCGAACGCACTCGCGCACCTCGGGCGGCATCGCCGACACCATGCGCTGCACTTCCGCCGCACCGTTGCCGGTGATGTCGAGGTAGTCGACCAGCCCGGCCGCCTTCATGCGCTCGAAGAGCGCGAGGATGCCGGCGAAGTTCTTGTGCGGGTAGTAGTGGTAGGCCGCGATCAGATAGCGCGCGCCGGGCGCCGCGACGGCGGCCGGGGCGACTCGCGGCGCGTCCACCGGGTTGAAGATGACGCTGGAACGCGCGCCGCGGCCGAAGTGGCGCTCGAAGTCGCGCTGGCTGCTGCGGCTGATGAAGACCACGTCGGCCGCGCTGCGCGCCGCGCGCCAGAGATTCCAGTCGAGGAAGAGCCGCTTGAGGCGCCCGAAATACTGCGGATAGGCCTTGTACTGCAGGTCGTGCACGATCACCACCGAGTCGCGATGTCGCCCCAGCAGCGTGAGCGGCAGGTAGTAGTTGGGGAACATCGAGAACAGCTGCTCGCCGGTGATCAGCGTGCGCAGCCGGTGGAAGTTGTAGAGCAGTGTGTCGAGCACGAAGCGGCTGATCTTCAGACGCTGCGCCAGAGCGAAGAGGCGCGGGTGCCGTTCGCTCACCGGCACAACGCGGTCGTCGGGCGAAAGCCGCATGTGGCGCAGCAGCACCTGCGACACGTTGAGCACGCCGCCGGCCGCCTTGTTGAGGCGCACGGTGTCGTAGTAGAGGTAGGCGGCCATGGGTGCTTCTTTCTTTTCTTTCTTCTTCCTTCATGCGCTCGGCAGGCGGCGCCGCACCACGCGCGTCATCGCGCGGCGGGTGCGGGAGCTCAGAGAGCCCGCGATGAATGCGGCGATCACGCCCGAGGCAGCGAACGGCCCCCAGCCGAGGATCGGGCCGCGCATGAACGGCACGTAGGCGGCCAGCAGCACCAGCGCCGCCAGGTAGGAACCCGACACCGGCCGCCCGGCCTGGACGGCGCGGTCCACCGCCCGGAAGGCGGCCGATACCGCGAAACCGAATAGCGCCGGCCCTGCCAGACCGAAGTCGAAATACGCCGTGGTGAAGGGCGGCAGCGAGAGATTGGCCTGCGAGAAGTTGCCGAGGATGGCCGACCAGCCCAGCGGGTCGAAGTCGGGAAACATCTTCAGGCTGCGCGGCAGGAAGAACGAGAAGGCCGACAGCAGGTAGCGGCCCCAGCCCAGGTCCGGAATTGGCGCGCGCTCCAGGATGCCCGCGACGACGAACATCGCGTCGAAGTCCTGGCTGAAGGGAAAGGTCCGCAGCTCCTCGCCCCAGATGCTGCCGCGCGAGATCAGGTTCAGCACCGGCCCCAGCCCCGCGATGGAGCCGAAGATCAGGCCCGCGAGCAGCCAGCGCCGGCTGCGCGCCAGCGCATGGACGAGCAGCGGCAGCAATCCGATCAGCAGGACTTGCCGGGCCGTGTTCACCGGGTTGGCCGCGATCGCCGCCAGCCCGAAGGCGATGCCCGCCACGCCCCACGACCACAGCGTGCGGCGGCGCAACGCCTGGATGGCCAGCGCCACGAAGCACATCAGCACCACCAGCTTGGGCAGCGTGGAATAGAAGATGAAGTCGATGGCGAGGTTGTTGTCCTCGCTGCCCAGGCCCGCGACCCCACGCGCCACGAAGTTGAGCTCCGGCTTCACCAGCAGCGCGGCGAAGGCGAACACCGCGCAGCCCAGCAGCAGCAACTGGGCGTTGGCGAGCTCGGCCATGCGGCCGTCGCGCCGCGCCATCGCGTCGGCGGGCGCATCGCGCTCCCCCAGCCGCGCGGCCTCCACGCCCGCCATGTAGAGCAGCAAGAGCATCAGCGCCTGCGTGTGCGAATCGGCGCGCATCACGCCCGCGTCCCAGAAGTCGATGTCGTGCGATATCTGCATCGCCGGCGCGATAGAGAAGTAGGTCAGGATGGCCGCGTAATGGATCAGCAGGAACACGCTGCCGCCGGCCGATCCCAGCATCGCGATCTGCACCAGCGACAGCACGAACACCGCCGCGTAGCCCCAAACCGGATCGACCAGGCCGCACAGCGCGGCGCAGACGATGCCGGACCAGAAGGCGAGGGGGCGCATGGCGGGCCTGCTGTGGGATGGGCAGTCGGCGGTTCAGGCGTGGGCCTTGGCCAAGGGCTGCGCCTGGTCCTGGCCTTGACCTGCTGCATCGATCTCTTCGACCGGCCGGATCGCCTTCTGGTAGTCGGCGTAGGTGCGGCGAAGCCCCTCGGCCAGCGGTACGGTCGCGTGCCAGCCGAGGCTGTTGGCACGCGAGACGTCCAGCAGCTTGCGCGGCGCGCCATCGGGCTGCGCGAGGTCGTAGCGGATGGTGCCGGTATAGCCCACCACGTCGCGGATCAGCTCGGTGAGCTCGGCGATGGATACGTCCTCGCCGGTGCCGAGGTTGATGTGGCCGCGCATCGCGTCGGTCTGCCGGTCGTATTCGGCGCGCGAAAGGTTCATCACCGCGAGGCAGCCCTCGACCATGTCGTCGACGTACAGGAACTCGCGACGGGCGCGGCCGCTGCCCCAGATCAGCACGCTGGGCGAATTGCCGATCTTCGCCAGGTGGAAGCGCTGGATCAGCGCGGGTACCACGTGGCTGTTCTCGATGTGGTAGTTGTCGCCCGGGCCGTACAGGTTGGTCGGCATTACGCTGCGGTAGTCGATGCCGTGCGTGGCGCCGTATTGGCGGTTGTAGCTCTCGCACAGCTTGAGCCCGGCGATCTTGGCGATGGCGTAAGGCTCGTTGGTGGGCTCGAGCTTTCCGTTGAGCAGGTATTCCTCGCGGATCGGCTGCTCGGCCATGCGCGGATAGATGCAGCTGGAGCCCAGGAACAGAAGCCGCTTCACGCCAGAGACGAAGGCCTGGTGCGTCACGTTGGTGGCGATGGCCAGGTTCTCGTAGATGAACTGGGCCGGATACGTCATGTTGGCGTGGATGCCGCCGACCCGGGCGGCCGCCAGGTAGACCTCGTCGATGTGTTCCGTGGCGAAGAAGCGGGCCACGGCTGCCTGGTCGAGGAGATCGAGTTCGGAATGGGTTCGCGTCACCACGTCGTGGCCCAGTTCGCGAAGGCGCCGTGCCGTCGCCTGACCCACCATGCCGCGATGACCTGCTACGAAGATTCGCATATGAGCTTTCGTTGAAGTGGTTGAATGGAAAGAGCGGAACCGCCGATGGGTAGTGGCTGTGTCGCTGCGGCCGCTATCGCGACCCGCGCGCCCCCGTCACCACCCCGAAGGTCTTCAGCAGGATCACGAAGTCCCGCCACAGCGACAGGTGCGCGACGTACTCCGCGTCCATCGCGGCACGGCGGCGGTAGCTGATCTCGTTGCGCCCGCTGATCTGCCACAGGCCGGTGATGCCAGGGCGCACGGCGCAGTAGTGGTCCCAGTAGTCGCCGTACAGGTCCTTCTGCGCGAACATGCAGGGGCGGGGGCCGACCATGCTCATGTCGCCCTTGAGCACGTTCCAGAACTGCGGGAACTCGTCGATGCTGTACTTGCGCAGGAAGGCGCCGAAGCGGGTGATGCGCGGGTCGTTCTGCAGCTTCTGGTAGACGGCCCATTCGCGCCGCGCGGCCTCGTTCTGGCGCAGGTGGCGCGCCAGCACCGCGTCGGCGTCGGCCACCATCGAGCGGAACTTGTAGAACTTGAAGACGCGCCCGCCCTTGCCGTAGCGCGGCTGCATGTAGATGGCCGGGCCTCCGGAGGTGTAGAGCACGCCGAGCCAGACGAGCGCATAGGCCCAGCCGAAGAAGAGGAAGAAGGAGCCGGCCATCAGGATGTCGGCCATGCGCTTGGCGCGACGCAGCCAGGGCGCGCCGCCCAGCGGCATGTAGGGCGCCGTGTTGGCGGCCGCGGTGCCGACGCCCGGATTGCCGGGCCCGTGCCCGGTGGAGGAGGTGGATCTGAGCGTGTTCATGATTCGGCGTGCTCCGGTTCGATGCGCCTGGGCATCACGGTGTCGGCCGTGTCCAGCTGGTAGGCGGGATCGCGCCGGGGCGCGGGAGCGGCGGCGGTGGTCGTCGGGGCATAGCCGTAGTAGCCGTAGCTGTAGCTGCGGTTGCGGCGCTGCGTGGTGTCGACCGCGTTGAACACCACCCCGTGGAAGGCCGCGCCCACGTGGGCCAGCCGCTTGCTGCTTTCGAGCAGCTCGCCCATCTCGCTGTTGTCCGCGCGCGCCACCAGCAGCACGGTGCCCATGCTCGGCGCCATGGCGGCGGTCTCGGAGGCCAGCAGGGCCGGGGGGGCGTCGATCACCACCACGTCGTAGCGTGCCGACAGCAGCGCCAGCGCATGCGCGAAGGTGTCGCTGGTCATCAGGCCGGCCGGGTCCGGGTGCGGGGTGCCGGCGGACATCACATCCAGGTAGGGCAGCACCTGGTGGTGGATGGCCTGCTCCAGAGGCACCTCGCCGTTGATGACGTCGGCCAGGCCGTCGCGGCGCTGCAGGCCGAAGTCTTCGGTCAGGGTGCCGCGGCGCAGGTCGCCGTCGATCAGCAGTACGCGCTTGCCCGACACCGCCAGCAGCGTGGCGAAGTTCGACGACACGAAGGTCTTGCCCGCGCCGGCCGTGGCGCTGGAAATCAGGATGCGGTTGTTGGGCGCGCCCACCATCACGAACTTGAGCGCCGTGCGCAGCCTGCGCAGGCCTTCGAGCGCCGGGTCTTCCACGTGCAGCGCCGCCAGCACCTTGACGCCGGGCTTGCCCTTGCGCACCGCGCGGTCGAGCACGCGCTGCTGCGTGCTCAGCGGGATGCTGCTGTACACGTTCAACCCGGTGATGGCCTCGATGTGGTCCGGACTCTCGATGGAGCGCTTCAGGTTCTTGCGCGCCAGCGCCGCCGCGCCACCGGCGAAGAGGCCAGCGGCCAGCGCCAGCGCGACCACGATGACCGGCTTGGGCCGCACCGGCTTCTCGGCCACCAGCGCCTGGTCGAGCACGCGCACGTTGGCCACCTTGCCTTCCTTGGCCAGCCGCATCTGCAGCGAGCTGTTGAGCAGCGTCGCGTAGAGCTCGGTGTTGACCTTGATGTCGCGCTGCATGCGCACCGCGTTCTGCTGCAGCATGGGCATGCGGCGGATGCGGCCGTCCACCGAACCCAGCTCCTTCTTGAGCGAGGCGATCTGCGCGTCGAGCGTCTGCACCATCGGGTGCTGGGCGGTGAAGCGGCCCACCAGGTCCAGGCGCTTCTGCTTGGCGTCGAAGAGCTTGGCCTGCAGGTCGACGTTCTGCGTCAGCGCGTTGCGGGCCTCGTCGTCCAGGCTGATGGTGCCGTTCTGGTTGCGGTACTGGTTGTAGGCGTCCTCGGACTGCTCCAGCTGCTGCTTGAACTTGGGCAGCTCGGTGCCCAGGAAGGCCAGGGCGCGCTCGGCCTGCACCGTCTTCTGCTCGATGTTCTGGCGCACGTACAGGCCCGCGATCTCGTTGAGCACGCCGGCGAGCTGGTTGCGGTTCTCGGCCTGCAGGCTGATGTCCATCACGCCCGACTGCTTGCCTTTCTCGACCACGCGCAGGTCGCGCTGCAGGCCCAGGAGCGTGAGCTGCTTCGAGTAGCGCACCAGCTCGAAGGCCCCGCCGGGGCGGGCCTCGAAGGAGCCCACCAGCAGGTGCAGGTTGCCACCGGGCACGGTGGCGTCCAGCGGCGTGCCGGCGGTGCCGTGCAGCGGCGACTCGAGCTCGGGGCTGGTCAGGGTGTAGTTGCCCTCGGTGCCCGCGACCAGCGTGAACTTCTTGCCCTCCAGGGCGGGCGGCACGTCCATCTGCGCGACGGCGATCTGCTCGGTGCCCGAGACATAGTTGCCCCAGCCGAACACGCCCGGCGTGGAAAGCCGGCTCGAATGCCGCGCCAGGAACTCACCCACCACGGGTATGTAGAGCGGCTTCGCGCCGATGTACAGGCGGGTGTTCTCCATCGCCTGGCCCAGCACCATGCGCGAGCGCAGGATCTCGGTCTCGCCCGCGGTCGGCGTCTTCACGCTGATGCCGCCGCCTCCGTTGGCATCGCCCGGAAAGTTGCCGCCCGAGCGGTCGGGGTCTTCCACCTGGATCAGGATGTTGGCCTCGTACACCCGGGTGCCGAAGAGCGCGTAGCCCACGCCCGCCAGCAGCGCCAGCGCCGTGATGCCGGCGATCAGCCAGCGGTTGTCCACGAGGATGTCGAAGTACTCGTGGAAGCGGGACTCGCGGGGCCAGGCCGTGGTTTCGAGCACCGTCACTGGGGTGCCCGCGGGCGCGGGAAGCGACGGTTGCCAGTGCGCGTTCATGGGGTTCACCTTTTGCGTTGGCGCTGTTGCTGTCCGGACGGGCGAGGCGCCTAGCGGCGGGCCGTGTCGCGGGCGAGGTTGACGACCTGGGCGGCCGGCAGGATCAGGCTGAACACGCGGCTCCAACTCACCAGCGGCACGCGGTCGACGTACACCACGTCGCGCGGCTGCAGCTCGAAGCGGTCGGCCAGCGCGAGCGCCACCGGGTTCTTCGCGTTGAGGTTGAAGACCTGCTGCACGTCCAGGTTGTCGGGCGAGTTGCGCACCACGTAGATCTGGCCGGGGTCGGAGGTCGCGAGGTCGGGCCCGCCTGCATCGCCGAGCGCCTCGTTCAGGCTCAGCCGGCCGTTGTTGCGCATCTGCAGCGCCGACGGCGCGCGCACCTCGCCCATCACGTAGACGCGGCTGTCCTCGCGGGTGCCGACGTTCACGATGTCGCCGTTGCGCAGCGGAATGCTGTTGGGGTCGGCGCCCATCGCCTGGAGCATCGGCAGGTTGATGACCGTCGAGACTCCGCCGCGCGTGAGCGTGACGTTCGCGCGGTCGCCGGCCTGGGTGAAGCTGCCGGCGCGGCTGATGGCCTCCGACAGCGTCATCGGCACGTCGGTGAAGATCTGCAGCCCTGGCGTGCGCACCTCGCCCTGCACGTAGGCGCGCTGGCTGCGGAAGGACTGGATGCGCACCGTCACCTGGGGGTCCTTGATGAAGGACTTGATGCGCTGCGCGATCAGCTCCGACGCACCGCTCTCGGTCAGGCCCTGCACCTTGGTGCGCCCGATGTACGGAAAGAAGATCTCGCCCTTGGCGTCGACGATGAAGCCGGGCGCCACGGTCACCCCCGTCGGGTCCGACTGCTGCGCGATCACCGCGCCGGCGTTCGGCAGCAGCTCGGGGTGGTCGTACACGATGATGCCCACCACGTCGCCCGGCCCGATGGTGTAGACCGGTGCCGCGGTGAACAGGCGCTTGATGTTCTCGGGCACGCCCTTGGGCCGCTGCGCGATCTGCGTGCGGATCAGGTCGGGCGTGATCGGGATGATCTGTCCGGTGCTGCCCGAGGCCGTGCTGTCGCCGTTGGCGCGGGTGAAGCCCAGCGGTGCCACCGAGCCGAATCCCGGAGCGCAGCCCGCGAGCATCACCAGCCAGATCGAGACCAGCATGGCCAGCCCGAACCATCGCAGCCGTGCCTGCGCTGGCGTCCGGGCCAGGACTGCGGACGGTTGCGTTCCGCGTGCTTGTGTCGCTGGATCGTGGCGTTGCATGGTGATCTCCTTGACGGCTGGTTGTGGCGGGTGGTGCAAGGCGTGAATGAATGGTTCGGCGTGGAGCTCTGTCAGAGCGCGGCCCAGGTGGTCATGGCCGGTTCGGGGCTGGCGGGTGCCCGGCTGCTGCCCTGGCTGCGGCGCTCGGTGCCGCCGGCCAGGCAGCGCTCGGCGACCCAGTCGCCCACGCTGCGCAGGAAGAGCTGCTGGCCTCTCGCGGTGCACACGGTGTGATCGACCTCGCCGAGGAACTCGTACTGCAGCCCCTGCGCGAAGGGCTTGCGGGCGAAGGCGCCGAGCTGGTCGCGGCCGCGGTCGCACACGTGCAGCGAGCCCGAATACAGCAGCTGCATCGCCACGTTGCGCTCGGCAAGGCGCTGCAGCGCGGCGCCGAACCAGATCGCGTTGGCCTCGGGCGCGCGCCTTTCAGCGAAGAAGCCCGGCAGGGGCGTGGTCGAGTGGCTGCGCAGAAAGTGCCGCTGCAGCCAGCGCCTGGCCTTGCCCGGAAAGGACGGGTGCGCGGGCGCGGCCAGCGCGCGGCGCAGGTTGCGCTCCAGCCGCGCGCGCAGCTCGGGAAAGGCGAATCCGTCGAAGAGCGACAGCCCCACCACGCGCCGGTCGGCCAGAGCGGCCGACATGGCGTGCTCCACGCCCGAGCACATGCCCACGATCACGAACTGGTTCACGCCCAGCGTGCGCTGCGCGGCGTCCATGGCCGCCTTCAGGCTGTGCACCGCGCGCACATGCAGGTCGGGCGAGGTGGCCAGCGCGTCGCTGTCGCCGATGCCGCCCAGGTCGAAGCGCAGGCTGCCCACGCCGCGCGCGGCCAGCAGGTGCGCCAGCTTCACGTTGATGCGGCGCGGCCCCACCCGATGGTTGGCGCCCATGTTGAACATGAGGCAGGCGGTGCCGCCGCGCGCCGGCCGCGCAGGCAGCGTGAGCATGCCCATCAGCGCGTCGCCGGGCCCGAACTGCAGCGGGGCCTGGGCGATGGCGCCCGGAAGCGTCGTGGTCGGGTCATTCATGAAGAGCACCCTGCAGGCGGTTGAGCGCATCGGCCGGGACCATCGCGCTGTTGGGATAGGGGTCGGAAGTCCAGTCGAGCTGGTGGCTGAAGTACGCGAGGCGCACCGGCATGTGGCGCGACTGCTGGTCGGCCGCCCACTGGGCGGTGCGCTCGTCGTCGGGGCCGGCGAGCACCAGCGTGTCGTGCAGCGCGGTGAGCGGCAGCGACTCGGGCACCAGCGCCGCCAGCTGCGCGCGCAGCGCGGGCGAGAGCAGGGTGCCCAGCGCCTCCTCGGGCATCGCTTCGGGCTCCTGCAGCAGGCTTCGGCGCCATGCCAGGTCGGGAATGCAGAAGGTGGTGTCGATGGCGGCCACGTGCTGCTCGCGCAGCAGCCGTGCATAGCTGCGCCCGTCGATCACCGGCTCCCACAGCACCAGCCGCACGGGGTCGCAGCGCCCGCCGCGCGCCGCCAGCACCGCCACGGTGGCACCGAGCCGCGCGCCGATCCACACGATGGAAGCGCCGGGCGCGCGACGCCGCAGCTCTTCGTGCGCCGAGCAGAGGTCGCGGCGCCAGCCGTCGAGCTCGCCCTCGACTTCCTCGCCCGGAGAATCGCCAGAGCCGTAGAAGTCGAAGCGCAGCGTGGCAATGCCCGAGCGCGAGAGCCGCTCGGCCAGCACCTTGAAGAAGCGGTGGGTGCGCAGGCCCTCCTGCCCGAAGGGCGGGCACAGCAGCACGGCGGTGTTGCCGCCGGCGCTGTCTTCCTCGGCGGGATGGAACAGGCCGAAGAGCTGCCGCGAGGCCGGCCCGAACATGATCGGCTTCAGGTGGCTCATGCGTGCGCCTCCAGCAGGCGGCCCGAGTGGCTGGCATTGCCGGCGCGCGCCTCGGTCTGCCGCCATTCGGCGATGGAACCCACGCAGTCCATCCGCTCGGGCGCCGGGCCCAGCAGCAGCCAGAGGATGCGGCCCGCCACCGCAAGCTCCACGCTGCGGCAGTCGGGCTCCAGGCCCACTTCGAAACTCTGCGACGACACCAGCAGCCCCACGCCGATGGCCTTCAGGCAGGCTTCCTTGCGGGTCCAGCAGGTCAGGAAGGCGCGGTCGCGCTCGTGCACGGGCAGGGCGGCCAGCGCTTCCTGCTCGCGGCGGGTGAAATGCTCGGCCGCGAGCACCGCCGCGTCGGGCACCGGGCGCAGCAGCTCGATGTCGGCGCCCAGCGGGCCGCGCCCGCCGATGGCGATCAGCGCCAGCCCCTGGCTGTGGCTCAGCGAGAACTGCGTGCGCGCATGGCCGGTGAGCGACGGCTTGCCGAAGGAGCCCTTCGACAGGTGCAGCTCGGCGTGCTGCAGGCCGGTGTACTCGCTCAGCGCCTGGCGCAGCGCGAGGTGCGAGGCCACGTAGCGCTGGCGGTCCAGCGGCGAGCGGAAGCTCTCGGCGCGCTCGCGTTCCTCGTCGGAGAGAACCTGCTCCGACGGAAGGCCCGCGAACCTGTCCAGGTCGACGTACAGGCACAGCGGCACGTCGATGGAAAGCGGCTGGGGGGAATGGCCGGCCATGCTCATCACCCCTTGCGCAGCCAGCCGCCGAGGGCGCCGAGCAGTCCGCCGCGCTGCTGCTGATGCTGCTGCGCGTGCGCGGCCGTGCCGGCGGCGAGCTCGGCGAGGTCCGACGGCACGCCCCCGGCCGCGACGCGCGGCGAGGAGGCGATCTGCCCGAGGTTCTCGAACAGGTAGCGGCGCGGCTCCACGCGGTGGCCCAGCGTCAGGGCCGCCTGCTGCACGGCGCGCAGCACCAGAAGCGAGTCGCCGCCGAGGTCGAAGAAGTTGTCGCCGGCGCGGATGTCGGCCACGTCGATGCCGATCACCTCGGCCCAGATGCGGGCGAGCTGCGCCTGCTCGGGCTCGAGCTGGCTCTGCTTCGCCCTGGCCGCGCCGCCGTTGCCGTCGACGGCGCCGTCGACGGTACCGTTAGCGGCGGCGGCCTTGCCCGGATCGGCCGCCGCCATCTTGCGCAGGTAGGCGGCGCTGGTCGACATCTCGGGGTCGGAGATCCGCTCCAGCGTGGCGCCCGGCTCCTCGGCCACGCGGCGCAGCACTTCGAGGTAGCGCTCGCGCAGCTGGGCGCCGGTCTCGCGCAGGTAGACGTCGGCGTTGTAGATCAGCGCGCCTTCCAGGCCGTGCGGCTTGTCCATCAGCCACACGCCGATGTCGTCGGTGGCGCCGTGCTGCATCACGTGCACCTGGCGGGTCTGCAGGCTGCCGACCGAGCGGGCGCGCTCGCGGGCGTCCTGGAACGAGAACATCGACTGGTAGGGCCCGGAGGTCTTGATCTGCCCCGCGTAGCCCGGCTCGGCCATCAGGCGCTCGAAGGGCACCTGCTGGTTGTTCATCATCGACAGCAGCTCCTGCTTCACGTAGCGCATGAAGGCCGGCAGCGCGAGCGAGCGGTCGATGGTGAGCGATACCGGCAGCACGTTGTTGAAGAAGCCCATCACGTCTTCGGTCTCGGCCTGCTGGCGCCCACGCACCGGGTTGGCGATGACGATGGCGTCGTTGCCGGTCACCTGGGCCATGGTCAGCGCGTACACGCCGAAGGTCAGCATGCTCAGCGTCACGTCCATGTCGCGCGCGATCTCGCGCAGCCGCTGCGTGCTCTGCAGGTCGATGTGGATCCAGTGCGCGCCGCCCTGGCCGCTCTTGCCGGCGCGCCGGGGCATGTCGGTCACCGGCGGACGCACGGCCTTGGCGCCTTCGAGGCGGCCGCGCCAGAAGGCGAGCTGCTCCTCGCAGGCAGGCCCGGCCAGCCACTTCTCCAGCCACTCGGCGTAGTCCCCCTGGGTGGTGGAGAGCGCGGGCAGGTTGTGCGGTCGGCCGCGCTCGGCCGCGTCGTACAGGGCCGAAAGCTCGCGCTGCATCAGGTCGAAGGACCAGCCGTCCCAGATCAGATGGTGCGGAACGAAAAGGAAGACGTGCTCGTTGTCGTCGAGCTGGAACAGCGTCGCATGCATCATCGGCGCGCTGCGGATGTCGATGGGCCGGTCCGCCAGCTCCTGCATGCGCTCGGCCAGTTCGGCCTCGCGCTGGTCGGCGGGCAGGCCGCGCAGGTCCACCAGCGGCAGCGTGAATTCCGCTGACTCCGAAATCACCTGCACCGGCCTGCCGCTTCCCGCGTCGATGCCGATGTGGGTGCGCAGCGAGGGCTGGCGGCGGATGATCTCGCGCCACACGTTCTCGAAGCGTGCCGCGTCGAGCTGCCCGGTGAGCCGCTGCGCAGAGGGCGCGTTGTAGACCGAACGGCCGGGGTGCAGCTGCTCCATGAAGCGGATGCGCTCCTGCGCCATGGTCAGCGGCGCGGTGGTGCGCCCGATGCTGCGGCCGATGGGCGCCTGCAGCCCCACGCCCGCGCCCTGCAGCGCCTGGATGGACGCCGCCAGCTTCCCGGCCGTGGGGGACTCGAACAGGGTGCGCAACGGCACCGTCACCTGGAACTCGCGGCTCAGCAGCGTGGTGAGCCGCGCGGCCAGCAGCGAATGGCCGCCCATGGTGAAGAAGTCGTCGTGCATGTCCAGCCCGGGCAGGCTCAGCACCTTCTCCATCAGCGCGAGCACCTTGCGCTCGTGCTCGTTGCACGGGCCGGCGCCGCGGCGCACCTCGTCTCGCGGCACCGCCTGCGGAGCCGGCAGCGAGACGCGGTCGATCTTCCCGTTGGCCAGCTTGGGCAGCACATCCATCGTCACCACGTGCTGCGGCAGCATGAAGGCCGGCAGGTGCTTGCGCAGGTGCACCATCAGCGTCTCGAGGTCGAAGCCCGCACCCTGCTTTAGCGCGAGGTAGGCCACCAGCCGCACGTCACCGGGGTTGTCCTCGCGGGCGATCACCACCGCGCGCGAGACGCCCTCGACCTCGCAGCAGCGCACCTCGATCTCGCCGGGCTCGATGCGGTAGCCGCGCACCTTCACCTGGAAGTCGAGCCGGCCGAGGTGGTCGAGCAGGCCGTCGTTGCGCCAGCGGCCGCGGTCGCCGGAGCGGTACACCTTCTTAGGCGTGCCGAAGATGCGCACCGTGACGAAGCGCTCGGCGGTCAGCTCGGGGCGGTCGAGGTAGCCCAGCGACACGCCTTCGCCCGCGATGCAGATCTCGCCCGGCACGCCGATGGGGCAGGGCTGCAGGTCGGCGTCGAGGATCCAGATCTCGGTGTTGTCCACCGGCCTGCCGATGGAGACGCCGCGCGAGGCGATCTCCTCGGGGCGCACATGCCAGGCGGTGGAATACACGGTGGTCTCGGTCGGCCCGTAGCCGTTCCACAGTCCTTCCATGCGTTCGCACAGCGCCAGCGCCATGCTCGGGCGCAGTGCCTCGCCGCCAGTCCAGCCACGAAAGCCCGGCGCACCGCCGGCCCACTGGGCATCCAGCAGCAGCTGCCACATGCCGGGCGTGGCCTGCAGCAGGGTGATCTGCTCCTCGTCGAGCGTGCGCGACAGGCGCGTGCCGTCCATCGCGACCTCGCGCTTGACCATCACCAGCTCGGCGCCCGCCGCCAGCGGCAGCAGCAGGTCGGGCACGGCCATGTCGAAGGACAGGGTGGTGACCGCCGCGATGCGGTCGTGCGGCCCGACGCTGGATTCGCGCTGCATCCACTGCAGCAGGTGCGCCACGCCGCGGTGATGGGCGATGACGCCCTTGGGCAGCCCGGTCGAGCCCGAGGTGTAGATGATGTACGAGGCGTCTTCGGGGCCGGGGTCGTCCGCGCTCGGCGGCAGCGGCTCGCCGGAGAGCTGGCGCCAGTTGTCGCGGTCGATCTCGAAGATGCGCGCGCCCGCGTCGGCACGCCAGTCGCGCGGCGCGACCGCGATGTCCGACGAGGTCAGCATCAGGCTGAGGCTGGCGTCGGTGGCGTAGTGGTCGAGCCGGGCCTGCGGGAAGGCGGTGTCCAGCGGCACGTAGGAGGCGCCCGCCTTGAGCACGCCCAGCATCGCGACCACCATTTCCAGGCTGCGCTCCAGGCACAGGCCCACGCGCTGGCCGCGGCCCACGCCACGTGCGCGCAGGGCGCGTGCGAGGCGGTTGGACAGCGCGTCGAGCTCGCCGTAGCTGCAGCTCCTGGCGCCGTCGCGCACCGCGGGGCTGTCGGGCTGCATCGGCACGCGCGCCAGGAAGCCCGCATGCGCCAGCGGCGCGCCGACCAGCGGAACGCGCGCCGGCTGCAGTGCGATGAGCTCGCGCGCGGCCTCGGCCGACAGCACCTCCAGCCGGCCGACGGTCTCGTCGGGCCTGTGCGAGGCCGACTGCAGCACGCACTCGAACATGTCGAGCCAGCGCTGCACGCTCACCTCGTCGAAGAGGTCGGTGTTGTATTGGGCCTCGACCATCAGGCCGCCTTCGTGCGGGCGCAGGTTGGCGAAGAGCTCGAAGTTCTCGTAGCGGCGGGCGATGGTGTCCTGCACCACGTCCAGCGTGGTGAACGCCTGCGCGCTGCTGGCCACGTCGGGGTCGACGTTGAAGGCCACGCTCACCAGCGGCAGCCGGCTCGGATCGCGCTCCAGCGAGAGCTGGCCCAGCAGCGCGCCATAGGTGAGCGCCTGGTGGTCGAAGGCGTCGAGCACGGCGGTGCTGCACTCGTCCATCAGCGCGTCGAAGCGCATGCCGGCGTGCGCGGCGATGCGCAGCGGCAGCAGGTTCACGCAATGGCCGACCAGGCCCGGCATGTCGTGCGCGAGCTGACCCGAGGCCGGGATGCCCACCACGATGTCGTCCTGCCCCGTGAGGCGGTGCAGCGTCGCCACGAAACCGCTGAGCAGGCCGGTGAAGAGGCTGATGCCGGCCTTGGTGCTGGCCGAGCGCACGGCGGCGACCAGCCGCCTGTCGAGCAGCCGCTCGGCGCGGCGCGAGTTGAAGGTGCGCGCGGCCGGACGCGGGCGGTCCATCGGAAGGTCGAGCACCGGCAGCGGGCTGCCGGGGAAGCGGCCGAGCCAGTAGTCGATGTGCGCCTGCATGTCGGGGTGCGCGGCGGCGGCGGCTTCCTCGGCGGCGAAGTCGGAGAAGAGCGGCGCGGCCTTCAGCTTCAGTCCGGTGCCGGTTTCCTCGGCGTAGAGATGGCCCAGCTGCTCGGTGATGACGGCCCACGACCAGCCGTCGCACACCACGTGGTGCGCCGACATCACCAGCTCGTGATCGGTCTCGCCGAGCCGGTAGAGCGCGGCGCGGAAGAGCGGACCGTGCTCCAGCGAGAAGGGCGTGCACACGGCCTCGTCGTGCGCATCGCTCAATGCCAGCGCGCGGGCCTCGGGCTCCAGTCCGGCCAGGTCGTGCTCGGTCATCGGGCTGCCGCCCGCGTGGCTCACCAGCATGCAGGTGCCGTCGGGCGAGATCGTGGAGCGCAGGGCCTGGTGGCGTTCCAGCAGCCGGGCCATGGAGCGCGAGAGCGCCGGGCGGTCGAGCTCGCCGCGCAGGCGCAGCACCACCGATTCGTTGTAGGCCATGGAGGCCTCGGAACCCAGCGTCGCGCCGAGCCAGACTTCGCGCTGCGATTCCGTGGTCGGAATGATGCACTCGACGGCACCACCGCTCGCGGCGGGCTTGAGGACGGCGTTCATGCTGCGACCTTTCCGTTGACGTGTTGCTGGCTGGCGGCGGCCGCGTCGGGCACGTACCAGAACGGCTGGCCGTCGATGTCGCGGGCCAGCACGGAGCCTTCCTCGGCCGGCTTGTGCCGGTCGAAGGCGGCGACGGGGACGGCGCGGCGCGGCAGGAAGCCGGATTCCTGCATCTCGGCGACCGATTCCTTGAAGGCGCGCTGGATGAAGGCGATGTCCTCGGCGCTGTGCGCGCTGGTGAGGAAGCACGGGAAGTTGTCCAGGATGTGGACCCCGCGGCTGCGCATCATGGCGAACAGCAGGTCCTGCAGCGGGTGGTCTTCGAGCCAGCTCACGCGCCACAGCGACGCGAAGTGCCGAATCTCCACCGGCGCGCCCACCTCCTTGCACCAGCCCGTGAGCTCCGCGGCCATGGCGGCGGTGCTCGTGTTGAGCCCCGACTGCAGCGCGGGCCCCGCTTCCTTCAGGTGCACGAGCGATGCCTTCGCCGCCGCGAGCGCGAGCGGATGGCGCACGAAAGTGCCCGCGAAGTAGGTCACGCCCACGCCGGGAATGGAGTCGTCGCCGTACTGCCAGGCGCCGCCGTCGAGCGCGTCCATGAACTCGCGCTTGCCGGCGATCACGCCCACCGGAAAGCCTCCGCCGATCACCTTGCCGTAAGTGGCCAGGTCGGCGCGCACGCCGAAGAACTCCTGCGCGCCGCCCAGCGCGGTGCGGAAACCCGTGATGACTTCGTCGAAGATCAGGCAGCAGCCGTTCTTCGCGGTGATCTCGCGCAGCTCGTGCAGGAACTCGCGCGGCTGGAAGTCGGGCCGGCGGCTCTGCACCGGCTCGGCCAGCACCGCGGCGAGGTCGCCCGCGTTCTCGCGGATGAACTCCAGCGCCTCGGGCGTGCCGTAGTCGAGCACGCGGATGTCGCCGAACATGCCGCTCATCACGCCCGGCGCGGCCGAGAGCCCCTTGCCGCCCTTGCCGGCGCGCACCAGCACCTCGTCGAAGGTGCCGTGGTAGGAGCCGGTGAAAACCACCACCGTGCTGCGGCCGGTGACGGTGCGCGCGATGCGCAGCGCCGCCATCACGGCCTCGGAGCCGGTGTTGCACAGGCCCGCGCGATCGTTGCCGGTGAGCTCGCACACCAGCGCCGTCACCTCGGCGGCCAGCGGATGCTGCGGGCCGATCTCGTAGCCCGCGTCGAGCTGGCGGCGCACCGCGTCGAGCACGAAGTCGGGCTGCCAGCCGAACATGTTCATGCCGAAGCCGTTGAGCGCGTCGACGTATTCGTTGCCGTCGAGGTCCCACATCTTCGAGCCCTTGGAGCGCTCGATGACGATCTGGTAGGTGATCTCCTTCGTGATCGGCCGGAAGCCGTTGACCACGCGCGGATCGGCCATGTGCGCCCGGTTGGCCTCGGTGAATTCCTTGCTCTTGCGCGTGCGCTCCACGTAGCGGCGGATGAAGGCCGCCAGCCGCGCCTTCTGCCGGCCGCTGGGCTCGGCGGTGCGCTGGGTGTGGATGCGGGCGATGGCGCCGAAGGCCTTGCTCACGTCGTAGCGCACGGGTTGGGCGGGTTCTTCGGTGGTTGCGACGGGGGCGGCCGGCGTTGCCGGTGCCGCAGCCACGGGTGTCGCCTGTGTCGCCTGCGCCGGCATCACCGGTTGCAGCGTCACCAGCGGCGCAGCGGGAACCGCGCCCGACAGCAGCGCGAGCTGCTGCCGCATCAATTCCATCTGTTGCGAAATCAGCTGCGGCAACTGGGTCTCGCCCATGGCGACGCTGCCTTGCATCGGCATGTAGACCGGCATCGGCACGGGCTGCGGCTGCGGCTGCGGCATTGCCCGCGGTACGGAGACCGCGCTTTCGACTGGCGCGGCCACCGGGGCAACCGCTGCAGCAACCGGCGCGGGCGCCGCTTCGGGCGGCAGGCTTTCGCGCAGGAAGGCGGAAAGCGCGTCGAAGCTGCGGTAGTTCTCCATCAGCTGGCGGAAGCTGACGGCGACCTTGAAGTGCTTCTTGATCTGCGTGGCTGCCTGCGTCAGCGTGAGCGAGTCCAGGCCCAGTTCGCTGAAGGGCGCCTGTCCCTCGGCCTGCGCCATGTCTAGGCCGGAGATGTCCTCGAACAGGGCGCGCAGGCGCGTGTCGATGGGCGACGCGTTTGGTGGAGGAAGAGGCGAGGGCGTAGCAGCGGTCACGATCGGCTCCAGGGCAATGGGTGGGACGACGACGGCGGCGGCGACGGGCGCAGCCGCGACAGATGGGGTCACGGAAGAAGAGGCGGCTGGGGCGATGTCGACCCAGCAGCGCTTGCGCTCGAAAGGCGTGGTGGGCAGGCGCACGCGCTGCGCGCCGGCACGGGCGGTCAGGCGCGAGAGTTCGACCTCGGCGCCGCAGGTCCACAGGCGCGCGAGCGCGAGGCGCAGGGTGCGGGCCTCGCCGGCATCGCCGCCGGGCTCCATGTGCAGCAACGGCACGACGCTGCCCGCGCCGGCGCCGTGCTGGCGAACCAGCGTGGCGAGCGTGTTGCGCGGGCCGGCCTCCACGAAAAGCGGGTTCTGCACCTGCGCCATCGCGCTGCGCACCGCCGGCGAGAAGCGCACGGTGCCGCGCAGGTGGCGGGCCCAGTAGACCGGGCTGGTGGCATCGGCGTCCCCGAGCGGCTGGCCTGTAAGGGTCGAGAAGATCGGAATCTGCGGCGCGCGCAGCGCCACCTTGGCCACCAGCGCCTCGAAGGGCGCGACGGCCGGGTCCATCATGGCCGAGTGGAAGGCGTGCGAGGTCTGCAGCGCGCGGCTGGGAATGCCGTCGGCTTCCAGCGCGGCCTGCAGCGCGGCAATGTCCTCGAAGGGGCCGGCGGTGACGCAGGCGGTGGGGCCGTTCTCGGCGGCGAGTGAAAGATTCGGGCCGAGGCGGCCGGCGAGATCGGCCGCGCCCATGCGCACCGACAGCATCGCACCCGCGGGCTGCGCCTGCATGAGCGCGCCGCGGCGGGCGACCAGCCGCGCGGCGTCCTCGAGCCGCATCACGCCGGCGATCACGGCCGCGACGAACTCGCCGACGCTGTGGCCGATCAGTGCATGCGGCCGTGCGCCCAGTGCCAGGAGCCGGCGGGCCAGCGCGTATTCGAGCGTGAAGATCGCCGGCTGCGTGGCGGCGGTAGGTGCCAGCGCCTGCGGGTCGTCGCAGAACATGCGCTCGCGCAGGTCGAAATCGGTCGCGCCGGCGAAGGCGGCCATGCAGTCGTCGAAGGCCGCGGCGAACACCGGGTCGTTCGCATGGAGGTTGCGGCCCATGCCGGCGTACTGCGCGCCCTGTCCGGGAAACATCAGCACGAGCTGCTGCGCGCGCTGGGCGGCGCGGCCGCTGGTGCCGCCCGGCGCGGCGGCATCGCGCAGCGCTGCCACCGCTTCGGCAGTGCTGCCGGCCACGACCGCGCGGCGAAAGGCGTGGGCCTTGCGGCCTACCGCGAGGGTGTGGGCCACGTCGGCGAGCGACAGCTCGGGCCGGGCTTCGAGATGCGCGGCAAGCTGGCCGGCGGCCACGCCGAGCGCGGCCTCGGAGCGTGCCGAGAGCAGCAGCACCTGGTCGCCCACGGCCGGTGGCGAGGCCGGGCGCGGCGGCGCTTCCTCGACGATGACGTGCGCGTTGGTGCCGCCCACGCCGAAGGAACTGACGCCCGCGCGGCGCGGCTGCCCGTCGCGCGGCCATGCCTGCAGGCTCGCGGTGACGTGGAAGGGCGTGCGCGCGAAGTCGATCGCCGGGTTCGGCGCGCTGAAATGCACCGTCGGCGGAATCTGCTCGTGGTGCAGCGCCAGCGCCGTCTTGATGAGGCCCGCCGCGCCCGCCGCCGTGACCATGTGGCCCACGTTGCTCTTGAGTGAACCGAGCGTGCAGAAGCCCAGTGCGTCGGTGTGCTCGGCATAGGCGCAAGCCAGCGCCTCGACTTCCACCGGGTCGCCCATCGGCGTGGCGGTGCCGTGCGCTTCCACGTAGGAGATGCTGCGCGCGTCCACGTCGGCGGCCGCCAGCGCGGCGCGGATGACGGCCGCCTGCCCGTCGACGCTGGGCGCGGTGAAGCTGGCCTTGGCGCCGCCGTCGTTGTTCACGCAGGCGCTGCGCAGCACGGCGTAGATGGTGTCGCCGTCGGCCTGCGCGTCGGCCAGGCGCTTGAGCAGCACCACGGCCGCGCCGTCGCTGAAGACGGTGCCCCGGGCCTGCGCGTCGAAGCTGCGCGTGTGGCCGTCGGGCGAGAGCATCGAGCCCTCGTTGTAGAGATAGCCGCTGTGCGGCGGGCAGGTGACCGATGCGCCGCCGGCCAGCGCCATGTAGCACTGGCCGGTGCGCAGCGCGTGGAAGGCATGGGCCACCGCCACCAGCGAGGTCGAGCAGGCGGTGTGCACGCTGACGGCCGGCCCCGTGAGGTTGAGCCGGTTCGCCACCCGCGTGGTGATGTAGTCCTTCTCGTTGGCCAGCATCACCTGGAACTCGCCCACCGGCTCCACCAGGTCGGGCCGGGTGCTCACGTGGCGCTGGAAGTAGGTGGCGTTGTACATGCCGGCGTACACGCCCACCGGGCCCGGCGCCGCGTCGGGCACGTAGCCGGCGCGCTCCAGCGCCTCCCAGCAGATCTCGAGGAACACGCGCTGCTGCGGGTCCATGAGCTGCGCTTCCTTCGGGCCGATGCCGAAGAAGGCGGCGTCGAAGTCCTCGATGCCGTCGATCACGCCGCGGGCGCGCACGTAGGCCGGGTCGCTGCGCAGCGCTTCGGAGATGCCGGCGTCGAGCGAGGCGTCGTCGAAGAAGCTGATCGTGTCGCGGCCGGCGACGAGGTTGTCCCAGAACTGCTCCACGTCGGCCGCGCCGGGAAAGCGCCCGGCGGTGGCGATCAGCGCGACGGCGTCTTCAAGATGGGTGGCCGCTGCGTCCGGTCGATCCTTGAAACCGGGCGCAGCGGCCGTGGCGGGCTGTTCGTCCGCCGGCTGCATCCGCGCACCCATCGCTTTTGGCGTGGGATTGCGGAAGAAAAGATTGGCCGACAGCGGCACCACCGAGTCCTGCCGCAGGTCGGCCAGCACCTGCAGCACGAGCAGCGAATCGCCGCCGAGGTCGAAGAAGTTGTCGTTGCGTCCGACCTTCGCGATGCGCAGCGCGCGCGCGAAGGCATCGCACACGCGCTGCTCGACGGCGTCGCGCGCTTCCTCGAAAGGCTGGGCAAGCTCGGGGCGTTCGCCGGCCGGATCGGGCAGCGCCTTGCGGTCGAGCTTGCCGTTGGGGGTGACGGGCAACCGGGCGAGCCACACCTGCGCCGAGGGCACCATCGCCGCCGGCAGGCGCTCGGTGAGGTGGGCGCGCAGGGCGTCCCACGAAAGCTGCTCTTGCGCAGAGCGCGAAACCAGGTAGGCGACAAGGCGCAGCTGCCCGTTTCCGTCGGGCCGGGCGATCACGGCGCACGACTGGATGGCCGGGTGCGCGAGGATCGCTGCCTCGACTTCGCCGGTCTCGATGCGGTGGCCGTGGATCTTCACCTGGCCGTCGCGGCGGCCGATGAATTCGATGGTGCCGTCGGGCAGCCAGCGCGCGAGGTCGCCGGTGCGGTAGAGCCGCTCGCCAGGGGCGCCGAAGGGATCGGGCACGAAGCGCTCGGCGCTGAGCGCGGGCTGCAGAAGGTAGCCGCGCGCCAGCCCGTGGCCGCCGATGCAGAGCTCGCCAACGAAGCCGGTCGGCAGCAGCGCCATCGATGGGCTCAGCACGCGCAGCACGGTGTCCTTGATCGGACGGCCGAGCGGAATGGAGCGCAGGCCCTCGGGCAGGGGCGCGGCGATGCGGTGCGTGGCTGCGAAGGTGGTGCACTCGGTGGGGCCGTAGCCGTTGCTCAGCGCGAGCTGCGGCAGTGCGGCGAGCGCGCGCCGCACGTGCGGCACCGAGAGCGCCTCGCCGCCGGTGAACAGGTGGCGCAGGCCGGCGAGGTGCGCCGGGTCGTCGTCGATCACCGCATTGAAGAGCGCGGCCGTGAGCCAGGCCGTGTGCACGCCGTGGCGCTCGATGGTGCGGGCCAGGCCCGCGCCGGTGGGCACGCGCTCGTCATGGATGACGCAGCAGCCGCCATTGAGCAGCGGTCCCCATATCTCGAGCGTGGCCGCGTCGAAGCCCAGCGGTGCCGCGTGCAGCATCGCGAGGCCCGGGGCGAGGTCGACGTAGTCCACGCCCACCACCAGCCGCAGGATCGAGCGATGGCAGATCTCGATGCCCTTGGGCGTGCCCGTGGAGCCCGAGGTGTACATGACATAGGCCACCGACTCGGCATCGATGGCCGGTGGATTCCATGAACTCCGGTTTTGCTTGTCTTGCTGCTCGTCGACCAGAAAAACGCCGTGATGAGGGGGGACGAGGTGGCGGTGCTCCCGCGTGGCGAGCACGCGGTTCGCACCGGCCTCGGCAAGCATGTAGGCGATGCGCTCGGCCGGGTAGTCCGTGGGCACGGGCACGTAGGCGCCGCCGGCCTTGAGGATGGCGAGCTGGGCGACGATGGCCGGCATCGAGCGGTCGAGCAGCATGCCCACGCTGTCGCCTGCCTGGACGCCGAGGCTTTGCAGATGCAGGGCGAGGTCGCTGGAGCTGCGGTCGAGTTCGCCGTAGCTCATGCGTGCGTCGCCCTGGGCGATGGCGATGGCGTCGGGGGATGTCGCCGCCTGGCGGGCGAACATCGCGGGCACGGTCAGGGCCGGGTCCACGGGTGTGAGGGCGGTGTTCCAGCCTTCGAGCTGATCGGCTCGGTCGGCTTGAGGCTGGGTGCGGATGTCGCTCAGGGCTGCGTCCGGGCGCTCGATCAGGTCATGGGCTGTGTCGGCGAGGGCTGCGAGCAGCTGGTCGATCGCCGCCGGGTCCATCAGGCTCGCGGCCGCGTCCATGTGAAGTGAGACGGTGGTTGCGTCGAGGCGCAGGCGCACGGGGGCGTCGGCGTCTTCCGTTGGGAACGAGCGGCGGATGCCGTCCAGTTCGGCGAGCCAGGCGCCTGCAGCCCTGGCTGCGTCGACCTCGACGGCGACGGGTCCATGCACGGCCCGCGGGCTTCCGAGCCAGCGCGACTGCAGCAGCAGCCATGCGGCCACGAAGGGCGTGTCGGGCAGCTGGCCGCTGGCGGCGAGCCAGCGTGTCCAGTCGCGCGCGAGGATTGGGGAGAGCGTCGCCGATCCAGCGTGGCGGCCGGTGAGGCCGTTCGAATTGGATCGCGGCACGAACAGGTCTTCCAGAGAGAGCTCCGGAGCACCTTGCATCGCCTGCGAAACAGTTTGAATTTCCACGTAAATATCCCAAAAGAAATACGGCGAAAGCAATCAGGCGAATGGAAAATCCATTCGCCTAATTGAAAGAGCAGGAGATGGTCCGCGCTTTTTTCGTGTCTTCATCCTAGGGTGTTTGCAACTGCCGATGTGGGGACTTAAGGCTTAAGTTACAACTGGATGAAGTTATTTCTAAAACGTACTACCCGAATCGTCCCGGACGGGGTAACTGATGCGCCGTTCGCGGTGAAAAGGGTGCCGGACGACGCTCTCCGGGCATCGGGGAAGCCCGGCAGAAGCAAGGTACTCAAGGGGAGATTCAGGGGGAATCAGGGGCGGAGGCGCCGCGGCGGGCGCATCAGGGGTGGTCCGGACGATGCCTCCCGGCGGGCCGGCGAACCATGCGGAAACCGCACCGGAAAATTCGTCGAAAAATGAAACATCCTCCCGGTGCCGACTGTTTTTAATTGGCAGAGGCTGTAACCGTATAAAAGATATTCAAACAAAACCTGAAAATTGAAAAAGGCATTGGAAATTGGGTGAGGCCGGAGAATCCAGCTTGCAGGGAGTGCAATGAATTTCGCGACATCCCATTACCCGGTGTAGTTCCACGGCACCGGAACCGCTTTCCCAAATTGGCTTTTCAGGCAATTCGCCACCGTTGCCACGACCCGCTGTCGAATGAGCGGCCCGCAGCGAAAAAGCCCCGAAGCCACCGGAACGGCTCGCGACTGCTGTTAGCCTTCGCGCATTCTTCGAGCGCGGTTCCGGGGCACCCGGCAGCGCGCAATCCAGGTTGTGCAGGAAGGAATCCGGTGGTGGTTGTGACAGGAAGGAACTGGCGCGCGGGCGCTGTGCTCGCGGCGGCATTGGTGGTGGCGGCATGCTCCACGTCTCCCAAGGCGCCAGTGGCGGGGCCGGGCGAATACGTCGTCCAGCCGGGCGACACGCTCTATCGCATCGCGTCGAGGGCAGGGCGCTCGCCCGGCGACATCGCGCGCTGGAACAATCTCCAGGACCCCGACAAGCTCGAAGCGGGCCAGGTGCTGCGCGTGGTTCCTCCGGGCGGCGCCGGCTCGTCGGAGCCGCCGCCGAGCCGCGAACGGCCCGAGCGCCCCGAGCGTCCTGAACGCGCGGAGCGCCCCCGGCCGCCGCGAGCCTCGGCACCGGAACCGGTCGCGCCGCCCGCATCCCGCCGCAGCGACTGGACCTGGCCCTCGCAGGGCCCGGTGATCGCGGGCTTCAACGGCACCAGCAGCAAGGGCGTGGACATCGGCGGCAGCCTCGGCGACCCGGTGGCGTCCATCGGAGCGGGCAAGGTGGCGGTGACCGAAACGCTGCGCGGCTACGGCAGCGTGGTGATGGTCGACCACGGCGGTTCATATATGTCGATCTACACCAACCTGCGCGCCGTGCAGGTCAAGCAGGGCCAGCAGGTGAAGCAGGGCCAGAAGCTCGCCGAGATCGGCAGCTCCGACGGCACGCGCGCGCGCCTGCACTTCGAGATCCGCTACCGCGGCAACGCTGTCGATCCGCGCCAGTACCTGCCGGCGAAGTGAGCTGAAGTGAGTCGTCCGGCCGGAGGCGGTGAGCGATCTCTGGCGAACGGCATCCCCCGAATTGGCGATATCGCGATGCCTGCGAAGTGATCAGACTCCCGCTGATTCTTGAAAAGGGGCGGCGATGGAACTCGTGCACTGGATGTTCGTCATTCTCGGCATCGCGCTGGCTCTGACCATGCAGTGGCTGCTCCTTGCCCCCTTCAGCCTCGAGTGGCGGCCGCTGCGCGAGCAGATCGCCGAGCAGGTCACCCAGTCGGCCGCGCTGCTGCAGGAGTGCTCGGCCGGGGCCGACTCCCAGGCCTGATCTGATCCGTCCGCCCCGCGCGGTGTCGTCACCGCGGACGGTCGTGCGCGCCCTCTAAGATGCTCGCTGTTCGGGACCGACCCGGACGATGCAGACGCGACAGGCAAAGGGAGGGCTACGACGCATGATTTCTTTGCTACACACCGCGGACTGGCAGATCGGCCGCGTGTTTTCCCAGTTCGAGCCCGACGACGCCTCGGCGCTCTTCGAGGCGCGCTTCAAGGCCGTCGAGCGGCTCGCCGCCATCGCCAGCGAACGCAAGGTCGACGCCGTGCTGGTCGCGGGCGATGTGTTCGACCTGCAGACCGTCTCGGACAAGACCATCCGCCGCATGTTCAACGCCATGCAAGGCTTTGCCGGACCGTGGCTGCTGATTCCGGGCAACCACGATTCGGCGCTGAGCGAATCCGTCTGGAGCCGCGCGCAGCGGCTGGGCGCCATCGCGCCGAACGTCGTCTGCTGCCTGGAACCCAGGCCGCACACCGTGGCCGGCAAGTTCACGCTGCTGCCCGCGCCGCTCACGCAGCGCCACACCTATGGCGACCTCACCGAATGGTTCGCCGCCGCCGAGCCGGAGGATGAAAGCCTCCCCCGCATCGGCCTCGCGCACGGCAGCGTGCAGGGCATCCTCTCGGAAGACATCGACTCGACCAACCCCATCGCCGCCGGCCGCGCCGCGCAGGCCGGGCTCGACTACCTCGCGCTCGGCGACTGGCATGGCACGCGGCAGATCGACGAGCGCACCTGGTACGCCGGCACGCCCGAAACCGACCGATTCAGGGCCAACGACTCCGGCCAGGCGCTGCTGGTCGGCATCGCCGGTGCCGGCGCGCCGCCCGTGGTCGAAACCATCCGCACCGGCCAGTTCGACTGGCAGCAATGGGAACCCCGGCTCGCCGTGCCCTCCGACATCGACGAGCTGGTGCGCAAGCTCGAGCAGATCGGCAGCGGCGACGTGCTGCAACTGCGCGCCCAGGGCAGCTGCGACCTTGCCGGCCACAACCGGCTGAACGCAGCCCTCGATGCCGCGCGCGCCCGCGCCCGTGCGCTGGTTTGGGAAGGTGAAGCGCTGCGGCTGGAGCCGACCGAAGACGACATACAGGCACTGCACGCCGACGGCTTCGTCGGCGAGGCGCTGCAGGCGCTGCGCGAGCAGCAGGGCGGCACCGATGCCGAGCTGGCGCGCGACGCGCTGCTCACGCTCGCGCGCATCCTCGGTACGCAGCCGGGAGCGGCCGCATGAAGCTGCAGCGCCTTCGCATCGAGAACTTCAAGCTCTTCCGCGCGCCGCTCGAAATCGACGGGCTGACGGACGGGCTCAATCTTTTCGCCGCGCCCAACGAATCGGGCAAATCGACCGTCGCCGAGGCCATCCGCGCCGCTTTCTTCGAGCGGCACCGCTCCAGCGCTGTCGAGCATCTGCGGCCCTGGGGCGAAAGCTCGGCGACGCCGATGGTCGAAGTCGATTTCGAGCTCGACAGCAAGCGCTACCGGCTCACCAAGGCCTTCCTGGGCAAGAAGCGCTGCGAACTGGTGATCGACGGCAGAGCCATGGACGGCGCCGTCGCCGAAGACCACCTCGCGGCCCTGCTGGGCTTCCGCTTTCCGGGCAAGGGCGCCAGCACGCCCGAGCACATGGGCATTCCGGGGCTGCTGTGGATCAAGCAGGGCACCTCGCACGACATCGCCAGCGCGGTGGGCTTTGCCAGCGACCATCTGCGCAACGCGCTCGGCGAATCGCTGGGCGAACTGGCCTCCAGCAACGGCGATGCGGTGCTGAAGGCGGTGGAGGCCGAGCGCAACGAACTGCTGACGCCCGCCGCCGGAACACCGCGTGGCGCTTACGCCGACGCGCTCAAGCTGCGCGCGGAACTCGAAGCCGAACTCGAGCGGCTGCATGCCGACATCGAGTCTTACCAGTCGGGCGTCGACCGCCTCTCCAATCTGCGCCGCGACCACCAGCGCGACGAAGCCGCGCGGCCGTGGGCGGCATTGCGGGAGCAACTCGTCGTCGCGCAGCAGCGGCTCGACGAAGCCCGGGGCCTGGACGAGAAGAAGACCGCCCAGGAAGCCGCGCTCAGGCAGATCGCCGCGCAGGTGAATTCATGGCGCACCCAGTTGCAGGCGATGGAGCGCGAGGAAGGCTCTCTCGCCCAGCGGGAGGCGAACCTGCGGAAGACGCAGGAAGTCCTGGCCAAGGCGCTCGGCGAACTGCAGGCATGGGAGCCGCGCCATGCGTCCGCCACGAAGGCCGATGCCGAAGCTCGCGAGAACCTGCGCCTGGCGCGACAAGCTGCCTCACGCATCGCACAGGAGAAAACCATCGAAAGCCTGGCCGAGCAGCTCGCCGCGCTCTCGCAAAGCCACGAGAAGGCAAAGGCCGAACAGGAGAAAGTCACCCGCCTGCAGGCCGAGGCGCAGGCGCTCGCGGTGCCCGAAGGCGAGCTCAAGCGGCTGCGGCAGTGCGCGGACGTGCTTCGCACTGCTCAGGCCAGGCTCGACGCGGTGGCGACGGCCCTGGAGTTCGAACTGCAGCCCGGCGCCAAGGTCCGCGTCGCAGGAACTGAGCTGACGGGCTCGCAGCGCCAGACCGTCATCGCCCGCACCGACATCGAGATCGAAGGCGTGGGCCGCATCAGCGTGCTGCCGGGCGGCGCGGACCTCGAAAGCATCGCCATCGAGCGCGACCGCGCGCGGGACCAGCTTGCGGCGCTGCTTCAGGGCCTGCGCGCCGAAAGCTTGGCGGCGGTCGAAGAGCGTGCGCGGCAGCAGGTTCTACGCAAGGGCGAGGCCGGTGCCGCCGAAGCCGTGCTCGCAGCGCTGGCCCCCAAGGGACTCGGCGCGCTCGCCGCCGACGTTGCGACGCGCGAAGCCCGCCTCGCGGAAGCCCGGCAGGTGCTGCAGGCCATGCCGTCAGCGCCGGCTGCAGGCATGGCCGTGCCATCGGCTGAGTCAGAAGAAGCCGCTGCGCGCGCCGCATTGGAGGCAGCCTCCGCCGCCCTCAACGACGCGAAGGTCGCGGCTGGCAATGCCCGCGAACAGGTGAAGGCTGCTGAAGACGAACTCGCCGCAGTCAAGGCCACCCTCAACGACCCCGCACGCGCCGGCAGAAAGACCGAAGCCGGCGGCGCACTGACCGACGCGCTGGCGCAGCAGTCAGCCATGCAGGACAAGCTCTCAGAACTGGCCCAGCGCCTGCAGACCGTCAACCTGCCCGTGCTCGCGCAGGACGTGGAGCGGCTGGAGCGCAGCGCAAGGCAGGCCGAGGCCGCGCACAGCCAGCGCGCCAACGAGATCACCCGGCTCGAAGTCGAGCTGGAAACCAAGGGCGCCCTCGGCCAGGAAGAAGCCGCCTCGGAAAAGCAGCGAGAACTCGAACACGCCACGCGCCGCTGCGCCGAACTCGAACGCCGGGCGAGGGCGCTCGACCATCTGCTCAAGCTGCTGCGCGAGAAGCGCTCCGCACTGGCGCGGCGCCTGCGCGCGCCGTTGCAGAAGCATCTCGACCACTACCTGCAGATTCTTTTCCCTGGCGCACAGATCGAGGTCGGCGATGATCTCTCGCCCGGCCGCATCACGCGCCAGGGCCTGCGCGGCGCGCAGAGCGGCGAGTTCGAGGAACTCAGCGTGGGCGCGCGCGAGCAAATGGGCGTGGTCGCACGGCTAGCCTACGCGGACCTGCTGAAGGAAGCGAACAAGCCGACGCTGCTCATCCTCGACGACGCGCTGGTCAACACCGACGAGGAGCGCCTGCGGCAGATGAAGCGGGTGCTGTACGACGCGGCGCAGCGGCACCAGATTCTGATCTTCAGCTGCCACCCCGAGGCATGGCGTGACTTGGGCGTGGTGGCGCGAAGCATTCCCTGAGGCTGCTTTCCAGTTTTGGCGGCTCGACGTGCGGGCGCAAGCCCGGCCGGTTTCCAGTGGTTGCCCGGTAGTCCAACTCGTCGAGCCGCCGCCCCGTTTGGGCGTGGCTATACTGCGCCGGTCGCGTCAAAAAAAGCGTGATCGGGATTGGCCTCCCACTGAAACCGCTGCGACGCAAGCCGCAGTTTCCCCGCAGGGTCTGCGGCTTCGTCATTTGAGCTTCCGGTTTTGGCGGCTCGATGGGCGGGCGCGAGCCCGGCCGGTTTCACGCAAGTGGTTTCCCGGTAGGCCAACCCGTCGAGCTGCCGCCCCGATTGGCCTCGGTGCGTCGGTTTCAGAAACACGAAACCCTTGGAGGCCTCTCATGGCTGCATCCGCTCGCGCATCCGCGCGCGTCTCTTCCCCTTCCGAATCTTCCGCTTCACAGAGCGCCGAGCTGCTCGCGCTGCAGCTGTGCGACGACATCGGTGGCCTTCAATCGATGCAGCGCGCGTACGCGTGCCTCGAAAAGCTCATCGTCCAGCAGGGGGTGAGCGATACGCAGGAGGTCTATCCGAGCCGCGCCGAACTCGCGGCGCTGGTGGGCGTGGTCAACGAGGAACTGCAACGTCGGATCGACGCGGCGGATGCCACCGCGCAATCGCTGCGCGCCGGCCTTGGAAAAGGCGGCACGCAGTGAACATGCTCGCCGGCTACTTGCCCGCCGGTACGAAGAAAAGATATTCGCCGCGCCCCAACTCGGGCGTGATCGTGTAGCCCGCGCAGAGGTCTTCCGTGCACTGGATGACGATCACGCGCGGCCAGATCGTCGCGGCCGTGGGGTAGCCCGGCAGGTACTGCGGCACGTGCCACACGCCGAGGGCGCCGACCGGCAGCGCGTTCTCGGTGCCGCGCGCGTTCTGCAGGCCGCTGCCCATGTTCATCCGCTCGACGCGCAGCGGCTGCTGCACGGCCGCTGCCGCCGCCGTGGTGGCAGCGCAGCAGGCCGCCAGCCAGAGCAGGAATACGGTCCTGGTCATTTGGCGCTCCGTGCGGTCATTGCGCGGCGGGGGCCGGGCGCGGTGCGGTTGCGATGTCGTCGGAGCGCTGGTCCAGCATGCGCGACGCGGCCCGGATGGAGGCGACTTCGCCCGGGTCGATCGGCGTCACCGTGGCGCTGACGACGGGCATCGTGACCACGCCCGTGTCTTCGGAGGCTGCCGCGGCCTGCTGCTGCGGGGCAGGCGAGGCTTGCGCGATGTGCTCGGTGTGCGCGGGAGGCGGCGGCAGCGGAGCCGGGGCGGCCGGCGAAGTGGCAGCCACGGGCTGCGGAGCCACCGGGGCAGGGGCCGCTGCAGCCACCGCGCGAGGCGGCGAGGCGGCAGCGCCGCTGGCCGATGCCTGCGGTCCGTAGGCCGTCACGCGCTCTTCCGCCGTCATCGACTGCGGGCACTTGGTGCCGGTCATCTCCAGCGCGGCCATCGCGGCCGGGTCCATGCAGTCCATGGCCAGCGACGCTGCCTTCATGCCCTTGTTCCAGAGCTCGCGGCTCATCTTCAGGCGCTTGCAGTGCTCGTCCGTCCAGGTGGTGCCGAAGCTCAGGCCCACGCCAGGGCCGTTCGCGCTGGCGCTGCTGCTGCCCATGCAGGTGTCATTGCTCGTCGTCAGGTTGGGTCCGTTGACCGACGGCACGTTCTTGATCGTGTAGCTGCCGCGGTAGTCGACGGTGTTCGTCGTCGCGCCGGTGTTGTTGACGTTCTGGTTGCTGGTCATCGTCGACTGGGTGGTCACGCTCGCCGGGCTCGAAAACGTCACCGACTGGCTGTTGCCCTGGGCCGAGGTCGTGGCCGAACTCGACGATCCGTTGTTCGCACCCGTGTTGGTGTTGGTCTGTTGGGCGATAGCCACCACGGAGAAGGTCAGCAGTGAAAGAAAAAGCAGCTTCTTCATTTTTTCGACTCCTTTGAGGACCGGGGAGAGGGCGTTTCCTGCCGCTCTCCCCATTTCCAGGTTCAGCAACCGGTTTGCGCAAGGCAAGGTTCAGGGAGCCGATGCTGTCGAGCTCGCGCCCGCCGTGCCGCCGGTGCCGCCACCGTTGGTGAAGCCGCCGGCGTTGCCCCATGCGAAGTTGGTGACGCCGAAGGAGCCGCCGGTGGAGCCTGCCGTGGCCGAGGTGCTCGTGCCGTTGATGGGCCCGTTGATCGCACCGGACGAGGCGTTGTAGCCGGAGGTCGTGGTCGAGGTACGGGTCACCAGGGCGATGCCGCCGCCGGGGCCGGCGGCCGTCGCCGCCGTGTTGTTGGTGGTGGAAGAGGCTGCGCCGCCAGCGCTGCCGCTGACGTGCGTGGCGCCGCCCGCGGAGTAGTTGGCGTTGCCCGCCGAGGTCGCGTTGGCCGAAGCGTTGGCGCCGCCGGTGGCCAGGCCGTTGCCGGTCGTCACCGCCATGCTGGTCACGCGGCCGGTGGTGGTTGCCGAGCCGCCCGCCGTCGCGCCGCCGATGGCGAAGCCCGGAACCGCGAACGCGCCGCCCGAGGCGTTGGCATTGGCCGCCGAACTCGACGTGGCCGAGTTGTAGCTCAGTGCGCTGCCCGTGCCGGAGCTGGCGGCGGTCGATCCGGCGGAGCTGGAAGAGCCGGTCGTGGTGGACGTCGCGGCGACCGCGGTGCTGCCGACCGTTGCCGAAGCGACGCTGCCGACAAGGACCACGGCGATGGCGATGAGAGTCTTCTTCATGATGCTTCCTCGAGTGATGTGGAACAAACCCGATCGCCGGACCACCCGGCTATCAGCTGACGGTCTGTAACGCGGTGTGGAGTGGCTTGCGTGACGACCGGAGTGCAGTTTCTGCGCCGGGGAAGCAATGAAAAATGCCCTGTGCTGGGTAATGCGAGGCTATGGCGAAAGGCATGGCTGCGAGCCTTTCCGGCAAGACGGAAAAACGCTTGCGCCACACGATGGCGGCAAGCGGAATCGCGGGATTCGAGGAGGCATCAAGGGCGCTAGAAACCAGATGCAACCGAAGTAATCGAATCTGCGGCGGCGCTTCGGGTATCCCCGTGTCCACGCTTGCAAAAGCCTTGCGCAGCGCTTTACCGCGGCCGCGCCGGACGGCGGCGGCCGGGCCTTCAGACCCTCCGTTCGGCCATCTATCCGTTGTCACGCCGCACCCGGGCGCTTTGTCCTGCTTCCTGGCCCGCGCGGGCGGGGTTTTTGACTCCCCCACAAAAGGGCGCCTTGCTCATGTGCGAAAGCGGGCCGATTTCTACATTCATCCCCATGGCCGAACGCCGAAGCTCAAGCCGGGCAACAGGCGCTCCAGGCCGGTCACTACAACCAGGGGATACGCATGGAACTGCTCGCACTGCTGCCGACGACCTTCATGAACCTGCTGCGCGAAGACGCCGGCATGTCGTTCATGGAGTTCGCGCTCATCGGCGCGCTGGTGATGGTCGTGTGCCTGCTCCTGCTGCTCGCCATCCGGCGCACTGCCTGAACCCGTGGAGACCGACATGCAGGAACTCGACGCCGTTCTCGAACTGCTGGCGATGCTGGCCACCGACCTTCGCATGCTCGTGCTGCTGGCGCTGCTGGCCACGGCCGCCGTGAGCGACTGGCGCTCCTACCGCATCCCCAACTGGCTGACCTTCGGCGGCGCGCTCTTCGCGCTGGTCTACGGAACGCTGGCCGCGCGCACCCCCGCCGTGGGGGCCGCAAGCGCATTCGGCGGGCTGGGCGTGGGCTTCGCGGCGATGGTGCCGTTCTACGTGATCGGAGTGATGGGCGCCGGCGACGTGAAGCTGATGGCCATGGCCGGCGCCTTCATCGGGCCTGAGCAGGCGCTGATGGCGGTGCTTTTCACCTTCATTGCCGGCGGCGTGGCGGCCATGGTCTTCGCGATCCACCAGCGCCGCGTGGTGCGCATGCTGACCAACGTCAAGGACGCGGCACAGGGCGTGATGCTGTCGGGCATGGTCGGCATTCGTCCCTCGGGACGCATCGGCGCCAGCCAGTCCATCGGAAGGCTGCCCTACGGCATCTGCATCGCGGCGGGCACGGTCGTCGAAGTGCTCGCGCACCAGCTGGGCTACGTCTAGCCCCTTCACTTTCCCTTTCATCTCATCTCATCTGCGACGGAGGTTCACATGAAGAACATCAAGGCGATCGGGCTGATCCTTCTGGCCCTGCTGACGGGGCTGGCGGCCGCCGTCTATGCGGCGGGGTGGATCTCGAAACAGGGCGGCATCGCGTCCAACAAGGTCGTGGTGGCGGCGGTAGACATCGAGCTGGGCAGCCGCGTCAACCCGCAGATGCTCACGACGATCGACTGGCCCAGCGGCTCGGTGCCGAACGGCGCGTTCAGCGACATCAAGGCGCTGGACGAGCGCGTGGTGAAGGTCGGCGTGCTGCGCGGCGAAGCGGTCATCGAAGGAAAGCTGGCGCCGGTGGGCACGCAGGGCGGGCTCTCGGCGGTGATCGCCAGCGGCAAGCGGGCGATGACGGTGCGCGTCAACGACGTGGTGGGCGTGGCGGGCTTCGCGCTGCCGGGCAACTACGTGGACGTGATGGTCAACGCCCAGCAGGACAAGGGCCGCGGCGAAGAAGCACTGCAGATCAGCAAGACCGTGCTCGAGAAGGTGCTGGTGCTGGCGGTGGCGCAGGAAGCCAACCGCGACGACACCAAGCCGAAGGTGGTGAGCGCCGTCACCCTCGAACTCTCGCTCGAGGACTCCGAGAAGCTCGACCTGGCCCGCAGCGTAGGCACCCTGTCCTTGGTGCTTCGCAACCAGATGGACAAGACCACGGTGGCCACCGACGGCATCACCAAGGGCCAGCTCTTCGGCGCCAAGGAACTCGTGCAGGTCGCGGCGACCGCGCCTGCTCCGGCACCGGCCCGCCCGCGCGCCCATCGCCCGGGCCCCGCCGCGACGCCGGCTTCCCAGTGCGTGGAAATCATCCAGCACGCGGGCAGCTCGCTGACCTGTTTCTGAACCGGTTCGACATTCGACAGGAGGAACACCAAGTGCGCCATATCCCCACAACACTCGTCAGCCTGCTGGCGGCCTTCGCGACAGTGGCGGCTCCCGCCATGGGCGCCGAGGTCGCGGCAACCGCCTCGGCCGCGGGCGCCATGCCCGCCGCAGCCACCGCCACCACCCAAGCCGCGGCGGCAGGCAGCAGCAGTGCCTCTGCCGCTGCCAACGGCAGCCGCCGATGCACCGCCATCATTCCCGACGACCAGCCGACCCAGGCCGTGCTGGGCAAGTCGGTGGTCATACCGCTGAAGGCGCGCGTGGTGCGCATCGTGGTCAGCGGCCAGCCGCCGAGCCGCGCACCTGTACCGGCGGCCGCCGCGGCTGCAGTGCCCGCCGGCATGCAGCCCGTCGCGGCACCCGCGGCCAACGCGAACACCAGCGACGGCGTCGCGGACGTCGACGTGACGCTGCTGAGCCCGACCGACCTGTTCTTCCGGGGCCGCCAGGCGGGCTCGATGAACGTGGTGCTGCAAAGCGCCGATGGCACCTGCTACATCAAGGACGTCATCGTCACCATCGACCCGATGGCCCTGCAGTCCAAGCTGGCCGAACTGATGCCCGAGGAGCGCCGCATCCAGGTGCGCAGCGCCGAAAAATCCATCGTGCTCACCGGCGAGATCAGCGACGCCCTCAAGCTCGACGACGTGATGAGCCTGGCCTCGGCCTACGGCGCCGACGGCAAGAAGGTGGTGAACCTGCTTCGCGTGGCGACGCCGCAGCAGGTGATGCTCGAAGTGAAGATCGCCGAGGTCAGCAAGACGCTGCTCGACCGGCTGGGCGCCGGCCTCAACATTTCGCGCACGAGCAGCAGCGGGTTGAACACCTCCTCGCTGGTCTCGAATTTCCTCAGCGGCGGCGGCGGCCTCGTGCAGGCGCTGCGCATCGGCCGCGGCACGCTGACCGTCGACGGCCAGAAGGACGACGGGCTGGTGCGCATCCTCGCGGAGCCGAACATCATGGCCATCAGCGGCCAGCAGGCCAGCTTCCTGTCAGGCGGCAAGATCTTCATTCCGGTTTCACAGAGCGCAGCCGGTGGTAGCGGAACGAACATCACGCTGGAAGAAAAAGAATTCGGCATCGGGGTCAAGTTCACGCCCACAGTGCTCAACGGCAACCGGGTCAACCTGAAGATGGTGTCCGAGGTGTCGGACCTGTCGCAGACAGGCTCTCCGTTCACCACCGTCGGCGGCGTCACCGCCGTGCTGCCATCGCTGACGGTGCGGCGCGCCGACACCACCGTGCAGCTCAACGACGGGCAGAGCTTCGTCATCGCAGGCCTCATCAAGGCGAACGTGACGGAGTCGATCAAGCGCTTTCCGGGGCTGGGCGAGGTGCCGGTGATGGGCGCGCTCTTCCGCAGCACCGAGTTCCAGAACGAGCAGACCGAGCTGATGTTCGTCATCACGCCTCGCCTGGTGCGTCCGCTGGCCGAATCGCCGCGGGTGCCGACGGACAACCACGTCGTTCCCAGCCGCGCCGAGGTCTATCTCAACGGAGCTCTGGAGAGTTCCACCCCGGCCCCGGACGCACCGGCCAGCGAAACCAACAAGTGAGGAGCAACGCCATGTTCATCATCAGAACGACCACCGTCGCGCTCGTCTGCCTCCTCGGCGCCAGCTGCTCGCACGTCACGCCCAACTACGACGCGCGCTTCGGCGACGCGGTGCGCGACGCGAAAAGGAAGATGACGATCAACCCCGACGCCGGGAAGACGAACGACCCCGCCGCCGGCATGGATGGCCGCGCCGCGCGCGAGGCAATGAACCAGTACCACGAGTCTTACAAGACGCCGCCGCCGGCGGTCAACGTCATCAACATCGGCGGCCAGATCGGTGGTACGTCGAAGTGAAACGCACGCCGGGCTTGCACATGCACAGATTCACCTCACTCGAGTCTTTTTGGAAAGGAGCGCGCCACGAATTGCAATGAATCTTCTTCCTCCAACGATCTTTCTCGAAACTGATTTCCAACCGTTCAACCTCGAAAGGAACGAACCATGAAGAACTTTCTCAAGGCCATTGGCCAATCGACCCAAGGCTTCCTGCGCGAAGAAGAGGGCGCTCAGGTCGTCGAATACGCGCTGATCATCGCGGTCGTTTCGATCGCGCTGGTTGTTGCGCTGAAGGCACTTACCACCGGTGGGAGCTTCACGACCTTCATCAATCGCGTCACGGTCTGCCTGACCGGATCGGCACCCTGCGTGTGATTGGTCTACGTGGGGGAGGCGGTCCTCTGGCCCGCTTCGTTCCACTATTTCCGGATTCACGTGAATCTTCCTTCAACGAACCGAGGTCACCATCATGTTCAAGACATTGCTGAAAGACGAAAGCGGTGCTCAGGTCGTGGAGTACGCACTGATCATTGCCGTGGTCTCCATTGCTCTGGTCGTCGCGCTGCAGGCACTCACCGCCAACAACGGCGGCTTCACGAGCTTCATCGATCGTGTCGGCAAGTGCCTGACTCTGACGACTTGCAGCTGACGCCTTTCTGCGGAGGAGAGCAGGTCGTCGGGTTCGGCCCTGCTTTCCGATGCAGATCCAAGAAAGACCCATCATGCAAGCCAACAGCTCCAAGCGCCGCCAGTGCGGCGCGATGATCATCACTGCGGCGCTGATTCTGTTGTTCCTCCTTGGATTCATGGGCATCGCCCTGGACTTCGGGCATCTGTTCGTGGTCAAGACCGAGCTGCAGACAGCTGTAGACAGCTGCGCCCTGTCCGCTGCGCGCGAGCTCGACGGACAGGGCACGGCGATCACCCGTGCAACGAGCGCAGGCCAGACCGCCGGCAATGCCAACCGCGTGAACATGCAATCGAGCACCTGGAGCGGCCAGGGTCAGATCGTCGCGGCCGACATCACTTTCCGCGATGCGTCCTACGCCGTCACCACGACGCCCGCGCTGGCGCGGTATGCCCAGTGCACGCACACGCAGCCGAACATCAACATCTGGCTCATGAAGGCGATGGGGGCCTTCTCGGGCGATACCGCCGGCAACCCGGCGACTCGCAGCGTCGCGGCGAGCGCGGTTGCCACCCGTGCCAGCGCGCAGAGCGCGTGTCCCATTCCCGTAGCGGCGAAGCCCAAGACCGGTGGCGTAGCGCCGAACTATGGCTTCGTGGTCGGCGAGTGGGTGACGCTCATCATGGCGCAGAACGCCGCCGCCGGCGGGCAAATCGGCTGGGCCAATCTCGACGGCAGCAACAGTGCTTCGGAAACCGAAGCCGAGCTCAACGGCCGATGCGGCGCCAAGGTCGGCGACACGATCGGCACTCCTGGCGTGCAGACCTCGGTGGCCGACGTGTGGAACCAGCGCTTCGGCATCTACAAGAACACCAGCGACCCGAGCACGGCGCGGCCCGACTACACCGGCTACGCCTATACCTCGCTCAACTGGCCCGCGCAGTTCAACGCCTACAACGGCCCATCCCCGGGCTCAGGGACTGGTCAGAACTACCTGACTAAGCGCGCCGCCTTCGCGTCGTGCGCCGATACCGGCACGAAGGTGAAGGGCGCGAACAGCTGCGAATCGATCACCGGGCTGTCGCTCAACAGCTTCCAGAAGCTGGCCAACCCCGGCAATATCGCCGGCGGCCACATGCAGTACGGCCTCGACCGCCGCTTCGTGACGGTACCGGTCATCGATGGCGGCAACCACGTGATCGACTACCTCTGCATGCTGATGCTGCAGCCGCTGAGCATTCCGATGACCGACGTGCAGCTGGAATTCCTCGGCAACGCCGGCGCCGCCGGCAGCCCCTGCACCACCAGCGGGCTGGCGGGCGGATCGGCCGGGCCGCTGGTTCCGGTCCTGGTGAGATAGGAAGAGGAGGCACGCCATGAAGCCGTCTCGTCGTGCACAGCAGGGCGTAGCGCTTGTCGAACTCGCGCTGATCATCCCGCTGCTGCTGTTGCTGACCTTCATCACCACAGAGTTCGGCCGCGCGATGTACGAATACAACGCGGTGGTCAAGTCGACGCGCGACGCGGTGCGCTACATGTCGGTGCAGACGCCGGGCACGAAGATCACCGAGGCGCGCAACCTGGTGGTCTACGGCAACACAGCAGGCACTGGCTCGCCGCTGGCGCGCGGACTGAGCCTGTCGAACGTGCCGGCCGGCACCTGCTGCACCTGGCAGTCGGCCGGCGCGGCGCCGATCATCACCACGGTGACGATCCGGGTCAGCGGCTACACCTTTCATTCGATGTTCCCTTCGGTGATGGGCGTCGTCTTCGCGGATGCGAACGGCAACATCGCCTTCAGCGACATCACCGCCAGCATGAGGGCGCCATCATGAGAAGAAGCACCTCCCGCCGCAACCGCGGGGCCACGACGGTCGAGTTCGCCCTGGGCCTGATCATCTTCCTCATGTTCACGCTGGGCATCGTGGACTTCGCTCGCATGCTTTTCACCTGGAACGCCGCCCAGGAGGCCACGCGCGCCGGCGCCCGCTACGCGGTGGTGTGCGACGACACGGCCCAGCAGGCCCTGGTGCTTGCGCGCATGACGGCGCTGCTGCCGCAGATCAGCACCGTGTCGGTGGCGTGGTCGCCCTCGGGCTGCACGGCCGCGACCTGCGAAGGTGTGACGGTGAGCATCACCGGGCTCAACTACCAGTGGATCTCGCCCATCGCATACGCGACCGCGCCGCTGATTCAGATGCCGGGCTTTTCCACCTACCTGCCGCGCGAGGTCATGCGCAAGGACCCGAACAGCGCCTCGATCTGTTCCTAGCCATCCAGCAATCCAACGCAACGGACACGACTATGAAGATCTCCATCATTTCCCCCAACGCCAACCACCTGCAGGACATGCGCAAGGTGCTGGAGGCGCGCTCGCACATCGTGTCGCTTTTCGAGGGCGGCAAGAGCCGGATGCAGTGGGTCGTCGAGAAGGCGGCTCCCGAGTTGCTGCTGGTCGACGGCATGTGCTGCGACCCGCAGGAGCTCAGCCTGGTGGAAAAGCTCACGCTGCAGCACCCGGCGATCTCGGTGGTGCTGCTGTGCGCGATGCAGACGCCCGAGTTCCTGATCCACGCGATGCGCGCGGGCGTGCGTGAGGTGCTGCCGTCGCCGGCCGACACCGCCGCGCTGGAGGCAGCCGTGGAGCGCATCGCGCAGAAGATGGCCGGCACGCAGGCGCGCGCGCCGGGTCAGGTGGTGGCCTTCATGCCCTGCAAGGGCGGCAGCGGGGCGACCTTCCTGGCCACCAACATCGCGCACCAACTCTCGAAGGACCGATCGGTTCTGCTGGTGGACCTGAACCTGCAGTTCGGCGACGCGCTGTCGTATGTGAGCGACCTGCGGCCCACCTCGACGATGGCGGACGTGGCCCGCGACATCGGCCGGCTCGACGCCTCGCTGCTCGCGGCGAGCGTGGCGAAGGTGTCGCCGACTTTCAGCATCCTTCCGGCGCCGGAGGACATCTCGCGCGCGATGGACGTGAAGGCCGAGCACGTCGACGCGATCCTGCACGTCGCGCAGGGCATGTACGACTTCGTACTGTTCGACCTGGGCCCGCGCATCGACACGCTCGCAATCCGCGTGCTGGACCGCGCCGACCGCATCTTTCCGGTGCTGCAGCCCAGCTTGCCGCACATCCGCAACGTGACGCGGCTGATGCATGTCTTCAAGTCGCTGGGCTACCAGCCCGGCAAGGTCGAGCTGCTGGTGAACCGCAGCGCCGGCGGCGGGGAGATCGGCCTGTCGGACATGCGGCGCTCGCTGGTGGGCGCGACGCTCACGGTGGTGCCCGACGGCGGCAAGGACGTGGATGCATCCATCAACCGCGGCGTGCCGCTGGCGGAGATGGCACGAGGCAGCGCACTCGCAAGAAAGCTGGCGGACATCGCGCACACGCTCAGCCCCCGGCAGGAGGCGGAGCCCGGCTTCATCGGGCGGCTCTTCCGCCGCGCTTGATCGGCGCCTGATCGGAGCCCGGCAGCCAGTCATTTCAATCAACAGCAAGGCAGGTCCCCATGTCATTCAGAGAACAGCTCAGTGCCGTCGAAACCGATGCAGGTGCCACCGCGCGGCCGGTGGGGCACTCCGCCGAACAGGCGGTGTCGCCCTTTGCCTCGGATGCCTACAAGTTGCTGAAGGAGCGCATGCACCTGAAGCTGCTGGAGCGCTTCGACCTCGCGGCGCTCGAGACCCTGAAGCCCGACGTGCTGCGCCAGGAAATCTCGACCATGACCACGCGGCTGCTGCAGGAGGAGCCCGAGGCGCTCAACGACATCGAGCGGCGCACGCTGATCCGCGACATCCAGCACGAGATGCTGGGCTTCGGGCCGATCGAGCTGCTGATGGCCGACCCGTCGGTCTCGGACATCCTGGTCAACTCGCACGAGAAGATCTACGTGGAGCGCCGGGGCCGGCTGGAGCTGACCAACGTGAGCTTCACCGACGAGAAGCACCTGCTGCGCATCATCGACAAGATCGTCTCGCTGGTGGGGCGGCGCATCGACGAGTCGAGCCCGATGGTCGATGCGCGGCTGCCCGACGGCTCGCGGGTGAACGCGGTGATCGCGCCGGTGGCGCTGGACGGGCCGATGATGTCGATCCGGCGTTTCGCGAAGATTCCGCTGCGCATGGAGAACCTGGTGGACGAGCTCAAGACGCTGACGCCGCAGATGGCGAAGATGCTCGAGGGGCTGGCGCAGGCCAAGGTCAACATGCTGATCTCGGGCGGCACGGGCGCCGGCAAGACCACGCTGCTGAACATCCTCTCGGGCTTCATTCCACCGAGCGAACGCATCATCACCATCGAGGACGCGGCCGAGCTCCAGTTGCAGCAGCCGCACGTGGCGCGCATGGAGACGCGGCCGATGAACATCGAGGGCAAGGGCGAGATCACGCAGCGCGCGCTGGTGCGCAACGCACTGCGCATGCGGCCCGACCGCATCGTGATCGGCGAGGTGCGCGGCGCCGAGGCGGTAGACATGCTGCAGGCCATGAACACCGGCCACGAGGGCTCGCTCACCACCATCCACGCCAACACGCCGCGCGACGCGCTGGCGCGGCTGGAGAACATGATCGGCATGGCCAACCTGAACCTGCCGCACCGCACGGTGCGCCAGCAGATCGCATCGGCCATCACCGTGATCGTGCAGGTGCTGCGGCTGGTGGACGGGCGGCGCAAGGTCACGAGCATCCAGGAGATCACCGGCATGGAAGGCGAGGTGGTCACGATGCAGGAGATCTTCAGCTTCCACCAGACCGGCATGGGGCCCGACGGCCAGGTGCGCGGGCACTTCCATGCGACGGGCGTCAGGCCGAAGTTCGCGGAGCGGCTGCATGCCTACGGCGTGGAACTGCCGGACACGATGTTCGACCCGAGCAAGCACTACGAATGACCTGACCAGGCAAGGAACAGGAGGCCATCATGCTCAACAACCTGGGGGGCAACACCCTCATCACCGTCACCGTGCTGGTGTTCGTGACCGTGCTGCTCATGCTCGAGGGGCTCTACATGCTGTGGCGCTCCTACAAGGGGCCCGAGGCACGCAAGATCGAGAAGAGGCTGCAGGCGTTCTCGGCCGCGGTCGACCGCACGCCGCAGGCCCACCTGGCCAAGGAGCGCATGCTCAGCGAGGTGCCGTGGATGCAGCGCCTGCTGCTCACGCTGCCGCGGGCGCACCGGCTGGACCGCTTCATCCTGCAGGCCGGGCTGGACTGGACGGTTTCCAGCTTCCTGCTGATTTCCTGCGTGCTGGGTGTGCTCGGCTTCTTCGCCGCGATGGTGATGGTGCACCAGTCGCTCCTGGTGGCGCTGGTGGCGGGAGGCTGCCTGGCGGTACTGCCGCTGCTCTACCTGCAGCGCCAGCGCAGCCGCCGGCTGACACGCATGGAAAAGCAGCTGCCCGAGGCGCTGGACCTGGTGACGCGTGCGTTGCGTGCCGGGCATTCTTTCGCCAGCGGCGTGCAGATGATCGGAGACGAAATGGCGGATCCGATCGCCAGCGAGTTCCGCATGGTCGCCGACGAGGTGAACTTCGGCGTCTCGCTGCAGCAGGCCCTGACCAACCTCAGCGAGCGTGTGCCGCTGACCGACCTGCGCTACTTCGTGGTGTCGGTGCTGATCCAGCGCGATTCGGGCGGCAACCTGACGGAAGTGCTGGGCAACCTCAGCCGGCTGATCCGCGAACGGCTCAAGCTGCTCGCGCGGGTGCGGGTGCTGTCCTCGGAAGGACGGCTGTCGGCCTGGATCCTCGGGCTGATGCCGTTCGCACTCGCCGCGCTCATGAACGTGTTCAACCCCGAATTCATGTCGCCGCTGTGGACCGACCCGATCGGGCAGATGGTGATCAAGTACATGCTGGTGGTGATGCTTGTGGGCGTCGTGCTGCTGCGCAAGATAGTGAAGATCCGCGTCTGAAGGAGAAGAGCCATGACCATGCTGTTTCCCATCCTCGTCTTCGTGGCCGTGTCGCTGGCGATCATCGGAATGGCCGTATGGCTGTCGCCGACGCGCACCGAGCAGCGCCTGCAGGCAGTGGCGATGCCAGCGGGCAAGTCGGCCTGGACCGAGAAGGCCGTCAAGATCGTCGGGCCGTTCGCGCAGCTTTCATCACCGACCAGCGATGCCGAGCTGTCGCCGCTGCGCGTGCGCTTCCTGAACGCGGGCATCCGCCATCCGGACGCCTACCTCGTGTATTTCGGCACGAAGACGCTGCTGCCGCTGGGCCTTGCCGCGCTGGCGTACGTCGGACTGAGGGCGACGGGGGCCGCCGAAGACAGCACGGTGATGCTGCTGTGGCTCGCGGTGGCGGCGCTGGCCGGCTGCTACCTGCCCAACCTGGTGCTGCGTCTGATGATCCGCTCGCGCCGCCGGGAGATTTTCGAGAATTTTCCGGATGCCGCCGATCTGATGCTGGTGTGCGTCGAAGCCGGCCTCGGGCTGGATGCCGGGCTGGTCAAGGTCACGGAGGAAATCCAGGTCAAGAGCGCGGCGCTGGCGCAGGAACTGCACTGGACCAACCTGGAGATGCGCGCCGGCGCCACGCGCGAGAAGTCGCTGCGCAACCTGGCGCTGCGCACGGGCGTGGAGGAGATCGGGACCTTCGCGACCATGTTGACGCAGGCGGACCGCTTCGGCACCAGCATCGGTGAATCGCTGCGGGTGTTCTCCGAGGACCTGCGCCACAAGCGCCATGTGCGCGCCGAGGAACTGGCGGCGAAGGTGCCCACCAAGATGCTGCTGCCGCTGGTGCTGTGCATCTTCCCGTGCATCTCGCTGGTGATCCTGACGCCGGCGGCGATCCGCATCATCCGGATGATCATGCCGATGCTCAACGGGACCTGAGCGCTTTCGGCCTTCCGATCAAAAAAGCCCTGCGCGCCGGAGACGGCGCGCAGGGCTTCGAGCTTTTTTCTCTTCTTCAGTGCGGGGCGGCGTCGAGCTGGTGCTTGACCGCGTAGATGTAGAGCTCGAGGCGGTTGCTCACGCCAAGCTTCTGGTAGATGGAGGTGAGGTGGTTGCGCAGCGTGTGCTCGGTGACGAAGAGCTTCGCGGCCAGGGCCTTGTTCGAGGCGCCGCTGCCGCTCACGACGGTGTGGATGATCTCGCGCTCCTTGTGCGTCAGGCTGGCCTGCCTGGCGGCTTCGGGATCGGCCTTGGGCTGCTGCTTCTTCACCGAGGTCAGCTCGTAGAAGACGCGGCCGATAGACTGGGCGTCGATGCAGAGCTCGCCGTTGTGTACGCGCTCGATGGCGTCGATCACCTGTTGCGCCGGCGCGTCCTTGCGCATCACGCCGCGTGCGCCTTGCAGGACCGCCAGGTCGAGCGTGCGCTGTTCGCGTTCTCCCGTGAGCACCATGACGCGCGAGACGTCGTTCGACACCAGCCTCGGCAGGATGTCGAGGGCGCTGTGGCCGTCGAGGTCCAGGTCGAGCACGATGACGTCGGGCGCGAGGCTTTCCGACGTGGCCACCGCGTCCTCGCAGCAGCAGGCGGTGCCGACCACCTTCATGCGCGGATGCTCCCCGTCGATCAGCCTGGACAGGCCCCACAGCATGGTCTGGTGGTCGTCCACGAGCAGGACGCCGATGGGATGGGGGGCAACTGGTTGCATGGTGGGCTCCTTGATTCGGCTCTGGTTTGTCTCTTGGCAGGTGCAGCGGCTTGCTGCCGGGATTCGTCGTTGTTGCTCAGATCGGGATTTCCACCAGCACGGCGGTGCCGCCGCTGTCGCACTGGCGGACCTGCGCGCGCCCGCCGAGGGCGGCTGCGCGTTCGGTGATGGAATGGGGCCTGAAGCGGGTGAAGCTCTCCTCGCCGTCGGCCTCGTTCTCGATGCGCACGTGCAGCCGGCCGTTGCGGCAGGCCAGGCGCACGCTGCCGTGGCGCGCCTGGGTGTGCTTGCAGATGTTGTTGAGGCCTTCGCCGACCATCTGCAGCACCTCCGCGGTCATCCGGTCGTCCAGGTGCAGCGGGCCGTCCACGTCGACGGCGATGTCGATGCCGTAGAGGCCCTTGATCCGCGCGGCCTGGCGGTGCAACTGCGGCAGCACGAGGCCACCCGGGCTGCTGTTGCTGCCTTGCCTGACTTCGCCGGCATAGCGGCGCAGGTCGGCGATGACGCCGTCGGCCACGCTCGCGAGCTTTTCCAGGTCCTCGCTCAGCGGGTTGTCGGCGGTGGCCTTCTTGCGCAGGGCGCACAGGCCCATGCGCAGACCGATGTAGGGCTGCACGGCCGTGTCGTGCAGGTTGAGCGCGAACTTCAGACGCTCCGCGGTGGCTGCCTCGGAGGCCATGCGGTCCAGCACCTCGATGGTTTCGATGATCGGGAAGATCTGCTCCATGAGGTGCGTGAGGAAGAGGGCGTCGGACTTGTTGAAGAGCCCGTCGCGCGAGGACACGAAGACGCGGCCTTCGCCCAGCCGCATGGGCAGCGGAGCGCTGATGAAGGCCCGGGCCTCCAGCATTGCGGTGATGGCCTCGCAGCGCCGGGCGCCTTCTTCGTCCTCGACGCGCCAGCCATCTGCGGCACCAGCCTCGAAGACGTGGCTCTGGGCATACAGCCGGTTCAACGGCCAGGGCAGGCGGTTGCTGAGCACGGTGTGGTCGGCCGGCAGGGCCATGAGCGGGGATTCGGCGATGCGGCCGATGGTCTCGACGCTGACGTGCTCGCAGGCGTCGTTCTTGCGCAGTGTGCGCAAGACCCAGTTGCCGGTGGCGGTGTCGCGAGTCAGCAGGATGCAGTGGCTGGCCCGGAAGAAGGCCAGCGTGCGTTCCATGGTGCGGGCGATGGTGCGGCCGGCGCCGAAGCGCGGGTTGGAGAGCTGGCTGACGTCGCCCAGCAGGGCCAGGCGGCGCTGCAGGCCGAGCTTGGAGCCGCCCCAGTGCACGATCATGTGGCCGAGCGCCAGCAGGAAGGTGCTGCGCATCAGCAACTGGGGCGCGTCGTTGCCGGTGCTGGTGGTGAGGCCGCAGGCGGCGAAGGAGGCGACCGACGCCACCGTGACGCGGGCGCCTTCCTCGAAGCCCCAGCGGAAGGCGGAGGTGAGGATCGCGAAGAAATAGAAGAGGAAGAAGAGGCTCTGTACGCCGTCGGTCACGAAGATGATGAGCGTGAACCAGAGTACGTCGGACCAGTGGATGACCTTGCCCTGGAAGTACGGGCGGCCCATCCGCGTGCATGCGTACACCAGCAGGCTGTGCAGCACGTAGCCGCAGAAGGCCAGCCAGACGGCGCCGTCGACATGGTTCCGATGGTCCCCGGCATCAACCACCACCGCCAGCAGCGCCGAGACCGAGAGCACCAGCCGCATCCGCGAGACCATGAGCGCATCCGCGGCGACGCTGATGCCGGCGTCGGGGGTGGCAGTGGTGTGGGCCAGCATGGAAGACGATTTCCGGCAGGAGGTACATCACGCGATGCGGGCCGCAAGGCGGCTGCTGCTGGCGAAGCGGCACGGTGTCATTTTGGAATTCACTCCTCGTACCTGAAAGGGATGTATGTGAAGGTTTCACATTACTACTTTGGTAGTCGAAAACAATGGGATCCGAGGTCTATCGCCAGTTTGTGACTCTTGTTGCATTCAGTTGCGTTCGTCTCTGGCCGGGGCGTTTCGAGGTGGCGGCAGAGGAGGGCGAGCGGGCCGGCTGCCAGGAAGCGCGCTATTTGCGGGTACCTGTTCAGTGCGAAAGGCGCGACCGGGTTCCTGGTTTCAGGCCCGGCGCTCGACCAGCGCGGTACGGCCCAGCGGCGTGACCCGCAGCACGACCGCCTGCCTGAATTTCTGCGGGCTCTGCCTGGTCCGGCAGGGCGGGGGCAGGGTTGCTTCCACCATGCCCGCAGCGTTCAGCACCGCCACCGAATTGATCTCCGTCGGATCGTCGATGCGCAGCGGGAAGACCGAATTCCCGATCTTGCGCAGGTAGTCCAAGGGCATCACGGGCCATTTCTGGTCCTCGAGCGCGATGGCTGCGGCGCCGGCTTTCAGGCTGGCGATTTCCGCATGCCCTTCCTCCGTGATGTCGAACACCACGGCGCTCTCGTACTGCTGGTATCCGAAGTGATCGAGATGGAATTCGGCTTCGACCAGCCCGGTGGCCATCAGGACCGAGGCGTGCCTGATGTCGGGTTCAGCCGTGAGCGTGACCGGAAACTTCTCGTGCAGAAGCCGGAGGAGGAGATTGAGCGGCATACATGCTCCCGTCTGCACCGTCGTTGGTGCACATCGAGCAATGGGAAGGACCTGCGGACGGATGCCCGCATCGCAGCGCCGATCCTGGATGCCGCCTCTGGACGTGTAACAGCGTTACCGCGGGCGGAATGCCGGGGTAACACGATGTTGGGTCGTGAAGGGGGCGGCAGGACTTCGACACTTTAAATGTGATTTTTTCACTTTAGTTATTTCGTTGTACTCCTGCCGCTCGACCTTGTCGAGAATTAGTTTTGTGAAGGATTTCTCGTTTTCAGGGCGAGAACGTCACATGCTGAGCAATCAGCACGCCGTCGACCACCCGGTCGCCCACGACCGTGACCTTCCGGCCGTTGCGCAGGTCGGACTTGGTTCCGTTCTCGAAAACGGCCGCATCGGCATCCACCGGCTGGCCGCGCACCCTGAAGTCCGCAGGGGAGCGATACGCGCCGATGGCACCGATCAGCGTGAAGGAGGCCGGTCCGCCCGTACCCGGCACGTTGCGGATGCGCAGCTTCTTCGCCACCAGCACGCCGCCCGACATGAATCCGTCGGCTTCGACCTTCACGCCGTTGCCGAGCGAGCCCACGGGGCCGCCTGTGATCTGCGCGTTGGTCGCATCGACCGGCGTGCCCAGCACCCCGAACGAGCCGCGCGAGACGAAGTCGGTGATGACGCCCGCGAGTTGGACCGCCACGCCGTCGCTCGTCGGAATGGCGTACCAGCCCTGGACTTTCGTGGCCGTGAGCACGCCGCCGACCGGCGCAGTGGTGCCCCGGGCGCGAACGACGACGCCATTGGCGAGCGACGATTCATCCAGCCCCGCGAAGACGGCCGTGCCGTAGTTGACCGTCAGCTGGCCGAGCATGAAGGTCTTGTGCGCCTTGTCGAGGCTCTGCACCGCGCCCGTGGCAAGCGGGTCGGCCACCGTGGGCGAGACCTGGATGCGCGTGGCCCGCAGCGTGCCGGGCGCGCCCGGCAGGCCCCACACCTGGATGATGCTGCCCGCCTTGACGTCGGCCAGGCCGTTCGCGTCGCCCCAGACCGTGGCCGAGTCGATGCTGACGCCGATGCCCATCACGACGAAGGTGCCGGCAGGAACATCGATGTTCGAGACCGCGCCCCGCAACTCGGCCGCGGAGACCACCTGGTTGGCGATGCCGCTCGTGAAGTTGTCGTCGACCTTGCCCGCGACCCGCGCGCTCATGCCGATCTGCAGTCCGGTCGCGTCCTCGATGGTGAAGGTCGCGCTGTCGGTGTCGTAGCGCAGGCCATTGAGGATGATGCTGCCCAGGCCGTCCGCAGCACCGATGCCGGCGGCATCCGCCGTCACGCCGGTGCCGCCCGAGCCCACGCCGGAGCCGTCGGTGTTGCTGTTGCCGGCGGTGCTCGTGCCTGCGCCGGCGTCGCCACCGGTGCTTCCCGTGCCGCCCGTGCCGCCGGAATCTCCTGCGGCACCGGTTCCTGACCCGGTCCCCGAACCCGAACCCGAACCCGTTCCGGTTCCGGTGGAGTCGCCCCCGGTTGCAGTCGCCGCGGGCGCGCTACCGGTGCCGACGTCGAAGCCAGCGATGGAGCCGCCGCTGCCTCCACCGCCTCCGCCCCCGCCGCACGAAAGCAGCAGCGCCAGGAAACCGGCGGACAGGAGTCCGAGCAGGAGCCTTCGAGGCGTCTTCATCGTGCTCATGGCTTGGGCCCTCTTTCTTCCGACGGCGGCGGCGCTGGCGTGCGCTCGGTCCGCTCGTCCTCGTAGTAGGTGTAGATGCCGACACGGATGCGTCCCTTCGCACCGCCGGGGGCCTCGTCGACCGCCCGTGACATTTCCTGCGCCAGTTCGTGATGCAGCGCCGTCCAGCGCTCGCGCACGAGCCGCTGGATCTGCTCGCATTCCGCAAGCGTGAGCCCGCGCGCGTACACCGCGCGTTCCAGCATCCTGGGCTCCTCGCCCAGCGTGTTGGCGACGGCCGCCAGCAGGTGGTCCCGCCCGTTGTCGCCCAGGAAGGCCAGCATCGACTGCAGGTCTTCCACCGGCACGAAGCCGTCCGTCGTGAGCTCGACCACGCCCTTGTCCTCGTCCTCGCTCACCATGTTCAGGCGCACCAGTTCGTCGAGGATGGTGCGGTGATGCACGTTGCCGCGGCTGCTCATGCGCGCGACGGCCTCGAAGGAGGGCGCGTCGTGGCCCGCCGTGATGGGCAGGCGCCGGTAAGTGTCATCTTTAGTAAGCATCTGCAACCACAACGTGAAAGTCTTGGCTGCAGCCGACAGCTCGGTGTGGGGCAGGGGATCAGTGGTTGCCCTGACCTTGGCAGTCACCGCCTTGCGGTTGAGCCCGGTCGTCACCGAAAGCTGGCTCAGGTTCGGGTTGGCCACCCCCTGGTTGCGCCAGCTGCGCTGGGCTTCCTCGATCAGCAGGTCGCGCAGCAGTTCCTCGAGGTGAGGGTGCTTCACCCCCATGGCGAGCGCGAGCCTGACCACCGGCCGGAGAATCCGGGCGCAGGCAGCAAGGGTCCAGTCCAGCCGATGTTCCATGGATTCGAGCGATATTCCCGAAACTGCGGTTCAAAGAGGGTTCGACGGCACAGATCGCCAGTTGCGATCTGCTTTCAATTGTCCTGCGCAAGAGTATGAATGTGAATGCTTTGGACTACTGCCGGCCGATTGGCTGGGTGTAAAGAAGCAACACCCCGGCCGGGCTCCCGCCAGGAGGCTCGGGGAGCGTCGTCGCAGCCGCTCAGGCGCCGGGCGCCGTCACCGCCGCCTGATCGTGCTGCAGCCGTGGCGGCAGCCGGTCGTCGAGCCAGTCCATGCGCCAGGCCAGCAGCGCCACCGCGCCGACGATGCAGGCGGCCGCCAGCGCGCCCGCCAGGCCATGCCGTTCGCGGTACGGATCGGGTGCGATGCGCTTGGCCCCCGGCGGCACGCGCGCCGTCTGCGACAGCATCCCCCCGAGCCGCACGCTCACCTTCATGCGGCCGTTGATGGCCCACCCGCTCGCGTCGAGGATCGGCCCCAGGCTGCGCTGGCGCAGCTTCAGCCAGGCGATCAGCATGCTGGGCCCCGAGATCGCGATCACGATGCCGGCCAGCGCCACCGGAATCCACTGCCCCAGGTCGATGAACTTGCCGAAGATGCCGACCAGCACCGCACTGATGCTGCCCAGCGCCACCCCGATCGCCGCCACTGTACCCACGTCGATGCGGCTGCCCGCCGTTGGCACGCCGGGCTTGGCAGGGGCCTTCGAAGCGGCGTCCGCGCCCGCCGCCTGATCCGCCGTGGCCACCCGGCCGGCCAGCGACTGCAGCGCGCCCTGCGACCCGGCTTCGCTCGCCGCAGCCCGCTTGGCCACCTGTTCCTCGATCATGCGGACGAACTTCTTGTACGGCGCGAAGAAGGCCTGCGCGACGCTGGTCGGGTTCTCGATCAGCTTGGTGATGGTGGCGTCCCAGTCGCGGCCCTGGCGGTCGTAGAACACGCCGTTGCGCCCCACGAAGAGAAAGTCGACGTCGCCCGCGGTGAAGGCGGCGACGATGCTCATCTTCTGCCCCTGGCGAGTGCAGTCGCAGTACGCGAGGCAGGTCTTCGCCAGTCCCGCCAGCGTCGCGTGCCGGGCGGTGTCCTGCACCTGCACGGTGAGCTCGCAGCTGCGCCCGTCGAGGTACAGCGTGCCTGCCTGGAAGATGGCGCCTTCGCGCCGATAGAAGGCCTTGAACGACACGAAGTTGTGCAGCAGCACCAGCAGGTCGCGCTGCAGGCGCAGCAGCTTCTCCAGGTCGATCAGCAGCCGGTTGTGAAGCTCCGCCGCCTCGTCCTCGGCGATGAGCGAGAACAAGGCCTCCTGCGTCTGGAGCAGCGCGTCGATGCGCTCCCGCGACAGCGCGGCCAGCGCATTGGCCGGCCGCGCCGCGATCCATGCCTCGCACGGCGCAAGCCGGCTGCGAAGCGATTGCCATTGCTCTTCTTCCAGCGCATCGCGCTCGCCCAGCAGCGGTGCCACCGCGTCGCGCGCGAACGCGGCCATCGCATCGGCCCAGGCCGGGTTCAGGCTCGTGCCGCGCAACGGCAGCGAGCGGCTGGGCGTGACCGGCGCGAGCGGCAGCTCGGCGATGGGCTGCGCGCCCACGTCCAGCGTGTGGCCCGAGAGCGCGTCATAGGCCTGCGGCGAAGGATTGAGCGCCGCCACCGCCTGCACGTCATAGGCCGCGACCCGGCAGCGAGCGAAGAAGTCGTCGATCTTGGCCGCGACCGCGCGCAGGGCCTCGGTGGCGGCAAGCGTGCGATCGCCCAGCGGCAGCAGCACCTCGTCGCTGCTGTCGCCGTGCGCGTACCAGTCGCGCATGGCTTTCGCTTCGGCCATGAAGGCTTGGGCGCGCGCCCGGTCGAGGCCGGGTTTCTTCTCGTGGCGATCGGGCGTGCTGCCGTGGGTGCGCATCGCTTCCTGGATGGTCGAGCGCAGCGCGTCGTCGGAGGCGGTGTCGGGCGTGACCACGCCGTCGCCGTTGAAACGCATTGCCGCCAGCCATTCGCTGCGGTCCGAAATGTCGGCGAGCGTGAGCGTGTTCGAGTCCTTCTTGCCGAGCAGGTCGAGGATGCGCCGGCCTTCCCTGGCAAGGTCGGCGCCTGCCGCACTGTTGTCGTCGAGATCGTCCAGCGACAGCGTTCCGCCGCCCGCGAGCAGCGCATCGGCGCTGCGCAGCCGCTCGCAGGCCCACTGGCATGCCGCGATCACTTCGGGCGGGCGCACGCGGCCATCGCCGTCGCTGTCGATCAGATCGAGCGTGCGCGCATCGAAGTCGATGCCGCGCGTGGGGCAGGCGAGCGCGACCCACAGTTTCTGGTCGAGCTCGGCGATGTGCGCAATGTCCGCGCCGCTGCGAAACACCACCTGGTCGAGACCGCCGGCACGGATGAAAAGCCATCGGTGCGGTGTCGATGCCGCGGAGGGCGCACTGTTGCCGGGTACGCCGGCGGGGACTGGGGGCGTGCTGATGTCTGTCGTCACTGGGCTGGGGTTCCTGCAGCGGTAGCGGTGGTGTGTTCTTCGTCTTCGAGACGAGCCTAGATCGCACGCCACACGCACCTTGAGGACAGACGGCGCGCAGCCATGTCGGCCTATGCCGACATCGGCCTTCTCATTTCGCGCAGCCCCGGCCTATGGCAAATGTCCTGCACCCGCCGTCGTTCGCGGATGGCGGCGCGCCAGCCGCTCGCGCCCAAAACTCGGCGCATGCACAGAGCCCGAGGAGCCATCCATGTCGAACAAGCCGAACCCCGCCAGGCAATCCCCGCGTGAGGAACCCGAACTCGCGAACGAAGAGTCCGTTCCCAGCGACGGCCGCGACGTCGAGGGCGAGCAGCTGATGAAGGAAGTGACCAACAGGAAGCTGCACGACAAGGGCGAAGCCGAACACAAGACGCCCGAGAAGGCCGAGAAGGCTAAGAAGGCCGACAGGTCCGCCGATGAGCACGGCACCGACCGCGACTCTCGCTGACCCGGCGGACGCCATGAGCCCCCGGCTTGCCACCGGCTCGACACGGTGGCAGCGTTGGCGTCGATGGGTGCTGCCGCTGGTCGGCGTCGCAGTGCTGGGCCTGCTGCTGTCCCACATCCACAAGATCGACTGGGCCGGTGCCTGGCACGCGCTGCACCGGTATTCGCCGTGGCTGCTGCTCGCGGTGCTCGGGCTCGCCACGGCCAGCCATGCGCTCTACGGCTGCTTCGACCTGATCGGCAGGCGCCATCTGCGGCACCGGTTGCCGGCCTGGCGTACATGGGCCATCGCGGTCACGAGCTATGCGTTCAACCTCAATCTCGGCTCGCTGGTCGGAGGCGTGGGGATGCGTGCGCGCCTCTATGCCCGCGCCGGGCTCGACGATGCCATCGTGGCGCAGATCGTCGGCCTGAGCCTCGCGACCAACTGGCTGGGGTATGGGCTGCTGGCAGGGGGCCTGTTCGCGGCCGGCGTCATCGAGCCGCCGCGGCAGGCGCACCTCGGGCAGGGCGCGCTGCAGGCGCTGGGCGTGGCGATGATCATGCTGGCGCTGGGCTACGTGGTGGCATGCGCGGTCTCGCGCAAGCGCGAATGGGTGGTCAGGGGCAGGCACATCCGTCTGCCGGGGGCGCGCATCGCGTCGATGCAGCTGGCGCTGTCTGCCGCCAACTGGGCGCTGATGGGCGCAGCCATGTACCTGCTGCTGGGGCAGACGGTGCCTTACGCCACCACGCTGGGCGTGCTGCTCGCGGCGTCCATCGTCGGCGTGCTCACGCCCATACCGGCCGGCCTGGGCGTGCTGGAAGCGGTGTATCTCGCCTTGCTTTCTGGCACGGTGAAGCAGGGCGCGCTGATGGGAGCCGTGCTGGCGTACCGGGCGCTGTACTACCTGGTGCCGCTGGCCGGCGGGCTGGCGCTCTACCTGCTGCTCGAACGCTGGGCTCCGGCCAGCGATGGGCAAGAGGGGGCCGCATCCGCGCTGGAAACGCCAGTCGCCTCCGTGTGAGGCCGGGACGGGCCTGTTCACCAGACCGCTTCGCCGTTCAGCAACGCCCGCCGCGCAAGCAGGAAGGTCGCCGCGTTCCAGCTCTGCCCGGCCATGCCCATGGGCGCCAGCGTGCGGCCGTGAAACCACTCGGTGAAGCGCCAGTCGTCCAGCGCATTGGCCCGCGCCAGCTTCGCGAGTTCGGCCCAGGCCATGCCGTGCTCTCCCAGCTTCGCGAGCGCCATCACCCAGAAGCCGCCGACGAAGGGCCAGATGCCGCCGTTGTGGTACTGGTGCACGATGTTCTGCCGGTGGCGGCCCATGTAGGCCCTCCACAGCGGGTGCTGCCGCGGCAGCGGGTGCAACACCACGCGCACCGGCCAGGGCTCGCCGGCATGCGCCCGGTCGATGGTGTCGACGATGCGGCGCGCCATGGCTGAATCGGCCAGTCCGCACTGCATGGCGAGCACGTTGCCGAACACGTCGCCCTCGTCGCCGACCACCGCCAGGTTGACGAAGCTCAGGTACAGCCCCGGGTCGCGCCGGCCGCGGCGCGCGTAGTGCTGCAGCAGCCGCGCCCGGTGGTATTCGGGCAGATCGCGCTGGAACGGATTGAACAGGTGGTTGAAGTGGTAGTGCGTCGCCTCCGCATGGTCCAGCACGAAGCGGCGCTTGACCTCGTACCACAGCGCGTTGGTGTAGAGCACATAGCCCGAGCGCGGCATGATGTCCGCCCAGTCGCTGGCCTCGTTCTGCTGCAGCAGTCGGAAGTGCTGGTGCTCCTGCGCCAGCAGCCAGCCGAGCGCGCGGGCAACTTCCTCCGTCCAACGAGAAGGGCCGACCTGCCCGTGGCGGCGCACGTGGTCCACGGCAATCAGCCACCACAGCGTGGCGTCGATGCAGCCCAGGTACCAGAAATCGGCATCGCGGCCCTCCGGGTCCACGTACTTGGGGATCTGCCCGTTGGCCGCCTGCTGCGCCGCGAGCGCCTCGAGGCTCGCCACCGCGCCCTGTTCCAGCGCGGGCACGCCGCTGCCGCACATCGCCATCACGCAGATTGCGGCGTCGCGCCCGAAGATGCGCGTGTAGCGCCGCGCAACGGCGGCCTCGGTGCGGGCGGCCGCCAGGATGCCGTGAGAAGTGAGATTGCGTTCCAGAAGTGCCAGCGAGGCTTGCGAGCAGTTGTCGATCAGCGCGAGCGCGGAGGCATCGAGGTCGGTCATGGCTTCCATGGTGGCTTGGGGCACTCCTTTTTAACAACCGTCGTCTTTCGCGGATGTAGGCCTGGTCCTGCCTGCCCGACTTTGGTTCCGGCTTCCGCCGATACGGGCAGCTCTCCGACAAGGCGAGTCGGCGCAGGCCGTAACCACGATCCTGCCGGCGCTCGCAAATTGAGCCGGGTCAGGCGTGAACGGGCAACAACAACCGAGGTCGGTCCTCGATGCACCGTTCCGCTGGTCTTCAACGAAGGAGCGCCGGTGCCGTCGAACGAACAACGCCAGAGCGGGCAAGACGCCTACCTTTTCCGCGAGGGAACCCATTCCCGGCTGTACGACCTGCTGGGGTGCCACCCCGACGAGAAGGGCGGCGGCGCAAGGTTCGCGGTCTGGGCGCCGAACGCGGAGGCCGTGTCGGTGGTCGGCGACTGGAACTACTGGTCCGGCGACGCCGATCTTTTGCGGCCCGACCCGGACGGCACGGGCATCTGGAGCGGGCACGTCCCGAATGCCGCGATCGGCCAGACCTACAAGTACCGCATCCGCTCGCGCCACGGCGGCTACACGGTCGACAAGGCCGACCCGGTCGCCTTCGCCGCCGAACTGCCGCCCGCCACGGCCTCGCGCATCTGCGAGCTTTCGTACCAGTGGGGCGATGCCGGGTGGATGGCCGACCGCGGCCGGCGCAACGCGCTCGATGCGCCGATGTCGGTCTACGAGGTGCACCTGGGCTCCTGGCGCCGCGAAGACGGCCACTTTCTCGGCTACCGCGAGATCGCGCACCGGCTCGCGGCCTATGCGCTCGAGATGGGCTTCACGCACGTCGAGCTGATGCCGGTGACCGAGCATCCGTTCTACGGCTCCTGGGGCTACCAGACCACCGGCTATTTCGCGCCCACCGCGCGCTTCGGCTCGCCGCAGGACTTCATGTACCTCGTGGACCACCTGCACCAGCAGGGCATCGGCGTGCTGCTCGACTGGGTGCCTTCGCATTTCCCCACCGACGAGCACGGGCTCGCGTATTTCGACGGCACGCACCTGTACGAGCATGCCGATCCGCGCCAGGGCTTCCACCCGGAGTGGAACTCGAGCATCTTCAACTACGGCCGGCCGGAGGTACGCAGCTTTCTCGTGTCGTCCGGCCTTTTCTGGCTCGATCTGTATCACATCGACGGCCTGCGGGTGGATGCGGTGGCGTCGATGCTCTACCTCGACTACGCGCGCGGCCACGGCGGCTGGGTGCCCAACCGCCACGGCGGGCGCGAGAACCTGGAGGCCATCGATTTCCTGCAGACATTGAACCGCGCCGTCTACCGCGAGCACCCCGACACGCTCACCGTGGCCGAGGAGTCGACCGCCTGGCCGCGCGTTTCGCGTCCCACCGACATGGACGGCCTGGGCTTCGGCGAGAAATGGAACATGGGCTGGATGCACGACACGCTCGCCTACATGAAGGAAGAGCCGGTGCACCGCAAGTACCACCACCACAAGCTGACCTTCTCGCTGGTGTATGCCTTCCACGAGAACTTCGTGCTGCCGTTCTCGCACGACGAGGTGGTGCACGGCAAGGGCTCGCTGCTGGGCAAGATGCCCGGCGACAACTGGCAGCAGTTCGCCAACCTGCGCGCGCTGTACGGCTTCATGTGGGCGCACCCGGGCAAGAAGCTGCTGTTCATGGGCGGCGAATTCGGCCAGCGCCGCGAATGGACGCACGACGGCGAGCTCGAATGGTGGGTGAGCGGGCTCGAGGGCCACGCGGGCCTGCAGCGCCTCGTGTCGCAGCTCAACCGCGTCTACCGCGCCTCGCCTGCGCTGCACCGGCTCGATTTCTCGTCCGCCGGCTTCGAATGGCTGGCCGCCGACGAGGCCGACCTGAGCATCTTCGCCTTCCTGCGCAAGGCCGGCGACGGCAGCCCGCCGCTGCTCGCGGTGAGCAACATGACCCCGGTGCCGCGCACCAACTACATGCTCGGCGTGCCACTGGGCGGGCGCTGGTGCGAGGTGATCAACACCGACGCCACCGAGTTCGGCGGCTCGGGCTGGGGCAATTTCGGGGGCGTCGAGGCGGCGCCCGTGGGTTCCCACGGACGCAGGCAGTCGGTGTGCCTCACCTTGCCGCCACTGTCCACGCTGATCCTGGAGCACCGGCCCTCATGAAGAACATTTTCTCGACCAGGCATGCCGCGGCGGGCAACGCCCCCGAGGCGGACGCGGCACACGGCGACATCCGCGCGGTCATCGACGCGGTGCTTCCCTCCATCGACAACGGCCGCTTCGCCACCAAGTGCGTGGCCGGGGAGCGCGTGACGGTGCGCGCCCATTGCTTCACCGACGGCCACGACGTGCTGCGCGTGCAGCTGTGCTGGCGCGCGCAGGAGCAGGCCGAATTCCGCGAGGTGCCGATGAAGCCGCTGGGCAACGACGTGTGGGAGGCCAGCTTCTCGCCGCCGTCGGCGGGCCGCTATGTCTACACCGCCGTGGCCTGGGTCGATCCCTTCGATTCGTGGCGCCACGAGATGACGCGACGCGTGGACCTGGCCGACGTGCGCGTTGCAGCGCAGGTCGGCGCGCTGGAAATCGCCGCGGCCGCCGCCCGGGCCCATGGAGAGGATCGCACCGCGCTGCAGCGCTGGGCCACGGAACTCGACGCGACGGCAGCCAACCCCGGCGCGGACATCGCCGCCTTGAAGGCGCTGGCGCTCGACGAGGAATACGCCGTGCTGGCGCGGCGCCACCCCGATCGCCGCCACGCGGTGCGCCACGCGGCGGAACTGCCGCTGGTGGCGGAGCGGGAGCGGGCGCGCTTCAGCACCTGGTACGAGCTCTTTCCGCGCTCGGCCGGCACCGAGCCCGGCGTGCATGGCACTTTCAGGGACGTGGAGGCGCGCCTGCCGGCCATCGCCGAGATGGGCTTCGACGTGCTGTACTTCCCTCCGATCCATCCCATCGGCCGCATCCAGCGCAAGGGGCCCAACAACTCCCTGGAAGCCGGTCCCGGCGACGTGGGCAGCCCATGGGCCATCGGCGCGGAGGAGGGCGGGCACAAGTCGATCCTGCCGGCGCTCGGCACCGAGGAAGACTTCCGGCGCCTGCTGGCGCGCGCGGCGGAGCACGGGCTGGAGATCGCACTCGACATCGCCTTCCAGTGCGCGCCCGACCACCCCTACGTCAAGGCGCACCCCGACTGGTTCCGCTGGCGGCCCGACGGCACGGTGCAGTACGCCGAGAACCCGCCGAAGAAGTACCAGGACATCTATCCCTTCAACTTCGAGTGCGAGGGCTGGCGCGCGCTGTGGGCCGAGCTCAAGAGCGTGATCGATCACTGGACGGGGCAGGGCGTGCGCATCTTCCGCGTGGACAACCCGCACACCAAGGCCTTCCCGTTCTGGGAATGGGCCATCGGCGAGGTCAAGCGCGAGCACCCCGATGCGATCTTCCTGGCCGAGGCCTTCACGCGGCCGAAGGTGATGCACAGGCTCGCGAAGCTGGGCTTCTCGCAGTCGTACACCTACTTCACCTGGCGCACCACGAAGCAGGAGCTGCAGGAGTACTTCACGGAGCTCTCGACCGAGCCGGGCATCGACTACTTCCGGCCCAACGTGTGGCCCAACACGCCCGACATCCTGCACGAGCAGCTGCAGACCGGCGAGCCGGCCGTGTTCATGTCGCGGCTGGTGCTGGCCGCCACGCTGGCGGCCAACTACGGCATCTACGGGCCGGCCTACGAGCTTCGCGAGCACCTGCCGCGCAGCCCGGGCAGCGAGGAATACCTGGATTCCGAGAAGTACCAGCTGCGCCACTGGAATCACGACGACCCCGCGAGCCTGGCGCCCTTCATCGCGCGGGTGAACCGCATCCGCCGAGAGAACCCGGCGCTGCAGTGGGACCGCACGCTGCGCTTCCTGCATATCGACAACCCGCAGCTGATGGCCTATGCCAAGAGCTCGGCCGACGGCGCCAACGTGGTGGTGACCGTGGTCAACCTCGATCCGCACAACGTGCAGGAAGGCTGGGTGGGCCTGGAGCCAGCCAGCGTGGGCGTGAACCCGCCCTCGCGCGCCTTCCAGATGCACGACCTGCTCAGCGGGCAGCGATTTCTCTGGCAGGGCGACTGGCACTACGTGCGGCTCGATCCGCGCAGCGTGCCCGCCCACATCTTCGTGGTCCGCAGGCGCCATGGCGACGAGCGCGACTTCGACTACTTCCTGTGAGGCCGCCCGCACATGAACGCACCCGTCTCCCACATCGCGCTCGAGACCGTCGAGATCGACAACAGCGACGACCCGCTGTGGTACCGCGACGCGGTGATCTACCAACTCAACGTCAAGGCCTTCTTCGACTCCAACAACGACGGCATGGGCGACTTCAAGGGCGTCACCGCCAAGCTCGACTACGTGAAGGAGCTGGGCGTCAACACCATCTGGCTGATGCCCTTCTATCCCTCGCCGCTGCGCGACGACGGCTACGACATCTCCGAGTACGAGGACGTGCACCCGCAGTACGGCACGCTGGACGACTTCCGCGAGATGCTGGCCGAGGCCCACAAGCGCGGCCTGCGGGTGATCACGGAGCTGGTCATCAACCACACCTCCAGCGACCACCCGTGGTTCAAGGCCGCGCGGCTCGCGCCGCCCGGCTCGCCCGAGCGCAATTTCTACGTGTGGAGCGACACCGACCAGATCTACCAGGGCACGCGGATCATCTTCACCGACACCGAGACCTCCAACTGGACCTGGGATCCGGTCGCCAAGCAGTACTACTGGCACCGCTTCTTCAGCCACCAGCCCGACCTGAACTTCGACAACCCGGCGGTGATGGAGGCCATCTTCAGGACCATGCGCTTCTGGCTCGACATGGGCGTGGACGGCTTCCGGCTCGACGCGATTCCCTACCTAGTAGAGCGCGACGGCACCAGCAACGAGAACCTGCCCGAGACGCACGCGGTGATCAAGCGGCTGCGCGCGGCCATCGACGCGCAGTACAAGAACCGCTTCCTGCTGGCCGAGGCCAACATGTGGCCCGAGGACGTGCGCGAGTACTTCGGTGACGGCGACGAGTGCCACATGGCCTACCACTTCCCGCTGATGCCGCGCATGTACATGGCCATCGCGCAGGAAGACCGCCACCCGATCGTCGAGATCATGGCGCAGACGCCCGATATTCCCGAGGGCTGCCAGTGGGCCATCTTCCTGCGCAACCACGACGAGCTCACGCTGGAGATGGTCACCAGCAAGGAGCGCGACTACATGTACACCATGTACGCGGCCGACATGCGCGCGCGCATCAACCTGGGCATCCGCCGGCGCCTCGCGCCGCTGATGGAGAACGACCTGGACCGCGTGAAGCTCATGAACGGCATGCTGCTGTCGATGCCGGGCTCGCCCATCATCTACTACGGCGACGAGATCGGCATGGGCGACAACGTGTTCGTGGGCGACCGCAACGGCGTGCGCACGCCGATGCAGTGGAACCCCGACCGCAACGCCGGCTTCTCGCGCGCCGACCCGCAGCGCCTGTACCTGCAGCCGATCATGGACCCGCTGTACGGCTACGAGGCGCTGAACGTGGAAACGCAGGCGCGCGACAGCAGTTCGCTCCTGAACTGGACCAAGCGCATGCTGGCCGTGCGAAAGACCAGCCACGCCTTCGGCCGCGGCAAGCGGCGCTTCCTCAAGCCGGGCAACCGCAAGATCCTGGCCTACCTGAGCGAGTACGACGGCGACGTGATCCTGTCGGTGTTCAATCTTTCGCGTGCCGCGCAGCCGGTGGAGCTGGACCTGTCGGAGTTCAAGGGCTTCGTGCCCATCGAGATGCTCGGGCGCGCGCCGTTCCCGCCCATCGGCGAGCTGCCGTACCTGCTCACGCTGGCCTCGTACGGCTTCTACTGGTTCAAGCTCACGGCCGAGGCCGATGCGCCGAGCTGGCACCAGGAGGGCGTGGCGCTGCAGGAATGGCCCACCCTGGTGCTGTTCGACGGCTGGACCAGCTTCTTCCGCGACCGCGTGATGCCGTGGCGCATCGGCATGTCGGAGCGCATGCGCAACCAGTTGGAGCTGGAGACGCTGCCGCGCCACATCGAGATCCAGCGCTGGTACGCCTCCAAGGGCACGACCATCCAGCGCGCGCGGCTGGCCGACCATGCGGTGTGGGAGGCGAACGGCCTGAGCTGGCTGCTGCCGCTGCTCGAGCTCGACGGCCCGCCCGGCGGCGCCACCTATTTCATGCCGCTGGCGCTCGCCTGGGAGGAGCGCGACGAAGAGCGCATGGCCGGCGTGGCGCAGGCCGCGCTCGCCAAGGTGCGGCAGCAGGCGCAGGTCGGGCTGATGGGCGACGCCTTCTATGACGAGGCCTTCTGCCGCGAACTGGTGCGCATCATCCGCAGCGGCGGCGAACTGCCGACCGCGAACGGCCGGCTGGTCTTCAAGCCCACGGCCGCCTTCGCCGAAACCGCGGCGGACATCGATGCGCTGCCCTTCGGCAGGCCCAGCGGCGTGAGCAGCAACACGGTGGTGACGCTGGGCGAGACGCTCTTCCTCAAGGGCTACCGCCACGTGCGCGAGGGCATCAATCCCGAGCTGGAGATGGGCCGCTTCCTCACCGAGGTGGCGCGCTACCCCAACTGCGTGCCGGTGCTGGGCGCACTCGAATACATGGCCGCCGACGGTCGCACGATGACGCTCGCGATGGTGCAGCGCTACGTGGCGAACCAGGGCGACGGCTGGGACTACACGCTCGGCTACCTGGAGCGCTTCCTGCGCGACGTGGCCACGTCGGACGGCGACGCGCCCGAGGTGGCAGCGGTGCACGGCGGCTTCCTCGCGCTGATGGCCACCCTGGGCCGGCGCACCGCCGAGCTGCACGAGGCGCTGGCCGCCCGCACCGGCGCGGCGGCCTTCGACCCCGAGCCGCTCACGGCCGCCGATGCCACCGGCTTCAAGACACGGGCCACGGCCGACGCGGCCGCCACGCTGGACCTGCTGCGCGAGCGCTTCGAACTGCTGCCACCGGCCGCGCAGGCCGATGCGCGCACGCTGCTGGACGCCGGCGCGGCGCTGCGCGCCAGCATCGAGGCGAAGCGCCCCGCGGAAGGCGGCGGCATCAGCAGCCGCTACCACGGCGACTACCACCTCGGCCAGGTGCTGGTGAAGGACAACGACTTCGTCATCATCGACTTCGAGGGCGAGCCCGCGCGCAGCTTCGACGAGCGCCGCATGAAGGGTTCGCCGCTGCGCGACGTGGCGGGCATGCTGCGTTCCTTCAACTACGCGCGCTGGTCGGCGCTGCGCCGCGTGGCCCAGAGCCCGCAGGAGGCCGAGCGCCTCGCCGGCCCGGCCATCGCCTGGGAGCAGGCCACGCGCGACGCCTTCCTTGCCGGCTACGGCCTCGCGCTCGATGGCGAGCTTCTTGCTCTCTTCGAGCTGGAGAAGGCGCTCTACGAGCTGCGCTACGAACTCGGCAACCGCATCGACTGGGTACAGGTACCGCTGCACGGCGTGCTCGCGCTGGTGCGGCCGGGGCGCGGCTGAATCCGGGCCAACCTGGCGAAATCAAGGGAACTCCACCATGGAAAACTTCGGCATTCACCTGGAGCCGCTGCGCGCCATTCTTTACCAGGTCGGCGCCTTCATTCCCCGGCTGCTGGTCGCGCTGGTGGTCGTGCTCGTCGGCTGGCTCGTGGCCAAGGCGGTGCGCTTCGCGGTGACGAAGGCGCTGCGCGCCATCAACTTCAACGTGCTGACCGAGCGCGCCGGCCTCGACAACTTCCTGCGCCAGGGCGGCCTGGCGGGCGACACGAGCAGCCTGTTCGGCGTGCTCGCGTACTGGCTGGTGATCCTCGCCTCGCTGCTCATCGCCTTCAACGGCATGGGGCTGAGCTACATCGCGGACCTGCTGGGGCGCATCGTCTGGTTCGTGCCGAACGTGTTCGTGGCGCTGCTGGTGCTGGCCTTCGGCTCGTACTTCGCGCGCTTCGTGGGCGACGCGGTGGCCAGCTACTTCCGCGGCGTGAAGATGCAGGACGCCGCGCTCTTCGCCAAGGCCGCGCAGTACGCGGTGATGGCTTTCGTGATCCTGATCGCGCTCGACCAGGTCAAGGTGGGCGGCGACATCGTGCGCGAGAGCTTCCTGGTGATCCTCGCGGGCGCGGTCTTCGCGCTGGCCCTGGCCTTCGGGCTCGCGGGCAAGGACTGGGCGAAATCCTGCATCGAGCGCTGGTGGCCGAGGGAAGCCAGGGACGGCAGGGTGCCGCCGGCCATGCCCGCGCCACCGCCGCCTCCGCCACCTCCGACCGTCGTCGGCGGCACAGGTCTGTACCCGCGCCACGACAACGACCGCCCGCCGCGCTGAACGCGGCACAGCCCTTCAACCTACTGCCATCGGATGACATCCAGGAACGCCGCTACCCCCTCCATCACCGCCGTCTGGCCCGGGCGGCCTTACCCGCGCGGCGCCACCTGGGACGGGGAGGGCGTCAACTTCGCTCTCTTCTCGCAGCACGCCGAGAAGGTCGAGCTGTGCCTTTTCGACGATCGCGGCCGCCAGGAGCTGCAGCGCATTCCGCTGCGCGACCGCACCGATGGCGTGTGGCACTGCTACCTGCCCGAGGCGCGCCCCGGCCAGGCCTACGGCTACCGGGTGCACGGCCCCTACAAGCCGGAGGAGGGCCACCGCTTCAACGCCCACAAGCTGGTGCTCGACCCCTATGCGAAGGACCTGGTGGGCGAGCTGCGCTGGGGCGACGCGCTCTACGGCTACACGGTAGGCAGCAAGCGCGAAGACCTGTCGTTCGACCGCCGCGACAGCGCGCCGCTCATGCCCAAGGGCCGCGTGCTCGAAACGGCCTTCACCTGGGGTGACGACCGCCGCCCCATGATCCCGTGGCAGGACATGGTGATCTGCGAGATGCACGTGCGCGGCTTCACCATGACCCACCCCGACGTGCCGCCCGCGCTGCGCGGCACCTACGCGGCACTGGGCTGCGCGCCGGTGGTCGACTACCTCAAGCGGCTGGGGGTGACCACCGTCGAGCTGCTGCCGGTGCACGGCTTCCTCAACGACCGCCACCTGTCCGAGCGCGGCCTGCGCAACTACTGGGGCTACAACACGCTGGCCTTCTTCGCGCCCGAGATGCGCTACAGCGCCTCGGGCAAGGTGAAGGAGTTCAAGACCATGGTGAAGACGCTGCACTCGGCGGGCATCGAGGTGATCCTCGACGTGGTCTACAACCACACCTGCGAAGGCAACCAGCTCGGGCCCACGCTCTCGATGCGCGGCGTGGACAACGCCTCGTACTACATCGTCAACGGCGACAACCGCCGTTACTACGACGACTTCACCGGCTGCGGCAACACCGTCAACCTGGAGCATCCGCACGCGCTGCAGCTGGTGATGGATTCGCTGCGCTACTGGGCGGAGGAAATGCACGTCGACGGCTTCCGCTTCGACCTGGCCTCGGCGCTGGCGCGCGAGTCGGGCAAGGTGGAGAACCTCGGGGGCTTCTTCGATGCCATCGGGCAAGACCCGACGCTCAACCGCGTGAAGCTCATCGCCGAGCCTTGGGACCTGGGGCACGGCGGCTACCAGGTGGGCAACTTCCCGCCCGGCTGGGCCGAATGGAACGATCGCTACCGCGACGGCCTGCGCGGCTTCTGGAAAGGCGATGGCGGCCTGCTCGGCGAGCTGGCCCGGCGCATCACCGGCTCGGAAGATCTCTATGGCTGGTCGGGCAAGCAGCCCACCGCCAGCATCAACTTCGTGACCGCGCACGACGGCTTCACGCTGCACGACCTGGTCTCGTACAACGACAAGCACAACGAGGCCAACGGCGAGGACAACCGCGACGGCAGCAGCAACAACGTCTCGTGGAACTGCGGCGCCGAGGGGCCGACCGACGATGCGGAAGTGCTGACCCTGCGCGAGCGCCAGAAGCGCAACCTGCTGGCCACGCTGCTGCTGTCGCAGGGTGTGCCGATGCTGCTGGCGGGCGACGAACGCGGCCACACGCAGCAGGGCAACAACAACGTCTATTGCCAGGACAACGAACTCGGTTGGCTCGACTGGACGCCCACGCCCGAGCGGCTCGCGCTCGTAACCTTCGTCGAACGGATGGTCGCGCTGCGCCGCGCGCACCCCTCGTTCCGGCGCCGCACCTTCTTCGCGGGCCGGCCGGCGGAGGTGGAGACAGTGACAGACGTGCACTGGCTCAGGCCCGACGGCGCCGAGATGCGCCCCGAGGACTGGAACGACGCCAACGCGCGCTGCATCGCGATGTACATCCCCGGCGGCGGCATCGTCGACCGGGGCCCGCGCGGCGAGGCGCAGCTCGACGACGACTTCATCGTGCTGTTCAACGCCCACCACGACGAGATCGCCTTCACGCTGCCGGCGGCGCCGCATGGCGCATGGCGTTTGCTGGTCGACACCGCGAACACCGCGCCGCCGCTGACCACCGAGGACGCGGCCGCGCACGCGCCGGCGTGGAGCGAGCCCGCCTATCCGCTGCAATGCCGCTCGCTCGTGGTGCTGAGCCGGCCCGACGTGCGGCCATGACCACGAAACAGCACCGCACCAGGGCAAAGAGGATCCGATGAGCACCCACGCACACACCATGCCCTTCGGCGCCACCGCGCAGGCGCAGGGCGTGGATTTCGCCCTCTGGGCACCCTCGGCGCAGGCCGTGGTGCTGGAGCACCGCGCCGCGGCAAGCGGTTGCGCCGCCGTCACGCTGCCCATGGAACGCGACGCCCACGGCTGGCACCGGCTGACGGTGCCCAAGGCAGGCCAGGGCGACAGCTACGGCTTCCGCCTGCCCGACGGCACCCGCGTGCCCGACCCGGCCTCGCGCTTCAACCCCGAGGACGTGCACGGCCCGAGCGTGGTGATCGATCCGCGCCGCTTCGAGTGGACCGACGATGCGTGGCGCGGCCGCCCGTGGGAGGAAGCGGTTGTCTACGAGCTGCACGTGGGCACCTTCACCGACGAAGGCACGTTCCGGGCCGCGCGGCAGCGGCTGGAGGAGCTCGCCGAGCTCGGCATCACCGCCATCGAGCTGATGCCGCTCGCCGACTTTCCGGGGCGCCGCAACTGGGGCTACGACGGCGTGCTGCCGTTCGCGCCCGATGCCTCGTACGGCACGCCCGACGATCTCAAGGCACTGATCGACGCGGCGCACTCGATGGGCCTGATGGTGCTGCTCGATGTGGTCTACAACCACTTCGGACCGGAAGGCAACTACCTGCACGCGTGCTGCCCCGAGTTCTTCAACCAGGGGCACCAGACGCCCTGGGGCCCGGCCATCAACTTCGACGGGCCGGCATCGCGCACGGTGCGCGACTTCTTCATCCACAACGCCTGCTACTGGATCGAGGAATTCCGCTTCGACGGCCTGCGCATGGATGCGATCCACGCCATCCACGACGAGACGCGGCCGCACATCGTGCAGGAGATCCGCCAGGCGCTCGACGACGGGCCGGCCCGGGGCCGCCACGTGCACCTGGTGCTGGAGAACGACGCCAACCAGGCCTCGATGCTGATGCGCGACGGCCGGGGCATTCCGGTGGCGGGCACCGCGCAGTGGAACGACGACCTCCACCATGCCGCGCACGTGCTGGCCACCGGCGAACGCGACGGCTACTACGCCGACTATGCAGGCGACCCGGTCTCCAGCTTCGCCTGCGCGCTGGCGGAAGGCTTCGTCTACCAGGGGCAGCCCTCGGCCTTCCGGCACGGCGAGCGCCGGGGCGAACCGAGCACGCGGCTGCCGCCGCAGGCCTTCGTCTCGTTCCTGCAGACGCACGACCAGGTCGGCAACCGCGCCTTTGGCGAGCGCATCCACGCGCTCGGCGATCCGGTGCTGGTGCGCGCCGCGATGGCCTGCCTGCTGCTGTCGCCGCATGTGCCGATGTTCTTCATGGGCGACGAATTCGCGGCTTCGACGCCGTTCCTGTACTTCTGCGACTTCGGTCCGGAGCTTGCGAGCGCCGTTGCCGAGGGGCGGCGCTCCGAGTTCGGCGGCTTCGCGGCATTCGCCGACGAAGCGGCGCGAGCGCGCATTCCCGATCCGAACGCCGAATCCACTTTTCTCGCCTCGAAGCTGCGCTGGCGGGAGCGCGGCACGCGCGCGCACTTCGAGCGGCTGTGCGAGGTGCGGCAACTGCTGGAGATTCGGCATCGGCTGATCGTGCCCCGGCTTGCGGGCATGAGCGCCGCAGGCGTCTACCGCTGCGAGAACGGTACGCTGCAGGTGGCGTGGGATCTCGGAGCGCCCGGCACTCGGCTGCACCTGCTGGCGCACTTCGGCGATGGGTCCGTGGCGGGCTTGGCTGCGCCGCCCGGCAAGGCGATCCACAGCGAAGGCGCTGCCGTCCAAGAGAACGCGATGCGCCTGGAGCGCGGCGCCGTGCACGTGACGCTGGAGGATCCGCCGGGTGTCGTATGAAGCAAGCCCGCCGCCGATCGCCGTCACCGATGAACTCGCGCGCCTGTGCGGGCACCACGGCATCGCCACCGGCTATTTCGACGCATTCGGACGGCGCCGAGAAGTTGGCGCGCGCAGCCTGATCGCGCTGCTGGCCGAGTTCGGCGTGCGGCTCGGCGATGTGGCGGAAGCCGGCCCCGCGCTCGAAGCAGCACGGCAAGCGGATCGGGCCGGGTCGCTGCCGCCGGTTGTGGTCGTACAGGTACCGGCGACCGGATGGCCCGTGCGGCTGCGGATTGCGCCTTCGATGAGGCGCGTGCGCTGGCAGATCAGCGACGGGTGCGGGACCGTGCTGGAAGGCGAAGGCGACGTGGGTGCCGAAGAAGCGACGCCTGGCGAGCGCATCCTGCAGATGCCTGTCGCGCTCGAAGCCGGCTACTACCGGCTGCGCGTCGAAGGCCTGCCCGGCGAGACGCTGGTGCTGGCCACGCCGGGCCATTGCTACCGCCCGCCGGCCGTGCAGGACGCAGGCCGCGTGTGGGGCGTGGCCGTGCAGCTCTACGGCCTGCGCTCGCCGCGCAACTGGGGCATCGGCGATTTCGGCGATCTGGAGGACCTGGCCGTGCGGGTGGCGGGGCAGGGCGCCGATCTCATCGGACTCAGTCCGCTGCATGCGCTGTTCGCGGGCACGCCGGAACATGCCAGCCCGTACAGCCCGTCGTCGCGGCAGCAACTCAACGTGCTCTGCATCGACGTCGAGGCGGTCGATGGCTTCCCGGACTGCGCGGCCGCGCGGGAAAAGGTCGGCTCGCCGGATTTCCAGCAGCGCCTGGCCATGCTGCGCGCCGCGCCGCTGGTCGACTACGCCGGCGTGGCCGCGGTGAAGTTCGAGGTGCTGGAGCTTCTGTTCGCGCATTTCTGCGAGCGCCACCTGCCGCCGGAAGGCGAGCCCGATGAAGCGGGCAGGGCCTTCCTTGACTTCGTCGCCCGGCGCGGCGAGGCCTTGCGGCGGCATGCCGTGTTCGAGACCTTGCGCGCTCACTTCCTTTCCACCGACAACGGTTCGGGAGACTGGCATTCATGGCCGGCCGCATGGCGCGACCCGGAATCCGCCGAAGTCGCTGCGTTCGCACGGGTGCATGCGGGGCGGGTGCGCTTTCACCAGTACCTGCAATGGGTGGCCGACCGGCAGCTCTCGCACGTCGCGGCGCGCTGCCGCGTGCTCGGCATGGGCGTGGGCCTCTACACGGACCTGGCGGTATCCGTCGATCGCGCGGGCTCCGATGCCTGGTCCTTCCAGCACGGCTTTGCCGAGAACGCCAGCATCGGCGCGCCACCGGACGAGTTCAACCCGGCCGGCCAGCGCTGGGGGCTGCCGCCGCTGAGGCCCGGCGGCCTGCGCGCCGACGGCTATCGCTTCTTCATCGAGACGCTGCGCGCCAGCATGCGCGGCGCGGGCGCCCTGCGCATCGACCATGCGATGGGACTGATGCGGCTGTTCTGGATTCCACCGGGGTGCGGCGCGGCCGAGGGCGCGTACGTCTACTACCCGCTGGAGGAGATGCTCGCCATCGTTGCGATCGAAAGCCACCGGCAGCGCTGCATGGTGGTGGGCGAGGATCTCGGCACCGTCGAGGACGCGGTGCGCGAAGGACTCTCGCGCGCGGATGTGCTCTCGTACCGGCTGCTCTATTTCGAACGGCGGCAGGGCGGCGGCTTCAAGGCCCCTGCCGATTACCCGCCGGCCGCGCTGGTCGCGATCAGCACGCACGACCTGGCAACCTTCGCGGGCTGGTGGACGGCCGCCGATCTGCGCGAGCGGCTGGCGCTGAGCCTGTTTCCCGATCCGGCGATCTTCGACAAGCAGTTGGCGGACCGCATGCGCGAGCGCGTCGAGCTGATGCAGTCGCTGCAGCATGCGGGCCTGCTGTCGCGCGAGGAAATGGCGGAGGCGGCCGGCCTTGCGATGCCTTCGGAGCGCCTGGTGGAGGCGGCGCATGCCTTCCTGGCCCGCACGCCGTCGGCGCTGATGATGGTGCAGCTGGAAGACGTGGCCGGCACTGTCGAGCAGGCCAACATGCCGGGCACCGTCGACGAACACCCCAACTGGCGCCGCAAGCTGGCGCAGCCGGTCGCGGCGCTGGCGCAGAGCGATCGGATGCACGGCCTGGCGCGCCTGCTGCGCGAGGAACGGCCACGACAGCCTCGGAATGAAGCGCCAGCCGGCCTGCGGGCGCGCATTCCACGCGCCACCTACAGATTGCAGTTCCACAAGGACTTCGGCTTCGACGACGCGATCCGCGTGCTGCCGTACCTCGCGAAGCTGGGCGTGAGCCATGTCTATTGCTCGCCGATACAGCGCGCCCGCCCGGGCAGCACGCACGGCTACGACGTGGTCGCGCATGCGGAGATCAACCCCGAACTGGGCGGCGCCGAAGGCTTCGCGCGCTTCGTCGACGCGCTGAAGGCCAACGGCCTCGGGCAGCTTCTGGACATGGTGCCCAACCACATGGGCGTGTTCGGCGCCGACAACGCATGGTGGATGGACGTGCTGGAAAACGGCCCGGCCTCGCTTTTCGCCCAGCACTTCGACATCGACTGGCAGCCGCTGAACCCCGAGCTGGCCGGCAAGGTGCTGCTGCCGGTGCTGGGCGGGCACTACGGCGAGACGCTGGACGGTGGCGAGCTGGTCTTGCGCTTCGAGGAAGCGGCGGGCGGCTTCGCCGTCCGCTATTTCGAGCATCGCTTCCCGCTGGCGCCCGAGACTTATCCGGTGGTGCTGGAACGCGCGCTCGAGCGGCTGGGCGATGCGGATGCGGCGCACCGGCTGGCGAGCCTTTCCACGGCCTTCGGTCGCCTTCCCGGGCGCGACCTGGCATCGCCGCACGAGCAGGCCGAGCGAGTTCGCGACAAGGAGCTCTTCAAGGCGCGACTCGCGGAGCTGGCGCGCAGCGAGCCCACGGTGGCCCATGCGCTCGCTGCAGCAGTGGCGGGTTTCAATCTGGCCTCGGCGCAAGCCCGCGATGCGCTGCACCGGCTGATCGAGGCGCAGGCGTATCGGCTCGCGCACTGGCGGGTGGCGGCCGACGAGATCAACTACCGGCGCTTCTTCGACATCAACGATCTTGCCGGCGTGCGCATGGAACGCGACGAGGTGTTCGAGGCCACGCAGTCGTTCGCGCTGGATCTCGCGGCTTCGGGCGTGGTGGACGGGCTGCGCATCGACCATCCGGACGGGCTCTACGACCCCGCGGACTACTTCCGCAAGCTCCAGGAAGGCTATGCGCGCCGCGCCGGACTGGCGCTGCCGACGTACGACACGCAGGGCCGGCCCGCGCGGCCGCTCTACGTGGTTGCCGAGAAGATTGCCGCGGCCCACGAGGACGTTCCCCACAGCTGGCATGTGCATGGCACCACCGGCTACCGGTTCGCGAACGTGGCCAACGGCGTGCTGGTCGACACGGCCGGCAGGGATCGCATGCTGCACGCCTGGCAGCGCTTCACAGGCGTGGCGGAAGACTTCGCCTCGATCTGCCGCGAAGGCCGGCGCGAGGTGATGCGCAATGCGTTGTCGTCGGAGCTCAATGTGCTGTCCGGCGAACTGCTTCGCATCGCCCGGGCGGACCGAGGCACGCGCGACTACACGCTCAATGCGCTGCGCCGGGCCTTGTCTGGCGTGTGCGCCTGCATGACCGTCTATCGCACCTACATCGTCGGCGAGCCGTCCGGGCAGGACGGACGCTTCATCGACGAGGCCGTGGCCGAAGCCGCTCGGCGCAGCGGCGAGGCCGATCTGTCGGTGTTCGAGTTCGTGCGTGGAGCACTGAGTGGGGCGCTGAGTGGGGCGCTGCGTGGCGAGCCATCCACTGCAGCCCACCCCGCGCTCGCCGAACGGGTGCGCCGCTTCGCGATGCGTTTCCAGCAGTTCAGTGCGCCGGTGGCGGCCAAGGGCGTGGAAGACACGGCGTTCTATCGCTACTTTCCGCTGAGCTCGCTCAACGAGGTGGGCGGCGAGCCGGATCTTTTCGGTATCGAGGTCGGGCAGTTCCACGCGCTTTCCGCCGATCGCGCACTTCACTGGCCGCACACCATGCTCGCGACATCGACGCACGACAACAAGCGCGCGGAGGACGTCCGCAACCGGATCGACGTGCTCTCGGAAATTCCCGACGAGTGGATGCGCGCGCTGGCACGCTGGCACGGCAAGTGCCGCGGCACGCGCGCGAATCTGCCGGGCGGCGAGTCGCCGTCGCGTGCCGATGAATACCTGCTCTACCAGACGCTGCTGGGCACGCTGCCACCGGGCGGGCTCGACGCGGATGCACTGCCGGACTACACCCAGCGCATCTGCCAGTACATGCGAAAGGCCGCGCGCGAAGCCAAGCTGCGCACGCGCTGGACGCAGCCCGACGAGGACTACGAATCGGCGCTGGAACATTTCGTGCACGAGATATTGGCGCCGGCCGGCAACGGGGAGGAGGGCGAGTGCCTGCGGGACATCCGGCAGCTGTCGGACCGGCTGGCGACGATCGGTGCGTGGAACAGTCTCACGCTGATGCTGCTGAAGTACGCCTCGCCGGGCGTGCCCGATCTCTATCAGGGCGGCGAGCTGATTGCGCTGAGCCTCGTGGATCCGGACAACCGGCGGCCGGTGGACTATGCGCTGCGCCAGCGGCTGCTCGACGAACTGGACGGAATGGCTGGCGAGGACGGCCTTGCCCGCCGGGTCCGCGCGATGGCCGCGTCGCCGCACGATGGACGGGCGAAGCTCTGGTTCATCTGGCGGCTTCTGACCCTGCGACGGGCGCAGCCGCTGCTGTTTGGAGAAGGCAGCTACGAGCCGCTGACTGTCGAGGGGCCGCTGGCGCGGCATGTAGTCGCATTCGCGCGGCGGCATGGCGAGCAGGCGGTGCTGGTCCTGGCTGGCCGGCTGTTCGCGTCATTTTCAGGCGATGCCGCAAGACCGACGCTGCCGGAATCGGCGAAATGGAACGGCACGACGATCCGCCTGCCGGACGGCCTCGACGCGGGGCCCATGCGAAACCTGCTGACAGGAGAGGTCGTTTCCGCCACGGACCGGCTGCAACTGACCGAGACATTCAGCGCAATGCCCTGGGCGGCACTGGTTCCCGAGGGCGCATTCCGTTGACTCGGGACCTCCAGGAACTAGGGCCTCAAGGGCTTGTGCGAGAACAGCTCCTCGCACAACGCGCGCAGCCAGCGGCTGGCAGGATCCTGGTGGTAGCGGACGTGCCAGTGCTGTTTGACAGTGAACGGCGGCACTCGCACCGGACAACCGTGGACCTTCAAGGCGCTCCCACTTGAACTGGCGAGCGTCTCGCCGATATGACGCGGCACGGTTGCGATCAGGTCGGTCGTGGACACGACAGCCGCAAGGCCAAGGAACCCCGGCAACTCCAGCAGGACGCGCCGCCCGATCTTTTGTCGCTGCAGTGCAGCCTCCAGCAGCAAGGCGCCGGTGCCCCCAACGATGCCGATATGGGCCTCGGCCTTGTATTCGCGCAGGCCCAATCCCTTGAGGCCGATGCGAGGGTGACGCGCGTTCACGAGGCACACCCAGTCCTGAGGGTAGAGAACCTGCTGGTAGAACCCCGACTCGAGCTGGGGCACCAGGCCGATCGCGAGGTCCGCCTCGCCGGATTGCAGCGCCTGTCCGGTTTGCTCGTCGATTCGCGCGGCCTCCAGGCGAACGCCGGGCGCGACCGCGCGCACATGCGCGAGCAGGCGCGGCAGCAGGGTGATGTGGCTGGCATCCGTCATGCAGATGCGAAAGCGCCGTGTCGCAACCGACGGATCGAAGGCTTCGGCGGGCGCGGCCACTCGACGCAGTGCGGCCAAGGCTTCCCGCACCGGCACGATCAGCTCCTGCGCGCGCGGGGTCGGCTGCATGCCGGTGGTGGTGCGAACGAAAAGCTCGTCGCCCAGCTGCCGGCGCAGTCGTCCGAGCCAGTTGCTCACGGTCGGCTGGCTCTGGCCCATCGCCTCGCCGGCCCGCGTCACGCTGTTCGTGCTGTAGAGCAGCTCGAACAGGCGCAGCAGCTTGATGCTGGGAAGGGATGCATCGCCTTCGATGTCGTCGTCAGTATCCAAACCGGATCTCCATTTCAAATTGGAATGTAGATCATTGCAGCCATGCCATGGGCAACATGATCCTTGGAACCTATCTTCGGGGTCATTCCGAACGAAGGCTCACATGAAGATCTACTTTCTCGGTGCCGGCGCATTGGGTTGCGCCATCGGCGGGACCCTCGCCGCAGCGGGGTCCGATGTCACACTGATCGACCCCTTCCAGGCCCACGTCGACGCGATCAATCGCGACGGGCTGCGCATGAAGGTCGGCGATTCGGAGCGCACCGTCCGGGTCCGCGCGGCGCTCGACAGCACGAGGCTCGAGGCCCCGGACCTCATCGTCGTGCTGGTCAAGTCCTTCCACACGCGTGCGGCCATCGAAGGGGCACGAAACATCGTGGGGCCCGACACGGCCGTGATGTCGCTGCAGAACGGCATGGGGCATGAGGAAATCCTCTCGGAAGTGGTGGGCGCCGGGCATGTGCTTGCCGGCAAGACCTACGTCGGCGGCGTGATGCTCGCTCCCGGTCATGTCATTGCCGGCACGCAGGGCAAGCGCACGGTGATCGGCGAGATCGACGGCCGCGTCAGCGAACGCGCCAAGGCGATCGCCGCGGAGTTCGAGCGCGCCGAGCTGCCTTGCGAGGTCAGCGGCAACATCCTCGGCGCGATGTGGGACAAGCTCCTGATCAACGTCGCGACCGGTGCACTGAGCGGCATCACCGGCCAGGTCTACGGAAGCCTCTACGCGGTGCCGGAGATCGAAGCCACGGCCATCGCCGCGGTGGCCGAAGCGATGGCGGTTGCCGAGGCCAGCGGCGTGAAGCTGTCGATCAAGGCGCCGCGCGACGCCTGGCTGATGGCTGCCGAGGGCCTGCCCTACGAATTCAAGACCTCGATGCTGCAGAGCCTGGAGAAGGGCTCGGTCACCGAGATCGACTTCATCAACGGCGCCGTGGTGCGCGTGGGACGCAAATGCGGCATGCCGACGCCCGTCAACCAGACGCTGGTCGCAGCGATCAAGGGCATCGAACGCCGCATGGAGGCGAAATGAACACCCGGGCCATACCGAAAGCCTACGTCGAGCACGTCGCCATCTGGGTGCGCGACATCCATTGGCACATCAAGTTCTTCCACGATGTCTGCGGCATGACGATGCGGGAAGTGCAGGGCACCATCGAGGAGCCCATCCAGTACTGGACGCTCGGAGGCATGCAGTTCATGGCCAGGTCCGATTACGACGGCCCCGAAGGTCGGCTGGGCCACCTGGGCGTGATGTGCGAAGACCTCGAGGCCGCACTGGCCGCCGCAAAGGCCTTCGGCGTCACCGAGATGCCCCAGGGCCGCAACTGGCTGCGCCTGCCCGATGGCCTGGCCGTCGAATTCATCCAGGCCAGCCCCGGCGCCGTGGCCAAGGCGCTGGCGATCGATCCCCGCGCCTGAACCCTGTCCGTACCCGAGACCCCGACATGAACACACTCACCATCGAAGACAAGTACTGGGACGACGCCGTCGTCGGCGAGGAATGCATCAGCCCGCCGTACGAAGTGACGGAAGCCCGCGTGATGGCCTACGCCGACCTCACGGGCGACCACACGCCCGTGCACACCGACGAGGCCTACGCCCGCACCACGCCTTTCGGCACCCGTGTGGCCCACGGCCTGTTCGGCCTCTCGATCGCAGACGGCCTGAAGACGAAGAGCGACATGCGCTTCATGCCCGGCATGTCGCTGGGCTGGGAATGGAGCTTCGTCGCGCCCATCAAGCTCGGCGACACGGTGCGGGTGAGGTTCCGCGTCGAGTCCAAGCGCGAATCGAAGAGCAAGCCTGGCTGGGGCATCCTGGTGCTGCCGTCCGAACTGATCAACCAGCGCGACGAGGTCGTGCAGAAGGGCGAGCATCGTGTGATGGTGCCCAGGAGGCCGGCATGAACGCGGCGGCACGGCAGGCATTGCCCCTGGCGGGAATCCGCGTCATCGACTACAGCCATTTTCTTGCCGGTCCCTATGTGGGCCGCTGCCTGGCCGCGCTGGGCGCCGAAGTCATCAAGGTGGAGCGCCCCGGCTCCGGCGATGCCGGCCGGCAGCACGCCTGGTTCGTCGGCGACCACAGCGGCTACTTCCTGCAGCAGAACATGGGCAAGAAGGGCCTGTCGGTCAACACTAAGGACCCGCGCGGCCGCGCGCTGATGAAGAAGCTGGTCGACAGCGCCGACGTGTTCGTCGAGAACTACCGCCCCGGTGCACTCGAAAAGCTGGGCCTGGGCTACGCGGAACTGGCCGAGACCAATCCGGGCCTCGTCTACTGCTCGATCTCCGCATACGGCCATACCGGACCGGACTCGCACCGCGCCGGCTTCGGCCTGATTGCTGAAGCCAAGAGCGGCATCATGCAGATGGTGGGCAATCCCGGCGAGGCGCCGCCTCTGCTGCGTATATCGCTCGGCGACATGTACACCGGCATCCACGCCGTGGCGGCGATCAACGCCGCGCTGCTGGGCCGCGTGAAGTCGGGCCGCGGACAGCACATCGACATGGCGCTGTACGACACGCTGGTGTCGATGCACGAATACGCGGTGCAGTGCTACACGCTCTCGGGCGGCAAGGAGGTACCGGTGCAGACCGGCCACGACATGCCCAATTCGACCCTGTACGGCGTGTTCCGCGCACAGGACGGCGATCTGGTCATCGCCGCGCAGGTCGACGACGCATGGAAGCGCTTCGCCGCGCTCGTCGAGCAGAACGGCGGACCCGCGGGCTTCGGAGGCGACACGCGCCTGCACGGCGCGGCCGGGCGCAACGCAAACCGCCTGGAAATTCTCGAGGTGGTCCGCCCTTGGGTGGCACAGCGACCCGTGGCCGGGATACTGAAGATGCTGGACGGCATCGACGTGCCCTGTGCCAAGGTGCAGCGCATCGACGAAGTGCTGGCCGACCCGCAGATCCAGGCGCGCGGCATGGTGGTGGAGCAGGAGCACCCGGTGCTGGGCAACATCCGCTTGCCCAATCTGCCCTTCCGCATGTCGGGCTGCGACACCTCGATCACGCAGGTGGCGCCGGAGCTCGGCGAGCACAACGCCGAGATCGCCGCGAGCCTGGGTTACGACGCCGCCCAGATCGCCGAGATGCAGGCCGACGGCGTGCTCTACAGCGCATGAAGAGGAGGGCAGCATGACCGACCGCTACGCCGTCATCGGCAATCCCATCGGCCACACCAAGTCGCCGCTGATCCACGGCAGCTTTGCCCGCGCGACCGGCCAGGACATCGAATACGGCGCCATCGAAGGCTCGCTCGAGCGCTTCGCGGACGACGTGCACGCGTTTCGCAAGGCGGGCGGGCTCGGCTTGAACGTGACGGCGCCATTCAAGCTGCAGGCGCTGGCCCTGGCGACCGAACGCCTGGAGCGTGCCGAGCTGGCCGGTGCCACCAACGCGCTCAAGTTCGAAGGCGACCGCATCCTTGCCGACAATTTCGACGGCGTGGGTTTGACCAGGGACATCCGGAGCAACCTGGGTTTCTCCCTCAAGGGCGCGCGCATGCTGGTGCTCGGTTCGGGCGGCGCGGTGCGCGGAGCCCTGTTGCCCTTCCTCGCGCAAGAGCCGGCCGAACTGGTGGTCGCGAACAGGACCTTGCCGAAGGCGGTCGACCTCGCCGAGCAGTTCGCGGTGCATGGCCCCGTGCGCGCCTGCGCCTATGCAGACCTGGCCGGGGAGCGCTTCGACATCGTCGTCAACGGCACCTCGGCCAGTCTCAAGGCCGAGCTGCCACCTGTGCCGGCACAGACCTTCCAGAACGCCAGGCTTGCCTACGAACTGGCCTACGGCAAGGGCCTGACGCCCTTCCTGCGGCTGGCCCGGAACGCGGGCGTGCCCCAGCTCGCCGACGGCGTGGGCATGCTGGTCGAGCAGGCGGCCGAAGCCTTCCTGTGGTGGCGCGGCGTGCGGCCCGACACCCGTGCGGTCATCGAGCGCATGACCATCCCGCTGGTCTGAGACCGCGACAACAAGGAGAGACCCCGATGAAGATCCTCATGCTCCACGGCATCAACCACAACATGTTCGGCAAGCGCGATCCGAAGCAATACGGCAACACGACGCTCGCCGAGATCGACGCGAAGCTGCAGGCGCTGGGCAAGGAGCTGGGCGCGGAGGTCGAGAGCTTCCAGACCAACAGCGAAAGCGCCATGTGCGAGCGCATCCACCAGGGCTTCGTCGATGGCGTCGATGCGGTCCTGATCAACGCCGGCGCATGGACGCATTACAGCTACGGCATCAGGGACGCGCTGGCAATCCTCACGGTGCCGGTGGTCGAACTGCACATGTCGAACATCCATGCGCGCGAGGAGTTCCGGCATCACTCGGTGTTCGCGGACATCGTGAAGGGCCAGATCTGCGGCTTCGGCCTGGACAGCTACCTGCTCGCCTTGCGTGCTGCAGTGTCGGCGGTGCGAGGCGCCGGCTAGCGAGAAGCAAGCTGCGCGAGCCCGCCCCGGGGATGCCCGGCGACGACGAGGCGGGGTCGCAGCGAGATAGCCGTGCCGCCTGCGAAACATGAGGCGGTCGGCGGCGGAAAACCGGGCTCGACAGCGACCCGGACGAAGACCATTTCGCATCCAGCGAAAGCATCGGCATCACTGCGTCTTCGAGATGGAATGAACGCAAGCAAGTTGCGGCGCTTCCGGTCATTCCGAAAATGAAATTCAGTCGCTCATTTTCAGAGGCAATTCAACGCTCGTTGCCGCCTCTGTACAGGTCACACTGATCGGGCTTGCCGTGTCGCGCAGTCGATGCGGTGCGGGCATGGCCGGAGGCAGTGACATTCAATGTCGTTTCGCCGGCGTCTCATGTGACAACGAATGTCACTTCTTGCCGCTGCGCGTCCCTCGCAACGCGCTCAATGCATCCATCGGTTTTACCGATTTCATTTCGTCTACCCATCGAAGCGAATGGCATGCACTTTGCAGAAGCATTTATTTACACATTCCGATAAATGACCCATCCCACGAACGACGACAAAGACGCCGGCCTGCTGGATCGCCGCACCTTCTTCATCGGCACCGCGAGTGCAATCGCCCTGGGCACGACGGCTTGCGGTGGGGGCAGCAGCGGTAGTTTTTCGCCCATAGGGGGAGCGGCCGCGCAGCAGCCATCACAGCAATCAGCGGATGCGAGCCCCGGCGCTGTCACAGGTGTCGATACCCCCGCCACTCCCGCGCCCGAGCCAGCCGCCCCTGAGCCCGCAGTACGCAAGATCGTGCACCCCGGCCTGCTGGTCACGGAAGACGCTCTGCAGCGCATCCGCGACAAGCTGGCCGCCAAGGCGGAGCCATGGGTGGGCGGCTTGAACATGATGCTCAGGGCGAACACCACCGGCCTCGATGCGAAGCCGCGCCCCCTGGCGCTGGTGACGCGCGGCGTCGATGGCGAGAACTATGGGCAGATGGTCGGCGACATGGTGCGCGCCCTTCATTACGCACTGCGCTGGAAGATTTCGAACGACGAGAGCTACGCGAAGAAGGCGGTGGAGTTCCTCAATGCATGGTCGTCGACCTTGACCGAGCTGGGCGGCAATTCGAACGTCTACCTGGCCTCGGGCCTTTACGGCAACCAGTGGGCCAACGCCGCGGAACTGATGCGGACCTACTCCGGCTGGGCGAAGGAAGACGTTGCCCGCTTCCAGACCATGCTGATGAACGTGTTCTACCCGAAGGCCCATGACTTTCTTGTCAACCACAACGGCACGGAGACTAGAAAGGTCACCCACTACTGGGCCAACTGGGACCTGGCCAACATCTGCGCCGTCTACGCGATCGGCGTGTTCTGCGACCGGCCCGACCTGAGGGCCGAGGCAAGCAACTACTACAAGGCCGGCCGCGGCAACGGCACGAGCGCCGGCAGCGTCTACTACGTGCACCCCGGTTACCTCGGGCAATGGCAGGAAAGCCATCGCGACCAGGGCCACTCCACCCTCGGCATCTCGCTGGCCGGGATGCTGTGCGAAATGGCCTGGAACCAGGGCGAGGACCTCTACGGCTACTGGAACAACCGGCTGCTGGCCGGTGCGGAGTACGTGGCCAGGACGAACCTGACCGATGCCAATGGCAATGCCCTGTTCACGATGCCGTTCGCGCCTTACAACGGCGTCTTCGGACCCGCTACCGCCGTGGCGGGCACCGGCAGCGGCCGGCCCTGCTGGGAACTGATCTACAACCACTACGTGAACCGCAAGGGTCTCTCCGCCCCCTGGACCAAGGCGATGGTCGACAGATTTCGTCCGGAGCGCGTCGACGGCGGCGACCAGCCGGGCATCGGCACGCTGCTTTATGCGCGCGATCCGGTCGCTGCCGCAAACCCCAGCGGCCTTAGCGCATTCCTGAACAACGCAAAGGTGCAGCTGTCCTGGTGGGGCACGGCGGGCGCTTCCCAATACCTCGTGCAGAGGGCGGCTTCACCGAACGGTCCGTTCACGACCCTTGCGCCCGTCACCGATCCACGCACCTACACCGACGATGCCGACCAGGGCACCTGGTACTACCGCATCGATGCGGTGACCGACGCCGGCGAGATCACCGGTGCGGATACCTTGCGCGTGGCGGTTCCCGGCGAGCTGTGGCTGCACCTGCCGCTCAACGGCGATGCCGACGACGCCAGCGGCCGCGGCCTGAACGCGCAGTTGAAGGGCGGTACGAGCTGGGGCGAAGGGCGCAACGGCGGAAGCGCCGTGCAACTCGACGGTCGCAGCGGCCACGTCCAGTTGCCCGACGGGGCCGTGTCGGCCCTGGGCGACTTCACGGCGGCGGTGTGGGTCTACTGGGATGCCTCCGTGGTCAATACGCGCATCTTCGACTTCGGCTCCAACGACGTGGCCTACATCTCGCTGATTCCTCGCGACGGCAACGGCAAGCTGCGGTTTTCGGGCTCGCGCAACCAGTTCTGGAACGAGGAGTCCGTGACGACCGACGTGCTGCCCACGCAGCGCTGGGTGCATGTGGCGGTCACGCTTTCAGGCACCGTGGGCACGCTCTACGTGGACGGCACGCAGGTCGCCACCGCGGACGGCATCTGGATCAATCCCTTCCAGCTGGGCCGCACGACGCAAACCTGGCTGGGCCGCTCCCAATACGGCGGCGACCCGTACTTCAAGGGCCGCATGCAGGACTTCCGCATCTACAGCGGCGCGCAGGACGCGGCCTTCATCGCGAACCTCGCCCGCTGAGCGCCATCGGGCAGCCGCGCTGCCCGGACAACCCTGAACCCGAACCGGTGTGTGCCTGCACGGGCGCGCCGGTATTTGTTTCCTCTCACCTTTCGGACTTTTCCATGGGCATTCTTTCTCGACGATCCGTTTCCGCGCTGCTGGCCTCGCTGCTGCTCTTCGGCTGTGGCGGAGGAGGTGGCAGCGGTAGCGGTGGCGGGGCCGGCATTCCGTTGTTCGGCAGCCCGACGGGCCAGGCCGGCACCGGCGGGCAGAACAACGGTGGACAGGTGGCCGGCAACACCTCCGGCGGCGGCACCCAGGGCGGCACTGGCGGCACGAGCGGTGGCACCGCGCCAGTGCCGGCCACCGTCGCCCTGGCCAACAAGCTGGGCAAACCCTCGCGAGTGCTGGTTGGGCTGGGAGCGACCTCCATCGACGACATGAAGAGCCAGGACATCCACCCCGACATCGTGGAGCGCTACCTGGTGGGAGTCGGCTCGGGCGCCTGGCCGACGTGGAACAGCCCCGACGGGGCCTACGTCACCTTCACTGCGCAGGCTGCCGATGCCTATGGTGCGGTGCCCATGTTCACGCTCTACCAGATGACGGCGAACGGCGAAGGCAATCTCAGCGGCATCAGCGACGCGACCTTCATGAACAAGTACTGGGGCCAGGTCCGCCTGATGTACCAGCGCATCGCGGAATGGGGCAAGCCTGCCCTCGTCAACGTGGAGCCGGACTTCTGGGGCTTCGCCGCGTCGCAGGCGCTCGGCCGCGACCTGACGAAGATGGCCGCTTCCGTAAAGGGGCAGCCCGAATGCAGCACGCTGCCCGATACCGTGGCTGGCCTGGGCCAGTGCTTCGTGCAAATGGGCCGCAAGGTCGCACCCAAGGCACTGATCGGGTTCCCGCCCGCCTTCTGGAATGGCACGCCCGCCGAGATCGCCGCGATGATGCGGACCGTCGGTGCGAACCAGGCGGACTTCATCGTCGCCCAGACCAGCGATCGCGACGCGGGCTGCCGCGAAGCTGCATCGCCGCCTCCGGAATGCCAGAACGGAAGCGCTCCGTTCTACTGGGACGCAAGCAACAAGACCAGCCCCAGCTTCCATGATTCGCAGAAGCAGTATTCGGATTACCGCGCGGCCCTGGGCAACGATCTGCCCATCCTGTGGTGGCAGACGCCAATGGGCGTGCCTTCCGACACGCCCGGCGGCACCGACCAGCACTATCGCGACAACCACGTCGACTACATGCTGACCAACACCCAGGAGTACGGCGACATGCACACCGTCGGGATCGTCTTCAGCGCGGGTGCGGGCAGCCAGACCTCGATCGGTACGGACGGCGGCCAGTTCGCGCGCTTTTCGGCGCAATACCTTGCGCGAGGCGGCGCGGTGCTGAAGTAGCGGGTTCGGTCGAGCCCACTACCGCAGCACCAGAACCGGCAGCGACGATCGAACCAGGACCTGCTGCGTCTCGCTTCCCAGCAAGAGGCGCTTGAGGCCCTTGCGTCCGTGCGAGGCCATCACGATCAGGTCGCTCCTGTGCTTCTTCGCCGCGGCGATGATCGATTCGGCGACCAGGTCCGAGCTGGCCTGCGCCGTCCTGATCCGCACGCCGCGCTCCCGCGCGCGGTCGCGCACCTTGTCGAGCATGGCCTGCGCCTTCTCCGCCCACTGCTTCTCGATGCGGCCGACGTCTTCTGCCGAGAAGGTCATCGAGCCTTCGAAATAGCTCTTCGGGTAACGGGGGACGACGGTCAGGGCGACCAGGTCCGAGTCGTTCTGCACCGCCAACGCGATGGCGCTGTCGACGGCCTTCTTCGAAAGGGCGGTGCCGTCGGTGGCGACGAGGATGCGTTTGAACATGAAGGGCTCCGCGTGATTTGCGGCAGAGCTTAGGCGCGCCCGCAACCTACGGCTTGATCCATATCAAACGGCTCGCGCGGCCCGCCTCTTAGGCTCGCCCGATGAATGCCACGCTCGCCCCCGATCGCGCCGCGATCCCCGTCTTTCCCGCCGCGGACGGCGACCAGGCCTGGCAGCTGTTGGACGATCCGGCCGAATGGCCCGCCTTCGGCCGCGAGCTGGGTGCTGCCGGCGCCGGCTGCTGGGAGTCGCAGGTCGTGGTCGAGGGCATGCACTGCGCGGCCTGCGCCTTCACGGTCGAGGCCGCGCTGCGCCAGGTGCCGGGCGTGATGGAGGTGCAGGTCAACGCGGCCAGCCGGCGTGCGCGCGTGGTCTGGTCGCCCGCGCAGGCCCGGCCTTCGCACTGGTTCGAGGCCAGCGCGAAAGCCGGCTACCGGCTGCTGCCGGGCAGCGACCGCTCCGTCAGGGAATTGCGCCGGCGCGAATCGCGGCTGGCCCTGTGGCGCTGGCTCGTGTCGGGCTTCTGCATGATGCAGGTGATGATGTACGCCTACCCGGCCTACGTCGCGCGGCCCGGCGACATGAACGCCGATTCCGCGCAGCTGCTGCGCTGGGCTTCCTGGGTGCTGACGCTGCCCGTCGTGCTCTTCTCCTGCGGGCCCTTCTTCCGCAGCGCCTGGCGCGACCTGCGCATGGGGCGCATCGGCATGGATCTTCCCGTGGCCTTCGGCGTGCTCGCGACCTTCGCGGTCAGCACCGCGGCCACCTTCGATGCCACGGGACCGCTCGGCCACGAGGTGTACTTCGACTCGCTGACGATGTTCGTCTTCTTCCTGCTCACGGGCCGCTGGCTCGAGGCGCGCCTGCGCGAACGCACCGCCGGCTCGCTCGACGCGCTGATGAACCGGCTGCCCGACGGTGTCGACCGGCTCGCCGCTGATGGCAGCTGGAAGCGGGTGGCCGTGCGCCGGCTCGCCGTGGGAGACGTGGTGCGGGTGCGGCCGGGCGAGGCCTTTGCGGCCGACGGCGTGGTGATCGAAGGCGACACCAGTGCCGACGAGGCCTTGCTGACCGGCGAATCCCGACCCGTGCCTCGCCCCTGCGGCGACCGCGTGCTCGCCGGCAGCCACAACCTGTCGGCGCCGGTGCGGGTGCGCATCGAATCGGTGGGCGAGGGCACGCGCTTCGCGCAGATCGTCCGGCTGATGGAAAGCGCCGCCTCACGCAAGCCGCGCCTGGCACTGCTGGCGGACCGCGTGGCGCGCCCCTTCCTCGCCGCGGTGCTGGTGTCGGCGGCCGTGGCCGCAGCGCTCTGGTGGCCCACGGACCCGGGCAGGGCGCTGATGGTGGCGGTCGCGGTGCTCATCGTGACCTGCCCGTGCGCGCTCTCGCTCGCGACGCCGGCCGCCATGCTCGCCAGTGCCGGCGCGCTGGCACGCGGCGGGGTGATGACATCCAACCTCCAGGCCCTGGAAGCGCTCGCGTCGGTCGATACCGTCGTGTTCGACAAGACCGGAACCCTGACCGGCGACATACCGCGCCTGGAGCGCATCTACTGCCGTCAGGGCATGCGGCCCGGCGATGCGCTGGAGATGGCCGCCGCGCTCGGCGCGCAGTCGCTGCATCCCGTGTCGCAGGCGCTGGTGAATGCGTGGAATGCGCAATTCCGTTGTGCGCCCGGCTGGGCAGCGGACAAGGTGGCTGAGACTGCGGGCCAGGGCATCGAGGGCCGGATGCGGCGCGTGCGCGCGGCCGCCGGAACGAGCCGTCGCGTGCGCCTCGGCTCACCAGCCTTCTGCAGCGTGGCGCCGCTGGAAGTCGATGCGGCGCAGGTCCATCTCGCGGACGAGCAGGGGTGGCTCGCCAGCTTCGTGCTGGTCGAGGAATTGCGCGCCGATGCCGCGGCTGCCGTGGCGTCGCTGCGCGAGCAGGGCCTCACGGTGCGGCTGCTGTCGGGCGACAGGGATTCGGCCGCGAGGGAGATCGGCGCGCGTTGCGGCATCGACTTCTCGCAGGGCGGCTGTACGCCCGAGGACAAGCTCGAGGTGCTTTGGCGGCTGCAGGCCGAGGGCCGGCAGATCGCGATGGTGGGCGACGGCCTCAACGACGGCCCGTCGCTGGCGCGCGCGAACGCCTCGTTCGCCTTCGGCCGCAGCGTGCCGCTGTCGCGCGCGCATGCCGACTTCGTCGTGCTGGGCAACAGGCTCGCAACCATCCCCCGGGCCATCGCGCAGGCGCGCAAGACGCTGCGCGTGGTGCGCCAGAACCTCCTGTGGGCGGCGGGCTACAACGCGCTGTGCGTGCCGCTGGCCATCGCCGGCTGGCTGCCTGCATGGCTTGCCGGCCTCGGCATGGCCGCGAGTTCGCTCGTGGTGGTTCTGAATGCGACGCGGCTCGCGTCCGGCGCGAAAGAGGTGCGCTGATGGACATCCTCTTCCTTCTCGTTCCGTTGTCCGTGGCGCTGGTCCTCGCGATCCTCGGCGGCCTGTGGTGGGCCATCGAGCGCGGCCAGTTCGACGACGTCGACGCCGAGGGCGAGCGCATCCTGCACGGCGATTGATCTGCATCAACCCGCAGGGCAGCGTGCCCACGGAAACTGCCCGCAACTCAATCAAGGGCACCACGATGCAACCACCGAATCCACCCGCCGCGGAATACGACGACACGGTCGTGCGGCAATTCGCGCTCATGTCCGTGGTCTGGGGCGTGGTCGGCATGCTGGTCGGCGTGGTCATCGCCTCCCAGCTGACGTGGCCCGAACTCAACCTCGGCATTCCGTGGCTCAGCTATGGGCGCCTGCGGCCGCTGCACACCAACGCGGTCATCTTCGCGTTCGGCGGCTGCGCGCTGATGGCGACCAGCTTCCACGTGGTCCAGCGCACCTGCCAGGTGCGCCTGTTCGCACCCAGGCTCGCGTCTTTCGTGTTCTGGGGCTGGCAGGCGGTGATCGTGGCGGCTGCCATCAGCCTGCCGATGGGCTACACCAGCGGCAAGGAATACGCCGAGCTGGAGTGGCCCATCGACCTGCTGATCGCCGTGGTCTGGGTGGCCTACGCCGTCGTGTTCTTCGGCACCATCGGGATGCGCAAGGTGCGCCACATCTACGTGGCGAACTGGTTCTTCGGCGCCTTCATCATCGCGGTGGCGCTGCTGCACATCGTCAACAGCGCCGAGATCCCGGCGGGCTGGATGAAGAGCTACTCGGCCTACGCCGGCGTGCAGGACGCGATGGTGCAGTGGTGGTACGGCCACAACGCCGTCGGCTTCTTCCTCACGGCCGGCTTCCTCGGGATGATGTACTACTACATCCCCAAGCAGGCGGGCCGGCCGGTGTACTCGTACCGGCTGTCGATCGTGCACTTCTGGGCGCTGATCTTCACCTACATGTGGGCGGGCCCGCACCACCTGCACTACACCGCGCTGCCCGACTGGACGCAGTCGCTGGGCATGGTGTTCTCGCTGATCCTGCTGGCGCCGAGCTGGGGCGGCATGATCAACGGCGTGATGACGCTCTCGGGCGCCTGGCACAAGCTGCGCACCGACCCGATCCTGCGCTTCCTGATCGTGGCGCTGTCGTTCTACGGCATGTCGACCTTCGAGGGGCCGATGATGTCCATCAAGACCGTCAACGCCCTGAGCCACTACACCGACTGGACCGTGGGCCACGTGCATTCCGGCGCGCTCGGCTGGGTGGGCTTCATCACCATGGGCTCGCTCTACTACCTGATCCCGCGCATGTACGGCCGCACCGCCATGTACAGCACCAAGGCCATCGAGGCGCACTTCTGGATCGCCACCATCGGCATCGTGCTTTACATCGCGGCCATGTGGATCGCCGGCGTGATGCAGGGCCTGATGTGGCGCGCCATCAACTCCGACGGCACGCTCACCTACACCTTCGTGGAGAGCGTGAAGGCCACCTTCCCGTTCTACCTGGTGCGCGTGATCGGCGGCGTGCTCTACCTCAGCGGGATGCTGCTGATGGCATGGAACGTCTGGATGACCGTCATCTCCGGGCGCGCGGTGCGCGCCGAGATCCCGCCCCCTGCCATGGCCCATGCCTGAGGACGCACGATGAACCAGAACAACTCCAGCCCGGCTTCCAGCTCCGGCGGCTTCACGCACGAGAAGATCGAGACCAACAACCTGCTGATGATCGTGCTGATCCTCGTGGTGGTGGCCGTCGGCGGCCTCGTCGAGATCGTGCCGCTGTTCTTCCAGAAGTCGACCACCGAGGCGGTGCAGGGCGTCAAGCCGCTCACGCCGCTGCAGCTGGCCGGGCGCGACGTCTACCTGCGCGAGGGTTGCTACAACTGCCACTCGCAGATGATCCGGCCCTTCCGTTCGGAGACGCTGCGCTACGGCCACTACTCGGTGGCGGGCGAGTTCGTCTACGACCACCCCTTCCAGTGGGGCAGCAAGCGCACCGGCCCCGACCTGCACCGCGTTGGCGGCAAGTACAGCGACGAGTGGCACCGCATCCACCTCAACAACCCGCGCGACGTCGTGCCCGAGTCGAACATGCCGGCCTACACCTGGCTGGAGAAGACGCCGGTCGACGCCGAGGCGCTGCCGGCCCACATGCGCGCGCTGCGCCGCGTGGGCGTGCCCTACACGGACGCCGAGATCGCCGGTGCCACGGACGAAGTCCGCGGCAAGACCGAGATGGAGGCCACGGTGGCCTACCTGCAGTCGCTGGGCCTGGCGCTGAAGTAGGCACGGCGGCAAAGGACACAAAACATGATCGACCTCACCACCTTGCGCATCGGCGCCACCGTCGTGTGCTTCGCGCTCTTCATCGGCATCGTGATCTGGGCGTATTCGCGCCGCAACGCGCCCGGTTTCCAGGAAGCCGCACGCCTGCCCTTCGAGCAGGACTGAAGGGAGAAGCACGATGAGCGATTTCATCCACCGTTTCTGGTCCGACTACGTTGCAGTCGTCTCGCTGCTGAGCATCCTCGGCTGCGTGATCCTGCTGTGGCTCACCGCCCGCAAGCGCGTCGCGTCCAGTGCCGACAACACCACCGGCCACGTCTGGGACGAGGACCTGCGCGAGGCCAACAATCCGCTGCCCATGTGGTGGGTGGGTCTCTTCGTGCTGACCATCGTCTTCGGGCTGGGCTACCTGGCGGTCTTTCCGGGGCTGGGGAGCTTTCGCGGCCAATACGACTGGACCTCGCGCGGCGAGTACGACGCGGAAGTCGCCAGGGCCACGCAGGAGCTCGCGCCCGTCTACGCGAAGTACGCCGCCATGCCGGTCGAGGACGTCTCCAGGGACCCGCAAGCCCGAGCCATCGGCGAGCGGCTCTTCATGGGCAACTGCGCGCAGTGCCACGGTTCCGACGCGCGCGGCAGCAAGGGCTTTCCCAACCTCACGGACAAGGACTGGCTGCATGGCGGCACGCCCGAGAAGATCATCGAGACCATCACCAAGGGCCGCGTGGGCGTGATGCCGCCCATGGCCGCCGCCGTCGGCACGCCCGACGACGTGAAGAACGTCGCCAACTACGTGCTGAGCCTGTCGGGAGAGCCGCACGACTCGGTGCGCGCCGGCCTCGGGAAGTCGAAGTTCACGGCCTGCGCCGCCTGCCACGGCATCGGCGGCGTCGGCAACCAGGCGCTGGGCGCGCCCAATCTCAGCGACAGGATCTGGCTGCACGGCTACGGCGAGGAAGCCATCGTCCAGATGATCAATTCGGGCAAGCACAACGAGATGCCCGCGCAGGAAGGCCGCCTCACCGAGGCGCAGATCCGGATGGTGGCGTCGTATGTCTGGGGCCTCTCCAACAGCACGGCCGCGGCCACGCCCTGACGTCGGCAGCCCGCCATGACCCGGAAGATCATTCCCATAGCGAACGCGAGCAGCAGCGCAAACCTGGGCAGCGGCGAGGAGGTCGGCCTCTACGAGGCCACGAAGAAAATCTACCCCCGCACCGTGCGCGGCATGTTCGCGCGCTGGCGCTGGGCCATGGTCTTTCTCACCCAGCTGGTGTTCTATGGCATGCCATGGGTGGAGTGGGGCGGGCGGCAGATGGTGCTGTTCGACCTCGCGGCGCGGCGCTTCTACATCTTCGGGCTGGTGCTGTACCCGCAGGACCTGATCTACCTCTCTGGCCTGCTGGTCATCAGCGCGCTCTCGCTCTTCCTCTTCACCGCGGTGGCGGGTCGGCTGTGGTGCGGCTATGCCTGTCCGCAGACGGTCTACACCGAGATCTTCATGTGGGTGGAGCAGAAGATCGAAGGCAACCGCGTCGCGCGCATGCGGCTGGACGCCGAACCGATGTCGCTCGAGAAGCTGGTGAAGAAGTGGTTCAAGCACATCGTGTGGATCGGCATCGCGATGTGGACCGGCTTCACCTTCGTGGGCTACTTCACGCCCATCCGCGAGCTCGGCCTGGCCTTCCTGCAGACGCAGATGGGCTCCTGGGAAGTCTTCTGGGTGTTCTTCTACGGCTTCGCGACCTATGGCAACGCCGGCTTCATGCGCGAGCAGGTCTGCAAGTACATGTGCCCCTACGCGCGCTTCCAGAGCGCGATGTTCGACCGCGACACCCTGATCGTCACCTACGACCCCGGGCGCGGCGAGCCGCGCGCGCCGCGCCGCAAGGGGCCGGACCCGCGCACGATGGCGCTGGGCGACTGCATCGACTGCGGCCTGTGCGTGCAGGTGTGCCCCACCGGCATCGACATCCGCAAGGGCCTGCAGTACGAGTGCATCGGCTGCGGCCTTTGCGTGGATGCCTGCGACACGGTCATGCAGAAGATGGCCTACGCGCCGGGGCTGATCCGCTACGACACGCAAAACGGCATGGAGGCCGGCTGGTCTCGCCGGCAGCTGCTGCGGCGGGTGCTGCGTCCGCGCGTGCTGGTCTACACGGCGATCCTGGCGCTGCTGGTGGCCGGCCTGCTGGCCAGCCTGGTGGTGCGCACGCCGCTGAAGGTCGACGTGGTGCGCGACCGCGCTTCGCTGGCGCGCATCGCCGAGGGCGGAAAGCTCGAGAACGTCTACCGGCTGCAGATCATGAACGCCACCGAGCAGCCGCGGCACTACCTCATCTCGGCCAGCGGGCTGGAGGGCCTGAGCGTGTCGCCCGAGCAGCCGGTGAGCGTCGAGGCCGCCCAGTCGCGCTGGGTCGCCGTGCGGCTGCAGGTGCCCTACGGCTCCGCGACGCCCGGCTCGCATACGGTGCACTTCAGCATCCGCGAGGAGGGCGGTGGGGCGCAGGTTTCCGAGAAAGCGGCCTTCCTGGTGCCGCGCTGAAAGGTCTGGAATGAACGCAGCAACCGATTCGACGATGAACGCGCTCGCCGCCGGGGCGGACAAGCCCTGGTGGCGCCATCCGTTGCTCTGGATGGTGATCGGTGGCCCGGTGGCCGTGATGATCGCGAGCTTCGTGACCTTCTGGCTGGCCTGGCGAAGCCCCGATGCGCTGGTGTCGCCGGACTACTACCGCGAAGGCGTCGAGATCAACAAGGCCCTGGCCGCGAAGAAGCACCTTCCCGCGCTGACCGGCCGCAACCACGCGATGACGCCCGCGGAAGACGTGCCCTCCGTGGGCCGGAAGGCCGCGCCATGAACGCGATGCGGCTGGTCGCCGGCATCCTGTGGCCGTCCTTCCTCGTGGCCTGCGGCATGGAGGTGCTGGTGTTCGCGCTGGTCGATCCCATCAACACCTTCTGCGGCGCCGACGCGCTGCGCATGTCGCGCCAGGGCATCTATACCGGTGCTTTCTTCGTCTTCTGGCTGATGGCGGCGGCGTCCAGCGCCTGCACGGTGCTGCTCGCCGGACCGGCCATGCCTGGACAACCCGATGCGCCTGCAGGCACTACCTCCCCATGACTTCCATCGCTCTCGCCCCCGAGCCCGTGCACGCACCACTGCCCCTCGACCTGCTGCGGCAGTTCGACGTGCCCGGGCCGCGCTACACCTCGTACCCCACTGCAGATCGCTTCGTCGAGGCCTTCGGTGCCGACGACTACGTGCAGGCGCTGCGGCATCGCCGCGAGGCCGGCTCCGGGGCGTCGCCGCTGTCGCTGTACGTCCACATCCCGTTCTGCGAGTCGCTGTGCTACTACTGCGCCTGCAACAAGATCGTCACCCGGCACCACGAATGGGGCCGGCAGTATCTGTCGTACCTGGCGCGCGAAGTCGAGTTGCAGGTCGCGCAGCTCGGCCGCAATGCCACCGTGGCCCAGCTGCACCTGGGCGGCGGTTCCCCGACATTCCTAGATGACGCGGAGCTCGGCGAGCTCGTGGAACTGCTGCACCGGTCCTCCGCCTTCGTGCCCGGTGGCGAGCGCTCCATCGAGATCGATCCGCGCACGGTCGACAGGCAAAGGCTCGCCAACCTCGCGACGCTGAGCTTCAACCGCCTGAGCTTCGGCGTGCAGGACTTCGACCCGGCCGTGCAGCAGGCGGTGCACCGCATCCAGCCCGCATCGCAGGTCTTCGCGCTGATGGACGACGCGCGCTCGCTGGGCTTCGAATCGATCAACGTGGATCTGATCTACGGCCTGCCGCGCCAGAACGACGCCTCCTTCGGGCGCACGCTCGCGCAGGTCTGCGATTTGCGGCCCGACCGCATCGCGCTATACGCCTATGCGCATCTGCCGGAGCGCTTCAAGCCGCAGCGGCGCATTTGCGCCGACGAGTTGCCGGACGCCTCGGCGCGCGTGCGCATGCTGGCGGACGCCATCACGAAGCTCACCGATGCGGGCTATGTCTACATCGGCATGGACCACTTCGCGCTGCCCGACGATCCGCTCGCCGTCGCGAAGCGGGAAGGGCGGCTGCATCGCGACTTCCAGGGCTACGGCACCCGGCCCGAGGGCGACCTGGTCGCCCTCGGCGTATCGGGCATCGGGCGCGTGGGCGCCACCTACAGCCAGAACGCCAAGAGCCTGGACGAGTACCGCGACCTGCTCGACCAGGGACGCCTGCCGGTGGTGCGCGGCCTTGCGCTGTCACGCGACGATCAACTGCGCCGCGAGGTGATCATGGCGCTGATGTGCCGGGGGCGGGTCGATTTCGATGCCATGGGCGAAGCCTTCGCGGTCGACTTCCGCCGCTACTTCGCCACCGAGTTCGCCGCGCTCGGGACACTGGTCGCCAGCGGCCTGGTGCGCCTGAGCGACCACGACCTCGTGGTGACCGAGCAGGGCTGGTTCCTCGTGCGCGCGGTCGCGATGGTGTTCGACCGGTACTGTCGTTCCAACCGCACGTGTTTCTCCCGCGTGGTCTGAACATGCAACTCGCGCTCGCCGGTGCCGCACTGCTCATGGGCCTTGCCGGCGGGCCGCACTGCGTGGCGATGTGCGGCGCCGCCTCTTCGGCGGTGATACGGATCGTGCCGCTCCCGGCCGCAGGGCAGGGCACCATGCCGGCGCTCGCCGCGCCCGGTGCCTTCCATCTGGGCCGCATCGCGAGCTACGCGGCGGCTGGTGCCGTCGCTGCCGCCAGCGTCGACAGCCTGGCGCTGGCCAGCGCGCAGGTCGCCGCACTGCGGCCGCTGTGGGTGTTGCTGCACGTTTTCGTGTTCGCCTGGGGCGCGATGCTGGCCGTCACTGGGCGGCAGCCGCTGTGGGCGCGGCGCATCGGTCGTTCGCTGGAATCGCGCCTTCGTCCGCATGCGGGCGGCACGGGGCTGGGCGTGCTTGCCGCCGGGCTGCTCTGGGTGGCGCTGCCCTGCGGGTTGCTCTATTCGGCGCTGATGCTGGCCGGGCTCGGCAGCAGCCCATTGCAAGGCGCAGCGCTCATGATGCTGTTCGCGCTCGGCGGCGGACTTTCGCTGTTGCTCGCGCCGTGGCTCTGGCAGCGGTTGCGATGGACTGGCGGGGAGGCGCGCCAAGCCTGGGGTGCGCGGCTGGCCGGCGTCCTGCTGGCGGCGGTGGCGGTGCACGCGCTCTGGTCGGACCTTCTTCAGCAGATCGACGTCTGGTGCCGCTGAGGCGGTGGCTGCGGAGTCGGCTCAGCCGATGCTTTCCAGCAGCAGGGCCTGGAGGATGAAGCGCCGGTTGTCGGCCCGCGAGGTCGCTTCGCCGAGTAGTTCCGAAAGCTGGTCGGCCGCGTGGGCTTTCATTGCCGCGCCGTCGAAAACCGGAACGCCGGCGTGCTCGGCGATGCGTTGCACCAGCCCCGGGTCCAGCCCTTGGCATTCCACGGCTTCGTAGAGTTTGCCGAGCATGCGGGCAGTGTGCTGCACCTCCTGCAAGGGGCTGGAGGCAGACAGGCTCGAGCGCATCACGGCCACGTGCGCGCCCAGTTCCTCCGCGGCAAGACGGAACAGCGCCTGCGCCTCGTCGGGCTGCGCCTCGCAGAGCAATCCCAGGTTCTTGCCGCGCAGCAGGGGGCGCGTGGTTCCGCCGAGCGCCGCGCGTTGCAGGATGCGCGCCCGTGAGAGCAGGCTGGCCGCTCCCAACGGGGAAAGTTGGCGCTCGGCCTCGGGGCTGCGGACGGTGTTGGAAGGATGCATGGCAACGGTCAATGTATGACTTGCCAAGGTTAGGGATGCCGGCGGGCGGGTCTTTGATGCAGGTCAAGGCGCGGGGGCGATTGCGGCGCCGTGCGCGGGGCGCCCGCGGTTGATACAAACCGGACACACTGCATTGACCCAGTGTCACATTGGGATTCAAGCCATTGGTATTGCATTTTCGATGGCTCCCTAGCATCGATTCATCGAAACGCGACAGACCACCAAGGAGTCTCGATGCTCAACACCAATCCCACGAACACCGCGCAGTTTTCCCCGAGCCTGACCCTGCCCGCCGGCAGCCGGGAATGCGCGGGCCGCAACACCATGGACACGCTGAAACTGCTGGGCGAGCAGCTCAAGCCGCAGCGGCGCGTGGTGCACACGGGCGACACGATCTACCAGGCGGGCGAGCGCTTCGGCAATCTCTACATCCTGAATTCGGGCTTCTTCAAGATCGTGAACCTCTCGGCCGACGGGCGCGAGCAGGTGGTGGGCCTGAAGTTCCGCGGCGACTGGCTGGGCTTCGACGGCATCGCCGGCGGACGCTATGCCTGTGACGCGGTGGCCATGGACACCGGCGAGATCTGGGTCGTTTCCTACGAGGCGCTGCTTGCGACCTGCGCCGTGCAGCCCGAGCTCCTCCAATTGCTGCACGCCGCGATGAGCCGCGAGATCGCCCATGACCGCGATTCGCTGATGTCCGTGTGCACGCTGCCGGCCGATGCCCGCGTGGCCGATTTCCTGCGCTACTGGGCGCAGACCCTGGCCGAGCGCGGAATGCGCGGCGACGAGATCACGCTGCGCATGACGCGCGCCGAGATAGGAAACTACCTGGGCATGACGCTCGAGAGCGTGAGCCGCGCGCTGTCGCGGCTGGCGAGGGACAACGTGATCGGCTTCGCGACGAAGGGGCGCCGCGACGTGCAGATCCCCGACGTGGGCGCACTCAGCGCTTTCGTGCAGCGCTGCCTCGCGCCCGCGCCGACCATGCTGCAGTAGGAAGAGCGCCGCGACCGGGCGTCAGATGTGCCCGGCCAGCACCTTCGCCATGGCGCGCGCCAGTTCGGCGCGCGAATAGGGCTTGCGCAGCAGCTCCCAGCTTTGCGGAACCTCGCGATCGGCGTCCAGCAGCTCCGAGGAGAACCCCGACATCAGCAGCACCGCCATCTGTGGAAAGCGCTGCTGCACTTCCGCCGCCAGCCGCGTGCCGCGCATGCCCGCGCCCAGCGCGATGTCGCTCAGCAACAGGTCGAAGGGGCCCGCTCCCGCATCGAGGGCGGACAGGGCCTGGTCGGCGGTGGTGGCCGAGACCACTTCGCAGCCCAGCGCGGCCAGGAAGGCTTCGACCACCTTGCGGACTTCAGCGTCGTCCTCGACCAGCATCACCCGCAGTCCGGCGGGGAGCGCTTCGCTGCCCGGAAGCTCTTCCATGGCGACGGGTGCGTCCGACTCTTCTTCCTCCGGCTCCTGCTGCCGCGGCAGGTAGAGCATGACCGTGGTGCCCAGGCCCACCTTGCTGTCGATCGACACGGCGCCGCGCGACTGGTTGACGAAGCCGTACACCGTGCTCAGGCCCAGGCCCGTGCCGCGCCCGGCTTCCTTCGTGGTGAAGAAAGGCTCGAAGGCGCGCTCCTTCACGTCGTCGGGCATGCCTGTGCCGCTGTCGGTGATGGAGATCGCGACGAAATGCGTGGTGCCGTCGCTGCCGGGATTGTTTTGCTCGTTGCGCAGGTCCGTCGGCAGCGCGTCGCAGATGCCGGTGCGAAAGCGCAGCGTGCCGCCCTCGGGCATGGCGTCGCGCGCATTGATCGCGATGTTGAGCAGCGCCGACTCCAGCTGGCCCGGATCGGCCATGACCAGCGGATGGCCGGGTGCCGTGTCGATCTCGATGCGGATGCGCTGGTCCAGCGTCCGGCGCAGCATGTCGGCCAGCGAGTGCAGAAGCGCATGCGTGTCCACGGCGGCGGGCTGCAGCACCTGCCGCCGCGAGAAAGCCAGCAGCTTGCCGGTGAGTTCCGCACCGCGCCGCGATGCCCGGGCGGCGGCAGCCAGCAGCCGCTGTCCGTGGCTGCTGTGCGCCAGCTCCGGCAGTTCCTCGAGGACCTGCAGGTTGCCCTGGATGACGGTCAGCAGGTTGTTGAAGTCGTGCGCGATGCCGCCCGTGAGCTGGCCGACGCTCTCGAGCCGCTGCGCATGGTTGAGCGCCTCTTCCGTCTGCACCCGCTGCAGGCTGGTGGCGAGCAGGCTGGACAGCGACTCGAGAAAGCGCACCTCCTCGTCGCCGAAGCGCCTGGATTCCCTGGAGCGTACCGACAGCATGCCGATCACGCGCCCCCGGTCCGACAGCGGCACGGCGAGCGCGCTGACCAGGCCGGCGTCGATGTAGGCCGCGGGCACGCGAAAGCGCGCTTCGTCGGCATAGTCGGGCACCACGACGGGCCGGCCCTGCGAGAAGACGAAGCCCGGCGGAGTGTCGGGGCGGTTGGCGACGTGCGCGCCGATCTCCTCGCCCGGTACCAGCCCGACACCGCTGGCCACGCGGAACTCGAGGCGGTTGCTGTCGAGCAGCCAGACCATCGCCACCTCGACCTCCAGTGCCCGGGTGATGATCTCCGGCACGTGCTGCAGCACCGCCTGCAGGTCTCGCGTATCGACCGCCAGCCGCCCGAGCTGGGCCAGATGCTCGCTGTAGCGGGCGCGCTGCAGCGCCTGCTTCACGCGCGGATAGGCGCCGATGTCGCGGATGGCGGCAACGACGAAGGGCAGGCCATGGCTCTGCAGGGGACTGAGGGCGATCTCCACCATCACTTCGCTGCCGTCCTTGCGCTTGGCCGCCAGTTCCATGTGCGTGCCCATGGGGCGAGGGCGCGGAGCACGACCGTAGGCCTCGCGGTACGAGGCATGGCGCGGGCGGATGCTGTCCGGTACCAGTTCCTCGACGTTCAGCCCGAGCAGTTCGCCCTCCGGGTAGCCCAGCAGCGCGGCCGCCGAGGGGTTGGCGAGCATGATGCTGCCGGACTGATCCACGAGCAGCAGCGAATCGGGATAGGCCACGAAGAGCGAACGGAAGACGCTGCTTTCGTCGATGCCCGAGGGCAGGCGCCGGATGGGCGCGCCGGCCGCCTCGGGCAGCGCAGGGGGGCTGTCCGAAGGGTCAGCCATGGGACACCGGCGGCACCAGCATGTAGCCCGCGCCTCGCACCGACCTGATGAGCTGCGGATCGTCCGCGTCCGACTCGATCTTCTTGCGCAGCCGGCCGACCTGCACGTCGATCGTGCGGTCGAAGGGCGTGGCTTCGCGTCCGCGTGTCTGCTCCAGCAGGAAGTCGCGCGAAAGCACGCGACCTGGATGCAGGGTGAAGACGTGCAGCAGGTCGAACTCGCCGCCGGTCAGCACGACGCTCTCGCCTTGCGGGTTGCGAAGGCTGCGCGAGCCTGTGTCCAGTTGCCAGCCTGCAAAGCGCAGCTTGCCGGCAGACGCCGGCTGATTCGCTACAGGTGCCGGCGTGGCAGGCGCCAGCCGCCTGAGCACGGCCTTCACGCGGGCCACCAGCTCGCGCAGGTCGAAAGGCTTGGTGACGTAGTCGTCCGCTCCCACCTCCAGGCCCACCACCTTGTCGACCGCGTCGCCGCGCCCGGTGACGATGATGAGGCCGCAGCGCCAGCTCTCGCGCATGCGGCGGGCGATGGTGAATCCGTCTTCGCCGGGCAGTCCGAGGTCGAGCAGCACGAGGTCGGCGGGGTCGGTTTCCATCAGCGCCGTGAGAGCCCGCCCCTCATGCACCTGGCTGACGCGGAAGCCATGCCCCTGCAGGTAGCCGGCCAGCAGCTCGGTGATGTCGGGTTCGTCGTCGAGAACCGCGATGTGGGGTGTGTTTTTCATGCGCTGGCGAGGAAATACAGCACGAATTTCCTGGGTGTTCCGGTCTCGCTTGAGCGTAGCACGCACCGTGCGCCGAAGCACCTGCAACAAGCCATCCGCCGCCCGCCATGCTGCCCGGCAACGGCGAGACCGCATTGACCTGCATCAAAGTCCGCGACCCGTGCCGTCCGCAGAATCGCCGGCACTGTTCAAGAGGTATGAATGCAATCCCTGCTTTACTCCGGCGTCCTGGATCTTCCGTGGTGGGGCGTGCTGCTGGCCGCTCTCGCGCTCACGCACGTCACCATCGCGTCCGTCACCATCTTCCTGCACCGCCACCAGGCGCACCGCGCGCTCGAGTTGCACCCCGCGGCGAGCCACTTCTTCCGCTTCTGGCTCTGGCTGACCACCGGCATGGTGACCCGGGAGTGGGCCGCGGTGCACCGCAAGCATCACGCGAAGTGCGAGACCCCCGAAGACCCGCACAGCCCACAGGTGCACGGGCTCAACCGCGTGCTGTGGGGCGGGGTGTTCTATTACATGCGCGAGGCGCGGCGCGCCGAGACCCTGGAACGCTACGGCCACGGCACGCCCGACGACTGGCTGGAGCGGCATCTCTACTCGAAGCACAAGATCCTGGGCATCGTGCTCATGGGCCTCGTGGACATGGCGCTCTTCGGCGCCGTGCCGGGCGCGCTGGTGCTGCTCGTGCAGATCGCGTGGATCCCGTTCTGGGCGGCCGGCGTGGTCAACGGCATCGGCCACTACTGGGGCTACCGCAACTGGCCGGCCCGCGACGCCAGCACGAACATCTTTCCGGTCGGCATCCTGATCGGCGGGGAGGAACTGCACAACAACCACCATGCCTTTCCGGCCTCGGCGAAGCTGTCGAGCAAGTGGTTCGAGTTCGACATCGGCTGGCTCTACATCCGCACGCTGCAGGCGCTGGGCCTGGCGCGCGTGAAGCACGTGGCGCCCACGCCGCGCCTGGTCGCGCCCAAGGCGAACGTCGACCTGGCCACGGTGCAGGCGATCATCCGCAGCCACTACGACGTGCTGTCGAACTACACGCGCTCGCTGAAGAAAGCCTGCGTGGCCGAACTCGGCCGACTGCGCGCCATTTCGCCGGAGGCCGCGCGCGCCCTGAAGGCCGTCAAACCCTGGCTCGGCAAAGACCAGGGCCTGCTCGGGCCCTCGCGGCAGCGGCAGGTGATGCAGGCGCTGAAGGCCTCGCAGCCGCTGGCTACGATGTATTCGATGCGCGGCGAGCTGACCGCACTGTGGAGCCGTTCCACCGCCACGGGCGAGCAACTCGCCAGGCAGTTGCAGGACTGGTGCCAGCGCGCGGAGGCGAGCGGCATCGCGCCGCTGGCGGATTTTTCGCGCCGGCTGCGCTCCTATGCCTGACTGGCCCTTGGGGAAGGCGACACGCGCATTCCTTGTGCCATATCAAGGGAGGTGCGCCCCACGGCGCATAAGGTATTCATGTCACCCTTTTCCGAGGTAGCCCATATGTCCAAGGACAGCTTCTCTACAACCACATCCACGGCCCCGGTCTGCGTCGCTGGCGGCAGCCTCCAGGCCCTGCTGGACTGGGAGGTTGCCGTCGCCAGGAGCATGCTCCTGGTGCAGCGCCAGCAGCTGGAAATGATGTTCGCCTGGCAGCGCTCGGCCACCGCCGTACTGTGCGAATTCCGGGACCAGTGGGTCTGCCGCTTCGGCGGCGGCGTGCCGCTGGACGGCTAGGCGCCGAGGCAATCCGCCCGCAATTCCTTTCCGGCGCCGGGACGCGGCGCGCCAGTTCGCGAGGAGTCCATTCATGAACTACAGAACCATCCTTGTGCACCTGGACCATTCGGACCGCAGCCCCGTGCGCGGCGCGGTGGCGGCCCGGTGGGCGCGGGCGCAAGAGGCCCATCTGGTCGGCCTTGTTCCCACGGGCCTGCATGACGGCGTGATTCCCGCCGATGCCATCGCCACCGGCATGAGCGACTACATCGCCGAGTCGGCCGACTACCTGCGCCGTCGCGCCGAGGCCATCGCGCGCGAGTTCCGGGCGAGCATCGCGGCGTCGGGCCCCCTGTCGTACGAGGTGCGGCTGGCCGACGGCGCCACGGTGGATGCGGTCGCAAGGCACGGCCGCGCGAGCGATCTCGTCGTGCTCGGGCAGGACGACGATTCGACCCGGAAGGACACCACGGTTCGCGCGCTCGCCGAGCAGGTGCTGATGGAAGCAGGGCGCCCGGTGCTGGTCGTGCCCTCGGCCGGCGATGCGTTCGAGCGGGTGCCGAAGGACGCCATCGTGGCCTGGGACGGTTCGCGCGAGGCGGCCGTGGCCCTGCGGGCTGCGCTGCCGGCGCTGCGCAACGGCGTGCGCGTGACGCTCGTGTCGCTGCGCCATCCCCGCGACGAAGACGACGCGCGGCGGCTGCTGGTGCCGGACATGATCCAGTACCTGCTGCGGCATGGCGTGAATGCGCGCGCCGAGTCCGGCGTGACCGAGGCCAGCTTCGCGGACGCGCTGTTGTCACGGGTGTCGGAACTGGGCGCGGATCTTCTGGTGATGGGCGGCTACGGCCATTCGCGATTGCGCGAGCGGATCATGGGCGGCGTCACCCGGCAGATCTTCTCGCAGATGACGGTGCCGGTCCTGATGGCGCATTGACGCGCGGCCGGCTCCCGTCAAAGGGCCTCACTGGCTCGCAAGCTCCCCGCTGGGCAGCGCGAAGCGCTCGTGCTCGGTCTTCGCGCTCTCGGGCGCGCGCACCAAGAGCACCGGCACGGGTGACATGCGCAGGATGTGTTCGGCGCTGCTGCCCATCACCCAGCGGCCGATTCCACGGCGGCCGTGCGTGCCGATCACGATCAGGTCGGCCTTCCAGGACTGCGCCTCGGCGATGACCTGGTCGTGGACGGTGCCCCTGAAGCTGTCGAGCAGCACGACGTCGGTTTCGACGCCCTCCTGGGCCGCCATGGCACGGCCGTCCTCGAGCAGCTTGCGCGCATTGCCGCGCAGTTCTTCCAGCCAGCTGCCGGCATAGCCAGCGTAGGCGTCCATCGACAGCGCGAACGACAGTTCGTCGATGACGTGCGCCAGCCGCAGGCGTGCGCCCGTGAGCTTCGCGAGATGAGTGGCTTCCACCAGGCCGCGGCTGGCAGTGGAACTGCCGTCGACGGGAACAAGAATTCGCTGGTACATGGCAAGACTCCGGAGGGTTGAAAGAGTCGGTCCAGTATCCGGACGGGCGCCTCGCACGGCTTGATATCGATCAAACGCGCAGCTCCCCGGCAGGAGCGGCCTTGATCTGGAACAAGCCCGCGAGCGAAGAAAGCGCGACCCTAGGGGCATGCACAGGAAGACTCTCATGCCCCACGCCTCTGTCCGCATCATCCGCCAGGAGCACGCCGCGCTCGCCGCCATGCTCCGGTCCATCGTCATGCTGCTCGAGCAGCACCGCAAGAAGGGCACGCTGCCCGACTTCGCGACGCTCAGGGCCATGCTCTTCTACGTGGACGAGTTTCCCGAGAAGCGCCACCACCGCAAGGAGACGGAGCTGCTGTTTCCCAAGCTGCGCGCCCGCACGCCAATCTCGCGCGAGCTGCTGGACAGGCTCGACAGCGACCATGCCAAGGGCGAACGCCGGATCCGCAACGTGGAGCACGCGCTGCTGGCCTTCGAGATGCTCGGCGAGCCACGGCGCGAGGAGTTCGAAAGAACCGTCGGCGAGTACGTCGATTTCTATCTCGACCACATGGCGCTGGAGGAGCGAGAGATCCTGCCCCTGGCCGAGCGGGTGCTGACCGAGGACGACTGGCGCGACCTGGACGACGCCTTCTCGCAGAACCGCGACCCGATGACAGGGCACGTGCCCGATCTCGAATACAACGCGCTCTTCACACGCATCGTCAACATCGTTCCAGCTCCCATCGGGCTGGGGCCGGCGCTCTGAGTTGCCGGCAGCGTGCGCCGCCCGGCCAAGAGGGCTTCAGCTCGATTGCGGCGACAGCGTCACGGGGCGCACCACGGCCTGTGGGCCCTCCGCTTCGCGCACGGCGTTGCCGAAGGCCTGCAGCCGCGCCGCGCAGCTGCCGTCGTCCACCTCGCGCATCGTGACCGAGGAACTCAGGATCGGCGCGCGGCCGACAATCCTTGCGACCTCGGCGGCCGCGTTCGGCGCTCCCTGTCCACCCATCACCGAGAGAACGGCGACATCGGGAAGCCGGGCGCGCTGGCGTGCCACGAAGCTGCGCATGGGGCCGGCGAGCTGCAGCATCCAGATCGGCGACACCAGCACCACTGCGTCGAAGTCGCCCGGCGGCGGCCCGTCGTAGCGGATGGCGGGCTCGCGGCGCAGCAGGGAGTCGATCACGCAGCGCAGGCTGCCCAGGCCGCCCGCGCGAGGCCGCGTCTCGGTGATGCGCGCGAGCTGCCAGTTCTGCTGGCTGCACAGCAACTCCGCGACGCGGCGGGAAGTGCCCGTGTAGGAATAGACGATCACCAGGACGTTGTTCATGCTTGCCTCTGCTGCGTTCATGGAAACCCAATGTAGGCAGCGGGCGGGCCCGATGCCTTGCGCTGCATCAAGGGCCGGTGCGGTGCGCGCGGCGACCATCCTTGCATCGGGGGAGCTCCCCGGCTGAAGGAACCATCATGAAAATCCTGCTTGCCGTCGACGGCAGCGACTACACGGACCGCATGCTGTCCTACCTGGCCGCGCACAAGGAATGGTCGGGCGCGGGCCACGACTTCACCGTCTTCCACGTGGTACTGCCCGTGCCGCATCGCGCCGCGGCTTTCGCGGGGCCGGAGATCGTGCACGGCTACTACGAGGACGATGCGCGGATGGTGCTCGAACCTGTGCGCGGCCTGCTTGCCAGGAACGGCATCGAGGCGCGCTTCGAACACCGCATCGGACATCCTGCCGAGGAGATCGCCGCGTTTGCGCAGAAGGGGAAGTTCGACCTGGTGATCATGGGCTCGAGGGGCCACGGTGCCCTGACGAACCTGGTGCTGGGCTCGGTGGCCAACAAGGTCCTGGCCGCGTGCACGGTGCCGGTACTGCTGGTGCGCTGATGAAAACCACCGCCTTCGCGCAAGGCGTGGCCGCACTGGCCCTCGGCGCATTCGCGCTCGCGGGCGGAACGAACGCCTGGCCGCAGGCGCGCTCCTGCATGGAACGTAGTCAGCCGGCATCGCAGGCCGTCGACTTCGCGGCCGCCGCCGCGCGGCAGTCGCCCGCGGTGGTGAGCATCATGGTCACGGAAGGCAGCGGCGACCGGCCCGCCATCGGCGACGTGCGGCCCTCCATGCCATGGGATCGGGCGTGGGCGCGCGGCTTCGCCTCGGGTTTCATCATCGGCAGCGACGGATACATCCTGACCAGCGCCCATGCGGTGACCGGCGCCCGGGCGATCTCCATCGTCACCGCCGACCAGCGCCGCTTCGATGCCGAGGTGGCAGGAGTGGACCGCCTCAGCGATGTCGCGCTGCTGAAGGTCGCGGCTTCAGGCCTGCCGGTCATCGTTCCGCGCCGCGACAGCGAGCTGTGCCCCGGCGAGCGCGTTGCCGCCATGGGCGCGCCGTTCGGCTTCGAGCGCAGCGTGACCGCCGGCGTGGTGAGCGCCAATCCGCGCTACATGCCTGGAGGAAGCGGCGTGCCGCTGATCCAGAGCGACGTGGCGCTCAACCCGGGCAACTCGGGCGGGCCGCTGTTCGACGAACGGGGCGAGGTGGTGGGAATGAACTCGATGATCTATTCGCCCGGCGGCGGATATTTCGGCATGTCGTTCAGCCTGCCCATCGATACCGCGATGCGTGTCGCGGATGAACTCCGCGCGACCGGGCACGTGAGGCGAGGGCACATCGGCGCCCGCACCCAGCCCCTGACGGCCGAGCTGGCGCCGGCCTTCGGCCTTGCCTCCACTCAGGGAGCGCTGATCGTGCGGGTCGACCCGGACAGCCCGGCCGCAGAGGCGGGACTTCGCAGCGGCGACGTGGTGCTGGCCGCCGGAGGCGACACCGCGATGAGCTACGCCGACATACAGAATCGCGTGGCCGCTGCCCGCGCGGGCGGCCGGATCGCGCTGAAGATCTGGCGCCACAAGACGCCGTTGACGGTGCAGGTGGGCGTGGTCGAGAACCCGCCCGATGCCTCGCCCCGTACGGCCACGCGCGCCGCCGCGCAGCAGGAAACGCGCTTCGGGCTCGAACTCATCGAGCGCAAGGGCGTGCTGGGCATCAGCCTGCCGTCCCCGGGGCTGTATGTGCAATCGGTCTCCGGTTCGGCCCAGATGGCGGGGCTGCGATACGGCGACATGCTGATCGCGGTCAACGACGTGGAGGTGGCCAGCCTGGCGGACTTCGACACGGTGATCCGCTCCATCGCGGAGAGCGACACGGTTGCGCTGCTCGTCGTGCGTGGCTCGGCTCGAAGCTACGTGCCGATCCTCCCGCGCAGTGCCGCGCGCGCTCCGGTGGCGCGGCACGCAGGCGAGGCGGTCGCGCCTGTGCCCTGAGGCTTTCGCGATGGAAAAGACGAGCAGCTGCGGCGTTCTGGTGTTTGACATGGCAGGGCAGTTGCTGCTGTGCCACGCGAGCGACAGCCGCTACTGGGACATTCCCAAGGGCGCCGCCGAAGGGCAGGAGGAGGGCGCGCAAGCGGCTGCGCGCGAGGCGGCCGAGGAGTGCGGTCTCCGCCTGTCACCGGGGCAACTGCGGGAACTGGGGCTCTTCCCCTATCGCAAGGGCAAGGATCTCCGGCTCTTCGCGGCGCTGGCGCGGCCCTTCGAGGCGAAGAGCTGCGTGTGTTCCAGCTTCTACACCGACCGCCATGGACGGCGGCGTCCCGAGATGGACGCGTTCCGCTGGGCCACCTTCGAGCAGTTGCCACGGCTCTGTGCGCCCAGCCTTGCCGCGGTGCTGACGCAGGCGTTGTCACTGGCAGCCATCCACGGGCAATTGCTCTACGAAGTGGGGCCGGCCGATGTTGCACCCGGGCCGCACGGCTTTCGCGCAGTTGATCCTGCGCAAAGCCGCGCGCAGCCGGCCGCTCAAGAATGACCGCAGGCCGTTCCCGAAAAACCATCACGAGGTCGCTCCATGAACATCACCTTGAACGCAGCCCTGCAAATCCTGGGGTTCTGCATCGCAACGCTGCTGGCAACTGGTGTCCTCGTGCTGGCGGGTTTGAATGAACGGAATTCTTCGCCGAACGGCCTGGAAACCATCTCGCACACAACGAAAGGCTCACGATGAAGTCCAACCGCAGAACTTTCATGCTCACGCTTGCCGCAACGGGGGCGGCCGTTACCGCCACCGGCTCTTTCGCACAGGCTCGGCTCGATGAAAAAGACCCGCAGGCCGTGGCCTTGAGCTATGTAGCCGACTCGGCGAAGGCCGACGTGAAGAAGTTCCCGAAGCATGACAACGCGCAGCTGTGCAACGGCTGTGCGCTTTGGCAATCCAAGCCGACGGATGCGCAAGGCAACTGCGCACTGTTTGCCGGCAAGCAAGTCAACGCCAAAGGCTGGTGTAGCGCTTGGGCCAGGAAGGTCTAGCGGACCGATTTCGCCAGCTTCAAGCGCATGGCGCGTGCGAATGAGACGAGGCCGGCCAAGTGCGGCTATCGACTTGCGACCGCGCGGCTCTCACTGGGCTCCCAGCCGCCACCCAGTGCCTTGAAGGCCGTGACCGCGGCGCGTGCCGCTTCGGTCTGCGCCTGGGCTTTCGCATCGGAGGCGCGCAGCAGGCTGTCGTCGGCCTGCAGTACTTCGATCAGGCTCACCACACCGTGCTGGTAGGCCGCAAAGGAAGCGCTGCGCGCGCGGCCCAGGGAGTCCACGCCTTGGGCCAGCGTGCTGGCTTGCTCCTCGCGCTTGGCGAGGGCCGAGAGTGCGTTCTCGACATCCTCCGTGGCGCGCAGCACGGCCAGCCGATATGCGCCGAGAAGTTCGGCGTCCTGGCCCTTGGCAAGATCGATCTGCGCGTCGATGCGGCCGAAATCGAAGAGGCGCCAGCGCAGGCCCAGCACTGCAGCCGCCTGGCTGGCGCCGCCGGTGAAGAGATTGCCGCTCGCCACGGACGTCGCGCTGCCCAGCATGCCGCTCAGGGACAGCTTGGGGTAGTACTCGGCGACAGCCACGCCGATACGGGCGTTCGACGCGGCGAGACGGCGCTCGGCCGCAATCAGGTCGGGGCGTCGTCTGAGCAGGTCGCCCGGTGTGCCCGAGTCATGGAGCTGCGGCGCGACGGGAATGGCGCCGGCCTCGGCCAATTCGGCCCGGTGCGTGCCCGGCGAGGCGCCCAGCATCACATCCAGCGCGTTCATCGCTGTGTCCAGGCCCGCCTCCAGTACCGGGACGGAGGCCTGGACCAGGGCCAGCGCGCCTTCGGCCTGCCGCACCTGGAGTTCGGCGGCCAGCCCCTTGCCGTAGAGAAGATTGACCGTGGACAGCAGCTGCTGCTGCGTCTGCGCCTGCCGGCGCGCCACGCCGAGGCGCGTCTGAAGGCCGCGGATGCTGATGTAGATGTCGGCGGTCTGGGCCGCCACTGCCAACCGCGTGGCGACGGCCGAGGCCTCCGAGGCCTGGTATTCGGCGAGCGCCGCTTCGCGTCCGCGGCGCAAGCCTCCGAACAGGTCCACTTCCCAGCTCGCACCCAGATTGGCTTCGTAGGCGCTGCCGTAGCGGTCGAGGCCAGGCCTCGAGTTCAGCACCTGTCCCAGCGGCGTTTCAACGGACTGGTGGGCCCGGGCTGCCTGTGCGCTGACGTTACCCGAAGGCAGCAGGGCGGCATTCGCCGCGCCCAACGCAGCACGCGTCTGCGCGACGCGCGCGGATGCCTGGGCGAGATCGAGGTTCTGCGCAAGCGCGAGCGTGACGAACCCAACCAGTTGTGGATCGCCGAAGCCGGTCCACCAGGCGCGGAGATCGGCGCTGCCCGCGGCGGTCCGTTGCTCGAGGCCCTGCCGGCCCAGGTACTGCTGCGGCATCGCCATGTCGGGCCGTGCGTAGTCGGGGCCGACCGCGCAACCTGCAAGAAGGCCGGTCGCAATGAGCGGAACAAGGATGCGCTGGAGCATGGTGTTCTTCCTGAGCTGGAGAGGAAACGTCGATTGGGCTGTGACTATATATCAAAATGGTCACTCGTTGTTCAATCATTCGGCGCGCGGTAAGCTGTCAGGCATGAGCAAAGAAATCTCCTCTGCCGGCGTGGCGCGCGGGCCGGTCGACCATGACGTGCGCGACCAGATCGTTGCCGCGGCGACCGAGCACTTCAGCCGGTACGGGTATGAAAAGACGACCGTTTCCGATCTCGCCAAAGCCATCGGGTTTTCCAAGGCGTACATCTACAAGTTCTTCGAGTCCAAGCAGGCCATCGGCGAAATGATCTGCGCAAACTGCCTGAGCGAGATCCACGCCGAGGTACGGGCTGCGGTCGAGGGGGCAGATCGTCCTGCGGAGAAGCTGCGCCGGATGTTCAAGTCGGTGGTCGAGGCGAGCCTTCGTCTGTTCTCCGAGGATCGCAAGCTCTACGAAATCGCGAGCTTCGCCGCCACCGAGCGCTGGCAGGTGGCGTTTGCGCACGAAGCGCACATCCGGCAATTGCTTCAGGACATCCTGCGCGAAGGCCGGGAGACGGGGGAGTTCGAGCGCAAGACGCCGATCGATGAGGCAGTCTCGGCCATCTACCTCGTCATGCACCCCTACATCAATCCGCTGCTGCTGCAGTACAGCTTCGACCACACGGCTGAAGCGCCCGCCCAACTGTCCAGCCTGGTGCTGCGCAGCCTGTCTCCGTGAAGCCGATTTGTCTGTGACTGTTGACTGAATTGGTCACAGGTATCAGAATGTGGGTCCTGATCATTTCGATACCGGGACTCTCATGCCTTGGCGCCGCCTTGCTATCTCCATCGTCACCTGTGCATTGCCGCTCGCGCTGGTCGCCTGCGGCGAGAAGGCGCCGCCCGACCCACGAACCCAGGCGCCGCAGGTTCGCGTCGCGGTCGTCGAAGGCGCCGGCGCCGCGTCGCGTGCGTTCACGGGCACCGTAGCCGCCCGGATCCAGAGCGACCTGGGCTTCCGGGTCTCGGGCAAGGTCCTGCAGCGGCTGGTGGACACAGGGCAGGGCGTCAGGCGCGGCCAGGTGCTCATGCGCATCGACCCCATCGACCTGAAGCTTGCGGCCCATGCGCAGCAGGAGGCAGTCGCCGCGGCACGGGCGCGCTTGCAGCAAGCAGCGCAGGACGAGGCCCGCTACCGCGATCTGCGCGGCACCGGTGCGATCTCGGCATCGGCCTACGACCAGGTCAAGGCGGCCGCGGACACGGCCAAGGCCCAGGTCAGCGCGGCCGAGGCCCAGGCGGATGTCGCGCGCAATGCGAGCGGCTATGCCGAACTCGTGGCCGACGGCGACGGGGTGGTCATGGAAACGCTGGCCGAGCCCGGCCAGGTCGTGAGCGCTGGTCAGACGGTGGTCCGTGTGGCCCGCGCCGGCCCGCGCGAAGCCGTGGTCCAGTTGCCGGAAACCCTGCGCCCCGCGGTCGGGGCCGTGGGGCAGGCCACGCTCTTCGGCAGGGAGGGCGTGAGCGTGGCGACCACGCTGCGGCAGCTCTCGGAGGCCGCGGACCGGCAGACGCGCACCTTCGAGGCGCGCTATGTCCTCAGGGGTGAGCTCGCCGATGCGCCGTTGGGTGCGACGGTCACCATCCGGATTCCTCAGGGCCTTCCCTCCGCGTCGGGAGGACTGCAGGTACCGATCGGCGCGCTCTTCGACGCCGGCAAGGGGCCGGGGGTGTGGCTCGTCAGCGGCGAGCCGGCCAGGGTCAACTGGCGGCCGGTCGTGGTCGAACGCCTGGATGACGATGGCGCGCGCGTTACCGGGTCGCTCCAGCAGGGCGACCGGATCGTCTCGCTCGGGGCGCATCTGCTGCGCGAGGGCGAGCAGGTACGGGTGGCCGACCAGGCGGGCGCCGTCGCGGCGCGCGGAGTCCGCCCGTGAGCGCAGGCCGCTTCAACCTCTCGGCGCTCGCGGTGCGCGAGCGCTCGGTCACCTTGTTCCTGATCTGCCTGATCTCGCTGGCGGGCCTGGTTTCGTTCTTCAAGCTGGGCCGGGCGGAAGACCCGGCCTTCACCATCAAGGTGATGACCATCGTCACCGCGTGGCCCGGCGCGACCGCGCAGGAAATGCAGGACCAGGTTGCCGAGAAGCTCGAGAAGCGGCTGCAGGAACTGCGCTACTACGATCGCGCCGAGACCTACACCCGGCCCGGCCTGGCCTTCACGACGCTGACCCTGCTCGACAGCACACCGCCTTCGCAGGTGCAGGAGCAGTTCTACCAGGCCCGCAAGAAGGTCGGCGACGAGGCGGGCAACCTGCCTGTGGGCGTGATCGGACCGATGCTCAACGACGAGTACGCGGACGTCACCTTCGCGCTGTACGCCCTCAAGGCGAAGGGCGAGGCGCAGCGCCTGCTGGTGCGCGACGCCGAGACGCTGCGCCAGCGCCTGCTGCATGTGCCGGGCGTGAAGAAGGTCAACATCGCCGGTGAGCAGTCCGAGCGCATCTATGTCGAGTTCTCGCACGAGCGCCTGGCGACCCTGGGCGTCAGTGCGCAGGACGTCTTCGCGGCGCTCAACGGCCAGAATGCCCTGACGCCGGCGGGATCCGTGGAAACGAAGGGCCCCCAGGTGTTCATCCGCCTGGACGGGCCGTTCGACGAGCTGCGCAAGATCCGCGACACGCCGGTCACCTCGCAAGGCCGCACCCTGAAGCTGTCGGACATCGCCGAGGTCAAGCGGGGCTATGAAGACCCGGCGAGCTTCATGATCCGCAACGGCGGCGAGCCGGCCCTGCTGCTGGGGGTGGTCATGCGGGAAGGCTGGAACGGGCTCGACCTGGGCAAGGCGCTGGAGCGCGAGGTGGGAGCGATCAATGCCGAGCAGCCGCTGGGCATGAGCCTGACCAAGGTCACGGACCAGGCCGTCAACATCAGCGCCGCGGTCGATGAGTTCATGGTCAAGTTCTTCGCCGCGCTGCTGGTGGTCATGCTCGTGAGCTTCCTGAGCATGGGCTGGCGCGCAGGCCTCGTCGTCGCCGCCGCAGTGCCGCTGACGCTGGCGATCGTCTTCGTGGTGATGGCTGCTACGGGCAAGGACTTCGATCGCATCACGCTCGGCTCCCTGATCCTCGCGCTGGGCCTGCTGGTGGACGACGCGATCATCGCCATCGAGATGATGGTGGTGAAGATGGAGGAGGGCTACAGCCGCGTCGCCGCCTCCGCCTATGCCTGGAGCCACACGGCCGCGCCGATGCTTTCGGGCACGCTGGTCACGGCCGTCGGCTTCATGCCCAACGGCTTCGCGCCATCAAGCGCAGGGGAATACACCAGCAACATGTTCTGGATCGTCGGCATCGCGCTGATCGCGTCCTGGGTGGTCGCGGTGGTCTTCACGCCCTATCTCGGTGTCAAGTTGCTGCCCGATTTCAAGAAGATCGAGGGCGGCCATGCCGCGATCTACGGCACGCCGCGCTACAACCGGCTGCGCGGGATGCTCGGCCGCGTCATCGCACGCAAATGGGCGGTGGCCGGTGCGGTGGTCGGCCTTCTCGTGGCGGCGGTCCTCGGCATGGGCCTTGTCAAGAAACAGTTCTTCCCGATCTCGGACCGGCCCGAAGTCCTGGTGGAGGTGCAGATGCCCTATGGCACCTCGATCACTCGCACCAGCGAGGCCACGGCGAAGGTGGAGGCGTGGTTGGCCGGACAGAAGGAGGCCCACATCGTCACGTCCTATATCGGGCAGGGCGCACCGCGCTTCTTCTTCGCGATGGGCCCCGAGCTGCCCGATCCGTCGTTCTCCAAGATCGTGGTGCGCACCGACAGCCAGGAAGAGCGCGAGGCCTTGAAGCACCGGCTGCGAGAGGCCATCGCCGGCGGCCTGGCCTCCGAAGCGCGCGTGCGCGTCACGCAATTGGTGTTCGGCCCGTATTCGCCGTTTCCCGTCGCCTACCGCGTCACGGGCCCGGACCCCGACAAGCTGCGCGACATCGCGGCGCAGGTACAGCAGGTGATGGATGCGAGTCCGATGATGCGCACGGTCAACACCGACTGGGGTACGCGCACGCCCACGCTGCACTTCACCCTGCACCAGGACCGCCTGCAGGCCGTGGGGCTGAGTTCCAGCGCGGTGGCGCAGCAGTTGCAGTTCTTCCTGAGCGGTGTGCCCGTCACCGCCGTGCGCGAGGACATCCGCACGGTGCAGGTGGTGGCGCGCTCGGCCGGCGCCAGTCGCCTCGACGCGTCGAGGATTGCCGACTTCACGCTGTCGGGTGCCAACGGGCAACGCATTCCGTTGTCGCAGGTGGGCGAAGTTGAGGTGCGCATGGAGGAACCCGTCATGCGCCGGCGCGACCGCGTGCCGACGATCACCGTGCACGGCGACATCGCCGACGGCCTGCAGCCGCCCGATGTGTCGACGGCCATCACCGCTCAGTTGCGCCCGGTCATGGACAAGCTGCCCTCCGGCTACCGTATCGACGAGGCCGGCTCCATCGAGGAATCGGGCAAGGCGACCAGGGCCATGCTGCCGCTGTTCCCCATCATGCTGGCGGCCACGCTGCTGATCATCATCTTCCAGGTGCGTTCGATCTCCGCGATGGTCATGGTCTTCCTGACGAGCCCGTTGGGGCTGATCGGCGTGGTGCCGACGCTGCTTGCATTCCAGCAGCCCTTCGGCATCAATGCGCTGGTCGGCCTCGTGGCGCTCTCGGGCATCCTGATGCGCAACACGCTGATCCTGATCGGCCAGATCCACCACAACCAGCAGGACGGGCTCGATCCGTTCCACGCGGTCGTCGAGGCCACCGTGCAGCGTGCGCGACCGGTGGTCCTGACCGCGCTGGCGGCGATCCTGGCGTTCATCCCGCTGACCCATTCCGTGTTCTGGGGGGCGCTCGCGTACACGCTGATCGGCGGCACCCTCGCGGGCACGGTCCTGACGCTGGTGTTCCTGCCGGCGATGTACTCCATCTGGTTCAGGATCAGGCCCGGCGACGCCGCAGCCGCTGCGCACTGACAACGCTTTTCACCACTTGTTCAGATCGAAGGAAAACATCATGTCGAGTTCATCGGTTGTCGTCGTGACCGGCGCGTCATCGGGCATCGGGCGCGTTGCCGCGGAAATCTTCGTCGCGCGCGGCTGCCGGGTGTTCGGCACCGTGCGCGACCTGCGCAAGGCGCCCGTGGTGCCCGGTGTGGAGTTCGTCGAAATGGATGTCCGGGAGGAGGAATCGGTGCAGGCCGGCATCGACTCCATCATCGAGCAGGGCCTGCGCATCGATGTGCTGGTCAACAACGCGGGAATGATGATGCTCGGCGCGGTCGAAGAGACGGCGACGGCAGAAGCCGCGGCGCTGTTCGACACCAATGTCTTCGGCGTGCTGCGCGTCACGCGCGCCGTGCTCCCCTCCATGCGCAAGCAGCATCGCGGGCGCATCGTCAATGTGAGCTCGCTGTTCGGCGTGATGCCGGCGCCCTACATGGGCATGTATGCGGCCGCCAAGCATGCGCTCGAGGGCCTCTCGGAGTCGCTGGACCACGAGGTGCGCCAGTTCGGCGTTCGCGTGACGCTGGTGCAGCCGGCGTTCACCCGGACCAACCTCGACATCAATGCGCCGCGTGCCAAGGCGCCGATCGCGGACTACGACCGCGAACGCGGCCAGGTCGAGCGCGCGGTGGCCGACAGCGTCAACAACGCGCCGCCGCCGCAGGGCGTGGCCAACACCATCGTGGAAGCGGCGCTCGGCCCCTGGCGCATGCGTTGCACGCCGCCCGGCGAGGCCTCGGTCCTGGCGAAGCTTCGCCGTTTCATGCCCGCGGGCCCGGTCGACGCGAGCTTGAGAAAAAAGCTCGGTCTCGCCTGATACATCGACCCGCCGGAGCCGGCCTGGCCGGTGTCTGGCACCGTCTTGCAAGGAAGGAGAGGCCTTGGACAGCTTGGAACTCTTGCGAACCTTCAACGAAGTCGCAGTGTCGGGCAGCTTCTCGCGCGCCGCGAAGCACCTCGAACTGTCCAGAGCCACCGTGAGCAAGTACGTCGCGAAGCTCGAGGGGCGCTTCGGTGTGCGACTGCTGAACAGGAACAGCCACGCCGTCAGCCTCACGGATGCCGGCGTGCTCTTGCTCGAGCGGAGCAAGCCCATGCTGGAGTTGGTGGAAGCAACCCGTGCGGAACTGCAGGATCGCGCGTTGACTCCGAGCGGCCGTTTGCGCATTTCCGCGCCCCACGGCATCGACCAGACCGAGTTGCCGGCGCTCTTCAACACCTTCCTGGGTCACTACCCCGATGCCAGCATCAGTCTCTTGCTGACCAATCGCCTTGTCGACCTGGCAGAGGAGGGGGTCGACATTGCGTTGCGCTTTGGGCCGATCGCGAACGAAAACCTGATCGTTCGCAAGTTGCTTCTGATGGGGTTGACCGTGTGCGCGGCCCCGATGTACTGGAAAAGCAGAGGAGTCCCCTCCCACCCCAGCGAACTCGCCAACCACGATGCGTTGATCAGTACCCACCTGAATCCATCGTCCAAGTGGCGCTTCCAGGTCGACGGCGAGCCGTTGGAGATCGCGGTGCGTGGCCGGCTGGATGCCACCGAGGCCAGCCCGCTCATCCAGGCCGCACTGCAAGGCGCTGGCGTGCTGTACTTGCCGACGGTCATGCTGAAGCCCTATCTCGACAGCGGCCGGCTGGTTCCCGCGCTGTCGGATTTCGTGCGCAGTGACATGTGGCTTTCAGCCGTCTACCTGCAAAGACGCCACAGCACCGCGGTTCACCGGGCGTTCCTCGATTTCCTCGAAAGTCGGATCAAGGCCGGCAAGACCCTCCGTTGAGCTTGAACGCAGTGCCCGGTGCCGCCTTCATGGCGTTTCATGGGTGAGGTTCACGTTCCGCGGACGAGCGCCTCAAGAGTTCAAGCCAGCATCGATTGCTGGGCGAAGATGCCCGCCATCGCACCCTGCGACGATGCCTGGGTGACCGAGGGCAGGAAGGGCGTGGCGAGGTCGCCGGCGGCGTAGATGCCGGGCACGCTGGTCTGGCGGCGCTCGTCGACCTTCAGCACGATGCCGGTGGGCGTATCGGCCGTGGCGAGGCCCAATGCTTCATGCAGGCTTGCGGACGGCTTGTTGCGCGGGCTGGCGAACAGGACGTCGACCGCGACATTGCGGCCGCTATCGAGATTGACTGTGGCAATGCGGCCCTTGTGATGGGCGATATCGATGATCCGGCCGTCGACGACAGCGATGTTGCGATTCACCAGATCGGCCCGGATATCGGGCGCAATGTCGCGACCGTCAGCGAAGACGGTCAACTTGTCGGTCCAATCGCGGAACAGCCTGGCCTGATTGTGCGACTGCGGGCCGGACCAGACGTGGCCCCAGTGCCGGTCGGCGACTTCGAAGCCGTCGCAATAGGGGCAGGGCACGATGGACGTGCCCCAGCTTTCGGCGAAGCCTGGGACGTCTGGCATCTGGTCGGCGACGCCGTAGCTCAGGATCACGCGGCGCGCTCCGAGGCTTTCGCCATCGTCAGTGAGAACGGAGAAATCGTCGATGACGCCGGAGACGTTGTCGGCCTGTGCATTGACCAGCTTGATCGCGGGATACCGCGCCAGCTGCTGCCGCGCCTCGGCGAGGATGTCCAGCGGTGGCTTGTGATCATGGCCGAGCAGGCCATGCGAATGGCCGGCGAAGCGATTGCGCGGCAGGCCGGTATCGAGAACGGTGACCTTGCGGCGGGCACGGCCGAGCTGCAGGGCCGCGGCGAGGCCGGCAAAGCTGCCGCCAATGATGATGACGTCATTCATGGTGATGGGTTCCGTGTGGGGTGGTTATTACTGGACTTTCAAGTACAGTAATGTGGAACACATATAGTAGACTGTCAAGTCCAATAAATATGCCCATGACCCGATCTCCAATTCCTGCCCCGAAGCCTCAACGCGGGCGGCCGCGCGATCCTGAGCGCAGCCGGCGCATCCTGGAGGCGGCGCAGACGCACTTCGATCGGCATGGTCTGGAGCGCGCCAGCGTGGATGCCATCGCTGCCGACGCGGGCGTCTCCAAGATGACCGTGTACAGCAACTTCGGCTCCAAGGAGGGGCTGTTCGAGGCGGTCGTGCGCGACAGGACGGTAGCCGTGATGGCTGGATTCCCCGGGGCCGGGGCGCTGGACCCGAACCAGCCGGAGAAGGTGCTGCTGGTGATTGGGGAGCGGTTTCTCGCGCTGGCGCGCGGGGACGCCCTGGGCGCGTTGCGCGCCGTCTATGGCGTCGCGGGGGCGCAACCGGAAGTCTGTCGCGCGCTGTACAAGGAGGGTCCGGAGCGTGTGATGGACGAACTGGCTGCATATCTGCTTCTTGCCAGCTCGGCGGGCACGCTGAAGGTGCGGAATCCGCTCCAGGCAGCGGACCTGTTCCTGTCAATGTTCCTGGGCTCCGGCCACATCCGCGGAATGCTGAAGCTCGAGATGCCGGATACCCGGGAAAACAAGGCTCTTCTGCAAGAGGCTGTTCGGGTCTTCATGACGGCCTACGGCGCTTAGGCTCTACAGGGTAGCTTGCCGGCAATGGGGCAGAACTCCTGGTTGCCTCCCGCGCGCCTTATTTAACATAATGCACATTGTGTGAAGATTCTCAGATTCACTAGGAATGTGCTTTGCGAATCCTGTGCACGCGAGCAGCCGCGCCGAAGAAGAACCAAGCTCACCACTTGCCGTCCTTGGGAACGGCCTTGGCCGCGCTGGCTTTCGCATTGGCGGCCGCGGCGATCATCGAGGCGGCTTCCGAGCGGTTCGCCTTGTTGGCGAAGTCGACGGCGGTCATGCCCAGCTGGTTCTTCATGGTCGTGTCGGCGCCTTCTTCAAGCAGCAGCTTCACGGCATCGTTGGAGCCGTACATGGCGGCCATCATCAGCGGCGTGGTGCCGTTGGGCGATTGCGCGTCGATGAAGGCGAAGTTCTCGAGCAGCGTCTTCATGATCGCGATCTGCCCGCTGGTGGCCGCGTAGTGCAGCGGCGTCCATCCGGTCTTGTTGACGGCAGCGTCGCGCTTGAGCAATTGGGCGACCACGTCCTGCTGGCCCTTGATCGCAGCGAGCATCAGCGGGGTCTCGTCCTTCGGACTGGCGATGTCCACGTCGGTCTGCGGCGCTTCGATCAGCACCTTGATCACCTTCGGCGAGGGCTCGCGCAGCGCGATCAGCAGGCCGGTCTGGCCGTGCTCGTCGCGCGTATTGGGGTCGAAGCCGCGCTGGATCAGGTTGCTGACGCCGCTGGCGTTGTCGCCGCGAACGGCGCGGAAGAAGTCTTCGAACGAACCGGCGTTCGCTGTAAAAGATGCAGCAATGACAACAAGATAGATAGATTTCTTGAAGTAGTTTTTCATGATTTGACTTCCCTGAACAATGCTTCGAAATTGTCGCTCGTGGCCTTGGCGATGGCCTCTACGGGCATCTGCCTGAGTTCGGCGATCTGCTGCGCCACATAGGGCACGTAAGACGGGTTGTTGGTCTTGCCGCGGTACGGCACCGGCGCGAGGTACGGGCTGTCGGTCTCGATCAGCATGCGGTCCAGCGGCACGAAGGCGGCCACGTCGCGCAGGTCCTGCGCTTTCTTGAAGGTCAGGATGCCGGAGAACGAGATGTAGAAGCCCAGGTCGAGCGCGGCGCGGGCCACCTCGGCGGTCTCGGTGAAGCAATGGAACACGCCGCCGGCAGCGCCGGGCGAGCCGTCTTCGCCCTCTTCCTTCAGGATCGCCAGCGTGTCCGCCGAGGCTTCGCGGGTGTGGATGATCAGCGGCTTGCGCGTCTGCTGGGCGGCGCGGATGTGCACACGGAAGCGGTCGCGCTGCCATTCCAGGTCGGAAATGCTGCGGCCGCCCTTGCGCTCTTCCATCTGGTAGTAGTCGAGGCCGGTCTCGCCGATGGCGACCACGCGCGGCCGCTGCGAAAGCCGAACCAGATCTTCGATCGAGGGCTCGGCGATGTCCTCGTTGTCGGGGTGCACGCCCACGCTGGCCCAGAAGTTGTCGTAGCTGGCGGCCAAGGCCTGCACTTCGTCGAATTCCTCGAGCTTGGTGCAGATGCAAAGCGCCCGGTCGACCTGCGCCGCGGCCATGGCGGCGCGAATCTGCGGCATCTGGCCCGCGAATTCGGGAAAGGTGAGGTGGCAGTGGGAGTCTGTGAACATCGGAAATGGTGGGATGCGAGGCGCACCCCCTTGTCTGGCCCGGACTGCCGGGTTTCGTATGGGAGGTAGGCGCCGTCGATCGAGTTCCGCGTCACGAGGACGGGCGGAAAACTCAGATGGTTTGCGTGGGGCGGTCGGAGGCCATCGAACCGCCGAGTGCCGCCTCGATGCGCGCCTTCAGCTGGCGCGACTTCTCGTCGGAAGGAAAACGGATACCCACGCCCGGCGCCCGGTTGCCGGCGGCGCGCGGCGGCGTGATCCAGGCGACCTTGCCGGCCACCGGGTAGCGCTGCGGGTCTTCGGGCAGCGTCAGCAGCACGTAGACGTCGTCGCCGAGCCGGTATTCGCGCGTGGTCGGAATGAAGATGCCGCCCTCGGCGAACAGCGGGATGTAGGCCGCGTACAGCGCGCCCTTTTCCTTGATGGCGAGCTGGATGACGCTCGGCCGGGCGGGTGTGGAGGATGCTGCGGGTGCAGCGGATGCGGCAGGTTGGTTCATGGTCGGCGACGAGCGGCAGAGTTTAGGGTGGTTCGCGCTTCGCTCACAAGCGCTTCGAGCATGAGGCCGGCATTGAACGGGTGCTCCGCGGTTCTCGCGGCGCTTGCGAGCGACTTCGACCAGCGCGCGAGCGCCAGCCGGGGCGGCGCAGCGGGCAGATCGGCGGCCTCGAAGAAACGGGGTGCGGCGCCGTTGCCGACGGCCATCAGGTCATGGCAGAGCTTCTGCAGCGCGCCGACAGCCTGCGCGGGCGCGTGATCGGCCAGCGCGCCGACGTCGCCGCGCACCATGGCCTTGGGCAGCAGTGCCCAGGCCTTGGGCGACTGTCCCGAGCGCGCAAGCTTCAGTGCATCGCTGGGCCGGCCACCGGCGGCGCGCAGCAAGGCGGCCGCGTCGGCGGCGGGCACGTCCTGCGCGGCGAGCCAGGCCTCGGCCTCGGCGGTTGCGGGCCATGGCAGCGTGAAACCCAGGCAGCGGCTGCGGATGGTCGGCAGCAGCTGCCACGCGGCCTCGCTGGCGAGCACGAAGCGCACGTCGCCCACGGGCTCCTCCAGCGTCTTCAGCAGCGCATTGGCCGTGATCGTGTTCATGCGCTCGGCCGGATACACCAGCACCACCTTGCCGCGGCCGCGCGCGCTGGTGCGCTGGGCGAAGCCGACCGCGTCGCGCATCGCCTCCACGCGGATCTCGCGGCTGGGCTTGCGCTTCTTGTCATCGATGTCCGCCTGTGCCTTTTCGTCGAGCGGCCAGCCAAGCTCCTGCATCGCCACCTCGGGCATCAGCACGCAGAGGTCGGCATGCGTGCGCACCTCGATGGCGTGGCAGCTCGGGCAATTGCCGCAGGCGGTGCCCTCCTCCGTCGGCTGCTCGCACAGCCAGGCGGACGCCAGTGCCAGTGCCAGCTCGTACTGGCCGATGCCCGACGGGCCCTGCAGCAGCCAGGCGTGGCCGCGCTGGCGCAGCAGTTCGGTCAGCGGCCGGCGCAGCCAGGGAGACAGTGCCTCGGCGCTCATCCGGCGCGACCTCCGGCCAGCACGCCACGCGCCCTCAGCTCGGACTCGATCTGCAGCCAGACCTGCTCGCGCGTCTGGCTGGCGTCGATGCGCACGAAGCGCTGCGCGTCGGTGCTTGCGCGGTCCGCATAGCCCTGGGCAACGCGGCGGAAGAACTCGACCGGTTGCGCCTCGAACTTGTCGGGCACGCGAGCACCGGCCAGCCGCTGTGCGGCGATCTCGGGAGCGAGGTCGAACCACAGCGTGATCCGTGGCTGCAACAGCTTCGTGCCGCCCGCCTGCCCCTGGACCCATTGTTCGAGAGTCGACAACACGGCGTTGTCGAAACCGCGCCCCGCACCCTGATAGGCGAAGGTGGCATCGGTGAACCGGTCGCAAAGCACCACATCGCCACGCGCCAGTGCCGGGCCGATGACCTGGGCGATGTGGTCGCGCCGGGCTGCGAACACCAGCAACGATTCGGTCAGCGGGTCCATCGGCTTCTCGAGGACCAGCCCGCGCAGCGTTTCGGCCAATGGCGTGCCGCCGGGTTCGCGTGTGCGTACGACCGTGCGGCCCTGCGCCTTGAACAGCGCCTCCAGCGCGTCGAGATGGCTCGACTTGCCCGCGCCGTCGATGCCTTCCAGCGTCAGAAACAAGCCTTGGTCACTCATTGGGTCGTCGCCTTCGGTTTGGTGTCGCCGCCGCGCTGGTAGCGGTTGACCGCGCGGTTGTGATCGTCGAGCGAACTGCTGAACTGGCTGGTGCCGTCGCCGCGCGACACGAAATACAGCGATTTGCTTTGCGCAGGCTGCACCGCCGCCAGCAGCGCCGCCTTGCCGGGCATGGAAATCGGCGTGGGCGGCAGGCCGCCGCGCGTGTAGGTGTTCCAGGGCGTGTCGGTCTGGAGGTCTTTCTTGCGCAGGTTGCCGTCGAAGGCGGTGCCCATGCCGTAGATGACGGTTGGGTCGGTCTGCAGCGGCATGCCGATGCGCAGGCGGTTGGAGAACACGGCCGCGATTTCCGCGCGGTCGTTGGCCTTGCCTGTCTCCTTTTCGACAATGCTGGCCAGAATAAGCGCCTCATCGGCCGATTTCAGCGGCAAGTCGGAAGCTCGGGCGGCCCAGGCAGCTTCCAGCTTCTTGTCCATGGCGCGCATCGCGCGCTGCAGCAGGGCGATGTCGGTCGAGCCCTTCGAGTAGGTGTATGTGTCCGGGAAGAAGCGCCCTTCCGGGTGCAAGCCGGGCTTGCCCAGCTTGGCCATGAGCGCCTCGTCGGTCATGCCCACGCTCTCGGGCTTGAGCTGATCGGCCTTGGCCAGCGCGGCGCGCACCTGGCGGATGTTCCAGCCTTCCACCAGCACCACGCTGCGGGTGGCTTCCTCGCCGCGCACCAGGATGTTGAGCAGCAGCTTGGGCGTGACGCCGCGCTCCAGTTCGTAGCTGCCGGCGCGCATCTGGCGGTCCTGTCCCGAGACGCGGAACCACAGGTAGAGCAGTTGCGGCTGGACATCGACACCTGTGTCGGCCACCGCCTGGGCAATGCCGCGCGGCGTGGTGCCGGGCTCGACCGACAGGTCGACGCTGGGCGCAGGCAGCTTGAGTGGCTGATGCACCCACCAAAGGCCGGCGCCGCCGAGCGCAAGCACGGCCAGGGCGGCGAGCAGGAAGAGCGTGAGGAAGAAACTGCGCACGAGTCCGATGTGGGGATGACGGGGAAAAAGCCGGAGGCAATCAAAAAACGGTGCCCTTGCGAACCGAAGGGCTGGAGCCCCTGCCGCCTCGAAGGAACAGGCCCGGCCATGATAATTCAGCGATGACCACTGTCGTTCTCAATGGGGTGACCGCCCTCTCCCATCTCGGCGTGATCCGTGCCGAAGGTCCGGACGCCGCCAGCTTCCTCCACGGCCAGCTCACACAGGACTTCTCCCTGCTCGGAGCCTCCGACGCCCGCCTGGCCGCGCTGTGCACCGCCAAGGGCCGTGTGATCGCGAGTTTCATCGGCATCAAACCGCAACCGGAACTGATCCTGCTGGTGTGCAGCCGCGACATCCTTGCCGCCACGCTCAAGCGCCTGTCGATGTATGTGCTGCGCGCCAAGGCCAAGCTGAGCGACGCCACCGAGCAGTACGCGCTGTACGGCCTGGCCGGCACCGCCCTTACCGCCAACGGGCTCGACGCGGCGGCCCCGCCCGGCAAGCGCACGGCTGTCGGCGACGAAGCCAGCGCCGTGTCGCTCTACCCGGCCGACGGCGTGCCTCGCGCGCTCTGGATCGCGCCGGCCGGGCATGCCGCGCCCACGGGCCCGGCTCTGGACGACAACCTGTGGCAATGGAGCGAGGTGCGCAGCGGCATCGTGACGCTGACCACGCCCGTCATCGACGCCTTCGTGCCACAGATGATCAATTACGAATCCGTGGGCGGCGTGAACTTCAAGAAGGGCTGCTATCCCGGCCAGGAAGTGGTCGCGCGAAGCCAGTTCCGCGGCACGCTGAAGCGGCGCACCTACCTCGTCCAGGCCGATGCGCCGGTGGCCGTGGGGCAGGAAGTGTTCGCCGCCGGCGACGCCGAGCAGCCGGTGGGCACCGTGGCGCAGGCCGCGCCGGCGCCCGATGGCGGCTGGTCCGCGCTGATCTCCATGCAGATCGCCGCGCTCGAGGCCGGTGGCCTGCGCGCCGGCGCGGCCGACGGCCCGGCGCTCACGGTCGAGCCGCTGCCCTACCCGCTGCTCGAAGACATCTGAGCCTGCGCACCCTTTAAACCCCCAACGCCCTCAAAGCGGGTGTTTGTTTGGCGCTGTCGAAAATCGACGGCGCCATTTTTTTGCGCGTCTCCCAACCCCGTTGCCGTTGCCGAGCCGTAGAAGCCGGCACCGATCAACTCCGGCAAGGAAACACCATGAAGCGCAGACTCTTTTCCACCGCCCTGGCCCTGAGCGCCGTGGCCTCGTCGTTCCCGGCCTGCGCGCAGACCTCGGAACGGCCCTACGTTCCCTCCACGCCGTCCAGCCGCATCGGCTCGCTGATGCAGATCAGCGTGGTCGACCGCGGCAGCGGCGCCGAACTGCCGATCTACCGCCATCGGGGCGAATACTGGGTGGCCGGCCGCCCCGGCGCGCGCTACGCCGTCCGGGCGCGCAACGCGATGGGCGAGCGCATCATGGCCGTGATGTCCGTCGACGGCGTCAACGTGGTCACGGGCGAAACCGCTGGCGTCGGGCAGAACGGCTACGTGTTCGGCGCCCGCGAGCGCAGCGACATCACCGGCTGGCGCAAGAGCGATTCGCAGATCGCCGCCTTCGAATTCGCCGCGGCAGGCAATTCGTACGCAAGCCGCACCGGCCGGCCCGACGACGTGGGCGTGATCGGCGTCGCGATGTTCCGCGAGCGCATGCCCGAACCGCCGCCTGCGCCGCTCACGCCGTTCCCGCGCCGCGATGAATACGGCGGATACGGCCCCGAGCGCGAGCGCCGCGGCGAATCGTCGTCGTACCAGGGCGACGCGCGGGCCAAGGCAGGCGCAGCCGACAACGCCGCTCCCGCTGCGGCCACCGAATCTTCCGGCAGCCTGGCCCGCCAATCCGCGCCCAGCCCGAGCCTCGGCACCGCCCACGGCCGCCGCGAAACCTCGTACGTTGGCAGGACGACCTTCGAGCGCGCGCAGTCGTCACCCGACGAGGTGGTCCGCATCCGCTACGACAGCCGCGAGAACCTCGTCGCCGCGGGCGTGATCCCGGTGCCGCCCCCTCCGCGCTGGCCGCGTCCCGCAGGGCCGTCGCCCTTCCCCGGCTCGGATCCGGGCTATGTGCCCGATCCGCCGAGCCGTTACTGAGAAGAAGAAGAGGACCGAAGAGGCCGGCGCATCTCGATGTGCGGAATGCCGGCCTCCTCGAAGCCGTCTCCATGCGGCACATAGCCCAGCCGCGCATAGAAGCGCTCGGCGCTGCGTTGCGCGTTCAGTGCGACCACGCTGGCGCCGCGCTCCCTGGCAGCCTCCTCCAGCGCCTGCATCACCGCGGCGCCATGGCCGCCGCTGCGCAGATTGCGATGCACGGCCACGCGGCCGATGTGCGAGACGCCGTTCTCGGCCGGCAGCAGCCGGGCCGTGGCGATGACCTGCCCGAGCCGGTTGCGCGCGACCGCATGCAGCACCACGGCGTCCTGCTCGTCCCACTCCAGCGATTCGGGAATGTTCTGCTCCTCGATGAACACCGCGCGCCGCAAAGCGCCGGCGCCTTCGCCGAGCGTGGCCCAGTCGCCCGTCTCGATGGTGCGCATGGCTTCGCCGGCCTCGTAGCCCAGCAGCACTTCGCGCAGCGCCGGCGGCACCGGCTTCGACGTCTGCGTCGCCGGGTCGGCGAACACATAGACCAGCTCGCAGCCGACCAGGAACTGGTCCTGCCGGAACAGCCCGCCTTCGAACACGATCGACGAGTTGCCGATGCGCACGCAGCGCATGCCAACGTCGAGCACGTCGTCGATGCGCGCCGAAGCGCGGAAATCGACCGTCGCCTTGCGCACGTACAGGTCGCCACCCATCGCGTGCATCGACTCCTCGTACGGCAGCGCCAGCGCGCGCCAGTAGTCGGCGATGGCGGTGTCGAAGTACATCAGGTAGTGCGCGTTGAAGACGATCTTCTGCATGTCGACTTCGGCCCAGCGTACGCGCAGGCGGTGGAAGAAGCGGAAGTCCTTGCGTTCGGTGGCTGTCGTCGTGTTGCTCATGGTGCCAGTAGTGCCTCTTTGATTGCGCGGGCCGCATCGTCCTGCGCCTGCAGCGCCTCCGGAATCGCCCGGCCCATCTTGATGAATTCGTGGATCACCCCGCGGTAGATCTCCAGGTCGACCGGCACGCCCGCCGCGCGCAGCTTGTCTGCGTAGGCGATGCCTTCGTCCACCACCGGGTCGCATTCGGCAAGGCCGATCCAGGCCGGCGCCACGCCGTCGACGTCGTCGGCCAAGAGCGGCGCGAAGCGCCAGTCGTCGCGGTCGGCCGGGGTGTTGACGTACTGCGCGAAGAAGAAATCGATCATCGCCTTGGTCAGCAGCGGGCCGTCGACGTGCCGCAGGTGCGAGGCCGTGTCCTGGTGCGCGGTGGTGCCGGGGTAGATCAGCATCTGCAGCGACAGCGGCAACCCCGCGTCGCGCGCGAGGATGGCGCACACGGCCGCGAGCGTGCCGCCGGCACTGTCGCCGCCCACGGCCAGTCTGGACGGATCGAGGCCCAGGCCCGTGCCCTCCTTCGCTATGAACTGGAAGGCATCCCAAGCGTCGTTCGACGCGGTCGGGAACTTGTGCGCGGGCGCGAGCCGGTAGTCCACGGAGATCACCGCGCAGCCGCTCTTCGCGCTCAGCACGCGGCACAGCGTGTCGTGCGTGCGGATGTTGCCGACCGTGAAGCCGCCGCCGTGGAAATAGATCAGCACCGGCAGCACCGCTGACGATGGTGCGTACAGCCGCGCGGGAATCGGGTATCCGTCGCGCGCCGTGATGGTGAAGTCTTCGACGCGCGCCAGCTCGGGCTTCGGCACTTCGAGCACGCCGGCGCCCTTTTCGTAGGAGGCCTTGGCCTCCTCGGGCGTCTGCTTGTCGAGTGGCGGGTGGCCTGCGCGGGCCATGCGTTCGACGACGCTGGCCATCTTCGGCGTGAGCCGCGTGCCCGCCGGTGTTCCGGGCGCGACAGCGGCAAGGGTTTCTTTCGTGTGCAAGACGGTTCGCTCTTGTTAGATTTGGCTGGTCGGCAATCGTACTGCCCCGTGCCTACCGGGACATCCCCACATCCATGGCCCTCATCCAATACCTCACCCAGATCCAGTTCGAATTCGGCGCGATCAAGCTGCTGTCCAGCGAATGCGCGCGCATCGGCATCAACCGCCCGTTGATCGTGACCGACGCCGGCGTGCGCGCGGCCGGCGTGCTGCAGAAGGCGCTCGACGCCATCGCCGACCTGGAGGTCTCGGTCTTCGACCAGACGCCCTCCAACCCCACCGAAGCGGCGGTGCGCGCGGCCGTGGAGCTCTACCGCAGCGGCCGCTGCGACGGCTTGATCGCCGTGGGCGGCGGCTCCGCCATCGACTGCGCCAAGGGCGTCGCCATCGCGGCCACGCACGAAGGACCGCTCAAGACCTACGCGACCATCGAAGGCGGCTCGCCACGCATCACCGAGCGCGTGGTGCCGCTGATCGCGGTGCCCACCACCAGCGGCACCGGCAGCGAAGTGGCGCGCGGCGCGATCGTCATCGTCGACGACCACCGCAAGCTCGGTTTCCACAGCTGGTTCCTGATGCCCAAGGCCGCCATCTGCGACCCGGAGCTCACGCTGGGCCTGCCGCCGAAGCTCACGGCCGCCACCGGCATGGACGCGATCGCGCACTGCATGGAAACCTTCATGTCGGCCGCGTTCAATCCGCCGGCCGACGGCATCGGCCTCGACGGCCTCGAGCGCGCATGGGGCCACATCGAGCGCGCGACAAAAGACGGCAGCGACCGCGAGGCGCGCCTGAACCTCATGAGCGCGTCGATGCAGGGCGCGATGGCGTTCCAGAAGGGACTGGGCTGCGTGCACTCGCTGAGCCACAGCCTGGGCGGCGTCGATCCACGACTGCATCACGGCACGCTCAACGCCCTCTTCCTGCCCGCGGTGATCCATTTCAATTCAGGCGCCGAGTCGGTGCGCAAGGAACAGCGCCTGCAGCGCATGGCGCAGGCCATGCACCTCGATTCGGCCGGCGATCTCGGCGATGCCATCCGCGACATGAACGCGCGCCTGGGCCTGCCCAGGGGCCTGGGCGAAGTGGGCGTGACGCCGGCGATGTTCGAGCAGATCATCGATGGCGCCATGGCCGACCATTGCCACAAGACCAACCCCCGGCTGGCCACGCGCGAAGATTACAAGGCGATGCTCGAAGCCTCCATGTAAGGCTCGCGTAAGAGGCCTGTAAGGGCTTCTTCTACACATTGTTTCAGTGACCGTTTTCGAGGCGTTTTCAGAGGGAAAAGACGCTCTCTGCGCCCCTCACGTCATTTATGTGACATAAGGGATTTCTAGACTGTCACCGAAGGTTTCTCAGCCGCAGAAACCCAAGGGTCAGGGAAGTTCCGAATGCAGCGCACAGTCCAAGTCCACACCGTCCTGAGCACCGAACAGCTCAAGTTCCGCTCGATGCGTGGACGGGAGGGCCTCTCTCAACTTTTCGAGTTCGAGGTGGACATGGTCAGCAGCAGCTTCAGCCTCGACCTGAAGCAGCTGCTCGGCACTTCGCTCACGCTGGAGCTGGCCGACGAAGGCGCGCCGCGCTTTCTCAACGGCACCGTGGTGCGCTTCGAGCTCGTGGGCCGCGCCAACGAAACCGGCCGCCACTACATCTACCGCGCGCTGGTGCAGCCATGGCTGTGGTACCTCACGCGCACCACCGACTGCCGCATCTTCCAGAACAAGAGCGTGCCCGAGGTGCTCGACGAAGTGCTGGGCAAGTACGGCTTCCAGTTCGAGAAGCGCCTCACCGGCAGCTATCCCGCCTGGGAATACTGCGTGCAGTACCAGGAGAGCGACTTCGCCTTCGTGAGCCGTCTCATGGAGCACGAAGGCATCGCCTATCACTTCGAGCACAGCAACGGCTCGCACCTCATGGTGCTGGCCGACGATTCGGGCAGCTACCAGCCGCTGCCCGGCCATGCCAGCATCGCCTACCGTCCGCGCGACCGCGTGGTCAATGCGCTGGAGCCCTGCATCGACCAGTGGCGCGTGACGGAGCAGATCACCTCCGGCCGCGTGATGCTCGACGACTTCGACTTCAGGAAGTCGCGTGCGTCGCTGCAGAGCGTGCAGCAAGACCCGAAGCCTCACGAGCATTCGACCTACGAGGTCTACGAATGGCTCGGCGGCTACACGGAGCACCAGCAGGGCGACGCCTACGCCAAGATCCGCCTGCAGGAACTGCAGTGCGCGCACGAGCTGGCCTCGGGCCACACCAACGTGGTGGGCATGGCACCGGGTTACCTGTTCCAGATGACGCATTGCCCGCGCGAGTCGGACAACCGCGAATACCTCGTCACCGAGACACGCTACGACCTGCAGGAGCCCGAGTACTCCACCGGCGGCAGCAGCGAATCGGTGTGCGAGTTCGACTTCACCGTGCTGCCCTCCTCCGTGGCCTACCGCCCCGCGCGCAAGACGCCGCGCCCGCGCACCAACGGCCCGCAGACCGCCACGGTGGTCGGCCCCGAGGAAATCTGGACCGACCGCTTCGGCCGCGTGAAGCTGCAGTTCCGCTGGGACCGCTACGGCCAGTCGAACGAGAACAGCTCCTGCTGGGTGCGCGTGTCCAGCAGTTGGGCCGGCGCCAACTACGGCACCATGCACATGCCGCGCGTGGGACAGGAAGTGATCGTCGATTTCATCGGCGGCGAGCCCGACCGCCCCATCGTCACCGGCCGCGTCTACAACAGCGACCAGATGCCGCCGTGGGAGCTGCCCGCCAACGCCACGGCCAGCGGCATCCTCACGCGCTCCAGCACCGGCGGCGCGGCCAACCAGGCCAACATGCTGCGCTTCGAGGACCGCACGGGGGCCGAGCAGATCCTGCTGCACGCCGAGCGCAACCTCGACGTCGAAGTGGAAGCGGACGAAACCCACACCACCGACGGCACCCGCACCACCCTCATCAAGGGCCACGAATCGGCCACCTACCAGGACGGCGAGACGCGCGACATCACCGCCGGCGCCAAGGAAACCATCACCGGCGGCGACACCCGCAGCGTGACCGGTGGCTTCACCGAGACCGTGACCGGCGGCGTGAACCAGACCATCTCTGGCGGCAAGACGCGCATGCTCAGCGGCGGACTGAACGACACCATCACCGGCGGCGTCGAGCTGGCCATCACCGGCGGCTTCCACGGCACCATCGACGGCAAGGAAATCCGCTTCGTCAGCGACGGCCGCAACGACACCATCAACACGTCGAATGACGTGCTGGTCAACGGGCCGTCGACCACCACAGTTACCGGCCCCACGGTGCACACCTCGCCGGACGTGACCTTCAACACGACCAACCACATCCACAACACGACGCAGCACGTCATCAACACCAACGTCTACAACACGACGTCTAACACGTACAACAACCTGACGGTCAACTACACCAACAACTCCGCCACCTACACCAACAACTACTCCAAGAGCAGCGACTGGAGGTGGTTCCGCCTGGGTGGCACCGGCCTGAACATGGACGTGTCGGGCATTTCGCTGGGCGTGCTGGCCGTGCGTTCGATGGCCATGGGCGTGCAGGCGCAGGCCATCGGCGTGAAGCTGGAGGCCGTGGGCGCGGAGTGGAAGAACAAGGCCATGTCGCTGGGCGACGCCGGTGCGCTCATCCAGCTCGTGGGCACGGAGATCAGGACGGGTGGCCTGCGCGCCGGCATCCAGGCGCTGAAGGTCCTGCTCTGAGGCGTGGGAAGCGTGCTCGAGATCGTTCTGTGGGGTGTGTTCGGCGTCGTCAGCCTGGGCGTGATCGCGCTTGCCGGGGTCGTGCTGGCGGTGTCGCTGATGAGCCATCGTGCCTACGCCGAGGAAGGCCGGCTGTGGCAGCAGCTGCAGGCCGACGGCCGCCCGCTGCAGGGCGTTGCGGTTTCCGTGCTGCGCTCGCCCAGCGGCTACTCCCGGCGCGGCCCGGTCGGACAGCGCCTGACGGCCGTGCAGCTTGGTGTCGCCTACACCGATGCCGCCGGCGTCGAGCAGCAGACCACCTTGCGGACACTCATCGACGAAGATCTGCTGGCCCACTTTTCCGCGGGCCGGCCCGACATTCATCTGCTGCAGGACCCGCAGGACCCGTCACGGCTGGCCATCGACCGCGCGCGCACCCCGCTGGTGATCCGCGGCGCAAGGCGCTGATCCAGCCGTGAAGACCATCAAACCCCTGCGCCTGAGCGTCCTGACGCGGCCCTTCCTGCGCGGGCAAAGCCAGCGTTTGGCGATCACCGTGATCGGCATGCACACCCTCGGCGAAGGGGGCGTGCTGCTGCCGGAGACGGAGCTCTGGAAGACCGTTTCCGCCGAAGTGGGAAACCAGTCCGCGATCGATCTCGGCATTCCCAAGCTGCGGCCCGAGTTCCTGGTGAGCGGCCAGGCCTACACCTGCCACCAGCAGGACAAGACGCGCTGCGCGGTCGAGGTGCGCGTAGGCGCCTTGCGGCGCCAGTTCCTCGTTTCGGGCGACCGCTACTGGCTGGATGGCCGCGCCACCGAGCCGCAGGCTTTCGACACCATGCGCCTGGACTGGCAGCACGCATTCGGCGGCCCAGGCTTCGCCGCCAACCCCGCGGGCATCGGCTACGCCCCCGAGATGGTCAACGGCCTGCTGGTGCAGCGGCTTCCCAACGTCGAACGCCCGGGCCATGGCATGGACCGCCCCGACCGGCGTCCGGCCCCCGCCTGCCCGGGTGCGATGGACGTCGACCTGCCCGAGCGCATGAAGCTGCTCGGAACGGACTACGGCGACCAGTGGCGCGAGACGCTCTACCCCGGCTTCGCGCGCGACATGGACTGGCAGTTCTTCAACGCCGCGGCTGCCGAACAACGCTGGAACGACGAACTGTCCATCCCCGCGGCCGCGCCCTATGAGATCTGGAACATGCACCCGGAGCACGCGGTGCTGCGCGGACGGCTTCCGGACCTGCGCGCACGCGGCTTCGTCGCACGCAAGTCCGCGCAGCCGCTTGCGCTGGAAGAGGTGCCGCTGCGGCTGACCACGGCCTGGTTCTTCCCGCACGTGGAGCAGGTCATGCTGATCTTTCACGGCGAGACGCTCATCGCCGAGGACGATGCCGCGGACATCACGCACGTCATGCCGGCGATGGAGTCGGCGGACAGCCCGCCGCGCCCCCTCTCCCACTACGGGGCGGTCTTCGAGAACCGCTGCAACCTCGAGAAAGGCGCGATCCATGCGTTCCTCGACGAGGAACTGCTTCCGGTCTCGGCCATCGGCCCCTGGCTGGACCAGATCGACGCGCGCGAATCGATCCTGGCAAGGAACATCAAGGACAAGGGCGAGCGCCTGCGCGCCGAACTGACGGCGCGCGGCCTGGAGGCCGGCCACAAGCCGCGCCATTTCCGGGAACGCCCGCTGCCGAAGCCTTTCGACAAGATGCCCACGCTGGCCGAACTGCCCGAGTTCATCGAGAAGACGCGCGCCTACCAGCGCGAGCAGGAACGCAAACTGGAGGAAGCCAGGCAGGAGGTCGCGAAGGCGGCCCTGGAGAACGCATCCGAATCGCGCAAGGCGGGCTTCGACAGCAGCCGGATCATCGAAGAAAGCCGGAACGCGCAGCTCAAGGGCCCGCCGAAATTCGAGGCCGAAACCATCCTCAAGGGGCTGGGCGGCATCGCCGCGGCCACGGGCACCCCGGCCATGAGCGCCGCCGAGCACTCCGAGCTGCAGGCCCTCGGACAGCGGGGCCAGAAGGACATGCTGGCGCTGTACCGCATGGGGGCCCACCACCAGGCGGCCGCCGATCCGATGGCCGTTGAACAGAATGCGCAGGCGCGCGAACGCGTGCTCGCCGCCATGGCTGTGGACCGCGATCTGTCCGCCATGGACCTGACGGGCTGCGACCTCTCGGGCCTCGATCTGCGGGGCGCCCGCATGCACCAGACCCTGCTCGAAGGCGCCAGCCTCCAGGGCACCCGCCTGGACGGCGCCGACCTGAGCCAATCGGTGCTGGTGCGCGCCGACCTGCGCCAGGCCTCATTGACAGGCTGCAACCTCGAGCGCGCCAACCTCAGCCTCGCCCGCTGCGAGAACACCAACTTCGCAAAGGCCCGCTTCGAGCGCACGCAGATGGAAAAGCTGCGCCTCGACCGCTGCTGCCTCGACGAAGCGACTTGGAGCCATCTGCTGCTGCAGGGGATCGAGCTGGCCGATTGCAGCCTGCGGCGCGCCGACCTGAGCTACCTGAGCATGGCCGAACACTGCCGCCTGACGCGCTGCGACTTCGGCGAGGCGCGCCTGGAAAAGGTGCTGTTCGTACAGGCCGAATTCGAGTCGGTGGACTTTTCGGGCGCCACCGTCGAAGCCTGCAGCTGGGCCCACACGCCACTGCACAAGGGCACGCGCTTTCGGCACGCCCTGCTCAAGACCACCAGCTTCGTCGGCACTACAGATCTTCGCGAGGCCGACTTCGAGGACGCCACGCTGGTGCACTGCACCTTGCGCGAGCTGCCACTCGATGGCGCGAACTTCAGGCGGGCCACGCTCGACACCTGCGATTTCTCCTCCGCGTCGCTCAAGGGCGCGGACCTGCGCGCGGCTGCTGCGCCCGACAGCCTCTTCATGCGCGCCGATTTCACGCGTGCTTCCCTGCGGCTCGCCAATCTCATGAATGCCAACCTCCAGAAGGCCTGCCTGGTCGATGCCGATCTTGGCGAGGCCAACCTGTTCCGTGCCGATGTCGCCCAGGTTTTCATCAGCCCTGGCACGCTCACCCTGGGCGCCCACATCGACCAGATGAAGACACTGCCCCGGCGCCCCGAGGCGGGCAGAGCGTGAACGCCGAGACGCTGGCAGCCCAGGTCCGCAACGGTGAGCCGATCCGCGAGAAGGACTTCAGCGACATGGACCTGAGCGGCATCGACCTGCGCGGCGGCGTGTTCAGCGAATGCAGCTTCAGGGGTGTTCGGGCCGATGCCGCGCAGCTGGGCGAATCCATCTTCGAGAAGTGCCGCTTCGACCAGGCGCAGCTGCCGGCTGCGGAACTGACGCGAGCCGCCTTCCACGAGTGCAGCCTGCAGGACGCGGTGCTGGATTCGGCCTCCATGCCGCATTCGGTGTTCAGCGGCTGCACCCTTTCGGGCGTCCGGCTGGAAGAGGCCTTCATGGACCAGGCGAACTTCCACCAGAGCAAGCTGCACGACGCCTGCCTGGACCGTGCCAGCCTCGAAAAGGCCGTGTTCTCCGAGTGCGACTTGACTGGAGCGTCCTTCAACGAGGTGGCCTTCTCGTCGACCATCTTCTTCCGCGCAACGCTGACGGGCACGCGCTATGCCGGAGCCAGCTTCACGAACGCGATCTTCAGCGAGGCGGATCTTGCGGGGCAGGACTTCTCCGGCCAGCAGTTCCACCTCTGCCAGTTCATCGATGCGGTGCTGACGGCGTGCCGCTTTCGCGATGCACGCCTCACGCAGTGCAACTTCAAGGGCGCAGACCTGCGCAACGCGGTGCTGGCAGGGGCGCAGGCCATGCAGTGCCTTTTTCCCGAAGCCGACCTGCGCGGCGCCGATGCACGGCTCGGCCACTTCCAGAACAGCATCTGGATCGACGCCCATCTCGACGGCGCGGACTTCTCGCAGGCGCAGCTCGAGCAAGGCGTCTTCCATCGCGCGCACTGCGGGCAGACCTCGTTCGCCGGCAGCCGGCTGGACTACGCCGACTTCTCCTACGCCCTTCTGGTACAGACCGATTTCCGCGACGCTGCTTTCCTGCGCACCGTATTCCATCGCGCCGATCTGGACGGCGCCAGGTTCAGCACCCGCGTGGGTACGCTGGACCGTGACCCCGCGCTGCACGAAGCCGAGATGGTGGCGTTGGAGCAGCCCGAGCGCGCATCCCGCCTGGACCGCGACATCCATGGCCGGCGCCCCAAGAAAGACAACCCATGAACTCCACCCGGAACACGGCCGGCGACACGGTCGCCGCCGCACACCATGCAACGCAAGGCGTGCTGGATCCGCTGATGCAACGCCCTTCCAACGCGGCCCGCGCGGACTCCGGCACGCGGACCGCCACGGTGATCGCCAGCGATGGCGATCCCTGGTTCGAGGTCGGCCTCGACGACGGCCAGGGATCGCTGCGCTGCCGCCGCGCCGCCAGCTGCCTGCTGCTGCCCGCGCCGGGCGACACGGTGCTGATCACCTCCACCCGCCAGGGCGAGAGCTTCGTCATCGCGGTGGTCGCCCAGGCCGACCCGAGGCAGGCGACGCTGGCCGTGGACGGCGACCTGACGCTGGTCTCGCGCTCCGGGGGCATCCGCGCGCGCAGCGCCGGCCCCATGGCGCTGGAGTCGGACACCTCGATCGCCATGCAGTCGCCCGAGTGGCGCGCGCAGGCCCGGCAGGCCCATTGCGAGATCGGCGAGATGGATTACCAGGGCGCCCGCGTCCGCTTCGACGTGCTGGTGTCGCGCTTCGTCGGGCGCGCCTGCGAGGTGGTGCTGGAGCGCCTCAACCTGCTCACCCGCTCGAGCTTCCGCCTGACCGAGGAAGTGGAACAGGTGCGTGCCGGCCAGCTCGACATCCAGGCCGAGCAGACCCTGCGCCTGCATTCGAACAACACGCTGCTCACCAGCAAGGGGCTGGTCAAGGTCGATGCCGAGCAGATCCACATGGGTTGACCCCGAACGAAGGAGCCGTTGCCATGTTCGCCAATGCACAGATGATGGGCGTCGACCTCGCCTTTCCCGACGTCTGCAAGACGCCGCCGGCGCTGCCGATTCCTTACCCCAACTTCGCGCTGGGGCCGACCGCCATCCCCAACGCCTGGAACATCCTCTACGGCGGCACTCCCGCGCACAACCTGGCGACCGTCACGCCCATCACCAACGGCGACAACGCCGGGGTGCTGATGGGCGTGGTGTCGCAGACGGTGATGGGGCCTTCGCGCCACATCACAGGCGCCTTCACCGTGCTGCTGAAGGGCACGCCGTGCACGCGCATGACGAGCCTGTCGGTGCAGAACCGCTGCAACATCGTCGGCATGCGGATCGTGCCGAGCCAGTTCAAGGTGCTGGTGCTGGCGCCCTGATTCCGGGCGCCCGGAGGCGCTCCCGGCCTCAGGGTGTCGCGATGCACTTCCACGCGCCCAGCGACTGGTTCGCCGGAATCTCGCCCGTCGCATTCCTCGCAAGCGATGGCGCGCCATAGCGGGCCTGGTCGTCATGCACCCAGTTGTCGAGATCCGCAACGGCATTCCAGGCCAGTTGCAGCGGCGTCAGCCCCACCCGCCTGAGCAGCGAGTTGGTGTTGTAGAAGCCGTGGCTGTAGTCCTCGATGAAATAGGCACGCACCGAGCCCTTGATGTCGCTTGCCGTCACCTTGCCGCCCGAGGGCAAGGCCGCCAGCTTGCTGACGAACTCGCCGGCCTGGGTGCAGGGCACCAGGAAGTCCGACGTGCCCTGGTAGATGATGATCTTCTTGCCCTTTCCGCCCGCCTTCTTCTGGCTTGCGGCCGCATCGAAGAACGCAAGCAGTTCGGCGGGCCGCACGTTCCAGACGGGCGCGAGTTCGTCGAGCAGCCTGTTGTAGCCGTCGTAGTCCGCGCCGGACTCGATGGCCACGTCCGCCAGGTGCCGCGAGACCGCGCCCAGCCCGTCGCTCAGGGTCTGCTGCGACACCTGCTGGCCGAAGAGGCTGGTGATCATTGCCGAAGCGCTGGCCCAGTTGACCACCCAGTCGTTGACCACCGCCGGTACCTCGATCGTCTTGAGCAGGTTGGTCTCGTCCACGGGCGGTGCTCCGGCGACGATGCCGTCGTAGGCGTCGGGCCAGTTCGCCATGGCCTTCAACGCCTGCCGGCCGCCGGTGGAAATGCCGACGAAATAGGTGTCGGTCGGCTTGCTGCCCGTGAGCTTCTTCAATAGATAGAGCCCGACGTCCAGCGATTTCTTGATGGAGTCCTGGCCGAAGTTCTTCACCATTTCCTGCTTCGCGACGTCGCTGAGCTTCCTGCCGGCCTGCACGAATTCGGGGTCGAAGGATTTGCCCGAATCGCCGACGCCCGCATCGGCGAGGATCACCGCGTAATTCGACAGCGCAATTCCCTGCAGCGAGGGCGAATACTGCAGATTGGTCTGGATGCCGTTGGCGACCACGTCGGTCTTCCAGGCGAATCCGCCACCGCCGAGCTGCACGAATTTGCCGTTCCATTGCGATGGGACATAGATCTGGAAATTGATATCGGACACGCGGTAGCTCGGGTCCTTCACCGCCGGATCGACACCGCCCGGAGAAGTCGGCTGGATCGTTCCCTTGATGAGGCAATAGGCCGGCAATGCGAGCCAGACCTGCTCGACGGAAGTGACCGTGAAGCCGCCCGTCCTTGGCGAAGGAAAGCGGGTGCCGCGGAAATCGTCCAGCACCGCATCGGCATACCGCGAGCCGTTCAGCTGGTTGGAACAGGTCCTGATGAGCGTGCCGGAAATGTCGTTGGCCGCGTGTGCCGATGAAATGAACGCGCCGCAGGCCATTGCGAGGAGAAATGGCCGAAGCAGCCGCCCCGGCCACCGTGTTGCTCCATGAAAGCCGGAAATCTTCGTCTTGTTCAAGATTTGTCTCCAGGGTATCGATTTGGATTTCACAAACCCACCGCCGCCGCTTCTTCTTCCCGAATCAGCGCGGATGGACCCGTGCCTTCTTTTGAGGCAGTGAAATTCTCGATTGCCCTGCAATGGGCCGCACTATCCGTGCAGCGCCATCCGAATGACCTTCCGGACCTCGGAGCCGGTCTTGAACGACTGAATTACCTTGAAAGCGCTACTGCGCTTGTTATTCGGCTTTCACGCCCGCGGTGCGGATCACCTTTCCCCATTTCGCCGTTTCGGCGGTGATGAACGCATCGAATTCCTCCGGCGTGCTGCCCGCGGGAATGGTGCCCATCGCATCCAGCTTGGCGCGCGTGTCGTCGCTCCTGATGATGTTCGCCACCTCCTGCGACATGCGCCTGACGATGTCGCGCGGCGTGCCCGCCGGCGCCAGCATGCCGGCCCAGGTGCTGCCGGTGAAGCCCGCGAAACCCTGCTCGATGAAGGTCGGCACATCGGGCGCCGCCGCCAGCCGCTTGTCGCCCGCCACGCCGATCAGCCGCACCTTGCCGGCCTTGGCCTGATTGATGAGGCCCGTGGGCGCGTCGAAGAAAAGCTGGATCTGCCCGCCCATCAGGTCCGTCAGCGCCGGCACCGCGCCGCGGTACGGGATGTGGATCATGTAGGTCTGCGTCAGCGACTTCCACAGCTCGGTGGTCAGGTGCGCGGCCGAGCCGTTGCCCGAGGAGCCGAAGCTCACCTTGCCCGGATTGGCGCGCGCATAGTCGATGAGCTCGCGCGCAGTCTTGAACGGCGCATCGACATTCACTGCAGCCAGCAGCGGCGACACGCCCATCAGTGAAACGCCCGTCAGGTCCTTGCGCGGGTCGTAGGGCAGCTTGGGGTACAGCGTGGTGTTGGCCGCATAGGCCGCGATGACCACGCCGAAGGTCGTGCCGTCCGGCGCCGCCTTCGCGATCGCATCGACGCCGATCAGGCTGTTGGCGCCCGGCTTGTTGTCGACCAGCACCGGCTGCCCGAGCTTCGTCTGCAGCCCGATCTGCACCAGCCGCGCCATCTGGTCGGTGAAGCCGCCGGGCGTGTAGGGAACGATCACGCGGATCGGCTTGGTGGGCCATGCGGTCTGCGCGAAGGACGGCAAGGCAAGGCTTGCGGCGGCGGTGGCGAGCGTGAACCGGCGGCGGGACAGCGTGGCTTGGGACATGGCGGCGGAGACCCTTTCGTTGCGTCGTTTCGGGAATGGACCGGGTCATTCTCGAAGCGCCATTCGCGTGCCCGGTCAGGGTTTGCCCGGCACCGCCAGCGGCAACCTCATGTCGAACCGCGCCCCGCCCCCGCTCTCGTTCGCCGCCTCGATCCGCCCGCCATGCGCGTGCACCACCGCCTGCGAAAGCGCCAGCCCGAGGCCCAGGCCCGGCGTCTTCTCGTCCGAGCGCGCCGTGGCGCCGCGGTAGAAGCGCTCGAACAGGTGCGGCATCTCGTCACCGCGAATGCCGGGGCCGCTGTCGGACACGGTGATGACCGCCTCGTTCGCCTCCGTGTCCGCGCGCAGGCTCACGCGCACGGTGGTGCCTGGCGGCGAGAACTTCAGGGCGTTGTCGAGCAGGTTCGCAAGTGCAAGGCTGGCCGCGCCACGGGCGACTCGCGCAGCCACTGGCAGCGCAGGTTCCAGCGACAAGGCAAGGCGGCGCTCACGCGCCAGCGGCTCCAGCCGCCTCAATGTTTCCTCGGCGAGCTGGTTCAGCGACACCGTTTCCACCGCATCGCGTTCCTGGCCGGCGTCGAGCCGGGCCAGCACCAGCAGTTCCTCGACGAGCAGCGTGAGCGACTCGACTTCTTCCAGCGACGAACGCAGCGTCTCCACATACGCGGCCGGTTCGCGCGGCCTGCGCAGAGCCAGTTCCAGCTCCGTGCGCAGGCGCGACAGCGGCGAGCGCAGTTCGTGGGAGGCGTCGGCCGTGAAGCGCCGCTGCGCCTCCATGCCCTGCTCGATGCGCGCCAGCATGTCGTTGAGCGTGTCGACCAGCCGTCCGATCTCGTCGCGCGTTCCGGGGTGGGGCAGCCTTTCGCCGAGGTTCGCGTCGCCGATGCGGTGGGCCTGCCGCACCACGTCGTCGATGGCGCCGAAGGCGCGCCGGGTGATGAGCGCGCCGGCCGCGCCCAGCGCCAGCAGCAGCGCACCGCCGAGGATGATGAACAGCGCGCTGGCCATGGCCACGGTGCGGTTCACGTCGTCCAGCGAGCCCGCCACCTGCACCGCGAGCAGCGAGGCGCGACCGGGCACGGGCACCGAGACCATTCGCGTAGGCTCCTCGCCGTAGCCGTCGAGCGTCTCGAACACGGTCTCGCCCGCCGCGAGCCGCTCGCGCAGCGCGGCCGGAATGGGCAGCTGCGCCTCGCCGAGGTTGCTGCTGCGCGCGAGCACGCGACCATCGGCGTCGACGATCTGCACCAGCCTGTCGAGTCGCACGAAAGAAGGCGCGCCGGGGCCGGGTGGCGCCTCGTGGACGATGACGGTGTCACTCTCGCCGGCCGACAGCAGCATGCCCATCTCGGTCTCGGCCAGCGCCAGCAGCGCGGCGTCGAGCTCGCGGTGCACATTTCGCGAGAACACCAGGTACGAGCCGAGGGCGGCGACCGCCATCACCACCACGATCACGCTGACGTGTGCCAGCGCCAGCCGCTTGCGGAAGCTAAGCATGCGCGACGCTTGCGGCACCACCTGCACCGTCGTCCGCCGGCGCCAGCCTGAAGCCGCGCCCGCGCACGGTCTGGATCAGCGGCGCGGCCGGCGGGGCGTCGACCTTGCGGCGCAGGTTGCTGATGTGCACGTCGATCAGGTTGTCGATGGAAATCAGGTCGTCCTTCCACACCTGCTCGGCCAGGCGCGAGCGGCTGACCACCTCGCCGGCGTGGCGCAGCAGTATCTGCAGGATCGCGAACTCCTTGTGGGTCAGCTCCAGCACCATGCCGCCACGCAGCACGCGCTGGCTCATCGGGTCGAGGCTGAGGTCGGCCAGCGCAAGCACCGTCGGGCGCACGAGTTCGGAGCGGCGCAGCAGCGCGCGCACGCGTGCCAGCAGTTCGTCGAAGGCGAAGGGCTTGGTGAGGTAGTCGTCGGCGCCGGTGTTCAGGCCAGCCACTCGGTCGCTCAGCGCATCGCGAGCGGTGAGCATGAGCACGGGCGTCTTGCAGCCGCGCTGGCGCAGGTCGCGGCACAGGGTGAGGCCGTCCTTTCCGGGCAGCATCCAGTCGAGCACGATCAGGTCGTAGGCGACGACGAAAGCCTCTTCGTCGCCCTCCTCCGCGGTGTGCACCACGTCGACCACGAAGCCCTCTTCCTGCAGCCCCCGGGCCAGCAGCCGGGCGGCCTTGCGGTCGTCTTCGATCAGCAGAATTCTCATGGCGCGGATCATGCCGCGCGTTCCTGACTTCCGGCCACCGGTCCGGATCCTTAAGAGAACTTCAGGATTTCTTGGGAGCTTCTTCAGGCGCCTTTTCTTACGCTCCCCGGCAGGAGACGGGAGCGGATCGAGGGCATGGGAAGGCGTCCCGTGCACGGCGCGCCCGTCCCGCGAGATCCGTATCGCGATGAAGAAGAAATCCCTCTACCAGATCACCCCCGCGCGCATCGTCTTCGGCGTGATGACCTGCGCGGCCCTATACCTCGACTCCTTCGTCGACTCCTTCGACGGCGCCGCCCATGCCGCCACCACGGTGGCCGCCGCTCCCGCGCCGATGCTCGTGCGCCAGGGCAACCGCCTGAGCGTACCTGCCGGTTCGCCGCTGCGCGACCGGCTGCTCGTTGCCACGGTCGGCCAGGACACGCTGCCGCACGAGGTGAGCCTGCCCGCCACGGTGGAGGCCAACCCGGCCAATACCGTCAACATCCTCCCGCCGCTGACCGGCAGGCTGCTCGAACTCAAGGTGCGCCTGGGCGATACCGTCAAGCGCGGCCAGGTACTTGCGACGATGAGTTCGCCCGACCTCGCGCAGGCCGTAGCCGACGCGCAGAAGGCCCGCGACGCACTCGACCTCGCGCAGCGCGCACTGGTGCGTGCACGCGGCGTGAACGAGGCCGGCTCCAACGCCGTGAAGGACGTGGAAGCGGCCCAGAGCGCCGTCGCCCAGCAGAAGGCTGAACTGCAGCGCAGCGAGGCACGTCTGCGCAGCCTCGGCGCGGAAGGCAACGGAGTCCAGGCCGGCCAGGTGCTGAAGATCGTCGCGCCCGCGCCAGGCACGATCACCGCGCTGAACGCGGCCGCCGGCGCGAACCTGAACGACGCCAACGCGGCGCTGATGACGGTGTCGAACCTCGATTCGGTCTGGGTCACGGTCAACGTGCCCGAGAGCGTGGTCGGCACGGTCGCGCCGGGGCAGAACGTGGTGGTTACGCTGGCGGCCTACCCGGGCCGCAACTTCACCGGCAAGGTGGCCTTCGTGAGCGCGGTGCTCGACGCGGACACGCGCCGCGCCCGCGCGCGCATCGCGTTCGCCAACCCCGAAGGCATCTTCAAGCCCAACATGTACGCGACGGCGGTGCTGGGCGTGCCGCAGGGCGCGCAGCCGCAGGTGCCGGCATCGGCGCTGCTGATGAACAACGACAGCGTGAGCGTCTTCGTCGAGGCCGAGCCCTGGACCTTCGTGCGCCGCACGGTGGAGCTGGGCCGGGAAGACGGCGATAAGGTCCGCATCCGCAGCGGCCTGGCCGCGGGCGAGCGCGTGGTGGTCCGTGGTGGTGTGCTGCTGAATGATTAATCTCGTCATCACCCAGTTCTTCCGCCGCAGGCACCTGGCCTGGGCGATGTCGGTGGCGCTCGTGCTCTTCGGCGCGTGGTCATGGACGCAGATGACGGTGGAGGCCTACCCCGATCTCGGCGACGTGAACGTGCAGGTGACCACGCAGGTCAACGGCCTGGCCGCCGAGGAGATCGAGCAGCAGATCACCACGCCGCTGGAGCGCGCACTGAGCAACACGCCGGGGCTGGCCTCGATCCGCTCCAGCAGCACCTTCGGCCTCTCGCTGATCACGCTGACCTTCAAGGACGGCACCGACGACTACTTCGCACGCCAGCGCGTGACCGAGCGCATCGGCCAGGTCAGCCTGCCCTCGGGCGCGCAGCCCGGCCTGGGGCCGGTGGCGGGGCCGGCCGGCGAGATCTACCGCTACACGCTGGAGTCGGACAGCAAGAACCTGATGGAGCTGTCGGAGCTGCAGCGCTGGAAGGTGATTCCCGCGCTCAAGCAGGTGGCCGGCGTGGTGGACATCAACAACTTCGGCGGCTTCACCCGCGAGTTCCAGCTGGAGCTGGACCCGGCGCGGCTGCAGAAGTACGGGCTGGTGTTGAACGACGTGGTCACGGCCATCAACAACAACAGCGCCAACGCCGGCGGCGGGCGCATCGCGCGCGGCGACCAGAGCTACGTGGTGCGCGGCATCGGCCAGATCCGCACGCTGGACGACCTGGGCTCGGTGGTGGTGGCGCAGAGCAGCGGCTCGCCGGTGCTGGTGCGCGACCTCGGACGGCTGCAGTTCGGCCACCAGGAGCGCGGCGGCATCCTGGGCAAGGACACCAACCCGGACACCATCGAGGGCATCGTGCTGATGCTCAAGTACGAGAACCCCTCGCGCGTGCTGGAAGGCGTGCACAGGAAGATCGACGAGCTGCAGGCAGAACTCGCGCCCATGGGCGTGAAGATCGTGCCCTACATCGACCGCGACGACCTGGTGAAGCTCACCGTCGACAAGGTGACGCACACGGTGCTCGAAGGCATGGCGCTGGTGTGCTTCGTGCTCATTCTTTTCCTGGGCAGCCCGCGCAGCGCGGTGGTGGCGGCGGTGGCCATTCCGATGTCGCTGGTGACGGTGTTCATCGTGATGCACTTCACCCGCATGCCGGCCAACCTGTTCTCGCTGGGCGCGATTGACTTCGGCATCATCGTGGACGGCGCCATCGTAGTGATGGAGGCCATCCTGCGGCGGCGCGAAGAGGAGCCGCACGCCACGCTCACCGAGGGCAACATCCTCGAGACGGTGAGTCATGTGTCGGGACCGATCTTCTTCGCGACGCTGATCATCATCACGGCCTACTTCCCGCTCTTCGCCTTCGAGCGGGCCGAGGGCAAGCTGTTCAAGCCGATGGCGTTCACGGTCGGCTATGCGCTGGTGGGCGCGCTGCTCTGCGCGTTGACGCTCATTCCGAGCCTGGCCTATGTGGCGCTGCGCAAGCCGAGCAAGCCCTTCGTCAACAAGCCGCTGGTGTGGCTCACGGGCGCGTACCGGCGGGTGCTGGCGCGGCTGCTGGAGGTGCCGGCCATCGCCTACGGGCTGAGCGTCGCGGCGCTGGCCGCGGTGGTGGTGCTGGGTGCTACGGCCGGCCGCGAGTTCCTGCCCGACATCGACGAAGGCGCCCTGTGGCTGCAGGTGCAGCTGCCCTCTGGCCTGTCGCTGGACAAGGCCAGCGAGATGGCGACCGAGCTGCGGCATGTGCTGCTCGAATACCCCGAGGTCTCGTACGTGGTGACGCAGCTCGGGCGCAACGACGACGGCACCGACCCGTGGACGCCCTCGCACATGGAGGTGCCGGTGGGCCTCAAGCCGTACGGCGAATGGCCGGCCGGGGTGAAGAAGGCCGACTTCGTGCGCACGCTGACCGAGCGCTTCGCGCGCATGCCTGGCTTCGACGTGGGTATCAGCCAGCCCATCATCGACGGCGTGAACGACGCCGTGGGCGGTGCGCACAGCCCGCTGGTGCTGCGCATCTACGGCGACGACCTGAAGGAAAGCCGGCGCATCGGCAACCAGATTGTCGACCTGCTGCAGACCGTGCGCGGCACGGCGTCGGCATCGCTCTTCCAGGAGCCGCCGATCCCGCAGGTGGTGATCCAGCTCAACCGCGAGGCGGCGGCGCGCTTCGGCGTGAACGCGAACGACGTGGTCAGCCTGATCCAGACCGGCATCGGCGGCGCGCCCGTCATCACCGTGTACTCGGGCAACCGCACCTACAACGTGTCGGTGAAGATGCCCAGGAGCGCCAAGGGCAACACCGAGGCCATCGGCTCGCTGCTGCTCAACAGCTCCAGCGGCGCCAAGGTGCCACTCGCGCAGGTGGCCGACATCCGGCTGCAGACCGGCGAAAGCACGATCTCGCACGAGATGAACGAGCGGCAGATCACGGTGCGCGTGGACAACCGCGACCGCGACCTGGCCTCCTACCTCGACGAGGCGCGCGATCGCATCGCGAAGGAAGTGAAGTTCGACCCGGCGAAATTCCGGCTGCAGTGGGCCGGCCAGTTCGAGAACCAGCAGCGCGCGCAGGCGCGGCTGGGCGTGTCGCTGGCGATCGTGGTCAGCATCATGGCGGTGCTGCTGTTCTTCCAGTTCGGAAAGATCCGGCAGGTGGCGCTGATCCTCGGCGTGGTGCCCATGGCCACGCTGGGCGGGCTGATCGCGGTGCACGTGGCGGGTGAAACGCTCAATGTGGCGACGGCCGTGGGCTTCATCGCGCTCTTCGGCGTGTCGATACAGAACGGGATCATCATGGTCGCCAACTTCCGCCGCGTGCGCGGCGAAGGGCTGGCGCTGCAGGCCTCGGTGCTCGAAGGCGCGACCGAGCGGCTGCGGCCGGTGCTGATGACGGCCACGGTGGCGTCGGTCGGCATGCTGCCCGCAGCCCTGGCCACCGGCGTGGGCACCGACGTGCAGCGCGGGCTGGCGACCGTGGTGGTCGGCGGGCTGGTGGTGTCGACGCTGCTGACGCTCTTCATCCTGCCCACGCTGTATTTCGCGATGGAACGCGTGTTCGAACGCAAGGGCTGGGGCACGCGCTCGCGGCGCGATCGCTAGGAAATCGGAACAACCAGTGAAGACAAAGAAGACAAACCTGGCGACGCCCGTGGCGGCCGGCATTGCGGCGATGCTGCTGGCCGGCTGCGCGGCCGGCCCCGACTACGCCCGCCCGCAGCTGAACCTGCCCGAGCGATATACCTCCGCACCACCCGCGAGCAAGGAAGCCGAAGGCGTGCCGCTGGCGCGCCTGTCGCCCGAGCTCGACGTGCCGGCCCAGTGGTGGCAGGCCTTCCGCAGCGAGCCGCTGAACGCACTGGTCACGCAGAGCCTCGCCGGCAACCCGACCATCGAGGCGGCCGATGCCGCCCTGCGCGCGGCGCAGGAGAACGAAGCCGCCGACCGTGCCGCCTTCTGGCCCAGCGTGGCGCTGGGCTACTCGCCCACGCGGCAGCGCGTGGCCAGCGCGGTGGCGAGCCCGGTGTCGTCCAACGCGAGCCTCTACACGCTGCACACGGCGCAGGTGACGGTGTCGTACACGCCCGACGTGTTCGGCGGCACCCGCAGGCAGGTGGAAGGCGCGAAGGCGGAAACCGAGGAGCAGCGCTTCGAGAGCCTGGCCGCGAAGCTCACGCTCAGCAGCAACGTGGTGACCGCCGCGATCACCGAAGCCTCGCTGCGCGCACAGCAAAGCGCCACGCTGACCATCATTGCGGGCCAGAAGGAGGTGCTGCAGGCCTACCGCAAGCAACTGACGCTGGGTCAGGTGGCGCCGGCCGACGTCGACGCTCAGGAAGCCGCACTGGCCGCCACCGAAGCGACGCTGCCGCCGCTCGACCGGCAACTGGCGCAGCAGCGCAACCTGCTGGCCACGCTGGCCGGCCGCTTCCCGAGCCAGGGCGTGGAGGCGCGCTTCGATCTCGATGCCCTGCATCTGCCGACGGAATTGCCGCTGACCTTGCCCTCCAGCCTCGTCGAGCACCGCCCCGACGTTCGCGCGGCCGAGGCGCAGCTGAAGTCGGCGAGCGCCGCCATCGGCGTGGCGGTCGCGGCACGGCTGCCGAGCGTGACGCTGGGCGTGAACTCGTACGGCTCGTCGGCCTACAAGCTGTCGGACCTGTTCAAGGCTTCCTCGCTCTTCTGGACCGTGGCCGGGAGCGTGACGCAGCCCATCTTCGACGGCGGCGCGCTGAAGCATCGCGAGGCCGCCGCGCGCGCATCGTTCGACCAAGCGGCCGCGCAGTACCGCGCGACGGTGCTCGCCGCCTTCCAGGACGTGGCGAACACGCTCGAAGCCATCGACGCCGACACTCGCGCGCTGCAGGCGGCGGTGAAGGCCGAGCGCACGGCCTCGCAGAGCCTGGCGCGCACCCAGGCGCAGGTGCGGCTGGGCGACGCCAGCGCGCTCTCGCTGCGCATCGCGCAACAGGCGCAGCAGCAGGCGCTGCTGAATCTGGTTCAGGCCCGCGCGCTGCGGCTGACCGACGCGGCCGCCCTCTTCCAGGCGCTGGGCGGTGGCTGGTGGAATGCACCCCAAGCTGCCATCGTCTCGTCTTCTTCCATCTCTCCCGCATCGCCATGAACATCATTCGCCACGACATGGGCCCCCGCTTCAGCGAGATGGTGACCGTCGACCTGGGCGCCGCGCGCCTGCTGTACCTCTCGGGCCAGGTGGCCGAGAACCCGTCGCTGGACATCACCGGGCAGATGCGCGAGATCCTGCGCCACATCGACCGCCTGCTCGCCACGCAGGGGGCGACCAAGCAGGACCTGGTAAGCGTGACGATCTACCTGCGCACCGTGGGCGACTACGCCGCGATGAACTCGGTGTGGGACGAATGGGTGCCCGCCGGCCATACCCCCGCGCGCGCCACGGTGGGCGCGAAGCTGATCGACTCCGAGTACCGCGTCGAGATCCAGGCCACGGCGGCGATCGCTGCGACAGGGCCGGTGCCGTGATGCGCTCGGCCCTCCTCTGCGCGCTGATGCTGGGCGGCTGCTCGGCCTTCGATGCGCACTCGTTCGACCGCTCGGCCGGCTGGCGCGCTGCCGAGGTCGTCAGTGTCGGGCGCGCGGGCGAGCTTGCCGCCACGGTCGATCGCGATTGCGGCTCGGACGGCGGTGCCGCGGTGCCCTACGCCGTCGTGCGCTACCGCAACGGCGGCGTACACAGCCGCTCGCTGGGCACCGGGCGATGGCCTGCGGGCGCCCGGCTCAATGTAGGCGATGCGGTGGAAGTGAACGTGCTCGACTGCGCCCTGCCCCTGGCGCTGCCGGGTCAGAGCGGCAGCAGCTCGGGCACGCCGTCGCGCTGAAGCCAGCCCTCGAACTCGTCCGACAGCCGCCGCGCCTCGCGCGTGGCGCGGCCCCATGCCGCGATGCGCGCCTGCGCGTCGTTCGCGAAGTGGATGAAGTCCTTGCGGTCGGGCAGCTTGCCGTTGGGCAGCGTGCGCACCCATTCCGGGTCGGGCGCGAGCACCACCATCCGGTCGAGAAAACCGCTGGCCTTGTGGCGCCAGCGCAGGCCCTTGTCGAGCCAGCCCGGCACCACCGCCTGCTGGAAATGCGGATACAGCACGATGCCCTCGTCGGCCGGCTGGTAGTCCAGGTGCAGGTGGTAGTCGGTGATGCCGCCGTCCCAGTAGGCGCCGCGCGGCGCGCCGGGAATGTCGTGCACCGCCGCCAGCAGGAACGGAATGGAGCACGAGGCCTGCAGCACCATGTTGAAGTTGGCCTCGCTCAGCGCGTGCTGGCGCGTACGGAAGTCGCGCGTGGCGAAAGGCAATGCCGCGCCGGGCGTGGAGAACACGCAGCGCTCCAGCCACGCGCCCAGGCTCTTGCGGTGCAGGCTGTTGGTGGCGAAGGCGCCCAGGTAACCCACCGGCGTGCGCGCCTTGCCCTCGCGCCCGAGGATGTGACGGCCGCGCGATGTCACCACGTGCAGCCGGTAGCGCGGATGGCTCAGCACCTCGGCGATGCGACCGCCGTAGAACGATTCGAGGCTCTCTGCGAAGCGTTCGCTGAGCTGGCGCGGGCTGAGCTTCTTCTGCCCCGGCGGCACCTCGAACTGCTGGTGCACGTAGTCGTGCTCGAAGCGCTCGAATGCCGCGTCGGAACCCGACAGGCAGGCCGTCGACAGCCGCCACGCGCCGATCGACGCACCCACCAGGTGCACCTGCTGGCTGGACTGCGGCAGCCAGCGGCCGAAGATGAAGCGGTCCAGCGGCCCGAGGATCAGCCCCTTCGGCCCGCCCGCCGCGCCGGGGATGGTGCGCACGTCCTGCGGACGCAGGCCGTGCTGCGCGATGTGCTTGCGGGCCGCGGGGCCGGCGTAGATGCGCAGGGCTTTCATCGTCATGCCGGTCGCGTCAGCAAGAAGCGTGCATCGTCGACGCCTGCTTACTTGCGCAGCCCCTGCAGCTTGGCGAAGGCATTGGCCATCTGCCCCGCCGGTTGCGGCGAGCTGTCGCGGCGGCCGTGCTGCTGCTGGCCGCGTCCTGCCCCTTCGAAGCGGTTGTCACGCGGGCCGTCGCGGCGCGCGGGCGCCGCATCCAGCTTCATCGACAGGCCGATGCGCTTGCGCGCCACGTCCACTTCCATCACCTTGACCTTGACGATGTCGCCGGTCTTCACAACCTCGCGCGCGTCGTTCACGAACTTGTGGCTCAGCTGGCTCACGTGGACCAGTCCGTCCTGGTGCACGCCGAGGTCGACGAAGGCGCCGAACTGGGCCACGTTGCTCACGGTGCCTTCGAGCACCATGCCCTCCTTCAGGTCGGCGATGTCTTCCACGCCGTCGTTGAAGCGCGCCACCTTGAAGTCGGGGCGTGGGTCGCGGCCGGGTTTCTCGAGTTCGCCCAGGATGTCCTTGACGGTGATGACGCCGAACTTCTCGTTGGCGAAGAGTTCGGGCTTCAGCGTCTTGAGCATGTCGGCGCGGCCCATCAGCTCGGCGATGGGCTTGCCGGTCTTGACGATGATCTGCTCGACCAGCGGATAGGTTTCAGGGTGCACGCCGGTGATGTCCAGCGGGTCGGCGCCACCGCGGATGCGCAGGAAGCCCGCGCTCTGCTCGAAGGCCTTGGGGCCGAAGCCGGTCACGTCCAGCAGCTGCTTGCGGGTGGAGAAGGCGCCGTTGGCTTCGCGCCAGCGCACCACCGCCTTCGCCACGCTGGCAGACAAGCCCGACACGCGGCTGAGCAGCGGCACGCTGGCGGTGTTCAGGTCGACGCCCACCGAGTTCACGCAGTCTTCGACCACGGCCTGCAGGGTGCGGGCGAGCTCGCTCTGGTTCACGTCGTGCTGGTACTGGCCCACGCCGATGCTCTTGGGGTCGATCTTCACGAGTTCGGCCAGCGGATCCTGCAGGCGGCGCGCGATGGAGGCGGCGCCGCGAAGGCTCACGTCCACGTCGGGCATCTCCTGCGAGGCGAACTCGCTGGCGGAGTACACCGAGGCGCCGGCCTCGCTCACCACCACCTTGTCGACCTTGAGCTCAGGGGCACCGGCCTGCGCGGCCATCTTGGCCAGCAGCTTGATGAGGTCGGCGGCGAGCTTGTCGGTCTCGCGGCTGGCGGTGCCGTTGCCGATGGCGATCAGGTTGACGCCGTGCTTGGCGCACAGCTTGCCCAACGTGTGCAGCGAGCCTTCCCAGTCCTTGCGCGGCTCATGCGGGAACACGGTGGCGGTCTCGACCAGCTTGCCGGTGGAATCGACCACGGCCACCTTCACACCGGTGCGGATGCCGGGGTCCAGGCCCATCACCACGCGAGGGCCGGCGGGCGCAGCCAGCAGCAGGTCGCGCAGGTTGTCGGCGAACACTTTGATGGCGACCTTCTCGGCGTCTTCGCGCAGGCGGGTGAACAGGTCGCGCTCGGTGGAAAGCGCGAGCTTCACGCGCCAGGTCCAGGCCACGCACTTGCGGATCAGGTCGTCGGCCGGGCGGCCCGAATGGCTCCAGCCCAGGTGCAGCGCGATGCGGCCTTCGGCGATGCTGGGCTTGCCCGGCTCGGGCTCCACCGGCAGCACCAGCTTGGCGTCGAGGATCTCGAGCGCGCGGCCGCGGAACACGGCCAGCGCGCGGTGCGAAGGCACGCGGCCTATGGGCTCGTCGTATTCGAAGTAGTCGCGGAACTTGGCGACGTCGGCGTTGTTCTCGTCCTTGCCGGCCATGAGGCTGGAGCGCAGCAGGCCCTCGTTCCAGAGCCATTCGCGCAGGCTCTGCACCAGCGCGGCGTCTTCGGCCCAGCGCTCGGAAAGGATGTCGCGCACGCCGTCGAGCACGAACGGCACGGTGGAGAAATCGGGGCCCGGCTTGCCGTCGTCCAGCGTGGTGGCGGGTTGCAGGAAGGCCTTGGCTTCCACGGCGGGGTCGAGCGTGGGGTCGGCCAGCAGCTTGTCGGCCAGCGGCTCGATGCCGAATTCGCGGGCGATCTGGCCCTTGGTGCGGCGCTTCTGCTTGAACGGCAGGTAGAGGTCTTCGAGCTCCTGCTTGGTGGGCGCCAGCTCGATGGCGGCGCGCAGCTCGGGCGTCAGCTTGCCCTGCTCGTCGATGGCCTTGAGCACGGCCACGCGGCGGTCCTCGAGTTCGCGCAGGTAGGAAAGGCGGGCTTCAATCTCGCGCAGCTGGGTGTCGTCGAGGCCATCGGTGGCTTCCTTGCGGTAGCGGGCGATGAATGGAACCGTGGCGCCTCCGTCGAGCAGTTCGACGGCGGCCTTCACCTGGTTCTCGCCGACCTTGATCTCGACGGCGAGCTGGCGAATGATTTTCTGCATGTCTTGAGCGCGTCCCTGGCAAAGCGCGGGAGTTTGCCATAGGCGGGGACGGCATCCGCCCCGGGCAAGCCGGCGGGCGTGTTACAGCTTGCTTTCAGATTCCGCCCGGGCGACGGCCTCGCACGGCACCACCAGGCGCACGCACAGGCCGTGCGGCGCAATGGGGCCGATGTCGAGTTCGGCACCGATCGCCTCGGCGCGCGAATGCATGCTGCGCAGCCCCTTGCCAAGACTGCCGGAGGGGCCCGCGTCCCCGGCCGGCGCGCTCCCGGCCGGGCTCAGCCCCCTGCCGTTGTCGCTCACCTCGAGCACCATCGCCCGGCCCTGCTCCTGCGGCGCGACGCGCAGCTCGACGCGGGTCGCGCGGGAATGGCGCAAGGCATTCGACAAAGCCTCCTGCGCCACGCGGCAGACCTGCGACGCGGTCTCCGCAGGCATCGGGAAGCTTTCAGTCTCGGCCGAGATGTTCCATACGAAGGCGACGCCCATGCGCTCGAACGCGGGGCGCAGGCGGTAACGCAGGTGGCCCAGCCGCTCGACGACGGTGCTGTCGCCCTGGTCGTCGAGGTCGTCCACCGTCATCTGCAGTTCGAGCAGGCAGGCCTGCAGCGCCATCGAGAGGCTGCCGGGGCCGCCCGATTTCGGGTCCTGGCTGGCCAGCAGCGCCACGAGCCGGGAACCGACGCCGTCGTGCAGGTCGTTGGCGATGCGGCGGCGCTCGGCCATCACCGCCTGCGCCTGGCGAAAGCGCGCGGCCCGACGCTGCGAGACGTACCAGATGCCCAGGATCATTCCCAGCACCAGCACGTTGGCCGCCTGCAGGGCCCAGAAGGCGAACGGCATGTCGCTGGCCATGACGGTGACAGCGGAGCCTGCCCTGATGGCCTGCGCTGCGACCGGCGTCAGGTGCAGCGCGCCCGCGAGCGCGGCCCATGCCAGCAGCCGGCGTCGCGAGACGTGCTGGCGCAGCCAGACGAGCAGTACGCACCACGAGCCGATCGACAACCACACGAACTGGTCTTCCAGAAGATGCGGAAGCTGAAGGACCTGCGGCGCGAGCATGGCATGGCCTAGAGAAGTCCCCGATGGGAGGCGAAGCTCACGGCCTGCGCGCGGGTGTGCGCATGCAGCTTGCGGTAGATGTTCTTGACGTGCGCGTTAACCGTCTGGGCACTGATGGTTAGCTGCAAAGCGATCTCTTCGGTTACGTAGCCCGTCGCTACAAGTCGCAACACTTCGCGCTCCCTGGCGGATAACGTCGCCTTGCTGTCCGGCGGGCGCACCGGGTTCACGTTGGAGCGCTTGTGATCGAGGTGCACGAGCAGCCGGCGGGCCAGCCGCGGGGTGATGGCGGCACCGCCATTGACCACCTGCAGCACGGCCTGCGCATAGCTCTGGAACCACGCGTTCTTGACCAGGTAGCCGGAGGCGCCGAGCTCGAAGGCATGCAGCACCTGAGGCTCGTCCTCGAGGGCGGAAATGACGATGATCTCGGCCGCGCTGCGATGGCGCTTGGCCTCTTCGATCAGCTCGAATCCGCTGCCGTCTCCGAGGCGGATGTCGACCATCAGCACGTCGAACTCGTGCTGCATCAGCAGCCGCCGTCCTTCGCGCAGCGTGCCTGCCTGCCCTTCGAGCTGGATGCGCAGATCGCCCAGCAATTCCTGCGCGATGACGCGGCGCACGAAGGGGTCGTCGTCCACCAGCAGGACGCGCACCGGCTTGGTCTGTTGCCCGGTCAGGAAGTCGGGCCAAGGGAGGGTATCCGCGGACGGTGAAAGTAGTCCGCCGAACTGGCCAGGGTTGGTGTATTTCCTAGCGGAGTTGCTTGAATCTGTCAACGAAACGTCGAGATCGCTTTCCATTTCAGCCCCTTTGTGACAACTAGTCCATCTTGTTCGTTTCCAAAAGTTAATTCATTTCTACTCAGATTTTTATCTTCAGCTTTTTTGATTACTTTGGTTGCATCTTGTTGCGATTGACTACTCGAGTCAAGCAAAAGTAGTAATTCTCCCTTTGGGCGGCGCATGTAATACCAGCCCGCTGCTCTCTTGAAGCGCTGCTCGACATGTCTTTTGCCATAGCCTCGCTCTACCCAGCAGGGCCCTTTCTTCCCCCGTTTCCCGGGCGCCGAAGAAGCATTTCGGCTGACATCTGGCCCTTCCGGACCGCCTCGCTGATCGCCGGCTGATCGCGAAGCGGCCCGCGGCCCCTTGCGTGCCTTACCCTCGCGCAATGACATTCCTTGCGCGCGTGCTGCGCGTACTGCGTGCCCTGCTCCGCGCCATCGGCACCGCGCTCATCGTTGCGCTGCTGCTCTTCGAGGAGTGGGGCTGGGAGCCGCTCGCGGCCCTTGCTGCGCGGCTGTCCCGCCTCCCCCTCTGGGCCGCGCTCGAGGAACGGCTGCGCCGGCTGCCGCCGTGGGGTGCGCTCCTGGCCTTCTTCGTGCCGGTGCTGTTGCTTCTGCCGGTGAAGGTGCTGGCGCTCTTTCTCTTCAGCCGTGGCCATGCGGCGACCGCCCTCACGGTGCTGGTGCTGGCCAAGCTGGTGGGCACCGCCATCGTGGCGCGGATCTTCCAGCTGGTCGAAGGGCCGCTGATGCGCATTCCGTGGTTCGCCCGCTGGTATCCGCGGTGGAAAGCCTGGAAGGACCGCGTGCTCGACCTCGTCCGGCAGAGCCGTCCTTGGCGCCTTGTGCGGGCACTGAACAGGCGCATGGCTCGCGGCTGGCGGCGGTTCAGGGAAAGCTGAACTCCATTTTTACCCGGATGTATTGCCGTTCTAATTTAATCCGGGTAATATTTGGGGCATGAACCTGTCCACGGAAAACCGCCGCGCCCTGATCCGGCAATACAAGGAAAACCCGCGCCCGGCCGGCGTCTACGCGATCCGCAACAAGCTCAGCGGCCGCGTCTACGTGGCCGGCAGCCTCGATGTGGATGGCGCGATGAACCGCGCGCGCTTCGAACTGAACATGCGCTCCCATCGCAGCAAGGCGCTCGGCCAGGACTGGATCGCGCATGGCGCCGAACATTTCAGCTTCGAGGTGGTCGACCGCATCAAGGAGCGCAAGGACCCCGGTTTCGATCGCAAGGCCGAGCTCGAGAAGCTTCTTTCGCTATGGCAGGAAGAGCTTCAATGCTTCGGCGCGAACGGCTACAACACACCCTGAGCGCATGCGCGACACATGGCGACGAGATGGCGCGCATCGAAGCGCGGCAGCGAGTAGATTACGCACCTCGTTTCGCTTGGTACCCCCCAGGAACAAACAAACATCCGAATGTCTTCCGACACCCCGACAACCACTTTGACCGTGTTCTTCGGCTTCCAGCGCGTGGCACACGGCAGCAAGACCGAAGTGCTCGAACAGCTGAGCCGCCGCGACGACCCCGGCCCGTATCTCGTGTTCGATGACCAGACCGGCGCCCAGCTCGACCTCGACATGCGCGAGCTTCCGCCCGAGCTGCGCTACCCCGAGGCCGAGCCGCATCGCGACGATGCCCCGCGCGGCGTGGGCCGCCCCAAGCTCGGCGTGGTCGCTCGCGAAGTCACGCTGCTGCCGCGCCACTGGGACTGGCTCGGCCGCCAGCCCGGCGGCGCCTCGGTCGCGCTGCGCAAGCTGGTCGAAGACGCGCGCCGCGTGAACGCCGAGCGCGACACCGTGCGCGCAGCGCAGGAAGCCGCCTACCGCTTCATGACCGCGATCGCGGGCAACCTGCCCGGCTTCGAGGAAGCCACCCGCGCGCTCTTCGCCGGCGAGGAGCAACGCTTCGCCACCCTGATCGACCCCTGGCCCGCCGACGTGCGCGCCCATCTGCAGAAACTCGCGGCCGCCGGCTGGAACCATCGATGAGAACGACAACCGAGACGACCGGCACCGGCAGCGGCAACAGCCCCGGTGCCGGCCAGAGCGGCCTGCAGGGCGTGCCCGTGTCGCCCGTCAACGCGCCGCGCCCGCTGTGGAAGGTCTTTCTCTTCTTCCTCGCGCCGATGTTGCTCAGCAACATCCTCCAGTCGCTCTCCGGCACGCTCAACAACGTGTACGTGGGGCAGATGCTCGGCGTGGGCGCGCTCGCGGCGGTGTCGAGCTTCTTTCCGGTGATGTTCTTCTTCATCGCCTTCATCATCGGCCTGGGGGCCGGCGCCTCGGTGCTCATCGGCCAGGCATGGGGTGCGCGAGACGTCGCCAAGGCCAAGGCCGTGGCCGGTACCACGCTCACCGTCGGCGTGCTGATGGGGCTGGTGATCGCCGTGTTCGGAGGCGCGTTCACCACGCCGATGCTGGCCGCGCTGGGCACGCCCCCCGACGTGCTGGCCGACTCCACGCGCTATGCCCGCATCATGCTGATCGCGATGCCCGGCGTGTTCATCTTCCTGCTGGCCACCGCGATGCTGCGCGGTGTGGGCGACACCGTCACGCCGCTGCTCACGCTGCTGATTTCCACGCTGATCGGCCTGGTGGTCACGCCCGCGCTCATCCGCGGCTGGGGCGGCCTGCCGCAGCTCGGCGTGGCCAGCGGCGCGTGGGCGTCGGTGCTGTCGTTCGCAGTGGCAACCACCTGGCTGGGCTTTCGCCTGCGCCAGCGCAAGAGCCCGCTCGCGCCAGACGCGGAATTCATGCGCAACCTGCGCATCCAGCCGCACCTGCTGAAGGCCGTGCTGCGCATCGGGGTACCCACGGGGGTGCAGATGATCGTGGTGGCGCTGGCCGAGGTGGTGCTGCTGTCGATGGTCAACGGCTTCGGCTCGAACGCCACGGCCGCCTACGGCGCGGTGAACCAGGTGGTGGCCTACGTGCAGTTCCCGGCGATCTCGATCGCGATCACCGCGTCGATCCTCGGCGCGCAGGCCATCGGCGCGGGCCGGGCCAACCGGCTCGGCGCCATCGCGAAGACGGCGCTGCTCATGAACCTGGTGCTGACCGGCGGCCTGGTGCTGCTGGGCTACCTGTTCTCACGGCCGCTGATGGGCTTCTTCATCACCAGCGCGCCGGTCATCGAGATCGCGCAGACGCTGCTGCATATCATGCTGTGGAGCCTGGTGGTCTTCGGCATGGCTTCGGCGCTGTCGGGGATCATGCGCGCCAGCGGCTCGGTGCTGGTGCCCACGCTGATCTCGATCTTCTGCATTCTCGGCGTGGAGGTGCCGGTGGCCTGGGTCATGAGCCACCGCATCGGGCTCGATGGGGTCTGGGTGGCCTACCCGGTGACCTTCGGGGCGATGCTGCTGCTGCAGACTGCCTACTACCAGCTGGTGTGGCGCAAGAAATCGATCCACCGGCTGGTGTAGCCGGCGCGCCGGCTACTTGCCGTCGAAGGCCCGCTGCACCTGTGCGAGGTCGAGCTTGACCATCTTCATCATGGCCTGCATCGCGCGGTTGGCCTTGGCAGCGTCCTTGTCCTGGAACATGCGGATCATGGCCTTGGGCGCGACCTGCCACGAAACGCCATAGCGGTCGGTGAGCCAGCCGCACTGCACCGGCTGGCCACCGCCTTCGAGCAGCCTGTCCCAGTAGTAGTCGACATCGGCCTGCGTCTCGCACGGCACGAACATCGAGATGGCCGGGTTGAACTTGTACTCCGGGCCGCCGTTGAGAATCATGAATTCCTGCCCGTCGAGCTCGAACGTCGCGGTGAGCAGCGAGCCCTTGCGGCTGGGATTGGCGTCGCCCCACAGCAGCGTGTCGGTCACGCGCGAGTTCGGAAAAATGCTGCTGTAGAACTTCAGCGCCTCTTCTCCGTTGGTGTCGAACCAGAGACAGGGAACGATCTTCTGCATGGGACTCCTTCGCTTCTGACGATGAACCTGATAGTTCAGTATCCAGGCGTCGCAGGCCCCCTGTCAACCCGTGCGACGCCTGTCAGCGGGAAGTTCCCATGGGCCCGGCTCTCGAGGCGCCTGCCCCGAAGGCCTTCCGCCAGCGATAGGCCTCGGCCGCATTGACCGCGCCTTTCGGCGCTCTGCCCTGGAAGATCTCCGCGAGTTGCGACACGGTTTCCATCGCCTGGTGCTCCACCGCCGGCGGCGTGAGCCCGCCGATGTGGGGCGTGGCGATCACGCGCGGATGCGCCGCCACATCCGGCGAAGGCATCTGGTCGGGTGCGCGGCCCACGTCGAGCGCGCATCCAGCGACCACGCCTGCGTCCAGCGCCGCTAGCAACGCACGCTCATCCACCAGGTTTCCGCGCGAGGCATTGATGAAGAAGGCGTGGGGTTGCATCGCGGCGAACGCCCGGGCATTCATCATGTTCTCGGTCGCCTCGGTGGCGGGCGCGAGGCAGACCACGAAGTCCGATTGCGCCAGCAGCGCCTCGAAGCTCACCTGCTCGAACTCCGCCCGATCGGTAGCCGTGTACGGGTCGTGCACGACGATGCGCATGTTCAGCGCCAGCGCGACATCGCAGAGGTACCGGCTGATCTGCCCGTAGCCGATCACGCCCAGCGTGCTGCCGCGCAGTTCGCGCCCCATCGCGGGCGGCGGCAGGCGGCCCGCGTGGTAGCTCGCGGCGGAGGCACTGATGCCCCGGCCCAGATCGATCATCGCGCCTACGATCCATTCCGACACCGAGGTGATGAACCCTGCGCTCGCCTGCGTCACCAGCACGCCATGCCGGCTGGCGGAAGCCACGTCGATGTTGCGGATGTCGATGGCGCAGCGCACGAAGGCCTTGAGCTGTGGCAGCGCCGCGAACAGCGCCTCGTCGCCCACCGTCTGGCGGTAGGAAATGATCGCGTCGCAGTCCTGCGCCAGATCGGCGAGCTCGCGCGAGGAAAGTTCGGCGTCGCTGGGATTGAGGCGAACCTGCGCGATGGCCCGAAGGGCGGCGGTGGCGCGGTCGCCGAAGTAGTTGGCCAGCTTGGCTGGCGGATGGCTGACGAAAACCGTGGTCATGAAAAAACTTCTGTTCGGGAAGAAAGACTGGCCGCGAGCATCATGCCGCCGCAAGCGCCAGGACCGTGCGCCGCCACGAAGGCAGAATGGAAAAATCTACAGGACGCGCCGCATGACCATAACCTCGCAGACACCCGACGCCGCCCGCGCTTACGCCGTCGAAATGCATGGCGACCAGAAATACGGCATCCATCCGTACGTGCACCACCTCGACGCCGTCGCCGCCCTGCTCCAGCCCTACGGCGACAAGGCGCGCGTCGTCGGCTACCTGCACGACGTGGTCGAGGACACGGCAGCGACGGTGGCGGACGTGCGCTCGCGCTTCGGCGACCTAGTCGCTTCCTGCGTCGCGCTGCTGACCGATGCGCCCGGCGCCAACCGCAAGGAGCGCAAGGCCAGGACCTATGCGGCGCTGGCCGAGGTGAAAGGCGACGAGGAACTCGCGCTGCTGGTGAAGGCCGCCGACCGGCTGGCCAACGTGCGCGCCTGCGTGGCCGACGGCCAGCGCGCGCTGTGGGACACGTACCACGGCGAGCACCCGACCTTCAGGGCAGCTGCGTTCAGGGCTGGGCAATGCGATGCGCTGTGGATCGAGCTCGACACGCTGCTCTCGCCCTCTAGCGCCCCAGCAGCGACGCCCTGACAAGGGCCGCGCCCGGTTGGTTCGCCCCTGACAGGCGAGCGATCTTTCGAGGGCAAGGCGCTTGTCGTGGTCCGGACAGACGGGCCACGCGCCCTGCGCCGGCCAGCCCGAGCCTGTAATGGTGCGAAATTGATTGGCGCCCGAATGGACGCCACAGTGCACCGACTTCAGTTCTCCGGAAAGCCAGAAAGGGGTCAGGTTGCTGGCAGCCCCCTATCCGGGCACGCATCCGGAAGAAGTCGGGTACATCCATTTCAGTAACGCAATCAATCGAACTGGAGGGCTAAATGGGCATTGTGTTTGCAGAAAACTGGGACAACATCGATGGACTCAGGGCAAAACATGGCGATTGGTATGAGGACACATACAACACCCTGGGCGATGCCAGCTACCAGCAGATAACCGCCATGCTGAATACATGGGCGGACAGAGAAATTGCCAATGGGCACGCAGTCGAACTGCACGAATTGGCCGTTGCCGTATTGAGCGACAGGCTCAAGGTCACAGTGGAACTGGGCTTCCACCAACGTCAGACTTTCAGGGGGCAGGACTACTTCCACATCACCGTGATTCACCCGGATGGATGGAAAGCCCACCTGTTCAGCCGTGCGGCGATCTATATGGGCAGCGTCGCGCACATCGAGAAAACGATCGAAGGGGGAACCAAAGTTCCCACCGTCTACGAAAAAAGAATCTACGTGCAGCCTCAACAGCCCTACACGCCGTTCGTTTGAGTCTCGCAAGTTCGAGGAAGGGCAGCCCACGGCCGACGGTGTGATGTCAGCTGGCGCATGACGCCATATGAATTCCAGTTCGTTTTCCTCGAACTCCGGCAATAGCTAACCAGCACGCCGATTCGTGAACTCCATCACCCCGTCGTCCACCGAACCGAAGCGCAGGCTCACCAGATCGCGCGCGTAGTTCTGGTACACGCGCCACGGCGCGCGCGAGCCCTGCTTCGGAAACCTGTCCACCGCGCGCTGCACATAGCCCGAAGAGAAGTCGAGCCAGGGCTCGGGCGCCAGCGCCGGGTCCGTGTTGCGCGGCGTGCATTGCCTCCAGCCTCGCTTCTCCATGTGGTTGAGCAGCCGGCAGACATACGCGCAGGTCAGGTCGCTCCTGAGCGTCCACGAGGCGTTGGTGTAGCCGAACGACGAGGCCAGGTTGGGCACGTCGCTGTACATCATTCCCTTGTAGCTGAAGGTCGCGGCCGGTTCCACGCGACGGCCGTCCACCTCGAGCTGCACGCCACCGAGCACCTGCAGTTCCAGCCCGGTGGCGGTGACCACCACGTCGGCCTCCAGCTCCCTGCCCGACTTCAGCCTGATGCCGCCCGGCGTGAAGGTGTCGACGTGGTCGGTGACCATCGAAGCGCGCCCTGCCCTGATGGCCGCGAACAGGTCGCCGTCGGGAACCAGGCAAAGGCGCTGGTCCCACGGGTTGTAGCGCGGCGTGAAATGCGTGGCGATGTCGTAGTCGGGGCCGAGCGCCTGCCGTACGCCGCCGAGGATCATCTTCTTCGCGTAGTCGGGCTTGCGCCGGGCGAGGCGGAAGAAGTACATCGACAGCAGCACGTTCTTCCAGCGCGTGAGGCCGTAGGCCAGCCCGGCCGGGAGGATGCCGCGCAGCCTTCGCGCGATCGGGTCCTGCGCCGGGCGCGCGACGACGTAGGTAGGCGAGCGCTGCAGCAGCGTCACGTGGCCGGCCGTCTTCGCCATCGCGGGCACCAGCGTCATCGCGGTCGCGCCGCTGCCGATGACGACCACGCGCTTTCCGCCGTAGTCCAGGTCCTGGGGCCAGTGCTGCGGATGGACGATGCGGCCCGTGTAGTCGCCGATGCCCGCGAAGTCGGGCGTGTAGCCCGCGTCGTACCTGTAGTAGCCGCTGCACAGGAAGAGAAAGTTGCAGCGCAGGCGCAGCGGAAGCTGCTCGGGGCCGCGCTCCACGTCCACGCTCCAGCAGGCCTCCGGCGTCGACCACGAGGCTCGCACCACGCGGTGGTTGAAGCGGATCCTGCGGTCGATGCCGTGCTGCGCCGCCGTCTCGCGCAGGTAGTTCAGGATCGACGGCCCGTCCGCGATGGACTTCGCCTGCGTCCACGGCCGGAACGAATAGCCCAGCGTGTACATGTCGGAGTCCGAACGCACGCCCGGATAAAGGAACAGGTCCCAGGTGCCGCCGCTGCGCTCACGCCCTTCGAGGATCGCGTAGCTGCGGCCCGGGCAGTGCTTCTGCAGGTGGTAGCCGGCACCGATGCCCGAGAGGCCGGCGCCGACGATCAGCACGTCGAAGTGCTGCTGTTGCTCGCTCTCTTCCCGCATCGGTCGTGCCCTTTCACTTCTTGCCGTCCGTGCCTCCTGCCGCCGGTGGAGTGCTCCGGATCATCAGCCACGCGCTCAATGCGCTGAGCACGGCCAGCGCCGCGCTCGACAACATCACCCAGCGAAAGCCCGCGACGAAGGATTCGGCCACCGCGCGTTTCACGGCTGCCGCAGTGGCCGCGTCCGCGCCCGGAGGGATCGCCGCGCCCGCCAGCTTGCTGCGCTCGCCTTCGAGAAATGCCGTCAGTTGCGCCGTCGCGCCCATCTCGCGCAGATGCCCGGCCAACGCGGTGTCGAAGGCCCAGGCCATGAGCGCGCCGAACACCGCGATCGCCAGCACCGCAGCCGCGCGCGACACCGCGTTGTTCACGCCAGAGGCCACGCCCGCCAGGTCTGCGCCGACCGCGTTCATCACCGTGGTCGTCAGCGGTGCCACCGTCACCGTCATGCCGAAGCCCAGCACCACCACGGCCGGCAGGAAGCCGCTCCAGTAGCTCGCGCCCACGCCCGGCAGCGCGAACAGCGCGAAGCCCACAGCGGCAATCGCCGGCCCGATCACCAGCGGCATGCGCGGCCCGAAGCGGTCGACCAGCTGCCCGGCCCATCCCGAGAGCGCGAACATGATGAAGATGAACGGCAGCAGCGCCGCCCCCGCCACCGTGGCCGAGTAGCCCTGTACCTGGATCAGGTTGAGCGGAAAGAAATACAGCCCGCCGCCCAGCGCCGCGTAGAGCAGCAGCGTCAGCAGGTTGGCGCCGCTGAAGTTGCCGATGCGCAGCAGCTCCAGCGGCAGCATCGGCGTGCGCGCCTTGCGCTCGGCGACGAAGAACGCAACGCTGCCCAGCACGCCGATTGCGAGCGCCGCAAGCACCGCCGCCGAACCCCAGCCCTGCGTCGGCGCCTCGATGAAGGCGTAGACGATGCCGCCGAGCCCGGCCGTCGCCAGCAGCGCGCCCCACAGGTCGAGCCCGCCGCTGGCGGAAGCTCCGCGGCTCTCGGGCACGTGGCGCCACACGATCCACAGCACCAGCAGCGCCATCGGCACATTGATGAGGAAAGCCCAGGTCCACGAGAAATGATCGACCAGGAAGCCGCCCAGCACCGGCCCCACCGCCGCCGTGATGCCGCTGAAGCCCGACCATGTGCCGATGGCCTTGCCGCGCTCCTTCTCCGGATAGGCCGCGCTGATGAGCGCCAGGCTGCCCGGTACCAGCAGCGCGCCGCCCACGCCCTGCACCGCCCGCGCCGCGATGAGTTGCTGCACGTTGCCCGCGAGCGCGCACGCCACCGACGACAGCGCGAAGATGCCGACGCCGATCGCGAAGATGCGCCGCCGGCCATAGTGATCGCCCAGCGCCCCGCCCACCAGCAGCAACGCCGCCAGCAGCAAGGCATACGACTCGACCACCCATTGCGCCTGGAAGGCTGTTGCGCGCAGGTCGGACTGGATGGCCGGCAGCGCCACGTTGACCACCGTGCCGTCGATGAAGGCCATGCTCGAGCCCACGATGGCCGCGGCCAGCACCCATGGCCTGGCAGCTTCAGGACAGTCGCTCCCCTCGCCCTCTCCCGCGCGGGAGCCATGAAGGCCATGAAGAATCAGCGTCTCTTCGCAGGGCGCCTTGCCGATCTGTGCCATGGGGTCTCCTTTTCATGGGATTCCGGTCTCGCACTGCCCCTTCAAGGGGAGAGAAGAAAACTCAGGTCGCGCAGGCGGTCGCCGACGGATTCGCCCGCGCCGCGCTCACGCTGCGCGCCATCGCGGCGGCCGCCGCCGAGGTCACGCGCTGTGCCCCCTGCGCCACCGCGTCCATTCCGCTGCCCACCGCCTCGCCGAGGCTCAGCTGGCAGACCACGGTGCGCGCCTCGTCCGAGCGCCGCAGCGTCCAGCTGAAATTCGCGTCCACGCGGCCGCCCTCGACCGCGTCGAACTGTCGCAGCTGCACCGCGATGCGCCACACCGGCTGCGAACTCTGCCGGCCGCCCTTGGTCACGTCGAGCGCGCCGAGCCGGCCGGCGATGCCGCTGGCCAGCGCGTCTCGCAGCTCGTTCTCGAAGGACGAGGCCCAGCGGTGCTGCTCCAGCACCTCGACCTGCGCGCTGCCGTTGGGCTGGCGCACGACCATCTGCGGCCGTGCGAAGCGCTCGGGCACGGCCACGGGCGCGAGCTCGATGTAGAGCGGCGCGGCGCTGCCGAGCGTCGAAGGCGCGGCATCGGCCGCGGCCACCGGGCTTGCCAGCGTGTAGTAGCTGTCGGGCTTGCTCGCGCAGCCCGCGAGCGCCGCCAGCGCTGCGGCCGCCGCAGCCACCGCCACGAATGAAAAGTGGTTCTTCTTCATTTCTTGTTGTCGTCCGGTTTGCCGCGCAGCAGCGATTCGGGATGGCGCTCGAGGTAGTCGGTCAGCACGCGCACCGAGCCTGCGGCGCGCGTGAGCTCCTGCAGCGTCTGGCGCATGTCCTGCTGCAGCGGCGAGTCGTCGGCCAGCGTGCGTTCGGCCGTGTTCACGGTCTTGCGCACGTCCTTCATGGCCGCGGCCAGCTCGGGCGTGACGTCGTTGTTGATGCGCTTCACCGTCTGCTCGGCGGCCGTGAGCGTCTTGTTGAGCGAAGCGAGCGTGGTGCGCAGGTCGCCCGCGATCTGCTCGTAGGGCACCTTGTTGAGCTTGGTCGCGATCTCCTGAACCTGCGACTGGATCTCGTCGAGGCTGTTGGGCACGGTAGGCAATTCGATCGGGTTCTTCGCCAGGTCGATCTTCGCCGGCGGCGCCTTCGGGAAGAAGTCGAGCGCCACGTAGACCTGCCCGGTCAGCAGGTTGCCGTTGCGCAGCTGGGCGCGCAGGCCCTTCTCCGCCAGGAAGCGCAGCCGCTCCTGCTGGGTGGAGCGCGACTCGGTGCCGCTCTCGCCCGCGCGGCGGCGCAGGCGGTCGGGGTAGACCTGCACCAGCACCGGCATGCGGAACTCGCGCTCGGCGCGGTCGAACTCCACGCCGATCGACTTCACCTCGCCGATCACCACGCCGCGGAAGTCCACCGGCGCACCCGGCGTCAGGCCGCGCAGCGACTGGTTGAAGTACATCAGCAGGGTCTGCGAGGGCCCGTCGGGCTCCTTCATGGCCGTGGTCTCGTCCTGCGCCAGCGTGAACGACGCGTTCTCCTTGGCCACCGGTCCCATCGCGTCTTCGGGCGCCTGGAAGGCGATGCCTCCGAGCAGGATGGTCGCCAGCGACTGCGTGCGCAGCGTGAAGCCGCTGGCGCTGAGCTGCGCGTCGATGCCGCTGGCCTGCCAGAAGCGCGTGTTCATGCCCACGAACTTGTCGTACGGCGCATTGATGAAGACGCGCAGCGTCACGCCGCGCCCGTCGCCGTCGAGCTCGTAGGCCGCCACCTGCCCGACCTTGATGCGGCGGAAGTACACGGGCGAGCCCACGTCGAGCGAGCCCACGTCGTTGGCACGCAGCAGGAACTGCTTGCCCGAGTCGTCGCGCGTGACGGTGGGCGGCGTCTCCAGCCCGGTGAACTCGCCCGCCGTTTCCTGCGACACGCCCGCGTCGGCGCCGATGTAGGCGCCCGACAGCAGCGTGTTGAGCCCCGAGATGCCCGAGGTGTCCAGCCGCGGGCGCACCACCCAGAAACGCGAGTCGGAGGCGGTGAAGCTCTGCGCGTCCTTGTTGAACTGCACCAGCACGCGCACATGAGAGCGGTCGCGCGCCAGGCGCAGGCTGGTGACCAGGCCGATCTGCACGTCCTTGTACTTCACGGCGGTCTTGCCGGCCTCCAGGCCCTCGGCGGTCTTGAAGGTCAGCACCACCTCCGGGCCACGCTCCATGATGATGCGCGCCACCAGCGTGATGCCCACCAGCGCGGCCACGATGGGAATCAGCCAGATCAGCGACGGCAGCCATTCGCGGCGGCGCACCACGCGTGGCTTCGGCAGCGGGGGCTGGCCGGATGGCTCCGGTTTGTCCTGGGGTCGGTCTTCTTCACTCATGCTGGTTTCTCGTCCCTGTTTTCATGTCCCTGCAGACGTTGCTCGCGCTGTGCGCCTTCTTCGTGGTCCTGCAGGATGGCCTGGTCTTCCCTGCTGTCCCAGGTGAGCTTCGGGTCGAAGCTCAGCGAGGCCAGCATGGTCAGCACCACCACCGAGCCGAAGGCCGCGATGCCCACGCCCGCGGTGATCACCGCGAAGCCCTGGATCTGCACCAGCCCCGTCAGCAGCGATACCACGAACACGTCGAGCATCGACCACCGGCCGATGATCTCGATGATGTGATAGAGCTTCGCCCGCTCGCGCCGGCGCCAGGTGCTGCCGCGCTGAGCCAGCACCACGAGCAGCAGCAGCACCGCGAGCTTGAACAGCGGCACCAGGAAGCTCGCGATGAAGACGATGGCGGCCAGCCCGTAGGCGCCGGACACCCAGAAATAGATCACCCCGCTCAGGATGGTGTCGTTCTGCGTGCCGAACAGCGTGCGCGTGATCATCACCGGCAGCAGGTTGGCCGGGATGTACATCATGCAGGCCGCGATCAGGAAGGCCCAGGTGAGCTTCAGGCTCTGCGGCTTGCGCGTATGCAGGTGCGTGCCGCAGCGGCCGCAGGCGTCGCCCTCCTCGGCGTCTTTCCAGACGGCGCCGCAATGGCGGCAGGCCATGTAGCCCATCGAGGCGGCGGTGGGAACCTTCGCATCCGCCTCATGTTCGTGGTGGTAATGCTCGCCGTAAGCCGCGAGGCTGCCGAGGCGCTGCCGGAGGTGGCCCTGCAGCTTCTTCATGCCGATGCTCCACCCTTCTCTTCTTCACCAGGTTCCTCGCCCTTCGGCCTGAACGCCATTCCCCAGAACGCACCCGGGTCGAAGGACAGCACCGCCGTCAGCATCACCGTGAGCGCCATGAAGGCCCACAGCGCCGGCCCCGGCACCACGGTCGCCATGCTCGAAAGCTTGACGATGGCCACGAGAACGCCGAGCAGGAACACTTCGATCATTCCCCAGGGCCGCAGCGACTGCATCGCCCGCACCAGCAGTGCGAAGCCCACGGGCCGGTGCTCGCGGCTCAGCGGAACCAGCAGGTACGCCAGGATGCAAAGCTGCAGGAAGGGAAAGAGGATGGTCGTGGCCAGCACCAGCAGCGCCACCACCGACATGCCTTCGGCGCTCAGTGCGACCACCGCGCCGGCCAGCGTGGTCTGGCTGCGCAGGCCCTGCAGCTCGATCTCGACGATGGGAAACAGGTTCGCGATGGCGAACATGATGAGGCAGGCCACCGTCAGAGGAAGGATCCGGCGCTCCTGCTCGCCCGGGTGCCGGTCGAGCTCGGTGCCGCAGCGCGGGCAGCGCGCCACGTCGCGCGGGCGCAGGGGCGTGCGGCCGTAGACCGCATCGCAACCCGGGCAAACCACGGTTTCAGGTACTTCCGTCATGGGTGAGTACCCTAACTCATTCAGCCGCCGTGGCTTGTCGTCTTGAGCCGCAGGCTGCTGAAAACCGCCGCCACCGCGGCAAAACTGGCGGCCAGCACCAGCGCGACCACCGGCCCGTGGCCCCCGTGCGGGCTCCAGATGCTGAAGACGCCCGCCAGCACCACGGCGCCCAGTGTCTGCCCGGTGAGCCGGGCCGTGCCCAGCATGCCGCTGGCCGCACCACTGCGGTGCGCCGGCGGCGAGGTCACGATGGTGTGGTTGTTCGGCGACTGGAACAGCCCGAAGCCAAGCCCGCACAGCGCCATGCGCCAGGCGATGTCGGCATTGCCCGGATGCGCCGGCAGCGCCGCCAACAGGGCCAGGCCCGTGGCCAGCAGGCCCAGTCCGATGCCGCCCAGCAGCCCGTCGGGGTACCGGCCGATCAGCCGCCCTGCGATGGGCGCCATCACCACGATGGCCAGCGGCCACGCCGTGATGAGCAAGCCCGCCTCGATGTGGCTGCGCCCGTACACCTCCAGCAGCAGGAAAGGCAGCGCGATGTAGGCCAGCATCTGCGCGCAGAAGGCGGCCACCGAGGTACTCATCGACAGCGCGAACACCGGAATGCGCAGCAGGTCGATCGGGAAAAGCGGCACCGCTTCCCTGCGCTGGCGGCGCAGGTAGATGAAGCCCACCACAAGGCCCGCCAGCAGGATGCCCCAGGCCGAGGCCTGCGAGCCGCCGCCCTGAACCGCGCCTTCGCGCACGCCGAGCCGGTCGACGCCCAGGAACACCAGCGAGAACATCAGCACGTTCAACGCCACGTCGACTGGCGAGAAGCGCAGCCCCGCGGCGGGCGGCACGCGGTTGAAAGGCAGCGCCTTCATGCCCAGCGCGAAGGTGACGAGGCCCAGCGGCACGTTGATGGCGAAGAGCCAGGGCCAGGAAGCCACCGACAGGATGGCCGCCGCCACCGAAGGCCCCGCCACAGAAGAAGTAGCCACCACCAGCGAATTGATCGCCATGCCCTTGCCCAGCTGCGACGAAGGGTACGTGAGCCGTACCAGCGCCGCGTTCACGCTCATGATGCCGGCCGCGCCCAGGCCCTGGAACGCGCGCGCCGCGATCAGCGTGCCCAGCGAGTTGGCAAAAGTGGCAGCCAGCGAAGACAGCGTGAACACCGCCATGCCGACCAGGTACACGCGCCGGTAGCCCACGAGATCGCCCAGCGAGGCCAGCGGCAGCAGCATCACCAGCGTGGCGATCTGGTAGGCGTTGACCACCCAGATCGATTGCGAAGGGCTGGCGTTGAGCTCGCGCGCGATGCCCGGCAGCGCCAGGTTGACGATGGTGCCGTCGAGCACCGCCACGATCAGCCCGAGGATGATGACCAGCATCGCCCAGCCGCGCTCCGGCTGGGACAGCCCGTCGACGGGCCTTGGCGCCATGTTGCCGCCGTTGTTGTTGTCTTCGGCGGCCGGGAGCGCGGCGCCTGCGCGTACCGTGTTCATCAGGCTCGCTGCGCCCTTCCTGTCTTTGCTGCCTTGCCCGTGGGCTCCGAGCGCACGCCGCCCAGCGTGAGCCAGGTCAGCACCAGCGCGATGAGCGCGCCGCCGGCCATGCCGGCCACCATCGGCAGCGGCCTGCCGTCGGTGAAGAGGCCCACCACCGCCATGGCCAGCGCACCGGTGAGCATCTGCAGCGTGCCCAGCAGCGCCGAGGCCGTGCCCGCGATGGCGCCGTGCATCTCCAGCGCGAGCACGCCGGTGGTCGGGATCACCAGGCCCATGAAGCCCGAGGCGATGAAGTACAGGACGATGAGCACCCAGATGCTGTCGTCGCCCATCGCGAAGTAGGCGAACATCGCGATCATCGCGGCGCCGCAGCACACCACGCCGAACTTGACGAGATTGACCAGCCCGTAGCGCTCGCCCAGCGTGCCGGTGAACTGCGAGGCGCCGATGAAGGCGGCAGCGTTCACGCCGAAGGCCACGCTGTAGAGCGCGGGCGAAAGACCGTAGTGGTCGATCATCACGAACGAGGAGTTCGCGAGGTAGGTGAAGAAGCCCGCCATCGCGAAGCTGCCGATGAACACCAGCCCGAGGTAGTGCGTGTCGCGCAGCAGCAGCCAGTAGGCCGACAGCGCGCTGCCGAGGCTGCTTTCCACGCGCTGCGAAGCCGGGCGGGTTTCGTCGAGCAGCTTCACCATCATGGCCAGGCCCGCCACGGCCGCGACAGTCACGGCCCAGAACACGCCGCGCCAGCCGGAAAAAGCGATGACCGCGCTGCCTGCCAGCGGCGCGAGGATCGGCGACACGCTGAACACCAGCATCAGCAGCGACATCAGCCGGGCCGCGTCGGTGCCGGTGTGCAGGTCGCGCACCACCGCGCGCGGAATCGCCATGCCGGCCGCGGCGCCCAGCCCTTGGATGAAGCGCAGCACGATCAGCGTCTGGATGTCGGTCGCCAGCGCGCAGCCGATGCTGGCGAGTGCGAACAGCAACAGCCCTGCGTACAGCGGCGGCTTGCGGCCCACCATGTCGGAGATCGGCCCGTAGAGCAGTTGCCCCGCGCCGAGCGAGAGGAAGAAGGCCGTGAGGCTCATCTGCACCGCGCCGATGTCGGCGTGCAGGCTCTGTCCGATGGCGGGCAGCGCCGGCAGGTACATGTCGATGGCGAATGGCCCGATGGCCGAGAGCAGGCCCAGCAGCAGGGCCATCTTGAAGAAGGGGGAAGAACGCATTGCAGCGATTGTCGCGAAGCACGGCAATCGCTGCAGGCGTGGGGTCTGTGCCGGCGTGCGCCCTGCCCTTGCTAATTCCTGGCAAAGAATCGCGCGGGCACAGCGCTGTAGAACACAGCGTGCATGAGTCGTTTCGTCTTACTGCTACTTGCCTTGCGGCGGCTTGCCGGCGGGCCAGAACACCAGCGCGCGCAGTTCGATGCTGCGCCGCGGCGGCGCCTCCTGCGAACCCGTCGGGTCCTCGAAGGCGGTGTGCGCGGTGTAACGCGCCACGCCCTGCTCGAGCGAGTCGTAGATCTTCAGCAGCAGCGCCTCGTCGGGTCGAAGCCTCGGGAACCAGTACCAGCGGTGCTCCGGATTCCAGGTAAAGGACCAGGTCTCGCCCACCTTGTCGGGATAGACGAGGTCGCTGGGCACGAGGTCGTTCGGCGAGATGGAACGCGCGTCGCACAGTGCCAGCGGCAGGCGCTCCACCGTGGCCAGCGGGCGCCACAGGTTGACGATCGCGAAGCGGTTCTTCAGCCGCTCCTCGGCCTCTTCCGGCGGCAGGTGGTCGCGCACGCGGCGCGGCGCGGAGACGAAGGTCTGGTCGTTGTGCACGCGGCGCACCGGCTCGCGCAGGTCGGCCGTGCGGCGCGAGCCCTGTGCGCTGTCGCGCAGCGTGTGGTCGAACACGACGATCTTCTCGGCGCCGGTCACGTCGCGCAGCAGCGCCTCGGCCTCGCGGTAGTAGATGTCGCGGATCGCGGCATCCTGCGAGAAATCGACGAGCACGCTGCGGTGCGAGATCTGCGTGAAGCCGCTGCGGTCGAGCGTCAGCTCGTTCAGCGCCACCAGCGGGCGGCCGTCGCGGATGGTCACGCGGCGCGCTTCCAGTTCGCCGGTCACCCAGGGCGTGCCGGACGGAGGCTCGAATGTGTAGCTCACGGGCCGGCCCTGGCCCGCCTTCAGGTAGTTGAGCTCGGCCTCCACCGAAGGCAGGTTGGCGGCCAGCATCTGTCCATTGGACCCAACGCTCATGCGACGTGACTCCTCGAAACGGTTCCTCTGCAAGCGAACGCAGAGGCTATACCCGCGCCATCGCGCGCGGAACGAAACAAAGGAGATAACCATATTCGGCGGCAGGTGGTGCCCTGTCGCGCTTGACGCAGCACCCGGCTTCACTGCATGCGCCGTGCCCGCTACGCTATCGGCTTCCCGGACAGTCCATAACAACTCGCAGCATTCGTCATCCAGGAGAAGATCGCCCATGGCCCTCGCCCGCACGGTTCACGCCGACCTCTTGCGCGTGTTCGTCCTCACGCTCGTGTCGCTTTTCGCCATTCCGGCGGCGACGCTCGCTTTCACCGAATACGCGCTGCGCTCGCAGGACGCGGAGTTCCTGCAGGCGATGGAAAACCGCATCGCCAAGGATGCACGGCTGTCCGCCGCCGACAAGGCCGAAGCCACCGCGTTCTACCGCACCCACCAGCTCTCCAGGGCCTGCGACGCCACCGCCCCCGAAGACAGGAACTTCCACGACAAGGTGTGCAGCCCCTATTCGATGCAGTGGCAGTTCCACTGGGCCGACCGCGCCGCCATCTGGACCATCGTGCTCGGCGCCGCGCTGCTCGCCGCGGCGCTGGTGCTGGGCGCACTGGCCTTCGCCAACCGGGGCCTGCGCTACGCCAGCTTCGTCGCGGGCTGGCGGCTCATGACGGTGTCGTGCGCGGTCGAGGTGGTGCTGCAGAGCGCGATGCTGGTATGGCTGTCGTTCTGGCTCACCGCGTACTTCTGGCACAGCTACTACGTCAAGCTCATCGCGCTGGCGGGCATCGCAGCGGGCGCGGCGGTGTTCTATGCGATCTACACGCTGTTCAAGAAGCTGCCTTCGGGCAACGAGATCGAGGGCGAGCTGGTCTCGCAGGCCGACGCGCCGCGCCTGTGGGAGCGCATCCGCCAGCTCGCCGGCCGCGTGAAGACGGCACCGCCCGACCAGATCGTGGCCGGCATCGACACCAACTTCTTCGTGACCGAGGCTCCCTGCGAAGTCAAGGGCCGCACGCTGCATGGGCGCACGCTCTTCGTGAGCCTGCCGCTCTTGCGCGTGCTCGACCAGACCGAGGCCGACGCGGTGCTCGCGCACGAGCTCGCCCACCTCGGCGGCGGCGACACCCGCAGCAGCGCGGCGCTGGGCCCCAAGCTGCTGCAGTTCGACCAGTACACCTGGAAGATGCGAAGCGGCGGCCTCACCATCGTGGCGCACTACCTGCTGCGGCTGTACCGCATGATCTTCGCCTTCGCGCTGGCCCGCGACAGCCGCGAGCGCGAGTACAGGGCCGACCGCGTGGCCGCCGGCCTCACGGCGCCGCACGCGATCGTGCAGTCGCTCATCAAGATCTCGGCCTACGCGAGCTACCGCAACGACGTGGAGCAGAAGCTCTTCGAGCAGGACCGCGAGCACGACGGCGCGCTCGGCATCGCCCGCTTCGTCGCCGACGGCCTGCCGCCCTACGCCAACTCCGAAGCATTCATCGAGGCGATGAAGACGGCCGGCGTGCCGCACCCCTACGACAGCCACCCGCCGCTGCTGGAGCGCATGCGCAACGTCGGCCACCACGTGCCCGAGAGCGCCTACGGCGGCATCGTCGCGACCGCGCCGCAGACCTCGTGGGCCGACGAGATCGAGACCGCCGGCGCCATCGAGCAGCGCCTGTGGAGCGAGTACGAGCAGCGCTTCGTGCAGAACCACGAGCTGAGCCTGGCCTACCGCTACGAGCCGGCGACGGAGGAAGAACGCGCCGTGGTGCTGCGCCACTTCCCGCCTGTGGGCTTCGAACTGAAGAACGGCGAGCGCGTCGACATCAGCTACGAGGGCATGCACCCCAGCGCGGACGGCGGTTCCACCATTTCGTGGGACGAGGTCAAGAGCCTGACCTACAAGGACGGCAGCTTCGGCGACACCCTCATCGTCACCCACCACGACAAGGGCATGCTGGGCGCCCGCACCACCAAGGTGAAGCTATCGGGCCTCGGCAAGCAGAAAGAGAACTTCAAGGGCGTCGTCGGCCACTACTGGCGGCGCCACCAGATCATGAGGGCCCAGCAACAGCAGCAACAACAAGCGTGACGCCGGCGGCCGCGGCCGCTCCCCCCTTTCCTCCGACCAGCCTCCACAAAACCATCCAACACAGGAGACAAACCAACCATGAATCCCGTCGAACAGAGAACCATCTCGAAGATCAGCTGGCGACTGCTGCCGCTTCTGATGGTGAGCTACTTCATCGCCTACCTCGACCGCGTGAACCTCGGCTTCGCCGGCGCGGCCATGTCCAAGGACCTGGGCTTCACCGCCGCCGTGTTCGGCAGCGCGGCCGGCATCTTCTTCCTGGCCTACTTCCTCTTCGAGGTGCCGAGCAACATGGCGCTGGAGCGCTTCGGCGCGCGCCGCTGGATCGCCCGCATCATGTTCAGCTGGGGCATCCTCTCGGCCGCGCAGGCCTGGGTGGGCGGCTCGACCAGCTTCAATGTCGTGCGTTTCCTGCTGGGCATCGCCGAGGCCGGCTTCTTCCCTGGCGTGATCTTCTACATCACGCTGTGGTTTCCGGCGGCGTACCGGGCGCGCATCGTGGGCTGGTTCATGTTCGCCATACCCATCTCCACCGTGATCGGCTCACCCATCTCGGGCTACATCCTCAACATGGACGGCATCGGCGGCATGCACGGCTGGCAGTGGCTGTTCATCCTGGAGGCGGTGCCCTCGCTGGTGCTGACCTTCTTCGTGCTGATGTACCTGCCCGACGGCCCGAAGGACGCCAAGTGGCTCACCGACGAGGAGCGCAACTGGCTGCAGCGCACGCTGGACGCCGAGCGCGCCAACCGCGAGTCGATCAACAAGATCTCGTGGAAGCAGTCGCTGCTGAACCCGCGCGTGATCGGCCTGGGCTTCGTTTACATGGGCATCACGGTGCCGCTGTACGGCCTGAGCTTCTTCCTGCCGCAGATCATCAAGGGCTTCGGCGGGCTGGGCAACGTGGAGATCGGCTTCATCAATGCCTTCCCGTACCTGGTGGGCGCCATTGCCATGCTGTTCTGGACGCGGGCATCGGATGCGCGCAAGGAGCGCAAGTGGTTCCTGCTGATTCCGCTGGCCTGCATCTTCCTGGGCCTGGTGCTGGCCGCCCAGACCTCCGCGCCGGTGCCGAAGATGGCCGCCGTGACGCTGGCCGCCTTCGGCATCTTCAGCGCCCTGCCCACCTTCTGGACGCTGCCCACCGCCATCCTCAGCGGTACCGCCGCCGCGGCGGGCATCGCGTGGATCAACTCCATCGGCAACCTGGGCGGCTACATCGGCCCGACCATCTTCGGCACGCTGAAGGACAGGACGGGCAACGACTTCTACGCGGTGCTCTTCCTGGCGATGCTGTCGGCGGTGGCCGTCGGGCTGGTGCTGATCATCGGGCACGACGCGCGCACCGAACAGGCGGCATCGCCTGGAAGGGCCTGATCGAACAACGCTGCCCGGGCGCTATTCCATGTGCCGCAGTTGGTGAGGTTTTTCACGCGCCGCGCAGCACAAACGTCATCTGAATGTTGCCCACAGCCGTTTTGCAAGGGCGCCCATTCAGCGACGCATTTCCCGTCCATCGATGTCATTGCCTAGAAAGAACGCCATGAAGACCAAGCATTTCATCCTCTCCAGCATCCTCGCTTTCGCAGGCCTCGCCCTGCTGGCACCGGCCGCCTCCGCCGCGCCGTACCACCATCCCAAGAAGCACAAGGTGTGCAAGTGGGACGCGCGCCATCACCACCGCGTCTGCCACTGGGTGCGCTGATCCGCCCCATCGGTCCACGGACCGCAGGAAAGAGCCCGCTTCCGCGGGCTTTTTTCGTCATGGCGCCGGCTCAGTAGAGCGTCGCTCGCTGCCGCGCCGGCAGCTCCCGGTCGTAGGCTTCCCCGTCGAAGGCGGATTCGGTCAGCGCCGACAGGATCGCGCCCGGCGTCGGCACCTCTCGCCTTGCATCCGTCGGCAGCGGCGCCCACAGCTTCGAACGCTGGATCGCCCGCGCGCAGTGGAAGAACACCGTCTCCACCGTCACGCGGATCACGCATTGCGGCAGCTTGCCTTCCATGGCGAAGCGCTCCAGCAGCGCCGGCTCGACCGAGATCTGCGCCCTGCCGTTCACCCGCAGCGTCTCGCCCACGCCCGGGATCAGGAAAAGCAGCGCCACGCGCGGGTCGGCCACGATGTTGCGCAGGCTGTCGATGCGGTTGTTGCCGCGCCGCTCGGGCATCAGCAGCGTCTTCTCGTCCTGTACCACGACGAACCCCGGCGGGTCGCCGCGCGGAGAGGCATCGAGCCCGCCCGGGCCGATGGTGGCGAGCACCGCGAAGGGCGAAGCGGCGATCAGCGCCTGGTAGTTCGGGTGCAGGTACGGCACCTGCTTCTTGAGTGAGGCGTCGCCGGGCACCCCGAAAAGTGCTTCGAGCTGGGAGACGGTTCCGATGGTGTGAGAGGTCGTCATGCACTTCCTTGCTGGATGTTGGTCGATTGTGTCGACGCGCCCCAGCCGCAGGCCAGCGCCGCGAGCGCAAGCAGCAAGGCGGCCACGCCGTAGATCCAGGGCGGCGAGGCGACCGGCAGCAGCAGCCCTGCGATCAGCGGCCCGGCACCGGCGCCGATGTCGCGCCATACCGAGCGCGCCGCCAGCGCCTGCACGCGCTCCGGCCCCGGCGTGCGTCGCGCCACGATGGGCGGCAACAGCGGCAGTTGCAAGGCGCGCAGCACCACGATCAGCGCCGCGCAGCTCCATAGCCAGCCGAGGCCGAAGCCCATGAGCGCGATGGCGGTGACCAGCGACAGGCTCACCAGCAGGCGCTCGGCGCCGAAATGCTCGGCCATGCGCCCGCCGACCGGGCTCAGCAGGATCTCCGCGAGATAGCGCAGCGCCATCAGCACGCCGGCCACGATCACAGCGCCGCCCGGCAGCAGGTCCTTGCCCAGGTAAGAGAGACCGACGATGAAGAGCCCGTCGAGCGCCAGCCCTTCCATGAACGACCAGCCGTCGAGGCTGTTGGGCAGCTTGAAGCGCTTCACCGGCTTGGCCACTGGATGCGGCGCCGACGGCAGCCGCCGCGTGACGAAGCACGCCAGCAGCGAGAACACCGCGAGGACGCCGAAGATCGCGCGCGGCCCTGTCCACTGCGCCAGCAGCGCCCCCAGAGGCAGCGCGAGCACCGGCCCCATCGCGATGAAGGCGCGAGAACGCCCGTTGCGCCGCGCGGCGCCCACCGGATCGGCCGTGGCCAGCGCCTGCGTCGACAGGTTCAGCGCCGCGAAGCACAGGCCCCACATCAGCCGCAGCGGCAGCAGCGCCCAGAAGCCCGAGAGCGTGGCGTAGCCCAGGCCGCACGCAGCAGCAGCCACCACCGCGATGGTGCAGGTCAGCCGGTCGCCGTTGCGGGCATAGAAGCGGGCGACGAAGCCGTAACCGGCGATGCGCACCAGCCGGTTGGCCGCGAGCAGCATGCCGGCCTCGGCCAGCGTCACGCCGAACTCCCTGGCGTACATCGGCAGCAGCAGGTAGAGCACCACGTCGGCCGGCAGCGAGAGGCCGAGGGCCATCGCCGCATGGCGGGAATTCAGGTCGGTTGGGGAAGTCTGGGGAGCGGGTGCGGAGCGTGACATCGAGCCTCGATGGTGAGGCGGCGGCCGCCCGCCGACAAACGACATTAACGACCGTCATGCGTGAGAAAATCGCACGCATGCCGCTTCGAGAGCCTCCCCTGAACGCCGTGCGCGCCTTCGCCGCCGCGGCACGCCACCTCAGCTTCACGCGCGCGGCGCTCGAACTGCACGTCACGCACAGCGCCGTGAGCCGGCAGATCAAGAGCCTCGAGGAGTTCCTGGGCATCGCGCTCTTCGAGCGGCGCATCCGGCAGGTGGCTCTCACGGCCGAGGGCCAGCAGTTCTTCGCCGAGGTGCAGCCGGCGCTCGCGCAGATCAACGCCGCCGCGCGGGCGCTGCAGTCGCAGGGACCGGCGCGCGCCGTGCGCATCAACGTGCGGCCCTCCTTCGCGGTGCGCTGGCTCATTCCGCGCCTGCCCTCCTTCGTCGAGCGCTTTCCGGAGATCGAGCCGCAGGTCGTCACCAGCACCGTCATGCCCGAGGAGGCCATCGGCAGCTTCGACATCGCGGTGCGCCGGGGCCTGGAAGGCTGGCCCTCGTCGATGGAGGTGCAGCCCTTTCTCGAAGATGAAGTGCTGGTGGTCGGGGCCCCTGCGCTCTTCAAGACCCACCCGCTGCCGGACCTGCGCGCCCTCGCCTCGCACGTGCTGCTTTCGGCCCGCACGCGCAAGGACGACTGGGACGCCTGGAAGAAGCAGGTCGGCGCCCCCCGCGCCCGCCCGGCGGGCCGGCTGCAGTTCGACCACCTGCACTTCGTGCTGCAGGCGGCGGTCGACGGACTGGGCATCGCGCTGGCGCCGACATCGCTGGTGTCGCACGACCTCGCCTCGGGCCGCCTGCAGTCGCCGCTGCCCACGCTGCGCATGACGCTGGAGCGCTACTACTACGGCCTCGCGCCCGATGCTGCGCCGGAAGCGGGCTATGTGGCCGAGTGGTTCGAAGAGATGCAGGCGCGGCAGGCTGCCTAGCCGGCAAGGGAGCGGATCACCTCCGCCACGCCCACCCTGCCCTTGCGCACGCTCGCATCGTTGCTCTCGAAGCGGATCCATCCCTCATTGAAGCCATCGAGCATCTGGATGCGCGGCACCGGGTCGCGCATGCCCTGAGCGCGGAAGATCGCGCCCCAGTTCTCGCGCGGCACCGCTTCGGCGTGCACCGGACGGCCCAGCACCTGCGTGAGCGCGGCGGCAATGTCGTGCTGAGTCAGCCGCTGGGGGCCTTCGAGCTCGACCACACGCGGCAGTTCGCCCTCGTGCAGCAGCAGTTCGGCGGCGACGCGGCCCACGTCGGCCGTCGCCACCATCGGCACAGCACGGTCGAGCGGCTGCAGGTAGCTGGAAAGCAGGCCCTGCTCGCGGGCCTGCGCGATGTCCCAGCGCAGGTTCTCCAGGAACCACGCGGGCCGCAGGAAGGTGACGGCGAAGGGCAGCGTGCGCAGCGCCTCTTCCAGCAATGTGCGCTGGCTCAGCAGATTGGGCTGCGCGGCCTGCGCACCGACGGTCGACAGGCACACCACGCGCGGCGGCCGCGCGGTTTCCAGCGCCTCGCGTATCGCCGCGTTCTCGGCCCTGACCTCGGGAAAGCCCGGCTCGGGGTCGAAGTTCGGCGGCGGCAGCACGAAGACGCCGGCCGTGCCGGCGAAGGCGCGCGCCAGTGCGGCGGCATCGTTCATCTCGGCGACGGCCACTTCGCAGCCGAGCCCGGCCCAGACAAGGCCCTTGCCTTCGTCGCGCACGACCGCGCGAACGCGCTGGCCCTCTGCCAGCAAGGCACGCGCGACGGCGCCGCCGACCTGTCCGGTGATTCCGGTGATTGCGTACATGGGATTTCCTTTTCTTCACTTGATCGATTGATTGGCTGACGCATGCGACGGCACGATCGTAGGAAGAACCGATCTTTGAGTGAAGCGACCTCAGTGCATATCATTCATGACACCTGATCACGAATAAGAAGATGACTCTCGACGGACGCCTCCTCTCCAACGTCAGCGTGCTGGCCGCCGTGGTCGAAGGCGGCAGCTTCGCCAGCGCCGCCAACGCGCTCGGCCTGACTCCTTCGGGCGTGAGCCGCGCCATCGCCCGGCTCGAAGGCCGCGTCGGCATACGGTTGTTCGACCGCACCACCCGCTCACTGAGCCTCACGGACGAAGGCCGGCAGCTCTACGCCAACATCAATCCGCTGGTGCTCGGCATCGAGGACGCGGTGACGATCGCTTCGGGTGCGTCCGGCGCGGTGCGCGGGCGCCTTCGCGTGAACACCGATGCATTCACGTCCCGCCTGCTGCTGGCGCGGCACCTGCCGCGCTTTCTCGCGCGCCATCCCGACCTCACGCTGGAGCTGATCGCACGCGACCAGCTCGGCGATCTCGTCGCCGAAGGCTTCGACATCGCGGTGCGCTTCGGCGAGCCGCCGTCGTCGTCGCTGGTGGCCCGCAAGCTGATGGATTCGCGCGTGGTCACCGCCGCAACGCCGGCCTACCTCGCGCAACACGGGCGCCCCGCGAAGCCGACGGACCTTGCCGACCATGCCTGCCTGCAGGTGCGCAACCCGGTCACCGGTCAACCCTACGCCTGGGAGTTCCAGCGCGGGCGCAAGCTCCTGAAGGTGCCGACCACCGGAAGGCTGCTGCTCACCGATCCAGGCACGGTGCTCGAAACCGTTCTCGCCGGCATCTGCGTCGCGCAGATCAAGGCGGTGGGCATCCAGCCGCAGCTCGACCGGGGCGAGCTGGTCGATCTGTTTCCAGACTGGCCCGACGAGCGGCTCCCGCTCTACGCGCTTTATCCGTCGCGCCACTTGCCGGCCGCGAAGGTCCGGGCCTTCATCGATTTCGTGATGGAGGTTGTCTCGCCAGCTTCCGAGCCAGCTGCGAAGAAGCCGCGGCGTTGACGCTCGCGCGTCCGGAAACGGCCAGCCGCGAAGGCCCGCCGCCAGCACGATGAGGGCATGACTCGAACAACGCCCCTCCCCCACGCATTTCAAAACCTCGCCTGGTCCAACCTAGCCGCGCAGTCCGCCGAACAGCTGAGCCTCGCGGCGGTGCCGCTGGTGGCGGTGCTCGCGCTAGGCGCGGGGCCTGGCGAGATCGGCTTCCTCGCGGCCGTGCAGACCCTGCCCTTCCTGCTGGTCTCGATGCCCATGGGCCTGCTCGCGGACCGCATGTCGCGGCGGCGGCTGATGGTCTGGGCCGAGGGGCTGCGGGCGGTGTCGCTTCTCGTGTTGCTGGCGATGGTGTTCGCGTCGAAGCTGAGCATCGGCTGGCTGGCGGTGCTGGGATTTCTGGGCGCAGTCGGCACCGTGGGTTTCAGCGTCGCGGCACCCGCGCTGGTGCCGGCGCTCGTGCCGAGGGACGCACTGGCAACGGCCAACGGGCGGCTGGAACTGGCGCGCAGCGCGGCCTTCACCGCCGGACCTGCGCTCGCGGGTGCCCTCGTGGCCTGGGCCGGCGCGTCGGCCGCGTTCGTGCTGGCAGCAGTGCTTTCGGCGGCTGCCGTGGCCCTGCTGCTGCGCCTCGCCGAGGCACCGCGTGCCCCTTGCGCCAGCCGGCATCCGCTGCTCGAAGTACGCGACGGCGCGCGCTTCGTCTGGCAGCACGAGATGCTGCGCCCGATGCTGCTGACCGGCGCGGTCTTCAACATCTCGTGGTTCGTGCTGCAGGCGGGCTACGTGCCCTACGCCGTGCGCGTGCTCGGCCTCGGCGCGCAGGCGGTGGGCTTCACACTGGCGATGTACGGCGCAGGCATGGTCGTCGGAGCGCTGCTGACTCCTCGCGTGGTGGCGTGCCTGCCCTTCGGCCGCGCGATACAGGTCGGCCCCTCGGTCGCGGTGTTGGCTGCAGCAGCAATGGCGGCCACGCTCGTCGTGCCGACCGCGACGCTGGCGGCGCTCTCGTTCTTCCTGTTCGGCGCGGGGCCGATGGTCTGGGTCATCACATCGACCACGCTGCGCCAGAGCGTGACGGCAGCCACGATGCTGGGCCGGGTGTCGGCCGTGTTCCTCACGATCAACGCCGGCGCCCGGCCGATAGGCGCGGCGCTGGGCGGCATGGTCGGCGCCGCATGGGGCGAGCCGGCCTGCCTGCTGCTGGCGCTCGCGGGATTCGGGCTGCAGGCGGCGATCATCTTCGCGTCGCGCATCGCGACGCTGCACCGGCTGCCGGTGCCTGCTGCCTAGAAAAGCGACGCCATTCCGTTCGGCCGCGCATCCTCGATGTCGAGCATGCGCAGCTTGGTCAGCGCGCCGCCGCCGGCCGAGAAACCGCCCGGCTTGTTGCCCGCCGCCAGCACGCGGTGGCACGGCACCACGGGCGCGAAGGGGTTGTGGCCCATGGCCTGGCCCACGGCGCGCGACAGGCCCTTGTCGCCCAGTTCCTCGGCAATCTCGCCGTAGGTGCGGGTCTGGCCCGGTGGAATGCGCCGCGCGATCGCGTAGATGCGCTGGTGGAATTCGGAGACGCCGCTCATGTCCAGCTCGATGTGGCTCAGGTCGTCGTGCACGCCGCGCAGAAGGCCCTGGATGGCGTCGACGGCACGCTGCGCCATTTCGTTCGGCGGGCCTTCCTGCAGATCGGGAAATCGCTGCCGCATGCGCGCGCGCGTGGCGGGCTCTCCGTTGTCGGCGGGCAGCTGCACGCCGACCAGCCCGTGCGGGCCCCATGCCAGCGCGCACATGCCGATGGAAGTTTCGAACAAGGCAAAGCCGCTCATCGCGATGTCTCCCTTTGCAGCGAATGCTGGCGCGATGCGAGTACCGCGCCGAGCCACAGGGCCGTTGCCGAAGCCACGAGCCCGCGCGCCAGTCCGCCCGGACCGTCCGAGATCCAGCCCGTGACTGTCGGCCCGACGATCTGCCCCAGCGCGAAGATGATGGTGAAGGCGCTGATGCCCTGCGCCCAGCGCGAAGACGGCAGGTTGTGGCGCACCAGCGCGGTGGTCGAGGCCACCACCGACAGGAACACCGCGCCAAAGAGCACGCCCGAGATCAGCGCCACCGGCGCCGACGAACTCAGCACCGGCAGCAGCGTCGCCACGCCCAGAAGCCCGTTGAGCAGTGCCTGCGGCTGCCCCCCGTGATACCGGTCGAGCAGCCCTGCCCACAGCCTGGAAGACGCCACGCATGCGATGCCCAGCAAGGCATAGAACAGCGTGACGAAGCCTGCGCTGGCGCCCTGCTCGCGCAACAGCGCGATCACGAAGGTCATGTAGCCGATATAGCCCATGCCGAACAGGGCATAGCCGGCAAGCGCCCAGCCGAAGCGATGCAGCGCGACGGGCGGTGCCGAGCCCGCCGCGGCGGCGGGCGCCGCGGGCGCAGCAGACTGCTGTTCCGGCATCGCACGCCCCGCCCAGGCCAGCAGGCAGGTGGCCGCCGCGCTCGCAACCGCCAGCGCCCACCACGCCCAGGCCCATCCGTGAGGCACGCCGGCCGCCGCGCGCAGCACCTGCGGCACGAGCAAGGCCGACAGCAGGATGCCGAAGCCGGTGCCCCCGTAGTAGATGCCCAGCAGCAGACCTCCGCGCGCGGAGCCCGCATCGCTGAGCCGGGCCGCGAGCAGCCCGCCCGCAACGAACACCCAGGCGCTGGCCACGCCCGCCAGCAGCCGTTGCAGCAGCAGGGCCGACGCATCGGTGACGAAGCCGCTGCCCGCCATGAACACGCTGGCCAGCACCGCACCGAACACCAGCAGCCGTGTCGCGCCGAAGCGCCGCATCAGCGCCGGCGTGCCCAGCGCACCGACGAGATAGCCGACCGCGTTGGCCGTGTTCATGCCCCCAGCCAGCGCGTAGCTCCAGCCCAGGTCCGCGCGCATGGGCGGCAGCAGCAGCGCGTAGGCGAAGCGCGTGATGCCGAGCGACACAGCCGCGCCCATCGACAGCGCGAAGGCAAGCCGCAGCGTGGGCTGGGCGGAGATGGGGGATGGAGAAGCGAGCGTCGTCGGCATTGGCGTGGCGGGCGGCAGGCGGGCCTATTCTGCGGCAGCCGCCGCGAGCCTGCAGGCGCCGGCCGCTCAACCCGCTTCGGCCGCCGGGTCTGTATGCAGCAGGTGCCGCTCCAGCAGCACCGCCACGTGCACCGCCTCGCGCTGCGCCCCGTCGCCGATCTGGTGGCGGCAGCTGGTGCCGTCGGCCACCACGATGGCACCCGGCTTCGCGCGGATGGCGGGCAGCAGGCTGGCCTCGGCCATCTTCATCGACACCTCGAAATGGCTGGCCTCGTAGCCGAAGCTGCCGGCCATGCCGCAGCAGGAGCTTTCGATGAGCTCGGGCTGTGCGCCGGGAATGAGCTTGAGTACCTCCATCACCGGGCTCACCGCGCCGAAGGCCTTCTGGTGGCAGTGGCCGTGCAGCAGGATGGGCGCCTCGGCGGGCTTCAGCGGCAGCTCGAAGCGGCCCTGCTTCCGCTCACGGGCGATGAATTCCTCGAACAGCAGCGCATGCTTCGCCACCAGCTCGGCCTTCTCGCCGAAGCCCATCACCAGCGCCTCGTCGCGCAGCGTGAGCAGGCACGAAGGCTCGAGTCCGACGATGGGCACGCCCGCGCGCGCCAGCGGCAGCAGCGCGTCGATCAGCGCCTCGGCCTTGCTCTTGGCCTCGTCGACCATGCCGCTGGCCAGGAAGGTCCGGCCGCAGCAGTGATGCCCGCCTCTGCCCTTCTCGACCGTGTACAGCACATAGCCCGCCGCCTGCAGCACGCGCGCGGCCGCGAACGCGTTCTCGCTCTCGAAGGTGCCGTTGAAGGTGTCGACGAACAGCACCGCCGCCTTGCCGCCGCGCCGCGCGATCGACAGCGCCACCTCGCGTTCGACGAACAGGCCCGGCTCGTTGGCACGCGCACGCCAGAAGGTGTCGCCGCGCCACTCGGGCAGCGAGCGCTTCGCCGAGAAGCCCAGCAGCTTCTCGCCCAGCCATGCGGCGCCGGGTACGCTGTTGCGCAGGTTCAGCAGCCAGGGAAAGCGGCTGGCCTTGTGGGCGTAGTCGGGCAGGTTCGCCACGAGCCTGTCTTTCAGCGTGTGGCCGTGGCGCTTCTTGTAGTGGTCGAGGAACTCGACCTTCATCTTCGCCATGTCCACGCCGGTCGGGCAGTCGCGCTTGCAGCCCTTGCAGCCCACGCACAGGTCCATGGTTTCGTGCATGGCCTCGCTGGTGAAGGCGTCGGGGCCGAGTTGGCCCGACAGCGCCAGCCGCAGCGTGTTGGCCCGGCCGCGCGTGAGGTGCTGCTCGTCGCGCGTCACGCGGTAGCTGGGGCACATGGTGCCGGCGTCGAACTTGCGGCAGTGGCCGTTGTTGTTGCACATCTCCACGGCCTTGGCCAGGCCGCCGGTGCTGTCGCCGCCGGTGCCGGGCGCCGTGGTCTCCTCGGTCACGGGGTCGGCGTCGACGTTCCATGCGGACCAGTCGAGCACGGGCTTGAGCTCGATGCGGCGGTACGGCTTGGGCGCGGTGGGCGGCGCGAAGCGGAACAGCGCGCCGTCGTCCATGCGCGGCGGGTCGATGATCTTGCCGGGGTTGAACAGGTCGATCGGGTCGAGCTTGCGCTTGATCGCGCGGAAGGCCTCGTTGATGGCCGGGCCGAACTGCCATTCGATCCACTCGCCGCGGCACAGGCCGTCGCCGTGCTCGCCGCTGAAGGCGCCCTTGTACTTGCGCACCAGCTCGCTCGCCTCCTCGGCGATGGCGCGCATCTTCGCGGCGCCGTCGGTGCGCATGTCGAGGATCGGCCGCACGTGCAGCGTGCCGACCGAGGCATGCGCGTACCAGGTGCCACGGCTGCCGTACTTGGCGAACACCTCGGTCAGCGCGTCGGTGTACTCGGCCAGGTGCTCCAGCGGCACGGCGCAGTCTTCGATGAAGCTCACCGGCTTTCCGTCGCCCTTGAGGCTCATCATGATGTTGAGGCCGGCCTTGCGCACTTCCCAGAGGTTCTTCTGCCGCGCCTCGTCGGGCATCTCGACCACGCTGCCGGGCAGGCCGAGGTCGCCCATCAGCTCGACGAGCCGCTTCAGCTGCGCGAGCAGCGAGGCCTTGTCGGCGCCCGAGAACTCCACCAGCAGGATGGCCGCCGGCTTGCCGATCAGCGCAGTCTCGACCGTCGGCTTGAAGGCCGGGTTGGCCAGGCTCAGCTCGATCATCGTGCGGTCGACCAGCTCCACCGCCGTGGGCCCGAGCTTCACGATGTGCTGGGCCGAGTCCATGGCCGCATGGAAGGTCGGGAAGTTGACGATGCCCAGCACCTTGGCGCACGGCAGCGGCGCGAGCTTGAGCTTCAGGCTGCGGGTGTAGGCCAGCGTGCCTTCGGAGCCGATCAGCAGGTGAGCGAGGTTCACGCTGCCGTCGGCCGTGTAGGGCCGCTCGCTCTGGTTGTCGAAGATGTCGAGGTTGTAGCCCGCCACGCGCCGCATGACCTTGGGCCAGTTCTCGGCAATCGCCTCGCGGTGCTGCCGCGCGAGGCTGCGCACGAACTGCGCGATGCCCGCCGCGCGCACGCCCAGCGACCCGACGGTGCCGAACTCGACCAGCTCGCCGTTCGACAGCCACGCGCTCGCGCCGAGCACGTTGTGCACCATGTTCCCGTAGGCGATGGAGCGCGAGCCGCAGGAGTTGTTGCCCGCCATGCCGCCCAGCGTGGCCTGCGCGCTGGTCGATACGTCCACCGGATACCAGAGCCCGTGCGGCTTGAGTTGCGCGTTCAGGTGGTCGAGCACCAGGCCCGGCTCGACGGTGGCCGTGCCCTCCTCCACGTTGACGTCGAGCACGCGGCGAAAGTGCTTGCTGTTGTCGATCACCAGCGCGGCACCGGTGGTCTGCCCGCACTGGCTCGTGCCGCCGCCGCGCGCGAGCACGGGCACCTTCAGGTCGCGGGCAATGTCGATGGCGGTCGCGATGTCGCGCTCGTTCGTGGGCACGAAGGCGCCGACAGGTGTGATCTGGTAGATCGACGCGTCGGTGGCGTAGCGGCCCCGCGAGGCGTCGTCGAACAGCACCTCGCCCTGAGTCTGCGAGCGCAGGCGGCGCGCGAGCAGCTCGCAGGTGTCGTTGGGCGGAAGAACGGTTCCGGCTGGCTGCATGTGGCTGGCGGGGTCGATGCGCATGGTGATCAGGTCGCTTTGGCAGGCTTGGCCGATCTGGCCGGCTTGGTGGGTGGATAGATCTCGCCTGCGCGCAGCAGCTCCAGCACGGTGTCGCGCTTGCGCAGCACGTGCGACACCAGCACCTTGCGCATGGCCTCGGCGTCGCGCTTCGAGAGCGCGTCGATCATCTGCTCGTGCTCCTCGACCGCATGCTTCCACTTCGCCTCGTTCTGGTTGGTGCGAAAGCGCAGCGACTGCACGCGGGCGTTGATGGAGCGGTAGGTGTTCGACAGCACCGGGTTCGCGGCGGCTTCGTTGATCGCCGTGTGGATGCGCGCATTGAGCCGGTAGTAGCCCGAGAGATCGCGCCGCGAGAAGCAGGCCAGCATCTCGTAGTGCAGCGCGCGCACCTCGGCCAGTTCCTCGTCGGTGATGCGCCGGGCGGCCAGTTCGCCCGACATGCCCTCGAGCATGGCGAGCACCTCGAAGGTGTCGAGCACATCGGCCTCGGTGAGCTTCACGGCCACCGCGCCCCGGTTGGGCAGCAGATCGACCAGCCCTTCGGCCGCGAGCAGCTTGATGGCCTCGCGCAGCGGCGTGCGCGACACGTTCAGCTGCAGGCACAGCTCGCGTTCGTTGAGCTTGGCCCCGGGCGCGATGAGCCCTTCGACCAGCATGGTGCGCAGGCGCGCGGCCACCTGGTCATGCAGCGCGAGCCTGGAGATCTCGATGATTTCGGCGGTCATGGTTTTGTCCCTTGAATGCATTTTGAATGCAAAAAAGACGACCTACAACTCGGGTTAATCAGGGTAAACCATCAAGAGAAAATGAATTTTGAATGCAAAACTGGATGCAAAGGAGAGTCCATGCTGCAACTCGACATCCATCCCACCGGCCGCCACTTCCTCCAGATCCCCGGTCCAAGCCCGGTGCCCGACCGCATCCTGCGGGCCATGAGCCTGCCCACCATCGACCACCGCGGGCCCGAGTTCGGCACGCTGGGCCTGAAGGTGCTGGGCGGCATCCGGCAGATCTTCAAGACGAGGCACCCGGTCGCGATCTATCCCGCCTCGGGCACCGGCGCCTGGGAGGCCGCGCTCGCCAACACGATGAGCCCCGGCGATCACGTGCTGATGTACGAGACCGGTCACTTCGCCTCGCTGTGGCAGAAGATGGCCACGCGCCTGGGCCTTTCCACCGAATTCCTCGCCTGGCAGGGCACCGACGCGCAACTGCCCCACGCACCGAGCTGGCGCCGCGGCGTGCAGGCCGACCTCATCGAGGCCCGCCTGCGCAAGGACACCGAGAAGAAGATCAAGGCCGTGTGCGTGGTGCACAACGAGACCTCCACCGGCGTCACCTCCGACATCGCCTCGGTGCGCAAGGCCATCGACGCGGCGGGCCACCCCGCCCTGCTGATGGTCGACAGCATCTCGGGCCTGGCCAGCGCCGACTACCGCCATGACGAATGGGGCGTGGACGTGTGCGTCAGCGGCTCGCAGAAGGGCCTGATGCTGCCGCCGGGCATCAGTTTCAACGCGCTGTCGCCGCGCGCGCTCGAAGCCGCGAAGGCCGCGAAGCTGCCCAAGGCCTTCTGGGCCTGGGACGAGATCATCGAGATGAACAAGGACGGCTACTGGCCCTACACGCCCAACACCAACCTGCTCTACGGCCTCTCGGAGTCGCTGGACATGATCCTCGGCGAAGGCCTGGACAACGTGTTCGCGCGCCACCAGCGCTGGGCCGCCGGTGTGCGCGCGGCCGTCAACGCCTGGGGCCTGCCGGTCCAGTGCGCCGACCCGGCCGTGTATTCGCCCGTGCTCACCGGCGTGATCACGCCAGAGGGCGTGGACGCCGACGCGCTGCGCCGGCTGATCCACCAGCGCTTCGATCTCTCGCTGGGCACCGGCCTGGGCAAGCTCAAGGGCCGCATGTTCCGCATGGGCCACCTGGGCGACAGCAACGACCTGACGCTGGTGGCCATGGTCGCCGGTGTCGAAATGGGCATGAAGCTCGCGGGCATCAAGCTGGCAGGCAGCGGCGTGCAGGCCGCCATGGACCACTTCTCGAGCCACACGGCACCGGCCGCGCTGCAGAAGGCCGCATAGGCACGCAGCGCCATCGGCGCTGCACAGGTATACGGCGCGGCCGGCGCGCATCGGATTCCCCACCCACGACGGAGACAAGGAAGATGCAGAGACGTTCGTTGATCCAGGCTGCGGGCGCCGCGGCCGCCACGCTGGGCGTGCCCCGGCTCTTCGCGCAGGAGTGGCCCACGGGGCCGGTGCGCATCGTTGTCGGCTTTCCGCCCGGCGGCGGCACCGACGCGCTGGCCCGCGTGGTCGCGCAGAAGCTCACCACGATGTGGGGCCAGCAGGTGATCGTCGAGAACAAGGGCGGCGTGGCCGGCGTGCTCGCGGCCGACTACGTGGCGCAGCAGCCCAGCGACGGCAGCACGCTGCTGATGGCCCACATCAACAGCCACGCGCTCGCGCCCAGCCTGCAGCCCAAGCTGCGCTACAACGTAGAGCGCGACTTCGTGCCCATCGTGCTGGTGGGCGTCACGCCCAACCTGCTGATCGCCAACCCGGCGCAGAAGGCGCTCTCGGTGAAGGACATCGTCGCCGCCTGCAAGGCCGCGCCCGGCACGCTGAGCTTCGGCTCGGCCGGCGCAGGCTCGGCGCAGCACCTGGCGCTGGAAATGTTCAAGCTGCAAGGCGGCGTCGATGCGCTGCACGTGCCCTACAAGGGCAGCGGCCCGCTGCTGGCAGACCTGATGGGCGGGCAGATCCAGTACAGCTTCGAGACCATGACCGCCGCCACGCCACACGTGAAGAACGGCCGCGTGCTCGCCGTGGCGCAGACGCGCACCAAGCGCGCCAAGGGCCACCCCAACGTGCCGACCATGCAGGAGCAAGGCTTCCAGGGCTTCGAGGCAACCACCTGGTACGGCCTCGCCGGCCCGGGCAAGCTGCCCGCGTCCATCGCGCAGAAGGTGAACCGCGACGTGAACACCGTGCTGGCCATGCCCGACGTGCAGGAGCGGCTGGACACCTACGGCGCGGAGGACGGCGGCGGCTCGCAGGACAAGTTCAGGCAGTTCATCAGCACGGAGATTGCCAAGTGGGCGAAGGTGGTGAAGGACGGCAACGTGCACGTCGAGACCTGAAGGGCCTGCTTTGCTGAGAAGATCCGGAAGATGAATCCATCCCAGACCGCCCTCACCGATGCACTCGTAGCCGCGCGCCGCGGCAACCGCACCCTCGACGCCACGCCCTGGCTCGACACACTCGAAACCGCGGCACAGGCCTATGAAGTGCAGGACGCCGTTGCGTCGGCGCTCGGCTGGTTCGAGAGCCAGCCCGTGCCCCGCGCATGGAAGTCGGGCGGCGGCTCGCGAAGCGCGACGCTCACGCATGCGCCGCTGCCGCCTGAAGGCGTACGGCAGAGCCCGGCGGATTTCAGCGACCTCGTCTTCCACACGCCCGGCATCGAGGCCGAGATCGCCCTGCGGCTCGGCCACGACGTGACGCCCGCGCGAGCTGCGACGCTCGACCACGAAAACTCGGCAGCGCTGATCGACGCCATGGCGGTTTCAGTGGAAATCGTCGATGCACGCTGGCAGGACCTCCCCTCCACGCCCGCCCTGCTGCGCCTGGCCGACTCGCAGGTGCACGGCGCGCTCGTGCTCGGCGAGTGGAAACCTTTCGCCGCCGTCGACTGGGCCTCGCAGCGCTGCGAGACGAAGATTGGCAATGCCGAAGTGGTAGTGCGCGAAGGCACGCACCCCCTGGCCGATCCGGCGTGGCTGCTGCCGATCTGGCTGCGCCACATCACGCGCAACGGCCGGACGGCACCGGCCGGCACCGTCGTCACCACGGGCTCATGGGTGGGCGTGCTGCCCTGCCGGCGCGGCGATCAGGTGACGGCCGAGTTCCCCGGCATCGGCGCCGTGCGCTTGATCGTGTAGCGCCCGCCTCCCACGCCCGAGCAGGCCACCAGGAAGTCGAGCACCGCCCGCACCCGCGCGGGCAGCGTGCCGGCCTTGCCGATGTAGACCGCGTGGATCGGCTCCACCTCGGCCGGATTGAATTCCTCCAGCAGCGGCACCAGCCGGCCAGCGTCGATGTCGTGCTGTATGTGATACAGCGACAGCCGCGCCACGCCCGCCCCGGCGATGGCCAGCTGGCGCAGCGTTTCGCCGTCGCCCGCGCGCACCGGGCCGGCAACGGGCAGCCACTGCATGCGGCCGTCCACGCGCAGCGGCCAGTCGGGCGTGTTGCGGCGGTAGCTCCAGCCAAGGCGGTTGTGCGCCTGCAGCTCCTGCGGCGTGCGCGGCGTGCCGTACTTGGCGAGGTAGTCAGGTGCGGCGACGATGGCCTGGCTGGTTTCACCCAGCCTGCGCGCCACAAGGTCCGACGCCGGCAGCTGGCCCCAGCGGATCGCGATGTCTGCGCGCTCGTCCATCAGGTCGACGATGCGGTCGGTCAGCGCGATGTCGAGCGTGATCTGCGGGTGCATCTCGAGCAGCCGCGGCACCAGAGGCACCAGCTTGTGGTGGCCGAACGAGACGCTGGCGTTGATGCTCACCCGCCCGCGAGGCGCGGCGCCGGCCGAGGCGCAGCGCTCGGCCTCGTCCATGTCGGCCAGCACGCGCAGGCTGCGCTCGTAGAACTCCGTGCCCTCGGGCGTGAGCTGCAGCTTGCGCGTCGAGCGGTGCACCAGCTGTATGCCCAGGCGCAGCTCGAGCCGCGCCACCAGCTTGCTCACGGCCGAAGGCGTCATGCCCAGCAGGCGCGCGGCGGACGAGAAGCCGCCCGACTCCACCACCTGCACGAAGGCTTCCATTTCGCCGGAGCGGTTGACCTCGATGCGCGGCATGGCTCCTCCTCAGTTCTGTGACTTCAAGTCACAAGTCTATGTAGCCGTGGCATTCTAGTCATCGATGGCATTCGTCCTCACAGTACAGCCATCATGCCAATCGCTCTACTTGCCCTCACCGCTGGTGCCTTCGGAATAGGCACTACCGAGTTCGTCATCATGGGCCTGCTGATGCAGGTCTCGACGGATCTTCACGTCTCCATCACGGCCGCCGGCCTGCTGATCTCGGGCTACGCCCTAGGGGTCGCGGTCGGCGCTCCCGTACTCACCATCGCCACCCGCAAGCTGCCGCGCAAGACGGTGCTGCTCGCGCTGATGGCGATCTTCACGCTCGGCAACCTCGCCTGTGCCCTCGCGCCCAACTACGAAATGCTGATGGCCGCGCGCGTCATCACCTCGCTGGCGCACGGCACCTTCTTCGGCGTCGGCTCGGTGGTCGCCACCGGGCTGGTGGCGCCGGAACGCCGCGCCTCGGCCATCGCGATCATGTTCACCGGCCTGACTGCCGCCACGCTGCTCGGCGTGCCCGCCGGTGCATGGCTGGGGCTGCATTTCGGCTGGCGCTCTACCTTCTGGGCCGTGACGGCGATCGGCGTGCTGGCCTTCGCGGTGCTCTCGGTGTTCGTTCCCCGCGTCAAGGAAGAGGCCAAGGCCGCGCCGCTGCGCGAGGAGCTGGGCGTGCTTGCGCGTCCGCAGGTGCTGCTCGGCCTGGCGATGACGGTGCTCGGCTTCGCTGGTGTGTTCGTGGTCTACACCTACATCCAGCCGCTACTCACCCAAGTCACCGGCCTGTCGGAATCGGCCGTGTCGCCGATCCTGCTGGTGTTCGGGGGCGGCCTCGCGGTCGGCAACCTGCTCGGCGGCAAGCTGGCCGACCGGGCGCCGATGGCCGCCGTGTTCGGCACGCTGGTGGCGCTGGCGGTGGTGCTCGGCGCAATGCAGTTCACCATCGGCACGCCTTTCACCGCAGTGGTGTTCGTCGGACTGCTGGGCGTGGCCTCCTTCGCCACCGTGGCGCCGATGCAGCTGCGGGTGCTGGAGAAGGCTTCGGGCGCCGGTCAGAACCTGGCTTCGAGCCTGAACATCGCGGCCTTCAATCTCGGCAACGCACTTGGTGCCTGGGTCGGCGGCGTGGTGATCGACCATGGCCCCGGCCTGCGCGCGCTGGGCTGGGTGGCCGCGCTGCTCACGCTGGTGGGCCTGGCCATCGCGCTGTGGAGCCGCGCGCTCGACAGGCGCGAGCCGCGCGACGCGCTGGCCGACTGCGCTTCGGCCCGGGCCTGAGCTCTTCTTCTGGGGGAGCGCGAGAGCACAATCGCGCGGCCCCATGCCCCGCAGCACTCGCCTCCACATCCGCCCCGCCATCGCCGCCGACGCTCCCGCGCTGGCGGCTTTGTCCATCCAGGTCTGGCTAAGCACCTATGCGACCGAAGGCGTGAATGAGCTGCTCGCGCGCTACGTGCTGGACGAGTTCACGCCGGCCGCGTTCGCCGCACGGATGAACGATTCGGACAACGCCTTGCTCGTCGCCGAGGCCGGTGGCCATCTCGCCGGCTACGCCCAACTGCGCTTCGGCGCGCCGCAGGAGCTGTTCCCCGCCGCCAGCACCGAGCTCTGCACTCTCTACGTGCAGGAGCCCTTCACCCGCTCGGGCGTAGGCTCCGCCCTGTTGCTCGAGGCCCGCGCCACGGTGCGCAGCCGCACGGGCAGCGATGCACTCTGGCTCACGGTCAACGTCCGCAACCGCCGCGCCTGCGCCTTCTACGAGAAGCACGGTTTCACCCGCAAGGGCACGGCCTGGTTCACGCTGGGCGACGGTCGCCACGAGAACCACGTGCTGGGCGTCTCCTGAATCCTGCCGGTCAGTGCTCCAGCCGCGTCGGCGAGCCGCTGTGCGAGCCGCCGGACTGCATGAAGAACGCGAACCTGTCGCGCCCCGCCGCCTTGGCGTTGTAGAGCGCGACGTCCGCGCGTGCCAGCAGTTCCTCGGCCGTGGCCGACGAGCCGCTCGCGCGGTGGAAGGCGATGCCGATGCTGGTCGTCACGTCGACGCGCTGGCCGTCCACCACGAAGGGCGGCGTGTGGACGCGGTCCACGATCTTCTCCGCGACGATGGCGGCCGCCTCCGGCGTGCCCAGCCCCTCCAGCACCAGCACGAATTCGTCGCCGGCCAGCCGCGCGACCATGTCTGTGCCGCGCACGCAGCCTTGCAGCCGCCGCGCGTATTCGGAAAGCACGGCGTCACCCACCGCGTGGCCCATGGTGTCGTTGATGGCCTTGAAGTGGTCGATGTCGAGGAACATCAGGGCCATCGCATGGCCGGTGAGCTGGCTGCGCAGCACCGCGTCGGGCAGGTACTCGTTGAAGGCCAGCCGGTTGGGCAGGCCGGTGAGCGTGTCCAGCCGCGCCAGTTCGATGAGCTTGTGCTCCACCACCTTCAGCGCCGTGATGTCCAGCGCCAGCGAGAAGATGCCGTGCGTCACGCCGTCGGTGCGCACGTCGGGCACGTAGATGACCTGCGTGATGCGCTCGCTGCCGGCGCGCTGCATGCGCGCCTCGAACTCCACCCGCTCGCCCGCCAGCGCGCGCGCCAGCATCGGCTGGCGCGACACGTACACCTCGCGACCCGACACCTCCTGCACGTGGCGCCCCAGCACCTGCGCCGGATCGAGCCCGAGCCACTCGCGGCTGGTGGCGTTGGCGAAGGTGATCTTCTCCTCGCGGTCGATGTAGGTGATGAGCGCCGGCATGTTGTCGGTGATGGCGCGCAGCCGCAGCTCGCTCTCGGCCTGGCGCAGCTCTGCTTCCTTCAGCGCCGTGATGTTGAAGGACATCAGGTAGAAGCCCACCACTTCGCCGCGCAGGTTCTTGTCGGGAATCAGGTTGACCTGGAAATAGCCCTGGCGGCCGTGCAGCGGCGCGCGCACCGGAAAGCGCACCTTCTTGCCCGAGAACATGACCGGAAGGTACGGTTTGAGCTGGGAATAGATCGTCCTGCCCAGGGCCGAGCGCAGCGTGGTGCCCTGCAGCGCCGACTTCTCGCCCAGGCCGGCCATCTGCCGCGCGCGGATGTTCGCGAAATGGCAGTTCTGCTGGCGGTCGAAGTAGCCGACCAGCGCCGGGATGCTGTCGGTCACGTCGCGCAGGCGGGTTTCCTGTTCGCTCAGCGCGCGGCGGATGTTGACCTCCTCGGTGATGTCGAAGGTCATCGAGAACACGCCGCACACCCTGCCCTGGGCGTCGAGGTCGGGAATGTAGTGCGCCTTGAAGGTGCGGTCGCCGATGCCCAGCGCCGGGTCGCCCGATTTCTCTAGGATCACGGTCTCGCCGGCCAGCGCGCGCATGAAGTGCGGCTCCACGACCGCGAAGTCGGCCGGGCCGCGCACGTCGGGCATCAGGCGGCCGACGAGCGGCCCGTTGCCGCGGTGCAGCGCCCGCACGTGTGCATTGACGAAGGTGTAGCGCAGCGACGCGTCGACGTGCGACACCATCGCCGGAATGCTGTCGGCAATGATGCGGACCTGCGCCTCGCTGTGGGCCAGGCTGCGCTCGATGGCGCGCCGCTGCTCCATCAGCTCGTCGAAGGTGCGCGAGAGGTCGCCGATCTCGTCGGCGGCGTAGCGCCGCTGCGCCACGGGCGTCCCTTCGTCCCCGCCGGAGGGCGCCTGCTGGGTGGACTGCATGTGACGGTGCAGTTCCGCCAGCGGGGTGAGCTGCCGGCGCACCACGGCCAGCGTCAGCGCGCCGGCGCACAGCGCGAGCGCGAGCGCGCCGATCCAGGCACCGCGCTCGATGGCGTTGATGCTCGCGAAGGCCTCGCTGCGCGGATACATCGCCCCGACGATCCAGTTCGCCTGCACCATGCGGTCGAAGGCGTAGAGGCTGGGCACCCCGGCCTCGTTGACGCCTTCGCTGGAGCCCTGGAAGCCGGCCATCGCGCGGAGGATCTGGGCGTCGCCGCCGCTGCCGTTGGGCTGGACGTGATTCAGGATGCGCGAGGCGTTCGGGTGGTCGACCACGATGCCGTCCACCGTGGTCACGAACAGGTAGCCGGTCTTGCCGAACTTCACGTCGGCGAGCGTGCCCAGCACGCTGCGGTCCTTCAGGTTGATGGCGCCGGAGATCACGAAGCGCACCTGCCCGGTGCTGTCGAACACGGGCTCGGTGATGGCCACCTGCGCCAGTCCGTTGAGCCGGTTGCGGTAGGGCTCGGACACCAGGCCCGTCCTGGAGGCGACCGTCTGCTGGAAATAGGGCCTGTCCTTGACGTTCACCTTGCCGATCGCCTGCGCGCCGTTGAGGTTGGCCACGAGGTTGCCGTCCATGTCGAGGAAGGCGACGTTGTCGAAGGCCTGGCGCAGCGAGGGATGCTTCTCCACGAAGGTCTGCAGCGCCGCCGTGCCCTGGAAGTCCTGGGCCTCGACGCTGCCGCTGAAGGTCTGCAGCAGGATGCGGCGGCTGCCGAATTTCTGGTCGATCGCGTCGGCGATGGCGTCCACCCGGGCGAACTCCTCGGACGCGATCGAGGCGCGCATGCTGCTCTTGACAAAGTGCAGGGCGAAGGTGGCGATCGCGAAGGTGGCCAGCAGGACCACCGCCGCCACGCCCAGGCTCAGGCGTGTGTGCAATCCGAACCGGAATTTCGAGGGACCTGTTTGATTCATTGAACTTGCTCGGGGCCGGTACGTTGCCGGCGGCGCGAATGTTTCCCGTCTCTGAGTATCGGTGGGTTCGGGTTGCGGCGGAAGATACCGGGTTTACGCGGCGCGGGCGCCGCCGGATTCATTCCATTTGCAACAGCACGTCTCGTACCCGGTCCAGCGACGGGTCGATGTCGGCCTCGCCGATGGCGCCGAACCCCAGCATCAGCCCCGCCCGAGGGGGCGAGAAATGGAAGAACGGCGCCAGCGGATACAGCCCCACGTCGACCCGGCGCGCCAGCCGCACCAGCTGGTCCATGTCGATCCGGTCCCCTTTTTCGGGCCTGCACAGCGCCGCCATGTGGATTCCGGCCGAGATCGGCACCAGCTCGAACCACGGCGAAAGATCTTCCGCGAAGCGCCGCACGATGCGCTCGCGTCGCGGTGCATAGGCTGCGTGGCAGCGCCGGATGTGCCTGTTGAGGTCGCCGTCGGCGATGAACTTCGCCAGTGCCGACTGCGCCGGCGTCGCGGTGTGGCAGTCGCTCAGGTACTTGGCCGTGGCGGCTGCCTCCAGCACGTCGGGCGGCGCGAGCAGGTAGCCTAGCCGAAGATCGGGCGCCAGCGTCTTCGAGAAGGTGCCGACGAAGACCACGCGGCCGTTGGCATCCATGCCGTGCAGCGAGTCGGCCGGGCGGCCCTCGTAGCGGAATTCGCTGTCGTAGTCGTCCTCGATGACGATGGCGCCCAGTTCGTCGGCCCGCTTCAGCAGTGCCTTGCGGCGCGCCTCGCTCATCGGCATGCCCAGCGGGAACTGGTGCGCGGGCGTCACGTAGATCAGCCGCGTTCCGTCGGGAATGCGCTCAACCACCAGCCCTTCGCCATCGACCGGTATGCCCACCACCTTCGCGCCCTGCCCGGCCAGCAGCAGCCGTGCCGGCGGATAGCCCGGCTCCTCCATCGCGACCGTGCTCCCCGGCTCGACCAGCACCCGCGCGACCAGGTCCAGCGCCTGCTGCGCGCCGTTGGTCACGAGGATGTCGGCCGCGACGCAGCGCACGCCCCTGGAAAAGCTCGCGTGCCGCGCGATGGCGTCGCGCAGCTCCGGCAGGCCCTCGGCCTCGCCGTACAGCCCGCGCGAGCGGGCGCCCTGCCGCAGCGCATGCAGCATGCAGCGGCGCCAGTCCGCATGCGGAAAAAGATCGCGCGCCGGCGCACCGCCGATGTATTCGTAGCGCGCGCTGCCAGCCGGCGCGGGGTGCCGCAGCGGTGTGCTCATGCCGCGCCAGTGCTCGACCATGGCGCCCCCGGCCAGCGCCCGCGTGGCTGCCGCGCCCGGCTTGCGCGCCGCGTCCCGGGCCACGAAGGTGCCGCTGCCGACGCGGCCCGTGAGCAGCTTTTCGAAGCTCAGGCGGGCGTAGGCCTCCGACACCGTCTTGCGCGACAACCCCAACTGCTGGGCGAACAGCCGCGACGGCGGCAGCTTCTCGCCCGCCGCAAGCCGGCCGCTGCGAATGGCCTCCTTCAACTGCCGGTACAGCTGGCCGGCCAGGCCCTTGTCGCCTTCGATGACGACGTGCAACTCCATGGGATTGGTCTCCTGCGAATGCCCCGGATTGGCCGCCTGCGGCGACGCCCCTCGCTCCTAGCATCGAGGCTGCATTGAACCACTCAACCCATTGAAGGAGCCCGCGCCATGCAATCCCGCCTCGACTTCTACAAGGCTTCTCCCGACGCGCTCAAGGCCATGATCGGCTTCGAAGCGGCCATCGGCAAACTCGGCCTGGAGCCGAAGCTGCTCGACCTGGTCAAGCTGCGCGCTTCGCAGATCAACGGCTGCGCCTACTGCATCGACCTGCACTCGGCCGACCTGCGCAAGGCCGGCGAAACCGAACGCCGCCTGGCCACCCTGTGCGTGTGGCACGAAACGCCGCTCTTCACCGGGCGCGAGCGCGCAGCGCTGGCCTGGACCGAAGCGCTGACGCAGGTGTCGCTCACCCACGCGCCCGACGAGGCCTACGAAGCGCTGGCCGCCCATTTCAGCGAGGCGGAACGTGTCAACCTGACGATGGCGATCAACGCCATCAACAGCTGGAACCGGCTGTCGATCGGCTTCCGCAAGCAGCTGGCGGACTGAGCGGGATCAGCCCTTCACGATGCGCGCGCTGGCCGTGGAACGCGCCACAATACGGCCGTCGGCATCGCTCAACCGGGCTTCGAGAAAGGCGATCGTCCTGCCCCGCTGTACCACGCGGCCCTCGCCGTACAGCAGGCCGGGCTTCGCGGCAGCGAGGAAGGACACGCTGAGGTCGATGGTGACCGAGCAGGTCTCCTCGCCGTTCAGCACCCACAGCGCCGGCCCCATCGTGTCGTCGAGCATCGCGGCCAGGATGCCGCCCTGCACCGCGCCCGCGGGGTTGAGGAAGGCGTCGGTGGCGACGAAGCTCAGGCGGATCGAGCCCTCGGCTCTGTCGAAATCCAGCACGCGCTGGCTGAAGAGTTCGGCGGTGGGTGGACGCGGAAAGCGCTCCAACCGGGGGGCGTCGGGCACCATTTTTTTCGCTCCGGAAGTGGAGCGAGAAATCCTAGGCCGTGGCTGCTGACAGCGTGGTGTCAGCAGACTCCAGCAGCGCATCCACCAGAGCGTCCACCCGTTGCTCCGCGCGCCGAATCGACTGGGCGAGCTGCTCGCCGCCGAACTCGTCGGACTCCACCGCTGCCTCGTATACCTCCGTGATGCCGATGTAGCCCAGCGCCGAGCGCACGCTGTTCTCGGTGTGGTTGAGATGCGCGATGCGCCCGCCCGCGTCGTAGCCGTGGTCGCCGCGCGCGCCCAGCAGCACCACGCGCTTGCCCGCGTCCGCCAGCATCGGCCAGTACGGCACCGCGCCGCGCGAGCGGTCGAATCCGAAGGTGCGGCCCACGCGCACGATGTTGTCGATCCACGCCTTGAACTGCGCGGGCGCGCTGAAGTTGTACATGGGAAGGCCCACCACGATCAGGTCGGCCGCGACGAGCTGGTCGACCAGCCGGTCGCTCTCGGCGAGCACCTGCGCCATCCAGGGCTCGCGCGCGGCGGGCGGCGTGAAGGCCGCGTGGATCCAGCGGCCGCTGACGTGCGCGGGCGGCTGCTGGCCCACGTCGAGGTAATCGACGCGGTCGCCGGGCCGCGCCTCGAGCCAGCGTTCGACGAAGCGCGCGGAAAGGCGGCGCGTGTGCGAGCCGTGCAGGTCGGTGTCGGAACGGCCCGGCCGGGCGCTGGCGTCGATGTGGAGGATGTTCATGGTCGCGTTCGTCATGGATGAGTTTCCTTCTTTCGTTTCGCGCTGCCAGAATGGAGCGCAGGCCTTGAATCTAGGTTTCAAGAGCCAGCTTCACAAACGATCATTTCTCCACCGATGAACGAGATTGGCTCACCTGTCCGCACGCCGCGCCGTCTGCCTGCGCTGCTCTCGCTGCGCGCCTTCGAGGCCGCGGCCGCACACCTGAGCTTCCAGCGGGCTGCGCAGGAGCTCTCGGTGACGCCATCGGCCATCAGCCACCAGGTGCGCGCGCTCGAAGACGCGCTGGGCCAGCCGCTTTTTCGCCGCCTCACGCGCCAGCTTGCGCTGACGCCTCCTGGCCAGCGCCTCTTCGACGACCTGCGCACAGGCTTCGACCTGCTGGAGGCCGGTGTCGACAGGCTGCGCCGCCCTTCCGCCTCGCAGGCCGTGACCCTGAGCACCAACACCGCCTTCGCCGCGCGCTGGGTACTGCCGCGCATGGATGCCTTCCGCAAGGCCTGCCCCGGTGTGGAACTGCGGCTGCATGCGAGCGACACGCTGGTCGACCTGGCGCGCGGCGAGGCGGACATCGCGGTGCGCTCCGGCAACGGCAACTGGCCGGGGCTGGTGTCGCGCGAGCTGATGCCCGAGCGCTACGCGCCGCTGTGCAGCCCGATGCTCGGCCTGAAGGACGCGGCCGATCTGCCGAAGCACCGGCTGATCCACTGCGACTGGCAGCCGCAGGCGCTCGCCCCAGCCGTGTGGCCGCGCTGGTTCCGCGAAGCCGGCATCACGCCGCCGAGGGGGCGCGCGATGAAGGCATCGGGCCTGTCGTTCTCCGACGAGACGCACGCCATGCTGGCCGCGCTCGCCGGGCACGGCGTGGCGCTACTGAGCCTCACGCTCTCGGCCGAGGAACTCCGCAGCGGCGCGCTGGTGCAGCCCTTCGGGCCTGTGCTGGACACGGGCAGCTACTTTCTTGCCGTTGCGAACGGCAGGGAAGACGAGCCGGCGTTACGCGCCGTGTGGGAGTGGATCGCATCGCAGGCCACCGCAGCCTGAGCGGAATCTGAAGACCGGGCTTGCAGTCTGTTACCGGTTTCGCGCAGACTCCGGCAACAACTAAGCGAGGAGCCCCCTATGAAGAGGTTTGCCGGCGTGCCCGTTGCCATTGCGACAGGCGCGCTTCTTGTAATGGTTTTGGCCTCATGCGGAGGCGGCGGTGGGGGCGGCGGCGGAGGTGGAGGAATAGGCATAGGACTGGGCACCGGCGGCACCACGCCGCCCGCCACGAACACACCCGAACTGCCGGCGCGTGAAGCCCTCATCGCGCGCGCCAGGAGCTACGAACTCGACACGCCGTACGTGCCGCCGCCGGGCGATCCGCTGGAGCACAACACCTCGGGTTACGCCAAGGCGATGTGCTCGGCGGCCTTCATCACCGGGCTCGACCCCGCCGTCGCGGCCGAGAGCGTGGGCTACTTCACCGGCCCTTACGCGCAGCGCAAGAAGGTCGGCACGCCGGTGGTCGACCGCGCGAAGAAGGAAGTCCGCATCACCATTCCCAACGGCCCGACGCTGACGGCCCGCTACTACGGCTCGCAGGGCTGCATCACGCTGCCGCCGGGCAGGGACGACGTGTTCTTCACGCCGGTGGCGGTCAAGAGCGCCCTGCCCGACGCGTCGACCCAGGCATGGCCCATGGGCGACGTCATGCCTGGCGGCACTCCGCCCGGCATCGACACCGCGAAGGTGAGCCAGGCGGTCGACGCGGCCTTCGAGCTGCCCGAGGCCCACACGGCGGCTTTCGTGGTCACGCACAAGGGGCGCATCGTCGGCGAGCGCTACATGAACGGCATCGGCCCGGGCACGCCGCTGGAGTCGTGGTCGATGGGCAAGAGCGTGACCGCGACCATGATGGGCGTGCTGATGAAACAGGGCGAATACCAGCTCGACCAGCGCGCGCCCATTCCGGAATGGCAAGGCGCGGACGACAAGCGCAAGGAAATCAGGATCTCCGACATCCTCCACATGTCGAGCGGCCTGCGCATCAAGGCGCCCGACGATCCGGACTTCGACCCCAACGGCACCTACCCCGACCACGTCTACTTCTACACGGGCCGCATCAACATCTTCAACTACGCCGCCACGCGGCCGCAGCAATGGCCGCCCAACACCATCGGCCGCTATCGCAACACCGACCCGGTGCTGGCGAACTACCTGATCCGGCTGGCCGTGGAAAAACGCGGCGAGGAATATCTGTCGTTCCCGCAAAGAAACCTGTTCGACAAGATCGGCATCCGCACGATGACGCTGGAGACCGACCCCTACGGCAACTTCATGGGCCAGGGCTACGACTTCATGTCGGCACGTGACTGGTCGCGCCTGGCCAACCTGTACCTGCAGGACGGCGTGTGGAACGGCGAGCGCATCCTGCCCGAGGGCTACGTCAGGTTCGTGAGCACGCTCGCGCCGACGTGGGCGGCCGACAAGCGCCCGATTTACGGCGGCTTCTTCTGGCTCAACGGAACGAGCACATGGCCGGTGCCGACCTCGGCCTACTACATGCTCGGCGCCGGCGGGCAGGTGGTGCTGATCGTTCCCTCGCACGACCTCGTCGTGGTGCGCCTGGGTTTCGACAAGGGCGAAAGCTCGTCGGTCCCGAGCCTGCGCAAGGCGCTGTCGCTGCTGATGCAGGCGGTGCCCGCGTCGTCGTGAAATGAAGAAAGGCCTCCCGAAGGAGGCCTGCAACTCGAGCTGGTGTCCGGCTTCGTCTCAGCGCGTCTTGCTCAGCAGCGTCGGCACCACATAGCCATCACGGTAGACGGCCTCGATGGTTCCGTTGACCGTGTCGGACGGATGCGCGGTCACGAACTTTTCCTCCGTCACGCGGTAGACCACCATGGTGCAGGACGAGTGCTTGCTCAGGGTGCGGGCCACGCCTGTGGCCTGCCTCAGGGTCGGATACGTCTCCATGGGGTGCTGCCTCCTCGTCTGCTTGATGTTGCTCCAAATGTTAACTCTTTGGTACTCAAATATTCCTAAGGGTATTTTCCGAGCGCCAACAACGCGGATTTTCCTCATGGCGTCCTCCGGGGGAACCGGATGATCCCGTCATTGACAGTCCAGGCGACAGGCGCGACGTGCTTACTACACTGCCCACCGATGAACCAGGCGCTGATCTCCTTCTTCCACAGCGGCGGCGACCGCCTCCGCAGCCGCAGCGTGAGCGAGGTGGTGCTGACCGGCATGGTGGACGTGCCCATGCCTCCCGCTCGCCTGCTCGCCGACTGGGACCGGGAGATTTCCTCGCAACTCGCGCTGGAGCTCGGAGACGTGGAGCCCCTGCCCCTCGCACGGGCCCGCGCGCGCTGGCCGGACTACCGGCTCTGCGTCCAGGCCGCGTCCGACTGGGCGCAGGCGCAGAGCCTGCCCGGGGTGCTGGCCTCCAGCGACATCGCCCTGATGGCCTGCCGCGGTGCGAAGTACCACCACGACGGCACCCGGTACGGCTTCGCGGCGTTCTGCAATCTCTTCATGAGCGAGGACAAGGGACTGGACCTGCACTTTCCCTTCGCGGACCGGCGCATCCCGCTGAGGCGAGGCACGGTGGTGATCTTCGACACCGGCCAGCCTCATGCCGTGATCCGGCGCGGCAGCAGCGGCTTCGACGCGGCCGACTTCGCGGAGGGCACGGATTGCAACCTGGTCTTCCTGACATGGGAGCTGCCCATCGAGGATGCCTCCGTGGCGAAGGCGCTGCGGATCGAGTTCGACGTGGCCGCACAGAACGCGGCGCAACCCGACGAGGAGTCGCTCATGCTGGGCGGCAAGCCCGCCGTCGTGCACCCGGCTTCCGGCCAGTGGATGAGCAACGACTGACCGGCTTCGCTCAGCGCTCCTGCGGACGAGCGGCAGCGCCGGCGGCAAGCTCGGCCAGGCATTCCCTGACCGCCTGAAGCGGCGTCCTCTCATGGCAGCGTGCCGCGGCCTCGCGCGCGACGGCTTCGCTCAGGCGCCGCTCCTGCGCGGCCTCGACCTGCAGTTCGACAATCCATTTCATGAGCACGGCCAGCACGATCAGCAGCCCGATCGCAGCGCCGATGAAGGTCAGGCGCCAGCTGCCGATGCGAAGGATGGGAGCCGTGCCAGGCTTGCCGGCCATGGTTTCTTCCCGCCCGGGCATCTAGCGCGGCAGGCCCGGAAAGACCCACATGCTCAGGCCGAGGATCAGCCCGATCCCAAGGAACACGATGGCGGCCGTGGTGAACACCGATGCCGCCACGATGTTCTGGACGAACAGCGCCATCAGCACGAACCCCACTGCGGCGGCGAAGCACATCACGACCGGCAGCAGCGCCCTGAGCGCCGCGCCGCGCCCGGGCACCGAGGTTGGTTCGTCCGGGCTGCCTTCGCGCAGGAACGGGGTTCGCATGACTGTCCTCCTCTTCGCGATATCTCGCGTATATGCATGGGGTCCGCTGAAGAAGGCCGGCTGCTTCGGGGCAACCTTTTCTGACCTTCATCAAAGAAAGTGTCCGAAGGTTAAGGAAAGGATCCGGCCGGGCTAAGGGATTACTGCGCGAACCTCGCGCGCGAGAAGAGGCCCGGCGAACAAAGCTCGACGGCCTGCGTAATAGTTAACAACCGGTACACCGCAAGGCATCGCCCGATCCTCGCGCAGACTCTAGAAGCCCGGACCGGCCGCCACCAGTGTCGAAAGTCATTGCACGCGAAGTCAGCTATTCGCGCCGGGCGGCTGAAGCTCCCTCACCCACTCGAACACCGCCGCCACGGCGGGTTCGTCGCGCCGGGCCTGGGGGCAGACGAGATGGAACGGCAACCCCGGCAGTTCCGGGCCGAAGGGCTGCACGAGATTGCCCGCGCGCAGTTCGTCCGCGATCAGCGCCAGGCTCATCAGCGCGACGCCCTGCCCCTGCAGCGCGGCCCACACCGTGTGCGTCTCGTCGGAGAACACCGGCCCCGCCGATACGTCGAGGCCCGGCACCTGCGCTTCCTGCTGCCACGCGGCCCATGTGCCGGGCTGGCTCTTGCTGCCGGGCACCGTGAAGTGCAGCAGCGTGTGCCGCGCCAGCTCGTCGGGCCGGCGCAGCTTGAGCGCGGGGCTGCACGCGGGCGCGAAGACGTTATCGAACAGCTTTTCAGACACCATGCCCGGCCACTGCCCGCGTCCGTAGCGGATCGCGAGGTCGGCCGTGACGCCATCGAGCGCCACCGCGTCGTGCGACGCGTGAATGCGCAGGTCGAGCCGCGGATGCAGCGCGCGCAGCGTGCTCACGCGCGGCAGCAGCCATCGCGCCGCGACCGCCGGGGTGGTCGACAGCGTGATGGCCATGCGCTCAGGTGGCGCTCGCAGCCGTGCGACGGCGTTCGCCATCGCGTTGAACGCTTCGCCGAGCACCGCCTGAAGTTCCCTGCCCTGCGGCGTGAGCACCAGTTGCCTCGGCTGGCGGATGAAGAGCGCCACGCCCAGCGAATCCTCCAGTTGGCGCACCTGGTGGCTGATGGCCGTGGGCGTCACCGAGAGCTCGTTGGCCGCGAGCTTGGCGCTGCAATGCCGCGCCGCGGCTTCGAAGGCGCGCAGCGCCGCCAGCGGAGGGAGTTGGCGAAGGTTGGCCATGGATGAATTTATTTTTCAGCAACGCAAAGAAATCATCGTTTGTCGCCTTAGCGGTGCGCCGATAAATTTCTCTCCATGCCAGGCAGACAGCTGAATTCTCTTCATCCAACCTTTCATGTCAAAGAGGACTGCACCATGACCACACTGCTCCACATCGACGCCAGCGCCCGCCCCGGCCGTTCGGGCACGCATGTCCACGGCTCGCATTCGCGCCGCCTCAGCCATCACTTCGTGACGACCTGGCGGGCAGCCCGTCCGGACGACGAAGTGATCTACCGCGACATCGGCGCCGCGCCGCCCGGCAACGTCACGGGCGAGTGGATCGCCTCGGGCTATACGCCGGCCGGGCAGCGTGAGCCGTGGATGCACGCGGTGCTCGCCGAAAGCGACGCACTGATCGACGAGCTCCGCCGCGCCGACGTGCTGGTGATCGGCGCGCCCATGTACAACTTCGGAATGCCCGCGCCGCTGAAGTCGTGGATCGACAACATCGTGCGCATCGGCTCGACCTTCGACTTCGACCGCGCCCGCGAGAACCCGTACGTGCCGTTGCTGGCCGAGCGACACCGCCGCACGGTGTTGCTCACCTCGTGCGGCAGCAGCGGCTACGGCCCGGGTGGATTCCAGGCGCAGATGGACCTGCTCACGCCGGGCATCGCGAGCCCGCTGGCGCTGCTCGGGCTCAACGAAGTGCACAGCGTGGCGATCGAGCACGCTGAAGACCACGGCAACCTGCTCGACCGCTCCATCGCCAGCGCGCTTGCCCGTGTCGAAGCGCTCGTGGCCGAACTGCAGGCCGGCTGAACGCCCCGGCTCAGGCCGAGCGCAACTGCTCGCGCAGCTTCTGGCCGATTTCGGGCCGCTCCAGGAACGGGTCGGCCGGATTGGTGATGGAGACGATGTTCTCCATGCGGCTGCGCACGTTGCCCAGCGCCTTCGGATGGCTGAACACGTAGAACTGGTTGTCGCTGATGGCTTCGAACACCTTGGCGGCCACTTCGGCAGCCGTGATCTTGCCGCTGCTCACAGCCTTGTTGCTCATCGCCTGGCCGATCAGCTGGCTCTTGGTGAGCTCGCTTTCCTTCGGCGCGTTCGGACGGTTGCGCTCGCTGCTGGTGATGCCGGTGGGCACGAAGTACGGGCACAGCAGGCTCGCGCCGATCTGGTCGGTGACGAGGTTCAGGTCCTGGTACATCGTCTCGGTAAGGCTCACCACCGCGGCTTTCGCGGCGTTGTAGATGCCCATGTTGGGCGGCGTGAGCAGGCCGGCCATGCTGGCCGTGTTGGTCACGTGGCCGCGGTAGGACGGGTCCTTGGCCGCAGCCTCCAGCATCATCGGCACGAACAGGCGTACGCCATGGATCACGCCCCACAGGTCCACGCCCAGCACCCATTCCCAGTCGGCCACGGTGTTCTCCCACACCAGGCCGCCGGCGCCCACGCCCGCGTTGTTGAAGACGAAGTGCGGCGCACCGAAGCGCTCCTTCACGGCAGCGGCCAATGCCTCCATCTGGGCCGCGTCCGACACATCGACCTTGCGCGCCAGCACCTGCACGCCGGCCGCTTCCATCTCGGCCTGGGCCTTGTCGAGCGCATCCTGCTGCACATCGACCAGCACGAGGTTCATGCCGCGGGCGGCGCCGATGCGCGCGCACTCCAGGCCGAAGCCCGAACCCGCGCCGGTGAGAACGGCGGTCTTGCCCTTGAAGTCCTGAATCATTGGGTGCTTTCCTTTGGTTGACTCTGTGCCGTCTATTGGACCGCTTCAAGCGGAGAACGGCTGTCGTTCGCGTGACGCGAGTCAGCCCTCGGCCTTCTTCAGCACATACCCGATCCGAGGAAAGTGCACATGCACCGTGCCCGCGCGCTCGCTGCTGCGCTCCAGCGTGTAGTGCGTGCGCGTGGCGGCCACGAGCGTGCCGGGCGTCTCTTCGAGGCCGAAGCTCTCGGCGCGGATGGTGACTGCGGTGCCCAGCGGAATGCCGTGGTCGTCCTGGAAGGTGCTGTCGGTCAGCAGTGAATGCGGCGTCGAGGCCTTCGCCACCGCGATGGCTTCTTCGCTCGAGAACTTCTCGGGCACGTCGTGGCCGATGGCGGCCATGCGGTCCATCCAGTCGATCACCGCGGGCGTGAGGTCGAGGATGGTGCGGACCGACTCTATGCGCCGCGTGTACCACAGCGGGTGGTAGGCCGAGAAGTCGGCGATGCTGGGCACCTCGCCGAGCAGATAGGGCTTCTCGTCGAGCATGTCCGACAGGCGGCGCAGGTACGACTTGTAGGCGCTGGTGGCGTCGGCCGGGCGCAGGCGGGTCATGTTGCCCGCGCTCATCTTGCCGCGGTCCTCGCCGAAGGCCTTCGCGGCTTCGGGCGGCGCCTTGGCAAACACTTCCGCCGCGCCCCTGGGCTGCAGGTTCCAGGCCATGGCGGCCCAGAAGAGCGTGGTGTCGGCCCACTGCGCGAGGATGCGCGACATGCCTTTTTCAGGCTCCGGATAGAGCGTGGGTTCGGGCCGCAGATGCTCGAGCACGTCGGCGATGAGCGCGCTGTCGCAATAGATGTCGGCGCCGATCTGCAGGAACGGCGTCTTGCGGTAGCCGCCGGTGAGCACCTCCACGTCGGGCTTGGGCATGATCGGCGGGATGAAGACCGACTTCCACGGCAGCTTCTTGGCGCCGAGGATGAGGCGCACCTTCTCCGAGAACGGCGAGGTGAGGTAGTGATGGAGGATCAGGTCGGCCATGGTGTTTCCCGTGGGTTGTCGTTCGTGTTGCGTCAGCGCGGCTGTGCGCGCTGGATGATGGCGTCGAAATCTGTGCCTGCGCCCAGCGTGCCGAAGGCATTGCCCCAGTCGCCGGCCAGGCGCGATGCGCAGAACGCGCCGGCCACTGCAGCCGGCGCCGTCTGCACCAGCAGCGCGGCCTGCACGGCCAGCGCCACGTCCTGCGCGAGACGGCGGGCCTCGGCTTCCGAAGCCATCGCCTCGATGCGCGCCGGCAGCGCATCGGCCAGCCGGTCGAGCGCGGCGTGATGTCCGCGCGCAGGTGCGAGTTCCTTCGCCAGCGTGGCCACCGCGTCGCCCTTGCGCAGGCCGCGCAGCAGGTCGAGCGCCATGATGTTGCCCGCGCCTTCCCAGATGGAGTTGAGCGGCATCTCGCGGTAGATGCGGGCCATGATGCCTTCGCCGCCCTCCTCCACGTAGCCGTTGCCGCCCAGGCATTCCATGGCTTCCTGCGCGAAGGCGCTGCCGCGCTTGCAGATCCAGAACTTGGCGACCGGCGTGAGCAGCCGGGCCATCAGGCGCTCGTGCTCGTCGGACTGGTTGTCGAAGGCCCTCGCGAGGCGGATGGCGAGCGCGGTGGCGGCCTCGCTCTCCAGTGCGAGGTCGGCCAGCACGTTCTTCATCAGCGGCTGTTCGATCAGCGCCTTGCCGAAGGCCATGCGCTGCGTGGCGTGATTGAGCGCGATGGCCAGCGACTGGCGCATCAGCCCGCTGGTGCCCAGCGCGCAGTCGAGCCGCGTCATCGTGCCCATCTCGAGGATCTGCGGGATGCCGCGCCCCTCCTCGCCCACGAGCCATGCGATGGCGCCATGGAACTCCACCTCGGAGCTCGCATTGGCCTTGTTGCCCAGCTTGTCCTTCAGCCGCTGGATGCGGATGGCGTTGCGCGAGCCGTCGGGCAGCACGCGCGGCAGGAAGAAGCACGAGAGCCCGGCGGGCGCCTGGGCCAGCACCAGGAAGGCATCGCACATCGGCGCCGAGAAGAACCACTTGTGGCCGGTGATGGCGTAACGCTCGCCCCAGGCGTCGCCGGTGCCGTCGCGCACGGCCTGCGTGGTGTTGGCCCGCACGTCGGAGCCGCCCTGCTTCTCGGTCATGCCCATGCCCATGGTCACGCCGGGCTTGTCGCTGAAGGGCTTGAGCGCCGGGTCGTACCAGAGGCTGCCGAGCTTCGGCGCCCAGTCGGCATGCACCGCCGCGTTGCCGCGCAGCGCGGGTGCAACGGCATATGTCATGGAGACGGGGCAGAGAATCGACGGCTCCAGCTCGGTGAAGAGCATGAAGCCAGCCGCGCGCAGCACGTGCGGCGAGGCCGATGTGCCGGTCCACGGCGTGCCGTGCAGCCCGGCGCCCACCGCGGCGCTCATCAGCGCGTGATAGCTCGGATGGAACTCCACCTCGTCGATGCGCCGCCCGAAGCGGTCATGCGTGTGCAGCTCGGGCGTGTGGATGTTGGCGAGCCGTGCATGCGCCTGCATGCCGGCCGAGCCGAGGGTTGCGCCCAGTTCGTGCAGCTGCGCGGTCTGCAGCGCGGGCGCGTTGAACTTCAGCGCATCGCGCAGGGGCCGGTTGGTGTCGAAGAGGTTGTAGTCCACCAGCGGCGTGGGCTGGTTGAAGACCTCGTGCGTCGAGTCCATTCGAATACCTCCGTGCTCTGCACTGCGGTGCGCGCTGGCTTGGGGCGGCCCGGCGCGGCGCGCATGGCCGGCCTCCTTGCCGTGCGTTCAGCTCATTGATGCATCAGATCAGCTTAACCAGTTGCTTGCCGAAGTTCTTGCCCTTGAGCAAGCCCAGGAATGCCTCGGGCGCAGATTCGATGCCCTGCGCGATCGACTCGCGCGGCTTGAGCTTGCCAGTGGCCACCAGCGTGCCCAGCTCGGCCAGCGCCTCGGGCCACACTTCCATGTGCTCGCTGACGATGAAGCCTTCGATCTTCATGCGGTTGATGAGGATCAGCGCCGGGTTGGCCAGCGGCAGCGGCTGGCCGTCATAGCCCGCGATCATTCCGCACAGCGCCACGCGGGCGAAGGCGTTGGCGCGCAGCAGCACCGCGTCGAAGATGTAGCCGCCGACGTTTTCGAAGTAGCCGTCGATGCCCTTCGGGCAGGCTTCCTTGAGCGCGGTGCTCATCGACTTCACATCGGGGTGCTGGCGGTAGTCGATGCAGGCGTCGAAGCCCAGTTCGTCCGTCACGTACCTGCACTTGTCGGCGCCACCCGCGATGCCGACCACGCGGCAGCCGCGCGCCTTGGCCAGCGCGCCGAAGGCACTGCCCACCGCGCCGCTGGCGGCTGTGACGACCAGCGTTTCGCCGGCCTTGGGCGCGATGATCTTCACCAGCCCGTACCAGGCGGTCACGCCCGGCATGCCGACGGCGCCGAGGTAGTGCGACAGCGGCACGTGCGTGGTGTCGACCTTCTTCAGCGCGCCGGGCTGCGAGGCATCGACCACGCTGTATTCCTGCCAGCCGCCGAAGCCCACCACCTTGTCGCCCACGGCGTACTTGGGGTGCTTGCTTTCCACCACTTCACCGACCGTGCCGCCCTGCATCGTCTCGCCCAGCGGCTGCGGCTGCGCGTAGCTCTTGGAATCGTTCATGCGCCCGCGCATGTACGGGTCGAGGCTCATGTAGTGGTGGCGCACCAGGACCTGGTTGTCCTTGAGTTCGGGGGTCTGGGCCGTGACGAGCTTGAAGTTGCTGGCGATGGCCTCGCCCTCGGGGCGGTTGTCGAGGTGGATCTGCTTGTTGGTGGGCATGGAAGGCTCCGGGGGAGAAATAGGGTCGGGTCAGTCGGTCGAGGGCGGGCGCATCTCGTTGGCGCTGGCCGGGCCGGTCGGCAGCCGGCGCTTCACGTACTTGAAGGTACCGGTGGCGTGGGCGCACACGCGCTCCTGCTCGTCGTAGATTCTGGCCTCGGTGAAAGCCAGCGTCGCCGTCCTGTGAATGAGCGTGCCGCGCGCGTGCAGCGGGCCGACCGAGGGCTGCATGAAGCTGGTCTTCATCTCGATGGTGACCACGCCCATCTCGGGCGCGATGCTGCGCGCGGCAGCGGCCATGGTGATGTCCAGCAGCGTCATGCAGGCGCCGCCGTGCGTCACGTCGAAGGTGTTCAAGTGCTCGGGCTTGGCGGTGTAGAGGATCTCCGATTCGCCGTTCTCGAACTTCGTCAGCTCGAAGCCCAGGTGGCGCGCGAAAGGGATGCGGCTCGTGTACGAGCGGAAATTGATGTCGTCGGTTTGATCGGTCATTTCAGTTTGCCAGCCTCCTGCACCTCTGCGCGGCCCGTTCGCGGGCTCCCGCGGAACCGGCTTCGCCGGGCCGCAGGGTGCGCCCCCTCGAGGGGGTGTCCGAGCCACACGAAGTGGGCGAGGCTGGGGGTGGTCATTTCAAGCTGCGCCGAGCACCACGCTCACGCCGCCGTCCACCGCCAGCCACTGGCCGGTGACGTGCTTGCCGGCGTCGCTCGCGAACAGCAGCGTCGGGCCCTTCAGGTCCTCCTCGTCGCCCAGGCGGCCCAGAGGCGCCTGCGCGGCCATCTTCTCCTCGCCCAGCGACTTGATGAGGCCGGCGGCCATCTTCGTCATGAAGAAGCCCGGGCAGATGGCGTTCACGTTGATGTTGTACTTGCCCCATTCGGCAGCCAGCGTGCGGGTGAAGCCGATGACCGCGGTCTTGGAGGTGTTGTAGGCCAGCGTCTGCATCTCGGGCGGGTTGCCATTGAGGCCGGCGATGGAGGCGATGTTGATGATGCGGCCCGATTTCTTCGGGATCATGTAGCCGTTGGCGATCTGCTGCGACAGGATGAAGTAGCCCCGCACGTTGAGGTTCATCACCTTGTCCCAGGCCTCGACCGGGTGGCTTTCGGCCGGAGAACCCCAGCTGGCGCCCGCGTTGTTCACAAGGATGTCGACCGCGCCCATGCGCTGCAGGGTCTCGTCGGCCAGGCGGCGGGTGTCTTCCTCCTTCGAGCAGTCGGCGGCGATCCAGCGCGCGTCGATGCCGGCGGCCTGCAGCTCGGCGGCCGCCTGCTCCAGGTCGTCGGCCTTGCGCGAACTCAGCATGATCTTCGCGCCGGCCTCGCCCAGCGCGTGGGCCATCTGCAGGCCCAGGCCGCGCGAGCCGCCGGTGACGAGGGCGGTCTTGCCGGTGAGGTCGAAGAGTTTCTGGACGGTGCGTGCGGTCATGGCTTGTCTCCGGGGTTCGGGTTGTGTTTCAGATCGTGTAGTCCATGCACTGGCGGGCTTCGCGGACCGCGCCGATGAATGGCTTCAGGGCCACGTGCTGCGGATGGTCGGCATAGGCCGCCAGGGCGGCGGCGTCGGTGAATTCCGAGTACAGGACCAGGTCGTAGGTGGCTTCCAGTCCGGGCTGGGCGATCGCCACCTCGAAGCGCAGCGTGCCGGGCGACAGCTTCGCGCAGGCGTCGAGCAGCGCCTTGGCCTTGAGCAGGTTGGTGGCCTTGTCGGCGCCCTCGGCGTGCTCCTTGAACTTCCACATCACGATGTGCTTGAGCATGGCGGGCCTCGTTACTTGCTTGAAGGGGTGTTGGGAAGGCGCGAGCGCACGTAGATCAGCACGAAGCCAACCAGCGCCACGATGCCGCCGGGAACGGAGATGGACCAGCCCAGCGCGGCATCGGTGCGGCCGGTGGCGATGCCCAGGATCACGACGAACAGGCCGCCGTAGATCAGGATCCAGATCCATTTCTCCAGCCGCGCATGCGGCTTCGGCGGCTTGGCGGCGGGGGTGTTGCTGCTGGGGGTGGGGTTCGGCGAATCGGTGGTGGCCATCAGAAGGCGTCCTCGGGCAAAGCTGTACAGGTCGGATCACGGGTTTCGACCACGTTGAGCCATGCGCCGATTTTCGGCAGCTCGTAGTGGAAGAAATAGTCCGTGGCGCCGATCTTGCCAGCTGTTACCGCCCTCGCCTTTTCCGCGTCGGTTTGCAGGGCCTTGCCCGCGACGTCGAGCCAGATCCAGGCCAGCACCGTGTGGCCGAAGGCCTGCATGTACGGCACCGCATTGGCCAGCGCGTCGGCCGGGTCGCCGGTGGACCAGGCGGCCTCGGTGGCGCTGCCGATGCGCTGCAGCGCGGCGCCCAGCGCCTTGGCGTGGCCAGCCAGCGCCGGCACCTTGGCCGCGCGGCCGATGGTGTCGGTCATGCGCGCGGCCAGCAGCTGCAGGCCGCGGCCCTTCTCCATCAGCACCTTGCGGCCGAGCAGGTCGGCCGCCTGGATGCCGTGGGTGCCCTCGTGGATCATGTTCAGGCGGTTGTCGCGCCAGTACTGCTCCACCGGAAAGTCGCGCGTGTAGCCGTAGCCGCCGTGCACCTGGATGGCCAGCGAATTCGCCTCCAGGCACCACTCGCTGGGCCAGCTCTTGGCGATGGGCGTGAGCACCTCCAGCAGCAGCCGCGCGTCGTCGGCGGCGTGCGCGTCGCCGGTCTTCTGCTCGTCGACCAGCCGGGCGCAGTACAGCTCCAGCGCCAGCGCGCCCTCGCAGTACGCCTTCTGGGCCAGCAGCATGCGGCGCACGTCGGCGTGTTCGATGATGCGCACCTGCGGCGCGGCCGAATCCTTGGCGACCGCCGTGCCGGCGGCTTCGGGTTTCTTCACCAGCCGGCCCTGCGGGCGGCTCTTCGCGTATTCGAGCGAGGCGTGGTAGCCGGCCATGCCGAGCATGGTGGCCGCCGTGCCGACGCCGATGCGCGCCTCGTTCATCATGTGGAACATGCAGTGCAGGCCCTTGCCGGGCTCGCCGACCAGGTAACCCACCGCGCCGGCCTTGCCGTCGACCGGGTACCTGCCCTCGCCGAAGTTCAGCAGCGTGTTGGTGGTGCCGCGCCAGCCCAGCTTGTGGTTGAGGCCCGCGAGCGCTACGTCGTTGCGCTGGCCCGTGAGATTGCCCTGGGTATCGACCATGCGCTTGGGCACGATGAAGAGCGATATGCCCCGCGTGCCGGGCACCAGCCTGCCGTTCTCGTCGGGAATCTTCGCCAGCACGATGTGCACGATGTTCTCGGTCAGCTCGTGGTCGCCCGCCGAGATCCACATCTTGTTGCCCGTGAGGCGGTAGCGCGGACCCAGCGGATCGTTCTGGAAGTCGTCGCCGTCGGGCACCGCGCGCGTGGCCACGTCGCTCAGCGACGAACCCGCCTGCGGCTCCGACAGGCACATGGTGCCCGCCCAGCGGCCCGAGAACTCGTTCTTGGCGAAGACCTCTTTCTGCATCTCGGTGCCATGCACCATCAGCAGGTTGGCGTTGCCGCTGGTGAGCATGTTCGAGCCGATGCTCACCGAGGCCATCGCGAAGAAGCTGTTGGCCGCGGCCTGCAGCGTGTAGGGCAGCTGCATGCCGCCGATGTCGTAGTCCTGTGCCGCGCTCATCATTCCCGACTCGACGAAGGCCTTGTGCGCATCGTGCGTGGCCTGCGGCAGCACGACCTTCTCGCCGTCGAAATGCGGCTCCTGCGTGTCGACCGTGCGGTTGAACGGCGCGTACTTCTCGCGCGCGATGCGCTCGCAGGTGTCGAGCACCGCGTCGAAGGTCTCGCGCGAATGGTCGGCGAAACGCTCGCGCTGGTTGAGGGATTCGGCGTCGAGCCAGTCGTAGAGCAGGAAGTCGAGGGTGGGACGAAGGCTCATGAAATTCTCCAGGGGGTCGGGATCGGACAGCCGAACGCAGAACAGGTACAAAAAATACGCAGAAGTCGCAGAGAAAAACCAATCAAATTCTGGTTTCTCTTCTGCGACTTCTGCGTAACCTTCGCGACCTCTGCGTTCGGAAGTCCGAATTCAGCGGCTCAGGTGGAAGCTCAGAGCACCTCGAACACGCCCGCGGCGCCCATGCCGCCGCCGATGCACATCGTGACCACGACCTTCTTCGCGCCGCGGCGCTTGCCTTCGATCAGCGCGTGGCCCGTCAGGCGCTGGCCGCTCACGCCATAGGGGTGGCCCACGGCGATGGCGCCGCCGTTCACGTTCAGGCGGTCGGCCGGAATGCCCAGCTTGTCGCGGCAGTAGATCACCTGCACGGCGAAGGCTTCGTTCAGCTCCCACAGGTCGATGTCGTTCACCGTGAGGCCCAGGCGCTTGAGCACCTTCGGAATGGCGAAGACGGGGCCGATGCCCATCTCGTCGGGTTCGCAGCCGGCCACTGCGAAGCCGAGGAAGCGGCCCATGGGCTTCAGGCCCTTCTGCTGCGCGTACTTCTCGTCGACCACCACGCAGGCGCCGGCGCCGTCGGAGAACTGGCTGGCGTTGCCGGCCGAGATCAGGCCGCCGGGCAGCGCCGGGCGAATGCCGCTGATGCCTTCCTTGGTGGTGCCTGGGCGGATGCCTTCGTCGTTCTCGACGGTGACTTCCTTGGTACGCAGGCCCATCACGGGGTCGGCTACGCCGGCCAGCACGGTGATGGGGGCGATCTCGTCCTTGAACTTGCCGGCTTCCAGCGCGGCGGTGGCGCGCTGCTGGCTCTGCGCGCCGTATTCGTCCATGGCGTCGCGGCCGATGTTGTAGCGCTTGGCGACCTGCTCGGCCGTCTGCAGCATGTTCCAGTAGATCTCGGGCTTGTTCTTCACCAGCCACGGGTCGGCCAGCATGTGCTTGTTGGCTTCGTTCTGCACGCACGAGATGCTCTCGACGCCGCCGGCCACGTAGACCTCGCCTTCGCCCGCGATGATGCGCTGGGCTGCGGTGGCGATGGTCTGCAGGCCCGAGGAGCAGAAGCGGTTGATGGTCATGCCCGAGGTGGTGATCGGCAGGCCGGCGCGCAGCGCGATCTGGCGCGCGATGTTGGAGCCGGTGGCGCCTTCGGGCGTTGCGCAGCCCATGAGGACGTCGTCGACCGATGCGGGGTCGATGCCGGCGCGCTGCACGGCGTGCTGCACCGCGTGGCCGCCCAGCGTGGCGCCGTGCGTCATGTTGAAGGCACCCTTCCAGCTCTTCGCGAGCGGCGTGCGGGCAGTGGAAACGATGACGGCGCTGGTCATGGTGAGGTCCTTTGAAGCAGATGGAAGGGAAAAGAGGTTGCGTAAGCAGGTGTCGTCATTGCGCCGGAGCAGCGTTGGCGTTGCTCAGGAGCTGGCGGTAGAAGCCGATCATCTCGCCATAGTTCGAGATGGCCAGGCGTTCGTTGTTGCCGTGGAAGCGCGCGAGGTCTTCGTTCTTCATGCGGAACGGCGAGAAGCGGAAGACGGCGTCGCTCACGATGCTGAAGTGGCGCGAGTCGGTGGCCGCGGTCATGAGGCCCGGGGCCACCACCGCATCGGGAAAGCTCTGGCGCACGGCCTGTTCGATCGCGCGGTAGCCGGTGCTGTCGGTCGACGACACCGGTGACGGCTCGGAGTTGCCCGGGTAGGCCTTGATCTTGATGTCGTCGTTGCCCAGCGCCTTGCGCAGATGCGCCTCGGTGCTGGCGATGGTGTCGCCCGGCAGGATGCGGAAGTTGACGGCAGCCTCGGCGCGGCCGGGCAGCACGTTGTCCTTGTTGCCCGCGCGCACGATGGTCAGCGCGGTGGTGGTGCGCAGCATGGCGTTGCTGCTGGGGCTCTTCTCGAGGACGCCGCGCACCAGCGGCTCGGTGAGCCACAGGTTGGAAAGCATCACGCGGTTGACGCCGCTCATCTCGGGCGCGAGCGCGCCGAACATCTGGCCGGCCACGCCCTTGATGCCCCCGGGCATCGGGTTGGCTTCGAGCCGCGCCAGCGCCGCGCTCATGCTGCCGATGGCGCTGTGCTGCGGCGGCATCGACGAATGGCCGGGCGCGGTGTCGAGCGAGAGGAAGAAGGTGGCGTAGCCCTTCTCCGCCAGGCCGATGAGCGCCGCCGGCTGCTTCAGGCCCGGCAGCACGCCGTCGAGCACCAGAAGGCCCTCGTCGAGCACCCAGTCGAGGCGCACGTTGCGCGACTTGAGCAGTTCGGCGATGGGCAGCGCGCCGCGCAGGCCGCTCACCTCCTCGTCGTCGCCCATCACGAGGTAGACGGTCTGCCTAGGCTTGAAGCCGCTGCCGATGAGCAGTTCGATGGCCTCCATCTGCGCAAACAGGTTGCTCTTGTTGTCGAGCGTGCCGCGACCCCAGATGAAGCCGTCCTTGATCTCGCCGGAGAACGGATCGACCGTCCATGCCTTCTCGGTACCGGGCGCGATGGGCACCATGTCCTGGTGCGCCATGAGCGCTACGGGCCTGGCCTGCGGATCGGTGCCGGCCCAGGTGTAGAGCAGCGCCTTGTTGCCCACCACTTCCTTCTTCAGGGTGGCGTGCACCTTCGGGAACTGCTGCTCCAGGTAGGCGTGCAGCTTGTCGAACTCGGCCGCGTTGGCGGCCGGGTCGTCGAGGCCCGATACCGTGCGGAACGTGATCGCCGTGGACAGCCGCCTGGCGGCCGCCTGCAGGTCGATGTCCAGCTTGGGCGCGGGCGCCACCGCCAGCTGGCGCGACGGCGTGGTCCAGGTCTTGACCGCCACGGCGGCCGCAAGCAGCACAACTGCCAGCAGCAGCCCGAGGAAGATGCGTTTCAACATTGGCGGTCTTGGTCCCGGCTCAGGTTCTGCGCGTCGTCATCAGCCGAAGGACTTGCCTTCTGCCACCAGCTTCTGGATCAGCGGCGCGGGCTGCCAGAACTCGGCATCGTCGCGCGGATTCTTGGCGAAGCGCTTCATCGTCTCGGCCACGTTGTACAGGCCGACCTGCGACGCGTAGTGCATGGGGCCGCCGCGGTAGATCGGGAAGCCGTAGCCGGTGAGGTACACCATGTCGATGTCGCCCGACTTGGAGGCGATGCCGTCTTCCAGGATGTGTGCGCCTTCGTTGACCAGCGCATACACCAGGCGCTGCACGATTTCTTCGTCGGAGATCTTGCGCGGCGTGATGCCCAGCTCCTTGCGGTGGTCCTCGATCATCTTGTTGACCAGCTCCGACGGGATGGCGTCGCGCTTGCCGGCCTGGTAGTCGTACCACCCTGCCCCGGTCTTCTGGCCGAAGCGGCCCAGTTCGCAGAGCTTGTCGGCCGTGCGGCTGTACTTCATGTCGGCGCGCTCGACGGCGCGGCGCTTGCGGATCGCCCAGCCGATATCGTTGCCGGCCAGGTCGCCCATGCGGAACGGGCCCATGGCGAAGCCGAACTTCTCGATGGCCTTGTCCACCTGCTGCGGCGTGGCGCCTTCGTCCAGCAGGAAGCCGGCCTGGCGGCTGTACTGCTCGATCATGCGGTTGCCGATGAAGCCGTCGCAAACGCCCGAGACCACGGCCGTCTTCTTGATCTTCTTGCCGATGGCCATGACGGTGGCCAGCACGTCCTTGGCGGTGGCCTTGCCGCGCACCACTTCCAGCAGCTTCATCACGTTGGCGGGGCTGAAGAAGTGCATGCCGACCACGTCCTGCGGACGCTCGGTGAACGACGCGATCTTGTCGACGTCGAGCGTGGAGGTGTTCGATGCCAGGATCGCGCCCTTCTTGGCGACGCGGTCGAGCTCCTTGAACACCTTCTCCTTCACGCCGATTTCCTCGAACACGGCCTCGATGATGAGGTCGGCGTCCTTCAGCTCGTCGTAGCTGAGCGTGGTGCTCAAGAGGGCCATGCGCTGCTCGTACTTGTCCTGCTTGAGCTTGCCCTTCTTGACCTGGGCTTCGTAGTTCTTGCGGATGGTTGCGATGCCGCGGTCGAGCGCTTCCTGTTTCATCTCGAGGATGGTCACGGGAATGCCCGCGTTCAGGAAGTTCATCGAGATGCCGCCGCCCATGGTGCCGGCGCCGATCACGCCGACCGACTTGATCTCGCGCTTGGGGGTGTCCTCGGGCACGTCGGGGATCTTGCTCGCGGCGCGCTCGGCCATGAACAGGTGGCGCAACGCCAGCGACTCGGGCGTGAACATCAGCGAGGTGAAGATGCGGCGCTCTTCGGCCATGCCGGCGTCGAACTTCATCTTGGTGGCGGCCTGCACGGCATCGACGCACTGCAGCGGCGCGGGGTAGTTCTTCGACATGCCGCCAACCATGTTCTTCGCAAACTGGAAGTAAGCATCGCCCTGCGGGTGCTTGCACGGCAGGTTGCGCACCAGGGGCAGCTCATCGCCCGTCTTGCCGGCCACGCTCTTGGCGAAGGCCACGGCCTCGTCGAACACCGATTCGGCCGAGGCGGCCAGCTTGTCGAACAGCTTCTGGCCGGGCACCGATGCGAGCAGTTCGCTCTTGACCGGTTCGCCGCTGACGATCATGTTCAGGGCCGTCTCCACGCCCAGAACGCGCGGCAGGCGCTGTGTGCCGCCCGCGCCGGGGATCAGGCCCAGCTTGACTTCGGGCAGCGCGACGTTGGTGCCGGGAGCGGCCACGCGGTAGTGGCAGCCCAGGGCCAGTTCGAGGCCGCCGCCCATGCACACCGAGTGGATGGCAGCGACGATGGGCTTGGGAGAAGCTTCGAGCGCAAGGATCACGCTCAGCAGGTTGGGCTCCTGCAGCGCCTTGGGCGTACCGAACTCCTTGATGTCCGCGCCGCCCGAGAACGCCTTGCCGGCGCCGGTGATGACGATGGCCTTGACGGCGTCGTCGGCATTGGCCTTGGACAGGCCGTCGGTGATGCCGATGCGCGTCGAGAAACCGAGACCGTTGACCGGAGGATTGGTCATGGTGATCACGGCGATATCGCCGAGCACTTTGTATTCAGCCGTCATGCTGCGTTCCTTGGTGTGTGAAGAAAAAGAAGAAAAAGCACGAGTGTTCTTTTTCGGGGGATTCTAGGCGTTTCGCGCGGCCCAACAATGGCACGCAGTCGCTGTAGAGACAAGGGCCGTGGATGCGGGAACGGGTACCGAACGCAGAAGACGCAAAGATTTCGCAAAGGACGCGAAAGGGAAAGCAGATCATTTTTTCTGACTTGCTTTCGCGTCCTTCGCGAAACCTTCGCGCCCTCTGCGTCCGGAAATCCGCATCCAGCGGCCTAGACCTCCAGCCACTCCTTTCGGGTGGTGGCGTCGGCGCGCAGGCCGGCGGGGGTGCCGTCGAAGACGATGCTGCCGTGGCCCATGACGAGCGCACGGTCGGAGATTTCCATCGCGATGGTGAGCTTCTGCTCGATCAGCAGCACCGAGATGCCCTTGTCCTTGAGCGTGCGCAGGTACTGCCCCACCAGCTCGACGATCTTGGGCGCGAGGCCCTCGGTGGGCTCGTCGATGATGATCAGGTCGGGGTCGCCCATCAGCGTGCGGCACAGCGTGAGCATCTGCTGCTCGCCGCCCGAGAGCACGCCGGCCTCGGTGTGCTGGCGCTCCTTCAGGCGCGGGAACATGCCGTACATGTCGTCGAATGACCAGCGGCTGCCCTTGCCCGAGCCCTTCTGCCCCAGCAGCAGGTTCTGGTGCACCGTGAGCTTGGGGAAGATGTCGCGGTTCTCCGGCACGTAGCCGATGCCGCAGTGCGCGATCTCGTAGGCCTTTCGGCGCAGGATGTCCTGGCCCTTCCAGTGCAGGCCGCCCTCGGCATGCACCAGGCCCATGATGGCCTTGGCGGTGGTCGAGCGCCCCGAGCCGTTGCGGCCCAGCAGCGCGACGATCTCGCCCGGGTTCACGTCGAAGGAAACACCATGCAGCACATGGCTCTTGCCGTAGTAGGCGTGGATGTCTTGAAGCTTCAGCATTTCAGTGTCCAGCCCCTTGTGCATCGGCGACGGCGGAGCCCAGGTAAGCCTCCTGCACGCGCGCATTGGCGCGGACGGCAGCCGGCGTGTCGAAGGCGATCACCTCGCCATACACCACCACCGCGATCTTGTCGGCCAGCCCGAAGACCACGCCCATGTCGTGCTCCACCGTCAGCAGCGTCTTGCCGACGGTGACGTGCTTGATGAGCGAGATGAAGTGCGAAGTCTCCGTCTTGCTCATGCCGGCCGTGGGCTCGTCCAGCAGGATCACGCTGGCGCCGCCCGCGATGGTCACGCCGATCTCCAGCGCGCGCTGCTCGGCGTAGGTGAGGTTCACCGCGTGCACGTCGCGCTTCTTCTCCAGGCCGATCTGGCGGATGAGTTCTTCCGTGCGCTCGTTGGCGTCGTCGAGGTTCGAGAGAAAGCGCAGGAAGGTGTACTTGTAGCCCAGGCTCCACAGTACGCCGCAGCGCAGGTTCTCGAAGACGGTGAGCTTCGGGAAGATGTTGGTGATCTGGAAGCTGCGCGACAGCCCCATGCGGTTGATCTCGTACGGCTTCATGCCGTCGACGCGCGTGCCGTTGAGCAGCACCTCGCCGCTGCTGGGCGCGAGCCGCCCGCTGATCAGGTTGAAGAGCGTCGACTTGCCCGCGCCGTTCGGCCCGATGATGGCGATGCGCTCGCCGGCCTTCACGGCCAGGTCGACGCCTCGGATGATGTCGGTCTTGCCGAAGCTCTTGCGCAGGTTCTTGAGTTCGAGTGAATAGGTCATGCCGTCTCCCGCCGCTTGATCTCGGCTTCGATTTCTTCCTGCGCATGGCCCCAGACCTTCGCGAAGCGCCGGCGCACCACTTCGAACACGCCCAGGCCGACAGCGAACAGGACCACGGCGACCACCCAGGCCATGGCCGAGGATGTGTCGAGCTGCAGGCCGGCGAACGGCACCACCGGCCCGAGCGCCGCGTTGAGCTGCATGTGATAGATCATCTCGACGATGGCCGCCGCACCCGCGAGCATGATGGCCGCGCCGACGAGAAGGCCCACGTACAGCAGGTAGAAGCGCTTGATCTTGCCGAACAGCGCCACGCGCACGTTCATCATGATCAGGCTGGCCACGCCACCGGGCGCGAACATCACCATCAGCAGGAACACCAGGCCCACGTACAGCAGCCAGGCCTTGCTGAGCTCCGACAGCAGCACCAGCGCGAACACCAGCAGCGCCGCGCCGATGATGGGCCCGAAGAAGAAGGTCGCGCCGCCGAGGAAGGTGAACAGCAGGTAGCTGCCCGAGCGCAGCCCGTTGAGGCTGTCGGCCGCGTTCACGATCTCGAAGTTGATGGCCGCCAGCCCGCCGCCGATACCGGCGAAGAAGCCAGCGATGATGAAGGCGTAGTAGCGCACGCGCTGCGTGTTGTAGCCGATGAACTCCACACGCTCCGGGTTGTCGCGCACCGCGTTCAGCATGCGCCCGAGCGGCGTGCCGGTGAAGGCGAACATCAGCCCGGTGCAGATGAAGCAGTAGACGGCGATCAGGTAGTACACCTGGTTCTGCGGACCGAAGTTGAGCCCGAAGAACGAGGCGCCGTACACGCGGTTGGTGGTGATGCCGCCCTCGCCGCCGAAGAAGCTGGGGAACATCAGCGCCATGGCTGCCACCAGCTCGCCCAGGCCCAGCGTGATCATCGCGAAGGTGGTGCCCGACTTCTTGGTCGACACGTAGCCGAAGAGCGCGGCGAAGAACATGCCGCCCAGCCCGCCCACGAGCGGAATGAGCACCAGCGGAACCGGCAGCTTGCCCGCGCCGGCCAGGTTCATGGCGTGGATGGCGATGAACGAGCCCATGCCCACGTACACCGCATGCCCGAAGCTGAGCATGCCACCCTGCCCCAGCAGCATGTTGTAGCTCAGGCAGATGATGATGAGATAGCCGATCTGCGACAGCATGGTCAGCGCCAGGCTGCTGGTGAAGATCATCGGCGCCACGATCAGCAGCAGCGCGAAGAAGGACCAGATCAGGATGCGGCCGATGTTCAGCGGCTTGAACCGGTAGTAGCGCACCGGCGTGGAGGTCGAAGCGGTTGTCGTTGCGGTGTTCATCGCGTCAGTCCTCCCGCGTTCCGAGAAGACCCTTGGGCCTGAAGATGAGGATCAGCACCAGGAAGAGGTACGGAAGGATCGGCGCGACCTGCGAGATCGTCAGCCTGAGCAGCTCGTAGCCGAAGGTCTGGTCGGTCACCGCCACGCCGAAGGCCTGCAGGCCGGTGGCGAGCGACTGGTCCATGGCCACGGCGAAGGTCTGCACCACGCCGATGATCAGCGAGGCCAGGAAGGCACCGGCCAGCGAGCCCATGCCGCCGACCACCACCACCACGAAGATGATGGAACCCACCGACGCGGCCATGGCCGGCTCGGTGACGTAGGTGTTGCCGCCGACCACGCCGGCCAGCCCCGCCAGCGCGGCGCCGCCGCCGAACACCAGCATGAAGACGCGCGGCACGTTGTGGCCCAGCGCCTCGACCATCTCGGGGTGCTTCAGCGCCGCCTGGATCACCAGGCCGATGCGCGTGCGCGTGAGCAGCAGCCACACCGACACCAGCATCAGCACCGCCACCAGCATGATGAACGAGCGCGACTTGGGGAACTGCGTGCCGTAGAGCGTGAAAAGCGGCCCCTGCAGCGCCGACGGGAGGCCGTACGGCACCGTGGAGCGGCCCCACACCAGCTGCACGACTTCGAGGATCAGGTACGAAAGACCGAAGGTCACCAGCAGCTCGGGCACATGGCCGAACTTGTGGACGCGGCGCAGGCAGTAGCGCTCGAAGGCGGCACCCAGCGCGAACACCAGCACCGGCGCGATGACCAGCGCAGGCCAGAAGCCGACGATGCCCGACAGCGTGTAGGCGAAGTAGGCGCCCAGCATGTAGAAGCTCGCGTGCGCGAAGTTGAGCACGCCCATCATGCTGAAGATCAGCGTGAGGCCTGAGCTCAGCATGAACAACAGCAGGCCGTAGCTCACGCCGTTGAGCAGCGAGATGACGAAGAATTCGACGTTCATCGGTCTTTCGTGTCAGTTGAAAAAGAAAAAGGCCCGAGTGTTGAAGTCGGGCCTCGACCGCGTTGGCGCGTTCCCGGAATCAGGAGGGACGCTTCATCTGGCAGGAGGTGGGCGTGCTCGCCACGTAGGCGTCGTAGAACTTCACCGGCACCAGCGTGTAGCCGGTGTTCTCGGGGCTGTAGGGGTACTTGGCGGTGGCCTTCTCCCAGCGGGTGATGTACAGGCCCTGCTGCGCCTGGTGGTCGGTCTTGCGCAGCTCGATGTCGCCGTTGAAGCTCTTGAACTTCAGGCCTTCCATCGCGGCCGCGACCTTCACCGGGTCGGTCGACTTGGTCTTCACGAAGGCCTCGGTGAGCGCCTGGAACACCGTGTAGATGTCGGTGGTGTAGAGGTCGTCGTTGAACTTCTTCTTGAAGTCGTCGGCGTACTTCTGCATGTCGCCGCCCATGTTGTAGTGGGCGTAGCCGACCTGGTAGACCTTGCCGTCCGAAGCCGCGCCCATGGCGGTCGGCGTGCCGGTGGTCACGGCGTAGTAGGTGTAGAACTTGACGTTCAGGCCCGCATCGTTGGCCGCCTTGATCAGCAGCGCCAGGTCGGAGCCCCAGTTGCCGGTGATGACGGTGTCGGCGCCCGAGGCCTTGATCTTGGCGATGTACGGCGCGAAGTCGCGCACCTGGGCCAGCGGATGCAGGTCGTCGCCCACGATCTGGATGTCGGGACGCTTGTGCTTGAGGTCTTCCTTCGCGAACTTGGAGACCTGCTGGCCGTGCGAGTAGTTCTGGCCGATGATGTAGACCTTCTTGATCTCCGGCTGGTCCTTCATGTAGGTGGTCAGCGCCTCCATCTTCATCGACGTGTCGGCGTCGAAGCGGTACTGCCAGTAGCTGCACTTGCTGTTGGTCAGGTCGGGGTCGACGGCGGCGTAGTTCAGGTAGAGCGCCTCCTTGCCCGGGTTGCGCGCGTTGTTCTTCTCGAGCGCATCGATGATGGCGAGCGCCGGGCCGGAGCCGTTGCCCTGCACGATGTAGCGCGCGCCCTGGTCGAGGGCCGAGCGCAGCGCGCTGGTGGTCTCCTGCGGGCTGAGCTTGTTGTCGATGCCGATGATCTCGAACTTCACGCCCGCCGCGTTCTTCTTGTTGAACTCCTCGGCGAAGAACTGGAAGGTCTTGAGCTGGTTGGTTCCGACCGCGGCCATGAGGCCCGACAGCGGATCGAGCCATGCGATCTTGACGGTTTCGCCCTTCTGGGCAAAGGCACCGGTGGCGGTGGCAGCGATGACGGCTGCGGCGGCGATTTTCAGAGCGAACTTCAATCTATATCTCCTGGTCAAACCGATTCAAAACGCCGCACGAGAGTACAAGCGTTTGCAGCCCCTCCCCTCAGGGAATGCCCGTAAGAGGGGTGCCGCAAAGGCCCGTTTCTATCGCGCATGCGACACCGCGTTTCTCCAATTTGCTACCCGCCGGTAGACAGCTGCTACCGATGGGTAGGAAACGCGTTCACAAAGACGCCTAGGGGCGCTTCATCTGGCACGACGTGGGCGTGCTCGCCACGTACGATTCGAAGTACTTCACGGGAACGTTGGTGTAGCCGGTGTTCTCCGCGTCGTACGGGTACTTCGCGCTCGCCTTCTCCCACCTCGCGATGTAGAGGCCCTGCTGCAACTGGTGGTCGGACTTGCGCATCTCGACCTCGCCGTTGAAGCTCTTGATCTTCATGCCCTCCAGGGCCGCCGCCACCTTCACCGGGTCGGTCGACCTGGTCTTGACGAAGGCGGCATCGAGCAGCGCGAACACGTGATAGATCGACGACTGGGTGAGGTCGTCGTTCATGCGCTTCTTGTAGCCCGCGAGCAGCTGCTGGATCTCGCCGCCCATGTTGTAGTGGGCATAGGCCACGGTGTAGACCTTGCCTTCCGAAGTGGCGCCCATCGCCGTGGGCGTGCCCGCGCCCGGCGCGTAGTAGGTCAGGAACTTGACGTTCAGCCCCGAGTCGTTGGCTGCCTTGATGAGCAGCGAGAGGTCGGAGCCCCAGTTGCCGGTGATGACGGTGTCTGCGCCAGATGCCTTGATCTTCGCGATGTAGGGAGAGAAGTCGCGCACCTGCGCCAGCGGATGCAGGTCGTCGCCCACGATCTGGATGTCGGGACGCTTCACCTTCAGGTCTTCCTTGGCGTACTTCGACACCTGCACGCCGTGCGCGTAGTTCTGCCCGAGGATGTAGACCTTCTTGATGTCGGGCTGGTCCTTCATCCAGGTGGTCAGCGCCTCCATCTTCATCGACGTGTCGGCGTCGAGCCGGAAGTGCCAGTAGCTGCACTTGCTGTTGGTCAGGTCGGGGTCGACCGCCGCGTAGTTCATGTACAGCAGCTCCTTGCCCGGGTTGCGCGCGTTGTTCTTCTCGATGGCGTCGATGATCGCGAGCGCGGGGCCGGAGCCGTTGCCCTGCATGATGTAGCGCGCGCCCTGGTCCTGCGCGGAACGCAGGGCCGCGGTGGTCTCCTGCGTGCTGAGCTTGTTGTCGATCGCGATGATCTCGAACTTCACGCCCGACTGGTTCTTCTTGTTGAACTCTTCGGCAAGGAACTGCGTGGTCTTCAGCTGATTGGTGCCCACCGCCGCCATCAGGCCCGACAGCGGGTCGAGCCAGGCGATCTTGACGGTCTCGCCCTTCTGGGCGAACGCCGCGGCAGCGCTCACCAGCATTGCACAGGCAGCTACAGACTTGATGGCAAATTGCATGAAGAGTCTCCAGTGTGAAAGGCGGACCGCCAGCGTACAAGCGGCCTTTTTTTCGCCGCACAGGGATTGCCCGCAAGCAGGGCCGCCGGGGCCGCCTTGCTATCGCGTATGCGACAGCGCGGCGCTCGCGGCGGGCCCGGCGGTCATGCCGTGGGCAGCTTGTAGTCCTTGAGCAGCTCCCGCAGCTTCGTCTTGAGGATCTTGCCGGTGGCGCCCAGCGGGATGGCCTCGACGAACACCACGTCGTCGGGGATCTGCCACTTGGCGGTCTTGCCCTCGTAGAACTTCAGCAGCTCCTCGCGCGTGACCTCCGCGTTGGGCTTCTTCACGACGGCGATGATCGGCCGCTCGTCCCACTTCGGGTGGAACACGCCGATGCACGCGGCCATGGCCACGCCCGGGTGCGCGACGGCGATGTTCTCGATGTCGATGGAGCTGATCCACTCGCCGCCGGACTTGATCACGTCCTTGCTGCGGTCGGTGATCTGCAGGTAGCCCTCGGCGTCGATGGTGGCCACGTCGCCCGTGGGGAACCAGCCGCGGTTGCGTTCATCTGGAATGAGCGGATCGCCGCCCTCGCCCTTGAAGTACTCCTTGACGATCCACGGGCCCTTGACCAGCAGGTCGCCGTAGGCCTTGCCATCCCAGGGCAGCTCCTTGCCGTCGCCGTCGACGATCTTCATGTCGACGCCGAAGATGGCGCGGCCCTGCTTCATGCGGATCTGCAGCTGCGCGTCGGCCGGCAGCGACAGGTGCTTGTTCTTGAGCGTGCACAGCGTGCCCAGCGGGCTCATCTCGGTCATGCCCCAGGCGTGCAGCACCTCCACGTTGTAGATGTCCTGGAACGCCTTGATCATGGCCGGCGGGCAGGCCGAGCCGCCGATCACCGTGCGGTTGAGCTTGCTGAACTTCAGGCCGCCCGCCTGCATGTGGCCCAGCAGCATCTGCCACACGGTGGGCACGCCGGCGGCGAAGGTCACGCCCTCGGCCTCGATGAGCTCGTACACCGACTTGCCGTCGAGCGCCGCGCCGGGGAACACCAGCTTGCAGCCCACCAGCGCCGCCGAGTACGGAATGCCCCACGCGTTGACGTGGAACATCGGTACCACCGGCAGCACCGAGTCGCGCGCCGACAGGCGCATCACGTCAGGCAGTGCAGCGGCATACGCATGCAGCATCGTCGAGCGATGGCTGTAGAGCGCGGCCTTCGGGTTGCCCGTGGTGCCGCTCGTGTAGCACATGCTCGAGGCGGAGTTCTCGTCGAAGCTGGGCCATTCGTAGTCGGTCGGCTGCGAGCCCATCCAGCTTTCGTAGCTCACGAGGTTGGGCACGCCGCTGTCGGCCGGCAGCTTGTCGGCATCACACAGTGCAACCCATTTCCGGATCGTGGGACACCGCGCATGCACCGCCTGCACCAGCGGCAGGAACGTGAGGTCGAAGCACAGGATCTGGTCTTCGGCATGGTTGGCGATCCACGCGATCTGGTCGGGATGCAGCCGCGGGTTGATGGTGTGCAGCACGCGGCCGCTGCCGCTCACGCCGTAGTACAGCTCCAGGTGGCGATAGCCGTTCCAGGCCAGGGTGGCGATGCGGTCGCTGAACAGCAGCTGCTCGCCATCCAGCGCGTTGGCCACCTGCCTGGCGCGCGATGCGATGTCGCGCCACGTGCAGCGGTGGATATCGCCTTCGACACGGCGCGAGACGATCTCGCCGTCGCCGTTGTGGCGCTCGGCGAACTCGATCAGCGACGAGATCAGAAGCGGTTGGTCTTGCATCAAACCCAGCATCTACGGACTCCTATGTGAAATGACTTCTTCAAAGCTCGGGAACAACGCATTCACGCAAGCTTCGGCCATTTGCACAATGACACAAACCCGCACTGCACGATTGAACGAAGCGGCTCATTGCATGAGCGTGATCTTGGTGGCCGTGGGAGTGGCGTCGAGCAGCAGCTGCGAGGGCCAGGGCGCCCAGGTTGCACCAAGTTCGGGCGTGTTCGGGTCGCCCGTTCGCATGAAGGCGCCCACGCTGGCCATGACCGCGTTCGACAGCGCCAGCCGCCCCTTTTCGTTGGCCTTGCCGCGGATCACATTCGACAGCACCGAGGGACCGAAATTGCCGAACACGAAAGGCAGGTCGAAGGCGTGTGCCGCGCCGTAGACGTCGTTCCAGGGGGAGGCTTCCTGGGCCCAGTCGAGGCGGTAGTGCCAGATGTTCGACTGGCGCGTCTTCATCGTGTCGAGCAGGTTGTCGCGGTTGGCTTCGAACAGGCCCTTGGTGATGAGCGCGGTGGCCGCGTTGTAGCCGGTGCCGGCCTTGTCCACCGGAAGGTAGAACGGGTCGATGATGTCTTCCACCTTGAGCGTGGGCGCCGCATCGGGGTCGAAGCTGAACATCATCGAGAAGCGCTGGGCGTCGTTGACGATCCACCCCGGCTTCGGGAAGCCGATGGTGCCCAGCAGCGACGCGAACAGCTTGCCCTCGTCGCGCGTGTTGCCCGAGAGCATCGGCACCTTCGCGTACTGGTCGGCGGCGATGGCGCCGATGGGGTCGGTCGGGATCACCGTGCCGTCGGGAATGGGCCCGACCGCGCCGAGGCCGGCGGCGACCACGGTGGTCAGCAGCCTGCCGCCGTCCTGAGCGCGCAGGTACTCGGCGATCTGCGCCGGCGTGCGGGTGGCGATGTAGTTCTTGGCGGCCGTCGCATCGGCCGCGGTGCCGTCGGCGACGAGCAGCTTCTCGAGGATGGATTCGCCCTGCGCCAGCGAAGCAGATGCCGGCGACAGCGAAGGCAAGGTGCCCGGCGGCAGGTTGCTCGCGAGCGAGATGCCGCCGCTCATCTCGAAGGCCTTGTGGAACAGGCCCTTGGCCATCGGCGAAGTCATCACCGACAGCAGGTTGGTGGCGCCTGCCGATTCGCCCGAGAGCGTGACGTTGCCCGGGTCGCCCCCGAAGCTGGCGACGTTGTCGCGGATGAAGCGCAGCGCCGCCATGTTGTCGAGCAGCGCGAAGTTGCCCGAATCGTCGCCCTCGCTGCCGCCCGGACGCAGCTGCGGCACGTTCAGGAAGCCCAGGATGCCCAACCGGTAGCTGGCGGTGATGACCACCGCGTTGGCGGCCTTGGCCAGCGCGGCGCCGTCGTACAGCGGGTCTGCCGTGTAGCCCGAGATGTTGCTGCCGCCGTGAATGAAGAGCAGCACCGGCAGGTTCTTCTCTTCCGTGGCCGGGCGCCAGATGTTGACGAACAGGCAGTCCTCGCTGCCCGAGGGCTTGCCCAGCATGGTGCCGATGGTCTCGTCGTAGGTGTTGTTGGCGCCGGGGCTGAAGATGCGGCCGATCTGCAGGCAGGCATTGCCGAACTTTGAGGCCGGGCGGATGCCGCTCCAGGGCTCGGGCGCCGCAGGCGCGCGCCAGCGCAGTGCGCCGACTGGCGGCTTGGCGAACGGAATGCCTTTCCAGAACCAGGTGCCGGTCCTGGCGCTGTCGTCCACGCCCTCGACCTTGCCGGCAACGGTCTGGCGGACCATGGGGCCATCCGCCGCGGGCGGGGCCGGCGCCGGAGCCGGTGCGGGCGGCGGGCCCGGAAGGAAGGCGAAGCCGGACGAGCCGGAGCCGCCACCGCCGCAGGCCGAAAGAGCCGCCAGGGCGGCCGCGGCCATCGCCAGGGCGACGGCCCTGGCCGTTGCCGTCTTCTTTACCGCCGCCGGACCCTGCCGGTCGCGTGCGTTCGTCTCTGTCTCCATGTTTCTTGTCTCCACACCGGGTTAATCGGAATTCCTGGTCTGACGCGCCGCGCCCATACTCCGGGGCCGCCGAACGCGTAAAAAAATTCTAGAAACCGGCACGGTTTTCATCGCTATCGCAACAAAGCCAAACGAATGACTTCAGGAGCCTCCACGCCACTGCGCCAACGCGGCACCCAGCGCCGGCCGGGCTGCATGCCGCAGCCGGAGCTGCGCACCAGTTCGGCCGCGTGGCTCGAGGGCGTCCTGTCGATGTTCGAGGCCGAAGGACTGGATGTGCCCTCGCTGCTGTGCGAAGCCGGCTTCGACCCCGACTCGCTGCACCGGCAGAACGCGCGCATCCCGGTCGATGAGATCTCGGTGCTCTGGCAGCTCGCGGTGGCCCGCGCCGGCCGGCCCACGCTGGGCCTGCACCGAGACCTGGCTTCCACACACAGCAAGCTGGGCACGGTGGGGCATGCGATGTCGTGCAGCTCCAGCCTCGAATCGGCGCTGGTGCGGCTCACGCGCTACATGGCCGTTATTTCGGACGCCACCGCCTTCTCTCTGCACCCCGATCCGCGCGGCTGCTGGATGGTGATGCGACACACCGGCGGCAGCCTGCCCATTCCGCGCCAGCGCGTCGAATACGCCCTGCTGACCGTGCTCATGCAGTGCCAATGGCTCACGCGGCGCGAGCTGCAGCCGCTGGCGATGGAGTTCGTCTACCCCGCCCCGGCCGACGACCGCCTGCACCGCGAGGCCTTCGGCTGCGAGATCCGGTTCAACGCCGAGGCCAACCGCCTGCTGCTGTCGGCCGCCGACATGGCCACGCCGCTGCCCACCTTCCACGAAACGCTGGGCGAGATGCAGGAGCATCTGCTGGACGATCAGCTCGATCTGCTGGGCCAGACCACCACCAGCACGCTGGTGTGCGCCGAGATCGCGCGCCGCCTGCAGCACGGCGAACCGCGCCGGCAGGACGTGGCCTCCGGCCTCGGGCTGGCCGAGCGCACGCTGCAGCGGCGGCTGCAGGAGGAGTCGGTGTCCTTCCAGTCGCTGCTCGACCGCACCCGCCGCGAGCTGGCCAAGCAGTACCTGGCCGAAGACCGCCACACGCTGACCGACGTGGCCGACATGCTGGGCTTCGTCGATACCAGCAACTTCTTCCGCGCCTGCAAGCGCTGGTTCGGCGTGCCGCCGGCGCAGTACCGGGCCCGCCTCTGGGACACCCCCGCCGCCCTCGCGGCCTGACACCGGCCGGCCCCCGATGGCCCGCCCGGCCAGGGGTTACGCGCGGTGCCGGACAATCCGGGCATGAGCTTGCTTGCTGAAGACACCGAGGCCGCGGACCTGGGCTTGCGCTGGAAACCGGGTTTCGCCGCCCTTGGACCGGCCTTCCTCACCGAACTGCGCCCCACGCCCCTGCCCGATCCCTATTGGGTAGGCCGCAGCGAAACCGTCGCCCGCCAGCTCGGGCTGCCGGCCGGCTGGCACGAATCCGGCGCCACGCTGGCGGCCCTCACCGGCAGCCTGCCCGTTACAGGCACCCGCCCCTTCGCCACCGTCTACAGCGGCCACCAGTTCGGCGTGTGGGCCGGGCAGCTCGGCGACGGGCGCGCCATCATGCTCGGCGAGACCGAAGGTGGTCTCGAAGTGCAGCTCAAGGGCGCCGGGCGCACGCCCTATTCGCGCGGCGGCGACGGCCGCGCGGTGCTGCGCTCGAGCATCCGCGAATTCCTCTGCAGCGAGGCCATGCACGGCCTGGGCATCCCGACCACCCGGGCGCTGTGCGTGACCGGCTCCGATGCCCCCGTGTACCGTGAGGAGATCGAAAGCGCCGCCGTCGTCACCCGCGTGGCGCCCAGCTTCGTGCGCTTCGGCCACTTCGAGCATTTCGCGGCCAACCAGCGCAACGACGAACTGCGCGCTCTGGCCGATTACGTCATCGACCGCTACTACCCCGCCTGCCGCACCACCGAGCGCTTCGGCGGCAACGCCTACGCCGCCTTCCTCGAAGCCGTGAGCGAGCGCACCGCCGCCCTGCTCGCCCAATGGCAGGCCGTGGGCTTCTGCCACGGGGTGATGAACACCGACAACATGAGCATCCTCGGGCTCACCATCGACTACGGCCCGTTCCAGTTCCTCGACGGCTTCGACCCGCGCCACATCTGCAACCACAGCGACACCAGCGGGCGCTACGCCTTCAACCAGCAGCCCAACGTCGCCTACTGGAACCTCTTCTGCCTGGCGCAGGCGCTCCTGCCGCTGATCGGCGACCAGGAAGTGGCCGTGGCCGCCCTGGAGTCTTACAAGACGGTGTTCCCGAACGAGTTCGAAGGCCGCATGCGCGCCAAACTGGGCCTTCCTGAAGCAGCCGAGGGCGACCGCGCGCTGATCGAAGGCGTGCTCAAGCTGCTGGCCGCCGGCAAGGTCGACTACACCATCTTCTGGCGCCGGCTCTCCAACTACATGGCCGACGGCAACCTGGAGCCGGTGCGCGACCTCTTCCTGGATCGCCCGGGCTTCGACGCCTGGCTGCTATCGTTTTCGCAGCGCCATGCCGCCGCCGACAGGGCCCGGGCCGCGGAACTGATGCGCCGCTCCAACCCGAAGTTCGTGCTGCGGAACCACCTGGGACAGCAGGCCATCGAAGCGAGTCAGCAAAAGGACCACTCGGGTGTGGCAGTCTTGCTGGCTCTGCTGCAGACCCCATTTGAAGAACATCCCGGCGCCGACGCGTATGCCGGGTTCCCGCCCGACTGGGCCTCCACGATCGAAATCAGCTGCTCATCATGACCACTCCCGTACAGAAAACCGACGCCGAATGGAAAGCCCTGCTCGCTGAAAAAGGCGCCGAGCCCGCGGCCTTCGAGGTGACGCGCCACGCGGCCACCGAACGCCCCTTCACCGGCAAGTACGAGGCGCACTGGGAAGACGGCACCTACCACTGCATCTGCTGCGGCGCCAAGCTCTTCGAGTCGGCGACCAAGTTCGACGCCGGCTGCGGCTGGCCCAGCTTCTCGCAGGAAGCCGTGCCGGGCGCCATCCGCAACATCATCGACCGCTCGCACGGCATGGTGCGCACCGAGAATGTCTGCGCCAATTGCGGCGCCCACCTGGGCCACGTGTTCCCCGACGGCCCGACCGAAACCGGCCTGCGCTACTGCATGAACTCGGCGTCGCTCGACTTCCAGAAGAAATAAGAGAAAAGAAACAGGCAACCCGCTCGATGAAACTGATCCTCGACTTCTTCCCGATCCTGCTCTTCTTCATTGCCTACAAGATGGGCAACATCTACACCGCCACCGGCGTGCTCATGGCCGCCACGGTGGTGCAGATGGCGATCATCTACGCCACCGAGCGCAAGCTGCAGGCAATGCAGAAAGCCACGCTGGTGCTGATCCTGCTGTTCGGCACGCTCACGCTGGCGCTGCACGACGATCGCTTCATCAAGTGGAAGCCGACGGTGCTCTATGGCGCCATGGCGCTGGCGCTCGCGGTGGCGCTGTGGGCGCTGAAGAAGAACTTCCTGAAGATGCTGCTGGGCTCGCAGCTGGAGCTGCCCGACCGCATCTGGGGCCGGCTCAACGTGGCCTGGATCGGCTACTGCGTCTTCATGGCCGTCATCAACGGCTACGTGGCGGCGTACTTCACGACCGAGGCCTGGGTCAACTTCAAGCTCTGGGGCTACGTGTTCCCCATCGTCTTCCTGGTGGCGCAGGGCCTGTACATCGCGCCGCACCTGAAGAACGAAGAAGACAAGCCCGCGGCATGACGAGCACGGCCGCCCCCCTTCCCACCACGGCCGAACTCGAGGCGGCGCTGCGCAAGGCGCTCGCGCCGACCGCGCTCGAGGTGATCGACGAAAGCGCCGCCCACGCGGGGCACGCCGGTGCCAACGCCGAGGGCCGGGGCACCCATTTCAGGGTGCGCATCGCCTCCCCCCTGTTCGACGGGAAGCCGCGCGTGGCGCGGCATCGGCTTGTGTATGATGCCCTCCACGTTTTCATCGCACAGGGTCTGCACGCCATCGCCATCGAGGTGCTCTGAGTCAGTCGTCCAACGCATCGCTCGCACGCCGCGCCCGCACCGGCAGCTGCTTTCTCCCTTTCTTCCCTCAATCCCCTGCTTTCATTACCGCGCAACTCCTACACGCGCATTTCCTTCCCAGCTCGACCATTCATTCCATGAAAAAACAAATCTTGCAGGCCGTCGCGGCCGCAGCGCTGCTCGGTGCCATCCCCATGGCGGCCCTGGCGCAGAACGCAGCCATCGTGAACGGCAAGCCGGTGCCCAAGGCCCGCATGGACGTCCTGGCCCAGCAGCTGGCAGCCGCCGGCCGCCCGGTGACGCCCGAGATGCAAGGCCAGCTGCGCGAGGAAATCGTGGCGCGCGAAGTGTTCATGCAGGAAGCCCAGAAGCAGGGCCTGGATGCCACCGAGGACTACAAGAACCAGCTCGAACTCGCCCGCCAGGCCATCCTGATCCGCGCCCTGTTCGAGAACTACCGTAAGACCAACCCGGTCGCCGACGCCGACGTGAAGGCCGAGTACGACAAGTTCGTCGCTGCCAACGGCGGCAAGGAATACAAGGCCCGCCACATCCTGGTCGAGACCGAAGACCAGGCCAAGAAGATCATGGCCGACCTGAAGAAGGGCGCGAAGTTCGAGGACATCGCCAAGAAGCAGAGCAAGGACCCGGGTTCGGGCGCCAACGGCGGCGACCTCGACTGGGCCAACCCCGCGAGCTTCGTGCCCGAGTTCTCGGAAGCCATGATCAAGCTCAAGAAGGGCGAGACCACCCCTGCCCCGATCAAGACCCAGTTCGGCTGGCACATCATCCGCGTCGACGACATCCGCCAGGCTCAACTGCCGAAGCTGGAAGAAGTGAAGCCGCAGATCACGCAGCAGCTGCAGCAGCAGCGCCTGCAGAAGTACCAGGAAGACCTGCGCGCCAAGGCGAAAGTGGAATAACCCCCAGGCCCTGCGGCCCGGCAACGCCGGTTCCGCGGTGTTCTGAAAATGAAAAAGCGGCCTTCGGGCCGCTTTTTCGTGGGCGCCCGGAGCGCCCGGGGTGGCGAAGAGCCAGGCCTCAGCCCACCCAGCGGCGCGCATTGCGCCAGATCTGCATCCAGGGGCTCAGCTCGCTCTTGTCGCCCGAGGTCCAGCTCATCTGGATGTTGCGGAACACGCGCTCCGGATGCGGCATCACTGCGGTGAAGCGGCCGTCCGGCGTGGTCACGGAGGTCAGGCCGTCGGCGCTGCCGTTCGGGTTGAACGGGTACTGCTCGGTCGGCTTGCCGTGGTTGTCGACGAAGCGCATGGCGGCGATGGCCTTGTCGGCGTCGCCGCGGTACTTGAAGTTGGCATAGCCCTCGCCGTGCGCCACCGCGATCGGCAGGCGGCTGCCGGCCATGCCCGCGAAGAAGATGCTGGGCGACTCGAGCACCTCGACCATCGACAGGCGCGCCTCGAAGCGCTCGCTCTGGTTGGTGGTGAAACGCGGCCAGGCCTCGGCGCCCGGGATGATGTCGGCCAGCTCGGCGAACATCTGGCAGCCGTTGCACACGCCCAGGCCGAAGGTGTCGGCGCGGCCGAAGAAGGTCTTGAACTGCTCGGCCAGCTTCGGGTTGAAGGTGATGCTGCGGGCCCAGCCGATGCCGGCGCCCAGCGTGTCGCCGTAGCTGAAGCCGCCGCAGGCGACCACGCCCTTGAAGTCGGCGAGGTCCGCCCTGCCCGTCTGCAGGTCGGTCATGTGCACGTCGAAGGCTTCGAAGCCGGCCTTGGTGAAGGCGTAGGCCATCTCGACGTGCGAGTTGACGCCCTGCTCGCGCAGGATCGCGACCTTGGGGCGCGACTGCAGGATGGCCGGGGCAACGGGTTGTTGCGCGTTCGGCAGGAACACGTGCATGCCCGGGTCGGCCGGATCGCCGGCCGCGGCGTGTTCGGCATCGGCGCAGGCGGGGTTGTCGCGCTCGCGGGCGATCTTCCAGCTGACCGAGTCCCACACCTGCTGCAGGTCGTGCAGGCTCGCGCTGAACACGGACTTGGCGTCACGCCAGACTTCGATCTTGCCCTTGCCCGCGTCCATGGTGGAGCTGGCCGGACGGGTCTTGCCGACGAAGTGGCTGTGGGTGCTCAGGCCGTGGGCGCGCAGCACCTGCATGACGTCGTTGCGCTCGGCGGTGCGCACCTGCAGCACCATGCCCAGCTCCTCGTTGAACAGCGCCTTGAGCGTGAGCTCCTCGCGGCGCGCGCTGACCTGCTGCGCCCAGTTCTTGGCGTCGCCGGTCTCCATGCGGCTGTCGGAGATGCCGTCGCCTTCGGTAACCAGCATGTCGACATTGAGCGCCACGCCGACGTGGCCGGCAAAGGCCATCTCGCAGGCGGTGGCAAACAGGCCGCCGTCGCTTCGGTCGTGCATCGCGAGGATCTTGCCGTCCGCGCGCAGCGCGTTCACGGCATTCACCAGCGCCACGAGTTGCGCCGGGTCGTCGAGGTCGGGCACCGTGTCGCCGCTCTGGTCGAGTGTCTGCGCGAGGATGCTGCCGGCCATGCGGTGCTTGCCCTGGCCCAGGTCGATCAGCACGAGGGTGGTGTCGGCCTCTTCGGCGTCGAGCTGCGGCGTGAGCGTGCCGCGCACGTCAGGCAGCGTGGCGAAGGCGCTGACGATCAGGCTCACGGGCGAGGTGACCTTCTTCGCTTCGCCGCCGTCCTTCCACTGCGTGCGCATCGACAGCGAATCCTTGCCCACCGGAATCGACACGCCCAGCGCCGGGCACAGTTCCATGCCGACGGCCTTGACGGTCTCGTACAGGGCGGCGTCTTCACCGGGCTCGCCGCAGGCGGCCATCCAGTTGGCCGAGAGCTTCACGCGCGAGAGTTCGATGGGCGCGGCCAGCAGGTTGGTGATGGCCTCGGCCACCGCCATGCGGCCGGAGGCCGGCGCGTCGAGCGCGGCCAGCGGCGTGCGCTCGCCCATGCTCATGGCTTCGCCTGCGAAGCCCTTGTAGTCGGCCAGCGTCACGGCGCAGTCGGCCACGGGCACCTGCCACGGGCCGATCATCTGGTCGCGGTGGCTCATGCCGCCCACGGTGCGATCGCCGATGGTCACGAGGAAGCGCTTGGAAGCCACCGTCGGGTGCGAGAGCACGTCGATGGCCGCCTTCTGCAGGTCGACGCCGGTGAGGTCGAGCGGCTTGAAGCTGCGCGCCACGGTCTTCACGTCGCGGTGCATCTTCGGCGGCTTGCCGAGCAGCACGTCCATGGGCATGTCGACGGGCTGCACCTCGGCGCCTTCATCGGCCACCAGCAGCTGGCGCTCTTCGGTCGCCACGCCGACCACCGAGAACGGGCAGCGCTCGCGCTCGCAGAAGGCCTTGAACTGTTCGAGCGATTCGGGCGCGATGGCCAGCACGTAGCGCTCCTGGCTTTCGTTGCACCAGATTTCCTTCGGCGCCATGCCCGACTCCTCGAGCGGCACTGCGCGCAGGTCGAAGCGCGCGCCGCGGCCGGCGTCGTTGGTGAGCTCGGGGAAGGCGTTGCTCAGGCCACCCGCACCCACGTCGTGGATCGCGAGGATGGGGTTGGCCGCGCCCTGCTGCCAGCAGTGGTTGATGACCTCCTGCGCGCGTCGCTCGATCTCGGGGTTGCCGCGCTGCACGGAGTCGAAGTCGAGCTCGGCCGCGTTGGCGCCGGTGGCCATCGAGCTGGCGGCGCTGCCGCCCATGCCGATGCGCATGCCGGGGCCGCCGAGCTGGATCAGCAGCGAGCCGGCGGGGAACTGGATCTTCTTGGTCTGCGCCGCATCGATGCTGCCGAGCCCGCCCGCGATCATGATGGGCTTGTGATAGCCGCGCTGCACGGTGTCGACGTCGCTCGCCACGGTCTGCTCGTACTCGCGGAAGTAGCCCAGCAGGTTGGGGCGGCCGAATTCGTTGTTGAACGCGGCGCCGCCCAGCGGGCCCTCGGTCATGATCTGCAGCGGGCTGGCGATGTGCTCGGGCTTGCCGTAGCTGCCCTCTTCCGGCCAGAGCTTCGAGACGGTGAAGCCGGTCAGGCCGGCCTTGGGCCTGGAACCACGGCCGGTGGCGCCCTCGTCGCGGATCTCGCCGCCCGCGCCGGTCGAGGCACCCGGGAACGGCGAGATGGCCGTGGGGTGGTTGTGCGTCTCGACCTTCATCAGCACATGGCTCAGGGCGCTATCTTTTTGATAGCTCTGCGAGCCGCTGGCGGGCACGAAGCGCTCGATGGCTGTGCCTTCCATGATCGAGGCGTTGTCGGCGTAGGCCACCACCGTGTGCTGCGGGTTCAGCTTCTCGGTGTTGCGGATCATCGAGAACAGGCTCTGCGGCTGGGCCTGTCCGTCGATGGTGAAGTTGGCGTTGAAGATCTTGTGGCGGCAGTGCTCGCTGTTGGCCTGCGCGAACATCATGAGCTCGACGTCGCTGGGGTTGCGGCCCAGGCGGGTGAAGGCGTCGACCAGGTAGTCGATCTCGTCCTCGGCCAGCGCCAGGCCGAAGCCGGTGTTGGCCGCCACCAGCGCGGCGCGGCCGCCGCCCTGCACGTCGACCTGCGCCATCGGCTGGGCCGGCAGCTCGCTGAAGAGGCTGGCGGCCTGCTCGACCGTGGCCAGCACCGATTCGGTCATGCGGTCGTGCAGCGGGACGGCCACGGCCGCCAGCTGGTCGCCGTCGAGCACGGGGGCCTTGCCGATCAGCGGGGCCTTGAGCTTCAGGTGGTACTGGGTGACGCGCTCGACGCGCCGCAGGGCCAGCCCGCAGTTGTGGGCGATGTCGGTGGCCTTGGAGGCCCAGGGCGACACGGTACCCAGGCGCGGCGTGACCACCACGCTGGTGCCCGCCTTGGCCGGCGCCTCGAAGGGGTCGCCGTAGGTCAGCAGCGCGGCGAAACGCTCGCGGTCGGCCTGGCCGAGCGCCGCGTCTGTCACCACGAGGTGCACGAAACGGGCCGAGATGCCCTCGATGCGCGGCTCGATGGCCTGCAGCTTCGGCAGGAGTTGGCGTGCGCGGAAGTCGCTGAGTGCGCTGCCGCCCTCGAACATGGTTACGACAGGAAGGGCTTGAGGTGCGGGCTGCGTCACGGTCGATGGGGCCTCGGGGGCCGCGTTGGGAAATCAAGGAATCGAGGCGGATGGCCGCTGACTGGGGTCATCCGCGTTAACCCGGGATTTTAGCCGGGCCAATGGGATAATTCGGCCATGAGCATTAACTACAAAGACGCTGCAGGCATCGAAGCCATGCGGGTCGCATGCCGCCTGGCCTCCGAGGTGCTGGACTACCTCACTCCCCTCATCAAGCCCGGCATCACGACCAACGATGTCGACCGGCTGGCTGCCGAGTACATGGTCAAGCAGGGCACCACCTCCGCCACGGTGGGCTACATGGGCGCGAGCAGCGTCCCGTTCCCGAAGTCGCTGTGCACCTCGGTGAACCACGTGGTGTGCCACGGCATCCCGAACGACAAGCCCCTGAAAAAGGGCGACATCATGAATGTCGACGTCACCGTCATCAAGGACGGCTGGTTCGGCGACAACAGCCGCATGTACGTGATCGGCGACGCCTCCATCGCGGCGAAGCGCCTGTGCAACATCACCTTCGAGGCCATGTGGCACGGCATCCTGCAGGTGCGCCCCGGCGCGCACCTGGGCGACGTGGGCCATGCGATCCAGAAGTTCGCCGAGGGCCAGGGTTTCTCGGTGGTGCGCGAGTTCTGCGGCCACGGCGTGGGCCAGCGCTTCCATGAAGAGCCCCAGGTGCTGCACTACGGCCGCCCGGGCACCATGGAAGAACTCAAGCCCGGCATGATCTTCACCATCGAGCCGATGATCAACGCCGGCAAGCGCGACGTGAAGGAAGACTTCAAGGGCGGCCAGTACGACGGCTGGACCATCGTCACGCGCGACCATTCGCTGTCGGCCCAGTGGGAGCACACCGTGCTCGTCACCGAGACCGGCTACGAGGTGCTGACGCTGTCGGCCGGAAGCCCGCCGCTGCCCTCTTTCGTCACCGCCACCAAGACCTGACGCGCAGACGCACCCCCTCGCCGTGATCGAAGCAGCCAACATCGACGTGGCGACGCTGCGCGAAGCCTATCGCGCGAAAAAGCTCGCCCTGTTCGACACCCTGCGCTTCGCGCGCGCCCCGACCCGCAGCGTCCACACGGTGCTGCGCCAGCTCTCGGCGCTGGCCGACGAAACGCTGTGCACCCTATGGCGCGACGCTGGCTTCGGCGACTCGCTCACGCTGGCGGCCGTGGGCGGCTTCGGGCGCGGGGAGCTGTTTCCGTATTCCGACGTCGACGTGCTGCTGCTGCTGCCGCCCGAGGGCGAGGCCGACGGCATCGAGCCGGCCCGCATCGAGGCCTTCATCGGCCAGTGCTGGGACGCCGGCCTGGAGATCGGCTCCAGCGTGCGCACCGTCGAAGAATGCCTGGCGGAGGCCGAGAAGGACGTCACCGTGCAGACCTCGCTGCTCGAGGCGCGCCTGATCGCCGGCAACAAGAAGCTCTTCACCGCCTTCCGCCGCCGCTTCTCGCGCGCCATCGACCCGCAGGCCTTCTTCGTGGCCAAGTCGCAGGAAATGCGGCACCGCCACCAGAAGTTCGACAACACGCCCTACGCGCTGGAGCCCAACTGCAAGGAATCGCCCGGCGGCCTGCGCGACCTGCAGACCATCCTCTGGATGACCAAGGCCGCCGGCTACGGCAGCCGCTGGGACGACCTGGCCAAGAATGGCCTGGCCACGTCCTTCGAGGCGCAACAGATCAAGCGCAACGAGGCACTGCTTTCGCTGATCCGCGCCCGGCTGCACGTGATCGCCAACCGGCGCGAGGACCGCCTGGTGTTCGACCTGCAGACCGCTGTGGCCGCCAGCTTCGGCTACGAGAGCGAATCACAGCGCAAGTCGAGCGAGGCGCTCATGCGGCGCTACTACTGGGCCGCCAAGGCGGTGTCGCAGCTCAACCAGATCCTGCTGCTCAACATCTCCGAGCGGCTGCAGCCCAGCGACGAGCAGCACACGCCGATCAACGAGCGCTTCTACGAACGCGCCGGCCTGATCGAGATCGCCAGCGACGACCTCTACGAGCGCGAGCCGCACGCGGTGCTCGAGACCTTCCTGCTCTACCAGAAGACCATCGGCGTGAAGGGCCTGTCGGCGCGCACGCTGCGCGCGCTCTACAACGCGCGCCACGTGATGGACAGCAAGTTCCGCAACGACCCGGTCAACCACCAGACCTTCATGCGGATCGTGCTGCAGCCCTACGGCATCACGCACGCCTTCAGGCTGATGAACCAGACCTCGGTGCTGGGGCGCTACCTGCGGGTGTTCCGCAGCATCGTGGGGCAGATGCAGCACGACCTGTTCCACGTCTACACGGTGGACCAGCACATCCTGATGGTGCTGCGCAACGTGCGGCGCTTCTTCATCGCCGAGCACGCCCACGAGTACCCGTTCTGCTCGCAGCTCGCGGCCGGCTGGGACAAGCCCTGGATCCTGTACGTGGCCGCCCTCTTCCACGACATCGCCAAGGGCCGCGGCGGCGACCACTCCACGCTGGGCGCGCGCGACGTGCAGCGCTTCTGTAAGCAGCACGGCATCGCCCGCGAGGACGCGAAGCTCATCGAATTCCTCGTGGCCGAGCACCTGGTGATGAGCCAGGTCGCCCAGAAGCAGGACCTGAGCGATCCGGAGGTGATCGGCGCCTTCGCCAAACGCGTGGGCAACGAGCGCTACCTGACCGCGCTCTACCTGCTGACGGTGGCCGACATCCGCGGCACCTCGCCGCGCGTGTGGAACGCCTGGAAGGGCAAGCTGCTGGAAGACCTGTACCGCTACACCCTGCGCGCGCTGGGCGGGCGCATGCCCGACCCCGATGCGGAAGTCGAGTCGCGCAAGCGCGAGGCCCTGGTGCAGCTCGCCCTGCATGCCCAGCGTTTCGAGGCGCACAAGGCCCTGTGGGACACGCTCGACGTCGGCTACTTCATGCGCCACGACGCCGGCGAGATCGCCTGGCACGCCAAGCAGCTCTCGCGCTTCGTGCCGCCGCCGAACGTGCCGGCCGACCCCAAGGCAGCACCCATCGTCAGGGCGCGCCTGTCCCCGGTGGGCGAAGGCCTGCAGGTGGTCGTGTACACGCCCGACCAGCCCGACCTGTTCGCGCGCATCTGCGGCTACTTCGACCAGGCCTCCTTCAGCATCCTGGACGCCAAGGTACACACCACGAGCAACGGCTACGCGCTCGACACCTTCCAGGTGGTGACCACCTTCCTGCCGGACCACTACCGCGACCTGATCAGCATGGTCGAGTCGGGCCTGGCGCAAACGCTTACCGAGGCCGGCGCGCTGCCGCCGCCCAGCATGGGCCGGGTGTCGCGCCGGGTGCGCAGCTTTCCGATCAAGCCGCGCATCAGCCTGCTGCCGGACGACAAGGCGCAGCGCTGGCTGCTCAGCATTTCGGCCAGCGACCGCGCGGGCCTGCTGTATTCGGTGGCGCGGGTGCTGGCGCGCCATCACCTGAACCTGCAGCTCGCCAAGGTCACGACGCTGGGCGAGCGGGTGGAAGACACCTTCCTGATCAGCGGCCCCGAACTACAGGGCCAGAAGACGCAACTGGCCATCGAAACAGAATTGATGGAAGCACTGGCCTCCTGACACCCCGGGAGCCCTCAGAATGTCGGCCATGGAATTCCTGATCGAACAGCTATCCGAAACCGTCTCCTCGGCCACGACGCTGGAAGACCTCGCGCGCCCGATGCTCGAAATGCTCGAGGCGGCAACCGGCCTTGAATCGGCCTACCTCACGGTCATCGAGCCCGACAAGGCCCGCCAGCACATCCTCTTCGCCCACAACGCGGGCGAGCTGACCATTCCCGAAGGCGCCTACGTTCCCTGGGGCGACACGCTGTGTCGCCATGCGCTGGAAGAAGACCGCATCTACGCCGACGATGCCGGCGGCTGCTGGGGCGATGCCGATGCGGCCCGCGAACTGGGCATCCAGACCTGCGCGAGCGCACCCGTCAGGCTCGACGGCGGCGGCCTGCATGGCGCGCTGTGCGCCGCCAGCGCCCGGCAGATGCCCCTGCCGGCCATCGCCGAGCCGGTACTTCGCCTGTTCGCAAAGCTGATCGCCCAGCAGGTGGACCGCGAGCAGATGGTCGCCAGGCTCGACAAGGCCGGCATCGAACTCTCGGCCAATGCAGCGACCGACGTACTTACCGGCCTGCCGAACCGCCGCGCCCTGGTCGACGCGCTGCAGCGCATGCTGGCGCAGGGTGCGCGCAGCGCCCAGAGCGTGCTGGTCGGCTTCATCGACATGGACGACTTCAAGAAGATCAACGACGCGCACGGCCACGCGGTCGGCGACGAGTTCCTGGCGGCCATGGCGAAGCAGCTGTCGAACTGCGTGCGCGCGAGCGACATGCTGGCGCGATTCGGCTCCGACGAGTTCGTGGTGATCGGCCTGGGCCCCGGCCTCGGCGAATCGCCGCGTACCGGCGCGATGGCGCTGGGCGACCGGCTTGCGGAAAACACCAAGGGCGAACTGCGGCTCAGGAACCTGACCATCGACTACGCGGGCGCCAGCGTCGGCGTGGTGGCGGTCGATCCGCGCACCACCTCCGCCGAGGAGGCCCTGCGGCAGGCCGATGCCGCCATGTACGCGGTAAAGCACGGCCGCCGCACCATGTTCCAGCACGCGGGCGAAGCCCTCTCGGACTGACCCCGGGCCGAGTCGCGACGCGGGCGCACGGCAGCGTCGTCCGCGCCTGTCTCCGATGACGGCGGGGACGAAAGCGCACTTCACCAGAAACTTGAATCCGATCGCGCCCGCGCGACGTATGGAAGTCGACCCGACGAAGGTCGCGGTTCGAGCTCGTCCCCGAATTCAGACAGTTGGCCAGCTCAAATTCAGTTCTTTCGTACTAATTAGTTCACATTCATTGTCAATAGTTAACTGATCCAAGAGAATGCCTCGGCATGGAAACTGGTGCGACGTTTATTGACTATTACGAAAAGAAATCCTGCAGCGCCCAATGGTTGGAATTCAACCGCGGCATGGCCGCCGAGCTGAGCGCCGGGTTGCCTCCGGAAGATCTGAGGCAGCTTTTCTTTCGCATCGGCCAGCGTCTCGCGCAGGCCCTGCCGATCCCCCGCTGCCACACGCTCGAGGAGTTGCAGGACCAGTTCAACGCCCGCTGGGACGGCATCGACTGGGGCTTCGCCGTGCTGAACGAGGAAGCCGACGGCGTCGCCATCACCCACGCCTGCAGCCCTGTGGCCGCCGCCTTCGGGCCCGGATCGACCGACTGGAGCGTCGGTTTCTTCGAAGGTGCCTACCAGACCTGGTTCGAGGCGCAGCACATGCCCTCCACACTGCGCGTGCAAGCGTTGCAGCCCGAGGTCCAGGCCGGGCCGCGCATCGATCTGCGCCTGTCGAGGGCAGGCGCATGAGCACCGAGGAACACATGCCCGAGGACATCGCCGGCCTGTTCGGCAAGTTCGGCGGCAACGGCAACGGCTACAAGGAATTCGCGCCGCCCGACGCCGAGGCGCCGCGCGTGTGGCCACTGCTGTCGGGCGAGAAGATCACCCATCCGCCGGCGGTCACGGCTGCCGCCCCGGTCGCTGCGCCCGCACTGGCGCCCGCTCCAGTTCCGGTCGGCGCGGCAACGCCCCTGCACGCGCCCTCGCCCGCACCGTTGGTCGCCGCTCCAGTCGCCCATGCACCAGCCGCGGTCCCGGTCTTCGCACCCGAGCCCGCACCGGCTCTGGGCGCCATCGCCTCCGGCCCGGGTTCCGCTGCGACACCGCTCGAGCAACTTTTCGCACGTCTGGCCGCGCCGCAGAAGGCAGCCGTGGCGCAGGGTCCCATGTCACGCTGGCGAAGGCCGACGTGACGATGGTTGTCATCCCCGTAATCTCCTCCAAGGGCGGCGTAGGCAAGACGACGATTGCCGCCAACCTCTGCACCGCGCTCGCGCAGCGCGGCAGGCAGGTGCTGGCCATCGATCTCGATCCGCAGAACGCGCTGCGTTTCCACATCGCCAACGAGCCGCAGGCCTGCGACAGCGGCCTGGTCGAGGCTGCCACCGGCCTGATGCCGTGGGCCCGCGCCATCCGTCCCGCGCACGGCGGCGTGATGCTGCTGCCCTTCGGCGACGTCGACGACGAACGCCAGATCGCGTTCGAGCAGCAGCTGGCCCGGTCGCCCGGCTGGCTCGGCGACACGCTGGAACGCTTCGGCCTGCCCGCCGGGACGCTGGTGGTGCTCGACACCCCGCCCGGCCCCTCGGTCTACCTGCAGCAGGCGCTGCGCGCGGCCAGCTTCGGCGTGGTCGCGGTGCTGGCCGATGCGGGCTCCTTCGCCACGCTGCCCATCGTCGAGCGCATGCTCGACAAGTACGCCCGCCCGCGCGGCGGCTACCTCGGCACCGGCTACGTGGTGAACCAGATCGACCCGGGCAAGCGGCTCAACCACGATGTCTTCGAACTTCTGCGCCAGCGGCTGCGCCCCGAGCTGCTGGGCATGCTGCACCTGGACCAGGCGGTGCCAGAGGCGCTGGCCTCGGCCGCGCCGGTGCAGCGCTACGCGCCCATGAGCCAGGCGACGCAGGACATCGACGCCTGCGCCGAGCGCCTGCTCGAACGCCTAGACACCGCGCGCCAGGCGGCGTCCTTCCCGACCCTGCGGACCACGGAAACGAACCGATGAAACACGCCCAGTCCGCCGCGCCGGCCCAGCCGGAGCCCCGTCCGGCGCCGGCCATCCTGAAGCTGCTGCCGGTGCGCATCCTCGGCTGGATCGTGGCGCTCACGATGCTGCCCGCGCTGATCATCGCGCCGATGACCTTCGAGCAGCAGATCGTGCTGTCCGTGGGCATCTTCGTGGCGGCGCTCGTCACCAACCGCTTCCGCGGGCGCTTCGCCAGCCTGGTTCTGATCTTCCTGTCGGTGGTGGTGTCCTCTCGCTACACCTACTGGCGGGTGACCGAGACCATGTTCATGGACAACCTGCTCGACCTGGTGCTGGGCGTCGGCCTGCTGATGGCCGAGCTCTACGCCTTCGTGGTGCTGCTGCTGGGCTACGTACAGACCGCCTGGCCGCTGGAGCGCAAGCCGGTGCCGCTGCCGGAGGACCCGGCCGAGTGGCCGACCATCGACCTGTTCATTCCGACCTACAACGAATCGCTGTCGGTGGTTCGCTCCACGGTGCTGGCCGCGCAGCTGATCGACTGGCCGCGCGACAAGATCAAGATCTTCGTGCTCGACGACGGCCGGCGCGAGGAATTCCGCGTGTTCTGCGAACAGGTCGGCGTGACCCACGTCACGCGCGACAACAACCGCCATGCCAAGGCCGGCAACATCAACGCCGCGCTGAAGAACACCACCGGCGAGTTCGTCGCGATCTTCGACTGCGACCACATCCCCACGCGCTCGTTCATGCAGATCGCCATGGGCTGGTTCGGACGCGACCCCAAGCTGGGCATGGTCCAGCTGCCCCACTACTTCTTCTCGGCCGACCCCTTCGAGCGCAACCTCGACACCTTCGGCACGGTGCCCAACGAGGGCGAGCTTTTCTACGGCCTGATCCAGGACGGCAACGACCTCTGGAACGCCACCTTCTTCTGCGGCTCCTGCGCGGTGCTGCGCCGGACCATCGTGGAAGAAGTGGGCGGCATCGCGGTCGAGACCGTCACCGAAGACGCCCACACCGCGCTGAAGATGCACCGCCTGGGCTACAACACCGCCTACCTCGCGCTGCCGCAGGCCGCGGGCCTGGCAACTGAAAGCCTCTCGGGCCACGTGGGCCAGCGCATCCGCTGGGCGCGCGGCATGGCGCAGATCTTCCGCATCGACAACCCGCTGTTCGGGCGCGGGCTGCACTGGGCGCAGCGCCTGTGCTACGTGAACGCGATGCTGCACTTCCTGTACGGGCTGCCGCGGCTCATCTACCTGACGGCGCCGCTGGCCTACCTGTACTTCGGCGCGAGCGTGATCCACGCCTCGGCCTCGATGATCTTCGCCTTCGCGCTGCCGCACATCCTGCACGCCAACCTGACCAACAGCCGGATACAGGGGCGATTCCGCTACCTGCTGTGGAACGAGGTCTACGAGGCGGTGCTGGCCTGGTACATCTTCCGCCCGACGCTGGTGGCGCTCATCAACCCCAAGCTGGGCAGCTTCAACGTGACGGCCAAGGGCGGCCTGATCCAGGAAGAGTATTTCGACAGCACCATCGCCAAGGCCAGCCTGGTGCTGCTCGCGCTGAACTTCGTGGGCGTGTGCCTGGGCGTGTGGCGGCTGACCTGGGTCGACTCGCAGCACATCGCCACCGTGTGGCTGAATCTCGCCTGGACGGTCTACAACCTGATGATCCTGGGAGCCTGCGTGGCCGCGGCCAACGAGTCGCGCCAGCTGCGCGGATCGCACCGCGTCGAACTCAACCTGCCGGCCACGCTGTACTTCACCGATGGCCGCTCCCTGCGCTGCAACACCTTCGATTTCTCCAGCGGCGGCCTGGGCCTCGAGCTCCCGCAGGACCTGAAGCTGGACCTCGAAACGCCGGTAGAGGTGGCGCTGTACCGCAACGACCAGGAATCGCGCTTCGCCTCCACCGTGCGCTTCAGCAGCGGCAAGCGCCTGGGCCTGAGCTTCGTGCCGATGAGCTTCGCGCAGGAACGCGCGCTGGTGCAGTGCACCACCGCCCGCGCCGACATCTGGGCCGCGCGCTGGGGCAACCACCCGCGCGTGCCGATCCACCGCGTGCTCGGCCACATCATCAGCATCAGCGGCACCGGTTTCCGAGACATGTTCAGCCATTACTACCGTGCGGCCGCCTCGCGGCTGCGTCCCGTCAAAGCGAAGGAATCCACGTGACGACCCACGTGACGCCCAACCAGCGTGCGCATCGCCGCGCCGAGCATCCCGTCAGCGTGGCTTCGTCCCCGTTCGTCTCCCGCGCCGTGGCCCTCGCCGTGGCCCTCGCCGCCACCGGCACGGCCTTCGCCCAGCCCCGGCCGGCCGAGCCCCAGGCTGCGGCCGCCGCTGCCGCCCCGCAGGCGGCGCCGGCTCCCATTGCTGCCGCGGCACCTGCCGGCGGCGCGGTGCGCGAACTCAACCTCACGCAACTCGGCATCGACTACGCGGTTCAGCTGCGCGGCATCAGCGGCACCGTGGGCATCCCGTTCAACGTGCGCGCCGACGAGCTGGTGACGGCCGCCTCGTTCAGGCTGAACTACGCCTACTCGCCCTCGCTGATCCCGGAGCTCTCGCACCTGAAGGTCACGGTGAACGACGTGCTGGTGGCCACGCTGCCGGTGCCCACCGCGGGCGCGGGCCGGCCGCAGACGGCCGACATCCCGATCGACCGGCGCCTGATCACCGAGTTCAACCGCATCAACGTCGAGCTCATCGGCCACTACACCCGCGAGTGCGAGGACCCGGCGCACACCAGCCTGTGGGCGCGTATCGACGCCACCAGCACGCTGAAGCTGACGGTGGCGCCGCTGAAGCTGGTCAACGACCTGGCCGCCCTGCCGCAGCCCTTCTTCGACCGCCGCGACGTGCGCCGCGCGCGCATTCCCTTCGTGTTCGGCACCGCCGCCTCGGGCCCGGTGCTGGAGGCCGCGGGCGTGGTGTCGTCGTGGTTCGGCGCGCTGGCCGACTACCGCGGCGCGACCTTCCCGGTGTCCGGCGGTGACCTGCCCACCGGCCACGCGGTGGTGTTCGTCACGCCCGATTCGAGCATTCCGGGCCTCACGCTGCCGGCCATCCGCGGACCGGGCCTGGCGATCGTCGACAACCCGCGCGACGCCAACGGCAAGCTGCTGCTGGTGATGGGCAGCACGCCCGCCGACCTGCGCACCGCCGCCGCCGCGCTGGCGCTCAACGCCAAGGCCTTCGCGGGCGCGACCGCATCGATCACCGCCTTCCAGGAGCCGCCCGCGCGCAAGCCCTACGACGCGCCGCGCTGGGTGCCGAGCGACCGTCCGCTGCAGCTGGGCGAACTGGCCACGGCGGCCGACCTCTCGGTGTCGGGCTACAACCCCGACGTGGTCCGCGTGAACCTGCAGCTGCCGCCCGACCTGTTCACCTGGCGCAGCCGCGGCATTCCGCTCGACCTGCAATACCGCTACACGCCGCGCGTGCGACCCGACCAGTCGACGCTGAACGTCAACGTCAACGAGAACTTCGTGGGCGGCCTGCCGCTGCGCTCGGCCAACCCGGCCGGCGACCGCTGGTGGAACCCGCTGGCGGTGAAGCTGATGCCCGACGGCACGCTGGCCGAACGCAAGGAAATCATCCTGCCGCCGCTGGCCATGGGCCCGCGCAGCCAGTTGAGGCTGCACTACTACTTCGAGCCGGTGGGCGGGCGCTGCGTGCCGCAGCTGGACAACGTGCGCGGCTCGATCGACCCGACTTCGAAGATCGACGTGTCGGGCTTCCCGCACTTCATCGCGATGCCCGAGCTTGCCGCCTACGCCAACGGCGGCTTCCCGTTCTCGCGCATGGCCGACCTGTCGGACACCGCCGTCATCCTGCCCGACCAGCCCAGCAGCAGCGACACCGAAATGTTCCTCGGCCTGCTCGGCCAGATCGGCCGCTCCACCGGCTACCCCGCGCTGCGCGTGAAGGTGGGCCGCTCGGGCGAGGCGCCGCAGTGGGCCGACAAGGACCTGCTGGTCATTGGCAACCTGCAGAACCAGCCGCTGTTCTCCCAATGGGCCGACCGGATGCCGCTCAAGCGCAACGGCACCGCGCCCGAGCTGAAGCTCAACAGCTGGATCGACAACGCCATCGACTTCGTGATCGGCGCACGCACCCGCGAGGACCTGCCGGGCTCGATGCAGATCTCGGTGAGCGCCGACGGCCGCGACGCGGTGCTGGCCGGCTTCCAGTCGCCGCTGCAAAGCGGCCGCAGCGTGGTCGCCGCCATCACCAACAGCGAGTCGAAGGACGCGCTGCTCAACGCGCTGATGACGCCCGAGCTGCTCAAGAGCGTGCAGGGCAGCATGACCATCGTGCGCGACACGCAGGTCAACAGCGTGCTGGGCCAGGACACGTATTACGTCGGCCGCCTGCCGCCCGTCGCCTGGGTGCAGTGGCACCTCTCGCGCAGCCCGCTGATGCTGGCCGGGCTGGTGATCGTGCTGGCGCTGCTGGGCGCGGCCGTGTCGTACGCGGGCCTGCAGCTGCGCGCGCGCCGCCGGCTGTCGGTGAAGGCCAAGGGGAAGTAAGGAACTCATGCGACGCTCGAACACGGCGCCCCCACCCGAGCGGCTTGCGAGCCGGCGTGCCCTGCTGGGCGCGGCCGGGCTGGCGCTGGCGCTGCCTCGGCTGGCCGCTGCAGCGCCCACCGCAGCGCCCCCGGCGCCTGCCGCTCCTCCAGCAGCCGCGCCTGCCTGCCACCCCGCCACCGACTGGGCCGCCTTCGCCGCGCGCCACATACAGCCCGACGGCCGGGTGATCGACTTCAACACGCCGCAGCAGCAGTCGACCTCCGAAGGCCAGTCCTACGGCCTGTTCTTCTCGCTGATCCACAACGACCGCGCCACCTTCTCGCGCGTGCTGGCGTGGACCGAGGCCAACCTCGCGGGCGGCAGCCTCGCAAAGCAGCTGCCGGCCTGGCAATGGGGCCGCAAGCCCAGCGGCGGATGGGGCGTGCTCGACGCCAACGCCGCATCCGACGCCGACCTGTGGATCGCCTATTCGCTGATGGAAGCCGGCCGCCTCTGGAACGATGCCGCCTATCGCACGCTCGGCCGCGAGGTGCTGGCGCTGGCGGTGCGCGAGGAGATCATCAACGTGCCGGGCCTCGGGCGCATGCTGTTGCCCTGGCCCAAGTCGGTGGCGAGCGGGCCGCTGTGGCGCCTCAACCCGAGCTATGCGCCGCTGCAGCTGCTGCGCTACTTCCAGCAGGCCGACGCGGCAGGCCCGTGGAACGAGGTCATCGACAACACGCTGCGCATGTTCGGCGCCGTCACGCCCAAGGGCTTCGCGCCCGACTGGTGCGCCTGGTCGCAGGATTCGCGCTCTTTCGTTGCCGATCCACAGAAGGGCGTCACCGGCAGCTATGACGCCATCCGCGTTTACCTCTGGGTGGGCATGCTTTCCGAGCGCGACCCGGCGCGCAAGATGCTGCTGCTGAGCCTGCGCGGCCCGCGCCAGGCACTCGCCGAGAACCACGCGGTGCCCGAGTACGTCGACACCGTCACCGGCCAGGTCCGCGGCATGGCGCCGCTGGGCTTCTCGGGCGCAATGCTGCCCTACCTCAAGGCGCTGGACGCCGCCGACGCCCTGGCCGACCAGGTCGCCCGTGTGCCCGGCGGCCGTGCGGCGCCTCCCGCACCCAACGCAACGACGCCACCCGTGGCGCCCTTGCCGTACTACGAACAGTGTCTGTTGCTTTTCGGACAGGCGTGGCTCGACGGCCGCTATGAATTCGGCCGCAACGGCCAGCTGCAAACCTCATGGAGAACGCTATGCCGTCCCAATCGACCGGCCTGAAGCCCCGGCGCTCGCTCGGCGTCGCCCCCGGCTCGCGTCCTTTCCCGAGCCCTTTTTCGCTCTCGCCGCAATCCCGTCAATGGACGGCCTGCCTCGGCATGCTCGTCGCGCTGTGCGCCGCCAACCCCGCTCACGCGCAGGCAGACGCCAGCGCCGCGCTGATCGAGCAAGGCAACTACTGGCAGGCCCAGGGCCGTGCCGATCTCGCCGAGGAAAGCTGGAAGAAGCTGCTGAGCGTGCAGCCCCAGTCGACCGACGCGATGTACGGCATGGCGCAGGTCGAGCTCTCGCGCGGCAACTCCGAGGCCGCGCGCGGCTGGATCGCCAGGCTGCGCACCGCGAACCCGAACGACAGCCGCCTCGCCCGCCTGCAGCAGCAGTCGCAGCAGCCTGCCGGCGCGCAGAGCACGCTGCAGCGCGCCCGCACCGCCGCGCGTGCCGGCCGTGCCGCCGAGGCGGTGGAGTTGTACCGCAGCCAGTTCGACAACCGCCCGCCGCCCGAGGCGCTGGCACTCGAGTACTACCAGGTGCTGGCCAGCACGCCCCAGGGCGCCGACGAAGGCCGCCGGGGCCTCGAACAGCTGGTGAAGGATCACCCGGAAAACACCAGCTACAAGCTCGCGCTGGCGCAGCAGAAGACATACAGCGAATCGACGCGCCGCGCCGGTATCCGTGAGCTGGTCGAGCTGACCAGGCAGCCAGCCGTTGCCGGCGCCGCGCGCGCCGCGTGGCGGCAGGCGCTGATCTGGCTCGACGCCCGCCAGCCCGACGTTCCGCTCTACCAGGAATACCTGAGCAACAACCAGACCGACGCAGCCGTGGCCGCGCGGCTGGAAAGCCTCACCACCGCCAAGGCCGCGGCCACCAGCTCGCCCGGCGTTCCGGTGGGCGAAGGCTTCAAGGCGCTGGACCGCGGCGATGCGAGCACCGCCGAGCAGCGCTTCCAGCAGGCGCTTCGCACCAAGGCCGACGACACCGAGGCGCTGGGCGGACTGGGCCTGGTGCGCCTGCGCCAGGAGCGTTTCGCCGAGGCGCAGGAGCTGCTGGAGCGCGCGGTGCGCGGCGGCGGCAGCAAATGGAATTCGGCGCTGCAGAGCGCCAGCTACTGGGTGCTGGTCGGGCAGGCCAGGGCCGCCCAGGGCAAGAACGACCTGCGGGGCGCGCAGTCGCTCTACGAACGCGCGGTGCGCATCGATCCGCGCGAACCCGTGGGCCAGAACGCACTGGCCGACCTGCGCGCCGCCGCGGGTGACTACGCGCAGGCCGAACAGGGCTACAAGCGCGTGCTCGAAAGCCGTCCGCAGAACACGCAGGCGCTGCGCGGGCTGATCTCGGTCTACGGCCAGACCGGCCGCCCCGACGAGGCGCTGGCCCTGTCGCGCCGCCTCACGCCCGAGCAGGCCACGCAGCTGGGCGGATTGCGCGACATCCAGGTCGAGCAGGCGCGCAACCGCGCCCGCCAGCAGGCCGATGCTGGCGATACGGCCGGCGCGCAGCGCACGCTGGAAGACGCGATGCTCGCCGCGCCCGACAGCCCCTGGGTGCGGCTGGACCTCGCCAATCTCTACCGCAAGCGCGGCATGGTGTCCGAAGCGCGCGGCGTGATGGAGGGCCTGCTGATGTCGCAGCCCGACATGCCCGACGCGCTCTACGCCAGCGCCCTGCTCGCCTCCGAGACCGGCGACGCGGCAGCGGGCATCCAGTACCTCGAACGCATTCCCGCCGGCTCGCGCACGCGCGACATGGCGGCACTGCAGCGCCGCCTCTGGGCGCAGCAGCAGGCGGCACGCGCGCAGGCGCTGGCACGCCAGGGCCAGGTGGATGCAGCACGCGGCGTGCTCGCGCAGGCAGAGTCGGCGCTCAGCGCCGACATGCCGGCCGAGCTCTGGGGCCAGCTCGCGGGCGCCTATGCCGAGATCGGCGACGCGCCGCGCGCCCTGGCCATGAGCCGCCAGCTGCTGGCGCGCTCGCCCACGCCGAGCACCGGCGACCGGCTGCTGTACGCCTCGGTGCTGCTCAAGACCAGGCAGGACATCGAGCTGTCGGCCGTGCTGCGCCAGCTGGCCACCACCAACATGACGGCCAGCCAGCGCGCCGACTTCGACAACCTGCGCATCGCCTTCGCGCTGCGCCAGACGGATTCGCTGCGCGAGGCCGGCAACCTCGAAGCGGCCTACAACGCGATGGCGCCGGTGCTCGCCGAGCGCCCGGACGATCCGCAGGCGCTGGCCGCGCTGGCCCGCCTGTACTCGGCGGCGCGCGACGAAGGCCAGGCGCTCGCGCTCTACCAGCGCGTGCTTCAGCGCAACCCGACCGATCTCGACACCCTGCTCGCCGCCGCGGCCAGCGCCAGCGCACAGCGCGACCACAGCTCGGCCGAGAACTACGTGATGGCCGCGCTCAAGCAGGCCCCCGACCAGTCGCGCGTGCTCGCGGCGGCCGGCCGCGTCTACCGCAACGCGGGCGAGAGCCGCAAGGCCGAGCAGTACCTGCGCGCGGCGGTCGAGGCCGAGCGGCAGGTGGCGTCGGGCGGCTTCGCGCCCGGCGGCATGGCGGCCTCGCCGTTGCCGCCGGCCAATCCCTTTGCGGGCATGACGGGCGGCGCACCGAGCGCGGCCGTGCCGGCCAGCTATCCGGCAGCCAACGGCAATCCATTCACTCAGGCGCGCATGCAACCGGCGTCCTATCAGGCATCTCCGGTGCCGGCGGGTTACCCGGTCGCGCAGGCCTATCCGGCGGCGAACCAGGCGTATCCGGCCTATCCCGCGGCTGCGGCACCGAATGCCTATCCGCCTGGCGCCCTGCCTTGGAATCCCGGCGCTGCGGCGTCGAACGCCAAGGGCCGCACGACGGCGGCCAAGTCGTCGTCGACGCGCACGGCGCGCAATGCCGCGGCGAATCCGAACAACGTGCCACAGGCCTCCGCGTACATCGCGCAGCCGGCGCAGCAGCCCCTGCCGCAGTACCCGGTGCCCGGCACGCAGCAGGTCGCGCCGGTCTACATTCCGCCGGCGCAGCAGCCCGGCGGCTATCCGGCTCCCGGCTATCCGCAGGCGAATGCCGCGTATGCGCAGGCCAACACGCCGCGCGCGGACACCGGCTGGAATGCGCCGCCGCGCAGCGCGCCCGCGGCGAGTTCGGTGGCCGCCGAGCTGCAGGAGCTCGAATCGCAGCGCGCCGTGAGCCTCACGGCGGGCACGGTGTACCGCAACCGCGCCGGCGAGGCGGGGCTGAGCCGGCTGTCGGACTTCCAGCTGCCGATACAGGCGCGCTTCCCGGCGGGTGAAGGCAAGATCGTCGTGGGCGTGACGCCCACCGTGCTCGATGCCGGCACGCCCGCGAGCGACTACGCCACCGGCAGCCGCTTCGGCGGCGGCCCCAGCGCCGCCCTGAACTCGCTGAGCACCGGCGCCACGCCCGGCCAGCAGAACGCGGCCGGCGTCGGCCTCAACGTGGGCTACGAGGGCAAGAACATCGATGCCGGCATCGGGACCACGCCGCTGGGCTTTCCCACCACCAACGTGGTCGGCAACGTGACCTTCAAGGGCAGCATCGGCGACTCGTGGAACTACAAGGCCGATCTCTCCCGCCGCGCCGTGACCGACAGCGTGCTGTCGTTCGCGGGCGCCAAGGACGAGCGCACCAATGAGCGCTGGGGCGGCGTGGTCGCCACCGGCGTGCGCGGCGACATCGGCTACGACGACGGCACCTACGGCGTGTACAGCTACCTCGCGGCGCACGGCATCACCGGGCGGAACGTTCAGAGCAACTCGCGCGTGGAGACCGGCGGCGGCGCCTACCTGCACCTGCTGAACAACCCGGGCTCCAAGCTGACCGTGGGCATGAACATCGGCCTGATGGGCTACCAGAAGAACCTGAGCTACTACACCTACGGGCAAGGCGGCTACTTCAGCCCGCAGAGCTTCGTGAGCGTGGCCTTCCCGGTCGACTGGAGCGGGCGCAGCGACAGGCTCTCGTGGCGCCTGAACGCCTCGCTGGGTGTGCAGTCGTTCACCCAGAAGTCGTCGCCCTACTTCCCGACGGACCCGTCGCGCAATGCGGCCGCATCGAGCGCCGCCTACCAGGCGCTGGCGCTGGGGCTGAGCAGCTCGGCCTACAACAACACCTACGCCAGCAGCTCCAAGACCGGCCTGGCCTACAACCTGGCCGCGGTGGTGGAGTACCAGCTGGCGCCGAAGATGTTCCTGGGCGGGGCGCTGGGGTTCAACAATGCACAGAACTACCGGCAGTTCACCGGCAGCGTCTACCTGCGCTATGTGTTCGGCGGCTCCAGCAGCATCGGCGTGCCCGGCTACGGCACCGGAAGCGGCACCACGCTGAGCCCGATGACATCGCCCTACACGCCGCTGCTCTAGGGCCTGTTCACACTATTTCCGGGCTCGCGTTGGTGCTCCAACCCTGCGGGAAGGGCCGCCAGGGCGGGCCACTCGGCGTTGCGCTCCTAGCGTGTGCGCATGCACACACGTCGTCGCGCGCCTTGATTGGCCCGCCCTGGCGGCCCTTCGCGACCCCGGAAATAGTGTGAACAGGCCCTAACCGGGGAGGCCCAGGGTGGGCCACCCGTCGCGGCCCCACAGCGGGGCGCGCTCGTATTGGGTCACCCACGGCGCCACGTCCTTGGCCGCCATCGGCTTGCTGATGCCGAAGCCCTGTCCCAGCGTGCAGCCCATGGCCAGCAGCGCCTCGCCCTGCTTCACCGTCTCGACGCCCTCGGCCACGGCCGTGAGGCCCAGCGCGTGAAGCAGCGCGATGATGCCCTGCACGATGGCCCGGTCCTGGCTGTTGTCGAGCATGCCGCGCACGAAGGACTGGTCGATCTTCACCGTCGACACCGGCAGCTGGCGCAGGTAGGTCAGCGACGAGTACCCGGTGCCGAAGTCGTCGATGGTGACGCCCACGCCGAGCAGCTTGCAAGCTTCGACGAACAAGGCGACGTTCGCGAACTGGCTGATGGCCGTGGTCTCGAGGATCTCGAGTTCGAGCATGCCCTCGCCCTGCTTCGGAAACTGCGCGAGGTGCCGTGCGAGGCGCTCGACGAAGTCCCAGCGCATCATGTGGCGCGGCGCCACGTTCACGCTCACCGAGATCTGCAGGCCCGCGAGGCGCCACTGGTGCGCCTGCCACAGCGCGGTGGCGATGGCCCAGTCGCCGACCTGCTCGACCAGCGCGTCGTCTTCGATCAGCGGAACGAACTGCGAGGGCGGCATCAGGCCGCGTTCGGGGTGCTGCCAGCGGATCAGCGCCTCGACGCCGACCACCACGCCGCGCAGCATGTCGACCTTGGGCTGGTAGACAAGGAAGAACTCGCCCTGCAGCAGCCCTTCCTGGATGCGCTGGCGCTCGCGCACCACCTGCTCGTCGGCGCGTGCCTGCGGGGCGTCGAAGTAGTGCACCTTGCCGTCGGCCGCGCGCTTGGCGAAGAAGGCCGCGTGCTGCGCCTGGCGCAGCGCCGTCTCGGGGGGCGGGCCGTTGCTGTCGAGCAGCATGGCGCCGATGCTCGCGTCGATGCTGGCCGACTGGCCGCGCCAGTCCCAGGGCTCGGCGAGCGATGCCTGGATGCGCTCCAGCACCTGCGCGCACTGCGAGGTGCCGAGGCCGGCGAACAGGGCCGCGAACTCGTCGCCGCCCACGCGCGCCATCACGCTCTCGCGCGGCAGCTCGGCCTTGATACGGCGGGCCACTTCCTCCAGGGCCGCATTGCCCGCGACCATGCCCAGGCGCGAATTCAGCTCGGCGAAGCGGTCGACATCGATGTAGCAGACCGCGGCCAGCCGCTTGCCGGCCCGGGCCCAGTCCGCCATCAGCGGGCGCAGCACCTCATCCGGCGGGAGGCGGGCCGATCCGTCGTAATACGACGGCAACGAGACTGTGGGTTGCTGGTTCGACAAAAGACTGGAGCTCCGGAAGTCGCGGGCTATTGTTCTCCCAATTGGGACTGATCCACCCTTTGCAGCGAAGATTTGTTACCGGTACGTGTTTGCACCACAACACCTTCGTATACATCACGGTGGCGTGGTCCGGCGAAGTCCGCTAGCCGCAGTACGCGCCGACCACCCGGCCGGTGGGCTCGACCTGCACGTTGAGCCGCATCATGTCCTGCGCCGGGTCGGCCGGCTCGGTCGCGAGCACGCTGCGCGCCATGCGGGCGCCGGCGCGCTGGCGCATTTCCTCCAGCAGCTGCTGGGTGATGCGCAGCCCCAGTCCGAAGCGCACGGAGGCCGCCTGGCAGGTCTCGGGCGGCGTGACGAAGCTCGGGGGTTCGGGCACTTCCGAAGTCAGGGGCCGGTCGGCGGGGGGCGCCTGGCAGGCGGCCAGGGCGAGGCAGAGGCCCAGGGCAGCCATGCCGGGCAGGTGTCGACCGTTCGCGTGGATGCGCATCTTTCTTGCTCCTTCGTCGTTCTTCATGCTGTGCGGAAGCTTATTCAACTCCGGGGGCGGCCCTGTGGCACAGGTTAAGCCAGCGGGCCTCGATGCATCAACTAAATCACGGGGGCGCGGCCCGGCGTCGCATTCGAGGGGTATGCTGAAAGCAACGCGCGCAGCCCATTGCAGTCAAGGCCCTCGGGCACGAACCCATGACACAAACCCCTGCCACGGTCTTCCTGATCGACGTCGACAACACCCTGCTCGACAACGACCGCTTCATCGCCGATCTCCATGCCCGCCTCGACGAGGCTTTCGGCGCCGAGGTCGCCAACCGCTACTGGACGGGCTTCGAGAAGCTGCGCGACGAACTCGGCTACGTCGACTACCTCGGCGCGCTGCAGCTCTTTCGCGCCGGCGCGGGCCGCAGCGGCATGAGCGACCCGCAGCTGCTGCGGATGTCCGGGTTCGTGGTCGACTACCCCTTCGCCGACAGGCTCTACCCCGGCGCGCTCGAAACGCTGAAGCACCTGCGCCGCCACGGCCCCACCGTGATCCTCTCGGACGGCGACGTGGTCCTGCAGCCGCGCAAGGTGCAGCGCTCGGGCCTGTGGGAGGCCACCGAGGGCCGCGTGCTGATCTACGTGCACAAGGAGGAGATGCTCGACGCCGTCGAGCAGCACCACCCCGCGCGGCACTACGTGATGATCGACGACAAGCTGCGCATCCTCTCGGCCATGAAAGCCATCTGGGGACCGCGTCTTACAACCGTCTTCGTGCGGCAAGGGCACTATGCGCTCGACGCCGGGGCCAACGCGGCCTACGCACCCGCCGACATCACCGTCGAGCGCATCTCGGATCTCATCAACTTCGACTTCCCGTCCACATGAGCCAAGCAAGCAACCCTCTCGCGGGCAAGCCCGCCCCCATCGAACTGCTGGTCGACGTGCCGCGACTCGTCTCGGCCTACTACACCGGCCGGCCCGATCCGGCGGTGCCTTCGCAGCGCGTGGCCTTCGGCACTTCGGGGCACCGGGGCTCTTCCTTCGACGATGCCTTCAACGAGTGGCACGTGCTCGCGATCAGCCAGGCCATCTGCGATTACCGCAGGCAGAAAGGCATCGACGGGCCGCTCTTCCTCGGCATCGACACGCATGCGCTCTCCACTCCGGCCTTCGGCAGCGCGGTCGAGGTACTGGCGGCCAACGGCGTGGAGCTGATGATCTCGAAGGACGACGAGTACACGCCGACCCCTGCCGTGTCGCACGCGATCCTGGTCTACAACCGCGGCCGCACCTCGGGGCTGGCCGACGGCATCGTCATCACTCCCTCGCACAACCCGCCCGAGAGCGGCGGCTTCAAGTACAACCCGCCCAACGGCGGCCCGGCCGGCACCGACATCACCTCGGCCGTGGAGGCCGCGGCCAACAGGATGCTGGCGAACGGCCTGGAAGGCGTGAAGCGCATGCCGCTCGCGCAGGCGCTGCGCGCATCGACCACGCACCGCCACGACTACCTGAACAGCTACGTCGAAGACCTGGCGCAGGTGCTCGACATGGAAGCGATACGCGACGTGAACATCGACCTGGGCGTCGATCCGCTGGGCGGCGCCGGCGTGCGCTACTGGCCCGCCATCGCCGAGCGCTACAAGCTCAAGCGCCTGAACGTGCTCAGCCGCGAGGTCGACCCGACCTTCCGCTTCATGTCGCTCGACTGGGACGGCCGCATCCGCATGGACCCGTCGTCGCCCGACGCGATGCACAAGCTGATCGAGCTGAAGGACCGCTTCGGCATCGCCTTCGCCTGCGACACCGACCACGACCGTCACGGCGTCGTCGCCGGCAGCACCGGGCTGATGCAGCCCAACAGCTACCTCGCGGTGATGATCGACTACCTCTACACGCACCGCCCGAACTGGCCCGCGCAGGCGGCCATCGGCAAGACGGTGGTGAGCAGCCAGATGATCGACCGCGTCGCCACCCGGCTCGGGCGAAGGCTGCACGAAGTGCCGGTGGGCTTCAAGTGGTTCGTCGACGGGCTGGTCGATGCCTCACTGGCCTTCGGCGGCGAGGAAAGCGCCGGCGCGACCTTCCTGCGCAGGGACGGCTCGGTGTGGACCACCGACAAGGACGGCATGGTGCCAGCCCTGCTGTCGGCCGAGATCGCCGCGCGCACCGGACGCGACCCCGGCGAGCGCTATGCCGAGCTGACGCAGGCACTGGGCAAGCCGGTGTCGAACCGGGTGGACGCGCCGGCCACGGTCGAGCAGAAGAAGCGGCTGTCGAGCCTGTCGCCGCAGCAGATTCGCTCCACCGAGCTGGCAGGCGACAGGATCGTCGAGGTGCTGAGCCATGCGCCGGGCAACGGCGCGGCCATCGGCGGCGTGAAGGTCGTGACCGCCAACGGCTGGTTCGCCGCGCGGCCCTCGGGCACGGAGAACATCTACAAGATCTATGGCGAGAGCTTCAAGGGCGAGGAGCATCTCGCGCGCATCCTCGAGGAGGCGCAGCAGGTCGTGGACGGCGCGCTCTCCGGAAACTGAAGCCGCATGCGAACGCTGGTGCTGCGGCTGAGCCCGGGCGACGACCTGCGCGCTTCGCTCGATTCGGCGCTGGGCCGAAGCGGGAGCGATGCGGCCTTCGTCGTCTCGGGCATCGGCAGCCTGAGCGGCGCGAGCATCCGGTTCGCGGGTGCGCCGACGCCGGCCCGCATCGAGGGCGACCTGGAAATCCTCACGCTGGCGGGCAGCCTGTCGCCGGACGGATCGCATCTGCACATCAGCGTGTCGGATGCCGAGGGCCGTGTCTCCGGCGGGCATGCGGCGCCGGGGTGCGTCGTGCGGACCACGGCCGAGATCCTCGTCGCCGTGCTGCCCGACTGGCGATTCGCGCGAACGCTCGATCCGCTCACCGGCTATGCCGAGCTGAGCCCGCTCAGCCTTCCAGCGACTCCACGCGCAGGGTCGTGACCGCGCCCGCCACCTCGGCGCGCGCCTGCAGCGCATGCACGGCCAGGTCGAGCGTGCCCTGCTCCACCGGGCCGGTCAGCACCAGCACCTGAGACCCCGTGCCGGGCCGCTCGGCCGCCAGCGCGACCTGGCGCACCGGCACTTTCTGCTCCGCGAGACTGGCCGCGACGGCCTGGATCTGATTGACCGCATGCACCGGCACGCGCAGGTAGTGCGATGTGTGGACGGCTGCGCGCGGCAGCACGGCCAGCGCGTTGGTCGCATGCGCATGGACGCCAAGGTGCGGCACGTGCTGAGCGGCATGGACGCCATCGAGACGCGCCACGTCGACCAGGTCGGCGATCACGGCGGAAGCCGTCTGCTCCGAGCCGGCGCCCGCGCCGTAATACATCGTGAGGCCGGCTGCGTCGCTCTTCACCATGACGGCGTTCATCGAGCCATTCACCTGCGCCATCAGGTGCGTGGCCGGCACGAGCACCGGCTGCACGCGCAACTCGACGCCGGCCGCCTGCCGGCGCGCGACGCCGAGCAGCTTGATGCGGTAGCCCAGCTGCTCGGCGCAGGCCACATCCACGCCCTGCAGCGCGGTGATGCCCTCGACCTGCGCGTCGGCAAAGCGAAGCGGCATGCCGAAGGCGTTGGCCGCCAGCAGGGTCAGCTTGTGGGCCGCGTCGATGCCCTCGATGTCGAAGCTGGGGTCGGCCTCGGCATAGCCCAGCGCCTGGGCCTGCGCGAGCGCGGCGGCGAAGTCCAGGCCCTCGTCGCGCATCTTGCTCAGGATGAAGTTGGTGGTGCCGTTGATGATGCCGGCCACCCATTCGATGCGGTTGGCGGCAAGGCCTTCGCGCAGCGCCTTGATGATGGGGATGCTGACGGCCACGGCGCCTTCGTAGGCCACGATCACGCCCTTCTCGCGCGCGGCGGCGAAGATTTCGGCGCCGTGCACGGCCAGCAGCGCCTTGTTGGCCGTGACCACGTGCTTGCCGTGCGCGATGGCGGCCAGCACCCAGTCGCGCGCCGGGCCGGTGCCGCCGGCCACTTCGACCACCACGTCGACGTCGGGATGCGTTGCGACCTGCATCGCGTCGGCCGTCAATGCGACGCTGTCTCCCACGATGCCGGCGGCGCGCTCCAGGTTGCGCGCGGCGACCATCACCAGCTCGATGGACCGACCCGCACGCGCGGCGATCTCGGCCCGGTTGCGCGCCAGCACGCGGAAGGTGCCCGAGCCCACGGTGCCGATGCCGATCATCCCCACGCGCAGGGTACGAATGGCCGCATGGCGGTGGTGCAAGGGCTCTAGGGATTCAACGGGATCGCGGTACATGGACAACTCCTGACGAAAAAACAAAACCCAGCTGCCAGAGCTGGGTTCATTCGTTCGGGGAGAGAGCGATACACCAGGTGGCTGCCGGAACGGCCACCTGCGCGTGCTCAGGTGGCCGCGGTGGTAATGGTGGTAATCATTCGGGCAACGACCATCGCCTGCGCGGAGGCAGGCAGCATCATGCGGCCCATGGGGGCTGCGAAGGATGCGAAGGGGAAACGTTGGCTCGACATGAAGCCACGAGTGTACAGGAGCCGGCGGCGCCACCGGTCAGGGCGCGGCCGACAGCCGCTTTTCGAGCCACACGCTGTAGCGCGAGAGCCCGAAACACAGCAACCAGTAGACCGCCGCGATGAAGAGATAGCCCTCGAGGTAAAACGGCCGCCAGGTCGGGTCGCCGCCCAGCGCCAGCCCCAGCGCACCCGTGAGCTCGAAGAGCCCGACCACGGTGACCAGCGAAGTGTCCTTCAGCGTGCCGACCACGTTGTTGGTCAGCGCGGGCACGACGAGCCGCAGCGCCTGCGGCAGCACGATGTCGCGCTGCACCGGCCAGCGGCCGAAGCCCAGCGCCATCGCCACTTCGGTCTGCCCGCGCGGCACCGCCTGCAGGCCGCCCCGGATGATCTCCGCAAGGTACGCGGCCACGAAGAGCGCCAGGCCCGCGAGCACACGCACCAGCACGTCGGGCTGCCATCCGGCCGGCCACAGCAGCGGCAGCAGGAACGAGGCCATGAACAGCACCGAGATCAGCGGCACGCCGCGCACCAGCTCGATGTAGCTCGCGCTCAGCGTGCGCACCACCGGCCAGCCGGAGCGCCGCCCCAGTGCCAGCAGCAGCGCGAGTGGAAAGGCCAGCGCCAGCCCCACCACGGCGAGCCCGATGGTCAGCGGCAGGCCGCCCCAGCGTCCGGTGGGCACATGGCTCAGGCCCAGTACGCCGCCGCGCATCAGCAGCACGAAGAGCAGCAGCGCGACGACCCACAGCGGCACCAGCCACCAGCGCCAGCTGCGCGGCCAGGCGCTGAGCATCGTCACGGCCGACAGCACGATCACCGCGACGGCGGGACGCCACTGTTCCTCGTACGGAAAACGCCCGAACAGCATCGGCCGCCACTTCTCGGCCACCACGCCCCAGCAGGCGCCATGCTGCACGGCGCGGCAAGCTTCGGCATCGGGCCGGAACACCGCGTGCACGATGCCCCATTCGACGGCGTGCAAGCCGATCCAGGCGAAGAGCGCCACCAGCAGCAGCGTCGCAACCGCGCGCAGCGGCGAACCCCAGAGTTCGCTGCGCCATGCGATGGGCTCCCGCGCGGCATTCCTCATCGCCAGCCCCGCAATGCGACGCGCGCGTTGTAGCGGTTCATGCCCAAGGAGATCACCAGCGACAGCAGCAGGTAGACCGCCATGATGATCGCGATGCACTCGAAGGCCCGGCCGTTCGTGCCGATGGTGGTGTTGGCCACCGATACAAGTTCCGGATAGCCCACCGCCACCGCCAGCGACGAGTTCTTGGTGAGGCTCAGGATCTGGTTGGTGAGCGAAGGCACGATCACCCGCAGGGCCTGCGGCAGCACGACGATGCGCAGCTGCTGCACCGGCGACAGCCCCAGCGCCTGCCCCGCCAGCACCTGCCCCTGGGGCACCGACAGGATGCCCGCGCGCACGATCTCGGCCACGAAGGCGGCCGAATAGAGGCTCAGGCCGGCCACGATGGTCACGTATTCCGGGCTCAGCGCCGCGCCACCGCTCACGCCGAAATCACCGCGCTCTGGAAGCTCGAAATGCAGGCCGCCCTCGCCCATCATCGGCCACGGCACGCTGAGGCCGCCCTTGCTCAGCCATACGCCCGGGAGCAGCCGTACCGGCTCCGTCGGATCGGGCAGCAGGTTTGCCATCGCGAAAGCCAGCATCAGCAGCTGCACCAAGAGCGGCACGTTTCGCACCAGCTCGACATACGCGGTACAGATGCCGCGCAGCAGCACATGCGGGGCCAGCCGGCCGATGCCGATCAGCGTGCCCAGCACCACCGAGAAGATGGCCGCCGGCACCGCCGCGCGCACCGTGTTGATCAGCCCCGCGAGGAAGGCGCGCCAGAATGGCTGGCTGGCATCGAAGTCGAGCCAGCCTTCGCTGATGGAAAAGCCAGTGGGCTCGGTCAGGAAGTCGAAGCCCGATCGCACGCCGCGGGCACGCAGCACTTCGAGCGCGTGGTGCACCACCCAGACGGCACCGGCCACCACGGCCAGCACCAGCAGGGCCTGGACGGCCCAGGCCAGCCAGACCCCGCGGCGCGAGGCCCGGTCGTTCATCGAACGGGGGGTGCGTAGATCAGGCCGCCCTTGCTCCACAGGTTGTTGGAGCCGCGCGGCAGCTTCAGCACCGACTTGGGCCCGACGTTGCGCTCGAAGATCTCGCCGTAGTTGCCCACGGCCTTGATGGCGCGGAAGGACCAGTCCTTGTCCAGGCCCAGCAGCTTGCCGAGGTCTTCACCGCTGCCCAGCAGGCGCTGCTGTGCCGGGTCCTTGCTGCTGGCCTTGAGCTCGTCGGCGTTGGCCTGGGTGATGCCGAACTCCTCCGCCTCGATGAGCGCGTTCGGCACCCACTTGGCGATGGCGAACCACTCGTCGTCGCCGCGGCGCACCAGCGGCGCCAGCGGCTCCTTGGAGATCAGCTCGGGCAGGATGATGTAGTCGTCGGGGTTGGTCGCTTCCTTGTTGCGCAGGCCGGCCAGCGCCGAGGCGTCCGTCGTGAAGGCCTGGCAGCGGCCCGAGAAGAAGGCCTTGAACGAGGCCTCGAAGCTCTCGAACACCACGGTCTTGACCGGAATGCCCAGCGCGCGGAAGTAGTCCGACACGTTCTTCTCGTTGGTGGTGCCCGACTGGGTGCAGATGGTGGCGTTCTTCAGCTGCCTGGCGCTCGTCACCTTGAGCTTCTTCGGCACCAGGAAGCCCTGGCCGTCGTAGTAGGTGATGGTGGTGAAGTTGAAGCCGAGCGAGGCGTCGCGCGTGAGCGTCCAGGTGGTGTTGCGCGCGAGGATGTCGATCTCGCCGGCCTGCAGGGCCGAGAAGCGCTGCTGAGAGTTGAGCGGCACGAAGTCGACCTTCTTGCCGTCGCCGAGCACTGCCGCCGCGATGGCGCGGCAGGTGTCGACATCCAGCCCCGACCAGTTGCCCTGCGTGTCGGGCGCCGAGAAACCGGCAACGCCGTTGGTCACGCCGCACTTGACGGTGCCGCGCTGCTTGACCGCGTCGAGCGTCTTGCCGGCAAAGGCCGGAGCAGCGAAGGCCATGGCGGCGATGCAGGCGCCTGCGAGCAGTGCCGGGCGGAATCGTTTGTTCATCATTGGTGTTCTCCTCAACAACGGTAAGCAAAAGGCAGTGTACGGGCCGACGCCGGACTCTGCCAAAGAACTCCGGGTTGGATGCATATGCGCCGCACAAGGCTGGATCGACAGGCCCAGGGTTCACTACCATACGGCCCTTCAACAACCACTCAATGGGAATCCACACAATGGTCAAATCCGACGACACCGGCAAGTTCATCCTGCGCGTTTCGCTTGGCGTGCTGATCCTGCTGCATGGCATCGCCAAGCTCCAAGGCGGCGTCGGCTTCATCTCCGGCATGCTGGCCCAGCACGGGCTGCCGGGCGCATTGGCCTACCTGGTCTACGTCGGGGAAGTGGTGGCGCCGGTGCTGCTGATCGTCGGCCTCTACACGCGGCCTGCGGCCTGGATCGTGGCCATCAACATGGTGGTGGCGATCGCGCTGGTCCATACGAAGGAACTGGGCGCACTCGGCAAGCAAGGCGGCTGGGCGCTCGAACTGCAGGGCATGTTCCTGGCCGCGGCCCTCGGCCTCGCTTTCATGGGTGGCGGCCGCTTCGCACTGAGCAGCAAGTACAACTGAGCCGACCCGGCTCAATCGTCGTCGGCAGCATCGAGGCCCGGGAACAGCACCTCGGTGTAGCCGAAGCGCGAGAAATCGCGCACCCGCATCGGGTAGAGCTTGCCCAGGAGATGGTCGACTTCATGCTGCACCACGCGCGCATGAAAACCGGTGGCGACCCGCTCGATCGGATCGCCATACGGGTCGAACCCGGAGTAGCGGATGTTGGCGAAGCGCGGCACCACGCCGCGCAGGCCCGGCACCGACAGGCACCCTTCCCAGCCCTCCTCTTCATCGTCGTTCAGCGGCGTGATGATGGGGTTCAGCAGCACGGTGCGCGGCACCGGTGGCGCATCGGGATAGCGCGGATTCACGACGTCGGTGCCGAAGATCACTAGCTGCTGGTCGACGCCGATCTGCGGCGCGGCAAGGCCGGCGCCATTGACAGCATGCATGGTCTCGAACATGTCGCGCACCAGCATGTGCAGCTCGTCGGTATCGAAGGCGGCGACCGGCTGCGCGATGCGCAGCAGCCGGGGGTCGCCCATTTTCAGGATTTCGCGGATGGCCATGGCGGGATTATCGCGATGGCTCCGGTTCTCCACTCCCGACGGGGAATCAGGGAGGGGTCTGAGTCTTGGAGTCGGGAGAAGTCCACAGTCGCGCGTTGCCGCGCGGTGGTGTGGGGATCGAACCCGGACCGCCACCAGCGATCGGCGGCCGGGGCGGCACCACCACCGGCGGAGCTACCGGCCGGCCACCGCCACCCCAGACCGGCGGGCGTGCCGGATAGCCCGGACGGTCGTAGTAAGGCCTGTCGTAGTAGCGCGGACGCCGCTCGTAGTAGGCCCCGCCGTTGATGTAGACCGGTGCCGGCACCACCACAGGCGCGGGCTCGCTGTAGTAAGGCCCCGACGAATAGCCCCCGCCGTAGTAGGGATCGGCGGGCACGCCCACGCAGCCCGACAGCAGCACGACGCCGCCGACTGCAGCAAGAGCACCGAGAACTCGAATTTTTTTCATGAGGGACTCTCCTTGTGGCCTTCAATTAGCTTTCAACGCCAGGTTTTAGACCCTGTTGACTGCGCTCCGATGAAGTCGCGTAACGGCCGGTAAAGAGGACTGGCCGCCTTTGCCGACTGCACCCCGTTCAGGCCGCCAAAACGCCATTGGCGAGGATCTCCAGCATACGCGCCTCGTCGATGATCTCCACGCCGGCTTCGCGCGCCTTCTCGAGCTTGCTCCCGGCCTCTTCGCCGGCCACCAGGTAGTGGGTCTTCTTGCTGACCGAGCCGGACACCTTGGCGCCGGCCGCCTCCAATTTATCCTTCGCTTCGTCGCGGCTCAGCGTAGGAAGGGTGCCGGTGATGACGAAGGTCAGTCCCGCCAGCGGCTTCGGCGCCCTGGCGGCCGGCTCGCCCTCTTCCCAGGCCAGTCCGCAGGCGCGCAGTTGCTCGACCACCTCGCGGTTGTGCGGCTGGTCGAAGAAGGTGCGCAGGCTCTGCGCGACCACCGGGCCGACGTCGTTCACCTCGAGCAGCTGTTCTTCGGTCGCGTCCATGATCGAATCCAGCTTGCCGAAATGCTTGGCCAGGTCCTTCGCGGTCGACTCGCCCACGTGCCGGATGCCCAGCCCGAACAGGAAGCGCGGCAGCGTGGTCTTCTTCGAGGCTTCGAGGGCATCGACGAGGTTCTTCGCCGACTTCTCCGCCATTCGATCCAGTCCCGCCAGCGTGGTGAAACCCAGCTTGTAGAGGTCGGGCAAGGTGCGGATCAGGTTCGAATCCACGAGCTGTTCGACCAGCTTGTCGCCCAGCCCGTCGACGTCCACTGCGCGGCGCGCCGCAAAGTGCAGGACGGCCTCCTTGCGCTGCGCCGCGCAGAACAGGCCGCCGGTGCAGCGGTAATCGACCTCGCCCTCCTCGCGCACGGCTTCCGAGCCGCACACGGGGCACTTGTGCGGCATCGTGAAGACGGCGCCGCGCTGCTCTTGCGGCTTGGCCAGGCTGTCCGGTGCCACGCCGACCACCTCGGGAATCACGTCCCCCGCGCGGCGCACGATCACCGTGTCGCCCACGCGCACGTCCTTGCGGCGGGCCTCGTCCTCGTTGTGCAGCGTCGCGTTGGTCACGGTCACGCCGCCGACGAACACCGGCGCCAGCTTGGCCACCGGCGTGAGCTTGCCGGTGCGCCCGACCTGGATCTCGATGCCGACCACCTCGGTCAGTTGCTCCTGCGCCGGGTACTTGTGGGCCACGGCCCAGCGCGGCTCGCGAGAGACGAAGCCCAGCTGCCGCTGCAGCTCGATGCTGTCCACCTTGTAGACCACGCCGTCGATGTCATAGGGCAAGGCGTCGCGCTGGCGTCCGATGTTCTCGTGAAACGCTATGAGTTCGATAGCACCGGTAGCCCGAGCAGTCTGCGTAGCCACGGGGAAGCCCCATTCATGGAACTGCTGCAGCCAGTCGAATTGCGTCGGCCAGTCGGGCCCGCCCTCGGCCACCGGCGTGACCTCGCCCAACCCATACGCAAAGAAGCTCAGGGGCCGCGCCGCCGCGATCGCCGGATCGAGCTGGCGCACCGCACCGGCCGCCGCATTGCGCGGATTGACGAACACCTTCTCGTTCTTCTGCCCCTCGGCGATCTTCTGGCGCTGGCGTTCGTTCAGCGCGTCGAAATCCGCGCGCTTCATGTAGACCTCGCCGCGCACCTCGACCACCGGCGGCGCCTTGCCGTTGAGGCGCAAGGGAATCTCGCGCACCGTGCGGATGTTCTGCGTGACCTCCTCGCCCACCTCGCCGTCGCCGCGCGTCGCGGCCTGCACCAGCACGCCGTTCTCGTAGCGCAGGTTCATGGCCAGCCCGTCGAACTTCAGCTCGCAGACGTAGCTCACCTGCGGGCCGTCCTCGGCCAGGCCAAGCTCGCGGCGCACGCGCGCATCGAAGGCGCTGGCGCCGCCGGGCGTGATGTCGGTTTCGGTGCGGATCGACAGCATCGGCACCTTGTGGCGCACCTTGACGAAGCCGTCGAGCACCTTGCCGCCCACGCGCTGGGTCGGCGAATCGGGCGTGCGCAGATCGGGAAACTCGGCTTCGATGGCCTGCAGGCGCTGGAAGAGCTTGTCGTACTCCGCGTCCGGCAGCTCGGGCGCGTCGAGCACGTAGTAGAGATGGGCGTGCCTGTGGAGCTGTTCGCTCAGTGCGGCGGCTTCGCGTGCCGCTTCGTCGCGCGTCGTCATGGTGTCTCCCGGGGAGGAATCGGATTAGCTGAAGAGCCGCCGCGCCAGCGGAGAGCCCGCCGCAAGGTCGCGCCCGTCGAGCGTGTCGTAGAGCTGTTCGAGGTCGGCGCCGATCACGTCCATGGTCTCGTCGCGCAGCAGCTGGCCGTCGCTGTCGGTGACCACGCCGTCCATCTCGCGCGCCAGCGTGGCGGCGGCTTCGCGCATGCGGCGGAAGGGTTCCTCGGCACGGTCGACCTGCGGCACGTCCAGGCTCAGGCTGAGTTCGCGGATGGCCGACTGGGCCGGATCGTCGGCCAGCGCGGCCTGGGTGTCGAAGGCCAGCCCGAGGATCGGCGGCAGGCCCGCCTCGCTGGTCGGCAGCACCATGCGGCCCGGGATGATGCCGGCCACGAAACCGAGGCGCGCGGCGTTCTGCTGCACGTAGCCCGGGCTCCAGGCCGCATGCAGCGCGCGCAGCACGAAGCCCAGCTGCGCATCGTGCGCGCTGGCGAACTGGTCGAGCTCGCGGGCGCGCGCCACCTCGTCGAGCATCTCGGGAAACTCGGGCGCGCCGTTGACGGCATCGGCAAAGGCCTGGGCCTTGACCACGAACTCGGAGTACTCGATCTCGTTGAGCGCCCCGGTGCGGTTGGCCAGCTGCACGCCGACCTGGAAGGCGCTGTAGCGCTGGCCGGGCACGGGCGGCTCCCACTGGCCGGTGTGTTCGTTCAGGCCCTCGATGGCCACCGGCTTGCTGCCCGCGCGGCGCGTGGGCGGCATGGCGGCGATGGCGGCGTCGCCCGAGGCCAGGCCATCGAGCGAGATCGGCGCGATCACGTCGATCAGCGGATCGAGCCCGCCGCGGCGCTCGGCCGCGGGCGCTGGCACGCCGCTGGGCGCAGGAAGATCGGGGTCGAACAGCGGCTCATGCCGGTCAGAGCCCTGCACCTTGTTCGGATCGGCGTGCAGCACCGGCTCCACGCCGTCATCGCCAGCGGCCAGCGCGCGCTCGGCCTCGTCGAGCGCAACGTCGACTGCATCGGGTTGGCGGGGCGCGTTGCGGCGCGACATCATGGCCTCGTAGCCGACAACGGCCGCGAGAACGAGGCCGCCGAAGATTGCCAGGGCGAGTGTGAGATTGCTCATGGATCGTTGCCGCCCGGCTTATGCGGCTTCGACCATCGAGACCGCCGACTCCATGTCGACAGCCACGATGCGCGACACGCCCTGCTCCTGCATCGTCACGCCGATCAGCTGTTCGGCCATTTCCATGGCGATCTTGTTGTGGCTGATGAAGAGGAACTGGGTTTCGCGGCTCATGGCGGAGACGAGTTTGGCATAGCGCTCGGTGTTGGCGTCGTCCAGCGGCGCGTCCACTTCGTCGAGCAGGCAGAAAGGCGCCGGGTTCAGCTGGAAGATAGCGAACACGAGCGCAATGGCCGTGAGCGCCTTCTCGCCGCCCGACAGCAGGTGAATGGTCTGGTTCTTCTTGCCCGGGGGCTGCGCCATCACCTGCACGCCGGAATCGAGGATCTCGTCGCCGGTCATCATGAGCTTGGCGTTGCCGCCGCCGAAGAGCTCGGGGAACATGCGGCTGAAGTGCTCGTTGACGATCTTGAAGGTGCCGCCCAGCAGGTCGCGCGTCTCGGCGTCGATCTTGCGGATGGCGTCTTCCAGCGTGCCGATGGCTTCGTTCAGGTCGGCAGACTGGGCGTCGAGGAAGGTCTTGCGCTCGCTGGCAATGGCCAGTTCGTCCAGCGCCGCCAGGTTCACCGCGCCGAGCGCGACCACCTCGCGGTTGAGGCGGTCGATTTCGCTCTGCAGGCCGGTGAGCTTCACCTTGTCGGCTTCGATCGACTGCTCGACGGCTTCGAGATCGGCACCGGCGTCGTCCAGCAGCTGCTGGTATTGCTCGACGCCCAGGCGCGCGGCCTGCTCCTTGAGCTGGAACTCGGTGATGCGCTGGCGCAGCGGATCGAGCTCGCGCTCCAGCTGCAGGCGGCGTTCGTCGCTGGCGCGCAGCTTGAGCGTGAGGTCGTCGTACTGGCTGCGCGCCGAGCCCAGTGCGGCTTCGCGTTCGAGCTTGAGCGACAGCGCGTCCTGCAGGCCGGCCTGCGCGGCGGCGTCGGACAGGCGGCTCAGCTCGGCGCGGGCGCGCTCGTCCTCGTCGGTCAGCGCGACGGTCTGCTGCGCGGCGGTCTCGATGGAGCGGTTGAGTTCGGCACGGCGTGCTTCGAGTGTGCGCTGCGAGAAGGTGGCCTCCTGCGCCTGGCGCTCGAGGCTGCGGTGCTGCTCGCGGCTGGCGGCCAGCGCGCGGGTGGCCTCGATCACGCGTTCGTCGAGCTCGGCATGGCGTTCCTGGCTGTCGGCCAGCTGCATGTCGAGTTCCTCGAAGCGGCCTTCGGCGGCAATGCGCCTTTCCTGCAGCTCCTCGAGTTGCGCATCGACTTCGCCGATGTCGGAAGCCAGTTGCTGGCTGCGGGCGCGGGTCTGCTCGGCCAGCTGCGTCATGCGCAGCGTCTCGACCTGCAGCTCGTGCGCGCGCGACTGGGTTTCGGCGGCTTCGCGCCGTGCCGTGACGAGGCGCGAGGCGGCATCGGCATACGCGGCTTCGGCGCGGACCAGCGCGGTACGCGCTTCCTCGGTGATGAGTGTCTGGGCGCGCAGCTGGCGCTCCAGATTCTCCATTTCCTGCTGGCGGGCCAGCAGGCCTGCCTGCTCGGAATCGGGCGCGTAGAAATTGACGCTGTGCGCCGACACGGCATGGCCGCTGCGCACATAGATGACCTCGCCCGGCTGCAGCGAGCCGCGCTGGGCCAGCGCTTCCTCGAAGCTCGCGGCGGTGTAGCAGCCGTGCAGCCAGTCGTTCAGCAGGGCCTGCTGGCCTGCATCGTTCAGGCGCAGCAGGCTCGACAGGCGCGGCAGCGCGGCCGAGCCCTCGGGCGTGCTGGCGGCCGGCGGGCTGTAGAAGGCCAGCTTGGCTGGCGGCGCGTCGTTGCCGAAGGCGCGGACCATTTCCAGCCTGCTGACCTCGAGCGCACCCAGGCGCTCGCGCAGTGCCGCTTCGAGCGCGTTCTCCCAGCCCTGCTCGATGTGGATGCGGCTCCACAGGCCCTGCAGGCCGTCGAGGCCGTGCTTGGTGAGCCAGGGGGCCAGCTTGCCGTCGGTCTTGACCTTTTCCTGCAGCGCGCGCAGCGCCTCCAGGCGGGCCGAGAACTCGGCGTGGCGGGCGCCCTCGGTGTTGACGGCCTGTTGCTTCGTGCGGCGATCGTCGTCGAGCTGCGGCACGGCTTCGAGCAGCTCCTGCAGGCGCGCATCGGATTCGCTCGCCGCCTCCTGCGCCATCGCGTACTGCTCCTGCATGTCGAGCAGGCGGGCCTCGTCGGGCGCGGCCAGTGCGTTCTGGTCGGCGCGCAGGCGTTCGCTGCGCTGCATGAGCTGGCGGCTCTGTTCCTCGATGTTGCGCTGGTCGGCGGCCAGCACCTGGATCTGCTGCTGCACCTGCGACACGGTCGTGCGCTGGGCGTTGGCTTCGTCCTGCGCGCGCTGCACGGCCTCTTCGAGCTCGGGCATGCGCGCATCGTGTTCCTCGAGCTGTGCGGCCAGCATGACGGCCTGCTCCTCGGCATCGACGCCCGCGCCGGCCAGGGTCTCGATCTCGGCTTCGGCTTCCTCGCGGCGGCGGCCCCATTGGCCCATCTGCTCGCGCAACTGGACGAGGCGCTGCTCGACGCGCTGGCGGCCCTCGACCACGAAACGGATCTCGCCTTCGAGCCGGCCAACTTCGGCGCTGGCCTCATAGAGCTTGCCTTGCGCCTGGTTGACCTGGTCGCCGGCGCCGTAGTGGGCCTGGCGCACGGTTTCGAGCTCGGCCTCGATGTGGCGCAGGTCGGCCGTGCGCGATTCGAGGTCGTTGATCGCGCGCTCGGAATCGGCCTTGATCTTCGCCTGGTCGGCGTTGCTCTCGCTGCGCTTGAGGAACCACAGCTGATGCTGCTTCTTCGTGGCATCGCCCTGCAGCGCGTTGTAGCGGGCGGCCACCTCGGCCTGCTTCTCGAGCTTCTCGAGGTTGGCATTGAGTTCGCGAAGAATGTCTTCCACTCGCGTGAGGTTCTCGCGCGTGTCGCCCAGGCGGTTCTCGGTTTCGCGGCGGCGCTCCTTGTACTTGGAGACGCCGGCGGCCTCCTCGAGGAAGAGGCGCAGCTCCTCGGGCTTGGATTCGATGATCCGGCTGATCGTGCCCTGCCCGATGATGGCGTAGGCGCGCGGGCCGAGGCCGGTGCCCAGGAACACGTCCTGCACGTCGCGGCGACGCACCGGCTGGTTGTTGATGTAGTAGCTGCTGGTGCCGTCGCGGGTCAACACCCGGCGCACCGCAATTTCGCCGAACTGGTTCCACTGGCCGCCGGCGCGGTGGTCGGCGTTGTCGAACACCAGTTCCACGCTCGAACGGCTGGCCTGCTTGCGGGTCGTCGTGCCGTTGAAGATCACGTCCTGCATCGACTCGCCGCGAAGCTCCGAGGCGCGCGATTCGCCGAGCACCCAGCGCACCGCATCCATGATGTTCGACTTGCCGCAGCCGTTGGGCCCGACGACGCCCACCAGTTGGCCCGGCAGCATGAAGTTGGTGGGTTCGGCGAACGACTTGAAGCCCGATAGCTTGATGGAATTAAGACGCACGACTTGTCGGCCTGCCTTGGCTGTAGAGCCAAGGTATTGATTTGTAAGGAAAATTGCACGGGCCCGCAGCTTGCAGCAGGCCGCCGCCCCAGCCGTGGATGATAACGTCAGGGCATGCACGATTCCCCGGTTTCACCCCTCGCCGCACGATGGGCCCGCCGCCCGGCACGCATGGCCACCCGGCTTGCCGTTCTGCTCGCCGCTCTGGTCGGCATGGCCGGCTGTTCGTCGATGCGCGACACCGAGCGCGCCGAGCCCTACACCAATCAGGAATGGCTGCAGTCCGGCGCCAACCGCATCGCCAACCTCTCGCTGCGCGACAACCTGCAGTCGGTGCGGCGGGTGCAGAGCACGCTCTACAAGCGCAACCCACGCGAATGGCGCAAGTCGGCCGCCAGCATGGACGAAGCCACCCAGCGCGCCTGGGACGCCGTGCTCAAGGGCCCGCCGCTGCCCGAACTCAAGGGCGCCAGCGGCATCGACGCCATCCGCATGGCCTTCGACACCACGCCGCAGGGCTACCAGGGCGACCGCGTCGCGGCGCTGGTCTACGGCTGGGCCACCATGCTCAAGCAGGCCAACGGCGACACCTGGGACCAGACCATGCTCGACGGCGTCAACGCCGAAAACAGCTTCCGGGCCGCGCGCAACTTCGAGATCTCGCTGTGGCTGATCTCCTCCAAGACCGGCCCCGACGGCCAGCCACTGCTGCTGGCCACCGAGATCAGCGACCGCGGCCGCAATCTCGTGGCCGACCGCGAACTGTCGAAGGTGGTGGCGCGCCTCGACCTCATGGCTGCACAGGCGGACGAGAAATACCGCCGGGCCGCGCTCGACTTCGGGCAGAACTGGGTGATGGGGGTGGTCATGCCCCTGTTCACGCTGGTGCCCAAGTAGCGTGATGATGGTCATTCCCGGAAACATATTTCCCAAAATATGATTTACGGTAATATGTTTCCATGAACAAGCAGGACCTCGTCAACGCACTCATCGCTCGTCGAGAGACTTCCGGAGTCTCGAACGCCGAAATCGCCCAGCGCAGCGGCCTGACCGAGCGCTCGGTGCGCAATGCGCTGAGCCTGCATGGCAATCCGCAGCTCTCGTCCCTGCTCGCGCTGGTCGATGCATTGGGTCTAGAACTCCAACTTGCGCCCAGGGGCTTTGGCCAGGCGGTCGCGGCTGATCCCGGTTATCGCCCCGTGGCCACCCGCATCGGCCACGCAGTGGCCAAGGTACCGCCTGAATCGGCCTCGGCGAAAGCCAGGCCCCGGGGGCGGCGGCCATGAACGTCAAGATCCTTGAGATCTCGCTCGGTGCGCGCCGGTTCGGAAAGCTGTTCCAGTACGCCGATCTTTGCCGGTTCGTCGCGGAACCCGAGATCGTGGTCGATCCGCCTGCCGAGATCCTTTCGCTTTCGATGCTCGCGAGCGATCCTGCCGCCCAGTCAGCCCTGTGGAGCGACGTCAAGAATCCGCTGTTCAATGCCCAGGGCGGACAACTGCCCAGCTTCTTCCAGAACCTGCTGCCCGAGGGCGTGCTGCGCAGCCACATCGCGCAGCTGCGCGGCTGCCTTGAAAGCGATCATTTCGAACTGCTGGCAGCCTGCGGCGGCGACCTACCCGGCGCCGTCAGCGCGAGGCCGGTGTCCGTGGACCGAAGCACGCTGCAGCGGCTCGTCACACAGGACCAGGACGCGCTGGAGATGTCCGTGGTCGAGTTGCCGATGCCGCAAGGCATTTCGGTGTCGGGCGTGCAGCCCAAGCTGGGCCTGCGCCGCCAGGGCGGCCGCTACGTCGCCCGCACGCGGGCCGGCGCGAGCACCCGTGTCATCGCCAAGCTGCCGGTGGCGGGCAGGCCGCACATGCCGCAGCTCGAAATGCTGTCGCTGCAGATGGCCGGCGCTGCGGGCGTCGAGGTCTGCCATGCCGAACTCGCCCCTCTTTCGGCCATCTCGGCCGAACACAGCTACGCGCTGCCCGACGAGCCCGAGTTCCTGGCGGTCACGCGGTTCGACCGCGACGGCGCCCGCCGCATCCATTTCGAAGACTTCGCGCAGGTGCTCGCCATCGACCCGATGCACAAGTACGGCGCGAGCTATCTCGACATGGCACTGGCGATGCGCGCCTTTGCGTCTCTGGGCGACGAAGCGGTGCTCGAACTCGTGCGGCGCCTTGTGGTGAACGACCTGCTGGGCAACCCCGACGCGCATCTGAAGAACTTCGGCGTGCTGTACGCAGACGCCGTCGCCCCGAGCTTCGCGCCGGCCTACGACATCGTCGCCTACGCGGCGATACAGGGCGTCGAAGGGCATGCGCTGCCGCTGCTGCCTCCTGCTGCGGGCGCAGCCGCCAGGCGATCTGCCATGTTCACGCCTTCGAGCGTGCGCGCATTCTGCTTTTCCAGCGGAATGCACGAGCCACTGGTCCGGCGCACGATCGCCGACACGACACGGCTGGCGCGCGACGCATGGCCCGCGATGATCGAGGCTTCCGCGCTTCCGGCCGCCTGGAAGAAGCGGCTGGCGCAGCGTCTGCAGGCGCACCCCTTGCTTGAGGCCGTTGCAAAAGGTGGCAGATCGAAAAAGACAGCCCCCTAGAATGGCCCGGCCCTCCCCCTCTCTTCCTCAACCCATGCGAGGCAGCAGCAACTCATGAGCTCCATCAACTTCATCGGCGGCGAAAAAGGCGGTGTAGGCAAGTCGGTCACCGCGCGGGTGCTGGCCCAGTACTTCATCGACCACAGCCGGCCCTTCACCGGCTTCGACACCGACCGCTCGCACAGCTCGTTCACCCGCTTCTACGAAGGCTTCGCCTCGCCGGTGGTGGTCGACAGCTTCGAGGGCCTGGACACGGTCGTCAACGGCTTCGAGACCAACCCGCAGCAGAGCGTGATCGTCGATCTCGCGGCGCAGACGCTGGCGCCGCTGGCGCGCTGGATCAAGGAATCGGACCTCTTCGACGTGTTCGCCGAGATCGGCGTCACCGTCAACTTCTGGCACGTGCTGGACGACGGCAAGGACTCGACCGACCTGCTCGGCACGCTGATCGACACCTTCGGCAACCGCCCCAACTACATCGTGGTGCAGAACTACGGACGCGGCAGCGACTTCGGCATGCTGCTGGGCTCGCAGTCGCTGTCGAAGGCCACCGCGAACGGCGCCCGCGTGATCGCCCTGCCGCGCCTGCACGACGCGAGCATGCGCAAGATCGACGCGCAGAACACCAGCTTCTGGAAGGCCGTGAACGACCGCGACGGCCCGCATGCGCTGGGCCTGCTGGAGCGCCAGCGGGTGAAGTCGTGGCTGGCCACGGCCTACGCGGCCTTCGACACGCTGCCCCTTTGAGCCTTCGCCCGGTCGGTCGAGGCTGCGCGCGCTCGGACAGACCTTGCATCCCATAAGAACAGAAAGAGGGAGATTCGCCTTGCACATCCACGTCAACCGGAACGGCCAGGCCTTCGGCCCCTACGAAGAGAGCGAGGCCAGGGCGCTCTATGCCCGGGGCAACATCGCCGCCACGGACATGGTCTGGCGCGAGGGCATGGCCGAATGGCAGACGGCCCTGCAGATGTTCGGCGAACGGGCGACGCAGCCCGGTGCGCCTGCCGCCGTCTCGCCACCTCCCTTGCCGCCGCAGCAGGTGCCCGCGGTGCCGGGCTACGCCGCGCCGCCGTCCTCCTACGGAAAGCAGACCGTGGTCCCGCGACAGGACCTGCCGCCCAGGCTGCATTGGGCGCTGGTCCTGTTGTTCACGGTGCTGAGCTTCGGCATCTTTGCCCTCGTCTGGCCGTTCATCCAGTCGACCTGGGTGCGCAAGATCGATCCTCGATCCAATGCGACCCTGTACCTGATCGGCTACATGATCCTGGCGGTCATCGGGGGCCTGATGGACAGCGCCTCCGACTCCTCGGGCAACCAAGGGCGTGACCTGCTGCTGCAGATCCTGTCGTACGTGCTCTTCTATTGCGGGTGCTACTCGATGAGGCGCTCGATGATCGAGCACTACAACAATGTCGAGCCGATCGGACTCAGGCTCTCCGCAGCCATGACCTTCTTCTTCGCCATCTTCTACCTGCAGTACCACATGACGCGGATCGCCAGGTGGAAGGCGACCGGAGACATCACGCCGCAGTAGCCGCCGCCGTGTTCCGGAGCAGGGTCCCTTAGATCATCCCGCCGTTGATCGAGATCACCTGCCCCGTGATGTAGCCCGCATCCTCGCTCGCGAGGAACGAGGCCAGCGCCGCCACTTCCTGCGGCGTCCCGGCGCGCTTCACCGGCACCATCTGGTTGATGACGGCGGGGTCGAACACCGCATCGGCCATCGGCGACGAGATGATCCCCGGCGCGATGGCGTTCACCGTCACGCCGCGCGAGGCCACTTCGAGCGACAGCGCCTTGGTCGCGCTGTTCAGCGCGCCCTTGGCCGCGGCGTAGTTGACCTGCCCCCTGTTGCCTGCGATGGCCGCCACCGACGAGATGTTCAGGATTCGCCCCCAGCGCGTGCGCATCATCGGCAGCAGCAGCGGCTGCGTGACGCGGAAGAAGCCGTTGAGCGACACGTCGATCACCTTGTGCCACTGGTCGGCGCGCATGCCGGGCAGCACGGCGTCGTCGTGCACGCCCGCGTTGTTGACGAGGATCTGCACCGGCCCGCCTTCGAGGATGCGCGCGCAGGCGGCTGCCGAAGCCTCGTCGCTGCACAGGTCGAAGACGTGGCATTCGGCCTTGCCGCCCGCGGCCGCGATCGATGCCGCCAGTTGCTCGACCGCCTCGGGCCGCGAATTGGCGTGCAGCAGCACCGTGGCGCCGTCGCGCGCCAGGCGCTCGGCCATGGCGGCGCCGAGCGCGCCGCTGGCGCCCGTGATCAGTGCGCGTTTTCCTTCGAGGCTCATGGAGACGGCGTGCTTTCTTGTGCTGCCGCGGCGAGCGGCGTGTTCAGGACCACCACGGCGCGGCCTTCGGCCAGCATGCGGCCGTCCTCGGCCGCAACCGTGAATTCATAGAGGATCTGCCGGTCGTCGCCCGACAGGCGCCGGGCCCCGACTTGCAGGGCGCCGGCCACGTCGTCCAGCCGCGCCACCGCCAGCTTCACGTTGCGCGCGCTCGCGAGAAAGCCGGCCGACGGCGCGCTGCCCTCCTCTGCCAGCAGGCCGCCATGCAGGGCCATGGCCTGTGCGGCGTATTCGATGGCGTTCGGCGCCAGCAGCCCGCTTTCGGTGCGCAGAGGGTTGTCTGCCTGCGCGTGGGTGGTGGTGGTACAGCGGATGGAGTCGGTGTCCCAGCCTTCGAGCCGCTCCAGCAGGCACATGCTGCCGCTGTGCGGAATGCGCAGGGCGATGCCCGCGCGGTCGAGCGTCTGTGGCGCGGTCAAGCGGCCGGCTCCAGGTCGGCCACCAGTAGCACGTTGGCGAAGGGAGTGCCTTCGCTCATCGGAATGCTCTGCACGCGGAAGCCCAGGCGGTCCAGCACAGCCGTCCACTCGGCCAGCGGACGGCCCCAGGTCGGCGAGACCTTGTGGCCGCGGATGCGCGTGACCGTACGGTCCACCCACTGGCTGATGGCGAAGCCGCGCCGGCTGGACGCATCGCCCACGCGCAGCAGCAGCCGCGCGTGCGGGTTGCCGCCACGGCGCAGTGCGTCGCGCACGCGCAGCAGCACGCCCTCCTGCGCTTCGAGGTTGACGTAGTGCAGCACGTCGAGGATCACGACGAGGTCGCACTCGGGCAGATCGGCCTTGCACATGTCGGCGCAGACCAGCCGGGGCGTGGGCTCCAAGTGGCCGATGGAGGCCTCGGCGCGCGCCACGTCCTTGGGCATGAGCTCGATGCCGGTGTAGTCTGCGCCGTGCGGCGTGGCGTCCCACGACGAGGGCCAGCGGCCCTGCTTCTGCATCGCGCTCATCGAGGCCAGCAGGCTCGCGAAAAGGCCCTGGCCGCAGCCGATGTCGACCACGCGCTGGTGCTGCGCGCCGAAGAGCCGGCGTTCGAGGAGCCCGCGGAACACCGGGTCGCGTCCCAGCTTGCCGCGCGCGAAGTGCCAGGCGAAGTTGCCACCCTTCTTGTACGGAATGGTGGCGGCCTCGTGCAGTTCGCGCCACGCGACCTCGGTCGAAAGCGAAGGCGACATCGTGGCGTTCATGGTTTCAGCCCTTCCGGCAGGGTCACGGAGCGCAGTCCATCGGCGCGCAGGCGTTCGAGCAACAAGGGCAATACCTCCAGCAAAACAGGTTGTCCCGCAGCGGTGCGCGCGGCGTTGCCGTCATGCAGCAACAGGATGTCGCGCGCCTGCAGGTTGCGGCTCAGGCGCGCCATCACCTTGGCGGCGTCGCCCTCGCGGGTGTCGAAGCCGCGCCGCGTCCAGCTCACGAGCGAGAGGCCGAGGCGGTGCAGCACGGGTTCCAGGAACGGGTTGCGCAGGCCGGCCGGCGCGCGGAAACAGGTCGGGCGCTGGCCGGTGACCTCGGCGAGGATGTCCTGCGCCCGCGCGATTTCGGCCGCGAACCCGCGCGGCCCGAGAAACGAGAAGTTGTGCCGGTGCCGCGCCGTGTGGTTCTGGATGCTGTGGCCACGCGCGACGATCTCGCGCGCCAGCGCCGGCTGCGCCAGCACGCGCTCGGCGATGCAGAAGAAGGTGGCGCGCTGGCCGTGCGCATCGAGCAGGTCGAGCACGCGTGGCGTGACCTCGGGCTCGGGGCCGTCGTCGATGGTGATGGCGACTTCGCGCCGCGCCGCGGCCGCCTCTGGCAGCCGGGTGACGTTCGGGCCCAGCAGGCTGCTGCGCGGCGTGAGGCCGGCGCCGGTGATCAGCGCGTGGTTCAGCACGATCGCGCCCACGGCCCACGGCAAGGCGCCCGGCACCAGCACGCCCGCGCCGATGGCTGCCACGTGCCAGGCCGCGCTGGCGCGGATGGCCGGCGGCCAGGGCCAGGATTCGTTGGTGGATGCGGGAGCGGAAGACATGGCGCCGGATTTTCCCCTCATGCGCCGCGCGAAGCCTTCGAAGGCCCCACTCGCCGCGCGAAAGCCGCCGACAGCAGCAGCGCCAGCAGCGCCCCCGGAGCGACCACCCGGCCGATGGACGACAGCGCCGGAATGTCGGAGATCGCGATCAGCCCGAAGGACACCACGGTCGTCAGGTTGGCCAGCATCAGCGAGGCCAGCGTGTCTTCGTCGGCCCTGCCGGTCGTGCGCAGTTGGTCGAAGAAGAGCGCGTAGTTCGAGCCCACCGCCACGATCAGCAGCAGCCCCACCAGGTGCAGGATGCCCAGCGCCGCCTGCAGCACGGCCATGCCGCCCAGCGTGAGCACCACCGCGAACAGCAGCGGCTGGCACACGGCCAGCAGCCGGCGCCACGAGCGCAGGTAGATGCCGAGCAGCACCACCACCGCCAGCGCGCCGAGCAGCACCTGCACGAAGGCCTCGTGCAGGTAGCGCTGGTACAGGCTGGCCAGCTCGCGCCCCACGTCGACCACCTGCACTTCGGGCAGACCCGCCAGCGCCGCTTCGAGGCGGCCCTGGTCGAACTTCGCGCCGGGGTGCAGCACAACCAGCGTGCCCCAGCCGCCGCCAGGGCGCTGGTACATCAGCGTGTTCAGGACCGGCCCCAGCGGCCCCTCGGCCAGTTCGGCGCGCTGCACCGGCGGCAGCTTGCGCGCGGCCTCGATGTCGGCCAGGAAGGGCTCGAGCCGCGAGGCCGGCAGCGGCAGGCCCTTGGTGGCCTCGGCCAGATTGGCGCGCAGGGTCGCGGCATCGGGCAGGCCCGCGATGCGCGCGAGCTGCACTTCCATGCTCGGCAGCACGCGGGTGACGGTCTCGTAGCCGACCAGTTCGCCGCTGTCGACCAATGCATCCAGCTTCGCGGCGGCCGCCTCGGTGTGGCGCAGCGCGGCCTGCTCGTCGTCGCCGAAGGCGACCACCAGCACGCCGCCGTCGCTGGCGCCGATGTCGTTGCGCAGCATTTCGTCGAGCTGCTGGGAAGCCTTGGGCACCGGGCTCATGGCGCCAAGGTCCGCGCGCCACAGGTGGCCGCCCTGCCACAGCACCAGCGCCAGCGCCGCCACGCCCAGCGCTGCCAGCGGCCATCGCAGGCGCGGCAGGCCGCGTACCAGCGCGCCTGCCAGCTGCGCCATGTAGCGGCGCATGCCCATGCCGGTGGCGCCATCGGGCGCCAGCACCGGCAGCACGTAGCGCGTGGCCAACGCGGCCGAGACGAGCCCGGCGATGGAGAACACGCCCAGTTGCGCCAGCCCCGGGAAGCCCGAGAACACCAGCGCCGCGAAGCCGCACACCGAGGTCAGCAGCCCCAGCCGCACGGTGGGCCAGTTCAGGTCGCGCCAGCGCTGCCAGCCGGTACCGGCCACCGCGCCCGCGCCGACCTGGCGCGCCTGGATCAGGTAGTAGATGGCGTAGTCGACCGTCTCGCCGATCAGGGTGCTGCCGAAGCCCAGCGTAAGGCCGTGCACCGAGCCGAACACCAGGCTCACGCTCGCGGTGCCGATCACCACGCCGGTGGCCACCGGCAGGAAGGCGATGACCAGCGCGCGCGGCGAGGCGAAAGCCAGAAGCAGCAGCCCGCCCATGACGATGCCGCCCACCACGGCGAGATGGATCGCCTCGGTCTTGATCTTGTCGCGGCTCATCACCGAGAACACCGGCGGGCCGCTCAGCAGCAGCTTGGGAGCCTCGGCGCCCATGCCGCGCGTCGCAGCCTCGTAGGCCGAGTGCACGCGGGCGATGGCGACGGCCTGCGCATCGAGGTCGCTGCCGGCGGCGCGCGTGGTGGCGATCATCAGCGCGCGCGGCGCGGTGCGCGACATCCACACGCCGTCCTCGCTGCGCGGCGAGCTGGCCGGCACCAGTTCCATGGCGATGCGCTGCGTCTCGCCGGTCGGGTCGCGGTCGAGGAAGGGCTTGATCACGTTGCCGGCCGGCGTGCCCAGCATCGACAGAGTCTCGTTGATCGCGTCGCGCAGGCCCTCGACGGTGAAATGCCCCGGGTTCATGCCCGGCGAGAGCTGGTAGCGGTGCTGGAACACCCAGGTGCCGCTGTCGCTCCAGTCGCTCACGTCGCCGTTCTGCACCAGCTCGAAGAGCTTGCTCTCGCGCATTTCCTTCGCAACCGCGCGCGACACGGTGGCCCGCTGCGCCGAGCTGCCGCCTTCGATGCCCAGCATCAGCGTGCGCGAGGCGACGCCGCTTTGCAGCTGCTCGATCAGCACGCGCTGGCGCACGTCGGGGCTCTTGGGCAGGAAGGCCGAGAGATCGGCGCCGATCTGCGTGCGCGCGATGACCACCACGCCGCACAGCAGCACCAGCAGCCATGCCAGCAGCACGGCCGCCCTGCGCCTCCAGGCCGGCGGACCGCCCGCCTGCTGCAGCTGCCCCGGCTGCATCACGGCGTGGTGCGTCCGGGAGCGCCGGCCGGCGCTGGAGCCGGCCCGGGGCCGGCGGCGCCCGGCGTGATGTTCATGACCGAACGGTCGCCGCCGACGAATTCCATCTCGAGCCCCAGCACGTCGCTCGCGCGGCCGCTGATGCGCATGCTGCGCACCTGGGCGGCAAGGCGGCTGTCCAGCGGCGCGAGGTCGAGCGTCCACCTGGCGGCGGAGCCCGACACGGTGCTGCGGAAGTAGCGTTGCAGCGTGGCGCCGTCGCCCGTCAGCGTGCCGCGCATCGCTTCGACCAGGCCGAGCAGCTCGGGCATGCTGTCGAGCGCCAGCGTGCGGTTGCGACCGCCGCGCGACAGCGTGAGCGTGTTGCCTTCGACCGCCATCGTCTCGACGCGCGGCGACAGCGTGCGGCGCACCAGCTTGTCGGGCGCGTCGAAGCTCAGCGTGCCGCTGGCGTCCAGCGGGCCTTCGAGGCCGTGCACAAAGCGCTGCTCGGTGAAGCGGGCCTCCCCGCTCTTCTGCTTGGCCAGCAGCGTCATCAGTTCGGGCAGGTCGAAGGCCGCCCAGGCCGGCACGGCGCAGAAGGCCAGCGCGAGCACGAATGCCCTGCAGAGCCGGTCAAGCCGCATCTTCGAGCCAGAAATCATGGAAATTGAACCAGTTGTAGGGGTACGCACGGCACATCGCCTCCAGGCGCGCCACGTAGGCTTCGACCGCCGCGCGGATGCGCTGCTCGCGCTCCGCCGGGCTGGCTGCCCGCTCGCCGAAATCGGCCAGCGGATCGAACCGGACATCGTAGCGCGCGCCGCCGTCGTAGAGACCCGCCATGAAGAACACCTTGCGGCGCAGCAGCGCGGCCAGGCGGAAGGGACCGTCGTTGAAGACGGCGGGCTGCCCGAGAAAAGGCAGCACGATGTTGTTGCCGCGCTGGTGCGCGGGCTGTTCCTCGCCGCCGGGCAGCGTGCGGTCGGCCAGCATGCCGCCCATGCCGCCGCTGTCGAGCCAGTCGCGAAGCTCCAGCATCGAATGCGGCCGGCCCAGCGCGATGACGTGGGGGCGCAGCTCGGGCACCGCGATGGCGTTGAGGATGCCGGTGATGCGCCGCGCGTTGTCGGGGTACATCAGCATCGCGACGCGCAAGTGGCGCTGGTGCGTCTGCTGCTTGCAGGCGCCCAGCGCCTCGAAGCTGCCGACGTGGGCGCCGAGCAGGAAGGCGCCCCGCCCGTTCGCCATCTCAAGGTCGAGCGGCTCGTTGCCCCGGATCTTCACCTTGAACAGGTCCATGCGCCCGCGCAGGAAATACACGCGGTCGAGCACCGTCGAGGCAAAGGCATGCAGCAGCCGGAAGCCGTCGACCCAACCCGCCTGCGGCCCGATGGCGCGGAACAGGTAGCGCTTGATGTGCCGGCGCTGCGCCGGCGCGAACAGCAGGAAGTACAGGGCAATGGGCGGCAGCAGCAGCCGCGTGATGTGCCGGCCGAACACCAGCGCCATCATCACGATGAAGCGCAGCGCGAGCATGTTGCTGCGCTCCGGCGCGCGTGCCCAGTCGCCGCCCTCGCCACGCTCCCCCTTGGGTTCCGCCTGGCCGTTGCGGGAAGCCTCGTCCAGGGCGCGCCTCTCGACGTCGGTGTGCTTCATCAGTCCGACTCTTGCACGCCGGTCCAGCGGCCGGTGACAGCCACCACGCCGTCGCAGCGAACGTCGAATCGCACGCCGTGGGAGGCGCCGGCCTCAGGGTTCAGTTCGATGGAGAGCACGGCGCCGGGCCGCACGGGCGCGAGGAACTTGGCCGCGGCCAGCGTGGGATGCCCGCCCAGCCGAGTGACCAGCGCCGGCACGCGGCGGATGGCCTCCATCACCTCGGCCAGCACCAGCGCGCCGGGCAGCAGCGGCTGGCCCGGAAAATGGCCGGCGAACACGGGGTGATCGGCCGGCACCGCATGGGCCATCTGCACCGGCGTATCGTCTTCCGCGAGCTGCGCCAGCGCGAATTCGCGCAGTGCCCGCACGGTGAGCTTGCCCGTGCCCTCGCGCGGGAAGGACTTCACCTGCACCACGCGGCGCGGCACGAAAACCGCCTCCAGCCGCTGGCGCAGCGCGGCGATGATCTCGCCCGCCGACAGCGTGGGCGCGACCACGAAGGCCACCGGCCGCACCACGCCGTCGGCCACCTCGTCGGGCAGCCAGAAGGCGCCGTCGTCCACGCCGGGGATGCTGTTGAGGTGGAAATTCAGGTGCGCGAGCGAACTGCGCCGGCCCGCCACGTGGATCAGGTCATTGGCGCGGCCGAAGAGCCGGAAGCGGCGCTCGTCCAGCAGCTCGAGCACGTCGGCCATGGGCGTGGGCTCGGGCATGAAGTCGCCGCTGAAGATGAAGCGCTCGGGCCCGCCGTCGGCCGAAGGCTCGGCATGCACGCGGATCTCGCCGAAGGTTTCCCAGATCTCGTTGTCGGTGGTGCGGCGCGTGGCGACCTGGCCCGACTCGGTGCTGCCGTAGATCTCGAGCAGCACGCCGCCCATCGCCTGTTCGGCCTGCTGCGCGAGCTGCGGGGACAGCGGCGCGGTGGCCGACAGGATCAGGTCGACCGGCGGCAGCTCGATGCCCGAGAGCAGCAGCGTCTTGAGGTGGAACGGCGTGGTCACCAGCGCGCGCGGGCGCGGCACCGAGGCCAGCGTCTTCGCGACGTCGGCCGGGAAGAACGGCCGGCCGCTCTCGAAGGCCGCGCCCCCCAGCATCGCCAGCAGCACCGACGACTCCAGGCCGTAGCTGTGCTGCACCGGCACCGTGGCGACCAGGGTCAGGCCTTCGAGCGTCGGGCGCTCCAGCACCCGGCACAGGCGCTTGACAGCCACGGCCACGTCGCCCACCAGCGTGCGCCAGGTCTTGGCGTGCGGCTGGGGGACGCCGGTAGAGCCCGAAGTCAGCAGGCTCGCGGCGTGCATGCCCGCGTCGATGCGCGGCACGTCCACGGGGGCATCATCCGCGGGGCCGGCCAGTCCTTCGAGCAGCAGGCGCTCGATACCCGGCGTCTGAATGTGCGAGGCGTCGGTGTGCGCGAAAAGCGGCGAGCCGTGCGATTCGAGCAGCCGCGAGATCGTGTCGGGCCGCGCGTCGGGCGGCAGCATGCTCGCGCGGCCGCGCACCAGCGCCGCGCCGAGGCTCACCGCGAAGGCATAGCGGTCGCCGCAGAGATTGACGGCATCGCCCTCCGCGGGGAGCGTGGGAGCGAAGCGGGCCACGTCGGCCAGGAACTGGCGCGCGCTCACGGGAACGCCCGCGCGCCATGCGAGGGGTGCGTCGGGGTCGCGGTTCGCGAGCAGTGGCAGGAATCGGTTGTCGTCTGTCGTCACGCGGGCGGGGCCTGTGTCAAGGCCTGTTTCATTGGCCGCCGGGGCTGCTGTCAACCGACGACGTGCCATAGAACGCGCGCACCGCGTCCACGAGGCGCGTGCGTTCGAATTCGGGATGCAGCCGGTAGCGCACCAGGTGCTCGCCCACGAAGAGCAGCGTCACCATCACCGGCGACAGCACGTTGGCGAACAGCGACCAGTCGGAGAACGGCCGTGTCAGGTAGATGATGACCGAGGCCAGCACCATCACGGCGAAGAAGCCGGTCCAGATGCGCGTGAGCTGCGTGGTGTAGGAAAGCATGTGGCCGCGCAGCGGATGCACGCGCTGCGCGAACTGCGTGATCAGGGGCAATCCCTTGCCGCGCAGCGTGGAGCCGAACCAGCCGCACAGCGCGCCGTTGATGGCCACGTGCTGCATCACGTACAGCCGGTTGGGGTCGCCCGCCTCGCCGAGGAAGACGAGCGAGAAGCCGCCGATGCCCACTGCAGCAGCAATGGCGACGCCCCAGCGGCCGAACCAGCTGCCGGCCAGGCCCATGGCTGCGAGCCACAGCGGACCGAGCAGCACGACCACCGCCCACGGCTGGGTCGCGTGGAACAGCGTCATCCAGTGGGAGAGGCCGGCATATGCGACCCCCACCACCAGCAGGAGCGCTATTCGCCATCGGGACATGGGATCAGGTGGCTACGCGATGCTGGGCCACGTGTGCCGCGAGCGTGCGCAGCGACTGGAAGATCTGCTGGTTGCGTTCGTCGTCGGAACGCAGCTGGAAGCCGTAGCGGCGCGAGACTTCGAGCGCCACTTCGAGGATGTCGATGGAGTCGAGGCCGAGACCTTCGCCGTACAGCGGTTCGGTCGGCACGATGTCCTCGGGAGCGACCTCGAGATTCAGCGCGTTCACGAGCAGCACGGCCAGCTCTTTTTCGATCGGCGACTGTTCGGAGGCGTCGCCGTTGGCGGGAATGGGGGGCTGGGCAGTCGATGACAAAAAAACCTCCTAAAACTTTTTCCTGAACCACCGTGCGGGCCGTGGATTATAGGAGTGCCGGTTGATTAGACTGCCCGCTTCCCATACGACGGAGCGCCCCATGGCCGACCCTCTTCTGATCGCACGGCACGACACCATCGAGTGCAACCTCCTGCCCGGCCTGGCCAACCGCCATGGCCTCATCACCGGCGCCACCGGCACCGGCAAGACCGTCACGCTGCAGACCATCGCGCAGAAGCTTTCCTCCATCGGCGTGCCGGTGTTCATGGCCGACGTCAAGGGCGACCTGACCGGCATCAGCCAGAAGGGCAGCATCGGCGACAAGCTGGCCGCCACGCTGAAGGAACGCGGCATCGAGCTGCCCGAGCCCGCGGCCTGCCCTGTCACGCTCTGGGACGTGTTCGGCGAACAGGGCCACCCGGTGCGCGCCACGGTCTCCGACATGGGCCCGCTGCTGCTGGGCCGCATGCTCGACGTGAACGAAACGCAGGCCGGCGTGCTGAACCTGGTGTTCAAGATCGCCGACGACAACGGCCTGCTGCTGCTCGACCTGAAGGACCTGCGCGCGATGCTGCAGTACGTGGGCGAGAACGCGAGCCAGTTCACCACCCAGTACGGCAACATCAGCGCCGCCAGCGTGGGCGCCATCCAGCGCGGGCTGCTGCAGATCGAGACCCAGGGCGGCAACAAATTCTTCGGCGAGCCGATGCTCAACATCGCCGACTTCATGCAGACCGTGGGCGGCAAGGGCGTGGTCAACGTGCTCGCGGCCGACAAGCTCATGAATTCGCCGCGGCTGTACGCCACCTTCCTGCTGTGGATGCTGTCGGAGCTCTTCGAGCAGCTGCCCGAGGTCGGCGACCCCGAGCAGCCCAAGCTGGCCTTCTTCTTCGACGAGGCCCACCTGCTGTTCAACGAGGCGCCCAAGGCGCTGGTGGAGCGCATCGAGCTCGTGGTGCGGCTGGTGCGCTCCAAGGGCGTGGGCGTGTATTTCGTTACGCAGAACCCGCTGGACATTCCCGACACCGTGCTGGCCCAGCTCGGCAACCGCGTGCAGCACGCGCTGCGCGCCTTCACCCCGCGCGACCAGAAGGCCGTGAAGGCGGCCGCCAGCACCATGCGCCAGAAGCCGGGCCTGGACATCGAGACCGCCATCACCGAACTCGCGGTCGGCGAGGCGCTGGTGAGCCTGCTCGACGAAAAGGGCCGCCCCAGCGTGACCGAGCGCGTGTTCGTGCTGCCGCCGGCCAGCCAGCTCGGCCCGATCACGCCCGAGCAGCGCAAGGCGCTGATCGACGGCTCGCTGGTCGCGGGCATCTACGAGAAGTCGGTGGACCGCGAATCGGCCTACGAAAAGCTAAAGGGCCGCGCCGAAAGCGCGCCGGACGCCCCTGCCCCTGCCCCTGCCGCGCCGGGCGCCGCCAAGGGCACCGCCGAATCCTCGGGTTCGGGCATGGGCGGCATGCTCAACGACATGCTTTTCGGCACCACCGGCCCGCGCGGCGCCAAGCACGACGGGCTGGTGCAGACCATGGCCAAGTCGGCGGTGCGCACCATGGGCACCTCGGTGGGCAAGGAGATCCTGCGCGGCGTGCTGGGCGGGATCTTCGGCAGCAAGAAGCGCTGAGAGCCCAGGAACCGGCCCGCCTGACTGCTGCCTACCAGCGCAGCAGGCGCGGCCCCAGCAGCGCCCCCACCAGCACGGGCACCGCGATCCCGCTCACGTACCACACGGCGAGGAACGGCGCGGTCAGCTCCATGCAGTGCAGCGCATAGACCGAGGCTCCCACGCCACCTGCCAGCGCGCCGACCGCCGCGCCCGCCAGCGCGGGCCGCGTGGGCGCCATGCCCTTGAGCGCGAACAGGGCGGCCGCGAACACCGGCAGCGCCATCAGCCCGATGCTCGCCGCGCAGATGCGCCACGACTGCCCCATCAGCGCCGGCATGCGATCGTCGGCCGGCATGGTGAACCAGGCTATCGCCGCCAGCAGCCACACCCCGAGCACCGGCAGCACCGCGCCCATCCAGGCATGCCGGGGCTTCACGCCCGGCCGCGCGAGCCGTTCGGCGGCCACGAAGCCGGCGGCCGCGATGCACAGCGGAAACAGCACCTTGACCCAGAACATCGGCCAGAACATGGCCTGCACGATGTCGTGCCGCACGCCGTAGCCGGAGAGCAGGATCGCGAACGAGAACGGAAGCCCCAGCAGCACCGCCAGCCAGATGCGCGAACTGGCGCGCCGGCGCGAGACGGCCACCTCGCCGTTGGCCAGCATCGAGACGAGGTCGTCGGTCTTCATGCCGCAGCCCCCCAGCCATTTCCGAAGCGGGCGGCCAGCGCCTTCAGCCCCCTGTGGATGCCGACCTTGACGGCCGATTCCGACATGCCGGTCAGGCTCGCGGCCTCGGCCACCGAGCGGCCCTCGATCTTGACGTGCACGATCGGCAGGCGCTGGCGATCCGGCAGGGTCTCGAGCAGGCCGCCGAGGTCGCGCTTCGCGTCACTGGCCTCCTGCGCCGATTCGGCGAACACGGCCAGGTCGTCGTCCAGCGGCTCATGCAAATCTTCGCGGGCCGACTTGGCGCGCAGCAGATCGATCATCTTGTAGCGCGCGATGGCGTGCACCCAGGCCGTCAGCGGCTGGTCGCTCTGGTAGGTATGGCGCTGGTTGTGCATGGCGAGCAGGCATTCCTGGACGAGGTCTTCCACTTCATCGGGCCAGCCAAAGAGGCGCTTGCCCAGAAAGGCGCGCAAATGCGCGCTGAGCTGCAGCAGGAAGTCGCGGTAGGCCTTCGCGTCGCCGTCGAGGCCGCGGAGGAACAGGCCACGCAGCGCCGCTTCCACGTCGCCGGGGTTCTTCCTGCTGCCTACGGTGTTTCGTTCCATCGGGCTGGCTGGTTACAGCCTTGTCGAAAAAGTTCCGGCCGATTGTGCCGGGGCCGGCGGCGCCGGCAGGGCTGCTTCAGGGTTGCTTCAAGCACTGCTGGATGATCGGGCCGATTCGCGCCCCGACCTTTTCCTGGTCCTGCAGGTCGGCCACGGAGGTGTCCTTCATGACGCTGTCGGCCGCGCAGGTGCACAGCTTCTTACGCTCTTCCTCCGACTTGTTCCCGCGCTCGCCCGCGCTCTTGACGCAGCTGCCGATGAAGCTCTCCCGGAAACTGGCCCTGAAGGCGGTATCGAAGCCTTCGGAGAAACCCTCCTTGGCCTTGTCGCAGCCGCTCAGGCCGAGCAGGCCCAGGGCGAGAAATACGCAGGGAAGCACACGCATCGTTCTTTCCTCCATCGCATCCGGTCCATCCGCCGTCCCCGCGCATTGTTCCCCATTCGCGCCGCGGCTCGCGCGTGGCCCGTTGCTTGCAAGCCGCACGCCTGATCGGTACATTGCATTTTTTGAGGGCCACCAATGTCTGCTGACAGCACAACGATCCCTTCCGTCCCCGGCGGCGCCACCGGCGCGATGCCCCTCCCCCCGCTGCACCCCTCCACGTCGACCGGCCACATCCGGCTGACCTCGCACGCCGGCGGCTTCGGCGCGCTGCCCATCCGCTGGGGCGCAGCCACGGCAGCGGAGCGGGGGCCGGTGGTCGGCACCACCACCAAGCGGGCGCACCGCAACGTGATCGGCACGCACAGCGGCTCCTACAGCGTCTACCGGGCGCTCGCGGTGGCGGCCGGCGCGCTCAAGCGCGAGCACAAGGCCGACCTGACCAACACCGCGCCCACCGACACGATCGGCCCCTATCCGCAATGGAGCGAGCCGGGGCGCATCGTGTCGCTGGACCCCTGGGGCGCGCAGGTGGCCGAGGTGTTCGCCACTGAACTGGCGGCAGGCTACGACATCCGCCCGACCATCGCGATCACCAAGGCGCACGTGATCCTGCCGGAGGTGATCGAGGCGCTGCAGAAGGGCCGCCTCAAGGCCGACGGCAAGTTCCTCACCGCAGGCGGCGCCGCGATGGTGACCAAGGCCGCCATCGAGCCCGTGTGGTACCTGCCCGAGGTGGCGCGCCGCTTCGGCTGCTCCGAAACCGACCTGCGCCGCACGCTCTTCGAGGAAACCGGCGGCATGTACCCCGAGCTGGTCACGCGCTCCGACCTCGAGGTGTTCCTGCCGCCCATCGGCGGGCAGACGCTCTACATCTTCGGCAACCCGCGCGACCTGGCCAACCCCGAGGTCGAGCTCACCGCGCGCATCCACGACGAGTGCAACGGCTCGGACGTGTTCGGCTCCGACATCTGCACCTGCCGGCCTTACCTCACGCACGCCATCGAGGAATGCATCCAGGGCGCGCAGCGCGGCGGCGTCGGCCTCATCGCCTACTCGCGCAAGGAAGGTCGGGCGCTGGGCGAGGTGACCAAGTTCCTGGTCTACAACGCGCGCAAGCGCCAGGTGGGCGGCGACACGGCCGACCAGTACTTCGCGCGCACCGAGTGCGTGGCCGGCGTGCAGGACATGCGCTTCCAGGAGCTGATGCCCGACGTCTTCCACTGGCTCGGCATCAGGAAGATCCATCGGCTGGTGTCGATGAGCAACCTGAAGTTCGACGCGATCACCGGCTCGGGCATAGAGATCGGCGAGCGCGTGAACATTCCCGATGAACTGATTCCCGCGGACGCCCGCGTCGAGATGGACGCCAAGATGGCGGCGGGCTATTTCACGCCCGGCCCGGTGCCGGACGCCGAGGAACTCAAGAAGGCCAAGGGCCGGGGATTGAGCGAATGAGCAAGAACAGCAACAGCAGCAACGACGACCCCAACCTGCCGGTCGACGGCTCCGGCAGCCTGCCGCCCGGCGGCGCGGGCGAGGTCGATCCGTCCATCGAATTCAACGCCGACACCGCCCACCCATCGGGCGCGGCCACGCTGCTGCGCACCACCGCGGCCATCCGCCAGCGCGCGAACGCCCTGCTGGCGCGCGCGCGGCGCGGCGAATCGCAGTGGTTCCGCATCGGCGGCGACGACGCGCTCGAGGACGCGGCGCGCACTGTGGCCGAGGTCACGCGCGAGCGCTATCCGTGGGACACCATCCCGTACCACAGCCGCTGGCGCCACTTCGAGGCCGGCGGCGTGAACCGGGTCGAGGAACTCGACAGGCTGCTCGGCAAGGTCGACGCACGCCAGCGCGCCAGCGCGCACATCGACCTGGTGCTGGTGAGCGTGCTGCTCGACGCCGGTGCCGGCGCCGGCTGGCACTACACCGAATCGGCCACCGGCCAGCGCTTCACGCGCTCCGAGGGGCTGGGCGTGGCGAGCTTCCACGCGTTCACGAGCGGTCTCTTCTCGTCCGACCCCGACCGGCCTTTCCAGGTCGACGCGGCCGGCCTGCGCGGCCTGGTCACCGAGCGGCTGGGCGACGCCTTCCAGGTGAGCGAGGTCAATCCGCTGGTCGGCCTCGCGGGCCGCGCTGTGTTGCTGCGCCGGCTCGGCGAGGCGATGAGCGAGCAGCCCGAGACCTTCGGCGACGAAGGCCGGCCCGCCGGCATGTTCGATGCACTGGTGGCGCCTTTCGGCGCGGCCACGCCGCCCACCGCCGAGATCACGGCGCACCAGATCCTTTCGCTGCTGCTGGAGACGCTCTCGCGGATCTGGCCAGCGGCCAACGCGGTCGACAGCATCGCGGCCGACGGCAGCGACAACGCGGGCGGCATCGGCTCGGGCGACCCGGCGTTGGCGCTCGGCGACTGCTGGCGCCACAGCGCCGTGCGCGGCCCCGGCCTCACCAATGGCTGGATGCCCTTTCACAAGCTCTCGCAGTGGCTCACGTACTCGCTGCTCGAACCCTTCGAGTGGGCCGGCGTGAAGGTGCGCCACCTCGACGCGCTCACCGCCCTGCCCGAGTACCGCAACGGCGGCCTGCTGATCGACAGCGGCGTGATCGTGCCGAAGGACCCGGCCTTCCTCTCCCGCACCTGGAAGGTGGGCGACGAATTCATCGTCGAATGGCGCGCGCTCACCGTGGCGCTGCTCGACGAGGTGGCGCCGCGCGTACGCAAGGTGCTCGACCGCACCGAGGAGGAGCTTCCGCTGGCCTGTGTGCTCGAAGGCGGCACCTGGGCTGCGGGCCGCGCGCTGGCACAGCGCTTGCGTGACGGTGCTCCGCCCCTGCTGATCGAGAGCGACGGCACCGTCTTTTAGACTCTCGGGTTCCCTGTCTTTCAGCAACGCCACAAAGAACTCCAATGAGCAGCAACGTCCACCTCCTCGACCACCCCCTCATCCAGCACAAGCTCACGCTGATGCGCCGCAAGGATGCCTCCACCAACAGCTTCCGCCGGCTCCTCAACGAAATCAGCATGCTGATGGCCTATGAGGTCACGCGCGACATGCCGATGCAGGACATCGAGGTCGAGACCCCGCTCGAAACGATGCAGGCCAAGGTCATCGACGGCAAGAAACTTGTGCTGGTGTCCATCCTGCGTGCCGGCACCGGCATCCTGGACGGCATGCTCACCGTGGTGCCCGGCGCGCGCGTCGGCCACATCGGCCTGTACCGCGACCCCAAGACGCTGACGGCCGTGGAGTACTACTTCAAGATGCCCGGCGAGATGGAGAACCGCGACGTGATCGTGGTCGACCCGATGCTGGCCACCGGCAACTCGGCCGTGGCGGCGGTCGAGCGGCTGAAGGAGCTCAACCCCAAGTCGATCAAGTTCGTCTGCCTGCTGACCTGCCCCGAGGGCGTGGCGACGATGCAGAAGGCGCACCCGGACGTGGCGATCTACACCGCAGCGATCGACCGCGAGCTAAACAGCCATGGGTACATCCTCCCTGGCCTCGGTGACGCCGGCGACCGCATCTTCGGCACCAAGTAACCCCGCCCTCCAGCGCACACGCCATCGTCCGGTGGCCGCGGGCTGCCGGTGAGGCGGCCCCACAAGAAGATTTCCATACCTCGAGGAGAAGTACCGTGACCGCACGCCGTCAATTGATCGTCCGTTCCGTCGCCGTTGCCGCAGCGCTTGCCGCGGTTGGTGCCCCGGGCCTCGCGCTCGCGCAGGCCAAGCTGAAGGTGGCGGCGGTGTACACCGTGCCCTTCGAGCAGCAATGGGTGGGCCGCATCCACAAGGCGCTGAAGGCGGCCGAGGCGCGTGGAGAGATCGAGTACAAGGCCACCGAGAACGTGAGCAACGCCGACTATGAGCGCGTGATGCGCGAGTACGCCACCGGCGGCAACCAGCTGATCCTGGGCGAGGTGTTCGGCGTGGAGGCCGCGGCGCGCAAGGTGGCGAAGGACTTCCCCAAGGTCGCCTTCCTGATGGGTTCGTCGCTCAAGCCGCAGGCGCCCAACTTCAGCGTGTTCGACAACTACATCCAGGAGCCCGCCTACCTCAGCGGCATGGTGGCCGGCGGCATGACCAAGAGCAACCGCATCGGCATGGTCGGCGGCTTCCCGATTCCGGAGGTCAACCGGCTGATGAACGCCTTCATGGCCGGCGCGAAGGAGACGAACCCGAAGGTGGAATTCAGCGTGAGCTTCATCAACAGCTGGTTCGACCCGCCGAAGGCCAAGGAAGCGGCCTTCGCCATGATCGACAAGGGTGCCGACGTGATGTACGCGGAGCGTTTCGGAGTCTCGGATGCCGCCAAGGAAAAGGGCAAGCTCGCCATCGGCAACGTGATCGACACCCAGAGCCAGTACCCCGACACGGTGGTGGCATCGGCCCTGTGGAACTTCGAGCCGGCCGCCGACCGAGCGATCAAGCTCGTGAAGGAAGGCAAGTTCGCCGCCGAGGACTACGGCATCTACGCGCAGATGAAATACAAGGGCTCCGAACTCGCGCCGCTGGGCACCTTCGAGAAGAAGGTTCCGGCCGACATCGTCGCGAAGGTGAAGGCCAAGCAAGCCGACATCCTCTCGGGCAAGTTCACCGTGAAAGTGGACGACTCGCAGCCGAAGTCCACCGCAAAATGAAGTACACCCCCAGGCTCTGCGCACTTCGTGTCGCCTCTCCTACCCCCTTGCAGGGGGCAACACCTGCGGCCCGGCAAAGCCGGTTCCGCGGTGTTCCCCGAACAGTCAGAGGCGTTCTTGCCGCCGCGGTACTCGGTATTTCGCTGACCGGCTGTGTGGGTGTCTACAAGGGCGGCGCCGTCGCCATCAACAGCAGCACCCGGCTCGACGATACGCCGCGCATCGCGGTGCTGTCGGCCTTCGAGCCGGAACTGAAACTGCTGCTCACGCGCCTGCAGGGGCCGGCGAAGCACAGTGTGAACGGGGTGGAGTTCACCACCGGCACGCTGGAAGGCAAGCCGGTCGTGCTGTTCCTCTCGGGCATCAGCATGACCAACGCCACGATGAACACGCAGCTGGTGCTCAACCGCTTTCACGTGACCAACATCGTGTTCAGCGGCATCGCCGGTGGCGTGAACCCGTCGCTGCACGTGGGCGACGTCACCGTGCCGGCGCAATGGGGCCAGTACCTCGAGGTGCTGATGGCCCGCGAAACCGCGCCCGGCAAGTACAGCGCGCCACCCTTCATCACCGACGCCACGCTGCCCAACTTCGGCATGATGTTCCCGCGCCCGGTCGAGGTTCGCTCGGCGGCGCACCCCGAGATCCAGCGCAAGTTCTGGTTCGAGGCCGACCCGAAGATGCTGGAAGTGGCACGCAGCATCCGCAACGTCGATCTGGCCAACTGCAGCGCCGGCAAGTGCCTGCCGCGCAAGCCGCAGCTGGTGGTAGGCGGCAACGGCGTCTCGGGCCAGGCCTTCATGGACAACAAGGCCTACCGCGAATACACCTACAAGACCTTCCAGGCCAACGTGCTCGACATGGAGACCGCCGCCGTGGGCATGGTCGCCTACAGCAACGGCGTGCCCTTCATCGCCTTCCGCTCGCTCAGCGACCTCGCGGGCGGCGGCGACGGCGAGAACGAGATGGGCACCTTCATGGGCATCGCGGCGGACAACTCCGCCAAGGTCATGCTGGCCTTCCTGGCCGCGTGGAAGTGACGGCACCTGCGTCGCCGCTCCCTCCGGCGGGGGGAGCAAGTGCCACCGTCCTGCGCCTGCAGGGCATCACCAAGCGCTTCGGCAGCCTCGTCGCCAACGACGCGGTCTCGCTCGACCTGAAGACCGGCGAAGTGCTCGCGCTGCTTGGCGAGAACGGCGCGGGCAAATCCACGCTGATGTCCATTCTTTTCGGCCACTACGTCGCCGACGAGGGCGGCATCGAGGTCTTCGGCTCGCCGCTGCCGCCGGGCAACCCCAAGGCCGCGCTGGCGGCCGGCGTGGGCATGGTGCACCAGCACTTCACGCTGGCCGACAACCTGAGCGTGCTCGACAACGTGATGATGGGCACCGAGCCGCTGTGGCGCCCGGTGTCGCGCCGCGCCGCCGCGCGCGAGCGGCTGCTCGACGTGGCGAGGCGCTTCGGCCTGCCGGTGCAGCCCGACGCGCTGGTAGGAAGCCTCTCGGTCGGCGAGCGCCAGCGCGTGGAGATTCTCAAGGCGCTGTACCGCGGAGCGCGCATCCTCATCCTCGACGAGCCCACCGCCGTGCTCACGCCGCAGGAGGGCGAGGCGCTCTTCGCCACGCTCGCGCAGATGGTGGCGCAGGGGTTGTCGGTGATCTTCATCAGCCACAAGCTCGACGAGGTGCTGCGCGTGTCGCACCGCATCGCCGTGCTGCGCGGCGGCAAGCTGGTGGCCGAGGCACGCACGGCCGACACCACGCAGGCGCAGCTCGCGCTGTGGATGGTCGGGCATGCGGTCGAGGCGCCGCAGCGCCGGCCCGCGAAATCGGTGGGCGATGCCGTCTGCGTGCTCGACCACGTGAGCACCGCGGCCTCCGCCAAGGGCGACGGGCGCGACCGGCTGCGCGAGGTATCGCTGACGCTGCGCGCCGGAGAGATCACCGCCATCGCCGGCGTTTCCGGCAACGGACAGGTCGCGCTGGCCGAGCTGCTCTGCGGCACGCGCCGTGCAAGCTCGGGCACGGCGCAGCTGATGGGCCGAGCGTTGCCGCCCTCGCCTGCCCGGCTGGTGCAGCGCGGCGTCGCACGCATCCCCGAAGACCGCCATGCGGTCGGCGTGGTCGGCGACCTGCCGGTATGGGAGAACGCGGTGTCGGAGCGGCTGCGCAGCCCCGTGTTCTCGCGCTGGTCGTGGATCGTGAAACGCGCCGCCGCCCGCCTCCATGCGCGGCGCATCGAAAAGGCCTTCGACGTGCGCGGTGCCGGCCTCATGGCGCCGGCTCGCTCGCTCTCGGGCGGGAACATGCAGAAACTGATTCTTGGACGCGCACTGCTGGCGCCCGAACAACCCGAGCTGGACTCCAGCCAGGACAAGGCCGACAGGAAGCATCCGAACCGCGCGCCGCGCCTGATCGTCGCCCACCAGCCCACCTGGGGCCTGGACATCGGCGCTGTCGCCTACGTGCAGCAGCAGCTGATCGCCGCGCGCGACGCAGGCGCCGCCGTGCTGGTGATTTCCGACGACCTCGACGAAGTACTCGCGCTGGGCGACCGTGTGGCCGTGATGCACGGCGGCCGCCTGGGCGAAGCGCGCCCGGCCTCGGCCTGGACGCGCGAGGCGATCGGGCTGGCCATGGCCGGTGCGACAGCAGCTCCCGCCAAGGGAGCCCCGTCATGATGCGGCTCGAACGACGCCACGAAACCTCGCGCACGGCGCTGGTGCTCGCCCCCATTGGCGCGATCGTCTTCACGATGGCGATCAGCGCGCTGCTGGTGCGGTGGGCCGGCGCGCCGGTCGGCCGCACCTACGCGCTGCTGCTGCAGGGCGGCTTCGGCTCGGTGTTCGCGTGGAGCGAGACGCTGACGCGCGCGATCCCGCTGATCCTTACCGGGCTGGCGGCCACCGTCGCTTTCAAGGCGCGGCTCTTCAACATCGGCGCCGAGGGGCAGCTCTACGCGGGCGCGCTGGCTGCCGTGGCAGTGGGCGGCATGCACGGCGGCACCGGCTTCGAGCTGTCGCCGTGGCTGCTGTTTCCCTTGATGATGCTGGCCGCCGCCATCGCGGGCGCGCTGATGCTGCTGGGCCCGGCGCTCATGAAGAACAGGCTGGGCGTGGACGAGGTCGTGACCACGCTCTTGATCAACTTCATCGTGCTGCTGGGCGTGTCGGCGCTGCTCGACGGGCCGATGAAAGACCCGAGCGCCATGGGCTGGCCGCAGAGCGTGTCGCTGCAGTCCGACCTGGAGCTCGGCAAGCTCGTCGCGCAGACGCGGGTGCACACCGGCCTGCTGTGGGCGGTGTCGCTGGCGGTGATGGTGTGGGCCATCTTCAAGTACACGGTGCTGGGCTTCGACATCCGCGCCGTGGGCGCGAACGCGCGCGCCGCCGCCTTTGCGGGGGTGCCGGTGACGCGCACGGTGGTGATGGTGGCGCTGCTCTCGGGCGCGCTGGCTGGGCTGGCGGGCGCCATAGAGGTGGCGGGCCGCACCAGCTACGTCACGCTCGACATGTCACCGGGCTATGGCTACACCGGCATCGTCATCGCGATGCTGGCGGGGCTGCATCCGCTGGGCGTGATCGCAGCCGCCGTATTCGTGGCGGGCGTGCTGGTCGGCGCCGACACCATGAGCCGCGCGGTGGGCGTACCGACCTACATCGCCGACGTGATCGTGGCGGCCTCGCTGATCGCGGTGCTGGTGGCGACGCTGCTCACGCAGTACCGGGTGAGGATGACGAAATGAGCGACCTCCTCGACATTCTTTCCAACGCCGCATTCTGGGTCGCGGTGCTGCGCATCGCCACGCCGCTCATCCTCGGCACGCTGGGCGTGCTGCTGTGCGAGCGCGCGGGCGTGCTCAACCTCGGCATCGAGGGGATCATGGTCGCGGGCGCCTTCACCGGCTGGCTCGCGGTGTACGCGGGCGCGCCGCTGTGGGTGGGCGTGGGCGTGGCCGCGCTCGCGGGCATGGTGTTCGGGCTGCTGCACGCCTTCCTGACCGTGGGGCTGGCGCTATCGCAGCACGTCTCGGGGCTGGGCATCACGCTGCTGGCGACCGCGCTGAGCTACTTCGGCTATCGCGTGAGCTTTCCGAAGGTGAACACGCCGCCCACCATCACGCCCTTCTCGCCGATGGACTGGCTGCCCATCCCGATCCTGAACGCGCAGACCGCGCTCACCCTGTTCGCGCTGCTGCTGGTGCCGGTGGTGGGCTGGGTGCTGTACCGCACGCCGCTGGGCCTGGCGCTGCGCATGGCCGGCGAGAACCCGCAGGCAGCCGAGAGCCAGGGCGTCTCGGTCGCGGCCACGCGCACCGGCGCCATCGTCGCGGGCTCGGCGCTGATGGGCATGGCGGGCTCCTTTCTCACACTGTCGGCCTTCAACGCCTTCTTCTTCAACATGGTGAACGGACGCGGCTGGATCTGCGTGGCGCTGGTGGTGTTCGCGTCGTGGCGGCCGGGCAAGGCCCTGCTGGGCGCGCTGCTGTTCGCCTTCTTCGATGCGCTCCAGCTGCGGCTGCAACAATCCGGCGACGCCGTGCTGCCCTACCAGATCTACCTGATGCTGCCCTACCTGCTGTCGATCCTGGCGCTGGTGCTGGTGGCACGCAAGGCGAGCTACCCGCAGGCGCTGATGAAACCGTACCGCAAGGGGGAACGCTGATGACGACCACCCGGACCGCCACCGCCGCGCGAGGCGCCGTGTTCGCGGCACTGCTGGCGCTGGGCGGCACGAACGCCGCCCGCGCACTGGGCATGAACTACGGTTACGAGGCTTTCAGCACGGCCGACGCGGTGACCTGGGTGCAGATGTGCGGCACCTGGGGCAAGGACCACCAGGGCACCTACCGCGTGGTGCACGCCGAGCAGTACGCCCAGTCGTTCCTCTACGTGCAGTGGATGAGCCGCGACGCCAACGGCAGCCTGCGCGCAGAGCACACGGTCGCCATCGCCGAGCTGGACAACGACCACGCGGAAATCTCCCTGTCCGACCTCACCTGCCGCGCCACGCCGCGCGGCATCGTCGTCACGGCAAAGGCGGATTCGGGCCACGACGAGAAACTGCGCCGCGTGACCATCGAGGTCGGGCCTGCGCCAGGGCAGTACCGGTACCGGGCGCAGAACACGCGCTGAGACGCTGGCATCCGGGCGGTGAGGTGAACACGGCACTCCATCTGGACACGACGAACGGCTGTCTCTCGGCGGCCGGCGTCGTTGCCTGTACCGACACCCGCGCCGACAGCCTGCCAGACTCTTTCGCACGGACGGCCCAGGCCGTGCTTGTCGAAGGCCGGCTCGTCGACTGCGTCTTCGCAAGCGCAACCACGACATCCGGCGACATGGCCGTGCAGCTCATGTTGCGTTTCGAAGAACTGCTGTTGGTCAGTTGCTCCCTCACTCTCACGACGCCCGCCCTGCGCAAGCTCGAGGAAGCCGACTTCTACGGCAGCGTAGACCAGCGCTATCGCTTCCACGAGCGCTGGCTGGCCTCCATGGGCGTTTCCGGCAACCCGGCGGCATTTCCCTGGGGCCGTGCCGGCGTCGCCCGCGACCGCAGCGACAACGTGTACATCTACATCCACAACCGGAACAACCGCTGGGCTCTCCGATAGCCTCGCGAGGAACAGGAAAAGGCCCCCACGATGCTCGACCTCCTCATCACCAACGCCACCCTCCCCGACGGCCGCACCGGCATGTCGGTCGCCGTGCAGGGCGGACGCATCGCCGAAATCACTCAGGGCCTGGATGCGCCGGCACACGAAACGCTCGACGCGCAGGGCCTGCTGCTCGCGCCCCACTTCGTCGACCCTCATTTCCACATGGACGCCACGCTGAGCTACGGCCTGCCGCGCGTCAACCAGAGCGGCACTCTGCTCGAGGGCATCGCGCTATGGGGCGAACTCAAGCCGCTGCTGACGGCAGACGCGCTGATCGAGCGCGCACTGGCGTACTGCGACTGGGCGGTGGCCAAGGGATTGCTGGCCGTGCGCTCGCACGTGGACACCAGCGACCCAAGCCTGCTGGCAGTCGATGCGCTGCTCGATGTCAAGCGCAAGGTTGCGCCGTATCTCGACCTGCAGCTGGTCGCCTTTCCGCAGGACGGCGTGCTGCGCTCGCCCGGCGGCGTCGAGAACCTGGAGCGCGCGCTCGACAAGGGCGTGGACGTGGTCGGCGGCATTCCGCATTTCGAGCGCACCATGGCCGAGGGAGCGGCGAGCGTGAAGCTGCTGTGCGAGATCGCCGCGGCGCGCGGCAAGCTGGTCGACATGCACTGCGACGAGTCGGACGACCCGCTTTCGCGCCACATCGAGACGCTGGCCTTCGAAACCCAGCGCCTCGCGCTGCAGGGCCGCGTGACCGGCTCGCACTGCACCTCGATGCACTCGATGGACAACTACTACGTGAGCAAGCTGCTGCCGCTGATCGCGCAGAGCGGCGTGTCGGTGGTGTCCAACCCGCTCATCAACATCACTCTGCAGGGCCGCCACGACACCTACCCCAAGCGCCGCGGCATGACGCGCGTGCCCGAACTCATGGCGGCCGGCGTGAACGTCGCCTTCGGCCACGACTGCGTGATGGACCCCTGGTACGGCATGGGCTCGGGCGACATGCTCGAAGTGGCGCACATGGGCCTGCACGTGGCGCAGATGACGAGCCAGGACGGCATCCGCCAGTGCTTCGAGGCGGTGACGACCAACGCGGCGCGTGTGATGCACCTGGAGAACTACGGCCTCGAGGCCGGCCGCGACGCCAGCTTCGTGCTGCTGCAGGCGCGCGACCCGGTCGAGGCGATCCGCCTGCGCGCCGCGCGGCTCAAGGTGTTCCGCAAGGGCCGCCTGCTGGCCGAGACGCCGGCCGCCACGGCCAGCCTGCACCTTCCGGGCCGGGGCGCCTCGACGAGCTGGATGGCGCCGAAGCACGCCGGTTGAACCCTAGGGCCAGCCCTGCTACAGGGCCGGCGCGCGAAAATCCTGCCCTCATCGGTCCACCGGGAGCCTTTTCATGAAGCGTCTTGCACGGATCTGCGCGACCTGGCTGCTGGCGCTGGCGTTCGCGCCGGCCAACGCGCAGCAGCCCGGCGGCGAAACGGCCGCGCCGCCCGCCGGGGTGCGCCTGCTGGCAGACCAGCCCTACGGCCCCGATCCGCGCCAGCGCATGGACGTCTACCTGCCGCAGAAGGCGCAGCAAGGCGCGCCGGTGCTCGTGATGGTCCACGGCGGGGCCTGGATGTTCGGCGACAAGGCAGCCGCATCCGTGGTCAACCGGAAGATCGGGCACTGGGTGCGCGAGCAGGGCTTCATCCTCGTTTCGGTGAGCTACCGCTTCGTGCCGCAGGTCGACGTGATGCAGCAGGCGCAGGACGTGGCGCGTGCCGTCGCCACCGCGCAGGCGAATGCACCGTCGTGGGGCGGCGACGCCGGCCGCTTCGTGCTCATGGGCCATTCGGCTGGCGCGCACCTCGTCGCGCTGCTCAGCGCATCGCCTTCCATCGCGCGGCAGCAAGGCGCCCGCCCTTGGCTCGGCACCGTGGCGCTCGACAGCGCGGCGCTGGACACGGCCGCGCTGATGCAGCGCCGGCACATGCCCTTCTACGACCGCGTGTTCGGCAGCGACCCCGCCTTCTGGCGCAGCGTGTCGCCCTCCGACGCGCTCGCACCTGGCGCGCCGCCGATGCTGCTGGTGTGCTCCACGCAGCGCCGCGATGGCTCGTGCACGCAGGCGCGGCAGTTCGCGGCACGCATCGGGGCAACGGGTGGCCGTGCGGAGGTGGTGCCGGAAGATCTTTCGCACGCGCAGATCAACGACGAACTGGGGCAGCCCGGCGCATACACCTCGGCGGTGGATGCCTTCGTCCGCTCGCTGACCGGGACGCCCGGCCGGAGCTAGGCCAGCTGCCGCGCGAGCGTCGTCAGCGCCTCGCCGACAGGCTGCTCGACCTTCAGCGAAAGCAGCGCATCGGCCCGCGTGCGCCCCAGGTTCACCGCCGCCACCGGCTTGCCTGCCGCGGCGGCCGCCTGCACGAAGCGGAAGCCCGAATAGACCATCAGCGAAGAGCCGGCCACGAGCACCGCATCGGCCTCTTCGAGCGCGGCGAAGGCGGCTGCGACGCGCTCCTTCGGCACGCTCTCTCCGAAGAACACCACGTCGGGCTTGAGCAGGCCACCGCAGTGCGGGCAGGCGGGCACGTCGAAAGTGGAGAAATCGCGGCCTTCGAGGTCGGCGTCGCCGTCGGGTGCGGCGCGGGCTTCCAGCTCGGCCCAGCGCGGGTTGCGCCGCCGCAGTTCGAGCTGCAGTTCGGAGCGCGGCGTGCGCCGCTCGCAGCCCATGCAGCGCACGGTGTCGATGCGCCCGTGCAGGTCGACGGTGCCGCGGCTGCCGGCCGCGTCGTGCAGGCCGTCGACGTTCTGCGTGAGCAGCAGGCCGACGCGCCCCGCGTCGCCCAGCTTCGCCAGCGCGCGGTGCGCGGCGCCGGGCCGTGCGCCCGCCATGGTCGGCCAGCCGATCAGGCTGCGCGCCCAGTAGCGCTTGCGCGTGGATTCCTCGCCCATGAAGGCCTGGTAGGTGACGGGCGACGGGCGCTTCCACTCGCCGTCGAGGTCGCGGTAGTCGGGAATGCCCGATTCGGTGCTGCAGCCTGCGCCGGTGAGCACGAAGAGCTTGCGGTGGCGCGTGGCGAAGTCGGCCAGCGCGGCGGAATTGGCGTCCATGCGGGCGAGCATACGTGGGCGCGCCGTGGGCCGCTCGCGCCGGGGATTGGCGGCAGCCGGCATTGCGTACGGCAGCCTGCGTTCCTAGGATGGCGGTCTTTCCCTCGAAGGAGCCAGTTCGCATGATGAAAGTACAGGGCGCCTGCCATTGCGGCCGGATCAGCTACGAAGCCGAGGTCGATCCCGAGAAGGTCGGGCTGTGCAACTGCACCGACTGCCAGGTGCTCTCGGGCACGGCGTATCGCGTGTCGGTGACGGTGCCCGCCGCCGGCTTCAGGCTGCTGAGCGGCAAGCCCCGCGGCTACGTGAAGACGGCCGACAGCGGCGTGCTGCGCCGGCAGAGCTTCTGCGAGAACTGCGGTACGCCGGTCTGGGCCAGCGCCGACAGCGACACGCCTCCCAGCTACACGCTTCGCATCGGCCCGCTGGCGCAGCGCGCACTGCTGGCCCCGCGCCACCGGATATGGTGCCGCTCGGCGCTGGCGTGGTCCGAGAACCTGAGCGGGCTGCCTGCGGCGGACGCGGAACCCGCGCCATCGGCCTGACAAGCTCCAAGGGTCAGGCCCGGCCCTCGCCGAGGTCGCACCACATGTGCACCTTTCCAAGCAAGGCACCACCGAGCGCAATGGCCATCGGCTCGACGCCGAAGCTGCGGAAGCCGCAGTCCTCGTAGAGTTTCTGCGCGGCTTCGTTGCCCTCGGTGACCGTGAGTTGCACCACCCGCAGGCCGGCGCGCGCCCGCGCGTGGTCGAGCAAGGCTAGCACCAGCCGGCGGCCGAAGCCCACGCGTCGCGCAGAGGCCTTCACCGACATGCCGAACAGCGTGGCCTTGTGGCTGGCTCGCTCGCGCGTCTCGAAGCTCAGGCCAGCCGCGCCGACCAGCGCGCCGCTGTCGTCGAATGCGCCGTAGACCACGCTGTCGCCGCTCGCACCATCTGCGGCCCCGAGGCGCTCCATCCACCAGCTCAGCGGCAAGGCGGCACGCTCCTCCACCGTGGAGGTGAAGGCGCTGGGGTGCCTGGCGTAGGCGTCGAGCATCACGGCGCGATAGGCCTCGGCGTCGGCCGCGCTCAGGCGGCGGACGACGTTGCGATCGCGCGGCAAGGCCTCAGAAACGGACACAGACAGCCTGCCTCTCCTGCAGCACGGCTTCCTGCGCGAACCTCTGGCGGTACGCGCCGATGATGGCGGCGATGGCGGCGTCGTCCTTCTCGCTGCGCGCATGCAGCAGCACGACCAGCTTGGAGCGCTCGCGCACCACCTCGCCCGACACGCCTCGCCACTGGCCCGCCGCATCGATCACCGTCAGGCCCTGCGGGAACGCGGGTGTCACGGTGCCGTCGAGGAAGGCGGTCCACTCGGCGTCCGACACCTGGCCGCCCGAGGGAATGGCACGGCCGAAAAACAGGGTGTCGCGCTCGAAGGTCTCGAAGCCGCTCCCGCAGGCCCTTGCGCCGCCAGCCCCCGGGGGCGGCAAGGTGCCGCAGCCGACCAGCGCCAGGGTGGCCCCGGCGGCCGCAAGCGCGACGCGGACAGCAGACAGGGTCGCTCTTCTGGTTGTCATGCGCGCACCTCCTTGCATCGTCGTTGTTCAGCCCGGCAGAAAGACCAGCGGCGCGGGCTGGCCCTCGGCGGGCGGCTGGCCGCGGTCGAGCAGCCGCCAGCCGGGATTCCAGCGCGAAAGGCGGTTTTCGGCAACGGCCTCCTCCAGCATCGACTGGGCGGCTTCGGGGCGCCGCCAGTCCAGCGCCAGAGTGCGCAGGTCCCAGTCCCACCAGGGGCAGGCGCGGATGCGCTCGACCAGTGCGTCGGGAAAGCGCTGGCGGATCACCTTGGCAGGCACGCCGCCCACCACGGTGAAGGGCGCCACGTCGCGCGTCACCACCGCGCCCGCGCCGATCACCGCGCCGTCGCCGACGGTGATGCCACTCTTGAGGCTGACGCGCGAGCCGATCCACACGTCGTTGCCGATGGTCACCGGCGAGTGCGACGGAAACTGGCCGACCGACTGGTGGCGGTACGGCTCGGGGAAATTCGGCGCATAGGCCAGCATGTGCGTGGTGAACCAGTCGGCCGGATGGTCCGACAGGGTCTGCACGCCGTCGCCGATGGAGCAATAGCGCCCCATGCGCACGTCGACGAGCAGCGCGCCGGGCGAGATGCTCGTATACGCACCCACGGAGCAACTCGCATGCAGCTGGGCCGAGTGCCAGATGCGCACCGGAGTCTCGAAGCGGAACGGCGTCGGCAGAAGGCAGCCGTCGGACAGGAAGAGCCCGTAGCTTTCGAGCCCCTTCGACAGTTCGGCGTTGATCGTCAGGCTCATGGGCTGGGCGCTCGGTTGCGTTGCTCAGGCCTCGGGCGCGATGGCCTCGGCGTATTCGTAGAGCGCGCCGAGGATCTCTTCTCCACGCTCGTCGGCGTTCTCGGAGAGCGCGTCGACTTCGCTGAACAGCATTTCGATGGTGCGCGCCCCGCCCTCGCCCTTGAAGAGCTTCGCGACACGCAGCGATTCCCAGCGCTCGGTCTCGTCCTCGTTCAGCAGTTGCGGCCAGTTGCGCGCGCGATAGCGGAAGAGGACCTCTTCCAGACGGCCATCGTCGAAGCCCGTGCGATCCTTGGCCAGCTCCTCTGGCGACAAGCCGCGCAGCTGGTTCAGGCGCCGCCGGTCGGCGTTGCCGACGAAGCCGCCGTACAGGTCTTCATCGACATCGGGCGTGGCCTCCTTGGGCCGGGCGTAGACCTGCGACCAGATCGCGCTCATGTCGGGCAGGTCGCGCGCAATGGCCGCGTGGCGCATCGCCGCTTCGAGATCGACGCCCCAGCGCTCGGCCATGGGCGCCGCGAGCGTGCGCAGGTTGCCGACCACCATCGGCGACTTGTTGAGGTGCACGCCCTTGATCGGCAGGCGCACCACGCCCTCGGGCAGGTCGGCCGTGCGGGTAAAGAGGCGCAGCCGCAGCGTCTCGACGTCGATGTCGCGCAGCTCGCTGGGGTCGTGGGCCAGGTCCCAGGCCAGCAGTTCGTTCTTGTTGGTGGGGTGGCTGGCCAGCGGCCACATCACTGCAAGGCAGCCGCGCTCGACCGGGAACATGCCCGAGACGTGCAGGAAGGGCTTGGCGGTCTCGCGCGTCGCGGGCAGGCCCAGCTCGGTGGCGACGCGGTCCTTCCTGTGCAGGCCGAAGGCGAAGTCGAACAGCTTGGGCTGCTTGCTGCGGATGAGGCGCGCCAGCGCGATGGTGGCGCGCACGTCCGACAGCGCATCGTGCGCCGATTCGTGCAGCAGGCCGTTGGCGCGTGCCAGGTCTTCGAGCTTGAAGCTGGGCTTGCCGTCCTCCTTCTTCGGCCACTCGATGCCCTCTGGGCGCAGCGCATAAGTGAGGCGCACCACGTCCAGCAGGTCCCAGCGGCCGCATTCGTTCTGCCATTCGCGCGCGTACGGGTCGATCAGGTTGCGCCAGAACAGGAAGCGCGTGACCTCGTCGTCGAAGCGGATGGTGTTGTAGCCCACGCCGATGGTGCCGGGCTGCGAGAACGCCTTCTCGATACGGGCGGCGAACTCATGCTCGGGAATGCCGCGCTCCAGGCACAGCTGCGGCGTGATGCCGGTGATGAGGCAGGCCTCGGGGCTGGGCAGGTAGTCCGGCGCGGGCTTGCAGTAGATCATCAGCGGCTCGCCGACTTCGTTGAGCTCGGCGTCCGTGCGGATGGCCGCGAACTGCGAGGGACGGTCGCGGCGCGGCACCGCGCCGAAGGTTTCGTAGTCGTGCCAGAGAAAGGTGTGGTTCATTCAGAGCAAGGGTGAAAACAGGCGTGCGATCGCGTCGCCGAGGCGGCGCCAGAAACCCTGGCGCCGGTTGGCGCGCACCGCGCCGCAGCTGTGCAGGTCGGTCTCGAACTGCGCCGCCAGCGGGCGGGTCAGCTCGGGGCCGTAGACCACCGCGCAGACCTCGAAGTTGAGGCGGAAGCTGCGGTTGTCGAAATTGGCGGTGCCGATCATCGCGCAATGGTCGTCCACCACCAGGGTCTTGGAATGGAGCATGCGCGCCTTGTACTCCCAGACCTTCACGCCGGCGGCGATCAGCTCGTCGAAGTACGAACGCGCGGCGGCGCTCACGACGGCCGAGTCGCTTCGGCGCGGCACCAGCAGGCGCACATCGACACCGCGCAGCGCGGCGCTCGTGAGCGCCATCAGCGCCGGCTCGCCGGGCACGAAGTACGGCGTGGTGAGCCAGGCGCGGTGCGTGGCCGAATGGATGGCCTCGACGTGCATGCGGTGGATGGCTTCCATCGGGCTGTCGGGGCCGCTGGTGACGATCTGCACCGGGATGTCGCCGGCCTCCAGCTGCGGCAGCATGGCGTTCAGCGCGTCGTCCATGCCGCGCGGATCTTCGCCTGTGGCGTAGGTCCAGTCTTCCAAGAAGGTGGTCTGCAGCCAGCGCACCGCGCTGCCTTCGACGCGCAGGTGCACGTCGTGATACGCGTCGGGGTTGGTGCGCTTGTCTTCCTCGTCGGTGATGTTCACGCCGCCGGTGAAGCCCACGCGGCCGTCGCACACAACGATCTTGCGGTGGGTGCGGTAGTTGGTCACAGGGCGCAGGCGGCGTCCGATCTTGGTGTCGTGGAACAGCGCCACCTTGACGCCCGCGTCGAGCATCGGCGCCATGAACTTGCGGCCTATGCGCTTGGAGCCCAGCGCGTCGATCAGCAGGCGCACCGCCACGCCCTCCTTCGCGCGTTCGATCAGAAGGTCGCGCAGCGCGGTGCCGATGCGGTCGGGCTCGAAGATGTAGTACTCGAGGTGGATGTGGTTCCGCGCGGCGCGCACGGCGTCGAAGATCGCGTCGAAGGTGCGCGCGCCGCCGGAGAGCAGTTCGACATCGAGCGCGCTGGACACCGGCAGGCCGCAGGTCGCGGTGCCCAGCTTGGCCATCTGTTGCAGCGCTGGAGGAGCGTCGCGCGCCGCGTCGCGCAGCCGCGCCACGTCGGCCTGGGCGAAGGCACTGGCGCGGCTGCGCAGGCGCTTCAGGCGCTGCTTCTTCAGCCGCTGCGGCCCGAGGAAGTAGTAGACGACGAAGCCCGCGAACGGCAGCAGCGCCAGCGAGAGGATCCAGCTCATCGTCGAGACCGGCGCGCGCTTCTGCATCACGATCCAGACCGACAACACCGCGATGTAGCCGCTCCATGCCAGGGAGAGGCCGGTTTTCCATTCGTGGCTGAGTTCGGGGAGGATCAAGGTGGAAAAACGGTTGGTGCTGGTGCGCGGTTCGATATGCGTGGCCGCAAAGAAAAAGGCCGGTAGCGATGCTACCGGCCTTTGACTTCATTGCAGAAACCGCTGCGGGCTCATTCAGCCTGCCGCTGCTTCTTCTGCTTCGGGTTTCTGCTTGCCTTCCTTCTTCGGAAGGGGCTGGATGTCGAGCAGCACTTCGTCCTTGTCGTCGAGGTCGACTTCGAGGCGGCCACCGTCGGTCAGGCGTCCGAACAGCAGCTCGTCGGCCAGCGCACGACGGATCGTGTCCTGGATCAGGCGCTGCATCGGGCGTGCGCCCATCAGCGGATCGAAGCCCTTCTTCGCCAGGTGCTTGCGCAGCTTGTCGCTGAAGGTGACTTCCACCTTCTTCTCGCCGAGCTGGGTTTCCAGCTGCAGCAGGAACTTGTCGACCACGCGCAGGATGACCTGTTCGTCGAGCGCCTTGAAGTTGACGATGGCGTCCAGCCGGTTGCGGAACTCGGGCGAGAACAGGCGCTTGATGTCGCCCATTTCGTCGCCGGCCTGCCTCGGGTTGGTGAAGCCGATGGTCGCCTTGTTCATGGTCTCGGCACCCGCGTTCGTCGTCATGATGATGATGACGTTGCGGAAGTCGGCCTTGCGCCCGTTGTTATCGGTCAGCGTGCCATGGTCCATGACCTGCAGCAGCACGTTGAAGATGTCCGGGTGCGCCTTCTCGATTTCGTCGAGCAGCAGCACCGCGTGCGGCTTCTTCGTGATGGCCTCGGTCAGCAGGCCGCCCTGGTCGAAACCGACGTAGCCCGGAGGCGCGCCGATCAGGCGGCTCACCGCATGGCGTTCCATGTATTCCGACATGTCGAAGCGGATCAGCTCGATGCCCATGATGTAGGCAAGCTGCTTCGCGGCTTCGGTCTTGCCCACACCGGTGGGGCCGGAGAACAGGAACGAGCCGATCGGCTTGTCGCCCTTGCCCAGGCCGGAACGCGCCATCTTGACCGCCGAGGCGAGCACTTCGAGAGCCTTGTCCTGGCCGAACACCACGCTCTTGAGGTCGCGCTCGATGGTCTGCAGCTTGCTGCGGTCGTCGTTGCTGACGTTGGCCGGGGGAATGCGCGCGATCTTCGCGACGATTTCCTCGACCTCGGTCTTGCTGATGGTCTTCTTGCGCTTGCTCGGCGGCAGGATGCGCTGGGCGGCGCCGGCTTCGTCGATGACGTCGATCGCCTTGTCGGGCAGGTGACGGTCATTGATGTACTTCGCGCTGAGCTCGGCCGCGGCCTGCAGGGCCGCCACGGCGTACTTCACGCCATGGTGCTCCTCGAAGCGCGACTTCAGGCCCTTCAGGATGTCAACGGTTTCCTGCACCGACGGCTCGACCACGTCGACCTTCTGGAAACGGCGCGACAGGGCCGCGTCCTTCTCGAAGATGCCGCGGTATTCGGTGAAGGTGGTCGCGCCGATGCACTTGAGCTGGCCGCTGGAAAGCGCCGGCTTGAGCAGGTTGGACGCGTCGAGCGTGCCGCCCGAGGCTGCGCCCGCACCGATCAGGGTGTGGATCTCGTCGATGAAGAGGATGGCGTTCGGCTTGTCCTTGAGCGACTTGAGCACGCCCTTCAGGCGCTGCTCGAAATCGCCGCGGTACTTGGTGCCGGCCAGCAGCGCGCCCATGTCGAGCGAGAACACGTTCGACTCGGCCAGGATCTCCGGCACGTCGCCCTGCGTGATGCGCCATGCGAGGCCCTCGGCGATGGCGGTCTTGCCCACGCCGGCTTCGCCCACCAGCAGCGGGTTGTTCTTGCGCCGGCGGCACAGGATCTGGATGACGCGCTCGACCTCGTACTCGCGGCCGATCAGCGGGTCGATCTTGCCGTCCTTGGCCATCTGGTTGAGGTTCTGGGTGAACTGCTCGAGCGGCGAAGCCTTCTCGTTGCGCTCGCCGCCGCCCTCTTCACCTTCGCCCGAGGGAGCTTCGCCGCTGCCCTTGACGGCTTCCGGCGGATCGCTCTTCTTGATGCCGTGGGCGATGAAGTTGACCACGTCGAGGCGGGTGACGCCCTGCTGGTGCAGGTAGTACACGGCGTGCGAGTCCTTCTCGCCGAAGATCGCGACCAGCACGTTGGCGCCGGTGACTTCCTTCTTGCCGTTGCCGGTGGACTGCACATGCATGATGGCGCGCTGGATCACGCGCTGGAAACCCAGGGTGGGCTGGGTGTCGACATCGTCGGTACCCGCCACCTGGGGCGTGTTGTCCTTGATGAAGTTGGTGAGCGACGCCCGCAGGTCGTCGACGTTGGCCGAGCAGGCGCGCAGAACTTCCGCGGCGCTCGGGTTGTCCAGCAAAGCGAGCAGCAGATGTTCCACGGTGATGAACTCGTGGCGTTGCTGCCGGGCCTCTACGAAGGCCATGTGCAAGCTGACTTCCAGTTCCTGGGCAATCATGTGATTTCCTTTTGCCTTGCTGTAAATAAGTTCTCAGATGGGTTGGAGCTTGCGCAATTCAACTGGTTCATGCAACAGGTTCACTGACGCACTGGAGTGGATGCCCCGCCTGCTGGGCGGCTTCCATTACCTGGTTGACCTTGGTGGCCGCCATGTCGCGGGAATAGACCCCACAGACGCCCCGGCCATCGAGGTGGATCTTGAGCATGATCTGGGTCGCGGTTTCGCGATCCTTGCTGAAATATTCCTGGAGCACGACGATCACGAACTCCATGGGCGTGTAGTCGTCGTTCAGCATCACCACCTGGTACATCTGGGGCGGCGCGGTTTTCTGCGGCCGGCGCTCCAGGACGACCGAATCCCCGTCGTCCCCAGCCGGTTTCTGGGCCGGTGGAGCGCTGGGAGTTTTTGGAATTCTCGTTGCCATGAAAATCATTCTATAGAGCGTGCCAGCGCCGTGCCGAGCGAAAAAAACGTGGTGGCGCGTATCCGACAATTCAAGGGGTTTGCGGCCGTTGCGACAGTATTTCCGCAACGGTGCCCCAGGCAGGAGTTTTAGGCAAAAAAGTCCGCAGCAATTGACTGAAGAAGCAGCAAAAAGCCCTTGAATTCCTTCCGGAAAGTTCAAGGGCTCCTCGTTTACCGCAACGCCGCCATGGACGTCGAAGCGCAGCAATTACATGTTGTCGATCATCACCTGACCGAAGCCCGAGCAGCTCACCTGCGTAGCGCCGTCCATCAGGCGGGCGAAGTCGTAGGTGACCTTCTTGCTGGCGATGGATTTTTCCATCGAGCTGATGATCAGGTCGGCGGCCTCCTTCCAGCCCATGTGACGCAGCATCATCTCGGCCGAGAGGATCTCGGAGCCGGGGTTCACATAGTCCTTGCCAGCGTACTTGGGGGCCGTGCCGTGGGTGGCCTCGAACATGGCGACGGTGTCGCTCAGGTTCGCGCCCGGGGCGATGCCGATGCCGCCTACCTGCGCAGCCAGGGCGTCGGAAACGTAGTCGCCGTTGAGGTTGAGCGTGGCGATCACGCTGTATTCGGCGGGACGCAGCAGGATCTGCTGCAGGAATGCATCGGCGATGCTGTCCTTGACGGTGATCTCCTTGCCCGTCTTCGGGTTCTTGAATTTCATCCACGGGCCGCCGTCGATCAGTTCGGCACCGAACTCCTTGGCCGCGAGGCCGTAGCCCCAGTCACGGAAGCCACCTTCGGTGAACTTCATGATGTTGCCCTTGTGAACCAGGGTGACGCTGGGCTTGTCGTTGTCGATTGCGTACTGCAGCGCCTTGCGCACGAGGCGCTCGGTGCCTTCCCGCGATACGGGCTTGACGCCGATGCCCGAGGTGTTCGGGAAGCGGATCTTCTTGACGCCCATCTCGTCCTGCAGGAACTTGATGAGCTTCTTCGCCTTCTCGCTTTCGGCCTCGAACTCGATGCCGGCGTAGATGTCTTCCGAGTTCTCGCGAAAGATCACCATGTTGGTCTTGTGCGGCTCGCGCACCGGGCTGGGAACGCCCTCGAAGTACTGGATGGGGCGCAGGCAGACGTAGAGGTCGAGCTCCTGCCGCAGCGCGACGTTCAGGGAGCGGATGCCGCCGCCGACCGGCGTGGTCAGCGGGCCCTTGATGGAAACAACGTAGTCGCGCACGGCGTGCAGCGTTTCCTCGGGAAGCCAGACGTCGGGGCCGTAGACCTTGGTCGACTTCTCGCCGGCGTAGACCTCCATCCAGTGGATCTTCTTCTTGCCGCCGTAGGCCTTGGCCACGGCGGCGTCCACCACTTTCAGCATCACCGGGGTGATATCCAGTCCGGTACCGTCGCCCTCGATGAAGGGGATGATCGGTTGGTCAGGCACATTGAGGGAGTTGTCGGCGTTGACCGTGATCTTCTGGCCTTCGGTCGGGACTTTGATGTGCTGATAACTGGTCATGAGAGGGGACGGCTCCGGGATTGACGTACTTTTGACGACTGTCAGCGAATTCAGACACGGCGCGTATTCAGCTGTACAGCCGGCGAACAAATCGCTGTACATTTTAGACGCAACCCATCAGCAAGCGTTTGTCAACCGGCGGCCCGACGGCGTCGTTAGTGGCTGACCTTCTGCTCGCCGGGAGGCGTTTCCAACCAATTCTCGATAGAGGAATCATCAATGAGCAAAATTCTCGCAGTCATGATCGCCGGCCTGTTCGCCGCTGGCGCCTACGCCCAGAACCCGGCCGGTACGACGCCCGAGCAAGGCAACGCCACCAACAGCAAGTCGCAGCAACGCGCCGAAGCCAAGAAGGCTGCCAAGCCCGCTGGCCAGGTCAAGGCCCCGGCTGGCGACGAAGCCAAGACCCCCGAAGGCGGCGCCATCGGTGCCGACAAGGCTGCTGCCTCTGGCGAGAAGCGTGCCGAAACCCGCGACCAGCGTCGTCGCAACAAGGACGGCAGCGTCAAGCGCAAGTCGACCCAAGGCGGCACCCCGAAGTAATTCGGCTGCCCCGCAAAAAAAGCGCTCTTCGGAGCGCTTTTTTTTCGCCTGAGGCTCCCTCGTTGCTGTCAACCGGGTGCAGTGGCCTCCGTTGAATGTCTACCTTCCGCAGGGAGGGCAATCCAGATCAACGAATTTCAAAGGATATGTTCATGAACAAGCTGCTCGCAGCCCTGGTCGCCGGTCTCTTCGCAGTCGGCGCTTTCGCTCAACAAGCCGAACCCGCTCCGGCTGCTCCCGCTCCCGCCGCCAAGGCTGCCAAGCACGCTTCGGCCAAGAAGCACGCAGCCGCCAAGAAGCACAAGGTTCGCCACGTGGCCAAGGCCCACACGGCCGCTGCCAAGAAGGTGTAAGCTTCCACGCTCACCGGCAATGCCCGCATCAGCGGGCATTTTTATTGGTATTTTTAAATCCAGGCCGGGCCCTGGCCCCGCCCTGAAAGAGTCGTCCGATGCTCAAGCGCCTCGCCGCCCTGCTCCCCCTGCTCCTTGCATCCGCGTCGTTCATGATGCCGGCGCATGCCCAGCAGCAACCCCAGAACGATCTGTCGCGCACGCAGCTGTCGATCGGGCTGTACAAGATCGACGCGCAGGTCGCGCAAACCCCTCTGCAACGTGAAATCGGCCTGATGTTCCGCAAGGAAATGCCACAGGCCGAGGGCATGATCTTCGTGTTCGAGCAACCCGCCACGCAGTGCTTCTGGATGCGCAACACGATCCTGCCGCTGACGGCCGCCTTCGTTGCCGACGACGGCCGCATCGTCAACCTCGCGGACATGCAGCCCATGACCGAGAACACGCATTGCTCGCAGGAGCCGGTGCGCTACGTGCTCGAGATGAACCAGGGATGGTTCGCCAAGAAGAACATCAAGAAGGGTGCGAAGCTCGGCGGCGAGCTGTTCGCGGCCGGCAAACGATGAGCACCTGCCGTCCATAGCCAGCAAAAAGCCAAAAAAAGAGCCGACCCATGGTCGGCTTTTTCGTTTTCGGCAGAACGCGGGATCAGCCGAAGTTTTTGGCTGCGAAGTCCCAGTTGACCAGCTTGGCCAGGAAGGTCTCGACGAACTTCGGGCGCAGATTGCGGTAATCGATGTAGTAGGCGTGCTCCCAGACGTCCACCGTCAGCAACGCGGTGTCGGCGGTGGTCAGCGGCGTGCCGGCTGCGCCCGTGTTCACGATGTCCACCGAGCCGTCGGCCTTCTTCACCAGCCAGGTCCAGCCCGAGCCGAAGTTGCCCACGGCCGACTTCACGAAGGCTTCCTTGAAGGCGTCGTAGCTGCCCCACTTGGCTTCGATGGCCTTGGCCAGCGCACCGGTGGGAGCACCGCCGCCTTGCGGCTTCATGCAGTTCCAGAAGAAGGTGTGGTTCCAGATCTGGGCGGCGTTGTTGTAGATGCCGCCGCTGGACTTCTTGACGATCTCCTCGAGCGTCATCGACTCGAACTCGGTGCCCTTCTGCAGGTTGTTGAGGTTCACCACGTAGGCGTTGTGGTGCTTGCCGTAGTGGTACTCGAGGGTTTCCTTCGAATACTCGGGCGCCAGTGCGTCGAGTGCATACGGCAGGGGTGGGAGCACATGTTCCATGGTTTTTTCTCGTGAGTTGGTTGTGGGAATGAAGGATTCTAGGAAGTAATTATTGGGGCGACGTCGGACGCGTTCCCGTCGCGCCGCCCGGTGCGACGGTCAGGTCGACTTCACCGTCGGCCAATCGCGCCTTCACTGCATCGCCAGGCGCAAGTTGCTTCGCGCTGACGATCGCATGACCGTCTGTATCGGTCAGCCATGCATAGCCGCGCTGCAAGACCAGTGCCGGATCGAGCAGCCGCATACGAAGAGCCACACGTTCCAGCCGATCTCGCCGCTGCACAACCGCGCGGCCCAGCTTCTGCGGAAAGTCGGCGGCAATCAGGCGCGGCGCCTGCGTGAGGCGCTCCCTTCTGGCCAGCACCATGTAGCGAAGACGCTGCGCATGGTGTGCCAGGCGCAGTTGTTGCCGATTCACGAGGCCCGAAGGCCGGCCAAGGCGCCCCGCAGCCTGGTCCAGACGTTGCCCGAGCACATCGAGGCGTCCGCCCAGCGCCTCGCCCAGCCGCTCCTCGATCAGATCGAGCGCGCCCAGCCACACGTCGCGTGGCGCGCTCACCAACTCCGCTGCGGCAGTCGGCGTGGGTGCGCGCAGGTCGGCGCAGAAGTCGGCGATGGTGAAGTCGGTTTCGTGCCCCACGCCGCTGACCAGCGGCACCGGGCTCTGCACGATGGTGCGCGCCAGCGCCTCGTCGTTGAAGGCCCAGAGGTCCTCGATGGAGCCGCCTCCGCGCACCAGAAGAATCACGTCGACGGCAGGCGTGAGCTCATACAGCGACTGCAACGCCCGTACCAGTTCACCCGGTGCATTGACTCCCTGCACAGCCGCGGGGGCCAGTACGACCGGAATGTGTGGAACACGCCTTCGCAGCGCGGTGACTACGTCGTGCAATGCGGCGGCGCCGAGCGAAGTGACGATGCCGATCGAGCGCGGCATGGTCGGCAGCGCCCGCTTGCGCGCAGGATCGAAGAGGCCTTCGGCTTCCAGGCGCGCCTTGCGCTGCAGGAACTGCTCGAACAGGGCCCCCTGCCCAGCCCGGCGCAGGCTTTCGACCACCAGTTGCAGATCGCCGCGCGGCTCGTACACCGCAAGTCGCCCGCGCACCTCGACCTGGTCGCCATCGCGCGGCGAAAAATCGAGAAGGCCGGCGGCCCGGCGGAACATCGCGCAGCGCAGCTGGCCCGACTCGTCCTTGAGCGCGAAGTAACAATGTCCACTTGAGGCGCGCGAAAAGCCGGAGATCTCGCCACGCACGGACACCGGATTGAAGCGCGCGTCGAGCGCGTCGGCCACCGCCCGGCACAAGGCGCCGACGGCCCAGACGCGCGGCCCCGGCGCGGAATTCTGTTCACGCACGCTCACAAAATGCACGCTCGGCCAGATGCCACTCTTCCACAACACGCGGCAAGGCCCCGGCCCTGGCCCCCCGAGGCAAGACAGGCGCACGGTTTCTCGTGCAACCCATTGATTTCATTGAAAAAAGTGCTGCTCAAAATTCAGTCGATCCAGCGAAAAGGCCGTCCCATGCGGGTCCGGACGCGTTGCGCAGCAGGTTAATCACAAAGTTATCCACAGAATCTGTGCGTCCTTGCTGACACAAAAACAAGGCGCGTGACGATGGTGACCTCAGTGGATAATCGCCGCGCATTTGCAGTCTACGGGCCGGAGGATTTTCTTGTTTTCCATCATAGTTGCCGCGGGTTGGCCGATCTGGCCCTTGCTTGCTTGTTCGATCATTGCGCTCGCGCTGGTTATAGAACGTTTCACGAGTCTCAAGACCGTGAGGGTACTTCCGCCGAAGCTGCTCGATGAAACCATCACCGCGTCGCACGGAGCCATTCCCGGTCCGGATGTCGTGACCAAACTCGAACGCAACTCGATGCTCGGCCAGGTCCTGGCCGCCGGCCTGCGCGCGCTGAACGCCAATCCGCGCTGCACCGAAGACGACCTGCGCGCCGCCATGGAAGCCTCGGGCCGCACCGTCGCCCACAAGCTCGAGCGCTACCTGCCCGCGCTGGCCACCATCGCATCGGCCGCCCCGCTGCTGGGCCTTCTGGGCACCGTGATCGGCATGATCGAGATCTTCGGCTCGCAGTCGCCCGGTAGCGGCGCGGTGGGCTCGGGCAACCCGGCGCAGCTGGCGCACGGCATCTCGATCGCGCTCTACAACACCGCCTTCGGCCTGATCGTGGCCATCCCGACGCTGATCTTCTGGCGCTACTTCCGCAGCCGGGTCGACGAGTACCTGCTGAACCTCGAACTCTCCGGCGAGCGCTTCGCCCGCCATCTCAACGCACTGCGCAAATGAGCCGCGCCCGCATGCAGTTCCGCCACGGCGCGCGCGACGAGCCGGAGATCAACCTGATCCCGTTCATCGACGTGCTGCTGGTGATCCTGATCTTCCTGATGCTGTCGACCACCTACAGCAAGTTCACCGAGATGCAGCTGCGGCTGCCCACGGCTGACGTCGACGCCCAGCGCGACTATCCGAAGGAAGTGATCGTGGCGGTGTCGGCCGACGGCCGCTATTCGGTCAACAAGAATGCCGTGGCCGACCGCAGCGTGGAAACCGTGACGGCCGCCCTCGCCGCCGCGGCCACCGGGGGCAAGGACAGCGTGGTGATCATCAGCGCCGACGCGACGAGCCCGCACCAGGCCGTGGTGACGGTGATGGAAGCCGCGCGCCGCGCCGGCCTGATGCAGATCACCTTCGCGGCCCAGTCGACGGCGCAAGCCGGGCACTGAGTGCCTTCGGACGGCGGCAGCAACAGCGGCAACCCGGGTTCGCGCCTGCAGGAGGCCTGGCTGCACCGCGGCCTCCTGGCCTGCATGCTGTGGCCGCTGTCGCTCGTCTACGCCGCGCTGTTCGCCGTGCGCGGCTTGTTCTATCGCATGGGATGGCTGCGGACCGAACGCGTGCGCGTACCTGTGATCGTGGTCGGCAACGTGATCGCTGGCGGCGCGGGCAAGACGCCGGTCGTGATGGCCGTCGTGCGCCACCTGCAGGCGCGGGGCATTCGGGTCGGCGTGGTGTCGCGCGGCTATGGCCGCCGTACCGATGACTGCCGCGAAGTGCTCGGCGACAGCGATCCGCAGGATGTGGGCGACGAGCCGGCACTGATCCACCATGCGACCGGGGTCCCGGTGTTCGTGGCGCGCCAGCGCATCGATGCGGCCCGCGCGCTGCTCGAGCGGCATCCGGCCACGCAGGTCATCGTCAGCGACGACGGGCTTCAGCACCTGGCATTGGCGCGCGACATCGAGATCTGCGTATTCGACGACCGGGGAATCGGAAACGGCTGGCGGTTGCCTGCCGGCCCGCTGCGCGAAGCCTGGCCGCGCCGTTGCGATCTGGTGCTGCACAGCGGATCGCGGCCGGCCTTCGCGGGCGGCCATACCGCCACGCGGACCCTCGCGAACGAGGCCCTGGGCAGCGACGGAAACCGCGTGTCGTTGGCATCCCTCGCAGGCAAGCCCTTGACCGCGCTGGCGGCGATCGCTCGGCCCGACGCCTTCTTCGAAATGCTGCGCGCCCGCGGCCTGACGCTCGCCGACGTCATCGCCCTGCCCGATCACTTCGATTTCGAGAGCTGGCAACGCCCGTCCGGCAAGGAGCAGATCCTCGTCTGCACCGAAAAGGACGCCGTCAAGCTGTGGCGCAAGGCGCCCGATGCGCTGGCCGTGCCGCTGGAGTTCGTGCCGTCCGCGGAATTCTTCGCCGCACTCGACGCAAAGCTATCATCGCTCGATGGATACCAAGCTGCTTGAACTGCTCGTCTGCCCCGTCACCAAGGGGCCGCTGACCTGGAACCCCGAGAAGCAGGAGCTGTGCTCGCGCAGCGCCCGCCTGGCGTATCCGGTGCGCGACGGCATTCCGGTGCTGCTCGAGAACGAGGCACGCACGCTTTCCGACGAAGAGCTCGGGCTGTGAGCTTCACCGTTCTGGTTCCGGCGCGGCTCGCGTCGACACGGCTTCCCAACAAACCCCTGGCCGATATCGCCGGCGTGCCCATGGTGGTGCGCGTGGCGCAGCGCGCCAGCGAGTCGGGCGCTGCACGCGTGGTGGTCGCCGGCGACGATCCATCCATCGTCGAAGCCTGCAAGGCGCATGGCGTCGAGGTTGTGCTCACGCGGCAGGATCACCCCAGCGGCACCGACCGGCTGGCCGAAGCCTGCGAGCAACTGGGCCTGGATGGTGAGGACATCGTCGTCAACGTACAGGGCGATGAGCCGCTGATCGACCCCGCGCTGATCGACGCCGTGGCGTCCACGCTCGCCACGCACGCCGAGGCGGCGATGAGCACCGCCGCCCACGAGATCGACTCGGTCGGCGACTTCATGAATCCCAATGTCGTGAAGGTCGTGCTCGATGCGCAGGACAACGCGATGTACTTCAGCCGCGCGCCGATCCCTTGGTGGCGCGACGGCTCCGCCAATGGCGCCGCACCTGCGATGCTGCCTGCCACCCCCGCGGCACTGCGCCACATCGGAATCTATGGCTACCGCGCCGGCTTCGTACGGCGATTTCCTTCGCTGCCCCCTGCGCCCGTCGAGTCGACGGAGGCACTCGAACAGCTGCGCGCGCTGTGGCACGGGCATCGCATCGCGGTGCATGTGAGCCATGTGGCGCCGGGGCCCGGCATCGACACGCCGGAAGACCTGGCGCGCGTGCGAGCCGTCTTCGCGGCGGCCGGCGCCTGAGCCTGCGCGTCTCCACGGCCACCGACAGCGGGATTTCCCGAAGGGCACGCATGCTATCCTCGAAGCAACTCCGCCCAGCCCAGCCATGGGGCCGACGCTCGGCGCGACACAAAATCTAAGAACCGTCCGAGGACACCATGAGACTAATTTTGCTGGGCGCGCCCGGGGCGGGCAAAGGCACGCAAGCGGCCTTCATTTGCCAGAAATACAGCATTCCCCAGATTTCGACCGGCGACATGCTGCGCGCAGCCGTCAAGGCCGGCACGCCCCTCGGGCTGCAGGCCAAGGCCGTCATGGACGCCGGCGCACTGGTCAGCGACGACCTGATCATCAATCTCGTGAAGGAACGCATCGCGCAGCCCGACTGCGCTAGCGGCTTCCTGTTCGACGGCTTCCCCCGCACCATTCCGCAGGCCGACGCCATGAAGGCGGCAGGCGTCAAGCTCGACTACGTGCTCGAGATCGACGTGCCCTTCGGCGACATCATCGAGCGCATGAGCGGCCGCCGCTCGCATCCGGCTTCGGGCCGCACCTACCACGTCAAGTTCAACCCGCCCAAGGTGGAAGGCAAGGACGACGTGACCGGCGAGGACCTCATCCAGCGCGAGGACGACAAGGAAGAAACCGTGCGCAAGCGGCTCGACGTGTACAGCCAGCAGACGCGTCCGCTGGTCGACTACTACTCCGCCTGGGCCAAGGCCGATCCGACCGCCGCGCCTAAGTACCGCGCCATCAAGGGCGTGGGCACGGTCGACGAGATCACCCAGCGCGCCTTGGCCGCGCTGAGCAGCTGATCGAAAGATCGACCGATCATCCGACTCGCAGCAAACCGCCCCTCCAGAGGGGCGGTTCTGCTTTCAGCCCAGCAATTCGAGCATCAGGGCGATGCGGGCCTTCGCGGGCGTCAGCGAGCCCGCATCGCGAAGCGGATCCCCCGCCTTCGGCAGGATGCGCCCGTTCGAGCAGCGGGTGGCTCGGAGCACCTCGATGCCGGCGTCCCGGGCCTTGAGCGCGGCAGCTTCCAGCGCATGGTGCAAGGTGCCGTTGCCGGTGGTGGCAAGCACCAGTCCGCGCAGAGGATCCACTCCGCCCGCCTGAAGCAGCGCCTCGATCACCGCACCGCTGGCACCGGCGTGGCTCATCACGATCTCCACGCGCGGCCACTGCACCTCGGTAGCACCGAAGAGCTTCACTACCGGCAGCGTTCCGCCTTGCGGCCACGACCGGACAAGGCGTACCTCGCCCTCCTCCACATAGCCCACGGGGCCCGCATCGCCCGAAGCAAAGGCGTCCAGCCGATAGGTATGGACCTTCTGGATGTCGACGCCGGCATGGATCGCCCCCGCGCACACCACGGTGACTCCGTGCGCACCCCGTGAGGCGGCGACGCTGATCGCATCACGAACGTTCTGCGGACCGTCCGGCGACAGCGCAGTGGCTGGGCGCATCGCGCAGGTCAGCACGACGGGCTTGGACGGCACCAGCACAGAATGCAGGAAGAACGCGGTTTCCTCGATCGTGTCGGTGCCGTGCGTGATCACCACACCCGCCACATCGGCCTGCGCCAGCCAGTGCGCGCAGCGCCGGGCCAACTGCTGCCAGATGGCGAAGGACATGTCCTTGCTGTCGACCTGAGCCACCTGCTCGGCCTCCAGCATCACGCCGTCGGGTGCCTCGATGCCACCCAGCAGGTCGGCCACGCCCACCTGCGCGGCGGTGTAGCCGATGTTGTCGCCGCTGCTGGCGGCCCGGCCCGCGATGGTGCCGCCGGTGCCCAGAACCACCACGCGGCGCGGCAGTTCGGGCGAAGAGGAATTGACCATGGCTTGTCAACTTCTAAAAACTGGTTAAAAATACAGGCACTGGATATCCAACCAGTGCCGCAAGGAACCACACATGCAGTTCGCCGTGAAGCTTACAGCCCGCCAGCAGCAGATCCTGGACCTCATCCAGAGCGCCATCGCACGCACCGGTGCGCCACCCACGCGCGCCGAAATCGCCAATGAACTCGGATTCAAATCGGCCAATGCCGCCGAAGAGCACCTGCAGGCACTGGCGCGCAAGGGCGTCATCGAGCTGGTCAGCGGCACCTCGCGTGGCATCCGCCTCAAGGGCGACGCGCTGCGCTCGCTCAACGAAACGCGCCATCGCGAGGGTGGACAGTTCTCCCTCTCGCTGCCCGGCATGGCCCAGCTGGCGCTGCCGCTCATCGGCCGTGTCGCAGCCGGCTCGCCAATCCTGGCTCAAGAGCACGTCGACCAGACCTTCTACGTCGAGAACACGCTGTTCCAGCGCCAGCCCGACTACCTGCTCAAGGTGCGCGGCATGTCGATGCGCGACGCCGGCATCATGGACGGCGACCTGCTCGCGGTGCAGGCCACCAAGGAAGCACGCAACGGCCAGATCGTTGTCGCGCGCCTGGGCGACGAAGTGACCGTCAAGCGCCTGAAGCGCAACAAACAGGTCATCGAGCTGCACGCCGAGAACCCCGATTACCCGACCATCATCGTGCAGCCCGGCGAGCCTTTCGAAATCGAAGGCCTCGCGGTCGGCCTCATCCGCAACACCATGCTGATGTAGGCCGCGGCGGCCTGCTTTCCAGAGCAACAGCACCCCATCCGGCAGCGACAGGTGGCGGGCGTATGGCGAAGCTTCTTCGCCATCACCCTGTCGCGGCCGATTCAAGAAATCCTGCCTGTGTTCAACCTCATACTTTTTTGGAGTTCACATGGGAATCGCCCTCCTCGCCATCGCCGACATCTGGATGCCGCTGCAATCGCTGGCCAACCGGCTGATGCCGGCACGCCGCCCCTCCCATCGCAGGGATCATCTCGATTCCGCAGAGTCCTCCGCTGGACTGCGCTACGTGGCCGTGCGCCCCGCCTGTGCAGCCCGCACCGGCGGCACCGCCCCTTCTGAAAAAGCCGCTGCGGCACGCCCGCTGCGCGTGGTCCGCGTGGTCGACGGCAAGGGCCAGCAGCGCAACAGCAACCGGGTGCTGATCTCCGGCCGCATGGCCGACGTCTGCGCCGAACTCGACCGCCTGGCCGCTCTGGAAGCCGCCGAAACCATGGCTGCGGCCCCTCGCTCGACGCGTCTGCATTGAACCTGCACTGAGCCCGGCATCGGGTCCTGTACGGGGCCCGAACCGCTCTACAAGCGGCTGCAGGGCGGGTATCCAAACGTTCGCCGGCGCGACATTCCAATGCTGCGAGGCACAATGGCACGCCATGAACATTGTGATCCTCGACGATTACCAGGACGCCGTACGCAAGCTGCGCTGCGCTTCCAAGCTGGACGCATACGCGGCCAAGGTCTATACCAACACGGTCAAAGGCATTGGGCAGTTGTCGGTCCGACTCAAGGACGCCGACGTGATCGTGCTGATCCGCGAACGCACCCAGATCTCGCGCCAGCTCATCGAGAAGCTACCCAAGCTCAAGCTCATTTCCCAGACCGGGCGCGTCGCCGGACACATCGACGTCGCGGCCTGCACCGAGCGCGGCGTGGCCGTGGCAGAGGGTTCCGGCTCTCCCCAGGCGCCCGCCGAGCTCACCTGGGCGCTCATCATGGCCGCCATGCGCCGGCTGCCGCAGTACATCAGCAACCTCAAGCACGGAGCTTGGCAGCAGTCCGGGCTCAAGTCGGCCTCGATGCCGCCCAACTTCGGCATCGGCTCCGTACTCAAGGGCAAGACTCTGTGCATCTGGGGCTACGGGCGCATCGGCCAGCTGGTGGCGCGCTACGGGCAGGCCTTCGGCATGCAGGTCGTGATCTGGGGCCGTGAAGCCAGCTGCGCCAAGGCGCGCTCCGACGGCTTCCAGGTGGCCCAGAACCGCCATGAGTTCTTCGCCGCGGCCGACGTGCTGTCGGTGCACCTGCGGCTCAACGAAGAGACCAACGGCCTCATCACCCTCGAGGACCTCTCGCGCATGAAGCCGACCGCCCTGTTCGTGAACACCTCGCGCGCGGAGCTGGTCGAGGCCGATGCCCTGCTCGCGGCCCTCAACCGCGGCCGCCCCGGGCTGGCGGCCGTCGACGTGTTCGAGAGCGAACCGCCGCTGCAGGGCCACGCGCTGCTGCGCCTCGAGAACTGCATCTGCACGCCGCACATCGGCTACGTCGAGCAGGAAAGCTACGAGAGCTACTTCGGCCAGGCCTTCGACAACGTCGTGAGCTACATCAACGGCAACCCCACGAACATCGTGAATCCCGGCGCGCTGCAGGTCCGTCGGTGAGCCAGCCGGCGCCACGGAGGGCGCTCTGTGCGCTGCTTGCCGGCAATTTCGTGATCGGAACGGGCGTGATGGTCGTGCCCGGCACGCTCAACGAGATCAGCGCCTCGCTCTCGGTCACGGCCGCCACGGCGGGGCAGCTCATCACTGCCGCCGCGGCGGTCATGTGCGTAGGCGCACCGTTGCTGGCCGCCGCAGTGGCCGGATGGGACCGCCGCCAGCTTCTCGCCCTCACCCTCCTCTGGTACGCCATCGGCCACGTTCTCTGCGCGCTCATGCCCACCTTCGGCACCCTGCTGCCGGTGCGCATGCTCACGGTGATCGCGCCCGCGATCTTCACGCCCCAGGCCGCCGCCTGTGCCGGCCTGCTTGTGCCGCCGGAGCATCGCGGGCGGGCCGTGACCTTCGTCTTTCTCGGCTGGTCGATGGCCTCTGTGCTGGGCCTGCCCATCGGCGCGCTGATCGGCGGGCACCTGGGCTGGCGCATGGCTTTTGCGGCGATTGCGGCGCTCAGTGTCGCGAGCGCGACATCGGTGTGGCTCACCTTGCCCAACGGCATCCGCCCCGCCGCGCTGACGGCCGCCGCATGGTCGCGCGTGCTGCGCAGCCCGGTGCTGATGGGCATTGTCTCGGTCACGGCGCTGCAGGGCGCGGGCCAGTTCGTGCTGTTCAGCTATTTCGGCCCGATCCTCAAGCAGAGCTTCGGCGCCGACGCCACCACGCTGAGCGTGATGTGGGCGCTGTTCGGTGCCTGCGGGCTGGTCGGCAACATGGTGGTCAGCCGCTTCATCGACCGCGTGGGCGCCGGGCGCATGGTGCTCGTCACCACGGTGCTGATCGCCTCCAGCCTGCTGCTGTGGCCGCTGGCCTCCACGCTGGCGTGGCTGGCGGTGGTGCTCGTTCCCTGGGGACTGGGCTGCTTCGCGACCAACTCGGCGCAGCAGGCCCGCCTGGTGGGCCTGGCGCCCGCGCTGGCGCCGGGCTCGGTGGCGCTCAACAGTTCCGGCATCTACACCGGGCAAGCCGTGGGCGCAGCGCTGGGTGGCTGGCTGCTCGCCAACGATGCGGGCGCATGGATGAGCTGGGTCGGCCTCGGCCTGCTGATGGTCGCCATCTCGCTGAGCGTGGCCATCGACCGCAGCCGTCGTGCGCCCTGAAAGCGCGCCCCCGCGTAAAACCCGTCACGCCCCGCCCGCGCGGGGCTGCAAAATCGAAGACTTCGACAGCAGTGTCGATGCGTACGGCACCTGTGTCGACGCCTGCCCCGCAGGTCCGGATACCACCCAACCAGTGAAAATCTCCAGCAAATGACAGTGAACTACTCCCGAATCGGCGTCGTCGGCGCCGGCGCCATGGGTCGCGGCATCGCGCAGATCGCGGCGCAGGCAGGCAGCGACGTGCTGCTGCTCGACAGCTTTGCGGGCGCCGCCGAGCGCGGGCGCGAAGCCCTCAGTGCCCAATGGAACAAGCTGCACGAGAAGAACAAGATCGACGCCGCCATGCGCGACGCGTACATCGCCCGCGTAAAGGCTGTCGATTCAATCCAGGCGCTGGCCGGCTGCGACCTGATCGTCGAAGCCATCGTCGAAGACCTGGAAGTCAAGCGCAAGCTCTTCAGCGAGCTCGAAGGCGTGGTGGCGGAGACTGCCACGCTGGTCACCAACACCTCATCCCTCTCGGTGACGGCCATCGCAGCCGGCCTGAAGCATCCGGCGCGCGTCGCGGGCTTCCACTTCTTCAACCCGGTGCCGTTGATGAAGGTGGTCGAGGTGGTCGCGGGCTTCAAGACCGCACCCGAAGTCTGCAAGCAGCTCGCCGGCTACGCCACGCAGATGGGCCACAGCGCAGTGCAGGCGCAGGACACGCCCGGCTTCATCGTCAACCATGCAGGCCGCGGCTACGGCACCGAGGCGCTGCGCATCGTCGGTGAAGGCGTGGCCGATTTCGCAACCGTCGACCGCATCCTCAAGGACCAGGCCGGCTTCCGCCTCGGCCCCTTCGAGCTGCTGGACCTGACGGCGCTCGACGTGTCGCACCCGGTGATGGAGTCGATCTATCACCAGTACTTCGAGGAGCCGCGCTTCCGCCCCAGCGTGATCACCGCGCAGCGCCTTGCCGCCGGCGCGCTGGGCCGCAAGACCGGTGAAGGCTTCTACCGCTACGACGACGGCGTGATGCAGCAGGTGCCCGAGGCGCCCGCGCCGGTGGTCGAAGGCACGCCTTCGGTGTGGGTGTCGCCGCGCGCGGCACGCCGTGCCGAGCTGCTGCGCCTGGTGAACACGCTGGGTGCGCAGATCGACAGCGGCGCCACCGCCGCGCCGCATTCGCTGATCCTGGTGGCGCCGCTGGGCTTCGACGTGACGACGGTGGCCGCGGTCGAGCGCCTGGACGCCACGCGCACCGTCGGCATCGACATGCTGATCGACGACGCGGCCACCAAGCGCCGCGTGCTCGCCACCAACCCGGCCACGCGCCGAGACATCCGCGATGCAGCGCACGCGCTCTTCGCACGCGACGGCAAGGCCGTGAGCGTGATCCGCGACAGCGGCGGCTTCGTCACGCAGCGCGTGATCGGCACCATCGTCAACATCGCCGCCGACATGTGCCAGCAGCGCGTGTGCACGCCGGCCGACCTCGAGACCGCCGTGCAGCTGGGCCTGGGCTATCCGCGCGGCCCGCTGGCCATGGGCAACCTCTACGGACCGACCAACATGCTCGAGGTGCTGTTCAACCTGCAGACGGTGTATGGCGACCCGCGCTATCGCCCGAGCCCATGGCTGCGCCGCCGCGGCGCGCTGGGCCTGAGCCTGCTGCACGAGGAAGAATGATCACGAAATGAACGAGGAGCACGGAAGCGAGCCATGAGCACCGCAGAACTCAAGAGCACGAGCGAGGGCAGCACCATGGTGCTGACGATCTCCAACCCGAGCCAGCGCAACGCGCTGGGCCCCGACATCTACGCAGCGGGCATCGAGGCGCTCAACGGCGCCGAGAACAGCGCGGAGATCCGCAGCGTGGTCATCGTGGGCGAAGGCTCATGGTTCTGCGCCGGCGGCTCGCTGCAGCGGCTGCTGGCCAACCGGCAGCTCGACCGCTCGGTTCAGGCCGAGAGCATCGAGGGCCTGCACAACTGGATCGATTCGATCCGCACCTTTCCCAAGCCGGTCATCGCCGCCGTCGAGGGCGCGGCTGCCGGCGCGGGCTTCTCGCTCGCGCTGGCCTGCGACTTCGTGGTGTCGGCGCGCGATGCGGTCTTCGCAGCCTCCTACAGCAACGTGGCGCTGTCGCCCGACGGCGGCCTGAGCTGGCACCTGGGCCGGCAGCTGCCGCGCCAGCTTGCGAGCGAATGGTTGATGAACGGCGAGCGCATCGAGGCTTCGCGCCTGCATGCGCTGGGCCTCGTCAACGAGCTCACCGAAAGCGGCCAGGCCCTCGCGGGCGCGCTGGCGCTGGCGGGCCGGCTCAATGCGCGCGCACCGAACTCGCTGGCCAGCATCAAGGAGTTGCTGAGCGAGGCCCGGGGCGCCACGCTGGCATCGCAGCTCGCGCAGGAGCGAGACCATTTCGTGCGCAACCTGCACCACGCGAACGCAGGCATCGGCATCGCCGCGTTCCTCGAGAAGAAACCGCCGCAGTACGAATAGCCGAGTAACCGAGCAACGCCGCATAGCGTCGCTCCCGTGACACCCACCAGCCTTCCAGTCGCCGAGAGGACAGACCAATGGACGACCCCATTCTTACCATCGAAGAACGTGAAGCGATCAACAGTGGTCGCTGGTTTTCTTCCCTTTCTCCATCGCTGCGGCACGACATCCTCCGATGCGCCTTCGTCAAACGCTACAAGGACGGCGACCTGATCGCTGCCCGCGGCGATCCGCCCGAACACTGGATCGCCTGCGCCAAGGGCGCGGTGCGGGTGAGTTCGACGGCCGTCTCGGGCAAGCAGGTGACGCTGACCTACGTGGAGCCGGGCATCTGGTTCGGCGACGTGGCGATGTTCGACGGGGACCGGCGCACGCACGACACCTACTCGCATGGCGACACCACGATCCTGTGCGTGGCACGCGCCGACTTCCAGAAGATCCTGGCCTCGCACGTGGAGCTGTACGAGGCGCTGATGCGGCTGCAGGCGCGGCGCATCCGCACGCTCTTCGGGCTGGTGGAAGACCTCAACACCCTGCCGCTGCGCGCGCGGCTGGCCAAGCAGCTCATCCACCTGGTGCGCAGCTACGGCGTGCCCAACCTGGAAGACGGCAGCCAGATGCGCATCGGCTTGCAGCTCGCGCAGGAAGAACTGGCGCAGCTGCTGGGTGCGTCGCGCCAGCGGGTCAACCAGGAGCTCAAGACCATGGAGCGCGAGGGCACCATCCGCATCGAGCCGGGCGGCCTCGTGGTGCTCGACCGCTCGGCGCTGATGCGCGTCTCGGAAGCTGAAAGCTAGAGCGACAAATACAAGCAGAACAACAACCACAGGCAGACAAACATACCGACATGAGCCAGGACTTCTCCTCCTTCATCGGCACCCGTGCCGTCTCGCAACAGCACGCCTTCGACGTCGACGCGCTCGCGGCCTGGCTCGGGAAGAACCTCGACGGTTTCAAGGGCCCGCTGACGGTCGAGATGTTCAAGGGCGGCCAGTCGAACCCGACCTACAAGCTGGTCACGCCCACGCAGAGCTACGTGATGCGCGCCAAGCCGGGCCCGGTCGCGAAGCTGCTGCCCTCGGCCCACGCGGTGGAGCGCGAGTACAAGGTGATGAGCGGCCTGGCGGGCACCGATGTGCCCGTGCCGCGCATGTACTGCCTGTGCGAGGACGATAGCGTCATCGGCCGCGCCTTCTACGTCATGGAGTTCATGCAGGGACGCGTGCTGTGGGACCAGTCGCTGCCCGGCATGAGCAATGCCGAGCGCGCCGCCCACTACGACGAGATGAACCGCGTGATCGCCGCGCTGCACACCGTCGACTTCGCCGCCCGCGGCCTGGCCGACTACGGCAAGCCCGGCAACTACTTCGAGCGCCAGATCGGCCGCTGGAGCAAGCAGTACAAGGCATCGGCCGACGGCGCGGGCGAGCTCTCGCAGCCCATCGAGGCCATGGAGCGGCTGATCGACTGGCTGCCCGCGCACATGCCCGCGAGCGCGCGCGACGAGAGCAAGGTGTCGATCGTCCATGGCGACTATCGCCTCGACAACGTGATGTTCCATGCCACCGAGCCGCGCATCATCGCGGTGCTCGACTGGGAACTGTCGACGCTCGGCCACCCGCTGGCCGACTTCAGCTACCACTGCATGTCGTGGCACATGCCCCCGACCACCGGGCGCGGCATCGGCGGCGTCGACGTCGCCTCGCTGGGCATTCCCACCGAGAGCGAATACATCCGCCGCTACTGCGAGCGCACCCGCATCAGCACGCCCGAGGCGCTGGCGCCGGACTGGAACTTCTACCAGGCCTACAACCTGTTCCGCATGGCCGCGATCCTGCAAGGCATTGCCAAGCGGGTCGAGGCCGGCACCGCGTCGAGCGAGCAAGCCGTGGCTTCGGCCCGCGGCGCCCGCCCCATGGCCGACATGGCCTGGCAGTTTGCCCAAAAGGCATAAGCCGCCCCACCCCACCAGGAGAGACAAAGATGGACTTCGAATACTCGGCCAAGACCAAGGACCTGCAAAAGCGCGTGCAGGCATTCATGGACGACCACATCTATCCGGCCGAAGCCGAGTACGCCGCCGAGCTGGCCGCGAACACCGCCGCCGGCAAGCGCTGGACGGCGCTCAAGACGGTCGAGAAGCTCAAGGAGAAGGCCAAGGCGCAGGGCCTGTGGAACCTGTTCCTGCCGGTCGACAGCGCTGCCGCCTCGGGCTATGACGGCGCGGGCCTGACCAACCAGGAATACGCACCGCTGGCCGAGATCATGGGTCGCGTGCCATGGGCTTCGGAAGCCTTCAACTGCTCGGCGCCCGACACGGGCAACATGGAGACCATCGCCCGCTACGGCTCCGAAGAGATCAAGGCCCGCTGGCTCAAGCCGCTGCTCGAAGGCCAGATCCGCTCTGCCTTCGCCATGACCGAGCCTGAAGTGGCCTCGAGCGACGCCACCAACATCTCCACGCGCATCGAGCGCCAGGGCGACGAGTACGTCATCAACGGCCACAAGTGGTGGATCTCGGGCGCGGCCGACCCGCGTTGCGCGGTCTTCATCACCATGGGCAAGAGCGACCCCGAGGCGCCGCGCCACTCGCAGCAGAGCATGATCGTGGTGCCGGCCGACGCCAAGGGCATCCGCATCGTGCGCCCGCTGAACGTGATGGGCTATGACGACGCGCCGCACGGCCACGTCGAGATGTACTTCGAGAACGTGCGCGTGCCCGCCAGCAACATGCTGCTGGGCGAAGGCCGCGGCTTCGAGATCGCCCAGGGCCGCCTCGGCCCGGGACGCATCCACCACTGCATGCGCCTGATCGGCCTGGCCGAGCGCGCGCTGGAGTTGATGTGCAAGCGCGCCTCCTCGCGCGTGGCCTTCGGCAAGACCGTGGCCTCGCAGACCGTGACGCAGGAACGCATCGCCGAGGCCCGCTGCAAGATCGACATGGCACGCCTGCTCACGCTGAAGGCTGCGTGGCTGATGGACGTGGCCGGCAACAAGGTCGCAAAGAACGAGATCGCCATGATCAAGGTCGTCGCGCCGTCGATGGCCTGCCAGGTGATCGACTGGGCCATGCAGGTCCACGGCGGCGGCGGCATGTGCGACGACTTCCCGCTGGCTTCGGCCTACGCCGGCGCGCGCACGCTGCGCTTCGCGGACGGTCCGGACGAAGTGCACCGCAATGCGATCGCCAAGTGGGAACTGGGCAAGTACGCGCCGGGCAAGGCCGACGCCGAAATGCCGGTGACGCGCTTCTGATCTGGCGGTAGAGAACAAAGGGCCGGTGGCGAACGATTCGCCCCGGCCCTTTTCCTTTGGTGGTTTGCCCTCAGAGCTTCTTCTGCAGGAAGACTGCGGTGCCGAATGCCGGATCGAGCTGGTAGCCCGCGAAGCCTTCGCGCTCGTAGGCGCGCAGCGCGGGCGTGTTGCCCGAAAGCACCTCCAGCGTGAGCTTGCACGCGCCGCGGCGACGAGCTTCTTCCTCTACCAGCGAGAACATCTTCTGCGCCACGCGCTGCCCGCGATGGCTGGGCAGCACGACCACGTCGTGCACGTTCACCAGCGGCTTGCAGGCGAAGGTCGAGAAGCCTTCGATGCAGTTGATCAGGCCCACAGGCTGCCCGCCGTCGTAAGCCAGCACGGTGAAGGCCTGGGGGCGCGCGGCCAGCGCCGAGGGCAAGTCTGCGAGCACCGCGGGATCGAGCGGTGCGCCGCCGCCGGCCGGGTCACCGGCATAGGCGTCGAGCAGACCGACCAGGGCGGTCGCGTGGGCGGCGTTGCGGTAGTCGGCGATGAAGACTTCGATCGGCTGCGCGCCGGCCGCTGCTGTCATCGCGCAGGCTCCAGCGTGGCCGCGAGGCGCCTGGCGCACGACTCGGCCTGCTTCGCATCGCGAGCCTCGACCATCACCCGAACCAGCGGCTCGGTGCCGCTCGCGCGGATCAGCACGCGGCCCGAATCGCCGAGCTCGGCCTCGATGCGCGTGGTTTCGCTGGCCAGCGCCTTGTTGGCCTTCCAGTCCTGGTCGGGCGAGATGCGCACGTTGATCAGCGTCTGCGGGAACAGCGTGACGCCTTCGAGCAGCTGCGCTACCGCCTTGCCGCTGCGCACGCAGGCCTGCAGCACCTGCAGCGCGCTCACGATGCCGTCGCCGGTGGTGTGGCGGTCCAGCGCCAGCAGGTGGCCGGAACCCTCACCGCCCAGCAGCCAGCCGCGCTTGTCGAGCTCTTCGAGCACATAGCGGTCGCCGACCTTCGCGCGCACGAATTCGATGCCCTGCCCGCGCAGGGCGACTTCGACGGCCTTGTTGGTCATGAGCGTGCCGACCACCCCCACCGGCTTGTCGCCGCGCGCGATGCGCTCGGACACCATCAGGTAGAGCAGTTCGTCGCCGTTGAACAGGCGCCCGCTCGCGTCGACCAGCTGCAGGCGGTCGGCGTCGCCGTCGAGTGCGATGCCGTAGTCGGCCTTCTGCGCCGTCACCGCGGCGATCAACGCCTCGGGGTGCGTGGCGCCGAAGCCCTTGTTGATGTTCAGCCCGTCGGGCGCGACGCCGATGCTCGTAACTTCCGCGCCCAGCTCGTGGAACACGTTGGGCGCCACCTGGTAGGCCGCGCCGTGTGCCGCGTCGACCACCAGCTTCATGTCGCGCAGCGTCAGGTCGTTGGCGAAGGTGCTCTTGCAGAACTCGATGTAGCGGCCGGGCGCGTCGTTGAGGCGGCGCGCCTTGCCGAGGTTGGCGGAATCGACCCAGACCGGGTCTTCCTCCAGCGCGGCCTCGACGGCCAGCTCCCAGGCGTCGTCGAGCTTGGTGCCCTGCGCGCTGAAGAACTTGATACCGTTGTCCGGATAGGCGTTGTGGCTCGCGCTGATCACCACGCCGAGGCTCGCGCGCTGCGCGCGGGTGAGGTACGCCACGCCGGGCGTCGGCAGCGGGCCGAGCAGCACCACGTCGACACCGGCCGAATTGAAGCCCGATTCGAGCGCGGATTCGAGCATGTAGCCCGAGATGCGCGTGTCCTTGCCGATCAGCACCGTGGGGCGAGACTGCGTCTTCTTGAGCACGCGGCCCACGGCGTGCGCGAGGCGCAGGACGAAGTCGGGAGTGATGGGCGCCTTGCCCACGGTGCCACGGATGCCATCGGTGCCGAAATATTTGCGGGTCATGGTGTGGGTGCCTGTCCTTGTGGTTGTAGTTGTGACTTTTCCTGAGCCTTCATTGCGCGCCATACCGCGAGCGAGGCGACCGTGTCGCGCACGTCGTGCACGCGCACCACGGCAGCGCCCCGATCCGCCGCCAGCACGGCAGCAGCAACGCTGGGCACGATGCGCTCGCCCGCCATCTCGATGCCGGTGACGGCGCCGATCGACGACTTGCGCGACCAGCCCAGCAGCAGCGGATGACCCGCCGCGAGCAGTTCGCGCTGGCGCGCGAGCAAGGCGAAGTTCTGCGCCACCGTCTTGCCGAAGCCCACGCCGGGGTCGAGCGTGATGCGCGCAGCGTCGACGCCGAGGTCGTAAAGAAGCTGCGCCTGCTCCCGCAGGAAAGAAAGGACTTCCGGAACGATGTCGCCCGCCATGGGCACGGCCTGCATGGTCTGCGGATCGCGGTGCATGTGCATCAGGCAGATGCCGCAGGAAGGATGCGCCGCGACCGCCTCGCGCGCGCCCGGCTGGCGCAGCGCCCAGATGTCGTTGACGATGTCCGCGCCCAGGTCGAGCACGGCGCGCATGACCTCGGGCTTGTAGGTGTCGATGGAGATAGGCGCATTGAGCTTCACCGCCTCGCGCACCACCGGCACCACACGCGCCAGTTCGGCTTCGAGCGGCACCGCCGGGCTGCCGGGGCGGGTCGATTCGCCGCCGATGTCGAGGATGTCTGCGCCCTCCTTCAGCAACTGCTCGCAGTGCCGGAGGGCCGTCTCGGTGGAGTCGTGGGCGCCGCCGTCCGAAAAGGAATCGGGTGTGACGTTGACGATGCCCATCACGCGCGGCTGCGCGAGGTCGATGCGGAAGCGGGAGGTCTGCCAGAAAGCGCTGCCGGCCGCCGCGTGCTCGCCATCGAAAACGGGGCCAGAGGCCCCGTTGTGGTTTGACGCCGGATTCGCGCTCACGCTGCGTTGGGAGCCGGGTCGGTCGTCACGGCCGGCGTGCCGCCGCTGCCGCCACCGCTGCCCGAAGGCGGGATGCGCGGCGTCCAGTCCTTGGGCGGACGGGGCGCGCGGCCGGCCATGATGTCGTCGAGCTGCTCGGTGTCGATGGTTTCCCATTCGAGCAGCGCCTTGGCCATGGCGTGCATCTTGTCGCTGTTCTCCTCGATCAGGCGGCGCGCCAGGGCGTACTGCTCGTCGATGATGCGGCGAACTTCGGAGTCGACCTTCTCCATGGTCTGCTCGCTCATGTTCGTGGTCTTGGTGACCGAACGGCCCAGGAACACTTCGCCTTCGTTCTCGGCGTAGACCATCGGCCCAAGGGCATCGCTCATGCCGTACTTCATGACCATGTCGCGCGCCAGGTTGGTCGCACGCTCGAAGTCGTTGCTGGCACCGGTGGTCATCTGGTGCATGAACACTTCCTCGGCGATGCGGCCGCCGAACAGCATGCTGATCTGGTTCAGCATGTACTCGCGGTCGTAGCTGTAGCGGTCCTGCGAGGGCAGGCTCATGGTCACGCCGAGGGCGCGGCCGCGCGGAATGATCGTGACCTTGTGGACCGGGTCGCACTTGGGCAGCAGCTTGCCGATGAGGGCATGGCCGGACTCGTGGTAGGCCGTGTTGCGGCGCTCTTCCTCGGGCATGACCATGCTCTTGCGCTCGGGGCCCATGAAGATCTTGTCCTTGGCCTTTTCGAAGTCCTGCATCTCGACCACGCGCGCATTGCGGCGGGCGGCCATCAGGGCAGCTTCGTTGCAGAGGTTGGCCAGGTCTGCGCCCGACATGCCGGGCGTACCGCGGGCGATCACGCTCGGGTTCACGTCCTGGCCCAGCGGGACCTTGCGCATGTGCACGCCAAGGATCTGCTCGCGGCCGCGGATGTCGGGCAGCGTGACGTAGACCTGGCGGTCGAAACGGCCGGGGCGCAGCAGCGCGGCGTCCAGGATGTCCGGGCGGTTGGTGGCAGCCACCACGATCACGCCGAGGTTGGTTTCGAAGCCGTCCATCTCGACCAGCATCTGGTTGAGCGTCTGCTCGCGTTCGTCGTTGCCGCCGCCGAGGCCGGCACCGCGCTGGCGGCCCACCGCGTCGATTTCGTCGATGAAGATGATGCAGGGAGCGTTCTTCTTGGCGTTCTCGAACATGTCGCGGACGCGGGCAGCGCCCACGCCGACGAACATTTCGACGAAGTCGGAACCGGAGATCGAGAAGAAAGGCACCTTGGCCTCGCCGGCGATCGACTTGGCCAGCAGCGTCTTGCCGGTGCCCGGAGGGCCGACCAGCAGCAGGCCTCGAGGAATGCGGCCGCCGAGCTTCTGGAAGCGCTGCGGGTCCTTCAGGAAGTCGACCACTTCACGGACTTCTTCCTTGGCCTCGTCGCAGCCCGCGACGTCGGCGAAGGTGACCGTGTTGTTGTTCTCGTCCATCATGCGGGCCTTGCTCTTGCCGAAGCTGAACGCCCCGCCCTTGCCGCCGCCCTGCATCTGCCGCATGAAGTAGATCCACACGCCGATCAGCAGCAGCATCGGCCCCCAGCTGACCAGCAGGGTCATGAGCAGGGAGCTTTCTTCGCGCGGCTTGACGTCGAACTTGACGTTGTGGTCGATCAGGTCGCCCACGAGGCCGCGGTCGAGCACGGTTGCAGTCGTGCGGATCTTGCGGTCGTCGTTCGTGACAGCGACGATCTCGCCGCCTGCGGCGCCTTCAGGAATGACGGCGCTCTTGATCTGGTTGTTGCGGACCTGGTCCAGAAACTCGGAGTAGCTGACTGTCCCCGAGCCGACGCCGCCGCGGGTGTCGAACTGCTTGAAGACAGTGAACAACACCATGGCGATGACGAGCCACACGGCAACTTTGGAAAACCACTGATTGTTCAAACGAAGCTCCAGGCTAAAGCGCGTGACAGGTGAATGAAAAAACGCGCTGTGGGTACGCAATTGCGCCCCATTTTAGGCTTTTCAAGCTGCGAAAAGCTGGCATTTCCCTAATGCGGCCATAGCCTGACATGGGTTTGCGCCGCAAAGGATGTTGCTCGGGCCGGTATCAAGGCGTATCCACGGCCTTCAGTCCTACCCCGACCAGGAAGGTCTCGGCCGATTTGTCCCGGGACGCCTTGGGTTTGAAGGGTTTCACGACACGGAAATTGGCCTTGAAAAGCTTCACTAGCTCGTCGTAGCCGCTGCCATGGAAAACCTTGGCCACCAGCGCGCCCTCGGGCTTCAGGTGGTTCCGGGCGAAGTCGATGGCGAGCTCGATCAGGTGCGAAACGCGGGCTGCGTCGGCCGAATGGATGCCCGACAGGTTGGGCGCCATGTCCGAAACCACAAGATCGGCCTTGCGCCCGGCCAGCACGCCCAGCAGTTGCTGCAGCAACTCGTCTTCGCGGAAATCCCCCTGCAGGAAGATCACGCCCTCGATGGGCTCCATCGGCAGCAGGTCGAGCGAGACGATGGTGCCGTTCAGTTCACCGGCCGCGGCTCCGCCCGGCGACATGCGCCGGCGCAGGTACTGGCTCCATGCGCCCGGGGCGGAGCCGAGGTCCACCACCAGCTGGCCTGGCTTGACCAGGCCGAGGGATTCGTCGATCTCCTTGAGCTTGTAGGCGGCGCGAGCCCGGTAGCCCTCCTTCGTGGCGAGCTTCACGTAGGGGTCGTTGATATGGTCGTGCAGCCACGCCTTGTTGACTTTCTTGCTTTTGGCTTTGGTGCTCATGGGGGGTCTTCGTGTACGGGTCGATAATACGGGGATGCCCGCCATTCAACTTACCCCTGCCGAGCGCAAGGTGCATCGCGCCGAAGCTCACCACCTGGATCCGATCGTCATGGTCGGTGGAGACGGGCTCACCCCTGCCGTGAAGAAGGAAGCCGACGCGGCGCTCAAGGCCCACGGCCTGATCAAGATCCGAGTCTTCTCCGACGACCGCCTGGCCCGCGACGCCATGCTGCGCGAACTGGCCGAAGAACTCGACGCCGCCCCCATCCAGCACATCGGCAAGCTGCTCGTGCTGTGGCGCCCCAAGGCCGAGAAGGAGCGCGTGGTCGACGAAGATCGCATGCCCGGCCCACGCGACGTGAAGATCGTCAAGTACAGCAAGCGCGGCGGCCAGCGCCCTGAAATCAAGACCCTGCGCGTGCTCGGCAACCAGCGCCTCACCCCTGGCGGCACCATCAAGCGCGCCAAGGCGAAACGGCCCCTGTCGGTCAAGAAACGCAACCAGGCGGATTGAACTTGGCGCCAGCGCAAGGCGCCCAGCGCCATATCCTCTGCATGAAGTGGGGCACGAAGTACGGCCCCGAGTACGTCAACCGGCTCTACGCGATGGTCCGCCGCCACCTGAGCTGCGACTTCAAGTTCGTCTGTCTGACCGACGACGGCAACGGCGTGCGTCCCGAGGTGACCTGCCTGCCGATTCCGCCGCTGAACCTGCACCTGGCCCCCGGCCAGCGCGATGGCGCCTGGAAGAAGCTCACCACCTTCGAGAAGGACCTGCACGGCCTGCGCGGCCCCGCCCTCTTCCTCGACCTCGACGTGGTCGTCGTGGGCAGCCTGGACGCCTTCTTCGAGCAGCCGGGCGAGTTCCTGATCATCCACGACTACGACCGTCCCTGGCGGCGCGGCCGGATCACGGGCAACTCCTCGGTTTATCGCTTCGAGCTCGGCGCCCATGCCGACGTGCTGGCCTATTTCCGCGCCAACATGGACAAGGTCCAGGCCGAGTACCGCAACGAGCAGACCTACCTGTCGGACGTGCTCCACAAGCAGGGCAAGCTGTCCTACTGGCCCGACGGCTGGTGCCCCAGCTTCAAGTACCACGGCATCCCGACCTGGCCGACCAACTATTGGGAAGAGCCCTTCGTGCCCGAAGGCGCGCGGATCATGGTGTTCCACGGCGAATGCAACCCGCCCGACGCGCTGGCTGGCCGCCGCAACCGCGCCTTCCGGTTCATCAAGCCGGCGCGCTGGGTCGCGAAATACTGGAAAGAGTAGCAGCGCCCTGCAGAAACAGAAAAGAGAAAAGGCGGCCCGCGAGCCGCCTTTTTCTTTGCCGTGCGTTCCGTCGTTGCCTTCAGCCCGCCGTGCGGCCTCCCACGCGCCACAGCACCACGCCGGCACAGAGCCACTGCACGAAGTACATGCCCGTTCCCATGGCATGCCACAGTTTCAGGTTCTCCCGCGCCACAATGCGCGGCGCCACCGCGTACTGCTGCAGCAGCGCCAGCAGCAACGCGCCCAGGATGAAGAAGATGGTCGTCATCGCCGGCCCGCTCATGCGCTCGTCGGCCTTCGAGCGGAAGTGGATCAGCAGAATCACCCCGCAGGCGATGGCGATCCAGCTCTGTGCCTCGAACAGCTGCGCCGCGAAATTGCCCGCCACCGCCGGGTTGCCCAGCTTCGCGAACAGCATCGGCACGACGAGAAAGCCGATCGTCGTCAGGCTGCCCCACCAGAAGGCGGCCAGAATCAGCGCAATACGGTCCTTCAGGTCCTTCATGCGCGCCGCGATCAGACGTAACTGACCGCCACGATCTCGTAGCGCTTGAGGCCGCCGGGCGTCTGCACTTCGGCGGTGTCGCCCTCTTCCTTGCCGATCAGCGCGCGGGCGATCGGGCTGGACACGTTGATCAGGCCCTGTTTCAGGTCGGCCTCGTCCTCACCCACGATCTGGTACTTGACGGCATCGCCGCTGTCTTCCTCCTCGAGTTCGACGGTGGAGCCGAAAACCACCTTGCCGCCGGCGTCGAGCTCGCTGGGATCGATCACCTGCGATGCGGAAAGCTTGCCCTCGATCTCCAGGATGCGGCCTTCGATGAAGCCCTGGCGATCCTTGGCGGATTCATATTCGGCGTTCTCGCTGATGTCACCCTGCGCGCGCGCTTCGGCGATCGCATTGATGACAGCAGGACGGTCCACCGACTTGAGCCGGCGCAGTTCTTCGCGCAGCTTCTCCGCGCCGCGCTTGGTGATGGGGATGGTCGCCATGTCTAGTTTTCTCTCCATAAAGCGAAACCGCCGAACGCTGCCGTTCGGCGGTCGATGGGGGACTGCGCTCAGACGAGCGTCCGTCCTGTCAGCCGGCTCAGGATGGCGAGCGGGCTCGAAGCGGGATTGTATTGCTTGGAAGCGTCCAGGTGGAGGGTCTGCTCGAGCATGTACTGGCCCGCCATCACGGCGTGCGAAGTCTGGTCGGAGAAGCAGACCCACACCGAACCCGGCGGGAACTTCGCAGTTTCCTGCGGCGAGTTCTCCTGATAGGCCATGTCCGACTTCATGCCGTCGTGCAGCTGCAGCATGAGGTGGTCGTACTCGCTGCGGAACGACTTGGTCACATGCAGCGCCTGCAGCAGCTTGGCCTGCCAGCGCGAGTAAGGCTTGGCGCGCGGCAGGAAGCGCTTCGCGATGTCCTCGAAGGGTTCGCCCACGCGCCACACGCGCGGCGCGCCGTCGGGATTCACGTTGGTGAAGACGCGCAGGATGCGCTCGCCGTAGTTCGGCCGCGACGGGAATGCATCGACATGCAGGCGCCGGTCGTCGGCGCGCCACGACTGCACCCGCGTCTCGACCTGCGCAGGACGGTAGCTGGTCGGCGCCAGCCGCAGCGCCGGCGCGTAGTGCGGCAGCAGCCCGTGGATGAGCTGCGTGGCCTGCGCCCTGAAGCGCCCCACCATCGCGGCAGCCGTCCGCTGTACCGCCTCGTCGCCCACGGCGCCCTTGAGCTTGCCGTTGGCGTCGAGGCTGATGTTGCGCACATCGGGCGACAGCAGGCCGGGCGTGAGCAGGCTGCGCTCTTCGGGCAGCAGCTCGAAACCCAGGCGCGGAAAGTACAGCACCTTGCCCGCTTCCAGCTCCGCGATCCACGCCTCGTTGGGCGTGGCCGCGTTCCAGTCGGTCAGGCCGAGTTCGACGAGCTGCGTTTCCATGATCGCGATGACGCTCAGGCCGCGGCCAGTTGCGCGTGCATTTCCTGCACCGAGATCACGCCGAGCTCGTCCATGAAGCCCATGCCCTCGACCGCGGCTTCGGCGCCGAAGATCGTGGTGAAGGTGGTCACGCGCGCCTGCAGCGCCGAGGTGCGGATCTGGCGCGAGTCGGTGATCGCGTTGCGGCGCTCTTCGACCGTGTTGATGACCAGGGCGATCTCGTTGTTCTTGATCATGTCCACGATGTGCGGGCGGCCTTCCGTCACCTTGTTCACCGTCGCGCACTCGACGCCGGCAGCGTTGATGGCGGCGGCCGTTCCCTTGGTCGCGATCAGCTCGAAGCCCAGCTTGGCCAGGCCGCGAGCCACTTCGACCGCGCGCGCCTTGTCGTTGTTCTTCACCGAGATGAAGACCTTGCCCGACTTCGGCAGGTGCGTACCGGCACCCAGCTGCGACTTCACGAAAGCTTCGCCGAAGGTCTTGCCCACGCCCATGACTTCGCCGGTCGACTTCATCTCGGGGCCGAGGATGGTGTCCACGCCCGGGAACTTGACGAACGGGAACACGGCTTCCTTCACGCTGAAGTACGGCGGCGTCACTTCCTTCTCGATGCCTTGCGACTTCAGCGACTGGCCGGCCATGCAGCGGGCCGCCACCTTGGCGAGCTGGATGCCGGTGGCCTTGCTCACGTAGGGCACGGTGCGCGAGGCGCGCGGGTTCACTTCGAGCACGTAGATGACGTCCTTGCCGTCCTTCTGCTGGATGGCGAACTGCACGTTCATCAGGCCGACCACGTTCAGTGCGGCCGCCATGGCGGCGCTCTGGCGCTTGAGTTCGGCCACCGTTTCGGCGCCCAGGCTGTAGGGCGGCAGCGAGCAGGCGGAGTCGCCCGAGTGCACGCCGGCCTGTTCGATGTGCTCCATCACGCCGCCGATGAGCGTCTGGCCCTCCGCGTCGCGCAGGCAGTCGACGTCGCACTCGACGGCATCGTTCAGGAAGCGGTCGAGCAGCACCGGCGAATCGTTGCTGACCTTGACGGCTTCGCGCATGTAGCGCTCCAGATCGCGCTGCTCATGCACGATTTCCATCGCGCGGCCGCCCAGCACGTAGCTCGGGCGCACCACCAGCGGGTAGCCCAGTTCGGAGGCCTTCTCGAGCGCCTCGGCTTCGGTGCGCGCGGTGGCGTTCGGCGGCTGCAGCAGCTTGAGCTCGTGCAGCAGCTTCTGGAAGCGCTCGCGGTCTTCGGCAGCGTCGATCATGTCGGGCGAGGTGCCGATGATCGGCACGCCGTTGGCTTCCAGGTCGAGGGCGAGTTTCAGCGGCGTCTGGCCGCCGTACTGCACGATCACGCCCAGCGGCTTTTCCTTGTCGACGATCTCGAGCACGTCTTCCAGCGTCAGCGGCTCGAAGTACAGGCGGTCCGAGGTGTCGTAGTCGGTCGACACGGTCTCGGGGTTGCAGTTGACCATGATGGTCTCGTAGCCGTCCTCGCGCATGGCGAGCGCGGCGTGCACGCAGCAGTAGTCGAACTCGATGCCCTGGCCGATGCGGTTGGGACCGCCGCCGAGCACCATGATCTTCTTCTTGTCGCTCGGGTCGGCCTCGCACTCGTCCTCGTAGGTCGAGTACATGTAGGCCGTGTTGGTGGCGAACTCGGCCGCGCAGGTGTCCACGCGCTTGTAGACCGGGCGCACGCCCAGGGCGCGACGCTTCTCGCGGATGGCGGTGTCGGTGGTGCGCAGCTGCTTGGCCAGGCGGCGGTCGGAGAAGCCCTTCTGCTTCAGCAGGCGCAGCGTGGCGGCGTCGATGTCGTCGAGCGACTTGGTCTCCAGCTCGAGCTCGATCTTCACGATCTCCTCGATCTGCACCAGGAACCACGGGTCGATCTTCGTGAGCGCGAACACTTCATCGACGCTCATGCCCTGGGCGAAGGCATCGCCCACGTACCAGATGCGCTCGGGGCCGGGCTCGCCCAGTTCCTTCTCGAGCACTTCGCGGTCCTGCGTCTTCTCGTTCATGCCGTCGACGCCGACTTCGAGGCCGCGCAGCGCCTTCTGGAACGATTCCTGGAAAGTGCGGCCCATGGCCATCACCTCGCCCACCGACTTCATCTGCGTCGTCAGGCGCGAATCTGCCTGCGGGAACTTCTCGAACGCGAAGCGCGGGATCTTGGTGACGACGTAGTCGATCGAGGGCTCGAACGACGCCGGCGTCGCGCCGCCGGTGATCTCGTTGCGCAGCTCGTCGAGCGTGTAGCCCACGGCCAGCTTGGCCGCGACCTTGGCGATCGGGAAGCCCGTGGCCTTGGAGGCCAGCGCCGACGAACGAGACACGCGCGGGTTCATCTCGATGACGACCATGCGGCCGTCCTTCGGGTTGATGGAGAACTGCACGTTCGAGCCGCCGGTGTCCACGCCGATCTCGCGCAGCACGGCCAGCGAGGCGTTGCGCAGGATCTGGTATTCCTTATCGGACAGCGTCTGCGCGGGCGCCACGGTGATCGAGTCGCCGGTGTGCACGCCCATCGGGTCGAGGTTCTCGATGGAGCAGACGATGATGCAGTTGTCGGCCTTGTCGCGCACGACTTCCATCTCGTACTCCTTCCAGCCGAGCAGCGACTCTTCGATCAGCAGCTCGTTGGTCGGCGAGGCTTCGATGCCGCGCTTGCAGATGGTCTCGAACTCTTCCGGGTTGTAGGCGATGCCGCCGCCGGTGCCGCCGAGCGTGAAGCTGGGGCGGATCACGGTCGGGAAGCCGACGTGCTTCTGCACCGCCCACGCCTCCTCCATCGAGTGCGCGATGCCGGAACGGGCCGAGCCCAGTCCGATCTTGGTCATCGCGTCCTTGAACTTCAGGCGGTCTTCGGCCTTGTCGATGGCCTCGGGCGTGGCGCCGATCAGCTCGACGGGCCTGTTGGTGGCAGCGCCCGTGTACTTGTCGAGCACGCCGTTGCGCCACAGGTCGAGCGCGCAGTTCAGCGCGGTCTGGCCGCCCATGGTCGGCAGGATCGCGTCGGGGCGTTCCTTGGCGATGATCTTCTCGACCGTCTGCCAGGTGATGGGCTCGATGTAGGTGACGTCGGCCGTGGCCGGGTCGGTCATGATCGTCGCGGGGTTGCTGTTGATCAGGATGACCTTGTAGCCCTCTTCGCGCAGCGCCTTGCAGGCCTGCACGCCGGAGTAGTCGAACTCGCAGGCCTGGCCGATGATGATCGGGCCGGCGCCGATGATGAGGATCGATTTGAGGTCTGTGCGCTTAGGCATTCTCTTTCTCCGTCTTTTCCGTCTTGTTCTTTTCCATGAGTGCCGTGAAGCGATCGAACAGGTAGCCGATGTCGTGCGGGCCCGGCGAGGCTTCAGGGTGGCCCTGGAAGCAGAACGCGGGCTTGTCGGTGCGAGCCAGGCCCTGCAGCGTGTTGTCGAACAGGCTGATGTGGGTGGGACGCAGGTTGGCCGGCAGCGACTTCTCGTCGACCGCGAAGCCGTGGTTCTGGCTGGTGATGCTCACGCGGCCGTTGTCGAGGTCCTTCACCGGATGGTTCGCGCCGTGGTGGCCGAACTTCATCTTGAAGGTCTTGGCGCCGGAGGCCAGCGCCATGATCTGGTGGCCCAGGCAGATGCCGAAGGTGGGAATGCCGGTCTCGATCAGCTCCTTGACGGCGCTGATGGCGTAGTCGCAGGGCTCTGGGTCGCCAGGGCCGTTGGCCAGGAAGATGCCGTCCGGCTTCAACTTGAGCACGTCGGCCGCGGGCGTCTGCGCCGGCACCACGGTGATGCGCGCGCCACGCTGGGCGATCATGCGCAGGATGTTCTTCTTGACGCCGTAGTCGAAGGCCACGACGTGGAACTTCGGCGTGATCTGCACGCCATAGCCCGAGCCCAGCTTCCACTCGGTCTCGGTCCATTCGTAGGTCTGCTTGACCGACACCACCTTGGCGAGGTCGAGGCCCGCCATGCTCGGCGCGGCCTTGGCGGAGGCGATGGCCTTGTCGATCAGCGCCTGCGTCACGGTCTCGCCCGCGGCAAGGCCCAGGATGCAGCCGTTCTGGGCGCCGTTGGTGCGCAGGTGGCGGGTGAGCTTGCGGGTGTCGATGTTCGCGATGGCCACGGTGTTGCCGGACACGAGGTACTCGGTCAGCGTGGCGGTCTTGCGGAAGTTGGAGGCGACGAGGGGCAGGTCCTTGATGATCAGGCCCGCGGCATGGATCTTGTCGGCTTCGATGTCCTCGCCGTTGACGCCGTAGTTGCCGATGTGCGGATACGTGAGCGTCACGATCTGCTGGCAGTAGCTCGGGTCGGTGAGGATTTCCTGGTAACCGGTCATGGCGGTGTTGAACACCACTTCACCGGTCGTGGAGCCGGTGGCTCCGATCGAGTTGCCGAGAAAGACCGTGCCGTCTGCGAGCGCCAGGATGGCGGGCGGGAAACTTCCCTTGAGAGACAAAAGCACTGGGTTCTCCGGATGGTTACGGTCGCCCGGAGCCTCAGGCGTATAGCCTGGGGACTGCTGCTTAAGGGGAAGATGGCGTTGTAGGCGGCCGGGCGACGCTGATTTGCGAGTAAGCCCCCGATTGTAGCCCGGACTGGGTGTGTTATTCGGCCAGCAGGGCTGCTCCGCTCGCATGCAGGCAGATCGCGGCGGCCGCGGCCACGTTCAGCGACTCCTCTCCGCCCGGCTGCGCGATGCGGATATGGTGCGAGGCCCGGGCTTCCAGCGCCGCCGAAACGCCCTGCCCCTCGTGCCCCATAAGCCAGGCGCAGGGATGCGGCAGATCGGCCTTGTGCAGCCAGTCGCCGCGGTGCGAGCTGGTCGCCACCAGGGGCACTCTCAGGCTGTCGAGCACATCTGCGTCCACACCTTCGATCAGCCGCAGGCCGAAATGCGCCCCCATACCGGCGCGCAGCACCTTGGGCGCCCACAGCGCGGCCGTGCCCTTGAGCGCGATCACCTGCGCGAAGCCGAATGCGGCGGCGCTGCGCAGGATGGAGCCGGCATTGCCGGCGTCCTGCAGACGGTCGAGCACGACGCTCGGGGCATCAGGCAGCAATTCGGGGCGGGCCGGTACGTCGAGCACGAAGCCCATCGGCGCTGGCGACTCGAGGCCGCTGACGTCGCGCAGCAGGCTGTCCGCGACAACTACGGTTTTGATAGCACCGATCGACCACTCCGCCGGCGCTTTCGGCCAGAACGACTCCGAGAACACGGCAATGGAGGGCTTCACGCTCCGCGCCAGCGCCGCCCGGCACAGATGGTCGCCCTCGAGCCAGATGCGGCCCAGCTTGCGATAGGCGCCCGGATCCTGGGCAAGCTTGCGCAAGTCCTTGAGCAGGGGGTTGTCGCGCGAGCTGATGTGGCTGGCGCCGGTATCGGAAGTCATCGGGCCGGGTTCAGGGAGCAGCGCGAAGCTCGGACCGCGCGACCTCGATGGCACCGATGCCCATCGCCGGCTGCCCATCGGATTCGGCCGGAAGCATCACGTTCAGGACGCCGCCGGTGCGGAGGAGCGCCGCCGCCACCGGGCTGAAGGACTTCCGGTGATGCACGCAGGCACCGTGGCGCTGCAGCGCCTCCAGATGCTCCGGCGTGCCGTAGCCCTTGTGGCCCGCAAAGCCGTAGTGCGGAAACTCGACGTGCAGTTGCTCGCACAGGCGGTCGCGGTGCACCTTCGCCAGGATCGACGCGGCGGAAATCGCCTTGACCCGGGCGTCGCCCTTCACGATGGCCTCGGCGAGCACGTCCAGCGTGGGCAGGCGGTTGCCGTCGACCAGCACCTTCACCGGCTTGAGCCGCAGCCCCTCGACGGCCCGGCGCATCGCCAGCATGGTCGCCTGCAGGATGTTGTGGGTGTCGATTTCCTCGACGGTAGCCTGCGCGATGGAGCAGCACAGCGCCTTGGCGAGGATCTGGTCGTGCAGGCGTTCGCGCTGCAGCGCGGTCAGCGTCTTGGAGTCCGCGAGACCGCGGATGGGCCGCATGTCGTCGAGGATCACGGCTGCAGCCACCACGGGCCCGGCCAGGGGCCCGCGACCCGCCTCGTCGACGCCCGCGATCAGGCCGGGTGCGTCCCACACCAGCGGGGCCTGCTCAGCCTTCAAGAACTTTCTGGATCGCATCGGCGCAGAGTGTGGGCGTATCGCGCTGCAATTGCACATGCAGCTCTGAAAATCTTTGTTGCAGCGCCCGGGTCTTTTCAGGCGCGTCCAGCCAGTCGAGCGTGGCCCGGGCCAGCGCCTCGGGGGTGGCCGCCTCCTGCAGCAGCTCGGGCACCACGAAATCGCGGCACAGGATGTTGGGCAATCCCACCCAGGGCTGCAGCTGCTTGCGCCGCATGAGGCGCCACGAAAGCGCGTTCATGTTGTAGGCGATGACCATCGGCCGCTTGAACAGGGCCGCCTCGAGCGTGGCGGTGCCGCTGGCGATCAGCGTGGCGTCGCAGGCGGCCAGCACCGCATGCGACTGGCCGTCGAGCAGCCTGACGCGCCCGGCCATGCCGCTGGCCTGCAGCAAGGCTTCGACTTCGGCGCGAAGGCCCGGAATGATGGGCGCCACGAACTGCAGTTCCGGCCGCGCCTTGTGCATCAGCGCCGCGGCGGCGAAGAAACGGGCGGCCAGGTAGCGGATCTCGGAACGGCGGCTGCCCGGCAGCAGCGCGACGACAGGCGCATCGGGCGCCAGGCCCAGCGCGGCGCGTGCACCAGCCTGGTCGGGCACCATCGGGATCACGTTCGCGACGGGATGGCCCACATAGCTCGCGGCCACGCCCTTCTCCGCCAGCAAGGCGGGTTCGAACGGGAAGATGCACAGCACGTGGTCGGCGGCTGCCCGGATCTTCTCGATACGCTCAGGCCGCCAGGCCCAGATCGACGGGCAGACGAAGTGCACCGTCTTCATGCCCTGGCTGCGCAGGCCGGCTTCGAGGTCGAGGTTGAAATCGGGTGCGTCGACGCCGATGAAGAGCTGGGGCCGCTCCTGCAGCAGCCGCGCCTTGAGCTGGCGGCGGATGCCGGCAATTTCGGCGTAGTGCCGCAGCACCTCGATGTAGCCGCGCACCGCGAGCTTTTCCTGCGGCCACCAGCTCTGGAAGCCGTGGGCCAGCATGCGGGGCCCGCCGATGCCGACGGTCTGGAGATCGGGCCAGCGCGCCAGCAGGCCGTCGAGCAGCAGGCCGGCGAGCAGGTCGCCGGACGCTTCGCCTGCGACCAGCGCGAAGCGTCGCTGTCCGTCGTTCTGCATGGCCGTCACTTCAGCGCGCGATGCCGCGCGTCGAATTGGCCAGGAAGGATTCCATCAGCGCGACGTCGCGGGCCGCCTCGGGCATTTCGGTGGCCAGCGCGGCGATGCCTGCGCGCGCCTCGTCGAGCGTCTTGCCCTGGCGGTACAGCAGGCGATGCATCTGCTTCACCGCTGCGAGCCGCTGCGCGGAGAAATCGCGCCGGCGCAGGCCGACGATGTTGAAGCCGCGCACCGCCAGCGGATTGCCGTCGACCAGCATGAAAGGCGGCACGTCCTGCGTGACCGCGCTCGCGAAGCCGAGCATGGCGTGGGCTCCGATGGAGACGAACTGGTGGATGCCCGTGAGCCCGCCGACCGTCACCCAGTCGGCAAGGTGCACATGCCCGGCCAGCGTGGTGTTGTTGGCGAGCGTGGTGTGGTCGTCGACGCGGCAGTCGTGGGCGATGTGCGTGTACGCCATGATCCAGTTGTCGTTGCCGACACGCGTGACGCCCCCTGCCCCCGGCACGCCGAGGTTGAAGGTGCAGAACTCGCGGATCACGTTGCGGTCGCCGATGACGAGCTCGGTAGGCTCGCCGGCGTATTTCTTGTCCTGCGGAACGGCGCCGAGGGACGAAAACTGGAAGATCCTGTTGTCGCGCCCGATGGTGGTGCGGCCCTCGATCACGCAGTGCGCGCCGATGGTGGTGCCCGCGCCTATGCGCACGTGCGGGCCGATCACGGTATAGGGCCCGACCGACACCGAGGCGTCGAGCTGTGCCTGGGGGTCGACGACGGCCGTCGAATGAACCTGGGTCATGCCTTGTGAAGAAGCAACTGGCTGCGGCCGGCCATCAGTTGATCTGGCGCATGGCGCACATCAGCGACGCCTCGCAGGCGAGCTCGGTGCCCACCAGGGCCCGGCCCTTGAACTTGGAGATGCCCGCCTTCATGCGCTCGATCTCGACTTCGAGGGTGAGTTGGTCGCCCGGCTCCACCGGACGCTTGAAGCGGGCGCCGTCGATGGCAGCGAAGTAGTAGACGGTGTTGTCGTCCGGCACGATGTCCAGCGAATGGAAGGACAGCAGCGCCGCCGCCTGGGCCATCGCTTCGAGCATCAGCACGCCCGGCATCACAGGGCGGTGCGGGAAGTGGCCGTTGAAGAACGGCTCGTTCATCGTCACGTTCTTGAGCGCCGTGATGCGCTTGCCCTTTTCCATGTCCAGCACGCGGTCCACCAGCAGGAACGGGTAGCGGTGAGGCAGCAGCTTGAGGATTTGATGGATATCGAGCGTCGTCATGATTTTCTGTTCCTGCATCGTCGTCATTTTTTCGAGGGAGCCTTCTCCAGCGCCTTCAGTCGTTCGCGCAGGCTGTGCAACTGCTTGAGCGTTGCCGCATTCTTTTCCCAGTTCGCATTGTCATCGATGGGAAACATGCCGGTGTATTGGCCGGCCTTGTGGATGGACCGGGTGACCACGGTCGCGGCCGACACATGCACGCCGTCGGCGACCGTCAGGTGCCCCAGCACGATGGCGCCGCCACCGAAGGTGCAGCCGGCCCCGATGATGGCGCTCCCGGCCACACCGACGCAGCCCGCCATGGCCGTGTTCTTGCCGACCCGGACGTTGTGGCCGATCTGGATCAGGTTGTCGAGCTTCACGCCGTCTTCGATGACGGTGTCGTCCAGCGCGCCGCGGTCGATGCAGGTGTTGGCACCGATCTCGACGTCGTTGCCGATGCGCACCGCGCCGAGCTGCTCGATCTTGACCCAGCGCCCCTCGTGCGGGGCGAGCCCGAAGCCGTCGGCGCCGATCACCACGCCGGGATGCAGCAGGCAGCGCTCGCCGATGACGCAGTCCTCGCTGACCGTCACGCGCGACTTCAGCACGGTGCCCGCGCCGATGCGGGCGCCCCGCTCCACCACGCACAGCGCGCCGATGCGCGCCGTGGCGTCGAGCAGCGCTTCAGGATGGATCACCGCGCTGGGATGGACGCGGTCGGCCTCCGGGCGCACATGGTGCGCCTTCCACAGCTGCGTGAGACGGGCGAAGTAGAGGTACGGATCGGGCGTGACGATGTAGGCGCCACGCGCAGCTGCTGCCTCGCGCATGGCGGGCGACACGATCACGCAGGCGGCCTTCGAAGCCGCCAGTTCCTGCTGGTATTTGGGATGGCTCAGGAAGCTGAGCGCATCGGGCTGTGCATTCTGGAGAGGCGCGAGCCGCTCGATGGACAGCGCCGCATCGCCATGAAGCTCGCCCCCGAGGGCGTCAACAATGGCTCCGAGCTGCAGTGACACGCCGGTTCGCGGCGTTACTTGCCGGCCGCGGGCGCAGGAGAAGCGACGGACGCGTTCAGCGCCTTGATCACCTTGTCGGTGATGTCGTGCTTCGGATTGATGTAGATCGCTTCCTGCAGGATGGCGTCGTACTTCTCGGCCTCGGCCACCTGCTTCACCACGCGGTTGGCGCGCTCGTAGACCTGCTGGAGCTCTTCGTTCTTGCGCGCGTTCAGGTCTTCCTGGAACTCGCGGCGCTTGCGCTGGAAGTCGCGGTCCTGATCGACCAGGGCGCGCTGGCGGGCAACGCGCTGGGTTTCAGACAGGGTGGGAGCCTCGCGCTCGAACTTCTCGGAAGCAGCCTTCAGGGCATCGCCCTGCGCGGTCAGGTCTTTCTCGCGCTTCAGGAACTCCGCCTCGAGCTTTGCCTGGGCAGTCTTCGCGGGCTGCGCTTCACGCAGCACGCGGTCCGGGTTCACAAAGCCGATGCGAAAAGTTTCCTGCGCCTGTGCCTGGGCAGGTGCCGTGGCAAGTGCGAAAGCGGGAATCAACAACGCGCCGGCCGCGGCGCGGATCAAATGCTTCATTTAGAAAGACGTTCCGATCTGGAATTGGAGGCGCTGAATTCTATCCTTCGGGATATAGCCTGCCGTGAACGGTTGCCCCACTTCCTTCTGGGACTTGATCGGGAAGGCGTAGGCAAGGCGCAGCGGGCCCAGCGGCGAGATCCAGCTGACGCCAAGGCCGACCGAGGCGCGCAGCTTCTTCTCGGCCTTCCATTGCTCGTCGGTCACGCCGGCGGCACGGGTGCCGAAGACGTTGCCGACGTCGAAGAAGCCGTACAGACGCAGGGTGCGGTCGTTGCCGGCGCCGGGGAACGGCGTGCTCAGCTCCGCATTGAAGATCGCCTTCTTCGTACCCCCGATGGCCGCGCCTTCGCTCTGCAGGAACAGCGGCGCATCACGCGGACCCAGCGAGTTCTGCTCGAAGCCGCGCACCGAACCCAGGCCACCCGCGTAGAAGTTCTTGAAGATCGGATAGACCTTGTTGCCGAAGGCCTTGGCGTAGCCGACCTCGCCGTTGATCGAGAAGGTGTACTGCTTGTTGATTGCGAAGAACTGTTGGTACTGGTAGTTCGTCTTGACGTACTTCATGTCGCCGGCGGCACCCACCTCGAGGTTGGCGCGTTGCAGGCGGCCGGTGGTCGGGATCAGCGCGCTGTCGCGGCTGTCGCGGCCCCAGCCGACGCTCAGCGGAATGCCCCAGACGCTCTTCTGGTCGCAGCCGGTGACCAGCAGGCCCGTCGGGTCCTTCTTGCACTGGAAGTAGTTGAGGTACGACGGCGGCGTGTACAGGCCGGAGAAGGCGGTCGAGCTGTTGGGATCGAACGCATAGCGCTCGATGCCGACGCCGAAGAAGACGGTGTCGACCTCGCTGAACGGCACACCGAAGCGCACTGATGCGCCCTGGTTCACCAGCTTGTAGTCGCCGTCGGTCGAGGTCTGGTACGGACGCGTCGTGGTGTGGTAGATGCTGAAAGTACGCGAGATGCCGTCGGCCGTGAAGTACGGGTCGGTAGCCGTCAGCGACAGCGTGCGGTTGTACTTGCTGGTGTTGACCTGCACGCCCAGGAAGTTGCCCGAGCCGAACACGTTCTCCTGCGAGATGCCGAAGGTCAGCGCGACCTTTTCCGCGCTGGAGTAGCCCGCGCCGAGCTGCAGGCTGCCAGTGGGCTTCTCAACCACGCTGACGGTCAGGTCCACCTGGTCCGGCGAGCCGGGCACTTCCTGCGTATCGACGTTCACTTCGGTGAAGAAGCCCAGGCGGTCCACGCGGTCGCGCGAGAGCTTGATCTTGTCCCCGTCGTACCAGGAGGCCTCGTACTGGCGGAACTCGCGACGGATCACCTCGTCGCGGGTCTTGTTGTTGCCGCCGACCGAAACGCGGCGCACGTACACGCGGCGCGAGGGCTCGGCCTGTAGCGTGAGGGCCACGCGGTTGTTGACGCGGTCGATCTCGGGGCGTGCCTGTACGCGCGCAAAGGCGTAGCCGAAGGTGCCGAAGTAGTCGTTGAACGCCTTGGTGGTCTCCGTGACCTGCTCGCCGTTGTAGGGCTCGCCCGGCTTGATGGTGATGAGCGACTTGAACTCGTCGTCGCGGCCGAGGTAGTTGCCATCGAGCTTGACGCTCGACACCACGAACTTCTCGCCTTCGGTGATGTTCACCGTCACCGTCAGGTCCTTGCGGTCCGGGGAGATCGCGACCTGCGTCGAGTCGATGCGGAACTCGAGATAGCCGCGCGTGATGTAGTACGAGCGCAGGGTTTCGAGGTCGGCGTTGAGCTTGGCGCGCGAATACTGATTCGACTTCGTGTACCAGCTCATGAAGCCGCCGCTGTCCTGGTCGAACAGGCTCAGCAGCGTCGATTCGCTGAAGGCCTTGTTGCCCACCACGCGCACTTCGCGGATGCGGGCCGACTCGCCTTCGGTCACGGTGAAGGTCAGGTTGACGCGGTTGCGCTCGATGGGCGTGACGGTGGTCACGACCTGCGCGTTGTAGAGGCTGCGGCTCACGTATTGGCGCTTGAGCTCCTGCTCCGCACGGTCGGCCAGAGCCTTGTCGTAGGGGCGGCCATCGGCCAGGCCCACTTCGCGCAGCGCCTTCTGCAGCGCGGCCTTGTCGAATTCCTTGGTGCCGACGAAGTCGACATCGGCGATGGTCGGACGCTCTTCCACGATGACCACCAGCACGTTGCCGTTCACGTCGATGCGCACGTCCTTGAACAACCCCAGATCGAACAGCGCGCGAATCGCGGCGGAGCCGCGCTCGTCGCTGTAGGTATCGCCCACGCGAAGCGGCAGCGACGCGAAGACCGTACCGGCCTCGACGCGTTGCAGGCCTTCGACGCGGATGTCGCGCACCGTGAAAGGTTCGACTGCCCAGGCGGCCGAAGCCGCAAGCGCACTGGCAACCACCGCGACAACGCTACGCAGGCGAAAGCGACTGAAGTTTTTGTTCATCTGTGAATTGAGCCGGCACGGAAAGGGCCGGCAGAAAGTTAACCAAAGAGCCGCGTGACGTCGTTGAAGAGTGCGACCGACATCATGACCAGCAGCAGGGCCACACCCCCGCGCTGAAGCCGTTCCATCCAGGCGTCAGAGACGCTCTTGCCGGTCAGGCCCTCCCAAAGATAATACATCAGGTGTCCTCCATCGAGGACCGGCAGCGGCATGAGATTGAGCACCCCGAGGCTCACGCTGATGAGCGCCAGGAAGACCAGGTACTGGGTGAAACCGAGGCTTGCGGACTTGCCCGCGTAGTCCGCGATGGTGAGCGGACCACTGAGATTCTTGATCGACGCCTCGCCGATGACCATCTTGCCCATCATGCGCACGGTCAGCGCCGAAACCTCCCAGGTACGCACCACACCGCGCCAGATGCCGTCGACCACGCCCTGGCGCACGGTCACCATTTCGGGCGGCGCGCCAACATAGGCGCCCACGCGCCCCACCTTGGCGCCGCCCTCTTCCCGCACTTCGGGCTTCACGTCGATGGTGAGCGCCCGGCCGCCGCGCTCGATCTGCCATGCCTGCGTGCGCGGCTGGCCACCGTCGACCGACGCCCGGATCGCCTCGCGCAGCTGCTGCCCGTCGATGATCGGCGTGCCGCCGATGGCGCGCACCACGTCGCCGTCGAGCAGGCCCGCCGCTTCGGCCGCGCTGCCCTTCATGACTTCGCCGATCTCGGGGCGCGTCAGGGGCGCCAGCACGCCGATCTTGCGGAACATCTGCGGATCGGCATCCTTGGTCTCCATGCGGCTGAGCGGGAGCACCAACTCGCGCGCGGGCCGACCGCCCTCGCCCGCGACCTCGAGCTTCAGGTCACGACCATCGAGCGCTCCGCGCGTCATGCGCCAGCGCAGGTCCTCGAAGGACTGGACCGGCGTCAGCTCGCCATCGAACCCAGCCCGGGATATGTGCTCGCCGCCCTTCAGGCCCGCCGACTCGGCAAGGGAGCCTGCCACCGGCCGCGCCAATGTGGCGACCGGCTCCTGCACGCCGATCCAGTTGACTGCCGTATAGAGCGCCACCGCCAGCAGCAGATTGGCGATCGGCCCCGCGGCCACGATGGCCGCGCGCGAACGCAGCGGCTGCGTGTTGAAGGCGCGGTGGCGTTCCTCGGGTGCCACGGGGCCTTCACGCTCGTCGAGCATCTTGACGTAGCCGCCGAAGGGAAATGCGCCGATGACGAACTCGGTCTGCTGGCCCGGATGCTGGCGCCTGGGCTGCCAACGGAAAAGCGCCTTGCCGAAACCGACGGAGAAGCGCTCCACCTTGACGCCGCAGGCCACCGCCACACGATAGTGGCCGTATTCGTGCACCGCGATCAGGACACCGAGCGCAACCACAAAGGCTATGACAGTAAGCAGCATCGGAGTCCTTGCTTTACGAGGGAGGCGTCAGGCAGCGAATCGCAGCGCCGCGGCATTGGCTGCCGCCCGGGCGCTGGCGTCGATCGCCAGCAGGTCGGCCAGCGATGCCGGCTTGGAGGGGGCGACTCTTTCCAAAGTTTCCATGTTGACCGCGTGTATGCAATCGAAACGCAGGCGGCGGTTGAGGAATGCTTCAACTGCGACCTCGTTGGCGGCATTGAGCACAGCCGTCGTACCGGGCGCGGCGCGCAGCGCGTGCCATGCAAGGCCCAGCCCGGGGAAAAGCGCCGCATCGGGCGATTCGAAGGTCAGCGAGCCCATCTGCCGGAAGTCGAGCCGCGCGGCGCCGCTTTCGATGCGCTCGGGCCAGGCCAGGCCCACCGCGATCGGCACCCGCATGTCGGGCGTGCCGAGTTGGGCGATGACCGACGCGTCGGTGAACTGCACCATCGAGTGCACCACGCTCTGCGGATGGATGACCACCTCGATCTGCTCGGGCGAGACGCCGAAGAGATGGCGCGCCTCGATCACCTCGAGCGCCTTGTTCATCATCGTGGCCGAATCGACCGAAATCTTGCGGCCCATGACCCAGTTCGGATGGGCGCAGGCCTGCTCGGGCGTCACCGCGCCCAGGGTTTCCGGCGCACGGGTGCGGAACGGGCCACCCGAGGCGGTCAGGATGATCTTGTCGATGCGCCGCGCCCAGGTGGACGGGTCTTCGGGCAGCGACTGGAAGATGGCGGAATGCTCGCTGTCGATGGGCAGCAGCGTCGCCCCGCCCTCGCGCACGGTGCGCATGAAGAGTTCGCCACCGACGACGAGCGCCTCCTTGTTGGCCAGCAGCAGGCGCTTGCCGGCGCGCGCGGCAGCCAGGCATGGCCCCAGGCCGGCGGCACCGACGATGGCGGCCATCACGGAATCGACCTCGTCGTGCGACGCTATCGTTTCGAGAGCATCGCCCTCCATCAACACGACCGTCTTCAGGCCATTCTGCTGGAGCTTCTCGGCCAGCAGCGCGGCGTGCGGCGCGCTGGCCATCACGGCGAACCTGGGCGTGAACTGGGCGCACTGCGCCAGCAACTCGTCGACCTTGGTGGCCGCGGAAAGCGCGAAAACCTCGAAGCGCTCGGGGTGGCGCGAAATGACGTCGAGCGTGCTCACGCCGACCGAACCGGTCGAGCCGAGCACCGTGACGCGTTGTCTTCTAGGTGAATTCACAGGAAAGCCAGCATCATGGCAATGGGAAGCACCGGCAAGAGGGCATCCACGCGGTCGAGGACGCCGCCGTGGCCGGGCAGCAGCCTGCTACTGTCCTTGGCGCCGGCGCTGCGCTTGATGAGAGATTCGACGAGGTCGCCCACGACGCTCATGGCCGCGAGGAACAGCGCGGCCAGCAGCAGCAGCCACCAGCCACGCTCGGCGAGACGGGTATACAGGCTAGCCACCGTGGCGCCCGCGGCCTTGTCGGCCCAGACCCAGGCGAAAGCCAGCACCACCACGCCGACCATGCCGCCCCACACGCCTTCCCAGCTCTTGCCGGGACTGATCGCCGGAGCGAGCTTGTTGCGGGTGAACTTGAGGCCGAAGGCCCGGCCGGCGAAATAGGCGAATACGTCGGCCACCCACACCAGCACGAGGATCGACAGCAGGAAGTTGATGCCGATCATGCGCGCCTGCACCGCGGCCAGCCACGCTACCCACAGCGCCAGCAGGCCACCGACCAGCCGCAGCCCTCGCGGAATGCGGGGCCAGCCCGGCACTGCCACGCGCAGCAAAGCCGCGCCGCCCAGCACCCAGGCAGCGCTCGCCAGGGTCCACATCACGACCAGGGGTTGCTCCAGCAGCCCGAGCCACCAGGAGAGCCCGCACAGCACCACCGTCTCGGCACCGAGGAACAGCGACACCCCCTGCCCATAGCCGTTCAGACGCCCCCACTCCCAGGCGGCGGCGCCGATCAGCACCAGCATGACGCAGCCGAAGGGGATATAGCTTGGGTAGAACAGCGCCGGCAGCAGGATCGCGAGGAGCACGATCGCCGTGATGATGCGTTGCTTGAGCATGCGGAGGCTGCCTGGCCGTCAGGCCGCGGCGGTGGAAGAGACTTGCGCCGAGGTCTGTCCGAAACGCCGCTCGCGGCCCTGGAACGCGGCAACGGCCTCGTCCAGCGCTGCCTCGTCGAACTCGGGCCACAGCTTGTCGCTGAAGAAAAGCTCGGCGTAGGCACTCTGCCAGAGCAGGAAGTTGGAGAGACGCTGCTCGCCGCCGGTGCGGATGAACAGGTCGGGGTCGGGCACGTGGGCCAGGGCCATGGCGCGATCGAGGCTGAGCTCGGTGATCGCTTCGCCCTGTGCTGCAAGCTTGGCTGCAGCCTGTGCGATGTCCCAGCGGCCGCCATAGTTGAAGCAGACGTTGAGCACAAGCCGGGTGTTGTGCGCCGTGGCGGCTTCGGCGTCGAGCAGGCCGCTCACCATCTTGGGCGACAGACCGGCGCGCTCGCCGACGAAATGCAGCCGCACGCCGTCGGCGCCGAGCTTGGGCACCTCGCGAGCAAGCGCACCGACCATCAGTTCCATCAGCCCGGAAACCTCCTCGACGGGACGGTTCCAGTTCTCGGACGAGAACGCGAACACGGTGAGCACACCCACGCCGCGCTCGGCGCAGGCCTTGACGCAGCGGCGCAGCGATTCGACGCCCTGCTTGTGCCCCGCGATGCGTGGAAGAAAGCGCCGCGTCGCCCAGCGGCCGTTGCCGTCCATGACGATGGCAACGTGGTGGGGAATGCGCGGCGCCGACGAGGCCATGGCGGGCCTCAAACGGCCATGATCTCCGCTTCCTTGGCCGCGACCAGGCGGTCGATTTCCGCGATATGGCGGTCGGTGACCTTCTGGATCTCGGCTTCGGCGCGCTTCTGGTCGTCTTCCGACGCCAGCTTTTCCTTGACCAGCTTCTTGACCGCTTCGTTCGCATCACGGCGCAGGTTGCGCGTGGCGATCTTGGCGCTCTCGCCTTCGTTGCGGACGAGCTTTGTCATTTCCTTGCGGCGCTCTTCGCTCATGGCCGGCAGTGGCACGCGGATCAGGTCGCCCATCGAAGCGGGGTTGAGGCCCAGGTCGCTTTCGCGGATGGCCTTCTCGATCTTGGCGCCCATGCCCTTTTCCCAGGGCTGCACGCTGAGCGTGCGCGAATCGAGCACCGACACGTTGGCCACCTGGCTCAGCGGCACCTGCGAGCCGTAGTACTCGACGTGGATTGCGTCGAGCAGCGCCGAGTTGGCGCGGCCGGTACGGATCTTGGTGAGGTTGTTCTGGAATGCGGCGATCGACTGGTTCATCTTCGCGTCGGTCGCACTGCGGATGTCTGCAATGGTCATCTCAAATACTCCTAGGCATGCACCAGCGTGCCTTCGTCCTCGCCCATGACGACGCGCTTGAGCGCGCCATTCTTGAAGATCGAGAACACCTTGATCGGCAGCTTCTGGTCGCGGCACAGCGCGAAGGCCGTGGCGTCCATGATGCCGAGGTTCTTCGCAATCGCCTCGTCGAAGGTCAGCGTGGCGTAGCGGGTCGCGTCGGGGTTGGTCTTGGGGTCGGCGGTATAGACGCCGTCGACCTTGGTCGCCTTGAGCACCAGCTCGGCGCCGATCTCGGCACCGCGCAGCGCGGCGGCCGTGTCGGTGGTGAAGAACGGGTTGCCCGTGCCGGCCGCGAACACCACGACCTTGCCCTCTTCGAGGTACTGCAGCGCCTTGGGGCGCACATAGGGCTCGACCACCTGCTCGATGGCGATGGCGGACATCACGCGGGCCACGAGGCCCTGCTTGTCCATCGCATCGGCCAGGGCCAGCGAGTTCATGACCGTGGCCAGCATGCCCATGTAGTCGGCGGTTGCGCGGTCCATGCCGACGGAACCGCCCGCTACGCCGCGGAAGATGTTGCCGCCGCCGATCACGACCGCCACCTCGACACCCATGTTCACGACCTCGGCCACCTCCTGCACCATGCGCACGATGGTCGCACGGTTGATGCCGAAGGCGTCGTCACCCATCAATGCCTCTCCCGACAGCTTCAACAAGATTCGCTTGTGGGCTGGGCGGGCATCAGACATGGGCAATTTCCTTTGGTTGGGTCGGGACGAGTGTAAAACGTGGCGATGAAAAAACGACGGTGCGCGCGAACGCACCGTCGCTGGAGCCGTAAAGGCTTAAGCGGCAGCCTTGGCTGCGGCGACTTGGGCTGCGACTTCAGCGGCGAAGTCGTCAACTTTCTTCTCAATGCCTTCGCCGACCACGTACAGGGTGAAGCCCTTGATCGTGGTGTTGACGGCCTTGAGCATCTGCTCGACGGTCTGCTTGTCGTTCTTCACGAAGGGCTGGTTGTGCAGCGAAACTTCCTTGAGGAACTTCTGCACGCCGCCTTCGATGCGCTTGGCGACGATGTCGGCCGGCTGGGGCTTCTTGCCTTCGGCTTCGGCCGTCTTGCGGTCTTCCTCGGCCTTGCCGGCGGCAACTGCGCGTTCCTTCTCGATCAGCTCGGCGGGTACGTCCGAAGCGGCAACCGACACGGGCTTCATGGCGGCAATGTGCATCGCGACGTCCTTGGCAGCGGTGTCGTCGCCCTCGAACTCCACCATCACGCCGATGCGCGTGCCGTGCAGGTAGGAGGCCAGCTTGCCGTTGCCGGCGAAGCGCTTGAAGCGGCGGAACGTCATGTTCTCGCCGATCTTGCCGATCAGGCCCTTGCGCACGTCCTCGAGCGTGGGGCCGAAGCCGTCCTGCTCGTAGGCCAGGGCGCCCAGCGCGGCGATGTCGGCGGGGTTCTTCTCGGCGACCAGCTTGGCGGCGGCATTGACCAGGGCCAGGAAGCTGTCGTTCTTCGAGACGAAGTCGGTTTCGCAGTTGACTTCGATCATCGCGCCGGCGTCACCGCCAACGTATGCGGCCACCACGCCTTCGGCGGTGATGCGGCTCGAGGCCTTGCCAGCCTTGTTACCGAGCTTGATGCGCAGCAGCTCTTCGGCCTTTTCCATGTTGCCGTCGGCCTCGGTCAGGGCCTTCTTGCATTCCATCATCGGCGCGTCGGTCTTTGCGCGCAGTTCGCCCACCATGCTTGCGGTGATTGCAGCCATTTCGTATCTCCGTGAATTCAAAAATCAGGTTAAAAAAAAGGGGCACCAAAGCCCCTTCTTCAGGCTCGCGGGCGCGCCAATCAGGCCGAGGCGCCCTCTTCGACTTCGACGAATTCGTCATTGCCTTCGGCGATGGCCTTGACCACGTCGCCGGTGGCGCTGTTGCGGCCTTCGATGATCGCATCGGCGATGCCGCGGGCATACAGCGTGACAGCCTTCGACGAGTCGTCGTTGCCGGGGATCACGTAGTCGATGCCTTCGGGCGAGTGGTTGGAGTCCACCACGCCGATCAGCGGAATGCCGAGCTTCTTGGCTTCGGCCACGGCGATCTTGTGGAAGCCCACGTCGATCACGAAGATGGCGTCGGGCAAAGCGGTCATGTCCTGGATGCCGCCGATGTCCTTCTCGAGCTTCTCGATTTCGCGCGTGAAGGTCAGCTGCTCCTTCTTGCTCAGGCTGTCGAGGCCGGCTTCCTGCTGAGCCTTCATGTCCTTCAGACGCTTGATCGAGGTCTTGACGGTCTTGAAGTTGGTCAGCATGCCGCCGAGCCAGCGGGTGTCGACGAAGGGCACGCCGGCGCGGCGGGCTTCCGCCGCCACGATCTCACGGGCCTGGCGCTTCGTGCCGACCATCAGGATCGTGCCGCGGTTGGCGGTGAGTTGCTTGGCGTACTTCATCGCCTCCTGGAACATCGGGAGCGACTTTTCCAGGTTGATGATGTGGATCTTGTTGCGATGGCCGAAGATGTACGGAGCCATCTTGGGGTTCCAGAAGCGGGTTTGGTGACCGAAATGGACGCCTGCTTCCAGCATTTCGCGCATGGTGGTGGACATTGAAATTACTCCAAAGGTTGGGTCTAAAATCCAGCCCGTTTTGCGCTCTTTGAATCGAGTCACAACACCTTGATTGGGCCGGTTTGCGGATGTGTCTGGCTGGATGCAACGGGAGCCGTTGCCCGACCAGCGAAACCCAAAGAGTATAGCACGGCCGTCGCCCCTCCCTCTGAACCCGAGCCGCCCCGGCGGCACCCGCAGCTTCCATGAACGACCTTCACGCCACCCGTCTCGACCTTCTGGCAGGTGGCACCGATGCACGCACCGAAATGGAGCGCGCCATCGACATCTCCAGGTCCGCGGTCTGCCAGCACGTCTTCACCCGCACGATGTTCGACGAGGCCCTGCAGTCCGCCTCCACGTCGGACCCGGCCAGCCGCCTGGCCGGCCTCGCCTTCACCGCCAAAGACCTTTTCGACGTCGAGGGTCAGGCCACGCCCGCCGGCTCCGCCGTCCTGGCGCACGCCCCGGCCGCCAAGGCCGACTCCCCCGCCGTGGCCCGGCTGCGCGCCGCCGGCGGCGTACTGACCGGCCGGACCAACATGACGGAATTCGCCTTTTCAGGCGTTGGCGTCAATCCGCATCATGGAACGCCAGCCAACGCCAGCGACCCCGCGGTACCGCGCATCCCGGGCGGTTCGTCTTCCGGCGCAGCGGTTTCGGTCGCCAGCGGCGCCGCCTTCATCGGCCTGGGCTCCGACACCGGCGGCTCGATCCGCATTCCGGCAGCGCTCAACGGCATCGTCGGCTTCAAGAATACGGCCCGGCTGACGCCCACCGCCGGCGCGCTGCCGCTCTCGACCACCCTTGATACCGCCTGCGCCATGACCCGCTCGGTGCGCGACGCCATCACCGCGCACGAGATCCTCGCCGCCCGTCGCGTGACCGCCGGCAACGCCCCGCTCGCCGCCTACAGGCTCGCCGTGGTGAAGAACGTGTTCTTCGACGGCATCGAGCCCGCCGTGGCCAACGCCTTCGAACGCTCGCTGAAGACGCTTCGCGCCGCTGGCGCCCGCATCGTCGAAATCGACCTGCCCCAGCTCGCCGAGCTGGGCGCCATCAACGCCACCGGCGGCTTCTCGGCCGCCGAGTCGTACGCCTGGCACCGCCTGCTGCTGGAACGCAGCGGCGCGGGCTACGACCCGCGCGTGGCCCAGCGCATCCTGCGCGGCGCCACGATGAAGGCGCACGAGTACATCGACCTGATCAACGCCCGCCGCGACTGGATCGCCCGCGTCGAAGCCGTGCTCGCGCCCTTCGACGCCGTGCTGTCGCCGACGGTGCCGATCACCGCGCCGTCCATCGCCAGCGTGGCGCCGGGCGCGGAGCGCGACGAAGAATTCTTCCGCGTCAATGCGCTGCTCCTGCGCAATCCGTCGATCGTCAACATGCTCGACGGCTGCGCCATCTCGCTGCCCTGCCAGGCTCCAGGCGAACTGCCGGTGGGCCTGATGCTGTGGCACGCGGCGCTGCGCGACGACGCCGTGCTCGCGGTGGCGCTCCAGACCGAGCGCGCGCTGCAAGAATAACGGCCGACGGCGCCCGTCCCGCGGGCGTCAGCCATCTCTCTCATCCTGAACACTCAATGAAAATCGCGATCGTGGGCGCCGGCATCATCGGCGTCACCACCGCCTGGGAACTGGTTTCCGACGGCCATGAAGTGACCGTCTTCGAGCGCCGCGGCGCCGCCGCCGAGGAAGCCAGCTTCGCCAACGCCGGCGTGGTCGCTCCCGGATACGTCACGCCGTGGGCCGGCCCCGGCATGCGCGGCAAGGTGCTGCGCTCCCTGCTCTCCTCTCACGGTGCCATCAAGCTGCGCTGGCCCCTGGGCTCGCGCGACCTCGGCTGGCTCTCCCGCTGGCAGAAGGCCTGCAAGCTCGACACCTACCTGGCCAACCGCGCCCGCATGCAGCGCCTGGCCTTCTACAGCCGCAACCGGCTGCACGAAGTGACCGAGTCGCGCGAACTCAGCTATGAGCGCAGCGACGGTTATCTCGTGCTGCTTCGCTCCAAGCGCGAGAAGAAGCTGGTGCAGCCCGGGCTCGACGTGCTGCGCGCGGCTGGCAGCGTCTTCAAGGAAGTCGACGCCGACGAAGCGCGGCTCATCGAACCCGCCCTGAACCCCGACACCCCGCTGGCAGGCGCCATCCACCTGCCCGAGGACGAAGTGGCCAACTGCCGCCAGTTCGCGCTGCTGCTCAAGTGGGAGGCCGAGTCGTTCGGTGCGCAGTTCCATTTCAACTGCGACATCGCGCCGCTGAGCCGCGCGGCCCCCACCTCGCTGTCGCTGGCGAGCGGCTCCGACCCGGTGCGCTACGACGCCGTCGTGGTCTGCGCCGGACTGGAATCGGCCTCGCTGCTGCGGCCGCTGGGCCTGCGCATTCCGATGGCGCCGGTCTACGGCCATTCCGTGAGCGCGCCGATCCGCGAGCCGCTCAATGCGCCCCGCAGCGCGGTGATGGACGAGCGCTTCAAGGTCGCCATCTCCCGGCTGGGCCAACGCGTGCGCGTGGCCGGCAGCGCCGAAATCGGCGGCTCGCTGGACACGATGAACCCAGCCGCGGTGCAGACGCTCTACAAGGTGCTGCACGACTGGTTTCCGGGCGCCGCCACGCTGCAGTCCGGCATCCAGCAATGGAAAGGCGCGCGGCCGATGCTGCCCGACGGCCCGCCGGTGCTGGGCGCGAGCGGCATTCCGGGCGTGTGGCTCAACCTCGGGCATGGGTCGAGCGGCTGGGCGCTCTCGTGTGGCAGCGCGCGCGTGCTGGGCGACCTGATCGCCGGACGCGAGCCGGACATCGACCTCGAAGGGCTCGGGGTCGAACGGCTCAGTCTTTAGGGCCCCACCGGCGCAAGGCTTCGGGGCTTGCGGGCTTCTCGACGGGAAGCCCCGGCTCGGGCGGAGGCCGCAGCCTTCCAACGCCCCAGGCCAGCAAGCCGGGGCAGATCAACGCGAAGAAGATCAGGCACAGCACACCGGCGCCCAGCAGCGCCAGCCGCGTCAGGCCGGAGGCACCCTCGGCCGGCAGGTCGAACCAGCGGATCACGCTGATGCCGAAACCGACATTGGCGGCCCAGGCCACATCTCGCAGAGGCACCCATCGCCTGAACTCCGCCAGCAGGAAGACGCCCCACACGAGGCACAACACGCCCAGCACCCACCCGAATCCCGCGATCCACGCCATCGTCGCGGCCACGAACGAAACAAGCGCCGCGAGAAGCAGGACAAGCAGCCAGCCGACGCCTTTGAAGTTCATCCCCCGGATGATAGGGAGGCAAGCAGCGAGCCGGGCCAACGGCACAATGCGCCGATGCAACGCATCACCTCCGCCACTGCTGCCGACCTGTTCGACATCGCCGCCACGCGCCGCATCGAGCAGGCAGCGTCGGCCGCCCTGCCCGCCCACACGCTGATGCGACGCGCAGGCCTTGCGGTGGCGAAGCTCGCGATGGCAATCGCGCCGCACGCGCGCACGATATGGGTGGCTTGCGGGCCGGGCAACAACGGTGGCGACGGGTTCGAGGCTGCCGCCCAGTTGCGGCACCGGGGCTTCTTTCCGGTGGTCACGTCCATCGGCGATGAAGGCATGCTGCCGCCGGACGCCAAGGCATCGCTGCAACGAGCGCGCGATGCGGGCGTCACCTTCGCATCGACGCCCCCTTCGGACTACGAACTGGCGATCGACGCATTGCTCGGCATCGGCTCGACGCGGCCACCCGAAGGCGCGATGGCCGACTGGCTGGAGAAGATGCACGCCAGCGGCCAGCCCGTGCTGTGCGTCGACGTGCCATCGGGCCTGAACGCGGATACCGGCACGCTGGCCCAAGGCGTCAGCCCTGCGCAGGCGTCGACTCGCACCTGCATCACCTTCCTCACGCTGAAGCCCGGCCTGTTCACCGCGCAGGGCCGAGACGCCGCGGGCACCGTCTGGTTCGACGACCTGGGGTGCGGCGCCTTCAAGGACCAGCCCACGGCACGGATCGCAGGAGCACCCGAAGCGCAGCCGCGCAACCACGCCTCGCACAAGGGCAGCTATGGCGACGTCGCGGTGATCGGCGGGGCCGCCGGCATGGCTGGCGCTGCCTTGCTGGCTGGCTCAGCGGCGCTGCACGCGGGCGCGGGGCGCGTATTCGTCGGCTTGCTCGATCCGAGCGCGGCGCCTGTCGACACCGCGCAACCCGAGCTGATGCTGCGCGACGCCCAAACGCTCGATCTCTCGAACATGACGGCAGTCTGCGGGTGCGGCGGAGGAGAAGCCGTGAACGAACTGTTGCCGCGCGTGCTTTCGACGGCGGCCGCCCTGGTGCTCGATGCCGATGCGCTCAACGCCATCGCTGCCGACGGCGCGCTGCAAGCCCAGCTGGCATCACGCGGAAAAAGCGGCTCGCCCACGGTGATCACGCCCCACCCGCTGGAGGCAGCTCGCCTGCTGGATCGATCGGTCGGTGAAGTTCAGGCCGACAGGCTGGCCGCAGCCCGCGGACTCGCCGCGCGCTTCGGCGTGGTCGCGGTACTCAAGGGATCCGGCACCGTCATCGCCAGCCCTGGCGAAGCGCCACCGATCATCAACCTGAGCGGCAACGCCCGCCTCGCAACCGCCGGAACCGGCGACGTGCTGGCCGGAATGATCGGCGCGGCGCTGGCCGCGGGCCGCCCCGCCTTCGAAGCCGCGCGCGAAGCCGTCTGGCAACACGGCCACATCGCAGACACCTGGCCGGCCGACGCAGCCCCGCTCACGGCTGGCACGCTGGCCCGCCGCGCGCCGGTCTGAAGCGCCTCAGCCGCGCCCGACGAAGGGCATCTTCGTCGCCATGATGGTGTGGAAGAGCACGTTGGCTTCCAGCGGAAGGTTCGCCATGTAGAGCACCGACTGGCCGACGATCTTCACGTCGATCAGCGGCTCGATGGCCAGTTCGCCGTTGGCCTGCGGCACGCCCTTGGCCATGCGCGCCGCCAGCTCGGTCATGGCGTTGCCCACGTCCACCTGCCCCACGGCGATGTCGTACTTGCGGCCATCGAGGGACGCCGTCTTGGTGAGTCCCTCGACCGCGTGCTTCGTCGCGGTGTACGCAGCCGAGTTCGGACGCGGCGCCGTGGCCGAAATGGAGCCGTTGTTGATGATGCGCCCGCCCATCGGCTTCTGCGCCTTCATCGTGCGGAAGGCCTGCTGGATGCAGAAGAACATGCCTGTCAGGTTGATGTCGACCACGCCCTGCCACTGCTCGGGCGTCCAGTCCTCGAACGGGCCCGGCGGGTTGCCGACGCCAGCGTTGTTGAACAGCAGGTCGACGCGGCCGAAGCGCTCGACGGTGGCAGCGAACAGGGCTTGCACCGAGGCCGCGTTCGATACGTCGGTAGGCACCGCGAAGGCGCGCGCGCCGGCGCCCGACTCTTCCGCCACCTGCTCCAGCGGCTCCAGGCGGCGGCCCGCCAGTGCCACGCTCCAGCCGTCGCCCAGCAGCGCCAGCGCGGCGGCGCGGCCGATGCCGGAGCCGGCACCCGTGACGATGGCGATACGGCCCTTGTTGTCTTCAGCGCTCATGCTGTCTGTCTCTTTCTTTTCGGTTGTCGATGGTTCGTTCGATGGCGTGAGGCCCGGTCAACGGCGCGGCTTGCGCCCCTTGCCCTTCATCTTGCTGGCGGCTTTCTTCACCGCCGACTTGAAGGCCTGCATCGCCGACTGCGCCCCGGCCGTGGCCGAGGCGGGCCGCTCGCCACGCGGCTCGGCCTTGCCGGCTTCCGCCTTGTTGCGCGTGCTGCGCTTGGCCGAGGCCTTCAAGGGCACGCCCGATGATGCCGCACCCTTGTCCTTCATGGCCCGCGTCGTCAGCTCCTCGCCTTCGCGCACGAGGCGGAAGTCGATCTTGCGGCCGTCCAGATCGACGCGGCTCACCTGCACCCGCACTCGCGTGCCGATGGCATAGCGGATGCCGGTGCGTTCGCCGCGCAGCTCCTGGCGCATCTCGTCGAACTTGAAGTACTCGCCGCCGAGCTCGGTGATGTGCACTAGGCCCTCGACGTACATCGCATCGAGCGTGACGAAGATGCCGAAGGTGGTGGCCGCGGTGACCACGCCGCCGTATTCCTCGCCGAGATGCTCGCGCATGTACTTGCACTTGAGCCAGGCCTCGACGTCACGGCTGGCTTCGTCGGCGCGGCGCTCGTTGGCGCTGCAGTGCAGGCCCGCGGCCTCCCACGCCATGACTTCCTTGCTGGGCGCGACGGTGGCCTTCTGCGGCTTCGCCGTGGGCGCCTTCACGCGCGAGGCGAGGCGCTTGGCCAGCTTGGCATGCGCCTCACCAGGGGTGGGCAGCATCGGCAGCTGATAGCGCGTCTTGCCGAGAATCGCCTTGATCACGCGGTGCACCAGCAGGTCCGGATAGCGCCGGATCGGACTGGTGAAGTGCGTGTAGGCCTCGTAGGCCAGGCCGAAGTGGCCGCTGTTGATCGGCGTGTAGATCGCCTGCTGCATCGAGCGCAGCAGCATGGTGTGGATCTGCTGTGCGTCGGGGCGGTCCTTGGTGGCTTCGGCGATCGCCTGGAATTCACCGGGCCTGGGGTCGTCGGTGATGCTCAGGCCGACACCCATGGCCTTCAGGTAGCCGCGCAGGATCTCCTTCTTTTCGGGCGTGGGGCCTTCGTGCACGCGGTACAGGCCCGGGTGCTTGCCCTCGGCGATGAAGTCGGCGCTGCAGACGTTGGCGGCGAGCATCGCTTCTTCGATCAGGCGGTGCGCCTCGTTGCGCGTGCGCGGCACGATCTTTTCGATGCGGCCTGCGTCGTCGCAGATGATCTGCGTCTCGGTGGTCTCGAAGTCGACGGCGCCGCGCTTGCCGCGCTGCTTGAGCAATGCCTTGTATACGTCGGCGAGGTTCAGCAGGTCCTTGACGCAGTCCTTGCGCTTCGCGGCCTCGGGCCCGCGCGTGTTGCCGAGGATGGCCGCCACCTCGGTGTACGTGAAGCGCGCGTGGCTGAACATCACGGCCGGATAGAACTGGTAGGCGTAGATCTCGCCGTCGGCGGCGACCAGCATGTCGCACACCATGCACAGGCGCTCGACCTCGGGGTTGAGCGAGCACAGGCCGTTCGAGAGCTTCTCCGGCAGCATCGGAATCACGCGGCGCGGGAAGTAGACGCTGGTGGCGCGGTCGTAGGCGTCAATGTCGATGGGCGAGCCGGTCTGCACATAGGCGCTGACGTCGGCAATGGCCACCAGCAGGCGCCAGCCCTTGCCGCGGCCCACCTTCGCGGGCTCGCAGTAGACGGCATCGTCGAAGTCGCGCGCATCTTCGCCGTCGATGGTGACGAGCGGGATGTCGGTGAGGTCGACACGGCCTTTCTTGTCGGCGGGGCGGACCTTCTCGGGCAGCGCCTTGGACGCCGCCAGGCACTCCGCGGAAAACTCATGCGGCACGCCGTACTTGCGCACGGCGATCTCGATCTCCATGCCGGGGTCGTCGATCTCGCCCAGCACTTCCTTCACACGGCCCACGGGCTGGCCGAACAGGGCCGGCGGCTCGGTGAGCTGCACGACGACGACCTGCCCCACCTTCGCGGGGCCGGTGGCGCCCTTGGGAATCAGGACGTCCTGGCCGTAGCGCTTGTCTTCCGGCGCGACGAGCCAGATGCCGCCTTCGTGCAGCAGGCGGCCGATGATGGGCTGCTCGGGGCGCTCGACGATCTCCACCACGCGCCCCTCAGGGCGGCCACGGCGGTCCTGGCGGACGATGCGCGCCTTGACGCGGTCCTTGTGCAGCACCGCGCGCATTTCGTTCGGGGGCAAATAGATGTCGGCTTCGCCATCGTCGCGCTGCACGAAGCCGTGCCCGTCGCGATGTCCTTGGACAGTTCCTTCGATTTCATCCAGCAGTCCGCTGGAAGTGACGTTATTTTTGATATGATCTCCTTCTTTCCTGAAATTCAAAACGCAGTTGCTTCTGCAACTACGTGGGCCCAGATGGCGGAATTGGTAGACGCACTAGTTTCAGGTACTAGCGAGTAACATCGTGGAGGTTCGAGTCCTCTTCTGGGCACCAAGTTTAAACAGACCTTTACCAGGTCATTCGATTCAAGCCACCGGTCTCCGGTGGCTTTTTTCATTGCCGATCGAATCCGCATCGAACGGTCGGCGCAACCGGACAGGCAAGAGCCGGACCAGCGCCAAATTTCTTGCGCGCGACCCGTTTTTTTCAGGCCGTCGCGGCAAATTGTGTATACTCGCAGTCTTTGCTGAAAAGCAGAGTCAGCCCAGATGGCGGAATTGGTAGACGCACTAGTTTCAGGTACTAGCGAGTAACATCGTGGAGGTTCGAGTCCTCTTCTGGGCACCAGATCCAAATTGACCCCCGCCAGGTCATCCGAAACAAGCCACCGGTCTCCGGTGGCTTTTTTCATGGTCGATCGGATCCGCATCAAACGGGCAGCGCGATCAGATCGTGGCCCTCTGCACCCACGATGCGCGCGCGGGTGAACTCACCTACCTTCAGCGTCTTGCTGATCTTCTCGGGCGGCAGCAGACGGACCGTGCCGTCGATCTCCGGTGCATCGGCATACGTGCGCCCCACTCCGCCCTTGCGGCCCATGGCGGGCGCCGAATCGACCAGCACCTGCATCGTCGAGCCGATGCGCCTTTGCAGCTTGGCGATCGACACAGCCTCCGCCACTTCCATGAAGCGCGCACGGCGCGCCTCGCGCTCCGCCTCGGGCAGCATGCCGGGAATGTCGTTGGCGGTGGCGCCTTCGACCGGGCTGTAGGCAAAGCAGCCGGCGCGATCGATCTCGGCCTCGCGGATGAAGTCGAGCAGATGCTCGAACTCCTGCTCCGTCTCGCCAGGGAAGCCCGCGATGAAGGTGCTGCGGATCACGAGCTCGGGACACACCTCGCGCCAACGCGCCAGCCGCTCCAGGTTCTTCTCACCACTGGCCGGGCGCTTCATGCGTTTCAGTACATCCGGGTGGCTGTGCTGCAAGGGCACATCGAGATACGGCAGCACCTGCCCGCTCGCCATCAGCGGAATGATCTCGTCCACGCTCGGATACGGGTACACGTAGTGCAGGCGAACCCACGCGCCATACGGCTCGGCGATTTCACCCAGCGTGCGCACCAGCTCGAGCATGCGCGTCTTGACCGGCTTGCCGTCCCAGAAACCGGTGCGGTACTTCACGTCGACTCCATAGGCCGAGGTGTCCTGGCTGATCACCAGCAGCTCCTTCACGCCACCTTCGAACAGGGCCTTGGCCTCGCTCAGCACATCGCCGACCGGCCGTGACACGAGGTCGCCGCGCATCGAGGGAATGATGCAGAAGGTGCAGCGATGGTTGCAGCCCTCGCTGATCTTCAGATAGGCATAGTGGCGCGGCGTCAGCTTGAGACCCGCGACGCCGAATGTGTTGGGCACGAGATCGATGAATGGGTCGTGCGGCTTCGGCAGATTGGCATGCACCGCATCCATCACCTCCTGCGTGGCATGCGGGCCGGTCACGGCAAGCACGCTCGGGTGCATCTGGCGCACCAGGTTCCCGCCCTGGTCGCCGGTCTTGGCACCAAGACAACCGGTGACGATCACGCGGCCGTTCTCGGCCAGGGCTTCGCCGATGGTGTCCAGACTTTCCTTCACGGCATCGTCGATGAAGCCGCAGGTGTTGACGATCACCAGATCGGCGCCTTCGAAGGTCTTTGCGGTCTGATAACCCTCGGCGCTCAGCTGGGTCAGGATCAATTCGGAATCGGTAAGGGCCTTGGGGCAGCCCAGGCTCACGAAACCGACCTTGGGGGCGGTCGACGTGGCCGTACGTTCGGGGGAGGCAACTTCGCTCATATGCCTCTATTGTCCCAGCTATCGGAGACGGCGGGGCAACCACCGCTTGCGGGCACCCGCTTCAGATCAGGAACGCTTGATGCCAAAGGCCCCCAGCACCTGCTCGGTGTTCTTCTGCATCTGCTCCTGCATCTGCAGGAAGACGTTCTTCGATTGCTCGACGTAGCTGCCCATCAGCCCCTGCAACATCGGCGACTGCATGGTCATGAAGCGAGCCCACATCTCGGGCGTCAGGCCTTCGGCCTTTTCGGCGAGCTGCGCCTGCACCTCGGTCATGGCCTGGATGTTCTTCTCGAGATATGGCCCCATGTAGCCCTGCATCGCCTGCCCGTAGAAACGGATGATGTTGGCCAGCACCTGTTCGGTGAACATCGGCGCGCCACCCGCCTCCTCTTCAAGGATGATCTGCAGCAGGATGCTGCGCGTGAGGTCGTCACCGGTCTTGGCATCGCGCACCACGAACTGGGCGTTCTGGATGACCAGCTGCTTCACCTCGGTCAGCGTGATGTACGTGGATGTCTCGGTGTCGTAGAGCCTTCGGTTCGGGTACTTCTTGATCACACGCTGTACCGGCTTGACCCCGGACTTCTTGCTCTGCACTGCGGACTCCTTCACATGGACGCCCATGTCGTCGGATGATTCTAGGGAGCGGTTTTGCTGCGCCGCGACAAGGTTTACCCTGACCGGAACGGGCACTTTCCTCAATCCGACGATGTCGCGTACTCCGCGCCGCAGATATGGCAGGCCGCCACCTCCGGCCGCTCTTCGTCGGCCTCGCGAAATCGCAACGGCGTCTTGTGACCGTAGACCACCCAGCAACGCGGGCAGTGCTCCTGTCCGACGGTCGGCAGATAGGCGCGAGCACGCTGCTCGGCACGCTCTTCGGTCAAAGGCATGCCCTGGCGTTGGGCGCGCACCACTTCGCGCGCAGCCATGGTGTCGGTGCGCCCGCTCGCGTAATCGTTGATGCCGTAGACAGCACGCGCAAACTCGATGGGAGCCTGCTTGAGCAATGCGGCCAGGCGCTTGTCGGCATGAGCCCGATCAACCAGTGTTGATCGCGTATTCATCGGATCGCTTATCAAGAAAAATGGAATGTAGTTGCAGAGCGACCAAGGTAGCACAAGAACGTGGCCAAGGCTTTTGCCTGCATCACTACAAGGGACGATATACACACCGGAGAACCCGGTGCATGATCTGTTCGACTGATCCGGTGGTTGGCCGGGCGAAACAGAAATTGGTAGGCGCGATTGGACTCGAACCAACGACCCCCACCATGTCAAGGTGGTGCTCTAACCAGCTGAGCTACGCGCCTAAGGATGTGTCCGAGAAGCAGTTATTGTAGCAGGAGAAATCGCGTTTTTCAGCGGCGACGTGCAGATCGCACACCAATAACTGCAGTGACCAGTCCAAGGACCTGCGTGAGCCTCGCCGCATCGGCGATTTCCACGGTGAACGTCATCCACGCCGTGCCCTTGATCGACTGCGTCTGCACGCCGATCACGTTCATCTTCTCGCGCGCGAACACATCGGAGATGTCGCGCAGCAGTCCCTGGCGGTCGGCCGCTTCGACGGCCACGTCCACCGCATATACAGGTGCATCGGTGCCCTTCTTCGCTACGCCCCACTCCACGTCGATGACGCGCTCGCCATCCTTCGCGGCCATCGTGCGGAAGTTGCTGCAATCGCTGCGATGCACGCTCACGCCATGGCCTCGCGTGACGAAGCCGCGAATCGCATCGGGCGGCGCAGGCTTGCAGCACTTGGCGAGCTGCGTCATCAGCGAAGACACGCCCACCACCAGCACGCCGCCCTTGCCCGACTTCTCGCTGCCGCGCGCCTTCTTGATGAGCACGCCATCGTCCGGCCCCTGCGCAGGCTCCGGCGGACGCAGCAGCGTCTCGATGTTGCGCAGCGAGAACTCGTCCTTGCCCACCACTTCGAAGAGATGGTCCGCCGACTTGAAGCCAAGCTGGGAGGCCAGGTCTTCGAGGCGAATGGCCGTCTTGCCTTCGCGCTGCAGCAGCTTCTCGACCGCCTCTCGTCCGCGCGCCACGGTCTCGTGGGTGATCTGTGCGTTGAACCATGCACGCACCTTCGCGCGCGCACGGTGGCTGGCCAGATAGCCCAGCTCCGCATTGAGCCAGTCGCGCGAAGGCCCGCCTTCCTTGGCCGCGATGATCTCCACCGTCTGCCCGTTCGACAGCGGCGTGTTCAGCGGCACCATCGCGCCATCGACACGCGCCCCGCGGCAGCGATGGCCGAGCGTGGTGTGCACCGTGTAGGCAAAATCGACCGGCGTCGCGCCCTGCGGGAGCTCGACGATCGCGGCGTCCGGCGTCAGCACATAGATGCGGTCGTCGAAAAGGCCCTGCCCCTGCAGGCCACCCGAGAGATCGCGCTCCCAGGCCAGCAGCTGCCGCAGCACAGCGATCTTCGCGTCGTACTCGCCGCTGGCCCACACGCCCGCGTAGCCCTTGTGGCCCGCTTCCTTGTACGCCCAGTGCGCAGCCACGCCATGCTCGGCGTGGTCGTGCATTTCTTCAGTACGGATCTGGATCTCGATCGGCTTGCCCGCCTTGCCGTCCACCAGTTCGCGCACCACCGTGTGCAGCGACTGGTATCCGTTGGGCTTGGGCCGCGCGATGTAGTCGTCGAATTCCTCGTCGATGGGCTGGAAGTGCGAGTGCACCCAGGCCAGCGCCGCATAGCAGTCCTTCACATCGGGCACCACCACGCGCAGCGCGAGGATGTCGAAGACCTGCGCGAAGTCGAGCGACTTGCCGCGCATCTTCTTCACGATGCTGTAGATGTTCTTGGGTCGCCCCTGCACCACAGCCTTGACGCCCTCGGCCTGCAACTCGCGCTCCAGCTTCGAGCGCAATTGCTCCACATGCCCTTCGCGCTCGATGCGCTTCTCGTCGAGCAGGCGCGCGATCAGCTTGTAGGTCTCGGGCTCGAGGAAACGGAACGAGAGATCCTCGATCTCCCACTTCACCTGCCAGATGCCCAGCCGGTTGGCCAGCGGCGCGAACACCTGCAGCGACTCGCGCGCCACGCCCTCGGGCGCCGGCTGCTTGCTGGCGGCGGCATGCCGCAGGGTCTGCAGCCGGGAGGCCAGCCGCAGCATCACCACGCGCAGGTCGCGCGAGAACGCCAGCAGCATCTTGCGCACGTTCTCCGTCTGGGCGCCGGCGTTTTCCGCGTGATGTCCCTGCGAAGCGGAGCGGGCCTGCTCCTGCACGCGCACCAGCTTGGTCGTCTCGACCGCCAGCGCCGCGAAGTTGTCGCCGAACACCTTGGCGATCACCTCCTGCGGCCGGTTCAGGTGCTGGCACGAATAGACCAGGTAGCTCGCCGCCTGCATCGCCTCGGAGCCACCCATCTTCGCGACGATGGCGGCAACGGCGTCGGCATGCGCGAGCGTGTTCTCACCGGTGTCGAGCTTCTCGTCGGCAATCAGGGGTTCGGCGAAGGCACGGGCGCGCGCCAGCATGTTCTCCATCACCGGGGTGCGCTCGGCCGTTGCCGCGGACAGCGGGTAGTCGACCATGACCGCGTCGGACGCGGTCGCCGTCTGGAGACTCGAAGAATCGCGCTTCACGCTTCGCTCACTCAATCGCTCGATCAGTCGAAAAGGAAGTTGGTGACGGCTGCGATCTGCGCGGGGTCGACGAAAGTCGGCGCATGGCCCACGCCCTCGAATTCGACCAGCGTCGCATGCGGACCGCGCTGCGTCATGGCGAGCGCGGTTTCGCGCGACAGCAGATCCGACTCGGCACCGCGCGTGAGCAGCGTGCGCGCCTCGATGGCGTCGTACAGGCCCCACATGATCGCGCCCCCCTGCGCCGCGGCCTCAGGAGTGATGGCACGGAGCGCAACGCCGATGGCCGGGTCGTAGTGAAGAAGCCAGGCCTCCTTGTCGCCGACCACTGTCGATTCGAGCTTCGCCGAGCCGTCGGCCGTGCGCTGCGAGGCAGGCACCACCATGTGCCGCGACAGCGCCAGCCACTGCTGCGGCGTATGCGGTCCGAAGGTGGTCGACAAAGCCCACATCGCATCGGCCGCCGCCTGCACGCTTTCATAGCTGCCATTCTTTCCGACGTAGGCACCGATGCGCTGCAGCGCGACCGGTTCGATGGTCGGACCGACGTCGTTCGCGACGAAGCGTCGAATGGGTCGCGCCAACGGCAGCTCCTTGTGGCCCGCCAGCACGAAGCCGATCAGGCCGCCCATGCTGGTGCCGAGGTAATCGAGCGTGCCGATCGCCTGCTCGCGCTGCAGCTGCGCGATCAACGCGACCATGTCGGCCGCGTACACCGGCACCTGATAAAGAGAAGGGTCGCGCAGCCAGTCGCTGCGCCCGCGGCCCACCACGTCAGGGCAGACCACGCGAACTTCGCCGCCCGCACGCTCCACGATGGCCTGGGCCAGCAAGTCGAAATCGCGCCCCTGTCGGGTCAAGCCGTGCACGCAGATCACGACATGCGCGCTGTGCGCGTCGCCCCATTGCCAATAGGCCATGCGGTGGCCGCCCTGGGCGTCATCGCACGCCACGTAATGAAGCGTCGGTTCGGTCATGGAAACGATGGTGTCCTGGTGCGGATAATTGTCTCGTCGCATCCTAATTCATCCGGAGATTGATCTTCATGCTCAAAGGCAAAACCGCGCTTGTCACGGGGTCCACCAGTGGCATTGGCCTCGCCATCGCCAAGTCTCTCGCCCAGCAGGGCGCCAACATCGTGCTCAACGGCTTCGGCGATTCCGCCGCTCCGAAGGCCGAGGTCGAAGCCCTCGGCGTGCGCGCCGAATACCACGGCGCCGACATGAGCAAGCCCGAGCAGATCGAGGACATGATGAAGTTCGCCGCGTCCAGGTTCGGCCGCGTCGACATCCTGGTCAACAACGCCGGCATCCAGCATGTCGCGAAGGTGGAAGACTTTCCCACCGAACGCTGGGACGCCATCATCGCGATCAACCTCACCAGCGCCTTCCACACCACGCGGCTGGCGATCCCGGCGATGCGCGAAGCCAACTGGGGCCGCGTCATCAACATCGCCTCGGCGCACGGGCTGGTGGCGTCGGCGCAGAAGTCGGCCTACGTGGCGGCCAAGCATGGCGTCGTCGGCCTGACCAAGGCGGTCGCGCTGGAAACCGCGACCACGGGCGTTACCGTCAATGCGATCTGCCCCGGCTGGGTGCTGACGGCGCTGGTACAGAAGCAGATCGACGACCGCGCAGCGCGCGAAGGCATCACGGTCGCGCAAGCTCAAAACGATCTGCTGGGCGAAAAGCAGCCTTCGCTGCAGTTCACCACCGTGGAGCAACTGGGCGGCCTGGCGGTCTTCCTCTGCTCGCCGGCCGCCGACCAGGTCCGTGGCCAGGCATGGGCCATGGACGGCGGCTGGACTGCCCAATAAGACTGCCCAGTAGTGGGTAGCCCCGCGGTACGCGCCTCTTTCTTATATGAGCACGGACCGCTCTACTTGAGCTGCACGGAGCCCGAGACGGTGACCATCACGGCGGTCTTGCCGGCTTCGACCGGCACCGCCGAATCCGCCGACGAGTACGACTTGGCCTGCACCGCCATCATGCGCGGGCGGATCGGGCCGTTGTCGCTCGCATTCACCGACACCTCGCGCAGCGTGTAGCCGCCGAAGCCGAAGCCCTTGGCCAGCTCATTGGCCTTCTGCTTGAAGTTGTCGATGGCGATGTTCTGCGCCTCGGTCTCGGTCTTGGCCCGCTGCTCGCGGCTCAGGCCGAAGCCCACGTTGCCCACGCTGAGCGTGCTGATGCGCCCTGCCGTCTGGGTGATGCGCGGGAAGTCGCGGCCTTCGAGCACCAGTTCGGTCGAGCCCTGCCAGCCGTTGATCTTGCCGTCCTTGGTGTAGCGCGGCGACAGGCTGAAGTTGCCGGTACGCACGTCGAGCTGGCCTGCCTGCGCGTTCTTCTTCGCTTCGGCCAGCGCGGCGTCGAGCGCGGCCTTCAGCTGCGTCTGCACGGTGGCGGCGTCGGTCGCGTCGCGGGTGGTCACGAGGGTCATGCTCAGCATGTCCTGCTGGACTTCGACCGTGCCCGATGCCGTCAGCTGCAGCACGTTCTGGGGAGCCGGCGTGGCGGCGTTCTGGGCCAGCGCATTGCCGGCGGCGGCCAGGGCAGCGCAGGCCGCGAGCAGTTTGATCTTTTTCTTCATGGCGAAGTACTCCCGTTGTTGGTATGAAAAGACAGGCAGCCGAGCCTGCACCGGCAGGCCGGACGCACCCGCGCAGATCAGCGGCGCTGGCTGCGCGGCGCGAGCGGCAATGCACTTGCCGCGGCCGGCGGCACCGGCACGATGCGCTCGGCCGGCTGCGATTCTGCCGAATTGAGCAAAGCACCCGTCGAAGGCGGGGTCCATTGGCCGCGGACCTGCTGGCGCAGCTCGAACAGCTCAGCAGGAGTCAGGCGCCGACCGGCAATGGCTTCTCCGCGCTTCATTTCCTCACGCTGCGCGGCCCGGTGGGCGGCGACCGCATCGCGGACTTCGCTGCGGCGCGTTTCACCCACCCTGAAGAAGTCGCCAGACACCGCCAGCGAGGGGCCGCAGGCGAAAACGAGGATGAGCGGCAGTGCGGAAAAAGGACGTCTCATTGAGGCGAAAGTCATCGGTAGACGCGACTTTGCCATTGCCGGACTAACGTCGGATGACCAGACCGCGAGCGTCCGCAAGTTTTGTAACTTAGTGTCAAACCATAAGCAAATCCGGCTCAACCGGACCGCAACGCCTTCAGAATCGGCCCTGTTACAAATTCGACGTTGTAGAAATGACTCAAGTTCCCGCTCGCACTGACAAGATCGTGATCGTCGACGACGACGCCCGCATCCGCGACCTCCTGCGCCGCTACCTGACGCAGGAAGGCTTCGAAGTGATCGTGGCCGAGGACGGCAAGGCGCTCAACCGCATCCTGTTGCGCGACACGGTCGACCTGATCGTGCTCGACCTGATGATGCCCGGCGAAGACGGCCTGTCCGTCTGCCGCCGCCTGCGTGCCGCCAACGACCGCACGCCGATCATCATGCTCACCGCCAAGGGTGAGGACGTGGACCGCATCGTCGGCCTCGAAGTCGGCGCCGACGACTACCTCGGCAAGCCCTTCAACCCGCGCGAACTGCTGGCCCGCGTGCACGCCGTTCTGCGCCGCCGTCCGCCGCTGGAAGCGCCGGGCGCCCCCTCCACCGAGAACGAAACCGTCACCTTCGGCCCCTTCGCCTTCGACCTCGGCTCGCGCACCCTCAAGAAAGACGGCGAAGAACTCTCGCTGACCACCGGCGAGTTCGCCATGCTGAAGGCGCTGGTGCGCCATCCGCGCCAGCCGCTGTCTCGCGAAAAGCTGGCCCAGCTGGCCCGCGGCCGCGAGTTCGAGCCCTTCGACCGCAGCCTGGACGTGCAGATCTCGCGCCTGCGCAAGCTCGTCGAGTCCGACGCCGCTGCGCCCCGCTACATCCAGACCGTCTGGGGCGTGGGCTACGTGTTCGTGCCGGACGGCACGGCCTGACGCCACGTTGAAAGGTGGCCGTCGGCCAACCCCCCGGACCAGGCGCAGCCCAGGAGGACGGCGCGCAGGTCACGATGCCGAGCCCGCTCGAAGCGAGCGCGCAGCGTGACCGCCGCCCCGGCCTCAAGCTGGGCTTCAGCCTTTTCTGGCGCACCTTCTTCCTGCTCGCACTGCTGCTGATCGGCTGTACGGTCGCCTGGCTGCAGACTTTCCGCTCGCTCGAATACGAGCCGCGCGCCATTCAAACGGCGCACCAGATCGCCTCTCTCGTGAACCTCACGCGGGCGGCGCTGGTGTACTCCGACGCCATCACCCGGGTGTCGCTGATCAAGACGCTGGCCGACCAGGAGGGCGTGCGCATCCTGCCGCGCGAGCCCAACGACCGCTTCCAGCCCTACACCAGCGGCGCGCTCGACCTGCGCGTGACCGAGGAACTCATCGACCAGCTCGGCGAAGGCACCACGGTGGCGAGCCGCGTGAACGACGAGGCCGGCCTGTGGATCGGCTTCACCATCGAGAGCGACACCTACTGGCTGCTGCTCGATCCCACCCGATTCAGCCGCGTGGGCGGCCGTACCTGGCTGGTGTGGCTGAGCACCGCCATGGCGCTGTCGCTGGCGGGCGCCGCGCTGATCACGCGGCTCATCAACCTGCCGCTCAAGCAGCTGTCGCGCGCGACCATGCAGGTGCGCGAGGGCGAGTACGAGGCGCACCGGCTCGACGAGCGCGCCCGCACCAACGAGATCCGCGCGGTCAACATCGGCTTCAACCGCATGGCCGACCAGCTCGCCAAGATCGAGCAGGACCGCGCCATCATGCTGGCCGGCATCTCGCACGACCTGCGCACGCCGCTGGCCCGGCTGCGGCTGGAAACCGAGATGAGCGTGGCCGACGAGGACGCGCGCGACCACATGGCGGCCGACATCGCCCAGCTCGACGCGATCATCGACAAGTTCCTCGACTACGCCCGCCCCGACCACGTCGACCCCAAGCCGGTGCTGCTGCGCGACGTGGTCGATGCCTGCACCTACGCCGTGCAGGACTACGAGGAGATGAACATCAAGGTCGAGGTGCCCCCCGACCTGCGCGTGATGGGCGACGAGGTCGAGCTCACCCGCGTCATTTCCAACCTGGTCGAGAACGCGCGCCGCTACGGCAAGACGCCTGCCACCGGCGTGGCCGACGTGACGATCCAGGCGCAGGCCAACAACGACGCGGTGCTCATCAAGGTGCGTGACCACGGCGCGGGCGTCGAGCCGGCCCTGCTCGCGCAGCTGACCAAGCCCTTCTTCCGCGGCGACGCGGCGCGCACATCCGCAGCCGGCGCGGGGCTGGGCCTGTCGATCGTGGCGAAGAACATCGAGCGCATGGGCGGCACCTTCGCGCTGACCAGCACACCGGGCCGCGGCCTGGCGGCGCACATCCGGATGCCGCGCGCGATGCCGGCGGGAATGGTCAGGCCGGGCGAGCCTCAGGGCAGCGGCAAGAAGCCAGCCTGAACAAAGCCGGCCGCGCCGGCGTCAGCGATGCAGCAGAACGGCCGCGCGAGCTTCCATCGCGCGGCCTTCGCCCACCGGGCCCAGCTTCTCGGCCGTCTTTGCCTTCACATTCACCTGCTCCAGCGCCACGCCCAGCATGTCGGCGATGCGCTGGCACATGAGCGGAATGTGCGGCGCGAGCTTGGGCGCCTGCGCAATCACCGTGCTGTCGACGTTGCCGATCTCCCAGCCCGCGGCACGCACCCGGCGCGCCGCCTCGGCCAGCAGCACCGCCGAATCGGCACCGCGGAACTGGGGATCGGTGTCCGGAAAGTGCCGGCCGATGTCGCCCAGCCCCGCGCCGCCCAGCAGCGCATCGGTGATGGCGTGCAGCAGCACATCGGCATCTGAATGGCCCAGCAGGCCGGTGGTGTGCGGCACCTCGACGCCGCCGAGAATCAGTTTGCGCCCCGCCACCAGTTGGTGGACGTCCCAGCCCTCGCCGATGCGGATGTTGAAAGGCGCGGCGGTCATGCCAGCTCCTTCCTGCGGCCGAGCAGCACGGCCTCGGCCAGGGCGAAGTCTTCCGGGAAGGTGACCTTGAAGTTCTGGGCGCTTCCGGGCACCAGCAGCGGCGAAAGGCCGACGGCCTCGATCGCGCTGGCCTCGTCCGTAACGGCATCGCCAGCGCGCTCCAGCGCGTCGAGCAGCATGCCGATGCGGAACATCTGCGGGGTCTGCGCCAGCCACTTGTCGGCGCGCGGCAGGGTCTGGGCCACCCGGCTCTCGGCGGTGGACGACTTCAGCGTGTCCGCCAGCCGCTGAGCCAGCAGGCCGCCGACGGCGTCGTGCTCGCAGGCGGCGATCAGCGCCTCGATCTGGCTGGAAGTGACGAGGCAGCGCGCCGCGTCGTGGACCAGCACCCAGTCGTGCGCGCCGGCGCCCTTCTGCCGCAGCGCCACGAGGCCGTTGCGCACCGTGGCCGCGCGGGTCACGCCGCCCACGCGCAGCAGGTATTCGTTCTCCGAGGGAAAGCGCGGCAGCACCGCATCCACGTCCCGGTCGTCCGGCGACACCACCAGCGCCAGCCCGGCGAAGCGCCCCGACATCGCGCGGAAGGCCTCCAGCGTGTGGGCCACCATCGGCAGCCCGGCCAGGCGCCGGTACTGCTTGGGCTGCGTGGACTGCGCATGTCCCGCGCGATGGCCGGAGCCGGCGCATGGGATCAGCACGAAGAGTCGGGAAGAGGACATGAGGGCCCAGCGTCGGCCGTGGCCGACAAGCGGATAAAGGGCCGCCATTCTAGAATTGACCGCTACGCACACCCCTCGCCAGCCGGCGCGGGGTGTTGTGCATTTCCATCAAGCGTTCCATGGACCTCCCCCACCTCACGGCGGGCAAGCGATTCACGCTGCCGCGTCCTCCCTTGTCGGCAGATGCCTTGCTGCTGGCGCAACTGGCCATGCGCGAGAAGGCCGCCGAGCGCGCCACCGCGATGTTCACGGCCGATGCCAACGACGCCCAGCGCCTGATCGACGAGATCGCCTTCTTCGCCCCCGAGCTGCGCTGCGCCCTCTTCCCCGACTGGGAGACGCTGCCCTACGACAGCTTCTCGCCCCACCAGGACCTGATCAGCGAACGCCTGGCCACCCTCTGGCGCATCAGCCAGAAGGAGGCCGACGTGGTGCTGGTGCCCGCCACCACCGCGCTCTACCGGCTGGCACCGCCGTCCTTCCTGGCCGGCTACACCTTCCACTTCAAGGCCAAGCAGAAGCTGGAGGAGTCGAAGCTCAAGGCCCAGCTCACTCTTGCCGGCTACACCCATGTGACGCAGGTGGTGAGCCCCGGCGAATACGCGGTGCGCGGCGGCCTGATCGACCTGTTCCCCATGGGCTCGCCGGTGCCCTTCCGCGTCGACCTGTTCGACGACGAGATCGACACCATCCGCACCTTCGACCCCGACACCCAGCGCAGCCTCTACCCGGTGCCCGAGGTGCGGCTGCTGCCTGGCCGCGAGTTCCCGATGGACGACGACGCGCGCGGGCGCTTCCGCAGCCGCTGGCGCGAACTGCTCGAAGGCGACCCGACCAAGAGCCGCATCTACAAGGACATGGGCAACGGCGTGGCCACCGCCGGCATCGAGTACTACCTGCCGCTGTTCTTCGACGAGACGGCCACGGTGTTCGACTACCTGGGGCCGGACGCCACCGTGGTGCTGCACGGCGACCTGGAACCCGCCTTCCAGCACTTCTGGCAGGACACCAACGAGCGCTACCGCCTCGTGCGCGGCGACCCCGAGCGCCCCGCCCTGCCGCCCGAGGCGCTGTTCCTGAACGCCGAGCAGTTCTACCAGCGTGCCAAGCCGCACGCGCAGCTGGCCATCCGCGGCGACGTGGACACCGACGCGCCCTACGCCGAGTTCGACCGGTTGCCGCCCTTCGCCGTGGTGCGCGGCGCCGAAGACCCGCTGGTCGGCCTGAAGGCGCACATCGCGAAGACACCGCACCGCGTACTGCTGATCGCCGAGAGCGAGGGCCGCCGCGAGAGCCTGCTCGACTTCCTGCGCGCCAGCGGCGTGAACCCGCCGGCCTTCGACTCGCTGGCCGAGTTCGAGTCTTCCGGCGACGAGAAGATCGGCATCGCCACCGCCGCGCTGGCCTCGGGTTTCGCGTGGCGCGAGCAGGCCATCGACTTCGTCACCGAGACCGAGCTCTTCGCCACAGCGCCCACCACGCGCCGGCGCAACAAGAAGCAGGAGCAGGTCAGCGACGTCGAGGCGCTCATCAAGGACCTGTCGGAGCTCAACGTGGGCGATCCGGTGGTCCACAGTGCGCACGGCATCGGCCGCTACCGCGGCCTGATCCACATGGACCTGGGCCAGGGCAACGGCCCCGACGGCAAGCCGCTGATGCAGGAGATGCTGCACCTGGAGTACGCCGACAAGGCCACGCTCTACGTGCCCGTGAGCCAGCTGCACCAGATCAGCCGCTACACCGGCGTCAGCGCTGACGAGGCCCCGCTGCACAAGCTGGGCTCCGGCCAGTGGGAAAAGGCCAAGCGCAAGGCCGCCGAGCAGGTGCGCGACTCGGCCGCCGAGCTGCTGAACATCTACGCTCGCCGCGCGGCACGCGAGGGCCATGCCTTCCGCTACTCGCCGGCCGACTACGAAGTGTTCGCCAACGACTTCGGCTTCCAGGAAACCGCCGACCAGAAGGCGGCCATCCACGCCGTGGTGCAGGACATGATCTCGCCCCAGCCCATGGACCGCCTCGTGTGCGGAGACGTGGGCTTCGGCAAGACCGAGGTGGCGCTGCGCGCCGCCTTCATCGCCGTTACCGGCGGCAAGCAGGTGGCATTCCTTGCGCCCACCACGCTGCTGGCGGAGCAGCACTACCAGACGCTGGTCGACCGCTTCGCCAAGTGGCCGGTGAAGGTGGCCGAGATGAGCCGCTTCCGCTCGGCCAAGGAAATCACCGCCGCCGCCAAGGGGCTGGCCGACGGGCAGGTCGACATCGTCGTCGGCACGCACAAGCTGCTTTCGCAGTCGGTCAAGTTCAAGAACCTGGGCCTGCTCATCATCGACGAGGAGCACCGCTTCGGCGTACGCCACAAGGAGGCGATGAAGGCCATGCGCGCCGAAGTCGACGTGCTCACGCTCACCGCCACGCCAATCCCGCGCACGCTGGGCATGGCGCTGGAAGGCCTGCGCGACCTGAGCGTGATCGCCACCGCGCCGCAGCGGCGCCTGGCCATCAAGACCTTCGTGCGCAACGAGGGCACCGGCGTGATCCGCGAGGCCGTGCTGCGCGAGTTGAAGCGCGGCGGGCAGGTCTACTTCCTGCACAACGAGGTCGAGACCATCGAGAACCGCCGCCAGAAGCTGGAAGAGATACTGCCCGAGGCTCGCATCGCCGTGGCCCACGGCCAGATGCCCGAGCGCGAACTGGAGCGCGTGATGCGCGACTTCGTGGCGCAGCGCTACAACCTGCTGCTGTGCTCGACCATCATCGAGACCGGCATCGACGTGCCGACGGCAAACACCATCGTGATCAGCCGCGCCGACAAGTTCGGCCTGGCGCAGCTGCACCAGCTGCGCGGGCGCGTCGGCCGCTCGCACCACCAGGCGTATGCCTACCTCATGGTGCCCGACACCGAGGGCCTGACCAAGCAGGCGGCGCAGCGGCTGGACGCCATCCAGCAGATGGAAGAGCTGGGCTCCGGTTTCTACCTGGCCATGCACGACCTGGAGATTCGCGGCACCGGCGAGGTGCTGGGCGAGAACCAGAGCGGCAACATGATGGAGATCGGCTTCCAGCTCTACAACGAGATGCTGAGCGAGGCGGTGCGCGCGCTGAAGGCCGGGCAAGAGCCCGACCTGCTGTCGCCGCTGTCGGTCACGACCGAGATCAACCTGCACGCCCCCGCCCTGCTTCCCGACGACTACTGCGGCGACGTGCACCTGCGGCTGTCGTTCTACAAGAAACTGGCCACGGCGAAGACGCCCGACCAGATCGACACGCTGCTGGAGGAGATCGTCGACCGCTTCGGCAAGCTGCCGCCACAGGCGCAGACGCTGATCGACACCCATCGCCTGCGCGTGCTCGCGCGGCCCTATGGCGTGGTGAAGGTCGATGCGGCGCCGGGCATCATCAACATCACCTTCAAGAAGGATCCGCCGGTGGATGGCATGGCCATCATCCAGCTGATCCAGAAGAACAGGCACATCAAGCTCGCCGGCAACGAGAAGCTGCGCATCGAGCGCGAACTGAAAGAACCCAAGGACCGGGCCCAGATGGTGCGCGACGTGCTGCGCAGCCTGGGCCAGCCCACCGTCAAGGAAGCCGCCACCGCATGAGCGCTACTGAAATCTCCCCCGGCCTCGTCATCCAGCGCGTGAAGCCGCCGCTGAAGCTCGCCGACTTCAAGCTGATCGCCTTCGACATGGATTCGACGCTGATCAGCATCGAGTGCATCGACGAGATCGCCGATGCCGTCGGCAAGAAGGCGGAGGTGGCCGCGATCACCGAAGCCACCATGCGCGGCGAGATCAAGGACTTCAAGGAGAGCCTGCGCCGCCGCGTGGCGCTGCTCAAGGGCGTGCCGGCCGGGGCGCTGCAGCAGGTATACGACGAGCGCCTGAAGCTCAACCCCGGCGCGGCCGAGCTGGTTGCGGCCTGCAAGGCGGCCGGCCTCAAGGTGCTGCTGGTGTCGGGCGGCTTCACCTTCTTCGCGAACCGGGTGAAGGACCGCCTGGGCATCGACTTCGCGCGTTCCAACCTGCTCGACGAGGCCGACGGCAAGCTCACCGGCGAGGTGGTCACGCAGAGCTGGGGCGACATCTGCGACGGCGCCGAGAAGCGCCGCACACTGCTGGAGGTGGCCTCGCTCATGGGCATCTCGCCGCAGGAGACCATCGCCGTGGGCGACGGCGCCAACGACCTGCCGATGATGGGCGAGGCCGGGCTCTCGGTGGCCTATCACGCCAAGCCCAAGGTGCGCGAACAGGCCATGGTGGCCATCAACGAAGGCGGCCTCGACCGCGTGCTGGAAATCCTGAAATGACCGACGCCACCGCGCCTGCTCCATCGGCTCCCCTGTATCGCGCCGATGCGCTCGTCGAGTATGCGGATGCCCTGCTGCAGAAGGCCGGCCTTGCCGCGCCCAAGGCCGCCGTGGTCGCGCGCACGCTGGTCGAAGGCGACCTGCTGGGCCACGACACCCACGGCCTCGCGCTGCTGGCGGGGTACGTCAAGGAGCTGGAATCGGGCGGCATGACGCGCGACGGCGCGCCCGAGGTGCTGTCCGACCGCCCCGCCGCCGTGCTGTGGGACGGCAGGCGCCTGCCCGGCCCGTGGCTCATGGACCAGGGCATGAACCTGCTGGTGCCGCGTGCGCGCGAGCTGGGCACGGCCTCGCTGGTCATCCGCCGCAGCCACCACATCGCCTGCCTGGCCGTCTACATGCTGCGCGCGCTGCAGGAAGACATGCTGATGCTGCTGGCCTGCTCCGACCCCAACGCCGCCAGCGTCGCGCCCTTCGGCGGCACGCAGGCGGTGTTCACGCCGAATCCGCTGGCGATGGGCTTTCCGCTGTCGCAGGGCGGCGTGATGGTCGACATCTCGGCCTCCATCACCACCAACGGCATGAGCAATCGCAAGCGCGCGGCCGGCGAGACCTTCGCCGAAGAGTGGCTGATCGACGCCGCCGGCAAGCCTTCGAACGACCCGCAGGTGCTGTTCGACCAGCCGCCCGGCACGCTGCTGCCGGTGGGCGGGCTGAGCCACGGGCACAAGGGCTACGGCATGGCGCTGCTGGTGGAGACGCTCACGGCCGGCCTCGCGGGCCATGGCCGCGCCGATCCGCCCGAGGGCTGGGGCGCAACGGTGCACGTCACGCTGCACGACCTGAACGCCTTCGGCGGCAAGGAAGCCTTCCTGCGCCAGATGGACCACGTGGCCGAACGCTGCCGCGCCAATGCGCCCATCGACCCGGCGAAGCCTGTGCGACTGCCGGGCGAAGGCGGATTGAAGCGTCGGGAATCGCAGTCGAAGAACGGGGTGCGGCTGCATCCGTCGATCGCGCGCTCGCTGCAGGATACGGAGCAGCGCCACGGCCTGCGGCTTGCGCAGGCGCTGGCCTGAGCGGGGCTCAGCCTTCCTCGGGCGGTTCGGATTCCGGCGAGCCGGCCGGGCGCGCCTTGCGCTGCGCCGGCTTGGCCAGGATCTCGATGTAGAACTGCTTGCCGCCCTCCTTCGCCACGCCGTCGATCAGGCCGGTGATGGCGGAAAGGTGGATGACCTCGGCAGATTCCTTCGAGGCGCCGAAGCGGCAGTCGAAGTCCCAGTAGTCCATGCCCTCGGGCAGTTCGCGGCGCCGCTCGCGCTTGATGTACTTGCGGATCTCGTGCTTGATGGCTTCGAGTAGACGGTCGGGGTGCTTGCCCTCGACCTGAAGCTGGAAGGTTTTTCTCATGGGTGATCCTAACCCGCTGTGTACAGTCGCCTCATTCCACGGACAACAGGACAGGTGACGACATGGCGCGCGCGAACGACTGGGCAAGCAAGGTGATGGCACTGATCAACGGCGGCAACCCGACCGCGGCCATCGCGCAGATCAAGGTCGCGCCCTCGGTCAAGGACCTGAAGGCGCTGCAGACGATCATGACGCTGTCGAAGATGAAAGGCCGCTATCCGAACGTGGATGCGGCTATCACGGACAACCTGGACCTGCTCGCGGCGCCCCGGCTGCACCGGTCGCCCTGAGCCTTCACAAATCCTTCAGAGCGCCTGACCCAGGCGCTTCACACCCTCTTCGATCTTCGCCACGTCGGCCGTGGCAAAGCTCAGGCGCAGCGTGGCGACGTCGGGCTTTTCCGCGAAGAACGGCGCGCCGGGCACGAAGGCCACCAGCTTTTCGATGGCGCGCTTGGCCAGTTCGTTCGCGTCGGCCAGCTTGCCGTTGGCGCCCGTCAGGCGGGCCCAGAAGAACAGGCCGCCGTTGGGCTGGGTGAAGTTCACCGCGTCGCCCAGCTCGCGCTTGAGCGCCGCGCCCATGGCCTGCGCGCGCTGGCCGTACACCTCGCGCACATGCGCCAGCGTGGCGGGCATGCGTCCGCTCTTGAGGTATTGCGCGGCCGTGGCCTGCGAGAAGGTGCTGGTGTGGGCGTCGCTGAACTGCTTGCACATGGTGGCCTTGGCCAGCAGTTCGGGCGGCGCGATCATCCAGCCGATGCGCAGGCCGGGGCTCAGCACCTTGCTCAGGCTGCCGCAGTGCGCGAGCAGTTCGCGGCTGCCGGGCACGTCCTTGCTCAGCGACATGATCGAAGGCGGCGGGGCCTCGCCGAAGTAGAGGTCGCCATAGGGGTCGTCCTCGACGATCAGCGTCTGGTATTTCACGGCCAGCTCCAGCACCTTCTTGCGGCGCTCCAGGCTCAGCATGGCGCCGCTGGGGTTGCCGAAGGTGGGAATCAGGTAGACGAACTTGGGCTTGTGCTCGGCGATGAGCTTCTCGAGCTCGTCGGTCTTCACGCCGTTGGCGTCGATGGGCGCACTGATGAGCTGCGCGCCGTAGAGGCGGAAGCACTGGATGGTGGCCAGGAAGGTCGGGCCCTCGACGATGACCTTGTCGCCGGGCGAGATCATGGTCTTGCCCAGCAGGTCCAGCGCCTGCTGGCTGCCGGTGGTGACGATCAGGCCGCTGGGGTCGACGTCGACGCCCTTGGTCTTCATGAAGGAGCTGAGCTGCGTGCGCAGGGGTTCGTAGCCTTCGGTGGCGCCGTATTGCAGCGCGCCGCCGGGTTCCTCGGTGAGTGCCTTCTGGCTCGCCTCCTTGAGGCCTTCGACGTCGAACATGGCGCTGTCGGGGAAGCCGCCCGCGAAGCTGATGATGCCTGGCTTGCCCAGCAGCTTGAAGAGTTCGCGGATGGCGGAGGTCTCGACGTTGTCGAGGCGGGAGGCGAATTGCATGGTCAGTCTCTCTTTCTGGGGTGGCATTGTCGCCAAAGCGCGGGCAATAAAGCTGCGTAAGGCTATCTGCTTTCGACGATATATTGCGGCTGCCGCCCTTGCCTGCCCTTCCGAAGCCCCATGAAAAAAGACAACATCCCCCTCTTCTTCGCCACCCTGCAGGCGGCCAACCCCGAGCCCGAGACCGAACTGGAGTACAGCACCCCCTTCGAGCTGCTGGCCGCCGTGCTGCTGTCGGCCCAGGCCACCGACGTGGGCGTGAACAAGGCCACCCGCAAGCTCTTTCCGGTGGCGAACACGCCGCAGGCCATCCTCGATCTGGGCGTGGAGGGGCTGGAGGAATACATCAAGACCATCGGCCTGTACCGCAGCAAGGCCAGGCACCTGATCGAGGCCTGCCGCATGCTGGTGGAACAGCACGGAGGCGAGGTGCCGCGCACCCGCGCCGAGCTGGAGGCCCTGCCAGGCGTCGGCCGCAAGACGGCGAACGTGGTGCTGAACGTGGCCTTCGGCGAGGCGACGATTGCGGTCGACACGCACATCTTCCGCGTGGGTAACCGCACCGGGCTGGCTCCGGGCAAGACGCCGCTGGAGGTGGAACTCAAGCTCGAGAAGCGCGTCCCACTGGAGTACCGGCTGCATGCCCACCACTGGCTGATCCTGCATGGCCGCTACATCTGCGTGGCGCGCAAGCCGCGCTGCTGGGAATGCGCGGTGGCCACCTTCTGCTCCTACAAGCCCAAGACGCCCGCGCCCAGATCGGCCTGAAACAAGACAACCACGACGAATGACGAGAAGCAAGACCACAGCGACGACCACCGACCACTCCCGGACCCTGCTGCGCACCGCCATGCTGGCCGCGCTGCTGCCGGCTGCCGCCTGGTCGCAACAGGGCGGCCAGCAGCTTCCCAACTACATCGCCCAGTACACCGGCCGCTGGTCCGCCGACTGCGCGGACAACTCGGCCGCCGCGCTGCAGGTGCGGCAGGATTCGCTGATCGCCGAGAGCGGCAAGCGCCGCATGGTCACACGCGAGCCGCAGACGGTCCACAGCCTCTTCGGCAACAGCCCGCCGCCCGCGGGCTTCGACGTGGCGCTGGTGGGCGACACGGGCAAGGCCGGCGCCCTCACCTTCCTGGTCTACCGCAGCTCGCGCGGCCAGTACGCCACGCTCGATGCCGACAAGCCCCTGGCCGGCCAGCTCGGCCCCGAGATGATGAAGCTGCGCTACTGGCGCTGCAACGGCGCCGCCCGCGCGCTGCCGCCTCCGCCCGAGCCTGCCGCCAAGGTACCGCCGCCGCCCACCGGGAGCCCCGCCGCGCTGGCGCAGGGCCCCGCCATGCAGAAGGCCTGGCGCGCCGCGCTGGGCACGCGCGAGAACGAGCGCTGGCTGGTGCGCCGCGAAGGCCCGGCGCCCGAACCGCAATGGGTGACGGTCGATGGCACGCGCTACCTGCTGCATGCCTTCTGCAAGCCGCACGACTGCTACGACAACAACGCCATCGCGCTGTACGACCAGGGCTCCGGCCGCATCTACGGCCTGGTGCAGCGCAACGGCGGCAACCGCCTGCTGGGCTCGCCGCCCGCCGCGCTCGCGCCGCAGCTCGACAAGCTCTGGCGCGAGCAGTGGCGCAAGTCGAACTGACCGGCCGCTGAAGGGCGGATTCAGGCCAGCTTGAACATCCGCACCGCGTGCACCAGCCCCGCGGCCTGGTCGTTCATCGACTGCGCGGCGGCCGAGGCCTCTTCGACCAGCGCCGCGTTCTGCTGGGTGGTGCGGTCCATCTGCTTGATGGCGTCGTTGACCTGGCCGATGCCGGCCGCCTGCTCCTGGCTGGCCGCCGTGATCTCCGCCATGATGTCCGTCACCCGCCGCACACTGCCCATGATCTCCTCCATGGTCTTGCCGGCCTCGTTGACCAGGGTGCTGCCGGCCTCCACCTCGCCCACCGAGTCGCCGATCAGCGTCTTGATTTCCTTGGCCGCCGCGGCCGAACGCTGCGCCAGGCTGCGCACCTCCGAGGCCACCACCGCGAAGCCGCGGCCCTGCTCGCCGGCGCGGGCCGCCTCCACGGCGGCGTTCAGCGCGAGGATGTTGGTCTGGAACGAGATGCCGTCGATCACGCCGATGATCTCCACCACCTTCCTCGAGGAGGCGTTGATGGACGCCATCTTCTCCACCACCTGATCGACCACCGCGCCGCCGCGCGAGGCCACCTGCGAGGCCGAGTCGGCGAGCTGGTTGGCCAGGCGCGCGTTGTCGGCGTTCTGCCTGACGGTGCCGGTGAGCTCCTGCATGGCGGCGGCCGTCTGCTCCAGCGAGCTGGCCTGCGCCTCGGTGCGCGACGACAGGTCGCGGTTGCCCGAGGCGATCTGGCCCGAGGCCGAGGCGATGGAATCGGTGCCGTCGCGCACCTGCCCCACCACCTTGGCGAGCTCGTCGTTCATCGAGCGCAGCGCGCGCATCAGCATGCCCGACTCCGAGGCGTCGGCCACCTCGATGCGCGCCGTCAGGTCGCCCGAGGCCACCTGCTGCGCCACGGTCACCGCCTGACCCAGCGGCCGCGTGATGGAGCGGGTCATGCGGTATGCCAGCAACACCCCGCCGGCCAGCGAAGCGCAGCTGATCCACAGGATCATCCACTTGGCGCGCTGGTACGCCGCCTGGGTCGAGCCGGTGCTTTCGTCGGCGCTCTTTCGCAGCATCGCCTGGAAGGCCGAGACATGCGCCAGCACCTGGTTGAGCAGCGGCATGCATTCCTGCGTCAGCACCTTCACGGCCGCGTCGGTCTGGCGCGAAGTGGCCAGGCCGACGACGTTCTTCGCGATGGGCAGGTACTGCGCCTCGAGCGCGCGCAGCTTCTCGAGCATCCTGCGCTCCTCGGGGGTGGAGGCGTCCGGCGCGGCCATCACGGCGGCGAGGTTCTGCAGGCCGGCGTCGATCTCGCGCTGCGAGCTGCCGACGAGGTCGATGTCGCCCTTCTGCGCCGCCGGATCGGACACCAGCGCCAGGTTGCGCGCCGCGATGGCCCGCTTGCCGATGGCCGACTGCACGTTGTTGAGTTCGTCGAGCTTGCGCTGGCCCACTTCGGTCGCGAAGGCGACGCTCTGCGAGAGGCGCGCCATCTCGCGCAGGCCGATGCCGGTGATGACAAGCTGCAACAGCAGCAACAGTGCAAAACCCAGCCCGAGGCGGGCTCCGATCTTGAGATTCGAGAGATCGAACATGAGGCTTTCTCCAGTGGACTTGTTGTTGAGGGCTGCGCTGCCTCATCGGCAGCGCGGCCGCGCGCCACCCCACCCTCGAAGGGTGGGGAGGGGCAAACCCTCGAATATGGGATCCGATCCGCGCGCGGGATGACTCAGAATCCGCAGCGATGCAACCCGCCCCAATCCCCGGTACGCCCGCTCTGCGCACGCGAAGCCGCCGCCTGCTGGTTCGTCAAGGCCTGCTCGAGAGGCTCGACGGTCCGGACACCCGGCGCTGCGTTGTGCTGCGCGCACCCGCCGGCTTCGGCAAGAGCTCGCTGCTGCTGACCTGGCAGCGCGAGCTGGTCTCGTCGGACGCCGGCATCGCCTGGCTCAGGCTCGCCGACCTTCCCGAGGGCGACCTGCACTTCATGACCGGCCTGATGTCGGCCCTCGCAGGCATCGACACCGCCATTCCCGGGCAGGCCATGGCGCACGCCGTTCCCGATGCGCTCTCGACGGAGCGGCTGGTCATCGCGCTGGTGCGCGGCATCGCGGCGCATGGCCGCAGGGTGGTGCTGATCGTGGACGACGTGCAGTGCGCCCAGAGCGGCAACGTGCTGCACGCGCTGCAGCTGCTCGTCGAATACGCGCCGCCGAACCTGCTGTGCGTGTTCGCCAGCCAGGACGAACTGCCGATGACGCTGGCGCACTCCCCCGCCTCCAAGACGGTGCTGGAGCTGCGCAACGACGACCTGCGCTTCAGCCTGCCGGAATCGATCGACTATCTCGGCATGCGGCTGCCCCACCTCGACGAGCGCGCGGCCGCGACGATCCACCGGTTGACCGAGGGGTGGCCGGCCCTGCTGCGGCTGGCCAGCGCCGACGTGCGCCGCCGGCGCGGCGTGCAGTCGCCGCTGCTGCACGGCGAGCCCGACCCGGAGCCTTTCGCGGCCTACTTCCACGCGCACGTCTTCCCTCGCCTGTCGGAAACGCAGCTGCGCCTGCTCACGTGCTGCGCCGCCACCACGCGCTTCAGCGCGCCGCTGTGCGCCGACCTGGCCGGCGACGGCTACACGCCGGCCCTGTGCGCCGAGCTGCTGGAGCCGCTGGTGCGCGAGGGCCTGCTGTCGCTCGTGGTGGAAACGTCCGAGACAGCCACCCACGAGCGCTGGTGGCACATGCATCCGCTGCTGCGCAGCGTGCTGCTGGTGCGCTTCGCGGCCTGGCCCGAAGCTTCGCGCCTGCGGGTGCATGCCACGGCCTGCCACGCCTTCGCGACCCGCGGCATGCACCACCAGGCCGTGCGGCACGCGCTCGCGGCCAACAACCACGAAACGGCAGGCCGGCTGGCCGAGCGCGGCGCGGAGGCGCTCTTCACCCGGGGCAAGATGAGCGAGGTGATCGCGCTGCTGCGCCAGCTCGACGCCCGGACGGTCGGCGACAACGCCAATCTCGGTCTCTGGATTGGCTGGGTCGAACTGGCCGACTACCGGCTGGACGACTGCGCCCGCAGCATCGAGCGCCTGCGCGCCAGGCCCGGCGCGCTCGACCCGGCCATGCGCTACCGGCTGACGCTGCTGGGCTGCCTGTTCGCCATCCGCAACGACGACGACGACGCCCTCTCCTGGCTGCTGCCCGAGCTGCTGGCCCCGCCGCCCGCGGCCGACGAGTTCGCGGTGGCCGGCAGGCGCAACGTGCTGACCTGGCTGCACCTGCATCGCGGCGAGTTCGAGGAGGCGCGCCGCATCCAGCGCGACGAGCCGGCGCCCCGCATCGACGGCGAGCCGGTCGCCGGCACCCTCTTCGGCTCGCTGGTGGGCCAGTGCCTGGTCGGGCTGTCGTACGCCATCGAAGGCCAGATGCACCGGGCGGAGCGCATCTACCGCCAGGTGCTGGACGAGGCGCAGGAGCGCGGCGCACGCTGCGGCGAGGCGGCGCGGCTCACTGCCCAGCTGCTGGTCGAGGTTCTGTACGAACAGCAGGGCCCGCTGGTGGCGGCGCGCTTCATGCAGGAGCAGCTGGGCACGCACGACGGGCTGATTCCCGACACCACGCTGCGCATGATCATCGTGGCCAACCGCGCGCAGCAGGCCGCCGGCCGCCTGCGCGAGGCGCTCGAGCACCTCGCGCAGGCCGGCTGCTTCCTGCGGCGCTACGGCATGGACCGCGCGCTGGCCTGCGTGCTGCTGGAGCAGCTCGGTGTCCAGCTCGCGAACGGCGACGCCGGCGCCGCGCGCGAATCGCTGCAGGAACTGGAGGCGCTGCACGCCCGGCATCCCGCCGTCGGCCACGGCACGCTGCGGCGCATCGCCGACGTCGTGGAGCGCGCGCGCATCCGGATGGCGATGCACGACGGCGACCAGCCCTCCACGCTGGAAAGAATCGAACACCTGTCGCGGCACTACGAAAAACTCGGTCAGGTCGGCCTCGTCGCCGCCCTGCAGCTGCAGGCGGCCGAGGTCGAACGCAGGCTGGGCCACGCCGAGGCGTCCAGGGCGCGCGTGTGCGCGGCCCTGCGCCTGGGCCATCGGCTCGGGCTGCTGCAGACCCTGCTGGGCGCGCACGACAACGTCCTGCCGCTGATCCGCACGGCGGCGTCCATCCCCAACCTCGACCCGGTGCTGGGCTTCTTCATCGAGCGCATCGAGGCGCAGGCCCGTTCGCAGCTCGACGCGCGCACCGAGCCTGCGCCGGTGCCGCGCCTGCGCGACGACCGGCGCCTGACGCGGCTGCTCACGCTGCGCGAGGCCGAGATCGCCGAGCTGCTGCTGCAGTCGCTGCCCAACAAGAAGATCGCGCTCACGCTCGGCCTGTCGCTGGACACGGTCAAGTGGCACCTCAAGAACATCTACCTGAAGCTGGACGCCCACGGGCGCAGCGCGGTCGCCGAGCGGATGCGGCGGGAGCTGGCGCGCAACGACGAAGGCAGCGGCGCGGGCGGCAAGTAGCGCGCGGCCGCTGTCCGGTCAGGGTTTTTTATCGAAAACCAGCCAATTGCCGAAGGGCATCTCGCCGGACGGCCAGTCACTCGCCAAAACCGGGCAGCGGATGCCGCGTTGCAGCAGGGTCACGGCGCGCAGCACGCCCGCATGCGTGACCCAGAGCGTGTCGCGCGGCCGAGCCAGCCATTCGTCGTGCGCCTCGGCGATGCGCGACATGAAGGCGCGCACGCTCTCGCCGCGGGTGCCGGCGCGCAGATCGGCGAAGTCGGCCGTCCAGGCGTCGAAGTCCTCGCGCGGGATGTCGGCCCAGGGCCGGCCTTCCCACGCGCCGAAATCCATCTCGGCCAGCCGCACGTCGCGCCGGACCGACAAATCCGGCCGCAGCGCGGCGATGGCTTCGGCCAGCGCGACGCAGCGCCTCAGCGGAGAGCTGCACAGCGTCACGCCCGCCGGCAGCAGGGGCGCGATGCGGCCGGCGGCAGCCAGCGTGGCGTCGGCATGGGCTTCGAGGTCCGTCGCCCCGTAGCAGAGGCCGGGCTGGGCCACGACCGGCGCATGGCGCTGGAGCCAGAGCGTGCTCATGCCTTCCAGGCCAGCGCGAGGTAGATGGCGAGCTCGCAGACCTGTTGCGTCGCGCCCAGCCCGTCGCCCGTGAAGCCCCGCAGCCGCCGCACGAAGAGCTGCGCCATCCAGCCCGCCGCGAGCGTGGCCGCGAGCACCGCCGCCGCGACATGAACCGCATCGTGTGCCTGCAGAAGCAACACCACGGCAGGCACCGTCCAGACGATGGCGATGAGCAGCGCGCCCGGGCTGATCGCATCCGCCAGCGGTTTGGCCTTGCTCGCGCCGCTGTCGCCCACATAGGGCAGCCAGCGGATCAGGAACAGCGGCATCAGCCGCGACAGCACATGCGCGCCGACGATGGCGATCGCCGCCGCCTGCAGCCCCCGCCCCGCAAGCGCGGCGAGCAGCGCGAACTTGAGCCCGAGCGCCAGCACCAGCGCCACGGCCCCGAAGGCGCCGATACGCGAGTCCTTCATGATCTCCAGTGCCCGCTCGCGACTCGCCGATCCGCCCAGGCCGTCGGCCACGTCGGCCAGCCCGTCTTCATGGAAAGCCCCGGTGAGCATCACCGTGGCGACCGTGCTGATCACCGCAGCGGCCAATGCTCCCGCCGTACCCTGCAAGCCCCAGGCCACGCCCGCGAACACCAGCGCCGCCATCCCGCCCACCAGCCAGCCGATGCCGGGCAGATGAGCAGCGCTCGCGCGCAGCATCTGCGGGCTGAAGCCAACCCACTCGGCCAGCGAGCCCGTCACCGGCACCCGGGTGAAAAACTGCAGCGCGAGCAGGAAATGGCGGATGCCGCTCACAGGAATACCTTCGTGCTTCGCACTGCGGTGCGAGCTTGCTTGGGGCGGCCCGGCGCGGCGTTCATGCTTCCTTTCGAGACACGCCGGCCGATTCGAAGCTCGCCATCTCGCGCAGGATGCGGCAGGCGGATTCGAGCAGCGGCCATGCCAGCGCGCCGCCCGAGCCCTCGCCCAGGCGCAGGTCGAGCAGCAGCAGCGGCTCCAACCCCAGCCGCTCCAGCAGCAACGCATGCCCCGGCTCGGCCGAGCGGTGCGCGGCCACGCAGCGCTGCACCACGTGCGGCTGCAGCGCCTGCGCCACCAGCACCGCGGCGCTGGCGATGTAGCCGTCGACCACGATCACCCGCCGCTCGCTGGCCGCCTGGAGTACCGCGCCCGCCAGTGTCGCCAGCTCGAAGCCGCCGAGTGCCGCGAGCGCTTCCAGCGGTGCCGTCGCGCCGGCGTGCAGCGCGAGCACCTGCCGCAGCACCTCGCGCTTGCGCGCCAGGCCGGCCGCGTCGAGGCCTGTGCCGATGCCGATGCAGGCGTCGATGTCCAGCCCGCCCAGGCGCGACAGCAGAAGCGCGGCCGACGAGCTGTTGCCGATGCCCATCTCGCCGAGCAGCAGCGCGTTGCCGGGCAGCGCGCGCACCACCTCGCGGCCGTTGGCAATCGCCTGCGCGCATTGTTCGGCGCTCATCGCCGGCGCCACCGAAGCGTCGGCCGTGCCGGGGGCGATGCGGCGAGACACCAGACCCGGGCGCGCCTGGAAGTCGCGGCGCACGCCGCAGTCCACCACCGTCAGCGCCAGGCCGTGCTGGCGCGCGAGCACGCTCACGGCGGCGCCGCCGGCCAGGAAGTTCTCGACCATCTGCCAGGTCACCTCGCTCGGGTAGGCCGAGACGCCGCGCGCCGCCAGCCCGTGGTCGGCGGCGCAGACCAGCATCTGCGGCGCCTCCAGCACGGGCTTGTCGGTGCCGAGGATGCTTCCGATGCGCAGCGCCAGCGCCTCCAGCCGGCCGAGCGCGCCAAGCGGCTTGGTCTTGTTGTCGAGCGCGGCCTGCAGGCGTGCGGCGAGCGCGGCGTCGGAAATGTCGGGGATCGTGGGAACGAATTCGGTCATGCAATCAGTCCGGCGAGCACGCCGGTGTCGAAGTGGGTGTCGATGAAATCGGCCAGGCCGTCGAAGGTGGATTCCAGCGTGGGCGCCGAGGCGCCGAAGAGCGCATGCAGCGCGCCCGGGTCCTCGAACAGGCCGTGAAGATAGATGCCGAGCACGTTGCCCCGCGCGTTCTGCCAGGCCAGCCCCTCGGGCATCACAGCCCTGCCGTCATGCGCGAGTTGCGGGTGCTCGGCGGTCTGGCCGTGATGGATCTCGTAGCCGCCAACCGGCACGTCCGACAGCGCGCTCCAGGCCCCGGTCAGCTCGCCGAAGCCGGCCGTGCGATGCCGCACCGTCTTCTCGCGCTCGAACACCGTCACCAGCGGCAGCAGGCCGAGCCCCGGGGCATTGCCGTCGATGCCGTGCGGATCCACCAGCGCCTCGCCCAGCATCTGCAGGCCGCCGCAGATGCCCAGCACCGCGCCGCCGCGTTCGGCATGCGCGGCCACGGCGCGGTCCAGCCCCTGCGCGCGCAGCCAGGCCAGGTCGCCGCTGGTGTTCTTGGAGCCGGGCAGCACGATCCAGTCGGCGCCGGCCACGTCGGCGGGCGCACGGGCCCAGACCAGCCGCACGCCGGGCACGTTCTTCAGCGCCTGGAATTCGTCGAGGTTGCTGATGCGCGGATAGGCGACGACCGCCACCGTGCGCGTGACGGTGCCGCTGGAGCGGCTGCGGTCGTCGAACACGCCGTCTTCCTCGGGCAGGCCGTGCTGCCACCACATGGGCAGCGTCGCCACGGTGGGCACGCCGGTCAGCTCCCGCAGCTGCTGCGGGGCCGGCGCGAGCAGCGCGGCATCGCCCCGGAACTTGTTGAGCACGAAGCCGCGCAGCAGTGCCCGGTCGGCCTCGGGCAGCAGCGCCCAGGTGCCGTACAGGTGGGCGAAGGCGCCGCCGCGGTCGATGTCGGTCGCGAGCAGGCAGCGCGCCTGCGCGTGGCGGGCGATGCGCATGTTGACGATGTCGCTGGCCATCAGGTTGATCTCGGCCGGCGAGCCGGCGCCTTCGATCACGACCACGTCGTTCTCGGCGCGCAGCTCGTCGAGCGCCTGCGCGATCCGCGGCCAGACGCGCTCGCTGCGGCCGCGCCAGGGCAAGGCAGAGAGCGCCTCGCTCACCTGCCCCATCAGCACCACCTGGCTGTGGGTGTCGCGCTCGGGCTTGAGCAGCAGCGGGTTCATGCGAACGTCGGGCACCGCATTCGCGGCCAGGGCCTGGAAATACTGGGCGCTGCCGATCTCGCCGCCGTCGACCACCCGGGCGTTGTTGCTCATGTTCTGCGCCTTGAAGGGCGCCACCTTCAGGCCCCGGCGGGCATACCAGCGGCACAGCGCGGTGGCCAGCCAGCTCTTGCCGGCGCCGCTGGTGGTGCCCAGGACCATGACGCAGCGCGCCGGTCCGCTATTCGCCTTTGAACTCATCGGCGGATTGTCGTTGAGCGCCGCGGCCCTCTCGCCGGACTGCGACATCTTTCACACACCGGCGCTGCAAATGCGGCCCATGAATCCGGGCGGCGCTTTCCTGCGTACACCCGGCGTCGCACACTGTCACAACAACACACCCCAGGGAACCATGCCAGCCTTGAACGATTTGGCGCTGACCGTCGAGGAACCCGAGCCGGGCCAGTTCTTCTGGACCCTGCTCGAGGCCCACCACGCCGACGAAGCCTCCGAAACCCTGGACTACCGGGTCTGCCGCAGGGCCGTCCGGCCGCAGGCCAGCTATTCGAACGCCCTGGCCATGGGCGTGCTGGAGTTGCAAAAAATAAGCGCCGCCGAAAGCCCCGCCGGCGAAACCGGCTGAGCCCCCGACGGCGCAAGACCGCCTTGCGGCGTTCAGGCTGTCAATTTCTTTCCCGAGCGATTCAGCGCGCGGCCACCGTGGTCTGCGCGGTGCCGGCCGCAGCCACCGGCGCCGGCACGTCCCAGCCTCCGCCGATGGCGCGGATCAGACCCACGGCCGCCTGGTACTGGGCCGACTTCACCTGCAGCGCCTGGCGGCGGTTGCGCAACTCGCTGCGGCGGGCGTCCAGCAGATCGAGCTGGCTGATGTAGCCGTTGCGGTAGCGCGTGTCCGACAGGCTGGTCGCGCGGGCCGCCGAGGTGACGGCCTGCGCCTGCACCACCGACTGCTCCTGCAGCGTGCGGATGGCGGCCAGCTGGTCTTCCACCTCCTGGAAGGCGACCAGCACCTGCGTGCGGTAGCTCGCGAGCGCGCCGTCGAGTTGGGCGTTGGCGCCCTGCACGCCGGCCTCGCGGCGGCCGCCGTCGAAGATCGGCAGCGACAGCAGCGCACCCACGCCCCACGAGCGGGCCGACCACTTGAAGAGGTCGCCGATCTCGGGCGAGGCGTAGCCGGCGGCGCCGGTCAGCGAGATGTCGGGGAACCACGCGGCCTGCGCCACGCCGACGCGGGCCTGCGCCGCGAGCACGGCGCTCTGCGCGGCCGACACGTCGGGGCGGCGGGTGAGCACCGTGGCCGGCACGCCCGGTGGAATGCTCGGCAGCGTGGTCGACCAGTCGGCGCCGCTCAGGCCGAAGCTGGAGGCCGAATCGCCCACCAGCACCGCAAGCGCATGTTCCACCTGGGCGCGCTGGCGGTCGAGCGCGAGTGCGTCCGATTCGGTGGACGACACCTCGGTCTGCACGCGCGCCACGTCGAGCTCGGCGATGTCGCCGGCCTGCTCGCGGCGCTGCGACAGGCGCAGCGTGTCGCGGTAGGCCTCGACCTGCTCGCGCACCAGCGCGCGCTCCGCATCGAGTGCGCGAAGCTGCAGATAGGTCTGCGCCACCTCGGCCTGCACCGCCAGGCGCGTGCTCTGCAGCAGCGCCTCGCGGCCGGCCGCGTCCAGGTTCGCGGCCTTGCTCGCGCCCGAGAGCCGGCCGAACAGGTCGACCTCGTACGAGAAGGTGGCGCCGATGTTGGTCATCGTGGCCGGGCGCGTGCTGGCGGTGGCCTTGTCAAGGCCCGCGCCGCGGTTGGCGCCGGCGCCCAGGCCGATCTGCGGCAGGCGGTCGGCGTTGGCGCTGCGCGCCAGCGCGCGGGCCTCGGCCAGCCGCGCGGCAGCGGCCTGGATGTTGCCGTTGTTCACGTCGGCCTTCTCGACCAGCGAATTGAGCACCGGGTCGTTGAACGCCAGCCACCAGGCGCCGCGCGGCTGTGCCTCGGCGGGCACGGCGCGCGTGAAGCCGGCGGGCGGCGTGGCGCCTTGTTGCTGCGGCTCCTTGCCCTGCTCCTTGAACTGGGCGGTGGTCTGGATCTCGGGCAGGCCCGAGGGCACGGTGGCACAGCCGGCCAGGACCAGGGCGGCCATCAGCGGCAGCAAGGCAGTCCGCACGGGCTTCACCAAGGGTTGTACTGAGAATTTCATGATCAGCTTTCTGTTTTCTTCTTTCCGATCGGTCAGTCGTGCGAGCCGTGCGAGGGGCGCGGCGACGCAGGCATCGGGTTCAGACCGCCGCCGCCCGAGCCGCCGTGCGATGCAGGCGCCGCGGGATGGCCGGCCGACACGAAGTCCTCGCCATGCGGCACTTCGCCATGCAGCTTCAGCGGCCGGTTGCCCGCGAGGCGGCGCAGCAGCACGTAGAACACCGGAGTGAGGAACAGGCCGAAGGCCGTCACGCCGATCATCCCGGCGAACACCGCCACGCCCATGGCCTTGCGCATCTCCGAGCCCGCGCCGGTCGACAGCACGAGGGGCAGCACGCCCATCACGAAGGCCAGCGAGGTCATGAGAATCGGGCGCAGGCGCAGCCGGCTGGCTTCGATGGCCGCCTGCACGGGCGTGCGGCCTGCGAATTCGAGCTCCCGTGCGAACTCCACGATCAGGATCGCGTTCTTCGCACTCAGCCCCACAAGCACTATGAGCCCGATCTGCGTGAAGACGTTGTTGTCGCCCCCCGATATCCACACGCCGGTCATCGCGGCCAGGATGCCCATCGGCACGATCAGGATGATCGCGATCGGCAGCGTCAGGCTCTCGTACTGCGCGGCCAGCACCAGGAACACCAGCAGGATCGCCAGCGGGAACACCAGGAAGGCGGAGTTGCCGGCCAGGATCTCCTGGTAGGTCAGCTCGGTCCACTCGAAGCTCACGCCCTTGGGCAGCGTCTCGGCGGCGATCTTCACGATCGCGTCCTGCGCCTGGCCCGACGAATAGCCCGGCGCCGGGCCGCCGTTGATGTCGGCGGCGAGGTAGCCGTTGTAGCGCATGGCGCGCTCAGGCCCGAAGGTCGAATTCACCTTCATCAGCGCCGACAGCGGCACCATCTCGCCCGAGGTCGAGCGCACCTTCAACAGGCCCACGTCCTCGGCACGGGCGCGGTAAGGCGCATCGGCCTGGACGCGCACGGAGTACGTGCGGCCGAACTTGTTGAAGTCGTTGGCGTACAGGCTGCCCAGGTAGATCTGCATGGTGTCGAAGATGTCCGTCACCGGCACGCCGAGCTGGCGGGCCTTGGTGCGGTCGATGTCGGCATACAGCTGCGGCACGTTGACCTGCCAGCTGGTGAACATGCCGGCCAGCTCGGGCGCCTGCTGTGCCTTGGCCATGAAGGCCTTCACCGCCGCGTCCATCTGGTCGTAGCCCACCGAGCCGCGGTCTTCCAGCTGCAGCTTGAAGCCGCCCGTGGTGCCCAGGCCCGCCACCGGCGGCGGCGGGAACATCACGATGAAGGCGTCCTGGATGCTCGAGAACGCGCCGTTGAGCTGGCCCGCCACCGCGCCGCCGCTCTGGTCGGGGCGCTTGCGCTGGTCGAAGGGCTTGAGCGTGGCGAACACGATGCCCGAGTTGGAGCTGTTGGTGAAGCCGTTGATCGACAGGCCCGGGAAGGCGATGGCGTCTTCCACGTTCGGGTTCTTCTTCATGATCTCGCCCATGCGCTGGATCACCTCGTCGGTGCGGTCCAGCGTGGCGCCGTCGGGCAGTTGCGCAAAACCGATCAGGTATTGCTTGTCCTGCGCCGGCACGAAGCCGCCGGGCACCGCCTTGAACAGGCCGAAGGTCACCGCGATGAGCGCGACGTAGATCCCCAGCATCAGCGCCTTGCGCGAAATCACGCGCTTGACGCCGCCGCTGTAGGCCTCGGAGCCGCGATGGAAGAAGCGGTTGAAGCCGCGGAACAGCCAGCCGAAGACGCGGTCCATGCCGCGCGTCAGCGCGTCCTTGGGCTCGTCGTGGCCGCGCAGCAGCAAGGCGGCGAGCGCGGGCGACAGCGTCAGCGAGTTGATGGCCGAGATCACCGTAGAGATCGCGATGGTCACCGCGAACTGGCGGTAGAACTGGCCCGTGAGGCCGCTGATGAAGGCCAGCGGCACGAACACGGCCACCAGCACCAGCGCGATCGCGATGATCGGGCCCGACACTTCGCGCATGGCGCGGTACGTGGCCTCACGCGGCGTCAGGCCGGCTTCGATGTTCCGCTCGACGTTCTCCACCACGACGATGGCGTCGTCCACCACGATGCCGATGGCCAGCACCAGCCCGAACAGGCTCAGCGCGTTGATCGAGAAACCGAGGATGTGCAGCACCGCGAAGGTACCGATCACCGACACCGGCACGGCCAGCAGCGGGATGATGGAAGCGCGCCAGGTCTGCAGGAACAGGATCACGACCAGCACCACCAGCATGATGGCTTCGAGCAGCGTGTGGATCACCGACTCGATGGACGCGCGCACGAACTGCGTCGGGTCGTAGGCGATGCGGTATTCCAGGCCCTCGGGCATGTTCTTGTTGAGCTCTTCCATCGTCTTGCGGACGTTGGCAGAGATGTCGAGCGCGTTGGAGCCCGGCGCCTGGAACACGCCCATGCCGACGGCCGGGTCGTTGTTCAGCAGCGAGCGCAGCGAGTAGTCGGCGGCGCCCATCTCGAGGCGGCCGATGTCGCGAAGACGCGTGACGGCGCCGTCGGTGCCGCTCTTGACGATGATGTCGCCGAACTCTTCCTCGCTCTGCAGGCGGCCCTGCGCGTTGATCGACAGCTGCATGTCCACGCCCGACAGGCCCGGCGAAGCGCCGACCACGCCGGCCGCGGCCTGCACGTTCTGGCCGCGGATGGCGGCCACCACGTCGGAAGCCGACAGGCCGCGCTGCGCGACCTTCTGCGGGTCGAGCCACACGCGCATGGAGTAATCGCCGCCGCCGAAGATCTGGACCTGGCCCACGCCTTCGATGCGCGCCAGCGGGTCCTTCACGTTCAGCACCGCGTAGTTGCGCAGGTAGTTGATGTCGTAGCGGTTGTTCGGCGAGACGAGGTGGACCACCATCGTCAGGTCGGGCGCGCTCTTGACGGTCGTGATGCCGAGACGGCGCACTTCCTCGGGCAGGCGCGGCTCGGCTTGGGAGACGCGGTTCTGCACCAGCTGCTGTGCCTTGTCGGGATCGGTGCCGAGGCGGAAGGTGACGGTGAGCGTCAGCACGCCGTCGGTGGTCGCCTGGCTGCCCATGTAGAGCATGCCTTCGACGCCGTTGATCTGCTCTTCCAGCGGGGTGGCCACCGTCTCGGCGATCACCTTCGGATTCGCACCGGGGTACTGGGCACGCACCACCACCGAGGGCGGCGCGACTTCCGGGTACTCCGAGATCGGCAGACCGCGCAACGCGATCAGGCCCGCTATCAGCATCAACAGCGACAGCACGCCGGCAAAGATCGGCCGGTCGATGAAGAATTTTGAGAGATTCATGTTCGTTTACTCCACCGCGTCGTGCGCGGTCCACGCCGCGTGCAAGCACGCAGCATCCAAGTGGCTCCCATTTCAGGAACACCGCGGAACCGGCTTTGCCGGGCCGCTGGTGTTGCCCCCGTGAGGGGGTTGGCGGCTACACGAAGTGAGCAAGCCTGGGGGTGGTTCAAGATCTGGCGGCCTCTGCCACGCGTTCCGGTTGTTGTTGCTTCGTATCGGCCTTCGCGTCCATCGTCACCTGCTGCGGCGCCACCACCGCACCCGGGCGGATGTGCTGCAGGCCGTTGACGATCACGCGGTCGCCCGCCTTCAGGCCCTTGCTCACGACACGCAGGCCGTTGATGGAGGCCCCGAGCGTCACTTCGCGGTAGACGGCCTTGCTGTCGTCACCCACGACCATCACGAACTTCTTGTTCTGGTCGGTGCCGATGGCGCGTTCGCTCACCAGCAGCGCGGTGTCGTTGCGGGCCTGGCCCATGCGGATGCGGGCGAACTGGCCGGGAATGAGCGCGCCGTCCTTGTTGTCGAACGAGGCACGAACGCGCACGGTGCCGCTGCGGGCATCGACCTGGTTGTCGATCAGCTGCAGCTTGCCGGTGAAAGGCGTGCCGTCCATGCCGGCGGTGCCCATCTGCACGGGGATGCTCTCGATCTGGCCGCGGGCGCTGGAGCCGCTGGGCAGCTCCTTCAGCGCGCGGGTGATGACCTGTTCGTCGGCATCGAAGCTCGCGTAGATCGGGCTCACCGACACCAGCGTGGTCAGCACCGGAGCGCCCGGACCGGCCGCCACCAGGTTGCCCACCGTCACCTCGATGCGGCCGATGCGGCCCGACACCGGGGCACGCACCTGGGTGTAGCCCAGGTTCAGGCGCGCCGACTGCAGCGAAGCTTGCGCCGCGCGCAGGTTGGCTTCGGCTTCGCGGCCGGCGTTCACACGCTCGTCATACTCGCGCTGGGCGATGGCCTTGTCGTCCCACAGGCGCTTGGCGCGCTCCTGCTCGCTGCGGCTGAAGGACTGGCGGGCCTGCGCGGAAGCCACCTGCGCCTCGGCACGCTCGACCTCGGCCGCGTAAGGCGCGGGGTCGATGGTGACCAGCAGGTCGCCCTGCTTCACCAGCGCGCCTTCGCGGAAGTGCACCGCCTGCACGGCACCCGCCACGCGGGAGCGCACGTCGACGCGCTGCACGGCTTCGAGCCGGCCCGAGAACTCGTCCCAGGCGTTGATCTCGCTCGCCGCCACCGTGGCGACCGACACCGGCGTGGCCTGCGGCGCCGCCGGTGCGTTGTTGGCTTCGGCCTTGAAGCTGTACATGCCCACCACCGCCGCGGCCACGGCCAGCAGCGCGGTGAGGCCGGTCACGGCAGGCCAGAGGCCCTTGCGGGCGGCGGAAGACAGCTTTTTCTCGTTGTTCGACATGATGTTCAGTCCTTCTCGATGACTTTTGGGATGCAACAAGCCACCCCGGCGCTTTTGGCACCAGGAGGCGGGATTTCAGGGAAAAAGGGGCCCCGGCACGCGGCCGCGCTGGCAGCGTGTCGATCAGGCAGCCGGTGACCGGCGGGAACTAGCTGGGGTGGTTGGCCGTCGCGGGCGGCGGCGTCGTCGCGCTGAAGAACTCACGGAAGTGCTGCTGCACCGCCGCTTCACAGGCTACGCAGCCCGTGTTCTCGGTGTCGTACAGCGCCTTGGGCCAGTTGGCCGCGCTGGGCAGCACGCTGCTCGTGACCTCGATGCCGGCCGCGCGCAGGCGGTTGGCGAAGGTCATTGCCTCGTCGTGCATGGCGTCGTCGGCACCCACCAGCACCAGCGCGGGCGCCAGTGCCGACAGCCGCAGCGAACCGCTGGGCACTGCGTAGGGGTGCATCGCGTTCGAGGGGCAGCTCAGGTACTTCTCCCAGCCGCTGGCCCAGCGGCATTCGGCCGCGTCGTTGGTGGCGTTGCGCAGCGAGGCGGTGCCGGCGCAGGGGTCAAGCATGGGCGACAGCAGGATCTGGCCCGCGATCGGCGGATGGGCCCGGTCGCGGGCGATCAGCGCCACGGCCGCCGCCAGGTTGCCGCCGGCCTCCTCGCCGGCCAGATAGACCTGGGAGCCCTTGCCGCCGAGCTTGGTGCGCTGCTTGTAGAGCCATTCGAGGGCCGCATAGCCCACTTCGATGGGCTCCGGGAACGGAGACTGAGGCGCCAGCGGGTAGGCCAGCGAAACCACCACCGCGCCCGCCCCCGCCAGCAGCCGCGCCACGTTGCGGCCGTTGTCCAGGCCGCCGCAGACGAAGGTGCCGCCGTGGAAATGCAGCACCAGCGGCGCCACATCGCCCTTGGCGCGCTGGCCGTACACACGGGCACCGACCGGTTCGCGGCCGGGCAGCTCGATCGAAAGATCGGCTTCCACGCCTTGTGCCGCAGCGCGGGCGGCGGCTTCGGCAGAACGGGACGATGGAACGGGTGACATGGGCGACCTCGGGGATTTGGGCGATGGTTGAAATATAAGTCGGCCGATCTGTCCATAAACAGGGTCGGCCGACCCCACTCTGTTTCCAAACGGACAACAATCAGCACAGACCGGGGCAACAGGCGCTGCCACCGGAGGGAATTGTCTCCTTGTGTGAGAATCCGCCTCCCCCGGTGTGGGCCGGGTACCCAGAACAGGCATTCGATGGATCAAATCCAGGCCATGCGGATCTTCGTCCGCGTCGTGGAAGCCGGCACCTTCACCCGGGCAGCGGACTCGCTGGCCCTCCCCAAGGGCACGGTCACCAAGCAGATTCAGGCGCTCGAATCGCGCCTGCGCGTGAAGCTGCTCAACCGCACCACGCGCCGCGTCACGGTCACGCCCGACGGCGCGGCCTACTTCGAGCGGGCGGCGCGCCTGCTCAACGACTTCGACGACATGGAAGCCAGCATGACGAATGCGCAGGCCAACCCCACGGGGCGGCTGCGCATCGACGTCGGCACATCGGTGGCGAGGCTGATCATCCTGCCCGCGCTGGCCACCTTCTGCGACCGCTACCCCGACATCCAGGTCGACCTGGGCGTGAGCGACCGCACCGTCGACCTCATCAGCGACAACGTCGACTGCGTGATCCGCGCGGGCGAACTCAGCGACCAGTCGCTGGTGGCCCGGCGCATCGGCACGCTGGATTTCGTCACCGTGGCGTCGCCGGCCTATGTAAAGCGCTACGGCATCCCGCAGCATCCGAACGACATCGAGAAGCGCCATCACGTGGTCAGCTACTTCTCGGGCACCACGCGGCGCGTGTATCCGCACGAGTTCAAGAAGGGCGACGAGGTGATCGAGCTGAACGGCCCCTACCGCGTGGCCGTGAACGAGAGCAACGCGCACATCACGGCGGTGCTCGGCGGCTTCGGCATTTCGCAGTGCATCACCTTCATGGCCGAGCCGCTGCTGGAAAGCGGTGAGCTGGTGCAGATACTGCCCGACTGGCAGCGCGACCCGCTGCCCATCCACGTGGTCTATCCGCCCAACCGCCACCTGAGTGCGAAGGTGCGCGCCTTCGTGGACTGGGCCGCCGAGCTGTTCGCCAAGAACCCGAGGCTGCAGCGCCGCTGACCGCGGGGATTGCCGCTGCAGGGGGCCGATCGGGCGGCGATCTGCCTGCAGATCGCCGCGCAGCCCTAAATTCCGGCCGGCAAATGCCGTTAATCACTTCGGCTGCCTGCCGGAAACCCGTCCCGACACCCTCCACCCGGCATCCGGCCCCGGGAGCCAGCCCGCCCATGCGCGCGCCGGAAAACAGACACACAAGCTCATGGATACAGAACAGTCGAATGCAGCCGAGCACACCAGCGGATTCGGCCGCCGCACGCCGGCGGAGATCGGCGTCCACCTGCGCAACCTCGCCGGCCGCCGCGACAACCTCACCGTGCAATACGCGGGCGGCCATCTGGTGACGCAGCTGCTCGACGTGGACACCCGCGCCCGCGTCTTCATCTTCGACTGGGGCGCCTCGCCCGAGCAGAACCAGGGCCTGCTGGCGGCGCCGCGCTGCCACTTCGAGGCCCAGCAGGACGGCGTGCGCATCGAGTTCTCCATCGCCTCGCCGCGCGAGATCCGCTACGAGGGCATGCCGGCGTTCGAGGCCGACTTTCCGGAGATGCTCGTCTACCTGCAGCGGCGCGAGTACTTCCGTGTGGACGCGCCGATCGCCGATTCGTACACCTGCTCCGGCATCCTGCCCAACCGCGAGGCCTTCTCCTTCGAGGTGCAGGACCTGTCGCTGGGCGGCGTAGGCCTGCGCACCCGCGACGAACGCGCGGCCGCGTTGCCAGTCGGCACCTTCCTGCGGGACTGCGAACTTTCGCTGGGAGCGCTCGGGCGCCTCACGCTCGACCTGGAACTGGTGTCGCTGCGCCCCGGCACGCAGCCCAACGGCACGCCGCGCTACCAGTTGGGCTTCCGCTTCCTGGCGCTGCCGCCGGGCGCCGAAAGCGCGCTGCAGCGCCTCGTTACCCGGCTCGAGATGAAGAGCCGTTCGCTCGTCGGCTGACCCCGCGCGGCCGGGTCAGAACACCGGCTCGCAGCGCACCTCGGTCTTCACCGAGTTGGCGATGAAGCATTCCTCGTGCGCCCGGTGGTGCATCTGCCCGATCTGCTCGCGCGTGGGCAGGTTCTCGCCCGAGAAGATCACCTCGGGCCGCAACGTGACCACCGTCATCGCCATCTTGCCCTCGGCGTTCTTCTCCATCACGCCGACGGCCGCATCGAAATACCGGTCGACCACGAACCTGCGCTTCACCGCCATCGTGAGGAACCACAGCATGTGGCAGTTCGACAGCGAGGCCACGAACATCTCCTCCGGATCGACCGCCGATGCATCCGACATCGGCAGCGGCACCACGTGCGGCGAGGAAGACGCGGCCACTTCGGCACCGCCATCGAAGCGCAGCGAGTGCCGCCTGCTGTAGGTGTTCGCGAGGAAGTCCTGCTCGCCACGCAGCCAGAGGACTTCCGCTGTGTACTGGGCCATGAAATTCTTCTCCGGCTCGGTTTGCGGGAGTGAGATTCTGCGCCAGCCGCGATTCAGACAAGCGCGATGCGGTAGCGCAGCTTCGTCAGGCTCCCCTGGCTCGGCAGGGTGATGAAAGTCTCGACCAGCTCGCCGCCGTTCGCCACGATCACCTTCTGCGAAGCGAAGTTGTCGGGGCTGGTGGTGATCTCCACGCGCTTGAGGCCCTCTCCGGCCGCGAGCTTGAGCATCGCGCCGAGCGCGCGCGTGGCGTAGCCCTTGCGCTGCTTCCAGGGCACGACGTTGTAGCCGATGTGGCCCAGGCAGTAGAGCGGCAAGGCGTCGGTGCCGGGCTGCCAGCGCAGGTCGATGCTGCCGCAGAACTCGCCGTCCCACATCCAGCACTTGTAGCCTGGCAGGCGCCGGACCTTGGAGCCGTCGGGCATGACGATGCGGCCGCCCTTCGCCTCGCGGTCGACCAGGCTCGCAAGAAAGCGGTCGGCGTTCGCCTTGATGGCGGCGCGGTCCTCGGCGCCCGATTCGGGCCGCGTCTCGTCGCGCGCCCAGCCGCGGTTGAGCGCGGAGACGTAGCTTGGCAGATAGGCCTTGGAAGGCCAGACCAGCTCCATCTGACGCGGTTCCGCAGCGGGCTTCGCCATGCCGTTCTAGGCCCCCATCAGCTTCACGATCAGCGGCACCAGCAGCGCGGTCGCGATGCCGTTGAGCCCCATCGCCAGCGCCGAGAACGCGCCCGCCGTCTCGTTCACCTGGATGGCGCGCGCCGTGCCGATGCCGTGCGCCGCCATGCCGACCGCGAAGCCGCGCACCGCCGGCTCCCTGATGCGCAGCAGGTTCAGCAGGCCGGTGGCCATGATCGCGCCTGAGATACCCGCGACGGCAGCCGCCACAGCCGCCAGCGAAGGCAGCCCGCCTATCTTCTCGGCCACGCCCATCGCGATGGGCATGGTGGCCGACTTGGGCGCGAGCGACATCATCAGCTCGTGCGAACCGCCCAGCACCCAGGCGATGCCCACGGCCGAGACGATGGCTGCCACCGAACCGACGACCAGCGCCACGCCGATGGGCAGCCACAGCCGCCGCAGCCGGTCGATCTGCCCGTAGAGCGGCACGGCCAGCGCCACCGTGGCGGGGCCGATCAGGAAGTGCACGAACTTCGCGCCCTCGAAATACGTGTCGTAGGGCGTGCGCGTGAGCAGCAGCACGGTGACGATCACGATCACCGAGATCAGCACCGGGTTGACCATCGGGTTGCGCCCGCTGCGTGTGTGCAGCCACAGCGCCCCCAGGTACGCCAGCAGCGTGAGCGACAGCCACAGCAGCGGCGACTGGGCCAGGAACACCCAGATTTCGAAGAGCCTGGCGGGCGCGGTCATCTATTGGGCGTCCTTGCCGGTGATGCGGATCATCCAGCGGAAGGTGAGCGCGGTGACCGTCATGGTGAAGGCTGCCCCCACGATGCCGGCGGCGAGAAAAGGCAGCCACTCGCGCCCCACCCGCTCGAAATGCAGCATCACGCCGGTGACGGCCGGAATGAACAGCAGCATCAGGTTGCGCAGCAGATGGCCCGATGTTTCGTTCAGCACCTGCGGAACGCTGCCGCGCACCAGCAGGCCGACAAACAGGAAGACCATGCCGATCAGCGGTCCGGGAATGGGCAGCCCCAGCCACTGCACGAGCAGTTCGCCGGCAAGCTGGCACAGAAAGAGCGTGGTGATGGCGTAGAGCATCTTTTCTTCTGGTCTTCGGTCAGGGTGGGTATGTATGCGTTCAGGCCGCGCTTGTCCAGGCTTCTTTCAGCGCCTGCTGGCTGGCTGGCGGCAGCACGCCCATGCGCACGTGGCCCGGCAGGCCAAAGGAAGTGCAGTCGCGCAGCTTGATGCCGGCCGCGCGCAGCCGCTTCAGCAGAGCTGCGAAATCGTCGGCGCCGGGCTTGGCGACATGGAAGTTGGCGTCGCTCGGCCAGACTTGCCAGCCCATCTCGCTGCACAAGGCCGTCTGCGACGCCTTCCACGCACGCAGGGTGACGAGGCTGTCGCGCAGCCACTGCTGCACACCCGGCTGTGTCCAGGCCGAAAGCATCGCCACGCCATCCGCGCCCACCGGCCACGAGGCTGCAAGGCGCAACAGCGTGCGCACCGCGTCCTGCGCATCAGCCGGTGCGATCGCATAGGCCGCGCGCACGCCCGTCATGCCGAGCGCCTTGTTGGGCGACCACATCTGCCAGACGCGGTCCAGCTGCCGCTGGTTCAGTGCGAGACGGCCTTCCAGCCGCAGAGGCTCGTAGGCGCGGTCGAGCACGCATGGCACGCCTTCGGGCAGGGCATCGACGGTTTCGCCGATGCCCTGCTGCGCCTGGCCCAGCGGCGCAGAGGGATCGCAGCACCAGGCCAGCCAGGGCCGCCGCGCCGCATGCGGTGCGCGCACCACCTGCAACCCGAGCGCCCGAGCGCTCGCGGCGTAGTCGCCGTATGACATGGCCGGCAGCGCTGCCTCGCCATGCCCGTTCCGGTTTTCGAGCGCCACCCAGGTCGTGATGCGCCGGATGAATTCGCTGGCCCCGGCCGCGAGCACGATGCGCCACGCGTCCACGCCGTGCATGGCTGCGAGTTGCTCGCGCAGCGCCGTGTAGGCCGGATCGGGATAGCGGGACAGGTCGGCCGCACGCACCAGCTCCATCGCCTCGGGGCTCGGGCCGCATGCGTTGGCGTTGGTGGAGAAGTCGTGCGCGGGCGCGCCGAGCGCGTCCGGGCCGCCGTGGGTGAACAGGGAGTCGGCGTCGGTCATGGCACCAAGAACAGTAGCGCGGCGGCCAGCAACAGGACGCCGCTCGCCAGCAGCAGCACGCCGCGCTGGCCAAGCTGCGCGGCACGGCCGGTATCCGCCGGCGTCGGGGCGGCTCCCTCGGCATTCAGCGCATACACGCCCGGCTTCGCCAGCCGCACGCCGAGCAGCAGGGCCACCGTCGCCATCGGCCAGCCGCTGTTGGGCGACGGCGTGCGGCGGGCTTCTTCAGACAGCCCCGAAGGCCAGCGCCATGCGGCAAGTACGAGTAGTGCCACGGTGATGCGAGCAGGAATCCACGAGAGCACGTCGTCGGCGCGCGCGGCCCATTTGCCGAACCAGGTCCAGTCGCGGCCGTTGCGCTCGCCTCGATAACCCCACATCGCATCGGCGGTGTTGGCGAAGCGGTAGAGCGCCGCGCCCGGCAGGCCCAGCAGCACGAACCAGAAGACGGGCGCCACCAGCGAATCGTTGAGGTTCTCGGCGAGCGATTCGATGGCGCTCTCGCGCACCTCGCGCTCGCTGAGACGCTCGACGTCACGGCTCACAAGGCGCGCCAGCTGAGCGCGCCCAGCATCGAGCGAAACGCCCAGCGCCGCCTCGACCGCGAGCACCTCGTCGCGCAGCATGCGCCAGGCGAAGAGCGGCTTGAGCAGCAGGCCCAGCACCAGCGCCACCGCCCATACGGGCAGATGCAGCACCGCCAGCGTCTGCAGGGCCATCGCGATGCCCCAGACGCACATCGCCCCCACGCACCACACCAGCGCGCCGCAGAAAAACATCGGCAGATCGACCGTCTTGGCCTCATGCATGCGCGGCGCGATGCGCGACCCCGTGCCCAGATAGCGCCCCATCCACACGACCGGATGCAGCGGCGCTGGCGGCTCGCCCAGCCAGCGATCGACGGCCAGCGCTATCCACAGCGCGGCGGCGAAGGCGATGGCGTATTCGGAACTCGGCGAGGGCATGGAAGCCGCCATTCTCGCGAATCAGGCGGCCGCCCTGCCCCGGCGCCATTGCATCGCCGCGCCGAACGCCAGAAGCAGCGCGGCGCCCAGCGCCATCCAGAGCCGCAGGACGGCGGCTTCGTCGACCTTGGGCGGCGGTGCATCCGCTGGCGTCTGCTCCAGCCTCAGGCCGAAGACGGGCCGCGGGCCGTCCGGCGCGGGAGCAGGTTGAGAGGCCGCTGCCGGCGCGGGCGCCTGCACGACCACGGGAGTGACGGCCGGCTGCGGCCTGGGCGAAACCGGAGCCGGTGCCAGTTCGGCCTGCACGAAGCGCTGCACACCCGCATTCGGCTCGCGCAGCCCCGTCGCCCGCACCGCCTGCGCATAGGCCTGCGCCAGCTCTCGCCGCGTGGCGGCATCGGGCTTCCAATAATTCAGCCGCACCGCATCGAGCATGCGCTCCAGCGTCTGCGCGAAGGCCGCGCGGTTGTCGCCTTCCAGCCATTCGCGCGTGCCCAGCCGGTACCGGTCGCGCACGTACACGTCGTGCAGCGACTGCCACTGATCCTGCCGCACTGCCTGCGGCGCGGTCACCTGCCAGCCCCAGAGGAACTGCGCGGTCTTCAGCACCTGCAGCGTGCCACTGTAGCCCTCGGCCTTCTGGGCTTCGATCCATTGCGGGTGAAGGTAGCGCGTCTGCATCTCGCGCGCGATGGCGCCGGCCGCGGTGTCGGTGCGCACCTCGGCGCCGTCGCGCAGGTTCTGCACGTACAGCGCCGGGTCCTTGCCGGTGAGATGCCGCACCGCCTGCGCGATGCCGCCCAGGTACTGGAACGGGTCGTCGTTGGTGAGCACGCCGTACAGGTTGGAGCTGCGCGCCATCAACGCCGCATCGACCTGCACGAGGTTGCCCGCGTAGGCGCCTGGCCGCATGGCGCCGTCCAGGCCCTTGCCGTAGGCGTGGCCCATGCGATCCACGTAGAGCTGCGCCATCTGCGCGTCGCCGCCGCCGCGCTGCTGGTTCTTCCACACATCGCTCGCGAGCGCGGCTTCCTCCAGCCCGGCGCCGTAGCTGCCCTGCTCGTTGGAGAACACGCGGGCGGTGGACCAGCGTTGCGCCTCATCCGCCGCCGAACCTTCAGCGCGCAGCTTGCGCGCCATGGCCTCGCTGTGCAGGGCGACGGCGTTACCGGGCTCGCGCAGCGCCGCCACCTGCTGCACCGCTTCGTCGAGCCAGCGCATCACGGCCGGGAACTGGTCGCGGTAGGAGCCCGTGACGCTGACCAGCACGTCGATGCGCGGTCGCTTCAGCTGCGACGCCGGAATGATCTCGATGCCCGCCATGCGCCCGCCCTCGTCCCAGCGCGGCCTCACGCCCATGGCATAGAAGGCCTGGCTCTCCAGCACGCCCTGGTGTCGCGAGGCCTCACCGGCCCAGAGGGTGAAGGCGATCTTCTCGGGCGGCCTGCCGGCATGCGTCTTCGCGTGCTGCGCGATCCATGCATCCATCGCGGCGACACCCGTTTCCCAGGCCGTGCGAGTGGGCACTCGGCTCGGGTCGAAGCCGTAGAGGTTGCGTCCGGTCGGCAAGCTGTCGGGGTTGCGCACCGGGTCGCCGCCGTAGCTGGACTTGAGATAGCGGCCGTCGAGCGCCGTCAGCAGCCCTTCGATTTCCTCGTTGTGCGCGAGCACGTCATCGAGCTTGCGGGCGCGCGCGGCCAGCTCCAGCAGCTTCTGCCGGTCGGCCGCCGTCTTGCCCATGGCGCTCGCGGCCTGCGCGTCGGCGAGCGCCTGTTCCACCCAGCGCGCAGGGCGCGAGCCGGCGACGTTCTTCGCGTCGATCAGGAAGGCTTCGTCGATGTCCTCACCAAGCGCTTCGACCAGCGGCTTGCCGAGGATCTGCAGGATGGTCATGCGCCTGCGCTGCGCATCGGGCGCCTGCCCGAAGGTCGCGAGGCCCAGCGGCTGCGCGGTCTGCGCGAGCTCGTCGAGGTACGGATGCAGCACCGCGACGAAGCCCGCGAAGTCGGCGCGGATGCGCGCGGGCGTCCAGCCCAGGTCGCGGTCGTAGCGCTGCTCGGCGAACTCCGCCGCGAGCCGCTTTTCCAGCGCCGTCTTCACCGGGCCGGGCGAAAGCGTCTCCCACTCGTGCATGCGCTCATGCATCTCCTGCACGCCGGGGCGGAAGCCCGCCGGCGCGAACATGGGCGTCGAATGGCTCACCATGGTCGCGCGGCCGCGCCGCTTGGCGGTTGTGGCTTCGCCGAGGTTGTCCATGATGTACGGGTACACGTTGGGCAGGTCGCCCAGCGCGAGCAGCGGGTCATCCTGCACCGACAGCCCGCGCTCCTTGCCCGCCGACCACTCGACCGTGCCGTGCGTGCCCACGTGCACCACGGCACCGGCGCCGAAGCGGGTGCGCAGCCAGAGGTAGGTGGCGAGGTAGCCGTGGCTCAGCGGAACGGCCGAGCGGTGGTAGACCTGCTCGGCCTTGCCCACCACCTGCGTGCCGGGCTCGAAGCGCGGCGGCTGGCGCAGCACGACCACGTTGCCGAAGCTCACGCGCGGAATCACGAAAGCCGGCCCGCCCGACACGGTGCGCAGCATGGTCGATTGCTCGGGCGGGCCCCAGTAGCGCTCGATGCGTCGCTGCGTTTCCTGCGGCAGCGCGCGGAACCACGCGAGGTAGTCCGGCAGCGGCATCGTGTCGGCAAGGCCCTTGTCGAGCAGCGGCTGCAGCTCGTCGCCCTGGCCCGTCGGGTAGTAGGCGCGCATCGTCGCCTGCACCTGCGCGATGAGCGCGTCGGTGCCCGGCAGCTCGGCGACGTAGCCGGCCGACTTCATAGCAGCCAGCATGTTGTTGACGCTGCGCGGCACGTTCAGGAACGAGGCGCCGAAATTGGCCTCGCCCGGCGGGTAGTTGTAGACCAGCATCGCCACGCGCCGCTCGGCCGGCGGCGTGCGCTGCAGCCGCAGCAGTGCTGCCGCCTTGGCGGCCACAGCCTCGATCTGCGCGGGCAGCGGCTGCAGCGTACCGCTGGCCGCGTCGCGGGCGCTGACGAGCATCGGGTCGGTCATGCCGGCCAGCTCGCTCGGGCTGTAGTAGGCGGCGATGTCGGTCTGCGCAAGGCCGTCCCTGCTCTGTTCCCATTGCGTGGCATCCATCGCCAGCGAGGGCAGCGTCTGCAGCACCGGCACGCCGATGCGCTCCAGTTCGGCCTTGCGCTCGTTGGGGCTGAAGACCAGCGAGGCGTTGACGATGGCGTCGGCCACGCGACGTTCGCCTTCATCGTGCGTCATGCGGAAGAACAGGTCCTTCTGCTGGCGCGGTCCGTAGAAGGCATAGGCGCGCAGACCGCGGGCTTCCAGCGATGCGATCAGCGCATCGAGCCAGCCGGTGTCGTCGCCCGTCACGGTGGCGCTGTTGACGGCGATGGCGACGGTGCCGTTGCCTGGCAGCCTTTCGACGGCTGCCATGTCCGTTTCGACGCGCGGCCAGCCTGGGTGATAGATGCCGGCGAGCGGAAGCGGCACGGAATCGGGCAGCCCGTCCAGCCTGCCGGGCTGGCGCAGTGCCTTCATCGACGCCCCCAGGTTGGCCGCGCCCGCAAAGCGCCAGAACTCGCGCAGCCGCTGCGCCCAGGCGGCATCGACGCCGCGCTCGGCCGCGAGAGGTGCAGCGGCCGTCGTCTGAGCCTTGGCCACCAGCGCGAATTCACCGACGAGCACGTAGGGCACCGCACTGCGCGAGATCGCGTCGCCGAAGCGCGCAGCCGCCGCCTGCGCCACGCTGATGTGCGGCGCGTCGATCACGAGCAGGCCCGCTCCGTCGATCGCGGCGGCCAGTGCCTCTGGCGAGTCCTGCGAAGCCGACAGCACCTGCAAGGGCAGCCCCGCCTCGCGCGCCGCAGCCTGAAGCCGCACCACGCGCGCCGGCGATACCAGCGAGGTGCTGAGCACCACGACGCGTGCAGGCCGCTGCTGCTGCGCGTGCGCCGGCTGGAGCAGTCCCAACCCGGCAAGAAAGAACCAGGCTGAAAAAAGAAGCCGCGTCACTTCCCGCCCGGCCCGGCCGGCTCCGCATCCGCCGGCACGTAGACCATCGTCCCGTCCTTCAGCCGCCAGGCGGTGCCGGCCTTCTCGCCGTCGCCCTGCCCCGTCGCGCCGCTGGCCTTGAAGCGGGTGATCTTGCGGCCCTCGCGCGTGATGATCTCCATGTCGGGCTGACCCTCGTTGCGGATGATCGTCACCTTGTCATGCGCGAAGGGGTTCATCGGGTTGTTGATGACCGCGATCATCAGCATGCCGATCACTACCATGAACACGTCGATCAGGTTGATGGTCGAGAGCACCGGATCGTCGTCGTCGCTGTCCAGGCTGCTCAATATCGAGAACTGGCGCCGGCTCATGAGAGGCGGTCCCGCGCGTCGAGTACCGTCACCAGCTCGCGCATCAGCCAGCGGCGGCGCACGGTGTAGACCACGAAGGTGATGGAAGCCGAGGCCAGCGCCACGATCACGCTCGCGAAGGCCGGCGCCAGGCTCTGCGCCACGCCCTGCGATTCGCCGGAGGCCACGGCCACCAGCGCGGGGCCCATGGGGATCATGGTGGCGATCAGCCCCAGCATCGGCGCCACGCGGCTGCACAGGCGCACGCCTTCGAGCTGCTTGAGCACCACCAGCTCCATCTGCTCCTGGCTGGCCTGCGCGTGGCCCTGCAGCACCAGCGCGCGTGACGGATCGCGGCGGCGCTGCACGTACTCGAAGCCGAACGCGCCCAGGCAGTACACGGCATAGACGAAGGACAGCAGCACGCCCAGCGTAACCGGCCAGAGGAAGAGGCGCGCAAGCTCGAAGAGAACGGAGTCGAAGGCCAGCATCAGGTGCGTTCCAGGGCGGTCGGTTGATCGAAGAGGTCCGAAGGCCGGCCCCAGCCCTCGTCGAACACCAGCGATGCGAGCGGCTCGCGCTTGGCCCAGCGTTCGCGCTGCAGCATCGGCTCTTCGTAGAAATCGGCCACGGGGCCCAGGCACAGCAAGGCGATGGGCTCGGCGCCCTCGGGCAGGCCCAGCAGCGCAGCCACTTCGACCGGATCGAAGAGCGACACCCAGCCCATGCCCAGCCCCTCGGCGCGCGCTGCGAGCCAGAGGTTCTGGATGGCGCAGGAGGCCGATGCCAGGTCCATCTGCGGCAGCGTGCGGCGGCCGAACACGTGCTTCTCGCGGCCGTTGGCAAGCGTCACCGCCAGCAGCTCGGCGGCATCGAGCAGGCCCTGCACCTTCAGGCGCATGAACTCGTCCTCGCGCTCGCCGAGGGCGCGCGCCGTCAGCACGCGTTCCTGCTCGACCATGCGGTGCAACTGCTGCCGCAGCGCCTCGCCGCGAATGCGGATGAAGCGCCACGGCTGCATGAAGCCCACGCTGGGCGCGTGGTGCGCCGCGTCGAGCAGCCGGCGCAGCACCTCGGGCTCGACGCGGCCACCCGCGAAGTGGCGCATGTCGCGCCGCTCGTGGATGGCGCGGTACACCGCCCTCGCCTCGCCGGCCTCGAACGCGTGTGCCATGAGCGCCTTCAGTCCTCGATGCCGCGCTGGGCGGGAATGCCGGCCTTGAAGGCGTGCTTGACCAGCGTCATCTCGGTCACCGTGTCGGCCAGCTCGATGATCTCCGGCGGGCAGCGCCGGCCGGTGAGCGCCACATGCACATGCTTCGGCCGCGCACGCAGGGTTTCGAGTACGCCTTCGAGCGGCAGCCAGCCGTAGATCAGCGGATAGGTGATCTCGTCGAGCACCACGAGGAAGAACTCGCCCGACAGGATCGCCGCCTTCGCCTTCTCCCAGCCGTCGCGCGCGAGCTGGCCCGAGCGTTCGAGATCCTGGCTCTTCCAGCTGAAGCCGTCGCCCAGCCCTTCGATGGGAATGCCGATCTGCTCGAACATGCGGTGCTCGCCGAAGCGCGCGGTGGGCACCTTCATGAACTGGTAGATCTTCACGGCCTTGCCGCGGCCGTGCGCGCGCAGCGCGAGGCCGAAGGCGGCCGTGCTCTTGCCCTTGCCGTCGCCGGTGTTGACGATGACGATGCCGCGGCGCTCGCCTTCGGGCTTCTCGTAGGGCTTTTCGCTGGGTGGGGTCTCTATTTGCATCTATGCCTTTTCAAGCTGTCTCAAATGCGGACTTGACCGGGAACGCAGAAGTCGCAAAGGTTTCGCGAAAGTCCCAAAAGGAATATCGAGAAATTCTGTATTCACTTCTGCGACCTCTGCGAATCCTTCGCGCCCTCTGCGTTCGGCTGTCCGATCCCGCATTTCGATTTCATCTGGGTAACGCAATCCACTGCTCAGCCACGCGGTGCACGCGGATGCGGTGGTCGAAGACCTGCTCCAGCGCGGCATGGGTGGCCGGGTCGTCGCAGCTGCCGTGGTGCACGACGCGGCCTTGGTCCATCACCACCATCTCGTCGGCGGCCAGGGCCATCGGCAGTTCGTGCAGCACGCTGACCACCGTGCGGCCTTCTGCGACGAGGGTGCGCACGATCTGCATCCAGTCGGACTGGTGGGGCGGGTCTAGGTTGGCCAGCGGCTCGTCCATCAGCAGCGCCTCGGCTTCGACGGCGAGCGCGCGCGCCAGCAGCACGCGCTGGCGTTCGCCGCCGGAAAGCTGCCCCAGCGGGCGGTCGCGCCAGTCCCAGGCCTGGGTGCTGCGCAGTGCGCGTTCGACAGCCTCGCGGTCGGCGACGCCGGGCGTGGCGAGCCAGCGCTGGTGGGGCAGGCGGCCGAGCATGGCGACGTCGTAGACCATCAGGTCGTCGGCGCTGCCCTCGCCCGTGCCGCTCTGGCCCAGCCACGAAAGGCGGCGGGCGCGAACGCGGGCGGGCACCTTGTCCTGCGCCTCGCCGAACAGGCGCACCTCGCCGCGATGCGCAAGCAGCCCCGCCAGCGCCTTCAGCAGCGTCGACTTGCCCGCGCCGTTCGGGCCGACGATGCTGGTCCAGCGCGCCGCCCGCAGCTTCAGGTCGATGCTGTGCAGCACCTCGGTGGAACCGAGCGTGGCGCTCAGCTGGCGCGCCTCGAGCGCGGCGGGAGCGTCGTTGCGGCTCATGCCACGCCGCTCCGCGCGCTGCGCCTGTGCATCAGCCACAGCAGGTAGCTGCCGCCCAGCACGGCCGTGAGCACGCCCACGGGCAGCTCCTGCGGCGCAATCAGCCAGCGCGCCAGCAGGTCGGCCGCCATCAGCAGCAGGCCGCCCATCAGCGCCGACAGCACGATCAGCCGCGCATGCGTGGTCTTGACCACCGAGCGCACCAGATGCGGCGCCGCGAGTCCGACGAAGGCGATCAGCCCGGTCTGCGCCACGGCCGCGCCGGTGGCCAGCGCCAGCACCACGACCAGCGCCGCGCGCATCGCGCCCAGCGGCAGGCCCAGGCTGCGCGCGGTGGCCTCGCCGAGCGCGAGTCCGTCGAGCACCGGCGCCAGCGCCCAGCCCGCGAGCAGGCAGGCCGCGCCGACCATGGCCATCACCGCGCAGGCGCTCCAGCCGACGAGGCCGGTGCTGCCGAGGATGAAACCCTGTATGGCTTGAAGGATGTCCGCCGAGGCGATGGTGATGAGGTCTTTGGCCGCGCCAAGCACCACGCCCACGATCACGCCGGCCAGCAGCAGCCGCAGCGTCTGCTGCACGCCGCGCGCCAGCATCAGCGTGAGCATCACGGCCAGCACTGCGCCCAGGAAGGCCGCGCCGGTGAGCCCGAGCCGCATCACCCACTGCGTGCTCGCAGCCGAGCCGCCGAACATCAGCAGCGCCACCGCCACGCCGAGCGAGGCGCCCGAAGCACTGCCGAGCAGGTACGGATCGGCCAGCGGATTGCGAAAAAGCCCCTGCGCCACCGCGCCGGCCAGCCCCAGCAGCGCACCAGCCAGCCAGGCACCCAGCGTGCGGGGCAGCCGGATGTCCCACACGATCTGCAACGCCACCGGGTCGTGGCGCGCGGCGAACAGGCTCTCGAAGCCTGTGCTGCCGATGCCCAGGCCCAGCAGCATCAGCCCCGTGCCCAGCACCAGCAGGCCGGCGCCGAGCAGCAGTACGCGGCGCAGATGGGCCGTGTGCCTGAAGGCGGCCGCGTTCATCGCTTGCCGCCCTTTTCAACGATGCACTGCGCCATCAGCCGCGCGGCCTCGTCCATGCGCGGGCCGGGGCGCACGAGCACGTCGGACTGCTCGGCGCTGAAGCGGCAGATGCGGCCCTCGCGCACCGCGCGGATGCCGGCCCAGCCGGGCCGCTGCTCCAGCCCCTGCGCGCTGCGTACGCTGACCATGATGAGGTCAGGGTTCGCGCGCACCACGTACTCGGGGTTGAGCTTGGGGAACGGGCCGAGCGATGCCGGCACGATGTTCTTCATGCCGAGCCGCGAAAGCGTCTCGCCGATGAAGGACGACTCGCCCGCCGCGTACGGCGCGCTGTTGACCTCGAAGTACACGCGCATGCCCTTCGCCCCCGCGGGCACCGACTGCGCGGCGGCCGAGACGCTGGCGTCGATCACGCGCCAGACCTTCGGCGCCTCGTGCGTGCCCAGCACCTGGTCGAGCTTGTCGAGCACGCGGCGCACGTCGGCATGGCTCTTGGGCTCGAGCACCAGCACCTTCATACCCAGCGCCTCCAGCCGCTGCGTGACGCGCGACGACTTGGCCAGCAGCACCGCGTCGGGCTTGAGCGCGACGATGGCCTCCACGTTCGGATCGATGCCGCCACCGAGCTGCGGCAGCGCCTTCACCTGTTCGGGCGAGTTGGAGTAACGGTCCACGCCCACCAGCCGGTCGCAGGCGCCGAGCGCGCAGACCGACTCGGTGAGCGACGGCAGCAGCGAGACGATGCGCTGCGGCGGCTGCGGCAGGTCGACGGAAACGCCGCGCTCGTCGACCACGTCGAGCGCATGCGCGGCCAGCGCGAAAAGAGCGAGGCCGAGCGAAGCCAGCGAGATGCGGATCTTCTTCATGCAGCAGGCGCCTTCAGACTCAGCGGCAATCCGGCCGCCATCAGCGTGACGCGCCCGCAGGCGGCGGCCACGTCCTGGTTGAGCCGGCCCAGCGCATCGACGAAGGCGCGCGTCTCGCGGCCCATCGGGATCACGCCCAGCCCGATCTCGTTGCCGACCAGCACCACCGGCCCCGGCGCATCGCGCAGCGCGACCAGCAGCATCGCGATGTGCGTGGCCGGCGTGCGTGTCACCGGGCGGGCGTCCTCGGTGGGCATGGGCATCAGCAGGTTGGTGAGCCACATGGTGAGGCAGTCGACCACCACCAGCGTCTCGGGCGTGCTCTGCGTGACGATGGCGCGCGCGAGCTCGACGGGTTCCTCGATGGTCCGCATGCCGGGCACGCGCTCGGCGCGGTCGGCCTGGTGGCGCACGATGCGCTCCAGCATCTCGTCGTCATAGGCCTGGGCGGTCGCGATCAGCACGGCGCGGCGGGGCCGGGAGCCAGATGCGAGCCAGTCGATGGCGCGCTGCTCGGCACGGCGCGACTTGCCGCTCTTCTGGCCACCCAGGATGAACTCGTGCACCACGGCTTCAGGCTTGGTCGAATGCGGCATGGCTCTCCAACTCGATGGACATGGCGCCGAAAAGGCGGGCAGTGGCTTGCGGACTGGACGCGAACCACGCATGGAAGTAGCTCGCGCGCACCGGGCCGTGCACGTACAGCGCTTCGCCGGCGCGCGTGCCCACGGCCTGCGGGGCGCCGGGCCGGGCGGTGCGGGCGACCGGCTCCAGCGGCGTTTCGCAGCTCGAATAGTGGAAGGTGTGGCCGCGCAGCACATGGCTGCCCAGCGAGAGCTGCTGCGGCCCGAGGCCCGCGAGCCGCTTCTGCATGGTCACGCGGCCGGGCAGCAGGCCCCAGAGGCGGTGGACTGGCTCACCGTCCTGCAGGGCCAGCTCGTCGAACAGCGCCATCATTCCGCCGCACTCGGCCCAGACCGGCTTGCCCGCTGCAGCATGCGCGGCAAGCGATTCACGCATCGCCGTGCAAGCCGACAGCGCCTGCGCGTGCAGCTCCGGATAGCCGCCGGGCAGCCAGACGGCATCGCAGGCCGGCAAGGCGTCGCCCGCGAGCGGCGAGAAGAAGCTCAGCTTCGCGCCCAGTGCCGTGAGCACGTCGAGGTTCGCGGGGTAGATGAACGAGAAGGCGGCGTCGCGCGCGATGGCGATGGTGCGGCCGGCCAGCAATGGGGCCATGGCTTGCGGCTCGTCGGATGCAGCCTCGAAGCGCACCTGTGGCAGGTTGGCAACGGACATCCGACCCAGCGGCGTGCCGGCCAGCACGTCGGCTGCCGCGTCCAGCCGGGCCAACGCGTCGCCGAGTTCGGTGGCGGCCACGAGGCCCAGATGACGCTCGGGCAGCGCGAAACGGGAATCGCGCGGCAAGGCACCGAGCCATTGCGAAGGGTCGCGCAACGCTTGCTGAAGCATGGCGCCGTGCCGTTCGCTCGCCACGCGGTTCGCCAGCACGCCGGCCCACGGCAGGCCGTCGCGGAAGCTCTGCAGCCCGTAGGCCAGCGCCCCGAAGGTGCCGGCCATGGCGTGCGCGTCGATCACCGCCAGCACCGGCAGGCCGAAGCGCTGTGCCAGGTCGGCGGCGCTGGGCGTGCCGTCGAAGAGGCCCATCACGCCTTCGACGACCAGCAGGTCGCATTCGGCCGCTGCCGCGTGCAGGCGCGCGCGGCAGTCGGCTTCGCCGGTCATCCAGAGGTCCAGCGAATGCACCGGCGCGCCGGTGGCCAGCGCCAGCCAGTGCGGGTCGAGGAAGTCGGGCCCGCACTTGAAGGCGCGCACTCGCCTGCCCTGGCGCGCATGCAGCCGGGCCAGCGCGGCAGCGACCGTGGTCTTGCCCTGCCCCGAGGCCGGGGCGGCCACCAGCACGGCGGCGCAGGTGGCCGCCGCGGCACCGGCGGTGCCGCCCGGCTGGGATGCTTGGCTGCTTAGTGAGGCGTCCACTTGAGACCGACGTAGGCGGTACGGCCGGCATTGGCGTACAGCCGCGCGAACTGGTAGTCCTTGTTGCCCACATTGTCGACGCGCGCGACGAGGTTGATGTCGCGCGTGATCTGCGTGGTGGCCGACAGGTTCAGCACGGTGTAGCCGCCGAGCTTCACGCTGTTGGCCGCATCGTCGTAGCGGCGGCTGGAAGTCTGCACCTCGGCGCCCAGCGTCCAGCCCGCGATGCGCCAGTCGGCGCCCAGGGTGGCGTGGCGCTGCGCGCGGCGCGCGAGCAGGTTGTGGGTGGCGAGGTCGCGCGGGTCCTGGAAGTCGAAGGAGCCGCGCAGCGTGACGTCGCCGATGCGGTGGCTGCCCGAGAGCGTGACGCCCTGGTAGCGCGCGCGGGCGGTGCTGGCGTAGCAGCCGAAGGACGATGCGCAGCCCTTGGCCGAGCCGTCGAACACGATCAGGTTCTGCACGCGGTTGGCGTACGCCACGATGCCCATCTGCGTCGCGCCCTCGGTGTACTGCAGGCCCAGCTCGAGGTTGCGGCTCGATTCGGGCTTGAGCGTGGCCAGGCCGTATTCGCTGAAGCGCTGGTACAGCGTGGGCACGCGGAAGGCGGTGCCGGCCGACGCCGTGAAGCGCAGCGTGGGCGTGATGGCGTAGCCGTAGGCCGCGCTGCCGGTGGTCTTGCCGCCGAATTCGCTGTCCTTGTCGTGGCGCACGTGCAGCTGCAGCGAGTGCGGGCCCTTCACGAAGCCGTAGCCCAGCGAGACGGCGTCCTGCGAGCGGTCGCGCGAGAGCAGCTTCGAGGTGGTTGTGGGAGCGTTTTCCAGGGCGTCCTCGCGGCGCTCGAGCGTGGCGGTGACGAGGTGCGGGCCGAAGCGGAATTCGTTCTGGAAGAGGTAGCCGCGCAGCTTCGTCTCGGTGCGGTAGAACGAGGGCTGGGTCTTGTAGACCTGCTGCGAGTCGGTCACCTGCACGCGGGTGCTGTAGACGTCGTTCCACTTTGCCGACCAGCTCAGGCCGGCGGTCTGCAGCGTGTTGCTCGAGATGTCGTTGGCGAACAGGAACGGCAGCCTGGTCCTGTAGGACACCGTGGCGTCGTAGCCGGCCTTGATGTCGCTGGAAAGCAGCGTGGCCTCGATGCGCTGGTCGGGCGTGATCTGGAAGCCCAGCTTCGCGTTGCCCGAGGTGCTGTTGTAGCCGTCGCGGTCGGGGCTGGTGAAGCCGTCCTTGGTCACGTTGCGCTTGCTCACGGGCTGCACGTTGTAGCCCTTGCTCTCTTCATGCGCCACGCCGAAGGAATAGTCGAAGAGGCCCGACTTGCCGCTCACGCCGCCTTCGATCCTGCGCAGTCCCTTGCTGCCGAAGCCGATGCCTGCGTAGGGGGACACGCCCTCCTCGCCGCGCCTGGTGAAGAGCTGGATCACGCCGCCCACGGCGTCGGAGCCGTAGACCGCGGCGGCCGGGCCGCGCAGCACCTCGATGCGGTCGATCTGCGACAGCGGGATGCCCTCCCAGCCGGCGCCGCCGGTCGATTGCGAGTCGATGCGCACACCATCGAGATACACGGCGGTGAAGCGCGTCTCGGCGCCGCGGATGAAGAGGCTGGTGGTGTTGCCCACGCCGCCCGAGCGCGAGATCTCGATGCCGGGCACGCGCGAGAGCAGGTCGGCCACGCCGGTCGCGCCGCTGCGCTCGATGGCGTTGCTGTCGACGATGGAGACGTCTCCCACGAGCTCCGACAACGCCTGCGGGGTGCGGTTGGCGGTGACCACCGTCTCGCGCAGGGTGGAAGCCTCCTGCGCATGGGCCAGCCCGCCGAAGGCGGAAACCAGCGCCAGCGGCAGGCAGGCGTGGCGGAAGCGGCGCGCAGGAGCGCGGCCGCGGAAAGAGCAAACACGGGAAATCATGGATCAAGCGAACGAACGTCAATACCCCTGGCCGGCCTCCCCGCCGGCGCCTGGGCGCAATGGCCGCGCATGCGTTCGTCATTCATCTTCGACGCATGCGGCAGCCGCCTTGTTGGCCGGTATCCGGGCTGGCAGAGCGACTCCTTGCCGCCTTCCCAGACGCCTGTTTCAGGGCATCCAGTGGCTTCGATGGAAAGGGGTTGGCGCCTTGCGGCACCGTCTGCTTGACCGTTGCGGGGGCAGCGCAGGCGGCTTCGGCCTTGTTCCGGCAAGAACCGGGGCGTTCACTCCTGCTTCCCGTTGAACTGCGCCGTGCGAACCACGGCGCGAGCACCAACGGCGGTGATTTTATGCGCTGGCCAACGGGGCTTAAGTCGAAAGTTGCGGCACCGCTAACATCGACGGCCATGATGCAGCCCGCCTCGGTCTTCCTGAATCTGCGTTCGGCGCTGCAGCGTCTCTTCGGTGTGTCGGGCTGGCAGTCGATGCTGCTGTGGTCCATCGTGGCGGGGCTGCTGGGGACGCTGGCGACCGAATTCTTCCGCGCGGCGCTGCTGGCCTTCGAGCACCTGGTGCTGGGGCCTGGCGAAGGGCTCGTGGCAATGGCCAGGCAACTGCCATGGTGGGCACGCATCGCCTGCCCCACGCTCGGCGGTCTGGTGGCGGGGCTGCTGCTGGTGCTGGCCAGGCGCGTGGCTTCGCGCAGCGCCACGTCGGACTACATGGAAGCCATCGTCCTCGGCGACGGGCGCATCCCGGTGGCGCAGACGCTGGCGCGCAGCGCGTCGTCGCTGGTGAGCATCGGCACCGGCGGCTCCATCGGGCGCGAGGGCTCGATGGTGCAGTTGGCGGCGCTGGCTTCCTCGCTGCTCGGGAGGGTGTTCCGCTTTCCGGCCGAACGGCTGCGGCTGCTGGTGGCCTGCGGCGCGGCGGCCGGCCTCACTGCAGCCTACAACGCGCCCATCGCGGGCGCCTTCTTCGTCGCGGAGATCGTGCTGGGCTCCATCGCGATGGAGAGCGTGGGACCGATCATCATCGCCTCGGTGGTCGCCAACGTCGCGATGCGGGCGCTTCCGGGCTACCAGCCGCCTTACAGGATGCCGCCGTTCCCGGAGATCCACGGCACCGAGGTCGTGCTGTTCTGCGTGCTCGGCGTGCTGCTGGGCTTCGCGGCGGTGGGCTTCCTGCGTGCGCTGCAGGGCAGCCGGGCGCTGTTCTCGCGGCTGCCGCTCGCGCTGCCGTGGCGGCTGGCGCTGGGCGGGCTCGTCATGGGCGCGGTGTCGGTGCCGATGCCGGAGGTCTGGGGCAACGGCTACAGCGTGGTCAATTCGGTGCTGCATACGCCGTGGGCATGGACGCTGATCGCGATGGTGCTGCTCGCCAAGGCGGTCGCCACCATGGCAACGGCGGGCTCGGGCGCGGTGGGCGGCGTGTTCACGCCCGCGCTCTTCTTCGGCTGCATGATCGGCGCGCTCTTCGGCCAGGGCGTGCAGGCGCTGTGGCCAGCGGCGAGCTCGGCGCCTTTCGCCTACGCCATCGTCGGCATGGGCGCGTTCCTGGCGGGCGCCACGCAGGCGCCGCTGATGGCGATATTGGTGATCTTCGAGATGACGCTGAGCTACCAGGTCATGCTGCCGCTGATGGCCGCGAGCGTCATCGCGTATTTCGTGGCGCGCTCGGCCAACGCGGGCTCGATGTACGAGATCACGCTGCATCGCAACGCACAGCGCGACGACCAGATGCGCCTGCGAGGCCTGCACATGCGCGACCTGGTGCAGCCGGCCGAAACGGTGGTCGGCCCGCAGGCGGACCGCGAGGCGATGAGCAGGCTCTTTCTGCAGTACCCCGTGAAGTACCTGTACGTGGTGGACGCGGACAACCGCTATCTCGGCGTGGTGCCGCTCTCGTCGCTCGGCACGGCGCCGCAGGAGACGACGGCCGGCGCCCTGCTCTCGCAGGCGATCCTGCCGATCACCGCCGACACCGGGCTGGGCGAGGCGCTGCAGCGCTTCCTCGACCACCTGGGCGAGCGGCTGCCGCTGATAGAGAGCGCCGCCAACCCGGTGCTGCTGGGCGTAGTCGCCAAGAGCGCGCTGCTGGCCACCTACGTGCGGCTGAGCGAAGCCTGAAACACCTGATCGGGGGTTTGATCGGCGGGCGGCAAAGCCGCAGAATCCCGGGCACGCCGGGCGCCGCGTCCGGCCTCGGCGGGACCGCCTCCCCGGGAAACTACAATCGCCAACCATGCCCGCCTCCAGCCCCATCGACCAGATCGCCGAGCGCGTCGAACGACTGCTCGTGCGTCACGAAGAGGTGCAGCGCACCAACGCGCTGCTGCAGGAACAGGTCGATGCGCTCACGCGCGAACGCGACGCCCTGAAGTCGCGGCTCGTCGCGGCCCGCACGCGCCTCGACGCCCTGCTCGAACGGTTGCCGGCCGACCCACCTTCCGAAGATTCCCCCGCATGAAGCAGATTGAAGTACAGATCATGGGACAGAGCTATCTGCTCGGCTGTCCCGACGGCGGCGAGGCGCAGCTGCGCGAAGCCGTCGACCGCGTGGATGCCGCCATGTGCAAGATCCGCGACGCGGGAAAAGTCAAGGCCCGCGACCGCATCGCGGTGCTGGCATCGCTGAACCTGGCATTCGACCTCGCCGCACAGCAGGCCGCCGCCACCGCGGCACCCGCGCCTGCTGCCGCAGCAGCCGATACCACAGAGACCGACCCGAAGGCCGCCCAGCTCATTCAAAGACTCGATCAGGCCCTGGCGGGCGATGGACATTTGCTCTGAGCGGGTTCCGCCGGCAGGGCTGCAGCGGTAAAATCCGAACTGTCTGCGGTGCGCGTTGGGCTTTATATGTCCTTGTTCCAATGCTCTACGGAGCCGGGCTTGGTAAATCGCTCGACGGGTGTGATCATCTCGCGTCAGATGAACCCGAAGTCCTGCTGCCCTCGCCCACCTGAACCCCGGTTCAGGATGCGAGTCCGGCGCCCACTTGCAGACACCTAATTCCGCCACGGCCCCCTGCACAAACTGCTCGGGGCCGTTGCTTTTTGCGATACAGAATTTCCGTGAACGTCTCTAGCCTGCTCGACCCCATCCTCATCGCCGAACTCGCCGCCCTCGGGCTCGGCACCGGTTTCCTCGCAGGCCTGCTGGGCATCGGCGGCGGCATGCTGATGGTGCCGTTCATCACGATCATCATGGGCCACCGCGGCGCGCCAGCCGATCTCTCGGTGAAGATGGCCATCGCGACCTCGATGGCGACCATCATCTTCACCTCGGTGTCGAGCGTGCGCGCGCACCACAAGCGCGGCGCGGTGCGCTGGGACATCGTGCGCCGGCTCGCGCCCGGCATCGTCATCGGCAGCCTGGTGGGCAGCCTGGGCGTGTTCTCGCTGCTCAAGGGAACGGCGCTGGCGATCTTCTTCGCGCTCTTCGTGGGCTTCTCGGCCACGCAGATGTTCCTCGACAAGAAGCCCGCGGCTTCGCGGCAGATGCCGGGCACGGGCGGCCAGCTTGCGGCGGGCGGCGCCATCGGCTTCATCTCGGGCCTGGTGGGCGCCGGCGGCGGCTTCATCAGCGTGCCGTTCATGACGTGGTGCAACATCTCCATCCACAACGCGGTGGCCACCAGCGCGGCGCTGGGCTTTCCGATCGCGGTGGCGAACGTGCTGGGCTATGCGGTGAGCGGACAGTCGGTGCAGGGCCTGCCGGCCGGCTCCTTCGGCTACATCTGGCTGCCCGCGCTGGCGGTGATCGCCCTGTGCAGCGTGTTGACCGCGCCACTGGGCGCGAAGGCGGCGCACAGCCTGCCGGTGAAGAAGCTCAAGCGCGTGTTCGCGAGCATCCTCTACATGCTGGCCGCCTACATGCTCTGGAAGGGCCTGCACGGCTGATTCCCTTCGGGCGCAAGGCCCTTGCGCGAGAGGTGCGACTCGTTGCCGCCCGCGCGGCACGCGCCGTATAACGGGGCCATGAAAATCCTCATCGCAGTCGACGGCAGCGCCTACACGCAGAAGGCGCTGGCTTATCTGGTTGCCAACCGCGCGATGTTCGTGGACGGCCACGAACTGGTCATCGTGCACGTGTGCACCGGCATCTCGGGCCACGTCACGCGCCACCTCAGCAAGGAGATCGTCTCCGACTACTACGCCGAGGAAAGCGCCAAGGTGATCGACCCCGTGAAGGCGCAGCTCGCGGCACAGGGCATCGCCAACTACACGGTCGATGCGCGCCACGGCCACATCGCCGAGGAGATTCTCAAGTCGGCCGCCGCCGCGCAGGCGGGGCTGATCGTGCTGGGCACGCACGGCCACGGCATCCTCGGCCGAGCGCTGATGGGCTCCGTCGCCACCAAGGTGATCGCCGAGACGAACACCACGGTGCTGCTGGTTCAGTAAGCCGATCCTTCGATCCGTTACTGCATGCGCTGCTGCCGCCACTCGCGTGGCGAGCAGCCGAATCGCTCCCTGAACGCGCGGCTGAAGTGCGCCGCGTCATTGAATCCCCTGCCGTAGGCGATATCGGCCACGGGACGGCCTGCCAGGCGCGGCTCCAGCAGGTCGCGGCTGCATGCCTGCAGCCTGCGCTCCCAGATGTATTGCGACGGCGTGAGCGGCTCGCTCTTGAACACGCGATGGATGTGGCTCACCGAGACGCCCAGCCCGGTCGCCAGCGTGCTCACCGAGAGTGACGGATCGGCCAACTGCTCGTCGATGCGCCGCTTCACGCGCGCGAGGTGGTAAGCCGCCAGATTGCTCAGCGAAGGCGCGCTCGCCGCCGGCAGCGTCTGCAGCCCCGCCACCAGGATGTTCTGCACGCCGTTGGCCACCGCGAGGGCCGAGGCCGGCTGCAGCGTGTCGATGTCCTCGCGCAGCGTGCGGATCATGCCCAGCAGCAGGTGTCCCGCGCCTTCGCGCCCCGACACGGTGGTGGCCGTCAGCGCCTCGGTGTCGCGCAACTCGCTGCGCAGGCGTTCGCCGGGCAGCTTGAGCACGATCTGCTCGAATGATTCGTCGAACAGCAGCTGGTAGGGCCGCGTGCTGTCGTACAGAGCGAAATCGCCGGCCGACAGCACCGCGTCGCGGCCGTCCTGCCGCACCACGCCCTGGCCGCGCGCCTGGATGCTCACGAGGAAGTAGTCGTCGCTGGAATGCGAGATGTGCCCCGGCGTGCGCATCACCTTCTGCGGGCTCGAGGTGACAACCGACACGTCGAGCCCGGGCAACGTGTGCTGGCGGATGCTTCCCTCGAAATCGCCCGGGTCGCCCGAATCGCCGCCGTGCACCGGGTCGCAGCCCAGCTGCACGTAGACGTTGCAGATCATGTCGGTCCAGTAGGCGAGCCGCTGGTTGCGCGAAACGGCATCGGTGCTGAGCAGCTGGGTCATCGGATTCCTCGGAAAGCCTGGGCAACGAACGGATGCAACGCTGGAACAAGAACGCCGCCAAACCGGGTCAAGGCGTTCCGGCGGCGCGAATCTACGCTTCAAGCAACCCGCATGCCACAGCGCAAACCCGGTGCCTGCGGACCGAAGCATTCACGCCCCGTCACTTTCATTGCATCTGGAGAACTCTCATGCCGACCACCGTCCACCCCAAGCTGCGCGTCGCCGCAGTGCAGGCCGCCCCCGTGTTCCTCGACCTCGACGGCACCATCGACAAGACCATCGACCTGATGGCGCAGGCCGCGAAACAGGGCGTGAAGCTCATCGCCTTTCCCGAGACCTGGGTGCCCGGCTACCCGTGGTGGATCTGGCTCGATTCGCCGGCCTGGGGCATGCAGTTCGTGCAGCGGTACCACGACAACTCGCTGGTCGTCGGCTCGGCCGAGTTCGAGCGCGTCGCGCAGGCGGCGCGCAGGCTCGGAATCTGGGTCTCGCTTGGCTACAGCGAGAAGGCCGCGGGCAGCCTCTACATCGCGCAGGCGCTCATCGACGACCAGGGCGAGACGGTGCAGACGCGGCGCAAGCTCAAGCCCACGCACGTCGAGCGCACGGTGTTCGGCGAAGGCGACGGCTCCGACCTCGCCGTGATCCGCACGCCGCTGGGCAACATCGGCTCACTCTCGTGCTGGGAGCACCTGCAGCCGCTGAGCAAGTACGCGATGTACTCGCAGAACGAGCAGATCCACTGCGGCGCATGGCCGAGCTTCTCTCTCTACCGCGGCGCGGCCTACGCGCTGGGGCCCGAGGTCAACAACGCCGCGAGCCAGGTGTACGCGGCCGAGGGCCAGTGCTTCGTGATCGCGCCCTGCGCCACCGTGTCGAAGGCCATGAGCGAGCTGATGTGCACCGACGCCGGCAAGCAGCAGATGCTGCGCACCGGCGGTGGCTACGCGCGCATCTACGCACCCGACGGCTCGCCACTGGGCACGCCTTTGGCGGAAGACGAGGAAGGCCTGGTCGTCGCCGACATCGACCTCGGCATGATCTCGCTCGCCAAGGCCGCAGCCGACCCGAGCGGCCACTACTCGCGGCCCGATGTCACGCAGCTGCTGCTCAACAAGACGCGCCGCGAACCGGTCGTGGTGCAGCAGGCGACGTCGCCGGAGCCTGAAGTCAGCACGCCAGAACCGGTCGCGGCCTGAAGCAACGGAGGCGCACCATGGAATCCGCCATCGACGAGCACCTGAAGTGCCCCCGCACGCGCCACCGCCGCGTGGAAGACGACTACGTGCCGCCCTACCCCGTGTGGTCGGCCCGCGCACCGGTCGCGGTGAGGCAGGTCGTGATGGGCTACTTCGGCGTGCAGTCGCGCGGCGCCGAAATGCAGGGCCGCGCCTGTGCCGCGCTGATGAAGATCGCGCGCGACTTCGCCCTGCCCGACGGCCCCGGCCATCACGACCTCACGCACTACGTCGACGCGCAAGGCTTCGACAACATGATCGCCATCGCCTACTGGAACGACCCCGCCGCCTACGCGCGCTGGTGCGCGACGCCCGCTGTCGACGCCTGGTGGCGCTCCGACGAACGGCTCACGGAAGGCCTCGGCTACTTCCGCGAGATCGCCTCGCCCCGCGTCGAGCACTTCGAGACCATGTTCAACACGCCCGACCGCTTCGAAGGCGTCGGCGTGGTGATGGGCGGGGTCAGCGGCGAGCTGCAGGAGCACGGGTACTGGGGTTCAATGCGCGACCGCATTCCGCTGTCGCAGACCGACGCGATGGCGCCTTCGGGCTCGCGCGCGGTGATCGCAGGCGTGCCGGCGCCGGGGCAGCGCGTGCGCATCGCGGGCCACGAGAACGTCGCGATGATCCGCTCCGGCCAGGAATGGACCGACACCACCGGCCAGGAGCGCACGCTCTACCTGCAGGACATGGAACCGGTGCTGCGCGAGGGCATGGACTTCCTGCGCGACCAGGGGCTGGGCATCGGCTGCTACAGCAACCGCTACATGCGCCACCTCGACGCGCAGGGCGCGCCGCTGCAGAAGTCGTTCGGGCTGAGCTACTGGCGCTCGCTGGCCGACATGGAACGCTGGGCCGAGTCGCACCCCACGCACGTCGCGATCTTCGGCAGCTTCATGCGCTACGTGCAGGCGCTGAACTTCCAGCTGCAGCTGCGCGTGTATCACGAGGTGTCGGTGCTCAAGGCCGACGAGCAGAGCTACGAGTACGTCAACTGCCACGCGGGCAGCGGGCTGATGAACGGACTCGCGCCAGCAGCAGTCGGGGCTTGAACCGGCTCAGGTCGCGAACAGTCCCTTGTGCTCGGTGCGCAGCAGCGCCTTCTGCACCTTGCCCATGGCATTGCGCGGCAGCTCGGGCACCACGAAGCAGCGCTTGGGAATCTTGAAGTTGGCCAGCTTCGACTTCAGCTCCGCCACGATGGCGTCACCATCGAGCGCTGCACCCGCCTTGGGAATGACGATGGCCACGCCCACCTCGCCGAAGTCGGGGTGCGGCACGCCGACCACGGCGCTCTCGGCCACGCCGGCCATCTCGTTGATGTAGCCCTCGATCTCGGCTGGGTACACGTTGTAGCCCCCGCTGATGATCAGGTCCTTGCTGCGCCCGACGATGGTGATGTAGCCCCGGCCGTCGATCTTGCCCACGTCGCCGGTCTTGAAGAAGCCGTCGGCGGTGAACTCCTCCTTCGTCTTCTCGGGCATGCGCCAGTAGCCCGCGAACACGTTGGGGCCGCTGACCTCGATGTTGCCAATCTCGTCGGTGGTGCAGTCACGGCCGCTGTCGTCGCGCACGCGCAGCTGCACGCCAGGCAGCGCGAAGCCGACGGTGCCGCCGCGGCGCTCGCCCTGCTCCGGCCGGTAGGGGTTGGAGGTGAGCATGACCGTCTCGCTCATGCCGTAGCGCTCGAGAATGGTGTGCCCGGTGCGCTCGCGCCATTCGTCGAAGGTCTCGATGAGCAGCGGCGCCGAGCCCGCGACGAACAGGCGCATGTTGCGCACCGCCTCGCGCGTGAGGCCCGGCTCGGCCAGGAGGCGCACGTACAGCGTGGGCACGCCCATGAACACCGTGGCTTCGGGCAGCTTCTGCGCGACGCGCTTCGGGTCGAACTTGGCGAACCACAGGATCTTGCTGCCGTTGAGCAGCGCGCCGTGCAGCGCGACGAACAGGCCGTGCACGTGGAAGATGGGCAGCGCGTGGATCAGCACGTCGCCCTCGGTCCAGCCCCAGTAGTCCTTCAGCACCTCGGCGTTCGACAGCAGGTTGCCGTGCGTGAGCATCGCGCCCTTGCTGCGGCCGGTGGTGCCGCTGGTGTAGAGGATGGCGGCCATGTCGTCGGCCTTGCGCTGCGCCGGCACGTGCTGGTCGCTGCACCGGGCGGCCACGTCGAGCAGCGAGCCGGTTCGGTCGTCGTCCAGCGTGAAGACGTGCTTCGTGCCCGCCGCGGTGGCGATGGGCGCGACCCACGACGCGTTGCGGCTGGTGCACACCACCACGGCCGGCTCGGCGTTGCCGATGAAGTATTCGATCTCGGCGCTCTGGTAGGCGGTGTTCAGCGGCAGGAACACATAGCCCGCGCGCAGCGTGGCGAGATACAGCAGCATGGCCTCGACCGACTTCTCGACTTGCACCGCGATGCGCGCGCCCTTCTCCAGCCCGAGGGCGTCGAGCAGGTTGGCGATCATGGCGCTGGCGCGTTCGAGGTCGCGCCAGGAATAGAACAGGCCGCTGTCGGTTTCGACGGCGATGGCGTCGAGGTCGGCGGGAAAGGCCGCGCGCAGGGCGGCGAACAGGTTGGCGTTGGCGGACTTCTTCATTCGGACGATTGCTTGGCTTGGCTTCAGAAATTCGGGGTGCGCTTGGCAAGGAAGGCGGCGATGCCCTCGCGGTGCTCCACGGAATCGGCGTAATCGTAGGCGGTGGCCAGCAGGCCGTGGGCCGAGGGAGCGCCGGCACGCAGCACGGCGAAGGTGGCCTTGTGCAGGCGCGCGGCCTGCGGGGAGAGTGCTGCGATGCGCGCGGCGTGCGACTGGGCGGCGAGCGGCACTTCGTTGTCGGGCAGCACCTGCAGCAGGAAGCCCGCGTCGTACAGGCGCTGCGCGCCATGCACGCCGGCGGCCAGCAGCATGTCGCGCGCGAGCACGTCGCCGATGGCGCCATGCACCAGCGCGGCTTCGCGCGGCGCCATCGGGAAACCGAGCTTGGCGATGGGCGCGCCGAACCTCGCGGAGGCGCCGGCCAGGCGGATGTCGCAGCAGCTCGCGATCTCGATGCCCGCGCCCATGCAGGCGCCCTCGATCTGCGCAACCAGCGGCAGCGGGCAGTCGAGCATCGCCTGCAGCGCAGCCCAGACCTCGTTCTCGTGGAACTCGCGCAGGCTGGGCTCGCTGAAGCGGAACGACGGGTACTCCGAAATGTCGCCGCCCGCGCAGAAGGCACCGCCCTCGCCGCGCACGATCACGCAGCGCAGGGCGCTGTCGCTGTCGCCATCGCTGCGCAGGCCGTCGAACACCGCGCGCAGTTCACGCCACATGGCGCGCGTCATGGCGTTGAGGCGCCCCGCGTTCGACAGCGTGACGATCGCGATGGCGCCGTCGCGGCGCAGGGAGATGGCGCTTCCAGCGGTCATTCGAGCTTGGCGCCCGAGGCCTTCACCACCGCGGCCCAGCGCTTGATCTCGGCATTGACGAAGCTGCCGTAGGCGGTGGTGGTGAGGTTCGGGATCTCGGAACCGTTCTGGGCCCAGATGCCCTTGAGGTCGTCGGTGGCCAGCGATTTCTTCATGTCGTCGATGGCGCGCGTCTGCGTGTCGGCCGGCGTGCCCTTGGGCGCCCACAGGCCGTACCAGGTGGTCACGGTGTACTCGGGCAGGCCCACCTCGGCGGCGCAGGGCACGTCGGGGAAGGCCGGGTTGCGCTTGGTGCCGGCCACCATCAGCGCCTTGATGCGGCCGCTCTTGATGTGCTGCGCCGAGGAACCCAGGCCGTCGAACATCAGGTCGACGTTGCCCGAGATCAGGTCCGACAGCGCCGGGCCCGCGCCGCGGTACGGAATGTGGGTGATGAAAGTGCCGGTCTGGATCTTGAAGAGCTCGCCCGCGAGGTGGTGCGAGGTGCCCGAGCCGGCCGAGCCGTAGTTGAACTTGCCGGGGTTGCGCTTCACCAGGGCAATGAACTCCTGGATGGTGTTGGCCTGCACCCGCTTGGGGTTGATGACCACCACCTGCGGCACGTTGGCCAGCAGCATCAGCGGCACGAAGTCCTTTTCGATGTCGTAGTCGAGCTTCGGATAGATGGACGGTGCGATCGCATGGTGCACCGCGCCCATGAAGAGTGTGTAGCCGTCGGCCGGCGCCTTGGCGGCGATGCTCGCGCCCAGCGTGCCCCCTGCCCCGCCGCGGTTGTCGATGACCAGCGTCTGGCCCGCCACGCGCGAGAACTGCCCCGACAGCGGCCGAGCGAAGGCATCAGTGCCGCCACCGGCCGGGAACGGCACGATCATCGTCACGGGCTTCGTCGGCCAGCCCTGCTGGGCCCGCGCGGCGCCGCACAGTACGGCCGCACCGGCGGCGGCCACGCGCAGTACGTCGCGGCGCTGAAAGCTTGGGTTCATTTGTCTCATCTCCTGTGTGTCGTTGTGGATCTTGCCGCCCCGTGCGGCTGCCGGCCTTGGGTGCACCGGCTCCTTGCTCTGCTTCGACTTTCTCTTTTGCGGACTTCAGCCTTTTTTGAAATACAGGCTTTCGACGTCTCCCGATACGGCCACCTTGCCCTCGGCCAGCCAGGTGCGGTGCTTGTCCAGGCGCTTGAGGTCATAGAGGTAGTTGACCATGAGTCCGTAGGACTGCTTCTGTCCCTTGGCCGACGGATCGCCCGCCCAGTTCAGGCGCTCGACGCGCGCGCCGTTGCCCAGGTGGAAGCGCGCCACCGGATCGGCCGGCGTGCCGTCGACCAGCGCGCGGCCCAGGTACTCGGCGGCGGCCTGCATCAGCCACTGGCGCAGCGGCGACTTGGCGTCGAGGCTCGCGGCGCCGTCCACCGCGGCGAGCAGGCGCTCCGCCGTGGGCGGCACCGAGCCGACGAGGCGGCCCAGCTCGGCCTCGCGCTTTTCGTCCAGGCGCGGCAGCAGGTCGCCGGCGTTCTTCGCGAGCCAGGTGCGAAAGCCCGGAATCGGCGAGAGCGTGGCGAAGGTCTTCAGGCGCGGAAGCTCGTCCTGCAGCGTCTCGACAACGCGCTTGATGAGCGAATCGCCGAAGCTCACGCCGCGCAGGCCGTTCTGCGTGTTGCTGATCGAATAGAAGATGGCGGTGGTGGCCCGTGCGGCAGGCACCGGCACGGCGGTTTCGTCGAGCAGCGGCGTGATGCCGGCGCTGATGCGGTCGACCAGCGCCACCTCGACGAAGATGAGCGGCTCGTTGGGCAGGCGCGGATGGAAGAAGCCGTAGCAGCGGCGGTCGCTGTCGTCGAGCCGGTTCTTCACGTCGGACCAGCTCTTGATGTCGTGCACCGCTTCGTAGCGAATGAGCTTCTCGATCAGCGAGGCCGGCGAATCCCAGTCGATGCGGCGCAGTTCGAGGAAGGCGACGTCGAACCAGGTGGAGAAGAGCTGTTCGAGCTCGGCGTCGAGCGCGAGCAGGCGCTTGTCGGCCTTCAGGCAAGGCAGCAGGTCGGCGCGCAGGTCCACGAGAAAGCGCATGCCCTCGGGCTCCACCGCGAAGCGCTGCAGCAGGCGCATGCGCGGCGACACCAGCGCGCGACGCAGGCGCAGTTCGGCCTGGCCCTCGTCGGGCGTACCGACGGCCGCCTGGTGCTGGTCGCGCGCGGTCTTGAGCTTTTGCGCGTCGGCGGCGAAATGCTCGCTCATGAGCGCCCAGTAGTCGCGGCGCTCGTCGGGCGTGGCGGCTCGGTAGGCGTCGGCAATGGCATGGGCGCGGCGGCCGCCCTCGACCTCGCTCACGCGCGGGTCGATCACCGCCTGCAGGTCGGCCAGCACGCGGCGCAGCGCACGCGGCGACAGGGCCTCGTCGGCCTTGCGCAGCGTGGCCTGCAGGCGCTCGGCGGTCGGGCGGGCGCTGGGCTTGGGCGCGTTCTTCGATGCGCTCTTCGCCGCGCCTTCGGGCGCTACCGGCACTTTGGACTTCTCGCCAGAACGCAGCCGCGCCTGGAACCATTCGGTCGCACTCATCGGGGCACTCCAATGCTCGTAAGGATCGTCACGACATCACCCTGGACTTCTGCTGGCGCGCGACCTCGCGCAGCGCCTCGCGCTGGCGTGTCAGGTGCGTGCGCATGGCGGCGTCGGCGCCTTCGCTGTCGCGCGCCTTCAGCGCCGCGAACACGGCCAGGTGCTCCGACAGGCTCTGGTCGAGCCGCCCGGGCGCATGCAGTTGCTGCAGGCGCGCGAGCTTGAGGATCTTGCGCAGGTCGCCGATCACCTGCGCCAGCCACTTGTTGTCGGCCAGCTTGATGATCGCCTCGTGGATGATGTGATTGGTGGCGTAGTAGTCGTTGATGCGCTTGGCCCTGGCGTGGCGCACGAGGCGCTCGTGCAGCGCGTCGAGCTCCTGCAGCTCGGCGTCGCTGGCGTTGCGGGCCGCCTCGTAGGCGCAGCGGCCTTCGAGCAGCGCGATGACGGGGAAGATTTCGTCGAGATCGCGCTCGGTCACCTCGTTGACGAAGCAGCCGCGCCGCGGCTCGTGGCGCAGCAGGCCTTCGGCGGTGAGCACCTTGAGCGCTTCGCGCAGCGGCGTGCGGGAGATCGAGAGCCGCTCGCACAGCGCCGTTTCGTCGACGAAGCTGCCGGGGGCCAGGGAGCCGTCGAAGATCTGCTCGCGCAGCGTGGCGGCGACTTCGTCGTGCAGGGAGTTGGGAACCAGGCGCATGGGATCAGGACCGCATAATTTCCTGTAATTACGCGTAATTCTGAGCCCGACATCCGCCCGGCGCAAGTGCCGCGCGTCGAATGTGCGGCGGGTAGTTACCCTTAAGACAAAGGGCCCGAAGGGCCCCTTGGTGAAAGCTCAGGCCCGCGCGGCGCTGGCCGCTTTGCCACCGGTGCGGCCGAACCAGAACCAAAGCGCGATGCCCGCAACGATCATCGGGATGCTCAGCCACTGCCCCTGGCTCAGGTCGAGCGCACGCAGGCCGAGGAAGTCGTCGGGCTCGCGGAAATACTCGGCCACGAAGCGCAGCACGCCGTAGCCGATGAGGAACACCGAGGCCACCTGCCCCTGCTTGCGCTCCTTGCGCGCGTAGAGCCACATCACGACGAAAAGCAGCAGTCCCTCCAGCAGGAACTGGTAGACCTGCGAGGGATGGCGCGGCAGCATCGACCCGCTCTGCGGAAACACCATGCCCCAGGGCAGATCGGGGCTGCTGAAGCGCCCCCACAACTCGCCATTGATGAAGTTGCCCACGCGGCCGGCCGCGAGGCCCGTCGGCACGCAGGGCGAGACGAAGTCCATCACCTGCCAGAACGGCCGCTTGCGCGAGTGCGAGAACCACACCATCGCGCCGATCACGCCGAGCAGACCGCCGTGGAAGCTCATGCCGCCCTGCCACACGTACAGAATTTCGAGCGGGTGCGTGAGATAGAACTCGGGCTTGTAAAACAGGCAGTAGCCCAGCCGCCCGCCGACGATGACGCCCATCACGCCGAGGAAAAGAATGTCCTCGATGTCCCGGCGTTGCCACACGCCGGCATCCACCAGCCTGCGGAACGGCTCGTGCCGGAGGCGGCGCGTGCCGAGGAAGTAGAACAGCGCAAACGCGGCCAGGTAGGTCAGGCCGTACCAGTGGATGGCCACCGGCCCGATTTGCAGCGCGATGGGGTCGATATGCGGATACATGAGCATCCGCGGATTGTGCCCCGGCCCGATGTCACGGCCGGGTCGGGGCTATTCGGGCCGGGCTAGCGCCCGAACTTCCACCATACGAGCGCCGCCACCACGGCCGGCACCGCGAAGATCAGCAGGAAGATCGGCAGCTCCTCGGCCACCGAATACCCGGCCTTGATCACGCCCACGGCCATGTTGATGCCCGCGCCGACGAACCACGCCGGAATGAACCACTTGGCCGCGACGGCCAGCGCCGCCGGGGAGCCGTCGCCCAGCAGGCGCCCGGCCAGCAGGAACACCACCAGCAGCACGAAGCCGCCGCCCATCACCATGATCGTGTGCATGTCGTTTTTCCTCCTGGCGGCATCTTGCCCGGTCAACGCGTGGTGTAGCCGCCGTTCGCGAAGATCGTCTGCCCGGTGATCCACCAGCCCTCGGTGACCAGGAAGCGCACGATGGGCGCGATGTCCTCGATGTCGGTCAGGCCCTTCTTCGAGAACTTGCTGAGCGCGGCGGCGCTGCTGTGGTACTCCACGGCCTCCTTGCTCTCCTGGCCGTAGAAGAACGGCGTGTCCATGGGCCCGGGGCCGATGGCGTTGACCGAGATGCCGCGCTCGCCGAACTCCTTCGACGCGGCACGCGTGTAGTGCTCCACGGCCGCCTTCGAGCCCGGATAGATCGCATAGAACGGCGTGTAGGCCGCCAGCAGCGAGCTCACCAGCGTGACGATGCTGCCGCCGTCCGCCATCGCGCGGCCGGCCTGCTGGATGAAGAAGAAGGCAGCCTTGGCGTTGGCGTCGAAGCTCTTGTCGTAGTCGGCCTCGGTGACCTCGAGGATCGGCTTCTTGATGACCACGCCGGCCGTATTGATGGCGATGTCGACCTGGCCGAAGTGCTTCACCGCCTTGTCGAACAGGCCGACGCAGTTCTCGACCACCGAGAGGTCGCCCTGCACCAGCAGCGTGTCGACGCCCTTCGCCTTGAGCTCGGCGGCGGTCTTCTCCGCATCGGCGCGCGAGGCGTCGCTGTTGTAGTGGATGGCGATGCCCCGGGCGCCGCCGTCGACCAGCTGGTGGCCGATGAGGGCGCCGAGGTTCTTGCCGCCGCCGGCGATGACGGCGACCTTGTTCTTGAGCGTACGTGCGGACATGGATGGACTCCTTGGTTGAAGCGTGGATGTGTGACTGGAGCGGCCAGTCTATTGATCGGCTTCGAACTGATAAATAGGCCATCCGAGGCTAGACTGTTCATGATTTCACGAACAATTCGTTCTTCTTCCATGGACCGCATCGACCTCCTCCAGGTCTTCGTTCGCGTGGCCGAAACCGGCAGCTTCACGCGCGCCGCCGACCGCCTGGGCCTGCCGCGCGCCAGCGTCTCCACGGCGGTGCAGCAGCTCGAAACCCGCCTCGGCTCGCGCCTGCTGCACCGGACCACGCGCCGCGTCGGCCTCACGCCCGATGGTGAGGTGATGCTGGAGCGCGCCCGTGCGCTGGTGGCCGACATGGAGGACATGGAGCAGCAGTTCCTGCCCGCGCGCGGCCAGGTCAGCGGACGCCTGAAGGTCGACGTGCCCAGCCGCATCGCGCGGCGCCTGATCGCACCGGCGCTGCCGGACTTCTTCGCGCTCCATCCGGCCATCGAGCTCGAACTCGGCTCCAGCGACCGCGCCGTCGATCTCGTGCTCGAAGGCATCGACTGCGCGCTGCGCGTCGGCCCGCTGGCCAACAGCAGCCTCGTGGCGCGGCCACTGGGGCACTTCACGCTCATCAACTGCGCGAGCCCCGCCTACCTGCAGCGCCACGGCACGCCGCGCACGCCGGCCGACCTGCCGGAGCACGTGGCCGTCAACTACGCCTCGCCGACCAGCGGCCGGGCCGCGCCATGGGAATGGCTGCGCGACGGCGAGACCTCCACCCTGCGCATGCGCAGTCAGGTGGCGGCGAACAACGCCGAAACCTACATCGCCTGCGCGCTGGCGGGGCTGGGCCTGATCCAGATCCCGGCCTACGACGTGCGCGAACACCTGGCGGCCGGCGAACTGGTCGAAGTGCTGCCCGACGCGCGCGCCGAGCCGCTGCCCGTGCAGCTGGTGTACCCGCACCGGCGCAACCTGTCGCGGCGCATGCAGGCTTTCGTGGGTTGGCTCGAAACGGTGCTGGCCGATGCGCTCGACAAGCCGGCCCAACCCACCGGCGGACGCGCACGCAAGACCCGCTAGACCTCGTCGCGCCGCTTCGACCCCGCTCCCCGCTCGCGCACGAAGGCGACGAAGCGTTCGAGCGCCGGGTTGGCCGCGCCCTCGGGCCACACCAGGCTGGTTTCGCACCCGGGCAACTCCGGCGCGCTGCGCCGCCGCGCGGCCGGCGCGAACTCCTCGGCGCGGCGATACACCACGCCCGCCCGACGGAACTGCGTGACGCTCTCCGGCACCCAGGCCACGCCGATGCCGCCCGAGACGAGGTTCACGATGGTCTGCATCTGTATCGCCTCCTGCCCGAGCTGCGGCGTGCGGCCGGCCGCGTGGTAAAGGTCGAAGATGGCATCGTGCAGCGAAGGCACGATGCGGCGCGGAAAGATCACCAGGGGCTCGGCGAGCACGTCGGCCAGCAGCAGCCGGTCGGTGCGCGCCAGCGGGTGACGCTCGGGCAGCGCCAGCACCAGCGGCTCCTGCGACACGGCGAGGCGCGCCAGCCCTGGAGGCGCCGCGCCGGGCGAATGCAGCATCAGGCCGGCGTCGATCTCGCCGCGCGCGAAGGCCTCGAGCTGCACGTCGCCGGTGGCCTCGACCAGCTCCAGCGCCACCTCGGGGCACAGCACGCGGAATTCGCGCACCCAGGCGGGGAGTTGCTCGAAGCCCACCGTCGAGACGAAGCCGATGCGCACGCGCCCGACCTGCCCCGCCGCCGCGGCACGGGCCCTTGCGGGCAGCGCTGCGGCGCGCGCCAGCAGCTCCCGCACGTCGGGCAGCAGCGCCTCGCCCGCCGGCGTGAGCGCCACGCGCCGGCGGGTGCGGTCGAACAGCACCACGCCGAGCGTCTTCTCGAGCTGCGCGATGGCCTGCGTGACCGGCGGCTGCGTCATGTGCAGCCGCTGCGCGGCGCGGCCGAAGTGCAGCTCTTCGGCCACGGCGACGAACTGGCGCCAGGCGCGCAGGTCGATGAGGGCTTCATTCATATGCCGAGCATATCAATCTGCAATTGAAAATGGATTGGAAGCAATCAATCAGAAGTCCGATACTTGGACCCCCACCCGATCTCCCCACGACAGAAGAGACACCATGGACACCAAGCCAATCCAGATCAACCGCCGCAGCGCCAACATCGTCGAAGGCAAGAGCCGCGCCCCCAACCGCTCGATGTTCTACGCCATGGGCTACGAGGAAGGCGACTTCAAGAAGCCGATGGTCGGCGTCGCCAACGGCCACAGCACCATCACGCCCTGCAACTCGGGCCTGCAGAAGCTGGCCGACGCGGCCATCGCCGGTATCGAGGAAGCCGGCGGCAACGCGCAGGTGTTCGGCACCCCCACCATCTCCGACGGCATGGCCATGGGCACCGAGGGCATGAAGTACTCGCTGGTGAGCCGCGAAGTCATCTCCGACTGCATCGAGACCTGCGTGGGCGGCCAGTGGATGGACGGCGTGCTGGTGGTCGGCGGCTGCGACAAGAACATGCCCGGCGGCATGATGGGCATGCTGCGCGCCAACGTGCCCGCCATCTACGTCTACGGCGGCACCATCCTCCCCGGCAAGTACAAGGGCCAGGACCTCAACATCGTCAGCGTGTTCGAGGCCGTGGGCCAGAACGCCGCCGGCAACATGAGCGACGAGGACCTGAAGGAAATCGAGAAGCGCGCCATTCCCGGCACCGGCTCGTGCGGCGGCATGTACACCGCCAACACCATGTCGAGCGCCTTCGAGGCGCTGGGCATGTCGCTGCCCTACTCGTCGACCATGGCGAACCCGCATGACGAGAAGCAGAACTCGGCCAAGGAATCGGCCAAGGTGCTGATCGAGGCGATCAGGAAGGACCTGAAGCCGCGCGACATCGTGACCAAGAAGGCCATCGAGAACGCCGTGGCCGTCATCATGGCCACGGGCGGCTCGACCAACGCGGTGCTGCATTTCCTGGCAATCGCGCATGCGGCGGGCGTGGACTGGTCCATCGACGACTTCGAGCGCATGCGCAAGAAGGTCCCGGTGATCTGCGACCTGAAGCCCTCGGGCAAGTACCTCGCGGTCGACCTGCACCAGGCCGGTGGCATTCCGCAGGTGATGAAGGTGCTGCTGAACGCGGGCCTGCTGCACGGCGACTGCATCACCATCAGCGGCCAGACCATCGCCGAGGTGCTGAAGGACGTGCCGGACGTGCCGCGCGCCGACCAGGACGTGATCCGCACCATCGACAACCCGATGTACGAAGAAGGCCACCTCGCGATCCTGAAGGGCAACCTGTCGCCCGAGGGCGCGGTCGCCAAGATCACCGGCCTGAAGAACCCGGTCATCACCGGCCCGGCGCGGGTGTTCGACGACGAGCAGTCGGCGCTCAAGGCGATTCTCGACGGCAAGATCAAGGCCGGCGACGTGATGGTGCTGCGCTACCTCGGCCCCAAGGGCGGCCCGGGCATGCCAGAGATGCTGGCGCCGACCGGCGCGCTGATCGGCGCGGGCCTCGGCGAGAGCGTCGGCCTCATCACCGACGGCCGCTTCTCCGGCGGCACCTGGGGCATGGTGGTGGGCCACGTCGCGCCCGAAGCGGCTGCCGGCGGCACCATCGCCTTCGTGAACGAGGGCGACTCGATCACCATCGACGCGCACCAGCTCAAGCTCGAACTAAACGTGCCCGAGGCCGAGATCGCCAAGCGCCGCGAAGGCTGGAAGGCACCGGCTCCGCGCTACACGCGCGGCGTGCAGGCGAAATTCGCGTTCAACGCATCGAGCGCCAGCTCGGGCGCAGTGCTCGACAAGTTCTGAGATCGCTCGCTCAAGCAGCCATCATCCACGCGCCGTAGCCGAAGGCCAGAAAGCCCAGGCCCACGATGGCGAGGATGCTGCGCGACTGGAAATCCATCGCCGGCGGCAGGCTCTGCACCAGAAAGTGCAGGATCGCGCCGGCGCCGATGGTGATGAAGCCGGCGCCGAACTGCTTCATCGGGCTCGGGTCCGGATAGAGGAACACGAGCGCGAAGCCGGCCAGGAAGACCAGGTTGGCGAGCACGGTGCCGCGCGTACGCCAGCGCTTCTGGCCAGGGGTGGGTTCGCGCAACTCCGGCCGCACGTAAGCGCCCTGTTTCTCGCGCGCCTCCCTGCGCGCCATGCCGATGAAGAACAGGCCGAACATCATGGGAAAGGCACCGAAGATGCCGAGCCCCCAGACGCCGCCCCACATGTTCTGAAAATCGGCCACCAGTGCCTGCGCGGGGTCGGCCACGCGGTAGCGCACTTCGACCGGGTCGCCCCATTCCTTGTCCGCAAGGCCGCCGCCAAGGCCCTTGACGCGGCGCTTCTGGCCATCGGGCGTGACGTATTCGACGACCGGCGCGCGCGACACCGTGACGCGGCCCTTGCTGTCCTTGCTCTGCTCGTCCACGAACTCGACGAGGCTGCCCTGCACACTGGCGGTGCCGGCGATCGACTGGTAGCGGCTCCAGCCCAGCGAAGCCGCGCCGTAAAGGCCCGCGCAGCCGATGAGCAAGGCGCCCACGCCCACACCCCAGAAGAAGTTCCTGCGCCACCCCACGAGCCCGCCGATGGCCGGGCCGAGCAGCAGCGAAAGTCCGAAGACGATCAGCGCGCGGGTGGTGGCTTCCTCGTCCATGGCACTTCAGCGCGGTGCATGCGGTGCGGGGACTTCGGCAGATGGCGAAGGAAAAGGCTCAGCGGCGCGGGCGCTGCCCGTTGCTGGTCTTCATGCCCATGTTGGTCTTCTGCCGGTCGATGCGCTCCTGCCGGCGCCGGTTTTCACGTTCGACGACCTTGCGCTTGGTATAGCCCGACGAATCGGCCCAGGCCCACCATGCCACGGCCATCGCGAACGGCGACAGCACGATCCACCAGCTCCATGTGGCGACCATGCCGATCTCGAAATACTTGAGGGCCAGAGCAAGCAGGCCCAATCCCAGAAACCACATCGCGAATCCCTCAGGGTTGTATTGGCAACGCTTCCGGCGCCGTGCACGGCGCTACCTACAATCGCGTTGAGTCGAATGTAACTCAGCCTTTAACAATTACACCCCATGAAAAGAGTCTTGCTGCCGGCAGTCCTGGGCCTCGGCCTCACCGCACTCGCCGCGCCCGCCTTCGCCGACCTGGCGCTGGCGACCTCGAAGAACTGCATGAGCTGCCACGCGGTCGAGCGCAAGGTGCTCGGCCCCTCGTTCAAGGACGTGGCCGCCAAGTACAAGGACGACAAGGGTGCCGTCGACACCCTCGCCAGCAAGATCATGAAGGGCGGCTCCGGCGTGTGGGGACCGGTGCCGATGCCGGCGAACAACCAGGTCAGCGAAGCCGACGCGAAGAAGCTCGCGGCCTGGGTGCTGTCGACGAAGTAAGCCCCGGAAAGCTCAGGCCTGCGGATTGATGTCCGCGGGCACCGGCCGGCGCTCGATGCGGTCCTCGAGCTGGCCGATGTGGGCGGCCAGCGTGTTGTCGGTCTGGTCCGAGCGCAGCCGGATCGCCGTCTCGAGCTGCTCCAGCCGCGCCAGGATCGCCGTCTGGCGATCGGCGTTCTGCGCCATGTGCTTGTTCTCCTGCGCCTCCAGGAAGTTGCGCAGCTCGGTGAAGCGCGAAGCTTCCGCCTTGTCGGCCAGGTCGCGCTGGACTTGCATTTCCTTGGTGTGGCGCTTGGCGTCGATCAGCACCGAGCTGTGCAGGTACAGCACATAGACGAGGAAGAAGGCCGCCAGCACTGCGGTCAGCCCCAGCATGATGAGGCCCAGCGGGGCCGAGACGGTCATGAAGCCCAGCCACACGTCGGTGGGCGTGGACAGCGTGCCCCAGTTGAGCGCGGCGAGCGCCACGATGAGCAGCACGACGACGAAAAGAAAAGCGGATCTCACGCCCATTTGGGGCCTCCTTCGGAAAGATCGAACACGTCGGAACCCGTGCGCATCGAGGCGCGCGGTGATCCGATGGTTTTACCTCAGCGAAGAGCCACGTTCGGCGCAAATGGCCGCATAAACGGCCATGTCCTACAGCACTAATGCACTGCTGGTCAGTTCGTCTGCGACAACTGCTCCAGGATCGCCGGATTCTCAAGCGTGGACGTGTCCTGCGTGATCGCCTCGCCCTTGGCGATGCTGCGCAACAGGCGGCGCATGATCTTGCCGCTGCGGGTCTTGGGCAGGTTGTCGCCGAAGCGGATGTCCTTGGGCTTGGCGATCGGGCCGATTTCCTTGGCGACCCAGTTGCGCAGCTCGTTGGCGATCTGCTTGGCTTCCTCGCCGGTCGGGCGTGCGCGCTTGAGCACGACGAAGGCGCAGACGGCCTCGCCGGTCACGTCGTCGGGGCGGCCCACCACGGCGGCTTCTGCCACCAGGTCGGTCTTGGCGACCAGCGCCGATTCGATCTCCATCGTGCCCAGGCGGTGGCCCGACACGTTCAGCACATCGTCGATGCGGCCGGTGATGCGGAAGTAGCCGCGGTCGGCGCTGCGCACCGCGCCGTCGCCGGCGAGGTAGATCGTGCCGCCCATCTCCTCGGGGAAGTAGCTCTTCTTGAAGCGCTCGGGGTCGTTCCAGATCGTGCGGATCATCGAAGGCCAGGGCCGCTTGATGACCAGCATGCCGCCCGCGCCGTTGGGCAGGTCCTTGCCCGTCTCGTCGACGATGGCGGACATGATGCCCGGCAGCGGCAGCGTGCACGAGCCCGGCACCAGCGGCGTGGCGCCCGGCAGGGGCGTGATGACGTGGCCGCCGGTCTCGGTCTGCCAGAAGGTGTCGACGATGGGGCAGCGCTCGCCGCCCACGTTGCGGTGGTACCACATCCAGGCTTCGGGATTGATCGGCTCGCCGACCGAGCCGAGGATGCGCAGGCTGGTGAGGTCCCAGTTCTTCGGATGCACCTTCTCGTCACCGTCGGCCGCCTTGATGAGCGAGCGGATCGCGGTGGGCGCCGTGTAGAACACGCTGACCTTGTGCTTCTCGATCATCTGCCAGAAGCGGCCCGCGTGCGGGAAGGTCGGGATGCCCTCGAACACCACCTGCGTGGCGCCGGCCGCGAGCGGGCCGTAGGCGACGTAGGTGTGGCCGGTGATCCAGCCGATGTCGGCGGTGCACCAGAACACGTCTTCGGGGCGGATGTCGAAGGTCCAGTCCATCGTGAGCTTCGCCCACAGCAGGTAGCCACCGGTGGCGTGCTGCACGCCCTTGGGCTTGCCGGTGGAGCCCGAGGTGTAGAGGATGAAGAGCGGATGCTCGGCGTTGACCGGCACGGGCGCGCATTCGGTGCCCTGCCCCTTCAGCGCCTCGGCGAATGTGATGTCGCGGCCCTCGACGCGGTTCCACGCGGTGGGCGTGCGCTCGTACACGAACACGGTCTTGATCGACTCGCAGCCACCCAGCGCGATGCCGTCGTCCACGATGGCCTTCAGCGGCAGTTCCTTGCCGCCGCGCAGTTGGTAGTTGGCCGTGATGACGGCCACCGCGCCCGCGTCGATGATGCGCTCCTGCAGCGCCTTGGCCGAGAAGCCGCCGAACACCACGCTGTGGGTGGCGCCGATGCGCGCGCAGGCCTGCATGGCGACGACGCCCTCGATGGTCATCGGCATGTAGACGATGACGCGGTCGCCCTTCTTGATGCCGCGAGCCTTCAGCGCGTTGGCGAACTGGCTCACGCGGGCGAGCAGTTCCTTGTAGGTGACCTTGGTGACGGTGCCGTCGTCGGCCTCGAAGACGATGGCGGTCTTGTTCTCGACCGGGGTGCCGATGTGCCTGTCGAGGCAGTTGGCGCTGGCGTTGAGCTCGCCGTCGCCGAACCACTGGTAGAACGGCGCGTTCGATTCGTCGAGCGTCTTCGTGAAGGGCTTGGTCCAGTTCAGGTTGTCCTTTGCCAGGCGGGTCCAGAAACCTTCGAAGTCCTGCTCGGCTTCCTTGCACAGGGCCTCGTAGGCGGCCATGCCGGAAATGCGCGCGCCCTGCGTGGCGCGGGCGTCCGGCGGGAAGACGCGGTTCTCGACCAGGACGGATTCAATGTTCTTCGATGCGCTGCTGCTCATGCTCTTTGTCTCCAGGATGGGTGCGGCCGTAATGTCGGCGGGCCCACTTACGGGCCACTGACGGTCGCCATGTTAGAGCCTGTTCGATGGCCCTCTCGGGGTTATCACGAGTGCGTCACCGGGACGCCCCTAGAATTCCCGGTCCTCCACAACCGCACTGCAGATGTCTGCTCCCGACCCTTTCGACACCCGGAACTCGCCCGTACCGCGCCGTGGTTCGCCGCTTCGCCCCCTGCCCAAGCTGATCTTCGCGAGCCGCTGGCTGCAGCTGCCGCTGTACCTGGGCCTGATCGTGGCGCAGGCGGTGTACGTGGTGCACTTCCTGGTCGAGCTGCTGCACCTGGTGGAGGCCGCCTTCGGCTCCAAGGAGGCGCTGCAGGCGCTGATCACCAGCATCGGCTACAAGACCACGGCCCCCGTGGGCACGCTCAACGAGACGGTCATCATGCTCGTGGTGCTCGCGCTCATCGACGTGGTGATGATCTCCAACCTGCTCATCATGGTGATCGTTGGCGGCTACGAGACCTTTGTGAGCCGCATGGACCTCGAAGGCCACCGCGACCAGCCCGAGTGGCTGAGCCACGTGAACGCCTCGGTGCTCAAGGTGAAGCTGGCCACGGCCATCATCGGCATCAGTTCGATCCACCTGCTGAAGACCTTCATCAACGCCGACAACTACACCGACCGCGTGCTGATCGCGCAGACCGTGATCCACATCGCGTTCCTGTTCTCGGCGATGGCCATCGCCTACACCGACCGGTTGATGGCGCCCGCCCATCCGCCGGCAGACCCGCACTGACCTCTTCTAGCCCCGGCCCTGGCCTGCCTGCGATGCAATGTCCCAGGCGGGCGGGTCGGTGAAGCGCTCGGCAAGAAAGTCGAGCATCGTGCGCAGCGTGGCCGGCATGTGCTTGCGCGAGGCGTAGACCGCGTACATGCCCACCACCTGCGGCTCGAAATCGGGAAAGAGCGGCACCAGTTCCCCGCCATTCACCCGCTCCGCGGTCAGGTAGGTCGGCAGCATCGCGATGCCCGCGCCGGCGGCTGCCAGCGACATCAGACTGACCGCGTCGTTGGCCGACACGTTCCCATCGACTGCGACCGACACCGGCTCGCCGTCGCTCTTTCGCGTGAAGTTCCAGAGGCTGCGGCCGAAGTAGGAATGCGTGAGGCAGTTGCGCTGCGCCAGCTCGTCCACGCGCTGCGGATGCCCGTGCCGGGCCAGATAGACCGGCGAGGCGCACACCACGGAGCGGCAGGTCGTGAGCCGACGGGCGATGAGGTTGGGATCGATCTCGGCCGCCGTGCGGATCGCCAGGTCGATGCGCTCGTCGACGAGGTTCACGGTGCGGTCGAGCAGCACCAGGTCGACCATCACGGCCGGATAGAGCCGCACGTAATCCGCGATCGCATCGGCAAGCTGCGCCTGCGCGAACGATGTGCCGGTGGTGATTCGAAGCTGCCCGCGCGGTGCCTCGGCCGGATGGCGCACCGCGGCCTGCATGTCGCCGGTGAGCTCGAGAACCTGGCGGCAGCGCGGCAGCAGTTCCTCGCCGGCCGCCGTAAGGCTCAGGCGGCGCGTCGTGCGATGCAGCAGCCGGGCACCGGTCCATTGCTCCAGTTCGGCCACGTAGCGCGTGACCACCGGGCGGGACATGTCGAGCTTCTCGGCCGCGGCCGAAAGACTGCCCGAATCGACCACCGCCACGAACACGCGCATTGCATTCAATCGATCCATTCGAACGATTTTAGGAATAAACAAGCGCGCAAATCGAGGTATTTCTTTCGAAACCAGAAACCTAAGATTCGCTTCATCCCAACCCGATCTATCGATCCTTCCGATCTTTCACAGGAGTCACCATGAGCCACATCGCCATCATCGGCGCCACCGGACGCGCCGGCAGCCAGCTTCTCGAAGAGGCCCTGCGCCGCGGCCATACCGTCACCGCCATCGCGCGCAAGGCCAGCGCCAAGCTGGCGGGCCGCGCCAACGTGAAGGCCGTCGACCTCGACGTGCTCGACGGCGCTGCGCTGGAGAAGGCCCTGGCCGGCCACGACGCCGTGTTCAGCGCCGCGCATTTCGCCACCGTGCCGCCCGCGGCCATCATCGAGCCGACAAAGCGCGCCGGCGTGAAGCGCCTGCTGGTGGTCGGCGGCGCGGGCAGTCTGTTCGCGGCGCCCGGGCTGAAGGTCATCGACACGCCGAACTTCCCCGATGCGTACCGTGCCGAAGCGTCGGCCGGCGGCGTGTTCCTCGACACGCTGCGCAACGAGAAGGACCTGGACTGGACCTTCCTCTCGCCCTCCGCCGAGTTCGTCGAAGGCGAGCGCACCGGCAAGTTCCGCCTGGGCAAGGACGACCTGCTCGTGAGCGCCGAAGGCCGCAGCTGGATCAGCTTCGCGGACTACGCGATCGCGTTCATCGACGAGCTGGAAAAGCCCGCTCATTCCCGCCAGCGCTACACCATTGGGTACTAAAAGCTCGCCCCCAGGCTGCGCGCACTTCGTGTCGCTTCGCCAACCCCCTACCGGGGGCGGGCCGGCCGCTTCGGGCGGCCGTGCGCGGCGGCCCCCACGAAAGACCGGCCCAATGGCGGATCAGCGGCCGGTCATGTTCTCCGGCACCACCCACTGGTCGAACTGCTCGGCCGTCAGGTGGCCCGATGCGATCGCCGCCTCGCGCAGGCTGGTGCCCTCCTTGTGCGCCTTCTTGGCGATGAAGGCGGCCTTGTCGTAGCCGATGTGGGTGTTGAGCGCCGTCACCAGCATCAGCGAACGCTGCACCAGCTCGGTGATGCGTTCGCGGTTGGGCTCGATGCCCACGGCGCAGTGGTCGTTGAAGCTCACCATGCCGTCGGCCAGCAGGCGCACGCTCTGAAGGAAGTTGTGCGCCACCATCGGACGGAACACGTTCAGCTCGAAGTTCCCCGAGGCGCCGCCGATGTTGATGGCCACGTCGTTGCCGAACACCTGCGCGGCCAGCATCGTCACGGCCTCGCTCTGTGTCGGGTTGACCTTGCCCGGCATGATCGACGAGCCGGGTTCGTTCTCGGGAATGCTCAGTTCGCCGATGCCGCTGCGCGGGCCGCTGGCGAGCCAGCGCACGTCGTTGGCGATCTTGTTCATGCTGGCGGCCAGCGTCTTCAGCGCGCCGTGCGCATGCACCAGCGCATCGACGCTGGCCATGGCCTCGAACTTGTTGGGCGCGGTCACGAAAGGCAGGCCGGTGAGCTTCGCCAGCTCTGCCGCCACCTGTTCCGCGTAACCCTTGGGCGCGTTGAGGCCGGTGCCGACGGCCGTGCCGCCCAGCGCCAGTTCGCACAGGTGCGGCAGCGCGGCGCGCACATGCGCCTCGCCGTGCGCGAGCTGCGCCACGTAGCCCGAGAACTCCTGGCCCAGCGTGAGCGGCGTGGCGTCCTGCAGGTGGGTGCGGCCGATCTTCACGATGTCGGCGAAGTCCTTGGACTTCTGCTCCAGCGTGCCGCGCAGCTTGGCGATGGCCGGCAGCAGCTTGTGGGTGATGGCCTCGACGGCCGCCACGTGCATCGCCGTGGGGAACACGTCGTTGCTCGACTGGCTGCGGTTCACGTCGTCGTTGGGATGAACGAGGCGGCCTTCGCCGCGCTCGCCGCCGAGGATCTCGCTGGCGCGGTTGGCCAGCACCTCGTTGACGTTCATGTTGGTCTGCGTGCCCGAGCCGGTCTGCCAGACCACCAGCGGGAACTCGCCCGGGTGCTTGCCGGCGATGACTTCGTCAGCCGCGGCCACGATGGCGTTCGTCTTCTTCTCGTCCTGCAGGCCCAGCGCGTGGTTGACCACGGCGGAAGCGCGCTTGACCTGGGCCAACGCCTTGATGATCTCGCGCGGCTGCTGCTCGCCGGAGATGTCGAAGTTCTGCAGCGAGCGCTGGGTCTGCGCGCCCCACAGCTTGTCGGCCGGCACGTCGATCGGTCCGAAGGTATCGCGCTCGGCACGGGTCTTGGGGGAAGTCGTCATGAGAAAAAGCTCCGCAGGATCATGAAAAGTCGCGCCGCTTTCCGGCGCCTTCGCAGTATCGCCCCAATGAGAGTGGCTCTCATCTGACGTGGTCATTGCATCGCCTCCGACGGCGCCGCATCGCCTCCGAGGTTGACCGCATCATGTCGAAAAGTTATAATCGATAGCTTCTGACGACCAACAAGTCATGATGATGACGGCGTTGGTCAAGCCTTCACTACTCGCGGATCTCCGAATCCCGTCGCGGTGCAAGGTGCTCCCGCCGGGCCATGCCCGGCAAACCGGCCGGATCTTTCCGGCTCCATTGCCACGTCACGCTCTTCCAGTCGGCGCCCCTCGACCAGGCCCGTCGCGCTGCGAATGAAGCATCCGGCGGGCACTGGCTTCGTCGCCCTGTCGTCTTCAGTGCCTGCCGGCCGCCCATCGATGCGATGGGCCGGGACGTGGCTGCGCCGCTCCTTCGGGACGGCCAACCCACAGTCAACCCTTCACCCAAGGAGAGCCCCGACGTATGGCCAAAGGAATTCTCATCGACCATGTCTTCAAGGTGTTCGGCGACGAGCCCGAACAAGCACTGGAGCTGGTCCGGCAAGGACTTTCGAAGAAGGAGATCCTGGCGCGCACCGGCCAGTCGATCGGCGTGTTCGACGCCACCTTCGAGATCCAGGCCGGAGAAATCTTCGTCATCATGGGCCTCTCGGGCTCGGGCAAGTCGACGCTGGTGCGCCTGCTGAACCGGCTGATCGAGCCGACCGCCGGGCGCATCGTGATCGACGGCGCCGACATCAACGAGCACTCCGACGCCCGCCTGCGCGCGCTGCGCCGCAAGGACATCAGCATGGTGTTCCAGTCGTTCGCGCTGATGCCGCACATGACGGTGCGCGAGAACACCGCCTTCGGCCTCGAACTCTCGGGCACCGGCAAGAAGGAGCGCCTCGCGCAGGCCGACAAGGCGCTCGCGCAGGTGGGCCTGGCGGGCTGGGGCGACAGCTACCCCGACGAGCTCTCCGGCGGCATGCAGCAGCGCGTGGGCCTGGCGCGCGCCCTGGCCTCCGATCCGTCGATCCTGCTGATGGACGAGGCCTTCTCGGCGCTCGACCCGATCATCCGCACCGAGATGCAGTCGGAGCTGCTGCGCCTGCAGCAGGAGCAGCGCCGCACCATCGTCTTCATCTCGCACGACCTCGACGAGGCCATGCGCATCGGCGACCGCATCGCGATCATGAAGGACGGCCAGGTGATCCAGGTCGGCACGCCCGATGAGATCCTGCGCAGCCCCGCCAACGACTACGTGCGCAGCTTCGTGCGCGGCGTGGACGCGGCGGCCGTGTTCAAGGCCGGCGACATCGCGCGCAAGCAGCTCACCGTGGTCTGCGAGCACCCCGAGCGCGGTGCGCGCGCGGCGCTCAAGCAGCTGGAAGACCAGGACCGCGACTTCGCCTACGTGACCAGCCCCAACAGGCGCTACCTGGGCACGGTGTCGGCCGACACGCTGCGCGCCGCGCTCGACGGCCATTCCGGCCCGCTGGGCCTGCGCCACGCCTTCCTGAACGACCTCGGCACCATCGACGCCGATGCGCCCGTGGCCGGCCTCTTCGGCCAAGTGGCCCAGGCGCCCTGCGCGATGCCGGTGGTGGCGGCCGACGGCCGCTTCTGCGGCGCGATCAGCAAGACGACGCTGCTGAAGTTCCTCGACCGCGACACGCCGCCTATCGACCCGGCGCACCAGCCCCAGCAACCCGTGGCCGCCGCAACCGCAGCGACGGCCGCCTGAACGATTTCGAAGGAACAACCGATGAACGACACCGCACTGCCCTCCGAACTCGCACCGCTGAACGACGCTGCGACCGTGCTGGCGACGCCTGCACCCGCGCCTGCCCCGGTCGATCCGTGGGAAGCCCTCTCCGCCGCGCCCGACGCTTCCGCGACCAGCGCCTGGCTCGACGCCCCCGCGCAGCTCGACAGCGCCCACCAGCTGGTCGGCCACGCCGACGCCGCCACCGGCGGCTTCCAGCTCCACCGCCTCTGGGACGGCTCGCTGCCCGTCGAGTCCTGGATCAACAGCGGCCTGGGCTGGGTGGTCGAGCACTTCCGTCCCTTCTTCCAGACCGTGCGCCTGCCCATCGACAGCACGCTGAACTCGGTGCAGAGCCTGCTCACCGGCCTGCCCACGCTGGCGATGATCGCGCTGATCGGCCTTTTGGCCTGGCAGTTCGCCGGCCGCGCGCTGGCCATCGGCACCACGGTGGCGCTGCTGCTGGTGGCCATGCTGGGCATCTGGCCCGAGGCGATGGTCACGCTGTCGCTGGTGCTGACCTCGCTGGTCTTCTGCATGGTGATCGGCCTGCCGCTGGGCGTGCTGCTGGCCAGCAGCGACCGGGCGCAGCGCGTCATGCGCCCGGTGCTAGACGCGATGCAGACCACGCCGGCCTTCGTGTACCTGGTGCCGGTGGTGATGCTGTTCGGCATCGGCAACGTGCCGGGCGTGATCGTGACGATCGTCTTCGCGCTGGCGCCGCTGGTGCGCCTGACCAACCTCGGCCTGCGCCAGGTGCGCCCCGACCTCATCGAGGCCGCGCGCGCCTACGGCGCCTCGCCCTGGCAGATGCTGGTGAAGGTGCAGCTGCCGCTGGCCATGCCCTCGATCATGGCGGGCATCAACCAGGCGCTGATGCTGTCGCTGTCGATGGTGGTCATCGCCTCGATGATCGCCGTGGGCGGCCTGGGCCAGATGGTGCTGCGCGGCATCGGCCGGCTCGACATGGGCCTGGCGACCGTGGGCGGCCTGGGCATCGTGCTGCTGGCGATCTCGCTGGACCGCCTGACGCAGGCCATGGGCAAGTCGCGCCGCAGCGCCGGTCGCCGCTGGTGGCACACCGGCCCGGTGGGCCTTGCGCTGCGCATGCTGCAACGCGCCGTGGCACCGGGCCGCACCGATGCCGAACCCGCCCCCGCCCTTTCCGCACAGGCGCGATGAACGGAGGAACCCGCCACATGAACTTCGTCAGGAACAAGACCGGATTCATCGCCCGCGGCCTGCTCGCCCTCGCCTTCGCGGCCTCGGGCGTGGCCGCCCAGGCCTCCAGCGATCTGCCCGGCAAGGGCGTCACCGTGCAGCCGCTGAAGAGCTCGCTCGCGGAAGAAGCTTTCCAGACGCTGCTGGTGATGCGCGGCCTGGAGAAGCTCGGCTACAAGGTCGAGCCCATGAAGGACCTGGAGCCCGCCACCGAGCACCTGGCCATCGCCAACGGCGACGCCACCTTCATGGCCCACCACTGGAGCCTGCTGCACGCCGACTTCTACAAGAACAGCGGCGGCGACGCCAAGCTGTGGCGCAAGGGCGTGTATTCCGAAGGCGCGGTGCAGGGCTACCTGATCGACCGCAAGACGGCCGAGCAGTACGGCATCACGAACATCGCGCAGCTGAAGGACCCGGCCATCGCGAAGCTGTTCGACATCGACGGCGACGGCAAGGCCGACCTCACGGGCTGCAACCCCGGCTGGGGCTGCGAGCTCGCCATCGAGAACCACCTCACGGCCTACCAGCTGCGCGACACAGTCAGCCACCGGCAAGGCAGCTACGCCGCGCTGATGGCCGACACCATCGCGCGATTCAGGCAGGACAAGCCGGTGCTCTACTACACGTGGACGCCGTACTGGGTCAGCGCCGTGCTGCGCCCCGGCAAGGACGTGGTGTGGCTGCAGGTGCCGTTCTCGTCCTCGCAAGGCGACGGCGGCAACGTCGACACGCAGCTGCCCAACGGCAGGAACTACGGCTTCCAGGCCAACGATGAGCGGATCGTCGCCAACCGCGCCTTCGTCGAGAAGAACCCGGCCGCCGCGAAGCTGTTTGAGGTGATGAAGCTGCCGATCGGCGACATCAACGCCCAGAACCTGCGCATGAGCCAGGGCGCCAACACGCAGCAGGACGTGGAGCGCCATGCCGACGGGTGGATCCGGGCGCACCGGCAGCTCTTCGACGGCTGGGTGGATCAGGCCCGGGAAGCGGCACGGTAAGCGGGGCAGGCGCGGCGGCTGAGATAATCGGGGGGCGTTTCACATTCCTAAAAAGCCCCCCACCATGACGACCACGATCCAGCAGGCCGACCTGATCGAATCGATCAGCGCCGCGCTGCAGTACATCAGCTACTACCACCCCGCCGACTACATCGCCCACCTGGCCCGCGCCTACGAGCGCGAGCAGAGCCCCGCTGCCAAGGACGCGATCGCGCAGATCCTGACCAACAGCAAGATGAGCGCGACCGGCCAGCGCCCGATCTGCCAGGACACCGGCATCGTCAACGTGTTCCTCAAGGTGGGCATGGACGTGCGCTGGGGCAGCTTCACCGGCAGCCTGGACGACGCCATCAACGAAGGCGTGCGCCGCGGCTACAACCACCCCGACAACACGCTGCGCGCCTCGGTCGTGGCCGACCCGCAGTTCGACCGCAAGAACACCAGGGACAACACGCCCGCGGTGATCTTCACGGAGATCGTGCCGGGCGACAAACTTGAAGTCACCGTGGCCGCCAAGGGCGGCGGCAGCGAGAACAAGAGCAAGCTGGTCATGCTGAACCCCGGCGACAGCGTGGTCGACTGGGTGCTCAAGACCGTGCCCACCATGGGCGCCGGCTGGTGCCCGCCGGGCATGCTGGGCATCGGCATCGGCGGCACGGCCGAGAAGGCGGCGCTGATGGCCAAGGAAAGCCTGATGGACGACCTCGACATGCACGAGCTGCTGGCCAAGAAGAACTCCGGCGCCGAACTGAGCAAGGTCGAGGCGCTGCGCGTCGAGCTGTACGAGAAGGTGAATGCGCTGGGCATCGGCGCACAGGGCCTGGGCGGCCTGGCCACCGTGCTGGACGTCAAGATCCAGATGTACCCCACGCACGCGGCGAGCAAGCCCGTGGCGATGATCCCCAACTGCGCGGCCACGCGCCACGCGCACTTCACGATGGACGGCAGCGGCCCGGTCTACCTCGAGGCGCCCTCGCTCGACCTTTGGCCTGAGGTGAACTGGGCTCCCGACGAGAAGAAGAGCAAGCGCGTCGACCTCGACAAGCTCACGCCCGCCGAAGTGGCGAGCTGGAAGCCGGGCGACACGCTGCTGCTCAACGGCAAGATGCTCACCGGCCGCGACGCCGCGCACAAGCGCATCCAGGGCATGCTGGCCAAGGGCGAGAAGCTGCCGGTGGATTTCACCAACCGCGTCATCTACTACGTCGGCCCGGTCGATCCGGTGAAGGACGAGGCCGTCGGCCCCGCAGGCCCGACCACCGCCACCCGCATGGACGGCTTCACCGAGATGATGCTGGCGCAGACGGGCCTGATCGCCATGATCGGCAAGGCCGAGCGCGGCCCTGTCGCCATCGAGGCCATCAAGAAGCACAAGAGCGCCTACCTCATGGCCGTGGGCGGCGCCGCCTACCTGGTCAGCAAGGCCATCAAGACCGCCAAGGTGGTGGGCTTCGAGGACCTGGGCATGGAAGCCATCTATGAATTCGACGTGGTCGACATGCCCGTGACGGTGGCGGTCGACGCCGGCGGCACCAGCGCGCACATCACCGGCCCGGCCGAGTGGCAGAAGCGCATCGCCACGGGTGAGTTCAAGACCATCATGATGGAAGAAGCCTGAGTTGAGCCCGGTAGGCGTCTTCGACAGCGGAGTCGGCGGGCTCAGCGTGCTGGCCGCGCTGAGGGCCGAGCTGCCGCACGAGAACTTCGTCTACTTCGCCGACACGGCCTATGCGCCCTACGGCGAACGCGGGGACGCCTACGTGATCGAGCGCTCGCGCGCGGTGGTCGAACACCTGCTGCGCGAGCACGGAATCAAGGCGTTGGTGGTGGCTTGCAACACGGCCACCACCGCCGCCATCCACCTGCTTCGGGCCGACCACCCCGACCTGCCGATCGTCGGGCTGGAGCCCGGCCTCAAGCCTGCCGTGGCTTCGAGCCGCACGGGGCACATCTCGGTGCTGGCCACGCGGGGCACCCTGGCCAGCGCCAAGTACGCGAACCTGCGCGCTTCCTTCGCGGGATCGGCCGACGTCCGGCCCGTGCCCTGCGACGGCCTCGTGAAGGCGATCGAGGGCTTCGACTCGGCCGGCATCGCGGCGCTGAGCGAGCGCTACATGGCCGAGGCCGGCCCCTTCGGCGACGGGCCCGGCGAGGTCGACACGGTGGTGCTCGGCTGCACCCACTATCCGCTGGTGAAGGAAGAACTGGGCAAGCATGCGCCGGCGACGCTGCGCTTCATCGACACGGGGGTGCCGGTCGCGCAGCAGACGCGGCGCCTGCTCGCATCGGCGGGGCGGCTCGCCGACGGCACCGGAGTCACGGGAAGCCTCTTGCTGCAGAGCAGCGGCGACGTCGCCGTGCTCGAAGCCGCGGCCGCCAAATGGCTCGGACTTTCCACAGTCGCCACGGCCTGAACCGATCCATGCGCCTGTTGCTGCGCCACGCCGCCCTCTTCCTCCTGGGCCTTTCGGCCGCCGGCCTGAGCCACGCGGCCTGCGAAAGCGGCCTTGCCGAGCGCATGCATGCAAAGCTGCACCCCCACCGCCAGCTCGACGAGCGGCTCGCGGCCTGCAAGGTGTGGCCGGCCTTTCCGGGGCGCAGCATCGTGGTGCTGCCGATGCCGCGCGAAACCACCGACCGGGGCGCCAAGGTCTTCGATCTCGAGATCCTGCTGATCCAGCGCCCCGACAACGGCAACACCGACCGCGACACCGTCATCGGCCGGCTGCTGCAGCCCGAGGCGCTCGACGAGGACGCCACCACGTCGATCCAGGACATCCGCATCGACACCTCGCGCTATGTGCTGTCGTCGGAGGCGCGCGCCTTCGGCCTGCGCGTGCGCTACAGGGGCAGCAACGGGCCCGGCAGCCCGCTGGCGAGCGAAACCGTGCGGCTGTACGTGCACCACGGCAAGCAGCTGCGCCAGGTGCTGCAGGAGATCGAGCTCGATCACGACCACGGCGGATGGGATTCGACCTGCACCGGGCACTTCGAGAAGCTGCGCACCATGCTCTCGGTCGGCAAGGGCAGCAGCAACGGCCTCGCCGACCTGCAGTTGTCGCGCACGCTGCTGCAAAGCCGCGCACAGGAGCAGGAAGACCAGAGCTGCGTCGAGAAGTCCCTGCCTCCGAAATTCAACACCATCACGCTGCGCTACGACGGCGAGCGCTTCAAGGTGCCCAAGTCGCTCCAGCAGCAAGTCCCCTGACGGGAACCTGATTCGAGCCCGCTTTTTCACCGGGCCGTCACACAAAAGTACCAGCATGCGCGGTTTGTCAAAAAGTATTGCCGCGCACAATGAACTATCTTCCCCAAGCCCGCATTCCCTTCAAGCCCCTGATGCTCGCCGGTGCGCTCGCGCTGGCACTGAGTGCCTGCGGAGGCGGCGGTGGCGGCTCCGGTCCGATCGGTTTCCTTCCGCCCGCGAGCACCACGCCGCCGGCCACGCAGCCGCCGGCACAACCGCCCACAGCGCAGCCTGAGCCCGACCAGCTCGTCTCCAAGGCGCGATTCACGCCCAATGCAGGCACCACCGAAGGTTCTTCCGACGCATCGACCGCCCTCGCCCTGCCCGGCAACTTCATGATCGTGGCGGACGACGAGTCGAACGTGCTGCGCGTCTACCCGCGCGGCGGCGGCGCCGCGGTGAAGGAATGGAGCTACGAGCTCGAAGGCCCCAGGCTCACCAAGGAGCTCGATCTTGAGGCCGGCACCCGCGTCGGCGACACGCTGTACTTCACCGGCTCCAACAGCAACAAGAAGGACGGCGCCGATGCGGCGGCCGACCGCTCGCATCTGTTCGCGGTCAAGGTCACCGGCACGGGTGCCGACACCGCATTCAGCTATGTCGGCCAGTTCTCGCTGCTCGAAGCGCAGCTCGTCGCCTGGGACTCCGGCAACGCGCACGGCCTCGGCGCCAACCACTTCGGCTTTGCGGTGTCGGCCGCGGCGGGCATCGTGCCCGAGCGCGTCGACGGCTTCTCCATCGAAGGCATGACCAGCTCGCCGGGCGACACCGCGCTGTGGCTCGGCTTCCGCGCCCCGCAGACGGGCACCACGGTGCGCTCCAAGGCGCTGATCGTGCCGGTGCAGAACTACGCCGCGCTGGTCGCGGGCACCGCCACGCAGGCCAACTTCGGCGCGCCCATCGAGCTCGAACTGGGCGGCCGCGGAATCCGCTCGATCGACAAGGGCACCGACGGCAACTACCTGATCGTCGCCGGCCCCGCGGGTGCCGCAAGCCCAGACGTGGATCGCAACTTTGCGCTCTTCGCGTGGGACGGCAACCCGAACAGCGCGCCGGTCGAGCTGTCGAACAACCTCGATGCACTGGCCAAGGACACCGGCGGCAGCTTCGAATCCGCAGTCGAGGTGCCGGGCCCCGTGAAGCCCGGCACGGAAGTCCAGCTGCTGCAGGACAACGGCGACACCAAGTGGGACGGCAGCACCGCCTCGAAGGACCTGCCTCCCGCCGACCAGAAGTTCGACGGCTTCGTGGTGCGCCTGGGCTCGCCGCTGGTGGACACCACCGCGCCGAAGCTGAAAAAGGCATCGTTGGCCGGCCTCGTGGGCGTGAATCTCGACGCTTCGATCGCGCTGTCGTTCAACGAAGCCGTGCGCCTGGGCTCGGGCAGCATCATTCTGCACAAGGCCGACGGCAGCGTGGTCGAGACCTTCCACGCCAACAGCCCGACCAGCCGCCTGCAGGTGGCCTTCAACAAGCTGAAGCTGGTGCCGTCGGCACCGCTTGCGGCCAGCAGCGGCTACTACGTCACCATCGACGCCAACGCGATCACCGATCCCGCCGGCAACGCCTTCGCCGGCATCAGCGACGCGACGCAGCTGAGCTTCACCACGACCGACGGCGCCACGGCGCTCGCCGCCGGCGACCTGCTCTTCATGGCCGCCAACGCCGAGGCGCCCGACGCTTACGCCTTCGTGCTGCTGAAGGCGGTGAACGGCGGCACGAAGGTGCTCTTCACCGACCGCGACCGCAAATCGGGCACGACCGAGTTCACCGGCATCACCAACGAGACGGCCTTCTTCTGGACCGCCGACCGCAACCTGCCGGCCGGCACCATCGTGACCATCCAGACCGACGTGACGGGCAATCCGGTCGCGGACAAGGGCTTCACGCTCGGGTCGCCGGGCGGCATCGGCAAGTCGGAGACGGTCTATGCCATCGCGGGAGGCAGCGTCGCCGGCCTGGGCGACGGCGTGGCCGGGCAAATCACCGCCGTCGGCGACTACCTCGCGACCATCACGCTGGGTGGCACCGCCGGCACCATTCCCGATGCAGTCACGACGGCCGGCACCGCCTTCAGCTTCACGGCGAGCCCCGCCAACCAGACCAACGCGATCTACACCGGCTCGCTGGACCGTTCGGACCTGGCGGCCTTCGCGGCCCGCGTGAAGAACCCGGCGAACTGGACGGTGCGCTACGCACCGGAAGTCGGCTGGCCGCTGACCAACGGCAGCCTGTTCGGCGACAAGCTGCCCTGATTGCCGGCAGTCAGGAGGAGGCGCGCAGCGCGGCCTGGCGGCCGCGCTGCATGTCGATAGGGAGCAGCAGCAACAGCCCCGCCACGAACAGCACCGTGGTCGAAAGAATCGCGATTCGCTGGTTGCCGCCGGTCATCCAGGTGATGGCGCCGAAGCTCAGCGGACCGACGATGCTCGCCAGCCGCGTGGCGAAGGTCCAGAGCCCGAAGAACTCGGCGAGCTGCTTCGGCGGCGCCAGGTAGCCCGTCATCGCGCGACCGGCCGACTGGCTCGATCCCATGGCCAGCCCCGCGATGGTCGCGGCCCACCAGAAGCCGCCCTTGGTGGTGACCAGCGCTGCGATCACGCAGACAGCGATCCAGGCGACGAGCGTGCCGGCCAGCGAGACCTTGTGGCCGATGCGGTCCTGCACATAGCCGAAGCCGAAGGCACCGAGTGAAGCCGCGATGTTGAGCACGAAGATCAGCACCATGGTCTCGCTTGCCACGAAGCCGATCACCTGCTCCGCGTAGATGGCGGCAAGCGTGATGGCCACCGCCACGCCGCCCTGGTAGCAGACGGTGCAGGCCAGCAGCCACATGAAGTCGCGATATGCGCGCGCCTGACGGTAGGTGGCGAGCAGCTGCTGCCAGGCGCCCTGCTCGTTGCCGGCGGCGCGGGGCTGTGCGCGCTCGGGCAGCAGTGCGAAGGTGGCGCAGGCGGCGAAGCCATAGATGGCTGCGGTGATCAGCATCGTGACCGGCACGAAGTGCGCCGCCGGCAGCCCCTTGGATTGGGACCACAAAACGTAAGCCAGACAGATGCCCAGCGCCAGCATGCCGCCCACATAGCCGAAGGCCCAGCCCCATCCGCTCACCTTGCCCATGCCCTCGGCCGTCGCCAGCTCGGGCAGGAAGGCACCCGTGAGGGACTCGCCGTAGGAATAGAAGGCGTTGGAGACGATGATCAGCGCCATCGCGAGCGCGACGCCGCCGGTGCCGGAGAAGCTGGGCGTGACGGCGAGCGCAGCCGTCGCGAGGACGCAGCCCAGGGTCGCGAGAACCAGCACGCGCTTCTTTGCCGCGCGCATGTCGGCCCATGCGCCAATGGCGGGCATCGTGAGCATCACGATGGCATAGGAGGTACTGAGCGCCGCCGTCCACGCGAAGGCGGCCCATGGTGCGCCTTTGGCGATGCCGCCCACGAAGTAGGCGGCGAACACAGCAGTGATGACGACGGTGGTGTAGCCCGAGTTGGCGAAGTCATACATCGCCCAGCCGAACACCTCGCGCTTGCGCACGCCCGGCTGCAGCGCGGAGGCGGGGAACAGGGCCATGCGCGGGTTGCGGCGAGCGGTGCCGGGAGCCAGTCAGGCAGTCAGTGCAGGTGGCGCGGACGGCGGCCGCCGCCGTGGCCACCACCGCTGCCCCCGCTGCCCGGTCCACCGGTGCCGCGCGGGCGCTTTCCAATTTCGAGCGAGTTCACGAGCGCGTCGAAACGGTCGCTGAAGAGGCGATCGATTTCGGCGACCACACCACCCAGCTCGGAGCCGTCGAAGTGGCGTTCCATGAGGTTGACGACGTCTTCGACGAGCAGGTCGCGCTGCACCTGCATGATGGCGGCCGGATTGGGGCCGACGAAGAGCATCAGGAAGTCGTCGCGCGACTCCTCTTCGGGGTCGCCCTCTTCCTCGTCGAAGTCGGTGTCGTAGAAGGTGACCTCGATGGCCGCGCCGCGTTCGGAGAGCTCGTTCAGGCCCATGCACATCTCGTCGAGCGCCTGGCGGAAGTCTTCATCGCCGGCCACGGTCCAGCACATCTGGAGCATGTGGTCCTTCTGCTCGTAGCGGATGCCGGGTTCTTCTTCGTAGGAGCTGGTGGCGCCATCGGCCAGCGACTTGGCACCGGCGTATTTCCACAGCGGCTTGAGAGCCTCCTGGATCTGCTCGAAGGTGACGTCCGAACGCAGCGGCACGTCGCCGTGCACATGAATTTCAAATGGAGCGTTGTAGCGAGGCATCTGATGCTCCCTTGTAAGTTGGTACCCGGAACGGGGGTCGAACCCGTATGCCCCGATTAAGGAAGCGGCGGATTTTAAGTCCGATGTGTCTACCAATTTCACCATCCGGGCGTCAGGTTGGACATCGACGATAACCCAAACAAAACAAGCCCCGGCAACGTCGGTTGGCGGGGCTTGGCGTTCGGGGTCGAATCTGTTTGAACCGAGAGAGTGGAGGCGCGATCCGGAGTCGAACCGGACTAGACGGATTTGCAATCCGTTGCATAACCGCTTTGCTATCGCGCCACGCAGAAATACGAAATCGAACTAGCGAAAAAAAGGGAAGCTGGAGCTTCCCTTTTTCAAAACTGGAGCGGGAAAAGAGTCTCGAACTCTCGACCTCAACCTTGGCAAGGTTGCGCTCTACCAACTGAGCTATTCCCGCGTTTCGAGCCTTGAAGTATATACCAATTTTTCAAGGTCCCGCAACTTTTGCGATCGTTCGATCAGTGTTTGACCGAACCTTCGGAAGCCGGAGCCGGCGTGCGCTGCTTGGCCAGTTCGGCCATGGCGGCGGCGGACGCAGCGACCTCTTCATCGGACAGCGGCTCAGGCGATTTCTCGAGAGCGATCTCGAGCACCTTGTCGATCCATTTCACCGGCACGATCTCGAGACCGTTCTTCACGTTCTCGGGAATGTCCTGCAGGTCCTTGGCGTTCTCTTCCGGAATCAGCACGGTCTTGATGCCGCCACGCAAGGCTGCCAGCAGCTTTTCCTTGAGGCCGCCGATGGCCGTGACCTCGCCTCGCAGCGTGATCTCGCCCGTCATCGCGACGTCGCTGCGCACCGGGATGCCCGTGAGCGCCGACACGAAGGCCGTCGTCATCGCGGCGCCCGCACTCGGGCCGTCCTTCGGCGTGGCGCCATCGGGCACGTGGATGTGGATGTCGCGCTTCTCGAACACCTCGTCCTTGATACCGAGGCGGCGCGAGCGGCTGCGCACCACGGTGCGCGCGGCCTCGACCGACTCCTTCATCACGTCGCCCAGCGAACCGGTGCGGCTGATCACGCCCTTGCCGGGCATGGTGACCGCCTCGATCGTCAGCAGGTCGCCGCCGACTTCGGTCCACGCGAGGCCGACCACCTGGCCGACCTGGTTCTGCTTCTCGGCCAGGCCGAAAGTGAACTTGCGCACGCCGAGGAAGTCGTTGAGGTTCGCGCCGGTGACCGTGACCTGCGGCGTGAGCTGCTTGAGCAGCAGGCCCTTCACCACCTTGCGGCAGATCTTCGACAGCTCGCGCTCGAGCGAACGAACGCCGGCTTCACGCGTGTAGTAGCGCACGATGTCGCGCACCGCTTCCTCGGTGACGGCGAGCTCGTCGTCCTTCACGCCGTTGTTCTTCATCTGCTTGGGTAGCAGGTACTTGATCGCGATGTTGGTCTTCTCGTCCTCGGTGTAGCCCGAGAGGCGGATGACTTCCATGCGATCCAGCAGCGCCGGCGGGATGTTCATCGAGTTCGAGGTGGCGACGAACATCACGTCGCTCAGGTCGAAGTCGACTTCCACGTAGTGGTCGCCGAAGGTGTGGTTCTGCTCGGGGTCGAGCACTTCGAGCAGAGCGCTCGACGGGTCGCCGCGGAAGTCCGTGCCCAGCTTGTCGATCTCGTCGAGCAGGAACAGCGGGTTGCGCGTGCCGATCTTGCTCAGGCCCTGCAGCACCTTGCCCGGCAGCGCGCCGATGTAGGTACGGCGATGGCCGCGGATCTCGGCTTCGTCGCGCATGCCGCCCAGCGCCATGCGGGTGTACTTGCGGCCGGTCGCCTTGGCGATCGACTGCCCCAGCGAGGTCTTGCCCACGCCCGGAGGCCCCACGAGGCACAGGATGGGCGCCTTGACCTTGTCCACGCGCTGCTGCACCGCGAGGTACTCGAGGATGCGGTCCTTGACCTTCTCCAGGCCGTAGTGGTCGGCGTTGAGCACCGCCTCGGCGTTGGCCAGGTCGTGCTTGATCTTGGTCTTCTTGCTCCAGGGCAGGCCGACCAGCACGTCGATGTAATTGCGCACCACCGTGGCCTCAGCCGACATGGGCGACATGAGCTTGAGCTTCTTGAGCTCGCCCTCGGCCTTCTTCAGGCCTTCCTTGGACATCTTCGCGAGCTTGATCTTCTTCTCGATCTCCTCGATGTCCGCGCCCTCTTCGCCTTCGCCGAGCTCCTTCTGGATGGCCTTGACCTGCTCGTTGAGGTAGAAGTCGCGCTGGTTCTTCTCCATCTGGCGCTTCACGCGCCCGCGAATCTTCTTGTCGACGTTGAGGATGTCGACCTCGCGCTCGAGCTGGCCGAACAGGTTCTCCAGGCGCGACTTGACGTCGTCCAGGTCGAGCACGGCCTGCTTGTTGTCGAGCTTGAGCGGCAGGTGGGCGGCGATGGTGTCCGCGAGGCGGCCCGGATCGTCGATGCTCGAGATCGAGGTGAGGATCTCGGGCGGAATCTTCTTGTTCAGCTTGACGTACTGGTCGAACTGCTGCATCACCGCGCGGCGCAGCGCCTCGACCTCGGTGCCCTTCTCGCCGCCTTCGGGCGCCTCCACGGGCGTCACGTTGGCCGAGAAGTGGGTCTCGCCGTCATCGATGCGGTTCACGCGGGCACGCTGCTGGCCCTCGACCAGCACCTTCACCGTGCCGTCGGGCAGCTTGAGCATCTGCAGGATGGTCGAGACGCAGCCGACCTCGAACATGTCCTCGACGGAGGGCTCGTCCTTGGCCGCGGCCTTCTGGGCCACCAGCATGATGCGGCGCTCGGCCTCCATGGCCAGCTCGAGAGCCTTGATGCTCTTGGGGCGACCCACGAACAGCGGAATCACCATGTGAGGAAACACAACGACGTCGCGCAGCGGCAGCAGCGGCAGGTCGAGGGCTTCGGGGGGCAAGGGGGTGTGGCCAGACATGCAAATCCTTCGCGTCTTTGGCTTTAAGCCTTTTTCGCCGCTTCGCGGTACACGAGCAGCGGGGGCTTGTTTTCGTCGATGGTCGATTCCTCGACCACCACCTTGTCGACATTGGTCGCGTTCGGCAACTCGAACATGGTGTCGATCAGCGACTGTTCAAGGATCGAGCGCAAACCGCGCGCACCGGTCTTGCGGGCCAGCGCCTTGCGGGCGATGGCCTTGAGTGCCGCCGGACGGATCTCGAGGTCCACGCCTTCCATCTGCAGCAGCTTGGTGAACTGCTTGACCACCGCGTTCTTCGGCTCGGTGAGGATCTGCACCAGCGCGTCCTCGCTGAGCTCGGCGAGCGAGGCGACCACGGGCATGCGGCCCACGAGTTCGGGGATCAGGCCGAACTTGATCAGGTCCTCGGGCTCCACTTCGCGGAACACTTCCGTGAGGCTACGCTGCTGCTTGCTCTTGACCGAAGCGCCGAAGCCAATGCCCGAGGCCTCGGTGCGGTTTTCGATGACCTTCTCCAGGCCCGCGAACGCGCCGCCGCAGATGAACAGGATGTTGGTCGTGTCGATCTGCAGGAAGTCCTGGTTCGGGTGCTTGCGCCCGCCCTGGGGCGGCACGCTGGCCATGGTGCCTTCGATCAGCTTCAGCAGCGCCTGCTGCACGCCCTCTCCCGACACGTCGCGCGTGATGGAAGGGTTGTCGGACTTGCGCGAGATCTTGTCGATTTCGTCGATGTAGACGATGCCGCGCTGCGCGCGCTCCACTTCGTAGTTGCAGCTCTGCAGCAGCTTCTGGATGATGTTCTCGACGTCCTCGCCGACATAGCCGGCCTCGGTCAGCGTGGTGGCGTCGGCCATCACGAAGGGCACGTCGAGCATGCGCGCCAGCGTCTGCGCCAGCAGCGTCTTGCCCGAACCCGTGGGGCCGATCAGCAGGATGTTGCTCTTGCTGAGCTCCACGTCGTCGCCCTTGGCCTTTTCCTTGTGGCGCAGGCGCTTGTAGTGGTTGTAGACGGCCACCGACAGCATGCGCTTGGCCGGCTCCTGGCCGATCACGTAGTTGTCGAGGTTGGCCTTGATCTCCAGCGGCGTCGGCAGGTCGCTACGCGCCTCGCGCGCTTCCTCACCCGCCGGGAGTTCGTCGCGGATGATCTCGTTGCAAAGGTCGATGCACTCGTCGCAGATGAAGACCGAAGGGCCCGCGATCAGCTTCTTGACCTCGTGCTGGCTCTTGCCGCAGAACGAGCAATAAAGCGTTTTTTCGCTGGAGGAGCCTTTTTTATCGGCCATGGACATTTGCCTCGTTACAGGGTAGGGACAATGATAACTAAACAAAAACGGCGTTTCCCGTGTGGAAAACGCCGTTTCTTGCCATTTGGCGCCCTCGGCGCCGGCGTTCAACCGCGCTTGGCGACGACCTGGTCCACCAGGCCGTAGTCCTTGGCCTCGTCGGCCGTCAGGAAATAGTCTCGTTCGGTGTCGGCCTTGACCTTTTCCAGCGGCTGGCCGGTGCGTTCGGCCAGGATGCGGTTCATCTGGTCCTTGGTGCGCAGGATGTCGCGCGCGTGGATCTCGATGTCGGTCGCCTGGCCGCGTGCGCCGCCGAGCACTTGGTGGATCATGATCTTCGAATTGGGCAGCGAGAAGCGCTTGCCCTTTTCACCCGCCGCCAGCAGGAAGGCGCCCATGCTGGCCGCGAAGCCCAGGCACATGGTCGACACGTCGGGCTTGATGAACTGCATGGTGTCGTAGATCGCCATGCCGGCGCTCACGCTGCCGCCCGGGGAGTTGATGTAGAAGGAAATGTCCTTGTCCGGGTTCTCGCTCTCGAGGAACAGCAGTTGGGCCACCACGAGGTTGGCGGTTTGGTCATTGACCTCGCCCACCAGGAAAATGATGCGCTCCTTGAGAAGGCGCGAGTAGATGTCGTAAGACCGCTCGCCGCGGCCCGACTGCTCGATGACCATCGGGATCATGCCGAGGGCCTGGGTTTCCTGTGCGCTCATGAATTTGCTCTCCGAGAAATGGGATCGTTCGCTGTGTCTGAACTGTACGCCTGAGTGAAATGGGGCTCGTGCCGCAAAGCACAAGCCCCATCGGCGTAGCGGGCGGCTTGGGAGATCAGCCTTGCTGCTGAGCCATCAGTTCGTCGAACGAAACCGACTTTTCGTTGACCTTGGCCTTGCCCAGCACGAAATCGGTCACGTTGTTCTCGATGACCACGGCTTCGACCTCGGCCAGGCGGTTGTTGTCGCTGAAGTACCAGCGCACCACGTCGGCCGGCTTTTCGTAGCTGGCGGCCAGCTCGTCGATGTGGGCCTTGATCTGCTCGGGCTTGGCCTGCAGGTTGTTGGCACGCACCAGTTCGGCCACCACAAGGCCCAGGCGCACGCGGCGCTCGGCTTGCGGACGGAACACTTCGTCGGGGATCGGAGCCTTGTCGGCGTCCTTGATGCCGCGCTGCTTCAGCTCGGCGCGGGCGCCTTCGACCATGCGGCTGACTTCCGACTGCACGCTGGCGTTGGGCAGGTCGAGCTCGGCGTTGGCCACCAGGGCGTCCATCACGGCGTTCTTGTTGCGCGCCAGCAGGCGGAACTTCACTTCGCGCTCGAGGTTGCGCTTGATGTCGGCGCGCAGACCTTCGACGGTGGCTTCGGCGATGCCGAGCGACTTGGCCAATTGCTCGTTGACTTCGGGCAGGTGCGAGGCTTCGATCTTCTTCACGGTGACCAGGAAGTCGGCCTGCTTGCCGGCCACGTCCTTGCCGTGGTAGTCGGCCGGGAACGACAGCGGGAAGGTGCGGCTGTCGCCCGACTTCATGCCGCGCACGGCATCTTCGAATTCCTTGAGCATCTGGCCTTCGCCGACGACGAACTGGAAGTCTTCGGCCTTGCCGCCCTGGAAGGGCTCGCCGTCGATCTTGCCTTCGAAGTCGACCGTCACGCGGTCACCGTCCTGGGCCACGGCGTCTTGCGCGCGCTGGGCGAAGGTACGGCGCTGCTTGCGCAGGATGTCCAGGGTCTTGTCGATGGCGTCTTCGCCGACTTCGGCCGACAGCTTCTCGACTTCGGCGCCCGACAGGTCGTTGATCTTGACGTCGGGGAACACTTCGAAGACGGCGTCGAAGGCCAGTTCGCCTTCGGGTGCGTCTTCCTTCTCGGTGATGCGGGGCTGGCCGGCGACACGCAGCTTGGCCTCGTTGGCGGCTTGCGAGAAGGCTTCGCCGACCTTGTCGTTCATGACTTCGTAGTGCACCGAGTAGCCATAGCGCTGGGCCACGACGTTCATCGGCACCTTGCCGGGACGGAAACCGTCCATCTTGACGGTGCGCGCAAGCTTCTTGAGGCGCGAATCGACTTCGGACTGGATGGTGCCGACCGGCAGGGTCAGCGTGATCTTGCGTTCGAGCTTCTCGAGAGTTTCAACGGTCACGGTCATGATGTCTTCCTGGTAAGGGGGCTGTTGCGCGGGGCCTGCGTCTTTTTACCGATACAGATCAAGGACTTGCACGCGCTAGCGGGATTTATGCGGAGGCACACGCGTGCCGCCTGCAAAACTGGGCAACCCATGATTCTAATCGGCTGGAAGCACCGGTTTTGGCGGGGCCGCACCCGGCAGCGGTGGAGATTGCATGCCGCGCCCCGATCCGCGGCCGATTTCGCCCTTACAGTGGCTGCGATTCGACATTTCCCTCAGGAGCGAATACCCATGCTCTTCCAGCGACTGCTTGCCGCCCTCACCCTCAGCTTCAGCCTGCTTCTTGCGTTCGGCGCGCCCTCGCCCGCGCTGGCCAAGACCGCCGCAGCGCCGGCGGCGACCAAGGAGCCGACGATCCAGCAGATCTACGAAGCGGCAAGCAACGGCCGGATGGCCGATGCCGAAGCGATGATCGCGAAGGTGCTGAAGAACCATCCGAAGAGCGCGAAGGCCCACTACGTGCACGCCGAGCTTCTCGCGATGAAGGGCAAGCTCGACGATGCCAGGGACGAACTGGCGCTGGCCAAGGAGCTCTCGCCGGGACTCAAGTTCGCGAAGGCCGAATCGGTCGCGAAGCTCGAACGCAAGCTGGAGAAGCCGGCCGAGGTGAAGGCCGAGCCACCGCCGCCCGCCCCCAGCCCGGCTGCGGCGCCTGCCCCGTCGGCATCCGACAGGACAGACAACGGCGCGTCATCCGGCTCGATCCCTTGGGGTCCGATCGGCATAGTGGCCCTGTTCGTCGTCGCGTACGTGGCCTTCCAGCAGCGCCGCCGCGCCACCACCTTCGACGTGCCTGCCGCCGCCGGGGGCAGCTCCACCAGGTTCTCCAGGCCCACGAGCGATTCGTCGATGGGCTACGGCAGGATGGATGACAGCAGGGACTACAACACCCCTCCTCCCGCTCCCAGCCAGGGGCCGGGCATCGGCGGCGCACTGGCCGCCGGGGCGGCTGCCGGCGTTGGCGCGGTGGTCATCGGCGAGCTGCTGCGCCACATGAACGACCGCTCCGACGAGCACCGGGGCAACACGATCAACATCTTCAACAACCACCGCAGCCACGACAGCGGCAACGATCGAATGGGCAGCAGCCTCTGGCCTTCGTCCGACCCGGAGCCCGACCGGCAGGTCGACCGCAGCTTCGTGGACAACAACTTCGGCATCAGCGACACGAGTTCGTGGGACGACTCGAGCAGCAGCTCGGACAGCGGAAGCAGCGACAGCAGTAGCAGCAGCGACTGGTGAAGAGAGAAAAAGAAAAAGCCCCGTTCCTTGCGAAACGGGGCTTCATCACTGCTCGATAGATCAGGCTACATAGCAGGGCTGGTGCGCGGGGCCGGACTCGAACCGGCACGTTCTTGCGAACGTCAGGACCTAAACCTGGTGCGTCTACCAATTTCGCCACCCGCGCGATGCCAATCTTTTTTCAGGTGAATGCAAAAGCGGACGGGCTTTTCGCACCACGGATTCCCGTGGGCCAAAGACCATCCGCTTGAAATCGGTTAGCCAGCGATTTTAAACGCTAATTGGGGCCGCTTCCGGCTCGCGCTTCACACGGAATGCGGCGGCATACATCGCCGGCAACGCCAGCAGGGTCAATACCGTTGCCACGATCAGCCCGCCCATGATGGCGACGGCCATCGGCCCCCAGAACACGCTGCGCGACAGCGGGATCATCGCCAGTACCGCCGCGGCCGCGGTCAGCACGATGGGCCGCAGGCGGCGTACAGCCGACTCCACGATCGCGTCCCACGCCGGCACGCCCGCCGCGCGGTCGAGCTCGATCTGGTCGATCAGGATCACCGCGTTGCGCTGGATCATGCCCATCAGCGCGATCACACCAAGCAGTGCGACGAAGCCGAAGGGCCGGTTCAGCACCAGCAGCGCGCCCGCCACGCCGGCGATGCCCATCGGGCCGGTAATGAACACCAGCAGCGAGCGGCTGAAGCTGTGCAGCTGCAGCATCAGCAGCGTGAACACCAGGAACAGCATGATCGGCACGCCCGCCACGATGGAGGCCGAGCCCTTGCTGCTTTCCTCCACCGCCCCGGCTACCTCGATGCGGTAGGCGCCCTGCCCGGCCGCGACCCAGCCGGCTTCCAGCTCGCGCAGCTTCGGCAGCAGCTGATCGGTCACGGTCGCGCCCTGCAGGCCCTCGACCACGTCGCCCTGCACGGTGATGGCGTAGTCGCGGTTCTCGCGCCACATCACGCCCGGCTCCCAGGTGAACACCGGCTTGGCGATCTGCGTGAGCGGGATCGAGCGACCCGAGGCCGTCGGTATGTAGGCGTTGCCGATGTCCGAGATGGCCTGGCGCTCGTCGGGCGCCTGGCGCAGCACGATGTCGATCAGCAGGTCGTTCTCGCGGTACTGGCCCACGGTGGTGCCGCTGAACATGGTCTTGGAAGCCTGCGCGATGGCCTGGCTGGTCACGCCGAGCGCGCGCGCCTTGGCCTGGTCGATCTCGAGGCGGATCACCTTCACCGATTCGTTCCAGTTGTCGTTCACGCCGCGCATGTTGGCGTTGTCGCGCAGCACGGCCTTCACCTCGTCCGCATGGCCGCGCAGCAGCGCCGGGTCGGGGCCGATCACGCGGAACTGCACCGGGTACGGCACCGGCGGCCCGTTGGGCAGCAGCTTGACGCGGCCGCGCACCTCGGGGAATTCCTGCGCCAGCACCTGGGGCAACTTGATGCGCAGGGTCTCGCGCACCTTCAGGTCCTTGGCCAGCACGATCAGCTGCGAGACGTTGGTCTGCGGAAACACCTGGTCCAGCGGCAGGTAGAAGCGCGGCACGCCGGAGCCGATCCAGGTGCTGACGGTGCTCACGCCGGCCTCCTGCATCACACGCTTCTCGACGCGCCTGGCCACTTCCTCGTTCGCGGTGAACGAGGTGCCCTCGGGGAACCAGAGGTCGACCAGGATTTCCGGCCGGCTCGAATCCGGGAAGAACTGCTGCTGCACCTTGCCCATGCCGACGATGCCCAGCGCGAAGATCAGCACCGTGGCGCCGATGGTCATCCAGCGGTGCTGCACGCACCAGTTCACCGAGCGGCGGAAGGCGTTGTAGAACGGCGTGTCGAAGAGCTCGTGCGGCGGCGCGTTCGCGTCGTGCGGCTTCACCTTGAGCAGCAGCGTGCCGAGATAGGGCACGAAGTACACCGAGACGATCCACGACAGCACCAGCGCGATCACCGTCACCGCGAAGATGGCGAAGGTGTACTCGCCCGTCACCGACTTGGCGATGCCGATCGGCAGGAAGCCCGCCGCGGTGATGAGCGTGCCCGTGAGCATCGGCTTGGCCGTCACGTCGTAGGCGAAGGTGGCGGCGCGGACCTTGTCGTAGCCCTCCTCCATCTTCCGCACCATCATCTCGACCGCGATGATGGCGTCGTCCACCAGCAGGCCCAGCGCGATGATGAGCGAGCCCAGCGATATCTTGTGCAGCCCGATGCCGAAGTAGTTCATCGCCAGGAAGGTCACGGCCAGCACCAGCGGAATGGTGATGGCCACCACCAGGCCCGGGCGCATGTCGATGTACCAGCCGAAGCGCCCGCCCTTGTGCAGCCCGAGCGAGATGATGCTCACGGCCAGCACGATGGCCACGGCCTCGATCAGCACGCCCACGAACTCGTTCACCGAACTCGCCACCGCCACCGGCTGGTCCTGCACCTGCGCCAGCTTCACGCCGGCCGGCAGCCGCTGCCCGATGGTCACGGCGGTCGCCTTCAGCGCCTTGCCCAGTGCGATGATGTCGCCGCCCTTGGCCATCGACACGCCCAGGCCGATCACTTCCTTGCCCTGGTGATGCATCTTGACCGAGGGCGGATCGACATAGCCGCGATGGATGTCGGCGATGTCGCCGAGCTTGAGCTGGTTGCCCGAGCTGCCGCGGATGGGCATCTCGCGCAGCTGGTCTACGCTGGTGAACTGGCCGGCCACGCGCACTTGCACCACGTCGAGCGGCGACTGGATGGTGCCCGCGCTCTCGATGGCGTTCTGCGAGCCGAGCTGCGAGAGCACCGCGTTGAAATCGAGCCCCAGCTGCGCCAGGCGCTTCTGCGAGATCTCGATGTAGACCTTCTCGTCCTGCACACCAAACTGGTCGACCTTGGCCACGTCCTTCACGCGCAGCAGCTGCTGGCGCACGTCGTCGGCCAGCGTCTTGAGCTCGGCATAGCTGAAGCCGTCGCTCTCCAGCGCGTAGATCACGCCGTAGACGTCGCCGAAGTCGTCATTGAAGAACGGTCCCTGCACGCCGGCGGGCAGCGTGGCACGCATGTCGCCGATCTTCTTGCGCACCGTGTACCAGACGTTGGCCACCTCGGTGGACTTCGACGAATCCTTGATGTTGAAGATGATCTGAGACTCGCCGGGCTTCGAGTAGCTGCGGATCTTGTCGGCGTACGGGGCCTCCTGCAGCGTGCGCTCGAGCTTGTCGGTGACCTGCTCGGCCACCTGCTGCGCGGTGGCGCCGGGCCAGTAGGTGCGCACCACCATCGCGCGGAAGGTGAACGGCGGGTCCTCGTCCTGCCCGAGCTGGAAGTACGCGAACGCGCCCAGCACCATCAGCACCACCATCAGGTAGCGCGTGAGGGGCGCGTGGTCCAGCGCCCATTTGGAGAGATTGAAGCCGGAGGGCTTGTCGTTGGGGTTCGCCGCGCCGCCGCTCATTTGGCGGCACCCGCTGCGATCTCTTTGTTCGTCGCCGCGACAGCCGTGACGGGCTGGGCCGACTCCTTGGCACCTGCGTTGGCGGCGGCCGCGGCCGCCTCGCGAGACTGGTAGATGGTGACCTTCTGCCCCGGCGACAGCACATGCACGCCGGCGGCCACGACCATCATGCCGGGCGAGATGCCGCCGGCGATCACGGCTTCATTGCCGTCGGCGGTGGCCACCTGCACGGGCTGCGAGCGCACCGTCATCGTCGACTTGTCGAGCACCCACACCGACGTGCCCTTGCCTTCCTGGCGCAGCGCGCTGGTCGGCAGCTTCATCACCGTGGCACCCGCGTGCGCCAGCGCCTGGGGACGCGCATAGACCGTGGCGCCCAGAGGGGGCGCGGTAGCGGCGTCGATGGAAACCTTGACCGAGTAGGTGCGCGTGACGGCATCGGCGCTGGCCGCCACCTCTCGCACCTGGCCCTGCAGTTCATTGCCGCCGGACCAGCCGCGCACCGTGACGGGCGAGCCGGTCTTGATCAGCGTGGCGCGGTCTTCAGGCACCGCGAACACCACGTCGCGCGCGCCGTCCTGGGCGATGCGCACGACCGGTGTGCCGGCCTGCACGACCTGGCCGGGCTCGGCCTCGATGGCGGTGACGATGCCGGCCACGTCGGCCACCAGCGTCGTGTAGTTGGCCTGGTTGCCCTGCGAGGCCAGTTGCGCCTGCGCCTGCTCGAGCTGGGCCTGCGCGGCCTTCCAGGTGGTTTCGCGGCGCTCCAGCTCGGCGCCGCTGATGAAGTTCTGCGACCGCAGTTCGGTGTAGCGCTTGAGGTCTGCAGCCGCGAGGTCACGATTGGTCAGCGCCGCGGCCTGCTGGGCCCGTGCGGCTTCGGCGGCAAGGCGGTAGTCCTGCGGATCGAGCTGGGCCAGAACCTGCCCGGCCTGCACATGCTGGCCGAGTTCGGCCTGACGCTTGGTGATCTTGCCCCCTACGCGAAAGCCCAGGCGCGATTCGACGCGAGCTCGCACCTCGGCCGAGAACTCGGGCTGGGCATCGAATTCGCTAGTCCCCACGGTCACGAATTTGACCGCGCGCACCGGGTCTTCGGCCGCAGGCTTTGGAGAGCAGCCGGCCAGCAGCACGGCGGGAAGCAGCAGCCAGGCGGCGCTGCGCACACGGAACGGAGAGACGGTGGAGGCGGTCATGAGACACCCTGGTAGGACGAACCCGGGCCATTACTGACCCACTGGTTAGTAATCTAGGGTAAACGTGAACCAGTGTCAATGACCCGTTGGTCACTAGGGCGGCCGGCCGCCGAAAAACTAGGTGCGCTGGCCCATCTCCACGAGACGGTTGTCGGGCAGTTCAAAGTAGTCGGATGCCCGGCCTGCGTTGCGCTGCAGCCAGCCGAAGAGCGCCCGCCGGATCGGGTTCATGCCCGGCAGGTTCTCCTCGCCCACCGAGGCGCGCGAGACGAAGTACGAGGTCTTCATCGAATCGATCGCCAGCGTCTTCTGGTAGGCCAGGATGCGGATGAATTCCGGCACGTCGGGCCGCTCCATGAAACCGTGGCGCGCCGTGACCATCCAGATGCCCTCCATCAGCTGCTCGGCCTCGATGCGGATGCGCGCGTCGACGCGCGGCGTGTCGCAGGCCAGCACGCGCAGCACGATCACCTGCTCGTGCAGCACCTGGTTGTGCTTGAGGTTGTGCAGCAGCGCATGCGGCACCGCCGTGGCATCGGGGTTCAGGAACACGGCCGTTCCGCTCACCCGGTGCGGCATGTGCTGCGCCAGCGACTCGACGAAGGGCCGCAGCGGCAGGCTCTCGGCCGCGGCAGCCTCCAGCCCCAGCCGGCGCCCCTTCGACCAGGTGGTGAAGAGCACCATCACCACGGCCGCCACCGCCAGCGTGAGCCAGCCGCCCTCGGCCACCTTCAGGCTGTTGGCGATCACGAAGGTCAGGTCGACCACCGCGAAGGCCGTCACGCCGATCACCACCGCCACCTTGTTCCAGCGCCACAGGCCCCAGGCCACGATGCCGGCCAGAAGCGTCGTCGTCACCATCGTGATCGACACCGCGATGCCGTATGCCGCCGACAGCGCCCCCGAACTGCGAAAGCCCAGCACCAGCAGCAGCACGCCCACCATCAGCAGCCAGTTGACCGCCGGCACGTAGATCTGCCCGATGGCCGCGCCCGAAGTCTGAATCACCCGCATGCGAGGCAGGTAGCCCATGCGCATGGCATGCGCCGTGAGCGAGAACGCGCCCGAAATCACCGCCTGCGAGGCGATCACCGTCGCCATCGCGGCCAGCACCACCATCGGCAGCACGCCCCACGAGGGAAAGAGCCGGAAGAACGGGTTGTCGATGGCCGCCGGGTTCGCCAGCACCAGCGCGCCCTGCCCGAAGTAGTTCAGCACCAGCCCCGGCAGCGCGATGAAGAGCCACGCCAGCCGGATCGGCTTCGCGCCGAAATGCCCCATGTCGGCATAAAGCGCCTCGCCGCCCGTGAAAGCCAGGAACACCGCTCCGAGCACCGCCAGCGACTGCGCCCGGTGCTCGATCAGGAAGCCGAAGGCGCGCCGCGGATCAAGCGCCGCCAGCACCTGCGGCTGCTGCAGCACCTGCCACGCGCCGGCCACCGCCAGCACGATGAACCACAGCAGCATGACCGGCCCGAATATCTTGCCCACCGTGCCGGTGCCCTTCTTCTGCACCATGAAAAGCGCGATCAGGATCGCCACCGTGATCGGCAGCACCGCGCGCTGCAGCACCGGCGCCTGCACCTCCAGCCCCTCGACCGCCGACAGCACCGAGATGGCCGGCGTGATCAGGCTGTCGCCGTAGAACATGGCCGCACCCACCAGGCCCAGCAGCCCGATGGCGTTCCACACCCATGGCTTCGTCTTCGGCCCCGCGACGGCGCTGCGCGCCAAGGCCTGCAGCGCCAGGATGCCGCCCTCGCCATCGTGGTCGGCGCGCAGCACGAACACCACGTACTTCAGCGTGACCACGAACATCAGCCCCCAGAAGATCAGCGAGAGCAGCCCCAGAACCGAATCGGGCGTGAACGGCACGCCGTGCTCGGGGTTCATCGTTTCCTTGAAGGCGTACAGCGGCGAGGTGCCGATGTCGCCGAACACGACGCCCAGCGCCGCCACCATGAGCGCCGGGCCCGTCGGGTGCGCCGCCTCCCCGTACGCAGAAACCTGGGACCCGGAAGCCGGAGCGGATGCTTTCATGAAGCGGGGAGTTCGTAGTGGCGACGCTGCGAGCATAGTGCGGGGGCATTGCGCCGTCGCGGACAATCGTGGCGTGTCCGCCACTCCCCAACATGCCGCGCCGCCTGCGCACTACGAGAACTTCCCCGTAGCCTCGTGGCTGTGCCCGCCGCATCTGCGCCCGCCGATCGCGGCGATCTACCACTTCGCGCGCACTGCCGACGACATCGCCGACGAAGGCAGCGCCTCGCCCGCCGAGCGCCTGGCCGACCTGCGCGCCTATCGCACAGAACTCGCCTCGGCTGCCCGCGGCGAAGTGCTGCCCAGATCGCGCTGGCCCCAGGTCTTCGGTCCGCTGGCCCACAGCATCGCCCGCCACGGCCTGCCCGAAGACCTGCTCGCCGACCTGCTGAGCGCCTTCATGCAGGACATCGAGAAAACCCGCGACCGCGGCACCTACGCCGACCGCGCCGAACTGCTCGACTACTGCCGCCGCTCCGCCAACCCCGTCGGGCGCCTGCTGCTGCATCTCTACGGCGTGCACGACGCCGAGGCCCTGGCGCAGAGCGACGCGATCTGCAGCGCGCTGCAGCTCATCAACTTCTGGCAGGACCCGAGCGTCGACCTTCCGCGCGGCCGCTTCTACTTTCCGCTGACCGACTGCGACCGGCGCGGCCTCTCGCCCGAGCACTTCAAGGTCTTCGCGCCGCTCTCGCGCGCGGAGCCTCCGCAGGAAGCTATCAATCTGATAGCAGTCGTGTCTTACTGGGCGCGCGAACTCATGAACGAGGGCGCCCCCCTCGTGCACCGCCTGCCCGGCCGCGCCGGCTGGGAGCTGCGCCTCGTGGTGCAGGGTGGCCTGCGCATCCTCGACAAGATCCAGGACCTGGGCTTCGACACCTTCACGCAGCGCCCCGCCATCGGCAAGCTCGACGCGCCGGTGCTGCTCTGGAAGGCCGTGCGGATGCGGAGACAATCACGCCCCATGAAAGCAGCGCCTCCCCGATGACCCCCGAGCAATACGTGCAAGACAAGGCCGCCGCCTCGGGCAGCAGTTTCTATTACGCCTTCCTGTTCCTTCCCAAGCCGCGCCGCGCCGCGATCACCGCCTTCTATGCCTTCTGCCGGGAAGTCGACGACGTGGTCGACGAGGTCAGCGACCCCGGCGTGGCCGCCACCAAGCTCGCCTGGTGGCGCACCGAGGTCTCGCAGTCCTTCGCGGGCACGCCACGCCATCCGGTGATGCAGGCGCTGATGCCGCATGCCGCGGCCTATGGCATCGAGGCACGCCAGCTCAACGAGGTGATCGACGGCTGCCAGATGGACCTCGAACAGACGCGCTACCTCGACTTCCAGGGCCTCTCTCGCTATTGCCACCTCGTGGCCGGCGTGGTCGGCGAGGTCGCTGCCCGCATCTTCGGCCAGACCGACGCCCAGACCACTGCCTACGCCCACAAGCTGGGCCTGGCGCTGCAGCTCACCAACATCCTGCGCGACGTGGGCGAGGACGCCCTGCGCGGCCGCATCTACCTGCCGGTCAACGAGTTGCAGAAGTTCGACGTGAAGGCGCACGAGATCCTGAACCGCGTGCACTCCGAGCGTTTCGTCGAACTCATGAAGTTCCAGGCCGCCCGCGCCCACGCCGCCTACGACGAAGCGCTCGCCCTGCTCCCCCTGGCCGACCGCCGCTCGCAGAAGCCCGGCCTGATGATGGCCAGCATCTACCGCACCCTGCTGCGGGAGATCGAACGCGACAACTTCCAGGTGCTGAACCAGCGCGTGAGCCTGACGCCGGTGCGCAAGTTCTGGCTGGCGTGGAAGGTTCAGGCCCTCGGACGAATCTGAGCTTGACCAGGAAGAAGACCGCCGTCATCGGCGCAGGCTGGGCCGGCCTCGCCTGCGCGGTGGAGGCCACGCGGCTCGGCCATGCCGTCACGCTGTTCGAGGCAGCGCACATGCCGGGCGGCCGGGCGCGGCGGGTCGACAACATGCACGGGCTGGCGCTGGACAACGGCCAGCACATCCTGATCGGTGCGTACACCGCCACGCTGCAGCTGATGCGCGACGTCGGCGTCGATGTCGAAGGCGCGCTGCTGCGGCTGCCTCTTTCGCTGCGCTTTGCCGATGGCGGCGGGCTGAAGCTGCCTCGGCTGCCTGCGCCGCTCGACCTGCTGGCCGGCATCTTCACGGCGCGGGGCTGGACGTGGCGCGACAAGTCGTCGTTGCTGCGCACCGCCATCGGCTGGAGGCTTTCGGGCTTTCGCTGTGCCGGCGGCACGACGGTTGCCGATCTGTGCGCCGGGCTCACTCCGCGCGTGATGCGGGAGCTGATCGAACCGCTGTGCGTTTCGGCGCTCAACACGCCCGTGGCGCAGTCGAGCGGCGAAGTCTTCCTGCGCGTGCTGAAGGACGCGCTCTTCAGCGGAAGCGGCGGCGCCGACCTGTTGCTGCCGCGCGCCGACCTGGGCGCGCTGCTGCCCGATGCCGCGATCCGCTGGCTGACACGGCAAGGCGCCACGGTGCGCATCGGCACGCGCGTGCGTGCCATCGCATCCGAAGCCGGGCAGTGGCTGGTCGACGGCGAAGCCTTCGATCAGGTCGTGCTGGCCTGCGCTCCGTGGGATGCGGCACGGCTGGTCCGCGCCTCGGGCCTGCCGGCGAATCGCTGGTGCGAGACCACCGAGGCGCTGCGCTTCGAGGCCATCGCCACTGTCTATGTGCGCGGCGCCACGCCGCTTGCCGAGCCGATGCTCGCGCTGCGCAGCCATCCAGCCACGGCGCCGGCCCAGTTCGTTTTCGACAGGAGCCAGTTCGGCGGCCTGCAGGGCGTGCTCGCGATGGTCGTGAGCGCGAACGAGGCATCGCGCGAGGTGCTGGAAGAAAAGGTCATCGCGCAAGCCGCCGCGCAGCTGGGCCAATCGAACCTGCAACTGGTGCAGACCGTGGTCGAGAAGCGCGCCACCTTCGCCTGCACGCCCGGCCTCGCGCGGCCGTCATCGTCCATCGCACCGGGCCTGCAGGCCTGCGGCGACTACATCGAAGGCCCCTACCCCGCCACGCTCGAAGGCGCGGTGCTCAGCGGGCTCGCCGCCGCCAGATCATTGAACTGAATCGACGCCATGACGACCGGACTGCGCTATCTCGACTTCGACTACAGCGAAGACACCGAAGGCCACGGCACCTTCGACGCCATGGCATCGACCTCGCCCGACAAGACGCCCGAAGTACGGGCCGAAGTCGCCCGCGTACTGGCCTGGGCCGAGGCCGCCTTTCCGGATGCACGCGGCGCCCTCGACGAACGCGGCCTGTGGGACTACGACCTGCAGGAATCGAGCGAGGACGATCCGCGCTACGACACTATTACCCTGTCGATCAGCGGCACCGCCGACTTCTGCACGGCGCTGCGCGAGCGCTTCGGGTTCGACTGAGAAAAGGCGAGATCAGGCCGCCTTGTTGCGCAGCCGAAGCAGGCTAAGCCCCAGCAGCACGAAGGCCCCGCCCGACACCTTGTTGAAGATGCGCGTGCGACGCGGATCGGAGAGTTGCCTGCGCAACAGGCGCGCCAGCAGCACATAGAACGAGTGGGCGACCACCGAGGCAGCGGCGAAGGTGCCGGTCAGCACCGCGAACTGCGTGAGGATGGGTGCGTCCTGCGTCAGGAACTGCGGGAACAGGGCCGAGAAGAAAAGGATGCCCTTGGGATTGGTCAGCGCGACCGTCATCCCGTGGCCGAAGAGGCGCCAGCTCGAACGCGGAGTGCCGGCGGACGGACCGCCCTGCACGTCGGCGAACACGCTGCCCTGGCTGCGCCATTGCTTGATGCCCAGGTAGATCAGGTAGGCCGCACCGGCCAGCTTCAGCACCATGAAGGCATGGGCCGAGGTGGAGAGCACCACGCCCAACCCCGCCATCGCGGCGGCCGACACCATGAAAAGCCCGGCAGCGTTGCCCAGCGAACTGATCATTGCCCGTCGCGGGCCGACGCTCATCGAGTTCGAGACCGCGAGCAGCACGGCCGGCCCGGGTGTGAAGACGACGAGCAGCGTGACGCCGCAAAACAGAAGCCAGTTGGAGAGATGCACTTCGGGGTTCCTGTCCGGCGCAAGGCCGCGGAGGTTGGGGACAACAGCCCGGAAACTATAGTCAGCCCCGCGCGCGGCTGCAGACGCCGCGCCAATACCCCTCTACCCCCATCCCGAAAGACGGACTCCCATGGTCACCTGCTACCTGCGCTACATCGTCGACGCCTACAAGCTCAAGGAATTCGAGCACTACGGCAAGCTCTGGATTCCGCTGGTCGAGAAGTTCGGCGGCAAGCACCACGGCTACTTCCTGCCCTCGGAGGGCACGAACAACGTGGCGCTGGCGATGTTCACCTTCCCGAGCCTGGCCGCCTACGAGAAGTACCGCGCCGACTCGATGCAGGACCCGGAATGCCAGGCCGCATTCAAGTACGCGGAGGAAACCCGCTGCATCGTGAGCTACGAGCGCAGCTTCTTCAGACCAGTCTTCGCCTAGCCCTCAGCCGCCCAGCGCCACGCACAGCGCGTGCAGGTTGGGCACGATCAGCTGCGGCCGCGCGCCGTGCACCCAGGGCCGCTCGTCGCGCACCAGCCAGGCGGCCTGCATGCCGGCGTTGAGCGCGCCGACCACGTCCAGCTCGGCATCATCGCCCACGTGCAGCACGTCCCTGGGCAGCAGGCCGACCGATGCGGCCGCGGCGCGGAAGATCGGCGCGTGCGGCTTGCCGCTGCCGAAGGCGCGCGCGTTGAAGGCGGTGCGGAACCAGCGGCCCACGCCGGTCTTCTGGATGTCGGCGTTGCCGTTGGAGATGGCCACCAGCGGATAGCGCTCGCTGAGCCACTTCAGCGCCGGAAGCGCGTCGTCGTAGAGCGTCACGCGCTGGCGCTCGGCAAAGAAGGCGTCGAAGGCCGGGTCGGCCAGCGCCGGGTCTTCGCCCGCGCGGGTGAGCGCGGTGCGGATCGACTCGCGGCGCAGCGCGCTCAGGTCATGCGCGAGATCCGAACGCTCCTTGGCGGTGGCTTCGCGCAGCTCACGCAGGATGCCCGGCGTCATCAGCAGGCTGGCCGTCTTGGGCGCCTCGCGCAGCAGCCACGCATGCAGCACGGCCTCGGCGCGTTCGATGGTCGGCCAGATCGGCCAGAGGGTGTCGTCGAGGTCCAGCGAGATCGCCGAAATACGCTTGAGATCGAGAGGCGCGGCGCCCGCGGGCGCCGGGGAAGCGGAAGTCATGCCCGAGAATATCGCATGCCTTCGACTCACGAGAACGCTCCCCCGAGTACCCCGCGCACCGCAGTGCTCTGGTGCAACCTCGGCTCACCTGATGCCCCCACAGCAGCAGCCGTGCGCCCCTACCTCGCCGACTTCCTGGGCGACCCCCGCGTGGTAGAGATCCCCAGGCTGCTCTGGGCGCCGATCCTGCACGGCATCATTCTTCGCACGCGGCCTGTCAAGTCAGCCGCCAAGTACGCGAGCATCTGGATGCGCGAAGGCTCGCCGCTGAAAGTGTGGACGCAGAAGCAGGCCACGCTGCTGGCCGGCTGGCTAGGCGAGCGCAGCCACCATGTGGTGGTGCGCGACGCGATGCGCTACGCCAGCCCCTCCATCGCCTCCCGGCTCGACGCGCTGCAGGCCGAAGGCGCCGCCCGCGTGCTGGTGCTGCAGGCCTACCCCCAGTATTCGGGCACCACCACCGCGAGCGTGATCGATGCGGTGAACGCGTGGAGCCGCAAGCAGCGCCGCGTGCCCGAGTTCCGCTTCGTCAACGACTACCACGACGACCCGGCCTACATCGAGGCGCTCGCGCAGAGCATCGAGAAGCACTGGAAAACCGAAGGCCGCGGCGAGGTGCTGCTGATGAGCTTCCACGGCATTCCCGCGCGCAACATCGCGCTGGGCGATCCGTACCAGGCGCAGTGCACCGAAACCGCACGCCTGCTCGCAGCGCGGCTGGGCCTTTCGAGTGCCCAGTACCGCGTGACCTTCCAGTCGCGCTTCGGCAAGGCCAAATGGCTGGAACCCTACACCGAGCCCACGCTGCGCGAACTCGGCGCCTCCGGCGTGAAGCGCGTCGACGTGGTCTGCCCGGGCTTCCCGGCCGACTGCCTCGAGACACTCGAAGAAATCGCCATGGAAGGCCGCGAAGCCTTCGTGCACGCGGGCGGCGAAGCCTTCAGCTACATCCCCTGCCTGAACGACAGCCCGGCATGGATCACCGCGCTCGCGGGCATCGCCGAGCGCAACCTGGCGGGCTGGCCCACGCAAAGAACGAACACCACCCCATGAAACAGTATCTGCACGAAGCCAACCGGCTCTCGTGGAACGCGGCCACCGTCGCACACAACAGCCACAAGGGCGATCAGGCCGCCTTCTTCCGCAAGGGCGGCTCCACCCTCTTCCCCGAAGAAGCCCGCCTGCTCGGTGACTTGAAAGGCCTGTCTGTGCTGCACCTGCAGTGCAACGCCGGACAGGACAGCCTGAGCATCGCGCGCCTCGGCGCCGAGGTGACGGGCGTGGACATCTCCGACGAGGCCGTCGACTTCGCGACCCGGCTCTCGCAGCAGTCGGGCATCGCGGCGCGCTTCGTGCGCTCGGATGTCTACGACTACTTCCGCGGCGCGCAGGCACGCGGCGAGAAGCACGACATCGTCTTCTGCTCGTACGGCACGCTGTGCTGGCTCTCCGACATCGCCGCCTGGGCGCGCGGAGTGGCGCAGATGCTCAAGCCCGGCGGCCGCTTCGTCTTCGTCGAGTTCCACCCTTTCGCGCTGGTGTTCGACCCGGCCTGGAAGTTCCACTACGACTACTTCAACGAAGCCCCCGTGCCCGAGGAAGGCGTGGGCGACTACGTGGCCGATTCCGGCGACGGCCTGGTGCGCGAAGGCTACGAGCGCGGCGTGGAGAACTTCAGCAACCCGCACCCCAGCTTCGAGTTCACTTGGGGCGTGGGCCAGGTGACGACCGCGCTGTCGCAGGCCGGCCTCGTCATCGAACGGCTCGACGAATACCCGTACGCCAACGGCTGGAAGCCCTTCGAAGGCATGCGCGACATCGGCGGGCGCCGCATGGCACCGCCCGAGGGCATGCCGCGCATTCCGCTCATGTATTCGATCTCCGCACGCAAGCCATGAAACCTCTTCACGCCCTCGGTGGCCTTTTTCTGCTGGTGCCCTTCATGGCCCGCGCAGCCGGAACCGCCGAAGTGCCCAAGGGCGTGTGGGAAGGCACGCTCGGCACCAAGGCCATCGTGGCCTGCTTCAACGCCGAGTTCCCGAGCGGCAGCTACTTCTACAAGCAGTACAAGAAGGCGATCCCGCTGAGCCGCGTCGAGAAAGACAGCTTCTGGCATGAAGCCGGCGACACCGGCCTGTGGTCGCTCGACCCCGCCAAGGGCAACACGCTGACCGGCACCTGGAAGAGCGTGAAGGGCGTGCCCGTGACGCTGCCCATCCGGCTCGACCTGTCCGACGCCACGGGTGGCGACAAGGCCTGCGGCAGCGACGGCTATGCGGGCCTGCTCGAAGCACCGCCGAAGATCGAGACCGGGAAGAAAGAAGAATTCGCGCCCGGCCGCAGCTTCCGCCGCCTGCGCTTCGCCGGCCAGGAAACCATCGAACTCTCCGGCCCCGAGCCCACGCTGGCAGCCATCAACCGCGAGCTGCGCCGCGACTTCGACACCAGCAAGGACACGATCAAGGAGTACTTCGACAAGCGCCGCGAGTTCCTCGGGCGGGTCGGCGTACCGGCGGAAGACGAGAACACCGCCGATCCTTCGTACTGGAGCTCGCAGTGGCTCAGCATCCGCAACTACACCTGGGCGGCCGGCATGGGCCGCAACGGGATCTCCTGGTTCCATCGCACCTGGGACCTGCAGACGGGCAAGCAGGTCGACCCATGGTCCTGGTTCGGCCTGCGCTCGCTGTCGAAGTCGCGTCCGGCCGAGGGACGGCTATCCGGCACCGGAGGCGGCTCGATGACGCCGAAGCTGCGCCGCTTCCTGTTCCGCTACGCGGGCATCGACGCGTCGAAGGCCGAGGACAACTGCCGCTCCAACTACGAAGAAGGCGCCTACTACGACCTGACGCTGGAAGCCAAGGGCATGCGCTTCGCCCAGCCCGCCTACGGCAACGGCTGCGAGATCGAGATCGAAGTGCCCTACGCCGAGCTCGGCCCGGTGCTCACGCCAGCGGGCAAGGCGGCGGTGCGGCGCATCCTCGAATCGGCAAATTGATCCTGGCTCAGGCTGCCGGCCTGCGTGCCAGCAGCGCCTGGATCGCAGCCTCCATCTCGGCGTACTCCCCTTCGCCGAAATGCTGCCGCATCACCTGCCCGCTGCTGTCGGCCAGGTAGAACGCGGGCCAGTACTGGTTGCTGTAGGCCCGCCAGGTGGCGAATCCGTTGTCCTGCGCCACCGGGTAGCGGATGTTGAAGCGCTCGATCGCGTCCTGCACGTTGCGCGTGAGCTTCTCGTAGGCGAACTCGGGCGAATGCACGCCCACCACGGTGAAGCCCCTGTCCTTGTACGTCTCGTACCAGCGCACCACGTGCGGCAGCGTGCGAATGCAGTTGATGCAGGAATAAGTCCAGAAGTCGACCAGCACCACCTTGCCGGACAGCCCCTTCATGGTGAGCGGCTCGGAGTTGAGCCACTTGTCGATACCAGTGAATTCGGGGGCCTTGCCGTAGTCGCGCAGCCCCGGCGAGGCGGCCAGCGCGCTGCGTGCCGGCCAGGCGCCACCCGCGGCTGCCGCCAGGGCGGAGGCACCTGCGGCGAGCCCCGAGAACGCCCTTCTGGACATCATGTTCATGATCGCAAACCTCGCTCGTGTGTCAGACCGACAGCGGTCAGGCGCGATTGTTCGCGGCGCACGCGCTGCGTGCGCATGTGTCACGGCAATTTGAACTTTGTCCCGGCGGCGTGATGGGCCGCCCAGGTCAGAACTTGCCCAGGTAGTCCATCTTGCCGATGGGCATGCCCTTGTGGCGCAGCACGTCGTAGGCCGTGGTCACGTGGAAGAAGAAATTGGGCACTGCGAACTGCAGCAGGTAGCGCTGCGCCGTGAAGGTCGCCTCGCCTTCGCGGGTCTTGATGGTCACCGCGCGGTCTTCGTGGCCGTCGATCAGCGCGCGGTCGACCGTTACCAGGAAGTCCTGCGTCTTCGCGATGCGCGCGACCAGGTCGTCCCAGGTCTTTTCCTCGTCGGGGAAGCTCGGCGCGGTAACGCCGGCGATGCGGGCCGTGCCGAGCTTGGAGGCATCGCTGGCGCGCTGGATCTGGCCTGCCAGCGTGAGCATGTCGGGCGCGAGGCGTGCATCGACCAGCTCGGCCGGGTCGATGCCGTTGGCCTTCGCATGCGCGAGGCTCTTGTCGAGGATATGGGTGAGCTGGCCGAGTCCGCGCGTGAAGACGGGCACGGACAGGTCGTACATCGAGAGCGCCATGGTGTTCGAGGCCTGTGGTCGGCCTTGTGGTTGAGGTGGGCGGCGATTGTCACGCCGCCGCTGCCTCAGCGGCCGGCGGCGCGGATAAACCCCTCGATGGGATCAAGTTGTTCCGGCACGTTCAGCGCGGGCGCGTGACCGCAGGCAGGAACTTCGATCACCCGCAGCCGGCCGGCCGCACCGGGACCGCGCCGCTTCATCTCCTCGACCACGCCGGGCAGCACCAGGTCGGACTCGGCTCCGCGCAAGCAAAGCACCGGCACCTCGATGGCGTCGTAGTGCGGCCAGATCAGGTAGTCGTTGTCGTGCGCGCTGAACTGCCGGACCATGGCAGGGTCGTAGTGCGGCGTCACGCGGCCGTCGGGCAGCCGGCGCGTGGAGGTCTCGGTCAGCCGGCGCCATTGCGCGTCGCTGAGCCAGCCGTAGGGCTTGTAGACCGTGCGGAAGAAGGCTTCGAGTTCGGCCACCGTGTCGAAGGCCGGCGGCTCGCCCGCATAGGCGCGGATGCGCTCGACGGCCGGTTGCGCCAGCTCGGGCGCGTTGTCGTTGAGCACCAGGCTCGCGATGCGCGCCTTCATGCGCGGCTCGAACAGGCCCGAGGCGCAGACGGTGCCGATGGCCCCGCCCATCGAGGTGCCGACCCAGTGCACGCGCCCCAGCCGCAGTTCGTCGCACAGCGCATTGGCGATGCGCGCGTAGAACGAGAGCTTGTATTCCTCGTCCGGCAGCGGGCTCCACTGGCTCAGGCCGCGGCCGATGGTGTCGGGGCAGATCACGCGGAAGCCGCGCGAGGCGAAGTGCTGCGCCAGCTCGTCCATGTCGCGGCCGGTACGCGCCAGGCCGTGCCAGGCGATGACCACGGGCGCCTCGGGCGAGCCCCATTCGAGCCAATGGATCTCGCGGCCGGCGAGCTGCGCGTAGCGGGAAAGTGGAATCAGATTGTTGTTGTCGCTCATCGCGCAGCCCTTGCACGCAGTTTTCCGACGATGCCAGTCGGGAAGTAATAGACGGACAGCACGAACAGCACGCCCAGCCACAGCAGCCAGCGGTCGGGCGACAGCAGCGCGGCCAGCCATGGCAGGCCGCTGGCGGCCTCGTTGCCGATGCGCAGCAGGTCCTGCAGATAACTCTGCGCCACCACGAACAGCACCGCGCCGATGGCCGCGCCGTAGATGGTGCCCATGCCGCCGATCACCACGATCAGCAGCACGTCGATCATGATCTCGAAGCTCAGCGAGGTATCCGGCCCGTTGTAGCGCAGCCAGATCGCGAGCATCGCGCCAGCCAGCGTGGCGAAGAGCGCCGACAGCACGGCGGCCGTGGTGCGGTAGACCACCACGCGGTAGCCGATGGCCTCGGCGCGGAACTCGTTCTCGCGGATGGCCTGCAGCACGCGGCCGAAGGGCGAGTTCACGATGCGCAGCAGCGCCAGCACCAGCACCACCGCCGCCACGAACAGCAGGTAGTAGCAAAGCAGCCTGCCGTCGAGCGAAACGCCGAGGAAAGGCTCTTCCGCGAACTCGAAGCTCGGCGAGATCAGCTCGGGTAGCTTGAAGGTCAGGCCATCCTCGCCGCCGGTGAAGTCGGAAAGCTGCGAAGCCAGCGTCTGGAAGGCCGAAGCCACGGCCAACGTGATCATCGCGAAGAAGATCGCGCGCACCCGCAGCGAGAAGAGGCCGATGGCGAACGACAGCACCAGCGAGATCGCCAGCGACGCGCCCAGCCCGACCAGCACCGCGCCCCAGTTCGGCCCGAGTCGCGAGGCCGAAATGGCGATGCCGTAGGCCCCGATGCCGAAGAACATGGTGTGCGCGAAGCTCACGATGCCGGTGTAGCCCAGCAGCAGATCGAAGCTGGCCACCAGCACCACGAACACCAGGATTTTGGCCGCGACACTCAGCGCCTTCACGCCGGGGAAGATGAATGGCGCGAAGGCCAGCGCGATGAACACCGCCAGCAGCAGCACGGCGAGCAGCCGGCTGCGGGGCATGTCGTTGGAGAGGAGTCGCTTCAGGAACATGTTTTCGTCCTCCTCTTCAGCGGTTCGCCACCGGGTACACGCCCTGCGGGCGCCACAGCAGCACCGCCACCATCAGGAAGATGCTCGCGAACTGCGTGAGCGTGGGCAGCAGGAAGCCCACGTAGTTGGTCATCAGCCCCACCAGCAGCGCGCCGATGAGCGCCCCACCCGTCGAGCCCAGCCCGCCGATGATGATGACGATGAAGATCAGCACGTTGACCTGCGCACCCATCTGCGGCACCAGGTTCTGCTGGAAGAGGCCCCACATCACGCCGCCCAGTCCGGCCAGCGCGCTGCCGACCACGAACACGCCGACGAAGAGCCGCCCGATGCGGTAGCCCAGCGACTCGACCATTTCACGGTCTTGCACGCCCGCGCGGATGAGCAGGCCGATCTTGGTGCGCCCCAGTGTCCATGCGAGCACGCCGAACACGACAACGCCCACGGCCACCGCGAGCAGACGGTACTTGCTGATGGCCGCGTCGCCCACCAGCAGCGAGCCGCGCAGCGCCTCGGGCAGCGGCAGCGGAATCTGCGCCGGGCCCCAGATCACCTTGATGAGTTCCTCGCCGATGATCATGCCGCCCATCGTGATGAGGATCTGCTTCAGGTGCTGGCCGTACACCGGCCGCACGATGAAGCGCTCGAAGGCCAGCCCTACCGCACCGGCCACCGCCATCGCGACCAGCATCGCCGGGAACACGGCGACGAGGTTGCGCCACAGCTCGCCCGAGCCGGTCCAGTCGCCCATGAGGCCGAGCACGCTGCTGGCCACGAAGGCGCCGAGCGCGATGAACACGCCATGGCCGAAGTTCAGCACGTCCATGAGGCCGAACACCAGCGTGAGGCCCGAGGCGATGATGAAGATGATCATGCCCATAGCCAGCCCCGCCACGGTGAGCGTGAGCCAGGTCGAGAACGAGCCGGTGAGCGGCAACGCGGCGAGCGCCAGCACCGGGGCCAGGAGCAGCGGGCGCCAGTCGAAGTCGAGGGCTTTCATTGCTGCGCCTCCTCTTGCCCCCTCTCCCGCTTGCGGGAGAGGGTTGGGGTGAGGGCCGACGGCGACGAAACGAGGTCATGGCCGTTGCACAGGCCGCCTGCCCTCACCCTAGCCCTCTCCCGCACGCGGGAGAGGGAACAAGACACGGAAATCGTCATAGCGCGAGGCCCAAGAGAGATTGCTGAAGTTGCGCGTCGGCGGAGAACTCCGCCATGGAGCCGGCGTGCACCACCCGGCCGTTGTCCATCACCGCGACGGTGTCGCCCAGCCGCTGGGCGAAGTTGATGTTCTGCTCCACCAGCAGGATCGTCACGCCGCTGCGCTTGAGCTCGGCGAAGGCGTCGATCATGTTGTTGATCATCACGGGCGCGAGGCCCTTGCTGGGCTCGTCGATGATGAGAAGCTCGCGCGGCTCCACGATGGCGCGCGAGACGGCCAGCATCTGCTTCTGCCCGCCCGAGAGCTTGCCGGCCGGGTGGTTCCAGAACTTCTCGACCGCGGGAAAGAGCTTGAAGATCCACTTCAGCCGCGTGTCGTCGATCTGCTGGGCATTCTTGGCGCCGCGCGCGGCCAGCAGCATGTTCTCCTTCACCGTGAGGTCGGAGAAGATGCCCATGTTTTCCGGCACGTAGGCGATGCCCAGGCCGGCGATCTGCGGCGTGTGCTGCGTGGTGATTTCCTTGTCACCGAAGCGCACCCTGCCCTGCGACGCATGCCACAGGCCCATGATGGTGCGCAGCGTGGTCGTCTTGCCCGCGCCGTTGCGGCCCAGCAGCATGGTGAGCTGGCCGCGCGGCACGGCGAGGTCGACGCCGTGGAGGATGTGGTAGGCCCCGATGTGCGTGTGCACGCCCTCGAGGGTCAGCAGATTGTTGGTGCTCATGCGGCCTCCTTCGCGACGCCCAGGTAGGCCTCCTGCACCACCGGCGAGGCGATCACCTCGGCGGGTTCGCCATCGGCCACCAGCGTGCCGTTGTGCAGCACGATGATGCGGTCCGCCAACTCGCGCACCACGTCCATCTTGTGCTCGACCAGCAGGATGGTCTTGCTCTTGTCCTTCTTGAGCTTGCGGATCAGGTCGAGGATGACGGGCGCCTCGGCCGCGTTCATGCCCGCCGTGGGCTCGTCGAACATGAAGACCTTGGGCTCCAGCGCCATCAGCAGCGCCACCTCCAGCTTTCGCTGGTCGCCGTGCGGCAGGCTCGCCACCGTGGCGTGCTCGCGCGACTTGAGCGCGACGTCGGCCAGGATCTGGTCGGCGCGCTCGGTCAGCGCCTTGTGGTCGCTCCAGATGCTCCACAGGTTGAGACCGCGCCGGTGCGCGCCCTCGCGCGTGGCCTGCACCGCGAGGCGCACGTTCTCCAGCACCGTGAGGTTGGGAAACAGGTTGGTGAGCTGAAAGGCCCGCCCCAGCCCCGCGTGCGTGCGCGCGGAGGGGGACAGGCCCGACAACGAATGCCCGTCGAGCGACACGGTGCCCGCGCTCGCCTTGAGCTGGCCCGAGATCAGGTTGAAGTAGGTGGTCTTGCCCGCGCCGTTGGGGCCGACGATGGCCGTCAGCGTGCCCGGCGCGAAGGCGCAGCTCACGCTGTTGACGGCCACGTGCCCGCCGAAGCGGATGGTCAGATCTCGGGTCTCAAGCATCGTCGTTGGTCATTGCGAATCGGAAAACAGGAAGGACGACCGGCCAGCCTCAACAGGTGCCGATCACGTAGTAGTTGGGGCCCGTCTGCTTCAGCGTGGTCGTCACGTAGATGTTCCACAGGCCCATGGACTGGTTGGAGCCATAGGCATAAGTGAAGCCGTACAGGGCATAGGCGCGCCCGGCAATGGTGTGCGTGTAGTTGCTGGCGGTATAGCAGGTGCCGCCGCTGCCGCCGCCGGTGGTGGTGCCGGTCGCGGCCGACGACATGGCGCCCTCCACATTGCTCGCGTTCAGCGCGGCCACGGTCCAGCTGTAGGTGGTCGAGGCGGCCAGGCCGGTGTCGGTGTAGCTGGTGGCGGCCACCGGCGAGGCGTTGACCTTGCTGCCGCCGCGGTACACGTTGTAGCCGCTGGCGCCGCTCACGGCGTTCCAGGCGATCACCATGCTGCTGGCGGTGGCGCCCGATGTGCCCACGCCGGTGGGCGCTGGCAGGCCGCTGCCGCCCGAGGAACCGGTGACGCGGTCGATCATGGCCTTCATCGCGGCCATCTGCGGGCCCGACTTCTTCGCGTAGTTGGCGTTGTCGTAGCCCCACCAGTCCCAGCAGCTGTTGGTGGCGGCGGTGCTGGTCTGCGGATAGATCAGCACGATGTTGTTGGTGTCGGCCCAGCGGTTGTAGCCGGTCTTGCGCACGTACTGGTCGCTCACGTCGGTGTAGTTCTGCTTGCAGCCGTGCAGCACCAGGTGCACGCGGCACGAGGCGGTGGTGCAGGCCTGCGGCACGTAGATCCAGCCGGTGGCCGCCATGCCGTGTCCGCTGATGAACTCCGACTGGTTGAACTCGGTGAAGGTGCCGCCCAGCGTGCCGTTGTTGCGCGGGTTCAGCGGGCCGTACAGTTGCGTGAGGATTTCGCCCGCGAGGTCGAAGCCGCAGTTGTTGATGTAGGGGGCTGCGGTGGTGCTGCAGGCGCTGCCGTAGTCGTCGGTGACCATCGCGTGGCCCGCGCCGATGTTGTTCTTGTAGACCACGTTGGCCGAGGGCACGAAGCTCTGGTAGTAGGTCTTGAGGTCGTCCATCACCGCCTGCTTGACGGTGTTGTCCGAGGTGCCCGAGAACATGTAGACCTTGGAATTGCTCATGTTCGACACCGGGTCGATCGCACCGCTGGAAGCCCAGCTGTTGGTGGTACTCACCAGCGACGCCACCGGGATGCTGGTGCTGTGCGTCATGCAGCGCCCCGTGGCGTTGAGCACCGAACCCTCGGCGCAGTAGTACGGACCGCCCGCCACCACGCCCGCGCCACGCTTGAAGGTGGCCGAGTACGCCACGTGGAGTTGCACCGCCATGAAGCCGCCGGCCGACAGGCCCGACACGCTCACCTCCGCCGGGTTGGCGCCGAGCGCCGGAAGCGGCACCGCCGCCTGAGCGGCATGCGCCGCCACCGTCATCGCCGCGGCCGCGGCGAGTCCCTTCCAGTTCTTCCATTTCATCGCTGGCATCGCTGTCTCCTTCTGTTGTGGGTATCGAACGTTTGCTTTGCTGACTGACGAATCGAATCGGCCGTGGGAACTTCACGCCGCCGCGAAGAAAAAGGCGCAGGCTGGCGCTTCGCCCGGCGGCCATCCGGGGCGAAAACGGGGCGGCGCTCCTCGGGCGCCGCGCGGGTCAGGGGGAACGATCTACGCCGTGGCGCTCAGCGTTTATTTTTGATGGGGATGTCCATCTCTTCAGGCTTGATCTCGTGCACCAGCTCCGGCACGCCCCAGGCGAACGCCGGGTCGACCTTGATCTTGAAGTGGTACATCGACTGCATCGCCTGATGGTCTTCCTTGCGGAAGGTCATCTTGCCCTTGGGCGTGTCGAAGCTCATGCCTTCCATCGTGCTGATGAGCTTGTTGGTGCTGGTGTCGCCGTTGGTCTTCTTCAGCGCCGTCACCACGGCCATCGCGGCGGAGAAGCCGCCGGCGGTGAAGAAGTCGGGCGGCGTCTTGAATTCCTTGTAGTGGGCCGACACCATCGCCTCGTTCACCGGGTTCTTCGGAATGCCGAAGTAGTAATAGGCCGCGCCTTCCATGCCCGGCAGCGCCTTGTAGGCAGCCATGGCCGGCAGGATGTTGCCGCCCGTTGCGATCTCGATGCCGTAACGCTTGAGGTCGAGGTCGACGATCTTGAACGGGTTGCCCGCGCCGGCCCAGACGATCCAGATGATCTTGCGGCCCGGCTGGTCCTTGAGCTTGTCGATCAGGCGCTGCGCGCCGGCGGTGAAGTCGGTGGTGGCGGGCGGCAGGTATTCCTCGTGGACCAGCTTGGCCTTCTTGAGCGCCGAGCCGAAGGCCTTCACGCCGTCACGGCCGAAGGCGTTGTCCTGCGCCAGCGTGGCCACGGTCACTCCGGGCTTGTCGACGGCCACGGCGTTGGAGATCGCGTCCTGGCTCGAATTGCGGCCGGTACGGAAGATGTACTTGTTCCACTTGTCGCCGGTGATCGAGTCGGCAACGGCGGGCTCGACCAGCAGGATCTTCTTGTATTCCTCGGCCACCGGCAACATGGCCAGCGCCACGCCCGATGCCGTCGGGCCGATGGCCAGCGCTGCCTTGTCGTCCGAGTAGGCGGCCGCCAGCAGCGACTTGCCCAGGTCCGGCTTGCCCTGGTCGTCCTTCTCGATGACCACCAGCTTCTTGCCGTTGACCATCATCGTGCCGCCGGTGGCGTAGTTCAGGCCCATCATCAGGCCGGTCTGTGTCTGCTTGCCGTAGGCTTCCAGCGCGCCGGTCTTGCTGTAGATATGGGCGATGCGGATTTCATTGGACTGCGCCCAGGCGGGAGCGGCGGCCGAGGCGCAGGCGGCGAGCGCGGCCAGGGCGACGAGGTGGCGACGGTTCATTCTTTGTCTCCTGAAAAAGGTGACTGAATATTGCACAGTTCGTGCCACCCGCTAAGCCATTGATAACAAACGTTTCTTCACTCGGGAGAAACGCCTTCCGGCTGAATTCAGAACACTCGCGATGTCTGAATTTCAGTCGAGTGTCTGATTTTCAGTCAGGGTTTTCGCGGAGGCCTTGCGCTCGGCGATCCACTGTTCGAACTGGCGCTCGGCCTGCATCCGGAACTCGTTGCGCGCATGGTTGCAGGCCGCGTGCGCGAGCCGCCGGTGCTTCGACGAGCGCACGCCGCCGAAGGTCGAGTCCACCAGATGCTCGATGGTGGCCGACTCCGGCCGGCCCGCGGGCTCGCCGAAGTCCATGGGCAGCCCGCACCAATGGCAGTTCGGCCCGAAGGTGGAACGCAGCGCCTTGACGCTCACAGGTTCGCGTACTCCAGGATCTCCTGGCCCATCAGCGTGCAGTCGTTGCCCGACACGAAATAGATGAGCCGCATCCGGTACTCCCCCTTGTAGATGCTGCCCCAGACCTCGAGCACCTTGAACTGCTGCTTCTTGTTGGCCGGGTTGCGGATCGGCGGCAGCTCCTTCACCTCGGGGCTGATGCGGATGCGGTCGTCCTCGCCGAAATGAAAGGTCAGCAGCTTCTTGGCACGGGAGACGGCTTCGCCGGAGCATTGAGGCGCGGCACCGGCGATGCCGGCGGCGGCGCAGAGCGCGAGACAGGCGGTGGTACGGGCAAGAGCCTTCTTCATCGGGTGTGGCGTAGGGGTTGTGTGCAGGGGCGGGAGTATCGCTCGGGCACAGGCTCACTGTTCCTGGCTCGTCATCCGCTCATACAGGGTCGCCCGCGAAATACCGAGCAACCGCGCCGTCGCCAGCTTGTTGCCACCGGTCGACGCCAGCGCCGCCGCAATCGCCTTGCGCTCCAGTTCGGCCACCTGCTGGGACAGCGGGCGCAGCAGCGCGGCCTGCTCGTCGGCGTCGTGGCTGCTCTGCAGGGTGGCGGGCAGTTCGATCTGTTCCAGGCCGGCTTCGCGCAGGATGCGTTCGAGCTGCACCGCATCGATGCGCTGCGAATCGCTTCGCATCGTCACCTGCTCCAGCACGTTGCGCAACTCGCGTATGTTGCCGCGCCAGTGCTGGCCGGCGAGCAGCGCGAGCGCGTCGGGCGTGAGCTCGGGCGGCGCTTCGCCGCTGCGCAGCGCCATGTCTTCTCCCAGCGCCTCGACGAGCGCGGGAATGTCGGCACGCCGCTCGCGCAGCGGGGGCACGCGCAGCGGGAGCACGTTGAGGCGGTAGTACAGGTCTTCGCGGAACTGGCCGCGCCGCACGAGCTCGGGCAGGTCGCGCGAGGTGGCGGCGATCACGCGGGCGTCGAAGGGCACGAGCTTGTTGGAGCCCAGCGGCTCGATCTCGCCCTCCTGCAGCGCGCGCAGCAGCTTGGCCTGCAGGCCCAGCGGCATGTCGCCGATTTCGTCGAGGAACAGGCTGCCGCCGTCGGCCAGCTTGAACTTGCCCTCGCGGCCCTTGCGGTCGGCGCCGGTGAAGGCGCCGGGGGCGAAGCCGAAGAATTCGGCTTCGAGCAGCGTGTCGGGCACCGCCGCGATGTTCACACTGACGAACTGGCCCTTGGCCCGCGCGGAGGAGGCATGAATGGCGTGCGCCAGCAGCTCCTTGCCGGTGCCGGTCTCGCCCAGCAACAGCACCGGGCTCGTCGACTGCGCCGCGCGCCGCGCATGCCGCTTCACCTCCACCGCAGCCGGGCTGCTGCCGATGAAGCTCGCGAAGGTGTACTTGGAGCGCCGCTGTCCGTCGCCAGAGTGCTGGTAGAGCGGGTTGTTGCGCTGGCTCGCGAGTTCGCGGCGCGCATCGTCTAGGTCGCGCTGCAGCAGCGCGAACTTGCTGATGAGCGGCTGCAGCGTGGTCTCGGGCTGGTCGAACAGCACGATGCCGATCGCGCCGATGACCTTGCCCATGCCGCCCTCCCCGCCTTCGCGCTCTTCGCGAAGCGGAATGCGGCTGACGACGAAAGTACCAGCCTTGTTGGTCAGCAGGTCGACCAGGATGGGCTCGCCGGTTTCGAGCACGCGGCGCATCTGGGTGTTCGGGATCACGTCCTCCACCATGTGGCCCATGAACTCGTCGATGGACGAGAAGCCCAGCGCGGGCAGGAAGCGCCGGTAGCCTTCGTTCACCCACACGATGCGCCCGGTGCTGTCGACCAGGAACATGCCCTGGCTGATGCTCGAAAACAAATGAAACATCGAGCGCGCGGCGAGCGCGAGAATGCCCTCGGCATCGAGAGGCAGCGAGGGTGTTGCGGTGGAGGCTGCTGGCATGGCGGGATCGTAGCGCGGGCCGGATCCGCACCTTAAGTCTTAAGGATTCGCTTCGGTGAGAACGGGCCGGCAAAGACCTTCAGGAAGCCTTAAGTTAATCAATCGTTTGATTTCGTGCGTGGTGTAATGCCGGTCATGAACGCGAGAGATCCGATCACCCAGGCACCTCGCCGCGCACCGCGCGCAGACGGTGCCGAGGCACGCCACCGGCTGCTCCACACTGCCCTGCGGCTGTTCGCGCAGAAGGGCTTCGCCAAGACTTCCACGCGCGAGATCGCCCGCGAGGCCGAGGTCAACATCTCGGCCATCAGCTACTACTTCGGCGACAAGGAGGGGCTCTATGCGGCCACCTTCAGCGAGCCGATGGGCGGCGACTCCAGCGACCTCGTCGCCGCCTGCAACGTCCCCGGCCAACCGCTCGAAGCCACGCTGCGCATGTGCATGGTGTCGATGATCGATCCGCTCAAGCAGGGCGAGATCGTGCGGCAGTGCATCCAGCTGCACATGCGCGAGATGCTGGAGCCCACGAGCCGCTGGGCCGAGGAGCTGGAGCGCGACATCAAGGGCCCGCACCGTGCCATCGCCGAGCTGCTGTGCCGCCACCTGAAGGTGGATCGGCCCGACGACGACATCCACCGCCTGACATTCGCGATCACCGGGCTGTCGATGCAGCTCTACGTGAGCCAGGATTTCATCGAGGCCATCCGCCCTTCGCTGCTGCGCACGCCGCGCGCCATCGACGCCTGGGCCGACCGCCTCACGGGCTATGCGCTGGCGCTGGTCGAGGCCGAGGCGGCGCGCCGCCGTGCCGAGAGAAAGCAGAAGAAACAATGAGAAAACTCCGATTCAAACTGACGGCCGCCGTGTGCCTCGGCATCGGCCTCTCCGGTTGCTCGCTCACGCGCCCGCCCGCGCAGGTCGAGGCGCCCGTGCCCACGCAATGGCACGCCCCCCTGCCCCATGGCGGCTCGCTGGCCTCGTTGGCGAACTGGTGGAGCCAGCTCGACGATCCGTTGCTGGTCGAACTTATCGCCGCCGCCGAGGCCGCGAGCCCGAACGTCGCGAGCGCCGCCGCGCGCGTGGCCGAGGCGCGCTTCACGCGCGTGCAGGCCGGCGCGGCGCTGCTGCCCAGCCTGGACGGCACCGCGTCGGCGAGCCGCGGGCCGGTGGGGCTTTCGAGCGGCGGCTCGGGCACGAGCAGCGGTGGCGGTAGCAGCGGCAGCAGTCTTTCGTCCAGCACGCCGATCACCACGCTGCAGGCAGGCCTGCAATCGAAATGGGAGATCGACCTGTTCGGCCGCCTGCGCGCCGACCGCGACGCCGCCGAGGCCAAGCAGAGCAGCGCCAACGCCAAGTGGCACGACGCCCGCGTGGCGGTGGCGGCCGAGACGGCCAACGCCTATTTCGCCGAACGCGCATGCCAGCAGCAGCTGCGCGTGTCCGAATCGGATGCACGCTCGCGCGCCGAGACCTCGCGGCTCACCGACTTGTCCGCCAAGGCCGGCTTCACCGCGCCCGCCGATGCGGCGCTCGCCCGCGCCAGCGCTTCCGACGCCTCGGGCCGGCTCACGCAGCAGCGCGCCCAGTGCGCGGTGCAGCGCAAGGCGCTGGTCTCGCTCAGCGGCATCGACGAAACGACGCTCGAGCAGAAGCTCGCGGCCGCGCCGGCACAGCGCCCGCTGCCCGCCGTGGGCAGCATCGCCAGCGTGCCGGCCGAGGCGATCTCGCAGCGCCCTGACGTGTACGCAGCCGAGCTGGGCGTGGCATCGGCCAGCGCCGACGTGGGCTCGGCCGAGGCGGAGCGCTATCCCAAGCTCACGGTGTCGGGCTCGATCGGCCGCTCGCAGTACCGCGTGAGCGGCGTGCACCAGTCGCTCGAAACCTGGACGGTGGGGCCGATCTCGCTGACCGTGCCGCTGCTCGACGGCGGCTCTCGCAAGGCCAACGCCGATGCAGCCAAGGCGCGCTATGCCGAGGCCGTGTCGCTCTACCGCGCCAATGTGCGGCAGGCGGTGCGCGAGGTCGAGGAGGCGCTGGTCAACCTCGACGCCACCAACGCCCGCACCACCGACGCGGACGCCGCGGTGAAGAACTACCAGGCCTCCTTCGATGCCACGCAGGCACGCTACAGCAGCGGCCTCGCGAGCCTGTTCGAGCTGGAGGATTCGCGCCGCACGCTGTTCTCGGCGCAGACCGCGCGCGTCTCGCTGCAGCGCGAGCGCACCGAGGCATGGGTGGCGCTGTACCGCTCGATGGGCGGCGGCTGGAATCGACAGACAGCCCAGGGCCCCTCTTCCGAATCGTCCTCAATGACCGCATCCCCGGCCGCCAAGGTCGCGACGTCGCCATGAAAACAATGAAGCGTTCCACTCTCGCCATTGCGCTGATCGCGCTGGTCGTCGCCATCGCGGCGATCTTCTTCATGATGGGCGGCAAGCCCTCGGACAAGGCCGGCGATCACGCCGTGGCTGCCAAGGGCAAGGACGGCGCCGCGTCGCCCAGGCCCGCGCTGACCGTCACCGTGGCCAGGCCCGAAGCCACCGAGCTGATGCTCACGCTCGCGGCCAACGGCAACGTGGCCGCGTGGCAGGAGGCCGTGGTCGGCTCCGAGTCCAACGGCCTGAAGCTGGCCGAAGTGCGCGTGAACGTGGGCGATACGGTGAAGAAGGGCCAGGTGCTCGCGGTGTTCTCGCCCGAGACGGTGCAGGCCGACATCGCGCAGGCTCGCGCCTCTCTGGCCGAGGCCCGCGCCACCGCGGCCGACGCCGCCGGCAACGCGGCGCGCGCGCGCACGCTGCAGGCCACGGGCGCACTGAGCCAGCAGCAGATCAACCAGTACCAGACCACCGAGCAGACCGCCAGGGCGCGCGTGGAGGCGGCCGAGGCCGTGCTGGCCGCGCAGCAGGTACGCGGGCGCAACACGCAGGTGCTGGCGCCCGACGACGGCGTGATCTCGGCGCGCACGGCCACCGTGGGCAGCGTGGTCGCGGCAGGCACCGAGCTGTTCCGGCTGATCCGCCAGGGCCGCCTCGAATGGCGCGCCGAGGTGACCTCGGCCGAGCTCAGCCGCGTCTCGGTCGGCACCACCGCCTTCGTGGTCAGCGCCAGCGGCGCGCAGGTGCGCGGCAAGGTGCGCAGCATCGCGCCCACGGTCGATCCGCAGACGCGCGCGGCGCTGGTGTATGTCGACCTGCCCAACGTGCAGCAGAACACCGGCGTCAAGGCCGGCATGTTCGCGCGCGGCGACTTCGAGCTGGGCCGCAGCACGGCGCCGACGGTGCCGCAGGCCGCCGTGGTGCCGCGCGACGGCTTCAACAACGTGTTCATCCTGAAGCCCGACAACAAGGTGTCGCAGCTGAAGGTGCAGGTCGGCCGGCGCCTGAACGACCGCATCGAGATCACGAGCGCGCTGCCCGACGGCGCCCGGATCGTGGTGCAGGGCGCAGGCTTCCTCAACGACGGCGACCTGGTGCGCGTGGTCGATGCGCCCGCACCCTCTTCGTCCGCCGCCGCCCAGCCCCCCAAGCCGGCCGCATCCGCCGCCGCGGCGAAGTAAGCAATGCAAAGGACACGCCCATGAACGTTTCCGCCTGGTCCATACGCAACCCGATTCCGGCGGTGATGCTGTTCGTGCTGCTCACCTTCGGGGGGCTGCTGTCGTTCAACGCGATGAAGGTGCAGAACTTTCCGGACATCGACCTGCCGACCGTGACGGTCTCGGCCTCGCTGCCCGGCGCCGCGCCTTCGCAGCTGGAGACCGACGTCGCGCGCAAGCTCGAGAACTCCATCGCCACGGTGCAGGGCCTGAAGCACATCACCACCAAGGTGCAGGACGGCGCCGCCACGCTGATCGTCGAGTTCCGCCTCGAGAAGCCGGTGCAGGAGGCCGTGGACGACGTGCGCTCCGCGGTGCAGCGCGTGCGCGCCGACCTGCCGGCCGACGTGCGCGACCCTGTGGTCACCAAGCTCGACTTCGCGGCGCAGCCGGTGCTGGCCTTCACCATCGCTTCTTCGGCCATGGACGCCGAGGCGCTGAGCTGGTACGTCGACAACGACGTCACCAAGAAGCTGCTCGCGCTGCCCGGAGTGGGCGCGGTGAACCGCGTGGGCGGCGTCACGCGCCAGGTGCACATCGATCTCGACCCGTCCAGGCTGCAGGCGCTGGGCGCCTCGGCAGCCGACATCTCTCGCCAGCTGCGCCAGGTGCAGACCGAGAGCGCGGGCGGCCGCTTCGACCTGGGCGGCAGCGAGCAGCCGGTGCGCACCATGGCCACGGTGAAGTCGGCCGACCAGCTCGCCGACATGCAGATCGTGCTGAGCGACGGCCGCCGCATCCGCCTGGATCAGGTGGCGCGCGTGAGCGACACCATCGCCGAGCCGCGCGCGGCCGCGTTGCTCAACGGCAAGCCGGTGGTCGGCTTCGAGGTGGCACGCAGCCGCGGCGCCAGCGAAGTCGAGGTGGGCCACGCGGTGATGAAGGCGCTGGACGACATGCGCGCCGCGCGCCCCGACATCGAGCTGACCGAAGCCTTCAACTTCGTCGACCCGGTGGAAGAGGAATACAACGGCTCGCTGCACCTGCTGTACGAGGGCGCCATCCTCGCGGTGGTGGTGGTGTGGCTCTTCCTGCGCGACTGGCGCGCCACTTTCGTCTCGGCCATCGCGCTGCCGATGTCGGTGATTCCGGCCTTCATCGGCATGCACCTGCTGGGCTTCTCGGTGAACGTGATCTCGCTGCTGGCGCTGTCGCTGGTGGTCGGCATATTGGTGGACGACGCCATCGTGGAGGTCGAGAACATCGTGCGCCACCTGCGCATGGGCAAGACGCCCTACCAGGCGGCGATGGAGGCGGCCGACGAGATCGGGCTGGCGGTGATCGCCACCACCTTCACGCTGATCGCGGTGTTCCTGCCCACCGCCTTCATGAGCGGCGTGGCCGGCAAGTTCTTCAAGCAGTTCGGCTGGACGGCATCGCTGGCGGTGTTCGCCTCGCTGGTGGTCGCGCGGGTGCTCACGCCGATGATGGCGGCCTACATGCTCAAGCCGGTGGTCGGTGCCGAGAAGGAGCCGGGCTGGCTGCGCTGGTACATGCGCGCGGTGGAGTGGAGCACGCACAACCGCTTCAAGACGATGGTGCTCGCCACCCTCTTCTTCTTCGGCTCGCTGGCGATGATCCCGTTGCTCAAGACGGGCTTCATTCCGCCCGACGACAACTCGCAGACGCAGATCTACCTGTCGCTGCCGCCTGGCTCCACGCTGGCGCAGACCACGGCCGCGGCGGAAGAAACGCGCAACCGCGTGATGAAGATCCGGCACGTGAAGAGCGTCTACACCACGGTGGCCGGTGGCAGCGCGGGCGGCGACCCCTTCGCGAACTTCGGCACGCCCGAGACGCGCAAGGCCACGCTCACCATCAAGCTCGACCCGCGCGGCGACCGGCCGCGCAAGCAGGTGATCGAGAACGAGATCCGCGCGGCGCTCGAAACCCTGCCTGGCGTGCGCAGCACGGTGGGCCTGGGCGGCTCGGGCGAGAAATACATCCTGGCGCTCACGGGCGAGGACCCGGTGGCGCTGTCGAGTGCGGCGAGCGCGGTCGAGAAGGACCTGCGCACCATCCCCGGCCTGGGCAACATCACCTCCACCGCGAGCCTGATCCGCCCCGAGATCGCCGTGCGCCCCGACTTCGCGCGCGCCGCCGACCTGGGCGTGACCAGCGCCGCCATCGCCGAGACGCTGCGCGTGGCCACGCTGGGCGACTACGACCAGTCGCTGGCCAAGCTCAACCTCGCGCAGCGACAGGTGCCCATCGTGGTGAAGCTGGAAGACTCGGCCCGCAAGGACATCGACCTGCTCGGGCGCCTGTCGGTGCCGGGCACGCGTGGGCCGGTCATGCTGAACCAGGTGGCCTCGCTGAGCATGGAAGGTGGCCCGGCCGTCATCGACCGCTACGACCGCTCGCGCAACGTGAACTTCGAGATCGAGCTCTCGGGCGTCGGCCTGGGCGACGCGAAGGACGCGGTGCAGAAGCTGCCCTCGATCCAGAAACTGCCGCCGGGCGTGCGCATCGCCGAGGTGGGCGACGCCGAAGTCATGACCGAGCTGTTCGCCAGCTTCGGCCTGGCCATGCTCACCGGCGTGCTGTGCATCTACATCGTGCTGGTGCTGCTGTTCAAGGACTTCCTGCACCCGGTGACCATCCTGTGCGCGCTGCCGCTCGCGCTGGGCGGTGCCTTCGTGGGCCTGCTGATCGGGCAGAAGGCGCTGTCGATGCCCTCGCTGATCGGCCTGATCATGCTGATGGGCATCGCGACGAAGAACTCCATTCTTCTGGTGGAATACGCCATCGTGGCGCGCCGCGACCACGGCATGAACCGCTGGGACGCCCTGCGCGACGCCTGCCACAAGCGCGCCCGCCCCATCATCATGACCACGCTGGCCATGGGCGCGGGCATGCTGCCCATCGCGGTCGGCTTCGGCGCGGCCGACTCCAGCTTCCGCTCGCCGATGGCGATGGCGGTGATCGGCGGCCTCATCACCTCCACCGTGCTGAGCCTGCTGGTGGTGCCTGCAGTCTTCACCTACATCGACGACATCGAGCACTGGATCAAGCGCACCGTGCGCAAGTTGCGCGGGCAGCCGGCGGACCCGCACATCGACGACGATCTGGTCGAAACGCCCGCGCCTGGGCGGTAAGCAAAACCTTCCGGCACAAACAAAAAAGCTGCGGCAAATGCCGCAGCTTTTTTTTGGCCTGCCCCCGGACGGGCCCGGGAAGAATCAGGCGTCCATCTGCGCCAGCTTCGCCAGCTTGCGTTCGCTCATGCGCTTTGCCAGGCGCGGGAGGATGAGCACGGCCACCACGATGACGATCAGCACGATCGACATCGGGCGCTGGAAGAACACCGCCGCGCTGCCCTCGCCGATCGACATGGCGTTGCGCAGCTGCGCTTCGGCCAGTGGGCCGAGGATCATGCCGACCACCACGGGAGCGGTCGGGAAGTCGAAGCGGCGCATCACCACGCCCAGGATGCCGATGGCGTACAGCAGGAACAGGTCGAAAGCGCTCTGGCGCATGCCGTAGGCACCCACCGTCGCGAAGATCAGGATGCCGGCGTAGAGCTGGGGCTTCGGAATCTTCAGCAGCTTGACCCACAGGCCCACCATCGGCAGGTTCAGCACCAGCAGCATCACGTTGCCGATGTAGAGCGACGCGATCAGCGCCCACACCAGCGCGGCCGAGGTGGTGAAGAGCTGCGGCCCCGGCTGGATGCCGTAGTTCTGGAACGCACCCAGCAGGATGGCGGTGGTGTTCGAGGTGGGAATGCCCAGCGTGAGCAGCGGGATCAGCGCGGCCGTCACCGTAGCGTTGTTGGCGGCCTCGGGGCCGGCCACGCCTTCGATGGCGCCGCTGGTGCCGAACTCGGCCTTGGCTTCCGCGTCCTTGGCCAGCTTCTTCTCGGTGGCGTAGCTCAGGAAGGTCGGGATCTCCGTGCCGCCGGCCGGAATGCAGCCGAAGGGCGTGCCGATGGCGGTACCGCGCAGCCAGGCAGGAATGGAGCGCTTCCAGTCGCGCTTGGTCATGTGCACGCGGCTGAGCTTGTTCTGGCCCTCGACCACGCGGCCTTCGTACAGCACGGCGTACAGCACCTCGGCCACGGCGAACAGGCCCACGGCCACCAGCACGATCTCGATGCCGTCGAGCAGCTCGGGAATGCCGCCGGTGTAGCGGCCCTGGCCCGAGATCTGGTCGAGGCCGATGCAGCCTGCCGCGAGGCCGACGAACAGCGCCGTCATGCCGCGCAGCGTGCTCTTGCCGAGCACCGCGCTCACGGTGGTGAAGGCCAGCAGCATCAGCAGGAAGTATTCCGGCGGGCCGAGCTTGACGGCGAAGTCGGCCACGAAGGGCGCGAACAGCGTGACGACGACGGTGGCAATGGTGCCGGCCACGAAGGAGCCGATGGCCGCCGTGGCGAGCGCCGCGCCTGCCCGGCCGCTCTTGGCCATCTTGTTGCCCTCCATCGCCGTCACCATGCTGGCGGTCTCGCCGGGCGTGTTCAGCAGGATGGAAGTGGTCGAGCCGCCGTACATGGCGCCGTAGTAGATGCCCGAGAAGAAGATCATCGAGGCCGTGATGTCGACCTTGCCGGTGATCGGCAGCAGCATGGCCACCGCCACCGCAGGGCCGATGCCGGGCAGCACGCCGACGGCCGTGCCCAGCGCACAGCCGACCAGGCACCAGAGGAGATTGACGGGGGTGATGGCGGCTGCGAAGCCGGCCATGAGGGCGTTGAAGATTTCCATGTCAGGCCTCCCGCCGGGCCGCCCCAAGGGAGGCCTGCGCCCCCTCGGGGGGCAGCGAATACACGAAGTGATGAGCGTTGGGGGTCATATCAAATCCACCCGGTGTTGGTGAGGCCAGGCAGGTTGATGGCCAGGAATTGCGTGAACATCCAGAACACCGGGGCGGAGATCACCGCGCCGGTGATGAAGTCGGTCGCCCAGGTCCGCGGCGAATTGACACCGGCCTGCCCGCTCGCGCGGCGCAGCCCCTGCACGGCCAGCAGGTAGCACAGCGTGCAGCTCAGGATGAAGCCCAGCGTGGTGATGAGCGCCGCATTGAGCAGCAGCCCCGCCGACACCCAGATGAAGCCGGGCCAGTAGGCGTGCTCGGCGCCCGAGGGTGCATCGAGCTCGCGGAAGCCGCCGGTGCGCGCCTCCCAGAGGATCCAGGCGCCGCACAGCGTGAGCACCACGGACACCAGCCAGGGCAGGAAATTGGGGCCGACGCCGCCGTAGCCGGCGTCGGAAGAAATGCCGATGGCGCCGAAGGCCAGCGCCACGCCGGTCAGCAGCACGCCGGCGCCGACCAGGGTTTGCGGCCACGTGGCCGCGGGTTGCGGCGGGGCCGAGGAGTCTGGAGTTGTCATTTTTTCTCCCGGGAATGTGGAGCTGGATTTGAAAACGGCACGCTGTCGTCTCTTGCGAGGACAGCGCGCCGTGGGGCGGGCCAGTAGCAGTGCAAGCGCCGCGGGGTCAGACCATGCCGGACTTCGTCATGATGGCCCGCAGGCTCGCGAAGTCGTCGTCGACGAACTTGGCGAAGGCATCGCCCGAGAGCACGGCCGGGGTCCAGTCGTTCTTCTTGAGCGATTCGGCCCACGAGGAGCTCTTCATGGCGGCCAGCACCATGTCGGTCAGTGCCTTGCGCTGCTCGGCCGAGATGCCGGGGGCACCGTAGACGCCGCGCCAGTTGCCGATTTCCACGTCGATGCCCTGCTCCTTCAGCGTGGGCACGTTCACGCCCGGCAGGCGCTGGGCCGAGGTGACGGCGATGGGTTTCATCTTGCCGGCGGCGATGTATTCGGCGAACTCGCTGTAGCCGCTGCCGCCGACGGTGACGTTGCCGCCCAGGATGGCGGCGGTGGCCTCGCCGCCCCCGCGGAAGGCGACGTAGTTGATCTTGGACGGATCGGCGCCGACCTTCTGCGCGATCATGGCCGCGGCGATGTGCTCGGTGGAGCCGCGCGAACCGCCGCCCCACTTGACGCTGCCCGGGTCCTTCTTGAGCTGCTCGACCACGTCCTTCATGGTCTTGAACGGCGAGTTGGCCGGCAGCACGAACACGTTGTATTCGGTGGTCAGGCGCGCGATGGGCGTGGCCTGCGACAGGTTGACCGGCGGCTTGCCGGTGATGATGCCGCCCAGCATGACCGAGCCCATGACCATCAGCGCGTTGGCGTCGCCCTTGGAGCCGTTGACGAACTGGGCCAGGCCCAGCGCGCCGGCAGCGCCGCCCTTGTTGTCGTAGGTGACGGTGTCGGCCACCTTGGCGTCGGTCAGCGCCTTGCCCAGGGCACGGCCGGTGGTGTCCCAGCCGCCGCCCGGGTTGGCCGGGATCATCATCTTGACGTTGGCGGCCGCGCGAGCCGACAGTGGCAGGGCTCCGACGGCGGCCATGGCGGCCAGTGACTTCAGAAAGGTGTCGCGACGCATGCTGGGGTCTCCTGATTGGAAGGAACTTGAAAGGAAGCTGACTTGTAGCTGAGCGCTATCATGCGCCGCCCCGCTGTCAGTTGGCTGTCCGCCAGACTGGGGAAAACACCAAAGTACGCCCTCCCGACGCCAACGTATGAAGCTGCTGCTGGTCGAAGACGACCCCACGATGCAAATCACCCTGCAGCGCACCCTGGGACGCCGCCGCATCGACGTGCGCGTGTGCGGCGACGGCGCCGAGGCCGTCACGCAGTGGCGCGCCATCGAGCCCGACGTGGTCGCCCTCGACCTGAGCCTGCCCAACCTCGACGGCCTGCAGGTGCTGGCCCAGGCCCGCGCCGAGGGCCTGCGCACGCCGGTGCTGCTGCTGACGGCGCGCGGCACGGTGGGCGACCGCATCGTCGGCCTGAACGCCGGCGCCGACGACTACCTGCCCAAGCCCTTCGACCTCGACGAACTGGAAGCCCGCATCCGCGCGCTGCGCCGGCGCAGCCACGGCGTTGCCGGACAGGACGCGGGGCTGAACCCGCAGGAGATCGGTGGGCTGCGCTTCGAGCCCGACAACGGCGCCATCTACAACCGCGCCGAGCTGCTCGAGCTCACCCCGCGCGAACTGGCCCTGCTGAAGGCGCTGATGATGAAGCCCGGCCACGCCGTGACCAAGGAGCGCCTCTTCGAGCTGGTGTTTCCGGGCGAGACCGACGTGCAGTACGAGGCCATCGAGGTGGTGGTGTACCGGCTGCGCAAGAAGCTGGTGGGCACCGGCGCCGTGCTGATGACGATGCGCGGCCTGGGCTACCTGCTGCGACCCGAGGCATGACCCGCATCTCCTCGCTTCGCGCGCGGCTGCTGCTCGGCATCCTCGCGCCGGTGGCGGTGTTCATCGTGATCAACAGCGTGAGCCTGTACCGCCAGAGCCTGGCGGCCGCCACCACGGCCTACGACCGCACGCTGCTGGCGTCGGCCAAGACCATCGGCGAGCAGCTCGACGTCGAGGGCTACGACGACATGGCGCGGCTGCGCGCCATCGTGCCGTACTCCGCGCTGGAGGCCTTCGAGGCCGACAACCGCAGCCGGCTCTTCTACCGGGTCTCGGCGCTCGACGGCGAGATGATCTCGGGCTTTGCCGAGCTGCCCTTCTGGCACGGCCGCATTCCGGACCGGGGTGCGTATTCGGCGCTGGTCGACTTCTACGACGCGCAATTCCGCAACCAGCCGGTGCGCGTGGCGGTGCTGCTGCAGCCGGTGGCCAGCGCCACCGGCCGCGGCATGGCCGTGGTGCAGGTGGCCGAGACGCTGGAGCTGCGCGAAACGCTGGTGCGCAAGCTTCTCATCGACACGCTGTGGCGCCAGCTGCTGCTGATGGGTGTGATCGCGCTGGTCACGGTGTTCGTGGTGCAGCGCGCCACGCGGCCGGTTCGCGAGCTGGGCGAAGCCATCGAGCGGCGCCAGGCCGACGACCTCTCGCCCATCGACGCGCCCGACGCGCCGCGCGAATTGCGCCCGCTGATCGATGCCACCACCCAGGTCATGGGCCGGCTGCAGCGGCTGCTGGACCACCAGAAGCGCTTCGTGCGCGACAGCGCCCACCAGCTGCGAACGCCGCTGGCGGTGCTCAAGGCGCAGGTGCAGTCCGCCCAGCGCGGCGATGTGGCGCCCGGGCAGGCGCTGGACGAGATCAGCGGCACCGTCGAGCGCGCGACCATGCTGGCCAACCAGATGCTGTCGCTCGCCAAGGTGGAACAACTGCGCCAGCAGCCGGAATCGGTGACGCTGGACTTCGGCGAGGTGGCGCGCAACATCGCGCTCGACCTCTCGCCGCTGGTGGCCGACAAGGCGCTCGACTTCGAGCTCGCCATCGACGAGCCCGTGCCGGTGCGCGCCCACCAGTGGATGCTGCAGGAGCTCACGCGCAACCTGCTGCACAACGCGATCAAGCAGAGCCCGCCGGGCGCCGCGCTGTCGGTGGCGGTGCGCCCCGAAGGCGCCGACGCGGTGCTGGTGGTGCGAGACGGCGGCCCCGGCATCTCGCCCGAGCTGCGCCAGCGCCTCTTCGCGCCCTTCGCGGCGGGCAGCACCTCCAGCGGATCGGGGCTGGGGCTGGCGATCTGCCGCGAGATCGTGCTGGCGCTGGGCGGGCGCATCAGCCTGGACAACCGCACCGCCCCCGACGGCAGCGGACGGGTCGTCGGGCTGGACGCCGTCGTGCACCTTCCGCTCGCGTCGCCGCAGAAGGCGCTGTCGCGGCAAAATGCCTGACCTCCACTCCTCGACTTTCATGGACCGTCTGCGCATCGACAAATGGCTCTGGGCCGCCCGCTTCTTCAAGACGCGCTCGCTGGCCGCGGAGGAAATCGGCAAGAACCGCGTGCAGGTGAACGGAGACATCGCCAAGGCCTCGCGCGAAGTGAAGGCGGGCGACACCGTCGCCATGCGAATGGGCCCGCTGACACGGACGGTGACGGTGCGCGGCCTCAGCGGCCAGCGCGGGCCGGCGCCGGTGGCGCAGCAGCTCTATGAAGAAACAGCCGAGAGCCTGGCGGCGCAGGCCGCCTTTCGCGAGATGCGCCGCGCGGGCATCGAGCCGGCCCTGGCCATCGAACAGGGCCGCCCCACCAAGCGCGACCGGCGCGAACTCGACGGCGCGGTGCGCCAGCATGCCGAATGGGACAACCGCTGGAGCGCATCGCTGCCCGCGGACGACGAGGAGTCCTGACCGATCGCTTACGCTGTGGGCTTCGTTGTTCTTCACCACGGAGTCCCGCTACATGGCCAGCTTCAAGAAATACCGCGTAGGCGGCAAGTTCAAGCTCTCCCACATCGACCCCGACGACACACCCTTCTGCGAGGGCGACGAGAACGCGCAGCGCACCGAGCTCGATGCCCTCGCCGTGGAACTCGACGAGCTGCAGGACCTGCTGAACGCCGAGGGCAAGCGCAAGCTGCTGCTGGTGCTGCAGGGCATGGACACCAGCGGCAAGGACGGCACCGTGCGCTGGGTGTTCTCGCGCACCTCGCCGCTGGGCGTGCGCGTGACGGCCTTCAAGGCCCCCACCGTGGACGAACGCGCGCGCGACTACCTCTGGCGCTGCCACGCGGTGGTGCCGCGCACCGGCGAAATCATGGTATGGAACCGCAGCCACTACGAGGACGTGCTGGTGCCCGTGGTCGAGGGATGGATCGACAAGGCCGAGGCGAAGCGCCGCTACGCGCAGATCAACGACTTCGAACGCCTGCTCACCGAAACCGGCACGGTGGTGGTCAAGTGCATGCTGCACATCGACAAGGACGAGCAGCGCGAGCGCCTGCAGGCGCGCATCGACACGCCCGGCAAGCAATGGAAGTTCAGCATGGACGACCTGGAGGTGCGCACCAAGTGGAGCGCCTACCAGCAGGCCTACCAGAACGCGCTGGTCGCCACCTCGACCGATCACGCGCCGTGGCACGTGGTGCCCGCCAACAGCAAGCGTCACCGCAACGTGATGATCGCGCAGCTGCTGGTGAAGACGATGCGGCAGATGAAGCTCAAGCCGCCGCCGCCGGATCCTGCCCTCAAGGGAATGATCGTCAAGTAGGAAGAAAAACGGGCCCGCATCGCGGGCCCGTTTCTTCATCAAGCCGCAGGATTTCAGGACCGGCGCATTGCCGCCTGCGCCAGCACGCGGCACTTGCCGAACTCGCAGCGCACCGCCCAGGTTCCGCCGTTGTCGCAAGGCACGTTGTAGGTTTCGTAGCCGGGGCCCTTGGCCGTGAGCTCGGCGCGCGGCTGCAGGTTGCAGCGGCCGGCCTTGGCCAGCGTTTCGACGTTGTAGGTGTCGACGCCGGTGCGGCGCGGCTTGACGATCACGCCCGGGTCGAAGGTGTTGCCGTAGAAGGTGTCGCGCACGTTCGGGTCGAGGTTGCGGTAGCCGCGCTTGGCCATGCAATGCACGATGGCGATCTGCTGGTGCTCGGCGATCAGCTCCGAACTGGGGCGGCCGTTCCAGTCGATGATGGCCGCGGTGATGCCGGTGTACGAAGCCGCGGCGACGATGCCCTGCCCGTGCACGGTGATCAGGCCCAGGCCCAGCGCGCCCCACATGGCGTCGCCGGTTTCGCTGCGTGCGGTGATGCGGTTGGCGGCGGTGCGGCACTCGGCCACGTCGTTGTCGTAGCGCACCTTGTCCACGCCTTCCATGGCCACCATCGGCACATAGGAGGTGCCCCTGCCCGTTCCGGGTTCGATGGGGGTGGTCGGAGCGCTGGCGCAACCGGCCAGGGCCACGGCGGCAAACGCAATGCTCAGCAACAGCTTCATGCAATCCCTCGTCTTCTTCGCGATAGTTGCGCGGATTTAACCATACATATAGTTACTCTTGAATCGTCTTGTCGTGAATGCACGACGGCCGGCCCCATGGAAGCGGCATGCGACGATGCTTGGCACAGGCACCTCCCACAAATGACGATCCAGACTCCCGGCAAGCTCCTTCTCCCTTTCCTCACCGGCTGCGTGATGGCCATTCACTCCCTCTGTGCCGCGGCACAGACGCCCGCCGACCTGGCCCGCAGGAACGCCTGCATGGCCTGCCACGGCCTGGTGCACAAGCAGGTCGGCCCGGGTTTCGCGCAGATCGCCGAGCGCTATCGAGGCGACGCCGAGGCGGCCGCCCGGCTGGCCGGAAAGATCCGCGACGGCAGCGTGGGCACCTGGGGCCGCGTGATCATGCCCAGGCAGCCCCAGGTCTCGCAGGCCGATGCGCAGCTGCTGTCGCAGTGGATCCTGTCGCAGCCCACACCGCGCTGAGGCCCATCAGGGGGTTCGGCCTCGCCCGATCGGTAACAAAGTGAGAAAATAGGTTACATAAACCTCCACGCCGGCTTCGGCCGCGGCACTTTCCAGCATCCCTTGAACTACCGCCCCGCACCCTTCTTCGCCAATGTGGTGCTCGTTCTCTCGATCGCACTGCTGGGCATCATCGGCGCCTACCTGGTCGGGGCAACCGGCGTGCGGCAGACCGACGCGCTGCTGCACATGACGCACGCCGACTGGCAGGTCGAGGACGCGTCGGGCTACACCGCGCCGCCCCTCAGGCAGGACGGCAGCGCCCTGCCGCACGACTGGAAGAAGGTCGAGCTGCCGCTGGCCCTGCCCATCGCGCTTTTGAGCCAGGCCGAAAACACTTCCACCAGCACCACCCGCACCACCTGGATCAGGCTCGGCACCCGCGGCCTGCCGGCCAGTTCCGGCCCGCTGGCGCTGTACGGCGCGCGCATCAAGACCGACGGCACCATCGCCGTCTATGCCGACGGCCACCTGGTCCACCGCGCGCAGCAGTCGGGCCCGCTGTGGAACAGCACCCGCACGCCGCTGTGGGTGCCGCTCGACGACCGCGGCGCCGCCGGCAACGCCCCGCCCGCCGAGATCCTCCTGCGCCTGGAGCACACGCGCAGCGCCCAGGTGGCGCTGTCCTCGCTGTGGATCGGCCCGGTCGACGCGCTCAGGGGCCGCCACGGCATGCGCCAGTGGCTGCAGCAGGAACTGCCCGCGATGCTGGGCGCGGCCTTCATGGCGGTGGGCGTGTTCGCCCTCTTCGTCTGGTTCAGGCGCCGCGACGAGACCGGCTACCTGCTCTTCTTCAATCTCTCGGCCACTTCCTTCATGCGGGGGCTGCACTTCTACGTGAGCCTGCCGGTGCTCAACGACTGGTTCGCGTGGCTGACCGTCAACTCGCTCTTCTGGCTGGTGATGGTCGTGCACTTCTTCCTGCGCCAGCTGCATGGGCGGCAGCTCGTGTGGCTCACCCGCGGCGTGGTCGCGACGACGGCGGCCATCGGCATCGTCACGATCCCCGGCCTCGCCATCGTGCAGAACACGCCGCAGGTCACGCCGCTGATCTACGCGGTGGCCGCGATGATGGGCACCGCCGTGTGCCTCGTGGGTGGCGTCAGCGCATGGCGCCGCTCCAACGAGGGCCGGCTGGTGGCGGTCGGCATCGGCATCTGCGTGCTGCTCGGCGTGACCGACTGGCTGCTGCAGAACAACTTCATCAGCCCCGAAGGCTGGTACCTCGGCGCGTACACCAACGCCGTCACCTTCAGCGTTTTCGGCGTGCTGATGTACCGCCGCTACGTGCACGCCATCGGCGAAGTCGAGGAGCTCAACGCGAGCCTCGCGCACCGCCTGCAGGCGCGCGAGGCCGAGCTCGAACTCAGCCACCGCCGCCTGCGCGAAGTCGAGCGCCTGCAGACCATCAGCGACGAGCGCCAGCGGCTGATGCAGGACATGCACGACGGCCTGGGCTCCTCTCTGATCAGCGCCATCCGCTCGGTCGAGGGCGGCGGCATGAGCGACGACAGGGTCTCGCAGATCCTCAAGAGCTGCCTGGACGACCTGAAGCTCACGCTCGATTCGCTGGAGCCCATCGAGGCCGACCTGCTCCTGCTGCTGGCCACCCTGCGCTACCGGCTCGAACCACGCCTCGAAGGCACCGGGGTCTCGCTGCGCTGGGAAGTGCAGGAGCTGCCCGCGCTGGAGTGGCTGGACCCGTCGAGCGCGCTGCACATCCTGCGCATCGTGCAGGAGAGCATCTCGAACATCCTTCGCCACACGCGCGCGACCGAGATCCGCGTCGGAACCTCGCTCGACGGCGCGGGCGTGCGCGTGACCATCGAGGACAACGGACAGGGCTTCGACGTAGACAAGGCCATGGCCTCGTCATCGGGCCGGGGCCTGCAGAACCAGCGCCGGCGCGCTCGCTCGATCCACGGCACCGTGAGCTGGGAAGCGCTCTCGACGGGAACGCGCTTCGTGCTGTGGCTGCCGCTGCGGCGGCAGGCTCAGGCGGCCTGACGGACGGCAGCGACTTCCGCGCGCGAGACGATCCCGCGCAGATCCGCTCCGGCGGCCAGAGTGCCCATCACTCCAGCGTGCCGACCACCAAGGCGCGATTCGATGAAGCGCTGCGCGATCGCGCCATCGCTGTGCTTGCACATCTCGCTCGCCTGCAGCGCGAGCGCCATGCGTGTCACGATCGCGCGCGAGTTGCCTTCATCGATCGCACCCGCAGCAAGGTCGTCACGCAGGCTCGCGATGAACTTCGCGTGCGCCGCATTGCCCGCCGCTTCCGGCACCGAGACCTCGTCGAGGAAGACTTCGAGCGAGCCCTTCTCGCGCCCGAGCGCACGCACCACGTCCATGCACATCATGTTCGTCGTGCCTTCCCAGATCGAATTGAGCGGCGCCTCGCGATAGAGGCGCGCGATGGGGTTCTCCATGATGAAGCCGTTGCCGCCATGGACCTGCAGCGCCTCGTAGACGAAGTACGTTGCGCGTTGGCAGTTCCAGTACTTCACCACCGGCGTCGCCACGCGCGCCAGAAGCCGCTCGCGCTCATTCGTCGCCATGCCGTCGGTGGCGCGCGCCACGCGCATCGCCGAGAGCATCGCGGCTTCGCTTTCGATTGCGAGGTCCGCCAGCACATTGGTCTGCATGGGCAGGTCGGCCATGCGGCGGCCGAAGCCGTCGCGCGTCGATGCGTGGCCGATCGCCAGCGTCAGCGCCTGCCGCATCAGGCCGGCCGAGCCGACCGCGAAGTCCAGCCGCGTCAGGTGCGCGTGCGAGAGGATCTCGCGGATGCCTCGGCCCTCTTCGCCGACCAGCATCGCCCAGGTCCTGTTGAACTCGACCTCGCTCGATGCGTTGGAGCGGTTGCCGCACTTGTCCTTCAGGCGCTGCACCGCGACGCGGTTGGCGCTGCCGTCGGGCAAGAAGCGCGGCACGAAGAGGCAGCTCACGCCCGACTTCGTCTGGGCCAGCGTGTAGAAGCCGTCGGAGGTGGGCACCGAGAAGAACCACTTGTGGCCGGTGACGCTGTAGACCTGCACCCCGTTCTTCTCGGTTCCGACGAAGGTGGCAGTGGTCTGCGTCTGGCGCAGGTCGGAACCGCCTTGCTTCTCGGTCATGGCGTAGCCGATCACCGCGCCCGTCTTCTGTGAAAGGGGCACGCGTCGCGGGTCGTACTTGCCGGAGAGCGTCTTCTCTCTCCACTGCGCGAACTCGGGCCTGCCTTCGAAGCCGGCGCACGCGGCGTACGCCATGCCGGTGGGGCAGCCGGTGCCGTTCTCGACCTGGTTCCACAGGTAGCTGAGCACGGCACGCGCGAAGTGACCGGCGCTTTCGCTGGTGGTCCACGCAAGGCCGGGTACGCCATGCGCAAAGGCCAGGCTCATGAGCTGGTGCCATGCGGGATGGAACTCGACCCAGTCGAGCCGGTTGCCGAAGCGGTCGTGCGTGCGCAACTGCGGGTTGTGCTCGTTGGCCAGTCGCGCGAGGTCCTGCACCTGCTCGTCGCCTGCGAGTGCACCGACGGCCGTCGCATGCGGAATGCTCCACGGTGCGTGACGCTCGACGAGCTCCCGTAGCGCCACGTCGCCGGTGAATGCGTTGTGGCCGATGCATGGCTCGGCCTGGTTGAATACCTTGTGCGTTTCGACGCCCGTTTCGACGCCATTGGCGAGCGAAAACTGGAACGCCAGTTCGGTGCTCTCGAGAGGCATGTTCATGAAGATCTCCAATGAGTGGCGGCAAGGTGGCTGCGCCACGGAGCATGGTGAATCATTCCTCGCCGTTCGTGAATCTGATCTTTCCCGGGCCCTTTCGTGAGCCGCCGAATGGCACAGCCTTTGCTTGACCGGGACGTCGAGGCCGGAGGCTTCCCGCTTCCACCAAGATCGCGCTGTAATCACCGGAACAAGGCGGCCTTGCTCACCATTCAGGTGCCATCGATCGGCTGGACGACGCTGGATGGATGCGTGGCAATCGCCGATGCAAACGGAGGTTTTCGTTGGCCAAGCTGGACCCTCTGAACACGTCGCGCTACTGGCATGCGCCCGGCCTGCCGGGCATGGACATGCTGCACGCGGACTTCACCACGCACGAGTACGCGCCTCACGTGCACCACTCCTTCGTGATCGCCGTCACCGAAGTCGGCGGCGCGGAGTTCAAGAGCCGCGGCCGCACCGGCGCGGCACACCAGCAGGCGCTGCTGGTCTTCAACCCGGCCGAGCCGCACTCGGGGCGCATGGGCGGCAGCCCGCGATGGCGCTACCGCTCCTTCTACCTGGCCGACCCGGGCATCCGGCACCTGATGACGACGCTGGGCATGGACCAGGCCCGCTACTTCGACTCGAACGTCTATTGCGACGAGGAACTGATCGGCTGCTTCCTCGAACTGCATCGCGCCTTCGATGAGGACGGCGGCCAGTGCGATCCGCTGCGGCAGCAGGAGCTCTTCGTGCACACCTTCGGCACGCTCTTCCAGCGGCATGCGCAGCAGGGGCACCGCGTGCTGCCGGTGCCCGCCGACACCAGCGTGCTCGCGCCTGTGCTGGAGTTGCTGCGCGATGCCTTCGCCGAACGGCTGACGCTGGAAGCGATGGCCGAGGCCGCGGACCTCACGCCCTTCCAGCTGATCGGCGCGTTCAACCGCGCGATCGGCCTGACGCCGCACATGTACCTCACGCAGCTGCGGCTCAGGGCGGCGATCAGCCATCTCACCGCGGGCAGGCCGCTCATCGAGGCCGCCGTGGCGAGCGGCTTCTACGACCAGAGCGCCCTCACCCGGCATTTCAAGCGCACCTTCGGGATGACGCCGCTCCAGTACGTCCGCGCACGGATCAACTGACGCGCCGGCGCTCTTTCCGGGCGCTTCTTTCCGCATCTTTTTTCTCGCCGGCTCGCGCGGAATGCACCGCGCGGGGCCGGCTTTGCCGCGTGCGCGCCGCAATAGAAACCTTCTTCTGAATTCGGCCGAATCTCTTTTTGCCGCAATCACCCGGCGCCGCAATTTTTACCAATACGGCCTTCTGCACGCTGTCTATCGTGCAACCAAATGGCCTCGGCTATGGCGAAGTAATCAGTTGGTTTTCAATGGCGTTTAACAAACAGGTGCCCCATGCAAAACGTTGATCGCGGTATTACTGGCTCTTCCCTCGCAGGCTCCGCAATCCTGCTCGAAATCGGTGCGGAGTACGGAGTCATCGAATTTCTCCAGAATTCGGAGGTCGTGGACGCCGCGGCGGCGTCGCGATCCTGCGGAATAAAGGAGTCGGTGATCTCCGCCTATCTCGACTCCCTGAGCAAGGCGGGAATCATCGAAGTGCTGAGCCCCGCGGCTCCTGCCACCTACAAGGTCGGCAGCAACTTCGAGGAGCTGATCAACGAGGTCGGCTACCTCTCGTGGGCACTGCGCGCCTGCGCGCCCCTGATCAACAACGCGAAGGAGTTCTCGGAGCACAACGAGGAGGCGCAGGCCAAGTACCCGCGCAGCGGCGGGCTGGTGGCGCGCACCTCGAAGTGGATGGGCGAGAAGTCCTTCTATCCGCAGCCCGAGAACGCCATCGTCGCGATGGCACCAAGGAAAATCGTGGATCTTGGATCGGGCTCCGGCGGCTTCCTGATCCGCATGCTGCGCAAGATCCCGGGCTCCACCGGCGTGGGCATCGACCTGAGCGCATCGGCCACCGAGCAGGCCGTGAACGCGGCCTCCGAGGCCGGCATGAGCGACCGGCTCCAGTTCGTGACGGCCCCCATCCAGGTGCTGGTGGAAGACGCGTCGCTGATCAAGGACGCCGACATCATCCACGCGGGCTTCGTGATGCACGACCTTCTTCCGGCGGAAGAGGAAACGCTCGACGCATTGCTGCGCGCCTGCTGCACCCACGCGATCAAGGGCACGCTGATCATCGTCGACGCAATTCCGGTGGCCCAGTCGAATTGGGAAAAGCCGTTCGCCGCGGCATTCAACCACCTGCACAACCATTTCATGTCCAGAAGGCTCCTGAGCGAGGAGGAATGGACCGAAAAGCTTTTCCGCGCGGGATTCTCGAACGTGCGGATCGAGGTACTCGACCACCCTGGAGGGCGCATGTTGATGGCAAGCAAGTAAGCACACCACCGTTAATCGAATTCTCCCCTTGGCATTTTTTTCAACCCACTGTGATTAGGAGCAAGAAATGAGCGTAACCATTTCCGATCTGGTTGATAGAGTCAAAAGTCACCGGTGCTATTCACACCCGATTTTCAAGAATTGGGCAAGGGTGGAACCGGAACCGCCCGTCGTCGGTGCCCTGTTCCACCAGATCCAGAGCTTCTGCGCCTCGACGCGTCCGGGCTGGAGTTTTCCCGACGCGCTGAAGAAGCACGGCCTGCACAAGCAGAGCGAGTTGCTCGAGGAGATCGTCGAGAGCGAATCGGGCCACGGCCCCGAACTCGCGACGATGGCGGGCTTCATCGTCAACCAGTCGGCCGAGGCGCCGGTGTTCGCCGACCTCTACAACCAGGAGAAGGTCGAGGCGAAGCTCAAGGCCTTCTCCGACCAGTTGCTCGGCTCCCTGCCCGGCTACGACATGGAGACCGGCCTGACCACGCAGGTGCGCAAGGCCATCGGCGTTTTCGATCACCGCAAGCTGACGGACATCGAGAACACCTACCGCAACCTGGGCACCACGCTGGCGCTCGAAATGATCTCCAACCAGCAGCTGATTCCGGGCGAGAAGTACTGCCTGGTCGACAGCGGCATCTACAACGCCGATCTGGAGAAGCCCGAGATGCACTACCTGCTGGAACACTGGGGTGAAGTCGGCGCCGAACAGCATCACGAGCAGAACGCGCGCACCGCGGTCGAGCTGGCGCTGAAGACGGAATACGCCCACCTCGTCATCGAAGGCGCGGACGACTTCCTCGACTCGCTGACCGGCCTGTGGGACGTGCTGGACGCGGCGCTGCTGCAATCCGGCGTCGCGACGCAGAAGAAGGTCGCCTACGTCTGACGGCACGAGCGGCCGAGCCTCCACGGGAACGCCAGATGGTCGCCTATCTGATCGGCCGGATGTCCATCGTGAATCCGGACCAGTACAACCAATACAAGCAACTCACGCCCGGCATCGTCGAGAAGTTCGGCGGCAGGTTCCTGACGCGGGGAGGCGAGCGCATGCACCTGGAAGGCGCTCACGACGACAGGCGAGTGGTTCTCGTGGAGTTCAAGACCGCGGACGCGGCGAGGAAGTTCTACGAGTCGCCCGAATACACCCACGCAAGAGGGTTGCGAAAGGACGCCGCGGTCGACATGCAGCTCATGGTGATCGAGGGGTTCGAGGAGCCGCCGGCCTAGCCTGGCAGATCTTCGGCACCACGTCCTCTTCCTGAAGATTCATTCACAACAAATCACCCGATACGACCGATGGAGACTCGGTCGTGTCATACCGAACATGACGACAACCATTGCCCTGCCGGCTGCTTCGAAGAGCAGCTTCTTCTCATTCGTCGCGCTACTACTGGGCGCGGCGGCGTTGGCGCTGGGCGGCGTTTTCCTGCGCCACAGCGAGCTACCGCCGACCGCGAGCGCCGTCTACCGGGTTGCGCTGGCGATCCCGATCTTCTTCCTGCTCGACATGCTCGCGGCGAGGTCCGAGCCGGTACCCGCGGGGGCGCAGCAAGCCGGCCAGCAACCCACGCCGCGCATTCCCTTCAAGCTCATCCTCGTTGGCTTCATCTTCTCGGGCAACCTCGCGCTCTATCACTGGTCGATGACGCTGACCACGCTGGCCAACTCCAACCTGCTCGCGAATCTCGCTCCCATCTTCGTGGTGCTCGGCTCCAACATCTTTCTCGGAAAGAGGTTCAAGCGGGGCTTCCTGTTCGGCATGCTGTTCGCGCTGACCGGCGCGTTCATCCTCATAGGCCACCGGCTCGACTTCGGCTCTAACTACATGGCCGGCAACCTGCTCGGCCTGCTGACCGCCGTGTTCTACGGCTCCTACCTGCTGGCGGTGAGCCTCGTGCGCTCCAACTACCGCACCATGACCGTCATGGCCTGGAGCAGCGTGGGCACGTTCATCATCCTTTTGCCGATCACGCTGCTGCGCGGCGAGTCGCTGGTGCCGCACACGATGCATGGCGTGCTGATGCTGGTGGCGCTGGCGGTGGTGTCGCACGTGGGCGGCCAGGGCCTCATCGCCTATGCGCTGGCCAAGCTGCCGGCGGCCATGTCGTCGATCACTCTGCTGATACAGCCCGTCATCGCGACCGTGTTCGGTGCGTACCTGTTCCACGAGTACCTGAGCGCCACCGAATTCGTCGGGGCCGTGGTCATCCTGGCCGGCATCGTGACGGCCAGGCGCTTCTCCTGAGCAAGAAGCAACCCGCAAGAAATCAAGCATCCCGCACAACCCGAGGAATACATGTCTCCGTATCTCTGCCACATCGAACCCGAGCGCTTCGAATTCGAGGCCGACGTCATCGCGCGCCGGCCGAATGCAGTTCTTCTCGACAAGTCCTACTTCTATCCGGGCGGCGGCGGACAGCTGGCGGACCGCGGCGTGCTGCATTGGAACGGCAGCCAGCTCAGGATCGACCGCATCGAGATGGAGGGCAGGAACGCCTGGCACTACTTCGACGAGGCGGACATCGGCAAGGTGCCGGGCGACAAGGTCATCGCCAGCGTCGACCAGGATTTCCGCTCGATGATGTGCCAGCTGCACACCGGCCTGCACATCCTGAACGCCCTCGTCTACCAGCGCTTCGAAGGCTCCCTGGTCACCGGCGTGCAGATGGCGGCCGACGGCACGGCCCGCATCGACTTCGACCTGCCCACGGTCGACAACAACGAGCTGCGCAAGCTCGAGCCCGAACTCAACAGCCTGATCTCCGACGGCCTGCAGGTGAACGCGGTGTATCTCGATTCGGCCGCGCTCGCGCGCGAGCCCGGCGTGCTGCGCAGCCGCTCGGTCGCGCCGCCGGCCCAGGACGACGGCACCACCCGCATCATCGAGATCGTGGGCCTCGACCGGCAGGCCTGCGGCGGCACCCATCTCTCGAAGACTTCGCAGTCGGCGCCGCTTCGCATCATGAAGATCGAGAACAAGGGGCAGCACAACCGGAGGATCCGGATCGGACTGGTCAAGTAGACCGATCCAGCACACCGAGGAAGGCAAGACATGACGGTCGAAGCGGCTCTTCCACGTCCCTTGCCCGAGGGCTTCCTGCCTTCCGGCTGCAGCTATGCGCAGCAGGACTGGCCCGTGCTCGCGCGGCAGTGGTTTCCGCTCGTGCGCGCCGACGATCCGCTTGCGAAGCCGAGGCAGGTCGTGCTGCTGAACCTGCGGCTCGCCGTCTACCGCATGCCCGACGGCATGCGCATCGGCCGCGACATGTGCCCGCACCGCGGGCTGCCGCTGAGCAGCGGGCGCATCGAGGGAGAAGAGCTGGTCTGCGCCTACCACGGCCTGCGCTTCGGCTCCGATGGGCAATGCCGGCTGGTGCCGGAGAAGCTCGCGCCCAAGACGGCGGATTGCTTCAGGATCACGGCGTTTCCGGCGGTCGAGCGGCATGGGCTTATCTGGACCTGCCTGATTCCCGAGGACGAGACCTGGATGCCTTCCATTCCCTCTTCGGAGGGGACATCACCGCTGGATGGCGCGGTATCTATCTTCAAACTTTCAATCGAACCTCTGGGCGATTCACAGAAAGAGCTCGCGCTTAACGAGCTGCACAGACTTCTCAAGGAGATGGCCTTCGGCGGAATTCCGGACGCCCTTCTCTCCTCTGGCGCCTGAATTTTCTCCGCCAGAAATTTTCGCCAATATCACGGCGACTCTTCCTGTCATGCTTGACCTCAAAGCGAGGCCAACACATGACGCAATCATTCCGCCAGGCAAGCACTGAAGTCCTGCCGCTATGCGGCTCGCAGCCCGATGTCCGTCCGGTGGAGCTGCTTCTATACCTGCGCCGCCTGCTGCTGTACCTAACTTCCTCTTGCAGGCATTGACAAGGCGGCCTTCCACAGTTCGAAGCAGCTCCGCACTCGTTCACCCGAACTCGAAAAAAGAACCAGATGACAGTCTTCTCCACCGAGTCTTTCGCGGACCACGAACAGGTCGTCTTCATATCCGATGACCGGGTCGGGCTCCGGGCCATCATCGCCGTCCACAGCACCAAGCTCGGCCCCGCGCTGGGCGGCTGCCGGATGTATCCGTACGCCGACGAGGCTTCCGCCCTGCGCGATGTGCTCCGGCTCTCGCGCGGCATGACCTTCAAGGCCGCTGCCGCGGGGCTGGGCCTGGGCGGCGGCAAGTCGGTGATCCTCGGCGATCCGCGCAAGAGCAAGACGCCCGACCTGCTGCGGGCGATGGGCGTGGCGGTCAACCGCCTGGGCGGGCGCTACATCACGGCCGAAGATGTCGGCACCACGGTCGACGACTTCGCCTGGGTACGGCAGAGCACGCGGCATGTGGTCGGCCTGCCGGAGGCACTGGGCGGCACCGGCGACCCATCGCCGACCACGGCGCTGGGGGTCTACCACGGCATCGTGGCCGGCGTCGCGCACCGGCTGGGCCGCGACCTGCGCGGGCTGACGGTGGCCGTGCAGGGCCTGGGCAACGTCGGCTGGAGCCTGTGCCGGCTGCTCGCCGAGGCAGGAGCGCACCTGGTGGTGTGCGACATCGATCCGGTACTCGCGGGCAAGGCCGCAGCCGAGTTCGGCGCCAAGATCGTCGAGCCCGACGCGATCTACGCCGTGCACGCCGAGGTGTTCGCTCCCTGCGCGATGGGCGCCGTCGTCAACGACAAGACACTGCCGCAGATGCGCTTTCGCGTGATCGCGGGCGGCGCCAACAACCAGCTCGCGCGCGACGAGCACGGCCGGCAGCTGCGCGAGAGGGAGATCCTCTACGCGCCGGATTTCGTCATCAACGCGGGCGGCCTGATCCGCGTGGCGTCGGAGCACGAAGGCTTCAACCGCGCGAAGGTCGATTCGCAGGTGGGAGGCATCGGTGCCACGCTGCGCCGCATCTTCGAGCTGGCCGACCGCGAGGGTACGCCGACCCAGTCGGCCGCGATGCGGCTCGTGCAGGAGCGGCTGGGCGGCAGCGGCAAGCCGGGCGGCACCGCCACAGGCACCGGCAACACAAACGAGCGGCCCCTTGCCGAGCGCGTCGCATGAACACCATCGACATCCTGCGCGCCCTGGTGGCATTCGACACGACCTCGCATCGTTCCAACCTCGAGCTGATCCACTGGATCGCCGACTACCTCGCGGGGCACGGCGTGAAGGTGCAGCTCGTGCACAGCGAAGACAGGCGCAAGGCCAACCTGCTGGCCAGCATCGGCCCCGACACCGCCGGCGGCATGGTGCTCTCGGGGCACAGCGACGTGGTGCCCGTGACCGGCCAGAACTGGAGCGCCAGCCCCTTCACGCTGGTCGAGCGCAACGGCCGCCTGCACGGGCGCGGCGCGGCGGACATGAAGGGCTTCATCGCCGCGTGCCTGTCGGCCGTGCCCTCGTGGCGGCGGCAGCCGCTGCGCCGGCCGATCCACCTGGCCTTTTCCTATGACGAGGAGATCGGCTGCCTGGGCGTTCCGCAGTTGGTGGAGCGACTGAAGGCGCAGGTGGAAGAACCCGCGCTGGCCATCGTCGGCGAGCCGACCGAGATGCGCGTCGGCGTGCGGCATCGCGGCTTCTTCGGGCACCGTGCGCTCTTCACCGGGCTGCCCGCGCATTCGAGCGACCCGTCGCTGGGCGCCAGCGCGATCGAGCCCGCGGCCTATCTCGTCACCCGGCTCGCCGGGCTTCGGCGCAACCTTGCGGGGCGCGGCGGCGAGGCCACCATCAACATCGGCCAGATCAACGGCGGCACCGCGATCAACATCGTGCCGGGCTGCTGCGAGGTGCTGTGGGAGTTCCGGCCGCAGGACGAGGCCACGGCCCGGCTCGTGCGCGACGCGGTCCGCGATGCGCTGGCCGACCTCCCCGCCGGCGTGACCGTCGAAGCCAGCCAGGTTGCCGGCGTGCCGGCGCTTTCGGCGCGCGACAACGACACGGCCGTCTCCGTGGCACGCGAACTCGGCGCGCTCTGGCCCGAGGCGGAACTGCCCTTCGGCACCGAGGCCGGCTTCTTCCAGCAGGTCGGCATTTCGACGGTGGTCTGCGGCCCCGGCTCCATCGCGCAGGCGCACCAGCCCGACGAATGGATCGCCGCAAGCCAGCTGCAGGCGGCCGACCGCTTCATGCAATCGGCCGGCGCTTGGGCCCTTTCCAGGTCCGCCACCCGTTCAACGACTCCAACTCTCAAGACAGCATGAAAAACATTGACGCTGCCGCGCTGGCGGACGCCACGAGCAACCTCGCTCCCCTTTCCTCTTCCCACGAAGTTCCCGTGCAGGCCGTACGAACACAGGATGCGACGCGCCGCACAATCCTCGCCGCCGTCATCGGCAACACGCTGGAGTGGTTCGACTTCGCGGTCTACGGCTTCTTCGCGCTCACGATCTCGCGCCTCTTCTTTCCCACAGGCGACGAGACCTCCTCGCTTCTGCTGACAGTAGCGACCTTCGGCGTGGGTTTCGTGATGCGGCCGGTCGGTGCGGTGGTCCTGGGCGCGCTCGGCGACTCGCGCGGGCGCAAGGCGGCGCTGTCCACCACGATCATGCTGATGGCGCTGGGCACGGCCATGATCGGCTTTGCGCCGACGTATGCCGACGCGGGCCTCTGGGCGCCCGCCTGGATCGTGCTGGCGCGGCTGATACAGGGCTTCTCCGCCGGCGGCGAGGTCGGCGGCGCGACGGCCTTCCTGGTCGAGCACGCGCCCAAGGGCCGACGAGGCTACTTCGCGAGCTGGCAGCAGGCGAGCCAGGCCGGCGCGCTGCTGCTGGGTTCGGTCTTCGGCGCGACGCTGACCGATGTGCTCACGCCGGAGCAGCTCCAGGCGTGGGGGTGGCGAGTGCCCTTCCTGTTCGGGCTGATCATCGGGCCGGTGGGCTGGTACATCCGCACCCGCACGCAGGAGCCCGAGAGCTTCCGGCAGGCCACGGCGGCCGGCCGGCAGGCGTCGCCCCTCAGGCAGGCGCTGGGGTCCTATCGCAGGGAAATCATCGCCGGCTTCGGCGTGACCATCGTGTGGACGGTGTGCACGTATTTCTTCCTGGTCTACATGCCGACGTATGCGGTGCGCACGCTGAAGCTGCCGCAGAGCGTGTCGCTGTGGGCCAATGGCGCGGGGCTGATGGTGCTGGTGGTGCTGGCGCCCTTCTTCGGCGCGCTGTCGGATCGCGTCGGGCGCAGGCCGCTGTTGATCGGCTTCGCCACCGCGATCCTGGTGCTGGCCTATCCAGCGCTGTGGCTTCTCACGGCCGTGCCCAACCCGTCGACGCTGACCATCGTGCTGCTGGTCTTCGCGGTGCTGATCGCCGGCTTCACCGGGCCCGCGCCCGCCGCCATGGCCGAGCTCTATCCGCCGCAGGTGCGGTCCACGGGTCTTTCCATTGCCTACAACTTCGCTGTCACGATCTTCGGGGGCTTCGCGCCCTTCATTGCAACGGCGCTGATCGCGCGGACGGGGAATCCGCTCGCTCCCGCCTGGTACGTGGTGTTCGCGGCGGCGGCCAGCCTCGTCGCGCTGCTGGCGGCCGGCTCGGCCTTGCGCAACAGGGACTGACCGACAACAACGCAACCGACCGCTCTCCCGAAAAAAGAAAACACCGCATGCCAGACCTGAAAGACACCCTGAACCTGCTGAAGACACCGTTCCCGATGAAGGGCGACCTGCCGAAGCGCGAGCCCGCACTGGTCGAGCGCTGGGCGCAGCAGCGCATCTACGGGCGGATGCGCGAAACGGCCGCCGGGCGCCCGCCGTTCGTGCTGCACGACGGCCCGCCGTACGCGAACGGCGACATCCATATCGGGCACGCGGTGAACAAGGTGCTCAAGGACATGGTCTTCAAGAGCCGCTTCTTCGACGGCTTCGACTCGCAATGGATTCCGGGCTGGGATTGCCACGGCATGCCCATCGAGCACCGCATCGAGCAGATGAACGGCCGGGGCCTGCCGACCGAGCAGGTGCAGAAGCTGTGCCGCGACTACGCCATGCAGCAGACGCTGAGCCAGAAGAAGGTCCTGAGGGTCGGCAGCAAGGTCGACGTGAGGGTCAGGCAGACCTCGTTCCTGCGCTGCAGGAGGTGCTGGCGGCACGACGACACCGTGGTGGACGAGGAAGGCGAGCAAGGAATGCTCTGCGAGCGGTGCCGGACAGTGCTCGCCGGACTTCCCGAACTGCACGGCGCCTGATGGCTCCGTCGCCGGATGGAGCCGGCAAAGAAAAAACCCCTGTAGCTGGAGAGCTACAGGGGTCGCATCTTGGCGGAACCGGATGTTTTCGACTCTAGTCCTTAGGCTTCTTCCAGTAGTCCGCGCCCTTCGTCACACGATAGACCGCCCGCTTAACGACGGAGGCCGACACGCCATGTGCATAGCCTAACTCGCGATACGTCACCCCTCCAGCTCGATACAGCGCCACTACCTTCGCTTCAACATCGGGCTCCAAATTCCGACCCCGCCCCGGCTCTCTGCCGCGCTCCCGCGCAGCAATCTGCCCAGCCATTGAACGTTCCCGAATCATCGACCTCTCAAGCTGGGCAACCGCACCCAGTATCTGCACGACGAACACGCCCATGCTATTCGTTGTGTCCAAGGGCTCGGTGACACTCTTTATTGTTGCACCGACGCGCTCCAGACGCCGCAAGATATCGAGCAGGTCGAAAAGGCTTCTCGCGATGCGGTCGATCTTGTAGACAACCAACACGTCGCCACGCTTCAACGACGACAGGCACCGCGCTAGCTCAGGCCTCCCCCTCTGAGAAGCGCCGCTAGCCTTCTCGTGAAAGATCACGTCGCACCCAGCCTTATTGAGCGCATCAAACTGGAGATGTGTTTCTTGTTCGCGCGTGGATACGCGCGCATAACCTACGAGCATCTGATCCTCCAAATGTAAGACGCCCAAAGGCGTGATGCATTTGGCCGGACACAGTCAACACCAAAGGCGATGACACAAGCCATCCCATAAATGTAAGCAGTTGTAGACTCTCGAAAAAGGAGAGATTCAGCATGGACCCGCAATTCCAACGCCACCTCGACCAGATGGTCCGCAACGCACAGCGACAAGCCGATCAAGACCTATTCATCCTCTTCATCATCGGAGTCGTATCGACTGCCATCACGATCTGGGCGCTGTACTGGATCATCCGCTTCGCCGTCAGAGACGGCATGCGAGACGCACAAGAAGGCCGCAGAAGCACCAGACCGCCGAACCGGCACCCAGCTCGCGCAGAACACATCCCAGACATGCGCGCCGACTAGCAAGGCGCCTCCTGCCCTATCAATTCAGTACACAGGTAGTAGCTGTCGCGCCACCGACCGATGTGGTGCGTCACGATGACTTCGCCATCTTCGAGCCAGAAACAGCGCGGGATCAGCTCCAGCAGGCTCACTCCCGTGAACCTCGTGGCCACCGACTTCGGCAGCGGCTGATCACCCTTCGAATGCGTATATCGCTGCTTACCCTCAGGGAAGAGCTCCGCGTGCTTCAGGATGTACTTCGAGACGTAGGCCGCCATCTTGGCCAGCGATGACGTAAGCCCCCTGCCGGCCTTCTTCCCACCAACGAAGCACAGCCCGTTGTCCTTTCCGACGATGGCACGCCACACCATCGTGCCGACGTGCTTCGCGGGCACCTTACGCTCAATGAAGCCGCCTTCGACCTTTGCAGGGAAACGCACCTTGACGAACTCCGGGAGCTTGTACACGGCCGCGTGAACGTGCCATGCGCCCCGCTGCTGCGGCTCATAGCCCGCGCAATAGCCGAAGCCAGGAATAAGCTGCGACATACGGCGAAAGAAAGCCCGCGCGTGCTTCTTGCACAGCGCCTCGTCCGTCTGATTCTCGCGATAGGTGAGGGTCAACAGTTCATTGAAGCCCATCGACTTGATGAACCTCCTGCAGGTGGTCTTCGCCCGCGATGCATTGCGCTTACGCGCTGCCTCTTTGCGCTCCGCTGCATCAGCCTCTTCACGCTCCGGGTCCTTCTCGCCGAGGATCGACTCCCAGTCGGGAGCCGGACCTATCTCGTGCCACTCGATCACGCGCTGGGCCGAAATCTCCCGATGGCCGTTGCACTCCCACACCCGAACGTCATAGGCGTCATCCACGTATTTGCCTTCGTAGGCAATCCCATCCACAATTCGCTGCATCGCTGTTTCCCCAAGATAAGGCAGTGATCACGACCCGGGCGGCTGGCAGGCTGCGCCGGGTCTTTCTTTTGGCTGACCAGCGCAGGCTGGCCAAGACGAAACCGATAAATCAGGCTCTCTTCGCTGGAGCTTGTCGTGAAGTGAGTTAGTAATAAATTGGCCGCGCTGCGCGCGGCCTCGGATGGTGCTACGCACCCATCCTTCAGCCTCCCGCGCGCGACCGCAATCGCCATCAGCACATCCACCGACAAGGGGCTACGGCAGCAGCGCCCCTCCGGGCACTCGCACTGCGGCCGCTCGCACTGCGCCTGCTCGCACACCCCTCGCACTCGCATTCCGCTTTGCTGCATGTCTACGTGTCTACGGGGTGTGTCTACGCAGGCTCCGTGTCTACGCGCCCTCCGTGTCTCCGTGCCCTGCGTGTCGCCGCCGCCTTCGCATTGAGTTCCGGAGCCCGCAGCCGCGGGCGTCTTTCTGGCCGGCCAGAGACAAGGCAGGGGCACGTAACCCACGCGGCACCAGAGAGAAGATGCCTCCGCCACAAGGGCTCCGGCGCTTTGCTTTGCAGTAGCGCGAGCGCTGGCGCAGGGGCACGTAATACCCACGTGCTCGAGCAAGGGCATTCCAGCAGCCCGACTCACTGAGCGCCGGTCTGAAACGACCACTTTGAACCCGGCTGCACGCGCGGCTGCGGGTCTTGGGCCACAGGAGCCGCTACAGGGCCTGCAGCGGCCTTAGGCGGGTCACCTATCACCACCAAGCCGGACGGGGCCGCTGCGGCCGTCTCCGGGGCTACACGACGGGGTTCCAGGCGAGACGCTTCCTTCGTCTCACCCTCCGGCGCGAACGCGAGGAAGACGCCATGCCGCGCTATCGACTCGCACAGCCCCTGATCGACCGGATACGGCGTCGCATCCTGCGTGTAGCACTTGCACCCCTTCGACGCCATCGAGACGCAGGCAGCGGGCACAGGAACCCGCTTGGGCCGCGTCAATTCATCGTAAGCCGGCGCGCTATGCATCAACCCAGGCACCCGAGGCTGATAGCTGGCGATGTACTCAGTCGGCGTCTTAGGCCTCGCTGACCCTTCGCCGCCGCGTGCGCCCGAAGAAGCAGCCGCCACTTCCTTCTCATCGGACCCCTTCGCCTTCGACTTGTTGAACAGCCCGGAGACGCCTAGCCAGATCAAGAGCGGCACCAGCACCATGCACGCGATCACCACATACACCGCCTTCGGAATGCGCGTCTTACCGGTGTGAACATAAGCCGAGTCGTACCAGTCGTACACCTCGCGCGGAAACGGCCGTGTCTTCACGTCCGCCGTCTTGCCCGAGCCAAACTGCTCGCACTGCAGGTTGACGGCATCCCACTGCAGAAAATTTGATACCGCCGCTGCACCCGCCAGCCGCTTCACGTGCTGATGCCAACCCGGCGCCTGCACGAGGTTGCGCACGAAGCTATCGATGTTCTTCGGGTGCTGAGTCAGCAAGAAGAAATCAAAGCCATACGAACGATGCTCAGTCAGGCGCGCGATGTGCGGCGGCTCCTTCAGACTGGCCGGCCGTTTCGGCAAATCGTAGTGGCACTCATCAACCAAGAAGATCGCACCTGGCTCGACGGACTCCCATTCGTGAAACCGAAAGGGCTTCCACCCGAATTCATCGATGGTCGATTGCTTGAGGTTGCAATAAGGCTGATTCGGCTTCTTCGGATCGTTCTCAGGCCGGATGTTGAAGTAGACCGGGCGACCACTCTCCAACTGCAGCTTACGAACGTCCTGCAGCGTGAACAGCGTCTTACCGGAACCATTGCCACCCGTGCGGAGATAGAACATCGACGCGCCCTCAGAGCTTCATGAAGCGCTTGATGGCCAGCGCGCCTGCAGCTGTGCGAACAGCAGTCATCGCGAACCGCCCGGTGTACGCCGCGACGATCACACCGATGCACTTCCCGAGCTTCATGTAGCCCATCAGCCCAAGCAGCTCTGCAGGCAAACCGCCCAGTGTCTGCACCGAACGCTGCATCACGTAATCGAACGTGGCGTCGATGCCGGTGTACGTCACGACACCAATGCCGAGGCCCACAAGGACCTGCACGGCAAGACTGCCGGCGACATACCGGAGGCCACCAACCAGAAGGGCAATCGCCCACGGAATAAATGCAGGCATGTTGCGTTACCCCTTCACGACGATTCGACCAGCAACGAAGTACGAGCACGCGAGCAACACGATGCCCATGTACTCCAGCCAAGGACAGATGACGGAGAACGGAATGCGCACGGTCTGACCCATCACCGTCACCGTCTTGTCAGCAATGCAGGCAGACACGCCGATCACGTCCTGCCCCTCGAAATCAGACGGATTCATGTTGATCGTGCGCTTGCTACCGTCCGGTAGGTCCCCGGTCTGATCGCCGCCTTGCTTGCCCTTCGCCACCATGGCGTCATAGGCCTTCGTCTCGTCCGTGGGATCGGGCTTCTTCTCAAAGAACTGGCAATTCCGCTTGTACTGCTCTAGCGCCATAGCGTTGAGGATCGGGTCTTCACCCTTCACCGTGAAGCCGGCTTCGCACGAGCCGCTAAAGCCAGCGCCGCCATCAGCACCGCCGCCCCCCGTCGTCGCGCATACCTTGTTGCCCGGGTCCTTGTTGCACGTCTCGCCGATGGACTCTTTCTTTTCGTCAATCTTCGTACCGACGATGGTGCCCGCGCTATCGCGTGTCGTCGTCGTTGTTGTCGTCGTGCACACACCACCGTCGCACTTGATTTCCTTCTTCGTGTCGGTCGACGTGCCGTCCGGGTTCTTGACGGTGCTGGTCTCCGTGCCTTCGATGGTGCCATTGGGATCGCTGTAGGCGCACACGATCTGCCCGTTAACACCCTTCACCAACCCATAGGGGCACTGATCGTTCTTGCCCTCGGATTCCTGCGTGGTGCCCTCAGGTGCATCCCCAGGCACCGGCACGCCAGTACCAACACAGGTCTCGCCGGTGACGCGGCCAAGGCCCTTGGTGACCCACTCCTTAGTGTCAGGATCAAGCGCCGAGGTCTTACTGCCGTCATCAACGAAACGCACCTGACAGCCGAACGAATCGGGCAAGCCACCCGTATCGCCCTCGATAGGCGAATTCACGTTGTTGATTTCGGTCTGACAACCGCCAGGCTGATTCTTGCCAGAGGACTGAAAGTTGTAGCGCTTGCCGGCATTGGCTTCGCAGGCTTTCTCCCAGCGCGACTTCGACGGCACGCAGGACTTGCCATCCGGCGAGTCCTCATAGTTCGCGTTGCACGAGCACATCCCAGAGCTAGAAATCAGCGAGCTATTCGTCGGACACACATTGCCGCTGTTCATGTACAGCGTTGCACGCGCGGGATAACGCGGAGACCCGTCAGGATGCATGTACGACCCTTGACAGTACCCGGATGCGGTAGGCGTGGGCACCTGACCAACCACCACGGTGAAGCCTGAGACACCGGACGCGGTGTATTGAGTGATGAACGCAGGAAGCAGCGCCGCACACACGTCAGAGGCACTAGCGCCCGTCGCAGCAGGGCTTGGAAGGCCCCAACCCCACTGCCCGGATATCTGCGGCACCGGGGGGATGAGCGCCTGCGCCATCAACGACACAGACAGGAGCACCAGGGCGAGCGCTACTCGGAGAACATGAGCCATGCCGCCCCCAGGATTGCGATGATGACGAACAGACCCATGCTTCACCTCTACGAAGGACTCGACGCGAGCCCTTTGAAGAAGCCCCCGGGTGATCAGGCCGAGGACCGAAGCCACGATCAGTGGATGGCGCGACGCACCCACTTGAACGCGGCGATGCCGACCACGACCAGCAACACGGCCGCGCCGATGGTGCCGATCGGGGTGAGCGTGCCGTTGATTTCGGTCACGACGGCGGCGACGTCGACGGCAGCGTGAGCGGGTGCGACAGCACCGACACCAGCAGCGGCCAGCAGGCCCAGCGCAACGGCCTTGTTCAGGCGGTTCTTGAGTTCCATGTCAGTCTTCCTTTTCAGTTGAAGGTCCGGAGGTTTGAATAAGCCTTGTCAGCTGCCGGACACCCCAGCCAACGGCCCATACGACGAGCACCGCCACTGCGATCTGAGCGCCTTCCTCAGGCGTCAACTGCAGCGGGGGCAGAGAGAGTTCGTGCACCACGGTGACGGTGCACGCGGACGCACATTCGATGACCGTGGGGTCAGCCATGGATCGAAGGCACCTTGCTGTGATCGCGGTTGCGCGCAGCGTTGATGCGGTCGCGACGCTCGATGAGGTACAGAACGAAGTCGATACCCTTGTCCAGCAGCCGCGAGCAGAAGAAGCCCGCCATGCACCCGATAAGGATCGCGTGCAGGGCCAGATCAACAATGATCTGTACAGCCTCGGGCGGGAGCATCACTGCGGCCTCGGTGCTGCTGCGGGAGGTTGCTTGCCGGCGGGCGTGAGGCCCGTCAGCACTGCGCCTATCTTGCGATCCTTCGGCGAGGGCTTCAGCGAGAACTTCGCGCTGTAGGTGCCCACCGTGGGGGCCTTGTCGCCGCGCATCTGATCGCCCAGGCGCAAGACGCCGACCGCTTCGGGCGTGCCGTCGTCGTTGATCAGGATGCACTCGCACTCTTGGACTTGGTACGAGCGGCCTTCGAAGGTCTTGTTCTGCAGTTCGCCGACCTTGATGATTTGAATAAGAGAGGTGTGGTTCATGAGAGCTTTCTGTGCCGCTATTTCAGGCTTGAGGTTTGCGGGCGACATGCCAGCCGGAAGCCCTCGCACGAGGGCTACGAGCTAGCGAGTCACGGGCGATACCCGGCATACCCATCGGCATAAACCTGACTGCCACTGAGATACGCGACGTGCCCACCAGACGGAAACAAATCGGGCGCATCCAGCGACGACCCATGCACTTGCCAGTCAGCCCACCAATCGCTATCCCAGCCACCCTGCATGTGCCGGATGTTGGAACCACGACGCGGGAGAAAGGGACCGATATACGAGGGTGTGCCCGCCTGCTGGCCGGAGGCCGAGGGAGCGGCCAAGCTCGGCGCAGCCTCGTTTACCTCTTGCGAGGCACCAGCAGGGGGGCACTCGGATTGCTGCTGCGCCGACTGGGCGAACAGCGAGAAGGAAATTTGTGAAAGCATGGCCGCTCCTAAAATGAGCAATCTGCAACCTATAGCAAACTGCAACACCCCGAGCATATACAACCATGTCGCAACTTGCAACACCCCTTACCGTCGCCGAGCTGATTGAGGCGGCAGCAGTTGTCGCCGGCAGCCAAGTCAAGCTAGCCGCACTGCTAGACACGACCGCGCCGACGCTGATACAGATGAAACAGGGGAAGCGCCCGTGTAACTGGCGCGTGAGAGGAAAGCTAAGAGCCGTGCTTGGAGAGGACCCTGCTCATGCCTTCATGGCGGCCATGGCAGAAGACCTAGCCCTGTCCGACAACGCAGACGAGCAACAAGCCGCCGCGAGCTTCCGAGTAATGCTGGACGCTTTGCCGGCCAATGAAAAAAGCCCCGTCAATCCGAAGATCAACGAGGCTTCATCAACTTGGCGGAACCGGAGGGATTCGAACCCTCGATGAGGCTCTACACCCCATACTCCCTTAGCAGGGGAGCACCTTCGGCCACTCGGTCACAGTTCCTGAAAGAAGCTGAGATTATGCCACTACTTAGGCGCCCGGCTGATCCAGATCGAAGGCTTTGTGCAATGCGCGCACTGCCAATTCCATATATTTTTCGTCGATCACGACCGAAGTCTTGATTTCGCTCGTCGAGATCATCTGGATGTTGATACCTTCTTCGGCCAGCACGCGGAACATCTTGCTCGCCACGCCCACGTGGCTGCGCATGCCGATGCCCACGATGCTGACCTTGCAGATCTTGGTGTCGCCGACCACTTCGGTCGCGCCCAGCGAGGGCATCACCTTCGACTGCAGCAGGTCGATCGTCTTCGCGTACTCGTTGCGGTGAACGGTGAAGCTGAAGTCGGTCTTTCCGTCCTTGCTGAGGTTCTGGATGATCACGTCGACTTCGATGTTGGCGTCGGCCACCGCACCGAGGATGTGATACGCGATGCCCGGCTTGTCGGGCACGCCGAGCACCGAGATCTTGGCTTCGTCGCGGTTGAATGCGATGCCGGATACGACGGCTTGTTCCATGTTTTCGTCTTCCTCGAAAGTGATCAGCGTGCCGGACTTGGCCTCTTCATTGATGTCGATGTCCCACGGCGTGAAGCTCGAAAGCACACGCAGCGGCACCTTGTACTTGCCGGCGAATTCCACCGAGCGGATCTGCAGCACCTTGGAGCCCAGGCTCGCCATTTCGAGCATTTCCTCGAAGCTCACGGTCGTCAGGCGGCGCGCATCGGGCTCGACGCGCGGGTCGGTCGTGTAGACGCCGTCCACGTCGGTGTAGATCAGGCACTCGTTGGCCTTCATCGCCGCTGCAATGGCCACGGCCGAGGTGTCGCTGCCGCCGCGGCCCAGCGTGGTGATGTTGCCGTCGTCGTCCACGCCCTGGAAGCCGGTGATGACCACCACCTTGCCGGCATTGAGGTCGGACATGACGCGCTCGCTGTCGATGCTCTCGATGCGGGCCTTGGTGTAGGAGTTGTCGGTGCGCACCGAAACCTGCCAGCCCGCGTAGCTCACGGACTCGACGCCCTCGGCCTGCAGCGCGATGGCCAGCAGTGCCGACGAAGCCTGCTCGCCTGTGGAGGCCAGCATGTCGAGCTCGCGGTTGTGGGCCACGCCGGGTTTGCTGGGCGCCAGTTCCTTGGCTAGGCCGAGCAGGCGGTTGGTCTCGCCGCTCATGGCACTCGGAACCACGATCATCTGGTGGCCTGCGCGCGCCCACTTGGCGACACGCTTGGCGACATTCTTGATGCGCTCGGTCGAGCCCATCGACGTACCGCCGTATTTGTGAACGATCAATGCCATGGGTGAAATCAGAGAAAAGGAAAGGGCCGCTTGATGGGCGGCGCCCTGCAAGCGGTCAGAGCGAAGTCTTCGGCGAGGGCGCAACATTGTACCAATGCAGCAAGTCGCCCCTGCGTTCGACGAAACCGGCGCCCACCTTGAGGTGGATGCGATGGCCGCGCGTGGTGCAGGCACGGACCTGATCGAGCAGCTGTTCCAACTGCGCCGCGCTGGGCCCGCAGCCGTGCGAGCGCATCAGCCAGTGGCGCAGCACGTTGGCCTGGCGCGCGCGCGACAGTGCCTGCAGCGTGGCGATGCGCGGCGGGCTGCCCACGCTTTCCAGGTCCTGCGCCGCCAGTTCGTTCAGCAGTTGCTGAGCCTGCGCGGCGTGGCCCACGCTGCGCGCGAAGGTGGAGCGGAACTGCGGAAAGGCCTGCTCCAGCGCGGGCAGCAGCACGGAGCGGATCCTGTTGCGGGTGTAGCGCGCGTCCTCGTTGGTCGGGTCCTCGATCCACGGCAGCTCGCGGCCGGCCAGCCATTCGCGAACCTCGGCGCCCGCCACCGCGAGCAGCGGACGGTAGATGTCGAGCCCGTTGCGCTGCGCATGCGCCGGCATGGCCGCCAGCCCCGGCAGCCCCGCGCCGCGCGACAGCGCCAGCAGCAGGGTCTCGACCTGGTCGTCGGCGTGGTGCCCCAGCACGACGGACCTGATCGCTCCCCTGGCCTCGTCCGCACGCGCCATCTCGGCGAATGCCGCGTAGCGGGCACGGCGGGCGGCGTCTTCAGGGCTTTCGCCCGTCGCATGCCGCGCATCGACGCGATGGACGACCAGCGGCACGCCCAGGCGCTCGCACATCGAACGGCAATGCTGCTCGAATCCGTCGGCCGCAGCCTGCAGCCCGTGATGCACATGGAAGGCGACCACCTGCCCCGGCCAGCGCGCTGCGCAGGCGGCCAGCAAGGCGGTCGAATCGGCGCCGCCGCTGAACCCCACCGCCAGCGGCCAATGCGCCGGCTCGAACGCGGCAATGGCGCGTTCGAAAGTGGAGTTCATGACGGCGCCTGTGAGTTACCTGCCGCCGCTGTCGGCCTTGGTGTCGTTGAAGCGGCCGTAGCTCTGCAGGCGCTCGTAGCGGCGCTCCAGCAGTTCCTTCGGCTTGAGGTCGCTGACCTGGCGGAAGGCGTCGTTGAGAGCGCGCTTGAGGAAGGCAGCCATCTGGCGATGGTCGCGGTGCGCGCCGCCCACGGGCTCGTTCACGATCTTGTCGACCAGGCCCAGCGCCTTGAGGCGGTGCGCGGTAATGCCCAGCGCGTCGGCGGCTTCCTGAGCCTTCTCGCCGGTCTTCCAGAGGATGGAAGCGCAGCCCTCGGGGCTGATCACGGAATAAATGGAGTACTGCAGCATCAGCAACTGGTCGCCGACCGAGATCGCCAGCGCGCCGCCGGAGCCGCCCTCGCCGATGATGGTGACGATGATCGGCACCTCGAGCTGCGCCATCTCGAAGATGTTGCGGCCGATGGCTTCCGACTGGCCGCGCTCCTCGGCGTCGATGCCGGGGTATGCGCCGGGGGTGTCCACGAAGGTGAAGACCGGCAGCTTGAACTTCTCGGCCGTCTTCATCAGGCGCAGCGCCTTGCGGTAGCCCTCGGGCTTGCTCATGCCGAAGTTGCGCGCGGTGCGCTCCTTGGTGTCGCGGCCCTTCTGGTGGCCGATGACCATGCAAGGCACGCCGTTGAAGCGGGCCAGGCCGCCCACGATCGACAGGTCGTCCGAGAAATGGCGGTCGCCGTGCAGTTCGACGAAGTCGGTGAAGATCTCGTTGACGTAGTCCAGCGTGTACGGGCGCTCCGGATGCCGTGCGATCTTGGTGATCTGCCAGGGCATCAGGTCGCTGTAGATGTCCTTGGTGAGCTGCTGGCTCTTCTTGCCGAGCTGATCGATCTCTTCAGAAATGTCGACCGCGGATTCGGTCTGCACATAGCGCAATTCTTCGATCTTTGTTTCGAGCTCGGCAATCGGCTGCTCGAAGTCGAGGAAGGTTCGTTTCGCCAACGTCTTCTCCTGTTTATTTCAATTTGCTGCCCGCGAGCCCGTCGCATCCCATTCCAGGAACACCGCGGAACCGGCTTTGCCGGGCCGCAGGTGTTGCCCCCTCGAGGGGGTTGGCGAAGCGACACGAAGTGCGCGCAGCCTGGGGGTGTTGCTAATACGTTACTGGAGCGGGATCCAGCGATCGCCAAATATACCAAGTCGCCACGCTGCAATAAGGCGCCCAGGCCACGGCGACATCGCGGGCATCGCTGCGGCTGACCGGGTCGCCCGAGAAGTAGTTGACGCTGATGCCGTTGAGCAGCCCCAGGTCGTCCACGGGCAGCACGTTCGGGCGCATGAGGTGGAAGATGAGGAACATCTCGGCCGTCCAGCGGCCGATGCCGCGGATGGCCACGAGTTCCTCGATGATCTGCTCGTCGTCCATGTCCTTCCATGCATCGACGTGCACCAGGCCCGAGTCGAAATGCAGCGCCAGGTCGACGAGGTACTCGATCTTGCGTGCCGAGAGCCCCGCGCCGCGCATGTCGTCGACCTTGAGCTTGAGCACGTTGGCCGGCGTCAGCTTGCGCGGCAGCGCGGCGAACTTGTCCCAGACCGACTGCGCGGCCTTGACCGAGATCTGCTGGCCGACCACGCTGCGCGCGAGCGTGGTGAACGCATCGCCGCGCGACTCCAGGCAGGCGTCGCCGAACTTCGGGATCAGCCGCTTCATCACGCGGTCCTTGCGCGAGAGGTGCTTGCACGCCTCCTCCCAATAGTCCGGCGTGTATATCTTGACGCTGGGCTTCCTTGGGGCGGGCATGGGGTTCGTCGTTCCGTTCACTGCGCAGCCGCCCAGGTCGTGCCCGTGGGCGAATCCTTGAGCACGATGCCCTGCTCGAGGAGTTCCTGGCGGATGCGGTCGGCTTCGGCGAAGTTCTTCGCGGCCTTGGCGGCGGCGCGGGCGTCGATCTTCGCCTGGATGGTGGCGTCGTCGAGCGTGCTGCCGGCCTGCAGGAAGGCCCGCGGATCGCCCTGCAGGATGCCCAGCGAAGCCGCCAGCGCCTTCAGCAGCCCGGCGGTTTCGGGGGACTTGGTACGGTTCACCTCACCGGCCAGCTCGAACAGCACGGCGATGGCCTCCGGCGTGCCGAAGTCCTCGTCCATGGCGGCCTTGAAGCGCGCGGCATGGGGCTGGGCCCAGTCGATGGCCACCTCGGCCGGCACGACCAGGTCGAGGGCGGTGTACAGGCGCTTCAGCGAATTGCGCGCGTCGTCGAGATGCGCGTCGCTGTAGTTGAGCGCGCTGCGGTAATGCGTGCGCACCAGGAAGAAACGCAGGGTCTCGGCATCGTACTTCTGCAGCACCTCTCGGATGGTGAAGAAGTTGCCCAGGCTCTTGGACATCTTCTCGTTGTCCACGCGCACGAAACCGTTGTGCACCCAGAAGCGCGACAGCGGCTTGCCGTTGGCACCCTCGCTCTGCGCGATCTCGTTCTCGTGGTGCGGGAACTGCAGGTCGGCACCGCCGCCGTGGATGTCGAAGGTCTCGCCGAGGGTGGCGCAGCTCATGGCCGAGCATTCGATGTGCCAGCCCGGGCGGCCGGCGCCATAGGCGCTTTCCCATTTCGCGTCGGCGGGCTCGGTCGGCTTGGCGGCCTTCCAGAGCACGAAGTCGAGCGGGTCCTGCTTGCCATCGAGCACGGCGACGCGTTCGCCCGCATGCAGTTCGTCGAGCGACTTGCCGGAGAGCTTGCCGTAGCCCGGGAACTTGCGCACCGCGTAGTTCACGTCGCCGTTGTCGGAGCGGTAGGCCAGGCCCTTCTGCTCGAGCTTCTCGATGATGCCGAGCATCTGCGGCACGTATTCGGTGGCGCGCGGCTCGACGGTGGGCGGCTCGATGCCGAGCGCGCCGATGTCCTCGTGCATGGCCGCGATCACTTCGTCGGTCAGCTCGCGAATGGTGATGCCGCGCTGCACCGAGCGGGCGATGATCTTGTCGTCGATGTCGGTGATGTTGCGCACGTAGGTCACGGCGTAGTCGCTGGCGCGCAGCCAGCGCTGCACCACGTCGAACGCCATCATCATGCGGGCGTGACCGATATGGCAGAAGTCGTAGACCGTCATGCCGCAGACGTACATGCGCACCTGTCCCGGTTGCAATGGGGAGAATTCCTCCAATTCACGCGACAGCGTGTTGTAGATGCGCAGACTCATGAGATTCGGAAAACGTCATTTCGCGCGCGTGCGGCACGGGCGAAAGACGGTGTTTTTCAGGGGTGACTGGGACTGTGTTCGCGAGGGGGTCGACATGGCCCCTCGGTTACAATCCGGTCAAGTATAAACGGCCGCCATCGGGTAGCGTCCGGGTGTTCCCCAAGCCCGCGCCCCCGAGTTCGTTCCCCGCATCTCCCCCAAATCCGTCGAGGCTTCATGAAGCACTCCGCTTTCTCCAGACTCTCCATTGCCTTCGCACTGCTGTTCAGCCTCTGGGGCTCCGCGGCGCATGCGAACGAATACGACGACGTGAACGCGCTGCTGCGCCAGGGCAAGTCGAACGAGGCGCTCGCCAAGGCCGACACCTACATCGCCGGCAAGCCACGCGACCCGCAGATGCGCTTCCTGCGCGGCGTGATCCTCACCGAGCAGAACAAGCAGGCCGAGGCCATCATCGCCTTCACCCAGCTCACGCAGGACTTTCCCGAGCTCTCCGAGCCCTACAACAACCTCGCCGCGCTCTACGCGTCGCAAAGCAAGTTCGACCAGGCGCGCGCCGCGCTCGAACAGGCCATCAAGCTCAACCCGAACTACGCCACGGCCCACGAGAACCTCGGTGACGTGTACGCCCGCCTCGCGGCGCAGGAATACGTGCGCGCCCAGCAGTTCGCCAGCACCAACCCCAGCGTCGCGCCCAAGCTCGCGCTGATCCGCCAGATCTTCACCTCGAAGACCGAAGCCGAGGCGGCCGCCCTGCCCGCCGCACCTGTGGTCATCCGCAAGCCGGTCGGCCGCGCCAGCAAATAATCTGTCGCCGCTGTCGCGGCACCGCCATGGTGTCGACGGCGCGGCACCGTTCCTCCATCCGCACACGGAGTCTCATTTGACGATCAACTCCTTCTCCCGTTTCAGCCGCCGCGGCGCCCTCGTGCTGGCCGCCGCATTCGCGTTCGCCGCCAGCGCCCATGCGCTAGCGGCCACGCCGCGCGTCAAGCTCGCCACGTCGGCGGGCGACATCGTGGTCGAACTCGACGAGGCAAAGGCGCCCAAGACGGTCGAGAACTTCCTGCAGTACGTCAAGGACAAGCACTACGACGGCACGGTGTTCCACCGCGTGATCGACGGCTTCATGATCCAGGGCGGCGGCTTCACGGCCGACCTGCAGCAAAAGCCCACGCGCGCGCCCATTCCGCTGGAAGCGAGCAACGGCCTGAAGAACGACAAGTACACGATCGCCATGGCCCGCACCGGCAACCCCAATTCGGCGACCTCGCAGTTCTTCATCAACGTGAAGAACAACGACTCGCTCAACGCGCCCAACCCCGACGGCTACGGCTACACCGTGTTCGGCAAGGTCGTCGCCGGCACCGACGTGGTCGACAAGATCCGCGCGGTGGCCACCGGCAACAAGAACGGCATGCAGAACGTGCCGCTCGAGGCCGTCACCATCAAGTCCGCCACCGTCGTGGCGAAGTAATCGGATCGGTTTTCGAATCGGTTTTTCCCTTCCCAAGCAGGAGCCCAATCATGAGCAACCCCCAAGTCGAACTGCACATCAAGAACCTCGGCGTGATCACGCTCGAGCTCGACGCCGCCAAGGCGCCGAAGTCGGTCGAGAACTTCGTCGCGTACGTGAAGAAGGGCCACTACGACAACACGGTGTTCCACCGCGTGATCCCCGGCTTCATGGTGCAAGGCGGGGGCTTCGAACCCGGCATGAAGCAAAAGCCCACCGACGCCGAGATCCAGAACGAAGCCAACAACGGCCTGAAGAACGACACCTACACCGTGGCCATGGCCCGCACCAGCGCGCCCCACTCGGCCACCGCCCAGTTCTTCATCAACGTGGCCGACAACGGCTTCCTGAACCACACCGCTCCCTCGGCCCAGGGCTGGGGCTATGCAGTGTTCGGCAAGGTCATCGCCGGCACCGAAGTGGTCGACAAGATCAAGGCCGTGAAGACCGGTCGCAAGGGCTTCCATGACGACGTGCCGCTCGAGGACGTCGTGATCGAAAAGGCCGTCGTCACCGCGGAATGACCCGCAACCGGCGCAACGCACTCGCGGCAGCGACAGCAGCATGAGCACGGCGGCGAGCCCAGCCTTCCCGGAGCTGGTGGCGCCGCCCGCGTGGCGCACGGTCGACCTCATCTCCGACCTGCACCTGCAGGCCGGCGAACCCGCCACCTTCGAGGCCTGGCAGGGCTATCTGCAGACCACGCCGGCGGACGCGCTCATCATCCTGGGCGACCTGTTCGAGGTGTGGGTGGGCGACGATTCCGCCGCGCAGCCAGGCTTCGAGGCCCAGTGCGCCGAACTCCTGCGCCGCACCGCGCAGCGCATGCCCGTGTTCTTCATGCACGGCAACCGCGACTTCCTCGTCGGCCCCGCGTTCGCCGCGCAATGCGGGCTCACGTTGCTCGACGACCCGACCGTGCTGGTGCTGCACGGCCAGCGCTGGCTGCTGAGCCACGGCGACATCCTTTGCCTCGAGGACACCGAGTACCTGAAATTCCGCGCGCAGGTGCGCACGCCCGAATGGCAGGCCGCGTTCCTCGCCCGGCCGCTTGAAGAGCGCCGCGCGCTCGCGCGCTCCATGCGCGTGCAGAGCGAAGACCGCAAGCGCAATCCGTCGATGGTCTGGGCAGATGTCGATACGCCGGCCGCGCGCGACTGGCTGCGGCAGGCCAACGCCCACGCGCTGGTGCACGGCCACACGCACCGCCCGGCCGACCACGACCTGGGCAGCGGCCTGCGCCGCATCGTGCTGAGCGACTGGGATGCCGCCGCGCACCCGCCGCGCGCGCAGTTGCTGTGCCTCTCGGCTGCCGGCGCGCAGCGCGTCGACCTGCGCTAGCCGCGCCGCCGCCAGCAATGTTCAAGTGGCTGCGCCGCCTGCGCGCCCTGCCCCCGATCCCCGAAGCCGCGTGGCAGGCCACGCTCCGGCGCTACGCCTTCCTCGGCGCGCTGCCCGAAGCCGACCGGCAGCGGCTGCGCTCGCTCACCGCCGGGTTCCTGCGCGACAAGGAATTCCACGGCGCCAAGGGCTTCACCATCACCAACGAGGTGGCGCTGGCCATCGCGGCGCAGGCCGTGCTGCCGGTGCTGCACCTCAAGGGCGGGCTGAATTGGTACGACGATTTCGTCGGCATCGTCGTGCACCGCTCCGAGGTGGTGGCGCGGCGCAAGGTGATCGACGAGGCGCAGGTGGTGCACGAGTACGGCGAAGTCGTGGCCGGCGAGGCCATGGAGCGCGGCCCCGTCATGCTGAGCTGGGACGACGTGCTGGCCAGCAGCATCACCAGCGAGCGCGGCTACAACGTGGTGATCCACGAGTTCGCCCACAAGATCGACATGCGCAGCGGCGACGCCAACGGCTGCCCGCCCCTGCCGCCGGGCTTCGCCGGCCAGCGCAGTTCGCGCGCGGCCCGTGAGGCGTGGCTGGCCGTCCTGCAGCCCGCGTACGACCACTTCCGCGAGCAGACCATCAAGGCCGAGCGCTTCGGCACTGAAGCACCGTGGCTCGATGCCTATGGCGCCACCTCGATCAGCGAGTTCTTCGCGGTGGCCTGCGAGGCCTACTTCGTGAACCGCCCGAACTTCGCGCGCGACTTCCCCGGAGTGCTCGCGATCTTCGATGAATTCTTTCTGCCTAAAAGGCCCTGAACGCACGTCCAGCCTCAGTTGTCAGCTATCTATTTGATAGCAATTCAACCCTTAACATCGACGGGTTATCAACTCGTCCAAAAAGGCACACAACATGAGGGATTGGTTCTATCAGCTCACGGGCAAGGCGTGGATCGCGCTGGTGTTCGGCATCGGCATCCTGGGCTGGGCAGCGTATGCACAGTTCAAGGCCAGCGCGGACACGCACGGCACCGCCGTCGAAGACCTGGTCGCGAAGAGCGGCACGATCGTCAGCGGCAGCGAAGTCACCGAAACAACCAAGCGCCGCCGCGGCGGCAGCAGCACGCGCCGCTACTTCGTGCTCGACGCCAGGCTGTCCGACGGCAACACCGAGAAGTGGCGCGTCGATTACGCAGTCGGCCGCAGCAAGCTGGAGCCGCTGATCGACGAAGCCGTCGAAGTGCGCGTCGATCCCTCGGACAACAACCTGGTCTACGAAGTGAAGCTCAAGGGCAAGCCCGTGGTGTCGCTGGCCGACGTTCAGAAGATCATGGAGGTCAAGGACAAGGCCGCGGCATCGAGCGCCACCGACAAGGGCACGCTGATCGTCGGCGCCCTCGCCCTGCTGCTGGGCATCGGCGGGCTGCTGATCCGCCGCAAGATCCGCGACGGCTATCTGGCCGAGCAGGCTGCGGCAGTGCAGACGCCAGCCATTGGCGAGAAGGTCTGAACCCGGCTGCAAGGCTCTTGCGCAACTGCACCAAAGAAGAAGGCGCCCCGCGGGGCGCCTTTTTCGTGGCCGGAAAGCCGCTTGCTCCCTACTTGCGCAGCAGCGCCTTCAGCGCGTTCTGCAGGCGCCGCGCGCTGGCGGCGTCGTGCGCCGCGGCGAGCACCTTGCCGGCATCCTGGCCCCAGGTCTGGGCGGGCGCCGGGTCGCCGCGCTTCGTCAGCAGCTTGAGCTGCAGGGCACGGCGCGCTTCGAGTTGCTCGGCGGGCGTCGGCACTTCGGCGGCCATTTCGAGGCGCAGCAGCGCTTCGGCGGCGTCGTTCGCGGCAGCCGAGGGCGCGGAGCCGATGGCTTGCGACCAGCCGCTGCGCACTGCCGGCGTGACCGCGCGGCCCAGCTCCTGGATGCTCGGCAGACGGCTGGCGTCGCGCTGCTCCCAGGCGCCCAGCACCTGCGTCAGGGCTTCGCCGTGCGCCTGCGCGGCAAGCTTGCGCAGCGCCATGTCGGCGCGCTCGAGTGCCTCGCGTTGCGCGCGGAAGGCTGCATCGCCCAGGCGCGGTCCGCGATCTTCGCGCGGCGGGCGGTCGCCGAAACGGCCGCCGGGCGCGCCACGGTCGCCACCACGAGGGGCTCCACGGTCACCGCGATCGCCACGATCACCACCAGGACGCCCCGGGCCCCCGGCACCGGGGCGGCCGCCATCGCGACGGTCGCCGAAGCGGCCGCCGGCACCGCCGCGCGCGGCAGGTGCCGGCTCGGCCTTCTTGCTGCTCGGGCGGTCGTCGCCGCGCATCGCCACGACGGGCTTGGGCGCGGCCTTCGGCGCTGTGGCCGGCGCTTCGACTGCTGCGGCTTCGCCGGCGTCGTGCGCCGCGCCATCGGTGCGGGCCGAAGCGTCGGCGCCGTCGGCGGGTGCAACGAGGTCAGCCGAAGCCGCAGGAGCTGCGGCCTCGGCGGGCGTGCCGGGCGATGCTTCCGCGTCGCTCGGGCTCGGCGCCTGTTCGGCGCTTTCGCTGAATTCGGCGGCCGCCTGCCCCGGCGCCACGACTTCGGTCGCGCCGACCGACGGACCGTCGGCCTTGGGCGCGGGCGGCGGCGCCTCGCCACGCAGCGCGCCTTCGAGGCGAGCGATGGCGGCGCGGATCTTCTGCGCATCGCCGCCGGCATTGGCCGCGTCGAGCGCCTTGGACGCCTCCAGCACGTTGCGGTCGTGCTCGTTCATCGCAGCCGAGGCCTTTTCACGCTCGGCGGTCTTGCGGTTGAAGGCTTCGTCGATGGGGGCACGGAAGGCGTCCCACAGCTTCTGTTCCTGGCGGCGGTCGAGCGGCACGGTCTGCGCCTCGGCCTGCCAGCGCTGCTGCAGCGCCTTTACGGCGTCGATGCGCAGCACCGGCTGCGCGCCGAGTTCGGTCGCCTCGGCGATCATGGCCTGGCGGCGCTCGATGCTGGCCTTCTGCGCGGTCTCGAACGGCGCACGGGCGGCGCCGAAGGCTTCGTTCCACAGCGGCTGGAGCTCGGCGAACACCTTCTCGCCCACGTGGCCGGCATCGCGCCAGCGGTCGGCGAACTGGTGCAGCGCGCGGTTGTGTGCCTTCAGGTCGGTGGCGCCGGCATGCTCGGCGGCCCAGGCCTTGACCTCCTCGATCAGCGCGACGCGCAGCGCGCGGTGCTCGGCCGCGTCGGCGCGGACCTTCTCGAGCCAGGCCTCGACCACCTTGTGGGCTTCGTTGCAGGCTTCGTCGAAGCGCTTCCACAGCGCGTGGTTCGGCACGCCGCCCTGGTCGGCCTGCTTCCACTGGTCGCGCAGCGAGCGCAGCGTTTCCTGCATCTTGCGGCCGCCGAGGGCCTGGCCTTCAGGGCGCTTGAGCAGGCCCTCGGCCTTGGCGACCAGGTCTTCGCGCACCTTGTCGGCGCTCCAGCGCTGCCAGCCTTCGAGTTCGCCGGCGGCGACCAGCGCGGCATGCACGCGGGCCTCGAGCGGTGCGTCGACCAGCTTGCCGTGCTCCTTGAGCACGGCGCGCAGCGCGGCGGCCGCGCCGGCGCTGGCCTTGCCGTGGCCTTCGGCAGTTTCCTGCTCGAGCTTGGCGAGCGCGGCCTGCACGGCTTCCTGGGCGGCGGCGCGCACGGCCGGGTCGACCTTGGGCGCAGCCGGACGAGCGGGAGCAGCGGGCTTGGGCGCCACGACTTCACCGCGCGCGGCGCGCAGCTCGTCGGCCCACACGGGCACAGGCGGCAGCGGCGCGGCGGCATCCGCGGCGGCGGCAACGGCCTGGGCCAGCGCGCTGTGGAAGGCGTCGGACACCACCAGCAGTTGCGACCTGGACGATTCGAGCTGCGGCGCGAACTTGGCGTCGAGGCTGTTCCAGTTGGCATCGGCCACGATCTCGGCGGCCTGCTGCTGCCAGTGCGTGACGTCGGCGCGCAGCGATTCCTCGGCGACCTGGGCATCTTGCCAGCCCTTGGTGGACAGCACCTCGAAGCGCTGCGCCAGCAGCACTGCGGCTTCGCGATGCACCTGCGCACGGTGCTGCAGGTCTTCGATGCCCTTGACGCGCTCCGACAGCTTGAGCTTCAGGCCGGCCAGCGGCTCGCGCGACAGCGGAGCCCCGGCCTTGGCGGCATCGCGCTGCCAGGCGAGCGCGTCGGCGATGTTGAGCTTGGACTGGGCGAGCAGCGCTTGCGCCTTCTGGGCCCATTCGGCGGCGATCGCCTCCTGGCCCTTGGCGCGCTTGAGCTCGTCGAGTTTTTCGCGCAGCAGGCGCGCGGCGCCCTTGTCACGCCCGCTCAGCTCCTTGAAGACTTCCTGCATCTGCTCGGGCGCGGGGTTGCCCGCGAGCCAGTCGCGGATGCGCGCGGCGCGCTCGCCGGAGGTCGGCGCGGTGAAGGCGCCGCCGGTCAGCGTGTCGAGGGCCTGAATGTCGTGTGGCTTGGAAGGAGTAGAGGTCACTGCGCGAAATCGTTGTCTTGGTAGAGAAAGCGAAGGCGCCGGCAAAGGCCGGCGCACGTCGACATTTTCACCCACTTGCGGCCGGCCACTGAATTCCGTCGTGAAACGGAGGTGCTCGGCGGGGTCGTGGGCGGGGAAGCTGGCGGACTACATATATAGCAAGCCTTGGGAAAAAACCAAGTCGGCGCAACGGATCGGGCCGCCGCGCCGTGCCTGTTCAGCCCTACTTCATGGTCAGGCTGAGCTCGGCGCCCGGCTTCCAGTCGCTGCCGCTGGCGCTGGTGCGCACCGCGCCCAGGAAGAGCCGCTCGCTCGGCAGCTTCTTCGCAAGCAGGTAGTCGCGCACCGCCGCGCCGCGCTCCACGGCGAGCTGGCGCATCGACTCCTCGTCGACGGGCACGCTGGCGAACAGCAGCTTTTCCATGTCCTGCAGCGGCAGGTCCTTCGCCAGGCCGACGATGTTGCGCGGCTTCGTGATGTCGGCGCGCTTGTACACGGCGGTCAGCAGCTCGGGGTATTCGGCGTCGGTGACGGGCGGCACGTCGGTGCCGGTCTGGCCGCCGCGCACCGCGACGCGGCGCTTCTCCGCATAGGCAAGCTGGCGCACCCGCTGGCGCTGGTAGGCATCGCGCTCCTTCTCGAGGCTGGAGGTGCCCACCACCGTCATCTGCAGCGTGGGCCGGTCGGTCAGCGCCTTGGCGACCTTGTCCAGGCTTTCCCTGGCGGAGGCGCTCAATTCGGAACTGCCGGGTTCGAAGGTGATGGCGCTCGATTCGCCGCTGCCGCCGCCCAGGCCGCCCGTGAGCAGGCTGAACGGCGCCGTCACCGCCTTCACGACCAGGTTGACCACGGCCTTCCAGATCAGCGGGCCGACGCTGAACTGCGGGTCGTTGAGCGAGCCGCTGAGCGGCAGGTCGACGTCGATCACGCCGTTGCGGTCGGCCAGCAGCGCCACGGCGAGCTTCACCGGCAGGCTGTTGGTGGACCCCGCCACCTCGTCGCCGAACTGCAGCTGGTTGAGCACCAGCTTGTTGGTGGCCGTGAGCTGGCCGTCCGGCGCGACCTTGTAGTTGACGTCCATGCTCATCTTGCCGCGCTCGATGCCGTGGCCGGCGTAGCGCACCGAGTATGGCGACAGCGGCGCCAGGTCGAGGTCGCGCATCCTGGCGGTGATGTCGAGTTCGAGCGGCTTGGCCAGCGGGTTGAGCTTGCCGGTGATTTCCAGCGCCGCGGTCTGCTGCGCCTTGCCGCGCAGCTCGAGGTCGGCGAGCGCGGGCCGGCCGCTCTCGCCCTTGGGCGGGTTCGACGAGAACGAGCTGAGCTTGCCAGTCAGCTCGCTCAGGTCGGCCGAGTAGTTGGGCTTGACGAACAGGTCGGTGAAGTCGATCTTTCCGTTGACCAGGCTCATCGGGCCGAAGTTGATGACCGGCGCCGGCCCCGAATCGGCTGGGGCCGCCGGCGCGGCAGCGGTTGCCGCCGCCGCCGGCTTGGCGGGTTCGGGAGCCGCGCCGACCATTTCCTCGGCCGACATCGGCCTGCCGCCGGCGGCCTTCGGCGCCGAGGCCTTGGCTGCCGTGGTGGTGGTCGTGCCGCCCGGGCCCTTGCGGGTGCTGGCCTCGCCAGCTGCCGCGGCGGCAGCGGCCGCTTCGGCCTCGCCCTTCTTGGTCAGGCTCAGCAGGTTCAGCCGGCCGGTGGGGTCGACGATCACGCGGGCAAAGAAGTCGGTCAGCGTGGTTTCGCGCACGTCCACGTTCGGCGGGGCGTTGGGCGCGAGGCTGACCTGCAGGCCGCGCAGGCTCAGCGTCTTCCAGCTCAGCAGCTGGTTGTTGTTGCGGTCGAAGCCGGGCGACTGGGTCAGCGAGACGCTGTTGGCGCGGAAGTCGTCCAGCGCGGTGTCGCCGGCCAGCTTGACGCTCATGCCCGCCGGCGACGTCGCGTAGCGCACCGTGCCGCGATAGCTCGCGAAGGCGCGGCGGATGTCGACATTGAGGGAATCGGCGTAATAGGCCTTGAAGGCGTGCGCGGGGAAGGACGCGATCTCCACCCTGCCCTCGGCCGCCAGCGGCTTGAGCACGATGTTGCCCTTGTAGTCGAAGCGGCCGGGGTCGGAACGCCCGGAGCCGATGCGGCCCGAAACCTCCAGCGGCGAAGTCGTATTGGTTTCGGGCGCGAGCTTCTGGGCGTGCAGCTTGAAGGCCGTGACCTCGACCGTCACCGGCGTTGCGCCTGCCTTGTCTGAATAAGAGAGCGCGCCGTTGTCGACCGCCAGCGTGCCGACGGTCAGCGCCCAGGGCTTGGTGTTGGCACCGGGCTGCGGCGTTTGGGCGGCCGCGGGCTTGGGTGCGGCGACCTTGGCTTCGGCCTCTTTCGTGCTGCCACTGGCGGGCGTCTTGAGCCAGCGCTCGAACATCCAGCGCTTCTCGCTGTCACGCTCCACGCGGATCTTGGGGTTGGTCGCGGTGAACGAAGCCACGTTCAGCGTGTGCTTCGTCATGTCGGCCTCGGCGTCGACCAGCTCGAAGCGCCCGACACTGGCCAGCGCGGTCTTGCCCTGGGTCAGCGCCAGGCCGTCGGCAGCAACGCGGCGCGCCTTGAACTTCAGGTCGGGCTGGGCCCAGGCGATGTCGATCTGGCCGCTGAGCTTGCCGTCGAGCGTGGGCTCGAGGCTCTGTGCCAGATAGGGGGCGGCCAGCGACAGCGGCAGCGCGTCGACCTCGGTCTGCACGTCGGCCACCTTGTCGGTGGCGCTGCCCTTGAACTTGAGCGAGGCGCCGGCGACGGCAGTGCTGCCGCTGAACTCGGCCGGCTTCTCCATCGGCCAGGTGACGCCCGCGACGTCGATGCCGAGGTCGGTCAGGTCGACGGCCGCGGCGGGGTTGACGGTTTCGTCGCGCCAGCCGATGCGACCGCCGTTCAGGGCCACCTTGTCCACCTGCACCTTCAGCGCCGGCTTCGGCGCGGGCTTGCCTGCCGCCGGCGCGCTAGCCGCCGCGGCGGGCGGCGGGGCGACCTTCTCCGCCGCACCGGTCGCCGGGTCGGTCGCGAGCAGGTTGAGCCTGCCGGCCGCGTCGCGGGCCACGGCGAGCTGAGGGTTGGCCAGGGCCACCTCGCTCAGATGGAACACCGACTCCAGCGGACGCACGTCGGCCAGCCCCAGCTTGAGCGACTCGAAGGCCAGCAGGTCGCGCCCGCGCGCGTCGGCGACCTTGGTGGTGTGGGCCTCGACCGTGCCGGTGATCTTCAGCCCGGTAGTGGCGGCCTGCTCGAAGCCGATCTTCAGGTCGGCGTCCAGGCTGCCCGCCTGCAGCTTCACCGGCAGGCCGCCCGGGATGTAGCCGAGGTACGGCACCAGGTCGAGCCCCTTGAACTGCACGTGGGCGTCGGTCTTGCGGCTGTCGGCGAAGGGCGTGGTGAAGGCGGCCGAGTCGAACTTGCTGCCGTTGAGCGCGAAGGCGAGCTTGGGCTCGGTGTTGATGTCGCGCTTGGAGTCGAGGTTGCTCAGGAAAGGCACCTTGAGCACGAAGTCGCGCAGCTCGTGCTTGCGCTTGACGGTCTGGTCGTCGAAGTCGACCGAGCCGCCATTGATCGCGATGTTGTAGATGGCGAAGCGCGCGGGCTTGGCGTTCGGGTCGGGCGGCGGGCCGGCCGCGAGCCTGGCCAGGATGTCGTCGATGTCGTACTTGCCGTCGGCCAGGTGGGTGAGCAGGATGGCCGGGCCGTCGATGGTGACGGCGTCGATCACCGGCGCGAGGCGGAAGATCGACTGCAACTCGGCGTCGGCATAGATGCGGTTGACCGCCACCTGCGGCTTGCTGCCATCGGCGGTGGCAATGCGCAGGTCGTCCAGGGTGAGTTCGAGGGTCCAGGGCTTGAAGTCGATCTTGCCGACGGTGACCTGGCGGCCGAGCTTCTCGCTCGCGATCTTCTGGAGCTGGCTCTTCGCGATCGGCGGCACTGCCAGCCAGGCGATGACCCAGATGGCCAGCAACGAAAGCAACGCGACGATCCCACGCCGCACCCATTTGTTCTGTTTGATCGAAGCTACGTCCATCGCTGGAGTGTGCCGCAAACATGCGCCGACGCTAGGTACGCAGAAAGGACGCAGGCCTCGTCCCGGAAGAATTACCGAAGAAAGGTCTTCATCGGCTCTCCCAGATGAAGAAAGCCCGGTGAGTCGACGGAATGTCTAGTCACCGGGCTTGATGGCGGGCCCAAAACCCATGCCATCGATTCGCGCGACGGGAAGTCAATGGTTCCCGCCGTGCTGGCAGCAAGAGATTGCCACCGTGGCTCCTCGACCGCCGAACCCTCGGACTTGCACCTCGGGTTTCCCGGGCCTCGGAAGAACGCCTGAAAAGCCAGGCCCGTCCAGATTAGGCGTCGCTCCCTCCGATTGCAAACGTGTTTTACAAAGGGATTTCCCCTAAGCCGAAACGCCTCGGTGAGAGCCATTTTTTAAACAACTATTAGCATAAAAAAACAAATACTTATACTTGACCGGGTATTTAGCCACGCTAGAATCCGCGCTGCCCTGACTGCCCGACGCAGAGGGGCCACCTGAATCCGCTGCCGAATTCCCCCGGCTTGATCAGGCCGCCGCGCTCCCAACCAACCCCACACTCCTTGCGCGGAGCCTGATTCGTACCAATCCAAGCGCCGCTGCCTTCATCCCTCGCCTTCGATGGCGTTGCGAATCGGGTGCCGCACAGAAAGGAAGAGCGATGAACAAGGCGTTTGATGTCACGGCCCGCGGGCTACGGACTTTCCTGTCCGATGTGGCAGACGGCTTTTTTGAAATCACCCACAACGGGTTTGCACTGGTCGGTCTGGCCATCGTGTTCGCGGCCCTCGCCCTGGTGGCACGGCCCGACCTGCGCAAGACCGGCGAAGAGGAACTGATGGGCTGGCTGCAGTCGCGCAAGCCCGCGCCCGAAGCCACCGACCTCGAGCCGACCGCCATCGAGCGCACCACGGCCGCGAGCCCCGCCGACCTGCCCAAGCAGCAGGCGGCCGTGGCCTACTGGCTGAGCAAGAAGTACCGCGTGGCCGCCGAGCCGCTGAGCGTGCTGGTGGCCGAGGCCTACGGCATCGGCAAGCGCACGAAGATCGACCCGACCCTGATCCTCGCGATCATGGCCGTCGAATCCAGCTTCAATCCCTTCGCCCAAAGCCAGGTCGGTGCCCAGGGCCTGATGCAAGTCATGACCCGCGTGCACGGCGACAAGTATGAAAGCGCGGGCGGCACGCTCACCGCGTTCGACCCGGTCACCAACATGCGCGTCGGCGTGAAGGTGCTGCAGGAATGCATCGCCCGCGCCGGCTCCCTGGAAGGCGGCCTGCGCTACTACGTGGGCGCGGCCAACCTCGAGGACGACGGCGGCTACGCCGCCAAGGTGATGGCCGAGCACGAGCGCCTGCTGCAGGTCGCCAACGGCCGCGCGCCGTCGACGATCACGCCGACCGTGCGTCCGCAGCCGATCCCGGTGGCGGCGCCTCCCGCCAAGCGCGAGGAAGGCAGCGAGCCGGCGAAGGTGGCCCTGCTCTCCTCCGTTTCCTGAAGGAGTTTTCGCCGCGCGGGTACAGCCTCCTGAGCTACACTCGCCCGGTACGCGACTGGCGATAGGCGCAGCACTCTGCAAGGTGCCCCGCGCTGACGTGGAATACCACTGGGAAGCGTACCGCCTGGTCACACAGGCGTTCAGCCGTTCGCCTGGGCAGCCCTTGTTTGGTTGAAGAACAAGGACCTCGTCTTCAAAGGACTGCCATGTACCAACGCAATATCCTGGTCGAACAGACCGACCCCGAAATCTGGGCCGCGATTCAAGCCGAGAACGCACGCCAGGAACACCACATCGAGCTGATCGCCAGCGAGAACTACGCCTCCCCGGCCGTCATGGCCGCACAGGGCTCGCAGCTCACCAATAAATACGCCGAAGGCTACCCGGGCAAGCGCTACTACGGCGGTTGCGAGCACGTCGACGTGGCCGAGCAGCTGGCCATCGACCGCGTCAAGCAGATCTTCGGCGCCGACGCCGCCAATGTGCAGCCGCACTGCGGCGCCTCGGCCAACGAAGCCGTGATGCTCGCCTTCCTGAAGCCCGGCGACACCATCATGGGCATGAGCCTGGCCGAAGGCGGCCACCTGACCCACGGCATGCCCCTCAATATGAGCGGCAAGTGGTTCAACGTCGTGAGCTACGGCCTGAACGACAAGGAAGAGATCGACTACGACGCGATGGAGCGCAAGGCGCATGAGCACATGCCCAAGCTGATCATCGCGGGCGCCTCGGCCTACTCGCTGCGCATCGATTTCGAGCGCTTCGCCAAGGTGGCCAAGGACGTCGGCGCGATCTTCATGGTCGACATCGCCCACTACGCCGGCCTCGTGGCTGCGGGCGTGTACCCCAACCCGGTGCCGCACGCCGACATCGTCACCTCCACCACCCACAAGAGCCTGCGCGGCCCGCGCGGCGGCATCATCCTGATGAAGTCGCAGCACGAGAAGGCCATCAACAGCGCGATCTTCCCGGGCCTCCAAGGCGGCCCGCTGATGCACGTGATCGCCGCCAAGGCCGTCGCGTTCAAGGAAGCCATGTCGCCCGAGTTCAAGGCCTACCAGCAGCAGGTGGTCAAGAACGCCCAGATCGTGGCCGAGACCCTCACCCAGCGCGGCCTGCGCATCGTGAGCGGACGCACCGAAAGCCACGTGATGCTGGTCGACCTGCGCGCCAAGGGCATCACCGGCAAGGAAGCCGAAGCCGTGCTGGGCAGCGCCCACATGACGATCAACAAGAACGCGATCCCCAACGACCCCGAAAAGCCGATGGTCACCAGCGGCGTGCGCATCGGCACCCCCGCCATGACCACCCGCGGCTTCAAGGACGAAGAGGCCCGCATCACCGCCAACCTGGTTGCCGACGTGCTCGAGAACCCGCGCGACGCGGCGAACATCGAAGCCGTGCGCGCCAAGGTTCACGCCCTGACCAGCCGGTTCCCGGTCTACCGCTGATCTGTTGTCGGCCCGTAGAAAGAAGAAAGAAGTCCTGGCCGCATGAAATGCCCGTTTTGCGGCCATCTTGAAACGCAGGTCGTCGAGACCCGGGTTTCGGAAGACGCCGACTTCGTCCGCAGGCGCCGCCAGTGCAGCGCCTGCGACAAGCGCTTCACCACCTACGAGCGGCCCGACGTCAACTTTCCCGTGGTCGTGAAGAAGGACGGCAGTCGCGCCGACTTCGACTCGACCAAGGTGCGCGCCTCCATGATGCTGGCGCTGCGCAAGCGCCCCGTGAGCATCGAGCAGATCGACAACGCGCTGCTGCGCATCGAGCAGAAGCTGCTGGCCAGCGGCCTGCGAGAGATCGACTCGACCAAGGTCGGCGAGCTCGTCATGCGCGAACTCAAGAAGCTCGACAAGGTCGCCTACGTTCGCTTCGCCTCGGTGTACCGCAGCTTCGAGGACGTGGACGAGTTCCGGCAGCTGCTGCGCGACATCTGATCGGCGCTGCCGCCCTTGCCCGGCCGGCCCTCAGCGGGTCCAACAGAGCTGAACCAGCGAATCCGCGACGCTCGTGCGTCCTCCGGCCAGCTTGGCTCCTTGATGGTTCACCGTGAGCGTGCCGCACTCGTCTGCGGCTGAAGCGCCCTGAGGTACGGCCTTCAGGGTGTAGCTGCTCTCGCTCCTGTCGACATAGCCGATGTCGTAGCTGGCCGAGCCGGACGACGGCGACTGCTTCAGCCCGGCCGGCAACGCAACGCTGGTGGGCGGATATCTGCCGTTGGCCGTCAGGTAGCGCTCGTTCCATTGCGCCGCCTGCAACAGTTGCTGCTTCGCATCGGCACGCTTGGCCCGCAGCACATAACGCGTATAGCTGGGATATGCGATGGCGGCGAGGATACCGATCACCGCCGTCACGATCATGAGTTCGATCAGCGTGAAGCCGCGCGAACGAGTTTGCCGGCTGGCTTGTGCTCCGGGATGGTTGTCCATGGCTTTCGTTTCAGTTGCTCGAGATCAGGCTGCGCCAGCCGAAGCGGCGCACGTTGTCCGGCCGGGTGACTGACTTGCAGTCGCCCGCGGCATTGCAGATCACCTCCGTGCCCTTCTGCCGGTTCTGCGGCTGCAGGACGAGGTCGCTTCGGCCGGAGCGGTTTCGGAACCCCGCGTAGGCGCCCACCGCGCCGGCCGTGGTGTACGAAATGCCCGCCGGCGCGGAGCCGCTGAAGAAGTCGATCAGCAGCGACCACCCGTCGTCGCCCGTTCCCGCCGTGCAGTCGACAGAGTTGCTGCTCGATCCGGGGATGGTTGTCGAGAACAGGCCGATGCCGCTGCCCAATGCTTGGCCGGGATAGACGACGCGCTCGCCCGCCGTCGGCAGCTTCAGATACCAGCCGCGCCGGGCCTGCGAACCGCCGAAGCTCACGCCGTTGCGGGAGACGGTGCGCAATTCGGTATCGCCTTCGTGGACGGGGGTATCCCCGATGGTCTGCGCCACCAGGTCGGTGGAGGCCGCGGTGCCGGAGCTCCCGTTGGCCGGGTCACGGATGCCGTAAAGGTATTGGTCCGCAGTGGAGCTTTCGTCGCCCGAGGCGAACAGCCGTCCGGTGCCGAACACCACCATGTAGCCTCCTCGAGGATGCCCGACCACGAGGGGCGCTGCCGTGATCGGCTGGCCCGCGCCTGCCGCGAACAACGGCTTGTCGTCGAGGCCGGAGGCAGACTCCGAACCGGCCGCGCGGCGCTTGTCGAAGGGCCCGATGGTGGCCGTCCACCGGCGGCTGTCGGTGCTGCTGAGGTCGAACTTCCAGAGATTGCCGAGCAGGTCGCCGGCGTAGACGAGATCGACCTTGCCGTCGCCATCATGGTCCACCGGACGTGGCGCGGACAGCCCGTTGCCCGTGTCTTTCCCCTGCGTGGCCGGGGCGGGAATCTTGAGGATCTCCTTGTCGCCATCGAGATACTGGATCCACAGCACGGCTTTCTCGCTCTTGCTGTTGTAGCCGTTGCCCAGGATCAGGGCCTTCCGGTCGTTGCTCAACTGCGCGACCTGAAGCGCCCGCCCCGAGAAGGAATCGAGCGCGGGCTGCTGGAACTGATGGCCCAGGTCGTCATCCGCAAGCGCGGTCGTGTCGATCAGCGCGATGCTGGCGGCCTTGCGCTCGTCGACGTTCTCGGGCCTGGTGACGTCGAGCACGAAGTAGCCCTTGCCACCCGCGCCCAGCGTGCCGACCAGCAAGGACTTCCAGTTCGCCGCCTTCTGCTCGTCGGTCGTCCTGGCCGGGGATTTCTGCCCCATGTAGATGTCGGCGACGAAGGGACTGCCGTCGACGTAGTACCGATGGGTGTAGCCGGCTTCGCTGAGCCGATTGAGATTCGGCGCCGCCGCCGTGCCGTAGAGGCCTTCGGGCACGTAGGCGAACGCCTCCTTGCCGGTGCTCGCGTTGAACGCATGCAGCATGCCGTCGTTGGCGCCGACATAGAGCATCGGCGCGCGGGAGATGGCAGCGAACGCCGCATAGGCCTCGCCGGTGAAGCCGCTCTTGGGCTGTCCCTCGTACCAGACGCTGGAGCCCACGATGTCGCCGAGCACATGGCCGCGCTTGCGGAACTGGCGGCCGGCGCCCTCGTTGCTGCGATCGCCGCGCAGGAAGTCGAGCACGGCCCGGCCGAGGGCGGTGCTCTCGGTGTCGGTGTCGGTGCTGGCCTTGAGCGCGGCCCTCTGCGCGTCGCTCAAGTCGGCCCACCTGAACGGCACGCCCGCGCCGGTGGTCGCTGCGCGGCCCGCAGACGCAGCCGTGGTGCCGGAGAAGCTGAGCACAACGCGGTCCCGGTCGTGTGCGCCAGTGCTTGCCATGCGGGTATCGAGCAGGTCGCGCGCCGACCAGTCGGCTTTGGCAGCGAGCTTGCCGTCGGTGCCGAACTTCGTGGCGCTGAGTCTGCCGGACCAGTCGGCCGTGTCGTAGCCGGCCTGATAGACGGAAGTGCCTGTCGAGACCCTGGAAGCGCTTGCCGAGATGGATGTCAGCGGTGTGCTGGAGTTGACCAGAACCTGTCCGAGGATCGATCTGAATGCGCTGCTCAGGGCTTTGGCATTGGAAGCCGGCGTGAACGTGCCGCGGCTGTTCAGGGCGGCATGCCAGAGGTCCATTCGAGCATTGCCGTTGAACGGATCAAGCCATTGGATCGAGCCATCGACCACGCCGGCATAGTCTTCGCTGTAGGTAGGCTGCGAGGCCGTCGTCGAGATTTTCGGTCGAGACCACCAGGTGCCCGCGGCACCGAACCCGATGAAGTGGGTCGTCAGGTGCTGCCAGGTGGCCGGATCGTTCTTGGGGTTCCAGTACTCGGAGACCTTGGCGCGCCCCACTGTCACGTCGCCAGGCTCGGCAATGATCTTCTTCAGGTTGTTCGGCACGCCGGGTTGCAGGTCACGGGCCCAGTACTCGAAGGCCAAGTCGGCGAGCGTCGGGCGCTTCATCCTCCCGAAGTTGTCGGCATAGGGTGGGCGCGGCGCATAGAGGGTGCCGTCGGGGAGCGAGCGGTGCGTGCCATCTTCGTTGGCGACGATGGGCATGAAGCTCTCCAACCCCGAGGGCGGCCAGTAGTCGCCATCGGTCATGAAGATGTGGAACGACCTGCGGCAACCCGATTGCGAGGCTCCGGCCACACCCGGATCATCCGAGAAGGGGCTGTGCTGGCCAGTGGTCTGCATGTACTCGCCCGCACGGGCCATCATTTCGTGAAGAGGCGTGCCTCCCGTCGCCTGGATGGCGTTGACCCAGGCCATGAAATTGGCGCGGTGCGTCCGGTCCAGCGAACGCATCAGGTTTGCGTTGACGCGTCCGCCGATCCTGCAAGGAAGCGCGGCGCTTCTGAATGCAGCGCAGTTGCGATCGCTGCGATCGTCGTTCAGCGCCTGCCAGGCGAGGCGGATGCGGTGATCGGGAATATTGGCCTCCGAGAAGTTCTCCCTGAGAGCAGCCTGCAGGGCAGCCATGCCGCTGCCGTACATGCTTCCGGAGTTGTCGACGGAAACGATCACGTTCGGCGCCGGCTCCGCGACCGCGGAATTTCGCGGCACCTGCGCCAGCGGATACTGCGCGGCGTGCACGACGGTCTGTGCCAACACCAGGCTGGACACGACGGCGCGTCCTGGCAGCTTCCTGATCCTCATCTCTTTCTCTCCCAATATTCAGTTCACCCCGGAGACCGGGTCCGGATCGAAGGACACCTGCAGCTCGACCTTCGTCGCATCCCCTTTGCCGTTGCCGCTGCGCGCTCCCGTGGCAGTCGCCGTGATGCGATACAGCGGGTATTTGCTGTTCCGTCGGTCGATCACCTCGATCCAGTACCTGGCGCCGTCCAGCGCCGGGCTGCCGGCCTTGGGCGCTCCGGTGAACTCGCCGTACCTGGCGGACTTGGCCTTGTAGGCATCGCCGCGCCAGAAGCGGTAGGCCTCGCTGCCGTCGGCGGCGGCGACCGAATCGGGTTCGGAGAAATAGCAGATGCCCCGCTCGCAGCTGTTGGGGCCGGCGTTCATGTAGGCGGTGACCCAGCCCGTATCCCGGTCGGGAAAGACGCGGCCGTCTTCTGCCTTGCGGCAGCGCGCCGTGGCGAGTGCCGAACACGCCACGTAGGTCTTGCTCGCGGAATCGAAGGCCAGTTGCCGGATGTCGCGCTCCGCATCCAGCAGCGCTGCCTCGGCAGCCTCGAAGGCGCGCTGGTATTCGCGCTGGTTACCCGCCATCGACTCGAGAAGCACCGCGGTGCGCGCCCCGCCGATCAGCAGCAGGGCCGAAAGCAGCAGCATGATCATCACGATGAACAGCGTGAAGCCATGCTGCGCCGGCAGTTTGCTGGCCAGCCTGTGGGCGGGACCTGTCGCCTTCGCCGTGCTCACAACGCCCCCAGGTCGTTTCGCAGCGAGAACACTGCCGTATAGACACGCCGCAGCTTGCCGTCGCCGCTCGTCTTCGAGACCCCGTCGCAGTCGACGTAGCTGCCTGCAGGGTTGCTCCTCGAGGTGCCCGCGAGCTGCAGGCAGATGCGTACCGTCCGGACGTCGCGAAAGCCCTCATCGACGTCGTCGGCCTTCACGTAGCGCACCACCTGCCGGCTTCCGGACATGGCGCTGACCCCGTACATGACGTCGAAACGCTCCACGCCGTCGATGACCGGCTGCGGAATCGCGTTGCCGCTTCCCTGGCACCTGAGCGTGTAGTTCGACACATAGAACTCGCTGGTGATGAGCCGCGCGTTGCCCTGCGCTTCGGGGGCGGTACGGTCGTATTCGCCGCCCGAAGACCGCCCTGGCTCCTGACCCAGGCAGTCCTTGAAATAGTCGGGGTTCGGCGCGTAGCCCAGCTTCAGCTTGTCGTTGCCGGAGCCGCTCTCGGACTCCACGCCCTTGATCGCGAAGAAGGCGGGCTCGTCTGTCAGGTTGGTGTCCCGGCCGGCGGTGGTGTTGAAGTAGTAGAGCGGCTCGGTGGGATCGATGGGGATGTAGCCGGCCTGCCGTATCTGCTGGCCCAGCAGCCTGAAAGCCAGCGCCGAGGACTGGTTGAGCGTGTTGACGTCGTCGCCGGTCATGGCGGTACTGCGCGTGCCGAGCATGGCCGCGATGGCGGCCAGCACGATCAGCATGCCGACGACCAGCGCGACGAGGAACTCGACCAGCGTGAAGCCGGATGGCGTTCGGCGCTTCATGGCTGCGGCACCGCGACGGCGACTTCGAGGCAGGCCTTGCCCGTGGGGCACTGCCAGTCCGGGTCGGGCGCGATCGGGTCGAGCACTGCCGGCTCGTCCCAGGCGACATGCAAGAACAGCATGCCGCCCGCCGTCGCGCTGGCCTTCACGTCGGCCACCCCGCCGGGCAAGGCAGCAGCTACCGCGCGCTTCCAGCCCCAGATATCGTGCGCCGCCAGTTCGGCGGCATTGCATGCAGCCCTGGCTCCCTCGCAGGACGGCTTGGGGCCGCTGGCTGCTGCGGCCGACCAGTCTGTCACGTACTTGCTGGGCGTCGTCGCCGCTGCTGCGGGATTGGCGCGGATGCGATCGGCCATGTCGCCGGCGAGTTGCATCGCGAGGTTCTGGTTGCTCGCGCCGACGCTGTCGACCAGCACGCGAACCTGGAAGCCGGCCAGCGCCAGCAGGCCCAGCGATAGCACGAGCAGCGCGACGAGCGCCTCGATCATCGAGAAGCCCCGCTGCACCTGTTGCACCCGGCGAAAGCAAAAGCGCTTCATGAGCACGGGCCGTCCCCCTTCACCAGCCGCATGCGCCCGCCGAGCGCGAGGCATACCGCGACGATGTTGGATGAATCGGCGCTGCCGGCCGGACGAAGGCGAAAACGGCCCGGACCGGTCGAGTAGCCCATGGGGTCGAACGACATGGCGCCAGCCGCGCCCTTCTCGATGGAGACACGGCCGTCGGGGTCCTGGCGCTTGAGGAATTCGGCGGCGTCGCCGCTTCCGACCAGCGTCTCCCAGCCGCAGCTCCAGTCCCGGCCCTGGCACCCCGTGCGCTGCTGCATGGTCACCTTCACCCCTCGGCGAGCCGCCTCGGCGCGGGCATCGGCGATGCTTGCCATCAGCGCCTTGGCCATGGCTTCGACCCGATACCGTTCGACGAGGCCGTTGAAACTCGGCAGCGCCAGTCCCAGCATCACGGCCATCAGTACGATCACGACCATCATCTCGATGAGCGTGAAGCCTCGTTCGGACGCGCAGAATCCGTTGTTGTCCATGTCTTGCCGCCCGCCGCCTTGCACCTGCGTACCGGACGGGCGCTCCTCCCTGATTTCGATGGGCGCGAATTCTATTTATCCGATTTACCGCTGGCCGGCCAATAACGCCAATTGCGCGACAGGCGGTCAGAACAAATGGACTGGCGGCAAATTGTTTTCGATGGATTTCGAAATTGACATTTGCAATTCAATTGATTTAACAAAAGAATGACAAAACAAAATCCGAATTTCATGATCCAGGCCCTGGATCTCGCACGCCAGGCCGGCCCCGAGACCGATCCGAACCCCCGCGTCGGCTGCGTGCTGGTGGCCCCCGACGGCGCGGTGATCGGCCAGGGCCATACCCAGCAGGTCGGTGGTCCGCATGCGGAGGTGATGGCGCTGCGCGATGCGGCGGCACGGGGCAATTCAGTCGTTGGCGCGACGGCCTGGGTCACGCTGGAGCCCTGCTCCCACCACGGCCGCACCGGCCCGTGCTGCGATGCGCTGGTGGCGGCCGGCGTGGGCCGGGTGGTGGCGGCGATGGCCGACCCCAATCCGCTGGTCGCCGGCCAAGGCTTCGAGCGGCTGCGCGCCGCCGGGGTCGAAGTCGAGGTCGGGCCCGGCGCCGACGACGCACGGGAGCTCAACCTCGGCTTCTTCAGCCGCATGGTCCGCAAGACGCCGTGGGTGCGGCTCAAGGTCGCGGCCTCGCTCGATGGCAAGACCGGCCTGCACAACGGCGTGAGCCAGTGGATCACGTCCGAGCCCGCACGCGCCGACGGCCACGCCTGGCGGGCGCGCGCGAGCGCGGTGCTGACCGGCGTGGGCACCGTGATCGAGGACGACCCCAGGCTCGACGTTCGCCTCGTGCAGACCACGCGGCAGCCGCGCGTGGTGGTGGTCGACAGCCAGCTCCAGACCCCCCCGGGCGCGAAGCTCTTCATGCCCGGCCGCCCAGTCTGGATCTACGCGGCGGTGCAGGATGAACGGAAAGCCGCCGCCCTCGAGGCGCGCGGCGCCACGGTCACCTGCCTGCCCAATGCGCAGGGCAAGGTCGACCTGGTGGCGATGCTGAAGGATCTTGCCCGCCGCGAGGTCAATGAATTGCACGTCGAGTCCGGCCACAAGCTCAATGGCTCGCTGCTTCGCGAAGGCCTGGTCGACGAATTGCTGGTCTATCTGGCGCCGAAATTGATCGGCGACGGACTGGATATCGCCTCCGGCATTCACGCCGGCGGCCCGCTGACTGAATTGGCGGGCGCCCTGCCCCTCGAATTCCGAAACTTCGAGCAGATCGGCCCCGACCTGCGCATCGTCGCCAGGATTGCCGGACGGGATACCTTCTAGCCCGGCCGCCGCGTAGCCCCTTCGTTCTCTGCGAAAATGCCGGGATGTTCACCGGAATCATCACCGGCGTGGGGCGCATCGCCGCCATCCACGACCTCGGCACCACCTCCTCCCATGGCAAGAGACTCAGCATCGAGGTGCCCGCGGGCTACCTCGACGACGTCGGTCTCGGCGACAGCATCGCGCTCAATGGCGCCTGCATGACGGTCACCACGCTCGCTCCCGAGCGCCAGCAGTTCACCATCGACATTTCCGCCGAATCCCTCGACAAGACCGCGGGCCTGACCGACGAGGGCAGCCGCATCAACCTCGAGAAGGCCCTGCGCGCGAGCGACCGCCTTGGCGGCCACATCGTGTCGGGCCACGTGGACGGCATCGGCAGCGTCAGCCGGTTCGAGCCGGTCGGCGAAAGCTGGGAACTGCGCGTGGTCGCGCCCGTCGCGCTGGCCCGCTTCCTCGCCTACAAGGGCTCGATCACCATCAACGGCGTGAGCCTCACAGTCAACAGCGTGAGCGACATCGCCGACGGCGCGGAGATCAGCATCAACCTGATCCCGCACACCGTCGAGAACACTTCCCTCGGCGGCCTGAAGGCCGGCTCGAAGGTCAACCTCGAAATCGACACCGTGGCGCGCTACGTGGAGCGCATGCTTCAAGCCGGCATGCTCACGACCACACCCAAGGACACTTCCAGATGAACGCCTCCGTCACGCCGATCGGCGCCGCCCCCAGCGCCGCGCGCGCACCAGCCCCGATCTCGTCGGTCGAGGAGATCGTGGCCGAGCTCGCCGCCGGCCGCATGGTGATCCTGGTCGACGAGGAAGACCGCGAGAACGAAGGCGACATCGTCATCGCGGCCGACCACATCACGCCCGAGGCGATCAACTTCATGGCCCGCCATGCGCGCGGCCTGATCTGCCTGACGCTCTCGCGCGAGATGTGCGAGCGGCTGCAGCTGCCGCCGATGGTCCAGCGCAACGGCGCCAAGCATTCGACCGCCTTCACCGTCTCCATCGAGGCGGCCGAGGGCGTGACCACCGGCATCTCCGCCGCCGACCGCGCGCGCACCGTGCAGGCCGCCGTGGCACCCAACGCCGTGGCCGCCGACCTGGTGCAGCCCGGCCACATCTTCCCGCTGCAGGCTGTGGACGGCGGCGTGCTGATGCGCGCCGGCCATACCGAAGCCGGTTGCGACCTCGCCGCGATGGCCGGCTGCTCGCCCGCTTCGGTGATCTGCGAGGTGATGAACGAGGACGGCACCATGGCCCGCCTGCCCGACCTGCAGGTGTTCGCGGCGGAGCACGGCCTGAAGATCGGCACGATCGCCGCGCTCATCGAGCACCGCAGCCGCGTCGAGTCGCTGGTCGAGAAAGTCGGCTGCCGCGAGATCCAGACCGCCTGGGGCAGCTTCACCGCCCACGCGTTCGTCGACAAGCCCAGCCGCGGCGTGCACCTGGCGCTGGTGCGCGGCAAGTGGGCGCCCGAAGAGACCGTGTCAGTGCGCGTGCACGAGCCGCTGTCGGTGCTCGACGCGCTCGAAATCAATCGCTCGCTGCACTCCTGGAGCCTGGACGCCAGCCTCTCGCACATCGCGAACGAGGACAAGGGCGTGGCCGTGCTGCTGAACTGCGGCGAAACCGCGAGCGAGCTGCTCGCGCAGTTCGACGGCACCGCGCGCCCCGCGCAGGCGCCCGAGCGCGGCCGCATGGACCTGCGCAGCTACGGCATCGGCGCGCAAATCCTGCGCGAATGCGGCGTGCACAAGATGAACCTGCTGGGTACGCCGCGGCGCATGCCCAGCATGGCAGCGGGCTACGGCCTCGAGATCGCCGGCTACCTCACGAAAGACTGAAACCATGCAAGGTGCAAACAAGGGAGCGGAATCGAAGCCGCTGAACGGAAAGGGCCTGCGCATCGGCATCGTGCAGGCGCGCTTCAACGCCGACATCACCGACGCGCTGGCCTCGGCCTGCCTCTCGGAGCTCGAGGCGCTGGGCGTGGCTGCCAGCGACATCCACCATGTGCAGGTGCCGGGCGCGCTGGAAGTGCCCGTGGCGCTGCAGGCGCTCGCCGAGCGCGGCGGCTACCACGCGCTGGTGGCGCTGGGCTGCATCATCCGCGGCGAGACCTATCACTTCGAACTCGTGGCCAACGAATCGGGCGCCAGCGTGAGCCGCGTGGCCCTCGACTACCGCCTGCCCATCGCCAACGCGATCCTCACCACCGAAAACCTCGAGCAGGCCGTCGCCCGCCAGACCGACAAGGGCCGCGACGCTGCCCGCGTGGCTGTCGAGATGGCACAACTGCTGGCCACCCTTTCATGACCGAAGACAGCTCCAAGTCCCTCAAGGCCCTGAAGGCCGCCGGCGAAAAGCCCAGGCAGTCGCGCGTGGGCCTCACCAGCACCGGTGCGCGCAAGGCCTCGGCCAAGTCGAACCGCACCCGTGCGCGCGAGTTCGCGCTGCAGGCGCTCTACCAGCACCTGGTGGGCCGCAACGACCCGACCGACATCGACCACTTCACGCGCGACCTCGCCGGCTTCCACAAGGCCGACGCGCTGCACTACGACGCGCTGCTGCACGGCTCCATCGAAGGCGCCGAGCAGCTCGACGCGCTGATCCGCCCGCTGCTGGACCGCAAGTTCGAGGAAATCTCGCCCATCGAGCACGCCGTGATGTGGATCGGCGTCTACGAGTTCCAGAACTGCCCCGACGTGCCCTGGCGCGTGGTGCTCAACGAGTGCATCGAGCTCGCCAAGGAATTCGGCGGCACCGACGGCCACAAGTACGTGAATGCCGTGCTCAACGGCCTGGCGCCACAGCTTCGCCCGCTCGAGGTCGAAGCCGACCGGGCTTCGGGAAAAGCAAGGGCATGAGCGGCAACGCTCGGCCGACCGAGGGCGCATGGCGCCGCAGCCAGGGGGTGCGATGAGAATTTCCACGCGCGCGCAGCGCATCGAGCCCTTCTACGTGATGGAAGTGGCCAAGGCAGCGGGCGTGCTGGCCCGCGAGGTCGCCCACACCGACCGGCCGATGATCTTCCTGAACATCGGCGAGCCCGACTTCACCGCCCCGCCGCTGGTGCAGGAAGCCGCCGCCCGCGCGGTGCGTGCCGGCGCCACGCAGTACACGCAGGCCACCGGCCTCGATCACCTGCGCGAGCGCATCAGCGCCTGGTACCGCCAGCGCTTCAACATCGACGTGCCGGCGCGCCGCATCGTCGTCACCGCCGGTGCCTCGGCCGCGCTGCAGCTGGCCTGCCTGGCGCTGATCGAATCGGGCGACGAGATCCTGATGCCCGATCCGAGCTATCCGTGCAACCGCCACTTCGTGAGCGCTGCCGAGGGCAAGGCGGTGCTGATTCCGACCACGGCCGAGGAGCGCTTCCAGCTCACCGCCGCCAAGGTCGAGGCCGCATGGACGGACAAGACACGCGGCGTGCTGCTGGCATCGCCCTCGAACCCGACCGGTACCTCGATTGCGCCCGACGAGCTGCGCCGCATCCATGAAGCGGTGTCGAAGCGCGGCGGCATCACGCTGATCGACGAGATCTACCTGGGCCTGTCCTACGACGATGCCTTCGGGCAGACGGCGCTGGCCATCGACGAGAACGTCATCAGCATCAACAGCTTCAGCAAGTACTTCAACATGACCGGCTGGCGCCTCGGCTGGCTTGTGGTGCCCGAGGCGCTGGTGCCGGTGGTCGAACGACTGGCGCAGAACCTCTTCATCTGCGCGAGCACGGTGTCGCAGTACGCGGCGCTCGCCTGCTTCGAGGACGAGAGCATCGCCGAGTACGAGCGCCGCCGCGCCGAGTTCAAGGCGCGCCGCGACTGGTTCATTCCGCAGCTGAACGCGCTGGGCCTGAACGTGCCCGTGGTGCCCGACGGTGCCTTCTACGCCTGGGCGGACTGCACCGCCTTCGCCGAGAAGCTCGGCATCTCGGGCAGCTGGGACTTCGCCTTCGAGACCATGAAGCGCGCGCACGTGGCTGTCACGCCCGGTCGCGACTTCGGCACCGCCGAGACCGCGAAGTTCGTCCGCTTCTCCACCGCCAGCTCGATGGCGCACCTGCGGGAATCCATCGAGCGCCTGCGGGCGATGGCCGAGAACAAGGACCGATGAGCTACGCGTTCCCGATCCGCGTCTACTGGGAAGACACCGACGCCGGCGGCATCGTGTTCTACGCCAACTACCTGAAGTTCATGGAGCGCGGCCGAACCGAGTGGCTGCGTTCATTGGGCGTGGAGCAGCGCAAGCTGCGCGAGGAAACGGGCGGCCAGTTCGTGGTGAGCGAAACCCGGCTCAAATACCATCGGCCCTCGCGGCTGGACGACGAGTTGCTCGTGACTGCCGATCTCGAACAATTGGGCACGGCGTCGTTGATAATCGGACAGCGCGTGCTATCGAAAACAGAGCAAGAGCGAACCGGGGCCCCGGCACCCGTCTTGCTGTGCGAGGGCACGATCCGCATCGGATGGGTGGACGCCGCCACGCTGCGGCCCGCACGCATCCCGAAACAGGTGACGGGAACCCTGGAGCGCTACAGCGGCTCCATGACTCAAACTTTCAAGCCATGAACCAAGACCTTTCCATCATCAATCTCCTGCTCCATGCGAGCTTCGTGGTGCAACTGGTGGTGGCGCTGCTCGTGATCGTCTCGATCGCCAGCTGGGCCGCGATCATCCGCAAGTACTTCGCGCTGCGTCGCATGCGCGCCCTCAACGAGGACTTCGAGCGCGAGTTCTGGTCGGGCACCAGCCTCAACGAGCTGTTCGCCTCCGCCGCTCAGAACGCCAAGTTCGCCGGCCCCATGGAACGCATCTTCGCTTCCGGCATGCGCGAGTACCAGAAGCTGCGCGAGCGCCATGTCACCGATGCCGGCACCCTGCTCGACGGCGCCCGCCGCGCGATGCGCGCGAGCTTCCAGCGCGAGCTGGATGCGGCCGAGCAGAATCTCTCATTCCTGGCCACCGTCGGCTCCGTCTCTCCGTACGTCGGCCTGTTCGGCACCGTCTGGGGCATCATGCACGCCTTCACCGGCCTGGCCGCCCTGGCGCAGGTGACGCTGGCCACCGTGGCCCCCGGCATCGCCGAGGCGCTGGTTGCCACGGCCATCGGCCTGTTCGCCGCCATCCCGGCGGTCGTGGGCTACAACCGCTTCGCCCGCGAGATCGACAAGATCGCCATCGCCCTCGAGACCTACATCGAGGAGTTCTCCAACATCCTGCAGCGCAACCTGTCGGCCAACCCGGCTGCCGGCGGCGCGGGCTCCTCGGTGGCTCCGGCCAACCGCTGAACGGAGGCGCAGCGCATGCCCGCCGTTTCATCCCGGGGCCGCGGCCGCCGGACGATCAACGAGATCAACATGGTCCCGTTCATCGACGTGATGCTGGTGCTGCTGATCATCTTCATGGTCACCGCGCCGCTCATCACGCCGAGCGTGATCAACCTGCCCTCGGTCGACCGCGCCAGCAAGCAGCCCGACAAGCCCATCGAGATCGTCATCAAGAGCGAGGACGAAGTGCAGATCAAGAAGGACCCGTCCACCGGCACGGGCGGCACCTCGATCCCCATGACCCAGATCGGCTCGGCCGCGAAACAGGCGCAGGGTGGCGACGACCAGCGCCCGGTGGTCATCAGCGCCGACAAGGCCGTGAAGTACGAGACCGTCGTGAAGGCGATGAACCAGCTCAAGCGCAGCGGCATCGAGCGCGTGGGCCTGTCCGTCACGACCACGGGCGGCAAGTAAGGCATGTCGCTCGCACTGGATCGCCCCGAGTTCGCACCGCCGCCGCAGCGCGGCACCGGGCGTGCACTGGTACTGGCGCTCATTGCCCACGGGCTGCTGATCGCGGCGCTGACGTGGGGCGTGCGCTGGCGCAGCGACGCCGACGAGGGCGCTGTGGACGCGGAGCTGTGGTCGTCCACGGTGCAGCAGGCGGCGCCTCGCCTGCAGGCGCCGCCGGCGCCCACCCCAGTTCCCGCGCCGCCGCCGCCCGCCCCTGCTCCGCCGCCGCCTCCGGCAGCGAAGGCGCCGGAGCCCGCTCCCGCGCCCAAGGCCCCTGACATCGCGCTCGAGCGCGAGAAGAAGCTCAAGGAACAGAAGGAGCAGCAGGAGCGCGAACTCGAGCGCCAGCAACAGCAGAAGAAGAAAGAGCTGGAAGCCAGGCAGCGCGCCGAGGAAGAGGCCGAGCGCAAGAAGGAACAGCAGAAGAAGCTGGCCGAGCAGAAGAAGCAGCAGGAAGCCGAAGCCAAGCAGGCGGAGCAGAAGAAGGCCGAGGCCGCCGCGAAGCAGGCAGCCGCCGACCGCGCCGCCGCGCTCAAGCGCATGCAGGGCCTTGCGAACGCCACCGGCAGCGACGATTCGCGCGGCACGGCCCAGCGTACGTCCGGTCCTTCCAGCGGCTATGCCGGCCGCATCGCAGCCGCGGTGCGCCCGAACATCACCTTCCCGGATGCCGACACCGTGAACGGCAACCCGGCGGCGGAGTTCGAGGTGAGCCTGGCGCCCGACGGCACCATCGTCGGCGTGAAGCTCAGCAAATCGAGCGGCCTGCCGGGCTGGGACGACGCCGCAGAGCGCGGCCTGCGCAAGACCGACAAGCTGCCTCGCGACACCGACGGGCGCATCTTCCCGTCGCTGATCGTCACGCTGCGGCCCAAGCGCTGATTTGCAGCCTGCGCCTAACGCGCAGCTAAGAAAACGGGCCCTTTCCGGGTGACTTTCATGTCACCCGGAACTCGATAATCAGGGCTCATGACCCCCAACGGCCGCATCCGCTACGGCAGCAGTCCCCTGCTCGCCAGCCCCACTCCCGTGTGGCGCAGCAAGTTCATCGTGGCCAGCGTCGCCTTCGGCTTCCTGCTGCTGGCCGGGCGCGCAGCCTACGTCCAGATCTTCGCCAACGACTTCTTCCAGCACCAGGGCGAGGTGCGCTACCAGCGCACGCTGGAGCTGCCGGCCAACCGCGGCCGCATCCTCGACCGGCACGGCCTGATCCTGGCCTCCGACATCCCCGCCCCCAGCATCTGGGCCATTCCCGAGGACATCGAGCGCGACGACCCTGCCACGCTGGAAAAGCTCAAGCAAGCAGCCAAGCTGCTCGGCATGCCGCAGAAGGACTTCGACAAGAAGCTGGAGGACGAGGACAAGAGCTTCGTCTGGATCAAGCGCCAGGTCGACGAGCCCATCGCGAAGCAGGTGGCCGCGCTCAACATCAAGGGCGTCTACCTGCGCCGCGACTACCGCCGCCAGTACCCCGAGGGCGAGGCGGCGGCGCATCTGGCGGGCTTCACCAACGTGGAAGACGTGGGCCAGGAGGGCATCGAGCTCGCCTTCGACCACGACCTGGCCGGCAAGGCCGGCTCGCGCCACGTGCTGAAGGACCGGCTGGGCCACATCATCGAGGACACCGAAGACCAGGTGCCTCCCACGCCAGGCCACGACATCCAGCTGAGCATCGACGACCAGGTGCAGTTCGTCGCCTACGAGAAGATCCGCGACGCCGTGGTCGCCAACAAGGCACGCGCCGGCAGCGTGGTGGTGGTCGACGCGCAGACCGGCGAGCTGCTGGCCATGGCCAACTACCCGAGCTACGACCCCAACGACCGCCGCAACCTCACAGGCGAGCAGCTGCGCAACCGCGCGATGACCGACGTGTTCGAGCCGGGCTCGACCATGAAGCCCATCACCATCGCCACCGCGCTGCAGCTGGGCCGCGTCACGCCCAAGACCATCATCGACACCAACCCGGGGCGCATCACCGTCTCTGGCGCGACCATCCACGACGACGAGAACTTCGGCGTGCTCACGGTCGAGGGCGTGATCCAGAAGTCGAGCAACGTCGGCGCCACCAAGATCTCGCAGCGCATGTCGGCGCAGGAGATGTGGAACTCGCTCACCGCCGTGGGCCTGGGCCAGAAGCCGCAGACGCCCTTTCCCGGCGCGGTCACGGGCAGGCTGCGGCCGTGGAAGTCGTGGCGCCCCATCGAGCAGGCCACCATGTCGTACGGCTACGGCCTGTCGGCGTCGCTCTTCCAGATCGCGCATGCCTACACGGCCTTCGCGCACGACGGGGAGGTGATCCCCATCAGCCTGCTGAAGAACCACGGCGAGGAACCGCCCGGCGTGCAGGTGTTCTCGCCGCTGGTGGCCAGCGAGGTGCGACAGATGATGCACATGGCCGCCGCGCCCGGCGGCACCGCGCCGCTGGCCCAGACGGTGGGCTACTCGGTGGGTGGCAAGACCGGCACCGCGCACAAGCAGGTCGGCAAGGGCTACGCGAGCAACAAGTACCGCGCCTGGTACACGGGCATGTCGCCCATCGACAAGCCGCGCATCATCGTCGCGGTGATGGTCGACGAGCCCAGCGCCGGCAAGTACTTCGGCGGCCTGGTGGCCGCGCCGGTGTTCAGCCAGGTGGTGCAGCAGACGCTGCGCATCATGAACGTGGTGCCCGACCTCGCCGTGGCATCGATGGCGCACTGAGCAACCGTCTTGTCAGTCAAGCGATATGCATCGTCGGATCCCATGTGGTGCCGTGTTTGGCGATGGCATTGAGCATGGTCAGCAGCTTGCGCATGCAGGCCACGAGAGCGACCTTCTTGCGCTTTCCTGCCGCCAGCAGGCGCTCATAGCAGGCCTTAAGCGCCGGGTTATGTCGCACCGCCGTCAGCGTGGCCATGTACAGGGTTCGCCGCACATCGGCGCGCCCACCCCAAATGCAGCGCTGACCACGCATCTGGCCGGAGTCGCGGTTCAAGGGCGCAACGCCCACCAGCGCAGCGATGCGGCGCCGGTCGAGCTTGCCGAGTTCGGGGAGTTCGGCCAGCAGCACTGCAACGCTGGCAGCGCCGATGCCCGGCACGCTGGCCAGCGCCTGGGCCAATCGGGCGTGATGGCGCTGCACATGCGCAGCCACCTCGGCTTCGCTGTCGCCGAGTTCCTGCTTCAAGAATTCAATGACTCGCTCGATGCTCGGGCGCGCCGCCGCGTGCGCCAGGCGCAGGCGCTGCCGCTCGGAGGTCAGCATCTGCACCAACTGGCGCCGACGCAGCACCAAGGCCTGCAGTTGCTGCAACTCGGCATCAGCCAGCGGCTTGACGAAGCGCTCGCGCTCGGGGTGTTGGTGCAGCACGCGGGCGAAGGCCGCCAGCATGCGCGCATCCAGCGCATCGGTCTTGGCCAGCGCGCCCATCGAGCGGGCGAAGTCGCGCGCGGTGCGCGGGTTGACCACCGCCACCGCCAAGCCCGCGGCTTGCAACGCGCAGGCCGCTTCGAACTCGTAGCCGCCCGTGGCCTCCAGCACAACCAGCGCGGGCGCCAAAGCCGATGCCTGGTTGACCAGTTGCTCGATGCCAGCCACGTCATTGGCGAGCTGCCAAGTCTTGCCCTGATCGCTGCTGGCGATCTCCAGGGTCTGGCTGGAGACATCAATACCGATAAAAACAGAGTCGGACACGTCCTCTCACTCCCATCCTTGTCTATACGAACTTCAAGTTCCTACAACCGTTCGGGCTGCAGAGAAGGACGGTCCGGCTCGGGCGCCCAGTGCTCAGAGGCGGGCTTCAACAAATGGCCCGGAGGCCGCTCGGGCTACCCGAGCCGGTCCGAGGCTTAAAGATACAAGGCCGCAAGGCCGGGCCGGGGCTCAGCGCAGCACGGCGAGGCGCTTCACGTCGAGCTCGACCTTGCTGCCGATCAGGTCCTTGTCGAACTCGCCCGTGATCTCGACGCGCACCTTGTCGTCGATCTTCACGCCCGGAGGGAAGTGCCTGGCGTCGATCTCCACCTTGATGCGGCCGGTGTCGTCGGCGAAGGTGTAGTGCTCGCCGCCATCGTGCGACACGATGAAGCCGCGCAGCGTGGCGTGCTGGTCGTCCTTGCCGGTGTCGATCAGCTGCTTGATGGTCATGGTCGGCACGGTGCTCGGGCCGGCGTAGGGCGTGCCCGCGGCCGCGTTCTGCGGGGTCGTGCTCGGGCCGGTGTATTGAGCCGAAGCAGCAAAAGGCAATGCCAGGGCAAACGCGAGGACGAGGGACGATTTCTTCATGCGGAGTTCCTCCTGAACTTCTTGGTTGAAAGACGGGAGGAATCCTAGCCAGCAGCCCAAAGAGCCCACGCCCGCCGGGCACTTGCAGTGGCGCAGGAAGAAATCAGTCGTAGACGATCAGCGCCTTGCCCGCCTCGGCCTGCGCGGTCCAGCTGGCCAGCGCCGCGTCGGTCGGGAAGAACTTGGCGCGGTCGCCCAGCTGCAGCTCGACCTGCGCGCCCGCGCGCGCCATCGACAGCCGCACCGGCAGGCCCTGTATCAGGTCGCCCACCTCGGTCTGCTCGGTGCGCGGCGGAAAGTCTTTCAGCAGGCGCGCGATGTCGGGCGCCTTGCCGTTGACCGCCACGCGCAGGAACTTGCCGAAGCGGCAGCGCGCCGAGGCCAGGTCCCACACCTGCTGCACCTGGAAGCGGGCCTCGAAGCCGCCGCGCGCGGGCTGCAGCCGGCCGCTGACGATGACGAGCTCGTCGTCCTTCAGCGTGTTGCGGTTCGCGTTGATGAGCGCCTCGTCGGCCGTGGCCTCGATGGAATCGGACTTGTCGTCGAGCTTGAAGATCGCCAGCCGGCCCCGCTGGCCGTTGATGACGCGGAAGTCGCTCACGATACCGGCGATGACCTGCTGGTCGCGGCTGTCGAGCAGGTCGGTGATCTCGCGCTTGCAGAAGCGCCGCACCTCGTGCGAGACCTCGTCGAACAGGTGGCCCGAGAGATAGAAGCCGATGGCGGTCTTTTCGAGCGTCAGGCGCTCCTTCACGCCCCAGGGCGTGGCGTCGACGAGGTCGGGCTCGGCGGTGGCGGATCCGTGGTCGCAGTCGCCGAAGATGTCGGCCTGCGAGGCGTTGGCCGCCGTGGCATTGGCGAATTCGAAGGCGCGGTCGAGCGAGGCGACCAGCGCCGCGCGGTTCTGCTGGATGGCGTCGAAGGCGCCGGCCTTGATCAGCGCTTCCACCGTGCGCTTGTTGATGCGCTGGCGGTCGATGCGCACGCAGAAGTCGTACAGGCTCTTGAACGGCCCGCCCTCCTCGCGCGCGCGCACCACGGCCTCGACCGCGAGCTGGCCGGTGCCCTTGACGGCGCCCAGGCCGTAGCGGATCACCTTGTTGGTGACCGGCTCGAAGCGGTAGTTGCCGCGGTTCACGTCCGGCGGCTCGAAGGTGATGCCGAAGTTCTTCTGGGCGTCCTCGAACAGCAGCTTGAGCTTGTCCGTGTCGTCCATTTCCACGGTCATGTTGGCGCAGAAGAACTCGGCCGTGTAGTGGACCTTGAGCCAGCCCGTGTGGTACGCCAGCAGCGAGTAGGCGGCGGCGTGCGACTTGTTGAAGCCGTAGCCCGCGAACTTCTCCATCAAGTCGAAGATCTCGTCGGCCTTGTCCTGCTCGATGCCGTGTGTGGCGAGCGCGCCCGCGCGGAATTTCTCGCGGTGCTCGGCCATCTCCTCGAGCTTTTTCTTGCCCATCGCGCGGCGCAGCAGGTCGGCGCCGCCGAGCGAGTAGCCGCCCAGGATCTGCGCGGTCTGCATCACCTGCTCCTGGTAGACCATGATCCCGTAGGTCTCGGAGAGCATCTCGGCCACGGCCGGGTGCGGGTACTCCACGTCCTCGCGGCCGTGCTTTCGCGCCACGAAGCTGGGAATCAGGTCCATCGGGCCCGGGCGGTACAGCGCGTTCAGCGCGATCAGGTCTTCCAGGCGGGTCGGTCGCGCGTCCTTCAGCATGCCCTGCATGCCGCGGCTTTCAAACTGGAATACGGCTTCGGTCTTGCCGTCGGAGAAGAGCCGGTAGGTCGCGCCGTCGTTCAGCGGGATGTTCTCGAACGCGAAGTTCTCCTGGCCCTTGTGGCGCTTCATGATGAACTCGCGCGCGATCTCCAGGATCGTGAGCGTGGCCAGGCCCAGGAAGTCGAACTTCACGAGGCCGATGGCCTCCACGTCGTCCTTGTCGTACTGGCTCACGGCCGATTCGCTGCCGGGCTGCTGGTAGAGCGGGCAGAAGTCGGTGAGCTTGCCCGGCGCGATGAGCACGCCGCCGGCGTGCATGCCGATGTTGCGGGTCATGCCTTCGAGCTTCTGCGCGAGCTCGACCAGCATCTTCACTTCTTCTTCCTTCTCGATGCGCTCCGCGAGCTGCGGCTCCATCTCGATGGCGTAGTTGTTCTTGTCGCCCTCGATCTTCTTCTCGGGCGGGTACTGCAGCGTGACCGACATGCCCGGCTTGTTCGGAATCAGCTTGCTGATGCCGTCGCAGAACATGTAGCTCATGTCGAGCACGCGGCCCACGTCGCGGATGGCCGCGCGCGCGGCCATGGTGCCGAAGGTGGCGATCTGGCTCACGGCGTTGCGGCCGTACTTGTCCTTCACGTAGTCGATCACGCGGTCGCGGTTGCCCTGGCAGAAGTCGATGTCGAAGTCGGGCATCGAGACGCGCTCGGGGTTCAGGAAGCGTTCGAACAGCAGCTTGTATTCGAGCGGGTCGAGGTCGGTGATCTTCAGCGCGTAGGCCACCAGCGAGCCGGCACCCGAGCCCCGGCCGGGGCCCACCGGGCAGCCATTGTTCTTGGCCCACTGGATGAAGTCGCCCACGATCAGGAAGTAGCCCGGGAACCCCATCTTCAGGATGGTGTTGATCTCGAACTCCAGCCGCTCCACGTAGCGCGGACGCTCGGCGTCGCGCCTGGCCTCGTCGGGGTAGAGGTGCTTCAGGCGCAGCTCCAGGCCGTAGAACGATTCCTGGCGGAAGAAGTCGTCGATGGGCATGCGCACGCCCTCGGCGATGAAAGGCGTCGGAAAGTCCGGCAGCTGCGGCTTGCCCAGCACCAGCGTCAGGTTGCAGCGCTTGGCGATCTCGACCGTGTTGGCCAGCGCGCTGGGCACGTCGGCGAAGAGCGCCTGCATCTCGGCGCTCGACTTGAAATACTGCTCCTCGGTGAAGCGGCGCACCCGGCGCGGGTTGCCCAGGATTTCGCCTTCGGAGATGCACACGCGCGCCTCGTGCGCCTCGTAGTCCTCGCGGGTGGCGAACTGCACCGGGTGCGTGGCGACAACCGGCAGGTGCAGCCGGGCCGCCAGCTGCACGGCGGCAACGACGTGCGGCTCGTCCTCAGGCCGGCCCGCGCGCTGCAGCTCGATATAGAAGCGGTGCGGGAAGATGCCCGCCAGCTGCAGCGCAAGCTCGGCCGCGCGCTCGCCCTGCCCCTGCAGCAGCGGCTGCCCCAGCGGCCCGGCCTGCGCGCCCGAGAGCGCGATCAGCCCGCCCGAGAGCTCCTGCAGCCACTCGAGCTTGCAGGCCGCCTGCGACTGGCCCCGGCCCACGTTCTGCGTCCATGCCCGCGCGAGCAGCTCCGACAGATTGAGGTAGCCCTCCATGTTCTGCACCAGCAGCACGATGCGGGTGAGAGCGCCGGGCTCCTTGCCCAGCCCGTCCACGAAGGCTTCGGCGCCGACGATGGGCTTGACGCCCTTGCCCCGGCCCTGCTTGTAGAACTTGACGGCCCCGAACAGGTTGTTCAGGTCGGTGATGGCCAGTGCGGGCTGCTTGTCGGCAGCGGCGGCCTTGACGACGTCGTCGATTCGGTTGGTGCCGTCGACGACGGAAAACTCGGTGTGCAGGCGCAGGTGAACAAACATGCTTCCATTGTAGAAAGCGGGCCCTCCACGATGTGGGTTGGCAATCCCTGAATCACCCCGGCAGAGGCCCTGTACCCGGGCGATATTCCGCCGGCACCTAAAATCCCGCCCCGTGCAAGAGATTTTGAATATCGCGGCCTACAAGTTCGTGGCCATAGACGACAGCCCCGCGCTGCGCGAAGACCTGCGTGCCCGCACCCAGGCCCTGGGGCTGATGGGCACCATCCTGCTGGCACCCGAAGGTATCAACATGTTCCTGGCCGGAACGGCTGAGGGCGTGCGGGCTTTCCTGGCCCATCTGCGCGCCGACGCCCGTTTCGCCGACCTGGAGGCCAAGGAAAGCTGGTCGGCCGCGCAGCCCTTCCGGCGCATGCTGGTGAAGCTCAAGCGCGAGATCATCCGCATGGACCACCCCGCCATCCAGCCCGAGGCCGGCCGCGCGCCCGGCGTGGACGCCGCCACGCTCAAGCGCTGGCTCGACCAAGGCCATGACGACCAGGGCCGCGAGATCGCCCTGCTGGACACCCGAAACGCCTTCGAGGTCGACTACGGCAGCTTCGAAGGCGCCATCGACTGGCGCATCGGCAAGTTCACCGAATTCCCGCCCGCCCTGCGCGCGCACCGCGACGAGTTCAAGGGCAAGACGGTGGTGAGCTTCTGCACCGGCGGCATCCGCTGCGAGAAGGCGGCGATCCTGATGCACGAGGAAGGCGTGGAGAACGTGCTGCAGCTCGAAGGCGGCATCCTCAAGTACTTCGAGGAGGTCGGCGGCGCGCACTACAAGGGCGACTGCTTCGTCTTCGACGGCCGCGAGGCCCTGGCGCCCGACCTGAGCGCGCGTTCGGCACGCGCCAGCGCCCGCGCCTCGGAAGACCCCGACCTCGCCATCAAGCAGTAACGGCAACAACGACGACAACGAGACGCGGCAGGCCCCATGCGCATCCTCCTGGTGGAAGACGAACTGGACATGGCCTCCTGGCTGGTCCGCGCGCTCACCCAAAGCGGCTTCGTGCCCGACCACGCACCCGACGCCCGCACGGCCGAGGCCTTCATGGCCGGCACCGAGTACGACGCGGTGGTGCTCGACCTGCGCCTGCCCGACAAGCACGGCCTGAGCGTGCTGGCCGACATGCGTGCGGCGGACGACCGCACGCCGGTGCTGATCCTCACCGCGCAGGGTGCTCTGCAAGACCGGGTGCGCGGCCTGAACCTGGGCGCCGACGACTTCCTCACCAAGCCCTTCGAACTGGAAGAGCTGGAGGCGCGGCTCTCGGCGCTGGTGCGGCGCAGCCGCGGCAAGCAGCACCCGCGCCTGCAGTGCGCCTCGCTCTCCTACGACAGCCAGAGCCGCGCATTCACGCTGCGCGGCACGCTGCTGTCGCTCACGCCGCGCGAGCAGGCCGCGCTCACCGCCTTGCTGCTGCGCAGCGGCTCACCGGTGGGCAAGTCGCAGCTCTTCGCCAAGGTGTTCACCAACGACAGCACCGCCGGCCCCGATGCCATCGAGGTGGTGCTGCACCGGCTGCGGCGCAAGCTGGCCGACAGCGACGTGCGCATCGTCACCGTGCGCGGCCTGGGCTACATGCTGGAGAGCATTGCCGATGGTTCCTCAGCCCCAGCCCACAGCGACCTCCCCGGCGACGGCGGCTGAACAGCAGCCGCGGCCGCAGCGCTTCGGCATCCGCGCGCGCCTGCTCGCGCTGCTGCTGCCGGGCCTGGTGCTGCTGCTGGCGCTGGACAGCTGGAGCGACTACCGCGCGCTGACCGACTCGCTGGTCGTCGCCTACGACCAGAGCCTGCTGGAGCCCGTGCAGGCGCTGGCCAACGGCATCGTGGTGGCCAGCGACGGCAGCGTGCGCGTGCAGGAGCCCTTCTCGATCCAGGCGATGTTCGAGTCGACCCGGCTGCGCTACAAGTACCTGCACGTCGGAGTGCAGCGCATTCCCAAGGGCGGGACGCTGGATGTGAACTCGCCCGAGACCACGCTCATGGGCGTGCCCGGCCTGCCCCGCCCGGCGCACCGCCCGCCCGACGGCACGCCGGTGTTCTACGACGCGGTCTACCAGCAGCACCCGGTGCGCGTGGCCGCGCTGCGCCAGACTGTGTACGACAACGTCCATCCCGGCGAGGCCTACAGCGTGCTCGTACAAGCGGCCGAGGGCACGGGCCCGCGCACCGAGGCGCAGGCCGAGACGCTGCGCCAGGAGTTCCTGCGCGACACGCGCATGGTGGTGGTGATGGCGCTGCTGGTGTGGCTGGGCGTGGCCTGGACGCTGCGCCCGCTGGAACGCCTGCGCCGCTCGCTGCGCGAGCGCCCGCGCGACGACCTCACGCCGCTGGACGCCAGCGGCGTGCCGCATGAAGTGGCGCCGCTGGTCGATGCGGTCAACCACCACATCGCGGGCCACCGGCGCATGGTGGCGGAGCAGTCGCAGTTCCTGGCCGACGCCTCTCACCAGCTGCGCACGCCGCTGAGCATCCTGTCGATCCAGGCCGGCTACGCAGTGCGCGAGACCGATCCGGCGCGCATGCGCGAATCGCTGCAGGCCATCGTCGTGCAGCTCGCGCGCACCCGCCGCCTGAGCGAGCAGCTGCTGGCGCTGGCCCATGCCACCGCGGGCGACGAAGCCGCGCCGGCAGGGGCTGCAGTGGCCGACCTCAACGCGATCGCGCGCGGCGTGGTGCTGCAATACCTGCCGCTGGCGCGCGAGAACGACCAGGACCTGGGCTGGGTCGACGCGCGCGGCGACATCGGCACGGACGATGCGGAAGGCAGCGATGAATCGAGCGACGACGACGAGGACGACACGCCCGTGCTTCCCGTCGCAGCCAATGCTGCGGAGTTGCACGAGGTGCTTGCCAACCTCGTGCACAACGCCATCAAGTACACGCCGCGCGGCGGCAACATCACCGTGACCGTGCGGCGCGATGCCACGCATGCGCTGGCCGAGGTGTGCGACAGCGGACCGGGCATCGCGCCCGAGCGGCGCGAGAGCGTGTTCGAGCGCTTCAACCGCGACAGCGCCACGGGCACCGCAGCGGCACAAGGCGCGGGCCTCGGCCTCACCATCGCGCGCGGCTATGCGCGGCGCAACGGCGGCGAGATCGAGCTCTCGAATGCCGACACACCCGAGCGTCCCAACGGCGGCGGATTGCGCGCAACGCTGAGGCTGCCGCTGCACGCTTCGTGAGCCGCATCCACGCTCGTTTTTGCAAGGGTTTCACCGGATAGGCCGGTACGTGATTACACGTATTTTGCGGCTCGCAAGGCCGCGAGAGCCCCTGCCGAAAGGGGATTGAAAGTCTCGATTCCTAGACTGCGCTCCTTCCAGACGAAGGAGACTTATGCAGCACCAGCTCGGTGAAGATCCGGCCTCGCACGCGCCCCGGCCCGCTTCGAAATTCAAGAAAGACTACTACGGCGGCGCGCTGCTGATCGTCGTCGGCCTGGCCGCCGTGTATGCCGGTGTCGGCTACCGCGTCGGCGAGCTGGCGCACATGGGCCCGGGCTTCTTCCCCGTCGCGCTCGGAGCGCTGCTGGCACTCACGGGGCTGCTCATCGCGGTCTCCGCGCGCGGCGAAAAATCGGCCGAAGGCGCGAGCGAGGAAGCGGCCTCGCACGGGCACCCGGGCGGCATGCCCGACCTGCGTGGCGGCATCTGCATCATCCTCGGCATCCTCGCCTTCCTGCTCTTCGGCGAATACGGCGGCCTGCTGCCTGCGACCTTCGCGATCGTGTTCATCTCGGCGCTGGGCGACCGCGACAACACGCTGACCGAGGCGCTGCTGCTGTCGCTCGCGATGTGCTTCATCGCGGTGGTGGTGTTCTGGTGGGCGCTGAAGCTTCAGCTGCCCCTGTTCCAGTGGGGAGCCTGAAGCCATGATCGGTCAATCGCTCCACGACCTCTGGTACGGCTTCGGCGTCGCCTTCCAGGGCTCGAATCTGCTGTGGTCCTTCTTCGGCGTGCTGGTGGGCAACCTGATCGGCGTGCTGCCGGGCATGGGTGCGCTGCAGGCCATCTCGATCCTGCTGCCGCTCACCTACGTGATGCATCCGGTGCCCGCCATCCTGATGCTGGCCGGCATCTTCTACGGCTCGCAGTACGGCGGCGCCATCGGCGCCATCCTGATGAACATGCCCTCGCACCCGCCGCATGCGGTGACCTGTCTGGACGGATACCCGATGACCAAGCAGGGCAAGGGAGGCGTTGCGCTCGGGGTGACGATGATCGCCTCGTTCTTCGCGGCCTCGGTCGGCATCATCGTGATGATCTTCGCCTCGCCGCTGCTGGTGCAGATCGCGTTCAAGTTCGGCCCGACCGAGATCTTCTCGATCATGCTGCTGGGCCTGCTGGCCGGCTCCACCATGTCGCGCGGCTCGCCGCTCAAGGGCGTGGCGATGACGCTCTTCGGCCTGCTGTGCGGCGTGGTCGGCACCGACGTGAACAGCGGCAGCTTCCGCTTCGCCTTCGGCCTGCCCGAGCTGAGCGACGGCCTGGAGCTGGTGGCGATCTCGATGGGCCTGTTCGGCGTTGCCGACTTCCTGCTCAACGTGAACCGCATGAAGGCCATCGGCGACACCGGCACGCTCAAGCTCAGCGACATGCGTCCGAGCCGGGAAGAACTCAAGCGCGCCTTCCCCGCGATGATCCGCGGCACGCTGGTGGGCACGGTGTTCGGCGCGATGCCCGGCACGGGCCCGACCATCACCACCTTCATCGCCTACGCGCTGGAGCGCAAGGTGTCGAAGACGCCGAACAAGTTCGGCACCGGCATGATCGAAGGCGTGGCCGGCCCCGAGGCCTCGGCCCACTCGAAGACGCAGGTCGACTTCATCCCGACGATGAGCCTGGGCATTCCGGGCGACGCGGTGATGGCGCTGATCCTCGGCGCGCTGCTGATCCAGGGCATCCAGCCCGGCCCGCAGCTCATCACCGAGCATCCGGACATCTTCTGGGGCCTGATCGCCTCGTTCTGGATCGGCAACGTGATCCTCGTGATCCTGAACGTGCCGATGATCGGCGTGTGGGTGAAGCTGCTGAAGGTGCCCTACAAGTACCTGTTCCCGGCCGCGATGTTCTTCATCGCCACGGGCGTGTACAGCACGCAGAACAGCCTGTTCCAGATCTGGGAAGTGCTGGTCTTCGGCATCGTCGGCGCTGTGCTGATGACGCTGGAGTTCTCGGTCGCGCCGATCCTGCTGGGCTTCGTGCTCGGGCCGATGGTGGAGGAGAACTTCCGCCGCGCCCTGCTGCTCTCGCGCGGCGACATGTCGGTGTTCGTGACGCGGCCGATCAGCGCCACCTTCATCGGCCTGTGCACGCTCCTGCTGCTGGGCGTGAGCTACTCCGCATGGCGCGGCCGCGGCAGCCGCAAGGCCGTGCTCGAGCTGCCGAAGACGCCCGATGGCGCACCGCCTGCGGAGAGCCTGACGATCGGCGGCAAATAACCGGCCCCGACCGCCTCGGCAAGAAGACGAAAGGCCCGCATCGCGGGCCTTTTCTTTGTTCTTTGCCGTTACCGCCGCATGCTGGAGGCTCAGACCGGCGTGGTGCCCGTGTCGGGCTCGCGCACGCCGAAGGGCTTTCCGGGCAGCGGGATGAACTCGGTCTCGCCGGGCACGTGGCCCATGCGCTGCGCCGCCCAGTCGGCGCCGGCTTCGAGGATGCGCTCGCGGCGGCTGGAGACGAAGTTCCAGGTGATGTAGCGCGGGCCGTCGAGCGGCTCGCCGCCGATCACCACGAGGCGCACGGCGGCATCGGCCGTAAGCACGCCGCCCTGCCCGTTCGGCAGCACGGCCATGGTGTGGACCGCGACCGGCTCGCCGTTCACCGCGAGGTCGGCATCGACCGCGTAGACGGCCAGCTCGAGCGCCAGCGGGGGCAGCTCGAAGCGTCCGCCCGCGGGCAGCGCGATGTCGAGGTACACGGTCTGCGAATGCGTCTTGACCGGCGAGCGCGCGCCGAAGGCCTCGCCCACCAGCACGCGCACCGCCGCGCCCTGCTCCACCAGCTCGGGAATCGCGTCGGCAGGCGTGTGCTCGAAGCTGGGCTCGATTTCCTCATGCGCCTGCGGCAGCGCGGCCCAAAGCTGCAGGCCGTGGTTCACGTAGGTGTCGGCCTTCAGGCGCTCGGGCTTGCGCTCGGAGTGCACGATGCCGCGGCCGGCGGTCATCCAGTTGATGGCGCCGGGCAGGATCTCCTGCACGCTGCCCAGGCTGTCGCGATGCATCATCGCGCCCTTGAAGAGATAGGTGACCGTGGAGAGCCCGATGTGCGGATGCGGCCGCACGTCGTGCTCGCTGCCCGGCTGCTCGGTGGCCGGACCGAAATGGTCGAAGAACACGAAAGGCCCGACCGAGCGCTGCTGCGCCGCGGGCAGCAGGCGCCTGACCTGGAAGCCGCCTCCGAGGTCCTTGTCGTGCGGCTTGAGCAGTCGGGTTTCGGGGGCGGTGTCGGTCATCGTGGGTTCTCCTTGGGGTCCGGTTATTTGCGGGATCTTGCCACTTCACCCACGCGTTCGCCGAATGCGCGGGCCGTGTCGAAATCGCCCTTGGACATCTCGGCGGGACTGGCATCCGACGGCGACTGCGTCAGCAGACCGCCGTAGCCGCCCACGTAGTTCATCGCGTCGCGCGTGGCGGCCTTGCTGTTGCTCGGCAGGATGCCCATGCTGACCCAGATGCCGCTGTGCTGCATCGCGAGCGTCCACAGGTAGGTCATGGTCGTGACCTTGTCGCCGTTCATGGTGGCGCTGTTGGTGAAGCCGGCGAAGAGCTTGTCCTTCCAGCCCTGCGTGTACCAGACCTTCGAAGAGGCGTCGGCGAACTTCTTGAACTGCCAGCTCACGCCGCCCATGTAGGTCGGCGAGCCGAAGATGATCGCGTCGGCCGCGGCCAGCAGCTCCCAGCCGCCGTCGGGCAGGTTGCCGTCCGCGTCGATGGCGAGCAGCTGCGCGCCCGCGCCGTCGGCCACGGCCTGCGCCACGCGCTGTGTGTGGCCGTAGCCGGAATGGAAGACGACGACGATGTTTGCCATGTGATGGTGCTCCTGTCGGTGATGGTGATGTCGCGATCAGCGCTTGTCGATGCTGAAGCGGCCGGGGCCGAAGGCGGCCAGAGCCAACAGGCCGCCGGCGATCGCGATGTTCTTGTTGAAGTTGATCTGCTGCATCATTTTCATGGCCTCGGGCGCCGACCAGTACTTGTGGAAGAACAGCGCAGTCGCCACGGTGAAGATCGCCATCACGATCGCGGTCCAGCGGGTCTTGAAGCCCAGCAGCAGCGCGATGCCCAGGCCCAGCTCCACGATGATCGCGATCGCCGCCGCCACCTCGGGCATCGGCAGGCCTGCGGAAGTGATGTAGCCGACGGTACCGCCGAAGCCCATCAGCTTGCCGATGCCGGCGGGAATGAACAGGTAGGCGATAAGGATGCGGCCGACGAGGGCCAGAGTGTCTTGTGCGGGATTCGGTGCGGTGTTTGCGGTTGCCATGGTTGAAAGCTCCTCGGTTTGGCTGGATTGGATAGAGAGAGAGAGAGAGAGAGAGAGAGAGAGAGAAATGAAAAAAGCCGGGCGGCCAGCGCCCGGCAAGGGGGAGAAAGATCAGGCGGCCAGGTCGAACACCAGCACTTCGGCGTCCTTGCCCGCGCCCAGCGTCACCTGCGATTCGCCTTCGAGCATCGCGGCATCGCCGCCTGAGAGCTTCTGGCCGTTCACTTCGAGCTCGCCGCGCACCAGGTGCACATAGCTCTTGCGCTTCGGGTCGAGCGCGAGGCTGGCCTTTTCATCGCCGTCGAAGAGGCCGGCATACAGGCTCGCGTCGGCGTTCACCTTCACCGAGCCTTCGCTGCCCTCGGGCGAAGCCACCAGGCGCAGCTTGCCTCGCTTCTCGGCGTCGCTGAATTTCTTCTGCTCGTAGCCGGGCTCGACGCCGCGCTCCTTCGGCAGGATCCAGATCTGCAGGAAGTGCGTGGTCTGGTCAGCCTTGTGGTTGAACTCGCTGTGCATCACGCCGCGGCCCGCGCTCATGCGCTGGACGTCGCCGGGAGGAATGCTCTCCACGTTGCCCATGCTGTCCTTGTGCGCCAGCTCGCCCGAAAGCACGTAGCTGATGATCTCCATGTCCTTGTGGCCGTGGGTGCCGAAGCCAGCGCCCGCCGCCACGCGGTCTTCGTTGATCACGCGCAGGTTGCCGAAGCCCATGTGGGCCGGGTCGTAGTAGTTGGCAAAGGAAAAGCTGTGGAACGAGCGCAGCCAGCCGTGATCGGCGTAACCGCGTTCCTGGGATTTACGGACTTGCAACATGGTCGGACTCCTTCTGCCCTGCCCCGTCGGGGTGCTCGGGCTTCTTTCGTATGCCGCGCCGGATGCGCAGCGGATGTGAAGAATTTTGGGCCGCCGCCCCCTTCGGAAAGGCGCCGCGGTTTGATGGCACTATTCAAATATTTTGATCAATGGAGCCGCCATGCCCAGCCCCAGAGACGTGCTGACCCCCGACTCCCTCGCCATGCTCCAGACCGTGGCCGCCACCGGCAGCTTCGCCGCCGCCGCCCGGGCGCTGAACCTGGTGCCCAGCGCCCTGAGCTACCGGGTGCGCCAGATCGAGGACGCGCTCGACGTGCTGCTGTTCGACCGCAGCGCCCGCCAGGCCCGCCTGACCGAAGCCGGCGCCGAGCTGCTGCGCGAGGCCGAGCGGCTGCTGGGCGAGATCGACGCGGTGGCCAATCGCGTCAAGCGCGTGGCCACCGGCTGGGAGCCGATGCTGACCATCGCGGTCGACAGCGTGATCGCGCGCGACCCGCTGCTCGACCTGGCCACCGCCTTCTTCGCGCTGGAGCCGCCCACGCGGCTGAAGCTGCGCGACGAGACGCTGATGGGCACCATCGAGGCGCTGACCACCGGCGAGGCCGACCTCGCCATCGGCGCGGTGCTCGACGCCGCGAGCCTGGCCTTCACCACCACCGGCATCCGAAGCCGGCCGATCGGCGAGCTGAGCTTCGTCTACGCGGTGGCGCCGCACCATCCGCTGGCGCGCGCCACGCAGCCGCTGAGCGACGCGGTGATGCGGCAGTACCGGGCGGTGGCAGCGGCCGACTCGGCCCGCCAGGCGCCGGGCCTCACGGTGCACCTCGTGGGTGGGCAGGACGTGCTCACCGTGCCGAGCATGCAGGCCAAGATCGCGGCGCAGTTGCACGGGCTGGGCGGCGGCTTCCTGCCCGAGCCGATGGCGCGGCCGTACATCGAGGCCGGCCACCTGGTCGAGCTGAAGACGGAGCGCAAGCCGCCGCTGGGTTCGCTGCACTGTGCATGGCGGGTGCGCAGCGCCGGCAAGCCGGGGCGCGCGCTCGAATGGTGGCTGGCCCAGTTCGAGCACGAGGGCACGCGGCGCGCGCTGCTCGAACGGCACAGGGGCCGATAGAACTCGATGAAGGAGCCGATCAGTATTGCCGAGGATCGCTCGCCGCCGCTAAGGGTGTGCCCTCAGGCGGAGCGCCTGCCGGACCGATGTAGAGTGCAGACACATCCATCCGCATTCCATCCAGAAGAAGAGAGTCCGTCATGAGCACTCGCGCAACTGCAAAGAAGCCGGCCAAGGCCGCCGCCGACCGTCACCGAACCCCTGCCGGCCCGGGCCAGCCGCGCTCCCCCCGCCATTTCGCCGTTGTCGGCGCCGGCATTGCCGGGGTGGCCTGCGCGAGAACGCTGGTGCAGGCCGGCCACAAGGTCACGCTGTTCGAACGCAGCGACGCCGCCGGCGGGCGCATGGCGAGCGTGGACACCGCCTTCGGCCGCTTCGACAGCGGTGCCCAGTATTTCACCGTGCGCGACCCGCGCTTTGCCCTGGCGCTGGAGAATGCCCCCGGCGTGTGCAAGCGCTGGAGCGCCAACCTCGTGCGCGTGCTCGACGCGCACGGCCGCGTGGCCGAGGCCGCGCTGCCTTCCCTCGAGCCGCACTGGGTGGCCCAGCCCGGCATGGATTCGCTGGTGGCCCGCTGGGCCGCGCCGCTGGGCGACAGCCTCGTCACCGGCACGCGCGTCACGCAGATCGAGCCCGACGCGCTCGACGCGAAGCGCTGGCAACTGCGCTCCGCCGGTTCCGACGATTCGCAGCATGTGTATTCGGGCTTCGACGCCGTGCTGCTGGCCGTGCCGCCGGCCGGCGCCCGCGCGCTGCTGGGCGATGGCGGCAAGCTCTCCGCCACGCTGGCCCGCAAGATCGAATCCGTGACCATCGCGCCCTGCTGGACGCTGATGATCGCCTTCCCCCAGGCCAACCAGCCCGACATGTCGCACCTCGGCCCGCAGTGGAACGCGGCGCGCAGCACCCACCACCGCGTGGCCTGGTTGGCGCGCGAGTCGTCCAAGCCCGGACGCGAGCCCATCGAGCGGTGGACGCTGCAGGCCAGCGCGGCCTGGTCGCAGGAGCACCTGCGCGACGCGCCCTCGCGCGTGGAAGCCAAGCTGCTGCGCGCCTTCGCCGAGATCACCGGCATCCACGCCACGCCCGCGCACGCCCAGGCCATCTGCTGGAACGAAGCGCAGACGCAGGTGCCCGTGGGCACCACCCACCTGTGGGACGCCAAGGCCCGCATCGGCATCGCGGGCGACTGGTGCACCGGCCACCGCGTGGAAGACGCCTTCCTCTCGGGCCTGTCGCTCGCGCTCGACGTGCTCTGAGGCAACGCCACAGGGAGATGAGAGAGACCGGCCGCTTCGCGCCCTCGCCCACCGGCCCGCTGCACGCGGGCTCGCTGGTGGCCGCGCTCGCGAGCTGGCTCGACGTGCGCGCGCGCGGCCCGCAGGCGCGCTGGCTGGTACGTATCGAGGACGCCGACACCGAGCGCTGCCTGCCCGGCATGGGCGAGCACATCCTCCAGCAGCTGGCCGAGTGCGCCCTGCTGCCCGACGAGCCGCCCGTGTGGCAGACCCGGCGCACCGACCGCTACGAGGCCGCGCTGGCCCGGCTCAAGGCGCGCGGCCTGGCTTACCCCTGCGGCTGCTCGCGCAAGGACATCAACGCTGCGCTCGCCCGGCTCGGCCAGCGGCATGAGCGCCACGGCGAGCGCGTGTACCCCGGCACCTGCCGCGACGGGCTGCATGGCAAGCCCGCGCGCGCCTGGCGCTTCGCCACCGAGAAGTTCGAAGCCGACCTTCCGCCCACGCCCGGCGTGCCCTGGGAGGAAAAGGAAGAAGACGGCCACGACGCAGGCACCGGCGGCGAGCTCTGCTTCACCGACCGCCGCCTCGGCCGCCAGTGCCAGAACGTGAGCCGCGAGGTCGGCGACTTCGTGCTGCGCCGCGCCGACGGCCCCTGGGCCTACCAGCTCGCGGTGGTGGTCGACGATGCCGAACAGGGCGTGACCGACGTGGTGCGCGGCGAGGACCTCACCGACAACACCGCGCGCCAGATCCTGCTGCAGCGCGCGCTGGGCTTTCCCACGCCTACCTACCTGCACACGCCGCTGGTGCGCGGCGCCGACGGCGACAAGCTCTCCAAGCAGAACGGCGCCACCTCCATCGACACCGGCTCGCCGGCGGCCGCGCTGGCGGCGCTCGATGCGGCGGCGCGGGTGCTGGGCCTGGGCCCCGCCACGGCCTCGGATTGCCCGGCGGCGCTGGCCGGCTGGGTGCCCGAATGGCGCGCTCTCTACAATTCGCGGCCGTGATGAATCTTTCCGATACCGTGTCCAACGAACTCCCGCCCGGCAATGACGAGGGCACCGACGACGGTGCCAGCGACGGCACCGGCAAGCCCCATCCGCTGCACCGCCGCCTCAAGAGCTTCGTCAAGCGCGGCGGCCGCACCACCGAGGGCCAGGCGCGCGCCTTCTCCGAGCTGGGGCCGCTCTACCTCGTGCCCTACAAGCCCGAGCCGCTCGACCTGACCGCCGCCTTCGGCGGCCGCGCCGGCCCGACGGTGCTGGAAATCGGCTTCGGCATGGGCGAGGCCACCGCGCACATCGCGACGGTGCTGCCCGACACCAATTTCTTCTGCTGCGAGGTGCACGAGCCCGGCGTGGGCGCGCTGCTCAAGCGCATCGGCGAGCAATCCCTGTCAAATATCCGCATCTGCGCGCACGACGCGGTCGACGTGCTCGACCACATGCTGCAGCCCGGCACGCTGGCCGGCGTGCACGTGTTCTTCCCGGACCCGTGGCACAAGAAGCGCCACAACAAGCGCCGCCTGATCCAGCCCGGGTTCGTGACCAAGCTCGCGCAGCACCTGCGCCCCGGCGGCTACATCCACTGCGCCACCGACTGGCAGCCCTACGCCGAGCAGATGCTCGAAGTGCTGTCGGGCGAGCCGCTGCTGCGCAACACCGCCGAGGGCTACGCGCCCAAGCCCGAGTACCGCCCGCTGACCAAGTTCGAGAACCGCGGCATCAAGCTGGGCCACGGGGTGTGGGACCTGGTGTTCGAGCGGACCGCCTGAGCTGCCGGGTTGAGCCTGCCGTTGCGGCATGGCACGATCCCGCGGATGACCAGCAGCAGCAACAAGACCGACGCCGAGCAACTGCACCTGCGCGACCTCGCCCGGCTGCGCCGCGTTCGTGACCGCATCGACCGCGAATACGCACAGCCGCTGGACGTCGAGGCCCTCGCCTTCGGCGTGCACATGTCGGCGGGCCACCTGAGCCGCCAGTTCAAGCTCGCGTACGGCGAGGCTCCCTACTCCTATTTGATGACCCGGCGCATCGAGCGCGCGATGGCGCTGCTGCGCCGGGGCGACCTCAGCGTCACCGAGGTCTGCTTCGAGGTCGGCTGCTCGTCGCTGGGCACCTTCAGCACCCGCTTCACCGAGCTGGTGGGCATGTCGCCCAGCGCCTACAAGCGCGATGCCGCGCAGCAGACCGAGGGCATGCCGTCCTGCGTGGCGAAGCAGGTCACGCGACCGATCAGGAATCGAGAAGCGCCGGCCGCACAGTCGCACCTAGACTGAGCGCTCCTCAAAACAACCGACCGGAGCGATCACGATGAACATCAGCATCCACGCGAGTTTCCTGCCGCACAACGACCCCGAGGCGTCGCTCGCCTTCTACCGCGACCTGCTCGGCTTCGAGGTCCGCAACGACGTGGGATACGGCGGCATGCGCTGGATCACCGTCGGCCCCAAGGGCCAGCCCGCAGTCTCCATCGTGCTCGCGCCGCCGGCAGCCTACCCCGGCATCACCGACGAGGAGCGCCGCACCATTGCCGAGATGATGGCCAAGGGCACCTACGCCGCCATCCTGCTGGCCACGCCCGATCTCGAAGGCACCTTCGCGAAGCTGCAGGCCAGCGACACCGAGATCGTCCAGGAGCCGACCGACCAGCCCTACGGCGTGCGCGACTGCGCGGTCCGCGACCCCGCGGGCAGCCTGATCCGCATCCAGCAGCAGGGCTGAGGCGCAGAGGCGAACCGATGAGCACGAAGGCCGCGAAGAAAACGCCCCCCAAAACGACCGCGAAGACGACCGCAAAAACGACCACGAAAGCGGCACCGTCCACGCAGCACGCCGCAGACAGCCACGACATGATCCGCGTGCACGGCGCGCGCGAGAACAACCTGAAGGACATCAGCATCGAGATACCGAAGCGCAGGCTGACGGTGTTCACCGGCGTCTCGGGTTCGGGCAAGAGTTCGCTGGTGTTCAGCACCATCGCGGCCGAGTCGCAACGGCTCATCAACGAGACCTACAGCGCCTTCGTGCAGGGCTTCATGCCCACGCTGGCGCGGCCGGACGTCGACGTGCTGGACGGGCTGACCACCGCGATCATCGTCGACCAGCAGCGCCTGGGTGCCGACCCGCGCTCCACCGTGGGCACGGTCACCGACGCCAACGCGATGCTGCGCATTCTCTTCAGCCGGCTGGGCAAGCCGCACATCGGGCCGCCGGGTGCCTTCGCCTTCAACGTGCCTTCGGTCAGTGCGGCGGGTGCGATCACCGTCGAGCGCGGCTCGAAGACGAAGACGGTGAAGGAGACCTTCAACCGCATCGGCGGCATGTGCCCGCGCTGCGAGGGCCGCGGTGCCGTCACCGACTTCGACCTGTCGCAGCTCTACGACGACGCCAGGTCGCTCAACGAAGGTGCGCTCACCATTCCCGGCTATAGCATGGAAGGCTGGTACGGCCGCATCTTCCGGGGCTGCGGCTTCTTCGACGCCGACAAGCCCATCCGCAAGTTCACCAAGAACGAGCTGCACGACCTGCTCTACAAGGAGCCGACCAAGATCAAGGTGGACGGCATCAACCTCACCTACGCGGGGCTGATACCGACGCTCCAGAAGTCCTTTCTATCGAAGGACGTGGAAGCGATGCAGCCGCATGTGCGCGCCTTCGTGGAGCGCGTGGTGACCTTCTCCACCTGCCCCGAATGCGAGGGCACGCGGCTCGCCGCGCCGGCGCGCTCCTCGAAGATCAAGGGCATCAACATCGCCGACGCCTGCGCGATGCAGATCAGCGATCTCGCCGCGTGGGTGCGCGGCCTGAAGGAGCCGTCGGTGGCACCGCTGCTCACGGCGCTGGCGGCGAGCCTCGATTCCTTCGTGGAGATCGGGCTGGGGTACCTCTCGCTCGACCGGCCCTCGGGCACGCTGTCGGGCGGCGAGGCGCAGCGCACGAAGATGATCCGCCACCTCGGCTCCTCGCTCACCGACGTGACCTACGTGTTCGACGAGCCCACCACCGGCCTGCATCCGCACGACATACAGCGCATGAACGAGCTGCTGCTGCGGCTGCGCGACAAGGGCAACACGGTGCTGGTGGTCGAGCACAAGCCGGAGGTCATCGCCATCGCCGACCACGTCGTCGACCTCGGGCCGGGCGCGGGCTCGGCCGGCGGCAGCGTGTGCTTCGAGGGCAGCGTCGAGGGGCTGCGCGGCAGCGGCACGGTCACGGGCCGGCACCTGGACGACCGCGCGACGCTGAAGAAGAAGGTTCGCGAGCCGACCGGCAAGCTCGAGATACGCGGCGCGGCCACGCACAACCTGCGCAAGGTGAACGTCGACATTCCGCTCGGCGTACTCGCTGTGGTCACCGGCGTGGCAGGCTCCGGCAAGAGCTCGCTGGTGCATGGCTCGATCCCGCCCGGCGCGGGCGTGGTGAGCATCGACCAGAGCGCGATCCGCGGCTCGCGGCGCAGCAACCCGGCCACCTACACCGGGCTGCTCGACCCGATCCGCAACGCCTTCGCCAAGGCCAACGGCGTGAAGCCGGCGCTCTTCAGCGCCAACTCCGAAGGCGCCTGCCCCACCTGCAACGGCGCGGGCGTGATCTACACCGACCTCGCAATGATGGCCGGCGTGGCCACCCCCTGCGAGGAGTGCGGCGGCAAGCGATTCCAGGCCTCGGTGCTGGAGTACCGCTTCGGCGGGCGCGACATCGCCGAGGTGCTGGCGATGCCGGTGGACGAGGCCCTCGCCTTCTTCGGCGAAGGCAAGGCGCGCACGCCGACCGCGCAGGCCATCCTGCAGCGGCTGGCCGACGTGGGGCTGGGCTACCTGCGGCTCGGGCAGCCGCTCACCACGCTCTCGGGCGGCGAGCGGCAGCGGCTGAAGCTGGCCACGCAGATGGCCGAGAAGGGCGACATCTACGTGCTCGACGAGCCCACCGCCGGCCTGCACCTGGCCGACGTGGCGCAGCTGCTGGGCCTGCTCGACAGGCTGGTGGATTCGGGCAAGTCGGTCATCGTGGTCGAGCACCACCAGGCCGTGATGGCGCATGCCGACTGGCTCATCGACCTCGGCCCCGGCGCGGGACACGAGGGCGGGCGGGTCGTGTTCGAGGGCACGCCCGCGGACCTCGTCGCCAGGCGCGCCACGCTCACCGGCAAGCACCTCGCCAGCTACGTCAAGGGAGGCTGATCCAAAACCCTCCCCCGCGTCAGGCCGCCTTCCACCCTGGCCCCGATATTGCTACACTTTTTTACTAATGTGAAAGAAGGTGTCCAATGAACACGTCACGCAGGGAATGGTTGGGCAAGGCAGGCGCGCTGATGCTGGGTAGCAGCATCGGCATGGTCCATCCCGTCATGGCGCAGACGGCGCGGACGGGGGCGGCGGCAGCCGGGGCGCGCGTCGTGCTGCTGGGGCAGTCGGTGCCGCTGACGGGCAGCGCCTCCGAGATCGGCAATGCCTTCGCCGCCGGCAGCCGCCTCGCGGTGAGCGCCTTCAACGACCGCAACGCGGCCAGCGGCCTGCAGCTCAAGCTGCTGCAGCTCGACGACGGCTACGACGCGGCGCGCGCGGCAGCCAACGCGCGCACCCTTCTGACCAACGACAAGGCCGACATGCTCTTCGGCTTCGTCGGCACGGCCAGCAGCGAGGCCGGCGCCAACGTCGCCACGCAGCAGGGCAGCCTGCTGTTCGCGCCATTCGCGGCCTCCGACACGCTGCGCGGCGCGGAGCACCAGAACGTGTTCCATGTACGCCCCGGCATGATCGACGAGGCCCTGAAGATCGTGAAGCAATGCGCCACCGTCGGGCAGACGCGCGTGGCGCTGGTGGGCGACGACGACGCCATGGGCCGCGCAGGCCTGGCGGCCGTGGAACAGGCCATCAGTGAACTCAAGCTCACGCCGCTGGTCGCGACCGCGCTGGTGCCCGCCAACGGCGACAAGCTCGACGCGGCGCTGAAGGAAGTGCAGAAGCAGTCGCCGCAGGCCATCGTGCTGGTGTCGCTCTCGGGCACCACGGCCAACGCCATTCGCAAGCTGCGCAAGAGCGGCTACGCGGGCAGCTTCATGGCCTTCTCCATCGTCGGTATCGACCCGCTCTACGCCGCGCTCGGCAAGGACATCGGCGGCATCGTGATCTCGCAGGTGGTGCCCTCGCCGCGGCCCTCGGCCATTCCGATCGTCAAGGAGTACCTCGCGGCCGTCGACAACTCCGACCAGACCGCTTCGTACGAGGGCCTGGAGGGCTTCATCGCGGCCAAGGCCGCCGGCGAGGCAGTGAAGCGAGCCGGCCGGGGCTTCAACACGGCCGCCCTCATGCGCGTGATGTCGGGCATGACCGACTACGACGTCGGTGGCTTTCGCATCAACCTGCGCCCGGGCCTGCGCGACAGCGTGCGCAACATCGACCTGATCAGCATCTCGGCCGACGGCCGGGTGCTGAGGTAGCCGGCCGCCTGCCCTCCTAGCCGGTGCTCACGAGCGCGCGCAGCGCGTCGAGCGAACGCAGTTCGATGCGCCCGTAGCCCAGCGAGAGCACACCCTCGGACGCCAGCGCGTTGAGCTCCTTCGATAGGGTCTGGCGCGTCACGCCGAGCATCATGGCCAATGCCTCCTGCGGCAGCTGCAGCTCGTGGCGCAGCTGCACCGACTGCGTGGCATCGCCGCGCGCAAGCACCAGCAGCCGGTGCGCCACGCGGGCACGCAGGCTGCGCAGAGTGGCATCCTCCGCGAGGCCGTAGAGCATGCGCACGCGCGCCGCCAGCATCGCGGCGATGGCGTTGGAGAACACCACGTCGCGCATCAGCACCGCGAAGGCCGCGGGCGGCACCACCAGCAGGTCGAGCGCCTCCAGCGCGGTGGCGTCGTGGGTGCGCGGCGAGCCGTCGATCAGCGTGATCTCGCCGAACCAGTTGCCCGGCTCCAGCACCGCGAGGATGGCCTCGCGCCCGTCCTGGCGCAGCGACGAGACCTTGATGGAGCCCGCCACCAGCCCGTAGAAGCCGCCATCCGTGGCGTGGATGGGATCGCCCTGGCGGAACACCATCGCGCCGCGGCGCACGTGGTGCAGTTCGGCCGCGCCCACCAGCGCCTCGCGTTGCGCGCGCGGCATGCTCAGGAACCACGGGTTGCCCTCCAGCGCGGCGCGGTGGGCGGCGGAAAGGCGCGGTTTCGCAGAAGCGGCCATGACGGGGGAATGACGGTGGAACGGGGGTTTACCAGAACCCTGCATTGTCAAATTCTTGACAGTTCATGGTCAAGCGCAGGCATACAGTGACCAGCTCCCCACAGGACACAAGAACGGAGACTCCGGCGATGAACGCACGCGCAAGTTTCAAGAGCATGCAGGAAAGCACGCGCGAAGACTGGCAGCTGATCGGTGGCGAATTCATGCAGTTCGCGGGCGGCCTGCCCGCACGCGTGATCAGGCACCTGCAGATCCTCGAAGGCGACTACGGCGGCTTCCCGGTCGACCGCTACACCCACTCGCTGCAGACCGCCACCCGCGCGCTGCGCGACGGCCGCGACGAGGAGTACGTGGTGTGCGCGCTGCTGCACGATATCGGCGACACGCTCGGCAGCTTCAACCACCCCGACATCGCCGCGGCCATCCTCAAGCCCTTCGTGAGCGAGGCCAACCACTGGATGGTGCAGAACCACGGCATCTTCCAGGGCCACTACTTCTTCCACCACATCGGCCTGGACCGCGACATGCGCGACAACTTCAAGGGCCATCCGCACTACGAGCGCACGGCCGAGTTCTGCGCGCTCTACGACAACCCCGCCTTCGACCCCAGGGCCGAGACGCTGCCCATCAGCGAGTTCGAACCCATGCTGCGCCGCGTGATGGCGCAGCCGAAGCAGAGCATCTACAAATCGGCGCTGCAGCCTGCTGCAGAGGCCGCCTGAAGTCGGACAGCCGAACGCAGAAGGAAGACAAAAGCTACGCAGAAGTCGCAGAGAAAACCAGAAACCATTTCCTGTTTTCCTTCTGCGACTTCTGCGTAACCTTCGCGACCTCTGCGTTCGGCTGCCCGCTTTCTCCTCCCTCAAAAGGACACCCCAACATGAACGCCTTCGCCCAACCCGAAATCCAGAAGCTCGTCTCCGCCGAGGAGTGGCAGCTTCGCGTCGACCTCGCCGCCTGCTACCGCCTCGTGGCGCTGCACGGCTGGAGCGACCTGGTCTTCACGCACATCAGCGCGCGCATTCCCGGCCCCGAACACCACTTCCTGATCAACCCCTACGGCCTGATGTTCGACGAGATCACCGCGTCGAGCCTGGTGAAGGTCGACCAGCAGTGCAACAAGGTCATCGACTCGCCCTACCCGGTGAACCCGGCGGGCTTCGTGATCCACAGCGCGGTGCACGCGGCGCGCGAAGACATCCAGTGCGTGCTGCACACCCACACCCGCGCCGGCATCGCCGTGAGCGCGCAGAAGAACGGCGTGCTGCCCATCAGCCAGCAATCGACCTTCGTGCTGGCCTCGCTGGCCTATCATGACTACGAGGGCGTGGCCTTCCGCGACGACGAGAAGCCGCGCCTGCAGGCCGACATGGGCAGCGCCAACTTCCTCATGCTGCGCAACCACGGCCTGCTGACCTGCGGCAAGACCATTGCCGACGCCTTTCTTTCGATGTACACCTTCGAGGCCACCTGCCAGATCCAGATCGCGGCGCAATCGGGCGGCGGCGAACTCACGCACGTGGACCCGCGCATCGTGGAAGGCGTGGGCCAGGCCATGAAGGTGCAGACCGGCGGCCTGGGCGGGCAGTTCGTCTGGCCGTCGCTGATCCGCAAGCTCGACCGCATCGACGACAGCTACAAGCAATAAGAGCTTCGTCGCTCCCGGTTTCCACGGCTGCCAGCGCCTGCGCGACAGGTGCCGGTGGCCATTTTTTTGTTCATCGCTCGCACCACGACAACTACAAGAAAAGCAAGAGCCAACGAGGAGACAAACCCCATGGACAGTACCGTCATCGTCACCCGCTTCCTGTTCGGCGCGCTCGCGCTGGTATTGTTCGGGCTCGGCCTCTCGCTTTCGCCCGCCGACTTCAAGAGGCTCTTCAAGCACCCAAAGGCCGTTGCCATAGCGCTCGCGCTGCAGGTGATCGGCCTGCCGCTGGCCTGCTACGCGATCATCGTGGGCTTCGGCCTGCCGCCGGTGTTCGCGGTCGGGCTGATGCTGCTGGCGGCCTCGCCGGGCGGCATCTCGGCCAACCTGTTCTCGCACCTGTTCGGCGGCAACGTGGCGATGAACATCTCGCTCACGGCCGTGAACACGCTGCTTTCCATCGTCACGCTGCCGCTCATCGCGAACTGGGCCATCGGCCATTTCGCGCAGGGCGGCCAGGTGGTGCCGCTGCAGACGCGCAAGCTGGTGGAGGTGATCGCCATCGTGCTGGTGCCGGTGGCGCTCGGCATGTTCGTCGCCTCGCGACGGCCCGGCTTCGCGGCGCGCATGGAAAAGCCCACCAAGATCTTCAGCGGCGTGGTGCTGGCGGTGGTGACGGTGCTGGCCATCGCCAACGAGTGGAAGACCATCACGACCACCTTCGCGCAGATCGGCGTGCCGGTGCTGCTGTTCAACCTGCTGAGCCTGCTGGCGGGCTACTACCTCAGCCGCGCCGCCGGGCTCGACAAGCCGCTGGCCACCGCCATCAGCTACGAGATCGGCATCCACAACTCCACGCTGGCGATCTTCATCGCGGTGAGCGTGCTGGGCAGCTTCCAGCTGGCGCTGCCGGCGGCCATCTACTCGGTGGTGATGTACATCACCGCCCCGCTCTTCGGATGGCTGCTGCTGCGCCGCCCGGCGCCGGCCACCGCGCCTGCGCGATGATCGGCGGATGGAACTCCGGCAACTGCGCTACTTCGTCAAGGTCTGCGAGCTTCGCAGCATGGGCCGCGCCGCGGTCGAACTGGGCGTCGTCACCTCGGCGCTGAGCCAGCAGATCAGCCGGCTCGAGGGCGAGCTGGCCACCCGGCTGCTGCAGCGCAGCTCCAGCGGCGTGGTGCCCACCGACGCCGGCGTGGCCTTCCTGCACCAGGCCCAGCTGGTGCTGCGCCATGCCGACGACGCGGTGCTCGCGGCGCAGCAGGCGCGGCTGTCGGGCCACGTGAGCGTGGGCCTCGCCCCCACCACCGCCACGGTGCTCGGCGTGCCGCTGATGCGAGCCATGCGAGAGCGCTACCCCGACGTACGCCTGCACATGGTCGAAGCGCTCTCGGGCCATCTCACCAGCATGCTGCAGGCCAGGCAGCTCGACCTTGCCGTGCTGTTCCAGACCGACACGCCACGGCGCTGGAGCGTGACGCCGCTCCTGGCCGAGAAGCTCTTCGTCATCGCATCGCCCGCGCTGGCGCAGCGCCCGACCGGGGCCCGCGTGCGGCTCGCGCAGCTGGCCGGGCTGCCGCTGATCCTGCCCAGCGGCAGTCACGGCCTGCGCGCCACGCTGATGGCCGCCTTCGCGCGGGCACGCATCGCGCCGAACATCGTGGCCGAGGTCGACGGTCTCGCGCTGCTGATGGACGCGGTGCGCGCGGGCCACGGCGCCACCATCCAGCCCGGCGCGGCCACCGCGCGGCACGACCGTGACGACCTTCAGCTCACCCAGATCGCCGACGCCCACGTGGGCCGCCGCAACCTGCTCGTGAGCCTGTCGGACGACGAACTCTCCCCCGCCGCGCTGGCCACGCGCGTGGTGGTGGCCGACACGGCACGCGCCCTGGTGCGCGAGGGCCGCTGGGCCGGCGCCAGTCTTCTCGAAACGTGAACACCCGTTGCCCGATCCGGCCTTTCGCGTGAAGGCCTGCGTGCCTAGAGTCTCCCGGTTCCCACGGAGACCCACGATTGACGGATGTTCTAGTTGTTGGCGGCGGCAATGCCGCGCTGTGCGCCGCGCTCATGGCACGCGAGGCTGGCGCATCGGTGCTGCTGCTCGAAGCCTCGCCCAAGGCCTGGCGCGGCGGCAATTCGCAGCACACGCGCAACCTGCGCTGCATGCACGATGCGCCGCAGGACGTGCTGGTCGATGCCTACCCTGAAGAGGAGTACTGGCAGGACCTGCTGAAGGTGACCGGCGGCCTCACCGACGAGCGCCTCGCGCGCCTGGTGATCCGCGCCTCGTCGAACTGCCGCGACTGGATGCGCAGCCACGGCGTGCACTTCCAGCCGCCTCTGTCGGGCGCGCTGCACGTGGCGCGCACCAACGCCTTCTTCATGGGTGGCGGCAAGGCGCTGGTGAACGCCTATTTCCGCAGCGCCGAAAGGCTCGGCGTGCGCATCCGCTACGACACGCCCGTGGCCTCGGTGGAACTCGACGGCGACCGCTTCGTGGCCGTGCGCACCGAAGCCGGCGAACGCATCGAAGCGAAGAGCTGCGTGCTGGCAGCCGGCGGCTTCGAATCGAACCGCGAGTGGCTGCGCGAAGCGTGGGGGCAGAACGAGCGCGGCGAGTGGCCGGCCGACAACTTCCTGATCCGCGGCACGCGCTTCAACCAGGGCGTGCTGCTCAGGCACATGATCGAAGCGGGCGCCGACAGCATCGGCGATCCGTCGCAAGGCCACATGGTAGCCATCGACGCGCGCGCGCCGCTGTACGACGGCGGCATCTGTACGCGCATAGACTGCGTGTCGCTGGGCGTGGTGGTCAACCGCGAAGCCAGGCGCTTCTACGACGAGGGCGAGGACTTCTGGCCCAAGCGCTACGCCATCTGGGGCCGGCTGGTGGCGCAGCAGCCTGGGCAGATCGCCTGGTCGGTCATCGATCAGAAGGCGGTCGGGCGCTTCATGCCACCGGTGTTTCCCGGCACGCAGGCCGCCACGCTCGGCGAGCTGGCGCGCAAGATCGGCCTGGACGAAACCACCTTCGTGCGCACCGTGGAGGACTACAACGCCGCCTGCCGCGTCGGCCGCTTCGACCACACCGCACTGGACGACTGCCACACCGAAGGCCTGGCCCCAGCCAAGACGCACTGGGCGCGCCCTATCGACACGGCACCCTTTCATGCCTATCCGCTGCGACCCGGCATCACCTTCACCTACCTGGGCCTGAAGGTGGACGAAACCGCGGCTGTCCGCTTCGGCGGCAGGCCCAGCCCCAACCTCTTCGTGGCCGGCGAGATGATGGCCGGCAACGTGCTCGGCAAAGGCTACACGGCGGGCGTCGGCATGAGCATCGGAACGGCCTTCGGCCGCATCGCGGGCACGCAGGCGGCGAAAGCCGCGCGGGCCTCCACGAAGAACGACAAGGAGGCCGCGCTTGCAGCAGCTCACTGACCTCGTCGCGCGCGCACGGGCCGATGCCGAGGGCACGCCCGCGCACCGCGTGATCCCCATCGCCCCCGCGCTGCCGCTGACCGCGGGCGAAGGCGAAGTCGCGCGCATCCTGCAGATCTGCAACGCCTGCCGCTATTGCGAAGGCTTCTGCGCCGTGTTCCCGGCCATGACGCGCCGGCTCGACTTCGGCAACAAGGCCGACACGCACTACCTCGCCAACCTCTGCCACAACTGCGGCGCCTGTCTGCATGCCTGCCAGTACGCGCCACCGCACGAGTTCGCGGTGAACGTGCCGCGGGCCATGGCGCAGGTCCGCATGCAAACGTACAGCGACTACGCCTGGCCGCGCGCCATGGGCATGCTGTACCGCAGGGCGGGCCTCACGGTAGCGCTCGCGCTGGCCGGCGGGCTGGCGCTCTTCCTGGTGTTGGCGGTGGCGCTCTCGGGCTCGCTGCTGCACGAGCCGATGGCGGGCGACTTCTACGCGATCTTTCCGCACAACCTGCTCGCGCTGGTGTTCGGGGCGGTGTTCCTCTTCGTGATGCTCGCGCTGGCCATGGGCGTGCGGCGCTTCTGGCGCGAGGTGTCGCCGGCGAACGACTCGCAGAACACGCCGGACCTGCCCGGCGTGCGCGGCCCCGCCGGCGCCGAAGCAGCGCGCGACGCGTTGCGCCTGAAGTATCTCGACGGCGGCCACGGCGAAGGTTGCAACAACGAGAGCGACCGCTTCACCCTGTGGCGCAGGCGCTTCCATCACTTCACCTTCTACGGCTTCATGCTGTGCTTCGCATCGACCTGCGTGGCGACGCTCTATCACTACCTGCTCGGCCTGCATGCGCCCTATGCGCTCACCAGCCTGCCGGTGCTGCTGGGCACGGCCGGCGGCATCGGCCTGCTGATCGGGCCGGCCGGCCTGCTGTGGCTGAACCTGCGGCGCGACCCGGCGCATGGCGACACCGCGCAGCGCCCGATGGACCGGGGCTTCATCGCCCTGCTGCTGCTCACCAGCCTCACCGGCCTCGCGCTGCTGGCCTGGCGCGACACCCGCTTCATGGCGCTGCTGCTGGCGGTGCACCTGGGCGTGGTGATGGCGCTGTTCCTCACGCTGCCCTACGGCAAGTTCGCGCACGGCGTCTTCCGCTGCGCCGCCCTGCTGAAGTTCGCCATCGAGAAACGACTGCCCGGCCGCCTGCGCCTGGGCGCCGACTGAACACCCACCCGCGAAGGAAAAGACCCATGACACAACAACCCGGCGTGCTCCGGATTCCATCGATGAAGGAGCGCTGCTCCGAAGCCGAATGGCAGGCCCGCGTCGACCTCGCCGCCTGCTACCGGCTGGTGGACCTCTACGGCATGTCCGACATGATGGCCAACCACATCTCCTCGCACGTGCCGGGCGAGAAAGGCGCCTTCCTCATCAACCCCTACGGGATGATGTACGAGGAGATCACCGCCTCCTGCCTCATCAAGGTCGACCAGGACGGCAACATCCTGTCGAAGCCCGACTTCGGCGAACTGGACTACGGCATCAACAAGGCCGGCTACGTGATCCACAGCGCGGTGCACGCCGCGCGGCCCGACGTGGCCTGCGTGATCCACACGCACAGCTGGGCGTCGATGGCGGTCTCGTCGCTCGAATGCGGCCTGCTGCCGCTCACGCAGACCGCCATGCGCTTCCTGAAGATCGGCTACCACGACTACCAGGGCGTGGTGCTGAACACCGAGGAGCAGGCCTCGCTGCTGGCCGACCTGGGCGAGAGCGAGGCGGTGATCTTCCGCAACCACGGCGCGCTGGTGGTGGGCCGCAGCGTGGGCGAGGCCTTCAACTGGATGCACCGGCTGGAGCTGGCCTGCCGCGCGCAGATCGGCGCGATGTCGTGCAACACGCCGCTAAAGGCGGTGCCGCAGAACATCCTGGAAGAGACCTGGAACAACTATCAGCCCGGCACGCGCCGGCCCTACGGGCTCATGGAATGGCCTGCGCTGCTGCGCAAGCTCGATCGCATGGACCCGGGCTTCCGCGACTGAGCCGCCACCGCTTCGCCCACTCCCACGAGGACACACAAGAATGACACGAGACAAGCCCCTTTCCTTCCTTTCCCGCAGGGCCGCCTTCGGCGCCGCCGCGCTGCTGTGCGCCGGCATCGGCATGCAGGCCGCCGCGCAATCGCCCTACCCCAGCAAGCCCGTGCGCGTGGTCGTCGCCTTCACGGCCGGCGGCACCACCGACATCCTCGCGCGCGCCGTGACGCAGCAGCTCTCGGAAAAGCTCGGCCAGCCTTTCGTCATCGACAACAAGCCCGGTGGCGGCGGCAACATCGGCACCGAGTTCGTGGTGCGCGCACCTGCCGACGGCTACACGCTGATCGTCAATTCGGTCGGCCCGATGGCCGTCAACCAGACGCTCTACAAGAACCTGCCCTACGACCCGCTCGCCGACCTCGTGCCGGTGGTGCAGATCGCCGACGTGCCCAACGTGCTGGTGGTCAACCCGGCGGTGCCCGCCAGGACGCTGGAGGAATTCATCGCCTACGCCAAGGCCAACCCGGGCAAGCTCAACTACGGCTCGACCGGCATCGGCACCTCCTCTCACCTGTCGAGCTACATGCTCGGCAAGCGCGTGGGCGCCGACATGCTGCATGTGCCCTACAAGGGCGCGAACGCGCTCAACGACCTGCTGGCGGGCCGGGTGCAGTTCATGTTCGCAACCATTCCCTCGGTCATCTCGCACATCAAGGCGGGCAAGCTGCGCGCCATCGCGGTGAGCAGCCAGAAGCGCTCGCGCTCGCTGCCCGACGTGCCGACCGTGGCCGAGAAGGGCTTCGCCGATTTCTCCGCCGGCTCGTGGTTCGGCTTCTTCGCGCCCAAGGGCACACCGGCCCCGGTGATCGCGCTGCTCAACAAGTCGGTGAACGACGCACTGCCGCCGCTGGAGGCGCAGATGATCCGCGAAGGCGCCGACCCGGTGGGCGGCACGCCCGAGCAGTTCGGCAAGTTCACGCGGCAGGAGTACGAGAAATGGAAGGCCATCGTGCGCGAATCGGGCGCGACCGCGGAATAGGCACCGGATGACGAACACCCCGCCACTGCGGATCCTGATGAGCCCGCAAGCCGCGGCGCAGACCGCACCCGGCCTGCAGGCCGCGCTCGACGGGCGCGCGCATCTGCTGGTGAGCCCCGGCGGCGATGCCGACGTCGCCTTCGTCTCGCGCGACGTCACCGGACTTTCGACCAAGCACGAGCTGCTGCCGCACACGCAGGCCTTTCACGACGCACTGCGCAATGCGCCATCGCTGCGCTGGGTGCATGCGCATTCGGCGGGCGCGGACCGGCCTGTGTACGGCGAGTTGCGAGCGCGCGGCGTGGAAGTAACGACCTCCTCCGGCGCCAACGCGAGCGTGGTGGTGCAGACCGCGCTGGCCGGCGTGCTGATGCTGGCGCGGCAGTTTCCGCAGCTGCTGGCCGCGCAGCGCGTGCATGCGTGGTCGCCGCTCCTGGGCAGCGGCCTGCCACGCGATCTTGCGGGGCAGACGGCGGTCATCGTCGGCTGGGGGCCCATCGGGCAAGGGCTGGGCGCGCTGCTTGCGGCGCTGGGCCTGCGCATCGTGTGCGTGCGCGGCAGCGAGGCGCCGGCGGCCGCTCCCGCGCACGAGAGCCTGAGCTACGAGCGGCTGCACACGGTGCTGCCGCGCGCCGATTGGCTGCTGCTCGCATGCCCGCTGAGCGAGCGCACGCGCGGCCTCGTCGGCGCGGCGGCGCTCGCACGCATGCATGCCGGCGCGCGGCTGGTGAATATGTCGCGCGGCGAGGTGGTCGACGAGCCGGCGCTGATCGATGCCTTGCGCGGCGGCGCGCTGTCTGGCGCGTATCTCGACGTGTTCGCGCACGAGCCGCTGTCGGCCGACTCGCCCTTGTGGGATTTGCCGAACGTCATCGTCACGCCCCACACCGCCGGCCATTCGGACGGCAACGAGGCGCGCGTGGCGGGCATCTTCCTCGACAACCTGCAGCGCTGGATGCGCGGCGAGCCGCTGCTCAACCGCGTGGCCTGAAACGGCCGCGATCTACTCCTCCCGGCATTCTGCCGAAGGAGAACCGACGCTCCCGCTCCTTTAGCCGACAGTGCCAAAACCCGCCATGGAAGGGCGGCTACTGTTATCTGCAGAATAGGAGCCCATGCACGTCCGATTCCCGCGCCATCCGGCGCGCTCTCTCGCCCCCGCCTGCGCCCTCCTCTCCCTCGCGCTCCTCCTGCCCTCCGCATCGGCCGCCCCCGATGCGTCAACGGCTGCCACGCCGCAGCCACAACAACAGGAGCAACCGCAGCAAGACGCCGAAGCCCGCATCGAAGTCCTGATCTCCCGCATGACGGTGCAGGAGAAAGCCGGCCAGCTCAGCCTGTACGGCCCGGCGGACATCGACACACCCAACAACCCGCAGGCCGGCTGGCGCAATGCGCAGCAGGAAACGGCAGACGTGCGCGCCGGCCGGCTCACGGGCCTGTTCAACAACGCGGGCCTCGAGGGCAAGCGGCGACTGCAGCAGATCGCGATCAAGGAGTCGCGGCTGGGCATTCCGCTGATCTTCGGCGCCGACGTGATCCACGGCTTTCGCACGATGTTCCCGATGCCGCTGGCCGAGGCTTCGAGCTGGGAGCCCGCGCTGGCCGAGCGCACGGCGCGCGCGGCGGCGGTGGAGGCCACTGCCGACGGCTTCCGCTGGACCTTCGCGCCGATGGTCGACATCGCACGCGATGCGCGCTGGGGCCGCGGCCTCGAAGGCGTGGGCGAGGACGTCTTCCTCGCGAAGCAGTTCGCGGCCGCTCGGGTTCGAGGCTTCCAGGGCACGGATCTTTCCCGGCCCGACTCGATGCTGGCCACGCCCAAGCACTTCGCGGCCTACGGCGCGGCCGAGGGCGGCCTGGACTACAACGTGAGCGACATCTCCGAGCGCACGCTGCGCGAGGTGTACCTGCCGCCGTTCCGCGCGGCGCTGGACGCGGGCGCGCTGTCGGTGATGAGCGCCTTCAACGAGATCGGCGGCGTGCCCTCCACCGCCAACCCGGCGCTGCTCACTGGCGTGCTGCGCGACGAATGGAAATTCCGTGGCTTCGTGGTCTCCGACTACACGGCCGACGAAGAACTGGTGGAGCACGGCTACGCCGCCAATCCGCGCGAGGCCGCCAAGCAGGCCTTCATGGCGGGCACCGACGTGAGCATGCAGAGCGGCCTGTACATGCGCTACCTGCCCGATCTCGTCGCCTCGGGCGAAGTGCCGATGTCGCGGCTCGACGAGGCCGTGCGCCGCGTGCTGCGCGTCAAGCAGAAGCTGGGCCTGTTCGACGACCCCATGCGCGGCCTCGACGGCCTGCCCGCCGCACAGCGCCCCGAGAACCCCGAATTCATCTCGCTGGCCCGCGAGAGCGCACGCCGCTCCATCGTGATGCTGAAGAACGAGCGCATGCTGCTGCCGCTGCCAAAGGCCGGCACGAAGATCGCGCTGATCGGCCCCTTCGCCGAGGGCACCATCGACCTGATGGGCGCCTGGAGCCTGTTCCCCGGACAGTCGGCGCCGGTGGGCATCGACCAGGGCCTGCGCAACGCGCTGGGCCCCAATTCGTCGGTGAACGTGGTGCGCGGCTCGGGCATCGAGTCGGCGCTGCCCGGTGGCATCGACGCGGCGGTGGCGGCCGCGCGCGATGCCGACGTGGTGCTGCTGGCCATCGGCGAGAGCCAGAAGATGTCGGGCGAGGCGCGCTCGCGCAGCGACATCGGCCTGCCGCAGGCGCAGCAGGACCTGGCCGAGGCGGTGGCCGCCACCGGCAAGCCGGTTGTCGTGCTGCTGAGCAACGGCCGCGCGATGGCGCTGAAGGGCGCGGTGCGCAATGCGCGCGCCATCCTCGTCACATGGTTCCTCGGCGTGCAGACCGGCAACGCGATCGCCGATGTCGTGTTCGGCGACTTCAATCCCTCGGGCCGGCTGCCGGTGAGCTTTCCGCAGACGGCCGGGCAGGTGCCTTACTACTATGGCCACAAGCGCACCGGCCGCCCCTCGCCCGAGAGCGCGCCCGGCACGGCCTTCAAGACGCGGTACGTCGACGCGACGAACGAGGCGCTCTACCCCTTCGGCCACGGCATCGGCTTTTCACCGGTGCGCTACGACAGCGTCGAGCTGAGCAGCGAACGCATGCCGCTGGCCGGCACGCTGCGCGTGCGCGCCACCGTCACCAATACCGGCTCGCGCGACGCGGAGGAAGTGGTGCAGCTCTACATCGCCGAGCGCGCCGCCAGCGTGACGCGGCCGGTGCGCGAGCTCAAGGGCTTCCGCAAGCTGGCGATCGCGCCGGGCGCATCGGAAACGGTCGAGTTCACGCTCACGGCCGACGACCTGTCGTTCATCGGCCGCGACATGAAGCCGACCGTGGAGCCCGGCGAGTTCGACCTGTGGGTGGCGCCTTCGGCCGCGGGCGGCATCCGCAAGCGCTTCGTGCTCACGCGGGATTGAAACCCGCCTGCACCGGGCCCCTATTCGCCCATCTATTCGCCCATCGCGTGCGCGACCGGCGAACCCGATGGGTTCGCCGATGCCACGGGCGGTGCCACCTGCGACTCCATCACCTCGGTCGGATGGATGCCGTTGTTCGCGCGAATCGCCTCGGCCTGCACCTGGGCGCGATCGGCCCCCGACACGCTCGGCGCGGGCTGCGATTCGGCGACCTCGGTCGCATGGACTCCGTTGTTCGCACGCGCGGCCTCGTCGGCCACCGCATCGCGCGATTGCGTCGAGTGCGAGATCTGCGGATAGTCCGGATCGGCCCGCCCGCCCGCATGCGCGAGCGATGCCAGCACCAGCGCGGGCCCGGTGGCGATGCACAGGGCAATGGTTCGAACTCTCATGGCTGTCTCCTTGTGAGTGATGACGGTGGATTCACTCTAGGACGCAGTACTTATGTGCCGCTGAGGGTCTGCTTAGGGTGCCGTGAGAGTTCGCTTAGGCGCGGATGAGCGCTTCTACGCGCGATCCGTTCGGCAAGCTGGTCAACATCCTCGCCCACACCTGACGCGCCCGGAGGCAGCGGGCGTCAGTCGAGCCCGTGGAAAGTGCTGTCGTCGGGCCCGATGTGCGAGGGCGGCGTCCACGCGGCGTCGCGCATCGAGCGGCTCACGAGCTTGTCCACGCCCAGCAGCGTGGCGAAGATGGCCATGCGCACCGGGATGCCGTTGTCGGTCTGGCGGAAGATGGCCAGGCGGGGGTCGTTGTTGAGGTCGACGCTGAGATCGTGCGAGCCCGGGCGGCTGTCGCGCGGCAGCGGGTGCATTACCACCACGTCGGGCTTGCACGCCGATTCGACCAGCGCGCGGTTGATCTCGAAGGCGTTGTCGAAGCCTTCCAGCACTTCGTCGTGGGCGAAGCGCTCCTTCTGGATGCGCGTGGCGTAGATGATGTCCGCGCCGGCCAGCCCCTGCGCCGGGGTGGCGGCGATCTCGACCACATGGCCGTTGCGGCTCACCGCATCGACGATCCCGGCGGGCATGGCCAGCGACGGCGGCGAGATCAGCGTGAACTTCAGGCCCTTGTACAGCGCCAGCAGCTTGATGAGCGAATGCACGGTGCGCCCGTATTTCAGGTCGCCGACCATCGCGACGTGCGCACCGTCCACCAGCTTGCCCAGCCGCGAGAACTCGCGCTGGATGGTGTACAGGTCGAGCAGTGCCTGGCTCGGATGTTCGCCCGGCCCGTCGCCGCCGTTGATGACGGGCACGTTGGTGGCGCGCGCGAACTCCGCCACGGAGCCCTGCTCCGGATGCCGCACCACGATGGCGTCGACATACCCGCTGATGACACGGCTGGTGTCGTAGATCGACTCGCCCTTGGCCATCGACGAGAAGGTGAAGCCGGTGGTGTCGCATACCGAGCCGCCCAGCCGGCAGAAAGCCGCGCCGAAGCTCACCCGGGTGCGCGTGCTGGCCTCGAAGAACAGGTTGGCCAGCACGGCCCCTTCGAGCACGCGGCTCACCTTGCGGCGGCGCGCGATGGGCTGCATCACGTCGGCCAGATGGAAGAGCTCGTCGATGGCGTCGCGGTTGAACTGGCTGACCGAGAGCAGGTGCAGCGAGCCCTCGACGGCCATCGACTTGCGCAACGCGCCTTCATGTGCGCTTTGCGTATATTCACCGCGCCGACCATCCGAAGCCAGGATTTCGCTGACGAAGCGCCGCGCGACCTCGGGCATGGCCCTGAATTCGTTGGATTCGTCGGGCAGCAGCCAGGCGTCGAGCGCCCTTCTGCGGCTTCCGATGCGTTCGGCGAAAGCGTCGCGCGTCATGTTGAGCTGACGCATCGCGTCGCGGAGGAGCACCTGTTGCGGCATGTTCATGAGTCGCAAATATATACTCATCGCGTATATTTTAGAAGCCCCAAGGTGAAACATGCGCCCATGAAAAAAGCGGGCCGATCGGCCCGCTTCTCGTCCTTGTCCATGCAGCCGCAGCAGCGGCCGATGTCGCCTGATTACAGGCCAGCCTGGCGCGTGAACGACACGCTGGGCTTCTTGTAGGCTTGCGGCACTTCGTCGCGATAGAACGCGCGGCGATCGAGGCTGGCGAGCGGGTCGTGCGCCTTGGCAACGGCCTCGGCCTGCACGGTCGCACGGTTGGCGGTAGAGGTGAAGCTCTGTGCACCGGCGGCGGAGGCATCGCTGTATTCGTTGCCGGCGCGGGCGGCGGCAGCGGCTTGCGGTGCGACTTCGGCACGGGTCACCGAGGAATTCACGACGTGCACGCCGTCATAGGTTTCTGCTTGTGCTCCGGCAGCAGCCAGGAGCGAGAGAGCAGCAGCGGCGAGGATCTTCGAGGCATTCATTTCAATCTCCTTCAGGGCAAACGGGTTGGTTGGTGAGGAGAAGTTTGATCCTGAATCGCCCCGAAAAACGCGTGCAAAAAGAACCGCGGCGTTCACGGGATTGAAACAATGCGGGCCTTGAAAAAGCGTCCCGCCGATACGGTCCGACGCCCTCAGTGGCTGATCATCCAGGGCCTTCGCGACGGTGCCGACTTCGCGCCATTGGGCGCGGTCATCGTTGCGCCGCGCTTCGACGAAGAGCCGCAGCAGCCGCACCCCGCGGGATGCCGCAGCCGCGCATAGTCGCGCGAACTCGTCGGCTCGTGCCGGGCGCGCTCGTTGGTTTCCATTGCGCGGCGCGTGCCCGTGGCCATCAGCGCGAGCCGGGGCGCGGCCGACAGCACGCGAGGCGACGCGCTGCCGCAGTCGGGGCATGCGGCCGGCTCGTCGCGCAGGCCCGAGGGCCGCAGCGCCTCGAAGCCGCCGCAATGCCCGCAGGCGTAGTCGTAGGTGGGCATGGCGGGTCTTTCTTCAATGTTCAGCGCAGGTCTGGCGACAGCGGCATGTCGATGCTGCCGTCGATGAACTTCACAGGGCCGGCGGCGCTGGGGTTGATGTCGAAGTCGAAGATGCCGGTAGGCAGCCACAGCGTGGCGCACGAGTTGGGCACGTCGACCACGCCACTGATGTGCCCCTGCACCGGCGCGGTGCCGAGGATCGAGTAGGCCTGCGCGCCCGAGTAGCCGAACTTCTTCAGGTACTCGATGGCGTTCAGGCAGGCCTGGCGGTAGGCCACGTTCACGTCGAGGTAATGCTGCTTGCCGCTCTCGTCGACCGAGATGCCCTCGAAGATCAGGTAGTCGTTGTACTGCGGCGTGATGGGGCTGGGCTTGAAGATCGGGTTCCTGATGCCGTACTTGGCCATGCCGCCCTTGATGAGCGAGACCTTCATGTGCACCCAGCCGGCCATCTCGATGGCGCCGCAGAAGGTGATCTCGCCGTCGCCCTGGCTGAAATGCAGGTCGCCCACGCTCAGGCCGGCGCCGTCCACGTACACCGGAAAGAACACCTTGGAGCCGCGCGACAGGTCCTTGATGTCGCAGTTGCCGCCATGTTCGCGCGGCGGCACGGTGCGCGCGCCTTCGGCCGCGGCCTTCGCCCTCGCCTCGCCGGTCATCTTGCCCATGTGGGCCGTGCCCGCAAAAGGCGGATTGGCCAGGCCGGGCACGCGCTCGGGGTCGGTGGCAATCAGCGCCTTCTCGCGCTCGTTCCACATGTCGAGCATGGGCTTGTCGGGCAGGCAGCCGATCAGGCCTGGGTGGATGAGGCCCGCGAAGTTCACGCCGGGCACGTGGCGCGAGCTGGTGAACATGCCCTTGAAGTCCCAGATCGATTTCTGCGCTTCGGGGAAATGGTCGGTGAGGAAGCCGCCGCCATTCTTCTTCGAGAAGAAGCCGTTGAAGCCCCAGAGGCTGTCCTGCTTGGCGCCGATGTCCAGCAGGTCGACCACCAGCAGGTCGCCGGGCTCGGCACCCTTCACGCCCACCGGGCCGGAGAGGTAGTGCACCGTGCTCAGGTCGATGTCGCGCACGTCGTCGGCGCTGTCGTTGTTCTTGATGAAGCCGCCGGTCCAGTCGAAGGTCTCCAGGATGAAGTCGTCGCCCGGGTTGACCCAGCAGGCCATCGGGATGTCCGGATGCCAGCGGTTGTGGATCATCTCGTTCTCAGTGGGCGGCTTGGTCAGGTCGACCTTGATCAGCGTGTCCGTCATTTGCAGTGGCTCCTGGGGTTGTGGTTAAACAGAGAGGTAGGCTTTGATGCGGTCGACATCGGTCTTGTCGCGCGCCGTCTCGTGCACGAGGCGCCCGCCCTCGATCACGAAGAGCCGGTCGGCCACGTCCATCGCGAAGCTCAGCACCTGCTCGGACACCACGATGGTGATGCCGCGCAGCTTGCGGATCTCGTTGAGCGCCTTCGCGATGTCCTTGATGATCGAAGGCTGGATGCCTTCGGTGGGTTCGTCCAGCAGCAGCACCTTGGGGTCTGTGACGAGCGCGCGCGCAATGGCGAGCTGCTGCTGCTGGCCGCCCGAGAGGTTGCCGCCCTTGCGGCTCTTCATGTCCCACAGCACGGGGAAGAGCGCGTAGATTTCTTCCGGGATGCGCCGTGTCTTCGAGTTCTCCAGGCCGGTCTGGATGTTCTCCTCCACCGTCAGCGTCGGGAAGATCATCCGCCCCTGCGGCACGTAGGCGATTCCCTTGGCCACGCGGCGGAAGCTCTCGTCGCGCGACACGTCCTGCCCCGCCACCTCGATGCGCCCGCTCCTCAGCGGCAGCACGCCCATCAGGCTCTTGAACAGCGTGGTCTTGCCCATGCCGTTGCGGCCCATGATGGCGACGGTCTCGTTGGCATGGCCGTCGAACGAGATGCCGTGCAGCGCCTCGCTCTGGCCGTAGGCGACGTGCAGGTCCTCGACCTTCAGGTTGATGTTGCTCATGTCAGTGGCCCAGGTAGACGTCGATGACCTTCGGGTCGGCCTGCACCTTCTCCATCGGCCCTTCGGCGAGGATCTTTCCCTGGTGCATCACCGTGACCTTGTGCGCGATCTGTTTCACGAAGGCCATGTCGTGCTCGATGACGATCACGGCGCGGTTCTGGCAGATGCGCTTGAGCAGCTCGGCGGTGAGCTCGCGTTCGCGCGCGCTCATGCCGGCGATGGGCTCGTCGAGCATCAGCAGTTCGGGCTCCTGCATCAGCAGCATGCCGATTTCGAGCCACTGCTTCTGGCCGTGGCTCAGCAGGCCGGCCTCGGTGTCGAGCCTGTCGGCCAGGCCGATCTCGCCGGCCACCGCCTGCACCCTGGCCTTGACCTCGTCGTCGCACTTGAAGGCGAGCGCGCCGAACACCGAACGCCCCTTGGGAAACGACACCTCCAGGTTCTGGAACACGCTGAGGTTCTCGTAGATGGAAGGCGTCTGGAACTTGCGTCCGATGCCCAGCCGCACGCGCTTGTGCTCGGCCATCTTCGTGAGTTCGGTGTTCCTGAACTTGATGCTGCCGGCGCTGGCGCGCGTCTTGCCGCAGATCAGGTCCAGCAGCGTGGTCTTGCCCGCGCCGTTGGGGCCGATGATCACGCGCAGCTCGTTGCGGTCGATGTACAGCGTCAGGTCGTCGATGGCCTTGAAACCGTCGAAGGAGACGGTGAGGTCTTCCACTGCGAGCGCGAAGTCGGTATTGCTCATGAGGTTGCTCCGCGTGTGTTCAGGCGCGCTGGCTGCCGATGCCTTCGGGCAGCGCGGGCTCGACGGGCTGTGCTGCGGGCGTTGCCGATACGGTTGGTGCCGGCGGCTTGACGGCCGCGTCGCGCAATGCCTGCCGGCGCGACTTCCACCACGGGCGGATCTTTTCTTCCCACACGCCCGCGAGCCCCATGGGGAAGGCCATGGTCACGCCGATGAAGAGCGCCGCCATCAGGAACAGCCACAGGTCCGGAAAGCTCTCGGAGAACAGCGTCTTGCCCGCATTCACCAGCAGCGCGCCGTAAACCGCCCCCACCAGGCTCATGCGGCCGCCGACCGCGCAGAAGATCACCATCTCGATGGACGGCACGATGCCCACGAAGCTCGGCGACATGAAGCCCACCTGCAGCGCGAACATCGCGCCGCCGATGCCCGAGAGCCCCGCGGCCAGGCAGAAGATGAAGACCTTGAAGTTCGACACGTCGTAGCCCGAGAAGCGCACGCGGTCTTCCTTGTCGCGCATGGCCAGCAGCAGCGTGCCCAGCTTGCTGGTCTGGATCCAGCGGCACAGCAGGATGCTGCCCACCAGCAGGGCCACGCAGACGTAGTAGAGGACGTACTTGGCGCCGTCGGTGCGCGTGTCCCAGCCCAGCAGGGTCTTCAGGTCGGTCATGCCGTTCACGCCGCCGGTGTAGCCCTGCTGGCCGATGATGAGCACCGTGCAGATCAGCGCCACCGCCTGCGTGATGATCGCGAAGTACACCCCGCCCACGCGGCGCTTGAACATCGCGAAGCTGATGAGCCAGGCCAGCGCCATCGGCGCCAGCACCACCAGCGCGAGGCTCAGCGGCAGGCTCTTGAACGGCAGCCACAGCGTGGGCAGCTCGGTGATCTGGTTCCAGTCCATGAAGTCCGGAATGCCCGGCGTGGTCTGGATTTTGGTGGAGACCGGGTCGGAAGCCTCCAGCTTGAGAAACATCGCCATCGCATACCCGCCGATGCCGAAGAACACCCCCTGCCCCAGGCTCAGCACGCCGCCGTAGCCCCACACCATGACGAGGCCCACGGCCACGAAGGCATAGGTGAGGTACTTGCCCACGAGGTTGAGGCGGAAGATGTCGAGCGACAGCGGCAGAACCACCGCGAGCAGCAGCACCAGCAGCAGGAGGCTGCCCAGCTGGTAGCGCTGGATCGAGGCCTTGATGAAATTCATCGGAACGTTCTCCAGGAAGGAATCGGATTCAGCGGCGCACCTTGACTGCAAAAAGTCCTTGGGGGCGCAGCATCAGGATGAAGACGATCAGCGACAGCGTCAGCACCTTGGCCATCGACCCGGTCATGAAGAACTCCGAGACCGACTGCGTCTGCGCGATGCCGAAGGCCGAGACCACCGTGCCGAAGAGGCTGGCCGCGCCGCCGAAGGTGACGACCAGGAAGGCGTCGACGATGTAGAGCGAGCCCGAGGTCGGCCCGGTGGAGCCGATGGTGGTGAAGGCCGCGCCCGCCACGCCGGCAATGCCGCAGCCGATGGCGAAGGTGAGGCGGTCAGTCTTTTTCGTGTCGATGCCGGTGGCATTGGCCATGGTGCGGTTGGCAACGGTGGCGCGCACCCGCAGGCCCCAGCGGCTCTTGTGCAGCGCGACCAGCACGCCACCCGTGACCAGCGCGGTGAGCGCGAGCACGAACAGGCCGTTGATCGGGATGTCCAGGCCTTCGTGCGGCGTCCACGAGCCCATGAGCCATTCGGGCAGCGTCGGGCTCACCTCCTTCGGCCCGATGAAGGTGCGGAAGATCTGCTGCAGCCCCAGGCTCACGCCCCAGGTGGCGAGCAGCGTGTCGAGCGGGCGTTTGTAGAGGTGGCGGATCAACGCCCATTCCACGATCCATCCGGTGACGAAGGCAAAGACGAAAGCCAGCCCGATGGCGATCGGGAAGTAGTACGGCATGAACCCGGGCGCCAGGCTCTCGGTGACGCGCGCGGCCAGGTAGATCGAGTAGGCGCCGATGGTCATGAACTCGCCATGCGCCATGTTGATCACGCCCATCTGGCCGAAGATGATCGCGAGGCCCAGCCCCATCAGCAGCAGCACCGCGAAGAGGCTCAGCCCCGCGAAGCCCTGCATGAGGCCGATGTTCAGCATGTCCGACAAAGTCATGGCGGGAAGTCCGGAAGGTTGGAGTTACCCCCTCTCCCGCTTGCGGGAGAGGGTTGGGGTGAGGGCCGGAGGCCTGCTTACTGGTAGCCCTTCGGGAACGGATCCGGCTTGATCAGTTCGGCCGACTCCGCCACCACCTTGAACGTCCCGTCCGGCTGCCCCTGCCCGATGCGCGCCTTGCTCCACAGATGGTGGTTGGCGTCGAGCTTCACGTAGCCCTCGGGCGCCGTCTTCAGCTCGATGCCCGGCGATGCGGCCACCACCTTGTCCACATCGAAGCTGCCGGCCTTCTCCACCGCGGCCTTCCACAGCCAGGGGCCGAGGTAGCCCGCCTGCGTCACGTCGCCGATGACGGCGTCCTTGCCGTACTTGGCCTTGAAGGCTTCCACGAACTTCTTGTTGTTCGCGTTGTCCAGCGTCTGGAAGTACTTCATCGACGAGTAGAAGCCCGCGAAGTTCTCGCCGCCCACGCCGGTCATCTCGTCCTCGGTCACGGCCAGCGTCAGCAGGAACTGCTTGTCGCCGGTGATGCCCGCGGCCTTCAGCTGCTTGTAGAAGGCCACGTTCGAGCCGCCCACCACGGCCGCGAAGATGCAGTCGGGCTTGGCCACCTTGATCTTGTTGATCAGCGAGTTGAAGTTGGTGTGGCCCAGCGGGTAGTACTCCTCGCCCTTGACCGAGCCCTTCTGGAAGTTCTCGATGTGCTTGCGCGCGATCTTCATCGAGGTGCGCGGCCAGATGTAGTCGGAGCCCACCAGGAAGAAGGTCTTGGCCTTCTTCTCCTTCGCGCCCCAGTCCAGGCCCCAGATGATCTGCTGCGTGGCTTCCTGGCCGGTGTAGATCACGTTCTTGCTCTGCTCCAGGCCTTCGTAGAAGGTGGGGTAGTACAGCAGGCCGTTCTCCTTCTCGAACACCGGAAGCACGGCCTTGCGCGAGGCGCTGGTCCAGCATCCGAACACGGCCGCGACCTTGTCGTTGACCAGCAGCTTCTTCGACTTCTCGGCGAAGGTGGGCCAGTCGGAGGCGCCGTCTTCCTTGATGACCTTGATCTTGCGGCCCAGGATGCCGCCCATGGCGTTGATCTGGTCGATGGCGAGCTGCTCGGCCTGGATGGAGCCGGTCTCCGAGATGGCCATGGTGCCGGTGGACGAATGCAACTGGCCCACCGTGACCTCGGTGTCGGTCACGGCCAGCTTGGTGGTGTTGACCTTGGCCGTGGGGAACTGGCCCTGACCGAAGCTCAGGCCGCTGAGGCCCATCACGGGCAGCGCGGCGGCGCCCTGCAGCAGGCGGCGGCGGCGCAGTGCCATGGCATCGAGGGAAGGATCGGAATCACGCGACATCAGGAAACTCCAGGCAGGTTGTTGGAAAGGAGGGCCGCGCACCATCGAAGTGCATCGGACGGTGCCCCGAGCACCATGGCTGGAACTTTAGAAATCACTGGCGTATGCGCGAATACGTCATTCAACGTAGCGGCCGGAGCCGGCCGTGCCTGCAGACTCGCGAGCCAGAAACCAGTGCAAGCGCGGCGGAAGCACTCAGGGAGCGCTTCTTGCTGTACCCCGCGCCATGCCACCGCCGCCGCGAGAACCCGCCATGCAATCCGTCTCCGGACAGAAGATCTTCCGCATCCGCCGCGACTACAACGCCTGGGTCGCGAACGAGACGCTGGAGGACTACGCGCTTCGCTACACGCCGCGCAGCTTCCGCAAGTGGTCGGAGTTCCGCGTCGCCAACGCGGCCTTCGGGGCCACGTCGTTCCTGGCGCTGGAGGCCATCGGCGGGGCCATCGCGCTGAGCTACGGCTTCTCGAACGCGCTGTGGGCCATCCTGGTGGTCGGGCTCATCACCTTCCTCACGGGCCTGCCGATCTCGTACTACGCAGCGCGCCATGGCGTGGACATGGACCTGCTTACGCGCGGCGCCGGCTTCGGCTACCTGGGCTCCACGCTCACCTCGCTGATCTACGCGAGCTTCACCTTCATCTTCTTCGCGCTGGAGGCGGCCATCCTCGCGCTGGCGCTGCAGATGTACCTCGACTGGCCTCTGTGGCTGCTGTACATGGTGTCGTCGATCGTCATCATTCCGCTGGTGGCGCGGGGCATCACGCTCATTTCGGGGCTGCAGCTGTGGACGCAGCCGATCTGGATCGTGCTGTTCATCTGCCCATTCGTCGCGGTGCTGGTGAAGAAGCCCGAGCTCTACGCCGACTTCGCCGGCCTGGTGGGCCGCACCTCCGACAGCAGCGGCTTCGACCCGCTGATGTTCGGTGCCGCCGCCACCGTGGCCTTCTCGCTGGTGGTGCAGATCGGCGAGCAAGTCGACTACCTGCGCTTCCTGCCCGAGAAGACCGCCGCCAACCGCGTGCGCTGGTGGACGGCGGTGCTGGTCTCGGGGCCGGGCTGGATCGTGCCGGGCATGCTGAAGATGATGGGCGGCGCCTTCCTCGCGTTCCTCGCGCTGCAGCACGAGATACCGGCCAACCACGCGGTCGAGCCCACGCAGATGTACCTCACGGGCTTCTCTTACGTGCTGCGCGACCCGGCCTGGGTGCTCGGCATCACGGTGCTCTTCGTGCTGGTGTCGCAGATGAAGATCAACCTGACGAACGCCTATGCGGGTTCGCTGGCATGGTCGAACTTCTTCGCGCGGCTCACGCACAGCCATCCGGGGCGCGTGGTGTGGCTGGTATTCAACGTGGCCATCGCGATACTGCTGATGGCGCTGGGCGTGTTCGCGGCGCTTGAGCACGTGCTGGGCTTCTACAGCAACATCGCCATCGCCTGGGTCGGCGCGCTGGTGGCCGACCTGGTCATCAACAAGCCGCTGGGCTGGAGCCCGCGCACCATCGAGTTCAAGCGGGCGCACTTGTACGACATCAACCCTGTGGGCCTGGTGTCGATGCTGGCGGCGGCGGCGCTGGCCATGCTGGCCTACTCCGGCACGCTGGGGCAATGGGCGAGGGCTTTTTCGCCCTTCATCGCGCTGGCCACCGCCATGGCGCTGTCGCCGCTGCTGGCCTGGCGCACGCGCGGGCGCTACTACCTCGCGCGCAACGACATCGAACGCTGGAAGCCGGGCCAGGCCGTGAAGTGCTCGGTGTGCGACAACAGCTTCGAGTCGGAGGACATGGCGCACTGCCCGGCCTACAGCGCGCCGATCTGCTCGCTGTGCTGCACGCTCGAGTCGCGCTGCCACGACCGCTGCAAGACAAACTCGCGAGCGGCCGAGCAGATGAGCGGCTGGCTGCAGGCGCTGCTGCCGCCGGCGCTCTCGGCACGCCTGAACTTCCGCGTGGCGCACTACCTGCTGGTGGCGGCATCGCTCATCGCGCTGCTGGCCACCGTGGTGGGGGTGGTGTACGCGCAGGAGGCGCTGGCGGGCACCAGCGACCCGGTCATGGCAACGGCCTTCCTGAAGGTGTTCGCACTGCTGTCGGTGGTGGCCGCCGTGGCCGCGTGGTGGGTGGTGCTGGGCAGCGAGAGCCGGCAGATGGCGCAGGAGGAATCGAACCGGCACAACAACCTGCTGGCGCTCGAGATCGAGGCACACCGCCGCACCGACGCTGCGCTTCAGGCCGCCAAGGAAGCCGCCGAGGCCGCCAACCAGGCCAAGACCCGCTACGTGGCCGGCATGACGCACGAGCTGCGCACGCCGCTCAACAGCATCCTGGGCTACTCGCAGATCCTCCTGAAGGGCGACTCCGTGAAGCCGCCGCGCGAGGCGGTGCAGACCATACACCGCAGCGGCGAGCACATGCTGGGCCTGATCGACGGCCTGCTCGACCTCGCGCGCATCGAGGCCGGCCGGCTGCAACTGGAGCCCGCGCCGCTGGCGCTGCCGGCCTTCCTCGACCAGCTGGTGCACATGGTGCGCCCGCAGGCCGAGAACAAGGGCCTGGCCTTCGTCTACACGCACGCGGGCCGGCTGCCGCCGTGGGTGCATGCCGATGCGAAATGGCTGCGGCAGATCCTCATCAACCTGCTGACGAACGCGGTGCGCTTCACCGACAGCGGCACCGTCACGCTGCACGTGGACGCGCGCCGCGAGGTGCTGCGCTTCGACGTGGCCGACACGGGCATCGGCGTGGCGCCGCAGGACCACCAGCGCATCTTCCTGCCCTTCGAGCGCGGCGCTGCCGGCCGCCGGCGCGGCGAGCCGGGCACGGGGCTGGGCCTGACCATCACCGGGCTGCTCACCTCGCTGATGGGCGGCGAGCTCAAGCTGGCAGCCACTTCCTCGCAGGGCAGCACCTTCAGCGTGCGCGTGTACCTGCGCGAGGTGGCCGACCCCGGCCCGCAGGCCGGCAAGGCGGGCGCCGTGCGCCAGCCCGTGTCGGGCTACATCGGCGAGCGCCGCACGCTGCTGGTGGTGGACGACCAGCCGGTGCAGCGCCAGATGCTCGCAGGCATGCTCGCGCCGCTGGGCTTCGAGGTGCGCGAGGCCGCGAGCGGCACCGAGTGCCTCGACAGCCTGCGCGAGGAGCTGCCCTCGGCCATCCTGCTGGACCTGACGATGGACGACATGGACGGCTGGCAGACCGCCGCCTCGGTGCGCGCATCGGGCTTCGGCGAGATCCCGATCATCATCGTCTCGGCCAACATGTTCGAGAACCAGGCCGAGCGGCTGCGCGCGGCGGGCTGCCAGGCCTTCGTGGGCAAGCCGGTGATCGAGTCGGAGCTCATCGCCACGCTGGAGCGCCACCTGGGCCTCGAATGGCTGGCGGCCGGCGACGCATTGCCGGTCGCGCTCGACGACCTCGAAGCCCTGCCCCCTCGCCCCCGGCAGCTCGATCTTCCGGAAGACGACCGCGCAGAGCTCATGCGCCTCGCCCAGATGGGCCACGTGCGCGGCCTGCACACCGCGCTCGACCGGCTGGCCGCCGCCTCGCCCGCGGCGGCCGCCACATGCACTTGGCTGCGCGGCATGGTCGCGCGCTTCGAACTCGACAAACTCCGCAACGCACTGGCAGAAGATGCAGACACCCTCGCTCCCTGAATCGCCTTCGGCCGATCGCCCCGTGGTGCTGGTGGTGGACGACGCCCCCAGCAGCCTGGGCATGCTGTGCGACACGCTGGAGGCCAGCGGCTACACCGTGCTGGTCGCGGCCGACGGCGAGGCCGCGCTGCAGCGGCTCGAACTGGTCGTGCCAGACGCGATCCTGCTCGACGGCCTGATGCCCGGGCTCTCTGGCTTCGAGACCTGCAGGCGCATCAAGGCCAACCCGGCGCTCGCACACATCCCGGTGCTGTTCATGACGGGCCTGTCGGAGACTTCGCACGTGGTCGAAGGCTTCGAGTGCGGCGGCGTCGACTACGTGGTGAAGCCGATCCGCGCGCAGGAAGTGCTGGCGCGGCTGCACACGCACGCGCGCAACGCGCGCATCACCCGCATGGCGCGCGACGCGGTGGACGTGGCGGGCATGGGCGTGGTCTTCGTCGACACGCGCGGGCGCATCGCGTGGCGCTCGCCGCAGGCCGCGCTGTGGCTGCATGCGCTCGAGGAGCCGGTGGCGCCGGGCCTGCTGCCCGCCTCGCTCGAAGCCGCGCTGGCGCCGGGTGCGGTCATCTCGGTCGGCACGTCCACGGGCATGCGGCTGTCGGTGCGCAACCTCGGCGCGGCAGCGCTGGGCGAGACGATGCTGCTCTTCGCCGTGCAGCGCGAAGGCCCGGCCGCGCGGCTGGCGGACGCGGCCCTCACCCCGCGCGAGACCGAGGTGCTTTCATGGCTCGCCAAGGGCAAGACCAACCGCGACATCGGCGAGATCCTGGGCACCAGCCCGCGCACGGTGAACAAGCACCTGGAGCACATCTTCGAGAAGCTGGGGGTGGAGACGCGGGCTGCGGCGGCAGCGCTGGCGAGCGGTATGTAACCCCCATGGGGTAACTGCCCCAACCGCACTGGGCTATACCCCTGCGCCGCTCCTGTTGCGCCCAGAATGGGGATGCCAACGGAGAACGAGATGCTCAACAGCCTTCTGCAATTTCCTGCCCGCGAGAGTGCGTACAAGCGCAAGTTCCTGAACAACACGGACGAGAACCTGTTCATGGGTTCGTTCGAGAGCTTCGCGGCGGCCGAGGCCGGCGCGCCCTCTTCCAAGGCCGTGGGCTATGCCAACGCCGACGCGGGGGAGCTCTACAGCCCGCAGATCTATTTCTACGACTACCCCGGGCTGTTCTGGCTGGGCCGCTCCATCGACGCGGGCCTCACGCGCGTGTTCGACCTGGGCGGGCACGTCGGCATCAAGTACTACGCCTTCCGGCGCGTGCTGAGCTATCCCTCCACGCTGCGCTGGACGGTGTGCGACGTGCCAGGCGTGGTCGAGAGCGGCCGCGCGATGGCCATCAAGCGCGAGGCCACGGAGCAGTTGGGCTTCACCACCGACTACCACGATGCCAGCGGCTGCGACGTGCTGTACGTATCGGGCAGCCTGCAGTACCTGCCGGTGCGCATGGACACGATCCTCTCGGAGCTTGCGGTGAAGCCCCGGCGCATCGTGATGAACACCACGGCCGTGCACCCGGAGCGCACGATCTACACGCTCAACAGCATCGGCATCGCGGTGTGTCCCTATCGCATTCAACACCACGACGAGCTGCTGGCCGACCTCTCGCGCTCCGGCTACCGGAAGCGCGACGTGTGGCGCAACGAGGGCAAGCCCATCGAGGTGCCTTTCGTCGAGGGTGGCGACAAGCCCTACTACGCGGGCTGCTGCTTCGATCTGGTCGACTGACCGGGCGCGCCTGCTCTACCTCGGTGCCCCCAGCGAGCGCCGGAACTCGCGCAGCGGCATGGCCTGCGTGGTGTCGATGCTGGTCGGGGCGCCGCGGATGAAGCCATGTACCGTGTCGCCTCGGACTTCAAGGATCGAGCCGCACGGGCCGATACCCAGCGCGCCCTCGCCGTTATCCCGTGCCAGCACGATCCATTCGGAGCCCTGCGGCAACGGCTCCTCGCGGCCCGGCGGCGCCGCGTTGAGCATGAAGTGCAGCACGCCGTTGCCCATGAAGCGGCCTGCGGCCTTGCCGGCTGGCCTGCCGTCGAGGAACTCGACCGGCTCGAACATGAAGGAGCGCGGAGGCGGCGTGTAGTCGGGCACGCCCAGGTCGAAGGGCACGACGCGTACGCGAAGCACGCGGGCGCGTGGCTCGCCGCGCGCAGCCGCCACCGAATCGAGGAAAGAGGCGCGGCCGGCGCACGAGGTGGCACCGGCCGGCTCGGCGCCGAACAGGCTCGCAGCCAGCGCGGCGGCAGCGGAAATCCGGAGCATTCGCCGGGACATCGAAAACATCTTGACTGGCCTCAAAAAGATATTAGAGTGATATCACTTTCAACGGAGGCAGCGATGCAAGAGAAGACCCCCAACATCAATCCGCGACCGGTCCGCAGGGAGCGCCCCTACCGGTCGATCAACGGCTACGGCGTGTCCGCGGTGGCGCTGCTGCTCATCGCGGTCGGCGTCTGGGCGATGGTGCAGCGGCTGATGCCGCTGCCCATGAGCATCGTGCTGGTCGTGGTCGGCCTCGTGCTGGTTCCGGGCCTCTACATGCTGCAGCCCAACGAGGGCATCATCCTCACGCTCTTCGGCGAGTACCAGGGCACCGACCGCTCCGAGGGCCTGCGCTGGACCAACCCGCTGCAAAGTGGCCAGAAGATCTCGCTGCGCGCGCGCAACCTCAACACCCCGCCGCTGAAGGTGAACGACAAGCGCGGCAACCCGGTGGAGATCGGCGCGGCGGTGGTCTGGCGGGTCTACGACACGGCGCAGGCCGTGTTCGAGATCGACGACTACAACAAGTTCGTCGCCATCCAGGCAGAGGCGGCCATCCGCCACCTCGCCACCCTCTACGCCTACGACAGCGGCGACGACCTGCCGAGCGACGAGACCACGCTGCGCGCCGGCCTCGACACGGTGGCCGACGCCCTCAGGGACGACCTGAACCGCCGCTTCGCCAGCGCCGGCGTCGAAGTGCTCGACGCCAAGCTCACCCATCTGGCCTACGCCCCCGAAATCGCGCAGGTGATGCTGCGCCGCCAGCAGGCGGTGGCCATCGTGAGCGCCCGGCACCAGATCGTGGCCGGTGCGGTCGGCATGGTCGAGGCTGCCCTCAGGGGCCTGTCGGAGCGCAACCTGGTCGTGCTCGACGACGAGCGCAAGGCATCGATGGTGTCGAACCTGCTGGTGGTGCTGTGCTCCGACCGCGAGACTCAGCCCGTGGTGAACACCGGTACGCTCTACACCTGAGGCGCGAACCGTACGCGCCTTCCGATCCGTATTCACCCGATGGCCAGTCCCGGCAAGAAAGCCTATCCCCTGCGCATCGATCCGGCCCTGTGGGCCGAGATCGAGCGCCTCGCCGCGCAGGAACTTCGCAGCGCGAACGCGCAGGTCGAGTTCCTGCTGCGCGAGGGGCTGGCCCGGCGCGGGCGGCTGCCGGCCGCCGACCCGGGCGGCAGCGCGCCCGGAGACGAGCCCGCCGCGCCTCGGTAGTAACCCCGAATCCGCTGAGGGCGGAATGACAGGTCCGGCTTCTACGATGGCTTCTGCAGCCAACTTCCCCTTGGAGACATCGTGACCAGACCTTTTCTCGGCCGTTTCAGCCCTGCCCTTTCCATCACCCGCCGCGCCGCCCTCCCGCTGATCGCGGCCCTCGCGCTCGCAGGCTGCGGCAGCCTCGGCACCAACAGCAGCAGCACCAGCAAGCCCGTCGCCGGCGCCGACATCCACGTCATGACCTCGGGTGGCTTCACCGCGGCCTACAACGACCTGCGACCCGAGTTCGAGCGCAGCAGCGGCCGCAGCGTCAAGACGGCCTACGGCGCCTCCATGGGCAATGCCGACGATTCCATTCCCAGCCGCTTGGCGCGCAACGAGCCCGCAGACGTCGTGATCCTCGCGCGCCCCGCGCTCGACGCGCTGGTGGCCCAGGGCAAGGTGGTGCCCGGCAGCCAGGTCGACCTGGTGCGCTCTTCCATCGGCTTTGCGGTGCGCAAGGGCGCGCCCAGGCCCGACATCAGCACGGTCGACGCGCTCAAGCGCACGCTGATCGCCGCGCCGTCGATCGCCTACTCGGCCAGCGCGAGCGGCACCTACTACGAGACCGAGCTGCTCAAGAAGCTGGGCATCGAGGACCAGGTTAAGCCCAAGAGCAAGCGCATCCTGAGCGAGCGCGTCGGTTCGGTGGTGGCCCGCGGCGACGCGGCGCTCGGCCTGCAGCAGGTCAGCGAGCTGCTGCCCATCGCCGGTATCGACTACATCGGCCCCCTGCCGGCCGAAGTGCAGCGCGTGACGGTGTTCTCCGCCGGCGTCGCCACCGGCTCGAAGCAGCCCGACGCGGCGCGGCAGCTCATCCGCTATCTCAACTCGCCCGCAGCGGCGCCCACCATCGCCAAGACGGGCCTGGAGCCGCTGCCGGCGCGCTGAGCGCGCACGGTCAGAGCGTCCAGCCGTCGCGCAGGAAGAACTCGACCAGCGCATCGCCAACCTTGTCGGCCTGGTCGAAGGCAATGGCGTGGCCCGCGTCGGGCAGCAACTCGACGCGCACATGCGGCGCCTGCGCCTTCACACGGGCGCGGGCGCGCACCGGGTCGAATAGCACCTCGTCCTCGCCGAGCATCAGCAGCGTGTTCCTGGGCAGCACGCGCAGGTCGGCATCGGTCATGCGGCCGGGTGGCCTCGGATGGGCGCGCTGGCAGCGCCAGCGCACGAGCCAGTCGTCCATGGCCCAGGGCGGCGGCTCGGGCGCCTTCGGAGACGACACCAGCGCCCGGAAGGCGCGCACCAGCCGCTCGCTCGGGAAGGCTGCGGCGAAGCCCGCGCGCAGCATCGTGCCGATGCGCACCGACTCCAGGTTCGGCGGCGCCAGCAGCGCCAGCTTGCCGACGCGGCGCATGGTCTGGCGCGCGTAGGCCGCTGCGAGCCATGCGCCGAAGGAGGCGCCGCACAGCCCCACCTTGGGCCGGCCGATGGCGATCAGCACGTCTTCGAGCCAGTTGCAGTAGCCGTCTTCCGTCGCGGGGCGGCGCCCTTCGCTGCGGCCGGCGTCGCCGATGATGTCCACCGCGTAGACCTGCAGCGAGCCCGCGAGCCGAGCGATGTTGTGGATCCAGGTGGTGGCGTTGCCGCCGCCGCCGTGCAGCAGCACCACCGGCGGCGCATAGGCCGGCCCGCAGGCCAGCAGGTGCGTGCGGCCGTAGCGCGTCTCGACGTAGCGGCTCTCGTGCGGCACGGGCCAGCGCGCGAGCACGCGGGCATACGAAGCCAGCAGCGAGGAATGGGCTTCCGGCGAGCGGAAATTGCCGGCGAAGAGGCGCGCTTCGAAGAGGCTCATCGATGTCCCGTTCTGTTCTTTCCTGGTGGTGTGGGGCGAACACCCCGCATGGTGAGCCGCATAGATGAAGGTCTGCTGAAATTCCGCCGGCTGACGCCCTCCTCCCTCCCGTGCGCCGGAGCACGTCTGCGTATCTGTTTCTTTGGGAATCCTTCAGCTTCGGCAGGTAGATTGCCCGCCATGAAGATCCTCCTGGCCGAAGACGATTTCGACCTTGCCACCGGCATTCGCGTCGCCTTGCAGACCCAGGGGATGGAGGTGGTATGGGTGCGCCGCGTCGAGGAGGCGCGGCGCATCCTCGAGACCGAGGGCTGCGACCTGCTGCTGCTCGACCTGGGCCTGCCCGACGGCGACGGCCTCGACGTGCTCGACCGGCTGCGGCGTGACGGCAAGCGGCTGCCGGTGCTCATCCTCAGCGCCCGCGACGGCCTTCACGACCGCCTGCAGGGCCTGGACAGCGGCGCCGACGACTACATGGTCAAGCCCTTCGTGCTGGCCGAGCTGCTCGCGCGCGTGCGCGCCCTTGCGCGACGCAGCTACGGCGGCGATGGCGCCACCTTCGAGGTGCGAGGCCTGTGGCTGCACGAGCCGACGCAGCGCGTGCGCGTGGACGGCGTGCCGGTTTCGCTTTCGCGAAGCGAATTCCGCCTGCTGAGCCTGCTGGTGCGGCGGGCCGACCGCGTGGTCGCGCGCCGCGTGCTCGAGCAGCTCATGGTGGCGGGCACCCAGGGCGCCGTGCAGGGCCAGGGGCCCGGCAGCAACGTGCTCGACGTGCACGTCTCCAACCTGCGCCGCAAGATCGGCGACGGCTACATCCGCACCGTGCGCGGCATCGGCTAAGTGATCTATCTCGCCGCGCAGCAGCAGCAACCGCCGCCGCTGGAGCACACATGAACGCGGTGCTCGCCTCGATAGCGCGTGCCCCCGCGCGGCTGCTGCGCAGCGGCTGGCAGCGCGTCCGGCGGCCCTCGCTGGTACGCCGCCTCATGTTCGCGCAGGTCGGGATGATGACGCTGCTGTGGAGCCTCGCCATCGCGGTGCTGCTGAACTCCGCGTTCAACGAAGACCTCTCGATCATGGACGCCTCGCAGCGCAGCATGCTGGTCGTCGCGCGCAACCTCACCGACCAGCCTGCCCGGCAGTACGAGAGCCTGCGCTCCATGGACATCGCGCTGCGCAACTCCTTCGGCGGCGGCGACGACAACGACGACGCGGCCATGGCGCCCAGCGTCATCGTCTGGCAGAACGGCCACGAGATCTACCGTTCCCGGGGACTGCCGCCCGAGGGCATCGCCAATACCCGCCCCGGCATCGGGGAGACGGTGCAGGTCAACGGAAAGAGCTGGCGCGCGCGCACCATCGAGTCTCCTTCCGGCAAGACGCGCGTCACGCTGGTCACGCCCGGCACCGAGCAGGTGTGGCTCACCTTCCAGTCGCGCGGCTACTACATCCTGCCGCTGGTCATCAGCGTGCCCTTCCTGCTGCTTCCGGCTTGGCTGTCGATCCGCCTGGCGCTGCGGCCGTGGCGCAAGGTGGCCAGCGAGATCGCCTCGCGCGGTCCGCACGACCTGGCGCCGGTGTCGACGCAGCCGCGCCACGACGAGCTGCAGCCGATGGTGCAGAACTTCAACGCACTGATGGAGCGGCTGCGCGCCAGCATCGCGCGCGAGCAGAGCTTCATCGCCGACGCGGCGCACGAGCTGCGCACGCCCATCGCGGCGATGCGCGTGAACGTGGAGGCGCTGCAGTCGCTGCTCATCGAACACATTCCCACCGAGCGGCAGGACGAGCTCTTCGCGCGCGTGCTCAGCAGCAACGCGCGCGCAGAGCGGCTGGTGGGCCAGCTGCTGCGGCTCATGCGCAGCAACGCCAGCGCCTCGGCGCCGCGCGCGCTGCGGCTGGACGACCTGGTGCAGGAGCGCCTCGCGGCGCTGTCGGCGCTGGCGCACGTGCGCGAGGTGGAGATCGAACTCATGGAGGACGAGCCCGTCGAGCTCATGGGCGACCGCGACAGCCTGGTCTCGATGATCGACAACCTGATCGACAACGCGACCAAGTACAGCCCCGTGGGCTCGGTGGTGAGCGTGGGCATCCGGCGCGACGGCGACGTGGCGGTGCTGACGGTGTCCGACCAGGGGCCCGGCATCATGCCGGCACTGCGCGAGCGCGTGTTCGACCGTTTCTTCCGCGACCCGGACCAGACGCAGACCGGCAGCGGCCTGGGGCTGGCCATCGTGCGATCGGTGATCGACGCGCACGGTGGCACCATCGCGCTGGGCGACACCGGCGTGGGGCCGGGCCTGCGCGTCACGGTGCGGCTGCCGCTCGGGCCGCTGGGTTCGCTCGGGATCGTGGCGCCAGCCGGGTCGTAGCCTGACCCGTAAACTGGCAGGCATCTTCCTCCATCGACGCCAGGACGCCATGACTCAGCAGCAGACGACGATCTCCCCCGCCCTCGTTTCCGCCTTCGCGCCCAGCGGCACGCTGCGCGCCTCGATCAATCTCGGCAACCCGATCCTGGCCAACAAGGACGCAGCCACGGGCGAGCCGGTGGGCGTCTCCATCGACCTGGCGCGCGAGTTCGCGCGGCGCCTCGGCGTGGCCATCGAGCTGGTGGTGTTCGAAAAGGCCGCCGCATCGGTCGACGCGGTGAAGAACGAGAAGGCCGACATCGGCTTCTTCGCCATCGACCCGGCACGCAGCGAAGGGCTGCTGTTCACCGCGCCCTACGTGCTGATCGAAGGCAGCTACCTCGTACCCGACGCCTCTGCGCTCACCGACAACGCGCAGGTCGATGCCAATGGCAACCGCATCTCCGTCGGAGCAGGCAGCGCCTACGACCTGTTCCTGACGCGCGAGATCAAGGCGGCCGAGATCGTCCGCCTCCAGGGCGCAGGCCCCGCACTCGCGGCACTCCGCTCGGGCGAAGTCGAAGTGGCGGCCGGCATCCGCCAGATGCTCGAGGGCGAGGCGAAGCGCGCACCCGGCGTGCGCGTGCTGCCGGGGCGCTTCATGGTCATCCAGCAGGCCATGGGCACGCCCGCCAGCCGCGGCACCGAAGCGCAGGCCCTGCTCGCCGCCTTCGTCGAGGAGATGAAGGCCAGCGGCTTCGTGGCCGATGCGCTGAAGCGCCACCGCATCGAGGGCGCGAGCGTGGCGCCCGCTGCCTGAGCTCGCTGCTTCAGAGCTTGTACGCCTCCACCGGCCCGCGCGAATAGAAGAGGAAGTAGCCGGTCGAGGTCTGGAAGCCGTTCTTCTGCCAGCCCGCCGGCACCTTGAATATGCCGAGTTGCTCGCTGGCCACGCCGACGAAGGCGGTGTTCTCCTTGTCGGTGGTGATGCGGCTCCAGTGCTCTCGCGTCACGGGCTTCATCGTCATCTTCGGCTCGCTCCAGTCCGCCGTGCGCACCTTGTCGCGCATCACGTAGCCGTCGCCCTGCCGTTCGATCTTGATGAGCTCCTTGAGCGCGCCGTTCTGCTTCACGGCGTAGGTGCCGACGAGTTCGGCCTCGGGGCCGCCGCTGTTGCCGCTGTTCGCGCCGCAGGCGGACAGCAGCAGCGCCGCCGCTCCCGCAGCCAGCCATTTCAGGAATGCTGTGTTCATGATGGTCCTTGTCGAAGAGGCGCGCACCGCTCTCGCCGAGGGCAGCGCGCGCCGGTTCAGGCGATGCTCAGCGCTTCTCGTTGTCGCGCAGCTTCAGGCTGCCCTGGAAGCGCAGCGCATGCGGGTACGACTCCTTCTCCGCGCCGGTGGCCACCGCCACCATCTTCTGCTCGCTCACCTGCGTCTTCGCCAGCAGCGGCGCCGGCAAGTTCAGCACGCCCTTGATCTGGTCGTACTGCGCCTGTGTGATGCGGCCCACGCTCAGCAGCCGGAACGCATCGCGCTCGATGTTCAGCAAGAGCGGCTTGTTGCCCGCGAAGTTCTGCGCCTTGGCCAGCAGAGCGCTCCACGAGGGGGCGCTGTAGTTGCTCACGTAGTAGTCCTGCCCGGTCGGCCCCGCCAGCACCGCGGTGCAGCCCGGCAGCTCCACCTGCGTACTGTTGCCCGACATCACGAAGGTCTTGCGCTGCTCCATCGAGTCGCCATAGGCCAGCGTGACGGGAATGGTCCAGGTCGATGCCGGGTACAGGTTCTGGTTGGGGAAGGCCTCCTGCGTGATGTTCACGTAGGTGCTGTTGCCCGCGCACTGCGCGTCCACCGTGAGCAGCGGAATGCCGGTCTGGCGGATCAGGCTGTCGCCGATCTCGCTCACCTTCTTGCCGTTGCTGGCCTTCTCCAGCGAGCTCCACAGGCGCGAGGGCGTGACGTTGCCGAAGGCGTAGTCCTTCAGGTAGATGCGCAGGCCCTTCTGCATCGCCTCTTCGCCGATGTAGTTCTGGATGGTCTCCAGCACGTGGCTGCCCTTGTTGTAGACGAAGATCGACGGGCTGATGAAGCCGAACGAGCCCGCGTCGTTGAGGTTGCGCTGCACCGGCACGGCCGTGTTCTTCAGGTCGGCCACGATCACGTTGTGCTTGTCGAGAACGTAGTCGGAGAAGCTGTAGTACTCGGGGTGGAACTTGATCGTGGTGCGCCTTTCGAACCAGCGCGCGAACGACTCGTTGAGCCACACGTTGTCCCACCAGTCGAGCGTGACCAGGTCACCGAACCACTGGTGCGCCACCTCGTGCGTCACCACCGTCACCGAGTACAGCGTGGGCGTGTCGCCCGGCTTGGTGAGCACCGAGTCCGCGAACTCGAAGATCGAGCCCCAGTTCTCCATGCCGCCGAAACCGGTGTTGGGCTTGTTGTCGTAGCTGTCGTTGGCCGCGACGGTGTCGAACTTCTTGAACGGCAGCGGGATGCCCGTGTAGTTGTAGTAGTAGTCCATCGACACCTTGGTCCACTCCATCGCGAACTTGGCCCAGTCGGAGCGGCCCGGCGGCGTGAACCAGCGCAGCGGCATCTCGCTGCCGTCCAGCGGGTTCTTGAACTTGTCGGCCAGGATGTCGAACTTGCCGCCGCCGAAGAAGGTCAGGTACATCGGCATCGAGGGCGTCTTCTCGAAAGCCACGCGCTGGTAGCCGTCGGGCAGCTTCGTCGCCTCGATCTGCGCGCCGTTGGAGACCGTCTTCCAGTCGCCCGGCACCTCGGCCGAGATCTCGAAGGTGTGGCGGAAGGCCGGCTCGTCCCATCCCGGGAACCACTGCCGCGCGTAGTTGGTTTCGCCCTGCGTCACGATGGCATCGCTGCTCACGCCCTCGGGCGTGGAGAGGCCCACCTTGAAGATGCCGGTAGCCGCCGAGCAGAACGGGTTGCGCGCCACCTCGGCAGGCGGGCAGTACTCGGCGTCGGAGAACTGGATCTTGCCGTCCCACTCCATGTGCAGCAGGTACTTGCCCTTGGCGATCTGTCCGTCGTTCAGCCGCAGCTGCACGAAGTCGCCCAGCGTCTGCGGCGTGGGAATGAGTGAAATCGCCTCGCCCGGGTTCGACACCTTGCGCAGCGTGGTGCGGCCCTTCGCGAAGTTCAGGTTGTGCGCGGCGACGACGATGGCATCGACCGGCTTGAGCACTTCGATCTCCACGTCGCCACGACCCACGAAGGTCTTGAGCGCCGCATCGGGCCGGAACCAGAGCTTGTAGTTGCTGGGCCAGACGGTGTCGGGCAGTTCCATCGGCTTTGCGGAGCGGTCGACTGCCGAAGCGGAGTTGTCGGCGAGGTTGGGCGCGCCGTCATCGGGTGCCTTGGCGGTGGGATCGGAAACGGGAGCGGAAACGACCTGGTCAGACGGAGCGCTGAGCCCCGTGCCGGCACCGCCGAACGAAGCGCCACCACTGTCTCCGCCGCCGCCGCAAGCCGTGAGCACGGCAAGGGTCACTGCGGTGATGGCAAGATGATTGACCACGGGTGTATTGAATCTTTTCATGATCGCCTCTGAGTACTCTTGGTAAGAAGAAACATGCGCCGTCCCGCATGCGCCGGCGGATAGCCTGCGATGCACATGACGCGCGCGGTGATGAGTGAGATGAACAACGGGGGAATCGGGAAGAAACGGGCAACACGGCGCCCTCCCGGCGAACTCATCCGTTCGTCAGGACCACACAGTCATGCAGGGTCACACCGCGCGCGAAGCGGCGGTCCCAGGATGCGAGGCGTAAGGGGTTCCATTCCCGGCGATCGCGGGGTGATGGGATGTGGAGGCGGGGCTTGTAGCGCGAAGGCCTTCGTCAGTGCATGCGCATCGTCGGCGCGATGCACGTCCGCGAAGCGGAAACGGTGCGGGCCGTGTTGGCGATGGCAAGACTTGCTGCGGCTCTTGTCGTTGATTTCACGCGCATTCCCTCGTCCATTGATGTCACACAGTTGTAGCTGATGGACGCTGTGCGCTCAACGAATCGCGGAACTTTTCTTTCTCAAAATGTTCGCGCGCCATAGGCCGAATGGCGTCATGGCATGCGGTGCATGCCATGCAATACGAAGATGGTTCAGCCGCCGAAACACCTGCTCACGCAGATGACGGAAAACGGCTCGCGACACTGTGACGCGACGGCCACAGTACGAAGGTACAAGCCTTCGAAAAGCCTATGAAAGCTGTGAACCAGAGACTGTGTGCGCGCCGTGCGAGCGGTCGCGCAGCCACAGCATGAAGCCGCAGCCGAACACGACGATCTGCGTGCCGATGAGCAATGCGAAGCCCGCGAAGAAGCCGGAGGCCGACGAAGCCGCCGATGCGGCGGGACCGGCGCCCACGCCATGCGACATCGCGCCGATCACGCCGCCCATCAGCGCCGGCATGAAGCCCGCCACGAGGCTGCCCACGCCGTTGGTCACGCCGAAGGCACTGGCCGTGTGCTCGGGCCGAGAGCAGTACTGCACCGTGCTCGGAATGGCCGGGCTCTGCAGGCCCCAGAAGAAGTTGGCCGCCACCAGGCAGCACGCAGCCGCATAAGGGTCGCGTGCATTGATGGCCATCAGCACAGACAGCGCCACGCCCACGCTCGCGCCCATGAAGATGAAGGGCACGCGCTCGCGCCCCACCTTGTCGATGAGCACGCCGCCCACGAACACCGCGAGCACGGTGGCGTACTGCGGCAGCGAGGCCAGCCAGCCCATCTCGCGCATCGAGAAGCCGCGCGCCTCGCGCAGGTAGGTCGGCAGCCAGTTGCTGCTGCCCCAGAGGTACGCCAGCGCTGCCGAGGTGAGCAGCGTGATGAGGAACAGGTGCCGCGTATGGAGCGCACCCTTCACGATGCCGCCCACGCGCGACATCGCCTCGCCGAAGGAAGACGGCTTCACGCCATCGGCATGCCCCGCCGGCATGCGCACGAAGGCCAGCACCAGCGGAATGCCGAGCACGATGTTCAGCACGCCGAGCACGTGGAAGGAGCTGTCCCACGCGAACTGCGTGAGCAGCCAGCCCACCAGGGGATAGCCGATGGCCAGGCCCAACCCCGTGCCCATGTTGACGAAGGCGTTGGGCTTGCCGTTCTCGTCGCTGCGGAAGTGCGCCTTGATGTACGCCGAAGCCAGAGAGAAGAGCGGACCTTCGGACACGCCCAGCAGCACGCGCGAGGCCAGCAGCAGGCCGTAGCTGTGGAACATCGGCGAAGCCCATGTCACCACGCCCCAGAGGATCAGCCCGTAGACAAGGCTGCGCCGCACGCCGAAGAGGGCCGAGCAGAACGGCGTGAGCACGAAGGCCGACACGCCGTAGCCCAGCATGAAGGCCGTCGCCAGGAAGCCCTGGCTCACGCGGTCGGTGGCGGCGAGGCCTACATGGCTCAGGAAGGCCGCGTCGGTGATCAGCACCGCGATGTTGATGCGGTCCACGTAGGAGATGGCGACGATCACGAACAGCGTGATGACGCCGTACCAACGAAGGTTCCTGTCGTTCTTGCCGCTGTCGTTGTCGTTTCTGCTGCTCTGCATGGCCGCTCCTGCCGGGCTGAAGGTGATGAGGCGCGCGCGCCTAGAACATGTGGCGCATGCCGAACTCGGTGCCGCTGGAGGCACGGTTCGGCGCGGTGATCGCGCCCGAGAGGGCCTGCGATGCACCGTTGCTGTTGCTGATGCGCGCGATGGTTGCGTACAGCGCGGTGCGCTTCGAGAGGTTGTGCACGTAGCCGATGGCCAGCTTCGACGAGGTCGGCTTCAGCAGCGCCCCCGCCGGCTCCAGCCGGTAGCGCGCATACGAGGCCTTGATCTCGCCGGGCCCGATGGGCAGCTGGAAGCCGACCAGCACGCCCTTGGCGTCGGTGGTGCCTTTCGACTCCTTGTACAGCTCGCTCGTGAGCTTGAGGTTCATGAGCGAGGCGTCGAAGGTGTAGGAGGCGCCGAGGTTGGTCACGCGCAGGTCGCCGCTCGCATAGCGCGTGCGGCCGGTGGCCAGCGCGATGTTGAGGCCGCCGCCCTGGTAGCCGAAGCGCGCGCCGGTGTGGTCGCCGTCGTGCCTGTTCGACACCAGCGTGCCCGGCAGCACCGACCTGGAGTCGTTCTCGCCCATGGCGTACATCACCTGGCCGTAGAAGCCACCGAGGCTGGCCGGCAGCAGGTAGCCGATGCTGTTCGATGCGCGCGTGCCGGTGGGCGCGACGAGGCCGCCCAGGCCCGAGAAATAGATCTGGTTGGCGCCGATGCCGCCGCCCGTGCCGAAGGGATCGAAGATGGCGGTATTCCAGAAGGCCGGCACGTAGTCGCGGCCCAGCCGCACTTCGCCGAAGGGGCCGGCAAGGCTCACGGTGGAGCGGCGGTTGAAGCTCAGCACGCCCGCCGGCCCGTTGCCGCTGGCCTGGTTGTTGGTGTTCGAGGGAAAGCCCTGCGCGCTATCGTTCTGCAGGCCCATCTCCAGCCAGAAGTTGGCGGAGTAGCCACCGCCCAGGTCCTCCGTGCCGCGAAAACCGAGGCGGCTGAACATGTTGCCGCTGTTGCTCAGTTGCGTCTTGTGGGCCGAACCGGGGCCGCTTCCCTTGGTGTAGGTGACGGCCGCATCGACCACGCCGAAGAGCGTGAGGGAAGATTGGGCCAGCGCTGCGCCAGCCCCGCTGGCCGCAGCCAGCGCGATCAGGTACTTTTTCATTGAGTTGTCTCGGGTAGTTTTCTTCTGTCGGCCTTCGGCCCTGTTCAGATGTCGAGCACCAGACGCTCGCCCTTGCAGCGAGAGACGCAGATCATCATGGTCTTGTTGGACGCACGTTCGATCTTGGTGAGGATGCCGTCGTGGTGGTCGATATCGCCTTCGAGCACCGCCGTCTCGCAGGCGCCGCACACGCCTTCCTTGCAGCTGTGGTCGGGGTTGAGCCCGGCGTCGATCAGGCTGTCGAGGATCGACTTGCCCGCCGGCACCTCGACGCTCCTGCCGCTCCTGGCGCACTCCACCACGCAGGCCTGCGAGGCGCCGCCCGATTCCACCTGCACCGCGGCGAAGCGCTCGATGTGCGCGTTGGCATAGCCCAGCTGCTCGCAGCTCTTCTCGAAGGCATCGAGCATCGGCGTGGGCCCGCAGCAGTAGTAGTGGCTGGAGGCGCCCTTGCCCGACAGCAGCTCGACGAGGTTGGGCGGCGCTCCCTTCTCGTCGTCGAAGTGCCAGGTGAGCTCAACCGACTTTTCTTTCGCCAGCGCCTCGATGGCGTCGCAGAAGGCGGCCTCCTTGCGGGTGCGGGCGCAGTAGACGATCTCGACCGGCTTGTCGATGGCCACCAGCCGCTGCAGCATGCACCAGATGGGCGTGACGCCGATGCCGCCGGCCACGAGCACCGAGCGCTCGGCGCCCTCTTCCAGCCTGAAGTTGTTGCGCGGAGCCGAGATGGGCAGCGTCATGCCCACCCGAAGCTGCTGGTGCACGTAGCGCGAGCCGCCGCGGCTCTTGCGGTCGTTGAGCACGCCCACCACGTAGCGCTGGCGGTCGCTCGACGGGTTGCACAGCGAGTAGCTGCGCACCAGCCCGTTGGGCAGGTGCAGGTCGATGTGCGAGCCGGCCTCGAAGGCGGGGAAATCCACCGCGGGCGTGGCCGGCCGGAACTCGACGCTCACGATGCCGTCGGCCTCGTAGCGCATGGTGTGCACCAGGGCGTTGAGCGTTGGGGAAGACATGGCGAAGCTCTCTCCCCTGTCAGGCCGTAGCGGTCTCGCTCGCCTGGGCGAGTTGCGCGACCGCCAGATTGCGCATGTGTCGGCGCAGGCGAACGATGCCCAGGTCGTGCTGGTACAGGTTCTCGTGCTGGTTGGCGTCGGCTTCCATCTCTTCGAGCATCACGCGGTCCTGCTCCAGCACGTGCCAGTGGCGCGCCTCCAGGCGATTGCGGTACAGGAAGCGCCAGGTGTCGCGCTGCCAGCCCGGCTGCAGCTTGCGCACGCGCCAGAAGAAGGTGGCCGTCATGCCCTTCACGATGGGCGAGAAGGCGCCGATGATGATGAAGTTGCCGCCAGGGCCGCCGGTCTTTGGGTACGGAATTTCGAGCCGCATCCAGTGGATGCCGGTGTCGGCCCACTCGGTCCAGTCGAAGTTGACGTTGCGCTGGCCTTCCTTCTCGAAGACGAAGCCGATGTCGGTCTGGCGGATGCCGAACTTCGCGCTCGAATCGCCCTCGGCCATCGAGTGCGACTGCTTGTGCAGGTAGGTGCCGTGCATCGGGTCCATCACGTTGTCGAGCACGTAGCGGTAGTCGCCCTTCCACTCGGTGTAGCAGAGGAAGCTGCTGTATTCGGCCTCGTCGGTGAGCTGCTCGGGCAGCACCAGCGGCGGCGGCACGTCCACCGGCTCTTTCGAGTTGTAGATGAACACCGCGCCCGCGCGCTCCTGCACGTGGAAATGCATCGTGGCCTTGGAGCCCTCGAGCTTGCAGCCGGGGCTGCCGGGCACGCGGGTGACGACGCCGTCGTGGCGCACTTCCACGCCGTGGTAGGGGCACGAGAGTCGGTCGCCCAGCACCACGCCCTGCGACAGCGGCGCGCCGCGGTGCGGGCAGCGGTCTTCCAGCGCGTGCAGCACGCCTTCGCCGTCGCGCCACAGCGCGAGCTTGCGGCCGAGGCGGCGCAGGGAGACGGGGTTCTCCTTGATGAAGTGCGAGGGGCAGATCGGATACCAGAGGTCCTTCAGGCCGATCTCGAGCAGATGGTCGACCGGGTCCGCTGCAGCGTTGCCGGCGGGTTGGATGGCGATGGTCATGATGTTCCTTTTCCCTCTCAGGCGGCCAGCGCCGCCAGTTCCTTGCGATACAGCTCTTCGGTCCATTGCTGGCCGCCCGGCGTGGCCAGGCCGCTGTCGTTCAGGCGCTGCACCAGCCCCGGCAGGTCGTGGATGCCGTCGGCGAAGGCGCGCTCGATCACGTCGCCCAGCAGGTCTTCGTAGGTGGTCGCGGGGCGACGGCGCGCCTGGTGCGGTTGCAGGTAGCGGTCTTGGGTTTGCATCGTGTGCCTCCGTGGGGCGAGGTGAAATGAAGAATCAGGCTGCTGCAGCAGCGGCGGCCATGGCCGGGGTCGCGAGCGGCGCGGCCCAGGCGTCGTAGCCGTAGACCCAGTCGGCGTTGCCGCCTTCGCGCAGCCAGTTGTTGCCGCGCGAGCCGAGCTGCACCTGGCTGGCGCGCTCGATGCGGGCGGTCTCGAAGCCCTTGAGCGCGGCAGGCACATCGGCCATCGCCACGCCGTCGAGGTGGCGCGACAGCACCACGGCGTCCTCGATGGCCATGCCCGCGCCCTGCGCCATGAAGGGCAGCATCGGATGCGCGGCATCGCCCAGCAGCGCCATGCGGCCCTGCGTCCAGGCGGGCATCGGGTCGCGCTCGTACAGCGCGGTCTTCAGCACCGTGTCGCAGGCGTCGAGCAGCGCGCGCGCCTCGGGGTGGTAGGCCACGTACTGCTCGCGCAACTCGTCGACGCTGCCCGGCGCGGTCCACGACTCCAGGTGCCAGCTGTCCTGCGGCGTGGTGGCGAAGATGAAGATGTCCCTGCCCCGGTTCAGCGGGAAAGTGACGATCTGGCTCTGCGGATTCGGCCCCCACCACTTGGTGAAGGCGCCGAGGTTGGGCACGCCGGCCACGCGCTCGGCGGGCACCACTGCGCGGTAGGCCACGATGCCGGTGAAGCGCGGGCTCTCGGCGCCGAACATCGCGGTACGCACGCAGGAGTGGATGCCGTCGGCGCCGATCAGCGCACCGACGCGGGCCTCGGTGCCGTCCGCGAACGAGAGGCTGATGCCCTTTTCATCGGCAGCGATCTTCCCGGCGCGCTTGCCGAGCGCTACCTGCTCCGGCGGGAACATGTCGGCCAGCGCAGCCAGCAGGTCGGCGCGGTGGATGGTGAGCTGCGGTGCACCGTAGCGCTGCTCGGCGGTCTCGGCCATCTCCAGGCGCGAGGTTTCCTCGCCGGTGTCGTAGGTGCGGCTGATGCGGTGCGACGGGCGCGCCGCCGTCACGCGGGCCGCCTCGCCCACGCCGAGGCCGTCGAGCGCGCGCACCGCATTGGGCGTGAGATTGATGTCCGCGCCGACGCGGGCGAACTGCTTCGCCTGCTCGAACACGACCACGTCGTGGCCCGCGCGCCGCAGCGCGATGGCCGCCACGAGGCCGCCGATGCCCGCGCCGACGATGCCGATGGTGGATTCGCTTGTGGTGATGGTCTTCATGGGTGTCTCCCCGGGTCCTTCTTCCGCTTACTCGGCAACGATGTTGCGGGCCTTGATGATCCTGGCCCACACCGCCGTCTCGTCGCGGATGTAGGCGGCGAACTCGGCCGGCTTCATGGCCGCGTCGGTCATGCCCTGCAGCTTCAGGCGCTCGCGCACGTCGGGCTTCGAGAGCATTTCGGCCGCGTCCTTGGCGAGCTGCTCGACCACGGCCGGCGGCGTGCCCTTGGGCGCCATCAGGCCGTACCACGAGGTCACGGTCACGCCCTGGATGCCCTGCTCCGCCAGCGTCGGAATCTCCGGCGCCGCCGCGCTGCGCTTGGCCTCGGTCACGCCGATGGCCACCAGCTTGCCGTTCTTCAGGAAGGGCAGCGTCGCCGGCAGGTTGCTGAACATCAGTGGCACGGTGCCGCCGAGCACGTCGTTGAGCGCGGGCGCCGTGCCCTTGTAGGGCACGTGCAGCATGTCGATGCCGGCCTGCTGCTTGAAGAGCTCGCCCGCCAGGTGCAGGCCGCTGCCCACGCCGGGCGAGGCATACGAGAGCGTGCCGGGCTTGGCCTTGGCCTGCGCCACCAGTTGCTTCGCGTCCTTGATGCCCGATGCCGGAGATGCCACCAGCACGTTGGGCGCCTTCGCGAGCATGGTGACCGGCACGAAGTCCTTCGCCATGTCGAAGGGGAAGTTGGGCATCAGCGTCGGGTTGATGGTGACGTTGCCCGCCGGGATCACCAGCAGCGTGTGGCCGTCGCCCTTGGCACGCTTGACCTTGTCCATGCCGATGTTGCCGGCCGCGCCCACCTGGTTATCGACCACCGCAGCCTGGCCGTAGCGCTTGGCCAGGCCCTCGGAGAGCACGCGGGCCAGCGTGTCGACCGGGCCGCCCGGCGGGAACGGCGAGATGATGGTGAAGCGCTCGCTGGAGAGCTGCTTCTGCGCCTCGCTCTGCTGCGCGTGCACGGGGGCTGCGAGCGTGAAGGCCGCAAGCGCGGCGAACAGGACGGACAAGGAAAAACGTCGTTGCATGAGAGTCGGGGAGTTCATTTCTTTTCGGTCAGGAAGGCGCCCTTGGGGCCTTCCGCGTTCTTCTGGCGGCGGGTGTTGCCGTCGAGGCCGCCGTCCACCGCCCATTCGGCGAAGACCGTCGGGCCCGGCTCGAACTCGCGCGGCTGCCAGTCGGCGGTGAGCTGGTCTTCGTCGGCGTAGTACTCGATGAGGCCACCCGCCGGGTTCTTGAAGTACCAGAAGTACGCGGACGACACCGGGTGGCGGCCCGGGCCGAGTTGCGTTTCCCAGCCGCAACGCGAGAAGTGCAGGCCGCCGCCGAACACTTCGTGGATGTCGCGCACGGTGAAGGCCACGTGGTTCAGCCCGCGCTTGCCCGAGGGAATCTGCAGCAGGAACAGGTCGTGGTGGCCGCCCTCCGCCGCGCAGCGCATGAAGGCGCCGCGGTTGGGGTAGCTGTCGGAGCCCACGAAGCCGAAGCGCTGCGCGTAGAAGGCGCTGGTGGCCTTCACGTCGCTCACGAAGAACACGACGTGGCCCACCTCGATGGGCACCGCGCGCTCGTAGATGGGCGCCGGCTGGTTGATGCGCAGCTTCGCGTTCCAGGTGTTCATGGCGCCGCAGTCGACCTGCACCGCATGCTTGCGGCTGACCTGCAGGCGCACCGCAAGGCCGTTGGGGTCGATGCAGCCGATGCGGCGCGCGCCGTCCACAGTGGCGTCGAAGAAGCCCGGGTCCTGCGCGATGGCGTCGGCGTAGCGGGCGAGGTCGGCCTCGCCTTCCACGCCCCACACCACTTCGCGCAGCGTCGGGCCCTCTTCCATCGCGGGTGGCAGGCCCGGCTTGTCCAGCGCGGCGACCACCACCTTGCAGCCGTTGAGGCACTCGAAGACGAGTTCGTCGGCGGCCTCCGACTTCAGGGAAAGGCCCCAGTCCTGGAAGAACCGGCGGCACGCGGGCAGGTCGTCTGCGCCGTAGGTGATCTGGTCGATGCCAAGTACGCTCATTTCAATCTTTCTGTCATGCCGACCGGCACACGCGCGGCGCCGAACAGCTCGTTCCAGGAATACCGCGGAACCGGCTTTGCCGGGCCGCAGGTATTGCCCCCTGCAAGGGGGTGGGCGAAGCGACACGAAGCGCGCGAAGCCTGGGGGTTTTCATGGTGCTGCCCAAGGCAGGGGTTGTTCGTTGGTGCCCCAGTACATGCTCTTCTGCTCCATGTACTGGAAGATGCCCTCGCGGCCCTTCTCGCGGCCCAGGCCGCTGTCGCGCCAGCCGCCGAAGGGCGTGGACACCGAGAACTGCTTGTAGGTGTTGACCCAGACCGTGCCGGCCTGCACCGCACGGCCCAGCTTCCAGGCGCGCTTGAAGTCGCGGCTCCACACGCCGGCCGCCAGCGCGTAGACGCTGTCGTTGGCCTGCGCGATCAGCTCTTCCTCGCTGTCGAAGGGCATGGCGACCAGCACCGGGCCGAAGATTTCCTCCTGGCTGATGCGGGCGCTGTTCGTCAGGCCTTCGAGGATGGTCGGCTGGTAGAAGTAGCCCCGGTCATAGCCGTCGCCGTGCGGGCGTACTCCGCCCGTGCGAATCCTGCCGCCTTCGGAAACGCCCAGCTCCACGTAGCGCTCGATGCCCTCGCGATGCTTCGCGGTGATGAGCGGCCCCATCTGCGTGCGCTCCGAAGCCGGATCGCCCACGCGCAGCGCGTTGGCGCCTTCGGCCAGCCGCGTGAGGAACTCGTCGTAGATGCCGCGCGCCACGAACAGGCGCGAACCCGCGATACACGACTCGCCCGACGAACTGAAGATGCCGTAGAGCACGCCGTTCACCGCGTGGTCGAGGTCCGCGTCGTCCAGCACCATGGTCGGCGACTTGCCGCCGAGCTCCAGCGACACCGGCATCATCTTGTCGGCCGCGATGTGGGCGATGTGCTTGCCGGTGGTGGTGCCGCCGGTGAACGACACGCGCTTGACCAGCGGATGCTTGGTGATCGCGTCCCCGATCACCGAGCCCCTGCCCGGCAGCACGCTGACGATGCCCTTGGGCACGCCGGCCTTCTCGCAGATGCGCGCCAGCTCCAGCGCCATCAGCGGCGTGACTTCGGCGGGCTTCACGACCACCGCGTTGCCGGCGGCCAGCGCGGGCGCCAGCTTCTGCGCCTCGCTGGCGATGGGCGAGTTCCACGGCGTGATGGCCGCGACCACGCCCATGGGCTCGTGCACGCTCATGGTCACGAAGGCGCCGCGCGAGGGCGTGATGGTTTCTTCGAGCGTTTCCAGCGCGGCTGCGAAGAACTGGAAGGTGCCGGCGGCGCTGGCCACGAGGTTGCGGGTCTCGTTGATGGGCTTGCCGTTGTCCAGGCGCTGCTTCTGCGCGAGCGATTCGGCCTCTTCGCGGATCAGCTGCGCCACACGGTGCAGCACGGCCGCGCGCTCGTGCGGCAGGCGCTGCGCCCAGCCGCTGGTGCGGAAGGCGCGGTCGGCGCCGGCAATGGCTTCCTCGACGTCGGCCAGGCTCGCGGCCCGCAGGCGCGCGATGGGCTCGCCGGTGGCCGGGTAGAGGCTTTCGTAGATGTCGCCGCCGCCCAGGCGCCATTCGCCGGCGATGCAGATCGGAAGGAGTTCGGAAGAGATCATGGAATGTCGGGCTCAGATGGCCAGCGCGGCCACGCGATTGCGCAGCGCGCGCACGGCGCTGTAGACGGTGAGCGCGGAGGTCTTGGGGTTGGCCGCGAGCGGCTTGTTGCGCATGGTCAGCTCGAAGCTGCCGAAGGCGCCCTCGGCTTCGACGGTGTGCACGTTCTCGGCGGTGGCGGGGTCGGCAATGAGCCGCACCATGGTGCGGTCGAGCCCCAGCCCCGCGAGCGAGACCGTGGCGGCCACATTGGCGTTCTTCGGATAAAGCAAGGCCGCTTCGCGCGCGCTGCCTTCGAAGATCACGGTTTCGCGTGCCAGCGCGCCGAGGTCGCGGCCCTGCTCTGCCGGCGTGCCCTTCCACGCCTGCGGCGGCTTGCGGCCGGTGTAGCGCACGCTGTCGAGGCCGCCGATGCGGGCGGCAGCCAGTGCGTCGATGGCGCCGATGGCGCCGGCAATCAGCTGCACCTGCGTCTTGCCTGCAGCGGCTGCGGCTTCGAGCCTCTCGGCGAAGCCCGTGGCCGACAGCGCGCCGACCGAGGCGACCACGCAGGGCGTACCGCGTGCGAGCGCGGGCAGCACGTGCTGCTCGATGGCGGCATGGCCCGCGGTCTCGACCACGAGGTCGATGCCGGCGGCAGGCAAGGCGCTGCCCACCTGCGCGTCGGGCGCCGCCTTCCGCGCGGCGGCAATCGCGTCGGCGGGCACGACGACGGCCACCACCTTCAGGGCCGGATCGCCGTGGAGCAGTTCGAGCACCGAGGTGCCGATGGCTCCGCAGCCGACGAGTGCGATACGCGTGGGAGTGGTCATGGAACGGGCTTCGCTCACTTGCCGGCCGTGCCGAGCGCCGGGATCTGCGTGACCGTGTTGGTCGGCGGGCCGGCGAAGGTGGTCTTGAAGCTGCCGATCGAGAGCATGTCGATCTCCAGCAGGAACGGACCTTCGGCCGCCAGCGCCTCGCCGAGGCGGGCGGGCAGCTCGGCCAGGTCCCGCACGCGGGCATGCGGCAGCGCGATCGACTTGCACAGCAGGTCGTAGTCGGGCGTGTGCAGCTCGGCATAGCACTGGCGGCCGCCGTACTGCGCGTCCTGGATGTTCTTGATGACGCCGTAGCTCTTGTCGTTCATGAGCACGATCACCATGGGCGCCTTCTCCTGCACCATGCAGGCCAGCTCGCCCAGGTTCAGGATGAAGCCGCCGTCGCCGGCCAGGCAGAAGGTCTTGCGGCCCGAGCCCGTCACCGCCGCGCCGATGGCCGCGCCGATGGCCATCGGCATGCCCTGGCCGATGCCGCCGCCCGTGGCGTGCACGCCGGCGCTCGGTTCGAAGACGCGCAGTTCGCGGTTGCCCCAGGTGCTGTTGGAGACGGTCACGTCGCGCACCCAGTTGAAGTTGCGCCCGGCCGCCGACTGGAGCTGGCGCACGAGCTCGGCGTACGGGCCGAGGCCGTCGCGCAGCGCCGCAACCGCCTGGTCGTGGGCGGCGCGCAGGTCGACCAACAGTTGCGGGTCGGCCTTGTACCTGGCGGCTTCGAGGCGATCTGCCAGGCCTTCGAGGGCCAGCGCGGAATCGCCGCAGACGAAGGCTTCGGACGCGTAGCAGCGGCCTTCGGCGGCGGCGTCGGCGTCGATGCGGTACAGCGGGCGCGGCAGCTTCAGTTCGTACTTGAGCGTCTCGTTGCCGCGCAGGCGCGAGCCGACCACGAGCATCGCGTCGCAGGTCTGGTACAGGGCCTCGACCGGCTTCTGGATGTTGTAGGCGCCGAGCGAACCGGCATCGTCCTCGGGCACCGTGCCGCGGCCCTGCGTCGTGGTGACGACACCGAAGCCGAGTTTCTGCAGGCGCTGGATGGCGGCGCGGGCATGGCGGGCACCGCCGCCGACCCACAGCATCGGGCGCCTGGCGGCGGCGAGGCGCGCGGCCAGCGCGTCGAGCGCGGCGGCGGATGGCACGGGGCGCTCGATGGGCAGCGGCGACAGGTCGGCCGGCATCGTGGTCAGCGCCGACTGGATGTCGATCGGGATCTCGACGCTGACAGGGCCCGTCGGTGCCGTCAGCGCAAGCTGCACGGCGCGCTTGAGCGTGCCGAGCACCGTTTCGACGCTGCGCACGCGCAGCGCGGCCTTCGACACGGCCTTGAGCATGGTGAGCTGGTCGGGTGCCTCGTGGATGTACGACATGCCCTTGTCGAGGTACGGCGTCTCGATCTGCCCGGTGATGTGCAGCACGGGCGCGCCGGCCGTCAGGGCCTCGACCATGCTGCCCGCGATGTTGCCCGCGGCGGGCCCGGTGCTGGTGATGCACACGCCCAGGCTGGCGGTGGAGCGTGCGTAGGCGTCGGCCATGTTGCCCGCGCCGGCCTCGCCCCGCGCCGAGATGAAACGCACCGTGCCGCGCTGCGCGAAGGCATCGAGGATCGGCATGTTGTGGATCGAGATCACGCCGAAGGCCGCCTTGACGCCGCACTGTTCGAGAAAGGCGGCGACGACGGCGCCGACGGTGACGGTGTTGCTGGGGTTATGCATGGCGTGACAGGCCTCCGGAGATGTCGATGTGGCTGCCCGTCGTGTACGACGCGAGGGGCGAAGCGAGGAAAAGGATCGCGCGGGCGGCTTCTGTCGGAAGCCCCAGGCGACCCAGCGGAATGTGTTTGTTCTTCGCGATCTGGCCGCTCCATGCGGCCCAGTCGAGCGACTTGTCTTCGCGCGCCTCGAAGCGGCGGCGCCACTGGCCCGATTCGACGAGGCCGATCAGGATGCCATTGACGCGCACGCCCTGCGGCGCGAACTCGGTGGCCATGGAACGCACCAGGTTCAAGAGGCCGGCGCGCGCGGCCGAGGTGGCGACCATGTGCGGCTCGGGCTGGCGCGCCAGCAGCGAGTTGGCGCAGACGATGGAGGCATCGCCCAGCACCGCGCGCTGCGCCGCGAGCTGCGGCAGGAAGGCGCGCGTCGGGTTGATGACAGAGAAGAATTTCAGGTTCAGCTCTTCGGTCCAGGCCTTGTCGTCGGTGTCCGCGAAGGTCGAGACCCGGCCCTGCCCCGCGTTGTTGACCAGCATCGAGGCCGGGCCGAGCGCGGCTTCGCTGGCGGCAGCGAAGGAGCGCACCGAGGCGGCGTCGAGCACGTCGCAGGTCTGCGCGAAGAGCTTCGCGCCGGGGTACTGCCCGCGCAGGCCGGCCACGGCGCCATCGAGCCGCTCGGCATTGCGGCCGCACAGGGCCACCGAGGCGCCGCAGCCCAGCAGCAGTTGGACAGTGGCCAGGCCGATGCCCGACGAGCCGCCCGTGACCACGGCCACGCGGCCGGCCAGCGCATCGGCGGCGAAGAAAGAGGAAGGAAGAGCTTGGGCGGTCATGGTCCCGGAATCAGGCTGAGCGAAGCGGCACCACGTTGGCGGTGCGCGCGGGCGAGTAGTTGAGCAGGCCGGAGATCTCGTCGGCGGTGCCGCGCACGCGCTGCACCATCTCGTCGATGCGGCTCTCCTCGATGTGGCTGGCGGTGACGGTGGCGCCCAGCGCCGCCACGATGTGGCCGCTGTGGTCGCGCACCGGCGCGGCGATGCTGGAGATGTTCGATTCGAAGAAGCCCTCGCCCAGCACGTAGCCGCGCTGGCGGTCGGCCTGCACCATGTCGAAGAGCTCGGTCACGGTCTTCGGGGTGCTCGGCGAGAAGGTCTCGAGCTTGTCTTCGGGGTAGAGGGCGCGCAGTTGCGGCAGCGTGAGGTCTTCCAGCAGGATGCGGCCGAGCACCGTGGCATGGGCCGGCAGCCGCGTGCCCACGGTGACCGAGCTGGCGAAGGGCGTGGGCGGCGCCACCTTGGCCACGTAGACGATGGAGCGGCCGTCGCGCACCACCAGGTTGCAGGGCGTGCGCAGTTCGTCGCACAGGCGGTTCAGCAGCGGCGTGCCGAGCTGGGTGAGTTCCAGCGAGGCCAGGTATTCGAAGCCCAGGCGCAGCACGGCCAGGCCCAGGCGGTAGTCGCGCCCACCCTCGGTGCGCTCGAGGAAGCCCATGTTCTCCAGCGTGGTGAGCAGGCGGAAGACGGTCGAGCGCGGCAGGTCGAAGCGGCGCGCCAGTTCGGGCGCCGAGAGCGTGCGGCTTTCGCGGCTGAACTCGCACAGCACGCGCAATCCGCGCTCCAGCGCGGGCACGTTGTAGCGGTCGGCGCCCTCTTCCATCGCCTCGTTGCCGTCGTTGTTGTTGCTGGCCATGCCTGTGGTTCCTTCCTCGGATGTCTCTGTGGTGGTTGCGGTCAGCCGGCGAGGGATTCGCTCAGCAGCTTCGCGACGGCCTGCGGTTGCTCCACATAGCCGGCGTGGCCCGCATCGTCCACCAATTCGAGCCGCACTCCGCACTTGCGCGCCACTTCTTCGCATGCCGACGGCGGCGTGACCACGTCGAGCGCGCCGCAGGCCACGCGCACCGGCATGGGCGGCGGCAGGTCGGCCAGCAGGTCGGCGTTGCACAGCAGCTCGACGGCCTGGCGGTAGCCGTGGTCGTTCAGGCGGGCCATGTTCCAGCGCACCCACTGGCGGGCGTGCTCGGAGGCCTTGTCGGAAACCAGCCGGGCCGAACGCTTCGCGGCCATGCCGGCGATGCCGAGTTCGTCGAGCGTGGCGAGGCGCTCGGTGCGGACCTTGGCCCGCGCCTCCGAGCGCGAGGCAGCGCCGTAGCCGATGGCGGGGCTCACCAGCACCAGCCGGTGGATGCGCGCATCGGAGCGCGCGGCCGAAGCGGCGGTGATCGCGCCCAGCGAATGGCCGACCAGCACGCAAGATTCGATGCCGAGCGCGTCGAGCAGTTGGCCCAGCCGGGCCGCGTAGTCGGCGGCGGACGGCGCGGCGGCTTCGAGCGGTGTCGAGCTGCCATAGCCTGGTGCATCCCACGCGATCACGCGGGCCTGTGGAGTGAGCAGCGCGGCAGTGTCGATCCACGATGCGGCGCCCGAACCGATACCGTGCAGGCACACGATGGCCGGCCCCTGGCCACATTCGCGCACCGACACCACGGCGCCGCCGCCGACCGCGACTTCGCGGGCCGGGAAGCTGGCGTCGAGCCGTGCGAGCTCGGAGGCCGGCAGCGTCGTCAGTGCGTCGGTGGAGACGTTCATGGCTGTGCGTCCGCTCAGCGCTTGATCTTGGCCAGGGGGTGGTCGGCGGGATAGGTCGGCGTGACGGGCTTCTTCGCACCCAGCATCACGCACATCAGCGCGTCCTCGTCGCCGATGTTGATCTCCTCGCGGTACACACCGGGCGGCACCGAGATCAGGTCGCGGTCGGTCATGATGGTCTCGAAGCGCTCGCCGTCCTTCTCGATCACCACCTTGAGCTTGCCGCGGATCAGGAAGAACACTTCCTCCACGTCGGTATGCAGGTGCGGCGGGCCTTCGTGGCCGGCGGGGATCACCATGGTCGAAAAGGTGAAATGCTCGGCGGGGACGGTGTTGACGTCCTTCGCGACGCCGGTGCCGCCGGTGCCCACGTAGCGCATCTGGGCGCGGCGGAACTTGGGATCGAAGTCGGCCTGGAACTTCAGCGCGTCCCAGTCGTACTTGCGGGTTTCGTAGCGCGCGATGCGGGTGTTCATCCACTCCGCGAGGCTGCTGCCCTCGGGCTGCGCCAGGCTGCTGGCGGCGGTTTCGTTGATCTTCTGCTGTTCGGACAGGTCGCTCATCGGGTGTACTCCTTGGTCGGAAAAATTCAGTGCATCGCGAAGCCGCCATTGACGGCCAGCAGCTGGCCCGTCACGAAGCGCGCGAGCCCGGAAAGAAGAAAGACGGTGGCGCCGCACACGTCGGCGGCCTGCTGCTCGCGCGGGATGGCGCGGCCTTCGAGGTACTTCTGGTGGCGCGCCATCGGCACGTATTCGGTGGCCTCGACCAGCGTGAGGCCCGGCGCCACGGCGTTGACGGTGATGTTGTCGCCGCCCCATTCGCGCGCCAGCGAGCGCGTCATGGAAATGACGGCGCCCTTGCTCGACGCGTAGGCCAGCAGGTTGGGCGCGCCCCACAGCGCGGTGTCGGAGGCGAGGTTGACGATCGAGCCGCGTCCGCTCCCGGCCAGCGCCTGGCGGCAGGCACGGCCCATGAGCCAGCTGCCGCGCACGTTGACGTTCATCACGCGGTCCCACACGTCGATCTCGAGCTGGTGCGCGTCGCGGCCGCCCGAGTTGGTGATGGCGGCGTTGTTGACCAGGCCGTCGAGGCCGCCGAGCAGGCGGATGGCTTCGTCGGCGCAGGCTACGATGGAGCCGGGGTTGGCCAGGTCGACGGGCAGCGCATGCGCGTTGCGGCCGGCTTCGCGCAGCGCCTTCGCCTCGGTCTCGGCCAGCTCGCCGAGGATGTCGGCCAGCAGCACGCTGGCACCCGCGGCGGCGATGCACTGCGCGAAGGCGAGCCCCAGGCCGCGCGCGCCGCCGGTCACGAGCACGCGGCGGCCGGCCAGCAGGTTGGCAGGCAGCTCGGCGAGCAGCGCCTGCAGGCTCGATGGGTCGGCGATGGCTTTGAGTTCGGTCATGGAAATGAGGTCCGTGGATCGGTCGCGGGGGTCAGTCGGCTTGGATGCCGAGTTCCTTGATCACCTTGCCGAAGCGCGCGTAGTCGGCGGCGTTGGTCTTGCCGAGCACGTCGGCGTCGCCGCCCACGGGCGTGGTGCCGAGCACGGCCATGCGAGAGACGATCTCGGGCATCTTCAGGATCTCGTTGAAGTGGCCGTTGAGCGTCTTCACGATCTCGGGCGGCAGGTTGCGCGGACCCCAGAGGCCGTTCCAGGCCGTCACCTCGACGTCCTTGTAGCCCTGCTCGGCCAGCGTGGGCACGTTGGGCGCGAGCGGCGAGCGCTGGGCCGAGGCCACGGCCAGCGGGCGCAGCTTGCCGTTGGCGATGTACGGCGCCACCGGCCCCAGCGTGATGAAGGTGACGGGCACGTGGCCGCCCAGCACGTCGTTGATGGCGGGCGCCACGCCCTTGTAGGGCACGTGCGCGAGCGTGGTGCCGGATGCGCGGGCGAACATCTCGCCCAGGATGTGCATCGGCGAGCCGCTGCCCGGGCTCGCGTAGCTCAGCGTCTTGCCGCCCTTGGCCGCGGCCACGGCGTCCTTCACCGTGGAGAGGCCGCTGTTGCCGCCGGCCACGAGGAACAGCGGCTGGCTGCCCGTCTGCACGATGGGCGTGAAGCCGTTGAGCACGTCATAGCCCGAGCCGTTGGTCTTGAGCACCAGCTGCGCGATCGAGAAGGTGCTGGGTGCGAGCAGCAGCGTGTAGCCGTCGGGCGTGGCCTTCGACACGTAGGCGCTGCCGATGATGCCGCTGGCGCCGGGGCGGTTGTCGACCACCACGGGCTGGCCGACGCGCGTCGACAGCTTCTCGGCGAACAGCCGCGCCAGCGCGTCGGTGTCGCCACCGGCCGGATAGGCGACGACCAGCGTGATCGGCTTGACGGGGTAGCTGTCGGCTGCCCAGGCGAGTCCGGAGGCGCAAGCGGCGGCCATGGAAATGGCGGCGGCGACGGCAAGGCGGCGTGTCTGTTTCATCGTGTCCGTTCGGCTCGGTTTTGTTTCACTAAAGAAACAACGATTTATTAATGGAACGCCACGAAGAATATCGAAGAAGACAACTTCATGACTAAGGGAAAACCCCAATCCTTGTGTCACAACGAAAACAGGGCGGCCTTTCGGGCCGCCCTGTCCTGGCGTCGAGGAGAAGGAGCGAAGCGTCAGCCGCCGTAGCGCGCCACGGTGAGGCCCTCCATGTCGATGCCGGGCGCCCTGCCCCCAATCAGGTCGGCCATCACGCGGCCTGTGCCCGCGGCCATGGTCCAGCCGAGGGTGCCGTGGCCGGTGCTCAGCATCAGGTTGGGAATGCGGGTGGAGCCGATCACGGGCGTGCCGTCGGGCGTCATGGGGCGCAGGCCGGTCCAGAAGGAAGCGTCGCGCACGTTGCCGCCCTTGGGGAACAGGTCTGTCACCACGTGCTCGAGCGTGTCGCGCCGGCGCTCGTTGAGCCGCAGGTCGAAGCCCGAGAGCTGCGCGGTGCCGCCCACGCGGATGCGATCGCCCAGGCGCGTGACCGCCACCTTGAAGGTCTCGTCCATCACCGTCGATTCGGGCGCGCCGCTGGCGTCGGTGATCGGCACCGTGATCGAGAAGCCCTTGACCGGATACACCGGCAGCCGGATGCCCAGCGGCCTGACCAGCTCGGGCGAATAGCTGCCGAGCGCGACCACGTAGCGATCGGCCGTGAAGCTGCCGGCATCGGTGCGCACCGCAGTGATGCCCTTGACCGCGTCGTACTCGAGAGCCTGGATGTTGACGCCGAACCTGAACTTCACGCCCTCGGCCTCGGCCAGCTTCGCCAGCGCCTGCGTGAACTTGAAGCAGTCGCCGGTCTCGTCGCCCGGCAGCCGCAAACCGCCGACGAACTTGCCCTTCACCGCCGCGAGCGCGGGCTCGTACTGCACGCAGCCTTCACGGTCGAGCAGTTGGTAGGGCACGCCCGAGGCCTGGAGCACTTCGACGTCCTTCGAGGTGCCGTCGAGCTGCTGCTGCGTGCGAAAGAGCTGAAGCGTGCCCTGCATGCGCTCGTCGTAGGCGATGCCGGTGTCGGCGCGCAGCTCCTTGAGGCAATCGCGGCTGTATTCGGCGAGCCGCACCATGCGGCTCTTGTTGATCTCGTAGCGCGCCTGCGTGCAATTGCGCAGCATCGCAAGGCCCCAGCGCCACATCGCCGGATCGAGCATCGGCTTGATGACCAGCGGGCTGTGCTGCATCAGCATCCACTTGACGGCCTTTACCGGCACCCCGGGTCCGGCCCAGGGCGCCGAGTAGCCGGGCGAAACCTCGCCCGCGTTGGCGAAGCTGGTTTCGAGCGCGGGCGCCGGCTGACGCTCCAGCACCGTCACCTCGTGACCGGCACGCGCCAGGTAATACGCGATCGAGGTGCCGATGACACCGCTGCCGAGAATCAGGACCCGCATGAGAACAACCCTTTTGAAGCTGCCGTGACGCAGCCGAGGGTACAGGGCCGGACGTTACAAGCCCAGCGCGTCCTGCAATTGCCGTGCCGTCCAGCGCTTCGGCTGTTGCGGCCAGGCCTCGAGCAGCGAAACCATGCGCGAATTGCGCGGCGCGCTCAGGCCGTGCTCCTGCGCGAGGCGCACCACCTCGCCGCTGAGCGCGTCAATCTCGGTGCGGCGGCCTAGCGCAAGGTCGTCGGCCATGCTCGAGCGCGCCTTGGCATCGATGCGCAGCATGCGCGCCGCCACGATGCGGAAGATCCAGTCGGGCAGCCGCAGCAGGCTCGCCAGCCGGTGCGCCGGCACCGCCGCGACCTGCGCCGGCGCGATCCCCGCGACGTTGAGGATGCCCAGCGCCTCCTCGATCAACGAAGCGAAGCAGCGGCGGTAGCCGCGCTGCATGAGCTCCTCGCGCAGCGGCAGGCCCGAAAGCGCGTTGACGGGGTTGTTGAGATTGAGCATGAGCTTGCCCCACTGCACGGGCAAAAGGTCGGCATGCAGGTCGAGCGGCACGCCCGCGCGCTCGAATACGGGAAGCCATGGGCGAAGCACCGCGTCGTCTTCCGCGGCCAGGCGGCCGCCGGTGCCGCGGTGGAAGGCGCCGGGGCCGATCTCGGCCACGTTGTAGGGAACCATGCCGGCGCGCACGTTGAGCGAAGGGCCGGTCTGCGCGGCGGCCGCGCAGTTGGAGATGCCGTTCTGCAGCGAGATCACCGCAGTGCCTGCCGGCAGCGAGAAGGCCAGTTCGCCCGCGGCCTCGGCCGTGGCGCCGCTCTTCACGCACAGCAGCACCAGCGCGGGCCGTGCGCCGGCGGGCACCTGCCCGCTCAGGCGCAGCCTGTCGGCAGGCAGCCTGTGCGTCGCGCCGTCGATGTCGGTGAGCGTCAGGCCATGTTTGGCGAGCTTCTCGAGCACGCGCGGACGGCCGACGAAGGTGACGGGCACGCCCGCCGCCGCCAGGCTTCCGCCGATGAAGCACCCGATGGTGCCCGCCCCCATCACAAGCACTTCACCGGGGATCGCTTCTGGCATGGGTGGCGTGCTCGTTCCGGTGGCGCTGCCGGCCGTCAGGCGCGTTCGGAGACCCAGGCCTGCACCGACTGCAGCGCGGCCGGAAGGCCTGCCGCGTTGGTGCCGCCGGCCATGGCCATGTCGGCCTTGCCGCCGCCCTTGCCGCCGACCTGCTGGGCCACGAAGTTGACCAGCTCGCCGGCCTTGACCTTGGCCGTGCTGTCGGCCGTGACGCCGGCCGCGATCTGCACCTTCTCGCCGTCGACGGCGGCAAGCACGATGGCTGCCGTCTTGAGCTTGTCCTTGAGCTTGTCCATGGTCTCGCGCAGCGTCTTGGCGTCGGCGCCTTCGAGCTTGGCGGCCAGCACCTTGATGCCCTTGACGTCCACAGCCTGCAACACGAGTTCGTCGCCCTGCGACGAAGCGAGCTTGCCCTTGAGCGCGCCCACTTCACGTTCGAGCGCCCTCACCTGCTCCAGCACCTGCGAGAGCCGGCCCTGCAGCTCGGCGGCCGGCGACTTGAGCGTGGCGGCCACACTCTGCACGGTCGATTCGAGATCCTGCAGGTAGGAGAGCGCATTCGCGCCGGTGACGGCCTCGATGCGGCGCACGCCGGCGGCCACGCCGCCTTCGCTGACGATCTTGAACAGGCCGATGTCGCCCGTGCGGCCCACGTGGGTGCCGCCGCACAGCTCGCGGCTGGTGCCGATGTCGAGCACGCGCACGGTCTCGCCGTATTTCTCGCCGAACAGCATCATCGCGCCGGTCTTCTGGGCCGACTCCATGTCCATCACGCGGGCATGCGTCTCGGTGTTGGCGAGGATCTCGGCGTTCACGCGCTTCTCGATCTCCAGGATCTGCTCGTGCGTGACGGGCGCGTTGTGCGCGAAGTCGAAGCGCGTCTTGTCGGCATCGACCAGCGAGCCCTTCTGCTGCACGTGGCCGCCCAGCACTTCGCGCAGTGCCTTGTGCATCAGGTGGGTGACCGAGTGGTTGCGCATGGTGGCGGCGCGGCGCGCGGTGTCGACCGCGGCCTTGACCGTGTCGCCGACCTTCAGCGTGCCCTGGGTCTGGGTGCCGTGGTGGCCGAACACGTCGGCCTTGATCTTCTGCGTGTCTTCCACGCCGAACTGCACGCCTTCGGCCACGAGCACGCCCTGGTCGCCGACCTGGCCGCCGCTTTCCGAATAGAACGGGGTTGTGTCGAGCACGACGATGCCCGGCTGGCCTTCCTTGAGCTCAGCGACGGCGGAGCCCTCGAAGTACAGAGCGACGACCTTGGCGCTTTCTTCCAGCTTCTCGTAGCCGGTGAAGACGTTGCCCGCGCCGGCGTAATCGATGTTGCGGTCCATCTTGAACTTGCCGGCAGCACGGCCCGCGGCCTTCTGCTTTTCCATGGCGGCGTTGAAGCCGGCCTCGTCGACGCTCACGCCGCGTTCGCGGCACACGTCGGCCGAGAGGTCGAGCGGGAAGCCGTAGGTGTCGTGCAGCTTGAAGGCCACGTCGCCTGGCAGCACCTTGGCGTCGCCAGCCAGCGCCGCGTCGAGGATTTCCATGCCGTTGGCCAGCGTCTCGAAAAAGCGCTCTTCCTCGGCCTTCAGCGTGTCGGTGATGCGCTTCTCGTCGGCGACCAGCTTGGGGTAGGCCTCGCCCATGAGCCGCACCAGTTCGGGCACCAGCTTGTGGAAGAAGGGCTTCTTCTGGCCGAGCTTGTAGCCGTGGCGGATGGCGCGGCGGATGATGCGGCGCTGCACGTAGCCGCGGCCTTCGTTCGACGGGATCACGCCGTCGGCCACCAAGAACGAGGTGGCGCGGATGTGGTCGGCGATCACCTTGAGCGAGTTGTTCGACAGGTCCTGCGTGCCGGTGGCCTGCGCGGCGGCCTTGATGAGCGCGTCGAAGATGTCGATCTCGTAGTTGCTGTGCACGTGCTGCAGGATCGCGGCCAGGCGCTCCAGGCCCATGCCGGTGTCGACGCAGGGAGCGGGCAGCTTGACCACGCTGCCGTCGGGCTGCATGTCGAACTGCATGAACACGTGGTTCCAGATCTCGATGAAGCGGTCGCCGTCCTCCTCGGGGCTGCCCGGGGGGCCGCCGGGGATGTGCGGGCCGTGGTCGTAGAAGATCTCGGAGCACGGGCCGCAGGGGCCAGTGTCGGCCATCATCCAGAAGTTGTCGGACTTGTACTTGCCGCCCTTGTTGTCGCCGATGCGGATCACGCGCTCGGGCGGCAGGCCGATTTCCTTGGTCCAGATGTCGTAGGCCTCGTCGTCCTCGTGGTAGACGGTGGCCAGCAGCTTGTCGGCCGGCAGCTTGTAGACCTGCGTGAGCAGCTCCCAGCCCCAGGTGAGCGACTCGCGCTTGAAGTAGTCGCCGAAGCTCCAGTTGCCCAGCATCTCGAAGAAGGTGTGGTGGCGGGCGGTGTAGCCCACGTTCTCGAGGTCGTTGTGCTTGCCGCCGGCGCGCAGGCAGGCCTGGACGGAGGCCGCACGGTTGTAGGGGCGCTTGTCGGTGCCGAGGAACACGTCCTTGAACTGCACCATGCCCGAATTGGTGAACATCAGCGTCGGGTCGTTGCCCGGCACGAGGGGGCTCGACGGCACCGCCGTATGGCCCTTGGAAGCGAAGAAATCGATAAAGGTCTTGCGGATGTCCGCGACCGTGAATGTGGGCTGGCTCATCTTTGGATTCGTCTTCTGCCGTCGAGGGCGGCGCGGCGATGGCGACCCTCATGTCGAACCCACTGCGGCGAACCGGCCTAACTGCTTGATTTGCTTGAACAAACGATTATAGGTTTGGCCATGCGGCCCGCGCCGGCCAAGGGCTGCCGGACGACACCACGATCCGTGCTCCACGGCTAATATGTGTCCTGGCGCAAAAAAAGAGAACCAACGAGGGTCTGCGCCATCCGTACTTGTACGGACAAAAAAGATCAAGGAGTTCGCATGGCAAGCCAAGATGCCGAAAGGCACTGGACGATCGAAGACCTGGATTTCTCGCGCATCGCGCTCGACAAGGTACGCCCGGACGAGAACCTCTTCTACCTGGTGACCTCCGCCTCCTTCATCGAGAGCGGCTCCGACCTGTACACGCATAACCTGGTGGACTTCTTCAAGGGCGACCAGGAAGTCACCGACTGGCTCTCCCAGCACTGGGAACTCGAGGAACTGCAGCACGGCAAGGCCCTGCGCGCCTACGTGCGCCACGTGTGGCCGGAGTTCGACTGGGACACCGCCTACGGCAACTTCCTGGAGGAGTACGCGACCTACTGCAAGGTCGAACTGCTCGCCCCCACCCGAGGCCTCGAGATGACCGCCCGCTGCGTGGTCGAGACCGGCACCGCCACCTACTACCGCGCCATGGCCCGCTGCACCGACGAGCCCGTGCTGCAGGATCTGGCGACCCGCATCGCGACCGACGAGGTCAATCACTACAAGCACTTCTACCGCTACTACCGGCGCTACCGCGAGCAGGAGAAGCTGGGCCGCCTGCGCGTGATGGGCACCATCGGCCGGCGCACACTCGAACTCAAGAGCGAGGACGCCGACTGCGCGATTCGCCACGTGGTCAGGACACGTTCGCCCGAACGCGCCGACGACATCGCCTACGTGCAGCGCCTGAGCGCCGACATGAACAGCACCATCCGCACCCACCTGAGCCCGGGCACCACGCTCAAGATGCTGATGCGGCCGCTGGAGCTGCCGGCGAAGGTGCAGACGGTGATCCAGTACCCGATCAGGCAGTTCATGGAACATGTGTTCCTGCGCTGACCGGCGCGCAAGGCGTTCACGCATAGCGACAAACCGGAACCCGGATTCCATTTCGCACAACAGGTGCTTGGCTAATATTTCCGGTCACCCCTTTCTATCCTGATAGAGACAAGACCCGAGACCTTCGGACAAGCGCGGCTGCATGCGCCGCTGGCAAGTCGGCTCGCGGCCTTGTTGCATGCGCGTCCGATGTTCGATCACTCAGCCAACCGCGAGCAGCTCTACACCATCCGGCTGGACGGCACCAGCCTGACCATCCGGGACCTGATGGAGGTGCGCTTCACGTTCCTGCGGTTGCTCGAGCAGCGCATCGGCCCCTCCTCGCGCCTGGTGAAGTGCTACCGGGCATGGCTGAACCAGCTCGAATCCGGCATCGACTCGATGAGCGAATCGCAGATCGCCAACGCCCGCCTCTGGCGCGAGGCGTGGGAGCACGCGAGCGAGATCGCGACCCCGCTGCTCAGCCAGCCGCAGACCACAACCTTCCGGTTCGAGCTTTTCTGAAGGGGGAAACGACAAGACGCCGCAAAAAAAACCCAGCGCGAAGGCTGGGTTGAACCTCTTGGTGCTGTCACGCACAGAGAACTCGCACTTCAAAGCGAGCCCACAAAATCTAGGGCTTCATGCGCCGCCGCCTTGTCGGACAGGACCGACACTTCGAAGCGACGAAGCCGATCGCAGGGCCCTCAAAGGCCCGGTAGCAGCGCAAATCTGCCAAATAGTTCACGTTTTAATAAGTGTCCTACGGCGACTACCTGTTTCCGGCTGACACGCGCTTAGAGGGCGAGCGCCGACGATACCGACGCTGTCACGCAACAGGGCCGCATAAAAGAAGAGCTCTCTGTCAGTGCTTAGAGCGTGCCCACAAGGGCAACTCGAACCCGCTTCGGCGGGTATTTTTTTGGCCACACCGCAATGCGGCCCCGACACGGGCCGAGGCTGTCGCCCCCTTCTGACTCAGCTGGCCGAGGTCAGCCCCGGCTTGCGGCTTCCGTCCAGCGAATACAGCTGGGGCCGCTCGTCCGCGGAGCCGGCTTCCGCCGCCAGCCCTGCTCCGTGCGCCGCGCCCTGCGGCTGGCGATAGAGCTCGTTCTCAAGACGCCTGACGCGTTCGGCGTACATCCGGGCAAGCGCGCTGTGATGCTCTGCCGCCGCCTGGTGCTCGATGCGCGCCATCTGGGCTTCTTCCAGGAGGGCCGCCGCGCGTCGAAGGTACGCGGTGTGATTCGGGCGAAACAAGAAGTCGAACGTCATTTCACGCTCCTTTCCGCAGGGATGCGGTGAAGCCATGTTCCTCCCCGCGCGTCGCCGAGTCTGTCGGATCGCGCCTACCCTCGGGCTACCCTTTTTCTCACCTCAAATCCCCTTACCACAAGCCCATGACAGGTTTTCCCGCCTCGATGGGGACAATGCTGTGGAAAACTGTGTGCGCATCGCTCGGAAGCCTTGCCTGGCGTGGCTTGCAACACGATGCCCGCCAAAGAGGCAACACCCGAAAAAAATTTCGCAGCGCTTGCCGACCGGCTATCCAAGATCCGACCGCTTGCAATCGAAGACCCTGCCCGGATCGATCGCCCGCAGCGTCGGCACCTTGCCGATGAACACCACCCCCGCGCTGATCAGCCGCCACTCGCCCGCCTTGAACAGCCTGAAGAGGTTCGTGGCCTCGTCGCCCGCAGCCGGAATCGCGTTGAAGACGTAGGCGGGCTCGCCGCCCTGGGTCTCTTCCATGCCCAGCAACTCCGCCCTCATCTTGCCCATGGTGTCCGTGTCTTTTGTCCTATGGCGGACGACGTCCATGTTGACGGTGCGCGAGTGCTCGTCGATGGCGATCTTGCGGATCCAGGGAGCCGGGCCGGTGCCGCCCGGCGCGGGGACGCAGGTGATCGTTCCGGCAAAGGCCGAGCCTGCGGTCACGGCCAGGAAGGCGTTGAGGGCGAATCGAAAGGGCTTGGATTTCATGCTCGGTATGGCGTGTTGGGTCGGCTGGCCCGCGCGGCGGCGCGAACCTCGGATGGCATGCATCTATACTCCCGCTTGTCGCCGGCTGCAGCCTTGCAATCGGCGGCTTGCCAGATGCGGGTGTAGTTCAATGGTAGAACGGCAGCTTCCCAAGCTTCATACGAGGGTTCGATTCCCTTCACCCGCTCCAACCAAGGGTCCCAGGCGATCCTGAAGGCTCCCGAGAAGTCCTCACCAAATCCGATCCGATCTCGGACGGAGTCCTCCACTTGGCTGGTCTCTGGCCCCGCTTAGCCGATCAACATCGACGCCACCACTGCAACCAGCAGCCCGACATACACCCTGGCGTGTACCTGATCGGGAATCCGCCCGATGAACGGCGAAGCCATGCGTATCCCGGCATATGAGCCCGCGACCAGGGCAAGGAACGCCCTCAGGTCCACGTAGCCCACATACCCGGCCCCCACGGACGCCATTCCACCCCAGGAAAGCGCCGCGTAAGTCGCGGTCCCGGCCAAGGCGACGGGAAGCGTCAGCGGATTGGCCATGGCCGTCGCGCCGGTCATGCTCACTCCTCTGCGGCGAAGCAACGGGACTGTCATGACGCTGCCCCCCACTCCAAGCAAGGCCGCGATCCAGCCGATGACGATGCCCGTCAATGCGTTTCGTGCCCGGGCGGGCCGGGCCTCTCGCGCCGGCTGCAGGAGAAAGCCGGGCCGGAGCCAGCAGTCCAGAACGGTCAGGCTGACGTAGGCGATGAAAGCCCAGCGCAACCAGCTGCCCTCCACCGCGGCCGCGGTTGCTGCCCCGAGCACGCTGCCGGCGGCAATGGCGAAGACCAGCGGCTTGATGACCGCCCAATCCAGCGATCCCGCGCGCTGGTGCTTCGCCGTTGCCATCGCCGATCCGAAGATCATCACGCACGTCGAGGTCGCAACCGCGATCTGCATCGCATGGGATGCAGCCGGTGTTTCCGCTCCGCGCATGTGCGTCAGCAAGTGGTAGAGCAGCGGAACCACCACGAAGCCACCGCCGAAACCGAAGAGCACCGTGGTCACGCCGGCGAGCGTGCCGCAGGCGGCAAGCCAGAAGTAGAGTTCCATCGCAATCAGTCCTTCGATGCCTGAAAGGTTATGGCTGCTGGCGCTGTCCGGCTTTCGGAGTCTGGACAAGAATGTTCGCGTTTCAGCCAACAGCGGATTTCGCGGATTTCGATGAGAAACGTACCTTTGGACAGCGTCGACGCACTCGAACGCGAAGTGCTCGCCATCGGCACCGACTACGCGCGCGGAACGCTACTGGAGATGCATCAGCATCGTCGAGCGCAGTTTCTCTACGGCGCGACGGGTCTCATGGAGGTAGGCACGGACGACGGCGCGTGGGTCGTGCCTCCGCATTGCGGGGTGTGGGTCCCGGCGGGCAAACCGCATCGCGTACGCATGGTGGGTGTCAGCACACGCAGCCTCTATATCGAGCCGAGGGCTGCGCCGCGCGAAGGGTCTCGCTGCGAAGTGCTGCTCGTCTCGCCTCTTCTGCGGCAGTTGCTGCTGGAGGCGACGGACGTGAAGGCGCTCTATGACGAACAAGGCAGGGACGGCCTGGTCATGCGCCTCGCGCTCGCGGAGATCGCGCGCGCGGCCACGCTCCCGATCTTCGCGCCGCTGCCCAGGCACAGCACGCTTCACGCCCTGTGCGTGGAGTTTCTCTACGCACCCGACATCCGCGCCACCGCCGGCGAATGGGCGCAGCAACTGCACCGCAGCGAACGCACGTTCACGCGCTTCTTCCGCGCCGAGACCGGCATGGCCTTCGGCGAGTGGCGCCAGCACGCCTGCCTGATATCGGCGCTTTCCAGATTGGCCGAAGGGCAGCCGGTGACGGCCGTCGCGCTAGAACTCGGCTACGACAGCCCTGGCGCGTTCTCGACGATGTTTCGCCGCCGCCTGGGCTTCAGCCCGTCCGAGGTTGCGCGTTCGGTGTCCGGTCAACGCGCAGGCTGGCAAGTCGAATTGGGGCATTGAAGGCACGGACAGCCTCCCGGCGAACTCAGTTCTCGCTGAGCACTCCGAAATCGCTGTCGCCCTGCTGCACGGCATTCACCAGCTGCACCCGATTGCGCGCGGCAAAGCGGCGCCGCAGCTGCCGCATGTGGTAGTCCACGGTGTGGGACGACAGGTCCAGCCGGTTGGCGATCTCCTTGTCGCTGCGCCCCTGGAGCAGTTGCTGGAGGATGTCCTGCTGCGTCGCGGAGATCTCGATGCGGCCCGCGCCCGGCGCACCGACGATGCGCGTGTGGCGCGACACGTATTCGTGCACGCCCAGCCCGAGGATCAGGCCCTGCCCGATCACGCTGTCGCTGATCCAGTCGCTCCCGGGCCTGCGCGACAGCAGGCTGATCACCGTGTGCTGGTTCACATGCGTGGGGGACGCCAACCGGAACAGCAGCCCGCTGCGGATGCCGCTGGCATACAGGTCATCGAGGAACCGCTGCCGCTCTTCGCTCAGCTCGTCCGAAATCTCCGCCGCCAGCGCCTCGAGCCGGGCCACGTCCCACGCCAGTGGAAGGCTCGACGCGGGCACGCCCTGCTGCCGAAGATCGACGCCGCAATAGTTGTGCGCGAAGTAGCGTCTGGTCCACTCGGGATTGGCGTAGGCGGTGAAGAAGCTCAGCGGCCACCAGTGGCCCCGCATGTACGCCACCGTGCCGTAGCCCAGCCAGTCGAAATCGAGCGCATGGAGCATGCTGCGCACCAGCGCCGCGCGGGCTTCGCTGCCGGGTGCATCCATCAGATTGCCGACGATGGCCGGCACGCCGCCAGCGTGAGGCGGCACGCTTCGCGGCATGTACAGGTGTTCTTCGGCATAGAACTGCGGAACCGGATTGGCGGGTTGCGGCTCCGCTTGCGGCCGCGGCACCGGATCGAATCCCTGCGCCTCGGAGGCCGGCGCAGGCGAGGCACGATGAAACAAGGTGGACAGAATCATGGAAGGCCTGATGGATGTGCCGCCATGCCGGAAAGGACGACGGACCTGGGTCAAAGTACCGCAAGGGCGTTGTCATCGCCTTGTAAATTTTTAGCTTCCGACGCATTTGCCAGGGCTCGCGCATCCAACTGAGTACCTTTGCTTGAACAATGCGCGACCTGCGCGGGTCCTCGCCGGGCCAAGGCTTCACAGATGACGACGGCGCTGGCATGCTTGCTGCACACAGCGCGAGGCAAAAGCCGAACCTCCGCACATCCCCCTTCCATGGCATTGCCCGCCTCCCAGTACTGGCGAGACACGGATCTCGCAGGACTCCAGTTCACAACCAACCGGTTTCGCCATCGCGAAGTCCGGCCACACCGGCACGTGGGCTTCACGCTCGCGGTGGCCGACACCGAACTCCAGGTGCGCAGCGGCACCCGCGTCACCGTCGTGCCGCCGGGTGCCCTGTTTCGCATTGCGCCGCATGTCTGGCACTCGGTGCAGGCGCGCACACATGCCTGGCGCGAAGACGCCCTCTTCTGCAGCCTCGCCGTGGCACGGTGCATCAGCCCCGCGGAAGATACCCCGCCGCTGGCACGGCTGGAGGACGATGCGGGAGTCTCGGTCTTCATCGACGCCTCCGCGGCGCTCGAATTCCTCGAATGCCACCGCCTGCTCTTCGTCCCCACGAGCACCGGCGATCCCGAGGACATCGCGGCGGGCCGTGCACTGCTTCGCCGGCGCCTCTCGCAATGGCTTCCCGCCCCTTCGCCCACGGAGGACGGAGCCCACGACGCAGAGCGCCCGCATCCCGACAGCGGCGACGAGCGCCTGAACCGGCTCTATGCCCTGATCGCATCGGGCTTTCATCAGCGCATGACGCTCGACAGCCTCGCCGATGCGGTCGGCTGGCACCCCGTGCACGTGCAGCGCCGGTTCACCGCCGCATGGGGCTTCACGCCGCACGAGATGCTGGTGGGCCACCGCATCGAGTACGCCCGCGACCTGATCGCCGGCGGCGCCCACGTCACCTATGCGGCGCATGCGGCAGGCTTCACCGACCAGAGCCATCTGCACAAGACCTTCATGAGCACCTATGCCGTGCTGCCGGGCGACTACCGCAGGCTCGCCGCGCTCGATGCGCTCCAACCGCCCTCGGCCAGGAACGGCATCGCCGGCTAACTCGACGCCCCGGCTTCATCCGATGCCCTGCGCCCAACGCAGGAGCCTGGCGACGGGTGCATACAGCGAACGTGGAATCGGCTGGTCCACCGGCACCTCCGCATAGATGCGCTCGGCCAGCGAGGGCTCGAACTCCATCGGCACCAGGCCCTCGCCGGCAAAGCGCCTGATCTGCGCGGCCACCTCGCCCTCGCCGCGCGCGATCACGCGCGGCAGGTCGTTCTCGCCGAGGTACTGCAGCGCGACGGCGGTGCGGGCCGAATGGATCACGGCCGAGGCCATGCGCACGCGGTCGCCCAGGCTGGCGTACACCGCCTCGAAGTGCGCGGAGCGGCGGCGCGACTGGTTGACCGGATCGCCTTCCACCTCCTTGTATTCCTGCCGGACCTCTTCGATCGACATGCGCTGCTGCTTCATGAACTCGTAGTGCTCGTGCGTGTAGTCCACCGCGGCCATCAGCGCGTAGATCACCGTTGCCCAGCCGAAGGCCACGAGCACCATGTGCGCCGCGGCGGTCATGGTGGCCGCCGGGCTCGCGTAGCCGAGCTTGAGCGAGGTATCGACGAAGCCGCGCACGATCACGAACATCAGGCCCGCGAGCAGCATCGTCTTCAGGCTCATCTTCAGCAAGTTGATGAGATTGCGGGTGGAGAAGATGCGCTGCAGCCCCTGGGCCGGGTTCATGCGGTTCACGTCGGGCTTGAGGCGCTCCCACGCCGCCACGCCGCCCACCTGGGCCAGGGAGCCCACGATGCCAGCCACGGCAGCGATGGCCATGATGGGCAGCGTGCCCCACAACAGCGCCTCCCCGGTATGCAGCAGCAGCTCGTCGAAGCGGTCCTCCGGCCGCGTCAGCAGGCTGGTGCTGGTGGCGTGCAGCCAGAGCTCGCGCAGCAGGCTGTAGAGCACCCCGCCGCCCAGCCACATGCAGACCACGACCACGGCGAACACCGCCGTCGAGGCCACGTCCGAACTGAAGACCACCTCGCCGCGCTTTCGCGCGTCGCGCAGCCGCTTGGGAGTGGGGTCCTGGTCTTTCTCCGCCATGGCCGAAGGGCGCTAGAGCGTGGCACGCAGGAAGTCGAGCACGCCGTTCTCGGGCCGCAGGAATTCCTGCAGCGACTCGTACACGAAGAAAACGAACAGCAGCATCATCAGGTGCGCCAGCAGGCTCTTGAGAGGCTGCGAGAACACGAACACGTTGAGCTGCGGCGCCACGCGGCTGACCAGGCCCATGCCCAGCTCCACCAGCAGCAGCACGAAGATGACCGGCGAGGCCAGCTTGACGATCCACAGGAACAGCGTGTCCCCCTGGCGGATCGCGAACTGCTCGATCACCAGCCCCAGGTTCGGAAAGAACGAGGCCACGGGCCACAGCCGGTAGGAGTCGACGACTACGCCCAGCATCGCGAGCAGCCCGCCGGCCGAGACGAACAGCGTGATCACCATCCAGCCGAGGAACTCGCCCGTGGGCCCGTTCTCGTGACCCGCCACGGGATCGAAGAAGGACGCGTTGCTGGAGCCGGTCTGGAAGTCGATCAGGTCGCCCACGCTCTGCACCGCCCAGATGAAGATGCCGAAACCCAGCCCCAGCATCAGGCCGATGAAGGCCTCCTTGCCCGCGATGAGCACCCAGGTGCCGATGGAGGCAGCAGGCATGTCGCCCGCCACCGGCGACATGAACAGAGCGAGCATCAGCAGCAGGCCGTTGCGCACGGTGCCGGTGATCATGCCGCCGGAGAGAAAGGGCACCACCGCGAAGATCGCGAAGAGCCGCGGCAGGGTCAGTACCACCGACGAGAAGAATCTCTCGAAGCTGGCCAGTTCGATGGAGGGGTCCATGGCGATCCGTGCGTTCCCGCGCGCCTAGGCCGAACGCCGCGCGGCCCATGCCTGCGACGTGGTTTCCTCGGCCGCTTCGTCGAGCCGCTGTTCCTGCAGGCGCTGCCGCTCGCCTCGGCTGCGCTGCTTCATCTGCTGCGCCTTCTCGACCTCTGCGCTGGCGGCGCACAGCTTGCGGCGGCTGGCTTCCAGCGTGCTCTCGCGCAGCGCGTGGGCGTGCCCGGCCTGCGCGGCAAGCCGGCTCGCCTCGACGATCCGCGCATCGAGGGCGGCGCTCCAGGCACCGGCGTGGCGCAGCTGCGCCACGCTGCATTGCCCGTCCGTCAGCGCGCCGGCGGTCGCCTGCCAGTGCGCGGCCTTGCTCTGCACCTGCTGCTGCTGCCACGCCTGGGCCTGCTGCAGCTCGGCGCGGCTCTGCTCGGCGGCGGCCCGGTCGCGCGCGACGACACCCATGGCAACCGTCTTCTGGCGCTCGCGCACGCCCACCAGCAGCTTCCAGTCGATGCCTGCGCTCATCGGCCCGGCTCCCACGAGGCGCCGCCGAACCGCTGCAATGCCTCGATCGACTGCGCATAGGGCAGGCTCGCATCCGGCGGCTGCGACAGGAAGTCGAGCATCGCCGGCCGCGCACCGATTGCCTCGTCGGCCAGCGCGTCGCCGCCTGCCTTGTATTCGCCGATTTGCACGAGCAGCTCCATCTCCTGGTACTTGGCCAGCAGGCTGCGAAAGTGCGCCGCCGCCGCGCGGTGCTCGCGCGAAGTCACCAGCGGCATCACACGGCTGATGCTCGCCAGCACGTCGATCGCCGGATAGCGGTTGGCCGCAGCGGCCTTGCGCGACAGCACGATGTGGCCGTCGAGGATGGATCGCACCTCCTCGGCGATGGGGTCGCTCTCCTCGTCGCCCTCGGTCAGCACCGAGTAGACGGCGGTGATGGAGCCCGTCCTGCCCTGCCCCGCGCGCTCCAGCAGCTGCGGCAGCATCGAGAAGATCGACGGCGGATAGCTGCGCCGCGTGGGCGGTTCGCCGCTGGCCAGGCCGATCTCGCGCTGGGCGCGCGCGAAGCGCGTGAGCGAATCGACCAGCAGCAGCACCTTCTTGCCCTGGTCGCGGAAATGCTCGGCGATGGTGGTCGCGGCATAGGCGGACTTGATGCGCTCCATCGGCGGCCGGTCGGAGGTCGAGACCACCATCACCGTCTTCGCCAATCCCTCGGCGCCGAGGTTGTGCTCGATGAACTCCTTCACCTCGCGCCCGCGCTCGCCGATCAGCGCGATCACGTTCACGTCGGCCGTCGCGCCGCGCGCGAGCATGCCCAGCAGGGTGCTCTTGCCCACGCCCGGCGGCGCGAACACGCCGACGCGCTGCCCTTCGCCGAGCGTGAGCAGGCTGTCGACCGCGCGGATGCCGGTGGCCAGCGGCGCCTCGATCATCCGGCGCGCCAGCGGGCTCACGGGATCGCGGTGCACCGGCAGCAGCGTGCGGGTCCTGAGCGGGCCCCGTTCGTCGATGGGCTGGCCCAGCGCGTCGAGCACGCGCCCCAGCAGGCCCGCGCCCACCGGGCAGACGTGGCCGCGCCCCGTGGGCAGCACTTCGGTCAAAGCCGAAATGCCGGTGATCGGCCCGAGCGGCGTGAGGACGGCGGTGTTGTCGCGGAAGCCGACCACCTCGGCCAGCAGCGGCGGCTCGCCCGGCGTGACCAGTTCGCACAGCTCGCCCACATGGGCCTGGATGCCCGATGCGTCGATCAGCATGCCCACCGCCTTGCTGACGCGCCCGCGGATCGCCACCGGCGTGACGCGGCCCAGCGCCTGTTCCAGTTCGGCTACGATGCCAAGCGCCGCGTCGGACACCGGGTTCACGATTGCGCCCCCTCCCGGGTCTCGGCGAGGCCGCCGCGCTCCACCGCGCGCCGGAACGCGGCGAGCTGCGCGTCCACGCCGATGTCCAGCACGCCGGAGGCCGTCTGCACCACGCACGCGCCGACGGGCAGCGCCGCATCGGCCACGAAGTGCACGGTCATGCTCCAGTTGGCCTCGCCGCGCAGGCGCGCGATCACCCCGCGCAGGATCGCCTCCTGCGCGGGCGCCACGCGCACGGTGATGAAGGGCTCCTGGCGGATCAGCGTGTCGACGCGCAGCAGCGCCGCTTCGAACAGCGCCGCCGGGTCCGCATCGGCGATGAACTGCCCCACGGCCTTGACGACGACCTGCGCCATGGACGTGCGCAGCGCATGCAGCTGTCGCTCGGTGGCCATGGTGTCCGTCACCAGCTGGGTCGCGTATTCCTCCTTGGCGCGCCGCAGGCCCTCCTCGTAGCCCTGCCTGCGGCCGGCCTCGGCGTCCTGCGTGGCCTGCTGCACGATGCGGCGCGCCTCGCGCCGGGCCGTCTCGACCACGGTCGATGCGTCGAGCAGCGCCGCGTATTCGTGCTCCTTCAGGACCTTGCGCTCGCTCAGGAGCTGCAGGTTCTCGGTGGTGATCAGAAAAGCCAGTCCCATTGCGGCAGTCTTTCGGGGACGATGCACGAGAGCATCAGTTCGTTGAGTTGCTGGAGTTGGCGCTGCTGCAACTGCGGCACGCCGAGCGCCGAGACGCGGCGCGGCAGCTTGTGCCCCAGGCGGCGGCGGACCGTCTCGCCTTCGGCCGCAGCCGTGGCAAGCAGCAGCCGGTGGCCGCGCTCGACGGCGACCCGGCCGGCCGACAGGGGCCGCTGCTGCAGCAGCGCGTTGTCCATGCGCAGTTCGGTGAGCAACGGCACCCGGTCGAGCACGAAATCCACCGCATCGGCATCGAAGCGGCGGGCCTGGCGGCGGATCTGCGCACCCGCGCCGCCGCGCAGCCGGAACAGCGGCAGGTGCACGCAGAAGCCGAGGTAGGCGGCGAGCCGCCGCAGCGCGTCGGCATCGAGCAGCGCCACGCGCTTGAAGCGTGCGTCGAAGTTGTAGTCGGCGCTGCCGGCGTCCGGCCCCTGGGCTCGCCGCAGCTGGTCGGCGAGCACCGCGCGGCCCGCCTCCCCCAGCCGTGCCGGGACGCGGTGGCGCGACGGCCAGTCGGCAGGCAGCCAGCTTGGGTGAAGACCGATCTCGGGGTGCAGGTTGAAGCGCGCCACCAGGCGCACGAGGTCCATCGGGCCGGTTCCGGCCTGCGGGGCTTCGTGGGTGGCGGGGGTAGGTGCCGGCATTCCTGTTCCGGGTCAGCGCCTGAACACCTGGCGGCGCGTCCAGCTGCGCCAGTCCACGCCCTGCCTGCGCAGCAGCGCCGGCAGCACCAGCAGGCAGACGGCGGCCAGCAGCAGCAGCCCCAGCAGCACCATCGCCGTCGACGCGGGGAACAGGCCCAGCACCATCGCACGCTCCCTGGCGCCGCCCGCCAGGGCCGCAGCCGACGCCACCGGCCGGCGCGCCTCGAAGAGCGACAGCGATACCTGGTCGTGGCTCAGCCCCTCGATGCTGTGCGCCACCATGTCCTTCACGGTCGGCGCCAGCAGCCGGATGTCCACATCCGGCCGGTGCTTGATGAACACCGCGGCCGACGACGGCCGCATCTTCTCGCTCAGCGGGTCGTTGGCCGGGATCACCACGTGCACGCGCGCGGACACCACGCCGTCCACGTTGCGCAGCGTCTGCGACAGCTCCTGCGAGACCGCGTAGATGTAGCGCATGCGCTCCTCGGAGGGCGTGGACACCAGGCCCTGCTTCTGGAACACCTCGCCCATGGTGGCGAAGCGCTCGTGGGGCAGGCCCTGGGCACGCAGCACGTCGAGCGCGACGCCCATGCGGCTCTCGTCCACCTCGACCTGCCAGTTGCTGCCCTCCACGCGGCTCTTGGCCGCGTCGATGCCCTCGGCCGACAGCGCGGCGACGATCTCGTTGGCCTCCTGCTCGTTGAGGTTGGAGTACAGGCCGACCTTGCAGCCGCCCAGCGCCGCCAGCAGGGCCAGCGCCGAGAGCCAGCGGCCGCGGCGCGGAAAGAATGAAGAAAAGGTGCGGGACAGCAGCTTCACGGCATCCTCATTGCTGGTTCTTCAGCAAGGTGCCGAACAGGCTGGTGGCGGCGCTCGCCAGGCCCGTGGAAATGTGCATCTTCGCGAACATCATGTGCGCCTCCATGGCGTGGTCGGTCATCGCGAACATGGTCTTGATGGGGTCGGACATGTCGATCGACTCGAGCATGCTGTGGCGCATCTCCTCGTAGGAGCGCACGTTGCCGGAGAACTGGGCCGCGAGCGCCTTGGCGGCGTCGCCGAGCGCGCTGGGCGCGGCCACCGAGGACGGCGGCGCCTGCACGCCCTGCATCATGTTGGCGAACATCCGGGTCTCGCCCGGATCGAGGCGCGAAGGCGCGCCGGCCTGCTGCTGCGCGGCTGCCGCGGACACGCCGGCCGGCGGCGCGCCTGCCGCGACCAGCGCGGTGGGATCGGTCATGGTTCACCTCCTGGGGGAAAAGGCCGCGCGATGCGACAGGGCATCGCGCGGACCTGCTTACGAGGACTTGGCCGACTGGCGGATGTCGTTGCCGGTGGACTTGGCCACCTCGCCGCCCGCGGCGCTCGCACCATTGACCGTGTGCGCGGTGGATGCCGCGCCCTGGATGCTGGTGGAAGCGGCCATGCTGGCCGACATCAGCCGCGCGTTGTCGGCTGCGGCCTGGTTCATCTGCTGGATAGAGCTGTCAACTGCGCCTGCCATGTGTATCTCCTGGTCAAGAAAGGATTGATTTACGAGGGTTGAAGCGCTCCGCCCCGGCGGGACGGAACCATTCCACGCGGCGCACGGATGCGGCGCCGCATGAAATCCGGGGTGCGCGCGAGGCGGGCTCTGCCGATGGCCATGCCTTCACCTCCCGCGCCTGTTGTTGCTGTCGGGCACGCCACCGCTCAGGACCAGCCCGTCGGCGTCGATGCGCTTGAGTTCGGCACCGGATCGCAGCACCGCACCTTCGTAGTAGCGGCTGCCGTTCGACAGCTGGATGTGCCGCAGGCCGTTGCCGTCCTCGGTGATGCTCACCATGCGCGCCGGCAGCACGCTCTGCCAGCCGTCCCACTGCGCGCGCACGTCGGCGTCCTTGTTCTCGGCCACGGGCTTCTCCCGGTACTGGACCTTGTCGAAGACCAGCACCGACGGATGCAGGTCTTCGCTGAGCCTGCGGATCTTCTGGCGCACCGCGGCGTCCTCCACCGTGCCGGTGAGCACCAGCCGGCCCTGCCCCGTGTACGCGACCGCCACACCGGGGTCGCCCACATAGCGGCGCGCCTGCTCGACCATGTCCTCGGCCGAGTGCACGTTCACGCCGACCTGGCTGCCGAAGGGCTCCATCGCCTGCTGCAGGGCCTCGCGGCGCTGCCTCGACTCCACGTAGCCCTTCACGCCGAGCCGCCCGCCCTGCGCGGCCACCACTTCCACCTCTGGGAACGGCACGAGCGCCTTTTCCACCGCGGCCAGGTCCACGTGCCCGGCGCGGCGCGCGCTCGCGCCCGCGTCGCCGAGCGACACGGCGGCCAGCCCGATCACCGCAAGCAGGGCCATCACGCCACCCGCCCAATAGCCGAGGCGCCGCCGCGAGGAAGCCCCGGACGTGCCCGCCAGCGCGCCCTCGCCGGGCCGCGCCTCGTACTCCGGGGCGAACATGCGGTCCTCGCGCACGTCCGGCACGTAGCTGCGGTCGAGCTGGAAGTCGATCTGCCCGAGGCTCACCACGTCGCCCGCGACCACGCTTCTGCGCGCCTGCCGCATGTCCTCGCCGTTGAGCCGCGCCGAAGCCGTGCTCAGGCGCTGCATCGACACCACCAACTCGCCCACGGTGAACGCCAGGTGGCGCGGCAGCACGTCGCCGCCGGGCAGCATCACCTCGCAATCGCCGCCTGAGCCCAGCACGTTGAGCCCGGGCTTGAGCGCGATGGTGCGGCCCTTCACCGCGCCGCTGAGGAAGCGCAGGCACCAGCCGTCACCGGGTGCCGGCCGCTGCGCCCGTGCCGTGCCGGCCGCCTGTGCCTGCCCGTCGCCGCCGTCGCCGAAGGAAATCTCTTCCGGGTCGTGCATGCTCAGCCTCCCACTTCCGGCAAGGGCAGCGCCGGCACGTTCGCCGTGGCGCCCGGCAGCACCAGGCGCGGCGTCAGCAGGTAGAAGCGCTCCATGTTGGACTGCTTCTTCTCCGTCGACCTGAAGAGCCCGCCGACGCCGGGAATGTCCTTGAGCAGCGGCACGCCCGTGACCGCATTGCTCTTCTCCTCGGACGAGTAGCCCGCGATCAGCAGGCTCGCGCCCTCCTCCACGAGCGCCTGCGTGTTGACCGTGCGGCGCCGCACGATCGGGATCTTGTCGACCGACATCGGACTGAGGTCGCCGTCGACGATGTCGATGGACATCATCACGCCGCGCGAGGCCTTCTCGTCGATGACCAGCGGCGTCACCCGCACCGCGGTGCCCGCCGTGATGCTGAACAGCCCCGCGTCCTGGAAGCCGTCCACCCGCACGTAGAACTCGCTGAGGTTCTCCAGCACGGCCTCGGTGTTGTCCAGCGTCATCACCTTCGGGCGCGCCACGAAGTTCGCATTGCCGTTGGTGGCCAGCGCGGTCACGCGGGCCAGCAGGTAGTTGCGCGCGCTGTTGCCGATGGCGGCGGTGAACATGCCGCCCAGCGGCGTGAGCGGATTGCCCGAGCCGTCGGCGCTGCCGATCTGCCCTGCCTCGCTGCCTGTGCCGCCCCAGGTCAGCTGCCCGCGATCGCCGCGGCCGGTCTGGAAGTCGGCGTGCCGGCCATGCAGGCGCCAGTCGATGCCCAGGCTGTTGAGCGTGTCGGAGCTGATGTCCATGATGGTCACTTCGATCTCGACCAGCCGCGGGCGCACGTCCATCGACTCGATCAGCTTCGCGTACTGGGCCATCTTGTCGGGCATGTCGCGCACCAGCACGGCGTTCATGCGCGTATCGGCCTGGAACTGCGGCAGTTCGCCGCCCGCGAGGTTCGCGATGCCGCCCTGCGCGATGGCTTCGCTGCCGGCCCCGGCGATCTCGACCTTGGGCGCGTTGATGGTCTCGCCGCTGCGCAGCTTGATCTGCCGGTTCGGGCCCAGCGACATGCCGCCGCTCATGCCTCGCGGGCCGCCGCTGCCGCTCGGCGCGTTCCCGCCGCTGCGGCCATAGAGGCTGCGCAGCACGTTGGCCACGCCGGGAATGACCGTTTCCTTTCCCGAGCGGTTGATCCGGAAGTCCGAGGCCCAGGCGTACTTGAGCGGAAACAGCCGGATCTCGGCGCCCTCGGCCATCGCGCTCTTCTGGTCGGCCAGCTTCACCGCCTGGCGCACCATCTCGACGTAGCGGCGCGGCCCGGTCACGTACACGCTGGCGTCGCGCTCGCTGATGCTCAGCGGATAGCGCTCGTCGGAGATGTGCAGGCGCACCAGCGTCTCGGCGATGCGCCCCGCGTTCTCGGCCGCGATGGGCAGCACCTCGCTTTTCGCGTCGGAGGCCAGGTCGACGAACAGGAAGGCGCCGTCGAAGTACCAGGTCAGCCCGTTGACCGCGCACACGCTGTTGAGCGTGCTCAGGGCGGGGCCGGCGAACTTGCCGCTGATGGTGCCGGCCACCTTGGAGTCGACCACCGCCGTGATGTTCTGCGACGAGGCCAGCTCGCGCAGGAAGTCGGCCAGCGGCTTCTCGTTGGCAACGATCTGGAACGGCCGATTGCTCCAGCGCAGTTCGGCCGCACGGGCCTGCGCGCACATGGCCAGCAGCACGAGCGCGGCGCAGCCCCACAGCACGAGGCGGCGCTGGCAGAAGGCTTTCAGGCGCGGGGCGGTCATTTCGGGGAAATGCATCTTCACGGCAGGGAACTCAGTGCCTGGATGGCACGCTCCGCGAAGCGCATCACGTCGCGCCCCATCCAGCCCGCGGTGGCGATGATCGCGATCATTACCGCGATCAGCCGGATCGACTGGCCGATGCTCTGGTCCTGCACCTGCGTTACGGCCTGCAGCACGGCCACCACCAGGGCAGTGACCGTTGCCACCGCCACCACCGGCAGCGAGATCCACAGCACGAGGAGCAGGCCTTCGCGCGTGATGTCCAGGATGTTCTGCGGAGTCATGGCGTTGTTTTCGCGGTGCGCCTTCGAAGGCAATTGGATGTTCATCAATGGGCCTGGGGGTTGGTGACCCAGCCCACCGGCTGCAGGGCCACGTCTTCGTCGACTTCCTGGTAGGACAGCACCGGCAGCAGCGGCGCCACCGGCTCGATCAGCGTCTTGATGTAGCGGCGCACGTCCGACGAGGCGATGGCCACCACGCGGGTCGCGGCCGATCCGAGGATGCGGCGCACCTGCTCGCGGATGTCCTGCGTGACGGCCGGGCTCAGCAGCAGCAGGTTGCCGCGCGGCGAACGCTCGATGGCGTTCTGCACCCGCTCCAGCAAGCTGGACTCGAACAGGATGGCCTCGAGTTGGCGGTTCGGGCCCACATAGCGGCTGGTGATGTAGCGGCCGAGATCGATGCGCACCAGTTCGGTCAGCGCTATCGCGTCCTGCTCCTTCGGCGCCCATGTCGCGAGGCACTCGAATATCGCGTGCAGGTTGCGAATCGGAATGCCCTCCTGCAGCAGCCGGCGCAACACCTCGGCGATGCGCTGGCTCGACGCCACCCGCGCCACCTCGGCCGCGAGCTCCGGCGCGTCGCGCTGCACCGAATGCAGCAGGCGCTGCACTTCCTGCAGGCCGATGAGCTCGCGCACATTGCGGCGCACGGCGTGGTCCAGGTGCAGGCCCACCACCTCCTCGTTGTCCCAGCTCGTGGAGCCGGCTGCTTCGCCCTGCACCCAGACGACCCGAGCGAAGGGGCCGAAGGGCTCGGCCACCTCTGCGCCTGCCGGCGGCGCCGTAGCCTCGGCCGGATCGAGCATGCGCCACCCCGGCCTGAGCGTGCCCTGCGACACCGCGACGTCGTGCACCAGCACCTGGTAGGCGTGTTGGGCCAGGCCGTCCGCGTAGGCGAGCTGCAGGCGCGGGAACACCGGGCCGAGATCGGATTCGACCGCGGTCTTGACCCTGGCCAGCTGCAGGTCGAGCGCGTGGCGGTCGACGCCGCCGCGCAGGCCGCTGGACAGCCGCACCGCCAGTGGCGCCGCGATGGCATGGTCGCCGTCGGCGTCCTCCAGGGCGTCGCCCTCGCGGTGCGAGATCCAACCCGGCGTCTGGTTCTTGCGGCGCCGCATGCGCACCGCGAAGCCCAGACCCAACAGCGCCGCCGCCAGCAGGCCGAACACCCACTTCGGAAAGCCCGGCACGACCAGGAAGCTCGCGACCGCGAGGCCCGCGATGATCAGCGCTCGCGGATGCGCCATGAGCTGCTGCCCGATCTGGCTCGCCAGCTGCGTGTCGCGGCGCTCGCCGGTGCTCACGCGCGTGATGACGATGCCCGCCGCGATCGACACCAGCAGTGACGGGATCTGCGAGACCATGCCGTCGCCCACCGTGAGGATCGCGTAGCGCTGCAGCGCGCCGCCCAGGCTCATCTCGTGCATCATCGTGCCGATGGCGATGCCCGCGAGGATGTTGACCAGCGCGATCACGATGCTCGCGATGGCGTCTCCCTTGACGAACTTCATCGCGCCATCCATCGCGCCGTGGAGCTGGCATTCCTGTTCCAGCATGTGGCGGCGCTTCTGCGCCTGTGCGGACGACAGCACCCCCGCGCGCACGTCGGCGTCGATGCTCATCTGCTTGCCGGGCATCGCATCCAGCGCGAACCGCGCCGCCACCTCGGCCACCCGCTCGGAGCCTTTCGCGATCACGATGAACTGCACGATCGCGATGATCAGGAACACCACGCCGCCGACCACCACGTTGTTGCCGACGATCAGCTTGCCGAAGGTGTCGATGATGTGGCCCGCATTCGCGTGCAGGAGGATCAGCTTGGTCGATGCGATGTTGAGCGCAAGGCGAAACAGCGTCGTGAACAGCAGCAGCGACGGAAAGGTCGACAGCGACAGCGCCGATGGCACGTACATCGCCACGATCAGCAGCACCAGGCTGATGGCGAGGTTGCTCGCGATCAGCAGGTCGAGCAGCGGCGTCGGCAGCGGCAGCACGAAGAGCGCGACGATCACCACCAGCAGGCCCGCCAGCAGCAGATCGTTGTAGCGGCCGGCGCTGCCCAGAAGGTCGCGCACGCCGCCGCGGTAGGCGGCAAAGGATCGCGGAGAACTCGCCATGGTGTCTTTGTCTTGCGGGTGTCCCGAAGTACCGGGCGGTGCCTGTCGCATCGCTTCGCTTCGTCGTCGGTCGCGAGGAATGTCGCGTCGCGACGGACTCTATGCGCCGCCCTCCATTCGCGGCAACCACGAGTTTTCGTAGATCGCCGCCGTGTGTGGCGCGCGCGGCACTACGTGTTTGCGGACTACCTCCGCGCAACACCTCTGGCTAAGCTGCCGGTCCCGATGCGAACCGAATCGCATTGCTCCAAGGCGTGAAGAAGGTGAAGAAGAACAGAGCCCCCCGCATCGGCGCATCGAACGAAGGCGTCCATGCCTGACGCCGTCACGGAACTCGGCGAAGCCCGCGCATTGCCGCGCGCCGACGCCGCCAATGTGCGCGCGCTGAACCGTCTGTACGGCGCGTCGCCGTTGCCGGACATCGCGGCCGCACGCGGTGCCCGCTACCGCATCCGCTGGCACCACGACACGGCCTTCGCCCTCACCGCGCGCGAGAGCTTCCGCTTCAGGCTGGGCTCGCACGTCGGCCATCTCGCAATGGACGCACCGAGCCTGCAGGCATTGCTGGGAGAACGCCGCATCGACCTGCTGCCGCGCGACCTGCGCTACATCCTGCTCGCCGATGCGCTGCATCCGCTGATCGACGCGCTCGAGAAAGCGCTGCGCCTGCATTTCGAGTGGCAGCCTTCGGAAGCGGAAACGCGCGACATGCACGAACACAGCCATCGGGCGCTGCCTTTGCAGGGCGATCCCGGGCACGCGGCCTTCTTCGTCGCCATGCCCCTGGAAGGCAGCACCGTGCTGCGCGGCTACGTGCAGTTCGAGGACGCGACCACGCTCGACACGCTGGTGCCCGCAGCCACCGGCCCGCGTCACAACGCCTACGCAGCCGACGCCTTCGACGCGCTGCGCCTGCCCGTGAGCTTTCGCCTCGGCAGCACGCCGATCCGCCTGCGCGAGGTCGGAAGCATCCGGCCCGGCGACATCGTGGGCATCGAGCAGTGGAGCTCCTCCGGAGCCGCCATCGTGGTCACGGCGGAGCTGGGAGGTTCCGCCGGGCGGCATCTTTCCGCCTTCGCCGAAGGCTCGCGCATCACCGTCCAGCAATCGAGAAACAGTGCCATGAAGCCAGACATTCCCGCCCTCGCGGCCGATACCGCGGACAACGCCAACCTGCCGATCGACCGGCTCGACGCGCTGGAGGTCACGCTGCGCTTCGAGGTGGGCGACCTGTCCGTGTCGCTCGGCGAACTCAGGAGCATCCGCGCCGGCCATGTCTTCGACCTGGGCCAGCCGCTCAACCGCCGCCCCGTTCGCATCCTTGCGCACGGCAACGTGCTGGGCAAGGGCTATCTCGTCGCGGTGGGCGACCGGCTGGGCGTGCGCGTGTCGGAGTTCGCGCCCGGCGAAGTCTGAGGGGCCGCCCCTCATCCGGTCCATACCCATGCAAGGCGGACTTCCCGAACCCCTCATCCTGGTCGCGCTGATCGTCGCCTTCGGCATCGCGCCGTTCGTGGCACTGATGGTGACGAGCTACACCAAGCTGGTCATCGTGTTCGGCCTGCTTCGCACTGCCCTGGGCCTGCAGCAGACACCGCCCAACATGGTGCTCAACGGCATCGCGATCATCCTGTCGGTCTACATCATGGCGCCGGTGGGCATGGACATCGGCGATGCCCTGCGCGGCCGCAGCTTCGGCGCCAAGGGCGAAGGGCTCGGCGACATCATGGCCGTCATCGACGCGGCCAAGGCGCCGGTGAAGGAGTTCCTACAGAAGCACACGCACGAGCGCGAGCGGCAGTTCTTCCTGAAGTCGGCGGCCAACATCTGGCCGAAGGCGCGCGCGGAACAACTGAAGGACGACGACTTCATGGTGCTGGTGCCCAGCTTCACGCTCAGCGAGCTCACGCGCGCCTTCCAGATCGGCTTCATCATCTACCTGGTGTTCGTGGTGGTCGACCTGATCGTCGCCACGGTGCTGCTGGCGCTGGGCATGTCGATGATCTCGCCCACCACCATCTCGCTGCCGTTCAAGCTGCTGCTGTTCGTGATGCTCGATGGCTGGACGAGGCTGGTGCACGGGCTCGTGCTGTCGTACCGATGACCTTCCTCCACGCATGCCTCTTCGGTTGCTGCATGCAGGAGAAGCTGCTTCGGATTCGCCGCGCGAGCACTCCCGTCTACGAGAACTCGTTGTTGCCCACGCACGGGGCGCCACTTAGAGTTCGCGCGGCATCGGAGCCGGCCGGGTTGTGCCGCGAGCCCTTCTTTCAATCTGCAACTTCATCCGGGGTCCTATGGTTCTAGCAGTCAGCAGCGATGGGTCGGGAACGCAATCCGCCGCACAGGCAGCGATGGAGGCATTGGCGGCCGCCAGGGCTGCCGAAGAGTTGCGGCGCCAGGCGGAAGCCGCGGCGAAGCGCGCGGCCGAGGAGGCACGGCGGCAGGCCGAGGAAGCGCGCAAGCAGGCCGAAGCCGCGCGCCGCAAGGCGGAAGAAGCGCGCAAGGCCGCGGAAGCCGCCGAGGCCAAGGCCGAGAAGAGCAAGGCCGAATCCGACCAGCAGGAGGCCACCAAGGCGCGCGGTGCCAGCGACGCGGCCGAGCGCGATGCGCTGAAGCAGGAAGCGGCGAGCAACCTCAAGGAGAAGCAGTCGACGCTCGCCGATGCCAAGCTCGACGACATCCGGCAGCGCCGTGCGGACAACAACCCTTCGGAAGCCACGCGCGCCGCGCAGGGCGAAGTCGACGCGGCGCAGAAGATGAACGCCATCTTCGAGCCGCCAGCCAACCAGCCAAAGAGCCAGCCCCCCGCGACCAGCCCGGGCACGCAGGACCTGCTCGAGAAGGCACAGACCGCCGCCAGGCCGGTGTTCAAGGCGCAGGCGAACGGCGGCGACGGCAGCAAGGAACAGAAGGCCGTCGTCGACACCGCCATGACGAACTGGCTGCAGGCCGCCGAGCAGGACATGCGCAAGGCCAGCCTCAAGGCGATCGCCGAAGGCAAGGACCCGAACGACGCCATCGACAAGGTTGCGGCCGACGCCCATGACGCGCTCGACAAGGGCGGCGTGTTCGACCCGAAGAGCATCGGCAAGTACATCGACAAGGCGCGCGACGGCGTGCGCGCCGACTCGCCCGAGGTGCGCCAGCTGCGCGGCGAGCAATACGACGCCGCCCAGGCGGGCAAGGCGCGCGTGGCCGATGCGCGCAGCCACGCGCAGGACACCGATGCGGCCGCGACCAAGGCCGAGAAATACGCCGCCGGCTTCGGCACCGGCGGCGGCGGCGGCGGCGGCGGCAACGACACGATCATCACCGCGCAGCAGAACGCCAAGGCCGAAGCCGAGCGTCTGCGCGCCGTGGCCAACCGCGCCAAGTCCGAACTCCAGAGCGCCGAGAAAGCCTTCGGCACCACGGATCCGACTGACCCGCAGAACCCGAAGACGAACACCCTCGGTACGGTCGATGCCGACTACAACGCGCGCGTTGCCGACGCCGAGGTCAAGGAGCTGAGTTTCAAGTACGACCAGGCGGTGGCCGGCGGCGATGCCAAGGAGATCCAGAAGGCCGACGCCGCACTGCGCGACGCGCAGCAGGGCCAGCGCTACATGCACGCGCTGCGCGACGACCTCGACGCCAAGCTCGGCGCCAGCGACGCGGAGAACGCCAAGACCGACGCCGAGAGCGCATGGAATACGGCTTCGCTGCAGCGCCCTGCCCGCGTCACGGTGACCGAGCACGACGGCGACAAGACCACGACGCGCAACATCGACCCCGATGGCTACGATCCCGCGTTCTGGGCCAAGCCCGGCAGCGAGGAAGGCAAGAAGGTCCAGAACATCGAGGGCAAGTACTTCTACGTCGACGGCGACAAGAAGACCGAGCTCGATCCGTTGACCGCCGCGCTGTACGCCGCGAACGAGAAGCACGATGCCGCCAAGGCCCGCAGCGACCAGACCGCGACCGCGCTGAACGCAGTCAAGGAGGATCTCTTCGGCGGCGCCGACGGCAGCCGCGCCAAGCTCGACGAGGCCGGCTATCTCGATCGCGCGGACAAGATCAACCAGGGGCTCACCGACGCCGACAACGCCGTCGCCAACGCCAAGCCCGAGAACCTGGGCCGGGCGCTCGAACAGCAGCGTGCCGCGCAGGCCGACGCCAAGGCACTGAAGGCCATGCAGGAGCTGCGTGCGGCCGAGCGCGACCAGGCCGCGGGCAAGACCGTGGACGCAGGCAAGCTCGACGATCTGCGCGTGGCCGCGCGCGAGGCCCAGCGCCTGGCCGACGCCGCGAAGCCGAAGCTCTCGGCCGACGACGAGAAGAAGATGCGCGAGGCGCAGCTGCCCGCGGCGAAGGAGGCCTACGACAAGAAGGCCGCGGAGGTGACGACGCTCACCGCGCCCGGCAGCAAGGCCACCGAGGCCGAGCAGCAGAAGGCGCTCGACGAACTCGACGCGCTGGACCTCTCCAAGCGCGACATCGAGACCCAGCTCGGCCTGATCGACGCCGAGCGCGCCTGGTATGCCGCGCGCTACCAGTACGATCGCACGACCTTCGCCAAGCCGCAGCTGACGATGTTCATGGACGGCGACAAGTCGACCACCGGCGACGTCTACCCGAAGAACTACGACCCGACCTGGAACATCAAGCGCGGCGAGGACGGCAAGGTCAGCGCCGAGGGCCTGCCGCGTGGTCTCTCGCCCGACGACATCGAGGTGCACGCGGACTGCAACGGCGGCTACAACGTCACGATCAAGAAGGATTCGAAGGTCTTCGGGTGGCAGCAGTCCGACCAGGGCAAGATGGTCGACTTCTCGGTGCGTGCCGGCACCTACAAGATGAACCCCGCCACGGCCGCGCGGTGGAAGACTTCCGAGTTCGGCGACGGCGACCTGGCCAAGGCGCGCGGTGCGCGCGCCGACGTCGAGAAGCGCCTGGCGCAGGCCGCGGCCGATGCGCCGCCGCAGCCCGGCGCGCAGCCGGCGCCCGGGCCCGACGGCAAGCCCGCGCCCACGCTGAACTTCGGCGACGACCTCGCGCCGCGCAAGAAGACGGTGGACCAGAACCTCACGGATGCGATCAAGGCGCGCGACAAGGCGCAGGCCGACTACGACGCAGGCTCCGGCGACCGCACCGCGCTGGGCAACGACCTCGACGACGCCAAGGCGCGCGTCACCATCGCCCAGAACGAGCAGCTCGCGGTCGATGCCGCGATCGCCTGGCAGGAGGCCAACCACGCGCGCCAGCGCATCGAAGCCGACAAGCGCGCGGGCCGCGCGCAGATGTGCTACGCCACCTCCCCGCAGCAGACCGCCGACGATGCGCGCGACAAGGCCGACGCCGCGCGCAAGGACTGGCTCAGCTCGGTCAACAAGTTCCACACCGACACCGCGGCGCGCGATCTCGCCGCGGCAAAGTCGGCGCACGAGAAATGGAAGAGCGCCAACCCCGGCCTGGCCGAGACCGGCAGCGACACCTGGAAGAAGCTGCAGGCAACGCAGGCCCAGTCGGACGCGGCCGTGCGCTACCAGGCAGCCGGCGCACGCGACAACGCCTACGCGCAGCAGCAGGAATTCACCATCCAGAACCTGCCGTTCAACCAGCGCGAGGACAAGCGCGCGCTCTACCGGCTCTTCGAGCAGAACCCGCAGGTCATGGCGCAGGCCATCATGAACGACCAGTTCGTGCAGTACGGCGGCGGCCCGATCGAGATGAAGAGCCGCACGCAGCTCGAGAACGAGATCGGCCTGGCGCTCGGCTGGAACCCCAGCCGCTCGCTCGATGCCGCGACCCAGGCCGACAGCGACCGCATCCGCCAGAACGAGCGCCTCTTCGGCAAGCTCGGCGACGCGCAGAAGGACCTGCTCTCGAAAATGGTCGACAAGGTGGTGGAGGTCGGCGGCGAGCACGCGCGCGTGACCGTGCTGCCCGTGGTCTACGCGCTCGACAGCGACGACGGCGGCATCATCAAGACGGCGATCTTCAAGGTGGAGAGCAAGGACAAGCCCGGCGAGACGCAGCTCATCGACGAGCAGGCCTGGACGTACAAGGACCTCACCGACTACCGCGCCAACAACAGCCTGCCGGTCGAAGGCGTGAAGCTCGTCACGCCCGAGGACGCCAGCTACTCGCTGGACGCCAACGGCAACGTCAAGCTCTTCGCCGGCGACGCGCGCACCGAGACAGGGTGGCAGACCTTCCGGCGCGAGACCCACCTGGACCTGGTGGTCGCAGGCGTCGGCCTCGTGGCCGGCGTGGCACTGACGGTGGGCTCCTTCGGCACGCTCGCGGCGCCGGGCGTGATGCTGGCGGCAGGCGCGTTCACCGTGCTCGCGGCCGGCTACGGCGTCGCGACCTCGGTCGAGGACCTGAACAAGCTCAGTGCGCACGGCCAGAGCATCAATCCGGCGAACAGCGAGCAGGCGCGCATGGACTGGCTGAACCTCGGCTTGTCGACGGTCAGCGTGCCGGTGGTGGGCGCCTCCACGCGCGCGACCATGGCCGCGCTGCGCGCGGGCCGCGCCGCCAAGGCGGCCACGGCCGCGGAAGCCGCCGGCGATGCCGTGACGGCACAGGCGCGCGCAGCCGATTTCGCGCGCTACGCGCAGACCGCCCAGGCGTGGGGCAAGCCCGCGGCGATGGCCTCCAAGCCGCTTGCCGCCGGCAGTGTCTACGCCACCGGCGAAGGCGCGTATTCGCTGGCGAAGAATTGGGACCACATGACCCCGGCCGAGCGCGAGCAGCAGATCATGATGCTCGGCGTCAACGCCGCAGGCTTTGCCTCGCCGATCTTCGCCAAGGGCTATGTGCGCGTGCACAACGCCATCAAGCCGCCGGCCGTGAGCACGGCGCGGCCGGCGGTTTCGAACCGGCCGGCCGGCACGGTGACCGACGAGACGGCGAACACGGCGCCCACCGATGCGGCCCTGCCCGCGCGGCCGGCGCAGTCCGCGTCGCCCAAGCCTGTCGATGCGGCCGATACTGCAGGCGCCGTGAAGCCCGCAGAGGCACCCGATGCGCTCACCCCGTTCCGCGAGCCGCCACGCTTGAGCATCGCGTGGCCGTCGACGCCGCGCGTGCTACCCGCCGACGTGGCCGGCCCGGCGGCGCTCCCGTCCATCGTGACCGATGCCTCGTTCAACCCGGTCATGGCCTCGGTGCGGCGCGCGGGCGACAGCGCCGACACGCCGGGAACCGCTCGCGCACCGGCGGGCTCACGCAGTCCGCAAGACAGGCGCGGGAACGAGACTACGAACGCCGCGGACGACGCGCCGCTCGCCAATGCGCCTTTCGTGCGCTCGGCGCAACGCATCGAGCAGAAGCAGAACGCAGGCACGAAGGATCAGACGAGCGTGAAGTCCACGCCGGCATCGCCCGCCAAGGGCGATGAGGGCAGCTTCCCCGCCTACAAACCGGCGCAGGACCCCGAACTCGGCGGACCCACGAGCTATCCGCTGCCGGCGACTGAACGCCTCGGCAAGACCAACTGGTCGGATTCGCTGCTCACCGTGTTCGCCGCCGGCGGCGAAGCCGAGGGCGTGCGCTACTACGTCTATCCGCGCACCGTTGACGACAACGGCTTCGTCTTCGCCGCGCACCGCGACGGCTTGCCTGCCGGCACGGACAGCCCCAGTGCCGCCCAGCGCGCCAGCGACCATGCACGAGGCGAAAGCAGCGGCGACTTCTCCAATGTTCTGCCCGCCCACTACGCCACCCTCGACGAAGCGCTCGCGACGGTGCAGCCTGAGGGCTTCGTCGCGCTGGGCGACGAGATCGCGATCGTGCACGCGGCAAGCATTGCGCCGGACGGCAGCGTCCCGCCCTCGGCCGTGATGGCCACCGTGAAAGTCGAAACCACGCAAGGCGGCCCCGCGAAGGCCACGCAGGTCACCGCCCATCCGGACAGGCCAGCCCTGCGCATCGCCTATCCGGAGGGCTATGCGCCGGGCCAGCCGCTGATCTACACCAGTGCCAACGGCCGGCGCGTCGACCTTCTGAACACGCAGCCCGGCCGCAGCGAGATGGGGATCAACGCCTTCCGCCGCCGCGTGCCCGATCTCGACATCTTCGCGCTGGGCGAGCGCCCCGTGCGCAGCGGCGACGGCAAGCCCGCGAGCGAGGCGGTTCCGATTCCCGAAGGCTATTTCGCGGTCAACGGCCACGGGCTCGAGGGCATCATGACCGGTGCGGACGGCAATCCGCTCACGGCCGAAGGGCTGGCGCGGGCCATCGTCGCGCACGAGAACTATCACGGCCAGCCGGTGCTGATGCTGTCGTGCCTGAGCGGTGATGGCGCGGTGCCGCTGGCGCAGCGCCTGGCCACGCTGCTGGGTCACGACGTGTACGCGGCGACCGAGTCGGTCGTGATGAACAACCGCGACCAGACCGCGCCGGGCTTCGTCTACACCCGGCGCGTCTCCCTGAGCAACGAAGGCAGCTCCTACAACGGGGGCGCGCTGAAGGCCGGGCCGCTGCAGTCGCTGCCCATCGTCGGAATCCGCGAGAACGGGCGCACCGTCTACGACGACATCGCGCTGCAGGGTGCGCCGGTCTACGCGCGCTTTCGCCCGGGCCTGTCGATCGAGCCGGCCGGTGCGCAACCCGCCGCGCCGCGTGCCGCATCCGCCATGCCGGAGCCTCCGCGCGCGGCCCGGCCGATCGCGCCCGAGCGGCCGCGCACCGCCGGCACCGGCCGCGGCGATACCGACACGCCCTCCGTCAAGACGGGTGGCCAGCCAAGGGACCCCGCTGCCACCGGCGTGGACGCGCACGGCGCTCCCCTGCCGCCGACCACGCTGGGCACCGGGCGCAGCTGGCCGCAGGTCGCGCTGCGCGGCGACAGGCTCGTCGCATTCCACCAGCGCGCCGGCGAGCCCGGCTCGGGACTGCGCCCGTTGCAGCCGTCACCCGACGAGGCCGCGGTGACGGCCCGCATCACCGAGGACCCCGATGCGGGTTCGAACGTGCGCTTCGCGGTCCACCCGATGGCGCCGGGCGAGACCATGTACGGCGGCACCGGCGTGCGCGCCAAACGCAACAACACCTTCGGGACCTTCGCCGAGGCCTCCGCCGCGGCGCAACAGAAGGGCGGCGCCTGGGTGTACCGCATCCATCCCGACGGGAGCATGGCACCGCTGACGAAGCGCGGCCGCGCGACGCCCGAGGAGATCATGGGTTCGGTGCACGTCGGCGCGGACGGACGGCCGATGCCCATCGGCATTCCGAACGTGCATTCGGCCGCATGGCGCGACGGCGCCACCGCGCCCGCCGCACCGAGCAGAGCGGCGGGCAACCACCAGGCCGGCGAATCCACCGGGCTCGCGATGGTCGAGCCGGACATGGACGCGCTGCTCGAAGGGGGCAGCGACTACACCAAGCCGCGGCCGGCCTACGCGGGCCCGGCCACGATGCGCGAACTACAGGCGAGCAAGGCCCCGGCCACGCCCGAGGACGTCGAACAGACGCACTACCTCGCAGGCGCCGGCTCGCCGGACGGCCATGCCGCGCGCGACATTCCGCTGCGCTCGCGCTTCATGCAATGGGCACGCGGCCAGGCGCCCTCGTTCATCGGTGCTCCGGACTACGTCGGCGGGCGCTACGTGCTGGCCAGCGATGGCGCGGCAATCAACCAGGGCGCACCCGACGCGACCTTCGCGCTGCTCGACCGCTCGCACGTGTACTCCAGCTTCGAGACCGCGCGCGCGGCAGCGGCCGCGCATGCCAACGCCGAAGGCAGCAGCCTGGTGGGCGTGGTCCGGCTGATCGGCCCGAAGACCGAGATGGCGCAGGTCGCGGCCACCGGACGCTTCACCCAGGCGCAGGTCGACGGCATCGTCGGCGTGCGGCCGGACGGCGCGATACATCCGGTCAGCATCAGCAACCGCCAGGCCGCGCATGCACCGAAGCCCGGCGAGGTGTTCGTCGATCCGCACAAGACGATGGAGCAGAACGATCAGGTCATGACGCCGGCGCAGAAGAGGAAGATCTTCCTCAAGTCTGTCGGCTACATGGTCGGCACCGGCGCGGCCTTCTATGGCGCGGTCCGCTTCGGCGGCGCGGCACTGGGCCTGCACATGACCAATCCGGCGCTCGGCGTTGCCGGCGCTTCGCTCGGTGGTTACGTCGGTGCGCGCGCCGTGTTCCTTCGCTACGCCTACGAAGCCTTCTTCTATCGCGGCAGCATCGCGGGCCTGAAGCAGGGCGGCAAGATCCGGCTGCAGAAGTACCTCAACCCCAAGGACCAGGACACCTTCACGCTGATCGCCAACATCGCCGATCCAGCCAAGCGCGAAGCCTCGCTGTTCCAGCTCAAGAGCCAGCTCGACAGCTGGCACGCGGCACGGCGCGGCATCCAGGGCCGCCACGACTATGCCAAGGCGCTGAGGATACTTTCGAGGAACCCCGACAGCACAGCCGCCCTCGACACCCTCTACAAGGGCGCCATCGAGCGCAGCGCTCGTCCGGTGATCGGCAAGCGCGGCTGGCTGAACCGGATACCGCCAGCTCTTCGCAACGACTACGCGCAAGCGCTGAAGGCCTTCACTGCAAACCCCCGCGACACCCAGGCTGCGGCGTTGCTGATGACCGCGCCGGAAGTGGGACGCGGCACCCAGCATGCGGGATTCGTGCGCGGGCGCCTTCTGCGCAACGTGCCGGGCGCGGACCGCGCGCGCTACCGCGACGCGGTGCAGACCATGGCGAACAAGACCGGCGACGTCAACGCCGCGCTCAAGACGCTCGAGGGCATTCCGCTCGACACCGTCGCGCGCCAGACCACCGGCGCCCGCGGCGCATTCCGCGGCATTCCGAAGGCCGACCGCCAGACCATCGCGATGGCCACGGAAACACTGCGCGCCAACCCGTCGGACGAACGTTCGCGCGCCGTGCTGGACCAGAGCCCCGGCAAGCTCACCTCGCCGAACTCGCCGGTGGGCCGCGCGCTGTTCGGCGCACGCGTGCTGAGCTTCGGGTTGAGCCATTCGGCGGGCACGAGGCTGTACCTGAACCCCTTCTTCGATGCGCCGAGCCACCAGTGGACCTGGGACATCACCACGCTCGACGGCGTGCGCCAGTGGATCAGCAACGAAGGCAGCCTGCACTATGCCGTGGGCAACGCCACCGGCCTCGGCGCCAGCGTGGCGAACCGCTATGCGTCGATCGCGCAGGCGCGCGGCGGGCATGTCATGAGCGAGCGCGGATCGACCGAGGCGCCGGCACCCAAGGCCGGCGAGACGCCACCACCCAAGGCCACCACGCCGCCGCTCGACAAGGACGGCAATCCGCTGCCGGTCTACAAGGCCACCAACGGCTACTCGTGGTTCAGGCGCGCCCTCATCGGCCTGGGCAACCCGAAGGCCGTCACCCACGACGGCGTGGCGCCCGATGGCGGCCCGATGGTCAAGCGCACCTTCACGCAGCGCCTGGCGCAGTTCTCGTCGTGGGGCGACTCCAGCGGAACCATCGGCCTGACGATCTCCGACAGCATCCAGGCCTACATGTACATCCGCGCCGGCCAATGGGATCTCGCGACACCGCAGTTGCTGAAGGTGGCGAGCGACATAGGCATCTTCCGCGGCACGCAGAAGGACTACCTCGACGAATACCGCTCGAACCGGCAGATGGGACCGATGGTCTATCACTCGCGCCTGACCAACTACTTCAACGCCCCGCTCGGAGAGGCCAGGACGAATCCGACCGAGACCTCGCACGGCTGGATCCGCCGCGGCACGGCGCCGCTCGTGCTGCTGGGCGTGGCCGTCGCTGCACGGGTGGCGGCCGAGGAATGGTCGATGCACGAGAAGAACAAGAAGCCGCAGCAGAACCAACCGGCTCCTTCACCCGCGCCGGCGCCCACGCCTTCGCAGACGACCACGCCGGTGCCGACCCCGTCCCCTACCCTGACGTTCACTCCGACGCCGATACCGAGATCGACGGCAACGCCCAATCCGACACCGAACCCGAAACCGACCCCGACGCCCAAGCTGACGCCAACGCCGACGCCGACGCCGACGCCGACACATCCCCAGCGTGGTGGCGTACGCTTCATCGTCGACACGATGCAGCCCACGGCCGTCGAACTCCAGGCGATGCTCGATGCGGGTACGGCGCAGGACCCGCTGCAGCCCGTCAACCCGGCGCTGTCGGACTTCCTCAACGTCGACCCGGGCCACTCCCAGCGCACGAAGGCGGCGGAGGTATTGCTCGCCTGACGTGGACGCGCCCCATGCGGGGCCGCGTGGGGTCGCGCAGCGTCAATCGACGATGCCGTTCCTCGCCGCCGGCGGTTGCAGCGCATCGAGCGCCGACAGCCGCCGGTACTCGCTCGGCGCCACGGCGTAGGTGCTCATGAAGGTCTTGTGCAGGTGGCTCTGGTCGCTGAAGCCGGCCGCGTGCGCCGCATAGGTCACGCGAGCGCCGCCGGCCATGAGGTCGCGCGCGTATTCGATGCGGTGACCCACCAGCAGTTCGTGCGGCGTGAAGCCCCACGTGTCCTTGAAGCGGCGGTGCAGATGGATCGGATGCCAGTTGACCGCCTCGGCGAGGTCGTCGAGCGTCAGGCGTTGCTGGAAGCCGGTGGCGATCAGGCCGTAGGAGCGACGCAGACGATCGTCCGCGTCACCTGACTCGGTCGTCCAGCCGGCTTGCAGCGGTATCCACTGCGCGAGCAGGCGACGCACCAGCGCGCGCGCCGCGATGCCCGCGTCCTCGCGACCCGTGTCCGCGATCTCGTGCAGCAGCCTGTGGCATTGCGAGAACTCGCGCCCCCAGGGCTCGCACGCGAACACCGAGACCGGTGCGGGCTCGGCGCCGGGCATGCCGTCGTCCGCCTCGGGCACCGGATTCACGCAGCGCGCAACCGCCACGCTGCAATACATCGCGTCCTCTCGCCATGGCGTGCTTCGCGCCTTGATCGAGTGCCAGACCTGCGGACCGATGCGCAACAGTGCACCAGGGGGCACCACAGTGACGCCGGCGCTGGTTCTCACATGCAACTCGGTGTCGGAAACCGACAGCGTGTAGCCCCCATGCCGGTGCGCCCGGATCTCTCGCTGAACGAATCGGTTGGCGGTGAACTGCAGGCCTGCCAACTCTCTGTCGCGCCAATAGGAAGATGCAAGAAGTTCCATGGAAGCTAAGAATCTACATGGCGGGAAAGCCGCCGCTTGCTAATGTCCCGGCATCGATTTGCGCCCACGGATCCAACGATTCGAGCGCATGAATGTGTGTCGATGGCGGGCTGGATTCTATGAATCCCCATCCGTTGCGACAACCTGAATTCCAACGGAGACAGAACCCATGAGACCGATCCTGCGTCACTGGCGCGCACTGCTGTGCGGTGCGCTTCTCGCATGCCTCGCATGCCTTTCCAATGCGCAGGAACTGCGTATCGGCCTGAGCAGCAATCCTTCGTCTGTCGATCCGCATTTCGTCAACAACGATGCGATCAGCGCGGTGGTGAGCCATGCCTACGAGACCCTCGTCGCGCTCGACGCCGATGCGCGCCTGACACCCGCGCTCGCGACCTCGTGGCGCGCCATCAACGACACCACCTGGGAGTTCAAGCTGCGCGACGGCGTGAAGTTCCACGACGGCAGCCCGCTCACCGCGCAGGACGTGGTGTTTTCGCTCGAGCGACCCGCGACCATCGTCAACAGCCCGAGCTCGTTCTCCGCCTATACGCGCTCCATCACGGGCAAGAAGATCGTCGACCGCCTCACGCTGCAGCTGACGACCGCCACGCCCGCACCGCTGCTGCCTAACGATCTCACACGCATCTTCATCGTCTCGAAGAAGGCGGCCGAGAAAGCCACCAGCGACGACTTCAACCAGGCGAAGGTACAGGCCGGCACGGGCCCCTTCAGGCTGGTGAAGTTCACGCCCGGCACCGGCGTGCAGTTCGCGCGCTTCGACGGGTACTGGGGCGACAAGCCGATGTGGTCTGGCGTCACGCTGCGGGCCTTGCCGGCCGAATCGGCGCGCATGTCGGCACTGCTGTCGGGCGACGTGGACGTGGTCGAGAACGTGCAGGCCAACCTGGTCTCCCAGTTCCGCCAGCGCAAGGACCTGCGCGTCTTCACCAAGGTGTCGAGCCGCGTGATGTTCCTCTATACCGATCATCGCGAGACCTCGCCCTTCGTCACGGACAAGGACGGAAAACCGCTCGAGCGCAATCCGATGAGGGATGCGCGCGTGCGCCAGGCGATCTCCCTGCTGATCGACCGCGCAGTGCTCGCCGAGCGCGTGCTCGATCAGCTCGGCGTGCCTGCCGGCAACCTGGCCCCGAACGGCATGTTCGGCTTCAACCCCGAGCTCAAGCCCGACAGCGTCGATGTGCAGGGCGCGCGGAAGCTGCTCGCCGAGGCGGGCTATCCGGCGGGTTTCGGTCTCACGCTGTTCGGCCCGAACGACCGCTATGTCAACGACAAGCAGGTCACGCAGGCCATCGGCCAGATGCTCACCCGCGGCGGCATCGTGACCAAGGTCCAGGTCTCGCCGATGGCGACCTACGTCGGGCGCGCGTCGAAGAAGGAACTGGGCTTCGGCCTGCTCGGCTGGGGCGTGGGCGGCGGCGAGCCCTCCGGGGCCCTTCGCGGCCTGCTCGCCACGCCCGACAGGGAACGCGGCATGGGCGCGACCAACTGGAGCAGCTACAGCAATCCGCAGTTCGACGCGCTGCTGAACGAAGCGCTCAACACGGTGGACGACGCGAAGCGCGAGGCCCTGCTGCAGAAGGCCACCGCACTCGCGCTGAAGAAGGACTACGCGATCATCCCGCTCTATCACCAGGTGTCGACCTGGGCCGCGCGCAAGGGACTGACCATAGTGCCGCGCGTCGACGAGTTCACGCTGGCCCAGCAGGTCCGCGCCGAAGTGGAGGACCGCAAGTGAGCGGAATGTCCAGCCTCCCGCTGGTGCTCGATCACCTGCCATCCGGATTCATGAGCGCTTCGGCGCGCACGCTCCACCAGGTCGTGCCCTCCCCGGCGTTGATTCACCTGCCCGGCCTTCAGCCGCGGCCCGTCTTCGTCTCGGTGCTGCTGCACGGCAACGAGGACGTGGGACTGCTCGCGCTGCAGTCGGTGCTCTCAAGATACGAAGGCCGCCCGCTGCCTCGTGCGCTCTCGATCTTCGTGGGCAACGTCGAAGCCGCACGGGCGGGCGTTCGCCGGCTGGAAGACCAGCCGGACTACAACCGCATCTGGCCGCGCAGCGCGCCGGCCACGCCGCACCAGCACATGGCCGCGCGCGTGATGGACGCCATGCGCGAGCGCGAAGTCTTCCTCGCCATCGACCTGCACAACAACTCGGGACGCAACCCGCTCTATTCCTGCCTGAGCGCCACGGGCGCCGAGCATCTGCGGCTCGCGCGCATGTTCTCGCCGCTGGCCGTCCTGATCCAGGCGCCGCAGTCGCTGGGCGCCGCTTTCACGCCGATATGTCCCACGGTGTGCTGCGAGTGCGGCGAGATCGGCAACGCGCAAGGCGTGGCGCAGGCTGCGAAGCTGATCGAGCGCTGTCTCGCGGATGATTTAGGCGAGGGCACGGCGCACGACGACGCGAAGGCGCTCGACATCTTCCAGGCCTTCGCGATGCTCAAGGTCGCCGAGGGCCTCACGCTGAGCTGCGACGGCGAGGCCGCCGACCTGCAGCTGCCGCCCGAGATCGAGTCCTTCAATTTCCAGGCGCTCGAGCCCGGACACGTGATCGCCACCACGCTCTCGCACCCCGACGTCGAGCCGCTGCGCGCCTACCGGCTCGACGGCGAGGCGATGGCGGGCATGCTGGTGCGCAAGGGCGCCGACGTCTGTCTCTCGACCCAGGCCGTCGCCGCAATGTTCACCCGCGACCTGCGCGCCATCCGCCAGGACTGCCTCGGCTACCTGATGCAGCGCGTGCCCTCGCACGCGCTGTAGGCCGTGCGCGCATCCATCAGCACGGGACCATCATGCTGGCTTATGTGATCCGCCGCCTGGCGCAGAGCGTCGGCGTACTTCTGGCGATGTCGATGCTGGTGTTCGCCAGCGTCTACCTGATCGGCAATCCGGCCGACATCCTGATCAGCATGGACGCCGATCAGGCCGAGCGCGCGCGGCTGGTGCAGGCCATGGGCCTGGACCAGGCCCTGCCGCTGCAGTACTGGAACTTCCTGCGGCACGCGCTGCACGGGGACCTGGGCAACTCCTTCGTCCACGGCGTGCCCGCGATCGCGCTGGTGTTCGAACGGCTGCCCGCCACGCTGGAGCTCGCCTGTGTCGCGATGCTGATCGCGATCGCGCTCGGCGTGCCGCTGGGCCTCTGGGCGGGGCTTCGGCCTCAGTCGTGGATCGGCAGGAGCATCATGACCGGCTCGATCCTGGGCTTCTCGCTGCCGACCTTCTGGGTCGGACTGATGCTCATCGTCGTATTCGCGGTGCAACTGGCCTGGCTGCCCGCCGGCGGACGCGGACCGACGCGCGAAGTGCTTGGGCTGTCGCTGTCGGTCTTCAGCCTGGAGGGCTGGAAGCACCTGCTTCTGCCTGCCGTGAACCTCGCGCTCTTCAAGCTCGCGCTGGTCACGCGGCTGACCCGGGCCAGCACGCACGAGGCACTGACGCAGGACTACGTCAAGTTCGCACGTGCCAAGGGCCTCGCTCCGGCGCGCGTGGTGGGTGTGCATGTGCTCAAGAACATCCTCGTGCCGATCGTGACGGTGGTGGCGCTGGAGTTCGGCGCGCTGGTGGCGTTCGCCGCGGTGACCGAAACCATCTTCGTCTGGCCTGGCGCGGGCAAGCTGATCATCGAATCGATCTCCTCGCTCGACCGCCCGGTGATCGTCGCCTACCTGCTGGTGGTGGTGTCGATGTTCACCCTGCTCAACCTGCTCGTGGACATCGCGTACTCGAGCCTCGACCCGCGCGTTCGCCTCGACGAACAAGGCGCATGAAGAAAACGACCATGACCGAAGACGACGAATCCCCGCTGCGCCGGCTGCTGCGCCAGTACGCCCACTCCAGGCTCGCAGTGCTCGGCGCAGCCGTGCTGCTCGGGCTGCTGCTCGCCGCCCTGCTCGCGCCCTTGCTCGCGCCGCAGAACCCGTACGACCTGGCCCAGCTCAACATCCTCGACTCGCGCCTGCCGCCCGGCTCGCACGGTGCCGACCATGCGTCCGGCCCCGGCAAGCTCTACCTGCTGGGCACCGACGACCAGGGCCGCGACATGCTCTCGGGCATGCTCTACGGGCTGCGCATCTCGCTGGGCATCGGCGTGGTGGCCACGATCGCGGCGCTGTCGCTCGGCACCGTCCTGGGCCTGCTCGCGGCCTACACCGGCGGGCGGCTCGATGCGCTGCTCATGCGCATCGTCGACATCCAGCTGTCGTTTCCCGCGATCCTGGTCGCGCTGGTGCTGATCACGCTGCTCAAGCCCGGCGTAGGCAACGTCGCGATCGCGCTGGTGGCGGTGCAATGGGCCTACTACGCGCGTACCGTTCGCGCCGCCGCGCTGGTCGAGCGCAGGAAGGAATACATCGAGGCGGCGCAGGGCCTGGCACTGGGCGACGCACGCATCGTGCTGCGGCACCTGCTGCCCAACTGCCTGCCGCCGGTGATCGTGGTGGCCGCGCTGCAGGTGGCCAACGCGATCTCGCTGGAGGCCACGCTGTCCTTCCTTGGCCTGGGCGTGCCGATCACCGAGCCCTCGCTAGGGCTGCTGATCGCCAACGGCCAGCAATACCTGCTCGCGGGCAAGTACTGGATGTCGCTCTATCCCGGCATCCTGCTGCTGCTCACGATCCTGGCGATCAACCTCGTGGCCGACCAGCTGCGGGACGTGTCGAACCCACGGCTGCAGAAGCAATGACGAACGCCTCTCACCCCGTCCTGCTCGTCGAGGGCCTGAAGACGCAGTTCGCCACGCGCGCGGGCATCGTGAAGGCCGTGGACGACGTGTCCTTTTCCATCGAACGCGGGCAGATCATGGGCCTGGTCGGCGAATCGGGTTCCGGCAAGTCGATGACGGGCTACTCGCTGATCGGCCTGATCGACCCGCCGGGCCGCGTGGTGGCGGGCCGCCTGCGCCTGGCGCTGCGCACCGGCGAGGTGCTCGACCTGCGGAGCCTGTCGCCGCGCGCGCTGCAGGGCGTGCGCGGCAACCGCGTCGCGATGATCTTCCAGGATCCGATGATGACGCTGAACCCGGTGCTTCGCATCGACACGCAGATGATCGAGGCGGTGCGCGCGCATCACAAGGTCAGCGAGCGCGTAGCGCGCGAACGCGCGGCCGCCGCGCTCGTGAAAGTCGGCATCGCGTCGCCGCACGAGCGTCTGCTGGCCTACCCGCACCAGTTCTCGGGCGGCATGCGCCAGCGCGTGGCGATTGCCATCGCGCTGCTCAACGAGCCCGACGTGATCATCGCGGACGAGCCAACCACCGCGCTCGATGTCACGGTGCAAGGCCAGATCCTCGCGGAGATGCAGGCCCTGTGCCGGGCGTCGGGCACCGCGCTGATCTGGATCTCGCACGACCTGTCGGTGGTGGCGGGCCTGGCCGACACGGTCAGCGTGATGTATGCCGGGCGCATCGTCGAACAGGGCCCCGTGGCCGAGGTGCTCGACCGGCCGCGCCACCCGTACACGCGAGGGCTGATCGCGAGCGCCCCGTCGCGCAACCCGCGCGGACGTCCGCTGCAGCAGATTCCCGGCATGACGCCTTCGCTGCTCGCGCTGCCCCAGGGCTGCGCATTCCAGGCGCGCTGCGCCAACGCCGATGTCGTCTGCCGCAACGAGCCGCCCTTAGTGGCGCTCGACGGCCGCCGGCTGCGCTGCTTCCATCCGACTCCCCTGCCCTCCTCCTCCGCCGCGATCGCGAACTGACACCATGGAATCCGTCACCCCGTTGCTCGAGCTGCGCGCCAGCTCCAAGCGTTTCGTCCGCAAGCCCGATGCCGCGGCGAAGATCGCGCGCCTCTTCGGCGCCCAGGCGCCCGCGCGCACCGTCCATGCCGTCGACGGCGTTTCGCTCGCGGTGCGTCCCGGCGAAGTCGTCGGGCTGGTGGGCGAGTCGGGCTGCGGCAAGTCCACGCTCGGACGCATGGCCGCGGGCCTGCAGGCGCTGAGCGAAGGCGAGCGCTGGTGGCAGGGAGAGGACGCCGAGCTGCGCAGGCGGCGGCTCTCGGCTGCCGAGCACCGGCGCGACATGCTCGGCGTGCAGATGATCTTCCAGGACCCCTATGCGAGCCTGAACCCGCGCATGCGCGTGCGCCAGATCATCGGCGAGGCACCCGTGGCGCACGGGCTGATCGACGCGAAGGATCAGGAAGAACTCGTGGCGGCGCTGATGCGCAAGGTCGGGCTCGACGCCGGCTTCATGCGGCGCTTCCCGCACCAGTTCTCGGGCGGCCAGCGCGCGCGCATCGGCATCGCCCGGGCGCTGGCCGTGCAGCCCCGGCTGCTGATCTGCGACGAGGCGGTGGCGGCGCTCGACGTTTCCATCCAGGCCCAGGTGATCAACCTGTTCATGGCGCTGCGCGAGGAACTCGCCCTCACCTACCTGTTCATCAGCCACGACCTCGGCGTGGTGCGGCACATCAGCGACCGGGTGGTCGTGATGTACCTCGGGCGGGTGGTCGAATCGGCCGGCGCGGACGCGCTGTTCGAGCAGCCGCTGCACCCCTACACCGAAGGCCTGCTGTCCGAGGCGCCGAAGCTGGAGGTGCGCAAGAAGACGTTCGTGGCGATCCGGGGAGAGATTCCCTCTCCCCTGAATCCGCCGCGCGGCTGCCATTTCCACCCGCGCTGCCCGCGCTCCACGCGCCGCTGCGCCGAGGAGGTGCCCGCGCTCGCGCGAGTCGCCGGCGACCGCTGGGTCGCGTGCCACCTGGTCGACCGGGCGGGTGGCGCATGAAGATCGTCGTCATGTGCTGGCTCGCGCGGGCATCGGCCGATGTCTTCGTGGCGCGCAACATCGTGCTGAGGCCCGACCTCGCGGCCAAGGCGCCGCACCAGGTCGCCGCGGAGCTCGCCGCGCTCGCGCCCGACGTGGTGATCGCGCGCGAGGCGCAGTACGAGGCGGTCTCGGCCATCGCGGCCGGGCTCCCCGGCTGCCGCTTCATCTTCTGCGGCCTCTCGGCCTCGCGGGTCGCCATCGATCCGTCGACGCTCCAAGGGCGCTGCGCCTTCGTGACCGGATCGAACTGGGAGCGCGCCGAGTACGAAGCCTTCGTGCTTGCGGAATCCATGTGCCGGCCGAGGCATGGGCCGTCCGCCGAGGCGGTGGCCGGTGCGCCGGGCGAGGTGATGCTGGTCGGCGCGGGCGTCGTCAACCTGGTCACTGCGCTGACGCTGTGCCGGCGCGGCCATCGCGTGTCGGTGTACGACCGCATGGCCGATCCGCGCCGGGGCGACACGCCGCACGCCGAGCGCGCCGGCGCGACCTTCGGCGGCAGGGACGCGCGCATCTTCTCGTACAACGAGTCGCGCCATCACCTGGCCTGTTCGCCGCTCTACACGCCGCAGGACACGCCGCGCTTCCGCCTTGGAATTTCGCGGGACGGCTGGCTGTCGCGCGACTACCAGACGATGTCGGACGCCGACCGCCGCTGGATCGACCAGCTCGAACAGGTGCCGCCCTGGGCGGCGCTGCTCTATGGCAACGACATCGTCGGCTTCAACCGGCAGAGCCACCGGCTGTGGCGCGAGCTCTTCAGCCTCTATCCGGAGCTGCTGCGCGAGACACACCACGTCGGCCGGCTGCTGCGCATCTACCCGAGCGAAGCGTCCCTGCGCGCGGCGCAGACGGCCGAGGCCGAGATCGGTGCGCTGATCGGCACGGTCCCGCTCACGCGGTTGCGCGAGCGCGAGCCCGCGCTGGGCAGCGCGATCGACGAGGGAGCGATCGCGGGAGCGCTCGATGTGCAAGGGTTCTCGCTCAACATCGTCTCGTTCTGCCGCAACCTGATCGGGCTGCTCGAGCGCCTCGGCGCGCGCTTCCACTGGCAGCATGAGGCGAGCGAGGTGCGGCATGCCGGTTCGGGCGCGGTGACAGGCATCGTCGTCAACGATGCCTTGCGGCGGGCCGACCACTATGTACTCTCCCCCGGCGCGCAGGCACACACCCTTGCCGCGAGGACGGCGGGGCTGCCCGCCATCGGCGCGATGGTCGGCATGTGGGTCACGCTGCCTAACGATGGCACGCCGCTGCAGACGCCGCTCAAGGTGCGCCGGCGCGCCTTCGGCAGCAGCGAGGCGGCCCAGGGCGCCAACGTCGTGCCCGGGCGCGATGCCGCCGGCCGGCCTGTGCTGCACTGCAGTTCGGGGCACGGCTTCGTCGGCGCCTCGGCCGAGGACGTGCGCCTGGCCGACCTGCCAGAACTCGCGCGCTGCGTGATGGAAACGGCGGAGGAACTCTTCGGCGACAAGTTCAGGCGTGCCAGGGAGTCCGGCATGCTCGGCGAGCGTCCGGGCTTCTGCGTGCGGCCCTGGACGCCCTCGGGCCTGGGAGTGCTCGAAGTTCAGGAAGCGGACGCAGGCGGCAAGATGGTGCTCAGCGGCGGCCACAACACCGGCGGCTTCGCGCAGTCGCCGGCCGTCGCGGAGGCCGTGGCCTGCGCGCTGGAGGCACGCCCACATGCGATGCACACGCTCTACCACCCACGCCGCTTTGCCGACGTGTTCGAGGTGACACTGTGAACGCGCCGCAACCATCGCTCACCGCGCTGCTGCGCGACGGCCTGCGCACCGGTGCGGCGACGCTCTGGATCGACGACGAAGGCGCCATGAGGCGCGACGACTTCGCGGCGCTCGTGGTCGCGCAGGTGTCGCTGCTGCGCCGGCAAGGCGTGGAGGCTGGCGAGCGCGTGGTGCTGCATGGCATGGCTTCGCGCGGACTGGCGGCGATGCTCGTGGGCTGCCTGCTCGAGGGCGTGGTCGCCGTGCCGGTCGACGCGGCGCTGCCGCCGGCGCGCAAGCAGGCGATGCTGGACGCGGCGGCCGCCACGCTGGCCATCGAGTTCGCGATGCAGTCGCCGCTCGGGGCCGACGGCATCCGGCGCGTCGCGGGCGCCGCATCGCCGCAGGCCGGGTGGACGCTCGACGACCTGGGCCTGCCGGAGATCGCGCCCGATGCGGGCTGCTACATCTTCTTCACCTCCGGCACGACCGGGCGGCCCAAGGGCATCCTCGGGCGGCGCGGCGGCCTTGCGCATTTCCTGGCCTGGGAAGCCGGCATGCTCGGCCTCCAGCCCGGCGACCGCGTGGGTGTGCTCACCCGCCTGTCGTTCGACGTGGTGCTGCGCGACCTGCTGCTGCCGGTCGTCGCGGGCGTGACCGGCTGCCTGCCACCGGCAGACGCCCCGCCGACACCGGCTGAAGTGCCGGACTGGCTCGCCAGGATGGGCGTCAGCGTGCTCCACACGGTGCCGTCGCTGGCGCAGGCCTGCCTGGCGGCGCTGCCCGCGGGCGCGCGCAACGCCACGCTGCGCCACACGCTGTTCGCGGGCGAACCGCTGGGCAGTGCGCTGGTCGGGCGCTGGCGCGCGGCGTTTCCTTCGAGCGCGGTCTACAACCTGTACGGGCCGACCGAAACCACGCTCGCCAAGTTCTGCTCCCGCGTGCCCGACCCGGCGCCCGAGGGCATCCAGTGCTGCGGCCTGCCGCTGCCCGGGGTCGACGTGCGCATCCTCGACGAGGCGCGGCAGCCCTTCGAACCGGGCGAACCCGGCGAGGTCGCGATCCGCACGGTGCACCGCTCGCTGGGCTACCTGGACCCGGAGGAGCCCTCGGCCGCGCGCTTCATCGTGCTCGACGGGCAGCCGGCCTACCTGAGCGGCGACCTCGGCTTTCTGGACGCGCAGGGTGCGCTGCACCTGCGCGGACGCAAGGACCATCAGGTGAAGATCCTCGGCACCCGCATCGAGCCCGCGGGCGTCGCGGCGGTGCTGCAGTCGCACGAATCGGTGACCGACGCGGCCGTGGTGTGCGTGACGAACGAGGAAGGCTGCGCGCAGCTCGTGGGCTACTTCAGCACGCGGGCCGATGCACAGGCCGTGCGCCGGAGCCTGCGCCCTTTCCTCGCGGAGCGCTTGCCTGCGGCGGCCATTCCGAGCCACCTGATCGCGCTCGATGCGCTGCCGCTCACGCCCAACGGCAAGCTGGATCGCGCACGCCTGCCCGCGCCTGCGCCGCGCGCGGACGCCGCCGCCGCCTCCGACGCGGATGCCGACGAGCTCGCGCTCGGCGTGGCCGACGCGATTGCACGGGTGCTGCGGCAGGCGCATGTCGGCGTCGACGAGGACTTCTTCGCGCTCGGCGGCGATTCGCTCGCGGCGATGCGGCTGTGCGCCGAGCTCGAAGCACGGCTCGGCGTGCATGCGCAGCCGCTGCTGCTGATGCACGCGCCCACCGCGCGCGAGCTGGCGCGGCAGCTGCAGGAGGCCGGTTCGGCTGCGCCGGCGCCGATCCCGCCCGCCCCGCGCACCCGCTGGTTCGCGCTGAGCCCGCAGCAGCGGCGCTACTTCCGCACCTTCTGCGCGGGCGGCAACCGCAACTGGTGCAACATGGTCGCGCTGTTCGAGCTGCCCGACGGCGTCGATGCCTACTCGGTGGGCCGCGCGCTGACCGAGATCGCGCTGCGCCACGACAGCCTGTGCCTGCGCTTCGGCCATGACGAGGAAGGAGCCGTGCGCCAGTCGATCGTGCCGACGGAAGACGTTCCTGTGGCTCTGTGCGACCTGAGCGCCCTCGACGCGGAGGCATTGGCGCGCCGCATCGACGCGCTGTGCGTGGCCGAAGGCGAGGCGGAGATCGCGCTGTTCTCCGACGCGCCGCTGTTCCGCGCGACCCTGCTCGTCCTGCCCGGCAGGCGGCGCCGGCTGCTATGGACCGTCCACCACCTGGTCAGCGACGGCACGAGCCAGGGCCTGCTCGGGCGCGAGCTGGCCGCCCGGCTCGCGGGCCGACCCTGGACGACGGATGCCCCGCCGTCGATGCGCGACATCGCGGCCTGGGCCGGCGCGCGCAACGCCTCGGCACAGGCCGCGCGCTCGCATTTCCGCGAGCTGCTCGCCGCGCCCTACCGCCACCGCTACCTGCCCGACAGGCTGCGCTGCGACGATCCGCAACGCTGCCATGCCATCGAGGCCGCCGTGCGCGGCACGCTGCGCGATGCGGTCGTGGCGGCGGCGCGGCGCCTGAAGTGCACGCCCTATGTGCTGTACGTGGGCGCGTATTTCCGCTGGCTCGCGGCGCTGACCGAATGCGACGACCTCGTGGTCGTGACGCCGCTGGCCGGCCGTGCCCACCCGCAGGTCGCGCAGGCCATCGGCGATTTCATCAACCTGGTGCCGCTGCGCGTCACGGGGCTGGGTGCGCTGTCGCCCGGGCAGCTCGTCGAGCGCGTGCGCGACGGCATCGCGCTGGCCGCGCGCCACCAGGACTTCCAGTTCGACCAGGTGCTCGACGAACTCGGCCTGCCGCCCGGCGCAGACCGCAACCCGCTGACCGGCTTCTCGCTCAACTTCATGCCCCAGGCCGATGGCGACGCGCCCGGACTTGCGACGCCGCGGCACGCCGATCGCGGCTACCGGCTGAAGTACGACCTGCTCATGCTGATCCGCGGATGGCACGACGCCACGCACGTCGAGTTCCAGTACCGCGCCGGCCTGCTTTCGCCCTCGGAGATCGAGGAGTGCTTCACCGACTACTGCTCACACCTGGAGGCGCTGAGCCATGCCTGAGAAACAAGGGACAAGGGCCCCGGCGCCGCCGGGCGAATACATGCTGCTGGTGCTGCTCGCGATCCTCTGGGGCGGCTCCTTCACGCTGATCAAGGTGGCAGTGGCCGACTATCCGCCGGCCACGCTGGCTGCGGCGCGCATCCTGCTCGGCGGCGCGCTGTTGACGGCGCTGGCCCTGGCGAAGGGCTTCACGCTCCCGACGCGCCCCGGCCGCTGGGGGGCGCTCTGGGTGCAGGGGCTGCTGCAGGGCGCGCTGCCGTTCACGCTGATCGGCTGGGGCGAGCAGCACATCGCAAGCGGGCTCGCGGGCGTGCTCAACGCCACGGTGCCGCTGTTCGCCTTCATGCTGTCGGTGTTCGTCGTCGGCTCGGCGCCCTTCGTGTTCACGAAGTTCGTGGGCGTGCTGCTCGGCCTTGCGGGCGTCGCCGGGATCGCCGGCCTCGGCTCCCACGCTGCGCTGGGCGGCAGCGACTTTCTCGCGGTCATGGCGGTCCTGGGGGCGAGCGCGTCGTATGCGTGCGGGGCTGTGTTCGGCCATCGCTTCGGCGACCAGCCCGCCGTGGTCACCGCGGCCGGCTCGCTGCTGTGCGGCGGCCTCACCATGCTGCCTTTCAGCCTGGCCATGGACCGGCCCTGGACGCTCACGCCAAGCCTCGAGGCCACGCTGGCACTGCTGGCCCTCGCGGTGCTGTCGACCGCGCTGGCCAGCGTGATCTTCTTCAGGCTGATTCGCACGCTGGGCCCGGTCACCACCACCAGCAACGCATATCTGCGGGCACTGGTGAGCGTGGCGTTCGGCGTGGTCTTTCTCGCCGAGCCCCTGAGCTGGAGCCTGCTGGCCGCGAGCGCGCTGATCGTCGCCGGGGTGATGCTGGTCACGCTGCCGGGCAGGCCCGACGGGGAGCTGCGCCGTGCGGGTTGAGATCGCGATCGTCGGCGCCGGCCCCTGGGGCCTGGCGGTACTCGACCGGCTGGTCACCGCCGCGCGCCGGCAGCCACGGCTCGCGCTCACCGTGCACGTGATCGACCCCGACGAGCCGGGCCCAGGCCTGCACAAGCCGCAGCAGGAAGACTTCCTGCTGCTCAACACCGTCACCGGTCAGCTCGACAGCTTCAGCGCACGCCATTTCGGCGAAGCGCCGCTCACGGGCGCGATGTCGTTCATCGACTGGCTGCGCGAAGAGCGCGACATCGCAGCCGACCCCAACGGCTTCCTGCCGCGCGCGCTCTTCGGCGCCTACCTGCGGCACGTGTACGCGGTGCTGTGCAACAACGCGCCTTCGCATCTTCGAATCTCGGAGGTGCGCCATCGCGCGCTCGATGTCTCGCTCGTGGCCAACGAGCGGGTGCACGTGCGTCTGGGCGGCGGTTCGGCGCTCACGGTGGATCACGTCTTCCTCTGCACCGGCCATGGTCTGGCACGTTCCGGCGGCGAACGGCCGGCATCGCCTGCAAGGCCGATGGCCCCCTACCCGCCGGCACCGCTGCAGGCGCGCATCGAGGCCGGGTCTGCGGTGGGCATCTCGGGCACCGGCCTGGTGGCGGTGGACGTGGTGGCGGCGCTCACCACGGGCCGTGGCGGCCGCTTCGTGCGCGAGGACGACGGCATGCTGCAGTACTTGCCGAGCGGCCGTGAGCCCGTCATGTTCGTGCACTCCCGCAGCGGCATGCCGTTCGCGTGCCGGCCGGCGCAATCGCTCGACCTGTCGGGCAGCTTCGCGCCGATCTTCTGCACCGATGCCTACCTGGCCCTGCGGCGCGCGGCACGCGGGCCCGAAGGCTTGCTGCTCGAGGAAGACCTGTTGACCGTGCTCTCGGCCGAGATGCGCGCGGCCTACCTGATGCGAGCGATGGCGCTGTCGCAAGGCGCGGACGCGGCGGCGGCTTGCCGGCGCGTGCTCGCCCTGCTAGCGCCTGCCGAAGTGAAGGCCTTGTGCGAGAAGACCCTGCCATCGATGGCCGGGTTCTCGCCTGAAACGCTGCTTGCATCGGAATCCGTCCCCAGGCCCGCGCCTTCGCCGCGCAGCGGCGCGGAATTCAGCGCAGCCTTTGCAGCGCGCCTGCGCTTCGACGTGGACGAGGCGCTCAAGGGCGAGGCGCACAGCCCGTACAAGTACGCGGTGGAAATGCTGCGCGTGCTGCGCGGCTTCATCCGCCAGGCGGTGGAGTTCGACACACTCGCGCCGGCGTCTCGCCGCCGTTTCTTCGACGTGGTGGCGCCGCGGATCTCACAACTGGTCGTGGGGCCGCCGATCTCGCGCGGGCTCGAATGGCTGGCGCTGATGCGTGCCGGCCTGCTGCGCGTCGACCTCGGCCCGGCCCCCGCGCTCGAGCGCGACGCCGCGCTCGGCGTCTGGCGGGCGCGATCGAGCGCCTTCGAGACGCCCTTCGTCGCTTGCCTCGACCATCTGGTGCACGGACGCGCGGGGTACGGCGCGATCGACACCACGGACGATTCACTGCTCGCCGCGCTGTGCCGCTCGGGCCTGTGCGCCGGCTCGCCGCAGCCGCCTCCGGCGGACGAACGAATGACGGTTCCGCTCATCGACGCCCTCGGGCATCCGGTCGACGCGACAGGCCTGCCGGTGCGCCAGCTCACGCTGCTGGGCGTGCCGACCGAAGGCCGGCGCTACTTCAACCACTACCTGCCTTCGCCCAGGAGCCGGTCGCGGGTCTTCGACAGCATCCAGTCGGCGCTCGACGCGCTGTGGGAGCGGCCAGCACCCCAGATCGTGATGCAACAAGTGATCAATCCCGTGTGAGTCCACCCTTCCGGTGCGCTCACGCACCGTGATTGCCGTCTCGAAGCGTCGCATGCGGATGCATCGGATGCGCCAGCGTGTCGGCGATCAGCCGCAGCGCCTGGTCGCACTGCTCGCGCGACATCGGCCCGCCCAGGCAGATGCGCACCGCGTCGGGCGGATCGCCGTCGGTGGAGAAAGCCGCGCTCGCCACCACGCCCACGTTCTGCGTGCGCAGGTACGAGGCGAACTCCACCGGACTCCAGCCTGGCGTGAGCGGCAGCCAGGCATGAAAGCCCTCTGGGTGCGCCTGCAGCCCGCTGTCGCCCAGGTAGCGCACCGCAAGCGCCTGCCGCGCCACCGATTCCGCGCGCACGGCCTGCAGCATCTCCTCGGCCGTGCCGTCTTCCACCCACAGCGTGGTCAGCGCATTGGTGATCGGCGAGGCCATCACGGTGGTCGCACGCATCGCGCCCGCCAGCCGCTGCGACTGCACCACCGTCGGCGAACACACGTAGGCGCTGCGCAGCCCCGCGCCGAAGCACTTGGAAAAGCCGCTCACGTAGTACGTGAGCCCCGGCGCCAGCGTGGCGAGCGACGCGGGCGTCTGGCGCGGCAGCATGCCGTAGGCGTCGTCCTCGATGATCGGCACCGCATAGCGCAGCGCCACGTCGGCCAGTGCCTCTCGCCGCGCGCGCGAGACGGTCGCGGCGGTCGGGTTCAGCAACGTGGGGTTGCAGTAGAGCGCCTTGGGCTTGAGCGTCTTGCAGGCGTGCTCGAAGGCGTCGGCGATGGGGCCGTCGTCGTCCATCTGCAGCGCATGCAACTGGACGCCGAGCTGCGCCGCGATGGCCTTCACGCCCGGATAGGTGAGCGACTCCACGCAGACCAGCTCGCCCGGTCGCGCGAGCTGGGAGAACAGCGCGGTCAGCACACCATGGATGCCGGGACACACCAGGATGCGGTCGATGCCGGCATCGGGCACGAAGCGCCGCAGCCAGTGCATGCCGGCAGCGCGGTCGTGCGCGGTGCCGCCGAAATCCTGGTAGCGCAGCAGGTCGTGGAAGTCGATCTGCGCGAAGGCGCGGCTGGCGCTGTCGTGCAGCCGCGCCATCAGGTGCTCGTCGTCGGGCTCGGGCGGCATGTTCATCGTCATCTCGGCGCCGCTGCCGCCGCGCAGCCGCAGGCTGGGGCTGCCCGAGCGGATGAAGGTGCCGGTGCCGGCGCGCGAGTCGATCAGCCCGCGCTTGCGCGCCTCGGCGTAGCCGCGCGCCACGGTCGTGTAGTTCAGCTCGAGCTCGGTGGCCAGGTCGCGCAGCGTGGGCAGGCGGTCGCGCACGCCGAGGCGGCCGGTCTTGATGTCGTCCGCGATCAGGTCGGCCAGCAGCAGGTAGGCCGGGCGCGAGGTGTTGCGCAGTTGCTTGCGCCAGTGGGCGGTGATCGTGGTCATGGTGGGCGCTCCGGCAAAGTTGATCGCATTCATTGATTGCATCCGGCCACCGATCAACATGCATGAACCGCGCCCGCTCCTCGGGAGAGAAATGCTTCGATCAGGTGCGATCAACCCCATTGATCGGGTGCATTGATCGCATGGAATGCGCGTCGTCACGGTGCGCGACAGGCCTCCCGGGCTCGCCCCGTTCCCGCGTTCGAAGGCACCCAAAAGATTTTTTCGCCCGCGCGGCCCGCGCCGCCGCGTGTTGATCGCGCATTGATCGCACGAGGCCGCCGGAACGCTGGCACATCGCCTGCGAAGGAGAAGGCACGCAAGACCTGCGTACCCACCACCCAACCCGGAGTACCCCATGCCCAAAGTCACCCGCCCCCGCAACGAAAAAGGCGAGTTCCTCGTCGACTACGAAGAGAAGGTGTTCGAAGACGTCAAGGCAGAGCCTGGCGAGAAGGCACTCGTCACCTTCCACACCGTGGCCTTCGAAGGCTCGATCGGTTTCGTGAACCTGCTGCAGGCCACGCGGCTCAAGCGCAAGGGCTACGACACCTCCGTCCTGCTCTACGGCCCCGGCGTGACGCTGGGCGTGCAGCGCGGCTTTCCCACGCTGGGCGACGAGGCCTTTCCGGGTCACCAGAACTTCAACAAGCAGATCGCGAAGTTCATCGAGGAAGGCGGCAAGGTGTATGCCTGCCGCTTCGCGCTGCAGGCGCTGTACGGCCACGGGGAAGGCGCGCTGATCGAGGGCATCACGCCGATCAACCCGTTGGACGTGCTCGACCTCGTGCTGCTGCACAAGAAGGCCGGCGCGGTCGTCATCGACACCTGGACGCTGTAAATGCTCACCCCCAGTCTTCGCGCACTTCGTGTCGCTTCGCCAACCCCCTCGCCGGGGGCAACACCTGCAGCCCGGCAAAGCCGGTTCTGCCGTGTTCCCCGAATTGGCTTCGCTGCGCTCGCCGTCGTGGACAGGGGATGACCATGACCTCTTCTCACCGCATCGTGCGCGCCGCGGCGATCCAGATCGCGCCCGACTTCGAGCGGCCCGAAGGCACGCTCGAGCGGGTGTGCGGCGCCATCGACGAGGCCGCTGCCAAGGGCGCGCAGCTCGCGGTCTTTCCCGAGACCTTCGTGCCCTACTACCCCTACTTCAGCTTCGTGCTGCCGCCGGTGCTGCAGGGCGCGCCGCACCTGCGGCTGGCGGAGCGCGCGGTGGTCGTGCCCGGCCCCGTCACGCAGGCGGTGGCCGAACGGGCCCGCGCCCGGAGCATGGTCGTCGTGCTCGGCGTGAACGAGCGCGACCACGGCAGCCTCTACAACACGCAGCTGGTGTTCGATGCCGACGGCACGCTGGCGCTCAAGCGCCGCAAGATCACGCCCACGTACCACGAGCGCATGGTCTGGGGCATGGGCGACGGCGCCGGCCTCAAGGTGGTCGACACGGCCGTCGGCCGCGTGGGCGCGCTGGCCTGCTGGGAGCACTACAACCCGCTCGCGCGCTACAGCCTGATGGCGCAGCACGAAGAGATCCATTGCGCGCAGTTTCCCGGCTCGCTGGTCGGGCCGGTCTTCGCGCAGCAGATGGAAGTGACCATCCGCCATCACGCGCTCGAATCGGGCTGCTTCGTGGTCAACGCCACCGGCTGGCTCACCGACGAGCAGGTCCGCTCGGTCACGCCCGACGCCGACCTGCAGAAGGCGCTGCGCGGCGGCTGCCACACGGCCATCGTCTCGCCCGAGGGCAAGCACCTCGCGCCGCCGCTCACCGAAGGCGAAGGCATGGTGGTGGCCGACCTCGACATGGCGCTGATCGCCAAGCGCAAGCGAATGATGGATTCGGTCGGCCACTACGCGCGGCCGGAGCTGCTGTCGCTCGCCATCAACGACCGGCCGGCGCAGACCACCGTGCCCATGCACCCCACGCAACCCCTCGTTCACCGGAGCCCCGACCATGACCACACCCTCGACGACGCAGCAGCCCGACAGCCGGCAGCTGATGACCGAACTCCAGTCCTTCGGGTTGCGGCTGGTTGACCCCTCGGCCGGCGTCGCGAGCCGGCGCGGCGGCGCGGGCCCCTCGGACCACAAGGCCGTGACGGTGGACGGCCACACGATCATGGTGCCGGTCCACACCTCGACCGCCTGGCACTCGCCATTCACGGCAGAGGCGCCCGACGCCACCGGCGTGAGCCGCGTGATGCGCGGCAGCATCCCCATCGCGAGCATCAGCTTTCCGAGGCAGCCGCGCTTCTATGCAATGCAGACCTTCGACGGCGTACCCTACTCGCACATCGCCACGCTGCATGGCAGCGACGTACTGGCCACCACCGTGCTGCAGACCTGCATCCGCTACGAGAGCCGCAGGAAGAGCTGCAAGTTCTGCGCGATCGGCCAGTCACTGGCGGCCGGCCGCACCGTGGCGCGCAAGACGCCCGAGCAGCTCGCGGAGGTGGCGCGCGCCGCCGTGCTGCTCGACGGAGTGAAGCACATGGTGATGACCACCGGCACGCCCAACGCCACCGACCGCGGCGCGGCCGTGCTGTGCGAGAGCGCGTTCGCCATCAAGGCGGCGGTCGACATTCCCATCCAGGGCCAGTGCGAGCCGCCGGACGACGACCAGTGGTTCCACCGCATGAAGGCCGCGGGCATCGACACGCTCGGCATGCACCTGGAAGTGGTCACGCCCGAGGTGCGCGAACGCATCATGCCGGGCAAGGCCAGCGTGCCGGTGTCGCGCTACATGAGCGCCTTCGAGGCGGCCGTGGGCGTGTTCGGCCGGGGGCAGGTCAGCACCTACATCCTGGCCGGGCTGGGCGACACGCGCGAAGCCATCCTCGACACCTGCGACCAGCTGCTGGCGCGCGGCGTGTACCCCTTCGTCGTTCCCTTCGTGCCCATCAGCGGCACGCCGCTGGAAGACCACCCGGCGCCCACGCCGGAATTCATGAAGTCGCTGCTCGCGCCGCTGGGCGAGCGCGTGGTGGCGGCGGGCCTGCGCTCGGCCGATATCAAGGCCGGCTGCGGCAAGTGCGGCGCCTGTTCGTCGTTGTCGATCTACGAAAAGGAAAGCGAAATCTGACCATGCTGTGCATCGACGACCTCTGCGAGATGGCGGACCACTACGCACCCGTCGAGTACCTGGTGCGCGAGGCCGCCCAGCAATGGGAGCGCGACGAAGCGATGGCGCTGCGCCGCGCGGTGTTCTGCATCGAGCAGGGCATTTTTGCGCGCGACGACCGCGATGCCGTCGACGAGCATTCGCGGCTGCTGGTGGCGATGTCGTGCAACGGCGGCATGCCCGACCAGGTGGTGGGCACGGTGCGCATCCATCGCGGCGAAGCGGCCGGCGAATGGTGGGGCTCGCGCCTTGCGGTGCACCCCGCCTTCCGCAGCCAGGGGCACCTGGGCGCGACGCTGATCCGGCTCGCGGTGTCGCGCGCCCATGCGCTGGGCTGCAGGATCTTTCTCGCGCAGGTGCAGATGCAGAACGTGCCGCTGTTCGAGAAGCTGGGCTGGACCGCGCTCGAGGAAACCACGGTGCACGGCCGCCCGCACGCACGCATGCGGGCCGACCTCGGCTGGTATCCGCCCTGCCACGATCCGCTGAGCGGCTTCGTCACGCGCTCGAAGGTGCTGGCATGACGCAGCAGCATGTACATGACATCGCCGAGGCTCTTCGCGCCACGCGCGGCTTCGCCCACAAGCGCGACATCAGCGACGTGGTGTCGGCGCTGGGCCATTCGCTGCCCGGCGGCCACGGCGCGCTCGCGCAGGCAGTGCCGATCGGCGACGACTGCGCCGCCATCCCCGACGGCCATGGCGGCTACCTGCTGTTCGCCATCGAGGGGCTGGTGGAAGACTTCATCGTGCGCATGCCGTGGTTCGCCGGCTACTGCGGCGTGATGGTCAACGTGAGCGACATCTACGCCATGGGCGGACGCCCGACGGCCGTGGTCGACGCGCTTTGGAGCACCGGCATGAACCCGGCCGACGACGTGCTGCGCGGACTCGCCGAAGCGGCCGTGCGCTACGGCGTGCCCATCGTGGGCGGCCACAGCAACAACCGCAGCGAGAAGCCGCAGCTGGCAGTCGCGATCCTCGGGCATGCGCGCCGGCTGCTGACCAGCTTCGACGCGAAGCCGGGCGACCTGCTCGTGATGGCGACCGACCTGCGCGGCGCCTACGAAGAGCCGTTTCCGTACTGGAACGCCTCGACGCGCGCGCCCGCCTCGCGGCTGCGCGCCGACCTGGAGCTGCTGCCAGCCATCGCCGAGGACGGGCTTTGCTGCGCCGCCAAGGACATCAGCATGGCCGGCGCGGTGGGCACGGCCATGATGCTGCTGGAATGCTCGGGCGTCGGCGCGCGCATCGACCTCGACGCGCTGCCCCGGCCCGATGGCGTGCCGCTGCTGCGGTGGCTGTCTTCGTTTCCGAGCTATGGCTTCGTGCTCAGCGTGGCACCCGCGCAGGTCGCGGCGGTGATGGCACGCTTCTCGGCCCGCGACATCGCCTGCGGCGTGATCGGCGAGGTCGACGCCACACGGCAGGTGCGTCTGCGCGCGGGAGGTGAAGAAGCGCTGCTGTGGGACTTCGGCAGCGATGCTTTCATCCAGCCGTCCACCACGCTGCAGGAGCCCGCCGCATGCCAGTGACGCACTTCCGCGTGCGCTGGCCCGACGCCAGCGAAACCCGCTGCTACTCGCCTTCCAGCGTGGTGCGGGAACACCTCGCGCCCGGCCAGCGCTACGCCCTCGACGACTTTCTGCAACGCGCACGCGAAGCGCTGGGTATTGCCTCCGAGCGGGTGCGCGCGAAGTACGGCTTCGCCTGTTCGCAGGCGATGGACCAGTTGGCCGAGATCGAAGGCATCGCCGCGCGCTTTTCAGCGACAGCCGATGCGCAAGTCACCGTCGTCGCCTTCGACGATTGACCCGCCCCACATCCAGAGACAGAGATAAGGAAAGAGCACCCATGTCACACCCTTACGGCGGACGCAGCCACTACAGCGTCGTCATCGTCGGCGGCGGCCAGGCCGGCCTGTCGCTGAGCCATTGCCTGCAGCAGCGCGGCATCGACCATCTGGTGATCGAGAAGCGCAGCCTGGTCCACACCTGGCGCACGCAGCGCTGGGACTCGTTCTGCCTCGTCACGCCCAACTGGCAGTGCCAGCTGCCGGGCTGGGGCTACATCGGCAGCGATCCACACGGCTTCATGGTCAAGGACCAGATCAACGAGTGGCTCGCGGGCTTCGTCGAGCATGTGAAGGCGCCGGCCATCGAGGGTGTGACCGTGGAGCGTGTGTTCCGCGTGCCGGGCACCGGCGGGCGGGAACACGAGCGCTTCACCGTGCAGACCGACGCGGGCCTCTACACCGCCGACCAGGTGGTGGTGGCCTCGGGCGGCTATCACAAGCCGATCGTGCCGCGCCTGGCGGAAAAGCTGCCGACGGACGTCGCGCAGTTCCACTCGGCGCAGTATCGCAACCCCGCGCAGCTGCCGGAAGGCGCGGTGCTGGTGGTGGGCTGCGGTCAGTCGGGCGCGCAGATCGCGGAAGACCTGCACCTGGCCGGGCGAAAGGTTCACCTGGCAACGGGCAACGCGCCGCGCTGCGCGCGCTTCTACCGGGGCCGCGAGGTGGTCGACTGGCTCGCCGACATGAAGTACTACGACATGCCCGTCACCGAGCATCCGCTGCGCGAAGGCGTGCGCGACAACACCAACCATTACGTGACCGGCCGCGACGGCGGCCGCGACATCGACCTGCGGCGCTTCGCGCTCGAAGGCATGGAGCTGTACGGGCTGCTGGAAGGCTTCGATGGCGGCCGCTTCGAGTTCCAGCCCAACCTGCGGGACAACCTCGACCAGGCAGACGAAACCTACAACCGCATCAACGCATCGATCGACAGGCACATCGCCGCGCAGGGCATCGATGCGCCGCCGCCTTCGGTCTACACGCCGGTGTGGGAGCCGCCGGAAGAGCGCACGCGGCTCGACCTCGCGGCGGCGGGCATCACCAGCGTGGTCTGGTGCATCGGCTTCTCACCCGATTTCGCGTGGGTCGATGCGCCCGTGTTCAACGGGCGCGGCGCGCCCGTGCACCTGCGCGGCGTGACGAACGAGCCGGGGCTCTACTTCCTCGGACTGCCGTGGCTGCACACCTGGGGATCGGGGCGCTTCTCGGGCGTGGCGCGCGATGCGGAGTTCCTCGCGGAGGCGATCGAGCGGCGGAAGACGGAACGCCGCGATGCGCGCACAGAAGAGATGCCGCTGCGAGGACTTCATGCCGCCTAGCGAGTCGCGAAGACGCCTTCACCCTGCCTTGCCGATCACGTAGCATCCGGCTTCCCCACTCCCGGAGCTAGTTCATGAGACTGCTGATCGCCGCGTTTCTCTCCGTGCTTCTGTGCGCATGCGCCAGCGCTCCGGGCACGGCGCCGTCGGCCACGGAGCGGGCGACCGAATCCGCGCCAGCCCAGCCCACGGGTGTGCAGTGGCGCTACATCAATTCCAAGTCGTACGAAGCGGCGAACGCCGGCCTGGGCAACAGCCATCGCTTCGAGAGCAGCGTCGGCTGGATCGACGTCTACGTCTACGACATGAAGCGCAGCTGGCAGCCGGGCGTCGGCGATCCGCAGTTCGACGATCACTTCCGAAGCACCATCGCCGAAGTGCAGCGCGCCGCCGCGCAGGGCGTGTATGCCAGCGCGAAGATCGGCCCGACGAAGGACGTGCGCATCGAAGGGCTGACCTTCCGCACCGTCTCTTTCCGCCTCGTGCATTCGCGCGACGGCAAGGCCTATGACTCGTTCACCTACCTCGCGGTGCGCAACGGCAAGCTGCTGAAGTACCGCATGTCCTTCAACACGCCAGCGCCGGCGAACGTGGATGCGATCTCGCGCGAGTTCATCGAGCGCAACGTGCGCACCGGCCCCGACACGCCCGTCGGCACGCGACAGCTACGCAGCACCTGAGCCGGGGCGCCCGCCCTCCGCGGCCAGCGCGCAGCCGATTCAATCCTTGAAAAACTCGCGCGACTCTGCGGGCGAATTACTGGCACAGAACACTAGATGTCGAATCCGTACAGGGCGCGTGGGTTGTCGACCAGGATTCTGGTGATTTCGTCTGCAGAGAACCATCGCGAGAGCAGCCCCATGAGCACAGCGTCGTCCGGCTTGTGCCCACCCTCGGTCACATGGGGCCAGTCCGTTCCCCACACCAGCCGGTCGGGGTACATGGCAGATAGCCTCTGCGCGAAACTCTCAAGATCTTCGTAGGCCGTCGACTGGGGCGACGCAATGTACGGCGCCGACAGCTTGAGCCACGCGCAGCCGGTGGAAAGGAGACGGAACACGCTGTCTTCCAGGCTTGGCCTCAGCTCCGGCAACACATTGAGACGCGCATAGTGGTCGATCACGACCGGAACCGGCAGTCGAGCAAGGCGGTCAGCGAGGCCGATCAGCGTGGCTGCGTGGGCATGGATCTGGATGTGCCAACCAAGGGGCCGGATGAGTTGGGCGACGTCTTCGAGCATGCGCTCGTGCGTGGCACCCGCCTGTACAAGGTTGAACCGAACTCCGACGACCCCAGCGTCCTCGAGATCGCGCAACTGCGACGCAGTTGCCGTCGGGTCGACGACGGCAACTCCCCTGGCGCTGTCGCCCAACGCTTTCAGGCCTGCCACGAGGACGCGGTTGTCCAATCCGTAGCTGGAGGGCTGCACCACCACGTTGCGAGACGTGCCCAGGCGCCGCTGGAGCGCCCGGTAGTCTTGCGGCGTCGCATCCGGATGCTTCAGGACATCGGGGCCGGCATACGGCAACGCGCTGTCGAACAGGTGCATGTGACAGTCGCAGGCGCCCTCCGGCACGGCAAATGCCGGAGCGTGCGTGCCGGTCGAGAAGGGTGCGTCCATGCTGCCATCACGCCCCGAAGCCGCCGAAGCGATGGACGTCATTTCTTCTGCTTCGCGGCATCGTTCCAGAACGCGTACGACCTGGCCAGCTCGGCTGCAGACTGGTTCAGGTCGGTGGGCGCCAGATCGAGCGACATCTCCTTGATGCGCGCCTGGACCTCGGTGTCCTTGAGCACGGCACGCAACGCAGTGTTGAACTTCTCGGCCAGCACCGGTGACAGGCCCTTGGGCGCGAAGAAAGCGTTGAAGCTGTTCACGTCGACACCGGTGAAGCCCAGCTCCTCGAAGGTTGGGACCTCCGGCAGCAGCGAGGAGCGCTTGCCGCCCGAGATGGCCAGGATGCGGACCTTGCCGCCACGCGCCATCTGGACGCCCTCCGGCTCCCCGGTCACCCCCGAGGCGAGCTGACCTCCGATGAGCTGGGGCATCAGCTGCGCCGAACCGCCGAAGGCGATCGACTCCATCTTCACATTCGCCTTGCGCGTGATGGCCGCACCGATGATGTCCGGCACACCGCCCTGGAGCGGTACACCATAGTTGCCGCTTTGCGGATCCTTGCGGACCATTTCCACGAACTCGGGAAGAGACTTGGCGGGACTGGTCAGCGGTACCGCGAACGTCCATTGGAAGCGGGCCACCTGGCCGACGGGCACGAAGTCGCGTACCGCGTCGTACCCCGCCGTGGGCGTGATCAGTGGAACCACGACCACCGAATGATCGAGCGCGAGCAGGAACGTGGAGCCGTCGGCGGGCGCAGCCTTGACGGCCGCAGTACCGATCTGGCCGCTGGCGCCGGGCCGGTTGTCCACGATGACCGTCTGGTTCAGTTCCTTGCTCAGCCTGGGCCCGAGCAGCCGGGCGAGTGCATCCGTGGCGCCACCGGGCGCGAACGGCACGACGATCTTGATGGGGTTCCTGAAGTCCTGGGCACCAGCGGCCAGGGCGGCGAGTGCTGCGACGGCACCCACGATCAGCGTTCTTTTGTTCAGCATGATTTTCGTCTCCTCTATGGTTGTCATTCGACCTTGGCGCCGGTCTCCTTGATGACCTTGGCCCAACGCTCGCCTTCGAGCTTCATGTAGTCCGAGTACGCCTTGGCGCTGCCGCCCAGGATCACCGAGCCCTGCCCCGTGAGTCGCTCCTGCGTGGGCTTGTCCGCGAGCGTCTTCTTCAACGCCAGGGCCACCTTGTCGACGACTTCCCTCGGGGCGTCCTTGGGGAGCATCAAGCCCTGCCAGGCGCCCATGTCCATGGTCGTCTTGCCCGTTGCCTCGCGGATCGTCGGCACTTCCGGCAGCAGCGCCGATCGCTTCTCGCTCGTGATGGCCAGGGCACGGAGGGCACCGCTCTTCACGTGCGCAATGGATTCGTTGATCGGCAGGAACATGAACTGGATGGTGCCGGCGAGCAGGTCGGCAACGGCGGGGGCGCTGCCCTTGTAGGCCACGTGCGTCGCCTGGATGCCTGCCTCCTTGGTGAACAGGGCGCCGCCCAGGTGGAGCAAAGCGCCCGATCCCGACGAGCCGTAGTTCATTTCCCCGGGCTTCGCCTTGGCGAGAGCAATGAATTCATCGACGGTTCTGGCGGGCACCTTGGGGTTCACCACCAGCAGCAACGGGATGGTCGCGGTGAGCGAGACGGGCGTGTAGTCCGCATAGGGGTCGAAGCCGGGCTTGGCGTACAGGGAAGGCGCAAGCACGACGGCGGAGGTCGCGTAGAACATCGTGTAGCCGTCCGGCGCGGCGCGCTTGACCTCGACCGCACCGAGGTTGCCCCCGGCGCCACCCTTGTTGTCGACGACGATGGTGCCGTTGAGCTCCTTGCCCAATTCCTGGGCGACGATGCGCGCATTGATGTCGGCCGAGCCGCCCGCGGCGAAACCCACCACCATGCGGATGGGCTTCGACGGGTAGGCATCCGCGGCCTGGACTTGCGACAGAGGCGCCAGAAGGGCGGCGCAGCAAAGCGCCATGGTCATGAACTTGCGCATGCGATGTCTCCTTGTTTGATGAAGCGCTCAGACGAGGCCGAAGCGCTTGAGGGTGTCGGTCAGGTTGAGCAGTTCGGCCGTCATCGCGCCCTGCTCGATCGCCTTGCGCTGGCCGGCTTCCTTCTCTTCCCTGGCCAGGCTGCTGGAGATGGCCGAGGCCACCTCATCCCGGGGAACGACGGCGACGCCGTCGCGGTCGCCCACGACGATGTCGCCGGGATGAATGAGGACATCCCCGAAGCTGATCGGCACATTGAGCCTGCCGGGCTGGTTCTTGGCCGTCCCCTTGATCGACAGGCCGCGGCAGAACACTGGGAAGCCGAGGTCGATGATGAGGTTCGCGTCGCGCACGCAGCCGTTGATGACCAGGCCCGCGATGCCCACCTTCATGGCCTGGATGGTCAGCACGTCGCCCCACGGACCGGCTTCCATGAAACCCTTGGCATCGACCACGAGGACGTCGCCGGGCGCGGCCTTCTGCACGGCGTAGTGCAGCATGAGGTTGTCCGCGGGACGGCAATCGACGGTGAGCGCGGGGCCCGCCAGCCGCAGCGTCGGGTCGATCGGCTTGATGCCCTGGTCGAGCGCGCCTTTGGCGCCCTGGGCCTCGTAGACGGTTGCGGCTCCGAGGTCGCGAAGCTGTTTGATCTGGTCTTGTGTTGCCAATGTGTTCTCCAAAATAAAAACGAACGAGGACGAGCGCCGGGGGCGTTCGGCACCCGGAACAAGCAGGGGTCGAGGTCAGGCTAGGAGCCGGTGGGGGCGGTGGCGAGCAACCAGTCGATCGCCTGTTCGACGCTCGGGTCATCGCAAGGCAGCGGCGTGTGTTCGAGCGCGGATGCGGTCGCCAGGAATCGCTGCGCCACGCCGGGCAGAACGACGGATGACAGGCCCTGAGCCGTCAGTTCGCCCTGGGCGTCATGGACCTCATGCGCTCGCCGCCTGGCATGCACCACATGCGTTCGGACCAGCATGTCCATGAAGGACCGCAGCGGCGTCTGGTCGATGTCGGCGAGCTGGGCGTACAACTCGCTGCGCACGCCCTGCTTCTCGGCGCTCATGAGCAGTTCCACGCACAGCGCTTCCATGCCCTTGGTGAAGATGCTGCGCAGGATCTTCAGCGAGATGGCGTCGCCGGCCCTGGCGCCGTCGATCACCTGTACGCGCCCGCCGGCCTGCTCCATGAAGGCCTTGAAGTCGCCGGCACCTTCGCCGGACACCAGCAGCGGCGTGCGCACCAGATTCAACGAGATGGCACCCATCACGGCCGTGTCGACGTATCTGATGCCCGCGGCCGCCGCCTTGGCCGCAGCCTCGCGCTTGACTGCCGGACTGGCGGTCGTGAAGTCGGCGACCGATGCGCCGTTCGCGAGATGGGGCAGCACCGCTTCCAGCACCGGCAGCGCCGTCGTGCCAGTGACGCACGACAGCACCCACTGCGCCTCGGCCAGCCATGCTCCGGGGCCTGGATGGATGGGCACGCCCATGGAAGCGGCAAGCTCCTCGGCCGCGGCAGCCGGTCGAACCTCGCAGACGCTGACCTCGAAGCCAGCGGCATGAAGCGGGGCAGCGAAGCAACGCCCCAGCTCACCCAGACCAATGATTGCGATGCGCATTGAATTCAATCCTTGAAAGTACAAAAATAATACAAACAAAGAACACCCGAATCAATGCCTCAGGGGTTTTCACTTAGAAGCCAAAACAAATGACATCAAGAAAGAACAAACGGAGTACATATACTTGAACCCGCCCCTCGGGCAGTGCGCGCTTGGTCCATGCCTAGAATCCAGGCGGGCCAACGAAGATCACGACATGCAAGGCAGAGACAAGGCATATGAAGTCCTGAGGCAGCGGCTGGTGGGAGGCCACTACACCCCTGGCACGCAACTCAAGGAGGAGCCGCTCGCGCGCGAACTGGGCCTGAGCCGCACGCCGGTCCGTACGGCGCTCAAGCGCCTGGTGGCAGACGGGCTCGCCACCGACAGCATGGGACAAGGCATCCACGTGGCCGAGTGGTCTGAGTGGGACATCGAAGAGACGTTTCAGCTGCGGATGCTCCTCGAACCGTACGCTTCATCGCTGGCGGCGCAGCGTGGCGGCGAGCAACTGGTTTCCCAACTCACGGCCAGCAACGACCGGATGGCCGCCGCCATCACCGCTGGCGACGCGGGAAGCATCGCCATCATCCAGGACGCCAACCGCACGTTCCACCGGTCCTTGCTGGAGGCCTCGGGGTCGTCGCGGCTGAGGGCGATGCTGGAGACGATGATCGACATGCCCATCATCGTGCGCTCCTTCTACATCTACACGACGGCCGAGCTCGAGCAGAGCCTCCACCACCACCGCGATCTCACGCTCGCTGTCGAGGCAGGCGACGGCGAACTGGCGCGCCAGGTCATGCAGTTGCATCTGCGGATGTCCTACCACCGCTTCATGAAGCACCGCGACGAATTCGCCCGCGCACGAAACCGGGACGCGGCCTGATCGCCCGCCCCTGATGACGCCTGAGCCAGGCTCGGTGTTGGTCATCAGCCTGCCTCGCGGTGCGCACCGACCCGGAGACACCGGGCGTTGCGCCCGCTTCCCTTCGCCGGTGGGTGCGCTGCTGGCCTCGGCCTTGTCAGGCTGCCTGATGCGCCGACGCCCCCGGCAGCTTCGCCACCCGCTCGGCGAGGAAGTCCACCAGCACGCGCACCCGCTGCGGCTGGTGGCGACGCGGCGCATAGAGCAGGTGCATCTCCTGCGCGGGACCGGTGTGGCGGCCGAGCACGCGCACCAGCCGGCCCTGCGCGAGCAGCTCCGCCACCATCCAGGTCGGCTGCAGCGAGATGCCTGCGCCGCCCAGCACGGCATCGAGCATGGCCACCGCGTTGTTCACGCGGTAGCGGCTGCGCACCGGCACCGGGACGGGGCCTTCGGGGCCATCGAGCAGCACGCCGTCGTCGCCGGCCGCGTAGCGCAGGTAGTCGTGCGACAGCAGGTCCTGCGGCTTGCGCGGATTGCCGCGTGACGCGATGTAGTCCGGTGAAGCGACCAGCACGCGCGGCCACGAACCGAGCCGGCGCGCGACCAGGTCGGGCGGCAAGGTGCCGCCGACACGCAGCGAGACGTCGATGCGGCCCTCCAGCGGATCGACGAAGCGGTCGTCGAGCACCAGCTCCAGTTCGATGTCGGGGTACAGGCCCAGGAACTCCAGCGCCATCGCGTTGAGATGCCGCTGCCCCAGCGTCACCGGCGCGCTCACGCGCAACAGGCCGCGCGGCTGCCGGATGCCTTCGCGCGCGTCGGCCACCGCATCGCCGTAGTCCTCCAGCACGCGCCGGGAGCGCTCGTGGAAGCGCTGGCCCTCCTCGGTCAGGCTCAGGCCTGCGGCGGTGCGGCGCAGCAGGCGCACGCCCAGCGAGCGCTCCAGCCCCGCGACCAGCTTGCTGACCGTCGGCTGCGTGGTGCCGAGCGCGCGGGCCGCGCCCGAGAGGCTGCCCAGTTCGACGCTGTGCACGAAGGCTTCGAGGGCGCGCAGGGTGTCCATGGTGTATTCGAGTATGGAATGGTCTGGATGCAATTTTGCCTTCTACCCATCCAGATGAGCATGAATGAAAGTGAAGGCCTCGCTTCAACTTTCATCAGGAATAACTCCATGACCACGTCCGCTCTTGCCTCGGCCCTGCGCCACGGCGCTCTCGCGCTCGCCCTTGTCGGCTCGGCCGCGACTTCTGCCGCCGAACCCTCTCCGGCCACCTACTGGAGCCCCAGCTGGATGGCCAGCACGCAGCCCGTCTGGAACGGCGATTTCGTGCTGCCCTCGGGCCTGCCCTTCCAGTTCAACCGCCAGACCGTGCGGCAGGTCGCGCGCCTGAGCATCGGCGGATCGCGCCTGCGCGTGGTGATCAGCAACGAAGGCGGCACGGTGCCGCTGTACATCGGCGCCGCACGCGTGGCCCGCCATGGCGGGGGGTCGGCCATCGTCGAGGGCACGGACCGGCCGCTGCGTTTCGGCGGGCAGGCCGACGTGACCGTGCCGCCCGGCGCGCGCCTCGTCAGCGACCCGGTGGACATCGCCCTGCCCGCGCTCGCCGAGCTTGCCGTGTCGCTCTACCTGCCGCGGCCCAGTCAGCCCGCGGGCTTCCACTTCGACGCGCGACAGACCGCCTACGTCGCCGACGGCGACCTGAGCGGCGCGGCCCGCCTGCCCTCGGCGGCCACGCAATGGAGCACCCGCGTCTACTTCAGCGGCCTGATCGTCGAGACACCCCGGGCACCGGCCACCGTCGTCGCGCTCGGCGACTCGATCACCGATGGCAACGGCTCCACGCCCGGCGCCAACACCCGCTGGCCCGACGCGCTGGCCGAGCGGCTGGCGGGGCGCAATGTCGCGGTGCTGAACGCCGGCATCTCCGGCGGCCGCCTGCTGAAGGACGGCATGGGCCGCGCAGGCCTGGAGCGCGCCGGCCGCGACGTGTTCGCCCAGCCGGGCGTGCGCGCCATGATCGTGCTGCTGGGCACCAACGACATCGGCTGGCCCGGCGGCCCCTTCGCGCCCGACGAGCCGGCCATGCGCGCCGAAGCCGTCATCCAGGGGTTGCGGCAGCTCGCCGAGATGGCCCGCGCCCACAACGTGCGCATCATGGCCGGCACCATCCCGCCGAACGAGCGGGCGCTGCAGGGCACGCCGCTCGAAGGCCATCATTCGCCGGCCAAGGACAAGGTGCGCCAGGCCGTGAACCGCTGGATCCGCGAAGGCGGCGCCTTCGACGCCGTGGTCGACTTCGACGCCCTGCTGCGCGACCCGGCGAACCCCTCCCGGCTCAAGGCCTCGATGGACTCCGGCGACCACCTGCATCCGGGCGATGCCGGTTACAGGGCGATGGCTGCGGCTGTCGATCTGGAGGCCCTTCTGGGCACATCCGCGCAGCCCTGAGGAACCTTTTTCTCAAGGGTTTGCGGACCCTCCGGATACTGTACATACATACAGTATTTCTCTAGAATTCGTCGTCTCCAAGAACAACATCGAGGCGACGCCCATGACCACCGCCAGTCCACCTGCGCCCACGGCGCAGGTTCTTTTCTTCTCCAGGCTGCAACGCTTGCAGCCATCCCGCACCCGCACAGGCCGCATCTCGACCTGGCCCTTCAAGGTGGGCCACAACAGCACGAACGACATCCGCGCCCAGGCGGCGCGCGTCATCCGCACGACGGCCGAAAGCTGGTGGCCGCCTGAACCCTGAAACCAGCTGAAGGAGCACGCCGTGACCGAGCCGAATCAACTTCTCGTCGGACTCTTCCCCACCGTTCAGGTGCAGGCCGAAATCGAGGCGCATCGCAAGGACTGGTGGTGGCCCAGGGACTGCTCCTTTCCACCTGAAGAGCGCCTGCACCTCACGCTTCAGTATCTCGACGATCAGCAAGGCGATGCCGAACGCCGGCTGCGCGCTGCGCTCGCCGCAGTGTGCGCGCGGCGACTGCAACTGACGCTCGACAGCTCCTGCACGTGGAACAACGACGTCTCGGTGGTTCAGCCCTCGGAGCACGAAGGCCTGCGCCGTCTTCAGCGCGATATCAGCTGCGTGCTGCTGCAAGCGGGCTTTTCCCTCCAGGTCCGTGGGCGCGGATGGAATCCACACGTCACCATCGCGCGAGACTCCGAGCGAGCCGCAAGGCCCATTTCGCTGAAGCCCATCCGTTGGACCGCAACGGAATTCCGCCTGGTCCGCTCCCACTTCACACACCCGTTCCGCCACGAAGCGCTCGCCTCCTACCCGCTGCACTGAGGCTGCCTTTCGTCCGGCGCTAAAGTCCCCGGATGCTCACGCCTCTCGACCTGCCGCACGAAGCCATCGCGCAATGCCTTGCCGGTGCCTACAAACTGCACGACATCCGCGCCGAGTTCCTGCCGCTGGGCGCCGATGTGAACTCCGCCGTCTTTCGCATCGACGCGAATGACGGCGCCACCTGCTTCCTGAAGCTGCGCCGCAATGGCTTTGACCGGAGCGTGGTCGCCGTGCCGGCTTTCCTGCACCACGACAAAGGCATCGAAGCGGTGATGGCGCCGCTGCCGACGACCGGCGGCCAACTGAGCGTGCAAGGTCACGGCTTCGACTGGGCGCTCTATCCCTTCTTCGAGGGCAGCAACGGCTTCGAACGCGCGTTGACAAGCCGGCAGTGGGTCGCGCTCGGCGCTGCGGTAGGCGCGATCCATCGCACCGAGTTGCCTGAAGCATTGTCGGCTGCCCTGCCCCGCGAACGCTACGACCACCATTGGCGCGAAGGCGTGCGCCGCTACCAGCGTCGCTTCATCAACGACGTGAAGGGCGACGACATCGCCATGCGTTTCCTCGCCTTCTGGGAAGAGCACGCGGAAGAAATCGACAACATCGTCTACCGCAGCGAGCAGCTCGCATCCATCCTGCTCGAACGCCCGCCGCAGTTGGTGCCGTGCCACTCCGACCTGCACGCGGGCAACGTGCTCGTCGGCGACGACGACCGCCTGGCCATCGTCGACTGGGACACGCTCATCCTCGCGCCGAAGGAGCGCGACCTGATGTTCATCGGCGGTGGCGTCGGGCACGCATGGAACCAGCCGCACGAAGAAGCGCTGTTCCACGAAGGCTATGGTGCAAAGAAGGAAGACATCGACGCCGTGGCCCTCGCCTACTACCGCCACGAACGCATCGTGAAGGACCTGCTCGAGTTCTGCGACCAGATGTTCGACGGCACCGCCAGCACGCAAGACCGCGAAGAGGGCCTGCGCCAGATGCAGAACCAGTTCCTGCCCGACGACGTGGTCGCCATCGCGCACCGGAGCTACGACGCCATCACCTGAACTGGTTTCTTCAGGCCAGCATGTCCTGCGCGTCGTCCTCGAAGCCCGGAATCGGCTGGGCCTTGGCCAGCGCCAGCCATACCGCGAACGGAATGCGCTCGAAGGCGCGATGCACCGCCGCGCGCGCCACCACCAGGCGATCGCCCTCCAGCACCATCACGCCGCATTCGGCAGGTATCTCATCCGGCTTGGCGATGCAGCGGCCCTTCGCATCGTTGCCCAGCACGTACCAGCACTCGCCGCCCAGGTCGAGGTAGGCCGCGCGCTTGTCGGGCTTGCGCAGGTCGCCCAGCAGGTCGGCGCGGCTCACCTTCACCTCGTGAACAATGGGGTGCGCATAGGCCTCCACGCTGGTATTGCGGATCGAGAACACGTCGGGCCGCGCCATGCACCAGCGCGGCTTGCCGCCCTCTTCCAGCGGCGGCAGGCGCGCCCGCAGGCCCAGGCCGCGCCAGGCGATGCGGCCGCCGCGCGTCATCTCTCGCGCCACGCGTTCCACCAGCGCCTCGTGCGGCGACAGCGCAGCGCGGTTGATGGTGAGCGTGGCGGCGATGCGCGCGATGCCGGCATCGGTCACGCGCAGCGTCTCGTGGCCATGCGCCGTGCGCACGCGCTCCAGGTAGCCGCCCGCGAGCAGTTCGACCTCGATGGTGTCGCAGCACGGCCAGCCGGCCGAGCGGTAGATCTCGCGCAGGCGCCGCGCATGCAGCTTTCCGAAGGGCACTGCCGCCTCGGCACGCTGCATCGGCGGCGGCTCCGTCACCGGAGGCGGAAAGCCGGGGTCGGTCACCGGCGGCTCGGCCGGAGGCGGATCGCCCTCCGGCGGCGGAAAAGGCGGCTGGTGCGGCGGCGGCACGGGAATGGGCACGTCGGGCGCGGGAGGCGGCGGCCCGATGGGGCCGGCGGCGGGGGGGGCGAGAACGGCGGATTCGGACATGGCGGAAACAGGTTAGCGAAAAGAGCCGCAAGGCGCGAGGCGCAAAACGATCGGTTGCATTCGACTCCTCTGCCGGATCTTTAGCCGCGTCAATGGAAATCCCGGCTCGTGTTGCTCTGCGCGAGCCGCCCCATGAGCGGCGTCAGGTCCTTGAAGCCGGTGGCGATCAGGTGCTGCACCTTGCCGCCGCTGTCGTCGTCGCGCTGCCAGGTGCCCTGCACCGCGAGCAGGTGCGACTTAAGCAGCGGCTCGCGCCAAGCCTCGATGACGTGGCTCCAGACGATCACGTTGACGTTGCCGGTCTCGTCCTCCAGCGTGACGAAGATGGTGCCGTTGGCGGTCTGCGGGCGCTGCCGCCCCTTGACGATGCCGCAGGCGCGCACGGTCTGCCCGCTGGAGAGCGAACGCAGCTCCGCCGCGCTCATCAGCTTCATGCGCGCCAGGCGCGGACGCAGCAGCGCGAGCGGATGGCGGCGCAGCGTGAGCCGCAGCGCCGCGTAGTCGCCCACGATCTCCTCGCCCTCCGACGCGGCTGGCAGCAGCAGCGCCTGCTCGTTGATCGGCACACCTCGCAGCAGGGCCGGCGCGCGCCGCTGCGCGGTGGCGTCCCACACCTGCTGGCGCCGATGGCCCGAGAGCGAGATCAGCGCATCGGCCGCGGCCAGCGCGGCCATGTCCTTGCCGTCGAGTTCGGCACGCAGGGCGAGATCCTCGGTGCTCGTGAACTGCGCCTGCGCGCGTGCCTCCAGCAGGCGCTTGGCCCCGCCATCGCTGAGGCTCGCGATGCGGTTCAGGCCCAGCCGCACCGCGGGCTGGTTCTCTCTGCCGAGACGGTCGGCATAGCGCTCGTCGGTGCCGGGCGGCATGCGCGGCGCGCCGGGGTCGCGGGCTTCGAGCGTGGTGTCGATCCCGCTGCGCGTGACGTCGACCGGGCGCACCTCCACGCCATGGCGGCGCGCGTCCTGCACCAGCTGCGAGGGGCTGTAGAAGCCCATCGGCTGCGAATCGAGCAGTGCGGAGAGAAAACAGGCCGGCTCGTAGTTCTTGAGCCAGCTGCTCACCGTCACCAGCAGCGCGAAGCTGGCAGCGTGGCTCTCGGGGAAGCCGTAGTCGCCGAAGCCCATGACCTGCTTGAAGATGGCTTCGGCGAAGCTGGCCTTGTAGCCGTTGAGAACCATGCCGTCCACCAGCTTGTCGTGGAACTTGCCGAGGCCACCCTTGCGCTTCCATGCGGCCATGGCACGGCGAAGCTGGTCGGCCTCGTCGGCAGTGAATTTGGCCGCGATCATCGCGATCTGCATCACCTGCTCCTGGAAGATCGGTATGCCCAGCGTGCGCTCCAGCGCTGGGCGCAGTTCGTCCTTCTCGTAGCGGATGGGCAATTTCTTGGCGACCCGCTCCCGCTGCTTGAGATACGGATGCACCATGCCGCCCTGTATGGGCCCCGGCCGCACGATGGCGACCTCGATCACCAGGTCTTCGTAGGTGCGCGGCTTCAGGCGCGGCAGCATTGACATCTGAGCGCGGCTCTCGATCTGGAACACGCCGATGGTGTCGGCGTCGCAGATCATGTCGAACACCTTCTGGTCGTCGGCCGGTATCTGATGCATCTCGATGGCCGAGTTGCGCCAGCTGTTCATGTGCGCAAGCCCCCGGCGGATCGCGCTGAGCATGCCGAGCGCCAGCACGTCGACCTTGAGCATGCCCATCGCCTCGAGGTCGTCCTTCTCCCACTGGATGACCGAGCGGTCCTTCATCGACGCTTTTTCCACCGGCACCAGCCGCGTGAGCTTGGTGTGCGTGAGCACGAAACCGCCCACGTGCTGGCTCAGGTGGCGCGGAAAGCCCTTGAGCCGCCGCGTCATCTCGATCCAGTGCTCCAGCTTGAGCTCGTCTTCCTGCACGCCTGCGCGCGCCGACGCCCGCTGCAACTGCTCGCCGAGCACAGCTTCGTCGAACCAGTAGTGGTCCTTCGCGAACTCGTCGATCAGCCGCTCGTCGATGCCGATGGCCTTGCCCACGTCGCGCAGTGCGCTGCGGGAGCGGTAGCAGATGACGACGGCAGCGATGGCTGCGCGCTCGCGGCCGTATTTTTCGTAGATGTACTGGATGACCTCTTCGCGCCGCTGGTGCTCGAAGTCGACGTCGATATCGGGCGGCTCGCGGCGCTCGCGGCTCAGAAAGCGTTCGAACAGCAGCGTGGCCTTGTCTGGATTGATGGCGGTGATGCCGAGGCAAAAACAGACCGCCGAGTTGGCTGACGAGCCGCGCCCCTGGCAAAGAATATCCTTCGAGCGGGCGAAGCGCACGATGTCTTCCACCGTGAGGAAGAACATCTCGTATTCGAGCTCGACGATGATGTCGAGCTCTTTCTGCACCTGTGCCTGTACCTTCTCGGGAATGCCGCCTGGATAGCGATTCCGCGCACCTTCCCACGTCTTGCGCACCAGCGTCTGCGCCGGCGTCTCATCGTTGCCCAGGTTTTCCAGCGGGTACTTGTAGGTATCCCGGATCACCTTCGGATCGAACCTGCACCGCTCCATCACCACCAGCGTGTTCTCCAGCATCTGCGGCAGATAAATCTCCGCAAGCCGCACGCGCTGTCGCAGATGCCGCTCGGCATTCGACTGCAGCGCGAAGCCGCACTCGGCCACCGTCTTGCCTTCGCGAACGGCCGTCAGTATGTCGTGCAGCGGCTTGCATGAACGCGCATGCATGTGCACGTCGCCGGCAGCCACGAGCGGTACGCCCGCGTCCTCGCCTGCCTGCATCAGCGTGACGAGCCAGAGGTCGTCGTCGAGTTCATTGAACAGTTCAACCGCCAGCCAGAGGTTCCCGCAGTACAGCGCCTTGGCGGCCAGAAGATCTTCGTGCAGCGTGGCCGTATCCATCGCGCCGCCGGGGTTGCGATTCGGTACGAAGAGAACCTGGCAATGCTGCAGCGAAGCCACGTCGCTCTCATCCCAGTCCACTCGGTACTCGCCCTTGGGCAGCTCGGTGTTGCGCGCGGCGGTGATGAATTCGCAGAGGTTGCCCCAGCCCTCGGTGTCGTTCGCTATCACAACGAGCCTGAAGCGCTCGAACCGGAACTCGCTGCCGAACAGCAGGCGGAAGCTCGGGTTGCGCGGGATCTTCGGCTCGTCGGGGTGCTCGCGCTCGTATTCGCAAAGCTTGTTCTCCATGTCGCGCAAGCACACGTGCGCCCGCACGATGCCGGCCACCGAGCACTCGTCGGTGATGGCCAGCGCCTTGTAGCCGAGCTGGTAGGCCCGGTCCACGATGTCCTCGGGCGTCGAGGCGCCGCGCTGGAAGCTGAAGTTGGTCAGGCAGTGCAGCTCTGCATAGTCGGGCAGCCTGGACTCAGGTGCCTTGCGCAGCGGCACCGGCAGCGCATGCACCTTGGCGGGCTGCCGCCTGCTTTCCTGCTTGCCGCTGAGCTCAGGCATAGAAGCCCTGCAGGTACCAGCGAACCTCGCCGGAAGAAAAGCGCGCGGCGGGCCGCTCGCGGAAGATCCACACCAGCCCGGCCTCGGGGCTTTCCGCGACGTAGTAGTCGCGCATCGCGGGCTGGCCGCCCTCTTCCTTGTCGCCCCACCAGCCGGTCTCGACGCGCTGCGGTCCGATCAGCCGGCTCAGCGGGCCGCGGTAGCACGGGCGCTCGCCGTCCATCTCGAGCAGCAGCGGCTCGGGCAGCAGCCATGGCGGGTAGACGGCGTCGGGCTGCGAAGCTGCCGCGGCAGCCTCCTTCCGGCTCTTGTCGCCGGCCGGCTTCTCCTTTTCCTTCTCCTTCTGCAATGCAGGCCACCATGCCTGCTTGCGCTCGGGCCGGTGGTCGGCCCGCGCCGACGGCACCACCACCTGCTGCGGCCCGAGCCGCACGCTGAGCCGCTCGACCATCTCGTGCAGCCTGTCGCCCTTGCGGTTGTCCTCCGGCAGGAAGCTGGTGCTGGCGCCGGCCCAAGGATCGGTCTCGAGGGTGCGCAGCCTGATCCAGCTCGCAGGCGCGGCCAGCGTGGCGAGGGCCAGCTTTTCGGACAGCAGCCGGCGCAGGTGCGCCATGTCCTGCGTGGGTTCTGCCGTGCGCACGGTGAGCTGCTCGTGCGGAGGCAGGTTCACGCCGTTGAGGCGCCGCAGGTCGAGCGTCCATTGCAACTCCAGCGCACGCGCGCCGCGCTGGCGGGCACGCAGCCAGAACTGCAGCGAGGTCAGCAGCCGATTGGCCGACCACATGAGCTCGGGCGCGGTCTCGGCCAGCGCCGGCAGCTCCAGCTTCTGCTCGAACACGTCGGGCAGCGTGAGCCACGAATGGCTTTCGGGGCGCAGGCCCCAAGCGATGTCGAGCGCCTCGCGAAGACCGGTGCCGAAGCGCCGCGTGAGTCCGCCGCGCGGCAGCGCAGCCACATCGCCCCAGCTGCGGCAACCCAGGCGCGCGAGCAGGTCGAGGTGCTCATGGGCGGCGGTCAAGGTGTCCAGCGGCAGGCCGGCGGGTATCTCCTTCGGCCGCTTCTCGTCGCGGGCGAACAGGCGCAGCCGCGCCAGCGCGATCAGGCTGGTGGCGCCCTGTGCGCCCAGCATGCGCGCGTCGGGCACGGGGTTGTCGGCCAGCAGCAGGCGCATCAGCGTCATGCGCCCGCCCCAAAGGCGCTCGCAGGCGGAGACTTCGAGCATCAGGGCTTCGTCGAGCCAGGCGACGTGGGGCGTGTACTTCAGGGCCCACCAGCCCAGGGACTCGGGCGTGGGCATCGCCGCCAGGGCTTCGGGCGTGTCGGTCGTACCGGCTTCAGGCAACCACCGCAAGGCGATCCAGTGCATCCGGGCCTCCTTTCCATGCGTCGATGCGCACCACCGTGGCCGAGGCTGCCGGCTCGCCCGCAGGGGCCACACCCTGCTGCTGCAGGCGCAGCTTGCGCCGCAGCCGGGCGGCGGCCAGCAGCGCGGTCATGCGCTCGTTGCGCGCCGGCAGCATCACCGGCGCGGCCAGCGGCGGGCCTCGGCGCTTGAGGATGTGCAGTTCGATCTGCGACACGTCGGCTTCGCTGCGGTCGGCCTGGATGCGCAGCCGCGCGGGCGATGCCGACAGCGCCACCGACTCGGGCCGGCACACGAAGAGCAGCACCTCGTGCTGCGCGGCCGCCAGCTGCAGCCGCCTCAGCTCGCCCACCCGCGCCTGCGGCAGCCAGGCCAAGACAGCGGACACATCGGCGCAGCGCAGCGCCTGTTCGCAGGCCCACAGCCGCGCGGCCGGGGCCTCGCTGCGCACCCACATCAGCGCCTCCACCGGCAGCCCCTGCGCCGCGAGGGAGGCGCCGCAGGGCTCGTAGGGCGCGCCGATCAGCACCACCGGCCCGCCCCGCGCGACCACCGCCTGCGCCAGCGCGGGCAGCAGCAGCCGCCAGACATGGGCTTCGGGCGCAGGCAGCAGCAGTTCCGTCATCGCGCCGACCGGCCAGCCGCCGCCCGGCAGTTCCGCGTCGAGCGCGGCATGGCCGGTGGCGATGACCTGCGCGTCGGCAAGGCCGAGTTCGTCGGCATGCCAGACGCCACGGCCCGCGGCAGCGGAGAAGGAATCGAGGAAAGGGAGGCCCATGGCGATGACTGTTAACTGTATTTTCATACAGTATTTCATGAGCCACAACCAGAAGCCCGGAAAAGCCGTTTCTTCTTCACAGAGCGTTTCACATTGCGGCGAGCTGCGCCTTTCCCATCGTCGGATACTGGCCACGGATGCAGCCCCCGACGATTCCTTTCCACCTCACCCGCGCCGAACTGCTGCGCATGGGCGCCGCGCTGTGCGCCAGCGCCGCGCTCCCCGCCTTCGCCCAACCCCAGTCCAAGCCAGCCATGAACACCCGCCCCATCCCCTCCACCCGCGAGGCGCTGCCCGTGATCGGCTGCGGCACCTGGATCGGCTTCGACCAGCGCCCCGGCACCGAGGAATACGCGCGCCTGCCCGGCGTGCTCGAGGCTCTCTTCGCAGCCGGCGGCACGGTGATCGACAGCTCGCCGATGTACGGCCGCTCCGAGGAAACCACCGGCGAGCTGCTGGCAGCATCGAAGCAGCAGGTCAGGCCCTTCCTCGCCACCAAGGTGTGGACCTCGGGCCGCGAGGCCGGCATCGCGCAGATGGAGCAGTCCTTCGCGCGGCTGCGCACGCAGCACATGGACCTGATGCAGGTGCACAACCTCGTCGACTGGCGCACGCATCTCGCCACGCTGCGCGGCTGGAAGGAAAAGGGCCGCGTGCGCTACATCGGCGTCACGCACTACACGGCCTCGGCCTACGGCGAGGTCGAGGCGGTGCTGAAGGCCGAGAAGCTCGATTTCCTGCAGATCAACTACTCGCTCGATGCGAGCGAGGCCGAGCAGCGCCTGCTGCCGCTGGCCGCCGAGCGCGGCGTGGCGGTGATCGTCAACATGCCCTTCGGCGGCGGCGGACTGCTGCGCCGGCTGCGCGACAAGCCGCTGCCGCCCTGGGCCGCCGAGATCGGCTGCAACAGCTGGGCGCAGGTGCTGCTGAAGTTCGTGCTGAGCCACCCGGCCGTGACCTGCGCCATACCGGGCACCAGCCGCCGCGAGCACATGGCCGACAACGCGGCCGCCGGCGCGGGCAGCTTTCCCGACGCGGCCTTCTGGCGCCGCGAGGCCGCTGCTATTCGAACTTGACGTTGTGCTCGCGCACGGTGGCGCCGAAGGCGTCGTACTGCGTGCGGAAGAACTCGGTGAACTTCGCGGGGCTCATGCCATAGCCCTCGAAGCCCTGCTGCACCAGCTGCGCGTGCACCTCGGGGCGCTTGAGCGTGTTCTGCAGTTCCTGCGAGAGCCTGTCGGTGATCGCCTGCGGCAGCCCCGGCGGCCCGAAGAAGCCGGCCCACGGCGTGATGGTGAGCTTGCCCAGCCCCAGCTCGCCGCCCGTGGGCACGTCGGGCAACAGGGCGCTGCGCTGCGGCAGCAGCGTCACCAGCGCGCGGATGCGCCCTTCCTTCACGAAGCCCGGCGCCAGCGTGCCGGTGGTGAACATCATCTGGATCTGCCCACCCAGCAGGTCGGTCATGGCCTGCATGTCGCCCTTGTAGCGCGCGTTGACCACCTTGCGGTCGCCCAGCAGCTGCAGCATCGCGAGCTCCGAGGCGCTGTTGCTCGACGCCGAATTGAGCGCGCCGGGCTTCGACGCCACCAGCGCGAGCAGCTCGTTCACGCTCTTCACCGGCAGGCTCGCAGGCACCACCAGGAACATCGAGAACTGCCCGGCCGAGCTGATCGGCGTGAAGGCCTTGAAGGGGTCGTAGGGCGGCGTCGGCCGTAGCGTGGGCGCGGCCACCATGGCGGTGTTGGTGCCCATCAGCAGCGTGTAGCCATCGGGCCTGGCCGACGAGGTGGCCTGCGCGGCCAGCACGCCGTCGGCGCCGGGGCGGTTCTCCACGATCACCTGCTGGCCGAGCTGCTTGGACAGGCCCTCCGCGATGATGCGCGTGAGCACGTCGGCGCCGCCGCCGGCCGCGAAACCGACGATCAGCTTCAGCGGCTTGTTGGGGAATGTGTCGGCGCTCCATGCCGCCGTGCCGGGCAATGCCGTGGCGGCGGCAAGGGCCGCCAGGGCGAGTGTTCTGCGTCGCATGATGACGGCCCTCCGCTTCAGAAGAGATGGCGCACGCCGAATTCCCAGCCGGTCGAGCGATGCCCGGCCGCCGGCGCCACGCCGCCGCTGACCACGTAGCGCGCCTGCCCGCTGTTCATCAGCCGTGCGTAGGTGCCGTAGAGCGCGGTGCGCTTGGAGAGGTTGTGCACGTAGCCGATGCCGAACTGCCGCGCGTCGTCGCGGTTGCGCGGCATGCCGTTGGCGTTGCGCAGGCTCTCGTCGCTGCGGTCGTCGAGGTAGGCGTAGCTGATGCGGATGCGCCCCACCTCGAAGGCCGGGATGTGCGCGCCGATCTCGGCCGTGTTCTTGCGCACCGTGCCGGCCGCCAGCTTCACCGTCACCTTGTTGTAGAGCGCGAAGAACTTGGCGAAGCCCGCGTCCCACGAGCCGCCGATGTTGGCGTGCGTGTAGTTGCCGACAGTGGCGGTGGCATTGAATTTCGAGCGCGTGACGGCCGCCGCCACGTCGAAGGCGCCCGATGCGAAGCCGAAGCGCGCGCCCGCGAAGTTGCCGTCGTGGCGGTTCGCCAGGGTCGAGTCGTTCTCGCCGATGCCCACCATCGCCATGCCGTAGAAGCCGCCGAGGTTGGGCGGCAGCCAGTAGCTCACCGTGTTGCTGCCGGTGATGGTGGTGGGCAGCGGCCCGGTGCCCACGGCCGCGAAGGTGAGGTTGCCCGCGCGCGCCACGCCGTTGGCGTTGAACGGGTCGAAGTAGATGCTGTTGTAGTGAGTGGGAATGAAGTCGTGGCCCAGCCGCAGCTCGCCCAGCTTGTCCGACGACAGGCTCACGAAGGACATGCGGTCGAAGGTGATGGGGCCCGCCGTGCCCGCGCCGCTTGCCTGATTGTTGGAATTGCTCGGGCGGCCGGTGCCGGTGTCGGGGTTCAGGCTGCCTTCGAGCCAGAAACCCGCGCGCAGGCCGCCGCCCAGGTCCTCGGTGCCGCGAAAGCCCAGCCGGCTGGTGGAAAGCCCGCCGTTGGACAGCGACTTCACCGAGCCGCCGCCCGGACCGGCGCCGTTCGTGTACTGGATGCCGAGGTCCATCACGCCGAACACGGTCACGCTGGATTGCGCCTGTGCAACGCCGGTGCCGGCCAGCCCCAGCGCCGACCACATCAAGATTCTCTTCATGGTTTCTTGTCTCCTGCTTCTTCTCTTGGGTTGAAAAACTCGGAACGACCGCGCAGGGCTGCGCCACCGGATGCGGACGGGGGTCCGCACCGGTTGGCGAAAGCCGTGATCGGAAGAGGTCTAGCCCGGGGGCGCGGTGCGCTCGACGCGCACGAGGACGGCGCCCTTCGAAAGCGGCCCCACGTTGCGCCGGTACTGCTGCAGCCAGCCGGTGTCGTGCACCGGCGGCGGCGCCTGCCAGTCGTCGCGGCGCGCCTGCAGTTCGGCGTCTGTCAGGTCGATGTCGAGCCGGCGCGCGTCGAGGTCGATGGTGATGACGTCGCCGTCGCGCACCAACCCGAGCGGACCGCCGAGCGCGGCCTCTGGCGACACCTCGGCCACCACCAGCCCCTTGCAGACCAGGCCCGAGAGATGCCCGTCGGTCAGCAGCGCCACCTGGTCGCCCAGCCCCGCGCCGTCGACGGCGAAGACCACGCGCGACGCCCCGCCGCCCATCGCCGGGCCGCCGCAGGCACCGGCGCCGCGCATCACGACGACCTGGCCGGGCACGATCTCGCCCTTCTTCAGCGCGGCGATGGCGGCGTCCGAAGTCCAGAAGCACACGGCCGGGCCGGCGAAGCGCCGCACCTTGCGCTCGGCGATGCCGGTCTTGATGAGGCCCGACTCGGGCGCGAGGTTGCCGCGCAGCAGCACGATGGCCGGCAGCGGCGCCACCGGGCGGCCAATGGGGCGGATCACTTCGGCGTTCGCCACCTCGGCATCACGCAGGTTGTCGGCGACCGTACCGCCGGTGACGGTGCGCGCGCCGGTGTCGAGCAGCGGCTCCAGCTGCTTCATCAGCGCGCGGCAGCCGCCGGCCGCCTCGAAGGCTTCGATGGAGTCGTTGCCGATGGGACGCACGCCGGCCAGCACCGGCGTCTCGGGGCCGAGGCGCTCGAACATGCCGTACACGTCGACACCGGTCTCGCCCTCGGTCGCCACCGCCTGCAGGTGCTTGGCGGTGTTGAGCGAGCCGCCGATGGACAGCACCGCGCGCACCGCGTTGGCGAAGGCGCCGGGCGTGAGGATGTCGCGGGGCTTCAGGTCGTCCCACACCATCTGCACGATGCGCGTGCCGGCCGCGCGCACGTCGGCCATCATCTTCGGGCTCAGCGCCGCGACCGGCGCGCTGCCCGGCAGCGCCATGCCGAGCGCCTCGCAGACGATGTGCATCGAGTTCGCCGTGCCCAGGCCCGAGCACACGCCGGGGCCGCGGATGGCCTCCCGGCTCATGCCCACGAGTTCTTCCACCGGCAGGTTGCCGGTGACGGCGTGCATCGCACCGATGAACACCTCCTCGATGTCCATGTGGTGGCCCTTGTACTCGCCGCTGGGCTGGTAGCCGCAGGGCACGAGCAGCGTCGGGATGTTCAGCCGCGCGGCCGCCATGAGCTGGCCCGGCACGGTCTTGTCGCAGGAGGTGAGGCAGACCATGCCGTCGAGTTGCGCGCCTTCGACGGCCACCTCGATGTCGTTGGTGACGAGGTCGCGCGCCGCCAGCATGTAGGCGCCGCGCGCGCCGGCGCCGGTGATGAAGTCGCTGGGCGCGGCCGTGCGGATCTCGAAGGGCACGCCGCCCGCCGCGCGGATGGCCTCCTTGATCTCCGCCGCCACGCGGTCGAGGTGGCTGAAGCAGGCGGCCAGCTCGGAGGAGCTGTTGACGATCGCGATCTTGGGCTTCTCGCAGTCCTCCTCCGGGATGCCGAGCGCGCGCCAGTGCGCGTTGCGCACCGACCAGAGGTAGGAGCCGCGCGGGAAGTTGCTGCGTAGCGGTCGGGTCATTCGGCACCTTCCTGTTTCTTCTTCGTGATCTCGACCACGCCGCGGTCGGCGTCCACGCGCACCCAGTCGCCGGTCTCTATGCATTCGAGCGGGTCGCGCTCGAAGTCGGTCATCGAAGGCGCATGCGTGACCACCGCGCCCAGCGCCATCTTGGTCGTCATCTCGTTGAACAGGAAAGCGGCCGGCGCCGATTTCATGAGCCGCGTCATGTGGAACATGGCCGACCAGCCCGAGGAGCCCTTGGCGCCCGGAAACACCAGCACCTTGCCCGCGAAGCTCTGCCCGCGCAGCTCGTGCCGAGTCTCGACGACGGTGCCGGTACGCGGGTCGATGCCGCCCCAGCCCGAGATGCGGTCGCGCGTGACCAGCGCCTCGCCTTCCGCGACGCCGCCCACCACCTTGCGGCCGCGGATGACGATGGTCCGTTGTTCGGTAATGACTTCGGCGTTCATTGCAATACCTCCGTGCTTCGCACTGCGGTGCGAGCTTGCTTGGGGCGGCCCGGCGCGGCGCTCATGCGTAGCCCCCGTTCCAGCGGCCCGTGCATGCAGCATCGATGCATTCGGCCGTGCTGCCGAACCAGGCCTGCACGCCGAGGATGGCGGGCAGGTAGTGGGCCTGCTTGGCCGAATCGAGCGCGACGGTCTTCGTGCCCTTGGGCATGGCGCGGCTCATGGCGGAGCAGCTGTCGCCCATGATGATGCCGCCCGCGTCCTCGATGATCCTGGTGTAGCCGTTGCGGTCGGCCAGCGCCTTGATGGCGCGGGGCGTGAAGATCCACAGCTCGCAGTCGGGGTGCACCTTGCGCCCTTCGATGAGCTGCGCGGCCTCCCAGATCTGCTCGATGGTGTAGTGCGGGCAGCCCAGCATCACGTACTGCACCTCGACGTCCTTCGCCGTGATGTTGATCTTCTCGTAGGTGGCGCGGCGCTCGGCCTCGCCGTAGCGCAGCACCTGCACCGGGGCGCGCCCGCCCAGTGCCTGTTCGAGCGTGAGCGCCTCGGGCGTGACGCCGGCGATGTGATACATCTCCACGCCGCCCGAAGACGACGCCGCCGCGCCGAAGTGCTTGAGCCTCGGCAGGTTCGGCACCCGCGAGATGCCGCGCCGGCTGTGCACCACCGGCACGCGCTCCTGCACGTGCTCTCCGATGTAGTAGCCCAGCAGGCCCCAGTCCTGCACCGACTCGACATCGATGTCGAGCTCGACCACGTGCGTGGCGTGGCGGTTCTGGTCGAGGTGGTAGCCCCAGTAGGGAATGCGGCCGGTGAGCATGGCCGCGCCAGTGCTCTCGCGGCCTTCGGTGTTGGTGCGCGCGCCCAGCACCGAATTGCAGTACACGACCGCCGACGACTCCATCCATGCGCAGTGCTCGCCGCGCGTCGGGATGTTGCCGACCTGGTAGGGCGTGCAGGTGTTCATGATCTGCGCGCCGAGGCCGGCGGCGTGGCGCTCGCTCTTCTCGTAGAAACGCACGATCTCCTCGCTCACGCCCATGCGTTCGGGCTGGCCGGGGTCGAAGCCCAGCTGCAGGTGGCTGGTGAAGACCTTGAACTTCGGGATCTCGACGGTCTCCTGGCTGTCGAGGCTGAATTCGGAGAACACCGCGTCCATGCCGCCGCCCTTGGCGAGCGCGAAGTCGCGCTGGAAGGGCGTGGTCGAGGTGATGGTGGCGCAGACGTTGCGCGTCTCGACCAGTCGCTCGGCGCCCAATGCTTCGCCGTAGCGCACCAGCAGGTCCATCGCCTTCTGCACCGCCGGGCCGTCGCGCCCGTCGTACATGGCCTTTTCTTCATCGCTCAGGTGCATGACCTGTGTCTCCGTTCTTTCTTGTGTCGTGGGGATCGGGCCCCGGCCGGGCCTGCTAGCCCGGCGAGGGTGTGGGTGTGGGCGTCGGCACGTGGCCGCCGATGTCTCGCGCGATGCTCAGCGCGATGTCGTGCAGGCGCGGCGCGAGTTCGTTGCGCAGGCGCTCCTCGGTGAAGACGAAGGCGGCGCCGCCGCCGTTGAGCGCCATCACCTCGCCGTCGGGCCCGATGAGCGGCACCGACACCGAGTTGATCTCGCGGTGGAACTCGCCCAGCGAGAGGCAGTAGCCCAGCCGCTTCGATTCGCCGATGGCGCGGTTCATGCCAGGCGCGATGCTGTCCCACTCGGGGCCGCGCAGCAGGCGCATCGAATCGATGAGCTGGTTGCGCTGCGCCTCCGGCAGCGCCGAGAGGTACGCGCGGCCGAGCGCCGAGTTGGCCAGCGGCGCGCGCGAGCCGACGTCCAGCCGCGCAGAAAGCATTGACGAGCGCGGGCGGCAGGCTTCGATCAGCACCATCTCCATGCCGTCGCGCACGGCCAGGTAGACGGAGGCGCCGACCTCTTCCGCCATCGCTTGCATGCTGGGCCGCGCGGCGGCGCGCACGTCGAGGCTGCCGAGGAACACACGCGAGAGCGACACCACGCCCGGCCCGAGCATGAAGCGGTCGGCCGCCTGCGCCGGCTTGAGCATGCCCAGCGAGAGCAGCGTGGCGACCAGCCGGTTGACGGTGGCGCGCGGAATGCCGGTCATGCGCGCCAGGTCGGCATGGCCGAGCACCGGGCGGTCTTCGCTGAAGCAGCGCAGCACGGAGATGCCGCGCTCCAGCGCGCTCACGGTGTCGGAGCGCTCGCCGCGCGCGTCGGCCTGCTGTTCGGCCGGGGGGAAAGAGGTGTCGTTCTTTTCGGTGGACATGGAGGAACCCTTCGCAAGACTCTCAGGATCGGGACTCCCGAATGTAGAGGCTCGCGGACGGAGGGTTGCCGGGTTCATGGCCGCGCGAGTTCCAGTGCAGGCCCATCAGGCGCCGGCCTCGGCCGTGGCCAGCGGGGCGCTGTCGCCCTGCCCGGCACCGGCACGCAGGTACACGCCCTGCTCCAGCAGCGCGGACTGCAGCGCGCCCACGTCGACGAAGCGCGGCGCGATGTCGCCGCGCGAGGCCAGCGCCGCGGCCATGCCTGCCGCCTGGCCGGTGATCCAGCACTGCGGGATCTCGCGCATGAAGCCATGCGAGTTGCGGTCGCAGGAGATGTGGCGCCCACAGGCCAGCAGGCCGTCGAGCTGCCTGGGCACCAGCGCGCCGTAGGGAATGGAGATGTTCGGGAACTTGGGCGAGACGGCGGGCGACACGCCGATCTCGTCGGCCAGCGGCACGCCGTCGGGCCACTGGCTGCGCAGCACCGAGCCCACGCCGACGAGGCGCCGCGCATGGCGCACGCCGATCTGCGGCGCGCTCAGCATCAGGTAGGCGTTCTCGAAACCCGGCGCATGGGCGCGGAAGTAGTCCAGGTGCGCGGCCATCGCGCGGTGCGAGCGCACCTCCACTGCCGTGAGGTCGTCCACGTCGAGCGCCGAGTAGCCCGACTGGCGCGGCCCCATGAAGAGTGCCACGTCGTTGCGCCAGGAGACGAAGGGCCGCTCGAACAGGCCGCACTGCTCGCGCCCGCCCGCCATGAAGGCGGTGAAGGCCTCGGGCTGGCCGGCCTTGAATTCGATCCAGCGGTTCATGTCCACGCCGCCGAAGAGCCACGAGGTGTTCATGCAGTGATGCACGTCGGCCTCCTCGATGTCGTTCACGTACTCGGCGCCGGCGCGGGCGAACAGGTCGCCGTCGCCGGTGGCGTCGACCACCACGTCGGCCATGATGGCCATGCGGCCTTCCTTGCTCTCGAACACCACGCCCTTGACGGCGCCGTCCTGCACGATGGGAATGGCGGCCCACGAGTGATAGATGAGCTTGACCTGGCGCTCCAGCACGATCTCCTGCGAGAGCAGCTTGAGCCGCTCGGGGTCGATGGTGGGCGACCAGGTGACGACGCCGTGGTAGGCGGCGGTGCGCTGCGACCAGTGGGCGGCCTTGGCGGCGTCCTGCGAGCCCCAGTCCTCGCGCGCCGGGCCGGCGATGGCCTCGGCCGGCAGGCGGTCGAACAGCTCCTCGGCGAAGCCGCGGATGACCAGCTTGCCTTCCCAGTCGGTCATGCGGTCGATCCAGATGACGAGCCCGCCGGTTGAAAGACCACCCAGGTGGTTGTAGCGCTCGAGCAGCGCCACGTCGGCGCCCGCGCGGGCGGCGGCGGCGGCGGCCGCGGTGCCGGAGGGGCCGCCGCCCACCACCAGCACGCCGCAGCGGTGATAGACCGGGATGCTCTTGCCGGGCTCGGCCCAGCTGCCGTGGTCAGGCCGCTTGACGCGGCTGTCGCGGTCGAAGATGTCGGAGGACAGGATGCGTTCGTCGGTACGGACGACAGTTTTCATGAATGCGTTCTCGGCTTGGCTTGTTTCGTCGTATTTTGATTTCACTTTCCATTTTTTGAAAGTTAAAAGTCCAATATTTGGGGTATTCCCTAGTAAATATGGATTTTTATGGATTTCAAGATCAATATTAAAGAAGCATTCCAACGGAGACATCGATGAAGAAACCCCACGGCACCCGCCGTGCCTTCGGCTCGGCCATCGGCGCCGCAGTCCTTCTGGGCCTCGCGCCCCTGGCCATGGCGCAGGACTTCCCGGCGCGCGGCAAGCCCATCCGCATCGTCGTGGGCTTCACGCCCGGCGGCGGCACCGACGCGCAGGCGCGCATCGTTGCGCAGAAGCTCGGCGAGGTTCTGAACACCAGCGTGATCGTCGACAACAAGCCCGGCGCCAGCACCATGCTGGCGGCCAACGAGGTGTCGCGCGCCCAGCCCGACGGCTACACGCTGCTGTACGCGCCCTCGTCCACCATGGCGCAGAACCCGCACACCTTCGCGCAGGTGCCCTACGACCCGTTCAAGGACTTCACCGCCATCTCGATGGGCGGGCGCGGGCCGCTGGTGCTGTCGCTGAGCACCAGCGTGCCGGTGAACAACGTGAAGGAGCTGGTGGCCTACGTGAAGGCACACCCGGGCAAGGTGAGCTATGCCTCCTTCGGCGCGGGAACCTCTTCGCACATCTACGGCGAGGCCTTCGTGAAGAAGACCGGCATCGACGCGGTGCACATTCCGTACAAGGGCGGCTCCGACGCGGCGAAGGACCTGATCGGCGGGCGCGTGCAGTACATGTTCGACTCGGCCTCCTCGGCCATCATCACGGCCTCCAGCGGCAAAGTGAAGATCCTCGCGGTGGCCTCCAATGCGCGCATCGCGGCGCTGCCCGACGTGCCCACGTTCGCCGAGCAGGGCTACGCCGGGCTCGACCTGCCGAGCTGGCTGGGCTTCTACGGTCCGGCGCGCATGCCGGCGCCGGTGGTCGCGAAGCTCAACACGGCACTCACGAAGGTGCTGGCGATGCCGCAGGTGCAGGAGTTCTATCGCAGCGGCGGTTACGAGGCGGGAGCGACCTCGCCGGAGGAATTCGCCAGCATCACGCGCTCCACCTACGACAGTTGGGGCGCGATGGTGCAGCAGGTGGGGCTGGTCAAGCAATGAACGACAAGCCCCTTTCCCGCCGCCGGATTGCCGCGTGCCTCGCGCTCGGTGCCGCCATGCCTGCGCTGCTTGCGCATGCCACCGCGCCCTTTCCGGAAAAGGGCCGCACCATCCGCATCGTGCTGGGCCTGGCGGCCGGCGGCGCCTCGGACGCGCAGGCGCGCTTCGTCGCCAACAAGCTCGGCGAGGTGCTGCAGACGCCGGTGATCGTGGAGAGCCGGCCGGGCGCGAGCTTCATCCTCGCGACCGAGGAGGTGATCCGCGCCGCGCCCGACGGCTACACCTTCATGTACGCGCCCTCCTCCGTGGTGACGCAGAACCCGCAGACGCTGGCGCAGGTGCGCTACGACCCGTTCAAGGACCTCACGCCGATCTCGCTCGGCGCGCGCGGCCCGCTGGTGCTGACCGTGCATGCGAGCGTGCCGGCGCGCACGGTGCAGGAACTGGTGGCGTACATCAAGGCCAACCCGGGGAAGATGAGCTATGCCTCCTTCGGCACCGGCACCTCCTCGCACATCTACGGCGAAGCCTTTGCGCGGCAGGCCGGGCTGGACGTGGTACATGTGCCGTACAAGGGCGGCGCCGACGCGGCCAGGGACTTCCTCGCGGGCCGTGTGCAGTACTACTTCGACGCGGCGCCCAATGCCATCCAGAACACGGCCACCGGCAAGGTGCGCATGCTGGCCGTGGCCGCACCGAAGCGCAGTCCGATGCTGCCCGACGTGCCCACCATGGGCGAACAGGGCGTGAGCGGCGTCGACATGCCGAGCTGGCTGGGCTTCTATGGCCCGGCGCGCATGCCGGCACCGGTGGTCGAAAAGCTCAATGCCGCGCTGGCCCAGGTGCTGGCGATGCCCGCCACGCGCGACTTCTTCCGCCAGGGCGCGTACGAGGCCGAGTCGTCGAGCCCGAAGCAGCTGGCCGACCTGACGCGCTCGACCTACGACCAGTGGGGCGACATCATCCGCAAGCTGGGGCTGGTGAAGCAGCAGCAATAACAGCTGCAGCGAGGCTCAGCGGAAGAACTCCACGAGCCGCGCGTTGACCTCGTCGGCGCGCTCGTACTGCGCCCAGTGCCCGGCGCCGTCGATCACCACGCCTTCGCGCGCCGGCCCTTCGGCCGCCAGTTGAGCCACCAGCGGGCGCGGATCGGCCGTAACGTCGAACTCGCCCCACAGCAGCAGCGTCGGCACACCCATCGTGGCCAGCGCCTGCTGCAGCCCGCCCGACTGCGACACCTCCTTGCTGCGAAAGCGCGTGCCGTGGCAGGAGACGTCGTGGATGGCGAACGCCAGCTCGTCGATGGCGGCCGCGTCATGCAGCATCAGCGCCGCCAGGTTGTGCAGCAGCGCCGCGCGCTCGGCCTCGCGGTCGGGGGCGGCGCGCCAGTTGATCATCTGCGCCGTCATGCGCCGCAGCGTGCCGTGGCCGCCGCTGCCGATCAGCGCGAGGCGACGGACCGCACCGCGACCGGCGCCGAAGCGCGCGGCCGTCAGCCCGCCGAAGGAGAAGCCGCCCAGGTCGATGACGGTACCTGCGCCGATGAGCCGGTCGAGCGTGCCGCCCAGCGCGGCGAGCAGCGGCTGCAGCGGATCTTCGCCGGATGCCACGCGCGGCGGTGCGTCGGATTCGTTGAAGCCCGGCATGTCGGGCAGCCACAGCGTGCGGCCGGCCGAGAGGGCTTCTGCATTGAGCAGCCAGTGCATCCAGCTGCCGTGGCCGCCGTGCAGCAGCACCAGCGGTGGCCGGCTGGCGTCCGTGCCGAAGCGGCGCCAGCGCACGCGCACGCCCTCGTGCACCGCGTCGTGATGGGTCGAGAGCGCGTCGATGCGCGCGATGAGGTCGGCGTTCATGGCCACATCCTCTGCAGTTCGCGTTCGCCGTCGAGGAACTGGTGCTTCAGCGCGGCCAGCACGTGCAGCCCGACTAGCACATAAAGCACGTAGCCGGCCCATTCGTGCACGCCGCCCAGCACGGTGTGCCAGGTCTCCTTCACCGTCGGCTCGATGGCCATGATCCAGCCGATGCGCGGCCATTCGAACAGGCCGAAGAGCTGCATCGGGTGCGTGGCGGCGTCCTTCCAGGCCGAGTCGTGCATCCAGCCCGACAGCGGCAGCAGGATCATCAGCACGTACAGCGCGCCGTGCGCCAGGTGGGCGGCGAAGCGCTCGAAGGCGCCGTAGGAGCCCGGCATGGCCGGCGGCCGGTGCGTGGCGCGCCAGAGGATGCGCATGATGACCAGGCCCAGCACCGTGATGCCTATGGACTTGTGGGTGTCGACGGCCGGGCGCACCCAGTCGTCGGGATAGCGGTCGACCAGCAGGATCAGCGCGATGTTGACGATCATGAGCACCGCGATCAGCCAGTGCAGCGCGATCGCGGTTCGGGTGTAGCGGGTTTGTGCGAGCATGCGGGGAATTTTCGGGCGGGGGCCGACTCAGTCGGGAGCGCGTGCGATTGTCCGGGCATTCCCCGGGCTTTTCGAAACCGCAGGCCGAGTATTTGCGTATCACGAACCTCCGACCGACCGATCGACAGCCGCCCGGGCCCACTTCCCTTGAACGATCCTCTACAAAGCGCCTTCCTGGCCGCGTCGCCGCGCCTGTCTCCCCCCGCCACGCCGCTGCGCAGCTGGCTCATCCATGGGAGCGTGCTCGTGCTGTGGGTGCTGCTCTTCGCCATGGCGTTCAAGGCGGTCGATGTCGGGGCGTGGTCGGTGGGCGTGGCCTACGTGCTCTACGACACGGTGCTGCTGCTGTTCGTCGCGTGGATGACGCTGCCGATCCTGCGGCCCCGGCCGACGCCTTCACCCGCTGCGGCCGCCCGGCGCAACACCCTGGGCGTGATCGTCGCCTCGCACAACGAGGCCGCCGTTCTGCCGGTGACGCTGGCCGCCCTGCTCGCCCAGACCGACCTGCCCGAGCGCATCGTGATCGCCGACGACGGCTCGAGCGACGGCACGGCCGAGCTGCTCACCACGCGCTACGGGCTCGTCGCTCCCGAGCCCGGCGAGCTGAGCGCGCCCAGCACGTTGCATCCGTCGCTGCGCTGGCTGCGGCTGCCGCACGGCGGCAAGGCGGTGGCGCTGAACGCGGGCATCCTGCGCATCGACACCGACATCGTGCTCACGGTCGACGGCGACACCCTGCTCGACAGGCGCGCCATCGGCGCCGTGCGCCGCGCCTTCTCGGAGGAGCCGGAACTGGTCGCCGCCACCGGCGTCATCACGCCCGTGTGCAGCCGCACGCTGGCCGGCCGCTGTTTCCAGTGGTTCCAGACCTACGAGTACATCCGCAACTTCCTCTCGCGCTATGCATGGATGCGCGTCAACGGCCTGCTGCTGATCTCGGGCGCCTTCGCGGGCTTTCGCACCGAGGCGGTGCGCGCGGTCGGCGGCTTCGACACCGATTGCCTGGTCGAGGACTACGAACTCATCCACCGCCTGCACCGCCACGCCCAGGCCCACAGCCTGCCGTGGACCGTGCGCGTGCTCGGCGACGCGCAGGCGCACACCGACGCGCCGAGCAGCACCGGCGCCTTCCTGCGCCAGCGCCGCCGCTGGTTCGGCGGCTTCCTGCAGACGCAGTTCTGGTACCGCGCGATGGTCGGCGACCGGCGCTACGGCTGGCTCGGCGTCGCGATGCTGCCGGTGAAGGCCGTCGACACGCTGCAGCCGCTCTATGGCCTTGCCGCCTTCGGCCTGCTGCTGGTGTACCTGGCGCGCGGCAACCTCGGGGTGCTGGCGCCGGTGGCCGGCGTGATCGGCGCGAAGATCGTGCTCGACCTCGTCTTCCACCTGTGGTCGGTGCACCTGTACCGGCGCTGGGTCGGCAACGGCAGCGAAGCCAACTTCGTGCAGGCCTTCGCAGCCGCGCTGATCGAGCCCTTCACCTTCCAGATCCTGCGGCACACGGGTGCGGCATGGGGCTGGTGGATGTTCCTGACGGGGCGCGGAACCTGGGGCCGGCAGACGCGGGTGGGGCTGGTCGATGCCGATGGCGTTCGGCGCGGCTGAAGCTTCAGCCGCCGAACCGGAAGCTCGACACCACGAGCCCGCCCATGAACGCATCCTCGTGATACACGCGTTCGCCGGCTTCGCCTTCTGCCGCGCCAACGGCCACCATCAGCGGAATCAGATGCTCCTCGCGCGGATGCGCCATGCGCGCCGCCGGGGCTGAATCCCACTGCAGCAGTTGCGCGTTGCGCTCGCCGGCCGTGCTCTTCACGACGGCAGCGTCGAGCCAGTCATCGAAAGCCTTCGACACTCCGTGCGCCTGCGGACCGAAGTTGCGCAGGTTGTGGTAGCTCAGCCCGCTGCCGACGATCAGCACGTTCTCGTCGCGCAGCGGTGCGATCGCGCGGCCCAGCGCGAGGTGCTCGGCGGGGTCGAGGCCGCGGCGCAGCGACAGCTGGACCACCGGCACGTCGGCCTTGGGGTAGATGGCGGCCATGGGCGAGAACATGCCATGGTCGTAGCCGCGCTCGGGGTCGATCTGCACCGGCAGGCCGGCAGCGGCGATGAGCGACTGCACGCGCTGCGCCAGTTCGGGCGAGCCGGGCGAGTCGTAGTGCACCTCGTAGGTATGCGGGGGAAAGCCGCCGTAGTCGTAGATCATGGGCGGCCTGGCGTTGCCCTGCACGGTGAAGGCGGGCGCCTCCCAGTGGGCCGACACCATCAGGATGGCGGCGGGGGTGCGGCCGATCTGGCGGGGCATGTCGGCCAGCGAGGCTTCGAGCCGGTCGTAGGTCGGGCCCATCTCCTTCTTCATCCAGGGCCAGGGGCCGCCGCCGTGCGAGATGAAATACGTGGGCAGGCGGGGCGAAGCGGAAGTGTTGTCGTGGGTCAAGTCGATGCTCCTCGATGAAAGCGTTGGATCGACTGTAGACATTTCCTCCAAGGAAATCGACAGGCTACGATGCATCGGATCAGTTCCTGCCAGGAAATCTTCGACAAGGATGCGCACATGGACCGGATGACCAGCCTGCGGGTGTTCCGCGAAGTCGTGGAAGCGGGCAGCTTCGTGGCCGCGGCCGGGCGGCTGGGCATGTCTGCGCCGATGGCGAGCAAGCACGTGGCGCAGCTGGAGAAGTCGCTGGGCGCACGGCTGCTGCATCGCTCCAGCCGGCACCTGAGCCTGACCGAGGCCGGCACCGCCTGGTACGAACAGAGCCGCCGCGCGCTCGATCTGCTCGACGAGGCCGAGGCCGCCATCGGCCAGACCAGCGACGTGCCGCGCGGCCAGCTCAAGGTGAGCGCGCCCGTGTGGTGCGCCACGCCGCGCTTCGCCCGGGTGCTGGCCGACTACCGCGAGAAGTACCCGGAAGTGCTGGTCGACATGCACCTGGAGAACCGCAAGGTCGACCTCGCGGCCGACGGCTACGACCTCGCGCTGCGCGCCACGCAGGAGCCCTCGCCCGCGCTGATCGCCCGACCGCTGTGCCGGGTGCCCTTCTTCCTCGCCGGCACGCCCGCCTACCTGGAGCGCATGGGCGGCGTGCCCGCCGTGCCGGCCGACCTCGCGAAGCTGGGCGCCATCGTGCCGAGCTACGTGAACCTGGACAACCTTGCGCTCAAGGGCCCGGGCGGGCGGATGTTTCCGCTGCGTCTGGCGCCGGCCATGCGCTCGGACGACACCACGCTCACGCTGCACGCGGTGCGCGCGGACATGGGCATCGCCTACATGCCCACCTGGCTGATCGACGACGACATCGCGCAGGGCCGGCTGCTGCGGCTGCTGCCGGACTTCGAGGCCACGCCGGTGACGCTCTTCGCGGTCTACACGAGCCGGCAGTACATGGCGCCCAAGCTGCGTACTTTCATCGACTTCCTGGGCGAGCGGCTGGGCCCGCCTGCGGCGAGCCAGGGCAAGCCGCGCGGCCCGCTGAACGCTTCCTGAAGAACGCACCTTTTCGGGGCAAGGTCATGCATGCACGGCTAAAGTCCTGAGCTCTCCGGGAGACCTCGCTCTTGTTCCGCTTCTTCGAAAAACTCCTTCATCCCTACCCTGCCGCCGAGCCTCCGATGCCGCCGCAGGGCTTCTTCGCCTTTCTCTGGGCCTGCACGCACGGCGTGCGCGGCAAGATCGCGGTGATGGCGGTGCTCACCGCCGCCATGTCGATCTTCGAGGCAGCGCTGTTCGCCATCCTCGGGCGCATCGTCGACTGGCTCGCGGGCCAGGAGCCCTCGCGCCTGTGGCAGGAGCGCGGCGGCACGCTCATGTGGCTGGCGGCCTTCCTCGTCATCAGCATCGTGGTGGTGGCGCTGCAGACCATCGTGAAGCACCAGACGCTCGCGGTGAACCTGCCGATGCGCCTGCGCTGGAACTTCCACCGGCTGATGCTGGGCCAGAGCATGGCCTTCTACCAGGACGAGTTCGCGGGCCGCATCACGGCCAAGGTCATGCAGACCGCGCTGGCGGTGCGCGACACGGTGTTCGTGCTGGCCGACGTGCTGGTGGCCATGGGCGTGTACGTGGCCACCATGATCATTCTTGTGGGCGTGCTCGACGCGCAGTTGGTCTGGCCCTTCCTGATCTGGCTGGCGCTTTACATCGGTTCGCTGGTGTACTTCGTGCCGCGCCTGGGCAAGGTCGGCAAGGAGCAGGCCGACGCCCGCGCGCTGATGACCGGCCGGGTGACCGACGCCTACACCAACATCGCGACCGTCAAGCTGTTCTCGCACACGCAGCGCGAGGCCGGCTTCGCGCGCGACGCGATGCGCGAGTTCATGAAGACGGGCTACGGCCAGATGCGCCTGGTGAGCGCCTTCGAGATCGTCAACCACACGCTGAGCATGGGCCTCACGGCCGGCATGGCGGGCGTGGCACTGTGGCTGTGGTCGCACGGCGCGGTCGGCATCGGCGCCGTGGCGGCGGCCACCGCGATGGCGCTGCGGCTGCAGGGCATGTCGCACTGGATCATGTGGGAGATGACCAGCCTGTTCGAGAACATCGGCACGGTGCAGGACGGCATGAAGACGCTGTCGCGCCCGCGCACCGTGCTCGACGCGGCCGATGCCCGGGCGCTCGAAGTGCCGCGCGGCGAGGTGCGCTTCGAGCACGCGAGCTTCCGCTATGGCGACGCGGGCCGCCGCGTGATCGACGACCTCACGCTGACCGTGAAGCCCGGCGAGAAAATCGGCTTGGTCGGCCGCTCGGGCGCGGGCAAGTCGACGCTGGTGAACCTGCTGCTGCGCTTCCACGACCTGGAAAGCGGCCGCATCCTCATCGACGGACAAGATATAGCGCACGTCACTCAGGACTCGCTGCGCGGCCATATCGGCATGGTGACGCAGGACACCTCGCTGATGCACCGCTCGGTCGCCGACAACGTCGCTTACGGCCGGCCCGACGCGACGAAGGAGCAGATCGAGGCGGCAGCCAAACGCGCCGAGGCGCACGACTTCATCCAGACGCTGGGCGACGCCACAGGCCGGCGCGGCTACGAGGCGCACGTGGGCGAGCGCGGCGTGAAGCTCTCGGGCGGCCAGCGCCAGCGCGTGGCCATCGCCCGCGTGATGCTGAAGGACGCGCCGATCCTGCTGCTCGACGAAGCCACCAGCGCGCTCGACTCCGAGGTGGAAGCCGCCATCCAGCAGAGCCTCTACACGCTGATGGAAGGCAAGACCGTGATCGCCATCGCCCACCGGCTCTCGACCATCGCCGCGATGGACCGGCTCATCGTGCTCGACGAAGGCCGCGTGGTGGAAGAAGGCGACCACCGCACGCTGATGGCCCAGGGCGGGCTGTACGCGCGGCTGTGGGCACACCAGAGCGGCGGCTTCCTGGGCGACAGCCTGGAAGAAGACGAAGCGCTGCGCGCCTGACCGGCCTTCAGGTCGGGAGGGCGCCCGCCTCGTACTGCGCCACGAATTCGCCCGACGGCGGGATCGGCTTGATCACGTCGATCAGCACCCCGTTCGGATCGCGCGTGATGAAGTGGCGCTGGCCGAAGGCCTCGTCGCGCAGCGGCAGCAGGATCGGCAGGCCGGCGGCCTTCAGCCGGTCGTGCACCGCATCGGGATCGTCCACCTCGAAGTTCAGCAGCGTGCCGCCTGCCACCTGACCGCGCGCCGCGGCCGGGACGGTCTCGTGCCGGCCGTCGAGCACGGCCAGGTTCACCGAGGGCTCGTCAGCCAGCTGCAGGTGCACGTACCAGTCGCTCGTGAAGAGCGGCGTGAAGCCGAAGTGCGTCTTGTAGAAAACCGCCGTTCCGGCGACATCGTTGGTCATGAGAACGGGGTAGTAGCTCGTCACTTTCACGGTGGGTCCTTTCATCTAACATACAGACTGCATGTAAATTGAATATAACTTACAGACAGGCTGCATGTAAATGAGCAAGACCACATCGGCGACGGTCATAACCAACCGCGAGCGCACCGAAACGACCCGCCTCGCGCTGCTGGACGCGGCGCGCGCCCTCTTCGTCGGCAAGGGCTACGGCGACACCTCCACGCCCGAGATCGCGGTGGCCGCGGGCATCACGCGCGGCGCGCTGTACCACCACTTCGCCGACAAGCGCGACCTGTTCCGCCAGGTGCTGCAGCGCGAAAGCCAGGCCGTCGCGGCCGACATCGAGGCCGCCGCGCCCGAGCAGCTCTCGCCGCGCGAGGCGCTGCTGGAAGGCAGCAAGGCCTACCTGAACGCGATGACGGCGCCGGGCCGCACGCGGCTGCTGCTGATCGACGGGCCCGCCGTGCTCGGCATGGAAGAAATCATGGCGCTGGACGACACCACCTCGGCCGCTTCGCTGCGCGAGGGCCTCGTGCGTGCCGGCGTGGGCAAGGACGAGGTTTCGCTGGACGCCCTCACCCCGCTGCTCTCGGCCGCCTTCGACCGCGCCGCGCTGGCCATCGACGCGGGCGCCGATGTGGAAGAGACCCGCACGGCGATGCTGTGGCTGCTGGAGCGCGCGCTGGGCCCCGCTCGTAAACGCTGACAGCCCCCTCCGGCCCGGCGCTTCACACCCGCCTACAGCACGCGCCGCCCCCTGCCGACAGTCGGGCCGCAATGCCCGCGCGATGCTGGATTCATCTTCAACACAGAGGAGTCCTCGCGTGAATTCCATCATCTACATCGTCGGTCTAGTCGTGGTGGTCGTTGCCGTGCTTTCGTTCTTCGGCCTTCGCTGATCCCACCCCCCGCTCATCCCGTGAAACGGGGCCGCTCGCGGCCCCGTTCTTCGTCGTGGCGCGTCGTGGCCGGCCGGAAAGCGCCGGGCATAATTTGCGCGGCCTCGCCCTGCGCCGGGCCTCGATGACTGATACAGATACAGACTGGCTGCGAAGGGACCCTGTTGACCAACACCGCGCTGCGCGAACCCGCCTTTACGGACGCGGTGATCACCGAGGCGATCCGATGGACCGAGCAGAACGGTCCGCTCGACGATGCGCAGGCCCTGCGTACCGCGGCCTCCCGCGCAGCGGATTCCCACCGCCAGGTCACCGAGCGCGCGCTGCTGCTCGGCGAGCGCATCGGCCTGCAGCCTGAACTCGCGCGTGCCCGGCAATGGGCGCCCTGGGTGCTGCTCGGGCTCGCGGCGCTCATCGTCGTGGCCGGCCTCGGGCTCGCGGGCAACGTGGTCGGCGGCGGGGAGCGCCACATCAACGTGATCGTCGCGCTCGCGAGCCTGCTGGGGCTGCATGCGCTGACGCTGCTGCTGTGGCTCGTCGGGCTGTGGCTGCCGATCGGCTCCTTCAACACCGCCTCGCTGGGCTGGATCTGGCTGTCGCTCACTGCGCGCGTGGCCGGCGGCAAGCGCGGGCAAGCGCCGGTGCTGGTGCGCGCGGCCACGGGGCTGCTGTCTCGCGCGAAGCTTCTGCCTTGGGCCTTCGGGCTCGTGAGCCACGGCATCTGGTCGCTGTCGTTCGCGGTCGTGCTGGCCGCGATGCTGTTCGCGCTCGCGTTTCGCAGCTACACGCTGAGCTGGGAAACGACGATCCTCGAGCCGGAATTTTTCGTGCGTGCCGTGCAGGCACTGGGGTGGCTGCCGGCGAAGCTGGGCTTTCCGGTGCCCGATGCCGCCACGGTGATGGCCGCCCCTGGTGCCGCTAGCGCCGGCGGGCAACGCACCTGGGCGCTGTGGCTCACCGGCTGCATCGCGGTCTACGGACTGCTGCCGCGCATCGCGCTGGTGCTGCTGAGCGCAGGCGTCCTGCGCAGCTGCCGCAAGGCGCTGCAGCCCGACTGGCACGAACCCTACTACCGCAAGCTGCTGGCCCGCTTCGCCGCGATGGCGTCGGCCGCCATCGTCGATGCCGACCCGGGCCGCCTGCGCGGCGCCACGCCTTCGAGCCTGCCTGCATCGGAACTGCAAGACGCCATCTTCGTGCTCGGCTTCGAGCTGCCGCCCGACATGCCCTGGCCGCCAGCCGCGCTGCCCGCGGCCATTGCAGCGCAGGCGCAGCGCATCGACGGCAGCGCCCCCACACGCCGCGCCCTGCTCGATCAGCTGGCCCGGGTCCATCCACGCACGGTGCTGATGGTCTGCCACGCCGCCTCCAGCCCCGACCGCGGTACCGAGCGCTTCCTGCGCGAGGTGCTGGCGCATTGCGGCGAATGCCGCCTGTGGCTGGCCGACTCGCCCGGTGCCAACGCCACGCAGCGCTGGCTCGACTGGCTGCGCGACACCGGCCTGGAACGCGTCGCCGCCAGCGAACGCCTCGAAGCCGCCCTGCCCGAAAGCGCCATCGCTCCATGACGCAGCAAGCCATCCGCATCGCTGTGGTCGGCCACACCAACGCCGGCAAGACCTCGTTGCTGCGCACGCTCACGCGGCGCGTCGATTTCGGCGAGGTGTCGCAACGCCCCGGCACCACGCGCCATGTCGAATCGGTAGATCTCGAGGTGAACGGCGAGGCCGCCGTGCGCTTCTTCGACACGCCGGGGCTGGAAGACGCCGTCGCGCTGCGCGAGCACCTTGCCGCCGGCTTCGACGCGCAGGCGACGCCACCGGAGCGCATCCGCCAGTTCCTGCGCGGGCCCGAGGCGCACGGCGTGTTCGAGCAGGAGGCAAAGGTTCTGCGCACCATGCTCGACATCGACGCCGCCTTCCTGGTCATCGACGTGCGCGAGCCGGTGCTGCCCAAGTTCCGCGACGAGATCGAACTGCTCAACTCCTGCGCGCGCCCTGTGCTGCCGGTGCTCAACTTCGTGCGCGACGCAGCCAGCCGCGAGCCGGCGTGGAAGGAGCTGCTCTCGGCCTACGGCCTGCACGTGCAGGTGCGCTTCGATGCGGCGGCGCCCTTCGTCGGCGCCGAGCAGGACCTGTACGGCGACCTCGCCACGCTGCTGCGCGATCGGCGCGATCTGCTGCGCGGCGTGGTCGATTCGCTGGCCGCCGAGGCCGTGCGCCGGCGCGAATCGGCGTGCTCGCGCATCGCAAGCCTGCTGGTCGATGCCGCGGCTGTGCGCCGCACGGTGTCGTCCACCGAGTTCGCCGACGATGCGCGCCGCAAGGCCCTGGTCGCCGCGCTGCAGAAGGACGTGTTCGACAAGGCCCAGCGCTGCACCGACGACCTGCTCGCGCTCTACGGTTTTCGCCAGGGCGATGCCGACGAGGCGCCGCTGCCGATCATCGAAGGCCGCTGGACGCTCGACTTCTTCAGCCCCGAGGCCATGAAAGACGCCGGCCTGCGCCTGGGCAAGGGCGCCGTCATCGGCGCGGCGGTGGGCGTTGTGGCCGACCTGGCCGTGGCCGGCATCTCGCTGGGCGCGGGCGCGGCACTCGGCGGCGCCATCGGCGGCGCGGTGTCGCAGGGCCTGGGGCCGCTCGGGCGCAAGATTGCCAACAAGCTGCGCGACGTGCACGAGCTCACCGTGGAAGACGGCGTGCTGTTCACGCTGGCCGCATGGCAGCTGAAGCTCACGCAGGCGCTGGAACTGCGCGGCCATGCGGCCACGCAGCGCATCGCCACCGAATCGCCAGAGGACGGCGATGCGCCCACGCGCGCCGCGGCGGCCGCGGTTCGTGGCGCGCAGCCGGCGCGCAACCATCCCGAATGGGAATCCGGTGGCATCGCGTCCCGCAGCTTCTGGCGCCCGTCACCCCAGCGCGAGGCCTTGGTGGCGGAGTTGTCGATTGCGCTGCAACGCGCCTTCGTCGAAACGCCCTAGCGCCCTAGTTCACCAGCGCCTGCAGCCGCGCATAGTCGCCCGGCCGCGCGCCCAGTTGCTCTGGCGTCGAGCGCCTGACGACCCGCTCCTGGAACAGCTGCCGGTTGGCCGGCGACACGGTCATGCCCTTGTCGCGCAGGAACTTCTCGTCTTCCAGCTCCCCGGCGATCACGCCGACGTTGGTCCACTTGGCTGTTTCCACCAGCACCTTCTCGACCATCGCCTGCTGCTGCGGAGTCAGCTTGCCCCACGCGGCCTTGCCGATGACGATGCCCAGCGTGTCGTAGACGTGCGCGGTCAGCAGCACGTACTTCTGCACCTCGTAGAGCTTCTTCGACTTGACGATGTCGAGCGGGTTTTCCTGCGCCTCCACCTCGCTCTTCTTGAGCGAGCCGTACAGGCTCATGAAGGGCAGCGTCACCGGCTTGGCATCGACCGCGGTGGCGAAAAGCTGGTAGGCCGCGGCGGCGGGCACGTACAGGCGCAGGTCGCGGAAGTCTTCCGGCCTGGCCAGCGGTTTTGCCGATGTGACCTGGCGCGCGCCGTAGTAGACGGACGCGACCATGCGATTGCCGCTCTTCTCGTTGTAGCCCTTCATCAGCTCGGCCAGCAGCGGGCTCGCCAGGTACTTGCGCATGTGGTCGAGGTCCTTGAAGGCGAAGGGGTAGCTCCCCAGGCTCAGCGGCGGATAGCCCTCGGCCAGCGTGGCCTGCCCGACGTAGGCGATCTGCATCGAGTCGTTGGCCAGCATCAGCGGATAGTCGCCCTCCTGTCCCAATTTGGAAGAAGGCACCACCTCGATCCTGATCTTGCCTTCGGACTGCTCGGCGATCTTGCGCGCCGCCAGCTCGGCCTGCTGGTGGAAGATGCTCGTGGGCTCGTAGACATGGCCCCACTTGAACTGCAGCGCCTGCGCATGGGCAGCCACCGCGCCCGCGAACGCCAGGCAGAGAAAAACACCGGCGCGGCGCCACGGCAACAAGCTTTTCATCGACTCTCCCTCGGGTTGAGAACAGCCCGCACCCCATGCAAGATCGAAGCCACGCGGCGACGGGTGCCGGGCGAATGCGTCCGGCGCTGGAATCGTAAGTATTTGAAACCTTCTTCGTAATCGGGTTTGCCCGACTCCGGCTAGCGCGCCTACGATGCCTTGGCACATGACCCCTACGACCACTCTGCGCGCCATCCGCGCCGACATCACGACCCTGCGGGTGGACGCCATCGTCAACGCCGCCAACTCCTCGCTGCTGGGCGGCGGCGGCGTGGATGGAGCGATCCACCGCGCGGCCGGGCCCGAGCTGGTGCACGAATGCCGGCTGCTGGGCGGCTGCAAGACGGGCGACGCCAAGCTCACCAAGGGCTACCGGCTGCATGCGCGCTTCATCATCCATACGGTCGGTCCGGTGTGGCGCGGCGGCGACTCGGGCGAGCCGGAGCTGCTGGCCTCGTGCTACCGGCGTTCGATGGCGCTCGCGGCGGCGCACGGCGTTCGCAGCATCGCCTTTCCCGGCATCAGCACCGGCATCTACGGCTACCCCGTGGAGCCGGCGGCAAGGCTGGCGGTGAGCACGGTGCGGGAGGCACTGGCGGATGCCGCATCGCCGGTGGAGGAAGTCGTCTTCTGCTGCTTCTCCGCCGGAGACCCTGCCATCTATGAAGCCGTGCTGGCCTGATGCCGCATCGGCCCCTGAAGAGCCCCCCCCCCCACACCCATGACCGAATCCAAGTTCGAGCCCGACGACAACGACGGCAACGCCAACGCCGGCATGCGCAAGGGCCTCACCAGCTACGGCGACCGCGGCTTCTCGCTCTTCCTGCGCAAGGCCTTCATCAAGGGCGCGGGCTATACCGATGCCGCGCTCGACCGCCCGGTCATCGGCATCGCCAGCACCGGCAGCGCCTACAACCCCTGCCACGGCAACGCGCCTCAGCTCATCGAGGCGGTGAAGCGCGGCGTGATGCTCGCGGGCGGGCTGCCGATGGAGTTTCCGACCATCTCGGTGCACGAGAGCTTCGCCGCGCCGACCAGCATGTACCTGCGCAATCTGATGGCCATGGACACCGAGGAGATGGTGCGCGCGCAGCCCATGGACGCTGTGGTGCTCATCGGCGGCTGCGACAAGACCGTGCCGGCGCAGCTCATGGGCGCGGCGTCGGCCGGGCTGCCGGCCATCCAGCTCATCACCGGCTCGATGCTCACCGGCAGCCATCGCGGCGAGCGCGTGGGCGCCTGCACCGACTGCCGCCGCTACTGGGCCCGCTACCGCGCGGGCGAGATCGACGCGGAGGAAACGGCCGACGTCAACAACCAGCTGGTGGCGAGCGTCGGCACCTGCTCGGTCATGGGCACGGCCAGCACCATGGCCTGCATCGCAGAGGCGCTGGGCATGACAGTGGCGGGCGGGGCCTCGCCGCCGGCCGTGACGGCCGACCGCATCCGCATCGCCGAGCAGACCGGCGCGCAGGCGGTGCGGATTGCCCGCGAGCGCCTCACCATCGACAAGGTGCTCACCCCGGCCGCCTTCGAGAACGCGATGCGCGTGCTGCTGGCCATCGGCGGCTCGACCAACGGCATCGTGCACCTCGCGGCCATCGCCGGGCGCATGGGCCTGGAGATCGACCTGCACGCGCTCGACCGCATGGGCCGCGAAACGCCGGTGCTGCTCGACCTGAAGCCCTCGGGCCAGCACTACATGGAAGACTTCCACGCCGCAGGCGGCATGGCCACGCTGCTGCGCGAGCTCAGACCGCTGCTGCACCTCAATGCGCTCACGGTCACGGGCCGCACGCTGGGCGAGGAGATCGAGGCCGCCGGCCCCGGCTTCGCGCAGGACGTGGTTCGCCCGGTGGCGCAGCCGATCTACCCGCAGGGCGGCATCGCCGTGCTGTGGGGCAACCTGGCGCCGGGCGGCGCGATCATCAAGCAGTCGGCCGCCGACCCGGTGCTGATGGAGCACGAAGGCCGCGCCGTGGTCTTCGAGAACGCCGAAGACCTGGCGCGTCGCATCGACAGCGACGAACTCGACGTGACGCCTCACGACGTGCTGGTGCTCAAGAACATCGGCCCCAAGGGCGCCCCGGGCATGCCGGAGGCGGGCTACCTGCCGATTCCGCGCAAGCTCGCACGCGCCGGCGTGAAGGACATGGTGCGCATCTCCGACGGCCGCATGAGCGGCACCGCCTTCGGCACCATCGTGCTGCATGTGACACCCGAGTCGGCCATCGGCGGGCCGCTGGCCTACGTGCGCAGCGGCGACCGCATCCGTCTCAGCGTGGCGAATCGGGAGATCTCGCTGCTGGTGACCGACGAAGAGCTGGCAAGGCGCGCAAAGGAATCGCCGGTGGTGGAGCCCACCGCCGAGCGCGGCTACAGAAAGCTCTTCCTGCAGACCGTGACGCAGGCCGACAAGGGCGTGGATTTCGACTTCCTGCGCGCGCCGGACACCACCGGCAAGGTGCCGCGCTAGCCGGCGCGCGCCCGCACAATGGGCGCATGACCGACCGCTTCTATGACGAACTCGCCCCGCTCTATCACCTGATCTATCCGGACTGGAACGACAGCATCCGCGTGCAGGGCGAAAAGCTCTCGCAGCTCTTCGAGGCCGAATGGCCGTGCGGCGAGGCAAGCCGCAAGGTGCTCGACGTGTCTTGCGGCATCGGCACGCAGGCGCTCGGCCTCGCGGCATTCGGCCATGCGGTGACGGCTTCGGACCTGTCGGCCAACGAGGTCGAACGCGCGCGAAACGAGGCCCGTCAGCGCGGCCTAGACATCGACGTCTCGGTGTGCGACATGCGCGAGGCGCACACGCATCACGGCGGCGGCTTCGACATCGTGATCTCCTGCGACAACTCGATGCCGCACCTGCAGACCGACGCCGACCTGCTGACAGCCCTGCGCCAGATGACGGCCTGCCTGCGCCCCGGGGGCGGCTGCGTAGTCAGCGTGCGCGACTACGCGAAGGAAGAGCGCGGCAGCAACCTCGTGAAACACTACGGCGCTCGCGTGGACAACGGCAAGCGCCACGTGCTGTTCCAGGTCTGGGACTTCGATGACGGCGGCAAGGGCGAGCACTACGACCTGGGCTTCTTCTTCGTCACCGAGGACCTCGCCACGCAGGCGGTGAGCACGCGGGTGATGCGCTCGCGCTACTACGCCATTTCGACGACCCGGCTGTGCGAGCTCATGCAGGAGGCAGGGCTGAAGGACGTGCGGCGCGTCGACGGTGCCTTCTTCCAGCCCGTGCTGGTGGGCACGCGGCCCTGATCCGGAGCCGAGCCGGAGTTGATCCGGCGCTGGTTTTCAGGCTGTTTCAGATGGAGTTTCGAGGCCCCCCCGCTGGTCACTGTCCCGTCACGGGGCATACCTAGCATCCGGCGGCTTTCGTTTCTTCTTCAACAACACCTGAAAACCACATATGAAAAAGAGCGTTCCCGCGCCTGCGCCCCGTCCCGTTCTCGCAACCATCGCAGCAATCACGCTCGTCGGCGGCAGCCTGCTGATGACCGCATGCGGCGGCGGCAGCGGCGGCGGCATCTCCCTGCCGGTGCTCCCGCCGGCGCCCGCTCCCGCCCCGGCCCCCACGCCGGCTCCGCCCGCCCCCGCGCCGCTGGGCACGCTCGATGGCTCCGTGCCCCTGGTCATCGGCCACCGTGGCCTGCCGGGCCTGTATCCGGAAGAAACGAAGACCGCCTACGAAGCCGCCGCCGACGCCGGCGCCGACTCGCTCGAAACCGACCTGCACCTCACCAAGGACTGCGTACTGGTCGCGCGCCACAACCCCTGGCTGAGCGACAACACCAACATCGCCGAGGTCGCCAAGACCAACGCCACCGTCGCAGGCCGCAAGCGCACCGTGCCCGGCGTACTCGTGGACGTGAAGTACCCGCCCATCGCGGCCAACGGCCCGGCCCAGTACCTGAGCGATCTGACGGACCCGAACGATCCGAAGTCGGTGCTCAAGTCGCTGATCGTCGACGGCGAGGACCACACCAACGACTGGTCCATCACCGACTTCACGATGGACGAGCTGCGCCAGTGGATCCGCGGCACCACCTACGACGCCAGGGACCAGCGCCCCACCGACCTCAACGGCAAGCTGCCGATCATCAGCTTCCAGGAGCTGATCGACATCGCCAAGGCCAAGAGCGCCGCCACCGGCCGCACGCTCACCGTGTACCCGGAAACCAAGAACCCGATCTGGAACAACGCCCAGGCCATCGCCAACGGCTGCGGCCCGGCGGGCAGCCATCCACTGGAAGACGCGCTCCTGAAGGTCATGAACTTCAACGACCTCAACCGCAAGGACGCGCCGATCTTCGTGCAGAGCTTCGAGCCCGAGAGCCTGAAGTACCTGCGCTCGGCCGGCATGAAGGCCCGCGCTGTGCAGCTGGTGGACGGCAACGACGTCGACTACCAGACCGGCGAGATGATCTACGTCACCAACGACGTCTACACCTTCGTCGACGGCCGCCCCTACAGCTGGACGCTGGCAGGCAACCCGAAGTGGTTCGGCGAAATGCTCACGCCCGCCGGCCTTGCCGAGGTCAAGACCTACGCCGACGGCATCGGCCCGTGGAAGCCGCAGGTCATGGCCCACACCATCGTGCCCTTCGTCGCGGGCAAGGGCCTTGCCGACGTGAACACGATCAAGCCGACCAGCCTGATCGCCGACGCGCACAAGGCCGGCCTCTTCGTGCACAGCTACACCTTCCGCAACGAAGCCAAGTACCTGGCCGGCGTCTACAAGGGCGACCCGACGGCCGAGTACCTCGCCTTCTTCCGAGCGGGTATCGACGGCGTGTTCTCGGATTTCGCGAACACCGCCTTCGCGGCACGCAAGACCTACCTGAAGGAAACGGGCCGCTGAGCGAGGCCGAAAGCGAAAGCAGGCGGCGAACACGATGGACCCCGGAGAGCGCCTCAACGGATACAGCCATCTGCTCGGCCTGCTGCTCGCTCTGCCTGCGACGGCGCTGCTTCTCGTCAAGACAGTGCCCACCGGCGACGCCGCGCGCATCGCCGGCGCGCTGGTGTTCTCCCTCTCGGCGGTGGCGCTGTACGCCGCCTCCACCCTCTTTCACAGCACGCGCGGGCGCCTCAAGCGCATGTGGGAGCGCGCCGATCACTGCGCAATCTTCCTGCTGATCGCCGGCACCTACACGCCCTTCGCGCTGGTCACCATGCAGGGCCCCTGGGGCCTGCTGCTGCTGGCGACGATCTGGGGCGCGGCGATCTTCGGCATCCGGCGCGAGCTGGTTCCGGAGAAGAACGGCGCGCCGAAGAAGCCGTCGCTGCCGATCTACATCGGCCTGGGCTGGCTGGTGGTGCTGGCCGCGGCGCCGCTGGCCGCGCGACTCGATACGGCGGGACTGGTGTGGCTGCTGGTCGGCGGCGCCTTCTATACGACGGGCACCGTGTTCTATCGCAACCGGTCGGGCTTCAAACATGCCCACGGGGCGTGGCATCTGTTCGTGCTGGCGGGAACGACGAGCCACTACGTGGCTGTGGGCTGGTTCGTCCTGTAGTCCCCACGGCGGCGTCGCGGAGATAATTCCCGCCGATGATCGTCCGACCCCGTCCCCACTGGCTGCGCATGCTCTTCGTATGGCGCGGCTCCGTGCTGTCGGACATTGCGCCCCAGTTGCTGTGGACCACCGCCTTCGCGGTGCTGGTGACGGTGCTGCACGGCAGGCTCTTCCAGTGGAAGGTGCCGCTGAACTTCGTGCCCTTCTCGCTCATCGGCCTGACGCTGGCCATCTTCCTGGGCTTTCGCAACAGCACGAGCTATTCGCGCTACTGGGAGGCTCGCACGCTGTGGGGCACGCTGCTCAACGAAACGCGCACGCTGGTGCGGCAGGCGTTGACGCTGGCGGACGCGCCCTCGGAGGCGACGACACCCGCGATGCGGCTCATCGCCTTCGTCCACGCGCTGCGTCATCAGCTACGAGGCACCGATCCTTCTGCCGATCTCGCCCGGCTTCTGCCCGGGGAAGACGGCGCGCGCCTGCGTGCCGCGCGCTTCAAGCCCGCCGTGCTGCTGCTGATGGTGGGCGAATGGCTGCGCGACCAGCGCCAGCAAGGCCGGCTGGACCCTACCCTCGCTCAGGCCATGGAGCACCCGCTGGGCCGCCTGACCGAAGCGCTGGGCGGCTGCGAGCGCATCGCGGGCACGCCCATACCGTTCACCTACTCCGTCATCATCCACCGCACCATCTACCTGTACTGCGTGCTGCTGCCCTTCGGGCTCGTGGACGCAATCGGCCCGATGACGCCGGTGGTGGTCGCCTTCATCGCCTATACCTTCTTCGCGCTGGAGGCGCTGGGCGCGGAGATCGAGGAGCCCTTCGGCACGCAGCCCAACGACCTTGCGCTGGATGCGATGTCGCACACCATCGAGTCGACCCTGCGCGAGATGCTGGGGGAGCCGCAGGCTGTGCCGTCTCCGATGGCCGGGCGCGCGGGATACATACAGACCTGAGGAGCGAGCGACCGGGCGCTGGCGGTCTGCGATTCCTCGAACACGCAATTTCCCATGCTGACAAAGCCCAGGCATCCACTGCCCACCATGCTCGCGATCGTGGCGGGCGCCGTGGTCACGCTCCTCGCCGGCTGCGACCGCGCCGGCACCGCTTCGCAACCCGGCGCCGAAGAAATCGCCATCCGCACTGCGCCTGCCGAGCAGGTGTTCCAAGGCACGCTCGCGGGCCAGCCGGTTCATCTGGTGGTACACGACTGTGAAGTCCTTCGCGTGCAGCAGGGCGCGCAGGGCCGGATCGAATGGACGAGCGTGCTCGCCCCCGAGCCGTATCCCTTCCCTACCGCCTGCGAGCGCCAGTCGCTGAGCTTCGATGCGGGCCAGGTCACGGCGAAGCTCGGGCGTCGCGCCTTCGGCGCGGGCGGCTGCTGCGCCAGCGGCGGCACCTATCGTTCGGCCGATGGCCTCAACTGGAAGAAGCTCTAGCGCCCGGGATCGCGTCGAGGGCCGGATAATCCGGCTCCTTTCATCAAGAGGGTACGCATGAGAGCCGTCGCATCCGCCATCGCCATGCTCCTGGCCGCCGGCACGGTGTTCGCCCAAGGGACACAGGGCCCGTACGAGGGCCCCATCTTCGATACCCACCTGCACTACAACCAGGAAGCCTGGGACGGCAACACCGGTCCCTTCCCGCCTTCCGAGGCGCTTGCGCGCATGCAGCGCAACGACGTCCGGGCGATCATCGCGAACTCGCGCCCCAACGCCGGCACGCAGACGCTGGCTGCGTCGCGCGAGACACGGGCGGCGGGCGTGACGGTGGTGCCCTTCGTGCGCCTCTACCGCAACCGCGAGGACTACACCAACTGGTTCCGCGACGAGACAATCCACGAGATGGTGCTGACCGAACTCGCGCGCGGCACCGCCAGCGGCCCGTATCGAGGCCTCGGCGAATTCCATCTGTACGAGAGTGCGAACGCCAATGGACCGGTGGCGAAGAAGCTGATTGCGCTGGCGGAGCGCGAGAAACTCGCGGTACTCGCGCATGTCGACGACACGGCGGTCGACCTGCTGATGGCGAATGCACCCTCGAAGGGCCAGTCGCTTCGCCTCATCTGGGCCCACACGGGCATCGGTGGCACGCCGGTCGAGCGGGTGCAGGCGATGCTGGAGCGCTATCCGCTGCTGATGGGCGAGCTCTCGTACCGGCCGGGGCTGACCTGCGAGGGCGGCAGGCTCTGCCCCGAATGGCGCTCGCTGATCCTCAAGCATCCGGGGCGCTTCATGGTCGGCTCCGACACCTGGATCAACCAGCGCTGGAGCAGCTACGACGAAACGATGCGCGGCTACCGGGCCTGGCTGGGCGATCTGCCGGACGACGTGGCGCAGCGCATCGCCTGGGGCAACGCGGCCGGGCTGTTCGGCCTGCGCTGAAGCCGCGAAGCCTCAGCCTGCCAGAGCCGCTGCAGCAATCCGCGTGGCCGATGCGACCACGTCGTTGCGGTTCCTGGCATCCTTCTGCGGGAAGGTCAGGTACACGGACAGCACGATGGGCGCACCGGTCGGCGGCCACAGCACGCCGACATCGTTGGTCGAGCCGTAGGAGCCCGCTCCGGTCTTGTCGCCCACCTTCCAGCCTGCGGGAACGCCCGCCAGGAAGCGCTCTGTGCTGGTGGTGTTGCCCAGCAGCCAGGTGCGCAGCTGGTCGCGCTGCCCGGCGCCGAGCGCATCGCCCAGCACAAGGCGCTGGATGCTGTCGCTCATGGCCGCCGGCGTCGTCGTGTCGCGGGGATCGCCGGGAATGCTGGTGTTGAGCTCGGGTTCGGTGCGGTCCAGCCTGAAGGCCTGGTCGCCGATGCCGCGCGCGAAGGCGGTGACGGCGGACGGTCCGCCCAGCACCTTCAGCAGCAGGTTGGCGGCGGCGTTGTCGCTGTACTGGATGGTGGCGGCGCACATCCCGGCCACCGTTATGCCGGTGGCGACGTGCTTCTCGGTGATCGGCGAATGGTCGATCAGGTCGCCCTTGCCGTAGCTCACGTTCCTCGGCAGCAGGCTGGCGTCCTTCGCGCTGCGTTCGAGCACGGCGGCCGCCAGCATCAGCTTGAAGGTGCTGCACAGCGGAAAGCGCTCGTGCGCCCGATGCTGTATGTGCGCGCCGCTGCCGGTGTTGAAGCCGACCACGCCCAGGCGGCCACCCGCGGCGCTTTCGAGCGCGGCAAGCCGGGCCTCGGCGGAAGACTGCGATTCGGTGCCAGGCCACGCGGTGCACGCGCCGGCGAGCGGCAGCACCGAGGCACCGAGCAACAGGGTTCGGCGCTGGATGAGAGGGTTCATTTCGTTTTCTCTTTCTTTCTGCGAGTGGATGGAACGAAGCGAATGCTAGGAGCGCCCCTTGTGGCGATCCACCCTCCCGACGGTGTTTCTCGTCCCGGGTGTATCGGGTGTAACAACCCTGTTTTGCTAAACCGTTCGGTTGAACATCGCTCGGAATCGATCTATATTCAACCTCATGGTTGAACTAGAACTTGCAGACGACCGGCTCGACGCCGTCTTCCACGCCCTCGCCGACAGCACGCGGCGCACCATGCTGCAGCTGCTGTCGCACGGCGAGTGCAGCGTGGGGGAACTGGGCGCGCCCTTTCGCATGTCCTTCGCGGGAGCATCCAAGCACGTGAAAACGCTGGAGCGCGCGGGCCTCGTCTCGCGCACCGTGCAGGGCCGCGCACACGTCTGCCGGCTGGAGCCGTCCGCGCTGGCCATGGTCGATGCGTGGCTGAGCTACTACGAAGGCTTCTGGAGCAACCGTCTCGACGCGCTGGAGCAGGAACTGCGGCGCGATGCGGCATCCCGCAGGAAGTGAGCCTCTTTCTTTCTTCCTTCATTCATCCATCCACCCAAGGAGAGACTGCAAATGACGATCAAGCACAGCCTGGGCACCCAGGTCGAGCCCGGCACCCTGCGCATGGAGCGCACCCTGCCCGCCCCCATCGAGCGCGTATGGGCCTATCTGGTCGATTCCGACAAACGCGCCGCCTGGCTGGCAGGCGGCGTGTTGCCGAAGCAGTCCGGCGAACTCTTCGAGCTGCGCTTCGAACACACGAAGCTCACCGGTGAAGTGGCGCCCGACCGCTTCGCCGAGTGCCGCGAGCCGATCCACCAGAAATCGCGGCTGCTGCGCATCGAGCCGCAGAAGCTGCTGACCATCAGCTGGGACGAAGGAAGCGCCGCGCCGTCGGAAGTCAGCTTCGAACTCACGCCGCAGGGCGACAGCACGCGGCTCGTGCTCACACACAGGCGCCTGGCCAGCCGCAAGGGAATGCTCAGCGTGGCGGGCGGCTGGCACGCGCATGTCGATGTGCTCATCGACGTGCTCGCGGGAAACAAGCCCCAAGGCTTCTGGACGAATCTCGCCGAGGTCGCGAAGGAATACGAGACGCAGATTCGCTGAGCCGCGACGTTCCTCCTTTTCATTTTTCTCTCTCACGGGGCCCTCGGGCCCCGTTTCTTTTTCTGACTTCGAAGTTCGGAGAGCTTGTCAAACCGCTGTCACTCGGCAAACGCAATATTCGAGGCATTCAGAGCATTTGTGTGTTTTGTTGCAAATGAATTCTCTTGCACAAACACATGTGGAAACACGCAAGCCCACGGCTCGAGCCACGGGCCGGCATCTCAATACTTCGAGGGAAAACATGACCAGAGGAATGAACGCGCGTCGTGCGCGGGCGTGGGGAAGCGCTTGTGCACTGCTGCTTCTCGCGGCTTGCGGTGGCGGTGGAGGCGGCGGCACGGGCATCCCGCTCGTCGGCACGCCACCGGCCAGCGGCGGCGGCAGCAATACGCCACCGCCGTCGGTCAACCAGGGCAAGAGCGGACCCAAGGCACTGGTCGTCGAGATCGACGGCCTCACGCATTCGGCGCTTCGCGATGCGATGGCGCAGAACAAGGTGCCGGCCCTGCAATCGCTGCGGGTCGCGCCGGCCTGGACCGGCGGCGCCAACGGCACGCCGAGCGAACAGCGCACCACCGACGGTCCCGGCTGGGCCACGCTCCTCACCGGCACCTGGGCCCAGCGCCACAACGTGCGCTGGGACACAACCGACCAGCGCATCGACATCAAGCTCGCGCCCTCCGTCTTCGCTCTCGCCAGGCAGAACAACAAGGCAGCCGGCTACAGGACGGCCTCCGTCACTGCCGGCTCGCTCTATCCGCTGCTGCTCGCGAACGAAGCGGGCACGGTGGACAGTGCCGTCGACTGTGCGGGCGCCGACGCCTGCGTTACCGACCGCACCGCGCAATTCATCGACGCCGGCTACGACCTGCTGGTGGCGCAGTACGGCGCGCCGGCCGTGGCCGCGGGCAACGGCCTGAAGAGCGACGCCTACCAGCGCTCCATCGCCGACACCGCCATCGGCGTAGGCAAGCTGCTCGCCCGCATCGCGCAGCGCACCACCAACGACCCGAAGGAAGACTGGCTGGTGATCCTCACCACCGGCCACGGCCTCGATGCCTTCGGCAGCGCCACCGGCCTGCAGGACAACAGCAGCAAGACCATCTTCATCGCGAGCAACAAGACGCTGGCGGCCCAGCCTGGCGTCGGTGCCGCCGCTGCGGCCGACGATACGCTGCTGGCGCTCGCGTCCGCCACCGACATCGCCCCGACCGTGCTGCGTCACCTGGGCGCGCTGCCGGCGGCGACGGACTACCGCTTCGCCGGCCAGGCCCTGCAGGCCTCGACGTCGTTGCGCAGCCTGGCTGCCAGGACGGGCGCGGACAAGCGCAGCATCGAACTGTCGTGGACCCTGGCCGGCAACACGACCTCCGCGGTGCAGGTGCTGCGCGACGGCAAGGTGGTGGCCACGCTGCCGGCCGGCTCCACCGCCTACACCGATCCCATCGTCGCGGCGAGCGACGGGGTCTACGCCTTCCAGTACACGGTCGTCGCGGGCGAAGCCAGCGTGGCGCTTGCCGCGCAGATCTCGTATGTCGCGCCCGAAGCACCCGTGACGCTCGCTCCCACGCTCGCGAACGGACTGCTCAACTACTACCCGCTCGACGCGCTGCCCGGCGTGGACGCGAAGAACGCTTCCACGCTCGCGCCGTGGGCCTCCGATGCCAACGGCGGCTCGCTGGTCGACGACGGCTTCGCTGCGCCCTACAAGGCCAAGGCGCTGCGCATCGACAGTACGGTGAAGAACGCCAGCGGCATGGCCGGCTACCGCCTCGTGCAGAACAACGACGTCACCACTAACGCCGCGATCACGGCTTTCACCATCGGGTTCTGGATGCGCACCGATGCCACCTGCAGCCAGGGGGTGAGCAATGGCGGCACGGTGATCGGCAACAAGAACTACACCACCGGCGGCAACGCGGGCCTGGCCATCGGCCTGTTCGGCAGCTGCGAGATCCGCTTCAACGTGGGCACGGGCAGCGCGCGCGCCGACAGCAACGGCTACAGCTTGAGCGCGGGCCAGTGGGCCTACGTGGCGGTGGTCATCGACAAGGCGGCACTCACCATGCGCGGCTACGTGATGGACCCGGTCAGGGGCACGCAGACCAACAGCACCGCCATCACCACCGCGCTGGTCGACAAGCTCGGCGGCCTGGGCAACGGCCTGGGCCTCAACGAGGACGGCACCGGCCTGTACTACCAGCGCGAAAGCAGCTCGCCGCGCGGCGCCATGGACTTCAACGACTTCGCGATCTGGAACCGCGCGCTCACGAGCGCCGAGCTCAACAGCATCTTCAAGTCGGGGCAGCCCCTGTCGACGCTGCCCTGACCCCGATCACCTTCAGCCCCAAGACAACGACGCCTTCAGAGGACTCCAACCATGCAACTTCACCCACGTCTCCTCGTGCGCCTCGCACCCGCGCTCATCCTGGCCTGCGTCCTGTCCGCCTGCGGCGGCAGCGGCGGAGGGGGTGCCGGCTTCGTCGGCACGCCGACGACGCCCACCACGCCGACGACACCCACGCAACCCGATACCGGCGCCGCTCCCGTGAAGAGCTGCGCCCCCTGAGCTCCACATCAAGCCCTACGCCATACCCCAACAAGAGAAGAACAGATCCATGACGAATTCACGTCGCAAGTTCCTCACCGGCACCGCCACCACCGGCGCGGCCGCCCTCGCGCTCTCGGCCTTTCCGCCCAGCATCCGGCGCGCGCTCGCCATTCCGGCCAACAACGCCACGGGCACCATCAAGGACGTCGAGCACATCGTCGTGCTGATGCAGGAGAACCGCTCCTTCGACCAGTACTTCGGCACCCTGATGGGCGTGCGCGGCTTCGGCGACCGTTTCACCATTCCGCTGCCCAAGGGCATGAATGTGTGGCAGCAAAGCGATGCCAACGGCAAGGTCATCCTGCCCTACCACCTCGACAGCCGCAAAGGCAACGCACAGCGCGTGAGCGGCACGCCGCACTCGTGGAGCGACGGCCAGAACGCCTGGGACGGCGGCCGCGCCTACCAGTGGCCGCGCTACAAGAACAACGCGTCGATGGGCTACTTCAAGGAAGCCGAAGTCACCTTCCAGTTCGCGCTGGCCAATGCCTTCACGCTGTGCGATGGCTATCACTGCAGCATGCACACCGGCACCAACTCGAACCGCATGTTCCACTGGACCGGCACCAACGGCCCGTCGGGCGAAACCGCCGCCGGCCCCGCGGGCGTGGCCTCGGTCGTCAACGAATGGGACGACATCGGTGCCTCGACCAGCGGCTACGAGTGGAAGACCTATCCCGAGCGGCTGCAGGAGGCCAAGGTCAGCTGGTTCATCTACCAGAACATGCCCGACAACTTCACCGACAACCCGCTGGCCGGTTTCAAACAGTACCGCAAGGCCAACGAGGCCTCGGGCAAACCCGTGAGCAACGACACGACGTCGCCCGCCTACGACCCAGCCAGCGACGATGCGGGCAACCCGCTCTACAAGGGCATCGCCAACACCATGCCCGACGGCGGCTTCCTCGAACAGTTCCGCCAGGACATCAAGAACGGCAAGCTGCCGCAGGTGTCGTGGATCATCGCGCCGGCCACCTACTCCGAGCACCCCGGACCGTCGAGCCCCGTGCAGGGCGGCTGGTACATCCAGCAGGCGCTGGACGCGCTCACCGCCGTGCCCGAGGTGTGGAGCAAGACCGTGCTGCTCATCAACTTCGACGAGAACGACGGCTACTTCGACCACTATCCGTCGCCCGCGGCACCCTCGCTCAACCCCGACGGCACGATGGCCGGCAAGACCACGCTGCCGGAGTCGGACCTTGCCGTGGAGCGCTTCACGCACCCGAAGCCGCCGGGCACCAGCAGCCAGCCCGCACCCGACGGACGCGTGTACGGCCCCGGCGTGCGCGTGCCGATGTACGTCATCTCACCCTGGAGCCGCGGCGGCTGGGTCAACTCGCAGGCCTTCGACCACACCTCGGTGCTGCGCTTCATCGAGGCGCGCTTCGGTGTGAAGGAAACGAACATCTCGCCGTTCCGCCGCGCGGTGTGCGGCGACCTCACGAGCGCGTTCAACTTCGCAACGCCCAACAGCGAAGCACTGCCCACGCTGGCGGGGCGCACCACCAAGGACGCCGCCGACAAACTGCGTGCCGACCAGCAGGCGCTGGCACAGGTGGCGCTGCCGCTCGACCCGCAACTGCCCCGCCAGGCCACCGGCTCGCGCCCCTCGCGCGCCCTGCCCTACGAACTGCACGTGAGCGGACGCAGCGACGCCGTCAAGGGCCAGATGCGGCTGATCTTCAAGAACAGCGGCAAGGCCGCCGCCGTGTTCCATGTCTACGACAAGCTCAACCTCGACCGCCTGCCGCGCCGCTACATGGTCGAGCCCGGCAAGCAGCTCGACGACACCTGGAACCCGGGCGCCGACAACAGCGGGTTCTACGACCTCTGGGTGCTTGGCCCCAACGGCTTCCATCGCCACTTCAAGGGCGACTTGAACCGGCTGCGCGCAGGCGGCGCGCCCGACCCCGAGGTGCGCGTGTGCTACGACATCACCAACGGCAACGTCTCGGTGGAAATGCTCAACGGCGCGAACGGCACGGCCAGGTTCACGGTGCGCGCCAAGGCCTACCGCGATGACGGCCCGTGGACCGCAACGGTCGCGGGCGGTGCCAAGGCCGAGCAGGCCTGGGTGCTGGCGAGCAGCGGCCAGTGGTACGACTTCGCGGTCACCTGCGACTCCGACCCGGCCTTCTACCGGCGCTTCGCCGGCCGCGTCGAAACGGGCAGGCACTCGGTGAGCGACCCGGCCATGGGTCTGGCCGATCTCTGACCACGGCATCGATGCGTGATCACGCGATCGTGTGATCGTGTGATCGCGAAGTCACCTGATCACGCCCGCGCCGGACATTCGGCGCGGGCACAATGGCGCGGCTTTCGCGCCTGTTCCGGGGCGGCCGTCTCGCAACGCCGCCTTTTTCATTTCTTCCCATAAGCCGCGTTTCCATGCTCCAAGAAGAACGATTCCTGCGTATCCGCAGCCTGCTGGCCACCTTCTCGCGGCTGAGCGTGGAGCGCATCGTGCAGGACCTTGCCGTGTCGCGCGAAACGGTTCGGCGCGATCTGGTCGAGCTCGAGGGCCTGGGCGAGCTGCGGCGCGTGCACGGTGGCGCGGTCGCGGTCAAGGCGGAGCCCGAGCCGCCGCTCGCCGTACGGCTGGTGGCGCGGCAGCGCGAGAAGCGCGCCATCGCCAAGGCCGCCGTGGCCCTGCTGCAACCCGGCCAGACCATCTTCATGGACGCGGGCAGCACCATGTCGATCTGCGCGGAGGAAATCGCCACGCTCAGCGGCATGACGGTCATCACCAATTCGCTGAGCATCGCGCTCAAGCTCGCTGGCGCGGGCGAAGGCCGGCTCACCGGCAACCAGACCATCCTGCTGGGCGGCCAGATCGACGTGAAGGGGCAGGCCACCTTCGGCGACACCACGCTGGAGGCCATTCACCGCTACCGCGCCGACATCGCGCTGCTGTCACCCGTGGGCCTGCACGCGAAGCACGGCGCCATGAGCTTCGAGCACCACGAGGCCACCGTGGCGCGCGCCATGGCCGAGCAGTCGCAGCAGCTCGTGCTGCTGGCCGATCACGCCAAGATCGGCCAGGCCAGCCGCGTGACCTATGCGCGGACGGCGGACATCGACGTGATCGTCACCGACGCCAAGGCACGCGAACTGCCGGGACTGCCCGGGCTGCGCAAGGCCTGCGAGCGCGTGATCCTGGCCTGACGCCGGCTCGGCGGTGCAGCCGCCTCTTGCCGCTCCCAAGTCACGAAGACGTGGCGGCCGGTGCGCGGGTGCGCGGTATCTGCTCGACCAACACTGAACGGGCACGAGGGCTATGCTCGCCGCCAAATGCCGCCACGCACCGACCTCTTCTCCTTCCCGCGCCGGACGATGGCCGTTCTCGGGGCACTGTGGCTCGGCGCCGTGCCAGCGCTGACGCTCGCCGCGCCGGACTGCCTCGACACCGCCACACGGATCCCGCCGCCCTCGCGCGCGCTCGCCATGGCCACCTTCGCCATGCAGGAGCACGAGGCCCTCGGCGGCCAGGCGATGGATGCCGAAGGCCGCATGACCGAGGCCGGCGACTCCGAAGCGGAGGACACGCGCCGCACCGTGCCTGGTCTTGCACCCTGGCAGCGTGTGCTGGGCTACTGGAAGGCAGTCGATCCGCGCCTGCCCTCGCAGGTGCGCTTCGGCGCCCTGCGCCCGGCCGACCGCCATCTGCTGATGCAGGCGCTGAACGAGGCGACGGCCGGGCGCCTTCAGGGCATGGGCGTGGGCCCCGACGAGGGGCTGGATTCAGCGGAGCTGCGCGCCGTGCAGGCCGCGTTGGCAAGGGTCGCGGTGATCGACACGCCCTGGTCGGCAGCCTTCATCAGCTGGCTGGCGCGTCAGGCAGGGCTCACGGACGAGGAATTCGTGTTCTCCGAAGCGCATGCCGACTACGCGGGAGCCGCGTGGCAGGCCGGCATCGATGAAGCTTCGGGCCGCGGTACGCGCCATGCGCTGCGGGCCTGCGACCTCAGGCGCACGCCGCCGCGCGTCGGAGACCTGGTCTGCCAGGCGCGTGGAACCGGCGCCGGGCTGGACACCTTCGACAAGATCGGCGAAGTGCTGGCCGCGCGGGACACCGGCGGCGAGCCGCTGCCCATGCATTGCGACGTGGTGGTGGCGGTGGATGCCACGGGCTTCGACACCGTGGGCGGCAACGTGCTGCAGTCGGTCACGCGGCGCCGGCTCGATTTCGCGCCGGGCACGCGCCGGCTGGACCCGAGCTACCTGCCCGAAGGGTGCGTACCGGGCACGGCGGGCGTGCCCGGGTGCGTCGACCGCCACATGAGCCGGCAGCCCTGGTCGCTGCTGCTGCAGTGGCGCTGAAGAGGCCGGCGGCGGTTACTTGTAGTACGCCTCGACGGTGCCCTTGAGCTTGATCAGCAGCGGCTTGCCTTTGCGGTCGAGCGTCTTGCCGGCGGGCACCTTGATCCAGCCTTCGCTGATGCAGTATTCCTCGACGTCGAGGCGGTCCTTGCCGTTGAAGCGGATGCCGATGTCGTGCTCGAAGGCGGCCGCCACATGGTGCGGGCTGCGCGGGTCGATGGAAAGATGGTCGGGAAGAGGTGGGCGGGAGGTGGCTTCTGTCATGGCGCGTGATGATAGGGGCTCCCGGATCGGGCTCCCTTTTTGGCGCCTACCGGCGCTTGCGGGTCCGTCGGGCCGGCGGCTTGGGGCCGAAGCCCAGCGCGGCGCGTGCCAGCGCGTCGGCCTCGCCGTTGCGATGGCGCGGAATCCATTGCAGGCGCACGTCGTCGAAGCTGCCGAGCAGCACGCGGGCCTCGTCGAACAGGGCGGCCAGCCGGACGATGGGCGCCACCGGCTCGGGGCCTGCCGCGCCGAGTTGCTCGACCAGGATGCTGTTGTCGCTGTAGGCCCGCACAGCGGTGGCGCCGCGCTCGCGCAGGTCACGCAGCGCGAGGGTCAGCGCCAGCAGCTCGGCTTCGTTGTTGCAGCCCGTGGTGTGCGTGGCCTGCGACAGCGTGTGGCGGCTGCCGTCGGGCGCGGTGATGACTGCGCCAATGCCCATGCGGCCCGGATTGGGCATGGCGCTGCCGTCGCAATAGATGGTCCACGGCAGGTTGCCGCAACCCTGTTCTTCTCCCACGCTCATCCGGACTTCAGCAGTTGCTGCGCTTGATGCCCGCGAGGTTCTGGCACGGCCGCTGGCCCGGCGGCGGACCGGAGTCGTGCGCATGCGGCGGCCGCGGCCTGCGGATGGGACGCACGCCGTCGTAGTACGGATCGGGGCTCAGGATCACCACGCCCGGTGGCTCGGCCGCGGCCTGCGGCTGGCTCTCGGCCGGGTAGCGCGGAATGATGGCCGGGCCCGGGGGCGGATTGCTGGCCACCTGGCTAGGCGGCACGACCGGCGGCGCCGACGAGGTCTGCGGCGGCGTGTAGTCGCGGCGTGCCGGGTCGGGCGGCGGCGATTCGAGGATGGGCACCTGCCGCGACTGCTTGCTGCCCGGCGGGCAAGCGACATTGGTGTACGAGATGGCTCCGCTGGCATCGGTGCAGCGCACCACCTCGGCCGCATGCGCGCCGAGCGCCGCAGCGGAGATCGCGAGGAAGGCAGCCAGTGCGCGCATCGATGTGTTTCCGGCAGGGTTCTTCGGTCAGGTCAGGTCAGGTACCGGGAACGGCTCCCGATGGCGCCCACTTTAGCCGTTGCGTGCCGGTTGCGCACCTGCGGCATGATCGCGGGATGGACATTCCCCGACCGCATCCCCTCGTCATCGTCAAACTGGGAAGTACTTTCGAAGCCCTGCGCGCGCAGCAGGGCGGCGACTTCGAACACTGGATCGCCGACGGGCTCGGCGCGCACGCGCTGCCCCTGCTGGTGATCGATCCGCGACGCGGCGACGCCCTGCCCGACCCGGCCGGGGTTTCGGGCGTGGTGGTGACCGGCTCTCATGCGATGGTGTCGCACCGCGAGCCCTGGAGCGAGGCCACGGCCGCGTGGCTCGCGAAGCTGGTCGCGCGCGATACGCCCGTGCTGGGCATCTGCTACGGCCACCAGCTGCTGGCGCACGCGCTGGGCGGCGAGGCCGGCGATCATCCGCAGGGCGCGGAAGTCGGCACGGTGACAGTCACGCTCGGCGAGGCCGCTGCCACCGATCCGCTGCTGCATGGCCTGCCCGCGCAGTTCCCGGCACATGCGGTGCACTGGCAGAGCGCGCTGCGCCTGCCCGAAGGCGCGGTGCTGCTGGCCGGCAACGAGCACGAGCCGGTGCACGCCTTCCGCGCGGGCAGGAACGCCTGGGGCGTGCAGTTCCATCCGGAGTTCGACGCGAACGCCATGCGCGGCTACATCGAGATGCTGGCCGGCGAGCTGGCCTCGATGGGCGCCGATGCGGCCGCGATGCGCGAGCGCGTGGTCGACACCGGCGCGGCCGCCAGCCTGCTCGGGCGTTTCGCGCGGATCGTCGAGGCGCACCAAGGCGCCTGAGCGCCCATCCCACCCCACCCACCCATCCCACCCGGCCTGTCCGACGGCGGCTTTCGCGCGTCGGACCGCGACTACAGGCTACGCTCGCCGCTTCGGTTAAGGTGCGGTCCATCGGCCGCCCGCCGGTTCCTTTTTCTTCCCCTTCATGACCACCCCCTCCCCTGTGCCGGCCCGCAAGCATTTCTCGATGATCCGGGAGTTCCACCTCGCCGACGTGTTCACGCTCGGCAACGCGGCGTGCGGCGTGGGCGCGGTCTTCCTGGCGATGGCCTTCATGGCGAGCCATTCGCTCGCGCAGTTCCTGTGGGCCGCCGCGCTCGCGCCCACGGCCTTCGTGTTCGACGTGCTCGACGGCCGCATCGCGCGCTGGCGGCAGACACAGTCGGCCCTCGGGCGCGAACTCGACTCGCTGGCCGATGTGATCTCCTTCGGCGTGGCGCCCGCCGCACTCGGCTTCGCGGCCGGGCTGAACGGCGGCTGGGACTGCGCGATCCTGGTCTATTTCGTCTGCTGCGGCGTGAGCCGGCTCGCGCGCTTCAACGTGACGGCCGAGGCGCTCTCGGCCGGCTCCGACAAGGTGAAGTATTTCGAGGGCACGCCCATCCCGACCAGCGTGGTGCTGGTGGGCGTGCTGGCGTACGCCGCGTGGCAGGGCCGCATCGGCGCCGACGTGTGGGGCGGCGCCTGGGTCTTGGGGCCCTGGCAGCTGCATCCGCTGGCGCTGCTGTTCGCGCTCTCGGGCACGCTCATGATCAGCAAGACGCTGCGCATCCCGAAGTTCTGACCCATCGCCGATCAAGGCCACAGGAGACACGCCCATGACCATGAAGCTGTATTTCGACCCGCACAGCCGAGCCCAGGTCGCGAAATGGATGCTCGACGAAGCCGGCGTCGACTACGAGATCGTGCCCACCCTCATCAGGGAGAAGGCGCACAAGACGCCCGAGTTCCTGAAGATCAACCCGGCGGGCAAGCTGCCCGCGCTGGTCGACGGCCGCACGCGCATCTTCGAGAACGCGGCCATCTGCATGTACGTGGCGGAGAAGTTTCCCGGCAAGCGGCTGGCGCCGCCCGTGGGTTCGCCCGAGCGTGGCCGCTACCTGTCGCTGATGGTCTATTCGACCTCGCAGCTCGAGCCCGCGATGGGCGATGCCATCATGAAGATCCGCAGCAACAACAGCGCGCGCGGCTGGACCAATTTCGAGGCTGCCAAGGACGCGGTCGAACGCGAACTTGGCGACGGCCCCTACCTCTTCGGGGCGCAGTTCACGGCCGCCGACGTGATGATCGGCTCGATGTTCATCTGGCACCGCGCATTCGGCGGCCGCTCGAACCGGCCGAAGATCGATGCGTACATCCACCGGCTGCAGGCCCGCCCCAAGGGCATGAAGTTCGGCTGAACGCGGCGCGGCGTGCCGCGCTGGTGACAACGCGCGGCGAAGGCACGTCCTTTAATCGGCTTGCTTGTTCCCCTCCAAGAAAGAAGAGAGACGCCCGCATGACATCCAAGAACGCCACGCCCTCCCGGTTTCCGCTCGCGGCCCTTTCGCTGGGCCTTGCCGCCCTGCTCGCCGCCTGCGCGAGCGCGCCGCCGCCCGGCGGGCGAAGCGTGACCATCGAGCGCACCACCTTCGGCATCGCGCACATCACGGCGCCGGACTACGAGGGCCTGGCGTACGGCAGCGCCTATGCGCATGCGCAGGACAACGTCTGCCAGACGGCCGAGCACCTGCTCACGCTGCGCGGAGAGCGCTCGCAGTTCCTCGGCGCGCAGAACACCGGCGAGCTGGGCCTGGGCCGCGCGCCGAACGCGCAGATCGACCTGTTCATCCGCTATCACATGGACGACGCGGCGCTGGCACGCGCGGGCGCCACCACCAGCCCCGAAGTGCAGGCCGCGCTGCGCGGCTACGTGGCCGGCTACAACCGCTACCTGCAGGACGTGGGGCCGAATGGCTTGCCCGAAACCTGCCGCGGCAAGCCCTGGGTGAGGCCGATGACCGCCTCCGACCTGGCGCGCGCCACCGAGATGTCGATGATCCAGGGCGGCCTGGGCGCGCTGGCCGGCGCCGTGCTGGCCGCCGTGCCGCCCGCGCCCGGCGCGAAGACCGGCGCCGCGCCCGTCGAACTGAAGGAAGCCGTCGCCGAGATCGGCCGCCACAGCTTCAACGCCAACCCCGAGGGCGGCGAGCTCGGCTCCAACGGCTGGGCCTTCGGCCGCAACGCCACGCCGGACGGCCGGGGCCTGCTGCTGGGCAACCCCCACTTCCCGTGGAACGGCACCAACCGCTTCTGGGAAATGCACCTGACCATTCCCGGCAAGCTCGACGTGATGGGCGCCACCGGCGGGCTGAGCCCCGTGGTGGCGATCGGCTTCAACAAGGACGTGGCCTGGACCCACACCGTCTCGACCGGCAAGCGCTTCACCCTGTACGAGTTGAAGCTCGATCCCGCCGACCCGACCGTGTACCTGGTCGACGGCCAGCCGCGGAAGATGCTCGCGCACACCGTGACGCTGCCGGCCGCGGCAACGGGGGGCAACGCGCCTGCGGTGCAGCACACCTTCTATTCGACCGAGTGGGGCCCGGTGATCTCTCTGCCGCGCGCCGGCCTCGGCTGGACCGCGCAGAGGGCCTATGCCATCCGCGACGCCAACACGCTCAACGTGCGCTCCGCCGAGGCCTGGATGAAGATGGCGCAGGCCCGCAACGTGGCCGAACTGCGTGCCGCCATGGGCAACCAGGGCATGCCATGGATCAACACCATCGCGGCGGACCGTGACGGCAACGCGATGTATGCCGATCTTTCGGTGGTGCCCGACGTGTCGGCCGACATGCTGAAGAGCTGCGCGCCCTCACCCGCCGCCGCGGCGCTGCTGAACGCGGCCGGGCTGGCGGTGCTCGACGGCTCGCGCGCCGCCTGCGCATGGAATCGCGACAGCACGGCCGCCTCGCCCGGCATCATCGCGCCGGCGCGCATGCCGGTGCTCGTCACGCCGGACTACGTGCAGAACAGCAACGACAGCTTCTGGCTCAGCAACCCCGACATCGCGCCGATGGCGGGCATTTCGCCGCTGGTGGGCCCCGTCGGCGTGCCGCAGCGGCTGCGCACGCGCAGCGGCATCATGGAAATCCGCGGCCGGCTGGCGGGCACCGACGGCCTGCCCGGCAACCGCATGGGCGCGGCCGAGCTGCGCAGCGTGATCTTCCGCGACCGCAACCTCGCCGGCATGCTGGTGATGGACGACCTGCAAGCCGCCTGCCGCGCCGCCGGCGGCTCGCTCGGCACCGACCAGGCGCTGGGCTGCCGCGTGCTCTCGGCCTGGGACCGCACCAGCAATGCCGACTCGAAGGGCGCGCCGCTCTTTCGCGAGTTCTGGCGCAAGGCCAAGGACATCCCGAAGGTCTGGCGCGTGCCCTTCGACCCCGCGCAGCCGGTGGCGACGCCGGCGGGGCTCGACATGGCCACGCCGGCCACGCGCGAGGCCGTGTTCAAGGCGCTGGGCGACGCGGTCGGCATCCTGCGCACCGCCGGCTTCGCGGCCGACGTGCCGCTGGGCGTGCCGCAGTCGCGCCTGGTGCGCGGCCAGAAGATCGCGCTGCACGGCGGCGACGAGTTCGAGGGCGTGCTCAACAAGCTGGAGTCGCAGGGCCAGTCGCTGATCGACCCCAAGGGCTACAACATCAACTACGGCAGCAGCTACATGCAGGTCGTGAGCTTCGACGCCAACGGCCCCGTCGCCCAGGGCCTGCTGACCTACGGCCAGAGCAGCGACCCCGCATCGCCGCGCGCCTACGACCAACTGCCGCTGTTCGCCGCCAAGCAGTGGCACCCGCTGCCCTTCCATCGCGCCGACGTGCAGGCGCAGCGGGTGGGCGCGCCGCTGCAGCTCGCGTACTGATCGACAACGCTTCCTCTCATCCATGTCATTGCAGACCGCTCCCACCCACACCAGGCCCAGCGGGCTCGACCAGCTGATCCGCATCGCGGCGGACCAGCCGCTCTCGCCCGACTGCGACCATTTCTACTTCCTGCGCCACGGGCAGACCGGCCGCAACGCGCTGCGCATCTTCCAGGCCGTGGACGAGCCGCTGAGCGAACTCGGCCTGCAGCAGGCCGCGCGCGCCGCCACGCTGCTGGCGGGCGAGCCGATCCGCACCGTGGTTTGCAGCGACGCGCGGCGCGCGAACGACACCGCCTACGCAGTGGCCACGGCGCTGAAGCTCGTGCCCGCCGCGCAGGCCACGCTGCGCGAGCGCAACTTCGGCGCGCTCATCGGCACCTCGTCCGCCAACATCGACTGGGCCTGCGAGCCCGAGGGCGGCGAGACGCTCTCGCAGTTCGTCTCGCGCACGCGAGAGGCCATCGACACCGCCCTGCGGCTGCCCGCCCCGGTGCTGGTGGTCGCGCACGGCGGAACGCTCTACGCACTGGCCGCCCTGCTGGGCGTGCCGGTCGACCTCGGCCTGCTCGGCAACGCCCAGCCCTTGCGTTTCGAACGCCGCGGCCCCACATGGGCCGTGACGCCGCTGCTGCGGCACGCCGACGGCGACGCGGCCCTGGCCTAGCTGCCGGGGACATTCCCCGCCTCGATGCCGTCCACCCAACGAAGCACCACGCACCATGGAATTCAAGGACTACTACAGCGCACTGGGCATCGACCGTACCGCGTCCGACGACGAGGTGCGCAAGGCCTACCGCAAGCTCGCCCGCAAGTACCACCCCGACGTCAGCACCGAGGCCGATGCCGAGCAGCGCATGCGCGACATCAACGAGGCCAAGGACGTGCTGGGCGACAAGGAGAAGCGCGCCGCCTATGACGCGCTGGCCGACCGCGTCGCGCGCGGCGGCAGCCCCGAGGGCGACTTCCGTCCGCCGCCGGGCTGGGACGAAGGTTTCGAGTTCCATCGCGGCCCGCGCCAGGGCCCGGCCGACCATGCCGACTTCAGCGACTTCTTCTCGTCGCTCTTCGGCGAGGCCGAGCGCCGCGGCGCCGCGCGGCAGAACTTCCGCGCGCGCGGCGAAGACCACCATGCGGCCATCGAGATCACGCTGGAAGACGCGCTCAACGGCGCCGAGCGCGAGATCACGCTGCGCGCACAGACCATCGACGCGCAGGGCCACCCGCTGTGGAGCAACCGCACGCTGAGCGTGAAGATCCCGCCGGGCGTGCACCCGGGCCAGTTCATCCGCCTTGCGGGCCAGGGCATGCCGGGACACGGCGGCGAGCCCCCGGGCGACCTGTACCTCGAAGTGCGCATCGCCCCGCACAAGCTCTATCGCGTGGAAGAGCGCGACCTGTACATGACGCTGCCCGTCACGCCCACCGAGGCCGCGCTGGGCGCGCAGGTGCAGGTGCCGACGCCGACCGGCGGCGTGGTCGAGGTGAGCGTGCCGCGCAACGCGCGCAGCGGCCTGAAGCTGCGCCTGAAGGGCCGCGGGCTCGCGGGCAAGACGCCGGGCGACCTGTACCTTCTGCTCGACATCGCGCTGCCGCCCGCTGACGGCGACGAGGCCCGCAAGGCCTACGAGCAGCTGGCGCAGGCCACCTCTTCCTTCCACCCACGCCAGCATCTGGGAGTCTGAGCATGGTGAATTTCACCCTCACGAGCACCACCGCCATCAGCGCCTCGCAGCCGCTCGCCGCGAGCGAACTGGCGCACGCTGTCGGCGCGGATACCGCCTGGGTCGTGCAGCTGGTCGAAGTCGGCATCCTGCGCATCGAAACCGCCGAGGCGCCGCCAGAGCGCTGGGAGTTCTCGAGCACCGACCTGCAATGCGCGCTCGAGGCACGCAGGCTGGAGCGCGACTTCGGCGTGAATCTCGACGCAGCGGCGCTGATCCTCGACCTGCAGCACGAGGTGCGGAGGCTCAAGGCAGCACTGCACGCGCACGGCCTCCGATAGGAGCCCGAGGGCGAGCGCATCGCCCCTCCTACCCTCAGGGGGAAGCGGCTCGCCCCTTGACCTTGACACCATGCGAAGCCGAAGACTGCGGGCCTTCTCAACAGGAAGGAGCCCGCATGAACCCTCGCACCCTTGGCACACCCGAGCCGGCACCGGCAACGACCCAGTCCGGCCACCGATTCGGAATGGAAGAGGCCATGGCCCGCGCCGGCGTCTCCGAGCGGCTGCTGCGCCAGTGCGAAGCCCGCGGCCTCATTCAGGGCACCGTCGGCCGCGGATTCACCCGCGAGCACGTCGACGTGCTGCGCTTCGTGCGCAGGGCGCACGCGCTGGGCTTCGGCATGAGCGACATCGCAAGGCTGCTCGCGCTCAGGCAGGACGAGCACCGCATGAGCGCCGAGGTGAAACTCATCGCGCTGACGCGCACCGAGGAACTCGAATCGCAGATCGAGGAACTGCAGGCCACGAAGCGCGTGCTGGAGCGCCTCGCCGGCCTGTGCCTGGGCAATCATCAACCCGCCTGTCCCATCCTCGACGAACTGCTGGAGCTCAGGGGCTTCGCCTCCCAGCCGGTTGGCGCTACTGCATCTGCTTCAGATTGCCGATGCGCACCAGCATCTCGGTGAACATCTGCAGGTCGGCGTCGAGGTCGGGCACCTCCTTGTACTCCTTGGCGTTGTGCGCCGTGTACTTCTTGCCGGGCATCGCGGGGCCGAAGTTGATGGCGTTGGGCATCAGCTTCGCGGTGGTGCTGCCGGCCGTGGGCACGGGCCTGGCCTCGAGGCCGGTGGTGTCGCCATAGATGTTCAGCAGCGTGGACAGCCATGCGCCCTTCGGGTCTCGCGCCATCCAGTTGCCTTGCTCGTAGGCGACTTCGAGCTTCACGTTGTTCGCGTTGGCCCACGCATCGATCTTCTGCGTGACTTGCACCTTGAGTTCTTCGGGCGTACGGCCGCGAGGCATGCGCGCATTGACCGTGACTTCGAGCCTGCCATCGCTGCCCATGCGCACGAGGTTGGGCGAGAAGGTCAGAGGCCCCATGAAGTCGTCGGCATAGCCCAGGCCCATCTTCTCGCCGAGGTAGCCGGTGCCGTAGAGCGCGTCGATGTACTTCACGGCTTTCAGGTAGTGATTGGGCGCGAGCGGCACGCCGGATTCCTGCAGGAAGAGCGCGAGACGAGGCAGCGGGTTCACGCCCTCCTCGGGCCGCGAGCCATGGGCGGAAACGCCCGTCACCTTCAGCTCGATGCCGTCGGCGCCGCGCGCGATGTCGATGGAGAACTTGCCGCCCTGCCCTTCGTACTTCTGCAGGAAGGCCGGCTTCGCGGCCTCGAGCTTCGCGAGCGCAGCGGCCTGGTCGCCGCCCTTGAGCACGGCCGTCGCCGTCTGCGAGATCGCGTTGGCCGATGCGGCGGCGCTCATGGCTGTGATCGCCGTCGACGCGCCATCGGCAGTTTCCGCCGGGAAAAACACCTTCAGCGCGCCCGAGCCCTTCTCGGCCACCACCGCCGGGTACTTGCTGTCGAGCACGATGTTGTAGGCCGGCAGCTGCGTCTTGGTGCGGTAGTACTGCATCGCGTCGCCGCCGGTTTCCTCGGTGGTCTCGATCATCAGGCGGATGCTGCGCTCGATGGGCAGGCCGCTTTCCTTCACCGTCTTCATCGCATAGAGCACCGCCGCGATGGAGCCCTTGTCGTCGATGGTGCCCCGGCCGTAGAGGAAGTCGCCCACGCGCGTCATCTTGAACGGATCGAGCCGCGTGCCGTCGTCGAGCACCCATTCGGACAGCACCGCCGGCACCACGTCGGAGTGCGTGAGGATGCCGAACTCTTCGGAGCCCGTGCCCTTGAGGCTGACTTCGAAGATGCGGTTGTCGACGTTGCGGTAGGCCAGGCCGAAATCGCCCGCCATCTTCTGCACGAGCTGGCCGAACTCGATGATCGGCGCACTTTCGTGGGGCGGAACCTGCACGTTGCGCACCGTCGGGATCGCCACCATGGTGCCGATGCTCGCGATCACGGCCTGCTGGTTCTTCAGGCGGTTGTAGAGGCCGAGCAGGCGCGCGATGTTGACGAGGTCGTCGCCGGCCAGCGGCGCCTTCTTGCGGTAGGCGGCCCCTCCCGGCTTGAGTTCCGGGTTGGTCGTCTCGGCCTGCGCCAGGAACGCGTTGAAGTCGGCGGGCGGCTTGCCAGCCTGCCAGGCGGCGGCGAGCTGATCAAGCTGGGGCTTCCTGATCGTTTCCGCATGCGCCAGAGAGCCGAGCGCGAGCGCAAGGCCCAGCGAAAGCGCCGACAATGAAAATCGAGATTGCTGCATCAGGGTCTCCCCCTCATTCTGAAAACATCCCGCGACGATAGCCGAGCGAAGAATCGAAAGAACAATGAGCAACAGCACCGACAAGATCCGCTGCGCCTGGGCCCAGACCGACCCGCTGCTGATGGCCTATCACGACGCCGAATGGGGCGTGCCCGAGCGAGACAGCCGCGCGCTGTGGGAAAAGCTCATGCTCGACGGCTTCCAGGCCGGACTCTCGTGGCTCACCATCCTGCGAAAGCGCGATGCCTTCCGCAAGGCCTTCAAAGGCTTCGTCCCCGAGAAGATCGTCAAATTCACCGAGGCCGACGTCGAGCGGCTGCTGCAGGATCCGGGCATCGTGCGCTCTCGCTCGAAGATCGAGGCCACCATCGGCAACGCGCGCGCCTACCTCGCGATGCAGGCCAAGGGCGAGGACTTCTCGGAATTCATCTGGGGCATGGCGGGCGGCAAGCCCGTCGTGAACCGCACGGGCAGCGTGCCGGTGAAGACGCCGCTGTCCGAAGACATCTCGGCTGCGCTGAAGAAGCGCGGCTTCAAGTTCGTGGGGCCGGTGATCGTCTATGCGTGGATGCAGGCCACGGGCATCGTGGACGACCATGCGCACGATTGCCACCGGCACGGGACGAAGCACGGACGCGGCAAGGCCCAATGAAAAAACCGGACGCTGCCTTCGCAGGTCCGGTTTCTCCTGATGTGTGACTTGTGATTCGATGAAGCGGCTTGCGCCGCTTTCGAATTACAGGCCGGCTTGGCGCGTGAAGGTCAGGCCCTTGGCTTGCGCGGGGATCACGCTGCCGGCGAAGGTTTCGGGACGCAGGTTCTGGCCCGGAGCGTGTGCGGCGGCGACGGCCTGGCTACGGACGGCGGCGCGGTCCACCGAAGCGGTCAGAGCGGGCGTTGCGGTCGAAGCGGCGCCTTCGCTGTCGTTGTAGGCGTTGCCGGCACGGGCGGCTGCCACGGCCTGGGGCGCCACATCGGCGCGGCTGTAGCCAGAAGTCAGGGGCTGGACGCCTTCGTAGGTTTCTGCGTGGGCGCCAGCGGCGGCGAGCAGGGTCAGAGCGGCGGCGGCGAGGATGTTCGAGGTCTTCATTTCAGTTCCTTCTTCATTGGGCTTTTCGGTGCCGCAAGTGTGCACCAGGATTACCAGGGCAAACCCTATGAAGAATGAACCGCAGTGTTCACGAAATTGAAACAATAGCCAGGAACTTTCTGACAACGCTAATCCAAGTGCTCTTTGCGCCGTCGAGAACGTGGGCAGTTTGCATACTTTGTCTCTAGACCGTCAAGCGGAACCTGGCAGCCTGGCTCGGCCTTTCAGCAAAAGGTGCTAAGGCAGCTTCGCCCCTCACCGCGCCTTTCAACAAGCTCTTGCAGGTTGCATGCCAACCGGTGCGCCTGTTCCGGAGCGCTTCGCCCGCTCAGTCCTCCTTCATGCCGGTCGCCTTGACCACGCTGCCGAGCCGCGCACGCTCCTCGTCGACGAACTTGGCAAAGCTCGCGCGGGTGCCACCGACGGGCTCGATGCCCATGTCCTTCAGGCGCTTCGCGATCTCGGGCGACTTCATTGCGGCGTCGACTGCCGCGGCCATCTTGTCCATGATCGCGTCGGGCGTGCCGCGCGGCGCGTGCACGCCGGCCCAGTGCGCGATGCGGATCTCGGGGAAGCCCTCCTCCGCCGCAGTCGGCAGCTCAGGGTAGGCCGAGATGCGTTGCGTCCACGTGCCCGCCAGCGCCTTGAGCTTGCCGCTCTTCACGTAGGGCAGCACCACGATGCTGGCCTCGGAAGTCGCCTCGACCTGGCTGCCGAGCACCGCGGTGATTGACTCCGAGCCGCTCTTGTAGGGCACCACGTCGAGCTTGCCGCCGTATTTCGTCTGCAGGATGCCCTCGACGAAATGCGGCGTGCTGCCCGTGCCGGCGGTGGCCCAGTGGAAGCCGTTGCCCGACTTCTTCGACGCGGCGACGAATTCCTTCAGGTCCTTGTACGGCGCATCGGCCGGCACCACCACCACCGAAGGCGCCAGCCCGATCATGGCCACCGGCACCAGCGCCTCGTCCTTGTACGGCATGTTCTTCTTGATCATGCTGTTCGACACCACGCCGGCCGCGCTCACCAGGAAGGTGTAGCCGTCAGGCGCGCTCTTGGCGACCACGTCGGCGCCGAGGACCGCGCCCGCGCCGGGCTTGTTGTCGACGATCACCGGTTGCCCCAGCTGCTTCGACGCGCCTTCGGCTGCCGCGCGCGCCATCAGGTCGTTGGCGCCGCCTGCGGAAAAGGGAACGACCAGCCTGATCGGCTTGGTTGGCCAGGCCTGCGCGGCGGCGCCTTGGGCGAGGACGGACACTGCCAGCCCGGCGGCGAGCGATGCGATGCGGTTGGAAAGCATGGGAAGTCTCCTGCGTGTTGTGAGTCGTTGTCAGGTACAGCGCCCATTGCACGCTCCTGGGTCGGCTTTGACCTCGGTATTTCTCCCAGAGGCCTGCCGGTCAGGAACGCGGCCAGGCGCGGATCAGCGTGCGCAACGCCACGCCGCCGCTGCCCTTGACCTCGGCGCGATAGGTGCCCACCAGTGCCTCGCGCTCGGCGGCGGCCTGCGGATCGTTGCGCCATGCGAGCAGCGCGGCCACGTCGGTATCGGGCAGCGCGGCGAGCAGCGCCTGCGTCACCTGCCTCTCGAATTCGCGCGCCACTAGCATCAGGTTGCGCGGGCGCGTCGAGGTCACGCCGCGCGACCAGAGCGTGTCGAGGGCCATGTCGAGCGTGCGGTCGGGCAGCGAGCTGAACTGGCCGCCATTGCCGCGCGCGAGTTGCTTGACGACGGCGCTCATCAGCAACTGGCTGGAGAAGTCGATCTCGCGCACCTCGGCCACAGCCATGCGCTCCAGCAGTTCCGCGCGCGCGGGGTCCACGGGCTTGGCGCGCTCGCGGTTGAAGAACTCCGCCTTGCCGGCATCGCTCATCGCCGCGTAGTCGGTACGCAGCTTCACGAAGCGCGACACGGCGGCGAGCAATTGCGGGTTGGGTGCCGCACCACCGTTACCGGCCGATGCAACTTCCTGCTGGATGGCAGACACCGAGGCCTTCGTGTCGAAGGCGCGCGTCGCCGCCGTGTCCAGCGCCTTGAGTGCCTTGTCGGCGATGGCCTGGTCGTCGGGGTCCAGCAGCTCTCTCGCACCACGCGAGACGGCGCCAGGCCCGTAGGAGGCCTGGTAGCGCTGCTGCACGCCTTCGAACTGCAGCAGCGCTTCCGCACGGCTCTGCGCCCAGCCCATCAAGGGGGTCGGGAGCAAGAGAAGCAACAGGGAGAAACGAAAGAGGAAGAGACGGTTCAGGGAAAGCATGGCGCCATTATTGGCACGCCGGCGTTTCCCTCCCGCTGCCCCGGTCCGCCCCCGTCCGCCCCGGTCTCTTCCGTGCTTCAGGCCTGCGCCAGCTCCCTGCGCAGTTGCTTCGCAGCCGCCACCATGTTCGAAAGCGCCGCCTCCGTCTCGGGCCAGCCGCGAGTCTTGAGGCCGCAGTCGGGGTTGATCCACAGGTTGGCGGGCGGCACCACGTCGGCCGCCTTGCGCATCAGCCGCACGATTTCTTCGACCGAAGGCACGCGCGGCGAGTGGATGTCGTAAACGCCCGGGCCGATCTCGTTGGGGTAGCGGAAACCGCCCGCGTTGTGCTCGCCCCCGAAGCCGCGCAGCAACTCCATGTCTGAGCGGCTCGTCTCGATGGTGATCACGTCGGCGTCCATGGCCGCGATCTCCGGCAGGATGTCGTTGAACTCCGAATAGCACATGTGCGTGTGGATCTGCGTCTCGTCGCGCACGCCCGAGGCGCTGATGCGGAAGGCGCGCGTGGCCGACTTCAGATAAGCCGGCCAGCCGGCGCGGCGCAGCGGCAGGCCTTCGCGAATGGCCGGCTCGTCGATCTGGATGATGCCGATGCCCGCACTCTCCAGATCGACCACCTCGTCACGGATCGCCCAGGCGATCTGCTCGCAAGTGGTGGCGCGCGGCTGGTCGTCGCGCACGAAGGACCACTGCAGGATGGTGACGGGGCCGGTCAGCATGCCCTTCATCGGCAGCTTCGTGAGGCTTTGCGCGTAGGCGGTCCATTCGACCGTCATAGGCGCGGGGCGCGCCACGTCGCCGAAGATCACCGGCGGCTTGACGCAGCGCGAGCCGTACGACTGCACCCAGCCGTTGGCGGTGAAAGCGAAGCCGTCGAGCTGCTCGCCGAAGTACTCGACCATGTCGTTGCGCTCGGCCTCGCCATGCACCAGCACGTCGATGCCCAGCTCCTCCTGCTTGCGCACGGCCAGTGCGATCTCGGCGCGCATCTTCTCGCGGTAGCCCGGCGCATCGAGCTCGCCGCGTTTGAAAGCGGCGCGGGCGGCGCGGATGTCGGCGGTTTGCGGGAAGGAGCCGATGGTGGTGGTCGGCAGCGCGGGCAGCCCGAAGCGCGTGCGCTGCACCAGCTGGCGCATTCCGAACGACGAGACGCGGTTGTCGTCGCCCGCCACGCTGCGCGCGAGGCGCAGGGCCACATCTGCACGATGCACGCGTGGGCTGGTGCGGCGAGCTTCCACCGCGGCGCGGGCCGCCGCGAGTTCGGACGCGACCGAGGCCTCGTCGCCGTCGACGGCCGCACGCAGCACGCGCAGCTCGTCGAGCTTCTCGACGGCGAAGGCGAGCCACGATTTCAGTTCCGCATCGAGCTTCGTTTCCGCCGCAAGGCTGAAGGGCACATGCAGCAGCGAGCACGAAGGCGCGATCCACAGCTCGCCCTGGTGCTTCTCCGCCACCGGCCTGAGCCTGGCAAGCGCCGCATCGACGTCGGTGCGCCAGATGTTGCGGCCGTCGACCACGCCGACCGACAGCACCTTGTGCGCCGGCAGCCAGTCGGCCACGCCCGTGAGTTCCTGCGGGGAGCGCACCGCGTCGACGTGCAGGCCGGCCACCGGCAGCTGACAGGCCAGGCGCAGGTTGTCCGACAGCGGCGAGAAATACGTGGCCAGCAGTAGCTTCGGCGCGCTGCGGGCGAGTTGCCAGTAGGCGCGCTCGAAGGCGTTGCGCCATGCATCGGGCAGGTCGAGGCCGAGGATGGGCTCGTCGATCTGTACCCACTCCACGCCCTGCTGCTTCAGCCGCGTGAGCACCTGCTCGTACACCGGCAGCAGCGCATCGAGCAGCGAGAAGCGGTCGAAGCCGGCCGCCTTCTCCTTGCCGAGGTACAGGAAGCTCAGCGGCCCCAGCAGCACGGCCTTGACCGCATGGCCGGCCTGCTGCGCCTGCGCCACCTCGTCGAAGAGGCGCGTCGAGGCCAACCTGAACTGGGTGCGCGCATCGAACTCGGGCACGAGGTAGTGGTAGTTGGTGTCGAACCACTTGGTCATCTCCAGCGCGAAGGTGCCTTCGCCGCCGTGCGCGCAGCCTTCGCCGTGCGCGTGGGCCGTTTCGCTCTCCACGCCGCGCGCCATCTTGAAGTAGCGCGAAAGTTCGGGCTCGTCGCCATGGAAGCCGAAGCGCGCCGGCTCGCAGCCGAGCAACTGGATGTGGTTGGCCACATGGTCGTAGTAAGCGAAATCGCCCACCGTCACGAAGTCGAGCCCCGCATCGCGCTGGGCCTGCCAGTGGCGGGCGCGCAGTTGCTCGCCGACCGCTTCGAGCGCGGAACGGTCGATCTCGCCGCGCCAGTGCTTCTCGAGGGCGAACTTGAGTTCCCGGTGCGCGCCCATGCGCGGAAAGCCGAGGGTGTGGGTACGGGTGGTCATTTGAAGGTAATCCGGTCGCTGATCTTGGGAATCCGGGATGGTCGGCGTTTGCGGCATATGATTCAAACGAAACCTTTTGCCCATTCGATTGAATATTTTTCATGCAGCCCGCCATGCAGCAATCGATCCTTGAAATACGCCACCTGCGCACGCTCATCGCGCTGCGCGACACCGGCAGCCTCGTGCGCGCCGCGCAGCTGCTCAACCTCACGCAATCGGCGCTGTCGCACCAGATCAAGCTGCTGGAAGACCGCTACGGCGCGCAGCTGTTCGAGCGCAAGTCGGTGCCGCCGCAGTTCAGCACCACCGGCCTGCGGCTGCTTCAGCTGGCCGACACCGCGCTGCCGCTCATCGAGGAAGCCGAGCGCGACGTGGCCCGGCTTGCGCTCGGGCGCAGCGGCCAGCTGCGCATCGTGGTCGAGTGCCACACCTGCTTCGACTGGCTCATGCCAGCCATGGACGCCTTTCGCCAGCGCTGGCCCGAGATCGAACTCGACATCGTCTCGGGCTTCCACCCCGACCCGATCGCGCTGGTGATGCAGAACCGCGCCGAGGTGGCCATCGTGTCCGAGCAGGACCCCGGCGAAACCGTGGACTACCACGCGCTGTTCCGCTTCGAGATCGTGGCACTGCTGGCCAACGAACACCCGCTCGTTGCCAAGGCCTACCTCACGGCGCGGCACTTCGCCGACCAGACGCTCATCACCTACCCCGTGCCCGACGAAATGCTCGACATCGTGCGGCAGGTGCTCGGCCCCGCCGGTGTGGAGCCCGTGCACCGGCGCACCACCGAACTCACGGTCGCGATGCTGCAGCTGGTGGCCAGCGGGCGTGGCGTGGCGACGCTGCCGCTGTGGGCGGTGCAGAACTACCTGGACCGCGGCTATGTCACCGCGCGCCGCGTGGGCAGCAAGGGGCTGACCGGCCGGCTCTACATGGCGTGCACACAGGGCACCTCGGCACAGCCCTGGCTCGCCGACTTCGTGCGCATCACGCGCGAGAGCTGCTTCAAGAGCCTGCCGGGCATCGAGCTGCTGTAGCTGGCGCGCGCCAGAATCTGCCGTACACCGAACAGAGGAAAAAGGAAGACCGCATGGCTCTGAAGAAGAAAGGCCGCTACTGGTACGGCGACGGCCCCGAAGACACGCAAGCCGAGATCCAGCGCTACAGCAAGGCCAACAAGTACCCTGCCACCCGCTTCGCCGCATCGGCATGCATCTGCGGCCATCGCGTGTTCGGTCTGGAAAGCGACGAGGAGACCGGTGCGGCCCGCCGCACCTGCACGGCCTGCGGCAATGTGCACCTGATGGGCGACAGCGCTGAATACGCGGACGAGGCCGAGTTCGGAGGCCACGAATGCGTCTGCGGCGAGGAAAGCTTCGAGCTGCTGTCGGGCGTTGCGCTCTACGCCGAGAGCAACGACGTGCGCTGGTACTACCTCGGCTGCCGCTGCACCAGCTGCAGCCTCGTCGGCGTCTTCGCCGACTGGAAGTGCGAGGGCGGCGACGCCGGGGTCTTTCTCGCAGCGGTCTGAGCGCCGCAGTCGCCCATCGCCTCGGCGAGCCATGAACGGAGGGCCGCCACCTTCGGCCGTTCGTGGCTGGCCGGCGGATACACGAGGTGGTAGGCAAAGCCGTCGAGCAGCGCGGCCTTGAAGAGACGCACCAGCCTGCCCTCGGCCACGTCGCTCGCCACCAGCGCAGCCGGCAGCAAGGCGACGCCCTGCCCGGTCTGCACAGCCCTCAGCAAAAGGCCGGCATCGTCGAAGGACGGTCCGCGCACCGGGCCCGTATCGGCCACGCCCTGCGCCGCGAACCACAGGCGCCAGCCCTTGCGCTGCGCGTCGTTCACGCGCGGCCAGCGCAGCAGATCGGCCGGCTTCGCGGGCTTGCCCAGTTCGGCCACCAGCGAAGGCGCAGCAACGGGAACAACCTCGACGGTCAGCACGCATTGGCTGACGAGCCCCGGGTACTGTCCCGTGCCGTGGCGAATGGCGACATCCACGCCGTCGCGCGAGAAATCGGCCAGCGCGTTGCTCGCCTGCACCTGCAGGTCGATGTCGGGATGTGCCTTCTGGAATGACTTGAGCCTTGGCACCAGCCAGGCCGAGGCGAAGAACGGCGTGGTGCTCACGGTGAGCAGGCCGCTTTCGGTGGGCACGGCCAGCCTCTGCGTCGCATCGCTGATCTGCCTGAAAGCGCTGCGCACCGGCGGCAGGTAGGCCTGGCCCGCGTCGGTGAGGAAGATGCCCCGGTTGACGCGGCGGAACAGCTGCACGCCCAGGTGCAGCTCCAGCGCCTTGACGAGCTGGCTCACGGCGCCCGGCGTCACGCAGAGCTCGTCGGCCGCGTTCTTCACCGACAGATGGCGCGCGGTGGCCTCGAAGGCGCGCAGTGCGTTGAGTGGCGGGAGCTGATGTTCCATCGTTTAGCCAGACTGATTCGAAAAAGGCAGAAATTCTGGTTTGTGCCGCAGACAGCAAAGGAGGAGTATCAGCATCCGCGCGGCCAGAACAAGTCTCGCGAGCTTAGATATTTTGATCCGTACACCGCATGAAGACCACACATCCGAGCCAGCCTTCTTCCGCATCGCAGCAAGGCGCGGGCCTCTTCCGCGGCTGGCTGGTGGTCGCGGGCGCATTTGCCGTGACCTTCGTGGGCTTCGGCTGCGCCTACACCTTCAGCGCCTTTCTCGAATCGCTGCAGAAGGACTTCGGCGCCTCGCGCGGGTCGGTGTCGCTGGTGTTCTCGCTGGCGGGCTTTCTCTACTTCGGCCTCGGCGTGCTCAGCGGGCCGCTGGCCGACCGCTGGGGTTCGCGGCGGCTGGCCGCGGCGGGCATGGTGCTGGTGGGGCTGGGGCTTGCGCTCGCAGGGCAGGCACGGAGCCTGACGCAGATCTATCTCGCCTATGGGCTCGGCGTGGGCCTGGGCGTCGGCGCTTCGTACGTGCCGGTGCTGGGCGCGGTGCAGCGCTGGTTCGTCCGGCGGCGCGGTTTCGCTTCGGGGCTGGCGGTGAGCGGCATCGGCGTGGGCACGCTGGTGATGCCGCCGCTGGCATCGCTATTCATCGAGACGCTGGGCTGGCGCAACGCCTACCTGGCGCTGGGTGTGCTGGCGGTGGTGGTGGGCGTGGGCATGGCGCTGCTGATCGAGAACGACCCGCGCGACCGTGGCCTGGCGCCGGATGGCGATGCTCCCCAGCTTCAGGCCCAAACAGCCCGGCCCGAGGGCTTCACGGTGCGCGACGCCGTGCGCTCGCGGCGCTTCGCCGGCCTGTACGTAGCCTGCCTCATCAGCTCGTTCGGCCTCTTCGTGCCCTTCGTGCACCTGGTGCCCTATGCGCTGGACCACGGGGTGCCGAACGCGTCGGCGGTGCTGCTGCTGGGGGCCATCGGCGTGGGCAGCACGGCCGGGCGCTTTTTCCTGGGCGGGCTTGCCGACCGCATGGGGCGCGCGCAGACCATGCTGCTGATGTCCACCGGCATGGCGCTTTCGCTGCTGGTGTGGGCCTCATCGGACGGCTTCCGGGGGCTGGCGGTGTTCGCCTTCTTCTACGGCGCGTTCTACGGCGGCTTCGTCGCGCTGCTGCCGGCGCTGGTGATGGACTACTTCGGCGGACGCAACATCAGCGCGATCATCGGCGTGCTCTACACCAGCGTGGCCTTCGGCACGCTGGTCGGTCCGGCCGCCGCGGGCTATGCCTTCGACATCAGCCGCAGCTACCTGCTGCCGATCTTGTTCAGCGTGGGAGCCAACCTGGTGGCGGCCGCCATCATGTGGACGATGTCGCGGATGGATGCCCGTGCAAAGCCGGCCACGGCCGGCGAACTGCGCTGTACAGTGGGGAAATGACACAACCGCAACCCGACGTTACCGTCAGCCCGCCTCCCGCCGCGGACGCGCAGCCCGAGCTCACCGAGACCCAGGCGTTCATGCGCGCCTGGGTTATGTTCGCGGTGCTGTTCGCTGTCGTGCTCGGCCTGCTGTGGCTGCTTCAGTCCCACTTCAGCTGAACCGGCAAGTGCAGGAGGCTCAGGAAGCCTTCTGCACCAGCTTCAGCACGCTGGAGAAATCGAGCGCGCCGTGGCCGGCGAGGCTGTGGGCCGCATACAGGCTGCGTGCAAGCCCGCCCAGCGGTGTGGCCGCACGCACGGCAGTGGCGTTCTCCTGAGCCAGCCCCAGGTCCTTGAGCATCAGGTCGGTGCCGAAGCCACCGGCATAGTTCTTCGAGGCAGGGGCGGTCTCCATCACGCCGGGCATCGGGTTGTACTTCTCCAGCGCCCAGTTGCCGCCCGAGCTGCGGCGCATGATTTCCGACAGCACCTTCGGATCGAGCCCGTTGGCCACGCCCAACGCCAGCGCTTCGGAAGTGCCGATCATCAGAATGCCCAACAGCATGTTGTTGCAGATCTTCGCGGTCTGCCCCGCTCCGGCCGCGCCGGCGTGGAAGATGTTCGCGCCCATCTTTTCGAGCACGGGGCGCGCACGCTCCAGATCCTGCGTCTCGCCGCCGACCATGAAGGTCAGCGTGCCTGCGATGGCGCCGCCCGTGCCACCGGACACCGGCGCATCGATCATCGCGATGCCCTTGGCGGCAGCCGCTTCGGCGACCTTGCGCGAGGTGGCCGCCGCGATGGTGCTGCTGTCGATCACCAGCGAACCGGCGCGGATGCTCTCGAGCAGGCCTGGCTTGCCGGCACCGCCCAGGAACAGGCCCTCGACGTGCGCGCTGGCCGGCAGCATGCTGATGACGACCTCGGCATCGGCCACCGCCTCGGTGGCCGACTTGGCGATGGGCAGGCCATCCGCGCCGAACTTCGCGCAGGCCTCCTTCGAGAGGTCGAAGGCGGCGAGCGCGTGACCGGCCTTGTGCAGGTTCATGGCCATCGGGCCGCCCATGTTGCCCAGGCCGATGAAAGCGATCTTCATTGCTTTGTCTCCAGGTTGTTTGAATACGGGTTCAGAACGCAGAAGTCGCGAAGGTTTCGCAGAGGTCGCAGAAGAAACACAAAAACAGGTTTCTCCTTCGCGACTTCTGCGTAGCTTTTGTCTTCCTTCTGCGTTCGGCTGTCCGATTTACTTCAGCGATGCCAGCTCCGCCGGCATCTCGCCGCGCGGACGCAGGTGGTCTTCGATGAAGGCGGGCGTGATCTCCTCGAGCGTCGCCGGGCTCCAGCGCGGATTGCGGTCCTTGTCGACCAGCACCGCGCGGATGCCTTCGGCGAAGTCCTTGTGCGCGCAGAAACCGAGCGATGCCCAGTATTCGAGGCGGAACACCTCGGCCAGCGACATGCGCAGAACGCGCTGCCACAGCTCGAAGCTCAGCGCGGCCGAGCTGGGTGCGCCCTTGGCGAAGGTCTTGGCCGCGCTCTGCAGCCATGCGTCGTCGCTCTGCAACTCGCGCAGGCGCTTCGCGATGTCGAGCAGGTCGTCGCCCGCCATCAGCGCGTTGATGGTGTCGTAGTGCTCGCGCACCTTCGAGGCCGGCATCTCGGCGCCCTCGCCCGCCTTGGCGAGGATGCGCGACAGCGTGGCGCGGTCGGCCTTGTTCTCGCCGGCCCACTTCGTCGAGGCGATGACTTCCAGCACTTCGCCCTTGCGCTCCTGCGGCACCAGCACGTCGGCCAGCCCGCAGAAGATGGTGTCGGCCGCATTGACGTTGGCAGCCGTGAGCGCCAGGAACAGGCCCGTGCGGCCCGGCGTGCGGCGCAGGAACCAGCTGCCGCCCACGTCGGGGTACAGGCCGATGTTGATCTCGGGCATGGCGATGCGGCTTTGCAGCGTCATCACGCGGTGCGAGGCGCCGGCCAGCAGGCCCACGCCGCCGCCCATCACGATGCCGTGGCCCCAGCACAGGAAGGGCTTGGGGAAGGTGTGGATCAGGTAGTCGAGCTCGTACTCCTCGCGGAAGAAGTCTTCGGCGTAGGTGTTGCGCGCGGGGCCGCAGTCGAGCAGCGTCTGGTAGAGCTGGCGCAGGTCGCCGCCGGCGCAGAAGGCCTTGTCGCCCGCGGCCTGCAGCAGCACGCCGACGATACCGGCATCACCGGCCCATTCGCGCAGCTTCGGGGTGAGCAGGCGCACCATGTCCACCGACAGCGCGTTGAGCGAAGCCGGTGCGTTGAGCGTGGCCACTGCGAAGCGCTGGCCGCCGGCGGTCTTGATTTCGTCGAAGAGAACTACTGAGTCAGTCATGTTTTGGGGTTGCTTGAATACGGGAACCGAACGCAGAGACCGCAAAGGTTTCGCAAAGGTCGCAGAAGGAATATCAATTTTCTTTTGTCTTTTCTGCGACCTTTGCGAAACCTTCGCGACTTCTGCGTTCTGAAGTTGGGCTTCAGCGGATGTCGCTGTCCCCTTCCAGCAATTTTCGCGCAACGATCACGCGCATGATCTCGTTGGTGCCTTCGAGGATCTGGTGCACGCGCGTATCGCGCACCAGGCGCTCCAGCGGGAACTCGCCCAGGTAGCCGTAGCCGCCGTGCAGCTGCAGCGCGTCGTTGCAGACGTTGAAGCCCGCGTCGGTCGCGAAGCGCTTGGCCATCGCGCAAAAGGTGCTGGCGTCGGCATGGCCGGCGTCGAGCTTCGAGGCTGCGAGCCGCACCATCTGCCGCGCCGCGACCAGTTCGGTCGCCATGTCGGCCAGCTTGAACTGCAGCGCCTGGAAGCTCGCGAGCGGCTTGCCGAACTGCTGGCGCTCGTGCAGGTAGCGGCGCGCCGCGTCGAGCGCGCCCTGCGCCGCGCCCACCGAACAGGTCGCGATGTTGATGCGCCCGCCGTCCAGGCCCTTCATGGCGATGCGGAAGCCCTCGCCCTCCTTGCCCAGCAGGTTCTGCGCGGGAATGCGAACGTTGTCGAAGCTGATGGTGCGCGTGGGCTGGCTGTTCCAGCCCATCTTGTGCTCCTTCTTGCCGTAGCTGATGCCCGGGGCGTCGGCCGGCACCGCGAAGGCCGAGATGCCACTGGCGCCAGCGCCGCCCGTGCGCGCCATCAGCACCAGCACGTCGGTCGAGCCCGCACCGGAGATGAAGGCCTTGCCGCCGTTGATGACGTACTCGGCGCCCTGCAGCTCCGCGCGCGTCTTGAGCGAGCCGGCGTCGGAGCCCGCGCCCGGCTCGGTCAGGCAGTAGGAGGCCAGCTTGCGCCCGCTCGTCAGGTCCTCGCCCCACTGCTGCGCCACTGCGTCGGTCGCCCAGGTGCCGAGCATCCACGTCGCCATGTTGTGGATGGTGATGAAGGCGCTGGTCGAGGGGTCGACCGCGGCCATCTCCTCGAACACCAGCGCGGAATCGAGCCGCGGCAGGCCAAGGCCGCCGATGCGCTCGGGCGCATACAGCCCGCAGAAGCCCAGCTCGCCGGCCTTGGCGATGGCCTCTCTCGGAAAGATGGCTTCCGCGTCCCACTGCGCCGCATGCGGCGCGAACTCGGCCTGTGCAAAGTCGCGCGCCGTCTCGGCGAAGGCGCGCTGCTCCTCGGAAAGTTCGAAGTCCATCCTCCGGACTTCTTATTTGAGGCTGATGGTCGTGTTCACGCCGTGCGAGACGGTGCTGTCGTCGAACCAGCGAGCCGTCACCGTCTTGGTCTGCGTATAGAACAGCACCACCTGCTTGCCGTAGGGGCCCAGGTCGCCGAGCTTCGACGCGCGCGAGCCCGTGAACGAGAACATCGGGACCGGCACCGGGATCGGCACGTTGATGCCCACCTGGCCCACGTCGATGTCTTCCTGGAAGCGGCGCGCCGCGGCGCCCGACTGCGTGAAGATCGCGGTGCCGTTGCCGTTCGGGTTGCTGTTGATCAGGTCGATGGCCTCGTCGATGTTCTCGGCGTCGGCGATGCACAGCACGGGGCCGAAGATTTCCTGGTCGTAGATGGTCATGCCGGGCTTCACGCCGGTGAAGATCGTCGGGCCGACGAAGTTGCCCTTCTCGTAGCCGGGCACCGTGGGCTTGCGGCCGTCGAGCACCAGCTTGGCGCCGTCGGCTTCGCCGCGTTCGATGAGGCTGTTCACGCGGTCGTAAGCGGCGCAGGAGACCAGCGGGCCCACGTCCACGCCCTTGTCGACGCCGGCGCCGACCTTCAGCGTCTTCGCCTTCTCGATGAGTTCGGGCACCCAGTTGCGCGCCTCGCCCACCAGCACCGCCACCGACACCGCCATGCAGCGCTGGCCCGCAGCGCCGAAGCTCGCGCCGGCCAGCGCGTTGAGCGTCTGCTCCTTGTTGGCGTCGGGCATCACGATGGCGTGGTTCTTCGCACCCATCATGCATTGCACGCGCTTGCCGGCCAGCGTGGCGCGGTTGTAGACGTGCGTGCCGACCTTGGTGGAGCCGACGAAGCTGATCGCCTTGATGTCCTTGTGGTCGCAGATGCCGTTGACGATGGCTTCACCGCCATGCACCACGTTCAGCACGCCGGGCGGAACACCGGCTTCGAGCGCCAGTTCGCACAGGCGCATGGTGACCATCGGGTCCTGCTCGGAGGGCTTGAGCACGAAGGTGTTGCCGGTGACGATGGCCATCGGGAACATCCACAGCGGAATCATGGCCGGGAAGTTGAACGGCGTGATGCCGGCGCACACGCCCAGCGGCTGCAGCAGCGTGTAGGTGTCGACGCCGTTGGCCACGTTGTTGGCCAGTTCGCCCAGCTGCAGGTTGCCGATGTTCGATGCGTGCTCGACCACTTCGAGGCCGCGGAACACATCGCCTTCCGCGTCCGGCAGCGTCTTGCCCTGCTCGGCAGTGAGGATCGCGGCGAGCTCGCCCATGTTCTCGCGAATGAGCTGCTGCAGCTTGAGGAAGATGCGCGCGCGGACGCCGATGGGCGTCTTGCGCCAGGTCTTGAAGGCCTCCTTGGCGGAAGCGACTGCCGCGTCGAGCTCCGCCTGCGTGGCGAAGGGCACGCGCGCCAGCACTTCCTGCGTGGCGGGGTTGACGACGTCGCGCCATTCGGTGGTCTTCGATTCGACCAGCTTGCCGCCGATCAGCAGCTTGACGGTGGCGACCTGGGTCGAGGGCGTGGTGGTGGCGTCCATGGGGTTTGTCTCCTGTGAATCCTGTGAAAGCGGCGCCGGACGAGCCGGGGCGGTGACGCATCCTAGCTTTGCAGATTTGCCATGACAATAGACAAAATTGCGCGGCGACTTTGCAAAAATGCAAAGCCTTCCATTCGAGACCACCCGAGGCACGAAAGCACATGGACTGGGACAACCTGCGGTATTTCCTGGAGCTGGCCCGCTCGGGCACGCTGATGAGCGCGGCGCGGCGGCTGGAGGTCGACCACACCACGGTGGCGCGCCGCATCCAGGCGCTCGAGAAGGAAGTCGGGGCCCCGCTGTTCTCGCGCGAATCGGGCGGACACCGGCTCACCGAGGCGGGCCGCAGGCTGCAGCCGCAGGTCGAGGCGATGGAGAGCGCGTTCCAGGCCGTGGAAAGCACCGCTCCGGCCTCGCAGGAAGGCCTTTCGGGGCTGGTGCGCATCGGCGCCACCGAGGGCTTCGGCACGGTGGTGCTGGCGCCGCAGCTAGCGTCGTTCGCGGTGCGGCACCCGAAGCTCACCATCGACCTGCTGGCCATGCCGCGCCTCGTGCACCTGTCGCGGCGCGAGGCCGACATCGTGATCTCGCTCGAACGCCCGGCGCGCGGGCCGGTGGTGGTCGCAAAGCTCACCGACTACACGCTGCGCCTGTACGCATCGAAGCAGTACCTGTCGGCGCACAAGCCCATCCGCACGCGTGAGGACCTGCGCGGCCACACTTTCATCAGCTACGTGGACGACCTGCTCTTCAGCAAGGAGCTGCAGTACCTCGACGAGTTGCACCGCCCCGACGCCTTCGCGCTGCGCAGCACCAGCGTGCTCGCGCAGCACAGCGCGGTGGTGGCGGGCGCGGGCATCGCGGTGCTGCCGGCCTTCATCGCCGAGCACGACACCGCGCTGCGCCCCGTGCTGCCGGGGCAGGCGAACTTCACGCGCACCTTCTGGATGTCGATGCCGGCGGAGACCAAGCACCTCGCGCGCATGCAGGCCGTGTGGAACTTCCTGCGCGAGACGGTGCAGGAGCAGCAGCCGCTGTTGCTCCTGCAGCCGCCCGGCGAAGAAAATGGCGCGAGCGGCCCGCCGCAGCGGCCGGCCCGCCCGCGCAAGCCACCAACCCCGTAATGAGCAACGCAATCCCCTACACGGAGCCTGGAGACACGCCCATGCCACGCCACCGCCCCGCCCGCCTCGAACACATCGCCGGCATCGGCGTCGACCGCATGGGCGCGATCGCCGACGACGCCGACGGCCCGCCCTTCCTGCGGCTGGAGAACCTCGACGTCGACATCCCGCCCGACCCCGAGGCCGTCGCGCGCACCGTGCACGCGGCATCGTTCGACCCGGACAACAGCTACCTGCCCTTCGTAGGCCAGTCGCGCCTGCGCGACGTGGCGGCGCGGCATGTGTCGGCGCTCTCGGGCGTGGCGTACAGCGGCGCGCGCAACTGCGTGATCTCGGCGGGCGGCCTCTCGGGCATCCTCAATGCGCTGCTCGCCACCGTCGAGGTCGGCGACGAGGTGCTGGTGACCGACCCGACCTACGCGGGCCTGCTCAATCGCATCCGCCTCGCGGGCGGCACGCCGAAATACGTGCCCTTCAGGTTCACGCCCGGCGGCGAATGGAAGCTCGACCGCGAGGCGCTGCAAGCCGCCATCGGCCCGCGCGTGCGCACCATGCTGCTGATGTCGCCCTCGATGCCCACAGGCGGCTGCTTCGACGAGGAAGACTGGCGCGCCATCGCCGCGCTGTGCGTGCGGCACGACCTCACGCTCATCCTCGACACCGCGATGGAGCGCCTGCTGTACGACGGCCGCAAGGTCATCCACCCCGCGGGCCTGCCCGGCATGGCCGAACGCACCATCACCGTGGGCTCATCCGCCAAAGAGTTGCGCATGATCGGCTGGCGCGTCGGCTGGACCGTGGCGCCCGAGAGCTACATGCCCGACCTCGTGGCCGTGTCGCTCGCCAACGTGGTGGTGCCGGTGGGCATCGCGCAGGACGCGGTGGCGACTGCACTGGAGCAATCGGCACACACGCTCGCGTCCTACGTGGCCGAACTGGAGCGACGGCGCGACACCGTGCTCGACGAGCTCAAGGGCCTGCCGGTGGGCGTACCCGGCGGCGGCTGGTCGCTGCTGCTGCGCGCCAGCGACTTCGGCATCGACGGGCAGACGCTGTCGGAACGCCTGCTGGCGCACCGCGTCTGCGCCACTGCTATGAAGGGCTGGGGCGAGACGCATGGGGCGCAGTACCTGCGCTTCGTGTTTTCCAACGAGCCGGTGGAGCGGCTGCGGGGGTTGGGAGACAAGGTGCGGGCGGCGCTGGGGGCCTGACGCTCAGGAAAAGAGGCGCTTCCAGAGACTCTTGCCCCCTGCAGATTCAGCAGCCGCAGCGGCCTCAGCCTGTTCGAGCAGCTCGACCAGCCCCGGCACGCGCGGCTTCTTGAGCCATCGCGCAAAGGCCGAGTAGCTTTCCGCCTTGCCTTCGATGCGCAGATGCTCGGGCATGGCGGGGCACGGCGCGCTGCCCAGCAACACGCGCAAGGCTTCGAGCTGGTTCATGCGGATCGCGCTGAAGAGCGCGGTCTCGCCGAGCGACGGAACGATGTCGTTGGCCCCCGCGAGCCCGCCGTCGAGCAAAGGCCGGATCGCGGCCGCGTCGCCCTTGATCGCCGCGGCTCCGAGGGCTTCGAGGGCCGCGAGCCTTTCGGGCGACAGGCTCGCCAGGTAGGCATCGTCTCGCTTGTCGTCCTCGCTGCGCGCATCGCCGCCTTGCATCGTCATGAAGTCGGTCACCAGCGCCACCGGCTCGCGGGCGGCGTCGAGCGCCCAGAAGCTCGGATAGCTGCCGTCACCCCAGCCCGAGCTGAAGATCAGCACGTTGTTCGCGCTGCCCTCGCCCAGCGGGTAGTGGTCGGCCATGTCCTTGCTGCCAAGTTCTTCGTCGAGCACGTCGTCGTAGTAGCTGCCGTAGTCGGGGTTGGCCGACGATTCGCGCGCCTCGCGCTCGGCGATGGCGGCCGCGCAGTCGGCATCCATGAAGCAGCCGACGCCGGCGTCGACCGGGTAGCCATAGAACTCGTCGTCGCCCAGCTCATTCTGCGACTGGCCATCGAGCAGCGCGGGTTCCCAGTGCAGGTCCGCGGGCTGCAGTCCGCGGCGATCACGCAGCCAGAGCACCGCGAGCGCATGCCGGCCTTCGTGTTGAAGCAACTCGGCAGGGAAAGCGCCCCGGCCGGAAACGCTGCGCACGAAAGGGGGGCGTTCCGGCTGCACCAGCGGATCGCACGCCACGATGCGGCCGCTCGTGACCTGGAGCGACCCGCAGGACTGCCGCTGCAGGCGCCGCACGCGCAGCGCCTCGTCGTCGAGAAAAACGGTGCGCAGGTTTTCGAGGTCGAGGTAAGCCATGCGCCCAGTGTCTCACCCCAACGGGAAAGGGCCGCGAAAGCGGCCCTTGCGTGCTGTCGGGTCGATGCCGTCTTTACTGGATCAGCTTGGCGCCCGTCTTGGCCTGCAGCGCGTCGAAGGTGACGCCCGGCGCCAGCTCGACGACCTTCAGGCCCTCGGGCACCACGTCCATCACGGCCAGGTCGGTGATGATGCGGTCGACCACGCCCACGCCGGTCAGCGGCAGAGTGCACTTCTCGAGGATCTTCAGGTCCTCGGTGCCGTCCTTCTTCTTCGCGACGTGCTCCATCAGCACGATCACGCGCTTCACGCCGGCCACGAGGTCCATGGCGCCGCCCATGCCCTTGACCATCTTGCCGGGGATCATCCAGTTGGCGAGGTCGCCCTTGGTGCTGACCTGCATCGCGCCCAGGATCGACAGGTTGATCTTGCCGCCGCGGATCATCGCGAAGCTGTCATGGCTGCCGAAGATGGCCGAGCCGGGCAGCGTGGTGACGGTCTGCTTGCCGGCGTTGATGAGGTCGGCGTCGACCTGGTCTTCGGTGGGAAACGGGCCGATGCCGAGCATGCCGTTCTCGCTCTGCAGCCACACTTCCTTGTCGCCGGTGTGGTTGGCCACCAGCGTCGGGATGCCAATGCCGAGGTTGACGTAGAAGCCGTCTTCGAGTTCTTGCGCGGCGCGGGCCGCCATCTGGTCTTGGGTCCAGGGCATCTCAGGCTCCTTCTTTCTTGTTGACGACCTTGGCGGGCACTTCGCTGCCTGCGGCGGCAGCAGCGGCGATGGCGGTCTGGGCCTCGACCTTCGCGGCGGCGGCATCGACCGATGCGCTCACGGTGCGCTTCTCGATGCGCTTCTCGGGGTTCGCGTTGAGCACGATGCGGTGCACGTAGATGCCTGGCAGGTGGATGTCGTCGGGGGCCAGCTCGCCCACCTCGACGATCTTCTCGACTTCGACGATGCAGATCTTGCCGGCCATGGCGGCAGCCGGGTTGAAGTTGCGCGCCGTGAGGCGGAAGCGCAGGTTGCCCGACTTGTCGGCCACGTCGGCCTTCACCAGCGCCACGTCGGGCACCAGCGAGCGTTCCATGACGTAGGTTTCGCCGTCGAACTCGCGCAGCTCCTTGCCTTCGGCAACCTGGGTGCCCACGCCGGTCTTGGTGAAGAAGGCCGGAATGCCGGCGCCGCCGGCGCGCAGCTTCTCGGCCAGCGTGCCCTGCGGCGTGAATTCGAGGGCCAGTTCGCCCGCGAGATACTGGCGCTCGAACTCCTTGTTCTCGCCGACGTAGGACGCGATCATCTTCTTGATCTGGCGCGTCTCCAACAGCTTGCCGAGGCCGAAACCGTCGACGCCCGCGTTGTTGGAGATGACGGTGAGGTTCTGCACGCCGGAGTCCTTGAGCGCGTCGATCAGCGCTTCGGGAATGCCGCAGAGGCCGAAGCCGCCGACCGCGAGCATCTGCCCGTCGGCGACGACTCCCTTGAGTGCCGCGTCAGCGGTGGGAAAAATCTTGTTCACTCGTGCTCCTTGATGGATGAATGAGAGAGGTGGAAGCAGGAAAAAAGCCGGAGGAAGAGGCCTGAACGATACTACGTACCCGCATACGTAGTATTTCGTAATGGTGACCCCCGATGCCCGAGATCGATTACCGGCTGGCCTTTGAACACGCCCCCGTCGGCATGGTGGTGTCGAGCAACCGCACCATCGTGGCGTGCAACCTGCGCGTTTGCGAGATCTTCGGCGCAACGCCCTCCGCACTGGTCGGGCATTCGTTCAGCATCCTCTACCCCAGCGTGGCCGAGTTCGAGCGCATCGGCAAGCGCATGGAGCCCTTTCTGAATGCCAGCGGGCACTACGCCGACAACCGCATGATGAAGCGGCTCGGCGGGCTGCACGGCGCCATCGCCGGCGAAACCTTCTGGTGCCACGTCACCGGCCACGCCATGAACCGCGCCGCCCCGCACGAGGCCGGCATCTGGACCTTCGAGGACCTGGGCTCGCGCCGCGCCGTGAAGGCAGAGCTCACGCCACGCGAGCGCGAGGTGGCCGCGCAGGTGATGCGCGGGCTGACTTCGAAGGAGATCGGCAAGGCGCTGGGCATCAGCCACCGCACGGTGGAACTGCACCGGGCCCGGCTGATGCGCAAGTACGCGGCCGCGACCACGGCCGAGCTGGTGCAGAAGCTGATCGCCGGTTAATCGGCGAGCTCGATGCGCAGGCGCACCATGTCGCGCAGCACGATGCCGTCCTGCTTCTGCAGCCTGCCGCCGGCTGCGCGGCGCACGAAGAAGTCGCGATCCACCCCGGCGATGCGGAAGCCGAAGCGCTGGTAGAAGGCCAGCTCGCGCAGGCTGCTGTTGCCCGTGCCGACTTCGAGCAGGTGTGCGCCCCGTTCCACGGCCAGCGCCTTCGCCTTGCGCAGCAGCGCCGTGCCCACGCCCTGGCCGCGCAGATCGGCGCTCACCGCGATGTTCATGATCTCCCAGGTGCCGATGCGGGTTTCGAGCAGCACCATCTGGCCGACGGCCCGGCCGGCAGCTTCCGCCAGCCAGAGCTCGCCGCGCGACAGGTACTTGCGGATCTCGGCGCGCGGGCCGTCGGCGGCCAGCAGCAGCGGCCATGGGGTCGAGTCGTCGGGGGTGGCACGGCGTATCCGCGGCCGGAGCGCCGCCTTCTTGCTCGTCATCTGTTTCTGTCTGCTTTCATCGGTTGTCGGCGCCGGATTCTCGCGCCACACGAAGCGTCGCCGATCCGCAGAACCAGCCTGAAGTTCCGGCCGAACGCCGACGGATCGTTGCGAAAACGGAAACGCCGTGTCCTCGAAACGCCCGCGCCACGGCAGGCTGCGAAGCCTATCGTGGAGGCCATCAGGGGCAACAAGCCCGCAACCACACAGGAGTCCGAAATGTCCACACCCATCCATTCCGAACGCAGCCTTCTGCTTCAGACGCAGGCTTCCGTCGCCCGCGCCCATGCGCTCGCCGTGCGGAAGCTGCCGGTCGCGATGACGCTCTCCGCGATCATCCTGTCGATCATCAACGTCAAGCTGTAGCCGGTCGTATCCGTGGCAGGTCGGTCAGAGGGCACCGGCACCATGAGGCCCGATCAATCGGGCTTGATGTCAGCCGACTTGATCACCTTCGACCATGCAGCCAACTCCTGGTCGACGAATTTCGCCAGCGTCGGCGGGTCCATGTAGGTCGCGAAGGCGCCTTGCTCGTCCACCTTCCTGCGGAAGGCTTCGCTCTCCACGATCTTGCGGAGTTCCGCGCTGAGCCTGTTGACGACCTCGGGCGGCGTCTTCGCCGGCGCGAACACCGCGAACCACGATTCCACCTCGTAGCCCGGCAGTCCCGCCTCGGCCGAGGTCGGCACGTCGGGCATCGACGGATGCCGCTTGCTGCCCGTGTACGCCAGCGGCTTGATGCGCCCACCCGCGAAATGGCCGATGACCGAGGGCGGCGTGGTGATGAACATGTCGACGTTGCCCGAGATCAGGTCGTTGATCGCCGGCCCCGAGCCCTTGTAAGGCACGTGTGTCATCGCCTGTTTCGTCTGCCGCAACAGCAGCTCGCCCGCGATGTGCTGGATCGAGCCGTTGCCCGAGGACGCGAAAAAGAGCCCGCCCTCCTTCTTCTTGCCGTACTCGATGAGTTCCTTCATCGACTTCACCGGCAGCCTGCCGCTCACCGCGACCACATGCGGCGCGCGCATCACCATCGCGACCGGCACGAAGTCCTTGGTGGGGCTCCACCGGATGTTCGGGTAGAGCGAGGGATTGCCGACGTGGTAGCCCGAATACTGCATCAACAGCGTGTAGCCATCGGGCGCGGCGCGCGCCACGAACTCGGTGCCGATGTTGCCGCTGGCGCCGGGCTTGTTGTCGATGACGACAGGCTGGCCCAGCGCGCGCTGCAGCGGGTCGCCGACCAGCCGCGCCATGATGTCGGTCGAGCCGGCCGGCGCGGTCGGCACGACCATGGTGATCGGTTTCGAGGGCCAGGCGTCCGCGGCGGTTGCGGCCGAAGCGGACAGCACGAGGCCGACCGCGAGAAGGCGGTGGATGGGTTTCATGGTTTGTCTCCGGTGGTTTTGTATTGCTGGCTGTTCTTGGGGCTTCGCTTCAGGGCGACAGCTCCGAGATCTCGATCAGGTTCTGGTCGGGGTCGCGCACATAGACCGAACGGATGCGCGAGGTGGCTCCCGTGCGCATCACCGGCCCTTCGAGGATCGCCACACCCTTCTCGCCGAGCCGCGCGACGACCTCGTCGAGCGGCACGCTGGCGATGAAGCACAGGTCCAGCGAGCCGGGCGTCGGCAGCTGCGCCTTGGGCTCGAACTCGTGGCCCTTCACATGCAGGTTGATCTTCTGGTTGCCGAAGCGAAAGGCCTTGCGGCCGGCGCCGAAGCTCTCCAGCGACATGCCCATCACGTCGACATAGAAGCGGATGCAGGCTTCCTCGTGCGAGGTGGTCAGCACGAGGTGGTCCAGGTGGTCGATCATGGTTGCAGCTCCTTGTGTGCTTGCCCGCGCTCCCGGGCGCGGATGACGATGTCGTCGAAGTCCGGCGGGGGCGCATGCCGCGTCAGCCGATGGCCTGCGCGCGAGACCTGGGCCGGCAACTCGTGCTGCACCAGCGCTTCCAGCTCCGCCGCAGCGGCGATCAGGCCCTCCAGGTCCATGCCGGTGTCGTAGCCCATGCACTGCAGCATGTGGACCACGTCCTCGGTCGCCACATTGCCTGTCGCACCCGGCGCGTAGGGGCAGCCGCCGATGCCTCCGAGCGACATGTCGAGCCGGCGGATGCCGGCCTCCACCGCCGCCACGGTATTCACGAGGCCCATGCCGCGCGTGTTGTGGAAGTGGGCCGTCCATTCCAGCGCCTGATGGCTCGCCAGCACGGATTCGCAGACCTCCCGCACCTGCGTCGGATAGGCCATGCCCGTCGTGTCGCACAGCGTGATGCCCTGCACCTCGAGCGCGGCGAAGCGGTCGATCCAGCCTTGCACCGTCGCGAGCGGCACTTCGCCTTCCATCGGGCAACCGAACACGCACGACAGCGACACGTTCACCGGCACCCCGGCCTTCTTCGCCAGCGCGATGACGCCGGCCAGCTGCGCGAACGACTGCTCCCTCGTCATGCGCAGGTTGGCGAGGTTGTGCGTCTCGCTCACCGACATGACGATATTGAACTCGTCGATGCGGCTCTCCAGCGCGCGCTCCGCCCCTCGCAGGTTTGGCACCAGCGCGGTGTAGACCAGGCCTGGCCGGCGGGCGATGCGATTCATCACCTCCTCGCCATCGCGCAATGCGGGAATCGCCTTCGCCGAGGTGAACGACGTGACTTCGATCTTCGCGTAGCCCAGGCCGCTGAGCCGGTCGATCAGCGCGATCTTGTCGTCCGTGGGAACGAAGCGGCTCTCCATCTGGAAGCCGTCGCGCGTCGCGACCTCGTTGACGAACAGCCGCGTGCCGTTGCCCGCCTTCATGCCGCCACTCCTTCCACGCGCCGCGCCGGCCATCCGGCACCGTGCAGATCGCCGTCATGCTCGCCCAGCCGTGGCGCAGGGTGCGCGAGGCGCCCCGGCGTGGCGCTGAGCTTGGGCACCACGCCCGGCACCTTCAATGTGCTGCCGTCGGAGGTCGGCGCCTCCACGATCATCCCGCGCGCCAGGTACTGCGGGTCGCCCGCGATGTCGGCCACCGTGTAGATGCGACCGACCGGCACGCCCGCCGCATCGAGCGCGGCCAGCACCTCGTCGCGGCTGCGCTGCAGCGTCCATGCCTCGATGGCGGCGTCGATCTCCTCCACGCGCAGCACGCGGCCGTCGTTGTGCACCAGCCCGGGGTCGTTCTCCAGGTCCTCGCGGCCGATGGCGCGCATCAGCCGGCGGAAGATGCTGTCGCCGTTGCCGGCCACCAGCACGTACTGCCCGTCCTCGCAGCGGTAGGCATTGGTCGGCGCGATGCCGGGCAGCGCGCTGCCGGCACGCTCGCGCACGGCACCGAAGGCGTCGTACTCTGGCAGCAGGCTTTCCATCACGTTGAACACCGACTCGTAGAGCGCCACGTCGATGAACTGGCCTTCGCCGCCATGCGCCGTGCGGTGGTGCAGCGCGGTCAGCACGCCGATCACGCCATGCAGCGCCGCCAGCGTGTCTCCCAGAGACACCCCCACGCGCACCGGCACACGGCCCGGCTCGCCGCTCAGGTAGCGCAGCCCGCCCATCGATTCGCCGAGCACGCCGAAGCCGGGCTTGTCGCGGTAGGGCCCGGTCTGCCCGTAGCCCGAGATGCGCAGCATGATGAGCCGGGGGTTCAGCGCATGCAGCGCCTCCCAGCCCAGGCCCCAGCCTTCGAGCGTGCCGGGCTTGAAGTTCTCGATCAGCACGTCGGCTTCGAGTGCCAGTGCGCGCACGGCCTCCTGTCCCTCGGGGCTGCGCAGGTCCAGGCACACCGAGCGCTTGTTGCGCGACTGGACCTCCCACCACGCCGAGGTGCCGTTGTCGCGCAGCAGCCGCCACTTGCGCAGCGGGTCGCCGACGCCGGCCGGCTCGACCTTGATCACGTCGGCGCCGAACTCCGCCAGCGTCTTGCCGGCGAAGGGGCCGGCGATGAGCTGGCCGAGCTCCAGCACCTTCAGGCCTTCGAGTGCATTCATGTCCGCGTCCGTCTCCTTTGTTGGGCTGGCCCCGACTTTAGGAACGGATCGCGGAATGCGGAATTGCTTTGGCGGCAGCAGTCCTTCGCGAAACGCGAAGGACCCGGCTGACGGCGGCGTTGCCCGCCCTACTTTCTCTTCGAGATGCCCGATCCGGCGGCGGCCGGTGGCGCAGGTGCATCGGGCACCTTCACCCATCCGCGCAGCAGCACGCCCATGAAGAGCCCCGCGCCGAAGATCGCCCAGTACACCCAGCCCGGCAGGTTCTCGACGCCGCTGTGCAGGTTCATGCCGAAGGCCGCGCCGATGGCCATCAGCGGGAATGTCAGCGCAGCGATGGTGTTGAGCTTGTGCTGCGCCCGGCTGACTTCGTTGGCCGCGCGCGCCTGCTGCTCGGCGGCGTGCGCGAGCCTGTAGTCGAGCGACATGCGGGTGTCCGCCAGCAGCAGTTCGAGCCCGCGTCCGATCTCGACCGCGCGGTCGCGCAGGTCTGTGATCATCGGGTCCCCCGGCACGGCCTCGCGCGCGGCCTGCAGGGTGGCCTGCATGTTCGAGGCTGCGCGCGAGAGCGGAATCAGCGGCCCGAGGATCTGGAACAGGGCCTCCGAGTTTTCGGCGGCCTCGTGCCGGACCTCGAAGGCGGCCAGGGTCGCGCGGTAGTTCTCCACCAGCTTGGCCAGGGGGCGCTCGCCCGGGTTGTTGCCCTTGTGCAGCCAGGTGCCGTCAGGCTTGCGCAGGAACACCGCCGACTTGCGCTCCGACCCCGTGCCCGTGGGCGGCTCGTGCAGGATCACCATCAGGTGCCCCTGCTCGTGAATGACGCGCTGCGCGCCGTAGCTGGAGCCACCCAGCCGCTGCTGCATCTCGGGTGGCAGCTCCCAGTCGTAGTCGATGCGTCGGGTGCTCATCGGGGGGCCTGCAGTTCTTTCCAGAGGCTGTCGAACTCGTCGGCGAAGCGCCGCACGAGCTGAGGGTCGTTCGTCAGCACCAGGTTCTCCTCGTTGAACTCACAGGCGCTGCGCGTCCAGTTGTAGCTGCCGTTGAGCAGCCGGGCGCCGTCGAAAATGGCGAACTTGTGGTGCATGTGCGCCTCTGTGCGGTCCACCGCCACCGGAATGCCGGCGGCGCGCAGCTGGCCGATGTCGCTGCCGGCATCGAACTCCTTGTCGTTGTCGGAGATGCAGCGCAGCGACACGCCGCGCCGGTGCGCGGCCAGTACCTCGGCCGTGATGCGGTCGTCCGACAGCGTGAACACGCACAGGTCGACGGAATGCCGGGCCGAGCGCAGCTGATGGTTGATGGCCTGCAGGCAGGCCGTGCCGGGGCTGAAGAAGGCCTGCGAGCGCACGGTCACGCTGCCGTCGGCCGAGCGGCCGGTGTCGATGGCGCGGACCACGCCCTCCAGCCACTTCAGCAGAGCCAGCTGCTCGGGGTCGGCGGTGCGGGTACGCACCAGGTCGAAGGCGCGGTTGCGCAGCTGGCGCAGGCCGTCTTCCGGCGGCTGGGCCTCGCGCAGCGTGTGGACCAGCACGCGGCGCTCGTCGTCGCTCAGGCGGGCATCGGCGAGGGTGTCGTCGAGCTGGGCCAGCAACGCGGGCAGCGTGGACGGTGCTTCTGTGGTCGCAGGCAGGGCCGACATCTCATTGCTCCTTGTTGTCCGGCCTGGGCGTGCGCTTCGGCTGCGCACGCGTCGCCATCGCCTCCGCCGCCAGCCGCTCCATGTTCTGTGCGATGGAGCGGTCCAGCTCCAGGCGGCGCTCGGTGGCGGTCACCAGCGGCAGGATCAGCTCGCGATAAGTCACGGCGATCTGCAGCATGGCATCGGCCAGTCGCTGGCCTTCGCTCGGCCCTTCCGCGGGCGCAACGGGTTCGGGCTTGAGCCTGTCGACCGCGCGCGCCACATCGAGCATGCTGCTGGCGATGCGCTGGCTGCCATCCACGTCGGCCCCGCCCAGCTTGCGCTGGCGCACGAACTCCTCGCAGATCTCCTTCCAGCGCGCGTCCTCCTCGGGCGTCGGGCTGCCCAGGAGCTGGGCCAGGCGCAGCAGGTTCTCCTCTGCCCCGGTGGTCAGGGTCTGGGCCTCGCCGCGGTAGTGGTCGCGCAGCAGCGCATCGAGCTCGTCGTCGCGCATCAGCGCTGTGATCTTGCCCGCGAGCTTGGTCATGTTGCGGTAGCTGCCCTGCAGCTTGAAGGGCGGCGCGGTGCGGTACGACTCCTGCTGCGCGGCCGACTCGATGTAGGCGAGATTCACCTTCAGCAGCAGGTCGCGCGCACGGAAGAGCCGCTGCAGCAGCGCCTTGATCTCCTCCAGCTCGGCCGCGCTGTAAGCGTGCGACAGCGCGCTGCTCGGCACCTCGTGGCCCTGTGCCATCTTCACCAGCAGCTGCACGTCCTTGGGGTCGCGCGAGGCCAGCGGCATCAGCGTGGGGTTGGAGGTCAGGCTGTTCTCGATGTACGAGAGCGCGAATGCCGCCTCGCGGCCCGAGAGCACATCGCCGAGGTTGTAGATGTCGGCGCGGTTGGCCAGCATGTCCGGGATCTTGAACACGTCGCCCGACTCGGTGTACGGGTTGCCGGCCATGACCACCGCGAAGCGCTTGCCGCGCATGTCGTAGCTGCGCGGCTCGCCGTTCCACACGCCCTCGATGCGGCGGGTGCCGTCGGCCAGCGCGATGAACTTCTGCAGGAACTCGGGGCTCGTGTGCTGGATGTCGTCGAGGTACAGCATCACGTTGCTGCCCATGGCCAGGCCCAGGTTGAGCTTCTCCAGCTCCTGCCGCGCCGCGCTGTTGGGCGCGTTCGCCGGGTCGATGGCCGTCACGCCGTGGCCCAGTGCCGGGCAGTTGATGCGCACGAAGATCAGGCCCAGCCGGTCGGCCACGTACTCCATGAGCGTGGTCTTGCCGTAGCCCGGCGGCGAGATCAGCAGCAGCAGGCCCATGCGGTCGGTGCGGCTACCCTCGCCCGCCGAGCCGATCTGCTTGGCGAGGTTGTCGCCGATGATGGGCAGGTAAAGCTCGTCGATCAGCTGGTTGCGCACGAAGGTGGAAAGGGGCTTGGCCTGGAACTGGCTCAGCTTGAGCCGCGCCTTCTCGCCTTCGAGGAGTTCGTGGCGCAGCCGGTGCAGCGCCTCGAAGCCCGGCACCGCGTGCTGCGTGTGGAAGAGGAAGCGGCGCCAGAAGTCGTTGAGGTTCAGCGTCAGGCGGCCCTCGGCCACGCGCGGATGTTCGCCGCGCAGCCCTTCCACCGTCTGGTCGAGTGCCACGTTGACGCGGGTGCGCTGCAGCGGCATGGCGAGCACGCTGGCCGCGTCGTCCACCCAGTCGACCGATTGCGGCGACTGGTGCACGGCGAAGGCGCGCACCCAGTCGCGCGCCAGCCGCCAGCGCTCGGCCGGCGGCGCGGCGTCGAGATCGGCCTGCCAGGCTTCGCGTCGGCGGCCACGCTCAAGCTCGCGCAGCAACGCTGCGGCGAGGTCTTCGCCGGCCCCCGAGACCACCCAGGTCTCGCCGCCATGCGCCGCAAGCTCGCGCACGAGGTAGGCGGCCGACTGGTCGCACAGCGTGGCGACGAGCGCCTTGCGGCCCTCGGGCTCCTGCTCTTCTTCCGCCTTCTCCGCCACCGCGAGCATGTCTGGCAGCACCTCGCGCACGAAATGGCCCAGCGAGCGGGCGACGTCGGCCTCGAGCTGGTCGAGGGCGTCGCGCCGCCCGAACAGTTCCTGCATCTGCAGTGCCGCGCGCGCACGGCGCAGCAGCGACTCGCGGTGCGCGATGAGGTGGCCGTGCTGCCAGTAGAGCAAGGCCAGCGCGCGCTCCGTCGGCCCCCAGGCGAGCAGCCCGGCCTGGTCCTGCATGGCGACCAGCGCGGCCAGCAGGCGAAGCGCGTCGTCGTCGTGGATGCCCTTCTGGTAGCCCTCCTGGTAGCGCGCGGCGGCGAAGCGGCGGACCATTTCGAGCAGCTGCGGATGCTGCGGGTCCTCGGCCAGCAGCGTGCGCACCTCGGACCAGCTGCGTTCGGCCTTGCCTTCGAGCAGGGCTTCGAGCAGGCGGCCGGCGAGGTACTCGGCGCGCAAGAGCTGGGGTGTCTCGGACACCAGCGACTGGCCCCAGTAGGCCTGCAGCTCGCGCAGGCGCCCGTCGTCCACCGGGCTCTGGTAGTCGGTGCCCGTCACCTGGTAGGCCATGCCCTCTTCGCGGGCGACCAGCGTCAGGTCGACAGGCTGGCGGTGCACTGTGAAGGCGTGGCGGCCCAGGCGCAGCGTGTCGCCGCCCTCGCTCACCAGCTCGCGCTTGTCGCGCACGGCGCGCAGGGCCTGGTCGCGGGCAGTCTTCAGGCGGGTGTCGAGCTCGTCGGCCGGCACCGCCGAGCCCAGCGTGCGCAGGTCGGCGATCAGCGTGTGAAGCTTGCCGATCATCGGGTCGGCGGCGAAATAGCTGTGGACCTGCCCCAGCTCGGCGAACTGCGCGATGCGGCGCGGAATGCCGTCGAGTATGCGCCCCGCCGCGTCGATCAGGCCCTGCGCGCGGCGCTGGCGGGCCTCGACCAGGGTCTGGCGCCTGGCCGAGAGCGCCTCGTAGACGTTCTCGCGCTTCTCGGCGATGTCGCCAAGGAACTCGTCCTGCTCGGCGAAGCGGCCTTCGATTTCTTCCAGCTGCGCCAGAAGGCGCGTGAGCGCGTCGTCGCACTTCTCGGGTGTGTCGGCGAACTCCAGCGCGTTCTCGACCGCCTGGCCGAAGAGCTTGAACTGCGCGCCGAACTCGGCCCTCGCCTCGGTCGCGCCCAGCGACTTGCGCCGCGCACGCGCATCGGCGCGCATGCGGTTGATGTCGGCGTAGATCAGCGAGATGCGGTCGAGGATGGAGGTGCGGACGACCGCATCGCCACCCGGCAGGCTGCCCAGCTGCTCGGTCAGCAGGTCGAGCCCGGCTGCCTGTTCGTCGAGCGTGGCGAGCAGTTGCCCCAGCGCCGGCGAGGTGGCGAGGTTGGGCAGCTCGGTCGCGAGCTTGTCCAGCGCCTGGCGCTGGCCGGCGAAGGCCGTGTCGGCCGCCAGGAACTGCATGGCTCGCTCGCCGATGCGCTGCTGCTCGGATTCGAGCGCGGCGTCCATCGCGGCGATGCGCGGCAGGTCGGCGTAGCGCAGCTCCTTGAGCATCTGCAGCGCGCCGCGGCGTTCGCGCAGCCGGCCCAGTGCCTTCACGAAGTCGTCGGGTGCGCGCCAGAGCGTGCTGGCGATGTCGACCAGCAGCGCGCGCTGCTCTTCCTCCGCGCGGGCCAGCGCACGGGCCGTCTCGCGGCGGATGGTGTCGACCTTCTCGAACTCGGCCAGCGTGCTGCGCGCCACCTCGGCGATGCTGCGCAGCTCGGCCATGAGGCCGGTGGCCTCGGGCGCATCGAGCCAGAAGTAGGCATCGCTCACCCGGGTGCACTGGCGGATCAGGTCCTCGTAAGCCGCCTTGGTCGGCGCCTGCTCGCGCACCGCGCGGGCGATGCCCATCAGGTCGCTCACGCCGCGCACCAGCTCGGCGTTGCCGATCTTGCCGAAGAAGCCGGTGGCGGGCGGCTGCGCGCTCACGTGCTCTTCGCTGGCGAACGGCGTCTGCCACAGCTGCATCGGGTGCACGCGCGTCGGCTCGCTGTCGTTGTCGTGGAACACCAGGATGCGGCCGTCGGCGAAGCGTGCGTATCCGTTGGCGATGATCGGCGTGGCGAGCTTCTTCTCGATCAGGTTGTAGTTGAAGAGCGCGTAGCGCCCGGGCCTGGGGTCGTAGAAGATGTAGGCCACGTCTTCGCCGTTGGGCGAGCGCAGCATGCGCTTGAAGCGCAGGTTCTCGACCGTCTCGGCCGGCAGGTCGAAGCGCTTGTGCTCTCCCGACTGCAGGTAGTAGCCGCCCGGGAAGATGATGCCGTGGTCTTCCGGCAGCTGCACGCAGGAGCCGCCGATGGCATCGATGCGCTCGACCTGCTGGGTACGGATGTTGAACACCAGGTAGCGCGTGACCTGCTCGCGGTAGGGCTTCACGCGCAGCAGGATCAGCATGCCGAGCTTCGCCCACGCGATCTCGGCGTCGGCCAGCGACTGGCTGCGGTCTTCCACCGGCTCGCTGTAGATGCCCAGCCCGGTCTCGGTGTTGTTCTCGATCTTGATCGTGAGGTCGCCGCCCAGCGTTTCGACGAAGACGGTGTCGAGCACGTTGACGTGCGGGTGCTTGCCGCCCACGTGGTCTTCGCGCGTGGCCACCGTCCACTCGAAGTCGTGGCTGGGCGGCAGCGCGATGTCGCGCTCGCCGCGGTTGTCGATGTACTGGATGCGGCCGTCACGCTCGATGGCCCAGCGGAAGACGCGCACGTCGGTGAGCTGCTGGCCGATCTGGAAGGAGGCGAGCAGCTTGTCCTGCGTCACGCGCAGCTGCAGCAGCGTGGCCTGCTTGTAGTAGGCGTACAGCTCGCGGAAGTCGGAGGCGAAGCGCGGGTCTTCCAGGAAGCTGCCGGCCAGCGGCACCGGCTGCAGCTCGTCGCTGTCGGCGCCCTGCCCGGCCTCGCCCGGAGACACCAGGCGGTACAGCCCGAACACGTCGCCGACCGTGGTTTCCTTGCGCAGGCCGATGAACACGTTGTAGCCGAACAGCAGCAGGTCGCCGATGCGCACGAGGTCGCGTGCTACGGCGTTGTTCTCGGTGCGCGCGCGGGTGCGCAGCACCAGGGCCTGGTCGGAGCGGCCGAACTCTGCCAGCCGCTGCTCGTTGAGCGCCTGCGTCTTCTTCAGCAGGCCCTCACCCTGGTTCTCCAGCCGCTTCTTCAGCAGGTCGTAGCTGCCGCTGCCGGACACCAGCGCCTCGGTCTGCGATTCGGCGGTGCCGCCCGGCGGCGCGCCTTTTTCATCCGTTGGTTGCATAGATCGGCGCGGTCAGTCCGCGCGCAGCAAGGCGAGCAGTTCGTCGCGGTGGGGCTGGGTATCGAGCCAGGCGCGGATGCGGTCCAGCTCGTCGATGCATACGTCGCCGTAGCGGCGGCGCAGCGCGGCAACGCGGGCCTCGCGGACCACCTCGGTCTGCAGGCGGCGCTGCCATCCGTCGGACAGCATCTCGTCGAGCCGGCCGGCCAGGCCCCGGCTCACGATGGCGCGCCACTCGCCCTGGTCGAACCAGAGGTTCTGGCAGGCCACGCAGCGGTCGACGCGGAAGTCGGGGCCCGCGCTCATGCGCAGGCGCTGCATCAGGCGTTGGCATTCGGGGCAGTGCCGCACCGCCGTGGCATCGAACACCTCGATGACCTCGTCGTCGACCGCCTGGGGCACGCGGCTCGCGTCGCCCGCCTTCCAGGCGCGCCAGTCGTCCATGTCCATCAGCATGCCGTGGCAGTCGTCGCACTGCACCGCGAGCAGGCCCTCGGCCAGCGCCACCGGCCGCATCGGCGAGTGCGCGGGGCAGCTGCACGTGAGGCTCGGGTTCATCGCGCCACTTCCCCGGCGGCACCGTTGCGGAAGGTGGCGACCAGGTTGCGCAGCGCGCTCTTCTGGCTCTCGCTGCCGTCGCTGGCGATCCTGTTCATCAGCGCTGCCACGCTGAGGTTCTGCACCTCGCCCGACGAACTGCCGAGCGCACCGACGATGTCGCGCAGGTCCTTCACCACGTCGCGCTCGCCGGAGAGCTGGTCCTTGAAGGCTACCTGCAGCGCGTTGCTCTTGGAGATGACGCCGTCGATGCCCTTGCCTACGGAGAGCGAGCGCACGAAGCTGTCGAAGTAGTCGCCCTGCCCGCCCACGATGTCGATCTTGGCGTTGGCCAGCGCGGTGCCCAGCACCTCGGCCTGTTCCTTGGCGATGGACGTCTGCGCGTCGATGCCCTTGAGGGTCTCGATGTGCGACTTCTCCAGGCGCATGCGGAACTCTTCGTGATCGCGCGTCTCGGGGCTCATGGCCTTCATGGCCTCGAACTTCTCGTGCAGGCCCTTGGCCTCGGCACCGAAGCGCGCTTCGATGACCTGAGCATCGGCCTGGCCCGACTTGAGCGTGGCCTCGGCATCGGCCGTGCGCACGTTGACCTCGGCGAGGCCGAGCTTTTCCTTGCCCGAGGCCTCGGCCTCGAACTTGGCGCGCATGCCCGCGGCTTCGGCCTGCGAGCGAGCCTCGATCACCTGCGCGTCGGCCTGGCCGGCCTTGAGGATCGCATCGGCATCGGCCTGGCGCACGTGCACGTCGGCCAAGCCCAGCTTTTCCTTGCCCGAAGCTTCCGCCTCGAAGCTCGCGAGCTTGGCCTGCGCGGTGGCGATCTCGACCTTGGCGGCGGCCAGCCCCGGCGCGGCGGAGATGGCCTCGACGCCCTCGGCCTCGCGCTTCTTCGACTCGGCCTCGCGCTCGGCCACCTTCAGCTTGGCATCGGCCAGCGTGAGTTCTTCGGCCGCCTTGTGGCGGGCGCGTTTTTCCTGCGTCTCGGCTGCCTTCAGGTCGAGCACCATCTTCTCGTCGGCCTGCCCCTCGGCCATGATGACGACCGACTTCTTGGTGCGCTCGGCCTCTGCGACCACGCGCAGTTCCTTGATTGCCTCTTCCTGCTCGGCCACCGTGCGCTCGACCACGATGCGCTCGCGGATCACGTCGGCGATGGCCTTCTTCTGCACTTCGACGGCCTTGTCCTTCTCTATGCGCTGCAGTGTCACTTCCTTCTCGCGGTCGACAATTTCGAGGTCGCGGGCGCGGATGACCTTTTCTTCCTCGACGGCCACGGCGCGCTTGCGGTTGTTCTCGGCCACTTCCTTCTCGCGCTGCACGTTCTCCTGCTGCACCGAAACCGACTGCTCGGCGAGCAGCCGCGCGGTCTCGGACTTCGTGCGCTCCTCGGCCTGGATCTTGGCGGTCTCGGCCTCCTCGCGGGCACGCACGCTGGCAATTTCGCGCTGCTGGCGCGCGGTGGCGTCGGCCTGCTGGCGCTCCAGTTCGAGCAGGGCTTCCTGCGTCTCGACGTTCTTCTTCTTGATCTGCATCTCCTCGTTGCGTCGCAGCTCGTTGGTGCGCACGTGCTCCACCGCCGTGAGCTCGGTGATCTTCTTGATGCCCTGCGCGTCGAGGATGTTGTTGGCGTCGAGTTCCGACAGCGGCGTCTGCTCGAGGAAGTCGATGGCCGCGTCTTCCAGCACGTAGCCCGAGAGGTCGTTGCCGATCTGGCTCACGATCTGGTCACGGAAGTTGTCGCGCGCCTGGTAGAGGTCGACGAAGTCCATCGACTTGCCCACAGTCTTCAGCGCCTCGGAAAACTTGGCGGAGAACAGTTCTTCCAGCGTCTCGTGGTTGGAGGCCCGTGCGCAGCCGATGCCCTGCGCCACCTTGAGCACGTCGTCGGCCGTCTTGTTCACGCGCACGAAGAACTTCACCTTGATGTCCGCGCGGATGTTGTCGCGGCAGATCAGGCCCTCGTTGCCCGAACGGTCGATCTCGATGGTCTTGACCGAGATGTCCATCAGCTCGGCCTTGTGGATGATCGGATAGACCATGCGCCCGGTGAAGGTCACCTCGGGCTCCGCGCGCAGCGTGTTCACGATGAGCGCGTGGCCCTGCTCGATCTTGCGATAGAACTTGGCGAACATCGCGAACAGGCCGAGGATGACGACGGCCAGTATGACGATGGCGAAGATGATGGGCTCCATTTTTTCTCCAGAAATGCTTGAGAGCGAAAGAAACGGGTGAAAGGTGTGGCGCGCCCGGCAGCGCGCGCGATCAGGCGGACTGCTCGTCGTGCGCGACGATGAGGTAGCGCGCGGCCGCCTCGTCGTACTCGACGATCAACGCCTGCGAACCGCGCTTGAGGGCGTTGGGCGTTGTGGCCCATACCCGGATGTTCAGGCTGGCGCCGCGCCGCGCGACTTCGGCGCGGCCGTCCTTCTCGTTGACCACGCCGGTCACGACACGGCAGAGCTGGCCGACCAGCGCCGCGTTGCTCACGGCCGTGTGGCTCACGAAGAGGCCGCGCAGCGGACGAATCGCGACGGCGGTGATCGGAATGGCGATGACCGCGCTGGCCACCAGCAGCGCGGTGCCGGCCAGCAGCTGCAGCGCCATGGTGGGCACCAGCGGCAGCAGCCACTCGCCGCCGAGGCAGGACACGGTCCACGCGACGAGCACCAGCAGGCTCACGGCCACCGAGAACGGCACGCCGTTCAGGCCCAGGGCCACCACGTAGCTGGCAAGGTGGCCGATGTCGCTGGCGTCGCCGTCGGCATGCGTGTGCACGCCGACGTCGACATCGAGGCCGCTGTGTTCGATGTCGACCATGCCGAGCATCGCGAGCACCCAGTAGATCACCACGACGCCGAGCAGCACCGTGTAGATCGCGGTCGGGTACCCCGTCACCGCTCCCAAGAAATCGCCCATTGATCCTCCCGCGTGCGGGTTGTTGTCAGTTGTTCTGCTTGCTACTGCTGCTGCGTACCGGCGTCCTCCCGCCGGTGTTCTTCTTCGTTGCTGCCGCCGGCTTGCCCGCGAAGGCAATCAGGTCGCGCGTGGCCCTCTCCTTGATGGCCAGTCTGTCGTCTGCGGCGAGGCCGTAGCGCTTCGCCAGGAATTCATAGTCGGCGCCGCTCAGCGACACCGTGAGGCGCGGCCGCTTCGGCTTGGCGGTAGTGGCGAGGCCCAACACCTGCCGGATCTGGTCGGACGTGGAGACGTGCTGCCTGAAGGCCGCTGTGCGCACGGCCTCGAGCACGGCTTCTTCCACGTCGAAGGCGACCTGGACGGCGCGTATCGCCTCGTCCGAGCCTTGCCAGCGAACCGGCTTGACGCGCATGGTGCCTACTGTGCCTCGGGCCCTGCGGGCTTGGCCTGGCGGGCGCGGATGCGCTCCATCACCTTGCTGGCACGGTCGGCGTCGCCGCCGATGCCCGCGGCGGCCAGCTTCTTCTCGAGCGCGCCGTGGCCGAATTCATCTTCCAGCTGCTTGCTGGCGGTCATGCGGTCGGACAAGTCTTCGTGGCGCGCGCGGATGCGCTCCAGCGACTCGCGCGCGTTGGCCAGGCGCGAACCGCCGGCGCCGATGTTCTCGGAGATCGACTGCGTGGCGCGATAGACGCTCTCGGTGGTCTTGGCGATGCCGATCTCGCGCTCGTGCTCGCGGATGCGGGCCTCGGCGGACTTGATCAGGTCCTTGAGCTTGGTCACCTGCAGCGCGTACGAGGCGTGGGCCTTGGCCTGCTCTTCCAGCTCCTGCTCGAGCGCGCCGACCTTGGCCGCGACGTCGAGCGCCAGGCCCTCCTGCGTCTTGTTGAGCGCTTCGAGCGCAAGGCCCTCGTAGCGCGCGGCCTCGTTCTTCAGCCGCTCGATCTCGCGGGCCGACTGCATCTCCTTGGCCATCACGCCCGTGAGGTCGCCCTTGGCCTTCTCGATGCTGTGCTTGGCGTCGATGATTTCCTGCTCGTAGATGCGCGTGGCGTTGCTGTCGACCACGCTCTCGCCGATTTCGCGCGCGCTGCCGCGCAGCAGGGTGACGAGCTTCTTGATGACTGTCATGGGACCTCCGCTTAATTCAGGAATTCGGAAAGGGCGTCGAGCGCATCGAGCGCGTTGTCGCTGAGCACAGCAACCTCGCGTGCGATGTCCTGAACGCTGGCATCGCGGCCCAGCGCTCCGGTGAGCACATAGCGGCCATCGACGCGGCCGAAGGAAGACAAGGGAACCGAAGGATTCAGGTCGAGCAGCGATTCGAGCAGCTCGGTACGGCGTGCGGGCTTCACTTCTTCCTCGCCCCAGAGGTAGCAGATGCAGATGATCTGCATGTCCGAACTCGTGACGAAGATCGGCAGTTCGTCGCGCCCCTCGATGCTCACCTGGATCACGGGCGTGTGGCCCGGAATGGGCTGCAGCTGCACGGACCGCCCGCCCATCTCGGCGCCTGCCAGCACATCCAGTCCCTTCAGTTGATCGAGCAGTGGTTGCATACCTCTCCTTGTGGTGAATACCGTTGGAAGCGAGCGGTGCTTCGATGGATTCACTATAGGTGCGCGGACATAACATGTCAAAAAATTTCTTTCGCCGGGCCCATGACTTTCGGCACTGGCGCGCTACCTAGAATTCGCCGATGGCCAACCCGATCAACCCCGCTCGTGTCGATTTCGTGACGCTGCGCCTGTTCTGCGCCGTCGCCCAGTCGGGCAGCATCACCAAGGGCGCGGAGGCGTGCCACCTCGCGCTCTCCGCAGCGAGCAGGCGGCTCTCCGACTTCGAGGCCGCAACGGGATCGAAGCTGCTCGAACGCAGCTCGCAGGGCATTGCGCTCACGCCCGCGGGCCATGTGGCGATGCAGCATGCGATGCGGCTCTTCCAGGGCTTCGAGCAGTTCAGCAGCGAGCTCGGCGACTATTCGAGCGGCGTGCGCGGCCATGTTCGGCTGTGGGCCAACATGTCGGCGCTGACGGAGTTCCTGCCCACCACGCTAGCGACCTTCCTGGCGCAGCATCCGGATATCCGCGTCGAAGTCGAGGAGCAACTGAGCGGCGACATCGTGCGCGCACTCGTCGACGGCCTTGCCGACGTCGGCGTCTTCGCCGAGAACACGCCCGCCTACGGCCTCGATGTCGCCCCCTTCCAGACAGACGAGCTCGTGGTGCTGTGCGCCAGGCAGCATCCGCTGGCACGCAGCCGCGTGAAGCAGACCAGCTTCAAGGCCTGCCTCGCGCACGAGTTCGTCGGCCTGAATCGCAGCAGTTCGCTGCTCGAACTCACCTCGCGCGCGGCCGAACAGGCCGGCATCCCGATGCGCCTGCGCGTGCAAGTGCGCAGCTTCGATGCGATGTGCCACATGATCGCGGCCAACCTCGGCATCGGCGTGGTGCCGCTGGCCGCGTGCAAGGCGCAGGTGGAGGCGCTCGACCTGAAGGTCGTGCGGCTCAGCGATGCGTGGGCCACGCGGCGGCTGCTGATGGCGACGAAGACGGGTGCCGAACTCTCCCCCGCGACCCGCTTGCTGGTCGGGCAGCTTCTGAAACAGGCCAGCACATGACGATGTCCACATTCCTTCTGCTCGGCGCGTGCACCCTCCTGCTCGCAATCAACGTTTACATGGCGCGGCGCATTCGCGCGATCGAAGATATTCCGCTGCGAAAGAACATGCTGCTCGTGGCTGTCTGGATCCTTCCATTCGTGGGCGCATTCTTCGCGTGGACCCACCTGCCCAGGCAGCTTCGTCCATCAAGGGCCAAGACACGGCCCGAGGGCTTCACCACCACCCCTGCGCCGGAGCGCATCGCACTGGACGATGGCCCGGCGTTTTCCCTGCCCGAGCACACGACGCTCTGCAACGGGCTTCCTTTGCTCGACTGGAAGGCGGTCGACGCCTGGACCGGCGCAATTGATGATCCCGGCCTACGGTACAAGGGCAAGTTGCTGGCGCAGCGCGCTTGGCTGCTCCATCTCAGGGATGCGCTCGGCCCGCACTTTCATCTCCATGAATCGGACAAGGCCTTCGTTCTATCGTCGCTGGAAGATGTGGTCGCCGTTGCGACATCCGCCTACGTTGCGACGACGCGCACGCGCATACAGCGTTTGCTGGCCGACATCGCGCACTTTGAAGAACACGGCAAAAGCATCCTGGTCGTGATGGACGACGACGATGCCTACTACGACTACGCCTCCGGCTACTACCCCGACAGCGGCGAATTCGCCTTCAGCGGAGGCATGTTCATCGACGCGGGCTGCCCGCACTTTCTCGTCAAGCGTGCCGACCTTGCAGCCATCGAGCCAGTCATCGCCCACGAGATGACCCACAGCGCCCTATCGCACCTGAAGCTGCCGAGGTGGCTGGACGAAGGGCTGGCCGTGAACACCGAAAGAAAGCTCGCGGGTGTGGGAGTCTTGCCGCTCGGCGAGCGTGAACAACTGCGGCGCAGCCATTTGAAGTTCTGGGACGAAGCGAGAATCCAGGAATTCTGGTCCGGCGCTTCCTTCTTCAGGACGGATGAAGGCAACCAGCTCTCCTATGAACTCGCGCGCATCCTCGTGGAACAGATGGGGCAGAACTGGAAACTCTTCACCCGCTTCGCATCGAGCGCGAAACGGGAGGACGGCGGCGCTGAAGCCGCGAGAGAGGTCTACGACATGGACCTCGGCGCCTATGCCTGCATCCTGATGGAACGAGAACCGGACGCCCAGTGGACGCCCGATCCGCAAAGCTGGCGTGACGAGGAGCGAGCAGAGGAAGAGTCTCCCGCCTGAGGCTCAGTCCGTCCCTGCCCTTCCTGTCCTACCGCAATTCCCCGGCCTCCAGCACTGCCCACTCCTCGTCCGTGAACAGCCGCGAGCGCGTCAGAAAGCGTACGCCCTCCGGCCCCTCCAGCGAGAACATCCCGCCTCGCCCCGGGACTACGTCGATGATCAGCTGCGTGTGCTGCCAGTACTCGAACTGCGGCCCGCTGATGTAGAACGGCGTGCCGCCGATGTGCCCGAGCAGCCTGTCGTAGTCGCCCACGATGAATTCGCCGCGGGCGTAGCACATGGGCGCGCTGCCGTCGCAGCAGCCGCCCGACTGATGGAACATCAGCGGGCCGTGCCTGGCGGCGAGCCTGTCGATCAGCGCGAGCGCGGCATCGGTCGCGGTGACGCGCAGGACTTCGCCATTGCCTCTCATCAGAAGAAGCCCAGCTTGTTCTCGCTGTAGCTCACCAGCAGGTTCTTGGTCTGCTGGTAGTGGTCGAGCATCATCTTGTGGTTCTCGCGACCGATTCCCGACTGCTTGTAGCCGCCGAAGGCCGCGTGCGCCGGATAGTGGTGGTAGCAGTTGGTCCACACGCGGCCGGCCTGGATGCCGCGGCCCATGCGGAAGGCGCGGTTCATGTCGCGGCTCCACACGCCGGCGCCCAGGCCGTAGAGGGTGTCGTTGGCGATGGCCAGCGCCTCTTCCTCGTCCTTGAAGGTGGTGACCGAGACCACCGGGCCGAAGATTTCTTCCTGGAAGATGCGCATCCTGTTGTTGCCGCTGAACACGGTCGGCTTCACGTAGTAGCCGCCGGCGAGGTCGCCCTCGAACTGCTGGCGCTCGCCGCCGATCAGCACCTTCGCGCCCTCCTGCCGGCCGATGTCGAGGTACGACAGGATCTTCTCCAGCTGCTCGCTGGAGGCCTGCGCGCCGATCATGGTGGCCATGTCCAGCGGGCTGCCCTGCCTGATGGCGGCCACGCGCTTGAGGGCGCGCTCCATGAAGCGGTCGTAGATCGACTCCTGGATGAGCGCGCGCGACGGGCAGGTGCACACCTCGCCCTGGTTCAGCGCGAACATCGCGAAGCCCTCGAGCGCCTTGTCGAAGAAGGCGTCGTCCTTGTCCATCACGTCGGCGAAGAAGATGTTGGGCGACTTGCCGCCCAGCTCCAGCGTGACCGGGATCAGGTTCTGGCTCGCGTACTGAGAGATCAGCCGGCCCGTGGTGGTCTCGCCGGTGAAGGCGATCTTGCCGATGCGGTTGCTCGACGCCAGCGGCTTGCCCGCCTCCACGCCGAAGCCGTTGACCACGTTCAGCACGCCCGGCGGCAGCAGGTCGCCGATGAGCTCCATCAGCACGAGGATGGAAACCGGCGTCTGCTCGGCCGGCTTGATCACCACGCAGTTGCCGGCCGCGAGCGCTGGCGCCAGCTTCCACACGGCCATCAGGATCGGGAAGTTCCACGGAATGATCTGCCCGACCACGCCGATGGGCTCGTGGAAGTGGTACGCGAAGGTTTCATGGTCGATCTCGCTGATGCCGCCCTCCTGCGAGCGCACGCACGAGGCGAAGTAGCGGAAGTGGTCGATGGCCAGCGGCAGGTCGGCCGCCGTGGTCTCGCGGATGGGCTTGCCGTTGTCCCAGGTCTCGGCCGCCGCGAGGATGGCGAGGTTCTCCTGCATGCGGTCGGCGATCCTGTTGAGGATGTTGGCGCGCTCCGTGGTCGAGGTGCGGCCCCAGGCGGCCTTGGCCTTGTGGGCGGCGTCCAGCGCGCGCTCGATGTCGGCCGCGGTGGAGCGCGGCACCTCGCAGAAGACCTTGCCGGTGACGGGCGTGATGTTCTCGAAATACTGGTTGTCCGCCGGCGCGACCCATTCGCCGCCGATGTAGTTGCCGTAGCGCTTCTTGAACGGCACCGCGGTACCGAATTTGCCCGGTTCGAGCATGTCCATGACGTTGTCTCCATGTGCAGGGTGATGGCGCCGCGACATGCGGCGGCCGCACGCTGGAGCGCAAGCCTCGTACCCGGCCGGATCGGGACAATCCCTGAGTACTTCCGCCGTGCAGATGCGCGCGTCAGCGGGTTTTCATTCGCAATCTGCGACATGTTCCGGCGAACATGGCGACTACGATGTCGCACAAGGCGAAACCCCATCGGAGACACGCATGAGTGCACAAGCGCAGTTGCCGTCGATCGCAGTGGCACAGGCCCGGGAGCTCTTCTTCGGCCAGGGCCACGACCCGGCACCGTGGATCGCGCCTCACATCTCGCGCTCCTGGCAGCGCAGCCGCCCGGTCGACCACCATGCCGTCGACCCCGAGCCGATGGCTCTGGCCCTGCTGAGCGAGCGGCGCGAGCAGGCCATGCGCCTGCTGAACTGCGCGCAGCCCGAGCTCGACGGGCTGGCCGAGCACGCGGTCGGCAACGGCTGCGTGGTGATCCTGTCGGACGCCAGCGGGCTGATCCTCGAGGAGATCGGCAGCGCCGACTTCCTGCCCAAGGCCCAGCGCATCGCGCTGCAGCCCGGCGTGGAATGGTCGGAGCACAACCGGGGCACCAACGCCATCGGCACCGCGCTGGCGGAGCGAGAAGCGCTGATGGTGCTGGGCGGCGAGCACTACCTGGCACAGAACAGCGAACTGGGCTGCGCGGCGGCGCCGATCTTCACCGGGCGCGGCGAGCTGGCCGGCGCACTCGACATCTCGGGCGAGACGGTGCGTGTGAACACCCACGCGCTGGGGCTGGTGCGCATGGCGGCGCAGCAGGTCGAGCACCGCATGATGCTGGCCGAGGCCGGCGGCCACGTGCTGCGCTTCCATGCGCGGCCGGCGCTGATCGGCACGGCGCGCGAAGGGCTGATGGTGATCGAGGGCGGCCGCATCGTCGCGGCCAACCGCGTCGCACTCGAACTCTTCGGCCGCTCCTGGAAAGAGCTGCTCGACCTGGAAGCCGAGGACTTCCTCGGCGCGAACTGGCCGCGCATGGAGCACCGGCGCGGCCTGCTCACGCTCCCGGGCGGGCGGCAGATCGCGACGGTGATGGAGCGCTCGAGCAACCCGGGCAGCGTTCGTCCACTCCAGCGCCGCGGCATGCATGCCCAGGGCGCGGCCGAAACCGACGACGTGCAGCCTCTGCTGCACAAGGCGGTGCGGGTGCTCAACGAAGGCGTCTCCGTGCTGGTCAACGGCGAGACCGGCAGCGGCAAGGAGGTGTTCTCGCGCCGGCTGCATGCCGCCAGCCGTCGCAGCGCGGGGCCTTTCGTCGCGGTGGACTGCGCCTCGCTGCCCGAGACGCTGATCGAATCGGAGCTCTTCGGCTACGAGCAGGGAGCCTTCACCGGAGCGAAGCGCAAGGGCATGGCGGGCCGCATCCGCGAAGCCCACGGCGGCGTGCTGTTCCTCGACGAGATCGCGGAAATACCGCTGGCTCTGCAGACGCGGCTGCTGCGCGTGCTGGAGGAACGCCTGGTCACGCCGCTGGGTGGCGGCCAGGGCGTGCCGGTGGACTTCGACCTGGTCTGCGCCACCCACGGCCACCTGCCCTCGCTGGTGGAAGCCGGCCGCTTCCGCGCCGACCTGATGTACCGGGTGGCCGGCTTCACCGTCACGCTGCCGGCGTTGAGGCAACGCGACGACAGGCATGCGCTGATCTCGCGGCTGTTCCTCGAAGCGGGCGGCGCGGCGAAACATCTGCAGCTGGAGGCCGACGCGCTGGAAGCCCTGGCTGCATACCGGTGGCCGGGCAACGTGCGCGAACTGCGCAGCACGCTGCGCTCCATCGTGGCGCTGGCCGACGCGGGCGATGCGGTGAGGGCGGCCATGCTTCCGGCGCATCTGCTCGGCAATCACGCGCCTCCAGCCGAGCACGCGCCGACGCCGGCCGCACCGCAGGCGGCGCCCCTGCAGGCCATGACGCGCCACGCCCTCGACGAGGCACTGAAGGCCTGCGACCACGACGTCGCGAAGGCCGCGCGCAGGCTGGGCATCCATCGCAGCACGATCTACCGGCATCTCGCGCGCCAGCGCGGCAAGCCCGCCGGGAACTGACGTCGAACGTACGCGCGCGGGGCCACATTCATGCCCGGCACGCACCGGCGACCGCAACCAAAGACTGACTTGCCCCGTGGTGCCGGAGCGGCCAGACTTTGCGCGAAGCGCCGCTCCAGCATTCATGACCACCCGCAAATCCGTCCGCCGCCTGTCCGCCGTTCCTTCCACTTTGCGGATTCCCTTGGCCGCGCGCGCCTCGGGTGACACGATGTTCCCGCAGGTGGCCGTGCGCGATGCCTACGCCGCAGGCATCCTCGAACAGATCCGCGACGAGGGCGACCCGCTCCCGGAAGACCGGGCCACCATCTACGGCATCCTCTCGCGCACCCGGCGCTTCCGCAGCCTGGCGCAGGACTTCCTCAAGCTGCACCCCGGTGCGCGCATCGTGAACATGGGCTGCGGCCTCAGCCACTACTTCCAGTGGCTGGACGACGGCAAGTCCCGCATGACCGATGCCGACCTGCCCGAGGTGCTCGAACTGCGCCACGAGCTGCTTCCCGAGCCCGGCGAGCGCCATGACCTGCGCGAGCTCGACCTCACCACCTCCGGCTGGTGGGAGCAGCTGGGCCTGCCGCGCAAGCGCAGCGCGCAGCCGGTGTTTCTCTTCACAGAGGGCGTGCTGATGTACCTGGAGCCCGCGCAAGTCGAGGCGGTACTCGCCACCTTCGGCGAGCGCGCGCCGGCGGGTTCGGTGCTGGCCTTCGACGCGATGTGCTGGCTGGCGGTGGGGCGCGGCAGGCAGCATCCGTCGGTTCGCGTGACCGGGGCCGAGTTCAAGTGGGGCATCCGCCGCACGGCCGAGCTGACGCAGCCCCATCCGCGCCTGAGCCTTGAGGGCACCTACCGGGTGCTCGAAGGCTTCGGCCTGCCCTACACGCTGTTCGCACCGATGGTCATGTTGTTCCTGGGCGTGCCGCTCTATGCGCTCTACGCGCTGCAGGCGACGGATGCCGCGGATACATAAACGCACAATTTTGCGGATTGCCGGTTTTGTCCGGCGCGCGCTGCGCGGATCGGCTGACGCGGGCCGGGAACGGAAAGCGCCAAGCTTCGAGGGTGTTTACGGTCGCGGAAAATGCCATATCGTTTCCGCAGCAGACCTTCTTTCCTCTCCCTTTTTCCTCCCCAAGAGATTCGCAACCCTCAAGAACCACATGCTTGATCGCCGATCCTTCCTTGCCGCCGGCGGTGCCGCTGCCGCACTCGCCGCCCTCGGACTGCCCGAAGAGGCCCTCGCCGCCAACGGCCTGCAACTGAGCCAGCCCACGCCCTTCTCCTTCGACGCGCTGGTCGCGCAGGCAAAGGCGCTGGCCGGCAAGCCCTACGCCGCCCCGGCGCCGCTGGCACCCGAGGTGCTCGACCGCATCGACTACGACGCGCACGGCAAGATCAAGTTCGACCCGGCCAACGCACTCTTCCGCGACGGGCCGGGCGCGTTCCCGGTCACCTTCTTCCACCTCGGGCGCTTCTTCCAGACGCCGGTGCGCATGAACGTGCTGGAGAACACCGACGGCGACGCCTTCTCGCGCGAGGTGCTCTACAGCCCCTCCTACTTCTCGATGCCGCCTGACAGCCCCGCGCGCTCGCTTCCGCCGGGCGCGGGCTTCGCCGGCTTCCGCCTGCAGGAAAGCCGACTGGGCGACCAGGGCAAGCTCGACTGGCAGAAGAATGACTGGGTCGCCTTCCTGGGTGCCTCTTACTTCCGCGCCATCGGCGAGCTCTACCAGTACGGCCTGTCGGCGCGAGGCATCGCGCTCGACGTGGCGGTGCCCGACCGGCCCGAGGAGTTCCCGAACTTCACGCGCTTCTACTTCGAGACGCCGGCCGCGAACAACACGACGTCGATGACGGTCTACGCGCTGCTCGAAGGGCCGAGCGTGACGGGCGTGTTCAAGTTCGTCATGCAGCGCACGAAGGCCGTCATCATGGACATCGACGCACGCATCTTCGTGCGCAAGGACGTGGCCCGCCTGGGACTGGTGCCGCTCACGTCGATGTACTGGTACTCGGAGACCATCAAGCCCACCGCCATCGACTGGCGCCCCGAGGTGCACGACTCCGACGGCCTCGCGATCTGGAACGGCGCGGGCGAGCGCATCTGGCGCCCGCTCAACAACCCCTCGCAGACGCGCGCCTCGGCTTTCGCCGACACGAAGCCGCGCGGCTTCGGCCTGCTGCAGCGCGACCGCGCCTTCGACCACTACCAGGACGGCGTGAACTACGAGAAGCGCCCGAGCCTGTGGATCGAGCCGCTGGGCGACTGGGGCGAAGGCTCGGTGCAGCTCATCGAGATCCCGACCGACGACGAGATCCACGACAACATCGTCGCCTTCTGGGTGCCCAAGGCCGACGCGAAGGCCGGCGCCAGCTACAGCCTGCAGTACCGGCTGCACTGGACCGACCAGGAGCCCTTTCCGTCGCCGCTCGCGCGCTGCGTGGCCACGCGCATCGGCCGCGGCGGCCAGCCGGGGCAGCCGCGGCCGCAGGGCGTGCGCAAGTTCATGGTGGAGTTCATCGGCCAGCCGCTGGCGACCGTGCCCTTCGGCGTGAAGCCGGAGGTGGTGCTGACGGCCGCGCGCGGCAAGTTCTCGTACGTCTTCGCCGAGGCCGTGCCCAACGGCGTGCCCGGCCACTGGCGCGCACAGTTCGACTTCACGCCCGAGGGCAACGAGCCGATCGACATGCGCATGTACCTGAAGAACGGCGACCAGACACTCACCGAGACCTGGCTGTACCAGTACCAGCCAGGTTGATTTCTTCGAGCGCTGCGGCTCGAAGCCTCAGCGCTTCGAGACGGAGATCAGCTCGACTTCGAAGTTGAGCGTGGCGTTCGGCGGGATCACGCCGCCGGCGCCGCGCGAGCCGTATGCGATCGAGGGCGGGCAGGTCAGCTTGGCCTTGCCGCCCGGCTTCATCTTCTGCACGCCTTCGGTCCAGCACGGGATCACGCCGTTGAGCGGGAACTCGGTGGGCTCGCCGCGCTTGTAGGAGCTGTCGAATTCCTTGCCGCTGTCGGGGAAGGTGCCGCGGTAGTGCACCTTGACCACGTCGGTGGCCGCGGGCGATGCGCCGGTGCCTTCCTTGATCGACTGGTAGATCAGGCCGCTTGGCGTGGTGACGGGCGCGGACTGCGCGAACGCGGCGGGCATGGCAACGAAGGAAACCAGGGCGGCACAGAAAAGAGACTTCACGGAACACCTCGAGGATTGAGAGACCTCGATTATGGCCAGCGGCCATGCAGGCCCACGGTGGAACAACCCTTGCTTTGGCGAATGTGCACTGTCAACATTCACGAAGAGAGGAAGTCGCATGAACTCCACCACTGCCGCCGGCACGGCCGCATCGCCTGCCCCCGCAGGCACAGGCCATCTCAAGAAAGTGCTCGGCCCCGTTCAGCTCTGGGGCATCGCGGTGGGCCTCGTCATATCCGGTGAGTACTTTGGTTGGAGCTACGGCTGGAACACGGCCGGCACGCTCGGCTTCCTGGTCGCCACTGTGCTGGTGGCCACCATGTACACCACCTTCATCTTCAGCTTCACCGAACTCTCGACCGCCATCCCGCACGCGGGTGGTCCTTTTGCCTACGCCCGGCGCGCCTTCGGTCCCAGCGGCGGCTTCGTCGCGGGCTTCGCGACGCTGATCGAATTCGTCTTCGCGCCGCCGGCCATCGCGCTGGCCATCGGCGCGTATCTCAACGTGCAGTTCCCGGGCATCAACCCGAAGTGGTTCGCGCTCGGGGCGTATGTGATCTTCATCGGGCTCAACTGGATCGGCGTGGGCATCGCCGCGGCCTTCGAGCTCTTCGTGACGGTGCTGGCCATCGTCGAACTGCTGGTGTTCATGGGCGTGGTCACGCCGGGCTGGACCATGGCCAACTTCGTGGCCAACGGCTGGGCCGGCGGCAGCGTGCTGAACGGCGCGGCCGTCGCGGGCATCTTCGCTTCGATCCCGTTCGCGATCTGGTTCTTCCTCGCCATCGAAGGCGCGGCCATGGCGGCCGAGGAGGCGCGCGATCCGCACCGCACCATCCCCATCGCCTACACCACGGGCATCGTCACGCTGGTGGTGCTGGCCTTCGGCGTGATGATCTTCGCGGGCGGCGTGGGCGACTGGCGCAAGCTCGCCAACATCAACGACCCGCTGCCGCAGGCCATGAAGGCCGTGGTGGGCGACAACAGTGGCTGGCTGCACATGCTGGTGTGGATCGGCCTGTTCGGGCTGATCGCCTCCTTCCACGGGATCATCATGGGCTACTCGCGCCAGATCTTCGCGCTGGCGCGCGCGGGCTACCTGCCGCGCTACTTTGCAGGCCTGAGCCCGCGCTTCGACACGCCGCACCGCGCGCTGCTGGCCGGCGGCGTGATCGGCGTCATCGCCATCTTCAGCGACGAGTGGGTGCAGTTCGGCGGCCAGACGCTCACCGCCAACATCGTGACCATGGCCGTGCTCGGCGCCATCGTGATGTACCTGATCTCGATGGCCGCGCTCTTCAGGCTGCGCCGCACCGAGCCGGATCTGCCGCGCACCTACCGCGCGCCCTTCTACCCCGTGTTTCCGGCCATCGCCTTCGGCCTGGGCTTGGTGTGCCTAGGCGCGATGGTGTGGTTCAACGGCATGCTCACGCTGCTGTTCATCGTGCTGATGGCCGCCGCCTACGGCTACTTCCTGCTGACATCGGGGCAACGCGATGCGGCAGCGCCTGACGAAATGCTGTCTTCCCGGACCACCGGCTCCTGACATCGGGCCCCTCCAGAAGATGCTCTATCGCACCACCATCGCCGGCCAGGTCTTCGCCTTCGACGACCTGCGCCAGGTCATGGCCTTCGCCAGCCCTGCGCGTTCGGGCGACTACCTCGCGGGCATCGGTGCGGCCACCGCGCAGCAGCGCATGGCCGCGCGGCATGTGCTGGCCGACACACCGCTCAGGCAGTTCCTCACCGAGGCGCTGATTCCCTACGAGAGCGACAACATCACGCGCCTCATCATCGACAGCCACGACGCGCAGGCCTTCGCGCCGGTGTCGCATCTCACGGTGGGCGACTTCCGCAACTGGCTGCTGTCGGACGCAGCCACCACCGCCACGCTTACGGCACTGGCGCCCGGCCTCACGCCGGAGATGGTCGCGGCCGTGTCCAAGCTCATGCGCAACCAGGACCTGGTGTCGGTCGCGAAAAAGTGCAGCGTGGTCACGCGCTTTCGCGACACCATCGGCCTGCCCGGCCATCTCTCGGTGCGCCTGCAGCCCAACCACCCGACCGACGACTTGCGCGGCGTGGCCGCCTCCACGCTCGACGGCCTGCTCTACGGCGCGGGCGACGCCGTGATCGGCCTCAACCCTGCTTCCGACAGCATGCCCGTGCTGGGCCGCCTGCTGCACATGCTCGACGAGGTGATCCAGCGCTTCGAGATCCCCACGCAGAGCTGCGTGCTCACGCACGTGACCAACACGCTCAAGCTCGCCGAGGCCGGCGCGCCGGTCGACCTGGTGTTCCAGTCGATCGCGGGCACCGAGAAGGCGAACCTCTCCTTCGGCGTGACGCCGGAACTGCTCGACGAGGCCCATGCGGCGGCGCAGTCGCTCAAGCGCGGCACCGTGGGCGACAACGTCATGTACTTCGAGACCGGCCAGGGCAGCGCTCTCTCGGCCAACGCCAACTTCGGCGTCGACCAGCAGACCTGCGAAGCGCGCGCCTACGCGCTGGCGCGGCGCTACAGGCCGCTGCTCATCAACACGGTGGTGGGCTTCATCGGGCCGGAGTACCTGTACGACGGCAAGCAGATCATTCGCGCCGGGCTGGAAGACCATTTCTGCGGCAAGCTGCTGGGCCTGCCCATCGGCTGCGACGTCTGCTACACCAACCACGCCGAGGCCGACCAGGACGACATGGACACCCTGCTCGTGCTGCTGGGCACGGCGGGCATCAACTTCATCATGGGCATTCCGGGCGCCGACGACGTGATGCTCAACTACCAGAGCACCTCCTTCCACGACGCACTGTTCCTGCGCGACACGCTGGGCCTGAAGCGCGCGCCCGAGTTCGAAGCGTGGCTGCAGCGCATGCAGATCACCGACACGGCCGGCCGGCTGGCGCCGCCCTCCTCCTCCGGTTCCAACCGGCTGCTGGCCGACATGAGCGGGCTCTCCGCGCTGGCGCCATGAGCGAAGAATCGCCCGTCACCCCCAACCCGTGGGCGCAATGGCGCTCCGCCACGCCCGCCCGGCTCGCGCTCGGTCGCGCCGGCTCGGGCATGCCCACCGACGAGACGCTGCGCTTCGGCTGGGCGCACGCGATGGCGCGCGACGCGATCCATGCCGCGCTCGACGTCGACGCGCTGGCGGCTGCCCTCACCGCGCAGCGCTGGGAAGTGGCCCGCGCACGCAGCCGGGCGGCGGACCGCACCGAATACCTGCGCCGTCCCGACCTCGGCCGCCAGCTCGACGAGAGCGACGCCACGCGCCTGCTCGCCGAGCGGCGCTACGGCTGCGACGTCTGCGTGGTGATCGGCGACGGGCTTTCCTCGCTCGCCGTGGCACGCCATGCGGTGCCGCTGCTGGCCGCGCTGCGCCCGCACCTGCCGGCCGGCACGCGCTTCGCACCGGTGGTGATCGCCACTCAGGCGCGTGTGGCGCTGGCCGACGAGGTGGGTGAGCTTTTCGGCGCGGCGCTGTCGGTAATGCTGATCGGCGAGCGGCCGGGCCTCAGCTCGCCCGACAGCCTGGGCATCTACCTGACCCACACGCCCACGCGCGGGCGGCACGATGCCGAGCGCAACTGCATCTCGAACGTGCGGCCCGAGGGCCTGTCGAGCGAGGCGGCCGCGTTCAAGCTGGCATGGCTCATGCGGGAGTCCCTGCGCAGGGGGCTGACGGGCGTGGGGCTCAAGGACGAGAGCGACCTTGCGGTGCTCGACGAGGAGCGCCGGGCGCCTCCGCTCCCACGCTGAACAGCACGGCCGACGCGGCCGGAACTGTCACGGGCGCTTCGTACGCTCGTCATCTTCTTTTTCGTCCACCGCATTCATCAACGCATTCACTTACTCAAAAAAGGAAAAAAGCAATGCAACGTCGCCTCCTCCTTCTCACGCCACTGGCCGCAGCACTCGTCTCGACGGGCTGCGCCAGCCTGTCGTCCGCCGGCAAGGGCACCGCCATCGCGCCCGGCAACTGGGACGCCTTCAACCGCGCGCAGATCGAGGGCCTGATCGCCAGCATCGGCAAGGCAAGTCCGGGCTATGACGCCGCGAAGCCGCCCTACGTGGTGTTCGACTGGGACAACACCAGCGTCTTCCTCGACATCGAGGAGGCCGCGCTCATCTACCAGCTCGAGAACCTCGTCTTCGGCGCCACGCCCGCGCAGCTCGAAGTGGCGCTGCGCAAGAACATCCCGAAGAAGGACTTCCTGCCCGCCTACAACAACGCCGTCGGCCAGGCCGTGAACATCGACGCGGTGGTGCCCGACATCATCGCGAGCTACACATGGCTCTACCAGAACTACAAGGGGCTGAAGGGCGACCAGTCGCTGGCCGTGGTGGCATTGAGCCCGCACTACGGTGCCTTCACCACCAAGGTGCGCTATCTCTATGAAGCCATCGGCGACACCTTCGACCACGACACGGCCTACCCGTGGGTCACCTATCTCTTCGCCGGCATGACCGAGGGGCAGGTGCGCAAGCTCACGGCCGACACGGTGGCCTGGCAGTTGAAGGAGCCCGTGGCCAAGGTCAAGTGGACTTCGCCATCCGCCCTGCCGGGACGCGCGGGCGTGGTCTCGGTGAGCTGGAAGAACGGCCTGCGGCTGCAGCCCGAGATGCAGCAGCTGTACGCCGCCTTCCGCAACGCCGGCTTCGACGTGTGGGTGTGCTCGGCATCGTTCGTCGACGTGATCAAGGAGATCTCGTCGAACCCGGCCTTCGGCTACAACAACCCGCCCGAGCGCGTGCTGGCGATGGAGCTGGAGCGCGACGCCAGGGGCGTGATCCAGCCCGAGTTCCGCCGCGGCTACGACCAGACGCAGGGCCCGGGCAAGACGAAGAACATCCGGCGCTTCCTGGTCAGCAAATACGGCTACGGCCCGAGCTTCGTGGCCGGCGACAGCGAAGGCGACCAGAACATGATGGCCGACTTCGCCGACACGAAGAAGGTGCTGATCGTCAACCGCCTGCGCGACCCGAAGACCGACATCGGCAAGTTCTCCGCCATGGCGGTGCAGAACTACGGCAAGGCCGACACGCGCTACCTGCTGCAGGGTCGGGACGACAACACCGGCTCGTGGGTGAGCTCGCAGCTGCACACGCCGCTGGGCGCCACGCAAGGCAAGGCGCTCAAGTAAGAGAACGGGAGCGGCCGCAGGGTCTTCGGCGCGGCTTGCCTATGATGGCTCCATCAAGGCAACCCGAACCGGAGACAACATGGCCGCAGACCGCTACCCCCTCGCCGAACTCAAGGACCTGCCCGAGGACATCCGCACCGCGATCCTTGCCGTGCAGGAGAAGGCAGGCTTCGTGCCGAACGTGTTCCTCGGCCTCGCGCGCCGCCCCGCCGAGTGGCGCGCCTTCTTCGCGTACCACGACGCGCTCATGCTCAAGGAGGAAGGCTCGCTCACCAAGGGCGACCGCGAGATGATCGTCACCACCACCAGCGCGGCCAACAAGTGCCTCTACTGCGTGGTGGCGCACGGCGCGCTGCTGCGCATCTACGAAAAGAAGCCGCTGGTGGCCGACCAGGTGGCGGTGAACTACCGCAAGGCCGACATCACCCCGCGCCAGCGCGCGATGCTCGACTTTGCGATGAAGGTCTGCGAACGCTCGCACGAGATCGACGACAGCGACTTCCCGCCGCTGCATGCGCACGGCTTCGATGACGAGGACATCTGGGACATCGCCGCCATCACCGCCTTCTTCGGACTGAGCAACCGCCTGGCCAGCTTCAGCGGCATGCAGCCGAACAACGAGTTCTTCCTCATGGGGCGGGTGCCCCGCGAAAAGAAGCAAGACCCCGAATAAGCCCCTGCCTCAGCCCTTGGCGCGGCAGGAGGCCAGCGCGTCGAGGGCCGGCTTGTAGGTCGGCGTGGTCACGTCCATCACGCCCAGCACCGTGTGGTACAGGTTGTCGTGCGTGAGCGGCGCATCGAGCCCCGCTTCCATGCACGAGCGCGAAAGCTTGCGCCGCTCGCTCATGCCTTCGCTGAACCAGGTGACCATGGGCACGTGCTTCTGCGCATCGGGCGCGAAGCTGTACGGCACACCGTGCAGGAACAGGCCGAACTCGCCGAGCGATTCGCCGTGGTCGCTGATGTACAGCATCGCCGGGTCGTACTGCTTCGACTGCGCCTTGAGCCAGTCGATGGTCTGGCCGAGGAAGCGGTCGGTCTGAACGATGGAGTTGTCGTACACGTTCATCAGCTCGGCATGGCCGCAGTCGGCGAGCGCGTTGGTCTTGCACTCGGGCAGGAAGCGCTTCACGTCGGGCGCCGAGCGCTTGTAGTAGGCCGGGCCGTGGCTGCCCATCTGGTGCATGACCAGCACCACGCCCTTGGCGCGGCGCTCGGCCGGCAGCGCGGCGATGCGTGCGTCCAGGCTCTTGAGCATGACATCGTCCAGGCATTCGTCGCCGTCGCACAGCGCCTTCTTGGTCGCTGCGTCGAGTCCGTCGAAGGCCGAAGCGTTCGGAATGCGCTCGCACACGCCCTTGCAACCGGCCTGGTTGTCGAGCCAGAACACGGCCAGGCCGGCTGCCTGCAGCACGTCGACCAGGGTCTCGTAGTCGTCCTTGCGCGACTCGTAGCCTTCCTTGCCCAGCGGCGAGAACATGCACGGCACCGAGGCCAGGGTGTTGGTGCCGCAGGAGCGCACCTCGCGATAGCTCAACACGCCGCGCTTGGCCAGTTCCGGCGTTGTGTCGCGCGCGTAGCCGTTGAGGGCGAAGTGGTCGGCCCGTGCCGTCTCGCCCACCACCACCACGAAGAGCGGCGGCCTGGTCTGCGCCGCGTAGCTTGCGCCCAGCGCCGTTCCGGCGGTGATGGAAACCAGCTTGCCGCTGCGCTTGAAGAGCGGCTTGATGAAGAGCGCACCCGTCGAATAGAGCGATGCGATCGGGTTCATCATGTAGCGCAGGTGCACGTTGTTGCGCATCAGCGGCGCCAGCTCGCGGTTCATGGCCACTGCCGTGCCTACGGCCACGGCCACGGACAGCAGCAGCAGCCCCACGTTGTGCGCGAGCTTGGGCAGGAAGCGCATCGGCGCGACGCGCACGCGCCAGATCAGCCAGGCCGCGGGCAACACCACCACCGCCACGTTGAAGGCCATGCGCCAGCTCAGCAGGTCGCGCGCCTCGTTGGGGTCGGTCTGCAGCGCGTTGGCGATCATGGTGGGGTCCATGACCACGCGGTACTCGAGCATGTAGTGCTGCACCACCGCGGCCAGTATTACCACCAAAAGCCACAACGGCTTCATCCAGCGCGACCAGGCCGTGAACGACAGGATGGCCGCCGAACCGCACAGCGTGAGCAGGCTCATCGACACCACGGTCGACATGTAACTGCTGGGCGCGCCGCCGATGCGGGCCAGCTCGTTCCACAGCGGCCAGTTGGTGGTCAGTACGAGGTAGAGACTGAGCCAGAGGACGACCATGGCGGCCGAGCGCGGACGCTGCAACCAGAGGTCGAAGCGGGTCCACGGGGCGCCCGAAGGAGGCGACTGTGGCGTTTTTGACTCAGAAGTACTCACCCGTTCCAATGGAACAGGCGAAATTCGTGAAACAGACATGCGGCGAATGTAACGACGCCGCCTGAAGCGAGGCTGAATTCCCCCTTCAGTCCGTGTTCAGACTCGCCGCCCTGCGCAGCCGCAATCTTGCCGAGCGCCGCCGCGCCACCAGTGCGCCCGAGGCAGCCTGGCTCATCGGCCGGCTGGCGCCCCGCTCCACCAGGATCGCCACCAGCGCGCCCAGCATGGTTGCCGCCACGATGTCGGACGGGAAATGCAGGCCCAGGTACACCCGGCTCCACGCTACAAGGGCCGCCACCACCAGCGCCGCCAGCATGGGCACGCGCGACGGCAGGCACCAGAGCGCGAAAGCGGCGGCGAAGGTGCCGGCCGCGTGCATGCTCGGGAAGCCCGGGCGCACACCCTGCGGCACCCATTGGATGCCCAGGCCGTAGTAGGCGGGCCGAGGGATCGGCGCCACCATGCGGATAAGGCTCACGACGATCCACGCCGCCAGTACGCTCAGCAGCACGGTGAACAGCGCATAGCGCCAGCGCCGGCTGAACAGCGCGCACACGCCGATGGCCAGCGTCAGCAGGGCCGGCAGCAAGTCGGAGCAGAACTCGGCGAAGCGCAGGCTCCACGGCGGCACCGTGGCACTCGCGTTGATCAGCCTGAAGAGGGCGAAATCAAGGCCCTGCATGCGCGGGCACCGCCGTGTTGGTCGAGCGCGAACCGAATCGCGCAACCGCCATCTCGATGACAAGGCCAACCGTCCAGCAGACCCAGGCCGTCCAGAGGGTGTGGCTCATGTAGTGCGCGCCGCGCAGTTGCTGGGCCACGCCCAGCACCAGCCCCGCGGCCACGGCCGTCCAGAGCCAGATCGCCGCCGCGCGGGACGATACCCGCCGCAGCACGAAGTACCCGCCCACGTAGGCGAAGGCCGCCGAAGCATGGCCGGCCGGGAAACAGCCGCCGGGACCGCCATCGCTCACGCCCCACGACCAGTGGGACACGTACCGCGCCACGCCGCCGAACTCCTGCAGGTCCCAGGGGCAGCTGGTGTGGCTCGCGTGCTTGATCATGCTGACCGCGATCACCGAGCCGAGCACGGTCAGGGCCAGTTGCGCGCGGGAGCCGGTGTCGAGGCGGCGCAGCACGCCGAAGGGCCAGCGGATCGCGGCGAACAGCAGGATCACCAGCGCCCAGCTGAGGTTGCGCGCGCCCTCATGCATGACGTGGACCATGAAGGGGTTCTCGCGCAGGGGAAAACCGAGTTGCGAGCCTGCCATGCGTGCCAGAAGCAGATCGCCGCCCGTCGCGTCCCAGGCCATCAGCGCAACCAGCGCGACAAGGGTGAAAACCCCCAGACGAAAAATGGGCGGACGAGTCATGGACGAAGGCAGGACTGAAAAACAGCCGCGAGCCTACGTTTGCGGAATGAACCGAGCCTGAAGCAAGATGAACCGAACCTGACTGAAAGGCCTGCTTCAGCCCGGGGACGCTAGACTCTTTTTCTCGTTGAAAGGACATGGCGTGCGCATATTGCTGGTCGAAGATGACACTGCATTGGCAGATGCCGTCTGCAGCTACCTTCTGGCCAAGGCCTTCGTGGTCGACGTGGCGCCGAGCCTGGCGGATGCACGCGGCGCGCTGCTGTCGGTGCAGTACGCGGCGGTGCTGCTCGACCTGCACCTGGGCGACGGAGACGGCCTCTCGCTGCTGCCCCAGATACGTGCCCTGCCCGAGCGCCCCATCGTCATCGTGCTGACCGCACGCGACCAGGTGACCGACCGCATCCGCGGCCTGGACGCCGGCGCCGACGACTACCTGATCAAGCCCTACGACCCGGCCGAGCTGCTGGCGCGCCTGCGTGCGGTCGAGCGGCGGCGCAGTTCCAGCAGCTCACCGGTGCTGCAGCTGGGCACGCTGGAGATCGACCTCGCCCACGACATGGTGCGCAAGCACGGCTCGCCGATCACCCTCACGCAGAAGGAATGGGCGCTGCTGCGCGTGATGGCCACCCGGCCCGAGCGCATCCACACGCGCGAGAACCTCGCCGACGCGCTGTACGGCTTCGGCGACGAGGCCGACAGCAACACGCTCGAAGTCTTCATCAGCCGCCTGCGGCGCAAGCTCGGCCGCAGCCACATCCAGACACTGCGCGGGCTGGGCTACCGGCTGTCGTTCTCGACGGACGAGGACGAATGACCCCGGCCAGCTTCGCCGCCGGGCGCGACTCGCTCGCCGGGCGGCTGACCCGCACGCTGATCCTGTGGGTCGGCGGCGTGTGGCTGCTTTGCGTGTTCGCGGTGGTCTGGTACGTGGACCGCGAGATCAACCACAACTTCGACAACGAACTGGTCGAGGTCTCGCACCGCATGTTCGCGATGGCGGTGCAGGAACTCGAGAAGCTGCAGCACCCGGGCGAGCAGCAGCCGCGAGAGCCGCTTATCGCGCCCAAGCAGCTCTTCTCCGAAGACGCGGTGATCTACCAGATCGTCGACCTGCACGAGCACGTGCTGCTGCGCTCCGCGGAGACGCCCGCCGACACCTTCGACGTGCCGCTGGCCGCCGGCTTCGCGAACAACCCGACCTGGCGCATCTACACCGTGCGCCACCCGACGCTGGGCCTGTTCTTCCAAGTGGCCGACCCGCTGGACGAGAGGCGCCATGCGCTCAACCGCACGCTCTTCGGCCTGATCATTCCGCTTGGCGCGGTGCTCCCGCTGCTCGCGCTGGTGCTGCGCAACGTGGCCCGCACCGAACTCCGGGTGCTGCAGGAGCTGGCCGCGGAGATCGAGAAGCGCAGCGGCGCCGACCTGAGCCCGATCACCCTGCCCGGCCTGCCGAAGGAGCTGCGCACCGTCGGCGACCACGTCAACCGGCTGCTGGAGCGGCTCTCCCATTCGCTCGACGTGGAGCGCGCGCTGGCCGCCAATGCCGCGCACGAACTCCGCACCCCGCTCGCCGCCGCGAGGCTGCGGCTGCAGACCGCGCTGGAGCACGACCTGCAGCGCAACGACGTGCAGGCCGCGCTCGACGCGCTGCGCACGCTGAGCCATCGCACGGAAAAGCTGCTGCAGCTCTCGCGCGCCGAATCGGGCGCCTCGCTCGCGCGCTCGCGGGTCGACCTCGTGCAGCTCGCCGGCACCGTGGCGCAGGACTTCTGGCAAGACCCGCAGAACAGCGGGCGCCTCGCGCTCAAGGTACCGGACAGTGGTACCCCAGCGGCCCTCGGCGACGTCGACGCGCTCGCCATCGCGTTGCGCAACCTGGTGGAGAACGCGCTGCGCTACGGCGGCGGCCGCGTCGTCATCGAGGTGATGGGCCCCGCCACGCTGGCCGTGCGCGACTCCGGCAAGGGCGTCACGCCCGAGCAGCTCGCCACCCTGCGCGAGCGCCATGTGCGCCACAGCTCCGACCGCGCGGGCTACGGGCTGGGCATCTCGATCGTGGGCACCATCGTCGAGAAGCACGGCGCGAAGCTGGAGCTGTCTTCGCCTCCGGCGGGCGCGGCGCAGGGCTTCGAGGCGCGGATCGTGCTGCAGCAGGCCTGACCGCGCGAAGCAACCTCAGCGCCGGGCTACATCCTTCCTCGGCACGAAGCCGTAGGAGTTGTCGAAGCCGAATTGGCCGGCGGAATACATCGCCGCCATCTTCTTCACGAGATGCTGCCGCACCGGTTTCGGCAGCGCGAAGTAGCTGGCGTTGGCGGTGGTCCTGCGGTCGCCATCCAGGTTGCCGGTGATCGCGTGGATGGTCGCCTTGCGGCCCTGGTGGAAGGTGACGATCTTGATGCGCCCGACGAAATCGTCGTTGACGATGCGGTCGGCACCGTCTGGCTCGAAGAAGCGGTAGACGAGGATGGGATCGACCAATCCGTCGCCGTCGATGTCCGTGAGTTCGATGAGCTTCGAGCGGAAGTTGACGCCGGCCTCGTCCCTGCCTGGGAAGTCTCGGATCGACCACTCGGACGTCAGGCCGCCGCCGTCGGCACCGACCTTGTAGAGCGCGGCCTGGATGGCCGAAGAGAGCTTTTCCTCAGGGAACGGCAGGTCCTGCTTCTCGCCGAGCAGCAGGACGTGGCTGCCCGCCTTGTCCGAATAGCAGTACCGCTTGAACACCGGAAGTTCGAACCCGGCCTTCTTCAGCGCCTCGGCGTTCAGGTACGGCGCTCCGGCGGCGCACTCGGTACCGTTCTTGCCGGGCGGCGTCTGCGCATGGCTGCCGGTGGCGAGCGATGCGAGCAAGGCGACCGCCAGGAGCGTTCTTCTCATTCGGCGCTCACGAGCGCACGCAGCCAGTCGGGCAATGTCAGCGCCTTCTGCTTCGGGAAGTCGACCCAGATCGTGGTCGCGCCTCCGGCGGCGCAAATCACGTCGGGTTCAGCCTCGCGGGCCATGGTGGCCCAGCTCTCGAAGGTGGTGCGCCCCGGATCGCTCACGTACATCTTGAGCAGCACGTTGCCCGGGTACTCGATCTGCCGGTAGAAATTGCAGAAGGCGTTGACGATCACCATGCCCTCGCCGTTGGGCTGCGGCTCGAAGCCGATGGAGTGCATCCAGTCGATGCGCGCGGTTTCGAGGTAGCGGAAGTAGGTGCCGTTGTTGAGGTGGCCCATGGCGTCCATGTCGCCCCAGCGGATGGGAATGGAGGTTTCGTACACCAGCTTCTTCTTTTCGGGGATTTCGATTCTCATCGGTGCGCCTTGATGGATGCGAGGATGCCCAGCACGAACAGCACCGCCGCGGCCCACTCGGTGGCCTGCGGCCAGCGGCCGTCCCAGACGAAGGAATACAGGAGCGCGAACAGCGTCTCGCTGACGATCAGCTGCCCGCAGAGGCTGGCCGACAGCCGCTGGCTGGCCACGTTCCAGAGAATGGTCGCGAGCCACGACGAGCCGAAGCCGCTGGCCAGCGCGATCCACACGAAGAGCATGCCATCGGGCTGTGCCTGGAGCGTGGCCACGTCGCTGCCCGCGATGAGCCACAGCAGCAAGGCGCCGAGCCCGGTCGCCACGCCCAGCCAGTTGGCCCAGTCGGTCGCGTTGAGCCCGGTGTGGCGCTGCAGCCAGGCCGCGTTGAGCAGGCCGTACACCGTCCAGCTCGCCATGGCGGCCAACGCCAGCGCGATGCCCCAGCCGAAGCGGGCACCGGTCGCCTCGCCCGCGCCGTGCTGCGCCGACCATGCGCCATAGATCATCAGCGCGATGCCCGCGCCCGTGAGCAGCAGCCCCGGCAGCAGCGCGCTCATGCGCAGGCCTGCGGGGCGGCCCAGCAGCAGCATCCAGACGGGGATCGTGCCGATGATGAGGCTGGGCACCTCCGCGCCCGCCGCCTGGATGCCGAAAGCCAGCAGCAGGTAGTAGCCGCTGAAGCCGAGCACGCTGAGGCCCAGCGCCGCGAGCGCCTGCCGCCCGTTGGGCCAGCGCACGGCGGCCGGCCGCGCGAACACCGCCAGCGCCGAGACGGCACCGAAGATGGCGAAGCGCGCTGCGGTGATGTCGACCATGCCGAAGTGGCCCACCATGCGCGGCGCCACGAAGGTCAGGCCCCAGAGGGCACCCGCGGCCAGCCCGGCCGCGATGCCGACCCACGCTCGCGGGCTCAGAGCGCGAACCCGTCGTCGGCCGCGATGACGGCGCCGTTCACGAAGTGGCTCTGGCCGCTGGCCAGCAGCACGATCAGGCCGTCGAGGTCTTCCGGCTTGCCCACGCGCTTGCGCGGCAGCATGTTGACCAGCTTGGTGCCGCCCTCGGTGCTCCAGTGCTCCTCGTTGAGCTCGGTCGTGATGTAGCCCGGGCACAGCGCGTTCACGTTGATGCCGAAGCGGCCCCACTCGAGCGCCATGGCCTTGGTCATCTGCACCACCGCGGCCTTGCTCATGCAGTAGGTGCCGATCTGCGGCATGACCTTGAGCGCCGCGGCGGAGGCGATGTTGATGATGCGCCCGCCGATGTAGGTGCCGGGCGCCGTGCCCCTGGCGCGGGCCAGCATGCGCTTGCCGACCTCCTGCGCCACGAAGAAGCTGCCCTTCACGTTGGTGTCGAAGATGTAGTCGTAGTCGTCGGGCGTCACGTCCTGCAGGCGCTGCGTGGTGCTCACGCCCGAGTTGTTGACCAGGATGTCGATGGGGCCCACCTCGGTCTCGGCGCGCGCCACGGCGGCCTTGATGCTGCCGATGTCGGTCACGTCGAGTTCGACCACGTGGGCGTCGTGGCCCTCGCCCTCGATGCGCGCACGCAGCTCCTTGAGCTTCTCTACGCGGCGGCTCGCCAGCACCACCGCCGCGCCGGCACGCGCCAGCGTCTTCGCGAACTGGGCACCGAGCCCGCTGGAGGCGCCGGTGACGAAGGCCACGCGGCCGGAGAGATCGATGCTGTAAGCCATGAACTGGATCCTGTGGAGTCGCGCAGGTGACGCGGGAGGTCCCGCCCGCGAGCGCTGGGGAGCATGCCGGACGCGACAGGGAGCATGCCTGGACGCCGCATAAAATGCCCCGCAATCCCGGGAAGCCCCCGCGTCTCGAAAAATCATTATCGATCCAACCCAGATGACCCACGACGAAATCCTCGCTCAGTTCGGCCCTCGCGAAGCCATGGAATACGACGTGGTCGTGGTCGGCGGCGGCCCGGCCGGCCTGTCGACCGCGATCCGGCTCAAGCAGCTGGCCGCGCAGCACGAGAAGGAGATTTCGGTCGTGGTGCTCGAGAAGGGCTCCGAGCCCGGCGCGCACATCCTCTCGGGCGCCATCATGGACCCGCGCGCGCTCAACGAGCTGCTGCCCGACTGGAAGGAACTCGGCGCCCCGCTGAACCAGCCGGTAACCGACGACGCGATGGTGTTCCTGGGCGAGAAGTCGGGCCTGCGCACCCCCAACCTCTTCCTGCCGGCCTGCTTCCAGAACCACGGCAACTACATCATCAGCCTGGGCGCCTTCACCAAGTGGCTGGCCCAGCAGGCAGAAAACCTGGGCGTGGAGATCTTCCCGGGCTTCCCAGCCGCCGAGGTGCTCTACAACGAAGACGGCTCGGTGCGCGGCGTGGCCACCGGCAACATGGGCGTCGGCAAGGACGGCGAGCCCACCGAGAACTTCCAGCTCGGCATGGAGCTGCTGGGCAAGTACACCGTGTTCGCCGAAGGCGCGCGCGGCCACCTGGGCCGCCAGCTCATCGCCAAATACAAGCTCGATGCCGGCAAGGACCCGCAGACCTACGGCATCGGCGTGAAGGAAGTCTGGGAAATCGACCCCAAGCGCCACCAGCCCGGCTTCGTGCTGCACACCGCCGGCTGGCCGATGAAGAGCGACACCTACGGCGGCGCCTTCCTCTATCACATGGAGGACAACAAGGTCACGATGGGCTTCATCACGGGCCTGGACTACAGCAACCCCTACCTGAGCCCCTTCGAGGAAATGCAGCGCTGGAAGCTGCACCCCAACATCCGCTGGTACCTGGAAGGCGACGAGTCCAAGGGCATCAAGCCCGCCAAGCGAATCGGCTACGGCGCGCGCGCCATCACGGCCGGCGGCCTGATGTCGCTGCCCAAGACGGTGTTTCCGGGCGGCGCACTGGTCGGCTGCGAGGCCGGCTATCTCAACGTGAGCCGCATCAAGGGCAGCCACGCCGCCATCAAGACCGGCATGCTGTGCGCCGAGGCCGCCTTCGACGCGGTCATGGCCGGCCGCCAGCACGACGAACTCACGGCCTACCCCGCCGCTTTCGAGAAGAGCTGGCTGCACACCGAGCTGAACAAGGCCCGCAACTTCAAGGCCTGGTTCAAGAAGGGCCTGGGCATCGCCACCTTCATGAACGGCGTCGAGCAATGGCTGCTGAAGGGCCACATTCCATGGACGCTGCGCCGCGACAAGCCCGACCACCTGTACCTGAAGCCAGCTTCGGAGTGCAAGCCCATCTTCTACCCGAAGCCCGACGGCAAGCTCACCTTCGATCGCCTCTCCAGCGTGTTCATCAGCAACACCAACCATGAGGAGCAGCAGCCGGCCCACCTGACGCTCAAGGACGCGACGGTGCCCGTGAACATCAACCTCGCCAAGTTCGCCGGCCCCGAAAGCCGCTACTGCCCGGCCGGTGTGTACGAGTTCGTCGGCACCGAGGACGGCAAGCAGCGCCTGCAGATCAACGCGCAGAACTGCGTGCACTGCAAGACCTGCGACATCAAGGACCCGACGCAGAACATCGTGTGGGTCACGCCCGAAGGTGGCGGTGGGCCGAACTACGTGGGGATGTAAGGCTCCCGGCCCTCTTGCCGCTCGAGGCCCTCTTCGGAGGGCCTTTTTCTTGGCCTGGCCGGAAGACCCGCCGCTTCAGGCAAGGTAAGAAACGACTTCCTCGGGCGTGAGCATGCGCACGAGCGACACGCGCGACTTCTGTTCCGAATGGAGCACGCGGTTGAACCCGTTCCAGCTGCGGCTGGGCTTGTCCTGCGTGTCCAGCGCCACCAGCACCAGCCGCCCCTGCCTGCGGGCGTTCTCGCGCAGCGAGCCTTCGCCCCATGACCACGCCATGGGATCGACCAACTCGCCGTTCCTGAAGGCATCGGCCTGCAGCCACAGGTACTCGGCGCAGTCGGTGTCGCGGCTTGCGGTCGCGCCCGCCTCGCGTGCGGGCGGCTGGATGCCGAGCGCCTTGGCGCGCTTGCGCATCAGCTTCTGTAGCAGCGAGAACGCGTGGAAGTTGTTGTTGATGGCGTGGGCCTTCACCACCATGCCGGTGCCGGAGGCCGGGAGCACCACCACCAGTTCGTCCTCGTAGGCCAGTTCGGCGGCCCCCTGCAGGAAGTGCAGGCCGTCGATCGGCAGCGAATCGTTGACGGCCAACGCATCGATGCGCGCCACCAGTTCGCCGTCGGCCAGCAGGGCGCGGTGGTTGCGCACGTCGCGCATGAGCATGGTCATGAGTGGAAGCACCAGCAGGCCAGCCGCGGCCTGCCGTGCCTCGACCTCGAAACGCTCCGGTGCAGACAGCGCGCCAAGGGCCGCCTCCGCAGCCTGCCATTCGGCGACTTCTTCGGGGTCTGCCTCTTCGCCATCGTCCTGAGGCTGTGTCGCGCAGAACGGTTCGAGCGACACGAGCAGGCCGGCCATGAGTTCGAGCGCCGCGCCGAAGAGCAGGCGCGGGTCGGCCCCGTCCTCGACGAGCGCGCCGCAGAACAGCGCCAGCAGCGCGGCCCGGTGGGGATGCAGACGAGGCAGTTCGTCGGCCGCCAGCTGAAGCACATCGTTCTTCTCGGGGCTCTCGATCACCGAAAGATAGAAATCCCTGATCTCCTTGCGCGAGAAGAACGAGGACTGGCTGTCGAGATCGGCCTCGACGCGCACCGGCTGCCGCAGCGTCTCGAGGAAATCGGGCGGGAACTTGATCGTCATGGCGTCGTTGTTTCTGCACCGGGGTCGGGCTTTCGCACGTCAACGAGGCTGCGCGCCACGAACCCGGCGGCCGCGGCACCGACGATGGAGCCCGCGAGCGAGAAGGTTGGCCCCGCCAGGCCGGCGAGTGCTCCCGCGCAACCGCCCAGGAACATCCAGGCCACCAGGGTTCGCCTGCGCCGGTACTGCGGCGAAGGCTTCTCGGCGAACATGCCGTTCGCAACGAGCCATGCCACGGCAAGAAGCCACAAGACGATGACCGTGAGCATGCAGTGTCTCCTGTCGATGAGGGGCGCTCGGTCGCGACGGTTTCCGCTGCACAAGCTGAGATCGAGCATGCCACAGGCCTCCCGCCCTCGCCGCTGCCCGCTTATCCTCGAAGCTCTCAGGAGACAAGACAGGAGACCCGACCCATGCAGATCATCATCACCGGCGGCGCAGGCTTTCTGGGCGCGCGACTCGCGCGAACACTGCTCGCGCAAGGCAGCCTTTCACTGGCCGGCGCCGCAGCCCGTCCCATCGAGCGCATCACGCTGGTCGACCGCGCAGCCCCACCGGCCGACCTGACAGCCGACGCGCGTATCAAGGCCATCACCGGCGACCTGAACGACCAGCTCTCGGCGCAGGCCGATGCCACGCCCTGGCGCGAGGCCGACGCCATCTTCCACCTGGCGGCCGCGGTGAGCGGCGAATGCGAGGCCGACTTCGACCTCGGCATGCGCAGCAACTTCGCCGCCACGCATGCGCTGCTCGAGCGGGTTCGCGCTCTCGGCACGAAGCCGGTGCTGGTCTTCGCCAGCTCGCTCGCGGTGTTCGGCGATTCGCCCGAGCAGCCGCTGCCGAAGGTGATCGAGGATCACACGCTGCCCACGCCGCAGACCAGCTACGGCATCCAGAAATTCATTGGTGAACAGCTGGTGGCCGATTTCACGCGCAAGGGCTTCGTGCGCGGGCGCAGCGTGCGGCTCATGACGGTGAGCGTGCGCCCGGGCAAGCCCAACGGGGCGGCCTCGGGCTTCTTCAGCGGAATGATCCGCGAGCCGCTGGCGGGGCTGCGCGCGGCCTGCCCGGTGCCCGACGAGACGCCTGTCGCCATCGCGTCACCGGCTCGCACCATCGAGGGCATCATCCGCGCCGCCGAGGCGAGCGATGCGCAATGGGGACCACGCACCGCGCTGAACCTGCCTTCGCTGCCGACCACGGTGGGCGAGATGGCCGCGGCGCTGGAGCGCGTGGCCGGCAAGGCCGCCACCGCCTTGCTCGACCGCACGCCCGACCCGGCGATCATGCGCATCGTGAAGACCTGGCCGGGGCGCATCGAGACGGCGCGCGCGAAGGCGCTGGGCCTGGCGGCGGACGACAGCTTCGAGGCCGTCATCCGCGAATACGTCCGTGAAAATCCCGACGCGGTGAAGCTCCCCGGTGTTGCATAGTCCGTTGCGCCTGACGCGCACCTGACCCCAACCCCCGGAGACATCATGAAACTCGGCCACATCGCCGCCGCCTGCCTTTCGTTCGCCCTGGGCGCTTCCGCCTTCGCCCAGGCACCCACCGTTCTCAAGATCGGCTACGCGACCTCCAAGGAGTCGCACTACGGCGTTGGCTCCACGGTGTTCTGCGACGAGATCGAGAAGGGCACACAAGGCCGCTACAAGTGCCAGCACTTCGCCAACTCGGCGCTGGGCGGCGAGCGCGAGCAGATCGAGGCCATCCAGCTCGGCACGCAGGACCTGGTCAACACCTCGACCGGCCCGGTGGGCAACTTCGTGCCCGAGGTGAAGATTGTTGATATTCCCTTCCTCTTCCGCGACTACGACCACGCGCGCAAGGTGATGGACGGCCCCATCGGCCAGGACATCCTGACCAAGTTCCCGAGCAAGGGCATCATCGCGCTGGCCTGGACGGAGAACGGCTTCCGCCACATGACGAACAGCAAGCGCGACATCGTCAAGCCCACCGACGCGGCCGGCCTGAAGATGCGCACCATGGAAAACAAGGTGCACATGGACGGCTACCGCACCTTCGGCATCCTGCCCACGCCGATGGCCTTCCCCGAGCTCTTCGGCGCGCTGCAGCAGGGCACGGTCGACGGGCAGGAGAACCCGATTCCGGTGATCCTGGCCTCGAAGTTCTCACAGGTGCAGAAGCACCTCTCGCTCACGGGCCACGTGTATTCGCCGGCGCTCCTGCTGCTGTCGCCGAAGGTGTGGAACAAGCTCTCGGACGCCGACAAGAAGGTGTTTACCGAGGCCGCGAAGAAGGCCGCCGTCGCCCAGCGCAAGAAGGTGAACGACGACGAGAACAACGGCATCGCGCAGCTCGAGAAGGACGGCATGAAGGTCACGCGCACCGTCGACGGCGCTGCCTTCCGCGAGGCGCTGAAGCCGGCGTACGTGAGCTACGCCAAGGAATTCGGCGCGGACAACATCAAGAAGATTACGGACGTCAAGTAAGCCGTCCCGAGCCGGTCTTCCGGCAACGCGCCCGGTCCGCCACAGTGCGCCGGGCGCTTCGTTTTTTCTTCTCTCCCGAAACAACAGAGAACAACTCAAAGTGCAAGCCTTCGAGCGCTACTTTCTCGCCGCCAACCGCTGGGCGCTGATTCTTCTGCTGGCCGCCATGTCGGTCATCATCTTCACCAACGTCGTGCTGCGCTACACCACCAGCCAGTCGCTCGAATGGGCGGAAGAGGTGTCGCGCCACATGATGATCTGGCTCACCTTCCTGGGCGCCGGGCCGGTGCTGCGCTACGGCGGGCACATCGCGGTCGAGAACCTGCAGGACGCGCTGCCGCGCAGCGCCGCGGTAGCGCTGCGCATCGTGGTGGCGGGGCTGCTCTTCGCCTTCTTCGGCTTCATGGTGTGGTACGGCTGGCTCTACATGCAGCGCACGATGTTCCAGCTCACCGCCGTCACGCAGATTCCGTTCGCCTACATCTACAGCGCGATGCTCTTCGGCGGCGTGCTGCTCGTCGTGCACTGGCTGCTGGTGGTGCGCGGCTACGTGCTGAACCGCGAGTTCGCGTCCGACGCACACTTCGACGCCAACGCCAGCGCGTCGCTGTAAGGAGAACGACCATGGATGCAAGCCTCGTTCTCATCGTCTCCGCCTGCGTGTTCCTGGCCATCGGCGTGCCGGTGGCCTTCGCGCTGGGCCTTTCCACCGCCACCACGCTGATCCTGGCGGAAAACTATCCGCTGATGGTGCTGCTGAAAGAAACCTTCACCGGCATCGACAGCTTTCCGCTGATGGCGGTGCCCTTTTTCATCCTGGCTGCCGAGCTCATGAGCGGCGGCTCGCTCACCGAGGTGCTGCTGCGTTTCGCGGGCCAGTTCGTGGGCCACCGGCGCGGCGGGCTGGGCTACACCAACGTGGTGTCGCTGACCTTCTTCTCTGGCATCTCGGGCTCGGCGCTGGCCGACGCAGCGGGGCCGGGGTCGATGCTCATCAAGATGATGGACAAGGCCGGCTACGACCGCTCCTACGCGGCGGCGCTCACCGCCTCGACCGCGATCGTGGGGCCGATCATTCCACCCTCGATCATCATGATCATCTACGCGCTGCAGGACGAGACGGTCTCGGTCGGCACGCTGTTCGCAGCGGGCATCCTGCCGGGCATCCTGATCGCGGTAGCGATGTGCCTGGTGAACTTCTACGTCTCGAAGAAACGCAACTACAAGGGCGACGGGCAGACACCGCCGCTGCGTGAGATCCTCATCACGACCTGGAAGGCGATTCCCGCGATCCTGCTGCCGGTGGTCATCCTGGGCGGCATGCGCGCGGGCTGGTTTACGCCCACCGAGGCCTCGGTGGTGGCGGTGTTCTACGCGCTGGTGTGCGGCAAGTTCGTCTACCGCACGCTCGAATGGAAGGCGCTGCCGGACATTCTTTCGCGCTCGGCCCTGCTGTCGGCCTCGGTGCTGATCATCATCGGCCTGTCGGCCTCGTTCGCGTGGATCCTGACCATCGAGGGCATTCCGCAGCAGATGGCCGAGTGGCTCATCGGCATGAACCTCTCGCCGTGGATGTTCCTGATCATCGTCAACATCTTCCTGCTGCTCTTCGGCATCTTCATCGAGCCGCTGCCCGGCGTGATGGTGCTGGCGCCGATCCTCGCGCCGGTGGCGGTGAAGCTGGGCGTCGACCCGGTGCACTTCGCGATGATCGTGATCTTCAACCTCACGCTGGGCATGATCACGCCACCGGTCGGCGGACTGCTGTTCGTGACCTGCAACGTGTCGAAGGTGCCGATGACGGAGCTGGTGAAGGAACTGGTGCCGTTCCTGTGGGCGCACGGCGCGGTGCTGCTCATCCTGACCTTCGTGCCGGCGCTGAGCACCTGGCTGCCGCACACGCTAGGGTTCAAGTAGCGCCGCAAGCTGCGGCGCTCAGCCGGGCCGGTGCAGGTACTGGCTCGGCGGCACGCCCAGCGTGCGCCGGAACATCGCGGTGAAGGCGCTCGGGCTCTCGTAGCCGTGGGCCAGCGCCACTTCAAGAATCGACGCACCCGCCGCCAGCCGGGGCAGGCTCAACAGCAGCCTCGCCTGCCGGCACCACGCGCCGAAGTTCATGCCCGTCTCGCGCTGGAACAGGCGCGCGAGCGTGCGGGTGTTCATGTGCAGACGCGAGGCCCAGTCGTCCAGCGTTGCGGGCAGCGAAGGATCGCGCACCAGCTCCTCGCACAGCGCGGCCAGCCGGGCGTGGCGCGGCATCGGCACGTACAGCGAGAGCGCGGGCGCGGCCTCGATCTCGTCGAGGATCAGCTCCATCACCCGCTCGTCGCGGCCGCCCGGCGCGTAGTCCAGCGGCAGCGACACGGCCGTGACGATCAGCTCCCGCAGCAGCGCGCCGACGTGGATCACGCGGCATTCGCTGCCCAGGTCGGCCCGCGTGCCGGGTTCGACGAACACGGTGCGCATGCGCACCTCGCCCGCCATGCGGATCTGGTGCTCCATGCCGCCGGGCACCCACACGCCGCGACCGGTCGGCACCACCCAGCTGCCGGCTGCGGCGCTCACCAGCATCACGCCCGAGATCGCGTGGATGAGCTGGCCGCGCCGGTGCGTGTGCGGCGGAATGAAGGCGTCGCCCGCCGGGTCGGTCGCCAGCACCGCGACGGCGCGCGGGGTCGACTCGCCGTGCTCCGGCCGGAGGTCAATTTCTTTGTCCATTTCTCGACGATGCTTGCCAATTCGTAGCAGGAACATCTTCTCACGGCTTCCTACGATGCTTTTTTCCACTCCTCCCGCAGACGAAAGAAGCATCCGTCATGAACAAGCGCCGACTCGGGCTGCTCACCGGCACCCATGCCGTCAACGACCTCTACCAGGGCCTCGTGCCCGCCCTGCTGCCCTTCATGGTGCTGGAGCGCGGCTACAGCTACACGGCAGTCAGCGGGCTGATGCTGGCGGCCACGGGCCTGTCGAGCGTGGTGCAGCCCCTCTTCGGCCTGTACGCCGATCGGCACCCGCGCAGCTGGCTGGTGCCCACGGGCTTCCTTGTCGCCGCGCTGGGCGTGGTGCTGGCGGGGCTGGGCCAGAGCTACCTGCTGACCTGGATCGCGATGGCGCTGTGCGGGCTGGGCATCGCGGCCTACCACCCACCGGCCACGGTGGCGGCGCGCGCGGCCGGCGGCGGCTCGCAGAAGGCGATGAGCGTGTTCTCGGTGGGCGGCACCATCGGCGCCTCTTTCGCGCCGGTACTGGCGGCCACCGTCGTGGGCGGCGGCCGCCTGTCGCACAGCTACCTGCTGGGCGTGCCGGCGCTGGCGATGGGCGTGGTGTGGTTCGCCGCGAACGCGCGGCGCGGCGCGGCCTCGGGCAACGCAGCAGCGGCCCGCAAGGCCGGCGACCACCTGATGAAGCCCCACAACGACTGGCGTGCCTTCGGGCTGCTGGTGGCGACCATCGTGGGCTGGTCTATTCCGTACGTCACGGTGATGTCGATGCTGTCGCTGCGCATCACGCGCGACCTGCAAGGTTCGGCCCTCCAGGGCGCGGCGGCGCTCACCATGTTCACGGCGGCGGGCGCCGTCGGCACGCTGCTCGGCGGCTGGCTGGGCGACCGCATCGGGCGCATGGGCACGATTCGTGCCGGTTATCTGCTTGCACTGCCCTCGCTCGCGGGCATCGTGCTCGCCCCGAGCGCAGGATGGGCGCTTGCCTGCACCGCGCTCTTCGGCCTGTGCATGTTCCTGCCCTTCGCCGCGCAGGTGACGCTCGCGCAAGACTACCTGCCGCGCAACCCGGCCACGGCCAGCGGCATCGCGCTGGGGCTGGCGCTTTCGGTGGGCGGGCTGGTGTCGCCGCTCTTCGGCATGCTCTCGGACGCGCGCGGCCTCGGCGTGACGCTGACGGCAGTGCTCTGCGTGCTGTGCGTGGCGACGGTCTTCGCGCTGCGGCTGCGCAACCGCGCCATACAGGCGATGCCGGCCGACGCCGAAGGAGCTGCCGCCGCCTGAAGCGGCCCGGCGCATGTTCGCTGCCAGAATCGGGCGCAGGGCCGAGGGGCCGGCGAAACGACAAGGAGGGACACCGCGCCATGAATCGATTCCTGAGCTGCGTACTGGGGAGCGTGCTGCTGGCTCCGGCGGCCTTCGCCGCCGGGCCGGCAGCGACCACCGCGCCGGCAGCCGCCGCCGCACCGGCCGATCCCGCAGCAGGCATCCGCGAAGTCGAAGCCGCAGTGCGCGCCTGGGCCGCCGCATGGTCCGCACGCGACGTGGCCCGCTACCTCGCCGCCTATGCGAGCGACTTCACCCCCCCGCGCGGCCAGGATCGCAAGGCATGGGAGACCGATCGCCGCACGCGCATCGAAGAGAAGGCCGCCATCAGCGTGGAGATCGACAGCCTCGTCATCAGCCTCAAGGGGCAGGCGGCCACCGCCAGCTTCCAGCAGACCTACAGCGCCGACAAGCTGCGCGAGAAGAGCCGCAAGACGCTGGAGCTGCAGCGCGTGGAAGGCCGATGGCTCATCCGCAAGGAGAGCGCGGGCGGCTGATGCAGGCGCCCGGACGAGGCGGGACGCAATGGCCCTGTAAGCCAAACGGTTCACGAAGGTGTCACCACTTGCAACCATGCTGCAGCCTTCGTTTCCCCAAAGCTGTGGCTGCCATGTTTCCCACCAAGACCGACAAGGCGCGCAACGAACTCCAGGGCGGACAGCGCACGCTCACCCAGCGCGAACGCGCCCTGCTGCTGATGGCCGACGGCCGGCGCTCCCTGACCGACTTCAGTCCCCTCTTCGCCAACCGCGACGAAGCCGAGCGGACCATCCAGGCGCTGATCGACAAGGGCTACCTGCAGGGCACGAAGGCCGCGGCGGCGGAAGCCGAGCCCCACGCACAGCCCGCGCCCTCGCCCATCCCCGCCGTCGAGCCGATCCAGGTCGCCACCTCGGCCGACACCTTCGACGGCAAGCGTTCGCTGGCGACCACGCGCATGTTCCTGTTCGACATCTGCGAGCGCATGTTCGTGCGCCGCGACCCGAAGTTCGCGCTGCAGATGCGCGACGCCCTGCGCGAGGCGCGCGACCGCGAGGCCATGCTGACGATCGCCGCGCTGATGCTCACCGAGATCGAGAAGACCGCGGGCGCGGAGCGCGCCGAGTCGCTGCGCGAGCGCATCGACCGGCTGCTGCCGCCGGCCGAAGTGATTCACTGAGAACTTCGATCGGGGCGATGGCCGCCACGGCCTGTGACACCATCGCCGGGTGAATTCCCCGCCTCCCGCCTCCACCTCGTTGTCCGAGCGCCTTCGCAGCTGGGCCAGGCGCCTCAAGCGCGACGGCGTCACCCTCTGGTTCGCCTGCCGGCACGCCTCCACGCCCTGGTATGCGAAGGCGCTGGGTGTTTTCGTGGTGGCCTATGCGCTCAGCCCGATCGACCTGATCCCCGACTTCATTCCGGTGCTGGGCTACGTCGACGACGTGCTGCTGCTGCCGGGGCTGATCTGGCTCGCGGTCCGGCTGATTCCCGCGTCCGTGCTCGCCGAATGCCGCGAGCGGGCCGATGCCTGGATGCAAAGCTCGGGCTCGAGGCCGACCAGCCGCTGGGGCGCCGCGCTGGTCGTGGCCGTGTGGATCGCGGTCGCCGCAGGGGCGTGGTACCTGTGGGTGCGCTGAGCGCATCGAGAAGATGGTCGTTGCGGAGCGCGCCGAATCGCTGCGAATGAAAAGCCGGCCGACGCCAGCGGCTTCGGCATTGCTTCATCGTGTCCGACCGTACATCGGACATCTGGAACCGGTGGTCATGAATCTTGCGGATGCGAAGCGCTGCAAGGTGTACGCTGAACCGAGCAAGCAGCCGCCAGAGGCACCGCTTGCCTCAACGCTCATCAATGCATAAAGGGAGAACAAGCCCATGGCTCTCACAAGTTTCGGATTCATCGTGACGGGAGACCGATTTGTCCAGCATCAGGGAACAGACAAGTTCCGAATGAAGGTCGTAGGAGTCGCAACCGCCTCCGAAGGTATCGAGGTTGCGCAGGAGATGGTTCGGGAAGGTGTACAGCTCATCGAACTCTGCGGCGGATTCAGCCCCGTGTGGGCGGGCAAGATCATCGAGGCCATCGACTACGCCGTGCCCGTTGGCGTGGTCGCGTACGGGCCGGAGTCGATCGACTCGATGCACCGTCTGTTCTCCTAGCGATACCCGATCAACTACACTCTCGAAAGTCAGGAGAGAGCCCCGCATGCCGGGGCCGCCGAAGGCGCAGGGGGCAAATTTCCCCCGAACGCTCAGGCAAAAGGACTGACGAGGCGCCGGTGAAAACCGGCGTTTCCTTGCTGGAGAGAGGCCGCCGCATCCAAAACAGGAGCAGCGGCCCACCGAAGGAGCAAACCCCGATCGTGGGGCGAATCTCTCAGGTAAAGCGGACAGCAGGGGTGGCCCATGGCTTGCGTCATGGATTTCGACTGCCCCTTTGGAGTGCCCCGTGGCCGCTTCTTCCGCCCCCGCTACCGAACTTCTCAAGACGCCGCTGTATGACCTCCACCTGGAGCTGGGCGCCCGCATGGTGCCCTTCGCCGGCTATTCGATGCCGGTCCAGTACCCGGCGGGCCTGATGGCCGAGCACAAGCACACGCGCGACGCGGCCGGCCTCTTCGACATTTCCCACATGGGCCAGCTGCGCCTGGTCGGGCCCGACGCCGCGGCCGCCTTCGAGACCCTGATGCCCGTCGACGTGATCGACCTGCCCGCCGGCAAGCAGCGCTACGGCCTGCTGCTGGACGACGAGGGCGGCATCCTCGACGACCTGATGTTCTTCAACGAGGGCAACGGCTCGATCTTCGTGATCGTCAACGGCGCCTGCAAGGTTGCCGACATCGCCCATATCCAGAAGAAGATCGGCTCGCGCTGCGAGGTGCGCCCCCTGCCCGAGAACGCGCTGCTCGCGCTGCAGGGCCCGCAGGCTGCGGCCACGCTGGCGCGGTTGTCGCCCGGCGTCGAGCGCTTCGTGTTCATGACGGGCGGAGCGGTGCAGATCGACGGCATTGCGGCCTTCGTCACCCGCAGCGGCTACACCGGAGAAGACGGCTTCGAGATCTCGGTGGCCGCATCCGACGCCGAACGCCTCGCCCGCCTGCTGCTGGCCCAGCCCGAGGTCAAGCCCATAGGCCTGGGAGCGCGCAATTCGCTGCGGCTCGAGGCGGGACTTTGCCTCTACGGCAGCGACATCGACACCACCACCACGCCCGTCGAGGCCTCGCTCAACTGGGCGATGCAGAAGGTGCGCCGCGCGGGCGGCGCGCGCGAAGGCGGTTTTCCGGGTGCCGCGAAGGTGCTCGCGCAGCTCGCCGCCTCCACCGCCGGCGCGGCCGGACACACCGACCACGACACGCTGAAGCGCAAACGCGTGGGCCTCGTCGCGCTGGAGCGCATTCCGGTGCGCGACGGCACGGTGCTGCAGTCTTTCGAGGGCCAGGACATCGGCACTGTCACCAGCGGCCTGCTCGGCCCCACGGCCGACCGCTGCATCGCCATGGGCTACGTGGCCACCGCGTTCGCCGAGCCGGGCACGCGCGTGCAGGCCATCGTGCGCGGCAAGTCGGTGCCGATGGAGGTGTCGACCATGCCCTTCGTGCCCACCCGCTACTACCGCGGCTGAACGCGGCTGACCGGCTAGGCTCTGCACCCCCGAACCATTTTTTCCACGAGGAGTTTTCCACCATGAGCATCAAGTACACCAAGGACCACGAATGGGTGTCGGCCGAAGGCGACGCGGCCACCGTCGGCATCACCGTGCACGCACAGGACGCGCTGGGCGACGTGGTGTTCGTCGACCTGCCCGAAGTCGGCAAGACCTTCGCGCAGGGCGATGTCGCCGGCGTCGTCGAATCGGTGAAAGCCGCCGCCGACGTGTTCATGCCCGTGTCGGGCGAAATCACCGAAGTGAACGAAGAGCTGCGCGCCGACCCGTCGCTCGCCAACAGCGACCCGCTGGCCGCCGGCTGGTTCTTCAAGGTCAAGCTGAGCGACCCCTCGCAGCTCGACGCGCTGCTGGACGCGGCCTCGTACGACAAGTTCGCTGCCGAATCCTGATCCTCGAAATCGGACAGCCGAACGCAGAAGGAATACAAAAACTACGCAGAAGTCGCAGAAGAAACCGAATCATCTTTTGGTTTTCCTTCTGCGACCTCTGCGAGACCTTCGCGACTTCTGCGTTCTGACCCCGCTCCCCCGCCCCAAGCTCTTATCAACAGCACTGCCATGTCGAAGCCCGCTGCCCTTCCCACCCTGCAAGAACTCGAGAACGCCGAAGAATTCATTGCCCGCCACATCGGCATCGACGCGGCGGACGAGGCGCGCATGCTGCCGGCGATCGGGTCGGAAACGCGCGCGGAGCTCATCGACGGCATCGTGCCCGCCGCCATCCGCCGCTCGAAGCCGATGCGCCTGCCCGCCCCGGTCACCGAAGCCGACGCGCTGGCCGAGCTCAAGGCGATGGCGTCGAAGAACAAGGTGTTCCGCAACTTCATCGGCCAGGGCTACTACGGCAACCACACGCCGGGCGTGATCCTGCGCAACATCCTCGAGAACCCCGCCTGGTACACCGCCTACACGCCCTACCAGGCCGAGATCTCGCAGGGCCGCATGGAAGCCCTGCTCAACTTCCAGACGATGGTGTGCGACCTCACGGGCATGGCCATCGCCAACGCCTCGATGCTCGACGAGGCCACGGCCGCCGCCGAGGCGATGACGCTGGCCAAGCGCAGCGTTAGAGCCAAGAGCAACGTGTTCCTCGTGTCGGGCGACTGCCATCCGCAGACCATCGAAGTCATCAAGACCCGCGCCGCGCCGCTGGGCATCGAGGTCAAGGTGAGCACCGTGTCGGAAACGCTGCCGCACCTGATGGTGAGCGGCGCCTTCTTCGGCGTGCTCGCCCAGTACCCCGCCACCACCGGCCACGTGCACGACCTGCGCCCGCTCGCGGGCCATGCGCACCAGTGCGACGCCGCCTTCATCGTCGCGGCCGACCTGCTGGCGCTGACGCTGCTGGCGCCCCCCGGCGAATGGGGCGCCGACATCGTCTGCGGCACCACGCAGCGTTTCGGCATGCCGCTGTGCAACGGCGGCCCGCACGCCGCCTACCTGGCCTGCCGCGACGAGTTCAAGCGCTCTCTGCCGGGCCGCCTCGTGGGCGTGAGCGTCGACACGCACGGCCAGCCCGCCTACCGCCTCGCGCTGCAGACGCGCGAGCAGCACATCCGCCGCGAGAAGGCCACTTCCAACATCTGCACCGCGCAGGTGCTGCCGGCCGTGGTGGCCAGCATGTACGCCGTGTACCACGGGCCCGACGGCCTCACGCGCATCGCGCAGCGCGTGGCCGCGCTCACCGCCGTGCTGGCCAAGGGCCTCGCGCAGATGGGCCGTAAACCCGTGAACGCCACCGCATTCGACTCGCTGACCATCCGCACCGGCGAAGACACGCAGGCGATCATCGAACGCGCGCAAGCGGCCGGCGTCAACCTGCGCCAGCGCCTGCAGCAGCACCTGGGCATCTCGCTGGACGAGACCAGCACGCGCGCCGACGTCGAAACGCTGTGGGGTCTGTTCGCGCCCGCCGGCAAGCAGGCGCCGCGCTTCGACGATCTCTCGGGCAGCACCACGCCGCTGATTCCCGAGGAACTGCGCCGCAGCAGCGCCTTCCTCACGCACCCGGTGTTCAACACGCACAAGAGCGAGACGGCGATGCTGCGCTACATCCGCAGCCTGTCCGACAAGGACCTGGCGCTCGACCGCAGCATGATCCCGCTGGGCAGCTGCACCATGAAGCTCAACGCGACCAGCGAGATGATCCCCATCACCTGGCCCGAGTTCGCCAACATCCACCCCTTCGCGCCGGCCGACCAGCTGCAGGGCTACGCCCAGCTCGACGCCCAGTTGCGCGCCTGGCTGTGCGAGGCCACCGGCTACGCGGGCATCAGCCTGCAGCCCAACGCCGGCTCGCAGGGCGAGTACGCGGGCCTGCTGGCCATCAAGTCCTTCCACGAGGCCAAGGGCCAGGGCCACCGCAACATCTGCCTGATTCCGTCGTCGGCGCACGGCACCAACCCGGCCAGCGCGCAGATGGTCGGCCTGCAGGTGGTGGTGACGGCCTGCGACGCGCAGGGCAACGTGGACCTCGACGACCTCAAGCGCGCCTGCGAGAAGCACAGCGCCAATCTGGCCGCGGTGATGATCACCTACCCCAGCACCCACGGCGTGTTCGAAACCCGCGTGAAGGAGCTGTGCGAACTGGTGCATGCGCACGGCGGCCGTGTGTACGTCGACGGTGCCAACATGAACGCGCTGGTCGGCGTGGCCGCGCCGGGCGAGTTCGGCGGCGACGTGAGCCACCTGAACCTGCACAAGACCTTCTGCATTCCGCACGGCGGCGGCGGCCCGGGCGTGGGCCCTGTCTGCGTGGTGGAAGACCTCGTGCCCTACCTGCCGGGCCATGCCACGGCCGGCGTGGCGTCGAACGGCGTGGGCGCGGTGTCGGCCGCGCCGCTGGGCAATGCGGCCGTGCTGCCGATCAGCTGGATGTACTGCCGCATGATGGGCGCCAAGGGCCTGCAGGCCGCGACCGAGACGGCCATCCTGAGCGCCAACTACATCAGCGCGCGCCTGAAGGACCACTACCCGACGCTGTACGCGAGCCCCAACGGCCACGTCGCGCACGAGTGCATCCTGGACCTGCGCCCGCTCAAGGACACCAGCGGCGTCACCGCAGAAGACGTAGCCAAGCGCCTGATCGACTACGGCTTCCACGCGCCCACGCTGAGCTTCCCCGTGCCCGGCACGCTGATGGTGGAGCCCACCGAGAGCGAGCCGCTGGCCGAGCTCGACCGTTTCATCGACGCGATGATCGCCATCCGCGGCGAGATCCGCCGCATCGAGGAAGGCGTCTGGCCGAAGGAGGACAACCCGCTCAAGCACGCGCCGCACACGGCCGCGAGCCTGCTGGGCAGCGAGTGGAGCCACCCGTACTCGCGCGAGCTTGGCGCGTTACCGCTGGCCGAACTCAAGAGCGCCAAATATTGGCCGCCGGTCGGCCGCGTCGACAACGTCTACGGCGACCGCAACCTGTTCTGCAGCTGCGTGCCGGTGAGCGAGTACAGCGAGGAAGCCGAAGAGGCCTGAGCGAAGTGACCGAGGGAAAGGAAGCCGCGTCCTTCTATGACGAAGGGTCGCGGCGGTAGGTCGCCCACTTCACGGTGAGGATGTCGGCCGCGATCTTCGCGGCATTGACGCCCGCATAGGCCTCCGACGGATCGAACATGAATGCCTCGCGGTAACGTTTGATCTGCGCGTAGTCCCGGTCGAAGGTCATCGGGCCCATGAGTTCAGCGGGGTCTGTGCCCGCGGGAAGCGCAAGGAATTTCTCCGAATCGGTGGCACTCTGGTAGAGGTCGACGCTCATCTGGTTCATACGGTTGTCCTCCGGAGCTTGGGTTTCGCCAACCAAGCCTCCGCGACAACCGCAGGGCATGCAATCGGTGTGCGCCTACACGGAGCGCCGGAAGAACGCCCGCTGCGTCAGGGCTGCTTCTTCCTGGCCACGTCGCCCGTGGCCACCTGCTCGCGGAAGGCGCGCATGGCGGCCTTCACCTTGCGCTCGTTCTCCAGGCCCATGCGCACCATGATCTTCTGGCCCGACGACATGGCCTCCAGCTGCGGATCGGCGTACTCGTAACGCACCCACGGGCGCTGCGAGGGAACGTCGCCCTTCACCTCGACCAGCCGCACCTGCACCGGACCGGCGGGCTCGGGCGCCTGCAGCAGGTGGTCGATCACGGCGACGAGCCTGTCGTTGAAGTAGCGCCCCGGATAGCCCAGCTCTTCATAGGCCTTCTGGAAGAGCGGATAGAGCCGCGCATAGGCCTTGGCCGCCTTCGCCGGATCGACCGACTCGGCGAACAGCACGATGGGGTTGTAGCGCGCCGCGTTGTTGGCGGCGATGACCTGCTTGTCGCCCTGCCCCGAGGTGATGAAGCGCTGTTTGGTCTGCTGCACCGGCCACGCGCTCGCGGGTGCCTGCTCGCGCGCGAGGTTGTCCACCGTCGCCACGAAGCGCCGCACGATGCCGTCGAACTGCAGGAAGTCGGCCACGTTCTTGCTGCCGAACAGGTCGACCAGCGCCTTCATCACGCGCGCATCGGTGTCGGTGGCAGTGGTCAGGCCCGCGTCGGGCACCGCGATCCCGTCCATCGGGTTTCGCGGTTCCTGGGATTGAGGTGCGGGCGCGGGTGCCGGCGCGGGCGGCGCCCCGTCGTTCGGTGCCGTGGCCACCGGCGTGGCCTCGGGGGCCTGCTGCTGTTGCTGGTACCAGCGCCAGCCGAAGAACGCGGCCGCGAGCAGCACGAGCACGCCGACGACGATGGTTCCTATGGGCGTTTCGCGGCGGGGCCTGAACTCGGGGGTGTCGCGGGTGTCGCTGTCGGACATAGGGGCGGTTCCTTGTGCTGGAGTGTCAGGAAGGCGAGCGGCTATGGTGCACCAGATCGGGTCATGGCCGGCCCGCCTCGTCGTAACGCCCTGTGACGCGGCGACCGCGCTGAAGTTCAGTCGCTCAAGCTGGGCCTGCCTGCGCGCTCAGCGACTGCAGCCACGCCAGCGTGGCCTGCAGCTCGGCCGGACGGATCTCGTGCGCGCCCGGAAAGTCCGTGCCCGACAGCGTCAGCGGCAGCGTGCGCGCCAGTTCGCGCGTGGCCTGCGCCGCGCTCGGCGGAATCACGTTGTCGGCGCTGCCATGGCTCACCCACAGCGCCTTGCCCTCGAAGGCCTCGGGCAGCGCGATGTGCGGCACCACCTGCGACAGCAGCCGGCTGTGCCACACCATGGCGGCGCGCACGCTCTCGGGCTTGGTCAGCAGCAGCGACAGTGCCATGATCCCGCCCTGGCTGAAGCCGCCGACGATCACTCGCTCGGCAGGCACGCCGAGCTGCTGCGCGGCCGAGGCGACCATCTCGCCGACGAGAAAGCGGCTCTCGCGCTCCTGCTCCTCGTCGATGCGGCGTTCGCCGCCGGGCAGCACCTCGAACTCGAACCACGCGTAGGAGTCGGGCGACAGCACATAGGGCGCGCGCAGGCTCAGCACGTGAAACTGCGGCGGCATCATCCGCGCGAGGCCGAACAAGTCCTGCTCGTTGCTGCCGACGCCGTGCATCAGCACCAGCAGCCAGGGCTCGCGCACACCGGGTTGCGCGCCGTGCGCGAGGAATTTCAGGGGCAGGTGAAGCTGGGTCATGGTCCTGGACTTTTCTCTTGTCGTTCCTATCGGCGGAATCCTTCTGCCAGCGCACGGGTGAGCTCGGCCGCCGGAATCTCGCGGCAGCCGGTCGCGTTCTGCCCCGACCACAGCGGAGAGAAGTCGCCGCTGCCCTTCGCCTCGGCCTTGGCGCGCAGCGGTGCGATGGCCGAGGTGGCCAGCGGAAATTCAGGAGCCGCCGAACCGATCGGGCCCAGGTCGCGCATCACGCGATTGACGATGCCGCGCGCCGGCCGCCCGGTGAAGAGATTGGTAAGCGCCGTGTGCCGCGCCGCCTCGCTCTTGAGCGCCGCGCGATGCAGCGCGCTGGTCGTCGCCTCGGGTGTCAGCATGTAGGCCGTGCCGATCTGCACGCCCGCCGCGCCCAGCGACATCGCCGCCGCCACGCCATCGGCATCCGCAATGCCGCCCGCGGCGATCACCGGCAGCTTCACCGCCTTGACCAGCTGTGGCAGCAGCGCGAAGGTGCCGAGCTGCTTCGTCAGGTCGTGCGAGAGGAAATGGCCGCGATGCCCGCCTGCCTCCAGCCCCTGCGCGATGACCGCGTCGGCGCCATGCGCCTCGAGCCACAGCGCCTCGTCGACCGTGGTGGCCGAGGCCAGCACCTTGGCGCCCCAGCCATGCACCTGCGCCAGCAACGCCTCGGGAGGCAGCCCGAAATGGAAGCTCACCACCGGCGGTCGGAACTCGGCCAGCAAGTCGGCCACTTCGGCGCTGAAGGGGTTGCGCCCCGGGCCGGCCGGAATACTCGCGGCGTCGATGCCGTACTCGGCGTAGTAAGGCGCCAGCGCTGTGCGCCAGGTGGCCTCGCGCTCGGCGCTGGGCACGGGCGGCGTGTGGCAGAAGAAATTGACGTTGTAGGGCTTGTCGGTGCCAGCACGGATCGCGGCGATCTCGCTACGCAGGGTGTCCGTGCTCAGCATGGCCGCCGGCAGGGAGCCCAGGCCGCCGGCATTGCTGACCGCGATGGCCATCGCGCTGACTTGTATGCCGGCCATCGGGGCCTGGATGAGCGGAAGTTCCGTTCCGAGGAGTTGTTGCAGCGTGGTCATTCGAGGGCGCTCCTTCTGTTTCGTCGAATGCCGGCCATTCTCCGGCCAAGCCGGAGGTCGCCGCGGCGGCAGGGTCATCGCCCCGCTTCAGCTCACTCCTCGCTCGTCCACTCCACCTGCACGCCCAGGCTGCGCAGGTTCTCCACGAAGCGCGGATGCGCGCGGCGGATGGGCGCCGCGTTGCGGATCTCGGAACGGCCCTCGATGCTGGCCGCCACCATGAAGAGCGCTATCGCCACGCGGATGATGTACGGGCTCTCGACCACAGCCGGCGTCAGCGGATTGCCGCCGAAGGTGATGAGCCGGTGCGGGTCGGACGAGAACACGTGCGCGCCGAACTTCGAGAGCTCGCCCGTCCAGCCCAGTGCGCCGTCGTAGACCTTGTTCCAGAACATCGCGTTGCCTTCGGCGCGAACGCCCAGCGCGATGAAGATCGGCAGCAGGTCCACCGGGAAGTAGGGCCACGGCGCCGCCTCCACCTTGGTGAGCACGTTGCTCGTGAACGGCGTCTGCACCTTCAGCGGACCGCTGCGGATGGCGCGCGACCAGCCTTCCTTGTGCTCGATCTGCACACCGAACTTGGCGAAGGTGCGGTCCAGTAGCGGAAAGTTTTCCGGCGCGCTGTTGCGCACGATCACGTCGCCGCCGGTGATGGCGCCCAGCGCGAGGAAGGTGGTGATCTCGTGGAAGTCTTCGTCGAAGCGGAACTCGCCGCCCTTGAGCGTGCCGCCGCCGTGCACCGTGAGCCGCGAGGTGCCGATGCCCTCGATGCGCACGCCGATCATCGACATGAAGCGGCAGAACTCCTGCACGTGCGGCTCCGAGGCCGCGTTGGTCAGCGTCGAGGCGCCGTCGGTGGCCGCCGCGCACAGCACGAAGTTCTCGGTGGTAGTGACCGAGGCGTAGTCCAGCCAGTGGTCGGTGGGCATCAGCCGGCCCTTGCTGCGCACCAGCAGCGAGCCCTCGGTGCGCTCCACCTCGCCGCCGAAGCGCTGGAACACCTCCACGTGCGGATCGATCTCGCGCACGCCCAGCGTGCAGCCCTTGACGTTGTCCTCCAGACGCGCCACGCCGAAACGCGCCAGCAGCGGCGGCACCAGCATGATCGACGAGCGCATCTCCTCCGGCAGCCGGTGGCGCGACGCGTCGAAGGCCGTCTCGCGGTGGTGCAGCTCCAGCGTGCCCGTTTCGTGGTCCATGCGCACGTCACTGCCCAGGGTGCGGAAGATGTCCAGGATCTTGCGCACGTCGGTGATGTCGGGCACCCCATGCAGGCGCAGCGGCTCCCAGGTGAGAAGCGTGGCGCAGAGCACCGGCAGCACTGCGTTCTTGTTGGCGGAGGGGGTGATGCGGCCACGCAGCGGCGTACCGCCGTGCACGATGAGGTTGGACATGGGGAAGAGCGCGCGAGAAGGCGGGAAAGCGACCGGGGTGGAGGCGGCAGGAAAAGGTTCGGAAATAGTCCGAAACGGGAAACAGGACTTTACCGTCTGAAAGCGGCATGAACGGGGCCGAAGTTGTAAGAACTTCAACGCTGGAGCCGCTCAAATAACAATTCTTTCGCGTTACATCAAGCAAATTCCAGCGCACCTGATGGTCACGCCGGGCGCCGCCTACGCACCGAACAGCAGGGTCGCCAGCATCCAGGCCGCCCACAGAGCGGCATAACCGGCAGCCAACAGCACGCACCCGAAGGCAATGGCGTACGCGATGCGGCGGCCGGCCGTTGGTGCGCCAGGCACGTGACGCCAATAGATCCAGACCGCCCAGCCCAAGAGAATCGCGCCCTCGAGGACAAGGGTGAGGGTCGGTGCAAACGCTCCCAGTGCGGAGAACGCCTTGGTCCCGATGAACCCTGCCAGCATCTCGACCAGAGGTGAAGCAATCGCCCAGAGCGCAATGTGCGAGCCAAGTCGCCAGCTCGGCTTCATCGCAGCGCCTCGCCCTTGAAGAAATGCAATGGCATGGGTTGCTCCCACCCGGGTGTTTGGTAGCCGATCACATGGACCGCTGGCACGTAACCCATCACGCTTTTGAGGAGCGCAGCCAAGTACGAGCTGCTGTTGTATTCGCCGGGATTCATCTTGTCGCCCCGCAGCTTGGCCGGAGGACGATAGGGTGAGACATAGCTTGCAAAGTTGGTGGCACGAATCACCAACTCACGCGCGAAGGTCTCGCGACTCATCCCGGCCGGCGGATCGAGCGGAATCTTGACGATCACCCCGCCGGGCAACTCGTTGGTGTAGATGTTGGTCCTGATGCGCAAGAGATTGTGCAAACCTGCTTCCCCGAAGGTGGGCTGTCCATCAATCACGGTGATGCCGTTGTAGGCATCGTCAATGATGAGCGACAAATGCAGATCGGCGTATGGACGCCCGATGTACCCCGCATACGTCGCAGCGATCCGCCCATAGAGCGTGAAGGTTGGCTCCGAGTGCTGTGCACGCCCAACTGTATTCATGTCTGTTGACATTGTCCTTCCTTGATTGGCCAGATACCCTGGCGATGCCCGGCGCATGGTATCGATTCGGGCATGTGCCGCCAGCCAGCCCAAAGCCCTCGCTCCCCCACAACGTGTGTTTTTGCGCAAGTTGAAGCGCGTCGTGCTGACAATGAGGAGGAAGCCTGAGCCCCCGGGCGGCGCCAATTCGCGACGAACTTGTTACTCACCCGCCCTGCCCTTGTCCAAATAAATTCGTTGCCTCCCGCCAGCTCTCGCTGTCCCGGCAACCTCGAAAGGACAAGACAAATGAACTCCTCCTACACCGGCGGCTGCGCCTGCGGCGCGATCCGCTACGACATCCCCTCCGAGCCGATCTTCCAGAACCACTGCCAGTGCCTCGACTGCCAGCACAAGAGCGGCACCGGCCACGGCTCGTACCTGAGCTTTCCGCGCGGCGGTGCGAAGCAGACCGGCAAGGCCACGCTGTGGGACATGGTCGGCGACAGCGGCAACGTCAAGACCCGCGCGTTCTGCCCCACCTGCGGCTCACCCGTCTACATGACCTATGCGGCGATGCCGGACGTCATCACCGTGCATGCAGCGAGCCTTGATGACCCGAGCCGGTTCAGGCCGCAGGCGGTCACGTACGGCGTGCGGGGGCATGCATGGGACGTTCTCGACCCGGAGCTGGTCAAGTTCGAGAAGATGCCGCCGGGCAAATAAGAAAGCGCGCTACCCCGTCATCGCCTCGCACTGGATTTCGATCCGGGCATGAAGCAGACCCAGCGTCGCCGAGAGCAGCCGCTGCAGCGAGTTGCGCTGGCAGGCATCGAAGAGTGGCGCGGGGTCTGCGTCGGACGAAGCGGCATCGCGCCGGTCTTCGTCCCAGCCAAGCAACTGGATCAGCGTCTGCGCGCCCTGCACCACGTCGCGGGCATCGTTGAGGAATGCGGCCTGGCTTTGTTGCGAAGAGTCTCCGAGCCGGTCGCCCTGAACCCATTCGAAGGGCTTGAACTGGGCGCCGGGGCGATAAGGCGTGCAAGTGCAGCGAGCGTCGGCGCTTGCCGCGTCGTTTGAAGAAGCATTGGCCATGAGTGGGCCTCCCAAGGATGTCGATTTGCAGAAACCGACGCCCTCGCTTCCAAACAAGGGCGGCAGCTCGAACAGGTTGGAAGACCGGGACATCCTTGCGGAAACCGGCAGGGCGCGAGCCCTCCCGTTCGAGCCGCCTAAAAATTAGGCGCAAACGAAAAAGCCGCAGACCAGTGCGGTGGCTGCGGCTCTCGTCGCAGGATGTCGGCGGGCTTCCAAACCCGGCCCCGCTCATCACGAGGCGGGGGCAATGTAAGCGCTGCGGACAGAGCTAGTCAAGTTTGGGACGTCAGAGTTGCGCGAAGCTGGACGACGGTTCAGCATCCCCAGTCCTCCAACCCCAACAGTCAAACACGGAGACCCGGATGAGAAAGCTCAAGCTCATGGAGCACGTGTCGCTCGACGGCGTGATCCAGCCCTCCAGCGAAGACGGCTTCCCCTATGCCGACTGGACCGCGCCCTACCGGACTCCCGCCGGCCGGGACGAGGTGCTTGCCGCGCACGGCGGGCGCTTCGATCTGCTGCTGGGCCGGCGCACCTACGACATGTGGTCGGACTACTGGCCGAAGGCGCCAGCCGGTCCGATGGCGGATGGATTGAATGCGGCGACCAAGTTCGTCGTCACCCATCGTCCGGAGAGCCTCGCGTGGGGGCCGTTCGAAGGCGTCGGGCCGGATCTGGTCGAGGGCGTGCGGCGCATCAAGTCGCAGGCCGGCCCCAACCTTGTGCTGTGGGGCAGCTCCACGCTGACATCTGCCCTGCTGGCGCATGGGCTTGCAGACGAAGTCCTGCTGATCGTCTACCCGGTGCTGGTGGGCACGGGCAAGCGCCTCTTCGCTGAAGGGACGCCGGGTTGTTCCTTCGAACTCGCCAGCACCAAGACGACGCCGTCCGGCCTCCTTCTCAATACCTACAAGCTCGCCGGGCCGCTGCAGCCCGCGTAGCGAGTTGGACGGCGCGGGCCAACCCGCCCAGGCTGCGCAGCGACACCACAGGCTGGCGCGCGAGCAGCGAAGACTACTCAGATCGATCTGGCTCATCTGCAGTCCTGAACGCGGCGCAGCGCCGCTTCGGCGGCTGGGCCACGCCCATACGATTCTCATATGCCTGCCCGGTCAAACGGTATTGGACGAGGCCCTCACCCCAGTTCGATGATTGTTCGATGACAAGCCATTCGGGCAATTGAGCGCAGACGCACACGGTGCGTGCACGTGATTCGGGCGCCATCTCTTAGAGCAACGATGGAGACAACGGATGAAAGTTCGATTCCTGTTCGTGTGGATTGCCGCGTCCATGGGCCTGCTCTCCATCGGCATGTCCGGTCAGGCTCAGGCTCAGGCTCAGGCGCAGACGCAGGCAAGCGACGCTTCCCAGCGCTCGTCGCGAATCGTCATCGGCTATCCACCGGGTCAATCCGTCGACACGGTGGGGCGATACCTGGCATCCACCTTGAGCAGGAAGCTGGACCGCAATTTCTTCGTCGAGAACGTTCCGGGCCAGAGCGGAAGCATCGCGCTGGGCAACGTCGCCAGATCGGCCGGCGACCTGAACACGCTGACCTTCTCGGCATCTTCGGCGCTGGTCATCAATCCGATCCTCTTCAAGGCCGTGAGATACAACACCCTGAAGAACTTCGAGCCGGTCGCGACGCTGTACGACACTCCGCTTCTGCTGCTCGTCAATTCCAAGCTGCCGATCGATTCGGTGGAGTCGCTGGTCAGCTACGCGAACAGCCATCCGGGGGAGATCAGCTTTTCGTCACCGGGCGTGGGGAGCGTTTCGCATCTGGCCATGACGGAGTTCATCCGGCGTACCAGGCTGAAGTTCGTGCACGTCCCCTATCAGGGGGCCGCGCCGTCGCTGACGGCCCTTGCCGCAGGCCAGGTGCAGGTGACCTTCGAAGGGGTTGCTGCCGCGACGCCGCTCTTGCAAGGCGGCCGCATCAAGGCCTTGGCCATCAGCAGCGCGAAGCGGCTGCCCAAGCTCGAATCGATTCCCACGGTCGCCGAATCGGGGCTTCCGGGATTCGATGTCGTGCCATGGGTCGGCCTGCTGACGCCCAGCGGTGTCGCGCCGGACAAGGTCGCGGAGATCTGGAACGCGGTGCAGGCCATCCTGCAAACCGACGAGTACACGGCCTTGATCGAGCAGGTTGGAGGAAGACAAGCGGTTCGATCACCCGCGGAATTCCGCAAGTTCCTCCAGGCGGAGGTTCCGCGTTGGCAGGAGTTCATCAAGGTTTCAGGAGTGACTGCGGAATAAGAAAAAGCTGTGCGAGCCGGGCCCGAGGTTCCGCTCGTTGAATTGCATCGATAAATTGAATGGAGACAAGAATGTCATTGAACATTGCCGATGAAATGGCTTCACGCTGGACGCCTGTCGAATCGAGCCCGGCCATGAAGCAAGCTCTCGAAGGATTGCCTTCGGGCTGGAAGACCCGTCGACTGGCCCCGTCGCTCGGTCTGGAGTTGCAGGATCTGTTTCTGCCGGATCTCGATGACGACGGCATCGCCAGGATTCGTGCACTGCTGCTGGCTTTCCGGGTGCTGGTCATCCGGCGCCAGCCTGTCTCCCCCGCGCAGCATGTGGCGTTTGCCCGGAAGTTCGGCGATCTCGAGACGCAGAATCCGCTGCTGGCCGCCAACGCGGATTTTCCCGAGCTTGTTCAACTCAAGGCTTCCAGGGAAAAGAAGGGAGCCGAGAACCTCTTTCACTCCGACACCGCGTTCTACGAGAAACCCTCGATGGGTTCGATTCTTCGTTGCATCAAGTGCCCGGAAGTTGGAGGAGACACCATCTTCTGCAACATGGTTCAGGCCTATGCCGGGTTGCCGGAGGAGGTCAAGCGCAAGATCGACGGCATGGTGGCAGTCAACGACGTCAATGTCGCGTTGTTCAAGAAGATGGATCCGAACGAACGCGCCGCGCATCGGGATCGGCATCGCGCCGTGGAACACCCGGTGGTCATCACGCACCCTGAAACCGGGGAGTCGATCCTGTACGTGAACGAAATCCACACCACGCACATCGCCAACTACCGGGAAGTCCTGGGCTCGGATTGGGGCATGGATACCCCGACCCAGATTCGCGAACTGTTCGACCTGCTCGTGCGCCAGGCCAAGATCCCGGAATACCAGGTGCGCGTGCACTGGGAGCCGGACACGATCGTCTTCTGGGACAACCGGGCGGTCCAGCACTACGCGGTGTCCGACTACTACCCCTCGGAACGCCACATGATGCGCGCGACCATCATTGGCGATGTTCCGAGGCGGGTTCGATAGCGAACAGACAGGTCCGCCTCTGTTGCGAACATCGGCCCCGTCCGGAAGCGTTCGCTCTGCATCGAATTCACAACGTGTGCCGTGAAGCGCTCGCCATCAGTCGCAGGTTCTGCACTGCCGCGCCCGCGGCCCCCTTCCCCAGGTTATCGAGAACCGCGCCCAGGACGATCTGACCCGTGCGCTCATTGCACGCAACGGCCAGGCTCATGTCGTTCGAGCCGTTGTGGACCTGCGGGTCGAGCTCGGTCATCGGCACGGCAGGCGACATCGGCAGCACATGCACATGCGCCGCATCGCGGTATCGCTGCGCAAGGCATTCGTGGATGCGCATACCCGAGACATCGGAGGGAAGCATTCGCGCGTGCAATCCGATGGTGAGCACGATGCCCTGCCGGTAGCTGCCATAGGCCGGCACGAAGATGGGCCGCTGCGTCAGGCCGGCGTAGGTCTCCATTTCGGCCACGTGCTTGTGCTCGAGTGCAAGGCCGTAAACCTTCAACGAATGCGCTGCCGCCCCGGCCTCGTGCGCTTCCGCCCCCGCCCTGCCCTGGCCGGAATAGCCCGAGACCGCATGGATGACAAGCGGATAGTCGGCGGGCAGGAGGCCCGCATCCGTCAACGGTCGCAGCAGGGCAACCGCGGCGGTGGGATAGCAGCCCGGATTCGTGACCCGCGCTGCCGAGGCAATGCGTTCGCCCTGCCGTGCATCGAGCTCGGGCAGGCCGTAGACCCAGCCCGGGCTGGTGCGGTGAGCCGAGCTGGCGTCGATCACGCGCACCGAAGGGTTCTCGATCATCGCCACCGCATCGCGCGCCGCTGAATCGGGCAGGCAAAGGATGGCGATGTCGCACTCGTTGAGAGCAGCCCGTCGGGCGGCCGCGTCCTTGCGCAGGTTCGCCGGCAATGTGTGGACGCGGAATTCCCCACCCCGGAGCCGGTTCTGCAGGTCAAGGCCGGTGGTGCCCTGATCGCCGTCGATGAAGATCTTGAGGTCCATGGAGCGCGATCGTAGGCATCCGACCTCGATGGCTCCAGCTAAATATATGGAACCCACGATTAAGAAAAGTTAAATTTGCGCCATGCGAGAACTGAGCCTCGACCATCTGCGCACCCTTGTCGCCATCGCCGACCTCGGCTCCCTGGCCAACGCCGCGCGCGCCCTTCACCTGGCGGCACCTACGGTCACCGTCCAGATCGCTGAGCTGGAGTCGCGCCTGGGTGGCCAGTTGCTCGTTCGAGGGCGGGGGCCCGCGCAGGCAACCGCCCTGGGAGAGCGCTTCATCGCGCGTGCCCGCAGGCTGCTGGCCGACGCGGACGAAGCAGTGGAGGACGTCCGACGCCAGCTCGCGGGCCAGACGGGTCGTGTGCGGGTGGGTGCCTCGACGGGTGCCATCGCGCATCTGCTGCCGCCCGCGCTCGGACGCCTCGCCCGCAACCATCCCGGCATCGACGTGAACGTGCAGGTGCTGACCTCCAACGAGAGCATGGCCCGGCTCGCCGCAGGCAGCCTGGACCTGGCGGTCGTGGCGCTGCCGCAGGCGCCCGTGCGGGGCGTCCATGTCACGCCCCTGCGGCGCGAGGCGGTCGTCGCCTTCCTGCCGGCAGGCTGGAAGGCACCGAGGCGGCTGACCCCGCAGTGGCTGGCCCAGCAGGCGCTGATCATGAACGACTCCTCCACGCGTCTCTACAGGCTCACCGCGGAATGGTTCTCCGCGGCAGGCGTCCATTGCCGGCCGCGCATCGAGCTCAACTACAACGACGCGATCAAAACGCTGGTTGCCGCGGGCTACGGCGCAGCGCTGCTGCCGGAGGAATCGCAACAGAGCGCGCGCGACCCTCGCATCGCGGTGCGCCCGCTCAGCCCGGCCCTGTGGCGGCAGCTCGGCCTCGCGGTCAGCGACCGGGGCGCCAGCGGACCGACGCGTTTCGTCATGAACGCCTTGCTGCCTGAAAAGGGGGCAGCTGGCTGAAGGCTGAATACCCGGTCAGACGGGGATAATTCTGAAAATCTTTGTACTCACCGCCCGCAACCGCTATCGCTATGCCTTCGGGAATCAGGTTTTCGAACATGCCGGCCAAGCTTGACCAGCATCCGCAGCGGCAACGGAGGCCGGGACGCATGGTCCGGTTCAGCCTCGGGCTGCAAATTCAAGCATGAACCTGCGACAGATCGAGGTGTTCCGCGCGGTGATGATCACCGGCTCCGTAAGCGGCGCGGCGCGGCTGCTTCACGTATCCATTCCTGCCGTCAGCCGGCTGCTCTCGCATACCGAGAGCCGGCTGGGCTTTCTGCTTTTCGAGCGCGTGAAGGGGCGCCTGCATGCCACAGCGGAGGCGCGGCGGCTGTATCTGGAGGTCGAGCAAGTCTATGGCGGCGTGCAGCGCATCGGCAGCCTTTCGCACGAGCTTGCGCTGCGGCGACGCAGCCTGCTGAGCATTCTTTCGAGCCCCAGCATCGGGCAGACGCTGGTGCCGCAGGCGATCGCGCAGTTGCGCAACGCCATGCCCGACGTGCAGGTTCATTTCCACTGCCTCACGCATGAGGCGCTGAAGGAACGCATCCTGCAGCAGCGGGCCGACCTGGGCATTTCCACCTTTCCGGTCGACCATCCGAACCTTGCGACGAGGCCGCTGGCGAGCAGCCGGCTGATGTGCATCTGCCCACGCAGCCATCCGCTGGCCGCGTTCGAAGAAGTCGGCCTCGACGAACTGCTGCCCCACGAGTTCATCGGCTATCCGCACGGCTCGCCGCTGGGCCTGCGCATCGACCAGATGTTCGAGACGCGCGATGCCGCGCCGCGCATCAGCGTGGAGGTCACCTCGCCGCAGTACGCCTGCTCGCTGGTGCATGCCGGGGCCGGCATCGCGCTGGTGGACGAGTACTCGCTGCAGGGCTGGCTCGGGTCGTCTTTCAAGGCGATACCGGTGCGCGACGCGCTGCCCATCGTGGCCGACCTGGTGTACCTGCAGACCGAGCCCCTGTCGCCAGCGGCGCAGGCGCTGCTGCGCGCATTGCACAGCGTGCTGCTGCAGCGCGGGCTGGCCTTGCCGCTCGCGGACGACGACGAGATCCTGCGCTGACGAGCCCGGGGGCGCCGCGCCCCCTTTTCCCTTCTTCTCCGCCCGTTGCGGCGACCCCCATCCGATGCCTCCGCGCCCTGCCCCGGTGCAGGCGCGCGCGTGCGCACCACCGGAAGGCGGACCTTTAGCGTGTTGTTAAACCCGAGCGACAAATCGTCATTCGACGCCGTGGGCACCGCTTCGAATAATCGATCGCACCAGTCACACGGCTGCAACGAAGAAGGTTCAGATGACATCGCGCCCCGGCACTCCCCCACGTTTTCTCGGCCTTGCGGTCGCCCAGATGGGCCCCGTCCATCTGTCCGACAGCCGCGAGTCGGTGGTGGCCCGGCTGGTCGACATGCTGCGCCAGGCCCACAGCCGCGGCGCGGAGTTCGTGACCTTCCCCGAGCTTGCGCTCACCACCTTCTTTCCGCGCTACTGGATGAGCGAAGAAGAAGCCCATGAGCGCTTCTTCGAGCGCAGCATGCCCGGCCCGGCGACGCAGCCGCTCTTCGACGAGGCCCGCAGGCTCGGCGTGGGCTTCTACCTCGGCTACGCGGAACTCACCGAGGACGGGCGCGGCTTCAATTCGGCGGTGATCGTGGGGCGCGACGGCAGCATCGCGGGCCGCTACCGCAAGATCCACCTGCCGGGCCATTCGGAGCACAAGCCCGAGGCACCCTTCCAGCATCTGGAGAAGAAGTTCTTCGAGGTCGGCGACCTGGGCTTCCGCGCCTTCGACACCGACGGCGTGCGCATGGGCATGTGCCTGTGCAACGACCGCCGTTGGCCCGAGACCTACCGCGTGATGGCGCTGCAGGGCGCCGAAGTGGTGGTGCTCGGCTACAACACGCCCTCGCTCAACATCCACTGGAACGAGCCGGTGCACCTGCGCACCACCACGCACCTGATCTCGCTGCAGGCCAACGCCTACCAGAACGGCATCTGGGTGGCGGCTGCAGCCAAGTGCGGGTCGGAGGACGGCCACCACATGATCGGCAGCTCCGTGATCGTGGCGCCCAGCGGCGAGATCGTGGCGCGCACGGTGAGCGAGGAAGACGAGGTCATCTGCGTGCGCGCCGACCTTGCGCTGGGCGCGCACTTCCGCGAGCACGTCTTCAACTTCGCCAAGCACCGCCGGCCGGAGCACTACCGGCTGATCGTCGAGCGCACCGGCGCCGGAGATCCGCTGCCATGAGCGGGCAGCAGCACCCCCCATTCGCGCCGAGGGCGCTGGGCATCCTCGGCGGCATGGGGCCGCTGGCGGGCGCGACCTTCGCGCTGCGGATGGTGCAGCTGACAGAGGCTGCCGTCGACCAGGACCACATTCCGACGATCTTGTGCAACGACCCTCGCATCCCCGATCGTTCGAGCGCCATGCTCCAGGGCGGCGAGAGCCCGCTGCCCGCCATGCAGCGCGGCATCCGCCTGCTGGAGGCGGCGGGCGCTGGCTGCATCGCCGTGCCCTGCAACACCGCGCATCTCTGGTTCGACGACCTGAAAGGCGCGACCCGGCTGCCGGTGCTGAACATCGCCGAGGCGGTGGTGCAGAACCTGCGGCGCCACAGTGTCGTGCAAGGCAAGGTGGGCGTGCTCGGCACGCCGGCCACGCTGGCGCTCGGCCTGTACCAGCGAGCGCTGGAGCAGGCGGGGTACGAGGCGATCGTTCCCGAAGCTGACGACGTGCAACGCCACTGCGTAGCGTCCATCGCGGCGGTCAAGGCCGGGCAGATCGATGCCGCCTGGGAGCCGGCCGCACAAGGCATCCGCGCGCTGGTCGCACGCGGCGCGCAGGCCGTGGTGCTCGGCTGTACCGAGCTGCCATTGGCGGTTCCGCACCACCGGCGCGGCGCGTTCGACTGCGTGATCACGGACTCCATCGACGCGCTGGCGCTGGCCGCGATCGCGCACTGCCGCCAGCAGCACTGAGGCGGCCTCCCCTTTTCGCCTCCTTTTCCACTTCCACGAAAGACCCTTCCGATGATCCATCGCAAGTTCTCCCGCCCGATGGCCGTGCTGGCCGCCGCCTTCGGCCTGCTGGCAGCTTCGGCCCCGACGTGGGCCGCCTGGCCCGACCGCCCCATCACCTTCGTCGTGCCCTCGGCGGCCGGCGGCTCGCCCGACGTGCTCTCGCGGCTGGTGACCAACGAGGTCTCCAAGTCGCTCGGCGTGCCGGTGGTCATCGAGAACCGCCCCGGCGCAGCAGGCAACATCGGCATCCTGCAGATCAAGAGCAAGCCGGCCGACGGCTACACCATCGGCTACGGCAACGTGAACACGCTGGCGGTCAACCGCACGCTGTTCAAGAAGCTGCCTTACGACGTGGACCACGACCTGATGCCGGTGGCGCAGGCCTTCGACCTCTACAACGTGCTGATCGTGCCCAAGGACTCGCCCATCCAGGACGTGGCCGGGCTGGTGGCCACAGCGCGCAAGCAGCCGGGCAAGCTGTCCTTCGGCGCCCCCGGCATCGGCACCACGGGCCACATGGGCGGCGAACTGTTCCGCAGCATGGCCGGCATCGACGTGCTCTTCGTGCCCTACAACGGCGGCCCCGCCGCGCTGCAGGACCTGATGGGCGGCCGCATCGACTACCTGTTCGCCAACTCTTCCGAGGTCGGCCCGCTGGTCTCGTCCGGACGGGTGCGCGCGCTCGCGGTTAGCAGCGCCAAGCGCATCGCGCTGCTGCCGAACGTACCCACGCTGGACGAAGCGGGCATCAAAGGCTACGAGACGGTGGCCTGGGGCGGCGTGGTCGCGCCACGCGGAACGCCGCGCGAGGTGATCGAGAAGCTCAACGCCGCAATCAACGCAGCGCTGGCCACCCCCAGCGTGCGCGAGGGCCTCGCCAAGCTCGGCGCCGTGCCGGCCGGCGGCACGCCCGCCGACTTCCAGCGCACCATCGACCGCGAGACCAAGCGCTGGGGCGAGCTGATCGAGCGCAACCGCATCGAGAAGCTCGACTGATGGCGGACCTCGCGACCCCATCCGCGCAACAACAATTGCTGCTGCGCGGCGGCACGGTGATCGACGGCAGCGGCGCCCCGCCGCGCCGCGCGGACGTGCTGATCGAGGGCGACACCATCGCGGACATCCTGCCGCCAGGCAGCGAGATCGCTGGCGCCGGAGTCGTCGAACTCGACGGCCTGGCCCTGGCGCCCGGCTTCATCGACTCCCACACCCACGACGACGGCTACCTGCTGGCGCATCCGGACATGGTGCCCAAGGTTTCGCAGGGCGTGACCACGGTGGTGACCGGCAACTGCGGCGTGAGCCTCGCGCCCGTGCCGCCCGGCAGCCCCCTGCCCCAGCCGCTCGACCTGCTGGGGCCGCCCGAGCTGTTCCGCTACGCGAGCTTCTCCTCCTGGATGGACGCGCTGCGGCAGACGCCCGCGGCGGTCAACGTGATTCCCCTCGTGGGCCACGCCAGCCTGCGGGTGAGCGCGATGGACGACCTGCAGCGGGCCGCGACGGCGGAAGAATGCGACACCATGCGGCAGTTGCTCGCCGAAGCGCTGGACGCCGGCGCGTTCGGCATGTCCACCGGCACCTTCTACCCGCCCGCGCAGCACGCCACCACGCAGGAGATCATCGACATCGGCGAAACCATGCGGGGGCGAGGAGGCATGGTCTATGCGGTGCACCTGCGCGACGAATCCGACCGGATCGACGAGGCGATCGAAGAAGCCCTGGAGATCGGGCGCGCGCTGACCGCGCGCGTCGTGTTCTCGCACCACAAGCTGGCGGGCGAGCGCAACCATGGCAGGTCGACGCAGACCCTCTCGCGCATCGACGAGGCCGGCGCGATGCAGCCTGTCTGCCTCGACTGCCACCCCTACCCGGCCACCTCGACCATGCTGCGGCTCGACCGCGTGCGGCTGGCGAGCCGCACGCTCATCGCATGGTCGAAGAACGAGCCGTCCGCGCAGGGGCGCGACTTCGCGGACCTGCAGCGCGAATGGGGGCTGGACGACGAGGCCATGCTGCAGCGGCTCGCACCCGCGGGCGCCATCTACTTCCTGATGGACGAGCGCGACGTGGAGCGCATCCTGGCGCACCCGCGCACCATGGTCGGCTCCGACGGGCTGCCCTTCGATCCGCATCCGCACCCGCGCCAATGGGGCACCTTCACGCGCGTGCTGTCGCGGCTGGTTCGCGACAAGGGACTGCTCACGCTGGAAGCCGCCGTCCACAAGATGACCGGCCTGGCCGCGAGCAACTACGGACTAGTCGACAGGGGCCTGCTGCGCCCGGGCCTGCGGGCCGACCTGGTGGCCTTCGATGCACAGCGCGTGACGGACCTCGCCACCTTCGACAACCCCGTGCAGGCAAGCCGGGGCATCGAGGGCGTGTGGGTCAACGGGCAGCGGGTCTGGGACGGGCAGCGCCCCACCGGCCTGCGGCCGGGCAAGGTGCTGCAGCGGCACTGATCCGGGACCTCCCTTTCTCTCTCCCTCCTCTGTTCCCCTCCTTCAAAACCGTCGAATCATGAACCCCAAGAAAATCGCCTTGACGTTTCTGACCGCCATCGGCCTCCTCGGAGGCGCCGGGCATGCCATCGCGCAGGCCCCGGCCAAGCCCAACGTGGTGATCCTGGCCACCGGCGGCACCATCGCCAGCCGGGGCGCCGACAGCCTGGCGCTCACCGACTACGGCCTGAGCAAAGGGCTGCAGCCCGTGGGCGTCGAAGCACTGGTGACCGCCGTTCCCGAGATCCAGAAGTTTGCCAACATCACGGGCGAGCAGATCTTCAATGTCGGCAGCTCCAAGCTGAGCATCGACAACTGGCTGACGCTGGCGAAGCGCACCAACGAGATCCTCGCGTCGAAGAACGTGGACGGCGTCGTCATCACCCACGGCACCGACACGCTGGAAGAAACCGCCTACTTCCTCAACCTGGTGGTCAAGAGCGCCAAGCCCGTGGTGATCGTGGGCTCCATGCGCCCCAGCACCGGCATGAGCGCGGACGGCCCGCTGAACCTGGTCAACGCGGTCGCACTGGCCGCGAGCCCCAGCGCCCGGGACAAGGGCGTGATGGTGAGCATGAACGAGGTCATCAGCAGCGCGTTCAGCGTGACCAAGACCAACACCACCAACGTCGCCACCTTCAAGAGCCTGGACGGCGGTGACCTGGGCTACATGCAGAACTCCACGCCCTACTTCGTCGCGCAACCGCTGAAGCGGCACACCGTGCACAGCGAGTTCGACGTGTCGAACCTGCAGAAGCTGCCGCGCGTGGACATCAACTACACGACGCTAGGCTCCGACGGCGTGCTGGTCGACGCCGCAGTCGCGGCCGGCGCGAAGGGCATCGTCAACGCGGGCGTCGGCCATGCGAACATGCCCGACGTCACGCTGCAGAGCCTGAAGGCCGCGCGCCAGAAGGGCGTGGCCATCGTCGTCGGGTCGCGCGCCATGAGCGGCATCGTGACCCCGGTCGGTCAGTTCACCGAAGCCGGCTTCGTGACATCGATGATGCACACGACGCAGAAGGCGCGGATCCTCCTGATGCTCGGTCTGACGAAGACGAACGATCCGAAGGAGCTTCAGCGGATGTTCGAGGAGTATTGAGCGATTGCAGCGGCTGGAGGCCGGCTCAGGTCCAGTTCGCCTCCACCCAGTTGCGCACCTTCGCCCACTCGGGCGAGTTCTTGATGTAGTCCTGCGTCGCGCTCACCAGCTCGCCGACGTTCTTGTAGTCGTCCAGCCCGAAGGGCTGGGCCAGCGGCACGTTGCCGCGCATGTAGTTGCCGCCGAGCATCTGGCCGGCCTGGATCGCCGCCAGTTCGGCGGTGGCGTCCATGGTGAGGTTGAGCAGCGCAGTCGCCGGCACCGTGCCATCGCTGAAGGGCCACAGCCAGTGCGTGACGCCCCAGTCCAGCGGATTCGACACCGAGCTTGGCGAGATGCCCACCGGGTTCACGCCGGTGCCGAGCGAGAGCATCAGGATGTCGGACGTGCCGCTCGCGTAGCCCTGGTAGATCGCCTCCACCATCGCCGTCATCGACGGGTTGTTGGCGAAGGTGCCGCCATCGGCGAAGTAGCCGTAGCTGCCCACCTGGTACGGAGGGAAGTAGGTCGGCGCGGCCGAGGTGGCCAGCGCGGCGTCCACCATGCTGATGCCGCGATAGGCATTGCTCGGGCCGTTGGAGATGGTGCAGGGCTCCCAGCTGTTCTGGCTCGGGTCCCACAGCCGCGCGGAGTTGACGGCCACGAAGCGGCTCGCCGACGACAGCGGGCCGCTGCCCACCAGCTGCTGCGCGACCGACTGCAGGCCGGTGTTGACGTACTGGCACTCGAAGATGCCCGGGCCGCTGCCCAGCAGTTCTGCCGTCGACTGCGCCGGGGCCCTGTCCTGCTGCCTGGCCTGCGCGTCCAGCAGCCAGCCGTTGGGCTTGAAGATGGTGGCGCCGTCGTTCTCGTAGACGTTCACGATGTCGCCGATGGCCACGCCGTTCACCAGCCCCAGCGAGATCAGCCCGCCGGTGGACGTGCCGGCAAAGCCGTTCGCGCCCGCGACGATGCCGAAGCTCTTGTCCAGGTCCTGGATCAACAGCGCCGTGATGACGCCACGAATGCCGCCGCCGTCGCAGCAGAGAATCTTGAAAGACATGCCGTGCTCCTTGCTCGAGTGGATGGATGGATGAATGGACGCAAGGCGCCCTCTTTCCATCGAAGGCGCCGGGACTTTCAATGCGGGGGTTTGCCGATGCGATGAAGTGATCGTTCCCCACGCCGAACGATCGATAGCCACGGATCTCAGGGCGGAATGTGGGTCAATTCGCGGGGCGGTGCATCACTTGAACAAGTGAGGTTCGGCCTCTCTACAGCAGTCTCCATACAAAGAAAGTCGTCATTCCTCCGCTTCGGCTTCGCGAGCGATTCAGCCTTCGCCGTTGCCGGGCAGCTTGGCGATCACCTTGATCTCGAACTTGAAGCCATAGAGCCACGTCACGCCGATGCCGGTCAGCGTGGGATGCGGCGCATCGCCCCAGAACTCCGGCACGATCTTCCAGGCCTTCTCGAAGTTCGCCTCGGGGTCGACGATGAAGACGGTGACGTCCACCACGTCGTCGAAGGTGCAGCCGGCGGCGCCCAGCACCGCGTTCAGGTTCTTGAAGGCGAGCCGCACCTGCGCTTCGAGGTCGGGCTCGGGCGAGCCGTCCTCGCGGCTGCCGACCTGCCCCGACACGAACAGGAATCCGTTGGAGCGGACTGCGGGCGAATAACGGTTCTTTTCGTAGAGCGCCTGGCGCCCGGGCGGGAAGACGACGTCGCGTTTGGCCATGGAATGCTTTCCTTTCTCTCTTCTTCAATGAATGCGATGAAGGGACTTTAGGAATTCGCGCCGCGCCGATAAACGGGCAATGCAGACAATGACTGTTTGGGGAATCCAAACAATCGGCAACTCAGGAACAGCACCATGGACCGTTTCGATGCAATGCAGGCCTTCGCCCGCGTAGTGGAAGCAGGCAGCTTCACCAAGGCGGCCGAGACGCTTCACACGAGCAAGACCAGCGTGACCCAGCTGGTGCAGCAGCTCGAAGCGAGGCTGCGCGTGAAGCTGCTCAACCGGACCACGCGCAAGGTCGGCCTCACGGCCGACGGCGCGGCCTACTACGAGCGCGTGGTGCGCCTGCTGGCGGACATGGACGACGCCGAGACCAGCCTCTCGGGCGCATCGGCTTCTCCTAGAGGCCGCCTGCGCGTGGACGTGCCCAGCCCACTGGCCCGCATGATCCTGGTGCCGGCGCTGCCCGCGTTCCACGCGCGCTACCCCGACATCCAGCTCGACATGGGCGTGAGCGACCGCATGGTCGACCTGATCGGCGAGAACGTCGATTGCGTGGTGCGCGGCGGCGAACTCACCGACCAGTCGCTCATGGCGCGCCGCGTGGGCGAGCTGCAGCTGGGCGTGTATGCCGCGCCCAGCTACCTGGAGCGCGCCGGCACGCCCTCCGATCCACGCGAACTGGAAGACACGCACCACCGCATCGTCGGCTTCCTGTGGTCGCGCAACGGCAAGACCTTTCCGTACGCCATGTACCGCGATGGCGAACGCATCGAGGTGCAGGGGCGGTACGTGCTATCGGTCGACGACGGCAACGCGTATCTCGCGGCTGGGTTGGCGGGTCTTGGAGTGCTCTGGCTGCCCGACTACATGGCGAAGGTGCATCTGCCCAGCGGCGAGCTGGTGCCGCTCTTCGAGGGCTGGAGCTTCGACCCGATGCCGCTGTACGTGGCGTTTCCGCCGAACCGGCATGTCAGCGCGAAGCTGCGGGTGTTCATCGATTGGGTGGCGGAGCTGATGGCGCGGCATGCGCCGGTTGCGGGCCGGCCCCTGCGCTCGGGGCCGGCGAGAAGCCGCTGAGACAGAAGAAGAGGAAGAAAGAATCTTCTTCAGGACGCCGGCACCGGCGTGACCTTGCGGATCAGATTGTTGAACGTGTCGGCGATGTACAGCGTTCCGTCGGCGTCCACGACCACGCCATAGGGCTGCTTGAACCTGGCGGCGGAGCCTATGCCGTTCTGCGCTCCGGTCATTCCCGCCTGGCCGGCCAGCGTGGAGACCACGCCCGCTCGCGTGATCCTGCGCAGAAGATTGTTGCCCGTGTCGGCCACGTAGACGTTGCCGTCGCCGTCCAGCGCGACGCCGCCCGGCGCATTGAAGGAAGCGGTATCGCCGGGGCCGTCGGCCGAGCCGCTCGTGCCGGAGCCGGCGAGAGTCGTGACGACGCCACCGGGCGTGATCTTGCGGATCCGGTTGTTGCGGCTGTCCGCGGCGTAGAGGTTGCCGTCCTTGTCCATCGCCATGCTGTAGAGCCCGCTGAAGAGGGCCGCAGCGCCGGTGCCGTCGGCGAAACCCGGCAGGTTCGGGGTGCCGGCGATGGTGGTGACGTCGCGGGCGGGGGTGATCTTGCGGATGACGTGGCTGTAGTACTCGCTCACGTAGATGTTGCCGGTGGCATCGCGGACCAATCCCGCCGGACCCGCGAACGAAGCGGCGGTGCCGTTGCCATCGAGCGTCCTTCTCGCGCCGTCGCCCGCGAAGGTGGTCACGTCGGCCGACGGCGTGATCTTGCGGATTCGATTGCCGCTGAGTTCGGTCGCGTAGATGTTGCCGTCGACGTCCAGCGCGATGCCGCCCAGGCCGTCGAAGTACGCGGCCGGGCCGTTGCCGTCCACCGGGCCATTGAAGCTGCCCCCGCCCGCGATGGTCGTGGTCTCGCCCGCAGGCGTGATCTTGCGCAGGAGCCCCGTTTGCACATCGGAGACGAACAGGTTCCTGTCCTTGTCGAAGACGATGCCGTAGGGCAGCGAGAACGACGCGGCAGTGCCGGCGCCGACCGCGGAGCCCGCGGCGCCGGAGCCGGCGAACACCGACACCTGGGCCTGTGCCGCCGAACAGGCGACCGCGACGTCGGCCACGTCGGCCGAAACCTTGCCGCTGCCCTTTGTCACGGTGCAGAACTGCCAAAGCGGCTGGGTGCGCACGCTGACCTCGTAGGCCGAGCCTTCGGCGATCGCGGTCGCAAAAGTGAAATTGCCGTCGGCCGTGAGCTTCAGGTCGTCACCCGCGTTGTTCTGGAGCACCACGCTGCCGGCAAGGCCGCTGACGGTGCCGCCGACCGTGTGCTTCACGACGACGGGGGGTTCCGGCGTCTGGGCCGATGGAACGGATGGCACGAAGGGTACGAAGCCCGTTGCGCCACCACCTCCGCCGCCACCGCCGCAGGAGGCCAGCAGCACGATTGCGCCAGCCACGGCGCCGCGGCGCCCACAAGAACTCACTCTATTCAGGAACATCCTCTGCCTCTTTGGTTTTCTGCGGATTCGCACAAACAGGAAAGCGCGAATCCATCTGTCGCCGGGCCCTCCAGCTGGCCTGGACGTATCAGATTGTTAGATCTTGTTATCTTTTTGACTCATCTGCCATAGCCGAAATTGGGTATGGCGCGCGCCAGCCCTCGATGCCTACCGGATTCCGTAGAAATGACGGATTGGCGCAAACCGGGGGCCCACTGGAGCGGGCACTGGAGGAAAATCCATTGCATACAAAGGCAATAACACCTCCCAGCGCCATGAAGACACTCGACGAACTCTTTGCCAATGACGAGTCGCTCCCCACTGTTCCGAGGGTGGTGTCCGACCTGATGGAGATGCTGAGGGACGACGACGTGTCCTTCTCGGCGGTCGCTCACCGCATCGAACTCGACCAGGTGCTGGCGGCCAAGGTGCTGCAGATGATCAATTCGCCGCTCTTCGGGCTGCGGCGCAAGATTTCCTCGATACAGGGCGCGATCCTGATGCTCGGGCTCTCGGCGATCCGCTCGGTGGTGGTGAGTTCGGGCCTGGCGGGCGCCTTCAGGAAGGTGGAAGGCGTCAGCCTTCCGGCCTTCTGGGCGCACAGCCTGCGCGTGGCTTCGGCTTCGCGGTATCTGGCTTCCAAGACCCGGCTCGTCGACCCCAACCTGGCCTTCACCGCGGGCAGCATGCATGCGATCGGCCACCTGATCATGGCCCAGGCGATGCCGGGCCGGATCGCCGCGCTGAACGCCCTCCATCCCTTCGAGGCGCTGGGGCGCGCGCAGCTGGAGCTGGTCGAGTTCGGCTACCACTACGGCGACGTGAGCGCCTCGCTGGCGCAGCGCTGGGGCTTCGCGCCCGACCTGGTCGGCGGGCTTTCGAGCTTCGTGAACCCCGACAAGTCGGAGCATGCCGACGCACTCGGCGGCGTTCTGCACCTGGCCGTGTGGCGCGTGGCGCTGGAGCGCCAGGGCGTGGACCTGGGCAATCTGGGCGGCGTCTGGCCGAGCCAGTCGGCCATCGCTGCCGGCATCACCGAAGACATCGTCCAGGAAATGCCTGCGCCGCGCGAACTGGCGGCGGAACTCGAATCGATGATCGCCTGACGGCGGCGCCGTCGGCCTTCACGAAGTCTTCGAGGTCTGCGCGGCGACCACCTCGCGCAACCGCTGGTGCTCGGCACCATCCCACACAACCGGCTGCTGGTTCTTCGCGCGCAGATAGTGGTGCGAGAACACCGGCAGATAGGCTTCGAGCGTCTGCCCTGCCGCATGCTCGCCCGCCAGGTTCAGGCACATCGCGGCGACCTCGCTGGTGCAGAAGTGGTCTTCGCGGCCCGAGTTGCGCAGCTTGTACTGCGTGATCTGCTCCGGGCGAAGGCTCAGCACCGGTAGCCGGTCGAGGTACGGGCTCCTGCGGAACATCTTGCGCGCCTCGGCCCAGGTCGCGTCGAACAGGATGAAGAGCGGGCGCTTCGCAGCGGGCTGTTCCACGCCCAGCACCACCCGCTCCGGCTGCGCGTACTGTCCCGGAAACACCACGTAGGGCTGCCATTGCGGATCGTTCAGCAGCGCCAGCAGCGCAGGATCGACCTCGGTGCGGGCCCAGCCGAAGGCGAAGGTGTCGGCCACCACGTCGGCGACCAGCCAGCCGGTGTTGGTGGGCTTGAGCGGCTCGATGTCCGCCATGATCAGGCAGACGCCCGCGCGCGTTGCGACCGACGGGCGGATGGCGCACATGCAGTGGCTGGGCACCAGCCGGCAGCCCGCACAACGCTCGCGCTTGAAGCCGCCACGGGCAAGAAAAGGCTTGGCGCTTCGCGCCAGCCGTGCGGCGCGAAGAAGGGAAACGGCGTGAGGCATGCGGGAATTCTCGGCGGTGTTGCAGCCCGCCCTGCGATCAGGCTGAAGGGGCGTCCCGGTCGATGCCGGCGACCAGCTCCTGAAGCCACGCCCGATGGGCGCTGAAGCTGCCCAGTTGTTCCTCGAAAGCTTCCCTCGCCGTCAGATACCGCTCCAGGAAGCGGAATCCGACCACTCCGGCGGCGTCGCGCAGCACTTCATCGGACAGGTCGCATTCGTAGAGGAAGTCGAAGCGCGTCGCCCAGAACCCCTGCTCGGTGCCGGCGACCCTTTCGAAGTCCTGAGGCAATTCGATGCTGAACTCGATGAACTCCAGGCTGCCCTCCGCTGCCCGGAGGCCGCAGACCCTGCTGCCGTGGTCCCACAGCGGAACCAGCGTGGGCCCTTCGGGCACGTCCGCGCCGTTGTAGACGTAGAACGGCGGTCCCAGGCAGGAGTCCCGCAACGCCTCGTGGATGCACCGGCCGGCAGCCAGCTGCATCAGCGGGGCGGATGCTCCGAGCCGTTGCAGCTCGGACATTCGCAGGTGTTCGGCGATCACGGCCATGTTTCTTTCCCGATCCGTCCTGTATCAGCCCGGATCATGGCTCATGCCGCCTTGGAGCCGACGCCGCTAGAGCAGCCGCAAGTCCTTCGGCGCCACGCCCTCGAACACCCGCCCCAGCTGCGCCGGCGACAGCCCGTACATCCGCTGGAACAACCCGCCGAACACCGCCCGGTACTCGTTGAGCACTGGATAGTCGCGGTTCTGGAACAGCGTCGCCTGCGTCAGCGCCTGCTGCTCGCCCACCACGCGCCCGCCGGCCTGCGCCGAGAGGCCGCCGCCGAGCACCCAGTAGACGGTGCCGTGGCCGTGGTCGGTGCCGCGGTTGCCGTTTTCGCGGAAGGTGCGGCCGAACTCGCTGATGACGACCACCACGGTCTGGCGCCATGCGTCGTCGCCCATCTCCTGCGCGAAGCCGGCGACGCCCCGGCCCAGTTCTTCGAAACGGTTGGCGAGGTAGCCGGTGGCGCCGCCCTGCCCCACGTGGGTGTCCCAGCCGCCGACGTCGACGAAGCCGAGGTCGAAGCGGTCGCGCATCAGCAGCGCCATGCGGCGCGCCACCAACTCGAAGCCCTTGGCGGTCATGGCATTGCGGCTGGCGGCGTCCATCTCGGCCTGCACCGCGCGCATGACCTCGTCGCGCACCTGGAAGCCCTCGGCCACCGGCTGGGCCAGCGTGGTATTGCGGTACATGGACGCGATGACCTGGCTCTGCCGCGCGTCGATGCCCGAACGCGCATTGCCGGCCAGCGCCATGTTGGCGGCCTTGGCGTTGCCGCGCATCGAGATCGGCAGCTGGTCGGTGAAGGCGATGGGCGACACGTCGGTGACGGGCCCCGCGCCGAGCACGCCGGCCAGCCGGTTGAGAAAGCCCGAGCGGTAGTCGCGGCGCTTGTCGAGCGCCTGCCCGAGCTCGATGGAGTCCTGCGTCTCGAAGTGGCTGCGCGTGAGGTCGTCGGTGCCCGCGAAGGCGATGAAGGACGCCTGCTTCTGCTGGAACATCGGCAGCACGCTCTGCGCCAGCGCGGGGTGCAGGCCCCAGCTGCCGTCCAGCGGCAGCGCGCCATTGGGCGAACCGGGCCGTGCGATGGCGATGTTGGGACGCGAGGCGTAGTAGAAGTCGCTGGCCGTGGGCACGAGCAGGTTGCAGCAGTCGTAGGCGCCGCGCAGGAACACGACCAGCAGCTTGGTGCCTTCGGCGGCCGGCGCGGCCATCACGCTGGCGGCGGTGCCCGCGAACGGCACGGCAGCCGCGAGTTTCAGGAGTTCTCGACGTTGCATGACGGATGCCTTCTTCCTTGCTGTTCTATCGCCGCATCAGCTCGGGCGAGGCCAGCAGGAAGGTATTCCACTCCTGCGGGTTCTTCGCCTGCGCCAGTGCCTCGCGCGTGTCCGCGCTCATGCCGGCCTGCATCGTGCGCACCGCGCGCGAATCGGCCAGCGGGGGGAACGTGGGCTTCTCCAGCGGCGCCTTGTCGTCCGCGCGGAACAGCACCGCGCCGTTCGCGCCGATGGCGCGCGCGATCTCGAAGCGGGTGTTCATCTGCCCCGCGCTGGCCCAGGCCGCCTCGTTGAGCGGATAGCCGTCGGGCGTCTCGTGGCCGTAGAGCTGCTCGCCCATGCGGTTGATCCAGCCGAGCATCGGGTTCACGTTGGTGACCACGCGGTCGTCGTACGCGAGGCGCACGCCGGCCATCACGTAGTGCACCGGGTCGCGGAACTTGCGGCCCAGCGAAGCCGAGAACTCGGGTGACTCGAACAGCGCCTTCAGCGTGACGGCGATGTCGCCGTCGCTGCGCGTGAAGGCTGCAGCCATGCGGTCGACCAGTGCCTGCGGCGGATCGTCGGCGACGAAGTACACGGCCAGCTTGCGCGAGACGAAGCGCGCGGTGGCCGGCGCGCGAGCGAGGCGGTCGAGCGCCTCGTCGACCTCGGCCAGCCCGCGGCTCTGGATGGGCTGGCCCAGCAGCGTCTTCGGGCCGTAGTCGTGCCGGTTCGGGTTGAACTCGAAGAGGCCCTTGCGCACGTAGTCGGCGCGTAGGTTGGGCCGCACGTTCGGCGGCGGCGCGTCGAGCGGCTGGTAGCTCACGCCCACGCCGGTGAGCACGCGTGCCAGCTCCTGCACGTCGGCCTGCGAATAGCCGCCACCGACGCCCAGCGTGTGCAGCTCCATCAGCTCGCGCGCGTAGTTCTCGTTGATGCGGTTGGCGGCGTTCTGCGCGTTGTCGAGGTAGCGCAGCATCGCCGGGTGGTGCAGCGTGGCGCCGAGCAGGTCGCGGAACCTGCCGAGCGCGTGAGGGCGGATGGCGTTCTCTTCATAGTCGCCCACCATCGCGCGGATGTTGTCCTTGCGCAGGTTGACGTTGAAGTGGTTCATCCAGAACCAGGTCATCTGCTCCTGCAGTTGGTTGGGTGAGTAGAGGGCGCGCAGCACGAAGCGCTGCTGCGCCTCGCGCACCAGCGCGTTGAGGTGCTGCTGGTAGGCCTGCCGCGCGGCCTTCTTCTGGTCTTCGTCGGGCAGCGCATCGGCCGCCTTGCGCTGCGCGTCGAGCCCGGTGACGAGCTGGTCGAGCGGCGTGCGCGAGATTTCCATCGCGTCGATCTGCGCCTGCGCAGCCGCAGGCAGCGGCGCGGGGCGCGGGTTGAGCTGGTCGCGCATCCACAGCGGGAGGCCGCGCTTCGCGAGTTGCGCGTCGCTGCTCGCATTGGCACCCCAGCTCACGCGGTCGAGCCAGCGCAGCCGCGTGGCCTCGTCCACCTGCTGCGAGGGCAGCGACACCGAAACCATGGGCCGATGGTCCCCCGGCGCGCTCGCGCACGCGGCGAGCAGCGCCAGCGCGCATGCGCCGAGCGCCATCGACACATGCTGCGCGGGCCGGGAGAAGACCGGCGAAGCGGCGGCCGGCACCGCCTTCACTCCCTGCGCAGATCGTGGCGGCGCACGTCGCCGATGGCGTGCTGCGCGGTGGAAAGCGCGAGGTCGACATGCTCGAGGCCGCGCTGCTGATACGGCCGCGAGCGCGGGTCGTCTTCCTCGCGCGCCACATCGGAATGAACCTTGCGCAACAGGTCGACCGCCGCGTGCAGGCGGCCTTCGCGCGGCAGCCATGCATCGGTGGGCTCGCGCCATTCGACGGGCTTGCCGTCGAGCCATGCGGCGTGCTGCAGGTCGCCGATGGCGGCGTGGATCTCGTCGATCACCACCTGCTCGTCGCGCGAGACCTGTCCGTCCTCGGGGCGGCGGTGCTCCACTTTCCAGGCCGCGGTGCGCAGGTCGGACAAGGCGTGGAGATAGAACGGGTGCCTGCCGTATTCGTCCGCCAGTGCAGGCAGCGAAGCCGCGGCCAAAAGAGCGAATAAGGGGGCGAGCGCGGCGATTAGGCTTTTCTTCTTCATCTTCGGGGCTCCTGTGTGACAGTGGTTCAGGGACGCCTCCTCAACCGCCGGAGCCCGCTTCGGGTTGACGGTCTTTACCGTCGTAACGCTGCGCAAAGCTGGCGCCTAAGCGCCAGCTAAGTCAGGCTGTGGCAAGGCCCGAAGGTGCAGCACCCGCGATCTGGCGCAGGGCCCGCTCGAACACTTCGACGGGCTGGCCGCCTGAAATGAGATGCCGGTCGTTGATGATGATCGCGGGCACCGAGTGGATGCCGGCGTCGGTGTACATGCGCTCGCGTTCGCGGGTTTCCTGCGCGAACTCGTCGCTGTCCAGTATCTGCCGGGCACGGGCCGCGTCGAGCCCCGCTTCGGTGGCGGCACGCACCAGCACCTCGTGGTCGGAAGGGTTCTGGCTGTCGGTGAAGTAGGCCTTCAGCAGCAGCTTCTTGAGCGCCGCCTGCTTGGCCGGGCTTTCCAGCTCGGCCCAGTGCAGCAGGCGATGGGCATCGAAGGTGTTGTAGACGCGCGGACGGCCTTCGGGGCTGAACTCGAAACCAACAGCCGCGCCGCGCTGGCGGATCATCTCGCGCGACTGCGCCTGCTGCTCGCGCGTGGAGCCGTATTTCTGGTTGAGGTGCTCGAAGGTGTCCTGGCCTTCGGGCGGCATCTGCGGGTTCAGCTCGAAGGGCTGGAAGTGCAGGTCCGCGGTGATCTCCGGAGCCACCTTCCCGAGCGCCGCCTCGAGCGAACTCAGGCCGATGGCGCACCAGGGACAGGACACGTCGGAGACGAAGTCGATCTTGAGGCGGGAGGGGGAGGATGTGGAGGTCATGGCGCCATTCTTCCCGGCGCCACAACCCTTGGCAGGCGAAAGGTCTTCGCCTGCCAGCGCCCCTCAGGCCGCGGCCTTTGCCAGGCGCGCGTCCTGCAGCGTCTGCTCGCGCATGCGGTCGTATTCCTGCTTGTCGACCGGCACGGCGTTCGGGTCGCCCAGGTCGCGCATGTGGATGCGGTAGGTTTCGCGGGCGCTGAAGGCGGCCAGGGCGGCGAGCACCGTCACCGCGAAGGTGATGGCACCCACGGTGAACCACACGTTGGTCGAGCCCGGAGGCGCGACGGCGGCGAACAGCGCCGGCAGCAGCGCGGTGAAGGTGGTGCCGATGTTCTGCGAGATGGCCATGGCCGAGACGCGGTTGCGGGTGCGGAACAGCTCCGGATAGAAGCTCGGGAAGGTCGCGTTGTAGCCCTGGTAGATCACGCCCCACATCAGCAGCGACATGCAGATGGCCAGCGGCACGTTGCGGATGCTGATGGCGTACAGGTACACGAACGACAGCAGGCCCGAGACCAGCGCGCCGACGATGATCGGCGGGCGGCGGCCGATGCGGTCCGACAGGTTGCCCACGAACGGAATCACGATCACGGCCAGGATGTTGCCGAGCACCGGAATCCACAGGTACACGTCCTTCTGGAAGCCGATGCCGTAGGCGGCCTGCACGGCGTAGGCCGCGCCGAACACGGTGGCCACCACCGGAATGACGTTCATCAGCGCCATGCACACCACGCGCAGCATGTCGGCCCAGCTGTCGGTGAAGGCCTGGATGATCGGCGCCTTGGCAGTTTCACCCTTCTTGTCGACTTCGGCGAAGGCCGGGGTCTCGTCCACTTCGCGGCGGATGATGTAGCCCGCCACAATCACCAGGAAGCTCAGCAGGAACGGAATGCGCCAGCCCCAGGAGTTGAACGCGTCCTCCGGCATGTAGTGCGCGAGCGGCAGGAACACGGCGGCCGCCAGGATCTGGCCGGCCTGCACGCCCTGCAGCGTGAAGCTCGCGAAGAAGCCGCGTCGCCCGAACGGCGCATGTTCAAGAATCATCGAGCTCGCGCCCGAGATCTCGCCCGCCACCGCGAAGCCCTGCACCAGGCGCAGCAGCACCAGCAGCACCGGGGCCAGCAGGCCGACCTGGTCGTAGGTCGGCAGCAGGCCGACGGCCACGGTCGAGAAGCCCATCAGGAACATGCAAAGCACCAGCACCTGCTTGCGCCCGTGCGTGTCGCCCCAGTGGCCGAGCACGAAGGCGCCGATGGGGCGTGCCACGTAGCCAACGCCGTAGGTCGCGAGCGAGGCGACGATGGCCGTCGTCGGGTCGCCCTTGGGAAAGAAGATCTGCGGAAAGATCAGCGCCGCCGCGGTGGCGTAGATGAAGAAGTCGTAGTACTCCAGCGCCGAGCCGATCCAGCCGCTTGCCGCGGCCTTTCTCGACTGGTGCCTGCCTTGCGGCTCACGGGCTGTGTTGCTTGCCATGTGTTGTCTCCAGTGGTGACGTGAAAAAAGAAATCAGCTCTCTGTCGGTCAATCGATCTGTCGATGCGCCGGCGGGCCTGTCAGTCCTGTGCCTGCGAAGCCATGCGCGCCGGCGCATTGAGGGCGCCGTAGGCGTCGTAGTCGCCCACGCGCTGCGCGACCTCGAAGAACAGTCCGCCCTCGAAGCTCTCGGTATAGATGTGCAGGTAGTCGCCGGCCGGCGAGCGGTCGAAGAGCACGCCCGCGTCGCGCATGCGCGAAAGCAGCGCGGGCTCGACGTCGATGCGCGTGGCCAGGTCGTCGTAGTAGTTGTCGGAAATCGGAACGAAGCGCGTGCCGTTGGCGCGCAGCTTCGCGGCCGTCTCGAAGATGTCGGAGCAGCTCAGTGCGATGTGGTGCACCGCGCCGCCGCCGGTCACGCTCAGCGTGCGCGCGGTGCGGGTGCGCTGGCTCAGCGACACGTTGAGCACCAGGCGCAGGCTGCGCTCGGCATTGGCGACGCCGCGGCTGCGGATCAGCCCGAAAGGGTCGGCGAGCTCCAGGCTCTCGCCGGGCTCCAGGCCGAGCACGGCGCGCGTGAACAGCACCCACGTGTCGAGCTGGTCGAGCGCCAGGCCCAGCGCCACGTGGTCGATGCGCTGCAGGCCGGCGTCGTTGGCGCCCGCGCCCTCGCCTTCGAGGATGAAGTCGGTCTCGTACAGGCCGTTGGCGCCCAGCATCTCGGGCACGAAGTGGATCAGGTTGCCGCCCGGCGCCACGATGGCCGGCACGCGCAGCTCGTTGGGGCCGACCGGGCTGTCGTGCCGCTGCGAGCGCATGGCGGTGGCGCGGCCCACCGCGGCCAGCGGATCGTCGCAGCGCACGCCCAGCGCGCACACCGACGTGCCGTGCGCCTCGAAGCGCTGGCGCGCGAAGGAATCAGGCTGCGCATTGACGATCAGGTTGATGTCGCCCTGGCGGTACAGCGTCACCGCCTTGGAGCGGTGCCTGCCGATGCGGCGGAAGCCCAGTTGCTTCACCAGCGTGGCCAGCGTCGCGGCCGAAGCCTCGTCGGCCGCGAACTCGATGAACGAAAGGCCCGAGAGCGCCGGCACCGGCGGCGGGTCGAACAGCGTTACCTGCTGCGCCACTGCCGGCTTGGCGAGGCGCTGGCGCGCTTCGCTCTCCAGGTACAGCAGCGAGCGCATCGCGTCCACCGCGGTGCGGCGGTTCGGCGTCTCGCGGAAGATGTCGTTGAAGATCTCCAGCGACAGCGGCCCGGTGTAGCCGGCGCGCAGCACCTGCTCAAAGAAGCCGATCACGTCGAAGTCGCCCTGCCCCGGGAACGAGCGGTGATGGCGCGCCCACTGCAGCACGTCCATCGACAGCAGCGGCGCGTCGGCCATCTGCAGGAAGAAGATCTTGTCGCCCGGAATGGCCGCGATGCCGGCCGGGTCGTCCTTCAGCGAGAGCGTGTGGAAGCTGTCGAGGATCAGGCCCAGGTGCGGATGGTTCGCCTGCTTCACGATCTCCCAGGCCTGGCCGTACAGCCAGGTGTGGCGGCCCCAGGCCAGCGCCTCGAAGCCCACGCGCAGGTTGCGGCGCGCGGCGCGCTCAGCCAGTTCGTGCAGTTGGGCGGCCGCCAGCGAAGGGTCGTTGACGGACAGCGGCGAGGTGTTGGAGCAGCACAGCATCGTCGGCGCGCCCATGGCCTGCATCAGGTCGAACTTGCGCTCGGCGCGCTCCAGGCTGCGGCGGAACTGCGCCTCGGGCATGCCTTCGAAGTCGCGGAACGGCTGGTACAGGTCGATGCTCAGGCCCAGATCGCCGGCGATGCGGCCGAGTTCGGCGGCCGTGCCCTTGAAGTTGATGAAGTCGGCCTCGAACAGCTCGATGCCGTCGAAACCGGCGGCGGCGACGGCTTCGAGCTTCTGGCGGAGCGTGCCGCTGAGCGAGACGGTGGCGATGGAGCGATGCATGGGGGTGGACTTTAGGAACACCCGGGCGTCGTCACAATCTATTCAGAGCCGTTTTGATCGATCATCGATCACACTCAACCGTTATTCGCACGAAATACGGGATACACCTAGGCCGCCGCTCCGGCTCCGACCCCTCAAAGGCTGCGCCAGAAATCGATCAGCAGCCGCGCAAATTCCTCCGGCCGCTCTACGGCGCTCAGGTGCGCGGCGTCGATGGTCTCCAGACGGGCATGCGGAATGGCCGTGACCATGGCCTGCGACATCGCCATCGGCGTGGCCTCGTCCTGCAGCCCGCCGATCACCAGCGTGGGCACGGCGACGCGGTGGTTGCTCTCGCGGAAGTCGATGGCGGCGACCGCATTGCAGCTTTCGATGTAGCCCTGCGCGTCGGTGCGCACCAGCACGTCGTGCAGCTTCTTCGCGGCTTCCGCGCCTTCCGGCGTGGCGGCCCAGGCCGGCGTGATCCAGCGCGACACCGCACCGGGGGCGATGGCAGCCACGCCCCTGGCGGCCACCGTCTCGACGCGCGTGCGCCAGGGCGTCTGGTCGGGGTAATGCGCGGCCGAATTGGCGATCACGATCGTCTTCAGCAGCTCGGGATGGCGCACCGCCAGCGCCTGCGCCGTCATGCCGCCCATCGACAGGCCGACGAAGTGCACCGGCTCGCCGCCCGCCTCCCGGCGGATGAGCTCGGCCGCGTCCTGCGCCAGCGTCTCGATGCGCAGCTCGCCGGGCAGCACCTCCGAGGCGCCGTGGTTGCGGTGGTCGTAGCGCAGCACCGTGTGGGCGCGCGAGAGCTGCGCGGCCACGCCGTCCCACATGCTCAGGTCGCAGCCGAGCGCATGGCTGAGCACGACGATGGGGCCATCGCCCTCGCGAACGACATTCAAACGGGTCATGGTGTGGTTTCCTTTTTCGGGTGTTGCAGACGCGGCAGCCAGAAGAACGCGATCGCCACCAGCACGCTGCCGGCCAGCAGCATGGGCACGACCATCGGCCAGGCGCCGTTGGAGTAATCGGCATCGACGAAGCGCGCGGCCAGCTGCCCCGCGCAGAACGCGACCATCATCATGCCGAAGCCGGACCACGACACGGCCCGGCCCGCCAGGTGCGGCAGGTCGCCCACCGCGCCCGCCTGCCCGCAGGGCTGGTGGATGCCGTGGCCCAGGCAGTAGACGGCATGGCCGAACAGCAGGGGCACCGCGCTCAGCGGCATGAGCCAGCAGCCCAGCGCCTGGATGACGGTGCCGCCGAGGCTCAGCGATGCGCCCAGCCGCACAGTGCGCACCGGCCCGTAGCGCCGCAGCAGGCTGCGGCACATGGTGGTGCTGAAGATGTAGACCAGCGAACCACCGGCCGGGATCCACCCGTACCAGGCAGGCGACCAGCCCAGGTAGCCGATGTAGACCATGGGCGACAGCAGCAGGAAGCAGAACAGCCCGCCGTAGGTCGTGGCCGCCACCGAGGCCCAGGCACGGAACGAGCGGCTCGCGAACACGGCGCGCGTGCTGCCGCGCGGCGCGGACGACTCGCCTTCGCCCAGGGGCCGGCGCGTCTCGCCGAACGAGCGCCAGCACAGCGCGAAAAGCGCCGCAGCGTAGAGCGCCATCGCCGCCATCACCCAGCGCCAGCCCGCGCCCTGCACCAGCCACGCGCCGAGCAGCGGCGCCATCAGCCCGACGATGCCCAGGCCGGTGAGGCCGCGCGCCATCACGTGCGGGCCTTCGTGCGCCGGGTACAGGTCGCGTACGGCGGCGCGCGAACACACGAGGATCGCCGCCATCGAGAAGCCCTGCAGCGTGCGCCAGCCCGCGAGCAGCGCCACGCTGCCCGCGAAGGCGCCGCCGAGCGCCGCGAGCGCGTAGCAGCCCAGCCCCGCCAGCAGCACCGGCCGCCGCCCGAAGCGGTCGGCCAGCGGCCCGCACAGCAGCTGCGCAAAGCCGAAGGCCAGCACGAACAGCGTGAGGCTGGTGCTGGCCGAGCCGAGCTCCTTCGCGATGGCGGGGAGCGCGGGAAGATAGCTGTCGGTGGCTACGGGCTGTGCCGCCAGGAGCAGCGGCAGCAGCAGCGCAAAGGTGACGTCGAAGCGGCCCTTCGTTCGTCCCCTACCTGGAGCAGGCGGCGCGGTCACTGCGCCAGCGGCGGCAGCAGGCCCTTCTCGCGCAGGATGCCCGTCGCAATGCCGAAGGCGTGATTGGCCACGGGCACGCCGCAGTAGATGGCGGCCATCATGATCACTTCCTTGATCTCGTCCGGCGTGAGGCGCGACTCGGGCGGGCCGTCGAGCGCGGCGCGCACGTGCATCGCGAATTCTTCGTACGCGTGGATGCCCAGCATCATCGACAGCACCATGAAGCGGCGCGTCTTGTCGCCCAGCGCGGGACGGCCCCAGATGTCGTTCCACGCATGGCGCGTGATGAGCTCCTGGAACTCGGCGTTGAAGCCGTTGCGGTTGGCCAGCGACTTGTCGACCCAGGCATCGCCGAGCACGCGGCGGCGGTTGACGAGGCCGGCTTCGTACACGCCGGGTTCCACGGGCGGGTTTTCGGGGGTGGTCATTGGGAGAGTTCCTTGTGTGCGTCGAGCCGGGCCTGCAGCGCCTTCACTTCGGCGAGCGCGGTCTGTCCGGCTTCGTGGGCGAGCGCGGGGGCGAACCATTCGTCCGCCGCGTCGCGCGGGAGTTCGGCGCGCAGCCGGTCGATGTTGGCGCGCATGCGCGCGGCGTCGACCTGCAGGCCGGGCAAGGCACCGGCCATCGCGCGCACGCTGCCGTGCGCCGACATCAGCAGCTGCGGCCATTCGCCCAGCTCCGCCTGCCAGGCGCCGAGGGCGCGTTCGTGCTGCTGCGGCATGGCGCCGAGCAACGCGGCCACGCGCTGCGGCGCGCGGTGCGCGGCGGCGATGGCGACCATCGAGGCCACCGGATTGCGTTTGTGCGGCATGGCCGACGAGCCGCCGCGCCCCGGCTCGCTGGGCTCGGTGACTTCGCCCACCTCGTACTGGCCGAGCAGCGAGATGTCGACCGCGATCTTGCCCAGGCTGCCGGTCATGAGGCCCAGCTCGCAGCCGAGCGCGACCCATTCGTCGCGCTGGGTGTGCCAGGTCGCGCCGGGGTCGCCCAGGCCGAGTTCCTTGGCCATCCGCTTGCGCACTGCCGCGCCCTGCCCCTTCATCTGCGCCAGCGTGCCGATGGCACCGCCCAGCTGCAGCTGCAGCGCGTGCTTCGCGGCATCGCGCAGGCGGATGCGGCTGCGCACCAGCGGCGCGGCCCAGCCGGCGCACTTGAAGCCGAAGCTGGTGACCGAGGCCGGCTGCATCAGCGTGCGCGCGAGCATCGGCGTCTCGGCATGCGTCACCGCCAGGCGCAGCAGCGCGTCGGCGGCCTTGGCGAGGTCGGCCTCGACGAGCGCCACCGCCTCGCGCGTGACCAGCGCCATCGCGCTGTCGATCACATCCTGGCTGGTGCTGCCGAAATGCACGAAGGGCGCGGCCTCGGCGTTGAACAGGGCCACGGCCTCGCGCAGCGCCTTCACCAGCGGGATCGCGACGCTGCCGGCACGGCCGCTCTCGCGCACGATCTTGGCGACGTCGAACAGCTCGACCTTGCAGCTGCTGACGATCGAGTTCGCGGCGCTCTCGGGGATCAGTCCCTCGGCCGCCTGCGCGCGCGCCAGCGCGGCCTCGAAGCGCAGCATGGCGTCGACGAAGGCACGGTCGCTGAACGCGCCGAGCGTTTCGGATGTGGAGAGGAAGCCTTCGAAAATGCTCATCGGGCGAGCCTTCCTTTCTTTTTCAGTATTTCAGTTGCGCCACGGCGCGCAGCTCCTCGGGCGAGGCGGTGCCGAAGCCGAAGAATTCCAGGTACGCCGGAATCATCTCGAACAGCATGTCGGTGCCCACCTGCACCGCACAGCCCTTGGCCTTGGCGGCCTGCAGCAGCGGCGTGTATTCGGTCTTCATGACCACCTCGCCGACGAAGGTCGAAGGGTCGATGCGGTCGACATCGAAGGGCAGCGGATCGCCCTCCTTCATGCCCAGCGGCGTGGCGTTGACCACCACGTCGTAGCCGGCCGGGTCCTTCGAGCCGGTGGCCACCTTCATCTGCGGATAGTGCTCGCGCAGCCGGGCGGCCAACGCGTTGGCCGAGGCCTCGCTCATGTCGAACAGCATCAGCTCGGCGGCGCCCGCGGCGGCGATCGACGCCGCGATGGCCGAGCCCACGCCGCCCGCGCCCGACACCAGCACCCGCGTGCCCTTGAAGAGCCGCCCCTTGCGCTCCACGCCGCGCACGAAGCCGGCGCCGTCGAACTGGTCGCCCAGCAGCGTGCCGTCGGGCCGCTTGAGGATGGCGTTGCAGGCGCCGGCCACGCGCGCGGTGGGCGTCACCTCGTCGACCAGCGACATCGTCGTCACCTTGTGCGGCATGGTCACGAGCGCGCCGCGGATGTTGCTGAACTTGAAGATCTGCGGCAGCGACACCGCGTAGTCCTCGGGCTTCACGCCCATGGGCACGACCACCGCGTCGATGCCCTGCTTATCGAACCAGGGGTTGTAGATCATCGGGGCCTTGAAGGCCTCCGTGGGAAAGCCGATGTGGGCGATGAGGGTGGATTTGCCGGAAATCATTGGTGGATCAATCTGTGCAATCAAAGGTCGATGAAGGTTTCTTCCAGGAATGCCGCGGAACCGGCTTTGCCGGGCCGCAGGCATTGCCCCCTGCAAGGGGGTTGGCGAAGCGACACGAAGTGCGCGAAGCCTGGGGGTGAGCCATTTACGCCACGCTCGGGGAGCGATAGCGCAAGGGCTGCGCAATCTCGGCGTGCATTGCGGGCGGATAGATGATTTCGCGCAGGAAATCGGCGTCGGCCGCCATCGCATCCGCCGCATCCATGTGGCCGAAGTAGCGGAAGTAATGCGGCATCTGCTGGATCAGCATCTCGAAGCCGGCCTGCGCATTGAGCCCGCGCGCACGGGCCGCGCGCACCAGCGGCGTGGGCTGGTTGCGCAGCAGGATGTCGAAGAGCGCGGCGTGGCTCTCCATGCGCGCCACATCGACCGGCGCCGCGTCGTCGTCGCTCAGCCCCAGCTGCGTGGCGTTGACGACGAGGTCGAAGCCCTCGGGTGCGTTGCTGTCGGCGGCGACCACGTTCGCGTCGAAGAAGGCGTCGAGCTTGGCCGCCACGCCGGCCGCCTTGCCGGCTGCCTTGTCGTACATGGCGATGTGCGCCGCGCCATTGACCGTGCCGCCCTCGGCCAGCGCCACGCCGATGGCCGCGGCGCTCACGCCCGCGCCCAAGATCAGCACCCGCTTGCCGCGGAAGGGAATGTTGTAGTGGTCGAGCGCGCCGATCAGGCCCTCGCCGTCGAAGAGATCGCCCTCGAGCTGGTCGCCCTCGGTGCGGCGCACCACGTTGACCGAGCCCGCCACGCGGCCGAAGAGGCCGCAGCCTTCGAGCAGATCGACCACCAGCGGCTTGTGGGGCGGCGCGATCACCATGCCGCGCACGTTGCGCGCGAGGAAGGCCGACTTGAAGAACACCGCGAAGTCGCGCACCGGCACCTGCATGGGCAGCAGCACGGCGTCGATGCCGTAGCGCTCGAAGGCGGCATTGAACATGCGCGGCAGCCGCACGTTGCGAACCGGGTCACCGGGGATCAGGTAGGCCTGGGTGCTGCCGCTGATGGAATGGCTCATGTGCGTGCTTCCGTTCGTCAATCGCTCTTTTGGAGGGCGGATGGCGAGCTTTATAGTCCCTCCAGGCAACCCCTGCAGCCTTTGGGGCATCAAAACGTGCGACTATCGATCTTTAGAATTCAATGATCGATCAATTCAAGGGTTTTCACCTGCACCAATTGCAAACTCGAACCCTTCCGCACAGATCACACTTCCGCCCATGAGCAAGGACAGCAATCACGACCCGGCACCGCCTCCCGGCCTGGACAAGCGCGACTGGATCGCCGGCCTGGAGCGCGGCGTGAGCATCATCGAGGCCTTCGACGACGCCAACCCGCGCCTCACCGCCAGCCAGGCCGGCCAGCGCACGAACATGACCCGCACCGCCGCGCGGCGCTACCTGCTGACCCTGCAGCACATGGGCTACGTCGCCAGCGACGGCAAGCTGTTCTGGCTCACGCCGCGCGTGCTGCGCCTGGGCCAGTCGTACCTGGAGTCGGCCCGCCTGCCGCGCGTGGTGCAGCCCTTCCTGCAGCGTGTGGCCGCCGGCACCAACGAGATCGCCTACCTCAGCGTGATGGACGGCGACGAGGTGGTCTACATCGCCCGCAACGGCCCCAACCGCAGCATGAGCACCGGCTACGTGCTCGGCGCGCGCGTGCCGGCGCAGGTCACCGCCTCCGGCATGCTGATGCTGGCGCTGCGCAGCGACGCAGAGCTCGACGAGTGGCTCACCACGCGCAAGCTCACCGTCTTCACCTCGCACACCATCGCGAGCATGGAGCGCATGAAGCTCGAACTTGCGCGCATCCGCGCCCAGGGCTGGGCGCTGTCCGAACAGCAGCTCGACCTGAACTCGCGCGGCATCGCGGTGCCGCTGCGCGACCGGCACGGCACGCTGGTCGGCGCGCTGAACATCACGATGCCGATGGGGCACGAGAGCTCGGAGGATGCGGTGGCGCGGGTGCTGCCGGTGCTTCGGGAGACGGCGCAGGCGATGCGGAACCTGATCTGACCCGACTGACAGCATTCCGACAGCATCCCCCGGGCACGATGTGCGCTTTCAATCCAAAAAGCGCTGGAGACACAAGCACCATGTCCGCCCCCCTCCTCCCCCAAGACACCCGCCTGAGCCGCCGCGGCCTGCTCCAGGCCGGCGGCGCGGCAGCCCTCGGCGGCCTGCTGCCCTCGATGGCCTTCGCCGAAGACGCGTGGCCCAGCAAGTCGATCCGCTTCGTCGTGCCCTTCGCGCCAGGCGGCAGCTCGGAGATCGTCGCGCGCTCGACCGCCGCTGAGCTCTCGCGCACCATCGGCCAGAGCGTGTTCGTCGACAACAAGCCGGGCGCTGCCGGCAACATCGCGATGGGCGAGGTGGCGCGCGCCACCGACCAGCACACGATCATCCTGGGCCACATCGGCACGCTGGCGGTCAACCCGTACATCTTCGCCAAGCTGCCCTACGACGCGAACAAGGACTTCAAGCCCGTGAGCCTGCTGGCCAAGGTGCCCAGCCTCTACGTGGTGCACCCCGACGTGCCGGCGAAGAACCTGAAGGAATTCATCGCCTACGCCAAGTCGAAGCCGGGCAAGCTCAGCTACGGCTCGGCTGGCAACGGCAGCGCCGGCCATCTGGCCTTCGAGTACCTGAAGATGACGGCCGACGTGTTCATGCTGCACGTGCCCTACCGCGGCACCGGCCCGATGGTGACCGACCTGCTGTCGGGCCGGCTCGACGCCTCGGCCATCGGCGCGGCGGCGGTGCTGCAGTTCATCAAGGCCGGCAAGGTGCGCTGCATCGCGACCGGCTCGGCCAAGCGCCTGCCGCAGCTGCCCGACGTGCCGACCGTGGCCGAACAGGGCTTCCCCGGCTTCGAGATGACGCAGTGGTACGGCATGCTCGCGCCGGCCAGCATCACGCCGGCGCAGCTCGCCAAGCTTTCGGCCGAGACGATGAAGGCCGTGAAGTCGCCCGACTCGATGCAGCGGCTGACCAACGACGCGGCGGAAGCCATCGGCGGCACGCCGGAGCAGTTCGCGCAGTTCATCGCCTCCGAACAGGCTCGCTGGCAGAAGGTCATCGCAAGGGCAAACATCAAGCCGGATTGAGCCCCGTCGGCTCTAGCATCGGGCCATGCGCATTCTCCTGGCCGAAGACGAACACACCCTGGGCACATGGCTGTGCAAGGCGCTGGAGCACGCGGGCATCCAGGTCGAATGGGTGGACGACGGGCGGCTGGCCGACCGGGCGCTGCAGCAGCGCGACCATGACGCGCTGGTGCTCGACCTGGGCCTGCCAGGGCTGGACGGGCACACGGTGCTGCAGCGGCTGCGCGAGCGCGACCAGCGGCTGCCGGCGCTGATCCTCACGGCGCGCGATTCGGTGAACGAGCGGGTGGCCTCGCTCAACGCGGGCGCCGACGACTTCCTCGCCAAGCCCTTCGCGCTGGCCGAGCTCGAGGCGCGGCTGCATGCGCTGGTGCGCCGCGCGCGCGGCGTGGAACATCCGCGCCAGGCCTGCGGCCCGCTGGTGTACGACGGCGCGCGGCGGCACTTCACGCTCAACGGCGAGGCGCTGGCGCTCTCGCCGCGCGAACTGGCGGTGCTGCGGGTGCTGGTGCAGCGCAGCGGCGAGCCGCTGTCGAAGCAGCAGATCCTGGAGCGCGTGTTCTCCGACGACGAGGAAGTGCACCCCGAGGCGGTGGAAGTCTTCGTCTACCGGCTGCGCAAGCGGCTGGACGGCAGCGGCGTGCGCATCGTCACGCTGCGTGGGCTTGGGTACGTACTGGAAGCAGACTGAGTGAGCGTGACGCAGGGCATCGTCAACCGCCTGCGCCGCGCGAGCCTCTGGCAGCGGCTCGCGCTGCTGCTCTTTCCCGCCCTGCTCGTGGTGACCGCGCTGGAGCTGTGGATGACGCGGCACGACGCGCTGGCCGCCGCCAACGCGGCCTACGACCGCTCGCTGCTGGGCGCGCTCAAGTCCATCGACGCCAACATCTCGACCGCGTCGGGCGGGCTCTCCGTCGAGCTGCCTTACACGATGTTCGAGTTCTTCGAGCTCACGGCGAGTGGACAGGTGTTCTTCCGCGTCTCGACCTCCGACGGGCTGGTCGAACTGGGCAGCGCCGACCTGCCCGCCCCGCCCGCCGAGCTGAAGATGGGCGTGCCGGCCTTCTACGACGCCACCTATTTCGGCGAGGCCGTGCGGCTCGCGGCCTACCGCCGCGACCTCGACCGTGCGCCGGCCGGCAGCACCGGGCGCAGCGTGCTGATCCAGGTCGGCGAGAGCACGCGCTCGCGCCAGGAATTCAGCGCGCGCTTCGTGCGCAGCGCGGCGCTGCGCGACGGGCTGGTGCTGGCGATGCTGCTGTGCGGCACCGCCATCGCGCTCGCGGCGGCGCTGCGCCCGCTCTCGCGGCTGGCGCGCGAGGTGGGCGCGCGCACCAGCGATGACCTCACGCGCATTGCCGAGACCGACCTGCCCGCCGAGGTTCGGCCGCTGGTGGCTGCCGTCAACCAGCAGATGTCTCGCACGCAAGAGCTGGTTTCGCAGCAGCGCCAGTTCCTCGACGACGCCTCGCACCAGCTGCGCACGCACCTGACCACGCTGCAGATGCAGGCCGACTACGCACGTCGTGAGGAAGACCCGGCGCAGGTGCAGGTGGCGCTCGATGCGCTCGGCACCGAGATCGGCCGCGCCACGCGCAGCGCGCAGCAGCTGCTGGCGCTGGGCCGCAGCGACACGGTGTCGGTGGAGCCCGCCGAATTCGATCTGGCGGGGCTGCTGCGCGAAGTGGCCGTCGACCTGCTGCCGCTGGCGCGCGCAAAACGCATAGATCTGGGCATCGACCTGGGCGTCCATTCACCCGCGCCCGAATTCCCCGCCGTGGCCGATCGCGGGCTGATGCGCGAGGCACTGGGCAACCTGGTGAGCAACGCCATCGCCTACACGCCAGCCGAAGGCACGATCACGCTTTTTGCTGCCGGCGACGCCGCGGGCTGGAGCCTCAACGTGGAAGACAACGGCCCGGGCATCGACGAGGAGGAACGCGCCGCGCTGGGCCAGCGCTTCCGGCGTGGCGCACGCGCCGGCAAGGGCGGCTTCGGGCTCGGGCTGGCCATCGCGCGCTCCATTGCGCAGCGGCACCGGGGCGAACTGCGGCTCGAGGCACGCGAAACCGGCCCGGGGCTGCATGCGATCATCTGGTGGCCGCGCGCTTCATCGGCCCCGGCCTCCGACTGACGGGCCCGCCGCCATGCCTTCCTCCGCTACCTCCAACCGACGCCATGCATTGCGCGCGCTGTGTGCGCTGCTCGCGCCGCCATTCGGCATGCGCGCGATGGCCGCGGGCGATCCTTCCGAAGAAGCGGCCGACTGCGTGATCCCCGCCAAGGCGGGCGGCGGCTTCGCGCTGACCTGCGCACTGGCGCGCGACGCGCTGCAGGCCGTGCGCCCCGCGCGCCCACCGCTCGCGCAGCGCTACCTGCCGGGCGGCATCGGCGCCGTGGCCTTCGACCGCATCGCCACCGGCAAGCTCGGCGGGCCGGGCACGCTGGTGGCGTTCTCCAGCGGCTCGCTGCTCAACCTCGCGCAAGGCCGCTTCGGACCGCATTCGCCCTCGGCCGTGCGCTGGATCGCCACGCTGGGCACCGACTACGGCGTGATCGCCGTTCACCGCGATTCGCCTTTCAGGCGCCTGCAGGACCTTGTCGCCGCACTGCGGCAGGACCCGTCGCGCATCGCCTTCGGCGCGGGCGGCACGGTAGGCAGCCAGGACTGGGTGAAGGCCGCGCTGCTGGTGCGCGCCGCGGGACGAGACCACAAGGCGATGCGCTTCGTCTCCTTCGAGGGCGGCGGCGACGCACTGAGCGCATTGCAGGGGCGGCATGTGGACGCGTTTCCGGGCGACGCGGCCGAGGCGCTCCAGGCCATCGCGGGCGGAGCGGCCGTGCGGCTGCTCGCGGTGCTGTCGGAGAACCGGCTGGGCGGCGCCCTCACCGGCGTGCCGACCGCGCGCGAGCAAGGCGTGGACCTGGTCTGGCCCACGGTGCGCGGCCTCTACCTGAGTGCGGACGTGCCCGATGCCGCCGTGCGCGCCTGGACCAACGCGTTCCGCGAGGCGAGCGCTGCGCCCGGCTATGCATCTCTGCGCGAACAGCACGGGCTCTACCCTTTCGCCCTCACCGGCTCCGCGCTCGACGACTATGTGCAGGCGCAGATCAAGGCCTACCGGCAGCTGGCGGACGAACTGGGGCTGCGGCGCTGGCCGACTTCCCGATGAGAATGCGGGCAAGATCGCGCCCATGACCGAAGACGCGATCACCCAACACATCATCGACATGCTGGCCGGCGGCCATTTCCAGATCGCCGACGACAACACCTTCTTCTTCCACGACGGCGACGACAAGTTTCCTTTCGCGACCATCGTGACGAAGGACAACGAGTTCGACAACGCCTCGAAGCTGAACCGCGCCGGCGTGTTCCGGCTGAACCTCGGCGTGGGCAAGGAAACGTTCCGCGCGCTCTTCGGCGAGCAGCCCGCCTCACCCGACTACAGCGCGCTCGACACGCTGATGCCGCATCCGCTGTACGCGAAGATGTACTGGGTCAGCGTGATCAACCCGAGCGCGAAGACCTTCGAGACGGTCAAACCGCTGATCGCCGAGGCACTGAGCCTCGCGCGATCACGTCGAACAGCCTAGGCCGCCTTCAGAAACACGTCGTGGTCCGGCGCGAAGTTCGCGTGCAGCGGCAGCATCGCGCCGCCCAGCGCGCAGGCCTGCGCACCGGCCTTGCCGCCGTGCAGCTGCGGCTGCCAGAGGCCTTCCCAGTTGCAGTGGTCGAGCGCGTCGCGGGTCTGGTCGAGCAGCGCCTGCAGCAGCGGGCGTGACATGGAGCCGTCCACCACCACGTCGGACAGGTCGAGCATGGCGGTGCCGCACACGATGGCATGCGCCAGCGCCTGCGATGCGCTGGCCAGCCAGGCCGTCGTGGTCTGTGCGAAAGGCGGCTGCAGCGCGCGGTCGTCGTAGGCGGCCATAGGGTCGAGGCCTTCGGCCGACAGGCGCTGCTCGAGCTCCCACAGCGACGCCTGCGCGACCAGCTGCGGCGGCAGCGCGCCGCGGGTACCCGGCGGCTGCATCGGCAGCGATGCCAGCGCGCCCGCATTGCCATGCGCGCCGGTATGCAGGTGCGAGTTGATGACCAGCCCGCCGCCCACGAAGGTGTCGACGAAGATGTAGAGAAAGCTCTTCAGGTCGTGCCCCCGCCCTCCCACCAGTTCGGCCACGCAGGCGGCCACGGTGTCGCGCGCGAAGCTCACCGGCAGGTCGATGCGCGAACGCACCTCGGCGGCCAGGTCCATCTGGTTCCACAGGTCGGACTGCGCCTTCGACAGCCCCAGCGTGCGGTGCCAGCCGCCGAGCAGAAACGGCGCGGCCAGCCCCACGCCCACGTTGCGCGCGGCCAGCGGCCCCAGGCCGTCGCGCAGGCGGTGGATGTGCTGCGCGATGGCGGGCAGCAGTTCGTCGGCGTCGGGAAAGTCGTAGCCGATGGCGTGGCGCTCGCGCACCTGCGCGGCGAAGTCGATCAGCAGCCACTCGGCACCGCGCCGGCCGACCTTGATGCCGATGGCGAAGGCGCCGTCGGGGTTGAGCGCCAGCGGCACCGAGGGCTGGCCGATGCGTCCGCGCACGCGGCTTTGCTTGAGGATGAGCCCGTCTTCCTCCAGCCGCGCGGTGATGAGCCCGATGGTCTGCGCGCTGAGCCCGGTCAGCCGTGCCAGGTCGGCCTTGGGCAGGCTGCCGTGAACGCGCAGCGCCTGCAGCACCGTGCGCTCGTTGAACTGGCGCATGCCGACCTGGTTGGAGCCGCGGGGCCGCAGCAGGTCGGGCGTGCGCGCAGCAGCGGGTGCGTGCGCATCAGGCATGCGCCTCCGCGGGCAGCTGGTCGGCCGTCATCGCGCCGGTCATCACCGCGACCGTGTCGCTCATGCTGATCTTCCTAGGATCGAGCACGGCCGCGCGGCGGCCCAGGCGGGCCACGTGGATGCGGTCGGCCACCTCGAACACGTGCGGCATGTTGTGGCTGATGAGCACCACCGGCAGGCCGCGATCGCGCACGCGGCGGATCAGCTCCAGCACCATGTTGCCCTCCTTCACGCCGAGCGCGGCGGTGGGTTCGTCCATGATGACCACGTGCCGCGCGAAGGCCGCGCTGCGCGCCACGGCCACGCACTGGCGCTGGCCGCCCGAGAGCGTCTCGACCGCCTGCGTCATCGACTGGATGCCGACCTTCAGGTCGGCCATGCGCGCGGTGCTTTCCTGCAGCATCTTCTTCTTGTCGAGCATGCGCAGCACGTTGCCCATGAAGCCGGGGCGGCGCAGCTCGCGGCCGAGGAACAGGTTCTCGTAGATGGTCATGGCGGGTGCCACGGCCAGGTCCTGGTAGACCGTCTCGATGCCCGCGCGCCGCGCCTCCAGCGGATTGCGGAAGTTCACCGGCTTGCCGTCGAGCAGGATCTGCCCCTCGTCGGGCACGATCGCGCCCGACAGCGCCTTGATGAGCGATGACTTGCCCGCGCCGTTGTCGCCGATCACCGCGAGGATCTCTCCTGCGCGCAGCTCGAAGTCGACACCGGCCAGCGCCGTGACCTGGCCGTAGCGCTTCACCAGGCCCTTGGCCTGCATCACGATCTTGCGGTTTGTAGCCGTGTTCATTTCAGTTCTCCACCACGCTGGCACACGAGCCGCGGCCGACGCGACCGGCGCGGACCCGTCGGGGAACACCGCGGAACGGGCTTTGCCCGGCCGAAGGTGTTGCCCCCTGGAAGGGGGTTGGCGAAGCCACACGAAGTGCGCGAAGACTGGGGGTGAGCTTCATGCTAGCGAGCCCCCCTGCGCGAGAGTTGGTCTGCCGTGACGGCCAGGATCACCAGGATGCCCGTCACCAACACCTGGTAGATCGAAGACACGCCCATCAGCGTGAGCCCGTTGCGGAACACGCCCACGATCAGCACGCCGATCAGCGAACCCAGCACGATGCCGCGGCCGCCGAAGAGGCTGGTGCCGCCGAGCACCACGGCCGTGATGGCGTCGAGGTTCTCGGTCTGGCCCGCGTTCGGGTCGCCCACTCCGGTGCGCGCCACCGACAGCAGCGAGGCGATGCCGTAAAGCACGCCCGCCATCACGTACACGCCCAGCAGCACGCGCTGGGTAGGGATACCCACGAGGCGCGTGGCCTCGGCGTTGTTGCCCACGGCGTAGACGTGCCGCCCCGCCGCCGTCTCGCGCAGCACGAACCACGCGAGGAAATAGAGCACCACCATCAGCACCGAACCCCAGGCCACTTCGGCGCCGCCGATGGTGAAGGTGGTGCCCAGGCCCGTGAGGCCGCCGGGCAGGTCGGTGATGGTCTGCGACGACGAGTACAGCTGCGTGATCGCGAAGGCGATGTTCAGCGTGCCCAGCGTCACGATGAAGGGCGGCAGCTTGATGCGCGTGACCAGCAGGCCGTTGAGCAGGCCGAACAGCGTCGTCACGCCGATGCCGCAGAGGATGGCCACCGGCGCCGGCAGGCCGAGCTCGGTGGCGAACTTGCTCATGATGATGCCGCCCAGCGCCATCACCATGCCGCACGACAGGTCGATGCCCGCCGTGAGGATCACCAGCGTCTGGCCGATGGCGATCACGCCGACCACCATCACCTGCTGCAGGATCAGCGAGAGATTGCCGCCCGTGAGAAAGCGGTCGGACTGGGTCGCGAAGAAGATGCATGCGCCGAGCAGGGCCAGCCACGGCCCCAGGGCGCCCCACGGGATGTGGTGCGTGGCTGATGCGGATTTCGCCATCGAGATGTGCCTCCCTGGAATTCGTCGTCAGCTCGGCTGCTTACTTCTTGCCCCAGCACAGCTCGGCACCGGTCTTGGTGTCCTTGCTGTCGACGCCCGCCACGCTCTTGCCAGCGATCAGCGTCACGCCCGTATCGACATAGCCCGAAGCCTTCTTGCCCGTCTTGGCGTACTCGACGCCCGCGGCAACGCCCATGGCGGCCATCTTCAGCGGGTACTGCTGCGAGGTCGCGGCGATGATGCCGGCGGCCGTGTCCTTGATGCCCTGGCAGCCGCCGTCGACCGACACGATCATCACGCCCTTCTCCTTGCCGGCGCGCTTGAGTGCGTTGTACGCACCGGCGGCGGCGGGCTCGTTGATGGTGTAGACCAGGTTCACGTCGGGCGCCTTCTGCAGGCAGTTCTCCATCACCGTCTGCGCCTTGGCCTGGTCGCCGTAGCTGTCGGCCATGCAGACGATCTCGGGCGCCTTAGACAGCTCATTCGACTTCGCGTCGTTGGCCTGCAGGCCGAAGCCCTTCATGAAGCCGTTGTGGCGCTGCGCGCCCACGGGGTGGCCCGGCAGCAGGTCGAGCGCGACGATCTTCGCCGGCTTGCCCGCCATCGCGGCCTTGGCGTATTCGCCGATCAGCACGCCGGCGGTGTAGTTGTTGGTCGCGAAGAGCGCGTCGGTCGCATCCGGCGGATCGGCCGGGCTGTCGAGCGCGATCACCATCACGCCTTTGTCGCGCGCCTTCTTGATTGCGGGAACGATGGCCTTGGCATCGCTCGGCGTGATGAGGATGGTCTTGGCGCCGGCCGCGATCATGTTCTCCATGGCGGTGATCTGCCCGGCGTTGTCGCCGTCGGCCTTGCCTGCGCCGGAGAGCAGCTTGGCGCCCTGCTTCTTGGCCTCTTCCTGGGCGCCTTCCTTCATCTTCACGAAGAAGGGGTTGGTCTCGGTCTTGGTGACGAGGCCGATGACGGGCTGGTCGGCGGCGAAGGCAGCGGTCGACGCGGAGGCTGCGGCGAGGGAGAGTGCTGCCAGGGCGAGGATAGAGCGGGGGCTGGTGTGCATGGGTTGTCTCCTTGGGCGGGCGGTTGTTAGCGCCTGCGGTTTTGGATCCGGATCGCGTGAGGGGAAGCGGGCGTCCGGGCGCAAGGGGACTATCGGGCAGCGGAGGGACTAAATCAAGGTGATTTAGTTATCGGAAACCCGAACACAGCAGATGTAGAGGCGCCGAAGCCTGTGGCTATGGCGGCGAACAATCAATGGGGGGTTTTGCTTGGGGGACGTCTGTCGTGCGCGCAATGCTGAAGGGTAGATCCACGTAGCGTTCGGGTTGCCCTCTCAAGCCGGAGGCGAAGGAGTCACTCCCGCGAGGAGAGCTTTCCGAAGAAAACCTGCGTATCGTATTTTCGGCCTTCTCTCGAAAAACTCCAGAATTCGGAAGGAAAGAAGTAGCCCCTTTCCAGGAACTCAGTCAACTGATGGAGCGCATACCCCAAAGCATCCAAGCTTATCTCCAAGAACAACGAATTTTTCTTCATTTCGAGACGATCGAGCACGCCAAGTCTCAATTCAATTATCGCTTCCTCCAGATTATTTCGAAACAAATGAAGAGAGCCGACATGCTCGACACTCTTTATTCCATCTATCAATGCAGAGATTTTCGAGAGAAGAAAACCAGCACCCTCTTCATCGAAATCAATCGTTAATTCGTCCTTGCTCAACGGCCCAAAATGAAAAACTATCAAGCTACAACCTCACTGCCAGCATCGCCACCGAAGCGTCAATTCATTTCATTAGGATTCAACTTCAACAATAGCTCGAAGTGATCAGAAGCCAGCGCACAAAAAATCTCGGCGCACCGTTCAGCAACCTGGCACCGCTATTCAGTACTGTTCACTCACTGTTATTTCCTGGTCTCCAAAACTGCAGACCTTCCAAAGCTCGCTCAATATCTGTCAGGTCATCTTCGCCTCGAGTTTCATCGAAAACCCTGGACAAGGTAGATCGAACTCTGGCGAGCCGACTCGTCACTTCTCCGTCGTCAATGAATTTGGTTGTTTCCGCGTTGTATTCTGACTTCTTATCAGGAAGATCCGGCGCGTAATATGAGCCAATCTTATGCAGGGAAATTAGCATGTACTCGATCTCTCGAAGGACGCTTAATAAATCCCCCCCATCAATTCGCAATTCTTTATTTTTTTCCATCATTTAAGATCTCCTAAAGACTTTTAGATTGCATGCTGGAACACCACCTTTAATCGTTAGCTCCTGCCTGTGATACCTAGGATTCTCCACCCATTCAAGTCTTGACAGCGGCACGTCAAATTCAACATAGTCCCGCCCGCGACCTTGTCCGATCTGATACTTATCTTCGGCATCGCGTTGACTTAGTGGTTTTCCGCTAGCAGGCTCAACATAGACGCGATTGTTGTCACTGGCAATAACTTTGCCGCTGGCCTGGATTCCGGTTGACCCTTTTCGATTCGTGTAATGCCGCACTCGCGTCATCAGCGGGCAATGCGCGTTTTCCTGTGTTTGCGCCGCTTTCGCCTGCTCGGGTTTGTTCGGCGGAGTGCTCCCGCCATTAGTCCGTTGCCCTCCTTTTCGCGCTAATCCAAAGGGGTCGATCCAGTAAGTAGGACTTGGCGCGTACTCGTAGAAGTTTTCACCACCGAGGATTCGAATTGGATCCCTCGAGACGAATCGCCCTACCAGTGGGTCGTAGTATCGATACCTGTTGTAGTGCAGCCCCGTCTCTTCATCCCAATACTGCCCCTGAAACCGAATCGGATTCCTGAACCCCGCCCTTCTCCCCGCTTCGCCGATCGCCTCCCGCGCCTCTCCCCACGCCTTGTACTGCGCCGACCACGCAATGCTGCCCTCATGGTCTGTCAGTTCCTGCGGTGTGCCCAGGTGGTCGCACTGGTAGAACGCCATCTCCCTTCTGTCAAACGCCCGCGGCACCTGCCTCTGCTCGCCGTTCCACAGCGGATCCTGCTCGATGTCGTAGGCGCCTCCATTGGCCTCCATCAACGCCTTCGCATCCGTCATCTCGCTCAGCGCCATCGCGCTCGCCCGGCGCACCTGCACCAGCGGCACGAACGAGTTCGGCTCGTGGATGTAGTGCACGCTCCAGCCGTGCTCGCCGCCCTCCTCGATCGCCGAGCTGCTCTGCGTGCTCTCGAATGCGAGCACATCGCCGTCCCAGCCGAACAAAGTCGTGGTGTCGCCCGAACTCTTGGATAGACGCCGCCCCAGCGCGTCATAACTGAAGGTGGTGGTGATGCCGCTGTGGTCGGTCGCCGCGGTCATGCGGTTGAAGCCGTCCCATGCGAAAACGGTGCGCCAGCCGTTGCGTACGCGCTCGGTCATGTTGCCGCGTTCGTCGTAGCGGTAGCTGGTGCCGGCGTAGGTCTTCAGCAGGTTATCCAGCAGCTTGCCGGCCGGGTGCCTCAGCGGCTCGTTGGCCGGGGGCGGGTCGACGATGTTGCCTGCGGGGTCGAAGGCGAAGGTCTCGCGCCCGAGGCGGCTGTTGGCTTCGAGCAGGCGGCCCACGGGGTCGTAGCGGTAGTTCAGGTTGCCACGCCGGCTGTCGCCGATGGCCACCAATTGGCCAGCCTTGTCGTAGCTGTAGCGGCGCTGGATGCCAACTGCCTCGACAGCACTTGGCCTGGTGCGCGATATCTGCTGCTCGAGCAACCGTCCCGCCGGGTCGTACTGCTGCCGCTGGCTCAAGCCGTTGCCCTGCTCGCGTGCGATCTCCCGATGCAGGTCGTCCCGCTCGAAGCCCAGGATGTCCTGACCGTCGATCATCAGGCCGTGCACATGGCCGGAGCCATAGGTCAGCCATTGGGTGACGTGCCCGTCGGGCCGCACGGTGGCGACGCGATGGTTGAGTTCGTCGTAGCTGTGTTGCCAGACCGCCGTGCGCTTGCGCTTCAGGTAGTGGTGATGCTCGCGAGTCAGGTTGCCGGCCGGGTCGTAGAACCACTGCAGGCGCGCATCGCTGTTCGTCGCCTCGAGCAGGCGGCCGTTGCGGTCGTATGCGAAGCGTTCGGACTGCCCGCCGGCGCGGCGTTCGCTAAGGCGGCCGAGAGGATCGAATTCGAGTTCGGTGCTGTGGCCCGCCTCGATCACTTCGGCGAGAACGCCCGTGGTTTCTTCGTGGACGTACTGCGTGGTCTTGCGGTCGAAGCCGGTTTCTTCGAGCAGTCGGCCCACGGGGTCGTAGCGGAAGTCGTAGCGGCTGCCGTTCTCGTTGTGCAGTTCGGTCAGGCGGCCCAGCAGGTCCCAGTGGTACTTGAGCGAGCGGCCAGCGGCATCGGTGCGGCCGGCGATCAGGCCGGCGCGCGTGTAGCTGTAGCGCGTGGCGCGCCCCAGTGCGTCGGTGTGCACGAGCAGCCGGCCTTCGGCGTCGTGCTCGAAGTGCTCGCTCGTCCTGTCGGGCTGTTCGATCTCTTCCAACTGGCCGGCTGCATAGCGATAGCTGGTGGCGTTGCCGGCAGCATCGGTGGCCTTGACCAGGCGGCCGCGATCGTCGTAGTCCCAGCGGCTGGTCTTTGCGGAGCAGTCGGTGTAGCTCAGCAGCTGGCCCGATGGCGAGTAGACGAGCGCCTTGACGCCGCCCTTGGCATCGGTGATGCGCACGGGCCTGCCCGCCTTGTCGTACGCGTACTCGGTCTTGTGCCCCAGCGGATCGATCTCTTCCGCAAGATGGCCCTGCGCGTCGTAGTCGCGCTTCCACACGCCGCCTTCCGCATCGCGGATGCCAGTGAGCCGGTGCAGGCTGTCGTATTCGTAGTGCACCCGGCTGCCGTCGGCTCGGGTGTGCGTCTGCAGGTTGCCGTCGGCGTCGTAGGTGTAGTCGTCCGTCGTGCCGTCGGTGTGCACATGGCGCGTGATGTTCTTCGCCTCGTCCCGGAAGAACCACTCCTGCAGCCCGTCCGGATGGATGATGCGGTAGGTGTAGCCCTGGATGTCGTAGTAGTGCCAGGTCTCCCCGCCCAGCGCATCGGTCACGTAGGTCAGGCGGATGTTGCGGTCCCACTCCAGCTTCAGCGCGAAGCTGCCGTCGTCGGACCACTCGCGCACGGCCTTGGCGTCGGGGCCGGTGCCGTCGTACTCGAGGTTCATGCCCCGGCCTGTGCGGTCGGTGTAGCGGGTCACCAGGTGGTGGCTGTAGGTGTAGCTCCAGCTGGCGCCGTCTTCGTCCTGCGCGGCGACGAGGTCGCGCTCGCCGTCGTGCGCGTAGCCGGCGAGTTGGCGCACGACCTGGCCGTCCTTGAGCTCCCACAGTGACTGGATGAGCCCGGTCTGCGCATCGGGCTTGGTGCCCACATGCGCCATGACGACTTCTCCGTGCTTGCTGATGACGTCGCTGAGTACGCGCTCGCCCGTTGCCGCGATCACGTGGTCGTAGCGCAGGCCGATGGCCATGCCGTCCTTGGCCTGCTGCGTGACCAGCCGGAAATGGGGTTGTTTGCTGTCGACGTACTCGTAGATCTCGCGCCATTCGCTCTGTTCGCCTTCGGGCAGAGGCTTGCCGAAGTCAAGCACCAGCAGGCTCTCGCTCAGGCGAGAGACGCGGACTTCCTCGATCGCATCGAAATAGCTCTGGCCCACGGCCAGCACCGGGTAGGCGTGGCTGCGGCCGTCGGCGGCGTGGTGCACGAGGCTGGGCTGGCCCTGGCGGGCGCCTCGCGCGGGGGCGGTGATGTCCACACGCATGCTGTAGGGGGTGATCCAGCGCGCGCCCAGGCTGCCTCGGTCGAAGGCGTCGAGGTCACTGGCGTAGGTGCGCGCCCATTCGATCGGCAGCGGCGCTGCCAGAACGAAGTCGGTGTGGGTGAAGCTTTCGTTGCCCGTGGCAAGGCTGATGGAAGCCCCTTTGCGCGCCGGCGCAGGGCAGTTCTTGCACCCCGCCGTCCCTTGTGCATCGGCTTGCTTGTTGATGTGGCCGAGTTGCGTTCCGGGATTTTCCTTTTCCGCCTTGGCTCCTGTTTGCGGAGCGATGATCGCGGCACGCTGGCCCTTCTTCTTCAGCAGCGCATCCCGCAGCTTGTACAGCAGCCACATGATGCTGGCCTGCGCTTCCCTGTCCGCCAGCCTCGACAGCTGCCCGCGCAGCTGCTGCTTGAAGTCCAGCATCTGCGTGATCACGCTGTTGACCTGGCTGGCAACGCCATCGGGCAGCTGGCTCGCAGCCGCCTTCGCCACGTAGTTCGCCGACTGCTTCGAGTAGCGCACCGCCGCACCCCACATGCGGCTCCACGTGCTCTGCGTCTTCGGGTCGTGCACCTTGGTTTCGGGTGACGCAGGCGTGCCTACCGTGAACAGATCCTTCTGCCCCAGCACGCGACGCATCACGTCCACCAGGTTGTCGATGATCTTGTCTGCCAGGTCCGCGCAGCTCTTGAGGATGCCGTCGAGCTTGGCGATGGCTCCGTCGATGAACTTGTCCAGCTCACCCATGATGGTGGCATTCAGGTGCCCCACCAGCGTGGTCACGATCGCCTCCCCCAGGTTCGAGGCCGCCGTCTTCAGTTGCTGCCTCACCAGGTGCAGCGTCGGGCGCAGGCTCATGCGCGCCGCAGCCATGCTCGGCGGTACCGGGATCAGCCCGATCAGGTTGATGCCCAGGCTCACCCAGTTCAGGAACGCGTCGACGCCGTCCTTGGCCTTCTTCTCGACGATGTTGATGATGTCCAGGAACACATCCACCAGCGCCATGATGTTGCCCACGATCGGGATGCTGCCCAGCACCATCGTCAATCGTTCCAGCGTCACGTAGCCGCCACTGAACGAGCGCAGCCAGTCGTCCACCGCCTTGCTCGCGGCGGCGACGTCTTCCTTCACGATCGTGTTCAGCGGCGCCACCGCCGTCTGCGGCTCGCGCTCGGTCGGCGCTTTCTTCTCTTCCGTCCCTGCCATTTATTGTTTCCCTCAGTTGATGCTGGCGCCCTGGAACTCGAGCTGCTCGAAGGTGCTGCCGGTGAAGTCCACGCTGCGTCCCTGCAGCCCTTGCGCATGCACCACGGTGCCGCTGCAGTCCAGCACGCCGACGTCATTCCAGCTGCCGCCCGCGAAGCTGATGTCGTCCCACTGGCACTGCCGGAAGGTGCTGCTTCCGATGCTCGCGCCATCGAAGTTCGCGCCCGTGAAGCTGCAATTGATGAACGTGCAGCCGGTGATCGAGATGCTGCTGAAGTCGCACTGGGTGAAGCTGCAGCCCGTGAACTGGCAGCCGCTCCAGCCCGCCTGCTCGAAGCTGGTGGCGGTGAAGCTCGTGCCTGCGAAGGTCGTTGCGGCGAACTGGGCAAGGCCCAGGTCGAGCCCCGCGTAGGCGAAGCTGTCGGCCTGGCCGACGAGCCCGGCGGGAGCACCGCCAGCGCCTTTGCGCCACATGTCGTGGGCGAGGATGATGATCTGGGAAGACACTCGATGTCCCTCGGTTGGCTATCTCTTCAGCGAGACAGATGCTTCTGAAGGACTCGGCCGCTGAACTTGTCGATCAGCAGTTGCGGTTCCGCCAGGCCCGGCAGGGCACCGCGATGACCCTGCGGCTTGTTCGACGCTTCCCACGTAACCCGGTATCCGTCGGATGCATCGACCAGCACAAGCTTGTAGTTCTCGAGCCGCAGGCCAGAAGACCTTCCATCCTCCCAGGCCACTGCAATCGCCTGTGCTACCAGGCCATCGACTTCGATGATTTCGTTCATTCTTTTCTCCCTTTCAAAATTGAAAGCCGCAGACTCGGTCGGTCGCGGCGTCTTTTGAAACAGTCCCAGCGTCGGGACCACTACCTGCTTCCTCGCTCCCGAAGCATTTCGCCCGTGATCCTCGAGGCGATGTACATGATCGACCGCCCCAACCTGCTGGCGTTGCCAAGTCCCTTCTGCCCGGGCGGCAGCTTGGCAGAGAAGGCTATGCCGATGGTGTCGACACCGTCTTCGTCCTCGCCGTTCTCTTTCCGCCTTTCGGCAATGCGGACATCGAAGTTATTCAGGTCTTGCCCGGTCCTCTCGAACAGCCTGAAAGCGTTGCCCAATGCGATCACCACCGGGGTGTTGAGCAGCAGCCGATCCGGCGGCTCGATCTCGAAGAGCGGCGCGGCCGAACCATCGAGGCCGTCGCTCACGGACGCGAGCCCCGGGCCTTCGCGCGGGCCGCTTCGATCTCCTTGAGCAGATCTCCTGCCTCCGCATTGCCGCTCTTCGACGACTCCGCCGCCCAATGCGCGGCTTCGGCGAGGTCCTTGCCGCCCATGTAGAGGTCGTAGGCCAGGTTGTGCTGCGCGACGACGTGTCCGGCCTTGGCCGCGATCGTCAGCCAGCGGATGCGCTGAACGTCGTCGGAAGACGTGAAGGTGTAGTACAGCGAGAGACGGAACGCGGCCTCGGCGTCACCGGCCTCGGCCTTCGTGATCAGTTCGGCTCGTTGCGCATCTGTCAGCGCGTAGGACTGCGCACCCGAGATGGGCGAAGAAGAAGAGGCTGGTGCGGCGTCGGGCTTGTCCATGGCTTGGTTCTCCGTTGCGTAAGAGACTGGGAGGTTCAGAAGAAGAGGAAGAAGCACTGCCAGCTTCGTGCCGAACCTGAGATCGATGTTCTTCATGGCTTGGGGTTGAAGGTATGCCAGACCCCGGGATCGGCGGTGTCCATGCTTCCGTCGGCCTTCTGGCCAGCAGGCTTGTAGGCGCCGTGGGGCCAGATCCACAGGAGCTTGTCGGGCGCCACGACAGGCGCATTGAGCTCGTTGGCCAGTTTCTGCGCGTAGGGGTCCGTTCCCTTGCCGGTCTCGCATGACATAAGCTGAACCTGCTGGCCTTCCGTATACGACGGATGCGCCTTGATCCGCTGCGCCATTTGCGCAGGGGTGATGCCCTTGAGCGCGGTGTCGGTCATGATGCTCGGATTGCCGTGGGAGCCGACCGTGAAGGTGCCGGGCGGGCTCGGGATGTTGTCTGCCGACTGCCGGATCGCCTCGTTGTGCGGGAACAGGTTGATGTCGACCAGACCCAGCGGATCGATGCCGCGCACGGGGTTGCCGCCGACGTACGCATACAGGTTGAGGCCGCCTGCGAGCCCCAGCGGGTCGGGCGAGACATACCGGCCGCTCGCCGGATCGTAGTAGCGGTAGCGGTTGTAGTGCAGCCCCGTTTCGGCATCGAAGTACTGCCCCTGGAAGCGGATCGGATTCACGATGCCGGCACGTCGCCCCGCCTCGCTGATGACCTCGCGCGCTTCGCCCCAGGCCTTGTACTGAGCCGACCATCCGACCCGGCCTTCATGATCGGTCAGGTCCCGCGGCGTGCCGAGGTGGTCGCACTGATAGAAGGCGATCTCGTCCGCCTCGAAGCTGCGCTGCCCCGGCTGGAGTTCGCCGTTCCAAAGCGGATCCTGCTCGATGTCGTAGGCGCCACCGTTGGCGGCCATGAGTTCCCGCACGTCGGGCGTCCTGCCCGGCACGATCGCATGCGCCTGGCGCAGTTGAACCAGCGGAGCGAAGGAGCGCGGCTCGTGGACGTAGTGCACGCTCCAGCCGCGTCCGTCGTCTTCCTGCTCCGCGGCGAGGCTCTGCGTGCTCTCGAAGGCGAGCGTGTCGCCATCCCAACCGAACCGGGTGATGCTGTCTCGCGAGCGTTTCGAGATGCGGCGGCCCAGCGGGTCGTAGGCGAATGAGGTTTGCGTGCCGTCTGGGTCCGTGGCGGAACTCAGGCGCCCGAAACCGTCCCACGCGAAGGTGGTCGCCCGGCCGTTGCATACGCGCTCGACCATGTGGCCGTGCTCGTCGTATCGATAACGGACGCCGGCATAGGCCCGGAGCAAGTTGTCGAGCAAGGGAGCGATGGGAGCCCGGCTTGCGCCGGTGGTGCCAGCGGGCTCGGCAACGTTACCCGCCGGATCGAAGGCGAAGGTCTCGCGTCCGAACCGGCTGTTGGCCTCCACGAGGCGGCCGACGGGGTCGTAGCGGTAGTCGAGGTTGCCATGATGGCTGTCGCCGATGGCGACGAGCTGCCCCGCCCTGTCGTAGCCGTAGGTGCGCTGCAGCTGCAGCGCGCCGGGTGCGCTCGCCTGGCCCGGCACGACCTGCTGCTCCAGCCGCCTCCCTGCGCTGTCGTAACGCAGCTTCTGGGTCAGGCCGTTGCGCTGCTCGCGCAGCACTTCGCGATGGAGGTCGTCGCGCTCGAAGCCGAGGATGTCGTGTCCGTCGAGCAGCAGGCCGTGCACGTGGCCCGAACCGTAGGTGAGCCACTGGGTCGCATGGCCGTCGGGGCGGATCGTGGCGACGCGCTGGTTGAGTGCGTCGTAGCGGTGCTGCCATATCGCGGTGCGCCCGGCCTGCAGGTCGTGCTGATGCTCGCGCGTCAGGTTGCCGGCCGGGTCGAAGAACCACTGCAGGCGCGCGTCGCTGTTCGTCGCCTCCACCATGCGCCCGTTGCGGTCGAAGGCGAAGCGCTCGACCTGGCCGCCAGCGGACCGCTCGGTCATCCTGCCCATGGCATCGGCCTGCAACTGCACCACTCGCCCGCCCGCGTCGACCTCGGCAAGCCGGCCGGTGCTTTCCTCGTAGCGGTACCGCGTGGTCCGGCGGGCGAAGTCGGTCTTCTCCAGCAGCCGGCCCACGGGGTCGTAGCGCAGGCTGTGGCGGCTGCCGTTCTCGTTGCGCAATTCGACAAGACGACCCAGCAGATCCCACTGGTACCTGAGCGAATGCCCGTCGGCATCGGTGCGGCCGGCGATGAGCCCTGCGCGGTTGTAGCTGTAGTGCGTGCGGCGCCCGAGCCCGTCGACATGCGCGAGCATGCGTCCCTCGGGGTCGTGCAGTGTCTGCTCGCGCGTGCCGTCGGGCAGCACGAGCTCGTGGAGCAAGCCCGGCACGCTGCCTTGGGCACGCAGTACCGCGTCTTCCTGCGGAAGGCTGTAGAGATGGCGCGTGACGTTGCCCGCCGGATCGACGGCCGTGGCGAGTCGGCCGCGATCGTCGTAGGTCCAGCGGCTGGTCTTGCCCGAGCAATCGGTGAGGCTCGCGAGCCGACCGCGAGGCGTGTAGCTCATCAGCTTCGTGCCGCCCTTCGCATCGGTGATGCGCACGGGCCTGCCGGCCTTGTCGTACGTGTACTCGGTCTTGTGGCCCAGCGGATCGATCTCTTCCGTGAGATGGCCCTGCGCGTCGTAGTCGCGCTTCCACACGCCGCCTTCCGCATCGCGGATGCCAGTGAGCCGGTGCAGGCTGTCGTATTCGTAGTGCACCCGGCTGCCGTCGGCTCGGGTGTGCGTCTGCAGGTTGCCGTCGGGGTCGTAGGTGTAGTCGTCCGTCGTGCCGTCGGTGTGCACGTGGCGCGTGATGTTCTTCGCGTCATCACGGAAGAACCACTCCTGCAGCCCGTCCGGATGGATGATGCGGTAGGTGTAGCCCTGGATGTCGTAGTAGTGCCACGTCTCCCCACCCAGCGCATCGGTCACGTAGGTCAGGCGGATGTTGCGGTCCCACTCCAGCTTCAGCGCGAAGCTGCCGTCGTCGGACCACTCGCGCACGGCCTTGGCGTCAGGGCCTGTGCCGTCGTACTCGAGGTTCATGCCCCGGCCGGTGCGGTCGGTGTACCGGGTCACGAGATGGTGGCTGTAGGTGTAGCTCCAGCTGGCGCCGTCTTCGTCCTGTGCGGCGACGAGGTCCCGCTCGGCGTCGTGCGTGTAGGCGGCCAGCTGGCGCACGACCTGGCCGTCCTTGAGCTCCCACAGCGACTGGATGAGCCCGGTCTGCGCATCAGGCTTCGTGCCTACATGCGCCATGACGGCTTCTCCGTGCTTGCTGATGACGTCGCTGAGTACGCGCTCGCCCGTTGCCGCGATCACGTGGTCGTAGCGCAGGCCGATGGCCATGCCGTCCTTGGCCTGCTGCGTGACCAGCCGGAAATGGGGTTGTTTGCTGTCGACGTACTCGTAGATCTCGCGCCACTCGCTCTGCTCGCCTTCGGGCAGAAGCTTGCCGAAGTCAAGCACCAGCAGGCCCTCGCTCAGGCGCGAGACGCGGACTTCCTCGATCGCGTCGAAATAGCTCTGGCCCACGGCCAGCAACGGGTAGGCGTGGCTGCGGCCGTCGGCGGCGTGGTAGACGAGGCTGGGCTGGCCCTGGCGCGCGCCTCGCATGGGCGTGGCGAGGTCCACGCGCATGCTGTAGGGGGTGATCCAGCGTGCGCCCAGGCTGCCGCGGTCGAAGGCGTCGAGGTCACTGGCGTAGGTACGCGCCCATTCGATCGGCAGCGGCGCTGCGAGAACGAAATCGGTGTGGGTGAAGCTCTCATCCCCGAGAGCGAGACTGATGGAGCCGCCCTTGCGCACCGGCGCCGGACCGTTCTTGATGCTGCACCCTCGCCCGTTCGCGGGCGCCTGCTTGCTGATGTGCCCCAACTGGTCACCGGGCTTGTCCTTCTGGGCAACCGCCCCCGCCTGCGGCGGCACGATCGCGGCCCTCCTGCCCTTCTTCTTCAGCAGCGCATCCCGCAGCTTGTGCAGCAGCCACATGATGCTGGCCTGCGCCTCCTTGTCCGCCAGCCTCGACAGCTGCCCTCTCAGCAGCCGCTTGAAGTCCAGCATTTGCGCGATCACCCCGTTGATCCGCCCCGCGATGCCATCCGGCAGATGGCTCGCAGCCGCCTTCGCCACGTAGTTCGCCGACTGCTTCGAGTAGCGCACCGCCGCACCCCACATCCGGCTCCACGTGCTCTGCGTCTTCGGGTCATGCACCTTGGTCTCTGCCGCCGCAGGGGCGCCCACCGTGAACAGGTCCTTCTGACCCAGCACCCGACGCAGGATGTCCACCAGGTTGTCGATGATCTTGTCCGCAAGATCCGCGCAGCTCTTCAGGATGCCATCGAGCTTGGCGATGGCTCCGTCGATGAACGTGTCCAGCTCGCCCATGATGGTGGCGTTCAGGTGACCCACCAGCGTGGTGACGATGGCTTCCCCCAGATTCGAGGCTGCCGACTTCAGCTCCTGCTTCACCAGATGCAGCGTCGGGCGCAGGCTCATGCGCGCCGCTGCCATGCTCGGCGGTATCGGGATCAGCCCGATCAGGTTGATGCCCAGGCTCACCCAGTTCAGGAACGCATCGACGCCGTCCTTGGCCTTCTTCTCGACGATGTTGATGATGTCCAGGAACACATCCACCAGCGCCATGATGTTGCCCACGATCGGGATGCTGCCCAGCACCATCGTCAATCGCTCCAGCGTCACGTAGCCGCCGCTGAACGAGCGCAGCCAGTCGTCCACCGCCTTGCTGGCGGCGGCGACGTCTTCCTTCACGATCGTGTTCAGCGGTGCCACCGCCGTCTGCGGCTCGCGCTCGGTTGCCTGCGGCTTCGACGCCGCCTCCTGTTCTGCCATTTTTTCTTTTTCTCTCGAACTCTCGTTTCAGGTTGGGTGGCCCGCTGGAGGGCCATTCGGGGCGACCAGGCAGGGTCAGCCTGCGAAGCCAGGCGTCCGGCCTGTGGCGACTGAATTTGCAACTGCGGTGGCGATGCCTGGCTGCTTCATACCGCCAGAAGCGATGCCGCTCATCACGCCGGTGATCGGCACGCCCATCGGGCCGAGCTTGGCACCGGCCGCCTGGATCGCCATGCCGGTCGCCGCCTGGCTCGCCTGGCCGAGCAGCGCCTTGGCGCCGCCCTGCTGGATCGCCTGCGCCGCGCCCACGGCCTGCTGCGCGACGCCGGCCGCTTGCGTGACCTGGTTCAGCGCGCTCGCCGCCTTGCTGCCCATGCCGGCCACGCCTGCGAGGGCTCCTGCGGCGCCGCCCGCAGAGCCGGCCAGTCCGGCAGCGTTGCCCACGAGGCCGGAGATGCCGGAGATGCCCGACACGCCCCCGCCCGCTCCGCCCGCGGCCGCGCCGGTCGCGCCGGTCGCCTTCCAGTCCTCCGGCGTACCGTAATAGCTGCCTTCTTCCCAAGGGTCTCGCGGGTCCTTGCCGAACGTGACCTTGGCGGTGCCGATGGGCAGGCCCGACACCGTCGCGAAGCCGTTGCGGTCGAAGGTGCCGGCGTGCGTGCCGCCTTCCGAATCCACCACGGTGAAATCGCCCTGCGCCACGCCCTGGCGCTTTTCGCCGGTCGGCTTGATGTACTGGTGATAGAGGTCGAGCTGGCCCTTGGGCACCGGCGGCGGGTTGGGCAGCGCGGGCTTGCCGTCGTTGGCCGGCCCCACGAGGCTGTGGACGGCGGCATGCTCGCGCCATGTGCCGGCCGTGCCGTGCTCGATGCCGCCCGAACTCCAGCGGCTGTAGCTCGAGCCGCCGTTGATGACCACTTCTTCCTTCGCCTGGATGGTGATCTTGTTGGCGGTCTGCGTGATGTTGAGCTTGGCCAGCACGTTGACGCTGTCCTTCAGCGCCTTGATGTCGATGTCCGCGCCCGCAGCCACGAGCCGCATGCCGGCCTTGGCGGCGAACATGCGGATCGCGCTCTGCACGCTGACCAGCATGCTCTTGCCCGCGCTCACGCTCGTATGGCCGCCGCTGGTGAGCGCGGTGTGCTCGTTGCTCACGACGTGCGTCGAGCCCTGCGCCACGGTCTGCAGGCCCTTGGCGCTGGCCAGCGTCAGGTGCGACTCCTGGAACTCGGGGAAATCGCCCTGCTCGCGATTGCCGCCCTGGCCCTTGATGGCGTCGTTCTGTTCCTTGATGCTCGTGGTGACTTCGTCCTGGTCGCCGGCTTCATGGGCCTGCGCGCCCTGGGCGAGGCCGCTGAGGCCTTCGTGCAGATCGCGCGCCTGCGTGAGGCGGCCCACCGTCTCGCCCATGTCGGTGGCATGCGCCTGTGCATTCGGCCGGGCCTCGGTGGTCACGAGCAGGCCCTTGCCCGAACGCAACACGCCATGCCCGTCGGTGCGCAGCTCGAAGCCCTGCCCGCGCGGCTCCTTGCGCCCTGCCGTGTCCTCGATGCGGCCGATGTGCCCCACGCTCAGCTGGCTGGACTGATGGTCGCTGCGCAGCTGCGCCTGGATCTTGCCCTGCGTGTCGTCCAGCACGAGGTGGTTGCCGCGTCCGCCTCCGAGCTCCCGGCTGCGGATGCCCGACAGGTGCTTCTGCCCCGGCAGCTCCCACGACGGCATGGTGTCGGCGTTGTGCACGCAGCCAGTGACGATGGGGTAGTCGGGGTCGCCGTTGAGGAAGTCGACGATCACCTCCATGCCGACACGCGGCACGCTGGTCATGCCGAAGGTGGCGCCGGCCCACGCGGTTGAAACGCGCACCCAGCAGCTGGAGTTCTCGTTGTCCTGTCCGAGGCGATCCCAGTGGAACTGCACCTTGATGCGCCCGTACTGGTCGGTCCAGACCTCCTCGCCCGCCGGGCCCACGACCATGGCGGTCTGCGGGCCCCGCGTACGCGGCTTGGGCGTGGTGCGCGGCGCCCGCCATGCATAGCTGGTGGGCTGGGCCTCGAAGGCGAAGCGCTGCACGGAGCCTTCGGTCCCTTCCACGCCTTCGCTGGCCTGCAGGTTCTCCTGCAGGTGGTAGCTCACGCCCACGAGCAGGTACTGCTGGTTCTGGTCGGCCTTGGGGTGGCCGGTCAGGCGCAGGGTATGGCCGGTGGCCAGCTCGCGCAGATTGGCACGGCCCGTGACGCGGCTGCGCTGGCTGAGCTGCTCCTCGTTGCGGATGCGCGCGTAGGTCTCGCCGTCGCCGTGCTGCACGAAACCGCCGGGCCATTCGTAGTTCTCGAAGGCGTCGTGGTCATGCCCCGGGGGCATCTGGCGCAGGTGCGAGAGCTCGGCCTTGGGCTTCTCGAAGTCGTAGTCGTCGTTGTAGTGATGGCCCGAGCGCACCTCCTCGGCGATCTCCCACGCGTAGACGCGCTCGCGCTGGCCCATGCCGGACTTCTCGAGTGGGTGGTAGCGCACCTCCTCGCCGCCGGGCAGCGGGCTGTGGGAATTGGCGATGTCGTCGGCGAAAACGAGCACGTGCTGGCTGGCCTCGTGCCGGAAGTGGTAGTAGATGCCTTCGAGTTCGCACAGGCGCGAGACGAAGTCGAAGTCGCTCTCGTGGTACTGCACGCAGTAATCCCAGCGCCGGTAGTCGCCGCGGCTGAGCTTCTGCTCGATGGGATGGCCATAACGCCCGAGCACTTCCATGACGATCTCGGGAACGCTCTTGCCCTGGAAGATGCGGAAGTCGCTGCGCCGCGTGGCCAGCCACAGCCAGGGGCGAAGGCGCAGGCGGTAGAAGGAGTGACGCGCATCCTCCTGCTGCAGTCCGAAGCGGGTGGCGATACCGCCCAGGTACCTCACCCCGCCTTCGGTCTCCACCGACACGTTGCAGGCCTTGCCCAGCAGGCTCTTGGGGTCGATGGCGTTGCTGTTGCCCAGCAGTTCGACGTCGAAGGCGTACAGCTGGCTCAGCGCTTCGCGGCCTACCAGCTGGCGGAATTGCAGTGCCTCGCCCGCGGGCGTCTCGATATTGACGCGCCGGGTCATTGAGCCTCGGTTTGCAGATAAGACAAACCGCCTAATTGAAACTCAATTGATAAGAATATTGTTTGCAAATTGAGCGGCATGCTCACCTCCCTGATGCATATTTTCACAATTATTCTAAGTGTTGATTTATCGCAAGAACCAATGCGAAAAATAGACGGTTCTTCGAATCAGCATAAAGTTCGCGATCCCTGGCTGCCGGTGTCCGCAGTCACGCTGGTGAGATTCGAATGAATTACGGCGCCCTCCGAACCAGCCACCGGCCAATTGAGGCCGCGCCCCGCCTGCAAGCACATTCCGGGCAAGGAATCTGATTTGTGATTGGCGGTCTGGTCGAAATACTCGAAACCAGTCCGAAATTGCGCTATTCCTCGTGCTCGCCATTGGCTATGCAGTGGGCCAGATCCGCTTCGGCCCCATTCAGCTCGGCGGCATCTGCGGCACATTGATTGCCGCCCTCGTCGCCGGCGCCGCAAGGAGGCGCTGTACCGCGAGCTCGGCCGCCGCCGGAAGTGGACCCCGATTCGGTCAGCCGCATCGCCGAGGAAAAACCGGCATCGTGCTGCTGCCGGGCGGGTGTCGCTGGCGAATCTCGACGAATACGACTACGCGAACACCGGGCGATCGCTGCGGAAGCGGGCTTCGGAGTACTTTGCGATGTTCGAGAAGGAGAACGGCAAGGGTGCCGTGAAGGCAGACCGGCAGGAAGAAATAGGAGAAAGCGGCCTCCCCGCATCACTCACTGATCGCGGGAAGGCCGGAGCCTCTGCTCAGGCCGGCTTGCGTGCCGTGAGCCACTGGGCAGGGGTCAGTGCTGCTGCCACGACGCGGACTTCGCCGATGTTGCCGAAGAAGCCATCGGCGCGCGCGCCGTCCCACGAGCCGCCGCCCACGACCCATGGCGAGGTGGCCGAAAGCGTGGCAAGGCCCGGAATGGCGGACGCATTGCGCAGCACCGGGGCTCCTTCCACGTACATGGTGGTGTCGTGCGACACGGGATCGTTCACGATCGCGATGTGCACCCAGCGGTCGGCGATGACCTCGCCCGACCAGTTGGCCTTGGGCGACCGGGTACCGGCAGGGCTCGGAGTTACTTCCCATTGCACTTCGCGCAAGCTCGATATGGCGAACAGCATCGGAGGCGATTCGGGGTCTCCGCCCGAATAGCCGGCCAGGTCGCCGCGCTTGCCGTCGCGCGTCATGATGTTCATCCACGCCTGATTGGCGCTGGTCCAGCTCTTGTCGATCTTGATGAATGCTTCGATGGTGTAGCCGTTCTCCAGCGTCTGCGCGTTGATCGGCGCCGCAGCATCGGTAAGGAAATAGCTCAGGCGCGGCGTGTTCTTGTTGGTATTCAGGAAACGTACCGACCCCGGCGCGGCCGAGAGGTAGTGACGGTCGTCCGTCCACACGATGTCGCCATCTGTCGCACCGACGACGCCCCCCTGATTCAGCGCATCGCGGTGCAGCGGATTGCTGCCCGCGACGTCGGCGATGACCGTGCCCGGCAGCACTGGCTGGTTGGCCGTGCCGCCGAAGAAGCGCCAGTGCGCCAGCGTGTTCGCGACCTTGGGGTAGTCGTCCGAATTCGTGGCCGGCCGCTGCACGAGCGTCGCCGGTTCCTTGTAGTTCGCAAGGATCATCGCGCGGGCCTTGTCCACCAGCGAGCCTTCGATGGTGGCGCTGCCGGCACCGAAGCTCTTGTTGAAGCCTGAGAAGCGCTGGGCGAAATCCATGTCGATGGTGAAGGCCTCGTTGGCAGTGGTGAGCACCGCCTGGTCGAAGCTGTTGAGCGTGGCCGCCGGCTTCTGCGGAACCCACGGCGAGAACGACAGCACCTTGATCTTCTTGTTGGTCAGGTCGAACTCGTACAGGCGCATGAGGCCGTTGCCGCCCTGGTAGGCCATCTGGTAGTCGACCACCATCTCCTCGACCTTGCGGCCGAAGTCGTTGATCTTCGTGAGGTGCGCGGCGCCATGGTGGTGGCCGTTGAGCGTCATGAAGATCTGGTCGTTGTCGCGGATCAGCTTCTCCCACAGCATCTTGCCGTAGTCGGTTTCGAGCGGGCTCGTGCCATCGGGCGCGATGTTGAGCAACTGGTGGTTCACCAGGATCACCGGCAGCGTCGGGTTCTTCCTGATCACCTGGCGGGCCCATGCAATGCCGGCATCGGAAATGCGCCACGACAGCGACAGCACCATGAACTTCTGGCCCTGGGCTTCGAACACGTGGTACTCGTGGAAGCCGCTGGTGTCGCGCTCGCCGAAGGTGGCCTGCTTCTTCGCGCGCTCGGTGCCGAACCACTGGATGTAGGGTTCGTTGGCAGGGGTACGGTCCTTGTCGGTGCCGCCGACTGAATCGACGCTGTAGTCGACGTCCCTCAGCACGTCGTGGTTGCCGGCCAGCACGCTGTAGGGCAGCTTCGCATCTTCAAGGATCTTCATGGCGGCATCGGCCACCTTCCACTGGTCGGGCTTGCCGACCTGGTCGACCACGTCGCCGAGGTGGATGGTGAAAGGTATGTTCAGTCCCTTGGCGTTGTCGGCGATCCACTTCGTCTGCGCTGCGAAAGGAGCGCTGCCGAAGCGCTTGTTGTACTGGTCGCTTTCGGCCGCCGTGGCATAGCGCGCATAGAACTGCGTGTCGGGCATCACAGCGATCGAGAAGCTCGAGATCTTGGCGGCTGCCGCGGGCGGAGCGGGCGTTGCCGCCGGCGCGGGCGCCGGTGCAGGCGTCGAAGCCGGGAATGGACCGAGAGCCGGCCCGTCGCCTCCACCGCCGCCGCATGCCGCGAGCAAGGCGCCGCTGCTGCCGACCGTCAGAAGCGAAGCCCCGAGCTTCAGCACCTGGCGGCGCGGCGGCGTGTTGTTGTCGTTGTTCTGTTCGGAGGCGTTCGATGCGGCAGGAGCAAGGAGACGCGGCGTGCGTGCGCCGCGCGAGTCGTCTGAAACGGACATGAGAAATCAGGAGAAAAGATTACGGAGCGCGCAGCGTAAAAATCCGCGGTGACGTGGGCATGTAAGGCCCATGACACTTTGTCGGGAGATCAGGAGGTCCTGACCGCGCGCTCCATCCGATCCAACTTCATCACCCGCCACGCACACACACTGCCAAGCACCGCCAGCAAGGCCGCAGCTGTAAACATCGCGCGATATCCAAACGCCTGCGCGACAGCACCCCCGAGCAGAACACCCAGCACGCCACCGAAGCCATAGCCGATAACCGTGAACAGCGCCTGCCCTCGCCCGCGCAGATGGCCGGGGAATCGGCGCGAGACCACCGCGATGCAGGTCGTGTGGTGCGCCGCGAAGCTCAGCGCGTGAAGCCACTGCGCCACGACGAGCGCCGCGATCCAACCGCCCAGGCCCGCAGTCAACCCGAGCCGCGCGACGGCCGCGATGCCGCACACCAGCATCCAGCGCGGCATCGGCATCAGGCCGATGAGCCTGCCCTGCAGGAAGAACCACACGATCTCCGCCACCACCGACAGCGCCCACAGCAGGCCGATGGTGCTCTTTCCGTAGCCGATCGAATCGAGGTACAGCGAGAAGAACGCGTACACCGAGAAGTGCGACATCACCTGGAAGAAGAGCGACGCGAAGAACCACTGCACCGAGCGGTTGCGCAGCACAGGTCCGATGGGCTCCTTCACCGTGCCGTGCGCGGCCGGAGGCTCGCGCACGTCGGGCAGCTTCATCGTCGCGATCAGCACGATGGCCAAGGTGCCCGCCGCCCATGCCGGAAAGTGCTTCATGCCGAAGCGGTCGAACCACTCCCCCGCCACGAACACCGTGAGCAGGAAACCGGCCGAGCCGCACAGCCGGATGCGGCCGTAGCGCCCCCAGTCACCGGCCACCAGTTGCGCCATCGCGGCCTCGGTGAGCGACATCATCGAACTGGTGTGGGTGAACATCACGAGCAGCACCAGCGCGAGCCACCATGCGCCGCCGTGCCACCAGAGACCGAAGGAGCTGGCCAGCGCCACCGCCGCACTGAAGCGCAGCAGCTTCACCCGCTGCCCGGTGTGGTCGCTGAGCGCGCCCCATGCATAGGGCGCGAACACGCGCGTGATCGACTGTACCGAAGCCAGCAGGCTGATGGTGAAGATCGGCAGCCCCAGGTCCTTAAGCCAGAGCGGCAGGTAGGGATTGAAGAAACCGATGTGCGCGAAATAGCTGGCCGACAGACCAGCGAATGCCAGCAGGTGGCCGCGCCTGGCGGCGGCCACTGGTGGCGGTTCCGACACTAGAGGAAGGACGCCTGCGGCGACGCGGCTTCTGTCTTGCTGCCCTGGGGCCCCTGTGGCACATCACCGCACTGCGCGCGGTTGCGCAGCACGTGCTCGATCACCACCAGCGCCAGCATCGCCTCGGCGATGGGCGTGGCGCGGATGCCCACGCACGGGTCGTGACGGCCCTTGGTGACGACCTCGACGGGGTTGTTGTGGATGTCGATCGACTGGCGCGGGCTGATGATCGAGCTGGTGGGCTTGATCGCGATGCTCACGTCCAGGTCCTGCCCCGAGCTGATGCCGCCGAGGATGCCACCCGCGTTGTTGGTGACGAAGCCCGTGGGCGTGATCGAGTCGCCGTGCGTGGTGCCGCGCTGGGTGACGCTGTCGAAGCCGGCGCCGATTTCCACCGCCTTCACCGCGTTGATGCCCATCATCGCGTAGGCGATCTCGGCGTCGAGCTTGTCGAAGAGCGGCTCGCCCAGGCCCACCGGGACGTTCGAGGCGGTCACGCGGATGCGCGCGCCGCACGAATCGCCGGCCTTGCGCAGGCGGTCCATGTAGTCCTCCAGCGCGCTCACGTCGGCGATGGGGGCGAAGAAGGGGTTGTTGGGTACGTGGTCCCAGCTCTCGAAGGGAATGGCGATCTCGCCGATCTGCGTCATGCAGCCGCGGAACACCATGCCGTACTTCTCGGCCAGCCATTTCTTGGCGACCGCGCCGGCCGCGACCATAGGCGCGGTCAGCCGTGCCGAGGAACGCCCGCCGCCGCGAGGATCGCGGATGCCGTACTTCTTCCAGTAGGTGAAGTCGGCGTGGCCCGGGCGGAACTGCTGGGCGATCTGGCCGTAGTCCTTGCTGCGCTGGTCGGTGTTCTGGATCAGCAGCGCGATGGGGGTGCCGGTGGTCTTGCCTTCGTACACGCCCGACAGAATCTGCACGGCGTCGGGCTCGTTGCGCTGGGTGACGTGGCGGCTGGTGCCGGGGCGGCGGCGGTCCAGGTCGCCCTGGATGTCAGCTTCGCTGAGTTCCATGCCCGGGGGGCATCCGTCGATGACGCAGCCGATGGCCGGGCCATGCGACTCGCCGAAATTGGTGACCGCGAAAAGAGTTCCGAAGGTGTTGCCGCTCATGGCGGGGATTATCCCGCCAAAGCGCTTCCCTCTCAGTCGGTCGTGCTTTCGAGCCGTTTGGACAGGGCCGCCACCTGCAGCTCGATGGCGAAGAGCCGCTCGTTCAGCACCGCCGTCTGGAGCCTGATCGCCTCGATGAGGGCCTTGGTCTGGGGGTCGGGGGCCTTGTCGCCCAGTTCGGCCAGGTCGTGCAGCTTCTTGCGCAGTTCGTTGCTCATGGAAGGGGCTCCGGTGGTCGCGTCGTGGAAGCCCCAGTATGGGGTTTCATCAGCGCTCCGGCAATGCGGCGGCACTCGGGGAATCCACGGGGAGCGCCTGCCCGGCGCCACCCGCCCCGCGCAGCCGGATCGCCACCAGTCCGGCGACGAACAGCAGCACCGCCGCACAGACGCCGGCCGTGAGCCGCATGCCGCGCATCAGGGCATCGCGGCCCGCATCGAGCAGTTCCGCGCCCGCACTGCCGCCGATCTGCCCGGCCAGCGCAACGGCGCCGCCCAGCGTGCTGCGGGCGGCCTCGACCTCCGAAACGCCCGCCAGACCCGCGGGCACGGCATCGGCCATGGTGCCGCGGTAGATCGCGGCGCCGATGGCTCCCAGGATCGCGATCCCCAGCGCCCCGCCGAATTCGGAGCTGGTCTCGGAGATCGCAGAGGCCACGCCCGCGCGCTCCGGAGGCGCGCTGCCCACCACCAGGTCGGTTGCCAGCGTGAAGACCGGCGCCAGCCCGAGCGAGGAGACGACCGCGCTACACACCATCCAGGCCAGCCCGTCCTGCGCGGGCAGCACGGCCAGCATGCCGAAGCCCAGCGCCGCCACTGCCAGCCCGCCGCCCATCACGAAGGCCGGCCGCATGCGCCGCACCAGCGCCGGAACGACCATGGAGCCGACGATGAAAGCGCCCGCCCCCGGCATGCTCCAGAGGCCGGCATGCAGGGGCGAAAGACCAAGCACCAGCTGCAGGTACTGGGCGTTGTAGAGGAAGATGCCGAACATCACGAAGCAGGCCAGCATGTAGGCGCCGAGCGAGACGGTGAAGGCCGGCAGGCGGAACAGGCCCAGGTCGATCATCGGGTCGGCCAGCCGCTGCTGCCGGCGCACGAACACCCATCCCAGGGCCAGGCCCAGCGCGATAGACAGCGCGGGCACCACGTCCGGCCCATGCTCGGCGATCTGCTTGACGCCGTAGATCACCGGCAGCACCGCGCCCAGCGAGAGCGCCACGCTGGCAAGGTCGAGCCGGGCCGCGTCGGGGTCGCGGTATTCGGGCAGCAGCAAGGGCCCGAGCACCAGCAGCAGCACCATCACCGGCACGCCGATCAGGAACACCGAGCCCCACGGGAAGAACTGCAGCAGCACGCCGCCGAGCACCGGGCCGATGACGGCGCCGGCCGAGTAGCTCGAGATCCACACGCCGATGGCGATGGTGCGCTGCCCCGGATCGAGGAACATGTTGCGGATCAGCGAGAGCGTGGACGGCGCCAGCGTCGCGCCCGCCACGCCGAGCAGCGCCCGCGTGGCGATGAGCATGCTGGCGCTGGTCGAGAAGGCCGCGAGCACCGAGGCGACGCCGAACGCCGCCGCGCCGATCAGCAGCAGGCGCCGCCGGCCGATGCGGTCGCCCAGCGTGCCCATGGTGACCAGCAGCCCGGCCACGAAGAAGCCGTAGATGTCGACGATCCACAGCAGCTGCGAGGCCGTGGGCTTGAGTTCTTCGCTGATCGACGGGATCGCGAGGTTCAGCACCGTGAGGTCCATCGAATAGAGCATGCAGGGCAGCGCTATGACGGCGAGGCCGGTCCACTCGCGCATCGTGGCGCGGGCCGGCGGCGGGGTGTTCTTCATTCGTTACGTGGCGAAAGGTCTCAGGCGGCGAGGTTCAGCCAAGCCTCCAGCTTGACGAGCGCACCGGTCCAGCCATGGTTGTGGGCGTCGCGCGCGGCTTCGTCGAAGAACTGTTCGTGCAGCAGCACCAGCTCGCAGCCCTCGGCATCGGGCTCGATGCGCAGCGTGACGCGCGACTCTCGCTCCGGCGTGCTGCGCCAGGCCCAGTTGAAGACCAGCTTGCGGTTCGGAACAACCTCGAGATACGTGCCGCTCACGTCGTGCGTTTCGCCGTCATTGGCGAGCATGGCGACCCGGAAGCGGCCGCCCACGCGCAGGTCGACCTCGGCGATCGGCACCGAGACGATTTCCTCTGGGCCGAACCAGAGCTTCAGCGCTTGCGGGTCGGTCCACGCGCGCCAGACCTTGTCGGGCGAGACCCGGTAGTGCCGCCTGAGGGTGAGCGAGGGGCGCTCTGCGCCGCCTGCGGAACGGTTCTCCATTCGGTCTCCTCCTGGTGATAGAGAAAGCGCGCCAGTGCATCGAGACGCCCGGCCCAGAACTTCTCGTAGCGAGACAACCACACGGCGGCTTCCTGCATGGGCCGGGGCGAGAGTTCGCAGCGCACGATGCGGCCCTCCTTCGTGCGGGAGATCAGGCCGGCGTCTTCCAGCACGCGCAGGTGCTTCATGAAACCGGTGAGGGACATGTCGTGCGGCTCGGCCAGTTCGGTCACGCTGAGGCTGCGTTCGCCAAGGGCTTCGAGCACGGCGCGCCGCGTGGAATCGGAGAGCGCGGCGAAGACTGCGTCGAGCGCATCGCTGTCGGGTCGGGTTGCTGACTGAACCATGCGGTTGAGTATCTGGAAGGCCCCCGGTGCCGTCAAGCCACTTCATGTCATGCGACGATGCGCAGCGATCAAGCCCATCCAGCACCGACAGAGGAAGCCCCAATGACCGAACTGCGCCAGCCCTATCCCCCCATCGCGCCCTACGAAAGCGGCATGCTCGACGTGGGCGACGGCCACCAGATCTATTACGAGCGCTGCGGCACTCCCGGGGCCAAGCCGGCGGTGTTCCTGCATGGCGGTCCCGGCGGCGGCGTCTCGCCGGAGCACCGGCGCCTGTTCGATCCGGCACGCTACGACCTGACGCTGTTCGATCAGCGCGGCTGCGGCCGCTCGCTGCCGCACGCCGGCCTGGAGGCCAACACGACCTGGCACCTTGTCGCCGACATCGAGCGCCTGCGCGAACGCGCCGGCGTCGACAAGTGGCTGGTGTTCGGCGGCTCATGGGGTTCGACGCTCGCCCTCGCCTACGCCCAGAAGCACCCCGAGCACGTGAGCGAACTGGTGCTGCGCGGCATCTACACCGTGACCCGCTCGGAGCTCCAGTGGTACTACCAGTTCGGCGTGTCGGAAATGTTTCCCGACAAGTGGGAGAAGTTCCAGGCGCCCATTCCCGAAGCCGAGCGCGGCGACATGATCGGCGCCTACCGCAAGCGGCTCACCGGCGACGACCCGGTGGCGCGGATCGAGGCGGCGCGCGCCTGGAGCGTGTGGGAGGCCGAGACCATCACCCTGCTGCCCAGCCCGGCGATTGCCGCGGCACATGGCGAAGATCATTTCGCGCTCGCCTTCGCACGGCTGGAAAACCACTACTTCGTGCACGACGCCTGGCTGGAACAAGGCCAACTGCTGCGCGAGGCGCACCGGCTGCACGGCATCCCCGGCGTGATCGTGCACGGCCGGTACGACATGCCCTGCCCCGCTCGCTATGCCTGGGCGCTGCACAAGGCCTGGCCGGAGGCGGAGTTCCACCTGATCGAGGGCGCGGGGCACGCCTATTCGGAGCCCGGCATCCTCGACCGATTGCTTCGCGCAACCGACGGCTTCGCAAGCCGCTGAATCGCGCGCGGCGGGTCCGTCCCGGGAACGCTTTATGCGTGTTGCACCGCAACACCCACCACCTGCGAAGGAGCGCCCCATGCTGGACCGTACCGCCACCCAGTTCTCCCATGTGAAGCCCGGCGACACCGAATTCGTATCGGGTGGTTTGCGTGACTTCTTTCTCTATCGCGACCTGGGCGTGGCGGAGGCCACCAACGGCAAGGTGATCGCGCATCTGGTCAAGGCCAACATGGCACCGGAAACGGGCACCGGCTGGCACCGCCATGAGGCGGACTTCCAGATCGTGATCATGGTCAAGGGCTGGGCCCGCTTCATGTACGAGGACAAGGAAACGCTGGTCGAGGCCGGCGACGTGGTGCACCAGCGCCCGGGCATCCGCCACTTCCTGTTCGACTACTCGCCCGACATGGAGTACCTGGAAATCGTCTCGCCGGCAGACTTCAAGAGCGTCGATGTGGAGCCGGTGTGCGAGGTGCCGGCGCCCACGCCCTGGAAGTAGCAGCTTCGCGCTCCACGACCCGCCACTTTCCGCACAGCCCCTAAACTCCCTCGGCTCACCAGACTGATAACAACCGAGGAGAGAGAACTTGCGTATTCAAACCACCCGCCTGACGGCCGGCGTGCTGCTCGCGTGCGCCGCTTTCGTGGCGCAGACCAGCCAAGCCGCATCGCCGACCACCACCCCGTCCGCTCCATCGACTCAGGCATCGACGGCCAGTTCGCTGGAAGCCGAACAGGACGCCGCGTTCAAGGCCGCCAAGGCCGTGCAGAAGGTCGGCCCCGTCGACATCACACTGCGCGACCAGGCCCACCTCCACCTGCCCGCCGGCTACGTGTGGGTGCCGACGCCCGCCGCCGCGCAGCTCATGCGCAGCATGGGCAACCGCACCGACGACACCTTCGTCGGCGCGATCTTCCCCGCCGACGACGCCGACTGGATGGCGGTGGTGAAGTTCGTGAAGGAGGGCTACATCAAGGACGACGACGCCAAGGACTGGAACGCCGACGACCTGCTCAAGAGCCTGAAGGAAGGCACCGAGGCCGCGAACGAGGAACGCGCCAAGCGCGGCATTCCTTCGATCGAGGTGACCGGCTGGGCACAGAAACCGCAGTACGACGCCGCCTCGCACCGCCTCGTGTGGTCGGCCCTGTCGAAGCGCAAGGGCGGCACCGACGGCAACCAGGGCGTCAACTACAACACCTACGCGCTGGGCCGCGAGGGCTACCTGAGCCTGAACCTCATCACCAACGCGAAGGACCTGGACAAGTACAAGCCCGACGCGAGCAAGCTCCTCGGCGCGATCCAGTACGACGACGGCAAGAAGTACGCCGACTTCAACTCGTCCACGGACAAGGTCGCCGCCTACGGCCTGGCCGCGCTGGTGGCCGGCGCGGCGGTGAAGAAGCTGGGCCTGTTCGCGATCATCGCGGCCTTCCTCGCCAAGTTCGCGAAGCTGGCGGTGGTGGCCGGCGGCGCGGCGCTCTGGGGCATCGCGAAGCTGTTCAAGCGCAACGGCTGACGGCCGTGGCGTTCAGCTTCCCTTGAACCTGGGCGCTCGCTTCTCCACGAAGGCGGCCACGCCCTCGCGCGCATCGGCGCTGGCTGCACGCTCGCGCAGCAGCCTGTGCTCCAGCGCAAGGTGCTGCTCGAAGGGCCGGCCGGGCGCGCCGGCGCAGAGCTGCTTGATGCCGGCGAAAGATGCGCTCGCACCATGCGTGAGCCGGGCCACCAACGCTTCGGCGGCGGCCGCGAGTTCGTCGTCCGGATGCAGCGCATCGACCGCGCCCCACGCAAGGCAGCGCTGGCTGTCGATGGAGTCGCTGAGCATCAGCAGCTGCTGTGCACGCACCGGCCCCACACGGCGCGCAAGGAAGTACGACGCGCCCGCATCCGGCGAAAGCCCGATGGCCGCATAGCCCGTACGCAGCTTCATCGATTCCGCGGCGAGCACGAAGTCGCCGCACAGCGCCAGCCCCACGCCCGCGCCGCCGACGGATCCGTTCACCGCGACGACCAGCGGCGCGGGGTTGTTCGACAGTCGCAGCAGCGCCGGGTGCAACCGGTCCAGGATCTCGTCGACCAGCGACGGCAGCGCTTCGCCCGCCGCCACGAACTCGTCGATGTCTCCACCGGCGCAGAACACGCGGCCTTCTCCGGTCAGCAGGATGACGCGCGGCTTGCCCGCCAGCACTTCGTCGATGGCCCGCACCAGCGCGTGGCCGCTGCGAACCCCTATCGCGTTGGCGCGCTCCGGCCGCTTCAGCACGATGCGGCCGATGCCCTCCTCCACACCCCAGGCGATGCCTTCGGCGGTCTGCATGCTCAGATGCCCGTCAGGCCGCCGCTGCACATCAGCGTCTGGCCGCTCACGTAGTCCGACTCGGGCGCGCACAGGAGGTACACGGCGCCGGCCGCCTCCTCGGGCGTGCCGCCGCGTCCCAGCGGAATCGACTGCTCCATCATCGCCAGCAGCCCCGGGTTGATGCCGACCTTGATCTCTCGGCCCTCGATGTTCGCGGTGGACGCCTCGGCGGTGCTGGCCGTCAGCCGCGTCTGGATGAAGCCGAAGGCTACGCAATTGACCGTCACGTTCATGCGGCCCCACTCCTTGGCCAGCGTCTGCGTGAGGCCGACGATGCCCGCCTTGCCCGCCGCGTAGTTCGCCTGCCCCGCATTGCCGAACAGCCCCGCCACCGACGAGATGTTGACCACCTTGCGCACCACGCGCCGGCCCGCCTCGGTCTCGGCCTTCGACAGCGCGCGGATCACCGGCTGCGCCGCGCGCAGGATGCGGAACGGCGCGGTCAGGTGCACGTCGATCATGGCGTACCACTGCTCGTCGGTCATCTTCTGCACCACGCTGTCCCATGTGTAGCCGGCGTTGTTGACGATGATGTCGAGCCCCTTGAACTCGCTCACCGCCGTGCCGACGAAGCGCTCCGCGAAATCGGGCGCGGCCACGCTGCCGGTGCATGCCACCGCCTGGCCGCCGGCCGCACGTATTTCCTGCACTGTTTCTTCCGCCGGCTGTGCGTCGAGATCGTTGACGACGATGCGCGCGCCTTCCGACGCGAGCTTGAGCGCGATGGCCCGGCCGATGCCGCGGCCCGAACCGGTGATGAGGGCGACCTTGCCGTCGAGCTTGGGTGTCATGTCTGCGTTCTTTCCTTGTCGTGTTGATTCAGCGCAGCGCAATGAGCGCCTCGCCGGCGATGCGCGTCTGCCCGTATTGATTGGCGCTGTGCACTTCCACGCGCACGCATCGCTCGCCTTCGTGCTCCAGCTTCTCGACCACACGGCCGCCGCAGCGCACCGCGTGCCCCAGGTGGGTGATGCCCTGGAAGCGCACGTCGAAGCGGCGCAGCTGCGACTGCGGCGCCCACTGCGTGAGCAGCCTGCCCAGCCAGGCCATGCCCAGCATGCCCTGCGCGAACACGTCGGGCATGCCGGACTTGCGCGCGAAGTCGGTGTCGATGTGGATGGGGTTGTGGTCGCCGGACGCGCCCGCGAACAGTGCGAGCGTGGTGCGGTTCACGGGCGGCAGCTGCAGCGCGGGCAGCTCGTCGCCGACGTTCACGGCGTCGTAGGTCGGTTCGGTCATCGGTGCGGGCTCCTTCGTCAATGGCGGCAGACGATCACCGAGCGCAGCTCGGCCACCAGCTCGTCGCGCTGATTGGTGGCGCGCGATGTCTTGACGACGAATTCGAGCGCGCCGTTCTTCTTGTCGTAGATGTCGGTGATGGTGGAACGCACCGTCACAGTGTCGCCCACGCAGGCCGGCCGGTGGTAGCTGAAGCCCTGCTCGCCGTGCAGCAGCTTCGACAGCGGAATGCCCAGGCCGGCCAGCAGCCGGTCGGAGGCGCCCGAGTCCAGCTCGGCCGCGAACAGGAAGGTCGGCGGCGCGGGCAGGTCGGGGTAGCCGGCGTCGCGCGCGGCGGCGGCATCGGTGTAGACGGGGTCGGTCTCGCCGATGGCTTTGGCGAAGAACTGCAGCCGGCTTCGCTCGATGGGCAGCACCGATGCTGGCAGTTCGTGGCCGATCCACTTCCTATCGATCATCTGGCAGCCCTTCTCTCAGACGCGCTCGTAGAGCGTGACCACGCAGGCGCCGCCCAGCCCGAGGTTGTGCTGCAGCGCGAGCCGCGCGCCCTCCACCTGCCGCTTTTCTGCCGTGCCGCGAAGCTGCTGGACCAGCTCGGTGCACTGCGCCAGCCCCGTCGCGCCCAGCGGGTGTCCCTTCGACAGCAGCCCGCCCGACGGGTTGGTGACGACCTTGCCGCCATAGGTGTTGTCGCCGTCCACCACGAACTTCTCCGCGCCGCCCACCGGGCACAGGCCCAGCGCCTCGTAGCTCAGCAGCTCGTTGTGCGCGAAGCAGTCGTGCAGTTCGACCACGTCGACGTCCTGCGGCCCGACGCCTGCCGCGTCGTACACCTTCTGCGCGGCCTCCTGCGCCATGCTGAAGCCGACCACCTCGCGCATGTCGCGGCTCTCGAAGGTGATGGGGCGGTCGGTGGTCATGGCCTGTGCCTTGATGCGCACGCTGCGGTCCAGCCCGTGGCGTTCGGCGAAACGGGGAGAACAGACGATGGCCGCCGCCGCACCGCAGGTGGGCGGGCAGGCCATCAGGCGCGTCATCACGCCGGACCACATGACGGGTGCGGCCATCACCTCGTCTTCGGTGACGACGGTGCGGAACAGCGCCACTGGGTTGTTCGCCGCGTGGCGGCTGGCCTTGGCGCGGATCTTCGCGAAGGTCGACATCTGCGTGCCGTACTGCTGCATGTGCGCGAGACCCGCGCCGCCGAAGTAGCGCAGCGCGAGCGGCACCTGCTCGTTGCCGACCAGCTCGTCGGTGATGTTCTCGAAGTGGTCGAAGGGGCTGGGCCGGTCGTTGAACACCGCGCCGAGCGCGCCGGGACTCATGTGCTCGAAGCCCAACGCCAGCACGCAGTCGGCCGCGCCGCTGGCCACCGCCTGGCGCGCGAGGAACAAAGCCGTCGAGCCGGTCGAGCAGTTGTTGTTGACGTTGACGACCGGAATGCCCGTCATGCCCACTTCGTAGAGAGCGCGCTGGCCGGCGGTGGAGTCGCCGTACACGTAGCCCACGTAGGCTTGCTGCACCAATTCGTAGCCGATGCCGGCGTCCTTCAGAGCGGTGTTCGTGGCCTGTGCGGCCATCTGGGGATAGGGCTGGTTCGCGCCCGGCTTGGTGAACGGGATCATGCCGACTCCGACCACGTGAACGTCTTGACTCATGAAAGGCTCCTTGTCTGGAAGTTCGAAAAGAAAGGTAGAGCGGGCTCAGGCCACGCTGCGCTGCCGGCCCTGCCAGAACGGCTCGCGCAGCTTGGTCTTGAGCACCTTGCCTGCGCCCGAGAGCGGCAGCGCATCGACGACGGCCACGCTGCGCGGGCACTTGTAGCCGGCGATCAGCGTCTTGCAGTGGGCGATCAGCTCCTCGGGCTGCACGCCCTGCCCCGGCTTGAGCATCAGCACGGCATGCACCGCCTCGCCCCACTCTTCGCTGGGAATGCCGATGACGGCGCAGGCAGCCACCGCGGGATGCTGGTTGATGGCGTTCTCGACCTCGGCCGAGTAGACGTTCTCGCCGCCGCTGATGATCATGTCCTTCATGCGGTCGACCACGAAGATGAAGCCGTCGTCGTCCATGTAGGCGCCGTCGCCGGTGTGCATCCAGCCGTCGCGCAGCGCGGCGGCGGTCTGCTCGGGCTTGTTCCAGTAGCCCTGCATCACATTGGGCCCGCGCACCACCACCTCGCCGACGGTGCCGCGCGGCACCTCCTTGTCGTCGGCATCGACCACGCGCACTTCCATGCACACGCTGGCGCGGCCGGCCGCACGCAGCTTGCCGCGCTTGCGGCCCTCGGCCGTGTGGAAGTACGCCGGGTTGAGCGTGGCGATGGGCGACAGCTCCGTCATGCCGTAGGCCTGCACGAAGCCCACGCCCGGGAACGCCTCCATCGCGCGGTTGAGCACGGCCTCGGAGATCGGCGAGGCGCCGTAGGTGATGTTCTTCAGGCTGCTCAGGTCGCGCGGCTGCCGCATGGCGGGGTGGTCCACCAGCATCTGGATCATGGTGGGCACCAACAGCAGGCTGGTCACGCGGTCGCGCTCGATGGTGTCGAGCACGCCCTCGGGCGTGAACATGGGAATGATGGCGTGCGTGTTGCCCGTGAACCAGTGCGGCGTGGCCAGCCCCATGTCGGCCAGGTGGAACATGGGCGCGGCATGCAGGTAGCAGCCGTCGGCCGGTGCCAGCCCTTCCGCCTGCGCCGCGAGCGCCGAGCTGCAGATGTTGGTGTGGCTCAGCATCACGCCCTTGGGAAAGCCGGTGGTGCCGCCGGTGTAGAAGATGCCGGCCAGGTCCTCGCCGCGGCGCACGGCGTCGGGCACCGGTGCCGCCGCGTCGATCAGGCCCTCGTAGCTGTGCATGCCGGCGGGCACGGGCCCCTCGCCGCAGTAGACGACCTCGCGCAGGCTCTTCGACTGGCCGCGCATCTGCTCGACGACCGCGCGGAAGGTCTCGTCGACCAGCAGGATGCCCGAGCCCGAGTCTTCCAGCGAGTACAGGATCTCGGCGGCCGACCAGCGGATGTTGCAGGGGTTGAGCACGCCGCCGCCCCAGGGCACGGCCATCTGGTATTCCAGGTAGCGGTCAGAGTTGAGCGACAGCATGGCGACGCGGTCTCCCGCCTGCATGCCCAGCCGCTGCAGCGCGCCGGCCAGGCGGGCGACGCGTTCGGCAAAGTCGCGGAATGTCCGGACACGGCCGGCGAAACGCACGGCAATGGCGTCGGGGCGCTGCTGCACGGCCCGGTGAAGGCCCTGGGTCAGGTACATGGGTTTGTCTCCGTCTCGTTCTTGTGCAGACGCATGGTAGAAATCCAGCCGCCGCCCGGCGATTGCACTTCGCTTCGATCGCATGGCAGAAAAGGTCAATCGACACAGACATGCTGCAGCCGCCCGTCACCATCCCGATCGCCTTCGTCCTCGGCATGCTGTCGGGCATCCGCGCGCGGCCCGGCGAGGCGCTGGTGGACGTGGAAAAGGCGCTGGAAGACGCGGGCATCGCCCCGGCACTCCTCGACGAGGCCGCAGCCCGCGTCACGGCCGAGCAGTACGTGGCCCTCTTCGCGCTGCTGATGGAGCGCCTGGACGACGAGGCGCTGGGTTTTCTCACGCGGCGCCTGCGCTGCGGCAGCTTCGCGCTGATGACGCGCTCCACCCTGGGCGCGCGCACCTTCGAGGTGGCGCTGCGCCGCGTGGCCCGCACATTCGACCTGCTGCAGGACGACCTCTCGCTGGTGCTGCTGCACGACGGCCCCCTCGCGGGCTTCGGGCTGCGGCTGAACATCCAGCCGCCCAAGCACCAGAACTTTTTGCACGAGCTGATGCTGCGGGTGTACTGGCGGCTCTTCGCCTGGCTGCACGGCGGCCGGCTGCAGGCTCGCCGCTTCGACTTCGGCTTCGAGCCGCCGCCCTATGCCGACGGCTACGCCAAGGTGTTCCCGGGCCCGCTGCAGTTCGGCCAGCCCCTGTCGGCCGTATGGTTCGACGCCGCCGCGCTCGACACGCCGGTGCACCGCGACGCGCAGGAGATCCAGGCCTTCCTGGCGGCCTCTCCGGCCAACGTGATCCTGCCCCGGCTGGCCGAGCAGGCAGTGAGCGCAAAGGTGCGCGCGGTGCTGCAGCAGCATCGCCCGACATGGGCCGACCTCGCCACCACCGCGGGCGTGCTGCACATGTCGGTCAGCACGCTGCAGCGGCATCTGGCCACCGAGGGCACATCATTCCAGGCGCTGAAGGACCAGTTGCGGCGCGACCTCGCCATCGTGCGGCTCAACACCAGCACCGTGCCCCTCGCGGCGCTGGCCGACGAGCTGGGCTTTGCCGACAGCGCGGCCTTCCAGCGGGCCTTCAAGGCATGGACCGGCGGCGCGCCGGGCTCGTACAGGCGACGCCAGCAGGCCGACTGAGTTTTCAGGACTTTCCGGAATTACAGCCATCCGCGCGACAATCCCGCGCATGGCCAACTCTTCCGATCTCCCGCCCCTCAACCGCCAGTTCGTCGCCCATTTCGGCGAAATGGGCAGCAAGTGGGGCATCAACCGCACAGTCGGGCAGATCTACGCGCTGATCTTCCTCTCGGAGCGCGCGCTCAACGCCGACGAGATCGCCGAACTGCTCGAGTTCTCGCGCTCCAACGTCAGCATGGGCCTGAAGGAACTGCAGGCATGGCGGCTGGTGCACCTGCGGCATCACCCCGGCGACCGGCGCGAATACTTCGAGGCACCTTCCGACGTGTGGGAAATTTTCCGCGTGCTGGCCGAGGAGCGCCGCCGCCGCGAGATCGAACCGACCCTCTCCATGCTTCGCAACGCCCTGCTCGAATCGCCCACGAGCGAAGCCGAGCGCCACGCGCAAGAGCGCATGCGCGAGATGCACGACCTCATCGACCGGCTGATGAAATGGTTCGACGACGTGCAGCGGCTCGCGCCCGAAACCGCCATGAAGCTCATGGGCATGGGCGCGACGGTGACGAAGGTGCTGACGCTGAAAGACCGCATCACCGGCGGCGCGGCGTCGAAAAAGAAGGCTGCCGAGTAAGCCGGCCGCCCTCTTCCGGGGGCTACAGCCGCTCCTGCCCCGATGACGGCTCGGGCGTCCCGAGCTTGGCCTTGCGGACGGCCTCGTCGTCCATCAGCTCGTACCACATGGCGTTGAGCACGGCGAATGCGGCTGCCAGCGGCAGGCCGAGAATCCAGGCGAAGTACCACATCTTCGATTCCTCCTTTGATTGGTCAGTAGGCGTGGCCGCTCTCGTCGCGGATCGCCTGTTCGTCGACCTTGCCCCACAGCACGCGGTAGACCCAGCTCGTGTAGGCCACGATCAGCGGAATGAAGACGGCAGTGACCACCAGCATGATGAACAGCGTGAGGTGGCTCGATGACGAGTCCCATACCGTGAGGCTGGCGCGCGGGTCGATGGACGACGGCAGGATGAACGGGAACATCGAGGCGCCCACGCTGAGGATGATGCCGGCGATGCCGAGCGCAGCCGCGAGCAGCGCGAACACCGGGCGGCGCAGCGCGAGCCCCAGCAGCGCACCGAGCGCGCCGACGAAGCCGGCCGCCGGAGCCGCCAGCGTCCATGGGTGCGCCGCGTAGTTGGCGGTCCACGCGCCCGCATGCAACTCGACCGTCTTCAGCAGCGGGTTCGAAGGCCCCGTCGCGTCGATCACGCTGCTGATGCGAAAGCCGCCGATGCTCGTGGCCAGCAGCACCCCTGCCAGCGCGTAGAGCACCACGGTGAGCACGGCGGCAACCATGCCGTAGCTGCGCGCACGCCCGGCCACCGGCCCGGCGGTCTTCAGCAACAGCCACGCGGCGCCGTGCATCACCAGCATCGCCACGGACACCAGCCCGCACAGGATGGCGAACGGATTCAGCAGGCCGAAGAAGCTGCCGTCGTAGAAGATGTGCATGTCGGGGTTGAAGCGGAACGGCACGCCCTGCAGCACGTTGCCCACGGCCACGCCGCAGATCAGCGCCGGCACGAAGCCGCTGAAGAACAGCACCCAGTCCCAGCGCGCGCGCCACTGCGCAGACTCGCGCTTGCTGCGGAACTTGAAGGCCACGGGCCGCAGGATCAGCGCCGTGAGGATCACGAACATCGCCAGGTAGAAGCCCGAGAAGGAGACGGCGTAGAGCTGCGGCCATGCCGCGAAGATCGCGCCGCCGCCCAGGATCAGCCAGACCTGGTTGCCCTCCCAGACCGGGCCGACGCTGTTGATGACGACGCGGCGCTCGATGTCGTTGCGCGCGGCGAAGGGCAGCAGCATGCCGCTGCCCAGGTCGAAGCCGTCGGTGACGGCGAAGCCCACCAGCAGCACGCCGATCAGCAGCCACCAGATGAAGCGCAGCGTGTCGTAGTCGAGAAGTGTGTGAAGGATCATGCTGCGCTCCCGGTGGATGGCGTTGCGATGGCCGCGCCCGCGTGGGCCGGCGGAATGTGCGAGAGCGTGTCGCCCTCGTCGGGCGCGTGCTCGGCCTGCGGCCCCTTGCGGATGGCCTTGAGCATGAGCTTCATCTCGATGACGAGCAGCGCGGTGTAGATCGCGATGAAGCCCGCCAGCGTGAGCAGCAGCGTCTTCACGCCGAGGTTCGACACGGCCACCGCGGTCGGCAGAACGCCCTCGATCACCCACGGCTGGCGCCCGAACTCCGCCACCAGCCAGCCCGACTCGATGGCGATCCACGGCAGCGGGATCGCGAACACGGCGAGCTTCAGCAGCCAGCGGTGGCTGTCGAGCCTGCGGCGCGCGGAGAGCACAAAGAAGGTGCCGGTCAGAAGGATCAGCAGCACGCCGATGCCCACCATCACGCGGAACAGCCAGAAGAGCGGCGCCACCTGCGGCACGGTGTCCCACGCGGCCTTGGCGATCTGCTCGTCGGTGGCCTGGCGCGGGTCGTCCACGTAGCGCTTGAGCAGCAGCGCGTAGCCCATGTTGATGCCGTTGTCCTCGAAGTCGCCGCGCACGCCCTGCGTCACCTTGTCGGTGCCGCCGGCCTCGCGGATCTTCTGCAGCGCGTCGTAGGCCTTGATGCCTTCGCGAATGCGCACCTCCGCGCGCTTCACCAGTTCGTCGATGCCGGGCATGACGGCGTCGAGCGAACGCGTGCCGATGAGGCCCATCACGCCAGGAATGTGGATCGCGTAGTGCGTCTCGCGAGCCTCCTGGTCGGGGAAGCCGACCACGGTGAAGGCGGCGGGCGCGGGCTGCGTCTCCCACATGGCCTCGATGGCGGCCAGCTTCATCTTCTGGTGCTCGCCCGAGAGATAGCCGCTCTCGTCGCCGAGCACCGCCACGGAGAGCGCTGCGGCCAGGCCGAACGAGGCCGCGACCGTCATCGAGCGCTTGGCGAGTTCGAGGTGACGCCCCTTGAGCACGTACCACGCAGAAACGCCGAGCACGAACACCGCGGCGCACACATAGCCGGCCGACACGGTATGGACGAACTTGGCCTGCGCGACCGGGTTGGTCAGCACGGCGGCGAAGTCGGTCACTTCCATGCGCATGGTCTGCGGATTGAAGGCTGCGCCCACGGGGTTCTGCATCCAGCCGTTGGCGATGAGGATCCACAGCGCCGAGAAATTGGAGCCGATGGCCACGGCCCAGGTGGCGATCAGGTGGCCGACCTTGGAGAGCTTGTCCCAGCCGAAGAAGAACAGGCCGACGAAGGTGGCCTCCATGAAGAAGGCCATCAGCCCCTCGATGGCCAGCGGCGCGCCGAAGATGTCGCCGACGTAGTGGCTGTAGTAGCTCCAGTTCATGCCGAACTGGAACTCCATCACGATGCCGGTGGCGACGCCCATCGCGAAGTTGATGCCGAAGAGCACGCCCCAGAACTTCGTCATGTCGCGCCAGATCACGCGGCCGGTCATGACGTAGACCGTCTCCATGATGGCGATGATGATCGAGAGTCCGAGCGTCAACGGCACGAACAGGAAGTGGTACAGCGCCGTGACGGCGAACTGCAGGCGCGATAACGCGACGATGTCGAGGTCCATGGGGGTTCTTCCTTTGTGTTCCCTGTTTTTCGTTTCCGGATTCAGTCGGGCCGCAGGCTGCGCAGCGCGGCATCGAAGCTCTCGCTGCCGCGGTGCAGGTCGGCGACGATGCGGCCCTGGTTCAGGCACACGAGGCGGTCGGCGAGCGCGGCCTCGCGGCGCAAGTGGGTGGCGATCAGCAGGGTTCGGGCGCTTGCATGCCGGGCGAGGCGATCCAGCACGTCGTGCGCGGTGGCTGCATCCAGCGCTTCCGTAGGCTCGTCGAGCAGCCAGAACGGCACGTCGCGCAGCAGCAGGCGGGCCAGCGCGAGGCGGCGCGACTGGCCGCCGGAGAGGCCGAGGCCGCCTTCGCCGAGGTGGGTGTCGAGGCCGGTGCTCAAGGCACGCACCTCTTCTTCCAGCCCCGCGGCTTGCAGCACGGCGTGCAGCCGTTCATCGGTGGCTTCGGGGGCTGCGAGGCGGAGGTTGTCTCGCAGGCTGTCCTGGAAGAGTTCGGTGCGCTGGGTCAGCAGGCAGGCTGGCTGGGCGAGGACGCTGCCGGAACGGGGGGCGATCTCGCCTGCGATGGCGGCGAGGAGCGTGGACTTGCCGGCGCCGCTGGCGCCGATGAGGGCGACGCGCTCGCCTGCTTGCAGAGCCAATGAGGCTTCGGTCAGGACGGGGATGCTGCTGCCGTCGTGGGCTACGGTGACTTCCTCCAGCTGGAGTGCGAGTCGGGAATCGGGAGCCTTCGCCGTTGCGGCGGGCTCATCCGCGGAAGAAGTCATGCGGGGCGCCAGACGCCGCACCGCCAGCCAGGTGCGGCCCGCGTCGAGCGCGCCGCGGCGCAAGGCTGCGAAAGGCTCCGTCGCCGTGAGCGCCACCAGCAGAGCCAGCGCTGCGGCCGGTGCGCCGATGACCCCCTCATTCACCAGCAAGCCAACGGCCAGCAGCACGCCGACGAGGGTCAGGGTGCCTGCGCCGCCGTAGGCGAAACCGGCGGCTGCCTCGAGCTTGTTCAGTGCGAGGTCGGCCTTGGCAAGCTGCGCGTCGGCAGCAATCAATGCCTCGCGTTGCGCGTCGATGCGGCCGGCCATCACCAGGTCGGTCTGCCCTGCCACCAGATCGACGGCACGTGCGCGCAGCGTCTCGACGCCATGCGCGCGCCGCACGGCTGGCCGGCGCGCGCGCCTTGCCACGAGGAATGCGATGCCCCAGCCGGCGATCACGAGCCAGAGCGTCAGCGCAAAACCCATCGCCACATGCATGAAGCCGAGCACTGTGCCGGCGAGCAATGCGGCCCCCAGCGCAGCGGCCGCTGGAACGAGCAGGCGGAGATAAAGCGATTCGAGCGCGTCGATGCCGGCGGTGAGGCGGAACAGCAGGCGCGCCGGGCGCATCAGCAACTGGCGCGCTGCCTCGGCCCTGGCCCAGCCGCGGAACAGGCGCACACGAAGTTCGGCGAGCACGGCGAAGGTGGCGTCGTGCGTCACCAGCCGCTCGCCGTAGCGCGATGCGGTGCGGCCCAGCGCGAGCAGGCGGATGCCGGCGGACGGCATGAATACGTCGAAGGTGAAGGCTGTGGCGGCATGCAGGCCGGCAAGTGCCGTCGCGGTGATGAACCAGCCGGAAAGGCCCAGCAAGGCCATTCCTGCGAGAACCGTGATCGCCGCAAGCAGGCAGCCCAGGAGCAGCCGGCGCGGCTGCGTGGCGAGGAAGGGACGCAGGACCAGGCGCAGGTCGCGCCAGTTCGTGCCTATGTGGGAAGGCTTGCTCATGCGGCCTTCTCCACCGCTTCTGCGCTGCCGAGGCTTATCGTGCGGTCCATGCGTGCGGCGAGCACCGGGTCGTGAGTTGCGACGACGAGGGTCTTGCCGCGTGCCAGCGTGATCAGCGCGTCGATCACTCGCTCGGCGGTTTCGGTGTCCAGATGCGCGGTGGGCTCGTCGACCAGCAGCAGATCGGCGTGCGGGTGGACTGCGACGCGTGCGAGCGCGAGGCGCACGGCCTCTCCGCCGGACAAGCCCTGCCCCCCCTCGCCCAGCGAAGTGACGGGATGGGCCTGCGCCACGGCTTCGAGCGATGCGAAGTGCATTGCATTGGCCACACGTTGGCTATCGGCATCCGGACGCCCCAACGCCACGTTGGCTTCGACGGAACCGGCGAAGACGTGCGGCGCCTGGCCTATCCAACCCATGCGCTGGCGCAGTACGGCCACCGTGTGGCTGGTGAGCGCGACGCCGCCGATGGAGATATCGCCTTGCGTGGCAGGCACCAGACCTGCGAGCAGGGAAAGCAAGACGGTCTTGCCGCTGCCGCTGGAACCTGTCAGGGCGACGTGCTCTCCGGGAGCGATGCGGAGCTCGTAACCGTCGAAGACCTCCTGCTGCTCGCCGGGCCAGGCGAAATGCAGGTTGTGGATGGTGACTGCCGGCGGGCCTGCGTGGGCGTTCCTCGTGGCGCGTGTCAGCGAAGCATTCGCACCGGGCAGAGGCAGGTCGTTGCGCTGCAGGCGGCCGAGTGCCTCCAGCGCAGCCTCGCCCGCGGCGCGGTCGTGCCAGACCATCGACAGCTCGCGCAGCGGCTCGAAGAACGCGGGCGCCAGCAGCAGCACGAACAGGCCCTCACCGAGGCCCAGCGTGCGGCCCCAGGTGCCGAAGCCGAGGGAGCCGAGCAGGTGGAAGCCGACATACGCAGCCACCAATGCCACGCCCAGCGCGGAGAAGAGTTCGAGCACGGCGGAAGAGAGGAATGCGATACGCAGCACGGCCATCGTCCGGCGGCGCAGGGATTGGGCCGAATCGCCCAGGCGCTGTGCAGTGAGTTCCACAGCGCCCAGGGAGCGCAACGTTGCCAGTCCACGGAGCCTGTCGAGCAGGAAGGCGTTCATGCCGCCGAGCTCCACCATCTGCGCTTCGCTCGCGGCCCTGGCTCGCCAGCCGACGATGGCCATGAAGATCGGAATGAGCGGTGCCGCGAACAGCAAGACCAGCGCTGCCACCCACGAAAAGGCAGCCACCGCGCACAGGATGAAGATCGGCACCACCGTCGCGCGCCAGCGGGCGGGCTGGTACCGCACGAGGTACGGAACCAGCGCCTCGGCCTGCTCGGCGAGCACGCTTGCCGCGAGCCCGGAATGCGCGCGGCTTCGATCCAGCGGAGAGCCGGCGGCCAGCGCGGCGGCGGTTTGGGCGCGCAACGCGGTGAGCTGTGCGCGTGCGCGGGTGAAAGTCCGGCGCGCGCCCCAGGACTCGCAAGCCGCTCTCGCCAGGCCCAGCAGCAGGATCGCGGCAGCAGGCCAGACCACGGCGTCGAAACCGCGCCCCGAAGCCAGCCCCTGCACAGCCATCGCCAGCAACGCAGCTTGCGGCAACCAGAACAGCGCCGCGGCACCCTGCACCATCCCGCCGACGTCAGGCGACGCGAAAGCCCGCAGCGGCGATCGGGATGGCGAGTGCTTGGTCATTCCTTAGTTTCGTGAATTTTCAGTATTTACTGAAATTTCCACAATCATACCGGAGACTGAGGCGGCTGACGAGCCCGCAGACTGCACGCTCCCGCGCGCTAACGCAACCGGTTCAGGAAGATTCGGACGGTGCGCCTGCGCCGGCGCGCCCGTTCTTTAATGAGAAACGACTATTCCGCTGACCAGCAGCGCGGCGAACAGCGCGAACACCGCGCGCCAGGAGGCCGGGCGCGCTTCCACCCAGCGATAGAGCAGCGCCGCCGCGACCACCGACAGGCCGAAGGTCGCCACAAGGCCGGCCGCGTCGAACCACGAGCCGTGCGGACCTGCATTCGCAACCGCAGCATTCATGGCGAGCAGCACCGGAAAGTGGATGAGGAACAGCGAATACGACATCCGCCCCAGCCGCACCAGCGGCATCGCCGTCGCGGGCCAGTGCTTCGGCGACAGCCAGTTCCGCCGCTGAGCAATGGCAATCAGCAGCGCCGTGACCAGCGCGGTCGCGATGCGGCTGCGCCAGTCGATCGCCAGCGCGCCCGCCCCAACCAGCGCCAGCAGCGCGATCGCGCTCTGCCACGTGCTGTATCGCGTCGCGCGCCCGATCCAGAACACAAGCATGCCCAGGCCGTAGGTGCCGAAGAAATAGAAGGCCGTGTCGTCCAGCCCCGCATTGCGATTGAAGAGCGCGAGCGAAGCCACTGCCAGCCCGAAGACCAGCGCCACGGGCAGCCATCGCGCCCGCAGGCCCTGCGGTGCCGGGCCGCCGGTGCGCTGCAGCATTGACGGCAACCCCACCAGCACCAACGCCAGCGCAAAGAGCTGGAAGTCGATGGCCACGTACCAGACGCCCGTGGAGAGCGACTCGTAACCCAGCAGATCCTGCAGCAGCAGGCCGTGGGCGATCAATTGCCCGAAAGTCGGCGCAGCCGGCACCACTTCTTCGTCGAGCCAGGGCCGCACGACCGCCGCGACCAGCACGCACACGGTGAGCGCGGCGAGATACGGCATGATCAGCCGCCCATAGCGCTGCAGGATGCGCGCCACCGGCCGCTCCACTCGCAGCGTGCCGTCGGGCGCAAGACTGGCCGCCGCCAGGAAGCCTGCGATCACCAGGAACACCTGAACCGCCAGCCGCCCTTCGTCGGCCAGCCAGGCGAAGAAATCGGGTGCGAGCGCGTATGCGCCCGCCGGCATCGGGCCGTAGCGCGAAAGGTGATGTCCGACGATCACCGCGCAGGCGACGCCCTTTGCCGCATCGAGCAGCGGCATGCGTCCCGCGGATGAAGACGGCGGCGCGCTCGCAACGGGCGCGGCGCCGTCGGCAAAGGCAGTCAAAGCGCCAACCGCTGCCTTGCCTCCGTGTATTCGCGCTTGAGCTTCTCGATGAAGGCGCCGGCGGTGGCCACCTCGGTCACGGCGCCGATGCCCTGGCCCGAACCCCAGATGTCCTTCCAGGCCTTGGCCTTGCTGCCTTCGCCGCCGCCGAAGTTCATCGTCTTCACGTCGCCTTCGGGCAGGTTGGCCGGGTCCATGCCGGCCTTGATGATGCTGGGCGCGAGGTAGTTGCCGTGCACGCCGGTGAAGAGGCTCGAATAGACGATGTCGTCGGAGGTGCCATCGACGATGGCCTGCTTGTACTCGTCGCTCGCGCGCGCCTCCTCGGTGGCGATGAAGGCCGTGCCGATGTAGGCGAAGTCGGCGCCCATGGCCTGTGCCGCCAGCACCGCCCCGCCGGTGGCGATGGAGCCCGACAGTGCGATCGGGCCGTCGAACCACTGGCGGATTTCCTGCACCAGCGCGAACGGGCTCTTCGTGCCCGCATGGCCGCCGGCGCCGGCCGCCACGGCGATGATGCCGTCGGCCCCCTTCTCGATCGCCTTCTGCGCGAACTTGTTGTTGATGATGTCGTGCAGCGTCACGCCGCCGTAGCTGTGCACTGCCTCGTTCACGTCGGTGCGCGCGCCCAGCGAGGTGATGACGATCGGCACCTTGTATTTCACGACCATCTCCATGTCGTGCTCGAGCCGGTCATTGCTCTTGTGCACGATCTGGTTGATGGCGAACGGCGCGGCGGGCTTGTCCGGGTTGGCCTTGTTGTAGGCCGCCAGTTCCTCGGTGATCTCGGCGAGCCAGTCTTCCAGCTGCGCGGCGGGGCGCGCATTGAGCGCCGGCATCGAGCCGACCACTCCCGCCTTGCATTGCGCGATCACGAGCTTGGGGTTGCTGATGATGAACAGCGGCGAGCCGATGATCGGCAGCGGCAGGTTCGCGAGGACGGGAGGCAGTTTCGACATGATGCTTGTCTCTTGAAAGTTGTGTTGAATGCGGGATCGGGCAGCCGAACGCAGAAGGAAGACAAAAACTACGCAAAGGTCGCAAAAGAACCCGAAGACAAATTCTGGTTTTTCTTCTGCGACTTCTGCGTAACCTTTGCGACTTCTGCGTTCGGCTGCCCGTTTTCAGAAAGCCTCGAGCGCCAGCGCCGTTACGCTCTCGGCACCGTCGACGATGCTGTCTCGGATGCCCGGCACCTTGTTGAGGATGTGCTCGGCATAGAAGCGCGCGGTGGCGATCTTCGCCAGCATGAAGTCGGTGTCGAAGCTGCGCGAGGCAAGGTCCTGCGCAATGATCAGCGAACGCGCGAGCTGCCAGCCTGCCACCAGGTTGCCCGCGAGCATCAGGTAGGGCACGCTGCCCGCGAACACCGCGTTGGGCGAGGCCTTGGTCTGGCCGGCCACGAAATCGACGACTTCGACGAAGGCCTGGCGCGCAGCCTTCAGGCGCTTGAGCACGGCCGCTGCAGCGGGGTTGTCGCTCTTGGCGAGTTCGGCTTCGGTCTTCTCGATCTGCGCGGCGATCGCCTTGGCCGTCTGGCCGCCGTCGCGCGCCGTCTTGCGGCCCACGAGGTCGTTGGCCTGGATGGCGGTGGTGCCTTCGTAGATCGTCAGGATCTTGGCGTCGCGGTAGTACTGCGCGGCGCCGGTCTCCTCGATGAAGCCCATGCCGCCGTGCACCTGCACACCCAGCGACGCCACTTCGAGGCTCATCTCGGTGCTGTAGCCCTTCACCAGCGGCACCATGAACTCATAGAAGGCCTGGTTCTGCTTGCGCGCGTCCGCGTCGGGGTGATGGTGCGCGGCGTCGTAGGCCGCAGCCGCCACGCTCGACATGGCGCGGCAGCCCTCGGTATAGGCGCGCATCGTCATCAGCATGCGCTTGACGTCGGGGTGATGGATGATCGGCGCGCTGGCGTTGATGGAGCCGTCCACCGGGCGGCTCTGCACGCGCTCCTTCGCGTAGGCCACGGCGTGCTGGTAGGCACGCTCGGCGATCGCGATGCCCTGCATGCCCACGGCGTAGCGGGCGGAGTTCATCATGATGAACATGTATTCAAGGCCGCGGTTCTCCTGGCCGACGAGATAGCCGATGGCACCGCCGTGGTCGCCATACTGCAGCACGGCCGTAGGCGACGCCTTGATGCCCATCTTGTGCTCGATGCTCACGCAGTGCACGTCATTGCGCTCGCCCAGCGAGCCATCCTTGTTCACGAGGAACTTGGGCACGACGAACAGGCTGATGCCCTTCACGCCCTCGGGCGCACCGGCCACGCGGGCCAGCACGAGGTGCACGATGTTCTGCGCCATGTCGTGCTCGCCGTAGGTGATGAAGATCTTGGTGCCGAACACCTTGTAGGTGCCATCGGGCTGCGGCTCGGCGCGGCTGCGCACCATGGCGAGGTCGCTGCCGGCCTGCGGCTCGGTGAGGTTCATCGTGCCCGTCCACTGGCCGCTCACGAGCTTCTCAAGGTACGTGGCCTTGAGCTCGTCGGAGCCGGCCGTGAGCAGCGCCTCGATGGCGCCGTCGCTCAAGAGCGGGCACAGCGCGAAGCTCATGTTGGCCGAGTTGAGCATCTCGCCGCAGGCAGCGCCGATGGTCTTGGGCAGGCCCTGTCCACCGAAATCCGCCGGATGCTGCAGCCCCTGCCAGCCGCCCGCCACGTACTGCGCGAAGGCTTCCTTGAAGCCCGGCGTAGTGGTGACGGCGCCATCCTTGAACGACGAGGGATTGCGGTCGCCCGCCACGTTCAGCGGCGCGATCACGTCCTGGTTGAAGCGCGCGCACTCTTCGAGCACGGCCTGCGCGGTTTCGAGGCCGGCATCCTCGAAGCCCGGCAGCTTCGCGATCTCGCCGATGTTGGCCAGGTGTTCGATGTCGAACAGCATGTCCTTGATGGGGGCTGTGTAGCTCATGTCATGTCTCCAGATACAGCGGATACGAAAAGGGCATCGCGAACGATGCCCTCTGGATCAGTGCAGCGATGCGATCAGAGCGCCTTCACCAGTTCCGGCACGGCCGTGAACAGGTCGGCCACCAGGCCGTAGTCGGCCACCGAGAAGATCGGGGCTTCTTCGTCCTTGTTGATCGCCACGATCACCTTCGAGTCCTTCATGCCGGCCAGATGCTGGATGGCGCCCGAGATGCCCGCTGCGATGTACAGCTGCGGCGCGACGATCTTGCCCGTCTGGCCCACCTGCCAGTCGTTCGGGGCGTAGCCCGCGTCGACGGCTGCACGGCTCGCGCCGAGGCCGGCGTTCAGCTTGTCGGCCAGGGGGGCCATCACCTCGGTGAACTTCTCTGCGCTGCCGAGTGCACGGCCGCCCGAGACGATGATCTTGGCTGCCGTCAGTTCAGGGCGCTCGCTCTTCGTGACTTCGCGGCCCACGAAGCTGCTCTTGCCGCTGTCTGCGACGCCTGCTGCCGATTCGACGGCGGCGCTGCCACCGGTGGCGGCTGCGGCATCGAAACCGGTCGTGCGAACGGTGATCACCTTGGTCGCGTCGCTGCTCTGCACGGTGGCAATCGCGTTGCCCGCATAGATCGGACGCTCGAAGGTGTCTGCGCTCACCACGGCGGTGATGTCGCTGATCTGCGCCACGTCCAGCTTGGCGGCCACGCGCGGCGCGACGTTCTTGCCGTTGGCGGTCGAGGGGAAGAGGATGTGGCTGTAGTTGCCGGCGATGGCCAGCACTTGAGCCGCGACGTTCTCGGCGAGGTTCTCGGCCAGGCTCGGGCTGTCGGCGGCGATGACCTTCGAGACACCGGCGATCTGGGCCGCTGCCTTGGCAGCTTCGGCTGCATTGGCACCGGCCACGAGCACGTGGACGTCGCCGCCGCAAGCCAGCGCTGCGGTCACGGTGTTGAGGGTGGCCGGCTTGATGCTGGCGTGGTCGTGTTCGGCAATGACGAGTGCGGTCATGTTCGTTTTCTTCCTCAGATCACTTTGGCTTCGTTCTTGAGCTTGTCCACCAGGGTGGCAACGTCGGGCACCTTGATGCCGGCGCCACGCTTGGGCGGCTCCGCGACCTTCAGGGTCTTCAGGCGGGGCTTCACGTCCACGCCCAGGTCTTCCGGCTTGACCGTGTCCAGCTGCTTCTTCTTGGCCTTCATGATGTTCGGCAGCGTCACATAGCGCGGCTCGTTCAGGCGCAGGTCGGTGGTGATGACCGCGGGCAGCGTCAGCGCCACGGTCTCCAGGCCGCCGTCGACTTCGCGGGTGACGGTGGCCTTGTCGCCAGCGACTTCGACCTTCGAGGCGAAGGTAGCCTGGGGAAGATCGGCCAGCGCAGCCAGCATCTGGCCGGTCTGGTTGGCATCGTCGTCGATGGCCTGCTTGCCGAGGATGATGAGCTGGGGCTGTTCCTTGTCGACCAAGGCCTTCAGCAGCTTGGCCACGGCCAGGGGCTGCAGTTCTTCAGCGGTTTCCACCAGGATGCCGCGGTCGGCGCCGATGGCCATGGCAGTGCGCAGGGTTTCCTGGCTCTTGGCGTCGCCGCACGAGACGGCGATGACTTCGGTGACCACGCCCTTTTCCTTCAGCCGAACCGCTTCTTCAACGGCGATCTCGTCGAAGGGGTTCATGCTCATCTTGACGTTGGCAATGTCCACTCCGGTGCCGTCGCTCTTCACGCGCACCTTCACGTTGTAATCGACGACCCGTTTGACAGGCACAAGAACCTTCATTGACTTGACTCCATTGGATTGCAAAAAGGGGGCTTCGAGGGCAAACCGGTCATTCTAGGGCGCGACCTTTGCCGCCTCTCCATTCTTCACGTCGGCGCTGGCGCCACAAAAAAGAACGATCGTGCTTTTTCGTGATTATAAAGCAGCGCCGGAGCACTGAGCCTTAGGGCGACAAAGATATTCGTGAGGCCGCCGGGGCGGGCGCATTCGCGCCATCAAGCTGCATGGCTTGCACGCGAATCGACAGGCGTGCCCGCTCGCGGTGCATGCGAGGCCGGCTGAAACGCCAACTGCAGCCAATTTGCGGGTTTTCGCCGATGTCTGGGCTGGCACGCAAACTGCAAGATGAATACTGTCGACAGATGACAGTCGATCTTCGGAGATTCAATGGAAACAGCAGAACGAAGCATCCCGGACGTACGCGGCGGCGCCCTCCCTCCCATGGCATCCGCGGAGCGCCAGCTCCGGCAGGACTTGGCAGCCGCCTACCGGCTCGTCGCCCTCTACGGGATGGACGACAGCATCTACACCCACATCTCCGCCCGCGTGCCCGGCACCACGGACCAGTTCCTGATCAACCCCTTCGGCATGCTGTTTCGCGACATCACGGCGTCCTCGCTCGTGAAGATCGACCTGGACGGCAACATCGTCGAGCCCTCCGAGTACGACGTGAACCCGGCCGGCTTCACGATCCATAGCGCCGTGCATGCCGCGCGCCATGACGCCGTCTGCGTGCTGCACACCCATACCGTCGCCGGTGTCGCCGTGTCCTCGCTGGCCGGCGGGCTGCAGCCGTGCAACCAGTGGGCGCTGCAGTTCCACAACCGCGTGACGTACCACGAGTTCGAAGGGATCGCGCTCAACCACGAGGAGCGCGAGCGCCTGGTCGCCGACCTCGGCCCGAATTCGCGCGCACTGATCCTGCGCAACCACGGGCTGATCACGCTGGGCCGCAGCGTGGCAGAGGCCTTCATCCTCATGCACAACCTGGAGCGCGCCTGCCGCGTGCAGGTCGCCATCCAGGGCACCGGCCAGGCCGTGCACCCGGTGCCCGAGGAGGTCTGCGAACTGACCGCGCGCCAGTACGAAAGCGGCGACACCAACCGCCTGGCCTCTGCGCCCCACGACCCCTACGCGCGCGAATGGCGCGCGCTCCTGCAGCGCCTGGCCCCGGCCAGCCCGGCCTCCTTCCGCGACTGAGATTCACCCGTTCTTCACTGCCCTACCCACTTCGAAAGGTCCGCACCGATGAAACGCCGCAACCTGATCCAAGCCGGCTCCGCCGCCCTAGGCCTGTCCATCGCCGGGGTGCCCCTGCACAGCCTGGCGCAAGGCAAGAAGGGTGTCGTCAACGTGCTGGTCCAGCCCGAGCCGCCTGGCCTGATGATGGGCATCGTGCAGAACGGCCCCACGCAGCTGATCGCGGGCAACATCTACGAAGGCCTGCTGCGCTACAACGAGAAGCTCGAGCCCCAGCCGCAGCTCGCCACGTCCTGGACCGTGAGCGCGGACAGCAAGACCTACGTCTTCAAGCTCAAGCCCAACGTCAAGTGGCACGACGGCAAGCCCTTCACCGCCGACGACGTGGTGTTTTCGTGCGACGTGTTCCTGCGCAAGACGCACGCGCGCTTCCGCGCCAGCCTGGCGCAGGTGGAATCGATCAAGGCGCTCGACCCGCTCACTGTGGAGTTCAAGCTCAAGCAGCCCTTCGGCCCCTTCATGGGCATCTTCGAGAACGGCACCATGCCGATGGTGCCCAAGCACATCTACGAAGGCACCGACTTCGCGACCAACCCCGCCAACGCCACGCCGATCGGCACGGGCCCGCTCAAGTTCAAGGAATGGGTCAAGGGCTCCTACATCAACCTCGTGGCCAACGAGAACTACCACCAGCCGGGCGTCGTGGGCGTGGAGAGCGTGTATTTCCACGTGATCCCCGACGCGGCCGCGCGCGCCGCGGCGTTCGAGTCGGGCAAGGTCGACATCGCGCCGGGCGGCACGGTGGAGTACTTCGACGTGGGCCGCCTCGCAAAGCTGCCGGGCGCGGCCGTGACCACCAAGGGCTGGGAGTTCTTCGCGCCGCACAGCTGGCTGTGGATGAACAACCGCACGGCGCCCATGAACAACGTGAAGTTCCGCCAGGCCGTGTGGACCGCCATCGACCGCGAGGCCATGGCCAAGGTCGCCTGGTATGGCTACGCCAAGCCGGCCACCGGCCCCTTCAACAGCCACATCGCCTACGCCAGCGACGACGTCGCCAAGTACCCGCGCGACCTCGCCAAGGCCAAGAAGCTGCTGTCCGAATCGGGCTACAAGGGCGAGACGCTGCGCCTGCTGCCGCTGCCCTATGGCGAATCCTGGCAGCGCCAGGCCGAGATCGTGCGCCAGAACCTCACGCAGGCCGGCATCAAGGTCGAGATGGTCGCCACCGACGTGGCCGGCTGGAACCAGCGCAACAGCGAGTGGGACTTCGACCTCGCCTTCACCTACGTCTACCAGTACGGCGACCCGGCGCTCGGCGTGGCGCGCAACTACACCAGCGACAACATCGCCAAGGGCTCGCCCTTCAACAACGTGGCGGGCTACGTGAACCCCAAGGTCGACGAACTGTTCGCCGCCGGCGCGCGCGAGAGCGACCCGACCAGGCGCCGCGCGATCTACCTGGAAGTGCAGAAGCTGCTGGTCGACGAAGTGCCCGTGGCCTGGCTGCACGAGATCAACTTCCCGACGCTGTACCGCAGCAAGATCCAGAACGTGGTGTCGTCCGGCATCGGCCTGAACGACAGCCTGGGCCGCGTCAAGCTGGCCTGACTTTCCTCCCCGCATGCAGTGCCCGCCTGTGTTGGCTGAATAGGCCGGACCACCGCATGCCCGAACCGAGTTCGCCATGAAACGACTGCAGTTCATGTCCGTGCGCCTGCTGCAGGGCCTGATGGCCCTGCTGGTGATCGCCACCGTCAACTTCCTGCTGGTTCGCGCGGCGCCGGGCGACCCGGTGTCCGTCATGGCCGGCGAGGCCGGCGCGTCCGATGCACAGTTCGTGGCCCAGCTGCGCCAGCAGTTCGGCCTCGACCAGCCGCTGCCCGTGCAGCTCGGCAACTACCTGGGCCACGTGCTCAAGCTCGACCTCGGCTTCTCCTACCGCCAGCAGCAGCCGGTGGTCGACCTGATCCTGGAGCGCCTGCCGGCCACGCTGCTGCTCACGGGCACGGCCTTCGGGCTCTCGCTACTGTTCGGCATCGTGCTGGGCGCGCTGGCCAGCCGCAACGCGGGCAAGTGGCAGGACAGCCTCATCACCGTGGTCGCGCTGGTCTTCTACGCCACGCCGCTGTACTGGCTGGCGATGATGGCGGTGCTGCTCTTCACGGTGCAGTTCGACCTGCTGCCCGCCTTCGGCTTCTTCACCGTGGGTGCGGACCTCACCGGCATCGACAAGGCGCTGGACATCGCCAAGCACCTGATCCTGCCTTCGCTGACGCTGGCGCTGTTCTACATGGCGGTGTATGCGCGCATGACGCGCGCCTCCATGCTCGAGGTCGCGCAGATGGACTTCGTGAAGACCGCGCGCGCCAAGGGCGTGGCTCCGGGGCGCATCCAGCGCAAGCACATCCTGCGCAACGCGCTGCTGCCGGTGGTCACGCTCGCCGGCATCCAGGCCGGCGGGATGATCGGCGGCGCCGTGCTGACCGAGACCGTGTTCGCCTGGCCCGGCATCGGCCGCCTCATGTTCGACGCGCTGCTGCAGCGCGACTACAACCTGCTGCTCGGCTGCTTCCTGTTCACCGCGGCCATGGCCGTGCTGTTCAACCTGATCACCGACTTCGTCTACACGCTGGTCGATCCCCGCATCGAGCTGAGCTGAGCCAAGGAGCCCTTCATGAAAAGCAAATTCTGGCGGCGCTTCAGCCGCAACAAGGGCGCGGTCTTCGGCCTGATCGTGCTGATGCTGGTGGCGCTGGTCACGGCGCTCGGCCCCTTCGTCGCGCAGAACAACCCCTGGGACATGGTCGGCACGCCCTTCGCGGCGCCCATGGCCGAACAGGGCCTGCTGCTGGGCACCGACACCATGGGCCGCGACATCCTCTCGGGCATCGTCACCGGCGCGCGCGTCTCGCTGCTGATCGGCGTGGTGTCCACTGTCGTCTCGCTGCTGATCGGCGTGAGCATCGGCGCCGTCTCAGGCTACTTCGGCGGCTGGATCGACGCCACGCTGATGCGCTTCACCGAGCTGTTCCAGGCCATCCCGAGCTTCGCGCTGGCCATCGTGCTGGTGGCCATCTTCCAGCCTTCGGTGCAGTCGATCGTCACGGCCATCGCGATCGTGTCGTGGCCGCCGGTGGCGCGGCTGGTGCGCAGCGAATTCCTGACGCTGCGCCAGCGCGACTTCGTGGCGGCGGCGCAGTTGGCGGGCCAGTCCACGCCGCGCATCATCCTCACGCAGATCCTGCCCAACGCCGCCTCGCCCATCGTGGTGATGGCCTCGCTGATGGTGGCCACGGCCATCCTGCTGGAGTCGAGCCTGAGCTTCCTCGGCCTGGGCGACCCGAACCAGATGAGCTGGGGCTACATGGTCGGCTCGGCGCGCACGGTGCTGCGCCAGGCCTGGTGGATGGCGGTGTTCCCGGGCGTGGCCATCCTGCTCACGGTGCTCGCGCTGAACCTGGTGGGCGAAGGCCTGAACGACGGCCTCAACGCGCGCGCCGACGGGAGGGGCAAATGAAAATGGAAAAGCTCGTTCTTCCCGTGCTCGACGTCCAGGGCCTGGACATCCGCCTGCCCCCGGGCGCCGACCGCGAACTGGCGGTGCGGGGCGCTTCGCTGCAGCTGCTGCCGGGCCAGACGCTGTGCGTGGTCGGCGAATCGGGCTCAGGCAAATCGATGATCGCCAACGCCATCATGGGCCTGCTGCCGCGGCCGCACGTGGAACCCGTGGCCGGCCGCATCCTCTTCGACGGACAGGACCTGCTGCAGCTCGACGAGACGCAGCTTCGCACGCTGCGCGGCCGGCGCATCGGCATGGTGTTCCAGGAGCCGATGACGGCGCTGAACCCGGTCATGCGCATCGGCGAGCAGATCGCCGAGGTGTTCGACGCCCACGTGAAGCTGTCGGCCGCGCAGAAGCGCCAGCGCATCCTCGCGGCGCTGGCCGACGTGGGCCTGCCCGAGCCCGAGGTGCTGATCGACAGCTATCCGTTCCGCCTGTCCGGCGGGCAGCGCCAGCGCGTGATGATCGCCTGCGCGCTGGTGCTGGAGCCGGCCCTGCTGATCTGCGACGAACCCACCACCGCGCTGGACGTGACCACGCAGGCGCAGATCCTGAAGCTCATCCGCGAGCTGCAGCAGCGCAAGGGCACGGCGGTGCTTTTCATCACGCACGACTTCGGCGTGGTCTCCGAGATCGCCGACCAGGTGGTCGTGATGCAGACCGGCGAGGTGGTCGAGGCCGGCCCAGCATCCGCCGTGCTGGCCCGGCCGCAGCATGCCTACACGCGCAAGCTCATCGCGGCCATTCCGAACGGCCAGGTGCGCGCGCCTTCCGGGCAGCGCCCCGTCGAACACGTGCTGCAGGTGCAGGAACTGCGCAAGATCTACGTGACCGGCGGCGGCCTGTTCAGCAAGGGCCGGCGCGTGGAAGCGGCCAAGGGCCTGTCGTTCGAGCTGCGCCGCGGCGAGACGCTGGGGCTGGTCGGTGAATCGGGTTCGGGCAAGTCGACCGTGGGCCGCTGCATCGTGGGGCTCGCGCCCTTCGACAGCGGCCGCGTGCTGTTCAAGGGCCGTGCGCTGCAGTCGGGCGCTCAGTTCCGGGCGCAGTCGCAAGGAAAGATCCAGATGGTGTTCCAGGACCCGTATGCCTCGCTCAACCCGCGCCACCGCATCGGCCCGGCCATCGCGGCCGGCCCCATCGCGCAGGGCGTTCCCAAGGCGCAGGCCATGGCCCGCGCGATGGAGCTGCTCGAGCTGGTGGGCCTCAAGCCCGACGCGGCGGAGCGCTTTCCGCACGAGTTCTCCGGCGGCCAGCGCCAGCGCATCGGCATCGCGCGCGCGCTGGCCATGGAGCCGCAGCTGCTGGTGGCCGACGAGCCCGTCTCCGCGCTCGACGTGTCGGTGCAGGCCCAGGTGCTGAAACTCTTCGCCGAGGTGCGCGAGCGCTTCCAGCTGGCGATGGTGTTCATCACGCACGACCTGCGCGTGGCCGGCGAGATGTGCGACCACATCGCAGTGATGCAGCGCGGCGAGATCGTCGAGTACGGCGAGACCGCCAGGGTGCTGGCGAACCCGCAGCATACGTACACGCGCGCGCTGATCGAGGCGCAGCCGAGGCTGTCGGCGGCGGCAGCCGAACAGGCGGTGGCCGCATGACGCACGAACTCGACATCGCGCTGGTCTCCGACCAGATCGCCATGGACTACCTGCAGCCCGCCTTCCGCGCGCGCTTTCCGCAGGCCCGGCTGCACCGCATCGACACCGAGGTGCAGGAGCTGGACGCGCTCGACCGCATCGACACCGTGGTCTGCTGGTCGCCGCCGCCGGGGCTGCTCGCGCGCATGCCGCGCCTGCGGCTGGTGCAGTCGGTGGGCGCGGGCACCGACCACATCACGCGCGATGCCTCGCTGCCCGACGTGCCCGTGCGCCGCATCGTCGACCCCGACATGGCCGACGGCATGAACGCCTACGTGGCCTGGGCCGTGGTGCACGGCCAGCGGCACATGGGCGCCTACCTCGAGAGCCAGCGCCGCGCGGCCTGGGAAGAAGCGCCCATCGAGCCACCGGGCCAGCACCGCGTGGGCATCGCCGGGCTGGGCGTGCTGGGCCAGTCGGTCGCGCGTGCGTTGCTTGCAATCGGCTACCGCGTGCGTGGCTGGAGCCGCAGCCCCAAGGACGCGAACGAGCTGCCCGCCGGCATCGAGGCCTTCCACGGCGATGCCGGGCGCGCCGAATTCCTGTCGGGCTGCGACACGCTGGTCTGCCTGCTGCCGCTGACCGACGACACGCGCGGCATCCTGAACGCCGGGCTGTTCGCGCAGCTGCCGCGCGGTGCGCGCCTCGTCAACGTTGGCCGTGGCGCCCACCTCGTGCAGGACGACCTGCTGGCCGCGCTGCAGAGCGGCCAGCTCGCCTCGGCCGTGCTCGACGCCTTCGTCGAGGAGCCGCTGCCGCAAGGCCACCCGTTCTGGCGCCATCCGCGCATCACCGTCACGCCGCACATCGCGACACGCACAAGGCCCGAGGCCATCGCGCGGCAGACCCACGACAACCTGGCGCGGCTGTAGAACGCCGCCCGCCATCCACGGAGGACCCCCATGGCAGAACCCCTAGGCACCGGCGACAAGGACGTCGCCACCCACCTGCATTCGTACACCAACCTGGCGGCGCTGCCGCAGACGCCGCCGCTGGTCATCGTCGAAGGCGACGGCATCCACGTCGTGGACGAGAGCGGCCGGCGCTACCTGGAGGCCATGTCGGGCCTGTGGTGCGCATCGCTGGGCTTCTCGAACAAGCGCCTGGCCGAGGCCGGCGCGAAGGCGCTGAATACCCTGCCCTACTACCACACCTTCAACCAGCGCACGAACGTGGCGGTGGCCGACCTGGCCGAGCGGTTGCTGGCGCTGGCACCCGTGCCCATGGCCCGAGTGTTCTTCGCCAACTCGGGCTCCGAGGCCAACGACAGCGCGGTGAAGATGGTCTGGTACTACCACAACGCCATCGGCCAGCCGCAGCGCAAGAAGATCATCGCGCGGCGCAACGCCTACCACGGCGTGACCGTGGCCGCCGCCAGCATGGGCGGGCTCGACGGCAACCACCGCGACTTCGACCTGCCCATCGCCACCGCGCCCGCGCGCTTCCTGCACGTGGACTGCCCGCACCACTACCGCTACGCCGAACCCGGCGAGACGGAGCAGGACTTCTCCAGCCGCCTCGCTCAACAGTTGGAGCAGACCATCCTGGCCGAAGGGCCGCACACCGTCGCCGCCTTCATCGCCGAGCCGGTGATGGGCGCGGGCGGCGTGCTGGTGCCGCCGGCCGGCTACTTCGAGAAGGTGCAGGCCGTGCTGCGCAAGTACGGCGTGCTCATGATCGCCGACGAGGTCATCTGCGGCTTCGGCCGCACGGGCAACATGTTCGGCTCCACCACCTTCGGCATCCAGCCCGACATCCTGAGCTGTGCCAAGGCGCTGTCCTCGGGCTACGTGCCGATCTCGGCCGTGATGGTCAACGAGAAGGTGCACAGCGCCATCGCCGCCAACAGCGGCAAGCTCGGCAGCTTCGGCCACGGCTACACCTACTCGGGCCACCCTGTCGCCTGCGCCGTGGCGCTGGAGACGCTGAAGGTGTACGAGGACGAGCGCATCCTCGACCACGTGCGCGAGCTCGCCCCCGCGTTCCAGGCCGGGCTGCGCGCCTTCGCAGAACGCCCCTGGGTGGGCAACGTGCGCGGCGTGGGCCTGATCGGCGCCATCGAGCTCATGGCCGACAAGGCCGCGCGCACGCCTTTCGCCGCCGACCGCAAGGCCGGCTACCGCTTCGCGGCGCTGGCGCTGGAAGAAGGCCTGATCGTGCGCGCCATGGGCGACAGCATCGGCCTGTGCCCGCCGCTGATCATCACGCGAGCCGAGCTGGACGACCTGTTCGCGCGCCTGGCGCGCGCCATGGACCGCTTCGAGAAGGAGTACTGACATGCAAGCCTTCTTCAGCGACGACCAGTTGCTGCACGATCCGCAGCAGTACATGCGCGTGGGCCGCATCTGCAAGCCCGCCGACCTGCCCACGCGCGCCGAGGCCTTGATGGCAACGCTGGCCGCACGGGGCATCGCGGTCAGTGCGCCAGCGGACGCCGGGCGCGCCGCGCTGGAGCAGGTGCACAGCACGGACTACCTCGACTACCTGGAGACCGCGTTCGAGCGCTGGCGCAAGGTCGAAAGCTTCGGGCTGGAGCCGGGCATCGAGGTGCTGCCCAACATGTCGCCGCATGGACCGCGCGTGGGGCCCTGCCCTTCGCCCTCGGTGCTGGCGCAGACGGGCTGGTACGTCGGCGACCTGTCATGCCCCATCGGCCCGAACACCTGGCGCTCCGTCCTGCGCTCGGCGCATGCGGCGCTGGCGGCGGCCGAGGCGGTGCTCGACGGCGGCTCCATCGCCTATGCCCTGTGCCGCCCGTCGGGCCACCATGCGCAGCGTTCACGCGCGGCAGGCTTCTGCTACGTGAACAACAGCGCCATCGCGGCCGCCACGCTGCGCCAGCGCCATGCGCGCGTGGCCGTGCTCGACATAGACGCCCACCACGGCGACGGCACGCAGCAGATCTTCTACGAGCGCGGCGACGTGCTGACAATTTCCACGCACGCCGACCCGGCCGGCTACTACCCCTGGTACACGGGCTACTCGCATGAGCGTGGCAACGGCGAGGGCGAAGGCTTCAACCTCAACCTGCCGCTCGCGCACGGCAGCGGCAACGCAGAGTTCGCGCAGGCGCTGGACCAGGCCACCGCCGCCATCGAGCGCTTCCAGCCGCAGGCGCTGGTGCTGCCGCTGGGCTTCGACACCTACAAGGACGACCCGATCAGCGTGCTCAAGTTCGACATGGAGGCCTTCCGCCTCGCGGGCGAACGCGTGCGCGCGCTGGGCCTGCCAACGGTGGTGGTGCAGGAAGGCGGCTACATGGTCGGGGCCATCGGCGCCGCGCTCGATGCGTTTCTGGAGGGGCTGCGCGCGTGAGTGTTTCGACGCCGGGCGGCGACCTGCTTGCGTGGGCGATGCTGTCGCAGCGGGCGGCATGAGCACAGCCCCCACCTCCGTTTCACTCGCGCGTGCCGACCAGGGCAGCAACAGCGCGGGCGCGGGCATCGCGCTCTTCCTCTGCGCGCTGGTGCTGTTCGCGGCGTACGACGCCTTCGCCAAGCAGATGGTGGCCACGCATGCGCCGGCCGTCGTCAACCTGGGCCGCTACAGCGCCATCGGCGCCATCGCGCTGGTGCTGCTGCTGCGCCACGGCGACCTGCGCCTGTGGCGCCAGCCGCACCAGAAGCTGCTGGCCGCGCGCAGCGTGGCACTGGCCATCGTGGCCACCTGCTTCATGACGGCGCTCGTCACCATGCCGCTGGCGGAGGCCACGGCCATCTACTTCACCGCCCCGCTGATCATGGTCGCGCTGTCGCCATGGCTGCTCGGGGAGCGCGTGGGCCGCGCGCAATGGACTGCCGTGCTGCTGGGCTTCGTCGGCATGCTGTGCATCGTGCGGCCGGGCGGCAGCCTGCCGCTGGCGGGCACGCTGCTGATGGCGGTGTCGGCCGTCTGCTATGCGCTCTTCCAGGTGCTCACGCGGCGGCTATCGGGGCTGGTGCCGGCGCCCGTGCAGTTCGCACACATGGCGCTGGCCTGCCTGGTCGTCACGAACCTGCCGGTGCTGTTCATGCCGCACGTCACGCTGCCGCCCTGGCCGCAGATGGCGCTGCTGGTGGCCGGCGGGGCCGTCAGCGGCAGCGCCCAGCTGTTGCTGCTGGCCGCGTTCCGCCGCGTGGGCGCAGCCACGCTGGCACCGCTGAACTACGTGCAGTTGCTGCTGGCTGTGCTGATCAGCACGCTGTGGTTCCAGCGCCCGCCCGACGCGCCGGCGCTGGCGGGCATGGCGCTGATCGCCGTGGCAGGCGTGTACCTGGCGCGCGCGGGCGGCGGCAGCCCAAGGCGGCCGGCATGATACGCACAAGAGATTGAGACAAGGAACTCAGATGACCACCAGCCGGGCCGAAGCCGCCACCCCTCCCGCCTTCTCGTCGATCCAGGTGCCCGACCTGGTCGGCGTGGTGGAGGCGCAACTGCAGCAAGCCATCCTGTCGGGCCGCATCGCGCCCGGCGAGCGCATCGTCGAGGCCGAGCTGGCCCGGCAGATGGGCGTGAGCCGCGCGCCCGTGCGCGAGGCCGCGCGCCGCCTCGAAAGCCTGGGGCTGCTGATCTCGCGTCCGCGCCATGGCTTCGCGGTGCGCACGGTTTCGCCCAAGCAGGTCAACGACCTGTACGAGGTGCGCATCCAGCTCGAACTGCTGGGCGCCTCCCTGGCCTGCACGCACGCCACCGATGCCGAGCTGGCCCAGCTCGACGCGCGCGTGGACGACATGGTGGAGCGCGCCGAGATCCTGTCGTCACCCGAGCGGGTGGCGCTCGACCTGGACTTCCACTTCGCGATCAGCGCGCTGTCGGGCAACCACTACCTGCACCGGCTGTTCGACAACATGCAGACCGAGGTGCGCATGTTCCTCGCGCTCAGCGAGGACAGCTACGGCGACCTGAAGGCGCTGGCCGAGACGCACAGGCCGATCGCCAAGGCGATGATGGCGCGCGACGTCGGCGCCGTCGAGCACGCGCTGCGCTACCACCTCGAGACCGCCAAGGACCACGTGCGCGGCCTCTTCACCAAACCCTGAGATGAGCGCGCTGCCCCGCGTCGCCATGGTCAGCGGAGGCAACCGCGGCATCGGCCTTGCCATCGTGCGCGAACTGCTCGCGCACGGCTGGCGCGTGAGCGTGGGTACGCGCAGCGCCACCGATGCCTTCCACGGCCACGACCCGGCGCAGGTGCGCGCCTATCGCTTCGACGCCGAGGACGCGCGCAGCGAGACCGACTGGGTGGCCGCGACCGTGCGCGATTTCGGGGGCATCGACGCGCTGGTGCACAACGCCGGCATCCTCAGCACGCGCTCGGTCATCGATGCGGACGACGCGGAGGTCGACCGGCTGCTGGAAGTCAACGTCAAGTCGCCACTGCGGCTCACGCGCAAGGCCTGGCCGCATCTGCTGGCGGCCGACGAAGGCAAGGTGCTGGTGATGGCCTCGCTCGCGGCCAAGCGCGTGCGCACCGCCGATGCCTCGCTCTACGCGCTGAGCAAGGCGGCGGTGCTGTCGCTGGCGCACGGCATCCGGCATTGCGGCGCCGAATCGCGCGTGCGCTGCACCGCGTTGTGCCCGGGCTTCGTCGCCACCGACATGGCGGCCGGCCTGCCGCCCGAGCAGCAACGGCAGGCCACGCGGCCCGAGGACGTGGCCCGCATCGCACGGACGGTGCTCGAACTGCCGGCCTCGGCCAGCGTCGCCGAGATTCCCATCAGCTGGACCGTCGAACCCCAATACTGAAAGCCCGACATGAAAGTCATCTACAGCGACCAGCACACCGGCCACGATCCGCAGCAGTTCATCGTGCGCGGGCGCATGAAGCGCAGCAACGAGCAGCCCGAGCGCGGCACGCTGCTGCTGAACGCCGCGCGTGCGCAGGGCCACGACATCGTCGCGCCCGAGGACCACGGGCCCGGCCCGCGCGCGGCGATCCACACGCCGCAGTACCTGCGCTTCCTGGAGACCGCCTGGGAGCGCTGGCAGCAGCTCGAGGGCGCCTCCGAGGAGGTCATGCCCAACGTCCACCCGTTTCCGGGCCAGCCCTTCACCTACCCCGACAGCCTGGTCGGCCAGGCCGGCTACCACATGGGCGACATGGCCTGCTCCATCGGCCGCCACACCTGGCATGCCGCGACCTGGTCGGCGCACGTGGCCACGCATGCCGCGCAGCTCGTGCTGGACGGTGAGCGCGCGGCCTACGCGCTGTGCCGGCCGCCCGGCCACCACGCCTACGCCGACCGCGCCAACGGCTTCACCTACCTCAACAACGCGGCCATCGCGGCGCAGCACCTGCGCAGCAGGCACGACCGCGTGGCCATCCTCGACATCGACGTGCACCACGGCAACGGCACGCAGGGCATCTTCTGGCGCCGCAAGGACGTGCTGACCGTCTCTCTGCACGGCGACCCGCATTTCTGCACGCCCTTCTTCACCGGTCATGCGCACGAGACCGGCGAAGGCGAAGGCCTGGGCTACAACCTGAACCTGCCGCTGGCGCGCGGTACCGGCGACGAGGGCTTCCTGGCCGCGCTCATGACGGCGCACGCGACCATCCGCGCCTTTGCCCCCGGCGCGCTGGTCGTGGCCATGGGCCTGGACGCACACGAGAACGATCCCTACCAGGCGCTGGCCGTGAGCACCGCGGGCTTCGGCCGCATCCTCGGCGAGATCGCGCGCCTGGGGCTGCCCACGGTGCTGGTGCAGGAAGGCGGCTACCTGTCGGAGGACCTGGGCCTCAACCTCGCCAGCGCGCTAGGCGGCTTCGAGAAGGCGGCCTGATGACGCACGACCTCGACGCCGCCATCCGCACTGCCCTGCCCGAAGCGGTGGTGCTGACTGCGCCGCCCGCACCCGTTGAGACGGACTGGGCGGCGGACCTGCTGCAGCGCCTCTACGGAATGCAGGGCAGCCTCAAGCCGCTCACGGGCGAGCGCGATGCCAACTTCCTGCTGGAGCCGGAAGGCGGCGGCGCGCGCTGCATGCTCAAGCTCTCGCACCCCGACGAAGATCCGCTGGTCGCCGACTTCCAGACGCAGGCGCTGTTGCACCTCGCGCGCACGGACCCCGGCCTGCCGGTGCAGCGCCTGCTGCCCGACCGTTCCGGCGCAGCCTCGGTGCAGATCGAAGACGCCGAGGGCCGCACGCGCGTGGCGCGCCTCTTCAGCTACCTCGAAGGCCTGCCCATGCCGCAGGCGCCACGCTCGGCGGCGCAGCGCAGCAGCGTGGCCCGCATGCTGGCGCGGCTGGACCTGGCGCTGGCCAGCTTCGAGCACCCTGCCGGCGCGCGCGAACTGCCCTGGGACATCCAGCGCGCCGACCGCGTGCGCGCACTGCTGGTGCACGTGGGCGACCCCGCCCGCCGCGCGCTGGCCGAGACTGCGCTCGACGGCTTCGTGCAGCGCACCAAGCCCACGTTGCCCGCGCTTCGCCGCCAGCCCATCCACAACGACTTCAACCTCTACAACCTGCTGGTCGATACGGACGAGCCGGCGCGCGTGGCGGGCATCCTCGATTTCGGCGACATGGTGCATGCGCCGCTCGTGGACGACCTGGCCGTCGCCACCTCGTACCACATCGACGAACAGGGCGACGCGCTCGCGACCATCGCGCGCTTCGCGGCCGACTACCACGCCGTCTCGCCGCTGACCGACGCCGAGACCCACGCCCTGCTCGACCTCGTGCGCGCGCGGCTGGCCATGGTGGTCGCCATCAGCGGCTGGCGCGCGGCGCGCCAGCCCGACAACGCCGCCTACCTCATGCGCAACAACGCCGTCTCGTGGGCAAGGCTGCAGGCCTGCGCCGCGCTGACGCCCGAACAGGTGCAGGCCGCCATCCAGGCCGCCTGCCGCACCACGGAAGCCATCCATGACTGAGAAGAAAACGACCGACGACCTGCTCGCGCGCCGCGCCCGCCTGCTCGGGCCGGCCTACAGGCTCTTCTACGACGAGCCCTTCCACCCCGTGCGCGGCGAAGGCGTGTGGCTCTACGACGCCGCCGGCACGCCCTGGCTGGACGCCTACAACAACGTGGTGCCACTGGGCCATGCGCGGCCGGAGGTGGTCGAGGCCATCGCGCGACAGGCGGCCGTGCTCAACACCCACACGCGCTACCTGCACGAAGGCATCCTCGACTATGCGGAGCGCCTGTTGGCCACCATGCCGCCCGAGCTCGGCCACGCCACCTTCACCTGTACCGGCAGCGAGGCCAACGACCTCGCCATGCGCATCGCCACGGCGCACACCGGCAACACCGGCCTGATCGTCACCCGCTTCGCGTACCACGGCGTGACCTCGGCCCTCGCCTGCGCCTCGCCCTCGCTGGGCCAGTACGTGCGCGTGGGCGAGCACGTGCGGCTGGTGGATGCGCCCGAGGGCGGAGATGCCACGACGGGCCAGCGCTTCGCCGACGGCGTGCGCGCGGCCGTGGCCGACCTCAAGGCGCACGGCATCGCGCCCGCCGCGCTGCTCGTGGACACGGTCTTCTCCAGCGACGGTGTGTTCACCGCCCCGACCGGCTTCCTGCGCGAAGCGGTGGAGGCGATCCACGCCGCGGGCGGCGTGTTCATCGCCGATGAGGTACAGCCCGGCTTCGGCCGCACCGGCGAGGCCTTCTGGGGCTTCATGCGCCACGGCGTGGTACCCGACATCGTGACCATGGGCAAGCCCATGGGCAACGGCCACCCCGTCGCGGGCCTGGCGGTGCGCCCCGAAGTCATGAAGGAATTCGGCCAGGCCAGCCGCTACTTCAACACCTTCGGCGGCAACCCCGTCTCGATGGCCGCGGCCTCGGCCGTGCTCGACGTGATCCAGCAGAACGATCTGCAGCGCAACGCACTGCAGGTCGGCAACTACCTGCGCGAGCGCCTGGCCGCGCTCGGCCAGCGCCATGCACTCGTCGGCGAAGCGCGCGGCACCGGGCTCTTCATCGGGCTGGAACTCGTGACCGACCGCGCCACGCGCGCGCCGGCCACCGCGCAGGCGGCCAAGGTGGTCAACGGGCTGCGGCAGCGGCAGGTGCTGCTGAGCGCGACGGGGCCGCAGGGCAACGTGCTGAAGATCAGGCCTCCCCTGGTGTTCACGCGAGAGCACGCCGACCTGCTGGTCGAGCGGCTGGACGAGGTGCTGGGCACGCTCGGTTAGCGCCCCCGAGGGCGGCTATTTTTCCGTGGGCACGGCCACGGGCTCCGTCCCGGCCGGCAAAGACTCCACCCGCACCACCCGCTGCGGATACGGAATGTCGATCCCCGCGCCGCGCAGCCCGTCGAGGATCGCGATGTTGATCGCCGAGCGCAGGTTGTCCTTGCCCTTGTCGGGGTCGGCCACCCAGAAGTTGAGCGTGAACTCCAGCCCGTCGGGCGCGAAGTTCATGAGAAAGGCCACCGGTGCCGGGTCGGTCATCACGCGCGGCTGGGCCTTGGCGGCCTCGCAGAGGATGGATTGCACCTGCGCCACGTCGCTGTCGTAGCCGACCACGATGGTGGTCGTGATGTTGAACTTGCGGTCCGCCAGCGAGAGGTTCTCGACCCGGCTGGTGATCAGCGACTCGTTCGGCACGATGGCCTCGCGCCCGTTGCCCGCGCGGATCAGCGTGTAGCGGGTCTTGATGTCGGTGATGCGGCCCTCGAAGGTGTCGACCTTCACGTTGTCGCCGATGCGGATCGAACGCTCCAGCAGGATCACGAAGCCGCTCACGTAGTTGGCCGCCAGCTTCTGCAGGCCGAAGCCCAGGCCCACGCCGAGCGCGCCGCCCAGCACCGAAAGCGCCGTGAGATCCACCCCGACCGCCGAGAGCGCGAACAGCAGGCCCACCAGCAGCAGGAAGGCGCGCACCGCGTTCGAGGCCACCTTGCGCATCGAAAGGTCGGAAACCGCCTCGCGCAGGATGCGCTTCTCGATGGTGCTGGAGATCCACAGCGAGATCATCAGCACCACGCCCGCCGACAGCACGCCCTGGAAGATGGTCTGCAGGCTCACGCGCGTCTTGCCGAAGGCCAGCGTGATGTCGTCGAGTTCGGCCAGCACCGGCGGCAGCAGCCCCACGATCCAGAGCACCGCCGCGATCCAGGCCAGCCACGAGATCGTGCGCTCGATCAGCCTCACGAGATTGGAGGCCGGGAACACCGCCCGCAGCACCCGCGCGAAGAGGCGGATGACCGCCAGCGACAGGAACACCGGCACCGCGATGCGCAGCACCAGCACGGTCTGGAAGTCGAGCGCCACGCGCCGGGCCAGGTCGGTGAACACCAGCGCCAGCAGCGGGAACAGCAGCCCGTCGAAGGTGCTCTCGCCGAACCAGATCGAGTCTTTCGGCTGGTCGCGGCCGAACCACTTGCAGATGGCCCAGGCCAGCGCCACGCAGGCCACCAGCGCGACCAGTTCGATGCCCAGGCCGCGCGCGTCGACCTGGTTCAGCCGTTGGAGGAAGTCGTTGAAATTCATCTATTGAGAGAAGAAACGGGCGCCGACAGCGCCCGCTGCGTCACAGCGCCGCCAGCACGCGGATGTGGGCTTCCACGCTGCGCGCCAGCGCGTCGAGGTTGTAGCCGCCTTCGAGCATCGAGACGATACGGCCCTTGGAATGGCGCCTGGCAACATCGTGTATGCGGCCCGTGATCCAGGCGAAGTCGTTCTCGTTGAGGCCCAGCTGGCCCAGGTCGTCCTCGCGGTGCGCGTCGAAGCCGGCGCTGACGAAGATCATCTGCGGCTTGAATTCTTCCAGCCGCGGCATCCAGGTCGCCTCGATCATCTCGCGCACGTCCATGCCCCGGGTGTACGCCGGGATCGGCAGGTTGAGCATGTTCGGCGCCGGGTGGCTGGTGCCGCTGTACGGGTAGAACGGATGCTGGAAGAAGCCGACCATCAGCACGCGCGGGTCGTTGGAAAGAATGTCCTCGGTGCCGTTGCCGTGGTGCACGTCGAAATCGACGATGGCCACGCGCTCGATGCCGTGCGCCTCGATGGCGTGCCGCGCGGCGATGGCGACGTTGTTGAAGAAGCAGAAGCCCATCGCCTGCTCCCGGCAGGCATGGTGGCCGGGCGGGCGCACCGAGCAGAAAGCGTTTTCCAGGTCGCCCGCGATCACGGCGTCGGTCGCGGCGATCGCGGCGCCGGCCGCACGGCGCGCGGCCAGCAGGGTGAAGCGGGTGAGCGTGGTGTCGGGGTCGACCTGCGCGTGGTCGGGGCCGCCGGCGGGCTCGTCGGCCACCAGGCGCTGGTGCAGGGCCTCCAGGAACTCGACGTGCTCCGCGCTGTGCGCCCGGGTGAGCTGCTCCAGCGTGGCCAGCGGCACCTCGCGGTGCTCCAGCGCGTCGCCCACGCCGGTGAGCAGGAGGCGGTCCTCGATGGCATCGAGCCGGCCGGGGCACTCGGGATGCCCTGCGCCCATGTCGTGCTTCCAGAAGTCCCGGTGTGTGAAGTAGCCTGTCTTGCCCATGTGTCTCTATCGCCACGTCTAGACCTCACGCAGCATGGGGCCGGCGGGTCTTACGGTATCGTTTGCATATGGATACAAATATGGACGTTGCCGCAAAGCTAGCCACTTTGTTAACTCAGCTTAACACGGTGATCGTGGGCAAAGAGGCCCAGGTTCGCGACTGCGTGGCCTGCCTGCTGGCGGGCGGCCACCTGCTGATCGAGGACGTGCCGGGCGTGGGCAAGACCACCCTCGCCCACGCGCTCTCGCACACCTTCGGGCTGCAGTTCTCCCGTGTGCAGTTCACCGCCGACCTGATGCCGGGCGACCTTTCGGGCGTGGCGATCTACGACCGGGGCCAGCAGGCCTTCACCTTCCACCCCGGGCCGATCTTCGCGCAGGTGCTGCTGGCCGACGAAATCAACCGCGCCAGCCCCAAGACCCAGAGCGCGCTGCTGGAAGCCATGGAAGAGAAACAGGTCACCGTCGAGGGCGAAACCCGCCCCCTGCCCTCGCCCTTCTTCGTGATCGCCACCCAGAACCCGCAGGACCAGCTCGGCACCTTCGCCCTGCCCGAGTCGCAGCTCGACCGCTTCCTGATGCGCATCTCGCTCGGCTACCCCGACCGCGCCGCCGAGCGTCAGTTGCTGGCGGGCATCGACCGCCGCGAGATGCTGGCCACCCTGCCCGCGATGCTGACCGCCGGCGAGCTCACCGCGCTGCAGCAGCGCGTCCAACAGGTGCACGCGGCCGACGCGCTGCTCAACTACGTGCAAGACCTGATCGCGGCGACCCGCTCCGGCCGCTGGTTCCTGCAGGGCCTGTCGCCGCGTGCCGGCATCGCGGTGCTGCGCGCGGCCAAGGCGCAGGCGCTGCTGGCCAACCGCAACTACGTCGCGCCCGACGACGTGCAGGCCGTGCTGCCGCAGACCATCGCCCACCGCCTTACGCCCGCGGGCGATGCCGGACGGGGCGCCGTCGAACAGGTGCGCGCCATGATCGCCGCCGTGCCCTTGCCGTGAACCCTGCAGGCGCCCTTCGCGCGCGCATCGACGGCTGGTTCCTGTCGCGCCGCGCGCCCTCCGACACGCTGGAACTCACCCAGCGCAACGTCTACATCCTGCCCACGCGGGCCGGCTGGACGCTGGGGGCGACGCTGCTGGTGCTGCTGATCGCGTCGATCAACTACCAGCTCAACCTGGGCTACCTGCTCACCTTTCTTCTGGCCGGCAGCGTGGCCGTGGGCATGCACGTGTGCCACGGCACCTTGCGCGGGCTGGCGATGCACATGGTGCAGCCCGAGGCGCACTACGCAGGCGCCGCCGCCGTCTTCCGGGTGGTGCTCCACAACACAAGGCGGCGCGTGCGCTACGGCATCGGCATGGCGGTGCGCGGCAGCGGGCAATGGGCCTGGACCGACGTGCCGGCCGAAGGCACGTCCACCGTCGAGATCGCCTTCCAGCCTGAGCGGCGCGGGCTGCACCCGGTGCCGCCGCTCACGGCCGAAACGCGCTTTCCGCTCGGCACCTTCCGTGTGTGGACGGTCTGGCGGCCGGCCGCGCAGATGCTGGTCTACCCCACGCCCGAGGCGCACCCGCCGCCGCTGCCTCCCGGCGAGCCCCTTTCCGGGCCGGCCGCGCTGACCGCCTCGATGCGCGCCCACAGCGCCGGCGAATACGACGGCGTGCGCGCCTACCGCCGCGGCGATCCGCTCAAGCTCGTGGTCTGGAAGAAGGCCGCGCGTGCGCAGGCGACCGGCTCCGAAGACCTGGTCAGCCGCGATACCCAGCAGGCCCAGCGCGAGGAGCTCTGGCTCGATGCGCAGGCCACCGGCCTCGCCGACACCGAAGGCCGACTCTCGCGCCTGTGCGCCTGGGTGCTGATGGCCGACCGCCTGGGCGTCGACTACGGCCTGCGGGTGGCCGGCCGGGTCGTGAAGCCCTCCCAGGGCGAGGCCCACCGCCGGGCCTGCCTCGAGGCCCTGGCCCTCTGCTGAACGGAAGCGCCGCATGAACAGAGTGATGCGCGAACTCGCCTCGCTGCCGCGCGACGCACGGGACACCCTTTTTCTTCTCTGCGTGATCGGCCTGATCCTGCTGCCGCAGATCGAGAACCTGCCGTGGTGGTGCTCGTCCCTCACCGCGATGGTGCTGCTGTGGCGCGCCTCGCTGGCCGTGCAGGCGCGTCCGCTTCCCGGCCGGTGGTGGCGCCTCGCCCTGCTGGCGCTGATATTGGGCGCCACCTACGCCACCCACCGCACGCTGCTGGGCCGCGACGCGGGCGTCACGCTGATCGTGAGCCTGCTCGCGCTCAAGACACTGGAGCTGCGCGCGCGGCGCGATGCCTTCGTCGTCTTCTTCCTGGGCTTCTTCGCGATGCTCACGAACTTCTTCTACTCGCAGTCGCTGCTGACGGCCTTCACCATGCTGCTGGCGCTGCTGGGCCTGCTGACCGCGCTGGTCAACGCGCACATGCCCGTGGGCCGGCCGCCGCTGATGCAGGCCGCGCGCACCGCCGGGTGGATGGCGCTGGCGGGCGCGCCGATCATGCTCGCGCTGTTCCTACTTTTCCCGCGCTTCGCGCCGCTGTGGGGCACGCCCAGCGACGCGATGATGGGGCGCAGCGGCCTGTCGAACACCATGCGCGTGGGCACCATCGCCGAACTGGCACTCGACGACCGCATCGCCGCGCGCATCAAGTTCGAGGACGGCCGCGCGCCGCCGCAGAGCCAGCTGTACTTCCGCGGACCGGTGCTGGCGCAGTTCGACGGCCGCGAGTGGACCGCGCTGCCCTCTTGGGCACGCGGCTCGCAGTGGTCGTCCAACCTGCGCGTGAGCGGCGCCCCGGTGCGCTACGAAGTGACGCTCGAAGCCAGCAACCGCCCCTGGCTGCTGACGCTCGACGTCGCGCAGCGAGCGCCCGAGGTGCCCGGCTTCGAGGTCAGCGGCACGCCCGACCTGCAGTGGTTCGCCAGCCGCCCCATCAACGACCTCGTGCGCTACAGCGCCGAGAGCTACACGCAGTTCCAGAGCGGCCCGCTCAAGCGCACCGGCGGCCAGCTGCAGGCCTACCTCTCGCTGCCGCCCGGCACCAATCCGCGCACCGCCGCGCTGGCGGCCGAGATGCGCGCCGACCCCGCGCTGGCCCAGGCCGACACGCAGGCCTTCGTGCAGGCCGCGCTGCGCCGCCTGCGCACCGGCGGCTACAGCTACACGCTGGAGCCGGGCGTCTACGGCAACGACACCGCCGACGAGTTCTGGTTCGACCGCAAGGAAGGCTTCTGCGAGCACATCGCCTCGGCCTTCGTGGTGCTGATGCGCAACCTGGGCATCCCCTCGCGCATCGTCACCGGCTACCAGGGCGGCGAGCTCAACAACGTCGACAACTACTGGATCGTGCGCCAGAGCGATGCCCACGCCTGGGCGGAGATATGGCAGGAAGGCACCGGCTGGATGCGCGTGGACCCCACCGGCTCCGTCGCGCCGGGACGCATCGGCCAGTTCCAGCGCCTGACCCCGCAACCCGGCCTGTTCGCGGGCGCCATCGGCTCGATGAGCCCTACGCTCGCGCAGAACCTGCGCGCCGCCTGGGAGGCCGTGAACAACGGCTGGAACCAGTGGGTGCTCAACTACACGCAGAGCCGCCAGCTCAACCTGCTGAAGAACATCGGCTTCGATGCACCGAGCCTCGAAGACCTGGCCTATGTGCTGCTCTACCTGCTGGTGGCCGCCAGCCTGGCCGGTGCCGGCTGGACGCTGTGGGAGCGCAGCCGGCACGACCCGTGGCTGCGCCTGCTGGGCCAGGCCCGCGCACGCCTGGCCAAGGCCGGACTGAAGCTGCCCGAGACCACGCCGCCGCGCCAGATGGCGCAGGAGGCCGACGCCCGCTTCGGCCCCGCCGCCCGATCCGTGCGCGATTGGCTGCTCAAGCTGGAGGCGCAGCGCTATGCGCCGGCCTCGCCGCAGTCGCTTTCTGCGCTGCGCACCGAGTTCCGCCGGCTCGCCTGGCCCAGCGCCAATCCGGCAAGGGGCTGAAACCACATGTGTCGCTGAAGAAGGCCCGTGCGGGCGGACGGCACAATGGGCCCATGCGATTCCTTCTTCCCAAGCCTTCGCGCACCGCCACGGCGGCCGCAGTCCTCCTGGCCGCCTGCGGCTTCGCATGGTCCACGGGGGCCCTGGCCCAGAAGTCCGTCAACGGCCGCGCCGGGGCCGCCAGCCCCGTGCGCGGCAGCACGCCCTACGCCACGCGCGACGACGCGATGCAGTTCGCCGACGACGTCGCCGAGCGCCGCGGCCTCGACCGCGAATGGGTGCGCGCCACCATCGGCAGCGCGCGCTTCCTGCCCAACGTGCCGCGGCTGATGCTGCCGGGTCCGGTGGGCACGGTGAAGAACTGGCAGACCTACCGCGGCCGCTTCATCGACCCGGTGCGCATCGCCGCCGGCGTGCGCTTCTGGCGCGCCAATGCCGACACGCTGGCACGCGCCGAGCAGGTGTACGGCGTGCCGCCGGAGATCGTCGTCGGCATCATCGGCGTGGAAACCATCTACGGCCGCAACATGGGCAACTTCCGCGTGATCGACGCGCTGGCCACGCTGTCCTTCGACTTTCCCGATGCCCATCCGCGCGCGGCCGACCGCCGGGCCTTCTTCCGCGGCGAGCTCGAAAGCTTCCTGAGCACCGAGAGCCGCACCGCCGAAGACCCGCTGGTGCCCGTGGGCAGCTACGCCGGCGCCATGGGCATGCCGCAGTTCATGCCCAGCAGCATCGCCAAGTACGCGGTCGACTTCGACGGCGACGGCCGCATCGACCTCGTCAACAACCCGGCCGACGTGATCGGCTCGGTCGCCAGCTACTTCAAGGCCTTCGGCTGGCAGCCGGGCGTGCCCGCCATCTACCCCGTGCACTTCGAAGAGGCACGGCTGCAGAAGGCGCTGCTGCTGGCGCCAGACATCCTGCCGACCTTCAGCGCCGACAGCTTCGTGGCCGCGGGCGCGGTGCCCGAGGGCGATGGCATCAACCACAAGGGCCTGTTCGCGCTGGTCGAGCTGCAGAACGGCCTGGACATGCCGCCGACCTACGTGGCCGGCACGCGCAACTTCTACGTGATCACGCGCTACAACTGGAGCAGCTACTACGCCATGTCCGTGCTCGACCTGGGACAGGAAGTCAAGGCGGCGATGGAGCAGCAACAGGCGGCCCGATGACGCCCGAGGCGCTGCTGGCGAACTGGAACGGCGCGTGGCAGGCGCTGTGCATCGCCTCGCCCGCCAACTCGCTGTACGACGAACTCCAGCGCCGCTACGCCGAGCCGCAGCGCCACTACCACACCATGCAGCACCTGGGCGAATGCCTCGCGTGGTTCGAGCGCGAGAAGGCGCTGGCCGAGCACCCCGGCGAAGTCGCGCTGGCGCTGTGGTTCCACGACGCGATCTACGACGTGCATGCACATGACAACGAGGCTCGCAGCGCGGACTGGGCGCGGCAGGCCCTGCTCGAAGCCGGCGCCGCGGCGGATGCGGCCGAACGCGTCCATGCGCTCGTGATGGCGACGCGCCACGACGCCGTGCCCCAGGGCCGCGACGCCGAACTGCTGATAGACATCGACCTGTCGATCCTCGGCGCCGAGCGCGCGCGATTCGACGAGTACGAGCGGCAGGTGCAGGCCGAATACGCCTTCGTTCCCGATGAAGTGCGGCTGCCGCGTCGCCGCGCGATCCTTCAGCGCTTCCTGGACCGCGAAGCCATCTACGCCACGCCGCGCATGCACGAACAGCTGGAAGCACGTGCACGCGCCAATCTGCAGCGCTCCATCGCAGGCTGAGGCTTCAGGCCGGCACCAGCCGCCACCACTCCGAGCGCGCCGGCTCTCCGTTGCGCTCCTCTTCCACGATGCCGAACAGCAGCCCGTCGCGCGAGGCGCCCAGCTTCGCAAGCTGCAGCACGCGCTCCGGTTCGCGGCACAGCGCAAAGCTGGCGTCGCCCTGCCAATCGAGGCAGCGGCCGACCTCCGCCAGCATCAACGCCGGCTGGCTCTGCATGAAGGTGAAAGGCATCGGCAACCCGGCATCGAGCTGCGTCAGCCCCGCGTGCGTCGCGCCCCATGCGCCGCGCTGGCTGGAGACGCGGATGCGCGCGCCGGCCGGCAACGCCGCCTCGCCAGCGGCGTCGAGACAGCAGCGCGCGCCGTACATCGCCAGCTCGGTCCACAGGCCGACGCGGCGCGGCTTGCGGCCGATGCGGCGTGCCAGATCCTCGCGCCAGTCGGCGGGCGGCGGATGCGCCACGAAGTGAGCAACGATGCGCCACGCAGTCATGGCGCCGTGTCCTTCAACACCAGCGAGGCATGTCCGCCACCGAAGCCGGCGAAATTCAGCAGGATGTTGCGCAGCCTCTGCGGCAGCTGAGTACTGAGTTCGATGTCGAGCGAGGTATCGATCGGATAGTCGACGATCGGCCACACCCCTTCTTCGATGCAGCCGACCAGCAAGGCCAGTTCCGCCGCCCCCGAGGCGCCCAGCGTATGCCCCAGCGCCGGCTTGAGCGACACCAGCGGCGGCAGCGGTCCGAACACCTGCTTCAGCGCCTCGGCCTCGATGGCGTCGTTGACAGGGCTGCCGGCGGCCTGCACCTTGATGAGATCGATGTCGCCGGGCTGCAATCCGCCCTGCTCCAGCGCGCCGCGGCACATCGCATGCACGGCACTGGCCTCGGTGCCCGAGGGATTGCGTCCGTCGACCACGTTGGCGCCTCCTGCAATCTGCCAGCGCGCCGGACGCGAGCCCAGCCGCAGCGCCGCCACCGCCTCGCCGAGCACCAGTCCGTCGCGCCCTTCGCCGAAGGGCCGGGCGCCAGCGGGCGACAGCAGCTGCATCGCGCCGAAGCCGGCCACCGTGAAGCGGTTGCCCATCTCTGCGCCGATCACCAGCGCTTCATCGGCTTCGCCGGCCCGGATCAGGTCGGCGGCAGCCAGCACCGCATTCAGCGCCGAGGTGCAGGCAGTGGACACGGTGAACACCGGCCCCTGCCAGCCGAGCGAATCGGCCACGACGTCGGCGAAGTCCTGCAGGTCGCCGCCGAGGCGCAGGTCCTGCTTCTCGTGTTCCATGAAGCCGATGTCGAGCGAGGACGACGCCACGAAGAGCGGCGCGGTGCGATCGCCCCAGTCGCCGGTCTGCGCGACCACCTCGCGCACCGTATCGCGCAGGCGCTGCGTCCAGTCGCCCTGCCTCGGAGCCAGCGCATGGACCGGCCAGCGGATGCCGTCGGCCACGGTCACTGGCCTGGTCGGCACTCCGCCGCGCTTGAGCGACGCAAGCGCCGAGCGCATGTCGTCGCCCAGCGCGCAGGCCAGCCCCATGCCGGCCAGATGGACACCGCTCATGCCTTGCCCGCTTGCGCGAGGTGCTCTGCGAGGTGGGCGATGGAGCTCAGGGCCCGGCGCGTTTCCTTGCTGTCGGGCATGCGCACGCCGAAGCGCTGCTGGATCGTCATCGACACCTGCAGGGCGTCGAGCGAATCGAGGTCGAGCCGGGCCTCGGGGCCGAAGAGCGGCTCGTCGTCGCCCAGGCCGCCGGGCGGCTCGCCCTTCTCGACGGCTTCGAGCACCATGGCCTTGAGGCTGGCGATGAATTCGGGGGTGACGGTGATGCTCACGATGCGCGCCTGCGGAAAAGAAAAACGGCCACGACGAACATCAGCGCCGCGAACGCGACCAGCCGGCCGATCTGCGGCAGGGCATCGGCCACGCCGCCGCCGCGCAGCAGCACGGTGAGCAAGGCCTCCAGCCCCCAGTTCATCGGAGAGATCTCGACCAGCCGCTGCATGAAGCCCGGCATGACGAACTTGGGCACCATGATGCCGCCCGCCGCCGCCATCAGCACGTTGACCATCGGCCCCAAGGTCGCGGCCTGCGCATGGCTGCGCACCAGGCAGGCCAGCGCGAGCGAAAGGCTCACGGCCGCCAGGCTCACCGCCGCCAGCGACAGCAGCAAGGCGCCCCAGTGGATGCCCGCGAGCGAGAGCGCGTCGCCGCCGATCAGCGGCATGAACCAGATGCCGGCCGCCAGCATCAGCACCGCCTGCAGCGCGTTCACGCCCAGGTATGGCAGCGCCTTCGACGCCAGCAGCATGCCGCGCGAAACGCCCAGGCTCTGCAGCCGGCCGAGCGCGCCCGAGCTGCGCTCCTGCACGAACAGGCTGGACAGCGATGCCACCACGAAGAACATGCCGAACACCAACCAGGCCGGCACGTTCTGCTGCACCGAGGTCGGCCGCGGCCCGGCGGTGGAGAAACGCTCGGCATGCACCATCGCCTGGATGGATGCATCCGGCGCCGGGCCGGCCGTGCCGGGCACCGCCAGCGCAAGGCGCGCCTTGAGCTCGCCCGATGCGCCGATGAGCTCGGCGCGCAATGCGTTGAACAGGTTGGCATCGATGCCCGGCTCGGTCAGCAGCCGGATGCGCGCCTCGGTCGAGAGCGCGGCCGACTCCAGCTCTTCGGAAAGGCCGGGCTCCATCACGATCACGTACTTCAGCGAGCCGTTGCGCAGCCGCTCCTGCCAGTCGGCGCCCAGCGGCTGTGGCGCGCCATGGCCGCGCTGCCAGAGCTGCTTGAGCCACTGCGCGGGCGTCGCGGTGTCGTGCATGTCGATCGCATAGCTCAGCTCGGCCAGCGGCGGGCGGTAGATGTCCTTCAGCGTGAGCGACATCAGCACGATGAAGACCATCGGCATCAGGAACAGCGCGGCCAGGCCGTGCATGTCGCGCGTGAGGGCGATCAATTCTTTCTTGATGAGCGCGAGCAGCATGGCCGGGGCCTGTTCAGTCGCGCAGCGAGCGGTGGGTGAGCGCCATGAAGAGCTGCTCCAGGTCATGGCGGCCGAACTCGGCGTGGCGCACCTCGATGCCCTCGACCTCCAGCGCGGCCAGCACCGGCGCCGGGCCGCTGCCGGGGTGCAGGTGGATGCGCCAGTGCACGCCCCCCTGCTCCACCGTGCCGAAGCGCGAGAGCATGCCGGCATCGAGCCCGTCGGCGGCCAACGTGAGCAGCATCGCGCTCTTCGACAGTAGCTCGTCGAGCGAGCCTTCGCGCAGTACGTGGCCGCGGTCGAGGATCGCCACGCGGTCGGCAATCGCTTCGATCTCCTCCATGTAGTGCGAAGCGTAGATCACCGCCGCACCCTGCTGCGCGAGGCTCTTGATGGCGTCGAGGATGAAGGCGCGCGACTGCGGATCGACACCCACCGTCGGCTCGTCGAACAGCATCAGCTCAGGCTCGGGCAGCAGCGCGATGGCCAGGTTGAGCCGGCGCTTGAGGCCGCCCGAGAGCCGCTCGGCACGCACGGAGGCGAACTGCTCCAGTTGCGCGAACTGCGTGCAGGCCTCGATGCGCTGCCGCTTGCGCGCCGCCGAAAGGCCGCCGGCCGCGGCGAACACGGCAAGGTTCTCGGCCACGGTCAGCATCGGATAGAAGGCGTGCTCCTGCGGCGCGACCGCGATGCGCGTGGGCGCCCTGACCCGCACCTCCTTCAGCGGCTGGCCGTCGATGCGGATCTCGCCCGACTGCACCGCCAGCGCGCCCGACAGGTGCGAGATCAGCGTGGTCTTGCCCGCGCCATTCGGCCCCAAAAGGCCCAGCACGCTGCCGCGCGGCACCGCCAGCGATACCCCGGCCAACGCGGGCGCGTCGACGTGCGGGTAGCGGTAGGCGAGCTCGCGCAGCTCCAGCATCAGGCGACGGCGGCCTTCAGGTCGCGGAAGAAGCTTTCCTCCTGCTCGGCCTGCTCGCGCAGCTTCGCGGCCAGCGCGACAGGATCGACAGCCTCGCGCCCCTTCACCATGCGCGCGGCCTTGAGCGCGAAGGCGCGCCAGCCGTCGCCGATGGCGATGAGCCGCTCCGACATCTGCTGCAGCTGCGGCTTGTCGAGCAGCTGCGCCGCCTCCTGCAAAAAGCCCGCGTAGATGAAGCGGAAGCCCGCCCCGCCGGTGCCGATTTCTTCCTGCATGCGCACCAGGTGGCCGATGAAGTCCACGCTTCGCGGATCGGCCGGCGACAGCTTCTGCATGCGCGCGGCCAGCGTGCGCATGCCGCGCACGCCGACGATGGGAATGGGCGCGAGCATGGTGCGCACCGTCTTGCGGATGGCCTTGACCACCGAGGCAGCGTCCACCGCCTTGCGCTCGATGGCCTGCGGGTAGTACATGAGGCCCTTGGGCGCCAGCACGCCCTTGGCGAAGCGGGCGCGCGCGAGATCGCCGCTCGGGCAGCGCACGGGCTCCTCGAACACCGGGTCGCTGATGAGGTAGTCGTCGCCGTCCTTGCCGTACACCAGCAGGTTGTGCGCGTTGAAGTGGAAGCGCATGTTCGGCGGAAAGTACGGCAGCCAGTACACCGAGGTCTGCAGGCCCACCAGCTTGCCGTCGGCCAGCAGCGCGTCGAGCCGGCGCTGGCCGGCCTCGGCGCTGCCGAAGGTCTCGAAGCGGAAGCGCGCGGCCATCGGCGCCAAGAGGCCCTTGATGATGGCCTTGGGCGGCATGCGGTACGAGATGAGCGGCAGGCCCGACAGCTTGATGAAGGGCAGGTACGCGAACGAGAGCGCGGACGAAAGCCCCAGCGCCATGCTCTCGCTCATCGGCGCGCCGTGGTGGCGCATGAGGCTGGAGATGACGCCGCTTTCGCAATGCGCCGCCTGTTGGTGCTGGAAGTTCACGGCAGCCCCTGCAAGGTGGAAACGGGCAGGCCCAGTGCCTCGCCATAGCGTGCGAGCTGCGCCGGCGAGAGGGCGGCGAAATGGCGCGGCTGCAAGTGGCGGCGCACGCGCCACTGCCAGAAGCCGCTGGTCTGAGAGAGCAGTGCCACGTCCATGCGGCGCTCGTACATCCAGTATTCGAGCGGCGAGGCCAGCCCGGCCTTCACGCGCTCCTTCGCGACGCGGGCCTGCTCGACCAGCACGTCGACCGCGTGGCTGGTGACGATCTCCTCCGCCTCCCAGCCGCGCGAGGTGGTGGTGACCACGCGGCCCTGTGCATCGCGCGCGTACATCAGCTTCGAGTGGCCGTCGAGGGTCGCGTTGCCCTCCTGCGGTACTGCATCCAGATCCATCTCACACTCCCGCGTCCGTCAACAGTGGTTTTGGTCCAGGAACACCGCGGAACCGGCTTTGCCGGGCCGCTGGTGTTGCCCCCGGCGAGGGGGTGGGCGGCCACACGAAGTGGGCAAGCCTGGGGGAGTACCTCATGCCACCGCCTCCATGTGGATGAAGCCGCTGGAGAAACGGCCGCTCTCGGGCACGAACATCAGCAGCTTCTGGCCGGGCTTGATGCGGCCCGAGCGGAACAGCTCGTCGAGCATGATGTAAGGCGAGGCCGAGCCCGTGTTGCCCTTGGTCGCGAGGTTGCTGAACCAGCGCTCGCGCGGGATCGGGAAGCCCAGCTCTTCGAGGGCCCGGCTCACCGGCTCCACGAAGTACTGCGACGAGAGGTGCGGCAGGAACCAGTCGACGTCCGCCGGCTTCAGTCCGCGCCGCTCGATGACTTCGGCCAGCGGCTCGGCCAGCGTGGCCCGCACGATGTTCTCGTTGAGCAGGCGCACGTCCTGCTTCACTGCAAAGGTGGATTCGCTGCGCCACTCGTCGGGCGACTTGCGCGCCCAGCCGTCGAGGCCGCCTTCGGCGTTCTTCTCGGCGCCTGCGTACATGCAGGCCGGCAGTTCGTGCGCGGCCGAGGAAAGGTCGATCCAGTCGATGCGCAGCGACAGCGGCCCGCGCGGCGCGTTCTCCAGCAGCACGGCGCCGGCGCCGTCGGAGAGCATCCAGCGCAGGAAGTCCTTCTCGAAGGCCAGTTCGGGCCGCGCCTCCAGCGCCTCGATCTTGTGCTCGAACTCGGCCTCGAAGCGCGAGCCGCGCATCACGGCCGAGGCCAGCTCGGAGCCGGTGGCCACCGCGCGCCGCGCATCGCCCGCGCGCACCGAGAGCCACGCATGCTTCAGCGCGGCGGCGCCGGCCAGGCAGATGCCCGCGCAGGCCACCACTTCGAGCCGCGGCCAGCCGAGCTCGCCGTGCACCATCACCGCGTGGTTGGGCATGAGCTGGTCGGGCAGCGATGTGCCGGTGACGAGACAATCGACGCGCCCCACGTCGCCCAGCGCTCGGATCGCGCTGGCGGTGAGCTGGGCGTTGGTCATCGCCAGCTCGCCGGTGGCGCGGTCGATGGCGTAGTGGCGCGACTGGATGCCGTTGCTGCGAAGGATCAGCCGCCGCGCGCGGGACGCCTTGCCGCCGATGCGACCGAGGACGTCTTCGATGTCTTCATTGCTGACCGGGGCAAAGGGCAGGAAAGCGGCAGTACGGGTCAGGAAGACATCAGTCGTCATAGAGAGGGGTGCGGTCCGTGGCTGAGCCCGACGGGCACTCGAATTTGGCCGTCATTCTAGTCAGCCACCCCCTGAACAGAGGTCGCAGAAGCGCCTGCAGGCTCAGGCTCACGGGCACCACCGTGATGATCAGTACCAGCAGGAACAGCACGTACAGCAGCAGCAGCGGCTTGCGCTGCCATGCGCCGGGCCCACCGGCGGCCATGATGAGCTTGCCCCAGAGGTAGAAGCTGCGCGTGCCGGCCTTCTCGCTGATGAGCAGCCTGGCGTTGGCCTGTACCGCGCCGAGGCCGGCCAGCAGAGGCTGCGTGCCGCGCTCCAGGTTCTTGTGCAGCGCGTCGCGCAGCGCCCGGCCGAAGCGGGCCGTACCTGCGATCTGCCCGCTGCTGAGGCCGGCGTCGGGCATGCCCCAGAAGCCGCGCTTGCGGCCCCAGATGAGCCAGGCCGGCGTGGTGAAGAAGGTGGCGAGCGTGGGGCCGGGGTCGGTGAGCACCACGTTGTCGATGAGCCGCGCGGCCACGTCGTCGAGCATGCCCTTGAGCTTTTCCTGCGCCAGCAGCCACATGTTGCGGCAGGCGATGACCGTGACCACCGGCTTGCCCTTGAGCAGCCGGGCCGCCACCGGATGCTTGAGGAAGGCCGCCACCGGCTGCGAGGGTGCCAGGAACCACACCTGGTACGGGAGCACGACGAGGTCGAAATCCTCGTCGCCCGTCAACGAGAGCGGCGCCAGCGGCTGCGGCTTCATGTGGGCCGACTCGGGGAAGGCGTCGAAGAAGCTCAGGAAGGGCCAGGGAAAGGGGTACGGCTGCCGGGGCCGCAGTACTTCCTCGTGCACCTGTATGGCCGGGTCCGCCTTCAGCGGCGCGACGATCCGGTCGGCGACCTCGTCGAGCTGGCCGGACTGCGAATAGCGCAGGACGAGGACGCGCTTGACGCTCGAAGACGTTTCGGAAGGGCTGGAAAGGCTGGAATTCACTGGCTCGGTCATTTCGGGGGCCGTCGAATGTAAGCGAAGCACCCTGCAAACGCATCTGCCATTGGTCATGGCGTCGCATCAATCAGACGCTCGAAGCGGTCAAATTGCGATCAAACGACGGTCGAGCGGCCGGCAATGCGGAAAAGGGCACAAAAAAAGGGCCGCGCCTCGCGGCACGGCCCTGTCTGCAGCAGAGTGCTGGGGTAGCCCGGCGCTCAGCGCACCTTGCCTTCCTTCCAGGCGGTCAGCAGCTTGTTGTAGTCGATGGTCTCGCCCTTCGGCTTCTCGTTGGCCAGCTTCTTCCACGGGGCGTGGTCGTCGCTCAGGTACTTGGCCGGGTCGCCCTTCGGGTTGAGCTTGGGCGCGCACTTGGCCATGCCTGCGCGTTCCAGGCGGGCCATCACGTTGTCCATCTCGTCGGCCAGGTTGTCCATGGCCTTCTGCGGGGTCTTCTCGCCCGTCACGGCCTCGGCCACGTTCTTCCACCACAGCTGGGCCAGCTTGGGGTAGTCGGGCACGTTGGTGCCGGTCGGGGTCCAGGCCACGCGCGCGGGGCTGCGGTAGAACTCGATCAGGCCGCCGTACTTGTTGGCGTTCTGGGTGAAGTAGTCCGAGCGGATGTCGCTGTCGCGGATGAAGGTCAGGCCGGTGATCGACTTCTTCAGCGAGGTGGTCTTGGCGGTGATGAACTGCGCGTAGAGCCATGCGGCGGCCGTCTTGTTGGCGTCATGGCCCTTGAAGAAGGTCCACGAGCCCACGTCCTGGTAGCCGTTCTGCATGCCCTGCTTCCAGTACGGGCCGTTCGGGCCGGGGGCCATGCGCCACTTGGGCGAGCCGTCCTCGTTCACCACGGGCAGGCCCTTCTTGGTCATGTCGGCGGTGAAGGCCGTGTACCAGAAGATCTGCTGGGCGATCTGGCCCTGCGCGGGCACCGGGCCGGCTTCGCCGAAGGTCATGCCCATGGCTTCCTTGGGCGCGTACTTCTTCATCCAGTCGATGTACTTGGTCAGCGCGTACACGGCGGCCGGCGAGTTGGTGGCGCCGCCACGGGCCACGGAGGCGCCGGTGGGCGTGCACTTGTCGGCAGCCACGCGAATGCCCCACTCGTCGATCGGCATGCCGTTGGGGATGCCCTTGTCGGCCGCGCCGGCCATCGACAGCCAGGCGTCGGTGAAGCGCCAGCCCAGCGACGGGTCCTTCTTGCCGTAGTCCATGTGGCCGTAGATCGGCTTGCCGTCGATGGTCTTCACGTCGGTGCTGAAGAACTCGGCGATGTCCTCGTAGGCGCTCCAGTTCAGCGGCACGCCCAGGTCGTAGCCGTACTTGGCCTTGAACTTGTCCTGCAGGTCCTTGCGCGCGAACAGGTCGGCGCGGAACCAGTACAGGTTGGCGAACTGCTGGTCGGGCAGCTGGTAGAGCTGGCCGTCGGGCGCGGTGGTGAAGCTGGTGCCGATGAAGTCTTTGAGGTCGAGGCCGGGGTTGGTGAACTCCTTGCCCGCGCCGCCCATGTACTCGGTCAGCGACATGATCTTGCCGTAGCGGTAGTGCGTGCCGATCAGGTCGGAGTCGGACACCCAGCCGTCGTAGATCGACTTGCCCGATTGCATCGAGGTCTGCAGCTTCTCGACGACGTCGCCTTCCTGGATCAGGTCGTGCTTGACCTTGATGCCGGTGATTTCCTCGAAGGCCTTGGCCAGCGTCTTCGATTCGTACTCGTGTGTGGTCAGGGTCTCGGAGACGACGGAGATCTCCTTCACGCCCTTGGCCTGCAGCTTCTTGGCTGCCTCGATGAACCACTTCATTTCCTCCATCTGCTTGTCCTTGGACAAGGTCGATGGCTGGAACTCGCTGTCGATCCACTTCTTGGCTTCGGCCTCGCCGGCCGTTGCCGCACCATGCGCGGCGAACATCGCCGCCGCAAGTGCCAATGCCGTGTAGCGCATCTTCATGGAACTGTCTCCTCGGTTGTTGCTTCCCCGGTGTTGTGTCCGATCACGGCTCCGGGGAGGCGGAGAGCCGGAACGCTTCTGGAAGAAGGAAAAAATGCGGTGCCCGCTCAGCCCTTGCGCATGACCAGCGCGAGCAGGCCCATCGACAGCACGAAGCTGATCCACACCGAGGGCTCGGCCTCGAGACTGAACCATTCCTGGAACTTGCCCGCCAGGCCGACGAAGACCAGGTTGACGTAGGCCGCCGACAGCAGCCCGATGAAGAGCCTGTCGCCGCGCGTGGTGGCCATCGGCAGCCAGCCGCGCCGCAGCGTGGTGGGCGACTTCAATTCCCAGATCGTCATGCCGACCAGCATCAACGCGATGCAGACGAAGAACACGGCCACCGGAGTGGTCCAGACCATCCAATCGAACATTTCCGTGCCTCCTCAAACACGACCCATCGCGAAACCCTTCGCGATGTAGTGACGCACGAACCAGATCACGATGGCACCCGGCACGATGGTGAGCACGCCGGCCGCGGCCAGCGTCGCCCAGTCCATGCCCGACGCGCTCACGGTGCGCGTCATGGTCGCCACGATGGGCTTGGCGTTCACGCTGGTGAGCGTGCGCGCCAGCAGCAGCTCGACCCAGCTGAACATGAAGCAGAAGAACGCCGCCACGCCCACGCCGGCCTTGATGAGCGGCAGGAAGATCGTGAGGAAGAAGCGCGGGAAGGAGTAGCCGTCGATGTACGCCGTCTCGTCGATCTCGCGCGGAATGCCGCTCATGAAGCCTTCGAGAATCCACACCGCCAGCGGCACGTTGAACAGCAGGTGCGCGAGCGCCACGCCCAGGTGCGTGTCCATCAGCCCGACCGTGCTGTAGAGCTGGAAGAACGGCAGCAGGAACACCGCGGGCGGCGTCATGCGGTTGGTCAGCAGCCAGAAGAACACGTGCTTGTCGCCCAGGAACGAATAGCGCGAGAAGGCATAGGCCGCCGGCAGCGCCACGGTGAGCGAGATCACCGTGTTGATCGCCACGTAGATCAGGCTGTTGATGTAGCCCGAATACCACGACTCGTCGGTGAAGATGCGCGCGTAGTTCGACCAGGTGAGCTGCTGCGGGAAGAACGAGAAGCTCGAAAGAATCTCCTCGTTCGTCTTGAAGCTCATGTTGATCATCCAGTAGATGGGCAACAGCGCGAACAGGATGTATAGCACCAGGAAGATGCTGCGCTTGTGAAATCTCTTGTCGTTCATTTCTCCACCTCCGCTTCCTGCGTGCCGACCCGCTGCATCCAGTTGTAGAGCACGAAGCAGAACAGCAGGATGATCAGGAAATAGATCAGCGAGAACGCCGCCGCCGGCCCCAGGTCGAACTGGCCCACGGCCTTCTGCGTGAGGTACTGGCTCAGGAAGGTGGTGGCGTTGCCCGGCCCGCCGCCCGTCAGCACGAAGGGCTCGGTGTAGATCATGAAGCTGTCCATGAAGCGCAGCAGCACCGCGATCATGAGCACGCCGCGCATCTTGGGCAGCTGGATGTAGCGGAACACCGCGAACTTGCTGGCGCCGTCGATGCGCGCGGCCTGGTAGTAGGCGTCGGGAATGGAGCGCAGGCCCGCGTAGCACAGCAGCGCCACCAGCGGCGTCCAGTGCCACACGTCCATCACCAGCACGGTGAGCCACGCGTCGGTGGCGCTGCCGGTGTAGTTGTAGTCGATGCCCAGCTTCTGCAGCGCGTGGCCCAGTAGGCCGATATCGGCACGGCCGTAGATCTGCCAGATGGTGCCCACCACGTTCCACGGGATCAGCAGCGACAGCGCCACCACCACCAGCACAGCGGACGACTTCCAGCCCTTGGCCGGCATCGACAGCGCCAGGCCGATGCCCAGCGGAATCTCCACCAGCAGCACCGACAGCGAGAAGCCCAGCTGGCGCCACAGCGCCTGATGCAGCTCGTCGTCGCGCATCACCGCGGCGAACCATTCGGTGCCCACGAACACGCGGCGCTCGGGCGAGATGATGTCCTGCACCGAGTAGTTGACCACCGTCATGAGCGGCACGATGGCCGAGAAGGCCACGCAGACCAGCACCGGCAGCACCAGCCACCAGGCCTTCTGGTTGATCGGTTTGTTGGTGGCGTTCACTGCAATACCTCCGTGCTTCGCACTCCGGTGCGAGCTTGTTTGGGGCGGCCCGGCACTGCGCTCATGCGACCAGCTCCTCATCCTTGTAATAGCAGGTGTGGGTATCGAGCACCCTCACCCACACCGTGTCGCCCACCGCCGGCGAGCGGTCGTCCGAATGCAGGCGCACCTTCAGCAGGCTGCCTCCGGCCTCCACCGTCAGCATCACGTGCGTGCCCACGTCCTGCACCTGCTTCACAACCGCCGGCACGGCGCCGGCAGCGCCCGCGTTCGACAGGCGCAGGTACTCGGGGCGGATGCCGATCTTCAGCGGCCCCTGCGGCAGTTCGCGTGTGGGCACCAGCGGCGTTCCGGCCACTTCGATGGTGCCGTTGCCGCTTTGCGCCGACAGGAAGTTCATGCCCGGCGAGCCGATGAAATGCCCGACGAAGGTGTGGGCCGGCCGCTCGAAGAGCGCGTCGGCGCTGCCCACCTGCACGGCCTTGCCGCGGGTCATGACCACCACCTCTTCCGCGAAGGTGAGCGCCTCGACCTGGTCGTGCGTCACGTAGATCAGCGTGAGCTTCAGCTCGCGGTGGATCTGCTTGAGCTTGCGGCGCAGCTGCCACTTCAGGTGCGGGTCGATCACGGTGAGCGGCTCGTCGAAGAGCACCGCCGACACGTCGCTGCGCACCAGGCCGCGGCCGAGCGAGATCTTCTGCTTGGCGTCGGCCGCGAGGCCGGCGGCGCGCTGGTTGAGCTGGCCGCTCATGTCGAGCATCTCGGCGATCTCGCCGACGCGCTTCTTGATCTGCTCGGCCGGCATCTTGCGGTTGCGCAAGGGGAACGCGAGGTTCTCGGCCACGGTCATGGTGTCGTAGATCACCGGGAACTGGAACACCTGCGCGATGTTGCGCTCCTGCGGCGTCGCGCGCGTCACGTCGCGACCGTCGAAGGTCACGGTGCCCTGCGAAGGCACCAGCAGGCCCGAGATGATGTTGAGCATGGTCGTCTTGCCGCAGCCCGAGGGGCCGAGCAAGGCGTAGGCGCCGCCGTCGCGGAAGCTCATCTTCAGCGGGAGCAGCGCGTAGTCGCTGTCCTGCGTGGGGTTCGGGCGGTAGGCGTGGGCCAGGTCGAGGTCGATGCGTGCCATGGCTAGTCTCCCTTGCGCCACGCGGGCGCCAGCGCCAGCTTTTCACTGGCATCGAACACATAGGCTTGCGACGCGCTGAAGTACAGCGTGAGCGAGGCCCCCAGCTCGAAGCGGTGCACGCCGGTGAGCTGCGCCACCAGCTCGCCGACGGCCGTCTCCACGTGCACGAAGGTGTCGGAGCCCGAGATCTCGGCCAGCTCCACCTTGCCGGGCAGGGCGATGTCGCCCTCCCCCGCATCGACGTTCAGCGCGCTCGCGCGCAGGCCGACGGTGACGGAGCCCGAAACGCTTTCAGGCAAGGGCAGCGCCAGTGCAGGGCCGCCGGCCAGCTGAACGCGGCCGGCCGCGGCCGTGGCGGACAGCAGGTTCATCGGCGGGTCGCTGAAGGCGCGCGCCACGCGCAGCGACTGCGGCGCATGGAACACCTCGGCCGTGGGGCCGTACTGCAGCAGCTCGCCGGCATCCATCACGGCGGTGTAGCCACCCAGCAGCAGGGCTTCGCCGGGCTCGGTGGTCGCGTAGATCACGGTCGAGTCGCCGGTGGCGAAGAGCTGCGTGAGCTCCTCGCGCAGGCCTTCGCGCAGCTTGTAGTCGAGGTTGACCAGCGGCTCGTCGAGCAGCATCAGCGGCGCGTTCTTGGCGAGCGCGCGCGCCAGCGCCACGCGCTGCTGCTGGCCGCCCGAGAGTTCCTGTGGATAGCGGTCGAGGAACATGCCGATGTGCAGCTTGTCGGCCAGCGCCTTCACCCGCGCGTCGATGTTCGATTCGCCGCGCAGCTTGAGCGGCGAGGCGATGTTGTCCGCCACCTTGAGCGACGGGTAGTTGATGAACTGCTGGTAGACCATCGCGACGTTGCGCTCGCGCACCGGCATGCCGGTCACGTCCTTGCCGTCGACCAGCACCTTGCCGGTGGTGGGCGTGTCCAGCCCCGCCATCAGCCTCATCAGGCTGGTCTTGCCGGCCTGCGTGGCGCCCAGGAGCACGGTGACCGCGCCGCTCTTGGGCGCGATGCTCTGCTCGTAGAGCCATGTCTGCGCTCCCACCTTCTTGGTGACGCGCTCGAGTGTCAATTGCATTGGCGCTCTTCCTCTTCTCTTCCCTTGTGTCCGGCCTAGTTGCTGCCGGCGCGGGCTTGTTGCGGCTGTTGCCGCAGCCAGCGCGCGACCTGTTCGCGCTGCTCGGGCGTGTAGTGCAGCCCCAGCTTGGAGCGGCGCCAGAGCACGTCTTCGGCACTCACGGCCCATTCGTTGTCCTGCAGGAAGCGCAGCTCGCGCTCGTGCAGGCCGGGTGCGACTTCGCAGCCCAGGTCGGCCATGGCCTTGGCATCGCCCAGCAGATCGGCGATGCGCGCGCCGTAGGCACGCGCGAGGCGGCGGGCCAGGTGGCTGCCGAGCCACGGATGACGGGCCTGCACGGCTTCGACGAAGCGCTCGAAGTCGTCATCGGGCCGCCTGGCGGCGCCGATCCAGGACGACAGGTCGCCGCCCGCGAGGAAGGCGCCGTCGGTCCAGGCCGGGCGCTGCTGGGCGGACTGGCCCAGCATCCGGCCGACCTCGTCGGCGGCGTCCTCGGCCAGCTTGCGGAAGGTGGTGATCTTGCCGCCCCACACCGACAGCAGCGGCGCGGCCGTGGTGTTCGACTCCAGCATGTAGTCGCGCGTGACGGCCGATGGGTCGCCCGAGTCGTCGTCCAGCAGCGGGCGCACGCCCGAGTAGGTCCACACCACGTCCGAAGGCGCGATGGGCTTCTCGAAGTAGCGGCTGGCCTGGGTGCAGAGGTATTCGACCTCCTCCTGCGCGATGCGCGCGGCGCCGGGGTCGTCGCCGGTGAGCTCGATGTCGGTGGTGCCGATCAGCGTGAACTCGTCCTGGTAGGGAATGGCGAAGATGATCCGCTTGTCGGGGTTCTGGAAGATGTAGGCGTGGTCGTGCTCGAAGAGGCGCGGCACCACGATGTGGCTGCCCTTCACGAGGCGCAGGCTCTTTGTGGCGAGCGCCTCGCCCTTGGCCGACTGGGCCACGCCGCGCAGGAAGGATTCGGCCCACGGCCCCGCGGCGTTGACCACCGCCCGGGCACGCAGCGTGCGCTTGGCTCCGTCGGTGCCCAGCAGGGTGGCGGTCCAGCCGCCGGCGTCGCGCTGGGCATTCACGCAGCGGGTGCGGGTCAGGATCTCGGCGCCACGCGCCTTGGCGTCGAGGGCGTTGAGCACCACCAGGCGCGCATCGTCGACCCAGCCGTCGGAATAGATGAAGCCGCGCTTGTACTGCGCCTTCAGCGGCTTGCCGGCCGCGTGCGCGCGGAGGTCGACGCTGCGCGAACCCGGCAGCACCTCGCGGCGGGCGAGGTGGTCGTACATGAACAGGCCGATGCGGATCATCCACGCCGGTCGCATCGACGGGTCGTGCGGCATCACGAAGCGCAGCGGCCACATGATGTGCGGCGCGCTCTTGAGCAGCACCTCGCGCTCCTGCAGCGCCTTGCGCACCAGCGAGAACTCGTAGTACTCGAGGTAGCGCAGGCCGCCGTGGATCAGCTTGGTGGAGGAAGACGAGGTGTGCGAGGCGAGATCGTCCTTTTCGCACAGCACCACGCGCCAGCCGCGGCCCGCGAGGTCGCGCGCGATGCCGCAGCCGTTGATGCCGCCGCCGACGATCAGCACGTCGCAGTCGGTGGCCGGCGCGGGCGAAGCGGAAGGAATAGCGCTCACAGAAGGTGGGTCCGTTGAAGCGTGACTTTCGTCACTGACGGCGGCCATTGTATTTTCGAGTTTTTTCATTTGGATTCCTTTTGGCGCGATTTTCCTCCGAGTTTTCCCTTAGTTGGATTCGTTTTTGTTCGCTTTAAAGTGACGCGCCGGGTACTCTTGGCCTCAGTCTTCCCGCATTCCACGACGCCTCCGTGAACTCCAATCCCCGTCAGATCAACCTCCTGGACACCGTGCGCGCGCGCGGTTCCGTCACCGTCGAGCAACTGGCCGACATGCTCGGCGTGACCCTGCAGACCGTGCGGCGCGACGTGCAGCGGCTGGCCGACGAGGGGCTTCTCACCCGCTTCCACGGCGGCGTGCGCGTGCCCAGTTCGACCACGGAGAACATCGGCTACCAGCAGCGCGAGACGCTGCACGCCGAAGGCAAGGCGCGCATCGCCCGCCGCGTGGCGCAGCTGGTGCCCAACGACTGCTCGCTGATCCTGAACATCGGCACCACCACCGAGGCCATCGCCAAGGCGCTGCTGCGCCACACGGGCCTGCGCGTGATCACCAACAACCTGAACGTGGCCACCATCCTCAGCGGCAACACCTCGTGCGAGGTGATCGTGGCGGGCGGCTCGGTGCGCCCGCGCGACCGCGCCATCGTGGGCGAGGCCACCATCGATTTCATCCGCCAGTTCAAGGTCGACATCGCGCTCATCGGCGTGTCGAGCATCGAGGCCGACGGCTCGCTGCGCGACTTCGACCTGCGCGAGGTGAAAGTGGCGCAGACCATCATCGCGCAGGCGCGCGAGGTGTGGCTGGCCGCCGACGCGAGCAAGTTCAACCGACCCGCGATGATCCAGCTGGGCACGCTCTCGCAGATCGACCGCCTCTTCACCGACGCCGAGCCGCCCGCGCCCTTCAGCGACCTGCTGAACGCCGCCCAGGTGCGCCTGGAGATCGCGCGCGAGAGCTGAAGACGAACAGAAGGAACAAGAACGAATGACGACCACCTACCTGCTCGCCCTGGACCAGGGCACTTCCAGCTCGCGCAGCATCGTTTTCGACCGCGAGGGCCACATCGTCGCCATCGCCCAGAAGGAGCTGACGCAGATCTACCCGCAGCCGGGCTGGGTCGAGCACGACCCGATGGAAATCTGGCGCAGCCAGCTCGCCACCGCGCGCGAAGTTCTCGTCAAGGCCAAGCTCAAGCCCACCGACATCCACGCCATCGGCATCACCAACCAGCGCGAGACCACCGTGCTGTGGAACCGCGCCACGGGCCAACCGGTGCACCACGCCATCGTCTGGCAGGACCGGCGCGCCGAACCGCTGTGCGCGCAGCTGCGCGACGAAGGCATGACCGACACCATCCGCGAGAAGACAGGCCTGGTGATCGACGCGTATTTCTCCGGTACCAAGCTGCGCTGGCTGCTCGACAACGTGCCCGGCGTTCGCGAGCAGGCCGAGCGCGGCGAGCTCGCCTTCGGCACCGTCGACAGCTGGCTCATGTGGCAGCTCACCGGCGGCAAGGTGCATGTGACCGACGTGAGCAACGCCTCGCGCACCATGCTCTTCAACGTGCACTCCAACGAATGGGACGCCGACCTGCTGAAGGCGCTCGACATTCCCGTCTCGCTGATGCCCAAGGTGCAGCCCTCCAGCTCGCATTTCGCGGACACCGACGCCGCGCTGCTGGGCCACACGCTGCCCATCGGCGGCGTGGCTGGCGACCAGCAGAGCGCCCTCTTCGGCCAGGCCTGCTTCGAGGCCGGCATGGCCAAGAACACCTATGGCACCGGCTGCTTCCTGCTGATGCACACGGGCGGCGAGTTCCAGCCTTCGCACAACGGGCTGCTGGTGACCAGCGCCGCGCAGACCGATGCGAAGCCGCAGTACGCCATGGAAGGCAGCGTGTTCGTCGGCGGCGCCGTTGTGCAGTGGCTGCGCGACGGCCTCAAGGCCATCAAGGGCAGCGCCGAGGTGCAGTCGCTCGCCGAGAGCGTGCCCGACGCGGGCGGCGTGATGATGGTGCCGGCCTTCACCGGCCTGGGCGCCCCCTACTGGGACGCCGACGCGCGCGGCACGATCACCGGCCTCACGCGCGGGACCACCGTGGCGCACATCGCGCGCGCCGCGCTGGAAAGCATCGCCTACCAGAGCGCAGCGCTGCTGCAGGCCATGAGCCGCGACGCGGTGGCCGCCGGCGGCAAGCCCGTTGCCGAGCTGCGCGTGGATGGCGGCGCCAGCGTGAACGACCTGCTGATGCAGTTCCAGGCCGACCTGCTGGGCATTCCGGTGGTGCGGCCCGAAGTCATCGAGACCACCGCGCTGGGCGCCGCCTACCTGGCGGGGCTTTCGACCGGCGTCTACACCGACGCGCGGCAGCTGTCGAAGCTGTGGAAGATCGAGCGGCGCTTCATGCCGACCATGGGCCGCGCCCAGGCCGAGGAATCGATGGCGCGCTGGGAGCGCGCCGTGCGGCAGGCCACGGCGACCTGATCCGCTGCCTGCGGCCTACCAGCCCCAGACGAGGCGCCGCTGCACCCAGCCGGTGGCGCCGCCTTCGTGCCGCACCTTGAGCCAGTCGCCGCGCCGCTCGATGGTGCGCAGCACGTCGCCATAGCCCGCCCTCTTCACCACCGGGCTGCGCACGCCGGGCGCGCGGCGGAGGTTGGCCGATTGGGCCTTCACCACATGGTGCGGCGTCTTGTTGGTCATCGGGCGGAAGACCCAGGCCTTGTCACCCTCGAAGTCGCTCACCCTGAGCCAGTCGCCCTTCCTGCCGATCACGCGGAACGGATAGCCCCTGGTCACCGTCCAGTGCGACTCGTAGCGCTGGCCGGGGCCGGTGCGCATGTTTAGCGTCTTGACGGCAGCGCTGACCATCTGGGTCTGCGCGGCGGTCGCGGAAGGCAGTGCCACCCACGAAAGAGCGAAAGCAAGCAGGAGCGCGGAGAGCCGGCTGAATCTGAGCATGGAGCGGAGGTTCCTTTCTGTATGCAGAACAGTGAAAAGCCCGTCTGGGCACCAGAGGCCCGATAAGTTCCGCGGGGATATCCCTGAGTGCACCTTCCGGCCAAAGGGCCTCGCCGGCATCGGGGCACTGGAGGCTGCCGCGCAAGCCCAAGGGCAGAATGCGCCCGCCCTTCCCGACTCGCCTCGCCGCCTGCTTGACCACCCTGCCCCAACAAGCTTCTCCGTCGCGCAACGCGCTGCTCGCCTGCTGCGTGGTCGGCGCGACATTGCTGGCCCTCATCGCACTCGGCCATGACGGCCGCCGCATCGCGCAGCTCGCTGTGCTCGCATTGCCGATGGTGCTGTGGCTCGCGTGGCCGCTGCGCAGTGCACGCATACGGCGCGTTCGCACGCTGCTGGTATGGCTCTGGGCGATGGGCTTCGCGCTCGACGGCGCAGTGCGCGCCTATCTGCTCGACACCTACCAGGCCGCGCCAGACGGCGCGATGGTGCTGGGCGCCGCGGCCAACACCAATGCACGCGAAGGCGCCGAGTACCTGTGGATGCATTGGCGCTCGGCCGCCGTGTGGGGTGCTGTGCTGGTCGTGGCAGGCGTGCTCGTGGGCATGTTCGCTCGGCGCGGCGCCGTCGCGAGCACGACTGTCTCAGCCCGGCCTTCGCGATGGATGGTGGCGCTGATCGCGCTGCTGCTTCTGCTCTCGTGCGTGGCCTACGCCAGCAAGCCCTGGCGCAGGCTGCATCCGGCGATCTTCTGGACGCAGTGGATCGACTCCCTCCACGCGCTGCGCTCCGCCTGGGCCGACCAGCAGAAACAGCGCGACCGCCTGATGGCGCAGGCCAAGGCCATCGCGCCCGTCATCACGCAGTCCGGACCTTCCACCGTGGTGCTGGTCATCACCGACAGCATCAACCGCGACAACATGGCCCTCTACGGCTACGGCCGCCCCACCACGCCGCGCCTGCTCGCGCACAAGGCGCAGACCGGCGACCAGATGGCGGTGCTGAAGAACGCATGGTCGGTGGACGCCAGCACCCTGCCCGCGCTGCGCAACATGTTCCACTTCGGCCTGCCCGAAGCCGAGAACCCGCCCCACGTGCTGGCACTCGCTCGCGCCGCCGGCTACAAGGTCTGGTGGATCAGCAACCACGACGACCTCGCCATCGAACAGCAGCACGCTCGCCTTGCCGACGTCGTCGATATGGTCAACCGCACCCCGGGCCGCGCGAGCGCCTCGCTCGACGGCGAGATCCTCGACTGCGTGCAGGAAGCACTGGCCGACACCAGCACCGACCGTAAGCTCATCGTCGTCCACCTGATGGGCGCGCACCCGCACTACAGCCTGCGCTTTCCCGAGAACGCCAATCCCTTTGACGACAACGTCGATGCGGTGGAGAACGGTTTGGTCAAGGATGGGCGCTCGGCCTGGGTGCGGCGCTTTCGGCAAGAGTACGACGCAGCGCTGCTGTATCACGACTTCGTGGTGTCGGAGCTGCTGCAGCAGACGCGCGCCCCGGGCAAGCAGGGCGAATACCGCGCGTGGATGTATCTGTCGGACCATGGGCAGGAGGTCGGCCATGTGAGCGACCGCGCGGGACACAGTCCATCGACTGCTTCGGGCTACCGAATTCCGGCCGTCGTGTGGCGCAATCGGGAGCCGCTACCGCAGGATGCAGCGCTGCAGCCGTTTCGCGCGGACTGGGCAGGGTGGACCTTGATGGAGCTGCTGGGCATCCGATGGAACGGGCAACAGTCCGAGCGGGATGTGCTGGCGGACTCCTATCGGTGGGAGCCGCCGGGAATTCCGGTGAAGGTGGAGTCGTTCGAGCGGTAGTCTTTCGAAGCGATACGTGCGGGCTTCGGCCGGGTCGATGGAGTCCGCTCCAAAGAGCCTGCTTCGAAGGGCCCAAAAAGCACTGTTAACTTCTGGCGCTTTTAAAGAGCCGCTCCAAGCGGCTGCCCAGGCCAACGAGCAACAACGGCGCGACGACGAGAAGCGCCGACCCGACTATCAGCTGCTCCGTCGTACTCGAGGGGGGCCTCAGTTGGAGCATCTGGAGGATCTGTGGCGCGGCCCTCCAATAGGCAGCTACCCACGCTATCCACAACGTCATGAAGGAAATCTTGCCCCACCCCCTCCAGGCTGGCGCTCGCCAAGACCCGAAGATCGCGAATACTGCTCTTCCATAAAAAGTGTCGACCAGAAGGAAGAGCCCCACCACCCATACCGAGAACAGAATTCGCCACTCCTGGTATTGCACGGGCAATGCAACGAGCGCGACCGCAGCGGCCCCAATGATCAGCGAGGCTGAATGCTTCGATGCGAGCTGCATGAAGAGGTAGGGGAAGCCAACGGTGAAGCGCAGTACACGCGTCAGTTCCGTGCCTATAGCCAACCAGCCAACGCCGTTGCCGAGAAGACGGCGCCGTTGCGCGGTCTCCTGCATGACTTGCCAATATCTTTCGATGTTCTGCCCATAGGCAACATATGCCGCGCGGGCCGCGAAAAACCAAGTTGCGCCTGCACTCGCGGCCGTCCACGGCAGACCAGCAAAAACAGGCAGCGAAAAGGTGCCTGCGATACACAGGATCAATATCGCAGGCATTGCTCCAGTAGCACCTGTGCTGGGGCGCCTGGTCCTCCGCTTGCGGTAAAGATAGGAGACGAGTGGCCGAAGGCAGATCAAGAGGAGGAGGCTGAACGCCAGAACCAGCATCTGCATCGTTCCGTCGCTTGGTATCGTCGGCAGCCTCGTCGTCTCCAGCAGCAAGCAGATGCACGTTGTGCATAGCATGCCAATCGGCAGAAGCCAGTCCCATATGTTCGCCGGAGAAGATGGGTAGTCGACGATCGAGCTGGCTTTCAACTTAACCACCGCGCAAACCAGCGCGGAAGCGCCCATGCCAATAAACCCAACGGCCAGAAGCTCACGCATCCAGGACGACACGACGTATCCGCCCATCTGCTCGCCAATCAAGCACAACAAGAACACAAGTCCACCGCGCGCCCAACCTGCGGCGTGAAGCGCGATGCGGCATCGACTGTCCTGAATACCGGGAACTCCAAGCGCACGGCGCTGGCTCGATGTCAATTCGGACCACAGACGACTCAGCCCGCTCTGCGCAAAGAGCGCGAAAGCCCAAAGCTGGACAGTGCTCAGTTGCTGAGCCAACTGTCCAAGTTCCACCACCTGTGCGTAGCGCTGTTGGATCACATTCCGTCGCGCGAAATAGAGTTCCGAGCGACTCAGCCGCTCTTCCAGGGCGATGGCCCCTTGTCGCCCCAGCAACTGCGAAGCGCGGAAATCGTTGCCCCATTCGAAATAGCGATCCATCGCCTCCATCAGGAGGATTGGCATTTCCTCCGTGCTGATGACCAGTTGCGCGAACAACCGATTTGCCTCAGGGCGTTGCGATAGCGGCAATGCATCGAGTTCTCGCTGTAGTGCTGGCCAAGCGTCGATGCATGCCTGGTCGCCGTTGTCGCGGATCTGCCGCGCGACTCGCTGCACCAGATCGTGCGGATCTACCGGCAAATCGGCTTGGTCTTGAGCGGGCCGGGATTCAGCATGCTCTGGATCGCTTTCTTTGGAACTTGCCTCCTCCTCGCTGGCAGATTCACTCCGAGCTTTTTGCGCGCTCCAGCCCTCGTCGAGGCTTTCCGTGGTTACCGGCTCCTGCTGTCGTACGTGATCGGCGACGGGACGGTGTTGGCTGAATGCGGTCTCGTCTTGCCTGTCGATGGCATCCGGCATCGATCCGCTCCGGCTAGCGCCCGAGTCGTTCTCAAGAGCGTCGGACTCAGCTTCGTGCTTCTTGAACTCAGCCCATTTCACGACCTGGATCTGAATGCCGCCTGCATAGCCCTGCTCACTATGCGCCGGGTACGTAACGGGCGTCGTCGCTGCTGTCTTCGTCGTATGCAGGCCCGACTTGGCATAGCTCTGCGCCCCCTCGTAGGCGCTGCGCAGGGCCTGATAGGCTGCAGCATCATCGTCAGGTCGAGTGACCTTGAGCCGCGTGGCATAGGCCTTCTTGATAGAGATGAGGTCATCGGTCGCCTCAATGCCCAGCGTTCGCCAGATGCTCACAGCACGAAACCCTTGTCGATGCTGTCAAGGTAGGTCCTGAATTCGCCGCGTACCTGCTTGATGACATGTTCGTCCTGGGAGTCGAGCACGGCTTCAAATTGGCCGAGTACTCGTGCGATGTCCTGACGAGCATTCCCAAGGCGGTCCTCGTACAAGCGCTTGGCGCGCTCGACCAGGTATGCGTTCTCCTGCTTGTCGCGCGGATGGACCTTGAGCACCCGGAGCTTTTCGAGTGCGACCTTGATCTGGTCGCTTGTCATCACATCGGTATTGCGCTGGATCACACTCTGGACCGTAACGCCCGTGGCAGGCACATGCGCTTCGACTTCCAGCAGTCCGTTGACGTCGTAGGTGAAACGCACGTTCACGGTGACTTCGCCGCGCGGCCGGGGCGGAACGGCGACATCGAGCGTCCCCAACTGCAAGTTGTCCAAGCCGCGGGGTGACTCGCCCTGACGAACATCGAGCCTGATGGTGGTCTGCCGGTCCTGCACTGTCGAGAACGGGTGGACTCGGGACAGGGGCACAGGACTGTTTCGTTCGATGATGGGATGAAAGCGGTCGTTGTAGCGACGGCCATCGACTTCCTCGGTCGTGACGATACCTAGCGAATAGGGCATCACATCGGTCAGGACCACCTCATCGAGTGCCGCGTCGCGGGTCTTGAGCGCGGCCTGGATTGCCGCGCCGCGGGCAATGGTTTCGTCCGGGTTGATGGTGCGCAACGGCAGTCGCGAGAACAACCGGGTGACGAGTTGCCGAATCATCGGCATGCGGCTGGCACCGCCGACGAGCACCACCTCACTGAGCGCACCGGGGTCGAGTTTGGCATCCATCAGGGCACGCTCCAGCGGGCGGCGCAATCGCTGAAGAAGACCAGCGCAACGGCTCTCGTACTCCGTACGAGTGACCTCCAACACATGTCGACGGTCATCGCGTTGCAGGACCAGGTTGGCGGTCTCGTTGTCGCTCATATCTCGCTTGGCTTGCTCGGCAGCGTGCCAGAGCGCGCGATCGACCTCGATGGCATCCCTGTCCGCGCGAGTCAGGCCCGGCGTCTTCTCCAGGAACCAGTCGGCGAGCACCTGCACGAAGTCTTCGCCTCCCAACCGGGTATCGCCTGCGCTGGCGCGCACTTCCACAACGCCCTCGAAATACTCCAGCACCGAGACGTCGAAGGTGCCGCCGCCCAAGTCAAAGACGAGAAATGTCGAATGGTCGGCACGCTCCTGCAGGCCGTAGGCAAGTCCTGCGGCGGTGGGTTCATTCAGCAGCCGTTCCACCTTGAGGCCGGCAATCTGGCCGGCGGCCTGCGTGGCCTTGCGCTGCACATCGTTGAAGTAGGCCGGGACCGTGATGACGGCTTCAGTGACTGGCTGGCCGAGCCAGGCCTCGGCATCTGACTTGAGCGCGCCGAGGACCAGGGCACTCAGTTCTTCGGCACGCAGACTGCGATGCCCAAGTTGAACCCGGTGATCCGTGCCCATCCAGCGTTTGAACATCGTGGCCGTGTGTTGTGGCGCCGTGGCCATCCGCTCGCGCGCGGGAAGACCCACCAACATGCTGCCGTCGTCCAGCAGGCTCACCGCGGACGGCGTCAGGAAATGGCCCAGCGAATTCGGGATGAGTTCGGTCTGTCCGTTGCGAAACACGCTGACGAGGCTGTTGGTCGTGCCCAAGTCAATTCCAACAATCACTTTCTTCCTCACTTCTCTTGCGTTGTTGCGAACCCGTCACCGCCCCCTGCATTCCGCCACAGCATGAATTCGCTCGATCCAGTCAGTCATTTGCCGTCTCGGAAGCGAGAAGAGTCTCATGGGTTGGTGCGGAGGACGCCCGAATCAGGTCTTGGCTGCAGGGCGCAGCGCGTCTGCGGTTGTTGGTGCCCGCTTGATGCGCGGCTCTAGCCGGGAAAGGACATCGTCGGTAGCGAACGTCTTCTCGTCCATATCCTTGAGATCGGATCTCAACTCGACGAGTATCGAGCGCACCGGCTGCGCAGGCCCAGGGCCACTGGACGGGATGTAGATAAACAAGGGTGCCTGGCTCTTCACCATCGTCGGCGGCGCCCGGAACACAGGCACGGCGCCTGCGGTTCGCTGCACGTGGGGGTCTTGAGCCGCAACGATCTGGTCGCCTTCGCGCTGCGGATGCAGCGCTACCTGACTGACTTCCACATCAGCCAACGGGCTCATCTGCCCAAAGACATCGTCGCCTGCAAGAACCGTGGTGTCGACCGAGCCTTCGACGATCTTGAACGCCGGCGCGCCAGCCTCTTTCGCGATCTGCGCGGTGCGATAGAGCACGAACGCATCGGCCCATCGCAACGGCGTGCGTGACGAACCCGTGAAGCGCACCCGATACAGCTGGTCGGACAACTTGCTGCTTGCATAGCCAAAGTTGTTTCCGCCTGCCCCGGCCTCCCGGTATTGCGTCGGAGCGACACAGGCAGCCAATGCAACTGCTGCAACCAGCGTTGCAGCCATCTTCGTGAACATGAGTTTTCTCCCCGAATACTGAGCAGTCGATCTGTTGCGGCGTGGTTCAGAAGCTTGCATTGAGATTGAAGCCCATCGTGACCTTCGCGGTGCGATAGCCCTCCGGCTTGCTGATCGGCGCACCGACGAAGAAGTCGTAGCTCAGCTTGCTCCACTGGCCGCGAACACCGATGACGGCGCCGGCAAGGCTGCGGCCGAGCAGATCGACCGTCGAGCGGCCACCGACGTGACCGTAGTCGGCACCGACGTACAGCTCCGCCCCGCTTTGACCCACCGCCCATCCAATGTCGTTGCGGATGAGCCAGCCGCGCTCGCCCATCAGGCTCGTCTCTCCATCGAAGCCGCGCACCGTGTAGCGCCCGCCGATGGCGAAGCGGTCCTGCGGCGTGAGCGGCGTGCGATTCCACTGGGCGCGGATCAGGCCGGAGTAGCGCAGCTTCTGCTCGCCCAGCTTGAACGGCGCATTGAGGCTGATGTCGGCGGTATAGAGCTTCAGGCGCGAAGTGCCCTCGCCGAACTCCTCTTCCGGCGCGACGCGCGAGCCCAAGCCACCGGTGCCGCGCTTGTAGGCCAGCGTGCCTTCGAGCGTCGCCTCGCCGATGTATTCCTTGTGATTGAGGCTGAGCTCCCAGCCGCCGACCACGCGGTGCTGCACCTCGACCTCGGTGTCGTCCACGAAGTTGCGCGACTCGCGGCGCCAGCCCTTGATCGCCACGCTCGTCTTGCGGCTCTGGTCGCGGTAGACGAGACGCGAGAGCTTGACCTCGGCGTTGTTGGTCTTGCCGGCGTAGACGTAGTCCTGGTTCAGGCCGGCCACGCTCTGGTGGTACTGGCTGTTCGAGGCCGTGAGGCCCAACAGCCAGTAGCCGTACGGCAGCGAGTAATGAACGGTCTGGCCTTCGGTGCCCTTGGCCGGATCGCCGAAGACGTGGTTGTTGATGTTGTGGTTGGCGCTGACGTAGAACAGGTCGTTCAGGCCGAAAGGGTTGTCCAGGGACAGCGTGGCGCCGGCCTGGTAGCGGCCGGTGGCTTCGGTGCCGCTGTCGTCCAGGCTCAGGGTGACGCGCCACTTCTTGGACTGGACGTACTTGACGACGAGGTCGCTGTCGCCGGGCTTGGCGTTGGGGGCGGTTGAAGGTTCGATCTGGATGTCGGCTTCGGCGGTAGGCGCGCGCTTGAGGTTCTCCAGGCCCTGCTCGATGTCGCGCAGGTTCAGAAGGTCGCCGGCACGCGCGGGAATGGCCGTAGCCAGCAAGGCGGAGCTGCCGAACAGGATGGAAGACGAGTCAGGCGTCAACCGGATGGCTGCGATGCGGCCAGGCAGCAGCGAGAGAGTCAGCGTGCCGGTGGATAGATCCTGCGGAGCAGCGAGGACCCGGGTGGTGACGAAGCCTCGGGCGATGACGGCTTGCTGGGCGCGGGCGAGGACAACGTTGACGCCGGTTGTGCCGAGGCAGCGGCCGATGGGGGAATCGTTGCCTTCGGGACCGGGCAGATCGGCCACAGCCCATTGGAAAGACTCGGACTGTTCGCCAACCAGCAACACGCGGTCGATGCGAAAGCACGGCGACTCGGATTCAGGAACGTGCTGGGCCGGCGCCGGCGGCGCAGCCTGTGGACGCTGGTCGACAGTGCGTTCGTTCTGCTCGCGCAGGGCGCGTTCACGCTCTTGCTGGCGCTGTTGCTCGACGAAAGGTTGAGGCGTGCTGGGAACTTGGGCGGACGCGATTGCCGGCAGCGTGGCGGCTACTGCCACCATTGCATAGCTCTTCATTGCGATGACGTTCAGCGCGTAGGCGCTGGGCAGCCGGGAATGTTCTGCGCCTCAACCGGCTGAGGTGCGTCGGGATCGGTCGCGTCCATGACCGCGAGACGGCAGGTCATGTCCTTTGCCCAAACGAACTCGACGGTATAGGCGCGGTTCTCCACCGGCGTGAAGCGCGCGGTCACCGGACCGCAACTGCCGGAGCGGAAGGCCATGCCCGCACCGCTCGTGCTCCAGATACCGATGCCGCGGATCTGTATCGGTTGTCCTGGCTTTGCTTCGTGAGCCAGATAAGGCTCGGCCCGCGTGCCGACACGCGTGGCGCGCGCAATCCAGGGGTAGACGACGCCGTTGCCCGTGTAGGTTGCCGCGCCCAGGTGCTGAAAACCCTGGCAAGACGCCTCGGCGGTGCTGACGGCGAACTGGGCGTTGGACGCCGTACCGGCAGCGCCAAAAGTGCGCATGACCAGTTTGGCAGTGCCGGGCTCGATGTCCTTCAATTCGTTGTAGCCGGTGTTGGCGCGGACATCCGCGAGTGCGGCTTCGGGGTTGATTTGCGAGTAGGTGCACCCGCCGACCGCAATCACGGCCAAGCATAGCGGCAACGTGGCGAGCCGAGCACGCCTTTTTGATTTTTTCATTCTGCTCCCTGTAAAAACGAAATCCCCATTTTTGGTTCACGCGAGGGTTGAAACGGTTCTCTCAAAAAATCCCCTACCAGATTCCTCTGATATAGCTCGCACCTCAGCCCAAGAAATTGGAAAAACCTAAAACCCATTCCCTAGTTTATTCATTCAACCCTCTCTAGCAGGTTGCCAAAATTCTGATTTCTACGCAAGAATACGCCCCAAACAGGGCTGTCCTGCTTTTTACGTGTTTCAAAAAATCACCTGAATTTGCTTCCATGAGGTTAATGATCTCCGTTGCAGGCAACCAAACCAGCGTTTCATTGGAAAACGATTTCAGGAATTCACCTTCGATAATTGCAAGTCGATGGAAAAATCGTTCCGCTCATCATCCCCCAATTCAGACAGCATTTTTTCCAAATCATTATTTCTTAGAATATCTGAAATTTCATGACGAAGCTTCGCTTCAAAGTTACCATCTCCTCGCCCCCCCAACATGACCAACAAAAAAACGCGAAACATGAGCGCCTCAATGGCTGGGCAGTTTTCTACAAACTCCCACTGGGATTCATGAAATGCGTGCTGATACTCGTCAGCGTATTTCCAATTAGCCCCATAGTGCCCTTTGAGAGCACGTCGACAAATAGTGTGGCAATAATCCCAAGTCCACCACTGCATCAACCTGTATGGAATACGTTCGGAATCGGGCCAAATATCATTTTCAAAATCATATTTCACAATAAACCCCCAAATCGCACCAGGCGGCTCAAAAACAACTCAAGTAATATCACTTGAACAAGCTTTCAAAATAAGGTGTTGTCGTACCTCCTTTTCTTGGAGTCAACAAAAGTCCAGAGTTGTTGAAAACCTTGACTTCAATGTTCGGATATTTTTCCAAAAACTGCTTAACAACACTTAAACAACTATCACACGCGGGCCTTTCAGTTACAATTGTCACGGAGCCTTTTATTCTAGTATTTTCACCCAGTCTATCGGCAATAAAATCGAGTATTTTATATTCAGAATCTTGCGCTCGATTAACACCGCCTATGGTAGTTGCTTGAAAATTTCCACTCCCCTCTCCGATTAATCCATTCCTAGGAAAATCAATTCTTGACGAGGATACCAATCTTGAAGGAAGGCCATCAATTTCAATTGCTGCCGCTGCAACATTTCCTTCGCGCCTGGCGGCTCCCGTCAATCCAATTCGTGCTTCTTTAATAGCTTGAGTTAATACAGTTCTCTCTAGAAGCTCCGCGGTGGGCGCACCCATGGGAAATCTCGGATTTCCCAGCAAAATCGCAATTACCGCCTTATCCTTCTGTGCAGTTGACTGGGCAAGCCCTCTAAACACTTCATCCTTGCTGATTCCTGCTTTCAGCAAATCGATTTGCCGATCTATTAAATCCAAGCTACCCGGATCATCTTGATATAAATTTCTCGCCTGCAGCAATCCACTAATTGCCCCATCGATGGCTTCGAATTTTGATCCGCAATTTCTTCCACAGGGGACATCGATGTAGTCGTATGCCTTACTGATGAGCTTACTGGCAGCCTCGGCCGGCGTTTTCATCCCCCAGCGTGCTTGCTGTTCTGGCGTATATGATCCATCAGAATTTCCCCCTAAAAATGGATTATTCCTCTCTGCAGCAGTGGCATTAAAAATGTTGGCAGGCGAATTTTCCGAGATAAATTGCTTCGCAAATGGATCACTTTGTCCAGTGTTTTGGGCATGAGTGTCAGTGATCGCATAACCGGCTGAAAGAAGCCGTTGATACGCGTCCTCAGTCGAAATATTTGTGCCCGTCTTGTCAGCAAGCCAGTCGCGATAGGCGGCAGCATTTTTCTTTGCCCAAGCCCGTTCGCTGGGATGCAGCTGCCGATTATTGATATCGACGCTATAGGCGCTCGCAGCTCCCGAGGGGCCACCCGCAATGCCGCCAATAGCGGCGGCAGTGATTGCCCCCATCGCTTGGGCCACAGGTGTCGGCAAGCCCATCGAGTCAATGGCCTCACCGATCCGGGGCATCAACTGCGCACTGATGCCCGCCCCCAGCGCCCCTCCAACGCTACCACCCAAGGCACCTGCCGCGGTATGCAACGCAACCCGGTACTCTCCGCCTTCTGCCCACTTGGCGGCCTCGGCAGCATCGGAATTTTTCAGTTCGTTGTATTTCTTATCCGCGTAGGTTCCAATTTCTCTCGCTGCACTCTGAGAGAACTGCTGCGTGAGCTGCGCTTGCGCCTGTACGTTCTTGACGATGTTCTGGGTGTTCCAGTCCTTGACCAAAGTGCCTGCGCTGCTGTTGTCGCCAGTGCGCACGCTTTGGTCCCCCGCGACGCCAGAGATACCGGATTTCGTGACACTGGTCTGGCTGCTGCTGTAGCTCCCGGCACCCGCGCTCCCAGTAGGTGTGGTGTTACTGGCCGCAGCGACCTGACTCTCGCTCATGTTGCGGTCCATGCGCATGGCCGCTTGTTGATCGATCGCGCCACCGGCCATGAACCCTACGCTGCCGCTCACGCTGTAGCTGCTGCCGCTGGACTGGCTCACATTCTGCAAGTCGCTCATCGTGAGCGAGCCGCCCGTGCTGAAGCTGTTCTTCTTGTTGTCGATGGCCGCCTGCGTGCTCTCGATGACCGCGCCCTTCAGGTCCGTATTGCCCTTGACCTTCACATCGAAGCCCTCGTCACCAGCCTTGATGCCCGATTGCACCTTGGGACTCACGAAGACGCCATCGGCCTTGGCCCCAGCCGCGCTGCCTCCCACGGTGGAGATACCCCCACAGATCGGCGGAATGCACAGGCTCACATTCAAGCCGGAACTGCTCTGACGAGACTGGCCCACGCTCACGTCCTGCAACGTCTCGATGTTCAGGTTGCCGCCTACATCGGCCACGACGCGATTGGCCTCGATGACGCCGCCGCGCATGTTCAGATCGCCCCCGCTGATGACGTTCACGGTCTTGCCGCCGCTGACCTTGGCGGCGTTGTAGCTGACGTCGTTCTGGTTGTTCCTGCCCTTGCCGCTGTTCACGCCCAACTGAATGCTGAATCCGTTTTGCGCACCAGCCCCGAAGGTCACGCCGACGTTGGCGCCACGGCTGGAGTTCTGACCCGCTGTCATGGTCTCGTTCTTGCTGGCCTCCAATGTCACATCGTTGTCGGCCGCCAGATTGGCCGTGTTGCCCGCAGCGATGGTGGAGCCTGTGACACGGATGTTGGAAACCTTGCCCGCACCGGTCGATACGATGTTGACGTTGTTCGCCCCCACGATGCCTGAACCCACGGCCTCGCTGCTGTTCGTGAAACTCGCGCTTTGGCTGCTGTTGCGGCTAACGTTCACGCTCACGCCATAACTCAATTGCCCGCCACTGGCCAACGCGCTGACGTTGTCATAGGCCTGCTTGCCGCTCATAGCCAGGTTGATGACACCCAGAGTCTGCATGCGCCCATCGCCGCCGACATCACCCATGGCCTTGATCGTGCTGGAGCCGCCCTTGAAGGTGTCGGTGCCCACCCCCATGAAGTTCGCGCTACCACCCACGATGGTGCTGGAACTCTTGTCCAGCGTAACGGACTGCGTGGTGTTGTACGCCTCGTTGATGACGACGTTCTTGGCGAGAATGTTGACGTCGCCACCCGCCAGCGGCCCGGCCTGTCCTGCCGCCAATACGCTGCTGGCAGTCTGACGGTACTCATTGCCCGCCACCAGCGTCACATTCCCTTGCAGGCTGGCCACCTGGCTGGCCTGTTGTGTCGTGCTGGTGGTCGCATTCGCCTGCGAGCCCTTGACGTTGCCGATGGCCGGGTTGTACCACTGGCCGATCATCCCGGACTTGCTGCTGGCGTCGTAACTGCTCTCGACACGGGTGTTCTGCGCGCTCTCGATGGTCAGATTGCGCCCAGCCATCAGGGTGATGTTGTTGTCCGCAACGACCGTGGCGCCTTGCAGGGTGGTGTCTCGTCCGCTCACGGCCTGCAGGCTGCCGGCCGAAATGCTGGTGCCGACGGCCCGGTTCTCAATGCTGGCGCTGGCGCTGTTGCTGGACTTCTTGTTGCCCGCAATGGCAACGGCTGTGACGTCGCCAGCGAAGGTCGCGCCGGCGAGCGCCTGCCCCAGGACAGTGCCGCTGCTGCGGCTCTGCGCCGCATGCAGCTCCTGGGTGGTCCGGTTGGCGGTCGTGAGGTTGATGTCACGCCCCGCCGACAGGCTCATCGCCTCGTCGGAGCGAAGCTGCGCAGCCTGGAGGTTGACGTCGTTACCCGCTACCAGCGCCACGCTCTTGCCGCTCAGACTGCTGGAAAGAACATCTGTCGTGGTGGTGCTGTCGAAGGTGCTGGAGCTGCTTTTCTTGAGCAGGCTCTTGGAAGACCTCTGGGTCGCTGCCGAAACGTTGGTCGTGGCCTGGCCTGCAGTGACATTGATGTCGTTCTTGGCAGTGGCCACCAAGGCGCCATCCACGCTGGCGACCGCCCCCGCGCGGATGTTCAGATTATTGCCGGCCGCAAGCCGCACGTTGTCCTGCCCCTGGATGACCGAGCCTACTTCTCGGCGTTCGGACGAGATGCCTGCACCGTTCTTGCTTGCGAACGAGATGGTGTATCCCTCGGTCACGGTGCCTAGGTTGATGTTGCGACCGGCGCCTACCGACGCGCTGCCGGCACTGACCAGAGCAGCCGCAACGAGGTTCGCATCACGGCCGGCAGAGGCAATCAGTGTGCCGCCCGGGTTGGTCACGTAGACACCGGCCACGCGGTCGATGAGGGTATTGCTGCTGCCGTTGCCAATGCCACTGCCGGTGCTTGCGCTTTGCGTCGTCGACTGAATGTTGATGTCGCGACCGGCTGTCAGGACCGCAGTATCGCGGGCAGTAATGCTGCCGCCGATGTTGTTCAGGTCATTGTGGGCGTTGATGCCGATGGCGCCCCCGGCAATGCGACCGCCCAGGTTGTTGACGTTTTCGGCATCGATCTTGACCAAAGTGCGTCCCGCGATGGTGCCGGTATTGACGACATCACCCGAACTCTTGATCTTGACGGCATCCGCACTCAGCAGCGCACCCGAGCCGTCGATGTCACCAGGACGAACGCGCACGTACACCTGCGGCACCAGCACGCGCTGCGAGCTGCCGTCGGGCAAAGTCACCTTCTGCTCGACCAGCCAGACGATGTCGCTCGTCAGTTGGGCCATCTGCGCCGACGTGAGGGCAATGCCGGGACGCAGGCCATACTGCTTGGCGACGGTCGCGCCAGCGCTCATCAACGCGGTGTACTGGTCGTCGTCGTTGTTGAACCCCTCCAAGTAGCGATAGCCCGTGAGCTTGGCCACCTGCTCGCGGATGAGCTTCTGCTCGTAGAAGCCATCCCCCAGGCGCTTGAGGGTATTGCTTGGGTCGAGCCCGAGGCTGTTCAGCAGATAGTCACTGCTGAGCCAGTTGCGGTAGTTGGCGAAGCGTGGATCCGTCTCGATCAGGTAGCTGCCACCCGTGCGAACGTTGAAGAGGCTTGCATTGGGAATGCGCGTGTTTGGAGTGCTGGTGCGCACGACCACGGGAACGGTCTGGCTCGCGTCCGTACTTCCGGGCCCGTTGGCACCTCCAGTTGCACCGGCCGTGTTGCCCGAGGTATTGACGACCGCCCCGACATTGGCCGGCACTTGCACGATGACATCAGGACGGTTGCCGCCGTTTACGCCTCCTGCACTGCCTGCACTTCCCGTCGTGCCACCGACCGGCGCCGCGCCCGCGTCGTAGCCATTGGTGGCGTTGATGTGCTCCTGGTACTTGAACGCGCCGAGATTGATCGACTTGGGCGCTATGACGAGCGGGATGTTCGGTGGTCCCTGCGCCTGTCCTTTGTTGTCGACCACATTGGCAAAGCCGATGACCGAGACTTGGCCGGTCATCTGCTCGGGCACGTAGTCCGACGGCGTGATGGTCCCACCGGCGAGCACCTGACTGTCCTGGTTGTGCAGACGGCCGTTGATGTTCATGTCGCCGCCTGCGACGAGACGGGCAGGGTCGACGTTGATGGCCGTGTCTTCGGTGGTGGTGATCTGGTTGGTCCAATAGGCGAAGCCGCCCATCCCCACGAGTTCGCCTGTCTTTGCGAGAAAGACAAGGCCGTTGACGTAGTCGAGCGTGACTTCTTCCGGCAGGTACATGGTGGTCCTGCCAACGCCGCTGCCCATGGGGGTTATCGGCGCAATGCCGAACGCAGTGGTGGGCGTCACCGTGGGGGCACCCTTCTGGATGTGCACATCCCGGTTGTTGACCTGCGCCATGGAGATTGACAGACCGCCCAGCGACTCGATGTCGGCGCTTAGGTTGTCTAGTGCGCCGCCTTGACCGGTGGCCTTGCGATTGGCATCAAGTGCCCCACCGATGCTCATGGCATTCGCCTCCGTACCGCCACTGAAGATCAGCGCGTGCTCGCGGTTGGTGATGGTGGTGGCACCGATGTTCAGGGTATTGCGGGCTGCAATGGTCCCGGCCTTGGCCTGGGTCGCACCGGCGGCCGTCTCGGAATCGTTCTCCAGCGTGACGGCGGCGATTGAGACATCGTTGCCATAGATGCGGCCAGTACCGATGTTCTTCAGGGTGTCCGCATTGATCTGCGTCTGGCCCTTGCTGTCGATCAGACCGCGGTTGGTCAAGGTGCCACTGGCGTTAACGGTGGTGTTCCTCCCCGACATTTCTGCATTGGCGGTGTTCTCGACGTTGTTGCCGCCCACCGTGAGCGTCTGGCCCGCCAGCAGCTTGCCGTTGTTCGTGAAGTTGCCGGTGGTGGTGTAGCTCAGATTGCCGTTTGCAGCGACCTCGCCGTTGTTGACGATGTCCTGGGTGAGCGCGATGCTCAGGTCCTTGCCCGAGACAGCCTTGCCATCGCCGTTGAACCTGGCGGCATCGAGCTTGAGGCTTTTGTCGGCCACCAGGGTGCCGCTGGTGTTGACGACATTGAGTGTCTTGGCGCCGGGATTGGCACGGTTCGGATCACGGATGCTGAGTTCGTTGCCGGCTGAGATCAGGCCCTTGACGTTGGTCAGGGTGCCGCTGGCGGTGATGGTCGCATCGACATCAGCGCGGATGGCTCCCGAGGTGTTGTTCAAGTCACCGGTGCCGATGGAAACGGACTTTCCTTCGATGCCTTGATCAGTACCGGACGTATCGCTGTTGGCGATGCTGCTGGCATTGATCGTGGTCGTGGCAGCCGAGCGGATCAGGCCGCTCGCATTGGTCAGGGCTGCTGCACTGATGCTCAGGTCGCTCACGGCCACGGTCTGGCCGCTGCTGTTGTTATAGCCTTGGCCGTGGGTGTCGACGCTCAGCGTCTTCCGTGCACCGATATAACCGGCCGTGTTGTCGACTTCCCCGGTCTTCAGCACGAGTGTGTCCGCGCTGGCGATGCCGCCTTGCTTGGTGGTGTAGTCCGCCGCGTGGGTATTGGTGAGCTTTTTGCCATCGGTGTCGATGGTCATGGCGCCATCGGACTGGATCAGTCCGCTGTCGTTATTCAGGGCCCCCGACTTGATGTCGACGGTGGTGGTGGCTGAGAGCGAGCCCTTCTTGCTGTTGTCCAAGGGGTTGCCTTGCGTATCGACGGACAGGCTATTGCCGAAGACCTTGCCTCCCTGGTTGCTCAGGCCGCCATTGCTCAGCGTGGTCTTGCCGCCCGCTTGCAGGGCACCGGCATCGTTGGTGGTCTTGCCCGTGGTCTTGACACTCAGATCGCCCTTGACGGCCCCGATGGTCCCGCTGCTGTTGTCCAACGTGTCAGCTGTCACCGAGGTGCTGCCGTTGGCGGCCAGCGTGCCCCCCATGTTCGTTGCGGCCTTGTCGATTGTGGCCTTCAGATCGCCAACGGCCGTCACGCTGCCGGTATCGTTGTTCAGGCTGTCGGCGGCGAGGTTGACGTTGCTGCCCGCGCCGATTGTGCCCTTCTTGCTGTTGTCCAGGGCTGCGTTGACTTTGAGGTCGAGATTGGCGCTACCGGCTGCTTGGATCGAGCCGCCCTGGTTTGTGAGGCTGCCGGCCGCAATGTTCATGTCGCCATTGCTGGCAAGGATTCCGGCGCTGTTGTCGATGGCGCCGATCACGGTGATGCGGGTGGCCTCAGTACCGGTCTGGATGATCTTGCCGCCGCGATTGCTCAGGGAGCCCGCATTGATGACGATGGACTTGGCGCTGGTCTGAGCCTTGTCGCCATCCTGATTGAAGGCGTCCGACAGTGCGATCACCAGCGCGTTGTTCGTGGTGACCTGGCCGTTGGCACCGTTGTAGCTGCCGCCCGATATCTTCAAGGTGCCTGTGCCGGCATGCTCGATCTTGCCATTTGCGTTGCTGATGCTCGCGCCGCTCAGGCTCAGGTCCTGTCCGTTGCTGGCGATGCGAGCGCCATCATTGTTCAGCGAGCCGGCCACGGCGATGGTGGTAGCGCCCGTGCCGGTCTGCACGATCTCGCCGCCGTCCGTGTTGGCGAGATTCGAGACCTTGATCTGCAACTGACCGGCATTGAGTTGCCCGGCATCGTTGACGAGGGTTTGCGCGGCATTGCTGTTGGCGGTGATCGCCAGCGTACCGGGGGTGGCTAGCGTCGCCTTGCTGCCGGTGGCGACATTGCCCTGTGTGGCCGTGATCGCGATGTTTGCGGCGCTGGTCTGGCTCGTCGAGAGGTCAACGCTCTTACCTTGCAGCGTTGCGTTGCCGGCCGCGAGATTGGTGCCGTTGGCGATCAGCGCGCCCGAGGAGGTCACGCTCAGATCGCCCGCGCTCCCGAGCTTGCCGTCGCTCTGGATGCCTGCGCCCAGCACCCCCGAACTGCCGCTCTGCACACTGCCGGCCGAGATCGTGGTGTTGCGCCCCGCCGTGATGCTGCCGTCGTTGGTCAGCGCACCGCCGACTGCAATGGTGGCATCGTTGCCACCACGCAGACTGCCGCCACTGGCGAGCGAGCCGACCTGGACGCCCAGATCGGTGGCCGCGTTGATGCTGCCGCCGCTCCCATTGGTCAGCACATTGGTCACGCCGAGTTGCACACTGGCCTGTGCGGACTGGACGCTGCCTTGGGTATTTTGGAGCGAGTCGGTCTTCAGGGTCAGCGCCTGGTTGGAAGCCAGGGTGCCGCTGTTGTTGATGGTGGCTCCAGCCACGTTTGCGGTCAGAGCACCCGTGGCCGAGATAGCACCGCGTGTGTTGTCGGCATTGCCGCCAACCGTCAGGTTGACATCAGAAGCGCTCGTGAGCGTGCCGTCAGCGTTGAGCAGATCGCCGGCAGTGGTAATGCTCACACTGCCCGCATTGAGCTTGCCGCCCGTGTTGTCGAACATACCGACGTTCGCTCCGAAGCTCTGGCTGACATTGAGCGTACCGCCCGCATTGCTGAAACTCGGCCCCGCGACAGCCATCGTCGCGACATTGAGCGAACCACCCGCATTGTTGACCTGCAGCGTATTGAGCGTGATAGGACCGCCCGCGTAGATCTTGCCGCCATCGTTGGAGATGGTGCCACCGGCAGCGATGAGGCCTGGTGCGGGAGGCGTGTAGGTCGCCGGTGTGGAGCCACCGCCGGCGCTGGCGCCGCCTGCGTCCGTTGTCGATGGTGTGGCCGAGCCTCCACCAGTGCTCGGCATCGAGGTCCCTGGAGTTGCTGTTCCCCCACCGCTTGCACCGCCACTCACAGGCTCGGCACCAATCACCCCGCCATTGGTATTGCTCAGGACCGGCGAGGCAATCGTCAGGCCCGCCGAACTGCTCTGGCGGATCGTGCCGCCCCGGTTGGAGATATCGCCAGGCGTAGTCAGCGCAACGCGCTGGCCTTCCAGCGTGCCGATGTTCTCCAGGCGTCCCGCTGCCGTGACGACAAGCCCTCCGGCACCGGCTCCGATGTTGCCCGCGTTGCGCACGCCCAGGCCGGCTTCGCTTCCGATCAGGACGATCTTGTTTGCGTACATGCCGCCCAAGGCAGCGACGTCGAGCGCAAAGGTCGGCGCAGTGCCAGTACCTGTCGTGGGCGTGATCTGGCTATGGTCGGCGCTTATCTGATTCGCACCGGTCACCACCTTGAGTTCGCTGGCCCAGATGCTCGCGTTGGCCTGCACAGCACGCGCAAGGATGGCCGCGTAGTCGGTCTTGCTGGCATCGAGGCCCGCGCCGTCGATGGTGATGGTTCCGCCGCGAACCAGGAAACTGTCGAGACCGCCGACGGCGTTGAACTGCGGCGTGCCGGTGGTGAGCGTGGCGCGGCTGGCGTTGATGAAGCCACCACCGTCGACGCTGATGCCCGCCGGGTTCGCAATGATCACCTCCGCGCGCTGGCCGCCCACTTCGATGTAGCCGCGAAGCTGGCTGGGCGTTCCGCCGTTGACCTCGTTGAGGATGATGCGCGCCGGGCCCGTGGCCAGATTGGGATTGCCCTGAACGAACCCACCCAGTTGGGTCTGCACGTTCACCCGGCTGTTGTTCAGGATGGCGCCGTTCGAACCGACGCTGAACTGGTTGTAGACGTTGCGCGAGACGCCCGCGGCGGAAGGCGTCTGGATGTTGACCAGCGGCACGCCATTGGGTGCCATCAGTACGGTTGGGCGAAGGTTGCCGGGCACGTTGGGGGCACCGACGATCTGGCCGTGTGCTGCCCCTGCGATCAGTGCACCCGCGAGGGCTGCAGCACCTGCGGCGGTCGTCGCCCTGCTGGCGCCCTTTCCAGTGCTGGCGGCCGTTTCCTGGACGACCATGCGCATCCCTCTGGCCGCGTTGAAGACCACGCGGTGCAAGTGCCGATTCATTGTTCTGACGCTCCCTGATAGTTGTCACGTCGCATTCAAATCTGTGACGAAATGAAAGCTACAGGGGCGCGATTATGAAAGAGCGACGCTTACGTTCAAGGAATTAATACATGCTTTTCAACGACTTAGGTGGACCTTACCGGAAGTATTAATTCCTATGCATTAAATATTGTTGATATCTCACAACGTCAACAATTGTCAAAAATTGATGCGAAACGGGCAAAGCATCGCCTGTGCCAGAAGGGCGATGCTTACTCATCTCGCTAGAAGATCAATGCGCCGGAACCAGAAAATCCTGGCTGATCCGCACCCCCAGCTCATTCACCCGATCGAGGAATTGCGTGAGATATGCATGCAGCCCCGTCGCCAGAATTTCGTCGACGCGCGCATATTGCAGATCGGCCAGGAGCTTCCCGGCACGGCGCTGCGTTTCGGCGCTCTGCTCGTTCTGAACCTTCGCCAGGTTGTTGACCACCTCGACCAGGCTCGCATGCAGCGAGCGCGGCATGTCGGCCCGGAGAATGAGCAGTTCGGCCACGCGCTCGGGCTTGATCACGTCGCGGTAAACCTTGCGGTAGACCTCGAAGGCCGAGACGCTGCGCAGGATGGCGCTCCAGTGATAGAAGTCGTATTCCTGGTCTTCCTCGGTGGCGGCGCCGAAGAACTCGCTGTTGAGCGCGTGGAACTTCACGTCGACCAGGCGCGCGGTGTTGTCGGCTCGTTCCAGGAAGGTGCCCAGGCGCGAGAAGTAGAAGGCCTCGTCCTGCAGCATGGTGCCCAGGGTGACGCCGCGCGACAGGTGCGAGCGGAACTTGACCCACTCGAAGAACTGGCCGGGGTCGCGCTCGAAGTCGCCCGAGCGCAGCATGCGGTTGACTTCGAGCCAGGTGGTGTTCTGCGTTTCCCAGGCTTCGGTGGTGAGGGCGCCGCGAACGGCGCGTGCGTTCTCGCGGGCGGCCTTGAGGCAGGAGACGATGGACGAGGCGTTGCTCTCGTCCTTGACCATGAACTCCATCACCTCCTTGGGCGCGATCTGGTCGTACTTCTGGTTGTACCAAGGCAAGAGCTCGCTGATGGAGAGCACGCCCTGCCAGCCGTACTTGGCGACTTCGGCGGACTGCGGCAGGAGCGAGGTCTGGTAGTTGACGTCCAGCATGCGCGCCGTGTTCTCGGCGCGCTCGGTGTAGCGGGACATCCAATAGAGGTGGTCTGCGGTGCGGGACAGCATCGTTCGTGCTCCTACTGCGATTGGCTTTGCGACTGTGCGGGAGCCTTGGACTTGGGCACACGGTCGGCTTCGAGAATCCAGGTGTCCTTGGTGCCGCCGCCCTGCGACGAATTCACCACCAGCGAGCCTTCCTTGAGCGCCACGCGCGTGAGGCCGCCGGGCACCATCTGCACTTCGCTGCCCGAGAGCACGAAGGGGCGCAGGTCGATGTGGCGCGGCGCGATGCCGGCGTCGACGAAGGTGGGCGAAGTCGACAGGCTCAGCGTGGGCTGGGCGATGTAGCCGTCGGGCTTGGCGATCACGGCCTTCTTGAAGTCCTCGATCTCGGCCTGCGTGGCAGCCGGGCCGATCAGCATGCCGTAGCCGCCGGCGCCGTGCACTTCCTTGACGACAAGGTCCTTCATGTTGTCGAGCGTGTACTGCAGCTCGTCCTTGTTGCGGCACATGTAGGTGGGCACGTTCTTCAGGATCGGCTTCTCGCCGAGGTAGAACTCCACCATCTTCGGCACGTAGGGGTAGATCGACTTGTCGTCGGCCACGCCGGTGCCCACCGCATTGCAGATGACGACGTTGCCTTCGCGGTAGGCGCGCATCAGGCCCGAGCAGCCCAGCGTCGAGGTCGGACGGAACACCTCGGGGTCGAGGAAGTCGTCGTCCACGCGGCGGTAGATGACGTCCACGCGCCTCGGCCCGCGCGTGGTGCGCATGTAGACGAAGTTGTCCTTCACGAACAGGTCCTGCCCCTCGACCAGCTCCACGCCCATCTGCTGCGCGAGGAAGGCGTGCTCGAAGTAGGCGCTGTTGTACATGCCGGGCGTGAGCACCACCACCGTGGGCTCGGCCGTGGCCGGCGGCGCGCTGGCGCGAAGCGTTTCCAGCAGCAGGTCGGGGTAGTGCGCGACCGGCGCGATGCGGTTCTGGTTGAAGAGCTCTGGAAAGAGCCGCATCATCATCTTGCGGTTCTCGAGCATGTAGCTCACGCCGCTGGGCACGCGCAGGTTGTCTTCGAGCACGTAGTACTCGCCGTTGCCCTGTGCGTCGGGGGCCCGCACGATGTCGATGCCCGAGATGTTCGAGTAGACGTTGTGCGGCACGTTCACGCCCATCATCTCGGGGCGGAACTGGGCGTTGTTCAGGATCTGCTCGGCCGGGATGATGCCGGCCTTGATGATTTCCTGGTCGTGATAGACGTCATGCAGGAATCGGTTGAGCGCCGTCACGCGCTGCACCAGCCCTTTTTCCATGCTGTCCCACTCGTGGGCGGGAATGATGCGAGGCAGCAGGTCGAACGGTATGAGCCGCTCGGTGCCGGAGCCGTCCTCGTCCTTTGCGCCATACACCGCGAAGGTGATGCCGACCCGGCGGAAGATCATTTCCGCCTCTTCGCGTCGCGAACGCATCACCTCACCGGGTTGCTTCGCGAGCCATTGGTCGTAGCGCTTGTAATGCTGTCGGATCGCAGCTCCAGCATAGGGAAGCTGCTCGTACATCTCGTCAAATTTGTGCATGGAACGACCAATCTCCTTGAGTTAGTAGCTTAGCAAGTTCAGGGCCAGTAGAACCCCTGATGCCAAGGCCGGAGACGGGTCGGATGATCTTTCCGCGCTCAGGTCGGGGGGCCCTCCCCGGTCGTTTCCGGCTTCTTGCGGGGCGAGAGAAATTCCTTGATGCGCTCCCCGCTCTCGTCGCTGTAGAGGCTGGCCAGAAAGGACTCGCGCTCGGCCTCCAGCTGCTCGCGGCGACTGCGTCCGCGCGCCGCATAAACCAGCTGCTTGATGCGCGCCTGCACTTCGAACGGTCCGCGCGCGAGTTGCTGCGCCCAGGCGAGCGCGGCGGCGCCGGCTTCGCCGTGCGGCACCACCTTGTTGACCACGCCCAGCTCATGCAGCCGCTTCGCGGTGCAGGGCGTGCCGTCGAGCAGCATTTCGAGTGCGGCTTGCGGCGGCAGCGAACGGGCCAGCGAATCGGTGCCGCCGCCGTCGGGCGAGAGGCCGACGTTGATGTACGACATCGCGAACTTCGCGTCTTCGGCGGCCACGATCAGGTCGCAGGCCAGGCAAAGCGAGAAGCCGCCGCCCATCGCGGCGCCCTCGACCGCGGCGATGACGGGCTGCGGTGCCTCCTCGATCGCCATGAGCCATTCGTGCAGCGCGTCGATGTGGCCTTGCTGCTCGGCGGGCGGCAGCTTGCGCTGCCGGGCGAGGCGCCGCAGGTCGCCGCCGCCGCTGAAGTGATCGCCCTCCCCGCGCAGCACGATGGCGCGCACCGTGCGAAATCCGGCGGTGGTGCGTATCGCCTTGGCGGCCGTCCGGTAGACCGAGGGATTGATCGCGTTGCGCGCCTCGGGATTGCTCAGCGTGAGGACGAGCACCGGACCCTCGCGATGCATCTTGAGACGCGCGCCGGAGCCGCCGGCGAGGCTCGCGCTGGTGATGGCCGGAACGCCGGTCGTCATGAGGCGCGCCCGGAAGACGGGCCCCAACGAGAGATCCGACGGTTGTGCTTGTCCATGTTGCCCCCTTGTTCTGAGTTGTAGCGAAACGATACAACGCATGGAACGCGATCGGGGACCCCTTTACAAGAGGTCTTTCAGGCTACTTTTGACAATTAGTTCACGATTTCAGGGCTCCGGACGGCCAACCTCCTCCGGCTCCCGGTGCTGCCAGTAACGCGCCCGACGCTCGCGCTCGCAGCCCGCCTCGGCAGGCCTCGCGCTGCTCCAATGCGCGGCGCCGCAGCGGGTGTTCTCGATCAGCCGCACATCTCGTTCGCGGTACCGCGCCACCACCTCCCGCGCCGGATGGCCGAAGCGGTTGCGATACCCCGCCTGGACGAACGCGATGCGCGGCTGCACTGCATCGAGGAACGCCGCGCCCGACGAAGTCTTGCTCCCGTGATGCGGCGCCAGCAGCACGTCCGCACGCAACAGCTGCGGCGTGCGAATGAGCAGCGCCGTTTCCTGCAGCCGCTCGATGTCGCCCGCCAGCAAGGCCGACGCGCGTCCGTTGTCGATGCGCAGCACGCACGAAACCGCATTGGGCTTGCCGAAGCTGCGGTAGTCGCTCTCGAAGGGATGCAGCACCTCGAAGCGCACGCCGTCCCAGCTCCACGACTGCCCCGCCTCGCAGCGCTTCGCCATGCGCATCGCCTGCAGCGGGTGCGTGGCCTCGATGGAACTCAGCAGCGCGGCCCCGGGCTGCATCGCGAGCACCGCGGGCGCGCCGCCGATGTGGTCGGCATCGCGATGGCTCACCACCAGCGTGTCGAGCCGCTCTCCGTACGCGCGCAGCAGCGGCACCAGCACGCGATGGCCCGCGTCGCTTTCGAGGCTGTAGCGCGGGCCGGCGTCGTAGAGCAGGCTGTGCGTGGCGGTGCGCACGAGCACCGCGTTGCCCTGGCCGATGTCGGCGGCGAGCAGTTCGAACTCGCCCACCGCGGGCCGCGGTGCCTGCCACAGCAGCACCGGCAGGAGCAGGGGAACGCCGAGGCTGCGCAGCGACCATGGCAGCCGCATTGCCAGCAGCACGCCGCCGCCCACGCCGCAGGCGGCCATCCACAGCGGAGGGGCCGCCATCGACAGCGTGGCATGCGGCAGGCCGGCCAGCCATTGCAGCAGGAGCGCCAGCGCATGCACGGCCCAGGCGGCCACGTCCCACAAGGGCGGCAGCGCCACGCCGAGCATCGCCAGCGGCGTGATCACGAGCGTGACCCACGGAATCGCCACCGCGTTGGCGAGCAGCCCGATCAGCGACACCTGCTGGAACAGGAGCAAGCTCAGCGGCGTGATCGCCAGCGTGATGGTCCACTGCTCGCGGAAGAAGCGCAGCAGGCGAGCAGCCGCGCTGGCCTGCTGCTCGCCCGGCATTCCGGCGTCCGTCGCGAAGAGCACGCCCACCGCGACGAAGCTCAGCCAGAAGCCCGCCTGCATCAGCGCCCAAGGATCGAGCGCGACCACGACGGCCGCGGCCAGCAGCCACACGTTCGGCCAGGGCCAGCGCCGCCCGGTCAGGCGCAGCAGCGCGACCGTCGCGAGCATCCAGACGGTGCGCTGCGACGGCACGCCCCAGCCGCTGAAGAGCGCATAGAGCGCGGCCAGCAGCACGCCCCCGACCAGCGCCGCCTGCTGGGCGGGCAGGCGCAGCATCAGCCGGGCGCTGCGGCGCCAGAGCAGGCCGACCACGTGCGCGGCGAGCCAGGCGAACATCGTGACGTGCAGGCCCGAGATCGACATCAGGTGCGCCACGCCCGTGGCACGGAACACATCCCAGCCCGCGCGGTCGATGGCGTTCTGGTCGCCGGTGACCAGGGCCGCGATCACGCCTGCGCGGGCGCGGTCGGGCACGCGCTCGAAGATGGCGTCGCGCACCGCTTCACGGGCACGCTCGATGGGATGCAGCCAGGTGGGCCCGAGCAGCACGGGCGCCGCGTCGCGCGCGCCGGCTCGTACATGGCCGCTGGCGTGCAGGCCCTGCTCCCACATCCGGAGTTCGCTGTCGAAGCCGTGCGGGTTGCGGTTGCCATGCGGCGCTTTCAGGCGCACCGTCAGGCTCCAGCGTTCGCCGGCATGCGGGGAAGCGGCAACGGTGCTGGCTGGCGAGGTACGCCCCCAGGGGCTGGAGCCGTCCGCATACCAGCCGAGAGCGATGCGATCGGGTACGGCCGGCCGGCCCCGCGTGTCGGCGTCTGTCCATTGCGCGGATTCGACATCCACCACGAAGCGCGTGCCGGCCTCGTTGCGCTGGGGCATCTCCGACACGACGCCCGTGACGCGCAGGTCGCGGCCTTCGAGCGACGGGTCGAGTGCGCCCTTCGCATAGGCCACCGCACGCCATCCGGCGAGCCCCGCGCCGGCCATCGCTCCACATGCCAGGGCGACCAACAGCAGCGCGCTCCCCGGCACTCGGCGACACCACATTCCGGCCGTGCCTATACATAGCAAACCGGCATAGACCCATGCCGGCCACAGCATCGGCTGCTGCAGCTGCAAGGCCGCTCCCAGCAGCGAACCACCCAGCGCCGCGAACCCGCCAACGCCGCCCACAGCCTGGCCTGACGCGCGAAACCGCGTCATCGGACAACTCCCGAATCCATGATGCAAACCCTCCCCGAATCACGCTCAGTGGCGCGTTAATTGCTTTGGCATCTCGGCTAGTATGCGTCTCACCAGAGACATCTTCTCCCGATGCAATCTGCCAGCACTGCACACAAAAACGCATGTCCATTCACGCCGCTCTCCACCACGTCACCCACTACAAGTACGACCGGCTGGTGCAGCTGGGCCCCCAGGTCGTGCGCTTGCGGCCCGCGCCGCATTGCCGCAGCAACGTCATCTCGTATTCGCTGCGGGTCGAGCCGGCCGAGCACTTCGTCAACTGGATGCAGGACCCGTTCGCCAACTACCAGGCGCGGCTCGTGTTTCCCGAGAAGACGCGCGAATTCAAGGTCACCGTCGACCTCGTGGTCGAGATGGCGGTCTACAACCCCTTCGACTTCTTCCTGGAGCCGCAGGCCGAGAACTTCCCCTTCAAGTACAAGCCCTCGCAGGCCGAGGAACTCGCCCCCTATCTCGTGGCCGAGCCGGTCACGCCGCTGCTGCAGGCCTACCTCGACAAGATCGACCGCAAGGAACAGCGCACCATCGACTTCCTGGTCGGCCTGAACCAGCAGGTCCAGAAGGACGTCAACTACCTCATCCGCATGGAGCCCGGCGTGCAGACGCCGGAAGAAACGCTCGCCAACGGCAGCGGCTCCTGCCGCGACTCGGGCTGGCTGCTGGTGCAACTGCTGCGCCACTGCGGCCTGGCCGCGCGCTTCGTCTCGGGCTACCTCATCCAGCTCACGCCCGACGTGAAGGCGCTCGACGGCCCCAGCGGCACCACGGTCGACTTCACCGACCTGCACGCCTGGTGCGAGGTGTTCCTGCCCGGCGCGGGCTGGATCGGCCTCGACGCCACCTCGGGCCTGCTGGCGGGCGAAGGCCACATTCCGCTGGCCTGCACGCCCACGCCTTCGAGCGCCGCGCCGATCGAGGGCGGCGTGGACGAATCGGAGGTCGAGTTCGGCCACGACATGAAGGTCACGCGCATCTACGAATCGCCGCGCGTCACCAAGCCCTACACCGAAGACCAGTGGGCCGACGTGCTGGCCCTGGGCGATGCCGTCGACGCGCGCCTGAAGGCCGGTGACGTGCGCCTGACCATGGGCGGCGAGCCCACCTACGTGGCCACCACCGACCGCGACGCGCCCGAATGGAACACCGACGCGCTCGGCCCGACCAAGCGCGGCTACGCCACCGAGCTCGTGCACAAGCTGCGCGCCGAATACGGCAAGGGCGGCTTCCTGCACTTCGGCCAGGGCAAGTGGTATCCGGGCGAACAGCTGCCGCGCTGGGCGCTGTCGATCTTCTGGCGCGCCGACGGCCAGCCGCTGTGGCACGACCCCGACCTGTTCGCCGACGAGCGCTTTCCCACGCACTACACCAGCGAGGACGCGCGCCGCTTCACCAACCTGCTCGCGCAGAAGCTGGGCCTGACCGAGCGCTACATCCAGCCGGGCTACGAGGACATCTACTACTACCTCTGGCGCGAACGCCGCCTGCCGGTGAACGTCGACCCCTTCGACTCCAGGCTCGACGACGAGCTTGAGCGCATGCGCCTGCGCCGCGTGTTCACCCAGAAGCTCGATGCGGTGATCGGCTACATGCTGCCGCTGGAGCCCGGCAACGCGAACCGCGACGCCCCTTCGCTCGAAGGCCCCGCCTGGAAGACCGGCCCCTGGTTCCTGCGCGACGACCGGCTCTACCTCATTCCGGGCGACTCGCCCATGGGCTACCGCCTGCCGCTCGACTCGCAGCCCTGGGCCAGCAAGGGCGACTACCCGTACATGATCGAGCGCGACCCGAACGCGCCGCGCGGCGCGCTACCGAGCGGGGCCGACTACCGGGCACGCTACGCCGTGGGCACCGGTGACACCGGCGGACCGGGAGCCGACCTCGGCGCCGTGCCCTACGCCTTCGGCACGCCGCCCGTCGTGCCCTCTGCGCTGCGCATGCAGACGCCGGGCGCCGCGAGCGACGGCGACGGGCATGGCGAGGACGACAACGACGCCGCCAGCTCCGCAGATCCCAGCGTGACCCGCCAGCCCCTGCGCGGCGAATCCGCCCACTGGATCACCCGCACCGCGCTGTGCGTCGAAGTGCGCGACCCGCGCCGCGCCAACGGCCCCGCCGCCGAGAAGAAGGGCAGCGCCTCGGGCGTGCTCTACGTCTTCATGCCGCCGCTGGCCCGCCTGGAGGACTATCTCGACCTCGTGGCCGCGGTGGAGGCCACCGCGCGCGACCTGGGCGTGCGCATCGTGATGGAAGGCTATCCGCCGCCGCGCGATCCGCGCCTGAAGCTGCTGCAGGTCACGCCCGACCCGGGCGTGATCGAGGTCAACATCCATCCGGCCCACAACTGGAAGGAACTGGTCGACCACACCGAGTTCCTCTACAACGCCGCCTTCGAAACCCGCCTGTCGGCCGAGAAGTTCATGACCGACGGCCGCCACACCGGCACCGGCGGCGGCAACCACTTCGTGATGGGCGGCGCCACGCCGGCCGACAGCCCCTTCCTGCGCCGGCCCGAGCTGCTCGCAAGCCTGCTGCTGTACTGGCACAACCACCCGTCGCTGAGCTACCTGTTCTCGGGCATGTTCATCGGCCCGACGAGCCAGGCGCCGCGCGTGGACGAGGCGCGCAACGACCAGGTCTACGAGCTCGAGATCGCGCTGAAGGAAATCGCCAAGAACCGCGAGATCTACGGCCAGAACATGCCGGCTTGGCTGGTCGACCGCACGCTGCGCAACATCCTGATCGACGTCACGGGCAACACGCACCGCAGCGAGTTCTGCATCGACAAGCTCTACTCGCCCGACTCCAGCACCGGCCGCCTCGGCCTCTTGGAACTGCGCGCCTTCGAGATGCCGCCGCACGCACGCATGAGCATCGCGCAGCAGCTGCTGATCCGCGCGCTGGTGGCCCGCTTCTGGGATGAACCCTACAAGGCGCCCGTCACCCGCTGGGGCACCGAACTGCACGACCGCTTCCTGCTGCCGACTTTCGTGAAGATGGACTTCGACGACGTCATCAGCGAGATGCGCCAGGCCGGCTTCGCCTTCGACCCCGACTGGTTCGCGCCGCACTTCGAGTTCCGCTTCCCGCTGGTGGGCCAGATGCAGGCGATGGGCGTGGAGCTCTCGCTGCGCAATGCGCTCGAGCCCTGGCACGTGATGGGCGAGGAAGGCGCGATCGGCGGCACGGTGCGCTATGTGGATTCGTCGCTGGAGCGCATCGAGGTGCGCGTGACCGGCCTGAACGAAAGCCGCCACGTCGTCACCGTCAACGGCAAGGTGCTGCCGCTGCAGCCCACCGGCGTGGCCGGCGAGTTCGTGGCGGGCGTGCGCTACAAGGCCTGGAACCCGCCTTCGTCGCTGCACCCCAGCATCAAGGCCCACGCGCCGCTGACCTTCGACCTCGTCGACACCTGGATGAAGCGCTCGCTGGGCGGCTGCCAGTACTTCGTGGCCCACCCGGGCGGACGCAACTACGAGACCTTCCCGGTCAATGCCTACGAGGCCGAAAGCCGCCGCCATTCGCGCTTCACCCGCACCGGCCACACCCCCGGCCTGCTGCGCACGCCGCCGGCCACCATCGAGCTGCCGGGCAGCCGCGAATTCCCGTTCACGCTCGATCTGCGGCGTTGACCGGGATATTCCGCACACTGCCCGAACGGCTCCCCCGTGACGGCGGTGTGACAATCCACCCCCTGTGGAACCTTTGAACGAATCCCTGTTCGACGCCCAGGCACTGGAGTTTCCGGCCGCCCTGGCGTCGGCGCTCGCCCCGCCCGCCCTGCCCGGCCATTTCGACGAAATGCGCGGGCTGACCACGCCGGCAGCCCCTTCCCGACCGGCCGCGGCGCCCGCCCCTGCGCCGCAGCTGCACGACGCGGCGACGCAGCCACCGGCCGCGCCGCAGGCCACGCCCCCTGAGTCCCCGGAGCAGCCCCCGCTCACCCCCGCCTGGAACGCCTTCTTCGAACAGCTCGGCCCGGGCGGCTTCAACGACCTGCCCCGGCGCGCGGCCAGCCTGGAGCGGCAGATCCGCGACAACGGCGTTACCTACAACGTGTACGCCGACGCCAACGGCCCGCAGCGGCCGTGGTCGCTCGACCTGTTCCCGCTGATCGTCTCGCCCGAGAGCTGGAGCCAGATCGAGGCCGGCGTGCTGCAGCGCGTGCGCGTGCTCGACCGTGTGATGGCCGACGCCTACGGCCCGCAGCAGCTGCTGGCCGAGGGCCTCATTCCCCCGGCGCTGGTGCGCGGCCACCCCGGCTACCTGCGCGCGCTGCACGGCGTGAAGCCGCCGGGCGACACCTGGCTGCACATCGCCGCCTTCGACCTGGCGCGCGGCCCCGACGGCAACTGGTGGGTGGTCTCGCAGCGTACGCAGGCGCCCTCGGGCCTGGGCTACCTGCTCGAGAACCGCCTCGCCATCACGCGGCAGTTTCCGCAGGCCTTCGAGGCGCTGCACGTGCAGCGCCTGGCCGCCACCTACAGCGCCATGATGGAAGGCCTGCAGCGCATGTGCCCGGCCGGCGTGCCGCCGCACATCGCGCTGCTCACGCCGGGGCCGTACAACGAGACCTACTTCGAGCACGCCTACCTCGCGCGCTACCTCGGCGTCACGCTGGTCGAGGGCAGCGACCTCACGGTGCGCGACCAGCGGCTCTACCTGAAGACGCTGCAGGGCCTGCGCCCGGTGCACGGCCTCATCAAGCGGCTGGACGACCAGTTTCTCGACCCGCTGGAGCTGCGCCCCGACTCCACGCTCGGCGTGCCCGGCCTGCTGCAGGCGATCCGCGCCGGCAACGTGCTGGTGGCGAACATGCCGGGCTCGGCATTCCTCGAATCGCCCGCGCTGCTGGGCTTTCTGCCGGGGCTGGCACGCCGGCTGATCGACGAGAAGCTCATGCTGCCCGCCCTGCCCACCTGGTGGTGCGGCGAGCGCGCGGCGCTCGAATCGGTGCTGCCGCAGCTGGGCGACAGCGCCATCAAGCCCACATACCCCGGCTTCGACGGCCGCGCGAGCTTCGACGCGGTGCTCGGCAGCCAGCTCGGCCGGCGCGAGCTCGACGAGTGGGCCGGCCGCATCGTGCGCGAGGGCGACGTCCACACCGTGCAGGGCTACATGCCGCTGTCGCAGATGCCCACCTGGGCCAACGACATGGGCCCGGGCCATATCGCGCCGCGCGCCGTGATGCTGCGCGTGTTCGCGGTAAGCGACGGCGCGCAATCGTGGCGCGTGCTGCCCGGCGGGCTGGCACGGCTCACCGAGCCCGATGCGCAGTTCGCGTCGATGCAGCGCGGCGGCAGCAGTGCCGACGTGTGGGTTCAGACGCACGGCGAGGTCGACCGCACCACGCTGCTGCAGCCGCACAGCACGCCGGCATCGCTCGCGCGGCACCGCGCGCCGGTCACCAGCCGCGCGGCCGAGAACATGTTCTGGCTGGGCCGCTACACCGAGCGCGCCGAGAACGCCGTGCGCCTCGCCCGTCTCACGCTGAGCCTGCTGGGCAGCGAAGACCAGTCCTCGCGTCCGCTGCTCGACTGGCTGCACCGCATGGCGCTGCGCAATGCGCTGGTGCCGGCCGAAGTGCCGAGCGCGCCGCAGTCGCGCCGCGTGTTCGAGCGTGCGCTCATCGCCGAGCTGGGCGACGTGGCCCGCGGCGGCAGCGTGGGCTTCAGCCTGCGCTGCATCCGGCAGGCAGCGGCCGCGGTGCGCGAGCGCCTCTCGCAGGACACCTGGAACCAGATCGTGCGCACCGAGGCCGACTTCCTGCGCCGCGCCGCCGAGCAGGCTGACGAAGGCAGCTTCGCCGCCAGCGCCGCGCTGCGCGCCCTCGAATCCGCCAGCAACGCGCTCGCGGCGATGACCGGCGCGCAGACCGACCGCATGACGCGCGACGACGCGTGGCGCCTCTTGTCCATCGGCCGCCACATCGAGCGGCTGGGCTTCCTGGCGAATGCGCTGGAGGCCGGCTTCGACAACGGCGCGGTGCACGAGGTGAGCGGCTTCGAAGCCATGGTGGCGCTCTTCGACAGCACCATCACCTTCCACGCCCGTTACCAGCAGCGCCGCGACGTCGCCACCATGGTCGACCTGCTGGTGCTCGACGCCGAGAACCCGCGCTCCCTGGCCTGGGTCACGCAGACCCTGCGCGGGCGCATCGCGCGGCTCGCGGGCAGCGCGCCGGGCAAGCTGACGGCGCTGTCGTACGAGCTGCCCGATCCGGCCAGTTGGACGCTGGAGCACCTTTGCGCTACAGGGCCTGACGCCGACCATCCCGAGCTCGTAAAGCTGCTCGCCAGCTGCGAGACGGCGGCCTACCATGTGTCCGACGCCATCGGCACGCGCTACTTCACGCTGACCTCCGAGTCGCTGCGCTCGGTAGGCGCCTGATCTCCCATACAACAAGACAAGCAGTTCAAGACAGTTCCAAGGAGGCACCCCATGTCAGGCATCACCATCAATCGCCGCTTCGCACTCACCGCCGCAGGCCTCCTCGCGGCCCTCGCCATTGCCGGCTGCGGCAAGCAGGAGCCGGCATCAGCCCCGGCCGCCGGCACACCGGCGGCACCAGCCCCCGCGCGCGTGCTCGTGGTCGGCACCGATGCCGCCTACACGCCCTTCGAGTCGCAGAACGACAGGGGCGAGATCGTTGGCTTCGACATCGACGTGGTGAAGGCGGTCGCGCAGAAGGCCGGCTTCGAGGTGAAGTTCGTCAACACGCCATGGGAAGGCATCTTCAATTCGCTGGCCCAGGGCGACCGCGACCTGCTGGTGTCGGCCATCACCATCACCGACGAGCGCCGCCAGACGATGGACTTCTCGCAGTCGTACTTCGACGCGCGCCAGCTCATCGCCGTGCGCAACGACGCGCCCATCGCCAGGTTCGAGGACATCAAGACGCTGAAGGTCGGCGTGCAGAACGGCACCACCGGCGACGAGGTCGTGGGCAAGCTGCTGGGCAAGTCGAACACCGCCATCAAGCGCTTCGAATCGACGCCGCTGGCGCTCAAGGAACTCGAAGCCGGCGGAGTGCAGGCCGTGGTGGCCGACAACGGCGTGGTGGTGCACTACCTCGCCAACAACACCGCCGGCGGCTTCAAGACGGTGAGCGACACCAGCTTCCCGGTCGAGAAGTACGGCATTGCCGTGAAGAAGGGCAACGCCGAGCTGCTCGCCAGGATCAACCAGGGCCTCGAAGGCATCCGCGCCGACGGCACCTACGCGAAGATCTACGCCTCGTACTTCGGCTCCGAGTCGAAGTAAGCGGGCGGTCCACGCAATCGGCGCCGGCCACCATGCTGCTCCACGTCACCCACGAAACGCGCTACGAGTACTCGCCGCCGGTCGAGACCGCGCAGCATCTCGCGCACCTGAAGCCGCTGGCCACCGGCTCGCAGAAGCTCGTGAGCCACAAGCTCTCCATCGAGCCAGCGCCGGCCCAGCGCAGCGAGCAGGCCGACCTGTACGGCAACACGCGCGCCTTCTTCGCTCTGGAGGCCACTCACGACCGGCTGGTGGTCACGGCCGAGAGCGTGGTCGAGACTTCGCAGCCCGTGCTCTCGCCCGCCGTGGCGCGCGAGTTGCCGTGGGAATCGGTGCGCGAGCGCTTCCGCTTCCGCAAGGACGCCACCTTCGACGCGGCTTCGGAGTTCGTCTTTCCCTCGCCCTACGTGCCGCGCCACGACGACTTCGTGGCCTATGCGCGCGCCAGCTTCGTGCCTGGCCGACCCGCCTTCGACGTGGCGATGGACCTCACCGAGCGCATGTACGCCGACTTCGCCTACGACGCCGACAGCACAGAGATCAACACCCCTGCCGTCGAGGCCCTCGCGCAGCGCAAGGGCGTGTGCCAGGACTTCGCCCACATCATGATCGCGTGCTTCCGCACCATGGGCCTGCCAGCGCGCTACGTCAGCGGCTACCTGCTCACGCAGCCGCCCCCTGGCCAGCCCCGGCTGGTAGGCGCCGACGCCTCGCACGCATGGGTGTCGGTGTACCTGCCCGGCGAGGACGACGGCACCGGCGGCAGCCCCGGCGACTGGGTCGACTTCGACCCCACCAACGGCCGCCAGCCCGGCGAGGACTACGTCACGCTGGCCATCGGCCGCGACTACTCCGACGTCTCGCCGATGCGCGGCGTACTGCATGGCGGCGCAAGGCACACGCTGAGGGTCGGCGTGACCGTGCAGCCGGTGGGGGAAGTGGTCGATGGCCTGCCGCAAACACGGACACAATCGCCTTCCCAAGACAAGGAGTCTCCATGAGCGTTTACGACAAACTTTCCAGCCTCGGCATCACCCTTCCGCCCGTCGCCGCACCCGCTGCCGCGTACGTGCCCTTCGTGCAGACCGGCAATCTCGTGTTCCTGTCGGGCCACATCGCCAAGAAGGACGGCAAGGTCTGGACCGGCCAGCTCGGCGCCAGCATCGGCACCGAAGAAGGCAAGCAGGCCGCCCGCGCCATCGCCATCGACCTGCTGGGCACGCTGCACGCGGCCGTGGGCGACCTGAACAAGGTCAAGCGCATCGTCAAGGTGATGAGCCTGGTCAACTCGGTCGGCACCTTCACCGAGCAGCACCTGGTGACCAACGGCGCGAGCGAGTTCTTCGCCGAAGTCTTCGGCCCCGAGAAGGGCGCGCATGCGCGCAGCGCCTTCGGCGTGGCGCAGATTCCGCTGGGCGCGTGCGTGGAGATCGAGCTGATCGCGGAAGTGGGCTGACCGGCCTTCGGCCTTACCCTTTCGATGAAGCCCGGCGGTTCAGTCTGCCGGGCTTTTCTGCTTCGAGGCCACCGAGGAGGCTCAGGTGTCCTGCCGGGCGGCGACCAAGCGCGCTCCCGGCCGCCGGCGCTTCGAGGCGATCGCCGGCCGCGTTCGCCGCATGCCCGACGGTCCAGGGCGATTGCCACGCCGCGCTGTCCTCACGGCTCCCCCAGGCTGCGCCAGCCGCCGATGCGCCTCGAACCGCGCCTCCTTCTGCTTCAGGTAATGCATGAGCACATGCGACACCATGTTCAGCCCGAAGGTGCCGAAGGCGGCCGGAAAGATGTAGAGCGCGACCGAAAGCTCCGACGAGAAGACGAGGTCGTCGGCCAGCGACGGCGTGAGCCGGGCCTGATGCGACAGCGCGCGCAGCACGAAGATGTCCACGCCCGCCAGCACGATCAGCAGCAGCCCGAAGGCGAGCACGGTCTTCTTCGAGAACTCCCGCCGCACGAAGAGCGTGACGAAGATCGCCGCCGGGCAGACCAGCGAGCACAGCACCAGCAACCAGAAGCGCACTTGCGTGAAGACGGTGACGTCCGACGGGATATGCATGGGAGCGATTGAGCCATGAAGCCTGCCCCGCAATTTGTCCGGCAGGTGAAGCGCCGGTAAAAGCGGCTGTCAAAAGGTGGTGGCGGCAATGCCTGGGGGTGACGGCGAAAGGGTCGGCTTGGCCGTATGCGAGCCGCTGCATGGCCCCCGGGGTGCGCGCGCCCAACCGTGATCGGCCTTTCGAGAATGGCAGGAGAAATCCGCGCACGGCCCGATGGAGGGTTATAAAGCCGCACGTCCGGCAAAGACCGGTACCCGAGACAACACAGAGGACGGCACATCATGGAGTTCGACTACGTGATCGTGGGTGGCGGCTCCGGCGGCGCCACGCTAGCCGGACGGCTCAGCGAAGACCCCGCCGTACAGGTCTGCCTGGTCGAGGCAGGCGGCGACGGCCGCGGCATCCTGGTGCGGGCGCCGGCCGGCGCGGCGGCCATGATCTCGGGGCGCCCTCGCATCAACAACTACGCCTACCGGACCGTGCCGCAACCCGGCTTGAACGGCCGGCGCGGCTACCAGCCGCGCGGACGCTGCCTGGGCGGCTCCAGCGCCATCAACGCCATGCTCTACGTGCGCGGCCATCCCGACGACTACGACGACTGGGAGCGCGCGGGCTGCATCGGCTGGTCCTTCGACGACGTGCTGCCCTTCTTCAAGCGCTCGGAGGGCAACCAGCGCGGCGAGAGCGCCATGCACGGCGCGAGCGGTCCGCTGCAGGTTGCCGACCAGCAGTCGCCGCGCGAGATCAGCAACGCCTTCGTGCGCGCCGCCATGGAGTGCGGCATTCCGCGCAACGACGACTTCAACGACGGCGTGCGGCAGGAAGGTGCCGGCCTCTACCAGGTCACGCAGTTCCACGGCGGCGCGAAGAACGGCGAACGCTGCTCGGCGGCGGCCGCCTACCTGCATCCGGTGATGAGCGCGCGCTCCAACCTCACGGTGATGACCGGCGTGCAGGCACAGCGCGTGCTGCTCGACGAGCGCCGCGCCACCGGCGTCGAGATACGCCGCGACGGCGAGACCGACACCCTGTTCGCGCGCCGCGAGGTGGTGCTGTGCGGCGGGGCCTTCAACTCGCCGCAGCTGCTGATGCTCTCGGGCATCGGCGATCCGGAAGAGCTGGTGCGGCACGGCATCGCGGTGCGCCATGCGCTGCCGGGCGTGGGACGCAACCTGCAGGACCACGTCGACTTCATCCTCTCCTATCGCACGCAGGAGAAGAACCTGCCCGGCCTCGGCCCGATGGGACTGCTGAACTTCGCGAAGGCAATTCCGGAATGGAGGCGCAGCGGCAAGGGCCTGATCGCCACGCCCTACGCCGAGGCCGGCGCCTTCGTCAGGACATCGCCCGAACTCGACAAGCCCGACCTGCAGCTGCACTTCGTGATCGCGCTGGTCGACGACCACGCGCGCAAACTGCACGGCGGCTTCGGCTTCTCATGCCATGCCTGCGTGCTGCGCCCCAAGGCCCGTGGCGACGTGCGGCTGAACGATGCCGATCCGGCGACGGCGCCGCGCATCGATCCGAAATTCCTCTCGCACGAGGACGACGTCGCGCGGCTGCTCGCGGGCGTGAAGAAGATGCGCGAGATCCTGCATGCACCGGCATTGCAGAAGTACCGGCAGGCCGAGCTCTACACGGCCGGCGCGAACACCGACGAAGAGCTGCTCTCGCACATCCGCTCGCGCGCCGACACCATCTACCACCCCGTGGGCACCTGCAAGATGGGCACCGACGCGATGGCGGTGGTCGATGCGAAGCTGCGCGTGCATGGCATCGCCAACCTGCGCGTGGTCGATGCATCGGTGATGCCGACGCTGATCGGCGGCAACACCAATGCCCCGACGATCATGATCGCGGAGCGTGCCGCCGAGTGGATGCGCGGCCCGCTCACCTTCGACCGCGCCGAACTCGATGCTAGACGGCCCGCGACGAGCCTCGAACGACCAGTTCTCCAGGCAGCAGCAACTGGCGCGCAGGCGCATCCAGCCCACGCAACCGTTCGATCAGGCATGTAGCGGCCGCACGGCCGATGGCATCGGTGGGCTGCGCCACGGTGCTCAGGCCCGGGCCGATGAGCGAGGCCCATTCGGGATCGTCGAAGCCCACGAAGCCGAGGTCGGCACCGAACTGCCAGCCCAGCCGCGCCATCGCCTGTGCGATGCGCAGCGTGACCACCGCATTGCCCGCGACCACCGCCGCGCGGCGGCCACGCTTCGCACGCTGGCGCAGGGCGCGCAGTGCCTCGTCGAGCGCATCGGTCTCGCCTTCCACGCTCTCGAACACCTCGCCCGCCACGCGCGGCTCGTGCGCGGCCACGCAGGCGCCGAAGGCGGCCGTGCGTTCGCGCCGCGAGCTCACGCCCTTCTGCGGCTCGGTGACGTAGAGCAGTTCGCGATAGCCGCCTTCGACCAGGTGGCCGCAGGTGGCGGCCATCGCGGAATCGTTGTCGAGCGAAACGAAGTCGGTGTGCATGCCCGCATGCCGGCGGTCCACCAGCACCGCCGGCTTGCCGTGCAGCGTGACCGCGTCGACCACGTTGCTGCCGCGCCCCAGCGTGTTGAGGATGAAGCCGTCGACCTGGTAGCCCGCCAGCGCGTCGATGGCCTCGCGCTCGCGTTCGCTCTCGTTGCCGAGGTTGAACAGCATCACGAGGTAGCCGGCGTCCTGGCAGGCCTTCTCGGCGCCGCGCAGCACCGCGACGGAATACGGGTTGGTGATGTCGGCCACGATCAGGCCGACCAGCCGTGAGCGGCCATGGCTCAGCGCCTGCGCCATCGGGCTGGGCGAGTAGCCGAGCTTGGCGATGGCGACCTCGACGCGCGCTGCGATGTCGGGGCTCAGCAGGCGCTCGCGATGGTTGAGGAAGCGCGAGACGGTGGCCTTGGAGACGCCGGCGGCCTCGGCGACGTCGGCGATGGTGGCGCGGCCGGTGGGTTTCATCGGCGCCTCTCGATCCCTCTCCCCTTGGAGAGAGGGTCGGGGTGAGGGTCGACGGCGGTGGCGGAGGCAGCGCTCGCGCGAGGGCCCCTGCCCTCACCCCAGCCCTCTCCCCAAGGGGAGAGGGAGCAAGACAGGGAGGTCATGCGCTGGCCGTGTCGTACGGCGCCGTCGGCTTCTCGCCGGCCAGCACCTGCAGCAGGTTCGTCGTCGCCAGCTCCGCCATGGCATGCCGCGTCTCGTGCGTGGCCGAGCCGATGTGCGGCAGCGGCGTCACGCGCGGGTGGGTGCGCAGCGGCGAATCGGCGGGCAGCGGTTCCTTCGCGAACACGTCCAGGCCGGCGGCGCGCAGCGTGCCGTGGTCGAGCGCATGCAGCAGCGCCTCTTCGTTCACGGTGGCGCCACGGCCGCCGTTGATGAAGGCGGCGCCGGGCTTCATGCGCGCGAAGAAGGCGGCGTCGATCATGCCGCGCGTGGCCTCGGTCAGCGGCAGCATCGCGAGCACGATGTCGGAACGCGCGAGCAGGTCGTCCAGCGGCGTGTGCGTGGCGCGGCCCTGCAGCTCGGGCGCCTGCGCAGCCAGGTCGACCGGACGGCGCGAGTGGTACAGCACCGGCATGCCGAAGCCCAGCGCCGCACGGCGTGCCACGGCCTGGCCGATGCGGCCGAAGCCGAGGATGCCCAACGTCTTGCCGTGCACGTCGGTGCCGAAGAGTTCCTCGCCGATGTTCTTGGTCCAGCGGCCTTCGCGCACCATGGTCGAGAGCTCGACCACGCGGCGCTGCGTGGCCATGAGGATCGCGAATACCGTGTCGGCCACCGTCTCGGTGAGCACGTCGGGCGTGTGGCACAGCACGATGCCGCGCTTGTGCAGCTCGGCCAGCGGGTAGTTGTCGACGCCGACGGACACGCTGGAAATCACTTCGAGCTGCGGCGCCGCGTCGAGCAGCGCGGCATCGACCGGATGGCTGGAGCCGATCAGCCCATGCGCGTTGCGCAGCGCGGCGGAGAAAGCCTCGGGCTCCTTGCGCGGATCGGCCACGGTGACGTTGTGCGCGGCCTGCAGGCGCGCGAGCTGGTCTTCGGGCAAGGGCCGGAAGACAAGCACGTTCTTCTTCGTCATGGTCATCAAAGCCCCGCTTCCTCGAGTTGCGCCCGCGTCGGCAGGCCTTCGGTGTCGCCCAGCACCTGCACGGCGCGCGCGCCGATCCATGCACCGCGGCGCACGGCGTCGGGCACGCTGCGGCCTTCGAGCAATGCGCTCACCACGCCTGCCGCGAAGCCGTCGCCGGCGCCCACGGTGTCGATCACTTCCTTCACCGGAAAGCCGTCTACGCGGCCGGTGCCGGCCACGTCGCTGTCGTAGTAGGCGCCCTCGGCACCGAGCTTCACCACCACCAGCTTGGCGCCGCGCTCGCGGTAGAACTTCGCCACGTCTTCCGGCTTGCTGTGGCCGGTGAGCAGCAGGCCTTCTTCGATGCCTGGCAGCACCCAGTCGGCGCGCGAGGCGAGTTCGTTGATCCAGTGGCGCATGGTCTCGGTGGACGACCACAGCGTGGGGCGCAGGTTGGTGTCGAAGGAGATGGTGCGGCCGGCGGCGCGCATCACGTCCATGCTCTTGAGCGCGGCCTGCAGGCTGGTGTCGGAGATGGCGGCAAACACGCCGGTGGCGTGGAGGTGGCGCGCCGAGCGCAGCCATGCCTCGTCGACGTCGGCCGGGCCCATGTGGCTTGCGGCCGAGCCCTTGCGGTGGTACTCGATCGGCGGGTCGCTGCCGTCGGTGACGCGGCCCTTGAACTGGAAGCCGGTGCGCTGCGTCGGATCGGTGATCACGTGCGAGCAGTCGATGCCCTCGGCGCGCATCGCGGCCAGCAGCGCGCGGCCCATGGAGTCGGTGCCGAGCCGGCTGGCCCAGCCCACCTTCAGGCCCAGGCGCGAGAGGCCGATGGCCACGTTGGTCTCGGCGCCGGCGGTGCGCTTGTGGAAGGACTGCGCGTCCTCCAGCGGACCGGGCCGGTCGGCCACCAGCAGCAGCATGGCCTCGCCGAAGAGCGCGACGTCGAATGCGGCGGGTTCTGTCATGTGTGTTTCGTCTCTATGCGCGCGCGGCGCGGATGAAGTCGACCTGGGAGCGGGTGACGGCCAGCAGGTCGTCGCCCACCAGAGGGTATTCGATGGCGTGCGGCACGTCGGCCGGCAGCGCGCGCAGCACCGAGCGCCACGGCGCGACCGAATCGCCCAGCGGCACCGCCACCCACTTGTGCGGCAGGCGCTGCGCACCCTTGCAATGCACGTAGCGCACGCGATGGCCCAGCGCCTGCGCGGCCTGCAGCGGGCATTCGCCGAGCCAGTGCCAGTTGCCCATGTCGAAGGTCATGCCCAGCGTGAGGCCGGCGCGGTCGGCCGCGTCGAAGAAGGCCTGCAGCGCGGGCAGCGTGCCGGCGCGCACGGTCTGGTCGTTCTCGATCAGCAGTTCGACGCGGGTTTCGGCAAGCTCCACCTTCAGGCCCCACAGCGAGCCGTGAGACGAGGGCTGGAAGTCGCCGATGGACATCTTGAGCCGCTTCGCGCCCACGCGCGTGGCGGCGGCGATGCCGCGCTTGAGCGCGGCGCTGTCGAGCCAGCCGCCTTCGGCCCAAAGCCCCTCGGGGCTGGAGTAGACCGAAGCAAGGCCATTCAACGCGGGCAGTTCCGCATCGGCGTCGCGCAGCATCTCGCCGCGCACTTCCACCGAGTCGGCGCCGGCCGCGCGAGAGAGCTGCGAGCACCAGAGCTGGCCGTGCCGCCCCACCTCGGCCGCGCCGAAGGACGACAGGGAAACGAGAACCTCGAAGGACATCAGTAGGCAGGTCAGTGGTTTTGGTGCGAGCTGAGGATCTGGCCGAGGAACTGGCGCGTGCGCTCGTCCCTGGGGTTGCCAAAGAACTCCTGCGGCGGCGCCTGCTCGACGATCTTTCCTTCGGCCATGAAGATCACGCGGTCGGCCACGCTGCGGGCGAAGCCCATCTCGTGCGTCACGCACAGCATGGTCATGCCGTCTTCGGCCAGCGCGATCATGGTGTCGAGCACTTCCTTGACCATCTCGGGGTCGAGCGCGGAGGTGGGCTCGTCGAACAGCATGATCTTGGGCGCCATGCACAGCGCCCGCGCGATCGCCACGCGCTGCTGCTGGCCGCCCGAGAGCTGGCTGGGGTACTTGTTGGCCTGCTCCGGAATGCGCACGCGCTTGAGGTACTTCATGGCCACCTCTTCAGCTTGTGCCTTCGTCATGCCGCGCGAACGCATCGGCGCGAGCGTGCAGTTCTCGAGGATGGTGAGGTGCGGGAACAGGTTGAACTGCTGGAACACCATGCCGACTTCGGCACGCACGGCATCGACGTTCTTGCCGCCTGCCGTGAGGTCGATGCCGTCGACCACGATGCGGCCCTTCTGCACCGTCTCGAGCCGGTTGATGCAGCGGATCAGCGTGGACTTGCCCGAGCCCGAGGGCCCGCAGATCACGATGCGCTCGCCCTGGCGCACGCTCAGGTCGATGCCGGTCAGCACCTGGAATTCGCCGTACCACTTGTTGACGGCTTCCATGCGGATGATGGGATCGCTCATGGGGTGTTCACTCTGTTGGATTCAAGAAATCGGACTTGGCCGAACGCAGAAATCGCGAAGGTTTCGCCGAGGTCGCAAAAGAGAAAACAAGAAATTTGTCTTGGTCTTTTCTGCGACCTTTGCGTAGCTTTTGTATTTCTTCTGCGTTCTGCCCCCGCTTCCGTGTTACTGCATCTTCGGCAGATCAGCCTGCAGCCACTTCTGGTACAGCTTGTTCAGTTCGCCGTTGGCGGTGTTCTTCTGCACGAACTCGTTCACCGCCTTGTGCAGCTCTTCCTGGCCGGGGCGCATCGCGATGCCCATCGATTGCTGCACCAGCGTGAACTTGTTTTCGAAGGTGTTGGCGGGCACGCGCTTGGCGATCTGGGCTGCGACGGTCACCGAGCAGCCGATGGCGTCGACCTGGCCGGAGATCAGCGCCTGCATGGCCGAAGCGTCGTCGTCGAAGCGGCGGATCTCGGTGCCTTCGGGGGCGGCCTTGGTCACGGCCACGTCCTGCGTGGAGGCGCGGGCCACGCCCACGCGCAGGCCCTTCAGGTCGCCTGCGGCCTTGATGGGAGTCTTGGTCGCGCCGTACAGCACGATGGTGGCGGCCGCGTAGGGCTGCGAGAACTGCACCTGCTTGGCGCGCTCGGGCGTGATGGCCAGCGAGGCCACCAGCAGGTCGACCTTGTTGGTCAGCAGGAAGGGAATGCGGTTGGGGCCGGTCACGGGAACGATGTTGGCCTTCACGCCCCAGTCCTTGGCCAGCAGCTTGGCCACGTCGGCGTCGTAGCCGTCGGGCTGGTTCTTCGCGTCGGTGGTGCCGTAGGGCGGAAAGTCGACCAGCATGCCGATGGTGATCTCGCCCTTCTTCTTGATGTCGGCCACGCTCTGCGCCGAGGCGAAGGGAGCGAACACGGTGAGGGCGGCGCCGAGGCCGAGGGCTGCGAGCGCGACGCGGCGCGAAGTGATACGGGTCATGGGATGTCTCCTGAGGAAGAAAGAGAAACGAAGAACGAAAAACGGAAAACCAAGAAAGCGAAAGGGGTTCAGCGGGCCAGGGCCCGGGCGCGCTTGCGCTCCATGCTCGCGGCCAGCAGCGACAGCGGCCAGCAGATCACGAAGTAGATCGCCGCCACCACCGAGAACACGATGAGCGGCTGGAAGGTGGCGTTGTTGACGATCTGCCCCGCACGCGTAACCTCGACGAAGCCGATGATGGCCGCCAGCGAGGTGCCCTTGATGATCTGCACCAGGTAGCCCACCGTGGGCGCGAGCGCGATCTTCAAGGCCTGCGGCAGCACCACGTCGCGCATGCGGTCGAAGTACCTGAGGTTCAGGGCCTGCGCCGCTTCCCACTGGCCGCGCGGAATGGCCTGGATGCAGCCGCGCCAGATCTCGCCGAGGAAGGCGCCGCTGTTGAGGATGAGCGCCACGCCTGCGGCGATCCACGGGTTGATGTCCAGCCCCAGCACCGGCGCGCCGAAGAACACCAGGAACAGCTGCAGCAGCAGCGGCGTGCCCTGGAAGATCTGGATGAAAGTGGTCGAGATGCCGCGCGCCCACGCCGATTCCGACGTGCGCATCAGGGCCAGCGCCAGGCCCAGGATCGCGCCGCCCACGAAGGCGATGGCCGACAGCGCGAGCGTCCACTTGGCCGCTTCGAGGATGAACAGGAATTCGGGAAAGCCGAAGGTGCGCATGGTGTTGTGCTCCGTCCGTCGTCTAGGGGTTTACCGGCGGTCCGGGTAGTTGAGCGTGCGCTTGTAGATCAGCTTGAACATGGCCGAGAAGGCCAGCGCCAGCGCGAGGTAGATGGCGGCCACGACGATGTAGATCTCGAAGCTGCGGAAGGTCTGCGACTGCAGGTTGGCGGCCACCGAGGTCAGGTCGTCGGCCGAGATGACCGACACCACCGCCGAGCTCAGCATCAGCAGGATGAACTGGCTCGTGAGCGCCGGGTAGATGGCCTTGAGCGCCGGCTTGATGATGACGAAGCGGAAGATCTCCCAGGGCTTGAGGTTGAGCGCCCTGCCCGCCTCGATCTGCCCCTTGGGAATCGACTCGATGCCCGCGCGGATGATTTCCGTCGCGTAGGCGCCCAGGTTCACCACCATGGCCACCAGTGCGGCCGTCTGCGGCGACCAGCGCAGGCCGATGGCCGGCAGCGCGAAGAAGAAAAAGAACAGCTGCACGAGGAAAGGCGTGTTGCGGATCACCTCGATGTAGGCATTGATGATGAAGCGCAGCCAGCCCGGCCCCGAGGTCTTGCCCCAGGCGCAGAAGATGGCCACCACCAGCCCGAGCACCGTGGCGACCAGCGAGAGCTGGATCGTGATCCACGTGCCCTTGAGCAGCAGCGGCCAGGCGGCGAAGACGGCGTCGAATTGAAACTGGTAGTTCATGGTGGGCGGACCCTGAAGCTGCGCGGCGCGGACGCGCGCGGACCCTGAAAGCAATGCTTGCAGCTTATATGAAACCGGTTTCAGGATTTCATAGGGATTCCCCTAGGTGGTCGTTTTGTCCCACCTTCTGCCTACTTCAATTCCATGCTGAACCCACCCACGGCCGACATGCCCGCAGAGGCGAACGAGCTCTCCCCCGGTACGGCTGCGCCCACCGTGCGGCACTTCAGGCAGGCGCTGCTGTGGCCCCTGCGGCTGATGCCGGCACCGCACGCCGGGCACCATCACGCGCCCTGGCATGTGCTGCGCGAAATGGGCGACGCATCGCCCTGGCGCGAGGAAGTCGACGAATACACGGGCGACAGCAGCCGCTTCCATGAGCGGCACTACAACGAGTTCGTGAGCTTCCTGCCGTACGTGCAGCGCTTCCTGTACGGCGAAGGCCGCTCGCGCGGCGGCGGTACGACCGGCGACGGCGACTCGCCGATGCGCATCTTCCGCCGCCACGACGTGGCTGCCGTGCGCCTGGTGTCGAAGCCGGGCGATGCGCCGGTCACGCTCGACGTGATCCATTGCGACCTCTACTTCTTCTTCGATGTCGACGTGGTGATGCTCAACCTGGAAGTCGGCGCGAGCGACCTGAGCCTCGCGCAGGCGCAGGACATCCTCTACCGCTTCGGCCGCGCCTACCCCTCGGGCTGGGAGGCCGACGGCTCGGCGCTGCACTGCATGGCCAGAGTCGAGTGGCTGGGCGCCGACGGCCGCGTGCTCGCGAGCTCCGACGCGCAGCAGCGCGAGGCCTTCCTCTCGCACGTCGCCCAGCACCGCGCGCCGCGCATCGCGGCGCACTGGGCCTACCTGATGCAGCCGCTGGTGAGCGACCATTCCGAAGACGCGGGCGTGCTGCGCTACCGGCAGATCGAGTACTACCGCATGCCGGTGATGGCCTACCTGTCGCTCGACGACCCGCGCCGCCTCACGCGCGACGACTTCGTGCGGCTCGCGCTCGTCACGGGTGCGGGCTCCTCCGACGCCCACCTGCCCTACGCGGAGCACCATCTCGCCGACTTCGAGCACAAGTACTGCTACGACCGCTTCTGGGTGAACGCGGGCGCCGCGCCCAACACGCGCTACCTGTGCAACGGCCACGCGCTCATCGTGGTCGGCGACGCGCGCTCCGAGTTCTTCTGCTGCCGCGACCGCGGCGTGCTCGCGCAGTTCAGGCACCAGCACTTCCTGCTGTTCCTCATCGCGCACTTCCAGAAGGCCTCGCTGCTGATGTTCTCCGACCAGCTGGTGGAGGCGCTCAAGCGGCTGGACATCCGCAGCACGCCCAGCGTGAAGCAGTTCAAGCGCGCCATCCGCGCGAGCTTCGAGCGCTTCTTGCGCTTCACGCACCGCTACTGGTTCCACGAGATATCGGAGCAGGCGCAGGTGCGCGCCCTCTCCCACATGTGCGCCACGCACCTCGGGCTCGATCCGCTCTACGACGAGGTCAAGGCGCGCATCGCCGATATGAACACGTACCTCGACGCCGACAGCCTGCGCCGCCAGGCCGCGACCGTGGTGCGGCTCACCGTGGTCACCCTCTTCGGCCTCATCGGCACCATCACCACCGGCTTCCTCGGCATGAACCTACTGGCCGAGGCCGAGGCACCGCTGTGGCGCAAGGCCGTGTGGTTCGGCGTGGTGTTCGTGGCGACGACCTGGCTCACCATCTACACGATGGTGAAGTCGCAGCGGCTCTCGGACTTCATCGATGCGCTGTCGAACGACAGGCTGGGGTTCAGGGGCAAGCTGGCGGCGCTGGCGAAGGTGTGGCGGCCCGGGGCGGATTGACTGATTTCCCCAGGGCATCGCGCAGAGCACTGATCGTGCTGTTCGCAGCGTCGATTCGCCGTTGCAACTCCTCATTGACCAGGCGGAACAGCGCGCCGAATTCGGATCGCGTCGGGTAGATCTCCTCGCGCTCGTTCACCTCCATCGGAACGACTAGCTTTTCGAGGCACACATAGGCGCTGTGCACCTGGCGAATGCCCTCGACGTCGTCGCCGGCCTGCAGGGCAGCCGACTCGGCATTTGCATTTGAATAGGGAGGAACCGACTTCGGCGTTGGGCCAGTATCGGTTTTCGGCGCGTGCTTGAGCACGCGAGCAGACTTGGTCACGGGCGACCTCCTGAAATTGCAATTTGCAGAAACCGCCGCGGTCGCCCTTTGGGAAACTGCGGCTCACGTCGCAGAGATTGCTTCAGGCTGCTAAACCCGATCACGCCTTGTTCGGCGTGACGGGCGCAGTATAGCCATGCAACTGGCTCAGGGCCGTGTGGCTCCGCATGGTGTTCGTGGAGACGAACTCGCTCGCGATTCCGCCAGAATCGGCGCATGCGCATCGCCATCGTCTCGGACATCCACGGAAACCTTCCCGCACTCGAAGCCGTCGTCGAGGACATCGGCCGCCGCAGCGTCGATACCGTCGTCAACCTCGGCGACAGCCTCTCCGGCCCGCTGATGCCGCTGGAAACCGCACGTTTCCTGATGGCGCAGGACTGGATTCATCTCGCGGGCAACCACGAGCGCCAGGTGCTCACCCTTCCTGCCGGCAAACGCGGCGCGTCCGACGAGTTCGCGCACGCGCGACTAGGCTCTCAGGAGTTCGCTTGGATGGCTTCGCTCGAACACAGCCTGCGACTGAACCCCGACGTGCTGCTGTGCCACGGCACGCCGGACAGCGACCTGCACTACTTCCTGGAGACGGTCGAGCCAACGCTGCTTCGACCTGCCACGATGCCCGAGATCGATGCGAGGCTCGGCACGGTCGATGCGCAAGTGCGGCTCGTCGCCTGCGGGCACACGCATGTGCCGCGCGTGGTTCGCGCTTCTGGCGGGCAGTTGATCGTCAATCCGGGCAGCGTCGGGCTGCAGGCTTATGACGACATCCACCCGCATCCGCACGTCGTCGAGACGGGCTCGCCCGATGCGCGCTATGCCATCGTCGAGCGGCTGGCGAACGAAAGCTGGGCTGCGACGCTGATCTCGGTGCCCTACGACCACGCGAGCATGGCGGCGCTCGCGATGACCAATGGCAGGCCGGACTGGGCCGGCGCACTCGCCACTGGCCGGATGCCCTGAGGCCGTTGACGCTAAGCGCGGAATACATGCCGACTCGGCGGGCAAAGAAAAACCCGCCGAAGCGGGTCGATTGCGTCGCAGAGGTTGCTTCGGGCTGCCAGACCCGATCACGCCTCATTCGGCGCGACGGGCGCAGTACAGCCACGCAGTTCGCTCACGGGCCGAGTGCTACCAGCCGCGAAGCCTTTCATTGGCAGCTGAAATTCTCGGCCTTCTCGATGTCGCCCGTGCCCTTGTAGCGCGCAACCTTCGGGTAGGCGCAGAGGGGCCGTGTGCGGGTTGGCGACCAGGCCGCAGGCACATCCCCGTTCACGCCACCCACGTTGCCTGCACCGCGCGCCGAAGCGACGACGGAATCGGCGGCCTCGCCCTTCTCCACCCAGTTGACGAGCGGCGCGAGCATGTCGAACTGGTCGGTGGTCGGGCCGCCGGCGCAGTGGTTCATTCCGGGCACCCGATAGAAGCGTGCGAAGTTGGACGCATCGCCGCCGTTGGCCGCGGCCAGCTGGTCATACCAGTGCTGCGTGTCGTCGCTCGAGAAGATGGGGTCGCTCGTCCCGTGGTAGGCCATGACCTTGGCGCCGCGCTTCTTCAGGCGGCTCAGATCGGTGGGGTTCGGCGGCGTCATGAACGAAAGAGAGTTCTCGGTGTAGAGCCCGTCGGTCGCGGTGATCTTGGAGAGGATCGAATCGATGTTGGCCGTGAGCGTGAAGTTGGGGCCGTTGAAGCCGGACGGGTTCTCGGGCGGCACCTGCCAGACGAAGGCGACCGCGCCCGAGTCGAGGTTCAATGAATTCGAGAACTTCCACGATGACCAGCCGGTGGTGTTCAGGCCTGCATCGAAGGGAAAGCTCGCATAGATCTTCTTTCCGCCGCCGTCGAGCGCACCCGCGAAGAGCTGCCCGATGCGAAGCTTCTGGTCTGCAGAGAGGCATGTGCCATCGCGGGAGCCGCTGCAGGTGGGAACGTCGCGGTCGATGGAGAAGGCCGCCTGGCATGCGCCGGTGTCCTGCACGAGGCCGTCGGTCGTGCCGTCGAGGGCATCGCACTTGGCCAGGACTGCATTGGAGACCAGGGTGCGTTCGGCGAGCGTGAAGCCCGTGCCCGGATCGCCCGGGGTGGTTGCCAGGGCGTTGTAGTTCTGGGCGCCGACGATGTTGGCTGAGGCGGCAAGGGGGAGCCGGAAGCCGGGGTCGCCCACCAGGAAGCCGTCGTAGTCGTCCGCATAGCGCGACATGGCGACCATGGTGTGGCGCCCGCCGTTGGAGCAGCCGCCGATGTAGGAGCGGTCCGGACCCTTTCCGTAGGCCGATGCGATCAACGCCTTCGCCATCGGCGTGAGCTTGCCGACCGCCTGGTAGCCGTAGTCGAGGCGGGCCTGCGGATCGATGCCGAAGAACGGCGTGGGCGCCGCGTGCCCCGCGTCGGAGCTGATCACGGCGAAGCCCTTGTTCAGCGCGTTGTCCAGTACGCCGCCTCCGCCGACCGGCCCCGTGGCGGTGCCGATGCTGCCGTCGAGCCCTCCGTTGGCTTGATAGAAATACCGCCCGTTCCAGTTCACCGGCAAACGCATCTCGAAGCCGATCGCATAGCTCTGGCCATCGACCGGGCTCGTGCGCTGATACATCGATCCGCGCACCTGGCAATGCGCCCCCACCGGCTTGCCCGCGACGCTCAAGGTGCCGGCTGCGATCGAATTGGCTGCGGAGATGGTCGTGTTGGCAAAGGTGAAGCCGGCGAGCGAGGCGCAATCGCCGAGCGTCGCGCCGGTGGCCGCGCCGAGCACCGGCAGCGTCTCGACGGGCGGCGCCGGATTGTCGGGAGGAGGCGTCACGGGATTGCCATTGCCGGCAGGCGGGGTGACTGTCGAAGTGCCGGTCGTCGGGAACGCGCCGACGAAGCCGCCACCACCACTTCCGCCGCCGCAGGCGGTCAGCAATGAAGCGACAAAGATCAGGGATGCGGGGGTCTTCAAGAATGTCTCCTTCGACGCCTGGACGCGACGCCTATAGTTAATCTACTTAACTATCAAAGATAACCAGTTATGGTTTTCCATTAAGCAGTTTTCACTCCCAAGACGCCACCCCGATCCAGTTAGATCAGGCAGTGAATCACCTGAGGGAGAACGACAATGCCCGGAATGCCCAAGAACAGAAGCAATCCGGTAGATGCCACACCCGCCGGCCGGCTGGTCGAGGCGTCTTTGCATCACGTGCTCGGCTATCAGCTCGCACAGGCGACGATCGTCACCGGCGCTGTGTTCGCCGAGCGAGTGGGAACGCCTTTCGACCTGCGCCCGGTCGAGTTCACGGTGCTGTGCCTGATCCACGAAAACCCCGACGTGTCGGCCGCCCGCCTGGCGAAGGCACTCGCGGTCACGGCGCCCAACATCGCGGCATGGCTCGAACGGCTGGAGAGGCGAGAGTTGATCCGCCGCACGCCGCACGCCACGGACCGCAGGGCCCAGCACCTTCGCACCACCCCGACCGGCGCCACCCTTGCGAGCAGCGCGACGCGGTCGGTCATCGAAGGCGAGCAGCTGGCGCTCGGCAACCTCTCCAAGGGCGAGCAAATGATCCTGATCGAGCTGCTGCACAAGGTTGCCGTGTCACGCAGCGCGTGAGCGTTCAGGCAACGCGCACGTGCCCCGTGCGCTTCGTGCAGGCTGTGTTCTTCAGTCGCCGAACGCGACTTCCGCGCTGGCGATTGCGCGGATCGGCACGCCGAAGCTCGTGATGTCCGACAGCGTGGCGTTGTGATGCTCGCGGATCTTCGCGCCCGTGGCGTGCGGCTTGTCGTGCGAAGTGTGCGCATCAGCCGCGAGCACCACGTGGTAGCCCAGCGCGGCGGCGCGGCGCACCGTGGTGTCGACGCAGAACTCCGACGAGTAGCCGCAGACCACCACGCGTTTCACGCCGTGCCCGGAGAGCCAGGCTTCCAGCGGCGTGCGCAGGAAGGAGTCGGGCGTGGTCTTGCGGATGCGCGCGTCGCGCGAGTCGGTGTTCAACGCGCTCGCGAGCTGCCAGCGCTCCGAGTCGAATTCGAGGTCGATCGCGTTCTCGTGCTGGATGAAGGCCACCGGCACGCCGGCAGCGCGGGCGCGTTCGGTGAGCGCGTTGATGCGCTGCATCACCTCGTGGGCCTCATGGGGGCGCGGCGGGTCGTCGCAAAGGCCACGCTGGACATCGATGACGAGAACGGCAGTTTTCATGGGCTGCGGAATCGGCGGGTTCTTGACCGCGCGATTGTGCCCGGCCCCGCCTGACCGGCGCCCTGCTGCCGAACGCGTTATTCCCAGGCGCTCACTTCCAGCCGCACCTTGCCGCTAATGCCGGGCGCGGCAGGCGCCGCTCCAAGGCTCGACAGCGGCACCACGAACTGCAGCTTGCCGCTCGCGAGCTGCTTGGGGCTCATGGGCAGCGAGGCGCGACCGGCGGTGTCGGTCTGCCAGCCGTACTTGACGTTCCAGTTCTGCGCCGCGTCGTCGGGCTGGGGCGGCGCGATCTCGATGATCAGCGTGTCGCGAAAGAGCGAGCTGCCTTCGTAGTGGCCGTCGAGCCAGAACTTGTTGTTGACCTGGTAGTCGGGTACGCGCACGCCCAGCGTCATCGCGTAGGCCAGCGTGGGCCTGTCCTGCTTCACGCGGGCCCGGTTGGCGAGGAACACGGTCGAGAGGTAGATGGAGCGGCGGTCGGCCTTGGCTGGGTCGGTGAGCTCCTTGTGCGTGCGGCAGGCGGGCGAGTCTTCCTCGGCAATGCGGCGGCTCAGGTACCAGCGCTTGCCTCGAGGCGCGGCCAGCAGTTCGACCTGGTAGAGCGCATCGACGTCGGCGTCCTTTGGCAGGTCGGGCGGCAGCGTGACGCCGTCGACGTCGAACCACAGGTCGACGCGCACATCGCCGAACAGGAAGCGCGTGAGGTTCTGGTAGGCCTCCTCGGAATTGACGATGCCGAAGTAGCCCGAGTGCGAGCGGTAGGTGTAGGCAGTGGCCACCGGCTGCGTCTTGCCGGCGTCGTCGACGGCCCAGAGCGATGCGTTCTCGATGCGCACGAGCCCGTCGCTGCCGTGGCCCGCGAACATGCGCGAGAGGCCCTTGGCGGTCTCGTAGTCGCCGCGGTTCGTGCCGACCATGCAGAAGAAGCGCTCGGGCGGAAAGGCCGCCGCAGGCAGGTAGTCCATGCGGCCGTTGACCGGCGCAGTAGCCAGGAACTCGGACATCTTCTCGCGGTTGAAGGTGTTCATCTCGTTCAGCGTGAGCCAGGCCGGCACGTTGATGCCGCCCATGTCGATGCCGTTGTGCGGCGTGGCGTAGGTGAACACCTTGTCGACGCATGCGCGCGCGGCCGCGTCGCCGAGCGCGGGGTTCTGCAGGAAGGCGCGAACCACCAGCCCGCCCATGGAATGCGCGACGAGGTAGCAGCGGAAGTCGTCGGGCGCGAAGCCCGAGGGGCCCTCGCGCTGCACCACTAGGTCACGCACGCGCAAGATGAGCTGGCTCAGGCCCTGCGCGTAGATCTTGACGTCCTTCGCCTTGCCGTCGCCCAGCAGTTCGGAGCCCGAGTCGTAGTAGCGGTAGATGATGACCGAGGCCGAGGGAATGCCGTCAACGTCGTTGCCGTTCGCGTCGGGCGAAGGCTTCCAGTCGGGGTCGAGGATGTCCAGGCCGTTCTGGTAGACGCTCTGGTACTGGAAGTCGGCCAGCAGCCGCACCATCGGCGATTCGAATACGAACTTTTGCGCCGGCGCTTCCTTCTTCACGGTGGCGCGATACACGGTAGAGCCGATGTTGAAGCCGCAGAACGGATCGGCCGCGGTCTCGTCGCGCTCCGACTCGGTCATGGCGTAGCCGCGCACGTAGATGATGGGATAGCGGTTGGTGCTCATGGATCTTCAGCCTCCTCAACTCCGGTGAAACCGATGAAGTCCGGCAGTGTGCCGGGCTCGCGCCGCGCCCGCCATACGGCGCATGGCATAGAGCCCCGAATGCCCCTTCTGCCCGAATGTTTCTATCGCTGAAACCATTGAAACACGCGCCTTCGATAGTCTCCATCCATCCCACAAACACAATCCAGAAGGCTCTCCCATGGCTGAAGACCCCGGCTCGCAAGGCTCCTACCTGCCCCAACTCCTGCGCCGCGGCACCGCGCTCGCCGCAGCCGGCTGCGCCTTCGTGGCGGGCTGCAGCGCCGCTGGCGGCGGCGAGACGCGCTACGAGAATTCGCCGCAATTCAAGGACGGCGGCTTCCACAACATGGCCAACCCCGACCTGCCCGCGCAGGCCAGCGCATGGCGCATCTGGTCGCGCTTCATCGTGGGCAGCAAGGTCGACACGGTGCCGGTCGATCCCATCCCCGTGAAGCCGCTGGACAAGACCACCCTCGACGCGCTCGACACGAAGACCAACCACGTGGTGCGCCTAGGCCATTCGTCGCACCTGCTGAAGCTGCGCGACAAGTACTGGCTGATCGACCCGGTGTTCAGCGACCGCGCCTCGCCCGTGCAATGGGCCGGGCCGAAGCGCTTCCACAAGACGCCGATTGCGCTGGAGGACCTGCCGCCCATCGAAGGCGTGATCCTCTCGCACGACCACTATGACCACCTCGACGTGGCGACCATCGAATACCTCGCCAAGGACGTGAAGCGCTACTTCGTGCCGCTGGGCGTGCGCTCCCGGCTGCTGGCAATGGGCGTGCCGGCCGATCGCGTGACCGAGCTCGACTGGTGGCAGTCGGCCGAACACGACGGCGTGAAGCTCACCGCCACGCCCGCCCAGCACTTCTCGGGCCGCACGCTCGGCGACCGCGACCGCACGCTGTGGGCCTCGTGGGTGGTGCAAAGCGGCGACCAGCGCATCTTCTACAGCGGCGACTCGGGCTACTTCCCGGGCTTCAAGCAGATCGGCGAGCGCTTCGGCGGCTTCGACATCGCGCTGATGGAAAACGGCGCCTACGACAGCATGTGGCCCGCCGTGCACATGACGCCCGAGCAGAGCGTGAAGGCCTTCGAGGACCTGCGCGGCAAGGTGTTCTTCTCGGTGCACAACAGCACCTTCGACCTCGCCTTCCACAACTGGCACGACCCGCTGGACCGCATCGCAGCCCTTACGGAGGCCAGGAAGATCGAGCTGGCCACGCCGGTGATCGGCGAAGTGGTGACGGTGGGAGCGGCGCGGATCAACACGCGGTGGTGGGTCGGCCTGCGATAGCAGCGATTCACCGCGAATGCGGCCGTCGCGGCTACCTCCACAGAGGTTCTGCCGCAAGAGCAAACCGAGAGTGCGATGCTCTATAGTTCGGCCGCCATGCCCGCCCCCCTCTCACCGATCAAGCCAGCGAAGACCCGTGATCGCGACGTGCGGTCGCTCGTGCTGAGAACCGTGCTGGCCGATCATGCCAACGATGCGAATGCCCGAATCGTTCAGGAACTCGGCCTGGAACATGGCGCATGCCGTGTCGACATTGCGGTCGTGAATGGTTACTTGCACGGGTTCGAACTGAAGAGCGACGCAGACAACCTTTCAAGATTACCCAGACAGGTCGAAGCCTATTCCCGCGCGCTCGACAGAGCCACCCTTGTCGTGGGCACTGCACATTTGTCGGAAGCTCAGGCCTTGATCCCGTCATGGTGGGGAATCAAGGTCGTTCATATGGGCAGCAAAGGTGTCTTGAAGCTTGAGACGCATCGGAGATTGCGCAACAACCCCGACCCTTCGCTCTTTCACATGGCACATCTGATGTGGAGACACGAAGTGGTCGAGGTACTGAAGGCAAATGGCGCCACCTCAAAGGAAATGAGCCTGAATCGCGCCGGTCTGTATCGCTTGCTGATTGATTCCTTTCAACCAGGCGACGTCCGGCGAAAAATCAGGGAGGCGCTGAAGTCCCGTGAAAACTGGCGACGTCCCGAACAGCCTTCGTAACGTGATGGTTTGTGGCAACCGAGGGCCAGGTCGAAGGGCCACCCGTTCCCTCCGAACCTAGCGCGCAGCCATGAATGTAGGCATCTCCCCATGAATAGCCAGGCCCCGTGAAATACGGGGGATTTGCATTGATGATGCCTTGGCACATGGCTTGATATTGCCCTCTTCCGAAGCGCTTGACCTGCTTCCCCACGTGCACGATCCATTCATCGCTCAATGTGTATTTGATCTTGGCATTCGGATCTACCATGCGCGGATCGAGTTCTCCCGTATTCGGACTCGATGTGGCGTAGTCTCCAAAAGTGGGCTTTCTCGCGGAAGCTGCGAGTTGCCGAACAAGCTCCTTGTATGCGAGCCATTCGCTTCTGGGAGTCCGTCCATGCGGGCGATATTGATCGGCACCGAGTGCTCCAGGAAATGACGTACCGACCAAGGTGAGAGTGCGCCAGGGCGTCACTGAAACCTGCGAAAGACAGGTCGACCACGTCGATACCTGAATTGGCAGGACCTCAGAAATTGAGGCCTCAAGGTCGACGACAAGGTCAACGTAGCGGACCGGGATGGCGAGAGCCTGAATCAGTGACTGAAGAGTTGATTGAAGCCCTGGTCCGAAATCATCCCGTTCCAGTCGGACGCAGACTCCGTTTTGCGTCGAGCCAACGATGAATTGGACAGCCCCCAGATAAGCGGGATGCCTTTGCAGGCCAATCACGGGAATCGCCGAACAGCCAGCCTGCTTTGCCTGCAGGAAGATGTGCTGCATATGATGCACCCCCGTCGAAAGTACGCTTGCACCATCCAGATAGGGACTGTCGATAAAACAGGTCCGGGTGCCCCATTTGGAGAACAGCTTTTCCCCAAAGCCCGCCAAATGATCGTCGAGCGAGCGCAGAGGGGCTTCCGTTTCGAAATTCCATCCTTCGGTTGGTATTTCGAAAAGAGGCGTAACCCAGTCCTTGACGAGCTCTCCCAGCCGCATGAGAGCCTGGTATTCACCCATGCGCCACTTAAGCACAGGCACGTAGTGATTGTGATCGAACATTTTCTTCTCCCTTGCCGAAATTGGCGGACCAATCTTAGAGAGAAAAATATTCAAAAAGGGAAGTATGGCGTTCAGTCTCGCAAATAGCACTTCGTGGAAAGATTGCGATGCGATTCTCTATTCACCGATCACTCTGAACAGCGAGCTTCAGCCACCGCGCTCCTTGCGCTCGCGGGCGCGCCGCACTTGGCGCGTCTCGTTGGCCTGCGAGGCGATGCGGTCCTTCTCGCGCTTCTTCAGCATGCGCTTCTCGCGCATGCGCCGGCCCAGCACGTAGCTGCCGATGCCGGTGACCACGGCGATGAAGACGCCGATGACGCTGATGTCGATGCCGCCCATGGCTATTGCACCCGCACGATGCTGGTCGGCTTGAAGCCCAGGTCGGCCGCCTTGCCCTTGCGTGCGCGGCTGCCGCGTGCGTTGTTGAGCGTGCGGATCTCCAGCGTTTCCTCGCGCTCCTTCCCGCCGCGGCCGATGCCTTCGATCTTCACGCTGCGCGTGTAGGCGGCCGCACCTGCCAGGGTGTCCTTGGGCTCGAGGTCGATCAGCGTGAGGCCGCGGCCGCCCTTGGGCAGGCTCTTGAGTTCGGCGATATCGAAGGTCAGGATGCGCCCGCCCGTCGAGGCACAGGCCACGTGCGTGGCGGCCGGCATCGGCTCGGCGCCGCTCGCGCCGCCCACCAGCGAGGGGCGGCACAGCTGCTCGCCCTCGCCCACGTCGACGAAGGCCTTGCCGCCGCGCTGGCGCGACATCATGTTCTCGACCGTGGCGATGAAGCCGTAGCCGCCGGTGTTGGCCAGCAGCAGGCTCGCGCCGACCGGGCCCGCGAAGAAGTGCGTGACGTGCGTGCCGGCATCCAGGTCGATGAGCGTGGTGACGGGCTGGCCGTCGCCGCGACCGCCCGGCAGCGAGGCCACGGACACGGTGTAGACGCGCACGCTCTTGTCCTTGGCGCTGCCGAAGACCAGCAGCGTGTCGACGCTGCGGCATTCGAAGGCGCCGTAGAGCGAGTCGCCCGACTTGAAGCTGTACTCGGGCACCGAGCCGTTGGCAGCGCCGGCCGCCTTCTCGCTGGCCCAGCCCTTCTGCGCACGGACCCAGCCCTTCTGCGACACGATCACGGTGACGGGCTCGTCGACGACCTTCACCTCGGCCACGGCGCGCTTCTCGGCCTGGATCAGCGTGCGCCGCGGGTCTTCGAAGGTCTTGGCGTCGGCTTCGATTTCCTTCACCAGCAGGCGGCGCAGCGCGGCGGGGCTGGCGAGGATGTCTTCGAGCTTCTTCTGCTCGTCGCGCAGGCCGGCCAGCTCCTGTTCGATCTTGATGGCCTCGAGCCGCGCGAGCTGGCGCAGCCGGATTTCGAGGATGTCCTCGGCCTGGCGTTCGCTGAGATTGAAGCGAGCGATCAGCGCCGCCTTCGGGTCTTCCGCCGCGCGGATGATCGCGATCACCTCGTCGATGTTCAGCAGCACCAGCTGCCGGCCTTCGAGGATGTGGATGCGGTCCTGCACCTTGCCCAGGCGGAAGCGCGAGCGCTTCTCGACGGTGATCTCGCGGAAGGCGATCCACTCGTTGAGCATCTGGCGCAGCGACTTCTGCGTGGGCTTGCCGTCGATGCCGACCATCGTGAGGTTGATCGGCGAGGAGGTTTCCAGCGAGGTCTGCGCGAGCAGCGTGGTGATGAACTCTTCCTGGCTGATGCGCGAGGTCTTGGGCTCGAACACCAGGCGCACGGGGGCGTCCTTGCTCGATTCGTCGCGCACCACGTCGAGCACCGACAGCATCGAGGCCTTTAGCTGCGTCTGCTCCGCACTCAGCGCCTTCTTGCCGGCCTTGACCTTGGGGTTGGTGATTTCCTCGATTTCCTCGAGCACACGCTGCGAGCTCACGCCCGGCGGCAGCTCGTTGACCACCAGCTGCCACTGGCCGCGCGCCAGCTCCTCGATCTTCCAGCGCGCGCGCACCTTGAGCGAGCCGCGGCCGGTACGGTAGGCGTCGGCGATGTCGGCCGGGCTGCTGATGATCTGGGCGCCGCCCGGATAGTCGGGGCCGGGCACGATGGCGAAGAGTTCTTCCTCGCTGAGCTTGCCGTTCGACTTGATCAGCGCCACGCAGGCGTCGGCGATCTCGCGCAGGTTGTGGCTCGGGATCTCGGTGGCCAGGCCGACCGCGATGCCGCTCGCGCCATTGAGCAGCGTGAACGGCAGCCGCGCGGGCAGCAGTCGCGGTTCTTCGGTGCTGCCGTCGTAGTTGGGAATGAAGTCGACCGTGCCTTCGTCGATCTCGTCGAGCAGCAGGCTGGTGATGCGCGCCAGGCGCGCTTCGGTGTAGCGCATGGCGGCGGCGCCGTCGCCGTCGCGGCTGCCGAAGTTGCCCTGGCCGTCGACCAGCGGGTAGCGCTGCGAGAAGTCTTGTGCCATGCGCACCAGCGCGTCGTACGCAGCCTGGTCGCTGTGCGGGTGGAAGCGGCCGAGCACGTCGCCGACCACGCGCGCGCTCTTCACGGGCTTGGCGCCCACAGTGCCGTTGGTGCCGCCGAAGCCCAGGCCCATGCGCGACATCGAATACAGGATGCGGCGCTGCACCGGCTTCTGGCCGTCGGACACATCGGGCAGCGCGCGGCCCTTGACCACGCTCAGCGCGTATTCGAGGTAGGCGGTCTGGGCGTAGTCGGCGAGGGTCAGGGTCGTGTCGCCGTCGGTGGGACCCTGGAGATCGAGCGGAGGTTGGGAATCCATGAAAGAGCTGGTGAGAAAAACTTTTGTTGTTGCTGGCTGCGCGTTCAGCCGAGCGTAAAGGCCTCGTGGACCGCGGACTGTACGGCGCCGCCGAGCACCGCGCCGCCGCCGGCCACGTAGATCCAGTCGCCGATGACGGCCGCACCCACGGCGTGGCGCGGCGTGGTCATCGGGGCGTGTCGCTGCCAGGTGTCGTCGACGGGGTTGTAGCTTTCCATCTGGCCGAACACCTTCGCCTGGCGCGGTACGCCGTCGACGAGGATGCCGCCCTCCCCGCCCATGGCGAAGAAGCGGCCGCGGTACACCACGAGCCCGTGGCCCGAGCGCGCGGTGGGCAGCGGCGAGCGCAGCTCCCAGGTGTCGCGCGCGGGCAGGTAGACGTGGTGCAGGTCGGTGTTGTATTCGAAGGTGTTGAAGCGCCCGCCGATCACGTGGATCCGGCCGCCGTGCGACACGCAGCCCACGTGGTCGCGCGCGCCGGGCAGCGGTTTACGAGTCGACCAGCGGTCGGCCTTCGGGTCGTAGACCTCGTGCCAACCCACGCTCGCGCGCTCCGCGGCGGGCTCGGACGCGCCGCCGATCAGGTGCAGCGCGCCGTCGAGCATCACGGCGGCTGCGGCGCCACGCGGACGCGGCAGCGGCGCAATGGCGCTCCAGCGGTTGGCGGCGATGTCGTAGACGTAGGCGTTGGTGTCGGAGCGCCGGTTCTGCTCGACGAAACCGCCCAGCGCGTAGACGCGGCCGCCGTCAGCCGTCACCGCAACGTGGTTGGCACCGCGCGGCAGCGGCGCGCCGTCGAGCCAGCGGTCGGCCTTGGGGTCGTAGATGTGGTGGTAGTCGCGGTTGACCTTGCCTTCGCCGTAGCCGCCGACCACGTGCATGCGCCCCATCGCCGCGGTGGCCCAGGCCATCTCGCTGCGCGGAATCGGCAGTGCGGCGCGCGGCTCCCAGCGGCCCTGCGGCCCGGGCGGCGCGGGGCTGTCGGTGAAGCGCTGGGCCTCCTGCTCGGGCGTCATGTGGTGCGGCACGCCGCCCTGCAGGCGCGCATAGGGCTCGGCCGAGGAAGGCACGGCCGGCAGCGTGTCGTGCGTGGCCGGATGCTGCGCGCGTGCGCTGCCCGCCACCATGCCCGCAGCAGTCGCGAGAACGAAGCTTCGACGATCCATGGCCTCCTCCCCTCCTCCGGTCGATCAGGACACCGGCGTGCCCGGTGGCGCATCGGCCGCGCCCGTGGGCACCGCCGACGGCTCGGGGATGTCGGGCATGGCCGGCATGTCGCGCGGCGAATCCGACGGCATGTTGCCGCGGCCGAGCGCGCCGCCCTGCGGCACGGTCAGCTCCATGCGGATGCGCCCCGGCGTCTTGCCACCGCGCACGGCGCCGCTCCCACCGCCCGAAGCCACCGAAGGCTTGAGGTACGCGTACAGCTGCAGCACAGTCTGCACGTAGTTCTGCGTTTCCTTGTAGTTCGGGATCTTGTTGCCCGCGCGCTGCACCGCGCCCTCGCCGGCGTTGTAGGCGGCCAGCGCGAGCTCGATCTGCCCCGGGAACATCGCGATCAGGTCCCGCAAGTAGCGCGAGCCGGCGGCGATGTTGATGCGCGGGTCGAACAGCTTCTTCTCGATGGTCGCGCGCTTGTCCGCCGACACGCCATAGCGCTGAGCCGTGGCCGGCATCAGCTGCATCAGGCCCATCGCGCCCTTGGGCGAAACGGCCTGCGCATCGAAGCCCGACTCAGTGGCGACCAGTGCCTGCAGCAGTTCGTAGTCGATCGCGTGCTTGCTCGCCGCGTCGCGCAGCGCCGACTTGGCGGTCTTGTAGCTGGGCGAGGCCTCGAACATCGCCAGCAGGCTCTGCGAGGCCGGCGGCACCTTGCCGTCGAGTTTGCCCACGCCGCGGCCCAGCGGGGCGATGCCGTTGGCGGTGTCGAAGCTCTGGCCGCCGCGGAAGAAGATCTGGTAGCGCTCGTCGAGCTTCTCGGAGGCGAAGTGCGCGTTGCCCTTGCTGTCGATGTAGCCGTAGATGTCGGTGGCGTGCGCCGGCGCCTGCTGCATGCAAAGCAGCAGGACGACCAATGGCAACGAGCGCTTGAAAACCGACATGCGTTGTAGTGGTGGAGAGGGGGAAATCAGACGTCGATATCGACGTCATCGGCGCGCAACTCCATGAGCTCGCGCCGCGCCGCCGCTTCGCCCTTGCCCATCAGCTTGGTGATTTCGCCCTGGGTGGACGTGAAATCGAAGCGACCCAATTGGACCTGCATCAGGCGCCGGGTGTCAGGATTGAGCGTGGTTTCCCACAATTGTTCCGCGCTCATTTCGCCCAGGCCCTTGAAGCGGCTGATGCTCCAGGCGCCTTCGCGCACGCCGTCCTTGCGGAGCTTGTCGAGCGTGGCGGTCAGTTCGCCTTCGTCCAGAGCATAGACCTTGGAGGCCGGCTTCTTGCCGCGCGCGGGGGCATCGACCCGGAACAATGGCGGCTTCGCGACATACACATGGCCGGCTTCGATGAGTTTCGGAAAGTGCCGGAAGAAAAGCGTGAGCAGCAGCACCTGGATGTGGGAGCCGTCCACGTCGGCGTCGCTCAGGATGCAGATCTTGCCGTAGCGCAGGCCGCTGAGGTCGGGCGAATCGCCGGGGCCGTGCGGGTCGACGCCGATGGCGACCGAGATGTCGTGGATTTCGGTGTTGGCGAAGAGCCGGTCGCGCTCCACCTCCCAGGTGTTGAGCACCTTGCCGCGCAGCGGCAGGATGGCCTGGCTTTCCTTGTCGCGGCCCATCTTGGCGCTGCCGCCGGCGGAATCGCCCTCCACCAGGAAGACTTCGTTGTGGCTGGTGTCCTTGCTCTCGCAATCGGTCAGCTTGCCGGGCAACACGGCCACACCGGAACCCTTGCGCTTCTCGACCTTCTGGCCGGCGCGCTGGCGGGTCTGGGCCGCCTTGATGGCCAGTTCGGCCAGCTTGCGGCCGTAGTCGACGTGCTGGTTGAGCCACAGTTCCAGCGCGGGGCGCACGAAGCTGGACACAAGGCGCACCGCGTCGCGCGAATTCAGGCGCTCCTTGATCTGGCCCTGGAACTGCGGGTCGAGCACCTTGGCGCTCAGCACGTACGAAGCGCGCGCGAACACGTCCTCGGGCAGCAGCTTCACGCCCTTGGGCAGCAGCGAGTGCAACTCGATGAAGCTCTTCACCGCATTGAACAGGCCGTCGCGCAGGCCGCTTTCGTGCGTGCCGCCGGCGCTGGTGGGAATCAGGTTGACGTAGCTCTCGCGCACCGGCTGGCCTTCCTCGGTGAAGGCGACGGCCCAGTCGGCACCCTCGCCTTCGGCAAAGTTGTCGGCGTTCTTGTCGGCATGGCCGCTGCCTTCGAACAGCGGAATGACCGGGTCGCTGCTGAGCGTCTGCATCAGGTAGTCGCTCAGGCCGCCCTTGTAGAGCCACTGCTGCGTTTCCTTGGTCTTCTCGTTGACGAGCGTGACGCTCACGCCCGGCATCAGCACGGCCTTGCTGCGCAGCAGGTGGGTGAGTTCGCCCATGGGCAGCGCGGCGGTCTCGAAGTACTTGGCGTCGGGCCAGGCGCGAACCGTGGTGCCCTGCTTGCGCTCGCCGGATTCGAGCTTTCGGACCTCCAGCGCCTCGATCACGTCGCCGCCGCTGAAGGCCAGCTTCGCGACCGAGCCCTCGCGGTGCGTGGCCACTTCGAGCCGCTTCGACAGCGCGTTGGTCACCGACACACCCACGCCATGCAGGCCGCCCGAGAAGCTGTAGGCGCCGCCCGAGCCCTTGTCGAACTTGCCGCCGGCATGCAGCCGGGTGTAGACCAGTTCGACCACGGGCGCCTTCTCTTCCGGATGCAGGCCGAAGGGGATGCCCCGGCCATCGTCTTCAACACTGACCGAGCCGTCGGTGTGCAGCGTGACCTTGATCTTCTTGCCGTGGCCCGCGAGCGCCTCGTCGGCGGCGTTGTCGAGCACTTCCTGGATGATGTGCAGCGGGTTGTCGGTGCGGGTGTACATGCCCGGGCGCTGCTTGACGGGCTCGAGGCCCTTGAGCACGCGGATGGAGCCTTCCGAATAGCCGGAGGAGGCGGACGATGAGCTGGGGGGAGTCTTGGGGGGAGTCGCCATGGGGGCGGATTGTAGTCAGTCGCCGTTCAAACAACTGGATGCCCATACAGCAGCGGCTTTGATGCGTCCACCGCATCGAAATGCGCCCGATAAATCATCAATGGCTTTGGCCGGCGTGCCACCTGCTGGAGCAGGCGAATAGTTACATTCGAAGTCATGCAATCCCCAGCCGCCCCCGCCCTCTCGGTCAAGCAAGTACTTTTCTGCGGGGCGATGATCGTCACGCTGTCGATGGGCATACGCCACGGCTTCGGCCTGTGGCTCCAGCCGATCACGCAGGCGCAGGACTGGAGCCGGCAGACCTTCTCGTTCGCGCTGGCGGTGCAGAACCTGTCATGGGGCATCTTCGGCGTGTTCGCGGGCATGCTGGCCGACAGGTTCGGCGCGTTCCGGGTGCTGATCGGCGGCTCGCTCCTCTATGCGCTGGGGCTGTTCGGCATGGCGCATTCGCCGACGCCGCTGCTCTTCACGCTGAGCGCGGGCATCCTGATCGGCGCGGCGCAGGCGGGCTCCACCTACGCGGTGATCTACGGCGTGATCGGGCGGCAGATTCCGGCCGAACGGCGCTCCTGGGCGATGGGCGTGGCGGCGGCGGCCGGGTCGTTCGGGCAGTTCCTGATGGCACCCATCGAGGGCCGGCTGATCGGCAGCCTGGGCTGGCAGACCGCGCTCGCGGTGGTGGCGGTACTGGCGCTGGTGATCGTTCCCCTGGCCTTCGGGCTGCGCGAGCCGAAGACGGCGGCGCTGGCCGGCCACCGCGAGCAGTCGGTGATGCAGGCGGTGGGCGAGGCCTTCCGCTACCCGAGCTTCGGCCTGCTGATGGCGGGCTACTTCGTCTGCGGCTTCCAGCTGGCCTTCATCGGCATCCACATGCCGACCTACCTGCGCGACCGCAGCCTGCCGGCCGAGGTGGCGGGCTACGCGCTGGCGCTGATCGGCCTGTTCAATGTGTTCGGCACCTACACGGTGGGGCTGCTGGGGCAGAAGCTGGCCAAGCGGAAGATCCTGGCGGCCATCTACTTCGCGCGGGCAGTGTCGATCGCGCTCTTCCTGATGGCGCCGATCTCGCCGATGAGCGTGTACTTCTTCTCCGCGGCGATGGGCTTCCTGTGGCTGTCCACGGTGCCGGCCACCAACGCCATCGTGGCGGGCATCTTCGGCGTGGCGCATCTTTCGATGCTCAGCGGCTTCGTGTTCCTGAGCCACCAGGTCGGCTCCTTCCTGGGCGTGTGGCTCGGGGGCTACCTGTACGACACCACGGGCAGCTACGACATCGTCTGGTACATCGCGATCGCGCTGGGCGTGTTCGCCGCGGTGGTCAACCTGCCGGTGAAGGAAAGCGCCATTCCGCGCGGTCCGCAGCCGGTGGGCGCCGCGGGCTGATCCGCAGCCGGTTTGCGTGTAAACAGGGCCATGACTACCCGGATGCGCCATCACATCGTCCACGCCGGCTGGCTGGCCGCCGCGCTGGCGGTGCTGGGCGGCGTGTTCGCGCTGTACGTGCATCCGGACTTCCTGGTGACGCTGGTCGACCAGATCTGGTCCTGCTTCTGAGCCTCATTGCTATGAAAGAAATAGCGCCAGTGCACGGCCTGGGAGCACCTTCCGAATGGATTGCCCGGTGGTCGCACCTGCTTGCGACCGGCGCGTCGGTGCTGGACGTGGCCTGCGGCGCCGGGCGGCACATGAAGTGGTTCGCCGGACGCGGGCACGCGGTCACCGGCGTCGACCGCTCTCCCGAGGCTGTCGAGGCGGCAAGCACGTTCGGCAAGGTGATCGAGGCCGACATCGAATCCGGCTCCTGGCCCTTCTCCGGCCGGGCCTTCGGTGCCGTGGTCGTCACCAACTACCTCTGGCGCCCGCGCATGGCCGACATCGTTGCCGCTGTGGCGCCGGGCGGCGTGCTGCTCTACGAGACCTTCGCCACGGGCAACGAAACCGTCGGCAAGCCCTCGCGGCCCGACTTCCTGCTGCAGCCGGGCGAACTGCTGACGGCCTGCGCCGGACTGAGCGTGGTGGCCTACGAGGACGGGTTCATCGCGCAGCCGGAGCGCTTCGTGCAGCGCATCGCGGCCGTTCGCCCGCCCGCGGCCGATTCCGGTCTGCCGGCGCGCCGCTTCCTTAAGGGAAACTAAGGGGCCCGGGGCCGCTGTCTGGCGGGGCGCCGGAGTAAGTAGAATCGGCGCTTTCGTCCACCGACAAAGAGATTCCCCTTGGAGCAACTGACAGGCAGCATCGTCGCGCTCGTCACGCCGATGCACGACGACGGCAGTGTCGACTACCCCGCCCTGCGGCGACTCATCGACTGGCACATCGAAGAAGGTACCGACTGCCTGGGCGTGGTCGGCACCACCGGCGAATCGCCGACGGTCGATGTCGAGGAGCACTGCGAAATCATCCGCGTCTCGGTCGAGCAGGCCAAGGGCCGCGTGCCCGTGATGGCCGGCTGCGGCGCGAACTCCACCAAGGAAGCCATCGAGCTCGCCAAGTTCGCCAAGGGCGTGGGCGCCGACTCGCAGCTCCAGGTCGTGCCTTACTACAACAAGCCCACGCAAGAGGGCCAGTACCAGCACTTCAAGGCCATCGCCGAGGCCGTGGGCGACCTGCCCATCGTGCTGTACAACGTGCCCGGCCGCACTGTCGCCGATATGGCGCACGACACCGTGCTGCGCCTGGCGCAGGTGCCCGGCATCATCGGCATCAAGGAAGCCACCGGCAACATCGAGCGAGCCCAGTGGCTCATCCGCGAAGTGCCGAAGAACTTCGCCGTCTATTCCGGCGACGACCCGACCGCGGTCGCGCTCATGCTCTGCGGCGGCCAGGGCAACATCAGCGTCACGGCCAACATCGCGCCGCGCAAGATGCACGAGCTGTGCGTCGCCGCGCTGGCGGGCGACGTGAAGCGCGCCATGCAGATCCAGTTCGAGCTCATGCCGCTGCACCGCAACCTGTTCGTCGAGCCCAACCCGATCCCGCTGAAGTGGGCGATGGCACGGCTCGGCCTGTGTGGCGGCGCGCTGCGCCTGCCGCTCACCGAACTCGGCGAAGCGAGCCGCCCCGCGGTCGAAGGCGCCCTGCGCGCCACCGGCCTGCTGAAGGGCTGAGCACTCCTCTCCAGCACGTCCCGGACCTGCCTTTCCCCTGGCCACAGCAAGGTTAAGCAACCTTTTGCCCGAACCGCGCTCAGAGATGGCGGCGGGCACTGCGGCCCCTAGATTGACCGAACCATTCCAACAAGGAAGACGACGTTGAAGAACCTTTCGCGACTTGCACTGCTGGCCCTCGTTGCCAGCCTCGCCGCCTGCTCCGTCCTCGAGAGCGACAAGATCGACTACAAGAGCGCAGGCAAGGCCCCGACGCTCGAAGTCCCGCCCGATCTTTCCCAGCTTTCGCGCGACAACCGCTACGCCATCCCCGGCGGCGCCGTGAGCGCAAACTCGTACCAGGCAGGCATCGCCAACGCACCCGGCGTCCCCACCGCGGTGGCCAACATCGGCGACGTGCGCATGGAGCGCTCGGGCACGCAGCGCTGGATCGTGGTCAATCGCACGCCCGACCAGCTCTGGGACCCGGTGAAGGACTTCTGGCAGGAAAACGGCTTCCTGCTGACCACCGACCAGCGCAACCTGGGCATCATGGAAACCGACTGGGCCGAGAACCGCGCCAAGCTGCCGCAGGACATCATCCGCGGCACGCTGGGCAAGCTGGTCGACTCGGTCTACTCCACCGGCGAGCTCGACCGCTTCCGCACCCGCCTGGAGCGCACCACCACCGGCACCGAGATCTTCATCAGCCATCGCGGCATGCAGGAGGTCTACAACAACTCCCGCCAGGACCAGACCGTGTGGCAGCCGCGCCCCAGCGATCCTGAGCTCGAGACCGAATTCCTGCGCCGCCTGATGGTCAAGCTCGGCGTGTCGCAGGAGCAGTCGAAGATCCTGGCCGCGACCACCGCGACGCCCAAGACTGCCACCATCGCCAAGGTCGGCAACCAGCCGGTCGTGCAGATCAGCGAAGGCTTCGACCGCGCATGGCGCCGCGTCGGCCTCGCGCTCGATCGCACCGGCTTCACCGTGGAAGACCGCGACCGCAGCGCCGGCGTCTACTACGTGCGCTACGTGCCGCCGAACCCCGACAAGAAGGAGCCCGGCTTCTTCGGCAAGCTGTTCGGTGGCTCGAGCAAGGCCGAGGCGCCCGCGAAGTTCCGCATCTCGGTCAAGAGCCAGGGCGAATCGACCACGGTGTCGGTGCTCAACGAAGCCGGCGCACCCGAAACCTCGGTCAACGCCGAGCGCATCGTCAAGGTCATCGCCGACGACCTGAGATAACCCGCATGCTCCGCTTCCGAAGCCTCGGCAGCGGCAGCACGGGCAACGCCGCGCTGGTCGAGACGACCAGCGCCGGCCGCACCTCCCGCCTCCTCGTCGACTGCGGCTTCGGCCTCAAGCAGCTCGACCTGCGCCTGGCCCAGGCAGGCCTTGCAGCCAGCGACATCGACGCGATCTTCGTGACCCACGAGCACGGCGACCACATAGGCTGCGCCCATTCGCTGTCGCGGCGCAATCGCATTCCAGTCTGGATGAGCGAAGGCACGTGGCTCGCCACCGGCGGGCGCGACTTCGAGGGCCTGCTGCACCTCGCGCGCGACGATGCCGAGTTCACGGTCGGCGACATCTGCGTGCAGCCCTTCACCGTTCCGCACGATGCGCGCGAACCGCTGCAATTGCGCTGTACAGACGGCAACCGCACGCTGGGCGTGCTGACCGACCTGGGCCATGCAACGACGCACGTGCTGACCCGGCTGGCCGGCGTGCATTCGCTGCTGCTGGAGTTCAACCATGACAGCGAGCTGCTCGCGAACTCGAGCTACCCGCCCTTCCTCAAGCACCGCGTGGGCGGCAACTACGGGCACCTGTCGAACACCGCCGCAGCCGAGATCGCACGCGCGCTGCTGCACGACGGCCTGCGGCATGTGGTCGCGGCGCACCTGAGCGAGCAGAACAACCGGCCCGAGATCGTGCGGCGCCTCATGGCCGAAGCGCTGGGCGGCAACGAGTCGGAGATGCTGACGGCCACGGCCAGCGCAGGCTCGCCCTGGCTCGACGTCTGAGCGCCAGGGCCCTCACGCTCTCCTAAGAAAAAAAGCCGCCTCATGGCGGCTTTTTCATGGCTGATGCAGTCCTTGCTGCTTACTGCTTCGGCGCTTCATTCTTCTTCGCGGCCTCGGTGGCTGCGTTCGCGGCATCGAGCGCCGACTGCGAGCCCGAAGAAGGCGCGGTCGACGACGAGGACGATGCGCCCGGATCGGCCGATGGCGCGGGAGCGGGAGCAGCGGGCGCGGGTGCGGGTTCAGTCACGGGCGCAGGAGGCGGCGTCACGACAGCCGGCGCTGCATCCTCCTTCTTGCCGCAGGCGACGAGCGCGGCAGCGGCAATCAGAGAGGCGATCAGGACGGACGATGACTTCTTCATGGAATCTCCTTTGGCAATGAAGGTCTGGAACGAAAAAATTCTAGACCTGCATATCCGCCTGAATATGTCTCGCGGCCGCATTCGCGGCATTGGCTTACAAGCCGAGTGTCGATGCCGGAAACGCGGGCCGGCCCATGCGCCAGCACTCTTCGATGGCCTCGCGCAATTCGCTGCGCGCGCGTGCGTCTGCGCCGCTCACGCCCCTGCTTCGTTCGGGGTCGATGCGATGCGCGAACCATGAGGGCGTCCAGATGGCGCTCGGCACTTCCGTGCCCGATGCCTTGCCTGCGGCCCTGCATTCGATGATGTGGTCCCACATGCGGCGCCATGCGACGAAGCGCGCATGGCCGCGTTCGAGAATGTCGTAGCGCTGCGCGAGCAGCATCAGGCGGCGGCCGCTCGCGGCCCAGGCCTGCAATACCTCGATGGTCGCGCGCTCGCCGAGGGGCCAGTCGGCGAAATCGGGGTCGCTGAAGACGACCTCCTTCCAGCCTTCGCGCGCCGCGGCCGAGAGTGCGTTGCGCAGGAGCACGTCGAAGGCCTCCCGGCCATCGAAGCGGCCCTCGGGCAATGACGGGCCGGGCGCCTCATCCGGCATGGAGCCACCCTGCCTCGCACCACTCGCCCAGCAGCGCAAGAGCGCCTTCGCTCGCTCGCGAGAGTTCGCGCGCACCGAGCTCGCGGCGGTCGGCCAGCTTGCGCATCAGCGTCGCATCGGCGCCGCCCGCGCGAAAGCTCTCGCCGTTGATGTAGATGTGCCGCGCGTCGTAGAGCATGCGCGTGCGGCGGTCGAGCTTCACGTGCTGCATGGCCGCTGGCGCCTCACCGCTTTCATCGAACCAGACGTTGGCCTTGGGCTCGGTGAGCGACTCGCCAAGGGCACGGTCGATGGCATCGGCATCGCGCAGCGCCGCCTCGATGGCCTTGCGCGCGAAACCCTGCAGGGCCGCGGGCATCGCGGCGGGCGCATCGACGGCGGGCTGCGTCGGATCGCGGTACCGCGCGAGTTCGGCCGGGCCCGCGTCTTCCAGGTCTTCCGCATAGGCCTGCGCCATACGCGCCAGCAGGTCGGCACCCAACTCGCCCAGGGCCGACGAGCGCAGGCCGATGGAATACGTCATGCAGTCGCCGCCCACGGCCACGCCGTCGTGGGCGTATCGCGGAGGCAGGTAGAGCATGTCGCCGGGCTCGAGCACGAAGCTCTGCTCGGGCTCGAAGTTCTCGAGGATCTTCAGCGGCAGGCCCTGCTGCAGCCGCAGGTCGCTCTGCTTGCCGATGGACCAGCGCCGGCGCCCGTGCGCCTGCAGCAGGAACACGTCGTAGCTGTCGAAGTGCGCGCCGACGCCACCGGTATCGCTCGCGTAGCTGATCATGAGGTCGTCGAGGCGCGCGTCGGGCAGGAAGCGGAACTGCCGCATCAGCTCGTGCACGCCCTCGTGGTGCAGGTCGACGCCCTGCACCAGCAGCGTCCATGCCGGCTGCTTCAGCGACGGCAGGGCGCGGCGGGCAAGGGGGCCGTGCTTGAGCGACCAGCCGGCCTTGCCGTGGCGGATGAGGCGCGATTCGACGTCCTCACGCTCGGCCAGGGCGAACAACTCGGAACGCTCGATCGGTGGCACCATCGCGGGTATCGCCTGCCGCACGAGCAAGGGTTTTTTCTGCCAGTGCCGCCGCATGAACTGCGCGGCGCTCAGGCCGCCCAGCAGGGGCAGCGGTTTGTTGATCTCCATGGGAGAATTCTGCAATGGAAATCTCTGAACAATGCGTGGTCGGCCTGACCTGGACGATGAAAGACACGCTCGGCGACGTGCTTGATGTGCTCGACGAGCCTGTCGAATTCCTGGTCGGCGGCGACGATCTCTTCGACGTGATCGAAGCGGCCCTGCAGGGCCATGAACCCGGCGCCCGGGTGCAACTGCAGATCGAGCCCGAACAGGGCTTCGGCGACTTCAACGACCAGTTGCTCTTCCTGGAGCCCCGCTCGCTCTTCCCCGAAGGCACCGAGGAAGGCATGACCTTCGACGGCTCCGCACTGCCCAAGGGCGTGAATGCCGACATTCCGAAGGACACGATCTACACCGTGGCCGAGATCTATCCCGACCACCTGGTGCTCGACGGCAACCATCCGCTGGCGGGCATCGCGATCCGGCTCGACATCACCGTGCGTTCCGTGCGCGAGGCCACCGAGGAAGAAGTGGGACGCGGCACGGCGGGCACGGGCTTCTTCAAGATTGCGCCGATGGCGCCGGGCAACCAGACGCTGCACTGACGCGCCGAATCCGGCCGGAGGCTGCGCATACGAAAAAAGCCGGGCGATGCCCGGCTTTTTCACGTCTAAAACAAGCGCGGCTTACATCCGCGAGATCTGACCGTTGTCGATGCGCACGCGGTCGCCAATGCGCAGGTCGCCGGGGCTCTGCACGTCGAAGGCGCGATAGCCGCCGCGGTCGGTCTGCACCGAGACGCGGTACATCTCGTAGACGCGCGGACCGTTCTGCTGTGCCTCGATGGTGTTGCCCAGCAGGGCGCCGCCCACGATGCCCAGCGCGGTCGCCGCGGCGCGGCCATTGCCCCGGCCGAACTGGTTGCCCACCACGCCGCCGATGACGCCACCGGCGACGGCACCGCCGCCCGTGGTGCCGGTGCCGGCGGTTTCGCTGCGCAGCACCTCGATGTTGGCCACGTGGCCGTACTCGACGTAGGAAGCTTCCTGGTAGGGAATGGCCTGCGGAGGCGCCTGGTAGGGATAGCGCGAGGTCTGGTAGACCGGCGCCGGTGCCACGCACGCCGTGAGCGTGGCCACGGCCAGCACGGAAGCGGTGACGGAAACAAAGCGCATTGAGATCTTCATGTTGGAGGCTCCTCGGAAAGAACGATGCAAGGATGATGAATGCATGCACCCTGCGTGTGCCTGACTAACGCCGCAGCATCGGCCGCGATGACGCCGTTCACACACTGAAACCTTCGAGGCCGTACGGCCCGGGCCGGTTCCGCTCTTTACCGCCCGGACACTCAGCCGATCTTCAGGATTCGCTCAATGTTTGCCGGTAGAGCCGTAGCCGCCCTCGCCTCGTTGCGTGGGTGCAAATTCTGTGACCACTCGAAACTGCGCCTGCACCACCGGAACGATCACCAACTGCGCCAGCCGCTCCATCGGGTTCAGCACGAAGGGCGTGTCGCTGCGGTTCCAGGCGCTGATCTTCAGCTCGCCCTGGTAGTCGCTGTCGATCAGGCCGACGAGGTTGCCCAGCACGATGCCGTGCTTGTGGCCCAGCCCCGAGCGCGGAAGGATCAGCGCCGCATAGGCCGGGTCGGCCAGATGGATGGCGATGCCGGTGCCCACCAGCTGCCAGCCGTTGGGCTCCAGCGTGATGGGGGCATCGAGGCAGGCTCGCAGGTCGAGGCCGGCGCTTCCGGGGGTGGCGTATGCGGGCAGTTGATCCACCATGCGCGGATCGAGGATGCGGACGTCGACTTTCACTAGTTATTGCCTTGCTTCTGTTGCTGTTCTCTTTGCTTTCGGGCCGCTTCTTCCAGCACCTGCTGCCACTTGGCAACGCCGGGTGTGAGCTTCAGGCCCTTCAATTTCCTGCCGAACCAGGCGGCCAGCGCCGCCAGGACGATCAGCACGCCGAACGGCACGCCCGCGGCCCAGAGCACGAGGAACGCCACCGCGCCGAAGATCCCCAGCACCTTGAGCAGCGCCGGATCGAAGGAGCCAGGCTGCTTCCTGGGCACTTCGCCGTTGGGGAGCTCGGCGCGCTGCATCGCGGCGGTGACGGGCCCCTGCGCCTGCGGACCGGAGGTCGGCGTCATGCCGATGTCCAACCCGTGCTCGCAGGGCGCTGCGGCGGTCCGCTTCGGCAGCGCCGCCTGCGCGGACAGCCGCTCCACATAGCGGGCGAAATCGCCATTCGGCGGTGTGTTCCATTGGGGATTCATCAGACCCTCCAGTCGGGAAGACGCGCTGCAATCTCGGTCATGAGCTCGCGCGCCAGCGTGAGCTTGGGGGCGCGCGGGAGCTCGCGCACGCCGTTGGCGTCCACCAGCAGCAGCGCGTTGTCGTCCTGGCCGAAGGTCAGCGGGCCGATGTTGCCCACCAGCAGCGGGATGCCCTTGCGCTCGCGCTTGGCCTTGGCGTGTTCGGCGAGGTTCTCGCTCTCGGCGGCGAAGCCCACGCAGAAGAGCTTCTTCGACTGGGCCCGCTCGCTCTTCGCGACGGCGAGGAGGATGTCCGGGTTCTCGGTGAAGTTCAGCACCGGCGTCCTGCCGCTGCCGTCCTTCTTGATCTTCTGGTTGCTCTGGGTGGCCGGCCGCCAGTCTGCGACGGCTGCCGTAGCTACGAAAATGCTAGCACTCTGGGCCGCACGGGTGGTCGCTTCGAGCATGTCCTGCGCCGAGAGCACGTCGACGCGCGTCACGCCGCGCGGCGTGGGCAGGTGCACCGGCCCGGCCACCAGCGTGACCTCGGCGCCTGCCTCGCGGGCAGCCCGGGCAATGGCGAAGCCCATCTTGCCGGACGAATGGTTGGTGATGCCGCGGATCGGGTCCAGCGCCTCGAAGGTCGGACCGGCCGTGACCAGCACCTTCTGGCCCGCCAGCAGCTTGGGGCTGAAGAAGGCGGTGACATCTTCCAGCAGCTGTGCCGGCTCCAGCATGCGGCCGTCGCCGGTCTCGCCGCAGGCCTGCCAGCCGTTGCCCACCCCCAATACCGTCGCGCCGTCGGCCGCAACCTGCATGAGGTTGCGCTGCGTGGCCGGATGGGCCCACATCTCGCGGTTCATGGCCGGGGCGATCAGCAGCGGGATGCGGTCCATCGGGCGAGCCAGGCACATCAGGCTCAGCAGGTCGTCGGAGCGGCCTTGCACCAGCCGGGCGATGAAGTCGGCGCTGCAGGGGGCCAGCACGATCGCATCCGCCTCGCGGCTGAGGTTGATGTGCGGCATGTTGTTGGGCTCGCGGGTGTCCCACTGCGAGGTGTAGACGGTTCGCCCCGAGAGCGCCTGCATGGTGACGGGGGTGATGAACTGCTCCGCTGCCTCGGTCATGACGACCTGGACGGTCGCCCCCGCCTTGACGAACAGCCGGCACAGCTCGGCCGACTTGTAGCAGGCGATGCCTCCGGTGAGGCCCAGGACGATGTGTTTGCCGGCGAGGTCTTGCATGGGCTGTATTGTTGCTCACCCCCAGGCTTCGCACTTCGTGTCTTCGCCTCCCCCCGACCGGGGGCGGGCCGGCCGCTTCGGGCGGCCGTGCGCGGCGGCCCCCACGAAAGATGCCCTTCTCGAAAGGTGTCGCGAAGGGCACACCTATAATCGCAATTTCCCACTGCCCGGATTCACAGCGTCCGGAACTGGCATGACCAAATTTGTCTTCGTCACCGGTGGTGTCGTTTCTTCCCTTGGCAAGGGAATCGCCTCCGCCTCGCTCGCCGCGATCCTCGAATCGCGCGGCCTCCAAGTCACCCTCATCAAGCTCGATCCGTACATCAATGTCGACCCCGGCACGATGTCGCCCTTCCAGCATGGGGAAGTGTTCGTCACCGATGACGGCGCGGAGACCGACCTCGACCTCGGCCACTACGAGCGCTTCATCAACACGCGGATGCGCAAGGCCAACAACTTCACGACCGGCCAGATCTACAAGACCGTGCTCGAGAAGGAACGCCGCGGCGACTACCTCGGCAAGACGGTGCAGGTGATCCCGCACATCACCAACGAGATCCAGGAATACATCAAGCGCGGCGCCGGCATCGGCACGGCGCACGAGGTGGACGTGGCCATCGTCGAGATCGGCGGCACCGTGGGCGACATCGAGTCGCTGCCCTTCCTGGAGGCCGTTCGCCAGATGAGCCTGCGCATGGGCCCGAACAACTCGGCCTTCGTGCACCTGAGCTACGTGCCCTGGATCGCCGCCGCCGGCGAGCTCAAGACCAAGCCCACCCAGCACACGGCGCAGAAGCTGCGCGAGATCGGCATCCAGGCCGACGCCCTGCTGTGCCGCGCCGACCGCCGCATCCCCGACGACGAGCGCGCCAAGATCTCGCTGTTCTCGAACGTGCCCGAATGGGGCGTTATCTCCATGTGGGACGTGGACACCATCTACAAGGTGCCCCGCATGCTGCACGAGCAGGGCCTGGACGGCCTGATCTGCGACAAGCTGCGCATCAACACCCCGCCCGCCAAGCTGCAGCGCTGGGACGAGCTGGTCTACGAGGTCGAGCATCCGCAGAAGGAAGTCTCGATCGCCATGGTCGGCAAGTACGTCGACCTGTCGGACAGCTACAAGTCGCTCAACGAGGCGCTGCGCCATGCCGGCATGAAGAACCATGCCCGCGTGAAGATCGACTACATCGACTCCGAGACCATCTCGCCGCAGGACGTCTCGCGCCTGGCCAAGTACGACGCCATCCTGGTGCCCGGCGGCTTCGGCCAGCGCGGCGTGGAAGGCAAGATCTCGGCCGCGCGCTTCGCCCGCGAGGGCAAGGTGCCCTACCTCGGCATCTGCCTGGGCATGCAGGTGGCCACCATCGAATACGCCCGCCACGTGGCCGGCCTGAAGAACGCCAACAGCACCGAGTTCGACCCCGAGACGCCCACCCCCGTGATCGCGCTGATCACCGAGTGGAAGGACGCCGACGGCACCGTGAAGATCCGCGACGAGAAGTCCGACCTCGGCGGCACCATGCGCCTGGGCGCGCAGAGCTCCGACGTGGCTCCGGGCACGCTGGCCCACAGCATCTACGGCGACGTGGTCACTGAACGCCACCGCCACCGCTACGAAGCCAACGTGAACTACCTCGACGAGCTGCGCAAGGCCGGCCTCGTGATCTCCGCCCTCACCCAGCGCGAGCACCTGACCGAAATCGTCGAGCTGCCGCAGGACGTGCACCCGTGGTTCATGGGCGTGCAGTTCCACCCCGAGTTCAAGTCGACTCCGTGGGGCGGCCACCCGCTCTTCAACGCCTTCATCAAGGCCGCGCTCGAGCACAAGGAAAAGGGTTCGGGCAGCACCAACAAGACGCTGAAGGCGGTTGCATGAGCGCCGCGCCGGGCCGCCCCAAGCAAGCTCGCACCGCAGTGCGGAGCACGGAGGTATTCGAATGAGCAGCGGCTACGTCATCGCACATGTCGAGGTCACGAACCCGACGCAGTACGAGGAATACAAGAAGTGGTCGACCGTCGCCATGCAGGCGCACGGCGCCGAGGTGTGCGTGCGCGGCGGCCAGGTGCAGCCGCTGGAGGGCGACTGGAAGCCCACGCGCATCGTCATCCTCAAGTTCCCCAGCTTCGAGAAGGCGAAGGCCTTCTACGAGACGCCCGAGTACCTCAAGGCGCGCGAGGCGCGTGCCGGCGCCGCGATCATGAACATGATCGCCGTCGAGGGCCTCTGATCTCCTGCCCCGTTTCCCCATCTATTCATCCGCCCAAAGAGACCAGAAAGAGAAAGACAGAAGATGAGTGCAATCGTTGACATCGTCGGCCGCGAAATTCTCGACAGCCGAGGCAACCCCACCGTCGAATGCGACGTGCTGCTCGAGTCGGGCACCATGGGCCGCGCGGCCGTGCCCTCGGGCGCATCGACCGGCTCGCGCGAAGCCATCGAGCTGCGCGACGGCGACAAGAGCCGCTATCTCGGCAAGGGCGTGCTGAAGGCCGTCGAGAACATCAACACCGAGATCTCGGAAGCCGTGCTCGGCCTGGACGCCAGCGAGCAGGCCTTCCTCGATCGCACGATGATCGACCTCGACGGCACCGACAACAAGGGCCGCCTGGGCGCCAACGCCACCCTCGCCGTCTCGATGGCCGTGGCCCGCGCTGCTGCGGAAGAATCGGGCCTGCCGCTGTACCGCTACTTCGGCGGCATGGGCGGCATGCAGCTGCCGGTGCCGATGATGAACGTCATCAACGGCGGCGCGCACGCCAACAACAGCCTCGACCTGCAGGAATTCATGATCATCCCCGTGGGCGCCAAGAGCTTCCGCGAGGCCGTGCGCTATGGCGCCGAAGTGTTCCACGCACTCAAGAAAATCCTGGGCGACCGCGGCATCAGTACGGCAGTGGGCGACGAAGGCGGCTTCGCTCCCAGCGTCGAGAGCCACGAAGCAGCCATCCAGCTGATCCTCGAAGCCATCGACAAGGCCGGCTACACCGCCGGCGAACAGATCGCCCTGGGCCTGGACTGCGCGGCCAGCGAGTTCTACAAGGACGGCAAGTACGTGTTGTCGGGCGAGAACCTGTCGCTCACGGCCGAGAGCTGGACCGACATGCTCGCGACCTGGGTCGACAAGTACCCGATCATCAGCATCGAGGACGGCATGCACGAAGGCGACTGGGACGGCTGGAAGCTGCTCACCGAACGCCTGGGCAAGCGCGTGCAGCTGGTGGGCGACGACCTTTTCGTCACCAACACCAAGATCCTGCAGGAAGGCATCGAGAAGGGCATCGCCAACTCGATCCTGATCAAGATCAACCAGATCGGCACGCTGACCGAGACCTTCGCCGCCATCGAGATGGCCAAGCGCGCGGGCTACACCGCCGTGATCTCGCACCGCTCGGGCGAAACGGAAGACAGCACCATCGCCGACATCGCCGTGGGCACCAACGCCGGCCAGATCAAGACCGGCTCGCTCTCGCGTTCGGACCGCATCGCCAAGTACAACCAGCTGCTGCGCATCGAGGAAGACCTGGGCGACATCGCCGTCTACCCCGGCCGCGGCGCGTTCTACAACCTGAAGTAACGCCGGACGCCACGCGGCATGCGCGCCCGCCTCGTTCCACCGATCGTCCTGCTGCTCCTGCTGGCCATCCTGCAGTGGCAGCTGTGGAACGGGCGCGGCAGCGTGCGCGACGTGGCCCAGCTGCGGACCAAGCTGGCCGACCAGAAGGAAGCCAACGCCAAGGCCGCGCTGAACAACGAGCGCCTGAGCTCCGAGGTCAACGACCTCAAGGACGGGCTCGAGATGGTCGAGGAGCGTGCCCGCGCGGAACTCGGCATGGTGAAGCCCAACGAGGTCTTCGTGCAAATCGCGCACTGACCTCGGCCACCTCTTCCCCCCGCCTCTTTTCTTTCTTCGCCTCAGAGCCGATGACCGAGCTTCTCTCGGCCCCCGCGTTCATGCTCTGGGGCTCTCCCGTGAGCTGGCTCGAACTCGTCGCGTCGACGCTGGCGCTCGCCATGGTCGGCTGCAACATGCGCGAAATCCACTGGGGATGGCCGCTGGCCATCGTCAGCTCTGTGCTCTACGTGGCGGTGTTCGCCAAGGCGCGCATCTACGGCGACGCCTCGCTGCAGGTCTTCTTCGCGCTCGTCGCGCTCTGGGGGTGGGCGCAGTGGCTTCGCGGCCACCGGGCCGACGGCAGCGCGCTGCGCGTCAGCCGGCTTTCTTCGCGCGGCGTCGCGCTCACGCTGCTGGCCTGCGCAGTGGCATGGCCGGCGGTCGCCCTCTTCCTGCGCCGCTTCACCGACACCGACGTGCCCTGGTGGGACGGCTTCGCCACCGGCCTGAGCCTGGTCGGGCAGTTCCTGCTCGGGCGCAAGTTCATCGAAAACTGGCTGGTCTGGCTGGCAGTGAACGTGGTGAGCGTGGGCCTCTTCATCCACAAGGGCCTGTGGCTCACGGTGGGCCTGTATGCGGTGTTCGCAGTGCTCAGCGTGGCCGGCTACCTTGCCTGGCGCCAGCGCATGCCGTCCAGCGCCGCAGCGGCCGTGCGCGCATGACCCCCGTGCTGCCGACGGGCTGCGTCATCGCCCTCGTGGGTGCCGAAAGCACCGGCAAGACCGAGCTGGCCCGCGCCATCGCGCAGCGCCTGCAGGACCGCGGCGTACCGACCACCCTGGTGAGCGAGTACCTGCGCGAATGGTGCGAGCGCGAAGGCCGCACGCCGCGCCCCGACGAGCAGCAGGCCATCGCCGACGAGCAGACCCGCCGCATAGCGCTCGCAGCCGCCACCGGCGTGGTGGTGGCCGACACCACTGCGCTCATGACGGCCGTCTACAGCGAGCAGCTCTTCGCGGACACCTCCCTCTACGACAGTGCGCTGGCCGCCCAGCGGCGCTACGCCATCACGCTGCTGACCGCGCTCGACCTGCCCTGGGTGGCCGACGACATGCGCGACGGCCCGCATGCGCAGCAGCCGACCGACACGCTGGTGCGCGCCGCGCTCGCGGGCGCGAAGCTCTCGTATGCCGTGGTGCACGGCAGCGGCGGCGAGCGGCTTGCCAACGCGTGGAACGCCATCGTTTCCATCGCAGGCAACGAGGGCCGGCCGCGCACGCGCGCCAGGTCCGACGCGAAACCCGCCTCCTGGTCGTGGCCTTGCGAGAAATGCTCCGACCCGGAATGCGAACATAGGCTCTTCAGCGATCTCATCGCACGCCGCGAGTAGCGGCCCTCCCTTTCCCCCTACCGGAGACCCGATGCCCCTTTCGACCGCCGCGCGCATCGCGCTTCTTCCTTCCGCTCTGGCCGCCCTGCTGCTGTCGGCCACCGGCCCGGTCCACGCGGCACCTGTCGCGGCCACCGTCGAGAACGGCACCACCACCACCGCCTGCGCCGAGGAAGACAACGTCTCGCTGACCCTGCGCGGCGAAGGCATCCGCCACATGCGCATCGAAGCGCTGCAGCCCGACTACCTCGACAAGATCGGCAACGACGTCACCGCGCCCGACTTCTCGGGCTGCAACTTCGACGGCGGCGAGCATCCCACCGATCCGGCCTACCGCTTCCGCAAGCGCACCGTGGTGCTGATGGACAACGCCCAGTGGCGCATCGTCGGCATGACCCTGCCGAGCTTCTGGCGCCCGCAGCGGGTGCCCGTGCAGGTGGGCAAGCGCAAGGACCGCGGCTTTCATCTGCTGCAGGTGTTCAGGAAGGAGAACGGTAAGCCGCTCGAAGCCATCGTGCTCTATCCGTCGGATGGCTACTGGCGCATCAAGCCGCTGCCCGAGCCGCGCTTCGGCGACGGGGTGTACGGCTCGTCCTTCCTGCTCGGCCCGGTCGAGGCCGCCGCGCGGCCGGTGGTGAACATCGCGTCGATCCGCATCGTGCCGCGCCCGCTGGCCATCCACGTGCGCTTCACCGACGGCGGCAGTGCCGCGGTGAAGGTCGACGAGATCAGCCGCGCGCGCACCGCGCTCGACGTGACGCTGTCGAAGCCCACCGCAAGCACCCAGCCCTTTGCGGTGCTGCGCTCGATGTACGTCACGCCCGACAACGCCGACGTGAGCGAAGTGCGCTGGCAGGCATCACCCCAGGCGGCGCAGCAGGTGCTGCCGCTGCCGGAAGTGAAGAGCCTCCAGGCCACGCAGGTGCGCTTTGGCCGTAGCCTGCCGTCGAAGCACAACACGAGCGCGCCGGACATCTCGTTCGGCGGGTTCGACGACGCGGCTCGCTAGACCCCTAGCCCGCGCGCCGCACTTCGCCCGGCGTGACGCCGAGCACACGCCGCATGCAGCGCGCCATGTGGCTCTGGTGCGAGAAGCCGCTCTCCAGCGCCACGAGGCTCGCGGGCATCTCACTGCGCAGCAGCAGCCCGCGCGCGCGGTCGACGCGGCGGTGCACCACGTACTCGTGCACCGGCAGGCCGATGGAGCGCTTGAACTGCGTCTTCAGGTGCGAGGCGCTGAGGCCTGCGACACCGGCCAGCGCGGCCAGCGAGAGATCGCCGTCCAGGTGTGCTTCGATGTACTCGATCACGCGGCGCAGCTGCGGCCGCGTCAGCCCCTGTGCCGATGCCGTGCCTGCGGCGGCCTCCTGCCCCGCGAGCAGCTGCACCGCGAGCGCGGTGCCCAGGCTGTCGGTGTAGAGCCTGCCGTTGGGAAAGCCAGCGCGGCGCTCCGCGTCGAGCGCCCAAGCGACGTGCTCGATCCGCGCGTCACGGAACTGGTGGCGCTGGTCGAGCACGGCCCGCTCGGGCGGCAGGCCCATCTCGTCGGCTGTGCGGCTCAGCAGCGAAGGCGGCATGCGCACCACGACCGAGGTGCTCGGCGCTTCCTCGTGCCAGACGTCGGAGATGCCGGCCGGCAGGATGTCGAGGTCGCCGCGCGTGTAGAGGAAGCTGTGCAGCCTGCAAGCCCCGGCCACCGGACCGCCGGTGTGTAGCTTGATGCGATGGTCGGGCAGCGCGTCGTAGCCGACCACGCCGCCGGGCGTCTGCCGCAGGTCCACCTGCAGGCGGGTGTCCGTATCGGTTTTGCTCATCGGAACATTATCGAGTGCCGCCTTGCACGGCGCTGTCCGTTCATGCTCCAGCACGGCCGAACGTGCGCGACCGCAAGAGCACCGATCCGGATCATTCGCAGCCTTGAACTTCATCCATTGCAAGGCACGCGAATCATCATGACGAACGACATCTACGGCGGCAAGAAGGCCGTCATCACCGGCGGAACCATCGGCATGGGCCTGGCCACCGCACAGGCGCTGCTCGCGGGCGGCGCCGAAGTGCTCGCGACCGGGCGCAACCCCGTGAACCTCGAAGCCGCGCGGCGCACGCTCGGCGCGGGCGCCCACGTGCTGGCCTCCGACGCCGCCTCGCTGGCCGACATCGACACGCTGGCGGCCACGGTGCGCGAGCGCTTCGGCCGCATCGACCTGCTGCACATCAACGCCGGCATCTCCACGCTGGAGCCCTTCGAACAGGTGACGGAGGCCGGCTACGACCGCGCCTTCGCCATCAACACCAAGGGTCCGTTCTTCACCGTGCAGCGCCTGGCGCCGCTGATCCGCGAGGGCGGCGCCATCGTCGTCACCTCGTCCATCGCGGACGAAGGCGGCATGCATGGCATGAGCGTCTACAGCGCCACCAAGGCCGCGCTGCGCTCCTTCGCCTCGGGCTTCGCGGCGGAGCTGATGGCGCGGCGCATCCGCGTGAACGTGGTGAGCCCGGGCTTCATCGACACGCCCACGCTGGGCGTGGCCGATGCGACGCCGGAGGAACGCGCCGAGTTCATCCGGCTGGGCGACCAGATCACGCCGATGCGGCGCCACGGCACCGCCGACGAAGTGGCCCGCGCGGTGCTGTTCTTCGCCTTCGAGGCGACCTTCACGACCGGCGCGCGACTCACCGTCGACGGCGGGCTGGGCCAGAAGCTGACGCCCGCCGCGGCCTGATTGCACCTGATCGACACGAAAACATGGAACGGAGAACGACATGACCGACGTATCCCTCATCGGCCTCGGCCCCATGGGCATCGCGCTCGCGCACGCACTGCAGCCGAAATACACGCTGACGCTCTGGAACCGCACCGCCGGGCGCGCCCACCCGCTGCTGAACCAGGGCACCCTGCTCGCCACGGATGCGCGCAGCGCCGCCGAGGCGAGCCCCATCGTGCTGATGTGCGTGGCCGACTACGCCGCGGCCCGCTCGATCCTCGCCCAGCCCGGCGCGATGCAGGCCCTGCGCGGCAAGGTGCTGGTGCAGCTGAGCACCGGCACGCCGCAGGACGCGCGCGACGCCTGGGCCGCCGCGGACGGCGTGGCCTACCTCGATGGCGCCCTGCTCGCCACGCCCGGCCAGATCGGCCGGCCCGACACGCCGCTCTTCATTTCGGGCGAGGAGCGCGCGCTGGCCATCTGCCGCCCGGTGCTCGAAACCATCGCCGGCCGCCTCATGTACATGGGCGAGCCGGTCGGCAACGCCGCGGCCTGGGACCTCGCGACGCTGTCGTGCATGTTCGGCGCGATGAGCGGCTTCTTCCACGGCGCTCGCATCTGCGAGGCCGAAGGGCTGGGCGTGGGCGAGTTCGGCCGGATGATCGGTGCGATATCGCCGGTGCTGGGGGAGATGATCCGCGCCGAGGGCGATGCCATCGAGGCCGGGAGCTACGGCGAGCCCCAGAGCTCGATGGCCACCTGCGCGGGCTCCGGCCGGCTGTTCGTGAAGCAGGCGCGCGAGGCCGGCCTGGACGGGAGCTTTCCGGCTTTCCTGGCCGGCATGTTCGACCGCGCGCTGGCGGCCGGTTTCGCGCACGAGCGCCTCGCCGCGATGATCAAGGTGCTGCGCTGACTGAAAAAGAGGCGGCGACGGTGCCGCCTACTGCACGACGGAGCTGCCCGGAACCCGGTCGCCCACCGGCGTGAAGATCTGCGCAGCGTCGACCGCGTCGAAGCGGTACTGCTTGCCGCAGAAGTCGCAGCCCACCTCGATGTTGCCGCGCTCGGCGAGGATGCTCTCGGCCTCCTGCTCGCCGAGGCCGCGGATCATCTGCGCCACGCGCTCGCGGCCGCAGGTGCAGGCGAAGCGCGGGCCGAGCATGCCGGCCTGCGGCTCGAAGCGCAGCAGCTTCTCTTCCCAGAACAGGCGGCGCAGGATGGTCTCGACGTCGAGCGTGAGCAGCTCGTCGCGCGTGAGGCTCGACGCGAGGATCGAGATGCGGTTGTAGTCCTCGTTACGGCCGATCTGGTCTTCGTTGGCCTGATCGTGATCCTTGTCGGCGGTGCCCTCGAGGTTGCCCTCGCCCTTCACCGGCAGGCGCTGGATCAGCAGGCCCGCGGCCACCTTGTCGTCGGCGGCCAGCACCAGCGTGGTGTCGAGCTGTTCGCTTTGCAGCATGTAGTGCTGGAGCACGTCGCTGAGCTTGCCGAGCTTCTCGCCGTCGTCGCCGAAGAGCGGCACGACGCCCTGGTAGGGGGTGGTGCCCGGCAGCTTGTCCTTGGGGTCGAGCGTGATGGCGCAGCGGCCCTTGTTGTTCACGTTGACCATGTCGGGCAGGTGCGCGTCGACCGGCAACTCACCCATCACCTTGGCGGTCGCGCGCAGGCTCAGGTCGGGCTTGGACTCGGCCACCGCCACCTTGACGGGGCCGTCGCCGAAGATCTGCAGGATCAGCGCACCGTTGAACTTGATGTTGGCCTGCATCAGCGTGGCCGCCGCCGTCATCTCGCCGAGCAGTTCGACCACGGGCTGCGGATAGGCGCCGGTGGCGGTATTGGAGGCGCGCCGCGCGAGGATCTCCTGCCACGCGTCCGTCAGGCGCACGATCATGCCGCGCACCGGCAGGCCATCGAACAGGAATTTGTGCAGCTCGCTCAAAACATCTTCTTTCTGTGTGTGTGCCTGCGACCGGGATGGTCAGGCGATCTTTTTCAGGCCCTTTGCGAAGCGCCGGGCGTTGGCCACGTAGTTTTCCGCGCCCTGGCGCAGCTTGGCGGCGGTCTCGTCGTCGAGGGTGCGCACCACCTTGGCGGGCGAGCCCATGATGAGCGAGTTGTCGGGAAACTCCTTGCCCTCGGTCACCACGCTGCCGGCGCCAACGATCGAGTTGCGGCCGATCCTCGCGTTATTCAAGACCACCGCCTGGATGCCGACCAGCGTGTTGTCGCCGATGGTGCAGCCATGCAGCATCACCTGGTGCCCGACGGTCACGTTGTCGCCCACGGTCAGGGGGCAGCCGATGTCGGCGTGCAGCACCGACAGGTCCTGGATGTTGCTGTTGCGCCCGATGCTCAGCGTCTCGGTGTCGCCTCGCAGCACCGCGCCGAACCACACGTTGGCGTTCTCCGCCAGCCTGACGTTGCCCATCACCTCCGCGGTGTCGGCCACCCATGCACCTTCGCCCACCTGGGGTGCCACGCCGTCGAGTTCGTAGAGCGCCATTGTTCCGGTCCCTGCAAGGTCAAAACCTAGAATTGTAGGGATGCACCCCCGATTGAGCGCGCTGGCCGCGCTTCGCCTTACAGACCCCGATGAAAAGGTGGCCGCCACCCGTGCCATCCCGCTGGACGGCGCTACCGAATCCATAGCAGCCCAGGCCATCCGCGTGCCCGGCGACGATCTCGGCGTGCCGGGCCGCCCCGAGCGCCCGCTGCGCGTGGCCGCCACCGCCGTGCAGAAGCGCTCGCCTTTCACCACCGAGGGACGCGCGGCGCTGATCCATTCGATCTGCCACATCGAGTTCAACGCCATCAACCTCGCGCTGGACGCCGTCTGGCGCTACGACGGCATGCCCCAGGCCTACTACCGCGACTGGCTGCGCGTGGCCCATGAAGAGGCGCTGCACTTCACCCTTCTGCACGCGCACCTGCAGGACATGGGCTGGCGCTATGGCGACTTCCCCGGCCACGACGGCCTGTGGAACATGTGCGAGAAGACCAAGGACGACGTGCTCGCCCGCATGGCGCTGGTGCCGCGCACGCTGGAGGCGCGCGGGCTCGACGCCACGCCGCTCATTCAGGGCAAGCTCAAGCGCGTGAACACACCCGATGCGTTGCGCGCGGTGGAGATCCTCGACATCATCCTGCGCGACGAGGTGGGCCACGTGGCCATCGGCAACCACTGGTACCGCTGGCTGTGCGAGCGCGAGGGCATCGACCCGGAAGCGGCCTACCCCGGGCTCGTGGCGCGCTACGACGCGCCGCGGCACAAGCCGCCCTTCAACTTCGAGGCGCGCGGGCGTGCGGGCTTCAGCGCGGAAGAGCTGCGCCAGCTCTCGCAGACGCAGGACAAGGCCTGAAGCCGCCGCTCTTCTTTCCTCTTCGGCTCAGGCCGGACGCACCTGCACCACCAGCTTCGGCATGAAATGCTGGAGCACGTCGCCATGCTGGTTGAGCGTCTGGCAGCGCATCGCCACCATCGCGCGGCCGGGTTTGGAGCGCGAGGGCACGATGTCGACGACCTCGCCCTCCACATGCAGCACGTCGCCGGGCCGCGTCGGCTTGGGCCACTGCAGTTCGCCGCCCGAACCGATGATTCCGTCGGCCAGCGGAAGGCCGCTTTCGACCAGCAGCTTCATCGTGAGCGCGGCCGTGTGCCAGCCGCTCGCCGCGAGGCCGCCGAAGAATGTGCTCTTGGCAGCCTCTTCGTCGGTATGAAAGGGCTGCGGATCGAATTGCTGCGCGAAGGCCTTGATCTGCGCCGCGTCGAGCACGTGCTCCGCGCTCTTGAAACGGTCGCCGACCTTCAGGTCTTCGAGATACAGCTTGGCCATGGGGTCTCCTTTGTCGTGGGTGGCGATCGTCATTCTCGCGGGCGGCGCGGCCTTCAGACGCGCTCGAGGATCGTCGCGATGCCCTGCCCTCCGCCGATGCACTGGGTGGCCAGCGCGTAGCGGCCGTTCTCGCGCGCCAGCAGCGACGCCGCCTTGCCGGTGATGCGCGCACCGGTCGCGCCCAGCGGATGGCCGATGGAAAGGCCGCCGCCATCGAGGTTGATCTTCGCCGGATCGAGCCCGAGGTCGCGAATGCAGGCCAGCGCCTGCGAGGAGAAGGCTTCGTTGATCTCGATCACGTCGAGGTCGGCCGCGCTCAGGCCCGCGCGCGCCAGCGCCTTGCGCGTGGCCGGGATCGGGCCGATGCCCATGATCGCCGGGTCGACGCCCACGGTCGCGAACGAGCGGATGCGCGCCAGCGCCTTCAGGCCGTGCTTCGCCGCGAATTCGTCGCTGGTGACGAGCACCGCCGCCGCGCCGTCGGTCAGCGGAGACGAGGTGCCGGCCGTCACCACGCCGTCAGGGCGGAACGCGGGCTTGAGGTTCGCCAGCGCCTCGGCGGAAGTGGTCGGGCGGATGCAGCCGTCGGCATCGATCACGTCGCCCGAAGCCAGGCGCACCGGCACGATCTCGCCGGCAAGCCGCCCCTGCGAACGCGCCTCGGCCGCCTTGCGATGCGACTCCACCGCGAAGGCCTCCTGGTCGGCGCGGCTCACGTTCCAGCGCTGCGCCACGTTCTCGGCGGTCTCGCCCATCGAGATGTAGGCGTCGGTGTTCTCCTTGAGTTCCGGGCTCGGCGAGAAGTTGAAGCCGCCCTGCGGCACCATCGTCATCGACTCCACGCCCACGCACAGGAACGCATCGCCCATGCCCGCCTCGATCTGCGCGGCGGCGATGTGCACGGCCTGCATCGACGAGCCGCAGAAGCGGTTGACCGTCATGCCGCCCACCTCGTGCGGAAGGCCGGCCAGCAACCCGACGATGCGCGCGAGGTTGTTGCCCTGCGAGGCCTCGGGGTAGGCGCAACCGAGGATGACGTCTTCGAGCAGCGCGGGGTCGAGGTCGGTGCGCTGCAGCAGGCCGCGCACCACGCCGGCGGCCAGCGTGTCGGGGCGCACCTCGGCGAGCGCGCCTTTCTTCGCGAAGTGGAACGGGGAACGGGCGTAGGCGGAAATGACGGCTTTCATGAATGCTCTCCAGCAGATTGACTACCTTCCAATCGGTAGGCTTCGAGGTCGAAAAATAAGCACGCCGAAGCGTGCCTGCACGGGGCCGGGCGCTCAGCCCAGCAAGGAACTCCTGAGCTGGGCGATGGCCTCGTCGAAGTCGTCGACGCGGCCCGTCATGCGCGCCGACAGCAGCGCGCCCTGGCAAACGGAAAAAACGTAGGCAGCCAGCGAAGCCACCGAGGCGCCGGTCTTGCGCTCCGTCATCAGCGCGCCCAGGACGCCGGTGAGCCACGTCACCTGCGTGTTGCGCAGCTCCTGCACGGCAAGGCGAAGCTCGTCGTTGATGACGCCCCAGCCGGGAGCCACCGCCCCCGCGGGACACATGCCCGAGCCGGCCCTGAGCGTGTTGCGGTACATGCGGAAATACGATTCGAGCGCGTCCTTCGGCTCGCGCGCCCGGGCGGCGTCCCAGTCCTTGAAGCCCTGCGTGGCCGCGCGGATCACCGCGACGCCCAGCGCCTCCTTGGTCGGGAAGTGGTGGTACAGGCTGGCCTTGCGCACGCCGACCGCGTCGGCCACGTCCTGGAAGCTGAAGCCCAGGTAGGAACGGGTTTCGATGAAGCCGCGCGCCACCGCGAGGATCTGCTCGCGGGTGCTGCCGGCGGCGAATGCTGTGGCGTTGGTCATCTACCTACTATAAGGTAGGCAAGGCCAAGCCACAAGCCGGGGTGTCATCCAGGCGTCAGCGCGCCTTTGCGGCTTTTCAATCGGCCTTGATGCCCGCCGCCTTGACGATGCGCCCGTTGCTCTCGAACTCGCTGGCGATTTCCTTCGCGAACGCGGCCGGGGTGCCGCCGGTCGGCACGTTGTCGGTGGCCGTGAGCTTGGCGCGCAGCTCGGGGGTGGCCAGCGCCTTGTTGATCTCGGCGTTGTACTTCGCGACCAGCGCCGGCGGCGTGGCCGCCGGCGCGAACACGCCGAACAGCGAATTGATGTTCGCCGCCTTGTAGCCCAGCTCACCCAGCGTGGGCACCTGCGGGAGGCTGTCGAGCCGGGCTGGGGCACCCACCGCCAGCGGGCGCAGCTTGCCCGACTGGATGTGCGAGGAGAGCGTCGGGCTCGCGTTGGTCGAAAGAATCTCGAACTGCCCGCCGATCGCGTCGTTGAGCTGCTGGCCGCCGCCCTTGTAAGGCACATGCGTGATGTCCACGCTCGCCGCCGCGCGCAGCTGCTCCAGCACGATGTGGCCCAGCGAGGCCGGCCCGGAGGTAGCCCAGCGCACCGCGCCCGGATGGGCCTTGGCATCGTCGATGAGAGCGCGGAAGTCCTTCGCCTTGCTCGCCGGCGTGGCGATCAGCAGCACCGGCGAATACATCACGCTGGCCACAGGCGCCACGTCCTTCAGCGGATCGAAGGGCAGCTTGCCCAGGTGCGGGCTCAGCACCAGCGGGCTGATGGCCGAGAAGCCCAGCGTCGCACCGTCGGGCGCGGCCTTGGCGACGGCGTCCATGCCGATGGCCCCGCTCGCGCCCGCGCGGTTGTCGACGATCACCGTGACGCCCATCTGCGCCGCGAGCCGGTCGCCCAGCGCACGCGCGACCACGTCGCTGACGCCGCCGGCCGGATAGGCGACGATGAGGCGCACGGTCTTGGGCACGGCCTGCGCGAAGGCGCCGGATGCGGCGCACAGCGCGGCGGCGGCGAGGAGTCGGGTCGCCGTGCGGCGCGAGGGCTTCGGGGAAGCGAGGAAATTCATGGTGTCGTGTGTGGCAGCCCGTGTCGTCTGCCTGCTTGCGTGATGGATGGCGTCAGTCCAGTTGCAGCTTGCGCTCCTTGATCAGCCTGGACCACTTCTCATTGTCCGCCTTCACGAAAGCCGCGAACTCGGCCGGCCCGAGCGAATGCACCTCGGCCCCCGCCGTCGCGAACTTGGCCTTGATCTCGGGCTGCGCCAGCGCCCTGGCCAACTCGCCGGAGAGCCGGTCGACGACTTCCTTCGGCATGTTGGCCGGTCCCACGAGTCCCTGGAAGCCGACCGACTCCATGCCAGCCAACCCCAGTTCCTTCACCGTCGGCACATCGGGCAGCTGCGGATCGCGTGCCGGGCCGGTCACCGCCAGCGCCTTGAGCTTGCCACCCTTCACCTGCGGCAGCAGCACGCTGCCCGCGTCGATGAGGATCTGCGTCTGCCCGCCGATCAGGTCCTGCACCGCGGGGGCGCTGCCCTTGTACGGCACGTGCGTCATGTCGAGGCCGGTCACCTGGTTCATGAGCTCGCCGTTGAGGTGCGTGGAGGTGCCGTTGCCGCCCGAGGCGAAGTTGACCTTGCCCGGCTGGCCCTTGGCCCAGGCGACGAACTCCTTGAGGTTCTTCGCCGGATGGTCGGGCCGCGTCACCGCGATGTAGCTGCCCTGGCTGATCTGGCCGATGTAGGTGAACTGCCTGATCGGGTCGTAGGGCGGCTTGCTCTGCAGGTACGGCGCGATGGCGAAGGGCCCCGTGTTGGCCAGCAGCAGCGTGTAGCCGTCGGCGGGCTGGCGCGTGAGCTCGGTGGCCGCGATCATGCCGCTCGCGCCGGGCTTGTAGTCGACCACGAGCTGTTGCTTGAGCGCCTCCTGCAGCGGCACCTGCACCGTGCGCGCCGCGAAGTCGATGCCGCCGCCGGGCGGATAGCCGACGATCAGGCGGATGGGCTTGGCGCCCGGAAAGGCCTGGGCGGCGGCGAGGCCGGCGGCTGCGGCCATTGCAAAGCCGAGCCCAAGGCCGGCGCAGAGTCTGTTGAATTTCACGTTCCGTCTCCTCTTGTCGATGATTGATTTTCCAGCAGCCGCCGCAGCGTCAGCGCGTTGCCCGTTGCCTCGCCGCCGGCCGTGTTGTCGAACACGCACCAGCACTGCGCACCCTCCTCTTTCGCGCGCTGCAGCCGCCGGGCGAGGCGCGCGAGCAGTTCCTCGTCGTAGGCGGACCAGTAGCGCCGCGGCGAACCGTGCAGGCGCAGATAGACAAGGCCCGACCAGCCGCCGGGGGCCGCGGCTTCGTCGAACAGCACCGGGTCCGCGAGCACGCGGGCCACTTCGAAATCCGACAGGAGCCCGTCGGCCTGCGACGTGAACCAGCTGCGATGGCGCGGCTCCAGCACCACCGCGCCCCGGTGCCTGTGCCGCAGCGCGGTGAAGAAGCCGCGCACCGCTGCAGCATCGAACGCCAGGCTGGGCGGCAACTGCACGACCAGCGCACCCAGCTTGCTGCCGAGGCCCTCGACCTGCGCGGCAAACGCCTCGAAAGCCGGCATCGCACCGATCAGCCGGCGTTCGTGCGTCACCGCCTTCGGCAGTTTGACCGCGAAGCGAAACCCTTCAGGCGTGCTCGCGGCCCAGCGCTCGTAGGTCTCGCGCCGGTGCGGCCGATAGAACGAGGAGTCGATCTCGACGGCGTCGAAGCGCTGCGCATAGCGTTCCAGGTGCGAGCCCTCGGCCGGAAACACCGGCCACAGCGCGCGCGGCAGGCTCCATCCGGCGCAGCCGATGCGCCAGTCCTGCGAAGGCTCAGCCGCGCGGATGGTGCTGCGCATGCAGCTGCTTCAGGCGCTCGCGCGCCACGTGCGTGTAGATGGTCGTCGTCGAGATGTCGGCATGCCCCAGCAGCAGTTGCACCGCGCGCAGGTCGACGCCGTGGTTCAGCAGGTGCGTGGCGAAGGCGTGGCGCAGCGTGTGCGGCGACAGCGGAACGTGGATGCCCGCCGCGGTCGCGTGCTTCTTCACGATGATCCAGAACATCACGCGCGTCATGCCCGAGCCGCGCGCGGTGACGAACAGGTCGGGCGTCTGCTGGCCGTCGAGGATGGCGGGGCGCGAATCCTCCAGGTAGCGCTCGATCCAGCGCCTCGCCTCGGCGCCGAAGGGCACCAGCCGCTCCTTGCTGCCCTTGCCGAGCACGCGCAGGACGCCGTCGTTGAGGCTCATGTCGGTGGCCTTGAGCGCCACCAGCTCGCTCACGCGCAGGCCGCTGGCGTACATCAGCTCCAGCATCGCGCGGTCGCGCAGGCCCAGCGGCGAATCGACGTCGGGCGCGCCCAGCAGGTCGTCGACCTGCTTTTCGGAAAGCGTCTTGACGGCCCTCGGCATCTGCCGCGCCGGCATGAGCCGGATGCTCGGATCGGCCGCGATACGCCGCTCGCGCAGCGCCCAGCGGTAGTAGCGCTTGAACACTGTGAGCCGGCGGTTCGCCGACGTGGCCTTGCCCTTGGTCGACAGGCGCGCGCCCATGTAGGCCTGCAGGTCGGTCTCCTTCGCGGTGTCGAGCGCGGTGCCGCTACGCTGCGCGCCGAGCCACTGCGCGAACAGCGTCAGGTCGCGGCGATAGGCGGCCAGCGTGTTTTTCGAGAGTCCATCCTCCAGCCACAGTGCGTCGATGAAGTCGTCGATCCCGGGTGTGGTCTGCGTGGCTGCCTCTGTGCTCATGCCTTGCAAGATAACAAAAAGAAAAAGCCGCCCGGCATGCGGGCGGCTTCCCTGGTGCGAGGAGCGATCCTCAGTCGAGCTTCAGGTTCTGCTTCTTCACGACCTGCTTGTACACGTCGTACTCGGCCTTGATCTGCGCGGCGAACTGGTCGGGCGTGTTCGCCACGATCAGCGAGCCCGTGTCCTCGATGCGCTTGCGCACCGCCGGCTCTTCCACCGCCTTCTTCACGCCGGCGCTGATCTTCTCGACCACTTCCTTGGGCAGGCCCTTCGGGCCGAGGATGCCGTAGTAGGCCATGCGGTTCACCGGCTCCAGGCCCACTTCCTTGAAGGTGGGCACGTTGGGCAGCGCGGCCAGGCGCTGCGGCGCGGACACCACGATGGGAATCAGCCGGCCGCTCTGGATGAAGGGCATGGCCGAGGGGATGTTGTCGAACATGATCGGCACCTGGCCGGCCACCACGTCGTTCAGCGCCGGGCCCGCGCCGCGGTACGGGATGTGCGTGACGAAGGTGTTGGTCAGGCTCTTGTAGAGCTCCATCAGCAGGTGGCCGATGCCGCCCGTGCCCGACGAGGCGTACGAGTACTTGCCGGGGTTCTTCTTCAGCTCGGCCACGAACTCGGCGTAGTTCTTGGCGGGGAAGCTCGGGTTGACCGCGATGATGTTCGGCGTGGCCGCGATGTTGATGATCGGCGTGAAGTCGTTGATCGGGTCGTACGGCGTCTTCGGGTTGATGGCCGGGTTGGCCGCCGTGCTCGACACCGTGGCGATGCCCAGCTTGTAGCCGTCGGGCGTGGCACGGGCGGTTTCGGCCGCGCCCACGATGCCGCCGCCACCGGCGCGGTTGATCACCACCACCGGCTGGCCCAGCACCTTGCCCAGCGGATCGGAAATCACGCGCGCCACGATGTCCGTCGTGCCGCCCGGTGCGAACGGCACGCTCAGCTCGACGGGCTTGTTGGGATAACCCTGCGCAAAGCTCTGACCCGCCACTGCAATCAGTGCCGCGGCTCCCACCATCGCGCTCCATTGACGACGTTGCATCAAAAACTCCTTGTTCTGCTGTATGTCGAAAAAACGAAGCCCGGATGCTAGCGGCTCGGGGGCCGTATCCGTGCTCTGGATTACCCATGGTCAAGCGGGTTTATCCTCGAAGCGGTGAATTACGCGCAGCTGCTCTTCCCCGACTTCTCCCTCATCGCCATCGGCTGGCTCCTGTGCCGCTACACAGCCCTCGACCGCCGCGTGTGGGACCAGGTCGAGAGCCTTGTTTACTACTTTCTATTTCCTGTGCTGCTGTTCCACTCGATCGTGCGCAGCCCGCTCGACTTCGGGGCGACATCGAGCCTGCTCACCGCAGGTGTCGGCGTGGGCGTGTGCGGCATCGTGCTGGCCTACGCCCTGCCCTTCGTTCCGGGCCTGCGCACGCACATCGACCGGCGCGACCACGCGGCGAGCGCGCAGATTGCCTTTCGCTTCAACTCGTTCATCTGCCTGGCGCTGGCGGAACGGCTCGGAGGCTCCGAGGGGCTGCTGCTGATCGCGGTGCTGATCGGCGTGTGCGTGCCGATCTTCAACATCGCGGCCGTGTGGCCGATGACGCGGCATGCGCAGACGGGGTTCGTGCGGCAGCTGGTGCGCAATCCGCTGATCGTTGCGACCGTGGCGGGGTTGCTGGCCAATGTGCTGGGGCTTACTGTGCCCACTTGGGCCACGCCTACGTTGACGCGGATCGGGGCCGCTTCGCTGGCGCTTGGGCTGCTGGCTGCGGGGGCGGGGATGAAGTTCTCCACCTTGGGCACGGGCAAGGTGCTGGCCGTGTCGGTGCTGGCCATACGGCATCTGTTGCTGCCGTTGGTGGCCTGGGGGCTGGCTCGGGCGCTTCGGCTCGATGCTGCGCAGGGGGCTGTGCTGATGGCTTTCTCTGCTGTGCCTACTGCTTCCAGCGCTTATGTGCTGGCTGCTCGCATGGGGTACAACGGGCCTTATGTGGCTGGGTTGGTGACTTTGTCTACCTTGCTGGGGGTTGTCAGCTTGCCGTTTGCTTTGGCTTTGCCTCGGTGAGGGCTGTTGGGTGTTTGCTTCCCGGGGCCGGGTCTCGGCCCCGGGGAAGGAATCGCTCAGCTACGAGAAAGCAAAGCCGGAACAGCAGAAGCCAACAGCGCAACCCCGGAAGCAGTCAACAACCCCAAAACAATCTTCCGAAACGCAACCTCACTGATCCCGATATAAAGCCGCGCCCCCAATAACACAGGCACAGCCACCGCCACCGCCACCACCCCCAGCAAAGGCAAGAGAGAACGCCCGATATTCCCGCTGAACAGGTGGATGCCGAACGCCACCAGCAACATCGACAGATTGAAGTTCTGGATCACCGCCCGCTGCGTATCCCGCTGAAACCCGCGCAACGTGCACCACAGCGTGGGAATGGTCCCCGAGAACCCGCCGATGCCGGCCATCGCACCGCCGATGGCCCCTGCAACCCCATCGGCGACGCGCCCGCCGAACGAAAGCTTCGGCAGGTGCTGCGACATCAGCATCGCCGGACACCACAGCACCAACAGTAGCCCGAGGCACAGCTTGAAGACGACGAGATCCAGATGCGGCAGCAGCCAGACGCCGAAGGGCACGCCCACCAGTCCGCCAAGCAGGAAAGGCCAGAGAACGCTCTTGTCGAAGGAACGCCGCACGGTGACCGCGGCGATCACCTGCCCCGTCATCGCGCCGAAGAGCGCGAGCAAGGCGGCGAGCCGGGGCTCCAGCGTCCAGGCCCAGACGGACATCGCCACCATGCCGAACGCAAAGCCGGAGAGGCCCTGCACGAAACCCGCCAGCACGGCGCCGACGATCACATAGACATACAGGGCTTGCATGCGGCCGATGATATCGGCCGGGGTTCTTCAGCTTCAGGCCGGCACGAGCGCCGTGCGCCGCACTCGGCGCACGTTGAACGCGCTGGCGATGAGCACGCCCTGCACCAGCGCCAGCCCCACGATCACGCTCGTGTACTGGCCGTGGTCCATCAGCCGGCCGAACACCAGCGGCGCCACGGCCTGCCCGATGTCGAGGCCGGCGTAGACCACGCCGTAGACACGGCCGGTGGCGTTGGGCGGCGTCGACTTCTTCACCAGCAGGTCGCGCGAAGGCCCGGCGACGCCCGAGACGAAACCCATCGCACCAAAGAGTGCCGGCACGATGACCGGCGGGAAGTCGGCAAAGGCCAGCAGCAGCGCCAGCGCGGCGGCCAGGCCGAAGCCCACGCCCACGATGCGCTCGCAGCGCGAAGGATCGGATGCCAGGAAACCGCCAGCCACCATGCCCACCGCGCTCGCCACCATGTAGACCGTGAGGCACACGGCCACCAGCGCCACGGGCACCGCGTGAAGGTGCCCCGCGGCCACGGGCGCGAAGGTCTGCACCACGCTGATGACCACGGCATAGAAGAAGAAGAAACCGAAGCACATCCACACGGCCGGGATGCGCAGGAAGTCGAACTCGCCGCCGGCGGGCGAGGACTCGCCCTGTCCAGTGGCCTTGTGCACGGCCGCGGCGTCGAGCGACAGCACGCTGCGGTAGATCCACAGCACCAGCAGCACGACCAGGGCAACCGCGCCCGCCGAAGCCAGTGCCACGCGCCACGAGAAGGCAATGGCGATCGGCACCACGAAGGCCGGCGCCAGCGCCCAGCCCAGGCTGCCGGTGATGCCGTGCACGCTGTAGGCATGGCCCAGGCGCGTGGGCGCGACCTTGCGGTTGAACAGCGTGTAGTCCACCGGGTGGAACACGCCGTTGCCGATGCCGCCGACCACGGCGCACACCAGCAGCATCCAGTAGCTCTGCGCCAGGGCATAGCCGAAAGCCGCCAGCCCCAGCGCCCCGAGCCCCACGAAGAGCACCGGCCGCGGACCCAGCTTGTCGACGATGAAGCCCGAAGCCGCCTGCACGATGCACGAGACCACGAAGAACACCGTGAGCACCGCGCCCAGCTCGACATAACTCACGTTGAACGCGTCCTTCAGCCACGGGAACAGCGGCGCCAGGATGAGCTGGCTGAAGTGGCTGACCGCGTGGGCCAGGCCGACCAGCCCGATCAGCTTGGCGTCGGTGCCCAAGGTATTGGAAGAAGACGGGGAAGCGGGGGCAGAAGCGGCGCTCGCGGGCGAGTTGGAAGACATGGATTGCTACAAAAAAACGGGGCAGGCACCGATGCTATGCGCCGGGGAAGCGGCAGAATGGCGATACAGCGACAACATTTGTCGAAACTATGCCAAGCGCCGCCTCACCCCCCTCCAGGAGCGCCGCGACCGCCGCCAGGCTGCGCGGGCCCACCCCGATCAACAGCGTTGCATCCCTCACGCCGCACCTGTACGCGCCCGACGCGGTGCGGCCGTTGCGCGCCAAGGAGCACTTCCTGAGCGCCGACACGCTGGTCGAGCTTCACGAACACCCGTGGCCACAGCTCACTTTTTCCACCCGCGGCGTGATCCGCCTGAGCACCCAGGACGGCAGCTACATCGTCCCGCCCTCTCGCGCGCTCTGGGTGCCCGCCAACATGCCGCACAGCATCACGCTGATCGAAGATGCCGAACTGCGCACCGTCTACCTGCACGCCTGGATCGCGCCCTCCTGGGAGAAATGCGAGGTGCTCGAGATCAGCCCACTGTTGCGCGCATTGATGCTGGCGCTCGACACCACGCCCGACGGCCTGCCGCCGGCAGACGTGCACGCGCCGCAGCGCGAGCGGATGATCGCGCCGCTCCTGGTCGACGAGCTGGAGCGTGCCACGCAGATCCGCATCGACGTGCCGCTGCCCACCGACAAGCGCCTGCGCCAGCTCTGCGAGACGCTGCTGCGCAACCCGGCCGACCGCGCCACGCTGGCCGAGCGCGCCGCCGCCATCGGCGCCAGCGAGCGCACGGTGGCGCGCCTGTTCCGCGACCAGCTCGGCATGAGCTGGCAGCAATGGCGCCAGCAGGCCGTGATGGCGCACGCGCTGCCGCTGCTGGCGCGCGGCATGGCGGTGAGCCAGGTGGCTGCCGCCAGCGGCTACGCCACCGACAGCGCATTCTGCGCGATGTTCAAGGCCGCCACCGGCCGCTCGCCCACCTCGTTCCAGCACCGCAAGCGGCCCGCGCCCGCCTGAGCGGCGCGCCCCGGGCAACCGGGGTATCGAGGGATGGATGCTTCACGTCGCTCTGGCAAGATCGGCGCCCGACAAGCAACACCATGCACTCACCGATCCCCCTGCATCTGGCGCCCGGCGCCCAAGCTTCCACCTGGACCGCCGACATCTGGCTGCGCGTGCGCCGGCATTTCCTGCTGAAGGCGGTCGGCACCACGGTCTTCACCTGGCTCTTCTTCATCGGCTACTTCCACCTGCTGCGCAATCCGTCCTTTCCGGTCGAGGTGATGCCGCTGACGCCGCTGGACCGCCTGCTGCCCTTCCAGCCCTACCTGCTGGGGCCGTACCTCTCGCTGTGGGTGTACGTGGGCATCGCGCCAGGGCTGCAACTGACCTTCCGCGAGCTGGTGGTCTACGGGCTGTGGATCGGCGGGCTGTGCATCACCGGCCTGGGCATCTTCTACTTCTGGCCGACCCAGATACCCCCTTTGGCCATCGATGCCTCCGGCTACCCAGGCTTCACGATGCTGCAGGGCGTGGACGCGGCCGGCAACGCCTGCCCGTCGATGCACGTGGCGGTGGCCATCTTCACGGCCATCCGCATCGAGGACGTGCTGCGCGAAACCCGCACCCCCGCCGGGTGGCGGGTGCTGAACTGGGCCTGGTTCGCCGCCATCGCCTATTCGACGCTGGCGGTCAAGCAGCACGTGGCGCTGGACGTGGCCGCCGGGGCGCTGCTGGGTATGGCTTTCGCCCTGCCCTCGATGCGCTGGAGGCCGGGCGCCCGGCAGCGGGACGATGTCCCTCACGTGGGAGCGGATATCATCCGTAAACACTGACCACTCACCACTGGCCGACGAGGAAGGGATCGATTGACTCAAGGACCGCACAGGGCGGCGATCGATCGGCGGCACACGACGACAGGCATTGCACGATGAGTTCGCTGAAGGAATTGCAGGACCTGATCCACGAGAAGTACGGCATCGAACCGTCGAAGCTCGACCCCCACGCCTCGATGCGTGAAACCGGCGGACTCGATTCGCTGGCGCTGGCCGAATTTCTGTTCGCCATCGAAGACCACTTCGGCATCGTCATGCCCGACGAGGACGCGAGCATCGACACCCTGGCCGAACTGTCCGTGCTGGTCGACAAGGTCAGGGCCGAGAAGGCCGCGTCGGCGTCGTGAACCACGAAGTCGCCGTCACCGGGCTGGGCGTCGTGGCGCCGCACGGCGACGAGCCCGGCGCACTGTTCCAGGCCCTGCTGCAGGGCCGGTCGGCCATACAGCCCGTTTTTCCTGAACTGCCCAAGCCGGCGGCGGCGGCCACCGTGGCCTTCGACGAGACCCGCTGGTTCACCAAGCTGCAGCTCGCCGGCGTCGACCGCGTGAGCCAGCTGGCCGTGGCCGCCGCCGACATGGCGATGCGCGACGCGGGCCTCGCCGTGTCCGACGCCGACCCCGAGCGCGTGGGCGTCTTCTCGGGCTGCGGCATGGGCGGCGCCGCCGCGCTCGAAGCGGCCTATCGCGGCAACGGCCGCGTCTCCCCGCTCACCATTCCCGCCTTCATGCCGAATGCGCCGGCCGCCCATGTGGCCATGCGCCAGGGCGTGAAGGGCCCGGTGCTCACCTACTCGGTCGCCTGCGCCTCCTCTTCCGCCGCGATCGCCGAAGCGGCCAAGGCCGTGCAGCGCGGCGAGGTCGACATCGCCATCGCCGGCGGCAGCGAGGCGCTGATCGTGCCGGGCGTGGTGGTGGCATGGCAGGCGATGCAGACACTGGCCGGCTTCCAGCCCGGCGAGGCGGCTGGCGCGGTGCGGCCCTTCGCCACCGACCGCAGCGGCTTCGCGCTGGGTGAAGGCGCGGCCTTCCTCGTCCTCGAATCCGCGGAGCGCGCTCGCGCACGCAACGCCCGCAGCCACGCCACGCTGGCCGGCTGGGGCCTCAGCAGCGACGCCACCCATCTCACCAAGCCCGACGCTCCAGGACAGGCCCGCGCGCTGCGCGCCGCCCTGCGCCAGGCGGGGCTGCAGCCGCGCGACGTGGGCTACTGCAACGCGCACGGCACGGCCACGCGCATTGGCGACGTGGTCGAGCGCAACGCGCTGGCCGAGGTGTGGGGCGACGACCTCGACGCGCTGCGCGTGAGCTCGACCAAGGCGCTGCATGGCCACATGCTGGGCGCGGCCGGCGCCATCGAGGCACTCATCACCGTGATGGCGCTGCAGCAGCGGCAACTGCCGCCCAACGCCAACTGCCGCGAGATCGATCCGGAATGCCGGATGAACCTCGTCATGCAGGACGACACGGCGGCACCGGCGCTCGAAGCCGCCATCAGCAACTCCTTCGCCTTCGGCGGCACGAACTCGGTGCTGCTCTTCCGCCGGGCCTAGACGGCCTTCAGCTCCTGCGGCGCGGCTTGTGCGGCTGCCGCGCGCAGCCATGCAACGAAAGCGCCGACCAGCGCGTCGTCCGTGCGGCTGGGCGCGACGAACACGCTGTAGCCCCGGCTCGACGGTGCTCTGTGCGGGCAGGCCAGCACCAGCTCGCCCGAACGCAACTCGCGCTCGACGAAGTAGTCGGGCACGAGCCCCACGCCCAGATCGGCGCGCACGGCCGCGACCAGCGAGGAGAACAGGTCGAAGCGGTGCCCCGCCACCAGGTTCTCCGGCGCGCGCAGATGCGGGGTCTGGCCGAACCACTCTTCCCACGCGCCCATGCGCGTGCGCAACTGCAGCAGCGGCGCCGCGCGGAAGTCGCCGCGCGCCATGGCCGGCCGGCCCTTCGCACTGGGCGAGCACACGGCAACGCAGGACTCGCCCATCAGCGGCAGCGCGTTCGCGCCCGGCCACACCGCGTCGTCGTACTGCACGCCGACGTCGAAGGGCTGGTCTTCCATGTAGAGATGCGTGGGAAACACCTGCAGGTGCAGGCTGCAGCCCGGGTTCAGCCCGATGAACTCCGGCAGGCGCGGCGTGAGCCAGCCCTCGGCCAGCACCGGCACCGCGCCGACCAGCAGGCGCAGGCCGTCGGTGCGCTGCGCCATGGCTTCGAGCGTGTGGTTCTGCAGGCGCAGCAGGTCGCCCGAGATCTGGCCGTGATAGCGCCGGCCGGCCTCGGTGAGCTCGGTGCCGCGCGCGGTGCGCTGCACCAGTCGCACGCCGATCTGCGTCTCCAGCTGGCGCAGCTGCTGGCTCACCGCGCTGTGCGTGAGGCACAGCTCCTCCGCGGCCTTGCCGACGCCGTGGTGGCGGGCCACCGCGTCGAAGATCAGCAGCGCGCGGGTGCTCGGGATATGGCGGCGCATGAGGGCTTCGTTAGAAAAACTGACAACGCGGCAGATTAAACCAGAGCGCGCGCCTAACACAGCCATAAGAATCGCTGACGACGGCGCTGCAACGGCGCCGCTCGCCTCGACCTGGTCAGCCTCAACTACAAGGACATTCCGCACTATGCCTCGCCCCGTGTCGCTTCGCCTCGCCCCGATAGTCCTCGCCCTGGCCTCCGCCGCCGCCGGCCTCGCGCACGCCCAGAGCGGCAGCGTCGCGGCCACTCCCACGCAGGTGCGTCCCGAAGTGGACAAGGCCTACACCCAGCTGATGGCTTCGCCCGCCATCCAGAAGCTGCTGGAGTCGGTCAAGGCCGACCACGACCGCTCGGTGGAAGACCTGAAGATGCTCACCGAGATCGAGGCGCCGCCCTTCAAGGAACAGAAGCGCGCTGAAGCCTTTCTCGCACGCATGAAGGCGCTGGGCCTGAGCGACGCGAAGATCGACGCCGAAGGCAACGTGGTCGGCCTGCGCAAGGGCACGGGCAACGGGCCGAAGCTGCTGATCTCGGCCCACCTCGACACCGTGTTCCCCGCCGGCACCGACGTGAAGGTGAAGGAGCGCGACGGCAAGCTCTACGCGCCCGGCATTTCCGACGACACGCGCGGCCTCGCGGTGCTGCTGTCGTGGCTCAAGGTGCTCAACGACAACAAGGTCCAGACGGTGGGCGACCTGCTCTTCGTGGGCAACGTGGGCGAGGAAGAACTCGGCAACCTGCGCGGCATCAAGGCGATCTTCCGCGACAACCTCGACATCGACGGCATGGTCGGCCTGGAGCCCGCGCCCGATGGCTCGGTGCTGATGCTGGGCACCGGCAGCCATCGCTACGAAGTGACTTTCAAGGGCCCCGGCGGCCACAGCTACGGCGCCTTCGGCCAGGTGCCCAGCGCCATCCACGGCATGGGCCGCGCCATCGCGAAGATCGCCGACATCCGCACGCCGAGCTTCCCGAAGACGACGTTCACCGTCGGCACGGTCGGTGGCGGCACTTCGGTCAACACCATTGCGCCCGATGCACGCATGGCGGTGGACATCCGCTCCGACGAAATGGCGCCGCTGCTCGAGACCGAGAAGAAGATCCTCGCCGCCATCGACGAAGCCGTGGCCGAGGAAAACAAGCGCTGGAACGTCAACACGCTGAGCGTGAGCACCAAGCTCATCGGCGACCGTCCGGGCGGGCGCACGCAGTCGGACACGGTGATCGTCGAGGCCGCCACGCGCTCGAACGCGGCCTTCGGCCACAAGACGCTGCTGACGGGCGCGAGCACCGACGCCAACGTGCCGATGTCGCTGGGCATCCCGGCCATCATCATCGGCGGCGGCGGCAAGACCGGCGGCTTCCACGCGCTGTCGGAGTGGATCGACGTGACCGACGGCTGGAAGGGTGCGCAGAACTCGCTGGTGACGGTGCTGGGCCTGGTTGGCGTGCAAGGCACCAGTGCGCCGCTGCTCGAAAAGCGCCCACCGCGCACGAAGTAAGAGCGCGCGTGCAACCGGGGCTTCGCCCCCGGCGTCTCCGTTATGCTGATGGCCGCTTTCCACCACGCGTACCGACAGGAGGACGACATGCACGCCCGTTCAACCCTCATCGCCCTGGCGCTGCTCGCCGCGGGCGCCTCGGCGCAGGCCAACAACCTGCTCGACCAGCTCAAGGAAAAGGCCGGCGAAGCCGCCACCGCCAATTCGCAAGGCAGCGGCGGCAGCACGGGCGGATCGGCGCTCGGCAACCTGGGCAGCAGCCTCGGCTTCAAGATGCCCGCCATCGGTTCCAGCACCATGGGCAACGCGGCCGGTGTGCTGCAGTACTGCGTGAAGAACAACTACCTGGGCGGCGACGCGGCCTCGGTAAAGGACAAGCTGCTCGCCAAGATCACCGGCCAGAAGAAGCAGGAGACCGGCTTCGCCAGCGGCGCCAAGGGCCTGCTGCAAGGCGGCGACGGCAAGTCGCTGAACTTCAAGGGGCTGTCGTCGAAGGTCAAGGAAAAGGCCTGCGACTACGTGCTGAAAAACGCGACATCGTTGATCTGACCCGGCTCCACATTCCGCATCGCTTTCGCGCGGCGCACCGCGCATGTGCCTGCAGTTCTCTCCAGTGCGCCCGCAAACATCCATGACCCCGGCTGCCCCCTCTCCCTCCCTGCGCCAGCGCCTCTCCCGCTGGGTTCCGTGCCTGGCCTGGCCCCGCCCTTCCGCCGCGCTGCTGCGCAACGAGGCGATGGCCGGCATCACCGTGGCGCTGATGGTCATCCCGCAGGGCGTGGCCTATGCGGCGCTGGCGGGCATGCCGCTGGTCACGGGCGTCTACGCGGCGCTGTTCCCGGCGCTGATCGCGGTGATGTTCAGTTCCTCGCAACGGCTGTCGGTGGGGCCGACGGCTCTCACCAGCCTGCTGGTGGGTGCCTCGCTCGCGCCGCTGGCGGTGGCGGGCAGCGCCGAGTGGGTGGCGATGGCGGTGTGGCTCACGCTGATATCGGGCGCGATCCAGATCGTGCTGGGCGCCGGGCGCTTCGGCTGGCTGCTGCGGCTGGTGAATTCGCCGGTGCTCATCGGCTTCACACAGGGCGCGGCAGTGCTGATCGCGATCTCGCAGCTGCCTGCCCTGCTGGGCTTCACGGGGCGGACCATTCCGCAGGTGCTGCAGGGCGGGCCATTGCCCGACCTGGTGGCCATCGCCTTCGGGCTGGGCAGCATCGCGGTGCTGTGGCTGGGCAAGCGCCTGCTGCCGCGCTTTCCGACAACGATGGCGCTGGTGGCCGGCGCGGCGGCCATCAGCTGGCTGGCCGACTACGCGCTGCGCGGCGGCGCGGTGGTGGGCACGCTGCCTTCGGGCCTGCCTTCTTTCTACTGGCCGGGCCTGCTGCCGCTCGGCACCTTCAGCGCGCTGGTGCTGCCGGCACTGATGATCACGCTGGTGAGCTTCCTGGAAACCGCGTCGAGCGCCAAGGTCGACAACGCGCGCGCCGGCACGCTCTGGAACGAAAACCAGGACCTGATCGGCCAGGGGCTGGCCAAGCTGGCCTCGGGTTTCACGGGCGCCTTTCCCACGAGTTCGTCGTTCTCGCGCTCGGCCATCACGCTGTACGCCGGCGCGCAGACTGGCTGGGCGACGCTCTTCAGCGTGGTCGTGGTGGCGGGCGCGCTGCTGTGGCTGATGCCGCTGCTCTATCACGTGCCGCAGGCGGTGCTGGCGGCGGTGGTGGTCACGGCCATCCTCGGGCTGGTGAAGCCGGCGAGCTTCACTGCGCTGTGGCGCATCTCGCGCATCGAGGCGGGCATCGCCTTCGGCACCTTCGTGCTGACGATCGCGACCGCGCCCAGCATCTACTGGGGCGTGCTCGGTGGCCTGCTGGCGGCGCTGGCGCACTACATGTACCGGCACCTGCATCCGCGCATCATCGAGGTGGGCCTGCACCCCGACGGCAGCCTGCGCGACCGCAACCTCTGGAAGCTGCCGCCGCTGGCACCGAACCTCTATGCGCTGCGCATGGACGCCGAGCTCGACTTCGCATCCGCCTCCACGCTCGAACGCGCGCTCACGGTGGCGCTGGCCGAGCGGCCCCACCTCACCGACGTGTGCCTGTTCGCGCAGCCGATCAACCGCATCGACATCACCGGCGCCGAGGTGTTCGGCTCGATCCGCCGGATGATGGAATCCAAGGGCATCCGCCTGCACCTGAGCGGCATGAAGCTGCCCGCGATGCAGGTGCTGGAAAGCGCCGGCCTGCTGGCGCCGGGGCCGATGCTCTTCAGCTACCGCACCGACGGCGAGGCGCTCGCGGCGCTGATGCCGCGCGTCGAGGTGCCCGCGCAGCAGGAAGCCGCCGCCTGACGCGCCAGCCCCTATGAAGACCACCATCGAAGAACTCGTCGCGTTCCGCACGGTGGTGGACACGGGCTCGATCACTGCCGCGTCGGAGCAGCTCTCGCAGACCGTCTCGGGCATCAGCCGCGCCCTGAGCCGGCTCGAGCAGAAGCTCGACACCACCCTGCTTCGCCGCACCACGCGCAGGCTCGAGCTCACCGAGGAAGGCGCGGCCTTCCTGCAGCGCACGCGCGCCATCCTCGATGCCATCGACGACGCCGAAGAGCACATGGCCGCGCGCCGCGAGCAGCCCGCGGGCCGGCTGCGCGTGAACGCGGCCTCGCCCTTCATGCTGCACGCCATCGTGCCGCTGGTGCCGGAGTTCCGCCGGCTCTATCCGCAGATCAGCCTGGAGCTGGACACCGACGACCTGCCCATCGACCTGCTGGAGCGCCGCACAGACGTGGCGATCCGCATCGGCCCGCTGCGCGACTCCACGCTGCACGCACGGCCGCTGGGCACGCACCGGCTGCGCGTGCTCGCGAGCCCGGCATACCTCGAAGCGCACGGCAAGCCGCGCAAGGTGGCCGACCTGGCCGAACACACGCTGCTGGGCTTCACGCAGCCCGAGTCGCTGAACCGCTGGCCGCTTCGCGGCGTGCATGGCGACGAGTGGAACATCGCGCCCACGCTGGTGGCATCGAGCGGCGAGACGCTGCGACAGCTCGCGCTGGCGGGCGTGGGCATCGCCTGCCTGTCGGACTTCATGACGGCCATCGACCGCGCCAGCGGCGCGCTGGTGCAGGTGCTGGCGAAGGAAACGGCCGACGTGCGCCAGCCGGTGAATGCCGTGTACTACCGCAACACGCAGTTGTCGGCGCGCATCACGTCGTTCCTGGATTTCCTGTCCCAGCGCATGGGCGGCTGAGCGCGGCCGCTCATTGCGGCTGCCTGGGCACGAAGCGCTCGACCGAGGCCGACCTGATCTCGTAGCCGCTCACGCCCATGTCCGCCGACGAATAGCGCGCGGCCTTCAGCGTGCCGCTGACGTACACCGTGTCCATGGCGTGCAGGCCTTTCACGGCCGAGGCCGCGATCACGTGCACGATCTGGTTGGCTGGCGGCGGGGGCGTGTGGATGCAGGCGCCGAAGTACGGCACCAGCAGGAACTCGCGGATGCCCTCCTGCGTGTTGTCCAGCGGAACGACGAAGCCGGCGAGTTTGCCCGGCTTGCCGTCGAGCGCCACGTTGACCGGAGCGTTGTCCCAGACGGCGCGCATCTCGTCGAGCATCTGGATCGCGCGGGGGTCGTTGTCGCGCAGGGCTTCGAGGCTGATGTTGCGGTAGCGCCTGGTCGGGTCCCAGCTCTTGGGAATCAGTTCTTCCCACTTGAGTTCGGGGGCTGCGGCGCTGCGTGCTTCCGGTTGCGCTGCGGCTCCCGGGCCGCATCCGCTCAGGAGCGCCGCGGCCGGTGCCAGCAGGAACGCGGCCAGCACGGCGCGCGGAAAGAGCCTTCTCATGAGTGCGATTGTCCTCGGGAGATGTTTCAGGACCGTAAAGCAGGGCCTTTTTCACTCAATTCATCCGAGATTGCGCGAATTCGCTGCGAACCATCAGAATGCCGCACCACGACACGAGGAGATCCGCATGGCACCGACAGGATGGCTGGGACTCACGTCCCTGGGCACCGTTCACACCGCGATCAGCCTGATCGCCGTCGCCGCGGGGCTGGCGGCCCTGTTCCGCTGCAAGGAAATCACGATGCGCACCGGCCTCGGCCGGCTCTTCGTGTGGACCACCGTGCTGACCTGTCTCACCGGCTTCGGCATCTTCCAGCACGGCGGCTTCGGCAAGCCGCATGCGCTGGGCATCATCACGCTGGCTGCGCTGGCAGTGGGCGCACTCGCCGGCCGGGGCTTGTTCTTCGGGAAGTGGGCGCGTTACGTCGAGGCCATCGCGTTCTCTGCGAGCTTTCTCTTCCACTGGATTCCGGCCTTCACCGAAACGCTCACGCGCCTGCCGCTCGGCGCCCCGCTGCTGCCGAACGCCGATGCGCCGGAGCTCAAGGCGATCACCGGCGTGCTGCTGGTGCTGTACCTGATCGGCGTGGGCCTGCAGATCCGCAGGCTGCGCGGCGGCACCGGAGGGATCAGTCCCGCACCGGTCCGCGCAGGCTCTTGATCTGCGAGCGCTGGCTCTTGCCTTCGAGCCGGCGCTGCTTCGAACCGTAGGTGGGCCTGGTCGCCCGCCGCACGCGCGGCGCGACGGCCACGCTGTCGACCACCGCCTGCAGCCGAGCGAGCGCGTCTGCACGGTTCATCTCCTGGGTGCGGTGCTGCTGTGCCTTGAGCACGAACACGCCTTCCTGGGTGATGCGGCCGTCGCGCAGCGCGAGCAGCCTTTCTTTCACATCGGACGGCAGCGAACTGGCGTGGATGTCGTAGCGCAGATGCACCGCGCTCGAGACCTTGTTGACGTTCTGTCCGCCCGCGCCCTGCGCCCGGATGGCGCTGAAGTCGACCTCGCCGGGATCGATCAGGACAGACGGGCGGAGCATGCGATCAGACCCGCTCGAAGATGGCCGCGATGCCTTGTCCGCCCCCGATGCACATCGTGACCAGCGCATAGCGCCCCTGCACCCGCTGCAGCTCGGCGATGGCCTTGGTCGTGATGATCGCGCCCGTCGCACCCACCGGATGCCCCAGCGAGATGCCAGAGCCGTTCGGATTGACCTTGGCCGGATCGAAGCCCAGCTCCTTGATCACCGCGCAGGCCTGCGCCGCGAAGGCTTCGTTCGACTCGATCACGTCCAGGTCGCCCACCTTCAGACCCGTACGCTCCAGCACCTTGCGCGTAGCCGGCACCGGGCCGATGCCCATGTACGCGGGCTCCACGCCGGCATGCGCATAGCCCACCAGCCGCGCCAGGGGCTTGAGCCCCAGCGCCTTCACACGGCCGCCTTCGGCCAACACCACGGCGGCCGCGCCGTCGTTGATGCCCGAGGCATTGCCTGCGGTGACGAGGCCGTCCTTCTTGAACGCGGGCTTCATCTTCGACAGCGTCTCGACGGTGGTGTCGGCGCGCACGTGCTCATCGGTGTCGAAGAGCACCACGCCCTTGCGCGTCTTGACCTCGACCGGAACGATCTGCTCCTTGAAGCGGCCCGCGGCAATGGCGGCTGCCGCACGCTGCTGGCTGACAACGGCCAGCTCGTCCTGCTGCTCGCGCGTGATGCCGTAGCGCGCGGCCACGTTCTCGGCGGTGATGCCCATGTGGATCTTCTCCCACGGGTCGTGGAGGATGCCGAGCATGTAGTCGACGAGCTGCACGTCGCCCATGCGCGCGCCGTAGCGCGCGGCGGTGTCGAAGTACGGGCCCCGGCTCATCGACTCCGAGCCGCCGCCGATGGCGATGTCGCAGTCGCCCAGCGCGATGGCCTGCGCCGCCGACACGATGGCCTGCAGGCCCGAGCCGCAGAGGCGATTCACGTTGAAGGCCGGCGTCTCGATGGGGCAGCCCGCGTCGATGGCCGCCACGCGGCTCAGGTAGGCGTCCTTGACGTCGGTGGGAATCACGTTGCCCATGACCACGTGGCCGATGGCGTCGGCTGCGACGCCGCTGCGCTCGATGGCGGCCTTGACGGCGGTAGTGGCAAGCTGGGTGTTGGGCACGTCCTTCAGCGAGCCGCCGAAGGTGCCGATGGCGGTGCGGGCGGTGCCGACCACGAAAATGTCGCGCGAAGTCATGGAATGTCTCTCCTGGATGAAAGCAGAAAGCCGCGGCTGGCGAGCCGCGGCTCCAGGAGGACTATTCTGACGGCGAACGGCGCGACCGGCTGTCGCGCCTGAAATAGCGCCGGCGGGCCGCCGGTCAGCCGCGCGGGGAGACCGATTTCGGCGAAACGTCGGTCACGTCGCTTACGCTGCCGCGGATGCGCACGGGACGCTCCACCGACTCGCCGCGGGCACGGGCGTTCGCCACGTCGGCAGCCGTCGGTTGCGAGGGCTGTGCCGCATTGCGAAATCGGTCGAAGCCGGAGCGCGGGTTGAAACGCATGACCCACGGCGTCACGGGCTTGCCCGTGAGACGCCCCCAGGCGTAGCGAACACCCCACACAGCCGCCAGCAGCATGACCGCCACGGCCAGGCTGGCCGCGAAGACCAGCCCCAGGAGCAGAAGAATGACGCGTATTACGAAGTTCATCATCCGACTTTAGGCCGAAGCGGCCGCCGTTGGTTCCCCCGCCTTGCGGAAGGAGAACTGGCCCGGCGACTGGATCGGGTCGGTCGTGACCTCGATCGTGTCCTTCGGCCCGAAGCTTCCGTCCAGCAGCAGCTTCGACAGCGGGTTCTCGATGCGCTGCTGGATCGCGCGCTTGAGCGGTCGTGCACCGAACACCGGGTCGAACCCGACCTTGGCGATCTCCGCCAGCGCAGCCGGCGAAACCTCCAGGCCCAGGTCCATCTTCGCGAGCCGCGCCTGCAGCACCTTGAGCTGGATCGCGGCGATCGACTCGATGTTCTTCGCGTCGAGCGCGTGGAACACGACCGTCTCGTCGATGCGGTTCAGGAACTCGGGGCGGAAGTAGTTCTTCAGCTCGTCCCACACCGCTTCCTTGATCTCTTCCGAGGGCTTGCCCACCATGGCCTGGATGATGGGCGAGCCGATGTTGCTCGTCATCACGATCACGGTGTTCTTGAAGTCCACGGTGCGGCCCTGGCCGTCGGTCAGGCGTCCATCGTCGAGCACCTGCAGCAGCACGTTGAACACGTCGGGGTGGGCCTTCTCGACTTCGTCGAGCAGCACCACGCTGTAGGGCTTGCGGCGAACGGCTTCAGTGAGGTAGCCGCCCTCCTCGTAGCCCACGTAGCCCGGCGGCGCGCCGATCAGGCGGGCGACCGAGTGCTTCTCCATGAACTCGCTCATGTCGATGCGGATCAGGTGCTCTTCGCTGTCGAACAGGAAGCCCGCGAGCGCCTTGCACAGCTCGGTCTTGCCCACGCCCGTGGGGCCGAGGAACAGGAACGAGCCGGTCGGGCGGTTCGGATCGGACAGGCCCGAGCGCGAGCGGCGGATGGCGTTGGCCACCGCGCCGATGGCCTCGTCCTGGCCGACCACGCGCTCGTGCAGCTTGTCTTCCATCACAAGCAGCTTGTCGCGCTCGCCCTGCATCAGCTTGGCAACCGGAATGCCGGTGGCGCGCGCCACGACCTCGGCGATCTCCTCGGAGCCGACCTGGGTGCGCAGCAGCGTGGGCGCACTCGACTTGCCCTTGCTAGCCTCGCTGGCCTCGGCCTCCTTCAGGCGCTTCTCGAGCGCCGGCAGCTGGCCGTACTGCAGCTCGGCGACCTTGTTGAAGTCGCCCTTGCGCTTCCACTCCTCGATCTGGAACTTGATCTTGTCCACGTCCTCGCGCACCTGCGCGCTGCCCTGGGCCTGGGCCTTCTCGGCCTGCCAGATCTCGTCGTAGTCGGCGATCTCCTTCTGCAGCTTCTCGATCTCGCCCTCGATCAGGCCCAGGCGCTTCTGCGAAGCCTCGTCCTTCTCGCGGCGCACGGCCTCGCGTTCGATCTGCAGCTGGATCAGGCGGCGGTCGAGCCGGTCCATGACCTCGGGCTTGGAGTCCATCTCGATCTTGATCTTGGCCGCGGCCTCGTCGATCAGGTCGATGGCCTTGTCGGGCAGGAAGCGGTCGGTGATGTAGCGGTCGCTCAGTTCGGCCGCGGCCACGATGGCCGGGTCGGTGATCTGCACGCCATGGTGCACCTCGTACTTCTCCTGCAGGCCGCGCAGGATGGCGATGGTCGCCTCCACGCTGGGCTCGCCCACGATGATCTTCTGGAAGCGGCGCTCCAGGGCGGCATCTTTCTCGATGTACTTGCGGTACTCGTCGAGCGTGGTGGCGCCCACGCAGTGCAGCTCGCCGCGCGCGAGCGCCGGCTTGAGCATGTTGCCCGCGTCCATGGCGCCCTCGGCCTTGCCGGCGCCCACCATGGTGTGCAGTTCGTCGATGAAGACGATGGTCTGGCCCTCGTCCTTGGCGAGCTCGTTCAGAACGCTCTTCAGGCGCTCCTCGAATTCGCCGCGGAACTTGGCGCCCGCCAGCAGCGCTGCCATGTCGAGCGACAGCACACGCTTGCCCTTGAGCGAGTCGGGCACTTCGCCCGAGACGATGCGCTGCGCCAGGCCTTCGACGATGGCGGTCTTGCCCACGCCGGGTTCGCCGATGAGCACTGGATTGTTCTTGGTGCGGCGCTGCAGCACCTGGATGGCGCGGCGGATTTCCTCGTCGCGGCCGATGACCGGGTCGAGCTTACCCAGCCGGGCGCGTTCGGTGAGGTCGAGGGTGTATTTCTTGAGGGCTTCGCGCTGGCCTTCGGCGTCGGCGCTGTTCACGCCCTGCCCGCCGCGCACGGCGTCGATGGCCGATTCGAGCGACTTGCGGCTCAGGCCGTTTTCGCGGGCGATCTTGCCGACGTCGGCCTTGCTGTCGGCCAGTGCCAGCAGGAAGAGTTCACCGGCGATGAACTGGTCATTGCGCTTGATGGCTTCCTTCTCGGTGGCCTGCAGCAGCTTGCCGAGCTCGGGGCCGACCTGCACGATGTCGTGGCCCTGCACCTGAGGCAGTTTCTTGATGGCGGCCTCGGCCGCCTGCGTCAGGCCGGGGACGTTGACGCCGGCACGCTCCAGCAGGGCGCGCGGGCCGTCGTCCTGGCGCAGCATCGCGACCAGCAGGTGGGCCGGTTCGATGTAGGCGTTGTCGTTGCCCAGCGCCAGAGACTGTGCGTCGCCCAGCGCTTCCTGAAATTTGGTGGTGAGTTTGTCTTGTCGCATGGTGGTATTCCTGCATCCAAAATAGGGCTGTTCGGGCACGATTCAAGGTTGCCGGTCCTTCCGGCGCTTCCCGCCGCTGCGGGCACGGGTATTGCACCGGACCCGGCCTCTCCCGCCCGTAGGCATTTCTCTCTCTCGAATGGAGTCGATCATGGTTTTTTCAATGCGCGTTCAACCGGTGCGCCGGGCGATCAGCGTGGGTCTCTTTATGGCTGCAGCGGGGCTTTGCAGCCTTGCGCAGGCGCAAAGCGGTACGCCCGTGCGCCTGCTGGTGGGCTTCCCCGCCGGTGCCGGCACAGACGCCATCGCCCGCACGCTGGGCGAAAAGCTCAAGGACGTGCTGGGCGTGCCGGTGGTGGTCGAGAACCGCGCCGGCGCGGGCGGGCAGATCGCGGCGACGGTGCTGAAGTCGTCCCCGGCCGACGGCCACACGCTGTTCCTGTCGCACGACCACACCATCTCGATCCTGCCGCAGGTGGTGAAGAACCCGGGCTTCAACCCCGCCACCGACTTCGTGCCCGTGGCCGGCTTCGCGACCTTCGCCAACGTGCTGGCCGTCTCGGGCGGCACGCCGGCCAAGAGCATCGACGAATACGTGAAGTGGGTCCGCACCCAGAAGGGCGGCAAGGAGACCATCGGCATCCCGGCGCCGGCATCGATCCCCGAGTTCCTGGTGAAGATGATCTCGGACAAGTACAAGATCGACGTCCAGCCCGCCCCCTACCGCGGCAGCGCGCCCATGACGGCCGACATGCTGGGCAACCAGATCACGGCAGGCATCGCCTCGGTGCCGGACTTCATCGAGAACCACAAGGCCGGCAAGGTCCGCATCGTGGCGTCCATCGGCGCCAAGCGCCAGGCCGTGCTCCCGAACGTGCCGACCTTCACCGAGCTGGGCTTCTCCAACCTGGAAGACCTGCCCTACTACGGCATCTTCGCGCCGGTGGGCACGCCGCAGCCGATCATCGACAAGTACGGCGATGCGCTGCAGAAGGTGCTGGCCATGCCCGACGTGAAGCAGAAGCTCGCGACGATGGGCCTGACGGTGGGCTACGAGCCCCAGGGCCAGTTCGCCGGCCGCGTGCGTACGTACACGCAGACCTGGGAAAAAATCATCCAGTCCAGCGGCTTCAAGCCACTCTGAAGTCTTGCTCCCTCTCCCCTCGGGGAGAGGGTTGGGGTGAGGGCCAGCGGCCTTCGCAAGAAGAGCAAGTCGTCGAATGAGTGCTGCTGCCCTCACCCTAACCCTCTCCCAGAGGGAGAGGGAACAGATTCAAGTCAGGCGTTCGGGGCGCTGATGCCCCAGCGCGCCAGGGCCGCGTCGTCGGCCACGCGCGCATCGACCCAGCGGGCGCCTTCGGGCGTCTGCTCCTTCTTCCAGAAGGGCGCCTGGGTCTTGAGGTAGTCCATCAGGAACTCGCAGGCCTCGAAGCTCTGGCCGCGGTGGGCCGACACCACCGCCACCATCATGATCTGGTCTTCCGGCTGCAGCAGGCCGACGCGATGGATCACGCGCGCGCCCAGGATGTCGAAGCGGCGATGGGCCTCGTCGATCATGGCCTCGATGGCCTTCTCGGTCATGCCGGGGTAGTGCTCCAGCTCCATCGACGAGACGCTGCTGCCGTCGTTGCGGTCTCGCACGGTGCCTATGAAGCTGCAGACGGCGCCCACGCGTTTGTCGCCGGCACGCAACGCGGCGACTTCCTGCGAGAGGTCGAAATCGTTCGTCTGGATCGAAACACGGGCAAGGCTCATGTCCGAATTGTGTCATCGCGATAGACTCTGCCGATGCCCTGCCTTGCCACGCCCACGCTCTTCCCGGTGCCTTCGCGCCTTGAAGACCGTCGCGCCGGCCAAGGCAGCAGCAACGACAAAGCCAAAAAACCAAAGCTCGTCTGACCGGAGCCGAGGTTCCGTCGTCGGATGAGCGACGGAACCCCGCCAAAGGCTCTGGCCCCCATTGGGTTGCGCGCGCATCGGACGATGGTTCTTTCCATCGGTCGATTCCTGAAAGGAAGCCCGCGTGCCTCACCAACAACCAAGCCCCACCACTCCCGACTTTTCCGGCTTCTGGGTGGCCCTCGTCACGCCATTCCGCGACGGCGCGGTCGACCATGCCGCTCTCTCCACCCTGGTCCGCCGCCTCGCCAGCGAAGGCGTGACCGGCTTCGTGCCCTGCGGCTCCACCGGCGAAGCCGCGGCGCTCGACGAAACCGAACAACTGGCGGTGCTCGACACGGTGCTGGCAGCAGCCGGCGGTTTGCCGGTCGTCATGGGCATTTCGGGCTACCACCTGGGCAAGGCCATCGCCTGGGCCCGCAAGCTATCGGAACGCCCGATCGCGGGCCTTCTGGTGGCCGCGCCGCACTACGTGCGCCCCTCCCAGGCCGGCCTGCTCGAGTGGTTCCGCGCCATCGCCGACGCCAGCTCGGTGCCCGTGCTGGTCTACGACATCCCCTACCGCACCGGCGTCACCATCACCCGCGAGACGATGCTGGCGCTGGCCTCGCATCCCCGCATACGCGGCATCAAGGACTGCGGCGGCGACATGGCCAAGACGCGCGCGGTGATCGCCGACGGCCGGCTGCAGGTGCTGACGGGCGAGGACCACCAGATATTCGGCACCATGGCCGAGGGCGGCGCGGGCGCCATCGCGGCCAGCGGCAACGTGCAGACGCCCCGCTTCGTGCGCCTGGTGCGCCTGCTGTCGGAAAACCGCCTGGCCGAGGCGCGCGCCGAATGGCAGCCGCTGCAGCCGCTGGTGGAGATGCTCTTCGCAGAGCCCAACCCCGGCCCGCTGAAGGCGCTGCTGGCCCACAAGGGCGAGATGGCCGACGAACTGCGCTCGCCGATGACCCAGGCTTCCGACAGCCTGCGCGAGCGCCTCGTGGCGCTGGACGCCCGGCTCAGCCGCCCGTGACCGGAGGGAAGAAGGCGACCTCGCAGCCTTCGCGCAAGGCTGCGGCTTCGTCGCTCATGACCTGGTCGAGCGCCATGCGCACCGCCTTGCCGCGCGCGAGCGCGGTGGCGTAAGCGCCGCCCCTGGCGATGAGTTCGTCGCGCAGGGCCGACAGCGTCTCGGCTCGCGTGTCGACGGCTTCGCCGCTGCTGGAAAGCGCCTCGCGCACCGAGGCGAAATAACGGACCTGGACTTTCATGCGGCTCAGCCCAGCAGCGATGCGAAGGGGATGAAGTCGACGAGCTCGCCCGACTTGATCGTCCGGCCCGCCGGGTTGTCGACCACGCCGTCGCCCCAGACCATCGAGGTGAGCACGCCCGAACTCTGGTTGGCGAACAGGTCGAGGCCGCCGGCCGCATTGCGACGCACGCGCAGGAACTCGCGGCGCTTGTCGGCCCGAGGCCAGGCGAAATCGGCGCGCATCTTCACCGCCTCGGGCGCGACGCGCGCGGCGCCCTGCAGCGTCAGCAGGAAGGGCCGCACCAGCATCAGGAAGGTGAGGAAGCTCGACACGGGATTGCCCGGCAGCCCCGTCACGTGGCAGGCGCCCTGCCCGCTGCTGCGCGCGATGGAGCCGTAGGCGAAGGGCTTGCCGGGCTTCATCGACAGCGACCACAGCTGCAGCTCGCCCAGCGCCTGCAGCGCGGCGCGGATGTGGTCTTCCTCGCCCACCGAAACGCCGCCGGTCGTGATGATCAGGTCGCTCGCCTCGGCCGCGTCGCGCAGTGCGACGACGGTGGCTTCGCGGTTGTCGGGCACGATGCCCAGGTCGTTCACCTCGCAGCCCAGCCGGTACAGCAGAGCCCGCATGAAGAAGCGGTTGGAGTTGTAGATGGCGCCGGGCTTCATCGCATCGGGCGCGACCTCGCCGGGCATCACCAGCTCATCGCCGGTGGAGAGCATCGCCACGCGCGGCCTGCGCGCGACCTGCAGGCGGTCGAAGCCGACGCTGGCGGCAAGGCCCAGTGCGGCGGGCGTCAGGCGCTCGCCCTTCCGGAGCACCACGTCGCCGGCGGCCACGTCCTCGCCCGCGCGGCGAATCCACTGGCCGGCCGCCGGCACGATGGCGATGCGCACCGAGCCCAGGCTGCCTTCCTGCGGCACGGCTGCCGTGTCTTCCTGCATCACGACGGCGTCGGCGCCCTCGGGAATCTGCGCGCCGGTGAAGATGCGCGCCGCGGTGCCGGGCGCGAGCAGCGTGCCGACGGTGCCGGCGGGAATGCGCTGCGCCACCTTCAGCTCGGCGCCGGGCGCGGCGCAGTCGGCCACGCGCACGGCGTAGCCGTCCATCGCGCTGTTGTCGCGCGGCGGCACCGTGAGGCCGGAGACGAGGTCCTGCGCGAGCACACGGCCATCGGCGTCGAAGGTGCCGACACTTTCGGTGGGCAGCACCGGCTGCGCCTTCGCAAGCAGCACCGCGATCGCCTCGTCCAGGGGCATCAGCGGCGGGCGCGAGGAAGAGCCGGCGAAGGGAACGGGTGAATCAGCCATGGTGATCGGGGTTGTATTCGAAGCGCTCACCGCTGTCGATCAACCACTTCGCAATGGCCTCGGCGTCGTTGAGGTCGAAGAGCGGCCGCCCGGTGGGCAGCGGCAGGCTGGCCGGCGCATCGGTGGCCACGGCGACGACGAAGGGATCGTCGGGGTACAGCACGGGCCGCACCGGCTCGCTTGCCTCGGGCTCGCGCCAGATCTCGATCTTGAGCACGTCGCTGTGCCGGAATCCCTCGACCAGCACCCAGTCGGCCACCGGGAGGACCTCGGCCAGCAGCTGGTGCACGCTGAGCTCGACCGGCGCCTCGAATTCGCGCATCACGGCAAGCCGCTTGTCGGAGGCGACGACCACCTCGAAGGCACCCGCTTCGCGGTGACGGTACGTGTCTTTGCCCGGATGGTCGATGTCGAACTTGTGGTGCGCATGCTTGACCACCGACACTCGCTGGCCCAGCCGCTTCAGCGCGGGAATGAGGCGCTCGAGCAGCGTGGTCTTGCCCGCGCCGGAGTAGCCGGCGAAACCGACGACCTTCATGCGCAGCCCTCGCCGTGGTCAGTCACAGTGTTCCGCGATGTAGGCCTTGACCGCTTCCGCGTCGGCCGGCAGCTTGACGACGCGCTTGGGCAGCGCCTCGATGCCTTCGAACTTCTTCGGGCGCGCGGGCTCCTCGCCCAGCGCCTCGACCAGCGTGGCCGCGAACTTGATGGGCAGCGCGGTCTCGAGCACCACCATCGGCACGCCGGGGCTGAGCTGCTCGCGCGCGGCCTTGAGGCCGTCTGCGGTGTGTGGATCGACCAGCGTGGCGAAGCGCTTGTCTGTGTCGCGGATGGTGGCCAGGCGATCGGCATGCGTGCTACGGCCGCTGCGGAAGCCGAAGCGCGCGGCGGCCTGCGCGAATGCCGGGTCGGCGCTCAGGTCGAAGCTGCCGTTCAGGCCCAGGTCGTCCACGAAGAGCTTGCGCAGTTTGGCCGGATCGCGCCCGACAAGGTCGAACACGAAGCGCTCGAAGTTGCTGGCTTTGCTGATGTCCATCGACGGGCTGGAGGTCTCGTGCGTGTCGACGGCGCCGCGCACGCGGTACACGCCGGTGCGGAAGAACTCGTCGAGCACGTCGTTCTCGTTGGTGGCGACCACCAGCGTGTGGATCGGCAGGCCCATCATGCGCGCCACGTGGCCCGCGCAGACGTTGCCGAAGTTGCCCGAGGGCACGGTGAAGCTCACCGGCTTGTCGTTGGCCGCCGTGGCCTGGAAGTAGCCCGCGAAGTAGTAGACGACCTGCGCCAGCAGCCGCGCCCAGTTGATCGAGTTGACCGTGCCGATGCGGTACTTGCGCTTGAAGGCCAGGTCGTTCGACACGGCCTTGACGATGTCCTGGCAGTCGTCGAACACGCCGGTGATGGCGATGTTGTGGATGTTCGCGTCCTGCAGGCTGAACATCTGCGCCTGCTGGAACGGGCTCATGCGGCCGTCGGGCGAGGTCATGAAGACGCGCACGCCCTTCTTGCCGCGCATGGCGTACTCGGCCGCGCTGCCGGTGTCGCCGCTGGTGGCGCCCAGGATGTTGAGCTCGGCGCCGCGGCGGGCCAGTTCGTACTCGAACAGGTTGCCCAGCAGCTGCATCGCCATGTCCTTGAAGGCCAGCGTGGGGCCGTTGGACAGGGCCTCGAGGTACACGCCGTCTTCCAGCTCGCGCAGCGGCACGATCTCGTCGGTGCCGAACACTTCGGCCGTGTAGGTCTTCGCGCAGATCGCCTTCAGGTCGGCCGGCGGAATGTCGTCGATGTACAGCGAGAGGATCTCGAAGGCCAGCTCGGCGTACGACAGCTTGCGCCACGTGGCAAGCGTGGCGGTGTCGATCTGCGGGTATTGCTCGGGCAGGTAGAGGCCGCCGTCGGGCGCGAGGCCTTCGAGCAGGATTTCGCAGAAGCGCTTGCGGCCGGGGTGGCCGCGGGTGCTCAGGTAATTCACTTCAACTCTTCCTTGCGGATGCGCACGATGGGTTCGAGCACGGTCGGCAGCGCCTGCAGCTCGGCCAGGACGTCGTCGACCGTGCCTTCGCGCGCGTCGTGCGTGAGGATGATCAGGTCGGTCTGCGTGGAGCCCTCGCCGCCCACCTCGTCGGCTTCGCGCTGCAGCACGGCGTCGATGCTGATGCCGGCGGTGGCCAACAGCCCAGTCACCTTGGCGAGCACGCCGGCCTGGTCGGCCACGCGCAGGCGCAGGTAGTAGCTGGTGACGACTTCCGACATCGGAAGCACCTGCAGGTCGCTCAGCGCATCGGGGTGGAAGGCCAGGTGCGGCACGCGGTGCGCGGCATCGGCCGTGTGCAGGCGGGTGATGTCGACCAGGTCGGCGATCACCGCGCTGGCGGTCGGCTCGCTGCCGGCGCCCTTGCCGTAGTAGAGCGTGGTGCCCACTGCGTCGCCATGCACCACCACCGCGTTCATCGCGCCTTCGACATTCGCCAGCAGACGCTTCGACGGGACGAGCGAGGGATGCACGCGCAGCTCGATGCCCTTGGCGGTGCGCTTGGTGACGCCCAAGAGCTTGATGCGGTAGCCGAGCTGCTCGGCGTACTTGATGTCCTGCGCGGCCAGCTTGGTGATGCCCTCGATGTGGGCCTTGTCGAACTGCACCGGGATGCCGAAGGCCAGCGCGCTCATCAGCGTGACCTTGTGGCCGGCGTCCACGCCTTCGATGTCGAAGGTGGGATCGGCCTCGGCGTAACCCAGGCGCTGCGCTTCCTTGAGCACAGTCGCGAAGTCCAGGCCCTTGTCGCGCATCTCCGAGAGGATGAAGTTGGTGGTGCCGTTGATGATGCCGGCCAGCCACTGGATGCTGTTGGCCGTGAGGCCTTCGCGCAGCGCCTTGATGATCGGGATGCCCCCGGCCACCGCGGCCTCGAAGGCCACCATCACGCCCTTGGCGTGCGCGGCCGCGAAGATCTCGGTGCCGTGTACGGCCAGCAGCGCCTTGTTGGCCGTGACCACGTGCTTGCCGGCCGCGATGGCCTCCAGCACCAGTTGCCTGGCGATGCCGTAGCCGCCGATCAGCTCGATGACGATGTCGATCTCGGGATTGGCGATGACTTCGCGCGCATCGCTCACCACCTTCACGCCCTCGCCTGCCACTTCGCGGGCGCGGGCGGTGTCGAGGTCGGCCACCATGGCGATCTCGATGCCGCGGCCGGCGCGGCGCTTGATTTCTTCCTGGTTGCGCTTGAGCACCTTGAAGGTGCCGCTGCCGACCGTGCCTGCGCCGAGCAGGCCTACTTGGATGGGTTTCATTGGGAGAGTCGCACTCATGGCGTTCAGGGTTTGGATGAGGTGGCGGACGGCTCGGAGAGCTCCACGCGGGTGACGTAGCGCGGCAGGCTCCAGGCACCGCCCGCGAAGCCCCGGCACATGCCGTCGCCCGCGGCGGCGGTGCGCACGAAGCCCTTGCCGTCGAAGCTCCAGGTCTCGCTCGACCAGCAGTCGCCGATGCCGCGGCCCTTCATGGAGGAAGTGACGCTGCCGTCCTTCTCGTCGAAATCGCCGTTGGCTTCGATGGCGACAGGCGCATAGGGCGGCTTGTCGTTGGCGATCCAGAGCAGGCTGGAGTAGTTGTAGGCGCCCATGCCGCAGCCGAAGGACAGCAGCACCTTGCGATCGGTCAGGCGCGTGACGTTCAGCGACTTGGCGTTGAAGTCTTCGTGGTTGTTGCAATCGTCCTGGGCGTCGGACTGCTTCAGCGACGGGAAGATGCGCGCGGCCAGCGCGTCGTCGCCGGGCCGGGCCTTCGGCGGCACGACGGCCTTCACGACCGGCGCCGGCACGGGCGGCAGCACCGAGGATTCGGGCTTGCTGCCGCGGCGCACCAGCGCGCCGGGAGTACCGATGCGGCCCTGGACCTCGTCCATCTTCAGCAGCACGGCATTGAGGCCGGAGAGCGAAAGAACCCACTTCTGTCCGCCGCGGTCCGTGAGCGTGGCGTCATCGTTCCTGAGCAGTTCGGGGAGCACGGCGCGGACCTGGTCCTGGTCGAGGCTGGCGGCGCTGTCCTTGAAGCCGGACAAGGTGGCTTTGCCGACCTTGAAGCGCACCGGACCCTTGGCAGGCTTCTCGCCACCTGTCTGCAGCTCGATCTCGACGGATGTGTCCGGGCCCGCCTTGCGCGTGATGAGCATCGACACCGGCTCGGTGATGTCCGCGCCTTCAGACTGGTAGCCGGCGGCACGGCAGGTGCGCGTGTTGTCGCAGGCCAGTTCCCAGTCGTTGTGCGAGAACGAGACGCCCTCCTTGCCGGCCGCACCAGCGGCTCCAACGGCGCCAGCGGAAAGCGCGGCGAACGACAGCGCCGCGGCGGCAGCGATGCGGGCAGAGTTCATTGGCGCGACTTGCGGCGCAGTCGGTACTGCTCCAGGAACTTCGCGATGCGGTTGATGGCCTCGCGCAGGTCGTCCTCGTGGGGCAAGAACACGATGCGGAAGTGGTCGGGCGTCGCCCAGTTGAAGCCGGTGCCCTGAACCAGCATCACGCGGGTTTCCTTCAGCAGCTCGAGGAAGAACTGGCGGTCGTCCTCGATGGGATAGACCTCCGGATCGAGCTTGGGGAACATGTAGAGCGCAGCGCTCGGCTTGACACAGCTTACGCCCGGAATGGCGGTGATCAGCTCGTAGGCCAGGTCGCGCTGGCGGCGCAGGCGGCCGCCCTCGCACACGAGGTCGTTGATGCTCTGGTAGCCGCCGAGCGCCGTCTGGATGGCCCACTGGCCCGGCACGTTGGCGCAAAGGCGCATGTTCGAGAGCATGTTCAGGCCCTCGATGTAGTCCTGCGCGCTGCGCTTGTCGCCCGAGACCACCAGCCAGCCGGCGCGGTAGCCGCACGAGCGGTAGCTCTTGGACAGCGAGTTGAAGGTGAGCGTGAGCACGTCGGTCGACAGGCTGGCGATGGCGGTGTGCTTCACGCCGTCGTACAGCACCTTGTCGTAGACCTCGTCGGCGAAGATCACGAGGCCGTGCTCGCGCGCGATGGCCACGATGCTCCTGAGCAGGTCGTCGGAATACAGCGCGCCCGTCGGGTTGTTCGGGTTGATGACCACGATGCCCTTGGTGCGCGGCGTGATCTTGGCGCGGATGTCGTCGAGATTCGGCATCCAGCCGTTGGCCTCGTCGCACAGGTAGTGCACCGGGGTGCCGCCGGAGAGGCTGGTGGAGGCGGTCCACAGCGGGTAGTCGGGGGCCGGAAGCAGCAACTCGTCGCCGTCGTTGAGCAGCGCGTTGGTGGACATGGCGATCAGCTCGCTGGCGCCGTTGCCGAGGTAGATGTCGTCGAGGGTGACGCCCGAGACGCCCTGCTTCTGTGTCTCGTGCATCACCGCCTTGCGTGCCGCGAAGACGCCCTTGCTGTCGGAGTAACCGGCCGAGGTGGGCAGGTTGCGGATCATGTCCTGCTGGATTTCCTCGGGAGCATCGAAACCGAACACGGCCAGGTTGCCGATGTTGAGCTTGATGATCTTCTGGCCGTCTTCTTCCATCTGCTTGGCGGCGTCCATGATCGGGCCGCGGATGTCGTAGAGGACGTTGGCCAGCTTGGCCGATTTCTTGAGCTGCTTCAAAGGGCCCTCCCGGGCGCGGGTTAGAGTTTGCTTACGCGGAATCAAAGGCCCTTGCGAGCCCCGTGGCACTAGGGAAAACCTATAATTTGACCACAGTTCCCAGTGCCCAGATGAAGCTACAGCCCGACAAATCCGACGCTCAGTCTCTCACCGCACATGGTCCCGGCTGGGTGGCGATCAACAACGAAAAGGTCGAGGGCAGCGTGGTGGTCGGCTCGCGCGGCGAGCGCTTCGAATGGAATTGTTCGAGCTTCGACCAGATCGGCCCCGAACATTTCGCGCAATTGGCATCGCTGGGCGCCGAATTGATCATCTTCGGCAGCGGAAACCGGATCCGCTTCCCCCAGCCAGTCTGGCTCAAGCCGCTGATGGCCCAGCGCACCGGCGTGGAGACCATGGACACCGCGGCAGCCTGCCGGACCTACAACATCCTGGCCGGCGAAGGCCGGCACGTGATCGCCGCCCTCCTCGTGGAGAGCCCTGCGGCTGGCTGATGGGGGTGTTTTCGGGGTAAAATACCGGGTTGCGAACAGGCCGGCTACCCCAAAGTTAGCAACGACCAATCCTCCACTCTTTGAGCAAGCCCGGTGCGAAACGGGGCGAGAGGGCTCAGGAGCGGAATCTAACGGAGAAAACAAGTTTCATGGCGATCGTTGTCAACAAACCCATTCCTGAATTCGACGCCAACGCCACGGGCGGCATCAAGGTCTCGAATACCTCGCATCTCGGCCACGTGCTGGTCATGTATTTTTACCCGAAAGATAACACTCCGGGCTGCACCACCGAAGCGATGCAGTTCCGCGACCGTTACAAGGATTTCGAGAAAGCCGGCGCCACGGTCTTCGGCGTGTCCCGCGACAACATGAAGTCGCACGACGAATTCAAGGCCAAGCTCGAGCTGCCCTTCGAGCTCATCGCCGACACCGAAGAAAAGATGTGCCACATGTTCGGCGTGGTCAAGAACAAGATCATGTACGGCAAGAAGGTCAAGGGCATCGAGCGCAGCACCTTCCTGATCGGCGCCGACGGCATCCTGAAGGCCGAATGGCGCGGGCTCAAGGTCCCCGGCCATGTCGACGACGTGCTCAAGGCCGTCAAGGCCCTCAAGAAGGCTGCCTGAGAGCCTTCCGGCGAGCCGGCGGCGCGCTTTTCCGCTGTGGCGTGGGAAATGCCCCACGCGGTGCGTAAAGAGCTCCCGGCGCGTCTTCCGCGGTGTGCATAATGGCCTCATGCCGTTGAGCTCCACGACCGCATCCTCCGAACAAAGCCGCCTTGGTCTTCAGGCGGCTTTTTCGTTTTCTGGTTCCCACTTCCTGCGAGCGATCTGACACATGCCACTGCCCCCCGCCCCCACGAAACGCGCTGCATTGCTCTCCCCGGACGCACTCGATGCGCCCGCCCGGTCCTCGCACCGGGGCTCGCGCCGTTCCGGTGATTCGCGTGCCGACGAAGCCGCGGCGCGCAGCCCGCAGCCGCTGGAACTGTTCGATAGCGTCGGCGCCGAGAGCGCCGGCGGTGCCGCCGCCGTGCGCCCTGCCCGCCGGACCAGACCGAAAGCAACGCCCGCCCCCGTGAGCGCGCCGGCGCCCCAGGCACTCATCCAGGTCGAGACCAAGGCCCCGGCCGCCGAACCTGCTGCGGCTCCTGCAGTGGCAGCGGCGCCGCAGGCCCCTGCGCGCGCCAAGCGCAGCAAATCCACCGGCCCGGCCAAGCTGTTCGTGCTCGACACCAACGTGCTGCTGCACGATCCGATGTGCCTCTTCCGCTTCGAAGAGCACGACATCTTCCTGCCGATGATCGTGCTGGAGGAACTCGACGGCCACAAGAAGGGCACGACCGAAGTCGCCCGCAACGGCCGCCAGACCAGCCGCACGCTCGACGCCCTGGCCGCCGCCCAGGACGCCGACATCGACAAGGGCCTGAAGCTCGACACCACCGGCCACCGCGAAGCCGGCGGCCGCCTGTTCTTCCAGACCGCCCCGCTCGACTATTCGCTGCCGATGAGCCTGCCCCAGGGCAAGGCCGACAACCAGATCCTCGGCGTGGTGCACGCGCTGCGCGACGAGTACGCCAAGGACCGTCCGGGCCAACCCAAGCGGGAAGTCGTGCTGGTGTCGAAGGACATCAACATGCGCGTCAAGGCGCGCGCGCTGGGCCTGGCCGCCGACGACTACCAGAACGACAAGACGCTGGAAGACGGCGACCTGCTCTACGCCGGCTCGCTCGCCCTGCCTGCCGACTTCTGGACTCGCCAGAGCAAGACCGTCGAGAGCTGGCAAAGCGGCAGCAGCACCTTCTACCGGATCAGCGGCCCGCTGGTGCCCAACCTGTACATCAACCAGTTCGTGTACTTCGAGGCTCCGGGCGAACCGAGCATGTACGCCCGCGTCACCGAGATCCGCGACAAGACCGCGGTGCTCAAGACGCTGAAGGACTACAGCTCCGGCAAGAACGCCGTGTGGGGCGTGAACACGCGCAACCGCGAGCAGAACTTCGCGATGAACCTGCTGATGGACCCGGAGATCGACTTCGTCACGCTGACCGGCACCGCCGGCACCGGCAAGACCCTGATGGCGCTGGCCTCCGGCCTCACGCAGGTGCTGGACGACCGCCGCTACACCGAGATCATCATGACCCGCGCCACCGTGAGCGTGGGCGAGGACATCGGCTTCCTGCCCGGCACCGAAGAGGAAAAGATGGGCCCCTGGATGGGCGCGCTCGACGACAACCTCGAGTTCCTGGCCAAGGGTGATGGCGGCGGCGCCGGCGAGTGGGGCCGCGCGGCCACCAACGAGCTGATCCGCAGCCGCATCAAGGTCAAGAGCATGAACTTCATGCGCGGGCGCACCTTCCTCAACAAGTACGTGATCATCGACGAGGCACAGAACCTCACGCCCAAGCAGATGAAGACGCTGATCACCCGCGCCGGCCCCGGCACGAAGATCATCTGCATGGGCAACCTCGCGCAGATCGATACGCCGTACCTGACGGAGGGCTCCTCGGGCCTGACCTTCGCGGTCGACAAGTTCAAGGGCTGGCCGCACGGCGGGCACATCACGCTGGCGCGCGGCGAACGCTCGCGCCTGGCCGATTTCGCCAGCGACGTGCTCTGACCCTCCGGGGCAGCGCCCCGGACAAGCCCGTGCATGCTCCCCGAGCAGCGCGGGCTTTTTTCATCCGTGGTGACAGGCTACTGACAAGACGCTGTCAGTAGGGCGCCAGCACCATCCGGACTCCTTCCAACGCAACGAAAGAAAGAGAGTCCCGAATGCAGAACGCCATCACCTGGTTCGAAATCCCTGTCACCGACATCGATCGCGCACAGGCCTTCTACGAAACCGTGCTCGCCCGCAAGCTGCGCCGCGAAGACTTCGGCGGCGAGACGCTGGCCATCTTCCCGCACGACAAGCCCGCCACCGGAGGCGCCCTGCAGGCCGGAGCCAATGCCAGCGCGCGCGCCGGCACTGGCCTTCGCATCTACCTCGACTGCAATCCAAGCATCGATGCCGTGCTGGCGCGGATCGAAGCCGCCGGTGGGCAGATCGTGTCGCCCAAAGCGGCGCTGCCGCCCGGCCTTGGCTTCATTGCCCACCTGCGCGACACCGAAGGCAACGAAGTCGGCCTGCACTCGCTGGAGTGATTCGCCATGACGCAGCGCAACTGGATCGCCGTGGCCAGCGCCGAGCATGCGCGGCGCGGGCGCGACCACCGGCCGCTGGGCTTCATGCAGGTCGGCCACGGCAAGCAGGCGCCGCTCAAGCGGCTTTCGGCGGGCGACCGCGTCGCCTACTATTCGCCGGGCACCATGTTCGGCGGCGCGGACAGGCTGCAGAGCTTCGTGTCGATCGGCATCGTGCAGCCGGGCGAGCCCTACGAATTCGACATGGGCAACGGCTTCGTGCCTTGGCGGCGCGACGTGGTCTACGCCGCCGGGCACGAGGCGCCGATCGCCCCGCTGATCGAGCGGCTGGCCTTCATCGAGAACCCCAGGCAGTGGGGCTACAAGTTCCGCTTCGGCATGTTCGACATCAGCGACGCCGACATGAAGCTGATCGCACAGGCCATGAAGGCCGACCTGAAAACACTATCGCTTTGAGGAGAGAAAGCACATGGAACCAGTCCGCCAACGCCAGGATGCATTCCGCGTCTCGGGCCTCACCATCCGCACCACCAACCGCGAGGAACGCGACCCCGCAACCGCTCGCCTCGGCCAATTGTGGGGCCGATTCTTCGGCGAGGAAACCTATGCATCGACGCCACAGCGCACCGCCGACATGCGCATCTTCAGCGTGTACACGGCCTACGAATCGGACGAGGATGGCGCGTTCGACGTCACGGCGGGCGTCGCCGTGTCGGGCGGCGAGAACAGCCTCGCCGTGGAAGCCGGCGACTACCTGGTCTTCAACGGCGAAGGGCAGATGCCGCAGATGGTGATCGCCACGTGGGAGCGCATCTGGCAGTATTTCGAGGCGCACCCGGAGGTCGCACGCCGCTATCGCAGCGACTTCGAGGCCTACGAAGGGCCGGACAAGGTGGCGATCCACATCGGAGTTTCATGAGCATCACCCCCAAGAGCCGGCGCGACCCGCCCGCACGCCACCCTCGCCCGCTCGCCAGGGCCTGCTGATGCGCCGCGCCGACCGCCTCTTCCAGCTCGTGCAGCTCATCCGCGGGCGCCGGCTGACCACGGCCGCGTTCCTGGCGCAGCGCCTCGAGGTGTCGGAGCGCACGGTGTACCGCGACATCGCAGACCTGCAGCACCAGGGCGTGCCCATCGAGGGCGAGGCTGGCGTGGGCTACCGGCTGGGCGCGGGCTTCGAGCTGCCGCCGCTGATGTTCACGCAGGACGAGGCCGCGGCGCTCGTCGCTGCAGCCCGGCTCGCGCAGAGCTGGGTCGATCCGGCGCTGGCGCGCGACATCGAGACCGGACTGGGCAAGATCCTGTCGGTGCTGCCACCTGCGGCGCGCGTCTCGGCCGAGGCGCTGGCGCTCTACGCGCCCGGACTGGGCCTGGACGACACCCTCCGCGCGCGGCTGCAGACGCTGCGCGAGGCGACCCAGTCGCACAACAAGCTGCGGCTGCACTACCGCGACGTCTCGGGCGACGCCAGCGAGCGCACGGTGCGCCCGCTGGGCTGCTTCTATTGGGGCAAGGTCTGGACGCTCTCGACCTGGTGCGAGCTGCGCGACGATTTCCGGGGCTTCCGGCTGGATCGCATGGACGCGATCGAGGTGCTGCCCGACCGCTTTCGAGACGAGCCGGGCAAGACGCTGGCCGACCTTCTGCGGCAAGTCAATGCCGAGACGGCGCATGGCAAGGTGGTGCCGCAGAAGCCGGACGGCCAGCCGTCGTGGTCCAGCAGCAATAGCGGCAGCGGTAGCGCGGCCAGCTGACTTAGGCGCCGCCGGGTCAGTACTCGTCGTTGTTGCTGTAGCCGACCAGGTTCTCGAACTTGGTCAGCGGCTTCAGGAAGGCCAGCTTGACGGTGCCGGTGGGGCCGTTACGGTGCTTGCTGATGATCACCTCGGCCACGCCCGGCTCCTTCGACTCCTTGTTGTAGTAGTCGTCGCGGTAGATGAACATGATGATGTCCGCGTCCTGCTCGATGGCGCCGGATTCGCGCAGGTCGCTCATCATGGGACGCTTGTCGGTACGGCTTTCCACGCCGCGGCTGAGCTGCGACAGTGCGATCACCGGGCACTTCAGTTCCTTGGCGAGCATCTTCAGGCCGCGCGAGATTTCGCCCACGGCCGTGGCCCGGTTCTCGTCGCCCGAGCTGCTGGTGGACATCAGCTGCAGGTAGTCGACCACGATCAGGCCGAGCCGCCCGTACTGGCGCGCAAGGCGGCGCGCATTGGCCCGCAGCTCGCTGGTGGAAAGGCCCGGGGTCTCGTCGATGTGCAGCGACACGGTGCGCAGCTTCTCGATGGCCTCGGTCAGACGCGGCCACTCCTCGTCGGTGAGCTTGCCGGTGCGAAGGTGGCCCTGGTCGATGCGGCCGATGGAGCCCACGATACGCACCGCCAACTGGGCGGCGCCCATTTCCATGGAGAACACGGCCACCGGCAGGCCTTCGTCGAGCGCCACGTGCTCGGCGATGTTGATCGCGAGCGAGGTCTTGCCCATCGAGGGACGCGCGGCCAGCACGATCATGTCGCCCGGCTGCAGGCCGGAAGTCATCTTGTCGAAGTCGTTGAAGCCAGTGCGAACGCCCGTGATGTCGTTCGGGTTCTCGGCCATCTCGGTCACGCGGTCGAGCAGGTCGACCACCAAGGCATCCATGCTCTGGAAGCCCTGCTTCATCCGCGTGCCTTCTTCGCCGATGTTGAAGATCTTCTGTTCGGCCTCGTCGAGGATCTTGTCGACCGCCTTGCCCTGCGGATTGAAGGCGTTGGTCGCGATCTCGTCGCTGGCGGAAACCAGCTTGCGCAGGATGGAGCGCTCGCGAACGATCTCGGCGTAGCGGCGGATGTTGCTCGCGCTGGGCACGTACTGCGCGAGCGAGTTCAGGTACACCAGCCCGCCGATCTCGTCGGCCTTGCCGAGGTTCTGCAGTTGCTCGTAGACCGTGATCACGTCCGCCGGCTTGCTGGCGTTGATCAGCCCGCCGATGGCCGCGTAGATCAGCTTGTGTTCGTGGCGGTAGAAGTCGCCGTCGACCAGCAGGTCGCCCATGCGGTCCCAGGCACCGTTGTCGAGCAGCAGGCCGCCGAGCACGCTCGATTCGGCCTCGATGGAGTGAGGCGGAATGCGCAGTTGGGCGACTTGGCGGTCGGCCGACGGATCATTGTCGGCATAGGAGAAAACGGCGGACATGGGGCCTTGAAAGTTAACAAAGCATGCTACGCGCGCTGCGGCCGCGGCGCCATGCATAACGCTGTGTACGTGCTGTGCAAAACCCTGTGGACAGTCACTGAACAAGCCTTGAAGAACAAAAACAAAAGCCGCCCGAAGGCGGCTTTTGCGCAGCGCACGAGGCGCTGTGGACGATCAGGCGGTTTCGCCGTAGACCGTCACGGTGATGTCGACCACCACGTCAGTGTGCAGGGCCACGCTCACGGTGCTGTCGCCGACGATCTTGATCGGACCGTTGGGCAGGCGCACTTGCGACTTTGCAACCTTGTAGCCCTGCTTGCCCAACTCTTCGGCGATGTCGCCGTTGGTGACCGAGCCGAACAGACGGCCGTCCACGCCAGCCTTTTGCGTCAGCTTGATGGTCGTGCCACCGAGCTTTTCGCCTTGAGCTTGCGATTCGGCCAGCTTGGCGGCTGCAGCCTTTTCGAGTTCGGCGCGCTTGGCTTCGAATTCGGCCTTGTTGGCAGCGGTGGCGCGGCGGGCGCGGCCCGACGGAATCAGGAAGTTGCGTGCGTAGCCGTCCTTGACCTTGACGATGTCGCCCAGGGCACCGACGTTGACAACCTTGTCCAGAAGAATGATTTGCATGGTGTCGACTCCTTAGACGCGGTGCTGGTCGCTGTACGGCACCATGGCCAGGAAGCGTGCGCGCTTGATGGCGGTGTTCAGCTGGCGCTGGTAGATCGCGCGGGTGCCGGTCAGGCGCGCGGGGATGATCTTGCCGTTTTCGCTGATGAAGTCACGCAGCGTGTCGATGTCCTTGTAGTCGATTTCCTCGACTCCAGCGACGGTGAAGCGGCAGAAGCGCTTGCGCTTGAACAGCAGCGACTGGGTGTTGCGCTTCGGGCGCTTGTCTTTGTTGAATTTCTTGAACGTGGCCATTTCGGGACCTCTTGTCGAAAATTAATCTTGCTGAAAATCCTGGATGTGCAGGACCGGATGCTTGCCGTTGCCCGGTGTCGCGAGGAAGCCCTGAAAACGCCAGAGACTTCCCATCGACTGTCTTGCGAGCCGTTCGGCGATGGCGCCGAAGGCAACAGCCTTGAGGGCCGTCTTCACCTGCCTGGGCTTTCCTGCCTCCTGGAGCGTCGACTCGTGTTCGAGCTTCAGGTCTAGGGCGGGCAAGCCGGCTGGCGTGAATCGCAGGTTTCCGAGTTCGGCAACGGAGGCGGTCAGCAGCAGCTGGTTGACCCCGGTTGCCGCAGCGGCGGCAGTCACGCCATCAGTTGTTGTTGGCGGCGTACTCGGCCTGCTGGGCCTTGCGGGCCTCTTCGCGCTCGACCGTCTTCATCATCGACGAAGGACCGGTTTCGGCCTTCTTCTTCTGGACGGTCAGGTGACGCAGCACGGCGTCGTTGAACTTGAACGCGTGTTCGAGTTCGCCCATCACGGTCTGCTCAGCTTCGATGTTGACGCACAGGTAGTGGGCCTTGTTGAGCTTGTTGATCTGGTAGGCCAGCTGACGGCGGCCCCAGTCTTCGACGCGGTGGACCTTGCCGCCGCCGGCCGTGATCAGGCCCTTGTAGCGCTCCAGCATGGCCGGAACTTGTTCGCTCTGATCCGGGTGGATCAGCAAAATGATTTCGTAGTGACGCATGGCACTCCTTGTGGATTCTTCCGAGGAAGAGGAAAAGCCACCTGCAGCGTCGGGCGCAGTGTGGCAAGGCAAAGCCGGCGATTATAGCCCTGTCGGAAGCGATCCGGCAAGACTCTCAGTCGTTGAGCGCCTTGTCGAGCGCCGCGGCCTTCTCGGGCCCGACGGCGGCGCGGATCTTCGGGGCCAGCGCCAGCAGGTCTTCGTAGCTGGTCGTGCCCTCGACCTGCAGGTTGAGCCGGAAGCCCTTCAGGCCGAGGCTGCCGGTCAGCTGGGTCGCGATCGGGTAGGCGTCCTTGTAGCGCTGCTGCCTGCTGCGCCCGGAGGAGCCCTGGGCGGGCGCCGCTGCAGCGGCCGCCGCCTCTGCGGGAGCCGTCGCGCTGCCCGCCACAGGCTCCAGCACGCCCAGGCCGACCATCTGGTCGATGTCTTCGCGCACGATGCCCATGCCCGCGGCCAGCACGTCATCGACCGATCTTTTGCCGTCGAACAGGATGAACGCCGAGCGCTGCCGTGGCGACAGCGGGATGGAGCGGTCTTTCAGGGCCTGGTGGCCTGCTTCTGTCTTGACGAGGATCATGGTGTTCTTCCCTTCCGGGATACGCCCGTGAGTCCCGCCAGTCTGGCATCAAATACGCAATTTGTTTCAATCACCGGCCCGGGTCGCGGGAATCCCCCCATGGGGATTTCCGCAATCCAGAGCTCCGGCTTCGCCGGCTCAGCGCTTGGCGAGCTGCTGCCAGGTGTCGATCACGCTGTCGGGATTCAGCGAGATCGATTCGATGCCCTGCTCCGCCAGCCACAACGCGAAGTCGGGGTGGTCGCTGGGGCCCTGGCCGCAGATGCCGACGTACTTGCCCTGCGACTTGCAGGCCTTGATGGCGCGGCTCAGCATGGCCTTGACGGCCGGGTCGCGCTCGTCGAAGTCGGCGGCCAGCAGTTCCAGGCCCGAGTCGCGGTCCAGGCCCAGGGTGAGTTGGGTCAGGTCGTTCGAGCCGATCGAGAAGCCGTCGAAGTACGCCAGGAACTCGTCGGCCAGCACGGCGTTGCTCGGCACCTCGCACATCATGATCAGCTTGAGCTCGTTGTCGCCGCGCTTCAGGCCATGCTCGGCCAGCAGGCCGGTCACGCGCTCGGCCTGGCCGAGGGTGCGCACGAAGGGCACCATGATCTGCACGTTGGTCAGGCCCATGTCGTTGCGCACGCGCTTGAGCGCCTCGCACTCCATCGCGAAGGCCTCGCCGAAGTCGGCGCTCAGGTAGCGCGCGGCGCCGCGGAAGCCCAGCATCGGGTTCTCTTCCTCGGGCTCGTAGCGGCTGCCGCCGATCAGCTTGCGGTACTCGTTCGACTTGAAGTCCGACAGGCGCACGATCACCTTCTTCGGCCAGAAGGCCGCGGCGATGGTCGCAATGCCCTCTGCGACCTTGTCGACGTAGAAGGCGCGCGGCGAGGCGTGGCCGCGGGCCACCGACTCGACGGCCTTCTTCAGGTCGTTGTCGACGTTCGGGTAGTCGAGGATCGCCTTCGGATGCACGCCGATGTTGTTGTTGATGATGAACTCCAGGCGCGCGAGGCCCACGCCGTGGTTCGGCAGCTGCGCGAAGTCGAAGGCGAGCTGGGGGTTGCCCACGTTCATCATCAGCTGGATGTCGATCTCGGGCATCACGCCGCGCTGCACCTCGGTCACCTCGGTCTCGAGCAGGCCGTCGTAGATGAAGCCGGTGTCGCCCTCGGCGCAGCTCACGGTAACCAGCGTGCCGTCCTTCAGCAGGTCGGTGGCGTCACCGCAGCCGACCACGGCCGGAATGCCCAGCTCGCGCGCGATGATGGCCGCGTGGCAGGTGCGCCCGCCGCGGTTGGTGACGATGGCCGAAGCGCGCTTCATCACCGGTTCCCAGTTGGGGTCGGTCATGTCGGTGACGAGCACGTCGCCGGCCTGCACCTGGTCCATTTCGCTGATGCTGTGCACCAGCCGCACGGGGCCGGTACCGATCTTCTGGCCGATGGCGCGGCCTTCGGCCAGCACAGCACCCTTGCCCAGCAGCTTGTAGCGCTGCTCGGCCTTGCCCTGCTGCTGGCTCTTCACCGTCTCTGGGCGCGCCTGCAGGATGTAGATCTGGCCGTCGGTGCCGTCCTTGCCCCACTCGATGTCCATCGGGCGGCCGTAGTGCTCCTCGATCACCAGCGCGTACTTGGCGAGCTGCTCGACTTCGGTGTCGGTCAGCGAGTAGCGGTTGCGCTGCTCGGCCTTCACGTCGGTGGTCTTGACCAGCTTGCCGGTGGCCTTCTTCTCCTCGGGCGTGGCGAACTCCATCTGGATCAGCTTGGAGCCGAGGTTGCGGCGGATCACGGCCTTCTTGCCGGCCTTCAGGGTCGGCTTGTGCACGTAGAACTCGTCGGGATTCACGGCGCCCTGCACCACCGTCTCGCCCAGGCCGTAGCTGGAGGTGATGAAGACCACGTCCTCGAAGCCCGATTCGGTATCGATGGTGAACATCACGCCGGCGGCGCCGAGGTCGGAGCGCACCATGCGCTGCACGCCAGCCGACAGCGCGACCACGTCGTGCTCGAAGCCCTTGTGCACGCGGTAGCTGATGGCGCGGTCGTTGTAGAGGGAGGCGAACACCTCCTTCATCTTGTGCAGCACGTCGTCGATGCCGACCACGTTCAGGAAGGTTTCCTGCTGGCCCGCGAAGGAGGCGTCGGGCAGGTCTTCGGCGGTGGCGGACGAGCGCACGGCGAACGAGGCGGCCGGGTTGCCCGCGCTCAGCGTGGCGAAGGCTTCGGTGATGGCCTTCTGCAGGTCGGCCGGGAACGGCTGGGCCTCGACCATGCCGCGGATCTCGGCGCCGGCGGCGGCCAGTGCGCGCACGTCGTCGACGTTCAGGGCGGCCAGGCGCTTGCTGATCTTGTCGGCCAGGCCGTCATGGGCCAGGAACTGGCGGAAAGCGTGCGCCGTGGTCGCGAAACCGGTGGGCACCCGCACACCCTGGGGCAATTGCGAGATCATTTCGCCGAGGCTGGCGTTCTTGCCGCCAACCGCCTCGACGTCGGTCATTCTCAGGTTTTCAAACGGTACGACCAGGGCGGTCGCGTCGAAAAGTGCAGACATGGGAAAGCTCCAGAAGTTGAAACCTGTGCCGCATGCAGACGGCGCGGCACGATCGTTCTCGTTGCTTTGGGTGCGGGCGCGGTGTGCATGGAGAGAATTGGGTTGGGAAGGCAGATTCCCGATAATGGCCCTCATTGTAGGCGGGGCAAGGTGGTCCGCGCCGCAGGACAAGGCCGCATGACTATTCCTTCACGCACCGTTTTCTTCATTTCCGACGGCACCGGCATCACCGCCGAGACCTTCGGCAACGCCGTTCTGGCCCAGTTCGAGATGAAGCCGCGCCACGTGCGGCTGCCTTTCACCGACACGGTCGACAAGGCCCACCAGGCGGTGCGGCAGATAAACCACACCGCAGAAATAGAAGGCGTAAGGCCCATCGTTTTCACCACGCTGGCCAACATGGATGTGCTGGAAGTGATCGAAACCGGCTGCAAGGGCATGCTGCTGGACATGTTCGGCACCTTCGTGCGCCCCCTCGAAATCGAGCTGGCCGTGAAGTCGAACCACCGCATCGGCCGCTTCAGCGACGTCAGCAAGAGCAAGGAATACAACGACCGCATCGCCGCCATCGACTTCAGCCTGCAGCACGACGACGGCCAGAGCAACCGCGACCTGGAAGGCGCCGACGTGATCCTGGTGGGCGTGAGCCGCAGCGGCAAGACGCCGACCTCGCTCTACCTGGCGATGCAGCACGGCCTGAAGGCGGCCAACTACCCGCTGATTCCGGAGGATTTCGACCGCCGCCAGCTCCCGCCGGCCCTGATTCCGCATCGCAAGAAGATCTTCGGCCTGACCATCCAGCCCGAGCGGCTCAGCGAGATCCGCAACGAGCGCCGCCCGAATTCGCGCTACGCCAGCATCGAGAACTGCCGCCACGAGGTCGCCGAGGCCGAGGCCATGATGCGGCGCGCGGGCATCCGCTGGCTCTCGACCACCACCAAGTCGATCGAGGAAATCGCCACCACGATCCTGCAGGAACTGCGGCCGGAGCGGCTCGTCTATTGATACCGCTATCTTTTAGATAGCAAAAAAGCGCCCCGCCGGGGCGCTTTTTGCGCTTTGCATCGCCGGAATGGCGGCTTACGCAGGAGCCGACGTGCGGATCAGGTGGTCGAACGCACCCAGCGCAGCCTTCGCGCCATCGCCGGCCGCGATGATGATCTGCTTGAACGGCACCGTGGTCGCGTCGCCCGCCGCGAACACGCCCGGCACCGAGGTCTGGCCGCGCGCGTCGACGATGATCTCGCCGTGCTTCGACAGCTCGACCGTGCCCTTGAGCCAGTCGGTGTTGGGCACCAGGCCGATCTGGATGAACACGCCTTCGAGCTCGACCTTCTTCGACTCGCCCGTCGCACGGTCCTTGTAGATCAGGCCGTTGACCTTCTGGTCGCCGGTGATCTCGGTGGTCTGCGCGTTCGTAAACACGTCGACGTTCTTCAGGCTCTTGAGCTTGCGCTGCAGCACGGCGTCGGCGCGCAGCTGCGTGTCGAACTCGATCAGCGTGACGTGGCCGACGATGCCGGCGAGGTCGATGGCCGCCTCGACACCCGAGTTGCCGCCGCCGATCACTGCCACGCGCTTGCCCTTGAAGAGCGGACCGTCGCAATGCGGGCAGTAGGCCACGCCCTTGTTCTTGAACTCGTGCTCGCCGGGCACGTTGATGTTGCGCCAGCGCGCGCCGGTCGAAATGATGACCGACTTGCTCTTGAGCGAGGCGCCGCTCTCGAGCTGCACTTCGATCAGGCCGTCGCCCGGCACGAGCGCCTTGGCGCGCTGAAGGTTCATGATGTCGACGTCGTAGTCGCGCACATGCTCCTCGAGCGCGTGAGCGAACTTCGGCCCCTCGGTCTCCTTGATCGAGATGAAGTTCTCGATGCCCATGGTGTCGAGCACCTGGCCGCCGAAGCGCTCGGAGGCCACGCCGGTGCGGATGCCCTTGCGCGCCGCGTACACGGCCGCTGCCGCGCCGGCGGGGCCGCCGCCGACGATCAGCACGTCGAACGGATCCTTGCCGTCGATCTTCTTGGCTTCGCGCTCGACGCCGCTCGTGTCGATCTTGGCGAGGATCTCTTCCAGGCTCATCCGGCCCTGACCGAACTCGGTGCCGTTGAGGAACACCGTCGGCACGGCCATGATCTGGCGCTCCTTCACCTCCTCCTGGAAGGTGCCGCCCTCGATCATCGTGGTGCGGATGCGCGGGTTCTGCACTGCCATCAGGTTCAGCGCCTGGACCACGTCCGGGCAGTTGTGGCAGGTGAGCGAGACGTAGATCTCGAACTCGAAGTCGCCGTCGAGCGCCTTGATCTGGTCGAGCACGGCCTGCTCGACCTTCGGGGGATAGCCGCCGATCTGCAGCAGGGCAAGGATCAGCGACGTGAATTCATGGCCCATCGGCAGGCCGGCAAAGCGCGGGCCGTGGTTTTCGCTCGGGCGGTTGACCGAGAACGAGGGCTTGCGGTGGTTGTCGTCGCGGCTTTCGGTCAGCTTGATCAGCGGGGACGATTCGGCAACGTCCTTCAGCAGCGACAGCATCTCGCCCGAGGCCTTGCTGTCGTCGAGCGAGGCGACGATCTCGATCGGCTGCGTGGCGCGTTCGAGGTAACTCTTCAATTGGGCTTTGGTGTTTGCGTCGAGCATGAGGGACTCTCTTTCGATAACGTAAAACTATCAAATGGGGCTGAAAAAGCCCGGGGGCCTATGAGCGCCCGGGCTTTCGCGCGGGTGACGCTCAGATCTTGCCGACGAGGTCCAGCGACGGGGCGATCGTCTTGTCGCCTTCATTCCACTTGGCCGGGCAGACTTCGTTCGGGTGGGCGGCGGTATAGACCGCTGCCTTCAGCTTGCGCAGCGTTTCCTTCACGTCGCGGGCGATTTCGTTGGAGTGCACTTCGGCGGTCTTGATGATGCCTTCGGGGTTGATCACGAAGGTGCCGCGCAGCGCCAGGCCTTCTTCGGGGATGTGCACGCCGAAGGCGTTGGTCAGCACATGGGTCGGGTCGCCGACCAGCGGGAACTTGGCCTTGCCGACGGCCGGCGAGGTGTCGTGCCAGACCTTGTGCGAGAAGTGCGTGTCGGTGGTCACGATATAGACCTCGGCGCCCAGTTTCTGGAACTCGGCGTAGTTGTCGGCCGCGTCCTCGACTTCGGTCGGGCAGTTGAAGGTGAAAGCCGCCGGCATGAAGATCAGCACGGACCACTTGCCCTTGAGCGACTCGTCGGAAACTTCGATGAACTTGCCGTTGAGGTAGGCCTGGGTCTTGAAGGGCTGAACTTGGGTATTGATCAGGGACATGTTGATTCCTTGGATGCTGCGGATGAACAAAGATAAGGGCGAGCCATGAGTATAACTACCAATCCTCCAATATTCATAGTTATCACCTATTAAAAGTATTGGGACTCGCTATGTTTTCGATGACTGCGAAATACGCCTGACACACCATCAATACGAACGTGTATCACCATCACACGCATGCAGACCGGCGCAGCATGGGATTGCTTGCAAGCGCTCCTTTCCGCCTCTGACAATCACCGCTTTCAGAACAAGGAAAAAGCCATGAAGGGCGACGCAAAAGTCATCGAACACCTGCAGGCTCAGCTCAAGAACGAGCTGACCGCGATCAACCAGTACTTCCTGCACTACCGCATGCTCAAGCACTGGGGCCTGGACAGGCTGGCGAAGAAGGAATACGAGGAATCGATCGGCGAGATGAAGCACGCCGACAAGCTCATGGACCGCATCTTCATGCTCGACGGCCTGCCGAACCTGCAGGACCTCGGCAAGCTGAACATCGGCGAAGACGTGCCCGAACTGCTGCGCTGCGACCTCGGTGCCGAGACCGGCGCGCAGGCCACCATCAAGGACGGCATCGCGCATTGCGAATCGGTGCGCGACTATGTCTCGCGCGACCTGCTCCAGGAGATCCTGGACGACACCGAGGAGCACATCGACTTCCTCGAAACCCAGATCGACCTGATCGACAAGGTCGGCCTGCAGAACTACCTGCAGTCGCAGATGGGCGAACTCGAATAAGGCCGCCTTCGCTGCCGCCAGCAAAACGGGACTTCGGTCCCGTTTTTTATTGCTTTACGTAACTTAACCCGCCACGAATAACAGTCATTCTCATTCGCACGGATAGAATCCGCGCCTTCGATGACTGCGATTCGCCCCGACAACCGCCGCCGTGCCTATTGGCTCAAGACCCTGCACGAATGGCATTGGGTGAGCTCGGCCATCTGCCTCATTGGCATGATCCTGTTCAGCGTGACGGGATTCACCCTCAACCACGCCAGCCAGATCGAGGCCAAGCCGGTCGTCACCCGGCTGAACGGCTCGATCGACGAGGCGCTGCGCGCCCAGCTCGAAAAGCAGCTGCCCGCCGCCAAGGCCCTCAAGGGCAAGGCTCCCCTGCCCCCTGAACTCCAGGCCTGGGTGCAGAAGCACTGGGACATCTCCACCGCCAGCCGCGAGGCCGAGTGGTCCGACGACGAAATCTACCTGTCGCTGCCCCGCCCCGGCGGCGACGCATGGCTGCGCCTGAGCCTGTCCGACGGCGAGATCGAGTACGAGCGCACCGATCGCGGCTGGCTCTCCTACTTCAACGATCTCCACAAGGGCCGCAACACCGGCACCGCGTGGAGTTGGTTCATCGACATCTTCGCGGGCGCGGCCCTGGTGTTCTCGGTCACCGGCCTCTTCATTCTCAAGATGCATGCGGGCAACCGGCCGTTCACCTGGCCGATGGTCGGCATGGGGCTGGTGGTGCCCGTGCTGCTCGCGCTGCTGTTCATTCACTGATTTCGTTCATCAATTCATCCAGATCCAGGAAAGAGGTTTCCCGTGCACGTTCGCTACTCACTCGCGCCGCTGGCCATGTCGGCGCTGTTCGCGGCTCCGGCCTTCGCGTCGGGGCTGGCCGTCAACATCGAGATCCCACGGCTGAACGTCTCCGAGTACCACCGTCCCTACGTGGCAACCTGGATCGAGCGCGCGGACAACACCGTCGCCGGCACGCTGGCCGTGTGGTACGACGTGCGCACCAAAACCAACAACCCGGAGGGCGAAGGCACCAAGTGGCTGAAGGACATGCGCCAGTGGTGGCGACGCGGCGGCCGCGAGCTCTCGGTGCCGGTCGACGGCGTGACGGGGGCGACCAAGCCTGCCGGCAAGCACCAGTTGAGCTTCACCGAGGGCACGGCGCCCATGCCCAGGCTCGCGCCCGGCGCATACAAGCTCGTGGTGGAGGCCGCGCGCGAAGTCGGCGGCCGCGAAGTCGTGAGCATTCCCTTCCAGTGGCCCCCGACGGCAGCGGCGCAGCCGACCGCCACGGGCAAGGAAGAACTCGGCGAGATCAGGCTCGAACTCAAGCCTTGATCTCTTCTGTCCTCCAACGACCAGCCCGCCGCATCACAAAAGGAACCGCCATGACCCGCTTCAACCTGCGCCTCGTCTCCCTCGCCATCGCCCTCTCCAGTGCCGCATCGCTCGCCCAGGCGCACAACGCCTGGCTGCTGCCATCGTCCACCGTGTTCTCCAAGGCCGACACCGTGACGGTCGATGCGGCCGTGTCCAACGACCTGTTCGTCGCCAACCACGCGCCGCTGCGCCTCGACGGCCTGCAGATCACCGCGCCCGACGGCAGCACCGTCAAGCCGGAGACCGAAGCCAAGCTCAAGTTGCGCAACGTGTTCGACGTGAGCGTCGCGCAGGCTGGCACCTACCGCATCGCCGTGATCAACGCCGGAGCTTTCGCGAGCTGGAAGGACAAGGCCACGGGCCAGACCAAGCGCACGCGCGGCACGGCCGAGACCATCGGCAAGGAAATTCCGGCCGATGCGCAGGACGTGAGCGTCACCCAGTCGTCGGGCCGCATCGAGACCTTCGTGACCGTCGGCAAGCCTTCCGCGCTCAAGCCGGTCGGCCAGGGCCTGGAGCTGATCGCCGCCGGCAGCCCGACCGATCTGGTCAAGGGCGAGAAAGCCACCTTCACGCTGAACCTCGATGGGCAGCCCGCCAAGGGGCTAGAGGTGACGGTGACCGCGGGCAACACGCAGTACCGCGACAAGCTCGAGGAAATCAAGCTCAAGACCGACGACAAGGGCCAGTTCAGCGTGACCTGGCCGACCGCCGGCATGTACTGGCTCGACGCCAGCACCAAGGACAACAAGACCACGGTGCCGCAGGCCAGGGAGCGCCGCCTGAGCTACGCGGCCACGCTCGAAGTGATGCCCTGAGGCTGCGATAGAGCGAGCTTCTTCCTTGGGCCTTTCGTTCAGCACCTGGCGCGCTGGCGGCTACGCCAACGCGGCCGTTCCACGCCCCGCCGATCCCGCGACACTCCAGCAACTGGGCGGCGAGACCATGGGTACCACCTGGTCGCTGCGCTTCGACAATCCGCGAATGCTGCCGCTGGCGCAGGTAAGGGAGGCCGTGGACTCAGCGCTCGGCCGCGTGATCGCGCAAATGAGCCACTGGGAGCCGGACTCGGACATCAGCCGGTTCAACCGCGCGCAGGCCGGGTCGCGCCATGTGCTGCCGCCGGAGTTCGCCGCGGTCATGCGATGTGCTTTCCGGTGGGCAGCGGCAAGCGGCGGCGCGATCGACCCGAGCGTGGGTCCGCTGGTCGCGTGCTGGGGCTTCGGGCCGGAAGCGGAACAGGCGGGTCTGCCCGGCGAGGCCGCGCTGGCCGAGGCGCGCGGGCGCGTCGGCTGGTTCCGGCTGGCGTTCGACGAAGCGGAAGGCTCGCTCCTGCAGCCCGGGGGCGCAACGCTCGATCTCTCGGGCATCGCGAAAGGGTTCGCGGTGGACCACGGCATCGAAGCCCTGCGCACACTGGATATCGCCGACGCGCTTCTCGAGGTCGGCGGAGAACTGCGGGGCATCGGGAAACGCCCTGGAGGACAGCCCTGGCAAGTGCTCGTCGACGGCGATCCTTCCGGCGCGCGCCGCGTGGCGCTCGCGGACATGGCCATCGCCACATCGGGCGACCGGTGGCACCGGCGCTCGCACGAGGGACGCCACTGGTCGCACACCATCGATCCGCGAACGGGAGAGCCGGCCGCGCACCCGCTGGCCAGCGTCACCGTGCTTCACGCGGAGTGCATGCAGGCCGATGCGCTCGCCACCGTGCTGACGGTGCTCGGGCCGGAAGAAGGATTCGACTTCGCGCAGCGGCACGAGATCGCCGCGCTGTTCGTGAGCCACGGCGATCCGGCGCCAGAGGCGAAGACCACGCGCGCCTGGCCCGCAGCGGCCGCTGCATGAACGACTTCGCCTGGCGCGCACTGGGCGCGGGTTCCACCGTCGCGGCGTATGCAGCGCTCTGTGCGTCGATCTACCTGCGCGAGCGCAGTCGCAAGGCCGAAGCCGCGCGCGACTCGGCGGCGTTATCGGCAGGCAGCGGCGCAGCGCCGGTTCTCGTGCTGTTCGCCAGCCAGACCGGCCAGGCCGAAGCCATCGCGTGGCAGACCGCTCGGCAGCTGAGTGCGGCGAATACGCCGGCGCGCGCGATGGAGCTGAACGCGCTCGATGCATCGACGCTGGCAGCCGCCCCCCGCGCGCTCTTCATCGCGAGCACCTATGGCGAAGGCGATGCGCCGGACGGCGCCAGCGTGTTCGTCGAACGGGTGATGAATTCATCGCCGGCACTGTCTTCGCTGAGCTATGCCGTACTGGCGCTCGGCGACCGCCAGTACGCCAGCTTCTGCGGCTTCGGTCGTGCGCTCGACGAGTGGCTGCAGGCCGCGGGCGCCAGGCGCGAATTCGATCGCATCGAGGTCGACAACAGCGACCCGGCCGCGCTGGCCGCATGGCATGCGCATTGGGGAGACCCGCCCGCATCCGCAGGCGATGCCGAAGGCGCGGGTTTCGCTCCATGGCGGCTCGTCTCGCGCGAGCATCTCAACCCGGGCAGCGCGGGCTGGCCGGTCTTCCATCTCGGGCTGGTGCCTCAGGCCGGCGGACCGCTGCCGTACTGGGCCTCGGGCGATCTTGCGCAGGTGGTCGTCGCGGGCGATCCGAAACGCCCGCGCGACTACTCCATCGCCTCGGTGCATGCCGACGGCGAATTGCAGTTGCTCGTGCGGCAGGAGCGGCATCCGGACGGCACGCTCGGCGCGGCCTCGGGACTGCTCACGTCCACCCTGGGCATCGGCGACACGGTGGCGCTGCGCGTGCGGGAGCACCGGAGCTTCCGCCTCGACGGCAACGAAGCACGGCCGCTGATTCTCATCGGCAACGGCACAGGCATCGCCGGGCTGCGCGCGCACCTTCGCACGTGTGCAGCCATGGGCAGGCACGACAACTGGCTGGTGTTCGGGGAGCGCCAGGTGGCGCACGACTTCCTCTATCGCGATGAGATCGAGGCATGGCAGGCCAACGGAACGCTGAAGCGCCTGGACATGGTGTTCTCGCGCGACCAGGCCGATCGCTTCTACGTGCAGCACCGGCTGCTGCAGTCGGCGGACACCGTGCTGCAGTGGCTGCGCGATGGCGCCGCCATCTACGTCTGCGGCAGCCTTCAAGGAATGGCCTCGGGCGTGGATGCGGCGTTGCGCCAGATCGCGGGTGAGGCGCAGCTCATCGAACTCGCGGCCAGCGGCCGCTATCGGCGAGACGTCTACTGAAGAAGGCCAACTGCTTCGCTCGCGTTGTTGGGCCGCAACGAAATTGACACAACTTTCGGCTTAGTTTCGCTCGGGTGTCAATTTTAATATTGAGAACCAATATCATTCGCAGCGATTTGCGAACATTCGCAAATCGACTCACCCAGCCAGTCCTCCCTCGTGTTTCTCCAAGGAATCCAGGTCGTGCGGACACCGCCAGTCGAGTCCTGACGCCCGCCCTTTTCGGAGAAAACTTCATGGCCTACATCAAGAGCCGCAAACACCCTGTTGCGCGTGCCGTTCCACATCTTTCCGGCGCCGCCGCCGCAACGCTGATGGCCATTGCGGCTCCCGGCGCCCTGGCCCAATCGGGTGGGGCGCTGCCTGAAGTGCGCGTGCAGGACTCCGCAGTCACCGACTACAAGGCCGACAACTCGGCCAACCCCAAGTTCACCGCTCCTCTCGTGAACACGCCCCAGACCATCCAGGTCATCAAGGAACAGATCATTCGCGACCAGGGCGCGACCACGCTGACCGAGGCGCTTCGCAACACCCCCGGCGTGGGCACTTTCTTCCTCGGCGAGAACGGCAACACCAACACCGGCGACGCTGTCTTCATGCGCGGCTTCGACAGCTCCAGCGCGATCTTCGTCGACGGCATCCGCGACCTGGGCTCGGTCTCGCGCGACATCTTCAACATCGACCAGGTCGAGGTCGTGAAGGGTCCGTCGGGCACCGACGTGGGCCGCACTTCGCCCACTGGCTACATCAACCTCGTCACCAAGAAGCCGTCGATGGAAGACAGCTTCCTCGGCTCGCTGAGCTTCGGCAGCGCCGACTTCAAGCGTGGCAGCGTCGACTGGAACAAGTCGCTGAGCGGTGCCAACGGCATCGGAGCGGCTTTCCGCCTCAATGCAGTGAGCGAAGACGGCGGCGTGGCCGGCCGCGACTTCGTCAAGAACAAGCGCTGGGCGATCGCGCCTTCTCTCGCCCTCGGCCTGAACAGCCCGACGCGCATCTTCCTCGACTACCTGCACGTCAAGCAGAACAACGTTCCCGACGGTGGCGTGCCCACCATCGGCCTGCCGGGCTACACCACGCCCGACGCCACCGCGATCACCCGCGGCCTGGCCCGCCGCACCTACCTGAACTACGCGCCGCGCGTGGATTCGAGCAACTTCTACGGCACCAGCTCGGACTTCGACAACGTGACGGCCGACATGTTCACCGCGCGCATCGAGCACGACCTCACGCCCGACATCACCATCCGCAACACCACGCGCTACGGCAAGACGTCGCAAGACTACATGCTGACGTCGTTCATGGGCGGCGGACTGACCTCGACGAACGGCGTCGGCACCCTGCCCGCCGTGAATTCCGGCTTCATCAACACCGTCATCCCGACGATCCCGGCAAGCTGGACGATCACGCGCAACCTGCCCACCAACAAGGACCAGGAAAACACGATCTTCACCAACCAGACGAGCGTGTCGGCCAAGTTCAACACGGGCAGCATCAGCCACTCGTTCAACGGCGGCCTCGAATTCATCCGCGAGAAGCAGACCGCCAGCAACTTCTACGCACCGGGCTACGCGAGCGTGGGCACCACCCTCGCCGCGGCCGGGTCGTGGCCCGCTGCCAACCTGTACAACCCGAACCCGTACGTGGCCGGCTACAACCGCATCGCCAACGGCACCGGCTCGGACGGCAGCACCGACACCATCGGCCTGTACGCCTTCGACACGCTGAAGTTCAACGAGCAATGGCAGCTGACCGCCGGCCTGCGCTACGACCACTACTCGACCACCTACAACGCCACTGCGCTGACGCTGGCGCGCAGCGGCAACGGCCCGCAGACGTCGACGATCACGCCGACCAACCTGAAGCTGTCGGACAACCTGCTCTCCGGCAAGATCGGCCTGGTCTACAAGCCGACGGAGAACAGCAGCGTCTACGCGGCCTACGGTACCGCCGCGCAGCCCCCGGGCGGCGCCAACTTCCAGCTGGCCGCCGGCGGCACCGGCAACAGCGCCGGGCGCACCGACTTCCTTCCGCAGAAGGCCAAGACCTACGAACTCGGCACCAAGTGGGACGTACTGAACAAGCGCGTGGCCCTGACGGCGGCGCTGTATCGCACCGACGTGAGCAACGAGGTCGTGCAGGACTCCGTCACGCAGCAGTACTTCCAGACCGGCAAGAAGCGCGTGCAGGGCGTGGAACTCGGCGTGTCGGGCGCGCTGACCGACAACTGGGGCGTGAGTTCGGGCTTCACCACCATGAACACCCGTGTGCTGAGCGGCCCCTCGGTGCTGGCGGACGGCTCGACCGCGCTCGCCTACACGCCGAAGAAGGCCTTCACGCTCTGGACCACCTACCAGTTCCCGTTCGGCCTCACGCTGGGCGGCGGCGCGCGCTACAACGGCAAGCTGCAGCGCGGCACCGACGGCGCGGTGGGCACGCCAGCATATGTCGACTCGTACTGGGTGTTCGACGCGATGGCTTCCTATCGCATCAACAAGAACATCGACATCCAGCTGAACGTGTACAACCTGTTCAACAAGGACTACGTGGCGGCCATCAACAAGAGCGGCTACCGCTACACGCCGGGCATCCCCCGATCGGCCAAGATCACCGCGAACTTCGCGTTCTGACGGTCCTTCTCGCGTGCACCGGGCCAACCCGGTGCGGTGCGACACTCGAGCCCCGGCCCGCGCCGGGGCTTTTCTCATTGCGGAGTTCCTGAAAATGATGCTGCATGTGCCCGAAGTGCTGAGCCCCGAGCAGGTGCGCGAGATGCGCGCCGCACTCGACGCCGCGCAATGGACCGATGGACGCGAAACGGTGGGGGCGCAAGGGGCGCAGGTCAAGCGCAACCGCCAGCTGCCGGAGCATTCTCCTGTGGGCAAGGAGTTGGGCAGCATCGTGCTGGCGGCACTGGCGCGGAACCCGCTCTTCTTCTCGGCCGCTCTTCCATCGCGTTTCGTGCCGCCGCTTTTCAATCGCTACGAGGGAGGCGAGCACTACGGCGTCCATGTCGACGGCGCGGTGCGAGCCTTGCCTGGCACCGGGCAGCAATTGCGCACTGACCTGTCTTGCACCCTCTTCCTGTGCGATCCGGAAGACTACGAGGGGGGAGAGCTGGAGGTGATCGACACTTACGGTTCGCACGAGGTGAAGCTTCCGGCGGGAGACCTCATCCTTTATCCGGCGAGCAGCCTTCACCGGGTGCATCCGGTGACTCGCGGTGCGCGGATCTGCTCCTTCTTCTGGCTGCAGAGCATGGTCCGCAGCGATCAGCAGCGCGGGATGCTTTTCGAGCTCGACCAGAACATCCAGAAGCTTCGTGCACGCCTCGGCGAATGCGAGGAAACCGTGGCGCTGACAGGGCATTACCACAACCTGCTGCGGCTCTGGTCGGAAGTCTGACGCCAGGAAGCCGGGTGTTGCATGAATCAGTAACACATAGTTATTGTGAATGCGATGGATTCTTATTTATAATCGTCCACATCCAACAGCCAGCCAACTGCCGCTTTCACCGCCATGATCGTTTGTGTCTGCCGCCGAGTCTCCGACCGCGAAATCGCACGCCATGTGCGCGCCGGGATGACTTTCGACGAAGTGCAATTCGAGCTTGGCGTCGCCACCCAGTGTGGCCAATGTGAAGGTTGCGCGCGCGATATCGTCGCGCAGTGCAGCGCTTCGCACCCGGTTGCCGCATTGAATTGCGAATCGGGTCCGAGAGCGATCCAGCTTGCCAACTCCATCAAGGAAAGCAAAGCATGGAACTCGTCTCGGCACTCGGCGGCAGCCTGATCTTCGTCGCAGGCTCGGTCTGGTGGATCTTTCGCAAGTAGCGCCTGTGGCGTCTTCGTAGCGGTTTTGCTGCAATCGGGGCACCTTTGGGGGTGCCCGCATTCGAATGGTTGATCGTGTCTGACCGCTTCGCCCCCCCTCCTTCCCTCTTCGGCCTTTCGCGCAATGTCGTCATTGCCGGCGGGGTCGTCCTGTTTCACGCCGCTGCGCTCTGGGCGCTCCAGAGCGGGTTGCTGCGCCGTGCCGCCGAAGTGGTGATCCCCGTGGAGATCATCAGCCAGCTCGTCGAACCGCCCAAGCCGGCGCCGCCACCACCGCCCCCGCCTCCTCCGCCGGAGAAAAAGGTGGCCAAGGTGCCGCCGCCTCCGCGGCCCCAGGCGATCCGGGAGCCCAAACCGACGCCCGCGCCGAACGCCCCCACGGGCAGCGTCGAGCCGCCTCCGCCTCCAGCGCCCATTCCGCCACCCGCTCCGGAGCCGCCGCCGGCGCCGCCCCCCGCACCGCCGGCGCCCAAGCTGGTCGAAATCAGCGAAGGCCAGACGCAATACGTGCGCGAACCGCGCGTCGTGTTCCCTGCAATGAGCAGGCGCCTGGGCGAATCCGGCGTCGTGGTCATCGCGGTGTATTTCAACAGCGCGGGCATTCCCAAGCGGGCGGAAATCTTCAAGTCCAGCGGTTACGAGCGGCTCGACCAGGCCGCGCGCGAAGCGTTGATGTCTTCGCAAGTGACGCCATTCAAGCAACCGGGGGCCAACGAGGCCACGGTCTACATGCTGAAGGCGCCCATCCGGTTCAATCTTTCCCAGTAATTTTTTGGAGTAGTACGCATGGATTCTCAATTCGGCTTGATGAACGTCTGGAATCAGGGCGATTTCGTCACGAAGGCCGTGGCAGTGCTGCTGATCGGCATGTCGCTCGCGTCGTGGATCGTCATCATCGTCAAGGCACTCGACGTCATCCGTTACAAGCGTCTCGCCAAGCACTCGCAGGACTTCTGGCACAGCGAAGACTTCGCCACCGCCCTGAACAAGCTGGGCAAGGACGACAGCAACCCCTTCCGCGCACTCGCTCTCGAAGGCCGCGAGGCAGCCGCGCACCACCGCAACACCAAGGCCCACCTGCACGATGCGCTGGATGTGAGCGACTGGATCACGCGCGCCCTGCGCAACGGCATCGACGCCTTCACCGCCCGCCTGCAGACCGGCTTGGCGATCCTGGCTTCGGTCGGCTCCACGGCTCCATTCATCGGGCTGTTCGGCACCGTCTGGGGCATCTACCACGCGCTCATGAGCATCGGCTCGGCCGGCCAGGCAACCATCGACAAGGTGGCCGGCCCGATCGGCGAAGCGCTGATCATGACGGCCCTCGGCCTTGCCGTGGCCATTCCGGCGGTGCTGGGCTACAACGCGCTGGTGCGCGGCAACAAGTTCGTGCTGACCAAGCTCAACGCCTTCGCCCATGACCTGCACGCCTACTTCGTGACCGGCGCGCGTGTGCAAAGCGGCGGCAGCGATGCCATCGTCGTTCCGCTCAAGAAGGGCTGAGCATCATGGCCTTCGGAACACAAGACGAACCCGATGAGGTGATGAACGAGATCAACATGACGCCGCTGGTCGACGTCATGCTGGTGCTGCTCATCATCTTCATCATCACCGTGCCGGTGATGAAGCACGCGGTCAACATCGACCTGCCGCGCGCCACCAGCGAGCCGGAACAACCCAAGCCGCAGAACATCCTGTTCAGCGTGACTGCCGACGGCGCCTACTACTGGAACGAGCAGAAGATCGACGACAGCGAGTTGCCCGGTCGCTTGGCCGCAGAAGCCGCCAAGGAGCCGCAGCCCGAGCTCCACATTCGCGGCGACAAGGCTGTTCGCTATGAGCGAGTGGCCAAGGCGATGTCGGAAGCCCGCGAAGCCGGCGTGCGCAAGATCGGTTTTGTCACGGAACCCGACCCCAAGTGAGCTGAAAGAAAGAGAGCAAGCAAAAAAAGTTGATCGCGGCGATTGACTTCTATTTGCGAATCATTATCATTCACTCATCGCTTCGATAAGGGAACTACAGATGCCAGCCACACCGAATGCCTTTTCTGTTCTGAACCATCCTTCGCTCGACCAGTCGGGTGGCGGCCATGCGTCGATCCAGGCAACGCGTCCGGTGCCGATGCTCGAAAGCACGGAGCTTCTGAAAGGAAGCAAGACCGTCGGCATCATGCACAACGGCTCCCTCTATCGGCTGCAAGCCACCAAACTCGGCAAGCTGATCCTGACCAAGTAAGTCATCCAGCCCGCCCTTCGCGCAAGTTTCATCGTGGGGCGACTCAAGGAGATTCATCTCCGAAGGGTCGTTTTTTGCTAGCCAACGGTTCGCCGACTAGCCAAGCTTTTTTTCCATGCTGAAGCAGCCCAAACAAAAACGCCGACCTCGAAGTCGGCGTTTTGCTTTGTGCGGAGAAAACTCAGAGGCCCAGAGCCGCGATGCCGGCCTTGGCGATCTGCGCGTCTTCATTCGACTTCACGCCGCTCACGCCGACTGCGCCGATCACGTGGCCGTCCTTCACGATCGGCACGCCGCCTTCGAGCAGGCCCTGCACTTCAGGCGCCGTCAGGAACGCGGTGCGGCCGCCGTTGATGATGTCCTCGTAGACCTTGCTTTCGCGTCGCCCCATGGCTGCCGTGTGGGCCTTGGCGGGAGCGATGTGCGAAGACAGCGCCGCCGCGCCGTCCAGGCGCTGCAGCCAGAGCAGGTTGCCGGCGTCGTCCGAGATCGCGATGGTCACTGCCCAGTTGTTCTTGAGAGCCTCGGCTTCGGCCGCTGCGGCGATGGTCTTGACGTCGGCGAGTTCGAGGAATGACTTGGTCTTCATGATGGATGAGCTCAGTTTGCGTGAAACCCGAGAGCATAACGGCCATGGCGCCAGGGGCGCCTTCAGGGCTTGGGAACACCCCGCATACGGTTTTTCCGGTACCCCCTCTTGCGGCCCCCTAGAATGCGCCCAACTGCGTCATGCAGCAACCACAGGAGCTCCGGCCATGAACGACCGCGTTACCACCCTAGACACTTCTTCCGGCTACGGCCAGCCATTGGCGCAGGCCGAGCGCCAGCGCGTGCTGCGCAATACCTACTGGCTTCTCGCACTGAGCCTGCTGCCCACCGTGTTGGGCGCCTGGGTCGGCGTCAGCACCGGCATCACCCGCTCGCTCACCGGTGGCCTGGGCCTCATCGTCTTCCTCGGCGGTGCCTTCGGCTTCATGTTCGCCATCGAGAAGACCAAGAACTCCGCGGCCGGCGTGCCCGTGCTGCTGGCATTCACGTTCTTCATGGGCCTGATGCTGTCGCGCCTGATCGCGATGGTGCTCGGCTTCAAGAACGGGTCCGAACTCATCATGACGGCATTCGGCGGCACCGCTGGCGTGTTCTTCGTGATGGCCTCGCTGGCCACCGTCATCAAGCGCGACCTGTCGGGCATGGGCAAGTTCCTGTTCGTCGGCGCAATGGTTCTGATGATCGGCGCGATCATCAACGTGTTCGTCGGCTCGACCACCGGCATGCTGGTCATCTCGGTTGCCGCCATCGGCATCTTCTCGGCCTACATGCTCTATGACCTGAAGCAGATCATGGACGGCGGCGAAACCAACTACATCAGCGCCACGCTCGCCCTGTACCTCGACCTGTTCAATGTGTTCCAGAGCCTGCTGGCACTGCTGGGCATCTTCGGCGGCGAGCGCGACTGAGCGACGCACACGCGTCCAACGAAAAGGGCCCCTCCGGGCCCTTTTTCATTCCAACTCGAAAACCGCTATCGACTCCACGTGCGCCGTGTGCGGGAACATGTTTACCACTCCCGCATGGGTGCAGCGATAGCCCGCCTGATGCACCAGCAGCCCCGCATCGCGCGCGAGCGTCGACGGGTTGCAGCTTACGTACACGATGCGCTTCGGCGGCGTCCAGCCGTCGGTGCGCAGATCGCGCTGCTGATGAAGATCGGCGATGGCCTTGGCCAGCGCGAATGCGCCTTCGCGCGGCGGATCGACCAGCCACTTGTCGGCGCCGCCGTCGGCCACCAGCATCTCCGGCGTCATTTCGAACAGGTTGCGCGCCACGAACGTCGCAGGCGACAACTCGCGGCGAGCCGACGTGGCAGGCTGATTCCTCTTGAAGTTGTCGGTCGCGCGCGCCACCAGCGTGTCGCTGCCTTCGATACCCAGCACCTCGCGCGCCTTGCTGGCCAGCGGCAGGGTGAAGTTGCCGAGGCCGCAGAACCAGTCGATCACGCGCTCGTCAGGCTGAACGTCGAGCAGGCGCAACGCCTTGCCCACCAGCGCCCGGTTGATGTGCGGATTGACCTGCGTGAAATCGGTGGGCTTGAACGGCATCGTCACGCCGAACTCCGGCAACCGGTACGCCAGCGGCGTGCCACCCTCTTCCAGCAGCTTCACGGTGTCCGGCCCCTTGGGCTGCAGCCACCACTGGACGCCTTCGTTCTTCTCCGCAAAGGCCTTCAATCGGTCGATGTCCGCGCGCGAGAGTGGCTCCAGGTGGCGCAACACCAAAGCGATCGTGCCGAGCCGCGTGGAATCGGGCGCATCGCCGCAGGCCAGCTCGATCTGCGGGCAGGTGTCGCGCGCATCCATCGAGCCGATCAGCTCGCGCAACGGCATCAGCATCTCGCTGACCTGCTTCGGCAGCACCGGGCAAACCTGCATGTCGGCCAGATAGCGGCTCTTGCGCTCGTGGAACCCGATCAGCACCGTGCCCTTCTTGACCACATGGCGCACCGACAGGCGCGCACGATAGCGGTAGTGCCAGGCCGGCCCCTCGAGCGGCCGCAGCAGGTTCTCGGGCTTGACCTTGCCAAGGTGCCAGAGGTTGTCCTCCAGCGCGCGCTGCTTCACTGCCACCTGGGCGGCTGCATCGAGGTGCTGCATCTTGCAGCCGCCGCAGGCACCCGTATGCAGGCCGAAATGCGGGCAGCCCGGGCGCACCCGCTGCGACGATTCGCGGCGGATGGCAGTGACCGTGCCCTGTTCCCAGTTGTTCTTGCGGCGGTGGACGTTGAACCGCACTTCCTCGAACGGCAGCGCGCCTTCGATGAACACGACCATGCCGTCGGCCTTGTGCGCCACGCCCTGCGCATCGAGGTCGAGGGACTCGACCTTCAGCCATTCTTCGCCTGGATTCGCGGGGACTTTCTTTTCTTCGATGGATTCCGTCATCCCCCGATTGTCTCAGCGTGGCCGGATATCCCTAGAACAGCGCGTCACGCCCCACGCCGGAGCGGGCGAGCTGGCGCCGCATCTTGGCCAGCGCCTCGTTCTGGATCTGCCGCACACGCTCCCGCGTGAGTCCCAGGCGCACGCTCAGCACCTCCAGCGTTTCGGGCTCGCGGTCGTGGAGGCCGTAGCGGCCCTCCAGCACTTCGCGCTCACGTGCGTCGAGGGCCTGCACCCACTGGTCGAGCAGGCGCTCCACCTCGCGTGTGTGCGCCACGTCGGTCGGGCTGCCCTGCTCGTCCTCGGAGGCCACAGTGTCGGCCAGCGTGAACCCCTCGTCTCCCCGAGCGTCGCCAGCGTCCAGCGAGCGCGGGGCCTCGGACAGCGCCAGAAGCTCGGCCACGGACTGCACATCGCGCCCCAACAGCGCCGCGATGTCTTCCACCCGAACGCCGTCCGGCCGATGCACGAGAAATTCGGCGTCGCCTTCGAGCGTTCGGCGGGCCTTCAGCACTTGTTGCAGCTCGCGCACCACGTGCACCGGCAGGCGGATCGCGCGCGCCTGCGTCATGACCGCACGCTCCACCGACTGGCGGATCCACCAGGTCGCATAAGTCGAAAAGCGGAAGCCGCGCTCGGGCTCGAACTTGGTGATGGCGTGCATCAGGCCCAGATTGCCCTCCTCGATGAGATCGGACAGCGGCACGCCCCGCCCCAGATAGGCTTTGGCGATGTTGACCACAAGCCGCAGGTTGTGCTCGATCATCGACTGCCGCGCGGCGAAGTCACCGGCACGCGCGGCGCATGCGGTCTGGTATTCCTCGGCAGGCGTGAAGAGCTCGGTGCGGCGCACCTGGCGCAGGTAGATGGTCAGCGCGTCGGCGCCTTCGCCGCCGACCAGTTCACCCACGGCGCCCGTTGCGCTGTTCGTCGGCAGCGGAGCGTCTGCAGCCGACGCGTCCACGTCGTCTTCGGGAACGTGCGCACTCTCGCCGGGAGGCTCGGGATGGCCGTTGCCCGAAGGCATGCTGCCCCTGCCCGCCGACCCGCGCACAGGCAACTGCGTGCGGCGGGGGCGGGAGTCAGCCATGGCATCACCGGCTGGGCAGGTAGCGCGAGGGATCGACAGGCTTGCCCTGGCGGCGGATCTCGAAATGCAGCTTCACGCGATCGGCATCGCTGTTGCCCATTTCGGCGATCTTCTGGCCCTTCTGAACCGACTGGTCTTCCTTCACGAGCAGCGTCTGGTTGTGCGCGTAGGCCGTGAGGTAGGTGTTGTTGTGCTTCAGGATGATCAGGTTGCCATAGCCGCGCAGGCCCGCGCCCGCATAGACAACGCGCCCGTCAGCGGCTGCAAGCACCGGATCGCCCGCCTTGCCGGCGATGTCGTAGCCCTTGTTCTTCGATTCGTCGAAGCCGGCGATCAACGAACCGCTCGCCGGCCAGATCCAGCCCACGTCTTCGTCACCCGAACCGCCGCTGGCGGGGCTGGCCGGCGAAGCCGTGACCGGAGCCGACGGCTTGGTCGCGCCGCTGGACGGCGTGGACGGCACCACCACGGGCTGCGGCGGCACCGGCTTCGTGACCGCGCCTTCGGAAGGCGTTGCGGGCGCGGCCGCGACGGCAGTGCCCGAGCCGGTGGGCGGGATCACACGCAGCACCTGGCCGACTTCGATCAGATCGGGGTTGTCGAGATTGTTCCAGCGGACGATGTCCTGCCAGCGCTGGCCGGTCTCTGCGCCGATGCGGCGGATGGTGTCGCCGGGGCGCACTGCGTAGTAGCCGGGCTTGCCGTAGTTCTCGATGCCGGCAAGCGGCCTGCCATTGGCGTCGGTGGTGATCGGTGGGCCGCCGGGCACAGTCGCGGCTGGCGCGCGCGTCATGGTGCCGCGGTCTTCGACTGGTGCCGGCCCGCGAGGTGTGGAACAGCCCGCGATCACGAGCACAAAGGCCAACGTGACGCCAGCGAACCAACTCCGATTGCCAAAACCCTGCATTTGTTATTCCTTCAAGCGATACCGGATTTTAGGGGGACAAAGTGAACAGCCTCAAGAACGAGGCGCTCCAGTCCACGGGGAGTCTTGTCGATGACGACAAGGGCCTGTCCACCCTTCGCGGAATGCGTTGGCGCCACGATGCGGCCGCCCACCGCCAGCTGCTCGATCCACGCCTCGGGCACGGCCTCGCCACCTGCAGCGGCGATGATGCCGGCATAGGGCGCACCCTTGGCGTAGCCGATCATTCCGTCGCCCAATATCAGGTGGACGGTTGCGAGCCGGAAGGGCCGCAGGTTGGCGCGCGCCCGCTCATGCAAACCGCGCAGGCGCTCGATGCTGTAGACCTCGGTCGCCACATGGTTCAGCACTGCAGCCTGGTAGCCGCAGCCAGTGCCGATCTCGAGCACCCTGCCGAGCTTGCCCTCGGGCTTTCCCGCCAGGGCAGGAGCGCCCATGAGCAGTTCGATCATGCGAGCCACCACGTTGGGCTTGGAAATGGTCTGCCCCAGTCCGATCGGCAGGCTGGTGTCCTCATAGGCCTGGTTGACCAGAGCGCTGTCGACGAAGCGGTGGCGCTCCACTGCGCCCATCGCGCGCAGCACGCGCGCATCGGAAATGCCCTGCGCCGCGAGCTTCTGCACCATGCGCGCCCGCACGGCGTCGGACGCCATCGAAGGCGTGGACGGCACCACAGGCTTGACCGGCGCGGCGGGCATGCGCCCGCGCGTGGCGGCCGAGGCGGTGGGTGTCAGGCGAACAGGAAAACCGGGCCGCTGGGTGGCCATGTCAGTTGCCGAGACGGGCCACCGTCTCGCGCCATTGGCCAAGGTTGGCGTGATCGGTCAGGTCGATCTGCAGCGGCGTCAGCGCGATGTGGCCGGCCGCGGTGGCGTGGAAGTCGGTGCCTTCGCCGCTGTCCTTGGCGCCGCCGGCACCGGCGATCCAGTACATCGTCTCGCCGCGCGGGCTGTCCTGCGTGATCACCTTCTCGGCCGCATGGCGCCTGCCGAGGCGGCAGACCTTGACGGGCTTCAGCTCGTCGAACGGCAGGTTCGGCACGTTCACGTTGAGCAGAAAGGCTCCACCTTCGTGCATGCGCTCGCGCTCGATCTGCTGCACCAGACGCCGCGCCACCTGGCCGGCCGCATCCACGTGGGCCCAGCCCTTCTCAATCTGCGAGAAGGCAATGGCGGGAATGCCGAACAGGTAGGCCTCCATCGCCGCGCCGACGGTGCCCGAATAGATGGTGTCGTCGCCCATGTTGGCGCCGTTGTTGATGCCGGATACCACCAGATCGGGCCGGTAGTCGAGCAGGCCCTTGAGCGCGATGTGCACGCAGTCGGCCGGCGTGCCCGTCACGTAGCGGAAACCGTTGTGCGCCTCGCGCACATAGAGCGGCGCCGCCAGGGTCAGCGCGTTCGACTTGGCGCTGTTGTTGTGCTCGGGTGCGACCACCTCGACTTCGGCGATGTCCTTGAGTGCGTCGTGCAGAGCGACGATGCCCGGCGCCTGGAAGCCGTCGTCATTGGAAATAAGTATCTTCATGGTGCTTCTGGATGCACCGGATTGTAGGCGTCGGGTGCGTCGCAGCAGGGACAAGCCCGCCCTGCCGCGGCCCCTATCATGCCCGCAGTCATTGCCCCAACATTACCTGTCTGAAGGAGATCCCTGGCATGCACGCATGGCTTTGCGAAAACCCCGTCGGCGTCGACGCGCTGACCTGGAAGGAACTGCCCACCCCCACGCCGGGCCCGGGCCAGGTGCTCATCGAGATCAAGGCGGCGAGCCTGAACTTTCCTGATCTGCTGATCGTGCAGAACAAGTACCAGATGAAGCCGCCGCTGCCCTTCGTTCCGGGCTCCGAGTACGCGGGCGTCATCCAGGCGGTGGGCGAAGGCGTCACGCACCTGAAGGTCGGGCAGAACGCGGCGTGCCTCTCCGGCACGGGTGGCTTCGCCACCCACACTCTGGCACCCGCGGCGCTGTGCATGCCGCTGCCCGAGGGCTTCAGCCATGTAGACGCGGCCGCGTTCATCATGATCTACGCCACCTCCTGGCATGCGCTGATGGACCGGGCGCAACTGAAGGCCGGCGAAACCGTGCTGGTGCTCGGCGCTGCCGGCGGCGTGGGCACCGCGGCCATCCAGATCGCGAAGGCCGCCGGCGCCAAGGTGATCGCTGCCGCCTCCACGGACGAGAAATGCGAGCTCTGCCGCTCCATCGGCGCCGACGCAACGATCAACTACACGACGCACGCCCTGCCCAACGGTTTTCGCGATGCCATCAAGGCCGCGACCGACGGCAAAGGGCCGGATGTCATTTACGACCCCGTCGGCGGCGATTTTGCGGAGCCGGCCTTTCGCTCCATCGGATGGCGCGGCCGTTATTTGGTCGTCGGTTTTGCGTCTGGCCCGATTCCGTCTCTGCCATTGAATCTGACGCTGCTGAAAGGCGCCTCGCTGGTCGGCGTGTTCTGGGGCGATTTCGCCAAGCGCGAGCCCAAGGCCAATGCGCAGATGATGGCCGAATTGGCGCAGTGGTACGGCCAGGGAAAGATCAAGCCGGTGATCGACAGCACGATGCCGATGGCCGAATTGAAGGCCGCGTACGCCCACATGGGTTCGCGCGGCGTCAAAGGAAAACTGGTGATGGTGAACTGAGCGCACCGCCTTTCTGCGCTTCTTGCGCCCCAATAAAAAAGCCCGCATGAGCGGGCTTTTTTATTGGGCATCTGCCCAGCGAAAACAGGGGCACTTACTTGATCTCGTAATCGGAAAGAGACTTGCCCGCAGCCAACGCCTCGGTCACCCAGCGCGGCTTGCGGCCACGGCCGCCAGACCAGGTTTCGCCGGTCGGGCTGCGGTATTTGGCGGCGGCCTTGGCCGGAGCGGCGCTTGCACCGCGCTTGGCGGAACCAGCAGCGCGGCCGGTCAGTTTCAGATCGGAGGCCGTCAAACCGTATTCGGCGATCTTCCGGCGCACCTCTTCGATCACGCCGGCGCGTTCCTGGTTGCGCAGGTCTTCGGCCTGCTTGCGCAATTGCGCAATCTGCTCGTCGTGCTTCTTGATCTGGGAATTGATATCGGCGAGGGTCGAAGCCATTCTTGGACTCCTGAAATTGAAAACGGGGCGATTTTAATTCAGTTTACATTTGACACAAGTGCCTTAACGAGTGAAAAAACGGCGCCGCATTGCATTAGTGCAACAACTCGCAACATAAAGCGATGGGCACTGGTGAGCAGCCTATAGCTGGGCAAGAGAGAAAAAGAGGCTTCGGCGCGAAGGGTCCGCAGAAGATGCGGGGACCGAAAAAGACAACGCCGGGACAAACCCGGCGTTTTTGTTCCTTTGAATGTGCTATTGCGCAATAGCACGAAGGAGATATTTTGGGGTGGCTGATGGGACTCGAACCCACGACGACCAGAATCACAATCTGGGACTCTACCAGCTGAGCTACAGCCACCACAGAGCCTACGATTGTAGCGTTAAAAATCGCGGTTTTGACGGCGCAATGCACAAAGAGCCCGAAAGAGCAGCATTTCACCCCGCAATCGCCGATCCGCCCGGTGGCACGGCATCCGGAATCCTGATCAATCCATCGGATCTTTCGTGAGTACCGACCAGCAGTCCGCTGGCGACGGCATGTTCGCGCAAGCCGTCGACGACTTCGTCTCTTCCGGGCGTTTCGGAAAACTCGGGACGACTTGCCAACGCAAACAGCTGGAACGCATACCGATGCACTCCATGCCCAGGTGGCGGATCGGGCGGCAGCCAGGCCGCCTGCAAGGCCGAATTGCGTCCAACATGCAGCCCCTCTGCGCCCTCGTTTCCCTGGCTTGGAATCGCTCCTTCTGCCAGAGCCCCACTCTGCGGCTCCAGGTCCACCACGATGGCATGCACCAGCGGATTCGGCGTGGGCGAATCGGCGTCCTCCACGATCAGCAGCAACGATGTCGTGCCCACAGGCAGACCGCTCCACTGAAGCGGAGGCGAGACACCTTCTCCATCGGCGGTGCAGCGCTGCGGCAGCGGCGCATGGTCGGCGAACGCCATGCTGGCGAGTTCGATCGATCCCAGCCCCTCGCGCATTCCGAGGGTATTGAAGACGATGTTGTCCAGACCGGCACGCACGCCCTGCAGGGCCTGCCCAATGACTTCGGGTAGTTTTTCCAGCATGCGAATGGTGTACCGCCGCGCCAGTGGCGAATCTGTAGGACGCCGCGCAGCACCTGCGTCACGAAGTCGGGCACAAGTTCTCGGGTGCAGCGCCCGCTGCGCGGCAGCATCGGCCGGCACGCACAGCGCTCCGCTATCATGAATGCGCCCCTTGCGCAGGGGCATGGCTTACGGCCAGTTCCACCACTTCACCACACCAAAGGAATATCTTCATGAGCATCGTCTGGACTATCCTGATCGGGTTCGTCGTGGGTCTTGTGGCGCGGGCAGTCAAGCCGGGCGACGACTCCGCTGGCTTCATCGTCACCACCATCATCGGCATCGCCGGCTCGCTGATCGTCACCTACGTCGGTCAGTCGCTGGGCTGGTACACCGCGGGCCAGGGGGCTGGCTTCATCGCCTCCGTGCTGGGCGCGATCGTGTTGCTCTTCATCTACGGAATGATCAAGCGCAAGAGTTGATCGATACAGGAAAGAAGGCCGTGCCGCCTCGTGCGCACGGCCACCCAGCGATGCCCCGCAAAGCGCGCGCCAAGCATCATGTGTATGTGGTCGAGCTGGACGACCGCGTATGGAACAACGGCCGCTTCAGGCGCGCCAACCCCGACTACCAGCTCGGCAAACCCTTCGTCTACGTCGGCATGACCGGCCTGGACCCCGACATCCGTTTCGACAAGCACAAGGCCGGCATCCAGGCCAACAGCTTCGTGCAGGAGTTCGGCCTGCACCTGCTGCCCGCGCTCTACGAGCGCTACAACCCCATGACCTACGAGGACGCCCGGCTGATGGAAGTCGACCTCGGCATCGCGCTGCGCAAGGCCGGCTACGGCGTCTGGCAGGCCTGAGGCTCAGGCTGGCAATCAGGCGCCAGCCCTTCAGGAATAGGTGACCCAGTCCTCATACGCCGGCCCATCCAGATGCGGCAGCGTGTTGTACGTGACGAGCATGTGCCGCTTCGGCGTGAAGGCAAACTCCGTCACCGAGGTATTGCGGATGCGCAGGTTGAGCTCGATCGTCGTCTCCGCGCTCGTGCCCAGCACATGACCCACCGCCGTGCTGATCGGCCCACCGCTCGACACCACCAGCACCTTCGCGCCGTGGTGCCTGTCGCGCACGTGGTCGAGCGCCGTCGTCACACCCGCGAGAAAGTCGACATAGCTCGGCATGCCTACCGGCGAAGTCCTGCCCTGCATCCAGGCGCCCAGGCCTTCGCGCAGCAGACGGAAGTGATGGCGGTACATCTCGGGCGTATCGGGCTTCTGCAACTTGCCTTCGTGGATGGTGGCGATGACCGCCTCGCTGTCGTATTCGTTGAGGCCGGGCCACGGCAGCACGTCGTCGCGCTCCAGGCCGAGCCCTTTGGCGATGCCTTCCCAGGTCTGGCGATGGCGCCTGAGCGTGCCCGTGATGACGGCATCGAATTTCATGCCGCGCTCGCGCCAGTATTCGCCGAGGCGAGCAGCCTGCCGATGCCCGAGTTCGCTCAGGTTGTCATAGTCGGCAGCGCCGAAGCTGGCCTGCCCGTGGCGCACGAGGTAGAGGGTTCCCATGGGCGGAATTCTGGCAAGAAGCGAAGGTGTGGGTTGTCCCTCGTGCGACCTGTTCGCGCGGCAAAGAAAAAGGCCCGAGCCATTGGCCCGGGCCTTGTCTGCTCGTTCGCGGGGGGAGCGAAGCGCGTATCAGCGGCCCGCTGCAACCGGCAGCGTATCCGCCGGCTTCGGCACCAGGATCTCCGCCTTGAAGCGGTCCTTCAGCAGGTTGTAATAGGCAGCGTCTTCAGCGGCGGCCACGGACTGGCCGACCTGCGCCTGCTCCTGCTTCGCGAGCTCGGCCGGCGGCGGCGTGCGCGGAACCACCTTGGTCACGCGCACCACCGTGTAGCCCTGCGCGCCCAGGTCCACGCCAACGAGCACGGGCAGCTTGGAGGCGTCGGCACGCAACGCGGCGTCGATGACCGGCAGCGGCTGCGATTGCGCATCGCGGCGCGACACCGTCACGGGCGCGCCGAAGGTCGCGCCATCGGCCTTCGCAGTCCACGCGGCGAGCTTCGCTTCGCCTTCGGCCTTGGCCAGCACGGCGGCGCGCTCGGAGACGAGCTGCGCGCGGATCTTGTCCTTCACGTCAGCCAGCGGCACCGGATGCGCCGCCGTGTACTTCGTCACGCGGCCCGACGCGAGCTGGCTCGGGCCGACTTCGATCGCCTCGGTGTTCTGCTTGCGCTCGAGCGAGTCGGCAGCGAACAGCGCGCTCAGGAAGTTGCGGTTCGCCAGCGGGCCGTTGGTGCCCGGCGCGGGCGTTCGCGCGACGTTGTCGGCCGTGCGGATCGTGAGCTTCAGCTTCTCGGCCGCCGGCTTGAGGCTGTCGGGCGTCTGGTAGACCGCGTCGGTGAAGGTCTCGGCGGCCTTCGCGAATTCCTGCGTGGCCTGCTGCGAGCGCATGTCGTTCTCGATGGTCGCGCGCACCTGCTCGAAGGGCGGGATCACTGCCGGCTTGATGTCGGTCAGGTGGATGATGTGATAGCCGAATTCCGTTTCGACCACGCCGCTGATCTCGCCCTTCTTGAGCGCGAACATCGCGTCTTCGAAAGGCTTGACCATCGCGCCCTTCGTCACGAAGTCGAGATCGCCGCCCTTCTCCGCCGAACCCGGGTCCTGCGAATTCTTGCGCGCCACTTCGGCGAAGGTGTTGGGAGCCTTCTTCACTTCGGCCAGCAGTTGCTCGGCCTTCGCCTTGGCCTTCTCGCGGTCGGCAGCGGATGCGCTGGCCGGCGCGGTGATCAGGATGTGGCTCGCGCGGCGCTCTTCCTTCGTGCCGAAGCGCGAAGCGTTCTGCTCGTAGTAGGTCTTGAGGTCCGCCTCGTTCACGACGACGTTCTTCTTGGCCGCGTCGAGATCGAGCACCAGGTACTCGATGCTGGCCTGCTCGGGCGCCTGGAACTGCGCCGTGTGATCCTTGTAGTAGGTCTCGATGTCGGCATCGCTCACCGTCACCTTCGAGGCGAAGGCATCGGGCGCGAAGCGGGCGACCTGGATCTCGCGAGTGTCGTAGAAGGCGTTGATGGTGGTCGCGGCCAGTGCGGGCGGCGTGAAGGCCGTGGCCGAGATGCCCAGCAACACCTGCTGCGTCGCCATGTCGGCGCGCACGGAGGCTTCGTATTGCTCGGGCGTGCGGCCGGTCACGCGCTGGAAGCTTTCGCGGTCGAACTTGCCGTCGGGCGTGCGGAAGGTGGCGAGGCCCGGGTCCTGCGCGAAGATGCGCGAGAGGCGCTCTTCGGACACCGTCATGTTGGCCTTGGCCGCCGCAGCAGCCAGCACGCGGTCGCGCACCATGCGCTCCAGCGTGGCATAGCGCATGGCGTCGGACTCGAGGAGCGTCGGGTCGACGTTGGGCGACTGCTGGCGGATGCGGTCCGTCTCGACGCGGTGCTGCTGATCCCACTCGGGCTTGGTGATGTCGTGCCCTTCGATGCGCGCGACCTTCTCGTCGCGACCGAAGCCCTGGTAGCGCTCGACGCCGAACAACACGAACGACGGAATGATCAGCAAGAACAAGATGATCATCACGATCTTGTTGTACTTGCGGAAGGTATCAAACATGCTTGAACACTCTTTTTCGACAGCAGTCGGACGGCAATAAAAAAGGCGAACTTGTGGTTCGCCTTTGCATCGGGTGGTGGTGGGTGCTGAGGGGCTCGAACCCCCGACCTACGCCTTGTAAGGGCGCCGCTCTACCAACTGAGCTAAGCACCCCACCGGAAAACTCTCCGAGTCTAACGCCTCAGTTCAGCGCGTCTTTCAGCGCCTTGCCGGGACGGAACTTCGGGATCTTGGCGGCCTTGATTTTAATCGCGTCGCCGGTGCGGGGATTTCGGCCGGTGCGGGCCGCGCGTTTGCCTACTGCGAAAGTGCCGAAACCGACGAGCGAAACGGAACCGCCCTTCTTGAGCGTGGTACGAATGGCGCCGATGGTGGATTCGAGCGCGCGGGTCGCTGCGGCTTTGGAAATGTCGGCGTTCTTTGCGATGTGCTCAATCAGTTCGGTCTTGTTCACAAGGGCCCCTTGTAGAAGAAAAAAGTTGGTCGGCTTTCGTCAGCTGCGACCTGGCCGCAAACGGTGCGACACAAGAACCTGGCAGGCCTGACGCCTCGGCAGCGCGCTGCCAGCGAGGATTACAACCACTGGTCTGCAGGGTGTCAATAAGACGCGAGGCCATGCAGAGCAGCGGAGCGCGCGATTTTAGGGGCGTTTCGTGAAGTCCTTTTTCAAAGGCTCTCAAAGCGCATCGGCAATGGCCTTGCCCAGGTCGGCGGTGCTGGCAGTGCCACCGATGTCGGGGGTGCGCGGTGCTCCGCTTTGGGGCGCGAGCACTTTCTCGATGGTCGACAGGATGGCGTCGTGCGCCTGCTTGTGGCCCAGGAATTCCAGCATCATCGCGCCGCACCAGATCTGCCCGATCGGGTTGGCGATGCCCTTGCCGGCGATGTCCGGCGCCGAGCCGTGCACCGGTTCGAACAGCGACGGCATGGTGCGGTCGGGGTTGAGGTTGGCGCTCGGCGCGATGCCGATGGTGCCGGTGCAGGCCGGCCCGAGGTCGGACAGGATGTCGCCGAACAGGTTGCTCGCCACCACCACGTCGAAGAAGTCGGGCCGCTGCACGAAATGCGCGGTGAGGATGTCGATGTGGAACTTGTCGAGCTTGATGCCCGGGTAGTTCCTGCCCATCTCGGCCACGCGCTCGTCCCAGTAGGGCATGGTGATCGAGATGCCGTTCGACTTGGTGGCGCTGGTCAGGTGCTTCTTGGGCCGCGACTGCGCGAGCTCGAACGCGAACTTCAGCACCCGGTCGACGCCCACGCGCGACATCACCGTCTCCTGCACCACGATCTCGCGCGGCGTGCCCTGGTACATGCGCCCGCCGATGCTGGAGTATTCGCCCTCGGTGTTCTCGCGCACGATGTACATGTCGATCTCGCCGGGCTCGCGCGGCGTGCCGTCGCGGCGCACCACCGGCGCGATGATGCCGGGCATCAGGCGCGCGGGACGCAGGTTGATGTACTGGTCGAACTCGCGGCGGAACATCAGCAGCGAGCCCCAGAGCGACACGTGGTCCGGAATCTTCTCGGGCCAGCCCACCGCGCCGAAGAAGATGGCGTCGTGGCCGCCGATCTGGTCTTTCCAGTTGTCGGGCAGCATCTGGCCATGCTTCTCGTAGTAGTCCCAGCTCGAGAAGTCGAAGTGGTCGAACTTCAGGTCGATGCCGAATTTGCGCGCCGCAGCATCGAGCACGCGCAGCCCTTCGGGCATGGTTTCCTTGCCGATGCCGTCGCCGGCGATGACTGCGATTCTGTGGGTGCTCATGGAGTGTCTCCTGCGTGTGCGTGTTGCGAAGATGGAAGAAGAGGAAAGAAGGCCAGGGCCTCGGCGAGCAGTTCGTCCGGGGCCTCCTCGGGAACATAGTGGCCGCAGGGCAGGGCCCGGCCTGACACATCGGCGGCGCGCTCGCGCCACAGCGCCAGTACGTCGAAGGCCTTGCCGACCGCGCCGTGCTCACCCCACAGCACGCGCAAGGGCTGCTTCAGCTGCAGCCCGGCGGCGATGTCGGCTCGGTCGTGCACAAGGTCGATGGTGGCGGAGGCGCGGTAGTCCTCGCAGATGGATTCGGCCGTGCCCGCGATGGCGGCGCAGCGCTCGTATTCGGCCAGCACCTCGGGCGCGAAGGGCGCGAGGCCCGCGTGCCGACCGCCCATCACGCTGCGCACGTAGCGCACCGGGTCGGATGCGATCAGCGCCTCGGGCAGCGGCGGCGGCTGAATCAGGAAGAACCAGTGCCAGTAGGCCTTGGCAAAGCCTTCGGAGGTTTGCTCGTACATCGCGAGCGTGGGCGCGATGTCGAGCAGCAGCATGCGCTCGACCGCCTCTGGATGGTCCATCGCAAGCCGGTGCGCAACACGCGCACCGCGGTCGTGCGCCAGGATGCCGAAGCGCTCGAAGCCGTGGTGCCGCATGGCCGCGAGCGCGTCGAGCGCCATCTCGCGCTTGCTGTAGACCGCATGCTCGGCATCCGCCGCCGGCCGGCCCGAATCGCCATAGCCGCGCAGGTCGACCGCCACCACCGTGAACCGCTCGGCCAGCGCCGGCGCCACGCGGTGCCAGATCGCATGCGTCTGCGGATGGCCGTGGAGCAACAGCAAGGGAGCCCCCTGCCCGCCGATGCGTCCGTGAATGCGCACGCCGTTGCGCTCGATGTCGAAAGTGGGGAAGGAAAGAAAGGAAGTGGCCGTCACGGCGACGATTGTGCGTTGCGCCCCTCCTGCCATCAAGCAACAATCGGCCAATTCATACTTTCCGATCTGGCATGAATCAACCTTCGATGGAACGAAGCGACCTGGCGCTTGTGCTCGCGATCCGCGACCAGGGCAGCCTCGCGGGCGCGGCTGCCACGCTCGACGTGGTGCCATCCGTCGTCACCAAGCGGCTGGGCGCGCTGGAGGCTCGCCTGGGCCAGCGCCTGTTCGAGCGCACCACGCGGCGCCTCAGCGCCACGGCCGAGGGCGAGGCCATCTGCCTGCATGCGCGGGCGCTGCTCGAAGGGTTCGCCGCGCTGGAGAGCGAGCTTGGCGAACGGCAGAACGAGCTGACCGGCACGCTCCGGCTGGCTGCCACCTTCGGCTTCGGCAGGCTCTGGCTGGGCCCGGCGCTGGCCGCCTTCCAGGCGCGGCATCCGGCGCTGCAGATAGAGCTGGTGCTCACCGAGCAACTGCCCGATCTCGGCGCCGAGGGCTACGACGGCGCGGTGTGGCTCTGGGCCGTGCAGCAGCGCCACGCTGCCGACTGGGTCTCGCGGCGCATCGCGCGCAACCAGCGCGTGCTGGCCGCCGCGCCCGACTACCTGAAGCGCCGTGGCACGCCAGCCACCATCGAGGCGCTGTCCTCGCACGACTGCCTGGTCGCCCGCGAGAACGGCGACGCCGCCGGCCAGCGCCAGCACGCGGTCTGGACGCTGCGCCATGCGCGCGACGGCAGCACGGCGCGCGTGCGCGTGCAGGGGCCGCTGGCCAGCAATTCGGGCGAGATGGTGCGCGACTGGTGCATGGCCGGGCACGGCATCATGCTGCGCAGCTTGTGGGACATCGCACCGCAGCTCGCGAGCGGCGAGCTTGTGCGCCTGCTGCCGCAGTACGCGATGGCGGAGGCCGACATCCACTGGATCGCGCCCTGGCGGCCGAAGACGCCGCGCCGCGTGCGACTGCTGGTCGACCACCTCGTCGAGCAGTTCCGCAGCGAGCCCTGGAAGCCGGGCAAGGCCGAATCACGCTAGATATAAGAAAGGAAGGCAGCTCAGCGGCTGCCGCTTCGCACCACGAGGCTCACCCCCACGGCGGTAAGCCCGATGCCCAGCACCGTCACCAGCGTGATCGGCTCGGCGAACAGCAGCCACGCCATCACTGCCGTACAGGGCGGCACCAGATAGAGCAGGCTGGTGACGGCGGTCGCCGTTCCACGCTGGATCAGCATGTAGAGCAGCGAGCTGCCACCCAGCGACAGCGCCAGCACCGACCAGGCCATCGCGCCGCCGGAATGCAGGTTCCACTGGATGCTGTCCGTCTCCAGCGCCGCGAACGGCAGGGTGACGAGCACGGCAGCCGCCATCTGCACGGCGCTCGCGCTGCGCACGTCGCAGGGCGCGACGAAGCGCTTCTGGTACAGCGTGCCCGCGGTGATCGACAGCAGCGCCATCAGCGCGAGCGACATCGTCTCCACGCTGACCTCGCCGCCCTGCCCCAGCTTGCGCAGCACAACCAGTACCAGGCCGGCGAAGCCCAATCCCAGCCCGACCCACTGGCGCCCCGTGATTCGCCCGCCGGTGAAGGAGAGCCACACGGCCGTCAGCACCGGCTGGATACCGACCAGCAGCGCCACCAGCCCCGCGCCCATGCCTTCGCGCACTGCGGCCCAGACGCCGCCGAGGTAGCCCGCCTGCATCAGGATGCCGGTGACGGCCAGGTGCGCCCACTGGGCCCGCTGCTTCGGCCATTCGACCCGCGCCAGCGCGACCCACGCGGCGAAGCAGGCCAGCGAGAGCGCGAAGCGCACGGCGAGGAACTTGAGGGGTGGCGCGTACGGCATGCCGTAGCGCGCGACGATGAAACCCGTGCTCCAGATCAGCACGAAGACCGCGGGCATCGCCCGCAGCCAGCCCGCGCCGCGGGCCGGGGTTGCCGGTGTCATTTGATTATTTGGTTCGGGCCCGGATTTCCGGAATGGCCTTCTGCAGGTAATACACCATCGACCAGATGGTGAGCACGGCCGAGATCCAGATCAGCCACTGGCCCCAGGCGCCGGTGTCGATCACGCCGAACAGCCGTCCGTCATAGAGCAGGAAGGGAATGGCGATCATCTGCACGGTCGTCTTGACCTTGCCGATCATGTGCACCGCCACACTCTTGCTGGCGCCGATCTGCGCCATCCATTCGCGCAGCGCCGAGATGGCGATCTCGCGGCCGATGATGATCAGCGCCACGAACACGTCGGCCCGGTTCAGGTGCACCAGCACCAGCAAAGAGGCGCACACCAGGAACTTGTCGGCCACCGGATCGAGAAAGGCCCCGAAGGCCGAGGTCTGGTTGAGCCGGCGTGCCAGGAAGCCGTCGAGCCAGTCGGTGGCGGCGAAGACGATGAACATGACCGTGGCGATCAGGTTGCGCATCGGCTCGGCCATCGGCAGGTAGAACACACCGACGATCAAAGGGATCGCGACGATGCGCGTCCAGGTCATGATGGTCGGCAGGGTCCAGAACATCGCTTGATTGTGTCATGGCCGCGGTAACCCCCTGCGGGGGTCGCGCGATCGATCGGTCAGTGCAGCGCCTTGTAGATTTCTTCCGCCAGGTCTGAGGCGATGCCCTCGACCGAGGCGATGTCCTCGATGCTCGCCGCCGCCACGCCCCGGATGCCGCCGAAACGCTGCAGCAGGCGCGCGCGCCGCTTGGGCCCGATGCCCGGGATGTCTTCGAGCTGGCTGCCGCCCACGCGCACCTTGGCACGCTTGGCCCGCATGCCGGTGATGGCGAAGCGGTGCGCCTCGTCGCGGATCTGGGCCACCAGCATCAACGCGGCCGAGTCCTTGCCGAGGTAGACCTTCTCGCGGCCGTCGGCGAACACCAGCTCCTCGAGGCCCACCTTGCGGCCCTCGCCCTTCTCGACCCCCACGATCAGCGACAGCGGCAGGCCCAGTTCGCCGAACACCTCGCGCGCCATCGACACCTGCCCCTTGCCGCCATCGACCAGCACCAGGTCGGGCATGCGGGCGGTGCGCGGCTTGGGCGGCGCCTCGCTGCCGTCGCTTTCGGCATCGCCCGGAGGCAGGGCGTCGGTCTCGGCGGCCATGGCCTCGGCCAGCTTGCCGTAGCGGCGGTGCAGCACCTGGCGCATGGCGGCGTAGTCGTCGCCGGGCGTGATGCCCTCGATGTTGTAGCGGCGGTACTCCTTGTTCTGCATGGCGTGGTGCTCGAACACCACGCAGGAGGCCTGCGTCGCCTCGCCCGCGGTGTGCGAGATGTCGAAGCATTCGACGCGGAAGTTGTCGAGGTCGTCCGAAGCCAGCTCCAGCGCGTCGGCCAGCGCGCGCGTGCGCGCCTGCTGCGAGCCCTCTTCGGCCAGCAGCCGGGCCAGCTGAAGCTTGGCGTTGGTCTCGGCCATTTCCAGCCAGTGGCGGCGCTGCTCGCGCGGCTGGAACACCGCCGTCACGCGCGAGCCGGCCTGCTGCGAGATGGCCTCGATCAGCTCCCGGCTCACCTGCTCGCTCAGCACCAGCGTGGCAGGCACGGGCACGTCGATGTAGTGCTGGGCGATGAAAGCCTCGAGCACCTGCACCTCGACCGGATCCGCGACGGCTGGCGGCGCGCCCTCCTCGTCGTCGAGCTCGCCGTGATGGATCTGCGCCGCGTCTTCCACGTGCACCGGGAAGTACGGCCGGTCGCCCAGGTGCCGCCCGCCGCGCACCATCGCGAGGTTCACGCAGGCCTTTCCGCCCTGCACCTTCACCGCGAGGATGTCGACGTCCTTGTCGGATGCGATCTCGATGGACTGCTGGTGCAGCACGCGCGAGATGGCCGACATCTGGTTGCGCAGATCGGCCGCCTGCTCGAATTCGAGCTTCTCGGCATGCGCCGTCATGCGCTGCTCGAGCTTGGAGAGCACGAACTGCGTGTCACCCATCAGGAAGGCTTCGGCGCTGGCGACGTCCTGCGCATAGGCCTCGGGGCCGATGTGGCCCACGCAGGGGCCGCTGCAGCGCTTGATCTGGTACAGCAGGCAGGGCCGCGTGCGGTTTGCGTACACCGTGTCCTCGCAGGTGCGCAGTCGGAACACCTTCTGCAGCAGCTGGATGGATTCCTTCACCGCCCATGCGCTCGGATACGGCCCGAAATAGCGGTGCTTCTTGTCGACCGCGCCGCGGTAGTAGGCCAGCCGCGGAAACTGGTGCGAGGCGATCTTCAGGTAGGGGTAGCTCTTGTCGTCGCGAAACAGGATGTTGTAGCGCGGCTTGAGCGTCTTGATGAGATTGTTCTCGAGCAGCAGCGCCTCGGCCTCGGAGCGCACCACCGTGGTTTCCATGCGCACGATCTTCGAGATCATGTGCCCGATGCGCGTGCCGCCGTGGTTCTTCTGGAAGTAGTTGGCGACCCGCTTCTTCAGGTTGCGCGCCTTGCCCACGTAGAGAACCGCCCCGGCCGCGTCGAAATAGCGGTACACGCCGGGCAGTTGCGGCAGGGCCGCGACTTCGCTGAGCAGTTGTTCGGAATGCACGTCTGACATGGCGGCTATTGTGGCGCGCGCCATGCGGCCCCGGCGGCCGCCTGCGCGCAAACCCTTGCTCCCGCGCCGCGCCCTTCAACCTTCAATAGAGCGGGCGCGGGCTGCGCCCTACTTCGCGAGTTCGCTGACCAGCCGGTAGAGGAACTCGCGCCCGTCGTACAGGCGCTGGATCTCGATGCGCTCGTCCAGCCCGTGCGAGCGCGCGTCGGAAGGCTCCACGAACAGGCCGCTCACGCCGTACATCGGGATGCCGGCGTTGCGCATGAAGCGGCTGTCGGTGGCGCCGGTGCTCATCGCGGGTATCACCGGCACGCCGGGCCACATCTGCTGGGTGATCGATTCCACCGTCTTGACCAGGTCGCCGTTCAGCGGCGAGGCCGGGCTGCGCAGCGGCTTGCCCATGTTGCGCACCACGATCTTGTCGTTGCCCACGACCTGGGTCAGCTGGCGCTCGACTTCGTCCGGGTCGTCGTGCGGCAGGATGCGGCAGTTGACCGTAGCTTTCGCCGACTGCGGCAGCGCGTTCTCGGCATGGCCGGCCTGCACCATCGTCGCCACGCAGGTGGTGCGGAACTGGGCGTTGTAGGCCGGGTTGGCCGACATGCGCTCGATCACCGACGCGTCGGGGTTGCCGCTGCCGACCGCGCGCATGTCCTCGGCGAGCTGGCCGGTGGCAAACGGTGCGCTGCGCGCGAAGTAGGTCTTGGTGACGTCGGCGAGCTTCACCGGAAAGCTGTAGTTGCCCAGGCGCTCCAGCGCGGCCGACAGCGCGTAGATGGGGTTGGTCTTCGTCGGTATCGAGCTGTGGCCGCCCACGTCGCGCGCCTCCAGCATGTAGGTGGTGTACATCTTCTCGGCCACCTGCATGCGGTGCAGGTTGGGCTTGCCGCCGCGCAGCTCGCCGCCGCCGCCTTCGTTGATGCCGAACTCGGCCTGCAACAGCTCGGGCTTGTTGTTGATGAGCCAGAAGGCGCCGTTGCTCAGCGCGTCGCCGCGTTCCTCGTCGGCGGTCAGCGCGAGGATGACGTCGCGCTTCGGTCTGAAGCCTTCCTGCTTGAGCTGCCCCACCACGGAGACCAGCGCCGCGGCCATGGCCTTGTCGTCGATGGCGCCGCGCGCGGTGAAGTAGCCGCCGGTCTCCTGCAGCTTGAACGGGTCGGTCTTCCAGTCCTCGCGCCGGGCCTCGACCACGTCGATGTGCGCCAGCAGCAGCAGCGGCTTCTTGCTGCCGTCGCCCTTGAAGCGCAGCACCATGTTGCCCTTCTTGGGAAAGGGTTCGAATATCTGGATGTCGCCGGGGGCGAAGCCCGCCTCGATCAGACGCTTTTCCATGGCTCGCGCCGCCGCGGTGTTGTCGCCGACCGAGTGGGTGGTGTTGATCTCGATCAGCTCCTTGTAGATGTCGTGGAAGCGCTGCTGCTGCGGCGTGAGCGACTGCGGCGTCTGCGGCTGCGCCGAAGCGGCTGTCATGCCGCAGATACCGCAAAGGGCCAGCGAGACGGCGAGCACGGACTTGGCGGCACGGAAGGTCTGCATCCTCATGGGTTCTCTCTCTCCGGTGGTTGTCGTCCGGGCAGCATAGCAAGCGCGGCGTGCGAACACGGGCACACTCGCGACCATGCAATCCAGCCAATCGAAGCAGTGGGACATCTTCTGCAAGGTCATCGACAACCACGGCGACCTGGGCGTCTGCTGGCGGCTTGCCCGCCAGCTGGCCGCCCTCGGCGAGCGCGTGCGGCTGTGGATCGACGATGCGACGGCGCTGGGCTGGATGGCGCCGTCGGGCCACGACGGCGTGCAAGTGATCGACTGGCTCGATCCCTCGGCGCTGCGGGCGGCCGTGGCGCAGCCAGCGCCCGACGTGCTGATCGAAGGCTTCGGCTGCGACCCGGCGCCGGAGCTGGTCGCCCGTTTCGCCGAGCGACCGGGCATTGCCTGGATCAACCTCGAATACCTGTCTGCGGAGCCGTACGTGGAGCGGCTGCACGGCCTGCCCTCGCCGGTGTTCAAGGGCCCCGGCGCCGGACTGACCAAGCGCTTCTTCTATCCCGGCTTCACGAGCGCCACCGGCGGACTGCTTCGCGAGCCCGACCTGATGGAGCGCAGGTCGCGCTTCGATCGCGCATCCTGGCTGTCGGCACGACAGATCCCTTGGCGGCAGGACGAACGCCTCGTCTCCCTCTTCTGCTACGAGCCCCCCGCGCTGGCCGGACTGCTGGCTCGCCTCGCCGAAAGCAGGCAGCCCACTCGCCTGCTGGTAACGGCCGGCCGTGCCGCGCAGGCGGTCCAGGCTCTGCAGGGAAGCGCGCCGCTGCTCCATGGCCGCGGCGCGCTATCAATTTCATACCTGCCCTATCTCACCCAGCCCGACTTCGACCACCTGTTATGGGCCTGCGACCTGAACTTCGTGCGTGGCGAGGATTCGCTGGTGCGCGCGCTCTGGGCCGGAGCGCCGCTGATCTGGCAGATCTATCCGCAGGACGACGACGCCCACCATGAAAAGCTGAACGCCTGGCTCGACTGGCTAGGCGCACCGCCCTCGCTGAGGCTTTTCCACCACGCGTGGAACGGCTTTGGCGACACAGCCCTCCCCGAGCCGGAAATGCACGGCCCGTGGCTGGAAACAGCCCGGGACGCCCGCGCGCGGCTGCTCGCGCAGGACGACCTGATTACCCAATTGCGGAAATTCGTCACCCAAAAAAGCTAAAATAGCGGGCTTTGCGGATTTCGGCCCGGGTTTCATCGATCCGGAATGTCTTCCGCTAAACCTGCCGCGGGACATGTACCGCGGGGCCAGCCGAACGGCAAACCAAAGCCCCGCGCACCGAGCGGCCAACATCCAGAGACCCTGTTATGAAAATCGCTCAAGAAATCCGCGCCGGCAACGTCATCATGCACGGCAAGGACCCGATGGTCGTCCTCAAGACCGAATACAGCCGCGGCGGCCGCAACTCCGCCACCGTGCGCATGAAGATGAAGAGCCTGATCGCCAACTTCAACACCGAAGTGGTCTTCAAGGCCGACGACAAGATCGACCAGATCGTGCTCGACAAGAAGGAGTGCACCTACTCGTACTTCGCAGACCCCATGTACGTCTGCATGGACACCGAATACAACCAGTACGAAGTCGAAGCCGAGAACATGGGCGACGCCCTGAACTACCTCGAAGACGGCATGGCCGTCGAAGTGGTGTTCTACGAAGGCAAGGCGATCTCGGTGGAACTGCCGACCAGCGTCGAGCGCGAAATCACCTGGACCGAGCCAGCCGTCAAGGGCGACACCTCGGGCAAGGTCATGAAGCCCGCCAAGATCGCCACCGGCTTCGAAGTGCCGGTTCCGCTCTTCGTCTCGCAAGGCGACCGCATCGAAATCGACACGCGCACCGGCGAATACCGCAAGCGCGTCTGAGTCCCGGCTTCCCCGGCTGACCACCACCCCGAAAAAGGCTCCGCAAGGAGCCTTTTTCGTTTCCGGGCATGATGGTTGCGACGCTGCACAATCACCCGGACAACCTGTCCGCTTTCTCCATGAACAACACGCACAACCTTCACGACAAGCGCCTGGCCGATGCCTGGGCCACGCTCCAGGCCCATGCGGACCAGGGCCTTCCGCTCGACCCCGATCCTTCGCGCATCGCCTTCGCCGACCCCGAATTCCTGCTGCGCCGCGAGACGCGCGGCATCCGCATGCAGCTCGAGCTGATGAAGCCCGACATCGAGCAGCGCGCCCATGGCATCGAGAACACCGTGGTGGTGTTCGGCAGTGCGCGCTTTCGCAGCGAGGAAGACGCAGCGGCCATGATCGCGCAGGCCGAACTCAGCGGCGACACGGCCGCGTCCGAGCGCTGGCGCCGGCTGGCGCGCAACTCGCACTACTACGAGAAGGCGCGCGCCTTCGGCAAGCTGGTGGCCCAGTACAGCAACGACAGGGAGCCGCAGGACAAGCTCTTCATCTGCACCGGCGGCGGCCCCGGCATCATGCAGGCGGCCAACCGCGGCGCGCACGAAGGCGGCGGGCTTTCGGTGGGCCTGGCCATCGCGCTGCCGATGGAAGAGGAAGCCAACCCGTACGTCACGCCGGCGCTGAGCTTCAAGTTCCACTACTTCGCCATCCGCAAGATGCACTTCATGATGCGTGCGAAGGCGCTGGTGGCGTTCCCGGGTGGCTTCGGCACGCTCGACGAACTGTTCGAGGTGATCACGCTGGTACAGACCAAGAAGTCGAAGCCGGTGCCGATCGTGCTCTTCGGCTCCGACTACTGGAAGCGGCTGATCGACTTCGACTTCCTCGTCGACGAGGGCGTGATCTCGCCGGGCGACGTGAAGCTCTTCGAATACGTCGATGCGCCCGAGGATGCCTGGAGCGCGATCAAGCGCTTCTACAAGCTCTGAACGACGCCTGAAGCCGCCGCTTCATCGCCTCGGTCGGCGCATCAATCGGCGCTGTCGTCCTCATCCTCCGCCGGATGCAGCGCCTGCTCGAAGAACTTCGTGAGCGCCCGTGCGCGGCGCTTGCGCTCCGAAGCGCCGGTCTGCCCGGTCGCCACGGCATCGTCGGCCACGCCGTGCAACGCATTGAAGAGGATCACGGCCGTGAGCGTCGCATCCTCCACGTCCCAGAAGCCGGCGCCATCGCCCTGCTTCAGCAAGCCCGCCAACTGCGCGATGACGGCGTTGTCGTTGCGCATGCGGCGGTCTTCGGGGCGGTATTCGTGGAAGACGACGTCGTGCAGTGCGACGTTGTCGAGGTAGATCTCGAGCCCCGTCTCCACCCAGGCCTTCAGCCGGGCGTGATAGTTGCCCGGCCGTTGGCGGTCCATGGCCTCCTGCAGCCGCTCGCAGAAGATGTCGACGAAGCGCTGCTGCAAGGCGCCGAGCAGCGCCTCCTTCGACGGAAAGTACAGATAGAAGGTGCCCTTGGCCACCTGCGCGCCAGCGGCGATGTCGTCGATGCTCGTGGCGGCGATGCCCTTGTCGATGAAGAGGCGCTGGGCCGCCTCCATCAGCGCGGCGGCGCGCGTCTCGGGGGCCTTGGTGCGCCGGCGCTGAGAGAGCTCGCCATCGGTGCCGGGGGAATTCGTGGCGGTGTCGCCGCTCGGGGTCATCTATCGTCGCCTTCGGGTCGTTGATGAAGGCCTGGATACTGACTTCGGGTCAGTAGATTGTCAAAGGGACGGGAAGTACTCGTGTCCGGGACGTGGATTACGAGCCACGCGCCCGCCGGATCAAACCTTCAGGCCCCAGGTCGCTCTCGCTCCGATCGCCACCACACCTCCCACCACCCAGAACACGCCGGCAATGCCGATCAGCGCGCCGAGCGAGCCGAACAGCATCGGCATCGCCACGCTCGACGCGTTGATGGTCATCAGCCGCAGCCCCAGTGCCTCGCCGTGCCGTGTGTGCGGCGTGATCTGGTGGAGCATGCTCATCACCATCGGCTGCACCGCGCCCAGGGCGAAGCCGAGCACCACAGAGCAGATGCCCATGGTCCAGGCCGAATCGAGCAGCGGATACACCGCGAACACCAGCGCCGTGACCGCTGTCGAGGTCAGGATCACGTTGCGTTCCGAGGCGCGCGAGGCGATCACCGGCAGCACCACGCGGATCACCGCCGCCGCGATGGCGAAGGCGCCGAGGATCGAGCCGATCACCGAAGCGCTGATGCCCCGGTCGTGCCCCAGGATCGGCAGCACGAAGGCGTGCACGTCCCAGCTCGACGACTGCAGCCAGTTCACGAACAGCAGACGGCGGAACATCGGCTCGCGCAGCAGGTCCCAGGCGCGCGTCGGCTTGGCGCCGGCGGGCGGCGGAGCTGGCGGCGGTTCGTCCGCGCCGCGCGCAAGCATCCAGCAGAGAACGGGCAGCGCCGCCATCACCGCGAAGGAGATTCGGAACGCGAGCATGTCCGCCGGCGCGCGGCCCGCGTGGTCGATCAGCATGCCCGCCAGGAACGGCCCGACGAAGTTGGCGACGGCCGGCGCGATGGCCAGCCAGCTGAACACGCGCTTGAGCTGCGTCGCGTTGGTGGCCGAGCGCCCCACGTGCCGCTGCAGCGCGATCACCGTCGCGCCTGTGGCGCCGCCGGTCAGCAGCGCCGCAAGGCACATCACCGGGAACACCGGAAAGATCACCACCAGCCCCGCGCCGACGACCGCGGCGACGACGGACAGCCACAGCGGCCGCTTGAAGCCGTACCGGTCGGCAAAGCGCCCCGCCGGCAGGGCGAGAAAAACCTGGGTCAGCGCAAAGAGGGAGATCAGCACGCCGACCGCCGCCGCGCTGTAGCCCTGTTGGAGCGCCAGCAGCGGCGTGGCGAGCCGCATGCCGGCCATGGTCGCGTGGAGGCACACCTGGGCGCCGATCACACGCAGCAGTTCGGAACCTTTCACGGGGAGTTCTCGCCCTCTTCTTTCTCGTTGTTGTCGGCTTCGGTGCCGGAGGTGGTGGGCGGCAACAGCGCCTGGGCCTGTGCCTCGGGCAGTGCCTCCACCTTGCGCAGCGCCAGGCGCATCTGCCGGGCGCGCGTGTCGGCCTTGTCGATGGTGTCGGAGGCCTTGGCCACCTGCTCCTTGATGCGGGCGACCCACTCGCCGTAGCGCTCGAATTCGGTCTTGACCGCGCCCAGCACCTTCCAGACCTCGGAGGCCTGCCGCTCCAGCGCGAGCGTGCGAAAGCCCATGTGCAGGCTGTTGAGCATCGCGAGCAAGGTGGTGGGGCCGGCCAGCGTCACGCGGTGCTGGCGCTGCAGCGCGTCCATCAGGCCGGGCCGGCGCAGCACCTCGGCATAGAGGCTTTCCACGGGCAGGAACAGGATCGCGAAATCGGTGGTGTGCGGTGCCGCAAGGTAGTTGTCGGCGATGGACTTGGCCTCGGTGCGGATGCGCGCCTCCAATGCCTTCGCCGCGAGTTCGACGCCCGCCGCATCGGCGCGCTCGTGCGCGTCGATGAGCCGCTCGTAGTCGTCGCGCGGAAACTTGGCGTCGATGGGCAGCCACACCGGCGCGCCATCGTCGCCGCGGCCGGGAAAGCGGATGGCGAAGTCCACGCGCTGCCCGCTACGCGGCTTGGTCTCGATCTGCCTGGCGTACTGCTCGGGCGTGAGCACCTGCTCGAGAAGCGCCTCCAGTTGCACTTCGCCGAACATGCCGCGCGTCTTCACGTTGGTCAGCAAGCGCTGCAGGCTGCCGACGCCCACGGCCAGCGTCTGCATCTCGCCCAGGCCCTTGTGCACCTGCTCGAGCCGGTCGGCCACCTGCCTGAAACTTTCGCCAAGGCGCGCTTCGAGCGTGGTCTGCAGCTTCTCGTCGACGGTCTTGCGCATCTCGTCGAGCTTGGCGGCGTTGGTCTGCTGCAGCTGCGCGAGCTGCGCCTCCATGGTCGCGCGCACTTCCGACAGGCGCCGCGCGTTCGATTCGCTCAGCCCCTGCAGCTGGTTGTTGAGCGTGTCCGCCAGCGTCTTCTGCAGCGACGCGAGCTGCAGCGCGAAGGCGTCGAGCTGCGCGTTCTGCGTGCGCGTGGCCTCGGCGCCCTGCTGCACCAGTGCCCGCTGGAAGGTGGCGAAGGCCTGCGCGGTTTCCTGCCGGGCACCGCGCGAGCTCTCGCCGATGTCGTTGCGCAGCTCACGCTCGGTGCGCTCGTTGGCCGCGCCCAGCGTGGCCAGCATGCGCGACACCTCGCTGAGGTCGGGCGGAGGCTGCCGGCGGGCCAGCAGCCAGATCACCAGCACGAGCTGGATGGCCGCGAGCACGGCCAGTCCGACGAGGATCAGCGAGGAGTCCAAGGTCCGGTTGCGCTCCTGCTGCTTACTTGCTTGCCGCCGGAACCGGCGTCACGGGCGTCAGCGGTCCCTTGCCGCCGAAGTACGCGATCAGGTTGTCGGCGGCGAGATCGGCCATGGCGCGGCGCGTGGGCACGGTGGCGCTGGCGATGTGCGGCGTCAGCACCACGTTGGGCACGGTCAGCAGGTCGGGATGGACCTTGGGCTCGCCCTCGAACACGTCGAGGCCGGCGGCGGCGATGCGCTTCTCGCGCAGCGCCACGGCCAGCGCGGCGTCGTCGACGATGCCGCCGCGCGCGATGTTGACCAGCGTGGCGGTCGGCTTCATCAGCGCGATCTCGGCCGCGCCGATGGTGTGGTGCGACGCCGCCGAATACGGCACCACCAGCACCACGTGGTCGGCCGTCTTCAGCAGCTCTTCCTTGCTCACGTAGCTGGCCTTGCATTCGGCCTCCAGCGCCGCGTCGAGCCTGGAGCGGTTGTGATAGACCACCTTCATGCCGAAGCCGTGCGCGCCGCGCTTCGCGATGCCCTGGCCGATGCGGCCCATGCCGATGATGCCGAGCGTGGAGCCGTGGATGTCGGAGCCGGCGAACATGTCGTAGCTCCACTTCTGCCACTTGCCGGCGCGCAGGAAGTGTTCGCTCTCGGAGATGCGGCGCGCCGTGGCCATCAGCAGCGCGAAGCCGAAGTCGGCCGTGGTCTCGGTCAGCACGTCGGGCGCGTTGGTGCCGAGCACGCCGTGCGCGGCCATCGCGTCGACGTCGAAGTTGTTGTAGCCCACGGCCATGTTGGCGCAGATCTTCAGGTCGGGGCAGGCGTCGAGCACCGCGGCGTCGATGCGCTCGCTGCCGGTGGTGAAGGCGCCCTGCTTGCCCTGCAGCTTCGCGATCAGCTGTTCCTTGCTCCAGCTCTCGTCGGTCTGGTTCGACTCGACCTCGAAATGCTGCGACAGGCGCTCGATGGTCTCGGGAAAGATCGCGCGCGCGACCAGGATCTTGGGCTTGCTCATGATTTGTTTGTCTCTCAGCGGAAGAAGAGGAAGGTGGACAGGACGAACAGCGGAACCAGGATGGCGCACGACCACGCCATGTAGCCGAAGAAGCTCGGCATGCGCACGCCGCGGCTCTCGGCGATGGCCTTGACCATGAGGTTGGGTGCGTTGCCGATGTAGGTGTTGGCGCCCATGAACACGGCGCCGGCGGAGATGGCGGCAAGCGTGCTCGCGTAGGTGGTCATCAGCGCCGCCGGGTCGCCGCCCGCGGTGTTGAAGAACACCAGGTAGGTCGGCGCGTTGTCCAGGAAGGAGCTCAGCACGCCCGTGGCCCAGAAGTACGCCGCCGGATCGGGCTGGCCGTCGGCGCGCGTCACCGCCGAGACGATGGCGCCGAAGGGCCCCTGCGTACCAGCCTTGAGCATCGCGATCACCGGGATGATGGTCAGGAAGATGCCCGCGAAGAGCTTGGCCACCTCGGCCATCGGGCCCCATTCGAACTGGTTGTCGGCGTGCACCTTGGGCGAGGTCAGCTTGTACGAGACCACTGCGATCGCGATCAGCCCGATGTCGCGCACCAGCCCCGGCAGGCCGACCTCGGTGCCGAACACGTCGAAGACCACCGGCGACTTCCAGAAGCCGCTGAGCAGCACCAGCGCGACCACGCCGCCCAGCAGCCAGAAGTTGGCGGCTCCGTCGAAACCGATGCCGCCCGGCGTGTCGGGCGTGGGGTCGACCGGCAGCACGCCTTCCTTGCGGTGGTAGTGGCGGTCGATGAAATAGAACAGCGCCAGCAGCACGGCCAGGATGAAGAGCGTTTCAAACAGGATGTTCTGCGCCGTCCAGAAGAAGCCCACGCCCTTCAGGAAGCCCAGGAACAGCGGCGGATCGCCCAGCGGCGTGAGCGCGCCGCCCGCGTTCGACACGATGAAGATGAAGAACACGATCACGTGCACCTTGTGCACGCGGTCGTCGTTGGCGCGTATGAGCGGCCGGATCAGCAGCATCGAGGCGCCCGTGGTTCCCATGAAGCTCGCGAGCACCGCGCCGATGGCAAGAATGGCCGTGTTCAGCCCCGGCGCGCCGCGCAGGTTGCCGCGGATGTGGATGCCACCCGCCACGGTGAAGAGGGCGGTCAGCAGGATGATGAACGGGATGTACTCGGCCACCAGCGCATGCACGAGCTGCACGCCGGCGAAGCCCACGCCGAAGTTCGCCGCGAAGGGCAGCAGGAATGCCAGAGCCCAGGCAGCCGACACCTTGCCGTAGTGGTGGTGCCAGAAGGCCGGCGCGAGCAGCGGCAGCAGCGCGATCGACAGCAGGATGCCCGCGAAGGGCACGCCCCACAGCGGCGAGAGGCTGCCGCCGTCGAATTCGGCGGCCGAGGCCAGCGCGGGGGACAGGATCAGCGACGCCAGCGCGGCCGCCTTCGGTCGGATCTTCTTTTTCTGCATGGGGGCCGTACCGTACCAGAGAGGTCAGTACAGCCTTCAGGCCGGGGGTTGTTCGATCTCGAACACCTGGCGCAGGTAGGCCAGGTATTTCTCGTCCTCGCACATGTTCTTGGACGGCGTGTCCGACAGCTTGGCCACCGGCTGGCCGTTGCACTCGATCATCTTGATGACGATCTGCAGCGGCTCGTAGCCCAGGTCGTTGGTGAGGTTGGTGCCGATGCCGAAGGCCAGCTGGCAGCGGCCGCGGAACTGCTGGTAGAGCTCGATGGTGCGCGGCACCGTGAGGCCGTCGCTGAAGATCAGCGTCTTGGTGCGCGGGTCGACCCGGTTGGCGATGTAGTGCGCCAGCATGCGCTCGCCCCAGACGAAGGGGTCGCCGCTGTCGTGGCGGGCGCCGTCGAACAGCTTGCAGAAGTACAGGTCGAAGTCGCGCAGGAAGGCGCTCATGCCGTACACGTCGGACAGCGCGATGCCCAGGTCGCCGCGGTACTCGCGGGCCCAGCTCTCGAAGCCGAAGATCTGGCTGTCGCGCAGCCGCGGGCCCAGTGCCTGGCAGGCCTGCAGGTACTCGTGCGCCATGGTGCCCAGCGGGATCATGCCCAGCTTCATCGCGTACAGCACGTTGCTGGTGCCCGCCAGCTGCGGCAGCCGCGCGCCCGGCTGCGACTGCACCGGCGGCGAGGTGACGGCGCCCAGCCGCGCGGCCGAAGTGCGCAGCACTTCTTCGTGCCAGTCCTTGGAGAAGCGGCGGCGCGTGCCGTAGTCGGCGATCTTCAGGTCGCCGAGGCCGGCCTCCTGCAGCTGGGCCAGCTTGGTCTCGAGCCGGCGGCGGCCTTCCTCGAAGTCGGGCTTCTTCTGCGTGTTGCGGAAGTAGACCTCGTTGACGATGGCCAGCACCGGGATCTCGAACAGGATGGTGTGCAGCCAGGGGCCCTTGATGCGGATCTCGAGCTCGCCCGAGGGCTGGGGAATGATGTTGATGTACTTCTCGTTGAGCCTGAAGAGCCCGAGGAAGTCGACGAAGTCGCTCTTGATGAAGCGCATGGAGCGCAGGTAGGCGAGCTCCGCGTCGCGGAACTGCAGCGAGCACAGGCCGCGCACCTCTTCGCGGATCTGCCCGGCGAACTGGGCGAGGTCGACGCCCGGGTTGCGGCACTTGAAGCGGTACTCGACCCTTGCCCCGGGGAAGTGATGCAGGACCACCTGCATCATCGTGAACTTGTAGAGGTCGGTGTCGAGCAGGCTGTGGATGATCATGGTGCTGGGCGCGTTGTCTCAAACTTTCGGCGGCCGTTCGATTATCACGGGACGCGTCGGCCTCTGCCTACGGGGGGCGAACAGCACGTCCTACCGACGCGGCGAATCCTCGCGGCGACATTGTTTTCACGGCGGCGGACAAGCCCCGCCGGCTCAACAGTCCCAAAGGAGATTCGCATGAACAAGGACACCATCGAAGGCAACTGGAAACAGCTCAAGGGCAAGGTCAAGGAGCAATGGGGCAAGCTGACCGACGACGACTTCGACGTCATCGCCGGCAAGCGCGACCAGTTGCTCGGCCGCATCCAGGAACGCCACGGCATCAGCCGCGACGAAGCCGAGAAGCAGGTCAAGGACTGGGAATCGCGTGACGGCCGCTCGCCGGACGCGCTCTGGTTCGAGCGCAACTGAGCGCCGCCGGACATCCCCCTGGCATCCCTGCCGAATCCGATCCATCCAATCCCCGAAGGAGAACATCCCATGAAAAAGCACCTTCTCATGCTGGCCCTCGCATCCACCTGCTTCGTGGCCACCCAGGCCAGCGCAATGACCAAGGACGAATACAAGGTCGCCAAGGAAAAGATCGAGGCCGACTACAAGGTCGCCAAGACCCAGTGCGACACGATGAAGGACAACGCCAAGGACGTCTGCATGAAGGAAGCCAAGGGCAAGGAAGACGTTGCCAAGGCCGAACTGGAGCAGCAATACCAGCCCAGCGACAGCCACGCCCGCAAGGTGGCCGAGGAAAAGGTGAAGGCCGCCTACGAAGTCGCGAAGGAAAAGTGCGACGACCAGAAGGGCGAAGCCAAGACCGCTTGCGAGAAGCAGGCCAAGGCTGACGAAGCCCAGGGCAAGGCCGAGATCAACGCCATGAAGAAGAAGATGTAAGGTCTTCGCTCGAGCCCAGTGAAAACGGCGCCCCGGGGCGCCGTTTTCCTTTGCGGAAACGGCTTCAGGAGTCTCGAGACTTGAGCGAATCGACCACCTGCTGCAGGGCCTCGGGCAGCGGCACCGGGCGCTGGGTGGCGCGATCCACGTAGACGTGCACGAAGTGGCCCTGCGCCGCCGCGGTGTCGGAGCCCTCGGCGAACAGGGCGATCTCGTAGCGCACGCTGGAGCGGCCCGCCTGCGCCACCCGCACGCCCGCCTCCACCGTCTGCGGGAAGGCGATCGGCGCGAAGTAGTTGCACTGGGTCTCCACCACGAAGCCGATGGTCTGGCCATGGTGGATGTCGAGAGCGCCGCGCTCGATGAGCAGGGCGTTCACCGCCGTATCGAACCAGCTGTAGTAGACGACGTTGTTGACGTGGCCGTACATGTCGTTGTCGGCCCAGCGCGTCGGGATGCTGCGGAATGCGCGATAGCCGTTGCGCGAATGGGGAGTGGGTCTGGTGGTCGGTGCGCTCATCGCGCGGCATTCTGCCAGCGGCTTTTGCGGCGGAAGGCAACCTTGGTGACCGGTACTCAGCCAGCCGGCAACCGCTGCGCAGCCGAATTTAGAAGGCCGCTTCTAAATTGCTGCATGGCAGCAAAAACCCCTTGATCGCAGAAACCAGCTGCCTATACTTAAGCCCATGCTGCACCGCAACATTGACGGCGAGACAGCGCAACGTGAACCGACCACTCAATCATCCCTTCTGGAGATCCCAAATGGCCCTGACCGCTGACCAAATCCTCGCCGCTCAAAAAGCAAACCTCGAAACCCTGTTCGGCCTGACCACCAAGGCTTTCGAAGGCGTCGAGAAGCTCGTCGAACTGAACGTGACCGCCTCGAAGGCCGCCCTGGCCGAAGCCCAGAACACCGCCCAGGCCGCCCTGAGCGTGAAGGACGCGCAAGAGCTGCTGACGCTGCAAGCCAGCCTGTTCCAGCCCCTGGCCGAGAAGACCGCCGCCTACAGCCGTCACCTGTACGACATCGCCCAGGGCACCGGCGCCGAGTTCACCAAGGCTTTCGAAGCCAAGGCCACCGAAGCCCAGCAAGCCTTCGTCGGCCTGGTCGACAGCGCTTCCAAGAACGCTCCCGCCGGTTCGGAAACCGCCGTTGCCGTCCTGAAGAGCGCCGTGGCCGCCGCCAACAACGCTTTCGAATCGGTTCAGAAGGCCGTCAAGCAAGCTTCGGACGTCGCCGAAGCCAACTTCAACGCCGTGTCGAGCCAGGCCGTCGCCGCTGCCAAGACCGCTACCGCCTCGCGCAAGCGCTAAGCAAGCGACCGACCACCACCAGTTGTCTCCTTGGGTCCTCACGGATCCAATTCAGGGGCTTCATCTCCGGATGAGGCCCTTTTTTTCGTCCTGCGAGCGTCTTCGATAATGGCGGGCTTATCCCAGGAGACTTCTTATGCAGATCGACGGCAAGGTTTTTATCGTGACCGGTGGCGCTTCGGGCCTCGGCGAGGGCACGGCGCGCATGCTGGCCGCCAACGGCGGCAAGGTGGTGATCGCCGACATGCAGGTTGAAAAGGGCGAAGCCGTTGCCAAGGAAATCGGCGGCGTGTTCGTCAAGTGCGACGTGAGCCAGGAGGCCGACGGCCAGGCTGCAGTTGCCGCGGCGCTCAAGCTGGGCAAGCTGGCCGGCCTCGTCAACTGCGCCGGCATCGCTCCGGCCGAGAAGACCGTGGGCAAGAACGGCCCGCACGCGCTGGCCACCTTCAGCAAGACCGTCACGGTCAACCTGATCGGCAGCTTCAACATGATCCGGCTCGCGTCCGACGCCATGAGCAGGAACGAGCCCGAATCCACCGGCGAGCGCGGCGTGCTGATTTCGACCGCCTCCGTAGCCGCCTACGACGGCCAGATCGGCCAAGCCGCCTACAGCGCCTCCAAGGGCGGCGTGGTTGGCATGACCCTGCCCATCGCCCGCGACCTCGCGCGCTGCGGCATCCGCAACATGACCATCGCGCCCGGCATCTTCGGTACGCCCATGCTTTTCGGCATGCCGCAGGAAGTGCAGGACGCACTGGCCGCCAGCGTGCCCTTCCCTTCGCGCCTGGGCACGCCCGAGGACTACGCCAAGCTGGCCAAGCACATCATCGAGAACGACATGCTCAACGGCGAGGTGATCCGCCTGGACGGAGCGATTCGACTGGCTCCCCGCTGAGCCTTTCGGATTCCGGCACCCTGGTGGTGCCGGTGCGGTCCAGACGCTCGTAGTTCGCGATCACCTGGGCCCCGAGCAGCACCAGCGTGGCGGCGATCTCCAGGCTCAGCAGCACCACGATGGCCGTGGTGAGCGAGCCGTAGACCACGTTCACCTGCGAGAGCGTCGAGAAATACCAGATCAGCACGCGCCGCGTGGCCTCCCACAGCAGCGCGGCCGTCACCCCGCCCAGCAGCGCATGGCGCAGCGACATGCGCCCGGCCGGCATCACGAGGTAGAGCGAGGTCAGCATGAAGATCTCGCCGCCCAGCCCCAGCAGGTAAAGCAGCAGCCCCGATACGCCCGACAGCGACCAGCTGCGCCCCAGCAGGTCGACGCTTTCCTGCCCCACCAGTTGCAGCGCCCCCGACACCAGCGTGACCAGCAGCAGCCCCACGCACAGGCACAGGATGTAGATGTAGGGCATGGCCACCGACACCAGGAAATGGCGCTTGTGATCCGCCTTGCGGTGGTGAAAGATCACCGCCATCGCGCTTTCGAGCACGCTGAAGGCCAGCGAGCTGAAGAAGATCATCGTCACCAGCAGCACCGGCCCCAGCACGTCGCGATGGTCCAGGAAGCTCGAAAGCTCCGCCACGATCGCCTTCGACTGCCCCGGCAGCAGCCATTCGAGGTACCGCCCGATGGTGCGCAGCAGCTCGGCCTGCTCGATGACGTGCGACAGCGCGATCACGCTCACGATCAGCAGCGGCACGATGGACAGCAGCGCGTAGTACGCCACCGCGCCGGCGAGCAGCAGGCCCTGGTTGGCGCGGAATTCCTTGAGGGCTTCCCAGATGAACCTCAGGGGGTGGCGCAGCAGCGGCGCGACGTGTTGCAGGGGTTTGGGCGTCGTCATGCGTGAATCCGGTCGCTTTCAGTATGCCGCCCGGCAGTGAGCGTTCGGCCGCTTGCGTATGATTTGCCGCTCTTCGCCTACATGACCATCCCCGCTTCTTTCATCCAGGAACTCATCGCGCGCGCCGATGTGGTCGAGGTCGTCGGCCGCTATGTGCAGCTCAAGAAGGCCGGCGCCAATTTCATGGGCCTGTGCCCGTTCCACGGCGAGAAATCGCCCTCCTTCTCCGTCAGCCCGACCAAGCAGTTCTATCACTGCTTCGGCTGCGGAGCGCACGGCAACGCCATCGGCTTCCTGATCGAACATGGGGGCATGGGCTTCGTCGAGGCGGTCCACGACCTGGCCGGCCAGTACGGCCTGCAGGTGCCCGAGGACGACGTCTCCCCCGCAGAGCGCGCCCGCGCCGCCAGCCAGCGCCAGAAGCAGGCCACGCTGACCGATGTGCTCGAGAAGGCCGGCGACGCCTACCGCAAGCACCTGCGGCAGGCGCCCGGCGCCATCGAATACCTGAAAGGCCGCGGCGTCTCGGGCGAAGTGGCCAAGCAGTTCGGCATCGGCTATGCGCCGGCAGGCTGGCGCGCGCTGGCCAGCGTCTTCCCCGACTACGACGACCCGCTGCTCGCCGAGAGCGGGCTGGTGATCGTCAACAACGAGGAAGGCAAGCTCAGCGAGGAAGAAGCCAAGCGCTACGACCGCTTCCGCGACCGCGTGATGTTCCCGATCCGCAACGTGAAGGGCGAATGCATCGGCTTCGGCGGCCGCGTGCTGGGCGACGAGAAGCCCAAGTACCTGAATTCGCCCGAAACACCCGTGTTCAGCAAGGGCCGCGAGCTCTACGGCCTCTACGAAGCCCGCGCTGCCTTCCGCGACAAGGGCTATGCGCTGGTCACCGAGGGCTACATGGACGTGGTGGCGCTGGCGCAGCTCGGGTTTCCGAACGCGGTGGCCACGCTGGGCACGGCCTGCACCACGGACCACGTGCAGAAGCTATTCCGCTTCACCGAGTCGGTGGTGTTCAGCTTCGACGGCGACGCCGCCGGCCGCCGCGCCGCGCGCAAGGCGCTCGACGGCGCCCTGCCCTATGCCACCGACGTACGCAGCATCAAGTTCCTGTTCCTGCCGGCGGAGCACGATCCCGACAGCTTCATCCGCGAGCACGGCGCCGAGGCCTTCGCCCGCTTCGTCAACGAGGCCACGCCGCTGTCGCGCTTCATGATCGAGGCCGCCCGCGAAGGCTGCGACCTGACCACCGCCGAGGGCCGCGCCCACATGACGAGCAACGTGCGCCCGCTCTGGAGCGCCATGCCCGACGGGGCGCTCAAGCGGCAGTTGCTGAGCGAAATCGCGACGCTGGTGCAGCTGGACGCGCCGGCGCTGTCGGAGCTGTGGGCCTCCACACCCGGTCCGCGCAAGGCCGGCGGCGGGCCCGCGCAGCAGCAGCAGCGTCGCCACGACGAGCCTCCGAACTACGGCGACGGTGGCGCGGACGACTACTACCCCGACATGCCGCCGCCACAGGACTACGAACCTGCGCGCTACGAAAACGATAGCAAACCCAAGTTCCAGCAGCGCAAGTTCACGGGCAAGGGCGGCAAGCGCTGGGGCGGCAAGTTCGAGGAGCCGATCGAGCCCCTGCGCGGCCGTGGCACGCCGCCCAGCCGGCCGGACGTGGCGGTTCGGCTGCTGCTGTCGAACATGGCGCAGTGGGAGGCGCTGTCGCACGAGCTCCACGTGATGCTGTGCGACCTGCCGGGCCAGCACGGCGCCCTCTTCACGTGGCTCGACAGCCAGTTGCACGAGCACGGCGTCCAGCCCTGGGCGGCCCTGCGCGAAGGCCTGCGCGGCCTCGAATTCGAGCCGCTGGCCGAGCGGCTGATGTCCGTCGCCGAAGCCGGGCCCGTTCCCGAGGGAGAAGAAGCGCAACACCTGGCCGATGCCGCCCGGGAGCTTGCCAGCGTGCTCGACTTCATGCTCGAGGAACTCTTGAAAAAGCAGGAAAACGAGGCAATTGCGGCTTTCGGGAAAGACCCGGACGCGCCGAACCGTTTCAGGGCAATTCAGGCAAGGCGGCTCGAATTGCGCGCCAGATTGCGCTCCTCGGGCTCAGAAACTGCTTGAAATTTGCGCAACACGCTATAATGTAGGGCTTCGCAATTGGCGAAATATAGGCAAGAGCGACAGCAGCACCTCCGGGCCGACCCCTAGCGCAATGCACTCCAACGGTAGATTCCGGCGGAAAGGGTCAATAACCGCAAGGACTGCACACCAAATGTTCGCCCGACATCTTGCCTGTTGAGGAATCACTTCCTCTTTCCCATTTGTTTCCAGTCCGTGCCTGTGCACGGGCTTGGTGGCGCCGTCCGCATGACGGTGCGCCTGTGATTCCGCTTGTCTTTTCTTGCCGTAACGAGGTCGTATGCCCAGTTCAAAGAAGCCTGCTCCTTCACTTGCAAAAAGCGTCGCCACCAAGCCCGCAGCAGAAAAACCGTTGAAAGCCGGTGCGAAACCGGCAACCAAGACGGCCGCCGCCGCATCCAAATCGGCCGCCGCTACGAAAGTGAAAACCGTGCCCACGAAATCGACCTCCCTCGAAGATCCCAAGAAGGCCGCCGCCCCGGCCGCCAAGAAGGTCGGCCGCCCGCCCAAGGCCGCCGGAACCGCGTCGGCCACCACCGGCGCCAAGCGCGGCCGCAAGCCCAAGGCCGACAAGGAAGCCCCCGAGAGCGACATCGACCTGTCGGACATCGAGGACGACCTGGCGGGTGACGAGCCCGCGGCTGCGGCGACCGAAGAGAAGGTCAAGCCGCTTCGCATGAAGATCAGCAAGGCGAAGGAACGCGCCTTGATGAAGGAGTTCGGTCTCGACGAGACCGTGCTCTCCGAAGAAGACCTGGCCAAGCGCCGCTCGCGCCTGAAGACCCTGATCACGCTGGGCAAGACCCGCGGCTACCTCACGCACGGCGAAATCTCCGACCACCTTCCCGACAAGCTGGTCGACGCCGAGACCATGGAAGTCGTGGTCACCATGCTCAACGACATGGGCGTGGCGGTGTACGAGCAGACGCCCGACGCCGAGACCCTGCTGCTGAACAACACCGCGCCCACTGCCACCACGGTGGAAGAAGCCGAGGAAGAAGCCGAAGCCGCGCTCTCCACGGTGGACAGCGAATTCGGCCGCACCACCGACCCGGTGCGCATGTACATGCGCGAGATGGGCACGGTCGAGCTGCTGACGCGCGAAGGCGAAATCGAGATCGCCAAGCGCATCGAAGGCGGCCTGATGGCCATGATGGAGGCCATCTCGGCCTCCCCCGCCACCATCGCCGAGATCCTGCGCCTGGCCGGCGAGATCCGTGAAGGCAAGGTCGTCATCTCGACCATCGTCGACGGTTTCTCCAACCCCAACGAGGCCGACGACTACGTTGCCGAGGAAGACTTCGACGAATTCGACGAGGAAGACGACGACGACGGCAAGGGCGGCTCCAAGGCGCTCACCAAGAAGCTGGAAGAGCTCAAGAACGAGGCCCTCTCGCGCTTCGACCGCATCGCCGAGCTGTTCGAGAAGATCCACAAGATCTACGAGAAGGAGGGCTACGGCACGCCGGCGTACGCCAAGGCCCAGCAGGCCGTGTCCGACGAGTTGATGACCATCCGCTTCACCGCCCGCACCATCGAGAAGCTGTGCGACCTGGTGCGCACGCAGGTGGACGACGTGCGCAAGAAGGAACGCGAGCTGCGCCGCATCATCGTGGACAAGTGCGGCTTCCCGCAGGACGAGTTCATCCGCGACTTCAGCGGCTACGACAAGAACGGCAACCGCATCGCCTCCAACCTGCTGAACCTGAAGTGGGTCGAGAAGCAGGCCGCCGCCGGCAAGCCCTGGAGCTCGGTGCTCGCGCGCAACATTCCGCCGGTGCAGGAACTGCAGCAGAAGCTTGCCGACATCCAGTCGCGCGTGGTGGTGCCGCTTTCGGAGCTGAAGGACATCAACAAACGCATGAACGAGGGCGAATCGTCCTCGCGCGACGCCAAGAAGGAAATGATCGAGGCCAACCTGCGCCTCGTGATCTCCATCGCCAAGAAGTACACGAACCGCGGCCTGCAGTTCCTCGACCTGATCCAGGAAGGCAACATCGGCCTGATGAAGGCGGTCGACAAGTTCGAATACCGTCGCGGCTACAAATTCTCGACTTACGCGACGTGGTGGATCCGCCAGGCCATCACCCGCTCGATCGCCGACCAGGCGCGCACCATCCGCATCCCGGTGCACATGATCGAGACGATCAACAAGATGAACCGCATCTCGCGCCAGCATCTGCAGGAGTTCGGCTTCGAGCCCGACGCCGGCATCCTGGCCGCCAAGATGGAGATCCCGGAAGACAAGATCCGCAAGATCATGAAGATCGCGAAGGAGCCGATCTCGATGGAAACCCCCATCGGTGACGACGACGATTCGCACCTGGGCGACTTCATCGAGGACAGCAGCAACACGGCTCCGATCGAGGCCGCGATGCAGGCCGGCCTGCGCGACGTGGTCAAGGACATCCTCGACAGCCTCACGCCGCGCGAAGCCAAGGTGCTGCGCATGCGCTTCGGCATCGAGATGAGCACGGACCACACGCTGGAAGAAGTCGGCAAGCAGTTCGACGTGACCCGCGAGCGCATCCGCCAGATCGAGGCGAAGGCCCTGCGCAAGCTCAAGCATCCGTCGCGTTCGGACAAGCTGCGCAGCTTTATTGATACGCTCTGATCCGGTCTCCCGGTATTTCCCCGACGAGGAGGCGCCCGCAAGGGCGCTTTCTTTTTTGGTACTCGCAAGACTCGCATAAGAAGAATGGAGCAAACCTCACCATGAATCCCGATGCAGACAAACTCTGGCAGGCCCCGCGCTGGGCGCTTGCCGTGCTGCTCGCCGTGCTGGGCATGCTCGGGCCCTTCTCCATCGACACCTACATCCCGGCCTTCTCCGGCATCGCGCAGTCCATCGGCGCGACGCCGGCCGAGATGCAGCAGACGCTGTCGGCCTACCTTTTCGGCTTCGCGTTCATGAACCTGTTCCACGGCGCGCTGTCCGACAGCTTCGGCCGCCGCCCCGTCGTGCTGTGGGGGCTGGCGGTGTTCACGCTGGCCTCGCTGGGCTGCGCGCTCTCGCAGAACATCACGCAGCTGGTGCTGTTCCGGGGGCTGCAGGGCCTGTCGACCGGTGCCGGCATCGTGGTCTCGCGCGCGGTGATCCGCGACATGTTCCCGCCGGCCGAGGCACAGCGGGTGATGAGCCAGGTCACGATCTACTTCGGCGTGGCGCCGGCCATCGCGCCCATCGTGGGCGGCTTCCTCTTCGTGCACGCGGGCTGGCACGCGGTGTTCTGGTTCCTGGTGGCGGTGGGCGTGGCGCTGTTCGCGGCCAACTACAAACTGCTGCCGGAGACGCTGCACAAGGACCACCGCCAGCCCTTCCAGGTGCGCCACCTGATGCGCGGCTACTGGAGCCTGTGCTCCGACCCGCGCTTTCTGCTGCTGGCCTTCGCCAGCGGCGTGCCCTTCAATGGCATGTTCCTCTACGTGCTGGCCGCGCCCGCCTTCCTGGGCGACCACCTCGCGCTGCAGCCTCAGCAGTTCTTCTGGTTCTTCCTGCTGACCATCGGCGGCATCATGCTCGGCGCGCGCGCCAGCGGGCGCATGGCCGGCAAGGTGGCGCCCAAGCGGCAGATCCGCGACGGCTTCGTGATCATGCTGGCCACCTCTGTGGTCAACGTGGTGGCCAACACCTTCTTCCACGCACACGTGGCGTGGGCGCTTTGGCCGCTGGCGGTGTTCGCCTTCGGCTGGGCGCTGATGGTGCCGGTGGTCACGCTGCTGGTGCTCGACCTGCACCCCGAGCGCCGCGGCATGGCCTCGTCGCTGCAGGCGGTGATCGGCTCCACCGCCAACGGCATCGTGGCCGGCGCGGTGGCGCCGCTGGTGATGCACTCCACGCTCGCGCTGGCGCTGACCTCCATGGGCATGCTCGCCATCGGGCTGGTCGCCTGGGTGTGGCTGCACGGCCGCTGGCCGGACATTGGGCGCAAGGTGGCGCACGAGGGCTGAGAACATGCGCTTCGCAGCCCTCCTCACCCACGCGCGCGCCTGGCTGCCGGGCCGCACCACCGTCGACGCGCGCGAGCGGCTGCGCGCCGTCCTGGGCGCGGGCATCGGCCTGCTGGTGGCCGCGCTGCTGTCGCACTGGCTGGCCGGGCCGCTGCACGCCTCGGTCTGGCTGATCGCGCCGCTGGGCGCCAGCGCCGTGCTGGTTTTCGCGGTGCCGGCGAGTCCGCTCGCGCAGCCCTGGTCGGTGATCGGCGGCAACACGCTCTCGGCGGTGGTCGGCATCGCGGCGGCCAACTGGATTCCCCAGCCCGAGCTGGCCGCCGCCGTCGCGGTGGCGGGCGCCATCGGCCTGATGTTCAGCGCGCGCTGCCTGCACCCGCCCGGCGGCGCGGCAGCGCTGCTGGCGGTGCTGACCCACACCACGCATTTCTCGTCGGCCCTCTTTCCGTTCTTCACCAACTCGCTGCTGCTGGTGCTGGCCGGCGTGGCCTACAACACGCTGACCGGGCGGCGCTATCCGCACGTGCAGGTCGCCGCGCGCCCGCCGGGCTCCGATGCGCGCTTCAGCCAGGCCGACATCGACGCCGTGCTCGCCCGCTACAACCAGGTGCTGGACATCAGCCGCGACGACCTCGAATCGCTGATCCGGGAGACCGAGCTGGAGTCGTACAAGCGCCGGCTGGGCACGCTGAGCTGCGCGGACATCATGTCCAACGTGCCGATCTCGGTGGAGTTCGGCACACCGCTGCAGGAAGCCTGGGCGCTGATGCACGAGCGCCGCATCAAGGCCCTGCCCGTCACCGACCGCACGCGCCGCGTGGTGGGCATCGTCACGCAGGCCGACTTCTTCCGCCAGCTCGACCTGCAGCACCACGAAGGCATCGCCGCCAAGCTGCGCGACCTGATCCGCGCCACCCGCACCGTGATGTCGAGCAAGCCCGAAGTGGTGGGCCAGATCATGACGCGCCAGGTGCGCGTGGCCAGCGCCGACCGGCCCGTGGTCGACCTGGTGCCGCTGTTCTCCGAGGGCGGCCACCACCACATTCCCATCATCGACGACGAAAAGCGGCTGGCCGGCATGATCACCCAGTCGGACTTCGTGCGCGCCCTCTACCGCGCCGTGCGGCCCGAACCCAACTGAAGCGAAAGGAGCACGCGCATGGCGTGGATCGTGTTGTTCATCGCGGGCCTGCTCGAAACGGGCTGGGCCATCGGCCTCAAGTACACCGAGGGGTTCACGAAGCTCTGGCCCTCGGTGGGCACCGCGATCTCGATGGTGCTCAGCGTGGTGCTGCTGGGCTGGGCGATGCGCTCGCTGCCCGTGGGCACGGCCTACGCGGTGTGGACCGGCATCGGCGCGGTGGGCACCGTGGCCCTGGGCATCGTGCTGTTCGGCGAGCCTGCCAACGCAGCGCGGCTCGTGTGTGTCGCGCTGATCGTGGCCGGCATCATCGGGCTCAAGTTCACGAGCCAGGGTTGAGTTCTTCTTCCCTTCCCGCCTACTCGACCGTCACGTTCGCCTTCTTCACCAGCGCCGCGTAGCGGGCCGCCTCGCTGCGGAAATAGCCGGCGGCCTGCTCGGGCGTGGTGGGCCTGACGACATTGCCCTGCTTGTCCATCGCCTCGCGCACCTCGGCGCTGGAAAAAGCCGCGACCACGGCGGCATGGATGCGGGCGACGTCCGCCGGCTGCATCTTCGCCGGCCCGATCAGCGCGAACCAGCCCTCGACCGCGTAGTTCGGCAGCCCCTGCTCGGCGATGGTCGGAATGTCCGGCGCGGCCGGCGAGCGCTGCGCGCCGCACAGGCCGATGGCGCGCAGCGCGCCGCTCTTGATGTGCGACTGCACCGCCGGCAGCGCCACCACGCCCAGCTCGACCTGGCCGCCGATCATGTCCGTCATCATCGGCCCGGTGCCCTTGTACGGAATGTGCCGCGCATTCACGCCGGCCTCGTCCATGAACATCTCGCCCGCCAGATGGATGATGGTGCCGTTGCCCGACGAGGCGTAGTTGTAGGCGCCCGGCTTCGCGCGCAGCAGCGCGACCAGCTCGGGCACGTTCTTCGCCGGCAGCTTCGGGTTGGCCAGCAGCACCAGGGGCGTCGCGCCCACCACGCTGATCGGCGTGATGTCGTTGATCGCGTCGAAGGGCATCTTCCTGAACACCGCCGGGTTGATGACGTGGTTGTTCGACACCATGCCCAGCGTGAGCCCGTCCGGCGCCGCCTTGACGATGGCCGCCGCGCCGGTGATGCCGCCCGCACCCGGCAGGTTGTCGATCACCACCGGCTGGCCGAAGGCCTTGCCCAGCGCGGGCGCGGCGGCGCGCGCGATGGTGTCGACGCCCGAGCCCGCGCTGATCGGCAGGATCAGGCGAATGGGCTTGTCCGAACCCTGCGCGAACGCGGGGCATGCGGCCAGCGCGGCTGCGCTGGCGCCGAGGCCGAGCACCGCGCGGCGGTTCATCTTCAGGGGAGGCGTGTTCATCATGGTCTTGTCTCTCTTCTTTATGTTTCTGGAAAGGCGCCTTGCTCAGGCCACCGCCGACTCCGCATGCATCGCATCGACCTGCTCGCGCGCATAGCCCAACTCGGCCAGCAGCTCGCGGGTGTGCTCGCCCAGGGTCGGCGGGTGCAGCCGCACGCCGAGGCGCTCGCCACCCAGCGTGATCGGGAACAGCGTGGTCTGCGCCATCTCTCCGGCGCGCTCGCCGTCGGGCAGGCGGATGTCGGCAAGGCCGCCCGTGGCCTTCAGGTGCGGATCGGCGTAGAGGTCCTCGGGCCGCGTGATCGGCGCGAAAGGCAGGCCCTTCGCCTCGAAGATCGCCGACAGCTCCGCCGCCGAACGCTGCGCGAGGCGCTGGCGCAGGTCGGCCAGCAGCGTGGGGCGCATGCGCACGCGGTCGTTGTTGGTGGCCAGCGCCGGGTCGGCCTTCAGGTCGTCGAAGCCGAGTGCATCGCAGAAGGTCTTCCACTGCGCGTCGCTCACCGCCGCCAGGAAGATCTGCTCGCCGTCCTTCACGGTAAACACGTCGTACAGCGCCCAGGCCGAGATGCGCTCGGGCATCGGCGCTGCCGCCTGGCCGGTGATGGCGTACTGCAGCATGTGCTGGCCGACGAGGAACACGTTGTTCTCGAACAGCGCCGATTTCACCTCCTGCCCCTTGCCGGTCTGCATGCGCTGCATCAGAGCGGCGATCGCGCCGATGGCGCCGAACATGCCGCCCATGATGTCGTTCACGCTGGTGCCCGCGCGCAGCGGATCGCCGGGGCGGCCCGTCATGTAGGCGAGGCCGCCCATCATCTGCACCACCTCGTCGAGCGCGGTGCGGTGCTCGTAGGGGCCGGGCAGGAAGCCCGCGTGGTCCACGTACACGAGGCGCGGGTTGAGCTTGCCGAGCGCGGCGTAGCCCAGGCCGTACTTGTCCATGGTGCCGGGCTTGAAGTTCTGCGCGACCACGTCGGCGCTCACGCACAGCCGCAGCGCGGCCTCGAGCCCCTGCGGATTGCGCAGGTCGAGCGCGATGCTCTTCTTGTTGCGGTTGAACATCGGGAAGAAGCCCGCGCCCGCGCCCAGCAGGTGCCGCGTACGGTCGCCCTCGATGGGCTCGACCTTGATGACTTCCGCGCCCAGGTCGGCCAGCACCATGCCGCAGGTCGGCCCCATCACCATGTGCGTGAACTCGACCACGCGGATGCCGGCGAGCGGCAGGCGCTTCTGTTGCGTATCCGTCGTGCTCATGCCGCAACGCCTTCCATGGCCGTGAAAGTCTTCGGGAAACCCGCGCGCCACACCGTGCCCTGCAGCGTCTCGCCTTCGAGCCAGCCGGCCACGCGCCTGCGCAGGTCGAGCAGCTTCGGCAGGTCGACGCCGGTAGCGACGCCCATGCTCTCGAGCATGAAGACCAGGTCTTCGGTGTCGACGTTGCCGCTGGCGCCGGGCGCGTGCGGGCAGCCGCCGATGCCGGCGAGGCAGGCGTCGAAGCGCGTGATGCCGACTTCGAGCGCCGCATAGGCGTTCGCGAGCCCCATGCCGCGCGTGTCGTGGAAGTGGCCGCACCACAGCCGGTCGCCCGCAATGCGCAGGGCGCGCTCGAACAGGCTGCGCACCATCGCCGGATCGGCATAGCCCACGGTGTCGGCGAGGCTCACGCGGTCGGCGCCGGCGTCGAGCAGCGCCTGCATCAGCCGCAGCACCTCGTCGGGATCGACGTGGCCCTGCAGCGTGCAGCCGAAGGCCGTGCCCACGCCGCCGTCGATCAGCGTCTTGGAGCCCGCCGCATCGCGCGCCGCGCGGATGCGGCCGACCTCGGCCACCACCTCGTCGGGCGTCTTGCGCAGGTTGGCGAGGCTGTGCGCGTGGCTGGCCGACAGCGGCACCACCATCAGGTCGGCCCCGCCCTCGATGGCCCGCTCGGCGCCCTTGAGGTTGGGCACCAGCACCGAGGCGAAGAGCCCCGGCAGCGTCTTCGCGTAGGCCAGCAGCTCGGCCGTGTCGGCCAGCTGCGGCAGCAGGCGTGCCGGCACGAAGGAGCCGACCTCGATCTCGCGCTGGCCGGCGGCGTGCGCGTCGCGGATCCATTCGAGCTTGTTTTCGGTGGAAAGCACCCGCGCGATGCTCTGGAGGCCGTCGCGCAGGCCCACTTCGCGGACGACCGCGCGCGGCGGCAGGAAGGCGTGAATCAAGTCTTGTCTCCGTGGTGATGCTGGGTGATCCAGGCTAGGGCACCGATGGTAGGAGTTCCAATTCGATCCAGAAGGTATATTTTGGAAGCCATCTGATTCCAGAACGGAACATCATGAGAGACCTCGACCTGACCACCCTGCGGCTCTTCGTGGCCGTCTGCGAAACGCGCAGCATCGCGCGCGCCGGCGAACAGGCCGCCATCGTCGGCTCGGCCATCAGCAAGCGGCTGGCCCAGCTGGAGGAGACCGTCGGCACGCCGCTTTTGCTGCGCAAGCGCCGGGGCGTGGTGCCCACGCCGGCCGGGGAAACGCTGCTGGAGCACGCCCGCGCGATGCTCGGCAGCGTGAATCGCATCGAGCGCGACATGGCGGCCTACGCCGGAGGCGTGCGCGGGCATGTGCGCATCCTGGCCTCGGCATCGGTCATGGCCGAGTCGCTGGCCGAGGACGTGGCCGACTTCCTGCAGGCCCCGGCGCACCGCAATATCCGCGTCGACATGGAAGAGCGCGTGAGTCCCGAGATCGTGCGCGGCATCCGCGAGGGCAGCGCCTCCATCGGCCTGTGCTGGGACGCGGCCGACCTCGAAGGCCTGGAGCGGCGCGACTACCGCTGCGACCACCTCGCCATCGTGGCGCATCCCTCGCACCCGGTGGCGCAGCGCGAGAGCGTGCGCTTCGAGCAGGTGCTCGACCATGAATTCGTCGGCATGCCGGCGCTGAGCGCCGTGCAATTGATGCTGGCGCGCGAGGCGGCGGTGGCGGGCAAGCCGCTGGTCTACCGGGTGCTGGTGTCCAACTTCGACGCTGCGCTGCGCGTGGTGCGCGCCGGGTTGGCGATCAGCGTGGTGCCGGCCGAAGTGGCGCGGCCCTTCGCCGAAGCCTTCGGGCTGCGGCTGATGCCGCTGACCGACGCCTGGGCGCGGCGGCGCTTTGCGATCTGCTTCCGGGGCGACACGGAACTGTCGCCCTCGGCGCAGTTGCTGGTGGCGCATCTGGAACGCCGTGCCACGGACTGATTCGACCGAATTAGGAAACTATTCGTTGTGGATCGTCGGGTTTTTGTTTCGATTCGCGCAACCTAATATTCAAGGCATTCAGCGCTGTCACCCATCCACACACAGTCGAATCACACAGAGAAAGCCCGCCACCATGTTCCGCAGAACCCTCCTCTCCTCCGCCCTCGCCCTCGGTTTCAGCCTCACCGCCCAGGCCGCCCAGCCGCTCAAGCTCGAGGTGTACAACCCCGGCGCGAAATCGATGTTCCCCGTCTCCTCGGAGATCGTCACCGGCCAGACCGACGCGGTGCTCATCGACGCCCAGTTCCAGCGCAACGACGCCGAGGCGCTGGTGCAGAAGATCAAGGCCACGGGCAAGAAGCTCACCACGGTCTACATCAGCCACAGCGACCCCGACTACTACTTCGGCCTCGACGTGATCCAGGCCGCCTTCCCCGACGCGAAGATCGTCGCCACGCCGCAGACCGTGGCCGCCATCCAGGCCTCCAAGGATGGCAAGCTCGCGCACTGGGGCCCGGTCCTGAAGGACAACGCGCCCAAGGCACTGGTGGTGCCGCAGCCGCTGGCCGGCGACAGCATCGAGCTCGAGGGCCGCAAGATCCAGGTCGTCGGCCTCGACGGCCCCACTCCCGAACGCAGCTTCGCTTGGATTCCCTCGCTGAAGGCGGTGGTCGGCGGCATCCCCGTCTCGGCAAACATCCACGTGTGGGTGGCCGACACGCAGACGCCCGAGTCGCGCCGCGACTGGATCAGGACGCTGGGCCGCATCGAGGCGCTGCACCCGAAGACCGTGGTGCCCGGCCACTACCTGCCGAACGCGAACGGCAGCGCGCCCTACTCGCTCGCTTCGGTGAAGTTCACGCGCGATTACCTGAAGGCCTTCGAAGTCGAAGCCGCCAAGGCCAAGGACTCGGGCGCGCTCATCGCCGCGATGAAGAAGCGCTACCCGAAGCTGGAAGACGCCTCTTCGCTGGAACTCGGCGCGAAGGTCATCAAGGGAGAAATGAAATGGCCGCAATGAACGACGCACAAGGTGCAGGCGCGACGCTGCACTACATCTTCGACCCGCTGTGCGGCTGGTGCTATGCCGCCGCGCCACTGGTCGATGCGGCGCGCGAGGTGCCGGGCCTGAAGGTCGAGTTCCACGGCGGCGGCATGATGACCGGCGCCAACCGCCGGCCGATCACGCCGCAGTGGCGCGACTACGTGATGCCGCACGACCACCGCATCGCCGAAATGACCGGCCAGCCCTTCGGCGAGCGGTATTTCGAGGGACTGCTGCGCGACACCGGCGCGGTGATGGATTCCGAGCCGCCGACCACCGCCGTCCTCGCGGCCGAATCGCTGCGCCCGGGCGGCGGGCTGGACATGATCCACGCCCTGCAGCGCGCGCACTACGTCGATGGCCGCCGCATCGCCGATGTGGAAGTGCTGAAGGCGATCGCCGCCGAACTCGGCTTCGACGCACGGGCCTTCGCATCGGCTTTCGAGCGCCAGTCGGGCGAAGCCACCTCGCGCCACATCGCCGAGAGCCGTCAGTTCCTGCAGCGCGCGGGCGGCCAGGGCTTTCCCACCTTCGTGCTCGTGCAGCCCGACGGCAGCGCCGGCCGCGTCGACATCGGTCCCTGGCTCGGTCGTGCGGACGAATGGAAGGCGCAGCTTGCGAACGTGGCCGGGGCATCGAAGCCGGCCCCGGCAGCCACGGACGCCTCGGCGCCGGCCTGCGGGCCCGACGGCTGCGCCATCTGAGAGAAAAAGCTTCCGGCTATCTCGCCACGCCCAGCAGCCGGTCGAGCACCTGCGGCTGGGAGCGCAGCGAAGCGGCACTGTCCGTGTGCACGATGGTGCCGTGATCGAGCACCACCGCCTCGTCAGAGATCGCGAGGATCGCCTGCGGGTGCTGCTCCACGATGATCGCGGACAGGCCTTCGTCCTGCGTGATGCGGCGGATGGCGCGCAGCAGCTCTTCCACGATGATCGGCGCGAGCCCTTCGAGCGGCTCGTCGAGCAGCAGCAGCCTGGGGTTGAGCACCAGCGCGCGGCCCACCGCCAGCATCTGCTGCTCGCCGCCCGAGAGCTGCGTGCCCAGGTTGGTCTTGCGCTCGGCGAGGCGCGGGAACATCTCGTACACGCGCTGGGGCGTCCACTTGCCCGGCCGCTCCACCGCCGTGAGGTTCTCGTGCACGGTGAGCGACTTGAAGATGTTGCGCTCCTGCGGCACCCAGCCGATGCCGGCCGCCGCGCGCTGGTGCGGCGCGAGCTTGTGCAGCGCCTGCCCGCCCAGCGTGATGCTGCCCCCGTGCTGGCGCGTCGCGCCCGCGAGCGTGTTGATCAGCGTGGTCTTGCCCGTGCCGTTGCGGCCCAGGAGCGCCAGCGTCTGGCCCTCGCCGAGCGTGAAGGCCACGTCGTGCAGCACCACGGCCTCGCCGTAGCCCGCGCTCAGGTTTTCTATTCTCAGCAGCTCAGACATGGGCAGCCTCCGTTGCCGTGCCATGGCCCAGATAGACCTCCTTCACCTTCGGATCGTTGGCGATGGTCTCGGGGTCGCCCTCGGTCAGCAGGGTGCCGTTGACCAGCACCGTCATGCGGTCGGCGAAGCTGAACACCAGGTCCATGTCGTGCTCGATCAGCAGCACCGACACGTCGGCCGGCAGCGCGGCCACGGTCTGCAGCAGTTCCTCGCGCTCGCCCGCGGGCACGCCGGCCACGGGCTCGTCGAGCAGCAGCACGCGCGGCTCGCAGGCCAGCGCGATCGCGATCTCGAGCAGCCGGCGCTTGCCGTAGGCCAGGTGCTTCACCTGCTGCTGCGCCACGTCGCTCAGGTGGAACTGCTCCAGCAGCTGCGCCGCGCGCCCGGCGATGGCCTTGCTCGCGCCCAGCGGCTTCCACCACTGCGCGCCCGCGCCCTGGTGCTGCGACACCACCAGCGCCAGCGTTTCGAGCGGCGTCATGGAGTCGAAGAGCTGGTTGATCTGGAAGGTGCGCACCAGCCCGCGCGCCACGCGCTTGTGCGGCGCGAGCGAGGTGATGTCCTCGCCCATCAGCGTGATGCGGCCCTCGGTGGGCGTGAGCACGCCGGTGAGCTGGTTGATGAGCGTGGTCTTGCCCGCGCCGTTGGGGCCGATGAGCGCATGGCGCGCGCCGCGCCTGAGTTCCATCGACACGTTGTTGGTGGCGGTGATGCCGCCGAAGCGCATCACCAGGCCGTGGGTGGAAAGCACGGTTTCGCTCATGCCGCACCGCCTTTCTTGCCGCCCGCGCCGATCCAGGTCCAGGGCTTGAGCAGCCGGTCGCGCCCGACCAGCACCAGCAGCACCAGGATCAGGCCGATCCAGAACATCCAGTACTGCGGCGTCACGGCCGACAGCCAGGTCTGCAGCAGCTTGAACACGATGGCGCCCGCCACGCCGCCATAGAGCCAGCCCACGCCGCCGATGACCAGCATCAGCAGCACGTCGGCCGAACGGTCGAAGGCCAGCACGTCGAGCGAGGCGAAGCCGGTGGTCTGCGCGAGCAGTGCGCCGGCCGCGCCGGCGATGCCGGCCGCCACGGTGTAGATCACCACCAGCCGCGACACCACCGGAATGCCGATGGCCATGGCGCGCAGCCGGTTGTCGCGGATCGCCTTGAGCGTGGCGCCGAAGGGCGAATGCACGAGGCGGCGCATGAGCAGGAACAGCACCAGCATCACCGCCAGCGAATACCAGGCGGCCGTGCGGCCGTAGAGGTCGAACTCGAACATGCCGAGCACCGGCCCCATCACCACGCCCTGCAGGCCGTCGGCGCCGCCGGTGAGCCAGTCGAGCTTGTTGGCGAGTTCGAGCAGCAGCAGCGCCGTGCCCAGCGTGACCATCAGCCGCGTGAGGTCGCTGCCGCGCAGGATCGTCACGCTCGCCACCATGCCCAGCAGCGCGGCCAGCACGGTTGCGAACAGCAGGCCCACGGTCGGGTCGGGCATCACCAGCTTGGCGAACAGCGCAGCCGCATACGCACCGAAGCCGAAGAAGGCCGCATGGCCCAGCGACACGATGCCGGTGTAGCCCAGGATCAGGTCGAGCGACATCGCGAACAGCGCGACGATGGCGATCTCGTTGACCAGCAGCGAGTGCGAGGGCATCACGAGCGGCAGCGCGAAGGCCGCGGCCCAGACCACGAATTCGAGCGGGCGCCAGCGCGCCTTGCGCAGCAGGGCCGACTGGAAATCGGCGACGACGGGAAGAGGCGTGCTCATTCAGCGTCCTCCCTTGCGCGTGAAGAGGCCTTGCGGGCGCCACATCAGGATCAGGATCATCAGCAGGTAGACGGTGAACGCGCCCATCTTCGGAATGAAGTACTTGCCCGCCACGTCGGCGATGCCCAGCAGCAGCGCCGCCGCAAGCGGCCCGGTGATCGACGAGGTGCCGCCGACGGACACCACGATCAGGAAATAGATCATGTACTTGAGCGGGAAGGTCGGATCGAGCCCCAGGATCTCGGCGCCCAGCGCGCCGCCCAGCCCCGCCAGGCCCGAGCCCACCGCGAAGGTCAGCAGGAACACGACGTTGACGTTGATGCCCAGCCCCGCCGCCACGCGCGGGTCGTCGACCGCCGCGCGCAGCCGGCTGCCGAAGCGCGTCTTCGAAAGAATGAGCTGCAGCACCACCGTGAGCACCGCGCACACGCCGATGATGAAGAGCCGGTAGTGCCCCATGCCCAGCAGCAGCGCGCCGTCGCCGATCTCGGTGCGCCCGCGCAGCCATTCGGGCAGCTGCACGTTCTGCTGCGAAGAGCCCACGAAGTAGTCGACCGCCGCCACCGCCATGAAGGCCAGGCCGATGGAAAACAGCACCTGGTCGAGATGCGGCTTGCCGTACATCGGCCGGTAGAGCGTTCGCTCCAGCACCGCGCCGGCCAGCGCGACGACGATGAAAGCGAGCGGCAGGCACGCAAGGAACGGCACGCCCAGCTTCTGCATGGCGAACACCGTGAGATAGCCGCCCGCCATGGCGAAGGCGCCGTGCGCGAGGTTGATGAAGTTCATCAGCCCCAGCGTCACGGCCAGGCCGACGGCGAGCACGAACAGCAGCATGCCGTAGGCGATGCCGTCGAAAAGAATGGTGAGCATGCGAGGGTCTTCGATGCAGTCGCGAAAGCGGAAAGCCGAACGCAGAAGGAAGACAAAAACTACGCGAAAGTCGCAGAGAAAACCATCTTTGGTTTCCTTCTGCGACTTTCGCGGAACCTTCGCGACTTCTGCGTTCGGCTGCCCGATCCCGTATTACTTGGCTTTGCCCGGGTCCTTGACGCCCTTGATCACGTCGAATTCGACGTTGTAGAGCTGCCCGTCCTTCTTCTCGACCTTGCGCAGGTACACGTCCTGCACGATGTCGCGCGTCTGCGCGTCGATCAGCACCTGGCCGCGCGGGCTCTCGAAGACCTGGCCCTTCATGGCCGCCAGCAGCGCCTCGCCGCCGCCCTGGCCCTTGGTGGCCTTGAGCGCTTCATAGATGACGCGCATGCCGTCATAGCCGCCCACGGCCATGAAGTTGGGACGCATCTTGGGGTTGGCCTTCTCGAAGGCCTCGACGAACTTCTTGTTCAGCGCCGAGGGGTGCGCGGCCGAGTAGTGGTGCGAGGTGACCACGCCCAGCGCGCCGTCGCCCATGTCGTTGAGCTGGTCGTCGTCGGTCACGTCGCCGGTGGCGATCATGCGGATGCCGGCCTTGTCCATGCCGCGTTCCAGGAACTGCTTCATCACCGCGGCGCCGGCGCCCGAGGGCACGAAGACGAAGAGCGCGTCGGGCTTCACGTCGCGCACCTTCTGCAGGAAGGGGGCGAAGTCGGGGTTGCGCAGCGGCACGCGCAGCTTGTCGAGCACCTTGCCGCCGTTGAGCTGGAAGCGCTCGGTGAAGAACTTCTCGGCGTCGTTGCCGGGGCCGTAGTCGGCCACCAGCGTCACCACGGTCTTCACGCCGTTCTTCGGCGCCCAGTCGCCCATGGCCACCGACACCTGCGGCAGCGTGAAGCTCGAACGGACGATGTAGGGCGATGCCTCGGTGATGCTCGACGTGGCGGCGGCCATCACGACTTCGGGCGTCTTCGACTGGGTGGCGATGGGCGCCACGGCGAGCGCCAGGGGCGTCAGGCCGAAGCCGGCCAGCACGTTGACCTTGTCGTTCACCACCAGCTCCTGAGCCAGGCGCTTGGTCACGTCGGGCAGGCCGGTGTCGTCCTTGACGATCAGTTCCACCTTCCTGCCGGCCACGGTGTCGCCGTTCTGGGCCATGTACAGGCGCGCGGCGGCTTCGATCTGGCGGCCCGTGGAGGCCGACTGGCCCGTCATCGGAAGGATCAGGCCGATCTTGAACTTGTTGTCCTGGGCACTGGCCAGCGACATCGAAAGTGCAAGAGCCGACAGGGCGGCGGTCTGGATGAGATGGCGTCTTTGCATGTGTTTTCCTTAGAGGGGCGGAACGCGAACCGGGGCTATTTTCAACACTTTGCAACATCCGGCGCAGCAGGCAATCACCTAGCCGGCCACAGTCGCTGACCTTTGTTGCGCGATTGACAAATGAACTGCGCGATGATCGCGCAAGGCAGTCTTCGGCCCGTCACGGGCCGCTTGCATCAGCTGTCGGCGCGGTAGGCGGAATCGAGGGTGAGCGTGCCCACGGCACGCGACACGCAGGCGCAGATGCGGGTGGTCGATTTCTTCTCGTGCTCGCTGAGGAATACGTCGCGGTGGTCGACCTCGCCGTCGACGGCGATCACGTCCATGGCGCACAGGCCGCATTCGCCGCGCCTGCAGTCCGAGAGCGTCTGCACGCCCGCCGCATCGAGCGCATCGAGCAGCGTGCAGTCGGCAGGCACGGTGATGGTCAGGTCGTGGCGCGGAATGCGCACCTCGAAGGACTGCGTGGCCAGCCGGCCGCTGCTGCCGAAGGTCTCGAAACGCAGGTCGGCGATGGGGCGGCCCGCCGCCTGCCAGGCGCGCTTGAGGGCCTCGAGCATCGGCACCGGGCCGCAGGTGTAGAGCTGGGCGCCGGGCGGCAGCGCGGCGATGGCGGCTGCGAAGTCGATGGGTGCTGCACCCTCGTGGGCTTCGACGCCTTCGTCTCCCAGCGCCTCGCGCAGGTGCGGGAGGTAGCCGAACTCGTCGGCGTTGCGAGCGCCGTAGAGCATCTTCACCGGCACGCCGGTGCGCTTCGCATGCGCGGCCAGCCGCTGCGCCATCAGCACCAGCGGGGTGATGCCGATGCCGCCGGCCACCAGCAGGTAGCCCGGGGCCGACAGGTCGAGCGGAAAGTGGTTCTGCGGCGCGCTCACCTGCAAGCGGTCGCCCACCGCAAGCCGCCACATCGCGAGCGAGCCTCCGCGGCCGTCGTCGAGGCGCTTGACGGCGATGCGCCAGCAGCGGCCGTCGCCCTCGCCCACCAGCGAGTAAGAGCGCGTCTGCACCCTGCCCTGCGCCGTGAGCACCTGCACCTGGAGGTGGGCGCCGGGTTCATGGGGCGCGGCGAATCCGCTCTCGGGGCGCAGTTCGAACTCGCGCACGGTGGGCGTCACGTCGCGCAGAGCGACGACCTGCGCCTGCATCCATTGAAGATCGCTTTTCATCGGGGAACACCAAGGGGGAAAAAAAGAAAGTGAATCAGCCGCGCCGGCGGATCAGCTGCACGCCCGGCAGCGGACGCTGCTCGGCGGTGGGCGTGCCGTGCAACGCTTCGCGCAGGTTGCGCCGCGCGATGCGGCTGTGTTCGCGCATCAGCGCCTCGGCGCGCGAGCCCTCGCCGGACTCGATGGCATCGAGCACCTGCACGTGCTGGTCCTGCGCGACCACGAGCATGTCGCGCGCGGCCGGCGAATTGGCCTGCACCACGACGAAGCCCGAGGGCGAGGCGAAAGGCAGGTTGATCACGCGCTCCAGCTGCTGCGCGATGACGGGGCTGGCCGCCATCTCGCACAGCAGCGCGTGGAAGCGCTCGTTGTGCGTCACGTAGCGCGAGAAGGCGGCGTCGTCGAGCGCGGGCTCGCGCAGCAGTTCGTCGATGCGCTGCAGGCAGGCGCGCGCCTCGCGCAACACCACCGGCGCGGCGCCGCGCTCGGCCGCGAGCCGGGCCACCAGGCCTTCGAGCGTGCCGCGCAGCTCGATGGCGTCGGCCACGTCGCGCTCCGAGAAGGTGCGCACCGCATAGCCGCCGTTGGGCAGCGCCTCGAGCAGGCCCTCCTGTTCGAGCCGCATCAGCGCGGTGCGCACCGGCGTGCGCGACACGCCGAGCTGCTCGGAGATCGCCACCTCGGCGATGCGCGCGCCGCCGGGCAGTTCGCCCGCGAGGATCATCTCGCGCAGCCGCAGCTGCGCCTTGACGGCCTGCGAACTGCCGCTGTCGCCGGGCTCGGCGGCAGCGGAGATGGCCGCGACCTTCACACGGCTCACGCGGCCTCCTTCTCGGCCGGCCGGATCGGGATCGCCGCGCGCGCGGGCCTCTCCTTCTCGACCATGCGGTCGATCAGCTTGCGCGCCCACATCGAGCCGGCGTCGATGTTGAGGTTGTAGAACTGGTGGTCGGGGTGCTCGTCGATGGCCTTCTGCTGCGCCTCGAGCACGAGTTCGTCCTCGCGGAAGATGCCGGCGACGCCTTCGCGCAGCTCATGCGTCAGGCGCTGCTCTCCCAGGCAGTAGTTGCGCGCGAAGGCCCAGAAGTACAGGCAGGTCTTGTCGGTCTCGGGCGTGATGGTGTTGAGCACATAGCCGTTGACGCCCTTGCTGCGGTCGCCCGGGTTTCCGTCGGAGGGCACCGCGCCGCTGCCGGCCTCGGCCACGCCGACGTCGATGTTCACGGTGCACGGGCCTTCGAATCGGATGATCTGCCAGCGGTCGACCTTGCCGGTGTAGCCGCGCGCATGCCTGATCTGGCCGCCCCAGAACGGCGGCGGATCGATGTTCTCCATCCACCGCGTGACGGTGGCAGAGCGGTCGCCGTGCGTGGCGACGAAGGGCGCCTCGGCCACTTCGCGGTTGCCGATGGAGGAGCCGTGCACGAAGGTCTCGTGCGTCAGGTCCATGAGGTTGTCGACGACGAGGCGGTAGTCGCAGTGGACCCGGATCATCTTGCCGTCGCCGGCCCAGGCGGGGTCGTCGTTCCAGTGCATGTCGGGAATGAGCGCCGGGTCGGCCTTTGCCGGATCGCCGGGCCAGATCCAGACGAAGCGGTGCTTCTCCGCCACCGGAAAGCTGCGCACGCAGGCCGAGGGGTTCAGCGTCTCCTGGCTGGGCATGTGGGTGCAGCGGCCCTGGCTGTTGTAGACAAGGCCGTGGTAGCCGCAGACCACCTCGTCGCCTTCGAGGCGGCCGAGCGACAGCGGCATCAGGCGGTGCCAGCAGGCGTCTTCGAGCGCGGCCACCTGGCCGTCGGTGCGGCGAAAGAGCACCATTTTCTGGTTGCAGATGGTGCGTGGCAGCAGCGCGTGGCGCACTTCGACGTCGTAGGCGGCGGCATACCAGGCGTTCAGGGGGAAGGCAGTCGTGGGCGTTTTCATGAATACTCAATGTATACAGAAATGGCGAAATTTCCAGCGAAATTGAGCATTTCGAGGGTAAACACCGAGTTCGCTGTATACAGTCATTAACGTTTCTCAGGCGCTACGATGTTCCGTTCGTTCCTCCCAAAGATCACGACGGAGTCATCCATGTCACAGCACGCCGCCTTGCCTGCCCGCTACGACCACGTGGGCAGTTTCCTGCGTCCCAAGTACCTTCTCGAAGCCCGTGAGCAGAATGCCAAGGGCGAAATCACGCCCGAGCAGCTTCGCCTCGTCGAGGACAAGGCGATCACCGAGATCGTCAGGTTCCAGGAAGACATCGGCCTGAAGAGCATCACCGACGGCGAATTCCGCCGCACCTACTTCCACATCGACTTCCTCGACCAGCTCGGCGGCGTGAAGACCGACATCCCGGTCACCATCCGCAAGCCCGACGGCACCGAAGAGCTGGCGCCTCCCGCGATGCGCGTGATCGACAAGGTCCGCCACGTCAAGGACATCCAGCTGGCCGACTTCCAGTACCTCAAGAGCCAGGTCTCGGCGGGCCGCACGCCGAAGGTGACGATCCCCTCGCCGACCATGCTGCACTTCCGCGGCGGCCGCGCCGGCATCAGCAAGGACGCCTACCCCGAGCTCGACCCCGCCTTCTACGACGACGTGGCCAAGGCCTACGGCGACGAACTGCGCTCGCTGGCCGCCGCCGGCTGCACCTACGTGCAGATGGACGACACCAACCTCGCCTACCTGTGCGACGAGCACATGCGCGAGGCCGCCCGCAAGCGCGGCGACGACCCCAACGAACTGCCGCACCGCTACGCCGCCTTCATCAACAAGGTGGTGGCGCAGAAGCCGCCGGGCATGCTCCTGGCCATGCACCTGTGCCGCGGCAACTTCAAGAGCACGCACGCCGCCGCCGGCAACTACGAGCCCGTGGCGGAAGCGCTGCTCAAGGAAATGGACCTCGACGCCTACTTCATGGAATACGACGACGCCCGCTCGGGCGACTTCAAGCCGCTGCGCTACCTGCCCAAGGGCAAGACGGTGGTGCTCGGCCTCGTGACCACCAAGTTCGGCGAGATGGAGGACAAGGACGAACTCAAGCGCCGCATCGAGGACGCCGCCAAGTACGCCTCGCTCGACCAGCTCGCGCTGTCGCCGCAGTGCGGCTTTTCCAGCACCGTGCACGGCAACAACATCGCGGTGGAAGCGCAGCGCAACAAGCTGCGCCTGGTGGTCGAGACGGCGCAGGAGGTCTGGGGCTCGACCTGAAGCCCGCTTTCTGTTGAAGTCGGGGCCCATGACGACTCACATCTACTCAGGCCCCCTCAGCATGTTCGGCGCCAAGGTCGAGATCGCGGCACGCGAGAAAGGCGTGCCCTTCGAACTGGTCATGGTGCCCTTCATCGAAGGAGACCACTATGAGCCCAAGCACCCCGAGGTGCTCCGGGTCAACCCGGTCAAGCAGCAGGTGCCGGTGCTGGTCGACGACGAGGTCTCGCTCTTCGATTCGACGCAGATCTTCGAGTACCTGGAAGACCGCTATCCCAGCCCCGCGCTGTGGCCCGAAGGCATTGCCGATCGGGCCCGTGCGCGGCAGCTGGAGCAGAAATCGGACGAGGTCTTCTTCCCGAACGTGATCAAGCTCTTCGGCCTGCAGGAGGCCATGCAGAGCGCTCCCGCGATCGCGGCCTGTGCCGGTTGCGCGCGCTTCTACGAGGAGGTGGAAGGCCTGCTCGCCACGCGCGAGTACCTGGCCGGCCCCTACTCCTTCGCCGACATCGCCTTCTACATGGCCTGCGTGTTCGCCGACCGCAAGGGCGCGGGCATGACCGAGGCCACGCCGCGCCTGCTGGCATGGCGCACGCGCGTGGGCGACCGGCCCGCGGTTCGCGCGTCGGTCGATCCGATGATGCGCTTCCTCGCCTCGCAGGGACGGGGCGTGCCGGCCTTCCTGCAGCGCTGAAGGGACACTGAAGGCACCGCGCCAGGCGCTGAGGCATCATCCCAGTCCATGCCGACCAAAGAGTTCGACTGGCTGCCTTCTCCCTCGCAGCACTTTCTCGTCGTCACTTTCGCGCTGCTGGTCTATGTGCTGACCACGCGCGCGCGCCGCGAGCAGCGCGCTCCCACCACCGCCATCGCCTGGGTCATGGGGCTGGTGCTGATGCCCTATTTCATCCTGCCGATGTACCTGCTGTTCGGCCAGCGCAAGCTGCGCCCGGCGGGCTCGCCCCGGCCGCCGCGCTCGGTGCCGCCGGGCCATTGGGCCGCCGACCTGATCGAGAGCTTCGGCCTCGCGCCGCCGGGGCGCAGCGCGATCCGCATGCACGCCGACGGCGAGGCCGCGCGCGAGGCGCTTTGGGAGGTGATCGACGGCGCGCGCGAGCGCATCGACGTGTGCACCTTCATCATCGGCGACGACCCGCTGGGCCACGCGGTGCTGGAGCGGCTCGCGCAACGGGCGCGCGAGGGCATCAAGGTGCGGGTGCTGCTCGACGGCTTCGGCGCGCTTTCGCTGCCGCGCCATCACTTCGACCGGCTGCGCGCGGCGGGCGGCGAGGTGGCGGTGTTCCGCCCCTTCTTCAGCCTGCGCCGCATCGGGCCGCGCAACCTGCGCAACCACCGCAAGTTCACCATCGCCGACGACGGCTGGCTGTGGTCGGGCGGACGCAACCTCGCCGACGAGTACTTCACCGGCAACGACGAGCATCCAGAGGCCTGGCGCGATCTTTCCTTCGACCTGCGCGGCAGCGTGGCGGCCGCGGCGGCGCGCCAGTTCGACCACGACTGGGCCTCGGTGCGCAGCCGCAAGGCGCGAGCCATCACCGCGCCCGATGCGGAAGGCCCTGGCACGGCCATGGCGCAGTTCCTGCCGAGCGGCCCCGACCAGACGGAAGACACGGCGCATGCACTGCTGATCGACGCCTGCTTCCGCGCCGAGCACCGCATCCTCGCCATCACGCCCTACTTCGTGCCCGGCGACGGCCTGCGCGATGCCCTGCGGCTGGCCGCGCGCCGCGGCGTGCAGGTGACCATCGCGATGCCCGCCCGCTCCAACCACCGGCTGGCCGACTTCGTGCGCGCACGCGCCATGCGCGACCTCGCGCGCGCGGGCGTGAGCTTTCGCATGCTGCCCTTCATGGCCCACGCCAAGGCGGTGGTGGTCGACGAAGAGCTCGCGATGTGCGGATCGATCAACCTCGACCTGCGCAGCCTGCTGCTCAACCACGAGGCGGCGGTCGTGTTCTACGGGCAGGACCACATCGAATGGCTGGCCGAGTGGATCGAAACCACGGCTTCGGCCGGCGAGCCCTATCGCGCGCGGCGCCCGGGGCTGCTGCGCGACGTGGCCGAGGGGCTGCTGCTCACCGTTGCTTTCCAGCTCTAGGCGCCCGAGGGCCGGAGCGGGGTCTGTAATCCAAGATGTACAGATGCAACAAATCTGAAACCAATTGAACAAGCACACTAAAATACCCACCGGTTTCGGGGATTGACAAACCTTCACGTCCCGCCGGGTCATCACCGGACGGGCACCGGCGGATCTCCCGGCACCCCCTGCCTGGCGGGGTAGCCCGCTCGGGCGCGGCCCTTCACCGGGCCCCGCCGGAGCGCCGTTCGTGGAGTCTTGCGCCCCGGTCCCCGGGGAAAACCGATGCGAGCTTTCTTCTCGCTGCGCGCCCTGGCGAATCTGGCGAACCCGGCCCTGATGCTGGCGACAACGCTTTTCGCACTGTCCGGAATCCCGTCGACCGCCTTCGCCGCCATGGACGAGATCGGCCGGGCCGCCCCGAGCACCCATCGCCTGAAGTTCATCGTCGATCCCGAACTGGCCGCCGACATCGGCCCCGCTGAAGCCGGCCGCCGGCTCGCGCAGTACGTGGCCGACGTCAACACCGTGTTCACGCGCGAGACGGTGCGCAGCTTCTCCTTCGACCCCGCCGCCGACCTGCAGCTGACCGCGCCCGCCAACGCGCCGCAGTGCAGCTACAGCGGGTTGGTCAATGGCGAGGTGGTGGTGTGCGTCTCGAAATCCATCCGCGGCTACAGCCACGGCGGGCTTTCCACGAGCTGGACCTTCCCGCAGAAGGGCGTGGCCTGGAACCTGAACTGGATCGCCATCCACGACCCGCTGCGCCTGACGCGCGCCCCCACGCCGGGCGCGCCCGAGTCCACCGAGAAGGACTACCTCGCCCGCCAGCTCAAGACCCTGCTGCACGAACTGGAGCACGTGTTCGGCGCGGGCTCGGGCGAGTACTACAACAGCGTCGCGGTGACCGACACCACCGGCGTCGCGCCCGTCACCGACCTCGCGCTGGCCAGCGACAGCGACCGCTACTGGTGGAGCCGCCAGCACTGGCGGCTCGACCCGCTGCTGGGCACCGTCTTCGAGCAGCGCCGCGACCCGGCCTCCAACCGCGTCGCCACGCTGGAGATGATCCGCTTCACCGCCGGCACCAAGGCCAACATCGACACCGACTGGACCGACTGGCCCAAGCTCGGCAGTTCGAAATTCATGGCGGGCACCGCAGCCACGCAGGTGCGCGTCACCGACCGCGACACCGGCGCCGCCCTGCCCGGCGCACAGGTGTCGGTATGGCGCAACCCGGGCCCCGGCAAGCCGCTGGTGATGCTCGCGACCGGCGTGGCCGACGCCTCGGGCCGCTACCAGTTCGACTGGGACTGCGGCTTCAGCTGCTTCGCCGTAGGCAAGACCACGCTGCTGGTGAAGGCGCGCTCGGCCAACCGCGCGCCCGGCGCGACCTGGTTCACCATCTTCGATGCCTTCGAGCAGAAGGCGGTGCACGGGCAGACGATGTTCACCATCGACCTCCCTCTCGGCAGCCCCGACACCACTGCGCCCACCGTGTCGGTGGCGGCGCCGTCGATGGCCACAGTGGGGCAGCTCACCGTCATCGCGCCCGCGGTGGTCGACAACGCGAGCATCGTCGGCGTGAAGGTGGTGAGCCGCGACAGCATTCCGATCTGCACTTTCACCGCCCCGCCCTACACCTGCAGCTGGACGCCGAGTGCGCCCGGCGTGCAGACCATCCGCGTGATCGCGCTCGATGCGGCCGGCAATTCGGCCGTGGCGTCGGCTAACGTGATAGTCAACGCGCCTTCGGACATCGTGCCGCCGGCCGTGGCGCTGGCGGTGCCGCCCAGCGTGCCGGTGGGCGTGCCCGCAAGGCTCTCCGCCAACGCATCCGACAACGTGGGCGTGGCCGAGCTGAAGTTCGTCGTCGACGGCAGGACCGCCTGCACGCTGCGCGCCGCGCCGTATGTCTGCGCATGGACGCCGAAGCGCCCCGGCGCCGCGAACATCGAAGTGCGCGCCATGGACGCGGCGGGGAACATCGCCAGCACCTCCGCCAGCATGCGCATCGAGGGCCTGCGCGCCGAAGACCTCTGAAGCGGCTCAGTCCCGGTTGGTGAAGCTCGCGTTGCCCAGCCCGGTGCCGATGGTAAGCACGCCCCAGTGCCGCACGTCGCGCATGAAGGGCAGCTCGCTCAGGCCCTGCACCACCGCGTCGTTGTGCATCAGCACCAGCGTCGGGCCCGAACCCATCATCGGCATGCGGCGCCACAGCTGGCTGGGCAGGTGGAAGGCGTGGCCTTCCCAGTCGCCCGGCAGGTTCTGCGCGCCGCGCGCAATGGAGCCGTCGGGGCGGATCAGGCCCGGGCAGCCGATGCCGATGAAGGGCGCGAGCCGGATCTTCTTGCGCTCGCTGTAGAGGATCATGTCTTCGAGCATGCAGGCGATGTGATCGACCATGCCGCCGCGGTTGGGGCCTTCGTCTGCATGGCGCCACTTCTCGCGCCGCACCACCTTCGCGAGCGAGAAGTCGGGTGCCTTGCGGTGGCGCGTCTTCACGATGCCGCAGCGCACGTTGGTGCCGCCTATGTCCACGGCAAGGATCGCGTCGTGCCCCTTCAGCATGGCCGGCGGCACCAGATGCACCCAGCCGATCAGGCCGCCGTCGTCCACGTCGTGCGAGAGGCGCGCGATCTGCACGTGCACGCCCAGCTCCTCTAGGATTGCGCCGGTCTGCAGAATGGCGCGCTCGCCCACGTCGCTCTCTGGAAAGCCGCCCCCGATCACGATGCGCTGCACCTTCTTCCACGAGGGCTGGCGCATGAAGCGCTGGATGACCTGGGCCAGCTCCTGCGCGAACTCCTCGATGGCCACGTGCATCAGGTCGGTGGCTTCCGACGCCTTCTTCTCCTGCAGCACGCGGTCGAGTTCCTTCTTGCCGAGATCGCGCGAATGCGAGTTGCCCAGCGGATCCTTGCCCTTGCGGCGGCGGCGCTTGCGCCAGTGTTCGAGCAGTTCGCGGAAGGCTGTCTGGCTGGCCTGGTCGCCGACGAAGCCATCCTTGTCGCGCAGCTGGAGGCTGTAGCCGTCCACCTGCAGGCCGGGCAGTTCGCGCAGGCCGTGGACATCGGGGCCGGGGAGCGGGGCATCCTTCGCGGCCTGGGTCTTGGGGGTCTTTTTCTTCATCGCGGATCACTGTGGTCCCGAACGGCCGCCAGCCCCATCGGCACCGCACACCAAGGCGTGTAGGAGATCGACGGGTACGCGCAACGGGAGCTTGTCTATACACTGGCCCGGATGCACCTGCCCCGCAGCCTCCTGCGCGCCGCCCTGCTCTTCGCCCTCGCCTGGATTGCCCTGTGCGGCATCGCGCGGGCGGCGGACGAGACGTTGCGCGTCGGCTCCAAGCGCTTCACCGAGTCGTACATCCTCGCCGAGCTGCTGGCGCAGACGGCGGCGCCACACACGGCCACGCCACCCGTCGTGCGGCAGGGGCTGGGCAACACGGCCATCGTGTACGAGGCGCTGCGATCCGGTGCCATCGACCTCTACGCCGAGTACACCGGCACCATCGCGCTCGAGATCCTCAAGGGCGCGCCGGCAGGCACGCGCGAGGAGATGAACGCCGCGCTCGCGCCGATGGGCCTGGGCGTGGCGATACCGCTGGGTTTCAACGACGGCTATGCGCTCGCGGTGCGCGCCGCCGACGCCGACCGGCTGGGCCTGCGCACGCTGAGCGACCTCGCGAAGCACCCGGAGCTGAAGTTCGGCCTGTCGAACGAATTCATCGGCCGCGCCGACGGCTGGAAGGGCCTGGCCGGGCGCTACGGCTTCACGCAGACGCCCACCGGCCTGGACCACGGCCTGGCCTACGACGCGGTGGCCGCGAAGCAGATCGACGTGATCGACATCTACACCACCGACGCCAAGATCGACCACCTCGGCCTGCGCGTGCTGGAGGACGACAGGAAATACTTTCCGCGCTACGACGCCGTGGTGCTCTACAAGCTCGACCTGCCCAAGCGGCTGCCCAAGGCCTGGGCCGCGCTGAAGACGCTCGAAGGCAAGGTCGACGAGCACGCAATGATCGCGATGAATGCGCGCGCCGAACTGCAGGGCGTGCCCTTCGACGTGATCGCGCGCGACTTCCTGGCGAGCGCGGGCGGCAAGGACGCGAAAGCGCGGCCGAAGGAAGAACGCCGGGGCTTCACGGCCAAGCTGTTCGGCCCCGACCTGTGGAAGCTCGCGCGCCAGCACCTGCTGCTGGTGGCGCTGTCGGTGGGCATCGCCATCCTCGTCGGCGTGCCGATCGCGATCCTGGTGTTTCCGCACATGCGGCTGCGCGCGGTGGTGCTGGGTTTCGCGAGCCTGCTGCAGACCGTGCCCTCGCTAGCGCTTCTGGCCGTGCTGATCTCGATGCTGGGCGCCATCGGCGCGCTGCCGGCGCTGATCGCGCTCACGCTCTACTCGCTGCTGCCGATCATGCGCAACACGGTGACCGGCCTGGCCGAGGTGCCCAACGGCCTGCGGCTGGCCGGCACCGCGCTGGGCATGACGCCGCCGCAGAGCCTTCGCCTGGTGCTGCTGCCGCTCGCGCTGCCCACGCTGCTCGCGGGCGTGCGCACGGCCACGGCGATCGCCATCGGCACCGCGACCATCGCGGCCTTCATTGGCGCGGGCGGCTTCGGAGAACGCATCGTCACCGGCCTGGCCCTCAACGACCGCGAACTGCTGGTGGCAGGCGCACTGCCGGCGGCGGCACTGGCCCTGCTGAGCGAAGGCGTCTTCGAACTAGTCGAATACCTCATGCGCAGGCGCCGCCGGGCACCACCATCGTCGATGCCAACTTGACGCCGTCGCGAAGACGGGAGCGGACAGCCGAACGCAGAAGAAATACAAAGCTACGCGAAAGTCGCAAAAGAACCCGAACACCATTTTTTTGGTATTCCTTTCGCGCCCTCTGCGAAACCTTCTCGCCCTCTGCGTCCGGCTGCCCTCTCCCGCTCCCGATCCCCGAAGCTCAGGCCAGCGTGTAAGCCGTCTTCACCGTCGTGAAGAACTCCTGCGCATAGCGCCCCTGCTCGCGCGGACCATAGCTGGAGCCCTTGCGGCCGCCGAAAGGCACGTGGTAATCGACACCCGCCGTCGGCAGGTTGACCATCACCATGCCGGCCTGGCTGTGGCGCTTGAAGTGCGTGGCGTACTTCAGCGAGGTGGTGGCAATGCCGGCCGAGAGGCCGAACTCGGTGTCGTTGGCCGTGGCCAGTGCCTCCTCGTAGTTCTTCACGCGGATCACGCTCGCCACCGGGCCGAAGATCTCTTCCTTGTTGATGCGCATCGTGGCGGCCGATTCGCTGAAGAGGGCCGGCGACATGTAGTAGCCGTCGGTCTCCAGCTTCAGCAGTTCGCCGCCAGCCGCCAACGTGGCGCCCTCGCTCTTGCCAATGGCGACGTATTCCATGTCCTGGTCGAGCTGCGACTTCGACGAGACCGGGCCCATGTCGGTGCCCTGCGCGAGCGCGTCGCCCACCTTGATCTTCGCCATGCGTTCCTTCATGGCCTCGATGAACTTCGGATAGATGCCTTCGGTGACGATCAGCCGGCTCGACGCGGTGCAGCGCTGGCCGGTCGAGTAGAAGGCGCTCTGCACGCTGAGCTCCACGGCCTGCGCGAGGTCGGCGTCGTCGAGCACCACCTGCGGGTTCTTGCCGCCCATCTCGAGTTGCACCTTCTTGTGGTTGGTGACGCACTGCACCGCGATGTTGCGGCCCACGCCCACCGAGCCGGTGAAGCTGATCGCATGGATGCCGGGGTGGTTGACCAGCGCATTGCCGATCACGCTGCCGCGTCCCATCACCAGGTTGAACACGCCGGCCGGAATGCCCGAGCGGCTGATGATCTCCGCGATCGCCCAGGCGCAGCCCGGCACGAGGTCGGCGGGCTTGAGCACCACGCAGTTGCCGAAGGCCAGCGCAGGAGCGATCTTCCAGGCCGGAATGGCGATGGGGAAGTTCCACGGCGTGATGAGGCCCACCACGCCCACCGGCTCGCGCGTGATCTCCACGCCGATGTTCGGCCGCACCGAAGGCAGCACCTCGCCCGACAGGCGCAGGCACTCGCCCGCGAAGAACTTGAAGATGTAGCCCGCGCGCGCGGCCTCGCCGATGCCCTCGGCCTTGGTCTTGCCCTCCTCGCGCGCCAGCAGCGTGCCCAGCTCTTCCTTGCGCGCGAGGATCTCGTTGCCGATCTTGTCGAGCGCGTCGGAGCGTGCCTGCACGCTGCCCGTGGCCCAGGCCGGGAAGGCCGCCGTGGCGGCGGCCACGGCGGCATCGACGTGCGATGCATCGCCCTGCGTGTACTGGCCGATCACGTCGGACAGGTTGCTCGGATTGACGTTGGGGCTGTAGCCGGCGCCTGCACGCCATTCGCCGCCGATGAGGTTGTCGAAGTTCTGCATCTTGGGTCCTTTTTCAATACGGTTCAAAGAATCGCCAGTCATTCCGGGAATACCGCGGAACCGGCTTTGCCGGGCCGCAGGTATTACCCCCTGCAAGGGGGTTGGCGGCCACACGAAGTGGGCAAGCCTGGGGGTGATTCTCTACCTGACCAGGCAGGGCTTCTTGTTGTCGAAAGTCCACCCCGGGATCAGGTACTGCATGGCCTGTGCATCGTTGCGCGCCCCCAGGCCGTGCTTCAGGTAAAGCTGGTGCGCCTTCTCGACTGCATCCATGTCGAGTTCCACGCCCAGGCCGCCGCGCGTGGGCACCTTCACGAAGCCGTCTTCGATCTTCAGCGGGTCCTTGGTCAGATGCTGGCCGTCCTGCCAGATCCAGTGCGTGTCGATGGCCGTCACCTTGCCCGGCGCGGCCGCCGCCACGTGCGTGAACATCGCGAGCGACACGTCGAAGTGGTTGTTGGAGTGCGAGCCCCAGGTCAGGCCCCAGGCCTGGCACAGCTGCGCGACGCGCACCGAGCCTTGCAGGGTCCAGAAATGCGGGTCGGCCAGCGGGATGTCGACCGACTGCAGCGAAAGGCTGTGCACCATCTCGCGCCAGTCGGTGGCGACCATGTTGGTGGCGGTGGGCAGGCCGGTGGCGCGGCGGAACTCGGCCATCACCTCTCGGCCCGAGAACACGCCCTCGGCGCCGCACGGGTCTTCGGCATAGGCCATCACGCCGTGCAGGTCGCGGCACAGGCGAATGGCGTCCTGCAGCAGCCAGCCGCCGTTGGGGTCGAGCGTGACGCGGGCCTTGGGAAAGCGCTCGTGCAGCGCGCGGATGGCTTCGACTTCTTCCTCGCCGCGCAGCACGCCGCCCTTGAGCTTGAAGTCGGTGAAGCCGTAGCGTGCATGCGTGGCCTCGGCCAGGCGCACGATGGCCTCGGGGGTCATGGCCTCCTCGTGGCGCAGGCGGAACCAGTCGTTGTCGGCGTTCGGGTCGCTCTCGTAGGGCAGGTCGGTCTTCCTGCGGTCGCCCACGTAGAAGAGGTAGCCGAGCATCTGCACCGCGTCGCGCTGCTGGCCTTCGCCCAGCAGGGCCGCCACGGGCACTTCGAGGAACTGGCCCAGCAGGTCGAGCAGCGCGGCTTCGACGGCCGTGACCGCGTGGATGGTCACGCGCAGGTCGAAGGTCTGCAGGCCGCGCCCGCCGCTGTCGCGCCCGGCGAAGGCGCTGCGCATGCCGTTGAGAATGGCGTTGTGCCGGCCGATGGGCTGGCCGACGATGAGGTCGCGCGCGTCTTCCAGCGTCTGCCGGATCTTCTCGCCGCCGGGCACTTCGCCCACGCCGGTGTGGCCGGCGCTGTCGGTCAGGATCAGCAGATTGCGCGTGAAGAACGGGCCGTGGGCGCCGCTCAGGTTCATCAGCATGCTGTCGTGGCCCGCGACGGGGACCACGCGCATGCCGGTGACGACGGGGGCGCCTGACGGCGACGAAGTGGAATCTGAAAGCGTCATCGTTGAATCAATCCAAAACCGAGCCGGTCTTTTCGGGGAACACCGAGGAACCGGCTTTGCCGGGCCTCAGGTGTTGCCCCCGGCGAGGGGGTAGGCGAAGCGACACGAAGTGCGCGAAGCCTGGGGGAGTGCCATTAATCCGCGGTGATGTGGCGGGCTTCGATCAATGTCTTCCATCGCGTCCATTCGCGCAACTGGAAGGCGGTGAATTCCTCGGGCGTGCTGGCGACGATCTCCAGGCCCTGGTCGAGCATGCGCTTCTTCGTCTCCGGGTCCTGCATCGCCGCGATGACCGCGTCGCTCAGCTTCTTCTTCACGGCCGGCGGCAGGCCCTTGGGCGCGGCCATGCCCTGCCATGAATAGACCTCGGCGCCCTTCACGCCGGCCTCGGCCAGCGTGGGCACGTCGGGCAGCACCGGCGAGCGCTTGTCGCCCGTGACGGCGATGGCGCGCAGCTTGCCGCCACGGATGTGCGGCAGCACGGCATTGACGTTCTGGAACGAGAAGTCGACCTGGTTGCCCAGCAGGTCGTTGACCGCGGGCGCGCCGCCCTTGTAGGGAACGTGCACGCCTTCGGTCTTCGTCTGCTGCCAGAAGAGCTCGGCCGAAAGATGGTCGGACGAGCCGTTGCCCGAACTCGCGAACGAGACCTTGCCCGGCGTCTTGCGCAGCAGCGCCAGCACGTCGGCCACGGTGTGTTCGGGTCGCGCGGCGTTCGCGACGAGCACGTTGGGGGCCTGAACTGGCACGCTGATGTAGTCGAAGTCCTTGGTCGCGTCGTAGGGCACGCTCTTCTGCAGGTGCGGGGTGACGACGAAGGCGCCGAGAGAGGAGACCAGCAGCGTGTAGCCGTCGGGCGCGGCGCGCTTGACCTGGCCGGTGCCGATGGTGCCGGTGGCGCCGGGCCGGTTGTCGACGACGAAGCTGCCGCCGAGCTTGGTCTGCAGTTGCAGCGCGATGGTGCGCGCGACCATGTCGGTGGAACCGCCCGCCGGGAATGGCACGATGATGGTCACGGGCTTCTGCTGGGGCCATGCATCGGCTTGCGCCGAGGCAGGCAGCGGCAACAACGCGACCGAGGCGGCCGCGAGGGCGGCCCCGAGAAGGACTCTCTTCTTCATTCGGACTAGATCCTCACGGCCTGACGGGCCAGCAGCTTCCAGCTGCCGCCCTGCTTCTGCCAGACGCCGAGGATCTTCAGCGCCACCTTGCCGGGCTTGCCCGAATCGTTGGTGTCGGCCGTGAGCGTGTGGCGCACGATGGCGGTATTGCCGTCGACCACCTTCACGGTCTGGTCGGTGATGGCGATGGTCACGAAGTCGGACTTGCCGTCGAGCAGGTCGGCGATGAAGCTGGTCTTGGTGTCGACCTTGCCGCCCGAGTGGCCGTAGCTGAGGTCGTCGGCCACCAGCGCGCCGAGCGCGGGGCCGGTGGGGTCGATCATCGCGATGCGCAGGCGCTCGGCGGCGGCGGCCACCTCGGGCGCGGCCGACGCGGCATTGCCCGAGGGCATCACCGAGCAGGCCGAGAACAGGGCCGCCGAGGCGGCGACCAGGAAGAGCTTCTTGAGGAACATGGCGTCTTGTCTCCGTTGTTGTGATGAGGGTCGGTTCGTCCGCCGGGTGCCGGCTTACTGCGGGCCGAGCGATTCGATCAGCGCCTTGAGCTGCTCCATCTCGGCGGGCTTCAGGTCGGTGAGCGGTGCGCGCACGGGGCCGGCGTCGTGGCCGACGATCTTCGCGCCGGCCTTCACGATACTCACCGCGTAGCCCGGCACGCGGTTGCGCAGCTCGAGGTACGGCATGAAGAAGTTCTTCAGCAGGCGGTGTTGGGTCGGCAGGTCGTCGGCGGCGACGGCCTTGTAGAAGTCCATGGCGGTCTTCGGAATGAAGTTGAAGACGGCCGACGAATACACCGGCGTGCCCATCGCCTTGTAGGCGGCGGCATAGACCTCCGCGGTGGGCAGGCCGCCCAGGTAGGCGAAGCGGTCGCCCATCTTCTGGTAGATGGCGACCATGGCCTCGATGTCGCCCACGCCGTCCTTGAAGCCGACGAGGTTGGGATTGCGCTCGGCCAGCGCGGCCAGCGTGTCGGGCTTCAGGCGGCTGGTGGCGCGGTTGTAGACGATCACGCCGAACTTCACGCTCCTGCACACGGCCTCGACGTGCGCGGCCAGGCCTTCCTGGCCGGCTTCGGTGAGGTAGTGCGGCAGCAGCAGGATGCCGTGCGCGCCGGCCTTCTCGGCGGCCTGGGCGCACTGGATGGCGAAGCGCGTGGGGCCGCCGGCGCCCGCGATGATCGGCACCACGCCGCGACAGGTATCGACCGCGGTCTGGATGATGCCGGGGTACTCGTCGCCGGTCAGCGAGAAGAACTCGCCCGTGCCGCCGGCCGCGAACAGCGCGCTCGCGCCGTAGGGAGCCAGCCATTCGAGGCGCTGCTGGTAGCCCTTCTTGTTGAAGTCGCCGTTGCTGTCGAAGTCGGTCAACGGGAACGAGAGCAGGCCGGAGCCCATGATGGTCTTGAGTTCTTGCGGGTTCATCGGGAAGAGTCCAGTGAAGATTTGGGAAAGGAAAAAGATGGATGAGGCCGGTCAGTCGAGCCTGACGTTCGCCTCTTTGATGACCTGGGCCCAGCGCGCGCGCTCCTTGGCGAAGAACTGGTCCTGCTCGGGCGCGGTCATGGTCACGACCTCGGCGCCCTGGCCCGCGAGGCGGGCGCGGATGTCGGCGGTGCGGATGATGCGCACCAGCTCGCGGTTGAGCCGGCTGACGATCGCGTCGGGCACGCCGCGCGCGGCGACCATGCCCTGCCAGGTGCCCGACTCGTAGCCGGGAGCGCCCTGCTCCGCGATGGTCGGCACGCTGCCGATCAGCGGCATGCGCGTGGCCTTGGACACGGCGATCAGCTTGAGCTTGCCGGCCTGCACCTGCGGGTAGGTGGCGAGCATGCCGTTCATGAGCACCTGCGTCTGGCCCGAGACGGTGTCGAGCACGGCCTGCACGCCGCCCTTGTAGGGCACGTACTCCCACTTGGCGCCGATGCGGCGCTGCAGCTCGATGCCCGCGAGGTGCGCGGTGCTGCCGCTGGCGGTAACGGCGAAGTTGAGATCGCTTTTCTTCGAGAGCTCGACCAGCTCCTTCAGCGTGTTCGCCTGCACCGAAGGGTGCACCACCAGCAGGTGCGGCGAATAGGCCAGCATGGAAACGCTGCGCAGGTCCTTCGACGGATCGAAAGGCAGCTTGGGATAGAGCGACGGGCTGATGGCCAGCGCGCCGAGGTCGCACAGCATCAGCGTGTAGCCGTCGGCCGGCGCCTTGGCCAGCAGGTCGGCGCCGAGGTTGCCGTTGGCGCCTGCCTTGTTGTCGATGATCACCGACTGGCCCAGCGCCTCGGACAACGGCTGGCTGATGGCCCGCGCGATGATGTCGGACGAACCGCCTGGCGGGTACGGAACGATGATCCGGATCGGCTTCGAGGGCCAGTTGCCGGTGCCGCCCTGCGCACCGGCCGCGGCCTGCGCGAAGGAGCGCGCCGGCAGGCTGGCGGCCAGGGTGGTTGCCAGTGCGGCGCCGAGTGCGCCGCGTCGGGAGATGGTCATGCTGCCTCCAGTTGTTCGATGGTCGTCATGGCCTTGCGCGCGACGGGCCGCACAAGTTATCAGTCATCGTACAACTAGAGAGATGACTTGTCCAGCATGGCGGACAAGAAAAATATCAGTGAGAGGAAGCGCCGTCGGTCGACGGCACGGCCGCATCGGCGGCACCTGCCGCGGATGCATCGGCTTTCGCCTTCTGCTGCGCCGCCTCCTGCGCCATGCGCAGCCGCTCGCGGCTGTTGGTCAGGTGGATGCGCATCGCGGCGCGCGCCGACTCGGGGTCGCGCCGCGCGATGGCCGCGTAGATCTCTTCGTGCTCGCGATTGACGCGGCTCAGGTAAGGCGCCCCGCCCTCGTGCGTGCGGATGGCGCTGATGCGCGTGCGCGGAATGAGCGTGGTGCCCAGGTGCCGCATGATGTCCGCGAAGTACGGGTTGCCGGTCGACTCGGCGATCTGCAGGTGGAAGCGGAAGTCGGGCCCCACCGTGTCGCCCGCCGCCACCACGTTGCGCTCGAAGTCGTCGAGCGCCTGGCGCATGGCCACCAGCTGCTCGTCGGTGCGGCGGCTGGCGGCGAGGCCGGCCGATTCTGTCTCCAGGCTGATGCGCAGCTCCAGCACGGCCAGCACGTCCACCGACGCGGCGATCTCGCCCGGATCGAGGCGGAACACCCCGCCGGTGCGCGGCTGCAGCACGAAGGTGCCGACGCCGTGCAGCGTCTCGACCAACCCCGCGGCCTGCAGCTTCGACAGCGCCTCGCGCACCACGGTGCGGCTCACGCCGTAGGCCTGCATGATGGCCGACTCGGTCGGCAGCTTGTCGCCCGGCCGCAGCGACTGGCTGCGGATCTTCTCGCCCAGGTCTTCCACCAGCCCGTGCGCGAGGCCGCGCGCGCGCTGGCGCGGACGCCCCACGAAGGAAGAAGCCGAAGAGCCCGCCTCCGCCGGAGCGTCCGACACCAAGGGATTACCCGCAGTCGTCTGAACCATGGCCACGATGATAATCTCCAAACTAGTTGTACGACAACAGATAACTTATCACCCAACTCCCAAGCGTCGCGGGCTTGTCCGCCAGCGGCCTTCGGTTTCCACGGCACCGAAATGCAGCGCCTTTTCGACCTAGCGACCTCGACCTTGCTTCACCGGCATCGTACCGGTCGCTCCGGCGAAACCGCCGCGACGGCGGCCCCTCGGAAACCATGACTCCTGCATGCAAGGACGGCCAACCATGACAGACAACAACAAGATGAACCGCCTCCTGCTGACCGGCGCGGCCGGCGGCCTCGGCAAGGTGCTGCGCGAGCGGCTCAAGCCCTATGCGAACGTGCTGCGCCTGTCCGACATCGCCTCGCTGGCGCCGGCCACCGGCGCGAACGAGGAAACCGTGCCCTGCGATCTCTCGGACAAGGCTGCGGTGCATGCACTGGTGGAAGGCTGCGACGCCATCGTCCACCTGGGCGGCGTGTCGGTGGAGCGGCCCTTCGAGGAAATCCTCGAAGCCAACATCAAGGGCGTGTTCCACATCTACGAGGCAGCGCGCCGCCATGGCGTGAAGCGCGTGGTGTTCGCGAGCTCGAACCACGTGATCGGCTTCTACAAGCAGAGCGAGCACATCGACGCCCATGCCGCGCGCCGGCCCGACGGCTATTACGGCCTGTCGAAGTCCTTCGGCGAGGACGTGGCGCAGTTCTACTTCGACCGCTGGGGCATCGAGACGGTGAGCATCCGCATCGGCTCCTCCTTCCCCGAGCCGGCCAACCGCCGGATGATGAGCACCTGGCTGAGCTACCGCGACCTGACCGCGCTGATCGAGAAGTCGCTCTTCACCCCCGGCGTGAAGCACACGGTGGTCTACGGCATGTCGAACAATCGCGACGTGTGGTGGGACAACAGCGCCGCCGCGCACCTGGGCTTCGTGCCGCAGGACAGCTCCGAAGTGTTCCGCGACAAGGTCGAGCAGCAGCCTCCGGTGGCACCGACCGACCCCAACGCCATCTACCAGGGCGGCGCCTTCACTGCACAGGGGCCATTCGGCGATTGAGGCGATGCAAGCTGAACTCGTCCTCGACGCTCGCAACGGCACCGGCGAGAGCCCGGTGTGGCATGCCGCGCAGCAGGCGCTGTACTGGGTCGATATTCCCGCGCGCACGCTGAACCGCTGGCATGCGGGCGAAGGCCACGCGCAGTGGAAGGCCGATGAAATGATCGCCTGCATCGCGCCGCGCGCCGACGCGCCCGGCGAGTGGATCGCCGGCATGGAAAGCGGCCTCTTCTCGCTGAAGCCGCAGGCCGACGGCACGCTGGCCTGCGCGCCGCTCGCCTCCGTCGACCACGCCGCGCCCGCCATGCGCTTCAACGACGGCCGCTGCGACCGCCAGGGCCGCTTCTGGGCCGGCACCATGCTGCTGGACATGGCGGCTGGCGCACGCGTCGGCCGCCTCTACAGCTACGCCAGCGGCAGCACGAAGGCCGACCAGCGCCTCGACGACTTCATCGTGCCCAACGGCCTGGCCTTCAGCCCCGACGGCCGCACGATGTACCTCTCGGATTCGCACCCCACGGTGCAGGCCGTCTGGGCCTTCGACTACGACACCGCCACCGGCACGCCAGGCAACCGCCGCCTCTTCGTCGACATGAAGCCCCTGCCCGGCCGCCCCGACGGCGCCGCCATGGACACCGACGGCTGCTACTGGATCTGCGGCAACGACGCCGGCCTGGTGCACCGCTTCACTCCCGACGGCCGGCTCGACCGCTCGCTCGAAGTGCCGGTGAAGAAACCCGCCATGTGCGCCTTCGGCGGCGCGGGCCTCGACACCCTGTTCGTCACCTCGATCCGCCCCGGCGGCATCGACCTGTCGGACCAGCCGCTGGCCGGCGGCGTGTTCGCGCTGCGGCCCGGCGCGCAGGGCGTGCCCGAGCCGGCCTTCGGCAGCTGATTCCTTTTTTTCAACAACCACCAAACCAAACCAGAGGACGAGACAAATGAAATTCGCCAAGAAGACCCTGATCGCAATTTCCGCGTGCGCCGCAGCCGCGCTGACCACCATGGCTGCACACGCCACCGAGTTCCGTTCGGCCGACATCCACCCCGACGACTACCCCACCGTGACCGCGGTGAAGTTCATGAGCGAGCGCCTGAAGGCGCTGTCGGGCGGCAAGCACAGCATCAAGGTGTTCAACAACAGTGCACTCGGCAGCGAGAAGGACACGATCGAGCAGGCCAAGATCGGCGCGCTGCAGATGGTGCGCGTGAACATCGCGCCCATGAACAACATCTGCCCCGAGACGCAGGTGCCGACCATGCCCTTCCTGTTCCGCTCGGTCGACCACCTGCACAAGGTGCTGGACGGCCCGATCGGCGAAGAGATCCTGAAGTCGTGCGAGAAGCAGGGCTTTGTGGGCCTGGCCTACTACGACAGCGGCGCGCGCTCGATGTTCACCGCCAAGAAGCCGGTGCGCAGCTTCGCCGACATGAAAGGCCTGAAGGTGCGCGTGCAGCAGTCCGACCTGTGGGTGTCGATGCTGGAAGCCATGGGCGCCAACGCCACGCCCATGCCCATGGGCGAGGTCTACACGGGTCTGAAGACCGGCCTGATCGACGCCGCCGAGAACAACTACCCCACCTATGAAAGCGCGCGCGCCTTCGAAGTGGCCAAGTACTACAGCAAGACCGAGCACTCGATGGCGCCCGAGATGCTGCTGTTCTCCAAGCGCGTGTGGGACAAGCTCTCCGCCGAGGAGCAGGGCTGGATCCGCCAGGCCGCCAAGGAGTCGGTGCCCTACATGCGCAAGCAGTGGGAAGAGCGCGAAGTGAAGTCGCTGGCCACGGTGAAGGCCGGCGGCGCCGAGATCATCGAGGTCGACAAGGCCCCGTTCCAGGCGGCGATGAAGCCGGTGTACGACAAGTTCATCACCGACGCGAAGCTCAAGGACCTCGTGAAGCGCGTCCAGGAAACGAAATAGGGCTCGCCCCCAGGCTTGCTCACTTCGTGTAGCCGCCACCCCCTACCGGGGGCAACACCTGAGGCCCGGCAAAGCCGGTTCCTCGGTGTTTCACGAATGGGCAGCCCTCCCCACCATCTCTCGCGCTGGAAAATATGTACACCAAACTTTGCCGCACCCTCGCGCGTGCCTGCATGTGGTTGGGCATCCTCGGTCTCGTGGCGGTCATCTGCGCCGTGAGCTGGCAGGTGTTCGGCCGCTACGTGCTCAACAACACCCCCACCTGGGCCGAAAGCCTCGCGCTGCTGCTGGTGCTCTACGTCACCATGCTCGGCGTGGCCGTGGGCGTGCGCGACGCGGGCCACATCGGGCTCGAATCCTTCCTCGTCCTCGCACCCGACTGGCTGCGGCTGAAGATGGAATACCTCATCCACGCGCTGATCCTGCTGTTCGGCCTGGCCATGGCCTGGAACTGCGCCGAGCTGGCCGGTTCGGTTTGGGAATACCGGCTGCCCACGCTGTGGATCTCCGAGGGCTGGAAGTACGTGCCGGCCTCGGTCGCGGGCGTGCTGATCGTCCTCTTCTCCATCGAACACATCATCGCCCTGGCTCAAGGCCGCGAAGTGGAACCCGCCTGGGGATAACGAATGCACACCCCCAGGCTTCGCGCACTTCGTGTCGCTTCTCCAACCCCCTTGCAGGGGGCAATGCCTGCGGCCCGGCAAGGCCGGTTCCGCGGCATTCCCCGAACAGTCCATAGCGCCCCCACCACCGGCGAGGCGGCCAGATCATGACCATTCCTCTGTTGATTCTCTGCCTCTCGTTCACGCTCTTCCTCCTGCTGGGCGTGCCGGTGGCTTTCTCCATCGGCCTGTCGGCCCTGGCCACGCTGCTGTATGAAGGCCTGCCGCTGGCGGTCGGCTTCCAGCAGATGACCTCGGGCATGGGCATCTTCTCGTTCCTCGCCATCCCGTTCTTCATCTTCGCCGGCGAGCTGATGCTCTACGGCGGCATCGCGGACCGCATCGTCAACCTGGCGCGCGACCTCGTGGGCCACGTGCGCGGTGGCCTCGGCATGTCGAACGTGGTGGCCTGCACGCTGTTCGGCGGCGTCTCGGGCTCGCCCGTGGCGGACGTCTCGGCCATGGGCGCCGTGATGATCCCGATGATGAAGAAGGAGGGCTATCACGCCGACTACGCGGTCAACGTGACGACCCACGCCGCACTGGTCGGCGCGCTGATGCCGACCAGCCACAACCTCATCATCTATTCGCTGGCCGCGGGCGGAAAGGTGTCGATCGCGGCGCTGATCCTCGCGGCGCTGCTGCCGGCGGCGGTGCTCACCGTCAGCAACCTGGCGGCCGCCTACCTGGTGGCGGTCAAGCGCGGCTACCCCGCCGGCACCTTCCCGGGCTGGGCCATCGTGGCGCGCTCGTTCGCGGCGGCGCTGCCGGGCCTGTTCGTGGTGCTGCTGATCCTGGGCGGCATCCTGTCGGGCATCTTCACGGCCACCGAGTCGGCGGCGGTGGCGGTGCTCTACGCGCTGGCCCTCACGATCTTCGTGTACCGCACGCTGAAGTGGGAGCACTTCGTCAAGGCGGCCTCGAAGGCTGTGCGCACCACCGGCGTGATCCTGCTGCTGATCGGCATCTCCAGCACCTTCGGCTACCTCATCAGCCTGTACGGCGTGGCCGAGCTCACGGGCCAGATGCTGTCGCAGGTCACGAGCACGCCGTGGGTGATCTTCCTGCTGATCAACATCATCCTGTTCGTGCTGGGCACCTTCCTGGACATGGCGGCCACCATCCTGCTGTGCACGCCGATCTTCCTGCCCATCGCACAGCAGTACGGCATGACCTCGGTGCAGTTCGGCATCGTGATGCTCATCAACTGCGCGCTGGGCCTGAACACTCCCCCCGTGGGCACGACCCAGTTCGTCGGCTGCGCGATCGGCGGGGTGTCGGTGGGAACGGTGATGCGCACCATCTGGCCGTTCTACGGGGCGCTGATCTTTGCGCTGGGTGTGGTCACCTTCGTGCCCGCGTTCTCCACATGGCTTCCCAGCATGTTCATGGTGGTGAAATGACGCACACCCCCAGTCTTCGCGCACTTCGTGTCGCGCGCGCCTTCCCCCTTGCAGGGGGCAACACCTGCGGCCGGCAAGTCCGGTTCCGCGGTGTTCCACGAAAAGACCGCGTTTTTTCTGTCGTCTTCGAAGCCTGATATGTCCGAGACCGCAAGACCTCCGCTCTACATCCGCATCCACGCGGCCGACAACGTGGCCATCGTCGCCAACGACGGCGGGCTGAAGGCCGGCGCGGAGTTCGCCGACGGCCTGCGGCTGGTGGACAACGTACCCCAGGGCCACAAGGTTGCGCTGGTCGACCTCGCCGAAGGCGCTGCCATCCGCCGCTACGACGTGGTGATCGGCTACGCACAGAAGGCGCTGCCGCGCGGCAGCTGGGTGCACGAGCGCGTGATGCGGATGCCGACCGCGCCCGAGCTCGACGGCCTTCCCATCGCGACGGTCAAGCCCCCTGCCCTGCCGCCGCTGGAGGGCTACACCTTCGAGGGCTACCGCAACGCCGACGGCTCGGTGGGCACGCGCAACATACTGGCCATCACGCAGACGGTGCAGTGCGTGGCCGGCGTCACCGAGTTCGCGGTGCAGCGCATCAAGGCCGAGCTGCTGCCGAAGTACCCCAACGTCGACGACGTGGTGGCGCTGGAGCACACCTACGGCTGCGGCGTGGCCATCGACGCACCCGACGCCGTCGTGCCCATCCGCACGCTGCGCAACATCAGCCTCAACCCCAACTTCGGCGGCGAGGTGATGGTGGTGAGCCTGGGCTGCGAGAAGCTGCAGCCCGAGCGGCTGCTGCCGCCGGGCAGCATTCCCATCGCCGACCAGCGTGCCGGCACCACGCCCGATACCGCGCTCGACGTGGTCTGCCTGCAGGACGACGCGCACGTCGGCTTCATGTCGATGATCGATTCGGTCATGCGCCAGGCCGAGGAGCACCTCGCCCGGCTCAACGCACGCAGGCGCGAGACCGTGCCCGCCAGCGAACTGGTGGTGGGCGTGCAGTGCGGCGGCAGCGATGCCTTCTCGGGCGTCACCGCCAACCCGGCGGTGGGCTTCTGCACCGACCTGCTGGTGCGCGCGGGCGCCACTGTGATGTTCTCCGAGACCACCGAGGTGCGCGACGGCATCGACCAGCTCACCTCGCGCGCGTCCACGCCCGAGGTGGCCGAAGCCATGATCCGCGAGATGGCCTGGTACGACGCCTACCTGAAGAAGGGCATGGTCGACCGCAGCGCCAACACCACGCCGGGCAACAAGAAGGGCGGGCTCTCCAACATCGTCGAGAAGGCGATGGGCTCCATCGTCAAGTCGGGCTCGGCGCCCATCACCGGCGTGCTCGCGCCCGGCGAGAAGGCGGCGCACAAGGGCCTGATCTACACGGCCACACCCGCCAGCGACTTCATCTGCGGCACGCTGCAGCTGGCCGCCGGCATCAACCTGCACGTGTTCACCACCGGCCGCGGCACGCCCTACGGACTGGCCGAGGTGCCGGTGATCAAGGTCGCCACGCGCAGCGACCTCGCGCGCCGCTGGCACGACCTGATGGACGTGAACGCGGGCCGCATCGCCGACGGCGAGGCCACCATCGAGGACATCGGCTGGGAAATGTTCCGCCTGATGCTCGACGTGGCCAGCGGACGGAAGAAGACCTGGGCCGAGCACTGGAAGCTGCACAACGCGCTGGTGCTTTTCAACCCCGCGCCCGTGACCTGAGCAAGGCGCTGCGCGACGCGCGGGTTCACGTCTTTCTGATTTCCTTTCTAAGACCTGTCTCTTCATCAACGGAGCCCCTCATGGAAGACCTCAAGGACAAGACAGCCCTCGTCACCGGCGCCAGCACCGGCATCGGCGCGGCGGTGGCCATCGCCTTCGCCGCGCGCGGCATGCGCGTGGCGGTGCACTACAACAGCTCCGCCGACGCGGCGAACAAGGTGGTCGACACCATCCGCGCGGCCGGCGGCACCGCCTTCGCGCTGCAGGCCGACGTGCGCGACACGGGCGCGATCCGCGAGTGCGTGAAGCAGGCCTCGTCGCAGTTCGGCGGCCGCATCGACGTGCTGGTGAACAACGCGGGCAGCCTGGTCAAGCGCGTGCCCATCGCCGAGTTCGACGATGCACTCTTCGACGAAGTGCTGCACATCAATGCGCGCTCGGTGCTCGCTTTCTGCCGCGAGGTGGTTCCGCTGATGCGCAAGAGCGGCGGCGGCAACATCATCAACGTGACCTCTGTCGCGGCACGCACCGGCGGCGGGCCTTCGGCCTATCTGTACGCAGGCTCGAAGGGCTTCGTGAGCACGGCGACGCACGGGCTGGCGAAGGAGCTGGTGGGCGACCGCATCCGCGTGAACGCGGTGGCGCCGGGCGTCATCCAGACGCCCTTCCAGGACCGCTTCTCCACCCCCGCGATGCTGGAGAACTTCCGCGCCGGCATTCCGATGGGCCGCATCGGCACGCCGGATGAATGCGTGGGCGCATTCCTCTACCTCGCATCGGAACAACTCTCGGGCTACGTCACCGGGCAGGTGATCGAGGTGAACGGCGGGCAGTACATGCCCTGACGCGCACCCACCCTTTCAACACTTCAACGCTCAACCACAACAACGGAGACAAGGATCATGAAACGCAAGCAGTTCATTCGCGGCATCGCCGCCCTCTCGGCCACTGCCGCCCTCTCGCTCGGGCTGGCGGCACCGGCCGCCGCACAGGCCGATTTTCCGAACCGCACCATCGAACTGCTCGTGCCCTACCAGCCCGGCGGCGGCACCGACGGCCTGGCGCGTGCATTCTCGGAAGCGAGCCGCAAGCACATCTCGCAGAGCATCGTGATCGTCAACCGTCCCGGCGCGGGGGGCGCCATCGGCTGGACCGAGGTGATCAATTCCAAGCCCGACGGCTACAAGCTCGCCGTGCTCACGGTCGAGCTGCTGACGCTGCCGCACCTGGGGCTGGCCAAGTTCAACTACGACGACTTCCAGCCGATCGCTCAGCTCAACGCCGATCCGGCCGCGATCACGGTGAAGGCCGACGCGCCGTGGAACACCATCGAGGAGTTCCTGGCCGCCGCGAAGAAATCGCCGGAGAGCGTGCGCGTGGGCAACTCGGGCAACGGCTCGATCTGGCACCTTGCCGCCGCCGCGCTGGAAGACAAGACCGGCGCCAAGTTCGGCCACATCCCGTTCCAGGGCGCTGCACCCGCGGTGCTGGCGCTGCTGGGCGGCCACATCGAGGCCGTGGCGGTGAGCCCGGCCGAGGTGACGACGCACGTGCAGGGCGGCAAGCTCAAGGTGCTGATGGTGATGGCCGACAAGCGCGTGAAGGGCTTCGAGAAGGTACCCACAGCCAAGGAGCGCGGCATCGACCTGTCGATCGGCACCTGGCGCGGCCTGGGCGCGCCGAAGAACACGCCGCCCGAAGTGATGGCGAAGCTGCGCGAGATCACCGCGAAGACCGCCGCCGAACCGCTGATGCACGAGGTGATGGACAAGCAGAACCTGGGCTATGTCTACACCGACGGCGCGGTGTTCAAGGAAACGCTGGCGAAGGACAACGTGTACTTCAAGCAGCTCATCACCAAACTCAACATCAAGCCCTGAGCCCCGGCCATGAAGAAGACGACCATCGCATCGCTGCTGTGGCTGGCCGCGGCGGTACCCGCATCGGCCGCCACCTGGGTCTACGTGTCGAACGCCGACAGCCAGGAAATCTCGGTGCTCGAGCTCGACAGGAGCCAGGGAGCGCTCAAGCCGGTGCAGACGCTGAACGTGGGCGGCACGGTGATGCCGATGGTGGTGAGCCGCGACAAGCGCGTGCTGTACGCCGCGCTGCGCTCGCAGCCGTTTCGCGTGACCGCGCTGTCGATCGACGGCGCCAGCGGCAGGCTGCGGAAGCTGGGCGAGGCGCCACTGGCCGACAGCATGGCCAACATCGACCTCGACGCGAGCGGCAAGTGGCTGTTCGCGGCCTCCTACCAGGGCGGCAAGATCACGGTCAACGCCGTGGGCAAGGACGGCGCGGTGGGGCCGATCAACCAGCTGATCCAGACGGCGCCCAACGCGCACGCCATCCACGCCGACGCGAGCAACCGCTTCGTGCTCGCCACCAGCCTGGGCGGCGACAACGTGTCGAGCTGGCGCTTCGACGCGGAGAAAGGCCTGCTCTCGCCCAACGATCCGCCGCTGACCACCACCGCCGCGAAGTCGGGCCCGCGCCACTTCGTGTGGGACAAGGCGCAGCGTCACGTCTACCTGCTGGACGAGCTCGACGCCGCGCTGCACGTGTTCGCCTGGGACGCCGCGCGCGGCACGCTCAGGCTCGAACAGAGCACCACCACCCTGCCCGCCGGTTTCACCGGCAAGCCCTGGGCCGCCGACCTGCACCTGACGCCGGACGGGCGCTTCCTCTACGCGTCGGAGCGCACCTCGAGCACGCTCTCGACATTCAAGGTCGACGCCGCTACGGGGCAGCTGCAGCCGCTGGGCCAGACGCCGACCGAGAAGGGGCCGCGCGGCTTCGCCATCGATTCCACCGGCCGCTACCTGATCGCGGCGGGACAGGAATCGAACGGCATCTCCCTCTACGCCATCGACGCCGACACCGGCGCGCTGGGCACGCCCCAGCACCTGGAGGTGGGCAAGAACCCGAACTGGATCGAGATCGTCGACCTGCCCTGAAGGGCAGCCGGCGCCAACTGACAACCCAAGGAGACTTCGCATGCAACGCCGCACACTCATCCGCACCGCCCTCGCCTCTTCGGTCGCCGCCGCGCTTCCGGCGGCATTCGCCCAGGGCAGCAGCAACTGGCCCACGGGCAAGCCGATCACCTACCTCGTGCCCTTTCCGGCGGGCGGCACCACCGACGTGCTGGGCCGGCTGATAGGACAGAAGCTGGGCCCCGCGCTGGGCACCACGGTGATCATCGACAACAAGGGCGGCGCCGGCGGCAGCGTGGGCTCCGAGATCGGCTCGCGCGCCGCGCCCGACGGCTTCACGCTGGTGGGCGGCACGATCAGCTCGCACGCGATCAACGTGAGCCTGTACCCCAAGCTCGGCTACGACCCGCAGAAGTCGTTCGCGCCGGTGACGCTGATCGGCACCAACCCGGTGGTGCTGGTGGTGAACCAGGCGAGCCCCTACAAGACGCTGAAGGACGTGATCGCCGCGAGCAAGGGCAAGGCGGGCGGGCTCTCGTCGGCATCGGCCGGCACGGGCACCTCGCAGCACCTGGCGCTGGAACTGCTGGCCTACAAGTCGGGCGTGAAGTTCACGCACATCCCGTACAAGGGCAGCGGCCCGGCGATCCAGGACGTGATCGGCGGGCAGGTCGACATGATGTTCGACACCACGGTGGTGGCCGGCCCGCACATCCAGAGCGGCAAGCTGCGCGCGATCGCGGTCACCTCGTCGAAGCGGCTGGCCTCGATGCCCGACGTGCCGACGGTGGCCGAGTCGGGCGTGCCGGGCCTGCAGGACTTCGAGGTGGTGTCGTGGCAGGCGATCTTCGTGCCCGCGCACACGCCCGCGCCGGTGGTCGACCGGCTGCACACCGAGATCCGCAAGATCCTCGCGACGCCGGAGATGCAGGACAAGCTCAAGGGCTTCGGCATGGAGCCGGCCGACCTGAGCACGGTGCAGATCGCGGCCTTCCAAAAGGCCGAGGTGGAGAAGTGGGCGCAGGTGATCAAGGCGGCGGGGATCAAGCCCGACTGATCCGGCGCGATCGGCGGGGTTGGCCGGAAGAACCAAGGGAAGCTTCCTACGTCCCGGGCGAAAAGCCCTTTATAGAATGCCCCTCCGATCCGCTTTCCAGATCATTCCCACGTGTCCGACCGCTCCGCCGTACTGCCCCAATACCTGTTTCCCAAGCAGGCCCTGACCAATTTCGCCGGCTGGGTCGCGGGCAAGGAACGGGGCGCCGTGACGACGTGGATCATCCGGCGCTTCGTGGCCAAGTACGGCGTGGACATGGGCGAGGCGCTCGAGTCGGACATCAGCCACTACAAGAGCTTCAACCAGTTCTTCACGCGCGAGCTCAAGCCCGGCGCCCGGCCCATCGCCCAGGCCGACCTGATCTGCCCCGTGGACGGCGCGATCAGCCAGTTCGGAGCGATCGAAGGCGACCAGATATTCCAGGCCAAGGGCCACAACTACACGACCACCGCACTGGTGGGCGGCGACGCCACCCTGGCCGCGAAGTTCGCGCACGGCAGCTTCGCCACGCTCTACCTGAGCCCGAGGGACTACCACCGCATCCACATGCCCTGCGACGGGCGGCTGGTGCGCATGATCCACGTGCCGGGCGACCTGTTCTCGGTGAACCCGACGACGGCGCGCGGCGTGCCCGGCCTCTTCGCGCGCAACGAGCGCGTGGTGTGCGTCTTCGAATCGGCGCGCGGGCCCTTCGTGCTGGTGCTGGTGGGTGCCACCATCGTCGGCAGCATGGCCACCGTGTGGCATGGCGTGGTCAATCCGCCGCGCGTGGGGGAGCTGCGCGAGTGGCACTACACCGACCAGCAGATCGACATCCGCAAGGGCGACGAGATGGGCCGGTTCTTGCTGGGCTCCACCGTCGTCATGCTCTTCCCGGCGCCCGCGCTGGCTTTCAACCCGCAGTGGTCGCCCGGCCGCGCGATCCGGTTGGGCGAAGCCATGGCCGAATACACCAATTTGTGAGGCTTTGTCTCACAAGCCGCATCCAGCTTGCCTTGACAGCTACAAAACTAGTAGCATCCTCATCGATTGCGCTATAGTCGCCGCCCAACGAGACGGTTCATAACCAACCACAAGAACGCGAGGCATCGCCCTGCCCCCGCAGGTCGACGGCCCGCCCAGCTTCGAGGAGATGATGTCGATGAGTACCAAGGAAAACGCAGCCATCAGCCAGCTGCTCGCCCTGCTCGAAGCCCGTTATGCGCTGCGCGTGCTCTGGGCCCTGCGCGACGGCCATGCGCAGACCTTCCGCCTGCTGCAGGACAGCGTCGGCGGCATCACTCCCAACACGCTCAACACCCGCATCAAGGAACTGCGCGAGGCCGGCCTCGTGGGCCATGGCAGCGACGGCTACAGCCTCACGCTCAGCGGGCAGGACCTGCTCAAGCGCCTGTCCGACCTGCAGGCCTTCGCCGGCAAATGGCAGCTCGGCCAGCAGAAGAAGGCTGCGGCAACTGCGCCTGCTGCGCCGGCCGCAACCGCCTCCGCCGCTCCCGCCATGGCTCCCGCTGCGCCCCCGGCAGCGCCCTCCCCCGAACCTCCTCCGGCGCCTGCGCCTACACCCGCGCCGTCCGGCGACGACAGCAGCCACGGCTGACGGACGGCGGGGCTGCCCGCCGGGCCTCGGTAAACTCCGCGCCTTCGATCCACGGATCTCACATCGACGCAAGGAGCGTTTCCCATGCCCACCACTCCCTCCGGCCTGCAATACGAAGACACCGAAGTCGGCACCGGCGCCGAAGCCAAGGCCGGCCAGCACGTGCACGTGCACTACACCGGCTGGCTCTACAACGACGGCGTGCAAGGCGCCAAGTTCGACTCCAGCCGCGACCGCAACGACCCCTTCGCGTTCTCGCTGGGCGCGGGCCAGGTCATCAAGGGCTGGGACGAAGGCGTGGCCGGCATGAAGATCGGCGGCAAGCGCACGCTGATCATTCCCGCATCGCTGGGCTATGGCGCGCGCGGCGCGGGCGGCGTGATCCCCCCGAACGCCACCCTGAAGTTCGACGTCGAACTGCTCGACGCCCACTGAGCATCCCAGCTGACGGCTCCAAGGCCCGGTTTCGGGCCTTTTTCGTGTCTCGGAGGTCGTTTCGACCCCATTTTTTCGCTTGAAATGCCTTCGGCCAGCCCCATGTGGCTGGCTATCGTTTGTTTTCCGGCACGTGCCGGTTCTTTGAAAAATGTCTGACCCGCAACAATCCGCACAGAATTCTCAAATGCTGCAAGGCGAGCCCAGCCCCGAAGAACTGGAGGCAGCGCAAGCCGCCAACGAAGCCGAGGCGCTCGATGCCCTGGCCGTCGCCCAGGGCGAGCTCGCCGCGCTGCAGACCAAGAATGCCGAGCTTGCCGATCAGTACCTGCGCGCCCAGGCGGACGTGCAGAACGCCCGCCGCCGCGCGGACGAGGAAGTCAGCAAGGCCCGCAAGTTCGCCGTCGAGGCTTTCGCCGAAAGCCTGCTGCCGGTGACCGACAGCCTGGAAGCCGGCCTGGCCGTCAAGGACGCCACGCCCGAGCAGATTCGCGAAGGCGCCGAAGCCACGCTGCGCCAGCTCAAGAGCGCGCTCGAACGCAACAAGGTGATCGAAGTGGCCCCCGCGCCCGGCACGAAGTTCGACCCGCACCAGCACCAGGCCATCTCGATGGTCCCCGCCGACCAGGAACCCAACACCGTGGTCACCGTGCTGCAGAAGGGCTACACCATCAACGACCGCGTGCTGCGCCCGGCGCTGGTCACGGTCAGCGCCCCGAAGTGACCCGCCGTTCGGCGACGCACAAGATTCCCACAGGAAATCCCCGCTTCATGCCTTGAATCGCGACGGGTTATCCACAAGTTCATAACAACATATTTTTCAGGCTTTCAGGAGTAAGAACATGGCAAAGATCATCGGCATCGACCTCGGCACCACCAACTCGTGCGTGTCGATCATGGAAGGCAACACCACGCGTGTGATCGAGAACTCGGAAGGTGCACGCACCACGCCGTCGATCGTCGCGTACCAGGAAGACGGTGAAGTGCTGGTCGGTGCCTCGGCCAAGCGCCAGGCCGTGACCAACCCCAAGAACACGCTGTACGCGATCAAGCGCCTGATCGGGCGCAAGTTCGAGGAAAAGGAAGTCCAGAAGGACATCGACCTGATGCCCTACACCATCGCCAAGGCCGACAACGGCGACGCATGGGTGGAAGTGCGCGGCAAGAAGATCGCCCCGCAGCAGGTCAGCGCCGACATCCTGCGCAAGATGAAGAAGACCGCCGAAGACTACCTCGGCGAGACCGTCAGCGAAGCCGTGATCACGGTGCCCGCCTACTTCAACGACGCCCAGCGCCAGGCCACCAAGGACGCCGGCCGCATCGCGGGCCTCGACGTCAAGCGCATCATCAACGAACCCACCGCCGCTGCCCTGGCCTTCGGCCTGGACAAGCAGGACAAGGCCGACCGCAAGATCGCCGTGTACGACCTCGGCGGCGGTACCTTCGACGTGTCGATCATCGAGATCGCGGACGTCGACGGCGAGAAGCAGTTCGAAGTGCTTTCGACCAACGGCGACACCTTCCTGGGCGGCGAAGACTTCGACCAGCGCATCATCGACTACATCATCGGCGAGTTCAAAAAGGAACAGGGCGTCGACCTGAGCAAGGACGTGCTGGCACTGCAGCGCCTGAAGGAAGCCGCTGAAAAGGCCAAGATCGAGCTGTCGAACAGCGCGCAGACCGACATCAACCTGCCGTACATCACGGCCGATGCATCGGGTCCGAAGCACCTGAACATCAAGCTGACCCGCGCCAAGCTGGAGAGCCTGGTCGACGAGCTGATCGAGCGCACCATCGCTCCCTGCCGCCTGGCCATCAAGGACGCCGGCATCAGCGTGGGCGACATCAACGACGTGATCCTGGTCGGCGGCATGACCCGCATGCCCAAGGTGCAGGAGAAGGTGAAGGCCTTCTTCGGCAAGGAACCGCGCAAGGACGTGAACCCCGACGAGGCCGTGGCCGTCGGCGCCGCCATCCAGGGCCAGGTGCTCTCGGGCGACCGCAAGGACGTGCTGCTGCTGGACGTGACCCCGCTGTCGCTGGGCATCGAGACCATGGGCGGCGTCATGACCAAGATGATCGCCAAGAACACCACGATCCCGACGAAGTTCGCGCAGACCTTCTCGACCGCAGAGGACAACCAGCCGGCGGTGACCATCAAGGTGTTCCAGGGTGAACGCGACATCGCCGCAGGCAACAAGCTGCTGGGCGAATTCAATCTGGAAGGCATTCCGCCGGCATCGCGCGGCACGCCGCAGATCGAGGTGAGCTTCGACATCGACGCCAACGGCATCCTGCACGTCGGCGCCAAGGACAAGGGCACCGGCAAGGAAAACAAGATCACCATCAAGGCGAGCTCGGGCCTGTCGGAAGACGAGATCCAGAAGATGGTGAAGGATGCCGAGCTGAACGCCGCCGACGACAAGAAGAAGCTCGAGATCGTTCAGGCGCGCAACCAGGGCGAAGCGATGGTGCACAGCGTGAAGAAGTCGCTGGGCGAACACGGCGCCAGCCTCGAAGCCGCCGAGAAGGAAGCGATCGAGACCGCGATCAAGAACCTGGAAGAAGCCCTCAAGGGCGAGGACAAGGCCGCGATCGAGGAAAAGACGAACGCGCTGATGACCGCAAGCCAGAAGCTCGGCGAGAAGATGTATGCCGAATCGCAGGCCGCGGCCGGCGCGTCGGCAGCAGCCGGCGCGGCTGGCGCGGAAGCTGCATCGCACGCACAGGCTGACGACAACGTGGTCGACGCCGAAGTGAAGGAAGTCAAGAAGGGCTGATCTCCAGCCCGCCGACCAAGGCTGGAACACCTGAAAGGGTGCTCCAGCCTTTCTCGCTTCAAGTCACCCGAGTTCCCGCTGCTTCCCTGATCTCCCGATCGACCTGCCATGGCCACCAAACGCGACTACTACGAAACCCTCGGCGTCCCCAAGAACGCCAGCGAAGAAGAAATCAAGAAGGCTTATCGCAAGCTCGCGATGAAGCACCACCCGGACCGCAATCACGGCGACACCGCGAAGGAGGCCGAGGCCAAGTTCAAGGAGGTCAAGGAAGCCTACGAAATGCTGTCCGACGGCCAGAAGCGCGCGGCCTACGACCAGTACGGCCATGCCGGCGTCGACCCGAACATGCGCGGCCCGGGCGCGGAAGGCTTCGGGGGCTTCGCTGAAGCCTTCGGCGACATCTTCGGCGACGTGTTCGGCGGCGGGCGCCGTGGCGGCGGCCGGCAGGTCTTCCGCGGCAGCGACCTGAGCTACGCGATGGAGATCACGCTCGAGGAAGCAGCCGAGGGCAAGACCACCGAGATCCGCATTCCCACCTGGGACGAATGCGAGACCTGCCACGGCTCGGGCGCGAAACCCGGCACCAAGCCCATCACCTGCACCACCTGCCACGGCGCGGGCGCGGTGCAGATGCGCCAGGGCTTCTTCAGCGTGCAGCAGACCTGCCCCACCTGCCACGGCAGCGGCAAGATCATTCCCGAGCCCTGCACCGCGTGCCATGGCCAGGGCAAGATCAAGCGCAACAAGACGCTCGAAGTGAAGATCCGCGCCGGCATCGACGACGGCCAGCGCATGCGCGTGACCGGCAGCGGCGAGCCCGGCGTCAACGGCGGCCCTCCGGGCGACCTGTACATCGAGATCCGCCTGAAGAAGCACGACATCTTCGAGCGCGACGGCGACAACCTGCACTGCGTGGTGCCGGTGAGCGTGACCACGGCCGCGCTCGGCGGCGAGATCAACGTGCCCACACTGAAGGGCGCGGCGGCCATCGACATTCCCGAAGGCACGCAGAGCGGCAAGCAGTTCCGCCTGCGCGGCAAGGGCATCAAGGGCGTGAACTCAAGCTACCCGGGCGACCTGTACTGCCACGTGCGTGTGGAGACGCCGGTGAAGCTCACCGAGTACCAGCGCAAGCTGCTGAAGGACCTCGACGATTCGCTCAAGAAGGGTGGAGAGAAGCACAGCCCCACCGACAAGGGCTGGTTCGACAAGGCGAAGGAATTCTTCAGCTGATCGTCCTGCACCCGCCGGACCTGCCGCTGCGCAGGAGACCGGCGTTGTGCTCACGGCCGGCCGCAATGGCCGGTTCGAGATGTGGAGTCCCGTTGCGAGGCGGGGCCCCATCACTTCATGGCTTCAATGCGAACCGGGGTGCCTCGCCGCCTCGCTGCAGATGGGGTGGCTGGAAAGCAGCCTCCCCCATCGGCCACTTCATCCCCGAAGCAAATCCGGCCTCATTGACCGGCGCACCAGCCTCTAGGGCTCTAGCGCACCGAGGCGGTGCATCCGCACCAGGAGGATCAGGCCGACCCTGTCCCGGGCGCGATACCGACACCGACTCACGCGAGTCACCTATCCGAAGGTGGCTCAGGGTTTGCTTTTATATTTTTTTGGGTTGAGCAATAAACCGAACGGCAGATCGCGCGTTATTGCGACAGGAACGCCTGTTTTTTGAGCCTCGAAGCTCAATAGGCGATTTTTTCCCGGAGAAAAGGCAAAAACGGACGATGGCCATTCGGCATAGGTGTTTTCACCCGGAGAGAATCAAGAAAGCGAGCCTTTAAATTTACCTGAAATCTGGAAATTTGTTCCTTGCTTTTTGTGGAACTTTACTTGGCGTCGTGGTTCTGAATTAACAAATGATTTGCCGGGTTCAATCTTTGCTTTATGCTGATTGTTAGCAGATTGTTGTAAGGGAGTTTTCCACGGCATGCAGCCATGGGCAGGCACACCTTTAAATGTTGCGCAAGGCCTTTGCTGCACGCCATCGGGCCAAAAGCCCACCGACCTGAAGGAGGCGTGACCATGGATGTGATCAGCAACTTTGCCGCCCGCTACGAGCGCACCCGCGAGGAAGTCATCTCGCTGCAGGATTACCTGGACACCTGCAAGCGTGATCCCATGGCGTACGCCACTGCCTCCGAGCGCATGCTCAAGGCCATCGGCGAGCCCCAGCTGGTCGACACCCGCAACGACCCCCGCCTTTCGCGCATCTTCGCGAACAAGGTCATCAAGATCTATCCGGCATTCAAGGAGTTCTATGGCATGGAAGACGCCATAGAACAAGTGGTGTCCTATTTCCGCCACGCCGCGCAGGGGCTGGAAGAAAAGAAGCAAATCCTTTACCTGCTGGGCCCGGTGGGCGGCGGCAAGAGCTCCATCGCGGAGCGCCTGAAGCAGCTCATGGAGCACGTGCCCTTCTATGCCATCCAGGGCTCGCCGGTGAACGAATCGCCGCTGGGCCTCTTCAGCGCGGTCGAGGACGGCGAGATCCTTGAAAAGGAATACGGCATCCCGAGCCGCTACCTGAATCGAATTCTCTCTCCCTGGGCCGTCAAGCGGCTCGAGGAGTACGGCGGCGACATCCGCCAGTTCAAGGTGGTCAAGCGCTTTCCCTCGGTGCTGCGGCAGATCGCGGTCGCCAAGACCGAGCCCGGTGACGAGAACAACCAGGACATCTCCTCGCTGGTCGGCAAGGTCGACATCCGCAAGCTCGAGACCTTCGCCCAGGACGACCCCGACGCCTACTCCTACTCCGGTGGCCTGTGCCTGGCCAACCAGGGCCTGCTGGAGTTCGTGGAAATGTTCAAGGCGCCCATCAAGGTGCTGCACCCGCTGTTGACGGCCACCCAGGAAGGCAACTTCAAGGGCACCGAAGGCTTCGGCGCCATACCCTTCGACGGCATCGTGCTCGCACACAGCAACGAGAGCGAGTGGAAGGCTTTCCGGAACAACAAGAACAACGAGGCTTTCCTCGACCGGATCTACATCGTCAAGGTGCCCTACTGCCTGAGGGCCTCGGAAGAGATCAAGATCTACGAGAAACTGGTGCGCAACTCCTCGCTCGCCAACGCTCCCTGCGCCCCCGGAACGCTGCGCATGATGGCCCAGCTCTCGGTGCTCACCCGCCTGAAGGAGCCGGAGAACTCCAGCACCTTCAGCAAGATGCAGGTGTACGACGGCGAGAACCTCAAGGACACCGACCCCAAGGCCAAGTCGATCCAGGAGTACCGCGACTACGCGGGCGTCGACGAAGGCATGAGCGGCGTCTCCACGCGCTTCGCCTTCAAGATCATCTCCAAGGTCTTCAACTTCGACAGCTCCGAGGTGGCCGCCAACCCGGTGCACCTGATGTACGTGCTCGAGCAGCAGATCGAGCGCGAGCAGTTCCCGCCGGAAGTCGAGCAGAAGTACATCAGCTACATCAAGGAGCTTCTGGCGCCGCGCTATGCGGAGTTCATCGGCAAGGAGATCCAGACCGCCTACCTCGAGAGCTACAGCGAGTACGGCCAGAACATCTTCGACCGCTACGTCACCTACGCCGACTACTGGATCCAGGACCAGGAGTTCCGCGACGTGGACACCGGCGAAGTCTTCGACCGCGCCTCGCTCAACGCCGAACTCGAGAAGATCGAGCGGCCCGCGGGCATCGGCAACCCGAAGGACTTCCGCAACGAGATCGTCAACTTCGTCCTGCGCGCGCGGGCCGGCAACGCGGGGCGCAACCCGGCGTGGACCAGCTACGAGAAGCTGCGCTCGGTGATCGAGAAAAAGATGTTCTCCAACACCGAAGAGCTGCTGCCGGTGATCAGCTTCAACACCAAGAGCAGCGCCGACGAGCAGAAGAAGCACGAGGACTTCGTGACCCGCATGGTCGAGAAGGGCTATACGGCCAAGCAGGTGCGCCTGCTGTGCGAGTGGTATCTGCGGGTGCGTAAAAGCTCATAGAAAAACGGCCCTTCCGATCGTTCTCTCTTTGCAAGGAGCGTTGACAACATCGTGGCCATCCTGCAGCAGATCATCGACCGCCGCCTGTCGGGCAAGAACAAGTCCATTGGCAACCGCGAGCGCTTCCTCAGGCGCTACAAGGGGCAGATCCAGGAAGCGGTGAGGCGCGCCGTCAGCGGCCGCAACATCCGCGAACTGGAGCAGGGCGAAGATGTGACGCTGCCGCGCCACGACGTGTCGGAGCCCGTGTTCGGCCACGCCCGCGGCGGCGACCGCGAGTACGTGCACCCCGGCAATCAGGAGTACCTGAAGGGCGACCGCATCAAGCGGCCTGAAGGCGGCGGCGGAGGCGGCTCCGGCAGCGGAGAGGCCAGCGACAGCGGCGAAGGCGAGGACGACTTCGTCTTCCGCCTCACGCGCGAGGAGTTCATGCGCGTCTTCTTCGACGACCTCGCGCTGCCACACCTCATCCGCACGCAGATCGCCGACGTGCCCGAGTGGAAGAGCCACCGCGCCGGCTTCACCAGCGACGGCTCGCCCAACAACCTGCACGTGGTGCGCTCGATGCGCGGCGCCCTCGCCCGCCGCATCGCGCTGGGCGGCGAGCCGCGCAAGGAGCTCAAGCGGCTGGAGGCGCACCTCGAAAGCCTGCGCAAGCATCCGCAGGTCGAGCAGCCCTTCATCCAGAAGGAAATCCGCGAGACGGAAGAGCGCATCGCCGAAGTGCGCCGCACCATGCGGCACGTGCCCTACATCGACCCCATCGACCTGCGCTACCGCAACCGCGTGAAGACACCGGTGCCCAGCGCCAAGGCCGTGATGTTCTGCCTGATGGACGTGTCGGGCTCGATGGACGAGGCGCGCAAGGACATGGCCAAGCGCTTCTTCATGCTGCTGTACATGTTCCTCACGCGGCACTACGAGAAGATCGACCTGGTCTTCCTGCGCCACCACACGCAGGCGCAGGAAGTGAGCGAGGAAGAGTTCTTCCACGCCACCGAGACCGGCGGCACGGTGGTGTCCAGCGCGCTGGTGCTGATGGACGAGATCATCAAGGCGCGCTACCCCAGCGGCGAATGGAACGTGTACGGCGCGCAGGCCAGCGACGGCGACAACTGGCACCAGGACAGCGGCCGCTGCCGCGAGCTGCTGGTCGAGAACATCCTGCCGGTCGTGCGCTACTACGCCTACGTGCAGGTGGCCGAGACCGAGCAGAACCTGTGGCAGGAATACCAGCAGCTCGAAGGCGTGGAGCCCAACTTCGCGATGCGCAAGGTGTCCGACGCTCAAGATATCTACCCGGTCTTCCGCGACCTGTTCAAGAAGGAAGGGGTCACGTCATGAACACCGCCATCACCGCCCCTCCTCCGGCCACCAGCCTCCCTCGACTGGACCGCCTGCCCAGCCCTTCGGACTGGACCTTCGAACTCATCGAGACCTACCACTCGGAGATCGCCAAGACGGCCCGGGGCTACGGCCTGGACGTGTACGCGAACCAGCTCGAAGTCATCACGGCCGAGCAGATGATGGACGCCTACGCGAGCGTGGGCATGCCCATGATCTACCGGCACTGGTCGTACGGAAAGCAGTTCATCTCGACCGAGAAGAACTACAAGCGCGGCCATATGGGGCTGGCCTACGAGATCGTCATCAACTCCGACCCCTGCATCGCCTACCTGATGGAGGAGAACACCATGGCCATGCAGGCCCTGGTGATCGCGCATGCGGCCTACGGGCACAACAGCTTCTTCAAGGGCAACTACCTGTTCCGGATGTGGACCGACGCCTCGTCCATCATCGACTACCTGGTGTACGCGCGGCACTACATCGCCGAGTGCGAGGAGCGCCAGGGCCTGGACGCGGTGGAAGAGCTGCTCGACTCCTGCCATGCGTTGATGAACTACGGCGTCGACCGCTATCGCCGCCCGCAGAAGCGCTCGCTGGCGCAGGAAGCCGCCCAGCGCGCCGAGCGCGAGCGCCACATGCAGCAGCAGGTGAACGACCTCTGGCGCACGCTGCCGCGCAAGAGCGAGCAGGCGGCCGAGGCCGACGCTGCCAAGCGCTTTCCGTTGGAGCCGCAGGAGAACCTGCTCTACTTCATCGAGAAGAACGCCGCGCTGCTGGAGCCGTGGCAGCGCGAGGTGGTGCGCATCGTGCGCAAGATCGCGCAGTACTTCTACCCGCAGCGCCAGACCCAGGTCATGAACGAAGGCTGGGCCACCTTCTGGCACTACACGCTGCTCAACACCATGTACGACCGCGGCCAGCTCGCCGACGGCTTCATGATGGAATGGCTCAGCTCCCACACGGGCGTGATCTTCCAGCCGCCGGTGGGCCACCGCGCCTACAGCGGCATCAACCCGTACGCGCTGGGCTTCGCGATGTACACCGACCTGCGGCGCATCTGCGAGAAGCCCACCGAGGAAGACCGCCGCTGGTTCCCCGACTTCGCGGGCACCGACTGGCTGCGCACGCTCGACTACGCGATGCGCAACTTCAAGGACGAGAGCTTCATCGGCCAGTTCCTGAGTCCGAAGACGATGCGCGACTTCCGCTTCTTCGCGATCCGCGACTTCCAGAGCGAATCGGAACTGGAGGTGTCGGCCATCCACGACGACAGCGGCTACCACGCGCTGCGCGAATCGCTCTCACGCCAGTACGACATGGGAAGCCGCGAGCCCGACATCCAGGTGTGGAACGTGGCCATGCGCGGCGACCGCTCGCTGACGCTGCGCCACACGCAGCGCAACAACCTGCCGCTGCACGACACGGCCGAAGAGGTGCTCAAGCACGTCGCCCGGCTCTGGGGCTTCGACGTGCACCTGGAGAGCATCGACAGCCAGGGCCGCATCAGCCGCAGCTGGAAGGCCTCGGCGCCCAAACAACTCTACTGAGCGCGCCGCGGGCCCGGGTCAGGCCGCCAGCGCCGTGATGGCGAGGATGTAGCCCTTCACGCCCAGCCCCACGATGATGCCCTTCGCCGCCGGCGAGATGTACGAGTGGTGGCGGAACTCCTCGCGCGCATGCACGTTCGAGATGTGCAGTTCGATCAGCGGCACGCTCGCGCCCTTGATGGCGTCGTGCAGCGCGATCGAGGTGTGGGTGTAGGCGCCGGGGTTCATCACCACGCCGATCATGTTGCCCGCCGCCACTTCGCGGCCGGCCTCCTGGATCCAGTCGATCAGCACGCCTTCATGGTTCGACTGGCGGCATTCGATCTCGACGCCGAACTTCGCGCCCGTTTCCTTGCACAGGCGCTCGACGTCGGCCAGCGTGTCGCGTCCGTACTGTTCGGGCTCGCGCGTGCCGAGCAGGTTGAGGTTGGGGCCGTTGAGGACGAGGATCTTCTTCATGATGGTTGTCTGGCGGAATCTGGCGAACAGACGCCGATTATGGTCTCGCGGCCGTCCTGCGCCTGCGCGCGGCGGACGAGCCGACGTAGTAGTTGTACGAGTCGATGTCGACCACGCAGCGCGCCATCAGGTCGACGAAGGAGCGCAGCTTCCGCCCCATGTAGCGCTGCCGCTGGTAGGCGCAGTAGATGCGCCGCGGCTCCGGCTGCCACTGCGGCAGCACCGGCACCAGCACGCCCTGCTCCAGCTCGGGCCGCACGAAGAAGGCGGGCAGCAGCGCGATGCCCAGGCCGTCGATGCAGAAGGTCTTCATCACCCAGTGGTCGTTGGTCTCGAAGGCCGGCTCGGGGCCGAACGCGAAGCTGGCCGCGCCCGACACCAGCAGCACCTGCGAGCGCTCCGAAGGCTCCTTCATCACGATGGACTGGTGCGCCACCAGCTCATCGGGTGACGAGGGCACCCCGTGCCGCGCCAGGTACTGCGGGCTCGCGTACAGCCCGTAGTTCAGCCGCCCCAGCAGCCGAGCCACGAGGTTCGGCGCATCGGGCGGCTCGGAGCACACGTAGCAGTCGACGTCGTCGATCCGAGGCGCATGGAAGCCGCTGGCCACGTCGAGCTGGCAGCGCACGTGCGGATGCTCCTCGAGGAACAGCTTGACCACATGGCAGACGAAGGAGGTGCTGAACTGCGTGTCCGACAGCAGCGAGAGGCTGCCCGACACGCCCGTCGTCAACGCGTGGACTTCGGTGCTGGCCTCTTCGAGCCGGCCCTTCACCTCGTCGAGCAGCCCTTCGCCGCGCACAAGAAACGCGCGGCCGGCCTCGGTGAGCGAGATGCGGCGCGGGCTGCGCAGCAGCAGTTGCGCGCCCAGCAGCTCCTCCAGCCGCGTGAGCTGCCGGCTCAGGGTGGCCTTGGAAACGCCGGAGAGGCTTTCGGCCTTGGTGAGACTGCCGCTCCTGGCGATCAGCACGAAAGCCTCGACCAGGGCGAGATCGATGCGGCTCATGCGGCCCAGCGTTGCAGGAATGAAAAGCAGCGTCTCTTCATGTGACTTTCATCGGTGCGGCGGAAGCGGTACGGTATCACCGGCGAACAGTTCGCTTCCCACGATCCCTCCATGAACACTCCACAACACACGGCCGCGTGGCACCCCGTCGCGCGCTCGGCCGACCTGCGCCCGGGCGCCAACATCGTCGCCGGCTTCGCCCAAGCCCAGGAACTTGCGCTCTGGCGCGCCGCCGACGGAACCGCCCAGGCCTGGGAAAACCGCTGCCCCCACCGCAGCGTGCGCTTCACGCTCGGGCAGGTCATCGACAACCGCCTGGCTTGCGCGTACCACGGCTGGCAGTACGAGGCCGGCAGCGGGCAGTGCACCAGCATTCCGGCGCACCCGGCCATGCAGGCGCCGCGCAACGTCTGCGCGAAGACCTTCGGCACGGCGGAGGCGGCCGGGATGCTGTGGGTGAATCTTTCGCCCGAGGCTGCACCGGTTCCAGACGAACTGCGCGATGCCGTTCCCACCGGCTGGCACTTCTGCCGCACGCTGACGGTTCGCGCGCCCGCCCAGGCCGCTCGTGAAGCGCTGGAGAGCCACGGCATGGCCAGGGTTTCCTCCTCCTGGCGGGGCCGGATCGGCGGCACGGAAACCGTCGCCCTCGTCCTTGACGCCCAGCCCCGGCTCGCCTTCATCCACCTGTGGACGGAAGCCGCCCCCGGCTCGGCCGCCATGAAAGCCTTGCACGCGGCCGCCCGCCAGCTGCGCACCGAAATCGAAGCCCTGCCCCAGGGTTGAAAGAAGAGAAACCCATGCCCTTCGTCACCGACGATCCCAACATGCTCGACGACTGGCTGGTCGTCGGCCCCGCGCCGGCGCCAACGGCCTCGCGCGAAACCCGGCTGCTCGGCGAAACCGTGCGGCTGTCGACCGATGCCGACGGCACTCCCCGCTGCAGCCTCGGCGACACCCCGCTCGCCGTGCAATCCAGCTACGGCTATCTCTGGGTCTGCCCGAGCGGCCGCCCCGCTCGCCCGCTGTTCGACTTTCCCGAATACGGCGAACCCGGCCGCCGTCGCGTCGACTGCGGCGGCATCGGCGTCGCGGTGTCGGGCCTGCGGGTGATCGAGAACTTTCTCGACATGGCGCACTTTCCCTTCGTGCATGCCGACTACCTCGGCAAGGTGCCGCACACCGAGGTGGCGCAGTACCAGGTGCAGGTGGAGCCCGCCACCGGCGAGATCTGGGCCACCGACTGCCGCTTCTGGCAGCCGCGCGCCTCCGCCGCGCACGACGCCTCGGGCAGCGAGGTGCTCTACAAGTACCGCGTGATGCAGCCCTTCTCGGCCATGCTCTACAAGAGCAGCTTCCGCGCGGGCGAGCTCGATGCGATCGGCATCTTCCTGCAGCCGGTCGACGAGGAACACGTGATCGCCCACACCCTGCTGGCCTGCTACGACGACCATTCCACCGACGCCGAGCTCATCGCCTTCCAGCACACCATCTTCGGGCAGGACAAGCCCATCCTGGAGAATCACGCCTTCAAGCGCATGCCGCTCGAAGGCCGCGCCGAGACGCCCACGCGCGGCGACACCTCCTCCGTCACCTACCGGCGATGGCTGCGCGAGCGCGGCATGCGCTTCGGCGTGAGGGCTGCGGCATGACGACGGCGACGCTGAAGCTCTACGACTACCCGCTCTCGGGCAACTGCTTCAAGGTGCGGCAGATGCTGGCCTGGCTGGGCGTGCCGTACCGGACGGTGCCGGTCGATTTCTTTCCCGGCCGCGAGCACAAGTCGGCCGCGTTCCTCGCCGACGTCAATCCGCTGGGCCAGTTGCCGGTGATCGGCGACGACGGCTTCTTGCTGCGCGACGCGCAGGCGATCCTGGTCTATCTCGCGAGCCGCTACGACCCGCAGGGCCGCTGGTACCCCGCCGACGCGAAGCTGCGCGGCGAAGTCGCCCAGTGGCTCGCCACCGCCGACGAGATCACCCGAACCGCCTCGGCCGCGCGGCTCCACGACGCGCTCGGCTATCACCACCTCGACATCGATGCCTGCCGCGCGGGCGCGCGCGCCGTGTTCCGCGTGCTCGACGACCACCTCGCCGAGCGAGCCACCGAAGGCCTGCGCTGGCTCGCGTCGGCGCCGGAGTCCACCATTGCCGACCTCGCCTGCTTTCCCTATGTGGCGCTCGCGGGCGAAGGCGGCATCTCGCTCGACGAGTTTCCCGCGCTGCGAAACTGGGTCTGGGATTTCCGCCACCTGCCGGGGTTCATCGGCATGTCGGGTATCTTCCCTGCTGGCCCTGCCTGAGAATCCCCTCCCATTCCCCGCTTCCGAGATCGAACATCATGAAGACCAAAGCCGCCGTCGCCTGGAAATCAGGCGCCCCGCTCACCATCGAAACCGTGGACCTCGAAGGCCCGAAGTTCGGCGAAGTGCTCGTCGAGATCAAGGCCACCGGCATCTGCCACACCGACTACTACACCCTCTCGGGCGCCGACCCCGAGGGCATCTTTCCCGCCATCCTGGGCCATGAGGGCGCGGGCATCGTGGTGGACGTCGGCCCCGGCGTCACCACGCTGAAGAAGGGCGACCACGTCATTCCGCTGTACACGCCCGAATGCCGCCAGTGCAAGTTCTGCCTGAGCCGCAAGACCAACCTGTGCCAGCTCATCCGCGGCACGCAGGGCAAGGGCCTGATGCCCGACGGCACCAGCCGCTTCAGCCTCGACGGCAAGCCCATCGCCCACTACATGGGTACCAGCACCTTCAGCAACTACACGGTCGCGCCCGAGATCTCGCTGGCCAAGATCCGCGAGGACGCACCGTTCGACAAGGTCTGCTACATCGGCTGCGGCGTGACCACCGGCATCGGCGCGGTGATCTTCACGGCCAAGGTGGAAGCCGGCGCCAACGTGGTGGTGTTCGGCCTCGGCGGCATCGGCCTGAACGTGATCCAGGGCGCGAAGATGGTGGGCGCCGACAAGATCATCGGCATCGACCTGAACCCCGCGCGCGAGGCCATGGCCCGCAAGTTCGGCATGACGCACTTCATCAACCCCAAGGACACGGAGAACGTGGTCGATGCCATCGTGCAGCTGACCGACGGCGGCGCCGACTACAGCTTCGAGTGCATCGGCAACACCAAGGTGATGCGCCAGGCGCTGGAGTGCACGCACAAGGGCTGGGGCCGCAGCATCATCATCGGCGTGGCCGAGGCCGGTGCCGAGATCAGCACCCGCCCGTTCCAGCTGGTCACCGGCCGCAAGTGGGAAGGCTCGGCTTTCGGCGGCGCGCGCGGCCGCACCGACGTGCCGAAGATCGTCGACTGGTACATGGAAGGCAAGATCGACATCGACAGCCTGATCACGCACACGATGCCGCTGGAGAAGATCAACGACGGCTTCGACCTGATGAAGCGCGGCGAATCCATCCGCGGCGTGGTCATCTACTAACCCCCAGGCTACGCGCACTTCGTGTCGCTGCGCCACCCCCCTGCAAGGGGGCAACACCTGCGGCCCGGCCAAGCCGGTTCCGCGGTGTTCCTGGAACAGGCATCAGTTCACTACTCGAAGGTGGTCTCTTGATGGAAAGAATGGAACCCCTGCGCAGGATCGAGGCGGGCGTCCTCGAAGTCGCCTACTACGAAGCCGGCCCCGCCGACGGCCCGCCGGTGCTGTTGATGCACGGCTTTCCGTACGACATCCACACCTATGCCGAAGTCGCGCCCCTGCTGGCCGACGCCGGCTGCCGCGTGATCGTGCCGTACCTGCGCGGCTACGGCGCCACGCGCTTTCTGAGCGAGGCCACGCCGCGCTCGGGCGAGCAGGCCGCGCTGGGCGCCGACCTGCTTGCGCTGCTCGACGCGCTGAAGATCGAGCGCGCCCTGCTGGCCGGCTACGACTGGGGCGGCCGCGCGGCCTGCGTGGTCGCGGCGCTGTGGCCCGAGCGCTGCGCGGGGCTGGTGTCCCTCAACAGCTACAACATCCAGAACATCGCCAAGGCGATGGAACCCGACACGCCCGACAACGAGCACAGCCTTTGGTACCAGTACTACTTCCACAGCGAACGCGGGCGCGCCGGCCTGCAGAAAGACCGCAAGGCGTTCACGAAGCTGCTGTGGAAGCTGTGGTCGCCCACCTGGAAGTTCGACGACGCCACCTTCGAGCGCAGCGCCACCGCCTTCGAGCACCCCGACTTCGTGGACGTGGTGATCCAGTCGTACCGCCACCGGTTCGGCCTGGTGCCGGGCGATCCGGCCTACGCCGACATCGAGCGCCGCCTCGCGGCCCAGCCGACGATCACCGTGCCCGCCATCACCTTCGACGGCATCGACGACGGCGTGCGTCCGCCCGCCGATGCCTCCGCCCACGCCAACCGCTTCGGCGGCCCGCGCTCGCACCGGCTGGTGCCCGGCGCCGGCCACAACCTGCCGCAGGAAGCGCCGCGCACCTTCGCCGACGCCGTGCTCGAGCTCGTGCCGGCACTGCGCAGCAACGACAAGAACCCCCAATGACCGACAACACCCCCAAGCTGCTTTCCGAGCACCGCGCCTTCGGCGGCCTGCAGCGCTTCGTCGAGCACCATTCGCTCGAGATCGGCCTGCCGATGCGCTTCTCGGTCTACCTGCCGCCGCAGGCCGCGCACGAGCGCGTGCCCGCCCTGCTCTACCTCGCGGGGCTGACCTGCAACGAGGAGACCTTCGCCATCAAGGCCGGCGCGCAGCGCATGGCGGCCAGCCTGGGCATCGCGCTGATCGCGCCCGACACCAGTCCGCGCGGCCCGGAGGTGGAAGGCATTCCCGGCGCCAGGGACAACTGGGACTTCGGCATCGGCGCCGGCTTCTATCTCGACGCGCTGGCCGAGCCCTGGGCCACGCACTGGCGCATGGAAAGCTGGATCGTGCAGGAGCTGCTGCCCCTGGTGGCCAGGCACTTCCCGATCGACGGCGAGCGCATCGGCATCTTCGGCCACTCGATGGGCGGGCATGGCGCGCTCACGCTGGCGCTTCGGCATCCGGGGCGCTTCAGGTCGCTGTCAGCCTTCGCGCCGATCTGCGCGCCCACGCAGTGCCCATGGGGCGAGAAGGCCTTCGCGGGCTACCTGGGCGAGCCTGGCGCCGACCGCGCGCAATGGCTGGCGCACGATGCCAGCGCGCTCATGAAGTCGCAGGTCACGGCGCCGTATCCGCAGGGCATCCTCATCGACCAGGGCCTGGACGACAAATTCCTGGCCGAGCAGCTGCATCCCGAGGCCTTCGAGGCCGCCTGCTTCGCCGCCGGCCAGCCGCTCACGCTGCGCCGCCACGCGGGCTACGACCACGGCTACTACTTCATCCAGAGCTTCATGGCGGACCACATCGCGCACCACGCGCAGACCTTGCGGGCCTCCAGCTAGAGCACGGCCCATCGACCGCGGCGGCGCCGCGCCGTATCATGAAACGCATCATGTCCGCCGCCCAAACTCCGGTCTTCCACCTGCGGTCGCGCGAAGGCGGCGCCGAGGAGAACATGGTGCTGGCGGGCATCTGGCGGCGCGCCTGGATTTCCGCCAACCGCGACGTGCCGCACATCGAGCCCATCGCCCACTGGCTGCATCGCGTGCATACCGAGTTCGGCCCGCCCGCCGACGTGGTGCTGGCCGAGCGCGAAGGCCAGGTGCTGGCCTTCATGGTGCTGCTCGTGAGGCGCGAGTACGTAGCCCAGCTCTTCGTCGAGCCTCATCTGCGCAACCAGGGCCTGGGCAAGGCGCTGCTCGACGAGGCCTGCGTGCGCATTCCCAACGGCTGGCGGCTGCACGTGGCGGCCGGCAACACCTCGGCGCAGCGCTTCTACGAACGCTACGGGCTGGAGCGCGGCGCGGCCGACCGCCACCCCACAAGCGGCCGCGAGCGCATCGCCTACCATTGGTCGCCCTCGCGCCCGCCGTGGCGCATCGCCTGAGCGGCCGACTTCCTTCGTTCTTCGCTTCCCCATGCGCATCGACCACATCGCACTCTGGACCACCGATCTCGAACGCTGCAAGCGCTTCTACGTCGACTACTTCGGCGCCACCGCTGGCGCGGGCTACGTCAACCCGGCCAAGGGCTTCGCCTCCTGCTTCCTGAGCCTGGGCGACGGCGCGCGCATCGAGGCCATGACCACCAGCACGCTCTCGCCCGTGCCGGCCGAAGCCGGCGCCCAGCGCATGGGCTGGACGCACCTGGCGATCAGCGTGGGCTCCGACGCCGCCGTGGACGAACTCACGCAACGCCTGAAGGCCGACGGCTATCCGCTGCTCGACGGCCCGCGCCGCACCGGCGACGGCTACTACGAGAGCGTGGTGCTCGACCCGGACGGCAACCGCATCGAGATCACCGCATGAGTGCCGCGCCGGGCCGCCCCAGGCAAGCTCGCGCCGCAGCGCGAAGCACGAAGGCACGCCGATGAGCGAGTTCGTCCAAAGCCTGCACGAGATCTTCGAGCGCCTGGGCCGCATCGAAACCAGGCGCATGTTCGGCGGCCATGGCGTCTGGCACGAGGGCCGGATGATCGCGCTGGTCGCCAACGAAACGCTCTACCTGAAGTCCGACGCTGAGAGCGCCCCGCACTTCGACAGGCTGAACCTGCAGCCCTTCACATACGTGCGCCAGGGCAAGTCGATGCCGATGTCGTACCGGCTCGCCCCGGCGGACCTCTTCGAGGACCGCGAGGAGGCTGCCCGCTGGGGCCGGCTCGCCTACGAGGCGGCACTGCGCTCGGGCCAGCCGCCGAAGCCGAAGAAACCGAAGAAAGCGCCGGCCGCAAAGAAGGTCGCCGCAAAGAAGACAGCCGCGAAGAAAGCCTCCGTGAAGAAGAAAAAGCCGACCGCGAAAGCGGCCTCCCGGTGAACGAGCGCCGCAACAACCCCGCGCTCCCGCCCCTGCCCGAGCGCGAACAGATCGCGCTGCTCGACCCCTTCGAAACCCTGACCGCCGCGAACGTCGTGGTCGTCTCCACGCTGCAGGAGGCCGAGCGCGCCGCCGCCACGCTGCTGGCGGCCGGCATCGCGGGCTTCGACACCGAATCGAAGCCCACCTTCGCGAAGAACGAGGTGTCGGGCGGCCCGCACGTGGTGCAGTTCGCCACGCGCGATGCGGCCTGGCTGTTCCAGCTGCACCGCACCGAGTGCAATCCGGTGGTGGCCGCGCTGATCGCCTCCACCGAGCTGCGCAAGGTCGGCTTCGGCCTGTCGGGCGACCTGACGCTGATCCGCAACCGGCTGAACATCGAGCCGAAGGCCGTGTTCGACATCGACGACGAGTTCCGCCGGCGCGGCTACCGCAGGTCGGTGGGCGTGAAGGCGGCGGTGGCGCTGGTGTTCGGACGCCGCTTCGTCAAGTCGCGCAAGGCGACCACCTCGAACTGGGCCAACCGGCAGCTCACCGAGGCGCAGGTCCGCTACGCCGCGAACGACGCCTGGGCGTCGATCCGCGTGTACGACGCGCTCTTCGGCGGCGGCGCCTGATCCGAAGGGCTCAGTCGCGTCCGGCCTCGATGATGGCCTGGGCGAGCCGCTTCGGGTTCGAGAAGAACATCTCGTGGCTGCCCGGGCACTCCACCAGGCGGAACAGGCCGAGCCGCTCCGACAGGCGCGGGTGCCACGGCAGGCCGTGCGGCATCGCAGTGTCCTGCTGGCAGTTCAGGTACGACTTGCCCAGCGCCAGCGCCGCCAGCGGCTGGCTCAGGCGGATCTTGTCCGTGAAGGTGCGATACGGATGGGGGTTGAGCTTCTCGTAGGCAGCCTGCGCGGTCGCGAGGTCGGCGTCGTTGATGAAGGCCTCGCGCCAGATCTCGAAGGGCAGCGTCACCGCGTTGCCGTTGGCCGCGGCGACGGCATCGAACATCGTCACGTAGTGCGGCGGCACCATGTCGTTGAGCGATTCGCCGTCCAGCGGCACGAAGGCGTTGATGTACACCAGCCGCTTGAGCCGGTGGGCGATGCGGTCGGCCACGCCCGAGATCACCATGCCGCCGTAGCTGTGGCCCACGAGGCGCACCTGCGTCAGGTCCTTCTCCTCGATGTAGCGCACGGCGGAGGCGATGGCGTCTTCGAGGCCGGTGCTGGAACGGTCGTCGCCGGGGTTGTTGCCCGCCAGCGTGGGGCAGTACACGGTGTGGCCGGCCGCGCGCACGCCGTCGGCCACGGCTTCGATCTCGGCGCCTGTATGCCACGCGCCGTGGACCAGGACATAGGTATCGGACATGGGAAGTCTCTTTCGTTGTTTCGATGCAGAGGGACTTTAGGAACGGGGCGATGCCGCGAATGGCCGATGCCTGCCACGCGGATGGCCGGTTCGCGCCAGTTCAGCGCCGGCGCCGCAGTTCGCCGGGTGTGGCGCCCAGGTGCGCACGGCATTGGCGAACAAAGTGTGATGCATCGGCCAGGCCCACGCGATACCCGATTTGGGCGATGCCCAGACGGTCGAAACGTGCATCGACCAGCATGCGGCGCGCGGCCGCCATGCGGAAACCGGCGAGCGCGGCGGCGAAGGTTGTGGGCTCCTGTGCGCTGCCTTCGCCGGCGGCCAGGCAGCGGTGCAGGCTGCGTTCGGAAATGCCCAGCCCGCGCGCCACGCTCGCCGCGGTGAGCCCGCACTCGGCGTGCCGCTCGCGCGTGGCGTCGAGCACGCGGCGGCGCAGCGCCGCCCTGCCCTTGTCCGGCGCATCCGCGGCGCCGCTGCCCGTGGCCAGGGCCAGCAGGCCGCCGAGCTGGTCGCTCAGCAGCTCGGCGGGCATCGGGGGCTTCGCCGCCAACTCGGGCGTCAGCTGCCGAACGAAGCCGCTGAGCACGCCGCCCCAACCCGATTGCCCGTCGATGCGCCGCGCCACCTGGTCGCCGGCATCGGGAATCCAGGCATCGACCCAGGCGGTGGGCAGCTCGATCGAGATGGTGTCGGCCGACTGGAGCAGGTGGAATTCGTAGAGCCGGCGCGAATCGACCAGCACCGCGTCGCCCGGGAGAAGCCGCGCCGAGCGGCCGTCCTGCACCGCCACCCAGGCCGAGTCGGCCTTGCACAGCAGGTAGAAGTAGTTGTTGCGGCTGTGGGCGATGGCCCGGCGCGTGCGGTAGACGTCCTGCGCGCTGCCGCGCACCTGGTTGACCACGATGGGCCCCAGCGGCGCAGATTCGAGCGTGGCGCCGAAGCTGCCGGCTTTGGGGCTCGTCACGTCCATCTCCAGGAAGCCTTCGCAGACGGCGCCCACCCAGTAGTCGAGCCGCTGCGAGGGCGGCACGGCGTCGGTGGACCAGCGGTGGATGGCGTCGTGGCTCATGGGGGAATGAACATAGCCAAGGCGGACCCGCTTGCCAATCGGGTTTAGACCGCCTCCGACGCCCCGCCGGGCGCCACATCGGCACAATGGCCCTCGAATCAAACCGGTGCGCGGGGCGCCGCCCCGCCTGCACATACACGAAGGAAGGACACCACAGGCCATGAGCAACAAGCAAAGCGACTTCGGACTGATCGGCCTGGCCGTGATGGGCCAGAACCTCGTTCTGAACGTGGAAAGCCGCGGCTTCCAGGTCAGCGTCTACAACCGCACCGAGGCCACCACCGAGGCCTTCATCTCCGCCAACCCGGGCAAGAAGCTGGTCGGCGCGAAGACGCTGGAAGAGTTCGTGCAGAGCCTGGCGAAGCCGCGCAAGATCCAGATCATGGTCAAGGCCGGCGCGCCGGTCGACCAGGTGATCGAGCAGCTCATTCCGCTGCTGGACAAGGACGACATCGTCATCGACGGCGGCAACAGCCTCTATACCGACACCGAGCGCCGCGACGCATACCTCGCATCGAAGGGCCTGCGCTTCATCGGCGCGGGCGTGTCGGGCGGCGAGGAAGGCGCGCGCAAGGGGCCGTCGATCATGCCGGGCGGGCCGCTTTCCACCTGGGAGGTGATGAAGCCGATCTTCGAGAGCATCTCGGCCAAGGTGGACGGCGAACCCTGCGTCATCCACATCGGCCCCGGCGGCGCGGGCCACTACGTGAAGATGGTGCACAACGGCATCGAGTACGGCGACATGCAGCTCATCTGCGAGGCCTACAGCCTGTTCAAGGCCGCCGGCTTCAGCACCGACGAGATGGCCGCCATCTTCAACGAATGGAACGAGGGGGAGCTGCAGAGCTACCTGATCCAGATCACCGCCAAGGCGCTCGAGCAGAAAGACCCGGAGACGGGCAAGCCGATCGTCGACGTGATCCTCGACAAGGCCGGCCAGAAGGGCACGGGCCAGTGGACGCTGATCAACGCGGCCGAGAACGCGGTGGTCATCAGCACCATCAACGCCGCCGTGGAAGCGCGCGTGCTCTCGTCGCAGAAGAAGGCGCGCGTGGCTGCCAGCAGGCAGCTGCAGGGGCCGAAGATCGAACTGTCGGTGGAGAAGAAGGCGCTGGTGGCCAAAGTGCACGACGCGCTCTACGCCTCGAAGGTCATCAGCTACACGCAGGGTTTCGACCTCATCAAGACCATGGGCGACAAGAAAGGCTGGGGCCTCGACCTGGGCGGCATCGCGTCGATCTGGCGCGGCGGCTGCATCATCCGCGCGCGCTTCCTCAACCGCATCACCGACGCCTTCCGCACCGACCCGGCGCTGGCCAACCTGATGCTCGACCCGTTCTTCAAGGACCTGCTCAACCGCACGCAGCAGAGCTGGCGCGAAGTGGTGGCGCTGGCGGTGAGCAACGGCATTCCGGTGCCGGCCTTCAGCGCATCGCTGGCCTACTACGACAGCTACCGCACCGAGCGCCTGCCCGCGAACCTCCTGCAGGCGCAGCGGGACTTCTTCGGCGCCCACACCTACGAGCGCGTGGACAAGCCCGAAGGCCAGTTCTTCCACACCGACTGGCCCGAAGTGATCGGCTGAACACCGTGTGACCCCATGCCGGCCCTCGACTACCCCAGCCACCTGGTCGAGGACCGGCAACTGCCCGACGGCACCCCGGTGCGCATCCGCCCGATCCGCGCCGAAGATCTCGCGATGCACACCGCCTTCGTGAACGGCCTCTCGAAGGAAACCGGCTACCGGCGCCTGCTCTCGCCGCGAACGCCGCAGCCCGACGAGCTGTGGCGCATGACGCACATCGACTACGACCGGGAGCTGGCGCTCATCGCGACCACCATGGCCGACGGCGCCGAGCAGCAGATGGGCGTGGCGCGCTACGTGCGGGGCGAGACGCCGGAGACGGCGCAGGTCGCCGAGTTCGCCATCGTCATCGCCGACGCCTGGCAGCACCACGGCCTGGCGTCCAGGCTCATGCGCAAGCTGATCGACGCCGCCAGGGCGGCCGGCGTGAGGCAGCTGGCCGACATCACCCTCTACGACAACACCGCCATGCTGGCGCTGGCGCGCAAGCTGGGCTTCAGCGTGCAGCGCGATCCGGGCAACCCGAACGTGACGCGGCTGCGGCTCGCGCTGGACCCGGCAGCCTGAGCTTCGGCCGGCGGGCGGCCGAACACCCCGCCATTCCGCCATCCCGCCACCTTGTACGGCCGGCCTCGGCCTGCCGCCGTCCGCCCGCACGCACGCAACCTTTTGGTAAAGCGCCACACCTCGTTCGCGGGCGCCTGCAAACCTAAATCTACTTCCTTATGATGCAAAACCTTTTTCCGCCGGAAGCAGAGAGCCTTCGCCATGGTCCAGCTCGCATTGCGTCGTCCGTACACATTCATCGTCATGGCGATGCTGATCGTGCTGGCCACGCCCTTCGTGCTGGCGCGCATGGCGACCGACATCTTCCCGGAGATCAACATCCCGGTGGTCAGCATCATCTGGAACTACACCGGCCTGCCGGCCCAGGAGATGGGCCAGCGCATCTCGGGCCAGGTGGAGCGCGGGCTGACCACCACGGTGAGCGACATCGAGCACATCGAATCGCAGTCGCTGGCGGGCGTGGCCATCATCAAGGTGTTCTTCCAGCCCACGGCCAACATCGAGATGGCGATCTCGCAGGTGGTGGCCTCGATGCAGGCGCAGGTGCGGCAGCTGCCGCCGGGCATCACGCCGCCGCTGGTCATCAAGTACTCGGCCTCCAGCGTGCCGGTGATCCAGCTGGCTCTGTCGAGCCCCACGCGCTCTGAAAACTCCCTCTTCGACGCCACCGTCAACCAGCTGCGGCCGCAGCTCATCACCGTGCCGGGCGCGGCCATTCCCTTTCCTTACGGCGGCAAGAACCGGCTGATCTCGGTCGACCTCGACACCCAGGCGCTGCAGGCGCGCGGCCTCTCGCCGGCCGACGTGGTGAACGCGGTGAACACGCAGAACCTGATCCTGCCCTCGGGCACGGCCAAGTTCGGCGCCACCGAATACAACGTGAGGATGAACGGCTCGCCCGATGCCATCGCGGGCCTGAACGACCTGCCGATCCGCACGGTGAACGGCGCCACCACCTACCTGCGCGACGTGGCCTACGTGCGCGACGGCTTCTCGCCGCAGACCAACGTGGTGCGCCAGGACGGCGTGCGCGGCGTGCTGCTGTCGGTGCTGAAGAACGGCGGCGCCTCCACGCTGGACATCGTCTCCAACATCCGCGCGATGCTGCCCATCGCCGCCCAGACGATGCCGGAGGACATCAAGATCACGCCGCTGTTCGACCAGTCGGTGTTCGTGAAGGCGGCCGTCAAGGGCGTGGTGTTCGAGGCCATCCTGGCGGCCGCCCTCACGGCCGCGATGGTGCTGCTCTTCCTGGGCAACTGGCGCAGCACGCTGATCATCGGGCTGACGATTCCGCTGTCGATCCTGGCGTCCATCCTTGTGCTCTACGCGCTGGGCGAGACGCTCAACCTCATGACGCTGGGCGGCCTCGCGCTCTCGGTGGGCATCCTGGTCGACCAGGCGATCGTGACCATCGAGAACATCGAGCGGCACCTGCACATGGGCACGCCGCTGAAGGAAGCCATCGAAGTCGGCGCGGGCGAGATCGGCTCGGCGGCCTTCGTCTCCACGCTGTGCATCTGCATCGTGTTCGTGCCGATGTTCTTCCTCTCGGGCGTGGCGCGCTTCCTGTTCGTGCCGCTGGCCGAGGCGGTGGTGTTCGCGATGATCGCGTCCTACCTGCTGTCGCGCACGCTGGTGCCGACGCTGGTGATGCTGCTGATGGGCGGGGCGCATTCGGCGCAACCCGCTCAACAGGCTGAAGGCGCGAAGCAGAGCGCCCTGCAGCGCCTCTACCGCGCCTTCGACCGCCGCTTCGAGCGCGTGCGCCGCGCCTACACGCTGGTGCTGTCGGCGGTGCTGTCGAAGCGCGCGGGCTTCATCGGCCTCTTCCTGGGCTTCTGCCTGCTGTCGTGCCTGCTCTACCCGGCGCTGGGCCGCGACTTCTTCCCGACGGTGGATGCCGGCCAGATCCGCCTGCACCTGCGCGCGCCCACCGGCACGCGCATCGAGGAAACGGCGCGCCTCACCGACCGGGTGGAGGCCGCCATCCGAGAGCTGGTGCCACCCGACCAGCTGGAAACCATCCTCGACAACCTGGGCGTGCCCAACAGCGGTATCAACCTCTCATACAGCAACGCCGGCACCATCGGCACCTTCGACGGCGAGCTGCTGCTGTCGCTGAAGGAAGGCCACAAGCCCACCGAGCAGTTCGTGTCGCTGCTGCGCGCGGAGCTGCCCAAGCGCTTTCCGGGCATCGAGTTCTTCTTCCAGCCGGCGGACATCGTCACGCAGATCCTGAACTTCGGCCTGCCTGCCGCCATCGACGTGCAGTTCAGCGGCAACGACATGGCGGGCAACGCGGCGCGCGCGGCCGAGCTGACCAAGGCGATCCGCAAGATTCCCGGCGCGGTCGACGCCCACGTGCACCAGCGCCTGGACGGCCCCGCGCTGAGCCTGCAGATGGACCGCACGCGGCTGCAGCAGTACGGCCTGACCGCCTCCAACGTGGGGCAGAACGTGCTCATCGCGCTGTCGGGCAGCTCGCAGACGGCGCCCGCCTTCTGGCTGAACCCGGCCAACGGCGTGGTCTACAGCATCGCGGTGCAGTCGCCGCAGTACGTGGTCGACTCGCTGGATTCGCTGCTGAACATCCCGGTGGGCGCCAGCGGCACGCCGGCGGCGGGCGGTGGTTCGCAGCAGCTGCTGGGCAACCTGGTGGACGCGCAGGCCGCGCGCCAGCCGGCCGTGATGTCGCGCTACAACATCGCGCCGGTGATCGACGTCTACGTGAGCGTGCAGGGCACCGACCTCGCCAGCGTGGCCTCGAAGGTGCAGAAGCTGGTCGACGAGATGCGGCCCACGCTGCCGCGCGGCAGCCGCGTCGAGATCCGCGGCCAGGTGCAGACCATGCAGTCGTCCTTCATCGGCCTGGGCGTGGGGCTGGCGATGGCCATCGTGCTGGTATACCTGCTGATCGTGGTCACCTTCCAGTCGTGGCTGGACGCGGCCATCATCATCACCGCCCTGCCGGCGGCGCTGGCGGGCATCGCGTGGATGCTGTTCATCACCGGCACCACGCTGAGCGTGCCGGCGCTGACGGGCGCGATCATGACCATGGGCGTGGCCACGGCCAACTCCATCCTGCTGGTGTCCTTCGCGCGCGAGCGGCTGGCCGCCGGCATTCCGCCGCTGTCGGCCGCGCTGGAAGCCGGCGCCACCCGCATCCGGCCTGTGCTGATGACGGCGCTGGCGATGATCATCGGCATGATCCCGATGGCGCTGGGCCTGGGCGAAGGCGCCGAGCAGAACGCGCCGCTGGGCCGCGCGGTGATCGGCGGCCTGGTCTTTGCCACGGTGTCGACATTGTTTTTCGTGCCCGCCGTGTTCGCGGGAGTGCACAGTCGGCTTGCGCACCGCCGCGCGGCGCGCGAGGCCGCGCAGCATCAACAGCATCAACCGCCAGCGGGCACGACCGCCCCCCAGGAGAACTGATTCCATGACGGAGCAACGCCATTCGGCATTGGCCATCCACCCCATCGCCGTCGAGGAAGGCGATGGCGAGCAGCTGCTGCGCCGCCGGCAGATCGTGCGGCGCACGCGCTGGCTGGTGCTGATCGTGCTGGTGCTGCTGACGCTGGGCGCGGCGCGCACCGTGTTCGTGCGCATCGCCAACGCCCGCGCGCTGGAGGCCGGCACCGCCGAGCGCGCGAAGCAGTACGTGCAGACCGCCCTGCCCCGCATGCCCACCGCGGGCCAGACGCTGTCGCTGCCCGGCACGCTGCAGGGCTTCGTGCAGTCGCCCATCTCGGCGCGCGCCAGCGGCTACCTCAAGCGCTGGACCAGGGACATCGGCAGCCGCGTCGAAAAGGGCGAGTTGCTCGCCGAGATCGAGACGCCCGAGATCGACCAGCAGCTCTCGCAGGCCGTCGCTGCCCGCGCGCAGGCCGCCTCGGGGCTGGAACTGGCGCGCAGCACGGCAGATCGCTGGGAAGCGCTGCGCAAGAAGGACGTGGTTTCGCAGCAGGACCTGGACGAGCGCCGCAGCGCCGTCGCGCAGGCCACCTCCAACGTGGCGGCGGCCGACGCCAACGTGCAGCGCCTGAAGCAGACCGAAGGCTTCAAGCGCGTGGTGGCGCCCTTCGCGGGCGTGATCACGCGGCGCAACGTCGACGTTGGCGACCTGATCGACGCCGGCGCGGGCGGCGGCGCCGGGCGCGCGCTCTTCATGCTGGCGCAGACCGATCCGCTGCGGGTGTATGTCAACGTGCCGCAGGCCTACGCGCAGCTGGTGAAGGCCGGCCAGCCGGTGGTGGTGACGCAGGCCGAACTGCGCGGCCAGACCTTCAAGGGCGAGGTGGCGCGAACCTCGGGTGCCATCGACACGACCACGCGGATGATGCAGGTAGAGATCTCGCTGCCCAACAAGGACGGCGCGCTGCTGCCGGGCGCCTATGTGCAGGTATCGCTGCCGCTGGCCGCGAGCCGCACGCTCACCGTGCCGGCGAACGCGCTGCTGTTCCGCGCCGAGGGCACGCGCATCGCGGTGGTCGATGCACAGGGCCGCGTCGCCCTGCGCGCTGTGACGCTGGGGCGCAACTACGGCGAGAACGTGGAAGTGATCGACGGGCTCGAAGGCACCGACCGCATGGTGCTGAACCCCTCCGATTCGCTGGCCGATGGCGACATCGTGGCCGTCGCGCCTGATCAGCCTCCTGCCAAGGGGGCGCCTGCCGGCGCGAAGAAGGAGCCGGCGTGACGCTGGCGCGACTGCCCTGCGCGGCCGCCTGCGCCGCACTGCTCATGCTCGCAGCCGGCTGCGCCGTCGGCCCCGACTACAAGACGCCCGACACCCCCCTGCCCGTGAGCTGGAAGCTCGAGGAGCCGTGGCGCGTGAGCACGCCCAGCGACAGCGCCGACAAGGGCCCGTGGTGGAAGCGTTTCGACGACGCCACGCTCGACACGCTGCAGGCTCAGGCCCTGGCCGGCAGCCCCACGCTGGCCATCGCCAACGCGCGGCTGGCACAGGCGCGCGCCACGCTGGCGGCCACCTCGGCGAGCCGCTATCCGCAGCTCGGCCTGGGCGCGCGCGCCTCGCGCCTGAAGATCTCGGCCAACCGGCCGCTCACCAACTACGCCACCGCCAATTCGTCGACGGTGCAGAACGACTTCGCCGTTTCGCTGAACGCCAGCTACGAACTCGACCTCGCGGGCCGCGTGCAGCGTACCGTCGAGGGCGCGGCAGCCTCCGCCGAGCAATCGGCTGCCGACCTCGCCAACACCAGGCTGCTGCTGAGCGCCGAACTCGCCAGCAACTACTTCAACCTGCGCTCCACCGACATCGAGCTCGACGTGCTCTCGCGCTCCATCGGCCTCCAGCGCCGCGCGCTGGAGCTGGTGACGGCGCGCCACGACCTGGGCGCGGTATCGGGCCTGGACGTGGCGCAGCAGCAGGCGCTGCTGGAAACCACGCTCACGCAGGTCGACGTGCTGAAGAAGCAGCGCGCCCAGTACGAACACGCGCTGGCCACGCTCACCGGCACGCCCGCGCCCAACTTCTCGCTGCCGGTGGACCTGCGCGAAATCAAGCCGCCCGCGGTGCCGCTGGGCGTGCCTTCCGAAATCCTCCAGCGCCGGCCCGACGTGGCCTCGGCCGAACGCGCGATGGCCGCGGCCAATGCGCAGATCGGCGTGGCCACGGCCGCCTTCTATCCGAGCTTCGTCATCTCGCCCACCGTGGGCGTGGACAGCCGCCTGATCGAGACGCTCTTCAACGGCCCCAGCCTGCTGTGGTCGGTAGGCGTGTCGGCCACGCAGGTGCTGTTCGACGGCGGTCGCATCCGCGCGAACGTCGACTTCGCCAAGGCCGGCTACGACGTCACCGTCGGCAACTACCGCCGCACCGTGCTCACGGCGATGCAGGAGGTGGAAGACGGCATCACCGGCCTCTCGGCGCTCGACAGCGCCACCACGCAGGCACAGTCGGCCGTGACGGCTGCACGGCGCGTGCTCGACATGGCGACCAGCCGCTACGAGGGCGGCGCATCGACGTATCTCGACGTGATCACCGCGCAGCAGTCGCTGCTGACGGTGGAGCGGCAGTCCGCGCAGTTGCAGGGGCAGCGGCTGCTGACATCGGTGTTCCTGGTGAAGGCGCTCGGTGGCGACTGGTGCGGCGCCGACACGGCAGGCGCGCCGTCGAGCTGCCTCGCCCTCGATCGGACCGCCAAGGCCGGCTGATCGACGCGCGGCTCAGCCGGCAGGAGCCCCCAGGGAAGCCGAACCCCAGTCCTGGCTGGCGGCAAGCTTCTCCATCGCCATCTCGACGAAGGCCGACACCGCATGCGGAATGTGGTGGCGGCTGGCGTAGATCACGCTCAGGCCACGCCCCGCCCGCCTGTACTGCGGCAGCACCGGCACCAGTCGGCCGGCGGCGATGTCGGACGCCACCAGGATCGACGGCAGCGCGGCGATGCCCAGCCCCGCGCACGCGGCCTTGCGAAGCACGTCCTGCATGTTGCTGACGAAGCGGCCCCGCACGCGCACGTCCTGCTCCGCGCCGTCGGCGTCGAGCAGGCGCCAGGTGGCGTAGCTGCCCGCGTCGGGCGGCGGCGTCACGCAGTGGTGTTCGCCCAGCTCATGCAGGCTGGCAGGCTGGCCGTGCGCGGCCACGTAGCCCGGGCTTGCGAAAAGGCCACCGTAGCTGGCGAATATCCTGCGCGTCGCGCTGCCCGCATCCCGCAGCGGACCGCCGCGAAAGGCGACGTCGATGCGCTCGGCGACGAGGTCGGCCGCCGCGTCGCTCAGGACGAAGTCGATCCGCACGCGCGGATTCGCGGCGAGGAAGCCGGACACCCACTCTATCGGGAAGAAGTCGAAGAAATTGCTGGGCGCGGCCACCCGCACCGCCCCGCTCGGCTCCTGGCTGCCCGCGAGCTGCAGTTGCCCGGCGGCCATGAGCTCGTCGACCGCGGGCAGGCATCGCTCGAGAAAATCCTGCCCGCCGCTGGTCAGCGCCAGCTTGCGGGTCGAACGCTGCAGCAGGCGGGTGCCCAGGTGCGCCTCCAGCTGCCGCACCCGCCGGCTCAGGGTGGCGGAAGGCATGCGCAGGTGCCGCGCGGCTTCGGCAAAACTGCCCAGCCGCGCCACCTGCACGAACATGGCGACTTCATTGAGATCCAGCACCGGAAACTGCCTGCGGCTTTCTCAGAAGTCCATCAGCTTGTCGACTTCCTGCGTCTTGCGGCGCGCGAGTGCGAGGTTGGCGCGCTGCTTGTCGAGCACCACGTAGAGGAAGAGTCCCTCCTTCACCGACGAGGGCCGAAGGATGTGGTACTGCCTGCCGAGGGTGATGAGCATGTCCTCGATCACGTCGCTCAGGCCCAGCGCGCGCATGGTCTTGAGCTTGGCCCGCACCACCTCCGTGTTGCCCGCCGCGGCGATCTCCATGTCCACGCCCGAACCCACGCTGCCGAGGACCATGCCGCTGCCCGAGTCGACGACGGCCGCGCACATGGCGCCGTCGATGGTGAGGATGTCGTCGAGCGTCTGCTTGATGGAAGCCAAGTTTTTCTCCAGGGAAATCGTTGAAGTTGAAAGAAGGAATTGCTGCGTACGGGAAGAGACCCGCGCGCCACGCAGACGCGCGCGGGGGAATCGGCGGTCACACCTCGGCGAGGGTTCTGGCGAGCTGGGCGGCGCGGTACGCCACCATCGCGGGAACGGCGCTGTCTCGCGCCAGCACGTTGATCACGAGGTCGGCGTCGCGGCGATGCACGCTGTGGAACACCGCGAAGCCCGAGTCGGTGAGCACCATCACGCTCTCGCGGCGGCCGAGGCGGGCTTCCTGCGACACCACGTCGCCTATCGCCACGATGGAGCTGCCCATGGCGGCCACGCGCGCCGGGTCTGCGTCGCCGGCGGACGCGGAGGCCACGTCGAAGCCGTCCGCGGTGGCGACCACCACCGCCGTCACGCCGCTCAGCTCTTCGACCAGCTTGCGCGCTTCGCGCTGCGCGTGCGCCGTGGCAGTCCTGGACAGGCCGTGTCTGGTGTTCACTCTTCGTCTTTCCGCATGTCGGCTTCGAGTTGCATGAGCAGCGTGTCGATCAGCACAAGCACATCGCTCCTGCGGCGCACGTCCACATCGAGAATGGGAAACACCCGGCCGGTGGATGCGAGCCGGTCGGCATAGTCGTCGAGGGTGGGCACGGCGTGGGACTGCATCCGCCCCACGCCCACGACGCAGGGCAGTGTCCGCAGATGCTCGGCGAATCCGTCCAGGTACACGCACAGGTCGGCCAGCGGATCGGGCCGCGAGTTGTCCATCAGCACGATCAGGCCCAGCGCGTTCCTCGCGAGGATCTTCCAGAGAAAGTCGAAACGGGCCTGCCCGGGCGTACCGAACAGGCGAACGATGTCGCCGTTGTCCAGCGTGAGCTGGCCGTAGTCCAGCCCGACCGTGGTGCGGGCCTTGTCGATGGACGCGTCGGAACTGCGCACGTCGGTCACGACCGGCGCGACCTCGCTCACGAGGCCGATGGCCGTCGTCTTGCCAGCGCCCACGGAGCCCGTGACGAGGATCTTGTGCTCCCTCATGGCGCGCGCAGGCCCAGCCGGCGGCGGATGCGTTCGATGAAGCTGCGCGCGAAATCGCCGCCGCGCAGCGATCCGTCGCTGCGGGATATGGCCGGCGGCAGCGCTTGTGCCACACGCAGCTCCAGCACGCCTGCCTTGCGCAGCTCGTGCAGGAAGGCCACGCACTGGGAGAAAGGCAGCTGGCTGAGGTCGGCCAGCTCGGTCGCGTTCAGTGCGCGCCGCGACAGCAGGCTCGCCATTCGGATGTTGTCGAGGTCGTTGCGCAGCAGCATGGCCGGCGGCCAGCGGCGCAGCATGAAATGCTCCGCGTCGGACACCTCGACTTCCAGCGCCGTCTGCTCGTGCAGCGTGAGGCCGCCGGGCTGCGCCTCGCGCAGCGCGTGCTCGATGCTGCGCAGCCACTGCTGCAGCCTGTCGGCGCGGATCGGCCGCTCCATGGTGCCGGGCTGCCACCCCGCGTTCATGCTGGTGAGCCTGAGCACGGCGGCGGCCATGCTGCCGGCCAGCCCGGGATATTCATGCTCCGCAGAAGAGCCGTCGACCAGCAGCGCGTCGTAAGGCGGCGCGTCGACCAGCTGCCAGGCGAAGCCGGGCTGGCCCGCAGAGAGCCTCATGATCGTGCGGATCAGGACCGCCTCTGCCATGGGCAGTTTGTGGATGCCGAGCCTCAGCATGGATGTGTCCCCTGCGCCGCGACCATGCCTGGTCAGTTCGTCGAGGCCGTGCCGCGCCAGCCTTGGAGGCACGGCGCAAAGATGCGGTCCAGCGCGCCGGCGGCCGCCTGTTGAAAGCGTTGCATGCCGATGTGGGCCGCCACGAAGCCGTCCGGACCACCAAGGGGTCGTCCGCTCACCAGCTCGCTCTTGCAGCGGGGCAGCAAGGCGGATGCGGCAACGGCCAAACAAGCCAGAAGGACCGCCGATTCGATCAGCGTGAACCCCTTGGTGACGCGCGAAAGCCGTTGCCCTGCCTGTTGGTTTTCTGCACCCGTCGACCTTTTATTCAACCCGTTCCCCTTGCTGTAATCTGAAGCATCCATTTCCCTATGCGGAAATGATGAAAATGAATGAGTTTTTTCGTGCGCTCGCAATGCAGACATGCCGAATTGCATGTCCATCAAAAGGATTCGTGACAATTGTTTACGAAATCTGTTGTGCTGCGCTAGCGCACAAAATGAGTTTCAGCCGATCAGCTTTCGATGCAATCCGCACGATCTGGCCGAATCAATTGCACCAAATTAAGGCAAATTGCCCGCATGTGGTGCATCTGCAATCAGCAGATATGAGCAACACCCGGCTGGGCGCCGGTATTCAGCGGCAGACCGACGAATCGAGATGCGGCTCCAGCCGGCGTTCACTCGTCTCGGCTGGAGGAGGCATCCACTCCTGCAGGCTGAGCTTTTCAACCGCCATGTTCACGAACGCCGTGACCGCAAGCGGTCGCTGCTGGCGGCTCGGGTAGACCACGCTCATGCCGCGTCCTGCCCGCACGTATTGAGGCAGCACCGGCACCAGCCGGCCCGCCGCCACTTCGGACGAGGTCAGGATCGCCGGCAGGGCGACGATGCCCAGCCCGGCGCAGGCGGCCTCGCGCAGTGCCACGTGCGTGTTGCTGCTGAAGCGTCCCCGAACCCGCACGTCTTCTTCGCAGTCGTCGGGGCCTTTCAGCCGCCATGTGGCGAAGCTGCCCGTCGCTGGCGGCTGGGTAACGCATTCGTGCTCGCTCAACTCGCGCAGATCGCGAGGCGCGCCATTCGCCGCAAGATAGGCCGGACTGGCAAGGAGGCCTCCATAGCTCGTGAAGATGCGGCGCGCCACGTAACTCGAATCCTCGAGCGCCCCGATGTGGAACGCGACGTCGATGCGATCGGCGATGAGGTCGGCCTGCAGGTCGCTGAGGACGAAGTCGATTTGCACCGCCGGGTGCGCAGCCAGGAAGGCCGACACCCAGCCCATGTCGAAGTACTCGAAGAAGCTGGCCGAAGCCGCCACCCGGATCGCGCCGCTGGGCTCCTTGCTGCCCGCCACGTGCGACTGCCCGGCCTCTATCAGTTCCTCCACCGCGGGGCCGCAGCGCTCGTGGAAGGTCTGGCCCGCGCTCGTCAGCGTGAGCTTGCGGGTGGAGCGCTGCATCAGGCGGGTGCCCAGCCGCGTCTCGAGCTGCTGGATGCGCCGGCTCACCGTGGCCGAGGGCATGCGCAGGTGCCGCGCGGCCTCCGCGAAGCTGCCCAGGCGCGCCACCTGGACAAACATGGCGACTTCGTTCAGATCGAGCAAGAGATTCCTTTCCTGGATGACTGCTGCAAAAAGCCTGCTTCTATCAATTTCGCTATTGCTATCGATCGATATTCAAATCGAGATCAATTCAGCCCGAATAGCGGTGCGATATGCCGAACCCGCGCAAAAGCGCGGCGGCCAATACTGAGCACCGGCTGACTTTCCGCAATTGGCGGACGCCCTATGGAAAAATGCCGCGAATCTCAATGACATTGCGGCAATATTCATTGCCCGGCTGTTTATAAATATCGACAGACGATTGATCTAATCCATCACCCACCGTCGAGGTCGGTTGGCCGGCAGATGACCTCGACTTCGGATCGCCCATGCAAGTTTTCACCGATGCCCAGGCGCTGCGCTCGCCGCGCTGCCTGGACGACCTGCTCCTGTACCGCCTCTCCCGGGCCATTCGTCCGGGCAGCGGCATGGCGACGCGCCTCGTTGAAGGAGGCTTCGGCATCACGCACCGCGAGTGGGGAATGATCGGCATGCTCGCGCAGATCGGCGAGATCACCTCCTCGGCATTCGCCGAGCGCCTGCACCTCGACCGCGTGCGCACCTCGCGCGGCCTGCGCAGCCTTGCGGAGAAGAAGCTGGTGGAACGCCGGCGCGACGCCGAGGACGGCCGCGAGGTGCACGTGCGGCTGAGCGCCGCGGGCCGCGAACTGTGCGATTCGGTCTTTCCGAGGATCGCGCGCCTGAACATGGACCTGCTCGAAGCCATCGACGAAGAGCATCTCGACGTCTTCCTCACGTGCCTGCGCCGGCTCGAGCTGCGCGGCAAGGAACTGAGCGCGCTGGGCACGGTGCCGGAAAAGGCGGACCGGCGCTCCGGCGGCACGCGCCACAGGTGGCCGGGCCGCAGCGCCTGAGCAGGCCCGAAGCGCGATCGCCAGGAAATCGTCGGAAATTTGACAGTTCCGGCGCCGAGCGGTGCCTACCATCCGGCACCACATGAACACCGACACCAAAGACAACCGCTCAGTCCGGCGCGCCCTGCTGACCGGCGGCGCGCTGCTGGCCGGCGCTGCAGCCACGGGCGCCGGCTACGTTCTCACCCACTCCGACCAGCCCATCGCCATGGACGACTTCTCCGACCTGCCCCGCGCCATGCGCACCCTCGAACGCTTGCGCACCGCACCGCTGCGCACCCGCTCGGGCTGGGACCTGGCGCAGGTGCTGCACCACAGCGCACAGAGCGTCGAATACTCGCTCGACGGCTTCCCCCAGCTCAAGCCCGCGTGGTTCCGCGGCTCACTGGGCAGCATGGCATTCGCGGTGTTCTCGGCGCGCGGCCGAATGAGCCACGGGCTCGAAGAGCCCATTCCCGGCGCACCGGCGATCGCGTCAGGCCAGCCGCTCGATGCCGCGGTGGAGCACCTGATGAGCGCGCTGGGCCGCTTCGAACGCCACGGCAACGCGCTCGCGCCGCACTTCGCCTACGGCGTGCTGAGCAAGTCGGAGTACACCCGGGCGCATCTCATGCACCTGGCGAATCACTGGGAGCTGGTGGACGCCGGCTGACGCGCGCTTCGAGGGCTTCGCGCCCGATGCAGGTTCACGTTCCGGCGACGACCTCTTCGTTGCGGATCTCGCCGTTGCCGGTGACGTCCTGCTCGTCGGCCTCGTCGAGGCGGCGGGCGGGGGGTGGCGGCTGGCTCGACAGGGCACGGTCATGCATGCACCGGCAGGTATTCTTCGGCCATCGAAGAACCGAAGGAGACGGCGGACATGTACACGGAACAAGGCGGCGAAGGCGCGGACCTGCTTCTCTTGCTGCACGGAATGGGCGCGACGGGCGCCGTGTGGTCGCCCCTGTGCGCCGATGCCGGCACCCGCTGGAAAGGCCGCTGGCTCGCACTCGACCTGCCCGGCCATGGCGGCTCCGGCACGCAGGACTCCTACGCCATCGGCCAGCACGCGGCGAGCGTCGCGCGCGCCGTGCTGCCGCATCTGCAGCCAGAAGGGCGCCTCGTGGTGCTCGGGCATTCGCTGGGCGGCGTGATCGGCCTCGCGCTCGCCACGGGCTGGTTCGGCCTCCTGCCGCATCGCGTCTTCGCGGCCGGCATCAAGATCGCTTGGAGCGACGAGGAAGTGCGCCGCATGGACTCGCTGGCGCTGCAGCCCGCGAAGCTGTTCGCCACCGAAGAGGAAGCGCGCGAGCGTTACCTGAAGGTGTCGGGCCTCGCCGCGGTTGCCGGTGCGCCGGCATCGGTGTCAGCGCGAGGCATCGCGCACGGCGACGGCGGCTGGCGCCTTGCGATGGACCCGCGCGCCAACGCGGTGGGCAAGCCGCCGCTATCGGAGCTGATGACGCTCGCGCGCTGCCCCGTTCATCTCGCGCGCGGAGGCAACGATGCGATGGTGACGCTGGAGCAGACCCGCTCGCTCGACGCCGAAGCGCGCGACCTCGGGCCGCATGGGCACAACGTGATGGTCGAGGCGCCCGCGCAGGTCTGGGACTGGATGGCTTCCTTCAGCTGACGCGCAGCTCTTCGATCCTGCGGATCGGTACGGCCACTTCGGCCACTTCGGCGGCACGCGCCCTCAGCTGGCCGCACCCGCCGTCGATGTCCTGCCCCGCCGACTGCCGCAGCTTCGTCAGGATGCCGCGCTCGTGCAGCGTGCGGGCAATCTGCTTGCAGCGTTCCCAGGACGGTCGGTTGAAGTCGACGCCATCCACCGCGTTGAACGGAATCATGTTCAGCACGCCCCACTTGCCCGTGAGCAGCCGGACGATGCCGTCGATCTCGTCCTGCCCATCGTTGACGCCTTCCAGCAGTGTCCACTGGTACTGGATGGGGTAGCCGGTGGCCCGCGCGTAGCGTTCGCCCGCGGCGACCAGTTCTTCCGGCGTCATGTTGGGCGCGCGCGGAAGCAGCTTCCTGCGCAGCCCGGCCTTGGTGGTGTGCAGAGAGAGCGCCAGCGCGGGCCTGACGCGCTCCCCGGCCAGTCTCTCGAACACGCGCGGATCGCCCACGGTGGAGAACACGAGGTTCTTGTGGCCGACATTGCCCACGGTGCCGAGCAGCTCGATGGCCTCCAGCACGTTGTCCATGTTGTGCGCGGGCTCGCCCATGCCCATGAACACCACCTTGCGCACCGGCCTGCGCATGCGCGCGAGCGCGACCTGGGCAATGATCTCGGCGCTTCCCACCTGCCGCAGCAGGCCGTCGCGGCCCGTCATGCAGAACTGGCAGCCGACGGCGCAGCCAACCTGCGACGACACGCAGAGGCCGTCGCGCGGCAGCAGCACGCTTTCGACGGTCTGGCCGTCGGCGAGCGCGACCAGCAGCCGCTCGGAACCATCGGCGCCCGGATGCGCCGCGACCACGCGCGCCAGCCCCGCAAGCTCGGCTTCGATGGCTGGCAAGGCCTCCATCAACGGCGCGGGAAAGAAGCTCGCGGGCAGGCGCCTGCCGCTGTTCCTGGGCAGGGCGTGGGACCACAGCCGCAGGATGCGCTGCTCATGGCTGGGACCGGCTCCGGCTTTTCGCAGCCGCTCTTTCAGTTCGTGGATTCGCATGCGCCCTCTGGGGCTGGAAGCTTCCCGTGCCTGCCGGCTGCCTTTTTCGGAGCAGCGCCGAACGCACGGGAGGATGGTCGACAAGCCCCGGATTGTGCACGGCCCCAGCCGCCTCAGCCCTGCGACTGCAGCCCCATGGCCCGGCGGCGGCTGCTGGCGATCATGGCCGACCCCGCAAGGCACAGTACCGCGAGCAGGGCCAGCGCGGCGCTGGTGCCGCGGGTGAAGATGGCCACGTCGACGCCGGAAAGTCCCGCGCCTGCGTTGCCTAGAACGCTGCGCTGCGAGCCTGGCGAAAGCCGCGCCAGCGCCACGCTGAGCGCCAGCGCGGTGCCCACCATGATTCCGGTGTTCTGCAGTGTCGAGCGCACGCCGTTGGCGATGCCCCTGCGCTGCGGCGTCACTGTCTGCAGGATCGACGCGTTGTTCGGCGTCACGAAGCTGCCGATGCCGAGGCCCAGCCCCCAGAAGCACAGCGACAGCGGCACCGCGCCGATCTCCGGCCGCAGCAGCGTGGCCAGCATCGCCAGCGCGCCTGCCGCGAGCAGCATGCCGCCCACGCACACCGCCTCGGGACTGAAGCGCCGGATCAGCATGCCCGCCACGGGTGCGGCCATCAGCATGCCGAATGCGACCGGGGCCACCCGCAGGCCCGCCTGCGAGGGCTCCAGCCCCGCGCAGGCCTGCAGATACAGCGCCACCAGCACCAGCGGCGCGGCCTGCGCCATCGACAGCAGCAGGATGCCCGCGTAGGCGGTGCGGCGCACCGGGTCACCGAACAGCGAGGGATCGACCAGCGGGCTCGATGCGCGCACCTGGACCCTGTAGAAGAGCGCGATGGCGCCAAGCCCCGCGAACATGAACGCCCACACCGGCGTGCTCGTCCAGCCGCGCGTGCCCGCCATCGAGAGCGCGTAGGTCACGCATCCGATGCCAACGAAGGAAAGCGCCGCGCCCGCAAGGTCGAAGCGCTCCGACCGCACGGCTGCGCCCGCCGGCAGCACCTTCCACGACAGGGCCAGCACGCACAGCCCCAGCGGCACGTTGAGCATGAAGAGCACGCGCCAGCCCCACCACGACACGACGAAGCCGCCGGCCAGCGGGCCCACGACCTGCGCCAGCGCCGCGACCATGGCGAGCACGCCGAGCGCCAGCCCCATCCTGCGGCGGCCGAAGGCGTCTCCAACCAGCGCGCTGGCATTGGCCATGACGCCGGCCGCGCCCACCGCCTGGCAGATGCGTGCCGCCAGCATCAGCCCGGCGTCGGGCGCGAAGGCGCATGCCGCGCAGGCGGCCACGAAGAGGCACAGCCCCGCGAGGAAGAGCCTGCGCCGCCCCCACAGGTCTGCCAGCCGCCCGAAGCTGAGGATGCAGACGGTGCTGACCAGCATGTACGACAGCAGGATCCAGCTCGCCTGCGTGGGCGAAGCATGCAGGCTGCGCGCCACTGCCGGCAGCGCGACGTTGAGCGCGCTGAGGTTGAGAAAGCACAGCAACGCCCCGGCGCTGGCGGCTGCGAGCACCGCCCAGCCAGCCCTGTCGTCCGCCCCCTCGCTGCCCTCACTGCCGGTAGTCACTTGCGTTCAGTCTTCGCTCTTGAAGCCCGAGGCCTCGACGATGGGGCGCCAGTACGCGCGGTCCGAGGCCATGATCCGCTTCACTTCCGCGCCGGGCAGCCCCGTGGGCTCGAGGCCCATGCGGTCGACCTGCCCGCGCACCTGCGGGCTGCGCATCGCGGAGAGAAAGGCCGACTCCAGCTTCGCGACCACGTCCTTCGGCGTGCCGGCAGGCACGAACGCAGCGTAGGCGGCATTGGCGCGGTCGAAGGCGTCGTAGCCCGACTCCTTGATCGTCGGAACATCGGGCAGCCAGCTCAGCCGTTTCGTGCCCGCCACGCCCAGGATGCGCAGCTTGCCCGCGCGATGCAGTTCGAGCTGGCTGGCCAGCGCGTCGGCACCCAGCGGCACGTGGTCGCCGACGATGTCGGTGGCCAGCGGCGCGCCGCCCCGGTAGGTGACGGGCGTGAGCGGCACGCCGATGGCCTTCGACAGCTGCAGCAGGCTGAAATGCAGGCCGCCGCCGAGGTTGGTGAGGCCGACGCTGCCGCCGGAAGGGTTCTTGCGCACCCATGCGACGTATTCCGCGAGCGTTTTGAACGGCTGGTTCGCGCCCGCGGAGATCACGCTGGGCACGTTCGCCAGGTGCGCGAGGGGAACGAAGTCCTTGTCGACGTCGTAGTTCAGCCGCGCGTAGGTCATCGGAAAGAGCACGAAGGGCGGCGTGGCCCCGAGCAGGATGGTTCGGCCGTCGGGCTTCGCAGCCTTCACCGCCTCGATGGAGATGCGGGTGGAAGCGCCGGGGCGGTTCTCCACCAGCACGGGCTCCTTCAGCGTGGTGCGCAGGTCCTCGGCCAGCGAACGCGCGAGGCTGTCGAGCGCGCCGCCCGGCGGAAAGCCGATGATCAGCCGGATGGGCGTGGCGCTGTCGGCATGCGCGGCCGCGCCGGCCAGGGCGATCGAGGCGCCCAGCAGAAGTGTCTTGAGGAACGAGGCCATGGTGGGAGTACCTGCGGAGTTGGGAACGGGTGGAGGGCCGGCTCAGAAGGCCAGCACGGGCAATGCGTTCGCCGGCCTGTGCGCGGCCTCGAAGCCGGCCGCGGCCTGCAGCAGCTGCTGGTCTTCGCGGAAGCGGCCGACCAGTTGCATGCCGATGGGCAGGCCGTCGCGTCCGGCGCCGCAGGGCAGGCTGATGGCGGGATGGCCCGTGAGGTTGAAAGGCATCGTCCACGGGAACCAGTTCGGCCTCAGGTCGGCATAGGACTGGCCGTCGATCTCGATGCTTCCGAACAGGTCCTGGTCGATAGGCAGCGCCGTGCGCGAAAGGGTCGGCGTGAAGATGAAGTCGTGCGTCTCCAGCTGGGCCTGCACCCGGCGAAAGAGCGCGGTCCTGGCGAACATGGCCTGCTGGAAGGCGACGCCGTCGACGTGCTGCGCCAGCGCGAGCTGCTGCAGCAGCGAGGGGCTGAGCTTCTCGCCGTGCGCCTCGGCCAGCGGAGCGAAGCGGCCACGCCAGCTGGTGTGGTTGATCACGCGCCACACCGGCTCGACGTCATAGCCCTCGTCGGGCATCTCCTCCAGTTGCGCCCCCATCGAGCGCAGCGTGGCGAGCGCGGCCTCGAAGGCGGCGGCGACGTCGGCGGAGATCGGCCGCCCTTCCAGCGTCGCACGGTACAGGACGCGCTTTCCGCGCAGGTCGGAGGCGGGCCGCAGCGCGTCGAAGTAAGGCTGCGCGGGCACGCCCAGCGACCACGGGTCGCAGCCGTGCGCGCCGGTCATGGCCTGCAGCATGAGCGCGGTGTCGGCCACGTCGCGCGTGGTGGGCGTCACGTAGGTGTAGTTGCCGAAGGCGTCCTGCACCTGGCTGTGCGGCACCACGCCCAGGCTCTGCTTCAGGCCCACAACGCCGTTGCAGGCGGCGGGAATGCGGGTGGAGCCGCCGCCGTCGGTGGCGATGGCCAGGGGCGCGACGCCCGCCGCCATGGAGGCGGCCGCACCTCCGCTGGAGCCGCCGCTGGTGCGCGTGGCGTCCCATGCGTTGCGGGTGCTGCCGAAGAGGGGCGCATCGGTCATGCACTTGGCACCGAACTCGGACGAGGTGGTCTTGCCGATCAGGATGCCGCCGGCCTGGCGAATGCGCGCCACGGCCAGCGCGTCCTGCGCGGGAACATGGTCGCGGTGCAGCACCGAGCCGTAGGTGGTCCTGACGTCCGCGGTATCGACGATGTCCTTCGCCGTGAAGGGCAGGCCGTGCAGCAGGCCCTGCGCCGCGCCCTTCATCAGGGCCGCCTCCGCCTTCCTGGCCTCTTCCATGGCCTGCTCGTGGCATAGGGTGACGAAGCAGTTCAGCAGCGGCTGCACCGCATCTGCGCGGCGCAGCACCTCGGCGACGATCTCCACCGGCGAGAGCTTGCGTTGCGCGACGAGGGAGCGCAGTGTCACGGCGGACATTTCGCAGATCTCGGACTTCGGAAGACGGGGATACTTTTGCATGCGCAAATGATTGATGCGCCCCCGAAGCCAGTCCAATACTGTTTTCTCGAAAAGGCATATGACCAGCGTATGGCAGCACCAGACTTCAGAACGCTCCGCTACTTCGTGGCCGTTGCCGAGGAACGCAGCGTGGGCAAGGCCGCACGGCGGCTCAACATGGCACAGCCACCGCTGTCGGTGCACATCAGGAACCTGGAAGCCTCGGTGGGAACGCCCCTGTTCCAGCGCACGGCGCGCGGCATGGAGATCACCGATGCCGGCAATGCGCTCTTCAGGCGCGCGAAGGAAGCCCTGCTGCTGGCCAACGAGGGCTTCGACGCCGCGCGGGCCATAGGCTCGGGCAGCAGGGGCCGGCTCACTGTCGGAACCATGGTGGTGCTCTCTTACCTGGTGCTGCCCCGCCTGGAGAACGCGCTGCGCGCGAAGCTGCCCGACGTGGAGATCCAGTACGTGGAGCTCAACGCGGTGAACAACATCTCGGCCATCGCCGATTCCGACGTGTCGGTGGCGATCTGCATTCCGCCCATCGCGCAGGCCGGCATCTCGGTCGAGCGCATCGGCACCCAGCCGCTGATGCTGGCGGTGCGCGCGGATTCGCCGCTGGCGCGCATGGCCAGCGTTCCGCTGCAGCGGCTCGAGGGCGTGCCGCTCATCGGGCTGCCGGTGCCCGAGGGCGATCTCGACAAGTCGGTGGTGGCCTCGATGCTGCGGCGGCACGGCGTCGGCATGCCCGTCGCGCAGCGGGTCGAGACCATGGTGTCGGCGCTGGCGCTGGTGCTCGCGGGCAAGGGCGTGGCCATCCTGCCCGCATGCGCGCGGATCGGCCGGCCGCCGGGCGTGGTGTTCAGGCCGCTGCGCAACGTCGACGCGAAGATGGAGATCGCCGCCTGCTGGCGCAGCGACTGGGACAGCCCGCTGATCCAGCCCTTCCTGGCGTGCGCGCGGGCCTCCGTGCGACAGGCGGCCTAGCTAGGGCCTGTTCACACTATTTCCGGGGTCGCGAAGGGCAGCCAGGGCGGGCCAATCAAGGCGCGTGACGACGCGTGTGCATGCGCACACGCTAGGAACGCAACGCCGAGTGGCCCGCCCTGGCTGCCCTTCCCGCAGGGTTGGTGCTCCAAGGGGCCGTCTGCGGCGTTGCCCGCGCTTGCAAGGCTTCAGCCTTGCTGCGCACGGGCGCCTTGCAGCCAGCCCCTTGGAGCACCAACGCGACCCCGGAAATAGTGTGAACAGGCCCTAGAACAGGCTGCCCTGCCCCGCCGCGCCCGGCGGGCGGAACGCGGAAATTTCGAGCGGAATGCGTTCGCGGTTGTAGCCCAGGCGGTTCGTCGCCTTCTGGAAACGCTGGTGGATCAGGTCGGCCCACAGGCCCGAGCCCTTCATTCGCGTGGCGAAGTCGGCGTCGTAGTCCTTGCCGCCGCGCATTTCGTGGATGCGCGCCATGATGCGGTCGGCGCGCTGGGGGTAGTGCAGCGCCAGCCACTCCTTGAAGAGCGGAGCCACTTCCCACGGCAACCGCACCACCGTGTAGAAGGCGCTGCGCGCGCCGGCCTCCCATGCGGCTTCGAGCACCTGTTCCATGTCTTCGGTCACGAAGGGGATCTGCGGCGCCACGCTCACGCCCACCGGCACGCCGGCCTCGGTGAGCGTGCGGATGGTGCGCAGCCGCCGGTGCGGCGCCGCGGCGCGGGGCTCCAGCTTGCGGGCGAGGTCGCCGTCGAGCGTGGTCACGGTGATGTACACGGCCGCCAGGTGGTCGGCGGCCATGGGCGCGATCAGGTCGAGATCGCGCTCGATGGCGCTCGACTTGGTGACCAGCGCGAAGGGGTGGCGCGCCTCGCCCAGCAGTTCGATCACCGAGCGCGTCAGCCGCAGCTCGCGCTCGATGGGCTGGTAGCAGTCGGTGGCGGTGCCGATGGCGATGTAGCTGGGCCGGTAGCTGCGGCGCCCGAGTTCGGCGCGCAGCACCTCGGCGATGTTGCGCTTGGCGATCAGCTTGGTCTCGAAGTCGAGGCCGGGCGACAGGTTGAGGTAGCTGTGCGTGGGCCGCGCAAAGCAGTAGATGCAGCCGTGCTCGCAGCCCCGGTAGGGGTTGAGGGAGCGGTCGAAGTAGATGTCGGGCGAGTCGTTCTCGTTGAGGGCCGACTTCACGTCCTCGAAGCGCACCTCGGTGGCCAGGGGCTGCAGCGTCTCGGCCTCGGCCGCGCCTTCTTCCAGCGTGCCCCAGCCGTCGTCGAAGGCGTTGCGCTCGTCCTTGGAAAAGCGGTGTGCGATGTGCGTGGCCGCGCCGCGGCCCTTGATGGCGTGGATGGGAATGAAGGCGGCTGGCATGGTCGGCGACTCCTTGGTAACTCGATTTACTGTTTATTTATACAGTATTCCACCGATTCACCGTCATTGCCGATTTTTTAATTTCTTTCTTGACAGAAATTTCGGGAATCCTAAACTCGGAGCCATGGAACTCACCGACATCCAACGCAAGTTCGTCCTGCACTGGGGCGAAATGGGCTCGCTGTGGGGCGTCAACCGCACCGTCTCGCAGATCCACGCCCTGCTCTTCGCCTACGGCAAGCCCATGAACGCCGAGGAGCTGTGCGACACGCTCGGCGTGGCCCGCTCCAACATCAGCAACAGCCTGAAGGAACTGCAGGCCTGGAACCTGGTCCGCATCACCCACACGCTGGGCGACCGGCGCGACTACTTCGAAACCAGCGTCGACGTGTGGGAGCTGTTCCGCACCGTGGTGCGCGAGCGCAAGGAACGCGAGTTCGACCCCACGGTGCGCGTGCTGCGCGAGCTGGTGTCCAGCCCCGACTTCCAGAAGGAGCCCGCCGACGCGCAGGACCGCATCCGCTCCACGATGGAGCTCATGGAAAAGCTCGCCACCTGGGCCGACGAGATGCTGCGGCTGTCGCCCGGCACGCTCGACAAGGTGATGACGCTGGGTGCCAGCGTGCAGAAGTTCGTTCGCGGCGATTCGTCGCAAGGCGGCAAGGGTGGCAAGGGCGAAGACCCGGACGCGCACCACGCCAGCCTGCCCATGATCTGAGTCTCTTTTTTTGCCCAACAATTTCTGTTTTGACAGAAATATCGAGAACGAAGAACGCCATGAGCCATACCGTGACACCCACCTATCCGCTCACGATCTATTTCGATGCAAGCTGCGCGATCTGCTCTGCCGAAATGGGCGCCCTCAAGGCACGCGACGCTGCCGGCCGGCTTCAGCTGGTCGACTGCTCGCCCATCGGCTTCACCGGCGGCCCGGCACCGCGCGAGGCGCTGATGGCGGCCATCCACGTCTCCAGCGCCGACGGCAAGGTGCACGTCGGCGTGCCGGCCATCCGCATCTGCCGCGCGGCGGTGGGCCTGTCCAGCGGCGGCCTGCTGCTCGACCTGCCGCTGGTCGCGCCGCTGGCCGATCGCGCCTATGCGCTTCTGGCACGCAACCGCTACCGCATTCCGCGCTGGCTGGCCGCCAGGCTGGCGGGACGCGTCGCCCCTTCATGCGATGACGGCAACTGCCGCATCTGAAGAAGAAACAACCACACGGGGAACCCACCATGCCCACCGTCTTCCAGCCCGACTTCCGCATGCCGCGCGGAACTGTCGAGCACACCGGCGCCCCCATCACCGCCGAGGACACGCAGGACTACTTCACCGAGGTCGCGACCGACTACAGCGCCTGGAGCCCCAGCTACAACATGCACTTCGGCTTCTGGCGCGTGGGGCTGAACCCGCTGCGGCGCGAGGGCATGCTGGTCGAGATGAACCGCGTGGTCGGCCGTGCGCTGCGCCTCGACGATGCACCCCGCCGCTGCGTGATCGACATGGGCTGCGGCGCCGGCGCCACCGCGCGCACGCTGGTTGGCGACCACGCATCGCTCTATGCCATCACCGTGACCAACGTAGCCGTGCAGAACCGCATCGCCGCGAAGCTCGACGCCGCCGCGGGCGTGGCGGACCGCATGGCGCACATCGATGCCGACTACACCCGCACCGGCCTGCCCGCCGCGCAGGCCGATGGCGCGTGGGCTGTAGAAAGCGCCTGCTATGCCGGCGGCACCGACAAGGCCGACTTCATCCGCGAGGCCGCGCGGCTGCTCAAGCCCGGTGCGCGCCTCGCGGTGGTCGACGGCTTCCTGCTGCGCCGCAACCCTGGCCGGCTCGCAAGCTGGCTGCACCGCCTGTGGGCCGACAGCTGGGCCGTGCCCACGCTGGCCGTGCGCGAAGACTTCGTCGCCGCGCTGCACGCGCACGGCTTCGAAGACGTCGAAGTGAAGTCGTTGCGCTGGCGCGTCGCGCCCAGCGCGCTGCACATCCCGGTGCTGGCCACCCGCTTCACGCTGGCCGAGCTCTGGAAGGCGCGCGGCAGGCTCAGCCCGTGGCGGCGCAAGCACATCGTGGCCAGCTACTGCGCCCTGGCGCTGGGCATGTTCTGGCGCGACTTCGACTACTGCATGGTCACCGCCACGCGCCGCGCCGACTGAGCGCGACACGAATACAGACAGAAAGAGGAGAAGAGGCTTTTCATGCAAAACGATCCCGAAGAAAGCAGGCTCGCCGAGCTGGCACCCGTCGAACCGCAAAATGAAGAAGCACAGCCCAAACCCGTTCGCGGCATGCCCTTCGGCTGGTTCTGGCCGATGGCCATCGGCGCCGCGGTCGCGCTGGTGCTGCGCCTGTTCTTCAGCAGCGCCCCCGGCAAGCCCTACTCGGCCATGCTGGCTTCCTTCGTCTACTTCGTTCCCGCGGTGTGCGGCGCGGTCACGGTGTACATGGCCGAGCGCATCGAGCGGCGCAGCTGGGGCTACTACATTTGGGCGCCGTGGGTGGCGACCTCGCTCTTCGTCGGCGGCACGCTGCTGGTGTTCATCGAGGGGCTGATCTGCGCCATCGTCATCGTGCCGCTGTTCGCCACCATGGGCAGCGTGGGCGGGCTGGCGATGGGCATCGTGTGCCGCGTCACCAACTGGCCGAAGCAGGCCGTCTACAGCTTCGCGATGCTGCCGCTGGTGCTCGGAGCCATCGAGCCCCAGCTGCCCAACCCCGACCAGTTCTCAAGCACCTCGCGCACGCTCTTCATCGCCGCGCCAGCCGAACGCGTGTGGCACGAGCTCAACGCCGCGAGCGACATCCGCCCCGCCGAGGTCGGCGACGCATGGGCCTACCGCATCGGCGTGCCGATGCCGGTGTCGGGCGTGACCGTCGACACGCCCGAGGGCCGCGTACGCCAGGTGCAGTGGCAGAAGAACGTGCACTTCGAGGAGGTCATCACCGAATGGGAGCCCAACCGCCTGCTGAAGTGGCGCTTCCGCTTCTCGCCCGACTCCTTCCCGGCCGGCGCGCTCGACGACCACGTGATGATCGGCGGCCAGTACTTCGACCTGCGCGACGCCACCTACACGCTGACGCCGCGCGACGGCGGCACCGAGCTGCGCGTGGCGGTGTCCTGGCGGCTGAGCACCAGCTTCAACTGGTATGCCGACCGTGTCATGCACCTGCTGCTGAACGATGCCTCGGAGAACATCCTGCGCTTCTACAAGGCGCGCAGCGAAGCCACGGCAACCGCAGTCGCTGCAAGATGACAACGATGCAACCCGTCTTCCAGCAGGCGCTCGGCCCGGCCTGGGACCGGCTGGGCGAGGTCATCCGCCGCCACTACACGATGAGGCCGTTCTCCGACGACTACGTCTGCGTGCGCGGCACCATGGACGAGGTCTGGCACGCGCCCTGGGCCGCGCTGCTGATGCCCTTCGGGCGGCTGTTCGGCGCGCTGGTGCCGCACCAGGGCAAGGAGGTACCCATCGAGGTGCACTACCGCTGCCGCCCCGACAACGCCACACTCTATTGGGACCGCGTTTTCCACTTCCCCGGCAGGCCGCCCTTCCACTTCCACTCGCACATGGAGCACGACGCGGCCCATGGCAGCGAGGTGACCGAGTACGTGCGCTTCGGCATCGGCATGCGCCTCGCGGTGAGCGCGGAAGAAGGCGCGGTGGTGTTCCGCGACCTGGGCTACGTCTGGCGCATCGCGGGGCTGCGCATTCCGCTGCCGCTCGGCCTGTTCATGGGCACGGCCTATGTGGAGGAACGGCCCGACCCGGCCGACGCCGAGCGCTTCACCATGAAGATGCTGCTGCGCCACCGCTGGTTCGGCGACGTGTTCCGCTACAGCGGGCGCTTCCACCTCGGCCCGCGAACAGGATCACAATGAGCGCACCATGCCTCGCCGCCCAGAAAACCTCTACGCCCAGTACCACGCCCACGTCTATTTCGGCCCCGACACGCTCGCGCAGGCCAAGGCCCTCTGCGAACGCGCGGGCCGTGAGCTGATGGTGGTGGTCGGCCGCGTGCACGAGCGGCTGGTGGGCCCGCATCCGCACTGGAGCTGCCAGCTCGCCTTCGACGCCGCCGAGTTCGACCAAGTCATCGAATGGCTGGAAGCCAACCGCAACGGGCTCGACGTGTTCGTGCACGGCGTGACGGGCGACGACCTCGCCGACCACACGACGCACGCCATGTGGCTGGGCGAGGAAAGCGAGCTCGACCTGCGGATGTTCCGCCGCTAGGCCGTCTCTTCGGTACCCGCGCCGTGCACCTTGAAGAAGGTGGCGCCCTCCACCTTCTGCCCGATGGCCTTCTCGTAGGCCTCGCGCACCTCGTCGGGCTGCCCGGCCTGGCCGAAGAAGTCCTTCAGGTACGGCCCCAGCAGCGGATGCGCCGCCAGCTCCCTGAGCGGCAGGCCGTTGATCATCTCGTCTCGGCAGGCCGAAGGCAGGAACACGTTGCGGTTCTTCTCCGGATCGCGGATCAGCCCCTTGGGCTCGTGGGCCGGGTCGGCCTGCATCGCCTCCAGCTCCTCGAAGAAGCGGCGCCGCATCATCACGATGCCCTTGTCGCTCTGGCCCAGCTTCTCGCGCGTGCGGTCGGTGACGGTGCCCTGCCCCACCCACACCACGAAGTCCTGGTTGGCGACGTGGCTGGTGATCCAGCGGCCCGTCGCCGGGTCCTTGATCGGGCCGTACCACGACGGGATGCGCTCCTGCACGTAGGGCTCCTGCTCGCTGGGCACACGGCTCAGCACCCACAGCACGCTCAGCGTGTTGTGGTCGTCGATGGGCACGCGCCATTCGAAGTGGTGGCCGAGGAAAAAACCGTTCGGCCACAGCGTGACGCGGCCGGTGGTCCACATCACGTTGTTCTCGCGCTCGCCGCCGCGCAGGCGCCTGTAGACGAAGCCGTGCTCGAACTCCTCGAAGGCAAGCTTCAGGTGCGTGGGCACGTACGGCCCCTCGTCGCCCTGCAGGCGCGTGGTCCAGTTGTTGTGGGTCCACTCGAAGTGCACCGGGTCGATGGAGTTCTCCTGGCACTGGAACCAGTTGCACGGAATCTCGGCGAACACCGCCTGCGCGAAGCCGTTCGCGCAGTTGAAGAGTTCCCAGTCGGGCAGCAGCGGCGCGGGCTGCGGGCCCATGTAGGCCCAGAGCAGCCCGGCCTTCTCCTGCACCGGGTAGGCCTTGATCTTCGTGTTCCTGCGCATGCGCGCGCCGGGGTCCAGCGTTTCCTCGAAGGGTTGGTGCACGCACTGGCCGCTCTGGTCGTACTGCCAGCCGTGGTAGCTGCAGCGCAGGCCGCATTGCTCGACGTAGCCGTACGACATGTCGGCGTTGCGGTGCGGGCAGCGGCGATCGACCAGGCCGTAGTTGCCGCTCAGGTCCTTGTAGAGCACCAGATCCTCGCCGAGGATGCGTAGCGGCTTCACCGCCTTGCCGTCGAACTCGCTGGCGCCCGCGATCGGATGCCAGTAGCGGCGCAGGTAATCGCCCATCGGCTTGCCAGGGCCTACTTCGGTCAGCAGGCGGTTCTTCTCTTCGCTCAACATCGAATGGTCTCCTTGTCGCTTGTTTCAATCGGCGCGGATGCCGAACTCGCGCACCAGCCTGCCGAAGCGCTGGTCGTCGTCCGAAATCTGCTTGGCCAGCACGGCCGGCGCTCCGCCCACGGGTTCGATGCCGAGCGCGGCCATCCTGGCCTGCACGTCGGGCATCTTCAGGATCTCGTTGAAGTGTTTGTTGAGCGCCTGCACCACGTCGGCGGGCATCGCCTTCGGGCCGAGCAGGCCCATCCACGCGCTCACGTCCACGTCCTTGAAGCCCAGCTCGATGAAGGTGGGCACCTCGGGCATCAGCTTCGTGCGCTGGCGTTCCGCGACCGCAAGCGGAAGCAGCTTGCCGGTGGCGATGTGGCCCGCCACCGCGCCGGGCGTGATCCAGCCCACGCTGACGTGGCCGCCCAGCGTGTCGTTCACCACCGGTGCCACGCCGCGATACGGCGCGTGCGTGGCCGAGATGCCGGCGTCCTTGTTCAGCAATTCGCCCGCGATGTGCATCGGCGAGCCCGCGCCCGGCGTGCCGTAGGTGACGGTCTTGCCGGCCTTCGCCCCGGCCACGAGCTGCGCGACGCTCTGGATGCCGCTCGCGGGCGAGGTCACCAGCAGCAGCGGGATGTTGCCGGTCTTCACGATGGGGGTGAAGTCCTTCACCACGTCGTGCGCCACGCCGGGGCCGGCCTTCAGCACATGCTGCGCGATGGGAAAGGTGCTGGGCGTGAAGAGCAGCGTGTAGCCATCGGCAGGCGCCTTCGCGACCCATACGTTGCCGATCATGCCGCTCGCGCCGGGCCGGTTGTCGACCAGCACCGGCTGCCCGGTGCGCTGCGAGAGCTTCTCTGCGTAGGTGCGCGCGATGGCGTCGGTATCGCCGCCCGCCGGGTAGGCCACGACGATGGTGATGGGCTTGGAGGGCCATGCCTGCGCCACGGCCGCGGTGACGGCACATAGCGAAAGAACGGCTGCAGCAGCGGCACGGGCCGCGTTTCGGTGGTGAAACAACATGCTCTTTTCCTTCTCGGTGGGACGACGTTGGGGTCGAACGCACTGTAGGAACGAGGCTGCGCGGCCAGAAGATATAGTTTCACTGAGTGAACCTTTTTTCTGGAGACCGGCATGTCCGACACCATGGGCACGCAGAGCGTGAAGTCGATCGACGCGCTGCGCCGCGGGCTCGACGTGATGCTGGCCATTCAGCGCTCGTCGGCCGTGACACTGCAGGAGCTGCACCGGCAGACCGGCGTGTCGAAAGCCACGCTGCTGCGCATCCTCAAGACGCTGCAGCAGGCGGGCTGGGTGGAACGCAGCGAGCACGACAAGCGCTACGTGCCCGCGTCGGCCACCGGCCAGTCGGGGCCCGTGGCGGCATGGCGCACGCGGCTTTCGGCGCTTGCTGCCCCTGCACGCGCCACGCTGCAGCGGCTGGTGCCGTGGCCCATCGACCTGGGCGTGCGCGACGGCACGGCGATGCTCATCCTCGACACCGACCGGCCGCGCAACGGCCTTGCGGTCAACTACCGCGCGCTGGGCTTCCGGCCGCCGATGCTGCTGTCGTCGCTGGGCCGCTGCTACCTGTCGTTCTGTCCCGAGGAAGAGCGGCGCGAGATCCTCGCCGCGCTGGCGCGCTCGCCGAACGATTTCGACCGCGGCGCGCGGCGCCCCGAGAACATCCGCCGCATGGTGGCGCATGCGCGCGACCTCGGCTACGTGGCACGCGACCCGACCTCGACCAGCCTGGATTCGCCCGACCGCTTCGGCGCGGTGTCGGTGCCGCTGCGGCAAGAAGACCGGGTGGTGGGCTGCCTCAGCTGCGCGTGGCTGCCGGCGGTGAGGAGCGAGCGCGAGATCGTATCCGCGCACCTGGCCGACATGCAGCAGGCCGCGCAGAGCATCGAACGCAAGCTGGCGCAGGCCGGCTTCGGGCCGCCGCCTCCAACGAATGCATGAAGCGCGAAGCCGGGCCGGCGCTCAGAACTCCGCGTCGAGCTCGTCGATCTCGTCGGGCTCCTGCTTCGCGGCAGCCACCCATTCCTTCATGGCCGGCAGCTCCATCACGCGCTTGCAGTAGGCCGCGCAGACGCCGTCGAGCGCCACGTCGTAGCTCAGGAAGCGCGTGACCACCGGCGCATACATCGCGTCGGCCATGCCCGGCTGGCTGCCGAAGAGGAACGGGCCGCCGTAGGCCTTGAGGCACTCGCGCCAGATGGCGACGATGCGGTCGATGTCGGCCTGCGCGCGCGACCACACCTTGAAGTTCTTGAAATGGGCCTTGATGTTCATCGGCAGCGCGCCGCGCATCGAGGCGAAGCCCGAGTGCATCTCGCCGCAGATGGCCCTGCAGTGGGCACGGGCCGCGATGTCGGAGGGCAGCAGGCCGGCCTTGGGCTTGATCTCGTTGAGGTACTCGCCGATGGCCAGCGTGTCCCACACCTTCACGCCGCCGTGCTGCAGCGAGGGCACCAGCATCGACGACGACAGCAGCAGCATCTCGGCCTTCATGGCCGGGTCGTCGGGCGGGATCACCTTCTCGCTGAAGTCCAGCCCCGCCAGCCTGCACATCAGCCAGCCGCGCAGCGCCCAGGCGCCGTAGTTCTTGCTGCTGATGGTGAGTACGGGTTTGGCCATCTCGGAGCTCTCCTTGGGCGTTGCGCCTTTGCCCGTGCCGCGTGCAAGCCCCATGCCATGCGGCTGGCCCGCAACTTGCCTGCGCGATGCCCATGCTGTACCGGGCCTACCAGAACCAAGCCGACCTGCTCTCCCCGGCGCGGCTCGCGGCGCAGTACATGGCCAAGGCGCTGTGGAAGGAAGGCACCGAGCGCACCATGATGCGGCGCATGGCCGCCCAGTTCGAGGTGTTCTCGCGCATGCGGCTGACCCACACCCGGCCCGACTACGGCATCCACAGCGTGGTTTCCGACGGCGCCGAGGTGGCCGTGCACGAGGAGAAAACCCTCGTCTCGCCCTTCGGCACCCTGCTGCACTTCCGCAAGGACACCGATGCGGTGCATCCGCCCGTGCTGCTGGCCGCACCGTTGTCGGGCCATTTCGCCACGCTGCTGCGCGAAACGGTGCGCACACTGCTGCGCGACCACGACGTGTACCTGACCGACTGGCACAACGCGCGCGACGTGCCGCTGTGGCACGGCGGCTTCGGGCTGGACGACTACACGCTGCAGCTCATCCGCTTCCTGGAGGCCGTGGGCCCGGGCGTGCACATGGTGGCGGTGTGCCAGCCGTGCGTGGCCGCCCTGGCCGCCACTGCGCTGATGGCCGAGGACGGCAACCCCGCCACGCCCCGCAGCCTGACGCTGATGGCGGGCCCGGTCGACTGCCGCATCAACCCCACGGCGGTGAACAAGCTCGCGACCGACCGGCCCATCGACTGGTTCCGGCGCAACCTCATCAGCCACGTGCCGTGGCCGCACGCCGGCATGATGCGGCGCGTGTACCCGGGCTTCCTGCAGCTGTCGGCCTTCATGAGCATGAACCCCGAGCGCCACAAGAAGCAGTTCCAGGACATGTACAGCCACCTGGTCGAGGGCGACATCGAGAAGGCCCGCACCATCGGCACCTTCTACGACGAGTACCTGGCCGTGAACGACCTGCCGGCCGAGTTCTACCTGGAGACCGTGGAGCGCGTGTTCCAGACCTACGACCTGCCGCTGGGCAGACTCACCGTGGGCGAGCGCACCGTGAACCCGGCCGCCATCCGCCGCACGGCGCTGCTCACTGTGGAAGGCGAGCGCGACGACATCTGCTCCGTGGGGCAGACGGTGGCGGCGCAAGACCTGTGCACCGGCATCCGGCCCTACATGAAGGCGCATCACCTGCAGGCCGGCGTCGGACACTACGGCGTGTTCAGCGGCAGCAAGTGGAATGCGCAGATCTATCCGCGCGTGCGCGAGACGATCCATGCGGCAGCCGAGCTGAACGGCTGAGAGAGCAAAAACAATCTGGCAAGGGCCGTGAGGCCTTTGTTTGCCCTTGTGCGCCGGTCTTCCTACACTCGGCCGCCATGCAACGCCAGCCCTTGATCCGCAGCACGCCGCGCGCAGTCTTCACTGCGCGGACCGCCGCGGGGTCGCACCAGACCCTCGCAGATCTCTGAGCCCGGCGGTCAGCCTCTTCCTTCCCCACTTCTTCAGCACATCTTCATCGACCGCCGGGCCCAAGCCCCGCGCGGTAGCGCGCCCATGCGGGCGCGCCGCGCTTTCCCTCGCTGATTCATTCGCCTGTCGCCAGCCGCTTCGCCACGGCCGGCGATGGGCCTCGTCATGCGGAAAGAACACGGACGATGAACAACAACATCCAATCGATCCTGGCGGTCACCGACCTGTCGGCGCACGGACTGCGCACGGTGGTGCGCGCGGCCTCCATCGCGGCGGTGCACGGCGCGCTGCTGAAGATCATGTACGCGCCCGCGGCCTTCGCGGGCCCAGCCGATGCCGATGCGGCAGGCGGCCTTGGCGCGGTGTGCCTTGAGGTGGCCGAGCGCTTCGGCATCCTCGTCAAAAGAGTCGACTGCACGCGCGGCCTGCTCGAAGAAGCCGTGCTGGAGGCGCGCTGGTGCGACCTCGTGGTGATCGGCGACGAGCCCGACCGCTCGCTCGCGGCATTCTTCCGTGGGCAGCCGGCCGAGCGGCTGCTGCGGGCAGCGCAGCGGCCGGTGCTGGTCGTGCGGCTCGACGCGCAGGCCGGCAGCTACCGGCGCATGCTCGTGGCCGTCGACCTGATGGAGGAATCGCGCCCGCTGGTCGACCTGGCCTGCGCCTTCGACGCGCAGGCCGACGTCGAACTTTTCCACGCCTTCACGCCCATGCACGAAGGCAGGCTGCGCTACGCGGACGTGTCCGCGCACGTGATCGATGCCTACCGCCACGCCTGCGCCCGCCATGCGCGCGAACGCATGCTGTGGCTGTCGGATGCGTCGAGCGCGCGCCGCAACCGCGTGGTCTCGTCGGTTGGCCGCGGCGACCCGGCGCGGCAGGCGGCCGTCCAGCAACAGTACAGCGGAGCCGACCTGCTGGTGGTCGGCAAGCGCAGACGTTCGGCGCTGACGGATTTCCTGCTCGGCAGCGTGGCGCTGCGCGTGCTGCGCTGGTCCACGGGCGACGTGCTCGTGGTGCCTCATGGCATGCAGGCACCGAGTTCCACGGCGGCGGTTCGGCAGAGTGCGGCATGACATCGCTGGCACTGCCATTCGCGTTCTCCTTCCCCTCGCTGCCGGACTGGCGCCCCAGGCCGGCCGAGCTGCGCATCGACGTCGATCCGGGCAAGGCCACGCTCGCGCCCGTCCACGAACGCATGCGCGCCCTGCGAGACCGCCTGCAGGACATGCCGGGCCTCGTGTTCGATGACCCCGGCTTGCGCGCACGCTTTCGCGAAGCCGACGGCGAGCTGTACGTCTACATCGAGGACCTGAGCCGAGACAGGCTGGTCGGCTACACCGTGTTCAACCGGCTGATCGAACTGAGCCGCAGAGCGGAGCGCCACATCCGCGCACCGCATTCGCAATACGACCCGGCCTGGCAGCGGCGCGGGCTGGCTTCCGCCGTCTACCGCTGGGCGCTGGACCGGAGCCTCTGCCTCATGAGCGGCGCGCGGCAGTCGCCGGGCGCGCATGCGCTCTGGCAGAGCCTGTCGAGCCGCTACGAGGCGGGCTTCGCCGACCTGCGGAACAAGCAGCTGAGCTACCTGGGCCGCGAGGTCGAGGGCGAAACGCTCGCCGGGCTGCACACGCGCATGTTCCTGCTCGGCGAAGGCTGGACGCTGGAGCGCTTCCGCCTCGAGACGCAGATGGCTTAGCGCCGCGCCCGCGCGCCCTTGCCGCTCACGCGCCGCACCGCCGCTTCGCCGGCCTGCGGCAGCCGCTCGCGCAGGAATGCGATGAGCTCCTGCGCTACCACGTTGCGCATCGGCCCCGGCAGATAGGCCAGCACCACGCGGCGCTCGACGCGCGGGTTCAGCAGCGGCACCACAGCCAGTTCAGGGTCGCGCAGCGACGAGGTGTACAGGCGCGGCATCAGCCCCAGCGCCTGTCCGCCGCGCACCAGCGCATAGAGCGTCTCTGAGTAGCTCACGCGGTACGGCTGCGGACCCTGGGCGAACTGCGCACGCGCCGGGTTGCCCAGCGCGGGCATGCTGCCGCTTTCGAAGAGCACCAGCCGCTCCTTGCCGATGGCCTCCCAGCTCGCGTCGCCGGCCGCCGCCAGCGGGTGGTCGCGCCGCACCACCAGCACCAGCGGATCGCGGAACAGGTCGATGCAGGTCAGCCCGCCCGGCGGCTCGGTGATGGCGGCCACCGCCATGTCGATCTGGCCGCTGCGCAGTTCGGCCAGCAGCGTGGTCGAAGGGGCGTCGCGCCAGGACAACTCCACCTCGCGCCGGCCTTCCGTCTGCAGGAACTCGCTGGCGACGGCCGCCACGCGCGCGCTGGCCGAAGGAATCACGCCGATGCGCACATAGGCCCGGCCGCGCTGCACCGTGCTTTCGATGTCGCGCAGCGCGACCTCGAAGGTGTTGACCAGGAAGTCGGTACGCGCCAGCACCTCGGCGCCGACGGGCGTGAGTTCAAGCCGGTGGGTGGAGCGGGTGAGCAGCTCTGCGCCGAGCAGCTTTTCCATCTGCTTGATGGCGTTGCTCAGGGCCGGCTGCGTGATGGCCAGCCGCCGCGCCGCCCGGCCGAACTGGCCTTCTTCCACCAGCACCGAGAAGAACTGGAGCTGGCGCAGCGTGAGCGCACGCAGGGGCAAGGCGGCCATGGCGGATCCCCGGTTATTGATTCAGTGAATCAAATTATAGAAATTCAAAATTTTCCTTATGAGGACGCCATTACTAGACTGCCGCCATGACCAGCCCCACGTCCGCGCCCGTTGCCTCCGCAGCGCCCCTCACGCTGGAGCAGATGCTGCACGCCATGCCCAAGGCCGAGCTGCACTGCCACCTGTTCGGCACCGTGCGCCACGAAACCTTCAAGCAGCTCAACCGCCGCGCCGGCTCCCCGCTGGCCGACGAAGAGATCGAGGGCTTCTACACGCGCGGCGAGAAGCCGGTCGGCGTGCTGCGGGTGCTGCGCGCGCTCGACGCCCAACTGGTGCGCAGCCCCGGCGACCTCTATCAACTCACGTTCGAATACCTGCAGGACGCGGCCGCCCACAACGTGCGCCATGCGGAGTTCTTCTGGAACCCGACCGGCACGATGCATGAGTCGGGCATCGCCTATCCGCTCGCGCAGGGCGCCATCGTGCGTGCCATCCACGATGCGAAGACGGAATTCGGCATCTCGGGCCGTCTCATCGCCGCCATCGACCGCGAGGCCAGCCCCGAGGCGGCCGTGGAGATGGTCGAATGGGTGAAGGCCAACCGCTGCGATGAGGTGATCGGCATTGGCATCGACTACCGCGAGAACGACCGTCCGCCGGAATTGTTCGCCCGGGCCTATGCCGAGGCGAAGAAGGCCGGCCTGAAGACCACCGCGCACGCCGGCGAGTTCGGCATGCCCTGGACCAACGTGCGCACCGCGCTCGACGAACTGCAGATCGACCGCATCGACCACGGCTACACGGTGATCGACCAGCCCGACTACGCACGCCGCTGCGCCGAGCGCGGCGTGATCTTCACCGTGGTGCCCACCAACTCCTACTACCTGCGCACGCTGCCGCCCGAGCGCTGGGCGCTGGACCACCCCATCCGCCGCATGCCCGGCCTGGGCCTGCGCATCCACCCCAACACCGACGACCCGACGCTGCACAAGGTCACGCCCACACAGGCCTGGCTGATGATGGTGCGCGACTTCGGCTTCGGCCTGGACGACCTGCGCGGCTTCATGCTCAATGGCCTCGACGGCGCATGGATCGACGAGGCGCAGCGCCGCGAATGGCGCACGCAATGGAGCGCCGAGTTCGACGCGCTGCGCGCCCGGCTCGACACCGAACCCGCCCCCACCAACCACGAATGACCCACGCCATGAACACGCCCCGCCGCCTGCTCCTCGCCGCTGCGCTCTGCGCCGCCCTTCCCACCGCCGCCCTCGCACAGGCGGCATGGCCCGCCGCCAAGCCCATCACGCTGATCGTGCCCTTCACGGCCGGCGGCAGCGTGGACGTGAACGCGCGCCTGGTAGCCCAGCGCCTCGGCGAGCGGCTCAAGCAGTCGGTGGTGGTCGAGAACGTGGCCGGCGCGGGCGGCGCCATCGGCGTGGCCAAGGCGGTGAACGCGGCGCCCGACGGCTACACGCTGGTGGCGGGCCCCGACAGTGCCATCGCCATCGGCAAGCTGGTGAACCCCTCGGCCTTCCGCTTCGATCCGCTGAAGGACCTGGCGCCGGTCGGCCTGCTCAACACCGCGCCGATGGTGCTGGTGGCGCGGCCCGGCCTGGAGGCCCAGACTTTCTCCGACTTCGTGAAGCTCGCCAAGGCCAGGCCCGGCAAGTACAACTACGCGACCTCGGGCGTGGGCACGGTGCTGCAGCTGGCGATGGAGCTGCTGAAGGAGCGCAGCGGCATCTTCGTCACCCACGTGCCCTACCGCGGCGGCACGCAGATCGCCACCGACGTGATCGGCGAGCAGGTCGACCTGGCGATGCTGGTGAGCACCAGCGCGATTCCGCACGTGAACGGCAAGCGGCTGAAGGCGCTGGGCATCACCGGCACCAAGCGGCTGGCCGCGCTGCCCAACGTGCCCACCTTCGACGAGATGCCCGGCCTCAAGGGCTTCGACATGGTGAGCTGGACCGGTATCTTCGCGCCCGCCAAGACGCCGCCGGCCGTGGTCGCGCACATCAACCAGGAGCTCAACGCGGTGCTGCAGGAAGAAGGCGTGCGCAGCAAGCTGGTGGAGCAAGGCGCGCTGCCGGGCAGCGGCACGCCGGAATCGTTCGCGAAGTTCGTGCAGGCCGAGTACGCGCGCAACCAGAAGATCGTGCAGACCGCCAACATCAAGGAATAGAGGACTCGCCCCCAGGCTGCGCGGCACTTCGTGTCCGCTTCGCCACCCCCTACCGGGGGCAACACCTGAGGCTCGGCGAAGCCGGTTCCTCGGTGTTCTCGCATCAAGCCGGGCGTTGCGCCGGGCTGTCTCGGCTCAACCGGCCTTGCTCTCGTCCTCTTCGGGCCAGTCGCGGATATAGGCCTTGAGCATCTTGTTCTCGAAGTTCTGGCTGTCCACCACGGCCTTGGCCACGTCGTAGAAGCTGATCACGCCCATCAGCATGCGCTTGTCCATCACGGGCATGTAGCGCGCGTGGCGCTCCAGCATGATGCGGCGGATCTCGTCGAGGTCGGTTTCGAGCGTGCAGGTGACGGGGGCGTCGTCCATGACCTTGCGGACCTGCATGGTGCCGACCTGGCCTCCGTTGCCGACGATGGCCACGATCACCTCGCGGAAGGTGAGCATGCCGACCAGGTCGCCGTGCTCCATGACCACCAGCGAACCGATGTCCTTTTCCGCCATCGTCTTGGCGGCTTCTGCCAGCAGGTCGTCTGGCGTGATGGTGAAGAGCGTATTGCCCTTGACGCGAAGGATGTCGCTGACTTTCATCGTTTTGCTCCTCTGGGAACTCAATCTCGGCTATCTCGGCGGGCGTGCCGTTTTTGAATATAGCCCACAATCGACGCCGACCTGAGCGCCCCTGTCGCGCACGCATGAATTGCAGACGTAACGGGGCATTGCCAGGAGACAACAGCTCAGACACGAGAAAGGCCCTCATGCCCGGATATTCCGACCCCGGTTTCGACACCCTCGCGCTGCACGCCGGCGCCGCGCCCGACCCCGCCACCGGCGCGCGGGCGGTGCCGATCCACCTGACCACCTCCTTCGTCTTCGAATCCAGCGACCACGCTGCGGCCCTCTTCAACCTGGAGCGCGCCGGCCACGTGTATTCGCGCATCAGCAACCCGACCAACGCGGTGCTGGAGCAGCGCGTGTCGGCGCTCGAGGGCGGCATCGGCGCCATCGCCACCGCCAGCGGGCAGGCGGCGCTTCATCTGTCGGTGGCCACGCTGATGGGCGCGGGCTCGCACATCGTGGCCAGCACGGCCCTGTACGGCGGCTCGCAGAACCTGCTGCACTACACGATGCGCCGCTTCGGCATCGAGACCACCTTCGTGAAGCCCGGCGACCTCGACGGCTGGCGCGCCGCGGTGCGCCCCGAGACCAAGCTCTTCTTCGGCGAGACGGTGGGCAACCCGGGGCTGGACGTGCTCGACATCCCCGCCGTGGCCGACATCGCCCACGAGGCGGGCGTGCCGCTGCTGGTCGATTCCACGCTCACCTCGCCCTACCTGATCAAGCCCTTCGACTGGGGCGCCGACCTGGTCTATCACTCGGCCACCAAGTTCCTGTCGGGCCACGGCACGGTGATCGGCGGCGTGGTGGTCGACGGCGGCAGCTTCGACTGGGAGAAATCCGGCAAATTCGCCGAGCTGACGCAGGCCTACGACGGCTTCCACAACATGGTCTTCAGCGAGGAAAGCACAGTGGGCGCCTTCCTGCTGCGCGCCCGCCGCGAGGGCCTGCGCGACTTCGGCGCCTCGATGAGCCCGCACACGGCATGGCTGATCCTGCAGGGCATCGAAACGCTGCCGCTGCGCATGGAGCGCCACATCGACAGCACGCAGAAGGTGGTCGAATTCCTCGCGAGCCACCCCTTCGTGTCGCGCGTGGGGCATCCGCTGATCGAATCGCACCCGAGCCATGCGCTCGCGCAGAAGTTGCTGCGCCACGGCGCGCGCGGCGCGGGCGCGGTGTTCAGCTTCGACATCAAGGGCAGCCGCGCGCAGGGCAAGGCCTTCATCGAGACGCTGAAGATCTTCAGCCACCTGGCCAACGTGGGCGACTGCCGCAGCCTGGTGATCCACCCCGCGAGCACCACGCACTTCCGCATGACCGACGAGGCGCTGGCGGGCGCGGGCATTTCTCAGGGCACGATCCGCCTGTCGATCGGCCTGGAAGACCCGGCCGACCTGATCGACGACCTCAAGCGCGCCCTGAAGGCTGCGGAAAAGGCAGGTGCCTGAGATGAACTACACCGTCAACGGCCACGCCACCTACTGCTACACCGGCGGCAAGCCCTTCGATGCGGCAAAGCCCACGGTCGTCTTCATCCACGGCGTGCTCAACGACCACAGCGTGTGGATCCTGCAGAGCCGCTGGTTCGCCAACCACGGCTGGAACGTGCTCGCGGTGGACCTGCCCGGCCACTGCAAGAGCGAAGGCCCGCCGCCGGCCAGCGTGGAGGAGGCTGCGCAGTTCGTCATCGCGCTGCTCGACGCGGCCGGCGTGCAGAAGGCCGCGCTGGTCGGCCACAGCTTCGGCTCGCTGATCGCGCTGGAGGCGGCCTCGCGCGCGCCGCAGCGCATCACGCAACTCGCGATGGTCGGCACGGCCTACCCGATGGCGGTGTCGCCCGCGCTGCTCGAAAGCTCGGTGAGCGATCCGCAGCGCGCCATCGCCATGGTCAACACCTTCTCGCACTCGCTGCTGGCGCCACCGCCCTCCTCGCTCGGCCCGGGCACCTGGCTTTACGGCAGCTCGCGCGCGCTGATGCGCCGCGTGCTCGCGAGCAACCGCGAGGCGAACGTGTTCCACATCGGCTTCAAGGCCTGCAACGACTACGCCAACGGCGAGGCCGCCATCGAGAAGGTGCAGTGCCCGGTGCTGTTCCTGCTTGGCGACGCCGACCAGATGACGCCGCCGCGCGCCACCAAGGCGCTGGTGGGCAAGGCGCGCAACGCGAAAGTGGTGACGGTGCACGCGGGCCACGCGCTGATGAGCGAGGCGCCCGACGAGGTGCTGTTCGCGCTGCGCGACTTCCTGAACGCCTGAGCTTCCGGGGACCTGACCTACTCCGCCACGATCCCCGCGCGATGCGCAAGGGCGCGGTAGCGCGAGATCTCGCCTTCCATCTGCGTGCGGAAGGCCGCCGCGCCGATGGCCACCGGCTCCATGCCCTGCGCACGCAGTTGCGCCTGCAGCGCCGGATGGCCCATGGTCGCGACGACCGTGCGAGCGAGCTTGTCGATCACGGGCGCCGGCGTGCGCGCGGGGGCGGCGAAGCCGTACCAGGCGTCGAAGGTGGCCTCGGGCAGTCCCTGCTCGGCCAGCGTGCGCACCTCGGGCAGCATGCTGGAGCGCGTCGCGCCCACGATGCCCAGCGCGCGCAGCTTGCCCGCGCGCACGTGCGGCGCCACGGCCGCCACGGTGTCGATGGCGATCTCGACCTCGCCGCCGATCACCGCCAGCGAGCTCTGGCTGCTGCCCTTGTACGGAATGTCCTGCAGCTGGATGCCCGCGGCCAGCGCGAACAGCTCGCCCGACAGGTGCGGCCCCGAGCCCGAGCCGAAGGTGGCGTAGCGGATGCTCTTCGGCTTGGCCTTGGCCGCCGCGACGAGTTCGGGCAGCGATTGCCAGGGCTGACCCTTGCCCACCACCAGCACCAGGGGCGTGCGCGCCACGATGGCGATGGGCGCGAGGTCGCGCACCGTGTCGTACGGCAGCTTCGCGCGCAGGGCCGGGTTCACGCTGAAGCTGGTCGAACCTGACAGCAGCAGCGTGTAGCCGTCGGGCGCGGCCTTGGCGACCGCGTCGGTGCCGATGATGGTGGACGCGCCGGGCTTGTTGTCGATCACGATGGGCTGGCCGAGCTGCTCCGACAGCGTCTGCCCCATGGCCCGCGCGACCAGGTCTGTGCCGCCGCCCGGGGGGAAAGGCACGACCAGCCTGATCGGACGCTCGGGCCAGGCGCCCTGTGCGAAAGCGGGCAAATGCGTGCCCAGGACGGCGGAAGCGGAAAGCAGCAGTCCGAAGCGGCGGCGTGAGATGGCGATGTCCATGGTGCGTGTCAGGAAAGAGTGGAAGCGGATTGCGAAAGCCGGCCGGCAGCCCAGGGCGCGAGGCCCGGCTCGCCCAGGTCCCAGTACAGGCCGGCCATGATCTGCAGGCCCTCGCGCGCCAGCGGCGCGAGCAGGTGCTCGTTGGGCGCGTGCTGCGCGCAGGCGGGGTACGAATGCGGCACCCACAGCGTGGGCAGCCCGAGCAGGTCGGCGAAGACGTCGTTGGGCAGCGAGCCGGCGAGGTTGGGCAGCAGATCGAGGCGCAGGCCGCTGCTTTCCTCGATGGATTTGCGCGCCCAGCCCACCCAGGGGTTCTCGACGTCGAGCCGCGTGGCCGCGCCGGTCAGCGTGACCTCCACCTCGACCTGACCGAACCCGTGCGCATCGAGGTGCGCGCGCACGATCTCCTGCAGGTCCTGCCAGGGCGTGCCGACCACGAAGCGCAGCTGGCAATGCGCCACCGCCTCGGAGGGAATCGCGTTGACGGGCCGCTGCGGCGAGCCCGCGCCGAGCGCCAGCACCTCGATGGTGTTCCAGGCCACCAGCCGTTCGGCCGGGCTCAGGCCGGGCTCGCCCCAGCCCTCGTCGACCTCGGGGTCGTCCGCGCCGCCTCCGATGGCGATGCTGGTCAGCGCGTTGCGAACCGCCTGGGTCACCGGCGGCGGGCGCAGCGCCTCGACGAGGATGCGCCCGCGCGCATCGACCAGCGAGGCCACCGCATGGCTGACGACCGTGCCCGGATTGACCAGGACGCCGCCCCAGTTGCCCGAGTGATAGCCGCGCGGCCGGGCGCGCAGCCGCAGGCTGAAGTTGACCGCGCCGCGCGAGCCGAGGAAGAGCGTGGGCCGCGCGGCGCTCACCCGCGGGCCGTCGCTGGCGATGAACAGGTCTGCGCGCAGCTTGTCGCGCTGCTGCTCGCACACCGCGTGCAGGCCGGGCGAGGCGGCTTCCTCGCCCATTTCGATGAGCCAGGTCACGTTGTAGCCCAGGCGGCCGCCACGGGCTTCCAGCGCCGCCGCGAGGCCGCCCAGGTTGATGCTGTGCTGGCCCTTGTTGTCGGCCGTGCCGCGCCCGTACCAGCGTTCGCCGCGAGCCGTCAGCGCCCAGGGGGCCAGGCCCTCTTCCCAGTGCGCGTCCTGCCCGCTGACCACGTCGCCGTGGCCGTAGGTCATCACCGTGGGCAGGGACGGATCCTCGACGCGGCGCGCGATGAGGAAGGGCCCACCGCCGGGCACCGGGTTGGCGACCACCTCGCAGGCGAAGCCGAGTGCGGCGAGGGGCGGGATCATCTCCTCGCGCAGGTAGGCCTCCAGCGCGGGCGTGGCGGCGCCGGTGTCGCTCTCGGTGCGGAAGGCGACGCGGCGCTGGAGGTCGGCGAAGAAGCCGCCTGCGTCGAAGTAGGCGGCTGCAGCGGCGAGGCTGTCCGGGCGTTGCATGAAGGGGTTCCTTGTCTTTCTGTCCGTCGGGAGAGCAAGTACAAGGCCTGAAGGCCGATGCTTCCAGCATCGTTTTGGCAAGCTACCATTGCCTTGAAGGCAACACCCAAGGCCCTGCCATGACTCTCCCCCTGCTCAGCATCCCGATGCGGCACTTCCTCGAAGTGGCGCGCAGCGGCTCGGTCAACCAGGCGGCCGCGCGCCTCTTCGTGGCCTCGTCGGCGGTCAGCCGGCAGATTGCCAAGCTCGAGGACAGCCTGGGCACGCCTCTCTTCGAACGGCATGCGCGCGGCATGGCGCTCACGGCCGCGGGCGAGCGGCTGGCGGCGCACCTGCGCAATGCACAGCTCGACATCGAACAGGTGGTCGAACAGGTACGCGACCTCGGCGGGCAGAGCGCGCGGCGCATCCGCATGGCCTGCACCGAGGGCTTCGCGGGGCACTTCATGCCGCTGGTGATGCGCAGCTTCGAGTCGGCCAACCCCGGCTGCCAGCTGGAGCTGCACGTGGGCTCGCCCGATGGCGTGAGCGCGCTGCTGGCACGCGGCGAGACCGACATCGCGCTCAAGTACGTGGTCGCGCCCGAGCCCGGCCTGAAGATCGAGCACTCGGCCACCGCGCCGGTGTACGCCGTGCTGCGGCCCGACCATCCGCTGGCGCCCCAGCGCGTGGTGTCGGTGGCCGACGCGGTGCGCTATCCGCTGGCCGTGGGCGACAAGGGCGTGACCGCGCGCCAGCTCTTCGACCAGGCCTGCAGCCTGCAGGGGCTGCAGTACCGGGCGCTCTTCGTGAGCAATTTCTCCTCGGTGCTGCTGCCGCTGCTGCGCACGCCCGACGTGATGCTCTCGGGCCTGGTCACTGTGATGCACCTGATCGACGAGGGCACGGTGGTGGCGCGGCCTTTCGCGGAGGCACCGCTGCAGCAGCGCCAGCTGCAGGTGCTGGCGCTCGAAGGCCGCACGCTGCCGCCGCTGGCGCAGGACTTCGTTCGGCACCTGGTCACGGCCATCGCCAGCGCGGGGCGCCGCAAGCTGGGGCGCGCGCAGGCTTCCGGCGCAACGAGGAAAGAGATCAGCCCAGGGCGTTGATGTCGGCCGGATCGAGGATCGGCTTCGGCGCACCGTTGCGCGCCACCGCCAGCATCGCGCGGCCCAGCTTCTCGGTGGTGGTCACCCGGTTCGGCCAGAGGCGGAAGGCCAGCCCGAGCACGGGTTTGAGCACGACGATGGCCGCGTCGTAGACCGGCGTTTTGGAACGGATGCCATGCAGCGGCTGGATCATGCCGGGACGGAACATGTAGGCCGCCTTGAACGGCAGGCGCAGCAGGGCATTCTCGGTCGCGCCCTTCACGCGCGCCCACATGCTGCTGCCGCGCTCGCTGCTGTCGGTGCCGGCACCCGTCACGTAGGTGAAGGTCATGCCCGGGTTGAGCCGCGCGAGCACGGTGGCTGCCGCCAGCGTGAGGTCGTAGGTCATGCGCTTGTACTCAGGCTCCTTCATGCCCACCGACGACACGCCGAGGCAGAAGAAGCAGGCGTCGAAGCCCTGCAGCTGCGATTCGATGTCGCCGTAGTCGTACATGTCCTTGTGGACCAGGTCGCGCAGCTTCGGGTTCTGCTGCCCTGTTGGGTTGCGGCCGACCGCGACCACGCTTTCCACATCGGGCGCCAGCAGGCACTCGCGCAGCACGCCCTGCCCCACCATGCCGGTGGCGCCGAAGATCAGGACTTTCATGGGAAGACTCCGGTCAGACCGCGAAGACGGCGGGCTTCTTGTTCAGCACCGCCAGCAGCAGGTCGACGTCGAGGCTCGAGGGCTGTGGCGGCTGCAATGCGGAGAGCATGCGCGAGAGCGTCTCGGCATGCGGCAGGAGCGGGCCCAGGAAGCGCGTGCCGTCGGAGCCGGCGACCAGCAGGGTCGGGAAGGTCTCGACGTCGAAGGCATCGGCGATGTCGGCGTGGTCCTCGATGTCGACCCAGGCGAAGCGGAACTGCGGATGCGCGCGCGCCACTTCCTCGAGCAGCGGCCGGTAGTCGCGGCAGGTGCCGCACCATTCGGCGCAGAGGCAGACGACCCAGGGCGCATCGCTGCCTGCCGAGCCGGCGGATTCAGGGGTGCTTGGAAGGCTTGGAAGAGCGCTCAAGGCTGATGCGTCGGTGGTGTGATCGGAAGACCGGGTGGTACGGCCGGGAGGTCGTGGCTATTATGGACAAAGCCCTCCCGCAGGGTACAGGAGACTCTCACGATGAACACCACGACTGCCCCCGCATCTGCCGTCGATCCGCGCCAGTTCAAGAGCTTCGCGGAGTTCTACCCCTTCTACCTGACCGAGCACGCCAACATCACCTGCCGGCGGCTGCATTTCGCCGGTTCGAGCATCTCGCTGCTGTGCCTGGTGGCGCTGATAGTCACGCTCAATCCGTTGTGGCTGCTGGCGGGCCTCGTGGCAGGCTACGGCTTCGCGTGGGTCGGGCACTTCGGCTTCGAGAAGAACAAGCCGGCCTCGTTCAAGCGGCCGCTCTACTCCTTCATGGGCGACTGGGCGATGTACCGGGACATCTGGCTGGGGCGAGTAAAGATCTAGATCAGGAGCACGTCGCCCAGCCTCAGGGAGCGCAGCGGACCTTTCTGCCAGAGGTCTTCGAGCGGCTCGGCCTGCGGCATCAGCAACTCTTTCAGCAGCGGCTCGATGGGCGTCGACGGGTCGGCCAGCAGCACGTAGCGCGGGTCCTCGTTGGCGGGCTCTTCCGCCAGCGGCGCGATCCAGTCGAGCGCCACCAGCGTCTCGAGCACCGGCGCCAGCTGCAGCGCATCCACGCGCATGCGCGTCACCAGTTCGGTCGCGCCCATGCCCTTGGCAGGCGTGGCCTGTGCTCGGGCCAGGTGCTGCAGCGTTTCCATGGCCAGTTGCATGGGCCAGCCGGCGGTGCCGCCGCGCCGCGCGACGCCCGTCAGCAGGCTGGGCAGGTAGGCGGCGATGACCGCGCCCAGAAGCACGATCACCCAGGCCACGTAGATCCACACCAGCAGGATCGGCACCGTCGCGAAGGCGCCGTACAGCACCGAGTACGTCGGCACCAGGCTCAGGTAATAACCCAGCACGCGCTTGGCGATCTCGATGGCCGCCGCCACGAAGATGCCTCCGGCCCACGCATGCGACCAGCGCACGTTGGTGTTGGGCACGTAGTGGTAGAGCGACGCCATGCCGACCGCGAGCAGCATGAACTCGAAGGTGTCGAAGAACAGCTTCACGATGCCGCGCCCCACCACGTCGCTGGTGGCCGCGACCACGTAGGAAGTGGTGGAGAGGCTCACCGCGAGGATGATCGGCCCCAGCGTGATGGCCGCCCAATAGATGAGCACCCGCTGCGCGAACGGCCGCGGCGTGCGCACACGCCAGATGTTGTTGAGCGTCTTGTCGATGGTCAGGATCAGCGCGATGGCGGTGATCAGCAGCACGATCAGGCCCGCGATGCCCAGCCCGCTGGCCTTGCTCGCGAACTGGTTCAGGTAGCCCAGCACCTGCCGCGCGATATTGTCTGGAATCAGGCTTTCGATGAGCCAGCGCTGCAGCCGGCCCTGCATCTTCGCGAACATCGGGAACACGGTGAACAGGGCCAGCGCCACCGTGAAGAAGGGCACCATCGCGATGGTGGTGGTGAAGGTCAGGCTGCTGGCCGTGAGGCCGAGCCGGTCTTCCCGGAAGCGCTCGCCCAGCACCGCTGCCGTGTTGCGCCACGGGAAGCGCGAAAGATCCCTCCAGAGTTGCCGACGATTCATGGCCGGTATCATGCCATCCGCTCTTTTTGCAGCGTCCCCGCCACCCGTGTCCGACACCCCGCCTCCTCCATCTTCCGTTCGCGCCACCCGCTGGGCCGCCGTGGGCAGCGTCGTCGGCCTCATCGTGCTCGGCCTGGCCTGGGAACTGTGGCTCGCGCCCTTGCGGCCCGGCGGCTCGCTGATGGCGCTGAAGGTGCTGCCGCTGGTCATTCCGCTCGCCGGGCTCTGGAAGAACCGCATGTACACCTACCGCTGGGTCAGCCTGATGATCTGGCTCTATTTCACCGAGGGCGTGGTGCGCGCCTGGAGCGACACCAGCGGCGTGAGCCAGGTGCTCGCGCTCGTCGAGGTCCTGCTGTGCCTCGTGCTCTTCGCCGCCTGCGCCTGGCATGTGCGGCTTCGCCTGCGCCACGCCAAGAACGCTGCCCGCCAACTGGAGGCTTCCGCCCAATGACTTCTTCCACCGACCTGATCGAACAACTGCGCGCCATCGTCGGCGCATCGCATGTACTCAACGAGGGCGACCTCACCGCCTACGAGCAGGACTGGCGCAAGCGCTCGCGCGGCAAGTCGCTGGCCGTGGTGCGGCCGGCCAACACCCAGCAGGTGGCCGACGTGGTCAAGGCCTGCGCCGCGGCCGGCACGGCGGTGATTCCGCAAGGCGGCAACACCGGCCTCGCGGTCGGCTCCATTCCCGACGACAGCGGCACGCAGGTGGTGCTAAGCCTGCAGCGGCTGAACGCGATCCGCACCATCGACGCCGCCAACCTCACCATGACGGTGGAGGCCGGATGCATCCTGCAGACGCTGCAGGAAACCGCCGAGAAGGCCGGCTACCTGTTCCCGCTGAGCCTCGCGGCCGAGGGCAGCTGCACCATCGGCGGCAACCTCGCCACCAACGCGGGCGGCACGCAGGTGGTGCGCTACGGCAACACGCGCGAGCTGTGCCTGGGCCTGGAGGTGGTCACGCCGCAGGGCGAGATCTGGGAAGGCACCAGCGGCCTGCGCAAGGACAACACCGGCTACGACCTGCGCGACCTCTTCGTCGGCAGCGAGGGCACGCTGGGCATCATCACCGCCGCCACCATGAAGCTCTATCCGCTGCCGGCGGCGCAACTCACGGCCTGGGCCGCGGTCCCCTCGCTGGACCACGCGGTGACGCTGCTGGGCCTTGCCCACAAGCACCTGGGCTCGGGCCTCACCGGCTTCGAGGTGATGGGCCGCTTCGCACTGAGCCTGGTCGACAAGCACATGCCGCAGTTGCGCGTGCCCTTCATCGCCGACGAGGCCGTCCCTTATTGCGTGCTGCTGGAGAACTCCGACAGCGAATCCGAAGACCACGCCCGCTCGCGCTTCGAGGCACTGCTCGAAACCGCCTTCGAGGACGGCTGCGTGACCGACGCGGTGGTGGCCGAGAACCTCACGCAGGCGCACCAGCTGTGGCACATCCGCGAGAGCATCCCCCTCGCGCAGGCCGAGGAAGGGCTGAACATCAAGCACGACATCTCCATTCCGGTGTCGCGCATCCCGGCCTTCGTCGAGGAAACCGACGCGCTGCTGGCGCGCGAGATCGCCGGCGTGCGGCTGGTCAACTTCGGCCACCTGGGCGACGGCAACCTGCACTACAACGTTCAGGCGCCAGAGAACGTCGATACCAAGGCTTTCCTGAAGAACGAGGAAGAGCGCATCAACACGCTGGTGTACGACGCGGTCGAGAAGTTCGGCGGCTCGTTCTCGGCCGAACATGGTGTCGGCTCGCTCAAGGTCGACAAGCTCGAGAAGCACAAGTCGCCGGTGGCGCTGGAGATGATGCGGGCGATCAAGCGCGGGCTCGACCCCAAGAACATCCTGAACCCCGGGCGGGTGATCCGGGTCTAGCCTCGCCTATCGGACCTGGAGCTTGACGGACGCGGCCCGCGCCGTGTCCGCCCTCTGCATGCTGGTCGCGGCCGGCAGTGCGTCGTCGCAGCGCGCGCAGTCCGCCTTCATGCAACCCAGATGCACCGTGACCGGTCCACCGGCGCTGAGGCCATGCGCCTGCGCCGCGCGCATCAGCCCCTGGTGCAGCGCCTCGTCGACCACCTCGACGCTGGCGTTGCAGCCGCCGCAGCTCAGCCGCACAGTGACTTCGAGCGCCTGCGGCCGCCGCAGGCGATGCACCGCGCGCACGCCCCCCAGGCTGCGCTCCCATTCGCGCTGGATGAGGCCCGCCTGCTCCAGCTCCTTGATCACGCGGTAGACGCTCGCGAGGCCGGTGGCGGTGCCGCGCGCGAGCATGCGGCGGAACACTTCTTCGCCGCCCAGCCACTCGGAACCGCTCTCGGCCAGCGTCTGCAGCACGCACAGGCGGATGACCGTGGGCCGTATGCCCATGCTGCGCAGTTGCACAGAGAAGCCCTCGTTCGCGGGCGCCGCCGCGTACTGCATTGCTGCCGAAACTGCCACTGGCTCGTCCGCCCCTGATCTGCCTTGTCTGACTGCGCTCAGGCCGCCAGGCCCTGCGCCGGCGTGGCCGTGACCTGCGCGACGCGCCCGGCCTTCATCTGCACGATGCGGTCGGCCACGTGGAAATAGCGGTCGTCGTGCGAGATGACGACCAGCGAGTGCCCCTTGGCGCGCAGCTCGGGCAGCAGCTCTGTGTAGAAGAGATGGCGGAAGGTCGGGTCCTGGTCGGCCGCCCATTCGTCGAACACCAGCACCGGGCGGCCTTCGAGGTAGGCGTGCACCAGCGCGAGCCGCTTGCGCTGCCCGGTCGACAGGTCGGTGGTGCTGAAGGCGCCGTCCTTCACCGAGACCTTGTGTGCGATTTCCAGCCGCTGCAGGTAGGGCAGCGCGGTTTCGGGCAGCGCCTGGTGGCCGCCCTCCTCGCCCGCGACAAGGTCCTCGAACAGGTAGAAGTCGGAGAACACGGTGGTGAAGAGCTGGCGGTAGTCGTCGCGCGTCTCGGGCGTGACGGGCCTGCCATCGAGCACCACTTCGCCCTGCTGCGGCGCGTACAGGCCCAGCAGCAGCTTGATGAGCGTGGTCTTGCCCGAGCCGTTGTCGCCGACGATGAAGACGATCTCGCTGCGGCCGATGCACAGGTCGACGGGGCCGAGCACGAAGGCGTCGCCGCCCTCGGGCGCATCGAAGGCGTAGCGCACGCCGCGCAGCTCGATGGCGTCGCGCAGCGGCGGCGAGGCAGGCGGCGAGTCGAGGTGCAGGTGCGGCTCCGGCGTGGCGAAGCGCGCCGACAGGTCGGCGATGCGCCCGAAGGCCACCTTGGCGCGGCCCAGGTGCGGAAGCGCGCCCACGATCTGGTCGATGGGCCCCTTGATGAACAGCAGCACCAGCACGAAGCCGCTGAGCACAACGGGATCGGTCGTGCGCCACGCGGCCCAGCCGAGTATCAGCGCGATCAGCAGGAAGAACAGCGCCGAACCGAAGGAGGTGGCGAGCACGAAGGTGTTGATCGCGCGGCGGTTGATGTCGCGGATCGCATCGACGGTCTGGGCGATCTGCCCCTCGTACACCCTGGCGCGGCGGGCGCGGTGCATGCGCAGCTCCTTGGCGCCCTCGCTGATGCCGCGATAGGCCTTGTGCAGGAGCTCTTCCTTTTCGCGCGACTGGAAGAAGCCCGCGATGCCGCGCCCGTGGGCCCAGCTCTGGATGGCCACGCCGATCAGCATGGCCACCACCAGCAGGCCGAAGAGCGACGGCGACAGCCACGCGAGGTAGCCGAGGCAGCCCAGCGCGATGGCCAGCGAGATCATGGTGGCGGCCAGCATGAAGGCCACGTCGCTGATCATGTCCACGTCCTGCGTGAGAACGGGCATCAGGCGGTGCATGCGGTAGCGCTCCAGTGCGTCGATGGGCGCCGCAAGAATCTTCAGTGCCAGGTCTTTTCGCACCTGGGCGACCAGCCGCTGGCCCACGACGTTGTTCGACATGTCCGAGAGCGCGCGGCCGACCAGCGCCACCACGCACAGTCCGATGAAGGTCAGGAGCAGTCCGCCAGCCATGCCGCCGGGCCGGCTGAGCACCTCGTTGATGGTCGCCAGCAGCGACACGGTGGCTGCGCCGGCGGCGATGCCGGTAACGGCCGAGAGCAGGATCCAGGGAGCGAAGGGTTTCAGCAGCCGGAGCAGATCGGTGGCCTTGGCGCTGGCGGGTTGGGTTTGCATGCCGGTATGACGCTGCGGCGGCCGGAATGTTTAGCCGGCGGCCGGCCCGCCGCTTGCTGCTTACTGCAAGGTCGGCTTCTGGCACGACTCGTCGCCGGGCGCGGACCCGACCATGACCGCGCCGGCCAGGGCCCACAGGGTCAGGGCATCGTCGAGTGCGCGCACGTGGCGGGCATCGCGCCCCAGCCACAGGACCAGCTTCTCCGCGCGCTCGAGCGACGGCGCATCGTGCAGCTCGCGAAAGAGCCGCCAGGCCTCGCTGAAAGCCGGATCGGAAGGAACGTGGTGACGGGAGTTCATCGCATCTGGACGCCTGGACTGCTGTGGATGCGTGGATAGACGCGACCCGCCGTCGGATGTTTAGCGCATGTCATCTCCACGTCGCAATTTCGTGAACTATTGCGCCGCACTAAACCTTCGGGCGGCTCGTCCGTCTCCTGTTGGATGAGCACGACTTGCGCGGCCACGCCCTGTCTTTTCTTCCGATGATTCCCTTGCTGGCACCGATCTTCAGAGGCGAGTGGGCCGTCTACGGCGAAACGCTGGCCTGCGCGCCGCAGCCGCCCGCGGGCGCCGTGCAGGTGGCCGAGCTGATCGCCAGGCCGGAGCTTCTTGCCGCGCTGCTGCAGCAGCACGCCCGTCACCGCCGTGTGCGCAGGCCCGACCTGCGGCCGGTGGCATCGGCCTGGAGCATGCACTACCTGAATGCCCTGCTGCCCCCGGTGGCCGCGGCGGCCAGCCTGCTTCAGCATGAATTTCCGATGGCGCCGGAGCGGGCGTGGATCAGCTTCGAAGACGGCGCCGTGCCGCAGCGCTTTCACATCACGCACGAAGGGCACGCGCGCCCCTGCACCGACACCGCAGCGCGCTATGCGGTTCTGCTCTTCGAGCACCTCGGGCCGCTCTTCGCACAGCTGACCCGACTCACGCGCATCGCGCCCAAGATCTTGTGGGGCAATGCCGCGCGCTGCCTGGAGCCCGTACTCCAGCAGGGCCTGCTGCTCAGCGGCCACGCGCCCTCCATCGCGAAGGACCTGGACCACCTGCTGCACCAGCCGCGCTGGGGCTGCGCCGACAACCCGTTGTTCGCGGTGCAGCGCAAGGTCGTGCGAATGCAGTCCGGCACGCCGGTCCCCGTCACGCTGCACCGGCAGTGCTGTCTCTATTACCTGCTGCCCGAAGAGGGCTACTGCGGTGCGTGTCCGCTGGCGCCGGAGTTCCGCAAGGCGCGGGACCGCGCCTAAACAAACAGCCGCGCCGTGCGTCTTTTGCGGATAAGCATCCGTTCATGGATGCAACCGCGAAATCCACCATGCCACTGCATCCCGACCTGGAAGCCTTCCTCGAACTTGCCGCCATCGCCGAGGAGGACGGACGCCCCCCGATGTGCGACATGTCGCCCGCGCAGGCGCGCGCCAGCTACGACCAATCGACGCTGGCGCTCGACGGCGTGGGCCCCGACCTGCCCGTGGAGGACATCGGCTTGCGCGCCCGCGACGGCGCGCCGCTGCGCGCGCGGCTGTATCGCGGCGCAGCCACGGGCGCGCCGCTGCCCACCCTGCTCTACTTCCACGGCGGCGGCTATGTCGTCGGCGGGCTGGACTCGCACGACGCCCTGTGCCGCACGCTGGCAAAAAACGCCGCGTGCGCGGTGCTGGCGGTCGACTACCGCCTCGCGCCCGAGCACAAGTTTCCGACCGCCTTCCACGATGCTGAAGATGCCGCCCAGTGGCTCGCGGTGCACGGCGGCTCGCTCGGCCTGGACACCTCCCGCGTGGCCTTCGGCGGCGACAGCGTCGGCGGCACGCTGGCCACGGCGCTGACGATCGCCGCGCGCGATGCCGGGCGCCCGCAGCCGCTGCTGCAGCTGCTGCTGTATCCCTGCACCAGCATCCGGCAGGACAGCGACTCGCACCGGCGCTACGCCAAGGGGCACCTGCTCGAGCAGCGCACGCTGCAATGGATGTTCGGCCACTACCTGCGCAGCGACGAAGACCGCCTCGACTGGCGCTTCGCCCCGCTCGCCGCGAAGGATCTCTGCGGCCTCGCGCCCGCGCACCTCGTGCTGGCGGAATACGACCCGCTGGTGGACGAAGGCAGGGCCTACGCCGCGCGCCTGCAGGAGGCCGGCGTGCGCACGCACCTGGCCGTGCACGAGGGCATGGTCCATGACTTCGCGCGGCTGAGCCAGGTGGTGGAGGAAGCGGACGCGCTGCGCTCGTCGCTCGCGCAGGTGCTGGCCGAGGCCTTCCAGCGGCCGGCAGTTGCCGCGACGCCCCCGGCGATCGGCGCATGGGTGTTCCACGCGCACCCCGACGGCCAGCCGCTCGAAGCGCGGCTCGACGGCGTGAAGCTCACGGTCGGCCCGCAAAGCGGCAATGAACGGAGCAGCCGCTGGGCATTGCGCGAGCAGGCCGGCACGTTGCGTCTGGAATGGCCGCAGGGCAATGACACGGAGCCGCAGGAGACCCATCTGCTGGCGGCCATCGAAGCCGTCTTCGTTCGCCATCCGAAGTGCAAGACGCTGCCGTTGCAGGTGCCATCGTCGTGCATCGCCCGGCTGATCGATGCCGGGGCGGTCGCCCCTTCCGCCGGGCAATTGCCGAGCGTGGTGCGCGAGACCTTCTGGCAATTGCCGCGCGTGTGGCAGTGCAATCCGCGCGAGCCCTTCGCGCAGCGCCATGTGATGAGCCAGGGCAAGCGGCATCCGCTGCGGCCCGCCAAGCCCGTCGGCACGGTCTACCAGCGCCACATTCCGTGGCTGTCGCAGACGCTGACGCTCGGCACCGTCGACATCGAACGCGACCTCCCCGCCTTCAACCGCTGGATGAACGACCCCGTGGTCGCGCACTTCTGGGAAGAACAGGGCGACCTCGCGAAGCATCGCGCGTACCTGGACGCCATCGCGGCCGACCCGCGCGTCACGGGGCTGATCGGCCGGCTCGACGGCGAAGCCTTCGGCTACTTCGAGGTGTACTGGGCCAAGGAAGACCGCATCGCGCCCTTCTACGACGCGGGCGACCACGACCGCGGCTGGCACGCGCTGATCGGCGAGGCGCGCTTTCGCGGCAAGCCCTTCCTCACGGCGTGGATGCCGTCGGTGTCGCACTACCTCTTCCTGGACGACTGCCGCACGCAGCGCATCGTGATCGAGCCGCGCGCGGACAACCACAAGATGATCAAGAGCCTGGGCCGCTGCGGCTATGCGCACATGAAGGAGTTCGACTTTCCGCACAAGCGGGCCATGCTGGGCATGCTGCTGCGCGAACGCTTCTTCGGCGAGGCTCTCTGGATTCCCCAAGGGGAGTCGACCATTTCGCCAACTTCGGCCGAGCGCGCCGAACATCCCACCGAGGACCCCTCATATGCAAATCCATGACCTGATCGGCGTCGGCTTCGGCCCGTCCAACATCGCCCTGGCGATCGCCCTCGACGAGAAGCGCCACCACGGCCAGTTCGTGGACGCGCTGTTCATCGAGAAGCAGCCGGGCTTCGTCTGGCACAAGAACATGCTGCTGGACAACGCGCACATGCAGATCTCCTTCATCAAGGACCTGGCGACGCTGCGCAACCCCGCGAGCCGCTTCACCTTTTTGAACTACCTGCACGAGAAGCAGCGCCTGCAGGATTTCGTCAACCTCAAGACCTTCTTCCCGAGCCGCCACGAGTTCAACGACTACCTGGGCTGGGCCGCGGCGCAATTCGAGGATCGCTGCGCCTACGGCGAGGCCGTGTTCGAAGTGGTGCCCGAGATGCGCGGCACCGAGGTGCAGATGCTGCGCGTGCGCTCGCGCCAGGCCGATGGCACGGTGCGCGAGCGGCTGGCACGCAACCTGGTGGTGAGCGTGGGCGGCGTGCCGAACATTCCGGCGCGCTTCCAACCCTTCAGGGACGACGTGCGCGTGTTCCATTCGAGCAGCTACCTGGAGGCGATCGCGAAGCATCCCGACGCCAAACGCATCGCCATCGTCGGCGCAGGCCAGAGCGCGGCGGAGATATTCATGGACCTGCAGAGCCATCCGAACAAGCCGGCGGTCGACCTGATCATGCGGGCGCGTTCGATCAAGCCCTCGGACGACAGCCCCTTCGTCAACGAGATCTTCAACGCCGACTTCACCGACTTCGTTTTCAACCGCTCCGGGCCCGAGCGCGCCGAGCTGCTGGAGGAGTTCTGGCACACCAACTACGCGGCGCCCGACCTGGAGCTGATCCAGCAGATCTTCAACGTGTTCTATCGCCAGCGCGTGGCGGGCGTGGCGCGCCACAGCTTCCTGCGCCGCCACGAGGTGACCGCGGTGCGCGCCGCGGCGGACGGCGTCCACCTGTCGCTGCACGACCTCAACAGCGGTGAGCGCGGCAACCAGGCCTACGACGTGGTGATCCTCGCCACGGGCTACGCGCGCGACGCGCACCGGACGCTGCTCGATCCGCTCGCGCCCTACTTGGGCGACTTCACGGTGGACCGCCACTACCGGCTGCAGGGCACGCCGGAGCTCAAGCCGGGCATCTTCCTGCAGGGCGCCTGCGAGACCAGCCACGGGCTGAGCGACACGCTGCTGTCGGTCACGGCGATCCGCTCGGACGAGATCGGTCAAGCGCTGCTGAACGCGAACCCGCGCCCGCTGCAGCAGCAGGCGCAGGCGGCGGAACGCGCGTCGCGCGCCACTGCAGTCATCTGACATCGGAAAGACGCGGCTCGGTGACTCGGTGATACACTTAATAAGAATAGTTCTTATTAACCCCATCCCCCGGGGTCACCGAAACGCAAAGCCATCGCCGCCATCTCGTTGCTTCCTGAAGGAGGCGGCGATCTCGCGGGCATGACGGGCGTCCGGTTCCGGGGCCCATCGTCGATGCTTGCGAGAAGGCTGCCGGATGCGCGACCTCGTCCAGGAACTTGTAGCTCACTATGCGGACTTGCGCCGACAGCTCACTCGCGACCTGAGGGACCCCCATTACGCGGCGGACATCGCGCAGTCGAGCTTCGAGCGCGTCTACGCGCAGGCGACGAAGGCGCCCGGCGCCGCGCGCATCGACATTTCGCCCGATGACGCGAAGGACAGCGGCAGCGGCGGCATCGAGTCGCCTCGCGCCCTGCTCTTTCGCGTGGCGCGCAATCTCTGCATCGACGAGGCGCGCCGCCGCAAGGTGGCCCAGGAATGGGTGGGCTCGCACGCCACTATTGGCTCCAGCCTCGTGGCGCCCTCGAGCGAATTCCTCCTGGCGCAGCAGCGCGTGCTGGCGCGGGTGGTCGAAACCATGGAGAAGCTTCCGCCCCGGCGGCGCGAAGTGTTCCTGTTGTTCCGGGCCTACGGCCACACGCGCGCCGAGATCGCGAAGCAGCTCGACATCACCGAGATGGCCGTGGCCAAGCACCTGCTGCGCGCCACCATCGACTGCTCGCGAGTGTTCGCCGAGCTGCGCATCGAGCTGATCGAACCGCCGCACGTTCAAAGCCGCGCGGGCTTCGACGCCGCGCTGGCCGAAGACTTCTCGTGAGCGGCGGCATGGCAATGGGCGCACCGCGCGAACGGCTGATCGAGCGCGCGCTCGCGCTGATCGTGGAAGGCGAGGTCGCGCCGGGGGAAGCCGCGCAGAACGCCCGCGCGGCCATGAACCAGTGGCGCAACAGATCGCCCGAGCACGCCGCGGCGCTGCTCGAAGCGCGACACCGCTGGGACATGCTCGGCGGCATGGCCGGCGACCTGCGTGCGCACTTCGACACACCGGCCGCAGGCATGGCGGCGGCGGCCGCAGCGGCAACCTCCGCCCGCACGCCGCAGCGCCGCAAGCTGCTGCTTTCAATCGCGGGGCTGGTCGGCGGCGGGCTCGTAGCGGGCCGCGGCGCGCAGTGGTACTGGCAGCAGCCCATTTTTCGTTCCGCCTACAGCACCCGCACCGCGCAGATGCTGAAGGTGACGCTGCCCGACGGCGCCGCCGACGCGTCGGGCAGCCAGCTCGACATCGCGCCCCGGAGCGCCATCGAGGTCACGCTGTACCGCGGGCAGCGGATCGTCGACATGGCGCGCGGCGAGGTGCGCTTCGAAGTGGCGCACGACTCACAGCGCCCCTTTCGGGTGCGCACGCGCGATGCTGTCATCGAGGTCGTCGGCACCGTCTTCACCGTGCGCGACCGCGGCGGGCCGGTCACCGTGGGGGTGGAGCAGGGGCATGTCCGCGTGCAGGTGCGTGCCCGCCAGAACGCCGAGGCATCCATACCGTCCGCGGAGGTCATCGACCTGCACGCCGGCGAACTCGTCGAAGTGCTGGACGGCCACGCCGATGCCGTGCGCCAGTCCGACACCCGCGCCCTCTCGGCGTGGCGAGACGGCTGGCTCGTATTCGACAACACGCCGCTGAGCGAGGCCCTCGCGGCGGTCAACAGCTACCGAATCCGCCCCATCGTCAGCGCCGACGCGCGCATCGACGCCATGCGCCTGTCCGGCCGCTTCCGCACCAATGACTCCGTGGGTCTGGTCGAAGTGCTGCCGACGATCCTCCCGGTGATCGCCGACTCCCACCCTGACGGCAGCGTGGAACTGCGCAAGCGCTGAAAAAAGAGGCAGCACCAGCCTCACGGCGTGCCCCGGGCCGAACAGTGTGTCTCTGTTTGGCGAGTTCAAACGTCTTACTTTGAGAAACGCCAAGGCTGCTGCTTTTTGCGAGCCATGGCGTCCAAAAGTACGAATACGTCGCATTTACTTGACCTGGAGCCCTGACCCATGCGTTCTTCGCCTCGCCATCGCCTTCTGAGCGCCGCACTCGCCGCCGCCTTCGGAACCATCTTCGTCAGCTGGAGCAGCCTGGCTTCCGCCCAGGCCTCCGAACAGGCGGCCGCGCCGACCTTCGACATCCGCGTGCCCGCGCAGCCGCTGGCGGCGGCGCTGAACGAGCTGTCGCGGCAGACGGGTGCGCAGGTGTTCGCTGCCGGCGACATGGTGACGGGCATCAGCGCGCCCGCGGTATCCGGCAGGCTGACGCTGCAGCAGGCGCTGGACCGGCTGCTCGCCAGCAGCGGCCTCGTCGCGGTGCGCAACGGCGCCTCGCAGGTCACGATCCAGCGCGCTTCGACCGCCACGGCCGGCACCTCGCTGCCACCGGTGACAGTCCAGGCCACGGCCGACGGCACCACCGAAGGCACGGGCTCCTACGCAGCCCGCTCCGCTTCGACCTCCACGCGCATGGACCTGTCCCTGCGCGAGACCCCCCAGTCCGTGAGCGTGATCGGCCGCCAGCAGATCGAAGACCAGAACCTGGTCACGCTCGACGACGTGCTGCGCCAGACCCCCGGGATCGTGGCCGACCGGCTCGACGAACGGGTGCAGTTCACGTCCCGCGGCTTCACGCTGGGCACCATGATCGACGGCATCCCCACCTTCGCCTTCAACACCGTGGCGGGCGAGGTCAGCATGCTCAGCACCGCCATCTACGACCGCGTGGAAGTGCTGCGCGGCTCGGCAGGCCTCCTCAACGGCGTGGGCTCGCCCGGCGGCGCGATCAACCTGGTGCGAAAGCGCCCGACCACCGAGTTCTCGGGCCACGTGACCGGCGGCATCGGCTCCTGGAACCGCTACTCCGGCGAAGTCGACGTGGGCGGCCCGCTCAATGCCGCGGGAACGCTGCGCGGACGCTTCGTGGCTTCGCGCACCGCGGGAGACAGCTTCATCGAATCGAAGAAGACCGCGGAAGACGTGCTGTACGGCATCCTTGAGGCAGACCTCTCCCCCACCACCACGCTGGCCGTCGGCGTCGAGCACCAGAAGACCGCCACCGACGGCGCCAACTACGGCCAGGCCCCGCTCTTCTTCAGCGACGGCACGCGCACCCGTCTGCCGCGCTCCTTCAACTCCAGCGCGCCCTGGAGCTACTGGAACATGTACTCGGACAAGGTCTTCGCCAACCTCGATCAGCAGCTGGGCGGCGGCTGGCGCCTGAAGCTCGACGCGAGCTACCTGAAGAGCAAGCGCAAGCGCGCCTCGGGCGACCTCAACACCTTCTACCCCGTCGACGCGACGGGCGACTCCACCATCGACATCCGGGACAACCCGGCGACATCGAGGAATACCTCCTTCGACGCCCACCTGCGCGGCCCCTTCGAGGCCTTCGGGCGCAAGCACGAGGCGGTCCTCGGGTTCAGCTACAACGACTACGACTACGCCATAGACACCAACCTGGCAGCGCCCACCGTCTTCGATACCCGGCCGCTCAACTTCTACACGCTGCAGTCGTTCCCCGCAGTCACATCCTTCCCCTACAAGTCGTACACGCTGTCGGGCCAGACCTCCGAGAAGTCGGTCTACGCCTCGACGCGTCTGCGCCTGGCCGACCCGCTGTCGGTGATCGTGGGAGCTCGGGGTACCTGGTACAAGAACGACGCGCTCAACCGCAACCAGGTGGCCGGCACGCTGACCAGGGTTCCCGGCTCGCACGAGAGCGGTGTCGTCACGCCCTATGCCGGCATCGTGTACGACCTCAGCAAGGAGTTCTCCGTGTACGGCAGCTACACCGACATCTTCATGCCCAACACCGAGCGCGACAGCGCCAACAATGTGATCCCGCCGCAGCGCGGCAAGAACTACGAGCTCGGCATCAAGGGCGAGCACTTCGCAGGCAAGCTCAACACCAGCCTCGCGGTCTTCCGCACCAAGCAGACCAATCTGCCCGTGGAAGACACCAGCGCAGGCCTGCTGCCCGACGGCAGCGTTCCCTACCGGTCCGTGCCCGGCGCACGCAGCAGGGGCTTCGAACTGACCGCCTCGGGCGAGCTGGCACCCGGCTGGCAAATGCAGGCGGGCTACACCTACCACGTCAAGCGCGACAACAAGGGCGTGCGGCTCGATCCCACCTACCCCAACCGCCTGTTCCGCGTAAGCACCAGCTACCGCCTGCCTGGCGACTGGAGCAAGCTCACCGTCGGCGGCAGCGTGAGCTACCAGAGCAGCATCTATTACGACGAGGCTTCCGGACTCGGCCGTGCGACGCAGGGTGGCCTCACGCTCATCGGCCTGATGGCGCGCTACGAGTTCGACAAGAAGCTGAGCGCCTCGCTCAACATCGAGAACCTGACCGACAAGCGTTATTACAGCGGGCTCGGCGGCTACAACGGCTACACCTACGGCCGCCCGCGCAACGTCTGGCTGAAGCTCACCTACAAGCTCTGATTGCTGTCACGCAGCGCCGGCGCCAGCCGGTGCCAGCAAAAAGGCCGGCCCCGTTTCGGGAGCCGGCCTTTTTTGTTGCCTGCCTTCCGCCTACCGGCCAGCCTGCGCCACCGCGACGCAGTGGTCGACGATCTCCTCCAGCGCCTCGCGGTAGAAGCCGATCAGCTTCTCCACCGTCGCCTCGTCGTACATCGCCCGGCTGAAGATCCAGCTCATCGAAAGCTGCCCTTCGTACACGTTGCCGGCGATCTCCAGCCAGTTGGCCAGCGGAGCCTCCTCGTCGTGGACCGGCCCCGGATGCTCCACTGCCGGCTTGAACATCGCATCGTCCCCGCCCAGGCTGCGGTCGAACTGGCCCAGGTAGTTGAAGGTGATGCGCGCCTGTGCCGGACCCAGCGAGGCACCCTGCGGCCGCAGGTGCTTGAGCACGCCATGCCCGATGCCGCGACGCGGCACGTCCATGCGCTGCTGCTTCGTCGAGAGAATCAGCGACTCGACCGGCGAACTGCCCTCGCGCAGCCGCACCGGGTAGACACTCGTGAACCAGCCCAGCGTGCGGCTCAGGTCGAGCCCTGCGGCATCGGCCTCGCGGCCGTGGCCTTCCAGCTGGACCAGCGTCTCCGGCTCGCCACTCCAGCGCCAGACCGTCCTCGACAGCGCCGCCAGCAGCAGATCGTCGATGGACGTGCCGTACGCCGAGGGCGCCACGCGCAACAGCTGGGCCGTGCGTTCGCTGTCCAGGCGCATGCGCTGCGTCAGCGCGTCGCGATCGACCAGCGCGTCGATCGGCCTGTCCCTCGGAATGTCGACCACCGGCTGCAGCTGCGCCTGCCAGTAGGCAAGTTCATCGTCCAGTTCCGTCCCCTGCGCCAGGGCCTGGAGATGCTCGGCCCAGGCCTTGAAGGAGGCCGTCTTGCCGGGCAGCTGCACCGAGCGGCCTTCGCTGAGTTGCCCGTAGACCGCCTGCAGGTCTTCCAGCAGCACGCGCCACGACACGCCGTCGACCACCAGGTGATGCACCACCAGCAGCAACCGCGCGCTGCCGTCCGCATGGCGCATGTGCACCACGCGCCACGCCGGCCCCTTGGACAAATCGAGGCTGCGCTGCGCCGCGTCCGCCACCAGGCTGATCTCCTGCGCACCGGCGACCTCGCGGCTCCACAGCAGGTCGCGCGGCTCCGCTTGCGCGCTGTAGCGCTGCCGCCAGCGTCCGTCGGCCTGCTGTTCGAAACGCAGTCGCAGCGCGTCGTGATGTGCTGCCAGAGCGTCGAGCGCCTGCAGCAGCAACGATTCGTCCAGCGGCTTCGCCGCCTCCAGCATCAGCGCCTGGTTGAAGTGATGGCGCCGCGGAATGGGCGTGTCGAAGAACCAGGCCTGGATCGGAATGAGCGGCAGCGTGCCCTGCGCCTCGACCACGGCCTGTGCCGGCTCTGTCGGCTGCACGAGCGCGACATCGGCAAGCTGCTCCACCAGCGCCTCGATGGTCGGATGGCGCATCAGGTCGCGCAGGCGCAGCTGGAACCCCAGATCGGCCTGCCGCACCTTGGAGATCACCTGCAGGCTCAGGATCGAGTCGCCACCCAGCTCGAAGAAGTTGTCCGAGATGCCCACCGACTCCACGCCCAGCACCTCGGCCCAGATGGCGGCGAGCCTGCGCTCCCTGTCGTTGCGCGGCGCCTTGATCTCGCGCTGCGCGTCCACACCCGGCTCGGGCAACGCGTGGCGGTCCAGCTTGCCGCTGATCAGCCGCGGCAGCGCATCCAGCACGATCAGGTGCGCGGGCACCATGTGCTCCGGCAGGCGCCGGCGCAACTGCTGCAGGGCCTGCTGCGACAGCTGCGCGCGCGGCCCGCTCGGCATGGGCACGATGTAGCCGACGAGCTGTCGGCCCGAGGGCCCTTCGTGCAGCTGCACCGCGGCCTCCAGCACGCCCGGAACCTCGCGCAGCTGCGCTTCGATCTCGCCCAGCTCGATGCGGAAGCCGCGGATCTTCACCTGCTGGTCGGCGCGCCCGATGTAGGCGATGTTTCCGTCCTCGCGCCACCGCACCAGGTCACCGGTGCGGTACAGGCGGCCGCCGCTGCCCGTGTTGTCGAAGGGGTCGGCGACGAAGCGCTCCGCCGTCAGTGCGCTGCGCCCCAGATAGCCGCGCGCCAGGCCGTAGCCGCCGATATAGAGCTCGCCGACGCTGCCGCGCGCAACCGGCCGCAGCTGCGCATCGAGCACATGGACCGTGCGTTCGCCCACCGGCCGCCCGATGGGCGCATAGGCCTCATCGAAGCCACGGTCCGCGCTGGTCTTCCAGATCAGCGGCGTGACCACGGTTTCCGTCGGCCCGTAGCCGTTGATGAGCGTGCGCGGCCGCAGCGACTGGCGCACCTTGTCGTAGGCGGCCCGGGGCATCGCCTCGCCGCCGAACACGTACAACTCCACCGGAGGTGCCTCGCCCAGCGCCTGCGCCCAGTCGGCCAGCTGGCTCAGGTAGGCCGGCGGGAAAGCCGCGTTGGTCACGCCGTAGCGATACAGCGCGTCGCAGGTCTGCTCCGCCGTCCACAGCTCGTTGTCGCGCAGCGCCAGGCTCGCGCCCACGGTGAGCGCCGTCAGCCAGCGCTCATGGGCCCCGTCGAACGAGAAGGACATGAAGTGCAGCTCGCAGGAGCGCGCCACCATGCCGTAGATCTCCGCCGTGGCCTGGCAATGCATGCTGAGCGGCCCGTGCGACACCGCCACGCCCTTGGGCTGGCCCGTCGAGCCGGAGGTGTAGATCACGTAGGCCAGCTGGTCCTGATGAACCGCGACCTCCGGATCGTGAGCGGGCCAGCCGGCCAGCTCCGCTTCGTCCAGCACCAGCGTGTCGGCCATCGAGGGCAGGCGCGGCAGCACGGCGCGCTGCGTGAGCATCAGCCGCGCACCGCTGTCCTTGCACATGAAATGCAGGCGGTCCTGCGGATATTCCGGGTCGAGCGGCAGGTACGCGGCGCCGGCCTTGAGCACGGCGAGCAGCGCGACGATGGTCTCCAGCGAACGCTGCAGCGACACCGCAACGACCGCATTGCCACGCACGCCGCGCTCGATCAGCGCGTGCGCCAGGCGATTCGCGCGTGCATTGAGATCCGCATAGCTCAGCTCGGCATCGCCCATCAGCAGCGCGATCGCCTCGGGCTGCAGGCGCGCCTGCTGCTCGATGAGCTGGTGCACCGGCGTGCGCAGGAAACCGTGGCGCCCGCTGCGGCCCAGGCGCGCGATCTCGGACTGCTGCGCCGAGGTCAGCGTGTCGAGGTCGCGCAGCGCCTGCGAGCTGTCCTGGCTCATCCTGTCCATCAGGCCGAAGAGCTGCTGCGAGAGGGCCTGCACGTCTGCTTCCTTGAATCGCTCGCGCAGATACTTGAGCTTGATCGTCAGCACCTCGCCCAAGTGGACTTCCACGTCCATCGGATAGTGGGTGACGTCTACCGACTCGGCCTGCTCGAACTTCAGGCCCTGGTCCGCGCGGCCGGCGAGCGTCTGGTCGATCGGGTAGTTCTCGAACACGACGATGCTGTCGAACAGCCCCTGGCCGCCGCCCTGCCCGGCCCAGCGCTGGATCTCGTGCAGCGGCGTGTACTCGTGCTCGCGCGAGGCCAGGTTCTGCGCCTGCAGTTCGCGCAGCCAGTCCCCCAGCCGCTGCGCCGGCGCGGCGTCGACGACCACGGGCAGCGTGTTGATGAAGAGGCCCAGCATCCGGTCGGCCCCCACCAGCCCCGCGGGCCGGCCCGCCACCGTGGCGCCGAAGACGACCGTTTGCTGCGCGGCGTAGCGCGACAGCAGCAGCGACCATGCGCCCTGCACGAGCGTGTTCAGCGTCACGCGCTCGCGGCGGGCGAAGGCCTGCAGGGCCTGCGTGCCTGCCGCATCCAGCGCGGCACCGACTTCGCCGTGGCCTTCGCCGTTGGCTGGCGGCTCGAGAGCCGTGCCGAGCAGCGTCGGCGCATCGATCTTCTGCAGCCGGCTGCGCCAGTAGGCCTCGCCTTCCTTCGCCGTACGCGCGGCCAGCCAGGCGATGTAGTCGCGGTAGCTGCACGCCGGCTCTTCTGTCGCCACGCCGTCGTAGGCCTGCAGCACCTCGCCGAACAGGCGAGACATGCTCCAGCCGTCCAGCAGCAGGTGGTGACAGCTCCAGATGAAGCGATGGCGCTGGTCGTCGATGCGGATCGCGGCAAGCCGCATCAGCGGCGGCGCCGACAGGTCGAAGGCGGCCTGCTGCTCCAGTGCCAGCGCCTCGATCGCCTGCGCCTGGTCGGCTCGCCCGCGCCAGTCGTGCACCGCCATCGGCAGTTCCACCGACCTGGCCACCCACTGAAGCGGAGGCTGGGCCATGCTCAGGAAGCCCGTGCGCAGCACGTCATGGCGTTGCACCACCTGCTGCCACGCACCCCTGAAGCGCTGCACCTCCAGCCCCTGCACGTCGATGCGCAGCTGCGTCACGTACGCCGTGCCACCCCCGTCGTACTCGCTGTGGAACAGCATGCCCTGCTGCATCGGCGACAGCGGATACAGGTCCTGCACCTTCTGCGCCTCCGATGGCAGTACATCCAGCAAGGCGTCCAGCTGCGCCTGCGTCAGCGCCGCCAGCGCGAAGTCCGAGGGCGTCACGCCCGAGGCTGCGCCGGTGCAGTGCGCCACCAGCGCCAGCAGCTCCTCGCGCAGCCGGTGCGTCCACGCCCGCACGTCCTCTTCCCGATGCCGCTCGCGCCCGTAGCTCACCGCCAGGCTCAGCTCTCCCTCGTACACCCGCGCGTTGATCGCGAACTCGTGCGCCTGCGGCGCATCCCCTCCCATCGCCTGGCCACCGCCTTGCGCCGCCGGGCGCCACAGCGCCTGCTCGTCGAAGCTGCCGTCGAACTGCCCCAGGTAGTTGAAGACCACCTGCGCCCTGGGCAACGCCTCGATGGCCTGGCGCTGCGCATCGCTGCCCAGGTAATGGAACACGCCGTGCCCCAGCCCCTTGTTGGGCACCTGGCGCAGCTGCTCCTTCACGCGCTTGAGCGCATCGCCGATCTCGCCCCGCGGCGCCAGCGCCACCGGGTACACGCTGGTGAACCAGCCCACGGTGCGGCTGAGGTCCATGCCCTCGAAGATGTCCTCGCGCCCGTGGCCTTCGAGGTCGACAAGCACGCTGGCCTGGCCGCTCCAGCCGCACAGGGCTCGCGCCAGCGCGGTCAGCAGCAGGTCGTTGACCTGGGTGCGGTAGGCGGCCGGGGCGTCCTTGAGCAGGCGCTGGGTGGTGGCTGCGTCCAGGGTGACGTTCACGCTGGCCTGCTCGCTCGCGCGGCGGCTGCCCCGGGGGTTGGCGCATGGCAAGGAGGCCGTCTCTGCATGGCCCAGGGCCTGCTGCCAGTAGGCCATCTCGCCGGCATTGGCCTGCGCGTAGCCTTGCAGGGCCTGCGCCCAGTCGCGGTAGCTGCTGCTGCGCGCGGGCAGCTCGGCGCTTCGGCCCGCGAGGCTGGCGCGGTAGGCGCTCTGCAGGTCTTCCAGCAGGATGCGCCAGGACACGCCATCGACCACCAGGTGGTGGATGGCCAGCAGCAGCAGCCAGCGGCCGTCTTCGACTTCGATGAGCAGCGCCCGCATCAAGGGGCCTCGCTCCAGGTCGAGGCTGCGCTGGGCTTCGTCGCACAGCGCCTCGATGCCGGCTTCGTCCTTCGCGCGGCGCACCCACAGCAGTTCCTGCAGTTGCGCTTCGGGAACGGGTTCGTAGCGCTGGGTCCATTGGCCCTGCGCCTGCTGGCTATAGCGCAGCCGCAGGCCGTCGTGGTGCTGCACCAGCGCGCCCAGCGCCTGGCGCAGCGCCTTCATGTCCAGCGGCTCGCGGCTTTGCAGCAGCACCGACTGGTTCCAGTGGTGGCGCGCCGCCATCTCCATGCCGAAGAACTCGGCCTGGATCGGCAGCAGCGGCACTTCGCCTTCGGCCGGCCCGCGCACCTGCGCCGCGGCCGCCTCCTGGTCGAGTGCCTGCACCACGCCGGCGAGCTGGGCGATGCTCTGGCGCTCGAACATCTGCCTCGGGGTGAGCTGCCAGCCCGCGCGACGCGCCTGCGCGACGATCTGCAGGCTGAGGATGGAGTCGCCTCCGAGTTCGAAGAAGTTGTCGTGGCGCCCCACCTGCTGCAGGCCCAGCACCTGGGCCCACACCTGCGCCAGCGCCTGCTCCGCTTCGCCCTGCGGCGCTTCGTAGTCGTGCGCCGCGGCGTACCCAGGCTCCGGCAGCGCCTTGCGGTCGACCTTGCCGTTGGCGTTCAGCGGCAGCGCCTCCAGCACCACGAGGGCACCGGGCACCATGTACTCCGGCAGCACCGTGCCGAGCTGTTCGCGCAAGGCTGCCGCCTCCAGCGCCGGCTGGCCTTCGTGGCCGCAGACGTAGCCCACCAGGCGGGCTCCGCTGGGCCCCTCCTGCGCCACCACCACCGCCTCGCGCACGCCCGGCTGCGCCAGCAGCTGCGCCTCGATCTCGCCGAGCTCGATGCGGAAGCCCCGCACCTTGACCTGGTGGTCCAGCCGCCCGAGGTATTCCAGCTGGCCGTCCTCGCGCCAGCGAACCAGGTCGCCCGTGCGGTACAGCCGACCGCCGGCCTCATCGAACGGGTCCGCCACGAAGCGCTGCGCCGTCAGGCCGCTTCTGTTCAGGTAGCCACGGGCAAGGCCCGCGCCCGACACAAACAACTCACCGGCGCATCCCACCGGTACCCGATGCAGGTCGGGGTCGAGCACATGCATGCCGAGGTCCGGAATGTTCACGCCGACCGGGCTGCGCGGCACCTCGAGATCGAGCGCCGTGATGGGCCGATAGGTCACGTGGACAGTGGTCTCCGTGATGCCGTACATGTTGATCAGCCGCGGCTGCGCATCGCCGAAACGCTCGACCCACGGACGCAGGCTCTGCGGCTCCAGCGCCTCGCCGCCGAAGATCACATGTTTCAGCGACAGGCCGGCTTCCTCGTAGAGTCCGCGTGCGGTCATCAACTGACGGAAAGCCGAGGGCGTCTGGTTCAGCACCGTGACCCGCTGCTCGCGCAGCAGGGCCAGGAAGTCGTCTGGCGAGCGGCTGATCCAGAAAGGAACGACCACGAGCCGGCCGCCATGGCACAGGGCACCGAAGATTTCCCAGACCGAGAAGTCGAAGGCATAAGAGTGGAACAGGGTCCACACGTCGTCCGCGCCGAAATGGAACCAGTCCTGCGTCGAGCCCAGCAGCCGCACCACCTGGCGATGGCACAGCTGGGCGCCCTTGGGCTTGCCGGTCGAACCGGAGGTATAGATGACGTAGGCCAGCTGGTCCGCGTGCTGCGCGACGGCCGGATCGTGATCGGGCACCGACTGCAGCTCGAGCGTGTCCAGCGCCAGGACCTGCACGCCCGGTCCGCTGGGCGGCAGGCCGGGCTGCACCTCGCTGTGCGTCAGCAGCAGCGCGATGCCGCTGTCTTGCATCATGTGGGCCAGGCGATCGGCCGGATAGGCCGGGTCCAGCGGCACATAGGCTGCGCCGGCCTTCAGGATGGCCAGAAGGGCCACCACCATCTCGATGCCGCGCTCCACCGCCAGGCCAACGCGGGCCTCCGGCCGTACGCCGAGTTCGATGAGCCGATGCGCCAGGCGGTTCGCGCGTGCATTGAGCTCCGCATAGCCGAGCCTGTGTTCGCCGAAGACCAGCGCCACGGCCTGCGGACGCGCGCGGGCCTGCTGCTCGAAGAGGCCGTGCAGCGAGGCATCGCGCGGCACGGCCGGCTGCTCGCGTTCGGCTCCCCAGGACTGCAAGGTCTGGAGCGTCGCCGGATCGAGCAGCTCGAGTCGATCCAGGCACCCGGCCTTCGCATCGACCAGCTGCAGCAACAGGTGCCGCATGCGGTCGGCGATGGCACTTGCCGTCTGCTCGCCGAAGCTGTCGCGCATGAAGCCGAACTGCAGCCCCAGCGTGTCGGCCTGGCGCACGACCAGGGTCATCGGGTAGTTGCTCTCCTCGCTGTGCGCGATCTCGCCGAAGCTCAGGCCGCCGGGCGAGCTCGCCTTCAGCGCCTGATCGACCGGGTAGTTCTCGAACACGACGATGCTGTCGAACAGCCCCTGGCCGCCGCCCTGCCCGGCCCAGCGCTGGATCTCGTGCAGCGGCGTGTGCTCGTGCTCGCGCGAGGTCAGGTTCTGCGCCTGCAACGAGCGCAGCCAGTCGCCCACGGGCCGGCCGGCCTCGATGCCGACGATCATCGGCAGGGTGTTGATGAACAGGCCCAGCACCTGGTCGGCACCGCGCAGTTCGGCCGGGCGACCGGCTACCGTGACGCCGAAGCTCACGGTGCGCTGGCCGGAGTGACGGGCCAGCAGCAGCGCCCAGGCCGCCTGCACCAGCGTGTTCACCGTGATGCGCTCGGCCCGCGCGAAGGCTTGGAGGCGTTGGGTTTCCGAAGTGTCCAGGGTGCGGATGCAGCGGCCGTGCCCCGGCTGCGCTTGCGCCGGCCTGGGCAGCACCTGGCTCAGGTGCGTCGGCGCATCGAGGCGAGCGAGCTGGCCGCGCCAGTAGGCCTCGTGGGCCACGGCATCCTGTGCCTGCAGCCACTCGATGTAATCGCGATAGCGGCCGGCCTGCGGCGGCAGGGCGGCCCCTGCGTAGGCGCTCAGCACTTCGCCCATCAGCCGCGACAGGCTCCAGCCGTCGAGCAGCAGGTGATGAGCGGTCCAGACCAGATGATGGCTGTCCTGCCCGGTACGGATCGCGAGCAGCCTGGCCAGGGGCGGCTGAACGAGGTCGAAGCCGCGCGCGAGATCTTCGCTCGCCCAGTCGTCCAGCGACTGGCGCAGGTTCGGCTCGGCGCGCGCATCGCGCTCCAGCCAGGGTGTTTCCACCGACCTGGCCACCCACTGCAGCGGAGGCTGGGCCATGCTCAGGAAGCCCGTGCGCAGCACATCGTGGCGTTGCACCACCTGCTGCCACGCACCCCTGAAGCGCTGCACCTCCAGCCCCTGCACGTCGATGCGCAGCTGCGTCACATACGCCGTGCCACCCCCGTCGTACTCGCTGTGGAACAGCATGCCCTGCTGCATCGGCGACAGCGGATACAGGTCCTGCACCTTCTGCGCCTCCGATGGCAGTACATCCAGCAAGGCATCCAGCTGCGCCTGCGTCAGCGCCGCCAGCGCGAAGTCCGAGGGCGTCACGCCCGAGGCTGCGCCGGTGCAGTGCGCCACCAGCGCCAGCAGCTCCTCGCGCAGCCGGTGCGTCCACGCCCGCACGTCCTCTTCCCGATGCCGCTCGCGCCCGTAGCTCACCGCCAGGCTCAGCTCTCCCTCGTACACCCGCGCGTTGATCGCGAACTCGTGCGCCTGCGGCGCATCCCCTCCCATCGCCTGGCCACCGCCTTGCGCCGCCGGGCGCCACAGCGCCTGCTCGTCGAAGCTGCCGTCGAACTGCCCCAGGTAGTTGAAGACCACCTGCGCCCTGGGCAACGCCTCGATGGCCTGGCGCTGCGCATCGCTGCCCAGGTAATGGAACACGCCGTGCCCCAGCCCCTTGTTGGGCACCTGGCGCAGCTGCTCCTTCACGCGCTTGAGCGCATCGCCGATCTCGCCCCGCGGCGCCAGCGCCACCGGGTACACGCTGGTGAACCAGCCCACGGTGCGGCTGAGGTCCATGCCCTCGAAGATGTCCTCGCGCCCGTGGCCTTCGAGGTCGACAAGCACGCTGGCCTGGCCGCTCCAGCCGCACAGGGCTCGCGCCAGCGCGGTCAGCAGCAGGTCGTTGACCTGGGTGCGGTAGGCGGCCGGGGCGTCCTTGAGCAGGCGCTGGGTGGTGGCTGCGTCCAGGGTGACGTTCACGCTGGCCTGCTCGCTCGCGCGGCGGCTGCCCCGGGGGTTGGCGCATGGCAAGGAGGCCGTCTCTGCATGGCCCAGGGCCTGCTGCCAGTAGGCCATCTCGCCGGCATTGGCCTGCGCGTAGCCTTGCAGGGCCTGCGCCCAGTCGCGGTAGCTGCTGCTGCGCGCGGGCAGCTCGGCGCTTCGGCCCGCGAGGCTGGCGCGGTAGGCGCTCTGCAGGTCTTCCAGCAGGATGCGCCAGGACACGCCATCGACCACCAGGTGGTGGATGGCCAGCAGCAGCAGCCAGCGGCCGTCTTCGACTTCGATGAGCAGCGCCCGCATCAAGGGGCCTCGCTCCAGGTCGAGGCTGCGCTGGGCTTCGTCGCACAGCGCCTCGATGCCGGCTTCGTCCTTCGCGCGGCGCACCCACAGCAGTTCCTGCAGTTGCGCTTCGGGAACGGGTTCGTAGCGCTGGGTCCATTGGCCCTGCGCCTGCTGGCTATAGCGCAGCCGCAGGCCGTCGTGGTGCTGCACCAGCGCGCCCAGCGCCTGGCGCAGCGCCTTCATGTCCAGCGGCTCGCGGCTTTGCAGCAGCACCGACTGGTTCCAGTGGTGGCGCGCCGCCATCTCCATGCCGAAGAACTCGGCCTGGATCGGCAGCAGCGGCACTTCGCCTTCGGCCGGCCCGCGCACCTGCGCCGCGGCCGCCTCCTGGTCGAGTGCCTGCACCACGCCGGCGAGCTGGGCGATGCTCTGGCGCTCGAACATCTGCCTCGGGGTGAGCTGCCAGCCCGCGCGACGCGCCTGCGCGACGATCTGCAGGCTGAGGATGGAGTCGCCTCCGAGTTCGAAGAAGTTGTCGTGGCGCCCCACCTGCTGCAGGCCCAGCACCTGGGCCCACACCTGCGCCAGCGCCTGCTCCGCTTCGCCCTGCGGCGCTTCGTAGTCGTGCGCCGCGGCGTACCCAGGCTCCGGCAGCGCCTTGCGGTCGACCTTGCCGTTGGCGTTCAGCGGCAGCGCCTCCAGCACCACGAGGGCACCGGGCACCATGTACTCCGGCAGCACCGTGCCGAGCTGTTCGCGCAAGGCTGCCGCCTCCAGCGCCGGCTGGCCTTCGTGGCCGCAGACGTAGCCCACCAGGCGGGCTCCGCTGGGCCCCTCCTGCGCCACCACCACCGCCTCGCGCACGCCCGGCTGCGCCAGCAGCTGCGCCTCGATCTCGCCGAGCTCGATGCGGAAGCCCCGCACCTTGACCTGGTGGTCCAGCCGCCCGAGGTATTCCAGCTGGCCGTCCTCGCGCCAGCGAACCAGGTCGCCCGTGCGGTACAGCCGACCGCCGGCCTCATCGAACGGGTCCGCCACGAAGCGCTGCGCCGTCAGGCCGCTTCTGTTCAGGTAGCCACGGGCAAGGCCCGCTCCGCCCAGATACAGCTCGCCCGCCATGCCGGCCGGCACCAGATTCAGGTCGCCATCGAGCACCACTGCAGTGCGGTCGCCCACAGGCGAGCCGATCGGCATGTAGGCCGCATCGAAGCCCTCGCCCGCATGCGCCTTGGCGATGGTCGGCGTGATCACTGTCTCGGTCGGCCCGTAGCCGTTGATGATCCGCGGCGGCCGCAGGTTCGACATCACGCGGTCGAAGGCAGCGCGCGAAGTCGCTTCGCCGCCCACGGTGTAGGAGCGCAGCGAAGGCACGCGCCCCTCTTCGCCCATGCCCTCGGCCAGCTGCTGCAGATAGCTGGGCGTGAAGCAGGCGATGGTGATGCCGTGACGGCTCATCTCCTCATGGCTGCGTTCCACCGACCACAGCTCCTCGTCGCGCGGCATCAGCGCCGAGCCGAAGGCCAGGGGCGTCCAGATGCGCTCGTGCGCACCGTCGAAATTGATGGACGCGAACTGCAGCTCGCGGTCCTGCGGCGTCATGCCGTAGACCTTGCCGATGGCCAGGATGTGCATGCCCAGCGGCCCGTGCGCGACGGCGACGCCCTTGGGCTGACCGGTCGAGCCCGAGGTGTAGATGACATAGGCCAGGTGCTCGCCGCTCAGCGCGACGTCGGGGCTGTCTTCGCGACCAGTTTCCAGCGCCTGTGCATCGAGCAGCAGCGTGGGGAGTTCGCGCATCGCGACCGGCAGGCGCCCGCGCACATGGGCCTGCGTGAGCAGCATGCAGATGCCGCTGTCGGCTGCCATGAATTCCAGCCGCTCCGCGGGATAACCGGGGTCGAGCGGCACATAGGCGCCGCCCGCCTTGAGCACGCCGAGCAATGCCACCACCGTCTCGATGGAGCGCTCAACCGCCAGGCCCACCCGGCTTTCCGGCCGCACGCCCAGCGCGATCAGCCGATGGGCCAGCCGGTTGGCGCGGGCATCGAGTTCGGCGTAGCTGAGCTCGGTGTCGCCCATGATCAGGGCCGTGGCCTCGGGACGCACGCGCGCCTGCCTTTCGACCAGCCGGTGCACGAAGGCTTCTTCCTGCCCCTGTTCGGCGGAATTCCACTCTCCCGTTCCCCAGCGCTGCAACTGCAGGCGCTCGGCTTCGTCGAGCAATTCGACCTCGCGCAGGGTCTTGCCAGGGTGGCTCACCAGATGCTGCAGCATCGCGACGAAATGCGTCGCCAGCCGCTCGACGGTCCGAGGTTCGAACACCGCCTTGGCGTAGGTGAAGACGAAGCCGAAGCCACCGTCGGATTCCTCCAGCGTGTCGAGCGCCAGTTCGAAGGGTGCCGTCTGCTCGACGATCTCGTAGGGCTCCAGCGCGAGCCCGGGCAGTTGTCCCAGCGCGCCCAAGTTCTGCTGCTGGTGGTTGAAGATCACCTGGAACAGCGGTGGCTGGCTCAGGCTGCGCTGCGGCGCGAGCGCATCGACCAGCTGCTCGAAGGGCAGGTCCTGATGAGCCTGCGCGTCCAGCGCCGCCTGGCGTGCCTGCGCGAGGAGCTGGGCCAGCGTCGTGTGGCCTTCCACCGTGTTGCGCAGCACCTGCGTGTTGACGAACAGGCCCACCACGCCGGCAACCTCGGTCCGGTCGCGGTTGGCGACCGGCACGCCGAGGCGGATGTCGGTCTGGCCGCTGTAGCGGTGCAGCAGGCCCTGGAACGCTGCCATCAGCAGCATGAAGGGCGTGGCCTTTTGCGCGGTGGCGCTGCGCCGCAGTTCGCGCGCCAGCGCCTCGGGCAAGGCGGCACGGTGGCGGGCCACGCGATACGGCCCCTGCGCGGGGCGCGGATGGTCGCCCGGCAGCTGCAGCAGAGGTTGCGCGCCGCCGAGCTGCGCCTTCCAGTAGTCGAGCTGCCGGTCGCGCTCGCCGGCATCGAGCCAGTTGCGCTGCCATGCGGCGTAGTCGGCATAGCTCAGCGTCGGCTTGGCAAGCGCCGGTGCGGTGCCCGCGGTGTGTGCGTGATAGAGCTGGCCGAATTCGTCGATGAGGATCTGCATCGACCAGCCGTCGGCCACGATGTGATGCAGCACCATGACCAGGATCTGCTCGTCGTCGGCCAGACGGATCAGGCCCACGCGCAGCAGCGGGCCGGCGGCCAGGTCGAAGGCTTCGCCGGCCATGCGGCTTGCTTCCTCCTGCGCCCGGCCGTCGCGCGACTGCCCAGGCTCGGCGCGCAGGTCGACGTGGCGCAGATCGGGCATCGACGCGGCATGCACGACCTGCTCGGCCACGCCTTCGGCGCTGGCGCGGAAAGTGGTCCGCAAAGATTCATGCCGCGCCACCAGCGCGGCCAGGCTGGCTTCCAGGGCCTGCTGGTCGAGCCGCCCCTTCAGCCTCAGCGCGGCCGTGATGTGATGCGCCGCGCTGGCGGGCTCCATCTGCCACACGAACCACTGCCGGGCCTGTGCGTACGACAGCGGCGACACCGCCCCCCCGGGCCGCGGCACGATGGGAAGCCGGCCGAAGTCAATGCCCTGCTGCCGCAACGCCGCGATGAATTCCTTCTGCTTTTCCGGCGGCAGCTCGGCAAAGCGTTGTGCGATCAATGTGCTGCGTGCGTTCACTTAGGCTCCCAGACTTTCCAACAATGCATCCATGCGATCCAGCTCCGAGCCATCCTGCTCGGCGTGTGCGGCCTGTGCGCGGCCTTCCGCCGCCAGGACTTCGGCACAGGCCGCGAGGCTCGGGCATTCGAAATAGCGCTGCAGCGGCAGGTCGACGCCCAGACGCGCCTTGACCAGCTGCCGCAACTTCAAGGCGGCCAGCGAATGGCCTCCGAGCTCGAAGAAGTTGTCGTGGCGCCCCACCTGCTGCAGGCCCAGCACCTGGGCCCACACCTGCGCCAACGCCTGCTCCGCTTCGCCCTGCGGCGCCTCGTAGTCGTGCGCCGTGGCGTACTCCGGCTCCGGCAGCGCCTTGCGGTCGACCTTGCCGTTGGCGTTCAGCGGCAGCGCCTCCAGCACCACGAGGGCACCGGGCACCATGTACTCCGGCAGCACCGCGCCGAGCTGCTCGCGCAAGGCTGCCGCCTCCAGCGCCGGCTGGCCTTCGTGGCCGCAGACGTAGCCCACCAGGCGGGCTCCGCTGGGGCCCTCCTGCGCCACCACCACCGCCTCGCGAACGCCCGGCTGCGCCAGCAGCTGCGCCTCGATCTCGCCGAGCTCGATGCGGAAGCCCCGCACTTTGACCTGGTGGTCCAGACGCCCCAGGTACTCCAGCTGGCCGTCCTCGCGCCAGCGGACCAGGTCGCCCGTGCGGTACAGACGCCCGCCGGCCGCATCGAACGGGTCCGCCACGAAACGCTGTGCCGTCATGTCGCTGCGATTCAGATAACCGCGCGCAAGCACCTCCGCGCCCACATACAGCTCGCCGATCGCGCCCAGCGGCGCTTTGCGCAGGCTGCCGTCCAGCACCAGCAGGCGCGCGCTGGAAGCCGGCCGCCCGATGGGCGGCAGCCCCTCGCCGTCGGCGAGCTCGACGACGAACTCGCTGACCACGTGGGTCTCGGTGGGACCGTACTGGTTGAGCAGGCGGCACTGCGGCTCGCGCTGCAGCCAGGCGATCAACGCGGGCGTGAGCTTGAGCTGCTCGCCCGCCGTGACGATCTCCTTCAGTGCCGGCAGCCGCGTGCCTTGGGCCAGGGAGGCTTCGGCAAGATGCTGCAGCACGGAGAAGGTCAGGAACACGCGCTCCACCGACTGCTCGCGCATCAGCGCCTCGAGTTCGACCATGTCGAGCCGCTGCGCCTCGGTGCTCTGCACCAGGCAGCCGCCAGAGGCCAGGCCGCTGAGCATTTCCTGGAACGCCACGTCGAAGCACGGCGATGCGTACAGCAGGGTGCGGCGCGAGCCGGGAATGCACGCCAGCTGCCAGGCGATCAGCCGCGCCACCGCTTCGTGCCGCATCGCAACGCCCTTGGGACGCCCGGTGGAACCCGAGGTGTACAGCACGTACGCCAGGTGGTCTCCATGGAGCGGCACGACCGGGTTGTCCCCGGGCTCGCCGCTCACGTCGTCCGTGTCGAAGGACAGCAGGCGCACGCCGGGCCGGGACGGAGTCCGCGCCGCGAGGGCATCACGGGTCAGCACCCAGGCGACGCCGCTGTCTTCCACCATGTAGGCCAGGCGATCGGACGGGAAGGACGGGTCCAGCGGCACATAGGCCGCACCCGCCTTCAGCACAGCCAGCAAGCCCACCACCGTTTCGACGGAACGGTCGACCGCGATCGCCACCCTGTCCTCCGGCCTCACGCCGAGCCGGATCAGGCGATGCGCCCACTGGTTGGCCAGCCGGTTCAGGGCCGCATGGCTGAGCCGCCGCTCGCCGGCGACCAGCGCCGGAGCCTCGGGATTCAGCCTTGCCTGGCGCTCGACCAGCCGGTGCACAGGCTCCGGCGAATGTGCCCTGAAGTCGCCGCGTTCGAAGCGCGCCAGTTGCTCCAGCTCACACGGTTCGATCAGCGGCAGCTGCGCCAGCGGGCGCTCGCCGTTGTCCTCGGCCAGGGCCAGCAGCAGTGCTCGCAGTTGGCTCGCGAGGCGCTCGATGGTCGCCTCGTCGCACAGCTCCTGCGCGTAGAGCCAGTCCAGCTGCAGCGTGTCGCCCTGATGGACCAGCAGGCTCAGCGGATAGGAGGTGTCTGCCTGCGTGCGCACCGGCCCGAACACCAGTCCGCCCGGCGAAGCCTCCTTCAGCACCTGGTCGACCGGGTAGTTCTCGAACACCATCAGGCTGTCGAACAGGCCCTGCCCAGCACCGCCCGCCCAGGCCTGGATTTCATGCAGCGGCGTGTGCTCGTGCTCGCGCGCGGCCACCTGGCTGGCCTGCAGTTCGCGCAGCCAACCGCCCACGGGCTGCCCGGCTCGCAGCGGCACGACCACCGGCAAGGTGTTGATGAACAGCCCGAGCATCTGCTCGGCACCGCGCAGATCGGCAGGACGGGTAGCGGCGGTGGCGCCGAACACGACGGTGTCCTGGCCCGTATGGCTGCCCAGCAATAGCGCCCACGCGGCCTGCATCAGCGTGTTGAAAGTCACCCGCTCGCGCCGCGCAGCCTGTTGCAGGCGCTGCGTGGCAGAGGCATCGAGCAGGCTGCGATGGCGCGCCTTGCCTGTCTTTGCAAGGGCGGGAGGGCGCAGTGCGGACAGCAACCGCGTCGGTGCGTCCAGCGTACCCATGGTAGCGCGCCAGTAGCGCTCGCCGGCCTGCGGATCGCGCGCGCCCAGCCAGGCGATGTAGTCGCGGTAGCGCCCTGGCGCCTGGGACGGCGGCTGCCCGCTGTAGCGGTGCAGCACCTCGGCCATCAGTTGCGCGGCGCTCCAGCCGTCCAGCAGAAGATGGTGATGCGTCCAGATCAGGTGATGACGGCGTTCGCCGGTGCGCGCCAGCAGCAGCCGCATCAGCGGCGGCCGCGAGAGATCGAAACCCTGCTCCTGCTGTTCGCGGGCCAGCGCCTGCAGCGCCGCACCAAGGTCGACGCGCTCGCGCAGGTCGTGCTCGATCCAGGGCATTGCCGTGCCCGCGCTGGCGGCCACCCATTGCAGGGGCGCTTCGCCATGCACGAGGAAGCCGCTGCGCAGGATCTCGCTGCGCTGCAGGGCCGCCTCCCAGGCAGCGCGAAGGCGTGCCGGATCGAGGTTCTCCACATCCACCGCGAGCTGGTTGACATAGCTGCCGTCCTGCGGTTCGAGCAGGCCGTGGAACAGCATGCCCTGCTGCATCGGAGACAGCGGATACAGATCCTCCAGCTCGGCGACCGCCACCGGCAAGGCATCGAGTTGCGACTGGCCGAGGCCGGCCAGCGGAAAGTCCGATGGCGTCACGCCGCGTGCACCCGCAGTGCAATGCGCGATGAGCGCATGGAGTTCGTCCTCGAAGCGCTTCACCCACCCCTGCACCGTCCGCCGCTCATGCCGCGCGCGGCTGTAGCTCACGGTGATGGTGAGTTCTCCGCCGGACACCTGGCCGTTGACCGTGAACTCGTGCAGCAGCGGTGCCGCTTCATCCATCGACACGCCCGGACTCTCTTCGGCCTGCCGCCAGGGCGAGCCGGCGTCGAAGCCGCTGTCGATCTGCCCCAGGTAGTTGAAGACGAGCTGCGGCGCCGGCAAGGCCCTCAGGGCCTGGCGCTGCGCTTCACTGCCCAGGTGCTTCAGCGCGCCATGGCCAAGCCCCTTGAGAGGAATGCCTCGCAGGCTTTCCTTCATCCGCCTGAGCGCCTCGCCCGGCTCGCCCGAGGTATCGAGCAGCACCGGGAACAGGCTGGTGAACCAGCCCGTGGTGCGCGACAGGTCGACGCCACCGGGCAGGTCCTCGCGGCCGTGGCCCTCCAGCATGATCTGCATCCGCTCGTGTCCGCTCCAGGCGCACAGCGCCCGACCCAAAGCCGTGAGCAGCACGTCGTTGACCTGCGTGCGATAGGCCGCCGGCGCCTCCTTGAGCAGCGCGTGCGTCCTGGCCCGGTCGAGGCGCAGCTCGATGCTGCCGCGCTCGGCCTGCGTGCTCGCGCCCTCGGGATGCTCGCAGGGCAACACCACGGGCACTTCGGCCAGCGTGCGCCAATAGGCAAGCTCCCCGTCGCCGGACGCGGCGGCGTACTCCTGAAGGGCCAATGCCCAATCCCTGACGCTGCCGGTCCTGGCGGGCAGCGCGACGGTCTCGCCCGCGCGCAATCGCGCATAGGCTTGCCCCAGGTCCTCGAGCAGGATGCGCCACGACACGCCATCGATGACAAGGTGATGTGCCGCGAGCAGCAGGCGCCATGAGCCGTCGCCGAGCTTGATGGCCAGCGGGCGCAGCAAGGGCCCGCGCTCCAGGTCAAGACTGCGCTGTGCTTCGTCGCACAGTGCCTCGACCGCGGCCGCGTCTTTCGCCTCGCGCACCCACAGCAGCTCCTGGTGCCAGCCTGCCGGCAGCGGCTCGTAGGCCTGCCGCCACGCATCCGCGGCATCCTTGCAGAATCGCAGCCTGAAGGCATCGTGATGTTCCATGGCGGCCACCAGCGCCCCCTGAAGTGCGGGCAGGTCCAGCGGCTCGCGGCTTTGCAGCAGCAAGGACTGGTTCCAGTGATGACGCTCGGGCATCGCCGTCTCGAAGAACTCGGCCTGGAGCGGCAGCAGCGGCACCGCGCCGTTCTCCACGCTGTCCTTCGCGCCGTGGCCGGTCGACGGCGAAGCCGCGGCATCCACCGCTTCGGCCACCTCCGCGAGTTCCGCGATGGTCTGGCGATCGAACATCTGTCTTGGCGTGAGCTTCCATCCGGCCGTACGCAGGCGCGCCACGATCTGCAGGCTCAGGATGGAATCGCCGCCGAGGACGAAGAAGTTGTCGCGCCGCCCCACCCGCTGCACGCGCAGCAGTTCGGACCAGATCGCGGCCAACGCCTGCTCGACCACGCCGCAAGGTGCTTCATAGGCGTCGGTCGCGACCGACTCGGGCTCCGGCAGCGCCTTGCGGTCGATCTTGCCGTTGGCATTGAGCGGCAGCGTGTCCAGCACGAGCAGCGCGCCGGGCACCATGTAGTCCGGCAGCGCGGCGGCCAGGCGCTCGCGCAGCACTGCTGCATTCAGCGCCTCGCCTGTTCGCGCCGAAACATAGCCCACCAGCCGCATGCCAGCGGGACCGGCTGCCGCCACCACTACCGCCTCGCGCACGCCCGGCTGCGCCAGCAGCTGCGCCTCGATCTCCCCGAGCTCGATGCGCAGGCCCCTGATCTTCACCTGATGGTCGATGCGACCCAGGTATTCGAGCTCGCCGTCCTCCCTCCAGCGCACCAGGTCGCCCGTGCGGTACAGCCGCTCTCCGGCATCGCCGAACGGATCGGCGACGAAGCGCTCGGCGCTCAGGCCTGCCTTGTCCAGGTAGCCCCGCGCCAGGCCGATGCCTCCGAGGTACAGCTCGCCCGGCAAACCCTGCGCCGCGAGGTTCAGGCCATCGTCGAGCACATAGGTCTTCGTGCCCGCGATCGGGCGGCCGATGGCGACGTGGTTGCGCCCGTCGGGCCTGCACGTCCAGTGCGTGACGTCGATGGCCGCTTCCGTTGGGCCGTACAGGTTGTACAGGCCCGCGCCGGGCAGCCGCTCGAACACCCTGGCCTGCGCCTCTGCCGGCAGGGCCTCGCCGCTGCACACGATGCGCGTCAGGCTGGTGCAGGCCTCGATGCCCTCATGGGCCACGAAGGCCTGCAGCATGGAAGGCACGAAGTGAACGGTCGTCACGCCGTGACGGCGGATCAGCTCGACGAGCTTCGCCGGCTCGCGATGGTCGCCCGGTCGGGCCACCACCAGGCGCGCGCCCTGCATCAGCGGCCAGAAGAACTCCCACACCGACACGTCGAAGCTGAAGGGGGTCTTCTGCAGCACGGTGTCGGCTTCGCCCAGCGAATAGGCGTCCTGCATCCACGCGAGGCGGTTGTACAGCGACAGGTGGCGGTTGGCCGCGCCCTTGGGCCGGCCGGTGGAGCCGGAGGTGTAGATGACGTAGGCGAGATGCTCGCCGTGCAGGGGCACGCCGGGGTCGGCGCTCGGGCCTTCCTCGAGGTCGAGCCGGTCCAGCTCGATGCTCTGCACGCCCTCGCGAAGCGGAATGCCCGGCACCACATGGCTCTGGGTGAGCAGCAGCGCGACGCCGCTGTCCTCGAGCATGTAGGCGATGCGGTCACTGGGGTATTCAGGGTCGATGGGCACGTAGGCGCCGCCGGCCTTGAGGATGGCCAGCAGGCCCACCACCATCTCGATGCTGCGCTCTACGGCGATGCCGACCTTGGTATCGGGCTTCACACCCAGCGCGATCAGGCGATGCGCGAGGCGGTTCGCCTTCGCGTCGAGTTGCGCGTAGCTCAGCGAGACATCGCCGAACACCAGCGCCACCGCGCCGGGGTTGCGTTGCGCCTGCCTGCCGATCAGCCTGTGCACCGGCTCCGCATAGTCGTGGTGCGGCAGGCCGGCGCTCTGGCGCCTCAGTCCGGCGCGTTCTTCCTCGCCCGTCAGCACGAGATTCGCGAGCACGCAGTCAGGGTCGGATGCCAGCGTCTGCAGCACGCGCTGGTAGCTGTCGACCAGCCGCTGCGCGGTGCGCGCCTCGAACAGGTCGGTGTTGTATTCGAGCCGGCCGCGCACGCCCTGCGGGTCGATGTAGAAGTCCAGCGACAGATCGAACTTGGCGCCCGCATCGTCGAACTCTTCCAGCTCGGCCTGCACGCCCTCGAAATCGAGCGCCACGGCCTCGCCGGACATCTGCACGCCGAACATCACCTGGAACAGCGGGCTGCGTGCCGGGTCGCGCCGGTCCTTGCGGTTCGCGAGCAGCACTTCGAAGGGCAGGTCGGCGTTGTCCAGCGCGGCCAGCGCATCGGCGCGCACCTGGCGGCAGACCTCGCGCAGGCTCTGCCTCGGCGAGAGCCGCGCGCGGAACACCTGCGTGGTCACGAAGAAGCCCAGCAGCTCGCTCACTTCCTCGTGGTGCCGGCCGGCGTTGGGCACACCGACGGCGAAGTCGCCCTGCCCGCTCAGGCGCGACAGCAGCACCTGCCATGCCGCGAGCAGCGCGACGAAGGGCGTGCATTTCTCGGCGCGGCAGAATTTCTGCACCGCCAGTGCCAGCGCCGGCGGCAGCTCGAAGCCCAGCGCGGTGCCGGCGAATGTCTTCTGCGCGGGACGCGTGCGGTCGGTCGGCAGGTCAAGCGACGGAACCTCGGGGCCGAGATGCCGGTTCCAGTGGTCGAGCTGGCGCGCCAGAGCGCCGCCCTGCACGCTCGAGCGCTGCCACACGGCGTAGTCGGCGTACTGCACGGGCAGCGGCGGCAATGCGACGGCAGCACCGCCGCTGCGCAGCGCGAGCCGGTAGGCCCGCGCCAGGTCGCCGGCGAGGATCGGGTTCGACCACGCATCGGAGACCACGTGATGCAGGCACACGGCCAGCACGTGGCGCCGGTCGCCCAGCTTCACCAGCCGCGCGACCAGCGCTGGCGCGGCGCCCAGGTCGAACACATGCGCCGCGGTGCGGCGCACGGCCTCGTCCAGCGGCTGCTTCTGCGCTTCGGGCGAAAGCGCCGAAAGATCGATGCGCTCAAGCGCGAAGGGCGCCGATGCCTGCACCCGCTGCATCGGCACGCCGTCCTGCTCGAAGAAGGCGGTGCGCAGGATGGCGTGGCGCGCGATCAGCGCCTGGAACGCACGCTCAAGCGCATCGGCGTCGAGCGCGCCGCCCAGGCGGAAGACGCGCGGAAGGTTGTAGGCCGTGAGGCCGGGTTCGAGCTTCTGCAGGAAGCACAGCTGCTCCTGCGCGTAGGAAAGCGCGACGGCGTCGCCGTCGCGAACCGTGCTGACGATACCGATGCTCATGCAGCCTCGCTTGCTTCTGCCGTCGCCTCTTCGGACTGCCGAAGAGCCTGCGCCCGCTGCTCGAGCCCCTCGGCATCGCCGCTGGCCTCGCGCAGCACCGCGGCGAGCGCGACCGGCGTCGGGTGGTCGAACACCGCGCCTGCGGCGATCTCCACCTGCAGCTGCTTGCGGATGCGCGCCACCAGCTTGATGACCTGCAGCGAATGGCCGCCGAGTTCGAAGAAGTCTTCGTCCGCGCCGATGGGGCCGCTGCCCAGCAGCGAGGCCATGCCGCCGGCCAGCACGGCTTCGAGCGCGTCGCGCGGCTCGGTGCGCACGCGGCGATCGGCCGCGGCGGGTTCCTTCGCCGCCAGCGCGGCCAACGCAAGACGGTCGATCTTTCCGTTGGGCAGGCGCTCGAAGGCATCCACCGCCTTGAAGCCGGCCGGCACCATGTGCGCGGGCAGCAGCGCGGCAAGTTGCTCGCGCAACGCACGGCCATCGGCTGTCGCGGTATCGTCCGCGACGAAGAAGGCGGCCAGCGTCGTCGTGCCTGCGGCGTCCTGCACCGCCAGCACCACCGCCTGCCGCACGCCCGGCTGCGCCAGCAGCACCGCCTCGACCTCGGCGGGCTCCACGCGGAAGCCCTGGATCTTCACCTGATGGTCCGCGCGCCCCGCGAGGCGGATGCCGCCTTCGGGCAGCACGTGCGCCAGGTCGCCGGTGCGGTAGAGCCGCTCGCCCGGGTTGAACGGATCGGCGACGAAGGCCTCGCCCCCCTCGCTCGCTTTGCGGTTCAGGTAGCCGCGGCACAGCTGCGCGCCGCCGACGTAGAGCTCGCCCATGCCGCCCGCTGGCACAAGGCGCAGCGATGCGTCGAGCACGTGCACGCGGTTGTTGGCCAGCACCTGCGTCAGCGGCAGCTGCGCTGGCAGTTGCTCGTCCGCGGGCACGGCATGCACCATCACGCCGACCGTGGTTTCGGTCGGCCCGTAGTGGTTGTAGATGGCGCACTGCGGCGCGAGCCGCGCGATGCGCTCGACCAGCGCGCGCGGCGCGGCCTCTCCGCCCAGCACCAGCGTGCGCGGCAGGCTGGGCACCTCGCATTCGAGCAGCGCCTCCAGGTGCGAGGGCACGATCTTGATCGCGTCGATCGCATGCGCGGCCATGAAGCGAGCGAAGGCTTTCGCGTCCTTGGCTTCGTCCTCGCCCGCGACGACGAGGCAGGCGCCGTTGAAGAAGGCACCGAAGAGCGCGGTGTTGCCCAGGTCGGCCACCACCGAGCTCGTGAGCGCCCAGCGGCGGCATTCATCGAGCTTCATCGCGGCCGAGGCGGCGGCCACGTAGTTCAGCAGCTGGCCCTGCTCGATGGCGACGCCCTTGGGCTTGCCGGTGGAGCCGGAGGTGTAGAGCACATAGGCCAGGTCCTGCGGCGCGATGCGGTGCGCCGGAGCCTCGCCGGGCAGGCCGTCGAGCGCGGCGGGCAGCGCATCGAGCACCAGCGCGGGCTGCGCGTCGGCGAGCACGGCGGAGCGGCGCGCCTCGGGCCAGCCGGGCTCCAGCGGCAGGTAGGCCGCCCCCGCGCGCCAGGCGGCGAACATCGCCACCGGCAGGTCGAGCGAGCGCGGCAGGTTGAGCGCGACGATAGCGCCCGGCTTCACGCCCTGCGCGACGAGCCAGTGCGCGAGGCGATTGACGCGGGCATCCAGCTCGCGGTAGCTCAGTCGTTGACCACCGCCTTCGAGCGCGGGGGCCTCGGGCGTCGTCTTCGCCCAGTGCGCGATGCGATCGGCCACGGTCTGCGTGCCCACATCGATGCGCACATCGTTCTGCGCGAGCAGCAGCGCCTGCTCCTTCGCGCCGACCAGCGGCAGCGAGCCCGCAGGCGCATCGGGCCGAGCGACCACGGCCTCCAGCAGTGTGGCGAACTGCATCAGCAGCCGCTGGAGCGCGGCGCGGCTGTAGCGGGCCGCGTCGGCGTGCAGCGACAGCACCGTGCCCTCGACGCTCCATGCGGCCTGCAGCGCGAGCTCGAAGCACTGTATCGGACCGGGCAGGCCGGCCAGCGTCCATTGCGTGCCGGTGCCATGGCGGCGGCCTGCCTCGTGCGAGGCGAAACCGACGACGGTGTGCGCGGCAAGCGGCGGCGTATCGACGGGCCAGTATTCCTGCACGTCGACGTGCGCGGCCATGGTGCCCTGCAGCCGGGCGATCCAGCTCGCGAAGGACTCATCGGCGGCCACGTCGACCACGATGGGCAACACTTTGTCGAACAGGCCGACCGCGCCCTGCATCGGCTCGTAGTCGCGCCGGCAATCGTGCTGCCAGCCGCCGACGAAGCGGCCCGCGCCGCCGTCCAGCCGCGCGAGCAGCAGCCACCACACGCCCTGCAGCAGGGTCTCGGGCTCGACGCCGAGCGCGTCCGCGCGTTCGGCCACGCGCGCCGAGAGCGCCGCATCGATGGCAGCGCCGGCCTCGTGGCGCGTCGTTGACGCTCCGGCGCCATCGAGCCGCGCATGCAGGCGCGGCGACGCGAGCGTGGCGGCGTGCGCCGCGAAGCGCTGCCAGTAGGCGCAGCCCTCCGCGGCGTCCTCGCCTTCGACGAGATCCTGCCGCCATTCGACGAAACGCGCGTACTGGAAGATGTCTTCCGGATCGATGTTGCCCTCGCCCAGATAGGCCATGGCGATCTGGTCGAAGAGGTTCCGCAGGCTCTCGCGGTCGGCGGCCAGCGGGTTCACCGACAGCGCGAGCGTGTGCCGCGCCTCCCCCGTGCGTACGAGGCCGGCGCTGACGAGTTCGCCGCGCTCCATGGCCAGCGGCTCGCGGTTGAAGGCGTCGAGCCATGCGGCCACGGCCTCGCCGGAGGCGTTGGGCATGTCGGCGGACTGCCACTTCAGCGGCGGCATTTCGTCGTGGTACTGCAGCCGCAGGCCCCGGTAGCCGGGCACCTGCCGGATGGACGCGCACAGCGCGCCGTGCGCGCGCAGCACGCTCTCCACCGCGATGCGCAGGCGAGCGATGTCCAGCGGGCCCGCGATGCCGGCCAGCATCGGCAGGCGGGGCGCGCCGGCGGGCACGAGGCGCTGCTCGGGGCTCAGCGCAAAGGTGGTGTCGGCGTTGTCAGTCGTCACGGTTGTCACGCTCATGCCCCCTGCTCGTCGGCCATGCGGGCGTCCGTCGCCGCCTGCGCAGCGCCTGCCAGCGCGGCGCGGTCGAACATCGCGCCCATCGCCACCACGATCTTGCGCGGCCCTTCGTACGGGTCGCGCGCATGGGCCGCGAGCATGTTGTCGAGCATGACGATGTCGCCCTGCTGCCAGTCGAAGCGCACCGCGCATTCCTCGTAGACGCGGCCGACCACGGCCATGGTCTCGTCGGCGATGGGTGAGCCGTCGCCATAGGTCACGTTGCGCGGCAGGCGGTCGATGCCGCCCATGGCCAGCAGGTCCTCGCGCACCTGCGCCTCCAGGCAGGCCACGTGGTGCAGCTGGATCTGGTTGAAGAACACCTTCTCGCCCGTGAGCGGATGGCGGATCACCGCCGGGCAGCGGGTGCGCGTCTGCAGCGTGTCGCTGTCGAGCCAGCGCCAGGCGATGCCGGCGTCGGCGAGGCGGGCTTCCACGTCCTCGCGGCGCTCGGTCTTGTAGAAGTCCTGCCAGCTCACGTCCAGGCCCGGCGTGAAGGTGCGCACGTACAGCAGCTCCTTGCGCTCGAACTCGGCCACCATGTCGGCCGGCAGGCGGCGCAGCATCTCGCGGCAGTCGACGATGGGCGTGGCCCCGCCCACCGGCGAGGGCAGCTCGCAGAAGAACCACTGCTTGCGCGGCCAGCGGTCGAGGTGCGAGCTCTCGTTGTGGTACAGGATCATCTGCCGCTCGGGGTACGGCGTGGAGCGGTAGGTCTTCTTGCCGCCCTCCTTCTTGGGCAGGTCGCCGTAGCTGCCGTACAACTCGGGCTCGATGGCCTCGGCGAAGGCCTCGAAGTCCTGCGGCGTCTTCAGGCCGAAGTTGCGGAACAGGATGCCGCCGTGCCTGGCCACCAGCATCTCGATGTAGTCAGCTTGGCTCTTCGCCCAGGCCACGGTGTCGAGGTCGGCGGTGGTGGCCTGCAGCACGATGGGGAACTCGGCGCCCGGCTTGAGGAAGGAGGTCTGGACCACGGGGCGCGTGGCTGCGCGCGGGGCCTCGGTGCCGGGGGCTGCCTTGGCGAGTTTGCCCAGCTTGTCGAGCTTGTCCATCTTGCTGTTGCTGCCGGCGGCGGCGGTGGGTCGGGTGGTGTTCATGGCGATTCGCTCCTGCGATTGCGTGGGGGCCGGCCCATCGACGGCATGGATGGCATCGATGGCCAGGCCCGGTGTTGCGACGATCCGCTCCAGCAGCGCGTGCCACGAAGCGGCGTACTTCTCGACGGTTTCCCGCCGGTACAGGTCTGTGGCGTACACCCACTCGACGGTGAGCGCGCCGGCCTGTTCCCTGGCGAACACCGCCAGGTCGAACTTGGATTCGTTCATCTGCTGGGGCAGCACCTCGACCTCGGCGCCTTCGATGGCGAACCGGATCTCCGGTGTGTTCTGCAGGACGAAGAGCACCTGCACCAGCGGATTGCGGTCGCGCGCGCGGCGCGCGCCCGCGAGTTCCACGATCTGGTCGAAGGGCACGTCCTGGTGGTCCATGGCGGCGAGCGTCTGTCGCTTCGTCCGCGCGAGCCATTGACTGAAATCCGCCGGCCGGCCTTCCATTCGCGAACGCACCGGCACCACGTTGACGAAGAAGCCCAGCAGCTGCTCCAGGTCCGGATGACCGCGTCCCGCCACGTCGGTGCCGATGACGACGTCGTCGGCGCCCGAGGCCTGGTGGAAGAACAGGAAGAAGGAGGACAGCAGCAGCGTGAAGAGCGAGGCGTCGGACTCGCGCGCGAGCCTGCCCAGCGCCTGCGACAGGGCCGGCGAAAGCTCCAGCACCACCGAGCTGCCGGCGTGCGACGCTGTGGCCGGGCGCCGGTGGTCGGGCTTCAGGCTCGAGACCTGGGGCGCGTCGCGCAGGTAGTCGCGCCAGAACCCGGCCTTGGCACCGAAGGCTGGCGAGGCCAGCGCGCGCTCGTACCACGCGGCGTAGTCCACGTACTGCACCGGCAGCGGCGCGAGCGCCAGCGGCTGGCGACGCAGCGCGCGCTCGTAGAACTCGCCGAGCTCGCGTGCGAACACCGCGATCGACCAGCCGTCGAACACGATGTGGTGCACCACGAGGATCAGCACATGCTCGCGCTCGCCGAGGCGCGCGACGGTGGCCTTGATCAGCGGGCCCTCGGCCAGCACGAAGGGCATGCGCACGAGTTCATCGAAGAGTTCGGCGTAGCGGCGTTCGCGCTCGGCCTTGTCGGCGCCGGGAACGTCGATGACCGGAATGTCCAGGCACACGCGGTCGCGGATCACCGCCACGGGCTCGCCCTCGCCGTCCTCGGCGAACACGGTGCGCAGCACTTCGTGGCGCGCGACGATGGCGTCGATGGCAGCACGCAGCGCGCCGACGTCCAGCTCGCCGTGCAGGGCCAGGCCGGCCGACATGTTGTAGGCCGCGCGGCCCGAGACGTTGGCGGCATCGGTGAGGCGGTCGACCAGCCACAGCCGGCGCTGCATCGGCGACAGCGGCAGCGCGCCGTCGCGCGGCACGGTCGGAATCTCTCTCGAGGCGGCGCTGCCCGGGTTCGCCGCGACATCCTGCGCAGGCATGTGCGCCATCAGCCCCGCGATGGTCGGCGCCTTGAAGAACTCGCTGGGGTGCAGCTCGACGGCGTAGGCCTTGCGGATGCGCGACAGCAGCTGGATGGCCACCAGCGAATCGCCGCCGAGCTCGAACAGGTTGTCGTCCATGCCGATGGGCGCGATGCCCAGCCGCTCGGTCCAAAGCGCGGCCAGCGCGTTCGCGAGCTCGCCTTCAGGTGCGACGAAAGGCGTCTGCAGCGCGGGGCGCGGATGGCTTGCGCCGCCCGCCGTGGGCTGGGCGCCTTCGGCATCGAGCAGGTCGAGCATGCCGTTGTCCAGCGGGCCGAGGCGCTCGGCGAGGTCGGTGGTCGAGATCACGGTCTGCGGCCGCAGCGGGCCGTTGACGATGCGCTCGAAGGTGCGCGCGCCCTCGGGGCCGTCCATGCCGATGCCCTCGGGCACCACCATGTTCTGGGCCATGCCGAGGCCGCGCCAGGCGTCCCAGTTGACCGAGAAGACCGGATAGCCGCCGCTGCGCGCATGCGCGATGGCCACGGCGTCGAGATACGCGTTGGCCGCGGCGTAGTCGCTCATGCCCAGGCCGCCGGCCACGCTGGAGATGGAGGAGCAGAACTGCACGAAGTCCAGCGGCTGTCCGCGCACCGCGTCCAGCAGCACGCGGGTGCCGCGCACCTTGGTGGAGAACACGGTGTCGACCTGCGCGCGCGTGCGCTGGGCCATGATGCCGCCGCCCGCGTCGCCGGCAGCGTGGACGATGCCGTGCAACGCGCCGAAGCGCGCGTTCGCAAGCGCGAGCGCGGCCTGCACCTGTGCCGGGTCGGACACGTCGGCCGACAGGGTCAGCACCTGCGCGCCCAGCGATTCGAGTTCGAGCAGCTGGCGCAGGCGCGTTCTCTGCGCCTCGTTCTGGTTTGCGTCGCCGGCCAGCGTGCTCCACGCCGCGCGTTCGGGCATGGCCGTGCGGCCGAGCAGCACCAGACGGGCCTGCCAGTGCTGCGCTAGGTGCTTCGCGATGGCGAGGCCGACGCCGCCCAGGCCGCCGGTGACGAGGTACACGCCCTCCCGGCGCAGGCGCGGCCGTGCGGCGGCCGGCAGCGGCGCGGGCTCGTAAGTCCTGGCCCAGCGATGCGCGCCGCGATACGCCAGCAGCGGCTCGCCGGCCTCGTCGCGCAGTGCGGCAGCTTCGGCGGCAACCTGTTCGACGAGCAGGTTCTCGGCCTCGCTTTCGGGCGCGGGCAGCATCACGTCGATCACGCGGCAGCGGATGCGCGGGCATTCCTGGCCGATCACCTTGGCCATGGCCGGCAGCGTGGCCTTCTCGGGACACAGCGCCTCGGCGCCGGTGATGTCCTCGATCTGGTTGGCGACGATGGCGATGGGCAGCATGGCGGCGCTGGCCGCGGTGGTGCGGGTGTCCAGCGCCTGCACCAGCGCCAGCAGGCTGAAGAAGCCGCGCTCCAGCAGCTCGGCCTGAGGACCGGCGGCGGGCACCTCGTCGAGGCACCAGAGATGGTGGATGGCGGTGACGGCGCCGAAGTCGGCTTCGACCTCGCGCAGCAGCCGCGCGTGGTCGGCCTGCTCGCCGGGGCGCAGCGCCCATTCGTCGCGGCCGTTGCGCGCGAAGGACCCGCCGCGCTGCGCGATGGCCACGGCATGGCCCTGCGAGCGCAGGTGCCGCGCGAGATGGCCGGTGAAGCCGCGGCCGTCGCCGTACAGCAGCACGCAGCCCGCGGCGGGCTCGCTCGCCGGTGCCGGCATCGGCGCCTCGATGCGCTTCCATGCCGGCACGTAGAACGCGTCCAGCGGCTTCCTGCCCGGCGATTTCGCCGATGCGCCATCGGGTGCGTCGACCCAGTAGCGGCGGCGCTGGAACGGGTAGGCCGGCAGCGGCACGCGGCGGCGCGGCTGGCCCGCGTGGCAGGCGGCCCAGTCGATGTCCACGCCCGCGAGCCAGAGGCCGGCGAGCGCCTGCGCGATCTGCTGCGCGTTGCGCGCCCGTTGCTGCGGATGCGCCTGGCTGGCGAGCACGGCGGCCGCCGACGCGGCCTTCGGGTGCTGGCGCGCGAGGCCCGCGAGCGTTTCACCGGGGCCCACTTCGAGCACCACGCGTCCGGGCACGTCGAGCAGCGTGCGCAGGCCATCCACGAACTGCACCGTGCCGCGCAGGTGCTGCGCCCAGTAGCCCGGGCTCATGGCCTGTTCGGCCGTGACGAGCTTGCCGGTGACATTGGAGACGAAGGGGATCTTCGGCGCCTGCCGCGGCACCGAGGCGATGAGCCGCTCGAGTTCGCCGAGCAGCGGCTGCGTCATCGCCGAATGCGAGGCGATGGACACATGCAGGCGGCGCGGCAGGTGGCCCTGCGCGCGCAGCTTCTCCTCGGTCGCCTCGATGGCACCGATGGGGCCTGAGAGCACGCTCAGCTGCTCGCCGTTGGCGGCGGCGAGGTCGCAGCCGTCCTGCAGGAAAGGCGCGAGCTCGGCCTGCGAGAGCGGCACCGCCGTCATCGCGCCGGGCTGCATGGACTGCAGCAGCCGGCCGCGCAGGGCCGCCACGCGCAGTGCGTCTTCGAGCCTGAACACGCCCGCCAGGCAGGCGGCCACGTATTCGCCGAGGCTGTGGCCCATCATCACGGCGGGGCGCACACCACGGCGCATCCACCAATGCGCCATTGCATATTCGATGACGAACAAGGCGGGCTGCGCGAGGGCGATGCTGAAGAGGCGCGCATCGGCGTCGGCCTCCGCGCCCGGCGCGGGGAACAGCAGCTCGCGCAGGTCGAAGTCGAGCTCGGGGCGCAGCAGCTCGCAGCAGCGGTCGACGTCATCGCGGAAGGCGGTGTCGCCGCGGTACAGCTCCAGGCCCATGTTGGCGTGCTGGGTGCCGCCGCCGGGAAACAGGAACGCCACTTCGGGCGGCTCTTCGGGCGTCGGCGCCGAGGCGGTGACGACGCCCTCGCCCGAGGCCAGCATGCGCGCGGCCGCCGATGCCTCGTCTGCCACCACGGCGCTGCGATGCGCGAAGGCGCGGCGACCCGACTGCAGCGTGTGCGCGATGTCGGTCAGCGCGAGCTCCGGATGCGCCTCGATGTGCGCGCCCAGCCTTTGCGCGGCCTGCCGCGTGGCAGCTGCGCTCATGGCCGACAGCGGCAGCACCTGCCAGCCGCTCTCCTTGGCCTGCTCGGCGATGGCGGGAGCTTCTTCGAGCACCACGTGCACGTTGGTGCCGCCGATGCCGAATGAGCTGACGCCAGCCCGGCGCGGCGCATCGCCCTTCGGCCAGGGCCTGGCCTCGGTGTTCACGTAGAACGGGCTGTTCGCGAAATCGATCTGCGGGTTGGGCTGTTCGAAATGCAGGCTGGGCGGCAGCGTCCTGTGGCGCAGCGCCATCGCCGCCTTGATGAAGCCAGCCACGCCGGCCGCCGCGTCGAGATGGCCGATGTTGGTCTTCACCGAGCCGATGGCGCAGCTGCCCTTTTCGGTTGCCCCGCCGCTGGCGAAGGCCTGCGTGAGCGCGGCCATCTCGATCGGATCGCCGAGCGTGGTGCCGGTGCCGTGCGCCTCGACGTAGCCGACGGTGGCGGCGGGAACGTCGGCCACCATCTGCGCCGCGCGGATCGCGCTGGCCTGCCCCTGAACGCTGGGCGCGGTGAAGCCGATCTTGTCGGAGCCGTCGTTGTTGGAGGCGCTGCCCTTGATGACCGCGTGAATGGTGTCGCCGTCGCGCAGCGCCTCGGCCAGCCGCTTGAGCACCACGATACCCGCGCCGCTGCCGATGACGGTGCCCGCGGCCTTCGCGTCGAAGGCGCGGCAGTGGCCGTCGGGCGAGAGGATGGCGCCGCTCTGGTAGCGGTAGCCGCCTTCCTGCAGCAGGTTGAGCCACACGCCGCCGGCCAGCGCCATGTCGCAGTCGTGGCTCAGCAGCGCCTGGCAGGCCATGTGCACCGCTACCAGCGAGGTGGAGCATTCGGTCTGCACGCTGACGGCCGGGCCGCGCAGGTCGAGCTTGTAGGCCACGCGCGTGCACAGCGAGCCGGCGGAGTTGCCGCTCATCAGGCCCAGCATGTCGGCGATGCCGGTGCCGGCGTCCACGCCGAAGGCGGGCAGCAGGTGCCGCATGAGGTAGAGGTTGGGGCCGTCGCCCGCGTAGACGCCGACCGAGGCGCCGCCCTTGCCCGCCCCCGCCTGCCAGCCGGCGCTTTCCAGCGCCTCCCAGGCGCATTCGAGGAAGATGCGCTGCTGCGGATCGAGGTGCTCGGCCTCGCGCGGCGAATAGCCGAAGAAGCCCGCGTCGAACTGGTCGAAGCCCTCGAACAGCACGCCGGCCTTCACGTAGTCGGGGTCGGCCAGGGTGCGCTCGGGCACGCCGCGCGCGCGCAGCTGCTCGTCGCTGAAGACGGTGACCGACTCCACGCCGTCGCGGATGTTGCGCCAGAAGGCGTCGACGTCCGGCGCGCCCGGGAAGCGGCCGGCCATGCCGACGATGGCGATCTCGATGCCCGTGTATTCGGGCGCAGGTGTCTGGTCTTGCATCAGAGGCTTCTTTCGGTGGGACGGCGGCGCTGCAGCAGGGCCGCGCGCTGGCGCTGGGCACGCGCCTGCTCGTCGTCGGCGCCCTCGCCGCCGGACGCGGCAGGCGCGGCATTGCGCTGTCCCTGTTCGATGCGCCGCGCGAGCGCGCCGACGGTCGGGTACTTGAAGAGATCGACCACGGTGAGGCCCGGCTTGAGCCTGTCTTCCATCAGCCGGTGCATGCGGATCACGAGCAGCGAGTTGCCGCCGAGGTCGAAGAAGTTGTCGTTCATGCCGACCTTCGCGACCTTGAGCAGCTCGGCCCAGATCGCAGCCAGCGTCTCTGCCACGTCGCCCTGCGGCGCCTCGTAGGCATGGCCGCCCTGCCCCCCTGCGGCGACGGGCGCGGGCAGCGCGCGGCGGTCGATCTTGCCGCCCGCTGTGAGCGGAAAGCTCTCGAGCGCCACGATGGCGGCGGGCACCATGTAGTCGGGCAGCGCGCGCGCCAGCCGCTCCCTGAGGGCGGCGGTGTCGATCTGCGCGGCGGGCGCGGGCGAGACGTAGGCGGCGAGCGAAGGGCCTGCCGCGGCCTCGTGCACGAGCACCAGCGCCTCGCGCACCGCCGGGTGCTCGCGCAGGCGGGCCTCGATCTCGCCGAGCTCGATGCGAAAGCCGCGGATCTTCACCTGGTGGTCGAGCCGGCCGAGGTATTCGAGCTGGCCGTCGTCGCGCCAGCGCACGAGGTCGCCGGTGCGGTAGAGCCTGCCGCCTGCGCCGTCGAACGGGTCGGCGACGAAGCGCTCGGCCGTGAGCGCCGCGCGGCCGTGATAGCCGCGCGCCAGCCCCTCGCCGCCGAGGTACAGCTCGCCGGCGACGCCCTGCGGCACCGGCTGCATGTCGGCGTCGAGCACATGGGCCGTGCGGTTGCCCACCGGTCGGCCGATGGGCGCGTAGCCCTGCACGTCGTCGTGCGCCGAACCGTTCCAGGCGGTGGGCGTGATGACGGCCTCCGTCGGGCCGTAGGCGTTGACGATCCGTTCGGGCCGCAGCACGCGGCGGATCAGCGCCAGGTCTTCGCCGGTCCAGGCCTCGCCGCCGAAGAGCGCGAGGCGCACCGCATGCGCGAACGGCGGCTGGCCCTGCATCAGCTGGCGGGCATAGGCCGGCGGCAGGTCGACCACGCTCACTCGGTGGCGCTGCAGCAGCGCGTCGAGTTCGCCCGCGAGCGAGCACCACTGCGACTGCACCACGAGGGCCGCGCCCGTCGCGAGCGGCAGCAGGCACTGCTCGATGGACGCGTCGACGTGCGGCAGCGCGAACAGCAGCGAGCAGTCTTCGGCCCGCATGCCGCAGGTGCGTGCCATCGCCTGGATGTGCATGGCCAAAGCACCATGCGGCACGGCCACTCCCTTGGGCCGGCCGGTGGTGCCGGAGGTGTAGATGATGTAGGCGAGCTGGCCGTCGTGCAGGCCGATTTCGGGGCCGGAGGAGGCTTCGCCGCGCAGTTGCTCTTCGTCGAACAGCACGGTGGCGATGCCTCGCTGCACTTCCGCATCCGCAGTGCTGGTCAGCAGCAGCCCGGCGCCGCTGTCTTCCAGCAACTGCGCAATGCGCTGCGTGGGATGCATGGGGTCCAGCGGCAGGTAGGTGACGCCGGCCTTGAGTACGCCAAGCAGGCCTACGACGCGATCTGCGGCCGATTCGATGGCCACCGCGACGACAGTGCCGGGAACTGCGCCCTGGCGGATCAGCCTGTGGGCGACGCGGTTGGCGCGTTCGTTCAGGGCCGCGTAGCTCCACTGGGCGTCGCCGTCGATCAGCGCGACGGCGGCAGGGGTCGCGCGTGCATGCACTTCGAACAGGCGGTGCACGGGCTGCGGCTGCGGCGATTGCCACTCGCCCGTCGACCAGTCGCGCAGCTGGCGCTGCTGTGCCTCGTCGAGCCATTGCACGTCGCCAAGGGCCTGGGCGGAATCCGACGCCAGCGCCTCCAGCAGCGCGCGGTAGTGCGCAGCGATGCGCTCGATGCTGGCGGGCTCGAACAGCTCCGCCGCGTAGGTGAACACGGCCCCGGTGCTTCCGTCGGCGCGCTCGCGGATGTCGAGCACGAGTTCGAACTGCGCGGCGCCCTCCTCCATGCGGCGCTCGCGGACTTCCAGCCCGGGCAGCGCGCGCAGCGTGTCCGCGTCCTCGCGCAGGTGGTTGAGCATCACCTGGAACAGCGGGCTGTGGCTCAGGCTGCGCTGCGGCTGCAGGGCCTCGACCAGCTGCTCGAAAGGCAGGTCCTGGTGGGCCTGCGCGCCGAGCGCGGCTTCTCGGACCTGCGCCAGCAGCTGCGCGAGACTCATGCGGCCGCTCACCGAGGCACGCAGCACCTGGGTGTTGACGAAGAAGCCGATCAGCCCCGCTGTCTCGCTGCGGTGGCGGTTGGCCACCGGCACGCCGACGCGCACCTCCTGCTGGCCGGTGTAGCGGTGCAGCAGCGCCTGGAAGCCGGCCAGCAGCGCCATGAAGAAAGTCGCGCCCTGCGCCTGCGCCGCGGCGCGCAGCCGCTCGACGAGGATGGCGTCGAATTCGAAGGCATGGCTCGCGGCGCGGTAGCTTGCCACCGCCCGGCGCGGATGGTCGGTGGGCAGGGCCAGCACGGGATGCTCGTCGCCGAGCTGGGCACGCCAGTAGGCAAGCTGGCGTGCGGCCTCGCCTGCGGCGAGCCAGTCGCGCTGCCAGAGGGCGTAGTCGGCGTACTGGATCGGCAGCGGCTCGAACCGAGGGGCCTCGCCCTTCGCGCGGGCCGCATAGCCTGCGCCGAGTTCGCCGACCAGCACCTGCATGGATGCGCCGTCGGACACGATGTGGTGCGCCACGACCACGAGCAGGTGACGGGCCTCGTCGATGCGGATCAGCGCCGCGCGCAGCAGCGGGCCTTCGCCGAGGTCGAAGGGCTCGGCGTGGACGCGGCTCGCATGCTCGATCGCCGCAGCTTCGCGCTCGTGTGCCGGCAGATCGCGCAGGTCGACGTGCCGCAGCGAGAACTGCGACACAGGCTGAAGCCACTGGCTCGCGCTTGCGTCCGCCGCCGCGCGGAACACGGTGCGCAGGCTCTCGTGGCGGGCCACGATGTCGTCGAACGCAGCACCGAGCGCTTCGGCGCGCAGCGGTCCCGACAGATCGAGAGCCACGCCGACGTGGTACGCGGTGCTCTTCGGATCGAGCTGCCACAGGAACCACTGGCGCTCCTGCGCGTGCGAGAGCGCGAGCGGGCCGGCGCGGCGCTCCCCCGGCAGCACGGGGATCGCGCTGCGCGGGCTGCGCTGGCCGCTTTCGATCACCCGGCGCACTTCGGCCGAGAGTTCGCCCAGCCGGGGCTGTTCGAAAAGCATGCGCGCTGGGAAGTCGATTTCCCACCGGTCGGCGATGCGGGCCGCGACCTGCGTGGCGGCGAGCGAGTTACCGCCGCGGATGAAGAAGTGATCGCCGCGCGCGAGCGCGGGCTGCTGCGCGCCGCGGCGCAGCACTTCGTTCCAGATGGAGGCGACGGCCTGCTCCAGTTCGTCGAGCGCCGGCTGCGCCACAGGCGCATTCGCCGTCGCCGCCGGGCCACCGAGCACGAATTCGCCATGCGCGTACATCGCGTATGCGTCGGCCGTGCGGTCGATCCAGCCTTGCCGGCAGGCGCCGCGCTGCAGCTTGCCGCTGGTGGTCTTGGGCATGCCGCCGGGGTTGAGCAGCATCACCACGGACAGCGGCTCGCCGAACTGCTCGCTCACGGCCGCGCTCAGCGTTTCGACCAGCGCCTCGGGCCTGACCAGCTTCTGCGTGCTGCGCGAGACCTCGGCCGCGAGGCCGATGCCCTCGCCGCTCGGCCCATCGACTGCGAAGGCGGCCACGCGGCCCTTGCGCACGATGTCGACCTCGGATTCGATCATCCGCTCGATGTCCTGCGGATACAGGTTGTGGCCGCGCACGATGATCATGTCCTTGATGCGCCCGGCCACGTAGAGCTCGCCCTCGTGCACGAAGCCGAGGTCGCCGGTGCGCAGCCAGGTGGCGCCGTCGTGCTCGACGAAGGTGTTGCGCGACACATCCGGCTTGTTCCAGTAGCCGCTGCCGATGCTGGGCCCCGTGGCCCAGATCTCGCCGATGCCACTCGCGTCGCGCATGGCCAGCGAAACCGGGTCGACGATGCGCACGGCATGACCGGAGACAGTCCTGCCGCAGCCGACGAGCGTGGTGCTTTCTTCGGATTCGGCTTGGCTTTCGACAACGCCGCGCGCGAGGCTGCGGCTCGAGAAGCCCTGGGCGACCATGCCCGCGCCGCGCCGGCCCCCGGCAACGAAGAGAGTCGATTCGGCGAGGCCGTAGCACGGATACACCGCCCCGGCGGCGAAGCCCGCTGGCGCGAACTGCGTCCTGAATTGGCGCAGCGTGTCGGCGCGCACCGGCTCGGCGCCGGAGAAGGCAAGAGTCCAGCTCGACAGGTCGAGCTTGCGCAGTTGCGCTTCCGAAACTCTTTCGAGGCACAGGCGGTAGGCGAAGTCGGGCCCGCCGCTGATGGTCGCGCGGTGGCGCGAGATGGCTTCGAGCCAGCGCACGGGCCGCTCGAGGAAATAGCGCGGCGACATCAGCACGACGGGAATGCCGCGATGCAGCGGCTGCAGCAGGCCGCCGATCAGGCCCATGTCGTGGTTCAGCGGCAGCCAGCTTGCGAAGGTGTCGTCGTGCCCGACGGAAAGGCCCTCCTCGATCGCGCGCATGTTCGCCATGAGGTTGGCGTGCGTGACCATGACGCCCTTGGGCGCGGAGGTCGAGCCGGAGGTGTATTGCAGGAAGGCAATGTCGGAAGCGGCCGGCGTATGCGGCACCCAGCGGTCGGCATCCTCGGCGCCGATCTCGTCGACGGCGATCAGCGGCACGTCGGCAAAGGCTTCGGCCACGCTGGCGATGGACGCCTTGATGGCCGCATGCGTCAGCACGCAGCAGGCGCCGGCATCGGCCGCGATGCCCTCCAGCTTGCCGAGATGCCGCTTGCGCGTCGATTCGGGCGGGAACACGGGCACGGCGATGAGGCCGGCGTAGAGGCAGGCGAAGAAGCTGACGACGTAGTCGTCGCTGTTGTCGAGCATGATCAGCGCGCGCTCGCCACGGCCATGGAACTGCTGCAGCCGCGCCGCGAGGCCGCGCACGCGCTCGTCGAGCCGGCTGTAGCTGATGGGGGTGTCGAGGGGGGCGCCGTCGCGGTCGGTGACGGCGATCAGCGCGGCGTCGCCGGGCCGCCGCGCAGCCAGATCGCGCAGGTGGCTCACGAAGTCCACGGGGTGCATCGGGTTCACATCGGTTCCTTGAATTGCCAGGCCCGCGCGGCGGCGCAGCCCGGCGGCAGCAGGTCAGGCAAGGGCACGGGCACGAGGCGCATGGACTTCCGCTCCCGCTGCCAGCCCGGCCAGGCGCTGCACCAGCGCCTCGAGCACGCGGGCCTCCTGCTGCCGGATGAAGAAATGGCCGCCGTCGAACCAGTCGAGCGTGAAGCCGGCGCGGGAGGTCTCGGCGGACCAGGCCTCCATGCGCCAGGGCTCGATGTCGTCCTGCCGGCCGGAGAAGGCGTGCAGGGGAAGAGGCAGCGACGCATTGCCAGCATGCGCGAAGCTCTCGCACACGCGGTAGTCGGCGGCCAGGGTGTCCAGCGTCATGCGCAGCAGCTCGGGGCTGTCGAAGAGCTCCTCCGGTGTGCCGCCCTGCTTGCGCAGGTCGCCGACGAGGGCCGCGTCGTCATTCATGTCGACGAAGCGGTCGGGGTCGCGCTGCGAAGGCGCGGCGCTGCCGGACACGAGCAGCGCGCGCGGCAAGGGCCGGCCATCGGCACGAAGGCGCTGCGCGACGCCCCACGCCAGCAGGGCGCCCATGCTGTGGCCGAAGAGCGCGAAGTTGCCGCGCAGCGCGGCATCGTGCTCGGCGCACAGGAGCGAGACCAGCGATTCGAAGTCTTCGACGAAGTCCTCGCCCAGGCGGCTGCCACGGCCGGGCAGCTCCATCGGCACGACTTCGATCCAGTGCGGCAGCAGCCGCCGCCAGCGCAGGTACATGGTGGCGCTGGCGCCTGCGCATGGCAGGCACAACAGGGAAAGGGGCGCCTGCATTCGCTCTTCTTCGGATGGCTTCAGGCTGCGGCAGGAGCGCTGTTGCTGTCTTCCTGCTGCGCCATCCAGTCGCGCAGCGACCTGGGGCGCATGTCGGTCCAGGTTTTCTCTACGTACTCGAGCACGGTCTTCTTGTCGCCCTGGACGCCTTCGACGGCCTTCCAGCCGCCGGGCACGGCCTTCCATTGCGGCCAGATCGAGTATTGCTCTTCGTGGTTGACGAGAACGATGAAGGTCTCGTCCTCACGGTCGAAGCAGCTGGTAGACATGTGCGGTCCTCTCGGGGTAGTTGAGATCGGCGGCGAGGCGAAGGCGCCTGCCCTTGCGATAGATGACGGGGACGGAGGCCGCGTGTTTAGGGTCGGGAGACACTCGTTGCGCAGGCGCGCGCGGCCGCGGCCGCGAGGGCTCGCGGCGCGGAAAGGGAAGGAAGAAGGAGGAAGGAAAGAAGGCCGCGGCTAGCGCGCGGCGGAGTCGCCCGGGCCGTCGTCGGGCGGGGGAACGTCGTTGGCGGGCGGAACGAGGCCCACGAGCAGCCAGAGGCGGGCCGCCTCGTCGTATGTCTTGCGGTGAAGAGGATCGGCGGCGAGCCATTGCGCGAGCTCCCTGCCCGCCGCCTCGCCGAGGCCGCCGCGCTCATGCTGGCGGCGCACCCAGGTCCATGCGATCTGCCAGACCGGGTCGTGGTCCTTGTCCTGCTTTGTCATCGGCGACATCGTATCGCCGACGGGGAGGCGGAAAAATCAGCCGGCCTGGACGAGGTAGCGGCAGCTTTCGAGGGCGGCGTCGGCGTCCTTGATCATGAAGTTCACCAGCGTGGCGGAGCAGCCGAGACGCACGCCGATCTCCCGTTGCGTCATGCCGCTGAGGCGGTTGAGCTCGAAGGCCAGGCGGGTGCGCGCGGGCAGCGCTTCTAGCACGCGGTCGATCGCGGCCAGCGCCTGGCGGCCGTCGAGTACGCGGTCGGGCGCGTCGTTGCTGGGCGGGCTGACCAGTTCGACGTCTTCGCAGTAGGTGCGATAGGTGGCCTCGACGGAGTTGTGGCGGTGGTAGTCGAAAGCCACGTTGCGCACCACCTGGCAGCAGTAGCCGAGGGGCTTGCGCACGTCGCGCACGCAGGCGCCGTCGGCGAGCTTGAGGTAGGCGTCCTGCAGCACTTCGTCGGCGAGATCCGCGGTACGGACGATTTTTTGCGCAACGCGCTGGAGCTGGGCACGGTTTGCGATGAAGACCTCTCCCAGCGTGGGCTCGGCTGGCTGAAGCGACATGTCCATGGGTACTCCTGAAGTATTCAATTCGAGATAATGCAAATAAGAACTATTACTATCTTTAGACAAGAAAAGGCCCGCTTTCGCAGTTGCTCCTCCCTTTATCTCTTACCCATTAAGACGTTTGAACGGCCGAAACCGAGACAGCCTTCAACGCTCGCCGGAGGGCCCGGCGGGGCCACCTAAAATGCCGCCCCTAGCCCGATTCCGCACCCATGAACATCGTCGTCAACGAAGAACTCAAAGCCTATATCGATCCCATGACGCCGGAGGAACACGAGGCGCTGGAACGGAGCATCCTGGCCGAGGGCTGCCGCGATGCATTGGTGCTGTGGGGCGATGTGCTGGTGGACGGCCACAACCGCTACGGCATCTGCCAGAAGCACGGCCTGCCCTTCAAGACGGTGCAGAACCCGCGCTTCAAGACCATCGAGGACGTGCACCTCTGGATGATCGACCAGCACCTGGGCCGGCGCAGCATCTCCGACTACCTGCGCGGCGTGCTCGCGCTGAGAAAGAAGGACATCGTCGACCAGCAGCGCAGCCGCCTGGCCACGGCGACCGAGCCGGCCTCCTCCGCCCTTGCCCCTGCCTCTTCCTCGGACGATCCCCCGTTCGATGCCGATCCGCCTGCCGATGCCACGGGTGAAGAAGCCGCCGCGGCAGTTCCCCTTCCCCCGCCCGCTCCGCTCAACAGCCGCGAAGCCATCGCCAGAGCCGCCCGCCTGAGCAGCAGCCAGGTCGGCATGATCGAGAAGATCCAGAAGCAGGCCGCGCCGGAACTGGTGGCCGCCGTCAAGTCGGGCGTGATCTCGATCAACACCGCGGCGGCCGTGGCCACGCTGCCGGCCGAAGAACAGGTCTCGGCCGCGAACGCGGGCAAGGATGAACTCAAGCAGGCTGCAAAACGCGTGCGCGAGTCGAAGAAGAAGCCGCGTGCGGAAACGGCCGAGCAATCTTCGGACGACGACGCGAGCCCGGATACGGTGCAGGCGCTGCAACAGCGCGTGGCCGAACTCACGGCCGAGAACGAATCACTGCGCAGGCAGGTTGCCGAGCTGCAGGCCCAGCTGGATCACTGAGAGCCTGCAGCCGGCTGGATGAGGAAGGCAGTTCCTACGGCTGGATCTCGCTGATCTTCGCGCCCGACAGCGAAACGCCCGCTTCCAGCCCCACGTTGGTCATCACGAAACCCACCACGGGCTGGCGCAGCGTGTTGGTGTCGATGCTGCCGTTGGCGCCGATGGTCGCGAGCGCCACCGTGGCGTCGGCGCCGGCCGTCCAACCCTTGCTGCCGCGGAACTTGTCGAGCGCGGCCTGGGTGTTGAACAGGTAGATCACTGCCTTCGACTGCGCGCCGGCCTGGAAGCCCACCGACCCGGCGGTGGTGCTGTAGTAGGACTGCGTGCGCCCGTTCACGCGCAGGGCGCCCCGGCCGTACTCGGCGCCCACGCCCATGCTGGCGCCCACCACGGCCGGAAACACCAGCACGCCGCTGGACTTGGCGACCAGATCGCGCGAGCCCTTCACCGAATCGTAGAGCTTAGACAGCGAAGCATCGACCTGCGCATCGATGGAGGCGCGCGAAGACGCGCTGCTGGCCTGGTCCTGCGGCCGCGTGGTCGTGCACCCGACGAAGGCCAGGCTGCACGCCGCCACGAGGGACGAAAGCGCCAGCGTCCGGAAGTTCATGGCTTTTTTCATGACGGAATCCTTCCTTTGAAAAGAACATGGATCGGCAATGAGATCTCTGCCCGTGGGCAGATTCGCCCATGCTAAGACCGTCAAAACCGGGCAAATGGAGTTGAAGGCATCGGCCTACGCGAGGTCACGGCATCGATGAACCTTCGCGGCGCACCCGCGGCCGGCGCGCAATGTTCGTGCAATGGTGATTCGTAGCATCGCGGCTGTGGTGCGGATGGCTGCGCACGGCCCTCCGCGATCTGGCATCCGAACCGACATCGCGCCCCATGACATTCGACCTCGCAGCAAGAAGGCTGCCGCGCCAACCGCGCGCCGGCAGCGTCCGCCGACCTGAACTGCCGGACGCGCTGCGCGGCTTCGTGCTGGTCCTCATGCCGATGCTCGGCCTGCTCGGAGCGTCGGCACTCGAATTCGCCGTGTCGTCGGCTGCGCTGCTTTCGCTGCTCTTGGGCATGAGCTTCGCGATGCGGGCGGATCGGCCTGGCAAGAAGCCGGCGGCCTTGCGCGTGCTCGCGCGGCGCATGCTGCTGGAGTCCGTCGCCTATCGACGGCTGTGGGTTCGGCTGCTGAAGACGGCTGCGGTCACCGGCATCATCGCGGCCCTGCTGCTGCAGCGACTCGCACCGCTGGCAGCAGCCCTCTTCATCTGCTGCATGGCGGCCTTCGTTCTGCTGTTCCAGCAGGCGCGCTGGCGGCAATGGCTGCGCAAGCTCGCGCCCATGGGCTGCATCGCACTGACGAACTGGCTGCTGCAAGTGCTGGCCGCAACGGTGCTGTTCCATGCGCTGGAGCCGCGTTTCGGGCTCCTGCTGGGGGTTGCCGTGCCCTTCGCCCCACTGCCGGCGCTGCAGGCGATGCTCAGCTGCCGATGGCTGGCCCGCACTCGCAGAGTTCCGGTCGCGCCGGTTTGGCACGGCCTGGTATCTCAAGGACAGGCCGGCTGAGCGCGGCCTGTCCTCGCATTCACCACCCGCCTGTCAAGGCACGACCGTGATGCGGTCGGTCGCCGGCGGCGTCAGCGGACTGTTGGCCTTGATGTAGGCCTCCAGGGCATCCACGTCCTGGTCGCCGCCCAGCGTGTCCGTCCCCTGGTTGAAGACGGTGAAGTTGTCGCCGCCGGTGGCCAGGAAGCTGTTCATGGTCACGCGGTAGCTGGTGCCATCGGTCATCGCGGTGCCGTTGAGCGACATGTTGCTGATGCGCGATCCGGCAGGCTGCGACAGGTTGTAGGTGTAGCTGAAGCCGTTGGAGGGCAGCAGCACCTTGGGCGCGCTCGTGGTGTTGGAACCGCTGTTGAACTGCTGCTCGAGCACCGCCTTGATCTGCGCGCCGGTCATGGTCTTCACCACCAGGCTGTTGCCGAAGGGCTGCACGGCGAAGATCTGGCCGTAGGTCACGCTGCCGTCGCCGGCGGGCGCGAGGTCGGCACGCACGCCGCCCGGGTTCATGAAGGCGATCTGCGCGGCGCCCTTGCCGGCGGGGGTGGTCGCGGCGAGTTGCGCATCGGCGATCAGGTTGCCCAGCACGCTTTCCTTCGACGCGGTCTGCGTGCGCGTGGCAGTGGCGGTCAGCGAGCCCACCACGCGCTGCACTAGCGGCCCGGCGATCGCGAGGTACTGGCTGATGAGCGCAGCCACTTCCTGGTTCTTGCCGAAGACGGGGTACTGGTCGGTCAGCGCGACAGTGGTCGAGCCGCTGGTGTAGGCCTCGCCCTGCACGATCACGTTGTCGGCGCTCTTGGCCGTCACCTTGCGGGTCTTGGTGTCGATGGTGAGGTTGATGTCGGTCAGCAGCGTGCCGTACTGGCCGGCGCTGGTCAGCAGGAAGGGCTTGGCGGGGTTGGACTTGGCGTAGTCGCAGATGTAGGAGCGGTGCGTGTGTCCCGAGATCACCACGTCGACCGACGCGTCCAGCTTGTTGAGGATCGGCAGGATGTCGCCGCTCAGGCCGGCGCAGCTCTTGTCGTTGTAGCCCACGGTGGTGGTGCCGCCTTCGTGGATGACGACGACGATGGCGTCGGCGCCCTGCGACTTCAGCTGGGGAATCAGCGCGTTGGCCGTATCGGCTTCGTCCTTGAAGCTCAGTCCGGCAACACCGGCGGGCGTCACGATGTTCGGCGTGCCCTTCAGCGTCATGCCGATGAAGGCCACCTTCACCGTGGCGCCGTCCTTCGTGAAGCTCTTCATGCCGGTGGCGGGAAACAGCGTGTTGCCGTCGGTCTTCACCGTGTTGGCCGCGAGAAAGCCGAAGTTGGCGCCCGGGAAGCTCTTGTTCACGCGGCAGGGCTCGAGCGCGGTGTTCTTCGCGCAGCCGCCGTTCTTCATGCGCAGCAGTTCGGTCTGGCCCTTGTCGAACTCGTGGTTGCCGACCGCGTTGAAGTCGATCTTCATCGCGTTGACGGCTTCGATGGTCGATTCGTCGAGGAAGAGTGCCGAGACCAGCGGCGACGCGCCGATCATGTCGCCGGCCGACACCACGGCGTTGTTCGGATTCTTCGCTTTCAGCGAGGTGATGGCGGAAGCCATGTAGGCCGCGCCGCCGGCGGGCACCGCCACCGTGCCGCCCGCCTTCGCCGGCGCGTTGATCGACAGCTTCGGCGGCTCGAGGTTGCCGTGCAGGTCGTTGAAGGCGATGAGCTTGACGTCGATGGTGCCCGGCGCAGCGGGCGCCGGAGCCGGTGCAGGCGGATTGCTCGCCGTGGGAGGCGGCACGAAGGGAATGAAATTGTTCGAGTTGCCGCTGCCGCCGCAGGCGGTCAGGGTGGCCACCACCACGCCGGCAAGGGCGAAGTGCTTCAACGATGCATGCATGGGAAACCTCTCTCCTTGTTTGGTAACGCAGCGGATGCTGGCCACCGCGCATGACGAGGCCGTGAAGGCCCTGCCGTGGCGTGAGGAGATCGGCAGCCGTTTCAGGGCAACTGGACGATGCGGATCGCAACGCCGGGGCCGAAGGCGGCCTGCAGGAGCGCCTTCGCCTCCATGCTGCGCTGGTCGGTCGGCGACTGCACGGCGAGCCAGCCTTCGGTGGGGCGCCGCTGCAGGTGCCAGCCTTCCTGTCCGAGCTGGATGAGCCGGGCCAGCGCCGCAGCGTCCGCCACCGGCGGCGCGGCGGGCGTGATGTCGAGCCAGTCGGTGACCTGTTCGCTCTCGCCGCCCAGGCGGGCTGCGGCGCCTTGCGCAAGCACTTGCTGCGTAGCTGCGTCTTGCACCGTACCCTGAAGCACGATGCCGCCGCCGTGCCAGCGGATCTCGAGCGACGAAGCCGACTCGGCCGCACTGGCTTGCGGTTCACCGGCGGCCCCAACGCGCCAAGCGATACCCATTGCCAGGATGGCAAGGCCGGCGATCGCTGCAAGAAGAATGCTGATGCGCTTCGTCATTCGAGGCGCGAGGGTGCCACGCCGCGCATGACGCCGGTGTGACGATCGGCTGCAGTCGACGGACAGCCATTCGGCCTACACGGTTAAGCGCATGCCGGCGCATCCGCGGATCACCGGATTCCTATACGCTTGAGTTCCGTCCCCCGCATTCCCCAACACCCCGAGGAACGAACATGGCAGCCAATGCGAAAGTCACAGGAAATGTCGAATACCGGGCCGGCGATGGCCCCCTGATCCTCATTCCCCAAGGCCCCATCGAAATCCAGTTGGCGCCCGACAGCGCCGTGCTGAGCTGGGGCGATGCCGGCAGCATGCAGACGACGGCGATACCGATCGCCGAGTACCAGCGCTACCTGAACGAGGGCGTGATCCAGCCCGACTGAAATGTGCCGGCGGCAGCCAAGCCGACCGACCAATAAAAAACGGCCCCGAGGGGCCGTTTCTTATGGAGCATCCTCGACACACGGCCGGGATGCCTGCGTCACCGCTTCTTTCTTACTTCTTCTTGGCAGCCACGGCCTTCTTGGCGGGAGCGGCGGCCTTCTTCGCTGCGGGCTTGGCAGCCACAGCCTTGCTGTCGGCCTTGCGCTTTGCAGCCTTGGGGTCCACGGCGGCCTTGAAGGCTGCGCCCGGCACGAACTTCGGCACCTTCTGTGCAGCGATCTTGATCTTGGTGCCGGCGCTGGGGTTGAAGCCCGAGCGTGCGGCGCGCGCCACTTGCTTGAAAGTACCGAAGCCGACGATCTGGACGGGGTCGTCCTTCTTCACGGCGGTGACGATCGAGCTGGTGATGGTCTCGAGGACGCGCGCGGCTTCTGCCTTGCTGAGGTTATGGGCGGCGGCGATTTTTTCGACGAGTTCGATGCGGTTCAACTGAGTTCCTAATAAGTTTGATTTCGCCATGTTGCCTATGGCGGCGCAGCACGAATCACGCTGCAAGCGGGCGGGAGTTTATTCGACTGCGAGAGCCCGGATGTAACGCGGTCGCTTCGAGTTGTCGTTGATTTGCCTCATTCGGTCTTCGAGGAGGTCTTGTGCCTGCATGTCGGCGAGCGATCCATGTCGCGAATGACCATAGATCAGCGAGAAAAATCGCGCCCCGCGCGATGACCAGTACGCCGGGCCGCAACGAAGTTCTCCGAGGAGATTTGATGGCACCGCACTCGTGAAGGCTGCCGCGGCTCTCCGATGCCGCTGTCATGGTGAAGCTACCGTAGCTGCGAAGCTACGTATCGAGCGCGTATCCGCTAGGTTGCTCTCCAACAGCATCAGTGGACCAAGCATCGAGCATCTCTACCGATGCTCTCCCTGCGCAGGCGCATCCTGAACTCGCACCCGAACCTGATCGGGGATTCGTTCGACACGCCGCACGTCCCATGCGACAAACGCACGGCGCCTCGTAGCCACGAGGCAACAGACATGCGCAGATCAGCGGATGAATGGGGGAAGCAAAGAAACAGGTAGAAGCCAGAAAGTGAAAAGCCCCTGCAGCTTTTGGCTGCAGGGGCTTCTGACTGGCGGAGTGGACGGGACTCGAACCCGCGACCCCCGGCGTGACAGGCCGGTATTCTAACCAACTGAACTACCACTCCTGGTAGACAACGTTCGCTCCTTGCGGAACCGAGTGTTGACGACTCGTGCCTGCTTCACTGAAGTGAAACTGGCGACCCTACGGGGATTCGAACCCCGGTAGCCACCGTGAAAGGGTGGTGTCCTAGGCCTCTAGACGATAGGGTCAAAACCTTGGACGTGCTGCGATCAGCATCTCATACCTTCTCGACACTCTGGTGGAGGTAAGCGGGATCGAACCGCTGACCTCTTGCATGCCATGCAAGCGCTCTCCCAGCTGAGCTATACCCCCGTGTGGGTGTCGAGCCTCAGATTATAGCCCGAATTTCAGGCCTTTCTCAATCGTTCGACAACTTTTTCGCGGGAAAAAATTTCGAGGACTGAATCCAAGGACGGTGTTTGCGGTGTTCCCATCACAAGCACTCGTACTGGCATCGCTAACACCGGCATCTTCAATGCGTGTGTCGCGAGGACTTCCTTGATCATAACTGCGATCGAGGCCTTATCCCACGCGACCGTCATCATTTTTTCTGCAAGCGTTGCGATTGCGGGCTTCACTGCATCGGTGATGTGCTGTGCGCGATCGGCTTCGGTCACGGTGATGTCCGCATAGAACGCAGCAGCCCAGTCGGCCAGAGCCACCGTCGTCTCGCAGCGATCCTTGAAGAGCGCGCAGATCGCAGGCAGACGCTCATCTGCAACGATGCCGCGCTTGTGCAGCTGCGCTGCAACGAGCGGCGCGAGTTCATCGCCGCTCTTCGCCTTGATGTACTGCGCATTGACCCACGCGAGCTTCGCCGCATCCCACTGCGCGGGACTCTTCGACAGGTGCGAACCGTCGAACCAGCTCACCATCTGCTCGCGCGTGAAGAGCTCGTCGTCGCCGTGGCTCCAGCCCAGGCGCGCGAGATAGTTGAGCATCGCTTCCGGCAGGTAGCCGCTGTCTTCATAGGCCGTGACGCTCACTGCGCCGCGGCGCTTCGAGAGCTTCTGTCCGTCGTCGCCGAGGATCACCGGCACGTGGCCGAACTCGGGCAGCGGCGCAGCCAGCGCGCGGAAGATATTGATCTGCCACGGCGTGTTGTTGATGTGCTCGTCGCCGCGGAACACGTGCGTGATGTTCATGTCCCAGTCGTCGACCACCACCGCGAAGTTGTAGGTCGGCACACCGTCGGGCCGCAGGATGATGAGGTCGTCGATCTCACGGTTGTTGATGGTGATCTCGCCCTTCACGAGGTCGTTCCACGTCACGTCGCCTTCGGGAGGATTGCAGAAGCGCACCACCGGCGGCACGCCTTCGGGCACGGGCGGCAGCACCTTGCCCGGCTCGGGACGCCAGCGGCGGTCGTACAGCGTCTTCTCGCCGCGTGCACGCTGCGCCTCGCGCATCTCCTCGAGTTCCGCAGGCGTGCAATAGCAGTAGTAGGCGGTGCCCGCCGCGAGCATCTGCGCGATCACTTCGCGGTAGCGCTCCAGGCGCTGCATCTGGTAGATCGGGCCTTCGTCGTATTCGAGGCCGAGCCAGTGCATCGACGCGAGGATCTGGTCGGTTGAGTCCTGCGTGGAGCGGGCCACGTCGGTGTCCTCGATGCGCAGCACGAACTCGCCGCCGTAGTGGCGCGCATAGGCCCACGAGTAGAGGGCCGTGCGAGCCGTGCCCAGGTGAAGAAAGCCCGTGGGGGATGGTGCGATGCGGGTGCGTACTTTGCCGGTCATTTCGTTATCGTGGATTCAGGGTGCTCAGGCCGCGCGCGATGTCGGCCTTGATGTCTTCGACATGCTCGAGGCCGACCGCGAGGCGGATCAGCCCCTGGCCGATGCCCGCGGCCTGGCGCTGCACTTCGGTCAGGCGGCCGTGCGAGGTGGTGCCGGGGTGCGTGATGATGGTCTTCACGTCGCCCAGGTTGGTGGCACGGCTCACGACGCGCGTGCTGTTCATGACGTGGAAGGCATTGGCGCGCGCCGTTTCGGGCGAGTCGCCGACCACGTCGAAGGACACTACCGCCCCGCCCTGCCCCGACTGTTGCTGCATGGCCAGCTCGTGCTGCGCATGCGAAGCCAGCCCCGGGTAGTACACGCGCGAGACGCCCGGCTGCTTCTCGAGCCACTGCGCGATTTCCATCGCGTTGGCGCAATGCGCCTTCATGCGGATGCCCAGTGTCTCGATGCCCTTGAGCACCACCCACGCGTTGAACGGCGCCAGCGCCATGCCGGCGGTGCGCACGATGGGGCCGAACACGTCGACGATGAGCTTCGAGGGGCCGCAGATCGCACCGGCCATCACGCGGCCCTGCCCGTCGAGGTGCTTGGTGCCCGAGTGGATGACGAGGTCGGCCCCCAGCTCCGCCGGACGCTGCAGGATAGGCGTGCAGAAGCAGTTGTCGACCGCCAGCAGCGCGCCCGCGGCATGCGCCACCTCGGCCAGCGCACGGATGTCGCAGACCTCCGTGAGCGGATTGGTCGGCGTCTCGGCGAACAGCAGCCTGGTGTTCGGCTTCACGGCCGCGCGCCATTCGGCCACATCGGTCTGCGACACGAAGGTGGTCTCGACGCCGAACTTGGCGAATTCCTTGCCGAACAGGTTCAGCGTGGAGCCGAACACCGAGCGCGAGCAGACCACATGATCGCCGGCCTTCAGCAGGCCCATGCACATCATGAGGATCGCGCCCATGCCGGTCGATGCGCCGATCGCCGCCTCGGTGCCTTCGAGCGCCGCGATGCGCTGCTCGAAGCTGGTCACGGTCGGGTTCGAGGTGCGCGAGTAGGTGAAGCCAGGCTCGGTGCCCGCGAAGCGGCGCATCGAGGTTTCGGCGTCGGGCTGCACGAAGCCGCTGGTCAGGAAGAGCGCGTCGGAGTGCTCCCCGTACTGGCTCGGCGCGAGACCGGTGCGCAGCGCGAGCGTCTCGGGGTGCAGCCCGGGCGGCAGTGTTCTTTCGTCGTCGGTCACTTCGTCTGCTCTCTCACTCGCTGTGATTGGGAAGCGCGAGGCGCGAGGAATCCTCTTCGGTCTCCTCGATGCGCGGACGGTTGCCGTTCATGCGGGTGATGGCGTCGGTATCGATGTCGCCGGTCACGTACACGCCGTCGAAGCAGGAGGCGTCGAAACCATCGAGCTTGCCGTTCAGTGAACCGATGGCGCGCTTCATTGCATCGACATCCTGGTAGATCAGCGCGTCGCAACCGATCAGCTCGCGGACTTCCTCGACGGTGCGGTCGTGCGCCACCAGCTCGTCCTTGGTCGGCATGTCGATGCCGTAGACGTTGGGATAGCGCACCGGCGGCGCGGCGCTGGCCAAGTAGACCTTGCGGGCGCCGGCGTCGCGCGCCATCTGCACGATTTCGCGGCTGGTGGTGCCGCGCACGATGGAGTCGTCGACCAGCAGCACGTTGCGGCCCTTGAATTCGCTGCCGATCACGTTGAGCTTCTGGCGCACCGACTTCTTGCGCACGCCCTGCCCCGGCATGATGAAGGTGCGGCCGACGTAGCGGTTCTTCACGAAGCCTTCGCGGTACGGCACGCCCAGCAGGTGCGCGAGCTGCGTGGCGCTCGGGCGGCTCGACTCGGGGATCGGGATGATCACGTCGATCTGGTTCGGCGGCACGGTCGACACGACGCGCTTGGCCAGCGTCTCGCCCAGGTTCAGGCGCGCCTGATAGACCGAGATGCCGTCGAGCACGGAGTCCGGACGGGCCAGGTAGACGAATTCGAAGATGCAGGGGTTGAGCGTCGGCGACTCGGCGCACTGCATCGAATGCACCTTGCCCTCGAGGTCGATGAACACGGCCTCACCAGGGTTGATGTTGCGCTCGAAGGCATGGCCCGAGCCTTCCAGCGCGACCGATTCGCTCGCCACCATCACGGTGCCGTCGGCGCTGCGGCCCATGCACAGCGGGCGGATGCCGTACGGGTCGCGGAAAGCCAGCAGGCCGTGGCCGGCGATGAGCGACACCACGGCATACGAGCCGCGCAGGCGCTTGTGCATGCTCTTCACGGCGGCGAACACCTCGGCCGGATGCAGCGGCACGCCGCGCGAGGCACGCTCGAGTTCATGGGCCAGCACGTTGAGCAGCACTTCGGAGTCGCTCTCGGTGTTGGTGTGGCGGTGGTCGGTGGAAAACAGCTCCGAGCGCAGCGCGTGGGCGTTGGTCAGGTTGCCGTTGTGCACCAGCACGATGCCGAAGGGCGCGTTCACGTAGAAGGGCTGGGCCTCTTCCTCGCTGTAGGCGTTGCCGGCGGTGGGGTAGCGAACCTGGCCCAGGCCCACGCTGCCCGGCAGCGCGCGCATGTTGCGCGTGCGGAACACGTCGCGGACCATGCCCTTGGCCTTGTGCATGAAGAACTTGCGTTCCTGCAGCGTGACGATGCCTGCGGCATCCTGGCCGCGGTGCTGCAGGAGCAGCAGCGCGTCATAGAGCAGCTGATTGACGGGTGCGTTGCTGACAACGCCGACGATTCCACACATGAACGATTCCCCTTAGGGCAGGTAGCTGGCCAACTTTTCAGGCAGGGAGGGCTTGAGGCCCTGCAATGCCGCATCGAGAACAATGGCGCTGCGCGATTCGTGCCACCAGGCACTGTCGCTCAACACCAGCAAATGGACAACGACGGCGAACACGAGCAGGGCCACCACGCCCCGCGCCGCGCCGAACGCCGCGCCCAGAATCCGATCCACCGGCCGCAGACCCACGACCGTGATCAACTTGCGCGTGAGCGCTGCCACCAGCCCCACGCCGAACACCACCGCCACGAACACCAGCACGAAGGCCAGCGGGTAGCGCCACGCTCCCTGCGGGTCACCGAACGGCAGCCATGCCGCCACGTCCGACGCCAGCCACTGGGCTGCAATGAAGGCGGCCACCCATCCGATCAGCGAAATCACCTCGAACACCAGCCCGCGCACCAGGCCGAAAAGCATCGACACCCCGATGAGCGCGACGGCGATCCAGTCGAGCAAGGCCACGGCAACGGCTGGCGACGACTCTTACAACGTGAGGATCGCGGCCGACAAAGACAAGCCCTTGACCTTATCGGCCGCGCGGTCGGCCTCGGCACGCGAGCTGAAGGGGCCGACACGCACACGCGTGCGTTCGCCGTCGGCAGTCTTCGCCACGTGCACATAGGTCTTGAGACCGGCCCTCTCGAGCTTCTGGCGCACTTCGCGCGCCTTGTCGGCGTCGGCGAAGGCGCCGACCTGCACCACGAAGCGGCCGCCCTCGTCGGCAGCGGCGGGCTTGGCGGCGGCCGCGGTGACGGGCTTGCCCTCGAGCAGCGCGCGGGCGCGGGCGCCGTCGTCCACGGCGGCGGGTTTCGGCTTGGCTTCGGGCTTGGGTTCCGGCTTCGGCTTGGGCTCCGGTTTCGGTTCCGGCTTGTGCTCGGGCTTGGGTTCGGGCTTCGGCTCAGGTTTGGTTTCTGGCTTGGGGTCCGGCTTGCGCTCGGGCGCCGGGGCCTGCGTGGAGCTGGCGACCGGCTTGCCCGGGTCGATCTCGGTGCCGTCCGCGGCTTCGGTGATCATGCCGCTCGACGACGAGGCGGATGCCACGCGCGAGCTGCCGTTGTCGGGGGCGGCCGGCGTGGTGCTGCTGCTGGTGGCGGGCGCCGGCGTTGCCGGCACGGGCAGCGGCTTGACCTTGTTGCGGTCCGGAATCTCGATGGGGATGTCGACCGACACCGGCCGCGGCTGGGTATCGAACAGCAGCGGGAAGCCGATCACGCCGAGCAGCACCAGCACCGCCGCGCCGAGCAGCCGGTGGCGCGCACGCCGACGCATGGTTTCGACACTTTCCGCTGGGACTGCGGCTGGGGCGCCTCGTCCTTCGTTGCCTTGCGGGCCGCGCGTGCGGAACTTGAAAAACGCCATGAAGTTCGATCCCTGGAGGAGTGCAGCGAGGTGGTGCCAGAAGGTGCGTACAACCCGACGATCAGCCGCCCGGCGACAGGTGTTTGGCTTGCAGCCGGGGAGTGCCGTTTTCGAGGACGCCACCCACGGTGAAGAACGATCCGAAGACCACGATTCTATCAGCGGGCCCTGCCTGCCCGATGGCCGCGCGCAGCGCCTCCATCGGCCCTGCATGCACGCTGCCGGAGGCGTCGGCGCGCGTGTTCTGCGCCTGCCAGGTGGCCAGCAGGTCGGCCGCCTTGGCGGCGCGCGGCGTAGGCAGGTCGGTGAAGTACCAGCGGTCGATCAGCGGCCCGATGCGCGCGAGGATCGGGGCCAGGTCCTTGTCCGCCATCACGCCGAAAACGCCGTGCGTGGTGGGGTAGAAACCCATCGCGTCGAGGTTCTCGGCCAGCGCGGCCACGGCGTGCGCGTTGTGCGCCACGTCGAGCACCAGCGCGGGCTCGCCCGGCACGATCTGGAAGCGGCCCGGCAGCTCGACCATCGCGAGCCCGTTGCGCACCGCCTGCGCCGTGATCGGCAGTTGTGGCCGCAGCGCCTCGAGCGCCGCCAGCACGCCGGCCGCATTGATGAGCTGGTTGGCGCCGCGCAGGGCCGGATAGGCCAGCCCGCTGTAGCGCCGCCCGCGGCCCGACCAGCCCCACTGCTGCTTGTCGCCCGCAACGTTGAAGTCGGTTCCGAAGCGCCAGAGGTCGGCGCCGATCGAGTTGGCATGGTCGATCACGCTCTGCGGCGGCACCGGGTCGCTCACGATGGCGGGCTTGCCCGGGCGCATGATGCCGGCCTTCTCGAAGCCGATGCTCTCGCGGTCGGGCCCGAGGTATTCCATGTGGTCGAGGTCGATGCTGGTGATCACCGCGCAGTCGGTGTCGATGATGTTGACCGCGTCGAGCCGGCCGCCCAGGCCCACCTCGAGGATCGCCACGTCGGGCTTTTCCACGGTCATGCAGTGCAGGATGCCGAGCGTGGTGAATTCGAAGTAGGTCAGCGGCATGTCGCCGCGCGCCTTTTCCACCACCTCGAAGCTTGCTATCAGTTTCGAAGCATCGACAGCCTCGCCCTGCAGCCGCAGGCGCTCCTCGAAGCGCACCAGGTGCGGCGAGGTGAACACCGCCGTGCGGTAGCCCGCGTGCGTCAGGATCGATTCGAGCATGGCGCAGGTCGAGCCCTTGCCGTTGGTGCCCGCCACCGTGATCACGGGGCAGGCGAAGCGCAGGCCGAGGCGCTGCGCCATCTCTTTGGCGCGTTCGAGTCCGAGCTCGATGTTCTTGGGATGGAGCCGCTCGGCGCGCTCGAGCCAGTCGTTCAGGGTTTCCATGGAGGCGGGCATTGTCGCCGACCCGTCGGCCGGGGCATCATCGCGGCCATGACAACCCTCTACGGCATTCCGAATTGCGACACCGTCAAGCGCGCCCGCGCCTGGCTCGACGAACACGGCATTGAATACACCTTCCACGACTTCAAGAAACAGGGCGTTCCCGAGGCAGAGCTCGACCAGTGGCTGAAGAAGCCTGGCTGGGAAGCCCTGGTCAACCGCAAGGGCACCACCTGGCGCAAACTGGACGACGCCACCCGCGAGGGCGTGGTCGACGCCGTTTCCGCCCGCGCCGTGCTGCTGGCCAATCCCAGCCTGATCAAGCGGCCGGTGGTCAACTGGGGGCCCCAAAAGCCCGTTACGGCGGGATTCGACGCCGACGCCTGGGCTGTCAACGCCGTGTAAACCCCGGAACCCGGCCTGCCGCCCGGCGTCGAACCTCGATCCGCAGGAGAGACACACCATGAACAATCGCACTTTTCGCACTGTCGCAGGCATTTCAGTCGCCGGCATGCTGGCCGCCGGCACCGGCCTCGTTCATGCGCAGCAGAACCAGGTGGTCCAGGCCCGGGTGATCTCCGCCACCCCGATACGCGAAACGACCGGCAGCGACGTGAACTACAACGTCACGTACGAATACAACGGCCGGCAGTACACCACCCGCATGAACACCCGGCCCGGAGCGACCATTCCGATCCAGGCCGGCGCGTATGGCGTGACGGGCGTGGCAGGCGTGACGACCTCCCCGGTGACACCGCAGCCGCAGCTGCAGGCCTACCCGGTCGAGGCCAACAGCGGCGGCGGCTACGCCCCGCAGTCCGGTGGCTCGCCATGGGACAGCGTGGTTCCCGAGCCCGGCGTCGTCGTCTCCAGCGCCCCCGCGCCGGTCTACCAGCCGGCGCCCGTGTACACCGCTCCCGCCCCCGTCTACGTGGAGCCGGCCTATACGTACCCCTATGCCTATCCCTACGTCTACCCGCCGGTCGGCATCTCGCTGAACCTCGGCTATTCGCGAGGCTGGGGCGGCGGCTACTACCGCGGCTACGGCTATCGCGGCTGGGGCGGCTATCGCGGCGGCTGGCACCGTTGAGGCGAGGGCTGGCGGGCCGCCGCCCCCGAGCCCCTAAAATCGAGGACTTTTCCAACCCTTGACGGGTGCGCCGCAGGTGCGGTGCGTCCTCGATTCGCCGGCCGCCAAAGCGCCGGTGCCACCCAATGACGACGACTACCGACACTCTGAACAGCGCCGCAGTGGCCACCAAGGCCAATGTGTATTTCGACGGCAAGTGCGTGAGCCACAGCCTCACGCTGGCGGACGGCACCAAGAAATCGGTCGGCGTGATCCTGCCGTCCACCCTCACCTTCAACACCGGCGCTCCCGAGATCATGGAAGGCACCGCCGGCAGTTGCGAATACCAGCTCGCGGGCACCGACGAATGGATCGCCTCGGGCCCCGGCCAGAAGTTCAACGTGCCCGGCAACTCGAGCTTCAAGATCCGCGTGACGGGCGAGCCCTACAGCTACATCTGTCATTTTGGGTAAACCCCAGGCTTCGCGCACTTCGTGTCGCTTCTCCCACCCCCTTGCAGGGGGCGATACCGATGGCCCGGCAAAGCCGGTTCCACGGTATCCCGGGCAAAGAGCCGCGCCACGAAAGCCATGAGCCATTGAACCGCGCCACCACCAACGGAACTCCCATCATGTCGACCATCCTCCAAAACGTTCCCGCCGGCCAGAAGGTCGGCATCGCCTTCTCCGGCGGCCTGGACACCAGCGCGGCGCTCCACTGGATGCGCAACAAGGGCGCGATCCCCTACGCCTACACCGCCAACCTCGGCCAGCCCGACGAGCCCGACTACGACGAGATCCCCCGCAAGGCGATGCTCTACGGCGCCGAGAACGCCCGCCTGATCGACTGCCGCGCGCAACTGGCCAACGAAGGCATCGCCGCCCTGCAGGCCGGCGCATTCCACGTCACCACCGCCGGCGTCACCTACTTCAACACCACGCCGCTGGGCCGCGCCGTCACCGGCACCATGCTCGTGTCGGCCATGAAGGAAGACGACGTCCACATCTGGGGCGACGGCAGCACCTACAAGGGCAACGACATCGAGCGCTTCTACCGCTACGGCCTGCTGACGAACCCCGCCCTCAAGATCTACAAGCCCTGGCTCGACCAGGTCTTCATCGACGAGCTGGGCGGCCGCGCCGAGATGTCGGCATTCATGCAGAAGGCCGGCTTCGCCTACAAGATGTCGGCCGAGAAGGCGTACTCGACCGACTCGAACATGCTCGGCGCCACGCACGAAGCCAAGGACCTGGAGCACCTGAACAGCGGCATCACCATCGTGCAGCCCATCATGGGCGTCGCCTTCTGGAAGGACGAGGTCGAGGTCAAGCGCGAGACCGTGTCTGTGCGCTTCGAGGAAGGCGTGCCGGTCGCGCTGAACGGCGTGCGCTACTCGAACCTGGTCGAGCTGATCCTCGAAGCCAACCGCATCGGCGGCCGCCACGGCCTGGGCATGAGCGACCAGATCGAGAACCGCATCATCGAGGCCAAGAGCCGCGGCATCTACGAGGCTCCCGGCCTTGCGCTGCTGTTCATCGCCTACGAGCGCCTGGTCACCGGCATCCACAACGAAGACACCATCGAGCAGTACCGCGAGAACGGCCGCAAGCTGGGCCGCCTGCTCTACCAGGGCCGCTGGTTCGACCCACAGGCCATCATGCTGCGCGAGACGGCCCAGCGCTGGGTGGCGCGCGCCATCACGGGCGAGGTGACGGTCGAGCTGCGCCGCGGCAACGACTACTCGATCATGAACACCGAGTCGGCCAACCTCACCTACAAGCCCGAGCGCCTGAGCATGGAGAAGGTCGAAGGCGCGTTCACGCCGCTGGACCGCATCGGCCAGCTGACGATGCGCAACCTCGACATCGCCGACACGCGCGAGAAGCTGGGCATCTACACCCAGACCGGCCTGCTGTCGTCGACCGAAGGCGCTGCGCTGCCGAAGCTGGCGAACGACGGCGACGCGAGCTGATCGACGGCGATCAAAGCCTCCAATGACAACGGGCCCCTCGGGGCCCGTTTTTCATGGGTAATGCGCAAGGTTCAGTCCCCGCCGCCTCCACCGCAGCCGCCTCCACACCCGCCACCGCCATCGGACGAGCCTCCGTCGCCGGAGCCGCCATCACCGCTGCTGCTCGACGACTCGCTCCCGCCGAAGCCGCCTGCGTCGCCCGAGCTGCCGCTGTCCGACGACGAATCGCCGAAGCTGGTGCCGCAATGCGCATCCGAGCCGATGTGCCGCTCGACCGCCCGGCAGTCGGGTATGTAGTGAAAGCCGCCTTCGATGGCGAACTTGATGTCCAGCGCGAACAGCAGCGGCAGCCGCGCGGGCTTGCGCGGATCGATGCTCTCTTCCTTGCAGGCCCAGTACCAGGTGCGGCGCAGGCCGTCGTTGCGCTTGGGGTCCCGGCCAAGCACTTCGGCAGGGCTGTGGTGCAGCATGCCGCCGAAGGCCGCCTTGCACCAGTTCTGGTAGCCCTGCGTGTGCAGGATGAACTCGTGCCAGGCCGTGTCGACCACCTTCGAGGGCATGGCCACGAACTTGCGGTCGCTGCGCAGGTGCGCCATGAAGAACTGGCGCAGGCCGCGCAGCACCAGTTCGGCGTCGCGCCGGCTGAGTTGCGGATGCGCCTGGCACAGCTTGCCGACCAGGAAGGACGGCAGCCGCGCCTCGCGGATGAACTGGCGCCGCAGGCTGGTCTCGAGGAACTTGAGCACCGCCGCAAACAGCAGCGCGAACACGATCACCGCCACCATCGAGCCCCAGCGCCGCGTTCCGAGGAAGAGCGCCAGCAGCGCGACCACGGGCACTGCCCGGCGAGCCCAGACGAGGGCACCGATGCGGCGGCGGAAATTCAGGTGCAGGAAGTCGAGGTCCATGCTGGCGTGGCGTCAGCTCAGACGACGACCGGCTCCGGCTCCAGCCGGATGCCGAAACGCTCGTACACGCTGGTCTGGATCGCCTTGGCGAGCGTCATCACCTCGCCTCCCGTCACCGGGTTCTCGCGGCCGCCGCGGTTGACCAGCACCAGCGCCTGCCGCTCGTAGACGCCGGCATTGCCCACCGACTTGCCCTTCCAGCCGCAGGCGTCGATGAGCCAGCCGGCCGCCAGCTTGATGCTGCCGTCGTCCATCGGGTAGTGAACGATCTTCGGGTCGCGCGCGATGATGTCCGCGCACTGCTCGGGCGTGACCGTCGGGTTCTTGAAGAAGCTGCCGGCGTTGCCCAGCACGCGCCAGTCGGGCAGCTTGGCGCGGCGGATGGCGCAGATCCAGTCGAAGATGTCCTTTGCGCTCGGCGTGAAGTTGCCCGTCTCCTCCATCTTGCGCTCCAGGTCGAGGTAGCCGACCACCGGTTTCCAGGGCTTGGGCAGGCGAAAGCGCACCCGGGTGATCACCGCCCTGCCCGCCAGGCCGAAATCGTTCGGACCGCTGCGCACATGCTTGAAGACCGAGTCGCGGTAGCCGAAGGCGCATTGGGCCGCATCGAGGGTGAAGCTGCGGCCGGTTTCGAGGTCGAAGGCGTCGAGCGACTCGAAGCGGTCCTGCAGTTCGACACCGTAGGCGCCGATGTTCTGCACCGGCGAGCCGCCCACCGTGCCGGGAATCAGCGCCAGGTTCTCCAGCCCCGGATAGCCGTTGCGCACCATCCACTCGACGGCGTCGTGCCAGGTTTCGCCCGCGCCGGCCTCCACGATCCAGGCGCGCGGGGTTTCTTCCAGCAGCCGCAGGCCCTTGATCTCGACCTTCAGCACCAGCGACTTGACGTCGCCCGTCAGCACGATGTTGCTGCCGCCGCCCAGCACGAAACGGGGCGCGTCGCGCCATGCCGGATCGTCGCGCAGCGCGGCCAGGTCGGCCTCGCCGGCAATGCGCGCCAGGTGCTGCGCGCGCGCGACGATGCCGAAGCTGTTGTAGGGCTGCAGCGGGACGTTGGACTCCACGATCATGGGAGAATTGTCGCATCTGCACCCGTGAAGAATTCAGGAGAGAGTCCATGCCGTCCTTCGATACCGTCTGCGAACCCAACCTTCCCGAGGTGAAGAACGCAGTCGAGAACACCGCCAAGGAAATCGCCACGCGTTTCGATTTCAAGGGCACGGCCGCCGCCGTCGAGCTCAAGGACAAGGAAATCACCATGATCGGCGACGCCGAGTTCCAGCTCGTGCAAGTCGAAGACATCCTTCGCAACAAGCTCACCAAGCGCAGCGTCGACGTGCGCTTCCTCGACAAGGGCGACGTCCAGAAGATGGGCGGCGACAAGGTCAAGCAGGTCATCAAGATCAAGAACGGCATCGAGAGCGAGCAGGCCAAGAAGATCACCCGCATCGTCAAGGACAGCAAGCTCAAGGTTCAGGCCGCGATCCAGGGCGACGCGGTGCGCGTCACCGGCGCCAAGCGCGACGACCTGCAGGCGGCCATGGCGCTGATCAAGAAGGACGTGCCCGACATGCCGCTCACCTTCAACAACTTCAGGGACTGATCTAGGTACTCCCCCAGGCTTGCCCACTTCGTGTGGCCGCCAACCCCCTCGCCGGGGGCAATACCGGCGGACCGGCGGAGCCGGTTCCGCGGTATTCCTGGTCTATCAAGTCGAACAACCGACGCTGGAGCAGCAAGCCTCGTATGAAACATCTTCTCGTCGCAGCGCAGCTGTTCGCTGCCGCCGCCGTGGCGCATGCGGCCGGCTCGGTCACGCTGACGGGCAGCATCGGCAGCCGCGCGATCCTGATCGTGAACGGCAATCCGCCCAAGACGGTGGCGATCGGCGAGAGCTACCAGGGCGTGAAGCTGGTATCTCTGCAGGCCGAGCAGGCCGTGGTCGAGATGGAGGGCAAGCGCGTCAACCTGCGCATGGACACGCCGGTGAGCATCGGCGGTGGTGGCGGGTCGGGCGGGGGCGGAAGCCGCGTGGTGCTGTCGGCCGACAGCCGCGGGCACTTCATGACGCAGGGCGCCATCAACGGCCGGCCGGTCACCTTCATGCTCGACACGGGCGCGACGGCCATCGCGCTGTCGGCCGACGACGCCCAGCGCATCGGCCTGGACTACAGCAAGGGCCAGCGCGTGCTGATGAACACCGCCAACGGCACGGCTACCGGCTATAAGCTGCGCCTGCAGTCGGTGCGCGTGGGCGACGTGGAGGTGTACGACATCGACGCCATCGTCTCGCAGCAAGCGATGCCCTTCGTGCTGCTGGGCAACAGCTTCATCAACCGCTTCTCGATGCGGCGCGACGCGGACCAGATGGTCCTCGAAAAACGCTATTGAGCTAGGACCAGGGCCTGTTCAGGCCTGCGCGGCCGTCACCACGATCTCGATCTTGTAGGCCGTGTTGGCCATTTTGGCCTGCACGGTGGCGCGCGGCGGCGTGTTGCCGGCCGGGATCCAGGCGTCCCACACCTCGTTCATGGCGGTGATGTCGTCGATGTCGGCCAGGAAGATCTGTGTCATGAGAATGCGCGACTTGTCGCTGCCGGCCTCGGCCAGCAGGCGGTCGACCATGCCGAGCACCTGCGCGGTCTGGCCGCGGATGTCCTGCGTGGTGTCGTCGGGCACCTGGCCCGCAAGGTAGATGGTGCCGTTGTGCACGGCTGTCTCCGACAGGCGCGGGCCGACGTGGTAGCGGGTGATGGAAGCCATGGAACGTGTTCTTTCTTCGGTTCAGGTTGGTTTCTTCTTGGAGCCGAGCTTCGACTCCGTGCCGGCAGCGAGCCGGCGGATGTTCTCGCGGTGCCGCCAGATCAGCAGCAGGCTCATGACGATGATCGCGACCAGCGCCGTGCGGTCCAGCGGCCAGGCGATGCCGCCGCCGATCAGGTAGTAGGCCGGCGCGAAGAAGGCAGCCACCAGCGAGGACAGCGACGAATAGCGGAAGAAGATCGCGATGATCAGCCAGGTGGCGCCGGTGGCCAGCCCCAGCCAGGGCGCGATGCCCACCAGCACCCCGGCGGCCGTGGCCACGCCCTTGCCGCCCTGGAAGCCGAAGAACACCGGGTACAGGTGCCCGAGGAACGCGGCCACGCCGGCCACAGCGGCAACGCCCCCTCCCAGCCCCCACTGCGCGCCGAACTGGTGGATGAGGAACACGGGCACCCAGCCCTTGAGCGCATCCAGCAGCAGCGTGGCGAGCGCCGCGCCCTTGTTGCCCGAACGCAGCACGTTGGTGGCGCCGGGGTTCTTGCTGCCGTAGCTGCGCGGATCGGCCATGCCAAGCGCCTTGCTCACGATGACCGCGAACGAAAGCGAGCCGATCAGGTACGACGCCACGATGGCAATGATGGAAGGCAAGGTGAAGCTCAAGACGGCACTCCGCGGGGGATGATGGTTGTTGTTGTGTGTTCGGCGTATCGGATCAGGCGACCGGCGCCTCGGGCGGCGATTGGATCACGACGTACTGCTTGCGAAACTCGAAGCCCCGGTCGGGCCACTGCGCCGCGTAGGCGCGCAGCGCATCGGCGCCGGCGGGCCAGTCCTCGCCGTTGATGCGGCAGTCGGCCTGCACTTCGCCCTCGGCGTCTCGCGCGGCATAGAGCCGCACGCCGTAGAGGCCGTCCGACTCGATCTGCGGCTTGAAGGCATCCCAGGTGTTGGTGAAGAGGCAGCAGGGGCAGAACGGATGTTCTTCCTCCTCGGCCGCCTCCTTCGCATGTTGGTGCGCGACCGGTCCGAAGAGCACGCGCCGCTCGCGGGCCGGGCGGCCTTCGGCCTCCTTCGCTTCCCAGTTCATCTGCATCGAAGTGCAGTGGCTCAGGCCTGCCGCGTCGGCGGACAGCGCATCGAGGAACACGACCAGATCGACCTGCGCCCAGAGGTCGAAGCCCCGGGTCAGGGAAGCGGCGATGTCGGCGCCCACCGAATGCTGGAACTCGAAGAGGCCCTTGGGCAGCAGCTCGGCATGCGCCACCTCGATGGTGCTGCTGGTGCGCACGCTGCCGTCGCTGTTGGCCCAGTAGCTGGTGATCTGTGGCCAGAGCCACAGACCGCTGCCGGGCAGCCGCAGCCAGCCTTCGCGCTCGCGCACCGGCTCGTGGCCACGTGCCTCCAGCGTTTCGAGCAGCAGTTCGGTGAGGTCGAAAACCTCGGTCCAGTCCTTCTTGCCATCGTTGAACTCGACTTCGAACGACGGCCCGCCGCCTTCGTTGGCGGGACAGAGCGGAGGAAAGAAGTCTGGGGAGGACGAGGACGGTGATGTCGCCATGGCGGCGGCTATTCTGCCAGCGCGCATTGCACGGGCTTCGCGCCCAGCAGCGCCACGCACACCTGCGGATCGATGCCGATCAGGTAGCCGCGCCGCCCGCCGTTGAGCACGATGCGCGGCAGCTCCAGGATGCTCGACTCCACGTAAACCGGCATCTCGCGCCGCGTACCGAAGGGCGAGGTGCCGCCCACCATGTAGCCGCTGTGCCGCTGCGCCACCTCGGGCTTGCAGGGCTCCACCGACTTGGCGCCGATCTGACGCGCCAGATTCTTGGTCGACACCGTGCGGTTGCCGTGCATCAGCACGATCAGCGGCCTGGCGTCCTGGTCCTGCATCACCAGCGTCTTGATGACGGTGAACGGGTCCAGCCCCAGCATCTCGGCGCCGCGCTGCGCGCCGCCGTGCTCGACGTATTCGTAAGGGTGCTCGGTGAAGGCGATCTTGTACGCGCGCAGCAGTTGCGTGGCGGGTGTCTCGGAGGTGTGGACGCTTTTCTTGGCCATCTGGGTGGCAACTTCCGGTTCAGGATGACTTCAGGAAATCCGGTGTACCGCAGCAAGAATCTGCCGCACCACATCGAATTCCGGTCGAGCCATGCAGCATACGCCAGCCCCGGAGGGCGCGATTCCGTTCCCCACGCTGCGCCGCCCCGCCCTCACTGCGCTCGTGCTGGCGGTCGCGGCCATGCACGCGGCGGTGCTCTGGCTGCTTGTGATGGCGACGAAGCCGCATGGGCGCACTGCCGGTGCAGCGAAACGCATCGTCGTGGAAATGGTGCGCACTGAGCCTCCGACGAAAGCGGATCCGGCGCCACGCAAGAAGGCGGCATCGCCTGCCTCCACTTCATCGCCGCGCCCGGCCGCCAGGCGGCCGCCGCAATCCGTTCGAGCCAAGGCGAACGCCGCTCCCGAGGCTCCGGCCGACACATCGCCCCCATCGCAAGCAGCAAGCGTTGCACCCGCGCCGCCGCCGATCCTCCACTCGGAAAGCATGCGCCGCGCCCTGCGCGACATCGCCCGCGAACGCTCCTTCGCCGACCGAGCCGCCGAGGATCTCAACGGCAGCCCGCGCTCGGGCTTCGACTCCAGCCTCAGCGCGGGCGTCGCAGGCGCCGCGCGCGGGGACTGCAGGAAGGGCGAGTTCAAGGGCGGCGGCATGGGCCTGCTGAGCCTGCCCGCGCTCGCGCTGGCTGCCGCGAACGGCGAATGCGCCCGCTGACGGATCAGGGAACGGAACTCAGGCAGCCGGATCGCGGATTTCCCAGCGGATCTTGTCGATCTCGGCCAGCACCTCCGGCGACAGCGTCGTGCCGTACACGTCCAGATCTTCTTCCAGCTGCGCCAGCGAGGTCACGCCGATGATCGTGCTCGCCACCTGCCACTTGGTGTAGCAGAAGGCCAGCGCCAGCTGCGTCGGCGTCAGGCCGTTGTCGCGGGCGAGCTGGTTGTAGCGCCTGGCCGCCCGCAGCGAATCGGGGCGGCCCCAGCGCTGCTTGCGCACCGATTCGTAGCTCGAGATGCGCGCGCCCTTGGGCGCGTCCGGCCCCTCGATGCCGCTCTGGTCGTACTTGCCGGTGAGCAGGCCGAAAGCCAGCGGCGAATACGCCAGCAGCGACACGCCCAGCCGGTGCATGGTTTCGTCCAACCCGTTCTCGTAGCCGCGGCTGATGAGGCTGTACACGTTCTGCACCGTCGCCACGCGCGGCAGGCCGTGCTGTTCGGCCAGCCGCACGAATTCGTGCACGCCGTAAGGCGTTTCGTTCGACAGGCCGATGGCGCGCACCTTGCCCGCCTTCACCAGCTTGCCCAGCGCTTCGAGCTGCTCGTGGATCGGGGTCTTCGAGGTTTCCTTGGCCGGGTCGTAGTAGATGTTGCCGAAGAGCGGCACGTGGCGCTCGGGCCAGTGGATCTGGTAGAGGTCGATGACATCGGTGCGCAGCCGCTTCAGGCTGGCGTTGCACGAGGCTTCGATGTCGGTCGCCGTCATGCCGCTGCCTTCGCGCACCCAGGGCATGCCGCGCGAGGGGCCGGCCACCTTGGTCGCGACCACCAGCTTCTGGCGCGCGCCGGGGTTGGCGGCGAACCAGTTGCCGATGATGGTCTCGGTGACGCTGTAGGTTTCCTTGCGCGTGGGCACCGAGTACATCTCGGCGGTGTCGATGAAGTCGACGCCCCGCTCGAGCGAGCGGCTCAGGATGGCGTGGGAAGTGGGCTCGTCGACCTGTTCGCCGAAGGTCATCGTGCCGAGGCAGATCGGGGTGACGTGCAGGTCGCTCTGACCGAGTTGGATCTTTTTCATGCGCGGGATGCTACCGCCCCGGTCTCAGGCCCGCCGGCCGCCGCGCCAAAACCCGAGCGCCGCGCGGCCTGCCGGCCGGCCGCTGCCTGTCCTGTGGCGGACTGCGTCAGTACAAAGGCCTCCTTATCATCGACGCCCATGTACCAAGCCCTCCGCCCCTCCCGCAGCGAATTCGTGCCCGTGCGCAACCTCAGCTACCACGTGCGGCTGTGGGGCCAGCCTTCCGACAAACGCCCGCCGCTGGTGCTGGTGCACGGCTGGATGGACGTGGCGGCGTCGTGGCAGTTCGTGGTCGACGCGATGGAGGAAGACCGCTTCATCATCGCCCCCGACTGGCGCGGCTTCGGCCTCACCGACGGCGGCGGCGTCGACAACTACTGGCTCGCCGACTACCTCGCGGACCTCGAATGGCTGCTCGACCACTACGCCGGCGAAGGTGAAAGCGCCCGGCAGATCGACCTCGTCGGCCACAGCATGGGCGGCAACGTCGCCATGCACTACGCCGGCGTGCGGCCGCAGCGCATCCGCCGCCTCGTCAACCTCGAAGGCTTCGGCATGCCCGCGCGCAAGCCCGACGAAGCGCCCGCGCGCTACGGCCAGTGGATCGACGAGCTCAAGCGCCTGCACCGCGGCGAAATGGCGCTGGCCGGCTACTCGGCCGTGGACGGCGTGGCCCGCCGCCTCATGAAGACCAATCCGCGCCTGACGCCCGACAAGGCCGCCTGGCTCGCAAGCCACTGGTCGGTGAACCACGCCCAGCCCGACGGCAGCGAGCGCTGGCAGATCCTGGGCGAGGCGGCACACAAGATCGTCAATGCCCACATCTTCCGCGTCGACGAGACGCTGGCGCTCTACTCGCGCATCGCCGCGCCGCTGTTGATGGTCGAGGCATCGGACGACAGCCTGCACGGCTGGTGGAAGAACCGCTACACGCTCGACGAATTCCACGAGCGGCTGAAATCGGTGGGCAACGCGCGCATCGAGCGGCTCGAAGACGCGGGCCACATGCTGCACCACGACCAGCCGCGGATCGTCGCGCGGATGATCGAGGAGTTTCTCGCGGCCTGATCAGCCGCGCCGGGGCTCGCTGTCCAGGCTGGCCATCTGCGCAGCTGCATAGCGGTCGCCGGCAGCGGAGCCCTTCGGCACCGCGCGCTCGATGGCGGCGAAATCGTCGGCCCCCAGCTTCACGCTCGAAGCACCGAGTGCCTCGTCGAGCCGCGTGCGCCGCCGCGCGCCGATCAGCGGGACGATGTCGTCGCCTTGCGCCGCCACCCATGCGATGGCGATCTGCGCGACGCTCACGCCCTTTGCGTCGGCGATCTTGCGCAGCGCCTCGACCAGCGCAAGGTTGCGCTCCACGTTCTCGCCCTGGAAGCGCGGGCTGTGCGCGCGGAAGTCCTTCTCGCCCGCGCTGTCCTTCGTCCAGTGCCCGCTGATGAGGCCACGCGACAGCACGCCGTAGGCGGTGATGCCGATGCCCAGCTCGCGGCAGGTGGCGAGGATTTCGTCCTCGATGCCGCGCGAGATCAGCGAATACTCGATCTGCAGGTCGCACACCGGATGCACGGCCGCCGCCTTGCGGATGGTCTGCGGGCCCACTTCCGACAGGCCGATGTGGCGCACGTAGCCCGCCTTCACCAGGTCGGCGATGGCGCCGATGGTCTCCTCGATCGGCACGTTGGGGTCGAGCCGCGCCGGGCGGTAGATGTCGATGTGGTCCACGCCCAGGCGCTGCAGCGAGTAGGTCGCGAAGTTCTTCACCGCCGCCGGCCGCGCGTCGTAGGCCACCCAGCCGCCGGCCGGGTCGCGCATGGCGCCGAACTTGACGCTGACCAGTGCCGCGTCGCGCTGCGAGGGCTTCAGGCCCTTCAGCGCCTCGCCGATCAGCATCTCGTTGTGGCCGCTGCCGTAGAAGTCGCCGGTGTCGAGCAGCGTGATGCCCGCGTCCATGGCGGCGTGGATGGTGGCGATGCTTTCGGCGCGGTCGGAGGGGCCGTACATGCCCGACATGCCCATGCAGCCGAGGCCGATGGCGGAAACCCTGGGGCCGGTGGCACCGAGCTGGAGTGTGTTCATCGAAGCGTTCCTTTCAGAGGGGCCGGACGCGATGGCGAGCGGCATGGCGGTAGTCTGGAAGCAAAGATGCCGTTCGATAATCCGTCCAGCCCTGCACGGGTTGTGCGGGAAAGCGCACAATCGCGCCATGAACGAACCAGAGCTCTCCGACCTGGGCGCCTTCGTGGCCGTCACCCGCGCGCGCAGTTTCCGGGGCGCGGCCGCCCTGCGCGGCGTGTCGCCCTCCTCGCTCAGCGAGGCCATGCGCAGGCTCGAGGCGCAGCTGGGCGTGCGCCTGCTGAACCGCACCACGCGCAGCGTGACGCCCACCGAAGCGGGCCAGCGCCTGCTCGACCGCATCTCGCCCGCGCTGGACGACATCGCCGGCGCGCTCGACACGCTCAACAGCTTTCGCGACAGCCCCACCGGCACGCTGCGCCTGAACGTGCCGACCATCGTGGCGCAGCGCGTGCTGCCGCCGCTTGCCAGCCGCTTCCTGCGCACGCACCCGGGCATCACGCTGGAGATCACGACCAACGACACCTTCATCGACGTGCTCGCGGCGGGCTTCGACGCCGGCATCCGCTACGACGAGAGCATCGCCCGCGACATGATCGCCGTGCCCCTGGGCCCGCGCACGCAGCGCTTCGTGGCCGCGGCATCGCCTGACTACCTCGCCGAGCACGGCGTGCCCAGGCACCCGACCGACCTGCTGCGCCACGCCTGCATCGGCCACCGCTTTCCCAGCGGCGTGCTCGCGGCCTGGGGCTTCGTGCGCAAGGGCAAGACGGTGAAGATCACGCCGAGCGGGCCGCTGATCGCATCGGCGCTCGACCTGGAGCTGCACGCCGCCGAGTCGGGCCTCGGCGTGATCTACACCTTCGACGAGTACCTGCGCCCCTCCATCGACCGGGGCACGCTCGCGCCGGTGCTGGAGGACTGGTGGCAGAGCTTCTCGGGGCCGTTCCTGTACTACCCGAGCCGCACGCACATGCCGGCGCCGCTGCGGGCTTTCGTCGATTTCCTGAAGGGCGAAGGCCAGTCCGGCTGATGTCCGCCGGATATTTGCCCAGCGGATAACCAAGCGCGCGAATCTTCGTTCGCGCGGCGCTCACCGCGTCCTAGAGTGCGCAGCTCCCTTTGCCGTCCCCTGGAGTTGTAGTCATGCCTTCCTCTTCGCGCGCGCCGTCGTGGCTGCGCCGCTTCGCCCCGCTGCTCGGCGGCCTCTCCCTGAGCCTGGCGGCCCAGCTTTCCGCTCACGCGGCCGACCTGCGCGTGGGCTTCATGCCCGGCCCGTACCGCGATGCCTTCACGAACGGCATCGAGCCCCAGCTGAAGAAGCTGGGCTACACCGTCAAGTACGTCGAGTTCAGCCAGGGCGTGCAGCCCAACGACGCGGTGGAGCGCGGGCAGATCGACGCCAACATCTTCCAGCACACGCTGTACCTCAACGCCACCAACAGGCAGCAGGGCTTCGACCTCGTGCCGGTGGTGCATGTGCCGACCCCGCCGATGGGCCTCTACTCGCAGCGCCACAAGTCGCTCGACACCGTGCCCGACGGCGCCACGGTCACGCTGCCATCCGACCCGGTGAACGCGGCTCGCGCGCTCAACATCCTCGCGGGCATCGGCTGGGTGACGCTCAAGCCGGGCGTGAGCCCGGTCTCGGTGTCGGAGCGCGACATCGTCGCCAACCCCAAGCGCCTGAAGCTGGTGCCGTTGGAGGCCGCGCAGGCCCCGCGCTCGCTGGCCGACGCCGACATCGCCGCCGTGCAAGGCAACTTCGCCATCGCCTCGGGCCTGAAGCTCACCGAGGCGCTGAAGCTGGAGAACATGACGCTGCCCTACGTGAACGTGGTCGCCGTCAAGCGCGGCAACGAGAGCGCGAAATTCGCGCAGGACATCGCGGCGGCCTACCAGTCGCCCGAATTCCAGCGCTTCTTCAGGGCCAACCCGGCATGGGCCGGCTACCGGCTGCCCGACTACTTCTCGCAATGAGCCTTTCGAACAACAAGACCGCGCCGCGGCAGCTGCACCTCAACGTCAACATCCTGCATTCGGGCTTCGTGCCCTCGGCGTGGCGCCTGCCGCAGAGCGATCCGTGGGCCTTCGCCGACATCCAGCACTACATCCGCACCGCGCAGATCGCCGAGGCCGGCAAGCTCGACGCGGTGTTCCTCGCGGACAACGCGGCCATCGTCGACCAGATCCACTTCCGCCCGATCACCGCGCTGGAGCCCACGGTGCTGCTGGCCTGCGTGGCCGCGGCCACCACGCACATCGGACTGATCGCCACCGCCTCGACCAGCTACAACGAGCCCTACAACATCGCCCGCCGCTTCGCCACGCTCGACCATGTGAGCAGTGGCCGCGCCGGCTGGAACGTGGTGACCACGGCCGACCTGCCCTCGGCGCGCAACTTCGGCCTCGACGCCACGCCCGACCACGCGAAGCGCTACGCGCGCGCCTCCGAGTTCACCGACGTGGTGAAGGCGCTGTGGGACAGCTGGGAGGACGATGCCTTCGTCGGCAACAAGACCACCGGCAGCTTCATCGACACCGCCAAGGTGCACGCCATCGCGCATCGCGGCGAGCACTTCGCGGTACAGGGCCCGCTTAACCTTCCGCGCTCGCCGCAGGGCCACCCGGTGCTGGTGCAGGCCGGAGCCTCGGCCGACGGACGCGAGCTGGCCTCACGCCACGCGGAAGCGGTGTTCTCCGCCTCCCAGTCCTTCGAGGAATCGCTGGCCTATGCCCGCGCACTGAAGACCCGCGCGGCCGAACTGGGCCGCGGCCCCGACGCGGTGAAGGTGCTCGCGGGCCTGACCACCATCGTCGGCGCCACCGAGGCCGAGGCGCGCCGCCGCCGCGACGAACTGGTCGACTTGATCCCGTGGGACTACAGCCTCACGCGCATCGCCGGCACGCTCGGCATCACGCCCGACCGCCTGAAGCTCGACGAGCGCCTGCCCGACAACCTGCCGCTGCCCGCCAATGGCAACGGCAACCACACCTTCTTCAATGCGGTGGTCGCGGCCGGCCGCACACACGGCTACACGGTGCGCCAGCTGATCCGCGAACTCGCGGGCGGCGGCGGGCACCGCGTGATCGTCGGCACGCCGGAGCAGATCGCGGACGACATCGAGCGCTGGTTCAGCGCCGGCGCGGCGGACGGCTTCAACCTGATGCCTGACGCGCTGCCGCACGGGCTGCAGGATTTCGTCGACGGGGTGGTGCCGATCCTGCAGAAGCGCGGGATTTTCCGCACGGAATACGAGGGGCGTACGCTGCGCGATCACCTGGGGCTGACGCGGCCTGCCGGGCGGACGGCGCAGCGGCTGGCCGCCTGAATAGATAAAGGTAAAGGGCGCAAAGAAAAAAGGCCGCGGTTCACGCGGCCTCTTGTTCTTCTTGCGTCATCACTCCTCGTCGGCGTCGTTGCCCGTGAGCGACAGCACTTCCTCGACGAAGGCTTCGAACAACGGCAGCGACGCCGGCAGCCCCTCCAGCGACTCAGCCTCGCCCGCATCGAAGAAATGCGGCTTGCCCGCCGGCACCGAAGCCCACTCGCCCGCCTCCAGAAGCAGGCCGAGGTAGCCGTCATCGGTCGGCAGATAGAAGAGCCCGGCGCTCTCGAGCACGCGCTGCCCCTTCTTCCTGCCGCGCCCCCAGCTCACGCCCTGCCCGGCCAGGCGTTCGGTGATCCAGCCGTCGCACACATGCGTGTCGCTCCAGTTTCCCTGGGCATCGAATACGGCCAGAACGGGCATGGGGAGTCCTTTTCTCGAAGAAGGATGAAGGAAAGGAAGGATTACTGCAGGAAACCGGGCTTGGCGTAACCCTGGAATTTGCTGTCAACCACCGCCTTGAACTCCTTCGAGCGGTAGGCATCGGCGATGTCCTTGGCCCACTGGGTGTTCTTGTCGGCGGTCTTCACGGCGACCACATTCAGGTAGTAGTCGGGCGTCTTTTCGAGCACCACGGCCTCGGTGAGCTTCAGGCCCGAGGAGATCGCGAAGTTGCCGTTGACGATGGCGTACTCGGTGTCGCCGAGCGAGCGCGGCAGCTGGGCGGCTTCGAGCGGAATGAACTTCAGCTTCTTCGGGTTCTCGGCCACGTCCTTCTCGGTGGCGCGCAGCGGGTCGATGCCGGTCTTCAGCGTGAGCAGCTTGTTCTGCTCCAGCAGCACCAGCGCGCGGGCCAGGTTGCTCGGGTCGTTCGGCAGCGTCACGCGGTCGCCTTCCTTCACATCGGCCAGCGTCTTGCGCTTGGTCGAGTACACGCCCATGGGCGCGATCGGGCCCTGCACCAGTTCGGCGAGGTCGAGCTTCTGGTCGGCCGCGAACTTCTTCAGGTAGACCTGATGCTGGAAGAAGTTGGCGTCCAGCGAGCCCTGGGCCAGCGCGAGGTTGGGCTGCACGTAGTCGTTGAACTCGACCAGCTTCACCTTGTAGCCCTTCTTCTCGAGGATGGGCACGATGCCCTGCTTGAGCTGGTCGGCGTTGGAGCCGGCGGTACCGCCGATCACCAGGTTCTTCTTGGCGGGGTCTTGCGCATGGGCCTGCAGCGAGAGGCCGCCCAGGGAAAGGGCTGCCAGCGACAGGGCGAGAACGGAACGGCGCAGGAAAACGGTCTTCATGAGATTGGAAAAGCTGGAAGGAAAAAAGTGAGAGATCAACGCTTGTCAAGCCTGCGTGCCGTGGCGTTGCCGGCGAATTGCAGGATCTGTACCAGCACCACGAGCAGCGCCACGGTGAGCACCATCACGTCGGTCTGGAAACGGTAGTAGCCGTAGCGGATGGCCAGGTCGCCGATGCCGCCGCCGCCCACCACGCCGGCCACCGCCGAGTAGGAAAGGAAGCTCACGGCGAGTACGGTCAGCGCCAGCACCAGGCCCGAACGGGCCTCCACCAGCAGCACGCGCCAGACGATCTGCAGCTCGGTCGCGCCCATGGCGTGGGCCGCCTCGATCACGCCGCGCGGCACTTCGCGCAAGCACTGGTCGACCAGCCGCGCCAGGTAGGGAATGGCCGCGAACGACAGCGGCACCGCGGCCGCCAGAGGCCCGATGGAGGTGCCCGCGATCACCCGCGTGAACGGCACCAGCGCCACCAGCAGGATGATGAAGGGGAACGAGCGCACCGTGTTCACCAGCCAGTTGAGCACCAGGAACGCCGGCTTGTTCTCCAGCGACTGCCCCGGCCCCAGCAGGAACAGCAGGATGCCCAGCGGCCCGCCGATCAGCACGGCCGCCGAGAGGCCGATGGCCAGCATCATGAAGGTCTGCCCGGTGGCGACCCACAGCTCGGGGAGGATGGGGGCGATGTTCTCAAACATAGGCCAGCTCCTGCGCGCCGAACTGGGCCGACGGCCGCGCCGGGTGCGATTCGCGCGCCTCGCGCTCGCGGCGGCGCACCAGCTCGTCGATCTCGCGGCCCAGCGCGGTCTTGCGCTCGGCCTCACCGGCCGCATCGACCGCGAACTGCTCCACCAGCCGGCCCTTCTCGAGAATGGCCACGTTGCGGCACAGCACTTCCACCACCGACAGCTCGTGCGTGACGATCACGATGGTCACGCCGATCTTCTGGTTGATGTCGCGCAGCGTCTCCAGCAGCGAGCGCGTGGTTTCGGAGTCGAGCGCCGAGGTGGGCTCGTCGCACAGCAGCACCTGCGGGCGCGGCGCCAGCGCGCGGGCGATGGCCACGCGCTGCTTCTGCCCGCCGGAGAGCTGGGCCGGGTAGGTGTCGATCTTCTCCGCCAGGCCGACCAGGGCCAGGCACTCGCGCACGCGGGCGTCGATCTCGGCCTTGGAATGGCGGCCGTGGATCTTCAGCGGGAAGGCCACGTTGTCGAACACCGTGGCGTTCTGCAGCAGGTTGAACTGCTGGAAGATCATGCCGATGTTCTGGCGCGTGTCGCGCAGCTCGCTGCGCGAGAGCGTGGTGAGGTCGCGCCCGCCGACGAAGACGCGGCCCGCGTCGGGCCGCTCCAGCAGGTTGATGAGGCGCAGAAGCGTCGACTTGCCGGCGCCGCTCTTGCCGATCAGGCCGAACACGTCGCCCTGCTGGATGTCGAGCGACAGCGAATGCACGGCGTCGAACGCTTCGCCGCTGGGCAAGGCGAAGGATTTCTGCACCGATTGGAGACGGATGACTGGCGCCGCGTGATCGCCGCGGCCCTGGTCAGGCGTAGGGTGGGTCATGGAGAAGAAGCGCGGCCCGCGCGGGTGGCGCAGGTCGCGTAGGTTCGAAAAAAGGTGCCGAGTATGAAAAGAAACGCACCGAAAGGGAACGAACAAAAAGGATGCTGTTTATACGAATAGGCACATAAGAGAAGTACGTGACGGGCGCGACACGCCATATCGATATGCAGATTGGTTCGTTCCCTTCCGCGGCCGGCAATGCCACATTCGCGCCTTCGTTTTTTTCGATCCGCGCAAGCACATGCATACCAATTTCCGCCGCCGCACCTTCGCCCTCGCCACCCTGGCTGCCGCCCTCTTCGCAGGCTCCGGCGCCTTCGCGCAGGACAAGAACAACATCAAGGTCGGTGTCTCCGTCGGCAACGGCGAGCAGATCTTCGAAGTGGTCAAGAAGGTCGCCGCCAAGGACGGCCTGAACATCCAGGTGGTCGTGTTCAACGACTACCAGCTGCCCAACGCCGCCCTGGCCTCGGGCGACCTCGACGCCAACGCCTTCCAGCACCAGCCCTTCCTGGACAACCAGAACAAGGCGCGCGGCTTCGACATCGTGCCGGTGGGCCTGACCATCACCGCGCCGCTGGGCTTCTACTCGCGCAAGATCAAGTCCATCGACCAGCTGCCCGACGGCGCCACGGTCGGCATCCAGAACGACCCGTCCAACGGCAACCGCGCCCTGCTGCTGCTGCAGTCGGCCGGTCTCATCACGCTGAAGCCGGAGGCGGTGAAGAACAACACGGCCACGCCGCTGGACGTGGTCACCAACCCGAAAAAGCTGAAGCTGGTGGCGCTCGACGCCGCCCAGCTGCCGCGCTCGCTGGACGACCTGACCATCGCCTCCATCAACAACGACTACGCCGAGAAGGCCGGCCTGTCTCTGAACAAGGACGCGGTGATCAAGGAATCGCCCAAGAGCCCCTACGCCAACCTGATCGCCGTGCGCCGCGCCGACAAGGACAAGCCCTGGGCGAAGCGCCTCGTGGCGGCCTACCAGTCGCCCGAGGTGAAGAGCTTCATCGAGACGCAGTTCAAGGGCTCGCTGGTTCCGGCGTTCTGACGACTCTTGCGCCCTCCCCCGCTGGGGAGGGGCCGGGGGTGGGGGCAAGCGGCGCTCGCATGGGACGCCCTGCCCGCCCCCGTCCCAGCCTTCCCCCAGAGGGGGAAGGAGCAATACGGGGGCCTCCTCGGTGGAAGACCGGAGCATGAGAAAATGCCCGGTTTCCCCGAACACAGTCAGGACACCCCATGGACGCAGAACAGATCAACCAAATCGGCGCGATGCTCGCGGACCTGAGCGCCCGCACAGTCGATTTACGGAGGTATCTTTGACTACGATGCCAAGGCCGAACGTCTGAGGACGGTCAACGCATCGCTCGAAGATCCCAACGTCTGGAACGACCCGAAGAAGGCCCAGGAGCTGGGCAAGGAAAAGAAGTCGCTCGACGACGTGGTCGTCACGCTCGACCGGCTCACCAGCGGCCTGTCGGACAACACCGAGCTGTACGAGATGTCTAAGGAAGACGGCGACATCGCCGGCCTGCAGGCCATCTCCGATGACGCAGCCACGCTCGAAGCCGACATCAAGCAGCTCGAATTCCGCCGGATGTTCAACAACCCGGCCGACCCGCTGAACGCCTTCATCGACATCCAGGCCGGCGCCGGCGGCACCGAGGCCTGCGACTGGGCCAGCATGCTGCTGCGCCAGTACACGAAGTACGCCGAGCGCAAGGGCTTCAAGGCCCAGCTGGAAGACGAAACCCCCGGCGACACCGCCGGCATCAAGAGCGCCACCATCAAGGTGGAAGGCGACTACGCCTTCGGCCTGCTGCGCACCGAGACCGGCGTGCACCGACTGGTTCGCAAGTCGCCCTTCGATTCCTCGGGCGGACGTCACACCAGCTTCGCCAGCATCTTCGTGTACCCGGAGATCGACGACTCCATCGAGATCGAGATCAACCCGGCCGACGTGCGCACCGACACCTTCCGCGCCAGCGGCGCCGGCGGCCAGCACATCAACAAGACCGACTCGGCCGTGCGCCTGACGCACATCCCGACCGGCATCGTGGTGCAGTGCCAAGACGGCCGCAGCCAGCACAGCAACCGCGACGTGGCCTGGAAGCGCCTGCGCTCGCGCCTGTACGACCACGAGATGCGCAAGCGCCAGGAAGAACAGCAGAAGCTCGAAGACAGCAAGACCGACGTGGGCTGGGGCCACCAGATCCGCAGCTACGTGCTGGACAACAGCCGCATCAAGGACCTGCGCACCAACGTCGAAGTCTCGGCCACGCAGAAGGTGCTCGACGGCGACCTCGATGTGTTCATCGAGGCCTCCCTCAAGCAAGGCGTGTGATACCGATGAGCCTGCAAAGCCTGAAGGGTGGCAAGGTCGAAGCCTTCATCTTCGACATGGACGGCACCATGATCGACTCCATGCCCTGGCATGCGCGGTCGTGGGTCGAGTTCGTGGCGCGCCACGGCCTGAAGCTCGACGTGAGCGACATCCTCGCGCGCACCACGGGCCGCACCGGCGCCGAGTGCATGCGCGAGCTGTTCCAGCGCGAGCTCTCCGACGACGAATGCCTGGCGCTGGTGCACGAGAAGGAAGAAATCTACCGCGCCATGTTCAGCGACAACTTCACCGAAGTCGCAGGCTTCACGGCCTTTGCCAAGGCAGCGGTTGCACACGGCCTGAAGGTGGCGGTCGGCACGGCCGGCGACAGGCACAACATCGAGTTCGCCATGTCGCGCCTGAAGATGGACCCGCTGCCGCTGGCCATCGTGGGCGGCGACGAGGGCTTCTCGGGCAAGCCCACGCCCGCCATCTTCCTGGAGGCCGCGCGCCGCATCGGCGTTGCGCCCGAGCGCTGCATCGTCTTCGAGGACGCGCCCTTCGGCATCGAAGCCGCCCGCCGCGGCGGCATGCGCGCCGTGGCCGTGTGCAGCACCCATTCCGCCGCCGAGCTTGCCGGCCCCCATGTGATCGCCGCGGTTCGCGACTACGACGAACTCGCCCATTCAAATTTTTTGGAGACCCTCGATGCTGCAGCGTGACGCCCAAGGGCAACCCATCGCCATCCGCCGCGAAGACTACGCGGCCCCGGCCTATTGGATCGACACCGTCGACCTGACCTTCGACCTCGACCCCGCCAAGACCCGCGTGCTCAACCGCATGCAGATGCGCCGCAACCCCGAGGTGCCGGTGCAGCCGCTGCGCCTGGACGGCGACGAGCTGAACCTGGCGCGCGTGCTGGTCAACGGCCAGGGCGCCTCGTTCCGCATGGAGGGCGAGCAGCTCGTCATCGACGGCCTGCCCGACAGCTTCGAGCTCGAGATCTTCACCACCTGCTGCCCCATCAAGAACACCAAGCTGATGGGCCTGTTCGTGAGCGAGGACACCTTCTTCACGCAGTGCGAGGCAGAGGGCTTCCGCCGCATCACCTATTTCCTCGACCGTCCGGACGTGATGGCGAGCTACACCGTCACCCTGCGCGCGGCCAAGGCCGCCTACCCGGTGCTGCTGTCGAACGGCAACCTCGTCGAGCAGGGCGAACTGCCCGAGGGCCGCCACTTCGCGAAATGGGTCGACCCGTTCAAGAAGCCCAGCTACCTGTTCGCCCTGGTAGCGGGCAAGCTGGTGGCGCGCGAGCAGCGCATCAAGGCGCGCAACGGCAAGGAGCATCTGCTGCAGGTGTACGTGCGCGCCGGCGACCTCGACAAGACCGAGCATGCGATGAACTCGCTCATCAACTCGGTGCTGTGGGACGAGGCCCGCTTCGGCCTGCCGCTGGACCTCGACCGCTTCATGATCGTCGCCACCAGCGACTTCAACATGGGCGCCATGGAGAACAAGGGCCTGAACATCTTCAACACGAAGTACGTTCTTGCCAACCAGGCCACCGCCACCGACGCCGACTACAGCAACATCGAGAGCGTGGTCGGCCACGAGTACTTCCACAACTGGAGCGGCGACCGCGTGACCTGCCGCGACTGGTTCCAGCTGTCGCTGAAGGAGGGCCTCACCGTCTTCCGCGACCAGGAATTCAGCCAGGACCTGTGTGCCGACGCATCGGCGCGCGCCGTCAAGCGCATCGAGGACGTTCGCGTGCTGCGCACCGCCCAGTTCCCCGAGGACGCGGGCCCCATGGCCCACCCGGTGCGACCCGACAGTTACATCGAGATCAGCAACTTCTACACCGTCACCATCTACGAAAAGGGTGCCGAGGTGGTGCGCATGATGCAGACGCTGGTCGGTCGCAAGGGCTTCGAGAAGGGCATCACCCTCTACTTCGAGCGCCACGACGGCCAGGCCGTGACCTGCGACGACTTCGCGCAGGCCATTGCAGACGCGAATCCCGAATCGGAACTCGCCCGCCTGCTGCCCCAGTTCAAGCGCTGGTACAGCCAGGCCGGCACGCCGCGTCTTGCCGCCCACGGCGTGTACGACGCGCAGAACCGCAGCTACACCCTGAGCGTGGTGCAGAGCTGCCCGCCCACGCCGGGCCAGCCGACCAAGGAACCCTTCGTCATTCCGCTGAACGTCGGCCTGCTCGACGCCAGCAGCGGCCGCGAGCTGCCGCTGCAGCTGGAAGGCGAGAGCGAAGCAACGCACGGCACGCGCACCGTGGTGCTGTCGCGCGCCGGTGAGCAGATCACCTTCACGGGCCTCGACGCGGAGCCGGTGCCTTCCATCCTGCGCGGCTTCAGCGCGCCGGTGATCCTCGACTTCGAGTACACCGACGCCCAGCTGCTCACCCTTCTGGCCAACGACCCCGACCCGTTCAACCGCTGGGAAGCCGGCCAGCGCCTGGGCCTGCGCGCCGCGCTGAACGGCATTGCCGCGCTGGCCACCGACAACACGCCGGTGCTGAACGACGCCTACATCGACGCCATGCGCAGCGTGCTGCGCAACCCGCAGCTCGACGCCGCCTTCAAGGAACTGGTGCTCACGCTGCCCTCGGAAACCTACATCGCCGAGCAGCTCGACGTGGTCGACCCGCAGCGCGTGCACCTGGTGCGCGAAGCCATGCGCGCCCAGCTGGCCACCGCCCTCTTTGCCGACTGGCAGTGGGCCTATGAAGAGCACCACGACACCGGCGCCTACAGCCCCGATCCGACCTCGTCGGGCCGCCGCGCGCTGGCCGGCATGGCGCTGAACTTCCTGTGCCTGGCGGCACGCTCCTCGGGCGACGTCGTTTGGCCGGGCAAGACGCTGCAGCGCTTCAAGGATGCGGGCAACATGACCGACCGCTTCAACGCGCTCAACGCGCTGGTATCGTCGGGCCACACGCTGGCGGCACAGGCGCTCGCGCGCTTCCACGCCATCTTCAAGGACGAGGCGCTGGTCATCGACAAGTGGTTCTCGCTGCAGGCCGGCGCGCCCGACCGCGGCGGCGACATCCTGCCACTGGTGAAGCAGCTGATGAAGCACCCCGACTTCTCGCTGAAGAACCCGAACCGCGCGCGCAGCGTGATCTTCAGCTACTGCAGCGCCAACCCCGGCGCCTTCCACCGCCCCGACGCGGCCGGCTACGTGTTCTGGAGCGAACGCGTGATCGAGCTCGACGCCATCAACCCGCAGGTTGCCGCCCGCCTCGCGCGCGCGCTCGACCGCTGGAGCAAGCTGGCCGAGCCCTACCGCAGCGCCGCGCGCGAGGCGATCGCCCGCGTGGCGGCCAAGCCGGACCTGAGCAAGGACACCCACGAGGTCGTGACCCGCGCGCTCGCCGGCAACTGACCCCGAACGAACCCGAACACCACGGAAAACACATGGCTCAAAAGATTTCCCTCACCCGCTACCTCGTCGAACAACAGCGCGCCGACGGCCTCATTCCCGGCCAGCTGCGCCTGCTGCTCGAAGTGGTCGCGCGCGCCTGCAAGAGCATCAGCCAGGCCGTCAATAAGGGCGCGCTGGGCGGCGTGCTCGGCACGGCCGAGAGCGAGAACGTGCAGGGCGAGATCCAGAAGAAGCTGGACATCATCGCCAACGAAGTGCTCATCGAGGCCAACGAATGGGGCGGCCACCTCGCGGCCATGGCCAGCGAGGAAATGGACAGCATCTACGTGGTGCCCAACCGCTACCCCCAGGGCGAATACCTGCTCATGTTCGACCCGCTCGACGGCAGCAGCAACATCGACGTGAACGTCAGCATCGGCACCATCTTCAGCGTGCTGAAGAAGCCCGACGACCACCCCGGCGTGCAGGAAGCCGACTTCCTGCAGGCAGGCACACAGCAGGTGGCCGCCGGCTACTGCATCTACGGCCCGCAGACCACCCTGGTGCTGACCGTGGGCAACGGCGTGGCCATGTTCACCCTCGACCGCGAACAGGGCAGCTTCGTGCTGACGCAGGAAGACATCCAGATTCCGCCCGACACCAAGGAATTCGCGATCAACATGAGCAACATGCGCCACTGGGACGAGCCCGTGAAGCGCTACATCGACGAATGCCTGGCCGGCAAGGAAGGCCCGCGCGGCAAGGACTTCAACATGCGCTGGATCGCCAGCATGGTGGCCGACGTGCACCGCATTCTGATGCGCGGCGGCGTTTTCATGTACCCCTGGGACAAGCGCGAACCCGAAAAGGCCGGCAAGCTGCGCCTGATGTACGAGGCCAACCCGATGAGCTGGCTGGTCGAGCAGGCCGGCGGCGCCGCCACCAACGGCAAGCAGCGAATCCTGGACCTGCAGCCCACCAAACTGCACGAGCGGGTGAGCGTGATGTTGGGTTCTAGAAACGAAGTTGAGCGTTTGACGCAGTACCACGCCGAGAAGGCGTGATTTCTTGGCTATAATCTGAGGCTTCGCCGGTGTAGCTCAGTCGGTAGAGCAGCTCATTCGTAATGAGAAGGTCGGGTGTTCGATTCATCTCTCCGGCACCAAATCAAAAGCCCCGCTATTTTTTCGATAGCGGGGCTTTTTGTTTGTTATTAACACTGAGGGGCGCAGCCGTTTGCAATCACTCCGGCCCTGCTGATTCAATCGCCCGAAGCTTTTCGGTCAACGTCAAATTCTTTACGCGAGCGTGTTCGCCGTAATGCACCTCCCGATGACATGCGGGACAAAGGGCGGCGACAAACCGCGGATGGTCAGGGCCACCGTCAGACACCCGCGTGGTGTGGTGCGGCTCCAAGTAAGGAGCCCCTCCGCTTCGATGAAATGGTGCAGGCCGATCGCAAAGCTCGCATTTACCCGCTGCACGCAGAAGCACGTAATCCCGCACCGCGCGGCTGCGTTCGTAAACGGTGCGCCCTCCTTCTTTGCTGTTTTGCGAGCCATCCGCCTTTGATGCGGCAATTGCCCTATTTCTGGACTCTTGCAGCGTCAAATGCTTCACAGGATCATCTGCCGGAGCAAGTTCCAGTTGCTCGAGGCGCGCGACCGGCACAAGCCGAAAAATGATCGCGTTGCGCTCAACGCCGTCTACGTCGAGCGAGCGAACCCAGTCGTGACCGTGATAAACGAATTCCCCAAGGTACTTTTGGCCCTTGCCTTTGCCAATGGTCCGAAACAAGTGCAGCGCTTTCCCTCTAGCTGAGTGATCGCGAACTGCCATGTTGCCCCGGACAAACTTCATGTCGCCCTTCTGGCCCTCGCCAGAAAAAAAGAAGGTGCCTTCGTCATCGAATCGATCCTCATAGCCGTACCGTTCCCCGCTATCACCAGTGAACAAGAACGTCACAGGTGCCTGTGCGGAGTCGGAAATGCCGCCTTGCCGACCACCGCCGAACGGAATGTTGAGGTCAGGCCAACGCTGATACGTTTCGCCCAAGACGAAAGACGGGAGTTCTGCAGCAATCGAAGGCAAGGGGAGCGCGGGCTTACTGGCCACGACACCTCCCCTGGAAATTGAGTCGCTCCACCCTATCCAGGGAGAAATGCTTGTCAGGACAGGACTTCCAACGAGTCTGCTTCCTGCAATTTGCCCCGAAATAGCCGTACATCCCCTGGCCTCCTAGTTAACGATTGGCAACACACTTTAACGTCAATCGATTTGGGCAAGTCACAGTTCTCAACGGATCTGGGCCACCGTCGTTTTCAGTCCCCTCTCGCCAGCAAAGCCTCTTGCAAAAATTGCAGCTACTTTGGGCGACCTCTTTTAGCAAATGTGAAATGGCGTCGACCTTGCCAGATACACTTGTTTCGTTGGCAAGGTCCCGATCGGCACGGTTCATGTTCTTCAACATGGGCAAACCGGAGCAACTCGGAGCCGGTTTGCAAAGGGCAACAGGAGAGCCTCACATGACCGATGCAGCTGACGCGACGTCACGCAACGCGCTCGTCGACGTCGCACCGCTGGCCGCTCGCTTGGAGCAATTTGCTGCTGAGCGCGATTGGGCTCAATTCCATTCGCCCAAGAACTTGGTGATGGCCTTGACCGGTGAGCTCGGTGAACTCAACGAAATCTTTCAGTGGATGCCGGAAGAAGCTTCAAGAGGGGCTGGCCGAGATCCACAGACTGCACAGGCCGTTCAAGATGAGCTCGCAGACGTACTGCTCTACCTCGTTCGCCTTTCTTCAGTCTTAGGCGTCGACCTCAACGCTGCTGTTCAACAAAAGCTGGAAGCCAATGCACTGCGCTACCCCGCAGACAAAGTGCGCGGCAGCAGCAAGAAGCACAGCCTGTCCTGAGCCGGCAAATCTGAAGAGGATTGATGTGATCGTCTACGAGGCCGATAAGAAGCAATTTCTCAGCGACAACAACGACAGGGACATAGAGGACGTCATCCTCGCCAAGTACTTCAGCGCCACGGGCCGCAAGGTGCCGGCGTCAGAAATGAAGTCATGGCGGGATTCGCTCGGGTACATGTCGAAGGTGCTCAGCGACTCCGAGATTCCGAATGACGTCGGTGTGGCCGTCGAACTTCACATCCCGCAAAGCTCCAAGCGCATCGACATCAGCCTGACCGGTCGAGGCCACGACAACTCGAAAAATGTCGTGATCGTCGAGCTCAAGCGATGGGACAAGGTGAAGCCTTCGAAAAAGGACGCACTGGTCAAGACCTACCTCGGCGGTGGACACCGAGAAGTCGTTCACCCCTCGTACCAAGCGTGGTCCTATGCTTCTCTGATGGAGGGCTTCAACGAAGCGGTCTATTCCGGCGGCATCTCCGTCCAGGCTTGCGCCTACCTGCACAACTACGACCGCGACGGCATCATCGATTCGGCCCACTACGCCGACTACATCGCAAAGGCACCGCTGTTCCTGCGTGGAGAAACTGAGCGTGGCCTGCTGCGCACCTTCATCAAGCAGCACATCAAGTTCGGCGACCCGAGCGTGCTCTATGAACTGGCCAACGGCCGTATCAGGCCATCGAAGGCGCTCAGCGACAGCCTTGCGGGCCTGCTGAAGGGAAACGCCGAGTTCATCTTGATCGACGACCAAAAAGAGGTCTACGAACACATCTTGGCTGCAGGTCGGTCCGCGTCAAGCACGAACCCCAAGGTGGTGATCGTCGAAGGTGGCCCAGGAACAGGCAAGACGGTTCTCGCCGTCAATGCTCTGGTCGCCTTGATGGGAGCCGGCTTGAACTGCAAGTACGTTTCGAAGAATGCGGCGCCAAGGCGCGTCTACGAAACCAAGCTTGTCGGCACGATGAAACGCACGCACTACGCCAACCTCTTCGTGGGCTCAGGCGGCTTTGTCGACACACCCGCCGACCAGTTCGACGTGTTGATCGTGGACGAAGCGCACCGTTTGAACGAGAAGAGCGGTCTGTACGGCAATCTCGGTGAAAACCAGGTCAAGGAGCTTATTGCCGCCGCCAAGTGCACCGTGTTCTTCATCGATGAGGACCAGCGCGTGGCGCTCAGCGACATCGGCACCAAGAAGACCATTCGCGACTTCGGCATTAACAAGGGCGCCGAAGTGGCCGAGCATGAATTGGCCTCGCAGTTCAGATGCAGCGGCTCGGACGGCTACATCGCCTGGCTCGATGACGCTCTCGATGTACGGGAGACCGCCAACAAGACGCTCACGCCGGCCGAGTTCGACTTTCAAGTCTTCGACACACCCGACGAACTTCATGCGTCGATCGCGGCGAAGAACATGACAGGTACTGCGCGCGTCGTAGCGGGCTATTGCTGGCCATGGACCAGCAAGAAGGATCCAAAGGCCTTCGACATCGTCATCGGTGACTACCGCAAGCGTTGGAACCTCGACGTCGACGGCAGTTTGTGGATCATTGCGCCAAACTCGATCAACGAGGTGGGCTGCATTCACACCTGCCAAGGCCTGGAGGTGGACTACATCGGGGTCATCATCGGCCCGGATTTGATCGTTCGCGACGGGCGTGTCGTGACGGTACCGAAGGCACGAGACCGATTCGACAAGACATTGCGCGGCTACAAGTCTCGATTCAAGGCCAACCCCAAAAGCGCCGCTGCAGAGGCGGATCTCATCATTAAGAACACTTACCGCACATTGATGACGCGCGGCATGAAAGGGTGTTACGTCTACTGCAGCGACGAAGAGACCGCGAGCTATTTTCGCAACCGGCTGTCACCCGGTGCGCTCGCTGTGGTCCAGACCTGAAGATCGACGGTGGGCGCTGGAGCCCTCCGACAGATGAGCTCAGGCCTTCTGCTGATCGATCGCGTGGAGCCTCTTCAGGAGTTCTTGCGTGAGCCGGGCGATGTCATCCGCCAGATCCGCGCCGATCCACATGATGTTGCCCCGATGCCTCGCCCCAATCGCCTCGAACAACTCTTGCTCGTCCCCGTAACAGCAGTTCAACAGAGATCGCAGCTGAGTCAACTTGTTCTCGAGAATGTCGACGGCATCCTGCTGGTTGATTGCATCGGTGGAAATGGGCGAGTTTTGCCCGGCGATAATTCGATCAGCCACTTGATGTGCTCCTTACCAAAGATCTGCACGTTGATTGGTCAGACGGCCATGGTGTTAGCGCACCTTGGCCGTCGCCTTTTGTGCCTCACATCGACATCGCTGCGGTGTGCATCGATGTCCCGCCGTGAGGCGCGGCGGTCGTTCAAATGTATGGGAGAACCTTGCTGGCGGGGGACTCCATGCAGTGAACAAATTGGGGATCGCGCCGACTTTGCGTAGATGACCGCGATCGTTGCGGCGGCGCTCAGGCCTTGATCTGCCTGGCCTTCGCACGGCCAGGCGCACGTCGCGGTGCCTTGTAGTCCGGATCGACCGCCCTGAGTGCCTCAGGCATCTTCTCTGCAATGGCGATCAGCGTCTTTGCGGAGCCTGTCGGTTCGCGGCGGCCCTGCTCCCACTGCTGCAGAGTGCGCACCGACACGCCGAGCAACTTGGCAAAGCCGGCTTGCGACAGGCCGGTGTTCTCGCGTGCAGCAACGAGAGGCGTGTATACCTTGCGCGTCTTCCCGGCACCCATTTCGCGTGCCGACTGCACAAGCAATGCCTCCAAGTCCTGGCTCGCTTCGAAAGCGGCCAGTTCGGCATCACTCATTGGCTTCTTCTGCGGCATCGCGCAACTCCTTCAAAGTTTCGCCGGAGATCGAATCGAGATTCGCTTTGGCGTAGATCAACAACAGGACCACTTCACCGGGCTTCCTGCGGTTGAAGTACACAACCCGCACGCCGCCACTCTTGCCCGATCCGGCTCGGCTCCATCGCACCTTGCGCACGCCACCCGACCTCTGAACGGGATCTCCGGCATCAGGGTTCTCGGAGATGTAGGCTGCAAACTCATCTCGCTCTTCCTCTGTCCAGTAGTTCGGCCATAGCTTCTGGAAGGTTGGGGTTTCAACGACGGTGAGCATGCGCGCAGCAGTACGCCATTGGCGTACATTCTAATCGTGCAGCGTCGTGAACCCATTCACGGAATCAGCACAAGAATGTCGGTAGGGACGGCCAGGAGGCAAATCGACCGCACTGCGCCTATCAAGCGCGCCTCCTGAAACTCGGATCAACACACGAAAGTGCGAGCGACGACCTGGTTGCTGCAGTCCGATGAATGGAAATGCAACGGTCTGTCGCCCCATTTCCCGTCAAACGCAAAAAGGCCCGCCATCGAAACGATGACGGGCCTTCGATTGCAGGCATCCAAATGAATTACGAGCCCGCTTCACTCAACCACCTAGCAGCCAGTGCAGGCACCACGTCCGTCGCCCTGCCCTGCAGGAAGGCGAAGCCGCGCGGCACCTCTTCCATGTCGAGCGCGACAAGCACTTTCTCGGCATTGCGGTCCGCATACCGCACGAGCGACGCCGCCGGATAGACCGCGAGCGAGGTGCCCACCACCAACACGCGCGCCGCGGTGGCCACGTGCTCCTCGGCTTCCTCGAAGTGCTGCACCGCCTCGCCGAACCACACGATGTCGGGCCGCAGCTGCGTGCCGTCTTCGCAGAGTTGCCCCATGGCAATGGGATTTCCGTCGATGCGATAGTGCTTCGGCTCAGGCTCCGAGGTGCCTCGCGCGTAGGCGAGTTGCCCGTGCAGATGCACCACGTTGCGCGACCCGGCACGCTCATGCAGCGCGTCGACGTTCTGCGTGACGATCACGACTTCGTATGCCACCTCGAGCGATGCGATGGCAGCGTGCGCGGCATTCGGCTGTGCCTGCCATGCCTTCTCGCGCCGTTCGTTGTAGAAGGCCAGCACCGCCTCCGGGTGCCGCTGCCAGCCTTCGGGGCTGGCGAGTTCCTGCCACGAGTAGCTGTTCCACAGCCCCTTGGCATCGCGGAACGTGGGCAGACCGCTCTCCGCGCTCACGCCGGAGCCCGAGAGCACGACGATCTTGTTCGGCTTGACCTTGGGTTTCATGCTTCGGTGCTCCTTCTGCGTGGCTGTCGTTGAATTGTGGCTCCCCGAACACGGATCGAACGTGTGACCTGCGCATTAACAGTGCGCCGCATCTACCAGCTGAGCTACCGGGGAAAGATTGGTTGAAGGATGTGTATGGAGGCGCGACCCGGAGTCGAACCGGGCTGGACGGATTTGCAATCCGCTGCACTGCCGCTTTGCTATCGCGCCGGAATCGAGCCTGATGATGGCGTTGGTGGTGGATCGTCTTCGAGTCGAACGAAGTATTCCCGAAGGAGACGGGGTTACAGCCCGCTGCAGTCGCCAGTGCTGCTAACGATCCATCAAAGAGAAAACTCGATCGGTGAATGGCGTTCCGCAGGGGAATCGAACCCCTGGCTTCCTCCTGGACAGGGAGGCACTCTGGCCACTGAGTTAGCGGAACGAAAAGATAAAAATGAAAAGCTGGCAAGCCCTCAAGGATTCGAACCTTGGATCCCGGATCAAAACCCGGTGCCTTGGACCACTAGGCGAAGGGCCGGCAGAAATTGGTTGGCGCGCGCGGAAGGATTCGAACCTTCAACCGTTGGGTTTGGAGTCCAGTGCTCTGCCAGTTGAGCTACACACGCACAAGAAAAAACGAAAAAGAAAAGATGGTCTGGGTGGCAGGATTTGAACCTGCAGCCTCCTGCTTCCAAGGCAGGCCGTCTACCAGATTGACACTACACCCAGAGAAATTGGTGCCCCAGGGGAGACTCGAACTCCCAGAATTCCGCTTCTAAGGCGGACACGTCTACCAGTTGCGTCACCGGGGCTGAAAAGAAAATGTTTGTGGCTGCTGCCGCGAATTTTTAAGGAGCACTCACAAGGCTCGAACCTTGTGCGGGCAGCACGATCGCTGCTCGTGAACGAATGGCATGAAAACGAAGAGGCCCGGAACCTCGCGGTGTCCGGGCCTCTTCTGTTCGAGAGAGAGCTTGGGAGGTCTGCGCCTATGCGCGTCCTCCACCCGGTTGCACCTGATCCTGGTAATCGCACGGCCACAGATTGGCCCGCGGGTTGGACATCGGATACGGGAGTTGATTGAGTTGCTGCTGCAGCAGCGGCTGCAGGCCGAGGCCATCGTGCGAAGCGACGCGCACGAACACGTTGCCGGATGCGGGGCAAGTGCTGTAGATGCGGATCGTTGCGGCTTTCACGTTGGGTCCTGTTGGCGTCGAGTGGGATGGACTGTAAATAGTCTTTACACAATCGTCAACTGCTTGGACAAACTTTTTTCAAGCACCGTTGCTGCGAGCGGCGGACAACGGTGCCTTCAATGCGACGACGAGTGTCGCGTAGCTGCACACTGTCTGTGGGCTTCAATAAGGCGTCCGCAATCAATGACGGCAGCGCAGGCGCCACGCGCTCGTGGAGTTGAATGTCAGTCGCAGAACGCTGCGAGCCCCATGCCCTGCGCCTTCGCTTGGGTCAAGATCGCGTGCATCGACTTGAAGGCCGCGATCTGCGCGTATTGAGCGCCAGCTTCAGGGGCGTTGGCGGTGAATACCTCGAGCATGGTCACGACCTGCTCGACGCTCAACAGCGAATCGTCGAAGTATTCGAGGTTTACGCCTTTCTGGGCACATCTGTCCAAGAGGGCTCCGATTGCGCGATGCGCATCCCGATCGACAGAGCCCGCATGCTGGAGGCCACGCGGGTCTTTCAGCAAGTGACTGCAGGTCGATTCGACGAAGTAAAGGTCCAGCATTCGGCACTCTATCGGGGCATCCGTTTCGCCAGTTCGGCGCAGGTCAGGCCCAGGCCATCGGCGTGCGTTGCCAACGGCACGCCAAGCTTCTTTTCCAGGCTCCCGAGCCACTGGAGGAAGCCGACGGTGTGCACTTCGTCGGCCTCGGTCATCTCGAAAATTCCGTTGCTCGCATGCGACCGCTGGACGATCTCGATGAGGGAGATGAACGACGCCAGATCCTTCGCGATGTCGGTGATGTCCAGCGCGCGTATAGCGCGGATCAGGCTCAGCTCTTCCTGCAGCGGTATCACGGTCGGCTGCGTTGCCCAATGTGCCGACAGCTTGCCGGGGGTCACCGCGGTCACGGGCCTACAGGCTCTCGAAGAAGTAGGCGAGCACGGTGTCGTCGACGAATCCCTTGTCGAACATTTCGTCCGAAAGAGACCGCGCGGCATCGTCGAAGGAAATCCGGTCGAACTTCCGGTCTTGCAGCATCTTCACGAATGGTGCGCACAGCTTGGCAAGCGCCGCGTTGTCGACGGCAAGCTGCCTCACACCGCCGGTCATGATGTACGGCAAGACCACGAAAACGCGCAGGTCGAAGCGGACATAGAAGCGCGCCTGCATTTCCTTGCTGAACTCGCAATTGATCAGGTGCGAGTACCGATCATTTTCCGGGCGATCCACCGTCACGCGCGCCTTGTTCGCGCTGAAGGCTTCGTGCAGGGCGTCCAGCTCGGGCGTTGCCTCGTCCGGCAGCGGCGCAAATTCTCTGGCCGCTGCGAAGGCTTCAAGTTTTCGAATCGTCTGTGTCATTGAGGAAATTGCGTCACCACGTCTCTTGGCCCCTGATTGTGGCCTCCACCGGCTCGCTCGAGAACAACACGCCCGCCGGTTACGCGCGTGACGTTATCCGAACCGCGCCCCGTGACGCGACCTAGGTCGGCGTTCTCGAAGCGCAGCCGCGACACGTTGGGTGCCCCTTGGCGCGTTACGACGGTGCCCGGCGCATAGATCACTTCGTCGGTAAACTTCTGCCCACCTTCGCCGACGCGGAAACGCCCCTTTCCAGCCTGCGGTACAGAGTTGGCGTGGTGGCGCGAGTCACTCAGATGCTGTCGCGAGTTCGGCGTATACCTGCCGTTCCTCGCAACGGAAATGGCTTCAATCGGCGTCAGGCCCTTTGCCCGAAGGTTCATGTACCTGTCTTTCAGCGTCTTCGGGCACCAGCCCGACGGGTCTGCCCAGTCGATGGGATTGGCCGCATAGTGGTGGAGGTTGATGCCCCCTTCCAATCCGATCGGGTCTGGGCTGATGAACCGCCCGATGTCCGGGTCATAAAACCGGAAGGTGTTGTAGTGCAGCCCCGTGTCCCGATCCAGATACTGCCCCTGGAAGCGCAGGTTCTGCTCGATGGCCTGGGGCGCCGAGCCGCTCGATACAACAGCCCTGCCGTTCAGCGTCGTGACTTCCCATTGCTCGGTGACGGTCGCGCCCCATGTTCTGTAGCTCGCGCGCCAGCACAGTTGGCCTTCGTTGGTGCTCAGTTCTTCCGGCAGGCCGGTGGTGTCGTTGTGAAAGTGAAGGACCTGCGCCCCAGCCGATGCCTGGGCGGGCTCAGCCTTCGCATCCAGCCGCGCCACCGGTACGTAGCTATCTGGCTCGTACACATAGCTCACCACCTGCGAGCCCCTGCGCTCCTCGATCAGCCGCATCCCCTCCCAGATGAACCGCGTGCTGCCGAACGCATCGTGCTTCGCCACGCGCCGACCTATCGCGTCGTAGTCGAAGCGCGTGACCTGCGTGGTGGCTTCGGGCGTACCGGGCCGCCGTGTGGTGTGCACAGCCGCGAGGCGGCTTTCGTCATCCCACTCGAAGCGCTGGTCGGTGTGCCTGCCCGACAGCTTGCGCACCAGCCGCCCGTGGCCGTCGTAGCTGTAGCGCTTGTCCTCGAACACGCGCACGAGGTTGTCGCGCACGTAGCCGGGCGTGGTTGATGCGTCGAGCAGGTTGCCTGCCGGGTCGTAGGCAAAGCGCTCGCTGTTGGCCGCGCTGCGCACGCTTTCTTCGACGCGGCCGGTGGCGTCGTATCTGTGCGCTGTAGTGCCCTGCAGCGAATGCCGGCTCTGCCTCAGCTCGCCCACAGGGTCGTAGCTGTATTCCTTCATCAACCCATCGAGCAAACGGGTGCCGGGCGTACCGGCGGCGTCGATGGCCTGGCGCCAACTCGGGTCTTGCCTAGTGAATGCCGCGTCCAGCCCGCCGGGGCGGCACCACGACGCGGTTCGCCGGCCCATTGGGTCCAGCGCAAAGCGCGTGTGCAGCGCGCCCTGGCTGCGCGCCACTTCGCGGTGCAGGTCGTCGCGCTCGATGTCGCTGATCAGCTGGTGCACCGCAGGCGCGTCGCCATGCTGCTGCGACAGGTTGACCTGATGCAGATGCCCGGAGCCGTAGTACAGGTAGTTCAACGCGCGCTGCACGCCCGGCTGTGAGGCGATGGCAGGCAGCACGGTCTGCGTGCGGTTGCCGAGTTCGTCGTGCGTGTGGCGCAGGGTGTGGGACTCGCCGGTGATCTCGTCGATGGCCGTCTCTTCGACGAGCCGCCCGAGCTTGTCGTACACGAACACGGTGCGATGCAGGGCGCGCGGTTTGTCATCCGTAACGGGTTGCGGCGCTTCCAGCTTGATCGCTTCGATCAGGCGGTCCAGCTGGTCGTAGCTGTAGCGGTAGCGGCGGCTCCCGGTGCGCTTCTCGACGAGGCGACCCACGGCGTCGCGCAGCAGTTCGGTGCGCAGGGGTGCGGCCGGCCGATGAGGCTCGGCGTCGTCGTGCAGCGCGAGGTCGTCGTCGCCGATGCCTGGTACATGGGTGATGCACACCGGCCAGCCGTTGGCGTCGTATTCCACCTGCACGCGCGTACCGCCCACGCGGCGCTCTTCCACCACGCGGTCGGCGGCGTCCCGCACGAACTCGAAGTGCAGGCCGTTCTCGTTGACGAGCGCCTGCAGGCGCTGGGCGCTGTCGTAATGCCAGGCGATGCGGCGTCCCTCGGCGTCCTGCCGCACCAGCGGCTGGCCGCGCAGGCCGAGCGCGAAATGCGTGCTGCGGCTCAGCGCATCGGTGGCGGCGACGATGCGGCCGGCCGCATCGCGGCGCAACGACTGGTGGCTCTGGTCGGGCTGCGACACCGACAGCAGCCGCCCCATGGCGTCGTGCGTCAATCGCGTGCGCTGGCCCATGGCATCGGTCACGGTCTGCAGGTGGCCCCAGCCGTCGTATGCGTAGCGCGTGGACTTGCCGGAGCAGTCGGTCAGCGAAAGCAGCTGCGCGCAATCGTTCCACGTCATGCGGTTGGTGCCGCCCTTGCCGTCGGTCACCACGATCGGCAGGCCCCGCCTGTCGTAGGCGTACTCGGTGGTGTGGCCCAGCGGGTCGGTCTCGCGCACCAGGTTGCCCTGGTCGCTGTAGGCGTAGGTCCAGGTGCTGCCGTCCGCGAGGGTCTGCCGCCAGGGCTCGCCGAACTCGGTCCAGCCGGTGCTCTGCGTGCGGCCCAGCGCATCGGTGCGGCTGGCCATGAAGCCCATGGGGTCGTAGGTGCAGCGCGTGGTGGCACCGCCGGGCTCGGTGATGGCGACTAGCTGGCGCAACTCGTTGTACTGCGCGTGCCATTGGCGGCCCGTCGCATCGACGTAGTCGGTGACCTGTTGGTCGGCATTCCAGTGCCAGGCGTACTCGCGTCCGAGCTGGTCGACGACCAGTGTCTGGCCCAGCGCCAGCGCGTCGTCCGCGGCAGGCGGCACGCGCCGGACGGTGTAGCTCTCGCCGTCGTTGGTCCAGTGGCGGACCACGTGGGCTTCGCCGCCCTGGCCGCGCCACTCGTAGCGGCATTCCAGCCCTGCGGCGTCGGCATGGAAGTCCATGAGGCCCTGAGCGTCGTAGCCGAAGCGGCGCACCACCGCGCCGTTGCGGTCGGTCACCTCGAGCAGCCTGCCTTCGGCGTCGTGCCTGTAGGTCACAAGCAGGCCCGGCAGCTCGCCGGATGCGCCGGCGGCCAGGCGCACCGCGCCCACCCGGCGGCTCTCGCCCGCGTACTCGAGCGCCAGCAGCCGGCCGGTGCTGTCGGTCAGCTCGACCAGCCGGCCCAGCGCGTCGTGGCGCAGGTCGATGAAGTTGCCGTTGCGGTCTTCCAGCCGCGCGAGCTTCAGCGTCTGGACGCGCGACTCGCCTTCAATCGGCGGCTCGAACAGGAAGAACAACCCGCCCGGCACGTGGATGAAGTAATGGCCGCCTTCGGTGCGGCACAGGTCGAGCCCGTCGCGCAGGCTGTACTGCCGCGTGCCGGGCTCGATGTCGGGCAGCACCATCGGCCGGCCCTGCTCGTCGATGAGCGTGACCACGGGCTGGCCTTCGTCGTCGCTGCCCAGCCGCAGTTCCATCGAATAGGGCAGGCTCCAGCCCTGCCCCAGCGGGCCGTCGCGGCGCAGGTCGTGGCTGCTGTAGAAGCGCTGCCATGCGATGGGCAACGGCCCCGGCAGGCTGAAGTCGAGCTCGCTCTCGCCGCCCAGGAACTTGCCGCCCGTGGCCGCATGCACCGGATTGCCGAAGGAGCTGACCATGCCGTGGATGCCCATGCCAAGCCCCACCGCTCCTTCGATCAGGCAAGGCAGCGCGTTCTTGCCCTGCCGCGCGAGCTTGGGCAGGCAGCGCAGGCCGCGGTAGATCATGACCACATTGAAGATGGTCACCAGCACCTTGGAGATGAGCGGCACCTCGTCGGCCACCTCGCGCACGCGCGCGGTCGGCCCGCCGATGAAGACCGTGGGCGCCCCGTCGCTCACCTTGGCGCCGCACTCGGTGTGGTCGTCCTTGCGCGAGGCCACGCCCATGTTGATGAACACGGTCTCCGCGCCCTCGGCAAGAAGAATCTGCGGCGAGTCGTTCTTGCAACTCACCGTGTCCATGGGAGCGTCGGGCGAGGCCCGCGCCGCGCCCAGGGCCTTGCCGCCGATGAACACGTCCGACGATCCGCTGGTGATCATCCCGGTCACGGTGAGCGTCTCGGGCACCAGCGCATCGGCGATCGACTCGCCCAGGCTCGCGCCGACGTAGCCGCCGGCCATGCGCGCGCCCACGACCACCGCGCCCGCCACCAGCGGCCCGGCGAGCCCGCCGGTGCCAACCACGGCCGCCGCTGCCACGCCCACCGCGAAGCCCACGGCGATGCCGCCGATCAGTCCGCCGGCGAACTTGGCCCAGAAGCGCGCGTGCGCGTTGGTGTGGGCAATGGGGTCGTGCAGGCGTGCAGCTGCTTGGCCGGCCATGGCGCCTCAGGCCCTCGGCTGGAAGCTCTCGAGCACGCGCCGCCACAGCACGACCGCCTCGGCATCGAAGGGCACGGGGCTGCTGGCCGTGAGGATCAGCACGCTCCTGCCGCCCGGGTCCTGCGGCAGCAGGAACACGGCCTGGCGTTGATGCAGCGCCTGGCCGTTCTGCTTGAACTGCGTGGCGAGTTCGATGGCATGCAGGCTCGCGATGGCCGGGCCCACGGCAATGTCGGTGCGCGACACCTCCTTGAGCTGGTTCACCTGACGCGTCAGGTCGTTCATCTGCCGCGTGACGAACTGCGCCAGGGTTTCCTGCGTTCGCAGCGCGTCGCGGCTCACGATGAGCGTGGTGCCCGAGCCGTCGGGCATCGCGAGGACGTTCATCGAGCGGTCGATGCGGCCGTCTTCGGGAATGTCGAACTGGCCTTCGTTGAGGTGGTAGCGCATGCGTTGATCCGGTTCCCCTCAGGGCGAAGGACTCGGTGAGTTGGATGGCGGCGAGGACGCGGCTCCAGCGCCTTGCCCGACTGCAGTTCGCAGCTTCTCTCGAAGCTGCACGATTCGCGAGTGGAGAACATCTCGTTCAAGGCTTGCCGCAACCGCTTCACGGCCTTGCGCGGCTTCATCGGCGGCGAGCACCAACGTCATTCCGCTCGAATCGATGGCGTCGGGAGACAGGTATCGATCGCCGATGTTCTGCAGGCCGAGCGCAAGATGGCGGCGCGCGGCAGTCCAATCCTGCCGTGCGATCGCCTCGTCGCAGACGCGGAGAATCGTTTCGGCGGTATGTGCGAGGGCTTCTTCGTCGGTCATGGGAGCTACGGCCATACGCGATTGAGGACGCCACCACTGCCCTGGTAGTAGGCCAGCTTCAGCTTCTCGGCCGTCTCGCGCGCGGCGATGCGCGTGGCCGTGGGAAAGCTCGTCTGGCCCGTTCCCTGTTTCATCAACTCCGCGATCCTCGCGTTCTGCGCGGCATTGAGCAGCTTCGAATCGACGGACGCCGGCGTCTGGGCGGTGCGCATGTACATGAACTGGTCAGCACCGCTCTGGGCGAGGATGACGTTGTGCTGCTTGTTGATGAGATAGCCCGCATCGCCACCACTCAGGGAGACACCGGTGTAAGGGCCTTTCGGATGAGAGTGAAAGACGCCCAGCACCTCCTGGTCGCGGGAAACCGACAGGTTCGGCACGGCATGGTCCGACGCCCCCGCGACGGGATTGACGAGCGCAATGTTCCCTTGCCCATTCGCTACAAGCGTGTTGGCCTGCTCCTGGGCCACTCCGTTCGGGAAGCTCTTGTTCCACTGCCTCGTGAAGTCATTGTTGAACTCCGTGAAGTTCACCTGCGCGGGCGTCAGGTTCGGCGAGGGGGGCACCGCGAGGTTGGCTGCGGTGACAGGCGGCTCTTCCGCCGGGGTCGGAGCGAAGGCGGGTTGAGCTTGCGCTTTTGCCGCGGACGCTTGAGGAGCCGGTGCGGTCCCGCTGGCCGCGGGGACGGCGACCCCTTCTTCCTCCGGAGGAGCCATTCCCTCGGGCGCATCGCAATTCAGGAAGATCTTCCCGCCCCGCTGATCCAGGTTGTCCGTGAAGTTCACCAGCCCCTTCACTCCGTTGATCTTCACGGTCCCATCGGCCAGCAGCACGATCGACGACTTGCCGCAGATCAGCGAGATGCTGGTCTTCGCGGTGACGAACACGTCCTGCTCCGCTGCCTGGATCACCACCGACTTCTGCCCGGTGAGGTTCGCGTTGGCCGCGGTGGAGGTGACGGAGGCGTCGGTCTTCGACACCAGGTTGATCGCACCGGCGCTGGCGTGCGAGACGATGTCGCCGTCGGACACCACGTTGATCTGCCCGCCCTCGCTCACCTGCGTGAGCATGCCCTTGGCGGCGAGCTGCGTGAGCTGGGCGCCGGTGGTCATGGTCAGCGCCGAGACGGAGCGCATCGACACGCTCTGCCCCGAGCTCACCACGATGGGCCGGGGGCTGATCATCGTCTGGCCCTCGGGGCTCACGATGGAGACCACCGGCTTGTCGATCTTGCGCGAGAGGTCGAGCATCTGCTGCGCGTCTGCCATGGCCGGATCGGGGTCGTCCGAGACGCCGGCCTCGGGCGATCCGCCGGCCGCCAGCGCGGCGACGGCCTGCGACACGCCGCCGAGCGACTGCACGCCCTGCACCAGCCCCGAGAGCGTCTGGTTCTTGCCCTGGGCCATGGCGCTCACGAGCGATTTCGTCGCGGCCACGGCCTGCCCCGCCGCCTGCATGAGCGCGTTGCTCTGCGCGAGCGTGGCGCCCATCTGCTCGTGGCCATCGGGGTTGTCGCGCGAAGTCTTCTGCGCGAAGTCCTGCGTGTAGGTGGTCAGCAGAAGGCCCTTGTCGGCGCGGATGGAGCCCCACTCGTTGGTGCGCAGCTCGAAGCCGTAGCTGCGCTGCACACCCGAGCCCTGGTTCATCAGATAGCCCATGTGCAGATGGGTATTGCCGTGGTCGGTCGACAGCTCGATGTGCTCGGTGCCGCGGCTGTCCTCGAAGCGCAGCATGTGCTTGCCGCCGCCGCCCTTGCTCCAGTGGGTCTGGAAGCCGGTCTGGGTCTTGTGGCGCGGCAGCTCCCACGGCGGCATCTGCGCGGCGTTGTAGACGCAGCCGGTGACGATCGGATGGTCGGGGTCGCCGTTGAGGAAATCGACGATCACCTCCTGGCCGATGCGCGGGATGTGCATCGCGCCGTAGTTGCTGCCGGCCCAGGTCTGCGAGACGCGGATCCAGCACGAGGAGTTCTCGTCGCGCTTGCCGTAGCGGTCCCAGTGGAACTGCACCTTGATGCGGCCGTACTGGTCGGTGTGGATCTCCTCGCCCGCCGGGCCGACCACCACCGCGGTCTGCGGCCCGGTGGTGCGCGGCTTCGGCGTGACGCGCGCTGGGCGATACGGCGCACTGTCGGGCAGCACCTCGAAGCTCTGGCGGTAGCTGGTGCTGCTGGTCGACTCGCTGTAGGCGGCGTCCGCCGCGCCGACCACGCGCAGCGCGTTCTCCTGGAAGTCGTACGTCACGGCCTCGATCAGGTAGCGGCGGTTCTCCTGGGCGTTCGGGTGGCGCGCCAGCTCGAAGAGGTAGCCGGGCGCCATGTGGCGCAGGTTGCCCTCGGCACTCACCAGCTCGCGGCGCCCCGCGAGCTGCTCCAGCCGCAAGCGCGCGTAGTTTTCGCCGTCGGCCAGCTCGGTGTAGCCGCCGGGCCAGTCGTAGATCTCGAAGCTGTCGCGGCTGTGGCCGGCCGGCTGCTGGCGCACGGTGTCTATCTCGGCGTTCGGCTTCCTGAAGTCGTAGTCGTCGGCCGCGAAGTTGCCCGATGCGATGTCCTCCGAATGGCTCCAGCTGTCGATGAAGTCCTGCTCGAGGATCTGCGCGGCGAGCACGCCCGCGTGATAGGGCACCCTCACCGGACCGGCGGACAGGTCGGTGTGCGAATCGGCACCGTCGCACAGCACCAGCTGATGGCTGCCCTGCGCATGCGAGAAGAAGTAGTAGATGCCCTCCTGCTCCATGAGCCGGCTGGCGAAGTTGAAGTCGCTCTCCGAGTACTGCACGCAGTAGTCCCAGGTGCGGTAGCTGCCGCTCAGCCGCGCGTCGATGGCGAAGCCGTAGGGCGCGAGCACCTCCTGCAGGATCTGCGGGGCGGTCTTGAACTGGAATATCCTGAAATCGGAGCGACGGGTGGCGTACCACAGCCAGGGGCGCAGCGTGGCCTCGTACACGCACATGTCGCCGTCGTCCTTGCCGATGTAGGCGAAGCGCGTGACCTGCCCGCTCAGGAAGCGGCTGCCGGCGCCGCCGAGTTCGGTGGCGAGGTTCACCTCGATGCTCATGTCCTCGCCCAGCATGCTCCGGGGCTGGATGTTGGGCATGTCGCTGATGAGCCGCACGCGGTGCTCGAACAGCGCGGAAATGCGCTCCTGCCCCGTCATCGAGCGGAACTTCAGGCGCTCGCCCAGCGCGCTGTGGGCGATGAAACTGCGGGTCATTCCTGGAAAGCTCCCTGGTCAATGAACCCGGCGCGGGCCGCACGAGCGGCACGCCGCGCCGGGCAAAGGGAGTTCAGGCCTCCTTGTTTTCCTTGATGTTCCAGCCCAGCACCGTCTCGGCGCCCTTGCCGCCCTTGTCGGTCTGCTCCCAGTACTGCTGCTTCACCTTCGCGGCCTGGAACGAGTACTGCACGAACACCGCGTCCGAGCCCTGTTCGGCCGTGTACTGCACCGAGGTCACCAGCACTTCTTCGAGCGTGACGCGCGTGTACTCGATCTGCGAGCCGCCGGCCTTGCACACCGACACTTCCACCTTGCCCAGGTGCTTGCCGCTCGCGCAGTTCTTCATCACCGAAGGCGCCGCCTTGTCGATGCGCGCCAGCACCTGCAGATCGTTGAAGCTCGCCTTGCCGACACCGCCGCCACCACCGCTGACCATGTTGCCGGGCTGCGTGGCGCCCCATGCGAACGACTTGATGTCCGTCCACTCCTTGTGGTTCGAATCCTTCGATTCGCCGTTCGCGCCTTCAACGCGCATGAACATGTCTACTGCCATGAGATCAACTCCCTCGAAATTGCGTGCCCGCCCCGGGGGCACATTGGAACCAGCCGCCCTCCCGGCAGGAGGACGGCAACGAATCGGAAGGCTCGGCCGGCGCTGGTGACACAGCGACGGTGGCCTTTTTCCGAAGCACAACGCTTCAGCGCACGAACATTAATCGAGGGGTTCGTGCGCAACCAGTGCCGAACGGCATGCGCAAAAAGAACTACCAAAGCCGGCGTTTGGTTCCCGGGATCACATCCTGTACTGTTGCGGGCGCACCCTCCCCACATACCGTCCCATCCATCCAGGAGCCCGCATGGCGTCGTCCACACCCGCTGCACACCCGCACTACGACCGCCTGATCGCCGCAGCGCGCGGCCTGCCCTCGCTGCGGGTCGCGGTGGTGCACCCTGCCAACGCGGCCTCTCTGGAAGCAGCGCTGGCGTCGGCGTCGCTGGGCCTGATCGTGCCGACGCTCGTGGGCCCTCGCGCGAAGATCGAGGCAGCCGCGCAAGAGGCTGGCATCGACCTGTCCAGGATCGCGATCGTCGACGCGCCTCACAGCCATGCCGCCGCCGATGCGGCCGTGGCCATGGCGCTGCGCGGCGAGGTCGATGCACTGATGAAGGGCAGCCTCCACACCGACGAGCTCATGGGTGCCGTGGTGCGCCGCGAAGGCGGGCTGCGCACCTCGCGGCGCATCAGCCACTGCTTCGTGATGGACATTCCGGGCCATGCGCAGCCGCTGATCATTTCGGACGCGGCCATCAACATCGCGCCCACGCTCGAGGAGAAGGCCGACATCGTGCAGAACGCGATCGATCTTGCGCACGCGCTGCACATGCCGGCCGTGCGCGTCGCGATTCTTTCCGCGACGGAGACGGTCAACGCCAAGGTGCCTTCCACGCTCGACGCCGCGGTGCTTTGCAAGATGGCCGACCGCGGCCAGATCACCGGCGCGGTGCTCGACGGCCCGCTGGCCATGGACAACGCCATCGACGCCGAGGCCGCACGCATCAAGGGCATCGTCTCGCCGGTGGCGGGGCGCGCCAACGTGCTCATCGTGCCCGACCTCGACGCGGGCAACATGCTCGCGAAGAGCCTGACCTTCCTCGGCGGCGCCTATGCCGCGGGCATCGTGCTGGGGACGAAGGTGCCGGTGATCCTCACGAGCCGGGCCGATTCGGAACCGGCCCGGCTCGCCTCGTGCGCCGTCGCGTCCATGCTCGCGAAAGCGGGGCGCGACAAGCTCATCAAGGCGGTGGGCTGAGCCCGGCGCTCAGCGGGCGCCGGCCACGATCGCGATTCCCCTGATCTGGCCCGCGGACGGCGCCCGCTCGGGCTTCGGATAGCGCGCCGGCGCGAAGCGGTGCAGCAACTCGGACTCCTGCATCTTCGCGGCCTCGACGTTCGCGAGCTTGACGTGGCCGAAGCCGCGAATGGACAGCGGCAGCGCCGCGATGCGCGCAGCCGTCGCCTGGTTGCCCGCCGAGAGTTCGCCCGCCATTGCTTCGAGCAGGCCGTCGAAATGCGAGATCAGCTCGCGCTCCATGCGCCGCTCCGCGGTGCGTCCGAAGATGTCGAAGGCCGTGCCGCGCAGCCGCTTGCCATGCGCCAGCCAGCGCATCGCGGGCAGCATCCAGCTTCCGATGCGGATCTTGGCGGGCGCCTTGCCGTGCGCGCCACGCGAGAGCACCGGCGGAGCCATGTGGAATTCGAGCTTCAGGTCGCCTTCGAACTGCTCGTTGAGCTTCTGCAGGAAGGCGCCGTCGGTGTAGAGCCGCGCCACTTCGTATTCGTCCTTGTAGCTCATGAGCTTCAGCAGGCTGCGCGCCGCGTTGCGCGTGAAGGGCAGGCTCGCGTCGCCCCCCTGCAGTGTGGCCTCGCGCTCGCGCAGGCTGCGAATGCGAGCCTCGAAGCGGTCCGCCCATGCGGCGTTCTGGTAGCCCGTGAGATGCCGGCGCGCCTCGGCGATCAGCACGTCGAGCGGTCGCTCGTCGAGGGAAGAAGCCTGCGCATCGACGGGCGCCGCGCGCAGCGCATCGAGCGCCTCGGGGTTGCCGGCCGCGAGCCGCCCCAGCGAAAAGGCCGACTGGTTCGCGGCCACCGCCACGCCGTTGAGCTCGATCGCATGCATCAGCGCCTCCAGGCTCAGCGGCACCAGCCCGCGCTGCCACGCGTAGCCGGCCGCGACGATGTTGGCGGCCAGCGTGTCGCCGAGGAACTCCTCGGCCAGACTCTGAGCGTCGAAAGTCTCGACCTGCTCGTCGCCAGCCACGAAGCGCATCTTCTCCAGCAGAAGGTCGACATGCAGGTCGGCATCGGGGTTGCGCAGCGACTCGGCCACCGGAATCTCGTGCACGTTCGTGAGCACCCGCGTGCGTCCGTGGCGCACGGTCTGCAGCGCGTCGGCCGATGCGCCCACCACCACGTCGCAGGCGAGGATGGCGTCGGCCTGCTGCGTGTCGATGCGCACCTGGTGCAGCCGCTCGCGCGAATCGGCTAGGCGCACGAAGCTCAGCACCGAGCCGCCCTTCTGCGCGAAGCCCATGAAGTCGAGCACGCTCGCGGCCTTGCCTTCGAGGTGCGCGGCCATGGCGATCACCGCGCCCACGGTCACCACGCCGGTGCCGCCCACGCCGGTCACGAGCAGGTCATACGGAGCGGTCCAGGCGTGCTCCGCCGGGTACGGCAGCGCGGCCACGCGGTGCAGGAAGGCATCGCGCCCCGACGCGAGCGCACCGCTCTTGCGGCGCAGCTTGCCGCCCGTGACGCCCACGAAGCTGGGGCAGAAGCCCTTGGCGCAGGAGTAGTCCTTGTTGCAGCTGGTCTGGTCGATCTTGCGCTTGCGGCCCATCGGCGTCTCGTGCGGCAGCACGGCCACGCAGTTGCTCTGCACGGTGCAGTCGCCGCAGCCCTCGCACACGGCCTCGTTGATGAACAGGCGCTTCGGCGGATCCGCCAGCTCGCCCTTCTTGCGGCGGCGGCGCTTCTCGGCGGCGCAGGTCTGCTCGTAGATGAGCACCGTCACGCCCCCCATCTCTCGCAGGCGGCGCTGCACCTCGTCGAGCGCGGCGCGGTCGTGGAACTCGGTGCCTTTCGGAAAGCGGTCCTTGATGGCGTCGTACTTGCCGATGGCGTCGCTCACCACCACCACCTTGCTCACGCCTTCCGACTCGACCTGCCGCGCGATGGCGTCCACGCTGATGACGCCGTCGACCGGCTGCCCGCCGGTCATGGCCACCGCGTCGTTGAACAGGATCTTGTAGGTGAGCGTCGCCTTGGCCGCCACGGCCTGCCGGATCGCGAGGTAGCCGGAGTGGTAGTAGGTGCCGTCGCCCAGGTTCTGGAAGACGTGCGGCGTCTTCGTGAACATCGCGTGCGAGATCCAGTCCACGCCCTCGCCGCCCATCTGGATGAGACCCGCGGTGCTGCGGTCCATCCAGTTCGCCATGAAGTGGCAGCCGATGCCCGCGCGCGCGGTCGATCCCTCGGGCACCTTGGTGCTGGTGTTGTGCGGGCAGCCGGCGCAAAAGTACGGCAGGCGCTTGACCGCGTCGCTCGCGTTGGCCAGCAGCTCGGGCGGCGTGAAGTCGCGCACGTGCTGCAGGTGGTCGCCCAGGTCGTGGTTGTCGGGGAAGTGCACGGCCAGCCAGTGCGCGACCAGCTCGATGAGCCGCGAGGGCCGCAGCTCGCCCAGCGCCGACACCAGCGGCTGGCCTTCGCGGTCGTGCTTGCCCACGAGCACGGGACGCGCATCGGGCGGCGCGTTGTAGAAGATGTCGCGCAGCTGCGTCTCGACCACCGCGCCCTTCTCCTCGACGATGAGGATCTCTTCCAGCCCCTGCGCGAAGGCCTTGATGCGCGTCTGCTCCACCGGAAAGCTCAAGCCCACCTTGTAGAGCCGCACGCCCGCGCGGGCCAGCTGCTCGGGCGAAAGCTCGAGCCGGCGCAGCACTTCCATGAGGTCGTGGTGCGCCTTGCCGCAGGTGACGATGCCGACCTTCGCGTGATCGCTCACGATCACGTGGCGGTCGATGCTGTTGCGCCTGGTGAATGCGGCGACGGCCGCGAGCTTGTCTTCGAGCCGCGACTCGATGCGCAGCGAAGGCAGGTCGGGCCAGCGGTAGTGCAGGCCGTCCGGCGGCGCATGGTGACCGGTGGCGGCGCTCACCGCATCGGCGTCTTCCCATGCGCTGACGCGAGCATTGATCGCGTCCAGGTCCACGGTGCCCGCGCTCTCCACCACTTCGGACAGCGCCGCCATGCCGACCCACGCGCCCGAATAGCGCGAGAGCTCGTAGCCGTACAGCCCGAACTCCAGGTACTCGGCCACGCTGGAAGGCTGCAGGATGGGCATGCGCCACGCCATGAAGGCGTGGTCGCTCTGGTGCGGCATCGACGACGAAACGCAGCCGTGGTCGTCGCCCGCCACCACAAGCACGCCGCCGTGCGGCGAAGAGCCATACGCATTGCCGTGCTTGAGCGCATCGCCCGCACGGTCGACGCCGGGACCCTTGCCGTACCACATGGCGAACACGCCATCGACGGTGCGCTCCGGGTCCGATTCCACGCGCTGCGTGCCCAGCACCTGCGTGGCCGCGAGCTCCTCGTTCACGGCCGGCACGAAGCGGATGCCCGTCTGCTTGAAGCGCTCGCCGGCCTTCCAGATCGCCTGGTCGACCATGCCCAGCGGGGAGCCGCGATAGCCGCTGATGAAACCCTGGGTGTGCAGGCCGCGCTGCGCATCGCGCCGGCCCTGCATCACGAGCACGCGGATCAGCGCCTGCGTGCCGGTCAGGAAAACCGAGCCGGATTCGGCCCAGATGTTGTCGGAGAGTTGGTAGCCGGGCCGTCTTATCGCGGTGGCATTGAGTGGGGCATTCATGCCCGGAATTGTTCTGCCGCCTTCCGAGGGAGTGCTTCTTCAATGCACTAGCGCAGACCCTTGTTTGAAGAAGAATTCACCTTAAAACAAGACAAAAAAAGAAGGTTTTATTTTTTATTTCTTCAGATCCCGAGAAAACACCAGTCTCCCGGCGCTACCTCATCTTCCGGCGCCCGCGTGCCGCGCCCGGAACTCGCCCGGCGTCATGCCTTCGAGCCGCCGGAAGTGGCGGTTGAAGTTCGAGAGGTTGTTGAAGCCCACCTCGTAGCAGATGCTGCTCACGTGCTGGCGCGTGGAGGTCAGCAGGCCGCAGGCCTTCGCCAGGCGCAGGCCGATGATGAAGTCGGTGAAGGTCTTGCCGGTCGCGCGGCGGAAACTGCGCGACAGCGAGGTCCGGCTGGTGCCCACGAGCGCGCTGACTTCCGAAAGCGACAGCGGCTGTGCGTAGTTGTTCCGGATGTGATGCAGCGCTCTCTGCACGTGCAGCGTGCGGCCCGGCCCGGCGGCGTCCGCGTGCACGGGGGTTCGGGCCAGCAGCCGGTAGTCGGTCCACTGCGAGAGCTCATTCAGCACGACGGTGAATGCCGAAAACCGTGCCAGCCCGTGCAGCGTCGAAAGGCGCCTCAGCTTGGTCAGCGTCTCCGGACCCAGGCCGACGAAATGCACGCCCTGGCGCGCGCGCGAAAGAAGCGGCCCGACGTCCGACAGCTCCGGGAATATCGTCGCACCGCGGCGCAGCGGCTCGTCGCTGAAGCGCAGCACCAGCCCGTCATCCGGCTCCGCTCGATACGCCAGCCTCAGTGTCCGTGGCAGCAGGGGCCCGAGCAGCACGACCGCGCCGGGTGCGAGCGTATGCGTCTCTTCGCTCGCGCCGCTGCCGATGCGCAGGCATGCCGGGGCGCTTCCGATCAGGTGCAGTTCGTGGTCGTGAAGGCAGTTGCGGGAGTCGAAGCTTCGCCCCGCGAACGGGCTCGGCTCCTCGCAGAGAACGGTGGCATTGGCGTCGGACATTCGATTGCGATCCACAAGGCCTCGTGACGATGGCGCGGCGGCCGCATCTGCGGTCAGTCGCGCGAGCGCATCGCGAAGAAGCCCCCGGCCACCAGGATGAACGCCCCGATGATCACCTTCTGCCAGGTGCTGGGCACCCCGGCCAGGATCAGCACGTTGTTGATCAGCGTGACCAGCACCACGCCCAGCAGCGTGCCGCCCACGGTGCCGCTGCCGCCGGTGATGCGCGCGCCGCCGAGGATCACGGCCGCGATCACGTCCAGCTCGTTGCCCACCAGGTCGAAGGGGTTCGCCAGCCGCGTGCTCGACACGTGCACGATGCCCGCCAGCCCCGACAGGAACCCCGCGTACGCGAACACGAAGACGTGCACCGTGCACAGGTTGTAGCCCAGCCGCTCCGCAATGGCCAGGCTGCCGCCGATGGCGTACACCGCGCGGCCGATCAGCGTGCGGTTCAGCAGCCACCAGGTCAGCACCGCCGCGAACACCAGCACCAGTACGGTGGCCGGCAGCACCACGTGCAGGCCCTGAGGCGTGTCGAAGCGCCACAGCGCCAGCTTGCCGAAGGAATCCATCGGCGCCGGCACGTTCATGAAGAACACGGTGCCCACGAAGGTCAGCAGGATGCCCCGGTACAGGTACTGGGTGCCGATGGTGACGATGAGCGAAGGCGCCTTGAGCCAGTGCACCAGCAGCCCGTTGATCACGCCCAGCAGCGCGCCGCTCGCCGCGCCGGCAACCAGCAGCAGCGCGATGGGCGCGTCCGGAAAGTAGTTCAGCACCAGCTTGGTGATGCTGTACATCGTGAGCGCGGCAATGGCCGCGAACGACACGTCGATGCCGCCGGCCGCCAGCACGATCAGCACGCCCAGTGCGAACAGGCCCAGCACCGTGCAGGCGCGCACGATGTCGAACAGCACCGGCAGCTGGAAGAAGCTCGGGTTGATGGCGCCCACGGCCAGGCTCGCCAGCACGATCAGTGCGAGCGTGAAGACCGAGGGTCGCTGCGCGAGCCAGGCGCGCAGCGAGACCCGCGCCTGCGGCGGGTGCGGAGCCGATTCAGGCGCGGCCGGCGCGGACTGCGCTTGCATGGTGGAAGCCGTCATGAGAATGCGGGAGAAGGTGTGTCGGAAACCAGCGCGTGATAGAGGTCGCTCTCGGCGAGCCCCTGCGCGTCGAAGTCGTTGGCGATGCGGCCCTTGCGCATCAGCAGGATGCGGTCGCAGTTCTGCAGCAGCTCCTGCAGGTCGTCGCTCACCAGGATCACGCCCAGGCCCTGCTCTGCCAGCCGCTGCACGATGCGGTAGATGGTGTCCTTGGAGCCCACGTCCACGCCAACGGTGGGGCCGTGCAATATCAGCACGCGCGGCCCGATGGCCAGCCAGCGCCCGATGAGCACGCGCTGCTGGTTGCCGCCCGAGAGCGACTGCACCGGCCGGTCGACGTCGGGCGTGGCGATCTGCAGGTCGGCCACGGTGCGCTCCGCCAGCGCCTGGCACTGGGTTGTATCGAGCGCGCCGAAGCGCCCGCGCAGGCGGTTGAGCACCGCCGTGACGATGTTGTCGCGGATCGGCTTGTCGAGGAACAGGCCCTCGCTGAGCCGGTCTTCAGGCACGTAGCCGATGCCCTGGCGGATGCCGTCGGTGGGCGTCTTCAGCGCGATCTCCTTCGCGTCGAGCAGCACGCGCCCGCGGTCGGCGCCCTGCACGCCGGCCAGCGCCAGCGCGAGCTCGTTGCGGCCGGAGTCGAGCAAGCCGGTCACGCCGAGGATCTCGCCCTTGCGCAGCGTGAAGCTCACGTCGCTGAACTGCGCGCCGCGGCCCAGCGCCTCGACCTTCAGCAGCTCCTCGCCGCCGTGCGAGCCGTGGCGGTAGCGCTCGCCGTCGAGGTGCTTGCCGGTCATCCAGTGCGCGATCTCGGCCTTGGTGAAGTCGCGGATCGGGCCCTGCGCCACCTTCGTTCCGTCGCGGAACACGATGGCCTGGCCGCCCATGGCCATGCACTCGTCGAGCTTGTGGCTCACGAAGAGCACGGCCACGCCCTGCTCGCGCAGCGCCTCCACCACGCGAACGAGGTTGTCCACCTCCTTCTGCGTGAGCGAGGTGGTGGGCTCGTCCATGATGACCATGCGCGCGCGCGTGGCCACCGCGCGCGCGATGGCCACGAGCTGCCGCGTGGCGATGGGCATCTCGTCCACGCGCCGCGCGAGGAAGGCCGCATCGGTCGGCAGCTTCACCGCCTCCAGCGCGCGCGCGGCCGTGGCCGCGAGCGCCTTGCGGTCGAAGCGCCGCGCCAGCCTGCCGCCGGTTGCAACCAGCTGCTCGCTGAGCGCGACGTTCTCGGCCACGCTCATGTTCGGCAGCAGCGACAGGTCCTGGTAGACCGTCTCGATGCCGAGGCTGAGCGCCTGCAGCGGCGACAGCGAGTCGTACGGCTGCCCGTCGATCACGATGCGCCCCTGGCTCGGCGGCTGCGCGCCCGAGATGATCTTGATCAGCGTGCTCTTGCCGCAGCCGTTCTCGCCGAGCAGGTGGTAGATCTCGCCGGCCTCGATGCGCAGGTCGATGCCGCGCAGCGCGTGCACGCCCGCGAAGCGCTTGTGCACGTCCTGCACTTCGAGGAACACCCGGCGCCCGGCCGGTGTGTCGGCCGGGCTTGCTTGCGTGGAAGGCGCGGTCAGGGTCATGGCTGCAAGGCGATCAGAACGAATACTTCTTGTAGTTCTGCTTGTCGACCTCGACCCAGGCCTGGCCTGTGACGATGATGCCCACGCCCGGGCCCTTCTTCACCGAGACCTTGTTGTAGCCGGGCACGCCCATGTCGGTGCCGTCGGTGATGGTCTTGCCGTCCAGCAGCATCTTGGCCGCCTTGTTCATGACGATGCCGGCGTCCTTCGGGTCCCAGAAGGCGATGCCGCCGACCGCGCCCGACTCGAGGAACTTGGCCGCCTCGCTCGGCAGGCCGGTGCCGAAGACGCAGATCTTGCCCGCCAGGCCGGCTTCTTCCACCGCGCGGCCGATGCCCAGCACGTCGAGCGACGACGAGCCCTGGAAGCCCTTCAGGTCCGGGTGCTTGCGCAGCATTTCCTTGGCCTTGCCGTAGGCCTTCTCGGCGTCGTTGAGCGACTCGTTCTTGGCGTCGACCAGCTGCATCTTCGGGTACTTCTTCGCGTTGGCGGCGCCGCCGTCGGCCCACTGCACCTGCGACTGGCTGCCCAGCGAGCCGACCAGCGAGGTCCACTTGCCCTGCTGGCCCATGCAGGCGGCAAGGCGCTCGTTGATGCGCGCGCCGTAGGCGGTGTTGTCGAAGGCCTCGATGTCGACCATGGTGTTCTTCTGGTTGTCGGCCTCGTGCGTGACGACCTTGATGCCGCGTTCCATCGCGCGCTTGAGCACCGGCTCCAGCGTGGGCGGGTCCATCGACACCACCGCGATCGCGTCGACCTTCTTGGCCACCAGGTCTTCCACCAGGCGCTGCTGCTGCGCGGCGTCGGACTGGGCCGGGCCGATCTGGCGCGTGGCCACGCCCGGCGTGCTGCTGCCGAACTCCTTCACGCCCACTTCCATGCGGTTGAACCAGCTGATGCCGGTGATCTTCACCACGGTGACGATGTCCTGCGGCTTGCCCTGCGCATGCAGCGCCGAGGCGAAGGCGACGGTGCCCAGTGCGAGCACGGTGCAGGCGATCTTGGTTTTCTTCAGCATGTTCGTTTGTCTCCTAGCCCTCGGTGGTTCTCTGCGTCGCGCCAGGAGGGGGCTGATGCGGCGGTGCGCTGGTGCGCGAAACGGAGATGAAGCTGCGCAGGTCGGCCAGGCTGAAGCGCGCCGATGCCAGAAAGAACAGCAGCAGCAGGCCCCAGGCGCAGTCGCGGAAGAAGTTGGAGATGCCCAGCAGGTTGAAGGTGCTCGACAGCAGCTGCAGCGCCACGGCCGAGAAGAACAGGCACACCATGCGCCCGTAGCCGCCCTGCGGCCGCACGCCCGCCATCACGGTGATGAGGATGGCGATCAGCAGGTAGGAGTTGCCGTAGTCCGACTTCACGCTGGCCGTGCGGCCCGCGATGATCACGCCCGCCACCGCCGCCAGCACGCCGCACAGCGCGTAGGTGGCGATCAGCATGCGGCCCTGCGGAATGCCCGCGTAGCGCGCCGCCTTGGCGTTGGTGCCCAGCAGGAAGAGCCGGATGCCGAACGGGCTCTGCTTGAGCAGCCAGCCCACGGCCAGCAGCATCGCGATGAAGATCGCGAACGGAATGGGCACGCCCAGCACGTTCTCGTTGCCGATGGCCGAGAGCGGCTCCGCATTGCCCACGCGCAGGCTGGAACCGCCCGTGAGCACCACGGCCAGGCCGGTGTAGAGCAGTTGCGTGCCCAGCGTGCACAGAATGGGCGTGAGGCCGGCGCGCGCAATCAGCACGCCGTTGAGCAGCCCGCCTACCAGCCCCGTCGCGAGCGCGACCGCGGCAAAGGCTCCGGTATAGGCCCACGGCGCAGCATCGGCATCGATCAGCATCGGCGCCAGCGTGGCCGCCACCACGCCCGAGAGATTGGCCAGCGCCACGCCCGAGAGGTCGATGCCGCCGTTGCCGGAGATCATGGACAGCGCCACACCCATGGCCAGCAGGCCGAGCTCGGGCAGCTGGCCGCCCATCGACTGGAAGTTGTAGACGTCGAGGAACTCGCCCTTCGACAGCACCGTGGCGACCACGAGGATCGCGACGTTGATGCCGACCAGGAAGTTGAGCTCGCGGTCTGAAAACCTGAATTTCACGGAAGGCTCCTTTGCGGCTCGCGTTCTCAGGCTGCGGCCCGGCCCAGCAGCGCATCGACCTCGGCACGCGTGGGCATCGAAGGCGCGGTGCCGGCGCGCGTGACCGAGATGGCTGCCACGGCCGAGCCGAAGCGAGCGGCTTCCAGCGGAGACGCGCCCTCGGCCAACGCGGCCGCGAAGCCGCCGTTGAACGCATCGCCAGCGCCGGCCGTTTCCTTCACCGCGCCGGCATGGAACACGGGCAGGTGCACCGACTCGCTCGCGCTATGCAGCAGCGCGCCCTTGTCGCCGAGCGTGATGAGCGCGCAGCCCACGCCCTTCGACAGGAAGAAGTCGCCCGCGCGGCGCGCATCCTCGACGGTCTCGACGGCGATGCCGCTCAGCGCCGCGGCTTCGTGCTCGTTCGGCGTGATGAAGTCGCACAGCGGGTACACCGCATCGTCGAACGGCAGCGCGGGCGCGGGGTTGAACACCGTCACCGTGCCGGCAGCGCGCGCAAGCTCCAGACCGCGCTGCGCGGCGCCGGCGGGCTGCTCCAGCTGCGTGACGAACACCCGCGCGCCGCGAATGGCGTCGGCGGCCGCATCCACGTCCGCCGAGTCGATGAGCGCCGCGGCGCCAGGCACCACGATGATGGCGTTGTCGCCCGTGACCTCGTGCACGTAGATGAAGGCCGCGCCGGTCGGCTGCGTCGTCACCTGCGGCACGCGCGGCGTGATGCCCTCCTCGGCCCAGAGTGCGAGCGCATTGGCGCCGAAGGCGTCCTGCCCGAGCTTGGAGATGAAGGTCACCTGCGCGCCGGCGCGCGCCGCCGCCACCGACTGGTTCGAGCCCTTGCCGCCGGGGCCCATGGCGAAGCCGGAGCCGGCGATGGTCTGGCCCACGCCCGGAAGGTCGGCCGCGCGGAAGGCGAGGTCGGCCACGAAGATGCCGAGCACGGCGACGCCGCGCTGCTGATGCGAAGAAGCCGTGCTCATCGCGATCAGGCCTCGGGGGCGATCACGCCCTTCTTGAACACGAAGCAGCCGTAGAAGCGGCGCTCCCCGGTGGCGATCACGCAGTAGGCGCGGCGCGCGGCTTCATAGAAGGCGAAGCGCTCGATGGAGCCCATCGGACGCGGGCGCCCTTCGGCCGCGTCGATCTCGCGCTGCATCTCCTGCTGCACGGGCGGGATCTCATCGGGCGCCCCCATGATCTCCATGCGCCTCGCCGGATCTTCCACCGCGTTGTCCAGCGGCAGCACCGAAAGAATGGCGCGCGCCGCCTCGGTGGTGCCCACGCCGTCGATGCGCAGCAGCCGGCCCAGCGAGGTCTGGCGGGCGACCGAGTCGGCCGGGAAATTGGCGTCGCACAGCACCAGCTCGTCGCCGTGGCCCATCGCGCGCAAGGCGTAGAGCACGTCTGCGTTGAGCAGCGGATGGATGGACTTCAGCATTCGGTCTCCTGAATTGGTATGGCTTTCGCGGCTGCGATCTTAGATAAAGAAAACGTTTGCGCAAACGTTTGCTTCTCGGGGATTTCCCTTGGTTTCGATAACAGGCACAACGGCTGCCCGTTCATTCGCCATAGGGAATCCAGATGTTCTTGACCTGCGTGGCGTGCCGCAGGAACACCGCGCCTTCGCCCGATGCCGGGTCGTGCCAGTCGGTGGCCAGGCCGTGGTCGACCAGCGTGCGCTTGAGGTTGCCGACAGACAGGCGCTCGGCATCGCGCGACAGTGCCTTATCACCGAAGACCCAGAGCGCGTCGACGTCGTCGTGCTCCGCCAGCGTGCGCACGAGGCCCGCGGCCGGGCCGGTCACGATGTTGACGACGCCGCCCGGCAGGTCGGAGGTTTCGAGCACCTGGTAGAAGTCGGTGGCGACCAGCGCGTGCTTCTCGCCCGGCACGATGACCGTGCGGTTGCCCATGGCGAGGTTCGGCGCCAGCAGGCTCACGAAGGACAGCAGCGGCGCCTCGTCGGGGCAGACCACACCCACCACGCCGATCGCCTCGACCGTGGCCAGCGCCACGCCTCGCAAGGGCGGCACATGCACCGTGCCCTCGTACTTGTCGGCCCAGGCCCCGTAGGCGAAGAGGCGGCTCACCGATGCATCGACCTCGGCCTGCGCGGCCTTCGCTGCGACGCCGGTGAGGCTCGCGATGCGCACGGCGAACTCGCCTGCGCGCGCCGAGAGGTTCTCCGCGAGGTAGTAAAGCGCCTGTGCGCGGCGATGCGGCGTCGCGCTCGACCACCCGGCAGCCGAGCGCGCTGCGGCGACCGCGTTGCGGATGTCCTTGCGGTTGCCCGTGCCCACCTCGCCGGCACGCTGCCCGTTGGCGGCGAAAATGCTGCTGGAGAGTTCGCCATCGGGCCGCACCTGCTTGCCGCCGATGAAGAGCTTGGCGGTGCGGTCGATGGCAGGCAATGCGAGCGCAGATTCGTTCTTCGCATCCGCAGCCTCGTTCGCAGCGACACTCGCTGCAGCAGAACGCGGCTTGCGCTGCGCCCACGCGCGCGGCTTCAGATATTCGTAGCAGCCCTCTCGCCCGCCCTCGCGGCCGTAGCCCGATTCGCGGTAGCCCCCGAAGCCCACGCCAGCGTCGAACAGGTTGGTCGCGTTGACCCACACCACGCCGGCCTGCAGCTGCGGCGCGATGCCCAGCGCGAGGCCGATGGTCTCGCTCCACACGCTGGCCGCGAGGCCGTAGCGCGTGTTGTTGGCAAGCGCGATGGCTTCGTCTGGCGTGCGGAAGGTCATCGTCACCAGCACGGGGCCGAAGATCTCCTCGGTCGCGACGGTGGATGCCGGCTGCACGCCCGTCAGCAGGGTCGGCGGAAAGAAGCTGCCGCCCGGCGGCAGCGCGCCCGGCGCCTGGTAGCAGCTCGCGCCCTCGCGCACGCCGGTGGCAACGAGCGAGCGCACGCGCTCCAGTTGCGTGGAGTCGATCAGGCTGCCCATGTCGATCGCCTTGTCCAGCGGCGGGCCCACGCGCAGGGTCTGCATGCGGCGCTTGAGCCGCGCGATGAAATCGTCGGCGATGCCTTCCTGCAGCAGCAGCCGCGAACCGGCGCAGCACACCTGGCCCTGGTTGAACCAGATCGCGTCGACCACGCCTTCGACAGCGGCGTCGATGTCCGCGTCGTCGAACACGATGAAGGGCGACTTGCCGCCAAGCTCCAGCGTGAGCGACTTGCCCGTGCCCGCCGTCGCGGTGCGAATCAGCCGCCCCACTTCCGTCGAGCCGGTGAAAGCGATCTTGTCCACGCCCTCGTGCGCGACCAGTGCAGCGCCGGTGGCGCCGTCGCCCGTCACCACGTTGAGCACGCCGCGCGGCAGGCCCGCCTGCGCCGCGAGCTCGGCGAAGAGCAAGGCGCTCAGCGGCGTGAACTCGGCGGGCTTCAGCACCACGGTGTTGCCCAGCGCGAGCGCGGGTGCGATCTTCCACGCGAGCATCAGCAGCGGGAAGTTCCACGGAATGATCTGGCCGACCACGCCCAGCGGCACCTGGTCGGCGAACTCGCGCTCCTGCAGCTGCGCCCAGCCGGCATGGTGATAGAAGTGGCGCGCGGCCAGCGGCACGTCGAGGTCGCGCGTCTCGCGGATCGGCTTGCCGTTGTCGAGTGCCTCGACCACCGCGAGCAGGCGCGCATGGCGCTGCACCATGCGGGCGAGCGCATACAGATGCCGCGCACGGCCATGGCCGCCGAGCGCGAACCAGCCCGGCTGCGCTGCGCGCGCGGCCGCCACCGCGGCATCCACGTCCTTCGCCGAACCTTGCGCGATGCGCGCGAGGCGCTGGCCGGTGGCCGGCTCGGCCGTGTCGAAGTGCGCGCCCTCGGCAGCAGGCGTGAAGCGCCCGTCGATGAAGTGCCCGAAGCCTTCGGCATGGCGCGCGAGCCATTCGCGCGCGTCGGTATCGCTCTCGGGCGCGGGGCCGTAGTCCATGGTGTCGAAATAGCGTGCGACGTTGTTGTTGCTGCTGCTCATCGGGCTCATCCGATCGGGTGGCGGTTGTAGGCCGAGTAGCGGCCGGTGACGTGGTGCTCCAGCTGGCGCTCGATGTCGGCCAGCAGCGTGGAGGCGCCGATGCGGAACAGGTCGGGCTCGAGCCAGTCGCGGCCCAGCTCCTCCTTCATGAGCACCTGGTAGTCGAGCGCCGTCTTCGCGGTGGAGACGCCGCCCGCGGGCTTGTAGCCCACGCGCAGGCCGGTGCGGGCCTCGTACTGGCGGATCATCCGCAGCATCGCGAGCGTGACCAGCGGCGTGGCGTTCACGCCTTCCTTGCCGGTGGAGGTCTTGATGAAATCGGCGCCGGCCATCATGCAGACCATCGAGGCCTTCGCGACGTTGCGCAGCGTCTTGAGCTCGCCCGTCGCGAGGATCGCCTTCACGTGCGCCTCGCCCGCCGCGCGGCGGAAGTCGAGCATCTCGTCGTAGAGCTTCTTCCACTGGCCGGCGAGCACGTGCTCGCGGGTGATGACGATGTCGATCTCCGAAGCGCCGTCGCGCACCGAGGCCTCGATCTCCTTGAGCTTGAGCTCGTGCGGGATCAGCCCCGCCGGAAAGCCCGTGGATACCGCCGCCACCGGAATGCCGCTGCCTGCCAGCGCCTCGACCGCCGTGGAGACGAAGCGGTGATAGACGCACACAGCACCCGTGTGCAGCTTGCGGTCGGCAAACCCGAGTGCGGCCAGCAGGTCGGGGCGAACCGGCGTCACGGCCTTGGCGCAGAGCCGCTTCACGCGCTCTGCCGTGTCGTCGCCGCTGAGCGTGGTGAGATCGATGCAGGTGATGGCCTTGAGCAGCCAGCCGGCCTGTGAGTCCTTCTTGACCGAGCGGCGGCCGGGCAGCGTGGCCACGCGGCGCTCGGCGGCAGAGAGGTTGAAGCGGATGCCGTCGATCCAGCCGAGGTCGAAGGGCTGGGCGGTGTTGCGCGCGGCAGCGGGGTGGGTCTGCGCCGGCGTCCCGGCGGGCGCCTGGGGCGCGGCCGCAGGCGAAGCCGGGCGCGAGCGCACCGCGCCGCTGGGGCGAACGAGGGAAGTGGAAGTCATGGATGGGCGAGCGCCGTGGCGCGCAAGGGCCGCGACTGCGGCGGGACGGCTGGGTACATGTCTTTTGTCTCCGGGCCTCATCGCATCGCATTGCATCGCGGCAGGCCTTGGTGTTCGTGTTGGGATAAATGTTATTACAACAACATTTAAATGCGCAATATGTTTTTCAAACAACATTGAAACGACATGCGATGCCCGATACTCCAGAGCGTGGACCTGAGGAAACGAACATGAGAAGAACCGCCGGAGCCGAGGCCCGGGCCGTGCGCCTGGCCAGGATGCAGGAACTCGTCGAGGCCGGCGGCCCGCTGCCGATCAAGCAGGCGGCGCAGCAACTCGATGTGACGGAAATGACCATCCGCCGCGACCTGGCGTCGGCGGAATCTCCCCTCTCCGCCCTCGGCGGCTACGTGCTCGCGACCACGCTGCCGGGCGCCGAACGCTACTCGCTCGACGAGGCCAGCGACCAGCATGCGGCCAACAAGCGCCTGGCCTGCGAGCGCGCCGCCGGGCTGGTGCAGCCGCACGACAGCCTCTTCATCGACTGCGGCACCACCATGGTCCATTTCGCCGAGGCGCTGCCGCCCGAAATGCCTTTGAGCGTCGTGTGTTATTCCACGAACATCGCGCAGGTGCTGAGCCGCCGCCCGAACACGCAGCTGATGCTGCTGGGCGGGCTCTACCACCCCTCCTCGGCCACCTTCTTCTCCGACGAGGGCCTGCAGTACCTCGCCAGGCTGGGCGTGAACAAGGCCTTCATCTCGGCGGGCGGCATCGACCTGGAGCGCGGCGCGAGCTGCTCCAACTTCCACGAGGTGCCGGTGAAGCAGGCGGCCATCCGCAGCGCGTCGCAGAGCTTCCTGATCGTCGACGAAAGCAAGCTCGGCACGCTGCGGCCGGCCTTCTTCAGCCCGCTCGACGCCTTCGCGCGCATCGTGGTCGGCGGCTCGCCCGAGGCCTCGCTGAAGAAGCAGTTCAAGGACCTGCCGCTGGAATTCGCGCGCGCCGCCGACGCATAGGCGCTGCATTGCCCTGACGCATCGATCGGGGAGAATCGCGACGACGGAGGGGATCGGCACTCGATCCCCCTCTGAACCCCATCACTACACGCGACTGCGCGATGAATGCCGGCACCGTTTCCCTCGACGAGCACTGCCTCAAGATTCTCTCCGCGCTGCAGCACGACGGCCGCCAGACCGTGCAGCAGATCTCCGAGGCCGTCGGCCTCTCGCCCACGCCCTGCTGGAAGCGCATCAAGGACATGGAAGCCGCCGGCGTCATCCGCGGCTACACCACGCTGGTCGACCCCGAGCTCGTGGGCCTGCACGTATCGGCCGTCGCCGAAGTGAACCTCGACCGCCACAGCGAGGCGATGGTGCAGCGCTTCGAGGAAGCGGTGGCCGCGAGCCCGCAGATCATCCGCTGCGTGTCGGCCACCGGGCCGGCCGACTACATCCTCAACGTGACCGTGCCCGACATGAAGCACTACGAGCGCTTCCTGCACGAGGTGCTGTTCAGCCTGCCGGGCGTGACGCACGTGAGGTCGAGCATCGTGCTGCGCGAGATCAAGTCGGAAACCGCGCTGCCGTTGGACCACCTGCTGCCGGGCACGCCGCGCGCGACCGGCTCGAGGCGCGGCGCCGGATGAACTGAGCTCTCCCAGAGGCTTCTTCGAAAACGGGGCGTGCCTGTAGCAAGCACTGAACACTCCCGCCGGCCTCCAGCGACATCGTCAGAAGTCGGCCGTTTCTCGAGAGTCTGTAATAGACCGTAATGGAACGGCCTGCAATCGAGCACCAAGATGCCCGGACCTCCATACTCACACAAGGAATATGTGATGGTCCCGTCTACTTCGGGCAATTGCAGCCACCATGCGAGATAAGTACTCGTTTGTTCCTGATCCCGTCGCACCGCCCAGCCACCACGGCCGGCGTGACGAAATCTCGGCGCTGTTCGGTATCAACAAGAACATGCGGAAGCGCCACTCGACCGAGGCGGCCAACGCGCTGGCGCAGAACCTTGCTGTAGCTGCAGACTTCAATGCGATTCATACCGCGCTACACACCTATGAGAAGGCGCATCTGAACGGTGGCGGCAACTGGCCGCGACTCAAAGGCGCGCTATTGCTCCGCTATCGCGGAGTACTCGATTTCGTGGACAACCTCCCTCATTCGTCAGATTGCTTCATGCGGGTCGGAGGTATCAGGGCCAAGGTTGGTACCGTCTTCTTCGGCGAAGGCCGCTTCCATCTCATCGGCCGCCCGCTGCTCGCACATAACGACGTCTACCATCGCCACGGTGACAACAATGTTCCCCCTCGTCACTACATTTCGCTCACCACCTCGGCCACGCACGTCAAGCGTTTCGTCACCCGCGGCCTGAGCGCATTCGATGCCATGGCCATCACGCAGGGGCGACCGCTGCGCTCCGTGCTCGGCACCGTGAATGCCCAGCTCACCGAGGTCGGGGGAGCCTTCATGCACGGCGTGGGCGCGGGAATCGCGCTGACTGAAGCCCAGCAGATCCTGACTCATACACGCGGCTGGGGCGGCAACAAGCGCTACATTTCCACCGGCGTCTCCAACAGACCCGCGCTGTCCACGCGCGGAATACCTTTCGTCAGCATGTACGGTGTAGTGACGGTGGATCTCGCGCTCGTGCCGGCCGCGACCATCTTCGACGTGCACCGCCACGACGTGGCTTCGGCCTGGCTGGGCTTGCCGGCGACCGACGTTCTGAACAACGGCCATCACACCAATACCGGCGACATCGCCGAACAACAATATCTGGGCCTGCGCGACACCATCCGCACACGCGAACTCCTGATCAAAGGCAGCATCCCCATCGCGGCCTTGCATCGCACTTCGGCCGGCCGCGTCTTGCTAGGATTGGGGTCCACCACCAACCTGATGCACGATGGTCATGCCAAGCGCAGGGTCAACGGCTTCGGCGATGGCGGTACCGAGCATCTGATCAGCACGCTGGCGCCGGGAATACGCGGCACCATCGTCGGACAGGATCACATGAGCTTTCGCGACCCACACACCAATCTGCGCTGGCACTTCCTTGAGTTCAATGCCCCGGGTGCGGTCGTTGCCGCCCAATTGGTGCTGCAGCCCCTGCTCGCCGGCCGGAACATGGTTGCATTCGAAAAGTTCACCCCCATCCGGCCGCCGGGCATGGTGTAGCTCTCGACAGGGCTTTCCATTGTCATACCGCACGCCCGCGCCTTCGCCTGACGCCTCTTTTGCCCGCCTGGTACTGGATTCCGACGTGCCGGAAGTACCGCGCCTGCAATCGTCCTGGCAACCGACAGGAGCCTTCACCACCTCCGGCAGCGCGCAGTTTTCGATGGCCGGCTGGCAACAACTGCACGCCACCGTCATCCAGAGGCAACCAGCGACCTTCGTGGTGGTGGATCTCCGCAAGGAATCGCACGGATTCATCAACGGCGCCGCTATCAGTTGGTACGCGGCGGGCAGCAACTGGGGCTGTGCAGGTCTTTCCCCGGCCGATGCCGAGGAACTGGAACGTTTGCGCTTGACCATCGTCTCGAACTCACCGGAAGTCACGGTGACAACCAAGACGCAGGTGCAGCTCGGCGCACCAGGTGGCGAGACGTGGCAGGTAGAGCAAGTCTGCAGCGAGAAGCGTCTCGTTGAGGACGACGACGTGCGGTATGTGCGTCTGCCCGTGGATGATCATTGCGCACCCGATGCTGCGGCGTTGAACGCCCTGGTCGAGCTGTTCGACTCCCTGCCTGCCGGCAGCCATCTTCACTTTCATTGTCGCGGTGGAAAAGGCCGGACAGCCACGGCCCTCGCCTTGCTTGATATTCATCAGCATGCCGGCTCCACGCCCTTTGCACAGATCATCGAACGCCAGGCGATATCGACTGGCTATGCATTGGATGGGCATGTGCACGACACGCAACAACCCAAGTTCCCTCACTTGCGGGCTCGGCTGGAAATATTGAAGCAGTTTCATGCGGATCGCGCGTCCAGGTGACGGAACTGGACGTAGAAAAGAATGGCGGCATCGCAGCCACAACGACAACACGAACATGAACCTGCCGTTTCGCCTCGCGCTCGCCGCGCTCATCCTTTCGATGGGCACCTCGGCCCTCGCAGCAACGCCGGCCACGCCGCCGGCCGCAACGCAGGCCGCCGCCAAGCCCGTCCCCGGCGTGCCGGTACCCGCAGGCTCTCCGCAGCAGGCCGGCCCCATCCGCTTCCAGTTCGCCATCTACTACGCCAAGACGCCGGCCACCGACCCGATGGCCGCGCTGCGCGGTGCGCTCGGCAAGACCGGCGGCAGCCCGAAGCTCCTGGCGTCGATGCCGACGCCTTCCTCCGTCAGCGCGCCCGTGGTCTTTGCGAACTGGAACACCACCACCGTGCTGAAGGAGTACCGCGCACCCGACATGGAGTCGCTGCAGCGCTTCGGCCGCGGCATCTCGCGCGAGCAGGCGGAAGCGCTGCAGAAGGCGGACAAGGCGCTGATCCTCGATTTCGCGCACCCCTCGCAGCAGTCTTCCGCCGCCATGCAGAAGGCGCTGCAGGTCACGCTGCAGGTCGCGCGCGACACCGGCGGCCTGCTGTGGGACGAGGAGACGCGCGAAGTCTTCTCGCCCGACGAATGGCAGAAGCGGCGCATCGACAGCTGGGCCAACGGCCTGCCCGACGTGTCGCAGCACATGACCATCCACGCTTACCGCAGCGGCGAGATGGTGCGGGCCATCACGCTCGGCATGGGCAAGTTCGGCCTGCCCGACGTGGTGGTGAGCGATTTCTCGTGGTCGAGCAACCGGCCCATGGGCAGCCTGCTCAATGCCTTCTCCCAGGCGATGGCCGAGGGCATCACGCTGGCGAAGCCCGGCCAGTTCGACATGGACCTGCGCGCGCTCAAGCATGCGGCCGCGCGCGACCCGCTGCTTTCGGGTCTGAAACCCAACGCCGCCGCGGTGGCAAGGCTCTCGCTCGTCAACGGCACCTGGGAAAGCGGCGATCCGCAGAACAGGCTCTACGAGATCCGCTTCGACCGCTACAAGGGCTCCGACCGCTACGCGCAGCAGAACGCACTGCTGAGCTCGGTGTTCGGCGCCGACGAAGACCCGGTCACCCGCCTGAAGCACAACGACGAACTGCTCGCCGCCAGCAAGGCCGCCACCGCTCAGTTGCCCAAGCTGCGCGATGCCTTTGCCAAGGGCCTGCAGCCCGGCGAATACATCCTCGTGAAGGCCCCGTTCACCACGGCCGCGGGCGGCAACGAATGGATGTGGGTGGAAGTCGCGCGCTGGAACGGCGATGCCATCGAGGGCCTGCTGAAGAACGAGCCTGTCGACGTCCAGGGCCTCCACGCCGGCCAGATGGTGAAGGTCTCGCAGGCCAAGGTCTTCGACTACATCCGCATCTATCCGGATGGCCGCCGGGAAGGCAACGAGACGTCGAAGATCATCGCGCGCATGCAGGGCGCGAAGAAGTAGCAGTAGCGGCAGCAACAGCAGCCGGCTGCCCGCCGGGAATGAAGACGGTGAACGCGCATCCCCGTCCGCCCGGCGCCTGCGCGAGCCCGATGGTGCCGCCCATGCGCTGGCAGGCTTGACGCGCTATCGACAGCCCCAGCCCCGTGCCCTGCGCGAGGGTGGCCGAGCCGCGATGGAAGCGTTCGAACACCAGTTCGTGCTCCTCGACCGGAATGCCGGGCCCGCTGTCGACCACGGAAAGAACCAGCCCCTGCGCCTCGCGCCGCAGCGTCACCACCACCTGCCCGCCGGTTTCCACGTACTTCACCGCGTTGTCGAGCAGATTGCGCAGCACCGACTCGAACAGCGGCACGGGCAGTTCGAAGACCAGGCTGTCGGAGGATTCGAGCATCAGCTCCAGCCGGCGCTGGTCGGCGTCCCTGGCGGCCTGCGCGAGATGCCGCCGAGTGAGCTCCGCCACGTCGACGAACTGCGTCTCGGGGCGCTCTGCGCCGTCCATGGTGGCCATCTCCAGCAGCTGCTGGATCAGGTGCGAGCCGCGCGCGATGGCGTGCGCCAGGTGCTGCGCCGCCCCCTGCCGCTCCTGCGGATCGGTCGAGCGCGACAGCACGTGGGCCTGTGCGCCGATCACCGCCAGCGGCGTGCGCAGCTCGTGCGCCGCATCGTTCACGAAGGAGCGCTCGCGCTCGACCTTGCCCCGCAGTTGCGCAAGCAGCCCCTCGAGCGCCTTCAACAATGGCTCGAGCTCGGCGTACTTCGGATCGAAGCCCAGCGGCGACAGGTCTTCCGCGCTGCGCAGCTTGATGCGCTCGCCCAGTTGCCGCAGTGGCTTGATGCCCTGCGCGGCGGCGATCCACACCGGCGCGAGCACGAAGGGAAACGCGATCAGGAAAGGCAGGAAGAGCGAGCTGCCGAAGAGGCCGATCAGCCACGGTATGCCCGAATGCGGCTCGCCCAGCCACACTCGCCAGCGCTCGCTGCTGCCTTCGTACAGCCAGTAGCGCTGGCCGCCCAGCGTCACGTCGACCATCTTGTCGTGCTCGCCGCTCAGCACGAGGCCCTCGACCTCGGGGGAGACGTACAGCAGACGGCCCTCGTGGTTCTTGAGCTGGAAGACCACGTTGCCGGGCAGGTCGCCTTCGAGGCGGCGCAGCTCGTTGATGATCCGCCCCATCGCGTCCATCACGCCGGCGGCGACTTCGTCGTTCTCGATGCCGGCCAGCGCGGTGTTGATCTCCCGGCCTGCGCGCACCACGCTCGAGTCGGTGTTCATGTTCATGCTGAAGCTCATGAACATGTAGATCACCAGCGCGCCCCATGCCAGCGAGAAGGCGATCAGCACCGACAGCGCCACGCGCCGCACCAGGCTGCGGCGCAACAGCCACATCATGAGGCGAGCATGTAGCCGACGCCGCGCACGGTCTTGATCCGCTCCGCGCCGATCTTGCGGCGCAGGTTCGACACGTGCACTTCGATGGCGCCGAAGTCCACCGGCTCGCCCAGCGGATCGAGCCGCTGCGAGAGCGTGCCCTTCGGGATCACCGCGCCGGGCTCGCGGGCAAGTTCCAGCACCAGCTGGAACTCGCGCGGCGACAGGTCCAGCGCCACGCCGCCCAGCCGCGCGACATGGCTGCGCGGCTCGATCTCCAGTTCGCCGAAGGACCACACGTCGCTGGCCTGGTGTGCGTAGCGCCGGCGCACGGCATGGATGCGCGCGACCAGCTCGGGCGTGGCGAAGGGCTTGACCACGTAGTCGTCGGCGCCGCCGTCCAGGCCCGCAAGCCGGTCTTGGAGGGCCGAACGCGCGGTGATGACCACGATGGGCACCGTCACGCCCGAGCGGCGCCAGCGCGACAGCAGCTGCAGGCCCGAGCCGTCGGGCAGGCTCACGTCGAGCAGCACGCAGCCGCAGGCATCGCCGTCGAAGGAGCGCGGTGCGTCGGCGATGCGGCGCAGCCACTCGATGCTGAAGCCCTCGGCCTTCAGCGCCTGCGAGAGGGCTCGGCCCAGGTCCAGGTCGTCTTCGATGAGCAGGAGGTGCATCGCCCGGATTGTCCGGCGGGAACCTTAAGCATTGCCAAAGGTTCGGAGGCGAACAATGATGCGGTCTTCCCTCGCCTTCCTCGCCTTCCTCGCTTTCCTTCTTCCTGGTCTCCCCGGTCTTCCGGGCCGCCGTCCGCGCGCACCGGCGGCAGCCCGAGCAAAACGGAGTCGTACAGAGTGAACACCGCCTTCGCAACCCTGCTCGTCGCCGCCGCGCTCCTGTCGGCCTGCGGCAACCAAGATGCCGGCCCGCAGCCGGCCGCCCCCGGCCTGCAACAGCGCGCCGACGCCGTCACGGGCCGCGTCACGGCGTTGGATGGCGACTTCGAAGGCGCGGGCCTGGCTGGCGCCAGGGTGCTCTTTCCGGTGGGCGCCGACGCGAAGGCGATGACGGCCGTGATCGCCGCGCGCCTGGTCGAGCGCGGCTCCCTGCGCTGGAACACGCGCATCGCCGAGGCCCTGCCCGAACTGCGCCGCCTGATGCTGCCCGCCTACCGCAACGTGACGCTCGAAGACCTGCTCGCGCACCGCGCCGGCCTGCCCGCCTTCACCACCGAAGAAGAGTTCGGCCGCTTCCTGGCCGTTCTTCCCGAGGCCGTGCCTGCCGGCGCGCTGCCCACCACCGACGCCGGGCGCCGCCTCTTCTTCGCGCGCTGGCTGGTGCGCCAGCCGCCCGCGGCCGACAGCACCGGCTTCCGCTATTCGAACGCAGGCTACGCACTCGCGACCACGATGATGGAACGCGCCACCGGCCTGAGCTACCGCGCGATGTTCGAGCAGGAACTGGCCCGCCCGCTCGCCATCGCCGGCACCTGGCGCGAAGCCGATGCACGCGGCCCCGCCAGCCCGCAGGCCTGGCTCGACGCGATCATGCCGGCCGGCCGCTTCGCCACCACGGCGTCGACCTACGCCGGCTGGCTGCGCTGGCACCTGCGCGCATTGCAGGGCGACCAAACGCCCCTGCCCTCCAGCTACGTGGAGCGCCTGCGCGGACTCGCCCCCGGCGGCTACGCACTCGGATGGACAGGCACGCTCGTGCAAGGCCGCCCGGTGCTGCGGCACGCACGCGGCGGCGCTGAAGCCTCGCTGGCCGAGACGCAGTCCGACGCGGTGGTCGACACCGACGGCGGCAGCGCGAGCTTCGCGCTCTCGCTCGCCGGCCAGCGCGAAGGCGGCGTGCGTGCTTCGGCGGTGCTTGACCGGCTCATGGCCGGGCTGAACGGCCTGAACGGCCTGAACGGCGATGAGCCCACCACCAAGCCGCTCTTCGCGCAACTGCGCTGCAGGCTCAGCCGCTGCAGCTTCGTGATGCGACTGCGGCGCATCGCCTGGGTGCAGGCGCTGCTGCGCTGATCCAGACCGATCTGGCGCAAACTGGAGGCCCGCCCGATCACCGAGGAGCCCCCGATGCGCATCCGCGAACTCGCCACCGGCCTGCAGTTTCCCGAAGGCCCGATCGCCATGGACGACGGCTCCGTACTGCTGGTGGAGATCGCGCGCGGCACGCTCACGCGCGTGCGCGCCGACGGCCTCGTGCAGGTGGTGGCCGACCTGGGCGGCGGACCCAACGGCGCGGCCATCGGGCCCGATGGCGCTGTCTACGTCTGCAACAACGGCGGCTTCAGGTGGCACACCGAGGCCGACGGCTGCATGCGGCCCGTCGGCCAGGCCGAGGACTACTCGGGTGGGCGCATCGAGCGCGTGAACCTCGCGACCGGCCGTGCCGAGCGCCTCTACGACACGGTGGATGGCGGCGCCCTGTGCGGGCCCAACGACATCGTGTTCGATGCTCATGGCGGCTTCTACTTCACCGACCTGGGCAAGGTGCGCGAGCGCGACATGGACCGCGGCGGCCTCTTCTACGGCCACGCCGACGGCAGCACCGCCAGCGTGATCGCGCGACCGGTGATGACGCCCAACGGCATCGCGCTCTCGCCCGACGGCGGCACGCTCTACTACGCCGAGACCGAGGGCGCGCGCGTCTGGGCCTTCGACATCACGGCGCCCGGCCGCGTGCGCAAGGACGGCTGGCCCTCGCCGCACGGCGGCCGCATGCTCTGCGCCTCGCCGGGCGGGCACTACCAGCGCTTCGATTCGATGGCGGTCGACGCGCTCGGCAATCTCTGCGTGGCGACGCTGCTGCACGGCGGCATCAGCATCGTGGCGCCGGACGGCGGCGCGGTCGAGCACGTGCCGCTGCCAGACCGCTACACCACCAACATCTGCTTCGGAGGACGAGACCGGCGCACGGCCTATGTCACTCTCTCGGGCAGCGGGAGGCTGATCGCCATCGACGACTGGCCCACGCCCGGCCTTGCGCTGAACTTCGAAGCCTAGGAAACCACCTGGTAGTACAGGTTCTGCGGATGCCGGGCCTGCGCGAAGAAGAACCAGCGCTCCGCCAGCAGCCCCGGCGCCTGCACCAGCGCCGCGAGCAGCCACGGCAACGTTCCCGCGCCGGCGATGCCCCACGCGAGCAACAGCGCCGGCAGCACGAAGGCCAGCAGCTGGAAGCCCAGCTTCATGTTGCCCAGCGCCGCGAGCGAAGCGCCATGGAAGAACTCGCGCGTGTTGAACGAGCCGGCCGACATGCCCATCGACTTCTGCACCAGCTTCTGCGTGCGGATGCCGGTGGCCGACTGCAGCGTCGACTTGTGGCGAATGCCCGCGTTGCGCCGCAGCGCCGTGCCGCGCGCCGCCCATGCCGCCAGAGTGGCGACGAGCGCATAGGGCCCGAACGCGTGCACGAGGCGCGCCTCGCCGGCCAGCGCCGCCATCGCGCAGGCCAGCACCAGACCGGACGACAGCCCGATCAGCGTGAAGTTGAGAATGGTCAGCGGATGCGCCCATTCCTCGATGAAGCGCAGGCAGGCGTAGATCATCGCGGTGCAGTACCAGAGCAGCACCGCGCCGCACAGCGCGAGCACCGGCAACAACCATGACCACGGCGCGCCGACACCCAGCCGCAGCGACAGCCACCACAGCGCCACCAGCGCGATGAAGGCCGGCAGCACGATCACCTCGCGCGACATCCACGAGGTGCGCCACATCAGCACCGCGCGCCACGCGCGCGTCTTGCGGCCCAGGTGCATGAACGAGGCGGCCAGTCCGGCCACCAGCAGCACCTCGGCCACGCCCAGCGCCAGGGCCAGGAAGCCCGGCGCGAGTTCGAGCCCGAAGAGCACGGCCAGCGCGAGCGCGAACACCAGCCCCTGCGCGGCGCCGGCCAGCGTGGTGAAGAAAAGAATCGAGAACGCCGGATGCATGCGGCCTACTCCTGTTCCGAAGGCGTGATCCGCCTCGGCAGATAGCGATTGGCCGGGTTGGTCTCCCACTCGGGCATGAGCTGGTAGCCGCCGCGCTCGCGGATCGCCTTCGACACGTCGGACTCAGGGTCCTTCACGTCGCCGAAGAGCCGCGCGCCGGTCGGGCAGGCCTTCACGCAGGCGGGCTTGCGGTCTTCCCTGGGCAGTTGCTCGTCGTGGATTCTGTCAACGCACAGCGTGCACTTGGTCATGACCTGGCGCTCCTCGTCGAGCTCGCGCGCGCCGTAGGGGCAGGCCCATGCGCAGTACTTGCAGCCGATGCACTTGTCGTAGTCGACGAGCACGATGCCGTCTTCCTTGCGCTTGTAGCTCGCGCCCGTGGGGCACACCGGTACGCAGGGCGGGTCTTCGCAGTGCAGGCAGCTCTTCGGGAAGTGGATGGTCTCCGTCGCCGGAAAGGCGCCGGCCTCGTAGGTCTGCACGCGGTTGAAGAAGGTGCCGGTAGGGTCGGCCGCGTAGGGCCGCTCGTCGGCCAGCGGTCCGGCGCTGCCGGAGGTGTTCCATTGCTTGCACGAGGTCACGCAGGCATGGCAGCCCACGCAGACGTTGAGGTCGATGACGAGGGCGAGCTGTTTGGCGAGAGTTTCACCGGGCTCGGCACGAGCTGTGCCGGTATTGCTCCCTCTCCCTCTTGCGGGAGAAGGTTGGGGTGAGGGTGCAACGGCTTTCATCACCCCACCGCTTCCAACTCCAGCGGTGCCGCCCTCACCCCAGCCCTCTCCCGCAAGCGGGAGAGGGGGCAAAACCGGAGCCGGCGCCATCAGGTCCTTCAGCCATTGCATCATTTCCTGTTCCTCCCCGCGAAGTAGGTCAGCACGCTCGCCGCCTTGCCCAGCACGCCGGGCACCGCCGGCATGCTCGCGACCTGCGGATAGCTCTCCTCGGGCTCCCCCGGATCGGCCGGCCGTATGCGCACCCGCACGTCGTACCAGCCGGCCTGCCCGGTGATCGGGTCGGAGTTGCTGATGGTCCCGCTCGCGGTGCCTGCACAGGGCAGCTCCTCGCTGATGAGATGGTTCAGCAGGAAGCCCTTGCGCGCCTCGTCCGCGCCCGGCGCGAGCTGCCATGCGCCGTCGGCCTTGCCGATGGCGTTCCAGGTCCACACGGTGCCCGGCTCCACCGCCTCGCTGTGGCGCAGCATGCAGCGCACCTTGCCCCAACGGCTCTCGACCCAGCACCAGCCGCCGTCGGCGATACCCGCGGCCTGCGCCGTCACCGGGTTCACGTGCAGGTAGTTGTGGCTGTGGATCTGCCGCAGCCATGCGTTCTGCGAGTCCCACGAGTGGTACATGGCCATGGGCCGCTGCGTGAGCGCGTTGAGCGGAAACGCATCGAGGTCGGTCGCGGCCTCTTCGAGCGGCGGATACCAGAAGGGCAGCGGATCGAAGTACTTGTCGATGCGCTCGCGCAGCGCCTCGGGCGGCTGCCGCCCTGCGCTCTTGCCCTGCGCCGCGAGCCTGAAGGTCTGCAGCGTGTCGGAGTAGAGCGCCAGTTGCACCGGGTCGTTGCGCTGGCGCCAGCCCTTGTCCTTCGCGAAGTCGAGGTACTCGCGGTTCCAGTTGCGCATGTAGTGCATGCCCTCGGGCATGTGGTACTGGAAAACGCAGTTGTTCTTCTCGTAGGCCTCCCACTGCTTCGGGTTGGGCGCGCCGCGCAGGTGCTCGGTGCCGTCCTTGCCGCGCCATCCCATGAGAAAGCCGATGCCCGGCTGCGGCTCGAAGTTGACGATGAAGTCGGGGTAGCCGCTGTACTTGCGCCCACCCTCGGGCGTGGTGAAGGCCGGAAACTTCAGCCGCGAGGCCAGCTCGATCAGCACCTCCTGGAAGGGCTTGCACTGCCCCGTGGGCGGCACCACCGGGATGCGCACCGAATCCACCGGCCCGTCGAACTCCGAGATGGGCCGGTCGAGCATGCCCATCACGTCATGCCGCTCGAGGTAGGTGGTGTCGGGCAGCACGAGGTCGGCGAATGCCACGGTCTCGCTCTGGAAGGCGTCGCACACCACCAGGAAGGGGATCATGTGCTCGCCCTTCTCGTCCTTGCGGTTGAGCATCTCGCGCACCGCCATGGTGTTCATGCTGGAGTTCCAGGCCATGTTGGCCATGAAGATCAGCAGCGTGTCGATGCGGTACGGGTCGCCCTTCACCGCATTGGTGATCACGTTGTGCATGAGCCCGTGCGCCGACAGCGGGTGCTCCCACGAGAAGGCATGGTCGATGCGGATCGGCGAGCCGTCGGGGTTGATCGCCAGCTCTTCGGGACTGGCCGGAAAGCCCAGCGGCGCGGCATTGAGCGGCGTGTTCGGCTGGATCATTCCGGGGTCGTTGAAGGCGCGGTAGTTCGGCACGATGTGGCGTGGGTAAGGCGCCTTGTGCCTGAAGCCGCCCGGCGCATCGATGGTGCCGAGCACGCTCATCAGCACCGCGAGCGCGCGCACCGTCTGGAAGCCGTTGGAATGCGCAGCCAGCCCGCGCATCGCATGGAAGGCCACGGGCCGGGCCTGTGTGGTCCCGTGCCGCTTGCCCCATGCGTCGGTCCATGGAATGGGCAGCTCGAAGGCCTGCTTCAGCGCCGTCTCGCCCATCTCGCGCGCCAGCTTGCGGATGCGCGCCGCGTCGATGCCGGTGATGGCCTGCGCCCATTCGGGCGTGCAGCTCGCCACGCGCTCGCGCAGCAGCTGGAACGAGGGCGCAACGCGCGTGCCGTCGGCCAGCGTGTAGTGGCCTTCGAGCGCGGGGTCGCAGCCGTCGGCGATGCCTTCGGGGTACGCGGGCTTCACGCTGCCGCTGGCCTTGTCCCACACCAGCTTGTTGTGCGGGTTGCGGCCGTCGCCCGGTGGGCCTCGCTCGGGATCGAAGGCGAACAGACCTTCGCGCTCGCAGTCGTCGAGCACCACCAGCTGCGGCGCGTTGGTGAAGCGCTTGAGGAACGCATGGTCCACCAGCTCGTTGCCGATCAGCTCGTGCAGCAGCGCCATGAACAGCGCGCCGTCGGTGCCGGGCTTGATCGGAATCCACTCGTCGGCGATGGCCGAGTAGCCGGTGCGCACCGGGTTGATGGAGATGAAGCGCCCGCCCGCGCGCTTGAACTTGCTGATGGCGATCTTCATCGGGTTGCTGTGATGGTCCTCGGCCGTGCCGATCATCACGAAGAGCTTTGCGCGTTCCAGGTCGGGCCCGCCGAACTCCCAGAAGCTGCCGCCGATGGTGTAGATCATTCCCGCGGCCATGTTGACCGAGCAGAAGCCGCCGTGCGCCGCGTAGTTGGGCGTGCCGAACTGCCGCGCGAAGAGGCCCGTGAGCGCCTGCATCTGGTCGCGCCCGGTGAAGAGCGCGAACTTCTTCGGATCGGTGGCGCGGATCTTCGCGAGCCGCTCGGTCAGCATGTCGAAGGCGCGCTCCCAGCTGATGGGCTCGAACTCGCCCGCTCCGCGCTCGCTGCCGGCCTTGCGCAGCAGCGGCTGCGTGATGCGCGCGGGAGACACCTGCTTCATGATCCCCGAGGAGCCCTTGGCGCAGATCACGCCCTGGTTCAGGGGGTGGTTCGGGTTGCCGTCGATGTAGCGCACCTCGGGGCCCTTCTCGCCCTCCCGCAGGTGCACGCGAATGCCGCAGCGGCAGGCGCACATGTAGCAGGTGGTGGTCTTGACCGTGGTGTCGGCCGTGGGCGTGGGCGCCACCAGCGGGTCGTGCACGGGCTCGCGAGACAGGAAGCTGAACACTTGGCGGTCCTTTGTTTTCAGGCGGGGGTCCGCTCGATGGTATGCAGCCTCGATCAAACGAAAAAGCAGAGAATATCGCTCACCATGACCGGAAAAACTGATCAGCAGCAGGGCACCGCATCGAGCTCCCGCCTGCGCCTGAACCTGCGCCAGCTCGAAGTGTTCGTCGCCACCGCGCGCGAAGGCAGCACCCGCGCCGCGGCCGACCGCATCGCGCGTTCGCAGTCGGCTGCCAGCAGCGCCCTGGCCGACCTGGAGTCTTCGGTGGGCGTCCAGCTCTTCGACCGGCTCGGGCGCCGGCTGGTGCTCAACGAGAACGGCCGTGCCTTGCTGCCCAAGGCACAGGCGCTGCTGGACCAGGCCGCGGAGGTCGAGGCGCTTTTCAGCGGCGAGCATGCGGCGCCGCTGCGCGTGGCGGCCAGCTTCACCATCGGCGAGTACCTGCTGCCGGAGCGGGTGTCGACCTGGACGGCGCTGCATCCGCAGAGCCAGGTGCACCTGCACATCGCGAACACGCACGACGTGATCGAGGCAGTGGCCGGCTTCGACGTGGACGTGGGCTTCATCGAAGGCCCGCAGACGCACCCCGACCTCGTGGTGCGGCCCTGGCGCGAAGACGAACTGGTGATCGTCGCTGCGCCCGGCCACGAGCTGGCGGGCCGCGTCGCCACGCACAGGCAGCTCTCGCAGGCCACCTGGGTGTTGCGCGAGCATGGCTCGGGCACGCGGCAGGTGACGGACGCATGGCTCATCCAGAACCTGGAGCAGGTGCACGTGGGCTTCGAACTGGGCAGCACCGAGGCCATCAAGCGCGTGGTGGCATCGGGCACCGGGCTCGCGTGCCTCTCGCGCTACACGGTGGCGCAGGCGCTGGAAGACGGGCATCTGGTGGAGCTGCGCACGAGGCTGCCGGCCGGCGTGCGGCGGCTGGCGACGGTGATGCACCGCGACAAGCTGCTGGGCCGCGCGACGGCAGACTTTTTGCGCCACTGCGGCGCCATCGTGCCGCGCCGCTAGAAGTCTTCAGCCGGCGGCTCGCAGCACACGCGCCGTGTGCCTGGCGATCACGGCTTCTTCATCGGTGCGCAGCACCCACGCGCTTACGGGACTCTCGGCCGTAGTCAGCCGCGCGGCACCGCTGCGGTTCGCGGCGGCATCGACATTCACGCCCAGCCACTCGCAGTCTTCGAGGATGCGTTCGCGCAACGCCGCGCCGTTCTCGCCGATGCCGCCGGTGAAGATGATGGCATCGACGCCGCGCAGCGCCGCCGCGAGGCTGCCCATGTGCCGCACCACCTGCTCGGCGAAGTGGCCGATGGCCTCGGCGGCGGCAGGCTCGGCCGAGGCCTCCAGCACGCGCATGTCGCTGGACACGCCCGAGATGCCGAGCAGCCCCGACTGGCGGAACAGCAGCGCCTCGACCTCGTCGGCCGACATGCCGCGCGAGCGCATCAGGTAGAGCACGACGGCCGCGTCGAGTTGGCCGCAGCGCGTGCCCATGGTCAGCCCGTCGAGCGGCGAGAAGGTCATCGTCGTCACGACCGATCGGCCTTGCGCGATGGCGCACATCGAGGCGCCGTTGCCCAGGTGCGCGACGATCACGCGCCGCTGCGCGAGCTCGGGCGCGATACGGGCGAACTGCGCGACGATGGATTCGTAGGAAAGGCCGTGGAAGCCGTAGCGACGCACGCCCGCGTCGTGCAGCTCGCGCGGCAGCGCGAAGCGCCGGTTGACCTCGGGCTGCACCGCGTGGAAGGCGGTGTCGAAGCAGGCGACCTGCGGCACACCGTCGAATGCCGCCATCGCCGCGCGCACGCCCGCAAGGTTGTGCGGCTGGTGCAGCGGCGCCAGCGGTTCCAGTTTCGCCAGCGCGTCGAGCACGCCGGCATCGATGCGCACCGGCGCCACGAAGTCCGCGCCGCCATGCACGATGCGATGGCCCACGGCCGCGATGCGCCCTCCTCCCGACTGCTTCGCGTGCCAGTCGAGCAGCGCCGCAAGCGCCCCCTGGTGCGAAGCCTGTGCGCCTTCGAGCGGCGCGTCGTGCAAGGCCTGCCCGTCGGCATCTCGCACACGAAGCCGCGCCTTCAGGCCCGCGCCCAGCCCATCGGCCTGCCCCGACCAGCGCGCCGCCGGCAGCGCGGCGTCGCCATCGCCGGCCGCGTCGAACAGCGCGACCTTGATGGAAGACGAACCCGCGTTGAGCGTCAGCAGCGAACCGGTCATAGGGTGGCTTGAGTTCAGACGTAGTCCTTGTACTTGTCGAGGAATCGTACCGGCTTGGACAGCGCGTCGCGGCGGAACGGGTCGCCCAGCTCGCGGGTGCACATGATCTCGATCACGCAGGTCTTGCCTTCGTTCATCTGCATGTCGATGGCCTTCTTCAGCGCCGGTCCCACGTCCTCGAGCCTGTCGACCACGATGCCCTCTGCGCCCATGGCCTTGGCGATGCCCGCGAAGCTCTCGCTCTCGAGCTCCCCGGCGACGAAGCGGCGGTTGTAGAAGTCGACCTGGTTCTTCTTCTCCGCGCCCCACTGGCGGTTGTGGAAGACCACCGCCGTCACCGGGATGTCGTGGCGCACGGCCGTCATGATCTCGACCATGCTCATGCCCCAGGCGCCGTCGCCGGCATAGGCCACGGCCGGGCGGTCGGGCGCCGCGCACTTGGCGCCGATCATGGTGGGCAGCGAATAGCCGCAGTTGCCGAAGCTCATCGGCGCGAAGAAGCTGCGCGGCTCCTCGAAGCGCAGGTAGCTGTTGGCGATGGCGTTGATGTTGCCGATGTCGGTGGACACCATCACGCGCGGCGGCATGGCCTTCTCGAGTTCGCGCAGCACCTGGCGCGGGTGCAGGTAGCTGCCGCCGGTGGGCGTCTTCTCGCCTTTCGCTTCCTCGATGGCGTCGAGGCTGAACTGGTCGCGCTCGTGGGTCCACTCGTCGAGCTCTTTCTCCCACGCGGCCTTCTCGGCCTTGATCTTCTCGGCGCGCTCGGCCTTGGTGGCATCGCAGGCCAGTGTCTTGCCCTGCAGGCGCTTGAGCAGCTCCTTGGCCGTGGCCTTGGCGTCGCCGTGGATGCCCACGGTGATCTTCTTCACCAGGCCCAGGTTGGTGTGGTCGGCCTCGACCTGGATGATCTTCGCTTCCTTCGGCCAGTAGTCCATGCCGTGCTGCGGCAGCGTGCCGAAGGGGCCCATGCGCGAGCCGAGCGCGAGCACCACGTCGGCCTGCGCGATCAGCTTCATCGCGGCCTTGGAGCCCTGATAGCCCAGCGGGCCGGCCCACAGCGGGTGGCTCGCGGGGAAGGAGTCGTTGCGCAGGTAGCCGTTGGCCACCGGCGCGCCCAGGCGCTCGGCGAGTGCCTTGCACTCTTCCACTGCGTCGCCCATGACCACGCCGCCGCCCGAGAGGATCACCGGGAACTTGGCCGAGGCCAGCAGTTCGACCGCCGCATTCAGGCTGTTCTCGCCGCCCGCGCCGCGCTCCACGCGCATCGGCTTCGGGATCTCGCACTGGATCTCGCCGTAGAAGTAGTCGCGCGGAATGTTCAGCTGCGTCGGGCCCATCTCGGAGATGGCGCGGTCGAAGCAGCGCGCCGTGTACTCGGCCATGCGCTTGGGGTTGTTGACGTGGCCCTGGTACTTGGTGAACTCCTGGAACATCGGCAGCTGGTTGGCTTCCTGGAAGCCGCCGAGTCCCATGCCCATGGTGCCGGTCTCGGGCGTGATCATCACGACCGGGCTGTGCGCCCAGTAGGCAGCCGCGACGGCCGTCACGCAGTTGCTGATGCCGGGGCCGTTCTGGCCGATGACGAGGCCGTGGCGGCCCGACACGCGCGCATAGCCGTCGGCCATGTGGGCGCCGCCCTGCTCGTGCACCACCGGAATGAGGCGGATGCCCGCGGGCGCGAAGATGTCCATCGCGTCCATGAAGGCCGAGCCCATGATGCCGAAGATGTCGGTCACGCCATTGGCGACCATGGTCTCGACGAAAGCCTCGGAGGGCGTCATCTTCTGCACGCCCTTGACGGCTTCGCGTGCGGGGGCTGCGGCTTGCTTCTGGCTCATGGGAGGCGTCTCCTGGAAGGATGAAGGGGCGGGTTTCGCTCTAAAAGTCGGAACTTCTTGTTCCGGAATTCATTCCGGCGGAATATAGGACGGCATCGGCACCGCGTCAAACAATTTACAAAAATCGGAACGTCTTGTCTCTTTTTTTGTAAAACACCTATGATTCGCGCCATGAAGATCGTCAAAGGGCTTTCCGTGGACGCCGCCGAACCGACCGGCTCGGGTGGTGACTCGCCCACCATGCGCCTGTTCGCGCTGCTCGAAGTCATGGCCGCGAAAGACCAGCGCTATTCGCTGCAGGGCCTGGTGGAAGAAACCGGCCTGCCCAAACCGACCTTGCACCGCATGCTGCAGCAGCTCGAAGGCGCGGGGCTGCTGCAGCGCGAAGGCGACGGCCGGCACTACGGCATCGGCACGCGGCTGCGGCGGCTGGCCGAGAACCTGCTGCTCAACGACAGCCTGCACGGCGCGCGCCACACGGTGCTGCGCCAGCTGGTGGAAGAGATCGGCGAGAGCTGCAACCTCACTGCCCTTTCGGGCAGCGAGGTCGTCTACCTCGACCGCGTGGAGACCGCCGCGCCGCTGCGCTTCTACCTGCACTCGGGCTCGCGCGTGCCTGTGCACTGCTCGGCCAGCGGCAAGATCTTTCTCTCGCAGATGAGCGCGGCGCAGCGCCGCCGGCTGCTGTCTCATGCGCCGCTCGAAACCTACACGCCCCGCACGCTGACCGATCCCGAGGCGCTGGAAAAGGAAGTACAGCGCGTACGCAAGGACGGCTACGCCATCGACCACGAGGAGTTCCTGCCCGGCCTGCTGTGCATCGCCACGCCGGTGCCCTCGGGCGACGACGCCCCCTCCAACCTCTGCATCGCGGTGCAGGCGCCGGTGATGCGGCTCGACGCGGCCAAGGCGAAGACGCTGCTGCCCGCATTGCAGCGTGCCGCTCAGGCACTGAGCCGCATCGACGCCGACGCGGCCTCCGACCGCGCGCAAGCCTGAAGAACTCCATTTCGCTGGAACCGCCATGACCGACACCGCCGACCTTCGACCCGACCGGATGCTCAGCGTACGCGAGGTGTTCGGCATCGACTCCGACCTGCGCGTGCCTGCATTCAGCGAGCGCGATGACCATGTGCCTGAGGTCGACGCGGTCTACCGCTTCAACACCGACGTGACGCTCGCCATCCTTGCGGGCTTCATGCGCGACCGGCGCGTGATGGTGCAGGGCCTGCACGGCACCGGCAAGTCGACCCACATCGAGCAGGTGGCGGCGCGGCTGAACTGGCCCTGCGTGCGCCTGAACCTCGACGGCCACATCAGCCGGCTCGACCTCGTGGGAAAAGACGCGGTGGTGCTGCGCGAAGGCAAGCAGGTCACCGAGTTCCAGGAAGGCATCGTGCCCTGGGCTCTGCAGCGGCCGGTAGCGCTGATCTTCGACGAGTACGACGCGGGCCGGCCCGACGTGATGTTCGTCATCCAGCGCATCCTGGAGCGCGACGGCAAGTTCACGCTGATGGACCAGAACCGGGTGCTGCGCCCGCATCCCTTCTTCCGCCTCTTCGCCACCGCCAACACCGTGGGCCTGGGCAACCTCAATGGCCTCTACCACGGCGCGCAGCGGCTCAACCACGCGCAGATCGACCGATGGAACATCGTGGCCTCGCTCGACTACCTGCCGGCCGCGGAAGAGATCGCCATCGTGCAGGCGCGCGTGCCTTCGCTGGCCGACGAGGCGGGCACGAAGCTGGTCGCATCGATGGTGGCCGTGGCCGACCTCACGCGAAAGGGCTTCGCGGCCGGCGACCTCTCGACGCTGATGTCGCCGCGCACCGTCATCACCTGGGCCGAGAACATCGAGATATTCAAGGACCCGGCGCTGGCCTTCCGCCTTTCCTTCGTCAACAAGTGCGACGACGCTGAACGCCCGCTGGTGGCCGAGTACTTCCAGCGCTGCTTCGACCGCGAACTGAAGGAATCGCACCAGCTCTCGGCGGGCCCGCGCGAATGACCGCCGGCCCCGCGAGCGCGATGCAGCGCCGCGTGCGGCAGGAAGAACTCGTCGCCGAGCTCTGCGCGGGCGTGGTGCGCGCATTCAGCGGCGAGCGCGACCTGCACTTTCGCGGACGGCGCCTGCACCGCGGCCGCATGGCGCTGCCCTGGTTCGCGCCGCACCTGCATCCCTCGCCCGACACCGACGATTTCGCGTCCTTCCGTGGCGTGGCCGACGGGCTCGCGCTGCGGCTCACCGCATCGGATGCGGCGCTGCACCAGAGCCTGCGCCCCGAGGAGCCGGTGGAGCGCATGCTGTTCGAGATGCTGGAGCAGTTCCGCGCCGAGGCGATGGCGCCAGAGGTCATGGTGGGCATGCGGCACAACCTGCGGCACCGGCACGAGGAGTGGTCGCTCGCCTTTCATCACTCCGGGCTGACCGACACCGCGCGCGGCCTGCTGCTGTATGCCGTCGCGCAGATCTGCCGTGCGCGCGTCAACGGCGAACAGGTCGTCGAGGAAACCGAGGACATGCTCGAAGCCACGCGCTTCGCGCTCGCACCGCTGATCGGCCACGCGCTGGCCGGCCTGCGCAAGGACCGTGCCGACCAGGCGGCCTATGCGGTGCACGCCCGCGCCATCGCGCGCATCGTTGCCGCGATGCTGCACGAGGCCGGCGACGGAGACAGCGAAGCCGCGCGCGATGCCCACGTGGATGACAAACGCAGCGTGTTCAGCCTCGTGGCCGATATGGACCAGGAGATCGTCGAGCGCTTCACCACCGCCGAGTCGGGCCGCAGCGAGGCGCTCGAAGGCGCTGGCGGTGCCTACCGCGTTTTCACCGACGCCTACGACCGCGAACACGATGCCGCCACGCTCGCACGCAAGGAAGTGCTCGCAGGCCATCGCGAGAAGCTCGACCGCCGCATCGCCGCGCAGGGCGTGAACATCGCCCGCCTCGCGCGCGAGCTGCGCGCACTGCTAGCCGAGCCCGAACGCGACGGTTGGGACGGTGCGCAGGAGGAAGGCCTCGTCGATGGCCGCCGCCTCGCGCAGCTCGTGGCCTCGCCCACCGAGCGCCGCCTGTTCCGCACCGAGCGCATGGAGCCGCTGGCCGATTGCATCGTCACCTTCCTCATCGACTGCTCGGGTTCGATGAAGGAGCACGCCGAACCGGTGGCGATGATGGTCGACGTGTTCGCGCGCGCACTCGAACAGGCTGGCGTGGCCTGCGAGGTGCTGGGCTTCACCACCGGCGCGTGGAACGGTGGACGCCCGCAGCGCGAGTGGGTGCGCGCGGGCAGGCCGCCGCATCCGGGGCGGCTCAACGAGCGCTGCCACATCGTCTTCAAGGCCGCGGCCACGCCATGGCGACGCGCGCGCCCCGCAATGGCGGCGCTGCTCAAGGCGGACCTGTTCCGCGAAGGCATCGACGGCGAGGCGGTCGACTGGGCCTGCATGCGGCTGCGCCAGCGCGGCGAGGCGCGCAAGCTGCTGATGGTGATCTCCGATGGCTCGCCGATGGACAGCGCCACGCACCTCGCCAACGACGCGCACTACCTCGACCACCACCTGCGCGACGTGGTCGCGCGCCAGGAACAGCGCGGCGACATCGAGATCGCCGGCATCGGCGTGGGCCTCGACCTGAGCCCCTGCTACAGCCGCAGCCATGTGCTCGATCTGGCGAACCCGAGCGGCAACACCATCTTCCGCGAAGTGATCGGGCTCATGGCGGGACGCCATCGCCGCTGAGGCATTTAGAACTACATCCAAGTCCCTGATTGACAAGGGGCACCAGGCGTTCTTACATTGCGTTTCACATCCGAGAACGCTGTTCCAATATTTGGAACAACAAGGAAAGCCAAGCCTCATGGACTCCACGCTTGCCAAGGGCCTCGCCGCCATCGAATGGATGGTGCGCCAGCAGCGCGACTGCCGCGTCACCGAACTGGCGCAGGCATTCGGCATGGCGCGCAGCAACGCGCACCGCACGCTGCAGACGCTGGTCGAATGCGGCTGGGCCGTGCAGGACCCGGGCACGAGCACCTACCGGCCCAGCCTCAGGCTCTTCGAACTCGGGGCGATGGTTTCCGAGGCATCCGACATCGGCTCGCTGCTGCGCCCTCATCTCGCGCAGCTCGCGCAGGCCACGGGCGAGACCATCCACCTCGCGGTGCTCGACGGCGCGGAGATCGTCTACCTCGACAAGTTCGACAGCCCCCTGCCGGTGGCCGCCTACTCGCGCATCGGCGGTCGCGCGGCGGCGTACTGCGTGGCTTCGGGCAAGGCGCTGCTCGCCGCGGCAGGCCTGAGCGTGCCGGCGCTGCAGGAGTGCCTGGGCACGCTGGAGCCGCACACCAGGAACAGCATCACCGACTTCGGCACCCTTTTCAACGAACTGGAACGCTCCCGCGCCCGCGGTTATGCAGAAAACCGCGAGGAATGGCGCATCGGCGTTTGCGGCCTCGGCGTGCCCGTGCTCAATGCACGCGGCGAGGCCGTGGCGGCCGTCGGCATGAGCGTGCCCTCGATCCGCTTCGCGCGCACGCAGGCGCGCGGGCTGGCCGATCACCTGATGGCCTGCGCGCGCGATGCCAGCGTCACGCTGGGCTATCGCGTGGGCGCCGCACCGGCCGGGCCGTCGCCGATGTCCATCACAAAGAGAAGGAGACCCGAATGAAGTTGTTCTTCGCCCCCTGGCATCGCGCCGGGATGCTGGCTCTCGCCGCGCTCGCTGCCTTCGCCTCGCCCCTTGCCGCGCAGGCGGAAAACGGCAGCGACTACCCCAACAAGCCGATCCGCCTCGTCGTGCCCTACCCGCCCGGCGGCGGCACCGACGTGATCGCGCGCATCGTGCAGGAGCGCTTCTCGGCGTTGCTGGGCCAGCAGGTGCTCATCGACAACCGCGGCGGCGCGGCGGGCTCCATCGGTACCGAGCTGGTGGCCAAGTCGCCGCCGGACGGCTACACGGTGCTGTTCACGCTCTCGTCACACACCATCAACCCGGCCATCTACGCGAAGCTGAGCTTCGACACCGCGAAGGACTTCGCACCCGTGGGCATGGTCGCCTCGCTGCCGCAGATCCTGGTGGCCAACACGCAGTTTCCGGCGAACACGGTGGCGGAACTGGTCGCGCTGGCCAAGGCCAAGCCCGACAGCATCTCCTTCGCATCGGTGGGCAACGGCTCGCCAGGCCACTTGGCCGGCGAGCTCCTGAAGCTGCGCACCGGCACGCAGATGACGCACGTGCCGTACCGCGGCGGCGGCCCGGCCGTGACCGACGTGATGGGCGGGCAGGTGCCGCTGCTGTGGGTGTCGATTCCGGCGGCCGCGCAGTTCGTGAAGGCCGGCAAGCTCAAAGCGCTCGCGGTATCGACCACCAGGCGCAGCGCGGCCTTTCCCGACGTGCCGACGATGCAGGAGGCCGGCATCGCCGACTTCGACGTCGACTCCTGGTACGCCGTGTTCGTGCCCGCGAAGACGCCCAAGCCCGCCATCGACAGGCTCAACCGCGTGATCAACACCGTCGTCAAGGAACCCGAGATTCGCGACAAGCTGCTCGCACAGGGCAGCGAAGGCGTGGGCGGCACGCCGGAGCAACTGGGCAAGGTCGTGACCGCCGAACTCGTGCGCTGGCAGAAGCTCGCCAGGGAAGCAAACATCAAGGTGGATTGATCCACGCAGGCCCCATGGAACACCCGAACACCCCCTCTTCCCCCATCGCCGAATTGGTGGCGCGCGCCCGCGCCGCGCAGCGCATCTACGAGACCTGGTCGCAGGCGCAGGTCGACACCGCCGTTGTCGCGGCGGGCTGGGCCATCATCGAGCCGGCACGCAACCGCGAGCTGGCCGAGCTGGCCGTGGCCGACACCGGCGTGGGCAACGTCGAGGACAAGGTGCGCAAGAACCACCGCAAGACCTTCGGCCTGCTGCGCGACCTGCACGGCGCACGCTCGGTGGGCGTGATCGCTGAAGACCCGGCGCGCGGCATCGTCGAGATCGCGCGGCCCGTGGGCGTGGTGTGCGCCATCACGCCATCGACCAACCCGGGCGCGACGCCGGCCAACAAGATCATCAATGCGCTCAAAGGGCGCAACGCGGTCATCGTCGCGCCCTCGCCCAAGGGCTGGTCGACGGCGGCGCGGCTCATCGAGTTCATCCACGCGCAGTTCGACCGCATCGGCGCACCGCGCGACCTGGTGCAGCTGCTGCCCGCGCCGGTCAACAAGCAGTCGACCGCCGAGCTGATGCGGCTGTGCGACCTGGTGGTGGCCACCGGCTCGCAGGCCAACGTGCGCGCGGCGTACGCGAGCGGCACGCCGGCCTTCGGCGTGGGCGCGGGCAACGTGGCGGGCATCGTCGACGAGACGGCGGACGTAGAGGCCGCAGCCGATCGCATCGTGCGCTCCAAGACCTTCGACAACGCGACCAGCTGCTCGTCGGAGAACAGCCTCGTCGTCGTCGATGCGGTGCGCGCGAAGATGCTCCCCGCCCTGAAGGACCGCGGCGCCGTCATGCTCGCCGACGCGCAGAAGGCCACGCTGCAGAAGCTGATGTGGCCCGAGGGCAAGCTCTCGGCCGCCGTCATCGGGCAGTCGGCACGCGTTATCGCCGAGCGCGCGGCCGAGGTCGATGGCGCCAACCGCGCGGCGTGGCAGGCGATTGCCGAGGCCGATCCGCGCATCCTCATGGTGGCCGAGGACGGCGTGGGCCACGACCATCCGTTCTCCGGCGAAAAGCTGAGCCCGGTGCTCGCGGTGTACGCCGCGCGCGACTTCGACGAGGCCGCCGCCACCGTGGCGCGCATCTATTCGTACGAAGGCGCCGGCCACTCCGTGGGCCTTCACAGCGCGGTGCCCGAACGCGCACTCTCGCTCGGCCTCACGTTGCCGGTCTCGCGCGTCATCGTCGACCAGGCGCACTGCATCGCCACCGGCGGCAGCTTCGACAACGGGCTGCCCTTCTCGCTCTCGATGGGCTGCGGCACCTGGGGCAGGAACAACTTCTCGGACAACATGAACTACCGGCACTACCTGAACATCACGCGCGTGTCGCGGCCGATTCCCGAGGTGGTGCCGAGCGAGGAAGACATCTTCGGCGCCTTCTTCGCCAGCCACGGCGCGAAGTGAACATGACGGCGGCCGCGACCACGGTGCATGCGCTGATCGAGCGCCAGGCACGAGAGCAGCCGCACGCGGTCTACGCGCGCGCCACGGAATCGGAGAAGCACATCGCCTACGGCGAACTCGCGCGCGGATGCCGCCGCGTCTCGGCCGTGCTGCGCGGGCTCGGCATGCAGCCGGGCGACACGGTCTCGGTCGTCATGCCCAACGGCCTGCAGACGCTGCGGCTGCTGCTGGGTGCGATGCACGGCGGCTTTCGCGTGAACCCGGTCAACCTGCTGTCTCAGCCCGAGCAGATGCGCTACGTGCTCTCGCATTCCGACTGCCGCCTGGTCTGCGTCGCGCCCGAATGGGAATCGCGCGTGCGCGGCATGGTCGAAGCCTTCGACCGGCGCGTGGAGCTGATCGTGGTCGACCCCGAGGGCGACGCGCTGCCCGGCGAGGAAGAAGCCGCCGCGGACGTGCCGCCGCCCTCGCCCGACGCGGTTGCGCTGCTGATGTACACCTCGGGCACAACCGGCAACCCCAAGGGCGTGATGCTCACGCAGCGCAACCTCGCCGCCAATGCGCACGCCATCAGCGAGGAGCACGGGCTGCGACCGTCCGACCGCGTGCTGGCGGTACTGCCGCTGTATCACATCAACGCCTTCACCGTGACCATGCTCGCGCCGCTGGCGCACGGCGGCAGCCTCGCGATGCCGCCGAAGTTCTCTGCCGGCCGCTTCTGGGAACAGGCCACGCAGACGCAGTGCAGCTGGATCAACGTGGTGCCCACCATGATCTCGTACCTGCTCGAAGGCCCGAAGCCGCCGCTCGCGCAGACGCTGTCGATCCGCTTCTGCCGCTCGGCCTCGGCCGCACTGCCGCCGGAGCACCTGCGCGCCTTCGAGCAGATGTTCGGCATCGGCATCGTCGAGACCATGGGGCTCACCGAGACGGCAGCGCCCTCTTTCTCGAACCCCATGGACCCTGCCGCGCGCAAGCTCGGCTCGGTCGGCCGCGCCTCGGGCTGCATGGCCGGCGTGGTCGACGCGCAGCTCGCGGCCGTGCCCGACGGCACCACCGGCGAACTCGTCATTCGCGGGCCGAACGTGATGCTCGGTTACTACAAGAACGAAGAAGCCACGCGCGCAGGCTTCACGCCCGACGGCTGGCTGCGTACCGGCGACCTCGGCCACCGCGACGAGGAAGGCTTCTTCTTCGTTACCGGCCGCATCAAGGAACTCATCATCAAGGGCGGCGAGAACATCGCGCCGCGCGAGATCGACGAGGCCCTGCTGAAGCACCCCGCCGTGCTCGAGGCCGCCTCGGTGGGCGTGCCCGACCGCCACTACGGCCAGGAGATCGGCGTGTGCATCGTGCTGCGCGAAGGCTGCGCCTGCACCGAGGAAGAACTGCGCGAGTTCGCCGCCACCGCGCTCGGCCGCTACAAATCGCCCGGCCACTACCGCTTCGTACAGGACCTGCCGCGAGGCCCCTCCGGAAAGGTGCAGCGACTGAAGCTGATGCCGCTCTTCGAGGCATGACGGCTGCCGAACTGCTGGTACCGCCGCTGGCGCCAGCAACGCTGGCCTACAGCCTCTGCGTGGTGTTCGCGGCCGGCATCGTGCGCGGCTTCGCGGGCTTCGGCTTCTCGGCCATCACCGTGGCGGGCATGTCACTGGTGATCTCACCCGCGCTCGTGGTGCCCGCGATCTTCATGCTGGAGATCCTCGCCAGCCTGAGCCAGCTGCGCGGCATCGCGCGCGACGTCGACATGCCATGGCTGGGCTGGCTGATGCTGGGCAACCTGATCTGCATTCCGCTTGGCGTGGCGCTGCTCGCGTGGTTGCCCGAGACGCCGCTGCGCCTGCTGATCGGCATTCTTCTGATGGCCGCCGCGCTGTTGCTGCGCAGCGGCGCGCATGTCGCGCTGGAGCCCACGCGCGGTCTGCGACTGGCCGCCGGGCTGCCTCGGGCTTCATCAACGGCGTGGCAGCCATCGGCGGCATTGCGGTCGCGGTGCTGCTGAGCACGGCGAAGATGGCGCCCGCCGCGCTGCGCGCCACGCTGATCGCGCTGCTGCTCTTCAGCGACGTGGTGTCGCTCATCAGCGCTGCGCTGATGCCCTCGTCGACGCACGCATCGGGCAACCTACTGGGGCCGGACACGCTCAAGTGGGCGCTGTGGCTGGCGCCTGCGATGCTGGCGGGCATCTGGTGGGGGCAGCGCTCTTTCAAGGGTGTGTCGCCGGAGCAGTTCAGGCGGCTGGTGTTGAATCTGCTGATCGGGCTGGCGGCGATGAGCGTGGTGCGGTCGGTGGCCGGGCTGGTGTGGTGAAGACTGTCGGCAGTCAGGCCGGCGGCGCCATCAACCCCGCGTCATACGCCTCGCAATAGCTCCCCCAATCCTCCACCACCTGCGCCGCACACTCATGCGCCGCATCCAGCAAGTCCCCGCGCCACGATTTCGCCGACGCGCCGAAGTCGATCAGCGCATCCGCGATGGCCGAGCCCTGGCGGCCCGAGCTGCGCAGTTGCGCCCAGGCCATGAGCTGGCCCATCTCGGCGATCACGCCGCGGATGTCGGCGAGGCGCGCGCGGTTCACGTCGAGCATCACGCGGTCTTCGCTGGGTTGGAGGCCGCGCAGCACGTACGAAGACTTGCGGCCGACGATGGGATGCAGGAAGGCCATCGACACGGCCTGCATGCGGCGCTGCAGGCCGACCACGCGGTGCGCCTCCGAAGGCCATTCGGGCTGCTTCGTCTTCTTCAGGTGCGGCACGAGCGACGACGGCAGCGCCTGCTTCAGGTCGAGCAGGAAGTTGGCGTCGGGCGAGCCCTTGCCTTCGATCAGCACGATGTAGCGCTCCACGCCGAGGCTGCCGGTGCCGGCGATGCGGCGGGCCACGTCGAGCACCTTGAAGAAGCCGGGGTTGGGCTGCGAGGCGGCGAAGTTGTCGATGAGCCTGGTGACCCGCTCGCGCTGCGCCTCGGTGGCCTGCAGCGCGTGCTTGCCGTCGCAGCGGATGGAGCGCCTGCGGCCCTTGCGGTCGCTGCGCCGGTCGAGGAACGCGGGGCGGGTGCGTGCCTTGAGGGTGTCGAGCAGGTCCCTGACGAGACCGCCTGCGGTGTCGCGCTCGATCCAGCGGGCCTTGCCCAGCACGAGCGCGCAGGCATAGGCATCGAGGAAGGTCCTGCACAGGGCATCTGCATCGGTGCTCTTGCACAGGCCCTCGCCCGCCACCAGGATGCTGGAGAGGAAGCGCGCCAGCTCCCACGTCACCGGCGCGAGCGCGGCTTCGTCGAAGTCGTTGAGGTCGAAGTAGACGAGCCGGTTGTCGCCCTTGTAGCTGCCGAAGTTCTCCAGGTGCGCGTCGCCGCACAGCCATGCAGTGGGGGCCTTGGAGAAGAGCGCGCCGGCCGGCAGGCGGTCGTAGAACAGGTGGCAGGTGCCGCGCAGGAAGACGAAGGGGCTGGAGCGCAGGTTGGCGTATTTCATCGCCAATCGTTCCGGATCGCGCCCGGCGTTGAAGCTGCGGATGGTCTTGGCGGCGTTGGGCATGCGTTTCGTCTTTCTTCCTCTTGCGCGGGTCGCGAGCGGCGGATTCTGTGGCCGCTCGCCCACTCGAAGCTGACGAAGCTGCGAGGCTGAAGAGGCCGAAGTCAGAGCAGCCCGGCCATCTTCTGCGCCGCCGCCTTCAGCGCATCGATGCGCCCGATCGCGTCGTCCATCGACATGCGCGCCGTGGGCGCATGCACGGCCAGCGCGGCGCGCACCGCGCCGGCCGCATCGCGCACCGGCACGGCCACCGCCACGAGGCCGGCGATGAATTCCTCGCGATCGCAGGAGTAGCCCTGCTTCGCGATTGCCTCGCACTCGGCGCGCAGCGCGGCTGCCTTGACGATGGTGTTGGGCGTCATGCGCTCCAGCGGCAGTCCGTCGATGAACGCATCGCGCTCCTTTGCCTGCATCTGCGCCAGGAAGAGCTTGCCGCTGGCCGTGCAGTGCAGCGGCACGTGCGAGCCCACGTCGAGCGTCAGGCGCAGCGGCCATTGCGCCTCGACGCGGTCGAGGTAGAGCACCTGCGCGCCGTCGAGGGTGGTGAGGTTGCAGGTCTCGCCGACCTGGCGCACCAGGGCCGACAGCACCTCGTGCCGCAGCCCGCGCACCACGCCGTGGTTGAGCGTGTCGAAGGCCAGCCGGCGCAGCGCGGGGCCGACGGTGAAGGAGCGCTCGTCCACGTCGCGCGCCAGGAAGCCGGTTGCCAGCAGCTGCGTGCAGATGCGGTGCGCCGTGCCCTTGGGCAGGCCGAGCTGCGCGGCCAGGTCGGCCAGCGTGAGCGCGCGGCCTTCGCTGGCGAGCAGCGCCAGCAGGCGCAGGCTGCGCTCGGCGGAGGAACCGGAGACGCCGGCGGACTCCACGTCGTCCTGGAGGGGCGCTGCGGCGGGAATCACTGCGGCGGATGCGCGCGCGGAACGTGGCATGCGGATAAACCTTGTGAAGAAAAGAAGTCGGTCCGGAAAGGTATGGCCATGGACGCAGCCTGGCCACGGCGATTGTTCCACTGCCCGGCCCCGCTATCTCCAGGCCCCATTCAGCGCATGCAGTGCGGCAAAGGCAGGCGCATTCGGCTGGGCTCCCAAAAGAATGTCCGGGATTTTTTTCGTAAACGAATTCGATGAATTTGTGATCAAAAAAAAGGCCGCGCATGGCCTCAAGAACCCGAAATCCCGACCGAAAAGAAAAGCACGGAATTCGCGCCGATTGAAGGGCGCCCAATTCCGACGGCGCTTATTGCGATCCCGCTTTTTCCTACCCTGACACCGGACCCATGAAAAATATCTCGACCCGGAAACTGCTCGCCGGGACTTTCACGATCCTCGCGCTGCTGGTGCTGCTTGTGAGCCTGCTGGCACTGCGTTCGCTGAATGCGGCCGACCACCGGTTCTCCAGCTACGTCGCCGGCATCGCGCACCGCAAGGCGCTGACGGCCGAGATCGGCATCGCCGCCAGCCGGAGGGCCATCGGCGTGCGCGAAATGGTGCTCGTGCAATCGGCGGCGGAGCGCGACCGGGCCAAGGCGATGGCGGTCGACAGCAACGAGAAGCTGCAATCCGCGCTGAAGCAACTCAAGAAGGCGCTCGACACGGAAAGCGATGTGACGCAGCGCGAACGGGCCATCTTCGAAAAGATGGAAAAGACCGAAAGGGAATACCTGCCCATTGCCCTTTCCATCGTCGAACTCGCCGCCGCCGGAAAACGCGAGGAGGCGATCGAAAGAATGAATACTGCGTGCAGGCCGTTGCTCCTGCAGCTGCTGCTCGCCTCGGTCGAATACGCGGACTACAACGCGGAAATATCGCAAAAGGATGTCGAGGCTTCCGCGGCGGCCTATTCAAGGCAGCTGACGCTGCTGCTCGCGCTGAGTTGCTTCGCGGTGCTGGCGGCGGTGGCGCTCGGCGTCTTCATTGCGCGCCGTCTCTTCTCGGCGCTGGGCGGAGAGCCAGCCATGCTCAGCGTGGCGGCCCACAGGGCAGCGTGCTGGCATCCATGGTCGCCATGCGGCGCCAGCTGGTCGCGCTGATCGGGCAGGTCCGCTCCTGTGCCGACAGCATCGCCGTCGCGAGCGCGGAGATCGCCCAGGGCAACAACGACCTTTCCCGCCGGACGGAGGCCGAGGCCTCTTCCCTTCAGGAAACCGCGGCCTCCATGGAAGAACTCAACGCCGCCGTCAGGCGCAACGCCGCCAGCGCGACCGAGGCGAACAGGCTCGCCCACGGCGCGAGCAACGTGGCGATGCGCGGTGGCGAAGTCGTGGTGCAGGTCGTGGAGACGATGAAGAGCATCAACGACGGCAGCAAGCGGATCGCGGACATCATCGGCGTGATCGACGGCATCGCGTTCCAGACCAACATCCTTGCGCTGAACGCCGCCGTGGAGGCCGCGCGCGCGGGCGAGAAGGGCCGGGGCTTCGCGGTGGTCGCCTCCGAAGTGCGCAGCCTCGCGGGACGCTCGGCCGACGCTGCGAAGGAGATCAAGGCGCTGATCGGCGCGAGCGTCGATCGCGTCGAGGCCGGCTCGGCGCTGGTCGACCGCGCGGGGGCCACCATGGCGGAAGTGGTCGACTCCATCAGGCGGGTCGCGAACATCGTCGGCGAGATCAGCACGGCCAGCTCCGCGCAAAGCGCCGGTGTCGCGCAGGTCAACGCAGCCGTGACGCAGCTGGACCAGGCCACGCAGCAGAACGCGGCGCTGGTCGAACAGAGCGCGGCCGCGGCGCAGAGCATGAACATCCAGGTCGAGCAGCTGATGCAGGCGGTCTCGGCCTTCCGGGTCGGCAAGGCGCGCCCTGACGCCGTTGCCAAGCGCGCCGCCGAGCCGGTGCTTCGGCTCTCGGCGGATAGCGCACTGGCTTAGGAATCGGAAGGCCCGCCCCGCCGCCACCCGGCTCGGCATGCGGGTAAACGTTAAAAACGGAACATTGCGTTCCGAAAATCAATGACCTAGGATCGGTTCGAACAAGGGCGCTCGCCCCTCCAGAACTTCCCCCGGGACCATTGCATGCCTGAAGAAGAGTTCGACTACATCGTCGTCGGCGCGGGTTCCGCCGGCTGCGTGCTGGCCGGCCGGCTCAGTGAAGACCCGGCCACGCGGGTGCTGCTGCTCGAAGCCGGCCCGGCGGACCGGTCGCTGTGGATCCACCTTCCCATCGGCTACGGCAAGACGATGTGGAGCTCCACCTACAACTGGCGCTTCGAGACCGACCCCGACCCGAACATGAACGGCCGGCGCATCTACTGGCCGCGCGGCAAGACCCTGGGCGGCTCCAGCTCGATCAACGGCCTGATCTACATCCGCGGCCAGCGCGAGGACTACGACCACTGGGCCGCGCTGGGCAACGCCGGCTGGGGCTACGACGATGTGCTGCCCTACTTCATCAGGTCGGAAGGCAACCAGCGCGGCGGCGACGCCTTCCATGGTGGCGAGGGGCCGCTGAAGGTTTCGGACATCGCGGCGAAGCACGAACTCATCGAAGCCTTCATCGATGGCGCCGTGCAGACCGGCGTGCCGCGCACCGACGACTTCAACGGCGCCGCGCAGGAAGGCGCCGGCTACTACCAGCTCACCACGCACAAGGGCTGGCGCTGCAGCACGGCCAAGGCCTACCTGACCCCGGCGGTGAAGCGGCGGCCCAACCTGCGCATCGAGACCGAGGCGATGGCCGGGCGGCTGCTGTTCGACGGCAGGCGCGCCACGGGCATCGCCTACCGCCAGCGCGGCGAACTGAAGACCGCGCGCTGCCGCGCAGAGGTGCTGCTGTCGGCGGGCTCGCTGCAGTCGCCGCAGCTGCTGCAGCTCTCGGGCATCGGGCCGCGCGCGCTGCTCGATCGCTTCGGCATTCCGGTGGTGCAAGAGCTGCCCGGCGTCGGCGAGAACCTGCAGGACCACCTGCAGATCCGCCTGGGCTACGAATGCACCAAGCCCATCACCACCAACGACCAGCTCAACTCCTGGTTCGGACAGATGGGCATGGGCCTCGAATGGCTGCTGCACCGCACCGGCCCGCTGGCGGTGGGCATCAACCAGGGCGGCTGCTTCATGCGCGCGCTGAAGGATGCCGAGGGCCGGCCGGTGGCGGCCACGCCCGACATCCAGTTCCACGTGGCCACGCTCTCGGCCGACATGGCGGGTGGCAAGGTGCATCCGTACTCGGGCTTCACGATGTCGGTGTGCCAGTTGCGGCCCGAGTCGCGCGGCCACGTGCGCATCCGCTCGCTCGACGCGGCCGAGCCCCCCGAGATGCAGCCCAACTACCTTTCGACCGAACTGGACCGCGCGACCACCGTGGCCGGCGTGAAGGCCGCGCGCGCCATCGCCGAATCGCCCGCGATGCGCCCCTACGTGAAGCGCGAGGTGAAGCCCGGCCCCGGCGCGGCGAGCGACGCCGACCTGCTGGAGTTCTGCCGCAACAACGGCGCCACCATCTTCCACCCCACCGGCACCTGCCGCATGGGCGCCGACGCGCTCGCGGTGGTCGACGCGCGCCTGCGCGTGCACGGCATGGCGGGGCTGCGCGTGATCGACTGCTCGGCGATGCCGACGCTGGTGTCGGGCAACACCAACGCGCCCGCCGTGATGATGGCCGAGAAGGCCGTCGACCTGATCAGAGAGGACGCGAGAGCGACAGCCGCCGCGCAGTGAGTTCCCGCATCGAACGAATCCCACGGTCCGCAGAGACCGCCACGACAACCTCATCGGAGACAGACATGAGCGCAAGCGACGAGAAAGCGATTCGCAGGGTGGTGGTTTCGGCCCTGGTGGGCGCCACCATCGAGTGGTACGACTTCTTCCTGTACGGCGTGGTGGCCGGCATCGTGTTCAACAAGCTCTACTTCCCGGGCAGCGACCCGGTGGTGTCGACCCTGCTGGCCTACACGACCTTCGCGGTGGGCTTCGTCACGCGGCCGCTGGGCGGCGTGATCTTCGGCCACTTCGGCGACAAGATCGGCCGCAAGAGCATGCTCATCATCACGCTGATGATCATGGGCGTGGCCACCTTCCTCATCGGCCTGGTGCCCACCTACGCGCAGATCGGCATCGCGGCGCCGCTCTTGCTGTTGCTGCTGCGCGTGGCGCAGGGCATCGGGCTGGGTGGCGAATGGGGCGGCGCAGTGCTCATGGCCTACGAGTACGCGCCGAAGGAGAAGCGCGGCTTCTACGCCTCGCTGCCGCAGATCGGGCTGGCCATCGGCCTGTGCATGGCCTCGGGCGTGGTGGCGCTGCTGTCGTGGCTGCTCACCGACGAGCAGTTCCTCTCGTGGGGCTGGCGCATCGCCTTCCTGATCTCGGGCGCGATGGTGATGGTGGGCATGTACATCCGCCTGCACGTGAAGGAAACGCCGGAGTTCGCGGCCGTGAAGGCGCGCAACGCCGAGCTGCGCATTCCCTTCATGGACATGCTGCGCCGCTACCCCGGCAACGTGTTGAAGGGCATGGGCGCGCGCTACATCGACGGCGTGTTCTTCAACATCTTCGGCGTGTTCTCCATCAACTACCTCACGAGCACCATCAAGATCAACCGCACCGAGGCGCTGCTGGGCGTGATGGCCGCGGCGGTGGTGATGTGCTTCGCCATTCCCTTCTTCGGGCGCATGTCCGACCGGCTGGGGCGCCCGCGCGTGTACATGTGGGGTTCGCTCATCACGGCCGTGTCGGCGTTCCCGGGCTTCTGGCTCATGACGCACAGCGGCGGCAACGTGCTGCTGGTGTGGCTGTCGATCATCATTCCCTTCGGCATCCTGTACGCCTCGGTGTACGGACCGGAGGCCGCCCTCTTCTGCGACCTGTTCGACGCGAAGGTGCGCTACACGGGCATCAGCTTCGTCTACCAGTTCTCGGGCATCTTCGCCTCGGGCATCACGCCGATCATCGCGACGGCGCTGCTGAAGTCGGGCGGCGGCGAGCCATGGCAGATCTGCCTGTATGTGCTGTTCGCGGGCGTGGTGTCGGCGGTGTGCGCGTGGATGATCGGGCGCGGCGCCTCACCTGCGGATGCACCGGCGGCGGTGGCCTCGCGCTGAGGGCCACGCAAACCTTTCAGAGCGCGCTGCCTATGCCGAGCGCGCGCATCACGGCCGCGGTGCGCGTCTCCACGCCCAGCTTCACGTACACGTGCTCCAGGTGCTTGTGCACCGTGCGGGGGCTGATCTGGAGCAGGGCGGCGATCTCGGCGTCGGTCTTGCCGCGCGCCAGCCAGTGCATGACCTCGCCTTCGCGCGGCGTGAGGGCCGGAGTGCGCTTTGGCGGCGAGACGGCGCGCGCGGATACCTCCGCGCAGGTCAACCGGTACAGCAACGCCACCGCGACCACATGCTCCAGCCCCGCGCGGCGATAGTGCTCGGCCTGCATCGATGCGCGGCGGAACTCTCGCCGGCCCGGTGCCTTCGCGGCGTTGCGCCGGATTGCATGCACGCCGTGATGCCGCACGGGCGACTGCCCGGATTCCAGCTGTTCCAGCAGGCGGAGTGCGCTCGCGCAGTCGCCGCGCGTGAGATGCGTCATGGCATGCCCCTTTCTTCGTGCATACGCATTGCTGCGTATGGCGCCCGTACGCATCGGGACGGAGGATCGCCCTTCGTCCCTCTGCCGCGAGCCCAGTATAGGCAGGCAAGGGACGCGCGAGCCGTCCGCCGGCGAAGGGGAAACACATGGCTATCGACGAAACAAGGCTTAACGCGTTCATGGGTAACTTCGTCCATGACATCGGCGCCGTGATGCACGCCGCAACCATCGTCGTGGGCGACCAGCTCGGCCTGTACAAGGAAATGGCGAAAGGACCGGGCACCGTGGAAGAGCTGGCCAAACGCACCGAGACCGATCCGCGCTACCTGCGCGAGTGGCTCTCGGCACAGGCCGCCAGCGGCTATGTGGAGTACGACCCGAAGAGCGAGCGCTTCTCGCTCACCGAAGAGCAGGCCTTCGCGCTCGCCGAGGAAGGCAGCCCGGCCTTCGTGCCCGGCGCGTTCCAGATCGCCGTGGCGCAGTTCAAGGCCGTACCCAAGATGGTCCAGGCCATGCGCACCGGCCTGGGCATCGGCTGGCACGAGCACGACCCCGCCCTCTTCCACGGCACGGAGCGCTTCTTCAGGCCGGGCTATGCGGCCAACCTGGTGAGCCAGTGGATACCGGCGCTCGAAGGCGTTTCCGCCGCGCTCGAGCGCGGCGCGCGCGTGGCCGACGTGGGCTGCGGACACGGCGCCTCCACGCTGCTGATGGCACAGGCCTACCCCGAGTCGAGCTTCGTCGGCTTCGACTACCACGCCCCCTCGATCGAGCGTGCGCGCGAGACGGCGCGCAAGGCCGGCATCGACGATCCGAAGCGCCTGAGCTTCGAGGTCGCGAGCGCGAAGGACTTCCCGGGCAAGGACTACGACCTTGTCGCTTTCTTCGACTGCCTGCACGACATGGGCGACCCGGTGGGCGCGGCGGCGCACGTGCGCGGCAGCCTGAAGCCGCAGGGCACCTGGATGCTGGTGGAGCCCTTCGCCAACGACCGCCTGGAGGACAACATGAACCCGGTGGGGCGCGTGTTCTATTCGGCCTCGAACTTCATCTGCACGCCCGCCTCGCGCTCGCAGGAAGTGGGACTGTGCCTCGGCGCGCAGGCCGGCGAGGCGCGGCTTCGCGACGTGGCTTCCAAGGGCGGCTTCGCGCATTTCCGCCGCGCCAGCGAGACGCCCTTCAACCTGATCTTCGAAGCACGTCCGTGAGGACATCCAAGGAGCTGCCGCCATGTCACGCCAATACATCGACTGCCGCGAATACCCGAGCACCATGAACTGCAGCGTCGCGCTCAGCGCCGACAGCGAGAGCGAGCTGCTCGATGCCGCCGTACAGCACGCCGTGACCGTTCACGGCCACACCGACACGCCCGAGCTTCGCAAGCAGCTCGCGAGCATGTTCAAGACCGGCACGCCGCCGCTGCAGGCACCTGCCGCGCAGAAGTTGCCCGCCTGACAGCTGAGCCGGCCGCGGCGGTCGCTGCGCCGCCGGCCGGTCCCTGACTCTTGGCTGACCGATGGCCGGCTGGCCACCGGGTATCGCCGCATCTACACTGCGGCCATGAAGAGAACAGGGGAAGCACAGCGCTGCCTGCAGCCCGTGGTGGAGCTGCGGAAGGAAGTTTCGTCCTACGCCTACTCCGTTCGCGCGCCCCGCTCCAGGGGCGTGATACCTCCCAGCTCGTACCGCAACGGCGGCTTCGCCACGCTGGCCGAATGCCTCGGCGACGTGGCGCGCGCAATGGGCGGCGACTTCTCGCGCATCTACGTGCGGCTCGAGGGCTTGTGCGTCGGCGAGCGCGACATCGTGGAGTTGCGCCGCGACCCCGAGAGGGTCGCCGTCGAACTGAAGGCCGGACTCGAGGCCGAACTGAAGGCGAAGGCCGCCTTCGAGGTCAGGGCCGAGAGCGTGTCCGAGCCCGGCGAAGGCTGATCGCGATAACCAGCCCCATCGCCGCGGCGCCGCAGCCGGCAAGGAACACGCCGCCGTACCCAGCCCTGTCCGCGAGCAGCCCGGCCAGCGGGCCCGTCAGCCCGTAGGCGACGTCCTGGAAGGCGGAGAACCCGCCCAGCGCCGTGCCGCGCAGATGAGGCTGCACCAGATGCACGACCTCTCGCCCCATGGACGGAAAGATCATCGAGCAGCCGAGCCCCGTGAGGAACGCGCCGACAAGGGCAACCACAGGATCGGAAGCGCTCCAGATCAGCGCCTGCCCCACCGTCTCGACCGCAAGCGAGCCGATGGCCACGGGCAGTCCGCCCACGCGGTCCGGCAGGTGGCCGAAGAGCACGCGCACCAGCACGAAGCCGCCGCCGAAGGCCGTCAGGCCCAGCCCGGCGTAGCGCCAGTGCTGGTCGAGGAAATGCAGCGTGAAGAACGCGCCGATCGCCGCGAAGCCGATGCCCTGCAGGCACACGATGGTGCCGTGCGGCCAGACCTGGCCGATCACGCGCCAGAACGGCGGCCGCTCGGCGCCCGGATGCGCGGGCACGCCGGACATGCGCCAGATCGCGAGCATGCCGAGGCAGGGCAGGATCACGCCGACGCTCATCACGCCGGCGTATCCGAAGCGCTGCTGCAGCGCGAGGCCGATCGGCCCGCCGACCGCCAGCGCGCCGTAGATGGCGGCGCCCACCAGCGCCAGCACCTTACCCGAGCGCACCGGGCCGACGAGCCCGATGCCCCAGCCGATGATGCCGACGCCGACCAGGCTTTCGCCGAGGCCGACCAGCAGCCGGCCCGCCAGCAGGACGAAGTAGGCCGTCCAGGGCGACTGCACCAGCAGGCCAGCGACCAGCGAGACCAGTGCGCCGCTCACATAGAAGACCAGCCCGCGCGACACCGCGGCCTTGGCCCCGGCGCGGTCGGACTGCGTGCCGGCATGGGCCCGGCTCAGCACGGTGGCGAGAAAGGCGATGCCGACGCCGAGCCCAGCCCACACGTTGCCCAGCCCGAGCTGCCCCGTCACGAAGATCGGAACGACGGGCAGGGACATGCCGACGCAGAGATAGGAAATGAAGAGGATGGCCGTCAGCAGCAGCAGTCGGCCCTGCGCGGGGTCGCGCGTCGATGATGGTGGCGATGACGATGAAGTCGTGGCCCGTGTCGATGGAGAAGTCATGGTGTCGTCCAGGTTCGTGGTGTTCTCCCGGCCGACCGGAGCGCGCATGCGAACGCACCCCGACCGGCAAGGGTCGTGGAGTGCGTTGGTTGACGTCAGACGCTTACGGCCAGTGCGACTGGCACTGCGGACACCGTGGCGTCCGCGTTGGAGTGGTGGCGGTAGTCAGCCGGGCTGCTCGATGCCGCTCGACAGACGAAGGCCGGCCGGTTTCATGCGAGCCGCATCGACAGTTCGACGTCATCGCCGAAGGGCGTGGACATGTAGCCCGAGGCGGGCGAGCGCACATGCGCGAGGTACTCGGGGCAGTAGTCGGCGTTGTCGGCGACGACGAATGCGCCGGGCCTCAGGCGGCTTTCGACCAGCGCGAGGATCTCCGGGTAAAGGGCCTTGGCGCCGTCGAGCAGCAGCAGGTCGATCGACCCGGGCAAGTCGGCTGCGAGCGTGCGCAGCGCGTCGCCCTCGCGAATCTCGACCAGGTCGGCGAGGCCGCCAGCCTCGAGGTTGCGGCGGGCGCGCGCCACCTTGGAGGGCTCGAACTCTGTGGTGACGACACGGCCGCCGCCGTTGTCGCGCAGGGCGGCGGCGAGGTGCAGCGTAGAGATGCCGAAGGAAGTGCCGAACTCGACGATGTTCCGCGCGCCGCCGCTGCGCGCCAGCATGTAGAGCAGCAGGCCGGTCTCGCGCGAGACGGGCAGCGGGACGTCCTTGAGCCGCGCGTAGAGATCGATGTAACCGGTCTTGCTGCGCATCAGCTTCGAGCGCTCTTCGTCGGACAGGCCGGCGATCGCCGCGCTCATCGCGGGCGATGCCTCGGCGGCCTCGGCGAACAGGCGCTCCAGCAGGGGCGCCAGTGGTTTGTTGGTGAGGGTTGTCACAGGGGTTCTTCGTGTCGGAGTGAAGGTCGGCCAATAATATGAAGGAACATTCACATTTCCTATTCGCGTTGCGAACCCCGCCCATGGCCGACCGTCAGAACCCGCCGATCTCCTCCCGAAGAAAGCCCAAGCAGGCCCGCTCCAACGACCTCGTCGCGGCCATCCTCGAGGCAGCCCTTCAGGTTCTGGAGAAGGAAGGCGCGCAGCGCTTCACCACCACGCGCGTGGCCGAGAGGGCCGGCGTCAGCGTCGGGTCGGTGTATCAGTACTTCCCCAACAAGGCGTCGATCCTCTTCCGGCTGCAAAGTGACGAGTGGAAGCAGACGAGCGACATGCTCTGCGGCATCCTCGAAGACGCCCAGCGCCCGCCGCTGGAGCGGCTGCGCATGCTGGTGCACGCCTTCGTGCGATCGGAGTGCGAGGAAGCCGGAATGCGCGTGGCGCTCAACGACGCCGCCCCGCTCTACCGCGACGCGCCCGAGGCGCACGAGGCACGCGCCGCCGGCGACCGCATCATGCAGGCCTTCATGCGCGAGGCCTTGCCCGACGCCGGCGAAGCCACGCGGGCGCTGGCGGCCGACCTGATCACGACCACGTTCAGCTCGGTGGGCAAGCAGTTCTCGGAAAGTCCGCGCACCGACGCGGAGATCAAGATCTATTCGGACGCCATGGCCGACATGTTCTGCGCCTACCTCCAGAGCCTCGGGCACGGCCAGCAGAAGAAGCGCCCTCGCCGACCGGCAGGCCTCTAGCCCTCGCACCTTTGTCTTTGTATTTCGCACGAAACACTGCTTACCTCTTGATGCAGTTCAGGGTATGCCTGCGCCACACGGCGTCACGCCCGTAGCGCGCTGGGCCTCAACCGGCGGTGCAGGCGAGCATTGCCCGCACCCGCCTCGGCAGCCATCGGCCCCCGCTTGGGTACCCGCTTCCGGGCATATCGCCCGCCGCAACGCGTACTTACATTTTTGGCTTGCAAATCGAAAACGACGGCATGTGCAGGCGGAGGACAGATTCGCGCCCGCACGCGGGAGCCTGCCCGTTCAGGCGACGAACGAACAAGTTGGGAAGCCATGAACAAGGTTTTTCGGACCCTCTGGAATCAAGCCCGCGGCACCTGGGTCGCCGCACCCGAGACCTCGCGCGGCCATGCGCGATCGGCGCAACAGCCGGCCGAGGCGATGGCCATTGCCTTCGCGCTCGCCCCTGCCTTCGCGGCGCTGCTGCTGGGTGCCGGCCCGGCGCTGGCGGCGGGCGGCGCGGGCGGCCAGCCCGCCAACGACACCTCGCTGCACGCCGGCTCAGGCGGTGCCGACGGCAGTGGCGGCAGCGGCGGGCTCAACGACACCACGGTGAATGCGAACGGCGGCGCCGGCGGATCGTCGACCGACGCGGGCCCGACGGCCGGCTCCGCAGCCAACATCGGCTCCTTCGCCGGCGCCACCGCCGGCACGGGCGGCGCGGCGGGCGCGGGCAGCAACGTCGTCAGCCCCGGCGTGCTGCAGGGTGACAACGGCGCGGCCGGCCAGTCGCAGACCGGCGACTTCAGCAACGGAAACGGCTACGGCGGCGGCGGCGGTGGCGGCTTCCAGGGCGCGTCCATCGGCACTGGCGTCACCACCTCTTCCGACAGCTACACGGGCGGCGCTGGCGGCGCGGGCGGCAACGGCTACTGGGCGGCCGGTGGAGGCGGTGCGGGAGGCTACGGCTCCATCCTCATCGGGCCGACCGGCAACTACACCGCCACCGGCAGCTCGACCGGCGGCGCCGGCGGCAAGGGCGGCGACGCCTTCTCGCAAGCCGGTGGCGGCGGCAGCGGCGGCGCCGGCTTCTTCCTGAATGCGACGACCTCGGGCATCGTCTTCACCAACAACGGCGTCATCGCCGGCGGTGCCGGCGGCGCGGGCGGCTCCGAGCTGCTGCCGGCGCGCAGCAACGCGTCGGGCGGCGGCGGCGGCGCCGGCGGCAGCGGCATCACGCTGGCGGGCAGCGCGGTCTCGGTGACCAACACGGGGGCGGTCAGCGGCGGCGCCGGTGGCGCGGGGGGGGCCGGCGGCGGCGGCGCGGGCGGAACCGGCTCACCGGGCGCCGGCGGCGATGGCGGCATCGGCCTGCGGGCGACGGGCGCCAGCACGATGATCACCAACAGCGGCTCCATCACCGGCGGCAACGGCGGCGTCGGCGGCGCCAGCAGCAACGGGGGCGCGAGCGGTGCCAACGGCGCGGGCGGTGTGGGCGTGTCGGGCGCCAACCTCGGCATCGTGCACAGCGGCAGCATCACCGGCGGCATGGGCGGCGACGGCGTCACCCGCGCGGCGGCCGTGGAGTTCACCGGCGGCAGCAACAGCCTGACGCTGAACGCCGGGGCGGCGCTGACGGGCGCCGTGGCCATCGACGGCGGCGCCACCGCCAGCATCGTCGCGGGCGCCGATGGCCTGAGCCTGAGCAGCCCGCTGCTGCTGGGCGGCACCGGCACCATCGACACCAACGGGCACGACATGGGCTGGTCGGGCCCCGTCTCCGGAACCGCCGGCCTGGTGAAGAGCGGCGCGGGCACGCTGACGCTGTCGGGCGCCAACGTCTACACCGGCGCCACCAGCGTCAACGCCGGCACCCTGCGCGCCGGAGCGGCCAATGCGCTCAGCAACGCGAGCGCATTCACGGTCGCGTCGGGCGCCACGCTGGACCTCGCCGGCCAGAGCCAGACCATCGCGTCGATGGCCAATGGCGGCACCGTCTCGCTCGTCGGCTCCGCGCCGGGCACCACGCTCACCGTGACCGGCCCGTGGGTCGGCAACGGCGGCACCTTGCGCCTGGGCACCGCGCTGGGCGACAGCAGCAGCGCGAGCGACCGGCTGGTGCTCAGCGGCGCGACCGCCATCGCCAGCGGCACGACCAACGTGCAGATCACCAACCTCGGCGGACTCGGCGCGCTGACCACCGGCAATGGCATCGAGGTCGTCAGCGCGATCAACGGCGCCACCACCACCGCGCAGACCACGAAGAACGCCTTTGTGCTGGCGGGCGGCCACGTCGATGCCGGCGCCTACGAGTACCGGCTGTACGCCGCCGATGCGAGCGGCGCGGGCGAGAACTGGTACCTGCGCTCCAGCGCCGTGGTCACGCCTCCCGCCAACGGCGGCGGAGGCGGAAGCACCGGCGGCACCGGTAGCGGCGGCGGCACCGGCGGCGTGAGCGTGCCAACCTACCGCACCGAAGTGCCGCTGTACGCCGCGCTGCCCGAGCAGTTCCGCCAGGCCAACCTGTCGATGCTCGGCAGCATGCGCCAGCGCTTCGGCGACGACGGCCCGCCCGGCAGCAACGACGCCGGCCCGGCCATGCAGGACCGGAGCTACCGCCAGGTCTGGGCCCGCATCGTCAGCACCGACCGCACCATCAGCCAGGGCGGCACCGTGAACCCCACCAGCAAGGGACGCCTCACCGGCTTCCAGGCCGGCACCGATCTCTGGGCCGACGCCCACTGGCGCGCCGGCGTCTACCTCGGCGAACTCAACGGCGACATGCGCGTGAACGGCTTCGCGCGCGGCATCGTCAACTACGCGGCCGGCTCCAACGACCTGCGCAGCCAGTACCTGGGCGCCTACGCCACCTGGAAGAACGACAGCGGCCTGTACGTCGACGGCGTGCTGCAGGCCGGGCGCCATCACTACACGGCATCGCCCGCGCTGAGCTATTCCAGCTCCGGCAAGGGCAGCAGCCTGCTGGCCTCCATCGAGGTCGGCCAGTCATTCGCCATCGCGCCGGGCTGGACCATCGAGCCGCAGCTGCAACTGGTGCACCAGCGCATCAGCCTGGACGACGGCGGCATCGCCGCCGCGCTGGTGCAGCAGCACAGCCACAGCGGCTGGATGGCGCGCGCCGGCGTGCGGGTGAAGGGGGAGATCGCCACCTCCGCCGGCCTGCTGCAGCCCTATGTGCGCTTCAACGTCTACCGCAACGGCAGCGGCACCGACACCGCCCGCTTCATCGGACCCGCGGCCTACACCGACATCGCCACGCGCACCGGCGGCACCAGCACCGAACTGGCGGCGGGCGCCACGCTGCAGCTCACGCAGAACGCGAGCCTGTACGCGGAGCTGGGCAAGCTCTGGGCCTCGGGCGGCGGCGTGCGCACGAAGAGCAGCGGCATCGAGGGCAGCGTGGGCGTGAAGTTCCGCTGGTAATGCAAGGACGCGGCGGCGCGCTCAACGCCGCCCGCCGCCGTCCTCGCGAACCATCTCGACGACCGACAGCACCGCCTCGATCACCGCCTCCGGGTCGTCGAACTGGATGTCGTGGCTGGAGTTCGGCAGCGACAGGTGCCTGCCGCGCGAAGACCACTCCGCTTCTTCCATGTGGAGCTGCTGCCAGATGGCCAGCACCTCGCGGCCCTGTGCGGGCGTGATCTTCATTCCCCGGAGCTCGGCCTCGGTGTACGGCGCCATCGCGGTGAGCACCACCAGCGCACGCCTGCCCAGGTCGCGGAAGGCGCCCGCCTCGGCGAGCATGGCATCGGTCGCGTCGCTCTCCGCCATCTGCGTGACCATCGACTTCGGCGCGTAGGCCCGGACCGCCCGCGCATCGCGCTCGCTCTGGTTCGGCGCACGGGGCAGCAGCCTCGGGGCCGCCGCCCTCAGCAGGCCGGTCCACGCGAGCGACACCGCGACGCGCGAACGCAGCGAGCGGGTTTCCGTCATGTAGGCCGCGACGCGCGCCACCTGGTCTGGATGCGACGGGTCCACCAGAACCAGCCCCGCCACCTCGTCGCCGAAGTACCGCGTGAAGGTCGTGGCGAACAGTCCACCCAGCGACTGCCCGACCAGCACGAAAGGCCCGCGCTCTCCCGCTCGCGCCAGAGCCTCGTGAAGATCGCTTGCCACCTGCTTCGCGCTGATCGGCGCACCCGACGGGTCGCTCCACATCAGCCCCGCGCGGCTGTAGGCGCACGCCCGCGTGCGCGCCGCGATGGCCGGCTGCACCGCCGACCAGCTCAGCGAGCCATCGACGCTGAGCCCGGCTTCGAACACGACCGTGGGCGAACCGGAGCCCCGGCAGTCGAGCTGGATACGGCGCCCGCCGCCGACATCGACCATCTTTCCCGGCGCGGGGAAGTCCCGCTGCGCCCGGTAGCGGCCGACCTGCTCGTACACCACGCCCGCGAGGATGGCCAGCGCGAGAAGTGCCGTGCTCCAGAAGACGATGCGCATCATCACCAAGGAAGATCTGTTCGACGAAGGCTTCACCGCGGCCATGGTGCCACCGCCAGGCGGCCAAGGCCACCGGCTAATGCTTCGAGCGATCGCCGCGCACCGGCCCCGGCACGAAGGCGTTGGTGCGCGCCATGTAGTCGAGATAGGCGGGGCGGCGCTCGCCGATGTCGCTTTCGAGCATGCGCACACCCGAGACCTTCAGCAGCAGCCAGGTCATGAGCAGCGGCGACACGATGCTCCACGCCCCGCCCCACCCCGCGCCGCCGATGGCCATGAGCCAGATGCCCCACCATGTGCAGGCCTCGCCGAAGTAGTTGGGATGCCGCGTGTAGCGCCACAGGCCGCGGTCCATCACCTGGCCACGGTTCGCGGGGTCGGCCTTGAAGCGCGCCATCTGCGCGTCGCCGATGGCTTCGAAGAGGATGCCGAAGAGCGCCAGCGCGCCGCCGACCGCATCGAGCGGACCGAGCGACCGCGCAGCCGCCATGCCCGGAAGGAAAGGCGCCGACACGATCCAAGCCAGCACCGCCTGCAGCGCGAACACCAGATACAGGCTCCTGAAGCCGAAGTTCGGCTGGTTGCGCGCGCGTATCGCCTGGTATCGGCGGTCTTCGCCATGCCCCCAGTTGCGCCACGTGACGTAGATGCACAGCCGCAGCGCCCAAGCGGTGCCCAGTACCGCCATGCACAGTCCGCGCGCGGTCTGCGCGGGCAGCAGCAGGAAGTACACGAGGCCGGCACCCGCAATGAAGACCGACCACATCCGGTCGACGAGGCTCGCGTCGTGCCGTGCGAGGCTCACGGCCCAGGTCGGCAGCGCCAGCGATGCGGTCCACGCCAAGCCCGCAAGAGCGACCACGGTCATGCCGCTGCTCATGCGCGGCACTCGAAGAGATGGCGGTCCACCGGGCGGCGCTTCCGGTGGTCGAAGCAGGAGAACGGCTGCAGCCCCTTCAAGGCCCGGCGGATGGCGAATGCGATGTCCTGCGGCATGTGCGTCTGGTCTTTCCCCTGGGGACACGCGCGGGGGCGTGCATGGACAGGTGTACGCGGCGAATCGGGTTTTGGATGAGCCTCGGCTAAAGTCGGCCACGACCTTACCCACATCCCGAAGACATGCGTGACGTTCTCTACTACTCGTTGATGCTCCTGCTGGGCTTCGCCTGGTACAGGTTCGGGCAAAACCTGCTGCGCAAGGGCAACCGCGACGAGAACGACGAGCTCACCAAGGGAATCGTGGGGCCCGTGGGCTTCCTGATGGCTGGCGGCATCGCCTGCTACCTCTTCTTCGGCGTGCTGCGCGCGCTGGTCCGGGCAGAGGTGCCATGCATCGGCAAGGGCTGTGCGGGACAGCTCTACACCCTGGCGGCCAATCCCGGCGAATTCTGGGCCAACGTGCTCTTCATGGTGTGGATGGTGCTCGCCCTGGGCTATGCGCTGTACGTGACGCTCAGGATCTGGTTCAGGGTCTAGGGCGCGATTGCCGGTGCGCCATCGGTCGAACGGGTCACCTGCGTGACCTCGCACCGACACCGGCTACGGCGGCTACCCCAGCTGAAAGGGCGGTAACATTTCTGCGTGCTCCGCCGCCCCACCCTGGTCGGACCACCATGAGAACAGCAGGAACTCCGGGGTGTCACCGCAAATGGAGCCCCCTGATGTGGAGCATCCTGGCCGATCTTTTTGTCGGCATCTTCGATTTCGTTGCCGATGTCTTCCTGTTCCGGCGTCTGCGCCACAAGCGCGGCCACCGTGACCGCGGCCTTGCCGAAGACACGCTGGCGGTCGCCCGGTTCGACTTCGTCACCCTCGTTTTCATCGGCCTGGCCTGCGCCGGATTGATGCTGCTCCTGGCACTCGGATTCGGCTTGCCGGCCGGCTGGAGCGTCGGGATCGGTCTCGCCGTCGGCGTCGTGTGGGGAATGTGGCGATATTTCCGGCTGGTTCGCGAGCGATGAGCGGGGCCGGCGCCCGGCTTGAACCAAATATCGTTGGCTCGCTGCGCAACAAAGCCTCAGAATGCGTCGCGCCTATCTGGTCCTCGACAGTGGAGCTCCGACATGAAGAATCGCCTTGCGCTGGTATTGGCCCTGTTGATTGCTGTGCTGTGCACAGCCAATGCCGGAGCACAACCGGCCTTCCCGAGCAGCTTCAAGACCCGGACCGTCACCCTGGCGGATGGCGCGAGCATCTTTGTCCGCTCCGGCGGTGCCGGCCCCGCCGTGGTGCTCATCCACGGGTTCGGCGACACGGGCGACATGTGGGCCCCGCTGGCGCAAGAGCTCGCGAAGACGCACCTGGTGATCGTGCCGGACCTCCGCGGCATGGGGAAATCGTCGAAGGCCACCAGTGGCTACGACAAGAAGTCGCAGGCTGCTGACATACGCGCGGTCGTGACTGCCCTGAAGCAGGACCAGAGCGCCGTCGTCGGGCATGACATCGGCACGATGGTCGCCTATGCATATGCGGCCAGCTACCCCGACAAGGTCGACAAACTCGTCGTGATGGACGCGCCCGTGCCCGGCGTCGCGCCATGGGACCAGATCATCCTGTGGCCCGCGTTGTGGCACTTCAACGCCGGCGGCCGCGATTTCGAGCGACTGGTCGCCGGCAGGGAGCGCATCTATCTCGACCGGTTCTGGAACGAGTTTGCCGGCACGCCTTCGAAGATCGACGAGGCGACGCGGCGGCACTACGCCAGGCTCTATGCGCAGCCGGGCGCGATGCGCGCCGCCTTCGCGCAGTTCAACACCATCGCCAGCAACGACGTTGCCGACAACATCGCGTTCTCCAAGACCAGGCTCGCCATGCCGGTGCTCGCCATTGGCGGAGAGAAGTCCTTCGGCGACAACATGGCGATCGTCATGCGCAATGCGGCAACCAATGTGCGCGGAGAAGTCGTGCCGGGTGCAGGACACTGGTTGATGGAAGAGAGTACCGGCGTTACGGTCGGGTTGATCAGCAAATTCCTGGCTGCTTCGCAGTAGCGCCGTCTGCGCACCTTTGCTGACGGACGCCGGATTCAGAGAAGAGACGACACCACCTCGCGGCAGGTGCGGAACATCCTGCGGGGCCCCAGGTCGTCGATACGCTGATCCTCGCCGTACTGACGCGGCTGGCCGGCGAGTGGCGGATCAAGGCGCTCGAGAACGTGACGCTGGCGAATCCCGCACGGGGGAAGCGGTGCCGCGACCGACACAGGCTCAGTAGGACCCCGGCGGCGGCGTGTGCCTCATTCGCCGCGACGTGGCCATGCTGATGAAGCGCGCACGCGCAGCGCCGAGCCGGGCGCGGCCGGCGCCGACGAAACCGCCGATGGCCGACTTCACCGCATCCGCTACCGGCGACTCCCGCGGGTATGAGGGCGACAGGCCGCACTTGCGCATCAGCCGGTTCACCTGGTGGATGCGGGCCACCTCGCGCGTGGCGGCGGTGTAGAAGGTCACGCCGATCGAGATCGACAGGCGATCGCCGGCGCCGGTCCCGCCGACCTGCGAGCGGGTCATGTGGGGCGAGGTGCTGGGGAAGTAGATGACATCGCCCGGCCGTGCGTCGAACTCCAGCCCCAGCGGCATGAACGCTTCGCTGAAGCGAACCTTCTTCAGCGACTGAGTGACGATGAAATCCTCCACGGCGTCGGCCGGCACGATGCCGCGGTCGCGGTGGTCCCACACGTTGAGGATCTTGTGGCCATGCAGCTGCAGCCAGAAGTTGTTCTCGCGGTCGATGTGAAAGGGCGTGACGGAAGGCGGCGCCGAGAAGAACACGAAGCCGTTCACCCTGAAGATGTCCGGCTGCTCGCGCTCCACGAGCGCGCGCATGGAGTTCACCACCGACATCAGCAAGGCCTGGTAGCGGGGAACGACTTCGATGTTGTAGAAGGCGCACGACGAGCCCGGCTCCTCCATGCGCTCGAAGAACTCGTCGATGCTGCGCCCGCCCGGCGGCCTGCCCTCGTGCGAGAGCGCCGAGGAAATCGTTCTCTTCGGGTCCATGAACCTGCACTGGTCCACCTTCGAGAGCTCCATGCCGAGCTTCACGAGTTCGGGCACCTGGAACAGCGGATGCTCGTGGAAGTTGTGGTGCATCGGCGTGATGCGCTGGGTCGAGAAACCCTCGGGGTCGTCGGTCCAGACCCGATATGTCGCCGGCCCCGAAGTCCCGACGGAATTCATGCTGGTCAAGCGCATGGCAGCACCTCCGGAACGCTTTCCGGACTCCAGCCCCCGAACGAAGGCGAGGCCGCAGCCCACGAGCAGAAGTAGTACTTTGGAGTTCAATACTGGAGCGGGTTTATGAACACTCCCTGACCACTCCCATGCGCTTTCGCAGGCTTGATCCGCAGTCGCAAAAAGGAGGTCCCGTGGTTCTTCGCGCCGCTGCCTGCGCCAGGGCATCGCCATCGAAATCGACGGCTGCGCGCGCGACGGCTCCAGCATCTTCACCAGGTTCGATGCCGCATCGCGAGGCCCTTCCTCCGGGCTGCGCGCCGCCCCCGCCGCGAGCCGGGGCGGCGACGGCACCTGGCTGCGCCGCTCAGGCCGAAGCCGTTTCCCGGTGGTTCGCCACGGCGCGGCGCCCGCGCTTGACGGAGTACATGGCCTCGTCGGCCAGCCGCAGCGCCTGCGCCGCGGAGGTGGTGCGCGGGTCGATGGCGACCACGCCGACGCTCGCGCCGCGGTAGTCGAGCGTGGCGCCCTGCAGCCGCAGTTCGCCCACGGTGCTTTCGCCCAGCCGCTCGGCGAGCGAACGCGCCGCGGCGTTCGGCGCCTGGTCGAAGGCCGGGCCGGCGCCGATCACCACGAACTCGTCGCCGCCGTTGCGCGCCAGCATGTCGCCCGCGCGCAGCGAGGCCGACATGCGGGCGGTCATGGCGACGAGAAACTCGTCGCCGATGTCGTGGCCGTGGGTGTCGTTGATCTTCTTGAAGCCGTCCATGTCTATGAAGCCGACCAGCACGCTGGTGCCGTCGCGCTCGGCCTGCGCCATCAGCCTGCGCAGGCCGTCGACGAGCGTGCGGCGGTTCGGCAGGCCCGTGAGCGCGTCGGTGGAAGCGAGGGTGACGACTTCGGCATGGGCCTTCTCCAGCTTCCTGTAGAGCAGCTCGCGCTCCACCTGCTGGCCGATCAGCCGCGCGAACAGCTGCAGCACGGGCTCGGCATGCGGCGCCAGGGGCTGCTGCGTCGAGCTCGCGGCGCACAGGGTGCCGAACAGGTCGCCGCCCTCGGTCTTGACCGGCGTGCTTACGTACGTCTGGATGCCGAGCTCCTTTGCCGCGTCGGAATCGCCCCAGCAGCTGGCGACGTCGCCGGTGTAGGTGCGGCCCTCTTCCATGGCGCGCTTGCAAAGCGTGTCGGCCCAAGGCACGGTGAGGCCCTCTGGAATGCTCAGCTGCCGCACATTGCGCGAGAAGAGGATGTGCTGCTGTCCCTTGTCGAGGTCGATGGTGGTGAGGTAGGTCGACTCCAGCCCGGTCACCGCGCCGAGCATCTCGAGCATCGGACGGGTCAGGTCTTCCAGCGTCCGGGCCGAAGCCACCGAGTCGGAGAGTTGTTCGATCAGAGATTCCATGGCCGGCATTTTGACGGCGAAGCGGCCCCGGCAGCGGTTCCCCGGTCGCCAGGAGGCTTTCGGGCCGCGTCGCGCCCCCGGAATCACGGGTTTATGCTTGCGCCGGCCTTGGGCCGCCCGGCCTCCACAGATCTTGAAACAACAGGAAACTCATGTTTGACCATGTCAAATTCGGCGTGAGCGACTACGCGGCGAGCAAGGCGTTTTTCTTAAGGGCGCTCGAACCGCTCGGCGTGGCCGTCGTTTCCGAGGGCGTACCGAGCTACGGCGTCGAACTCGCCTCGAAGAGCAAGGCCTCGCTGTGCCTGTTCCAGACCGACGAGAAGCCGGCGCACCTTCACCTCGCGTTCAAGGCCGAGACCCGCCAGCAGGTCGACGCGTTTTATCGCGCGGCGCTGGAGGCGGGAGGCAGGGACAACGGACCGCCCGGCCTGCGCCCGCAATACCACGCGAACTACTACGCGGCCTTCGTCATCGGCCCGGACGGGCACAACATCGAAGCGGTCTGCAACGAGCCCCGGGCCTGACCCGGTAGCTCAGCGCGTCGCGCGCGACCAGGCCTCGTACAGGTCCTCGCCCTCGTCGCGCACCGGCAGCGCGCGCACGGGCATCTCGCGCTGTTCGATGGGCCGCGCGATCTCCAGGTAGCCACGCTCGGCCGACAGGTCGTGCGGCTCGCCGTCCTCGTTGGAGTAGGCGTAGTAGACCTCCTTCACTCCCGCCAGGTACATCGCCGTGAGGCACATCGGGCACGGATAGCCGCTGGCGTACACCACGCTGCCCGACAGGTCGGTGCCGCCCTGCGCCTTGGCGGCGATGCGCACGGCCTGCATCTCGGCATGGGCCGTGGGGTCGCACAGGGCATCGACCTCGTTGACGGCATGGGCCAGCACCTTGCCGTTGCGCACCAGCACGGCGCCGAAGGGCCAGGTCCTGCGCTCGCGCACGTTGCGCATGGCCAGGCGGATGGCGTCGACCATGTATTTCTCTGCGTTGGGTTCGGATTGGAGTTGGGGTTGGGTCATCGCTATGGGCTCCGGCGGCAGTCAGCTGCCGCGATACGTTGAAAAGAACCAGGGCGCGCACAGCATCGGCACGTGGTAGTGCTGCGCGGCGTCGAAGATGGAGAAGCGAACGGGCACCACGTCCGAGAGCCCATCGGCGGCCTTGAAGTGGTCGCCGACGTGGAAGCGCATTTCGAAGTGGCCGGTGCGCGCGTCCTTGGCCGCGAGCATGGGCGCGTCGGTGCGGCCGTCGGCGTTGGTGCGGGTGCTGTTCAGGCGCGTGGGCGGAGTGGTCGCCATGTCGTAGAGCTCCACCTGCAGGCCGGCCAGGGGCCTTCCGTTGGTGATGTCGAGCACGTGGGTCGAGATGCCGGTCATGTCGTGTCCTTTCGTGAATCCGGTGAGCTCAGCTGCCGCGCGAATAGGTGTAGCTCCACGGGCCGAACTGGATCGGCAGGTGGATGCGCTCGGCGACGTTGGCCACGCGGATGCGCACCGGCAGCCTGGTCAGGAAGGGCGGCATGGGCAGCACGGCCTTCCTGCTGGCGAAGTAGTCGTCCACGTGCAGCAGCAGCTCGTAGTCGCCGGCCTGATAGCTGTCGCCGATCAGCAGCGGTTCTTCGGAGCGGCCGTTGCCGTTCATGACGACGCTGCGCAGCGGCCTGTAGCTGCCGCCTTCCAGCCGCGAGAAATCGATGCGCAAGCCGGTGGCGGCCGCGCCGTGGAAGGTGTCCAGCGCATGCACCGTCAGGCGCGGGCTCGCGCCATGCAGCACGATGGGGCCGCTGGCCTGGGCCGGGCCGGCCGGCGCGGCGTTGGGCTGTTGTTGCGCGAGTGCTCCACGCGTGGTCAGCGCCGCGGCACCCAGCGCCAGTCCCGAGAGCGCGAACTGCCTGCGCGCGGGTTGGGATACGACTTGATTCGCCATGCTGTTGTCTCCTGTCGTTGTTGCCTTTTTCGGGCGATGGAAGGCCTCGCCGGTGCATGGGATGCACCAGCCGGCGGGAACGGGAACGTGTCCGTCGGGAAGAGAGGGGAAAGGCGCCTTCAGCCGTCCAGCAGCGCGTCGATGCGCCCCCGGGTGATGAGCCCGATCTGGTCGAGCGCGGCGCGGTGCTCGGCCTGCGTGCTCGCTTCGGCGCGCGCGCGCATTGCCTCGAAGATCTGCTGCTTGGTGTTGCGGCGCACGGCGATGATGAAGGGGAAGCCGTGGCGCTCGCGGTACGCACGGTTCAGCCGTTGCATTTCGTCCAGCTCTTCGCGGCTGAGCGCGTCGAGCCCGGCGCTGCGCTGCTCGCCGACGGATTCGGTGGTCATCGTGCCGGCCTGGGCTTCGCGGCCGGCCAGTTCGGGGTGGCCGCAGAGGAAAGCGATGCGGCGCTCGTGCGGCGCCTCGCGCACCACGTCGAGCATTGCGGCATGCAGCGCGTCGGTGTCCGCGAAGGGCCTGCGAGCCCACGCGGCCTGCGCAACCCAGGGGGAGTTCTCGAAGGTCGCACCGACGGCGGCGACGAAGGCGTCGCGGTCCATGGCGTTGAGCGCGGCCAGGTCCAGGCGGGTGGCGGTGAGGGTCATTGGTTGTTCTCTCTCATGACTGCTTGCGATGCGAAGGCACGCAGGCCAGGATCAGCAGGGTGGCGCAGACCTCGACCGCCGCCACCACGTAGAGGCCGGGCGAGAGGCTGCCGGTGGAGGTCTTGATGAGCCCCAGCATCCAGGGCGCACCGAAGCCGGCGAGGTTGGCGATGGAGTTGATCAGCGCCACGCCGCCGGCTGCGGCGGTGCCGGCCAGGAAGCGGTTGGGCATCTGCCAGAACACCGGAATGGCACTCATGGTGCCGACGATGGCCAGCGTGAGCCCAACAAGCACCGCCAGCGCGCTGTGCCCCAGGAAGAGCGCCACGACCAGCAGCGAGGCAGCGCCCAGCGCGGCGGCCAGGGCGCAGTGCCAGCGCGATTCCTGCTGCCTGTCGGAGTGGAAGCCGTTCCAGATCATGCCGGCCGCGCCGCACAGGTAGGCCACGGCCATGATCCAGCCCACCGTCACCGGGCTGGTGAAGCCCACTTCCTTGACCAGCGTGGGACCGTAAAAGGTCAGCGAGGAATTGGCCGCGATGATGCAGAAGAAGATCAGGATCAGCAGCCAGATGCGCCCGCTCCTGAGCGAAGCCAGCATGCTGTGCTCGCGCTGGCCCAGCGAGCGGCCGTCGCGCTCGAGGTCTTCATGCACCAGCTGGCGTTCGCGCGCCGTGAGCCATCGGGCCTGCTCGGGCCTGTCGGTCAGGTAGAAGTACGTGACGAAGCCGGCAATGACCGAGGGAATGCCTTCGAGCAGCAGCACCCATTGCCAGCCCGACCAGCCGTTCACGCCGTGCATGCCGGTCATGATGGCGCCGGCCAGCGGCCCGCCGATCACGCCCGCGAAGGCCGAGGCCGACATGAACATGCCGAAGGCCTTGGCCCGCCGGTCGTTGGGGAACCAGTAGGTCAGGTACAGGATGATGCCGGGGTAGAAGCCGGCCTCGAACACGCCCAGAAGGAAACGCAGGAAATAGAACATCTCCGGCGTCTTCACGAACATCGTGGCGATGGAGGTCAGGCCCCAGCCGATGGTGATGCGCATGATGGTCTTCTTGGCCCCGATGCGCTGCAGCAGCAGGTTGCTGGGCACCTCGAAGAAGAAATAGCCCAGGAAGAAAATGCCCGCGCCCAGGCCGTACATCGCCTCGCTCCACTTGAGCTCGTCGAGCATCGTCAGCTTGATGAAGCCGATGTTGACCCGGTCGATCCAGGCCAGCACCCACAGCAGCATCAGGAAGGGAATGAGCCGCCAGATGATCTTGCGGTAGACCCCGTCCAGCTCGGACGGGGTGTCGGAAGGCCGGGCGGGTGCGGCCGCCGTGGTTGTCGATGTCATGCTTTGTCTCCAGGTCCTTGGTGTGGGGCTTCGCGATCCGCTCCATCGCCGAGAAGGAACGCCGCCTGCCGGGGCACTGTAGGCACAATGGTCCCGCCGCGCGCACGGCGCGCGGAATGTGCGGCATAAACCAGAGCGATAGGTCGCGCCCCGCGAGGGTGCGCCATCCGGTCGAACCCCTAGACACATGACGAGAAGCCAGGACCTTGTCGACATCCATCTGCTGCGCGTGCTGGCGGTGCTGGTGGCCGAGCGCAGCGTTTCTCGCGCGGCTGTCCGCATGAACCAGACGCAGCCGGCCGTCAGCGCGGCCTTGCGGCGCCTGCGCGACGCCTTCGGCGACCCGATCCTGGTGCGCGAGCGCGGCGGCATGGTGCCCACCGCCCGCGCGCTGCAGCTGCGCGACAGCGCGCGCGAGGTGCTCGGAGAAATCGACCGCATGCTGGCCGGCCCCGAGCGCTTCGAGCCCGGCTCCAGCACCATGACCTTCACCATCGCCACGCCGGACTACCTGGCCGCGAGCTTCATGGCCGAGGCAGTGGCGCGATTTCGCGCCGAGGCGCCGCAGGCACGCCTGCTGATCCACCCCCTCACCCCCGGCTACGACTACGAGCGCGCGCTGGCGCAGGGCGAGCTCGACATCGTCATCGGCAACTGGCCGCTGCCGCCGGAGCGCATGCACCTGTCTCTGCTGATCGAGGACGACCTGGTCTGCATGATGAGCCCGACCAATCCGCTGGCCGCGCCGGGCGCGATGACGCTGCAGCGCTACCTGGCGGCCGCCCATGTCGTGCCCACGCCCTTCGCCAAGTCGCACCGCGCGGTCGTCGACAGCCACCTCGCCGGGCTCAGGCAGACCCGCGACGCACGCGTCTTCGTGCCCTACTACGCAATGGCCCCCTGCCTCGTGGCCGAGAGCGACCTCGTCTTCACCACCGCGCGCCACTTCGCCGAGCAGTTCACGCGCAGCCTGCCGGTGGTGAACATGCCCGCGCCCGAAGGATTTCCGCGCATGCGCTTCTACCAGCTGTGGCACGAGCGCTCGCAGCACCAGGGCGCCCATCGCTGGCTGCGCGGGCTGCTGTCGACGGTGGGTAGGCACCTGGCGCAGTCGGCGCCCGGTGCGACGAGCGAGCCCGCTGCGGACTAGGTTTCGCCTTCCGCAAGGTCCCGGCACAGCTCCAGCACCATGCCGCGCAGCCATCGGTGCGCGGGATCTCGGTCCATGCGCGGATGCCACATCTGCGAGATGGTGATCTGCTCCGTGTGCATCGGCAGCGGGAACGAGCGCAGCGTGCTCTGCGCCCTCAGACGTTCGAAGTACGAGGCCGGTACCAAGGCCACAAGATCGGTCGCCGCCGCTATCGACAAGGCAGCACCGAAGCTCGGCACCGTGACCGCGACGTTGCGCGCCAGCCCCATCGCCGCGAGAGCCACGTCCGCCGGCCCTTCCTTGCGGCCGTGGCGCGACATGACCACGTGGTCGCAGGCGGCATAGCGCTCGGGCGTGATCCCGGCCTCGGCCAGCAGCGGATGGCCTTCGCGCACCGCGGCGATGAAGCGGTCCCGATAGAGCGCCTGGACGCGCACCTCCGGCCCCGCCGAGTCGCCCAGCACGCCGACGTCGAGATCGATCAGGCCTTCGCGCAGCGGGCGCACGTCCTTGTCGGGCTTGGGCGCGAAGCGCAGGCGAACGCCGGGCGCCTCCTTCGCGACACGGGCCACCAGCACATGCGCGAAGGCCTCGATGAAGCCGTCGTTGGCCCGTATGGTGAAGAGGCGCTGCAGCGTGCGCGGGTCCAGGCACGCGTCGGCGGGCTGCAGGACCGCGTGCGACTCCTGCACCAGGTCTCTCACGCGATCGCGCAGCGCCAGCGCATGCGGCGTGGGCACCATCCCGCGCCCGGCGCGCACCAGCAGTTGATCGCCTGTGGCCTCCCGCAGCCGCGCCAGCGTGCGGCTCATGGCCGATTCGCTCAGGCCCATGCGCTCGGCGGCCTTCGCCACGTTGCCTTCTGAAAGCAGTGCGTTCAGCGCGGTCAGCAGGTTGAGATCGGCGTCTTGCATGCCCGACGCTAGCACAGGCGCGCGGATCCAGGCAGGCGCCGCATGCAGGAACAACCTGCGCGCCACGCTCTGGGCCGGCGCGTCTTCGCGACCTATTCTGGGTCGACGCAATCGAGCGTCTTCCATCAAGGCCACTCCCATGCTTCTCTCACCTTCACTCCGCTCCAGCACTTCTTCCATCGGGACCGAGGCGGCGAACGATGCCGACGGCCTGCCGATGCCCCGGCGCATCGCGGCCGTCGCCGCCATCCTCGGCGCGGGCACCCTGGTGGTGCTCGACGGCGCGATCGCCAACGTGGCGCTGCCGAGCATCTCCCGGCAACTGCAGGCGACGCCTGCCGATGCGGTCTGGATCATCACGGCGTACCAGCTCGCGGTCGTGATGTTCCTGCTGCCTGCTTCCGCCGTCGGCGCGCGACTCGGCTATCACCGAGTGTTCGCCGGCGGCGTCGCGCTGTTCACCGCGGCGTCGGTGCTGTGCGCGCTTTCTCCGTCGCTGCCATGGCTGGTCGCCGCGCGATGCCTGCAAGGGCTGGGCGCGGCGGCAGTGATGCCGCTCGGCCTGGCGCTGCTGCGCTTCACCTATCCACGCCGGCTGCTGGCGAGCGCGATAGGCTGGAACGCACTCGCCATTGCGAGCGCCACGGCGGCGGGGCCTTCCATCGGCGCATTCATTCTTTCGGCGGCGAGCTGGCCGTGGCTCTTCGCGGTGAACCTGCCCATCGGCCTCCTCGTGCTCGCCGCTTGCACGAAGCTGCCGCGCCCCGAGTCGACGAAGGACAGCATCGACCTCTGGAGCATTGCGCTCAACGCGATCATGTTCGCCGCCTTCGTGCTCGGCAGCGACCGGCTGCCGTCGAGCCTGCCGCACGGCGGCGCGCTGCTCGGCGTGGCGATCGCCTCGATGGTCCTGCTGGTGCGCCGCGAGATGGCGAAGAAGGCGCCGCTGGTCCCGCTCGACCTGCTGCGCGTGCACTCGTTCCGCATCTCCGTCATCGCTTCGGTCTGCTGCTTCAC